>CAVOHU010000009.1:0-279220 GCA_963695795.1 uncultured Acidobacteriota bacterium | reverse complement strand
CGACGCCGTAGTTCTTCATCTCGAACTGCGAGAGCGCCGACTTCGAATGTTCCGGCCCGGGTTCGGCAAATCCGACGATACCGCCCGGCTTGAGGATCCGCGAGAACTCCACGAGCACCTCGTCCGGGTTCGCGACGTGGTGGAACGCATGAAGGCTGACGATCCGGTCCACACTCGCGTCCGGCAGGTCGATGTGGCGGCCGTCGAAGAGCAGGAACTCCGGCGCCGGCCGGTGGCCAAGGACGGGCAAACGCTCGTACAGCTCGCGCGCCAGCTCGAGCGCGGTCGGCGACACGTCGAGCAGGATCACGCGGCAGCCAAGCTGCGTCAGGAAACGCGAAAACCACCCCGTACCGGCCCCGAACTCCAGTACGGCTGATTCCGGGGTCAGTTGAAGCCCCTGGAGCATGATGACGACGTCGAGGAGCAGTGGCGGGGCATCCGTGAGCGTGGCGAACGGCTTGGCGAGGTGGTACTCGTGGTCGGTGAGCGTGGCGAAGTACTGCTCGGCGGCGCGATTGAGCTCCTCAATCGTCGTGTGCTCGATGATCTCGCGCACGTCGATGGGCGACGGGACGCCGGCCGCGCTCGAGGCCTTCTCTCGGGTCGGGGGAGCCGGGACGGAGGATTCCTCGCCCCTGGCCCCGGACCAGTTCATCGGGATCTCGACGAACACGATGACGCTCGCGAACCCCGCGTGCGATTCGAAGACCAGGTGCGCCGCCGGGAGCGACGCCGCCTTCAGTATCCCCAGCACATCCTCGAGCCCGTAGGCGACGGGAGCGGAGAACGGCTCGTCGATCGGCTTGCCGCGGAGAAGGTTGGCCACGCCGTTGACGGCCGGAAGCGCGGTCCGCAGATGACGCGATGCCCTGACGAGCGCGGGCGCCGTGATGCGATACGGAAACTGGAAGGCCCCGACCCCGCCCGTCCGGATGCGTCCGAGCAGGTGCCGAACGAGTCCCATCCCGTCGGCGGGCGGGATGCGCTGGAGTACGAAGTAGCAGTTGACGAAGTCGAAGGTCGTGTCGCTCGCGAAGAACTCCGCCGCCGATTGAAACGTGACGTTGTCGACCCCGACGCGGAATGCCTCGCGGCGGGCCGTTTCGATCGCCGGCGCGCTGGCATCGACGGCGACGACCCGCCCGCTTCGCCTGGCCGCTCTGATCGCCAGCGGAATGGCGAGGCGGCCGGCGCCGCACCCGTACTCGAGGATTGACATCGGCACGAAGTGTTGCGTGAGGTGGAACTGGATCGTGTGGAACATCGCATCGATCAGCTCCTCGCCCGTCCAGTAGAACTCGCGCTTGCCGTCGTCGGTGAGGTTGGCGCTCAGGAACTCCGGCGCCGTGACGACGGAGTAGAACGGCTCGCGCGCCGCGAGCCTGTCGCGGCGGGCATCAGGCTCACTCGATCTGCCACCGGGCAGCCTCCACATCCTGGTGCAACCCTCCGGAGAGGTCCGTCGGTTCGTCGCTCAGTTGCCGGCGCCGCGCATCCTGATGGCCGCGGCCGTTCTCGACGTGGTCTGATCCGCGCGATAAGAGTGAAACAGGTCTCGATGGCACGCGGTGCAAAGCCCAGCCACGTGGATGCTCTCTGCCCGTACACCGGCGGCGACCAGCTGGTCCGCCGTCGCCGTCCACAGATCCGCCCACCTCTTGCTCGCGCCTGCGCTGCTGGCGCTCTCCGCGGCGCCGGCGCCGCCAACGCGCGAGAATCCTACCAGTTGATCGGCGGACGGCAGCCGGAAATCGGACGCGCCAAGTTCCCACGACTCGGAGTCCCTCTCGCCGGTGCGATCGGGTGCGGCCGTGCCCTGCTCTCTTCGTGGCGCCGGCGCCGGCAGGAACCACCGGGCCGATTCGGCCCGGGTCATCCCGCCAGAGAAGAAGGCCTCGACGACATCCATCCCCACGCGATAACAGCAGGGCCCGATACTCGGACCGACGGCGGCGATGAGGTCGCCGGCCGACGAGCCGAAGACGGATTCGAGCACCCGGACCGCCGCCTGAACGGCCCGGGTGGCGCCTCCCCGCCAGCCCGCGTGGACCGCGGCGACCGCGCCGGATCGGAGGTCGGCCATCAGCACGGCGTTGCAGTCCGCGACTCGCACCGAGAGCGCCACGCTCTCATCGTCGGCGGCCAGGATGTCTGCCTCCGGCGGAGGTGCGTCGAGCACCGCACCGGCGCGCCCCGATCGCAGCAGCACCGCGCGAGCGCCGTGAACCTGCCGGAGCCTCATCACGCGGTCGGCCGCGACGCCCAGGCTTCGTCCGAGCGCCGTCCAGCCTGGCCCGCGAGGCTCGTCGATCGGCTCGAGTGGCAGATCCCGCGTCGTGAAAACGTGGCGCGCGACGCGATCGAGCGGGACGCAGCGAAGCGCTCGCCCCCACGGTTCGCTGAGCCAGGCATACGACGGCGGGAGTGCCAGATCAGTCATACTGTCATTCTATGCGGATCATCGGCATCGGACTGGACGCGACGGACATCCCACGCATCCGCAAGACGGTCGAGCGGTTCGGCGATCGCTTTCTGCACCGGATCTTCACCGACGGCGAGCTCGCGTACTGCGGGCGGAAGCGCGATCCGGCCGAGAGTCTCGCCGCGCGATTCGCCGCCAAGGAAGCGGCAATGAAGGCGCTCGGCACCGGGCATACGCAGAATGTCGCATGGCGTGACATCGAGGTGGTCCGGAGTTTCGGCCCTCCGCAACTGCGGTTTCACGGTGGCGCCGAACGTCGCTTCAAGAAGATGGGCGCCACGACCTCCTATCTGACGATCACACACGCAGAGGCGCTCTCGATCGCACAGGTCGTCCTGATCCGCGAGGAATAGCGCCGAATCGGTGTCGTCCGCGCCCTCCGGCACTGATGGCGGACGCCCGACCCCAGTTCAGATCCCTACTCCGGCCGGCTGGCTGCCGCGTCGATACGCGATCGAAGGCCCGATTCCAATGCCAACCGGAGTTGCCCTCCCTCGGAGCGCCAGGCACGCCGGCCGAGGCGCTACATTCCAGACTTCGCTGCTCTTTCAGTCACTTGCGGGTCCGCGTCCGATCCGGACTCGAGGGCACGCCCTTTGCCACGTTCGGGAGTGCGTGGCGCCGCCGGATTCTCCGCGCAAGAGAAGCGGGCGCGCGGTGCCATCAGCTCGACAGGCGGTACCCCGCAAACAAGGAGCACTCACATGTTGGTGAAGTTCTCGCCGAACGACAGGGGCAATCCTCCAGGCAAGCTCGCAGACGCCGAGCTGCATTTCAGCGAAGGAACGCTCGACGGCCTGAAGCTGATCGGGTTTGGCATCTGGGAACGCCGCAATGGGTCGGGGCGGAACGTGACGTTCCCTGCCCGCCAGTACTCCGTGAACGGGGAGCGGCGGAGCTTCGCGCTGCTGCGCCCGATACTGGACGCGGCGAGCCAGGAGCGCCTCCGCGAGTTGATCTTGCAGTCCTACGCGGACTTCGAGGCTCAGGCCGCGACGGCGGAGTAGCGGGTCGCTCCTATTTTCGGGTGGGATTGGCCGGCACCAGCGGCGGAACCGGGCGTCCGCTCAGAAACGTCGAGCGCGCGGCCGGATCGTAGAACCGCACACGCATCGGGTAGCCCACCTCGGCTGAGGGCGGCCAGTCTAGCCGCCCGAGGCCGCTGACGGCGGCGAAGCGTTCCCGGAACTGCGGTTCCTCCCATGTCTCGAGGACGATGAAAGGAACCAGACCCAGCCGGCGGAGGTGCTCGAGCGCGGGTTCCAGCCACTCCGGGCCGAGCCAGTCCCATCGGAGCGTCGGTCGATTGCCGTAAACGCGCAGGGACCCGCTTTCCTGTACGGCGAGCAGAATCGCCCGCTCGGGAAGGTAGTGGGCCGCGAACCGGCCCGCGTCGGCGTAACGTGTTTCGACCGCCTTCAGCTCGAAGACCGCCCGATCGCGCGCGCTGAGTACGAACCATGACGCGATGGCACAGGTGGCGACCACGGCGAGTGGCACGCGAAGCGGAAGCGGGAGGGCTCTGGTGCCGGCATGGATCACCGCCCCAAGAAGGGCCAGCACCACGGCGACGCCGGGAAGGAGGAACCGGAGGTACCACCACTCCTGGAACACGTAGTAAGGCAGGTAGCACGCAAGAACGAGCAGGAAGAAGGCCAGACCGAACAGGGATGCCTCGAGCGGTGCGGATGGCCGGGGCAACGCGGGAGGGCGCCGCCCGATGAACCAGGCCGCGAGCGGAGCGACAACCGCGAGCAGGATGACCGGCGAGTGGGACTCGACGAGCCATCGCGAGTAGCGCTCGAAGTTGGGCCGGATCCACTCGGCCGAGAACAGGGATGATGCCGTGCCGTATCCATTCGCCAGCGGACTGCCGTACCAGGTCTGGTTGATCCACATGAGGAACACGATCCCCGGAAGCATCGTGCAGCAGAAGATCAGGGCCGGGATGATGGCATCGCGAACGGATCGCCGGCGAACGAGGCCTTCGAGTGCGAGGAAGACCGGGAAGGCCAAGGCCACCGGAACGAGATTCGGCCGGGTCAAGAGGGCTCCGGATGCGGCGAGGCCCGCATAACCTGGACGTCCTGCGAGCGTCAACGCGATGGCAGCCAGCCACCACGCGGTGACCGGCACGTCGCTCATCGGCTGCACGACCTGATACAGAAGAATCGGGCTTGTCGCGACGAGAACAGCTCCCGAAGCGCCTATTGCCGGGTCGCCCAGGCGACGCCCGACGATGAAGGCGAGCCAGACAGCGAGTGCGCCCATCAGCGGCACGACCAGGAACGCCGCATCGATCCCGCCGAGCGCCACAAACGGCGCCATCGTCAACGGCAGCCCCGGTGGATAGGTCGGCACGATGGTCCCGGGCGTGGTGCCCGGGCGGTAACCGAGTGGAGAGAGCGTCCAGTCGGGTTCGGGCCACGGGGCCGAGCGCGCGAGGGGCTGCTCGACCCTCATCTGGCCATGCGCCCACAGCAGGGCCTGGCTGACGTACCCGTACGCGTCGGATCCGCCGGCCGACCGAGTGCTCCACGCCAGCGCGACGGCGAGCACGCAAGCGGCCGCCGTGGCGGCGATCCACTTCGAGGCGGTCGCGCGATGCTCCCACGCCACCGCGAGGTCGTCGGCGACCAGGCGGGATCCGGAACGCAGGATCGCGGTGGACGCCGCGGTGACTCCGACCAGGAGGAGTCCCCACGGTTTATGCGAGCGGAACGGGACGCCGAAGACTCTGAAGGACACCCCACCCGTGGCCACGACGGCGAAGGCAAGCACGCACGCAACCCCGGCAGTCCACAGCAGGAGATGGCGCGTGCGAGCCGACACTCAATCCTCCATGTCGCGCGGCGTACGAGTGCTTGAGCCGATGCAGTATACCGTGCGAGTCGCGGCTCGTCGTGCGCGGAGTTCAGCCGGCCGGCCACTCGCGCCCTCGCGGATCTCGAACTGGAAGCGGACGACGGATGTTCTACGACGGATCCGGTGCGGCGTCGGGAGGCGCTTGCTCCGCCTCGTTGGTCACCGCACGAGACGGAGTGCACTCGGTGCGCATCGATCGCTCGTATTCCGATCGGAAGAAGCCGGGTTTCATTCCGCGGTCCAGGATGTCCCACGGCAGGACTTCGTCGACCTTCCGCTGGCGGAGGATGTAGAAATCGGTGTCGAGTCCCGATTCCGCCACGGCCCGCCGCCACTGGCCGCCGAGACGCTCGGCGGCTTCGAGCGCGGGCGTCACGCGCCGATCGCCGACAGACAGGAGCGCCTGGTACTGCGCGTGGCGCTCGGATTTGATGCTGAACGTCACGTTGTCGATTCCCGAAGTGAGCGATCGCAGGCGCCGCATCTTGCCTTCGAGCACCGATGCCGATTCCATCGGGTTCCACTGGTAGGCTGTGCCGGGCTTGGGCACCAGGGGATTGACGCTCGCGACGATCCGTCCGATCGCGCCGCGCCACCGCCCGTACGCCATCATCCGGTCGCGGATCGCGACCGTGAGGTCGCGGATCGCCACCAGGTCCCCGTCGCTCTCGAGCGGCAAGCCGATCATGAAGTAGAGTTTGAGATTCTCGATTCCCGAAGCGCCGATCAGATCGGCTTTCTCGAGAATCTCGGCGTTCGAGATGGGCTTGTTGATCGACCGGCGGAGGTCATCCGACCCCGTTTCCGGCGCGATGGTGACCGAACGCTCGCCGCTCGCCCTGAGCTTCAGCAGCAGGCTTTCCGTGAGATCGTCGAGACGCAGCGACGCCGGGCTGATCCGGTAGCCGAGCTCGAGCAGCCTGGAGAGCAACCGCTCGATCTCGGGGTGATCGCACAGGGCGATCGACACCAGACCGACGCGATCGGCGTGCTGGCGGGCGGCCTCCGCCAGCGCGAGAATCCGATCGGCGGGAAACGGACGGACCGGCAAATAGTGATACCCGGCCCAGCAGAACCGGCAGAGATTCGCGCAGCCGCGAACGACCTCGATGAGCAGCCGCGAACCAAGCTCGGTGTCGGGAGTGAACACGCAGGTCGACGGAGGGTCGGCGGTCCGGGTCCCCCGAAACGTCGCCTTCCGCACGGGAAGTGGCGCGCCGGAACCCTCTACCGGCACGAACGCCTCGAGGGTGCCGTCATCCCGATATCGAACCTCGTAGAACGACGGCACATAGAAGCCCGGTTTCGTAGAAAGGCCTCGAAGCAGCTCCGCGCGGGAAGCGGCCGCCGAGACCTGCCGCACGAGTTCAGGCACGAGCAGTTCCCCGTCTCCAGCCGCCACCACGTCGGCGGCGAGTGCGATGGGCTCGGGATTGACCGACGTCGCCGCGCCGCCGACCACGACCAGCGGATGTCCGGACCGCCGCGCCGCCGCGTAGAGCGGGAGGCCGCAGAGCCGCAGCAGCGTCAGCACGTTCGTGTAGTCCCACTCGAACGAGACGGAAAAGGCCATCACATCGAAGTCGCGCACGACCGCCTGGGACTCCAGCGTGATCAGGGATCCGGGCGGCCACGCGCCGGCCCGCACCTCCGCCATCGGCGGAAGGAACGCCCGTTCGCACGCGACTTCCGGGTGCGCGTTGAACAGCCTGTAGACCGTCTGCAGGCCCAGGTTGGACATCCCGACGTGGTACGTGTTCGGAAAGAGCAACGCGACGCGAAGCCGATTTGCGTGGGGCTTCCGGATGAAGCCCGTTTCCCGGGAGAGCAGGTCCAGGGCCCGTTCGCGCTGGTGCTTGGTGCCCATGCAGGCTCGCGAGGCCGGGGATGATCGGCCAGACCGACGCGCGCCTCGTCGTCGTCCTGACACTCAGGAGAAGGCGCGCGAGGCTGCCTTGGATGTTCTCAGTCTACCACGCGCGTCCGAGGGACCCGGCCGCGGAGCTCCGCGCCGCGGGCGGCCCGGTCTATCCGCGCGCGCTTCGCCGGAGGAACGGCGGGACCTCGATCACACCGAAGTCGTCGAACTCGGCGGAGGGGCCCGCCGGGGCCGCCGCCTGTGTCGCCGAGGCGACTGGAGCGGCAGCGCCCGCCTGCGCCGCTGACTTGAGCCCGTGGCGCCGGGCGAAGGCCGTCGACGGCGCTGGCGGCGCCTCGGGAGCGGCGCCCTCAGGCCGATCGCGAAGCCAGATGGTGTAGTTGCTCATGTCGACCGGCGTCTGGACCGGGGTGCCCGGGACGATTTTCTGCGAGCCGGGCCGATCCAGGCCCGTCGCGATGACCGTGATCTTGACCCGCCCTTCGAGCTTCGGGTCGATCACCGCGCCGAAGATGATGTTGGCGTCCTCGTGCGCGGCCTCCCGGATGATGGACGATGCCTCGGCCACCTCCATCAAGGACAGATCCGGGCCGCCGGTCACGTTGATGATCACGCCCCTGGCGCCATTGATCGAGGCGTCCTCGAGCAGCGGGCTCGAGATCGCCCGCTGCGCCGCCTCGACGGCGCGGTTCTCCCCCTGCGACACGCCAGTGCCCATGACGGCCACCCCCATGCCGGTCATGATGGTCTTGACGTCGGCGAAGTCGAGGTTGATGAGCCCGGGCACCAAAATGAGATCCGAGATGCCCTGGATGGCCTGCCGCAGCACATCGTCGGCGGCCGCGAACGCCTGGAGCAGGGGCGTGGTACGGTCGATGGTCGCCAGGAGCCGCTCGTTGGGAATCGTGATGACGCTGTCCACGCAGTCGCGCAGTTCCTCGAGGCCGCGCTCGGCCTGCACGGCGCGCTTTTTCCCCTCGAACTTGAACGGCTTGGTCACCACCGCGATAGTCAGCGCGCCGAGCTGCGTCGCCAGCGCCGCGATCACCGGGGCTCCGCCGGTCCCCGTGCCGCCGCCGAGGCCGGTCGTCACGAAGACCATGTCCGCCCCGTCGAGCGTCTGGATGAGCTGGTCGGTGTCCTCGAGCGCCGCCTGCCGCCCGACGTTCGGGTCGGCCCCGGCGCCCAGCCCCTTGGTGAGCTTGGCGCCGAGCTGCAGCTTGACGGGCGCGGCGTTGACGCGGAGCGCCTGCATGTCGGTGTTGGCCACGATGAACTCGACGCCGTCGAGCCCCTCCTTGACCATGCGGTTCACGGCATTGTTGCCGCCTCCGCCGACACCGATGACCTTGATGCGCGCGCCCGCGCGGCTGGCTTCGTCCAGTGTCAATCGAAGCCTGGCGACTGCCGGGTCCTCGGCTTCTCCGGGCCTGGTTTCGAACGGGTACGGCATCAACGGCCTCCACAACGCATGTGTCGCGTCTCTCGCACAATGAAAGCGTTCCTGCACATCACAGGAATTCCTTGAAGACTCCGGCGATTCCCCTGGCCAGCCGGCCGATCGGGCCGCCGCCCGACGAGCGCACCGGATCCTGCATCCGCGCCTCGTGCCCATGAATCAACAGGCCGACCGCGGTGGCATAGGACGGGCCGGCCGTGTGATCGGCCAGGCCTCCGACCCCGGTCGGACTCCCGCACCGCACGGGCAGATCGAAGATCTGTTCGGCGATCTCTGTCATGCCCTCGAGCAGCGCGCAGCCGCCCGTCAGGACGATGCCGGAGTTGAGCGATTTCTCGTAGCCCGCGCGGTGAATCTCGTCCCATACCGCGTGGAACATCTCCTCCGCGCGCGGCTGGAGCACGTCGGCCAGCACCCGTCGCGGCATCGTCCGCGCCGGACGGCCGCCGACGCTCGCGACCTGCATCATCTCGTCGTCCCCGACCATCGACGACAGCGCGCAGCCGCTCTTGCGCTTGAGCTTCTCCGCCTCCGGGATCGGCATCCGCAGGCCGACGGCGATGTCGTTGGTGAAATGGTCGCCGCCGAGCGGGATGACCGCCGTGTGCCAGAGCGAGCCCCGTTCGTAAATCGCGACATCGATCGTGCCGCCGCCGACATCCACCAGCGCGGTGCCCAGCTCCCGCTCGTCGGGGGTCAGGACGGCCTTGCCGGCCGCCAGCTGTTCGAGCACGGAGCCCCTGACGTCGACGTTGGCCCGGCTGACGCAGGCCTGGAGGTTCTGCATCGTGCTCGACGCCGCGGTGACGATGTGCACGTTGACTTCGAGCCGCGATGCCGTCATCCCGATCGGGTCGGCAATGCCGTCCTGATCGTCCGCCACGAAATCCTGCGGCACGACGTGGAGGATCTCCCGCCCCGTCGGAAGATTGATCGCGCGGGCCGCTTCGATTGCCCGGCGCACGTCGTCGCTCGTGATCTCGCGGTTCTTGCCGGCGACCGCCACGACCCCGCGGCTGTTGAACCCCTTGATGTGGGTGCCCGACACCCCGAGGTACGCGTTGTCGATCTCGATGCCCGCCGTCAGCTCCGCCTCCTCCACCGCCTTCCGGATGGCGTCGACCGCGGCCTCCAGGTTGACGACCATGCCGCGGCGGATCCCATGCGAATCGGCGGCCCCGAGCCCGATGATCTCGAGCTGGCCTCCGTCGCGGATCTCGCCGACGATGGCGGCGATCCGGGACGTGCCGACGTCGAGCCCGACCAGATGCCGCTCCTTGCGACTCACGAGTCCTCCATCCCCTCAAACCGGCCGCCCGACGCGGCCGCTACCCCGTCCCGATTTCAAGCCGGCGGCTTGGCGATCCGGGCCTGCCCCGGGGTTCCGACCGCCGACGGTTTCACCGCGACACGCTCTTCAATCCGCAGGTCGACATAGTCGATCTCCGGCACGTGCTGCCGGATGGCCGGCGAGAGCTCGACGAACGCCTGGAGCCGCTCCGCAAAACGATCGCTGCCGAGGCGGACGACCGCGGGATCGCTGTCCAAGATGACGCGAACGTCCTCGGGCTCGCTGACGTCGATCTGCGACACGTGCGAGGAGAGTTCCGGCCGCGACCGGATCGAGGCGAGCACGCGGGCCGCGAGTCCGCTCCGGTCGCGATCGATCTCCGGCGGCCCGTCGCCCTTCGGCTGGAGCAAGCCGTCGATGATCGGCAGATCGAATTCCCCGTACCGCGGGCCGAATTGATCGATCGCCGTGCCGCCGGCATCCACCAGGTACAGCTCGTCGTGCAAACGGGCGATGCCGATCGGATGCCGTTCGCGGACGACCACTTCGACCGTCGACGGGAAGCGCTTGCTGACGGTCGCTTCCGCGACCCACGGCGAGGCCAGCACGCGCTCGCGCCAGCGGGCGGCGTCGGTCAACAGGATGCACTCGCCGGTGAGTCCGTCGAGCAGGCCGAGAAGCTCGCCTTTCGACAACCGTTCGTTGCCGGCGATCGTGACGTGGGTCACCCTCAGCCATGGGGTCTCGCTTGCCCAGGCGGCCGTCCGGTAGCCGACGAGCGCCACGAGCCCCAGCCCAGCCGCCGCGCGCAGCACGCTCCAGATCGGCCGGCGGCGCAGTCGCCTCCGCCGCCCCGGCCCGGCCTGGTTGCGGCGAAAGCGCTTGTCCGACCGGAGCGTCACTCCCATGTCAATGGCGCCCTTCTCCGCCGCGTTCGATCGCGGCGAGGATGTCGTTCGCGACGCTGCTGATCGACCCGGCGCCGAGCGTCATCACGAGATCGCCCGGGTGCGCGATCCGGGCGACCGCCGCCGCCACCTCGCCGAGAGGCTTGACCAGCCGCACGCGTCCGGGCATGGCCGATCGCACCCGCTCGAGGAGCGCCTCCGAGGTGACGCCCGGGATCGGCTCCTCGCCCGCGGCGTAGATATCGGTCAGCACGACCTCGTCTGCCCGCGCGAGCGCCGGCCCGAACTCGGCCAGCAGCCGGGCGGTTCTCGTATACCGGTGCGGCTGGAACGCGACGATCACGCGCCGCCCGAGCGACCGCGCGGCGTCGAGCACCGCGGCAATCTCGGTCGGATGGTGCCCGTAGTCGTCGACGACCAGGACGCCCCGGGCTTCGCCCTTCGACTGGAACCGGCGATCGGCCCCGCGGAATACCGCGAGGGCCGCCGCCACGCCCGGAAGGTCGAGGCCGAGTTCCATCCCGACTGCCACCGCCGCCAGGGCGTTCAGGCAGTTGTGGCGCCCGGGAACCCGAAGGCGCAGCTCGACGAGCGGCGAGCCCGGCGGGTGCTCGAGCCGGGCGGCGTCCTTCAATCCAGGGCCGGGGACGACGCGGCACAGCCAGTCCTCGCCCTCGCGCCGGATGTCGCAGCCGCGAATGTCGGCATCGAGCGAGTCGATGCCGTAGGTGATGACGCGGCGCGTCAACGCGGGCACCATCCGGCGAAGATGGCCGTCGTCTACGCACGCGACGACCGCGCCGTAGAACGGCACCTTGTTCGCGAAGTCGGCGAAGGACTGGCACAAATCCTCGAAATCCCGATAGGCCTCCAGGTGTTCGTAATCGATGTTCGTAATCACCGCCAAGGTTGGCGTGAGCCGGAGGAACGATCGATCGCTCTCGTCGGCTTCGGCCACCACGTACTCGCCGCGCCCGAGCCTGGCGTTGCTCCCGAAGGCGCTCAGCTTGCCGCCGATGACAGCCGTCGGGTCGAGGCCCGCCCGTTCGAGCACCAGCGCGATCATCGAAGTCGTGGTCGTCTTCCCGTGCGCCCCGGCGATGGCGATGCCCGTTCGCAGCCGCATCAGCTCGGCCAGCATTTCGGCGCGCGGGATGACCGGGATGCCGCGCCGGCGGGCTTCGCCGACCTCGGGGTTGTCGGGGCGCACCGCCGACGAATACACGACGACGTCGGCCTCGCCTATGTGTACCGCCGCGTGCCCCTCGCTGACGCGCACACCCAGGCGCTCGAGGCGGTCGGTCACCTCCGACCGCTTCAGGTCGGATCCGCTGACGGAATAGCCGAGGTTGGCCACGAGTTCGGCGATGCCGCTCATGCCGATGCCCCCGATGCCCACGAAATGCACGCGCCTGGTCCTTCCAAACACGTCGGTGTCAATCCCCTCTCCGCGCGGCGTCCCGTCCCGCGAGCGCAAACACGCGGTCGACGATCACCCGCGCCGCGTCCGGCCGCGCGAGCGCCCTCGCCGCCATCCCCATCCGCCGGCGCCGCTCCGGGTCCGCGGCGATGCCCAGCAGCCCTGCCGCCAGCCGCGATCCCGTCAGCTCCCGCTCGTCGATCACCTCCGCCGCTCCGGCCGCCGCGAACGCGCCGGCGTTCTTCCGCTGGTGATCGTCGGTCGCGGTCGGCAGCGGGACGAGCACCGCCGCCCGGCCGGCCGCGGCGATCTCGGCCAGCGTCGTCGCGCCGGCCCGGCAGAGGATGACATCGGCCCTGCTCATCTGCTGGTCCATCTCGAAGAGGAACGGCTCGACTTCAGCATCCACTCCGGCTGACCGATACGCGCTCCTCACCCACTCCAGGTCGCGCTCACCCGTCTGGTGGGTGATCGTCGGCCCCGTCTCCGCCCGGCCGAGCGCCGCGGCCGCGTCGACCATCGCGGCATTGATCGCATGCGCTCCCTGCGACCCGCCGAACACGAGCAGGTGCGGAGGCCGGCCATCTGCCGGCCGCCGCGGCTCGATGGCGAAGAACGATTGGCGCACCGGGTTCCCGGACAGCACTGCTTTCCCGCCGAAGAACGGCATCGTCTGTTCGTAGGTCACCGCTGCCGCCTTCACGACCCAGCCGAGCAGGCGGTTGGTCAGCCCCGGCACGGCGTTCTGCTCCATCAGCAACGTCGGAATGCCGCGGCACGCCGCCATCGCGACAACCGGGCCCGAACTGTATCCTCCCAACCCGACGACGACATCCGGGGCGCGGCGGGTGAGCAGCCGCCAGGCGTCGATCGCGCCCGGCACGAGCATCGCCAGGCCCCGGGCCCTCGCCCCAATTGATTTGCCCTTCAAGCCGCTGCTCCGGATGAAGTCGAGCTCGAACCCCTCTCGCGGAACCACCCGCGCTTCGAGACCTTGCGCGGTGCCGGCGAAGGTCACCACCACGCCCGTGTCCCTTCCCATCGCCTCCCTGGCGACGGCGATGCCGGGAAATAAGTGCCCGCCGGTGCCGCCACCCGCAATCACGATTCGCACTCCCTGTCGAACCTCCCCCCGATGCCCGCACGCCGCTCAGGCATCGGCCGCCGAGGCGTGTTCGGACACGTTCAAGAGCACACCCATCCCCGCCATGCATACGATGAGCGACGAACCGCCCGCGCTGACGAACGGGAGCGGGATGCCCTTGGTCGGCAGCAAGCCCAGCACGATGCTCATGTTCGCCAGTCCCTGGAGGACGACCATCGTCGTCAGCCCGAGGGCCAGCAGGGCGCCGAACGAATCGGGCGACCTGGTCACGACGCGGAGTCCCCGCCAGGTGATGATGCAGAACCCGATCAGGATGAGCGTCGCGCCAAGCAGGCCGATCTCCTCGGCCACCACGGCGTAGATGAAGTCGGTGTGCGGGTACGGCAGGTAGAAGAGCTTCTGCACCCCTTCGCCAAGGCCGCGGCCGGTGAGGCCTCCGGCCCCAACCGCGATGAGCGACTGGACCAGCTGGTAGCCGTCCCTGGTCGGGTCGTTCCAGGGATTGAGAAACGCCACGAACCGCCTGATCCGGTACGGGTCGAGGACGGCCACGGCGGCCAGGAGGGGCACCACGGTCGCACCTGAAATCAGGACGTACCGCCACGACAGGCCGGCCGCGAATACCATCACGGCCACGATCCCGACCACGGCGAGGGCCGTGCCGTAGTCCGGCTCCTTGTAGATCAGCAGGAACGCGATGCCGGTCGCAATCCCGATCGGGAGGAGCGTGGCCTTCACATCGGACAGGCGATCCATACGGCGGTCGAGCACGGCCGCCGTGAAGAAGATGATGGCGAGCTTCGCCAGCTCCGACGGTTGGATGCCGATGCCCAGAATCGCGAACCACCGCCGCGAGCCGTTGATCGTGGGGCCGAACGCGAGGATGGCTGCCAGCGAGATCGCCGTCACGGCCGCGAGCGACCAGATCACGATCGGCTGGCGGTACACGCGGTAGTTCACCCGCATCGCCAGGAGCATCACGCCGAGCCCGAACAGGGCGAAGAGGGCCTGCTTGCTGAGGTACAGGCTGGGAGGACGCTTTTCGGCCGCGGCGATGGCCGCCGACGCGCTGTAAACCATCACGATGCTCGACCCGACGAGCGCGAGCGTCGTGAAGAACAGCCACTTGTCAGACCTGAGCCTTCGTGCCATGCGCCACCCGACCCCTAATCCCCCGCCCCCATCGCACCGAAAATACCGGAGGCCGCCATCCGGCGCCCGCCCCGGCGGCGGGCGGCGCGGGTGAGCAGTCAGCAGTCATCAGTCAGCCCGAACCAGGGAATGCCGGCATCCGCAGGTCGGGGCGACCTGCGGTCCCAGCAGCCTGCATCCCTCGTTCGCAGCCGACTGACGACTGCTCACGGCTCACCGACGCCCGGCGACCTCCTCTCGCAGCTTCGCCACTTCCGCCTTGAATGCCCGCCCGCGCTGCGCGTAGTTCACGAACATGTCGAAACTTGCGCAGGCCGGCGCGAGCACCACGCTCGAGCCCGGCGATGCCGCCCCGTACGCCTGGCGGACCGCATCCGCCATCGACTCGGCCGCCCGGACCGGCACGGCGCCGGAAAGCGCCTGCTCGATCAACGGACGCGCTTCGCCGATGGCGATGACCTTCGCCTCCCTACGCGCGAGACCTTCGCGCAGGTCGGTGAAATCTCCGCCCTTGTATCTCCCGCCCAGGATCACGACGAGCCCGCGTTCGAACGTGTCGATCGACGCGCGCGCCGACTCGATGTTGGTGGCCTTCGAGTCGTTCACGAATCGCACGCCGCCGAACTCGTCCACCAGCTCCATCGCGTGCTCGAGACCGCGGTACCCGTCGACGGCGCGCGCAATGGCGTCGGCGCCGACGCCGGCAATCCGTCCCACCGCAGAAGCCGCCAGCACGTCGGCGAGGAGGTGGGGGCCAATCAGGTGAACCTGGGACAGCCCGACAATCGGCAGATCGCCTTGCGGAGACCGTTCCACGATCCGGTCGCCTGCAACGGTCACGCCGTCGGGAACCGCCGATCGCAGCGCGAAGTACCGCCGCCTGGACCGCGCATCCTTCACCATGGCGAGTACGTTCGGGTCGTCGGCATTCACGACGGACCAGTCATCCCCGGTCTGGTTGGCGAATACGCGGCGCTTCGCCTCCGCGTACTCGTCCAGGCTCCGGTGCCGATCCAAGTGGTCGGGTGAGAAGTTGAGCAGCACCGCGATCCACGGATGGAATCGGTCGACCGTCTCGAGCTGGAAGCTGCTGACCTCGACGACGTGTACCGTCTGTGGCGTCGAATCGGCGACCTGCGCAGAGAGCGGCGGGCCGAGGTTGCCGCCCACCTCGGTGCGAATCCCGCCTTCCGACAGGATCCGGCCGACGAGCGTGGTCGTGGTGGACTTCCCCTTGGTCCCGGTGACGGCCACGACGCGGCCCCGCAGCCAGCGCGATGCCAGTTCGATCTCTCCGATGACCGGCACGCTTGCCGCCCGGGCCGCGGCGAGCGCCGGCAAATCGAAGGGCACGCCGGGGCTCACCACGACCAGGTTGGCGCCGGTGAAGAGCGCGGCCGGATGGTCTCCGAGCACCAGCGTCACGCCCGCGGCGCGCAGCCTCGCCTCGTCGCGGAGTGTCGGGCTCGAGTCGTTCAGCGTGACCTCGGCCCCGTGTTCGGCGAGCAGCTCCGCCGCGGCCACGCCGCTATCGGCGCCGCCCACCACGATGGCCCGCTTGCCCTTCACCACGAACTGGTCCCCGCCGCCAACCGTCAAATCGCTTCCTCCCTAGCGCAGCTTCAGCGAGGTGAGGCTGAAGAGCGCGAAGATCAGGCTGACAATCACGAACCGCGCGAACACTTTGGGCTCCTTCCACCCGCTCAGCTCGAAGTGGTGGTGGAGCGGCGCCATCCGGAAGACGCGCTGGCCGCCGGTCAGCTTGAAGTAGCCGACCTGGATGATGACCGATAGCGCTTCGAGCACGAACACGCCGCCGACAATCGGCAGCAGCAGCTCCTGCTTGATGAGGATCGCGACGGTGCCGAGCGCGCCGCCGAGCGCCAGCGATCCGACGTCGCCCATGAAGATTTCGGCGGGGTACGCGTTGTACCAGAGGAACCCGAGGCTCGCCCCGACCAGCGCCCCGCAGAAGACCGTCAGCTCCCCGACCGGCGGAAACCGCACGAGGTTGAGGTAGTCGGCGAACACGCGGTGCCCGGTGACGTAGGCCAGCGCCGTGAAGGTCGCGGCCGAGATCGCGAAGGTGGAGATGGCCAGGCCATCGAGGCCGTCGGTGAGATTGACCGCGTGCGAAGCCCCGACCAGCACGAGCACCGCAAACGGCACATAGAACCAGCCGAGGTCCGGGATCAGCCGCTTGAAGAACGGGAAGATCAGGCGCGTGTTGTAGAGATCCTGGCTGGCCAGCACCAGGACTGCGACACCGACGGCGAGCCCCGCGATCGCCGTGAGGCCCATCTTGTAGCGCGAGGAGAGGCCGTGGTGCGACCGCCGCGTGACCTTGAGATAGTCGTCGACGAACCCGATCGCGCCAAACGCCAGCGTCGCGCCGACCGCGATCCAGATGTACGAATTCCTCAGGTCCGCCCAGAGCAGCGTCGGGACGACCGCCGCCGTCAGGATGAGGAGGCCCCCCATGGTCGGCGTGCCGGCCTTGGGGCGATGCGAGGCGGGCCCGTCGTGCCGAACCACCTGGCCGACCTGGAACTCGCGGAGCCGCCGGATGAGCCACGGCCCGAGCAGCAGGCTCACGGCGAGCGCCGTCATGCTGGCAGCAGCCGTGCGGAACGTGATGTAGCGCGTCACGTTCAGCACCGACCAGTACCCGCGAAGCGGATAGAGCAGCAGGTAGAACATCAGGCGAACTCCGCCATCACCCGATCGGCCACGACGTCGGTCCTGATGCCGCGCGAGCCTTTGACGAGCAGCAGATCACCGGCGCGCACGGCGCGCGCGGCGCGATCCGCCGCCTCGCCGCTCGTCTTCACCCACGCCACGTCAGGCAGGCCCGCCAGGCGCGCCGCCTCGGCCAGTGCGCGGGCGCCATCCCCGCCGACCGCGATGAGCGCCGCGAGCCCCGCATCGGCCGCCGTCCGGCCGCAGGACTCGTGCAGCGCGATCGACCGCGCGCCGAGCTCGAGCATTTCGCCGAGCACGGCGATTCGCCGTCCCGGGACCGCCTCACGCGCGATGACGGCGAGCGCCTGTTTCAGCGCCCGCGGATTCGAGTTGTACGAATCGTCGACGAGCGTGACTCCTCCGCGCAGCCGGTGGACCTCGCCACGACGCGGCGCCGCACTCAGCGACCGGACGCGTCCGGCGATCTCGCCGAGCGGCACCTGGAACTGCAGCGCGACGGCGGTGGCCGCCAGCACGTTCTCGAGGTTGGCCCGGCCGAGCAGCGGGATCGCGAACGTCTCCGCGGGCCCGTTCCCGGCGCGGACATCCGCCTCGGTCCCGGCGAGCCCCCGGTCGGCGACGTGGGACGCATGGAGGTCGGCGTGGACCTCGACGCCGAAGGTCACGACGCGCCCCTGCGCGCCATCGACTCGACTCATCACGAGCGGATCGCCGGCGTTGGCCACGATGACCGATTCGCTCGTCGCCCCCTCGAGAATCTCCGCCTTCGCGTCGGCTATCCCCTCGAGCGACTCGAAGAACGCGGTGTGCACCTCGCTGACGTTCGTCCACACGCGGATGTCCGGCTCCGCCAGGCCGACGAGCGTGCGGATCTCGCCGGCGTGGTTCATCCCGAGCTCCACGACGGCGACATCCGGCTTGCGACGCAGCTCGAGCAGCGAGAGCGGGAGCCCGATGTGGTTGTTCAGGTTGCCGCGGTTGCGGAACACGTCGAAGCGCGGCGCGAGCAGGTGGGCCGCCGCCTCCTTGGTCGTTGTCTTTCCTGCGCTGCCGGTGACGGCGACCACGCGCGCGCCGGATTCGCGCCGGACCTCGCGTGAGAGCGCCTGAAGGGCACGCGTCGTGTCGCTCACGCGGATGACGATGTGACCGGCCGCCGCGTCCACGCCAGGAACCGCGGCGCTCGGATCGCTGATGACGACCCCGCAGGCTCCCCGGGATCGGGCCTGAACCGCGAACCGGTGGCCGTCGAGCCGCTCGCCGCGGATGGCGATGAACAGGTCGCCGGCGCTGAGCGTGCGCGAGTCGATCGAGAACCCGTCGACGCCCGCATCCGGGTTGCCGCCCACGAGCTCGCCGTCCATGGCGTCGGCAATCGCGCGGGCCGTCAGGAGCAGCCGCCCGGCCGTCAAGGCCGCCCCCTTCGATTCCGCAGGGCGGCGAGCGCCACCTCGACGTCGTCGAAGGGCAGCGAGCGATCGCGGATCACCTGGTACTTCTCGTGGCCCTTGCCTGCGATGACGACCGTGTCGCCTGTCGAGGCCATGGCCATGGCCCGGTCGATCGCTTCCAGGCGATCGACGATGCCGAAGCTGCGCGGCGAGCCGCCGGCCGGCTGGCCGGCCGTCGTTGCGACGCCACGCTCGATCTCCTCGATGATCCGGGCGGGATCCTCCGAGCGCGGATTGTCCGAGGTGATGATGACGATGTCGCTCATCCGGGAGGCCACGGCGCCCATGAGCGGCCGCTTGGTCCGGTCGCGATCCCCCCCGCACCCGAACACCGTGATCAGCCGGTGCTTCGCGATCGGACGAACGGTCTCGAGCAGGTTCCGGAGCGCGTCGTCGGTGTGGGCGTAATCCACGATGACCGTGATGTCGTCGTCCTGGCTCGACACGAGCTGGAACCGGCCGGGCACGTGGTGGACCCGGGCGAGGCCGGCCTCGATGGCAGACGGGGGGATCCCGAGCGCGACGCCGGTGGCCGCGGCGCCGAGCAGGTTGTAGAGGTTCGGCCTTCCGACCAGTTGCGAGCGAACGCGGATGACCCCGGCGGGCGTCGCGGCGTCGAACGACAGGCCTCCTTGAGCCGGGGCGACCGTCTGGGGCGTGACATCGGCGTCGCGGTCCACCGCGTAGGTCACCGAGCGCGAGGCCACCCCTAGAAGCGCTTCACCTCGAGGATCGTCCAGGTTGAGGACGGCCGGCGCGCCCGCGGGCAGCATCTCGAAGAGCCGCCGCTTCGCGGCGAAGTAGCGTTCCATGTCGCCGTGGTAGTCGAGGTGATCGCGGGTCAGATTGGTGAACACGCCCACGGCGAACCGCGTGAGGTCGGCCCGGCGAAGCGCGAGCGCGTGCGAGGAGGCCTCCATCACGCACGCGGCGCACCCGGCATCGGCCATCTCGCGCAGCAGTTGCTGCAGATCGGTCGCCTCGGGCGTCGTCCTGGACGCCTCGCGTGAGACGGCTCCCACGCGGTACTCGACCGTGCCGAGCAGGCCGGTCTTCCATCCCGCGGCTTCGAAGATGCCGCTGATCAGGTACGCGGTCGTGGTCTTGCCGTTGGTTCCCGTGATTCCGGCCACGCGCAACCGGTGGCTCGGATGGCCGAAGAACTCGACCGCGAAGGCCGCGATCGCGGTCCGGCCGTCCTCGACGGTGATCCACGGTACCATCGCGCCGGGTGGCGCCGGGTGCTCCGAGACCACGCCGATCGCCCCGCGGACAATGGCCTGCTCGGCATAACGCGACCCGTCCTCGCGCTCGCCTTTCAGCCCGATGAAGAGCGTGCCGGCAGAGACCTGGCGCGAGTCGTACGCGATGCCCTCGACCGGGAGATCCAGCAGTGAGTTCCCTCCGGAAGGCTCGTGGCACGCGGACCGGAGCCCGGCGGCGCCAACCGCGGCAAGCAGGTGGCGCAGCGTCATTGCTGGAACGGGTTCGGGCTGATGAGCGCGCCGACACGCTCGAGCCACAAACGGCACGTGCGGCCACGCTCGACGGGCAGACCGGGATCCGGATCCTGGTCCACGACAATGCCATCTCCGCGAAGGTTGGGCACCATCCCGACCAGCACGAGGCGGCGTATCGCTTCGCGGGCGGCCAGGCCGCGGAGATCCGGAATCGTCTGCGAATCGCGAGCGGCCTCGATCGACGCGAACCCTCGCACGGGCGCGGCAGCCTTCATCGCCGGCACGCCCTCATTCGCAAAGTGGCCGGACGCGACGACGACCGGCGGAGCGGGGTTGATGGTCGGTGGGATGCCGTGGTGGCGGAGCGCGGCTTCGGCGATGCGGCGGAAGACCGGCGCCGCGACGTCGCCGCCAAAGTACTTTCCGGCCCGGGGCGTATCGATCATCACGACGATGGCGAAGGCCGGCTGCCGCGACGGGACGAATCCGACGAACGAGGCGTAGAAGTCCCGCTTCGAATACTGTCCCCCGACGAGCTTGGTCGCGGTGCCCGTCTTCCCCGCCACCGTAAAGCCCGGAATCGCCGCGGCCCTCCCGGTGCCCCGTTCGACGACCTGCTCCATCATGCCGACCAGCGTGGCGGCGGTCTCCGCGCTGACGGCGCGGCGAGTCTCGCGCACGCGGGACTCGGTGCGGCTCGACCCGTCGATCAGGGCGCGAACGGCGTGCGGCTGCAGCATCACGCCGAGGTTTGCCACCGTGGAGGCGGCCGTGACCATCTGCAGGGGCGTCACGCCGATTTCGTAGCCCATCGACACCGACGCCACGGCGCTCTCGGTCCACGTCGAGGCGGGCCAGACGATGCCGGCGTTCTCGCCCGGCGTGTCGGGGCAGAGCCGGGTCCCGAAGCCGAAGCGCCCGACGTAGCGTCCGAGCCGCTCGGCCCCGAGGCGCTCTCCAATCTTGATCGCGCCGACGTTGCTCGACTCGACGATCACGTCGGTGAAGCTCAGCACGCCGTGATTGACCACGTCGCTCACGGTGCGGTTGCCGATGCGGATGGAGCCGGCGCTGGCGTCGATGAACTCGCCCGGCGCGACCACGTGCTCCTCGAGCGCGGCCGAGGCGGTGACGATCTTGAAGGTGGAGCCAGGCTCGTACACGTCCTGAGCCGCGCGGTTGCGGCGGACGATCGGGTCGACGTCCTTCGCCTGGTTGAGATCGAAGGTCGGCACGTTGGCCAGCGCCAGGATTTCTCCGGTCGCCGGATCGAGGATGACCGCGCTGCCCCCGATCGCGCGGTTCTCGACGACCGCCTCGTGCAATTCCCGCTCGGCGACGTGCTGCAGGAACGCGTCGATCGTCAATTCGATCGTCGCGCCGGTGCCCGGCGAGCGCTCGATCCGGCTGAATTCCTGGTGCCTGTTGTCGGTCTCGATGATGACCGCGCCCTGGCGGCCGCGGATCCGGCTGTCGTAGGCGAGCTCGACCCCCGCCAGGCCGACGCCCTCGACGCCCACCCAGCCGAGCAGATGGGCGGCGAGCTCCATGTTCGGGTAGTAGCGGCGGAACTCGGGCAGAAACGTCATGCCCGGCAACCGGAGCTGGTCGATGCGGCGGGCCTGGTCGGAGGACACCTGGCGCGCGCCGGCGACATACACCTCCCCTTTTTTCGACTGGAACTGCTGCTGCATCCGGACGCGGATCGCGTCGGTGCAGCCGTCGAGCACGCGGCACAGCATCTCGGCCGTCTTCGCCGGATGCTCGATTTCACCCGGGACCGCGCGCAGCGTGTTGGCCTCGACGGTCACGGCGAGCACGCGGCCGTGCCGGTCGAGGATTTCACCGCGCTGTCCCGGCACCGGCACCGTCTGCCGTCGCTGGCTCGTCGCGCGGGCGGCGAGTGAATCGTGTTCCGCCACCTGCAGCCACGCGAGGCGCGCCTCGATGCCGGCCGCCCAGAGCGTGGCGATGGCCGCCAACAGCCAGACGCGTTTCCTCAGGGTCGAACGCCAGGGCGGCACGTCTGGCTGGCTCATCGTCGTCCTCAGTCCTCTCGCCGGGTCGCGACGGCGGTCTTCGGCGGAGCGGCAGATCTGATCACCCGCTCGATCACCACCGAGTCGGCGCCGGAGGGCTCGACCATGTGGAGTTTGTGAATCGCGATGTCCTCGATGCGGCCGGGCGACTGCAGGGTCTCGATCTGGAGTTGCAGCTTCCGGGTGGCGGCCTGTTCAGCCGACAGTTCCTGCGCGAGCGCCGCGTTCTTGTAGTCGTAGTCGCGCAGCTTGACGTGCTGCCACACGACCACGAGCACGATGACGACGAGCAACGCGAGCATCCCCACGGTCTCCCGCATGTGGCGGCGCTTCGTGCGCTCCAGCTCGCGCCCGAGACTTGTCCGGACGTCCTTCCGGACGGGAAACCCGATGAGGCCGGCAGCGTGGTCTCGTGCCATGGTCGTCAACCGAGCCGTTCGATGGCCCGCAATTTCGCGCTGCGCGCGCGAGGATTCAGCCGGATCTCGTCGGTGCCCGGCACGACCGGTTTCTTCGTCAGCAGCCGGAACGACGGGGCTTCGCCCCGCGCCAGCTCCCGGAACGTGTGCTTGACGGGCCGATCCTCGAGCGAGTGGAACGTGAGCATGACCAGCCGCGCGCCTGCGCGGAGCCGGCCGCACACCTCGCGCACGAAGGTCGTCAGACCCTCGAGCTCCCGGTTCACCCAGATCCGCAGCGCCTGGAACGTGCGCGTGGCCGGGTCAATTCGGCGGAACGCGCCGCGGCCGACGGCGCGGCGGACGAGCGAGGCGAGTTGACCGGTGGTGCGGATTGGCGTCTCGCGCCGCATGTTCGCGATCGCGCGCGCGACGGCGCGCGATCGCCGCTCTTCGCCAAACTGGAAGATCACCTTCGCGAGTTCTTCCTCGGTCGCAGTGGCGATCAGCTCCGCGGCCGTCGGGCCGGCGCTCGCGTCCATCCGCATGTCGAGGGGCTCGTCACGCTGGAAGCTGAAGCCGCGGCCCGGCCTGTCGAACTGCAGCGACGAGGCGCCGAGATCGGCCACCGCCCCGTCGATCAGGCCGATGCCGCAGGTGTCGAGGATGCGAGGGAGCTGGCGGAAGTCGGAGTGAATCAGCTCGACGCGGTCGATCCACTCGGAGAGCGTCTCGCGGGCCTGGACGAGCGCGTCCGCGTCCCGGTCGAGACCCACGAGCCGGGTGGCCCCAGCCTGCGCAAGCGCTCTGGCGTGGCCGCCGAGCCCGACCGTGCAGTCCACGAAGACACCCCCGCGCTCAGGGGCAAGGAAGGCGAGAACCTCCGAGGTCATTACTGGCACATGAACGGACATGGGGCCGGCACCTATGGCGTCTCAAATGCCCAGTTCAGACAACGCGCTTGCCATCTCGACGGTGTACGGGTGCGCGTCGAGATCCTTCATGAAGCGTTCGTGGTTCCACACCTCGATGTAATTCGTGTGCCCGAAGACGTCGACGACGCCGTTCATCGCCGCCGATTCACGCAGGAGCGGGTGAATCAGGACCCGCCCCTGGTTGTCGATGGAGGCGGATTTTCCGTAGTAATTGACCCTTCGTGAAAACCAGATCCGCTCTGTCATCGTGGTCGGCGCCGCCGCGAGCTTGCGTTCGATCTCAGTCCAGATTGGCAGGGGGTAGATGAGGACGGACTGCCCTTCGACGCTCGTCACGAAGAGCTCCGAGCCGTAGCGCTCTTCGACCAGGGCGCGAAACGCGTTCGGGATCTTGAGCCGTCCCTTGTCGTCGATCTTGGCTGGCTCGTTCCCACGAAGGGCGTAATCGTCTGCCACTTTGCTCCACCGCGGTCCACAGGTTAGACATTCGGGGACTCGAAGTCAACGGAAAATCATACTGCTCAGTGACTTACGCAGTTTGCTGCTTCGTGTTTTGTTCGCTATTCGCCAATATTCTGACGCGTCAGATCTGGCACTCGCGTGCTACCATGTGCAGTTCGGTACCCCACGAAACGTCCCCGCAAGGTGATGGACTCGTATGCTGCGCACCGCCCTCATCGGATACGCCTCAGCCGGCAAGACGACGCTGTTTCAGCTGATGACGAGCGTGCGCGACCCGGCGCGCGCAACGTCGGGCCGGTCCGAGACGAGCGTCGGCGTGGCGCGGGTTCCCGATCCCCGCCTCGACCGGCTGACGGCCATGTTCAACCCGAAGAAGCGCGTCCCGGCCACCGTCGAGTTCGCCGACCACGCGCTGACGGCCGCGGCAGGCGGCGCCAAGGCGCTGCTCGACGTCGCGCCGTATCGCAACGCGGACGCGCTCGTGCACGTTCTTCGCGCGTTCGACGATCCCGCGGTGCCCCACCCCCCGGGCTCGATCGACCCGGCACGCGACGCGCGAACCATGGAGGACGAGCTCATCCTCGCGGATCTCGCGGTGGTCGAGAAGCGCCTCGAACGCCTCGACAAGGACCTCAAGAAGATGCGCTCAGCCGAGCTGGAGCACGAGCAGCAGCTCTTCGTCCGCTGCCAGGCCGAGCTCGAGCGTGGCGCGCCGATCCGGGCGATGGCGCTCGCCGACGACGATCGGAAGCGCCTGCGCGGCTTCCAGTTCCTCTCTGCCAAGCCTGTCCTGCTCGTCGTCAATCTCGATGAGGCGTCGATGGGCGCCGGCGTCGAGAAGGCGCTCGCGAGATTCGACCTCGGCGCTCTGGCCGGCGCCGCCGCGACGCGCGTGGTGGCGGTGTGCGCGAAGATCGAGCTCGAGATTGCCGATCTCGAGCCCGCCGACGCCGCGGCGTTCCTGGCCGATCTCGGGCTGACAGAGTCGGGCCTGGATCGGGTCATCCGGGCGAGCTACGACCTGCTGGGCTACCTCTCGTTCTTCACGGTGGGCGAAGACGAGTGCCGCGCGTGGTCGATTCCGAGGGGGACGCCGGCGCAGGCGGCCGCCGGCGAGATCCACACCGACCTGTCGCGCGGATTCATCAGGGCCGAGGTCGTGTCCTACGACCACCTCGTCGCGCGCGGCAGCCTGCATGCCTGCAAGGAACACGGCGAGGTCCGCCTCGAGGGCAAGGAGTACATCGTCCTCGACGGAGATGTCATCAACGTCCGCTTTGCGACGTGATACGGTAGGACACCCGGCGCGGCTGCCCGGCCGGCGTCCGGGCCACCATCAGGATGAGTGACATGCCAGTTCGCACGGTGCTCGTGTGCGAGGCACACGTGCCGTTTGTCAGCGGCGGCGCGGAGCGGCTGACGCGGCAGCTGGTCGATGAGCTGAAGCGCCGAGGCTACCAGGCCGAGCTGGCCTCGATCCCGTTCAAGTGGTACCCGCCCGAGCAGCTGCTCTCGCACGCCGCGGCCTGGCGGATGCTGGATCTGACCGAGAGCAACGGCGTGCGAATCGATCTCGTCGTCGCGACGAAGTTCCCCACCTACTTCGTCAGGCACCCGAACAAGGTCACCTGGCTGCTCCACCAGTACCGCGCGGCCTACGAGCTCTGCGGCACACCGTACGGCGAGTTCGAGCACACGGATCTCGATGTCGGCCTTCGCGAGCGCCTGGTGTCGCTCGACCGTCAGATGCTCGGGGAGAGCCGTGCGCTGTTCACGATCGCCCGGAACGTGAGCGAGCGGCTCGCCAGGTTCAACGGCTTGCACGCCGAGCCGATCTACCATCCGCCGGCGCTCGCGGGGCGGCTGACCGGTGGACCGTATGGCAATTATCTGCTGGCCGTCAGCCGGCTCGAGCCGGCCAAGCGCCTGGACCTCGCGGTTCGGGCGATGAGCCACGTGGATTCACGCCTCCGCCTCTTCGTGGTCGGCGACGGCACGCAGCGCGCCTCCCTCGAACGGCTGGCGGAAGAGGAGGGCGTGGCCGGGCGGGTGACAGTCAGGGGCACAGTCGAGGACGAGGAACTCGTGAGGTTGTACGCTGGCGCGCTCGGCGTGATCTTCCCGCCCTTCGACGAGGACTACGGCTACGTCACCCTCGAGGGCTTTCTCGCGCGCAAGCCCGTCATTACGGCGCGCGACTCGGGCGGCCCGTTGGAACTTGTCGAAGATGGCGTGAACGGATTCGTGTGCGATCCCGACCCGGCCTCGATCGGCCAGGCGATCCGTCAACTGGACGCCGACCGGCCGCTCGCGGCGAGGATGGGCGAGGCGGGCTGGACCCGCGCGCAGGGAATTACCTGGGACGCCGTGGTCGATCGGCTCGTTGGACAGGTAGAATCGTCAGCAGCAACAGGAGTGCGCGGCACCATCCGTGGCTGATCCCTCGACGACGTCGATCGTGATTCCGGCCTGCAACGAGGCGAACGCCATCGGGCCGCTGGTGTCCGCGCTTCGGGCCGCGGCGCCCTGGCGGGAAATCCTCGTCGTCGACGACGGTTCGATCGACGGGACATCCGAGCTGGCGCGCTCAGCGGGTGCGACCATCCTTCGCCATCCCTATAACATGGGGAACGGAGCGGCGGTGAAATCGGGCATCCGCCGTGCGGAAGGCGAGCACGTGCTCATCATCGACGGCGACGGCCAGCATCGGGCGGCCGATGCGACGCGTCTCGTGTCGAAGCTCGGCGACTACGATCTGGTGGTCGGGGCGCGATCGAGATCGACTCAGGCGACCCGGATGCGGCTGCTGGGCAATCTCGCGCTCAACCGGCTCGCCGGTTACATGACCGGCCGGCGCATTCCCGATCTCACCTCCGGGTTCCGGTGCGCGAGAAGCGAGCATCTCCGGGAGTTCCTTCACCTGCTGCCCAACGGCTTTTCGACCCCGACGACGACGACGCTCGCCTTCATCAAGGCCGGCTACAGCGTGTGGTTCGAACCGGTCGAGGCCGAGCCCCGCGCCGGAACGTCGAAGATCCGGCTGGCGAGGGACGGCGCGAAGTTCCTGGTCATGGTGCTCCGGATTGTCACGATCTTCAGTCCGCTTCGCGTGTTCCTTCCGTTGAGCGTCGCGGCATTCGCCTCCGGGGCTGGCTACGCGGTATGGACGGCCGTCAGGCAGTCGCACGTGACCAACTCGTCGGTGCTGCTCATCATGCTCGCGGTCATCGTGTTTCTCGTCGGACTCATCTCCGAGCAGATCTCGGCGCTTCGCTTCGAGGGCCGGCACTAGCGCCGTCGGGCGGGTCATCCATCGGGTTGCAGGCATGAATGTCTTGATCGTCATCCCGACCTTCAACGAGCGCGAGAACCTTCCGGTCCTGCTGGAATTCATCATCGCGAACTCCGAGTACCGGGTCCTGGTCGTCGACGATCAGTCGCCCGATCGAACGGGCGAGCTCGCCGAGGACTGGGCGCGGCGCCACCCGGAGCGCGTCAGCGTCTTGCACCGGACCGGGAAGCGCGGTCTCGGGCGCTCGTATGTCGACGGGTTCACGCGCGCCCTCGCGACCGGCGCCGAGCTCATCTGCCAGATGGACGCCGACCTGTCGCACGACCCGAAATACCTGCCGGCGATGGTGGCGGCCGCCGGGAACGCCGACCTGGTGCTGGGTTCGCGGTATGTCAACGGCGTGAGCGTGGTGAACTGGCCGCTGCGCCGGCTCATCCTGAGCTCCTTCGCCAACGCCTACGTGCGCTGGGTCACCGGAATCCAGGTTCACGATTGCACGGCCGGGTTCCGCTGCTGGAGGCGAGAGGCGCTGGCCGAGGTGCCGCTCGAGAGGGTGGCGTCGGACGGCTACGCCTTCCAGGTCGAGATGCTGTTCGAAACCGCGAAGCGCGGCGGGCGCATCGTCGAGGTGCCGATCATCTTCGTCGAGCGACGCGTCGGCAGCTCGAAGCTCTCGAACGGGGTCATCCTGGAGTCGATGTTCATGCCGTGGCGGCTCGTGATCAGGAACGGCAGACGCGTCCGGCCGGCAGCGCGGCAATCGGGACCGTAGTCCGATCGGGCTGCCCCGCGGCGTCCGCCGGCTTGCCGGGCCCCGAAGGGGCGTGGTACGGTTAGGGCTTTCGCTATGCAGGAAGAGAAGCACCCGCCGAGCCTGAGCGTCTTTTTCCCGGCCTACAACGACAGCGGCACGATCGCCAGCCTGGTGATTCGCGCCCTGCAGGCCGCGGGCCGCCTCACGCCCGACCACGAGGTGCTCATCATCAACGACGGCAGCCGCGACGCGACGCCGGAAATCGCCGAGGAGCTGGCGCGCCTGTATCCGCAGGTGCGCGTCATCCATCATGAGGCCAACCGCGGCTACGGCGGCGCGCTCCGCAGCGGATTCGCCCAGGCCACCAAGGACTTCATCTTCTACACCGATGGTGACGCGCAGTACGATCCGCGGGAGATGACTGATCTCTGGGAGCGGCTCGGCGAAGGCGTGGACATGGTCAACGGCTACAAGATCAGCCGATCCGACCCGCTGCATCGCATCATCATCGGGCGGCTCTATCACCACACCGTCAAGCTGCTCTTCGGCCTGAAGGTCCGCGACGTGGACTGCGACTTCCGTCTGATGCGGCGCGCGATCTTCGAGCGAGTCCGGCTCGAGAAGAGCAGCGGCGTGATCTGCCTCGAGATGATGAAGAAGATCCAGGACGCCGGGTTCCGTCATCGCCGAGGTGCCTGTCCACCATTACCACCGCGCGTACGGGCGAGTCGCAGTTCTTCAACTTCCGGCGAATCGGACGCACGGGCGATCGACGTGCTGAAGCTGTGGTGGGCGCTCGTGGTGCGGCGGCGGCACATGCGAGAGGCGGCCGCATCCGCGGGGCTGGACCGGTCCTCGACCTGAGACCCGGGGGCGAACACATGGACTACCGCGGGTTCTACCGGAACCGTCCGGTGATGATCACCGGCGGCCTCGGCTTCATCGGCAGCAACCTGGCGCGGCAGCTCGTCGATCTCGGCGCCAGACGTTCTGCTCGTCGACTCGCTCATCCCCGACTACGGCGGCAACCTGTTCAACATCGACGGCATCGAGGACCGGGTCCGGGTGAACATCGCCGACGTGCGCCAGGAAAGCACGATGAACTACCTCGTGCAGCAGGCCGGAGGTGATCTTCAACCTGGCGGGCCAGGTGAGTCACATCGACAGCATGCGCGATCCGTACACCGATCTCGAGATCAACTGCCGCAGCCAGCTCACGATTCTCGAGGCCTGCCGCCGCCACAACCCGCGACGCGAAGATCGTCTTCGCCGGCACGCGCCAGGTCTACGGCAGGCCGGATGTCCTGCCCGTCACCGAGCAGCACCTCGTGCGCCCGACCGACGTCAACGGCATCAACAAGGTCGCCGGCGAGTACTACCATCTCGTCTACAACAACGTCTTCGGCGTGCGCGCGTGCTCGCTGCGCCTGACCAACGTCTACGGCCCGCGGCAGCTCATCCGGCACAACCGCCAGGGATTCATCGGGTGGTTCATCCGTCTCGCGGTCGAGGACCGCGAGATCCAGATCTTCGGCGACGGTTCGCAGCTGCGCGACTTCGTCTACGTCGACGATGCCGCCGACGCGTTCCTGCGGGCGGGGGCGTCCGACGCGTGCAATGGCGAGGTCTTCAACGTCGGCGGCCAGCAGCCGGTCAGCCATCGGGACCTGGTCGCGCTGCTGCTCGAGGTGGCCGGCACGGGGCGCGCGCGGTACGTCGAGTGGCCGGCCGAGAAGAAGGTCATCGACATCGGCAGCTTCTACGCGGATTCGAGCAAGCTCTCCGCCGCGGTCGGCTGGCGCCCGCAGGTCGAACTGATCGGAAGGCCTCGAGCGAACCGTCAGCTTCTACCGCCAGCACCTCTCTCGCTACCTCGGGGGCGAGCATCCGCAGGAGCCGGGCCTGTGAGCGATCCGGTGGTCCGGTTCATGAATCTCAAGCCCGCGGAGGACGCCCCCGCGGTCGAGTCGGCGATTCGCCGGGTCGTCGATCGGGGCTGGTACGTCCTCGGCCCGGAGCTCGAGCGGTTCGAAACCGAGTTCGCCGCCGCCGCCGGGGCGCCGCACGCGATCGGCGTCGGAACAGGCACCGACGCGATCGCCATCGCCCTTCGCGCGCTCGAGATCGGCCCGGGCGACGAGGTCATCACCTCGCCGCTCTCCGCCGCCTACACGGCGCTCGCGATCATGATGGTCGGGGCGCGGCCGGTCTTCGCGGACCTCGATCCGGAGCGCCTCACGATGAGCCCGGCCGCGGTCGAGGCGGCGGTGACGCCGAGGACGGCGGCGCTGCTGCCGGTTCACCTCTACGGCCAGGCCGCGGACATGCCCGCGCTCGCGGCGATCGCGGCCCGTCATCACCTCCTGATCGTGGAGGACTGCTGCCAGGCGCATCTCGCGACGTGCGCGGGGCGTCCGGTTGGCAGCTTCGGCGAGGCCGCCGCCTACAGCTTCTACCCGACGAAGAACCTCGGCGCACTCGGTGACGGCGGCGCGATCACCGCCGGCGACGCCACACTCGCGGCCAGGATGCGGCGCATTCGAAACGGCGGCCAGACCGACCGCTATCATCACGTCGAGATCGGCGTGAACAGCCGGCTCGACGAGCTGCAGGCAGCCATTCTCTCGGCCCGTCTCCCGTTCCTTCGTGGCTGGATCGAGGCAAGGCGCGCGAAGGCATCCCGCTATCGGCGCCTGCTCGAGGGTGCGGCCATCATGGTTCCGCCCGAACGCGATCCGGGCCACGTCTACCACCTGTTCCCCGTGCTCTCGCCGAACCGCGAGGGCGTGCAGGCGACGCTGCGGGCTCAAGGGATCGAGACGCTGATTCACTATCCCCTGCCCATTCCACGCCAGAAAGCCATGGAGTCCGTCGAACCGGGCGCGTGTCCGGAGGCCGACCGCGTGTGCGCGCAGGTGTTCTCGTTGCCGCTGTATCCCGGAATGCCTGACGACCACGTCGACCGGGTCGCGGAGGCGCTTGGCCGGGCCGTCGGCCCGTCCGGATGAAGGCGCTTCACCCGCAGAGGAGGATCGTGTGCGCGCGTTGATCACCGGCGGAGCGGGGTTCGTGGGTTCGCACCTGGCGGAGGCGCTCATCGCCAACGGCGACGAGGTCTCGGTCATCGACAATCTCTCGACCGGATCGATCGAGAACATCGCGCACCTCAAACACCATCCGGCGTTCCGTTACATCATCGACACGATCACGAACGAACCCGTGCTGGCCGAGCTCGTAGACGGCTGCGACGTGGTCTTTCACCTGGCGGCTGCCGTCGGCGTCCGGCTGATCGTCGAGGAGCCGGTGCGGACGATCGAAACCAACGTGCACGGCACGGAGGTCGTGCTCAAGCACGCCAACAAGAAGAAGAAGCTCGTGCTGGTCGCGTCGACCTCCGAGGTCTACGGCAAGAGCACCGACCTGCCGTTCAGGGAGGACGGGGATCTCGCGCTCGGACCCACCGCCAAGCACCGCTGGGCGTACGCCTGCAGCAAGGCACTCGACGAGTTCCTGGCGCTGGCCTACTGGAAAGAACGAAAGCTGCCGGTCGTCATCGTCCGGCTGTTCAACACGGTCGGGCCGCGCCAGACCGGCCGGTACGGAATGGTGCTGCCGACCTTGGTCCGGCAGGCGCTCGCGAACCGTCCGATGACGGTTTTTGGCGACGGGACCCAGAGCCGCTGCTTCGGATATGTCGGCGACGTCGTCGGCGCGCTCGTCCGGCTGGCCGCCGAGCCCCGGGCCATCGGCGAAATCCTCAACATCGGGAACGACCAGGAGATCTCGATACGCGCGCTTGCGGAGCTCATCCGGCAGATGACCGGGAGCCAATCCGAGATCGTCTCAGTGCCCTACGAGGCCGCCTACGAGGCCGGGTTCGAGGACATGCAGCGCCGCGTGCCCGATCTGACGAAGATCCGGCGGCTGATCGGCTACGAGCCCCGGGTCCCGCTCGAGCGCATCGTCGAGTCGGTCATCGAATACGCGCGCGCCCAGTCACAGGAGCCTTAGCCAAACCGGCCTTTCCACCAGATCCCCGACGGTCGTATACTTGAGCCGGGGGATTCTTATGATGCGCACGTCGATTCGAGTATGCGGCATCGCGCTTGCGGCGTTGCTCGTCCTTCCGGCGATTTCCTCGGCTCAGGACCTGAAGCTGACGCTCGACGGCGGGCGCGCGACGCTGGTGGCCCACAATGTCTCCCTCCGCCAGATCCTCGCGGAATGGGAGCGGGTCGGCCAGACGAAGATCCCGAATCGGGACCGGATGCCGGAGAGCCTCGTCACGCTGAATCTCGTCGACGTTCCGGAGGCGAGCGCGTTGTCGACGCTGCTCAGGTCCGGATCCGGATACATGGCCGTCGCACGGACCACACCGATCCCGAACACGTCGAACTTCCGGGCGGTGCTGCTGATGGCAGCGGCCCCAAAGCCCGCCGCCGGACTCCCGCAATCTTCGCGCGGCGATCAATCGCCGCAGTTCCAGCCGAACAACCCGAGATTCCAGGTGCCGGGCGGGCCGCCGAGCAACCAGGGCATGCAGGGCGCCGGCCGCGGCGCCAACCCGATGGGGATCGACGATCCGGATGCCCAGGACGACGAGCCATTGAACGCTCCGCCGCCTCAGCAGAACCAGGGACCCTTCCAGATGCGCGTCGTGGGCCCGAACGGACAGATCATCAACCTGCCCGCGGGCGATGGTCGAACGCCGCGAGTCGATCCGGCCGATGCGCAGCAGGGCGGGGCGCAGCAGACCACGTCCCCGCCGCTCGTGCCGACGTTCCCCGGCGCCGCGACTCGACCCGGGCAGGTCGTGCCGGTTCCGCCAAAGCCGCCCGGGGGCGGCGGTCCGGGGGCGCCGACGCGCCCGCCGGGCTGATGGCGTATCCGCCGTCTCCGAAATCACTTCAGTCACTTCGCCGCCGTCTCGGCTGCGACCTGGAAGGACAGCCAGCCACCCACATGGCATCGATCGAGCTCTATCGTGCCGATGATTCCCGCGCGGCGAGCGCCTTGTACCGGCGGGTGTTCGGGCACGATGCCGCCGAAGAACAGCGCCTGATCTGGGAGTGGCTGTACCGGCGCAACCCGAACAACCCGTCGGGCGATCCGACGATCTGGGTCGCGCGCGAGGGCCCCACCCTCGTCGGGCAGCTCGCCACCATGCCGGTGGCGCTCGCCCTCGGCGGGCGGCAGGTCGCCGCGTCGTGGGGCATCGAGGTGATGGTCGCCCCGGAACGCCAGCGCCGGGGCTTGGGCGAGATGCTCTTCCGGTCGTGGGATCAGAGCGTCGGCGCGGCGCTCGGCCTGGGATCGTCCGAATCGTCGATCCGCCTCTTCGAGAAGAGCCGGCTCCCCCGTCCAGGCCCCGTTCCCTGCCTGGTCAAGCCGCTCTCGCGGCGCGCGTTCCGGCGAAGCAACTGGCCCGTTCCCCTCAACCGGCTCGTGTCGGCGGTCACATTGCCGATCGTGCGCCTCCTCGCCCGCTCGCGGCCGCTCCGGGCGGAAGTCGTGCCCATCGCCAGCTTCGGCCCGGGATTCAACGACCTCTGGCAGCGAGTCGCGACCAGGTTCGACTTCGCCGTCCGGCGCGACGCGGCGTACCTCAACTGGCGGTTCGTCGATCCGCCGCACGTGCGGTACACGACCGTCGGGCTGAGGCGCGGCGACGAGTTCACCGGATACGCCGTGTACCGGCACGTCCGCGAGCCGTTGGGGCGCGTGACGCTCCTGGTGGACTTTCTCGCCGATCCCGACGACGAATCGGGGATGAAGACGATTCTCCGCTGGGTGGATCGTGCGGCGCGCGCGGCGGATTCGGACAAGATCCGCGCCTACTGCATGCACCAGGAGTTCAGGCGCATCATGCGCCGATCGGGATACTTCGCGGTGAAATCCCCGATGGAGCTCGCCGCGAAGATCAACGCGATCCCGGTGCCATCCGACTTCTACGCTCACACCGATCGGTGGCACGTCACCCTGGGCGACGCGGCCCAGGACCACTAATCAGCCCCGCGCGGGACCACGAAGGCAGGCACGCTCATGTCCATGATCAACGATGTCGGATCCCTCATCGCGCAGGCCATGAAGGCCCACGATCAGACCAGGCTTGCGGCGCTGCGCATGCTCAAGGCGGCGCTGATGAACAAGGAGGTCGAGAAGGGCCGGGCGCTCGAAGCCGCCGAATCGCTCCAGGTGCTCACGACCTCTGCCAAGCAGCGGCGCGAGTCGATCGATCAGTTCCGCCAGGGCGGCCGGATGGATCTCGTGGAGAAGGAGACGGCCGAGCTGCGCGTGCTCGAGGAGTTCCTGCCGCCGCCCGTCGACGATTCGGCGCTCGAGACGATCGTGCGGGAGGTGATCGCGGAAACCGGCGCGACCTCGGTGAAGGATCTCGGGAAGGTCATGAAGTCGCTGATGCCGCGGGTCGCCGCACTCGCCGTCGACGGCAACCGCGTCCGCCAGGTCGTTCAGAAGGTGCTCGAAGGCGTCCGGTGAGTCCGCGCCCGTCGGCGGAACGCGGACCGACTAGTCGAGCATGTTGACCGGGGCGATCCCGCTCTGACCGGCGCCGTGATGAGGCGCCAGCGGGAAACTCTCGCCCCGGAGTCGGGCTGCAATCGTGAAGTACCCTTCCGAGACGATCGTGAGCAGCGCGTCTCGTGCCGCCTGAAGCGCATCGAACTCGTCGGGTGTCGCCGCGCGCCGCTGCAACCGTTCCATCATCACCGCCGCCTCAACCAGATTCATCAGCCACCTCCCCAAAGCAGGGGTCATCGTTTTCGGTTAAATGCCATAACGAGAACCCTCAGCCGGTCAGTCCCTTGCCGCGAGTGTCTCTGAAACGACACGACCCAACAAGCGCCAAGATGCGCCAGGAAGCGACAATCGTGAGCTGGCGCGACATGGCGCACCTTGGCGCGACCGTTGAGGGTCCCTCGGAGTGCTTTCAGGCGTCGGCATCGGGCGATGAGCGGCAACCAAACTATTGGCGGTCGACTCTCGTCAAATCGGGTAGACGGCACCGAAAACAATCGGTCCATCCTCCTCAATGAACGGGCACCTGCTGGCGAGTCGGTGCCCGTTTTCTTTTGTCGCGGGGTAGACCACCTGGTCTACCCCGACGACCCTTCCTGACGCTCTGTGTTACGCTGGCGGCCATACCGATGGCGTCTGTCCAGCCGCTCGCCACCAAACCCGATCAGCCGTTCACCCCGCATCTCGCCCGTTCGGCAGGACTCATCGGCATCGCGACGATGGCCAGCCGGATCCTCGGTCTCGTCAGGGACCAGGTGATGGCGTTTCTCTTCGGCGCCGGGGACCAGGCGGACGCGTTCAACGTGGCGTTCCGCATCCCGAATCTCGTCCGTGATCTGTTCGCGGAAGGCGCGATGAGCGCCGCGTTCGTGCCGTCCTTCACCCGGCGGCTCACGCACGAGGGCCGCGAATCCGCGTGGCGCCTTGGCAACCTCGTCATCAACGCGCTTATCCTGTCGACGGGCGCGATCGTGATCGCGGGCATGCTGTTTGCGGGACCGATTTCGCACTGGTACGCCAGTGCCTACGCTCGTGTGCCGGGGAAGATCGAGCTGACGGTCACGCTGACGCGCGTCATGTTCCCCTTCCTCACGCTGGTGGCGGTCGCCGCGGCGCTGATGGGCATGCTCAACTCGCTGCACAAGTTCTTCGTGCCCGCCATCGCGCCGGCGCTCTTCAACGTCTGGGCGATCCTGTGCACGGTAGGCCTGGTCTTCCTGATGCCGAGGCTCGGGCTCCCGATGATCATGGCGCCGGCGATCGGCGTCGTGGCGGGAGGCCTGGGCCAGGTGGCCGCGCAGTGGCCCTCGCTTCGACGCGAGGGCTTCCGCTACCAGCGGATCGTGGACTTTCGCGACGAGGGACTGCGCCAGGTGCTGCTGTTGATGGGGCCGGGGGTCGTCGGTCTCGCGGCGGTGCAGGTCAACGTGTTCATCAACACGATTCTCGCGACCGACGAGGGTACGGGCGCGGTCTCGGCGCTCAACTATGCGTTCCGCGTGATGTACATGCCGATCGGCCTCTTCGGCGTGTCGATCGCGACGGCCGTGCTGCCGTCGATCAGCCTGCAGGCGGCGCGCGATGACCTGGTCGAGCTGCGCGGCACGGTGTCGAACGGACTGCGCCTGATGCTGATGCTCAACGTGCCGGCCACCTTCGGCCTGGTCGCTCTCGCCTCACCGATCATCGCGCTCATCTTCCAGCACGGGAACTTCACCGCGGCCCACACGGATGCCACCGCCGCGGCACTCATCTACTACGCACCGGGGCTGGTCGGCTACTCGGTCGTCAAGATCGCGGTGCCGTCCTTTTACGCGCTCCGCAACAGCCGCACGCCCGTGGCGGTGTCGATCGCGACCATGGCGGTGAACATCGTCCTGAACATCACGCTGGTCAAGGTGCTGGGCTTCCGCGGGCTGGCGCTCGGGACCGCCATCGCCGCCATGTTCAACGCGGCGGTGCTGCTCGTCTACCTGCGGCGCCGCCTCGGCGGCCTCGACGGCCATCGCATCGCGACGGCGCTCGCCAAGATCACGGTGGCCTCGCTCGCGATGACGCTTGTCGCCTGGGGAGTGAGCACCTTCATCGCGCGGTCGTTCGAGTCCTTGACCCTGGGCATCCGCCTTCTCCAGGTCGGCGGCGCCATTCTGGCCGGGCTTCTGATCCTCGACGTCGCGGCCAGGCTGCTCCACATCGACGAGTTCCTCGAAGCCCGTCGCCTCGTCACCTCCCGGATCTCGCGGTTCCGGGGCCGCCCCGGGGAGTGATGGCCCCTGTGAAGATCCATCCAACGGTCTTGCGCCTGGCGAGCGGCCATGGCGTGTCCGACGCGTACAGCAACCTGTACGCGCCGCTCCTGCCGTTGCTCATCCCGCGGCTCGGGCTGTCGCTGGCAGCCGCCGGCGCGCTCGCAATGGCCTACCAGCTCGCCGCCTCGGTTTCGCAAATCGTCTTCGGCAGCATCGCCGACCGGTGGCGGCCTCGAACGCTGCTCGTGGCGGGATCGATCACGTCGGTCATCGGCATGAGCCTGATCGGGCTCGCGTGGTCGACGCCGGCGCTCGGCGCGATCCTGATGATCGGCGGGCTCGGCGGCGCCGCCTACCATCCGACCGCGGCCGGGCTCGTGCAGCGGCTTGGCGGTTCCTCGCGCGGGCTCGCGATGGCGCTCCACATCACGGCCGGCTCGATTGGCTTCGCGCTCGCTCCTGCGCTCTTCGCGCCGATCGTCGAGCACGCCGGACTGTCCTGGACGCCGGTACTCGCGATCCCCGGCCTCATCATCCTGGCGAGCTACTCGCTTCGGCTTCCCGCAATGGCGCCGCTCGGCCACGGGACAAAGATCGGGCTCGGCGCCCTGCGCCCCTTCGCCCGGCCGCTCTTCTTCCTTTACTTGATCGTCGTCATTCGGACCTTGACCTCGATGAGCTTCGGCACCTTCGTTCCGGTGCTCCTGACCGGCCGGGGGTGGAGCGTCGGCGCGGCGGGCGCGGCGGCTTCGCTCTACCTGTTCTCGAGCAGCGTCGGAGGGCTCATCGGCGGACCGCTGGCCGACCGGATCGGGCCGAAGCGGGTGATCGCGTGGTCGCTCGTCCTGTCGGTGCCGTTCCTGGCGCTGGCGCCGGCGATGTCGGGGTGGCCGTTCCTGCTCCTCCTGGCGGTGGGCGGCGTGTGCCTGCAGTCGACGCTCCCCGTCAACATCACCTTCGCACATAGCATCGCGCCGGTCAGCGCGGCAACGGTATCATCGTTGATGATGGGGGTGGCGTGGGGCACCGGCGGGCTGGCCGCGCCGCTGGTCGGCTGGATGGCCGATTCAATCGGCGTGGCGAAGGCGCTGACGATCATGGCCGCGCTTCCGCTCCTGGCGGCTGTCTGCTCGATTCCGCTGCCTCGAACCGGGGAGGGCTATGCCGTCGATTTGGGGACCGACCGGTTCGGCACGTGATCCCCTTCGCTAGTCCGGGCGGAATCATCGTGCCCGGGCGTCGCGTCGGGCGGCCCGGGAGGAGAGTTCATGGCAACGAGGTATCCATCCTCGATGACCTATTCGTTGGGCCCCGGGGGCATGACGCCTGCCGTCCGGGCGCTCATCTTCGCGAATGTGGGCGCGTACCTCGTGACGCTCCTCGCGCCCTCAATCGAGATTCCACTCGGGCTGATCCCGGCGGCAATCGTGCAGCGGCTGTGGCTGTGGCAGGTCGTGACCTACCTCTTCCTGCACGGCAGCCTCCTGCACCTGCTCTTCAACATGCTCGCGCTGTGGATGTTCGGCGTCGAGCTCGAGCGGATGTGGGGCACGCGGTTCTTCGTGCGGTACTACTTCGTGGCCGGCCTCGGCGCCGCGGCCACGACGATCCTGCTCTCGCTCCTGCCCGTCGATTTCGCCGACGCGATGTATGTCTCGGTCACAATCGGCGCCTCAGGGGCGATCTACGGCCTCCTGCTCGCCTACGGCCTCTACTTTCCCGACCGGCCGATCTACCTCTACATGCTCTTCCCGGTGCCGGCCAAATACTTCGTGATGATCATCGGCGCGATTTCCCTGCTCTCGTCGATCAGCGGTTCGAGCGGCGGCGTGGCCCACGCGGCGCATCTCGGCGGCCTGGTGGTGGGATACCTGTATCTGAAGACCGGCCGCGGGCACCCGCTCGTCGAGCTGCGGTATCGATGGTCGAAGTGGCGGATGGCGCGGATGCGACGGAAATTCGAGATCCACAAGGGCGGCCGCGGAGAGCAGCCGCCGGACAGGTGGATCCATTGACAGGTTACAGAGTGAAGCACGTGCCCGCCACGCGCGGAAGAGCGACTCGGCATTTTCCGTGAGTGCGAAAGTTCAGTCGCGCTCTGCGTGCACCCTCTGACCTGTACCCTGTACCTGTACCTGTACCCTGAAACTTACATGAGCCCTTTCACATATCCGCCGTCCACCTGGATCGTCGTTCCGGTCACGTAGCTGCCGCGATCCGAAGCGAGGAAGACGACCATGTCCCCGAGCTCCGAAGGTTCGGCCATCCGTCCGAGCGGGATGTTCTGAACCGTGCGCTTCTCGACCGTCTCGAGCGGCACGCCCTCGCGTTTGGCCGTCGCCTCGGCCAGCTCGATCACGCGGTCGGTTCGCGTGTAGCCCGGCGCCACGCAGTTCACGAGGATCCCGTCGCGCGCGAGCTCGTTTGCCAGCGTCTTGGAGAGGCCGACGACGGCGGGCCGCAGCGCGTTCGAGAGCACCAGCCCCGCGATCGGCTGCTTGGTCGAGATGGACGTGATCTGGATGATGCGCCCGCCGCCGCGCTTGCGCATGTGCGGCACGGCCTCGGCACAGAGCAGCACCGCGCTCATCAGGACGAGGTCGATCGCCTCGCGCCAGTCCGACTCGGTGAGCGCGCTCGAGAGGCCGGCCTTCGGGCCCCCGGAGTTGGTCACCAGGATGTCGAGTCCGCCGAAGTGCTTCACCGTCTGGTGGACGAGCCGCGTGATATCGGCCCGCCGGCTGAGGTCGGCTGCGATGGCCAGCACCTCCGATCCGGTCGCGGCCTGGATCTCGGCGGCGGTCGCCTCCAGCTTCGACATGTTGCGGGCGCAAATCGCGACGCGCGCGCCCTCGGCGGCCAGCCCGAGCGCCGACGCCTTGCCGAGACCCTGGCTTGCCGCGCACACGAGCGCGATCTTCCCTTTGAGTCCAGTCTCCATGTTCGTGACTCCCCGCTCGCCCCACCGGCGCCAGAGGCCCCGGGGCGCGTCCCTCACTTCCTGAAGTAGTCGTCCGTCTTGTTGAGCCAGTCGAGCCGAATCGGGCTGAACACGTCCAGCTCGAACGTGTCGTCGACGGCCTCGGCCTGGTGCGGCACGAACGAGGGGATGTGCAGCACCTCGCCTTCGCGCACGGTCATCTCCTCGCCGTTGACGAGGAACTTGAGGGCGCCCTGGAGAATGTAGGTCATCTGCTCGCTCTCGTGCGCGTGGGTCGGCACGATGGCGCCCTTCTTGAGGTAGATCTGGGCGATCATCTCGCGCTCGCCGGTCACGAGCTTGCGCGAGATCATCTCGGTGACTTTCTCGAGGGCGATTTCGTCCCACCGATAGTGCCGGACAGTGTCGTGTGGCATCGTTGGACTCTAGAAACGCGGATTCGTCACGCCGCGATCAGATTGTAGCCGGAGCGGGCGCCGGGCCGGAGGACGCGCGATTATAGCACCCGTACCGCAATGGTATACTTTTCGATAAGACTCCATGCTGCAACACGCCGACCCGCCGGCCACACTCGACAGCGTCGAGACGCTCGGCCCCGAAGCGCTGCTGAAGGCCTACCGGGTGATGTACCTGTCCCGGAAGATCGACGACAAGGAGATCCAGCTCAAGAACCAGAGCCAGATCTTCTTTCAGATCAGCGGCGCCGGGCACGAGGCGATTCTCACGGCCGCGGGCCTGGCGCTCCGGCCCGCCTACGACTGGTTCTATCCCTACTATCGCGACCGCGCGCTCTGCCTCGTCCTCGGCGTGACGCCCTACGAGATGTTCCTGCAGGCCGTCGGCGCCGCCTCTGACCCGGCATCGGGCGGCCGGCAGATGCCGTCGCACTGGGGCAACCGGCCGCTGAACATCGTGTCGCAGGCGAGCCCGACAGGATCGCAGTGCCTGCAGGCCGTCGGTTCCGCCGAGGCCGGTATCCTCTACGACCGGATCGCGGCGATTGCCGATCGCGAGTCGCGGTACCGCCGCGACGAGGTCGTCTACGTGTCGGTCGGCGATGGAACGACCAGCGAAGGCGAGTTCTGGGAGTCGCTGAACACCGCCTGCACCCGTGCCCTGCCGGTCGTGTTCCTCGTGGAGGACAACGGCTGGGCGATCTCCGTACCGGTTGAAATCCAGACCGCGGGCGGCAGCATCAGCGAGCTGGTTCGTTCGTTTCCCGGGCTGTTCGTGACCGCGTGCGACGGAACGGAGCTCGCGGAGAGTTACCAGGCGATGAGCCGGGCCGTCGCCTACGCCCGGGCCCGTCGTGGTCCGGCGCTGGTGCATGCCACGGTCATCCGGCCCTACTCGCACTCGCTCTCCGACGATGAGCGCCTCTACAAGACGGCCGAGGAGCGGGAGGAAGAGGCGCGGCGCGATCCGGTGAGGAAGCTGGCCCGGCAGCTGCAAGCATCCCGCCACGCCACGGAGAAGGACATCGAGGCGATCAACGCGGAGGTCGAGCGCGAGGTGAACGAGGCGGCTGGGCGCGCGCTGAAGGCGCCGAAGCCCGCACGCGAGACGGCCGCGCTCTGGGTCTACTCGCCTGACGTCGATCCGGGCTCCGAGGCGTTTGCGACCGAACCGCGGCCCGACGGCAAGCCCGACACGATGGTGGCCGCCATCAACCGGACGCTCCGGGACGAGCTCGCGCGCGATCCTCGGATCATCGTCTTCGGCGAGGACGTCGCCGACTGCAGCCGTTCCGACCATCTCGAACAGGTGTCCGGCAAGGGCGGCGTCTTCAAGGTGACCCACGGGCTGCAGCGCGCATTCGGAAGCGATCGCGTCTTCAACTCGCCGCTCGCCGAAGCCAACATCATCGGGCGCGCCGTGGGCATGGCCGTCCGCGGCCTGAAGCCCGTCGTCGAGATCCAGTTCTTCGATTACATCTGGCCGGCGATGCAGCAGCTGCGCGACGAGATGTCGATGATGCGGTACCGCTCGGGCAACAACTGGTCGTGCCCGATGGTCGTGCGCGTGCCCATCGGCGGCTACCTGCGGGGCGGCGCGCCGTACCACAGCCAGTCGGGAGAGAGCATCTTCGCGCATTGCCCGGGCATCCGCATCGCCTTCCCGTCCAATGCGCAGGACGCCGCCGGGCTGCTCCGCACCGCGATCCGATGCGACGATCCGGTGATGTTCCTGGAGCACAAGCACCTCTACCGCCAGACCTACAATAAGGGGGAGTATCCGGGCCCCGACTACATGGTCCCGTTCGGACGCGCGGCGTTGAGGCGCGACGGCTCCGACCTGGTCATCATCACGTGGGGCGCCCTCGTGCAGCGCGCCCTTCTTGCCGCCCAGCAGGCCGAGAAGGACGGGGTGAGCGTCGCGGTGATGGACCTGCGCACCATCGTTCCCTTCGACTGGAACGGCATCTCGGAGATCGTCAGTCGTACCAACCGCGTCATCGTGGCGCACGAGGATCAGCTGACGTGCGGGTTCGGCGCCGAGATCGCGGCGCGGATCGCGCAGGACCTGTTCGGCGAGCTCGACGCGCCCATCATCCGCGTGGCGGCCCTGGACACCCCGGTGGCCTACAGCCCGGACCTCGAGGAAGTCATTCTCCCGAACGCGTCGAACCTGCTCGACGCGATCCGCACGGTGTCCAAGTACTAAGGGCAAGGGGCCCTTCGACCTCGCTCAGGGCAGGCTGGCGGCCAACGGAGAACGGCCAATAGGCTGGCGCGACCAGGATCCGACCGAGCCCCCGGAGAATCTCCATGCGGTGCAAGCTGCCGGTGGCAGTCGTCGCCTGGCTCGTCGCGTCGATCGCGGCCTCGCTGCCCGGCGCGCGGCCCATCGAGATCCTGCGATCGGTCGGCGGCCTGCCGCCGCATCTTGCCGGCGTGTACCGGCAGGCGGCCAGTTTCCAACAGGCGAAGAGCGGCCAGTACTTCGTCTTCGATCGCCGCGCTCACGCCATCTTCGGCGTCGACAGCGCCATGACGACGACGTGGAAGCTGGTGGAGATCGGCCAGGAGCCGGGCCGGCTGCTCGACCCGACAGCCTTCGCGCTCGAGCCGGGAGGGAACTTCGCCGTCGCGGACGCGCCGGGCGGCGTCGAACGCGTGCAGATCTTCGCGCCGGGCGGGAGCCAGATCGGCGGGTTTACGCTGCCCGGCCGCGCGCAGCCGCGGGTCACGCTGGGCGAGCGCGTCCTGAACGGCGCGGGTTCGCTTCAGTTCCTCGGCCGATCGATCTTCATGAGCCAGCCGGAGACTGGCGGGCTCTTCACCGAGTACGCGCTCGATGGCACGCCGATCCGGTCGATCGGCTTGTTGCGAACAACCGGGCACGAGCGTGAGCCCGACCTCCATCTGGCGCTCAACTCCGGGCTTCCCCTCGTCAATCCTCTCGGCGGGTTCTACTTCGTGTTCCACGGAGGCCGGCTCATCTTCCGGAAGTACGATCAGGCAGGTACGCTGCTCTTCGAACGACACGTGGAGGGACTCGAAGTGGATCCGTACATCGCGGCGCTGCCGACCGTGTGGCCCATGCGCCAGGTCGGCCGCGAGCGTGAGCTGCCTTTCGTGGTGTCGCACGTCCAGACGGCGGCCGTCGATCGCACCGGCAGCCTGTGGGTCGTGCTCTCGAGCGGCGTCACCTACGTCTACGACGGCGACGGCGAGAAGATCAGGGTCGTGAAGTTCACCGCGGCGGGGCCACTCGTGCCTTCGAGCCTCTTCTTCGCGGGCAGCGGGCGGATTCTCGCGACCCCGGGTTGCTTTGAATTCCGGGGCGCGCCGCCGGGGAGCGGCCGCTGAAGACCCGGTCGCCCATTGCTTGGCCGCCCGGTCCAGGACGTGAGCGCGCGATTCTCGCTTCGCGGCGCGCCGAAACGCGTTCTTTACTGGCCGCAGCCCGCTACGATATCCTTATTCCTTTGCACGCCCCCGTCGCGCGCGTGCCGAGGGCGCCGCGACCCGGCGGTGCGTGCCGCGTGAGCGCCTGAGAGCGGCACGACCCGATCGGTCGCCTGTGCTGCGTTGCCGGTCCGTCACGACTATGGAGAAGCTCGAACACCAGTTGTGGATCGTCCAGGGGGCCAACGCGCTCTTCGGGTCGCTCGTCGCCCGCCTGCTCTCCCTGCTCGGCATTCAGGTGAAGCCTGGCGCCGAGGCGATCCCGAACTACATCGTGATGGTGTACCTGGTCGTCGTCGTGCTGTCGGTGCTGGCCTTCATTCTCCGATCGCGCTTGAGCGTCGAGAAGCCCGGAACGTTGCAGGTGATTTTCGAGGATCTCGTCGGCGCGCTCGGCGGCCTGCTCGAGGACATCATCGGACCGAAGGGCCGGAACTACCTGTCGCTTGTCGGCACGATCGGGTTCTTCATCCTCGTCTCGAACCTGATGGGGCTCATCCCCGGCCTCATGGCGCCGACGACGAGCATCAACGTGACGCTCGGGTGCGCGTTGACCGTGTGGGTCTACTACCACATCCAGGGCGTGAAGGAACAGGGGCTGCTCGCGTATCTGAAGCACTTTGCCGCGCCGCCGGGCGCGCCGATCTTCATCGCGCCCATCATGCTCCCGATCGAGATCATCAGCCATTTCTCGCGCGTGCTGTCGCTGTCGCTCCGGCTCTTCGGCAACATCTTCGGCGAGGAACTGGTCATCCTGATCCTGTTCAGCATCGTGCCCTTCCTGGTGCCGCTGCCGATGATGTTCCTCGGGATCATCACGGCGACGCTCCAGGCGTTCATCTTCGTCATGCTGACGACGATTTACCTGGGGGGCGCGGTGGCGGCGGAGCACGGGCACGAAGAGGAGCACGGGCACGGAGACGGTGCGGCATGCCGAGGGTGCGGCGGCCTGAAGAGTCGTGGATCTTCAATGAGGAGGCTTTGGACGTGAAGAAGCGTTTTGCACTGATGCTGGTGTTGTTCGTTGTCGCCTTCGGGTTGTTGAGCCCGGTCCTCGCCCAGGGCGACAAGGCGCCCCTTGCCGAGTCGACCAGGAACGAGGTGGTCCGCTGGTCGATCATCACGGCCGGATTCGCGCTGGCCATTGCGGCGGCGTTCGGGGCGCTCGCCCAGGCGCGCGGCTTGAGCGCGGCGGTCGAGGGCATCGCGCGGAACCCCGCGGCGACCAATGACATCCGCGGCAACCTGATCCTGGGCCTCGTCCTGATCGAGTCGCTCGTGATCTACGTGCTGCTGATCGCGCTCATCCTGTTCTTCCTCCCGCCGTTCGGGTCGTAGCCGATCGCATTGGACCGGAGGCCCGCCCGGGCCTGCCCGCGCGAGTGTGGGCGGGCCGGCGGCCCCGGTTGGCTCGAGTCCAGATCCGCCGTGCGTCGACATCCGCGCCTGGCGCCGATCGATGGCCTGCTGCTCCTGATGGTCCTCATCTGGGGCGCCAACTTCTCCATCGTCAAGGCGGCGCTCACCGAAATCCCGCCGCTCGCGTACAACTCGATGCGGCTGGTGCTCAGTTCAGCGGTCTTCCTCGCCGCGATCGCCGTCACCGGCTGGCCGAGGTTCAGCCGGCGAGACTGGTTCGCGCTCGCCGGCCTGGCGGTCATCGGCCACTGCATCTACCAGTTGTGCTTCCTGGGCGGCCTGGCGCGGACCTCGGCGTCGAACAGCTCGCTCATCCTCGGCTGCTCGCCGGTCTCGGTCACGATCGCGAGCGCGATGGCGGGCCACGAACGCGTGCCGCGCGGCCAGTGGATCGGCGTGCTGCTCTCGGTGTTCGGGGTCTTTCTCGTCTTCGGCCGGGGCGCCCATTTCGGCGGGGATTCGATTGCCGGCGACCTGCTGACGCTAGGCGCCGTGGCGTGCTGGACCGTCTACACCGTCGGGGCCCGGCCGCTCCTCGCAAAGCACTCCGCGCTGGTCGTCACGGGTATCACCATGGCGGGCGGCACCATCCTGCTGGCGCCGACGGGCATTCCCGAGCTGCGCAGCCTGGCCTGGGGCCAGGTTCCCGCCTGGGCGTGGGGGGCATTCCTCTTCTCGTCGATTTTCGCGCTCAACATCGCGTACTTGATCTGGTACACGGGAGTCCAGCGGATCGGAAATCTCCGCACATCGGTCTACTCGAACATCACGCCGGTCATCGGCATGTCGATTGCCGCGCTGATGCTCGGCGAGCCGATCACGTGGGCCAAGGTGATCGGGGCGGGCGCGATTCTCTCGGGGGTGGCGATTACGCGGAACGCGTCGAAATCGATCGAACGCCCGGCGGATCAACCGGCCGAAGAGTAGGCCGTCAGCCTCGCGCCGATCGAAGCGCTCGGAAGGCCTCGGCCGCGACAGCGAACACCGGGACGGAGACGCCCACAAACACCGAGAGCGGGCTGGCTCGCAGCGGAACCAGGATCACCCACGCCGAGAGCGCCAGCACCCCGTAACGCGCGATGAACTTCGCGAGCGCCCACGCCACTCTCCTCACGCGGTCGCCGCCCGCGGCGGCCTCCCCGGTCGCCGACTCTCTGGCGCGCGCCGTGATGGCGACGACCCCGCCGCGGATCGACCGGTAGCTGTACGCCATCAGCGCCGTTCCAGCCAGTATGCCGAGCGGTGCGTCCGGCCTGAATCCGCCGAGGGGAATGGCAATGAGCGTCAGTGCGGCGCACGCGATGAGCGAATCGCGTTCGATCCGGCGGAGATAAGACTCGTCTGGCGTCCTGCCGTCGGCCGGGCTCATCGGCCGCTCCCTCGCTCTTCACGATCGACGGTCGAGTCGTTCGAACCGGATCCGGCGTTTCCTTTCGCGGCAGTCGGCGCCTTGCCGTCCGGCGTTGGCCTTCTGGGTCCCATCGCACTTGAAACGGTCCGATACACGTTCAGGATGCCGGCGGCCACGCCGAAGAAGAAGAACAGGATGAAGAAGAGCGGGCTCGTGCCGGCCCAGCGGTCGAGAACGCTTCCGAACCAGGCGCCGATGACGAGCGCGAGGACGAAGGCCAGGCCCACGCTGCCGAGTGCGCCCGCGCCGCGAAGCGACTCCCCCGCCCGCCTGCCGATCCGGAAGGGCATAACGTCAGGTTGATTATACTTGGGGGTCTGTCTGCCGCCCCGAGCGAGCGCCCTGTTGAACACACTCCACGACGAACCCGCGGCACTCCCGGTCCGGACGATCCTGGCGTTCTGGATCCCGCTTGCCGCGACGTGGCTGATGATGGCCGTCGAAGGCCCCTACATCTCGGCCATCGTGGCGCGGCTCCCCGACCTCGAGTACAACCTCGCGGCCTACGGCGTGGCGTTCTCGCTGGCCTGGTTCGCCGAGTCGCCGATCATGATGCTGCTGACGGCGTCGAATACGCTCGTTCGCGATCGGGCCTCGTTCCTCGCCCTCCGCCGGTTCACCTACGGCCTGAACGCCCTGATGACGGCAGGGCTCTGCGTCGGTGTGCTCCCGCCCGTGTTCTCGCTGCTGGCCGAGTCGATCATCGGCCTGCCCCGCGAGGTGTCCCGGCTGGCGCACGCGGCCACCGTCATCCTGATTCCCTGGCCCGCCGCGATCGGATATCGCCGGTTCTACCAGGGCCTGCTCGTGCGCCAGCACCTGACGAGGCGCGTCGCCTACGGAACCGTGGTGCGCCTCGTGTCGATGTCGGCCACCGCCGCGGGCCTGGCGCTGACGACCCGGCTCCCGGGCGCCTGCATCGGTGCCGCCGCGCTCGCGACCGGCGTCGTGATGGAGGCGGCCGCGAGCCGCTGGATGGCACGGCACGTGGTCGCGTCCCTGCTGGCCTCCGCCGATCGGCAGCCCGGCACGCTCCTTTCCATGAAGGACATCGCGGAGTTCTACTATCCGCTCGCGCTGACCTCCGTGCTCTCACTGGCGCTCGGACCGCTCGTGATCTTCGGCCTCGGCCGGAGCCGCGCGCCGATCGAGTCGCTGGCCGTCTGGCCCGTCGTGAGCGCGCTCGCGTTCGTGTTCCGGAGCGGCGGGGTGGGCTACCAGGAAGTCGGCGTCGCGATGGTCGGCGGAAACCGGGAGCACGAACCGGAGGTGCGGCGCGTCGGCGCCATGCTGGGCCTCTCGGCGTCAGCCGTGTTCGCCCTCATGATGCTGACGCCGCTCGGACACCTGTGGTTCGATCGCGTGGCGGGCCTCGGCGCCCGCCTTTCGACCGTCGCGATCGGCTCATCCCGGCTGCTCCTGCTGCTGCCCTGGCTCGAGTACATCCTGTCGTTCCAGCGGGCGCGGCTGATCCGGCAGCACCGCACGAGGCTCGTGACCGCGGCCACGGCGGTCGAAGTTGGCGGCCTGGTCGCCGCGATGCTCTTCGCCGTCGGCGTCTTCGACATGATCGGCGCCTACGCGGCGGCGATCGGGCTTGTCGTCGGCCGCGTGGCGGCCAACGGATTCCTGATGCGCACGGCGGCGCCCGTGCCGGTGCCGGCAGGACGCCTCGAGACGGCGGCAACGGCCGATCGGACCTGACTTCGTTTCAGCGGCCGCGAGATTCTCTTGCGGCAAAAGGAGACCGACATGCATTGGCGGCGCGCGGCCGGATTCGGCATGGCCCTCGCGTTCTCGACGCTTGGCGCGGGTGCGAAAGCCTCAGTCGGACAGGATGCGGCCAGGTACCCTGATGGTCTGTACGCGGAAGTCCGTACCAGCAAGGGCCTGATCCTGCTGCAGCTCGAGCCGGAGAAGACGCCGGTCACCGTGGCGAACTTCGTCGGCCTGGCCGAGGGCACGATCGAGAACAAGGCGCTTCCGCCCGGCGCGCCGTTCTTCGACGGCTCGGTCTTTCACAGGGTCGTCGCCGGTCACGTGATCCAGGCCGGCATGGCGAAGGCCGCGGAGAAGGGCCCCGGCTACACGATCCCGAACGAGATTGCTTCCGGCCTCGATCACGGGCGCGACGGGATGGTCGGCATGGCCAACAGCGGTCCCCACACCAACTCCAGCCAGTTCTACATCACGCTGGCCGATCGCTCGTACCTCGACGGCATCTACACGGTGTTCGGGCACGTCGTCTCCGGGCTCGACGTCGTTCACGCGATCGTTCAGGGCGACATCATCAACGAGGTCCGGATTGTTCGCGTGGGAGCGAACGCCGCCGCCTTCAAGGTCGACAACGCCTCGTTCGTGAAAATGGTCGACGCGGCAAAGGCCCGCGTGAAGGCGGCCGTTTCCGAGAAGGCCGCGAGCGAGGCGGTCATCATCGCCAGGGAGTGGCCATCGGCGCAAACCTCGGGAAAGGGGGCCCGTTTCGTCGTGCAGCGGCCCGGCACGGGCGAACCTGCGCAGCCCGGCCAGAAGATTCGCGCCGTCTATTCCGGGCGCTCTCTCGGAGGTGATCGGGTCATCTGCAGTACCGCCGAGGAGGGCCGTCCCGTCCAAGGCACGACAGGCCAGGTGTTCGAGGTGGTCGCCGGCACGACGCGTATCAACCCGGGCCTCGACGAGGCACTTCTCGGAATGCGCGCCGGCGAGAAACGGACCGTCATCGTTCAAGGCGCCGCCGGCTACGGGACGAGCGGCTACTTCTCGAAGGAGAAGCCGGGCGAGAAGCGCTTCGTGATTCCGCCCAACACGTCGCTGGTCTACGAGATCGAAGTCGTCGCGATCGTCCGATAATGTGCCCATGCGGTGCCCATCCTGTTCGGCGGTGAACCCGGATTCGAACCGGTTCTGTTCGTCATGCGGCAGTGCGCTCGATGCCCTGTCCGCCCCGGCGTCACCGCCTGTCATCGACGCGACCCGCCTGCCGCACTCGACGCCTTCCCCGGCGACGCCTCGGAGTCCCGGCGGCGGTTGGCTGTCCACGTCGGCGTCGATCGACCACGGCCAGTTCGCCCCGGGAACCATCATCGCCGAGCGCTACCGCATCGTCGGCCTCGTCGGCCGCGGCGGCATGGGTGAGGTCTATCGCGCCGACGATCTCCGGCTTGGCCAGCCCGTCGCGTTGAAGCTGCTCCCTCCAGCGCTCGCCGGTGACGGGGCGCACCTCACGCAGTTCCACGCGGAAGTGCGGACGGCCCGCCAGGTGTCGCACCCGAACGTGTGCCGCGTGTACGACATCGGCGAAGTGGACGGCCGGCTCTACCTCTCGATGGAGTACGTCGACGGCGAGGATCTCTCCTCGCTCCTCAGGCGGATCGGCCGCTTGCCGGAGGACAAGGCGGTCGATATCGCGCGCCAGATCTGCGCCGGACTGGCGGCGGCGCACGAGCGCGGCGTCATCCATCGCGACCTGAAGCCGGCGAACATCATGATCGACGGGTCGGGCAAGGCCCGCATCATGGACTTCAGCCTTGCCTCCGTCGGAGAGGTCGCGGAGGTGCGGGCGGGGACGCCTGCCTACATGGCGCCCGAGCAGCTCGAGGGACGCGAGGTGACGCCGCGAAGCGACATCTACGCGCTCGGGCTCGTCCTCTACGAGCTGATGACCGGCCGCCGGGTGTTCGACGCCAAGACCCTTGCCGACCTGGTCGCCGAGCACCAGTCGGGGACGATTACGCCTCCGACCGAGATCGTCAAGACCCTCGACCGTGCGATTGAACGGACCATTCTGCGCTGCCTCGAACGGGATCCGGCGCTGCGCCCTTCGTCCGCGATCGCCGTGGCCGCCTCGCTGCCGGGCGGCGATCCGCTGGCAGCCGCCCTGGCGGCTGGCGAAACGCCGTCGCCGGAGATGGTGGCCGCATCGGGGATCGACACGGCAACCGTGTCGGCTCGCGCCGGGTTGCTCTGGCTGGCCGTTGCCGCGGCGTTCGTGCTCGGGGCCGCGTGGATCGGAGACCAGGTCCTGCTCTTCGCCCGCACACCGCTGCCCAAGCCGGCCGACGTCCTGCTCGATCGGGCCGAGGACATCCGCCAGTCGATCGGCTATGCCGAGCCGGCTGGCGATCGCGCGTCGGGCTTCGCGTTCAACCGGCGGTATCTGGACTGGGCGGCCGCACGGGGCGCCGGCGCGGCCAGGTGGAGCGTGCTCGCGGGCGGTCGGCCCGCGCCGCTGCGGTTCTGGTATCGGACGAGCCCGCGAACGCTCGTCCCGACCAACCCGCTCAGTACGCCCGGCCTCGACGATCCTCCGCTCTTCGAATCGGGCATGACCCGGATCGAAGTCGACGCGCTGGGCCGCCTCGTCGTGTTCGAGGCGCGCCCGCCTCAAGCCGAATCGATCCCGCCCCCCGGCATCGGGCCGGCCGACTGGTCGAAGCTCTTCGCGGCTGCCGCGCTCGATCCGGCGGCGTTCAGCGAGACCGCGTCTTTGTGGACCCCGCAGACATTCGCCGACGAGCGCCGCGCGTGGAAAGGACGCCTTCCGGGCACCGACGTCGACGTGCGCCTCGAAGGAGCCGCCTACCGGGGACGGCCGGTCTTCTTCGAGATCGTCGGTCCGTGGACGCCGGCCATGCGCGACATCGGCATCGAAGGCCGTTCGGCCTCTGGCAACTCGACGGCCATCGGCGTCGTGATCATCGTCGTGCTGCTCCTGGTCGCGGCGGTGCTCGCGCGCGCGAATTTCAAGTCGGGCCGGGCCGATCGACGAGGAGCGTTCCGGCTGGCCGCCTTCGCCTTCTCGGTGCGCATGGCCGCCTGGCTTCTCTCGCCGCACGTCGAGAACCTGCCGGTCGAGCAGCTCCGCCTGTTCGTCGGCATCGGCCTCGCGCTCTTCATCGGGGGCTCGATGTACCTCGTCTACCTCGCGCTCGAGCCCTACGTCCGGCGCAGCTGGCCGGCCATGCTCGTCGGGTGGTCGCGGGCGCTGTCGGGACGCGTGCGCGACGCGATCATCGGCCGCGACCTGCTCGTCGGTTCCGCCGCCGGCGCGGTGCTGGCCATCCTGGCCTACGCCTTGGCGCCGGCAGTGCGCCTGACGGGCCAGCCCGATCCCGTGCCGGCGTTCTCGGATCCCGACATCCTCCGCGGCGGATGGTTCCAGATTCGCTCGCTCCTGTTCTGCGTGGACAACGGGCTGCAGCAGGGGCTAATCCAGGTGCTGCTGTTCGCGCTCATCCGGGACCTGATTGTCCGGATCCTGAAACGGTTCCGCGCGAACCGTCGAGCAACGGATTCGCTGGTGACCGCGGTGGCCATCGCGCTCTTCACCATGCTGTCGGTTCTCGACAGCACCGCGGGCGCCCGATTGTCGACCGCGATATTCGCCGCGATCGCGGCAGCGCTCGCCATCCAGCTGATCCTCAGGATCGGGCTCTTCGCTGCGGCGGTCATGTATGTCGTCGATCTGGTGCTCGAGCGGACGCCGCTCACGCTCGACGCCTCGCGGATCTACGCGCCAGCCGCCTGGATCGCGATGGCCGGCGTTGTGGCCGTCGCGATGATCGGGTTATGGATGGCGCGGGCTGGAGAACCGTTCTTCGGCCGGCGCGCGGAGACGCCGTGATGTATTCGCCCTCTGCGCGACGACCGGCCCGGCGGGTGTCATCACGGTCAGAACGGTCTGCCCGCCGCGATCGTCGAACGAGAGCTTTCGCTCGGTACCGCCGCCTTCAAGCGAGTAGGCGACGAACTCGCGATCGCTCGAGGGAAGAAACCTGAGCGTCGCGAGCTCCGGGAACGGACGAATCCCGAGCAGCCGCCGAGGTCCCCACACATACCCGTTGTAGACGGCGCCCTTCTCGAACTCGACGCGCACGATCGTCTGCACCGTGTCTTCCTCGCGCGGTATCGTGCCCATGACCGTCGACCGAAGGAACCGCCCGAGCCTGGACTCGCGGTCCTTCATCAGCGCGGCCTCCTGCTGTCGAATGTCTTCAATCGGCCGCCCGCCGCCCATCGCCGCATGGAGATCGGTCACGTCTCCCGCGAAGGCCTTCGCGGCGATCTCGCCGGTCCGCCTCGCGAGGCTCGCGTAGCGCTCGGCATCGGCTTTCGCGGGCGCGGAGAGTGCCGCGAAGACGGCCGGGTCGTCCGGCCGGAGCGCCAGCGCCTGGCCGTCCGCCCGAAGGGTGAGCACCGCGCCGCCCGGGAGCGTCCAGCGGCCCGCGAGTCCCGCGAGACGATCGGGCTTGATGGAAATCACCTGCGGCGGCAGCGTGACAGCGCCGCCGAAGAGCACGCGCTCGAGCGAAGCGACAATCGGCGTGGCTTTCATGCCGGCATCAGTGGATGCGAGGAACAACATCGTGTCCTCGTCGACGAATCGCAGGAACTCGGCGACGAAGATCCCGTTCCCGCCGTTGTGCTGCACGAGCGTCGTGCCGCGAACCGTCTTGCTCACAGCCCACCCGTACGCGTAGTGGGACAGCCCGGCAGGTCCTTCGGCGACATAGGGCTTGAAGTACTTCGCGCGTTCGGCCTCGTTCAGCACGGCGTTCGAGCCGAGCGACCGATGCCACGCGACCACATCCGCGAGCGTGGTGTGCAGGCCGCCGTTGCCGCGGAGCATCCAGTACGGCGCGTCGGGCGCCTGGATGCGATCGAGAATGGTTCCCCACTCGTCGCCGCCATCGCGATAGCCATGCGCGACGCGCGACGCGTCCCAGTGCGGCGCCTTGTATCCGGATTCGAGCATCCCGGCGGGCCTGAGGACGTTGGCGACGAGATAATCTTCGTACGACTGACCGCTCACCCGCTCGACGATCGCGGCGAGCAGGCTGTAGCCCGAATTGGAGTACTCGTAGCCCTTGCCGGGCTCGAAGAGCAGCTCCGACCGAAGGGCGCGGCGGGTGTATTCTTCGCGGCCGACCGGCTCGTAGTCGGTCGGACTGAAGTCCGATTCAAGGCCCGACGAGTGCGTCAGCAGGTGATGGATGGTGATGGCCGCCTTGTCGGGCGGCACGCCGTCGAGGTATCTGCTGATCGGATCGGTCACGCCGAGCTTCCCGCGCATCTCCAGCGTCAGGATCGCGGCCGCCGTGAACTGCTTGGTGATCGATCCGATGCTGTAGACGCTGTCGGTCGCCAGCCGGATGTGCTTCGCCCGATCCGCCAACCCGTACGATTTCAGGATCAGGATGTCCTTTCCGCGAACGGCGACGACGCCGCCGGAGAACCCGAACGGCTCGAGCCTCGACAGGTACTCGTCGATCCGCTTGCCGGCCTCGCCGCTCACGATGGGCCGGTCCTCGGCGGCTGAGGGCACCGGCCAGGCGGCGGCGACGCCAATGAGGCAGAGGAGCAGAGCGAGTCGGCGGTGGATGGTCAGGCGCATGGGTGACTCCGAAGAGATAGGACGCACGGCAAGAAGAATCGGCCGGAGCCAACTTCCATGGCGCGACTCTCGTCTATTGTAGGGTCTGGCAGCCGCCCAGGTTCAGGTTCGCGGGAGGTGCAGATGTTCGGACGCTCTCATCGTCTCAGTCTGTCTCGCCGGCGGCCGTGCCAGTGCGTCTTGATTGCGATCGCCGCCTGCTGCCCCCGTTTGGCGTCGGCCCAGGCGTTCACGCCTCCGATCGTCCCGCCCGAGATGCGCTACGTGATCGACGCATCGCTCGATGCCACCTCCGGCACGCTCGAAGGCCACGGCGTGGCGAGGATTCGAAATGCGGGGTCGACCGCCATCGGCGTTCTGACCGTTCGCTGGTTCGATTGGCGCTCCGGCTCGTACGAGGTGACCGTCAACGGCCATCGCACGGCATATCCCTCGTCCACGGAATCGGTTGAGATTCCACTGTCCGCTCCCCTCGTGGCGGGCGCGAGCATGGACGTCTCGTTCCGGTTCAGCCGCGCCCTCGGCGATCTCGATCGCGGATTCAGCATTCAGCGCTGGTTCCCGTACCTGTGGTGGGGCTACGACACGCATGCCAGTTACGACATCGGCATTGCCACTCCCGCAGGGCTGCTCGTCGGCGCCAGTGCCCGCCGGGATCCGGCATCAGGCCGATACCGCGCGGGCCACATCCGCTCGTTCGGGTTGTTCGTCGCCCGCGGGATGGAAGTGCGGGAGCGCGTGGCGGGACCGACGCTCGTGCGGAGCTTCTTTCGGCCTGACATGCGAGAGTGCGCCGAACTGGTGCTCGAGACGGCCGGTCAGGCCGTCGAGTTCTATCGCAAGCGATTCGGGACCTACCCTCAGCCGAGCCTCACGATCATCCCAGGCGGGAAGAGCCCGATGGGCGGATATCCGTACGCCACCGCCATGATCGTGGTCCACGGGCAGGAAGCCTGCGGCGAGAAGCCGAAGGACTCGCATTGGCGCTGGATCGCCTCGCACGAGGTGGGGCATCAGTACTGGCTCGAGCACGTGCTCGAGAAGGACCCGGAACAGGGCTTCGGGTGGCTGATGATTGGCCTCGGCATCTGGACCGATCGAGAGTTCGCCCGGGCGCACCTCATGCCGGCGGTCCACGCGGGATTCCTGGACTCGTACGCGGACACGGTGCGGAAGGGTCTCAACACGACGCTGGAGATCGCGCCCGAGGAATTGCGCAAGGTCTCCTTCGACTTCAACACGCAGGTCACGCACTTCAAGGGATTCGGTGTCGTCAGCGCGCTCGCGTCGATTGTCGGACCCGCAACCTTCGATCGCATCTGGCGCCGCTGCCTGGCCGAGTACGCCGGCCGGAGGATGGGCACGGCCGAGTTCCGGCAGGTCGCTGAGCTCGAGAGCGGCCAGGACCTCGGCTGGTTCTTCGTGCCGATGCTCCGCACGAGCCGATTCATCTCCTACGAGGTGACGGACAGGTCGAGCACGAATGCGGGCGCGGCCTTCACCAGCCGCGTCGCGATTTCGAGCAACGGCGACATCCGGTTGCCGATCCCGGTGGAGGCGCTCTTCGCGGACGGAACGCGGCAGCGGCAGAGGCTCGATCGATCGCGCGACGAGCAGACGCTGGTATTCACGAGCAAGTCCGCGATCGACCGGGTCGTGATCGACCCGGATCGCGAATTTCCACTGGTCGTGCCCGCGCCCGAGCTGAACGCGGCGCGGCTGGCCGAGCTCGTGGCCAATCTCCCCTGGACTGGCGGCGCGATCAAGCCCCTGAAACTCTACCGTCGAGCGCTCGAGCTCGACGCCAAGGACGTGTCCATGCTGGGCAAGCTCGGGTTGACGCTCGCCGCCGCGAGGCAGAACGAAGAAGCACTCGCTGCATTCGACCGGATGGTCGACGTCAATTCCAATAAGGCGTCCACGTGGTATTTCGCGGCGCTCGTCTGGCGCGGCATGATGAACGACCTGCTCGGACGCCGGGATCTGGCGATCCGGAGCTACGAGGAGGCGCTGAAGGTCACCGGCGCCCCCTCCATGCAGCATTCACAGTTCGGCCTGACGCTCGACCGCGCGTGGGTCGAGGAGCGTCTGCGCGTGCCGTTCGCCTGGAAGTGACCGGCCTCGGGACCCGTGGGTCGAGGGCTTCGAGCCGGACCGAAACGCGCGCTCAGCGCTTCGCGGGGACCGCGGAAACCGGCCCGGCCGATGGCGGCTTGACCGGGCGCACCCGCAACGAGGTCAGCACCGATCCGTCCCTCTGGCCGTTCTCCTCGATGCGCTCGATCGTGTACCCGCCGTCGCGCAGGTACGCGATGTGGGCCATCAGGAACGAGAAGCCGGCCTTGGTGACCAGGTTCAGCCATGCGCCCTGTGCCGTCTCGTCGGGCGCCTCGGTCATCCCGCTGTCAAAGGTCACCTGCGGGTAGGAGCCCATGGTTGCCCGGCGCCCGCTCGCAGGCTGTCCCGTCGACGCGGCGGCGCGGCGGCTGCCGCGCGGCTCGCCCGACTCCGGATCCGTGAAGAAGATCGTCGTGTCCTTGTAGATCTCGATGTTGTAGACGTGCGTGCCGAAACCCGCCGCCCACTTCAGATACCGCGCCTGCGCCCGCAGATCCATTGCCCGCACGTCCGGGTTGCGGTTGATTTCCCGCGCGACCGCTTCCCGGATCGCCGCGGTGGCGTCGATGTGATCGGGGAAGCGCGGATCGCGCAGGCCGCTGATCTGCGTATACCACCCGCGTGAGGTCCAATAGGCGCGGAATTGAGGCGAGATGTACCCCGAGAACTGCTGGACCCATTCGTGCGACGGGTACCCGTGAGGGTTCAGGTAGATGTCCGGGAGCCACTCGCGCCAGACCTGACCGTCCACCTCGGCCTCCGGCAGGAGGTTGTTCTGCCGCGACGACACATCCATGCCGAGCGCGCTGTAGCGTCCCGCGTGCAGCATGTGGGTCGGCGTCAGCTTCTGCAGGTCGTACGCGATCTGCGCGCCGTCCGGGTTCATCACCGGATCCATGATCACGTTGACCTTCTTCAGGATCGGCGTGTACGCCGGGTCCGACACGAGCAGCTCGGCCAGCCGGAGCATGTGGCTCGTGGATGAGACCTCGTTGGCATGCTGCCGGCCCATCATGAAGATCGTCGGCTTGTACGCCGTGAGCTTCGCGATCGACACGAGTTCGCTCGTCGTCGGGAGGGTGATCTCCATCACCGACAGATCGCGGCCGCGGTACGACTTGCCCACGCGGTAGGCTCTGACCTCCGGATATGCCGTCAGCTTCTTGACAATGTCCTCGGCCTCGTCCGGCGGGATGACGTGGTCCCACGTGACGAGCGGCAAGCTGGGCTTCTCGCTCGTCTTCCACGCGTTCGAAGGAGGCCTGCCCCCGGCGTTTCGGACGACGCGACGCGTGCGGGCGTCGCGCAACCCGATGGCAATGGCGATTCGATCGACATGGTCGAAGGACAGATCATCCCGGTACAGTCCCGCCGCCTGCAGGCGGGCAAGATTGTCGAGCGCATCGGCGGCTCGTCCCGCTTCCCTGTCGTTGGCGGCCTCGATCTGCAGCTCGATTTCGCCGACACGGTCCGCCGAGACGACGGCCCGCATCGCCTGGGGCGGCGTGGTGTCGATTCGCGAGAACTGCCGCGTCACGGTCGCGGGCTTCTCCGCGCCTTTCTCCTTGAACGTGATTTCGAGCCTCGCGCCTGTTGCGGCGTTGGCGGCGTAGAGAATGCGGGCCTGTCCCGGCTTGCCGGCCCGAGTGGGATGGATGATCGGCAGGACCTTGCCCGGCGCCCCGATCCGCTGGCGCGATATAGTCCGGCCCATCGCCGCGAAGAAGTCGAGCGTGACGAAGTAGAGATCTTCGTGCAGCGCCTCGAGGGATGAAATCTGTTCCTCGTCGACCCCGATTCGGTAGTCGGGCTCGCTCATCCAGACGTCGATGTCCAGGTCCCGGAAGAACGGCTGCTTGTCCATCGTCGGCCGGTTGCCCGTCACCCGCATTACGTGGTCGTAGACGCGCGGCAGCACCTTGCCCTGGTAGTAGTCCCAGAAACGCTCCGGGTCGGTTGCGATTCGCGCGTCGACAGCTCGCTGTCCGTCAATCGTTGCGGCTATCCAGCCGGTCGTGACCTCGACCTTGGCCCACCCGGGGAACTTGTCCAGGTACTCGCGCTCCACGACCTTCGGGCTGAAGGCGCCGCGATACACCACCTTGCTCCCGCCGTCTCTCGCTTCGATCTCGTAGGTGTCGCGAGCCTCGTCGACCAGCTCCATCGTGAACGCGCGTTTCGGAACGCCGAGGTCGCGCTCGAGGATCTCATCGACCGGGAACAACTCCTGGAGCCACCGGCTCGGCACCATGTAGAACTTGAACTTCTTGGTGAGATCCGGTTTGTGCGCCAGCACCTTGACGTGCACCGAGCGCGCGCCCTTGCCCCTGAGCGCGGGAATGACCTGCTCGGTGAGCCACGAGTAGCCCTGTTTGTAGGCCGAGAGGATCCGCACGCGGGGCGCCCTTGCGCCCGCCTTCACCAGCTCGGCCTCTGCCTGGGCGGCGACGCTCCTTAGGATCTCCGGCGGTTCGCTCAGGCGCGCTTCAATCTCGACGGTTGAACCCGCCTTCACCTTGGGTAGCACATCGGTCTTGAACTTCGTCCAGAACTCGTCCACCTCCCACGGGAGTTCCGGTTTGTCCTCGAACACGGGCACCGGATCGGTGACGCCCTGGCTGGTGACGCTGACCTTGGCATCCTTGAGGCTCTGCTTGATCTCGTCCGCGAGATGCGCGGCCAGGCCGGGATCGGCCTTTTCCAGGAAGAGCCGGGCCTCGACCGACTCGACCTTTTTCTCTTTCAGCTCGTCGAGGACGGCCTTGAGCTCGGAGACCGACTGCGCCGCCTGCCCTGCGCCGTTCTGCGCGGCGAAGAACTTCGTGGCCTGGGCGACCAGATCGTCGAACGTGAAGGCGCCGCGCGCGATCTCCCAGAGATACGGCATGCGGCGGCCCAGGTAGAGGCTCGCTGCTTCGGTGCCCGGCGGATCGGCGCCGGCGACGACGGTCGCCGTCGCAACGCCGAACGCTCGCGGGACGATCTGAATCGTGCCTTCGCCCGGCTTCAGGTCGTCGAGCCTGGCCTTGCCAATCTTCACGAGTTGCTGCACGTGAGTATTCGTGCGGCCGACGAAGATCGGATTCGGTTCGCGGCCGGGCTCCCTGACCTTGTCCTGCGGCCGCGTGATCGGCAGGCTGATCCCGGTCGATTCGAGACCGAGTCGCGCCGCGATATGTGCCGCGCCGAGCGACTCCTTTGCGTCGCCGAGCACGATGGTCGTTTCGGTGCGATCCGGGATGAGATCGACGTACGAGTCGCCGAGCCATCCATCGATGGAATAGGTGTTCGACAAGTCGAACGGTTTCGCAACGATTGGCGCCGCCGCGGCCGCTCCACCTGGCCCGCCTGCTTCGCCCGCCGGTGCCTGCGCCGTGGCGGAGGAGGGAGTCGATCGCTCGGAGACGGCCGAAGCGGTTGCCTCACCGCCCGCCGCCGCTCCGCCCTGCGCGGCAGCACCTGCCCCCGCGGCTCCGCGCCCGCCGGATCCACCGGCACCTCCCGCCGCGCCGCCAGAAGTCGCGCGGCCGAGAATGCTCGTGTCGGGCATGAACTCTTCGGGCTCGACCGGAGGCGTGAGCGTGCGCGCGTTGAGGCCGGATCGCCGGACGGATGCCTGCGCGCCCGCCGTGCCGCCCGCGTCGACCTTGACGATGGTCGCGGCCGCCTCGGCGAAGTTCAGGACCCGCGCCTGCTGGCCGAAGCGATGGGCGGAATCGAGCTCCTCGATGAGCCTCGACGCGCGCGTGACGTCTCCTCGCCCGACCTCGACTCTCACCGACACGCTGGCGATGCCTCGGCGGTCGCTGTCGACAAGTACAGACTCGACCTCGGCGCCGCTCGCCGCCACGCCCCTTCCCCGCAAATACCCCAACACCTGCCGCTCGATGCCGCCGAGCGTGACGCCGGTCATGCTCCAGAGCCGCGGCAGGCGCGCCGCGAGTTCGATCGCGGCCGCCAATGTGCCCGCCCCGTCGCCGCCGACAATGACGATGCCATCCGGGCCGCCGAGTGGCGAATGGACAATGGAGGCGAGTCCCTGGCCCGGTCTGAGTGACTTGAGATCGACGGCGCCGCGATCCACGAGCGTCTTCACGTACGAATTGTCGCGGCCGACGACAATCGGTAATTGGATTTCGGCAGCCTGTGACACCTGATCGTCCCGAACGACGAGAGGCAGGGTGAGTGCGGTCGTCTCGTAAGCCAGCCTGGCGGCGATATTGGTTGCCGCTTCTACTTCCTCGGCAACGGGCGCGGCAGGCACGATCACGCGTGCGACGACGCTGTCCGCAAGGCCGTCGCCGTTCGTATCGCGCACCGCCCCTCGGACGACGTCGAACACCGCCGCGAGACGAAGCGCCTCGGGCGCTCGCCTTGCGACTTCCGTCCGGCTGGAGACGGCGATGGAGAGAACGGAAGCGAGAAGGCAGGCGGCGAGTGACAGTTTCTTAAACACCTCAGCTACCCTCGAAGCAGTGACGCGGTGTGGTGAGACGAAACCCCATCGACGTGTGCGGGCGGGGCAGTATACGCCGCCGGCGGCGATGGCCGAAAGGCCTCCCGGGCTGCGGCCGCCGCCCGTCAATTGGTGCGATTGTCGCAATATGGCGCAGCTTGGCGCTTGCCTGGAGCCGCCTCGAAGCGTATGGGATACCATGTGACCGGCGAGGCCCCCGCGCGATGTCACGGGAGGTGGATGATGAAGCGTGTAACCTGCGCCATTCTCGCCATCGTCGCCGCGGCATTGGCGGCGCCGCGCGCCGCCGACCCACAGGCGCCATCGCCGCAGTCTCAGCCTCCGGCGATCCCGTCCGGCGTCGAGCTGGTGGCCATCGAAGCGGCGGTCATCGGCCCGAATGGCGATCCGATCGTCACCCTCGGACCTGGCGACTTCACCGTGAAGGTCGACGGCCGGGCGCGGCGCGTCGTGTGGGGCCGGCTGGTCCGAGCCGATGGACCTGCGCCCGGCGATTCGCCGGAACAGGCGTTGCCGCCCGGCTTCTCCCAAGGAGCGGCGCGCCTCGTGGCGGTCGTCATCGATCGCGAGACCATTCCGACCGGCGAAGGCCAGGCGACCTTGAAGGCAGCGGCCGATTTCGTGTCACGCCTACGGCCGGTCGATCGCGTGGCCGTGTGTGCCTTGCCGCGCGTCCCAGGGCGCCTCGAGTTCACAGCCGACCGCGAGAGCGCGGTACGCGCCATCATGTCGGCGGTTGGGACCTACAGGCCCCCGGTTGAGCGGCAGAGCATGACCACCGACGCACTCATCCAATCCGACTGGCACGTTCGTTCAATGGTGACGATCAGAAGCCTCGGAGCGCTCGTAGAGTCGCTGTCGGCGATCGACCACCCGAAACACCTGGTCTTCATCACCGGCGGCCCGGTCGCGATCACTGATAATCGGTCGCTCATTGCGGGCATCGGAGCGCGTGCTTCGGCCGAGCGCGTCACGATCCACACGATCCAGGTGTTCCTGAACCGGCGGCCGTACGCCTTCAGGACGGACACCACCAGATCGTCGTCGGACGGCACCTCTAACTCTCGCGCAAACTGGGTTTGGGAGATCCCGGACATCCTCGATCAATCAGAGTCGGCTGCGTACGTGCTCGCCGGCATCACCGGGGGACTCGCGACGACGCCCGTCGAGGCGGAGATCGGATTCCGCCAGCTCGACCGCGAGCTTTCGGCGAGCTACATCCTCGCCATCGAGGTCCAGTCCGGCGATCGCGACGGGAAGGACCATCGAATCGACGTGACGGTGGCCAGAGGGCCCTGGGGCGCGCGCGTCCGCGCGCGCACGTCGTTTCGCATCGAGCCCGCGACGATCAGAATTCGCTGATCCGGCCCGAGCGCCGGCGCGAGGCGGAGCAACGATGAGCCGAGGAGTATGTTGCCGATTCGCGGTCGTGGCGGTGGCGTTCGTCGCCGCGGCATTGGCGGCGCCGCGCGCCGCCGACCCACAGGCGTCATCGCCGCAGTCTCAGCCTCCGGCGATCCCGTCCGGCGTCGAGCTGGTGGCCATCGAAGCGGCGGTCATCGGCCCGAATGGCGATCCGATCGTCACCCTCGGTCCGGGCGACTTCACCGTGAAGGTCGACGGCCGGGCGCGGCGCGTCGTGTGGGGCCGGCTGCTCCGAGCCGATGAACCGGCGCCCGGCGATTTGCCGGAACTGCTGTTACCGCCCGGCTTTGCCCACGGGGCGGCGCGCCTCGTGGCGGTCGTCGTCGATCGCGAGACCATTCCGACCGGCGAAGGCCAGGCGACCTTGAAGGCGGCGGCCGATTTCGTCTCTCGCCTTCGTCCGGTCGATCTCGTGGCCGTGTGTGCCTTGCCGCGCGTCGCAGGGCGCCTCGAGTTCACAGCCGATCGCGAGAGCGCGGTACGCGCCATCATGTCGGCGGTCGGGACCTACCGGCCTCCGGTTGAGCCAAGAATGGCCACCGAAACACTCATCCGATCCGACTGGCACGGTCGTTCAATGGTGACCATCAGAAGCCTCGGAGCGCTCGTGGAGTCGCTGTCGGCGATCGACCACCCGAAGCACCTGGTCTTCATCACTGGGGGTCCCTCCGCGACTGCTGACAATCGGTCGCTCATTGCCGGCATCGCGGCGCGTGCTTCGGCCGAGCGCGTCACGATCCACGCGATCCAGGTCTACCTGCACCGGCCGCCGTACGCAACCAGGACAGACACGTTGAAATCGTCGGCGGATGTCACTTCGACCGGAATTGACGGGATGACAACGACGACTTGGGGGATCGCGGAAGTCCTCGATCAATCCGACTCGGCTGCGTACGTGCTCGCCAGCACCACCAGGGGACTCGCGACGACGCCCGTCGAGGCGGAGATCGGATTCCGTCAGCTCGACCGCGAGCTGTCGGCGAGCTACATCCTCGCCATCGAAGTCCAGCCCGGCGACCGCGACGGGAAGGACCATCGAATCGACGTGGGCGCGGCCAACCGGCCCTGGGGCACACGAGTCCGCGCGCGCACTTCGTTCCGCATCGAGCCCGCCAGAACCGGAATTCGCTGATCCGGCTTCAGTGCCGGCGCGAGGCGGAGGAACGATGAGCCGAGGAAGACGTTGCCGATTGGCGGTCGTGGCGGGAGCGCTCGTCGCCGTGGCATTGGCGGCGCCGCGCACCTCTGGTCCGCAGACGCCATCGCCGCAGGCTCAGCCGCCGACGTTCCGCTCCGGCGTCGAGCTGGTGGCCATCGAAGCGGCGGTCATCAGCCGGAACGGCGATCCGATCGTCACCCTCGGTTCTGACGACTTCACCATCAAGGTCGACGGGCGGGCCCGGCGCGTCGTGTGGGGCCGGATGGTCCGGGCTGATGGACCGGCGCCCGGCGACGCGCCCGAGCCGACGTTGCCGCCCGGCTTCGCCGCCGGCACGGCGCGCCTCGTAGCGGTCGTCATCGACCGGGACACGATCCCGGTTGGCGAAGGCCAGGCGACGTTGAAGGCGGCGGCCGATTTCGTTTCGCGCCTACGGCCGGTCGATCGCGTGGCGGTCTGTGCGCTGCCGCTCGTGGCCGGGCGCCTCGACTTCTCAGCCGATCGCGAGGGCGCCATGCGGTCGATCAGGATGGCGGTCGGGACCTACAGGCCGCCCCAGCCGCCGACGGCCGAACGGATTGAAGAGGACTGGCACGATCGAGCGATCATTGCGCTCAGGAGTCTCGAAGCGCTCGTGGAATCGCTGTCGGCGATCGACCACCCGAAGCACATGGTCTTCATCACCGGCGGCCCGGTCGCGACCGCTGATGATCGGTCGCTCATCGCAGGGATCGGTGTGCGTGCTTCAGCGGCAAGAGTGACGATTCACGCGGTCCAGGTCTACAGGGCCTCGCACCGCGCCCGGACTGACGCCATGAACGCCCCCGCGGACGCCGATCCCGGCCGGCCCACACAGAAGGGAGTCGAGATTCCGGATCTGCTCGATCAGACCGCGTCGGCGGCCTACTTCCTCGCGGGAGCGACGGGCGGGCTGGCGACGACGCCCGTCGCCCCCGAGATCGGATTCAGGCAACTTGACCGCGAGCTGTCGGCGAGTTACATCCTCGCCATCGAAGTCGAGCCCGGCGATCGCGACGGGAAGGACCATCGCATCGACGTGGACGCGGCCAATCAGCCCTTGGGCACGCGAGTCCGCGCGCGCACGTCGTTCCGGATCGAGCCCGCAAGGACCGAGATTCGCTGATCCGTCCTCCGGGGCGTTTGCCGAGCCTCCCCGCACCCGGCTACACTTGAGGGTCTGCACGGAGCACGCGGCCGGCTGCGTCCATGATCAACGCCCACCTGAGTGGCTGGAAGGCCATCGCCGATTTCCTCGGAACTTCCGTCCGCACGGCCCAGCGGTGGGAGACCGAGTTCGGACTACCGGTGATTCGCGCGCAGGGTGATAGGAAGGGCGTGGTGGCGGCGGATCCCGCCGAGCTCGAGGCGTGGTTCAGGAAATCGAGGTACCTTCTGGCCTCCAGCGCCGAAGCGGGCGAATCGGAGGACGGTGGGCCGTCGCGCCGGAGCGTGCGCGCCCGGGCCTGGCAGCGCGCGGCCGTGTTTCTTGTTCTCATCGCGCTCATCGGCGCCGCTCTTTGGGCTGCGATCACGACGCTGTCGCGTCCGCCCGGCCGGGCGAACGCGGCAGCCGTGGGCCTGGCGCTGCCGCCGGGAACTCCTGCGCTCACCTCGAAGACCTTCTCGCTGCGGCGCGCCATCCTATCGCTGAGTTCCGCCGACGGCTGGGGCATGACCGTGCGCGTCCCCGACGGGGGGGTCGCGACAATCGCCGTGCCCGGCTCGGGCAATTTCGGCCTGAGCCTCATCTTTCGAGACGATGGACCCTCGCTCAGCCTCATCCGCCTGGAGATCATCAAGAAGTCGGGAGCCCTGAGTGCTATTGTGCTGCCCGGCCCGCGCAAGCTCCGAAAGGGCGTGATCGAGTCGCTCGCCTCGCTTGGCTGCCCGCTCGGCGTCGAATGGACGGGCGAGGACGTGGCGTCGGCCCCGGGCGTCTCGTCGCTCGAATCCGAAGGTGAGCGGTGCTGCGTCACCTGCGAGACACGGACGGCCTGCAGCCAGGACGTCTCGTCATCCTGCGGCAACTGCAAGGTTTCGAAGCCGGCTTCGCCCCGCTAGGAAGGCCTCCTGGTCGGCCCGCCGATCCGGTTGATGGCGGCGCGCCTGACGGCTACACTCTAGGGGCTCGCCGAACAACCTGCACGGGCCGGGATCTGCCATGAGCGACGCGAGACTCAGAGGTTGGAAAGAGATCGCCGATCACCTGGGCGTGTCTGTCCGCTCCGCCCAGCGCTCGACCGCGTCGGGGCTGCCGGTCCACCGCGTAACCGGCGAGAAGCGCGCGGGGGTGTTTGCATTCGTCGCCGAGCTGGATGAGTGGCGCCGCGCGGCACAGGCCGAGGGCCGGGAGGATCGACCATCGACGCCGCCGGAGCCCGAAGCCGAATTGGCTCCTGTCGGCAACGTGACGGGTGAGGAGCCCAACTCGCGCTCGCTCGTCCCCCAGCCGATCGCGCGGCCCGTTCAGCCTCGAAGTCGATCAATCGTGCGATGGTCGGTGTTCGCGGTGGCGCTGCTCACGACGGCCGCCGAAACCCGCCTGCCGGCCCCGATCGCCAGGAATTCTTCGCCGACGCCAACGTTCGATACGCGTTCGGACGCGGCCGCCAAGCCCCGGATTGCGACTCACCGTCGCGTGATCCTCGCGCTGACAGATCGTGAAGGAACCCGGTTCACAACCGCCATCCCTGACGGAGGCATGGCGCCAATCAGCCTCGCCGGCGACGGGGAGTTCGGCCTCACGGTGCGCCTTCGGGACGGGCTGGTGCAACTCGACATCATCGGCCTGGATACGAGCTATCTACCGGCCCTCCGTGCGAACTCACGCGGCCGCCAGTTCACGCTGAAGAAAGGCGAGTCGACCTCGCTCCACGCGTCTGGCGCCGCCGTGGACGTCGTGTGGATCGGCGAAGACGAGGCGGGCGCGGCCGAAACCCGGCCCGGCGACAGGAGCGATCGTTGTTGCCTCTTGTCGGACGGCTTCGTGTTGAATGTCTGCGGCGAACGCGTGACGTCGCCCTTCGGCACTTGCGACGCGCGAGCCGTCATTCGGGCTCGCTGACCACTCTCGCCTGCCCGGCCCCTTCGCCTCCCTCACCTCCTCCCCCGAGTCGTCAACCAGACGGGGTATCGCGTCACTTGGCGCAAGATGACGCAACTTGGCGCATCTTGACGCTTGCTGCGAGCTCGCCGCTCCCGCATTCTCTAGCGCAGCCCGCGCCACTTCGGCCGGGCGCCAGAGGAAAGGACCGGCCATGCTCGGATACGCCAAGGTATTGGGACTGCTCGCACTCGTTGTCACGTTGCCGTCGGTCGGGGGCGCCGACAGGCAGGGCTCCGCAACCGCCATTCCCATCTCTCGCGAACTGCTGTCGTTTACGGCCACTTCCGAATCCGGCGAGGAGTCGAACTTCAAAGTCCTCAATGGCGGAATGGCGACTCTTTCGGTGCCGGATGGACCGAAGCTCGGCCTCGTGCCGGTGCTCGACGGGGACAAGGTTGCGCTCACACTGGTCGCGATCACTCCCGTTGGCACGGAACCCGGCAACGAATCCGCGACGGTCACGGGCAAGATCGCCCTCGAGTTCGCTCAGCCGGTTCCAGTTCCCGGAGCGCCCAAACCCCTCACCATCACGTGGGACGGAACAAGCCCCGCGACACCGGCGGCGGCCGACCCGCCGAACCAGACTCAGGGCAAGTGCAGCCGGTGCTGCGTCTACTGCGGCGACCAGTTGATCTGCGCGTGCCAGGTCATCACGGAATGCGGCTCGTGCTGCTGCGTCGATTGCGGCGGGTGCGACTTGCGGTCCTCGCCCCACCCGGCTACGCGGGCGGCCGCGGCGGCGGCACCGAGGGCCAGACAGTGAGCACTCTGCACGAACACGTGACGGCGCCCTGGCGGCCCCAGGGCGCCCGTCGGCCGCTCGTCGAATGGGATTGGCGCCCGGAGGGTGTCGATGCGCTCCGGCGGGAGATAGACGTCGTGTGGGGCGTCGCGACCGACCGCACGCCAAATCGCCTCCCGGCCTTCCAGCTTGCGTGGTATCTCTTCGCCCGCCCGCGAGCCAGGACGAGGAGGAGCGAGAACAGAACCGCGAACAAGCCGCGGTCACCTGCGCAGGATTGAGGGCGCACGGACGACGCGTTTGGGACAGAGCGTCCTTGGGATCGTCGTGTCGTCGACGGTTTTCTGATCCAGGTTCAGTACGCCGGTCGGCGCGCGGCACACGGGTCTGCTCTCACATCTGGATTGCTACGCGGCGGAGCCACGTGCTCCGATGCGCTTCCGGAGGAAGTGCGTCCGCTTCTCCGGGGGCAGGGCCTGCCACCGGCGGATCATGTCGATGAGTGCCCGCTCGTTCTCAGCCCTGAGGGCCCGGAGGGCGGCGCGGCGGCGCGGCGGCTTCTTCATAGGCTTTCTCGAGCACGTCGAGGACGGCCTTGTCCCGCGGCCGTCCGGCGGCGCGCTTGCTCCTGATGATATCAGCGAGCGAGGCGACCGCGATTGGCGCGTCGCCGATGACGACGACCGACGCCCGCGCGCGGACGCTTTCGAACGACCGCAACCCGTGCACGGTCGCCATCAGGTCCACCTGCAAACCGTCATCCTCCCGGACCACCCGGTAGAGATCGGACACCGGATAGTACGGGCGCAGGATGGTGGCGTGGAGCGCCTTCGCCAGCGCCTTGATCTTGGCCACGTTGCGCGGCGTCTTGCGGAAGAAGAAGTCGAAGTCCACGGTCGTGACGGGAGCGCCCTGCAGGGCGGCGGCTGCATTTCCAATCAACACCGCCTCGAGGTGAACCTCGACCATCCGTCGGCCGACTTCGGCCAGGAGCGGCTTGGCATCCATAGCCCGGCCAGTATAACGGACTCTGGCGCGAGACGGCCCAGCCGCGTGGTGTCTTCCATGTGGCCATTGCGTCGCCAACGGATCTAGAATCTCTCCGACTTGAGACACGCCCGGTGTCGCGCGGGTTCCTTCGACCGCGCGGGCGGGCGCTCGCATCCATTCAGTCGGAGTTCATCATGCCTTCACGACTCACGCGCCGCGATTTCATGACCTCGGTCTCCTCCATGGCCGCTCTGAGCGCGCTCTCGCCGCTCGCCCGCGAACAGGCGCTGCGCGCCGCGCCGGCGACGTCGAGGGTCGTCGTCTTCAGCACCGACGATCGGAAGAAGGCCGTGACGACCCTCATGAGGGCGCTGAACGTTCCGGTGCCGAAGGGCAAGGACGTGGTGATCAAGCCGAACTTCAACACGGCGGACCTGGCGCCCGGCTCGACGCACAACGACACGCTCGGCCAGCTCATCAAGGAGCTGCAGGAGCGCGACGTGAAGTCGGTCACGATCGGCGAGAGCAGCGGGCCGCCCGTCACGAAGAAGGTCATGGAAGACAAGGGTGTCTTCGACCTCGCGCGCGACCTCAAGGCGTCGATCGTCAATTTCGAGGAGATCGCGGAGTCGGACTGGGTCCCTGTGGCTCCGCCGAACGGTCACTGGACCGAAGGCCTGTTCGTGCCGCGACTGGTCGCCGAGGCGCCGTTCCTCGTGTCGACCTGTTGCCTCAAGACACACGGGTTCGGCGGCGTGACATCCCTCTCGCTCAAGCTCGCCGTGGGCCTGACGCCCAAGCGGCTGCGCCGCGCGATGCACCGCAGCCCCGACATGCGCCGGATGATCGCCGAGATCAACTGCGGGTACAAGCCGTCAATCATCGTGCTCGACGGGATCGACGCGTTCGTGGACGGCGGCCCCAGCAGCGGCAGGCGCGTGACGGGCAACGTGTTCATCGGCGGCACGGATCGCGTCGCGGTGGATGCGGTCGCCATCGCCATGCTCAAGGAGCTAGGCTCGAACGACGCCATCATGGGCCGGAAGATCTTCGAGCAGGAACAGATCCAGCGGGCGGTCGAGCTGGGCATCGGCATCTCAGCTGCTGACCAGATCGAGCTCGTGGCCGCCGACACGGCGAGCAAGGCGCTGGCCGAGAAGCTCAAGGCGAGGCTGGCGCAAGGATAGCGCCCCGGCTATCTCTTGTGCTTCAGGAAGGTCCCGCGGTTGTACTCGTCGAAGGCTTCCTGCAGTTCGGCCTGCGTGTTCATCACGATCGGGCCGTACCAGGCGACGGGCTCGCGGATGGGTGTCCCTGAGACGAGCAGGAACCGCATCCCCTCCTCGCCGGCGCGCACGCGGATTTCATCTCCGGCATCGAAGAGCACGAGCGATCGGTTTTCCGCCGGCACAGAGGACGCCTTGCCAGACTCGGGGCCGACCTGTTCTGTCTGCACCGCTCTCGGCTCGGACGCGTCCTTGAACTGACCTGAGCCGTCGAAGACATACGCGAAGACGTGACGCGACGGCTCGACCGGCAGGCTGCGCTCGTGGCCGGGGGGCAGGGACACGTCGATGTACTGCGGATCCGCCGCGATGCCGTCGACCGGACCCTTCACGCCCCAATACGTGCCGCAGATGACGCGCACCTTCGTGCCGTCATCGTCGGTCACCTCCGCCACGTCGCCCGACTTGATGTCCTGGTAGCGCGGGTCGGTCATCTTCAGCGCGGAGGGCAGGTTCGCCCAGAGCTGAAAACCGTGCATCCGGCCGACAGTGTCGCCATGCGGCATCTCCTGGTGGATGATGCCGCTGCCGGCGGTCATCCACTGGACGTCGCCGGCGCCGATCGTCCCGGCGTTGCCCATGCTGTCGCCGTGATCCACCGAGCCGGCGAGCACGTAAGTGATGGTCTCGATTCCCCGGTGCGGGTGCCAGGGGAAGCCCGCGATGTAGTCGGCTGGCCGGTCGCCGCGGAAATCGTCGAAGAGCAGGAACGGGTCGTACTCGCCGGTCTCGCCGAAGCCGAATGCGCGGCGCAGCCTCACGCCGGCGCCTTCCATGGTCGGTTTCGACGTCAACGTGCGCTTCACTGGGCGAAGGGACATGGGTTCTCCGATCAGGCGTGGTGGCCGCCTGATCGTAGGACACACCCGGGAAGCCGCGGGATCCCGGCTCGAGCGAGAGGGGACTCGCGTGCGAGCCACAACAGAAAGAGCCAGGGGACACTCATCTGTCCCCTGGCTCGGGAGTAAAGCGCGAGCGCGAATCCGCCGAGTTACTTCGTCGCGGGTCCGAGCGACACCGTCTGCGCCGGCCCGTAATAGATCCCGTTGAACAGGAACTTGAATGCGGCGTGAGGCTGCGCCCGGAACGTGATCTCAGGCGCCAGCAGGAACACCTTGCCCTTCCCCACCGTCGCGTCGATGGCCATCGTCAGGCCCTTCAGGTACTGCTGGCCCCACGCCCAGCCGCTCCGCAGCGGCTTGTCGGTGGCGAACCAGCCGATCGGCCGCACGCCGCTCGCGGCGGCCGAGGGTCCGATCCGAAGCGCCGGGTCGTTATCCCACATCACATCCATCACGGCGGGCATGCCGTAGTTGAGCGGGTTGGTCGTGTCGAGCGTCGCCGAGAGCACCGAGCCCGGGATGTACAGCTTGTCGTTCGGAATTCTCCGCTCGACGCCGTTCACGAGTTCGACGAGGCCGTTGCTCACCGGCAGGCCGAAGTGAGCCGCAATGCTCGTCGACGAGCCGATGGCGATGATCGTCCCGCCTTCGTCGACGAATGCCCTCAGCGCGGGAATCGTCGTCGCCGGGGTGATGCGTCCCTGGCGGTTCTGGTACTCGGCAGGGATGCCCGACTGCCCGGCGCCCTGACCGCCGCGTCCACCAGCCGCGCCGCGCCCGGCTGCCGCCGCCGGAGCGGCTCCGCCCGCCGGCGCTTCCGGCGGCGCGGCATCACCACCGCCGCCTCCGCGCCCGCCGCCGGCCGGTTCGCCAGGCGCCGCAGGAATCGCGCCGCCCGGGAAGATGAGAACGTCGTACTTCGCTCGCAGGTTGCCCGCGTCGAGTGATGGCGGGAACACCAGCTCGAAGGTCGTCGGGTAGGCCTGCTCGAAGATCCACCGGATCCAGCCGGACGGCATCGATCCGCCGTACTGATCCCACAGGCCGATGCGGACCGGCTTGAGTTTCAACGCCTCTCCGCCCGGCTTCGCCGCGGTCGCCTCGAACGTAACGCCGAGCTCGGCCGCCAGCTTGTCGACCTGAGCCTTGGTTGTCGGCTTCGCGGGCACGTAGATCGTGCCGGCTTCGTAAGTCTTCCCGTTGGCCGTGAACGCCGACTTCAGCCAGTACACGTCTTCCTTCGCGGCCAGGAGCTTGCCCGTCGCCATGAACGCGTCGGTCGGACGGTGGCTCAGCAGGTAGCCGACCGGCTTCGTCTTGGTCGCGACGACCGTGGCGCCACCGAGCTTGATCGGCGCGAGCGGCAGCTTCTCGAACGGCCCGTCGAACGCCTCGAGCATCCGATCGAACTGGACGCCCATCTGGAACGCCAGGGTGTAGCCGGTCACGTCGTAGGGCGGCCGCGGCGGCCCGCCGGGATACATGAAGTCGTTCGGGTGATCCTGCGGTTCGATCATGTCGCGTAGATGCGGCCGGAATGCCTGCGCGGCCTTGACGATGTAGGAGCCGGCCGGGTAGGTCTTGCCGGCCGCCGTGAACGGCGCGGTGGCCTTGTGCGCGACGACGCCGTTCTTGATGAGCGCGTTGACGAACCGGGTGGCGGTATTGAAGTCGGCCTGGTCGGCCGGGATGATGTAGCCCCGCGGATCGCGCCGCTCCGGCGTCAGCATCGCCTTGTAGTACTTCGGATCGGCGCCGCCGCGGCCACCGCCGCCTCGGCCTGCGGCCGCGGCGCCGCGCCCGGCGGCCTCCGCGTCACGCGCGACCTGCGCCTTGGCCTCGTCGATCCAGTCGGGCTGGATGGTCCAGTTGTCCCGGCTGCCGCGCTCGATCGAGTTCTTCCCCATCTTGTAGATGCGGAACAGGAAGTCCTCGCGGTGCTTCGACGCGACGTCGAGGATGGCCCGGTTGACCGACATGATGTAGTCGATCGACTGCCGCTGATGCCATTCGGTCTGCGGCGGGATCGGCATCGGCAGATCCTGGCGCGGGAGCTGGTTGTCGAGCACGAGGCCGACCGAACCCGGTGTCGGGTTGCCGATGATCTCGGTCAGGATCCCGATCATGTTGTGGAAGCCGGTCGTCGTGCGCGACCCGCCGTTGTACCAGGTCGAGTAGGACGCGCCGGTCCGCATGATCGCGCCCGGCTTGCCCTCGGTGATGAACCGGTTGTGGATGGAGGTCGACACCAGGTCGATCCCCATCGGCACGAGCGGGTCGTAGTTGTAGTTGAACGGGTCGCGGAAGGGCGGGACGAACAGCACCGTGCCGGCCGGGCCGGTCTGGTGCTGGTTGTACATGATCTGCGGGTTCCACTCGATGTAGAGCTGGCGATTCACGGCCTCGGTCTCGGAGCAGGTTCGAGGCGTACGAATCGCGGTTGTTGTCGTGGCCCGCGTACTGCTCGTAGAGAACCGGGAGCCCGCCCGTCGATCGGCGCCGCTCGTCGGGCTCGCGCATGTACCAGTTGGACACGAGCTCCATGCCGTCCGGGTTGACCGGCGTCAGCAGGATGATCGTGTCGTTCAGGAGCCGCATCGTCTCCGGATCGTTCTCGCTCGCCATCTGGTAGGCGAAGGTGAAGAGGCCCTGGGCGTTGATACATTCGGTGGCGTGCAGCCCGCCGTCGATCCAGACGACGGCCTTGCCCTCGGCGGCAAGCCGACGCGCCTCATCGTCGGTCAGGCCCTCGGCGCGCGCGAGCTTCTGCGAGATCTCCTTGAAACGCGCGAGCTTCTTGTGGTTCTCGGGCGAGGTGATGATCGCCATGATCATCGGCCGGCCCTCGTCGGTCTTGCCGATTTCGTCGATCTTGAACCGGTTCGACTCCTGGCCGAGCTTCGCGAAGTACTCGCGGAGCTGCGTGTAGTTGGCCAGGAAGTAGTCGTCGCCCGCGGTGTAGGTCTTGCCGTTCACCGTGAACTGGGGCGGCGTGATCCGGCCCTGCGTCTGGACCGACGGGCCCAGGAGAACCAGCGCGATGAAGAGCGCGAAAAAGGCGGGTACTCTCCGTTGGTGCATCGAGATTTCCTCTCTCCGGAAGCTTCAGCCGGATTGGCCGTAGCGGCGCGGTCGATCCGCGGCCGGCGATCCCTGTCTCACCCGCCGCCCGATGGGTCCGGACCGGAGACGGTCTGGCCCGGGCGGCCGGCATGCCTCGCCTCGCGAGGCATGGACAGCCCGCGTACGATAGCGCGTTTGGGAGGCAGATCCAAGCGATCCGGGCGGCCCGCGGTCGAAGGTGATGCCCGGGTTTCAGGCCTTGACGCGTAGGTCGGGTCTTCAGACCCGACGGGGATCGCCGGATCTGAAGATCCGGCCTACCAGATTGGCCCCGGTATTTGGGTCCGAAGCCCGAGGCCTGCAGCCTGAGGCTCGCAGCCTCGAGGCCTGAAGCCTGGAGCCTGAAGCCTGACGCCCGTCGATCACTTCCCCCCTATCTCTCCATAGAACCGCCACTCCACGCGCGTGTCGCGCGTCAGTTTCTGGTTGCCGAGCGCCAGTCGGAGCAGAGCAATCGGCATGTTCCCCTGTCGGAGAATCTCGTCATGGAACTGCCGGTTGGTCAGGCGCCCCGTGTCCACGAGCTCCCGGCGCAGCCCGCGGAGCTGAAGGCCGCCAAGCAGGTAGGCCGCCTGGTAGAGCGGCCCATAGCCGCCCTGGAACGACCGTCGCACCTCTCCGGCGGCGTTGTCGGGCTCGAACGCCACGCGATCGACCAGGAAGTCGATGCACTCCTGCGGCGACCACTCTCCCATGTGGAACTTCAGCGAGAAGATGATGCGGGCGCATCGATGCATGCGCCAGAAGAGGGCGCCGACCTTCCTCTCGGGGGTGTCGTGGAAGCCGAGGTCGTACATCAGCAGTTCCCAGTACAGCGGCCACCCTTCTCCGTAGAAGGGTGAGCCGGTCCCGAGGTTGGCGCGATAGCCGGCGAACCGCGAGTTGATGAATCCGACCAGGTTGTGGCCCGGGATCATCTCGTGGAACGCGGTGGCGTGCGAGAACGGCGTGTTGTTGCCGCGCATGCTCTGGAGCCGCGCCTCGAACTCCATCGTGTCGGTCGGATACGACACGGTGATGAGCGATCCCCCGAGGAAGAACGGGTTCACGAGCTGGCGCTCGGGCGTCATCATGATCATGCGCAGCGACTCGGCTGCGACCGCCGGCACCGTGAGGAGGTCGTTGGCCCGCAGGAAGTCAATCGCCTCGAACATGAGATCCCGCACGACGCCGACCTGGCCGCCCGGCGGCGGATGCATCTGCTTCACCTTCTCGATGGCGCGCTTCCAATCGTCGGCGAGCCCCATCTGGCTCGACGCTTTCTTCATCTCGATCTCGCACCACGCGAATTCCTTCTCGGCGAGCGCGAGCAGTTCCTCTGGCGTGTACGGGATCAGCTCGTCCTGCAGGTCGAAGATGAGCCCCTCGCGACCGCGCGCCGCCCCGGGGATCCCGCTCGAATCGGTCTTGCGCGGCGGGTTGGCGGGCAAGGTCACGCCGATTCGGGTGATCTGGCGTTCGGCGTTGTTCCTGATGTAGAGGTAGTCTACCTGGGCGTTTCGGCTCAGGCGCTCGAAGTCGATCGTCTTCAGCGCGGCGAGCCAGTCCTGGTAGAACTTCCGGTCGCGCACGACCGGCGGCTGCGCGGCTGGCGTCCCGCGGCCCGCTGCGGGCGGGCCTCCGGCCCCTGATCGCCCCGTCGTGCCGCCGCCGCGGCCACCCCTCCCCTGATTCCCGCGGTAGCGCTGCACGATCGCCGACATCTCGTCCTGCTGCAGCGAGAGCATCTCGCCGAGGTCGGGGACCGACCCGAATCTCGGCGCGGCCGATGGCGCGATGACCGTGGAGACCGGTGCCGGAACGTTGGCCGAGCCGAGGTCTGCCGCGGCGGCTTTGCCCTTCAGAAGTCCCGCGTAGCCCGACAGGGCGGCGTCGATCTTCTTGAACGGCACGCCCATCCACCAGGTGAAGAGCGGGTCGTAGCCGTTGTAGAAGGTGAACCACTCGGTGAGGCCGCTGCGCAGGGTGTCGACGGCCGCGGCGCCGCGCGGCGCCAGCTCTTTGCCGACCCGCAGCGCGTCGGGCGACAGCTCTCCGCTCAGCCCAGCTTCCACGCGTGCGGCGATCCGCGAGATCTGTTTCGTCACCTCGTTCAGGGTCTCGGCCGCCTTCTCGGGGTCCAGGTTCTCGAGCCGAATGCGCGACTCGACCAGCCGCGTGATCGCGGGCGCGAACGGAAGGAGTGGGGAGAGCTGTGCGATGGCCGCCGCTTCGGCGTTGAGCTGCTCGAGGTTCGACGAGATGGTTGCGCCGAGCGACTCCAGGTCGCGCCGCGCCTCGGCTGACAGGCGCGCCGCGTCGATCCTTCGGAGCGCGTCCTGCCAGTCCAGGTCTAACCGCTCGAGCCGGGCGATCCGTCCCGGCGACGAATACGGCGGGAACGGCTGAGCCGCGACCGCGGCTCCGGCGCCCCTGCCACCGCCAGCACCGCCGCGGGCCCCGCCCAGGTAGTTCCCCGACAAGGTCGCCCGGTCCAGGGCATAGCGCAGCACGATCAGCCGCATCTCGCTGAGCTTCGGCTGCAGCAGCGGTCGGAGCGTCTTCGGAGCGCCCTGATCGACCTGCGACGTCGCGGGAGCCGGCACCTGCCCTGCGGTCTGCATCCCGGATCCGACCATGAGCAGCGTACCGGCGGCGACCGCGAACACCCGCGTATTCATGATGAAGACTCCCTGAGCCGCCCCTCTCGAGCGCCGGTTCTTTGTGGAGAAATCCCGCGAACCAGCCAGGCCGGTCCGGCGAAGCCGAGGGATCATACCTTGGAATCCGAACCAGCCCCATCGGCGGTACTACGGCACTGGCTCAAGCCTCAGTACTCGCGTACTACCGCCTCGGCACGCCTGTACCATTCTCTCCGACTGGACTTCATCCTACGCTCCGCATCGCGCCGGTCCAGGCTCTGCCGCCTCCCCGGGGCCACCGGATCCGGGCGCATCGCACCCGTCCACTCACACGGCGATCGTGTCGGGACTGGAGGAGTTCATGAAGACGACGAGGCGCGGATTCGTCCAGACGTCGGCGTTGGCGGGCGTGGGCCTGGCACTGGCGGGGTCGAAGGCCGTCGGAGCCGGCCTGAACCCTTTCAAGCACCTGAGGAAGTTCGTGGCGGACCTTCCTGGAGTCGGGCCGTCCGGCATCCCGGTAGCCACGCCCAACCGGTTCATCTACCCCGGCACCGATTACTACATCATTGTGGCCGGTCAGTATAGGCAGCAGCTGCACCCAGACCTTCCGCCGTCGCGGCTCTGGGGCTACGCCGACGGCACCCTGGTCAGGCCGAGCTACAGGTATCTCGGTCCGGCCGTTGTGGCGAAAAAGGGCGTCCCTGTCCGGGTGGCCTACGTCAACCAGCTGCCGAACATCCATCCGTGCCCGGTCGACACGACGCTGCCCGGCGCTGAGCCCGGCCAGCCGGTGAACCGGACGACGATTCACCTGCATGGCGGGTTCGTGCCGTGGGCCAGCGACGGCGGTCCGTACACCTGGGTGGCGCCGTTCAACGTGCACGGCCCTTCGCGCATCCGGTGGCTGCCCGATCGGTTCGGCAGGTTGACCGACGACATGTGGTATCCCAACGCGCAGAGCTCGCGGTTGATGTGGTACCACGATCACGCGATGGGGATCACGCGCATCAACGCGTACGCCGGTCTCGCGGCGCCGTACGTGCTGGTGGACCCGGACGAAGTGAGGATGTTCGGGCCGGCCGGCCTCGTGTCCCGCGACAATCTTCCGGGCGTTCCGCTCGTCCTCCAGGATAAGACCTTCAAGGCGGTCTTCGACGCGTGGGGCCGCCCGGGCGACCTCGACTATCCAAGCGTCTACGGCCCGCCCGACGGGCCCGGCACGCCGCCTCCCATTTCGTGCGTGCCCGAGTTCTTCTCGGATACCTGCGTGGTCAACGGAATGGCGTTCCCGCAGCTGACGCTTCCCGCGGGCGTGCATCGTTTCCGCATCCTGAACGGCTCGCAGTCGAGGATGTGGAACCTCCAGCTCTACCACGAGCAGGGCGTGACCAAGGACCCGAGCACAACCAAGGGACCGGACTTCATCCAGATCGGCACCGAGTGCGGCTTCATGCCTCAGCCCGTCGTCGTGTCGTCCGGCAATCCGATCGACGTCACGAAGTACTTCGCGCACGATCAGTCCGGTTACGGCCTGCTGCTCGGCGGCGCCGAACGGGCGGACGTGCTCATTGACTTCAGCGCGAGCGGCGGCGCGAGCTTCATCCTCTGTAACGACGCGCCGGCCCCGTTCCCGATGGGCGACCCGCTGGCGCCGTTCGGGAACGACTTCTACACGGGCAATGGCGCGCCCGACAGCCGGCACGGGCCGAACACGCGCACGATCATGCGCATCAAAATCATGCCGTCAGCCTACACGGGCCCGGCCGGGGCGACGCTCCTCGGCGTCCTCGCGACGCAGCTGGCGAGCGTCAACCAGGGCCTCATCATCCCCGACGCGCTCATCGGCAACGTGTTCGAGCCGCCCTCCGGCGTGCCCGTGCGGATTCGGACGCTCAACGAGGGCGTGGACGAATTCGGGCGTCTGATCCAGGTGCTCGGCACCGGCGAGATGCCGGCCATGGGCGGAGTCGGCGGCACCCTCTACGGCACGGCGTACATGGACCCGCTCCTCCCCGAGGAGCAGCCCGTCGCGGGCGCGACCGAGGTCTGGGACGTTTACAACACGACCGGCGACGTGCACCCGATCCACTTCCACCTGGTCAACGTCCAGATCATGGGCCGCGCGCCATTCAATCAGGACTACTACGGGAACCCGGTGGACGGCGTGTTCACGCGGAGCGGCGACTGGGTCGCGCCGGATCCGAACGAGCGCGGATACAAGGAGACCGTGCGCATGAACCCTGGTGAGATCACCAGGGTCATCATGAAGTTCGATCTGCCGCCGGACCCGGTCGTCAGGGTCCGGAACGTCAACCGGACGGTCGCCGTGCCGCCGAGCCCGCGCACGGGAGGCAACGAGTACGTGTGGCACTGCCACATCCTCGAGCACGAGGAGCACGACATGATGCGGCCGTTCGTCGTGCTGTAAGGATGGTAGACTCTCCATCCCGGCAGACCACGTCCGAGTTGCGGGCAACGATTTCCATGCCCGAAGGCGGTGCGCAATGGCGTCGATGCGAACAGGTGGATTCTTCCGGCTGCTCTTGGCCGCACTGCTCCTCGCGGCCGGCTCGCACACCGCAGCCGGCCAGGCGGCGACGTCCGCGCAACCGCCGCCCGGTCCTCTCTTCGAGGTGTATGCCGTCAGGTACGCGACGGCAAACGGCTTCGCCGTGTCCTCCCTGGTCGCCGGCGCCGATCCGGCAAGGAAGATCGACATCCCGTTCATGATCTGGGTACTCAAGGGCCCCTCCGGCCGGATCGTCCTGGTCGATGCGGGCTCGTACACGGGCCAGACCTTCGCTCGGTGGAACCTCGCCGGCGCGGTCAAACCGTCGGACGCCATCGGCCGTCTTGGGCTCCGCCCCGACGAGGTCACCGACATCGTCGTCACGCACGTCCACTGGGATCACATCGGCGGGCTCGACCTCTTTCCCAAGGCGCGCGTCCACATCCAGCGCGACGAGTTCACGCACTACGTAGACGATGAGGGGAAGGCGAAGGACCGCGCCATCACGGCCGAGGACGCGGCCACGCTGGCCATGGTCCGGAAGGCCGGCCGCCTCGCGCTCGTTGAGGGGGACGGCAAGGAAATCACGCCCGGCATCATCGCGTACACGGGCGGCAAGCACACATTCTGTCCGCAATACGTCGGCGTGCAGACCCGCGTGGGCACCATCGTCGTCGCATCGGACAATGTGTATCTCTACGAAAACCTCGAGAAGCACCTCGCCCTGGCGCAGACCTCCGACCCCGCTGCCGATCTCCGGGTGCAGGAGCGGATGCTGACGCTCGTGCGGGATCCGAGGTTCATCCTGCCCGGCCACGATCCGCTGGTGTTCGAGCGATTCCCGAAGCCCGGCGGCGGAATCGCCAGGATCGATTGACGAGTTGGCACGCTTCAGAGGCAGTTTCGCCTGAGGCTGGCTTTCAGCTCGGCGCCTCGCCGTCGCGCTCCAAGATCGCAGGTGTCTCGGCCGTGAATCCTTTGCCGGCGCTCGCGCGGATGCTGTCGATGAGCTCCTCGGCCCGCCCTCCTTTGGTCAGACAGCTGATCGCCCCCGCCTTCAGGAGCGCGGACGAGACTTCGGGCGATCCGTGCATGGTGAGGCCGACGACCCTGATGTCAGGCATCTCGCCGACGATCAGGGCGGTGGCCTCGATGCCATCCATCTCCGGCATGTTGACGTCCATGAGAATCACGTCGGGCCTGACCCGGCGCGCCAGCTCAACGGCTTCCCGGCCGTTGGTCGCCTCGCCGACGACGTCGAGATCCGGCGCCGACTGGAGCAGGCTCGACAGGCCCTGGCGCACGATCGCGTGATCGTCTGCCAGCACCACGCGTATCCGCCGGCTCTTTCCGCGCACGCGCAGCGCGTCGGGCTCGTAGGCGTGCGCCCGCGGCAGCGGCAGCTCGACGCCGGCGAGCGGCATCCGCGGCAGCGGCGTCATGAGAATGGCCCGCGTGCCCTCACCAAGCGTGCTCTCGAGCTCGAGCCGGCCGCCGACATGCGCCAGCCGCTGCTGGATGCTGAAGAGCCCGAACCCGCCGGTCGCCCTGCGCAAATCGACCACGCGCGGATCGAACCCTCTCCCGTAATCCTCGACGACGATGCGCGTGAAATGGTCCGGCGAGCGGACCATGATCACCTCCGCGTCTCTCACGCCCGAGTGCTTCGCCGCGTTCAGCAACAGCTCGCGCACCGACTCGAACAGCAGGATCCGCAGATTCTCGTCGGTCGGTTCCGCGGCCTGATCCGCCCGGACGCGCACGGTGAATCCGTGCTTCTCCTCCATCCGGATCGCCAGCCACGACAGCCCGGCCGCGAGGCCGGCCTGGTGAAGGACGGGCGGGCTGAGTTCGACGGTCAACGACCGTGATGCGGCAATCGCCTCGTTGATGATGGACTCGACACCCTGTATGCCAGACGGCGCCAGCCGGCCTTCGGCGCGCTTCATCATTTCGAGCTGCATCTGGGCGGCGACGAGGAGCTGCTGGATGTGGTCGTGGAGAATCGAGGCGAGCCGCTTGCGCTCGCGCTGCTCGGCCTGGGTCAGCTCGGCCGCGAGCGCCCGAAGCTGGTCGGCGAGATCCCGGACTTCGGCCGTGCGATCGGCGACGCGGCGCTCGAGCGTTTCGTTCAGCTCCCGGACGAACCGCTCCGCTTCGACCCGTGCAGTGTCGTCCTGGACGAGCGAGAAGACCGAGGCCATCTTCCCATCCGAATCGGTCTGGACGGAGTTGTACCACGTGCAGTGGATGACGCGCCCATCCCTGGTCACGTTGCGGTTGGATGACACCACGTGCCCTGTCGGCCCGCTGGTCAGTTTGGCCATCGTCGCCTGCACGAGGGGTATGTCCGGCTCGTACACGATTCCCAGGTCGGCGATGCGCAGGCCGAGCCGCTCGCTGGCGCTCCAGCCGAAGAGGCGCTCCGCCTCGCCGGCCCAGCGCGTGATGATGAAGTCACGGTCCCACTCGATGACGGCCAGGCCCGCATTCTCGACGTGCGACTGGAAGCGGGCCTTCGAGTCCTCGAGCTCGCGGGCGGCCCGCTCCGCCTCCTGCCGGGCCGCCACGGCATCGTCCGCCAGGTTGATGGCGGCCCGCCGCGATTGGCGGAGCTCCACGTTGGCAGCGACCAGCTCGGCGTTGACCGCCCGGATCGCCTCCTGTGCCTTGCGCCGCTCGGAAATGTCGTTGACGAACGCGAAGTAGTAGTCCGGTCTGCCCTCCGCATTGCGAGCGAGGTGGACGATCAACTCGATCGGAACGCGCGATCCGTCCTTGCGGATGTACTCCTTCTCGTAGCGCGCGGGCTGGCCCGTTCGCTGCAGCTCCTCGATCCTCTCGCTTTCGAGATCTCTCCACTCGTCCGGCGTCAGCTTCGCCGACCAGTCGATGCCGCGAAGCTCATCAGCGCTGTAGCCGGTCAGATCTTCGAACGCCCGGTTGAAGAGGCCAAGCCGGCCGTCCGGAAAGCCGACCGCGAATGCCTGCGAAGCGCGCTCGACGACGCTCGCGAGGAACTGCTGGCGCTCGGTCGCCGCACGAAGGGCGGCCGCGCTCAAGTGGAGCTCGAGCTCCTGTTCGATCGTGGCCGCGCGCTGCCGGCTCCGGCGGTACAGCTCGGCTACGACGCTGATCGCCGTGCCGATTAAAGCGAAGAGCGCGATGGCGAGCTTGTCCTCGGGTCGATCGATACTGAACGAGCCGAACGGGGGCACAACCCGCCACGCCACGATGAACACGGTCCCGAAGGTTGCGAGCAGTCCCGGCCCGAGTCCGCCGAGGAGCGCGACGAGCATGACCAGCGGGTACCACGTGATGAAGAGGGGCAAGCTTCCGCCGACCCACTGCTCCATGACGATGCGCCACCAGTAGGCGACGACCACCGCCGCGACGGAACTTCCGTAACGAAGCGACCACCTCAGCCATGGACGCGCGGCGACGGCAGCGCCGAGTCGGCGCCACGCGGGCACTGATGCATGAGACTGGACCGGTGGGTCAGGGGCGTCCAAATCGGGCCTCGATTCCCATCACGCCTGTTGATGCGGAGATCCTACACGATTCCTGGCGCCGGCCTGGCGTTCCCGGCCCGCGAAGCCTCGCCAGGGAGGGCCAACAGCCAGGGAGGGCCAACCTGTCGCGCCGCGTTCCATGGGGGGATAATGGCGCCGGAGGTGCGAGGTGGAGCCCATTGACGATCTGCCGATCAAGTCCGAAACCGAATCGGGCGCCTCGAGCCCCGACGGGCCGTCGCCGGGACGAAGCCTCCGTCCGATTCTCGTCGCGGGCGGCGTGGTGGTGGCATTCGCGGCGACCTTCGTCGGGTACCTCGTCCTCAGAGGGCCGGCACCGGTCCAGCCCGCGGCGACCGCTACGGCGAAAGGCGCGCCATTGGCAACGACCGATGCGCCTTCGCGCCAGACTCTCGGGCCCACGGCGGAGCCGATCGAATTACCGCCGCTCGAGTCGAGCGATCCTCTTGTGCGCAAGCTCGTCCGGGCACTCTCGTCCGACTCGGCGCTCATGGCCTGGCTCGCGACCGACGGGCTCATCCGCAACTTCGTCACGTGCGTGGAAAACGTCGCGGGAGGGCAGACGCCGGCTCGCCAGTTGAGGGTCCTTGCGCCGAAGGCCCCCTTCCGCGCGGAGACGCGGAACGGACGGATCACGATCGATCCTCGTTCCTACTCTCGCTACGACACGATCGCCGATGCGCTCGCCGGGCTCGATCCGGACGCCCTCGCGCGAACCTACTCGATCCTGAAGCCGAGGCTCGTCGAGGCCTATCGCGAGCTCGGACACCCGGACGGCGACATCGACGGCGCGATGGTGGCCGCCATCACCGTCCTGCTCGGCACGCCGCCGCTCCCGGTGTCGGCAGCGCTCACACAGAAGGCCGTCGCGTTCAAGTTCGCCCAGGCGGACCTCGAGTCGCTTCCCCCGGCCCAGAAGCAACTGCTCAGGATGGGGCCCCGCAACGCTCGCCTCGTGCAGGATGCCCTGCGCGCCATTGCGAAGGCGCTCGGCATTCCGCCCGATCGGCTGACGGCGCGCCGTGCGGGGCGGTAGTCGGACTGAGGAAACTCGAGAACGCCCTACCGGGGCCAGCTCACGATCTCGTACAGCCAGACATCGTCCGTCTGGGACCGCATCGCCAGATTCGCGCGATATCGTTCGAGGCCGTTCAACACGCTCTCGCGCGTCCGCGGGTCGTACACCTTGGGGTGCACCACGACGTAGCGGGCCCCGAACCGTTCGAGTTGCGCGAAAGACTCGGGATCGGGAAACCCCTTGAGCCGGACGCTCGCGTCGCGGAAGTCCTGCGGGATATGGTCGCTGTAGCCGTTGATGAGCGGCTGCCAGTGGAAGGTCGAGGCCAGCATGTAGGCCGCGTGACCGTGGAATTCCGCCGGACTCGACCAGAACGGGAACTCGGCGACCGGACCTCTCGGCAGCCGCGCGAGCACCTCGTACGCGGGCGAGACCGCGGGAGCCTCGCGTAGTCCGAGTGGAGCCTGGAACAGATCGGCGACGGCAAGCACGATGAACAGCCCCGCCATCAGCGAGCCCCGTTTTCGCCCGTTGACGAACCGGGCAACGGCAATCGCCGCGAGGACGACGAGGCAGAGCGTCACCACCACGCCCCTGCGCGATGGCGCGCGGAGCAACGAGAAGTACGGCACCACGCGATGCAGCAGGGAGTAGAGCCAGGCCTCGGGCCCAAGGGCGAGCCAGAACGAGAGCACGCCGAGCAGGACATAGAAGATCACGACGGCGCGATCGAAGTGCCGCGCGGCGTCGGGCCAGCCAGTGCCGCCGTGTTTCGAGACGCGCCAGCCGATCCATGCGCCGATGACGCCGAGTACCAGCGTCATCAGACCGGGGAAGAGCACGTCACTGAAGCTGCCGATCGAGGGCAGCCACCAGCGATGCGCCCACGCGCCCGACGCGAACCACGCCGCCGTGTTGGCCGAATATCGTTGGGCGCCTTCGAGCGACCGGTTGAAACCGGTCTCGCGCTGGAGCGCCACGTAGTGCAGGAAGAACGGGAGCGTGAGGCCGATTGAGACGGAGGCCGCGACGGCGAGTCCGTACCAGTACCGCAAGTCGCGCCACCGCCCTCGTGCGATCGCGATGACGATGCTGCCCAGGCCGACCGCCATGCCGGCAAACACGCCGTAGTACGCGCACGCGAGCCCCTGGAACCAGAGCACGGCGCCGAGCGCCATCGCCCTGGCTGTCGTCGTCCGGTCGACGAGACGGTGGAACGCGAGGAGGCAGAACGGCATCCCACCGATCAGCATCAGTTGAATGTGCGCCGTTCGCGCGAACACGAACGGGCAGTACGCGTACAGCACTCCAGCCACCGCCGCGGCGCGCCGGCTGCCGGTGAGATACCGGCACAGGTAATACCCGCCGGCCGTCGAGATCACGAACGACACGAACAGGACGAAGTTGTGCGTCGCGAACGGATTGTGGGTCGCGAGCCAAACCGGGATGCCGATCACCCCGGCGCCAAGATTGGCCTCGGAATAGGCGAGCGAGTCGCCGTGCGGGTAGAAGATGTTGGCGTGAAAGACGTTCAGCGGGTCCGTTGTCAGTGCGTGGGCGACCCACGACACGACCCAGATGCTCCATTTGCCGTCATTGAGATCGGTCCGACCGAGACTGTCGGCGTTCAGGACGAGCGGATACGTTTGCAGGCATGCCAGCCCGACAGCGGCAACGATGACGACGATGGCCTCGAGGATGCCCCGGGCACGCATGGGGCGGCATCATAGCACGCCCGTCCGCGATGTATCGTTTTTGCGACTTGGCGGGCGCTCGCGTCCGGTCGCGCATCCTAACGTGCTGGCTCTCAAGAACTTGCCGGCGGAAGCGTGGGTGCGAGCCGTGCCGGTCCGGTCGAGGCCGTCCGAGGACTATCGCAGGGCGAAGTTGACCGTCGTGGCCATCGTGATGACGGCCCCATCCGCGCGCGGCGTGAACCTCCATCGAAGCACCGCGTCGAGCGCCGCCTCGTTGAGGCCGTCGATGCCTTGCGTGACGATGGCATCGGCCACCACGCCCGCCGGGTCGACCGTGCAGGTTGTGACCACCATGCCCTGACTGCGTTTGCGTCGCGCCTCGGACGGGTACGTCGGACGGACGTCGAGCACCTTCACCGGTGGGGGGCCGCCGCCTGCGAACGGGCGGACCGGCGCATCGACTGGCACGGCTCCCCTGAGATTGAACCCCACCATCACTCGCGCCGGCTCTCCCGCCGGAACCGTGAATCGCCACCGCATGATCGAATCGGCGACGGCCTGGGCGAACTTCCGTTCCCCCGCGACGGGGTCAACCGCCGTCGGGATTCCCTGTGCGCTGACGGCAACGTTCAAGATCACGATGGTGTCCTCCGTCCGCCGCGAGAGTCCGGCGGGGAGCGTGATTGGCACCCGCGCGGCAATCCAGGGCGCACGGCCCTGGCCCCACGCAGGCGGCGCGGAACCCGTGCCGGAGGGCAGGCCCACCGGGGGCAGAAGGCGCCGGACCGGAGGCCCAACCGTGACCGAGAGGAGGGCGAACACGCCCTCCTCGCCGTATCGGGCACTCACCACGACTCGACCCGACCTGTTCTCGATGACGAAGACCGCGTCGGGCAGCGTCATACCCGGTTTGATCATCCGCAACTTCAACCCCACGCTTCCGCCCTTCCGGTCGGCGACCGAGAGCGCGCAGGAGAATCCGTCGAGGCGCCCCGGGAGGACCTGCTCTCCAGTCGGATCGAGGTCGAAGACCGCCGACGCCGCCAGCTCGGCCTCGCCGACGCCGTAATCGGCAGTGAGTTTCGCAGAGACGGCCGGGGGCGTGACGATGTCGCCGGGCATGGGCATGACGGACCCGGCGGCCGGGATGCGAAGCGGCGACGGGCCCGGCGCCGTGACGAGCAGCATGTAGGAGACGTGAATCACGTCCGGTCCGGCCGCCGGCTGTGCCCCAGCACGCGCGGATGCGGCCCCGCCAGCGATCAGGCAGAGGCAGGGCGCAAGGGTTCGAAGCCGCAACGATGGCCGTCGTTGAGTCATGGACGTCGTCCGTCTCAAAGCACGTCGTGCCAGCGAGGGGATGCGGCGAACGCGGCGTGGATCAGCCCGACATGGGAGTAAGCCTGAGGAAAGTTCCCCGACAGGCGGCCCCGTTCCACGTCGTAGTCCTCGGAGAGCAGCCCGAGCCCGGACATCGACGCGATGACCCGGTCGAGCAGCGCCCTGGCCTCCTCCACGCGGTTGGTCATCGCGAGCGCCTCGATCAGCCAGAACGTGCAGAGCACGAAGGTCGCCGTCGGCTGCCCGAGCCCGTCCGAGACCCGGTATCTCATGATCCAGCCGTCTCGGCCGAGCTCGCGCCGGATCGCATCGATGGTGCTCTCGACCCGGCCGTCGTCGGGCGGCAGCAAGCGAAGGCTGACCATCTGGAGCAGCGCGGCATCGAGATCCTCTCCGCCGAAGGTCGAGACGAAGCTCGCGCGCGGCACGCTCCACGAGTGCGCGATCAGGTCGTCGTGGATTTTCGCCGCCGCGGCCCGGAAGGCTTCGGCCCCCCCGGCCTGGTGCCGCTCCGCCACGGCGGCCATCCGATCGGCGGCCGCCCAGCACATCAGCGTGGAGAAGCTCTGGCGCGCCGGGGAGCTGCGCGTTTCCCAGATGCCGGCATCCGGCGTGCCCGCGATGAGGATCGCCTTCTGCGTGAGGCGGGTGAGCAGCGCGAGCGTCGAGGGCGTGCGGTCCGCGCTGAAGCGTTCGTCGAGGAACACCGGTGAGAGCGCGAGCACCATCTCGCCGAACACGTCGTGCTGCCGCTGCAGGGCCGCGGCGTTCCCGACCCGGACCGGCCCGTCACCGTTGAAGCCGGGCCATTCCGGCAGCACGCGCTCCTCGAGATCGGTCCTCGTGTCGATGCGATAGAGGGGCGCGAGGTCCAAATCGGGCGTCGCGCTCGCGACCGTGATGAGGAATCGCACGAACGCCTCTCGCTCCTCGAAGTGACCGAGCATGCGGAAGGCCGAGAGCACGTAGTACGCATCGCGGAGCCAGCAGTAGCGGTAGTCCCAGTTCCGCCCGCTGCCCGGAGCCTCGGGGATCGACGTGGTCGTCGACGCGACAATCGCCCCGGTGTCCTCGAAGCAGTGCAGCTTGAGCGCCAGTGCCGACCGGATGACCTCTTGCTGGTACGCCGGGGGCACCTCGCATTCCTTGACCCAGCGCCGCCAGTACCTGAGTGTCTCGTTCAGGAATCGCTCGCAGAGCGCGGGCAGAGGCTCCTCGATTGGCGCCCCCCAGGTCAGGACCAGGTGCCGCCGCTCCGAGATCGCGAACGGCTGGCCCGACAGGTACGAGATCGGGATGTCGGTCGTCAGCCTGAGCGGCGACGCGAAGCCGTCGAACTCGAGATGATGCGATCCGGCCACCGCCGGAGTCGATCGCTTCGACCATCCCAGGCGAGGCTCGCACCGCACCGAGATGCGCGGGGTCCCGTCGACGGGCTCGACGATGCGGATGAGCTGCGTCGGGCGGAACGCGCGGCCGTAGAGCTCGAATCGCGGCGCGAAATCGAGGATGCGGAGCGTGCCGGTCTCCGTCCTGAACATGGTCTCGAGGACGTTGGTGTTCTTCAGGTAGGACTGCGTTCCCTCTTCGCCGCCCGCGGGTCCGATGAGGAACCGTCCCCCGGCCTGCTCGTCGAGGAGCGCCGAAAACACCGGTTCGGAATCGAATCGCGGCAGACAGCACCACACGACCGCACCGGTGCGATCGATCAGGGCGGAGTACTGGCAGTTGCCGATGAGCCCGAGATCTTCGAGTCGCATATCCGACCAAACAGGCACAACAATCAGATTATGATGAAGTATGCCACGAGCCATCCGCTTCGTGGGCGCGCTTGTTGCGGGTCTCGCGTTGATGACATGGCTCGCGTCGGTCGTGGTGCATCGGACGACGCGTAGCTGGTTCGAGCGGGACATCCAGCTGCGTGCGTCACTCGCCATCAGCGGCGGCCATGAGGCGCTCGTGGCGCACTGGAGCGCCGCGTCTCGCGCGCGCCTGCGCGAGGTGCTGAGCGCCCTCGCCCACGATGAGCGCATCATGGGCGCCTGCGCGTGCGCCAACGACCTGACCGAGCTCGCGGCGACCTTGGACTTTCCGAAGGACCTCTCGTGCCGGCGCGTCAGCAGCGAGATGCGGCAGGCCGATCCTGCGCCCGCCCCCGATCGCCCGCCGTGGTCATCGGTCGTCGCGCTGCCCGGCGGCAACGTCCATGTCACCGCCGTGCCGGTTGCCGACGCCGCCGTGCCGCTCGGATTCGTCGTCCTCGTGCACGACCTGAGCTTCGTCGACCGCCGGGAAGCGACGACGCGCAAGTTCCTGCTGCTCGCCTTCGGCATCCTGACCCTGGCGGCCTCGGTCACGACGCTGGTATGGGCCCGGCTCTCCTGGCGGGACTGGAGCGCCGAGCTTCGCCGCCTGCTCCAGGGCGAGCGTCCTCGGCCCGAGTTCGTGCCCTTCCTGCGCGACGTGCGCGAACTGGTGGAACGCCTCGCCACCGAGCGCGAGACCGAGGGGGTCGGCGGGCTGTGGACCCCGCAGCGGCTCAAGAACACGCTCGGCCGCTACCTGCACGGCGAGCGCCTCGTGATCGTGGCGAACCGCGAACCGTACATCCACGAGCGGCTCGCCGACGGCAACATCGTCGTGCGGCATCCGGCGAGCGGACTGGTCACGGCCCTCGAGCCCGTGATGCGGGCGTGCTCGGGCGTGTGGATCGCGCATGGCAGCGGCTCGGCCGACCGGGAAGTGGTCGACAAGAGCGGGCACATCCGCGTGCCGCCGGGAGAGGGAGCGTACGTCCTTCGCTGCCTCTGGCTCACGCCGGAGGAGGAACAGGGCTACTACTACGGGTTCTCCAACGAGGGCCTCTGGCCGCTCTGCCACATGGCGCACACGAGACCCGTCTTCCGCATCGAGGACTGGACCCACTACCAGGCGGTGAACCAGCGGTTCGCGGAGGCCGTCATCGAGGAAGTCGAGTCGGACGATCCCATCATCCTCGTCCAGGACTACCACTTCGCGCTGCTGCCCCGCATGATCCGGGAGCGGCTGCCGCGCGCGACCGTCCTCACCTTCTGGCACATCCCGTGGCCGAACTCGGAACGGATCGGCATCTGCCCCTGGCGCGACGAGCTCATCTCGGGCATGCTCGGCAGCAGCATCCTCGGGTTCCACACGCAGTTCCACTGCAACAACTTCTTCGACACGGTGGACCGGTTCCTCGAGGCCCGCATCGACCGCGAGCAGAACGCGGTCATCCAGCGGGGCCAGCAGACCCTGGTCAGGCCGTACCCGATCTCGATCGACTGGCCCAACGCCTGGGCGCAGGGCACGCCGCCCGCCGCCGAATGCCGGGCGGCCGTCTTCCAGGAGCTCGGGCTCCAGCCCGGCGCCCGGCTGGGCGTCGGCGTGGATCGGCTGGACTACACCAAGGGCATCGAGGAGCGGCTGCTCGCCGTCGAGCGGCTGCTCGAACGCTTCGAGGAGCTGCGCGGCGTGTTCACCTTCGTCCAGCTCGCCGCGCCGAGCCGGACGAACATCCCGCAGTACCAGCACGCCAACGAAAGCATCGAGGCGCTGGCCGCACGCATCAACGAACGGTTCGCGTCCGATACCTACCGGCCCGTGATCCTGTCGCGCCAGCATCACGAACCGCCGGCCGTCTTCCGGATGTACAAAGCCGCGGACTTGTGCTACGTCAGCAGTCTCCACGACGGCATGAACCTCGTGGCCAAGGAATTCGTCGCGGCGAGAGACGATGAGCGCGGGGTGCTCGTGCTCAGTCATTTCACCGGAGCGGCGCGGGAACTGACCGAGGCGCTGCTCGTGAACCCATACGACCTCGAGCAGGCCAGCGACGCGATGTACGGCGCGCTGCACATGTCGGAAGACGACCAGCGCGACCGGATGCACGCGATGCGGGCGATGCTCGCCGAATTCAACGTGTACCGGTGGGCCGGGCGCATCCTCGTCGACGCGGCGCGGGTGCGGCGCCGCGAGAACCTCGCGGGCCGCCTCACCGGACGATTTCTCAAGCGCCGTTCCGAATCCGCATGACACGGCTGTTCGGTCGCGAAGGCCTCCGCCGGCTTCGCCAGTTCGCCCACTCGCGCGTCATGATGGCGTTCGACTACGACGGCACGCTCGCGCCGATCACGGCGGTGCCGGACCGCGCGCGGATGAGACGGTCGACCCGCGCGTTACTGGCCCGGCTCGCCGCGCGCCACCCGTCGGTCGTGATCTCCGGCCGATCGCGATCGGATCTCCTCGCCAGGCTGAAACACCTGAATGTCGCGGTCGTCATCGGGAATCACGGCGTGGAATCCTGGCAGCCGCCCCCGCCGGCCCGGCGGACGATCCGGCGCTGGCGGACCCTGCTCGAGGCGAGTCTCGCCCCGTTTGCCGGTGTCGAGATCGAGGACAAGGTGTACTCGCTCGCCGTTCACTATCGGCGGGCGCGCAACCCGGGAGAAGCGCGGGCGGCCATCCATCTCGCCGTCAGCCGCTTCCGCAACGCGCGCATCGTCGCCGGCAAGCGTGTGGTCAACCTGCTGCCCAAGGGCTCGCCCGACAAGCGCGCGGCGCTCGAAACCGCGCTGGCGCATCTTGATCGCGAGACCGCCATTTACGTCGGAGACGACGAAACCGACGAGGATGTGTTCGCGATTCGGGACCCTGATCGTGTGCTGACGATCCGGGTCGGCAGAAAGCAGGGCTCCCACGCGGCGTACTTCCTGCGGAATGAAGGCGAGATCGATCGGCTGCTTCGATTGCTGCTCAGGCTCACGCCGCGCGCGAAGGACGCTGCAGATTCGGCGGTGAGTTCTCGCTAATCGTCGCGGGCGGCGAGGAAGACGGCGAGCGGAACGAGGATCAGACCGGCGGCGAGGGCAATCGCCGCGATGACATATGCGTGCAGCGTGGAGGCAATCGGCGGAGGAAGGGTGACCGAGGGGCCGAGGTCGAGGAGCCAGGACGCCCAGGCCCGCAGCCACGACCCGCCCGACCCGACCAGCGCGAAGGCCAGCCCGGCCGACGCGGCGAGCCCAACGACGACGACCAGGGGCACCGGCCGGGCCGCGTTGCGCGCGGCCTCCTGCCTGGCGCGCAGCTCGGCGCGCCAGAAGACCGTTCCGGCAGCCGGGATTCGCATCCGGCTCCGCATCCCTTCCCGATCCGCCCTCAGCGCGCAAGCGACTCGCCCGAGCGACGCGCACGCGTCGCAACTCGCTGCGTGCGCGCGAAGCTCTTCTTCGGCGCCATCCGGCCACCTTCCGGCAAGCGCCGCCCGGAGCACCTCGGGCTCGCGCGGACAGGTCGCCGCCGGACGCCCGCCGTCGATGGCGCCGTTGACGCCAGCCAGGTTACCGCGCGACGGCCTGTTCATCTCCGCCTCATGGCTCAGGCACCGAGAAGTCGGGCGAGGCGGCGCCGCGCGCGGAAGAGCATCACCCGCACGCTTCGCGCCCGGAGGCCGAGCGCCTCGGCGATTTCAAGATGCGACGACCCTTCAGCGTAGGCCAGCCAGAGGATCTGCCGATCGCGCGCTTTCAGCCGCGCCATCGCGCGGTCGAGATCGGCGTGGCGGACGCGCCGATCGGGATCGCCCAACGTCGACGGATCCACGGCCAGATCGTCGGCTTCGAGCGGCACGCTCGCGCGACACCGGCCGGCGGTGGCGGTCGCGGACGAGGTTCGTGCCGATTCGAAACAGGTAGTTCCTGCGGTGCGCGTCGGTCTCGCAGACGGCGCGCGACCTCAGGAAGCGGTAGTAGGCTTCCTGGAGCAGGTCGTCGGCAAGCGTGGCGCTCCCGCTCATCCGCGCCAGGTACGCCCAGAGCGCGTGGGCCGTCCGGTCATAGAAGAGTCGAAACGCGTCTTCGTCCAACTGGAGGCTGTCGGCCGCGTCCGCTGTTCCTGCTCGAAGACGTGCCACGTCGAAGGCCGTCATGATGTCTGATTATCTCACGCGCCCGGCTCTCGGCCGGACGGTCTCGAGCCTCTGCCCGCCCTGTCGAAGAGCCCGAGCCGGTGCGAAAGGAAATACGACACGGCAGCGGCCGCGACGAAGCCGACGCCGAGCGAGAACGCCAGCACGCCGGTCGCGAAGATCGGCTGCTGCACGTCGGCCATGACCTGCCGGCTGACGAAGTGCAAGCCCAACCCGCCTGCCGCCAGCACCAGGCCGGCCTGCACGCCCCAGAGCACCCAGCGGACCGATCCGGCCAGATCGGGCGGCGGCGGCTCGGCGGCGATCGGCGCCGATTCGAGGAATCGCCGGCCGGCCGGCGACTGCACGTAGGCAATCAGGTCCTCGGTCGTCGTGAAGCGATCGAGCAGCTTGTTGTGGACCTCCACCTGGGTCTTGGAGAGCCGCAGCCAGCGGCGATAATCGACCAGCATCTTGATGAGCCACGCCACGGTCCCGGTGATGACGAGGAAGACCAGGAAGAAGGCGACGGCCTCCATCATGTTTCGCCACAGGTTGAGCACCTCGCTCTCGCGAGTCTGGCGGCGCTCCCTGGTAGCCGATGGAGACGTTCTCGAAGAAGAAGCGCGGGTCGCGCGCGATCTCCGGGTGCTGGGCCGCGAACGCCGCGAGCGCCGGGTAGGGCCCGAGGTACTCGCGGTTGGTGAGCAGCGAGGGATCCAGCTTCAGGACGCGCGCGAGTGAGGACGGCGAGCGCTGGAGGATCGCCTCGAGCTGTTCCCGGATTCGGTGGGCGTCCTGGTCCTCCGGGCTGACGTAGGCCGGCGCCGCCTGAACCGGCTGTGCGACACGCGTTGCCGGGGTTGCGGCCGCGGCAGGCTGCCTGACGCCCGCGACGACCGGGCCAGGGCCGAACAGGATACCGAGCCCGAGGATGAATGCGGCCCCGCCGAACGTGCGAGATCTGTTGATCACCAGAACCCCTCCTGGCTCACATTACGCAGCAGGCCCCTGCGCGGTTAACGCCGCATCCTCGGAGGCCAAGGTCGACTGGCATCGGGCTACAGGCTTCAGGCTACAGGCCTTGTCTGGCGGAGGCTGCGGCGTCGGATCTCACGCGCCGGCTCTGAAGAGCCGGCCTACACCTGATCCACCGACGACGTGACCCGATGTAGGCCGGGTCTTCAGACCCGGCGATCCCCGGAAGTGCACACCGTGTCGGTTCTGACGCTCGTCGGTCCGCCCGACGCCAGCCCTCGAGCTTCGCCTCACGGCGCACGCGGAAGCCGGCCGCCCTGCGACCCGCACCGGCCTGTCGCCCTGAAGCCTGATGCCTGACCCGATGTTCGTCTACTTCCAGATCGCCTCCCACTGCGACGCAGCCGCGATCCAGCCTCCGGAGCCAGTCGAGCGCCGGCTGGCCGATCGGCGCGCCTGGCGGCACGTCGGGTGCCGACATCCTCTGGTACGAACCCGGGTCGTCGAGGAAGCGCTTCACGTCCCTCGCGAGGAGCGCCGCATGGGCGGCCTCGTCTCCGCTGAGAGTTCCGGCCTTTTCGAGCTCGGCCTGCTTCTGCCCGAGCTTGGCGAATCGCAATGGCGCGCACCTGCGACATCGGCGAGTCCGCGGCGAGCCCGATCAGGGACTCGATGACGACTCGCTGAACCGCGCGGCGGATTTCGGCCTCGTACGATCCCGCCGCGCTCGCCCCGAACGATGCGGCGGAGATCGAGTCGATCACCTCGTCGAGCCCCGGCAGCGACAGATCGACCGCGTGCTGCTCGACGATTCTCGCCGCCCGCTGATCATCGAGCATGTTCGAGACGGTGTGATACGCCGCGACCGCCGCCGGCGCGATCACGTCGAAGGTCATCCCCGTGTATCGCGGGAACAGCTCGCGGTGCATGCCGAATCCGTCCGGCCGGGGCGGAAGCCCCTTGATGACGCTCGCGGGCAGGGCGAGCGCGGCGGGCGCGAGCGTCGCCCCGAGCGCCTTGAGCGCGGCGCGCTGCTCGGCTCCGGTTGCCCACGTGAACGGTACCCGGTTGTCGCCGCGAATCGCGTAGATGTAGTGCTGTCCGCCCAGCACGGACGCCGCGGCCTCGACCTGGTAGCGATGATGGAGATAGAGCGGCAGCAGCACCTCCTCCATCAGCGCGAGCGGCTGTCCCGCGCGAACCGCGTTCTCGCCGAATTTCGAGAGCGCCGCGCGCCGGATCTCCATCACGCGATCGAGCTCCGCAGCCGCGTCCGTCCCGTTCGACCATTGATCGACCTTCGGATGCGCTTCGATGTCCTGGTTGGTCAGGTAGATCAGATCCTGCTTCCACGCCTCGTCCAGAATCGCGGTCAATGCCTTGCTTTCGTCGGTCCCGGCCGGAAAGTCCTGGTAGCCGTAGGTGATCGCGATCTTGTCCCACACGCCGATCCCGACGTCGTACACGCGCGAGATGTCGAAGCTCCCGTCCGCTTTGAGCGTGACGAGCGGGAACGGATAATCCATGACCGAGATGCGCCCGGCCTTGCTGTCGTAGTACTGGTGTCCGAGCCCGAGCGTGTGCCCGATCTCGTGCGCGGCCAGCTGGCGGACTCGAGCGATGGCCCAGTCCCGCAGTTCGGGTGCCGGCTCGGTCCCGGTCTTATAGGGCGACAGCAGCCCTTCCGCGATCAGGTAGTCCTGCCGATCGCGGAGCGAGCCCAGCTCGACGACCCCCTTGATGATCTCGCCCGTGCGCGGGTCCGCGACCGAGCCGCCCGTGCTCCACCCGCGCGTCGATCGGTGCACCCAGTTGACGACGTTGTAGCGGATATCGAGAGGGCTGACGCCCTCGGGGAGCAGCTCGACACGAAACGCGTTGCGGTAGCCGGCCGCTTCGAACGCCTGGTTCCACCACCTTGCGCCCTCGAGGAGCGCCGAGCGGATGGGCTCGGGCGCGCCGGGGTCGATGTAGTAGGTGATCGGCTTGACGGGATCGCTGACCCTGGCCTTCGGATCGACTTTCTGCAGCCGGTGCCGCCGCAAGTACCGCACCGTCATCGGCTCGCCGAGCGGCGCCGAGTAGTCCTCGAACGACAGGTCGCCAAAGCCCGATCGCGGGTCGTACTTGCGGGGCTTGTAGTTAGGGTCCGGCAGCTCGACCAGGGAATGATGCACGCGAATGCTCGCCGCCTCGCCGGTCGCCGCGACGCTGCTCACGCCCTCGAGATACTGGGCACTCGTTCCGCCTCGGCCGCCGCCCCGGCCTCCCGCTCCGCCCGCTGCGGCGGCGGCCGGCTGGCTGACGAAGGTCAGCTCGACCTCGAGTTCCGTGTTCTTCGGGAAGTTCTGCGTCATCGGCAGGTAGATCGAGCTGCGCGTGTTGTCCAGGCGATACGAGCCCGGACGCAGCCGCGCGCCAATGTTCGTCGAGTCGCGAATGAGAAATTCCGTGGCGTCCACGAGCACCCGCCCGGCCGACTCCGCTGCGACCTGGAAGCCCCACAGCACCGAGCGGGCGAACGCGTCACGCACGTCCTTGACCTCGATCGGGTTAGCGCTCTGCGATCGGAACTTATAGTTCGGCTGCACCAGCAGGACCTTCGGGCCGACGCGCTCGAAGAGCACGATTCGCGACCCGGCAAGCGCTCCCCGATCGATCCCGATGTCGTTCGATCCGAGCCCCGACGCGATCCCGGAGCTCAGCAGGACCTCGGTGTTGAACCGGGCGATCTCCAGGGAGAGCTGGCCCGTCCGCTCATCCCAGTAGACGGGGAAGAACCCGTCGATCTTCTTCATCGACGCGGTCCGCTCTTCGATCGAGGGGATCGGCCCGGCGGCACCGCGCGAGGCGGGCGAGGGCTGCGCGGCGGCCGGGGCCGCAGGCAGCAGCGCCGCGGCGACAATCGGGATCGCAACCAACGTGCGGACACGTAGCCAGAGACACACTCGCGCGCGCGCATGGCATCGAAGCATCGGGTGCCTCCACTTCAGCAGTGTGGGAACTCGATCCAGCAGCTTACGCGGATACCCCGAGTTTCCCAAGAGGTATACTTTTTCCTTCCGGTCCACTCGTGAACCCCGGAGGCCGCATGCGCAGACTCCCGCTCCTGCTCGCGCCCGTTCTGACCGCGACGTTCGTGTTCCTGCTGCTCGCGCCTGCCGGGCGGCCATCGGCGCAGGCGCCGCCCGAATCGAACGCGCTGCCCGACAGCATGTTCAGCGGGCTGCGCTGGCGGAACGTCGGACCCAATCGGGGCGGCCGATCGATCGCGGTGGCCGGCAGTGCCACCCGGCCGCTCGAGTACTACTTCGGGGCCACGGGCGGCGGGCTCTGGAAGACGACCGATGGCGGTACGACGTGGAGGCCTGTCGCCGACCGGTTCCTCAAGACGTCCTCGGTCGGCGCCCTCGCCGTCTCGGACTCGAACCCGGACATCGTTTATGCCGGAATGGGCGAGGTGGAGCTGCGCGGCAACATCATCCAGGGCGACGGCGTGTATCGGTCGTCGGACGGCGGAAAGACGTGGGCCAACGTCGGGTTGAGAGACTCGCAGGCGATCGGCCGGATCCGCGTCAATCCCCGGAACCCGGATCTCGTGTACGTCGCGGTGCTGGGGAAACCGTACGGCCCGAGTCCCGAGCGCGGCGTGTACAGGTCGAAAGACGGCGGCACATCGTGGGAGCGCGTGCTCTATCGCGACGTCCGAGACCGGTGCCGTCGATCTCGTGATGGATCCGAACAACCCGGACGTGCTCTACGCCGGGCTCTGGGAGGTGTACCGCACGCCGCATTCGCTCTCGAGCGGGGGCGCCGGCAGCGGCCTCTTCAAGACGACCGACGGCGGCGCCACGTGGACCGAGTTGACGCGCAACCCGGGACTGCCGGGCGGCATCTGGGGAAAGCTCGGCGTCGCGGTCTCGCCCGCCGACGGCTCCCGCGTCTACGCGATCGTCGAAAACCAGAACGGCGGTGTCTTCGCCTCCGACGACGCGGGCGCGACGTGGCGATCGGTGAACACCGAACGGCGGCTGCGCCAGCGCGCGTTCTACTACACGCGCATCTACGCCGACCCGAAGGAGAAGGACACCGTCTACGTCCTCAACACCGGGTTCTACCGATCGACCGACGGCGGAAAGACGTACCGGGCGGTCCGCGTGCCGCACGGCGACAATCACGATCTCTGGATCGCGCCGAACGATCCGAAGCGGATGATCAACAGCAACGACGGCGGCGCGAACGTGTCGGTCAACGGCGGCGAGAGCTGGACGGACCAGGACTACCCGACCTCGCAGTTCTACAGCGCCTTCGTGACGGCGCACGTGCCCTACCAGGTGTGCGGGTCGCAGCAGGACAACTCGACCGCGTGCGTGCCGAGCACCGGAACGGGCAACGAGTACTACGAGGTCGGCGGCGGCGAGAGCGGCTACATCGCGCCCGATCCGCTCAACCCGGACATTTTCTACGCGGGCAGCTACGGCGGCCACCTGACGCGGTACGACCACAAGACCAACCAGGCGCGCGCCATCAATGTGTGGCCGGACAACCCGATGGGCTACTCCGCGAAGGACATCACGGAGCGGTTCCAGTGGACCTATCCGGTCGTCATCTCGCCGGCCGATTCGAAGACGCTCTACGTCGGATCGCAGCACGTGTGGAGCACGACAAACGGCGGCCAGAGCTGGACGCGCATCAGCCCGGATCTGACGCGGCACGATCCGTCGACGCTCGGCCCGTCCGGCGGACCGATCACGCTCGACCAGACCGGCGTCGAGACCTACGCCACGGTCTTTTCAATCGCGCCGTCCCGGCTCGACGCGAACCTCATCTGGACCGGATCGGACGATGGGCTGGTGTTCGTGACCCAGGACGGGAAGTCGTGGTCGGAGGTCACGCCGAGGGATCTGCCGGAGTTCGCGCGCATCAGCCTGGTCGAGGCGTCGCCGCACAAACCCGGCACGGCATTCATCGCCGCGAACCGTTACCAGCGCAACGACCGCGCGCCGTACGTGTACCGGACCGACGACTTCGGCAAGTCGTGGACGAAGATCGTCGGCGGCCTGCCCGCCGATGATTTCGCGCGGTGCATCCGCGAGGACGTCAGGAAGGCGGGGCTGCTCTACCTTGGGACCGAAACCGGCATCTACGTCTCGTTCAACAACGGCCGGTCGTGGCAATCCCTGCGGCTCGATCTGCCGGTCACGCCGGTGCATGGGATCGTGTCGATGGACACCGACCTCGTCGTCGCGACGCACGGGCGGTCGTTCTACATCCTCGACAACGCCGCGATCCTGCGGGAGTTCACGCCGGAGCTGCCCAACGCGAACGTGCATCTCTTCACGCCGCCGCAGGCGATGCGGTCGGTCGGCCGGGGCGTGATCGTCGACTACCTCCTCAGAACCGCGGCGCCGAAAGTCACCATCGACATTCTCGACAGCCAGGGCCAGGTGGTGAACTCCTTCTCCGGCGAGCCACCGAAGGAAGGCCAGCCGGCCGAGGCCGCGCCGCCTTCCGACGAGGAGAGCCAGCGGCGGGCGATGCCGCGCGTCTCGACTCGCGCGGGCATGAACCGGTTCACGTGGGATATGCGTTACCCGAACGCGAAGGACTTCCCGGGGCTGATCATGTGGGCCGGGAGCACGCGCGGCCCGCTTGCGCCTCCGGGCCGATACCAGGTCCGGCTGACCTCCGGCACCGACACCCAGACGAAACCGTTCGCGATCGTGCGGAACCCGAACATCCCGGGCGTCACCGACCTCGACCTGCAGGAGCAGTTCAAGCTGGCCCAGCAGATCAGCCAGCGCGTGAATCAGGCCAATGAAGCCGTGATCCGGATACGCGACCTCAAGAAGCAGCTGGCCGACCGGCTCGCGGCGCTCACGGCGGCGGAGAAGGGCCAGAGCGCATCGATCACGCGGCTCAACACGGGGGCGTTCATCGACAAGCTGACCATCGTCGAGGGCGAGATCTACCAGTATCGGAACCAGAGCAGCCAGGATCCGCTGAACTACCCGATCAAGCTCAACAACAAGCTGGCGGCGCTGCAAGGCGTGGTGGAATCAGGCGACGGCCGGCCGACCGAGCAGTCCTTCACCGTGTTCAAGGAGCTTGGCGACCGGTTGACCGAACAGATCACCAGGCTGGACGCGATCGTGAAGACCGACATCACCGCGCTCAACAAGGAGCTGGTGAAGAAGAAGCTGGAGGCGGTGAAGTAGGCCGGGTCAGAGGGATTGTCCTCCGCGGAATCCGTTCAGGAACGCCTCGAGGTCCTTCCGGTACTCCTCGAACAGGTTCCTGCCCGTGAAGGTGAGCACCTGGATCGTCCCTGCGGCGCCGCTCCAGTAGTAGCCCATGAAGGAAAACGGCACGCCATCCACCGTGGCATCGAAGCGGATGACCAGGACGTCTGTTCCATTGACGAGCCTGTGCTCCTCCGCCGCGATCTTCACGTCGGTTGCCGCCTTCTGCATGTTCGTGACGGCGATCTTGCGCAGCTGATCGAGCGGCACCTGGATTCGCTCGGAAATGATCTTGGCGTAGAGGTCGCCCTGGACGTGCTCGAACATGTGAACGTTGGACTCGTCCGCCTTCGTCTCTTTCCATTTTGCGCCATCGAACACCAACGAGGCCTTGCCGTTGAGCAGGCTGATCTCGCGATTGGCCGAGGGAGGCGCCGTCGCGGGGGCCCCAGCCGGCGGCGGTGTGACGGGCGCGCCGGGAGCCCCCGGGGCAGGGCTTCGTGACTGGCCGGTGACGAGCCGGGACTTGATGGCCCCGTAGGACTGGTCGGCCGCGAGCGCGATCGCCTCGACCGACTCCTTGAAGCTCTTCACATCTGGGGTCTTCAGCGAGAACCACTCGCGGGCGACGTAGTCGTTGTCGCCGTCGATCAGGACGGTGGCGCCGTCCACGGTCCTGTTCATGATCAGGAGCTGTTTGAGAATCTCGGGGTCGTCTCTCACTTCGGCTTTGAGGGCGATCACCCCATCGATGTGGAGCTGCTGCTCGTACGCGATGATGAGGACCCTGATGGACGGCCGCTGCGCGCCCGTGAAATCGATCGACCAGACCTCTTCGGCGGCCTTCGCATACTTGTACCCGGAGTCCTCGAGGAGCTTGACGACCTTGGCAATGGTCGCCGGGCTGACTTTGTCCTGCGCGTTTCCTTGCGCGGCCGCTTGGGACTGAGACAGGCACAGCAGGCCGATGGCAACAGCAAGGCGCTTCATGTGTGTCCTCTGGCCGTCAACGAGCCCAAGATCGTTTCGGGAAGATAGTGCCGGCGCGCCGGATTCTACCACGGTCACGAATTGCGGCGATTTCGACACCAGCCGACAGCTGATCGAGTGGCTGATGTCAGATCCGCTCGACGATCGTCGCCGCGCCCTGGCCGACGCCAATGCACAGCGTCACGAGGCCGTACCGGGCCTGGCGGCGGCAGAGCTCGTGCACGAGCGTCGTGAGGAGGCGCGCGCCGGTCGAGCCGAGCGGGTGCCCCATCGCAATCGACCCGCCGTTGACGTTGACCCTGGCGGGGTCGATCCCCAGCTCGCGCATGCAGGCGAGCGCCTGCGCGGCAAACGCTTCGTTCAGCTCGACGAGGTCGATGTCGTCGATGGTGAGGCCCGCGCGCTCGAGCGCCTTCTCGGTCGCCGGGATCGGCCCGAGGCCCATGTATGAGGGGTCCACTCCCGCCACGGCGGTCGAGACGATGCGCGCCATGGGCGTGAAGCCGAGCCGCGTGGCCGTCTCCCCTTCCATCAGGATGAGCGCGGCGGCACCGTCGTTGATCCCGCTCGAGTTGCCGGCGGTCACCGTGCCGCCGGCGCGGAAGGCCGGCTCGAGCTTCGCGAGCTGGTCGAGCGTGGTGTCCGGCCGCGGGTGCTCGTCGGTGTCGACGACAACAGCGGCCGCCTTCTTCCGCGGAATCTCGACGGCGACGAGCTCCGCCTTGAAGCGCCCGCCGGCGTGAGCGGCGGCCCACTTCCGCTGCGATCCGAGCGCAAACTCGTCCTGGTCCTCTCGCGCGACCTTGTACCGCTCCGCGACGTTCTCGGCGGTCTCGCCCATGCCGATGGGCGGATACAGGGCCGCGAGCCGCGGATTGGTGAAGCGCCAGCCGATTGTCGAGTCGAAGATCTTCGCCTCGCGGCCAAACGCGGTCGGCGACTTGCCGAACACGAACGGCGCCCGCGTCATCGACTCGGTCCCGCCCGCGATGAAGACGGTCCCCTCGCCGCACAGGATCGCGTGAGAGGCGGCGGCGACCGCGCTCAGTCCCGACGCGCAGAGGCGGTTGATCGTCTGGCCGGCGACCGACACGGGCAGCCCGGCAAGAAGCAGCGCCATCCTGGCGACGTTGCGGTTGTCCTCGCCGGCCTGGTTCGTGCAGCCGAGGATGACGTCTTCGACGAGCGCGGGATCGACCTGGTTGCGCGACATCAGCTCGGCGATGCAGAGGGCCGCGAGGTCGTCGGGCCGCACGTCCTTCAACGCGCCGCCGTAGCGGCCAACCGGCGTTCGAACGGCATCGACGATGACTGCGTCGGGCATGTCTTCAGAATCCTCTACCGGGCCCTCGTTTGCCGGCTGGTGGCTCTGGACTGGCGGCCAAACGGCGTCAGATGTACTGCCCCCCGTCCACCCTGATCACTTCTCCCGTGACGTGACGGGCGCGGTCGGTGCACAGGAAGGTGACCACCCACGCCACATCCTCGGGCCTGCCCATGCGGCGGAACGCGATCTCCTCGAGCGCTTTCTGGCGCACCTCTTCCGGCAGCCGCCGCACCATGTCGGTGTCGATGAAGCCGGGCGCCACGGCGTTGCAGTTGACGTTGTAGCGCGCCAGGTCGCGCGCGATCGACTTGGTCAGGCCGATGACGCCCGCCTTCGACGCGGCGTAGTTGGCCTGGCCGAACTTGCCGCGCAATCCGTTGATCGAGCTGACGTTCACGATCTTCCCGTGCCCCTGCTGCTTGAAGATCGGCGCCGCCGCACGGATGTGATTGAAATACCCCTTCAGGTTCACATCCAGCACGGCGTCCCACTGTTCCTCTGTCATCTTCCAGATCACGGCATCGCGGTTCACGCCGGCGTTGTTCACCAGGATGTCGAGCCGGCCGAACACCTTGAGGGCCGTATCGACGGCCGCCTGCCCGGACGCGAACTCCGACGCGTCGGCGTCGACGGCCACCGCGCGCCTCCCCATCGCGGCGACCCGGTCGCACAGCTCGCTCGCATCCGCGGCCCGTCCGAGATGCGTGACGATGAGGTTGGCGCCGCTCGCGGCGAGGTCGAGCGCAATGGCGTGGCCGATGCCCTGGCTGGCGCCGGTGACAATCGCCGTCCGGTTGTCGAGTTCCATGCGGACAGCATGATAACCCGGCTCGGTCTGGAGCGGAGTCAGCTCCCGGTGTTGGAGGCGCTGCCGGATGAGAGGGATTGTCGCGCGCGAAGACCCTTCAGGATCCTCTCGGGCGAGGCCGGCAGTTCATCGATCTGCACGCCGGTCGCATCGTAGATGGCGTTCAGGATCGCCGGGATCGTCGGCATGATGCCGCCTTCCCCCACCTCTTTCGCGCCGAACGGCCCGTTGGGCTCATGCGATTCGACGATGATCGTCTCGATGTCCGGCGTGTCGAGGCTGGTCGGGATCCGGTAATCGGCGAGATTGGGGTTGGCGATCCTCCCATCGGGCGTGAAGACGACCTCTTCCATCAGCGCCTCGCCCAGTCCCATCGAGATGCACCCGTGCATCTGGCCTTCGACCTGCGTGCGGTTGACGGCCTGGCCGCAGTCGTGGGCCGCAACGATGCGTTCGACCTTGACCTGGCCGGTCTCCAGATCGACGCTCACCTCCGCCACCTGCGCGGAGCAGCCGTATGCGGGCGAGGTGCCGACCGTCGCGCCTTTGAACGATCCGCCCAGCGCCGGCGGCCGGTACTTGCCCGTGCCGACAATGGCTCCTCGCTCGAGAAAAGCGAGGTGCGATGCCTCGGCGAAGGTGAGATGCGGCCCCTGGGGATCGATCGCCCAGCCGCGATGCTCCCGGACGTACTCGGTTCTGACGGCACTGATATCCGGGTCGTGCCCGCGCGCCCTGACGAGGCCGTTCTCAATCGACAGGTCGTCGATGGGGATCTTCAGGGCCTCGGCCGTGACCTCGAGGATCTGCCGCTTGACGCTCTCGGCCGCCTCGCTGGTCGCCTGGCCGGTCATCAGCGTCGTCCGGCTCGAGTAGGCGCCGAGGTCCATCGCCAGATCGGTGTCTCCCGATCGGACGCGGACCGCTTCGACGGGAATACCTATCGCCTCGGCCGCGATGGTCGCCAGCATCGTGTCGGACCCCTGGCCGATCTCGGCGGCGCCGCTCCGCACCTCGACGCCGCCGCCGGCCTCGTCGACCTTGATCTCGACGGTGCAGTGCGGCGTCCGGGATCGATAGATGGGATAGCCGGCGCCCGACACGAAGAACCCGCACGCGACGCCGGTACCACGGCCGGGTTGCCGGTTCGCCTCCCGCGTCGACCAGTTCGATTTCTCCCGCACGGAGGTGAGGCAATCCTTCACGCCAAGACTCGAGACATTGAGGTCGTTGCAGGTGGTGTCGCCGGAATCCATGGCGTTCCGCAGCCGCATCTCGAGCGGATCGAGGCCAAGCTCGGCCGCGATGCGGTCGAGCTGCATCTCGAACAGCGCGCGCGCGATCACGCCGCCGTGGCCCCGCTGGGCGCCGCAGGCCGGTTTGTTCGTGACCACCCGGACGCCCTTGTACTTCAGACTCGGGAGGCAATACGGCGCGCCGAGCAGGCTGCCGCCGTAGTAGACCGTCGCGATGCCGAAGCTCGCGTAGGCGCCGCCGTCGAGCAGGGCTTCGTGATCGAGGAACAGCAGCATGCCGTCGCGGTCGACGCCGAGCGTCATGGTGTGGAAGAACTGGTGGCGGGCCCGGCCGTGGAGGAACACCTGCTCCCGCGTGAAGGTCGTCTTCACCGGCCGCCCGGTCTCCCGCGCGAGCAGGCATGTCGCCAGTTCCATCGAGGACGCCGCCGCCTTGGGGCCGAAGCCGCCCCCAACCCGCGGCATCACCACCCGGACCTGGTGTTCGGGGAGGCCGACGACCATCGCGACGGTGCGGGCGACGTAGTGGGGTGATTGCGTCGAGGTCCAGAGCGTCAGGCGGCCGCGCAGGTCGAATTCGGCCAGCGCGCTCTGCGGCTCGAGGAACGCGCCGTTCTGCATCTTGCTCGACAATCGGTCGGTCCGCACGAGGTAGGCTCGGGCCCGCGCCGCCTCGATGTCGCCGAACTGCTGTTCGACCTGCGCGCAGATGTTGCCCGGATACTGCTGGTGGAGCTGCGGACTGCCCGGCTCCATGGCGGCACGCGCGTCGAGGACCGGCGGCAGTTCCTCGTACTCGACCTCGACGAGCGCGGCCGCCTCGATCGCCGTGTCGCGATCGACCGCCGCCACCGCGGCCACCTCATCGCCGACATACCGGACGCGATCGATTGCGAACACGGTCTCGTCGTACCGGGCGGGGCTCACGCCGAACCTGGTCGCCGGCGAGTTGGCGGCGGTCAACACGGCCCGGACGCCCGGCAGGCGCTCGGCTCGCGACGTGTCGACATGCCGGACTCTCGCGTGCGCGATCGGGCTCTGGACGAGCGCGCCGTACAGCATGTCGGGGCGGCGCAGGTCGTCGGTGTAGACGGCGCGGCCGGTGACCTTCTCGGGCGCGTCGATGCGCACGCCGCGGCCGCCGACGGACGTGTAGTGGCGGGTCACCGCGCCGCCTCCCCTGCATCCACCCGCTCACGGCCGGCGCGCTCCAGCTCGGCGGCGCGCATCACGGCGTCGACGATCTTCTGATAGCCGGTGCAGCGGCAGAGGTTTCCGGAAATCGCGCGGCGCGCCTCTTCGACGGTCGGCCTGGGATTGCGTTCGAGCAGGGAGAGCGTCACGAGGACCATGCCCGGCGTGCAGAACCCGCACTGGACCGCGCCGGCTTCCAGGAAGGCCTGCTGGACCGGGTGCAGCATCGCGCCGCGCGCGACGCCCTCGATCGTGACGACCTCGCGCCCCTCGGCTTCGAGCGCAAGCACGAGGCACGAGTTGACCGGAACGCGGTCGAGCAGGACAACGCACGCGCCGCAGTCTCCCTGGCCGCACCCCTGCTTGGTGCCCGTCAGCCCGAGGTCCTCGCGAATGGTGTCCAGCAGAGTGCGATGAGGTTCGACGGCGACCTCGCGATCGATGCCGTTCACGTTGAGCCGGAGGACGCGCTTCACTTGCGGTTGCTCCACCCGGCCCGGCCGAGCGCCCGGCTGAACGCGCGGCGCGCGAGGACGTCCACCATCTCGAGACGATAGCCCGCAGGCGCCCGGCAATCATCGATCGGCGAGGCGGCCAGCCCGGCCAACCTGCCTGCCTCACGGATCAGATCGTCGCTGGCTTTCTCTCCGACGATCGCCTGCTCAGCCTCGAACGCGCGGGCAGGAGCCGGCGCAACAGACGCGAGCACGAGCCGGGCGCGCGTGATGGTCTGGCGATCGTCCCCGAGCTCGACCGCCGCCGCGCACCCCGCGATTGTGACCTCCATGGCCGCGCGCCGAGTGATCTTCATGTAGGCGCTCCCGGCATGCGGGCTCGTCGCCGCCGGGACCTCAATCGAGCTCAGGACCTCGTCGTCGCGAATCAGCGTCTGGCCGGGACCGGTGATGAAGCCGTCGAGATCAATCGTGCGCCGGGTGCCCATGCCCTGCAGACACAGCTTCGCCCCGAGCGCGATGAGCGGCGGGACGGTATCGGCGCAGGGACGCCCGTTGACGATGTTGCCTCCGACGGTCGCGCGGTTGCGGATGAGCGGCCCTCCGACCGCGGCCGCCCCTTCGGCGATTCCCGCGAGGCCTCCATGGAGGACCAGGCTGCCAGCGAGATCCGTCATCGTCGTGAGCGCGCCAATGCGGAGCGCGTGTCCGTCTCCGCTCTGGATTCCGTGCAGCCCGCTGATGCGGTTGATCGAGACGACGAGCCGCGGCTTCGATGAGCCGCGTCTCAGCTTGACCAGGAGATCGGTTCCGCCGGCGAGGACCCGGGCTTCACCACACGACTCGGCGAGCCGGGCCACGGCAGCGTCGAGATCCGGAGGCGCCTCGTACTCGAATCGCGGCAGGAGCATGCCCAGGCCCAACTGGTCGCCTCCCCGGAAGACGATGACCGCCTACCCGCCGAACGCGGGATGGATGATCTCGACGCGGTCGCCGCCGGCGAGAATCCGCTCGCGGCACTCGCGCGCCGACAGGTACTGGCCGTTCAGTTCCACGAGCACATGGCTCGCCGGTTCGCCTTCCGCCTCGAGCAGCTCGCTGAGGGTCAGCCCGGCCCGGACGTCCCGCGGTTCGCCGTTCACCATGACCTGCATGAGCGGCCTCATTCCCGAAGGGGCAGGCGCCTGTGATTCTACGCCTGGAGAAGGCGCCGCAGATCGCGGCGCGGGTTTCCGGACGTAGATCATCTGGAAACGCCCCGGCTCGCACCGCATGCACTCGGTGCATCCGTCGCCGTCGAGCCGAACGGGCTGAAGAAGAACCTCGAACCCGATTTCGCGGTAGGTCTCGACCGCCTCGGAAAGCCGAGGCTCGTCGGCCACGAAGCAGGGTTCCCAGCCGGACTGCTGCAGTTCGGCGTCGGTCGGGACCCCGCGTTCCTCTCCGCTCGCCGGGCGCGCCGTCCCGTCTTCAGAACAACTCGTCGACATCATCGTCACCGCCGAGACCGGCCGGCATGCGGCCGTTGACCTCGACATACTGTGCGAGCAGCTCGTTCTGGCGCTGGGTATACATCGGGCACCGCTCGAAGTCGAACTGCGTCGCCCGCCGCGCCCCAAGGACGCTCGTGAGTTCGAGCCGCATGTTCGCCGCCCCGACGATGCCGACGATCGCTCCTTCCGCGTCGAAGAACCTGAGGACGCCCTCGGTCTCCGGGACATCGGCCAGGCTGTCGCCGGAGAGGACGGAGCGCATCCGAGTGGACGGAGGCCGGATCGGCTGGCGAAGCTCCAGCCGCAGGTCGCACCGCAGGCACCGGTCGGCTTCCTGCGTGGCGAGCGCCGGACCAAGCCCGGGCGGCAGCTCTTTGAGACTCATTCCGGCTTCGACTGCGGGCGTCGCCGGCTCGAGCCGCGCGCGACGCGCGAATCCGGCCGCGCGACCGAGGGCCTTCGTCCCGCGCTCGGCTGAAAGCGCCAGACCAAGCTCACCAGGCCCGCCGAGGTGGCGATCGGCCGCGAGCGCGGCGTCGCGGCCCGACGCGAGCGCCTCGACGACCGACCGCGGCCCGAGCGCGAAGTCGCCCGCAACGAATACGCCGTCGAGCGTCGGCGGCAGAAGCCGGCGATCGGCGCGCTGGCCGATGGCCACGATTGCGATGTCAGCCGAGACCGTGTCTGCGATCGTTTCGTCGTAGGCCGGAGCGAAGCGGCCGCCCTCATCGAACACCCGGACGCAGCGCTTCAGGTCCACTCGTGCGAGGTGTCCATTCCCGTTGAATCGCTGAATCCCCCACCCGTGGCGGAAGCGAATCGACTCGGATGCCGCCGCGCCAATTTCGTGCTGGAACGCCGGCAACTCGCCTGGCTGTTCGAGGCACACCAGCTCCACGCCGATGGCACCAAGCCGCAGCGCCGCGCGCGCGCAGTCGATCGCGACGTTACCGCCGCCGATAACGGCAACCGACTTGCCGGAGAGTGCCCCGGCGGCGAAGGTTCCCGATGAGAGATCGGCGAGGAACTCGAGACCGTCGCGGACGCCGGAAAGCGATTCGCCTGCGATGCCGAGGCGCGCCCCCACTCCCCCACCCGTCGCAATGACGATGGCGTCGTGACTTCTGCGAAGCTCGTCGATGGACAGGCCTCCCGGCCCGATCCGCATGTTGAGCCTGACTTCACTTCCATCGAGCAGGGCGCGAGTCTCGCGGTCGACGACCTCGCGGGAGAGCCGGAAGGCGGGAATGCCGTGCGCGAGCATGCCGCCTATCGCCGGGCCCGCTTCGAACACCGTCACGGAGTGGCCGAACTGCCGGAGCGTATGCGCGGCCATGAGGCCCGCCGGACCCGCTCCGACGACGGCTGCGCGCTTGCCGGTCGCGGCGCGAGGCTCCGGAAAGCTCGCCGCCCAACCCGCGGCCGATGCGCGACCGGCTTCCCGCTTCACGCCGCAGATTGAGATCGGCGCGAGGTTGACGTCGTTCCGGCGGCACGCGGCCTCGCACGGGTGAAAGCACACCTGGCCGAGCACCTCGACGAGCGGCGCGCGTTCGGCGACGACGGCGGCGGCTTCGTCGAAGCGTCCCTCGGCAACCAGCCGCACGTATCGGGGCACGTCGGTTCCAGCCGGGCAGGCCGCGCGGCACGGTACGAGGGCATCCACTCGATTGCCGGGCCTGACGCCTCGGTCCATGAGCGCGCCCGTCGGGCACACCTCGACGCAACTGCCGCAGAAACGGCACTCCGATTCCATCAGCGTCGGCGCGACAGGGCCCACAACGCGCCGGCCAGCCGAGTCGCGCGCCCAGCCGAGCGCGCGAACCTCGCGCGACGCGCAAGCTCTGACGCAGCGTCCGCACGCGATACACAGCGCGGGATCGCGGTCGAAGAGGGGATCGGCTGAGGTTCGCAGGTCGTCGCCGGGGGCATATCGAGGCGTCGATGGGTCGATGCCGACATGCGCGGCGACCGCCTGCAGCTCGCAATGGCCGAACAGTGAACAGCACCGTTCGCGAACCGGAACGTTCATCGAGCAGGGCTCGCGCGTGCAGCCCTCGCTCATGGCGCAGGTGAGGCAGGCGTGCGGGTGGTCGGCCAGAATGGCGGAGAGCTTGCCACGGCGGAACGCGATCAATCCCGGGTTCGTCGCGGCGACCACCATGCCGTCACGAACCGGCGTTGCGCACGCCGCCGCGCGGCCCTGGCCTTCGACTTCGACCATGCAGATGCCGCAGCCCGGCGGGCCCTCGGCGGCCGGATCGTGCGCAATTCGCCGCGGGCCGTGGAAGACGGCGCCGGCCGGCTCGCACAGTTTCTGCGGCGGGAGGTCGGGATGGGCGCACAGCGACGGAAGGTAGATCTCGGCGGCGAGCGCGGCCTGGAGGACCGTGGCGCCGTCACGTGCCTCGATGGTGCGGCCGTCGATCGTGATCCGCGGTGGCATGTTCGACAGTCCTCTTGCGCCGATCTACCAGCCGTGAACGATCGCGGACGGCTTGCAGGCAACGACGCAGGGCAGCGTCGTGTAACCGGTCGGCTTGCACGGGTTGCACGAGTACTTGATCTTCTTGCCGTGCGCGGGCGCGACGGCGGCCACCATCCGCTCCTCGATCGGATCCTCCTCGACCATCGTCAGCACGCCCGCGGGGCAGGCCGTGATGCAGTCTTCACAACCGTCGCACGCGCCGGTGTCGATCGTGATGAAGTAGCGGCCCGACCCGTCCTCGTACCCGTAGTGCGCTTTCATGAAATGCTCCAGCGAACGAGAGTCGCCCGAGGGCCTCAGGCTTCAGGCTTCGGGCTTCAGGCCTTGCGTTTCTTCTGCTCCAGCACGTGCCCGAAGAGCGCCGCGCCGAGGGCGCCGGCAATCTGCGAGTCGATCGGGCTCTTGAGCGACTGGTAGCCCAGCTCGCGCTCGATGCGCTGCACGACTCCCGCGTTCTTCGCGATGCCACCGGTGATGGCGAACTCGCGTTCCACCCCGACACGCTCGAGCAGCGAGAACACGCGGTGGGCCATCGCGCCGCAGTAGGCCGCGAGCACTTTCTCCTTCCGCCAGCCCTGGCGCATCAGGCCGGACGCCTCGCTCTTGGCAAACACGACGCAGGTGCTCGACACGGGAGGAGGTTCCTCCGCGACCGAGAGCGAGAGCGGGCCGACCTCGGCGATGGGAATCTGCAGCAGGTCGGCGAACACCTCCATGCCCCGTCCCGTGCCGGCCGCGCACTTGTCGTTCATCTGGAACGCGACCACTTTGCCCTTTTCGTCGCAGCGGATCGCCTTGCAGTCCTGGCCGCCCATGTCGAGGATCGTGCGGACCTTGTCGCCGTACATGAAGTTGCCGCCGCGGGCGTGGCACTGGATCTCGGTGATCGTCTTGTGCGCGAAGGGCACGTTGACGCGCCCGTACCCGGTGCCGACGACGTAGTGAATGCGATCAACCGTCATGCCGGAACCCTCGAGCGCCCAGCCCATGGCGTTGCGGGCGCTGTCGGGGCTGTTCGACCCGGTGCGCATGCTCGCCCACGCGTACAGGCGCCCGTCCACGAGCACCACGGCCTGCGAACTGACCGACCCGACGTCGACTCCGGCCGAGACGATCTCCGCCGTACGCCAGTCGATCGACGGATCCCGCCAGTTGTTCTCCTCCCACCGCCAGCATTCCTGGCGGGCCTCGGCGGTGGTGGCGTGTGCGTAGGCGCTCGTCATCGATGTCTCCCTCAGCTCATGTCCGCCGCCGCCAGCGCGGCGCCCAGCGCGCCGCAGAACTCGGGCTCGACCGGGATGCTCAGGGCGTCGAGCTCGAGGCCGCGCTTGAGCGAATCCACGAAACCGATGTTTCTCGCCAGGCCGCCGACCAGCGCGACCGGCGGGTTGTACCCGACCTTGCGCACGAGCGAGACGATCCGGCTCGCCATGGCGTCGTGAACCGCGCGCGCCATGTCTTCCTTCGGCACGTTGCTGTGAATCATGGACACGACCTCGCTCTCGGCGAAGACCGTGCACTGCGCGTTGAGCGGGATCGGTTTGGCGCTCTTGAGCGAGAGCGGGCCGAGCTGCTCGAGCGGGACCTCGAGGGCGCGGGCCATGGCCTCGGTGAACGCTCCGGCCCCGGCGGCGCACTTCTCGTTGATCGCGAAGTCCACGACCTTGCCGCGCCCGTCGCACCGAATCGCGCGCCCTTCCTCGGCGCCGACGTCGATGACGGTCCGCACGACCGGGAAGAGCTCGACGGCGCCCCGCGCCACCGCGCTCACCTCGGTCATCGTCCGATCCTTGTCGGGCGCTTCCTCTCGGCCCGCACCGGTCGAGACGACCCTGTCGACCTCGGCGCGTGCGCACCCCGCGGACTCGAGCGCGGCGGCCATCGCGGCCAGGGCGGTGGCGGCCGCGTCGAAGCCGGCCACGGCGATGGCGCGCCCCTTGACGGCGCCGTCCTCGAGCACGACCACCTTGATCGTCTTCGCGCCCATGTCCACGCCGGCGGTCCTCATCCTCGTATCCTCCAGCAAGAATCGTCGCCCAATCCCGTAGGCCGGGTCTCCTGACTCTCGGCGGCTCTGAAGAGCCGCCCTACCACTCAATTCCGTAGGCCGGGTCTTCAGACCCGGCGCCGGTTCGATCAGGCGTGGCCGAGCTTCTGCAGGCCCAGCGTTTCCATGAACGAGTCGAAGCGCGACAGCGTCCGCGCCTGGTCGAACTCCCGCTCGTCGCCCATGTTGCCTTCGAAGGGCAGCACCGGGTAGCCGGCCTCGATGAGCGCGAGCCTGTTCTCTGCGATGCCGAGGCTCAGACCCTCGCAGCCGCGGTTGTAGTGCAGCATCACGCCGTCGATGTTCCACTCGCGGCAGATGCGGAGCATCATCTCGCTCTTGAGGTGCGGCGAGTAGAAGTGCTGCCACTCCGGCTTGTGCAGGTTCCACCGGGCGTATTCGCGCAGCACCTTCTCGCGCGACGAGAGGTCGGCGCCCGCATCCATCGGCGTCGTGCGCGGGCCCCACGTGCCGTCGGGCTTGACCTCCCAGAGTCCGATCAGCCCGAACGTGTAGAGAGAACCGACGCTGACGGCGCCGAACTCCTCGAGGTAGCGGAAGACGTCGAGAAATCCCCATGGCGGCTGTGTGTCGCTGATGAGGCGGCATCGCTCGCGGCCGACCGCGCCAATCCCGCGCGCGACGCGGTCGGCGACCTCGTCGAGCAGCTCCGCGTAGAAGTCGGCCACGACCGCCGCGTGCTTCTCGAGCGTGCCGAGCACGTAGAGCGAGTAGAGGCTCTTCTCGTCGAGCGGCGCCGGCTTCACCTTGTTGAGCGCACAGACGGCCGCCCACAGGCTCGTGCTCCGGAATTCGTTCCTGCACGCCTCGGCGAGCAGTTCATCGTCATAGGCTCGGCCGGTGACCTTCTGCATCCAGTCGATGCCGTCGAGCATCTGGCCCGTGAGATAGGCGATCTTGTTGTCGTCGATCTCGTGGGCCGGGCCGGCGGCGACGTCGACGCAGAAGTACGGCAGCCCGCCCTCGAGATCCGACACGACCTGGTACCACTTGGCGTGGCTGCAGCAGATGTGGTCCTGCCAGATGAAGTCCGGCTTCGGGAACCTGCCGCCGAACGCGTACTGGTCGAGCAGGATCGAGCCCCAGTAGTTGCGCATGTAGGAGCAGAGGTCGCGGGCGTAGCCCTTCTTCTCGGCGGCCTCCATGCACTTGAGCGAGAAGGCCTTGTCGAAGGCGATCGACGCGCCGTAGGGCTCGGAGGTCAGCGAGCAGACGTCACGGCCGAGCCCCGCGGGCACCGCGCCGAGGCTCCAGGCGCCGCCGGCCCAGCGGATGCCGCCGCGATCTTTGGCGTCGCGATACCGCTCGTAGTAGCGCTGGCGAATCTCCTTCGCCTTCTTCCAGCACTTCAACGGCTCGGTCGGGTAGGTGTGCATCACGCTCATCGCGGCTCCTGCGGGACCTAGAACAGCTCGTCGGCCTGGATCATCTCCAGGAACGCCTCGACCCGGATCCGGAACTGCCCTATCGGCACGGTGACATCGAGCTCGAGGAAGAGGACCGGGATCCCGGCCGCCTCGAGCGCCTTCCTGATCGCCGGGGTGTCCAGCTCGTGCGGATCGCAGAACTTCTGCTGCACGACGACGGCGCCCCGGCAATTCCAGTCGCGGGCGAGCGCCAGGATGTGCGGGATGCGGCTTCGCTCCTCCCAGTCCTTCGTCGGGCACCGCGGCCGGTCGCAATACCGGTTCGCGATCGCCTGGAGCGGCGGCTCGCCGTTGACCTTCACGCTGTTCCAGAAATAGCGCGTGCCCGTGCAGTGCTCGTCGGTGACGATGGTGCCGCCGGCCTTCTCGATCATGCGGACGAAGTCGAGGTCATCGTCTTCGCTGCCGACGAGCAGCAGGCGCGCGCCCGACGCGCCCTGCGGTGCGGGTCGCCCGGCGAGCGCGGGCAGCGCCCTTTCGACGAGATCGCTGTGCTCGCGCTTGTCGGCCATCTGCATCGCGAGGACCGACTGGAGGGCTTCGCTGCCGCTCATCGGCGGCGGGTCCGATTTCCGAAGCGCGTAGAGCTGGTGCATCAGCTCGCGGTTGCGGTTCATGATCGCGATGCCGTCGTGGAGCTTCTCGTCGGTGATCGTCTCGCCGGTCCACCGCTCGACCGCCTGCGTGAAGCCCGCGAGCTCGCCGGCGAGGAACGTCTTCGCGCGCGGGCTGTCGACCTTGTGCGGCATGTTGAGGTAGTACGAGAAGCCGACCGGCCGATGCTTCGTCCAGCTCGTGTAGGCCTGCCGGATATGCAGGCACGACTGCGCGATCATGAGGCCGTCGAGATAGTCGAAGCGGTTCTTCAGGCCCTGCGCGAGGCAGTCCCGGCAGAACGGGCAGAACATGCCGAAGATGTGCGGCTCGGTGACATCCTGCGGCTCGTGGCTGCCGAGGATGCGGACGGGCAGCACGTTGGCGGCATACAGAATCTCTTCCGGCACGTAAGTGCAGAAGTAGCCGAGCACCTTGCCGCCCGTCCTCGCCTTCCAGTCGCGGGCGTATTGGTGTCGCTGCTCGTAGATCTCGGCGAACCGCTCAAACATCCGGCGCTCCTTCCCCTGCACTCGGCCGCCGCGCGGCGGAAGCATCGCGGCTCCCGCGCGGGAGCACGCCTTCGAGGCTCAATCGGACGAAGTCGTCGGCGACGCTTCGAGCCGAGATCCCGACATCAGGGCGATACCAGGTGAACGCCCAGTTGATGCTCCCGAACATCGCGAGGGCCGCGGTCCGCGGTTCGACGGCGAGGGGCCCATGCCGCTCGCCGATCTCGGCATAGAGGCGGACAGCGATGGCGAAGTACTCGCGGCGGATCGCCTCGATTTCCTTGCGGAACTCGCCCTGGAGCCGGTCGATTTCCCGCGCGCAGACGGCCAGCTCGGGGAGGTTGTTCAGGAACCGGTCGAGGTGATTCCGGATGAGCAGCTCGAGCCGGGTTTCAGGAGACTCGAGGTCGGGGCTCTCGCGCTTGTAGCGATCGACGAGCGAGCCGAAGGCATGGGTCTGGATGAGGTAGAGCAGCTCCTCTTTCGAGCGGACGTAGTAGTAGAGGCCCGGCACGCTGACGCCCGCCGCCTCGGCGACCTCCCGGATCGAGCACCGGTCGTAGCCATGGGTGGCAAAGACCCGAGCAGCGGCGGCGAGAATTCCGACCAACTTGCGGTCGTAATTGGCGCTGATGGGAGTTCTCCCGCGGGGACTGAGGGTCTGTGCCAGCATTCGATCGATCGCTCGCTCGAATTATGGCCGTGGCGAGAACCCTGTCAATTGCGGCTGAATTGGTCCGTTATCGACGACCCTCTGGAGCCCGTCGCGTTCGATTGCGCACCGGACCGCCCTTTCCGCGCCCGCTCTTGGCTGCGGCGGCCCGCCATGCCAGGGTCATGGCCTCCCCGAGAGTGTCTTCATCGACGGCTGCAAGCCGCACGGCCGTGCATCCCTGCAGGCCCCATGCGCCGTTCTCGGGTTTGAACGCCTCCGGAGCGTCCCGGATGAACGCCTGTTGTTCGTCGGGCGCCAGCTTGACCATCCCCCACTGGCCATCGCCGTGAAGCGTCGCGAAGATCCGCCCGTTCACCCTGAAGTCGGGATGGTTCATGTGCGCACTCTCGATGGCGCCCTTCATCCCGAGCGCAATCCGGCGGAACTCATCAACCGTCACCATGTGCGGCTAGCCGGCGTTCTTGTCTTCGTGCGTCAGGCCGAAGATGTTCCCGTCGGGATCTTTGCAGTAGGCGAGCCATCCCACACCCTTGATTGGCATCTTCGGAACGGCAACTGTCCCTCCGGCCGCCAGCGCTTTGGCCACGTACTCGTCGACGGAGGTGACGCCAATTGTGCAGACGTACACATTGACCGGTTGCCCTTCGGCGGGCGGCGCGCCGCGACGGAACAGGATGCCGCCGTTGATGCCGGGTTCCGGTTCTGGACCCGTGGTGACCAGCCAGTAGCGGTTCTCTTTCGGGATTTCGATGCCTGGGATTGTCCATTCCTTGATGTCCCAGCCGAACACCTGCCGGTAGAAGCCGGCCGCCCGCTCAGGGTCCGCCGCTTGAATTTCGAAGTGAACCACTCTATTCATCGTCTCGTCCTTGTTCAGCGGTCGATCTCGAGCCCAAGAAGAGTCCACGAGAACTCGTGTGCCGGCGCGCCTCATGATCCCGCCAAGCGCCGCCTCGGTGCAAGCCGTTACCGGGCGGCGAGCAGGCCGATGGCGAGCCGTATCATCTGATTCCGGCCAGGGTTCACGATCCGCCCGCTATCGCGGGACTTCGTAGCGCAATCGCACGACTCCATCCCGGTACTTCGTGGTTGAGAGCAGCCGAAGCGGCACATCTCGTTGTCGGGGCGCCACCAGCGGAATTCCCTTGCCGATGAAGACCGGAATGACTTGAATGTCGAACTCGTCGATCTCGCCGGCGTCGAGAAACGAGGCGATCAACCCTCCGCCACCCATCATCCAGATGTGTTTGCCCGGCGCCGCGCGAAGGCGTTTCGCAAACGCCTTGACCGGCTCCGACACGAATTCCACTCCCGCCAGCGCGCGCGCTGGCGGCTTCCGCGAGAAGACGTAGTTGGCGACCTTCGTGTCGACGAGCCCCTTCGTCTTGCCGCGCTTCTTCGCGTAGCCCAGGAGCCAGTCGTAGGTCTTGCGTCCCCATAGGATCGTGTCGATTGTCGAGTAGAACTTGCCCATGCCGTAGTCGGCAGTGCGAGGCAGCCGATTGAGCCATTCGACGTCACCGTCGGGTCTGGCAATGTAGCCGTCGGCGCTCGTTGCGATGTAGACGATGATCTTTCGCGTGACCTTCATGACGGGCCCTCACGTGGGCTGGCTCACAATCCCGTATCACCTGTTGACCGACCCGTGAATCCGGCGTGCGGCGGCGAGAATGGCGACCGATCGGATTCCGCGCGCGCTTGACGTCAACTGAGGCATGACAGACTTCACTGCTCCAGCAACTCACGAACGGCCCCGGCGGGCTGCCTGGCGAGGGTGCGCCGCTTTGCGCCGTGGTCGCTGCTTCCGTGAAATCGACCTGATAATCAATCTCCCGACTCCACTTGCTCGTAGCGGCGTCTTCGCGCGATCGATGGCGGCCTTCAGAAGCGTCCCGACCTCCGGGCGATCCAGGACGTCGGCCGACTCGAGGCGGATGAATCGAGTCTGTTTGCCCGAGCCGAGCAGGATGTTGGCCGGATCGGGGAGACTGGCGCCCCGGATGAAACACAGGCCAACGCCGCTGGCCCCGGCTGTGAGCGACACGATGGCGTCCGACGGGCGCTCTGTCGGGGAATAGCCGATGACGAAGAAGTTGTAGTTGTCGTATGCGAGCTCGTACGCCGTCGGAAACCGCTTCCGCAGCGCCTTCCGAATCCTCCGAATCAACGCGCGGTGCTCCGCCTCGAACTTGTCGATGAAGCCCGTCAGTTCTGATTCTGCCGTGCTTCGGATTGCCTTGGATCTGTCGCTCATGGCGCTCCTCGGTAGCCTGACGATCCAGTATGCATTCGTCGCTAGTCGAAGTGCTTGATTTCCAGCCACCGCTCGCTGAGCGGCTTGTTCAGCCCCTGGCAGGCGAAGATCGGCGAATCGTTTTCGTAGGGCATGCAGTACGGACAGTTCGTGGTATCGGCCAGCACGCAACTCCTGAAGTCCGAGTGCGGATCCGATCGTGACCCGCCCACGATGATGAGGACCTCGCCACTCGCCCCGTGGGTGCCCCAGAGCCAGTAGTTGTTGTGCCTCGAGATGGCGGGGGGCAGCCCGAATCGCGGGCCGAAGAAGTCGATGGCTCCGGCCTGGCCGTAGTTGTAGGTGAAGATCGCCGCCTTCGCGCGCTGGTCCGGCGGCAGCGCATGATAGACGCGCGCGACGCGCTCGGCCAACTCCTGCCAGCCGAACATGTCCGCGAAGACCTGTGGCAGCGGTCCCTCGCTCGTGCGCTCCTGCGCCTTGATCCCGACGCCGAGCGCGCGTGTGTAGGCGATGTGCTTCTCAACCGGGAGAATCGGCAGCCCAAGTGGCACGAGCGGTACGCCGAGGAGCGCAATCTCGGCGAGCGCCACCCGAGGAACCCATCCGAGGCGGGGACGCGAGGCCAGGCGCTCGATCGCAACCGCGCCCGCGGCGAAGAGCGGCGGGTACGCGACCGCGAGGTAATTCGGCCGGCTCGACCCGCTCGCGACCAGGAACGCCGCGACGATGACGAAGATTACGCCGAGCGGACGCCGCTCGCGCGAGAGAAGCAACGCGCCAAGCCCCGCGAGCCAGATCAGGAGATTCCCCGGCCCGATGATGGCCAGCTGCTGCGCCCAGAAATCCACGAGCCCCGTGCGAATCATCTTGCCCTGCGTCGCGTTCCGCATGAACTCGAGCGTGGGCCAGGAGTTGTTCACTTCCCACAAGAGGTTCGGCAGGAGCAACACCCCGGCGATCGCGGCGGCCACCCAGGGCCACGGCGTCGCGACCTGCTTCCGGTGCTTCGTCACCAGCAGGCCAATCGCCGCGGCGCCCGCGAACCACATCATGCTCCACTTGTTGAGCAGCCCGAGGCCGAGCACGACGCCGAGCAGCATCCACGCCGGCGGTTTCGCCGTCTCGATCGCCCTCAGGAACAGCAAGGCCGCCAGCGTCCAGAGGAACGTGTCGAACGCGTTCATGCTGAAGAAGTGATCGACAACCAGGTAGACCGGCGCGAGAAGAACGCACAGGCACGCAATGGCCTGCGCGATCCGGCCGCCTTTGAGCCGGTGGACGATGAGCCCCGTCAGGACGATGGTGCCGGCGCCGGAGAGCGCGGGCAAGGCGCGGAGCGCGAGGAGCGAGTCGCCGAGAAGCCCGCGCTGAAGCGCCAGCAGGAAGATCGAAAGCGGCGGGTGATCGACGTAGCCCCACGCCAGGTGCTTCGCGCACGCGATGTAATAGAGCTCGTCGCGGAAGTACCCGTAGCTCGTCGCCGAGATCGCGTGCAGCAGCAGCTTGACCGCCGCGAACGCCAGGGGAAGGAGCAGCCACTCGGGGATCATCCGAAGACGATTGGTCATCGTGCGGCTCCCGGATCGATACGGCGATTCCATCCGAAAGGATAGGCGATGGAACGCGCCCGGTCCAGAGCGGAACCCGATCGCCTCCGCGCCTGTTGACACCCAACGAAGGTCCTCACTATGCTTCGGACGGTTTTCCGCCGACCCATTGCCGAGGCCCTCAATGCCTAGCTCCCGGCTCGCGTATTTCCTTGACGGTCCAGGCACGCCGCTCGTTCGGCGCGCGCTCGATCTGGCGAGCCCGGGGCGGGGCGAAGCGATCGTCGAGGTCCTCGCCTGCGGGCTCTGTCACACCGATCTTGGGTTCGCGGACGGTTCTGTTCCTCCGAAACACCCCTGGCCCCTCGTCCTTGGCCACGAAGTCGTCGGCCACATCGTCGAGCGCGGCGAGGGCGTGACGGGCTCCGGGCGCGTGCCGGTGGTCGTGCCCGCGGTGCTTCCGTGCGGCCGCTGCGCATTCTGCACGTCGGGGCGCGGCAATGCGTGTCCCGATCAGAAGATGCCCGGCAACGACATCCACGGCGGCTTCGCGACGCACCTGCTGGTGCCGGCCGCCTCGCTCGTTCCGCTGACGGGCATGCCCGCCTCCTTCGATCTGCGTGAGATCTCGGTCGTCGCCGACGCCGTGTCGACCGCGTATCAGGCGATCCGGCGAGCGGAGCTGGCCGCGGGCGATGTCGCGATGGTCGTCGGCGCGGGCGGGGTCGGGAGCTTTCTCGCCCAGATCGCCCGCGCGCTCGGCGCTCGAGTCATCGCGTGCGACGTCCGCCGGGATCGGCTCGATCTCGTCGGCGCGCACGGCGCGGAACGCCTCGTCGACGTCACAGGGCGCACGCCGCAGGAGGTGCGCAAGGAAGTCCACGGCGTAGCGCGTGAGTGGCGTGTGCCGTCGCTGCGGTTCCGCATCTTCGAGTGCTCGGGCACGCCGCAGGGACAGCTCATGGCGTTCGGCCTGCTCGCGCGCGGCGCGACGCTTGCGCAGGTCGGCTACACGCCGAAGACCGTGGAGGTCCGGCTCTCGAACCTGATGGCGTTCGACGCGACCATCGTCGGCACGTGGGGCTGCCCGCCGGAGCTCTATCCCGAGGTGCTGCGATTGATCTTCGAGGGAAAGATCGTGCTGACGCCGTTCGTGGAGCACGCGCCGATGTCTCGGATCAACGAACTGCTCGCGGCGATGGCGGGCCACACGCTGGCGAACCGGATGGTGTTGGATCCGAGGGTGTGAGGTCTGACGGCCCGCGGCTTACGGCTGGCGGCTCACGGCCTGGAGCCTGAAGCCTGAAGCCTGAGGAACGCCGGTAAGGAGCCTGGATGACTGAACTCAAGAATCACGACCTCGTCCCCGACCATGCGTTCACGGCCATCCGCTACGAGGAGCGTCCCGTGCGCGGGCGGAAGGGCGAGGTCATCGATGGCCTGCACCAGGTCTGGATCTGGCTCGACAACGAGGCTCAGCTCAACTCGTACACGACCCAGGCCGTGAAGGACATCATCCTGGCCTTCCGCCGCGCGAGCAACGACCGGCGCGCGGTCGCGGTGGTGTTCACAGCCGCCGGCACGCGCGCATTCTGCACGGGAGGCAACACCGCCGAGTACGCCGCCTACTACGCCGGCCGGCCGCTCGAGTACGCGCAGTACATGCGGCTCTTCAACGACATGGTGACGGGCATCCTGCTCTGCGACAAGCCCGTCATCTGCCGGGTCAACGGCATGCGCATCGCCGGCGGCCAGGAGATCGGCATGGCGTGTGACTTCACCGTGGCGGCCGATCACGCGCGGTTCGGCCAGGCCGGGCCGATTCATGGCTCGGCGCCCGACGGCGGATCGACCGACTTCCTCGACGTCTACGTGGGGTTCGCGAAGGCCGCCGAATCGCTCGTGCTCTGTGAAGCGTGGTCGGCCCACAAGGCGCTGCGGCTCGGCCTCATCAACGAGGCGGTCGCGGTCCACAAGACGCCCGAGGGAGCTTTCGTGAGCGATCCGACGGTCGTCACCGATCGATTCGTGGATGACTCCGGCCGAATCGTGCACGGGGACTGGAAGACCGGCCCGGCGCTCGACGAGGCAAAGGCCTTCGCGAAGCAGTGCACCATCGATCTCGCGCCGCTCGATCAGGCGGTCGACCGGCTCGTCACGAAACTCCTCCACACCTTCCCCGACTGCACGCGCAAGACGCTCGAGAGCCTTCGCAAGAAGAAGCTCGAGAGCTGGTACCGGAACAGCGAAACCAATCGGTCGTGGCTCGCGCTCAACATGACGACCGAAGCCGCGGCCGGCTTCCCCGCGTTCCACTACGGCGACCGGGCCGAGCGGGAAATCGACTTCGTGAAGCTGCGGACGCTCTACGCGGCAGGCGCGAGGTTCGACGCCGCGCTCATCGAGCAGGTGCTGCGGCCATCCGCCCGCGAAGCCATGAAGAAGGCCGAGGGCGGGTAGCGCGGCATGGAGAAACCGTGAGCGATTCCAGCCGGCCCCGCACCCATGCGATCGACGCCGCCCTGGTCGAGGGTGGAACGGTGCTTCGCATTCTGCTCAACAAGCCGAAGGCCAACATCCTGACCGCGGCGATGATGCGCGAGATCGCCGGGGCGCTCTCCGCGCATCGGGACGAGCCACATCTCAGGTTCGTCATCATCCGAGGCGCCGGCGGCAATTTCTCGTTCGGCGCGTCGGTCGAGGAGCACCGGAAGGAGCAGGCGCCGGCGATGCTGGCGACCTTCCACCACCTCGCGCGCGCGATCGCGGCGTATCCCGTGCCGGTCGCGGCGCTCGTCGAAGGCCGGTGCCTCGGCGGCGCCTTCGAGCTCGTGCTCTGCTGTCACTTCGTGTTTGCGTCCGCCTCGGCGCGATTTGGCTGTCCCGAGATTAAGCTGGGCGTCTTTCCTCCGGTGCTCGCGGCCGCCGGCGCCGTGCGCCTCGGGTCGCCGCTCTCGGAGCGGATGCTCCTGACGGGCGAGGAAATCGATGCGCGCGCCGCCGAACGCGCGGGGCTCGTCACCATCCTCGACGAGGCGCTCGAGGCCGGCGAGGCGCTGCTCGCCTGGTATCGGAGGACGCTCCTGCCGCTTTCCGCTTTCGCGCTTCGCGAGGCGGTCGCGGCCATGCGCGGGAACTCGGCCCTTGCGGCAGCACTTGGCGCACCTCTCGAGGCCGCCGAGCAGAGATACGTCAAGAAGCTCCTGTCCAGCGCCGATGCCAACGAAGGCATCGAGGCATTCCTCGCCCGCCGTCCCCCGGTTTGGAGAGACACATAGGAGAAGGCTCGATGCCCAACAACAGGCCGGTCGCGGTTATCGGCGGCGGACCCGTGGGGTCGATCGTCGCGGCGCATCTCGCTTCGGTCGGCCGCGAGGTGCTGCTCGTCGAGTCGGGCGAGCATCGCCAGGAGCAGATCAGCCGGCTGGGCATCTCCGTTGCGGGCGTGGCGCAGATCCCGAGGCAGACGCCTGTCGTCCTCGATTCGATCGGCGGCCTCGGCCACACCAAACTCGCCGCCTTGTTCCTCTGCACGAAGACCTGGGCCCTCAAGTCCCTGCTGCCGCGGCTTGCGGCTGTCGTGGATCCGAACACGCCCATCATCAGCTTCCAGAACGGCATCGGACCGGAGGAGGAGATCGGCGAGTACTTTCCCCGCGACCACGTCTGCCGCGCCGTCGTCAATTTCGCGGGAGGCATCTCGGAGGATGGCAGTTCGGTGACAATGCACTGGTTCAACCCACCGAACTACATCGCGGGCATCGAGGGCGACGGGTGCGGGCGGATGAGCGTCGTGCTCGACGGCCTGTCGCGGGCCGGCCTGGTCACGCAGGTCGTCTCCGCTCCCGAGATCAAGAAGCAGGTCTTCTTCAAGACGATCCTGAACTCGGCGCTCAACGCCCTGTGCGCCAGCACGGGCATCACGATGCGCCAGGCAATGGGCTTGCGCCACACGAGGAACCTCGCGAACATGCTCATCCGCGAGGGCCTGTCGGTGGCGGCGGCGGTCGGCTACTACTACGGCGAGAACTCGATGGCGGCCTGCACGAAATACCTCGGGTCGGGCGGCGATCACCTGCCGTCGATGTGGTCCGACCTGCAGGCGGGCCTGCCGACGGAGATCGAGTACATCAACGGGAAGATCGTGCAGATCGGCATGATGTTCAAGAACGTCGACGTCGACGCGAACGTGTTCTTCACCTCGATGATCATCACCCAGGAGATCCGGGCGGGCGTCCGCAGCCCGGACGACATCCCGGACTACCTGACCTCGCCGAACGGGCTGCACTGAGGGCGACGGTACTCGAGACCCGGGCTGGAGGCAGGCGGAAAGCGCGGCCCGCGTCGACCGTCGCAACGCGGCCCCGCTCGCGCTCGCCGGCAAATCGCATCTCCAGGGTGCTGTCGGCAGAAGAGCTGGGTCCCCAACCCAGCTCGGATTTCGGCCCCTTCGATGCATGTTGCGAACTGACGCCCTCGGCTCGGCTCGAGGGGCCTGTTCGGCCGCGGACAGCCTCACCCGCTTCTGTGACGGTCGACGCGGGCCGCGCCTCGCAGGGCCTCCAGCCGACAATCGTCTATGATCTCCCCCGGAGGTCCTGGATGAGTTGGAGGCCGGCTGTCTCACTCGCGATCGTTCTGGCAGCGTCGATTCTCACCAACGCCGCACCCGCGCCGCCCGGCTCGAATCCGTGGCCCGCGTGGCGCGGCGCCGATGGCAGCGGCGTCTCCGCCGAGACGAATCTGCCGACCGAGTGGTCGCCCGGAAAGAACATCCGCTGGAAGACTCTCCTGCCGGGCCGGGGCCTGTCATCGCCGGTCATCTGGGACGATCGCGTGTTCATCACCTCCGATGTCGAGGGCGCCGTGGTCCCGGGCAAGTCGGCGGTCAAGCACATCAGTGAAGGCAAGGAGTTCAAGCATCCCGACAGCATCGGCGGCGACCGGATGCACTCGTTCCGAGTGCTCTGCCTCGACAAGAGTTCGGGGAAAATCCTTTGGGAGCGCGTCGCCTACGAAGGCACCGTGCTCGACGACCGCCATCGCAAGGGCAGCTACGCGGCGCCGACGCCGGCGACCGATGGCAAGCGCGTCTACGCGTGGTTCGGGAACGAAGGCATCTTCTGCTACGACATGGCAGGCAAGCTCGTGTGGAAGGCGGCGCCTGGCCCGATCCCGACCGTGGGAATGGGCCCGGGGACGAGCCCGGTGCTCTTCGAGAACCGCGTGATCCTCCAGTGCGACGAAGACAACGGCGAGCATTCGTTCATCGCCGCGCTCGACGCGGCGACGGGCAAGGAGGTCTGGAAGACTCCCCGGAACGTCGAGGCCAGTTGGGCGACGCCGCTGCTCGTTCGCGCCGACGCGCGCACCGAACTCATCTGCAACGGAAACCAGTGGATCATCTCCTACGATCCCCGGACCGGCCAGGAGCTCTGGCGCGCCAAGGGGCACGGGAGCAATGCCATCCCAAGCCCGGTTGCCGGATTCGGCCTGGTGTTCGTCTCGTCAGGGTTCCCGGTCAAGAAGACGTTCGCCATTCGTGTCGGTGCGACCGGCGACCTGACCGGCGGGCCGAATATCGCGTGGAGCTACGATCGGGGCACGGCATACGTGCCGTCAGCCATCCTCTACGGCGACTATCTGTACCTCACGTCCGACCGGGGCCTGCTGACCTGTCTCGACGTCAAGACAGGAGCGGTGCGGTACGACAACGGACGAATTCCAATCCCGGCGACCTTCACCGCGTCGCCCGTAGCGCACGAGGGCCGCATCCTCATGACGAGCGAGGACGGCGACACGTTCATCGTCAAGGCCGGCCCGCAGCACGAGGTGCTCGCCACCAATTCGGTCGGCGAGCCGGTCTACGCGACGCCGTCCATTTCGGACGGGATGATTTTCATTCGCGGTGACAAGCATCTGTTTGCGATTGCGAACCCTGCGAAGGCGCGCTGACGATGGTGCGCGATGTAGGCCGGGACTTCTGATCAGATGTAGGCCGGGTCTTCAGACCCGGCGTCCGAGGTCGGCGTCGTCTCGCAGCGCCGACCGGGTGCATTTCGTTCGGAGGCATTCATCATGCTGAAACGGATCATCGTGGCGGTCAGCCTGTTCGTGATCGTGGCGAACCTCGCGATCGCTCAGGCCCCCAGGCCCGACCTGAGCGGCACATGGGTCCTCGACAAGGACCGCAGCTTCAGCAACCCGGCCGGACTCGATCAGACGATGACCATCGCGCACAAGGGCGATGAGGTGAAGCTGGATGCGCAGGTGAAGACCGCGCAAGGCGAACAGCGCATCACCGAGAGCTGGACACTCGACGGCCAGAGCCGCGAGTTCACTCCAACCGCCGCCAACTCGAAGGGCACCAGAACCGCGTCGTGGATGCCGGGCAACCGTGGCATCCTGGTGGCCGACGACATCGTCATCGAGACGCCGAAGGGCACGCAGACCCAGCACGTGACGCGGAAGCTCATCCTCTCGGCCGATGGCGCGACGCTCACGGTCGATTACTACACTGACACGCCGCGCCAGTCGTACGAATCGAAGCGGGTCTTCAGCCGCCAGCGGTGAGGTGGCCCACCGAGTCGCCCCTACTTCGCGGTGTTGGCGAATTCGAACGTCCCCACGTCCACCATGCGGCCCGGACCTTCGAGCCGCAGCGTAATCGACTTGTTCTCCATGCGGCCCGTGGCGTATCGCAGGTAGAGCTCGAGCACCACCGTCGTGGCGCCAATGGCCGTCTGCTGCCGCGTGCCGAAGAACTTCGCGCGCACCTGGTACTTGCCGGGGACGCCCGTCTTCAGCAGGAATTCCTCGGGGCCGAAGCCGGTCGTCACATCCGCGCTCAGGCGCCCGCCGCTCGACGTCCGCGGCTGGCCGTAGAAGCACTCCTCGCCTCGCGGATCGACGACGTGCAGATCCATGTCGCTGTCGGGCGTGTCCCAATTGAGGACCACGCGGATGTCGACGGGCAGATTCTCGATGAGCCGCGGGTCGATGCCCGAGAGGTCCGGCCGCGTCTTCGCCCGGGCGATGATCGCGTTCAGTTCGCCGACCGCGATGATGTTGACGTCGTGGAATCGGCTGTCCCATGGCTTTCGGACCACGTCCCACATCAGGCGCACGGCACGCCCGGTCTCGCCGGCATCGGCCAGTGCCAGCGCGAGGTCTCTGAGGCTCTGCGGATCCTCGCTCCGCAGCACGAGCACCTGTTCGAAGCTCCACGCGGCCAGGGCGTGAAGTCCGAGCTGGCGCAGTCGATAGCCGAGGACGCGGAGCAACGCCGGATCCTCGAGCTTGAGCTCCGCCAGATTGCTCAGAATGCGCAGGGCCAGCGTCGCGTCTCCCTGCTCGCGGAAGTAGTCCGAGACGTCGAGGAAGAAGCCCGGTGTTGTTCCATAGTGCTCGCGCAGCTCCAGATAGCGCAGGTACTGACGCGCCCGCGCGGAGGCCTTCAGCTCCTTCAGATACGGTGTGTCGGGCGACCAGGCGCCGAGCGTAATCGAGGCCCTCATCTCGGGCTGAGTGGCCCTTCCGCCCTCCTCCCGCGCCATCTTGGCAACCTGCGCGTATTCGGCTGCCGCATCCATCGCTTGTGCAGGAGCGGCGGCCAGGGAACTGTTCGCGGCCCGTCGCTCGCTCACGACGGTGCCTCCAACGGCGCCCAGTTCCCTGCCGATGACTGGCTGAGTTCGCGCGGTGATTGGAACGGCCTTGAACTCGGTCTGCCACCAGGACTTGCGTTCGACGAACTGGGCGACGACAGCCTCGAGATGGTCCTTCTCGGCCCGTGCCCTCGACGTCTCGTCGATCGATCGGCGCTTCTCGTACTCCGCGCGCAGCTCGTCGGGCGGCGTGATACGGTAGCGGAGGTAGTCGTCGACCGTGTCGAGGACGATGAGCGAGGTGCCTCGCGTGACGATGCCGTGTTGCTGGCCGAGGGCGAGGATCGCCGCGGCATTGCACGTGGGATCGAGGTCCAGCTCGGCGAGTTTCTTCTGGGCCCATACCCTCGCGATGGGCGCGGCGGCGAGCGATTGCTCGTCCAGCTGAATCGTGCGGCTGAACGTCTCCTGCCGCCCGAATCCGAAGTGCAACGTGATTCGTGCACGAGCGGATCGGAAGCGGCCGGCGATACCAAGCGGTCCATGGACGGCAGCGGCGCGGCTCGGATAGACCTCGCTCATCTCCGATGGATTGAACGTCGCACCGATGAATGCGAGCGGACTCGTCGTCAGCGACTGGATGGCGCCCTTCACTGGCAGCGTGGCGAGATTCAGGTACTCACCACCGGTCCCCTCTGAAACGGATCGAAGCCAGGAATGCTCGGCCGCGAGCGCCGAGTTGACAGCCACAACCGGGCACTTCGGAAATCGGGGAGTCCCGGAGCCGAGGGTGGATAGGCCGTCGGAAAAGAGCAGCGCCTCGTCGGCCTGCTCCTTCGACAGGTCGATGGCGCCCATCCAGGTCGCACCATCGAGCGGCGCGGTCTCGATCGCCTTGCGCAGTTCCGCCCACGTGCCTCGACGGATCGGTTCCATGGCGTTGCGGAAGATCGCCAGCGCCATCTGGGGATTGGCGAGGCGGCCGACGTATGAGTCGAGGAGCTGCAGTTCCTTGACGCGATCGCGCCCGCGGGCGCTCGCCGACGCATCCCAGACAATCAGCAGGCGAGAGGGAAGAACCTTGGCTTGCCGGCTCGGGCCGGGAAAGACCGTTACGTAGAAGTACCGCTCGCCGTTGGCCTGCTCCACATACGCTCGCTGCGAACCGGCGCTTCTCGGAACGACAAAACTCAGCGCCTTGTTGAGGACGATGTCGCGTTGAGTGTCGTCCGCCACGAAGGCGCGCTGCCAGGCCTTGAACGCGAAGTGTGCAAGCGGGGACGACTGCAGCACCGGCGCCCGCTGCTCGTCGAGGACTTCGACCCGCAAATGGAACAGGTCAACCGTGTCGGAGAACGCCAGCGGCAGATGATAGAGCATGCCCGCGGCCGGCGCTCTTCCCGCTTCAGTCAGTTCCTGCTCGTACGCGATCACCAGGCGCTTCGTTCCCCTCGCCGGAATCGGATACACCCTCGCGCGGAAACTGTTGCCCGCGGTCCGCTCGAGCAGGCCGGGATCGACTCCGCGCCGGACGATCGCCTCGAACACCTGGCGCCCGCGGTCCTTTTCGACGATGACACCTTCGCGAAGCCGCCCGTTCACGTCCATGGCGAATCGGCTCACCGTCTGGCCGTCGCCGATCGGAAAGACCAGCTCGCCCTCGAGGACGCGGCTCTGCGGGTTGTAGACGGTCATGTCCCAGGTGGTGGTGGCGATGTGGCCGACGATCTTCACGTCGACGCCAAGCGACTGCAGGCGCATGGGCGTGCTGCGATCGCCCTGCCACGGGCTGCGGATGACGGGCATGATGGCGGTCTGCGCGCTCGCCACGGCGGACCACATGAGGGCGGAAGCAAGGATCGTGAGGCAGCGTCGCATCGGTAACCTCCGGGCAGCGTGTCGGGCTCTCGTCTGTCGGGGGCGATCGCGGGGCGGTGTCCCGTCCCTGCTTCTGAGAACGGCGCCGCCGCCTGGTCTTGCAGGAGGTCGTCGAGCGGGTTAGTAAGTCGGGCCGTACCCGATGGGATCACAGACGCGTGCCCAGAGGCCCAGTGAGATCTGGTACGGCGCCTGATCGGTGTTGGTCGACCACGCCTGGAGGAATATCCGGTAGGTGCCGGGCGAGACTCTGATCGGAGGATCGACGGAACCGGGCGACACCGGCCCCGAGATGACCCGGCATCTTGGAACCGCACGCCTCCCGTCCTCAGAGGCCGGGTACGGACTCTCGAAGAGCCGATTGCAGCGGTCGTCGGTCAGCCATGCGTCCACTCTGTTCGTCAGGCCCGGAATCTGGATGTTCGAGAGCTGAATCTTGTAGTCCGACTTGTCGTCGACGGTGGCCTCGAGCCTCACGAACGCGCCGCAGCACCCGACGGCGCCCGCCGTGGCGCCCGTAATCGGTACGCCCCGGAGATACCCGAATCGGCACGGGTTGCAGCCGACGCCGATGGCGGAGGAGAGAAGGACCGCGAGAAATCCCAGGCGCGGCACGGTGACGAACTGGCGCATGGTTGGTCCCCTGCGGTGAACGTGCGCCAGGCAGGCTGCGTGAAGTATAGCGCAGCCGGTCGACGGGCTGCCGGTTCAACAGCCTGCCGGTTCAACAGCCTGCCGCGGATCTAACTGAGGTCGATCGCCCCCGAGACCACCTGGTCCCACGGAAGGATCTCGATGCCCTTCGAGAGTTGGCGGCGCTCCTTCGCCATGGAGACCACGAAGCCCCGCTTCAATCCGAGGTCCGCCATGCAGTGGCGCAGCCCGGCGAGCGATCTCGGATCGATGGCGGCGCCGAGCTTGATCTCGATTGGGATGATCCGGCGGCCGTCCACGATGAGCAGATCCACCTCGGCACCTGCCTGCGTGCGCCAGAAGAAGAGGCCAGGCCGCACGATCGATCGTTGGGCCCATGCTGCCAGCTCTTCGATGACCATCCCCTCGAACGAGCTTCCGCGGCGATGCCATGTCGACAAATCGGGCGGCTTCCTCAATCCCGCAAGGAAGTGCAGCAGTCCGGTGTCGCGAATGTACATCTTGGGACTCTTGGTCAGCCGCTTCTGGACGTTCGCGACGTAGGGGGGCAGGCGGCGGATCATGAACGTCGCCTCGAGCACGTCGAGATCGCCCGACACCGTGTGTGAGGAGACGCCGAGCGATCGGGCGAGATCGGAGACATTCAACAGCGATCCGTGGACGTGCGTCAGCATGGTCCACAGCTGGCGCAGCCGCTGACTCGGCAGGCGAATGCCGAAGTTCGGCAGATCGCGCTCCAATAGCGTGGCGACGTAGCTGTCGAGCCAGAGCAAGCGGCGCGTGGTGGATCCCTGGGCCAGGACGGGCGGGAATCCGCCCCAGAACCACCGGTGCCGGATGAGCGGCGTCCGCGACAGCTCACGGTGGGTGAACGGCGTCAGCTCCATCAGCCCGACGCGACCCGCGAGCGACTCGGACACCGACCTGAGTCTCGCGGGACTCGCCGAGAAGGTCAGCACGAACCGCCGCGAGGCGGGCGATCGGTCGATCAGGTGGCGCAGCGCCGCGAACACCGCTGGCAGCCGCTGGGCCTCGTCGATGACGACCCGGGAATCCCGGTGCGTCAGGAACCCCTCGAGGTCGGCCCGAAGCAGCGCCAGGTCGGACTCGCGCTCGAGGTCCAGGTGGGCCCACTTGGGCAGCACGGTCCGCACCATCGTGCTCTTTCCGCATTGCCGGGGCCCGTAGACGAGCACCGCCGGGAAGACGCCCAACAGCGTCCTGAGCGACGCGGCCTGGTCCCGAGCGACGATCTTCATACCTTGTATTATTGAACCTATGGTTCAGATTTACAAGGCAATGAGTTCCTGGTTCCGATTTGGACGATTCGCGCCATCCCCGAACGCTCAACCGGTCAACGGGCCGGCAGCGGGTCGGCCGCGACTCCCTCCTTCGTGATGGCCACGGGCAGGATGGCTCCGCTTGGATCGAACCGCATCTCATCGATGCACACGACGCGGTGGTTCCGGTCCGTCTCGCCGAGCGGGCGGCGGTGATAGACGATGTACCAGCGGCCCGAGCCGGGCGCGTGAAGCACGGAGTGGTGTCCCGCGCCGGTGGCAACCGCGGGGTCCTGCTGGAGAATTCTTCCGGCGCGTTCGAACGGCCCGAGCGGCGACGACCCGATCGCGTAGGCCACCGCGTAGTTCGGGCCGGTCCAGCCGCCTTCGGACCACATGAAGTAGTACTTCCCGTCCTTCTTGAACATGAAGGAGCCTTCCACGTAGCCGCTCGGCGTGATCTCCTTGAAGATTGCCTGATCGCGAAACGGCACGAATCCTGTGAAGTCCGCGTTCAGCCTGGCGATGTTGCAGTGCCTCCAGCCGCCATAGATCAGGTAGTACGTTCCGTCGTCGTCCCTGAACACGAAGGGATCGATCGGTTGAGCGCCGTTGTGAAACCTGTCGACGAGCGGGCGGCCGAGATGGTCCTCGAACGGCCCGCCGGGATGGCGCGCGCGGGCCACGCCGATGCCTCCGACCTCTCTGTCGTTCTGAATGTCGTTCGCGCCGAAGAACAGGAAATAGCTGCCGTCCTTCTCGATGATCGACGGCGCCCACATGGCACGCTTCGCCCACGTCACCCTCGCGGTGTCGAGCACGTGCGGGTGCTTCGTCCAGGTGACGAGGTCGCTCGACGAGAACGCGTCGAGGAAGGTCTGTGCGCCGTACGGCGCGGAGTAGGTCGGGTAGATCCAGTATTCGCGCTCGAACACGTGCGCCTCGGGATCGGCATACCAGCCGGCCAGGATCGGATTCCCGCTGCGCCCGGCCTGCAGTGTCGCCGGCGCGCGCCCGGCGCTGGAGAGTGTCGCCAGGGACAGAAGGATCAGCGGCACCACTGGCCCGTCCGGCCCAATCGCCCGTGACCATCGACGCATGGAGCTCACCCTCCTTCGGCCGCACGGGGCCACCGCGCATGTTACGCAGCCTGAGGTGGCCGTCAATCGGTATTGCGCGGGAGAGTTCGTCGAACAGCACGTCGCGTTGCGCGGGCGCGACCGAACCGGGCGGGTGATCTGTCGGAGCGATCAGCAGCCGCGCCTGATCGGAGCGGCTCGGGGACGAACGGCGGTCGATCCGGGCAGGGTCGCACCGGAGCGCATGCTGGAGCCCGGCGGGGCCTGAGCGACACCAACGCGGGGCGTGCCGCCGAAATACCTGCTCAGCGCGGCGACACGTTCAAAGGCGGCCGCCCGCTCACGCGATGCGCCGGTTTCGAGCACCGGGTTCATGACCTCATCGAGCCACGCGGCGAGACCGCCGCGAAGACAGTAGACCCGTTGGAAGCCGAGGGCCCGAAGAAACACCCATGCCTGCGCGGCGCGAGCGCCGTCCTCCGAATAGACCACGAGCGTGTCGGAGGCCGGGAACCTCGCGGATGCCAGCGCGTCCAGCGGGAGGAACTCCGCAGCCGGCACGTGGTAGGCGTCGAAGTCCGCCTGCGGCCGGACGTCCAGAACGCGCAACCCCGCCTTGCGATCCTTGATCCACGTGGCGAGATCCACGGGGGTGATGCGATCCTGGTCGCGCGCGACCGCCGAGGAAAGCGCGGCCACGTCGAGCGAGGCATGCCGTTCCAGGTACGGACTGCCTGCGAAGGCTGCGAGCACAGCTGACGCGGCGGCGGTGAGGACCAGCGCGGTGTGAAGGCGCCGCGGCCTCATGCTCGTTTCTCGATCCGCTCGGCCGCCCAGAACCCGAGAAGCGCCATGGCGACGATCGCGGCGACAATCGCGCCGTACGAGGCGCCGAGCCACTGCGGAAGCGTGAACGAGCCGAGAGACGTGCCGTTGTAGAAGGTCTCGAACCGGGCGAACAGCAACCCGCCGGCGAGCACCCCGCCGAACATGCCGACCACGACCGCCGCGCCGTCAATCCGGCCGGTCGCCGCCGAAACGCACGAGGTGCCCGGGCAGAGGCCTGCAAGAGCAAACCCCGCTCCGAAGACCAGTCCCCCGGCGAGTTGAGGCAGCAGGTAGGTCTCGGGCACGTAGACGCGGGAGAGATCCAGGACCCCGAGTCGTCCCAGCCAGAACACGCCAAGCATGGCGGTCACAATCGCGGTGAACATCACCTTGAAGACCGTGAGGTCCGTCAGGTAGAACTGGCCGACCAGTTTGCGCGCGCTTCCGAGCCCCGCGCGCTCGAGCGCCCACCCGAACGCGATCCCGATTGCCACGGCCAGGGCGAGCGCGGCCAGGCTTGTGAGGGAGCCGCCATCGAAGAAGGGCGCGGTCACCGCCAGGCTCCCTTCACGGCAAACGCGACCAGGTACGCGGCGGCGAACGCGCCGCCGACGAAGATCCAGCTGCCGACGCTCAAGAGGGCCCCGCCGGTCAGCGCCTGGCCGCTCGTGCAGCCGCGTGCGAGGATCGCGCCGAGCCCCATGACCGATCCGCCGGCGAGAGCGAAAACAAGGCGTGAGCCCCGGGAAATCCTGGGGCCTCTCTCAATCTCGCGCCGCAATCGCCCCGCGCTCCACGCCGAGAGGAACCCGCCGATCATCACGCCGGCGATCTCGAAGAGCAGCCAGTCGAACCACGGGCCCGCCCCGCCGAGATAACCGGCGAAGATCGGGTTCGCGGCCGCGCGCGACGGCGACGCCGCCGCGACCACGCCGGCCGCGCTGGCTGCGAAGGCTCCTGAAGCGCCCAGGCCCCGGCCCATGATCACGAAGGCCGCCAGGAGCACGAGCCCGAGTCCAATCCCGGCCAGATACGGATCGGAGTACGGGCGTTCGCGCCTTTCGGTTTCCATCAAGGGTTCTTCTTCGCTGGATTCTCGACGGGGTAGTCCGTGCGCCGGGACCAGTCCTGATACGAGCCGTCGTAGAGGAACACGCGGTGTCCGAGCGTTCGGGCCGCGAAGAGCATCGCCGTGGCCTGCTGTCCCACGTGGCAGTACCCGATGACGGCTTCGTCCGGCTTGACGCCCGCGCGGGTGAAGAGCGCCTCGAGCTCGGCGGCCGGGCGAAGCAGCAACCGGTCGTCGGTGACCTCGGTGAAGGGCACGCTTCGCGCTCCGGCGATGTGCCCCGTCCGCTGCGCGTCCCCTCCCCGCTGGCCGCCCGTGTCGACGCCGTCGTAGAACGACGCCGCGCGAGCGTCGACCACGGCCACGCCGGGCGCGCCGAGATGCGCCTTGACGTAGTCGGCGTCCACGACGATCGGATTGATCTTCAGCGGAGACAGCGTGCCGGCGCGCGCCGCAGGTACCTCGGCGGTCACCTCGTGCCCCGCCCGGACCCAGGCGTCCATTCCCCCGTCGAGCAGAGAAGCCTGGCCACCCAGACCCGCGTAGTCCAGCGTGAAGATGATGCGCGTCGAAGGCGAGACCCAGTCCTTCCCGTAATAGACCACGACACGAGACGAATCCGAGATGCCGAGCCCGGCCAGACGCGACCGCAGCTCATCGGGACGGGGCATCTCCAGCGCGAGACCCTGGCGGGTGCTGTCGGATACCGACACGTCCTGCAACGAGACGAACCTGGCGCCGGGTAGATGGCGCGCGTCGTATTCCGCCTTGTCGCCGACGTGCAGCAACACGAGGTCGGAGTCTGTGAGGTGCTGGGCCAGCCAGGTCACCGAGACCACCAGCGAGTCGCGCGGGGAGGCCGCATGCAGGACGCTCCCGGACAGAGCGAGAGCGGCCAACGAGGCGGTGGCAAGTCGAGAAACGCGCATGCAATCTCCTCGAATCAGCTGGCAGGCCCGGCGCGGGCCGCGATATGACCGATGGAAGAGCTGGGTGCTTACTATGTTGACGCGGAATTGGGGCGCACGGTTCCGGCCACGGGAACGCATCGCTCCCAAGCGGCCCGCCGCGAGCGCGCCATTGGCCGCGCGGGCGCCCGAGAACCTACCAGACGCTTTCGACGGACGCGTAGGATCGGATGTGGCGGTCCCTCGTGACGAGCGTGGCGGACTCCGTGATGGCGGTGGCGACGATCAACCGGTCTGCCGGGTCCCCGTGGAAGGCGCCGAGCTGCGTGGCTTTGACGGCGATTCGAGGCGAAAGCGGGAGGAGCTCGGCGCGGGGGAGCGCTAGCGCCTGTTCGAGCCACTCGAGCGGATCGCGGTCGAGGCTGATCCGTCCTCGAGACGCGGCGGCCGCCACCTCGAAGCAGCAGACGGATGGCACACCGACCCGGTCGGCGGACTCGATCGAGGCGCGTGCGCGGCGCCCGAGCCGGGACGGGTCGCTGGCCCACCAGATCCACGCGTGGGTGTCGAGCACGATCACCGGTCGGCCTCCCACGCATCCAGGATCGGGGCAACGATGTCGGCGTGGACGGTGACGCTGCCGCGCAGCGAGGCGGCAGCGGAGCGGCGCGCGGGCACCACGCGGGCGACGGGCCGGCCCCGCTTCGTGACGACGAACGACTCGCCGGTCTCCGCCACGTGGTCCAGGAGCGCGAGGCACTTCGCCTTGAAGGCGCTGGCGGCGATCGAGCGGGGATGATCAGACATGACCACAGTATGTGACCATAGTGGTCACTCGTCAAGATCCCCGTTCGCCCCTCGCCGAGCGGCCAGGGACCGGAGCGCGTCGGCGCTACCTCGCCCCCGGCAGGCACAGGCACGACGAGCTGACCTTGATGTCCGCCTCCCTCCAGACCTCGTCGAACCGGCGAAGATACTCGTCGCCGTTCCTGTGCTGCATCTCGAGGCTGCGCGCGAGCCCGAGGAGCGACCATCCGTTCTCCGGGAGCCGCTCGAGGTCCTTCCGGTAGACCGACTCCGCCTCGGCCGCGCGCCCGCTGGCGAGCAGCGCCGCGCCAAGCACGTGGCGCGTCGGCTGGATCCAGTCGGGCGGCTCGTCATAGCGCAGCGCGTCCTCACGGACGACCGCCTCGCGAAGCGCGGCGAAGGCCTCGTCGGCCCTTCCTTCGCGGTAGAGGATCTCGCCGTCAAGGAGTTTGGCGGCGACGCCGGTGATGTCGGCCGCCGCGTTGTTGCCGAAGGTGGCCTCTTTCGCGATCTTGTCCCTGCCAATCGCAAAGACCTTCTGCTCCGCGCGCGCCTTGCCGACCTCGCCCTTCGCGGCGTACGCCACACCGCGGGCGTAGTGCCACAGCGTACGGGTCAGCGGGAAGATCTCGCGCGGCTCCTTCTCGGCGAGCATCTGGTCCCACCGTCCGAAGCGAAGGTGCAGCTCGTAGGGCATCGAGAAGAACCCGTCGATGACGGGCGCCGCGTTCTGGACGAACTCGTCCGGGATGCCCGAGAGCATGTCCGCGATGGCCCGCGTGGCCTGCGCGCTCTCCCCGCGCATCATGGACGCGAACGCCAGCATGTGCCTGTTGTGGGCCATGTAGACGTGGTAGAAGCCCTGTTCCGGCGAGCGGCGCCGATACTCCGCATCTGCCGCGATCGCGCGCAGGTTCGCCGCAATCGCTTCCTGCCACCGCCCGCGCCGGACGTCGATGTGCGACGGCATGTGCACGAGATGACCGAGGCCCGGCGTCAGGTCCCGCAGCCGGGCGGCAGCCATGTCGCCCTTCTCGGGGTGCGGCGACGCCTCGACCGCGTGGATGTAGAGATGCAGCGCGAACGGGTGCGACGGGTCGAGCGCCATCACCGTTTCGAGCGTCGAGACGATCTCGTCGGTGCCGGGCTGCGGTCTGCCGTCGTGCGTCCACAGGTCCCAAGGACGCAGGTCCATCATGCCCTCGGCGAAGAGCGCGCCCACGTCGGCGTCCTTCGAGTACTTCTGCCAGACGGTGCGCATGGCGTCCGCGTAGGCCTTGTCGAGCGGTCCGCGATCGGCCGCGGCGTTGCTCGAGTATCGCTGCGCCTGAGCCTCGACGAGATCGCGCTCCACGCCGGCCGCGCCAAGGGCACGTGCCTTCGAGATCGCGTCCCACGCGGCCTTCGCGTGCGCCTCGTCGACCATCGGGTTGTTGATGTGCGGCCCGTTCGCGACCGCGACGCCCCAGGCCGCCATCGCGCATTTCGGATCGGCTGCCGCCGCCTTTTCAAACGCGCGCCGGGCTTCGTCGTGATTGAAGGCGTAGAGGAAGGCGAGGCCCTGGTCGAAGAGCGCCTGCGCCTCGGGCGACTCGGTCGCAATGGACCGGTGGTAGTGGCCCAGCCCCACGAACCGGCCGTCGCCGCGGACCTCGGCCGGGGGCCCGCTGTGCTCTTCGGGCGAGCCATGCGACGCACCGGCCGAACAGCCGAACGGAAGCAGGAGCACGATGGCCAGCAGCCGTTTCATGTCAGCCCCTCCGGACCCCCAATCAACGACGTTAGCATAGGGGAGGGAAACCCGAATGTCGAGGGACGAGGGCTTCAGGCTACAGGCCTCAGGCCACAGGCCTTGTGAAGAACCTCACTCGAATCCTCAAATTGGATCTCGAGTGAACGTGCCTCCGGCCGGAGTCACACCTCGCAACCGTGGCCGGACTGATGGTCCGGCGATCGATCAGGGCGACCGAGAGGAACACGACGAGGCTCACCAGCCACGTGAAGTAGATCGGATGCGGCAGGAAGCGCCAGCTCGGCGGCGCGACGAGCCACACGACCAGGGATGCGAAGGTCGCGCAGAGCGTCCATGCGGCGGACGATCGCCGGCAGAGCGCGGGCCGGAAGAAGATCGCGATGACCAGGAGCGCGTAGGCGGTCGAGAGGGTGAGGCCGATGAGCAGCAGCTTCAGGATGCCGCTCACGCTGAGCGCGAGGACGAAGGTGACCGCTCCGATGCCGGCGACGATCGCGCGACAGAGCACGCGCTCGCGATCGGGTGAGAGGTCCGGTGAGAAGAAACGCTTGACGATGTCGCCCGAGACGAGCGTGGCGCTGCCGATGAGGAGCGCGGACGCGGTGCTGACATCCGCGGCCCACAGCCCCGACAGCACGATTCCGGCGACCACGGGCGGCAGACCGAGCACCGTCCGCGGCAGCGCCTCGGCCGGAACGATGCCCGGATGCAGCACGACCGCCGCCATGCCGATGAGCGCGCTCATGAAGCCTACCGGAAAGATGAGCAGGCCGCCCCACAGGAACCCGTTGCGCGCGCTGCGCTCGTCCTTCGCCGCGAATGCGATCTGCACGACCGACTGCATCGACACGACCGTCGTCACCATCACCAGGAACCACGCGGCGATCTGGCCGAACCCGACTCCCGAGAGGTCGAAGCCTGGATGCGCCGGCGGCATGGCGGCTCGCAACCCTCCGAATCCCCCGACCTCGCCCAACGTCAGCACGACGCCGAGGCCGATGCCGAGGTAGATGACCGCGACGTTGATCACGTTGGTGAGGCCGGCGGCCCAGAACCCGCCGACGAGCGTGATGCCGATGAAGACGAGCGCCGTCGCGATCATCCCGGCCTGGAACGTGAACACGCCGGGCATCAGCGACGAGAGGATGGCGCCGCCCGCCACATATTGCAGCGAGGTGACGACGATCTGCAGAGCGAGCTGACCGATGACGCCAAGCACGCGTCCCGAGACGCCGAAGTGCCGCTCGAACAGCTCGCTGACCGTCGTCAGCTCGAGCGATCGGTAACGCCGGGCAAAGACGATGCCCATCACCCAGGCGCCGAAGGCCCACGCCGCGTTGTACCACCCGGCCGAGATGCCCGTCGTGTAGGCCTGCTCGGCCACGCCGATGGTGGACGCGCCGCCCACCGCCAGACCGGCCAGCATGGCGGCTGTGACCGAGATCGGGACCTGGCGGCCGGCGAGCAGGTAGCCGATGAGCCCGCCGCCGCCCTGCGGCAGGCGCTGCGCCCACCAGGTGGCGATGAACAACACGAGGAGGTAGCCGAGAACGACCGACGCGGCGATCGTGTGGATCATGGGAGCTTCCGCGGGACGGTCAGACGACCCTGATGCGCACGTCGACGGCAACGGCGCCCTCGCCCGCCGCGTAGGCCATCACCGGGTTGAGATCCAACTCGGCGATACTCGGGAAGTCCGCGGCGAGACGCGAGACGCGGCAGAGCAGGTCCTCGATCGCGGCGAGGTCGGCTGGAGCTTCGCCTCGAACACCTTCGAGGATCCTGCGGCCCCTGATTCCGGTGATCATGCCGCGCGCCTCGGCGCGCGAGAGCGGCGCGAGCGAGAACACGACGTCCTTCATCACCTCGACGAAGACCCCGCCGAGCCCGAACATCACGAGCGACCCGAGCCCGGGATACGCCGCCTGGCCGACGATGACCTCCCGGCCCGCGGCCTTCTGCTCCTGCACGAGGAACGACACTCCAGCGCCGGGGAATTTCGCGCGCAGCGATTTGAGGGCGGCCTCGAGCGCCTTGGCGTCGCGGATGCCCAGCACGACGCCGCCCTGGTCGGCCTTGTGGACAACGTCAGCCGAATCGACCTTCAGAACGCAAGGAAAGCCGACGACCTGCGCCGAGGTCGACAGGTCCTCGACGGTGTCCGCGCGGGCGAAGCGCGGGACGGGAACGCCGTAGCTTCGAAGGAGCGCGTACGCGTCGGTCTGAGCGAGATAGCGTCCGGAGCCTTCATACCGGCCGAGAATCGTCTCGGCACAGGCGCGGTCCACGGCCAGGACAGGCGGCGCCTCCATGGGACGGTGCTTCGCCTCGTGGTAGCGGGCCATCGCGGCGAGTGTGCGCGCCGCGTCTTCCGCGAATTCGTAGACGGGAATGCCTGATCCGCGAAGCGACCGGATGAGCCCGGCCCACTTCTCGATCGTCATCACGACAGAGACGACCGGCTTCTCCGACGCGCTCGTCGCTTCCTTGATCCGGGCCGCGATCGCTTCGAGATCGACGAAGGGCGCGGTGATGAAGTTGACCATCACCATGTCGACACCGTCCTCCCGGAGCAGCGTATCGACGGCCGCGAAGTAGTGGTCCGCGCCGGCCGTGGCCACGACGTCCACGGGGTTGCCGAGGCTGGCCTCGGCGTAGAGGCTCGCCTTCAGCCGCTCCTTCCCTGCCGCCGACCAGGCCGCGAGCGTCAGGCCCTGATCGATCGACTCGTCCACGGCCTGGATGCCGGGTCCACCCGTGTTGGTGATGATCCCGATGCGCCGGCCGCGGGGCGGATTCTGGCTGGAGAGCGCGACGGCGGTCTTGATCATCTGCGCCGCGTCGGTGAAGCCCACCACGCCGGCTTTCTTGAAGAGCGCCTGCGTCATCGCCGCCTGGTCGACCAGCGTTCCGGTGTGCGACGAGACCGCCACGGACCCCTCGTGCGTGCGGCCGCCCTTGAGCGCGAGGATCGGTTTCCGCGGCGTGATGCGAGAGGCGACTTCTAGGAACGCCGCCGGATCCTTGAAGCTCTCGATCTGCATCATGATCACGCGCGTGCCTTCGTCCTGCCCGTAGTAGTCCAGGATCTCGGGCATCGAGAGATCGCATTCGTTCCCGTAGCTGCAGTACATCCGGTGGCCGAGGCCGACGTTGTGCAGGTGCAGTTTCAGGACCTCGCCCATGCCTCCGCCCTGCGCGATGATCGAAACGTTGCCGGGCTTCATCGGCACGAACGTGAAGTTCGCGTACGCCGACACGTCGGGGTCCGAGTTCTGCACGCCCTGCGAGTTCGGCCCGAAGATCCGCATGCCGTACTTGTGCGCCAGCGCGACCATCTCACGCTCGCGCACGATGCCCTCGCCGCCGACCTCCTTGAAACCCGCCGTGTGCACGATGGCGAACTTCACGCCCTTCCTGCCGCACTCCTCGATCACGCCCGGAATCAGCTTGTAGTTCACCGAGATGTTGACGAGGTCGATCTCCTCGGGCACGTCCAGGATCGACTTGAACGCCTTGAAGCACTGGATGTGCCCGCCTTTCGGATTGATCGGGAAGATGGGCCCCTTGAACCCGAACTCGGCGAGATTCTTGATGACGATGTAGCCGATCGAGAAGGGGTTGTTCGAGGCGCCGATGATGGCGATGGCGCGAGGCTTGAATAAACCGTCGAGCATGTTCGTCCTCTTCACCTACGGGGCACCCTCGCCGCGGGCGGCGATGAGCGCCGCGCCGAAGGCGCCGGCAAACTGGGGCCCGGGCGGCACGGCCACCAGTCGGCCGAGCCGCTTCGACAGGATGTCCACGATGACCGGGTTGAAGGCGGCGACCCCGCCGCTCATCACGACGTCTCCTTCGAGCGGGTCCATCTCGACCACGCGATTGACGACCGACGAGAAGGCGCCGCGCACGATGGCGCCGACCGGCACTCCGCTGCGCAGGTGCGACAGGATTTCCGTCTTGGCGAACACCGTGCAGAAGCTGCTCAGGCGCACCACCTCGTCGCCGCCGTCGGCGAGACCGTTCAGCTCTCCGATCGGGAGCGCCAGGCGCAGCGCGATTTCCTCGAGGAAGGCCCCGGTGCCGGCCGCGCACTTCCGGTTCATCTTGAAGTGCACCAGGCGCCCCCGCTCGTCGAGGCGGATGACCTTGTTGTCCTGCCCGCCGATGTCCACGATCGTGATGGCGCGCCCGATGTGGTGGAAGCAGCCGACGCCGTGGCACCGGATCTCGGTCTGGGCCGCGTCGGCGAACGGCACGTTGGCGCGGCCGTAGCCGGTCGAGACCGTTCGCGCCAGCTCGGGCGCCGGATCGCCGAGCTTCGAGAACGCCTCGTCCAGGCAGGCCTTCGCGGTGGCGGCGTAGTCCACGCCGGAGGCGCGCGCCACGAGCGCCCGGACGCCGCCGTCGCGATCGATCAGGGCGAGCTTGGTCGCCGACGCGCCGACGTCGACGCCGCAGAAGAGCGGCGCCCCGTTGTCTCGAGGGAAGTCAGATTTCATCGTCGCGGCGACACTTATGGGCGCCTGCAAGGGGCGACCCTTGTGGTCGCCCCACGAGGCGCGACAGCGTGATCCGGCCCATAGCCTGAAGCCCGAAGCCCGAAGCCTGCTCCCGTGATCTCATCCACCGTGCAGCTGCTCGGCCAGCGCCTCGATTTGCGTGCGTGTCTGTTCTTCCGAGTACAGGCGCAAATCGTTCAAGTCGCCGTTGATCACGACATATGGAATGCCGAGCCGGCCGGCGAGGCGGACGGGCATGCCGTACCGGTTGTTCGAGTTGTTCGGACACGTCATCGCGTCGTGGTACACGATCGCATCCACGCCGTAGTCGCCCGCCATCGACGCGAGATACTGTTCCTTGAAGCTCTCCGCCCGTACGATAAACAGCTCCGTGTAGGCGCGGGCCATGCCTTCGAAGGGATCGCTCGCGCCGAGCGCCTCGAAAATCCAGCTGTTGCAGTAGGTCGAGGCCACGACACACGTCCGCTGCGCCGCAAACAGCTCGGCGAGCTCCCGCAGCTTCCCCCACACCGGCATGCCTTCCCAGTAGAACCGGAGAGTCTCGTTGTCGACTGCACCCACGCCGGACTGCACGCGCTCCTCCAGCTCGGCGATGAGCGTGTGGTAGTACGCCTCGGCCCGCGCCTCGCCTCGCAGGACCACGGCCGGCGCCATGTGGATCGTGCTGTCGAAAAACGTCAGGGGCGAGGGACGGTGCTCGGCCAGCCGCAGCACGCGCTTCCAGAGCAGCGTGCACCGGTAGGATGAGGCCACGACCTCCCTGAGCCGGTCGGGATCGAAGCGGACGCCCGCCGCCTGCTCGAGCGCCGGGATGAGCGCGCGATGCTGGTCCTCGAGCGCGCGAACCTGCGCGGAGGTCAGGTCGCTCACGCTTCTCGGCGTCTCGATCCCGATCATCGGGACCTTGAATTCGCGCTGGTAGAACGCCATCCAGTCCTGCACGTCGCGGCACTGGTTCGTGTTGTAGACGAGCACATCGGGCCGAGGCACCGCCTCGATCCCGAATGCCTTCGTCAGGGGCGTCGTCTTCCGCAGGAACGCGCCGATGTCGCTTGTCAGGTACGAGCAGACGCTGGGCGCGTAACCGGCGGCGTTGGCCGCCGGGATCAGATCGGCGGCAAGGCGCGAGGTGCCGATGAGCGCGCTGTGGTTCTCCGGAAAGTAGACGCGGAAGCCGAACGACCTGAGCAGCTCAGCCGGTCCAACGCTCGTGCACCACGCCACCTTGGCCTCACCCGTCGTCGACGCCCGGTCGAGCTCGTGGAAATACGCGCTCATCAGGTCCTTGAGCGCGCCGGCCGCCTTGATCTTCTTGATGACACCAGCCCGCGGCTGCTCGCCCGCCATGGCGATCTCCTTGGTTCGCGTGCTCCCGCCCCGAGTCCTGCCTGGAAAACCCACGGCAATAGAAGTCCGAAACCCCCCGTGGCGTCAAGGGGGAATCGAACTTGAATTACGACTTGATCTATGTTCAGTATGTGCGGCGCCGGACCGCCGCCCGGCATCCCTGGAACCTGCCCGTCCCGCGAAGGAGCCCTCATGAACGTCGGTGTCATCGGATCCGGCTCAATCGGCCCCGACCTCGCCTACGGATTCGCGTCGGCGCTCTCTCAAAGCGGGACCGGCAAGGTGTTTCTGCACGACATCCGGAAGGACGCCCTCGATGCCGGCGTCGCGCGGATCAACGGCTACATTCAGAAGGGCCGATCGCGCGGGCGCCTCAATCCGCGCGTGGCCGACGCCATCGTCCAGGCGCTCGTCCCGACGCTCGAGCTGACGGATTTGAAGGCCTGCGACTACGTGCTCGAGGCCGCAACCGAGGACCTCGCCACCAAGCAGGCCATTCTCCGGAAGCTCGAATCGGTCGTGAAAGACGACTGCCTGATCGGGTTCGCGACTTCGGGCATCCCCCGCGCGCGAATTGCCGAGGGGGCGGTGCGCCAGGAGCGCTGCTTCGTCAACCACCCGTTCTACCCCGCCTGGCGCGCGCTTCCGATCGAGGTCGTGCTCTCGGGCCACGCCGCGCTCGGCGCGCGAATGATCGACCTGCTCGTCGCGCTCGGGAAGGTCCCGATCGTGACCTCCGACGTCCCGTGCTTCGCGGCCGACGATATTTTCTGCAACTACATCAGCGAAGCCGCGCGCATCGTCGAAGAAGGGATCGCGACGCCGGCCCAGGTGGATCGGATCGTCAACGACCGCATCGGGGGCGGCGGCCCGTTCAACGTGATGGACCTCACGCGCGGGAACACATTGACCGTGCACTGCCAGGAGCTGATGCGTGAGGCCCCGACAGGGAGCGATTGGTTCGCCGCGCCGGAAATCCTCACCAGGCAGGGGCCGGCGAGCTGGCTCGATCCCGTTCGGCCGGCCGACGGCAGCTACAGGCCCGAACAGGCGGCGCAGGTCATGGACCGCATTCTCGCCGTGCTGCTGGCGCGCACCTACTTCGTCGTCGATCAGGAGATATGTGATCCCTCCGATCTCAACTGGCTGACCCGGAACGCGCTCGGCTTCAACGACGGGCTCCTCGATCTCGCCGAGCAGGTCGGCGGCGAGCGGGCGCACGCGCTCTGCCACGAGTACGGATCGACGAGGCCGGGCTTCACGATTCCGCCGAGTCTCGAGCGGAAGGCGCTCAGGGCTTTCTACCGTGACGTCAAGGTCCGCTCCGAAGGCGACATCGCGGTCATCACCATCCGGCGGCCGGAGGTCAAGAACGCGCTGACCGCGCGCACGATGCAGGAACTGGGCGCCGTGGTGACCGAGTCCATTCAGGCGCCTTCGGTGAAGGGGATGGTCGTGACCGGGTTCGGCGGCGCGCTGGCCGGCGCGGACATCAACGAACTGGCCGCGCTCAGGACGCCGGCCGACTGCGAGGCGATGTGCCTGCGCGGGCACGCGATACTCGACATCATCGCGAAGTCGCCGAAGCCCATCGTCGCGGCCGTCGACGGCCCGGTCCTCGGCGGCGGCGCCGAATTGTCGATGGCCTGCCACGGGCGCGTAGTCGGGCCGCACCTCGTCGTGGGCCAACCCGAGGTCAACCTGGGGATCATCCCGGGCTACGGCGGCACGCAGCGCCTGCCGCGTCTCATCGCCGTGGAGCGGGCGCTCGAGATGTTGAGGACCGGGCGCACGATGTCGTCCGACGAAGCGTGGCAGTCTGGCTGGGCGACCGCCTCCTCGGCGTCGAACCTCGTCCAGGCCGCCTGCGACCTCGTGAGCGCCAGCCTCGCCGGCAAGGTCGCGCTGGCCCCGGCGGACCCGAAGCCGGTTCCGCTCCCGGCCGACCTGCCAAAGGTGGACATCGGACATCGGTCACGCGTGATCGATTCGATCCTCGTCGACGTCGTTCGGCGCGGACTCGCGGTGCCCCTCGACGAAGGCCTCCGCGATCGAGGCGGCGGGATTCGGACGGTGCAAGACCACGGTGGACATGGACATCGGGATGAAGAACTTCATCCAGAACGGTCCACGCGTTCCGGCGGAATTTCTGCACGAATAGGCGGAGTCCCCATCATGGCAAGCGAGACATCCATCGTCATCCTCGACGGCGGGCGCAGGCTCCCTCGAGCGGACATCCTCATCAACAACCGGAAACCGGGCCTGCTCTCGCGCTTCTCGACGACGCAGCTCGGCGGGATGGCGATCAAGGCGGCGCTCAAGCACACGCCCGTCGATCCCGCGCTCATCGGCCACGTCGTCATGGGCATGGCGCAGCACAGCCATCGCGACTCGATCTACGCCGCGCAGGGCATGCGGTGGCGCGGCGGCCTCGGGCACGACGTCCCGGCGCTGACCGTGGCGAGGATTTGCGGGAGCGGGGCCGAGGCGCTCGCGGTGGCCTCCGAGATGATGATCGCGGGGCTGCGGCACGACGAGGCGCGTCCCTTCTCGGTCGTCGGCGGCGCGGAGAGCATGCAGTATCCGTTCGTGCTCTACAACATGCGCGGCCGGGCGGTGGGGGAAACCGTCCAGAAGTACGGTCCGATCGACGCGAAGACGCTGCCGGGCGGCACGCATCTGCAGGACATGTTGCTGATGAGCCTCTACGATCCGAGCGCCAGGATGTCGATGGCCAACACCGCCGAGGAACTCGGCCGGCGCTATCGCATCTCGAGAGACGAGGCGGACGCGTTCGGGTTCCTGTCCCACGTGAGCGCGAAGGTCGCCCGCGACAACGGATGGTTCAAGGAGGAGACCGAGCCGGTTTCGATCGACGGCGACGGCACGGGCGCGTCGCTGGCGGTCGACACGCACATCATGGACGACATCAGTCGCGAGGGGATGGCAGCGCTTCGGCCGGCGTTCGAGGCTGGCGGCGTCATCACCGCCGGCAACGCGAGCGCGGTCGTCGACGGGGCCGCGGCGATGGTCATCGGCAAGGAATCGGACGCGGCAGCCCGGGGCCTGAAGCCGATCGCCCGCGTCGCGGGGATCGGCGTCGCGGGCTGCGATCCCTCCATCATGGGATACGGTCCGGTGCCGGCGACGCGAAATGCGCTCGCAAAAGCAGGCATCAAGGGTGCCGACATCGATCACGTCGAGCTCAACGAGGCGTTCGCTCCTCAGGCGCTCGCCTGCGTCCGCGACTTCGAGAAGATGGGCATCGATCCCGCGAAGGTCAACCCGCAGGGCGGCGCGATTGCGTTAGGACACCCACTTGGAGCCACTGGCGCGATCCTGACGCTCACCTGTGCCTACGCGCTCCGCCGCGCGAAGCGGCGCTTCGGCCTCGTGACGATGTGCATCGGGGGAGGTCAGGGGATCGCGGTGGTTTTGGAAGCGGCGTAGGACAGGCTTCGGGCTTCAGGCTACAGGCGGTGTCACGCCTGGGTGATCGTGGCCTGGCCGCGGGTGGCGTCGAGCACGGCGGCGCGAAGGCCCTCGAGCCGCTCGGCCGGGACACGGACTTCGAATCGGACCTCCGCCTCGAAACGCTCGGCGAGAATTTCGGCTTCGAACGCCGGAAAGAGCTGTTGCAGCACGCCGACGCGAGCGTACTCGACGACAATCGCCAGATGTGTCCACTCGACGCGCTCGGTGACGGGCAGTGTTTCGAGCGCGTGTTGAACGCCGCCGCCATACGCCCTCACCAGTCCGCCGGTTCCGAGCTTGGTTCCCCCGTAGTAGCGCGTCACGACGGCCGCGACGTCGCCGAGCCCGCTGTGCTGAAGCGCCGCGAGCATCGGCCGGCCCGCCGTCCCGTGCGGTTCCCCATCGTCGCTCATCCCGATCTGCGCGCTCGTTCCCGGAGGACCCACCAGGTAGGCCCAGCAGTTGTGCGTGGCATCGGCGAACTCCGCGCCCGTCCGCCGGATGAACGCGGTGGCATCGTGAATAGAGGCCGCGGGCCCGATGGTCGTGATGAAGCGGCTGCGCTTGATCTCGACCTCGATCCGGTAGACGGTCGCGGGAACGCGGTAGCGTGTAGCGGTCATCGGACTCGGCCTCAGATCATACGCCGGGAGCCCAGGAGGCGACCGCAGGCAGGCGTCAGGCTACAGGCCACAGGCTACAGGCGTTTCCGCACGTCAAGGACGATGAGATCGCGAGGATCTGGGAGTGGAGCAGGACGGGAAACCACCCCCATCGGGTCAACGTCAAAAGAGGGTAGAGCCACGACAATCCCCTTCCCTCCGAGCAACAGGACCCGACCATGCCGAACGACCCCTCACCCCGGTTCGAGGTGGAAAAGAGCGACTCCGAGTGGCAGCAGGATCTCACCCCACAGCAGTTCAACGTCCTGAGACGCCAGGGCACAGAGTACGCGGGATCGAGTCCGCTCTTGCGGGAGCACCGCGACGGCATGTTCTCCTGCGCGGGATGCGGCCAGCCGCTCTTCTCGTCGAGCGCGAAGTATGAGAGCGGATCCGGCTGGCCGAGCTTCTGGGCTTCGGTCAAGGACGCCATCGGCACGAGAGCCGATCGGTCCCACGGGATGGAGCGTATCGAGATCTACTGCAAACGCTGCGGCGGCCACCTCGGCCACGTGTTTCCCGACGGACCACAACCCACGGGCCAGCGGTACTGCACGAACGGCGCCTCTCTCAAGTTCACGCCATCCGAGTGAGTCGGCGCCCCGGAACACGTCCGAAGCGAGCCCCGATTACAGAACCGCAGCTCCGAACCGTGGCGGGCTGTAGGGCGTGGGCTTCAGCCCCGCCGTATGCGCGGGGCCTCGGCCCCGCGCCCGGTCGTCGCGACGCTGAAGCATCGCGACCAACGGCGGCCCTGAAGGGCCGCCCTACACAAGTCCCAATCGGGGACACCGACTTAGCTGTCTTGTGCCTTCATCCGGCCCAGCCTGAATCGTCTCGCGGCGTAATAGCCGACCGCGACGACCAGCGTGAGGATCATCGCGCGGGCCTCGGCCGGCGACGATTGCAGCAGCAGCCAACAGACGATGGCGGCGCCGAGGAGAGGAACAACCGGGCCGCCCGGCGTCCGGAACCCCGGCTGGTAGGCTGGCCGCTCCCGCCGCAATTTGAGCGTCGCGAGGCAGACCGCGAGGTAGACGACCAGCAGGGCGATGCTCGACATGATCGCGAGCGGCTTGAAGCCGCCCGTCAGGGCCAGCGCCCAGATCAAGGTGGCGTAGGTCACGATCGCCACGTGCGGCGTCCGGAATCGCGGATGGACCGAGGCGAGCCGCCTCGGCAGCAGGCCGCGGTACGCCATGGGCAGAAACGCGCGCGGCGAGGCGAGCAGGTCTCCCGACAGCAGGCCGAGCGTGGCCAGGACGGTGCACAACACGATCAACCCGGATCCGGCGCGTCCGAACACGCGCTCCGCGACCGCCGCCAGTGGAGCGCCGGTGTGGCTCACGAGGTCGGAGCCGAGCACGCCTTGCGAGACGCCCTGGACGCCGATATAGAGGAGCGCCAGCACGGCCACGCCTCCGAGCATCCCTCGAGGAATCGTGCGCGCGGGATCGCGCACCTCGCCGCCAGGCGTCAACGCGCACTCGGCCCCGCTGAAGGTGAAGAACAGGAGCAGCGAGGCCTCGCCGACCATCGCGAGTGACGGCCACTGCTGCCATCGAAGATTGTCGAGATTCATCACCAGGGCGCCGGCCACCAGGATGACGAGAAGCGGCGCCACCTTCGCGACGGTCGTCGTGACGGCGAGCCGCGCGCCCTGCCGGACGCCGGCGACGTTGACGGCCGCGAGTCCCGCGAAGAGCACGCCGAGGGCCGCGGCCCTCGGCACGCCGCGCTCGAGCACCGGGAAAGAAGTCGAAACGGCGTCCACGAGCACGTTGGCGACCGCGGCGTCGGACGCGACGCAGTATGCGATGGAGAAGACGACCCACGTCGTGAAGCCGGCGGCTTCGCCGAACGCCTCCTCGACATACGCGACGGCTCCGCCGGATCGATCGGCGTGGCTGCCAAGCTCGGCAAAGCAGGCCAGGACCAGGCTGATGGCGACGGCGCAGACCAGGTACGCGGCAATCGCGGACGGGCCCAGGATGGCCGCGACGGCCGCGGGCAGGGCGAAAATGCCCGCCCCGAGCGAGAGGTTTACGGCGTTGGCGCCGAGCGTCCACGGCCCGATGGCGCGATCGAGTCGCTCTGCCGGACGATCCGCGGGGGGTGGCTCAGGCAAGCTGCCCACAGTCTACCTGCAAAGCCTCCCACTCCTTCCGGGACGCTCTGCCGGGCCCATCCTCCAGGGGCTGGTTGCAATCCGCCTTCGTGGTATCCTGTGCCCTACCCCGCAGGTCCGGTCCAGGTTAGTCTTCGCCAGCGAAGTTTCAACCGGCTGGATTAGCGCAGGACGCGTAACTGATTGTCCGGGCCGCCCTGCGTCCCGAGGAGGAACGTCGACGTGAGAGCAATGAAGACCGTCGTGGTCATATCGTCACTGGCATTGATGGTTGCGTGCAAGGCTCCCGACAGCCCCGTCACCTTTACGCCGAGCTCCGGCATCATCGGCGCGGGCGGGCCCAGCCTGACGGCACCGGTTCCGGATTCGCCGGCCGATGACGCGCAGATGGACACGCTTCGTCCGACGCTGACCGTGCGAAACGGCACGTCCGATCCGCCCGGAGGCACTCGGACCTACGAGTTCCAGATTTCCGATCGCAGCGACTTCCTGGTCTCGGCGAACGGCTACTTCGCCACCTACGCGATCGCCGAGACCTCGCCCGCCGTGCCGGAGGGAGCTGGCGGCACGACGAGCTACACGCCGAGCAAGGACCTGCAGCCGAGCACGAAGTTCTACTGGCGCGCGCGGATAATGCAGGCGACGAGCATCTCGGAATGGTCGACCTCCTCGCGCGTGAACACCAAGGTCACGGGCTACAACAAGCCGGGAGCGCTCTTCGACACGCTCATCTCGAACTCGACCATCGGCACGATCGGCGGGTCGACGACCTGGATGGGCGCCGACGGCATCAAGCTGAACGATCAGGATTCCTACGTCGCCTACCAGCTCGCGCAGACGCTGACGAGCGGCGAGCTTTCCGTGGAAATCAAGGGGCTCTACGCGGGCCACCCTGCGGGCGCGAAGCTCAAGCTGTTCTCGATGATGGACAACTCGGCGAGCCTCTTCTCGAGCAATTTTCTCTTCAACGTGCAGTACCGCGGGGACCCGGAGCCGAATGGCGGCAACCCCAGCAACTGCATCTCGTTCAAGGCACTCTACAACGGCGCCCAGACCGAGCCGAGCCGCGATCAGCGCTTCGCCGGCATCCTCGATCTGCAGGCCACGACGACCTATTTCGTCAAGCTGCTCTTCGGACCGAGCATCACAATCAGCGTGCAGCGGGGGATCGGCGGGCCGGTGCTCTATACGATGACGCTGCCCGCGGGCGGGACCTACAACCCGGTGCCGCACATGGCCTTCCTCGGCGCCAAGCGAGGTGGCCTGACCACCGAAGAGGGCACCTATCCCGGAGCGACCTACCGGAACCTCTTCGTGGGCAACACGCCGCGCCCGACTTCGCTCGGCAGCGCGATTCCCGCGGCCCGCTAGTCTGAGCATCAGAGGCCGGGTCCGAACGGACCCGGCCTCGATTCGCGACCGCCTCGGGCGACCCTGGCCTACCGCGCCATTGAATCGTAGAGCGCCGATGCTGCCTGCACCCGCCCGGTTTCGTTTGTCACCGACATGGCCAGGATGCGGACTCGTTCGTTCACCGGCAGCGTGATGGTCTTCACGCCGGCCGGCACGTCGATCGAATACACGAAGAGGTACGCGTAGGCGTACGGCTCGTTCGCGCCGTCAGGGCCGTGCCGATGCGAGGCGAACCACGCGACGGGCGCCTTCTTGACGAATCCGGGCGTCAGGCCCGAGAAATCCATGACCGTCCGCATCCGTGGCGGCGTGCCCGGAGGAGGCCCCGCCTGGCCGGCCCGCGGCGGAACCGGTTCCTCGCGCGCCTTCCAGATGCGATTGTCCCACTGGCCGATGAACCCGCCCCAATCCTGGATGGTCAGGTCGACCGCGCGATCGCCGACCTGGAAGCTCGCGCGCTGGTCGCCATCTGCCGCCGCGAGCAGGTAGAGGCGCGTGGCCCCGCCCTCCGGCAATTGCACCGTCTGCCCGCGCGGGATGACCGCATTGAACTTCGACGCCGGCGCCAGAGCTGAAGCGGACCGCGCCGAAGGTGATCTCGGCGGGCAGCATCTCGGCGGGCAGCGTGCGGCCCGCGTTGTCGAACTTGCCACCCGTGATCGAGCCGTCGGCGCTCGCGACGGGCTGGTTGTAGGGAAGCGTCACGGGCCGCGACACGGGCGCCGCCGCCTTGGCCGGCGCGGGCCCGAGCTTCACGGCGAATGTGCGCGGCTGGTAGGCGGAGACAGCCGGTCACCAGCTCGCCGCCATTCACCGTGGCCGGGCCGACGGGTGATTCGACGCCGTTGACTTCGCGAGCCGCCACGACGGGCCCCGCGAACGCGATCCGGACGTTATCGGCCTTCCGGCCGTAGAGCTCGACGAGCCGCACGATGAACTCGTCGCTCTGCTCGGCCCGCTTGAGCGCCAGCACCCTCACGCCGGTCGAGTTGATCTTCAACATCGAGAACTCGCTCGCCGAGGGCCCCGGCGTGCTTCGGCGCCTCGAAGGCCAGCAGCGGCTGGTTGAGCCGCTGTCCCTGCCAGTCGGTCTGGGCGTCGCGCCATCCGCCCGCGTGGCCCGCGAGCCCGTAAAGGATGTCGTGGTGGCCGAGATCCTGGGTGCCCTGATCCTCGTATCCCCCGCGCGTGCCGGGCGTGCGCACGAGCGTCAGGCGCAAGGTGCCATCGTCCGGCTTGTCCGAGGCGATCTTCGAATCGGAGAGCACCGTCACGCCGAACGCGCCGCTTCGATCCGTGAGATCGAACCACTGGTGCGACGCGACCTCGAACTGGCGCTCGTCGTTGCTTGCGCGTTCGATGGTGCCCACGTCCCAGTTGTAGGTCGCGACACGGTTCGCGGCGGTCAGCGGGAAGACGGCCTTGAGGTGCGCCTCCTTCGTCATCCAGTCGATCGAGTTGGCGAACTCGACGCGGTTGCCGGCATCGCCCGCCGCCAGGCGGACGACCTGCACGAACTTCGACCCTTCGGTCTGGCGCGCGACTTCGATCGCCACACGCGCCGGGCCGTTCTCGACGATACGGACGGCGGCGGGACCCTGGACATACGAGCGCGGCGCGCGCATCTGATCCTGGTAGTCCATGTTCCAGGCCGGCCACGCGGCCGGATTGTCGGTCTTGATCTCGAGCCGGGCGGGGCCCGAGAGCAGCTCCTTGTTGAGGGTCTTGTCGAAGATGCTGCCGATATCGCCGTACGGATTCAGCCTGATCCGGTACCGCGCGTTCTCGAGCGACGACTCGCTCACGCTGAGCTTCGATGCCGCCTGCGTGTCTGCCGCCTGAACGTCAAAGACCGCGTATCCGACCGACGGCACCTTGGCGAGGAACGCGATCCGGTTTCCCGCGATCACCTGGGCCGGCACTTCCCCGCCGTCCGGGCCGAACACGCGGACGGCCTTCGGAACGCCGCCCTCCATCGAGACGCTCGCTTCGACGATGTCCTCGCGACTGATGTTCAGCGGGTTGAACACGACGATCGGAGTGCCCTTCGTCTGGGTGTTCATCGCCGAGGCGACCGCGTCGGTGGCGCTCGTCACGACGCCCGCGAACTGGTTCAGCGCGAGCAGCTCGTCGTTCCAGGAGTACTGGTACGCCTTGGGCAGACTCGTGCCCGGGATGATGTCGTGGAACTGGCCGCCCATCACGAGCGTCCACGCGTTGTTCAATCGATCGATCGGATACGCGCGGCCGCCAAGCCACGCGGCTGCCACCGACGCCTTTTCCGCCGCGTCGGCGAGCAGCTCGTTCTGGCGGTTCCACCGCTTCAGGTAGGCCTGCGAGGTGATCGACCCCGCCGAGTGGTTGATGAGCTCGAGGTCGCCCTTGTACCGCGGGAGTTTCGCCGTCTGCTCCGGCTTGAGATTGAGGAAGAGCTGTTCGGAGGTGGCCGAAATCACGTTCACGGGACCGTCGCCGACGAGCACTTCGGCCGGAGGCTGGAGGCTGGGGGCTACAGGCTGGCCACCCTGCGCGCCGCGCTGCGGGAAGGCGGGCGGCAGCACGGTCCTCGACCGGGTCGTGATGGCGTCCATCAGCTTCACCGACGACTCGTTCGGCGTCCCGCCCGTGTCGCCGGTCCCGTAATACATGTAGTCGGCGAAGATGCCGGTGACCTGGCCGTTGAGCTTGATCCGCTCGCCCCAGTCGATGAGCGGCCGCGGCGCCTGCTGCTGCGGGTTGGCGGGATTCGGGGGCGGCGGCGGAGGCGGCGTCTTCGAGAGGTCGTAGGTGACCGACCCGCCGTAGCTGCCCGGATTGAGCGCGGCAATCACGGTGCTGCCGTCGGTGCCTTCCCAGATTCCGACATTGAACGGGATGCCGTCCGGGGTCTTCTCCGGTGAATTGGGTCCCCCGACGCGGGCGGCCGGCTGCCAGCTCGACGACAGCTTCTGGGTCGAGAATCCCTTGATCCCCGAGTGCGCGAGGAGGGTCGGCAGCGAGGCCGGGAACCCGAAGCAGTCCGGCAGCATGAACTCGGCGCTCGTCTTGCCGAACTCCCGCTTGAAATACTGGGTGCCGTAGAGAATCTGCCGGATGATCGACTCGGCCGAGGGCGAGTTGACGTCGTTCTCCTCGATCGACGAGCCCGACGGGAACCAGCGCCCGGCCGCGACGTATTTCTTCACCTTCTCGTAATCGGCCGGGTAGTACTCCTTCATCATCCGGTAGCGGTTCGAGCCGCTGAAGTTGAACACGTAGTTCGGGTATTTCTCGAAGAGGATGAAGTTGTCGCGGATCGTCTTCGGGATGTACTCACGAATCGTGGTGACGTAGTCCCATCGCCACTGCGTGTCGAGATGGGCGTATCCGACGACGTAGAGCGTGGGCCGCGCCGCGAGATCGGGTGCGGCCTTGGCAGCCTGTCCGGCGGCCTGTTTCGCTGGCGCCTGGCCCGACACGGCGGCCAGCAGCACGACCCACGCCAGCAGCATGACGGGCACGCGGTTCATCGATCGATGCATGTGTCACTCCCCGTAATCGACGCTCAGCCGCCGATGCGGCCGAGCAGGAAACTGCAGAGGGCTTGTTCATCCGGCTCCCGCCGAAGGCGTTCCCGGAACTCTTCGTGCATCAGCTGGCGGGCGAGCGTCGCCAGGATCTTGAGATGCTCCGCGGCGTGCCCGGCGTCTCGGATCGCGAGGAGCAGGACGAAGTCGACCGGCCGCCCATCGAGCGAGTGCCAGTCGACCGGGTGCTTCAACCGCACGACCGCCAGCGAGCTCGATCGAAGCTGGGATGATTTGCAGTGTGGAATCGCGAACCCGTGGCCGAACCCCGTCGTCGAGACGGCTTCGCGATCCCAGACGGCTTCCTCGACATCGCGTGGCGCGTCGGTCCGCGACGTGACATACAGCCGATCCGCCGCGGTCTTGACGGCTTCTTCCATGGTCGTACAGTCCGCGTCGATCACGATGAGCTCCGGCTCGAGGAGAGGCACCGGGGTCCAGCAGTCCGCCTCGCGAATCAGGCGCTCCACCTCGGAAGCCGTCGTGCTGGCCATCGCGCGTTCGACGAGCGCCCGGCACGAGGCCGCGGACAATCGCCGCAGGGCGGCCTTGGTCCCTCCCACGCGCGGCAAAGCGACGCTCAACTCGTCGAATCCCAGGCCGGCCAGGATCGGCAGCGCCTGCTCGTCGCCTGCCATCTCGCCGCAGACGCCAACCCAGCGCCCGGCGTGGCGCGCGCCCTTCACGATCTCGTCGAGCAGGCGAATGAACGCGGGCGCGAGCGGATTGTACAGCGCCCCGACTCGCGGGTTGCCGCGGTCGGCCGCGCAGAAGTACTGCAGGAGGTCGTTGGTGCCGACGCTGAAAAAGTCCAGCTCCCGCGCCAGGTCTCCGATGGCCATCGCGGCGGACGGCACCTCGATCATGGCGCCGACCTGCATGTGCGGGTCGAAGGCGACGCCGTCAGCGGCGCACCGGGCCTGCACGTCGGAGACGATCGCCCTCACGGCCAGCACTTCCTCGAGGCTCGCGACCATCGGGATCATCAATCCGAGGCGCCCATGCGCGGAGGCACGGACGATCGCGGCGACCTGGTCCCTGATGAGCTGCGGATGGTCCGCGTAGATTCGAACGCCGCGATAGCCGAGGAACGGATTGTCCTCGGCCGGGAGGCGCAGGTACGGGAGGGGCTTGTCGCCGCCGACATCGAGCGTGCGGACAAGCACCATCCGGGCGCCGGCCGCGTTGACCGCCGCCCGGTATTGCTCGAACTGCTCCGCCTCGGTTGGGGCCGAATCGCGCCCGGCGAAGATCAGCTCGGTCCGGAGCAGCCCGATGCCTTCGGCGCCCTCTGAGGACGCCGCGTCCACCTCGGCGGCGGACCCGATGTTGGCGCCGACCTCGATCCGGACGCCGTCGGAGGTGGCCGCCGGCTCGATGGCCACCTTCCGCTGGCGCGCGCGCCGGCCTTCGACGCGCGCGCGTTCCATCTCGTAGTAGCGAAGCGCCGCCTCGCCCGGATCTTCGACGATCACGCCGAGGTCGCCGTCCACGATGAGCTCGCGGCGGCCTCCGCGGGGCCAGTCGACGTTCTCGACGTCGGCGACGGCCGGGATGCCGAACGACCGGGCGAGAATCGTGGTGTGCGAGGTGGCGCTGCCGTGCTCGAGCACGAGGCCCTTGACAAGTGACCGATCGAGCGCCAGGAACTGGCCGGGCGACAGCGTGTCCGCGACGCAGATCGAATCCGTCACGAGCGGCTCGACCAGCGGACCGCCCGTGCCGCCGCGGACTTTCGCCGCGAGCCTGGCGCAGACATCGCGGACATCGAGCGCCCGGTCGCGCAGGATCGCGCTGCCGGTCGCGACCAGCATTTCCGAGAAATGCGCTTCGGCCGCCGCGATGGCTCCCTCCGCCGTGGAGGCGTCCGACGTGATGTGGCCGGCCATCCAGTGCTTCAGCTCGGGATCGCGCACGACCGACCGGTGCGCGGTCACGATCTCGGCATGAACGCTTCTCCCCAGGCGCTGCAGCTCCCCGTCGTAGTCCCGGAGCACGTCCCGAAACGCCTCGTCGAGGCGCCGGTGCTCCGCGGCGAGATCCGATGCCCGGGCGGTCGCTGATTCCCCGCCGACGACGAGCGCGCCGATCCGGACGAGCACGCCCCGGCCGATGCCGGGAGCGACGGAGGTGCCGGCACGGACCTTCATCTCCGCGCCGCGGAGGACCGGCGGGAGCCGGACGGCCCGCCGATCGGCGGACGGCGGGATCGGCGCGTCACAACGCGCGAACTCGACGTCGACGAAGCTCCGCAGCGCCGTCAGCGCCTCGCGCTCATCGTTTCCTTCGGTCGAGAGGCGGCAGGGGTCGTCGAAGCGGAGGTCGAGCGCCACGAGCGCGAGCACGCTCTTGGCGTTGGCCGCCTGGCCCGTGCGCTCGTTGCGAAGGCTCACGCGCGACGCGAAGCGGCGCGCCACCTGCTCGAGGGCGCTCGCCGGGCGGGCGTGCAGGCCGTTTCGCAGCGGGCAAGCGAAGGAGAACTGCTGCATTCGGATTCGGCTTCAGGCTACAGGCTACAGGCCTTGAATCCCTCACAGTTTCCCAAACACGCCGATCGGGTCCTTCAGCACCGCCTGGACCGGCACCTGGACCTTCTTCTTCGCGCGGTCGAATCGCTCCGCCTTCTCGATCGCGATGTCGGTCGCCAGGAGCACGACGTCGGCGCCGTCGATGTCCGCCTGGCTGAGCTCGTTCTCGATCCCCATCGCCCCCTGCGTCTCGACCTTGACCGAATGACCCAACGCTCGCGCGGTCTTCTCGAGCTGCTCGGCCGCCATGTAGGTGTGCGCCACGCCGGTAGGGCACGCGGTCACCGCCACGATCTTCATTGCGCTGCTCCCTGTTCGGCCACGGGCCTTTCTGTCACCTTCTTGAGGAGGTTGATCAAGAGCGCCGTCACCACGGCCCCCGCGACGATGGCGATCACGTAGGCGACACGGTTGTCGACAACCGGGAGCACGATCGGGCCGCCGTGCGGAGCGTGGTCGCCGACATGGCCGAGCATGGCCACCGTGGAGGCCACCATCGAGCCCGCCATGATGGTCGGGATCACCCTGATCGGATCGGCCGCGGCGAAGGGAATCGCTCCCTCCGTGATGCCCACCAGGCCCATGGCAAGCGCCGCGATCCCCGATTCGCGCTGCTCCTCGGTCCATTGCGATCGGCTGAGGAGCGTGGCCAGCGCGAGGCCGATCGGCGGCGTGCAGATGGCCGCCGCGCACGCGCCCATCACGGCGAAATTGCCTTCCTTGATCATCGCGGCGCCGAAGAAGAACGCGGCCTTGTTCACCGGGCCGCCCATGTCGAACGCGATCATCGCCCCCAGGATCGACGCCAGCACCACGGCGTTCCCCTGGCTCATCGTCGCGAGCCAGCCGCCCAGGAACGTCATGACGTCGGCGATCGGCACCCCGATCACCTTCAGCATGACGACGCCCACGATCAGGCCGGAGGTGATCGGGATGATGATGATCGGCATGATCGGCCGCAGGTACTTGTGGACCGGCACTTTCTTCAGCAGGTTCACGACGTGGCCCGCGAGGAGCCCCACGAGGAGCGCGCCGAGGAAGCCGGCGTTGGTCGTCCCCGCGAGGTAACCGCCGAGCAGGCCGGGCGCGAGTCCGGGCTTGCCGGCCATCGCGTAGGCGATGAAGCCGGCGAGCACGGGCAGCGCCATCTTGAAGGCCGCGTCGCCGATGTCGAGGATGGTCTTGAGGGCCGGGGCCTCGGCGAAGTTGGGTCCGCCGGTCGGCGACATGGCGCCCGGATGGAACAACGTCAGCAGCGCGATGGCGCTCGCAATGAGGATGCCTCCGCACGCGATCATCGGAATCACATACGAGACGCCGGTCAGCAAGTACTGTTTGTGCTGCTGGAGAGTCTGGTTCATCGGTTCCCGCCTGCCGGGGCCTCGCCAGCGTACCAGATCGGCAGCCGGATGAGCAGTATGATGAACCCCATGCCATTCCTGGCCTGCCGCGTGTTCAACGAGAACCAGACGATTCTGGCCCGCATGGTGGAGATGTCTGACGACGAGCTGACCTCGGGAGATGTCGTCATCCGCGCCGAATGGTCCGGCATCAATTTCAAGGACGCGCTCGCCGTCACGGGTCGAGGCCGGATCCTGAAGCGCTTCCCGCTCAACGCCGGCATCGACGTGGCGGGCCGTGTCGAGTCGTCGACCTCTCCCGCATTCCGCACCGGCGACGCGGTGCTCGTGAACGGCGCCGGCCTGGGCGAGATGTTCGACGGCGGGTTCGCGCAACTCGTCCGCGTGCCGGCGGAGGCAGTGGTGCCGCTGCCAGATGGACTGGACTTCCGCGCGGCCATGACGCTCGGCACCGCGGGATTCACCGCCGCCCTCGCCCTTCACCGCATGGAGCAGAACGGCCAGTCGCCCGAGCACGGGCCCATCGTCGTCACCGGGGCCACCGGAGGGGTGGGGTCGGCTGCGATCTCGATCCTGGCGAAGCGGGGGTACCGGGTCATCGCCGTGTCCGGCCGGCCCGAACACGAATCGTACCTGCGCGAGCTAGGCGCCAACGAGGTCACAACGCCCGAGGGGCTGAGGCTGGGATCGAGGCCGCTCGAGGCCGCTCGCTTCGGCGGCGCCATCGACAACGTGGGCGGCGCGCTGCTCGCCGGCCTCATCCGCCACGTCGCGTTGTGGGGAAACGTCTCGGCGATCGGCAATGCCGCCGCGCCCGAGTTCGACGCGACCGTGTTCCCCTTCATCCTGCGCGGTGTCAGCCTGCTCGGCGCCAGCTCCGCCAATTGCCCGATGGCGCTGCGCACCGAGATCTGGAACCGCCTCGGAGCCGATCTCAGGCCGCCCGCGATCGATCGGATCCCCAGCCGCACGGTTGCGCTGGCCGATGTGATCCCTGCCTGCGACGCGTTGATGAACAGGACTTCGCGCGGCCGTGTGCTCGTCGATTGCTCGTAGGCCGGGTGTTGGGACCCGACGGACACGCCGGATCTGAAGATCCGGCCTACGAGTTGACGCGTCGGCCTCTCGTAGGTCGGGTCTTTAGACCCGACGGGGACGCCGGAGTAGAATGTCCCGTCTCTCGCCCGGAGGCCGCGGTTCGCCGGACATCCGGCGGGTTCGCGCGCTCCTTCATCGCGTTCGAATTCCAGGAGGTTGCCATGATCGTTCGCCGGCTGATCCTCTCCGCAGGTGTGTGCGCTGTCGCGGTTGGTGTGCTCGCGTGTTCCTCTTCGACCCCACCCGCCGGTAACGCGCCGGCGGGATCGACCGAGACGTCCGCGCCCGCGTCGACGCCCGCGGCGGCCGCGAAGCCGGCTTCCGTGCCCCACGCTTGCAACCTGCTGAAGGATGCGGACGCGGTGGCGGTACTCGGCGAGGGAGCCTCGCTCAAACGCGACAGCGAGAGTTCGTGCACGCTCGAGACGCCGAAGCCGCTTGGACCTTCGATCGAGGTGAAGATCGAACCACTGTCGGACTCGTGGGACGCGGGCGACATGATGGCGAAGTTCGACAAGAGCGTCAGGAAGCTCCCCGACCTCGGCGATGGCGGCTACACCTTCATGGGCGGATCGATCGTCTTCAAGAAAGGCCCCTGGGAAGTGACGGTCATCACGTCGACATACAAGGGCGACAAGTCCCCGTACGAGGCCGGCCGGATGGTCGCGGACCGCGTCGCCGCCGCCATGTAGGGACGCCGCGGCGGGGCCCCCGGGTAGTCCGGGGGACTGACGCCTTCGCGAAACGCTTCGGCGGACCGTCGCGGTTGGTGTAGGGCGTGGGCTTTAGCCCCGCCGTATGCGCGGGGCCTCGGCCCCGCGCCCGGTCGTCGCGACGCTGAAGCGTCGCGACCCACGGCGACCCTGAAGGGTCGCCCTACATTTTCGGGATCAGCGGCGCCCATGAAGGGCACGCCTTACTTGATCTGCTCGGTAGTCGACACCTGGAAGCGGCGATAGGCGGAGTAGGTCGCGACGCACTGCACGAGCGTTTTGTCGCCGCCGATCCGTCCGATCTGGTCGGCGCCTTCGTACCACTCCCACATCAGGGCCGGCACGAGGACGCTCGCCCCTTCGAGCGGCCCGAAATCGGTCCGGATCAGGCACCGCCTCTCTCCGCCGCGGTCGAAGCGCAGCTCGGTCCGCACCACGTTCCCGGTCGCCGCCTCGATCCAGATCCGGCCTTCGATCGGAATTTCTGCGCCGCCGGGCGTGCCAATGAGCGTCGGGCGCACCTTCTCCTTGAAGGTGAGGACCCGGACTACCCGTCCGTCGATCTTCTCGTCGGAGGCACGCTTGTATTCGAACCGCCACTGGTGCAGCCGGTGCATGAACGAGAGCGTGACCGTGGGAATGTTGAGCGTACGCCGAAAGTCTCCGAGGTTGTATCGGGCGCTCTCCGCCGTGATGCGCTGGAACTGCGCCTCGCGATCGGGCGCGGCCGACAGGAACAGGTCCTTCACGCGCTCGGTGCGGTCACGAACCAGCTTGCCGTCGACCTCGGCGACATCCCGGTATCCCACCCACTGTTTGCCGCCGACCTGCACGAAGAGCACGTCCGACAGCAGCTGCCGGCGCGCGATGATCGGCCCGCCCTTCCTGAGCTGCGGATCCGCCGGGTTGTCGAACCACCGGAGCGCCGGCTCGGCCTCGGGGCCCTTCGGGTTGCCGCGCCACGGGTGCGTGATCTGCACGTATCGCTCTTCCGCCACGACGGCCGTCACGCCCGCCTCGAATCGCGCGACGTAGTCGGCGAGGCGCGCGCTCACCTCCGCCACGTCGATACCGACCGGGCCTGCTGGACCCGGCGCGGGACTGGCCGGTGTCGGCGGGGCGGCGCCCGGCTCGGACGGCGCTGCACCAGCGGCGGGCGCTGCCGGGGCTGCTGGCGCGGCCGCGGGGGCCGCGCGGTCGATCGTGAACGACTTGCGGGCGCGAACGCTGACGCCCCATCCCCGGTCGGCGACCTTCACGTCAATCGCGTGCGGCTTTCCGTCCCGATCGGCTTCGACGGTCTCGATCGCGAGGAGGTAGCTCGCGGAGAGTTCCCTGGCGAGCCGCGTGAACGCCACGGTTCCGTTCGGCGTGGTGATCGTCATGCCGCCGGTCATCCCGGCGATCGCATACGACAGCGAGTGTGTCTGATCAGTCTGCACGGGCGTCGCGCGCATCGAATCGGCCCGGGCCTGAGAGGGCGCGACCGCGAGTTGCAGCGCGTGGACCGTGACGCGGGCCGCGTCGGCCTTCGCGCCAAGCCTGCTCATGTCGGTCATGTACTCCGGGAGCTGCGGCGGGCCGCACGTGATCCAGATGAGCTGCTTCGGTCCTTCCATGGCCGCCAGTGAGTCGATGAGCGCCTCCACGTCGGTCATCGTGGTGAAGGTACGCTGGCGCAGGTCCTTTCCGAGCGTCCGTGCCTGCATCTCGACTTCGTCGGGACACGTCTGAGGCTGCTTGTAGCACTCACGGGCGATCACCTCGCCCAGCACTTTTGGGTCGCCATCGTCGATCTGGATGGCTTCTTCATTCGCCACCACCCATTTGCCGAATGGCGGCGGCTCGGTGCCGACCATTCTCCTCAACTGCTGCTTGAGCCCGTCGCGATCCACGGTGAACTGCAGCCGCGATCCGGTCGCGGGAATGGCCCAGACGGCGGCACGATCGGCAGGGCCCATGTCGTCGATGAACCGGGCGCCGGCCGAGAGCATCTGCTGGCCTTCCCCCCTCGTGATGTTGTCGCGATCGACCGCGAGCACGAAGCGCCGGCCATGGCCAGGGGGGACTGGCGGCAGAAGTGCCTTGATCTCGGGCGGCGGCGCCGCCTGCAACTCGATATCCCCGGCGTCGGCGCGAACGAGCCGCAACGACACGATCCGCCTCGGCCGCCCGTCCACCAGTACCGTCAGGTCGGACGGCTTCAGGTCGGCGACCGGTTCCCCGCTGCGATTGAGGACGGTGAGATCGACGGTGACGAGATCGACACCCGACTTGAAGGCGGGCGGTTGAGCCTGCCGGCCGCTGGCCAGACCGGTAGCCGCGAGGACGATCAGCAGGACCGGAAGGATGACTTCGACGCCGGTTCGTGGCTTCATGAAGGTCCCGATCGGGAGTCCGGCAGGCGCGTGAGGATCATGCTCTCGGCAAGGTGTGGCGGTCAAGGCGCGGCGGAGGTTGCGGCCCTCAGGCTAATCGCGCGGCCGGAGATCGATCTTGAACGACTTGCGGGCGCGGACCGTCACGCCAAAGCCGCGGTTCGCCACCTTCACATCAATCGCGTGCATCTTTCCATCCCGATCGGCGGGCGCCGTCTCGATGGCGAGAAGGTAGGTTGCGGAAACATTCTTCGCGAACTGTTCGAACGCCACTTCGCCCGACAGCGCCGTGATGGACAACCCGCCGGTCGCCGCAGCGATCGAGTACGACAAGGACAGGGTGTGGTCCGTCTGGACGGGAGTCGCGCGCATCGAATCGGTTCGTGCCTGATACGGAGCCACCCAGACCTGGAGCGCGTGCACGATGACCCGCGCGGCCGCGGCCTTGTCGATGATCCTCCTGAGGTCGGCCTGATATTCCCGGATGATCGGCGGACCGGCCGTGATCCACACCAGGTGCTTCGGCCCCTCGAGCGGAGCGACGGCGTCAACAAGCGACTCGATGTCGATCATCGTCGCGCGGGTCCGCCGCCGAATGTCGAGGGCGCGTTGGTTCGCCTGCGACTGGACCTCCTGGGGACACGTGGGCGGCTGCTTGTAGCACTCGCGCTCGACCACGTCCTTGAACGCGTTCGGCACACGCTCCTGGATTTGGATGGCTTCTTCGTTCGCGATCATCCACGGTCCGTAGTACGGCGGCGTTTCGGTTCCCGGCATGGTCCGGATCCGCCGCTCGAGGGCGCCGCGATCCGCCGTGAACTGGAGCCGCGTACTCGTCGCGGGAATGTCCCAGACGGCGGCGCGATCGGAGGGCGCCAGCCCGTCGATGAACTTCGCCGCTGCGGCCAGCATCTGCCCTCCCTCGCCCTGTGGGATCTGCTCGCGATCCACCACCAGCACGATGACCCGGCTCTCCTCGGCGGGGACCACCGGCAGGATCGCCTTGACCTCCGGCGGCGGCTCCGGCCGCAGAACGGACTGACCCGATTCGAATCTGATCAGCCTCAGCGACACGACAGGCCGTGGCCTGCCGTCGACGAGGACCGTCACATCCGACGGCCCCAAATCGACGATCGGCTCACCGCCGCGGGTGAGGACCGTGAGGTCGATGGTGACGAGATCCACGCCCGACTTGAAGCCGGGCAACTCGCGCTGCTGCCCGCCAAGCGAGGCGCCAAGAAGGCACATGACGAAGGAGGCGAGGAGGACGAACGGAAATGCCCGGCGGGCCGCCGGCTGCTCGGTCATGAAACCTCCGGGGCAGGAACAGACGCGCGGAGATGATAGATCGAGGTTCGGAGTGGTGGCGAGCCGTAGGGCGAAGGCCCTGGTCGAGCCGAGTCGTGCTCGTCGTAGGGCGCGGGCTTCAGCCCCGCCGTATTCGCGGGCCTTCAGGCCCGCGATCCTCGTCGCGACGCTGAAGCATCGCGACACACGGCGACACTGAAGGGGCGCCCTACACTTTCGCGACACACGGCGACACTGAAGGGGCGCCAGGGTCAGGCAGCTGGGGAGATCACGGGAATCGCCCCAGCGCGACGAGCAGCGAGAGCTTCGCCTGCCGAAGCTGGTTCTCGGCAAGCGCCACGGCGTTGTCGGCGTCGCGGGCGACCCGCTGCGCGTCGATCACCTCGATGTTGGTCGTGGCGCCGACCTTGAACGACACGTTCACGATGTCGACGACGTCGTTGGCCTGCTGCGCCGCGGCGCGCGCGCTCGTCAGCGCCTTCTCGGCGCTCGTCACTGCCTGCTGGGCCGTCCTGACGTCGGACTTCGCCTCCCGCATGAGCCCGTCAAAGGTGATGTGCGTCTCGTTGAGGATGATGCGCCGCTCGGACTTCCTCGCCGAGCGCGCGCCGAAATCGAAGAGGGGCACGTTGGCGAACACCTGGAAGCGCCAGCTCCACTGCGGCTGGAAGAGCGTCGTCGGCGCGACGAACTGCGGCTGGAAGAGCGCGGACACCGACGGGAGCCAGTCCTTCCAGCTGTCGCTGAGCACGCGGGCGGCGGCCGCCTCACGTCCACGCGCCAGGCGCAGGTCGGTGCGGTCTCGGGGCATGTCGGCCAGCGCGGCGTCCATCGACGGCGGAATCTCGAGCACCGGTTCGTCGGCGAAGGTCAACGGCCCTTCCTCCGCCACCAGCACCCCGAGCGCCTCCTGCGCGGTGTAGAGGTCCTGTCTCGCCTGCTCGACCAGCACGTCGTCGCTCGATACGGACTGCTGGGCGCGCAGCTCGTTCAGCCGGCTTCCCGCCCCGCTCTCGCGGCGCTGCCTCGCGTAGTCGAAGTGCGCCTGTGCGACGTCGCGGGACCTGACGGCGACGTCGAGCAGCCGCTGCCGGGCGACCACGGCCAGGTAGGCCTGACCGGTGGCGACGGCAATCTGGGTCCGGACGTCGGCGGCAAGGAGCTCCGAGTTCCGGCGTGCGTCGCCCGCCTGCGCGCGAAGCGCCCAGATGACCGGCGCGTAGAGGAGTCCGGTGGCGGCGCCGGTGACGATCAGCTGATTCTGCGGCGTGCTGGCCGCGCCGTTGAGCAACCGCGATCGATCGAGCGTCGTGTTGGTCGCATTGAGCGCGATGTTCGGGTACGCCAGGATCCGCGCCTGCTGCAGGATCGCGTCGGCGCGCAGAATGTCCGCCGCGGCGCCGGCCACGCTCGGGTTCTTCGCCACGGCCCGCTCGATGGCTTCTTTGAACGTCACGGCGGCGGGCGGAGCGGGCTGCTGAGCGGGCGGCGCCGATTGTCCGCGCAGGCTTGCGCCCGAGCCCAGTACGAGGAGGCACGCGGCTGCCCTCAGTCGTCTGTTCATGAAGTGTGCCCCGGCACGCCCTGCGATCGCATGGGGATCCTCTCGTGAACGGCTGCCCCGACGCTCCTCACCGCGACATACAGCACCGGGATGATGACCACGTTCAGCAGCGTCGAGAAGAGCATGCCGCCTGCCACGGAGGTCCCGACCGAGTGGCGCGAGGCGCGCCCGGCGCCCGTCGCGAACACGAGCGGCATGACGCCGAGGATGAACGCGAAGGAGGTCATCAGGATCGGCCTCAGGCGGATGCGGGCCGCCTCGACCGCCGCTTCCGCAATCGTCATGCCGCGGCGCCGGAGCTGCTCGGCGAACTCGACGACCAGGATGCCGTTCTTCGCCGACAGCCCGATGAGCATGACGAGACCGATCTGGCAGTAGACGTCGTTGATGAGGCCGCGAGCCCACTGCGCGCCGAGCGCGCCGAGGACTGCGAGCGGCACCGAGAGCAGGATGATGAAGGGCAGCACCAGGCTCTCATACTGTCCGGCGAGCGTCAGGTACACGAGCAGCAGGCCGAGGGCGAAGATCAGGATGGTCTGGCTGCCCGATTGGATCTCCTCGAGCGAGATCCCCGACCACGCGAACCCCATCCCGCGCGGGAGGGTGCGGCGCGCGAGGTCCTCCATGATCTGGAGCGCCTGGCCCGAGCTCGTGCCCGGCGCGGCCCGCCCGTTGATCTCGGTCGATCGGAAGAGGTTGTAGTGCGAGATGACCTGCGGCGCCGTGGTGTCCGCCACGCGAACGACCGAGTCGAGCCGGACCATCCTTCCCGCCGGCGTCCGCAGGTAGTAGCTGCCGATGTCGCGCGGGCGGCTGCGGAAGTCGCGATCGGCCTGGACAAACACCCGGTACGAACGGTTGTTGAAGTCGAAGTCGTTGACGTAGGCCGAGCCCATGAGCGTCTGCAGCGTGGCCGCCACGTCGCCGAACTTCAGGCCGAGCGACTGCAGCGCCTCGCGATCGACCGTCACGATGAGCTGGGGATCGTTGGCGGTGAACCCCGAGAAGAGCCCCGTCAGCCCCGGCGTCCGGTTGCCGGCCGCCACCACGCCGCTCGTCGCGTTGGCGAGTGTCTCGATGTCGCCGCCAGCCTGGTCGAGGACCTCGAATTGGAACCCGCCGAAGCGCCCGATGCCCTGGATGGGCGGCGGGAGGAACGGAAGGACAATGCCCCCGCTGATGCCCATGAACCCGCCGAAGATCCGCTGGACGACGGCCATCGCGGAGTGCTCCTCGCCGGGCCGGTCTTTGAACGGCCGCAACCGCACGAACATCATGGCCTTGTTCGCCCCGGAACCGAGGAAGCTGAAGCCGTCGACCGTGAAGACGCCGTCGATCTCCGGCTGCTGGTTCAGCACGGCTTCGGCCTGGCGCGTGAGGCCTCCGGTGTAGGCGAGTGACGCGCCGCTCGGTCCCTGCACCGAGACGATGATGAAACCGGGGTCCTCGTCGGGGACGAACCCGCCGGGCAGCTTCTTCCAGGCCCAGACAGTCGCCACGAGACCGGCCAGGAACAACACGTAGACGATGCCGCGCCTGCGGACCAGGAACTGCAGCACGCGCACGAAGGTGCGAGTGCCCTCGTCGATGATCCAGTTGATCGGCTTCCAGAGGGGGTTCTTCGGCCGTTCGCCGCGAAGGAGGAGCGCCGAGAGCGCCGGCGTCAGCGTCAGGGCATTGAAGGCCGAGATGCTGACGGAGCACGCGATCGTGAGCGCGAACTGCTGATAGAGCCGGCCGGTCGTTCCCGGGAACAGCGCGACCGGCACGAAGACCGCGGCCAGGACGAGCGCCGTCGCGATGACCGGCCCGACGACCTCCGCCATCGCTTCCGACGCGGCCGCTCTCGCGGTCTTGCCGTACTCGTGCAGGTGCCGCTGGACGTTCTCCACGACCACGATCGCATCGTCGACGACGAGGCCGGTCGCGAGCGTGATGCCGAAGAGCGTGAGCGTGTTGATCGAGAAGCCGAAGAGCCGGACGAAGGCGAACGTGCCGATGAGCGACACCGGGATCGTGAGCGCGGGAATGACGGTGCTCCGCCAGTCCTGGAGGAAGAGGAACATCACGAGCACGACGAGCCCGATGGCTTCGAGCAGCGTGATGAGCACCTCCTTGATCGACTCGGACACGACGACGGTGTTGTCGAATGCCAGCTCGTAGGTCATGCCGGGCGGGAACCGCTCGGAAAGCCGCTTCAGCTCCGCCGTCGTCGCCTGGTAGACGGCGAGGGCGTTGGCCGTGGGGAGCTGCGTGATGCCTATGCCGACTGCCTGCCGGCCGTTGAAGCGGAGGTCGGCGCTATAGGTTTCCGCGCCGAGCTCCGAGCGCCCGACGTCCTTCATCCGGACGAGGTCGCCGCCACTGCCCTTCTTCAGGATGATGTTGTCGAACTCCGAAGGGTTGCTCATCCGGCCCACGGCGCGCACGCTGATCTGGTAGAGCTGGCCGCTGGAGGAAGGCGGCTGCCCCACCTGCCCCGCGGCCACCTGCACGTTCTGATCGCGAAGCGCCGAGACCACGTCGGCCGCCGTCAGGTCGCGGCTGGCGAGGCGATCCGGGTCGAGCCAGAGCCGCATCGAATACTTGCGCTCGCCGAAGATGATGACGTCGGCGACGCCGCTGATGCGCTTGAGCGCGTCGCGGACGTAGACGTCCACGTAGTTGCTCAGGAAGAGCGGATCGTACTCGTTGTTCTTCGAGTACACGGCCGCGCCGAAGACGAACCCGCTCGAGGCCTTGCTGACGGAGATGCCGACGGCCTTCACCTCGTTCGGCAGCCGGCCGGCCGCCTGGTTCACGCGGTTCTGGACGTCGACTGCCGCCAGGTCGGGGTCCCGCGTGACGTCGAAGGTGACCGTGATCGCGCACGAGCCGTCGTTCCCGCTCGTCGACGAGATGTAGTCCATGCCCTGGACGCCGTTGATGGCCTGTTCCAGGGGCTGGGTGACCGCCGTCTCGACGACAGACGCGCTGGCGCCGGTGTAGAAGGTGCTGACGATGACCTGCGGCGCGGCCAGCTGCGGATACTGCGCGATCGGCAGGGACGGGATGCTGACCGCCCCAGCGAGCACGATGGCCGCGGCGAACACGCTGGCGAGAATCGGACGCCGGATGAAGAGGTTGACCATGGTCTATGAAGTCCGAATCGGCGCGCCGTCGTCGAGCTTCTGCACGCCGGACACGACTATCCGTTCACCGGGCGCTGCCCCGTGCAGCAACAGCACGTCATTGCCCACGATCTGTCCGAGCCGCACCAGGCGCTGCCCGGCCACCAGCTTGCCGTCCTTCTGCTCCGCCACGAAGACGAACGGCTGCCCGTTGATCCGCACGACCGAGAGGATCGGGATCGTCACGGCCGGCGCGGTCTTCCAGACCACGCGGCCCCGCACGAGCTGCGAAGAACGGAGCCGGCCGTCGCCGGTGAGCCGGCCCTTCACGAGGATCGACTGCGTCTGGTCGTCGACGCGCGGCGAGATGAACGAGATGGTCGTTGCGACGAGCACCTTGCCGTCGCCGTCGAGCAGCTGGAGCGGCAGCCCGAGGCCGAGCTCGCGGCTGCGCTCGACGGGCACCGGCACGTCGACTTCGAGCGACTGGTTCAGGTCGATTGTCGTCAGGATGGTGTCCGTCGTGACGCGCATCCCGACGCGGATCGGCACGTCACCAACCGTGCCCGCGGCCTGCGATCGGACCTCGTAATACTGGAGCGTGACCTGCTCCTGCCGGAGCCGCGCCTTGAGCGCGGAGAGCTGCGCCTCGGCCGACTGGTAGTTCGCTTCGGCCTGGTCGAGCTCCTGCTGGCTCGAGGCCCCGGCGGAGAAGAGCGTGCGCGCCCGATCGAGCTGCTGCTTCGCGTAGGTCGTGGCGGCGTCCTGCGCGGCGCGCGCCGCGTCCTGGCTCGAGACGCTCGCCGCCTGCCGGCTCGGATCGATCTGGAAGAGCGCAGCGCCCGGCCGAACCTGATCGCCCGACTTGACCAACACGTTCGTGACGAAGCCGCTGACCTCGGGCTTCACCGTCGTCGACGACAGCGACCGGACGGTGGCCATGTACTCGGACGCATCTTCGACCGGAGACGACTTGATCTCCGCGACCTGGACGAGCGTCGGCGGCGGCCCTATGCGGGCGGCCGCAGCCGGGCCGCCACCGCAGGCGGACGCCGCTCCGGCCGCGATCGCCAGGCCCGATGTGAGTGACAGCAAGAGATGAGGTGAGCGTCGGGTCATGCGCATTTCTCCGCGGGCCGGCGCCGTCCGCGTACGACGGTCGCGCCGGGCCGACTATTCAGATGACGCTTCGGCATTCGATCTGGTCCCCGACGACACGGCCCCGGCCAAAGCGGCGACCGGCGGCGCAAGTCGCCTCCGGCTGTCTGGCCATCGGGAAGAACAGCCAGCCGGACCGCTTCAGAGGGTTTCCTGACGCTGTTCGTGAATGCAGACGGCTTGAGTCTGTTTTCTAATCATAGAAGATTGCGCGGTGGAATTCACCCTCGAAAATCACTCCCGGAGTGATTCTTGCCCTCGGCCGCGCACTGATATCCTTGAGGTCCCTTCATTCGGGACTCATCGTTCAGGAGGCGAGATGGCACGACGCAGGGTTGGCCGATGGGTGGCAGGCGTCATGGGCGGCGTCGCGATCTGCGGCTGCTGGTCGGGGGCGGCTGCCACCGCGCAGGCCCAGGCGATTCGCGTCGACCTGGTCTACAAGTCGCCCGGAGTCGGCCCGGCGCCCAACTTCAGCCCGAAGGGCACGCAGGTCCCGCTTGGTGAGGTTGGCGGCATCGCGTTGCCCGCCGGTTCCGCCGCGCCGGCGCGGACTGGCGTCATCAAGATCGGGCCGAACGAGGCATCGTGGGTGCGCGTGCTAGTGACCGCCGATGCCGAACATCCGAAGGACCTCTGTCGCCTCCATCTCGATCGCAACCGCAACCGCAACTTCTCGGACGACGGCCCGCCGTTGACGGCGGTGCCGTCGGTGCGGGAGAAGACCGGCGACTCGTGGTGCTCGTTCAACCGCATCGAGCTCTCCGTGCCGTATGGCGGCGGCATCACGGAGCCGTACCTGATCAACGTGTGGATCGTGCGCCAGGGCGACGCGGTGCCGGATGTCCTCCGCTACTCCGTCGCGTCATGGCGGGGCGGCAAGGCGGTCGTCGAGGGCGTCGAGACGCTCGTGGCCGCGATGGATGCCAACAATGACGCCGTCTTCGACAAGGATGACATGTGGAGCGTGCTCGAAGCCTCCGCGCCGGACGCTCCGAAGGCCGTGCTCTCGATTCGCGAAGCGCGGCCGGTCGATCGGCTGATGTTCGTGAAGGCCGGCGCGAGAGAGCACGTCCTGGAGTTCAGAGCCTTCAGCGCCGACGGCAGGTCGATGATCCTCGCCGTCGTCGAACGGCCCGTGACGAAGGCGGAGGATCGCGCGGGCGACGACACCGTGGCCGCCGAGCGCGGCCGGCCTCGCGCGAAATCGCCCTTCAGCTGGGAGACAGCCTACCCGGCTGCGCTGGCCCGCGCGAAGCAGGACGGCAAGAGAGTCATCGTCGACTTCTGGACCTCGTGGTGCGGGCCGTGCCGGACGATGGATGAGTGGATCTGGACGGACGCGGAGGTGGCCTCAGCGCTTTCGGCCGGGTATGTCGGCGTCAAGCTCGATGGCGACCTCGACAAAGCGCTCGTCACGCGCTTCAAGGTGAACGGCTATCCCACGGTGCTTGTGCTCGACGCGGCAGGCGGAGAGATCGCGCGGCTCGTGGGGTATCAATCCTCGAAAGCCGTTCTCGACCTGCTCGCGCACCATGTAGGGCGCGGGCTGCAGCCCGCGATTGTCGTCGCGACGCTGAAGCATCGCGACCTACGGCGGCCCTGAAGGGCCGCCCTACATCTTCGTGGCCCAAGGCGGCCCTTCAGGGCCGCCCATTCCTAATCAAATGAATAATCGTCGCACGGCCAGTGCGGACACACGACGTCGGAGAACGCCTCGCAAGCGGTCTCGAACGTGAAGTCCGGGACGGCCCGCTTGTACATCCGGAGACTTGTCGGAGGGACGATGGTCGGCTGAAATTGTCTCGGCGCCGCGAACGCCAGGATCTTGGCAAGGTCTTTCTCGGTGACGGGCCAGCTCAGGCCGACCGCCTCCAGAAAGGCGTTCACAACGGTTCGGACGCCCTCGCTGCTCTTGGGATCGAAGGCCCTGAACAGCGCGGTGCGAAACCTCGAGTTGCAGCAGGCCGCGCCTACCACGGCGTACACGTTCGCGCTCTTCTTGAACGTCCTGCCGGTGAGCTTCGTTTTCTGCTTCTTCGATCTCATCTCTGCTGCCCTCCTGGATGACCAACACGCGAGTTGCCGTCCGTCCCGACCAGGCTTGCACTACCGTGGGGCCGCGGCGCACGGCGCCAACACGTCGAGTCTGAGCGCGCGAAGGTCGGCGCGGCCCCATGCCGCCTTCACGAGGGCGCAGCTCGCCTCGGCCGCCCGGGCGTCGCCTGCCGCCGAGAGGTGCCTGGCCACCTGCGCCTCGGCGACGATCCAGTCGGCCGGGAACCCGTTGCGCAGGACATCGCCTCGCGCCGCGGTCACCGCCTTCCACTCCGCCAGGGCTTCGTCGTCTCGATGCTGCGCATCGTAGATCGTCGCGCGGCCTTGGTGCGACAGGTAATTGGGGTAGGCAGCCGCCGACTGGCCGAAGGCCTCGATCGCCTGCGGCAGGCGCCCGCGCGCCCGCGCGAGCTCGCCGATGAGATGCAGCTCGCAGCTGCGGGCGAACCCTGTCGAGGGACCCGTCAGGGCGCGCAGCCTGGCGAGCCCGCGTTCGGCCAGCGCCAGATCGCCGGATTGCACCGCGAGAATGCCAGCGAAGTGGACGTGCTCGACACGAAGGTCGGATGGGCTGGAGTCCGCGCCCAGGATGGCCTGGGCCTGCCGGCCCGCCTCTCGGAGGTCGCCTTCGAGCGCTGCCAGCCTTCCGATCAGGTACCGCCGGAGCCGTTCAGGATACGCCCGCCCGCCCTGCTCGTCGGCACGGATGTCGTCCCGCAGGGCGGATCGGGCCGCCGCCAGCTGTCCCGAGTAGATGAGCAGCCGGACGAGGTACAGCTCACCGTAGAGCTTGTAGGGCTCGACCCCCCGCGTCACGAGCGCCTGCAACGCCTGGCGCGCCTCGTCGATCCTGTCGGCGCCAAACAGCGCGAGCGCGCGGCCCCACTCGAGGTCCGGCGTCACGATGCCGAGCGCCTTCGCCTCGTCGAACAGCTGTAGCGCCTCACCGGGCCTGTTGATCTCGGTGAGGATGAGCTCCAGCGTGCCGCGCGCGCGGAGGTGATGCGGATCGATCTGCAGCGCCTGCCGGATCTGGACGATGGCGGCTTCCTTCCGGCCGGCGTTGCTGAGCGCCACGCCCAGCTGGTAGCGCGCCGAGGCATCGTCCGGATACAAGCCGACGAGCGTCTGCAGCCGGTCGAGGCCCAGCTCGTAGTTGCCCTGCAGCGACGCGTAGCTGGCCTCGATGACGAGCCGCTCGCGATCGGTGAGCTGACTGCGGAGCTTCCAGGCCTCCTCGAGGTGTTTGCGTTCGAGCGACGCGTTGCCCATGCCCGCGTAGACGCGGGCGAGCAGGTGATGCGCAGCGGCGAAGCCCGTGTCGAGCGCCAGGGCCGCCCGAAGGGACCGATCGGCTTCCTCGAGGTTGCCCGCCGAGAACTCGTCCGCGCCCCTGGTATACCGGTCCAGTGCCTCGCTCGAATGCGTGGTCACGTCGGCGACCGGGCGGCTCCTCGCGATCTGATCGAGCGACTCGCCCAGGTCACGGCGAACGCGGGCCGCCAGCGCGTCGACGCGGCTCTGCGGCGGCGCAGACGCGGCAATTTCCTCGGCCACCACGAAGATCGTTCGTCCGTCGGCGACACTCACCCCTTCCACGCTCACCATCGTCCCGCGAGACGAGGGGGACAGGGTGCCCGCCAAGACGACGGCCACATTCTCGCGGCGGGCCAGATCCAGCGCGGCCATGCGGTCGACGACGGCGTCGGGCTGCCGTGCCATGCGCCTGAGCGCCGCGACAACACGCTCGCGGGGCAGCACGTTGACGTAACGCGACTGGTCGAGCGCGATCGTGAGCGCTGTCCGCAGCGTCCGTTCGAGCGGCGACGGCTCCCCTCCCGCGCGGAAGTCCGCTACGAGGACGAAGTCGCGCTCCGCGAACGGGCGGCCCGGCGGCGGGCGGTGCGTCCAGTACCACCAGCCGGCGGCGATGAGCAGTGCGGCCGCTCCGAAGAGGATCGCGCGGGACGAGGGGCGGATGGGCCGGCGTCGGACGGACCCGCCAGGGGCGGGGACCGATGCTCCGCTGGAGGACGAAGCGGAGAGCCGCTCGAGATCCACGACCAGGTCACGAGCCGTCTGGTAGCGCCGATCGGGATCTTTGTCGAGCGACTTCAGGATGATGCGCTCGAGCTCGGGCGAGAGCGCCGGGTTCAGGGCCCGCGGCGGCGTGGGCGGCGTGTGAAGGATGTCGGCCGCGAGTGCGAGCGCGGGCGACGCGCTGAACGGCGACGCGCCCGTGCTCATCTCGAAGAGCACGGCGCCGGCGGCGTAGACGTCGGTGCGCGCGTCGGCGGCCTCGCCGCGCACCTGTTCGGGCGCCATGTAGCGCGGCGTGCCGGCGCCCGGATCCACCGTCGCGTGACCGGTCTGCGTCTCAGCGCCCGCCAGCGCCGAAGGCGTGAGCGTGGCCAGGCCAAGGTCGAGGATCTTCAGGCGGTTGTCGGGCGTGACGCGCATGTTGGCGGGCTTCACGTCGCGATGGACGATGCCCGCCTCGTGAAGCGCGGCGAGACCCGAGGCGAGCTGGACGCCAATCCGCAAGGTCTCGCGCTCGGGCAGCGCCCGGCCGCGAATCCGATCGCCGAGCGTCACGCCGGGCACCAGCTCGAGCACGAGCACGTCGAGATCACCGAAGGACTCGAAATCGTGCACCGTCTCGACGTTCGGGTGGTTGATGCGCGAAAGGCTCAGGGCTTCGGAGCGGAACTGGCGTCGGGCCCGCGCGTCGGCGAAGATGCCGCGGGAGAGCACTTTGATCGCGACGTCGCGGCGGAGGCGCTCGTCGTGGGCCCGGAAGACCTCGCCCATGCCGCCCGCGCCCAGGCGCTGCACGATCCGGTACTGTCCCAGCGTCCGGCCGACTAGGTCGTTGAGGTCGCGAGACGACTCCATCCGGCTCCTGTGACTGGCGCGACTCCGTGCTCGGGCAGCCGCAACCCCTGATGTTATACCTTCGCTGCCGGCAGGCCGATTGACGAGCCTGCTCCTACCGGCCGGAAAGCGCCGGCCCGCTCTGCACGATCGTGAAGCGGGAGGTCGGGTTGAGGCCGATTGTGAGTCCGGACACCACGATGCCCGTCGTGCGAGACGCTCCGGTGTTCGGCAGCGCGCGATACGTGACCGTCCGCGCCCCGGTCCCGCTCGCCCCGGACAGTATCGATACCCATGCGGCATCGGGAGCCGCGGTCCAGCTGCAGTCGGACGGAGTGGTCGTCACCGCGAAGCTGCCGTCGCCCCCCGCGGCGGAAAGGTTGGTCTGCGCCGGCGAGACGAAGTAGAGGCAGCTCGGCCCCGCCTGAGTGACCACGTGCGTGACGAGCGCCGCGCTCTGGGTGCCATAGAGTTGCAGGCGGCCCGACCTGGCCTGGTTCAGGTCCATGTTCGGCTTCACTGTATATGACACGGTAGCCGGGCCGATTTTCCAGCCGGATGTGACCGCAGGAATCCAGTCCTCGGCGTCGAACATGCGGTCGATCGTCCAGCTGCAACTCGGGCCCGTCGTCACGGTCAGCGTGCCCGTTCCGCCGGCGGGAAGGAAGCTGGCGGATGGCGGTGTCATTGAGTACGCGCACGTCGCGGCCGACAATCCGTCCTGCAGCACCGTCAGCGTCACGCCGGCGATCGTGGCCGTCCCCTGGCGCGGCAGGTTCTCGGGTGTCGCCTTCATGATGACGTCGAGGAGCTGCGGGCCCGTGGCCTGCGGCATCACGAAGGGTTCGCTGAACGTGGCGCCAGGAGCATGGGGCGCGATGGTGATCCAGTCGGAGTCACCGCGATACGACCACGGGCACCCGCCGCCGGTGATGACCTGCACGCTTCGCGTCGACGCGCCGGCTCCGACCGAGAACCCGGCGGGACTGAGCTGATACGTGCATCCGGACGGAGCACCGTCCTGGTTGACGAGCACGTTCTTCGTCGCGATCGTCACGGCACCGGCCCGCTGACCTCCGGCATTCCCCGTGACCGCGATCGTGACCGTGCCGTTCCCGCTCCCGCTCGAGCCCGAGGTGACGCTCGCCCAGGGCAACGGGCTCGTCGCGGTCCATGCGCAGCCGGCGGGAATGGTGACTGCCAGCGTCGCGCTGGCATCGAGCGCCGTGAATCCCAGCGTGGCTGGGGAAACCGTGACCTGCGTGCAGTCGGTCGGCTGTACGACCGTGCGGTCGCGTTTGCAGGCGGACAGTGCGCACAGAAGGGCGACCAGGACGACGCCGCGCGGCGAAGCCTCGGGCTTCATCATCGTGGCCTTCTGAACAACGCGGAGGGCGCGAGTATTGGTGGTGGTTGGTCCACGGGAGCCCGGCCAGGCGGGCGTGGACGGGCGCAGTATACCGCAGTCGCGTGGAGCGGAGGGTTCCGACTCGCGACCCGTGCCGCGCGCGGGATCGCGACCCGTGGCGCGCGCGGGATCGGCATGATATCGTCGCGTGCTGATTGATATGAAGCATCGTCTGGCCTGGATCGGGATCGGGTGCCTCTTCGTGGCCGCCGCCGTCGTCTTCGAAGTCCGGCTGAAGCACCAGATGTACGACTTCGAGGTGTACCGGGTCGCCGGCGTCAGGGCCGCGGCCGGAGAGCCGCTCTACCGCATCGAAGACGGGCACTGGCAGTTCAAGTACTTCCCGGCGTTCGCCCTCCTGATCGCACCGATCGCCGCGCTTCCGCCCGTCGCCGCCCGCGCGGTCTGGCTCGGCGTGTCGCTCGTGCTCGTGATCCTACTTGTCAAACGATCGCTCTTCCTTTTGCCCGACCGGCGGCACGGGCAACTTTTCCTCGCGGGCTTCACGGTTATCGCGATGGGCAAGTTCTACGTCCGCGAGATCGGGCTCGGCCAGAGCAACATCCTGCTGGCGGTGCTGGTGCTCGCCGCCGTCGCGCAGTGGTGGAAGGGGCGTGACGCCGCCTCCGGCGCCCTGCTCGCGGCCGCGACGATCGTCAAGCCCTACGCGATCCTGTTCCTGCCCTACCTCGTGCTTCGGCGCCGGATGCGGGCGGCGGCCGCCTTCGCGGTCGTGATCGTGCTGGCCCTGGGGCTTCCAACCCTGCGGTATGGCCTCGCCGGCAACCTGGCGCTCCTCCGAGGATGGTTCGAGACGGTGACGCGATCGACCGCCCCGAACCTGCTCGGCCAGGACAACACGTCACTCGCCGGAACTTTCGCCGCATGGATCGGCGCGGGGCCCGCGGCGAATTGGCTGACGCTCGCGGCGTCGCTCGCGCTCGTGGCGGTCTGCGCGCTGGCTTTCGTCAAGCCGAAGGGCATCTCGAGACAGGAATACCTCGACGCGGGGCTGCTGCTGCTGCTCATCCCGCTCGTCTCGCCCCAGGGCTGGGATTACGTGCTGCTGGTCGGCACGCCGGTCGTGATGCTGTTGATCGATCGGCTCAAGGTCTTCCCCAGGCTGGGCCAGTGGGTGCTCGTGATCTGCTTCGCCGTCACGGGACTGACATTCTGGGACGTGATGGGGCGCGAGCCGTACCGGCTCTTCATGATGTCGCGCCTCGTCACGATCTGCGCGATCGTCGAGATGGTGTTCGCGCTCCGCCTCCGCGCCCGCCGCCTCGCATGAGCGGGCGGCGGAAGCCGCCCGCCCCACGCCGGGTCTGAAGACCCGGCCTACGTCTACTTCTCCGGCATCAGCCTCACCGCGACGTAGTTCGCCGTGTTGAGATACGTTTGCGCGGCCGTGTGGACGAGTTCCCTGGTCAGGCCCGTCTTGTAGAACTCCGCCAGGTCGAAGAAATCCCCGAGATCGGTCGGCACCTGGTAGCGCAGGTAGATCTGCGTCATGAGGTAGGCGTTCTGCTTGGAGTTGGTCTCGATGTCCCGCAGCATCGTTTCCTTCACGTCGCTGACCTGCTTGTCGGTCGGGCCGTTCGCCTTGAGCGCCTCGATCTCCTTGAAGACCGCCTTCCTCAGCTCGTCGGCGCGCGTCGGGTTGCAGCCGAACGAGATCGCGAACGAGTAGCGCTCCTCCGGGATCTGGAAATACTGGGGCGACGCGGAGGCCCCGTAGGTTCCGCTGAGGTCCTCCCGCAGGGATTCCCTGAGCCGTGTTTCGAGCACCATGCCGAGCGCTCGCATCGCGACGCGTTGGTCGCGGCTGTATTTCATCGGGCCGGTGAAAATGATGCCCGTCTGGCTCTGCGGCTCGATGCCCTTCTTGACGACCTTCTCCACGACTCCCTTGACCGGATCCAGGTGGACGTTCTTCCACGTCTCGATCCGGTGCGCGGAGGGCAGCGAAGCCAGGTACTGTTCCACGAGCGGCTTGATGGTCGCCAGATCGAAGGTCCCGACGAACACGAAGGTGAAGTCCCCCGCGTCGGCGAACCGGTCCTTGTAGAAGGCGAGGGACTTCTCGAGGCTCATCTTGTCCACGTCCGCCTCGGCGAGCGGACGCGCGCGCAGGTGATTCTGGTAGAGCGTGGTCTGCACGGCTTCCGAGAAGGCGAACATCGGGCTCGACCTCTGGCTGGCGAGCATCGACTTCATCCGGCCGGTGAGCACGCCGAAGATCGTCGGATCGGCTCGCGGCGCGGTCACGGTCAGGTGGATGAGCTGGAAGAGCGTCTCGAGGTCCTTGGGCGAGCCGCTGCCCGTGACGCCTTCCTCCAGTTCCCCGATGATCGGCCGCACCGAGGCGGCCTTGCCCGCGAGGACCTTCTGCAGGTCGATCGCGGAGAACTTGCCGACGCCCCCGGCCGAGATCACCTGCGCGGCTGTCGTCGCCGGGATGAAATCGGCGTCGGTCGCGAGGGAGGTGCCGCCCGGGCTGGTCGCCCGGAACACGATCTCGTCCTGCTTGAAGCTGGTCGGCTTGAGCACCACCTTCACGCCGTTCGAGAGCTCCCACTCGGTGATTCCGTACTTCTCCTTCTCGTGGTCTTGACGATCGTCCCGGGCTCGGGCGCCTTGTCCATCAACGTCAGGCCGGCCACGGTGTCCACATACGCGGCCGTGGGCTTTTCGCGGGCGGCGGCAATGATGGCGGCGAGTTTCGTCTCGTCGGGCGCCGCGACGCCTTCTTTTTCAGGCGCCTGCGCCATGACGACGCGGCTCGTGTCGCCCATCCAGGTCTTGCCGAGCGCGTTGATCTCCTCGAGTGTGATGCCGGGCGCGAAGCGCTGATAGAGCTCGTACTCGTAGGCGATTCCGGGGAACGGCTCGCGCTGGGTGAAGTTCCTCACGTACTCCGACGCCAGGGAGACCGACTCCTGCTTGTCGCGCTCGGCGAAGGCCCGTTCCATCTGCCGCAACACGTCGCGCTTCTGCCGATCGAGCTCCGTGGCCGTGAAGCCGAACCGGGCCACCCGGTCGGCCTCGACCACGAGCGCGTCGAGCCCGCGCTCGATTCCGGCTTCCTTCACCATCGCGTTCAGGACGGCCATCTCCTTGGTCCGCACGATCGCGCCGCGCCCGCCGCCGGCGCCGATGAACGGCGGATCCTCCTTCTGCGCCAGCTCCTGGAACCGGCGGTTCAGCATGCCGCTGAAGAGCTGTTCGACAATCTGCTGGCGGTACGCGCCCGCGGTGGTGGGGTCGCGCAACGGCAGCATGGTGTAGACCGACACGGTCGACATGGTGGCTTCCTTGTCGCGCGCCACCGTGTAGTACGTGTCGGCGTGATCGGGCACCGGGAACGACGGCCTCGGCCGCGCGTTCTTGCGCTGCGGAAGGGCCGCGAAGTGCTTCTTGATGAGCCCCTCGATCGCGGCCTTGTCGAAGTCGCCGACCGCGATCACGGCCATCAGGTCAGGCCGGTACCAATCCGCGTAGAACGCCTTCAGGCGGTCGTGCTTGAAGGTGTCGATGATCTCCTTCTTGCCTATGGGCAGCCGGTCCGCGTAGCGCGATCCCTTGAAGAGGATCGGGAACTGCTTGTCCTGCATGCGCGCGCTCGCGCCCCGGCCCAGGCGCCACTCCTCGACGATGACGCCGCGTTCCTTGTCGATCTCCTTCGGATCGAACGTGAGGTTGTGGGCCCAGTCCTCGAGAATCAGGAAGGACTTGTCGACGGCCTCCGGCTTGTCGGTCGGCACCTGCAGCATGTACACCGTTTCGTCGAAGCTCGTGAAGGCGTTCACGCTCGGCCCGAACCGCATGCCGATCGACTCCATGAACGAGACGATCGCCTGCTTGGGGAAGTGCGCGGTCCCGTTGAACGCCATGTGCTCGACCATGTGGGCCAGCCCCTGCTGGTCGTCGTCTTCGACGATCGAGCCCACATTCACCACCAGCCGCAGCTCCGCGCGGTTCTCGGGCTTCTTGTTGACCCGGACGTAGTACCGCAGCCCGTTGGCGAAAGTGCCCGTCGTGACCTGCGGGTCGGAGGGCAGCGCCGCGGTCAGGGCGATCGTTCCCGCGTCGCTCGCGGCCGCGGGCTGTTGCGCCGAGACCGTGGTCAGCATCGGCAGCAGGACGAGCCCGAGCAAGGCCAGTTGGGCGAGTCTCCGTCGGGTGGTCATGGGTGTCTTCCTTTGGCAGGGCGGTATGCTCGACAGCATAGCGAGGGTCGCCACGGCGGCGCAAGAAGCGAAGCCTGCCTGTTATGATGGGCCGCTCGCGGAGTCGCGCGCGAGGCATCCACGCGGGAATCGCCCGAGCCGGAGATCGTCGATGAACCTCGAAGAGTACGAGGTGATGTACAAGGCGGAGAGCCGCCACTGGTGGTACGGCGGGATGACCGCCATCACGCGGGCGCTGCTCGACCGGACATTCGGGCTCCCGTCCTCGCCTGCGCATCCTCGACGCGGGATGCGGCACGGGCGCGGTCCTGCAGTACCTGTCGGAGCTACGGCTCGGCTGTCGGGATTCGACTTCTCGCCGGAGGCGCTCGGTTCTGCCGGCGGCGCGAACTGCGCCGCCTGGCGCAGGCTTCGGTGATGGCGCTTCCCTATCGGAACGGGTCCTTCGATCTCGTCGTCAGCTTCGACGTCCTGTGCGAGCGCGCGGTCCCCGACGACACTGATCGCCCTCAGAGAATTCGCCCGCGTGCTCACGCCCGGCGGCCGGGTGCTCCTTCGCCTGCCGGCGTACGACTGGCTGCGCGGACGCCACGACGAGGCCGTCCACATCCGGCATCGCTACACGACGGGCGAGCTCGCCGGGAAGTTCCGCGCCGCCGGCCTCGAGCCCGAGCACCTGAGCTACGCCAACTGCCTCCTGTTTCCAATCGCCGCGGCCAAGCGGCTGCTCGAGCGAGTCATCCGTCCCCAGCAGCAGTCGGATCTCACGATCGGCACCGGCATCTTCAACGCGCCGCTTCGCGCCGTCCTCTCGGCGGAGGCGCCGCTGGTCGCACGGACCGGCCTTCCCTTCGGCCTCACCGTCATCGGGCTGGCGAAGAAGCCCGGGCCATGACATTCGCCGGCGTACCGTGCAACGTGTCTCTCCCTGTAACCTGTAACCTGTTCCCTGTAACCTGTTCCCTGTAACCTGTAACCTGTAACCTGTTCGCCATCATGCCTCGGCACCTGTCCCTGTATCGTCGAATCGCCGGCTACGCCCGGGCCTACTGGCTGCAGGTGTCGGGTATCCTGCTCATACAGCTTCTCGCAACGCCGCTCGCGCTCCTCAATCCGCTGCCGCTCAAGATCGCGGTCGATAACGTCGTCGGCGAGCGGCCCGCGGCGGGCTGGCTGCACGCGCTCATCCCGCCGGGGCTCGGTGAGACGCCCGCGGTCCTGCTCGGGATCGCCGCGGCGCTGATGCTCGCGACGACACTCGCCGGGTCCCTGCTCGATATGTGGGGCGCGATGCTGGAGACCTACACGAGCGAGAAGCTCGCGCAGGACGTCCGCTCGCACCTCTTCCGGCACGCGCAGCGGCTGTCGCTCACCTACCACGACACGCGCGGGACCTCCGATTCGACCTATCGCATCCAGTACGACGCGCAGGCGATTCCGCGCGTGGTCATCGGCGGCCTCCTCCCGCTCGCGGGCGCGGTGGCGACGCTTGTCGGCATGGTCTACGTCACGGTGCGCATCGACCTGGCGCTCGCCGCCGTCGCCGTCTCCGTCAGCCCGGTGCTCTTCCTGCTGACGCGCACGATGGGGCCGCGGCTTCGCAAGAGCTGGAAGGAGATCAAGCGGCTCGACAGCTCCGCGATGCACGTCGTGCAGGAAGTGCTCGCGTCGGTTCGCGTCGTCAAGGCCTTCGGGCGCGAGGAGAAGGAGCACGATCGGTTCGTCGACCAGTCGACCAGGCGGCTGAAGCAGGAGCTCGAGGTCTCGGCGATGCAGGGCGCCTTCGACGTGCTGGTCGGCATCGTGATGGCGGCGGGCAGCGCCGCCGCCCTGCTCATCGGGATCATGCAGGTTCGCGCCGGCCGGATCAGCCTGGGCAGCCTCCTGCTCGTGATGGCCTACCTGCAGCAGATCTACAAGCCGCTCAAGACCCTCAGCCGGAAGACCGTGGACCTGCAATCGTCGCTCGCGAGCGCCGAGCGCGCCTTTGCGCTCCTCGACGAGCTGCCGGAGGTCGTCGAGCGCCCGGACGCGAAGCGCATCACCCGGGCCGAGGGCAACCTGTTGTTCCTCGACGTCTCGTTCTCGTACGGGCCGAATCAACCGGCGCTCCACCGCGTGTCGTTCGGCGCGCCGCCCGGGACGCGCGTCGGCATCCGCGGCGCGACCGGCGCGGGAAAGACGACGCTGATGGGCCTGCTGATGCGGTTCTACGATCCGACAGACGGGACGATCCTGCTCGACAATGTCGACATCCGGGAGTATCACCTGGGCGATCTCCGGCGCCAGTTCGGCATCGTGCTCCAGGAACCGGTGCTCTTCTCGACCAGCATCCTCGAGAACATCGCGTATGGGCGCGAGGGCGCCACCCGCGAGGAGATCATCGAGGCGGCCCGCCTGGCGAACGCCTACGACTTCATCATGGGGCTGCCCGACCTCTTCGACACGCAGGTCGGCGAGCGCGGCATGCGGCTCTCGGGCGGCGAGCGGCAGCGCGTGTCCCTGGCGCGCGCGTTCCTGAAGGACGCCCCCGTGCTCATCCTCGACGAGCCGACGAGCTCGGTGGACGTGAAGACCGAGGCCATCATCATGGAAGCCATGCAGCGACTGATGAAGGGCCGGACGAGCTTTATGATCGCCCACCGGCTCGATACGCTCGCGAATTGCGACATGCAGATCGAGCTCGAGAAGGGCTGGACCGTCTTCGACGTGTGAGGGACCGAGACGTGGCACTGAAGCTGAACCGCGTGGCCCTTCTCGGGCGCATCGGGGCGTGCGTGCTGGCGGCCGTGCCGATCACGCTCCCCGTCCCGCTGACGATGCTCTTCACGAAACGGTTCAGCCGCGAAGACCTGGTGCGGCGGCTCCACGGAGAGGTGGCCTGGGCGAGGTTCTGCCGGAAACACCTGGTCAAGATCGATCTCAGCCTCGAAGGGAGCGAGCACCTGCCGCGCCCGTCGCGCGGCCACATCTACATCAGCAACCACCAGAGCTGGGCCGACATCGTCGTGCTGATGGAGGCGCTCGACACGGCCGCGTTCCTGGCGAAGAGCTTCGTCAAGTGGCTGCCGGTCGTCGGGTGGGGCTGCTACGGCGGCGGGTCGATCTTCGTCGACCGGTCGGACCAGAAGAGCCGGCAGCGTGCGCTGAACCAGGTGCTCAGGATGTGCGCGGAGTCCACCGCCGTGGTCGTGTTCCCGGAAGGCACTCGCTCCGAGGACGGGGAGCTGCGCGCCAAGTGGAACCCCGCCACGCTCAAGGCGGCGCACGGGCGCGGGTTGCGCGTCGTGCCGGTCGCCATCGACGGCACGTTCCACGTCGTGCCCAAGTCCATGGACCGCGTCAACCTGAACCGGCCGGTCGCGGTGACGATCGGCGCCCCGATGGACCCGTCGGCGTGGCCGGATGGCCGCGAGTTCGCTGTGGCGGTCTGGGCGCGCGTCGGAGAGCTGTTCGCCGCCAGCCGGAGCCGCGTCCTCGCGCGTTCCAGGACACCATCCGAGGTTTCTTCCGAAGCAAGCGCGCCGACCCAGTAGAATCGGCGGACCATGTCTCCCACGAGTCCGTCGACGAGCCCGCGGGCCCGCGCCGTTCCGCACCCGTGGGTCTGGGCCGTCCTCTATTTCCCGCTCGGGCTGACCTTCGGGTTTCCCTCCGTGGCGATCGGCTATCTCGGAAGCCGCGCCGGACTGGGTGTCTCGGCCGTCGCCTCCATCGTCGGCATGACGTTTCTCGCGGCGGGCTGGAAATTCCTCTGGGCACCAATCGGCGACTACACGCTGTCGCGGAAATCGTGGTACCTCATCGCGGTGTCGTTCGTCGCGCTGGGACTCGTCGCGATGACGAGCATTCCGGTTTCGGCGGCCACGACTCCAGTCCTGTCGGTGCTGGCCTTCGCCACGACGGTGGCGGCCACCTTCATCGCGTTCGCCACCGAGGGCCTCATGGCGCACAACACGCCGACCTCGATGCGCGGCCGCGCGGCGGGCTGGTTCCAGTCCGGCAACCAGTTCGGGCAGACGGCGGGCGGGGGCATTGGACTCTGGCTGGTGGTGCACCTGCCCGCGCCGTGGATGGCGGGCGTCACGCTCGCGGCGATGGTGATGCTCTGTGCGCTGCCGCTCGTCCTTCTCGAGGAGCCGCCGCGCGCGGTCGAGCACGGATCGGCCGCGGATCGCGCCCGCGACGCGTGGCGCGAGCTGGCAGGTCTGCTGCGCGCGCGGGCGGGGCGGCTGGCGCTCATCCTGGCCATCCTCCCCATCGGCACCGGCGCGGCCGAGTTTCTCTTCAGCGCGATCGGCCCGGAGTTCCACGCCTCGGCCGACGTCGTCTCGGCCGTGCTCGGACTGGGCGGCGGAGTGGCGATTGTCGCCGGGTGTTTCGCGGGCGGCCGTCTCGCGGATCGCGTGCCGAAGCGAACCTCCTATGCCGTGTCATGCGGACTTGGGCTCGTGGCGTGCGTGGTCATCGCGCTCTCGCCGCGCAGCTCGGCAGGCTTTGCCGTCTCCACGCTCTTCTACACGTTCACGCTCGGCATGGTGACGGCGTCCTTCACGGGCCTCGTGCTCGCGATCATCGGCGACACGGCGGCCGCCACGAAGATCAATCTCTTCTTCGCCCTCAACACGCTTTTCAGTCTCGGCATGCTCCGCGTGGCCGGCTGGGCCCACGATGCCTGGTCCACCTCTGCCATGCTCTATTCCGAAGCGCTCATCGGCGCCGCCGCGCTCGTGCTGTTCGTGATCATCGCCCGTCGCGTACGCGGAACTGCGATTGTTTCCGAGGCCTGATCGCGATTGTTGACTTTCGCTCTTCGTTCGCCTACTCTGAAGATTCCGGAGTCCGAAGGTAGGATAAGACTCCGGTCTCAGTTCGGCACGAGCGGCGGCATCAGTTCGCACCAGCCAGGAGGGCACGATGGATCAGAAGGCGATGTTCATGAAGTACTGGGCGAAGGAAGCGGCGGCAACCAGGAAGGTCCTCTCCCGCATTCCCGAGGGATCGACCTACCGGCCCGACCCGAAGTCGCGCACGGCCCGCGAGCTTGCGTGGCTCATCACCAACGAGGAGAGCGCGCTCGGCGAGGGCCTCGAAAAGGGAGTGCTGGAATGGAACGAGACGCCGGCGCCGGCGACGATGAAGGCCGTGCTGGAACGCTACGACCGGCAGCATGACGAGACGACGAAGCGCCTCAACGCCGTCGATCCCAGCCGGTTCGAGCAGAACGTGCCGTTCATGTTCCAGGGCAAGCAGGTGATGAACGATCCCGGTACGAGAACGCATGGGGATTCCTGCTCGACATCGTCCACCATCGAGGCCAGATCTCGACGTATCTCCGGCCGATGGGATCGACCGTGCCGCAGATCTACGGCCCGAGCGCCGACGAACCGATGTAGGACGGCAGGGGCTGGCGGCTGGGGGCCGGAGGCTGGCGGCGGAGTGGCCTCGAGCCCCTGGCCCCTTGCTGTGGCGTCGCGTGCTACCGCTCGGTCTCGCCGTGCTTCGTGTGGCTGGGCGACCCGGAAGCGAGGTTCGCGAGCGCCTCGACGTAGTGCACGTAGTCGACATACGCTTCGACGAACGCGCGGCCGTCCGCGACACTGGTTCCCGCGTTTCTGAGCTTCGCCGCGGCAGCCGACAGTCGTGCCTTGACGCCTGCGGCGACGAGCGAGGCGAGGTGCGACGCCAGCTCGTCAGGAGCGACCTCGCCGTCGAGCGCGCGATCGGCCGCGACGACCAGGTGCGGCAGGTCGCTTCCGCCGGGTTTCAGCCCGGTGAACGGCGCCCCTTCGCCGGCCCGGTGCACGCGAACCAGCGTCTCGAAGAACCAGGTGTCAGCGACGTCCTGCGCCTCGCCGCCGGTCACCCGGGCGGCGATCGTTTTCCGGAACGCCGTCCGGATCTCTGCTTCCGCCTCGGGCTTGACCCACTTCAGAACGGGCGTGACATTCCCCTTCGCGAGCGCCAGCCGCGCGTCCCGGACGACGGGACCGCTGAGCGTGTCGCAGTGGGCCCGGGCGGCGGGTGGCGTCAGGAGCAACGCCGCGAGAACGATCGATGAGACAACGACCGGCTTGACGAGGCGCGCGACGTTCATGGCTGGATCCTCTCTTGCGGGAGTCCGTGCTCTGCACTGGCGGATGATGGCCCACCCCCAGGGGAATCACGCGCCCGCGTCCGCGACCGCCTTCGGGAAGAGCACGTGATTCTCGAGGTGGATGTGCTGCATCAGATCGGATTCGAGCGTCTCGAGCTGCCGGTAGAGATGCCGCCAGCTCGTGCAGGCCTCGGGCGGCGCGCTCAGGTCCGCGGTCAACGCCCTCGTGCGCTGGAGGTTCTCGCCGTGATCCTCGTGCTCCTGCATCAACACGTTGATCGGCATGAGAAGCGATGCGCCCTGTGAGGCGCGGATGGCGGGAAAGAGAATCTGCTCCTCCTTCATCAGGTGCATCTCCACCGCGGCAGCGACCTGCTCCAGGTGGTCCGTGAGACCGCGCGGGCAGGTCGGCTTGTCGGCGTGCACCTGTTCGACCTTGCGCGCCAGATCGACAAGCGGCGGCAGGTCGCGGCGCAAGGGCTCGTGGTAGCGGTCGAGAATGAAGTCGATGAGCTCGGACGCAGGTCGCGACGGCCAGCTTACGGCCGGAGCGTCGTCCTCGCGAACCCGAGCGAGCGCTTCGCGAACATCTCGTGAATCGATTGCGCGCGCGTCGCACGCGTCCTCGAGCGTCTGATTCCCGTGACAGCAGTAATCCAGTCCGAGCCGGGTGAGGATCTCGGCGGCCTTCGGTGTGTTGATGACGATCTGCGCCAGCGTGAGTGTTCCGTCGATCATGGCTTCAACCTCCGTTCAGCTGGAGGTAGAGCAGGATCGATTCCACTCTATAAAGTCTTTGTTTTATGCTAATTATGGTAATAGATGTGTAGTTGACATCGGAATTGCCGTTGCGATCTACATAACAATGATGCATTATTCACATCTATGGACCGTTTCGACGCCCTGGTTTCCATTGCGCTGGAGCTGACGAAGGCGTCGAGCGCTGAGGAGCGGACGACGCGGCTGCTCGAAGCGCTCGGGACCGTAATCCCCTTCGACGCCGCGGCGCTCTTCCGGCTGGAGGGCGACGCGCTGGTCGTCGCGGCCGCGCACGGATTGTCGCCATCGGCACTCGGCAGGCGCTACGCCCTCCGCGAGCACCCCCGGCTCGAGATCGTCAGCCGCTCGCGGGAGCCGGTCGTCTTCCCGGATGACACGCCGATTCCCGATCCGTTCGACGGCCTGCTCGCGGGAGACCTCGCCGCGACCAACCGCATTCACTCCTGTCTTGGCTGTCCGCTGCACATTCACGGAGAGCTGGTCGGGGCGCTCACCGCCGATGCCCGCGAGCCCGGCGCGTTCGACGCGTTGGATCTGCGCTTCCTGGCGGGCGTCGCGGCGCTCGCGGCGGCCGAGATGCGGACGACGCAGCTCATGGCCATCCTGGAGCGGACGGCGGAACGGCAGGGCCTCATCGCCCGCGAGCTCATGCGGGACTCGCAGGTTGAGCACGGCAGTCAGATCATCGGATTGAGCCCCGCGGCCGCCCGACTGCGCCGCGAGATCGAGCTGGTGGCGAAGTCTGATTTCACCGTGCTCATCACCGGCGAGACGGGTGTCGGCAAGGAGGTGGTCGCCCGCGCCGTGCACGCGGCCTCACTCCGGCAGGCGCAGCCGCTCATCCACGTCAATTGCGCCGCCCTGCCGGAAACGCTCGCCGAGGCGGAGCTCTTCGGCCACGTGCGCGGGGCGTTCACCGGCGCGAGCGCGGATCGCGCGGGCAAGTTCGAGGTGTCCGACCTCGGTACGCTGCTGCTCGACGAGATTGGCGAGCTGCCGCTCGCGGTGCAGCCGAAGCTGTTGCGCGTCCTGCAGTCGGGCGAGATTCAGCGCGTAGGATCGGATCGCGCCCACATGGTGGATGTTCGAATCCTCGCCGCGACCAACCGCGATCTGAGCGCGGAGGTGCAGGCGGGCCGGTTCAGGGCCGATCTCTTTCACCGCCTCAACGTCTATCCGCTTCACGTGCCCGCGCTCCGCGACCGGACCGAGGACATCGCGCTCATGGCCGGCTACTTCTGCGACCTCGCGCGCAGGCGCCTTGGCCTCGGGCCGGTTCGGCTGGCGGCGGACGCCATCGATCTCGCCCGCCGGTACCAGTGGCCGGGCAACGTGCGCGAGCTCGAGAACGTGATCTTCCGCGCCGTGCTGAAGGCATCGGCGGCCGTGCCGCGTGGTGAGCCAATCATCCTGACTTCGCCGCGGCTCGGAAGCGAAATCTCACGGGACGCGATCGCGCAGGGAAGTCCCGCTGCACGGCCGGCAGAGCCTGCTGGAGCCGCGTTCCGTGAGCGGACGCTGCAGGAAGGGGTCCGCGAGTTTCAGCGGGAAGCCATCCAGGCGGCGCTCGACGCCCACCGCGGCAACTGGGCCGCGGCGGCACGGGCGCTCGGCATGGACCGCGGCAATCTGCATCACCTCGGCACGAGGCTGGGAATCCGAGGCGCGTCGCGGGTCTCTGTCGCGGCGAGGTCGGAAACCACCCCGAAATCACTCCCGGAGAAATCACTCCCGGAGTGATTTCCACTCCGAAATCACTCCGGGAGTGATTTCCTCAGGCCCCAGCCTCCAGCCTATTTCGCGTCCAGCTTCCTCCCCGCGTTCAGGTTGTCGAAATTCAGAATCGTGTTGAACACAAGGAAGTAGCTGCCGATCGTCTCGCCGCGGTAGATCGGGTTGTTTGCGAAGAGCACCGCGTGGCCCTTTCCGACCGGCATGTCGACCACGACCGGGCGCTGCGCGATGTCCGATCCGCCGTCGAGCAGGCCCGACACGAGCAGGCTCGTCTGCGCATCGAAGCGCAGCGCGACGCGCGGCCGGAGCGAGGGCGGGATGATGTTCGGCGGATTGTTGCGAAGCTGCTCGTCGGTCGGCAGCGCGTACTGCCACGGCTGAACCGGCGGCCGCTCGGGCACCGGCTTCAACCCGGTGGCTTCGACCGCGGGCCGCCCTTGCACGACGTCCGGATCGTCCGGCGTGCCGCGGCCGGTCGGCCTGCTGCTCCCGCCGCCGGCTCCGCGACCGCCGCCTGCCGCCGCGGGCGGCGCGCCGCCGCCACCGCCCCGCCCGCCCCCGCCGGCCGTCGCCGACACGGTGAAGTGGTCGCCGCTGTTGCTGTACATCGCGAGGTTGTCGGGCACGCCGTAGACAATCGGGCTCGTCTCGTCGGCAATCCGCGTGCGAAGGAGCGATCCCACAACGCGCGTCGAGGACCCGGCCCGGCCGGAATTGACGCCGTAGCCGAAGTTGTTCGTGATGGCGAAGTCTGCCGAGCTGTTCGACCCGATGTAGACGCCGCCGGCCGCGATGAAGTCGCGCAGGTGCATCAGCCCTTCGAGGCCCATGCCGATCCGCGTGTCGTCAGTCTGCGCCCACGTGCCGAGATTCGGCGTCTCGGGCGACTGCTTCCACGGGATCGGGTTCTTCCAGAGCGGCGTGCCTTCGACCGCACCCTGCCCGCCGCCGGGCCCGAACACGATCACGTCCCACCTGTCGCGCAGGTTCGCGGTCTTCCTGATCGTCTCGGGATCGATGTAGTCGTAGGGTACGCCGTAGATGTCGAACGCCTGCCGCCACCAGCCTTCGGTCTGCGTGCTGCCCCACTGGTGGAGGATGGCCACCCGCGCCGCTCGCGCCGGATGGGTCTTGGCCGCCGGCGCCTCGGCCAGCGCCACCGCCTTGAGGCCGAGCGCGCCGGCCGCCTTGTCGAGATCCGCCGGCGCGACGTTCCGGATGATGAACGTGCCGCGGGCGAACTTCGTCCCGCCGGATTCGAAGGGCTCCTCCGCGACCTGGATGTCGGCGCTCTTGAGCTGGTACCGGAGCGTGACGAGCGCGTTGTCGGCGTTGTGGTTGATCGCGAAGATCGTCCCCTGCCCGCTCACGCCGCCCGCGGCCGTCACGTCTCCCTTGACCGGCTCCATCGTCGCGTCGAGGACCTTCACGTCGGTCACCCGGACCGCCTGCACGCCGAAGCCCTCAGGGAAGGTCCAGCCGGTGTCGTCGTACGGCCGCGTCTGCGCGTCGTTCGGCGCCCAGTACTGGTAGTCGAGCAGCGCGTCCGCGATCCGCGAATACGGCTGATCCATGCGGACGATGAAGCTGCCGGCCGGGAACTCGCGGGGCTGCGTCGCCGGCGGCTTCTCGGCCGGCTTCTCGGTTGGCGGCTGCGCCTCGCCGCCGCGCCCCTCGGTTTCTGTCGCTGCCGCGCCTGCCTCTCCGCCCCGCCCGCCTCGTCCGGCTCGTCCTCCGCGCCCGCCGCCCGCCGGCTGGCGCACCGGCATGGACACGGTAAACGGCGCGGTCGCGCGCGAGATCTCGACGCCCTGCTTCTGCAGCACGCGCAGCATCTCCGCCTGCGCGCCGGGCCGCGGATCGCTCGACGGCAGCACGTAGGCGGCTGGCCCCTCGACCTTCGGCTTGAGGATCGATCGCTTGCTCTTGTCGTAGAAGTTGCGGAGGAAGTAGACCCGGTTGTTCGCGAAGTAGTTCAGCGAGACGATGATGCCCGGTCTGCTCGTAGTTGTTGTTGTTGCGAAGCGACCATCGGACGCGTCCGATCGGCGGGTTCTGGCGGAACCACGTGCGCGCCGTCTCGTTGGCCGAGAGCGTCCGCTCCTCGGTGTCCGCGTTGCCGCCGTTGCCGTAGGTCTCGTAGAGACGGCTGATCCCGTTGTGCAGGGCCGCGAAGAACATCAGGTAGCCCGGCGACCAGGTGTCGAAGGTGCCCCAGGCGATACACGCCGGGCATGCCCATGCGGGTCATCTCGTTGACGTTGTTCCACCCGATCAGGTGCCACTCGTTGGTCAGGATCGGATCGAGCCACGCGTTGTACGGGCCGTTGCCGACCGTGTTGTCGTAGAGGAACGAGCCCGACTCGTGCAGGTCGTGGAGCACCTGCGCCTTCCACCCGATGTAGGTGTTCAGCACGTTCTGCGAGAGCTTGAGCGTGAGGCCCATCGCGTCGCGGTTGTTGTCGTGGCCGACGTAATGGCCGGAGTAGATGACGCCGGGCGGCGTGTCGTTCGGGTGCGTCTTGCGCCACTTGTAGACGTCCACCATCCGGTCGCGGCCGTCCGGCTCGACGACCGGCGTGATGAGCGTGATGATGTGCTCGCGGATGTTGCGGATGTAGCCGCTCTCGTCGACGGCCAGCCGGTAGGCCAGCTCCATCAGCGCCGTCGGCGCGCCCGCCTCTGTCGAGTGAATCGCGCCGGTCACGTAGTAGACCGGCGCCACCCGCTTCGCGATCTCGTCCGCCACCGCATCGTCCATCTTGATCGTGCGCGGGTCGGCGAGCTTCGCCAGCTCGGCCTTGTTCTGATCGAGCCTGCGCCATCAGCGCCTCGGACGCGACGGCCACGGCGATCATCTCGCGGCCCTCTTCGGTGGTGCCGATGGTGAAGACCCTGACCCGCGGCGTCGACTTCTCGAGCAGCCGCATGTAGTCGTAGACCTGCTTGGAGTACGGGAAATTGCCCGCGGCTCCCGCAATGTCGCCGAGAATCGCCTTGGGAGTCGGCACGGTCTTCGACGCCGGCATGTAGTCGATGACCGGCGAGAGGAAGAAGGTCTCGGTCGTGTATTCCTTGATCTTCTTCGTGTATTCCTCGTCGATGGGCTGGCCGGGATCCCGTCCCGGCTTGGCGGTGGCGAGTTCGGCGTCGGTCAGCTTCGCCGGCCTCGCCTGCTTCGCCTGGTCGGCGGAGAGGATGACGGGAATCGCCGCGATGAAAAGTCCACAGATGAGTCGAGTCAGGGTGGCGTGACGGTTCATTGAGCTACCTCGTGGCCTCGGATTGTAATCGAGAGGCCCCTGCCCCGCCAGCCGCGTCTTTCGTACGCGTTCTTGTGCGTGATTCTCCGATCCATCCGGTCTTGACGAACTCGGTCTCCTCGTGCGACTGTCAGGCAAATCGGGCGGACAGGAGGCTTCATGGCGCGTAAGACGACGGCGATCGCACGCCGGCTGATATTCCCAGCACTCTCTTTCTTCCTGATCCTGGAGGGCCCGGGCACCGTGCACAGCCAGGCTCAGCCTCCAGGTCCGGCCGCAAAGCCGGCGGCTGGGACCGAGCTGCCGGTCACGAAGATCCCGATCGCCGGCGACGCCGCGGAAGGGTATTTCTCGCCGGACAGCAGGAGCATGATCTGCAACGCCAAGTTGCCCGACGACAAGAATTTCCAGGTCTATACCTTCAAGCTCGACGGGACCGACCTGCGGCGCATCAACGAGAAGGGCGCCGACGCGTGCTCCTTCTACTTCCCCGACGGGAAGAAGCTCATCTGGACCTCGACGCGCGACTGGCCCGAATTGCCGCCGGGCAATTTCTCCGACCCGAAGAATTACCCGCAGGGCGCCGAGCTCTACACCTCCGATCTCGATGGAAGCCACGTGGCCCGGTTGACCAACAACAAGCTGTACGACGCGGAGGTCACCGTGTCGCCCGATGGGCAGTGGATCCTCTTCGGGAGGCAGGTCGACGGCAAGATGGATCTCTACCGGATGCGTGTCGACGGCAGCGACCTCTTCCAGATCACGCACACGCCGGACTGGCAGGAAGGCGGCGCGCAGTGGATGCCTGACGGCAAGCGCATCCTCTACCGCGCGTGGAAGATCGAGGACGAGGGGCAGCGCTCGATGCCGATGACGATCTTTACCATCAAGCCCGACGGCACCGAGACGAAGGCCATCACGCACGAGGCCGGGACCAACTGGGCGCCGTTTCCCGCGCCCGACAACCGGCACTTCGCGTTCGTCAAGGTGCTGCCGCCGAGAAACTACGAGATCTTCATGATGGACATGGTCGGCGGCGAGCAGCGCCAGTTGACGTTCAACGACGCCTTCGACGGCTTCCCCGCCATCTCGCCCGACGGCCACTGGCTGGGGTTCTCGTCGACGCGCGGGTCGGGCGCACCCGGCGGTCCTCCGGCGATGAAGATGTACCTGATGGACATTTCGAGCCTGAAGGTGGGGCCGGGGCAGAGGTGAGGGCAGGTTACAGGTTATAGGTTACAGGTTATAGCGAGTGGCGCCGCGAAGGCGCAACAGCAGGCCGTCCAGTTCAGCGCCACCCTGTGTTCAGCGTGATCCTCTATTCAGCGTGATCCTCTGTAACCTGTAACCTGTGACCTGTAACCTGTTACCTGTCTCCTCCCTCAGTGCATTCCCGACTCGCCGGCGAGCTGCTTGACGAGCCCGCCGACGACCGCCTTCGCGTCGCCGAAGAGCATCCAGGTGCGGTCCGAGAAGTACACCTCGTTGTCGATCCCGGCGAACCCCGGGTTCTTCGAGCGCTTGATCGCGAAGGCCAGCCTGGCCTTGTCGGCGTCGATGATCGGCATCCCGTAAATCGGGCTCGACTTGTCGGTGCGGGCCGCCGGATTCACGACGTCGTTGGCGCCGACGAGGATCGCGACGTCGCACTGCGGCATGTCGGGATTGATGTCGTCCATCTCGAGCAGGTCCGAGTACGGAATGTCGGCTTCGGCCAGCAGCACGTTCATGTGCCCCGGCATGCGGCCCGCCACCGGGTGGATGGCGAACTTCACCTTGATGCCGCGTCTGGTGAGCTGGTCGTACAGCTCGCGCACCTTGTGCTGCGCCTGCGCGACGGCCATCCCGTAGCCGGGGATGACGACCACGAGATTCGCCTGCTCGAGGATCTGCGCCGCGCCCTCGACCGACTCCTCTTTGTAGACCTTCGCCTCCCCGCCCTTCGCCGCCGGCTGGACCTTCCCGAACGCGCCGAAGAGCACGTTGGTGAAGGATCGGTTCATCGCCTTGCACATGATGATGGCGAGAATGAGGCCGCTCGACCCGTCGAGCGCCCCGGCCGTGATGAGCAGCTTGTTGTCGAACACGAAGCCCATCGCCACCGCCGAGAGCCCGGCGTACGAGTTGAGGATCGCGATCACGGTCGGCATGTCCGCTCCCCCGATCGGGAGGATGAGCAGCACGCCGAAGAGGAGCGCCAGCACGATCACGGCCGTGAACATCAGCGGCGCCTGCGCGGACATGGGCTGGATGACGAGCGCCGCGCCCAGGGCGACCGCGACACCGAGCAGGAGGAAGTTCCCCACGTTCTGCATCGGATACGTCACGGGCCGCTGCGGGATCCACTTCACCTCCTGCAGCTTGCCCGCCGCCATCAGGCTGCCCGTGAAGGTCAGGAACCCGAGGATGACTTCCGCGAGCAGCGCGCCCACCCGGAACTTCGTCAGCGCCTCGGGGCCTTCCATCCGGCCCAGGTAGAACTCGGCGGTGCCGACCAGGCCGGCGGCCACCCCGCCGAAGGCGTGCGAGAGCGCGGTCCGCTGCGGCACGGCGGTGAGCGGCACGCGCGAGAGGGGCACGCCGACGACGAACCCGGCGAGAATCGCGAAGACGATCCACCAGTGGTGCACGATGCCCGGCTGGGCCCAGGTGACGAGCACCGCCAGCGCGGTGGCCGCGACGCCCGCGTAGACGCCCTTGCGCGCCGTCGCCGGCGCGTTCATCCAGTGCAGCGCGAAGATGAAGAGCGTCGTCGCGATGATGTAGGCGAACTGGCTGAGGCCGAAGATCATGACGACCGCCCGTCGCCGCGGCGCTTGTCGGTCTTGAACATCCTCAGCATCCGGTCGGTGATGAGGAAGCCGCTCACGATATTGGTCATCGACGCGAAGAGCGCGATTGCCCCGAGGATGCGGATCCGGAGCGGGAAGTCGCCGCCCGTCACGATGATCGACCCCACGACGGCGATGGCCGAGATGGCGTTGGTCAGCGACATCAGCGGCGTGTGGAGGAGGCGAGAGACGCGCCTGATCACGCCGAGCCCGATGATGGTCGCCAGCACGAAGACGTAGAGGGTCGCCCAGGCGTCGGTCGTCATGTCGTCACCTTCTGCAGCGCGTCGCGGACGCGATCGTTCCGAATCTCCCCCTGGTGGGTGATGAGCGCGCCCCGCTGGATCTCGTCGTTGAGGTCGAGCTGGAACGAGCCGTCCTTCGTGAAGGCCAGAACGAACGCGGTCAGGTTCCGCGAGAACAGCAGGCTCGCGTGATACGGCATCGTCGACGGCAGGTTGAGCGGCGCGAGGATGGTCACGCCGTCGACCCGCACCGTCTCGCCGGGCGTCGACAGCTCGCAGTTGCCGCCGCCGTCGGCCGCCAGGTCGACGATGACCGATCCCGGCTTCATGCTCCGGACGGTGTCGGCCGTGATGATCCGCGGCGCGAAGACGCCGCCGATGAGCGCCGTCGTGACGACCACGTCGACCTTCGCGCACTCCTCGACCAGGAGCTGCCGCTGCCGCTTCTGATCCTCCTCCGACAGCTCGCGCGCGTATCCGCCCCCGGCCGAGGCGCTCTGCGTGAGCTCGATGCCCACGTACTTGGCGCCGACGCTTTCGATCTGCTCCTTGACCTCCGGCCTGACGTCGGTGGCGACGACGTTGGCGCCGAGCCGGCGGGCGGTGGCGATCGCCTGGAGGCCGGCCACGCCGGCGCCGATGACGAACACCTTCGAGGGCGGCACCATGCCGGCCGCTGTCATCAGCATCGGGAAGTAGCGCCCGATCTCGACGGCGGCGAGCAGCACGCCCTTGTAGCCCGCGAGGCTCGCCATCGACGAGAGCGTGTCCATGGCCTGCGCGCGCGTCGTGCGCGGGATCGCGTCGGTCGAGAAGGCCGTGACGCCGCGCTCGGCGAGCTGGCGGACGGCGCCGAGGTTCCGGAGCGGCATCAGCGATCCGAGGTAGGTCGCCCCCGGGCGCATCGCGCCGACCTCGTCCCTCGGCGAGTCCTTCGTGCCGGGCGCGTTCACCTTGAGCACGAGGTCAGCCCCGGCGATGAGCGCCGCGCCATCGGATTCCACGCGGACCCCGATGTCCCGGTAGACGGCGTCGCCAAAGCCGGCCGCCTCACCCGCCGACGCCTCGATGGCCACCGCGAAGCCGGCCTGGATGAGCTTCTTGCACGACTCGGGCACGAGAGCGACGCGCGCGTCGGCTGGGACCTCTTCCCTCGGCACTGCGATCTGCATGAGTGACTCCCCGTTTCATCGTGTCGTACGGCGCCACCCGTGTCGAGATGATTTCGCCTGTCGGAATGCTAGGGTTTCGCGATTTGCGGCCGCGGTCGCTCGTGGGTAAGCTGAAGCGCATGCCGGACGCCCCCGACCATGAGGTCACCAGGCTGCTCCACGCCTGGGCCGGCGGAGATCAGCAGGCCGCAGCCCGCCTGATGGATCTCGTCTATCCCGAGCTCCACCGCATTGCCGCGAAGCACCTTCGAAGCGAGCGCCAGGGGCACACGCTTCAGCCCACGGCGCTCGTGCACGAGGCGTACCTTCGACTCGCGCGGGGTTCCGATCGGGACTGGCACGACCGGGCGCACTTCTTCGCGGTGGCCGCGCGCGTCGTGCGGCGGATTCTCGTGGACCACGCGCGGGCGCGGCTGACGGCGAAGCGCGGTTCCGGACCCGTGACGGTTCCGCTCTCCGACTCGTCGGCCAGCACGTCGCCCGCTGAAGTCGACCTGCTCGATCTCGACAACGCGATGACGGCGCTCGAGCGCGTCAACGCGGAACACAGCCGGCTCGTTGAGCTTCGCTACTTCGCCGGCCTCTCGATCGAGGAGACCGCCGAAGTGCTCGGCAGCTCCGCCTCGTCGGTCAAGCGCGACTGGCTCGTTGCCAAGACATGGCTTCGGCGCCAGATGCAGGGCGAGGCGGCGCCCCGCCATGGATGATCGCTGGGTCCTCATCGGCGAACTCCTCGAGGCCGCGCGCGCCCAGCCGGCCGGGCAGCGCGAGGCCTGGGTGCGCGCGCAGAGCGGCGACGAGTTCGTCACGGGCGAGGTGCTGGCCCTGCTCGGCACGCTCGAGGCCGACCCGGACTTCCTCGAACGGCCGGTCTCGGGCGAACTGGCCGGCCGCGCATTCGAATCTGCGCTCGGCGCCCCGGCAGCCGGGCGCCAGGTCGGCCCGTACCACCTGATCCGCGAAATCGGACGCGGCGGCATGGGCGTCGTCTACGAAGCCGAGAAGCGCGATGCCGAGTTCACGCGCCGCGTCGCCGTCAAGCTCGTCCCCTCCGGCTGGAGCGCCGCGTCGCTGGTGGCCAGGTTTCGACAGGAGCGCCGGCTGCTGGCGCGGCTCGATCATCCCGCCATCGCGAAGCTGCTCGACGCCGGTACGACCGAAGACGGCACGCCGTACTTCGTGATGGAGTATGTCGACGGCCTGCCCATCGATCGCTGGTGCGACGACCGGGCGCTGCCGGTCCGGCAGCGGATCGAGCTCGTCGTCGGCGTCGCCGAGGCGCTCGAGCACGCGCACAGCCACCTCATCGTCCATCGCGACATCAAACCCTCGAACATCTTCGTGGCGGAGGGCGGGCAGCCGAAGCTGCTCGACTTCGGCATCGCCAAGCTGCTCTCCGACGAGGCGGAATCCTCGGAGGACCTGACGCGGACCGGCCAGCAGATCTACACGCCGGAGTACGCCAGCCCCGAACAGATCCGCGGCGAGGGCCTGACGACCTCGTCGGATGTGTACTCGCTGGGCGTGCTGACGTTCCGTCTGGCAGCCGGCACGCACCCGTACGACCTCTCCGGGCTCACGGCGTTCGAGGCGATGAAGAAGGCGTGCGACGCGAACTTGCCGAGGCCGAGCGAACTCGCGCCGGCCGATCGAAAGAAGCTGCTCGCGGGCGACCTCGACAACATCATCCTGCTGGCGACCAGGAAGGACGCCCGGGATCGCTACCAGTCGATGCGGGCCTTCGCGGACGACCTTCGCGCCTGGCTCGGCGGCCGCGCGGTCTCGGCCACGCCCGCCACGCTCTCGTACCGCGCTCGCACCTTCGTTCGCCGGCACAGGATCGAAACGGTCGCAGCTGGAGCGGTCCTCCTCGTCGTCGGGGCGGGTACCGCGACGACGGCGTGGCAGGCTCACGTCGCCAGGGTCGAGCGGGACAAGGCCGAGAGCCGGTTTCGCGAGGTCCGGCAGTTTTCGCGATCGCTGCTCTTCGAAGTGCACGACGCGATCAGCGGCCTGCAGGGCGCCACGCCGGCGCGCAACCTGCTGCTGTCGAGGGCAATGCAGTTCCTCGATGGCCTCGCGAAGGATGCCGGCGGCGACCTGGCCCTCATGATCGAGCTCGGCGCGGGATATCGAAAGCTCGGGCAGGTCCAGGGCAGCGTGCTCAGCTCGAACATCGGGGACTCGGCTGGCGCGATGGCCAGCTTCAGGAAGGCCGTGGCGCTGGGAGAGGACGTGCTGCGGCGCGACCCGCGCTCGGTCCCGGGCTCCATCGTGCTGGCCGGGGCCTGCGACGACCTCGCCGATGTGCTGCTCGTCCTGGGCGACCTCAGCGGCGCGGATGCCGCGCAGCGGCGGCACGAGGACATCATCGTTCAGATGGAACGTACGAGCCCCGACAATGCCGATGCGCGCGCCTCGGCGGTGACGAGCTACAGCAATCTCGGATTCTATCGGGGCCAGCGCGGGGACTGGGCCGGCGCAAAGAGCCTCTACGCGCGATCGATCGATCTCTATAACACGCTCCCGGCCACGCAGCAGGCCGACGAACGTCTGATTCGCTCCCAGGCCTACGCGCTCAAGCGGCTGGGGGCCATCCACGTCAAGGACGGCGAGCTCGACCAGGGAGAGCGACGGTACCAGGCCGCGCTGGCGCTCGACGAGGCGCTGCTGCGCCGGCATCCGGACAACGCCAATTACCGATTCGATTCCACGTTTTCTCTAGGCGACCTCGCGGTCATCGCACGGAATCGGGGGGACCGGGCGAAGGCCGAGTCGCTCTGGGTTCGGGCGCTCGCGATTCGGCAGGACGTGCTCGCCGCGGACCCGAAGAACGTGCGCGCGATTCGCGGCGTTGGCAACACCAGGTCGTACCTCGGTGATCTCTACCGCGATGAGAAGCGGTTCGACGAGGCGGTCGCCCAGTGCCGCGAGTGTCTCGACCTGCGGGACCGGATGGTTTCCGTCGCCAGTCCCCAACTGCCGGACGTCGTATCGCGGGGCCTCGCGCTCGTCTACCTGGCGGGGACGCTGACGGATCGGGCCCAATCCGGCCAGTCGCCCGCTCTTCGGCGCGCCGGGCTCGATGAAGCCAGCCGTCTGTTGGCCCTCGCCGAGCCGATCGTGCGAAAGGTCGAACGCCACGACCTTCCGGAATCACCCGAACTGGTCGAGCAATTCACGGCGGCCTCGGCCCGCTCGAAGAGCCTGACAGCGAAGTAGCCTGCCGCCCGATTCTCACCCGTCGCAAGCGCATCGTGTCACCGCGGTTGTCCCGAGCGGCGTTTACCGGGCGCTGGCCGCCGTTCGCCGGGAAGGCCGTGCCTGGAGTGTGCCCTGTCCGTCAATGTTCAACAGGAGGACGGAACACGAGGATGATTGCAGAGCGAGTGAATCGGATGACGGTCCGCGGGCGGCGCGCGTCGTTCGTGGGTTTCGGATTCGGCCTGAGCGCCGGTGTCTTCGCGCTCTCCATCGTCATCGCCGCCGCCGTGCTCGGCCTGTTGCTCGCCGACCCGGTTGGCGTGGCCGACGCGGTAAGCTCGGGCGACCTGACGGCCATGTTCCACGTGGTCTCGTCGTACGTGATGTCCGTCGTGCGTGAGGCGATTCGCTACCTGTAGGGGAACGGCATGGAAACACTGGAAACGGCCCGGCGATCGCGGATTCGCAACACCGTCTTCGGCCTCCTGCTCGTGACCGGCGGCCTGCTGCTCCTCGTCATGGGCCGCACGCTATTCAGTTTCGGCATGTTGTGGCCGCTCATCTTCGTCGGCCTGGGCGCGGCCAAAATGGCGGCCGCGTGCTGCCGCAGACAGTTCCGGAACGGTGTCTGGTTCCTCGCGCTTGGCCTGTGGTTCGCGTTGAACGAGTTCACGGCGCTTCGGGCCCGCGACACCTGGCCGCTGCTCGTCGTCGCGGTCGGTGGCCTGATAACATGGCGGGCCCTGGCACCAGCCGGGCCCTGTGCGACATGCGGTGAGGGTCGTCATGACTGACCAGATCATCGTCAGGCGGAACCCGACGCGAGTGCTGATCGGCATCTCGATCATCATCGCGGGCATCCTCTTCACGCTCGACAACCTGCGTCTCCTCCACGCCGAGACCTACCTGGAGTATTGGCCGATCCTGCTCGTCGTCGTCGGGGTCGCCCGCATCATCGACAGCCGGCGCTGGCCCGACTACGCGTGGAGCCTCGTGCTGCTGGTGGGCGGCTTGTGGCTGCTCGGCGAGAACCTCGGGCATCGTGACGGTGAGCATCTGGAAGCTATCGCCGCTGCTGCTCGTGCTGCTTGGCGCCAGCATCGTGTGGCGCGCCTTTGGAGCGCCCCTCAGCCCGCCTGCCTCGGATGCCAAGCCCGATTCCTACGTCCGCGGTGCGGCGATCATGGGCGGATTCGAGCGGACCAGCGCGGCCGCGGAGTTCCGCGGGGGCGACCTCATCGCGGTCATGGGCGGCGGCAAGGTCGATCTGCGGAACGCGACGATGGCCGGAAGCGAGGCCGTGATCGACGTGGTGGCCTTCATGGGCGGCGTGGAGCTGCTCATCCCGAAGACGTGGGCCGTCGACCCGCACGTCATCCCGATCTTCGGCGGCGTGGGCGACCGGTCGCACTGCGATCCTGGTGCGGTCGCGCATCGGCTCGTCATTCGAGGGACCGTGTTCATGGGCGGTATCGATATCAAGAACTGACCGGCCACCGTTCGCGATGCATCCGATTCTCTCCCGGGGACCTCGACTCGCGCTCTATCTGGCGGCCTGCCTGGTCGTTGGCGGCCTGCTGGTGGCGGCGCTCGCACGCCCCGGCGGTCTCTCGCTCGGCGCTTCGGCGATCCTCCTGCTGCCCCTCGCCATCGTCTACGGATTCGTCTGCCTGTCCTCGTGGTACATCTGCCGGGCCACGCCGCTTCGCACGACCGCGACCACGACCATCCTGGCGAATATCGCCGGGGCGGCGGTCGTGGCAAGCGCGTTCTGGCTGGTCCTCGAACGGTCGGCCGCGTGGCTCGTCGCGAAGGCGCCCGGCTTCGCCGGAGCGGATCGGGCGCTCTCGAACGACACGCTGCTGCTGTTCGTCGTGGGCGTGCTCGTGTACGTGCTCGCCGTCGCCGCGCACTACGTGCTCATCGGCGTCGACGAGGCGCGCGCGATGGAGCAGCGCGCCCTCGAGGTGCAGCTCTTCTCGCGGGAGGCGGAGCTCAAGGCGCTCCGCGCCCAGATCGAGCCGCACTTCCTCTTCAACGCGCTCAATTCGATCAGCGCGCTCACGACGCGGGACCCGGCCGGCGCGCGGCGCATGTGCCTGCTGCTCGCCGACTTCCTCCGCGCGACGCTGTCGCTTGGCGCCAGGGAGAGCATCCCACTCGCGGACGAGCTGGCGCTGACCGTCCGCTTCTTCGAGATCGAGCAGGCGCGGTTCGGCGCGAGGCTCGAGGTCGAACAGTCGATCGAGGACGGCATCGGGGCGTGCCAGGTGCCGCCGCTCCTGCTGCAGCCGCTCGCGGAGAACGCCGTCCGCCACGGCATCGCTGAGCTCATCGACGGCGGCACGGTCCGCCTCGAGGCGCGGCGCCACGGGGACTCGATTCGAATCCTGATCGAGAACCCCTGCGACGAAGAACGCCGGCGGGCGTCACCATCGGGCGTCGGACTGGAGAACGTGCGGCGGCGCCTCGCCGCACACTTTGTGGGCGCGGCCTCTCTTGAAGCGTCCGGCGCCACCGGGCACTATCGTGCGGTGGTCACGATCCCGGCTCGCGTGGGTTCCGATGAGGCGGGCAATCTGACAAGGCCTGTAGCCCGTAGCCTGTAGCCTGTAGCCTGTCGCCCGAAACGCGTATGTCCCACGTTCCTTCCCTTCGCGTCATCATCGTGGATGACGAGGACCTCGCGCGGTCGGTGCTGCGGGAGTACCTCTCGGCCGACGAGAGCGTGGAGATCGTGGCCGAGTGTGCGAACGGGTTCGAGGCGGTCAAGGCGGTGGCGGATCTCAAGCCCGAACTCGTCTTCCTCGACGTGCAGATGCCGAAGCTCGACGGGTTCGAGGTGCTGGAGCTCATCGGCCACGACGCGGCCGTGGTGTTCGTCACGGCGTACGACCAGTACGCGCTCCGCGCGTTTGAAGTCCACGCCGTCGACTACCTGTTGAAGCCGTTCAGCCAGGAGCGCCTGTTAGAGGCGATGGCGCACGCGAGAGCCCATCTCGCCAACCGGGAAGCCCTTCCCATTCGCGCTCTACAGGCGGCCGCCCGTCCCGAGGGCTCGCGACCCGAGCGCATCGTCGTTCGCGACGGCGCGAAGGTGCATGTGATACCGGTCGGGCGGCTGGACTACGTCGAGGCGCAGGACGACTACGTCTGCCTGCACTACGAGGGCAAGCGGTACCTGAAGGAGCAGACGATGGCGGAGGTCGAGGCGACGCTCGACCCGGCGCGCTTCGTGCGGATCCACCGGTCCTACATCATCAACATCGAGCGGCTGACGCGCGTGGAGCCGTACGGGAAGGACAGCCGAGTCGCGATCCTCGCGACGGGCGCGCAACTCCCCGTCAGCCGCGCCGGCTACGCCCGGCTGAACGAGCTGCTCTGAATCCAAGACCGATATTCGGAAGTGTAGGGCGCCCCCTCTAGGGGCGCCGTAGGTCGCGAAGATGTAGGGCGTCCCCTTTAGGGGCGCCGTAGGTCGCGATGCTTCAGCGTCGCGACGACGATCGGGCGCTTTCAAGGCCGCCGTAGGTCGCGATGCTTCAGCGTCGCGACGACGATCGGGCGCTTTCAAGGCCGCCGTAGGTCGCGAAGATGTAGGGCGTCCCCTTTAGGGGCGCCGTAGGTCGCGATGCTTTAGCGTCGCGACGACGATCGGGCGGGGCTGACCGCCTTCGCCAAGGCTACGGCGGTCCGCCGAAGCGTGCGGCGGAGGCGTAAGCCCACGCCCTACATCATGCGCGGCGGTCCGCCGGGACCGGTTCTTGTCGCGACACGACGCAGCTTCACGCGTCCGGACGCGAGTTTGGCGCGATATGGCGCAGCGTTGGCGCGACATGGCGCAACTTGGCGCTTGTCCACGCCCGCCGGCCGGCCCACACTGTCCTTAAGTTCGGACGGAATCGGGGTAACCACGCCGATACTCCAAGGTGCGGCGCGTCAGGCACGAATCTGGGACCTTGGCTCTCTCTCCGCTGGCATAGCGGAGGCGAACGGCGTGGCGACGAGGTAACCGATGAAGGCTGTGGTAAACCCATTGTCGATACTGCTGATGCTCCAGGCGGGATTGGTAGCCGGACTGCCGCCGAACCCGCGGCCTGGAATCCAGGCGCTGCGCGCGCCAGCCGTGGCCGAATACGAATCGTTCCTGCGCGCCCTCGAAATTGACGAGCGCGCGGCCCTGCGTGCGCGTGACGAGCTCATCCGGACGTTCAGTAGATCGCAGGTTCCAGACTCCCAAGCGGCTTTCCGGCTGTTTCGAACTTTCCATGCGGAGGTGGGCAAGCGGCTGGGCGCCGGATTCGACAGGTCGCCCGCGGCCCGAGTGCTGGATGAAATCTGTCCGCGGGCCCGACGATGTCCGGGCGCCACAATCGCTGAATTCTCGAAATCTGGGAGCTTGGCATCCGCAGTCGCCCGCGGTGCTCCCACCGAAGATTCACGAACGATCACGGCACTTCGCGAGGCGGGGTTCGCGTTCCAGTCCTCTGAAGGCATGTGGTATCTCATTCCCGATCCCTCGTTCTTATCAAGCGCGGCTGCCATGCTGCCGCTCGGCGAACTGGCGGAGTGGGTCCGCTTCTGGGAAGCGGAGTCGCCGCAGATCACCGTCGAGGACGAGTCCCTCTTGATCACGTGGGACGAACTCCGCCTGAGGCTGACACGATGGGAGGCTTTCGCGAGGATCCATCCGTCGCTTCCCGAGACCCGCGACGAGGTGATCCCCCACGTGCGTCAGTTGGCCATCGCCTATGTCTGCGGAACGGTCAATACGCGTCCATACGGGCGCATCGCAGAAAAGGGGCCGTCGTCCCCAGCCATCGTGGACCCGGCGCTCAAGGCCAGCTACGTGAAGTTCCTCGCCGGAAGCCGCGAGTCCGGGTATTCCTCGTTGATCTCTGGCATCGTTACCCGCCTGGCTCGGAGCCGCGACGAACTGAGCGACGATTTGAGAGCGTTCCTGAAATCCGAACTCAAAGATGCGTACGCCGCGGGGCTGCTCGATGCGTTGGTCAGGCCCTACATCCCCAGAGATCCCGTCCAGCTCTGAATCCGCCTGACGGCGCCAGAGGCGTGGCAGCGCCGGGCTGGCGCCCGCCGAAGGCCGAGGGTCGTGGGCCGAGGCCCGAGGGCCGCCGGCTCGAATGTTCGAATCCCTCCCACCTGTGTTGGGCGCCCCGTCCGAAGGTGGTACACTCACTCACTTTGGCACTTGGGCCAGCCGTGTAAGGCACCTTCGATTCCGGGACGCGCGGCCCCGCGGTTCGAATCCGCCGGGACTGTGTCCATCGGGCGTCGAGTCCGAATCCGCACGGCCATCCCTGAAGGATCGTGTCGATGAGGGGACCCTCTCGTACGCTGGCGGTCGTCCTGACCGTCGTGACGCTCGGCGTGCTCGCCGCCGGCGCCTGGCTCTATCGCAGCGATGAGCGCCGCTTCCGGCGCGGCGTCGAAGCCAGTCTCGACGCCATCGCGCAGCTCAAGGTCACACAGATCGCCGACTGGAGGGGGGAGCGCCTGGCGGATGCCGCCGACTTCGCCGAGGCGACGAGCCTGACCGAGGACGCCGCGAATTGGCTGTCGGGCCGGCGGCCGGGCAGCGACGTTTCCTTGCTGAGCCGGTTCCGGTCGCTGCAGATGCGGGGCAAGTGCACGGACGTGATGCTGCTCGATCCGCAAGGCTCGCTGCGCCTGAGCCTCAGCGGCCGGCCCTACCGGCTGAACGAGGCGGCCTCGCAGGCATTTCAGGCGGCCATGCGGGAGAGGGCCCCGGCGCTGACGGACATCTACCGGGACCGCGACGGCGCGCCGATCGTCGCGACCTTCGCGCCCCTCACCGGCAACGCAACCAGGGGCGCAGTGGTCGGCGCGGTCGCCCTCCTGCGAGACGTCCGCCAGTTCCTGTATCCGCTCCTGCAATCGTGGCCGGTGCCCACCCGCACCGCGGAGTCCCTGCTCGTGCGCCGGGACGGCGATTCGGCGCTCTTCCTGAACGAGCTGCGCCAGCGGCCGAACTCCGCGCTCGAACTCCGCATTCCGCTGACCCGGCGCGAGGTGCCGGCCGTCAGGGCCGTCCTCGGAGAACGGGGGCGTCATCAACGGCAAGGACTACGGTGGTGTCGACGTGCTGGCGGCCACCCGGCCCGTACCCGGCACCGCGTGGTACCTGGTGGCCAAGATCGACGACGCGGAGGCATTCGCGCCGTGGCGAGAGACCTCTGGCCTCATCCTGATTCTCATCACGGCATGCCTCGCGGCCGGCGCCGCCCTCTTCGGCGTCATCTGGCAGCGCAGGAACACCGCCCACTTCCGGGCGCTCTACCAGGCCGAGGCCGTGCGCGGCGAGGGCGAGGCCCGCTATGCGACGACGCTGATGAGCATTGGCGACGCGGTCATCACGACCGACCGGGCCGGCATCGTCACGCTGCTCAACCCGATCGCCGAATCCCTGACGGGCGTCCGCTCGGCCGAGGCGGTCGGACGGCCGCTCGACGAGGTGTTCCACATCATCAACGAAGACACGCGCCAGGCCGTGATGAGCCCGATCTTCTCCGTCCTCGACCGCGGGGTGATTGTCGGACTGGCCAATCACACGGTCCTCATCAGCCGGTCGGGCGAGGAATACCCCATCGCCGACAGCGCGGCGCCGATCCGGGGCGCGTCCGGCGAGCTGGTCGGCGTCGCGCTCGTCTTCCGCGACCAGACCGAAGAACGTAACGCGCAGCGCGCGATCCGCGAAAGCGAGCAGCGGTACCGCGGCCTGTTCGAGCACATGCTCGAGGGCTTCGCCTATTGCCGGATGATTTACGAGGGCGACAAGCCCGTCGACTTCATCTACCTGGGCGTCAACGACTCGTTCGAGCGGCTGACAGGGCTGAGGAACGTCGTCGGGAAGCGAGTGACCGAGGTCATCCCCGGCATCCGCGAGACCGACAGGGAGCTGTTCGAGATCTACGGCCGGGTCGCCAGAACGGGTCATCCCGAGAAGGTCGAGCGGCTGATCCACGCGCTCGGCATGTGGTTCAGCATTTCGATCTACAGCCCGGAGCCGGATCACTTCGTGGCAGTGTTCGACGTCGTGACGGCGAGGAAGCTGACCGAGCAGGCCCTCCGGGAGAGCGAGCTGAGGTACCGCCACCTCGTGGATATCCTGCCGGAGGCGGTCGTCGTCCACCGGGACGGGCTCATCACCTACGCCAATCCGGCGGCGGTACAGCTCTTCGGGGCCGACCAGCCGCAACAACTCATCGGCCAGGCAATGATCGACCGGGTGCACCCGGACTTCCGCGAATCGGTGCGCAGCCGCGTGCGCGTCATCACCACCGCACAGCAACCGGTCCCGATCGTGCAGGAGAGGCTCCTGCGGCTCGATGGCTCGGGGTTTGACGCGGAGGTGGCGGCGATGCCGCTCGTCACGCACGGGCGGTCGGAGGTGCTCGCGATCGCGCGGGACCTGACCGAGCAGCAGAAGGCGGAGGCGGAGAAGGAAAAACTGCGTTCGCAGCTGCTGCAGTCCCAGAAGATGGAGGCGGTCGGACGGCTCGCGGGCGGCGTGGCCCACGACTTCAACAACATGCTGACCGTCATCCAGGGCTACTCCGATTCGATCCTGGGCCGCCTCGAGCCCGACGATCCCATCAGGGGCGACATGCTCGAGGTGCAGGCCGCCGCCGGGCGTTCCGCCAACCTGACCCGGCAGCTTCTGGCCTTCTCGCGGCGGCAGACCATCGCGCCGCGCGTCGTCGATCTGAACGCCCAGCTCTCGGGGATGAACCGCCTGCTCGGCCGGATCCTCGGCGAGGACATCAGCCTGAGGTTCGCGCTCGCGCCGGATCTCTGGCCGGTCTACCTGGACCTGTCGCAGGTCGATCAGATCGTCGCGAACCTCGCGGTCAACTCGCGCGACGCGATGCCCGACGGCGGCGCGCTCACCGTTCAGACTGCGAACGAGACGGTGTCGGAGGCCTACCAGATGACCCACCCGTGGATCGCCCCTGGCGACTACGTGAAGCTCTCGATCAGCGACACGGGAGTCGGCATGGACAAGGAGACGCTGGCCCACGTGTTCGAGCCGTTCTTCACGACAAAGGCCGAAGGCCAGGGCACCGGCCTGGGCCTTGCGACCGTGTTCGGCATCGTCAAGCAGAATCACGGCGCCATCGACGCGTACAGCGAGCCGGGCCACGGCACGATCATCTCGATCTACTTCCCGCGCCACCTGCACGAGGGCGTGGCGCCGACCCCACCTGACCAGGCTCAGAAGCCGAGGGGCGGCGGGGAGACCATTCTGCTCGTGGAAGACGAGGCGCAGCTGCGCCGTCTCGCCAAGGCGATTCTCGAGCGTCTGGGCTACCACGTGCTCGAAGCCGGCGATCCGGACGATGCCCTCGCTATCAGCGGGGCGCACCAGGGCACCATCGAGCTGCTTCTGACCGACGTCGTCATGCCTCGCATGAACGGACGTGACCTCGACGCCCGGATCCGGGCCTCGAGGCCGGGGGTGAAGTCCCTCTTCATGTCCGGCTACACCGCTGATACGATTGCGCCTCGCGGTGTGCTCGACGCCGGGATCGAGTTCCTGCAGAAGCCCTTCGCGGCGGCGACGCTTGCCGCCAAGGTGCGCGAGGTGCTCGACCGGCGCTAGGCGGATCGCCCGTCCCTGCCGGCACTTCTGCATTGATCATTTCGCCTCATTCAACGAGGACTCATGCCGTTCAATCGCCTCGATGCCGAATCGCTCGACCTGGTCGTCAAGACGCTGAAGGAGTTCGCGGCCCGCGAAGCGCCGCTCGACCGGCGCCTGAAGTGGGACGAGAGCGACACCTGCCCGGCCGACGTGGTGCGGGCGATGCTCGGGCCAGGTGTCGGCCTGCACCTGGTCTTCCTGCCAGCGGACTACGGCGGCATGGGCGGCGGCGCGTACGACGTGTACCGGCTGTCGGCCGAGTTCGCCAGGATCGACCTCGGCCTGGCCACCGCGATGCTGGCGGTCGCGCTCGGGACCGATCCGATCCGGGTCGGCTGCACGCACGAACAGAAGTCGGTGTGGATCCAGCGCATCGCCGATGAAGGGCTGATTGTCGCCTATGGGGTCACCGAGCCCGAGGCGGGATCGAACGTGCAGAGCCTCAAGACCGAGGCGGCGCGCATCGTCGACGCGGACGGGCGGATCACGCACTACCGCCTCAACGGGGTGAAGCAGTTCATTTCGAACGGCTCGATCGCCGACCTGTACACGATCCTGGCCAAGGCGCCCGACGGCCCGACCTTCTTCGTCGTCGAGCGGAACACGCCGGGACTGACGCCGGGCCGGCACGAGATCAAGCACGGCATCCGGCTGTCCGACACGGCGCAGTTGCTCCTCCAGGACGTCGTCATCCCGGTCGGCAACATCGTCGGCGAGCGCGAAGGCGAAGGGCTGAAACAGGCGAACGAGGTGTTCGGCTTCACGCGCCTGATGGTGGCGGCCTTCGGACTCGGCGCGGGCCTGGCGGCGCTCGAACGGGCCGTCGCCTACTCGAAGCAGCGCAGGCAGTTCGGGACGTTCCTCGCGGAGAAGCAGGGCTTCACGCACAAGCTGATCGTGCCCGATAGCGTGCGGCTCGCGGCGGCACAGGCCTACATCGAGTTCGTGGCCGACCTGCTCGACGGCGGCAACGTGGATCGGCAAGTCGAGGGGTCGATTGCAAAGCTCTTCGCGACCGAGTCCGGGAATGTCGCCGCCGATCACGCCGTCCAGGCGCTCGGCGGATACGGCTACTGCGTGGACTTCGAGGTCGAGAAGATCCGGCGCGACGTGCGCATCCTGACGATCTACGAGGGCACCTCGGAGATCCAGCAAAGCATCATCGGGATCTTCAGGATGCGGGAGTGCGTGCGCAGCAAGGGGCGTTTCTACCTGGCGATGGCCGAGGACACCGAGCCGCTCGCCGAGGAGGGCGGCCCGGCGGTCGCGCAGGCCACCCGGTTCCTGGCCGACGCGACGCAGACGGCGTTCCGCGCGAAGCAGATGCGGCAGCAGCACATCGCGTTCGAATTCGCGACGGCGATGGCAGATGTCGAGACAGCGGTTGCGCTGGCCAAGGCGGCCTCACGCGACGGCAATGATCTCCTGAAGGCGCAGTCGCGCCTGTGGGCGAGCCAGGTGGCGATCGGCGTGCCCACGCGGATCCTGACGGCCCTCAGCGCGTCGGATGGGATGCCGGCAGACGACCTCAGCCGGCTTCAGCGCCTCGGCAACCTCGAGGGCGCCTTCGCGATGCAGGCGGGCCGCCTCGCGGACATGAACTTCGTGTCGGAGCAGCTCACGGGGCTCCGGGTCGGGGACTAGACACGTGACCCGGCGCGGACGCCGGGACGAAAGGCTACAGGCCGTCGAACGGGCGACCCACCGGGTCGCCCCTACGGTGGTCACTCCGCATTCCTCAACGTCGTTGCGGGCGTCGTAGGGGCGACCCGGTGGGTCGCCCGGGTTCAGGCAGCCGTCGATTCGGATCAGACGGGTGCCGGCTCGGCGAGCAGGTCCCGCAGCGCGGTGACCGCGTCCCGCACGCTTCTCACATACTTGCCCGTGTCGTGCGGGATTGACAGGTCGAATTCCTGCTCGAACTCGTGGAGGAGCTCGCGACAGTCGAACGAGTCCACGCCGAGATTCGCGAAGGTCGAATCGATGGTGACCTGGCCTTCGTGCAGGCGCTGATGCTCGATGATGAGGCTGATGACGCGCTGCTCGAGATCCCCGTGGATGAGAGTCGTGGAGGGCATGACGCCACCTCGCTCGGGAGCGGCACCATCATACGCGCGCGCCCGAGGGAGTCAAGGCGGCCGCCGGGCCCGCGCGGCGCAGGCCCGCGACGCCGCGGCTCGGATTCCTTTCGCTGCCGGTGGCACTCGACGAGGGAGCCGTCGTATGCTTAGTGGTTCGTACCGCGCCCACCCATTCATCCCAGGCCTGGCGGACAGAAGTGCCCCGGCCTCTGGAGACTCAACATGAGCACGAAGCCGTCAACGATCATCTGGACGCAGATAGACGAGGCGCCGGCTCTCGCGACGTATTCGTTCCTGCCGATCGTCCGGGCGTTCACCAAGGGCACCGGCGTCATCGTTGAAACGCGCGATATCTCGCTCGCGGGCCGCATCATCGCCAACTTCCCGGAGAACCTGACCGAGGCCCAGAGGATCCCGGACAACCTGGCGCTGCTCGGCGCGCTCACCCAGTCGCCCGAAGCGAACATCATCAAGCTGCCGAACGTCTCCGCCTCGATCCCGCAGCTCAAGACGGCCATCAAGGAGCTCCAGGACCACGGCTACGCCATCCCCGACTACCCGGAATCGCCGAAAGACGACGCGGAGAAGGCGCTGCAGGCCAGGTTCGCGAAGGTGCTCGGCAGCGCCGTGAACCCCGTGCTCCGCGAGGGGAACTCCGACCGCCGGTCGCCGCTCTCGGTCAAGGCGTTCTCGAAGAAGCACCCGCACCGGCTGGGCGCATGGGCGCCTGACTCGAAGACCCACGTGGCGCACATGACGGCCGGCGATTTCTACGGCTCCGAGAACTCCACGACCGTCTCGAAGCCGATGGACGTCCGGTACGAATTCGTGGCGGCGAGCGGCGCGGTGACGATCCTCAAGAAGAAGATGGCGCTCGTCGACGGAGAAATCATCGACACGGCGGTCATGCACGTGAAGGCGCTGCGCGAGTTCTTCGCGGCCCAGATCGCCGACGCCAGGCAGCAGGGGCTGCTCCTCTCCCTGCACCTCAAGTCCACCATGATGAAGGTGTCCGACCCGGTGATGTTCGGCCATGCGGTCGGCGTCTTCTTCAAGGACGTCTTCGAGAAGCACGCGGCACTCTTCAAGGAGCTCGGCGTGAACCCGAACAACGGGCTGGGCGATCTCTACGCCAAGCTCCAGGGCCTCCCGGCCGACAAGAAGGCCGAAATCGAAGGCGACATCAAGGCCGCGTTTGCCGCGCGCCCGGCGCTCGCGATGGTCGACTCTGACCGCGGCATCACCAACCTCCACGTGCCGAGCGACATCATCATCGACGCCTCCATGCCCGTCGTCGTCCGCGAGTCCGGGAAGATGTGGGGCCCCGACGGCAAGCTGCACGACACCAAGGCGATTGATCCCCGACCGCTGTTACGCGACGACCTACAAGACCATCATCGAGGACTGCCAGCAGCACGGCGCCCTGGATCCGGCGACGATGGGCAGCGTGCCGAACGTGGGCCTGATGGCGCAGAAGGCCGAGGAGTACGGGTCGCACGACAAGACGTTCATCGCGCCCTCCGCCGGCGTGATTCGCGTCGTCGTGGAGGCGACCGGGGAGACGCTGCTCGAGCAGAAGGTCGACGAAGGGGACATCTTCAGGTCGTGCCAGACGAAGGACATCGCCATCCGCGACTGGGTGAAGCTGGCGGTGCGGCGCGCGCGTGCCACCGGGGCGCCGGCGGTGTTCTGGCTGGACAGGAACCGCGCGCACGACGCGCAGGTCATCGCGAAGGTGGAACGTTACCTTCCCGAGATCGACACGAAGGGACTCGAAATCCGCATCCTGGATCCCGTGGCCGCGATGAAATACTCGCTCGAGCGCATCCGGAAGGGTCTGGACACCATCTCGGTCACCGGCAACGCCCTGCGCGACTACCTGACGGATCTGTTCCCCATCCTCGAGATCGGCACATCAGCCAAGATGCTCTCGATCGTCCCGCTGCTCGCCGGCGGCGGCCTGTTCGAGACTGGCGCGGGCGGATCGGCGCCCAAGCACGTGCAGCAGTTCCAGAAGGAGGGCTACCTGCGCTGGGACTCGCTCGGCGAATTTTCCGCGCTCTGCGCCTCGCTCGAGCACATCGGCGCCACGTTCCAGAATCCCAAGGCGGCGCTGCTCGCCGAGACGCTCGACCAGGCGATCGGCAAGTTCCTCGACAACAACAAGTCGCCCGCGCGCAAGGTGGGCGAGATCGACAATCGCGGCAGCCACTACTACCTGGCGATGTACTGGGCGGAAGCGCTCGCGGCCCAGGCGAAGGACACGGAACTGCAGGCGCGGTTCGCCGGCGTGGCGAAGGAGCTTCAGGCCAACGAGGCGCAGATCAACGCGGAGCTCATCGGGGCGCAGGGCAAGAGGGTGGACATGGGCGGCTACTACCTGCCCGACCGGGCCAGGACGGAACGAGCCATGCGACCGAGCCCGACGCTCAACGCGATCATCGACGCCTTCGCGGCGCGCTGACGCCGCGAGCGCCGGACGCGATGCGCCGCGTCGCCTCGACGCCGCTCATCCTCGGCATCGTCACGTCCATGACGACCACGCCGGGCTGGAGCCGAGCGGTGGCGGACCGATCGAGCGCCAGGTCCGCCCGGGGTTGATCTCGGTGGTAAGCTGGAATCCTCCTGCCAGTCAGATCGGGGGCCCGAAGGGAGCATCCATGTCGACGGGTCTGGATGTCATCGTCGTGGACGATGATCCGTCCGTGTGCGGAGTGGTGTCCGAGATCATCACGCGCTTCTACGAGTGGGGCCGCGTCAGGACGTTCACCACCGCGGACGATGCGATTGCGTACTGTGCGGCTCAGCGGACCGGCGTCGCCGTGTTCGTGGTGGACGTGCTCATCGACGCGAAGACCGGCTTCGACGTGCTGCGGGAGATCTCGCGCACGTTCCCGATGGCGCACGAGGATGCGATCATCATGACCGGCAGCGCGAGCGACGAGATCGTGCAGATGTGCCTCGCGCGCGACATCACGTATCTCATCGAGAAGCCGATCCGCGCCTACACGCTGCAGATGGCCGTCCGGTCGATCGTCGCGAAATACACCAGGTTCGCGCGGAAGCTCCTGACCGATCCGGCGCTGGCGGCGACGCTGGATGCCATCTGATATCTGCAGGCTTCAGGCTACAGGCTTCAGGCCTTGACGCTGCGCGGCGCGTCACGGGTGTCAGGCTTCAGGCTGTAGCCCTGGGGTGCTCTTGTCACGCAGTCGAGTACGCTTCCGCCAGGTCCTGGTCGATGACGTAGATGCAGATCTGCTTGGCGCCGAGCTCCGAGTAGCCGAACTTCGCTTCCAGGTTGCGCATGAGGCTCTGCACCTCGTCCTGGATGCCCTCGTCGACGGCCCCGAACTCTTCGGTCGCATAGGCCTTGATCGCGTTGCGGAACGTGTCGTTCTTTCGGAACGGCTCGAGGACCTTCTCCTTCAGGTTGTGCACGTATCGCTCGTGCAGCGATTCGTAGAGGGAGGTCTGCACGAGCGGCTTGCCCTCGAGCAGCATCTCCTGGGTCAGGACCTTGGCGGTGAACTGCTGCTGGGTCTCGGCCCGGAACGCCTTCCGCCGGTTCGCGCTGTTGGTCGTGCCGATCAGGCGGCGCTCGATCGACTCGAAGTACTCCTCGGTGATCTCGACGAGCTCCCCCGTGTACACGCAGCGCTCCACGCGGTCGGGCTCGAAGTTGGTCGCGAAGATGTAGTTCTGGATGTCGCGGGCGATCCGCTCCTCGTTGTAGCCGTAGAGCGCCTCCTTGACCTCCTGGAGCACCGCGTAGTTGTAGGCGCCGGTCAGCGCGTCGAGGAACCCGGCCGGGATCAGCTTGCCCAGGTCCTTCCGCATGTCGCGGAAGTACTGGCAGAGCATGCCCATGGTGACGAGCACGCCGTCCTTGGCGAAGGTGGAGACGAACTCGCCGAAAATCTTGATCGAGTCGCGCCCCGACAGGCCCTTGTCGCCCTCGGATTCGGACTCCGCGATGAGCGCGCGCCGCCGCTTCGCGTTGAACGACCGCCGATCCTCCTCGGTCAGCCACGGCGGGATGACGCCCGAGTAGACGTCCATCTTGAGCAGCTGCAGCTCGGGGTCGCAGAAGAGCCGGTACCGCTTCGGGTCCGGGATCCAGTCGTGCAGCGTCTCGGACTTCTCTTTCAGCCGCGTCGCGATGATCACCCGCGCGAAGTTCTGCAGCACGCGTGGGAGGAAGCTCCTGGCGACGTGCTTGCCGAACACGTTGCGGTAGATCAGCACCTCGGTGTTGTAGTCGAGCACGTACGGGATCTTGATGACGCTCACCCGGTCCGCGAACGAGTGCGTCGCCTCGATGTTCGCCCGGTCCTCGGGGTTGAGCAGCGCGAGGAAGAGCGAGCTGACGTTCTCCTCGATGTCGTCGACCTTGTGGAGCCCTTCGCTGATGATCCCGTGAAGGTTGGCGAACCGCTCCCGGTTGTTGCCCTTGACGTCCATCAGGGCGTAGACGCCGTCGTTCGTGCTCGCGTAGCGGGAGAAGAGGTAGCGGACCCGCTGGCTGTCCTTGAGGAGGGCGCCGAGCTGGTCGCGCACGGGCTGGTTGGTCAGCACGCTCGGTTTCGACACCGGGTCGCCGGGGTTGAACACCGAGATGCCCTGGCCGAGCCGCCGGTTGAACACGTACGGCCGGGCGAACACCATGTCGAACGTCCGGGCGGGCGACTCGAGCCGTTCGAGCAGCGTGTCGAAGAGCGACGTGCAGATCGTGCACGGCGTCTTCTGGAACACCCACTCGAACTGCTTGTCCGAGAAGAGGCGGTACTTGAACTCCGAGTTCGGAAGCAGCCGGTCGAACACCTCCCGCCGGAAGTCCTTCGGGATCATGAGCAGCGGGTTGTCGTGGCTCGGGCACGGGATCTCGAGGCTCTCGGATGAAGGCGAGGCGAGGCCCGTGATGGCCTGGATGCGGCGGGCGGCCGGGGCGGACTCGTCGGCCAGGCTGCGCAGCTGGCTGAGCAGCGCGTGCGCGTCACCCTCGCCGCCGGTCCGGAGGTCCTTCTTGTCCAGCCGCCAGATCGTCTCGTAGCTCGTGCCCTCCGGCGATCGCGTGTAGAGCTCGAACTTCCCGAGCAGGTTGTTCAGGAACGTGCTCTTGCCGCTGCCGTGCGGTCCTTCGAAAATGTAGATCCGGTTCTGCTGCATCCCCTGGCGCACCGACGCGATGTGGTTGATGAACCGGTTCGCGAAGAGCCGGTCCGCGAAGAACGGCGTGTCGGTGCCCTCGACAAACAGCCGCCCGCAGTCGTAGTGCACGTAGTTGATCGACTCGGGATCGTCCGGATACTCGTTGACCCCCTCGCCCACGTGGGCCCGGATCATGTCGTGCAGGCGCTGGAAGATGTTCCGGAAGACGAGCGCCGGCGTCTCGGCCGCGATGACGAGCAGCGCGCGGAACGGCACGAGCGAGCGCTGATCGCGGTCCCGGATGCGGGTGCAGAGCTCGTCCAGCACGCCGTTGACGCCTTCGCGTTCCAGCCTGTGGCTCACAGCATCACCTTCGAGAGCGTGCGGTGGTCCATCGTGTACGCCACGCGGCGGAACGCCCGGCCGCCCGGCAGCGGACCGATGGCGTGCGCCTCGCTCGTCTCGAGCGTGACGGGCGCGCCCCACAGGTACTCGATGCCCAGCATGGTGTTCGCGATGTACTCCTGCACGAGCGGCTTGCCCTCGAAGAGGTGCTCGAGGTAGAGCCGGTCCCCGGTCGACTTCGCCTCGACCACGCGGATGTGCGGGGGATGGTAGAGCGAGTCGAGCAGCATCGACTTGTAATCCGACGCCTTGCGGCTCTGGACGTAGTGCTCCCAGACGCCTTTCTGTGAATTCAGGCGCCGGCCCGCGACGAACAGCTCGTACCGGTCGACGAACTCCTGGTCGACGCACGAGTTGAGGAACAGGAAATCGTTCAGCCTGGCCCTCAGCTCGAAGAGCTGGCGGCGCCCCATGCCCGTCTGCCTGTCGAACGCCTCGCGCGCGCGCAGGTCCGAGAGGCGCTGGTAGTCGTAGCTCAGGCGGCCCTTGTCCGCCATCTCCTCGAGGTGCGTCAGGAGCCGCATGCCGAGCGCGTAGGGGTTGAGGCCGATCCGCGGGAGTGAGGTGACCCCCGCGTTGACGCGCGCATACCCGACCTCGTGCCCCTTGATCCGGTCGTCCTCGAGGAAGAGCTTCTCGTGCCAGTAGCTCGCCCACCCCTCGTTCAGGATCCGCGTGCGAATCTGGGGCTGGAAGTAGAGCGCGGTCTTGCGCACGATCTCGATGACGGTCTTCATCCAGCGATTGCCGGCCTGCTGAAGGAACGGGGACTCGTCCAGGATGTGCTCCAGCAGGTCGCGGCGGCCGTGCGAGGCCCGGGTCCGCGACTTCTGGTAGAGCGCCTCGAACTCCGGATGCGCCTGGATCACGTCGGTGAGGAAGACGGCCTCGACGCCTGACCCGTGTTCGGCCGCGCAGGCGTTGTAGCGATCCACTTCCCGGAGGTAGTCGTGGATGGGGACCGAAAGGACGGTCTGGAGGAACGTGTCGAAATAGTAGTTCAGTCTCGACGACTCGAGCCGGCCGGGCGCGTGGTCCGAGTCAGTCAGCGTGTCGTAGTAGCCGACCAGGTTGTCGAGGCCCCGGGCGAATTCGATGACGTAGTCGACCCATCGCCCCTTCTCGGATCGGAGAAGCGCGATCGTCCGCTTGTCGGAGAGCGCCTGCCCGGCGAAATCCTCGTGCCACGTGTGCTCGAAATAGATGTTGTTCTGGAAGAAATCGACGTGCGCCAGCACGTGGTAGAAGATCATCACGTTCAGCCAGTCGGGATTGTTGTCGTTGTAGAACGACATGGCCGGGCGCGTGTTGATGACGGTCTCGTACGGATTGTGAGGGTACAGCTCGTACATCCCGCGGTCCCGCAGGGTCTCGACGTCGTGCACCCAGTAGTCGTAGAGCGTCGGGATCATGCTCTTCGCGGAGAGCTCCACCAGGTCGCGGTTGGTGACGATGTACTCGAGCGTCTCGTCGCTGAAGGCCAGGCCCGCGGCGCGGGCGCGCTGCTTGCAGCCTTCCATGATCGCCTTCGTATGCTGGGTGACGAGCTCCATACGCGTCCTTCGGATAGCGGGCTCCAGGCTTCGGGCTTCAGGCACTGAGTTGAGGCGGGCAGCGTGACGCGGCCTGTAGCCTGTAGCCTGTAGCCTGTAGCCTGCAGCCTGCGGCCTTGTCTCTACGGCTCAATCAGCGCCCTGATCCCCTCCATCAACCTGCCCTCGTCGACCTCGCCGTGAATCACGTCCATGCGGATGAGGTCGCGGCGCTCCGTCAGCAGGTTCGACTGCTTGAGCACGCGTTCGACCACCGATTCGGAGGACCCGTTCGAGTCCGGCTTCGCCACGGTGATGCCCAGCCGGTTCGTGTAGCCGAGCATCCGCTCGACCTGGGCGACGGTCGCCCGGCCCTCGGTGTCCCAGTCGTCGCCGTCGGTGCCGTGGAACACGTAGATGTTGTAGTCACGCGCCAGGCCGCCCTCCTCGACGATCGCGTTGACCATCCGGTACGCGGACTCGATGTGGGTCCCGCCCGCGATCGAGAGCGTGATGTAGGTGTGGAAATCGGGCACCTCGCGGGCCTGCGTGTCGTGCAGGATGAACCGGGTCTCGACCCGCCGCTGGTACTGAAACGTCAGCCAGCTGTAGATGAGCACGTGCTGGGTCGAGACGATCTCGGTCGGCGTGCCGGACATCGAGCCCGAGTAGTCGCGGAGGAAGAACACGAGCGCCTGCGACTGTGCCTCTTTTTCCCGCGACAGCGTCCGGTACACGTGATCGGCCGGCGCGGCGATCAGCGTGGAGCTGTCGATGGAGGTCACGTCGGGCACCCGGCCGAGCGCGATGTTGGTGGCGAGGATGCGCCGGAGCGTGGCCTTCTTGTCCAGCACCTGGCCGGACCGCTTGTGCCGGTCCGTCAGCTCGTACCCGTACTGGTTGATGTAGCACTTCTTCCGCCTGTCCTTGAGGTTCGGCAGCGCGAACTTCTGCGTGAGCACGCGGCCGAGCGCGTAGGCGTTGGTTTCCACCTCGTGGGCGTCATCGCCGCCCTGTCCCGCGCCCCCGGAGCCGTCCTCGGGGCCGGCGTGAACCGGCTCCTCGCCGACGATTTCTCCTTCTTCCCCTTTGCCGGACCCGCCCGAGGGCGCGCGCTGGTCCGGGCGGGCCTGCCGCGTGTCGTGGATGAATTTCTCCTCGGTGACCGTCGGCACCAGCACGACCTTCGAGTTGCCCTGCCGGCCCGGCCGCACGATGCGCCCGAGCTTGATCTTCCGCGGGAACCCGTCCTTCTCGCGCTGGACGTCGCGTTCGAGCAGATCCTCGACCGATCGCATACCGGTCAGCTCTCGTCGATGCGCGTGCAGAAGTACTCGATCGTCTTCTGCGCGCAGGTCCCGCAGTAGCCGAGCTTGGCCAGCATGGTGTCGATCATCCGGTCGTAGAGCTTCTGGTTCTCCTCGTTGGTCCGGTTGGCGAGGGCGCCGATGAGGCTGCCGGCCCCGGCGATGTCGGACTTCAGCCGGACGTCGGTCACGGCCTTGACCAGGTCCTTGTTGTCCATGAAGTCGTAGCCGGGGTCGATGCTGATCTTCTGGCCGTAGATCTTCCGGATGGAGGTGCGGAACGATTCGCGCTGTTCGAGCGTCTTGAGACCGAGCCGCTCCTCGACGCTCTGCACGTAGCGCTCGTCGATCTTGAGGGCCCTGAGCAGGCCGGTCTGCGGGTCCTTGTATTTCCACATCCGGTCGGGCCCGAGGTTCTCGGCGTCGATTCCGATGATCATGTTGACGTAGGCCAGCACGTCCTTCTTGATCGCGTGCGGTTCGTCCATGTACGCGTTGAACATCTCGGTCATGATCCGCTCGCGGTAGAGGCCGCGGCCCGTCTTGATGTCCTCGAAGTACTTGGCCCGCTCGGTCGGCTCGGTCACGTAGTCGAGGATCACCCTCTCGAGCGCGCGAAAGATGTCCTCGGCGTACATGCAGTGGCCCTCGTTGGTCTCCGAGGTCTCCATCAGCATCTGGAGCGCCCGCCCGAGATCCCGCTGGCCGAGGCCTTTCTGGCCGTAGCGCTTGGTGATGTCGGCCTCGTGGTTGAGCGCGTCGATGACCTCGGCGAGCGTCTTGATGCTCTTCTCCCCCGCCACCTCCCCCGCCGCGAGCTTCATCATCTCGATCGGCGTCAGCTTCTCGGAGCGCGGCAGGCGCGTCAGCACCACGGCCACCGAGGCGGCGTAGTTGAGGTTCGGATCCTGGTGCAGCCGCTCCTTGGTCAGCGTCGTCTTCGATTCGCTGCCGATGGCGTAGGCGGTCAGCGCGTGCTGCAGCTTGTAGTCCGTGTTGTGCGCGACGTAGCACACGCGGCAGCGGTCGACGATGGGCGCCTCTTCCTTCTCGGCGAGGAAGCGGTTGAACTCGGCGTTGTTGCTCGTCGCGATGATCAGCGTGTCGATCGGCCAGCGGAAGCCGTCGATCTCGATGTTGCGGTTCTGGATCACGCCCAGGTAGACCTGGACCAGGTCCTTCTTGTTCTTGAAGATCTCGTCGCTGAAGTGGATGCCGCCGCCGGCGACGCGCGCCAGCGCGCCGCGGCGCAGGTCGAACCGGTACGGGTTGTTCGGATCGGAGAGGTGGAGCAGGCGCTGGATCGATTCGTCGCCGAGCAGATCCACCGCCGACGAGGTGATCTTGTCCTTGGCGGAGTACTTGCCGGTGACCGTGCCGAGGCTCTCGCTGAGCGACACCGGCGTCACCTCGAGGCAGTCGAGCAGGGCCGCCGGGTCGCCGGCGGTGAAGGCCCGCAGGTCGCCGAGGATGTAGTCGCTGCACGCGCCGAGCGGGCGGTACTGGAGATAGAACTGCTCGACCTGCGCGTCGGAGAACCCGATCTGGCCGGTCAGCCAGTTCACGTTCTCGCGGCGCGCCGGGAAGAGGTTCATCGCCAGCACCATCGGATCCTCGAAGGTCTGCGATTCGATCGCGCGGATCCGGCCGTAGGTCCCGAGCCGGTCGAGGTTCGTGAAGGTGAAGGTGTAGCGGCGGTTCGGCTCCTGCGCGAGGAAGCGGCGGTAGAGGGAACAGAGGGTCTCGACGAAGAACGTCTTGCCGTTGCCGGGCTCGCCGACCAGGATGAACGCCATCTCGCCCGACGATCCGCCCTCGGCCGCGTCCTTCACGCTCGAGACGAAGCTGTTGATCTCGTCGAACATCCCGATGACCGGCTTCGATCCGGAGCGGAAGATCTTGAAGTCGTAGGTGGTCTTGCCGTTGACGACGACCTTCTCGATCTGCCCGTGTTTCTCCAGGATCATCCGCGCCACGCTCTGGAACGCGCTTTCGAATCGCCGGGCGCCCGACTTGACCTGCTCGAGGTGGTGCGCCAGGGAGTTCGCTTCGCCGTGAGCCATCCTTGCCCTCCAGTCGAGGCTGCCCGTCCGGAGAGAGGACACCACTGGCGGAACACGCGCCCGCGCGGCACGTGACGCCCGTCCTCCGACCGCTGGTTGTGCAACCTGTGGTGCCACGTCGATTCTAGCAGACATTCGCCGCCGGCGCGGCCCGTGCTATCCTTCGCCGGTTCGCAGGCCAGGCCTTGTCAATAATCGATCATCACCATCCGTCAGATCCGGCCCGCCGCAGGAGCTGCGCCGGCCCCGACCCCTCTTCTGGAGCTCATCGATGATGCCGTCCCGCCTCACCCGCCGTCTCGTGATCGCCCTCGTCCTCATCGTCGGAGCGATGCCGCTCCTGATGCGCGCGCAGTCGGCTGCGCCGCGGCCCATCACGCTCGATGACTACGCCAAGATCAAGCGAATCTCCGGCGCCGCGATCTCGTCCGATGGCAAGTGGATGCTCTACACGGCGACGCCCAACGACGGCGATGGAACGCTCGTCGTGAAATCGCTCGACGGCGACAAGGTCTTCGAGGTGCCGCGCGGAACAGGCGCCGTCTTCTCGGACAACGCGCGCACGGCCGGTTACTTCATCGCCCCGCCGGCTTCGACCGGCCGGGGCGGCCGGGGTTCGGGCGGGCGCGGCGGCACGCCACCGGCCCAGGGCGCGCCGGCTGCCTCCGCCGAGACCGCTCCGGCGAGAACCTTCGAGGTGATCGACCTCGCCACCGGGACCAAAACGACGTACCCGTCGGTCGGCAGCTTCGCGTTCTCGCCTGACGGGGAGTGGCTGCTCATGCGCCCACAGGCGGCCGGGGCCGCACCTGCTGCCGAAGGCGCCGCCGGACGCGGAGGCCGCGGCGGCGCGGGCGCGGCAGCGCCCTCCGACAGCAACGCGCCTGGAACCGACGTGCTGATGCGCCACCTCTCGACGGGCAATCAGCGCTACCTCGGCAACGTCGGCGCGTATGCCTTCGATGACGCGGGCAAGCAGCTCGCCTACACCGTGCGCGGCCAGCAGCGGCTGGGCAACGGCGTCTACGTCATGGCGCTCGCGAGCGGCGAGCAGCGGATGCTCGACGCCGCCACCGCCGACTACGATCAGCTCGCCTGGAGCGCCGAGGGCGCGAACCTGGCCGTGTTGCGCGGCGACAAACCGAAGGGCAAGCTCCAGCGGGAGAACGTCCTGCTCCTGTGGACCAACGTCGGCACCCCCCAGATGAAGGCGACAGCCTTCGATCCCGCCAAGGCCCAGGCGTTCCCGTCAGGCGTGGTCGTGAGCGAGTTCACCGCGCCGCGCTGGGGCAGCGACGGCGCGCGAGTGCTCGTGGGACTCAAGGAGCAGGAACCTGAGAAGCCGGCGTCGACCGATCCGCAGGCCAACGTCGACGTGTGGCACTGGAAAGACGACGAGCCGCAGTCGGTCCAGATCGTGCAGCTCAACCAGGAACGGCGTGCGACGAAGGCCGCCGTCGTGGAGGTCGCGACAGGCTCATTCCGCCAGATTGCCGACGACGATATGCGGACCGTCACGGCGACCGACGACCTCAGGTGGGCGGTCGGCCGTCTCGACACGCCCTACCGCGGGCAAGTCGAGTGGGGGGCGAGCAAGAGCGACATCTACCGCGTGGATCTCGCGACCGGCGCGCGGACGCTCATCGAGCCCGGGCTGTCGCGGACGATGGGGTTCTCGCCCGACGGGAAGTGGTTCCTGTACCTGAAGGGCGGCCGCGTGTATTCGTATGAACTGGCGACCGGGACCAAGACGGTCATCGACGGCGGCAAGAGTTTCGTGAATGCCGAGGACGACCACGACTACGAGAAGCCTGTGTACGGCGTCGCCGGCTTCACCTCCGATGGCAAGTCGGCGTTGCTCTACGACCGGTACGACCTGTGGGCGCTGCCGCTCTCGGGCGGGCCGGCGACCTGCGTGACGAAGGGTGAGGGCGCGAAGCAGGAGGTGCGCTACCGGGTGACGCAGCTCGGCCGCGGAGGCGCAGGCGGCGGGCGCGGTGGCGGCGGCGGGCGCGGCGGCGCGGGCGCAGCGGAGCCGATCGACCTCAGCAAGCCCGTGCTCGTCTCGGCCTACGGCGAATGGACGAAGAGGTCGGGCTACTCGGAAGTCGCGCCGGGACAATCGCCGGCGCCCCTCATCTGGACCGACAAGTCGATCGGCCAGCCCGTCGCGGCGAAGAACGCCGACCGGCTCCTGTTCGTCGAGCAGACGTTCAACGAGTATCCGAACTACTGGGCCGCCGACAAGCGATTCTCGATGCCGAAGCAGGTGACCGACGTCGAACCCGATCTGTTCAAGACGTTCGCGTGGGGAACCAGGAAGCTCGTCGACTACAAGAACAGCAGGGGCGTGCGGCTGCAGGCCACTCTCACGCTGCCGGCCGGGTACGAACCCGGCAAGAAATACCCGATGCTCGTCTACTTCTACGAGCTGATGTCCGACACGCACCACACGTTTTCATTCCCGGTTTACGACGACCGGCCGCACATGTCGACCTACGCGAGCAACGGCTACCTCGTGCTGCAGCCGGACGTCCGGTACGAGATCGGGAAGCCCGGCTCGTCGGCGCTCGACTGCGTCGGAAGCGCCGTGAAGAAAGTGATCGAGCTCGGCTACGCGGACCCGGCGCACGTCGGGCTGCAAGGCCACAGCTGGGGCGGCTACCAGTCGTCGTTCATCGTGACCCAGACCGACATGTTCGCGGCAGTCGTGACCGGGGCGCCGCCGACCGACCTGACGAGCTTCTACGGCACGCTCTATCGATCGAGCGGCAACATCCAGCAGGGCATCACCGAGGTCGGGCAGGTCCGGATGGGCGCGGGCGTCACGCCGTGGTCGGCGAAGGCGCTGTACGAAAGCCAGTCGCCCGTGCACAACGCCACGAAGATCAAGACGCCGTTCATGATCCTGCAGGGCACCGCCGACGGATCGGTGGACTGGGGACAGGGCCTCGAGTTCTACGCCGCCGCGCGGCGCCTCGGCAAGCAGGTGATCCTGCTCTCGTATCCCGATGAGCCGCATCACCTCGCCAAGAAGGAGAACCAGAAGGACTTCCAGGTCCGGATGCGCCAGTTCTTCGACCACTACCTCAAGGACACGCCTGCGCCGGTCTGGATGACCGACGGCGTTCCTCAGGTGAAGAAGGGCCTCGATCCGACGATTGTGGGGACCGGGAAGAAATAGCGCCGGTGGGGCCTCGGAGGGCGCGGGGCGCGCGTCACCGGCGCGCCTTCACGGCTCCTTCGTAGTTCCGGCGGAACAGATCGATGACGTTGGCCACCTCGGCAGGGGTCCGCATCGGCACCGAAACCCATCCCGTGTCCGGATGCACGTGGTGCGGCTTGGCCCGTCCGGCGCTGATGAGCTCGTCGCGAACACGCATCGTGAACGGCAGATCCGCGAATGTCCGGTGGAGGTGACCGAGCTGGCGGCGGCCGACCCGGAACTCGATCCCGCCGAACTGGTGCTCGTGCACGGTCACGCCTTCCCAGGCCGTGACGGCTTCGCCGACCGAATCGATCGCCGCTCGCGGCGGTCGCGGCCGTTCCCGGCTGGTGTCGGTGTCCGCTTTCGTCTTCGAGGTTGCGCCGTGCCAGAACTTCAACGATGCCTCCGCTTGGCTGCGGCCCTGACCTCAGTTTCTTCCCGTCGGCGCCCTTGAAGTCAAGTCGCTCTTGAGGACCTTCCCGCCCTTCATGACGAAGACCACGCGGCGGAGGGCGGTGATGTCCTTCAGGGGATCACCGTCGACGGCGATGAGGTCGGCCTCCATTCCGTCCGCGATGGTCCCGATCCGGCGCTCGAGCCCGAGCGACCGCGCCGCGAGCGAAGTGATCGACGCGATAGCGGCGGCGGGATCCTGCCCGCCCTGTTGCACCCGGTAGATGAGCTCCTCGATGTTGCGGCCGTGCGCGCCGGCGACGGCATCGGTGCCAAAGACGATTTGCAGCTTCGGCGTGGCGAGCGCCATTTTGAACATCGCGAGGTCGATCGGAATGGCCTTCTCCATCGCGGCAAAGCCCTCCGCGTTGTAGTTGCCGATCCCGTCGTACCGCGCCTTGTTGTCGAGGTAGTTCTGCTTGACCAGGCCGATGTTCGGATCGAGGTAGGTGCCGTGCGCGGCGAGCGAGGCGAGCGACGCGGCATCCGCGAGCGTGCCGTGCTCGATGCTCGTGCAGCCGGCCTCGGCCGCCGCGATGATCGTCGCGGGCTGGTACGCGTGCACGAGCGTCCGCAGCCCTTGGGCCCGCGCCTCGCCGCACGCCGCCTGGATTTGCTCGTTGCTGAGCGTCTGCCCTCCCCCGTCGCGGATGCTCCGAGACGCGAAGATCTTGACGAGGTCCGCGCCCTCCGCCTTCAGCTGTCGCACCGTCTCGCGAATCTGGTCGACCGTCAACTTCGCGTTCGTGATCGCGCGCAGGCACGTCAGCACGCGGGGCCCGGGCAGGACGCCGCGCGCGATCGCGTCGCGGACGTCCTTGTCCACCGGATCGCCGACGCTCTGGACGGTCGTGAATCCCGCCATCAGCGTGAGATACGCGTTTTCAATGGCGTAGCCCATCTGCGACGCGGGTGTCGTCTCGCGCACGGCATACCGCCCATCGGGCCCGAAGTGCCACCCGAGGTGCACGTGCGTGTCGATGAACCCCGGCAGGACCGTGAGGCTCCCGAGATCGATCGACGGCGTGCCGGAGGCTGCCGCGACCTGCGTGATCGTGGAGCCGGACACCACGATCGACACATTGCGCGCGACCGATCCGGCGCCGTTGACGAGCGCGCCGGCCCGGATCGTGACGGAGGGCTCCTGGGCGGCCGAGAGGGCCGCGGTCACGCACAGGGCAATCGCGAATCGGAGGGTCTTCATGATCGGGGATCGTAATACGGTTCGCACCGACGGGAGCGGGCAGCTAGGGCCGCTTCACGGCGCGCCAGCGTGCGCCGCCATCCTCGGCCGGCTCGACGAAGAGCGCCGCGCGGCGTCGACTTGCGCCCGCGAAGCCGTCGGCTGTAACGTGGGACCTGGGTCCCGGTCCATTCAGAAGGTCCACTTGATCATGACGCGGGCAGTGCGCGGCGGCTGGTAGGCGTTGGCCATCAGGAACCGCGGGTCCTTCGGCACAGCCTGGGTTGCGAACAGCTGCCGGAAATCCAGGCGACCGCCATACAGGTCCGCCTCGCTGATCGCCAGCCCGGCGGCCGTCTCCGTTTCATTCGAAAAGCGTGAGGTCACGGCGGACTGATTCAGGAGGTTGCTCACGGTCACCCCGATCGAGAGGAGCGACTTGCCGAAGAGGCGAAACTCCTGCTGCAGGTAGGTGTCGAGCTGTGACAGGACGGGCGTCCGGCCGTCGCTCATCCGGCCAAGATACTGAATCGGATAGTAGCTCGGCGGGATCACCGCGGCCTCGCGCGTCACCGGGAGGCCAGAGCTGACGGCCCCGAAGATCCCGACGTTCAGCCCGAACGATGCGAGATACATGAGCGAGGCCTTCACCTGGTGCGGCCGATCAGTGGCCAGCCTTCCGTACACCGGCCGGCCCTTTTCGTCGTACATCATGAGGGAGTGGTCGTAGAGCCGCGCGACGTTGGGTGAGACACGGCCGTTCTCGTCTGACTGCGACAGCCCCGAATAGTTTCCGTAGAGCCGGCTCCAGAGGTAGCTCAGGCTGTAGGCCCAGCGATTCGTGGGTGGGCGCCGCACGGCGATTTCCACACCGTCATACTCGCGCGCGGCGCGCGGCAGCGCGACGCCCGGAAACGCGATCGTCGACCGCCCGAAGCCGGGATTGCCGATCGTGTAGATCTCGTTGAAGTTCGCGTCGAGCGATCCGATGTCTTCGACGGCGCGGTCGAGCTGCTTGTGGACGTAGCGGGCCGCGGCGAGCAGGTTCGGACGCAGCTGGTACTCGATGCCCGCGACCGCTTCCTGCGATCGCATCGGCTCGAGCGAGGGGTCGATCGCATCGGTGCTAGCGACAAAGCCCGAGACCGGGCCGATGATCCTCGTGCCCGGGCAGGCCGGCGGGCACGCTGGATTGTCGACGAGCCCGGGCCAGTCATACGTGTCCAGCGTGAAGGCCCACCCCTGCGTGTCGGTTCCGCCGAACGCCGTCGACAGGCTGTACTTGAAGATGTCGTAGAAGACGCCCCAGCTCCCGTAGACCTTCAAGCGCCCGTCGCCCCGCACGTCCCAGGCCACGCCGAGCCGCGGCGCCAGCTTGTCACGGAATCCGAAGCGGATAATCGGCGCGTCGTTGCCGCCGGGCCTGGAGTAGCGCGGAACGGTTTCCTGTTCGGTCCGAACGCCGGCATTCACGGTCACACGCCGGCCGAGATTCCACGCGTCCTGCACGAAGAGGCCGAGCGCCCGGCCCTCGGTCTTGCCGAGGAAGATCGTTCCGCGTCGAGGGTCGACGCTGTTCGAAGTGACCCGGTAGTAACCGTAGGTCCCGCGCAGCCCCTGGAGCGCCCGGTTCCACGCCAGTGTCACGACGTTCGCCTTCTGGCCACGGTTGACGTCATTGGTGGACCACGACGCCTGCAGACCCCCCTTGATCGAGTGTTCGCCCCACCCGCTCACGTAGAGTGTCGCTTCGATCTGGGCTGACAAACGGCCCAGCCTGTCCTTGACGAAGTCGTAGTTATTGGTGTCGGTGGTGAACGCGGTGACGCGCTGCAGCGAAGCCGGCACGTCGAGCAGGCCGATGTTCGAGAACGTGAAGACGAACCGGGGAGACGTGCGGATGCCTTCGGTGTGGATGTTCTGGTGGAGGTAGCCGGCCCGCCCCGACACGGACAAACGGGAACTGACGGCCAGGTCAGCGGTAAACGACGCCGTCCAATCCGGTTCGGAGGTGACCGGGCCGAAGTTGCTCACGGGGGAGTCCGAACCCGCCTGCGCGGGCAGCACGTTGCGGGTCCGCGTCGTTCCGAGGTTGAACGAGGCCCTGGTTCGCCCCCGCGCCCCGAACTGCATCGTCTGGCTGATCGTCATCAGGTGCCGCGTGAGGTCCTGCGTGAAGGTCCCCTGCGATCCATCGAGCGCGAAGGTCACCCCCCGCTCGATGTGCTTGATGAGCGGTTGATAGGCCGCATAGATGAACGCCCGGTCGCGCGCAATCGGTCCCCCCAGGCTGACTCCCGGTTCAATTGCCGTGTAGGCGTCTTTCGGATAGGTGAGGTACTCGGCAAGGGTCGATACCTGCGGATTGCGCCGCAGCGTCGGCCGCGGTCCGGAGTCCAGCCGGTCGGCGCCGAGATTGAACCGCACGTCGCCGTGCCAGGCATTGGTTCCGCTCCGCGTGAGGACGTTGATCACTCCGCCCGTGGAACCGCCGTACTCCGCCGCGTAGCCGCTCGACTTGACCTGCAGCTCGTCGACGTTGTCGACATTCACGTACTGTCCAGGCAGGCCCGTCATCACGTTGGTCGTGTCGATGCCGTCGACGATGAAGCGGTTTTCGGCGGCGCTGGCTCCGTCGATGGAGAGGCCTCCGAGCTTCGGTTCCGCGTTGGAGCCGGGCATCAGGTGCAGCACGCTCGTGTAGTCCAGGCCGCGGGGCAGCGCGGTGAGCTGCTCCCGGCGGAGGCTGAATCCGCGCGCGCTCTGCTTCACGTCCACGAGCGGCGATGCCGCCGCGACGACGACAGCCTCCCTGACGGTGGCGAGCGTCAGAATGAAGTCCAGGCGCTTGATCTGCCCGAGGAGGATTTCCACGCGCTCGAAGCGGGCCGTCTCGAACCCTGTCGCCGAAGCGGTGATGTCGTAGTAACCCGGTCCGAGCGAGACGAAGCGGAACTGGCCTCTCGCGTCGGTGGTCACCTGCAGGACGGATCCGGCCGTGACGCTCAGCGCCCGAAGGTTCGTCCCTGTCAGCACGGCGCCCTGCGGATCCCGGACGGTACCCTCGATGCTTCCGGTTTGCTCCTGCGCGAAGGTGGTGGACGCCGAACATACCGCTGCGATCGCAGCCGCGAGCACCAATAGCGCCGGTCGGTGACGCATGCGCGCCTCCAGGCTGCCGGATTGCCGAGTTGTGAAGGTAATGGGGGCCCCGAGCCCGCACCGCGAACGCGCCGAGTATCCCCGGCGGGCGTCGCGGGTGTCAAGCGCGCCCGCCACAGCCGCGCCCGCGACGATTCGTTACATCACATTACATTCGAATTCTTGACTCCACCCGGCCCCCGCGTACCATGGCCTGAAGGCTCCACGATCCGAGTCCCGTCGAGAAGGTAGCCGCGGCAGGCGATACGTCCCCGGGTCGTTCCCTGCCGTCGATTGCATCGGTTCATCCTTCCGGCTGAAAGAGGAGGCAGGCATGCGACGTGTACTCATCGCTTTTGTCGTTGCGGCCGGCGTCGCGGCAGGCTCCGCCGCGCTCGTCGCGCAGCCAGGTGCGGCGCCGCGGGAGCCGTTCAAGCTCGGCACGTTCGAGCGGGGCGGGCAGGCGTTTCTTGGAGTGGTGCTGAAGGACACGCAGGTCATCGATCTCTCGCAGGCGAATGCCGCCTTCGAAAAGGCCAGGCCCGGCGACGCGAAACTGCGGGTGCCCTCCGACATGCAGGGCCTCATCAATCGCTACGACACTCTGTGGCGGGCCCGGATCATCGCCGTGGCGAACGAGGTGGCGGGCGCCGCGACCGCGCCGCCGTACGTGCATGTCATCAAGGATCTCAGGATTCTCCCGCCCGTGAGGCCGTCGCTCATCCTCAACGCCGGGGGCAACTACCAGGAGCACTCGCAGGGCATCGCCCAACAGCAGCAGCGCGCCACCGGCGCACCCGCCGCGCCCCCGAATCCTCCCTCGGTGAGCGCTCCTGGAATCTGGGAGCGGGCGCCCGGCGACTCCCGCGAGAATCCGTACCTGTTCCTGAAGTCGCCGACGGTGGTCATCGGCGCCAACGATCCCATTCGAATCCCGCCCGGCCGGGACCGCATCGACTTCGAGTGCGAATTCGACCTCGTCATCGGCAAGCCCGCGAGCCACGTGCCGGTCGCCAGCGCCGCCGACTACATCTTCGGGTACACCATCCAGATTGACGTGTCCGACCGGGGAGGCCGCGGGGATCGGAAGATGGGCGGATCGGACTGGCTCGTCGGAAAGAATCACGACACCTTCGGTCCGCTCGGGCCGTTCATCGTGCCGAAGGAGTTCGTGAAGGACCCGCGGAACGTCAGGCACACCTTCCGGCTGAACGGCGAAGTGATGCAGGACTCGAACACCAGCCGGATGACGCACAACATCTTCGAGCTGGTGCACTATGCCTCGAACATCCTGACGCTCCATCCGGGCGACGTCATCTCGGGCGGCAGCCCCGCGGGCACCAACATCGAGCGCGCCGATCCGCGGTGGATGCGGGCCGGCGACACGGCCGTGTGTACCGTCGAGGGTCTCGGCACGCAGACCCACAGCGTGGTGGCGTCCTCAGGCGGGAACTGATCCGCGGGTGACATCGCGAACGCGGCAACACGCATCGCGGTGCCGCCGAGCACCGCGCGTGAGGCTCAACTCGAGCTTCCGGCGACGGGGTTGTCCGCGAGGTTCAAGCGCCGCAAGAGGTCCTGGAATCGGGGATCGGTGCCCAGGGCCTTGAACTCGGGAGATGCCCTGACATACTCGAGCATCGCGCCGTGGTTCCGGTAGGCGCGTTCCAGCCAGTCGAGCGCGGCCTCCAGCTCGCCGGCGTGCGCGTACAGGGCAGCCACTTCGAAGGCCATCACGTACTGCGTGCGCGAGCGGGCCGCCAGCGTCTCGGCCGCCTCGCGCATCGCGCCGGCGTACCCCGCCTGAGGTTGGCCCTTCCCTAACGCGCCGACCACCCCGGTGTCACCCCGGGCCGCGAACGTCGCGCGCGCCGCCGCCAACGCCTTCTCGAGCTTCCCTTGCAGCGCGTAGGCCCGCCAGAGGTGCTGGTAGGCCCAGGGGAAGCCCGCGTCCACGCGCTGGGCTTCCTGGCACACCACGATGGCGTCGTCGTACCGGCCGGCACCGATGAGCACCGCGGCATAGGCCGTGTGAAGCGGAAGCGAGAGGGGATCGATCTCACGAGATCGCTGGCCTTCCCTCAGGGCCTCGTCGTTTCGTCCCCTCGCCGCCAGATACTGTGCGAGGTTCATCCGGGCCATGGCGTTGCCCGGGTTCAGCTCGAGGGCTCGCCGGAACTCCTTCTCTGCGGTGACCCAGTCCCAGTTCTGGAAGCTGATCCATGCCAGCGACGCGTGCGCATCGCCCAGCTGGTCGTCCAGCTCGAGCGCCCGTACCGCGTGCATCTTCGCCTGTTCGAGGGCTTTTGCGGGCGTGGCGAATCCGGATAGGTTGCGGACCACGTTGATGTCGGCGAGCCCGGAGTGCGCGAGCGCGAAGGCCGGATCCTTCTTCAGCGCACGGTTGAAGAACTCCTCTGCTTTGTCAAGCCCTTCGGGTGTCGACTGATAGAGCGAGAAGCGGCCCTTGAGGTAGTCCTCGTAAACGTCGGGACGGACTGGTTTGGCCGCGAGGCGCTGTTCGACGGCGGGCGTCAGCGTCGCCCGGATCCTGCCGGCGATGGCACGCGCGACTTCGCTCTGCAGCGCGATGACGTCGCGCAGGTCGCGTTCGTAGTTCTCCGACCAGATGATCGTCCCGGCGGCGGCGTCGACGAGCTGCACGGTGATCCGCACGCGGTCGCCGGACCTCAGCGCGGAGCCCTCGACGATGGACTCCACCTTCAATTCCCGGGCGACCTCGCGCAGGGATTGGCCGCCGCCCCGGTACGCCATCACCGAGGTACGGGAAATCACCTTGAGCGCCTCGATGCTCCCCAGATTCGCGATCAGCACCTCGGTCATCCCGTCCGCGAAGTACTGATCATCCGGGTTTCCCGAGCCGTTGGTGAGCGGAATCACGGCGATCGACCTGATCGAAGGACCCGCGGGCCCGCCGAACCCAATCTTCCAGAGACCGGCCGCAACGAGCCCCGCCACCGCCACGACGAGCGCCGCGGCGACAACCAGTCGTCGCCGGCGTTTAACCCGAGCAGGTCCCGCTGGCGAGGCCGACAACGACGTCCCGGTCGAGTCGCGCGACCGGCTCGCCCCCGTCGCCAGTTGCGCGAGCGCGCCCGAGATCCCGGCCATGTCATGCAGGCGCTGCCCAGCGTCCTTCTCGAGGCAGCGATGGATCAGATCTCGTACAGTTGGCGGCGTTGATGGCGGCAACGCGTCCCACCGCGGTTCGTCCTTGATGATGGCGGCCAGGACATCCGTCGTCGTGGGCCCGAAGAACGCCGGCCGTCCGGCCAGCATCTCGTACAGCACGCAGCCGTACGCCCAGGCGTCCGCGCGGTCGTCGACCCTCTCGCCTCGCGCCTGCTCGGGGCTCATGTAGGGCGGCGTTCCCAGCACGGTGCCGGCGATGGTGGCACCGGCGGCGAGCGTGGCCTGCTGGGACGCGTCGGTGGCCCCTGCCGGCACGATGCTCTTCGCAAGTCCGAAATCGAGCACTTTCACCGCGCCGCCGGTCGTGACCTTGACGTTGGCCGGCTTGAGGTCCCGATGGACGATCCCCTTGGCATGGGCCGCCCCAAGCGCATCGGCCATCTGCCGGGCGATTCCGACGGCTTCGGCGAGCGGCATCGGCCCGGCGGCGATTCGTTCATCGAGCGACGGCCCCTCGACCAGCTCCATCGTCAGGAAGTCGGTGTCGCCGAGGCGCTCGACCGAGTAGATCGTGACGATGTTCGGATGGTTGATGGACGCGAGCGTGCGCGCTTCCTGCTCGAAGCGCAGCAGCCTGTCGGGATCGGCAGCAAACCCGGCCGGCAGGACCTTGACCGCGACCTCCCGTCCCAGCCGGGTGTCTCTGGCGCGGTAGACCTCACCCATGCCGCCCACACCGAGAAGGTCGCGTATCTCGTACGGGCCGAACCGAGTGCCACTTGGGAGCGCCATGGTCTCGACCTAGCCGTGGTGTGGGCCGGTGTGGTTCACTCGGAACTCCCTGGGCACGACGGTGGTGACGAGACCAGGTCAGCCTCCGGAGAGGAGACCCCAAGGCGGCGGCCTATCGTAACGCCGAGAGAGCTGATTTCCAAGGCCGGCAAGCCGGCAGTCGAATCCCGCCTGGTGCGCCGGCCGCGAATGGGCCCGCGCTCCAGGTTCGGGTGGAGTTAGTCGGAGACCGGATGCACGACCTCCTGGACACGGCTCCTCGCATCCCGGAGCGGATCCGGAGCCGATCTAGAGCCGATCGGCTTGACAGTTTCGTTCGCGCGCGGATACTGAGGCGTGTCCCCGTCGACCCGATCGGTCCTGTAGATGCGCCGCGCGACATCCCCCGCCCTTCCCCGGACGGTCGTCGGACTCGGGCTGGTCAGCCTGTTCACCGACGTCTCGAGCGAGGCTATCTTTCCGCTGCTGCCCGCGTTCCTGACGACGCTCGGCGCGTCAAACGCCTTCATCGGCCTCGTCGAAGGCGCCGCGAATCTCGTTTCGAACATCCTCAAATACCTTACAGGGCTCGTCGCCGATCGGCGCGCGCGGCTGAAGCCGCTCGTCCTCGCCGGGTATGGAATCTCGACGCTCGTCCGCCCGCTCGTGGCGTTCGCGCTCGCGCCCTGGCACGTGCTGGCCATCCGGATCGGCGACCGCGTCGGCAAAGGCATCCGAAGCAGCCCGCGCGATGCGCTCATCGCGCACGTGACCGATCCGGCGATCCGCGCGCGGGCCTACGGGTTTCACCACGCGATGGACCACGCGGGCGCGGCGATCGGAACGCTCTTCGGCGCGGGCCTTCTCTGGTGGCTGACATCCCGTGGCGGAGCCGCGGGCGCGGACGAGATGCGGACGGTCTTCCTGTGGGCGGCGGTGCCGGGGGTCTTCGCGATGATCGCGCTCGCAGCGACACACGAGCCGTCGAGGCCCGCGCCTCCGCCCGCAGCCGCTGCCGGTACGGAAACCCTCCCGCCGGCGCTCAAACGGGCGCTTCTGCCCATCGTCCTCTTCGCGTTCGCCAACGCGACCGACGCGTTCGTGCTGGTGAAGGTGGCGCGCCTCGGCGGCTCTCCGATTCTGGCGCCGCTCCTGTGGCTGGGATTGCACCTGATCAAGGCGAGCACGGCCACGACCGGCGGACGCCTCGCGGATCGGTACGGCCGGCGCAACGCGCTCGCGCTCGGATGGATCGTGTACGCAATGACCTGGTCGGCTGTTGGTTTCGCGGAGACGATACCGGTGTTGCTCGTCCTGTCCGCGTTCTACGGCCTCACGCATGGGCTGGTCGAGGGACCGGAGAAGGCGCTGGTCGCCGAACTCGCCGCCGGACAGGGCAAGGGGCGCGCCTTCGGCGCCTACAACATGCTCATCGGGCTCTCCGCGCTCGCCGCGAGCACGACGTTCGGCGTGATCTGGGATCGATTCGGCAGCGTCGCGGCGTTCTGCGGGTCGGGCAGCGTGGCGCTCGTTGCCGCGGTCTTGCTCTGCGTGCGCGTTCCGCGCGACGACCGCTGATCCGCGCGCGATGATTCGTTTGCGCCCGGCGTCATTGGGAGCCGCGCGGGCACGCGGTCAGATGTCGAACGGCCAGGCGCCCGATTGATCGTACCAGTCGTAGGTCCTTCTAGTGCGGGCCGGCCCGCGGCGGCCGGAGAACTCCCAGATGCCCGGCGTCGTCGAGGAGAACCAGTCGACCGGGCGCGACTCATCCCCGGCCGCGTGCGCGAGCTGAAACGCCTCGCGAAGGGCGGCCCGCTGCTCGTCGCCGACGGCGCCGGGCTCGGGCGACACCAACAGCGCCGTGCCGCTATGCGCCACGAGATCCAGCCACTGCCTGTTGCTGGACCACGGCGTGGCGGCCGTAATCGGGACGCAGTCGGCATCGAGCACGAAGAACGCGCGATGCTGCGGCAGGCGGCACGCCAGCGTGTTCACGCCCATGCGCCTCGTGCGTTCCCAGCTCCGGCCGCTCGTGTCGTCGCCAGTCCGCTGCACCTCGACGAGCCCCGCTGCCAGGTGCCCGATGGTGTTGCAGCCGATCAGGATGGTCTGCTCACCGGCCGCTCGCCTGATGGCCGCATAGAAGTCCCGGACGATCTCCGCGCTCGTCCGGCTCCGATCGCGGAATGACCAGCCGGGCAGCGCGGGCTGCCCCCTCATCTCGAAGCCCCATTGCCCGAAGATCTCGTAGGTGGAGTAATCGTGCTTCACGAGCTCGTAGCCCCAGCCGACGGCTTGCTGGACTTTGGCGAGAACCGCCTCGAGCGCATCGGGAACGGTCGGGTCGTACGCAAGCGTCGCGTTCCGATTCGCGCGGAACCGCCCCTTTGGCAAGAGCAGATCCGGTGGAGCGTCCTGGGGCGCTTGCAGCGGCCTTAACCACAGTCCCGGGCGCACGTGGCGGTCTCGAATGGCCAGGGCGAGGCCGGGCATGTCCGGGAACGCGTTCCGGTTTTGCCAGCCATCGTCGATGATGGTGAAGGGCCGATCTCCAGCCGGCGGGGCGACCGACGACATCAAGTCCGCGTCGCGGAGGATCTGCTCGGCCGTGTTCTTCCCGTACGCGTAGTACCAGTCGTTGCTCCCGCAGATCACGGACGGGACCGGGCGTGGCGCGCCGCACATCATCCGGCAGAACGCTCGAGCCGCGTGCATCGGATCGTCGCCCGGATCGCCGCGGCGCGAAACGATGGTCGCCGCCATCAGCTCTCGACCTCCAAGTTCGACTCCCGCACCGCCATTGCCGACAATCAGCCAGAGCGAGGCGCCCGCCGGATCGAGCTGCCAGAACGCCAGCGACGCGGCCCCGGTCTTCACGCCGTAGCCATGAAGCGAATCCGCGTCGCGCGTCATGAAATACCAGGGCATCACGCGCTCGGGAACGAGGCCGCTCCAGTGCAGGTCGCCGTAGCTCCGTTCCCAGTGATCGCCCAGCGCGACGATGTGTCCGGCGACGGAGAGGTTCCACCTGAGGTGAACGTGGGTCGGACGCGTGGAGGGCGCCGACAGATACACGCTCAGGCCGTTCGTTCCGGGCTCGGTCCTGACACGGATCCCCTTCGCTTCCCACGCTCCGCCAGATCGATCGAGCCGCACCTGTTCTCTCAGCCCGAGGTAGACCGACGCCCGGTCCGGCGGGCGGACCAGATCGAGAAAGGTGCCGGATCGTGGCGGTGAGGACCGGCGGGCCACGGTCTGGCCGTTGAGTACCGCGCCGGACGCCACGCCGAGGCCCGAACACGCCAGTGCAGAAATGATCTCCCGTCGAGTCGATGCAGACATGGTCTTGTCCCGGTCTCGCGATTGACGTTCAGCTCGCGTTGATGTGTCGCGGCGTGGCCAGCGCTCGGACATCATACCGCCGGCCAGTTGGACGAGGCGGCGCGCGGGGCCGCCATCGCCCCGCTTGCGGCATTCGGGCTCGCGCGGATCTTGACCGGTTCCGCCCGCGGGTCCGGCAGGGACACGTTGACAGGGGCGGCCACCCGGGTCTACCTTGCTCCCACCGATCCGGACATCCCAGTAGCAAGACGCGCGGCGTCAGTTCCCGACGAATCCCCTCGCCAGGGGATTCGACCATGACGTGCTCACGGCTGAATCACGGCTGCGACGAGACGACATTCGGCATCTTGGCGCGGATTCGGAGAGGCGGTCCGACCCTGAATCGGAGGGGACATGAGCGACCAACTCGGCGTGCCGTCGGGCGCGACAGCACCTGTGAGCGCGCCCCCATCGGGTTCTCGCATCGAGGTCATCGCAATCGCGGCGCTCGGCGGCGCGCTCTTTCTCGATGCGGCAATCGAGACGTTCATCGCGGGAGCGCCCGCACGATGGTGGATCGCGGGAGCCGCGGCCCTCTTCGCACTCGCGACGGCGGCGACGTGGCGGACGGGCGCGGGATGGCGGGTTCGGGCCCTCTTCGCCCTGCTGGGCCTCGCGGCGGCCGTCGCGGCAACGGCGTGGGTGCCGGAAGGGCTGACAAACGGTGTGCGTCTCTTCGCCCAGACCACGCCGCGCGTGATGAACGCGCTCGTGGCCGCCGGCGTGGCGGTCTCCGGATTGGTGCTCCTCCGCATCGGCAGGCTGCCGCTTCCTGCGCGAATCGGGGTCGGCCTGATCGCCGCCTACGCGGTTGCGGCGTTCTCGATCGGAGCGGTGGCCGGGACGCCGCTCGCCGCAATGCTCCGCGGCCAGAGCTTGTGGCAGAAGCTTCCCTCGGTTCTGCAGGGCGCAGTTCTTGGCGGATTCCTGGTGCTTCCTGTCGGCCTGATCTCCTCGATCGTCAGCGCCGGACTTCGACGGCCGGCGGCGTCGACGCTCCGCGCCGGGTTCTGGAAGACCACGGCCATCCTCGCCAGCCTGGCGACGGTTCTTGCCGGCATACCGATTGGCCCGAGCCGGACGGCGGCTCCGCCGGAACGGGAGACGCTGGCGAGCCAGCTCGGCATCGACCCGAACGCGCCGAAGAGTTCGCCAGCGCAGCTCGACGCGGCGTTTGCGAACAGCGTGCGCGCCATCGAGGACGGCGAGCGCGATTCGCCGCGCGATCGATGGGATCCCGCCTACGTGGCCGCTGCGCTCGGATCGGATCCCGGGCGGATCTTCACGTGGGTGCAGAACGCCACGCTCTGGGCGCCCTACCGGGGACTGTTGCGAGGTCCGGTTGGCGTGTTGATGGACCGATTCGGAAGTAGTCTCGATCGCGCGGTCCTGCTTGCGACGCTGCTCCGGCAGGCGCACAAGACCGTGCGTCTCGCGCACGGATCGCTTTCGAGAGATCAGGCGGCGGTCCTCCTGCGCTCGTCCGAGTTCGCCCGTTATCAGATCGGACCACCTGGAGCGAGGCCCGTCTCCGGCGTCCTGGCGAAAATCGCGGCCGATTACCACCTTGATGAAACCTCTACCCGCCGCACCCTGGCTGCCCAGGTCGACTCGCGAGCCGGCAAGCTGGCCGCGCTTCGCGATCGCGTGCCCGACGAAGCCAGGCGCCTCGGCGCCGCGGTTGGATCGTCAGCCCGGCCGGCGCCGGACGCGATCGGCCACGCGCTCGATCTGATCCAGGATCACTGGTGGGTCCAGGCGCAGGATGGCGATGGCACGTGGCAGGATTTCGATCCTTGTGCGGCTGCTGTCCAGCGTGCCTCTCACGAGCGCCAACGAGACGGTTCAGCTCGACGCCGTTCCTGCCGGGCTCAGGCACGAGGTCGCCATTCGTGTCATCGCGGAGCAGTGGGCCGCAGGCCGTCTCGTCGAGCGCACGGCGCTCGAGCACACGATTCAGCCGGCAGAGGTGATGGGCACGCCGATCGTGCTTCGAATCGGCCCTCCGAAGGTGCCCAAGAAACTGGTCGCGGCCAACATGAACCCGGCGAAGGCGCTCCGAAGCCTGGCCCTCGATCAACATGAGTGGATTCCGGCGCTCACGATCGGCACGCGGCAGGTGGCGCAATCCGCCATACTCGACACGGGAGATCTCAAACCTGCGGGTGAACCCGCGTCGGCGCTCGGGGGCGCGTTCTCGAGATTCGCGACGTCGTTGGACGAAGCGCTCGGCGAGAAGAAGCCGGCCGCGCCCGAGCCACAGCCGGATGGTTCGAAGACGCTCACGGCAGCCTGGATCGAATACGAGATCCGGACGCCGGGCGAACGGCCCGAGAAGCGGCGGAGGACCATCTTCGACCTCATCGGCCCCGCGGCGCGAGGTTCGAGGTCGACCGCGGCGCCCGCGCTCGATGAAGCCGCCAGGCTCACCCGCGGCCTCGCGCTCATCCGGGAGACCGAGATGCTCCCGATGGCCTGCCGGTTCGCGCCGGAGTTCGTGACGCACCTCGCGGCCCAGAGCGTGCTGGCCAACCGGGAGATCCTCTCCGGGCTCATGCGCGGAGAGGGCCCGGAGGACTTCGCGCACGCCGAACAGCTCGCCCGGAAGATGACGTCCTGGCCCACGTCGTTGTTCGGACTCTCGTTGGCCCGGTTCGAGTGGAGCCGATTCGGCAGCCAGATTCACATCGAACGGACCAATCTCCTCACCCGCCATTCGTTCTTCGCGCCGTCCTCATCGGGTCTGAGCCTGTACTCCGCAACCGATATCGTCGCCAACGACATCGGCGTCGATCCGTTCATCCCCAACGCGTTCGCGATCCGCCTCGAGCAGGGCGTGCTCGACACGAACGCCGAAGCGACCCTGGTCTCGAATCGGCCGAACGCGTCGAACGCCGGATGGGCGTACGCGAAACCCGGCAAGTGGACAGCGGTTCAGTCGCCAGGTGATTCGAGGCTCGCCTCGCTGGCCGTCTCTGACGACGTCCGCAGCCGGATTGAGGAGGATTTGAGGGCCGGGTATTCGGTCGTCGCGCCATCCGCTCAGGTGACGGTCGGGAGCGAGACGTTCTCGGGCTGGTGGCGCGTGCACCCCGTGACCGGCCAGACGCTCGGAATGGGCGGGCGCGGCTGGGGTCAGGAAATGGTCGAGTACCTCGTCACTCTGGCGGCTGGAGGATTCTGGCTCGCGTTCATGTTCGAGTACTTCCGGTGCCAGATGTTCAGGTTCAACGAGAAAGAAGCCCCCATCGCGCGGGCCTGCGATCCGTCGTCGAGGAATCGGAGCGTGGCCCTGCTGGATCTCATCGCCACGCCCGTGCAAGCCGCCGGCGTGCCGTGCCTGGGCGAAGCGCTCTTCGCCGGACTCATCGGCGCCCTCCTGGCAGGCGTCGGTGGCTGGGCAGGGGGGAAGCCGGGAGGTTCCAGAGGCGGCGGCGGATCGGACGTGGATCCAATCGGAGACACCGAGCCGGGATTGCCGCCCGAAGGTCCACCGCCCGGTGGCGGTGCGCCGCCCGGCGGAGGCACGCCACCGGGGGGTGGCGAGCCACCACCGGGGTGGGGCCCACCGCCAGGCGCCGGTGGCCCTCCAAGTGGAGGCGGCCGAGGGCCGCTGCCGTGGGGTTCGAATGATGGCGTTCCACTTCCACCAGAGTGGGCACCGAGTCCGGGCCCGAAGCTCGATCCGAGCAAGCTGCCGCCTGATGTTCAGAAGGAGCTGGAGGCGTGGAAGGCGTGGAAAGACGCCACGGGTCTCGACAAGGGCGCGAAATTCAACGAGTGGATCAACGCGCTTCGCGACTCGTTGAAGGCCGGCAACCCGAACCATCCGTACTTCAAGGATCCCATCCCGCACGGAGATGGGCCAATGGGAGGACCGGGGTGGACGCCGGGAGGATCCGGAGGCGCCAACCCACCTACCGGACCGGGCGGGACGCAGATCATGCCGAAGCCCGAGGTTTCACCAACCTCGCCAACCCAGCCAGGTGCGTGCCCGACCTGCCCCACCCTGCCCGGCGCGAAAACGCAAACCGGCCTGGGCGGTGTGCTCAACGCGTTCGGCCAGAAATCCGGAGGGTGACGCGCGATGAGAAAAGCGCTTGCGCTCGTCGTCGCGCTCATCATCGTGGTGGCCGGTGGACTCGTGGCGTATCGAATGACGCGAGCACCGTCCGCAACCTCCGCCGCGAGCAGTGGCCGCGCTTCCGGGGCGTCGGCGTCGGCCGGATCGACAACTGCCGGGGCGGCGCAGCAGTCCGGCCAGCCCTCAGCGCCTGCTCCAGGCTCGGCCGGCTCGGAAGGATCCGCCGCGACGGAGTCTTCATCCGGGCAGCCATCGCCGGCGCCGCCGGTGCGATGGTTCAGCATCGCCGCCTCGGCGCTCGGTGGCCGAATCCAGCGCATCACGTCCGAAGCCAACGAGGCTGGCTGGGCGCCGGTCTCGGGATGGTCCGCAGCGAATCTCATCGACGGCACCGCGGGGATGGTCTGCGAGCCGGCCTGCGGCTGGGCTTCCAAGGACGCGACGCTCCCGCAGGAGATCGTCCTCTCCTTCTATCAGCAGCGCGAGGCCACCATCGGGCGCGTGGTCATCGACACGCTGACCGCTTCGACTCGCACCGAGGACAAGCGGCTGCCGAGGCAGGTCGAGATCTCGGTCTCCCGATCCAGCGCCACCGACGGGTTCGCTCCGGTCGCGTCGGCCGACCTGCCGATGGAGCCGGGCGCGCGCGCGATTGACTTCCCGCCGGCGCCCGCCCGCTATATCAGGGTGCGGATTCTCTCGAATCACGGCGGCGACCGGATCATCATCGGGGAAATCGGTGTCTTCGAGGCCCTCGGATCGGCGCCATCCATTCTCGCGGACGTCCCGCACAATCTCGCGAACTTCGCCTTCGGCGGCGCCTTGGTCGCGTTCACCTCGGACTACGCTACCTTCACGGCGCACCGGCTGATCGACGGCGATCCGGCCCAGGAGTGGCGCTCTGGAGATGACTACCTGCCGCAGGACTTCGTGTTCGCGTTTCGCGACGATGAGGTGGCGCTCGTCGATCGGATCGTGCTCACGACCTCCGATCCGAAGCTGACCGGGCCGAAAGTCGTCGCCGTCTCGACCTCGATGACCAGTCCTGTGGAGGGGTTCGAAGATGTCGGACGATTCACCCTCAAGGACGATCGCGCGCCTCAAGTCTGCCCCGTCCAGCGCCGGGCTCGGTTCGTGAGGCTGCGCATCCTCGAGAACTTCGGATCGAAGGTCTTCACCAACCTCGGCGAAGTTCAGATTCTCGAGGGCGCCGAGGCCGGCTACGAATCGCTGCTGACGCGGCGGGCGGAGCCGGGCCGGCTCGCCGGGGCAATCACTCAGAGGCTCGGGACCCAAGACAACGGCCCGATCACCGCGGAACAGGAAGACAACAACGATCCTTCACGGGCCAATCGCCTGGATTTCGGGACGACGATTCAGGGAAAGATCGATCCGATCGGCGAGAGCGACTACTTCAAGATCACCGTTCCGGGCCCGGGTCGCTCCGTCCTGACCGTCGATCTGTCGGGACAGCCGAACATCCGGACGTCCCTGACGCTCTCGACCGCGGAGGGCGCCGCCGTCAAGCAGTTCGACCCGGCGCGGATGCCGGCCGAACGCACGTCGTTCTCGTGGCTGGTCGATCCCGGGGAGTACACCCTCCGCGCCACGCAGCCCGCTGCATCAGTGGTCGTCGTCTGGGACACGAGCGGCAGCATGGAGCGGAGCGTCAAGGACCTGCAGCGCGCGGTCGAAGGGTACATCGATTCGGTTCCGCCCACGGAAAGAGTCAACCTCGTTCGATTCAGCTACGACATCGAGGTCCTGCTGCCAGAATTCACGAGCGACCGGGCCCGCCTGAAGAAGGCCTCCTCCGGCAAGTTCTTCGCTGACGGCCATACGCCGTTCTACGACGTCGTGGCGAAGGCGGCCGCGATGCTCGAGGGCGTTCAGGGCAACCGGGCCATCCTCGTCATGACCGACGGAGAGGACGCGGGCAGCCAGTTGAAACGGAGCCGGTTCTGGCAGATGCTCCAGGAGAAGAGCATTCGGGTCTACACCATCGGGCTCGGCGAGATCGATCGCTACAGCACGAAACTCGCCGCGAGCGCGCGGCGGCTGCTCACTTACATCGCGGAGGCGACCAACGGCCGGTCGTACTTCACGAAGAGCAGCGCCGAGCTGGCGCGCTTCTACACGGACATCTCGGAAGAGCTCAACCGCACCTGCACCTACCGCCTCAGCGTCACCCGGTCAAAGGCCGCCGGTCGGGTCGAGGTGCGCGCGACCGGCGAGCGCATCACGTCGATCGCTGCGCCGGCGCAAATCGAGCTGATTCTCGATGCGTCCGGGTCGATGAAGCGCGCCATCGGCGGCCGGAGGATGATCGACACGGCGAAATCGGTGCTCTCGGACGTCGTCAGGCAGCTTCCCGATGACATGCACGTGGCGCTCCGCGTGTACGGCCATCGAATCCGTGAAGGGCTCAAGGGCGCGTGCGAGGACTCCGAGCTCGTCTTTCCGTTCGCGGCGCTCGACCGGCCGAGGCTGCTCTCGCGCATCGGGTCCGTGCAGGCGCTCGGGACGACGCCGATCGCGTATTCGCTCCGCCAGGTGGCTCGCGACGTGGGCCAGTCGCCCGGCGAGAAGATGATCGTGCTCGTCACGGACGGCAAGGAAGAGTGCGGCGGAAACCCGTCCGAAGCCATCTCATGGCTCGAGTCACAGGGCGTCAAGGTGAAGCTGAACATCGTCGGATTCGCGCTGGCCGACGCCGCCCTCAAGGCGGAACTTCGCCGGCTGGCGGAGCAGACGAAGGGCCAGTTCGTCGAGGCGAAGGACGCACAAACGCTGAAGTCGGCGATCGAGCAATCGCTGGCGGTGCCCTTCGAGGTCCTCGATGCGGCCGAGGCGAAAGTCGCCGTGGGCGTCGCCGGTCAGGCTCCGGCGGACGTGCCGGAAGGCGTCTACACCGTGCGTGTGCGCGCCGAAAAACCGATCGACGTGCCCCGCGTGAAGATCTCGGCGCAGCAAACGACGACCGTGGAGCTCCGCAAGGAAGGACGCGAGGTTGGCATTCGGGTCGTCATCCGCCAATAATGTCGGCGAGACCATCCGAGGTGCCGATGTCCCACACTCTTCCCTTCGCTGCGCTGCTCATCGCCGCCGCGGTCGCGTCCGCTGCCGGCCAGTCGGTGTCCCGCGTGACGGTCAGCCTCGTGCGCAACCGGTCCGAGGGGCCGGCCATCCTCGAGCGCGAGGGCCTCAAGACGCGCCTTGCCGAGAAGGGCGCCACCATTGTCAGTTCCACCGTCGTCCAGCTCACTCCTGACGAGGATCGGCAGTACGGGGCCTGGAACAAGACGGCGCTCGAGAGCCGTCACCTCGGCCGGCTCGTCGCGGCGGCGGCCGGCTCGGACCTGACCGTCGGGCTCCTCACGAACTGCTCGGATCTGCTCGGCATGCTCGCGGGCCTCCAGCGTCCGGACCCCGCGGCGCTGGGCGATCGCGGGCGCGCGATGGCCGGGCTGGCCGGCGTCAAGCCCCGCCGCGTGGGCCTCGTCTGGATCGACGCGCACGCCGACTTCAATACGCCGGAGACGACACTGAGCGGAATGCTCGGCGGCATGCCCGTCGCGATCGCCTCCGGCATGTGCCTGACGCGCCACCGCGTGACGGCCGGTCTCGATCCCGCGCTGCCCACGCGATACATCGTCATGGCCGGCCTGCGGGACGTCGATCCGCTCGAACAGGAACTGCTCGACCGATCGCAGTGCGAGATGCTGACGGTGGACGATCTGAGGCGGCGTCCCGAGGCCGTCGGCCACCAGATCGAGCGCCTGGCCGCTCTGACCGACGTCATCTACGTGCACATCGACATGGACGTGCTCGACCCGTCGGAAGTGGCGGGCCACCCGTTGACCGCGCCCGAAGGTCCGACGAGCGTCGAGCTCGCGGCCGCGTTGACGGCGATGTTCCGGCACCCGAAGACCGCGGCGCTTGGAATCGCCTCGACGCCCTTCGGCGAGCGCGACAAGGATCGCGTTTCCCTCGGGGCCGCGTACCGGCTGATTGAAGGCGCGCTCGCCGGCGTGCAGGGCCGTGGCGCGCGCTCGAAGCCCGGGCGTTCGAAACCGTGAAGCCCGACCGGAGGGTCCCGTTCGCCGTCCTGCTCGGCGGTGCGGCCGCGCTGGCCCTTGCGCTGCGGCTGCTGCACCTCGGTTTTCTCTCCGGGAGCCCGTTCGCTTCCGCGCTGATGGGCGATTCTCTCGTCTACGACACGTGGGCGCGGCAGATTGCCGGGGGCGACTGGTTGGGGAAGGAGATCTTCTACCAGGCGCCGCTCTATCCCTACTCCCTCGCGATCGTCTTCCGGTTGTTGGGCCACAGCCTGGATTCGATTCGGATCATCCAGTCGGTCGTCGGCGCCGTCTCGTGCGCGCTCCTCGGGATGGCGGGCCGCCGATTCTTCAACGATCGGGTCGGGATCCTCGCCTCGGGCCTCCTCGCGATCTATCCCGCCGCTATCTTCTTCGATGGTCTCATCCAGAAGTCGTCACTCGACATCTTCTTCGTCGCGCTGAGCCTCGCGCTGCTCGGGGAATTCGAAGCGAGACGAAGCATGGCGATGGCTTGCGGCGGCGGGGGTCGTCGCAGCCGCGCTGACGCTCAACCGGGAGAACGCGCGCGTCCTGTATCCGGTGGTTGCGGCGTGGCTCCTGTTCGGGTTTCGAGACGTGCCGGTCCGGCGGAGGTTCTGGTGGACCGGCTCGTTTCTCGCCGCTTCGCTCGTCGTCCTCCTGCCCGTCGGCCTCCGCAACGCGCGCGTCGGGGGAGAGTTCCTGCTTTCGACTTCGCAGTTCGGCCCCAACTTCTACATCGGCAATCGCACGAACGCGTCAGGAAGCTACGAGGCGCTCGCCGGCGATCGCGGGGACGCCGAGGTCGAGCGTGAGGACGCCACGAGGCTGGCCTCGGAGGCATCGGGCCGGGCATTGTCGCCCTCCGGCGTGTCGAACTACTGGTTCGGCAGGGCGCTCGCCGACATCCGGAGTCACCCCGGCTCGTGGCTGGCATTGATGGCGAAGAAGGCGTTGCTCTCGGTTAACGCCGCCGAGCTTCCGGACACCGAGTCGCTCGAAGCCCACGCGGACTATTCGTGGGTGCTTCGAGCGCTGAGATGGCTGAATCTCGGCGTGGTGCTGCCGCTGGCAATTCTCGGCGCGTGGACCTGGCGCAAGGAGTGGCGCCGGTTGCTCATCCTGCATGCGCTTCTCGCCGGCCTCCTGCTCTCCGTCGTGCTGTTCTACGTCGTCGCCCGTTACCGCCATCCGGCCGTGCCGATCGCGCTGCTGTTCGCCGCCGCGGGGATCGCTTCGCTCGTCGCGATCGTCGCCGAACGCCGGGCGAATCGGAAAGGCCGCGCGAAGTCCAGAGGCACCCCGCGCCGCGCCGCTCGCGCCGGAATGGAGCACGGGACGGCGGAGGGCGGGACGGGATGGTGGCTGCCTGGACTCGGAGCGGCTGCGGTCATGGCGATTGTCGCCAACGTGCCGATGCACGTCGTGCACGACAAGACCTACCTGAACCTGGGAATGCTGATGCTGCGGGGGGAACGGCCGGCCGAGGCGGTAAGGTTCCTGCTCAAGGCAACGGCATCCGACCCTACCGATTCCGCTGCGCACGCGAGCCTGGCCGTCGCGTATCACCAGATGGGCCAGCCCGAGAGCGAGCGGCAGGAACTCGCCGAGGCGATCCGGCTGCGGCCGGACTTCGCCGAAGCGCACAGCGCGCTGGGAATGCTGTTGCGATCCGAGGGCAAGCTCGCCGCCGCCGTGGAGCAGTTCACCGAGGCGGCCAGGCTGGCGCCGGAGTCGGTAGAAATCCACTCGAACCTCGGGCTCGCACTCACCGAGATTGGGCGACCCCGCGAAGCGATCCCCGAGCACCGCCGGGCCGTGGCGCTCGCCCCCTCGACCGCCGCCCCGCACAACAACCTCGGGGTCGCCCTGCAGCAGGCCGGGGACGGGAAGGGCGCGATCGTGGAGTTTCTAAATGCCATCGCGATCGACTCCGAATACGGCGAGGCGCACGCGAACCTGGCGACCTCGCTCGCGGACGCCGGCGAGCTGGCGGATGCGTTCCGGCATTTCGACGACGCCGTGAGACTGATGCCGGACAACCCGAACGTGCGGCTCGCATTCGGAAAATGGCTGTGCGAATCGGGAAGGATCGAGGACGGACTCTCCCAGTACCGGGACGCGGCAGGTCTGGCTCCAGACTCGGCCGGGATTCTCTATCTTGCGGCGTCGGCCTACGCGCGGGCGGGCCGGCCAGGTGTGGCGCTGCCCCTCCTCGAGCGGGCGCTCACCGCGGCGACCTCGGCCGGAGAGCCGGAGGCGATTGCCGAGATCGGCCGGGCACTCGGCCAGGTCAGGAGGCTGATGGGCCGTTAGGGCCGGTCACGAGTCGAGCACTTCCCGGACCTTGCGGCACAACTCTGCGGCGGCGAACGGCTTGGTCAGGAACGGGGCGTGGCCTTCGAGCACTCCCCGCCGCACGATCGCATCCGCGGCATACCCCGACACGTAGAGCACCTTCATCGCCGGTCGAGTCTGCGCGATCTGCTCGGCGAGGCTCCGCCCGCTGATGCCGGGCATCACCACGTCGGTCACCATGAGGTGCACGACCTGCCCGCCGCGTTCGAGCAGGCCGAGCGCCTCCTCGCCGCTCGACGCCGGGAGCACCGTGTAGCCGGCCGCTTCGAGAAACCTGGTGGCGACCTCGCGCAGTCCCTCGTTGTCCTCGACGAGGAGGATCGTCTCGGTGCCCGACGTGGGCTTCAGGTTCGGCGCGGACCGGGCCGGCTCCGCGTCGCCGGCGACGCGCGGCAGGAGAATCTTGAAGGTGGTTCCTTTGCCGATCTCGCTGTAGACCCAGATGAATCCCTCGCTCTGCTTGACAATCCCGTAGACGGTCGACAGCCCGAGCCCGGTGCCCTTGCCCTGGCCCTTGGTCGTGAAGAACGGCTCGAAGATCCGGGATCGCGTCGGCTCGTCGATCCCGGTTCCCGAGTCGCTGACCGTCAGCACCGCGTAGGGACCCGGGCGCACGCCTCCGGCGTGCTGGCGGGCGTAGTGCTCGTCGATCTCGACCTTCTCGGTCCCGAGGGTCAGCTGGCCGCCCTTTGGCATGGCGTCCCGCGCGTTCACGGCGAGGTTGGTGATCACCTGCTCGATCTGGCCGGGATCCGCCTTGACGAAGCCCGGATCCGGCGCGAGCGAGATCGCCATGTCGATGTCTTCGCCGATCACGCGGCGGAGCAGGCCTTCCATGTCCGTGATCACGGTGTTGAACGTGATCACCCGGGGCTCGAGCACCTGCTGGCGGCTGAAGGCGAGCAGCTGCCTGGTCAGCGCGGCGGCCCGTTCGCCCGCATTGCGGATCTCCTTGACGTCCTCGAAGACCCGGCTGTTCTCCTCGACCTCGCCGAGAAGCAGATCCGACATGCCGTTGATGACGGTCAGGAGGTTGTTGAAGTCGTGGGCGACGCCGCCCGCGAGCTGGCCCAGGCTCTCGACCCGCTGGGCCTGACGGAGCTGGCCCTCCAGGTTTCTCCGCACGGTGATGTCCCGAATCACGCAGATGACGAGGTGCTCGCCCGCGATGTCCGAGGCGCCGTAGCTGATTTCGACCGGGATTTCCGTCCCGTCACGGCGCCGCGCCACCATGTCGAGATTCACACCCGCCTGAGGAATCGGCATGGCCGGCTGGCCGTCCTGGCGCTGCGGATCCCGCACCCGTTGAAGCACGCCAGGCACGAGCGATTCGACGGGCGAGCTGCCGAGTTCCGCACGGTCGAACCCGAACAGCCGTTCGGCGGTCATGTTCACCATCTGGATGCGGCCGTGCGCGTCGAAAATCAGGATGGCATCCGGCGCCATGTCCATGAGCAGGCGGTAGCGCTCCTCGCTCGCTCGCAGCGCAGCCTCGGCCTCGCGGCGCTTCTGTCGCTCCTCGGCCTCCTCGAGCGCCCGCTGCGCGGCTGGCGCCAGGCGATCGAGCCGGTCCTTGAGCAGGTAGTCGGTCGCCCCGAGGTGCAGGCACTCGACGGCGTCCTCCTCGCCCACCGTGCCGGAGATGACCAGCACCGGCAGGTCCGGCCGATGCTCACGGACGAGCGTCACGGCATCTATCCCGTTGTAGCCGGGAAGGTTGTAGTCGCACAGCACGAGATCGAACGACTCTCGTGCCAGCGCGGCCTCGAACGCCGCCTTGCTGTCGACCCGGACGATGTCGCAGGGCATGCCCTCGCCGAGTTTCTCGGCGATGATCTCGGCGTCATACGGGTCGTCTTCCAGGTGCAGCACGCGAATCGTACGCGTCATCGGTGAAGCTCCCAGGACATGAAGGCCGATGCGCTCAACGGGGTGGACGAACTCCCCGAACGTCAGCCGGATTCACGCCGCCCTCGATCGTTCCAGCGTGAAGTACACGGTGGCGCCCCGGTCGACGGCGCCGTCCGCCCACACGCGGCCCCCGTGCCGGGCCACGATCCGCCTGACAATGGCCAAGCCGATGCCGGTTCCCTCGTATTCGTCCGCGCGATGCAGCCGCTGGAACACGCCGAACAGTTTGTGCGCGTACTGCATGTCGAATCCCGCGCCGTTGTCGCGGACGAAGAAGACCGCACGCCCGTCCTCTTCGCCGGCGCATCCGATCTCGATCCTGGCGCGGTCGCGCTGGCGCGTGTACTTGACGGCGTTGTCGAGCAGGTTGGCGAACACCTGCTTCAGCATGGCCGGATCACCGACGACCGGCGGCAGCGGTTCGACGCGCCAGTCGATGTCGCGGCCGGGGTTGGCGCTCTCGAGGGTCCGGATCGCATCGCCGGCCAGCGTGGCCAGGTCCACGCGCGCGGCGTTCATCTCGGCCCGGGTCATGCGGGAGAAGGCGAGCAGGTCATCGATGAGCTGCGCCATCTCGGTGCTCGCCTCGGCGATGGTCGTCAGGTAGCGCTGGGCTTTCTCCGAGAGCTGGCCGCTGGCGGCCCGCTGCAGCATCTCGACGTAGCCGTGGATGTGCCGGAGAGGCGCGCGCAGGTCGTGCGACACGGAATAGGAGAACGATTCCAGCTCGGCGTTCGCCTCGGCGAGCTGGGCCGCCCGGCGCTCCAGGTCTTCGTTGAGCCCGTTGATGCACGCCTCTGCCTGCTTGCGCGCGGTGATGTCGCGGACGATCTTCGACGCCCCGATGATCCGGCCGGACGAATCCCTGAGCGGGGAGACCGTGACCGACACGTCGACCAGGGTCCCGTCCTTCCGCACGCGCTCCGTGTCGAAGGGCTCGATACGCTCCCCGCGCGAGATGCACTCACGCGCGAACCGCTCCTCGCCGATCCGATCGGGCGGAAAGAGCAGCGTGACGGGCCGCCCGACGATCTCGTCCGCTGAATAGCCGAACAGGCGGCGGGCGCCACGATTCCAGCTCGTGATGATCCCGTTCGTGTCCTTGCTGAGGATCGCGTCGTCGGAAGTCTCGATGATGTCCGCCAGCCGGCGCATCGCCGCTTCCGCCCGCAGGCCATCGGTGATGTCGCGGGCGACGGCGTACATGGACCCGTCGGGCGCACCGGCCGATTTCCAGGAGAGCCACCGCCAGGAACCATCCTTGTGGCGGTACCGGTTCACGAAGCCAAGGACCTTCTGGCCCGCGGTCACCTGCTTTTCGACTTCGGCGAGGGTCGCCGCGTGATCGTCGGGGTGGACGAAGTCGAGGAACGGCCGGGCCAGCAGTTCCTCCTCGCTCCACCCGAGCGCTTCCGCGAACGCCGGATTGACCCGCTTGAAGTAGCCGTCCGACTTCGCGATGCACAACAGTTCCGGCGAGAGCGAGAAGAACCGGTTGCGCTCCTCCTCTGCCTTCTGCTCCCGTTCGTGCGCCCCCCACATCGCCTCCCCGAGGGCCGCCACCATCACGCTGGTGGCGAAGAAGACGCCCAGGCCGATCCAGCCACCAGGATCCGAGACGAGTTGTCGATGAACGAAGGCCGGCAGCACGAAGAGCACGGACAACACGGAGCAGATGCTGCCGAGCAGACCGGCCCAGAAGCCGCCGTAGAGGGCGGCGACCATCACGGACGGATAGAAGGTCAGCCAGGTATTGCGGACGCCGAGCGCGTCCAGCGGCCAGAGCCGGAGCGCCGTGGCCAGGGCGGCAGTTGTGACCGAAATGATACAAACCCGCCAGAGATAGTGAGGGACACTGCGGGCGAAGCCGTTGGAAAATTCAACGAAGAACGCGGAACGACTCGGGTGACCCATCCGGAGCTCTTCCGGCCCCCTAGTGTAATTCCCGCGATACGCGACTGAGATCGCTGGCCTTTACCGCGGGAAACGCGGCTTGTTCCATCGATCATGCGCGTCCGGACCCGGCTGGGCAAGCCCGATTGCACAGATTATTTTCGGTCCCGGCTTCCGTGCAGTCTGTGACCACGTAAAGCGAGGACAGGGCGTAGGTTTCAGCGTGTTCGCCCCGATACAATTTCTCCATTGCGCAGCTGGCAAGAGGCTCAGCGGTGCGGCCCGTCCAGCACTTCGCGGACCTTGCGCGCCAGGCTCGTTGGATTGAAGGGCTTCTGGAGAAAGCCCGAGCCGATGGCCTGCGCCGCCTGGTCCATGATCGCGCCCTGGGTATAGCCGGAGACGATGAGCACCTTCATCCGCGGGAACTCGCCCTTGAGGCGGCTGGCGAGCTCGGGCCCGCTCATCCCCGGCATGACCACGTCGGTCAGCATCAGGTCGATCGTCCCGGTTTGGGCGTGCACGGCGGCGATGGCCTCTTCCCCGCATGTGGCTTCGACGACCGTGTAGCCCCTGGCCTCGAGGACTCTCCGCGCGACGTGTCGGACGCCATCTTCGTCCTCGACGACCAGAATCGTCTCCGTGCCGTTTGCCACCGGCCCGTCGGTCCTCGTTTCTGTCGCGCGGCCGGCAGGCTCTTCGATTCGTGGCAGATAGATCTTGAAGGTTGCTCCGAGACCGGGCTCGCTGTAGACGGAGATCTCGCCGCCAGTCTGTTTCACGATTCCGTACACGGTCGCCAGGCCAAGGCCCGTGCCCTTGCCCGGGGCCTTGGTGGTGAAGAACGGCTCGAAGATGTGCGCCCGTGTCGCACGGTTCATGCCCACGCCCGTATCGCTGACGCCGAGCATCACGTAGGCGCCCGGGGCGAGCTCGGCGTGCCGGACGGCGTCCTCCGCCTCGACGCTCGCATTGGCGGTTTCGATGATCAGCCGGCCGCCGGCCGGCATGGCGTCACGCGCGTTGACGGCCAGGTTCAACAGGACCTGCTCGATCTGGCCCGGGTCCGCGAGCACCCGGCCCAGCCCGGATCCGGGGAGGAGGACCAGCTCGATGTCTTCTCCGATCAACCGTCGGAGCAGGTTGCCCGTGGTGAGGACGATCTCGTTGAGGTCGATCGGCTGCGGCGCGAGCACCTGTCTCCGGCTGAAGGCGAGCAGCTGTCTCGTCAGCGCCGCGGCGCGGTCTCCGCCCTCGATCACTTCCTCGAGCAGCGGCCGATCGGGGTGCTCGGCCGGAACGTGCTCGAGGATGATCCGGGCGTTGCCCCCGATGACGGTCAGCAAGTTGTTGAAGTCGTGGGCCACGCCTCCGGCCAGCCGGCCGATCGCTTCCATCTTGGCGGCCTGGCGCAATTGATCCTCGGCGTGCTTGCGCGCGGTGATGTCACTGGCGAACCCGACGACGCGCCGCGGTTTCCCCTGCTCGTCCCTGACCGAGAAGGCGCGATCCCAGATCCAGCGCTCGGTCCCGTCGGGCCGCCGGATCCGGCACTCGCAGTTCATCGGTGTCCCGTCTCGAAGCGTCTCCCCGAAGAGCGTCCGCACGCGGGCCACGTCCTCGGGATGGATGGCGTCCAGCCAGGAATCCGGATCCGAGTAGAGGCTCTCGCACGTGCGTCCCCAGACGCGCTCGTACGCCGGGCTGACGTAATCGATGCCCGGTCTCGCCGCGTCCTGGGTGTAGAACACCTCTTCCAGGTTCTCCGCGAGCTGCCGGAAGCGCTCCTCGCTCTCGCGCAGCGCCTGCTCGGATCTGACGCGCTCGGTCAGGTCGTGCAGGACCACGGCGGTACCGACCAGGTTGCCACCCGGACCGCGCATCGGATTGGCCGTGCATTCGAACACGCGTTCCTCGAGCGTCAGGAGGTCGTCGCGGCGTGAGAAGCGGCCCGACTCGAGCGCCCGGACGTGAGGGCATCGTTCGGGAGCGCCGGGATGGCACTGCAGGACCCGCTGGCACGACTGGCCGACCAGCTCCGACACCCCCCGCTCCGCCAGGCCGGCCACGGCGCGGTTGCACCGGAGAATCTCTGCGCCCTTGTTGAGGAGCAGCACCGGATCGGGGACGCTGTCGAAGGTCAGCTCCCACTCGCGCCTGCTGGCCAGGACTTCCTCGTAGAGTTGCGCGGCTTCGTCGCGATGCGCCTTGTCCAGCAACGCCTGGCGGACCGCCACGGGCAGCCGTTCGAGGCGGTTCTTCAGGACGTAGTCCGCCGCGCCCTGCTTGATGTATTCGACCGCCGCCTCGTCGCCGAGCGTCGCGGTGACGACGATGAAGGGGATGTCGAGCTGGGCCTTTTGGAGGATTTCCAGGGCTTCGAGCCCGTACCAGGAACGCAGGTTGTGATCGCACAGGATGACGTCGTAGCCGCTCCGCGCGAGGGCGCGCTCGAAGCTGGCCGGCTCATCCACCGCGTCGAAGCTCACCACGTAGCGGGCCCGCTTGAGCGCGGCAGCCATCAGTTCGACGTCGGCCGGTTCGTCCTCGACGATCAGCACGCGCAACGGCCGGCGGTCTGTTTCGAGCGGACTCGTGAGGTATCCCATGGTCAGGCTCCCTCAGCTGGCGCGATACGCGGCGGAGGGCGGAGGCTGGTTGACGACCAGCCAGAAGAGCCCGAGCTGTTTCACGATCGCCCGGAAGCTCTCGAAGTCGACCGGCTTCTGGATGTACGAGTTGACGCCCATCTGGTAGCCGTCGACCATGTCCCGCTCCTCCTTCGAGGCGGTCAGGATGACAACCGGGATGGGACGCGTTCGCGGATCCGCCTTGACCGCGCGCAGGACCTCGAGGCCGTCGACCTTGGGGAGCTTCAGGTCGAGGAGCACCAGGCGGGGCGGGTGTTCGAAGCTGCGCCCTGAGAACCGGCCGCGGCAGAACAGGAACTCCAGCGCCTCTTCGCCGTCGCCGACGACTTCGATGCGGTTGGCCAGCTTCTCCTTGCGAAGGGCGCGCAGGGTCAGTTCCACGTCGGCCGCATTGTCTTCCACGAGGAGGATTTCCACTTCGACTTCTGATGTCATGAGGGATCTCCTGGAGGCGCGCCCGACGGGGCCGATCCGGCGCCCAGCGTGAAATAGAACGTCGCGCCCCGGTCGAGCTCGGCTTCCGCCCACACCTCGCCGTGGTGTTTCCGGACGATCCGCTGCACGGTCGCGAGCCCCACGCCGGTGCCCTCGAAGTCCTCGGCCCGGTGCAGGCGCTGAAACACGCCGAACAGCTTCCCGGCGAACTTCATGCTGAAACCCACGCCGTTGTCGCGTACGAAGACCGCGGTGCGGCCGTCCTGGCGCACCGTCCCGACTTCGATGAGCGCGGATTCCCTGGTCCGGGTGAACTTGACGGCATTCGAGATCAGGTTCTGGAACACCTGCTTCATCAGCGCGGGATCGCATTCGACGAAGGGCAGCCTGGCGATCTGCCACGTGATCGTGCGGCCCGCGATGTCGGCCTTCAGCTCGGACACGACCTCCTCGACGATCGAGCTGAGGCCGGCAATCTGCAGGCTCGGCTCCCTCCTGCCCACGCGAGAGAGGGCGAGCAGGTCGTCGATGAGCTGTCCCATAAGGCGCGTGCCGGTCCTGATGCGATCGAGGAAGTGGCGGACCTCGCCGGAGAGCTGCGACCCCAGCTCTTCGGACAGCAGCTCGGAGAACCCGTCGATGTGGCGCAGCGGTGCACGCAGGTCGTGCGAGACCGAGTAGCTGAAGGCCTCGAGCTCCCGGTTGGCGGTCTCGAGCTCGGCCGTGCGGTCGCGGACTCGCTGCTCGAGGCTCTCGTTGAGCACGCGAATCTCCTCTTCGGCGCGCTGCTTTTCCGTGATGTCGCGCGCCGCCGCGAAGACGCCGATTACCTCTCCGGACTGGTCGCGGTAGACCGTCGCGTTGTAGAGCACCGGCGTGAGGTGTCCGTCGCGGTGACGGATCTCGAGCGCGAAGTCCTGGACCAGGCCCTCGCGGAACACCTGCTGGTAGCCCGCCCGGGCCTTGGCGGGATCTGTGAAGTAGTCCGAGAAATCGGTCCCAATCAACGCGGACCGGGAAAGGCCCGTTACGGTTTCCGTCGCGGTGTTGACGTCGGTGACCTTGCCCGCGGGGCTGATGGTGACGAGCGGATCGAGGCTCGCCTCGATGAGGCTCCGGTTGTAGGCGTTCGCGCGACGCAAGTCTTCCTGGGAGCGGGTGCGTTCGGTGCGCGTGCGCAACGCCTGAATGCCATATGTCAGATCGTGGGCCAGCTCGGTCAGCAGCCGGACTTCCTCGGGTTCGAACGCATCGGTCGACGCCGAATAGAGCATCAGCGCCCCGAAGGCCGTTTCGTCTTCGATGAGCGGCAGGGCGATGCTGGACCGGTAGCCGAGGCGGATGGCATCCTCGCGCCAGGGAGCGAATTGGGGATCGTCATGGATGTTGTGAGCCATGCAGGCCTGACCCGTGCGGATGGCGAGACCTGCCGGTCCTCGTCCCAGTTCATCCTCGGCCCAGGTGATCACCGCGTGTTCCAGGTATCCGGTCTCGAATCCCGCGGATCCCACGGGCCGCACGCTCCTGGCCTCGTCCCGCTCGGCGTAGCCCACCCACGCCATCCGGTATCCGCCGGCCTCGACGAGAATCTGGCAGACGCGCTGGACCAGCGCCACCTCCTCGCGGGCGCGCACCATGGCTTGCGTGCACTCGCTGGTGGTGAGGAGCGCGCGGTTGAGCTTGCGCAACTCGCCCTCGGCCCGCTCGTGGACGCGGGCAACCTCCTGGCGGCGATAGGCCCAGATGAGGGTCGCCGCGGCCACCAGCAACAGCGCCGCCGCAAGCGACTCCACCCAGGCCAGGCGGCGGAAGCTCTCGAACGCCTCGGTGCGGTCAATCTTGCTGACCAGGCCCCAGCCGGTGGCTTCGATCTGCCGAACCGAGGCCAACACCGGAACGCCGCGATAGTCGATGAATTCGCCGAAGTCCTTCACACCCTCGAGTGCGGCTCTTGCGGCGAGCGAAGCGGTCGACGAAGGCCGGCGGACGTCTTTCGGGTGGCCGGGGAGATTCTTGAGGGGCGTCAGGTAGACGACCTCGTCGCCCGCCCGACGCACGAGCGTCGTCTCGCCGGTTCGCGTCGGAAAGGACTCGCGAGCAAAAGTTGGAAACAGCCCTTTGTCGAGATCTGCGACGAGCACCGCTACGCCAACCACCTGCGTGTTGGGCGCCGTCACCGAAGGGCTGCCGACATGGATGGGCGCACTGATACTGAAGAGTGTCGGTCCGGGCTGGTCCAGCAGGTCCAGGCTAACGTCCCGGCTCCCCGCGACGCGCCGAGCGATTTCACGCAGGACCCCGGGTGGCGGCTCAGCACCGTGCGTCCGGGCGACCTCGAAGCCGGTCCCGTCCAGGACGTATATCGCGCTGTAGTGATACGCCGCGGCAAACGCCTCGAGTGTCGCCTTCAACCCGCTCGTGTCGACCTCGCTGGCCGCGCGACCCGAAAGACGGCTGCGTTGGGCAAGCGGCAACGCGATGGAGGGTCTCGTCGCCAGGGTTTCCGCGTCGCCTCGCCGCTCCTCGATCCAGCCGATCACCAGTAGAGACCGGTCGTCCGCCCGGCTCGAGAGGCGTTCGTTCCAGACCGCCTGAGTCGTGTTGTACTGGTACCGAATGAGCGTCCCTGTCAGCGTGGCAATGAGGAGGGAGGCCAGCGCGAACGCCGATGGGTAGAGCCAGTCCCTTCGCGTCGCGCGCCCATCGTCGGACGGCACCAGCGGATCTGCCTGACGCCGTTCGGCTGAGCCCGCAGAGCGCGCCACGGATCACTCCTGAGGTCAGGTCACCGGGTTCGGGTTCGCGCACGAGAGGCAAATTGCAGAGCAGTAGCCGTCCAGCGGCTGACCGACGGCCCATGCCGACCTTACGCCTCGGGTTCGAGATCTTCAAGGGCTATTGCGAAGCAAACTACTGCTTGCGGTGAATTCCCTACACCGACACGACTACGGCAAGTGCTGTCACGCGCCGTCTGGCGAAGGCGGCTGGCGGCCCCCGCGTCCGGCGTGTCACGTGAGCGCGCTCAGTCCCCTGCCCAGATACGCCACCTCCGGCGTCGCATCGTCCCAGCCGAGGTTGGCGTGCGCGATCGTCCATCGCTCGACCTTGCGGGGTTCGAGAACCGGCTTGCCGAGTGCCGGGCTCGACAGGCAATAGGTCCCGTGGTGCGTTCCCAGCCAGATCAGGTTTCGGTCCCATTCGACGAAGGTCGCTTCGGAGGTGCCGCGCCACCACGTTTCGTACTTGTCGACGTCGCCGTCGCGCTTCGGTACGAACCAGGCCACTTCCTTCGGCGATCGCGGATCGGTCAGGTCGAAGAGGCGCGCCCCCGCGACGAACCACGCGCACGAGAACAGATGGGATCGCGACGCGCCGGGCGCGATCCAGCACTGGCAGTTGTGCGAACCGAAACGCCCGAGCGCCATGCAGAAATCCGGATACGGCGCGCCGGCGGGGGCCTTCGGCCGCGGGAACAGCGCGATGATCCGAGGGCGCCGCGGGTCCTTCACGTCGACGACGTATGGCCCCTTGTATTCCTCCCGGCAGTCCGCATTGATCGTTTCCGGAACGCCGATGAGGAGACTCGCGAGCTGCGGTCTGGCCGGGTCGGGAATGACCGGATAGCAGGTGTGGAACGGGACGCCGCCGCGCGTCTCGAACTCGTAGATGAGCTGGCTGAACGGCTTCGGCTTCGTGATGTCCGTCAGGTCCATCACGAACATCCCGAAGGCGCCGAAGCCCGCGTACCCGACGGTCCCGCCGTCCTCCGGCCGCTTCGGCACGGTCATCGCGCCGTGGTTCGACGTCCACGACATGCGGTCGCCCGCGAACGGGTATTTCTTGTACGCTTCCTCCTCTCCGAACTTCTGACCGGGAACCCACCACTTCGCGACTTCCTTGACGCTCGCGGGGTCGGTCAGGTCGACGATCATCAGGCCGTGGCTGAAGATGCGCCCGGGATGCTCGCAGCGCAGTGATTCGTCCCAGCTCGCCTCGAGGTAGGCGTACTTCCCTCCGTCGTAGAAGTTCATGTGGGTGCCGAGTCCCTTGGTGCCGATGCTGTACTCCTGCAGCAGGATCGGCTTGGCCGGCTCGGTGATGTCCCAGGTCCGAAAGCCCCTCAGGCCCTTGAAGTCCTCGTAGATCTTTCGCGCGTCCGGATCGTACCAGCCGTTCGGATAGACGCTGAGGAGCGGCGCCTGGGCCGACGACATCGCGATCCATTTCTTCAGGCGCGTGTTGTAGACGACGCAGCCGCCGGGCCGCGGGCCGGACGTGCCGGCGCTCATGGCGACGGGCTTTTTCGGATCACTGATGTCCACCCACCCGCCGCCGGCCGGAAGGAGGCGCTGCTTTCCCCTGGCCCACATCGCCATGAGCGGCTCGCCGCTGCTGATGGCTGGTCCAGGCAGGAACGAGATGATCTCCATGTTCTGGATGTATTCCTTCTGATCGAGGTAGGTCAGGCTGCCGAGCGGAGGCCGGAACGGCAGGACGCCGCCTTCGGGCGCTCCAGGCTTCTGGGCCATGACACTTGCCGCACCGGCAATTCCGGCGCCGACGGCGGCGAGCGCCGCACCGGCGGTTCCCTTGAGCAGATCCCGCCGCGTCATCGGACCCGTCATCCGGCCCGGCACGTTCTGACTCTTCGATGTCGGCATGGTGCGACGCTCCCTTCACCAAGGATCGGTTCGGCGGCGATACGGCCGGGCGCACCTTCCGCCTTCGCGAGACCCTGCCTGGCGGGACGCCCTGCACACATCTGATTGGTGGTTCTCTATTTAAACCCGGTCGGGAGCTGTTGAAAAGCGATCTCTCGCGGCCTGACGATCGTCCCCGCTTGACCATCGAGCGAAATCGCGGGTAATGTGCCGCCGGAGTATCGTCTCGAGCGCACGGGCTTGCGCTCGAGCGCTGGCGGGAGGCCTCCACCGATGGGCGACACCTTTCCGATTGTCAAGGTCGCGGCCGTGCAGGCTGCCTCCGTGTTTCTCGACCGCGAGGGGTCTGCAGCCAAGGCGTGCCGGCTCATTCGCGAGGCTGGCAAGGAGGGCGCGCGGCTGATCGGTTTTCCTGAAGGGTTCATCCCCGCGCATCCCGTCTGGTACCACCACCATCCCGCCACCGGGCCGATCGCGAACCGGCTGGCGACGGAGCTCTTCAAGAACTCGGTCGAGATTCCCGGGCCCGAGATCGAGGCACTCGGCGAGGCCGCGCGGGACGCGAACGCCTACGTCGTGATGGGCGTGTGCGAGAAGCTGCCGCGCACGATCGGCACGATGTTCAACACCCAGGTGTACATCGGCCCGGACGGCCGGCTCATCGGCAAGCACCAGAAACTCATGCCGACCGTCGGCGAGCGCCTCGTGCACATGGGCGGCAACGGCGACACCTTCGGCGCGTTCCAGACCGAGTTCGGGCCGGCGAGTGCCCTGATCTGCGGGGAGAACTCGAATCCGCTGGCCGTCTTCGCGCTGACGGCCGAGGGCACGCGGGTGCACGTGATGAGCTGGCCGAACCACTTCCCGACCAGCGGCGACCCGATGCGCAACCGGGTCACGATCGACTCGCAGGCGTTCGCGCAGATGAGCAAGGCGTTCGTGATCTCGGCGTGCGGCACCTTCGACGAGGACATGATCCGCAAGCTCCAGGTCGGGGCGGACGGGGAGGCGTTCCTGCGGAACCCGGACTGCTGCGGCGGGAGCGTGATTGTCGCGCCCGACAGCCGCGTGATTGCCGGCCCGATGGGCGCCGAGGAGGGCATCCTCTACGCCGAGTGCAACCTCGAGCTGGGCGTGCGCGCGAAGCTGCGCCACGACTTTGCCGGGCACTACAACCGCGCCGACATCTTCCAGCTGCACGTGAACCGGGCGGCGCCGCGGCTTTACACGGCGGATGCTGTCGAAAACCGCGCGCGCGCGGAGACACCGCCCGGGACCAGGTCACCGAAGGCCCCAGACGCACGCAAAGACACGCGCGACCGCACGCAGAAACGGGCTCGGGGCAAAACCCTGCCCGCGCGCACCCGGAGCCGGCGACGACGCTGAGGCGCGGATCCCAGCCAGGTTGCCGCCGCTCCCCTACTTCACGTCGCGCCGCACCGATCGGGGCAGGCGGTCGAGAATCGGCAGAATGCCGAATGCCTCCTTGTGCGGAAGCCAGAGCTGACCTTCCACGGCCGCGTCGGTCAGCGATCCGTTCGCGACCCAGCGGGTGAACACCGCCGCGTCGTTCGTGACCATCACGAAGTCCGGCTTCTTCGGCAGCCCGTTCTCGACGCGCATCGCGCTCGAGGCAATGCGGATCGTGAAGTCTCCTCCGCCCGTTCTGACGCCGACGGCGTGGGTCCGGCCCGAGAGGTCCTTCTGGGCGCGAGGGCTCCTGCCGATCTTGCCCGCCAGTGTCTTCATCGCCGCGAGCGCGTCCGCGAGGGCCTTCTCTCCGGCCTTGCTGCGCTTGACGGCAGGCGCCTTTGGCGTCCGGAAGTTCAGCGCGGAGGCGAGGAGCGGCTTGCGGTTTCGGAGTTTCGGCGGAACCTCCGACATCGGGACCCAGAAGATGTCCCGGATCGATCCGACGCGCTCGTCTTCGAAGACGAGCTTCAGCTCCAGGCCTTTCACGAAGATCCCGGGCCGGGGCAGGCCGGTCGTCGTCCGCAGGCGCGAGGGGAGGAAGGTGGCGATGGGCGCGTCGGTGGCGACGTCGACGTAGCCGCGGGCGAACGGGGCGTCGCCGATGAAGGAGGCCGACGGAAAGATCGTGATCGGCGCGGTCGCGGCGAGCACGCCGCGGTGAGGCAACTCGACTTCCTCCATCTCGGCGAAGCTGCAGGAGGGACAGTGCCAGGTAGAGGCCGGCACCATCACCTGCCCGCAGGTGCGGCAGCGGCTCCCGATGAGCCGGCCCGCGCGCAGGGCGAGGAAGAAGCGGGACAGTTCCCCGTAGGTCTGCTGGTAGAAGGTGACCATGTGGGTGTTGAACTGGAGGAAGGTGCCGGGGTCCTTGCCCTTCACCTCGCTCACGTCCCGCGGGAGGTTCCACACGCTGCCGAGGATCATGTTGCGCGCGTTCATCGGGCACCTCCGTCTTCCAGCTCGACAATGAGCGCGCCGCCGTAAACGGCATTGATCGCGCCGGTCCCGTGGATGAGGGCGAGCGGAATCTGGCGCCGGATCATTTCGCGCCGCGCCGACCACATGGAGAACATGTTCGACCCGCCGACGAAGTGGCCGCCGAAGATCAGCCCGCCCGACGGGTTCGCGAGCACCTGCCCTTTCTTCGGCCGCCTGGTGTCACCGAGATCGCGGATGTCGGCCATGACCCCGTCGTCGATGAGCGTGCGGGTCCTGCCGAGCGGGACGAACCCCATCTCGCCCAGGGTGATCATGAACTGGGCGACGAAGGCGTCGTGGAGCTCCACAATCTGGATGTCCGACGGCTTGACGCCGGCCATCTTGTAGGCGCGCTCGGCGGCCACCCGGTCGGAGACGATCGAGTGGAGCGGCTTGTGGCTGCCGCCGCGGCCCGCCTGGTACGATTCGTTCGCGGCGCCGACGCCCTTCACCCAGATGGGCGGCACGCCGGTCCGCTCCGAGATCTCGCGGGCCTTCTTCTCGTTGGCGAAGAGGATGCCTGCCGCGCCCTCGGTGTACATGCAGGCTTCGAGCAGCCGCAGGAACGGGGCGATGATCCAGCGCGAGGCGAGCACCTGCTCGACGGTGACCGTCTCGTCGCGCCGCTGGCCGTAGGGGTTCTTGTTCCCCTGGCGGCAGAGCATCTCGATGATCTTCGCGCGGACGAGCGAGTCGCCGATGTCGTTCGGGTACACGTCGTTGTACCCCATGCACATCTGCATGTACGAGTCGCTGGCGGTGGCGCCGAGCGGATATTCGAAGAACGGATCCCAGGATTTCGCGATGGTGTCGACGACCATCGGCGTGGGCGATTTCGATTGCGGGTCGTGGCAGTCGGTGGCCTTCTCGCCGCCGATGCAGAGCACCGTGTCCGACATGCCGGAGGCGACCTCCATGATCGCCGTCCGCATCGCATAGAAGCCGGTCGCGCCCCCGTTGGTCACGCGAGTGCCCGGCTTCAACGTCATTCCGATGATGCCGGTGAGCGCGCTCTCGGGGATCGCCTGGTGCTCGAAGATGTCGTTGTAGATGCCGTAGACCACCGAGTCGACTTCCGCGGCGGTCACCTTGGCGTCCTCCAGGGTTCGGCGCGTCGCCTGCTGGAACAGCTCCCAGTAGGTCGCCTCAACCCAGCGGCCCCGGCAGTCGGTGATGCCGGCGCCGACGATCGCAACCTTGTTCATCGGATCCTCCTCTCATCCAGACCCGTACGCCGATGGACGATTCCGGGTCCGGGTTCGACGAAGGGGCTCCAGGACCTCGCGCCGATCCTACTCCTGCTGGACGGGGTCCGGCAGAGGTCTATCTTCAGCTCGGGCTGAAGGGCGCGCCGCCGGCCGCGCCCGCTGGCCTCGCCGCCGAACGCCTTCCCGGATGTGGATTGGCTTGCTAGACTGTTCTTGGAGTCCGGCGATCGGAATTGCAGGGTCCCGACCGGGCATGCCGATATCGAGAACGTGCCAGTGGGCTCGAAAGTCCAGCTCACGCGGCAGGACGGCGGGCTGAATCCTACTTGGACTTCACCGGGAACGATTGCAGCAACGGCGCTGACGCATCGAGCACGATATCGGCCATGTCGCCGTCCGGGGCGTAGCCATTGCGCTCCCAGAATCCGCGGAAGCTCGTGTCTGAGGACAGCTCGATTCGCGTGACCCACTTCGCCCACTTGTAGCCGTACTTCCGTTCGGAGACGACCTGGAACGGGAATCCCCGCCCCTTCGGCAGGGTCACGTCGTTGAGCTTCAGGGCCATGATGATGTTGCGGTCCTGGATGTATTTCGTGGGCAGCGACGTGTACCCGAAGCCCGTGACGTCGGTCGTGTAGAAGATGGCGACGGTGGCCTCCGGCCTCATCTTCGCCTGCTCGAGGATGATCGAGAGCGGCGGACCCGTCCACTTCGCCACGAAACTCCAGCCGATGACGCAGGTCAGGGAAGAGAGCTTGGAGACCTCGGGATAGCTCAGCAGGTCGTCGTAGGAGAGCGACAGCGGGTTGTCGGCGAGGCCATCCACCGTCAGCCTGTAGGTTGCCCGGTCGATGGTCTGTGCGCCCTTCAGGGCGTTGTTTCTCTGCAGGGCGATCGGCGTCAGGGTCTGCCCGAGGAACTGGGTCGCCTCCACCTCGCCCGGTGCCGAAGGCTCGACGGCTTCATACACGTCCTGGTTCGGCGCCTTCTTCACGCAAGACGGCAGGGCCAGTCCGAGCGCAACGACAAAAGCGACCGGGGGAAGGACGCGCGTGATCCGCATCGGAGTCACCTGTCCGGGAAGCGCCGCCCGGGGAGGACGGCGCTTCGTCGTCGGTTGTTGGTGGAATCCTCCGATATCCTGACTCAGGCGGTCGGTTTTGTCAAAGCGGCTACTTCTTCACGAGCTCAACGCGCCGGTTCTTCGCCCGGCCGTCTTCGGACCGGTTGTCCGCGATGGGCGTGGTCTGGCCGTAGCCCTTCGCGGTGAGCCGGTCCGCCTTGACGCCGCGAGTGACGAGCGCGGCCATCACGGCCTGGGCGCGTTCCTGCGAGAGGCGCAGGTTCGCGTCCGGCGTGCCGACGTTGTCGGTGTGCCCGGCCACCTCGACCTTGACGGTCCCTGCCACCTGGAGGGCCGCGGCCGCATCGTCGAGCGTTTTGGCCGAGTCGGGCTTGATGGTCGACTTCCCGGTGTCGAAGTTGACGTAGAGCGTGACGAATCCTTCTTTCACGAGCTTGTCGGCGATCTCGTTGACGGCGATGTCCTGCTTCATCTGCTCGCGCTCGGACACCGTCAGCAGGTACTCTCCCTCGGAGGCCTGCATGAAGACCCACGTCTCCTTGGCGCCGCGGACGAACTTCAACGTCAGCGCGTAGCTCATGCACCCGTTGCCCATGTCGGGCATGCCCTCAGGGTCGTAGTTGGCCTTGCACCATCCCGGATACTGCCCCTCGATGGTGCCGCCGGCCTTTTTCGCGGCGTTCTCGAAGTTGCGCATGATCTGGAGCGCGCTCGCGGGCGTCACGCCGTCCTTCATGCTGTATTTGAGCCACGCGACCGGGCCTTCGACCTCGACCGACTTGGTGAGCTGGTCGGGGGGGATGGGCGGACCGACAGGGAACTTCCGCTGATCGAACTGTTTGCTCTCGCAGCCGCCGAGGTACATGTTCGCGAACCGGCTGAACAGCGGGTGGTCCTTGCAGTTCTCCGCGTCTTCCTGGGCCGCCGCGGGCGAGGGCGCCACGAGCCACAACAGGACCAGACCGGCAGGAATCCATCTCATGAACGTCCTCCTATCAGAGCCTCGCATGTCAAAGCGTCTGCGATATTGTGCGTCGGAATCCTGAAATCGCAAACCCCGCTCGGGCGCAGTTGAAAAGGCGGGAGCACCTCGACGCGGATGGCTCATCGACGGCCACCCTGTCCCAGGTCACGACTTTGGAGTACGCTCTCCCGGCCGTCGGCGCTGCGCTTCGCCTCCCAGGGCGGACAACCTTTTTCCCGGGACGTTCATCGCGTGAGACACTTCGATCGCAGGGCCTTTGCGTGCCTCATTGTCTTGGTCGCTGGTGTCACCCCGGCCGCCGCGACGCAACCCCCGAACTCGTTCCAGTTGAACGCCGTTCGGTCATCGAAGACGCCAGTCATCGACGGGGTCGTCGACGAGGAGGAGTGGCGAGGCGCCGCGCGGGCCTCTGATTTCATCCAATTCGAACCGCGGCGCGGCGAGTCGTCGACCACGAAGACCGAAGCGCTCGTCCTCTACGACGCCGGGCATCTCTACGTCGCGTTCCGCGCCTGGGACCCCGAACCACTCGCCGCTCAGCTCACGCAGCGCGACGCGGACCTGTTCGGCGACGATTCGGTGGTCGTGCTGCTCGACAGCTACGGCGACCGGCAGTCGGCCTACTATTTCCAGACGAACGTACTCGGCACGCAGGCCGACGGCCGTATCGTCGAAGACGGCCGACAGACCGACGGAAGCTGGGACGCGCCGTGGGTCTGCGGGGCGCGGCGGACCGACTTCGGCTGGACGGCCGAGATCGCGATTCCGCTGACGTCCATCAAGTACGCGGCGGGCGAGAACCGGCGCTGGGGGATCAACTTCGGCCGCAGCCGCCGGCGCACGCTCGAGTTCTCGGCGTGGGCTGGGCCGCTCGACAACCGGGCGCGGGTGTCCCAGGCCGGAAGCCTGACGGGGTTGTCGCTCGCGCCACCAGTCGACCGGGCGCAAGTCATTCCCTACACGCTCTCGCGCCTGCAGGACGGCGTGTCACCCGACTGGCAGCTCGGCATCGACGCCCGCTACGCGCTGACGCCGCAGACGGCGGTGTACGGCACCATCAATCCGGACTTCGCGACGATCGAGGCCGACCAGGAGCAGATCAACCTGACCCGGTTCGAAGTGTCGCTCACCGAGAAACGCCAGTTCTTCCTCGAAGGAAAGGAGCTGTTCGGCCAGAGGATCCGCACGTTCTATACGCGGCGCGTCGCCGACGTACTGGCCGGCGGCAAGCTGCTCGGCAAGCAAGGTCCCTGGACGATGGCGTTCTTTTCGGTGGAGTCGGACCCGATCGGCACCTCGGGGCGCGCCAACTACTCGGTCGGCCGGATCCAGCGCGACGTGTTCGGGCGGTCGAGCGTGGCCATGACCGCCGCCAGTCGCAACCTGGCCGGCGTCAACCAGGGTTCGGTCAGCGTCGACACGAACCTGTTTTTTTCGAAATCGTTCGGCATGACCGCGCAGGCCGTGAAGAGCTGGGGGCTCTTCGGCCGCGGCGCGGAGGGCTTCTATCTCCGGCCGTCCTACGACTCACCGACGGGCCATTTCCATGTGCGCTACACGCATCTCGGCGACAGGCTCGCCGATAACGTGAATCCGATCGGCCAGGTCACCGACGACGACCGGCGCGAGATCGATTCGGCGATCGAGAAGACGTGGTGGGTCCGGAGCGGGGCCATCGAGCAGATCGACTACGGCTCCAACTACAACATCTACTGGAGCCAGAAGGGTGTCTTGCGCAGCTGGGAAGTGGACGAGTCGATCGACATCCAGTTCCGAAACCGGCTGAGCGCCGAATTCCAATACACCGAAGAGTTCAAGCGCTTCGAAAAGGACTTCCGGAACCGCCAGGCCGGCCTGGAACTCGGCTACAACACCCGCGAGTACCAGTCGCTGCGCGTCGGGTATGAATTCGGCCGCAACTTCGACGCCGACTACCACCTGTGGACGGCGGGCGGCAAGTACAAGGTGACCGACGCGTTGTCGGCCGAATATGCCCTGCAGCGCCTGCGGCTCGATCCCGACCCGGAGGAGGAGAGCACCTGGATCCATGTGATCAGGGCCAACCAGTTCTTCACGAAGGATCTGTTCCTTCGGCTGTTCTTCCAGACCAATTCCTCGATCGACCGGCGAAACCTGCAGGCAGTCTTCGTGTGGCGGTACCGGCCGCCGTTTGGCAGCATCCAGGTGGCGTATCAACGCGGGACCGCGGCCTTCGGTCAGCGCTCCGGACAGGGCAACACCCTTTTCGTCAAAATGACGGCGGTGTTGTGAAGGTCCGTTGGCCGGATGACCTGCCGCCTATCGCTGCCCGGTCAAGTCGGCCAGCTTCCGCAGCCGGACTGACGGGTCAGAGGTGATGTCCTGCCGCAGCCACCCCAGATGGCCGGATCCGTAGACGACGAGAATCCTGTCGCTCGGCGATTCGATCAGATTGACGATGTTGTGGTAGATGCGGATGTTCCGCTGGTACCAGGCGGCCAGCAGGTCGGGTCCGGCATATTCCCAGGGATCTCCAAGGCGCGCCACGGCGAAATAGAAGCCCATGTCCCGGGCCACGCGCGCGTCGGCGTTCATGAACTCCAGCGTCTCGACAACCGAGTGCGACTGCAGGAAGTCACCCTGCTCCTTCGCCATCGTGCCCCAGCCCCCGCTGATCGCGTCGAACTGTTCCGTGCGGCCATTGGCTTTCGCGTAGTTGACCACGCGCATCCACGGGAAATCACCGCTCTCGTCGACGGCGTAGATCGCACGATGGCCAAGCTCCTTGGCCAGCCGATAGCCGATCTGGTTGGTCTCGTTGCGCGAGAGCGTGTACTTTCCTGCCAGATAGTCGGCATACTCCTGGTCCACGCGCTTGCTGACTCCGACCTCGGCTTCGATCGCGATCTTCGTCGGACGAAACTTCTTCAACACCTCCATCAGCTGTGCGATTTCCTGCTGGCGTTTCGGCAGCAGCACATCGTCAGCCTGCATGTTGTGGATGTCGTGTCCCGGGTTCGCCATGTGATACGTGCCGAGCACCAGGATCTCCGGCCGTCGGTCCGATTGAGCCCAGGACACCGCCGAAAGCGCCAGCAACCCCAGACACAGAATCGCGTTTCTCATGGTCGGTTCTCATCGGTTGTCTCTGCGAGTGTGGATTGCGGATGGCGGGGGACGCCTAGCCCGCGCCCAGTCCCAGAACTCTTGGACGAGAAGGCCGCGGCGTTGGTTGACCGGGCGGTGGGGCGGGTGCGCCGCGTCAGAGGTTGCGGGCGGCGGTGCAGGCCTCGTCGATGAACGTCCTCATGTCCTCGGGTTTCTGACCGCTTGTTGGCCCGGTAGATGGCCACCGTGCCGGACTTCACCTCGACCGTCCACCCGTCGTGGCCGGCGAAATACGACGTCGCGCCCGGGTAGAGCGCGGCGCGAATAGCCGCTTCGTCAGCTCCGCGCACGACGTAGAGGCGAGAGAAGTCGGGACTCGACTCGATATCGATGTCCTGGTACCCGAACACCTCCGCGATCCTGGTGAGGGGGTTCTCTGGCGCCATCTGAAAATCGGGAAGGGAGCTCTTGGCGGACGGGAGGACGACGACCGTCTGTGTGGTGGTGTGCTGGCTCTTGCCGGCGCCGGTCGTGTACCGGTAGTCGAAGACCGCCACCTGCTGGCCGTCGAGTCGGCCGGTCATCAGGTTGGTGACCCGCCTCGAGTGGCCGCGTGCATAGAGCTGCACGTCACCGAGCGAGCGAACGGCGTTGAGATCCGCCTTCGGCTCGAATGTCAGCCCCGTCGTTTCCGCCACGCGCTTCAGCGACTCGGTCCGCTGGCGTTCCATCCGCACGGCGATGGTGACGCCGACGATGATCACGACGACGACCCCGAGGAAGAAGACGACGGCCGATGGCATGCGGCGCTCCTTGCTGGGACGCGATTGTCCCATCGGCCATGCCAGAGGTCAACGTGGAGGTCCACAACGCTCCGGCGCCTTGGCCGCGGCGACGAGGCGGCGGCCTGAGTTACAGTAGGTTCATCGTCCCAGATTGAACCATGAGGGAGTCCGCACGTGACAGAGACAGATCTCGTCGATCGGCTCGCGGTGCACCGGACGCTTGGCACGGCGCCCAGGGAGGAGCTGGCGTGGCTGGCCGCGCACGGCGTCCTTCAGCACCTTGACAACGGACAGCAGATGTTCGCGGCGGGCGCCCCGGTCGACAGCCTGTTCATCCTGCTGACGGGCCGCATCGCCATCTTCATTGACCGGGGCGCGGGACGGCACAAGGTCATGGAGTGGGGGGCCGGGGACGTCACAGGTGTGCTCCCGTACTCGCGGCTGGTGAACTCGCCCGGCGACTCGTTCGCACAGGAGCCCTCGGACATTCTCGTCATCGACCGGGCACACATCCCCGGGCTGATTCGCGAATGTCAACAGGTCACCACGATCCTCGTGCACGCGATGCTCGACCGCGCCCGGGTCTTCACGTCGAGCGCCCTGCACGACGAGAGGCTCGTGTCGCTCGGCAAACTGTCGGCCGGCCTGGCCCACGAGCTGAGCAACCCGGTTGCGGCCATCGAGCGCAGCGCGTCTCTCCTCAGAGAGCGCCTCGAGGACGGCGAACTGGCGACTCGCGAACTCGCCGCATCGCGGCTGGCCGACAACCAGCTCGCGGCCATCGATTCGGTGCAGGCCGCATGCCTCGCCAGGCGAGCCGACGGCGTGCTGTCGCCGATCCAGCAGGCCGAACGCGAGAATGCCATCGGCGCACTGGCTCGCGGATCACGGGATTGGCGAGGCCATTGCCGGGCCACTCTCCGAGACCACCGTCACCTTCGATGCGCTCGACCGGATGGCGGAGGCGGTCCATGGACCGGCGCTCGAAGCCGTACTCCGGTGGGTGGCCGCGAGCTGCTCGGTGCGGACCATCGCGTCGGAGATTCAGGACGCCTCGATGCGGATCTCGAGCCTGGTCATGGCGATCAAGGGATTCACGCACATGGATCAGGCTGCGGTGGCCGAGCCGGTGGACCTGGCGTTCAGCCTCGGCACGACCGTCACCGTGCTCAGGTCGAAGGCACGCGGCAAATCGGTGGCCGTGACGGTGCAGATCGAGCCCGGCCTCCCGCGCGTGCTGGGCTTTGTCGGCGAGCTGAACCAGATCTGGGCCAACCTGATCGACAACGCCCTCGACGCGGTTCCCGATGGCGGCCGCGTCGAAGTGACGGCGGCGCGGGAGCGGCAGAACGTCGTGGTGCGCATCATCGACAATGGCCCTGGCATTCCGGCCGAGATCCGCCCACACCTGTTCGAGCCGTTCTTCACAACCAAGCCAGTCGGGAAAGGCACTGGCCTCGGGCTCGACATCGTCCGGCGCCTGGTCAGCCGTAACGATGCCGGGATCGACGTCGAGTCGCAGCCGGGGCGAACGGAGTTCCGCGTCTCCCTGCCCATCGTCGATGTCGACGGCACTGGAGGACGGTCGTGAACAAGCCCGTGCTCCTGGTCGTCGATGACGATGCGCAGGTGCTGGCTGCACTGCGGCGGGACCTTCGCGCGCGATACCGGGAGTCGTACACGGTCATCAGCGCCTCCTCGGGCGAAGAGGCGCTCGCGACCGTCCGCGAGCTGAAGGCCAGGGGCGACGAGCTGGCGCTCGTGATGAGCGACCAGCGGATGCCGGGCGTCCAGGGCACCGAGGTGCTCGCGCGGTCCCGCGAGATCTACCCGCAGGCCCGGCGCGTGTTGCTGACGGCCTACTCGGACATCGACGCGGCCGTCAAGGCGATCAACGAGGCGCATCTCGATCACTACCTCGCGAAACCGTGGGATCCGCCCGAGGAACGCCTCTTCCCGGTCGTCGACGATCAGCTCGATTCGTGGCAGGCGACGTATCTTCCCGAAGCGAAAGGACTGCGGCTGGTCGGCCACCAGTGGTCGCCGCAGTCGCACGCGATCAAGGACTTCCTGGCGGGCAATCTCATTCCCTACCGCTGGCTCGACATCGAGCGCAATCCGGAGGCGCGGACGCTCATGGACGCGGCTGGCGTGACCTCCGACGCGCTGCCGGCGCTCGTCTTCGAAGACGGATCCGTGATGCGCAGCCCCGACCCGCGTCAGGTGGCCCAGCGACTCGGGCGCCCGGTGTCGGCGGCGTTCGATCTGTATGACCTCGTGATTGTCGGCGCCGGCCCCGCCGGGCTGGCGGCCGCTGTCTATGGCGCCTCGGAGGGGCTGCGGACCGTCCTGCTCGACCAGCATGCGCCGGGCGGGCAGGCCGGCAGCAGTTCCCGCATCGAGAACTATCTCGGGTTTCCGGCGGGCGTCAGCGGCAGCGAGCTGACCCGTCGCGCGGTGGCGCAGGCTCAGCGCCTGGGCGCGGAATTCCTCGTACCACTCGAGGCGATCGGGGTGTCGATCGACGCGGGGTACAAGCGGATCGCGCTCGGCGACGGCCGGGAAATCGTGACCCGCACGCTGCTCGCGGCAACGGGGATGGCGTACCGCGAGCATCCGGCGCCCGGCGTCTCGGAACTCACCGGGGCCGGCGTGTACTACGGGTCGTCCACGACAGAAGCGCCCGTCTTCGCCGGCCAGCGCGTGGTGGTCGTCGGCGGAGGCAACTCGGCAGGCCAGAGCGCAATGCACCTGGCGCGATACGCGCAGGACGTGCAGATCGTCGTGCGCCGCGAGTCGCTGCGCGCCACCATGTCGCAGTACCTCGTCGATCAGATCGCCAGGACACCGAACATCCGGCTGCGGGCGTGCACCGAAGTCGAGCGCGTGGAAGGGACCGGCCATGTCGAACGTGTCACGTTCCGATCGGTGGACGGCCTCACGAGCCAGGAGGAGGCCATCGACGCCGTCTTCATCTTCATCGGCACGCGGCCGCGCAGCGATTGGCTGCCGGAGATCGTGCGACGCGACGAGAAAGGCTTCGTGCTGACCGGGCGGGATCTGATGACGGACGGCTCGTACGGATCAACCTGGAAGGAGCGCCGCGATCCGCTCTCCCTCGAGACCAGCGTCCCGGGTGTCTTTGCCGCCGGCGACATCCGCGCCGGCGCCATGAACCGCGTGGCGTCGGCGGCGGGCGAGGGAGCGATGGTCGTGAGGTTCGTTCACGAATACCTCGCGCTGACCTGAGTCCGCTGGCGCGGACGGGCCTACACGGCTTCGGCCAGCGTCAGGGCGAAGCCGCTCTCCTGCCACTGGCCGGTCATCCGGAAGCCGGCACGCTCGAGCAAGGGCGCGAGATCCTCGATGCGGTACTTGTAAGAACTTTCGGTCCAGATCGGCTCGCCGGCCTCGAATGTGATGTCAATCCCGGCCTCGCGCACCCGCACGCGCTGTCGCGACCGGCTGACCAGGTGCATCTCGACGCGGGACTCCGGCGCGTTCCAGACGGCGCGGTGCGAGAACTCGTTCAGGTCGAAGTCGCCGCCAAGCTCCCGGTTCACGCGCACCAGCAGGTTGCGATTGAACGCGGCCGTCACGCCGAGCGGATCGTCGTAGGCCAGCAGCAGCTCGGGCTCGGGCTTCACGAGGTCCGTCCCGAGGAGCAGGGCGTCGCCGTGGCAGAGCGCCGCGCGTAGGCCGCGGAGGAAGGCGTCGGTGGCTGGCGGGTCGAAGTTGCCGATGTTCGATCCGAGGAAGACCACGAGCGTCCGGTTGCCAGGGTCGCTCGACCGCCCGAATGCCGTCAGCCCCGTCTCGTAAGTCGCCTCGTGCGTGACCACCGTCGCTGACGACCGCGCAGCCAGCACGCTCGCCGCCTGGTCGAGCGCGGCGACCGAAACGTCCACGAGATGAACCGTGACGTCGCGCCTGGGACAGGCCGAGAGCAGCGTGGCGAGCTTCTCGCCGCTGCCTGGTCCGAGCTCCACAAAGGTCGAGATGGGCGAGCAGGCGGCTGAAGATGTCGTTCGCGTGCGTTTGCAGCAGGAACTGCTCGGACCTCGTCACCCGGTACCACGGCAGGCGGCAGATCGCTTCAAAGAGCGACGATCCGAGTTCGTCGTAGAAGTAGCGGCACGGCAGCTGCCGGGGACTCCGGGCCAAATGGCGCGCGACGTCTTCCGCGAACGTCGTTCGGCTGGCCTCACTCGGCCCTGGCACAACGGAATGTTGCATAGACATAGGGGTAGCGCTTCCGGAACCAGTTGCGGAAAGTCGGCCGCAGCAGGTCGCGCACCGTGGATGGAGATGCCCCCTTCATGACGAAATGCTCGCCGTCGAAAAAGTCCGCGGAGTACTCGGGATACGAGGCGAGCGCGCGAAACCCGGGGAACGGTGCGAACGCCGTGCCCGTCCACTCCCATCCGTTCCCGACGAGATCCTCCACGCCCCACGCGCTCGCGCCGCCGGGATGGCTGCCCGCCGGCTCGGGGTCCCAGCTCGCAAAGTCGAATACGCCGTGACGGGGCGTCGGGGCATCATCACCCCACGGATACGGCCGCTCACCTTCCGGAGAGCCGTACGCCGCGCGCTGGAACTCGGCCTCTGTCGGGAGGCGCGCGCCGCGCCATCGCGCGAACGCAGAGGCCTCCGCCTGGCTGACATACACAGGCCACGATGCCGGCAGCGGGATCAAGCCGAACATCCCGCGCCAGAACCAGGCCTCTCCGGCTCGCTCCCAGAACAGGGGATGCGCCAGCCCTTCGGTCTGACGCCACTGCCAGTCATCGTCGGTCCACCATCGCGAGTCGCGGTAGCCGCCGGCCTCGACGAACTCGAGAAACCGCTCGTTGGTGACGTCGTGCCGCTCGATCGCGAAGCCCGGCACATCGACCGACCAGGCGGGACACTCGTTGTCCCAGCCGAACGGCATCGCGGCGCGATCGACACCGAGCGTCGCGCGGCCAGCGGGAACACGGACCCACTCGGCCGGCGTGGAGGCGCCGTCAGTCCGCGGTCGATAGCCCGCCGGCGCGGCCTTCTTCGAGAACGGCAGGCGGTGAAACATGTACAGGAGCGTCTCGTGGTGCATCTCCTCGTGTTCGAGGATGGCGAAGACCGCTTCGCCGCGGTCGAGCAGGGGATGCCCCGGCCGGTCCAGGTCGGCATGCTGCAGCGCGTCAATGACGAGCCTGTCCGCCTCAGCGGCGAATGCCAGGACGACCTCACGCGACGGCCACCGGGACCGTGAATCTGGCGTGTGTAGCCCGGGCGCCGCCGATTCATGTGGATCGATCCCGCGGGCAAACAGGCGCTCGAGGCCCTCGTCGATGCTCGAGCCTCCAAGGCCCTTCTTGACGAGCGTATTGAAGCTGAAGCCGGGCAGATGGCCTTCGTAGAACACGATGGGATGGCGCAGCGCGATCGGCTGACCGTAGTACGCATCCTCGGACAGCATCGCGAACAGCTGGCGCGACCGGGTGCGATTCCGAACGTAGCGGTCGACCAGATCCGCGCGCGATGCTTCCATAGCGCGTCCCTCAGTATTCGAGAACCTGGTCATCCTGATAGCAATAGAGCCAGCGCTCGCCTGGCTCCGCGGAGGCGATCACCAGGTGGCCGGCCTCCTTCGCGTGCCTGGACGCGTGCTTGTTGGGCGAACTGTCACAGCAAAGAGTCGCGCCGCAGTCCTGGCACGTGCGCAGGTGCACCCACGATGCGCCAATCTCGACGCAGCTCTCGCAGACCTGGCGCGCCGGGCGCTTGACGTCCGTAATCGCCCGCAGATGCCCGCAGGAGGGAGGTTGTGTCATCGGGACGGCCCAGGGAACCAGTATACCCGGCTCGGGCCGCCGGACGGAGCGCGCGGACTGCGGGATCCCGATGACGCTCTGAGAAGACCGTGCTCGGCCGGGTCTGGTTGGTGGTAGGCTCGGTGGTGGGTAACCAGATCTCGCAAGACCGATGGAACGCCGTGTCTCGGGAGGGTCCGGCGATGCAGCAGACGCTGATCCTGGCCGGCGTGTTGAGCCTTGCAGTTGCGGCGGCTTCCGCGCAAGACCCGGCGAGGGTGGCCGACACGTCTTGCAAGGTCGAATTCGAGAACGACTACGTGCGTGTGTTGCGCTGGAGCGAAGGCCCCGGCGACAAGGTCCCCATGCACGAGCATGCGGCGCTCGTGAGTGTGGCTCTCTCGGCGGGCAAAACGCGTTTCACCTTCCCCGACGGGAAGACACGTGAGGTCGTGACCAAGGCAGGACAGGTGACCTGGAGCGATTCCGAGAAGCACTCCAGCGAGAACCTGAGTGCCGCGCCGGTCGAGCTCCTCCAGGTCGAACTGAAGAAGAGGCCCGACCCCGGGATGACGCGCGTCGCCGCCTCCGAAGACTCGATCAAGGCCGACGCGACTCACTACAAGGTGGAGTTCCAGAACGATCGCGTGCGCGTCCTGCGCGTCCACTACGGGCCAAAGGAGCGGTCCGTCATGCACGCCCATCCCGCAAACGTCACCATCTTTCTCACGGATGTCGACGCGAGATTCGTCTTCCCGAACGGCACGGCCGTCCCGGCCGGATTCAAGGCGGGACAGGTCGAATGGGCGAACAAGGGGAGCCACCGCACCGAGAACATCAGCGCCAAACCGCTCGACGTGATCATGGTCGAATTGCGCTAGCCTCCGCGAAGGCGGCAGTGGGCCCGGCGGCAGGTCACGGATCCGTTCCGAGCCGGGGCCGACCATCCCGGGGCGAGTATGTCGGCAATCGCCGGGCGACGCTACTGGTGTGCCTTGCGATTGTCGTATCCGATCCGCGCGCGCGGCGGTATCCTTAGCCGCGTTGTCCCCCGAATCAGTCCCCCTCAGTTGACCTTTGCGCCGAGCGACAACCCGGACGCTCGCCATCACCTGGACCAACGGCCACGGGGGATGGCGGACCGTCCACGGAGGAGAAACGATGACACGCGACATGTCCAGTCGTCGGAAGATCCTGGCCGTTGCCGGGGTGATCATGGTTGCAGCCGCCCTGGCCGCTCGGCCGGCGCTTGCGCAACCGCGCAATGTCCACGTCCTGTTCACCCAGCAGGACACGATGCGGGCGTTCGATGTCTTCAGCGGGAAGGGCTATCAGGTCGGGACCGCGACCGGTCAGATCTCGGGGACGACGTTCGTCGAATTTCAGTTCGCGCCAGCCGGTCCCCCGAACGGCGACGGGCTGCCGATCACGTTCACCAACAAGGTGATCGTCACCGACCTCGATGGCGATCAGTTGTTCTTCGACAACAACGGCACGGGCACGTTTCACCTTGGGATTCCAGGATTCGATTTCAAGGGATCGGGCGGACCCTTGACCGGGACGTATGTCGTCACGGGCGGGACGGGGAAGTTCGCCGACTGGCGGATCGGCAAGACCTTCACCTACCGGGCGATCCTGACGAACCCGCCGTCGTCTCCCGACGCGCTGGGAACCGTGTTCGTTGAGATCTCGTACCACGATCGCGGTCGGCGCTGAGGAGGACTTCTGTTCGCAAACGGGCGGAATCTGGGAGGATTGGCTCCTTTTACGCCAGGTCTCCGCAGAACTACCTTCGGCGCGCTTGCGTCCTCCTTCGCACTTCGTGCTTCGGCAGGACAAGTCGCCTTTCCGTGTGGGCAGAACAGGATGTCGGCGGAGATGTCTCTCATCCGCCTTCGCGGACGCATTCGCGAGAGCGAGTCGAATGCGTCGCTACGGCGGACCCGCCATAGCTCGCCGAGCATCGGCATCCACGCGGAGGCGAGCGATCGCGGGCAACCCGATCTGGACGTGTTCGAGTCCTTGAACCTCGTCGCCACCTGGTGATGGGGCACGGGAAGCCGCGTAAGAGGCGCATTCAATCGGGGGATTTGGACCTCGGTTGCCGAACATCAGGTCGCGGATGACGATCAGGCTCCAGCGATTTCCCGGCGCCTCGAGAGTCGGATCGATCGGGCAGCCCGCGCGTGGGGCGTTCATGCGCACGCCAAGAACCAATTGCGATCTGAAATCAGTCGATCTAGCTTACAACTGACTGGCATAACGCAATCAGAACCGCGCGGATGTGCCGCCCGAGGAAAGGATTGGCATGGCTAAGCTTGTGTTCGGAATGAACCAGTCCCTGGACGGCTACGTCGACCATATCGCGTTTGCGCCAAGCCCCACGCTCTTCCGCCACTTCATCGAGGAGGCTCAGGGGCAGGCGGGCAGTGTCTACGGTCGCAACATGTATGAGGTCATGCGTTACTGGGACGACGATCATCCTGAATGGGATGCAGAGGAACACGCCTTCGCGGCGGCGTGGCGGAACCAGCCGAAATGGGTCGTCTCGCGCTCGTTGAAGTCGGTCGGCCCCAACGCCAGGCTTGTTGGGGATGATCTGGAGGGCGCGATCCGCGAGCTGAAGGCCGAGCGCGGCGGGGAGATCGAAGTTGCTGGCCCGGACCTGGCGCAAAGCCTGACCGAACTTGGCCTGATCGATGAGTATCGAATCTACCTGCACCCCGTCGTGCTTGGTCACGGCAAGCCATACTTCGCCGGGCCCCGGCCGCCGCTCCGCCTTGTGGCTCATGATCGGATTGGCGAGGATGTGATCAGGTTGGTCTACGTTCCTGCCTGATCTCGCGACTCGCCGGATGGAAATCGCCGCTCAAGTCTGGTCTTGGGACGACGTTGTTAGGCGTCAGCGCGCCCTTGGTGCCGCAGGACGACGTGCGTGGCCTTCTCCGATGCTACGAATTCGACGCATTCGTATCCCAGAGCCCGCAAGTCAACCCCTTCGAACAGCCGTTCTCCTCCGCCGAGCAGGACGGGTGAGATAGCGATGTGGAGTTCATCAATGAGGCTCTCGCGAAGATACTGCCGGATGGTGTTCGGCCCGCCGCCGACGCGCACGTCCATTCCGCCGGCCGCCTCGCGTGCCCTTTCAAGCGCGTCGCGAATGCCGCCCGTGACGAAATGGAACGTCGTGTCGCCTTCCATCTCGATGGGTGGACGTGCATGATGCGTCATGATGAAGACCGGAACATGATACGGTGGATTGTCTCCCCACCAGCCTTTCCAGTTCATGTCCGGCCAGGGCCCACGTAGGGGGCTGAACATGTTCCTCCCGAGAATCCAGGCCCCAACATTCTCAAAGCCACGAGCGGCGAAGTCATCGTCAACCCCGGTCGTGCCGCCGTCCTTCCCGAACAAGGCCCGCTGGAGCGTGCGTGTTGGAAATAACCACTGGTGCAGATCCGTCCCGCCAATGCCGAGCGGATTGTTGATGTCTTGAATTGGGCCTGCTCCGTAACCGTCGAGCGAGATGGTAAAGCTCTCAACGCGAACTCGTGTCATCTTATGCCTCCGTTCGGGCGCCTGACAGGCTCCTGAAATCGTAGCCAAAAGGGACCGACTGACTCGTACCGGGAATCTGGGAAGCGTGATGGCAGTCGAAGGGGATGGGCTCCTCATCCGGCGTCCCCAGACATGCAGGTAGGTGCCGAGGTTATGGCCGACCGCAACTGCCTGCTCAGGCGGCCCGACGTCTCATGGGAGCCGATACTCATTTCAACCTTGTTTCATCTTTCGTTTCACAACATCTCATCACTTGGGAGATTTGCTCTATATTATGTCTTCCTGCAGTATGATAGAATCGTTTCATTGTGAATAGTCTTCTGAGCGAGCTAGACCGAGGGGTCGTTGACGCCGCGGACCTCCGGCTGAGGCTCGGAGTGTCGCCACCGACGCTGATGCGAGCCGTCCGCCGGGCCGAGGCACGTGTCATCCGCATCGGTCGAGGACGCGCCACACGCTATGGGTTGCGCGAGTTGTGGCCCGGCCTCGACGCGTCGCGGTTCCCGGTGTTTCGAGTGTTCGAAAACGGCGTCGCTCAGTCGGCGGGCGAGGTGATCACCATGGCGTCGCGTCAGACAGTCTGGATGCCAGCCGGTGCGGTGTCCGACGGACTGCCGGTCGAAATCGCAGATGCGCGGCCCTCGGGCTTCCTGGGCCGACACTTCGCTGCGATTCACTCCGATCTTCGGTTGCCGACCCGTCTCGCCGACTGGTCTGATCATCATGTTCTCATCGCCATGTCGAAACGCGGCGAGGATCTGCCGGGCAATCTCATTTTGGGCGACGAGTCGTTTGCGCGATGGCAGGGACTTGACTCCGTTGCGAAGACACGCGACGACTATGCCGAACTCGCCGAAGCGACGATCGCCGGGCATCCGCCCGGCTCATCGGCCGGCGGTGAGCAGCCGAAATTCGGGGCGTACGTTGACGGACGACACCTGCTCATGAAGTTCGCTGCCCGCTCCGCAGATGCCGTGGCGAGGCGGTGGTGTGACTTGCTCGTCATGGAAGCGTTGGCGCTCGACACGGTTTCATCGTACGGCGTCTCGGCGGCCCGCACGCGCATCGTGGAGACGCCTTCGCACCGGTTCCTCGAGAGCGAACGATTCGACCGGATTGGGGAGCGCGGACGCATTGCTGTTCTGAGCCTGGCCGCGGTCCACAACGATCTGGCGCACTCCTGGGCCCGGGCGGCGGTCGAACTGAGAACCGCCGGTCGCCTGTCTGGTGAAGACGCGCGTCGCCTTCGATGGCTTGATGCCTTTGGCGCGTGTATCGGGAATACGGATCGACATCAGTTCAACATCCTGTTGTTCCCCGATGGTTCGAGTCTCCGGCTCGCGCCGGCCTTTGATCAGGTCTCGATGTTGTACGCGCCATTGGCCGATGGCCTCGTGCCAGCGAGGACGGGTGCGTTGCCGAGGGCGACTTCCGACACGCTCGACGTCTGGGACGAGGCTCGCGCTGCGGCACGAGAGTTCTGGGGACGTGCAAGCAACGACCCTCGTTTATCAGGTGACATTCGCGACCTGTGCTCCGCCAACGCTCACTTGCTTCTGAACTGAGCAGCTCTTCCGCACGTCACGTGGAGTGACACACGTTGGACGTTGAGATCGCCCCGCGGGAATCGTCCCGCCTTGGTGAGGCAGTTGTACTCATAGCCGATCCCAAGACCGCTTAACCCTGCGTTGGGCACGATGTTCCCGGGGCCGTGCCTTGACAGTCCGGTTTCCGCATGTGTACAGACTGGGCGACGAAGGGAGGTTTCGGATGAACAGCACCGTGTTCGTCGTTGTCACCGTGTTGCTGGCCTCCGGGGGAGTGGCTTTCGGCCTTCAAGGCGGACCGTCGAAACTGAGCGGCGAGAGCGAAGGCGTCACGGCTGTTCGCGCCGTCATCAAGTCGCAGGCCGACGCGTGGAACGCTGGCGACGTCGCGGGTTACATGGAGGGATACGCGAAGGAGGGCTCCACGACGTTCGTCGGGACGAACAAGGTCACGCGGGGCTAGCAGACGGTTCTCGACAGGTACAAGACGAAGTACGATACCCGCGAGAAGATGGGCACGCTCGTCTTCAGCGACCTGGAGTTCAAGGAGATCGGCGACGCCTACATCTTCGCGACGGGCCAATGGCAGCTCACGCCGAAGGGGAGCGATATCGCGCAAGGCCGGTTTACCCTCCTTTTCCGTCGCAGTTCTGCTGGCTGGCGCATCGTCTACGATCACTCGTCCTGAAGGCAGAACGGGCGTTGTCCCTACTGAGGATTCGGTACGCCAGGGAGTTGCGATCGCGATCCTCGTGTACAACCCTCCGGCTGCAAGTTGATGCAGGTTTACTATCCTGTTGGTTCTTCGAGGGGTTAGCCTGGGATGGGACCGCGCTGTTACCCGGTGTTCGGAAGCTAGTTGTTCACTGATTGTTCGCCGTCGGGTCTCAGGAGGCCTTTCGCGACTCTCGCTCCAGCGCCAGGTGCAGATCCCAGTCGGCCTGCAGTCTGACCCAGAACTGCGGCGACATCTTGAAGAGTCGGGCCAGCTTCAGCGCGGTATCCGCGGTGATGCCGCGCTTGCCTAGCACGATCTCGTTCAGCCGGTTGAGCGACACCCCGAGACGTCGGGCCGCCTCTACTTGTCCCAGGCCCATTGGCTTCAAGAACTCCTCGAGCAGCATCTCTCCCGGCGCGATCGCCGGACCCAGCCAATGTGGATCCCTAGCGATAGTCTTCGACGCGGAGTTCGTAGACATGCCCTTGCTTCCACAGAAATGTGACCCGGTACTGGTCGTTGACTCGGATGCGGTAACGCTCCGCTTGTTTCCCCTTCAGCCGCTCCAGGCGATGGCCCGGCGGGACCGCCAAGTCCTCGAGTTGCGCGGCCACGTCCAGCATCTTCAGCTTCCGTCGCACGACAGCCCACAACACACGAGGAATGGCTCGGGCGGCTCGAGTGTTCCGCCGACGGAACAGATCGGCCGCCGTCTCATCAGCGAAGGACTGAATCACAGCGTCACGACTACATGCTACACGACTAACGTGTAATCAAGAAGCGGATCCCCGAACAGAGTCGGCCGAACACGTCACCGTCTGGACATGCGGTTCCTCTCCCGGGTCTCTTGCCATGGCTCGGGCCTGTCCCAGGTCGCGCATCTCGGCGGGAGGACCGGGACTGGGCTCGGTCCAGATGGCCTTCGCGATGCTCACCGACACACCCGACCCGATGCCTCCAACTCCGGCGAGGCCCTCAGCATCGGCGGCCATGACCGCGGCAACGCTACCGAACGCATCGAGTGGCGCGGCAGCTCGCCCAGGACCCACGCCGGGCAGGCCCTGGAGGATGAAGAGCGCACGCCGTTGCCAGCCTTTGGGTCGGTAGCCCGGACGGACGTGAGCCACGCCCGTCGTGCGCGCCATCTGCCGCGCGGCGATCACCATGATCTCGGCACTCTCACCTGGACTGTCTGCT
>CAVOHU010000008.1:0-543918 GCA_963695795.1 uncultured Acidobacteriota bacterium | reverse complement strand
GGCGTGGCCTGACCCTTGTGGGGTCATTCTCGAAAACGTACAGCCTGACCGGGTACCGGGTCGGGTACATGGCAACCGGGGAAGAGCAGGTCGAGCAAGTCTTGAAGATCCAGGACACGGCAATTATCTGTGCTCCCCACATCAGTCAGATGGCGGCCCTGTTCGGAATGGAGGACTGCGCCGACCAACTGAGGGCGCAGCAACACAAGACTGCCCAGCTCGGCCGACAGTTCCGGGAAATCACCACCGAGCTCAGAGCCTTCTCGCTCGCGAGCTGTGGGGCGTTCTTCGCCTACATCAAGCATCCGCGCGCGGGCATGACAAGCGAGCAAGCCACGCTGGAGTTGTACGGGGATACCGGGATTCTCGGACTTCCAGGCACAGTGTTCGGTGCCAGCCAAACCTCGTTCATTCGCCTGGCGTCCTGCAACCTCTCGCCGCAAGACCTCGAGGCTGCGGGCGGACTCTTGCTCGAGTACGACCGGACCTGGGCGCTGACCGCCCGCGGTGATGGCCTCAGTTCTCTTCATCTCCTTCACCTTTCAGCCGGAGCCCGGCAACGTGAAGGGACTGCCGATGGCTCGTTGGCTGCTTCACGCACGGTTACGACGTCGAAGTGCTGACCGGGTTCCCACAGTACCGAATCGGCCGTGTCTATCCTGGATATCGCATGCGCTGGCGGCACTGGGAGCACATGGACGGCGTGCCGGTTCTTCGCGTCCCTATCTTCCCGTCCCACGACCTCTCGGGGATCAAGCGGATCCTGACACTCCTCTCGTTTGCGTTCTTCGCGGTCGCCGCTGGTCTTCCGAGGCTGGGCCGCGCGGATATCGTGTTCGTCTACGACAGCACGCCCACGACAGACAGCGTGGCGTGGCTCTACGGCAAGCTCCGTCGAGCCGAAGATCGTGAAACATGTCGGGGACCTCTGGCCAGACAGCGTTCTGACCTCTGGTATGGTGCGCCCTCAATGGATTGCACGAGGCGTGATCTGGGTGATTGATCGTTGGATGGCGCTTCTGGACAGAGCCGCTTCAGCCATTACGTCATCTCACCTGGATTCAAACGCATCTTGATCGAACGCGGTGTGCCTGAGGCGAAGATCGAGGTCGTCTATAATTCGGCCGAAGAAGATAGTTCTTTCCTGCGCCTCCAGACCCCGCACTTGCGGCCGAGCTGGGAATCGATCTCTCCAGGTTCAATGTGCTTTACGCGGGGAACATCGGCCCGGCGCAAGCACTCGACACCGTGGTCCACGCAGCGCGCCGCCTGGCAGATTCTCCCTCGATACGGATCGTCATCATGGGGACGGGCCCGGCAAGGCACAGGGTCAAGTTGCTTGCCCACGAACTCGGCGCCGGAAACATCCAGTTCGTCGAGCGCGCAGCCGCTCGATCGGATGAACGCGATCAACGCGCTCGCCGCGGCTCTTCTCATACACCTCAAGGACGAACCGCACCTCCACGCTACGATCCCGGGCAAGACCCAGACGTCCCTTGCCTGCGGCAAGCCCATTCTCGTTGGAGTGAGAGGTGATGCCGCGACCTTGGTAGCGGAAGCCGGCGCAGGCTATGCGTTCGAGCCTGAGAACGCGGACTCTCAGCGGATGCGATCGGCGCATGGCGTCTCTTGATCAGTCGGAGAGAGAGGCAATGGGACAGGCAGGGCGACGCTATTACCTGCAGCGTCTGTCCACTGAATGCGGCGCGCAGCAGATGGATCAGATCTTCAGGCGGATCGGAGTCACAGGATGATCCACTCAACGTAGACGATCCATGAGCCGAAGAGGCTCGAGCCTCGAGCCCGGCCCGAACCAGCAGTTCGCTCAGCGTGGGCAGATTGAGAGCCAGGACCGTCGGTCCCGGCTCTTCTTGTGTACGCTGCGTTGATCGCCGCGGCGAGGGGAGGGCGAAGACGGCCGCCGGGGACGACCGTCTTCGCGTATCGCTTCAGGACTGCTACGGGGTGATCGTGAAGGACACGACGCTGCTGAACGCATCGTAGGGAGCCACCGACCCGGCGCTCTTTGCCCACACCTGGATGCGATAGGCGCCCGCGACGCTCGGGGTCCAGGGCGCGGTCGAATTGGCGGTGGTATAGCCCTGCGCCAGCGTCCAGCCGGTCCCCGGCACGTCGATCCAGAACTCATACTCAATCGGCGGCGTGCCGCCGGTCGACGTCACGGCCCACGTGATCGGCGTGCCCACCGCGGTCGGCAAGCTCACGTCGGGCGTGGGGGCGGAGACGGCCAACGGGGCCGTGCCGGTCACCGAGAACGACACGACGTTGCTATAGGCATCGTAGGGCGCTGCGGACCCGTTGTTGCGTACCCAAACCTGGATCCGATAGGCGCCCCCGTAGCTCGGCGTCCACGGCACGCTGGCGCTGGTCCCGTAGTCCTGGAGCAGAGTCCAGCCGATACCCGGGACCTCCAGCCAGAACTGGTATTGAAGCGGCGCGACGCCCCCTGTGGCCGTCGCCGTCCAGGTGAGCGGCGTCCCGGCAGCCACCGGGAACGTCACCGGATTGCCTCCCGATGTCGCCGTGAGGCCAGTGACGACCAGCGGGGCCGTGCCGGTCACCGAGAACGACACGACGTCGCTATAAGCATCGTAAGGCGCCGCGGACCCGTTGTTCCGTACCGAGACCTGGATCCGATAGGCGCCCCCGTAGCTCGGCGTCCACGGCACGCTGGCGCTGGTCCCGTAGTCCTGGAGCAGAGTCCAGCCGATACCCGGGACCTCCAGCCAGAACTGGTATTGAAGCGGGGCGATGCCCCCGGTGGCCGTCGCCGTCCAGGTGAGCGGCGTCCCGGCCGCCACCGGGAACGTGACCGGATTGCCGCCCGAGGTCGCGGTGAGGCCTGTGACGACCAGCGGGGCGGTGCCGGTCACCGAGAACGACACGACGTTGCTATAGGCATCGTAGGGCGCTGCGGACCCGTTGTTGCGTACCCAAACCTGGATCCGATAAGCGCCCCCGTAGCTCGGCGTCCACGGCACGCTGGCGCTGGTCCCGTAGTCCTGGAGCAGAGTCCAGCCGATACCCGGGACCTCCAGCCAGAACTGGTACTGCAGCGGCGCGATGCCGCCCGTTGCCGTGGCTGTCCAAGTGACCGGGGTGCCGGCCGCCACCGGGAAGGTGACGGGTTGCCGCCCGAGTCGCGATTACGCCCGTCGCACGGACCCGTGACATCAATCGTCACGGTCGCCGTCGCCACGCTGTAATGCGTCGTGTCGGTCGGCGTAAAGGTCGTCGACAAGACTTGCCCGTTGCCACGCCGAGCACCGTGCCCGCCGGCGGGTCGTAGACGAAGCTCCCCGGCACGTCCGCCGTCGCATTCAGCTGTGTTCCCGACAGAGCCGTCCCCTGGACAATTGGCGCCGGATTCGGCCACGTGATGACCGGCATCGCCTTGGTCACGTTCATCGTGACCGGGAACGACAACGCGCCGTACGGCGTGTCGTGCCAGATCGTGATCCCGCCCACGTGCTCGCCCGGCTCGGTGATCCCGGCCGATGCTCGCGCGTCGAAGGTGACCGTAATGGGCTGCGACGCGGCGGGCGCCAGCGAGCCGCTTGTCGGGCTGACCGAGTACCAGGAATGGTCCGTCGTGCAGACGCTCGTCGTTTCGCCGGAGTCGATTTCGTAGGTCCGGCCGTCGACAACGTTATTGGCCCACAGGTGGCCATTGCACATGAGTTCGAGCCCGGTGCCGGCAAGTGCGCCGAACCCGGGAATCGAGAACGATCCGACCAGGCTGTAGTTGTCCGCCGTGTTGTAGACGTAGACGAGCGTCGGATCGGCATTGACAATCACGAAGAGGTGATGCGTATCCGGGTTGTACGCCATGCCCGCGATGGCGATGCCGACCAGTTTCGAGTCGAGGATCGTGCCGGCGCTCGAGAAGTGATAGATCGTCTGAGGAACGTTCCAGCCCCCGGCGTACCACGTATCGGTCGTAGGATCGTAGGCGACGGCACGCTGAGATATCGCGAAGCCCGTTCCACCGCCCGGGCAGATCGTGGTGCCGGTGGGTCCGGTGCTGGGATTGATCTCGCGGATGCAGTTCGATACGCCGCTGGCGATGTTCATCACCCAGATCCGGCCGGTGTTCCAATTGAACGCCGCGTCGGCCGGTCCGTTCGCTGGGGCCCACGTGAAGCCGTAGAAGCGTCCGGTCGCCACGCCGGTCCTCGAGTACTCGGCGATTCGATTCTGGCCGCTCCACGACGCCACCGGGCTCGACACCCAGACCGTATCGTCCACGCTGTCAAACGCGACGCCCCACGGGCCGAGCAGGCCGCTCGACCAGGACTGAATGACCGACCCGGCGGCGAGCGGAGGCGCCACGGGCTGATCCGTTTGTGGCTGGCCCCGTCGCGAGGGGCCGTCGAGGTCGTCCCTTTCCAGTGGAAGCTGCAGGGATGCAGCCGCTGCCGGTCGGTTCAGGCCGCCCTCGGCACGCGCCGGCTGCGGGGTATTGGACCGGAACTCCTTCAGGGAGTAGTTGGCAGCCACCGCACCACTGTTGGTCAGCGTGAATTCCCGCGTGGTCGTCGTGCCGAGCGGCACCTCCACCGTCATCGACGCAGGAATCCCGGTCAGACGGCCCGCGGGCAACTGGAAGTCCTGAGCAACCACCTGGTCCGCCAGCACCCCCACGCTGATCTGCTGCGTTCCGTACCCGCCCGCCTTGGCACCGTCGAACGCGAGCGTGCCGGTGGCGGACGAGAAGAGCCTGTAGACGCCGTCAGGCAGATTCGGATCGTCGGGCGTGGCCACGCTCGTCGCGGTGTCGGCAGGATGGGCCACGCCGGTCACTGTCGCGCCGACCAGCGCCGCGCCCGTGTTGGCGTCGGTGACGGTCCCGACGATCATGCCGCCCGACACCTGAGTGCAGGCATTGGTCGCCACCGTGACGTCATCGACATACCAGCCGGGATAGTCGTAGATGAAGTCCGCGACCAGGCGGAAGCGGAGCCTGAAATTCGACACGGCGTAGCTCGAGTTGAGTGCGATCGTGTGCTTGGTCCAGGAACTGTCGACAGTGCCCGCTGACCGGCCCGTAGACCGTCGTCCACGTCGATCCGCCGTTGTTGCTCACGTCGACGTACGCCTTGTCCCAGCGTGGCCTCGGTCTGCAGCCACTGCCACCAGCTGATCGACGGGGCCTGCCCGGCATACGCGCTCAGGTCGATTGCGGGAGATGTCAGCGTGCTGTCCTCGTTGGTGTTGTAGTTGCCCGAGAGATTGGTCGCCCAGATCTTCGTGCCGGAGTGAGCGCTGCCCGGGCCGCTCGTCGGTAGTGCCCCACGCCCACGAGGAGAGCGTGCCGCCGCCGGCGAAGCCGCCGTTGGTGGCCTCGAAGTCCGTGGTGAAGACACTCGAAGGAGCGAGGGCGTAGCCCGGCGCCGTGCAGCTTCCCGCGTTGATTGCCAGATTGAAGTCAAGCGTCGCCGTCGCGGGACTGCCCGAAGGCGTGGCCGAGCCGCTGCCGACGAGGTAGCCGGGCGCGAGCGAGGTCGCGGTCAGATCGTAGGTGGCGCCGGCCCACAGGCTGATGCTGTACTCGCCGGTGGCCGGGTTCGTGTAGGTCGTCTTCGAGGGAATGCCCGCGACATCGATCCGGGCGTAGAGCGGCCACCCGTGGCCCGACCCGTCGTGGACGACGCCGCCGACCGTCGCGGGCGGCGAGGCGTCCAGGGCCGCATCGAGCGTCGTGGTGTTGCCGCTCGTGATGCTCACGCCGTTCGAGGTCTCCGGCTGGTAGCCCTGCTTCGAGAACGTGACGTCATAGGTGCCGACGGGCACCGAGAGGAACGCGTAGGTGCCGTTCGCCGCGGTCTGCGTCTCGAACGCGCCACCCACCTGCACCCGCACGCTCTGTATCGGCAGGCTGCTCGACGAGTCCGTGACGGTTCCGGAGAGGATACCGGCCGCCCCCGTCGTGCACGACGGGAACTTGAACGACGCGATGCGCGTCTGCCAGTTCGCGCTGCCCGTCGTCTGGATGTACTCCTGCGTGTACCAGAACGTGCAGTCGTCGGTGGGGTCGGGCCCCATCATGCTGTAGTCGCCCCACCGCGCCGCCGAATGCGTCTGCGACCCCGAGCCGGCAATGATGCTCGTTTCGCCCTGGGGGAGCGTGCCGAGCGGGTCGCCGGCGAGCCGGCCGACATATCGGATCGACGGGTAGGTCGACGAACTCGACACGGAGTAGCCGAGCGCGATGCTGCCGGAGGCGTCCATCGAGAGGCTTCCCATCCACCGATGGTCCGCGTCGGGTGCGTAGGTGCCGGCCTGGTAGATGGTCGGCGTCCCGTTCGGCGCGCGCATCTCGTACCACCTGATGCCCGCGTGGTCGCTCCCATTCGCATCGACCGTGTGATTGAAGACCAGCGCCTCGTGGTCGCCGAAGTTGCGGTACGCCATCCGGTGCATCAGCCGATCTGAAATGGGATCGAGCCCTTGCGACGTGTCTGGCTGCGGGATGCAACTCCGGTTGCCGCCGCACAGGTTCGAGTCGAACGGGTAACCAAGCGCGGTCAGGTTGATGATGGTCGGACCGGTGAAGGTCGAGTTGGCCGGGGTCGTCCAGTCAACGTGGAACTTGAAGAGTTCCAGTTGGTCGGCCGGGTATCCCCACCCGTCGTCGTCGAACATCAGGAAGAAGTTCGGCGACCCGGCCGGTGGCGGCGTCGCGCCGTCCGAGTCGCTCGGCAGCATGCCGCCGAGATTGGGGTCCACGCCAAACAGGTCGAAGTAGACCGACTGCGCAGGCAGGCCGGCCAGCATCTGGTCGCGATTGAAAACCGCCACTCCGGCCCCGGCCCAGCTCCCGGTTCCGCTGGCGAACTGGTTCACCGTCATGTAGTACCCGTCCGGCCAGATGCCGAACTTCGGGTAGTCGTTCATCTTGTTGGATGGCGACACCCACTCGTAGCGGTACCACGTGCCGGTCGGATCACCAGTCGTCGAAATCGCGAAGCACTCGTAGAACGGACTGTTCGGGTAGTTTGGCAACGCGAACTGGGTCATCAGCCAGCGGCCCGCTTGGCGGTCGAAGAGCGTGATGGGGTCGCCATCGTTCGACGTCTCGCATGCTCCGCCGAACCCCGACCACAGGGTGTTGCCGTTGGCGTAGGTCCCGGGGGCGGCGGGATAGATCTTCGTTCCGGTCTTGTTGTAGACGGCGAAGGCCAGGTTCACCCACTGCACGTAGTGGTCTGTGCCGACAGCACCCTGGGTATCGGGCGGCAGGACCCCGTTGACGTTGGGGACACCCTCGAAGTTCGCGATCGGCGATGGCATCAGCCCTGAGCCATGCCACAACTGCACGATCGGGTCCCTCGAAAACCGGGTGGTCTGCCGCGCCATCTGCACGCGCGACGGCAGGATCTTGTTGATGCGGACCCGGTTGGCATCCTGCGGCGTGGTCGGCACCGGCTTGATGGCATCCAACCGAGGCGACACGTCGTTGCGAAGCGATCGATACGCGATCGGCTTCAGACCCGACGGAGCCTGCTGGTTCTGATCGATCCGAGGGCCCTGGGGTCCAGAGCTCGGCGACGCGCCGATGGTGATCGCAGTGGCGAGGCCGATAGCGATCCCCATCATTCCGACGGTTCGACCTGCGTTCATGGATGACTCCTGTCCGTCTATGTACTTCGCCTGCCGACGCCCACAGTGCCGGCGGTCAGATGCCACCGACCGAGCTTCAACGAACCACTGTCGCAACAATTCACGAACGCGGCGCCGATGAGTTGTGGGGGACTCGAGTGAAGCTGGAGAGGCCTTCGGTTGACGACAAGAACGCGACGACCCCATCTCAGGACGGGCAGAGTATACATCTGGCCATCCGAGTCAACACAAGGAATCGGGGGTCAAAATGCGGTGTTGTGATCGAAATTCGCGGCGTCGCCGGGTTGGAAGCAGGAAAGGCGTGGTGAAGATATAGAAGTGTCTACCTTCCGGTGTCACGCCGATGCAACTCGTGGTGAGGGCCGGAGCGGGCCTTCGAGTCGCTGGAGGGACTACGCGTCGAAATGAAGCGGGCCGAGGAATGGCGACAATCGAACCGCTCGGCCATCACTCGACCGCATCGCGTGTTCGCTCACTCAAGAGAAGTGCCGCGCGCTGCCGCTTGTTGAACCCATAATCGGAGCGCAGGATGCCCGCGGCGTCAGGAGCTGCGCCCGCTTGGCGCGGGTGCCGGAGCATGACGCGATGGAGGACTGCTACCAGGAAGGCGGAGGACGAGAAAGCGACTCCGGCGTTCGGGTTCGACACCATCGAAATGGCGATGCGCGCGCGGGTGCGCGAGACGATCGAAGCCATCGTGGAGGAGGAGCTTGAGGCCGCGCTGGGCGCGCGGAAGTCGGCGCGCGTCGGCGACACGCGTCAGGGCTATCGCCATGCGACGCCGAGAGCGGACGCTGACGACCAGCCTGGGGCCGACGACGATCGCGATGCCGCGGGCGCGAGTCCGGCAGCGCCGACGGGACGAGCGGCGAGTGGCGTGGCGAGACTGATCCGCGCGCTATCAGCGCCGGACTCGGCGCGTCGACGAAGCCATTCTCGGCATGTATCTGGCGGGCACGAATACGCGCCGGATCAAAGGGCGTTGGCGCCGCTGCTGCGGGTGGCCCGCTGTCGAAGGATGCGGTGTCGCGGCTCGTGGGCCGGCTTGCGGGAGGACTTCGACACGTGGCGGACCGCGATCTGGCCGATGAGGACATTCGCTACGTGTTCATGGACGGCTGGTATCCCAAGGTGCGCATCGGCGGACGGCGCGAGCGTGTCCCGCTGCTCGTGACGTTGGGCGTGCGAGCCAACGGCGACCGCGTGGTCCTCGACATGCGGCTGGTCGGCGAAGAGAGTGCCGCGAGCTGGACGGAGGTGGTGGCGAATCTCGCGGCGCGGCACCTGGCGCGACCGGTCTTGGCGGTGATCGACGGCAATCCGGGCCTGACCAGCGCGCTGCGATCGCACTGGCCGGGCATCGCGATCCAGCGGTGCACCGCCGGTAAGCTCCGCAATTTGCAGGCGAAGGCGCCGGCGCGGCTCCGCGAAGAGCTCACGGAAGACTACCGCCGCATGATCTACGGCGAGACGGTGACAGCCGTCGAGCAGGCGCGCACCCGATTCACGAAGAAGTGGCGGCTGCGCTGTCCTGCGGTGGTGGAGAGCCTGGAGCTCGCCGGAGGCAGAATACGCAGACGCCTTGCACAGTCGATCGCCCATTGCCTCGGCCGCAGGTCCCGATTCTCTGCGCTCCAGCTCCTTGCAACCGCTGCCGTTCGGTCGCTGGCAAGCCCGGGTGATCGTCCGTGCTCGCGTTCGGCCTGGCGGACCCAGCGCCGCGGCGTTTCAGTCTCGACACCCCAGTTTCCCGGCCACGGACCGCGATCGCCGCCCACTCCGACGAATGCTCGGCGCCGTGCTCCCCGGACCGTCGCACCCCTTCGCGCTCGGACTTCAGCGGACCGACGCTGATCGGCCATAGGGCTCATTCTCTCAACCGAATGGGCCCTCCGACAAACCCGGTACGATTCAGTAGCGGTATGAGGCCGTATTGAAGAGGCCTTGCTCTCGGCGGGCGCGGGCGCAGGTCGCCACCCGCGTCAAGTGGCCGTCCGATTTGCCCCCCAATCCCATCGCCGATGGATGGTCCGGCACCAACAAGACAAGAGGCTGGGGCGCCCCATTGCGCCCCAGCCTCGAGCCGAAGAGCCCCTTTGCGCCGATGCGCTACGCGGGGACTACTGGACGACGAACCATGCAGAGTAGCCCACTACGGGCGGCGCGCCAGAACCGGCCGTTCGGACAAGCACCGCGACGTAGTAGGAGCCCGCATCGGCTGGGGTTGGAACCCAGCTGTGTACTGCTGGCGCCGTACGGCTGCGGAGTGGAATAGCCGACTCCCGCCTTGTAGACCATGAACTCGTACTCGAGCGGGAGTACGCCGCCAGTCGTGGTGGCGGTCCACGTCACCGCGGTTACGCTATCTGCGGTGAACGGCGTTACCCGGTCGGCAACACCGACCGTCTGCGCGCAATTCGAAGACTACGGAGTGATTGTAAACGGAATCAGGTCGCTGAATGCGTCATACACCGCAACAGACCCGCTGTTGCCCGAGCTTCTTGCCCAGACCTCGACGACTGTACGCGCCCCACGGCTGGCGTTGGGGTGTAGGTGGCGCTAGTGCTGTACGGTCCCAGCGAGATCCATCGTCTGCTCCGGCATCGTTGATCCAGAACTGATACTCGATCGGCGCGATGCCGCCGGTCGAAGTTGTGCTCCACGTGATCGGTATCCCGACCGCACTGGGCACACTCGGCGCTCGGCGTACACGCTCGTCACGGCGGAGTGCCGGCGTCCCCGGGATTACGATGCTCAGCACCGAAGAACGCATCTAGTGGCGCAGCCGAACCGGCCGTTGCGTACCCAGACCTCGATCCGTAGGTACGCCCCGCCGGCGGGGTTGGGTATACACCAGGCTGTCTGATGTGGAGTACGGCCTGCGGCAGGCTCCAACTCGCCGCCCGGGTTGTAGACCCAGAACTGATACTGTAGCGGTGGAATCCCACCCGTTGTGGTCGCCGTCCACGTGATCGACGTTCCCGCAGGCGACGGGAAGTCTGGTTCGCCGTCAGGCTCGTGATCGTGAGCGGACCACGACACGACCGGGAACGGCGACCCGTTCGTCCAGGTCGACGAGCCGGTGGACTCCGTTCGCCCGGATCCTGTAGTAGTAGGCTCCCGCAGCCAGGGACCGTGTCCTGGGCTGTCGTAGCCCCAGCGGCCGCCACCAGCGAAGTGACACCCAGCGTGAACGACGCGTTGTTGGCTCGCTGAATCGTGAAGTCGATCAGACTGGCGCCGCCCGGATGGCTCCAATTCAGGGTCACCGTGTTGGCAGCCGTGATCGCCACCGTCAGTCCCATCGGTGCCACCGGGATGATCGGCGCGCCCGGATCGCTGATGTTCGCCGCGATGTTAGAGGGCGCCGACTGCACCGTCCCGTTCACCGCCCTGACCCGGTAGGAGTAGACGTTAGGCGCCGCGACCGTCGTATCCGTGAAGGTCGTGAGGCCCGTTCCGGCGTGTGCCGGGATGGCCGCCGGGAGAGCTGCGAAGGTCACGCAGTCCAGACCCGTGCAGCGCTCGACGACGAAGTGGGTCTCGGTCGTCGCCATGTCCGTCCAGGCCAGGTTCACCACTGCGGGTTGCCCTAGCGGCACCGACGGCCAAACTGCCAAGAGGCTGGTCGGGGCTGCCGGCGTCGCAGAGGCGCCCACCTGGATCACGACGGTGTTGGACACCGAGTTGGCGGACATGGTGGGGAAGCCGGCGTTCACGGTGTCGCCAACGACCGGCCCGACGGCCGTGAGGCGATACCAGTACGCCCGGTTGTTCTGCACGGTCTGAGTGAAAGTCCTCGGGCCCGTGGGGTTCACGCTGTTCGACGTGAACGTCGCCAGGTTGGAGGTGAAGGTCGGGTTCGTCGCCCGTTCGATCCTGTACCGCAACTCCTTCCTCGACAGGTCGGTCCAGTGGAGGGTGACCGACGTGTTCACCCGCGTTGCCGTGAGGTCGTTGACGGCCGTCGGCGGAACCGCGAACACCAGCGAGTGCATGAAGTCCATCTCTTCGTGCGAGAGGATGTGGCAGTGCCACACGTACTCCCAGCCGAAGTTCACCCTGGCGTTGATGATCTGATCGACGGCGTTCCCGTTCGGGTCGAACCAGCCGGCCGGCCCTGGCGGAGGCAGAGCCGCCCCCTCGGGGAACAGCGGGTCGATCAGCCGCACGCTGTCGGGCACCTCGAACGGCACCTGCGACGGCGTCGGAACCGTGGGCCTCAGCGCGAGGAACGTGATTTCCAGCGGATTCACCTTGAAGGTGTCCTTCCAACCCACATCGGAGGCGTCTACCGCCAGCCCGCCCGGGAACGCTCCCGGCGCAACCTGTCCGTCCTGCCCCACGCGGCTGAGAATCTGGGCGGTGAACAGGTGCGTGTGGATGGGATGGGTGTCGACGCCGTTGTGGAAGATCCTCCACAGCTGCGTGCCGTCGGCCAGTTGCGCCGATCGGTGTGGCTTCGAGTGAGCCCTTGACGATGTCAGTGGGCGGAGACGAGAAGGGGAACGGGAGAATGAACCCGAGAGCCGAATTCGGGTTCGTCAGCCCGAGCATGCCGCTCATCCGGCCGAACATGGTGTCGTAGACGCCGCCCATCTCGTCGTGCATCGCCTTCATCTCGAGGGGGATCGTGACGGCAGGCTGGAGCACGCCGTTCTGGTCGATCGGCTGGAAGGTCTTCTGCGTGTCCCCGATATTGAGGATGAACTGGGACGCGTCCGCCGGGAACGTGTTGTTGTAGGCGGTGTCGTACGCCGCCTGCGGCACGATGATGGGATCCTGCGACACCTCGAAGACGCCGCGCTTGGTCGCGGTCTTCGCGAAGACGGCCTGCAGGTTCGCGAGCGTGACGTCCGCGGTCTCCGTCCCCGGCGTGACCGCGGTGCCCACCTGGATCTGCATGATCGTCCGGGTATTGGGGCCGTAGCCGGGCTGGGTGTTGGGCGCGCCGCCGCCGTCCATCCCGTTCCCGTCCCCGGTGTAGTTGTCGTACGGCGCCGCGCCGGCCGGGACAGGCGCCGGCGAGTCGTTGTAGAGGATCAGCGTCTTGCCCGCATAGGCGCTGAAGTCAACGACGACGTCCGCGCGCTCCGCCGGCATGAGGAACAGCGAGTGCTGGTTGACGATGCCGAAATTGAAGTACGCGGGGTCGAGGTTGTAGCCGATTGGCTGCGGCGGCACCACGACCGGCGCCGGCATGAAGCCGCCCTCGGTGCCGATTTGCCACCAGTCGGGACCTGCCATGTTCGGGTCGGGAATGCCGCTCGGCGTGTCGGCGTACTGGTTGGCCGGGTTGATGCCCACCGGGACCATCGCCACTTCGGTGCAGTCGCCTACCGGCACTGCGCCGTCGCAGGGAACGGCAATCGAGCCCGGTGTGGTCGGGAACTTCTTGTCCGCCGCGACGTACAGCTGCAGGTTCTGGGCCCGGTCGTTGGCGGCGTTCAGGATGCGGAATCGAACGGCCTTGGGTTCCACCTGGAGGACCGGGTAGGCCGTCCCGTTGACGATCGGCGTATCCAGGAAGCTCTCGCCCGGGATGGAGGGATTCGGCACGCCGGGCCGCATCGGCGGCTCCCACGGCGCGTTGAGCGGGTCGTAGTACTCGTTCGGCACCGGGCCGATTTCAATGCATCCCACCGGGCCCCCATTGACGCACACCGGCGTGGGGGGGTTGAACCAGGGCCCGTAGAACCAACGGCCGACGCCGTTCGTGCCGGTCACATCCCACGGATTCGTGACCGTCATGTAGACGTGGGGGTACCAGAAATCGCCGGTGACTGCCGCCGTGATGTTCCCGTTGACGTCACGCGGTCCCGATCCCGCGTTCCACGTCGGGTCCTGGGCCCAGATGGTGTCGGCGTCCACCCAGGTCTTGTCCTGGATGACCAGCGGAATGCCAAAGCCAGGAAGGACCTTGAGCAGGTTGGGGTTTACGCCCGAGACGTTGGTGCCGCCGATCATGTCCAGCTCGACGGCATCCGTGATCAGATAACCGGCCGCCTCGCCCGCATACACGTTGAGGCGCGTGATGCCGTGGGCGTGGTCGTGGTAGAACTGCAGCCGGGCGCTCTGGGCGTTGGTGTAGTAGAACGTCATGCACCCGCTGGTTCCGGGAAGCTCAGGGTGCGTCACGTCGGATGCGCAGCCGGCCATGTCCGGAACGTTCCGGGCACTCACGCCCGCCGGGTAGGAGGTGGTTTCGTTGGCCGGGCTGATCCACTGGTGCGTGTTGCCGTCGCTGATCCACACCGTGTTGTTGCCGTGGAGGTGGATGGTGGCGCGGTTCTGCGTGTACTTCTCGCCAGCCACCACTCCGTCACCGGCCCCCGGAACCGTCTCGTCCACCGGCAGCAGGAGATCCCCGCCGGCGCCGGTGGGAAGGAGGTTGAGGAACTTGATGCGAACGGGCTTCGGGTCGCCCGCGGGGCTCGCGACGCCGTGCACCCTGCCCATCGCGACGAGGGTCGGCCCCAGGTAATGGGGCTTCGCGGCGCCGAACGCCGGGTTGCCGCCGATGGTGACGTCATAGAGCAGTCCGTTGGCGGTGGTGAGCGGAACCGCACTCAGGGCATTCCCAAATGCATCGGTTCCGGTCCAACCCTCCGGGACGATCTGAACGTATCCCCGGAGCTTCGTCGCGGGCAGATCGGAGTGCATCTGCTCGGCGTACTCCACCAGTCCGATTTCGTAGTAGTCCGCGGTGCACGCCGCGCCCACGCACCCGAGCGGCCAGCCGCTCGGCACGCCGACCGGGATGAACTGGTTGAGGTTGTTGGCGCCGCCGGGCCCGAGGCCGGGCAGCGTGTCGACGAACTTGCGGATGCCGCCGGTGAGCGGGCCGCCGATCACGGCGTCCGCCAGGGCGCCGGTGCCGCAGGCGGGCTGGGCGACGTTCCCGCAGAGCGCCGGGTCGTCGATGACGGTGGCGATCGGGGCGCTGATGTTCGATCCGACAGGAACGGCGAGTACCGGCGGCTGGACGACGCCACCCGCTTGCGTCGTTGGGATGGAGAAGCTGTCTCCGGTCCCGTACGCGTCGTCGATGATAATCAGGGGATTGGTGTAACCGATGCCGCCGTCGAGGATCGTCACCTGGGCGACGCCGCCCTTGGGCAGCGGACTGAAGGCCCAGTTACCGTACGGACCGAAATAGTGCGGGATGCCGCCGGGGCCTTCGATGCCCGGCAGGGGTACCGAGGCGGCCGGCGCGCGGCGGCGGGTGGACGCTCCAGAGAGCGTGTCGGCCAGGCGGTTCCGCCCAGCCACACCCGGCTTCATGCCCTGCGCTCTGGCGCGCAACTGGGCCGCCTTCTGGTCGGACGGGACGGCCTTCTGGAACTTCTTGGCCCATGCCCTGTCTCGCGTGGCCTGCCCCTTGGCCGCGCGGTCCTGCGGCGAGGGTGCCGGCACCCTCAACACGACGGTGGGATCAAGGAACGATCTCGACGGGAGAACGGAGTCCCCCGTTCCGGGATTCGTCGTCGACGTCGCGTTGGTCTTCTCGGGTGCGGAGCCTCCCGTGGAGGCTTTCGCGGTGGATTTGGCGGCAGCCGTGGACGTCGTGCCGGCTGTCTTCCCGGCTGATGTCGCCCGCACCGCCTGGTCGCCTGCCCACCAGAGGGCAGCGCCCACCAGCAGGAGTCCAATCAGGTACCTGTGTCTACTCATTGTGCTCTCCTCAATCGATTCGCGGCTGGAGCCTTGAAGCGCGGGACGGAATGACAATCCGACGGATCGCAGCGCGCACTAGGGACCATTACGCCGAGCAGTATGCGGTCGGTGAGGAGGGGCAACAATGGGTCGATGGTACCGACACGGGCGGGGCGGGGGTACTGTCTGTCGCGGGACTAAGGTACTTGCCCTCATCAAGGCGCCCAAGCTCTGTTTCGCCGACACCGGCCTGCTCGTGCACCTGATGGGGTTTCGACAGGCCGCGGACCTGCCAGGACAGGTGTTGTGGAGAGCGGCGTGGGAGAACTTCGTCATCGCCGAGACGAGAAAGCGGCTTCTCGCGCGAGGACCGTTGCCGGACGTGAAATCACTCCCGGAGTGATTTCCCCTGCCGGAACCCGGAAATCACTCCCGGAGTGATTTCCGCATCAGCTCACCTCACCGTGCCGCGTTGAGGCCGCACACCCGGATGCCGTCCGAAAGGGGGTCACGACGATAGCTATCGCGCGGCGTCCTGAACGCGACGTGTGTTGCGTAAAGGTGAACCAAATGCAATACTAGTGGCGTGTTCACCCGCCGCTTCTGGCATGCTCGGGTCGCACAGGCTTGGCTCCGCCGGTCGATTGTCTGGCTGATGGGCGTTCGGCGCGTCGGCAAGACGACGCTGGCCCAGTCTCTGCCCGCCGCCGACTTCTTCGACTGCGAGCTTCCCCGCACCCGAGCGCTCCTCGCTGACCCCGAATCGTTCCTCGCCGCCCGCACCGACCGGAGCATCGTCCTCGACGAAATCCACCGCCTCCCCGATCCTGCCGAGCTCCTGAAGATTGCCGCGGACCACTATCCACGCGTCCGCATCCTCGCAACCGGGTCCTCCACTCTCGGCGCGTCGGCGCGATTCCGCGACACACTTGCGGGCCGGAAAGCGGAAGTGTGGCTGACGCCGATGACCTGTGCCGACCTGGCCGACTTCGCCGCCCGACGTCACACCCGTCAAGGAAGCGCCGCCACGGATTTTCGCCACCGCCTGCTTCGCGGCGGGCTGCCGGAGTTCTTCCTCGCGCCGACGCTGCCCGAGCACGACTACCAGGAGTGGATCGACGCCTACTGGGCGAGGGACATCCTCGAGCTCTTCCGCCTGGAGCGCCGGCACGCTTTTCGCCGCCTGTTCGAACTCATCCTCGTCCACAGCGGCGGGATCTTCGAGGCCACGCGCTTCGCAGTTCCGTGCGAAGTCAGCCGGACGACGATCGCCAACTACCTCGCGGTGCTCGAGGCCACGTTTGCCGTTCACGTCGTGCGTCCGTACGCCGAAGGCGGCCGCGCCGAAATTGTCTCAGCGCCACGCGTGTACGGGTTCGACACCGGCTTCGTGTGTCATCAACGAGGATGGACCGAACTGCGGTCGGACGATCTGGGCCTTTTGTGGGAACACCTGGTGCTCAACGAGCTGCACGCCCACGTGGGGCGGGAGCCGGTGCGCTATTGGCGAACCAAGCATGGCAGCGAGATCGACTTCGTGGTCGTCGGCCGCGGGCGCCCGCCAATCGCCATCGAGTGCAAGTGGGCCGCGAACGAATTCGACCCCGCAGGCATGAGAGTGTTCCGATCGGCCTATCCGGAAGGTCCCAACTTCGTCATCGCTGCGGACGTCTCCCCAGGACGCCCGTACGATCGCTCCATCGGACCGCTCCGCGTCCGCTTCATCGCACTGGCCGATGTCGAGCTGGAAATCACTCCCGGAGTGATTTCCCCTGCCGGAACCCGGAAATCACTCCCGAAGTGAAGTGCCAACGTGCAGTTCCCAATCGACAGCCTGCGGTGCGCAGGGTAATAACAGCCCCGGACTGCCATTCTGCGAAGTGACTGAGCGACCGGTTGCGGGCCGCGAAATCACTCCCGGAGTGATTTCCGGTGAGGTGAGCTGATGCGGAAATCACTCCGGGAGTGATTTCGCCATTTCGCCATTTCGCCTATTGCCATCATCGCCGCATCACCGTATCATCGCATCATGAGAACCACGTTGACACTGGACGATGACGTGTTCGAGGCGGCGCGAGCGTTGGCCCTCGCATCCGGCCGTCGTCTCGGCCAGGTCGTTTCGGAGCTGGCGCGGCGGAGTCTCCAGCCTCCCCCCGCCGCCGCGTCCAAGAACGGACTGCCGGTGTTCAAGGTCAAGCACGGAGCCGAGATCATCCCGTCAGACCGCGCCCGCGATCTCCTGGCCGACGAACTGTGAAGCCCGTGGCGCTCCTGGACGTGAATGTTCTGCTCGCGCTGGCCTGGCCGAACCACCAGCACCACGGCGCCGCGCACACGTGGTTCCACCGCGAAGCCGGCCGAGGGTGGGCCACGTGCGCCCTCACCCAGCTGGGCTTCATCCGTCTGTCGACCAATCCCGCCTACACGTCGGCGCCGGCCACGCCGCGGGAGGCGGCGGGGTTACTGGGTCAACTCACGGCGCACCCGGCTCACCACTATTGGCCCGCCCTGGCCGAACCCGCCAGTCTCGACTTCGCGCGGGCCATCGGTCACCAGCAAGTCCTTGACGCCTACCTCGTGAACGTGGCCGAACGCCATCAGGGCCGCCTCGTCACCTTCGATCGCCGGATCCCGGTCCATGCGAACACGCCGGGACTGGTGCAGATCATAGAATCACTCCCGGAGTGATTTCTGAACCGGTTCGCTGGCAAGCCTCGTGCACCAGAACCGGCCATGCCGAAGAGGCCTCGATGCGGCGCCGGACTCGTCTTCCACGTCATCAACCGCGGCGTCCGCCGGTCGGTCCTGTTCGACGGACCCGGCGACTACGCGGCATTCCTGAGAATACTGAGCGAGTCCGCCGATCGTGTGCCGACTCGCCTCCTCGCCTACGCCCTGATGCCGAACCACTGGCACCTGGTGCTGTGGCCACATCGAGACGACGAGCTCACGAGGTACGTAGGTTGGGCAACCTTGACCCATGCCTGTCGTTGGCAATGCGTGCACGGGACCCGAGGCACGGGTCCCGTCTACCAAGGCCGATTCAAAGCCATCCCCGTCGAAAACGACCACCACTTCCTGACGGTCTGTCGATACGTCGAACGGAATCCGCTACGGGCCGGCCTCGTCAGCCGCGCGGAAGACTGGCCCTGGTCGAGTGCGGCCACTCGGCCCGCGGGCACTCGGCCCGCACTCGAACCCTGGCCTGTACCCCGGCCACCCGGCTGGCTGGATATCATCAACGAGTCAGAGCCGGCAGATTCCCTTGAACGCGTGCAACGGGCCGTGTCTCTGAGCGCCCCCTTCGGCTCGGTGGACTGGTGCAACGACACCGCACAGCGTCTCGCGTGGACGACGGGCCGCCGACGTGCCGGGCGTCCAACCTCGGGCCGCGCCGCGAAATCACTCCGGGAGTGATTTCTAGCCGGCGCGGCCCCGTAGACACTGATGGTAAACTTCGGGGGCTGGAAACGGTTCCACGCCCCTTTTTCATTTCAGCTCCACAGAGAGAAGACCGATGAGCAGGCCCCGAAAGGTGTTGGTTGCCGTTGTCCTCGCCGCGGGGTTCTTCTTTGCCGGGTATCTCGCCCGCCCGCCTCAGCCGGCAGGCTCGCCTGGTTCGGTGAAGCCGGCGGCGGTCACCTACACGTGCCCGATGCACCCGCAGTACACGTCGGACAGGCCCGGCGACTGTCCCTTGTGCGGGATGCGCCTGGAACCGGTCCCGAGCGGCGGCTCGAAGGGTCAGCCGGACCTCCCCGCGTCCGACGCGGTCGTCGTCGTCGAACGCGCCAGTCGTGAGCTGATCGGGATCCGGACGGATGAAGTGCGGCTCCAATCCTCCTCCGACGTGCTTCGCGTCCCTGGCCGCATCGCGGTCGATCAACAACGGCTCTACCGAATCGTGGCGGCGGTCGACGGCTGGATTGTCAGGCTCGGGGAGAGCACCATCGGACGCTTCGTCAAGAAAGACCAGTTGCTGGGGGCCTACTACACGAAGGACCTCCTGGGGGCGGAACGGCTGTTCCTGTTGAGCATCCCGGCGAACGAACCGCTGCCGACCCAGACGAAAGACTTCAGCCAGGCGTCCATCCGAACGGCAGGAAGTGCCAACCCGCAGTTCCCGATCGACAGCCTGCGAGGGCTGGGCATGGACGACCTGCAGATCGACGAAATCCATCAGAGCCGGACGGCGTCGCCGCACGTCAACATCTATTCGCCCGTTTCCGGATTCGTTCTCGAGCGGAACATCGCCCCGAAGCAGCGTTTCGACAAGGGAGCCGAGCTCTATCGCATCGCGGACATCACCCGCGTGTGGGTGTGGACCGACATCTTCGAGAAGGACCGCCAGTTCCTGAAGCCGGGCGCCGAGGCTACCGTCGTGTACCAGGGTCGCCGGCTGAAGGCGCGCATGAGCGACGCGCTGCCCCAGTTCGACCAGCAGTCGCGCACGCTGAAGACCCGTTTCGAGCTCGATAATCCGGGCAACCTGCTCCAGCCGGACATGTTCGTGGACGTCGAGCTCGACGTCCGGATGCCGCCGGCGATGACGGTTCCCGCCGACGCCGTCTTCGATTCCGGGCGCCGGAAGACGGTGTTCGTGGATCTCGGCAATGGGCGCTACGAGGCCAGACGGGTCGAGACCGGCTGGCGGCTCGGCGATCGGGTCGAAGTCACGCGGGGGCTGATGGAGGGCGAGCGCGTCGTCGCGGCGGCCAATTTCCTGCTCGATTCCGAGAGCCGGATGAAGGCGGCCTCCGCCGGCATCCTGAACCCCGAATCCGATCCGGTCTGCGGGATGGAGGTGGACGCGAAGAAGGCGGCCGCTGCCGGGCGCACCGCGACCGTCGATGGCCACACCCACTACTTCTGTTCGGACGAGTGCAAGAAGAAGTTCGAGGCGGGGCCGGCGAAGTACATCGGACCGCACAGCCACGAGCAGGCGCCGGCGGCGCCCACCTCCGCGATGCCCGCGACGGTTCGGGCAGGGCAGACCGTTGCGGCCAGCGCGCCGGTGAAAGACCCGGTCTGCGGCATGGAAATCGATCCCAAGGACCCCGCCGTCGCCGCGCGCAAGGTCGTGTACGAGGGCACGGCGTACTACTTCTGCTCCGATGAATGCAAGAAGAACTTCCAGAACGACCCGACGGCGTACGTGAAGTGAAATGATCAACAGGATCATCGACTTCTCCGTCCGGAACAAATTCGTCGTCCTGCTGCTCGTCGGCGCGGCCGCCGTCGCGGGCGCCGTGTCGCTCGGCAGCATCCCGTTCGACGCGATTCCGGACCTCAGCGAGAACCAGGTCATCATCTACTCGCGATGGGACCGCAGCCCGGACGTCGTCGAGGCCCAGATCACCTACCCGATCGTGAGCGCCATGCTCGGGGCTCCGAAGGTGCGCGCGGTCCGCGGGTTCTCCGATTTCGGCTACTCCTTCATCTACGTCATCTTCGAGGACGACACCGACATCTACTGGGCCCGCACGCGCACGCTCGAGTACTTGTCAGGGGTGCTGTCGCGGCTCCCGCAGGACGCCAAGACCGAACTGGGTCCGGACGCCACCGGCCTCGGTTGGGTTTTCCAATACGCGCTCGTCGACACCTCGGGCTCGCGGACGCTCGCCGACATCCGCTCGTACCAGGACTGGTACCTGAAGTACTACCTGAAGGCGATCCCCGGGGTCTCGGAGGTGGCGACCGTCGGCGGCTTCGGCCGGCAGTACCAGGTCAACGTCGATCCGAACCGCCTCCGCAACTACGGCCTCTCGATCCAGGCCATCGTCGCCGCCGTGCGCGGGGGGAACGCGGAGACGGGCGGCCGCCTGATCGAGTTCGGCGGCACCGAGTACATGGTCCGCGGCCGCGGCTACGCGAAGTCGGTCGCCGACTTCGAGTCGATCGTCGTCTCGGCCAGCGAGAACGGGACGCCGATCCGGATTCGCGACATCGGCCAGGTGGTCGTCGGGCCCGACCTGCGGCGCGGCGTCGCCGACCTCGACGGCGAGGGAGAGGCGGTCTCGGGCATCGTCGTGATGCGCCAGGGCGAGAACGCGCTCGACGTCATCGACCGCGTCAAGGCGAAGATCCGCCAGATCGAGCCGGGCCTGCCCAAGGGCGTGAAAGTCGTCCCGATCTACGATCGATCCGATCTCATCAAGCGCGCCATCAGCAACGTCTCCGAGACGCTCGTCGAGATCATCCTCACCGTCGTCTTCATCGTCCTCCTGTTCCTGCTGCACGTGCCCAGCGCGCTCATCCCGATCATCACGATCCCGGTGGCCGTGCTGATCTCGTTCCTCCCGTTCCGCGCGCTCGGCATCACCGCGAACATCATGTCGCTCGGCGGCATCGCCATCGCCATGGGCGAGCTGGTGGACGCCGCGATCGTGGTGGTGGAGCAGACGCACAAGAAGCTGGAGGAGCGCCAGAAGCGGGGCGAGGTCGTCGACCACCACGCCGTCGTCATCGAAGCCGTGAAGGAGGTGGCGCCGGCCAGTTTCTACGCGCTGCTGGTCATCGCCGTGTCCTTCCTGCCGGTGCTGACGCTCGAGGCGCAGGAGGGCCGGCTCTTCAAGCCGCTGGCCTACACCAAGTCGCTGGCGATGATCGTGGCCGCGTGCCTGGCCATCACGCTCGACCCGGCGCTGCGCCTGGTGTTCACGCGCTTCCGCCAGTTCGCGTTCAGGCCGGCGTGGCTGGCCAGCGTCACGAACACCGTGTTCGTCGGCCGCATCCGCTCGGAGGACCAACACCCGGTCAGCCGCTTCCTCATCGCCCTCTACGAGCCGGTGGTGCGCTGGTCGCTCCGCTGGAAGTGGAGCATCGTCAGCGGGGCGATCGTCGCCGTCCTCATCACCATCCCCGTCTTCATGCGGTTGGGCTCGGAGTTCATGCCGCCGCTGGGGGAAGGCGCGCTGTTCTACATGCCGACCACCATGCCGGGGATCTCGATCTCGGAAGCGCAGAAGCTGCTGCAGGGCACCGACCGTGTCATGAAGCAGTTCCCGGAGGTCGATCGCGTCCTCGGCAAAGCCGGCCGGGCGGACACGAGCACCGATCCCGCCCCGCTGTCCATGCTCGAGACGGTGATCACGCTCAAACCAAAGGACCAGTGGCGGCGTGTGGACACCTGGTACTCGGGCTGGGCGCCCGAGTGGCTGAAGCCCGTGTTCCGGCCGTTCACGTCCGACCGCATCTCGCAGCCGGAGCTTGTCAACCAGCTGAACGCGGCGCTCAAGCTGCCCGGCGTCTCGAATGCCTGGACGATGCCGATCAAGGCGCGGATCGACATGCTGACCACCGGCATCCGAACGCCGCTCGGGCTCAAGATCACGGGCGACGATCTCGAGAAAATCGAGGAGATCGGCACCAGGATCGAGGCGCTCCTGCCGAAGGTCAAGGGCACGCGAAACGTCTTCGCGGAACGCACGGGAGGCGGCTTCTTCCTGGACATTCAGTGGAACCGCGACGAGCTCGCGCGCTACGGCCTGAGCGTCGAAGAGGCACAGTCGGTCGTCCAGAACGCCATCGGCGGCGAGAACGTAACCACCACGGTGGAGGGACGCGAGCGATATCCCGTGAACGTGCGCTACATGCGCGACTTCCGGTCGGACCTCGACTCGCTCGGCCGGGTGCTCGTGCCCGCATCGGGCGGACAACGGCAGATCCCGCTCGGGCAACTGGCGACGATCGAGGTCGCGACCGGCCCGGCCATGATTCGCGACGAGGACGGCCTGTTGACCGGCTACGTGTTCGTCGACGTCGATGACCGCGACCTGGCGAGCTATGTGGAGGAAGCGGACGCGCTCGTCAGGAGAGAGGTGCAGATGCCGCCCGGGTACGCGGCGCTGTGGAGCGGCCAGTACGAGGCGATGGCGCGGGTGCGCAACCGCCTCACGTACATCATCCCGCTGACGCTGTTCCTGGTGCTCCTGTTGATGTACATGAACACGAAGTCGTTCACCAAGACGGCCATCGTCTCGCTGGCGGTTCCGTTTTCGGCGATCGGCGCCGTGTGGTACCTCTACCTGCTCGGCTACAACATGAGCATTGCCGTCTGGGTGGGGATGATCGCGCTCATGGGCGTCGACGCCGAGACCGGGGTGTTCATGCTGCTCTACCTCGACCTGTCCTACGAGCAGGCGAAGAAGGAGGGCCGGCTCACCTCGCTCGCCGGGCTGCAGGAGGCGATCGTGCACGGGGCCGCGAAGCGCCTCCGGCCGAAGTTCATGACCATGGCGACCACCTGCATCGGCTTCGTGCCGATCATGCTGAGCACCGGCACGGGGTCGGACGTCTGGAAGCGGATTGCGGCGCCGATGATCGGAGGGATCCTGACGTCCTTCCTCCTCGAGCTGGTCGTCTACCCGGCCATCTACGAAATCTGGAAGTGGCACTTCGAAGTCAAACCCGCCGTCGCGGCGACGAAGACCGCGGCCGCAAGCTGAGTGAACGGCGTCCGGCTTCGGCCACGCCAGTCCGGAGACCATCGAAGGGGGCTCGAATGAAGCGGACCGTGTTGGCGATCATGACGTTGTTGGCAGTCATGCCGGCGGTGGCAGCAACGGCGCAGGAAGCGACGACGTCGCTGAAGTCCGAGAAGGACAAATTGAGCTACGCGATGGGGATGGACCTGGCCGGCCAGTTGAAAGCGAACGGCGTGGACCTCGACCCCGCCATCTTCGCGAAAGGCATGCGGGACCTGTTCGCGGGAAAGACCCTGCTGACCGACAGCGAGGCCAAGGCCATCATCGCGGCGCTGCAGAAGACGATGTTCGTCAAGCGCACGAGCGAGCTGCAGGTTGCCGGGGCCAAGAACAAGAAGGACGGCGAGGAGTTCCTCGCGGCGAACAAGAAGAAGCCCGGGGTTGTCACGCTCCCGAGCGGCGTGCAGTACAAGGTCATCACCGCCGGGAAGGGACCGAAGCCGACGCCCGACCAAACGGTTGTGTGCAACTACCGCGGCAGGCTGCATCGACGGGAAGGAGTTCGACAGCTCGTACAAGCGCGGCCAGCCGGCGACGTTCCCGGTGAAGGGCGTGATCAAGGGCTGGACGGAAGTCTTGCAGTTGATGCCGGTCGGCTCCAAGTGGCAGGTGTTCATTCCGCCGGCCCTCGCCTACGGCGAGCGTGGCTCGGGAGTCGATATCGGTCCGAACGCGACGCTGATCTTCGAAATCGAGCTCGTCGCCATCAAGTAGGGAGGCGGTATCCGCCTTCGCTCCTGCGGAGCTACGGCGAGACAAGCCCGCGGTAGCGCACCGCCTGGCAAGCTGTCGAAGCGACGAGCCGGCGGCGGCGGGGCGAAAATCACTCCCGGAGTGATTTCCTGAATGGAAATCACTCCGGGAGTGATTTTCGCCGTGGCCAGTCGGGTGATCGGTGTGCCAGGGGCCGCCGTCGCGGGGGTGCGATTCAGGCGGCCCCTGGCTTGTTTTGGGGGCTCTGCTGGGGGCTCTGCTGGGGGCTTGGTCGGGGGCTTGGTCGGGGGCCACGCTCTTCAATCCAGCGAGCGAGCCGGCCTGGCCTATATCGAGAAGATCACCGCTTGGTCTCTGAGAGCGCGGGATCGACGCTCACCAACTCCTCGGGCTTCAGGAACCGGTAGTGCTCGATCGTGGCGGCCATCGAGACACGGCCGGACTTGTCTCCGATTCTCACGATGTGCCCGGTACAGCGAATGCGTGCCATGGTCCCTGAGCCGAAGTTGGGCAGGACCACGATCATCTCGACTGGCGCCTGGATGTCGAGGCGGGGCTCGTCGGCGAGAAAGAGGACCCCCGTGCGGCTGACGTTCACCGTCCAGCCCTCCCTCCAGGAGGGTTCCCCATCGACTCGAAAGAGGATGACAGCCCCGAACTCGTACCTGGTGGCGCGGGGCCGGATGTCATCAATCGACATGAGCGCGCCGTGGGGAGTATCCGTTTGCGTCGGTGGTGCCATGGCGTCCAACCGCGGTCGATGAGGGCCGTCGACTCGCCACCGGGCGCCGTGCCGGCACCGTTACAAAGCGCGACGCCGAGCGTGCCGAGTTCGACTGCTAACCAGTGTGGAGTTCCCGGCCGGGATTGGCCATCGGCCGAAGGTACCGGCGGGGAGGGACGGAGGTACTAGGCCTTCGGGGCCCTGTCCATCAGGCGGTGGTGGAGCGCGTAGAGCGCCAGCTCGAGGCGGTTCGACACGCCCACCTTGTCGAAGATGTTGGAGAGATGGTTCTTGACCGTCTGCTCGCTCAGGTTCAGGTCCTGCGCGATGTCCTTGTTGCTCGCACCGTTGACGATCGCGCCGACCAGCTGCAGCTCGCGCTTGGTCAGCATGTTGACCGGGGCGGTCTCCTGGGGCTTGCGCCGCTCCTCGGCGACCGTCTTCAGGATGTCCGCGACGCGATCCTGACCGATCCAGTAATCACCGTTCGCGACCGCCCGCACGCACTTGTAGAGCAACTGTGTCGCTGATTCCTTCAGGACCACGCCGAAGGCTCCCGAAGCCAGCGCCTGCACCGCCTCCTCGCGCTCGACGGCCGCCGTCAGCAGCACGGCGCGCGTCGTCGACCGCATGTCGTTCAACTCGCGGAGGACGTCCAGGCCGCCCATCCTGGGCATCGCCAGGTCGAGCAGCAGCACGTCGGGCTTCAGCTGGCTGACCAGCTTCAGCGCTTCGTCGCCGTCGCCGGCCTGGCCGACGACGACCAGCCCAGGCTCGGCCTCGAGCAGGCGCCGCAGCCCCTCCCGGAAAATCGGGTGGTCGTCGGCGATCACGATCCGAACGGTCTTTTCCTCGGTGCTCACGGCACGCTACCTTGGAATGGTGATTTCGAGCCGGCTGCCCTGGTCCGGCTGAGACAGGATACTGAGCCGGCCCCCGACCGACGTCACGCGCTCCTTGATGATGACGGGACCCAAGCGCCTGGCGTCCAACTCGTCGTGGGTCAGCATACCCTCAAAGTGGAATCCCTTTCCATCATCATCGATCACGAGCTGCCAGCCGGCCTCGGTCTCGCCCAGCCGGACGAGCACGTTCTTCGCCCCGCTGTGCTTGCGGATATTCGTCAAGGCCTCCTGGACGATTCCGGCCAGCTCGCCGCACACGTGGCGCGGCAGATCGACGTCGCTCCGGTCGGTGACCAGGCGCGCGTTGATCCCCGTCCGGTACCGGAACCGCTCGACGGCGTTGGCGAGATGCTCGATGAACTGGCTCGGATCGACGCCGGTCGGGGTCAACGCCGTCATCAGGTCCCGCACGGTCAGGATCTCCTGCGACAGCAGGTGCTGGATGCTGCCGAGCCGGGTCGAGGTCGCATCCGGGATGGAAGGCGCGGCCTCACGCCTGAGGACGTCGAGCTCCATCTCGATGCCGATGAGCGACTGGATGACCCCGTCGTGCAGCTCGCGCGCGATCCGCATCCGCTCGACGACGCCGCTGTCCGAGTGCAGCCGGCGCTGCAGGTACAGATTGAAGAGCGCCGGAGCGACCTGGCGGACGACGGTCTGAAGGAACCGCAGATCGTGGCGGCCGGCCGGACGCGGATCGAAGATGAACAGCCGGCCGAGCCATCCGGGACCCGTCACGCCCGCGACCGAGAGCGCCGTGTCCCACTCGAAGGGGGCCGAGCCGAGCGGCGCCGCGGCAACGTCGTTGCGCCGGTGCCGGTTGCCGCCGGCGTCGAGCACGAGCACGCTCGCGGACGCCTCGGCGTTGCGCGAGATCCTGATCGCATCGACGCCGTCCGGCAACGGAAACATGTAGGTGTCGGCGGTGCCAGTCCCTTCGTTGGTGAGCCGGACCGTCAGCGCGCCGTCGGGCGGCTTCCGGTGGACGTGCCAGATGAACACGTCCTCGGCGCCTTCCTCCCGGATCGCGAGCAGCCCGCGCGGCGACGAGAAGTGCGACAGGAGATCCTCGAACACCGCGCGCACGCTGGCGACGAGGCCCGACTCGAGGCGCACGCGGCTCATGATTCGCGCGACCGCGCTCGAGCGCTCGCGCTGCCTGCGCTCCTCCTCGGCGAGGAATCCGATCAGCACGGCCCCGAGCCCGACATACGTGCAGCGGATGATGACCGTGTTCAGATGGACCGCGGTCGTGAACGGCCAGAAGTAGTTCGCGATCGCTTCGGCCACGACCGCCACCATCGCGCCCACGCCGGTCGCCATCGTGGCGACAAGCCCCCACCGGTACCCGGCCGCGAGCAGCGGATACGCAAAGAGCGCCGCGAACGGGCTGTCCGCGCCTCCGGTCACCGCCGTCAGGGACACGATCCATCCGAAGTCGGCGATGTGAAGGGGCAGCCCCACGCGCAACACCTTCACGGGCGTGCGCCACGCAACGACCAGGATGGCCACGCTATAGGCGAAAAACGACAGCAGCAGCGGCGTCAGGATGACCGACGGCGGGAACTGCTCGGGAACGGGCGGATCGGCCAGAATCGCGAACAGGGCCATCACCGCCAGCGCCAGCCGCGCCACCGCCATCGTCTGGGCGATCGATCCGGCCGCGTCGGGGTCGAAAGGGAATGCAGCGGCGATCCGTCTTCCGACGGCGGAGTCTTGAAACACGGGAGTGGCCCCCAGAAGCTGCCACGACGCGAACGGCCCAGGAAGACTATAGCATTCCGGGCAAACGGCAAAGGCGGCCGGAGAGCAGGCTACAGGCCAGGCCGGCGCCCGCGGCAATGCCCCTACAGGCGCGGCCCGCACGGGCCGATACGAATATTGCGGAGGGAGAGGCGTGGAACGAAAAGCGATCTCAATCATGAAGGCGTGCGAGCTGGTGGGCGTCAGCCGGCGCACGATCTACAACTGGATCTCCGGCGGCAAGGTCGACTACGTCCGGACGGCCGGCGGGTCCATCAGAATCTTCGCAGACTCGCTCTGGCGGAGCCCGCACCAGTTCGAGCAGCCGGCCATGGGCGTTCCGTTCGGGTTCGATGCCCGGAAAACGGTATGACCCCTCGCGCTGACATGCTGGCCGCCATCTCCGGAATTCGACACATGACGACGGAAGACACCGAGCTGCGCCAACTGTTCCACCGGCTCAACAACCAGCTCGGGATCATCCTCTCTCACGCCGAATTGCTCGAGCTGAAATCGACCGACGAGAGCACCAAGTCGCGGGCCACGCAGGTGGTGTCCGGCGCGCTCGAGGCCCTCTCGACGACGCGGCTCATCCGCGCGAAGGCGATGGTCGAGGACTAGCACCCAGCCTAAAGTTCCCCGAAGCTCGATTTCGGAGTTGTCAAAGGCTTGACGAGCACGGAGGGCCGAATCGTCAATAATTTGACGAAAGTTCCCGGGCCACCGGGAACGGAATTGCACACTGCTTCACATCTCAAGCCATCTAAGTCATTCATATAAAAGCGCTTATTCGATAGTGTGCCTTGGGAGCTCCTCCTGCGGCGCCTTGTCCGGCACTTGGCATCCGGGGTGCAGCTAGGAGGGGTGCCGGCCGCGCACCCGGTATACGGGCGGCGCGGAGACGGAGCGCGGGCCGTACAGAGAACGACGAGGCCCGGGACCCGAGGAGACCTCATATGCATCTCGATCAGCAGACCGCCGACGCCGACAGCCGCCTCGTCAGGACGCTGCCATTCGTGGAGGCGCTGGCGCGTCGCATGGCAGCCTCGATGCCCCACTCGATCGACATCGGCGACCTGGTGCAGGACGGCGTGGTCGGTCTCATCGACGCGTCGCATCGGTTCGACGAAGCGCGCGGGATCAAGTTCGAGACCTTCGCCGAGCGGCGGGTGCGGGGCGCGATGATCGACGCCCTGCGCCGCGAAGCCTGGCCGCGCGGCGTGCGCCGCGTTCGGCGCGAGCTCGAGGCGGCGCGCGAGGAATTCCGCCGCGAAACGGGCTACGAGCCCTCGGTCGCGGACCTGGCGGCCAAGGTCGGCTCCGACGAGAAGCGCCTCAGCCGGACGATTGTCCGGATCAACACGATCGAATCCACGTCGCCGCACGCGAGCTTCGAGAACGTCGACGAAACGACGCTGCCGGCCGCGCTGGTGCCCTCCGAGCCCGAGTCGCCGGAGCGGTGCTTCCAGCGCATCGAGACCGAGCAGCGCGTCCGCGCCGCGATCGCCGCGCTCCCCTGGCGCGAGCGCAAAGTGATCAGCCTCTACTACTACGGCGAAGTGACGATGAAGGACATCGGCCGCTCGATCGGCGTGAACGAGTCGCGCGTGTCGCAGCTGCACGCGCGCGCCGTCCAGCGCCTGCGCGCCTCGCTCGGCTCCGAAGCCGAACCGACCTCGGCGGCGCGGATCATGAGCGACGCGATCGCCGCGTTCCAGCAGAAGCCCAGCACGCTCAAGGGCCAGCTCGCGACGGCCGCGACCACCAACGTCCGCGCGTTCCCGGGATCTCGATTCGCGCCTGCCTCGATCATCGAGGAGCCGGATGCGACACGGGCGCGCCTGCCGCTGGCGGTGGCCGCCGAGAAACCTCGTGCGAAGAAGTCGTCCAAGGCGAAGCAGGCGAGATAGCGGGCTTCGCTGCTCCGGGCGTTGCCCGGTCACCATCCTCCTCGACAAGGGGCCGCGGGCACGCGGCCCCAGCTTGTACGGCGGCTGGAGGCCGGCGCCGGCCTCACCGCCGCAAGCAGCCGGGGTATGATGGGCGCCTCGAGGCGCCGCCAAATGCCCAGATCGTCGTTTCTGTCGTACTCGCCGCCGAACCTCGGCCCCGAGGAAATCGCTGAAGTCGTCGACACGCTGAAGACCGACTGGATCACAACCGGCCCGAAGGCCCGGAGGCTCGAAGAGGAGTTCTCGGCCTTTGTCGGCGCCGAAGCCGCGCTCGCGGTCTTCTCCGCGACCGACGCCATGCAGGTCGGCCTGGCCGCGCTCGGCGTGGGCGCGGGCGACGAGGTCATCACGACGACGATGACCTTCTGCTCGACCGTGCACGTCATCGAGCATCTCGGCGCGCGGCCCGTGCTCGTCGATGTCGAGCCCGACACGCTCTGCATCGATCCGCGCGCGATCGAGCGGGCCGTCACGCCGCGCACCAGGGGCATCATGCCCGTCCACATCTACGGGCATCCGTGCGATCTCGACCCGATCCTGGATCTGGCGCGGGCGCGCGGCCTGTTCGTGCTCGAAGACGCCGCGCACGCCCTGCCCGCCCGGTACCGCGGGCGCACGATCGGCACGATCGGCACGGCGACGGCGTTCAGCTTCTACGCGACGAAGAACATGACGACCGCCGAGGGCGGCATGCTGACCGGCCCGCGCGCGCTCGTCGATCGCGCCCGCTCGTGGAGCCTCCACGGCATGAGCCGGGACGCCTTCAAGCGGTACAGCGCGGAAGGATCCTGGTTCTACGAGGTGGTGCTGCCCGGCTTCAAGTGCAACATGACGGACGTGCACGCGGCCATCGGATTGCAGCAGCTGAAGAAGCTGCCGGCCTTCCAGGCCCGGCGCCGCGAGGTGGTGACGGCGTACAACGACGCGTTCTCGGCGTGCCCGGCGCTGCAGACGCCGGTCGAACGGGCCGGGTCGGAGTCCGCCTGGCACATCTATCCGCTCCGGCTGAACCTCGACCGCCTCTCGATCGACCGGGGCCGGTTCATCGAGGAGCTCACCTCGCGCAAGATCGGCACCTCCGTGCACTTCATCCCGAATCACGTGCAGCCCTACTACCGCGATCGATACGGCTACAAGGCAGAGGATTTTCCCGTCGCGTGGCGCGAGTATCACCGGCTCGTCAGTCTCCCGCTGCACCCGCGGCTCAGCGACGCGGACGTCCGGGACGTGATCGAGGCCGTGCTGGAGGTGGCGGACACCTTCCCGCGGTAAACGCGCCTTCCACCAGAGATCTTGATCTCCTCCTCCGACGATGGCATCGTCGTCATCCTGGAGATCCGGACGGCGGGGGATGGAACGCGCCCGCCAGCACTCGGGCCCTGCACAATCTGCGACATCCTCAGCTGGGGCTTCCAGCAGTTGCTGCCTGTTCGATGGCGGTTGAGTGCCCTGGCGGGCTGGGGCGGCGGCGAACATCGCCTGATTTCGTCGAGGCGCGGGACGGTCCGGACGCCGGGAACGGTGGCACGATGCTGGCAGACATGATGGGCATGGAACCGAGCGGCGCTCCCGATCTGTCCGGCGTGCTCGCCAGTATCGACACCCGCCTGACCTGGATCCAGGACGGCGTGAAATCGTCGCTCGCGCTGGGCGAGAAGGTCACCGATTTCGGCGCCCGAATGGCGGGGGTTCAGTCCAGTCTCCAGGACCTCAGCTCCCAGGTCTGCGCCCGGCGACGCGCTCGCGACGAAACTGGAAGAAGTCGACGAGCGGGTCGGCGCGCTGGCGACGAAACTGGAGGAAGTCGACGAGCGGGTCGGCGCGCTGGCCACGAAACTGGAGGAAGTCGACCAGAGGCTTGCTGTCTTCGACCAGAAGCTGGCTGAAATCGACGAGCGGGTCGGCGCGCTGGCGACGAAACTGGCTGAAATCGACGAGCGGGTCGGCGCGCTGGCGACGAAACTGGAGGAAGTCGACCAGAGGCTTGCTGTCGTCGAGGTGCGCCTGTCGGCGATCGATGCGCGGCTGGGTGCAGTCGAAGAGAGGCTCGCGGCGATCGATGCGCGGCTGGGTGCAGTCGAAGAGAGGCTCGCGGCGATCGACGCGCGGTTGGGTGCAGTTGAGGAGAGGCTTGCTGTCGTCGAGGTGCGCCTGTCGGCGATCGACGCGCGGGTGGGTGCCGTCGAGGAGAGGCTCGCGGCGATCGACGCGCGGCTCACCTCCGTTGAGACCCAGGTGACCGGCCTGGACAGGAAGGTGACCGACCTCCAGACGGGACTGGTCAACCTGTCCCTGGACATGCAGGCACGATTCGAGAGAGTCGATGCGAGGTTCAGGTCGATGTCCACACAGATCGAGGCTTCGCGGGTGGATATCGTGGGCCACCTCGACCTTGTCTACCACGAGGTTTCGGCCCGGTTGCACGATATCGAGCAGTCGAGACTGAACTGACAACCCCGCCCGGGTTATGATCGCGGCCACGAGGCACACCGGAGGTGAGCGCGGCCGAAGGCTGGCCTGGCGCCGGCGCATGGAGGCTGTGCGATTCGTGGACGATCGAAGTTGCGTGGCAGGGCCTGAAGCCCGAAGCCTGTAGCCTGAAGAGTGTCACTGAATGGCCTGGGCGATTCTCGTGATCGTCGCGTGGGGATGCCTGGCATTCGGGTCCGTCTACCCGTGGGCCTACCTCGGGCTGCTCGCCGGCTGCGCGATTGTCGGCATCTGGGGGCTCGTGAGAGAGGTGCCTCGGGTCCGCCGGCGGCGACTCGGGCCCGTCACCCTTGGCCTCATCCTCCTCGTCTCGGCGATCGGCGCGCAACTCGTCCCGCTCTCCCGCGAGCGCCTGATCGACATCAATGCGCCCACTGACGAGTTCCTCCAGAACTACGATCTCGCCTACGCGACCGCGCTGACCCTGCACCAGCAGGCGGTGACACCGGTGTTCGAGCCGCCGCCCCGCCAAGCGGCCCCGCCGCGCTCAGGGGCCGCGCCCGCGCCGCCCGCGGCGCCGGCCGCGGAATCTGCCGCGCGCCCCGCACCCGCGACGATCACCCATCCGCTCTCGATCAGCCCCGACCGCACCCGGCGCGGGCTGATCTTCGTGCTGGCGTTCGGCGTGCTCCTCATCGGCCTCGCGCGAGGCCTCGATGGCTACGACCTCCGCTCCTTCGTCCCGGGGCTCGCCGCCCTCGGCGTCGTGATGTCGATCATCGCCATCGTCCAGAAGGCGCTCTGGAACGGCAAGGTGTACGGCGTCTGGGAACCAATCAACGCGGGAACGGTCGCCTTCGGCCCGTTCATCAACCGGAATCACTTCGCCGGCTGGATGCTGCTCGCGCTGCCGCTGACAATCGGGCTCTTCGCCTCGCAGGTCGCCAAGGGGATGCGCGGCGTCAAGCCGGGCTTCAGGCAGAAGGTGCTGTGGTTTGCGACGCCCGACGCGAATCGCGCGATCCTGACCGGCTTCAGCATCCTCGTGATGGGTCTGGCGCTCGTGATGACGCTCTCGCGCTCGGGCATCCTGTGCTTCCTCGCGGCGCTGCTCCTCAGCGCGTTCCAGGTGATGAGGCGCCTGCGCTCGAAGGGCAAGAGAGGGTGGCTCGTCGCGTACCTGGTGCTGGTGGCCGTCGTGTCGGTCGGGTGGGCCGGCTTCGACGCGATCGCGGCGAGGTTCGCCGAGGTGGACTCACAGCTCGGAGGGCGGGCCGGCGCGTGGGACGACGCCTGGCGCATCCATAACCTGTTTCCGGCCGTCGGCACCGGACTGAACACCTACGGCACGGCAACGCTGCTTTATCAGCGCCACGACGTCGACACGGCCCACTACGTCGAGGCGCACAACGACTACCTGCAGTTGCTCGTCGAGGGCGGATATCTCGTGACGGTCCCGGCGCTCATCGTCGTGGTGCTGTTCGGACGGCAGGTGTACCGGCGCTTCCGATCCGGGCACGACGACCGCGTCGGCTACTGGCTCAGGCTCGGTGCGGTGACGGGCATTATCGCGATCTCGCTCCAGGAAGTCGTCGAATTCTCGCTCCAAATGCCGGGAAATGCGGCGCTCTTCACGGTGCTCGGCGCGATCGCCATGAGGCGCACGACGGCGGGTCAGCGGAGTTAGGTGATTGGAGACTTGAATGTCCTCCTGTCCCAAGTGCGGATCGCATCGGATCCGGCGGGTTCATCACCCGCTGTCTCCGGTCGTGAAGACCGTGTCGGGGCGACACCGGTATCGCTGCAGCAACTGCGAATGGTCTGGATGGATGGCCCACTCGGATTTCGAGGGCGAGGGCCGAGGTTCCGGCGCCCGTGGGCAGGGCTCTTCCCGGCATCACAGGATCCGGAGCCGAGGAACAGGTTCGAAACCGCCGCTCGATCTCGGGCTCGAAGAAATCACGGCCGGCCCGGCCGAGGGCGAAGCGGCGACGCTCAACCAGCCGCTCGCATCCGACGAGGCGCCCGCGCCGTCGGACTCCGTACCTGCGCCGCCGCCCGGGTCCGACGTCAACACGTTCCGGCGCGTCCGCCGATACGGGCACTCGAGCCAGCATCACCTCCACCACGACGACGCCGATTCTGCGGCCAGGCGGAAGCGTCAGAAGACATTGCGGGAGATCGCTCTCGCCGCCCTTCTCGCGCTGGCGCTGCTCGCGTCGGTCTGGATCGGGCTGAAGGCGTGCGCGACGATTGCGCCGCCGCCGGAAGCGTCGCTCACGCCGTTCCACCGATTCTCTTGAGCTTCTCGACGAGCGTGGTGCGTTTGAGGTTGAGCAGGCGGGCCGCCTGGCCGCGGTTCCCTCCCGTCTTCTCGAGCGCGCGCCGGATGAGCTCACGCTCGATGCCGTCGATGTAGCCGGCGAAGTCGAGCCCGGCGTCGGTCAGCGGCACCTCGGATGAGAGCGCCGCCGAATCGTCGCTCGCCGCCCTGACCACCGGCGGCAGATCACCCACCTCGATCTGGCGCCGCCCGCCCCCGAGCGCCACGGCGCGCTCCAGCACGTTCTCGAGCTCGCGCACGTTGCCCGGCCACGCGTACGCCATCAGGTGACGCATGGCGTCCTGCGACACGACCCGGGGCTCGGTCGCTCCCGTGCTCTGCTCGCCGGGCGGCGCGTTGCGGTCGAGGCTGGCCAGGAAGTGCTGCACGAGGAGCGGGATGTCTTCCTTGCGCTCGCGCAGCGCGGGAAGCACCACCGGGATCACGTTCAGCCGGTAGTAGAGGTCCTCGCGGAACTGGCCTTCGGCCACCATCTTCGTCAGGTCCGAATTGGTCGCGGCGACGATGCGCACGTCCACCTTGATGAGGTGCGTGTCGCCCAGCCGCTGCAGCTCGCGCGTCTGCAGCACGCGCAGCAGCTTCACCTGCAGCGCGGGGCTCATCGTGCCGACTTCGTCGAGGAAGAGCGTGCCGCGATGGCTCTCCTCGAAGCGCCCGGCGCGCGAGGCGACGGCCCCGGTGAAGGCGCCGCGCGCGTGGCCGAAGAGCTCCGCCTCGAGCAGTGTCTCGGGAATCGCGCTGCAGTTGATGGCCACGAACCGCTGCGCGCGGCGCGGGCTGTTGTGATGAATCGCCCGCGCGACGAGCTCCTTGCCCGTTCCCGTCTCGCCGGAGATCAGGATCGTGCTGCTCGTCGCGGCGACCGTTTCGAGCAGCTGGAACAGATCGCGCATCACGCGCGCCTTGCCGACGATGCCCTCGAACCGATACCGATCCTCGAGCTGCCGCCTCAGGTAGGCATTCTCGGAGCGCAGGCGGCGCTGCTCGAACGACGTGTTCAGCACGTGCAGCAGCTCGTCGAACTGGAAGGGCTTGGTGATGAAGTCGGCGGCGCCGCGCTTGATGGCGTCGACTGCGTCCTTCACCGTTCCGTACCCGGTGACGACGATGCCCATGATGTCCGGGTAAAGCGCGCGCGCCTCCGCCAGGACCTGATTGCCGTCGATCTCGCCGCCCAGGCGCAGGTCGGTGATGACCACGTCGAACGCGAACTCGGAGAGGCGGGCGACGGCGTCCTCGCCGCTCGCGGCCTCATCGACCTTGAATCCGTGATCGGTCAGCCGTTCGGCCACCGCCTCGCGCAGCGCGGCCTCGTCTTCGACGAGCAGGAGGTGTTTCTCAGCCATTGGGACAGGACAAGCGGCTACAGGCGACAGGCTACGGGCCTTGCCGGGCGTCTCCCTTCAGGTGACAGGCTGCTGGCATCAGGCTACAGGCCCTGCCGGGGGCACGCTGCGATCGACAACAGAACGGAAAGAATCAGAGCGTCAGAATATTGACTAACGCCGAAACCATTGTCAATGCAGGAAATCGAATCCGTGGGCCGGATCTTTAGATCCGGCGATCTGGTAGGCCGGATCTTTAGATCCGGCTTCTCCCGGCGACCAAGTCGAGCACTTCCTCGCGTGAGTAAACCTGCGATCCCCAGTAGGGGTACTCGGCGGGCGTCGTCACGAGGTGCGCCCGCACAGGGTTCCCGATCACATACTCGACAAGTGCTACAAGGTCCTCGTCCTCGCGAAGCACATGATCGAAGTACCCCTCCTGCCAGAGCCGCGCTCCCGTCGCCCTCGAAAACCAGTAGCCGGAACGCAGCTTGGCAAGACGTACGAACCGACGGAAGTCTGCCGAATCCGACTTGCCGTCGACGACAGCATGCAGATGATCGGGCATAAAACAGTACACAACGACTTCGAAGGATTCCTCCCTGCCAACGCGCAGAAACTGCGACAAGGTCGATTCGCACGATTCGCGGTTGATGAAATGCCGCGCGCGCTTGTGCGTGCAGGCGGTGAGGTGATAACGCCAGCGGCCGACATAAGCGATTGCGTCAAGCCGTTCAGGACGGCTCATGCCGTATCGCGAGCTTCAAGGTCGATGCCAGCCTGCGGCAGGCCAGTCTTCAGATCCGGCGGTCTGGTAGGCCGGATCTTTAGATCCGGCGGTCGTCGGGTCTGAAGACCCGACCTACGAGAGGAGCGCTCTGAAGACCCGACCTACGAGCGGGGCGGTCTGGTAGGCCGGATCTTTAGATCCGGCGGTCGTCGGGTCTGAAGACCCGACCTACGAGAGGAGCGCTCTGAAGACCCGACCTACGAGCGGGGCGGTCTGGTAGGCCGGATCTTTAGATCCGGCGGTCGTCGGGTCTGAAGACCCAGCCTACGAGAGGAGCGCTCTGAAGACCCGACCTACACGAGGGCGCGATCGGCTCGGCCTTATCCTCCGATGACTTCGTTCGCCATGCGGAGCAGGTCGCCGAGCCGGAACGGCTTCGCGAGCCAGCGGCAGCCGCTCTCCGCCAGGAACCGCTCGGCGTCGGTTCCGATGACATCGCCCGTGACGAAGAGCACCCGCTCGGCCATGGCCGGGTACTTCTCGCTCAACGCGCGATGGAACTGCATGCCGTCCATGCGCGGCATCTTCAGGTCGCACACGATCACGTCGTAGCGCCCTTCCTCCACGCACGCGAGCGCCTCTTCGCCGTCGCCCGCGCGATCGACGTGGAAGCCGGCGTCGGTGAGCGCCTCGGCCATGGCCGAGGCCAGCTTGGCTTCGTCCTCGACGATGAGAATCGCGCTGCCGTCGAGTTTGGGCATCTCCTCGGGGGTCGCCACGGAAACCGGCGCCGGCCGGAGCTTGCCCCTGGTGGCGGGCAGCTCGACGAAGAACGACGCCCCGCTCCCCGGCTCCGAGTCGACCCACAATCGCCCGCCGTGCTCCTGCACGATGGCGTAGGCGACGGTCAACCCGAGGCCCGTGCCCTTGCCGACCTCCTTCGTCGTGAAGAACGGGTCGAAGATCTTGCTCTTCACCTCCTCCGGCACGCCGGGCCCGTCGTCGTTCACCTCGAGCATGACCGATTCGCGTTCGACGTCCTGCCAGGTGCGGATCGCCATGAGCCCGCGGCCGTTGGCGCCGAGCATGGCCTGCTCGGCGTTGATGACGAGGTTGAGGAGGACCTGCTGCATCTGGTGCGCATCCACGAAGACCTGCGGCAGGCCGCTCGCGAGCGCGTTGATGACGCTGATGTTGTTGACGCGCTGCTCGTAGGAGCGCAGCGCGAGCGTCTCGCGGACGACCTGGTTGATGTCCACCATCGTGCGCGTCGTGTGGCGCTTGCGCGCGAAGGTGAGCAGGTTGCGGACGATGCGCGCGGCGCGCTCGGCTTCGCCGAGGATGACCTCGAGGCCGCGGTGCGCCTGCGGATCCGTGTCGCGGCCGGAGAGGCGCTCGGCCCACGTGAGAATCGTGGCGAGCGGGTTGTTCAGCTCGTGCGCGACGCCGGAGATCGTCTGGCCGAGCGCGGCCATCTTCTCGGCCTGGAGGAGCTGGGAGTAGAGATCGCGCGATTCGTCCTCGAGCTTCTTCCGGTCGCTGACGTCGCGGACGAGCGCCTCGATCTCGACGACGTCCTCGTGCGCGCGCGAGGCGTGGGCCGTGACCTCCACCCAGATCGCGGCGCCGTCGACGCGGCGGAGGCGCAGGAGATAATCGGTGACCGATCCATCGCGCGCGAGGCGTTCGACGAACAGGTTGCGCGCCGACGGGTCGGTGAAGCGCGACTGGTCGAAGGGGCGGATGTCCTCCTCGGGCGTGTCGCCCGCGAAACCGAACACGAGGCGCAGGTACGGGTTGGCCGCGAGCGTCGTATCCCCCATCGGGCTGAGGACGCCGATATACACGCCCTCGTGCGCCGCCTCGAAGAGGCGCGCGAACGCCTCGGCGCGCGAGTCACGCGAAGTGATGAGCGGGCGATCCACAGGGGGATTATAGACGACGGCGGAGAAGGTTACAGGGAACAGGTTACAGGGGACAGGTTACAGGGAACAGGGGACAGGTTACAGGGGGCACAGGCCAGAGGAGACAGGCTGCATCCCGATGAACACGCCCGTCCCCTGTAACCTACAACCTGTAACCTGTAACCTGTAACCTATAACCTATAACCTGCAATAATCGCGCATGCGCATCGCATTCGACATGGATGGCGTCCTGGCCGACATGGACGGCGCGCTGACCAAGCTCGCCGAGGACATGTTCGGCCGCGATTTGGGCGGCAGGCGGGCCGACCTCAAGGGTGCCGCCGAAGCCGGGAGCGCCTCCTCGCCCGCCAGCGCGTCGCAGACGGACCCGCCGGCCGGAGAGCCGGGAGCCGATCTCGATCCGGCGCGCGAAGCGCCACCCATTCTCGGGAGGCTCAGCCTGCGGCAGCAGGATCAGCTGTGGAAGCGCGTCTCCGAGACGTCCGACTTCTGGTCGAAGCTCGCCGAAACCGAGGCCGGCATCGTCGCCCACCTCGGGCGGCTGGCGAAGGAACGGCGCTGGGAGGTGATCTTCGTCACGCAGCGCCCGCCGACCAGCGGCCAGACCGTGCAGGTCCAGACGCAGCGCTGGCTCCGGAAGCACGGGTTCGAGCTGCCGAGCGTGTACACGACGCGGGGTTCGCGCGGGAAGATCGCCGCCGCGCTGACGCTCGATGCGCTGGTCGACGACCGGTTGGAGAACTGCGTCGACGTGGCGACCGAGTCGCGCGCCTGGTCGATCTACGTGGCGCGAGGCACGCCCGACATCGCCTCCATCGAGGCGAGGGCGCGGCGGATGGGAATCGCCGTCGTGAAGACGGTGATGGAGGCGCTGGAGCAGATCGAGAGAGCCGAGCGCGCCAGCACGGAAGAGCCGTCGGCGCCGAGCCTGCTCGAGCGCTTCAAACGGTCCTTCAAGCGCGGCGGCGCGACGGGACCGTAGCGACCGCTAGCTTCAGCGATCCTCGATCCGGGCCTCTGCGCCGCCATTGGCGTGCCGGCCGGTCAGCTCTTCTTCCTCGAGTCGTCTTCGTCCTTGCGCCGGACAATCTCGTCGAGCGTGGTGTCGAGGGCCTTGAAATCGGGCGGCGCGACCTCGCCCGCGGCCTGATCCGGGCGTCCTTCCCGGCTCTCGGTCTCGATGCCCCAGCCTCGCCAGCCGCACGCCTCGCACCTGAAGAGCCGCCTGGCCGAGAACTGGCGGCGCAGCCGCTCGACGAACGTGCGTGTCCGTGACCGGTGAATCCGGTTCGACTGGCACTTCGGGCACTGCTGCATACCCCTCACCTTCTACCGCGTTTCGCCCGATATTCCAAGTGAGGTTGCACGCGCGATTTCCGGAGCAGAATCCTGAACCACCCGCGTGGTTTCCTTGACTCTGTTGGATGGCATCGCTAAGCTCGATTCCTCCGAGCAAGTGGCGGCTTCAGGCGAAGGTCCATCGAACCTGAGCGGGCCGCCCGCGCCGGAATCGGGTCGAAAGGTGAAGAACTGTATCGGAGGGTAGTTATGCGCACGAGGCTTGGCTGGATAGCGGTTGCGGCGGTCGCCCTCCTGGCGATTGCGGGACCGGGCACCTCCGCGGCCCAGGGCGGCAAGAGCACGCGGCCCACGGTGGCGGTGCTCGATTTCGAGTTCGGGTCGGTCCAACAGTGGTGGGGCGGCGGTTGGGACATCGGCAAGGGGATTGCCGACCTGATGGTGGATTCGCTCCTCGAAGACGGCAGCTACCGGTTGATCGAGCGCAAGAAACTCGGCGCGATCCTCTCCGAGCAGAACTTCTCCAACAGCGACCGAGCGGAACCCTCGGCGGCCGAGGTGGCCAAGCTCGGCAAGGCGCTCGGCGTGAAGTACATGATCGTCGGGTCCATCACCAAGTTCGGGATGGAGAACAAGAGCCTCGGCATCAATGCCGGCGCGTTTGGCGGCGGCAAGCTGGGTCTCGGCGAGATCGGCACGAAGAAAGGCAAAGCCACGGTTGCGCTGACCGCCCGCATCATCGACACGACAACCGGTGAGATCATGGCCAGCGCCAAGGGCGAGGGCACCTCGTCCCGGAGCGGCCTGCTTCTCGGGGCTGCGGGCGCGGGAGGCGGTCACGGCGCCGGTGGTTCGATCAACATGGGTTCGTCGGACTTCCAAGACACGGTGCTCGGTGAAGCGACCGAGCTCGCCGTGAAGGCGGTCGTCGCGAAACTCGTGGCGGCCAAAAGCCGGCTCGAGTAGCCGGCTCGACGTAACGAGAGAGAGCAGGGCCTGATCGGAGGCCGGGCGGGGGACCCCCGGAGCCGGTCAGGCACCGCAGCCCGGGGTCAGCCGGGCCGCCTGCTCCAGGTCGGGGCACGGGCCCCGGCGTGACGGGGGCACCTTCATGCGCCTCTACAGCCGCAACGACCTCGCCCTCATTGCCGGCCTGACCGCTGCCGCGCTGGTCGTCCTCTCCAGCCCGATGTCCCGGCTTCTCGATCTCATCACGAGCATCGAGCGGGCCTGGGGCCTCAATCTCATCTCGGGCCTCATCATCCTCACGGTCGTGTTCGTGCTGCACGCGCAGGGCCGGCGGCACGAGAGCCACGTGAAGTCACTCGTGGCCGAGGCCCAGGCCCGGGATGCGCTGGCCCGGACGCGAGAGCTCGAGCTGCTGATGGCGTTCGGATCGGCGCTGGCGCGGTCGCTCGACGTGACGGCCATCCACAACGAGGTGCTTCGCTTCCTGCCGCAGCTGCTCGGACGCGACGACGGCTGGGTCGTCGTGCGCGTCGGGGTGCACTGGGAAGCGCTCATCGGCGCCACGGGCGCCGACAAGGAAACCACCGACGCCCGGCGCGAGCGCATCACCGACGAGTACTTCGGCTCCGGGTCCGGGCAGATCCGGGAAGGCGAGTGGATCACGATCGAGGACGAACGCTGCCTTCCGTTGATGGCGGCCGGCGCCCCGATGGGCCTCATCGGCATTCCCGGAGGCGCCGAAACGCTCAGCGACAAGCAGAGGGAACTGGTGGCGGCGGCGAGCACCGTGCTCGCGATCGCGATCCGCAACGCGGACCTCTTCCGCGAAGTGCGCGACAACAACCTGCAGGACGGCCTGACCGGGTGCTTCAACCGGAGGCACACGCTCGAGGTCCTCGCCTCGGAGCTGCGCCGATCGTACAGGTCGCGCCTGCCGATCTCGGTCGTCATCCTCGACCTCGACCACTTCAAGCAGGTCAACGATCAGTTCGGCCACCAGGCGGGCGACGCGGTGCTCGCGGCCGTCGGAAAGCGGTTGCGCGAGACGCTCCGGACAAGCGACATCAAGTGCCGGTACGGAGGCGAGGAGTTCATGCTCGTGCTGCCCGACACGCCGCTCGAGGGCGTCAGGCGGGTCTCGGAGAAGGTCCGGCGCGATATCGATGCGCTCAAGGTCCCGTGGCGCGATGCCGCGATCTCCGTGACGACGAGCGTCGGGCTGACCATCGCGGCGCAGAACGAGCTGGAGCCGACGCCGGTGATCGCGCGGGCGGACGCGGCGCTCTACCGCGCGAAGGAAGAAGGCCGGAACTGCGTGCGAGAGGCGCTGCCGAGAGGGGCGTCGTAGGACCCCGGAGTTCCTACTCCACCATCCCCACCTGATCCGGGCCCTTCCGGCCGAGCGCGAAGGTCATCGTGCCCTCGGCCATCACCTCGCCGTTCACGCGCGCGATGCCGTGGAGCCAGCCCATCTTGCTGCGCAGCCGCTTGATGGTGGCTTCGATCTCGACCTGGTCGCCGGCGTGCACGGGCTTCCTGAACCGCACGTGCTCGATGCCCATGAAGAAGATCAGCTTGTCGGCGTTCTCGGGCTTGCCGAGCACGAGGATCGCGCCGACCTGCGCGACGGCCTCGGTGAGCACCACCCACGGCAACGAGGGCGGCTTGCCCGGCTCCCTCCAGAGCAGCTGCTCGTCGTAGGCGACGTTCTTCACGCCGACGACGCGCTTGTCCGGCTCGAACTCGGTGACCCGATCGACGAGCAGGAACGGATAACGGTGCGGGAGGATGCGCTGGATGATCGATTGATCGAAGGGCAGAGATTGATCCACTGATGGTCCTGTGAAGCGCTGGAGTCGTCGAGGCCAGGGCGTTCCCGGGCCGGGGACAGTCCCTCAAGTATAATTCGAACCGTGACGGACCACTCCAGATTGGAAACCGCCTCGGCCGATCGCGCGGAGATCGCCGAACTGAAGAGCGAGCACCAGCTCCTGACGACGCTCTTCGCGCTGGGGCGCGAAGTGGCCTCGGTGCTGGATCTCGACGAGCTGCTGCGGAAGCTGCCCGGGCTGATTGCCCGCGTCACCGACTTCCACGCGTTCGCCATCTACCTGCTCGACGAGCGCCGCGGCGACCTCGCCGTGGCGTACTCCACCGGCTACCCGGACGAGTCGCGCGCGCTTCGCCTCACGCTCGAGCAGGGCCTGGTCGGGGCGGCGGTTTCCGCGGGCCGGCCGCTGCTCGCCAACGAGGTCAGCAGCGACCCGCGCTATGTCGAGGCGGTGCCGGGCACGAAGGCCGAGCTGGTGGTGCCGCTGCGGCGCAAGGGCCGGTCGATCGGCGCGCTGAACCTGCTCAGCCGGAACCCGGGCGAGTTCACCCCGGCCGAGGTCGAGACGCTGAGGAACTTCGCCGCCGCGGTGGCGATCGCGATCGAGAACGCGCGCCTCTTCGAGAACGAGGTTCGCAATGCCGCGACGCTCGAGACGATGGCCGAGATCGGCCGCGAGATGTCGTCGATCCTCGATCTCGACGCGCTGCTCCGGCGCATCGCGAAGCTGCTCCGGCGCGTGATCGACTACCGGACCTTCGGCATCCTGCTCGTCGACGAGGCGACGGGCGACCTCGTGATGCGGCACGCGGTGCGATACGACGAGCAGATCCTCGTGAAGCGCATCAGGAAGGGCGAGGGCCTGGTCGGCGCGGCCGCGACCTCGCGGGAGCCGATCATCGTGGCGGACGTCCGGACCGATCCCCGCTACATCAAGGTCGTCGAGGACGCGCGATCGGAGCTCGTCATCCCGCTCCTCGTGAAGGACCGCTGCATCGGCGTCCTGGACCTCGAGAGCCCCGAGATCGGTGCGTTTACCCGGCAGCACGTCGAGCTGCTGACGCCGCTCGCGAGCCATGCGGCGGTCGCCATCGAGAACGCGCGCCTCTACGAGGAGATCCGGGCGAGCGAGGCGCGGATGGAGAAGGAGCTGCGATTCGCGCAGCGCGTGCAGGCGGCGCTGCTCCCGACGCAACTGCCGAAGCGGCTGAAGGGCGTCGACGCCGCGTGGCGCTTCGAGCCGGCACGCGAGCTCGGGGGCGATCTCTACGAGTTCATGTCGGTCGAAGCCCACGGCCTGACCGTCGCCCTCGGCGACGTGTCCGGCAAGGGCGTGCCGGCGGCGCTCTACAGCGCGTTTGTCGGCGAGCTGGTCCGATCGCGCACCTACCGGCGCCGCTACACCGCGGTGCGATCGACGCCGGCCGGCGTGCTCGCCGCGATGAACGACATCCTGCACGAGCGCCAGCTCTTCGAGTACTACTGCACGCTCTGCTACGCGGAGTTCGACTTCAAGCGGCGGCTGGTCGTGCTCGCCAACAGCGGCCTGCCGTACCCCATCCGCAGCCACGAGGGCGAGTGCGCGCAGGTGTCGCTCGCCGGCGTGCCGCTCGGGTCGTTCCCGGGCGTGATCTACGACGAGGTGACGCTCGAACTGCGGGCCGGGGACGCGTTCGTGTTCTGCACCGACGGGATCTTCGAGGCGATGGACCAGGAGTCCCGCGAGTTCGGCGCCGAGCGCCTCCTCGACACGGTGCGCGCCAGCCGGCACCTTCCCGCCAAGGCCATCGTGTCGGCGATCTTCGACGAGGTCGGACGCTTCTGCAACGGCGCGCCGCCGAACGACGACCGGACGGCGGTGGTGGTGAAAATCACGGGCTGAAGACGGAAGGCCTCAAGCAACAGGCTTCAGGCTACAGGCCTTGTCACGGCTCGCCAATCCCCGAGGGAGGTGCGTGATGCACCGTTCGTCCGCTTCGCTCGCTTTCATCATCGGCGCCCTCCTCGCCGCACCCGCACTGGCGCAACCGCAACCGGCGGGAACCTCTTCCGCGATGCTGCAGGAGCTGAAGGAGAAGACGCGCGCCAGGCTCGATCGCGTGGCGCGCGAGCTCAACGGCGTCATGGGCTACGCGATCGTCGACCTCACGAGCGGCGAACGGTACACCCATCTCGACACGCAGGTCTTCCCGACGGCTTCGACCATCAAGCTGGGCATCCTCTACGAGTTGTTCAAAAGGGCCGACGAAGGACGACTCAAGCTCGACGAGGAACTCCGGCTGAGCCGCGCGCGGGCGGTGCCGGGCGGGATCCTCTACGAGCTCGGCACGCCGGTGCTGACGCTGGTCGACTACGCGAACCTGATGGTCATCGAGAGCGACAACACCGCGACCAATGTCCTCATCGAGAAGCTCGGGATGGAGGCGGTCACCGCCCGCATGGCGGCCCTCGGGCTGCAGAACACGAAACTCCGCCGGTTCATGATCGACCTCGAGGCTGCGCGCCAGGGCCGCGAGAACGTGTCGACGCCCGCGGAGCTGGCCCGGCTGCTCGAGATCTTCTACAAGGGCGAGGGGCTGAAACCGGAGAGCCAGGCCGAAGCGATTCGCATCCTGAAGAAAGACAAGGACAGCCCCATCCGCCGGGCGGTGCCCTCACGCGTGATGGTCGCCAGCAAGACCGGCGATCTCGAAGGCGTTCGCGCCGACACGGCCATCGTCTACCTCAAGAACCGGCCGTTCGTCATCGTGGCGATGACGAGCTACCTGGCTGAAGATGCGACGGGGAACCCGGCCATCCAGGAGCTGGCCCGCGCGGCGTTCGAGTTTTTCGAACGGCTGGCGGCCGGAAGCGAATACGGGAGGCAGATAGGCAGATAGAGAAGGCTACAGGCTTCAGGCTTCAGGCTACGGGCCTTGTCTTAGGACCCGTGGGACGATGTCACCAGCCAAGGACGTGCGACCGGGGAAAAGGGGTCAGCGAAGGGTTACTCGGGCGAGAATTCCGCAGATCCCGCGGATTTCCTGTCGGCACGCCTCTTGAAGAACCTGGATACAGCCGCGTCGGATCTACGGAGTGCTAACAACAGGCAGGCGCTCTGGCATCAGCACTTCGTCTGGCAGGGCGATCCGGCGCGGCCCTTCCGAGTGTACCAGCCAACCGACCAGCCGCAGCGGTCAGCCTGACAAGGCCTGAAGCCTGTCGCCTGTAGCCTGAAGCCCGGGGCTTGAGCCTGGAGCCCGGGGCTTGAGCCCGAAGCCTGTCGTCCTTTCCCGCCGACCATCCCCCCCGTCCCCTCGTCTGATCCTTACGGGGGGGCGGGCGGTCGCCCCCTCGAGGAAACGCCGAAGCCCTGACAGCGGCTATGGTTGGACCGTGGAGATTCCTGGACGGAGGAAGTTGCCATGCGCCTGAGAAGACGATTCGTCATCATTGCTTCCGCGCTCTGCGCGGGGGTACTCGTCCTGGTGACCGGTACCGTGCTGCACGGACAGAGCGGCTGGTCGACGTTCAGTTGGGACGAGCCGCACGCCTCCGCCGGCCAGGCGACCATGCGGCCGTTGCTCGCGACGCAGATCGGCGGGGGCGGACGGCTCGGCGTGACGGTGACCGATCTGTCGGCCGAAGACGTCGCCAGGCTGAAGCTGGCGAGCCCGCACGGCGCGCGCATCGAGCAGGTGCAGCAGGATTCGCCGGCGTCGAAGGCGGGGCTCGAGGCCGGCGACGTGGTCGTGCAGTTCGACGGCGAGAACGTCCGCAGCATGCAGCAGTTCACCCGCCTCGTCCGGGAAACGCCGGCAGGCCGGACAGTCAAGCTCGGCGTCATGCGCGACGGCAAGCGGATCGATGCCGAGGCGACGCTGGCCGAAGCCGGTCCTGCGATGTCGTGGGAGGGCAGCCTCGTCAGGCCGGAAATCCGCACGCCGGACACGGAGGCGTTCAAGCAGGGGCTGGACGCGCTTCGCGAGCGGATGCCCGACTTGGCCCAGCGGTTGCCCGACTTGGCCCAGCGGATGCCCAAGGAGAACCTGTTCTACTTCAATACCCCGCGCGGGCCGTTCCGGTACTTCGGCCTGGCCGGACGCGGCCGCCTCGGCGTGTCCGTTCAGGAGCTGACGCCGGAGCTCTCGGAGTTCTTCGGCGTGAAGGACGGCGTGCTCGTCGCCAGTGTGAGCGCGGACAGCCCCGCGTCGAAGGCCGGCATCAAGGCCGGCGACGTCATCACGAAGCTGAACGACAAGGCGGTGGCGAGCGGTGACGATCTGGTTTCGGCGCTCTCCGACAAGGAAGGCGACGTCACGATCACCGTGGTGCGGGACAAGAAGTCATTGAACCTGAAAGCCGCGCTCCAGGGCAACGCGCAAAAGCGCAAGGCTCCGGTCCTGAAGAGTCCGGCGTAGTCGACGAACGGGCCGGCGGCCACGAGGGCCGGCGTCACGTCGCCGGCGTGAAGAGCGTCGAGAGCTGCGCCGCGACGATTGTCGCGAGTGACTGCGTCGCCGCGTCGTTCTCGCGGCCGTGTCGGAGTTCGGCCGCGAGCGCGCCGGCCACGCCGACCGAGGTCGCGAGCGGCACCACCAGCGCCCCGTTGGTCAGCGCATCACCACCGACGGCCTGCAGCGTCCCGGTCCGATACGCGACCGCCGTCGCGTTGTCGGCCTCGGCCTTGATGATTCCCAGCCGCGCGAGCACGCTCGCGGAATAGCCGTGAGCCACCGCCGGCCTCAACTCTCCGCCCGGCTTCTCGGCGACCCAGACGATGAGGCCCGACGCATCCATGAGCTTCGCCGCCTGCTCGAGCAGCGCCGGGAGCTCTGTCATCTCGCGCACGCGCGCGAGCGACGAGCAGAGGCGCGCGGTTCCTCCGAGATCGGCGGCGTCGCCGAGCGAGGGCGGCGGCATCGCGAACGGATTGGCCGGCGGCTGGCTCGCAGGCGCCGCTTTCGGCGCGGGCTCGACGCGGCTCAGGCCGAGCCCCGATCCGACATCGGTCGCGACGGCCTCTTCCGCCTCCTGGGATGCCTTCCGCGGAATCGGCAGGAGGACGATGACGGCGAGGAGCGCGATGCCCGCCGCGCCTCCCGCGAAGTAGCTTTCGATGCGCCTGAAGGCCGCCTCCGCCGCGCTTCTCGCTGCCAGCTCCTTCGCGCGCGCCTCGTTCACCAGGATGCTGATGCGGCCGATTGACTGGGCGCCTTCGGTGAAGACCAGATCCGAGCCCGACAGGCGCTGCCCCGATCTGATCAGATCGCGCGCGCGCTCGTCGAGCTGCCCGAGGGAGCCGAGCTGTTCGACCACCGATTCGAGCTCGCCGGCGGCCTCGGGAGTCCTGACCATCTGGCGAAGCGAGGTCACGCCGGTCCCGAGGTCCTGTATCAGGGCGGTGGCCTTCTGGAACCAGAAATCCTCGCCCTGTCCCGCCGCGACGTAGGCCTGCTCTGCGGTGTTGAGCTCGGCGAGCCCGCTCATGATCTGACGCGCCTGGAGAGTCGAGCTTCTGGGCGGCCGAGCGCTCGGCCGCAATCTGCTGTTCGAGATCCCAGATCTTGTAGCCCGCGGCTCCGAGCGCGCCAAGCACGAGCACCAGCACCACCACGCGTGCGGTTCGACTCTTCATCGGGCGACCTCTCAGGGGCTCGGTGCCGTTGCCGGCCGCCGGGGACTTTTCTGGAGCATGTAGACGACCCCGCCGGGAAGACTGGCTGCCAGGGTCACGACGAAATACGCGATCGCCATCGACACGGCTGCGTAGGACGGAACGCCCACCTGGCCGAACAGGAGCAGGTATGAAGCCTCGCGGATCCCGAGTCCATTCACGCTGACCGGGAGCATGCACACGAGCGAAATGAGCGGAACGAACACCGCAAGGGCCGCCACCGGGACGGCTTGACCCAGGGCTTTGGCACTCAAGAATACCACGAGGATTACGACGATCTGGAAGACGAGCGACAAGGCGACGCCCGAGAGGACGATTGGCACGTCCCGGCGGTAGGGCACGATCGCATCGTAGAGAGACGTGGCGCGGGACCGCATGCGCGCGAGCGGCGTCAATCCGATCACGTAGTCGACGAAGCGGTAGGCGCGGTGATCGAAGAGCACCACGTTGGCGGCGATGAACGCGCCGAAGAGGACGAGTGTCAGCTCCAGCAGCGACAGGTGGAAGAGCTCGACCGGCGGCGCGAACCACGCGGCGATGGTGGCGATGGTCAGCAGCGCCAGCAGCCCCGTATTCCTCTCCATGAACACCGACATCGTCGAACGCGCCGGGGCGCCCGTCTCGCGCACGAGCAAAATGGCCTTCACCGCGTCGCCGCCGACGATGGTCGGCAGGAAGATGTTGAAGAACATGCCGATGAAGTAGAACGAGACGATGCGCAGGTACGGCACGGAGAGCCGCACCGGCCGGAGCATGAGGCGCCACTTGAACGCCGACAGCCACTGGCCCGCCGCGTAGACGAGGACGCCGAGCGCAACGTAGGTGAGATCGACGCGCCGGAGGAACGATCCGATCTCGCGGATGTCGGCCTTGTAGAGGACCAGGGCATAGAGCGCGACCGTGACGGCGACCTTGAGGAGGATTGAAGCCAGGCTCGATCGTGGCGCGCCGGCGGCCTCGGGCGGAGGCGCGTCTCTTTCCGAAGACATCGCCCGGTACTATATCGCAAGGACCGCGCGCCACTGTGTCCCAGGCCAGCCCCTTCGCCGGGTGCCGCGCGTAATCTGGCTACAGGCTACAGGCTACAGGCTGCAGGCCTTGTACAGATCACGCTGCGACTTCGTCAATCGATTCCGATGGATGGTGAGATTGGCGGCAGGGCGGGGCGGGTGACCGAGCGTCAGGCACCTCGGGCAGCCGGCAGGTTCCCGAGCAAGCGGGAGTCGTCGGCGAGGCCACGCCTCGTCGCACGCGAGCTTCGCCCGCGCGTCGAGGGCCAGACGATAATGCGGCGACAATACCTGTCGGCTGAACGAGCGTGCCTGATGCTCGGGCAGGACCCGACCCGCACGGCCCGAAGCCTGGAGCCTGTAGCCTGGAGCCTGTAGCCTGAAGCCCTGAGGCCCGGGCAGCTAGAACGTGGGCAGATACGGCTGCAGCAGCCGCGCGATGACGGTGAAGCGGTTCGTGAAGATGAGCACGCCGACGGCGACGAGCAGCAGCCCCGACACGATCTCGATCGCGTGATAGTGCTTGCGGATCCTGGCGAAGGCGGCGAAGAACTGGTTGATGGCGATCGAGGTCAGGAGAAACGGGATCCCGAGTCCGGCCGAGTAGGCCGCGAGCAGCTTCACGCCGTCCATCATGGTTTCCCGGCTGGCGGCGACGGCAAGAATGCCGGCGAGGATCGGCCCGATGCACGGGGTCCACCCGAACGCGAACGCGATGCCGACCAGCACCGACCCGAGCGGGCCGGCCGGCCGCTTCTGCGTCTGGACGCGCTTCTCGGAATAGAGCCAGCCGATACGCAGAACGCCCATCATGTGCAGACCGAAGATCACGATGATGGCGCCGGCGATCTTCCCGATGAGTGCGAGCCGCGCCATGAGGAACTGGCCGACGGCGCTTGCCGAGGCGCCGAGCGCGATGAAGACCAGCGAGAACCCGAGCACGAAGGCGAGGGATCTCGTGAGCACCCTGGCGCGCGAGCCCGGCGCCGGGCCCTCGCCCCCGCCGCGCATTTCCTGAAGGGTCACACCGGAGACAAACGACAGGTAGCCGGGGATGAGCGGCAGGACGCACGGCGAGATGAACGACAGCAGTCCCGCGGCAAACGCCGCGAGGAGACCGACGTTGTCCACGATGGCTTCCTACTTCCTCGACGCCGACTGCAGCTCGGCGCGCTCGATGGGCGGGTTCGTCTTGACCGGGGGCAGATCCTGGAACATGAACTCCCACTTCCAGCGCTCGGACGGATTCGAGGCCTGGAACCAGGTGCGGGCGCCGACCGGCCGCGCGAACGCGATGTCGGAGAGGCCCTTGTAGGCCGGCTTCGCCGAGAGGTCCGCCGCGATGGCAGCGCGGACCTGCTCCGTGTTCTCGTACGCCGCCCTCACGCCGATGGCCGCGCCGACAACTGAGAGGATCTGCCAGTCAGAGCAGCGCCTCGCCGGGCGGCGGCAACACGCGCGAGGTGCCCTGCACGATGCCTTGAGCGTTCGTGTAGGTCGCGTCCTTTTCGACCCACGCGGAGCCCGGAAGCACGATGTCGGCCGCCTCCGCAAGCGGCGTCATCAGCACGCCCTGGACGACGAGCAGCGGCAGCGTGCCGTTCTTGCGCGCATCGATGAGCCAGGACACGTCTCCGATGGAGCCCTCCGGACCGGGGTCCACCACGTACAAGGCGCGGACGTGTCCCGCCTGCACGGCCGACCGGAGCCCGGAGGTGTCGGCAGGCTTCGACGCGCCGTCGGGCACCGCAAACCCGAGATCGCGCGCGCCGGCCACGTTGGGAGCATCGACCGGCGGCACCGGGAATTTCGTGTTCGCCGGCTGCGACTTCTCCAGGAAGCGCCAGGCGATCGTCACACCGGGCGCGGCGCCGCCCTGCGCGAGGCGGGACGTCAGCTCGCGAACCACGAACAGCTCTTCGAGCGAGGCGTGCGCCGACACGAGGAAGTGGACCGACGACGGGTCGGACTGAATCGGCGGCTGGATGCGATCGCGAATCGCCTTCATGGCGTCGGCCCAGGCCGCCGGCTCGAGCGAGCCCGCACTGCTTCTCGTCAGCGGGCGCGTCAGGCGCAGGTCGCCCTCGATCCAGTGGTACTCGAACCGGCCGATGTCGCACATCCAGTAGTCGTTCACGGCCGGGTTGTATCGCGGCGTGAACCGCACGAGCCTGGCGCCCTTGGCCCATTCGGGCTTGGCCTTGAGCCAGGCGGTTTCGCTGCAGCCCTTCTCGCAGAGCGTGCACGTCGTGTCGACGATGGCCGGGTTGTCCCACGGCCGCGAGGCGAAGCGGTAGTCACGCGTCGTGATAGCGCCGACCGGGCACACGTCCATCAGGTTGCCGGAGAGGAGCGAGTGGACGCCATGCTCGCGGAAGGTCGAGATCTGGCTGCCGTCTCCGCGATCGACGATGCCGATCTGCGCGTCGCCGTCGATCTCGCGCATGAACCGCACGCACCGGGTGCAGAGGATGCAGCGGTTGCGATTGAGCAAGAGCGTCGGTCCGAAGTCGACGTCGGCCTTGACGCCTTCTCCGTCGAAGGTGCGCCTCGGGAACTCCATCCGGCTGGCGGAGGGTCCGTAGGCGTAGGAAAAATCCTGCAGCGGGCACTCGCCGCCCTTGTCGCACACCGGGCAGTCGAGCGGGTGATTGATGAGCAGGAACTCGAACACGCTCGCGCGCGCCTCGATGACCTCCCGGCTCGATGTCTCCACCACCATGCCCTCGGTGCACACCGTCGAGCACGCCGTCTGCAGCTTCGGCATCTTCTCGACCTTGACGATGCAGACGCGGCAGGAGCCGTCGACGCCGAGCCCGGGATGGAAGCAGTAGTAGGGAATCGCGATGCCGTTGTCGAGCGCGGCGCGGAGGATTGTGCGGCCTTTCTCGGCGGTGATCTCGCGGCCATCGATCTTGAGCGTGACGGTTTCCATGGGGAGATGATACTCACGGCAAACGGCTGACGGCAAATTGCCGAGGCAGGTTACAGGTTATAGGTTACAGGGCACAGAGTGTCGCGCAGGCACAGTGCTTCGTTCAGCGCGCTTTCTGTAACCTGTTCCCTGTACCCTGTAACCTGGTTATAGTCCGCCCGCCCTATCGCTTCTCCAGATCGACAATCGTCCGCCCGTCGCGGTTGATGTCGATGCCGCGCAGGCGGGTTTTGAGCGGAATCCGGACTTCGGTGGTCTGCTGGCTCAGGGCGACCATCTGGTCGGCCGAGGTGTCGTCGGTGTATCGCAGGGTGACCGTAAGCGGCAGTTCGAAGACCCGGCCGACCTGTTCGAAGGTCAGGACAGCCGCACGCTCCGCGCCGGAAGTGTCCTGCTTCCAGGTGTAGCGGACCTTCGGAACGGCCGAGCTGTACACCCAGCCCTCGAAGAACTGATCGAGCGATCGGCCGGCCTCGCGTTCGAATGCCGCGCGGACGTCAGTCGTCCCGACTCTGCGGAACCGCCCGTCGAGGTAGAACCGCTGCAGGCTGTGAAAGAACGTCCGGTCGCCGACGATCCGCCTCAACATGTCCAACACGACAGCCGACTTGTTGTAGACGAGCGCCCGGAACACACGCGAGTCCCCGCGAATGTGGCCGAGCCGATAGCCCAGGGAGATCGGGCCCTGTGCGGAGGTTTCGCGCCCCCACCGGGCCATGCGCCGGATGAGATCGCCGAAGGCCGCTTCCCCCCGGCTGTGCCGCGCGTAGAGCGCCGCGAAATACTGCGCGAATCCCTCGCTCAGCCACTGCTCGTGATAGTTCCGCCAGCCGACAGCCTGGCCCCACCACTGATGCGCCACTTCGTGCGCGATGAAGAATTCCGGATAGCTCGGAAAGCTCGCGGGGTCGTTCGACCAGGTGACGCCCGTCCCCGCCAGCGGCTGATTGATGATCGACGCGTAGGCGGGGCTGTGCCCGCCCGGCGTGTCGCTCTCGATGAGCGCCATCGAGAGGCTCGGGTACGGACAGTCGCCCACGAGCGACGAGTAGTATCTCGCGACCGATTCGGCCGTCGCCGCGACCTGCCGCCCGCGGCCCGTCTGCCTGGGGTTGGCGTCGACGGAAAGGAACAGCGAGTCGAGGCGCTTCGTCCCCGGCCTGGGCGTCCACGCGGGTTCCGGCGCGCCCTGGCCGTCGTCACGCGCGCGCCTGATCTCCGTGCGAAGGTCGATCGAACCGCTCGACACCTTGGTGAACCTGCTGATCAGGCAGGCGAGATAGCGCACCGGCTGATCGGCCGCGAAGGCGAAGCGCAGCGATCGCCCCTGGCCGGGACGGGTCTCCACCAGTTCCGGAGATCCGGGAACGAGCGTTCCGCTGGCGACGACGCCGTATCCCGACGGCACCGTGATCCGCAACCGCGCCGTCGTGTATGGGCCGTCGGGCCCTTGCGCGTGCCAGTAGCTCTTGGAGCTGTAGAGCAGGCTTGGCTCGCCGTTGAACGGCGACGGCTCGCCTTCGGCCTGCTGAGGGAACTGCGTCGTCTCGCCGTCGGGCTTCGAGGGTCCCAGCACGCCCGAGTAACTCACGATGAGCGTCGTCTCGGTTCCGCCGATGACCGTCCCCGGAAGGTTGACCACGACCGCGTTCTGGTTGCGTACGCGGAAGGCGAAGAGCCGGCCGAACTCCGTGCTGTAGACCGACTTGACCTTGAGCGGATCCGCCAGCTTCAGGGAAAGCGTCGTGGCCCCCGGCGGCTTCACGCGGAGCTTCAGGCGCGTGACGCCCTCGATCGACTGGTGCTCGGGATCGATCGTCGCGTCGACGTCGTAGTCGCTGACGGTGTAGTCCGAGATCGCGTCCTCGTCGTAGGACCTTCCGCTCTGCGCGAGGCGCGCGGCCGAGGAATACAGCGAGATGTTGCGGCGCCGCTTGCGATCGAAGACCCCGATGTCCTCGATCTCCGTCGCGGACTTCGTGTAGGTCAGCGTCTGGTACCGGCGGGTCCGGATCTCGGCGAGCATTTCGCCCTCGCGCGGGACGACCAGCCACGTTTCGCGCGTCAGGTCCCCGAGGTCGAGGCTGAACGTCTTCGAGCTCTCCTCGCGGAACACCGCCTCGGCCCTCCGGAATGCCGCCGGGTCGACCGGCTCGGCGGTCAGCGACGACGGATTGAACCGCGACTCGAACTCGCGGGGACTGAATCGGAGGAACACTTCCTCGTACCGGCCCTGGATCGAATCGGAGCCCGAGTACAGACGCACCTGTTCGCGCTCGGTTTCGGGCGTCGGGCGGAACACGAACGCGTCGCCGTTTGGCGGCAGCAGCACGACCGCCGTTGGCCCTTCGGGCGACTCGGCCACGAAGAGCAGTCCGTCGGAGAGGTGGATCAGCAGATCGTCCGACTGCACGATGAGGTTGCGGGCGTGGTATTGCCGCTTCGAGGAGAGCGAGAGGCGGAAGAGGCCGTCGAGCGTCGAGAGCCGCCGCTGGCTCTCGATGAACCACTCGTCCTCCGATCGCTCCGTCGGGATCCGGCGGATGTCGAGGTTCCAGGTCGCCACGCGGGCGCGGGTGCCGCGCTCGATGAGCACCTCGAGCATCAGGCGGTAGCCGTTGCCCGGGAGGGTGCCTTCGAGCGGGGAGCGGTCGCGCTCGCGGACAATCGCGCGTGTCGCGTCCGGGAGAATGAGGCCGGCGATCTCCTCTCGGGCCGCACCGACGTCCACGCCGCCCATGAGGAGTTCCAGGTAGGGCTCGATCCGGCCGCCCTGGGCGATCTGCTCCACGCGGCGGAGGAGCCGCGTGACCCCGTCGTCGGCCTGCGCCTGGCGGGTTTCGACGCCGGAGGCTTCAAACGACGCCAGTCCCGCGACGATGATGACGAAGATGGGAAAGCGGCGCGACATGGCGTGGTCTCTGCTCGGTTATAGCCTACCGCGTCGGGGCGGAATCTGTGCTAGACTCGGCTCGCTTTTCCTCGGGTTTGCCCCGGAATGTGCCCCCCAAGAACCCGCCGCCAGAGCGACGTTTCCCCCGAAGTAGCGAGGCGGCCGAGAGTCGTTCCCGGATCTGCCCTCGCGAGCGCGGGTCTCCCGCCCCTCGGGCGGGACGCAATCGGTGAGAGGCGCAGGTTCGGCACGTAGGTCTATTTGCACGCGTCCGACCGAAGGTGTCGTGCGGCGGCAAAGGAGCGCGGAATGGAGACGGCGGTGCAGGCGATCGACTACCGGAAGTTGAGGCAGGACATCTCGTGGGACGTTGCCAGGCGCGAGCTGGGCTGCACGGAAGGCGGCCCGGTCAACCTCGGCTACCTCTGCAGCGATCGAAACGTGGATCTCGGGCGCGGCGACACGCTGGCGATGATCCACGAGAACCACGCGGGCGAGCTCGGGCATTTCACGTATCGCGACATCCAGCAGTTGAGCAACGGATGGGCGCATTACCTCCGGGGCAATGTCAACGTCAGGCCGCTCGACCGGGTGTGCCTGTTCCTCGACCGCGTGCCGGAGCTCTACATCGGCTTCCTCGGCATCCTCAAGATCGGCGCGATCGTCGAGCCGCTCTTCTCGGCCTTCGGCGAGGACGCGCTCCTCGCGAGGATGCTCGACAGCCGCGCGACGGCCATCATTACGCAGAGGCGCCACCTCGGCAAGGTCCGGAAGGCGCGCGAGCGGCTCCCCGACCTGAAGACGGTCATCGTCATCGACCACGACGAGGACGGGAAGAAGCTGCGGGAGGGCGAGGTCGAGTATCGCATGATGGAGAACCGCGAGGATCGGTTCGCGATCGCGCCGACCTTCGCCGAGACGCCGAGCGTGCTGCACTACACGAGCGGCACGACCGGCGCGCCGAAGGGCGCGATGCACGTGCACGGCAGCATCTTCGCGCAGTACCTGACGACGAAAGTCGTGCTCGACCTCAAGGACGACGACATCTACTGGTGCACGGCCGACCCCGGGTGGGTCACCGGCACGAGCTACGGCATCATCGGGCCGTGGGCGCATGGGCGCGACGCAGATCGTGCTCGACGCCGGGTTCTCGAGCGATCGCTGGTACGAGACGATCGAGAAGCACCGCGTCACGGTGTGGTACACGGCGCCGACGGCGATCCGCATGCTCATGAAGGACGGGCTCGATCCCGGTCAGGCGGCACGATCACTCGAGCCTGCGGCACATGTGCAGCGTCGGCGAGCCGCTGAACCCGGAGGCCGTCCGCTGGGGGCGCGAGGCGTTCGGCCTCGACTTCCACGACACGTTCTGGCAGACCGAAACCGGCGTCATCATGATCACGAACCTGCCCGGCATGCCGGTGAAGCCGGGCAGCATGGGCCGGCCGTTCCCCGCGCTCGAGGCCGCGATCGTCGAGCCGAAGACCGGCGAGCCCATCACCGAGCCGGGCCGCGTCGGGCTGATCGCGATCCGCCCGCCGTGGCCGAGCATGATGCGGACCTACTGGAACAACACGGCAACCTACTACGGAAAGTTCCTGAACGGCTGGTACATCTGCGGCGACCAGGCCAGCCTCGACGAGGACGGCTACTTCTGGTTCTCGGGCCGCGACGACGATGTGATCAACACCGGCGGGCACCTGGTCGGGCCCGTTCGAGATCGAGAGCGCGCTGCTCGAGCACCCGGCGGTCGCCGAGTCGGCGGCCATCGGCAAGCCCGACCCGGTGAACATGGAGGTCGTGAAGGTGTTCGTGGCGCTGCGGCCCGGTTTCACGCCGAGCGTCGACCTCGAGCTGGAGCATCATGAACTTCGTGCGCAAGCGGCTGTCGCCGCTCGCGATGCCGCAGGAGATCGAGTTCGTCGACAAGGTGCCGAAGACGCGCAGCGGCAAGATCCTGCGCCGCGTGCTGAAGGCGAAGGAGCTCGGGCAGCCGATTGGCGACATCAGCACGATGGAGGATGATTAGGACAGGCTACAGGCTCAGGCCGTGAGGTCGCAGCCTGAAGCCGGACTGAGATACAGCATGGCGGCGCGACAGGCCTGTAGCCTGAAGCCTGTAGCCTGTAGCCGCTCGGACTGAGACCCGATCGAAGGAGTGAGCCCGATGAAGGAAATGATCCTCGAGTACATCAAGAACGAGTACCTCGACGAAGACGAGGCCGACGACATGGACCTCGACGAGAACACGCCGCTCATCTCCAGCGGGATCGTGGACAGCTTCAGCATGGTGAGCCTGAAGCGGTTCCTCGAGAAGAAGTACGGCATCACGATCCCCGACGAGGAAGCGTCGCCCCAGGCGTTCGACACGGTGACGAGCATCATCGCGCTGGTGAACCGGCACCTGGCGAAGAAGGGGGCGTAAGATGGCCTACCCGGCAGCCGTCCAGACCGCGTAGCGGGCCGAGCTCGAAGGCATCCGCGAGAAGGGCATCTTCAAGGAGGAGCGGTATCATCCACTCGCCGCAGGCCGCGCGCATCGAGGTCGAGTTCCCGAGGGGTGCGCCGCTCAAGGACGTCGTCAACCTCTGCGCGAACAACTACCTCGGGCTCTCGAGCCATCCCGAGGTGGTGGCGGCGGCGCACAAGGCGCTCGACGAGCGCGGCTACGGGATGTCGAGCGTGCGCTTCATCTGCGGCACGCAGGACCTGCACCGGACGCTCGAGGAGAAGCTGACGGAGTTCCTCGGCACGGAGGACACGATCCTCTTCCCGAGCTGCCTCGACGCGAACGCCGGCGTCTTCGAGGCCATCCTCGGGCCGGCAGGACGTGATGATCTCCGACCGCCTCGTCCACGCGTCGCATCGTCGACGGCATCCGCCTGTGCAAGGCGATGCACGACACCTACAAGCACGCGGACATGAAGCACCTGGAGCAGAAGCTGCAGGAGCACCAGGACAAGCGCGTCCGGCGTCATCATCACCGACGGCGTGTTCAGCATGGACGGCGACCTGGCGCCGCTCGACGAGATCGTCCGCGCTGGCCGAGCAGTACAACGCCCTCGTGTTCGTGGACGATCGCCACGCGAGCGGCTTCATCGGCAAGACCGGGCGCGGCGTGCACGAGCACTTCGGCGTGATGGGCAAGATCGACATCATCACGACGACGCTCGGCAAGGGGCTCGGCGGGCGCGAGCGGCGGCTGCGTGTCGGGGCGGAAGGAAATCGTCGAGCTGTGCCGGCAGAAGGCGCGGCCGTACCTGTTCAGCAACGCCGTGCCGCCGCCGATCGCGGCCGCCGCCATCAAGGTGCTCGACATCCTGAGCGCGAGCACCGAGCGGCGCGACAAGCTCGAGGCGAACTCGAACTTCTGGCGCCAGGCGCTGCATCGACGCCGGGTTCGTCATCAAGGAGGGCGACGAGCCCGATCGTGCCGGTGATGCTCTTCAACGCGAAGCTCGCGCAGGATGTCGCGCGCGACCTCTACTACGAGGGCATCTACGTCGTCGGGTTCTTCTTCCCGGTCGTGCCGGCGGGACAGGCGCGCATCCGCACGCAGCTGTCGGCGGACCACGACATCCCGATGCTCGAGCGCGCGCGCTCGAGTCGTTCAAGAAGGTCGGCGCGAAGTACGGCATCCTCGGCCTCGACAAGAAGGGGATCATCGAGAAGTACGGACAGTAGGGAACAGGTTATAGGTTACAGGTAATAGGTTATAGGGCGCGTGGCGAGGGAGATCGCCAACGAAGCGTGATAAAGCCGGATCTTCAGCCGAGGCAACGGGTGCAGGGCTACAGGCTTCAGGCCCCAGGCCTTGTCTGACGGAAGCCGGGTCGATCCTGATGTAGGCCGGGTCTTCAGACCCGGCGTCTTTCTCAATCACCGCACGTGTGTATAGAGTTGCGCCGCGCGATAGACGACGCCTGCGAGAAAGACGAGACTGCTCCCGAGGACGAGGGCGTGTTCGAGCAGGCGTCTCGGCGGATGGCCCACTGGCTGATGTTCCGGAGGCGCTGCGCGGCGCTGCTGCTCGAGGGCGGCGAGGCACTGGGCCCTCGCGCGGCGCGCGCGGCTCTCGTCGGGATTGCCGCGCGGCAGGGTCGCGATCGCGGCCAGGATTGGATCGGCGTCTCGATCGTCGATCGTCATGTCAGGACCTCGTTCAGCTCCGCCAGGCTCCCCATTCCCGTCGACGTCAGCTCCCGTTCGAGCGCGGATCGCGCGCGTGACAATCGCTGGCGGAACGCCTCGGAACTCGTTCCACAGATCGCCGCTGCCTCGGCCGGCGTGAAGCCCTCGATCGCGACGAGCAACAGCACCTCCCGGTGCCGCGAGGGGAGCGCCATCATCGCCCGGTCGAGCTGGGCGGCCAGCTCGCTTGCCGCCGCCTCCTCGAAGGGCGAGGCGACGCGGGCTGGACTCGTCGGCCACAAGCCAATCAGCCCCGGCAGGCTCGACTCGTCGATCGCCCGGGATCGGCAGTAGCTGAAGTAGAGGTTGCGGGCCACCGTGAAGAGCCAGGGCCCGAGCCGCGTGTCGGTCTGAAGCCGCGCGGCCGATGCCACCAGCCGGAGCCAGGTTTCTTCGAGCAGGTCTTCGGCCACGTCGCGCGAGCGGCCGAGCCGCGCGAGGAAATTGAACAGGCGGGCGTGATACTCCGCGAACGCCGCCTCGAATGCCCGGGCGTCGCCGCGGCGCAGCCCTTCGACGCACGCGAGTTCGGCCTCTCGCTCCATCTCAGTACTAACGGTGAACGAGCCCGGGCGTGACACCCGTCACGCCCGCACGGCGTACGCGTTGTAACACGTAACGGCCGTACGCGAGAAGAGCTGGTCGCCCGAATTCATCAAGCGAGGCACCCGTGCCATTCAACGCCCTGAACCACATGATCGGCATGTACCTGATGGGGTTCGTCATCTTCGTGAGCGGCGTCGGCGCGCTCGGCATCGCCATCGCCTACGCGATCCGGCCGACCGAGGGGAAGCTTGCGCTGATGCGCCCGCTCTCGCTCGCCAGCATCTTCGCCGCCCTCTGCAGCTTCATGGGGGGACTCATCGTCGTGCTGCAGGGGATTGCCGCGACGCCCACGTTCAGTCTCGCGACCTTCAGCGCAATCCTGATGGGATTCTCCGAGACGCTCACGCCGCTCTTCGTCGCGTTCGCCTTCCTCTCCGTCGCCTGGATTCTCGTCGCGGTCGGCCTGCGGCGGCACGAGTCGTAGGTCGTCTACGGGAGGTCGGCGGGATCGCCGGCGGCACAAATTGTCACGAAAAGTGACGAAAATTGGCCACCGCCGGCTGCTTCATTGAGCCCTGGCCGAGCCAGGACCCGCAACCTGGCGCGAGAATCACGGAACTCGTGGTCGGATTGCACAACTATTGTGCAATTCGAGGAATTCTGCGTAAGGAAAGGTCTGACGAGGGTCTCAAGTCGAGCCGAGATTCAACTTGGCCCGCGAGTTGCTATCTGAATGGACAGTCCGATTCGGTTGGGAACGAGGTTGACGAAGGGCGCCTCGCGAAATCGGCGTAGGTGCCCGGCACCCCGGTATCGAATGGCTGACGGCCATTCTACGTGGCGAGCGGAGAATGGCCGTCGGTCAAACGTCCAATCTGAACTGAGGAGGGACACTCGATCAACAGGGGCTGGCGACTGACGGCTCGCGATATCTGCGAACGTCACGTCGCCGCCCAACTTACGAAGCGGTCAGCGGCCATCCTCTGTGGCGAGCAGAGGCTGGCCGTTGTCGCGTACCCCGCCCGGGACCTTACACGGCGTGAAGCGCCGACGAGCCGACCCCGCTAGCATCGCAACCGCAGGTCCCAGCTTTCCTCGACGCTCTTCTTGTCCGTCTTCAGTCCCATCTTCTCGAACACCCTCATCATCGGCTCGTTCTCTTTGAGGACCTCGGCGGTCAGGCCGAGCAGCCCCTGCCGGCGCGCGGGCACGCGCGGTGGGTTGACATGTGTCACCATTAGCAAGAGAATGACACATATGGTGAAGACGCAGGTGTACCTCCGGGAAGAGGAGCTCGAGGCGCTGCATCGAGCCGCCGAGCGGGCCGGGCGGCCGGTCGCGGCACTGGTCCGCGACGCGGTGCGGCGGGTTTGGCTGAAGCCCGACGCCAGGGGGCCCGTGGCGCTGTGGGATGGAATGCCGGGTCGCGCGTCGGTCGAACACGACGCGATTTACGACGAGCCATGATCCGCGAGGCTGAGCCCGTATTTGTCGACACGGGCGCCTGGCTGGCGCTCGCCCTGACCAGGGACCCGTATCACGATCGCGCGGTCGAGGCGTGGACGGCGCTGACGCACTCGGGAGCCCGCCTGCACACGTCCGTTTCGGTCATCATGGAAACGTTTACGTTCCTAGACCGTCAGGCCATGCGTCAAGTCGCGACTTCGTGGCGCCAGAGCCTCGACAAGCTGCCGCGCCTCCGCATCCTGGCGGTGGCCGCGCGCGATCTTCAGGACTCCAGGCCGTACTTCGAGCGTCCGGATTACCACAAACTGAGCGCGGTGGACGCGGTGAGCTTCGTGTTGATGCGTCGGGCGAAGATTCGACACGCATTCGCGTTCGACCACCATTTCGCCACGGCCGGCTTCCGGCTAATCGGCTAGCGCCGCCCCCAAGCCTCCAGCCACCGGACTTCAACCTCAGAACCTCAGCCTCAGGTCCCAGCTTTCCTCGACGCTCTTCTTGTCCGTCTTCAGTCCCATCTTCTCGAACACCCTCAGCATCGGCTCGTTCTCTTTGAGGACCTCGGCCGTCAGGCCGAGCAGCCCCTGGCGCCGCGCGTTCTGGATCAGGAAGCCGAGCAGCTCGGTCCCGACGCCGCGATTCTGGTACGCGTCGCGCACCGCGAACGCGACGTTCGCCCACAGGCCATCCTCCTCGAGGTAATACTCGCCGAGCCCGACCACGACCTCGCGCTTCTCCTCCTCGACGACCGCCAGGATGATCATCTCCTTCGTGTAGTCGATGACGACGAACTCCTGGAGCCGCTCGTGCGACATCTCCCAGGTCGGCGTGAGGAAGCGCCGGTACATGCTCCGGTCCGACAGGGAGTAGAAGAAGTCCTTGATGAGCGGCTCGTCGCTGATCCGGACCGGCCGGAGCTGGATCGGTAGCCCCCGCCGGGTCGACTTCCTCGTCTCGAGGTGCTCGGGATACTCACCCCGCTCCCCGGCCAGGTAGTCCTGGTCGTGGTACACGAGGTTCAGCCTGCGCGCCTCCTCGACGAGCCACGCGCGGAACTTCGGGTGCGCGATCGCGATGAGATCCATCGCGCGCTCGCGGATGTTCTTGCCGTGGATGTGCGCCATCCCGTACTCGGTGACGACGTAGTGCACGTCGCTCCGGTTGAGGGTGACGCCCGCGCCCTCCTTGAGGAACGGGACGATGCGCGAGTGCGCGCCGTCGTGGCTCGTGGAGGGCAGCGTGAGGATGGACTTCCCGCCCTCGGCGAGCAGCGCCCCGCGCATGAAGTCCGCGTGCCCGCCGATCCCGCTGTAGAAGGTCCGCCCGAGCGACTCGGCGGTCGCCTGGCCGGTCAGATCGATCTCGAGCGCGGCGTTGATCGCGGTCATGTTCTGGTGCCGCGCGATGACGAGCGGGTTGTTCGTGTAGTCGATCGTCCTTAGCTCGATCGTCGGGTTGTTGTCGATGAACTCGTAGGTCTCCCGCCGCCCCATGCAGAAAGAGGCGACCGTCTTGCCGACATTCACCGACTTGCACGAGTTGTCGACGACGCCCTGGCGGATGAGGTCGACGATGCCGTCGGTGAGGAGTTCCGTGTGGACGCCGAGGTGCTGCTTTCTGCCGAGCGCCGCGAGGATCGCGTTCGGCACGGACCCGTAGCCGACCTCGATCGTGTCGCCGTCCTGCACGATTCGTGCGACGTGCCGGCCGATCCTCGAGGCGATCTCGTCCGGCACGCTCGGCACGTACTCGAGCAGCGGCTCGTCGTGGTGCACGAGGTAGTCGACCTCGTCGACGTGCAGGAACCCGTCGCCCTGGACGCGGGGCATGCGCCGGTTGGCCTGCGCGACGACGAGCGAGGCGGACTTGACCGCGGCCTTGACGATGTCGACGCTGACGCCGAGGCTCAGGTAGCCGTGATGGTCGGGCGCAGAGGTCTGGATGAGCGCGACGTCGATGTCGATGAAGCGCCGGTTGAACAGATCGGGCACCTGCGACAGGAAGATCGGCGTGTAGTCGGCGAGTCCCCGGTTGACGGCCCCGCGGGTCGGATCGCCGACGAAGAACGAGTTGTGGCGCACGTTCGCCTGCAGGCGCTCATCGGTGTAGGGCGCCACGCCGAGCGACCAGACGTGCAGGATCTCGGCGCCGAAGAGCGCCTTGGGATTCGACCGGACATACTCGGTCAGTGCCGAGACCAGGTATTGCGGCTCGCCGCACCCGGTGCCGATGAAGATGCGATCGCCGCGGCGGATGTTCGCGAAGATCTGCTCTTCGGGCAGGAACTTGGAGGCGTACTTCAGCTTGATGTGCTCGAGATCGGTATCGATCATGACGAACGCTCGCGGGGCTCGCGAAGCGCGGACAATCGTTCGCTGTGCTCCGAGATCGGCCGCTGTCGGAGCCGGAGACTCTGGCTCCCCGATTATTGTTCGTTCGCAGGGCCGCGTGGTAGTGTCGAGAGCGATTAGAGGGAAGGGGTTCGCCTGAAATGCGTGAGGAATCAGCGGCTGGCCGCTACGCGGACGAGTTCGTCCGGCGCGCCCGGGCGGCCGGCGCCTCGTTCCGCGAATTCGATCAGGATCGGGTCGATCGCATCGTCAGGGCCGTGTTCGAAGCCGCGTTCGCCGCGCGCATGGACCTGGCGCGCCTGGCCTTCGACGAAACCGGCATGGGCGTCGTCGAGCACAAGATCGTCAAGAACGCGTGGGCGAGCCTGCTCGTGTACGAGGACATCCGCCACCGCCGGACCGTGGGCGTGCTGTCCCACGATCCGGCGACCGGCGTCACGGAGGTGGCGCAGCCGAAGGGGCCGATTCTCGCCACCGTGCCGGTGACCAACCCGACCTCGACGACGATCTTCAAGACGCTCATCGCCATGAAGACGCGCAACCCGGTGATCTTCAGCCCTCATCGCGCGGCGCGGAAGTGCATCACGGAAACGGTGCGGATTCTCTCGGACGCCGCGACGTCCGCCGGCGCGCCCGATGGCGCGATCCAGGTGATGACCCGCATTCAGACCGAGTATGTTGACGAGATCATGCGGCACCCGGATCTCGCGCTCATCCTCGCGACGGGCACCTCGTCGATCGTGAGGCTCGCGCAGCGGTCCGGCACGCCGACCTTCGGCGTGGGCCCCGGCAACGTCCCCATCTACGTTCACCACTCGGCGGACCTCCCCTTCGCGGCGCGATCGATCGTGCACTCGAAGACGTTCGACAACGGCACCGTGTGCGCGAGCGAGCAGGCGCTGGTCGTCGAGTTCGGCGTCGAAGCCGAGCTGCGGCCGCTGCTCGAATCGCGGGGCGCGCACTTCTGCACGAAGGCGGAGATGCGCGCGCTCGGCCCGGTGTGTTTCGACATGGAGAACATGCGGATGCGGCCGACTTCGGTCGGCCAGCCGGCGACCGTGCTCGCCGAGCGGGCCGGGTTCAAGGTGCCGGAGCGTACGCGGCTGCTCGTCGCCGAGCCGGACGGCGTCGGGTCCGACCATCCGCTTTCGCATGAGATCCTGATGCCGGTGTTGTCGCTCTATCGATGCCGGAACTACCAGGAGGCGATAGAGACCTGCGAAGCAGTCAACCGGCGCGGCGGCATCGGGCACACCATCGGTGTCTATGCGAACGACGAGAGCGTCGTCAACGACTTCGCGCGCATGGACGCTGGGCGCATCCTCGTCAACCACCCGTCGACGCAGGGCGCGATCGGCGGAATCTTCAACAGCCTGCGCCCGTCGCTTTCGCTCGCCTGCGGCACCGGCGCGGGCAACATGACGACCGACAACATCTCGACCGAGCACCTGCTGAACATCCACCGCGTCGCGCGGCTCCGCCCGAACTCGCGCTGGCTCAACATCCGCCAGACCTCGCTCGACCCCACGGTCACCGCCGAAGAGATGCTGGCGAGATACAACCGGAATTACTGACGGGCTACGGGCTTCAGGCTACAGGCTTCAGGCCTGGACGTGCCTCACGGTGACAGCCGAGCGGCGCCGATCGCCGCACGAGCGGGTGACCGAGCGTCAGGCACCTCGGGCGGCGCGTGGGCTCCCGAGCAAGCGGGAGTCGCCAGCGAGGCCATGCCCGTGCCATGCGAGCTTCGCCCGCGCGTCGAGGGCCAGACTGGAATTCCGCGACAATGTCCACGTGCCGAACGAGTGTGCCTGATGCTCGGGCAGGACCCGCTTGATGGGCGAAGCGGCCGCGATCGGCCGTCGTCTCGCGTCCCGGGCTCGACAAGCCGGCAAACCGCACCTTACCGGGAGTGGTCGCCGATCTCGCGTGGGGACCCCCATCCCCACGCACGGTCTTGGCCCTCACGGTGCGGTTTGCGAGCAGCACGATCGGCTTGCTCGCACGGGCCGCTCCACGACGGCCGATCGCGGCAGCCTGGCCCTTGCCGCGAATTGTGACGCGGCCTGTAGCCTGGAGCCTGAAGCCGACAGAGTTCCTTACTTCCGCGGCAGTTCGAATACGCGATCAGCATCGATCGTGACGAGTAGTCGTGCGCCGCGAGCGGCGAGCCAGCGGCTGACCGAGGCGCCATCCTGGTTCTCGAAGGCGCTCTCGTGCACGATGGCGTGTGTCGCGCCCGACCGTCCGAGCTGCTTCCAGGCGAGTTCGGGATCCTGCAACACGCGGCCGAGCGCCGCCTTGTTGGCGATGAAGCTCGTCGGGAACGCGCCGCTGTAGCCGTTGACGAGCGGTCTCCAGTGCCTGGCCGAATACAGCATGTAGCGCATGTCGTACTGTTCGTCGCCGAAGGGAAGCTCGACGAGCACCGCATCGGAGGGCAGACTTCGAACGAACGTGTAGACGGCCGGCACACTATCGCCCGTCCGAAGCATCGGCTCCGGCCTCTTCAGTCCCCCAGGCTGCCAGGTGCCGTTCAGCTCGATCGGCGCGGCAGTCGATTCGGCGAGGAAGATCAGGCCGGCTACGAGCACGACCGCGCCTCCGCGCCGAAAGCGGCGCTCGATCCCCGCGCACCCGTACCCCGCGACGACCGACAGGAAGAGCGCAACGATCATCGCCATCCGCGCCGGGACCCGGAGACCATCGAACCCCGGCACGTGCGAGTACAGCCACCCGTAGGGCCCATCGCCGGCGACGCGGATGCCCTGGCTCATCACGATCGGCCCGAGCGACAGCCACGCCGCCATCACGAGCGCCGCCGCGTAGAAGAGCACCGCGGATCGCGGAACCCCGCGCACGAACCTGCGGGCCCGCGGCGATGCGAAGAGCAGCACGACACCCGAGTAGACCGCGCTTCGGAACGTACGCGCCATGTTCTGCACGCGCAGGCCGATCGGCCCGATCGACAGCGCGAAGCCGCTCGTGAAGACGATGAGCGCGGTCAGGGTCGAATAGAGCGCGAGCAGGGCGAACGCGGCAACCGATACGAGATGACGCAGCCGCCGCGCGAGAGCCGGCTTGGCACTGGGCTCGCCGGCAATCGGTCTCGAAGAAGGCCCCTGGGGTTCGGGCTGAGCGCGACTCGACGCCGGAACTGGCGCCGGCGCGGCGACTCGGCTGGCACGCCAGAGAGTCGACGCGTGGAGCACGACGCCGGTGATGGCCAGCAGGACCGGCGTGAACGACGGGAACAGATCCCCTTCGGGCTTCGGGAACGCCCTGAGAATCCCGCCCCACGCACGAATGGCGCCGTGAGCGGTCAGGTAGCTGTAGACGTCGGGCGAGAACTGCAGCACCTCTCCGAACGGCCGGGCCGCGACCCCGCGCGCGCGAAGCTCCTGGTACGGCAGGAGGAAGGGCAGCGCCGCCGCGACGACCACCGCGGCCGCGACGGCCAGTTCGATCCATGTGCGCCAGTCCGCCCATCGATGGCGGTCCGCGATCTCGTAGAGCACATAAGCCGCGACGAACGGCGAGAAGTAGAACAGGAAGTACCCGTTCGACAGGTTCTGTGCGATCAGGGCGGCGGCGGCGCCGGCAAGCGCCCATCTTCGCCCGCTCTCGAAATACCGGCGGAATCCGAAGAGCGCAAACGGCATCCACTGGGAGCAGAGGACCTGCACGTGCGAGAACTGGCCGATTCGATAGGGCGCAAACGCGTACAGGAGCCCCGCGACGAATCCGGCGCGCGGGCTGCCGGTCAGCTCTCGCACGAGCAGGTACGCGCCCAGGCCCGAGAGCACGAAGCTCGACAGGAACAGCACGTTGTAGGAGAGGACAACGTTCCCGGAGAGCGCGTAGACAGGGAGGATCTGGATCGTCTCGCCGACGAGATGCTCGGAGTACGCCAGCGCCAGCGGTTCCGGGTGGAAGATGTTCGCGTTCCAGAACCCCGAGATGGCGCTGAAGTGCCCGCCGAGGATCCGCAGAATGCGATCCGCGTCCCACTGCATGATCCAGCAGTTGAGCACCGCGTCGCCGAGGTCCCACGGAATGTCCCGGCCGATACCCGCGGCGAGCGGCCAGGTCATGGCCAGCGTCGCGGCGACATACCAGAAACACGCGCCGATGGCGGTCCGGATGTCCGGCACGAGTCGTTTCAAGCGGTTCCCTTCCAGGGGAGAGACAACCCGGAGTGGCCGGCGGCCGATCAGCCCTGCCTCAGGTATTCGGCCGTGAACGCCGCCATGTCGTCGTAGATCCCGCCGAGCTCCTGCGGCGAGGCCAGGAACACCACGCGGAAGAAGCCCTGCTCGGGCGGCGTTCCGAATCCGGACCCGTGCACGCAGAGGACGCCGGTCGAGCGCAGCAGCGCCAGCACGTACTCCTCGTCGGTACGCCCCGGCGGGAGCGTCAGCTGCGGCATCGCGTAGAACGCGCCTCGCGGCGCGGTGCACCGCATGCCCGGGATGGCATTCAGGCGCCTGGCCGTGAGGCCGGCCCGCTCGCGAAGCGCCGCCCGGAACGACACCTGGTGAGACCGGTCGCCGGTGAGCGCGGCCGTGATGGCGAACTGCATCGGCACCGTTCCGCACAATCGTCCGTCGGCGAGCTTCAAGATCGCCGCCGTCACGGCCGAGAGCCGCGGGCTCCGGCCGATCGCCATCCATCCGGCCCGCCAGCCCGGCGCCAGGTACGCCTTCGACAGGCTCCCAAACGACAGGATCGCCGCTTCGTGGTCCATGGCGGCAAGCGGCGGCGTCGGACCGTCGTAGGCGAGATCGGCGTAGACCTCGTCGGCGAGCAGGACGAAGCCGTGGCGGTTGGCCAGCTCGATGAGCGCCCGCCGCGTGTCGGTCGAGTAGATGGCGCCCGTGGGGTTATTGGGATCGATCATCACCAGCGCGCGCGTGGCGGGCGAGATGAGCGATCGAATGTGATCGAGGTCGGGCATCCAGCCGTGGTCCGGATCGGTCCGGTAATACCTCGCGCGCGCGGCGATCTTGGCCAGCACCGCCGTGTAGAGCGGATAGGTCGGCATCGGCACCAGCACCTCTTCGCCCGGATTGGCGAGGGCGTTGAGGGCGATCTCGATGCCCTCCGAGGTGCCCGAGGTCAACACGACGCGATCGGGCGTCACCGGAACGCCGCGCGCCACGAAATCGGCGGCAACCGCCTCGCGCGCGGACATGATGCCGGGCGAAGGGCCGTAGCCGTTCTGGCCATCGTGCATCGCCCGCTCGACGGCGGCGATGAGATGCGGAGGCGTCTTGAAGCCGAACGGCACCGGGTCGCCGATGTTCAGGTACCTGACCTTGCGGCCCGAGGCTTCGACCTTCTTCGCTTCGCCGACGATGTTCCGGATTGCGTAGGAGAACCCGGCCACGCGGTCGGCGACAGGAATCGCGTTGATGACTTGAGACATGGCGCTCGTATCAGCTTATCAGCCTGGCAGTGAGGAATCAGCATAAAGACAACTGCCGGCTGCAGACTACGGGCTTCGGGCCTTGTCCGCCTGGCCTCGCACGGCCAGGCTCGCCGCAGCGAACATCGTCGGGATTTGTGTCCTGGTGGAGCGTCTCAGGCCTGCAGCCTGTAGCCTGGAGCCTGTGGCCTGCTGTGTTGTGCCTGCGCCTTGTCGCGCCGCCACCAGCCCGGTCCGGAAGAGCCGATGGCAGCGCAGGCAAGGTCCGCGGGGATGGCCGCCCCGTTGGGGGATTCGGGTGGCGGCGTCCCGCGACCAGGTCGCTGTTCCTGCCGGTCAGTGACCTGATTCCGATGGATCGGACGAGAGGGCGGCGTCGGTCGCCGCCGACACCATCACCGACTCGACCGTCCGTTTTCCCCGATCCTCGACATACCGCACCTTGGCCTTCGCCCCGGTGTGATCGGCGAGGTCTCTTGCCTTCAGCACGCGCGACCCGAGCCGTATCGGGGTCGCGTCGGTCAAGACGAAACTCTGGCTGCCTGTCGTGGTGCTCAGGCTGAGCGTATGGGATCGGACGTCGTACTTCGCGATGGTCCCGACGGCCGATCGCGACTCTGCCGGGTTCGGCGCCGAAGAGGCCGCGGGATTCTGCGCCGTCCCTGCCAACGCCGAGGCAGCCACAGCCGCACAAAGAGCCGCCAATCGGATCATCGTCTTGCGTTTCACGGGGGCCAGCAGCCGAACGTCCATCTACACAACGGGCGTGCCACAAACGGCGGGCCGGCGATAGAATGAAGCAACTCTCTGGTAGTCAGGGGGTTAGATGGAGTCTGCGCGCACCGAAGCTCCAATCGTCAAGGCGCAAGAGCGCCCCGCTGCGGCACTTGTGCCGGCCTCTCTCTCGCTCCGCCTGCGCCTGACGATCTTCGTCATCTGCGCCACGGCCGTGGTCATCGGCGTCTCGATGTGGCTCGAGACGAGCCTGTTCGAACGCACGGTGGAGAAGGAGCTGCTCGGCACCTCCCAAGTCACGGCCATCGCCATCGCCGACGATTTCGAGCTGCGCCCCGATCCGCCCTCGCCGGGCGAGCTGAGCAACGTGCTGCACGATTTCAAGCGGGAGGAGCCTGCGCTCCAGAGGGTGTCGATCGTCAGGCTCGAGCACGGCGTGTCCTCGATCTACGCGAGCACCTCGACGGCCGAACATCCGGAAGACGCCGCACTGGTCGGCCAGGCCGCGGCCTCGAGCAATCCGGTGTGGGGGACTGAGAAGGGTTCGCAACGCACCGTGGCCATCCGCGCGATGCACGGCGGCCGCCTGTTCGGCGCGGTGGCGGTCACCGTGTCCCTCGACGCGCGCGACCAGGTGCGAAGAAACGGCCGCACCATCGCCATCTACTCGGCCATCGCCGCCATCATCCTGCTCATCGGCGCCATCGACTGGAGCATCCGCCGGCTCGTCTATCGGCCGCTCGATGCCATTCGCGAAACCATGGCGCTCGTCGCGCGGGGCACGCTGCGGGCGCGGGCCCGGGTCGTCAGGGGCGACGAGCTGGGCAATGTCGCCACCGGGCTCAATCACATGCTTGGCGAGATGGAGGACATGCACGAGGGGCTGCAGCAGCGCGTGCAGGCCGCCACCGCGGAGCTCCGGAACCGGAACCGCGAGCTGGTGGAGACCAACCAGCAGCTCTTCAAGCTGCGGCAGGAACTGTCGCGGGCCGAGCAGATGGCGGCCATCGGACAGACCGTCTCGAACGTCGCTCACCAGATCGGCACGCCGCTCAACCTGGTCTCCGGGTACATCCAGATGGTCATCGAGGAGGAGGGCCCGGAATCGCCCGCCACGCGGCGCCTGCGCATCGCGCAGGAGCAGATCGAGAAGGTCACGGGCGCGGTTCGCAGCCTGCTCGATCGGGCGAGGCGGCCGGCCGAGCGGGTGCCGGCCGATCTCGGAGCGCTCGTCACCCGGATGTGCGGGCTGGTGCAGCCGGCGCTGGCGATCCAGGGCGTCCGCCTCGACCTGCAGGTCAGCGAGGGGCTTCCGCCGATCGCCGCCGACGCGGTCCAGCTCGAGCTGGCGCTGCTCAATCTCATCACCAACGCGATGGACGCCATGCCGGAAGGCGGCACGTTGACGGTGACGGTGCAGCCGGAGGACAACCTCGTGAGGATCGCGCTCGCGGACACCGGCGAGGGCATCCCGCCCGAGCTCGTGGGCCGCGTCTTCGAGCCCTGGATGACGACCAAGCCGGAAGGGCGCGGGACCGGGCTTGGCTTGAGCATCACGCGGGAGGTCATCGCGGATCACGGCGGCACCATCACGGTGCAGAGCGAAGTCGGCGCGGGCACGGTCTTCATCGTCGAGCTGCCCGCCAGCAGATAGCCCGTCCAAGAGGGGGACATGCCACGCATCCTCATCGTCGACGACGACCGGGAAACCTGCCGGTTCATCTCGGAGCTGCTCTCCGCGCCGGACCGCGAGATCGCGTTCGAATCCGATCCGCGGGAGGCGCTCTCGCGCGCCGAGTCGACGCCGGTGGACCTGGTGATCTCGGACATCAATCTCAACGCGCGGGAATCCGGGCTCGACATCCTGCACGCCGCGAAGCGGACGAACCCGCGTGCCCAGGTCGTCCTCATCAGCGGCTTCGGCACGCTCGAGACCGCGATTGAAGCCGTTCGCGCCGGGGCGTTCGACTACATCAGCAAGCCGTTCGACATCGGGCAGGTCAAGTCGGTCGTCGAACGGGCGCTCGCGCAGGCCGCCGCGCCCGCAGGCGGCGATGGCTCGATCGGCCGCGTGACACCGCCGGGCCTGATCGGCCGGACGGCGGGCATGCTCGATGTGTACAAGCAGATCGCGCACTCGGCCGACTCGACGGCGCCGGTGCTCATCATCGGCGAGAGCGGGACGGGCAAGGAGCTCGTGGCGAAAGCGATCCACGCGCACGGCAAGCGGTCGACCAGGCCCTTCGTCGCCGTCAACTGCGGGGCGATTGCCGAGACGCTGCTCGAGTCGGAGCTGTTCGGCCACGTTCGCGGATCGTTCACCGGCGCCGTGTCGGACGCGAAGGGGCTCTTCGAGCAGGCGCACGGCGGCACCGTGTTTCTCGACGAAATCGGCGAGACCTCGCCCTCGATGCAGGTCAAGCTGCTTCGCGCGCTCGAAGAGGGCGAGATCCGGCCGGTCGGCGCGAGCCGGCCGGTGAGGATCGATGTGCGGGTGCTCGCCGCCACCAACGCCGAGGTGGAACGGGCCGTTGGCGACGGCCGGTTCCGGCAGGATCTCTACTACCGCCTGAGCGTGATCGTCGTGCGGGTGCCCGCGCTCAGGGATCGCCGGCCGGACATCCCGCTGCTCGTCGAATTGTTCCTGCGCAACTCGTGTGCCCGCGCGGGCCGCGATCGCCGCCTCTCGCCGGAGGCCTTGCAGAAGCTGAGCGCCTACGGGTGGCCAGGAAACGTGCGTGAGCTCGAGAACACGATCGAGCGGCTCGTCCTTTTCAGCCGCGGCGCCACCATAGAGGTGGCCGATCTTCCGCCGCTGCTTGGGGGCGCGACGCCAAACGTCGAGGAACGTCTCTTCGCGGATCTGCCGACCCTCGATGAAGTCGAGCGCCGGTACCTCCTTCACGTGCTCGACGCGGTGAAGGGCCATCGCACGCGGGCCGCCGAGGTCATGGGGATCGATCGCCGGACGCTGTACCGGATGGCCGAGCGGTTCGGGCTGGATCTGAAGGAGGGCTGACCTCGGCCCGATCGCTTCGGGCGCGTCTCCTGCGCACTGGCGGCGAAAGACTGCTCCAGCTAGATACCGTGAAGGCAACAGGCTTCAGGCTCCAGGCGACCCGCTTCAGACCGCGAGGGTGTGAAGTAAATTGAAACCACTCGCCAGAGCGACGGAATGACGCCCGATAGCCTGTAACCTATAACCTGTAACCTATAACCCGTAACCTGATCCCGCCGTGGCCGCGAGCGCTCACATGAAGAATCGACTCGTCGTCATCTTCGCGACCCTCGCCATCCTTGCGTCGCTCGGCGCGCTCGTATCGCGCGCCCAGCGCGGCGCTCCGCCGCCGCAGCTGCCCGGCGCGCTCACCGGCGGCGTCACGCTCCTGCCGAACGGATGGCGGATTGCGCCCGCGGGCGAGCACGTCACGGTCGGCGACCTGCCGCTCAACATGATCCTGTCGCCGGATGGCCGGTTCGTCATCGTGACCAACGATGGGTACACCACGCCTTCGCTCGCCGTCATCGACGCGTCGAAGTGGACCGTCGTCTCGAAAACCGCGATCGACGATGCATGGCTGGGACTGGCCATGCACCCGGACGGCCAGCGGGTCTACTCGGCGGCGAGGTCGGAGGTGAACGAGCTGGCGTATCGCGACGGCGTCCTCACGAAGTCCCGGACCTTCACGCTCGAGCCGACGCCGCGGGCCGAGTTCCCCGGCGGGCTTGCCGTCACGCCGGACGGCAAGAAGGTCTTCGTCGTGCGCGTGCTGGCGCAGACGCTCGTGTCGATCGACATCGCCACGGGCGTCGTCGAGAAGACCGTGACGCTCCCGGCCGAGCCGTATACGTGCCTGGTGTCGGCGGACGGCAAGGTCCTCTACGTGTCCGTCTGGGGCGGATCGAAGATCCTCGCCTTCGACACCTCGAAGGTCGAGCAGGTCGCCGAGTACGCGGTCGGCGAACATCCCAACGCGATGGTCGCTTCCCTCAAGGGCGATCGGCTCTTCGTGGCCTGCGCCAACACGAATGCCGTGTGGGCGGTGGACCTGGCGGCGGGGAAGTCCGCCGAGCAGATCTCCACGGCGCTCTATCCCGAGGCCCCGTTCAGCACGACGCCGAACGGCCTGGGCCTCTCGCCTGACGGCAAAACGCTCGTGGTCGCCAATGCGGACAACAACACCGTAGCCGTCGTGGACGTTCAGGTGCCAGGCAAGAGCGTCGTATCGGGGTTCATCCCGACAGGCTGGTATCCGACCGGCGCGGCCTTCAGCAAGGACGGCTCGCGCATCTACGTCATGAGCGGCAAGGGCCTGAGCTCGCGGGCCAACCCGGCCGGCCCGTCGCCGATCAAGCCTGACCGGGGGACCGAGTACATCGGCGGGCTCATGCTCGGAACGCTGTCCTCGGTGCCGGCGCCGAGCCGGGGAACTCTGGCCGCGATGACGCAGAGGGTCTACACCCTGACGCCGTACTCGGACAAGATCCGCCTGGCCCCGGCTTCCGCCCCGCGCGCCTCGCCGATTCCCGCGACGGTCGGTGCTCCATCGCCGATCAAGCACGTGTTCTACGTCATTCGCGAGAACCGGACCTACGACCAGGTGCTGGGGGACGTGAAGGCCGGGAACGGCGATGCGGCCCTCTGCTTGTTCCCGGATGCGGTCACGCCGAACGCGCACGCGATCGCGTCCGAATTCGTGCTGTTCGACAATTTCTATGTCGACGCGGAAGTCAGCTACGACGGCCACGCGTTCTCGACCGCCGCCTACGCGACCGACATCGTCGAGAAGATGTGGCCCGCCAACTACGCCAGCCGAGGAGGCGCGTACCTGAGCGAGGGCGGCGGCGCCATGCGCAACGCCTATGGCAACATCGCCGCGCCGGCGAAGGGGTACATCTGGGACTACTGCCGCCGCGCCGGGGTGAGCGTCCGGAGTTACGGTGAGTTCGCCGAGGTCGACAAGTCGGTGACCGGCCGGCGGACCTTCAGCGCGCGCGTTCCAGGCTTGAAGGGATTCATCGCGGAAGACTACCCGGCCTACGATCTCGAGATCCGGGATGCCGCGCGCATCGACGCCTGGGAGCGCGAGTTCAGGCAGTACGAGGCCAACGGCAATCTTCCTGCCCTCTCGATCCTGCGCCTGCCGAACGACCACACGCGCGGCGCGCGTCCGGGCGCGCTGACGCCGAGGGCCATGGTGGCCGAAAACGACGCGGCGCTCGGCCGGTTGGTGTCGATCATCAGCCGGAGCCGCTACTGGAACGAGTCGGCGATCTTCGTCCTCGAGGACGATGCGCAGAACGGGCCAGACCACGTGGATGCGCACCGCTCCGTGCTGCTGGTCGCGAGCCCGTTCGCGAAGCGGAAGGCCGTGGACAGCACGCTCTACACGACCTCCGGCGTGCTCCGCACGATCGAGCTCATCCTGGGTCTCGAGCCCATGAGCCAGTACGACGCGGCCGCGACGCCGCTCTACAACGCGTTCCAGGCCTCACCCGTTCAGGACCCGTTCGAGGCGAGGCCCGCCCGGATCTCCCTCGACGAGAAGAATCCCGCGACAGGCCCGGGTGCGCGCGAGTCGATGACGATCGATCTCGACGAGGCCGACCGGGCGCCGGACCTGTTGTTGAACGAGATTATCTGGAAGTCGGTGAAGGGCCCGAACGTGCCCATGCCTCCGCCGAGGCGGACGGTCTTCGTGCGGCCGATAGACAAGGACGACAAGTAGGGCGCGGGCTTCAGCCCCGCCGTCGGCGCCGGCCTTCAGGCCGGTGCGACGGTCTTGCCGCGCACCTCACCGGGCGACCCACCGGGTCGCCCCTGCGCCGCAATCGTCACGGCGCGACGATCGTGACGTCGTATTCCCTCGAGGCCTGTAGCCTGAAGCCCGTAGCCTGAAGCCTTCGAGAATTCAGATCGTCCCCCGCTTCGCCATGTCCTCGACGATCTGCGCGAACGTATCGATCTCCTCGAGGGTCGTATAGACGTTCGGCGTGATCCGGATGCCCTTGTAGTCGTCGCGGATGATGGGCGTCGTCAGGATGCGGTACTTCGCCCAGAGCTCCGAACCGATCTTCCCGTTGTCCATGGTGGTCACGCCGAAATTCGCCAGTCCACACGACTGGGCCGGGTCGAACGGCGTGAAGATCTTCACGTTGGGGAGTTTCTCGAGGCGACGCGCCCACCGGTCCTTGAGGTAGCGCAACCGCGCCGCCTTCCGCTCGAAGCCGATGCCCTCGTTGAAGGTCAGCGCCTCGGCGATGGCGTTGTGGTTGGCCGCCGGGTGCGTGCCGATTTCCTCGAACTTCCGGATGTCGGCAGCCTGGCTCGCGCCGGCCGGCTGCATCGGCCACAGGCTCTTGATGTTCTCGCGGCGGACGTAGAGCAGGCCCGTGCCGATCGGCGCGAGCAGCCACTTGTGCAGGCTCGATCCGTAGTAGTCGCACTCGAGATCGCGCAACGCGAACGGGAAGTGAGCGATCGCGTGCGCGCCGTCGACGATGGTCTTGATCCCGCGGGCGCGGGCCATGCGGCAGATCCGCTGAACGGGGAAGATCTGGCCCGTGAGATTCGTGATGTGGCAGAAGTGCAGCACCCGGGTCTGGGGCGTGATGGCCTTCTCGAAGAGCTGGTACAAGTAGTCCGTGCTCGGCGGCGGCACGGTGAAGGCGAGCTGCGTGAGCTTGATGCCGTCACGAGCCGCGCGCTGCTGCCAGGTCGTCAGCATGCGCGGGTAGTCCTGGTCGGTCGTCACGACCTCGTCGCCGGGTTTGAGTTCGATGCCGAGCTGCGCGATCTGCAGCGCCTCGCTGGCGTTGCGCGTGATCGCCATCTCGTCGGTCTCGCAGCCAAACGTGCTCGCCAGCCTCCTCCGGACCGTTTCGATGTTCGGCTCGAGGATCTGCCACATGTGGTAGGTCGGCGCCTGGTTCGAGATGTCGAGATACCGCTTGAACGCCTCGTGGACCACCCGCGGGCTCGGACAGCAGCCGCCGTTGTTCAAGTTGATCATCGTGCGATCGAGCGTGAAAGCGCCCTGGATCTCCCGCCAGTACGCCTCGTCTTTGGCCACCGTCTCGGGGGACTGATCGGCGACCGCGGCCGACGCCTCGAGCACCCGGAAGATGCCGTCCGATCTGAACGCGGCGAGAACGGCCGTGCCGGCAACCCCTCCGCCGACGAAACTCGACAGGAAGTGACGACGGGAGTGCATGGCGCCTCCTTTTCGCCCGCATCATAACGCGGAAGGCAAGAGCCGACGAACGACTTACGGCAAACGGCCAACGGCCGAACCTCAGCCGCCGGCCGTCCGCCGTGAGCCGCGAGCTACGAGCCGTGAGCCTGCGGAGTACAATCGTCCAATGGACCTCACAGGCCGTGTCGCGCTCGTCACGGGGCCGAGGCGAATCGGGGCCGCGGTGGCGGAGGCGCTCGCCGCGCGCGGGGCCGACGTTGCGATGAGTTACAACCGATCGGCCGAAGAATCCGCACGCACCGCGGAGAAGATCCGCGCGACTGGGCGGCGAGCGACCTCCATCAGGGCCGACCTCTCGGATGAAGCGGCGTGCGCGAAACTGGTCGCGGTCGCCGTGCGGTTGCTCGGCCGGCTCGACGTCCTCGTGAACATGGCGTCGACGTATGGCTCGACGCCGTTCGACGGCTTGACGGGCGAGCAGTGGGATCGCGGGCTCGCCATCGACTTGAAGGCCGCGTTCCTGTGCTCGCATGCCGCCGCGTCGCACATGCGCTCGGCGGGCGGCGGACGCATCGTGAACTTCGCGGACTGGCTGCCGGCGAGCGGCCGGCCCCGCTACCCCGGCTTCGTGCCGTACTACGTGGCCAAGAGCGGCGTGATCGCGCTGACCGAGGCGCTCGCGCTCGAGCTTGCGCCGGCCGGCATCCTCGTCAACGCGGTGGCCCCCGGGCCAATCCTTCCGCCCGAGGGAGCGGACGAGCGCGAAATCGAGGCCGCCCGGCAGGCGACCCCGCTCGGGCGCTGGGGCGGGGAGCCGGAGATCGTAAAAGCCGTGCTGTTCCTGATCGAAACCGACTTCGTCACCGGCGAAGTCATCCGCGTCGACGGCGGCCGGCACCTGAAATAGGGGACACGATGGGCGCGTTTCTGGACACGGTTCCGACATCCGGCATCATCCGCATCCGCGACCTGATGTACTCGGTCAAGGACCCGTTCCGGCTCGACCAGGGGGACGTGAGCTTCGACGCGCCGGAATCGTTGAAGTCGGCCATCAAGGCCGCGCTCGATGCGAACCACACGCACTACCTGCAGACAGCCGGCCTGCCGCGGCTGCAGGAGCTGCTCGCGGAGAAACTGCGATCGAAAAACCGCATCCCCGTCCGCGCGCCCGATGAAGTCATGGTGTCCAACGGCGGCGTGCACGCGCTCTACCTGGCGTGCCAGGCGCTCATCGAGCCGGGCGACGAAGTGCTCGTGCCCGATCCGGTCTGGCCGCAGATGTACAGCTCGCTCGTGGCCGCGCACGCCGCGCCTGTCCGCGTGGCGCTGCACGAATCGCGCGGCTGGCGCTACGACTTCGACGAGTTCGCCGCCCGCATCACCCCGCACACGCGGGGCATCTACCTCAACTCGCCGCACAACCCCACGGGCGGCGTCCTCACGCGCGCCGACATGGAGCGGCTGGCCGCGCTCGCGCAGGCGCACGATCTCTGGGTCATCGCCGACGAGGCATACGAAGACGTGCTGTTCGACGGGACCGAACATGTCAGCCTCGCTTCGCTGCCCGGCATGCACGATCGCACGGTCTCGATCTTCACGTTCAGCAAGACCTATGCGATTACAGGCCTGCGAATGGGCTATATCGTGGCGAAGCAGCCCGCGATCCAGGGCCGCATCCGCAAGCTCCTCGGCCTGACGACCAACAACGTGTCGTCAATCGTGCAGTACGGCGCCATCGGCGCGCTGGAAGGATCGCAGGCGATTGTCGAGGAGTACCGGAAGGAGCTCGAAGCCCGGCGCGATTTCTTCTACGCCGGTCTCGGTGAGGCGACAGGCGGGTTGTTCAGCGGCCGGCCGCCTCTCGGCGCCTTCTACGCGTTCCCGCACATCGACGCAGCTTGGCGCGTGCCCGAGGGTATCAAGAGCGAGTCACGTTCGTGGGGGATGGTCGAGCACCTCATCGCCCGCGGACGGGTCGGGTGCGTACCGGGCGTGGATTTCGGACCGGGAGGCGAGGACCACGTGCGATTCTGCTTCGCGCGCGGCCGAACCGAGCTCGAGGGGGCCCTCGAGTCGATCCGGCGCGTGTTCGGGCGGGGCTGACGCCTACTTGGTCTTGGACTTGAACCCGGCCGGCACGGCGAACAGCTCATCCGGCAGGCCTTCGACCGACACCTCGGTGACGGTCGTATTCATGCTCATCCCGCTCACCCGGTTCATCAGGCCGGCCATCGGCCCGCCGCCCTCCATCTTCATCGTCATTTCCTGGGCGAAGGGCATGCCGCCGGTCGCGATCATGCTCCGGTACATTTCCTCGTAGGCCTTCACCTGTGCGGGCTGCGCCTTGGCCTGCTGCGCGTTGTTCATGATGAAGCCCTTTTCGATCGCCGCCTTGTAGTACCCCAGGAAGTCCCTGGTGCCGGGCGCGTCCTTGCCGATCCAGACAGGGCCTGCCATGACGATGCGCATGTCGTTCGGGCCTTCCTTGCCCTCCGCCATCGCGATTGAAATCTCCATGTCGTAGCCCGCGCAACTGCGGCCCAGGACGTCCTTCTTCTGGCCGTTCGGCTTGAAGACGACCTTCGGCGTGGCCGAGCCGACCGACTTGTTGACGTCAGCCGCCATCCTGCCCAGATCGTAAACCTCCGCCTCCTTCTTCTTGAGGTTGACGACGATGAGCTTCTGGGCGTCGAGATCGGTGATGGTCACGAACGTATCGTTCTTGACGGTGACCTCCGTCCGCATCTTGTTGCCCTTGATGAGGGTCACCGTCCGCATCTCGGCGCCCATCCCGAGGCCCTTGCCGGAGCCTGAAGCCGTGATTTTCACGTCCGCGAAGGCCGGAGCCGCCGCCACCGACATCGTTATGACGAATGAGAGAACGCGTCGCATCTTCCCTCCTCAATCAGGTGTCCCCGCGAGTATACAATACCCGACATGGGCGATATGGCCGCGGCGCTCGACCATCTCCGGGCGCTGCCCAGTCTCGACTTGTGGCGCGGCCCCTCGCCAATCCAGGAACTCAACCGGCTCCGCGAATCGCTCGGAGGCGGCCCGCGCCTCCTCATCAAGCGCGACGATGCGATCCCGTTCGGGTTCGGCGGCAACAAGGTCAGGAAGATCGCGCTCGTCGCCGCGAAGGCCCTCGCCGAGGGCGCCGACACGCTGCTCTCGGTCGGCGGCGTGCAGTCGAACTCCGCACGGGTGGTGGCGTGCGCCGCCGCGAAGTCCGGGCTGCGCTGCGTGCTCGTCGCGAACGGAAAGAAACCCGCGACCCTGACAGCCAACGCGCTCATCGACTCGCTGGTCGGCGCCGAGGTGCACTACGTCGAAACGCGCGAAGAGCGCGCGCCCGCGATGGCCGCCATCGCCGAGGACCTGCGGCGCCAGGGCAGAAAGCCGTTCGAGATCCCGCTCGGCGCGTCGACGCCGCTCGGCGCGCTCGGATTCGCCCGGGGGCTCCTCGAGATGGTCGACGCCGGGGTGATCCCGGATCTCATCGTGCACTCGACCTCATCGGGCGGAACCCAGGCAGGACTCGTGGCCGGATGCGCGCTCCTGGGTCTCCCGACGCGAGTGCTCGGGATCAGCGCGGACAACCCGGCGAAGGACCTGCAGGCCGACATCAGGGCGATCGTCGATGGGATGGGCGAGATCCTGGGGATCGAAGGCGGGCGCCTTGCCTCCTCGCGCCCGATCGAAGTCGACGACAATTTCGTGGGCGAGGGGTACGGCATCCCGACCGCCGCGTCGCGGGAAGCGATCTCGACGCTGGCGCGGACCGAGGCCGTCTTCCTCGACCCCGTGTACACTTCGAAAGCGATGGCAGGCTTCCTCGCGCACCTGCGCCGCGGCGAGTACCCGGATCGGATGACGATTCTCTTCTGGCACACGGGCGGACAGGTCGGGCTTTTTGCATGACGATCGCCGGCAACCGGGGGCGTTGAGGAGACCATGGCCACTCTGACGTTTCTCGGAGCCGCCCGCACCGTGACCGGCTCCAAGTACCTGGTGAAGTCCGGATCGCGCCAGGTGCTCGTCGACTGCGGGCTGTTCCAGGGACTGAAGGATCTGCGGGAGCGGAACTGGCAAGCCCTGCCGATCGAACCGTCGACGATCGACGCCGTCGTCGTCACGCACGCGCACATCGATCATACCGGCTACCTTCCGAAGCTCGTGCGCGACGGCTTCCGCGGCCGGATCTTCTGCACGCCGGGCACCTCGGATCTGTGCCGCATCCTGCTGCCCGACGCCGGCCGGCTCGCCGAGGAAGACGCGCGCGAGGCGAACCACGACGGCTATACGAAACATGCGCCGGCCCTGCCGCTCTTCACGGAGATCGACGCCCAGCGCGCGCTCGGCCACCTGCAGCCGGTCGGCTACGACCGGCCGATGCCGATCGGATCGGGCATCTCGATCGAGTTCCTCGATGCCGGCCACCTGCTCGGTTCGGCCTTCGTGCGCATGAGGTTCGACGGGCAGGGAGGCCGGGAGGCCCTCTTCAGCGGCGATCTCGGCCGCTACGACCGGCCCGTGCTGCCGGACCCGACGCGCGTCGAATCGACCGACGTCCTGCTCGTCGAATCCACCTACGGCGACCGGCTCCACGAGCCGGATGACTCGGGGGAGAAGCTGGCGGACATCGTGAGGCGGACGGCGCAGCGCGGGGGGAAGCTCATCATCCCGGCGTTCGCGGTCGGGCGGGTCGAAGAGGTCGTCTACTGGCTGAAGCGGCTCGAGGATGAAGGGCGAATCCCGGTGCTCCCCGTGTATCTCGACAGCCCGATGGCCGTCGACGCGATGAAGGACTACGCCGCGCGGACCGAGAATCTCGACCCCGAGATGCGGACGCGCCGCGGCCATCCGTCCGCGTTCTCGACCCGCCGCTTCGCCGCCGTCTCGAGCCCTCAGCAGTCCAAGGAACTGGTCGCGTCGCCCGCGCCGTGCATCGTCATCTCGGCGAGTGGCATGGCCACCGGCGGCCGCGTGCTGTACCATCTCAAGTCTGCGCTCCCAAGCCCTCGGCATACCGTCCTTTTCGTCGGCTACCAGGCGGCTGGCACTCGGGGCCGGTCGCTGCTCTCGGGTGAGAAACAGGTGAAGATCCACGGACAGTGGATTGGCGCGTCCGCCGAGATCGCCCAGATCGATTCGATGTCGGCGCACGCCGACGCGAATGAGATCATGCGGTGGCTCGGAGGATTCACCAGACCGCCCGGGATGACGCACCTGGTTCACGGGGAAGCGGCCGCGCAAGACGCGCTCAAGGCGAGGATCGAGAAGGAGCTGGGATGGCCGGTGCGCGTGGCGGAGTACCTCGAGACGGTCACGATCTGATCCGCGGATCCGATCGGCCCTGCCTGCTCGAGCGTGTCGGCGAGGCGGCGGTCGTCCAGATCTACGCCGATCCCTTCAACGCGCTCTCGCCGCGCGAACGCCTTCTCGCGTATCACTACTACCGCGCCGCGCTCGCAGGCCGCGACATCTACTTCGACCAGCGCTACGGGCACAGCCTCGAGATGCGGGAGGTGCTCGAGGAGATCCTCACCCATCCGTCGACGGTCGATCCCGGCGCGCTGGCGAACATCGAGCAGTACACGAAGCTCTTCTGGCTCAACTGCGGCCCGCACAACAACCTGACCGCGCGAAAGTTCGTGCTCGAGTGCACGCGCGATGGGCTGCTGCGGGCAGCGCGCCGCGCCGCGGAATCCGGCGCGCGCCTTCCCCTGCGGAACGGTGAAACGATCGACGACCTGATCGATCGTCTGGCGCCGTGTTTCTTCGATCCCGACTTCGAGGCCAGCGTCACGAACAAAGCGCCCGGCAGCGGACGCGACATCCTCGCCTCGAGCGCGAACAACCTCTACCAGGAGGTCCGGATGGCCGACCTCGAGGGGTTCGAGGAGAACTATCCGCTGAATTCCCGACTCGTCCGGCGCGATGGGCACCTGGTGGAGGAGGTGTACCGGGTCGGCGGACGGTATGGCGAGGCGATCGCGCGGATCGTTCAGCACCTCGAGGCCGCGATGCTCGTGGCACCCGATCCGACCTGCGAGGCGCTGCGGGCTCTCGTGACGTTCTATCGGACGGGCGTGGAGCGCGACCGGCGCAAGTACGACGTCGCCTGGCTGAAGGATCGGGGCGCGCGCGTCGACACCATCAACGGGTTCGTCGAAGTCTACCTGGACGCGCGCGGGCGGAAAGGCTCGTGGGAGGCGCTGGTCTTCTACGTGAACGACGAGAAGACCGCGGCAATCCGGACGCTCGCCCAGCACGCGCAGTGGTTCGAGGATCGGATGCCCTGCGACCCGATGTACCGCAAGGAGGGCGTGACCGGGATCTCCGCCAATGCCGTCGACGTCGTTGTCGAGACCGGCGACTCCGGCCCGCTGACGCCCATCGGGATCAACCTGCCGAATGACGAGCGGATCCGCGAGCAGCACGGCAGCAAGTCCGTGTCGCTCGCCAACGTGATGGAGGCGTACGACCGCGCCACGCAGCCCTCGGTGTGGAACGAGTTCTCGTGGACCGGCGAGGAGGCGAAGCGGGCGGCGGCCTGGAGCAGCCACGCCGCCGAGCTCACCACGAACCTGCACGAGGTCATCGGGCACGCGTCGGGCCAGATAGACCAGAGGCTCGGCGTCGCGCCGCAGGCCGCACTCAAGGAGTACTTCTCGACCATCGAAGAAGCGCGCGCCGACCTGGTGGCGCTCTACTTCCTGCCCGACCCGGTGCTCGCGGATCTGGGCCTGGTGCCCGCGGAGCACCATGCGGACATCGTCCGGGCGGAATACGAGTCGTACTCGCGAAACGTCCTGCTGCAGCTCCGCCGGGTCCGTGTCGGCACGCAGATCGAAGAAGATCACATGCGGAACCGCCAGCTCATCGTGCGCTGGCTCATGGAAAACACCGGCGCCGTCCGGGAGCGGCGCCGCGACGGCAAGACCTTCTACGTCGTCGTCGATGCGGAGGCCTTTCGAGTCGGCGTCGGCTGGCTGCTCGGTGACGTGCAGCGGATCAAAAGCCAGGGCGACTACGCCGCGGCGCAGGAGCTCGTCGAGACCTACGCCATCCATTTCGAGGGAGCGCTCCGGGACGAGGTGGTCGCCCGCGTGGAACGGGTGGACCTGCCGTCCTACACCGGGTTCGTCATGCCGCGCCTCGAACCGGTGATCGATCAGTCCGGGAAGATCGTCGACGCCAGCCTCTCCTACCCGCTCGATTTGACCGCGCAGATGCTCGAGTATTCGGGAAAGGCCGATGAGCGGCGAACCTCCGACGACCAACGGCGAATGGCGACCGGCTGACGGCCAGCGGAGATCGCGCGCGTGATCCCGTAGGGGCGACCCGGTGGGTCGCCCGCGAGCCAGACACATCCATGCACCCACTTCGAACGGCATCCGTCGCGCTCGCCGGGGCTCTCGCACTCGTTCCGCTGTGGGTGCAGGCGATCGACGTCGCCGACCCTCCCGCACAACCGGCACCGGCTGATGCCGCCGAGCTTCGACGGGCCATGCTCGCCGCGGAAGACGGCCGCCCGTTGACGCGTGAACAGGCTGCTCCGCTCCTGGCAGGTCTGAAGAGCACCCTTCCTTCGCTACAGCGATCTGCGGTGCGGGCCCTGGGGCGGCTCGAGGATCCGCAGTTCGCCGATGCCGTGATCTCCGTGATGGACGCCGCGTCGTTTGGCGTGAGGGCGGAGGCGGCGAACGCGCTCGGGCAGATCGTGGGGAAGCAGCCGGAAATTGCGTCCGGGGTGCTCTTCAAGCGTCTCGCGGTCGAGCGTGACGGAACCGTGCGTGGTGTGCTGTGCGAGACACTCGGCCGGATTCCGTACGCGAGCCCGGGCGACATACAGCGGGCCGAGCAGGCGCTCGCCGATGAGGCGCGTGGGCCGGGAACCCCGGAGAGCCGCGAGGGCGCCGTCAAGGGCCTGGAATCGCTGATGCGGCGCGGTTGGTCGAAGCCGTTTCGCGCAGCGCCATCCACGATCGACGTGCTCCAGAAACTCGCCGTCCAGGCGCCGGGCGGTGAGAGTGGCGCGCCGAGCGCTCGCGTGCGCAGGCTGGCGATGCTTGCGCTCGCGGCTGGGAGGATTCTCGGTGACGTCGCAGGTCGCTGCGCTCGGCGATCCGGACCCGCAGGTTCGCCGGCTCGCCATCGTCGCCCTGATGCCCGATGTGGCGTTCGAGAAGCGCGCGGCCATGATCGAGCGCGCGTTGAACGATCCGTCCGCGATGGTCCGGTGCGAGGCCGTCCGCGTGCACGCTCGGCACCTCGCCAGGACGTCGTGCGACGCCGAGATCGCCGCGCTCAACGACGCGGATGAGCACGTGCGGCTCATGGCGATCGACCAGCTTGGACTGGCGTCGAGCTGCCCTGGCGACCTCGGCGCAACCTCCGCGCTCGCCGCGAGGGCCGGGCGGGTCCGCGACCTCACGGCTGACGCCTCGCCATCGCGGGACTGGCAGACGCCGGCGCACGCCATCGTCGCCCTCGCCAGGCGCGCGCCCGAAGAGGCGAAGAGGTGGCTGCCTGGTTTCGCCGCGAGCCGGAACTGGCAGCTCAGGATGTACGCCGCGAGGGCGGCGGACGCGCTTGGCGACACGGCGGCGCTGGAGAGCCTGTCGAGGGATTCGAACGGCAACGTGCAGGAGGTTGCGCTAGCCGGACTGGTGCGTGTCCAGGGGCGCGGCGCGGACCGATTGCTCCTCGAGATGTTGGAGCGGCCCGGTCAGGTGGTCATCCAGGCGGCACGAGGGCTCAAGGGGACGCCATTACGAGAGGAAGCGTCCCGGGCCCTTCTGCGAGCCCTGGCGTCCATCACACTCCTGCGGCAGGAGACCTCTCGCGATCCACGACTGGCGATGCTCGAACGAATCGGCGAGCTCGGCGACCTCAGGCTCGCGACGGAGCTCGAACCCTACCTCGAGGACTTCGATCCGGCCATCGCTGAGCGTGCCGCCGAAGTGCTCGAGAAGTGGACCGGCAAGCCGTGGAAGCCCAATCCCAACCGCACCGCAGGCGTGCCCGCGCCGACGCCGGCGGACATCGATGCGCTTCCGCCGGGATTCCGCGTCACGCTCGAGGGTGGGCGCAGCTTCGACGTGAAGTTCTATCTCGATGACACGCCTATCACCGCGTGGCGGATCATGCGGAAGGTGAAGGAGGGCTACTACAACGGCCTCACCTTCCACCGGATCCTGCCGGGGTTCATCATCCAGGGCGGCAGCCCCGGCGCCAACGAGTTCGCCGGCGACGGCCCGTTCATGCGCGACGAGTTCAGCCTGCGGACCAACGCCCGCGGCACGCTCGGCGTCTCGACGCGCGGGCGCGACACCGGCGACGCGCAGTTCTACGTCAACCTCGTCGACAACCCGCGGCTCGACCACGAGTACACCGTGTTCGGCGAGATCACGTCGGGCATCGATGCCATCGACGGGATCTCCGAAGGCGACCGCATCGTTCGAATCGATCCGCTCCCCGTCCCGGCCCCCCCGAAAGCGAACGGCGGCGGACTATAATCCGGCGCGATGGCCCTCTCCGCCAGCATCTATCGGTTCGGGCCGTTCGTGCTCGAACGCCCCGCATTCCGTGTGCTTCGCGGCAACGAGCCGCTGGCGCTCTCGCCGAAGCTGGTCGATCTCCTGCTGTACTTCGTGTCCCGGCCCTCGCTGCTCATCTCGAAGGACGAGCTGCTCGGCGCGATCTGGCCCGACGTCGCGGTCACCGAGAACGCCCTCACTCAGGCCGTTTCCGATCTGCGCCAGGCGCTCGGCGACGACCCGTCGAGCCCGACTTACATCCAGACCGTCGCCCGGCGCGGCTACCGATTCATCGCGCCGGTCGATTCCCTCGAGGAGACCGTCAAGGCTCCGCGGGCGGATGCAGGCCGAGGCGATCGCGCATCGGCGCAGGCTGGTGTCCGCTCGGTCGCGGTCCTGAGCTTCGTGAATCTCAGCCGCGACGAGGAACTGGACTGGCTGTCGACGGGCATCGCCGAAACCGTGACGAGCGACCTTGGCGCTATCCCGACGCTGCGGGTCATTGATCGGGCGGCGGTGGGTGAGGCGGAGCGGCGGGCGGACGGATCGCTCGCCGCAATCGCCCGCGAGCTCGGCGTCGAGCTCGTCGCCGCAGGGAGCTTCCAGCGGGCGGGCGACGAGCTGCGCATCACGGCACGGCTCGTCGACATCGACACCGGCGCCGACCTTGCCAAGGCCAAGGTCGACGGGCGGCGCGAGGACATCTTCGACCTCCAGGATCGCGTCGTTCGGCAGTTCTCCGCCAGCCTCGGCGTCGAGCTGGCCGGGGCGGCCGGCGCGCGACTTGGCGTGCGCGAAACCTCAAACCTCGACGCGCTTCGCGCGGCGTCCGAGGCGCGCATCAAGCTCGACAGCCTCGACCCGCGCCAGATCAATGCCGCGATCGAGGGGTTCGAGCGCGCCGTCAGGCTCGATCCGCGCTACGCGCTGGCGTACGCGGGCCTGGCGAACGCGCACTTCTTCCTGTACGAAGCGACGCGCTCGCGCAACCGCGCGGACACCGATCGGCTGACGCTCGCCATCGGGCACGCGCGGCGATCGGTCGACCTGGACGACGGGCTGGCCGAAGGGCACGCGACGTTGGCGTTCATCCTGCCGAGCGCAGCCAGGTTCGCCGAAGCCGTGGCCGAAGGGCGACGGGCCGTGGCACTCGATCCGTCCAACTGGCAGCACCTCTTCAGGCTCGGCCACGCGGCATGGGGCAGCGAGAGGATCGATGCGCTGCAGCGGGCACTCGCGCTCTACCCGGACATCGCGTTCGCCTACACCTACATGGCGATGGTCCATATCGCGAGGAATCGGCTCGGCGAGGCGGCCACCGTCCTCGCGCGCGGCATCGAGCTCCAGGATCAGCAGTCGTTGCGGTCGTGGCGATACCCGGGCTGCGGGCTCCACTGGCTCGTCGGCCTCATCGACCTTGCGAAGGGCGAGGCGAGGCGCGCGCTCATCGAATTCGAGCGCGAGGTCGGCACGACCCCGCTCGGGCGGCTTTACGGGGCCGAGGCGGTCATGAGCGCGCACGACGGGTCCGGCTTCGCGCATCTCGCGCTCGGCGAGTTCGAACAGGCGCTGGTCTCATTCGGACGCGCGCTCGAGCTGTTCCCGGATCACGCGCGCTCCCGGATCGGGATGGCGGCGGCTCACCTCGGCCTGCACCACGAAGCCGAAGCCGCCGGAAACCTGCAGAAGGCCGACAGCCTGATCGTCGAGCTCGTCCGCGGAGGGCGGTCAAGCGAAGCGCTGCTGCTCACCTCGTTCGCCGAGGCCGTGCGCGGACGGACGGCCGAAGCGCTCGCCGCCCTCGATCGCATGCTGACTGACGCGCCAACCGGCGCGCTCGGCTGGTGCATCCCGATCGAGCCTCTCCTGAAGAGGCTGCACACGATGTCGGCCTTCGAACAGATCCTCGGCCGGCTCGCCGATCGGACGCGGTAAACCCGGCCTTCAACAGGCTCCAGGCTACGGGCCGTGTCTCGTCCGGGCTGCGTGCTGAGATGTTCTCTGATGTAGGCCGGGTCTTCAGACCCGGCGATCTGGACCCCGCACGCCGGCTCTGCCCTCGACTTCGCTCGGGCCAGGAAAGAGCCGTGTGACGTTCGTCGTCGGGGCTGAAGCCCCGACCTACATTCGGAAGGATCGTCGGGCTTCAGGCGGCAGTCTACCAGCCGCCGGCCTTCCGGATGAGCGCGATCTGCCCGCTGTGATACGCGTTGTGCTGCAGAAGGCCGACGATGAGCTCGTGCCGATCGATGCCCGACCCGATCGAGACATTCCGTTCGGATCCTCCCACCATGGCGGAGAGCGACTCGTCGCTGACATCCCGAAGCGCGCCGGCGGTGGCGCGGGTCGAGGCGGAGAGCATCTGCAGCGCAGCCAGCCACCGCGCATCTGTGGTATCGCCGACAACCGGCCAATCGCCTTCGACCGGATCGGCCGGCGTGCCGCCGGCGAGTCGCCGGACCACTTCTCCTTGCCATGCCACCATGTGGAGCACGATCTCCCAGATGCTGTGGCACGCGGTGATCGGATGAGAGGCCGCCTGCTTCGCCGTCAGGCCAGCGAGGAATCTGGAGGTGGAGAGCCCATACCAGGGTTCGGCGTCGAGCGCCGTTTCGAGCAGTCTCGCGACGACTTGTCCAGTCGTTGTCATGGATACAGCTCCGGTTGAACCGATCGCTCCGACGAATCTGAACGCCCCGGGCACGCGAATTGCGACCATAATGGCGAGTCCGACGATGGCCATAACGCGCGCAGTGAATCGGCGGCAGAGGTGGGCGGCGTGGATCGTCGTCCTGTGCTGCGCTGCGGCTGCGTGCCGGTCCGAAACATCGCTTCGCCTCGGCGAGCCGGAACCGGTGGCCGACGGCATCCAGCTCTTTCGCCTTAACGATCCGAATTTACTCGATCCGCCGGGCGTCGTCGCGATGCAAATCCTGCGACTCGATCCTGCACACGTCGACGTGCAGAGCGTGCTCGCGCAGGATCGCGTCATGGGGCTCGAGACCGTTCCGGACATCGCCACGCGGCACCCGGCACTCGCCGCCATCAACGCCGGGTTCTTCGTCGTGAAGAACGGCGATCCGGCCGGCTTGCTCAAGATCCGCGGGGAGCTGGTCAGCGACACCTCACTCCTGCGCGGCGCCGTCGGCATCGTGCGGACGAGCGGCAAGCCCATCCGGCTGCTGTTCGACCGCGTGAGCGCGTCGGTGGCGCTGCGATACCGATCGAAAGGCGAGGAGGTCACGGTTCCCATCGACGGCGTGGACACGACGCGCGTCAGGAGCCGCCTCATGCTCTACACGCCGAGCTTCGGCGCCGATTCGGACACGGCCCCCTCCGGCGTCGAGTGGCAGCTCTCCGGATCGCCGCTCCGCGTGGTCGAACGGCGCCAGGACCAGGGGAAGACCCCGATTCCGAAAAGCGGCGCCGTCCTCTCGTACGGGGGGACCGTCCTGCCCGCCGGGCTCGACCGACTTCAGCCCGGCCAGGTGGTGGCGATCGAGTCCCGCTTCCAGACGGGGCTCGGCACGCTGCCGGATCCTTGGGCAGACGCCTCCGATGTCGTCGGCGGAGCCGGACTGCTCGTCTTCCGCGGGCGGGTGCTCACCGAGTGGGGCGACGAACAGCTTCGCGCCGGATTCGACACCGAGCGCCATCCCCGAACGATGATCGGAACGAGCGCGAATGGCACGATCTGGATCGTCACGGTGGATGGCCGGAACCCCCAGGTCAGCCTGGGCGTGACCTTCAACGAGCTCCAGCGGATCGCGGCGGGGCTCAATCTCACCAACGCGTTGAACCTCGACGGCGGCGGATCGACGACCATGGTCGTCCGCGGCCGGATCGTGAACCATCCATCCGACAAGACCGGGCCGCGCAAGATCAGCGACGCGCTGCTCATCGTCGGAAGGAAGCCGTAGCAGGGCCATCAAGATGGGTCAATCCGTGTTGAAGGCGGAAATCGCCGAGCAGCCGGCCGTCCTTGAACGCCTCGTCACAAAGGGCTATCACGCTGTCGATGAGATCGCGGGCCGGCTGGCCAGCTCGGAGATCAGCCAGATCGTCATCGCCGCGCGGGGATCGTCGGACAACGCCGCAAGGTATGCGCAATACGTGTTCGGCGCCTTCAACCGCCTGCCCGTGACGCTCGCGACGCCGTCGCTGTTCACGCGGTACGGGGCGCCGCCGCGCATGACGGGCGCGCTCGTGATGGGGATCTCGCAGTCCGGGCAGTCGCCCGACCTGATCGCGGTCGTGGAAGAGGGCCGCCGGCAGGGGTGCCAGACGCTCGCCGTGACCAACGTCGTGGGCTCGCCGCTCTCCGCGGTCGCCGAGCACACGTTTGCGCTCGGCGCCGGGCTCGAGAGAAGCGTGGCGGCGACCAAGAGCTACACCGCGGAGCTGATGGCCCTGGCGATGCTCTCGACTGCGATGGCCGGCGACGCCGCTCGCCGGTCGGAGCTCGAGGAGGTGCCCGACATGGTGCGGCAGGCCGTCGGGCTGCCGCACGACGTGCTCGCCAACGCCACGCAGCTGCTCAAGGACGCCGGCCACGGCGTCGTCATCGGCCGCGGTTTCAATTTCGCCACCGCGTTCGAGATCGCGCTGAAGGCGAAGGAGCTCGCCTGCGTGGCGGTCGAACCGTATTCGGCGGCGGACTTCCAGCACGGGCCGATCGCGCTCGTGGAGTCGGGGTTCGCGGCCATCTTCGTCAATCCGGAGGGGGCGGTCAGCCACGAAGTCGACGAGCTGATGGACGTGATTGCGGCCCGGGGCGCACGGCCGGTCGTCATCTCCAACCGGGCCGCCACCCTGGCGCGGGCGGCCGCGCCGATTCCGCTGCCGTCCCCGATCCCCGAATGGGTGTCGCCGCTGGTGGCCGTCGTGCCGGGCCAGCTGCTCGCGGTGGAGCTCGCCATCAGCCGCGGCTTCGACCCCGATCGCCCGCGCGGCCTGAGGAAGGTGACGAGGACGACGTAACGTCCGAGGCGCGGGCGACCCACCGGATTGACGATCGCGTCTGCGGGCGACCCATCGGGTCGCCCTACTTTGCGAGGACGAGGGCCCGGTCGCGCGCGGGAAGGCGTTCACATGCCGTCCTGAGAACCAGCCGGGAAGTCTTCGGCCGAATCTCGAGGAGCAGCGGCACCACGTTCTTCGGGCGGAGACTGCCCCACACCCGCAGCAGCCAGCCGAGTCCCTTCTGCACCATGTCGTCCTTGTCGCCTGCGAGTGTGCGGGTGACTCGCGCCGCCTCATCCTCGAAGAGGCCCTGCTGAATCCCCCGAATCAGGCTGACGGCCGCGGCGCGGCGGTGCCAGCGATTGGCCGACCGCGCCCAAGGATGCACCCGTTTCACGCGGGAAGGAACCGCGGCCATCATCGGCCCGAGCAGGAACATCGCGAGCGCGTCGTGATCGGCCCAGGACGCCACCGCGTCCAGCCAGGCCACGAACCGCGCAAATTCCGGCTCGCCGAGCTCGAAACCGCGCCCGCTTCGGCGCGCGCGCGATGCCGCGGCCCGCGTGGCGGACGGGGCATGCGCGGCAGGCAGCGACCTGGCGACCACGACGACCGCAAGGACCTTTTCCTCGAGCGAGCGGCCCGAGAAGAGCGAGTCCGCAACATCGAGCATCAGCGCCGGATCCGCCAGGAGCTCTGTGTGAAGCGCCCGGCCGTACGCCCGCAAGTCGCCGGTGTACCAGCCATACGAGCGGACATCTTCCTTGAAGAACCATTGCACCCCGGCCGCATGCTCGGACGATCCGTGCTCGCGAAGGTGGGCGCGGATGGCTCTCGCGTGTGTGGCAACATTCCGCGACGGTCGCACCGTCATGTTCGTGATCCTCATCGCCGATGACCCGGAGAAGTTCCCGGCTGGACATCCGGCCGAGCGTTCGAGGCATTTGCAAGGCCTGAAGCCTGACGCCTGTAGCCTGTAGCCACTCTGTCCACCGCGCTCGGCCCGAGCATACGTCATCGGCGAGCGACCTCATCAGTGATCGTGCAAGCATCAATTCTCATTCGCGGGTGGAGCGTGTAATATCCGTGGCTATGAAGACGCGACACGGCCGCCCCTACTGGCTCGATCGATTTCCTCGAGCCAGGCAACCGGTCTACCCGCGCCATCGCGGCGAGATGGACGTCGAGGTGGCGATCGTCGGCGGGGGATTGACCGGGTGCGCGACGGCCTACGCGTTCGCCTCCGCAGGGATCCGGACGGCGCTGGTCGAAGCCGGGCGGATCGCCCAGGCTGGAAGCTGTGCGAGCCTTGGGCTCATCCGGCTCGATCCCGGCGTCGAGTTCCGGACATTCCAGCAGTTGCACGGCCTGCGCGCGGCACGCCACGCCTGGCAGATCTTCAGGCGATCGGGGCTGGACTTCGCCGCCACGCTCAGGCGGCTGCAGGTCCGGTGCGAGCTCGCCCCGCACGACTTGTTGCGCGTCGCGGCCGGATCGGACGATGAGAAGCACCTGCGGCGCGAGTTGCAGGCCAGGAAGGACGCCGGAATCGAGGGCACCTGGTTGAGCGCCGCCCGCCTGAAGCTCGAAACCGGCCTGGAAGGGGCCGGCGCCATCCGGTCGCCCGGCGACGGCCACGTGGACCCGTATCGTGCCGCCCTCGGCCTCGCCTCGGCCGCTGTCGCGAAGCGGGCCCTGGTGTTCGAACGCTCGCCGGTCAAGCGCGTCCGCGCCGGCCGCAAATCGGTCGAAATCACGACTGACGGCGGCCTCCTGCGCGCCCAGACCGTGATTGTCGCAAGCGGATATCCTCCCGCCGGGTTCAAGCCGCTTCAACGCCACTTCCGCCAGATCGACAGCTACTGCGTGCTCACGCCCCAGCTTCCTTCGTTTGTCCGTCGCGAGCTCGGGCGAACGCGCCCGATCGTCACGGACATGGAACGCCCGGCGCACCTGCTCCGCCGGACGATCGACGACCGCCTGCTCTTCGCGGGCGCCGACCAGCCGCGCGTGCCGCCCCGATCGCGCGAGAGGTCCGTGATCCAGCGCACCGGGCAACTGATGTACGAGCTGTCCAAGCTCTACCCGGCGGTCTCGGGCATCCAGCCTGAATACGGGTGGGATCTCCCGCTCTCGGAGTCGTCCGACGCGTTTCCCTGCATCGGCGCCCATCGGAACTACCCGCGCCACCTCTTCGCGCTCGGGCTCGGCAAGAACGGCGCGGGCGCCGCGTTTCTCGCGGCGCGTCTGCTTCTGCGCCATTACCTCGGCCGCCCGGAACAGGGCGACGACGTGTTCGGGTTCTCGCGGATCCTCGGGTAGTCCCTCCGCGGCGGGTTTTGGATTTTGCAAATCACTCCCGGAGTGTTATCAACAGATCCATGGGTGCGCGCGCCTACGATGCCATCGTTGTCGGGGCCGGCCCGGCAGGCTCGGTCGCGGGCCGGACGCTGGCGCGTGGCGGCGCGCGTGTCCTCGTGCTCGAACGCGCGCGGTTTCCACGCAACAAGCCGTGCGGAGGCGGCCTGACGCTCCGGGCGCTGAAGCGATTCCCGTGGCTCGAAGCCGGCCTCTCCTCGATCACGACCGATTCGATCGCAAAGCTGCACATGGAGGCGCCGAGCGGGCGCAGTGTCCTGGTCGACGCGGGCCGGCCCACCATCCTCCTCGTGCGCCGCGTGGAGTTCGACCACATGCTCGCCAGGCTCGCCCAGGATGCCGGGGCTGACCTGCTCGAGGGCGTGGAGATTCTCCAGGCGGAGCAGGATTCCCAGTCGGTGCGATTGAAGGCACGGGACGGCCGCGTCTTCGAAGCGCCCTTCGTGGTCGCCGCCGACGGCGTGCATTCGGCGCTCGCCAAGCGCCTTGGCGTCAACAAGGCGTGGCCGGCCGAATCGGTCGCCCTCGACATGATGGAGGAAACGCCGGTCGAAAATCTGCGGTGCCCAGCGACCGACACCCTATGGGTATTCTTCGGCCATCGGGGAGTGCATGGCTACGGTTACATCTTTCCGAAATGCCATCACACGAACATCGGCGTCGGCTCGGTGCTCGATGCGTGGAAGGCCGCCGCGGGCGACGCGCCCTACGAGCAGCACCAGCAGTTCATCGAGTGGCTGCGGGAACGGGCGCTCGTCGAGGGCGGATCGGTGCGGAGCGGCTTCACGCCCTTCCTCATCCCGGTTGGCGGCCCGATCGCGCGCACCTGCGCGGGCCGCGTACTCTTTGCCGGCGATGCGGGCGGGTTCGTCAACGGGTTCACGGCCGAGGGCATCTACTTCGCAATGGTCACGGGCGAGCTCGCCGGCCGCGCGGTCCTTCGCGGCGGCGCGCCGCGTGACTACGAGCGGCTCTGGCGGCGGGAGATCGGCGCGGAGCTCCGCGACTCGATCCTGTTCAGGCGATTCGTCTTCGCCATGCCCGAGCGCGTCGAATCGCTCGTCCGCGGACTGAACGCGTTTCCGTTCGCAGCCAGGCTGATCGTCCGGTACGCGACCGGCGAGATCGGCTACAACGGCACGCGCCTGCGATTCGTCCTTCGCTTTCCGCGCGTCGCCGGCAAGCTCGTCGCGAGCTACTTCAGGCCGGCGCGCTCTGCCGGCGGACCTCAAAGGGCAGGATCGGGCCTCAAGTCGGAAGCCTGAAGGCCGTGACAATGCGCCAGAGCGGTTGACGGCATCGCCGCGTGTCCGTCGCGGTAAACTACAGCGGACGCCATGCCATCTCTCAAACGGACCAAGTTCAAGCTCAGCAACGAACAACTCCTCGAGATCCTCTACTGGCTGAAGCTCATCCGATCGTTCGACGAGCGGCTGAGCGTGCTCGTCCGCCAGGGCCGCGTGCGGAGCGGCGTCTACACCGGGATCGGCCAGGAAGCCATCGTCGTCGGCACCTGCTACGGGCTGAGGCGCGAGGATTACATCTGCCCGCTGCACCGCGACATGGGCTCATTCCTGATGAAGGGCGTGGAGCCCGGCGTGATGATGGCCCAGATGTACGCCAAGGCCACGGGCCTCTCGAAGGGACGCGATTCGGCGCTGCACAGCGGCGTGCCGGAGCTCGGGATCTTCGGGAACACGAGCATGCTCGGTTCGAACCTGCCCGTTGCGGCCGGGATCGGCCTGACCTTCAAGATGGAGGGCACCGACAACGTCGTCATCGCGTACTTCGGCGAGGGCGCGAGCAACGTCGGCGATTTCCACGAGGCGCTCAACTTCGCCGGCGTCCACAAGCTGCCGGTCGTCTTCGTGTGCGAGAACAACATCTACGCGTACTCGGTGCCGATCGAGAAGTCGATGGCGATCGAGGATGTGGCCGTGCGCGCCGAGAGTTACGGCTTCGAGGGCATCGCCATCAACGGAAACGACGTGCTGGCGGTGTACCAGGCCGCGAGCGGAGCCATCGAGCGGGCGCGGACCGGCGGAGGCCCGACCCTGATCGAGTGCAAGACCTACCGGTGGCACGGCCACTCCGAGCACGACAAGGCCTTCTATCGCAGCGACGAAGAGCTGGCGATGTGGAAGAGCCGCGATCCGATCACGACCTTCACGACCTACCTGCACCACCGCGAAGTGCTGACCGACGAGCTGGCGCAGGACCTGGAGAGGCGCGTGAAAGAGACGGTCGACGAGGCGGTGCGGTTCGCCGACAGCAGCCCGGATCCGGTTCCGGAGGATGCGTTGAGCGACGTCTGGGCGTAGCGGGCCGGATCTGGCAACTCGCGAGGGGGAACGGAGCAACGAGCGGCCGATGACACGAGAAATCACCTACCTGGAAGCGATTCGCGAAGCCCTGCGCGACGAGATGCGGCGCGACGCGAAGGTCTTCGTGCTCGGCGAGGACGTCGGCGCCTACGGCGGCGCCTTCGGCGCGACGCAGGGCCTCTTCGAGGAGTTCGGCGAGTACCGATGCCTCGACACGCCGATCTCGGAGTCGTGCATCATCGGCGCCAGCGTCGGCGCGTCGCTTCGCGGCTACCGGCCGGTCGCCGAGATGCAGTTCGGCGACTTCATCACGTGCGGGTTCGACCAGATCGTCAACCAGGCCGCCACGCTCCGCTACAGGTACGGCGGGCGCGCGGCGTGCCCGATCGTCGTGCGCACGCCGGTCGGTGGAAACGTCGGCGGCGGGCTCTACCATTCGCAGAACCCGGAATCGTGGTTCGTCCATCGGCCCGGCCTCAAGGTGGTGGCGCCCTCCACCGCGTGGGACGCCAAGGGGTTGCTCAAGGCGGCGATTCGCGACGACAACCCGGTGATTTACCTCGAGCACAAGTACCTCTATCGCCGCGCGAAGGGGCCGGTGCCGGAGGGCGACGAGATCGTGCCGATCGGAAGCGCCGCCATCCGGCGCGAAGGCCGCCACGCCACGCTCGTCACCTACGGGGCGATGGTTGCGCCCTCGCTCGAGGCGGCCGATCGCCTCTCGCGGGAAGGCGTCGAGACCGAGGTGATCGACCTCCGATCGCTCCTGCCTTACGACAAGGCCGCGATCCTCGCGTCGGTCGAGAAGACCAACCGCGCGCTCATCGTGCACGAGGACGTGAAAACGCTCGGCATCGGGGCGGAGCTGTCGGCGGTGATCATGGAAGAGCGGTTCGAGTCGCTCGACGCGCCGGTGCGGCGCGTCACCTACCCCGACACGCACTGCCCGTTCGCAGCGGTGCTCGAGCAGTCGACGCTGCCGAACGCGGACACGATTTCGAGCGCGATACGGGAGCTGGTCGCGTACCTGATCACGCAGGAATCGGGCGACCCACCGGGTCGCCCCTACGCCGCACGATGGTCGCGTCGGCCCAGAGATCGCACGATCGTTTCGGCGATCGCCGTAGGGGCGAGGCGGTGCCTCGCCCGATGAGGTGAAAAGACGTTCCGCGCGTCGCAGCGTGACCCGGCCTGGAGTAGGGGCGACCCGGTGGGTCGCCCGCGACAGATCGACAACTATTCGAGCACGTCCTCCAGCGCCGGCTGGAGCTCCTCGAACGCGAACTTGAATCCTCCCCGCACGGCGCGATCCGGGACGACGCGCTGCCCGGTCAGAATCAACGGGTCCGCCATCTCGCCGAGCAGCAAGCGAAGCGCTACGGAGGGAGCCGGAACGACCGCGGGACGGTGGAGCGCCCGGCCCAGCGCGCGCGCAAAGTCGCGGCTCGTCACCGGGCGCGGAGCGGTGGCGTTGAACGGGCCCGACATGCCCGGCGTGTCGATGATCCATCGGACGAGCGCGACCCAGTCGTTGCGGTGGATCCACGACACATACTGTCTCCCCGATCCGAACGGACCGCCCAGCCCGAACTTGAACGGCAGGAGCATTCTCGCCAGCGCACCCTCGCGCGCGTCGAGCACGAGGCCGGATCGGACGACGGCGACGCGCGTCATCTCCATGGCGCCTGCGGCAACCTGTTCCCACTGCCTCACGAGCTCGGAGAGGAAACCCGTCCCTGCGGGCGCATCCTCGGTCAGGCTCTCATTTCCTCTCGCTCCGTAGAAACCGATCGCAGAGCTGCTGACGAAAACATCAGGCTTCGGATCGAGCGTGCCGATCAGGCCGACCAGGCTGTCGGTCGCGTCAATCCGGCTTCGCAGCAGGACGACCTTCTGGGCTTCGGTCCACCGCTTCGCATCGAGCGATTCCCCGGCGAGATTCACGATGGCTCCCGCGCCGGCGCAGGCGCCCGCCCAGTCTCCGACCCGTCCGTCCGGTGTCCAGGCCACGTGCGTAACGGCAGGTTCGGTGGAACGATCGCGGGAGGGCGCGTGACGGCTGAGGACGAGGACTTCGTGCCCGGCGCGAAGAAGCGCCGAGGAGAGCGCCCGGCCGAGAAACCCCGATCCGCCCGCGATCGCGATTTTCATGTGCAGGTTGTCGCGAGAATTCTCGCACGAGCCTGCTTCGCCGTGCCGACTTTGTTCGCTGGCCCTGTCTTCCGCCCCCGGCCGGGCGCCCGCTACTGCTTGCTCACATTGATGTAGTACAGATCCGTCGCGACGTCGAAATCCGCCTTGGCGATCGGCGTCGTCATGTACTGCCACTCGGTGGTCGGCCGGAGGATCTGCCAGTTGTCCTTCCGGCCGACCCTGATCGGCATCGCAAAGGCCTTCACGTCGGCGTTCCAGCGGTAGGCGAGCTGGCCGCCCTCCTGGAACTGCAGATCGAGCGTCGGCAACGCCGCGCGCCGCAGGTACTGATCGAAGATCGGCGTCAGGTTCTTGCCCGTCTTCTGGTTGAAAAACGAGACGATGTCCTCGGTCGTGATGTCCTGGTACTTGAACCGCTGGTAGAGCTCCCGCATCAGCTTCCACCACAGCGCGTCGTCGTCGACGATCGTGCGGAGCGTGTTGATGAAGAGCGCGCCCTTGAAATACATGTCCTGCGACGGCGTCCGGTTGATGCCGGGCGGCGGTGACGATCGGCTCGCGGTTCCGGACCTTCGACTTGTACCCGTTCGATGTACTTGAGCGCGTCGGCCTTGCCGAACATGTGCTCGACGTACACGCACTCGAGGTAGGTCGCCCAGCCCTCGTGGATCCACTTGTCGGCGACGTCGGCGGCGGTGATGCTGTTGCCGAACCACTCGTGGGCGCTCTCGTGGATGATGATGAAGTCGAACTTCGGGCTGATGCCGACGCCCGGTCCAGTCGCGCTCGAGGTAGCCGTTGGCGAACCGGTTGCCGTAGGTTACCGCGCTCTGGTGCTCCATGCCCGAGTAGGGCACCTCGATCAGCTTGTAGCCGTCCTTCTTGAACGGATACTCGCCGAAGTACTTCTCGAAGCACTCGATCATCGACTTCGCCTGCGACGAACTGCTTCTTTGCCTTCTCGAGGTTCTCGGGCAGGGCGTAGAAATCGAGCGTCATCCCGTTGGCCGTGCCGGTGAAGTGCTCGTAGCGGCCGATGTTCAGCGAGACGCTGTAGTTGTTGATCGGATACTGGATGGGCCAGTCCCAGCGCGTGTAGCCGTCGCCGAGATCCGTCTTGCCCACGAACTTCCCGTTCGACACGTCGACGAGGTCGCTCGGAATCGACGACGCTGAGCCGCATGCTCTCCACTTCGTCGCGCTGCTGATCCTTGTTCGGCCACCAGACGCTGGCGCCCGGTGCCCTGGCACGCCGTGTTGATCCAGTGGCGCCCGGCCGGAGTCCTTCCGGAACGTCGATGCCGCCGAAGCGGCCGGTCTCGCGTGGGTTGCCCGAGTAGTAGAAGTCGATTGAGTAGATCCGCCCCTTGACGAGCGTCTCGGGAAAGTCCACGAACACCGCGCCAAGCTCCGCGCTCGTACTTCAACGCGGCCGTGCCGAGCAGGATCTTGTCGACGTTCAGCGCGTCGACGAGATCGAGCTGGATCCGCGTGTCGTCCTTGAGCATCCGGAAGCGAATCGTGTTCTTTCCGCTGATGAACTTCTTCTCCGGATCGACCGGACGTCGAGGTGGTAGGAGAGCAGGTCGTTGTTCGCCCGGTACTGGCCCCAGCCGCCGCGGAGGATGTCCGCGCGCGTGGGCTCTCTCGGACCAGCCGCCGCTGCCGCACCGCGACCGGCAGCCACGCCCGCGGGAAGCGGACGCGCGCCCGCTGGTGGCGGCCCGCCGGCCGCCGCCCCGCGCCCGCCGCCCACCGGCTGCATCTGGTACTCCTTCGGCGGCTCGACGCCGATGAGCCACTTCACGAAGTAGTCCCACCGCCGCCGCATCATGTAGGCCGACGCCGGCGCCGTACCCGTGGTTCTGGTTCGGCAGCATCAGCAGGTCGAAGTCCTTGTTCGCCTTGATGAGCGCGTCGGCGACGAGCATCGTCTGGTAGGGCGGCACGTTGGTGTCCATCGTGCCGTGCGCGAGCAGGAGGTGGCCCTTGAGGTTCTTCGCGAAGTTCTGGTTCGCTTCGGCCTCGTAGTTGTCCGTCCCGTCCGGGCCCTTTACCGAGCAGCCCCTGGTAGCGCTCGCCCCAGTCGTCCTCGTTCACGCGCTGGTCGTGATTTCCCGATTCCGCGATGCCGGCCTTGAAGAAGTCCGGAAAGCGGAACATCGCGGTCGTCGTCGCAAAGCCGCCGCCGGAGTGTCCCCAGATGCCCGCGCGGTCGATGATCGATCCACGGGTATCGCTTGGCCAGCTCCTTCATGCCCGCGATCTGATCCGGGATCGTGTTGTCGCGGCCCATCGCGCCGTAGTACGCGTCCTGGAACGCCTTCGACCGGCCCGGCGTTCCCATGCCGTCGATCGTGACGACGATGAACCCGAGCTCCGCCAGAGCCTGGCGATCGCCGCGCGCGGCGCGTGAAGGCGCGGCTGCCGGTGCTGCCCGTCTGCGGCCCGGGATACACGTTGTTGACGATTGGGTACTTCTTCGCCGGATCGAAGTTGCGTGGGCCGGAACAGCAGGCCGTAGATGTCCGTCTTGCCGTCGTGCGCCTTCATCGTGATCGGCATGGGCGGCTTCCAGCCCGTCGCGCGAAGCCTCGAGATGTCCGCCTTCTCGAGCATCATCACGAACTTCCCGTCGCCATCGCGCAGCGCCACCGCTGGCCGGCACGTCGGGCTGCGAGTACGTGTCGATGATGATAACGGCCCGAAGGCGACAGCTGGATCGTGTGATCGCCGTCGACCGGCGTGAGCGGCTGCGTAACCCGTGCCGTCGAGGCCGATGCGGTAGTAGTGCCGGAAGTACGGGTCCTCGCCCTTCTCGCGGCCCTGCGCCTGGAACCACAGCGTCCGGGTCTTCTCGTCGAGCCGGATGATCTGCATCACGGGGCCATCACCGCTCGTGATCCGGTTCTTGAGCGTGCCGGTTCCGAGGTCGTAGAGATAGAGGTGGCCCCAGTTGTCGCGCTCCGAGTACCAGATGACCTCGTTGGTGTCCCACAGGACCTGGCAGCCGACTCGCGATTCGTACTGCGTCGCGACCTTCTCGTTCATCACCGTGCGGACTGTCGCCGGTCGCCGGCGTCGGCGACCCGGAGCGTCGCCTCCTTGTGATCGCGTGACGTCGAGATGAACGCGAGCTGCGTTCCGTCCGGCTTCCACTCCCAGTCGCTCAGGCTCACGTCGTCGCCGAGCGTGGCGCGGTGGTAGTCGGGCGGCATCTTGAAGCCGGACGACCCGCGCCGAGTCGACGTCGATGACGACGCGGTGCAGCATGGCCATCACCGGGTCGCCGGGCAGCGGGAACTTCGAGACGCGCAGCGTCGGGTGGCCGACCGGGTCGACCGGCGTGTTGACGAGATACATCTCGCCGACGTTCGCGCTCGTCCTGCTGGTAGGTCGCGATCTTCTTCGAGTCCGGCGACCAGAGGACGATGGCGCGATCGCTGCTGCTCCAGCCGGCGTTGTCGGTGGCGTAGCCGAAGTACTTCGACGCCGTCGGTCGTCAGCTGCCGCTCGCGTGTCGGTGGCGATGTCGCGGACCCACAGGTTCCAGTCGCGGATGAAGGCGGCCCGCTTGCCGTCGGGAGACGAGAACGGCAGGGCCCGTCGCGCCGCCGCGGCCCGATCCGCCTCGGCCGCCGCCCCGGCCGCCTGTTTCCGCCTGCGCCGTCGCCGCGCCGAGATTCGCGCAGCGCGTTCCGCCTACGTCGCACGACCAGCGGCGGCCGTCGAGGTTGAACGAGACGGTCTTGCCGTCGGCCGCGAAGTCGATCGTCTGAAACGGCAGCTGGTTCGCCGAGAACTTGCCGCCGGCAGAGGTCGAAAGGGCGGCGGCGAGCTTCGCGTGATCGAACGCCGGCCTGCGCGAGCGAGTCGCGGGCGTCACCAGGATGAACTCGAACCCGTCCGCCGTCTGGTTCCGGTACCAGAATCGCTCGTCGGGCAGCCAGTTGGCGGCCGCCGAGCCGCCGACGACCGTCCCGGCGAGAGCCGGGGCAAGGAACCGCTCGGCGCGGGCGTAGTCGGCCGCGGTGACGGCCGGGCTGGGCTTCGCTTCGCCGCGGTTCCTGGGCGATGGTCGGCACGACGGTCAGAACGGCGACGATCGCCGCGGCAGGCAGCAGCGCGGCCTGAATGGAACGAGGAATGGACGGCATGCGGACGTGTTTCACGGAGATCCCCCTGAGGTCAAGTCGGGCAGCCCGGGCGGGCGCCGGACGGGCGCGAGCATCATACACGGGCGCGGACTGGAACTGATCGCGGGCGGCGTGTCGTTGGCCGCGGGTTGACGAGCCACTGCTTGGAGATTTGTCGCTGCGACGGCCATTGTGGATTAGGCCCGATGGCAGTCCGGAGGGATCGGGTAGGATGGGAGCCCACAGCCGCTTCCGGCCCTCGAAGACCTGCATCTTCGGAGCTTCCGAACGATGGTTGGACGCCACTCGTTTCTGCCACGCGCGCGCGTCCTCATCTACGGGGACTGCGGAAACATCGGGGACGCTATTCAGACGGTCGCAATCGCGCGGCTCGTCGGCGGCCCGCTGGCCGGGATCTGGCGCGACGCGCCGATGCCCTCCGACCATGCCGGCGTGCCGTTCGTGGTGAACGGCTGGCTCGGCAAGGGTTCGCCGATTCCCGACGGCAACTGCCTCTTCGCTGGCGTGCATCTCGGATACCGGGAGCCAGCCTACGTCGACTGGATCCGGCAATCCCGCTACCCGGTCGGCGCGCGCGACGAGTACACGCGCGGCCTGCTGGCGTCCAACCGCGTCGCGTCCGAGCTCGTTGGCTGTGCGACGCTCGCGCTGCCCCGATACCGCGGGCCCCGTCGCGGCAGGCTGAGCATCGACGTCGAGCCGGTTCCGGGCACCGAGTTCGCCACGAGCCTCATTTCGAAGATGTCCTGGGCCGACCAGTGGGCCCTCGCCCTGCACCGGCTCGACGAGCTGCGCAGGGCCGAGATCGTCTACACGCGACGGCTCCACGTCGTGCTGCCGTGCCTCGGCTTCGGCACGCCGGTCGTGTTTCCCCTGTCGGCCTTCGAGGACCTGTTCGACAAGAGCCGGCTCGGCCTGCTCCACACCATCGGGTTCACATACGGCGAACCGGTCGAGATGGACGTGACCGGGCTGGCCGAGCGCTTCACCCGCTTCCTTTCCGGCGCCCTTGGGCGGCCCATCGAGCCGGTCGACGAGCCCGTCATGCCGGTGCCGATCATGCCCCCGCCTGAAGATGGCGCGGCCCTGGTCGAGCGGAGCCTCGACACGGCGCTCGTCAAGGCAAGGGCGAAGCAGGCGGCGCCGATCTCGGTCACGCGCTCGCCAACCGTCACGGCGCTCGTCTTCACGAAGGACGGCGCGGCCCGTCTCCCCGAATGCCTGGGTTCGATCCGCCGGGCGGGCTTCGCTGACGACATCGTCGTGTGCGTCGACACTGCAACTGCCGACGACTCGGTCGAGGTCGCGCGAGCGTTCACGCCGCACGTGCACATTGCGCCGCCGGGCTACCCCGAATCGCCGGGGAAGTTCGGCCAGGCCATTGCGCTCTGCGAGGGTGATTTCGTCCTCCGGATGGACGACGACGAGCGGATCGGCGGGAACTGGGATCGCGGGAGCTTCGAGCTGCTGGTGCGGTTCAACGATCTCACGCATTTCTGGATTCCGAGGCGGTGGATCGTGCCTCCGGGCGACCAATTCATCGCCTCGCCGCCGTGGAGCACCGACCTGGGGCTGCGCGTGTTCCTCAACGATCCCCGCATCCTCGTCGTACCCGAGCCGGGTGCACGAGCACCTGCACGTCGGTGGCCGCTCGCTCGTGCTTTACGATCGGTGGATCGATCACCACATTCTCGCCGAGAGCTCGCGCGCGGAGCGGGAGGAGAAGTGCCGGCGCTACCTGGCGCTCCGCCCCGACCACGACATCTCGCACTTCTACCTCTACGAAGGGGCGGGCGCGCACCTGCTGCCCATTTCGGCGCCGCCGCTTTCGGGCGTCGACGCGTCGAACGGACGGCTGCGCGGATTCCACGCGGTGGCGCCCTACGAACCCGGCGCCGAGGTCGACTTTCGCGCGGGCGGCAACGCGGGCGCGTACACCGTTCACGGGTGGAGCGAGGCCGAGCCGTGGGGCACGTGGACGGTGGACGGGGACGCCGAGCTGCTGCTCTCGCTCGACAAGCCAATCGGCGGGCCAGGCGACGCTCGTCGCGCTGGTGCAGGGATTCGTCGCGCCCGGCCACCCCGTGTGCCGCGCCGAGGTGCTCTGCCGCGGCGTGGTGGTCGGCGAGTGGAGCTTCGATCGTCCGGACCCGGTGGAGAAACGGGTGACGATCCCTTCCGCGCGGATCTCGAGCGACCGGGCCCTGCACCTGACGTTCCGGACCCTGAACCCGATGTCTCCCCTCGAGCTCGAGACCTCGGCTGATTCCCGCCGCTTGGGACTGGGCTTCACATCGCTTCGCGTGCTGGCGGGATGAGGTGTGCGTCGACAGCAGGCCTTGACAGCCGCGCTGCCATCCATATACTAACTGGTTAGTTAGTTATGACGCGCTCCAGCCGCCGCCTCGCCGCCCCGCCGCATCCTCACGCCGCGCGCCGCAAACGATCCGCCGCAGTTTCCCGCGAACGCGTCATCCAGGCCGCTTGCACGGAGTTCGCCGCCCGCGGGTTCGACGGCGCCAAGGTCGACCGCATCGCCCGTCGGGCCGGCCTGAACAAGGCCATGATCTACTACCACTTCAAGAGCAAGCGCGCGCTCTATCTCGAACTGGTGCGATCGATGCTCGCCTCGATGGTCGCCCGCGTGAGCCCGATCGCCGACGCAGACCTCCCGCCTCTCGAGAAGCTCGACGCCTTCACCGCGGCGCTCGTGCAGGCCGGCCTCGAACGGCCCGACCTGCCGCCCATCATGCTGCGTGAGATCGCCGAGGGCGGCCGCCACGTCGAGCCGGAGACGCTCAAGCCGATGTTCCGCATCCTCGGCGTCATGTCCCGGATCATCGGCGAAGGCACCTCGCGCGGCCAGTTCCGCCCGGTCGACCCGTTGCTGATTCACCTGACGACCATCTGGCCCGTCATGGTCTACCTCAGCTCGAGGCCGCTCCAGCAGAAAGTTGCCGCGCTCGCCCGCGTCGATCCCGCGAGGTTGAGCCCCGACGGATTCATCCGCCACCTGCAGCAACTGAATCGACGCGCCGTCACGCGGGCGATCGCCGACACCCGTTCCCCATCACGCCGCGCGGTTTCGGAGAGCACATCATGAGCCCACGCACGCGATCCAAGAGCGACTCGGACTCCGTCGGACTCCCGTCCGTGCGCCGAACCGATCGAGCCGGCTTCGCTGGGCAGCCTTCGTTGCGCGCCCGCGGCCCGAACCTGCGCGCGTTCGCCTGCCTCGCGGCGGCCCTCCTCATCGTCCCGGCCGCCGGCTGCAAGCAGAAGGCTCCGGCGAATCAGATTCGCGTCTCCGGCTACGTTGAGGCCACCGAGGTCCAGGTGTCCGCCGAAGTCGGCGGCCGTCTCGTCAACCTCGCCGTCGTCGAAGGCACGCGTGTGACGGCGGGGCAGACGCTGGCGCAACTCGACACGGCCGACGTCGAGCTCGCCCTACGCCGCGCACGGGCCGAGCGTGCGGCGAACGACGCCCAGTTGCGCCTGCTGCTCGCCGGGGCCCGTGAAGAGGACATCCGCCAGGCCGACGCGCAGCGCGCCGCCGCCATGGCCGACATGGCCGCCGCCCACCAGGAAGTCGCCGCCGCCGAACGCGACCTTCACCGGTTTCAGACGCTGCTGGCGCAAAACTCCGGATCCCAGAAGGCCCGCGACGATGCGGCGAGCCGGCGGGACGTGGCGAGCGAGAGAATGAGGGGCGCCGAGGAGCGGGTGCGCGTGGCCGCAGAGGCGCTCGCGCGCCTCAAGGCCGGCGCAAGGCGCGAGGAGGTCGACGGTGCGCGGGCCCGCGTGGCCGTGGCCGACGCGCAGATTGCCACGCTCGAGAAGGCGCTCGCCGACGCCACCGTCAAGGCACCCCTCGCAGGCATCGTCACGCAGAAGCTCGCCGACCAGGGCGAGCTGGTCGGCCCGCGCACGCCGCTCCTGGTCATCGCGGACCTCGACAACGTGTGGGCGAACGTCTACGTCGACGAGCCATTCGTTCCGAGGATCGCGCTCGGACAGAAGGCCACGCTCTTCACCGACGCAGGGGGCGCCGGCATCGAGGGGACGATCACGTTCGTCTCGCCGAAGGCCGAGTTCACGCCGCGCAACGTGCAGACGGCCGAGGAGCGATCCAAGCTCGTCTACCGGATCAAGGTCACCGTCGACAACAAGAAGGGCGTGCTGAAGCAGGGGATGCCCGTCGAAGCCGAGATCGTGCTGGCGGCGCAGTCGTAACGGAGCGGACACGCAAATGGCCGGGCCCGCGTTGATCTTCGATCGGGTCTCCAAGTCCTTCGGCGAGACCGAGGCGGTCCGCGAGGTGTCCTTCGACGGTCCGCCGCGGCGAAATGTTCGGACTCATCGGGCCGGACGGGGCCGGCAAGACGACGAGCATCAGGCTGTTCTGCGGGTTACTGCGCCCGACCGGCGGATCGATCCGCGTGGCGGGGCGCGACCCGGTCCGGGAGCACGCCGCCATCACGCACTCGGTTGGCTACTTCTCGCAGCGGTTCACGCTCTACGGCGACTTGAGCATCGACGAGAACCTCGCGTTCTTCGCCGAGATTCACGGACTCAGGCGCTACCGCGATCGCAGGGACAGGCTGCTCGACATGATGCAGCTCACGCCGTTCCGCACCAGGCTCGCCGAGCGGCTTTCGGGCGGCATGAAGCAGAAACTGGCCCTGGCGTGCACGCTCATCCACGAGCCCGAGATCGTGCTGCTCGACGAGCCGACGACCGGCGTCGACCCGGTATCGCGGCGCGAGTTCTGGCGCCTGCTCTCCGAGTTCCTGGGACAGGGCATCACGATCCTGATGGCCACGCCGTACCTGGACGAAGCCGAGCGCTGCTCGCGCGTCGCCCTGATGAGCGCGGGCCGCCTGCTCGCGCTCGACGATCCGTCGGAGCTTCGCAGCCAGTTCAGCGGGATGCTCATCGAGGTCATCGCCGAGCCGCTCGACGCGTCGCTCGCGGCGCTGCGAACGATCGACCGCGTGGCGGACGTCCAGGTGTTCGGCGAGCGGATGCACGTCCGGATGGGGCCTGGCGAGGACGGCGATGCGATCGCGACGCTTCGGCGCGCCCTGGCGTCCCCGCACCTGACCGTGCAGAGCATCCGCAGGATTCCCGCATCGCTCGAAGACGTCTTCATCGAGCGAGTCAGCGAGCACGGAAGCGGGTCATCCGCCGCCGCGGAGACGTGAGCGCGCGGACGGCACCTGACGCTGGGGAACGAACTGGTGGCAACGGAAAGAGCAGATTACGGAGACGACACCGTGTCACGCACTCGACAACGCTTTTCAGGTGCGCTCATGGCCGGCGTGGTGTTACTCGCGGCGGCCGCCGCCCTCGCGCAACCGGCGCCACCTGGCGGAAGCGCCGTCACGCTGACGCTCGCCGACGCCATGGACCGCGCGCTCAGGGCCAGCCACCGGCTCGGGGAGTCGGCCGCGCGCGAGGACGCCGCCCGAGCTGCCGTGTCGAGCCGCGGCGCGGCCGACATGCCCATCCTCACGCTCCTTGCCGGATACACGCGGACCAATCACGTCCAGGAGTTCGGCATCAGCCTGCCCGGCGCGCCGCCCAAGATCATCTATCCCGACATTCCGGACAACTGGAGAAGCCGGATCGACCTGCAGTGGCTCGTCTTCAGCTCGGGCCGCGTCTCGGCGCTCGAGCGCGCCGCGAGGTCGGACCTGAACGCCGCCGGCAAGGATCGCGAGGCGCTGCAGTCGGACGTCCGCCTCGAGACGGCGCAGGCGTTCTGGGGCGTGGTCACGTCGGCCGAGGCCGTCAGGGTCCTGCGCGAAGCGCTCAATCGCATGGATGCCCATGTCAAGGACACGAAGAACATGCTCGGCGTCGGCATCCTCGCGCAGAGCGATGTCTTCAGCGCCGAGGCGCAGCGATCGCGCCAGCAGCAGCTTCTCATCGAGGCCGATAACGCACGGGCCATCGCGGAGGCCAACCTGCGGCGGCTGACCGGCCTTCCCGCCGATGCGGTCGTCGTTCCGCAGGCGGCGCTCGAAGAGCCTGTGCCCGAGCCGCCTGGACTCGAGAACCTCCTTGCGCAGGCGAAGGCCGCGCGGCCGGAGATTGGGGCGCTCCAGCAACGCGTCAACGCGATGAAGGATCGCCGTGCGGCCGTTGCCGCCTCTTTGATGCCGACGGTCGGCGTGGGCGCGGGAGTCGATTACGCGCGACCAAACCCCCGGATCTTCCCGCGCGCAGGGGCCTGGAAGGACTCGTGGGACCTGAGCGTGAACATCGGATGGCAGCTCTGGGACGGCGGGCGGGCGAAGGCCGACGCGGCCGAACTTGCCGCGAACCAGCGCGCGCTCGAGGAGCGTTTGGCCGAGGTCGAGTCGATGCTCGATCTCGACGTCCGCCAGCGCCGCCTCGATCTCGAGTCGGCCCGCGCGTCGATCAACGCGGCCTCCGATGGAGTCCGCTCCGCCCAGGAAGCGCGGCGGGTCGTCGCGGACAGGTTCGCCGCCGGCGTGGCGCAGGCGACCGAGGTCGTCGACGCGCAGGTCCTGCTGCTGCAGGCGGAGCTCGATCGGACCCGCGCGCTCGCGAACACGAAGCTGGCCCAATCCAGGCTGGATCGCGCGCTCGGCCGGTAGGACACGAGCATGGCAGAGAGGTTCGCCGTTACCGCCCGTGACCTGACGCGCCGGTTCGGCGCCTTCGTGGCGGTCGACCACGTCAGCTTCGACGTCGAGCACGGGCGAAATCTTCGGCTTCCTCGGAAGCAACGGCGCGGGGAAGTCCACGACCATCCGGATTCTCTGCGGCCTGCTCAAGCCGACCTCCGGCACGGCGACGGTCGGCGGCATCGACGTCGGCAAGGACCCCGAGGGCGTCAAGCGCCGCATCGGCTACATGTCGCAGCGCTTCTCGCTCTACGAGCTGCTGACCGTCGAAGAGAACCTCGAGTTCTTCGGCGGCCTCTACGGCCTCGACGATCGCCGGCTCGCGGAGCGGCAAGCGGTTCGCGGTCGAGATGGCCGGTCTCGTGGGCCGCGAGAAGACGCTCGCGCGCGACCTGGCCGGCGGCTGGCGCCAGCGCCTCGCGCTCGGGTGCGCGATCCTCCACGAGCCGGCCATCCTCTTCCTCGACGAGCCGACCGGCGGCGTCGACCCGGTGTCGCGCCGCCAGTTCTGGAGCCTCATCAACCAGATGTCCTCTCGCGGCGTCACGGTGTTCGTGACAACGCACTACCTCGACGAGGCCGAGTACTGCCACCGGCTCGCGCTGATGCACGCGGGTCGCATCGCCGCGCTCGGCACGGTGCACGAGTTGAAGCGCGTGTTCGAGGCGCGCGCGGTCGTCGAGGTGCGGACGTCCCAGCCGATGATCGCGCTTCGCGCGCTCGACGACGTGCCGGTCGTCGCGAAGATGAGCCTGTTCGGCACGAGCCTGCACGTCTGGCTGAGGCCCGGCGAGCGCGACGTCGAGCCGATTCGCCGGCGGCTCGAGGAGCGATCGCTTCACGTGGAGGGCATGGAGCTGGTCACGCCCTCTCTCGAGGACGTGTTCATGGACGTGGTCGAGCGATCGGGAGGGACCGCGCCATGAGGAAGGCGCTCGCGGTCGGACGCAAGGAGCTCCACCAGATCCTGCGCGATCAGCGCACGCTGGCCATCCTGCTCTTTGTCCCGGCGTTCTTCCTGGTGCTCTACGGCTACGCCCTGAACTGGGACATCCGGCACGTGCCCATCGCCGTCGTGGATCGCGAGCACAGCCGCGAGAGCCGGGCGCTCGTCTCGGCGTTCACCAACTCGAGCTACTTCGATCTGTTCGGCAGCGCCGCCTCGCTCGACGAAGCCGAGGCGCTCGTCGACCACGGCGACGTCCGAGCAATCCTCGTCATTCCCGAAGGCATGACGCGCGATCTCCGCGGCGGGCGTGGCGCCTCCGTACAGGTGCTCGTCAACGGCGACAACGCGAACACCGCCACCATCGTGTTCGGGTACGCGCAGGCGATTGTCCGAGGACTGTCCGTCGAGCTGCAGGCGGAAATGGTTCCTGGCCGGCTGGTGCGGGCGCCGTTCAACGTCGAGCCGCGCATCTGGTACAACCCGGAGCTCAAGAGCACGCTCTTCCTCGTGCCCGGGCTCATCGCCTTCATCGTGATGATTAGCTCGCGTCGTCTCGACTTCGCTCTCGATCGTGCGCGAGAAGGAGCGCGGGACGTGGGAGCAGGTGCGGATGGCGCCGATCAACACCGTGTCGTACGTGGTGGGAAAGACCATCCCGTATTTCGCCATCTCGCTGCTCTCGGCTTTTCTGATCATCTTCGCGGCGATGGCGCTCTTCGGCCTGCCAGTCCGCGGGTCGTGGCTGCTGCTCCTCGCGGCAGTGTCGCTCTTCCTGACGGGCGCGCTCGGGACCGGCCTGCTCGTCTCGACGCTGGTCGATTCGCAGGCGCTGGCCTTTCTCATCGGCCTGCTCATCTCGCTGCTGCCGACATTTCTTCTGTCCGGGTTCATCTTCCCGATCTCGAGCATGCCGGTGCCGGTCCAGCTGGTGACCCTGATCGTCCCGGCGCGGTATTTCCTCGGAGCATTGCGCGGCATCGTGCTCAAGGGCGTCGGCCTGGACATCGTCGCGCCGCAGTTCATGGCGCTCGCGATCTACGCGTTCGTCACGCTCGGCCTTGCGTCCATCCGCCTGGCGAAGGAGCGGGGCTAGCGATGAGGCGGCTGCGATTCCTCGTGCGGAAGGAGTTCCAGGAGCTGCGGCGCAATCCCCGCATGTTCCCGCCGATCTTCCTCGCCCCGGTCCTGCAGCTCCTCATCCTGGGCTACGCCGCAACGACCGACGTGCAGAACGTCCCCATCGTCTTTGCTGACGGGGACAGGACGCCGGCCAGTCGCGACCTCGTCGGCCAGTTCGCCGGCTCGCCCTACTTCCGCGTCGTGAAGGTGGTGACGACGGTCGACGAGGTGGCGCACGAGCTGGAGACGCGCGACGCCTGGATGGCCGTGGCCATTCCCCCGCAATACGGCCGCATGGTGGCCGAGGGTACGCCGGTCACCCTGCAGCTCGTGGCCGACGGAACCGACTCGAACTCGATCAACATCGCGCTCGGTTACGCGACCAACCTGATCGCTGAGAAGGCGGCCGAGATCGTCTCGAAGCAGCGCGCGCCGATGGGCGCGGCGATGACGCCGCTCGAGGCGCGTGTGCGCGTGTGGTTCAACCCGCTGCTCTCGAGCCGGTACTTCATGATTCCGGGCGTGCTGGCGCTGCTGCTGATGGTCGTCACCGCCGTGCTCGGGTCCATGGCGATCGTGCGCGAGAAGGAGCTCGGGACGCTCGAGCAGTTGAACGTCACGCCGCTCCGGCGGTGGGAGCTGACGGTCGGCAAGCTCCTGCCGTTCGGGCTGATCGGCGTGATCGACGTCTTCCTCGTGACGGGCGTGGCCGTGCTGTGGTTCGAGATTCCGCTCCGGGGCAGCTTCCTGCTGCTGCTCGGGCTCTCGCTCATCTACCTGCTCTGCACCCTCGGGCTCGGCCTCTTCGTTTCGACCGTGTCGCATACGCAGCAGCAGGCCATGATGACGACCGTCTTCTTCTTCATGATGCCGATGATTTATCTCTCCGGCTTCCTGTTCCCGATCGAGAACATGCCGGACCTCATCCAGCCGGTGACCTACCTGATCCCGCTGCGGTACTTCCTGGTGATTGTCCGGGGCATCTTCCTCAAGGGCGTCGGCCTGCACGTCGTTCTGGAAGGACGCGCTGCTGATGCTGACATGGGGCGTCGCGGTGATGGCGCTCGCGACGGCGAGGTCGAGGAAGACGCTCAAGTAGACGAGGGACCTCAGGCTACAGGCTTCGGGCTTCAGGCTACGGGCGGCGCCAGCCCTCGCGCCGCCGGAGGCCGTAGTGGATCGTAACGGGAACCTGGGAGAGCGAACCGTGTGAATCTGGCTGCCGCGGCCTCCTGAAATCACCGCACTTCGTTCCCCGGCGGCGGCGGAGCTCTGGCGTGGCGAGCCAGATGAGCGGCCTTGAAAATCCATCATCGCGTGTGGATATTTCAAGGTATGACCACCGCGCGCCAGGGCCACGTCTCCGAGGTCATCCGCCTGCTCCGCCCGAAGCTGCGAGTTGAAATCTCCTTCGCGGAGGGCGCGCACAAGGCGCCGATCACCGGGCGCGTGTTCGTCGTGATTTCCCGGACGGGCGAGCGCGAGCCCCACCTGCACCTCGACATCAACCCGCTCGACTGAAGCGCGAGCCGGCACAAATCCTCGGCTCTCGCCACACGCTCGCGAATCGGCACACCCGTTCGGATGACGACCAGTCAGAGCGCGAACGCCCACTCGAATACAAGACACCACGCTGGCACTGAGGTATGCTGCAAGCCGCACATTCCCCATTTTGATCATGTCGGGCCGGTCTCGGACGCGGCTCGGATGCGGCAACGCCGTATCCGGCCTCACAGTGGAGGACTCCATGACTGCTCGAACCGTCGCCTTCTTCGCGATGGCCGGTGTCCTGGCGCTGGTCGGGGCCCATGCGGGCGCGCAGGGAAGCATCGACAAGGACGGCGCCTACGGTCCGTTCAAGGCGAAGTACATCAACGCGAACGGCATCAAGACCCGCTACTACGAGATGGGCCAGGGCCCCACCATCGTCCTGATGCACGGCGGAAGCTTCACGATCCGGAACAGCGCGAACGTCTGGACGAGCAACATGCCCGGGCTGGCGAAGAAGTTCCATGTCATCGCGATGGACAGGCCCGGCCGGGGCCTGACGGATCCCCCGAAGGCCGACCGGGACTACAGCCCGATCGGGGACATGAACTTCGTGTACGACTTCCTGCAAGCACTCAAGACGGGCCCGGTTCACCTGGTGGGCCACTCTGCCGGCGGCCAGGTGACGTGTCTCTTTGCCGACGCGCACCCCGAACTCATCAAGACGGCGGTCATCATGGGCCATCCCGGCCTCGCCGGCATCAAGCGCGGGCCGCAGAAGCTCGACGAGCTGATCAAGAGCTGCCCGGATGAATGGCAGGATGCGATCGGCTACTACCGCTGCCGGGTGCGAATCCTGTCGGCCGATCCGGACAGGGCCTTCGACGACGACTACTGGAATTCCCAGGCCACCTTCGACAAGGGGCCGAACCGGAAGATCGTCGAGGACCGGATCAAAGCCAAGGCCGGCATCCCTCCGGCGGAGATGGAATCGTACATGGAGAAGCTCAGAGACCGCGTCAGGGCAGGGCAGTCCCTCCAGATGCCGGTGCTGCTCTACTGGGGCAACAAGGACGCGCTCGACTGGAACGTGAACGATCCGTACGCCAGGCTGGAGGGAGGGGTCGGCCTGCTGAACCTGCTGCAGACCAGGAACCAGCACGCGGCATTGACCATCCTGCCGGGTGGCCACTTCGTCTATCGGGAGAAGCCGGAGGAGTTCAATCGGGACCTCACCTCGTGGATCGAGTACTGGGAGCCTCGGCTGAGGAAGTAGAGCCGCGTCACTCTGGAACGGCACAGGAAGGAGCGCGGGTGTATACTCCCCGAAATCCGCGCGCCACAACTGAACGTTGCCACGATTCCAGAGAGGGGTTGCCATGCGGCAGGTATGCGACACTCGTCTCGCGCTCGGGCTCCTTCTCGTGTTCGCCGCGCCCGCGATCGCCCAGAACCATTATCCGGTCCAGGGCCATCCGCAGGGCGGCGACCGGCGGGGAACCTACTACGACGCCCTGGGCAGACCCGGCGACAGGCCGATCCCGCTCTTCAAGGATCCCAAGATCTACCTCGACAACATGACGCTGCTCTCTCACCTCGGTGAGGAAGACGCCGCCGGGCCGCAGATGATGGTCATCGGCGACAAGCGCTACCTGGTTGGCGGCCGCAAGATCACGGATGTCACCGATCCCAAGAACCCGGTCGTCGTCAATCGCAACGTCCCGAGCGGACAGGTTGCCTACAACCAGGCCATGAAGAGGTGGATTGTGATGCAGCCGATCTCTGCCACAATCCCCAACCAGGCGTACCTGACCGCCACGACGCTTCCGAAACCGCCGCCCCATCCGCATCTCGACAAGACCCGGTTCTACGGCGTCGTCTTCTCGGACATCACCGATCCGGCCAAACCCGTCGAGATCTCCCGCGTCAACCCCGGCGGCGCGAGAGGCTGCCACAGCGACGGCGTGTACTACGATGGCGGGCGCTACGCCTACCTGTCCTGCGCGGCCGAGGGGACCCGTTCTCAATCACCCTTCGAGGTGTGGTCTCAAATCCTGATCATCCTCGACGTCGCGGACATGGCGCACCCGAAGGAAGCGGGGCGCTGGTGGGTGCCCGGCCAGATGCTGAACGAGCAGGCCGAGTACGAGAAGTGGCCGGAAGCACGGACGAAGATCAGCAACGTCTGGGACAAGAACGACACGAGCCTCAGGTTCCACTACGCCGAGCTGCACGGGCCGTGCTTCGTGCCCAAACGGGTCGAAGACGGCGGGGACCGCGCCTACTGTTCCTGGGGTCAGCTGGGGTTCATCCTGCTGGACCTGACCGACATCTCAAAACCCAAACAGATCGGCCGGCTCGACATGTCTCCACCCTTCGACAGCGGCGCGACGGTGCATACGGCGTATCCGATACTCTCGCGCAAGCTGGTTCTTCTGAACAACGAGCCGCTCTACCAGGATTGCGGAGATGGCGTGGTGCCGCCCTTTGTCGTCGACCTCCGGTACGAACCCAATCCTCTCCCGATTGCCAGCGTACCGATTCCACGACCGCCCGCCGAGGCGCCGTACACCGACTTCTGCTTCCGCGGTCATCGTTTCGGAACTCACAACGCCAACGAGTTCAAGGCGCCCGGCGAGATGAGGATCGATCTGGTCGGCTACACGTGGTTCACCGGCGGATTCCGGATGTACGACATCTCCAATCCATTCCAGCCTCGCGAGATTGCCTCGCTGCTGCCAGCGCAGGGTGAGAACCGGGGCACGGAAACGGCATTCATCGAGTGGGATCGCAAGCTCATTCACGTGTTCTGCGATACGGGACACTACATCCTGTCGAGCCCCGTTCTCGGAGATCCGGTTCTCGGCCCTATGAAGGTGAAACAGTGGACGGCGCCGGGCATCAATGTCGGCGCGCAGTAGGTCGTATCGTTCCGCGGCAGATGTGATGCTCGATGGCCGGCGCCATCGCCGGTCGTCCACGGAGAGAAGCATGAGTAACCGTCGCATCCCGATACTGCTTGCCATCCTCGTCGCCGCGGCGGCGGGCGCGCTCGCGTGTGAGGCACAGAAGCCGGCGCCCGAGAAGGCGAACGCGCCGGCTGCGGCCGCCCCGGCCCCGGCGGCTCTGGATCCAAGCCGCTCCGATGAAGAAGTCTCCGGCGCCTACGAGGTCGATCCGAACTGGCCCAAGCCGATGTCGACATGGCCCGGCCACGAAGGATGGACGTGGGGCGCGACGCAGGGCGTGTTCGCGCAGAACCCGAATCGCGTCTTCGTCCTGCAGCGCGGCGAGCTGCCGGAGATCAAGTCGTTCAACTTCCCGAACTTGCCGAAGCAGGTCACCGTCGAAGTCGACATGGGCCTCAAGGGCAAGGTGAGGCTCAGCGTTCCGGTCGCCATGCAGGCCCTGCGCAACGCGTCGATCGACATCACGGGAAGCCCGGGCGAGTATGGCATTGGAAGCGGATCGGCCGGCGTGGAGGGGAAGGACTACCGTTGGGAACACCTGGTCAACATCTTCGACGCGCAGGGCAACCTCGTCGAATCGTGGACGCAGTGGGACAAGCTGTTCAAGCGGCCGCACAAGATCTACATCAGCCCGTACGACCCGGAAAAGCGCGTCTGGATAGACGATGACGGCCGCAACGCGATTTTCGTCTTCAGCAACGACGGCAAGAAGCTGCTCCAGACGATCGGCATCCCGAACGAGTCCGGCGAGGACGAGAAGCACTTCCATCGCCAGACCGACCTCGCGTGGCTGCCCGACGGCACCTTCTTCGTGACGGACGGCTACGAGAACACCCGCGTCGTCAAGTTCGACAAGACCGGGAAGTTCCTGATGGCGTGGGGCAAGAAGGGCGAGGCCGGGAAGGAAACGCGCCCGGGGTATTTCAACACCGTGCACGGCATCGCCATCGACAATGACCACCGCCTCTACATCAACGACCGGGCGAACCGCCGAATCCAGATCTACGACGAGAACGGCAACTTCATCGATCAGTGGTACCAGGGCCCGATTGCGGCGACCTACCACCTCATGATGACAGCCGACCAGAACCTCTGGATCTCCGACGGTCACGAGAATTACCGGTTCTACAAGTACGACCTGACCGGCCGGATGCTGTACAGCTGGGGCGTCTGGGGCCTCAGGCCGGGCGAGATCTGGGGAGTCCACCAGTTCAGCGTCGACCAGGAAGGGAACCTGTATACGGCCGAAGTTGACACCGGCCGCGCCCAGAAGTTCAGGCCGAAGAAAGGCGCCGACCCGGCGCGGTTGATTGGACAGCCCGTGCGCGCGGCGTGGAAGGAATAGGCCGCGTTGACCGATGCCAGGAGGATCTGATGACATCAGCTCGCGTGATCGCTGTCCACCTCGTCGTGTTGTGCGTCCTTCTCCCGTGCGGGTCTGCGAGGGCTCAGGGCGCCCCGCCGCCATCTGACGCGGACTCGGCGGCAATCAGACAACTGGTGGCCGAGTTCTACGGGAGCTTCAGCCGCCACGACGCGCACGCGACGACGATGACGTTCGCGCCGGACGCGGATTTCACGAACATGTCCGGGATCTACGTGAAGGGCCACAAGGACATCGAGGGGCGGTTCACGACGCTCTTCGGCGGCAGACTCAGGGCCGCAACCCGCACCGACACCGTGAAGCGCATCCGGTTCTTCACGCCGAGATCGCGCTGGTCGATGCCGACACGGTGATCACGGGAACCAGGGAGAACGACGGGTCGGAGGCGCCGGTCCGGAAGGGCCTGATGATCGTGGTGGTCACGAAGCAGAACGGGCGCTGGCTGATCAGCAACTTCCACGAAGCTGAATTCCCGGCGCCGCGCACGGCGAAGTAGAGGCGAAGGGCCGCATCATTGGCGGCGGGCGCCAGACGTTTCTTCATACGGATAGCAGAACATCGAGGAGATTGGACATGGGTACACCGTGGCAGACGGACATGTGGTTTACGAGCCCCTGGAACTTCGACGCCGACGTGCGCGCCGAAATGAAGTTCGATCCTCGGCCGAGGCTGCACGACGTCACGCTTCGCGACGGAGAGCAGCAGGCCGGAATCGTGTTCTCGAAGGACGACAAGATCCGGATCGCCGAGGGACTCGCGGAGGTCGGCATTCATCGGCTCGAGGCCGGCATGCCGGTCGTGTCCAAGTCGGACGAACAGGCGATCCGCGAGATCGTCAGGCGCCTGGAGAAGTCGAACACGCAGGTCTTCAGTTTCGCGCGCTGCATGGTCGAGGACGTCAAGCGCTCGGTCGACACCGGCGTCAAGGGCATCGTGATGGAGGTGCCGAGCTCGACGCACATCATCGAGCGCGCGTACCGCTGGGACCCCGCCCGGGCGATCGCGACCTCCATCGAGGCGACCCGATTCGCCAAGGATAACGGCCTGTACGTCAGCTTCTTCCCCATCGACTTTTCGCGAGCGCCGCTCGAGTGGGTCCTGTCGATGCTGAAGCGCGTCGCGACCGAAGGTCATATGGACGCGCTCACGATCGTCGATACCTTCGGCGGCCTGGCCCCGCACACGGTTCCATACCTCATCCGGCGCATGCGGCAGGTCTTCCCGACGACGCCGTTCGAGGTGCACTTCCACGACGACTTCGGCATGGGCGTCGCGAACACCTTGCTGGCCATGGCGGCCGGCTGCCAGGTCGCGCACACGTCGGTGACCGGGATCGGCGAGCGAGCCGGGAACTGCGCATACGAGGAGCTGGCGCTGGCGATGAAGACCATGTACGACGTGGATCTGGGCCTCAAGACCGAGAACTTCGTCTCCGTGTCCCGTCTCGTGCAACGGCTGGCTGGCGTGACCGTGCCGCCCAACCGCTGCGTCGTCGGCGAGAACCTCTTCGACATCGAGAGCGGCATCATCGTCAGCTGGCTGAAGAACTGCGGGGTCGAGTTCCCGACCGAGCTGTCGCCGTACCGGCCGGAGCTGGTCGGCGCCGCGCCTGCGCGGGCCGTGCTCGGGAAGGGGAGCGGCATCGACAGCATGGCGTACTTCCTCGAGCGCATGGGAATCGCGGCGACCCAGGATCAGATGATGGCCCTGCTGGCGGATGTGAAGCAGCGATCGCTCGACGGGAAGCGGCTGCTGAGCCTCGAGGAATTCGGCGCAATGGCACGAGCGCTGGTGGCCGGTGACAAGAAGCCGGAAGCGGTGTCTGCCTTGCCGAAGGGCTGAAAGACGTGTGTGGATTTCGACGCGCAGGAGGGAGGCCCCCGTGACGAGACTCGGTCGAGCACTTTCAGTTGCCGTCGTAGTGTTGGCAGCCTTCGGTGTCGTCTCGCTCGTGAGAAATTCCGGCACGCGACTGACGGCCCGACAAACGGGCGGCCAGTGGGTGGATCCCGCCAATCCGAGCGACGAGCTGGTGGATGGCCCTTATGTGGTCGATCCGAACTGGCCTAAGCCGATGTCGTCGTGGCCGAACCACAAGGGCTGGACGTGGGGCGCGGTCCAAGGCGTGTTCGTTCAGAACCCGGACCGCATCTTCGTGGCGATGCGAGGCGAGTTGCCGGACGTGTCGAACCTCAAGAGCAAGATCGTCGAGGTCGACAGCGAAGACGGCCGGAAGGTGCACGTCCAGGTCCCGGGACGAGGGTTGTACGTGCGGAACGCGTCGGTGGGTCCCTACGCCAGCCCGGGTGAGGCCACCGACCAGTACATGGGCGAAGAGGGGATTGACTACCGCTGGGAGCACATCATCTGTGTGTACGACAGCCAGGGGAACCTGAAAGAAGAGTGGACGCAGTGGGATTCGCTCTTCAAGCCGGACAATCCGAAGGTGCTGGCACAAGGCCGCGTTCACAAGATCCTGATCAGTCCTTACGATCCGGAGAAGCGCGTCTGGGCCATAGACGACGGTCACCAGGTCATCCGGATCTTCAGCAACGACGGCAAAAAGCTGCTCCAGACGATCGGCACGAAGGACACGACCACCGAACGGAACACCAAGTTGACCGGCAATACGGGGAAGCCGTCGCTGACCAGGAAGAGCGGTCCGGCCGACGAGTGCTTCGGCCGCCAGACCGACATCGCCTGGCTGCCGGACGGCACCTTCTTCGTCTCCGACGGCTACGAGGAAACCCGCGTCGTGAAATTCGACAAGAACGGCAAGTTCCTGATGGCGTGGGGCGAGCGGGGAGAGAACGGGAAGGAGAGGCGGCCGAACTACTTCAACACCGTGCACGGCATTGCAATCGACAAAGAGCGCCGCGTCTACGTGAACGACAGGGGCAACCGCCGCATCCAGGTGTTCGACGAGAACGGCCACTTCCTCAAGGAGTGGTATCTCGGCGACGGACCGGTGGCGACCTATCACATCTTCATGACGGCGGACGAGCACCTCTGGATGTCCGACGGCCACGGGAACTTCAAGTTCTACAAGTACGATCTGACCGGGAGGCTGCTGCACACGTGGGGCACCTGGACCCCGGCTCCTGGAGGGCTGTGGGGCACCCATCAGTTCGGCGTCGACCAGAATGGCAACCTCTACACGGCAGAGGTGTGGGGCGGACGTCCGCAGAAGTTCGTGCCGCGCAAGGGCGCCGATCCGTCGCTGCTCGTCGGGCAGCCCGTTCGCGCGGCGTGGAGCCGATAGCGCGCTCGGCAGGTGATTCCCGGGCCGCGCACGCGGTCGCACTGTCCATGAATGAGGGATGCGAATGATGGCGAGTAAGTCTCTTTGGCGAATCCTGCTCCGGTCCGCGCTGACTGTGTGCGCCGGAGCAATGAGTGTCGGGCACCTCCACGCCGATCAGATTCCCGCAGGCTGGAAGGCCAGCAACATGACGCCCATCGGCTACAGCGACCTCGAGGGCCGAGAGGCCTTCAAGATGGCGATCAGGCACGTCGGCGATCGCTGGTATCTGTATCTCGGCCACTTCACCGCTCACGGCTGGAGCATCGTCGACGTGACGGACCCGAAGAACCCGAAGGTGGTGAAGTTCATTCCCGGCCCGCCGAACACCTCCACGGGCCAACTGGATCTCCATGACAACATCCTGGTCACTCCGCTCCAGGACAGGAACGGCTACGGTGGCGACCCGAACAAGCTCGTCAACGAAGGCGTGCTCATCTGGGACATTCAGGACCCGGTGAACCCGAAACAGCTCTCGTGGTGGAAGACCGGCGCGACCGGCACGCATCGCGACAGCTACCCGGGCGGCAAGTACGTCAACATGTCCGCGGGCATGCCCGGCTACAAGGGGCAGATCCTGGTGTTCCTCGACATCAGCGATCCGAGCCATCCGAAAGAAGCCGGGCGCTGGTGGATGCCCGGCCAGAAGGACGGCGAGCCGCCGCTACCCGCGCCGATCTACGGGTTCCACGGGCCGGCCACGATTGAAGGCGATCGCGCGTTCCTTGGCTACAGCCCGGCCGCCGTCATCCTGGACATCGCCGACATCTCGAAGCCGAAGCTCGTCGGCCAGTTCGTCGCCAGCCCGCCATTCGGCACGAACATTCCCGTGCACAGCGTGACGCCGATCCCGGGCAAGTCGCTGATGTTCGTGAATGGAGAGGGCACAGGAGGCGCCGACACGGCGGACGGCCTGCCGGCCTGCAAGGGAGCGATGTTCCTCACCGGACTCGTCGACATCAAGGACCCGGCCAAGCCGTTTCTTGTCTCGACGCTGCCGATACCGGTGCCTCCCAAGGACGAGCCCTACACCGATTTCTGCGACAAGGGCGGCCGGTTCGGGCCGCACAACACGAACAGCCTCCAGCACAATCCCGACGTGGAGAAGCAGGGCGACCTGATCTATCTCACCTACTTCAATGCGGGGCTGCGAGTGTTCGACATCAAGGACCCGCGCCTGCCGAAGGAGACGGGGTGGTTCATTCCTCCGACTCCGACGAAGCGCCGGATGCCGCAGCCATTCGACAAGCTCGTCAGCCAGTCGGAAGACGTGCTGGTGGACACGCGCGGCAACATCTACATCACCAACAAGCAGTGGGGATTGTTCATCCTTCGCTACACCGGGCCGGATGAGCCCGCACCGACGGCGAAGTAGGGGTGCACGCCGCACGCTTCGTCCAAAGGGGCGGGCGGCGCTCTCTCTGGATCAGTCGGCCGGTCGGTCCTTCACGGTGAGGGCGAGCAGGCCGCCGCTCGCCAGCACGGCGCCGAGCGCCACGAGACCGATGGTGAAGCTATTGGTCCTGTCCTTGATGTAGCCGAACGCGTACGGGCCGACGAACCCGCCGATGTTGCCGATGGAGTTGATCAGCGCAATGCCGGCCGCCGCCCCGACACCGCTGACAAACGAGCTCGCCAGCGTCCAGAACGGTCCGTACATCGACGCCAGGCCCAGCATCGCCACCGACAGGAGCGCAAGCGATGGCACGAGGCCGTGGACGAGGCCGCTCAGGGCGAAGGCCGTGCCGCCGATCGCCGCGGGGATGGCGATGTGCCACCGCCGTTCGCCCGTCCGATCGGAATGCCGTCCGGCGGCCACCATGCCGACGGCCCCGAGCACGTAGGGAATCGCGCTCAGCAGCCCGACGAGGAAATCGCTGCCCGTGGAGCTCGATCGGATGATCTGGGGCAGCCAGAAACCCATGCCGTAGAGTGCGACCGGTATCGTCAGGTACACGAGCGCCATGAGCCACACGCGGCGGTCGCTGAGGGATGCCGACACGCTGTGCGCCCCTGTCGTTCCCGCCGACTCTTCCGAGAGCTTCGCCTCGAGCGCCGCGCGTTCGCCGGGCGTGAGCCACTTCGCCTCGGCGATCCGATCCGGCAGGTACGCCAGCACGACGAATCCGAGCAGGACGGCCGGCAGCCCTTCCATCAGGAACAGCCACTGCCAGCCCTGCAGCCCCCACGCTCCATGCAGCGTCAGCAGGGCGCCCGAGATCGGGCCGCCGACGATGCCGGCGACGAGCGTCGCGGCGATGAACGAAGCGATCGCCCGGGCGCGCTCTCGGGCCGGGAACCAGAGCGTCAGGTAGAAGATCACGCCGGGGAAGAAGCCGGCCTCGGCGATGCCGAGCAGGAAGCGCACGACGTAGAACGCCGTCGGCCCCTTCACGAACATCGTTCCGGCCGACACCAGACCCCACGAGATCATGATCCGCGCGATCCACAGGCGCGCGCCGATGTGCGCCATGATCACGTTGCTCGGCACCTCGAACACGACGTAGCTGAGGAAGAAGATGCCGGCGCCCAGTCCGTAGGTCGTCGCCGTCAGCCCGATCGCCTGGTTCATCTGCAGCGCAGCGAAGCCGATGTTGATGCGGTCGAGGTACGCGACGATATAGAGGACGAACACGAATGGGATGAGACGCGCGCGGGCCTTCGTCGTTGCCGATGCGAGCAGCTCTTCCCTGGTGCCCGACACCGTCATTCGGATTTCCCTTTGATCCAATCCAGCCGGGACAACACCTCGGGATTGACCGGTGATCTCGGGCGCTGGCCCGTGAGCGCGCGGGCCACCTCGTCGGCTGCCTTGGCCTGGAGCTCCGTGACGGCCTCGACCGACGACCAGGCGGAGTGGGGCGTCAGGATGAGATTCTCCAGGCCGGCGAGCGGCGAATCCGCCGGAGGAGGCTCCTGCGGGAGCACGTCAAGCGCGGCCCCGCCGAGCCGCCCGGTCTTCAGTGCCTCGGCCAGGTCCGCAACGTTCACCATCGGACCGCGAGCCGTGTTCACCAGGAACGCACCGGGCTTCATCGTGCCTATGGTCGTGGCGTTGATCAGGTTGCGGGTCTCATCGGTGAGCGGCGCGTGCAGCGACACGACATCGCTTTCGAGCGAGCACGTCCGCCAGGCTGGCCAGGCGCACGCCGAGCAGGGCGGCCGCCTCCGGCGACACGAACGGATCGCAGGCCATCACCTGCATCCCGAACGCCTGCGCCTTCGGCACGACGGCGCGCGGGATCTTGCCGAGGCCCACCAGGCCGAGGACTCGTCCCCGAAGGCGGTGGATTGGCGCCAGCCCGGGCACGCTCCACGTCCCGGCGCGCACGCGGCGATCGGACAAGGCCACCTTGCGAGCGAGCGCCAGAACGAGCGCCATCGTGTGATCCGACACCTCGTCGACGCAGTAGTCCGGCACGTTGGTGACAACGATACCCGCCGCGGTCGCCGCACCGACGTCCACGTTGTCGAAGCCGATGCCGTAGCGGGCGATGAGCCGACAACCGCGCAGCGTCTCGATGACCTTGGCCGGCACGGGCGCATAGCAGACGAGCAGCGCGCTCGCACCCTGGACGTGGGACAGCACCTCCTCGGCGGTCTTGCACTGTGCCGGGCGCAGCTCGACCCCCAGCGGGCCCAGGACCTTCCTCTCGGGGTCGAGGTTCGGGAAGACGTAGTCGGTGATCGGAACGATGGGGGCGCTCGTCATCGTTATGGCCTGAAGTCGGGCGCGTGTTCGACGAGGGTGAAGATCCGATTCCCATCATCAGTGACGAGCACGTTCTCTTCCAGCCGCACCGTCTGTTCGAGCAGCGGATGACCGGCAAACGTCTCGACCGCGAAGTACATGTTCGGCTTGATCTCGGCCGGGTAGTCCATCGCGTACGAGCGGGAGATCCACATGCCTTCGTACAGCGTCAGGCCGATGCTGTGCGCGAACTGCTGCAGCGTCACCGTGCCGTACTTGTCATCGTCATATTCGGGGAACTGGCGCGCGACGTCGGCGGTGGTGTTGCCGGGCTTGAGCTTCTCGATGCCGGCGTAGAGCGAGTCGTAGCATTCCTTGTAGAGGTCGAGCTCCTTTGCCGTGGGCTTGGCCGCGACCTTGAAGCAGCGCACGAAGTCGACGAAGTACCCCGACGGGCCGATGGCGTTGATGTCGACGATAACCATGTCGCCCTGCCGGATGATCTTGTCGGTCGCCCAGCGCCGGTAGGGGCTCGTGTTGCCCCCGGAGGCGACGATGATGTCGTAGATGACCTCGCAGCCCTGCGAAATCATGTACTCGTGGACCTTGGCCTCGATGTCGCGCTCGCGCACGCCGGGCTTGGCCCACTCGTTCATCACGCGCCACATGGCCGCGTCCCCGATCGTGCTGGCCTGTTTGAGGAGCTCGATCTCGTCCGGCGTTTTGACCACGCGCGCGGCCGACATGGCGGGCCAGCCGTTCACCACTTTGAGGCCCTTGTCCACGAAGGCGCCATAGGCCGGCATGTCCAGGTTGTCGATCCCGATGCGTTCCTTCTCGACCTTGTGCGCCTTGAGGACCTCGATGACCGTGTCGGCCATGCGGGCGACCATCATCGGCTGTGCACCCTCGGTCCACTGCCAGGTGATGGCGGGCTTGATGCGGCCCTCCATCCACGGCAGGTCGATCTTGGCGCACTCGAGATCGGACCCGGCGGTCTCGAACAGGATCGGCTCACCGCCGCGCGGCAGGACGCAGTAGCGGATGTTGATGTTGTACTTCCAGTTGCCCTGGTACGACCCGGTGACGTAGCGGATGTTGGCTCCGGCAAACAGCACCAGCGCGCCGAGGTCGAACTTCTCCAGCTGTTCCTTGGCTCTCTCCAGGCGCTGCTCGCGCAGCCGGAGCGGGTCCACCCGCGCCTGCCAGTCGGCGACAGTCGTGCTGAAGACACGGCGGGGAAGGGTATGGTGCGGTTTGCCGATGAAACTGATGTCCACGTGACGCTCCTTTCGACGGGCGCTCCGTTCGGAGCCCCTCATACACTCACCGGTCGTGCGGCGATGTTCCGGCCGGACCGTTCGACGAGTCTTCAAGCAACCGGGCCAGGTATTTCTGCCAGACGGCGGCCTGGAAGAACGCGTAGTGCCCGTGCGCCTGCGCTGAGGACGGCATCAGCACGAACGTGCCGTTCTTCACCTTCTTGATTTCCCGTTCCGCCACGCCGAGCTCGGCCGGGTTCCAGAAGTCTTCCTGGAAGTTGACCAGCACGAGATGGGCACGGATCTTCCCGAGGTCCTTCGAGGGGTCGTAGTTGCGCGACGCGTCGTACTGGTAGATGAAGTTGTTGGCGTCGGTCGACTTCAGGTTGTCCTCGATGTACTGATCGACGAACCGGTCGGCGAGCGCGGCGGTCGGATAGTCGACCTGCCAGAGCGTTGGCACGCTCCCCACAACCAGGAGATGGCCGAGCGCAGCGCGGAGGCCGTAGGGTTGTGCCGTGTAGTTTCCGTTGTTCCAGTCCGGGTCCTTCTTCACATCGTCGATCATGATCTTGCGGACCATCCGGTTGCGCCCGGCGATCTCGACTGGCAGGCACGAGAGCAGCATGAGGGCGTCCATGTCGCCGGGATTCGATTCCGCCCACATGAATCCCTCCATGCAGCCCATCGAGGTGCCGACGAAGAGGCGCAGGTGCGACACCTGCAGGCCTTCGGTCAGAAGGCGCCGCGACGCGCGGATCATGTCGGAGTAGTCGTAGTGCGGGAACTTCGCGCGCAGGCCGTCGCTCGGCTTGGTCGACCCTCCGGCGCCCGCGCCGAGCTGATCCGGGAGGATGACGTAGTACTTCGAGGTGTCGAGCAACTGGCCAGGGCCGAAGAGCACGCCGGCGAAAGAGGGCACCAGGAAGACGCCACCGCGGCGGTTGGTGCCGTGGAGAATCAGCACCGCGTTGGTCGCGCGGCCGCTGCTGTCGCGATCGAGTGTGCCGATCGTCGTGTAGTGGAGTCGAACCTCGGGCAGCGACTGGCCGTCGGAGAACGTGAAATTCCGCACGATGAAGTCGCCTTCTCTCGGCGGAACGGCGGTCTGCGGCGCGTTCGGCTGCGCAACGACTGAGGCTGCCGTGCCACCGACCACGACCGCAAGGGCGAGCCGCAGCCCGACGCCCAATCCCATCCGAAGGCCTCCCCGCCGTGGGGCTCCAATCACCGAAGCGGAACGGGCGCGAATCTCGCTCGCCATCTCAGCCCAGCCCCAGCATCTTCGCCGCGTTGCCGCCGAGTATCGCCGCCGTCTCATCGGGCGCCAGCCCGGCCTCGCGAATGAAGTTGGCGGAGACCTTGTACATGTCGCCCGTCTCGTACGGAAAATCCGAGCCCAGAACCATCCTGTCGAAGCCAAATGCCGCGATCGACGCCCGAAGGGCCGGGATATCGCCGTAGTCGACCGTGTCGTAATACATCCTGCGAAGCGCGAGGCTCGGCTTCTCCGGCATCTGCGGGTACTCCCAGGTCGAGATGCTGTCCAGGCGCTTCAGCAGAACCGGAAGCGCGCCCCCGAGATGCGGGACGATGATCTTCACGTTCGGGAACTTCGTCGGGATCCCCTGCTGGATCAGGTGGAGGGCCGCGACCGAATCCTCGGTGGGCGCGCCGATCATCCACGTCAGATGATGGTCCGCGATGAGGGGCGAGAAGACGGAGTTGCCGGCCGGGTGCAGGCACAGCACGGTCCTTCGCCGGTTCATCTCCTCGAACACCGGCAGGAACGGCCGGGTCGGCGACCGACCGGTCCAGGATCATCGTCGACAGGCCGACGCCGACCGCTCCCATTCCGAACGCGCGCTCCAGTTCCTTCAATGCCTCGTCGACGTGCGGCATCGGCAGGGCGGCGAAGAATCGGAACCTCTTCGGCCAGGTGCGGGCGGCATCCGCAAGCATGTCGTTTGCCATCCTGGCGGCGGTGACGGCGTTCGCCTTGTTCTACGAAATGCGGTACCTGGGGAGAGACCGACAGAATCTGGATGTCGACGGCGGCCGCGTCCATCAGCGAGAAGCGGGCGTCGATCTCGCCCGGTGCAATCCCCGCCTTCCGGCCGCGCTGCGTCCCGGTGTCCGACTTGCCGTAGCGCTGCACGAGATTGAGGTACGCCTCCGGAAAGAGGTGCGCGTGGACGTCGATGACAGGGACCTTCTGCTGTTGCCCGGCGGCCCGGATCCCGAACTCGGGAAGTCCGGCCCACAGCAGCCCCGTCGCCGCCACGGTCCCCGCGCGCAGCAGATCGCGACGGCTCAGGCCCCGATCATCTCGGCTCATCGGACCCTGCCTCCCGGTCATGAGGACATCTCTTTCGGCCGCAGCCCAAGCGCCAGCAGTGCCGCAACGATCGAGAAGAGCGAGATCTGAACGCCGAACGCGGCCGCCCAGCCGATTCGATTGGCGAAGAAGCCCATCAGATAACCAGCCAGCGCGCTCGAGGTGTAGAGGCTCGTGACGAACATGCCGGACCCGCGGCTTGCGAGGCTGGTTTGCACGGACCGCACGTGATAGCCGGCCAGGTTGACGTAGAGGATCGCGCTGCCGACAACACCGTAGGTGAATGTCAGCAGGCCCTGCACGCCGGTCGATGCCGGCCCTGACACGAAGAGATACCCCAGCACGGAGGTCGACAGGAACGCTCCGCAGAGCACGGCCCTCGGCGAGAACCTGTCGCCGAGCCATCCGCCTGCGATTGAGGCGAGCGCGCCGACACCGAAGAAGCTGTAGACGAACCCCGCGGTCGCCGGAGCGAAGGCCAGGCCCTTCGGATCGCGCAGGAACGTCACGTACATCCCGAGGAAGCCGTAGAGCACGAGCCCGTAGATGAGGCTGATCGCGGTGAGCAGGATCGTGTTCCGGTTCACGAGAGACGGCGCGCCGCCCTTCGCCAACCGCGCCGTGGCCGCCTGCTTCGTTTCGCTGAACCACCGCCGGACGACGAGCGCAATCGCCGCGATCATCACGTAGCCGGCCGCGCCGAACACGAGCATCGGCGTGCGCCAGTTGCCGTAGGTCTTGAGCAGCCAGCTCGCGATGAGGGGCGCGGAAATCCCGCCGAGGCCGTAGCAGAAGTTAACCGAGCCAATCGCGGCGCCGCGGTGCCTGTAGAAGTAGCTCGCCGCGAGCGCGAACATCACAGTCGCTTCCATCGCCATGCCGACACCCATGACGGCGAGGCAAAGGACGAGCGACCAGAATCCCGTCGCGACGGTCGTCAACGCGACCGCCGTCGAGAAGATCGCGATGCCGGTCAGGAGCACCGTCTTGCGCGGGAACCGCGACAGCAGGAAGCCGGTCGGCAGGCCGCCCAGGCCGAGCCCAAGCGTGAAGATCGTGGTCAGGAGCCCGGTTTGCGCCAGGCTGAAGCCGAACTCCTGGCGCACGTTGGTGGCCACGGTCGGTAGAAGAAAGCGGTTGGCCGCCATGAGCGCGTACGACACGAGCAGCACGCAGTACATGACGATGGCGACGGTGGGCCGGCGGGGCGCGTCGGTTTCGGTGCTTGGCGGTGCCGCCACGGTCGTGATCACAGGCAGGTCTCCTCCGCTCGGCGTTCCGTCAATGCTCCAGGACGATCTTCATTCGGCCGTCGACATCGGTCCTCAGCAGATCAATCGCCCGCCCGAGATCGGTAACTGGCATCGTGTGCGTGACGAGGGGCTCCAGCTTGACCACGCCCCGCGCGACGAGGCCGATCGAGTCGGGGAAATCCTCGCCCTTCGCGGCTCGCGAGTTCACGATGTTCAGTTCCTTGTAGTAGAGCTGGTAAAAGGGCAGCTTCGCCTCGGTTCCGGTCGTGATGCCGAACAGCTGAAGCGTTCCGCCAGGCCGGATCATCGTGATGGCGTCGGCGATCGACTGGACGAAGCCGGTCGTCTCGAAGACCACGTCCGGCCCACGGCCGCCGGTCAGCTCGACGACGCGGCGGATGGTGTCCTCGTTCGACGGCAAGGTGAACTCGGCTCCGAGCGCCTCGGCGAGACCGCGCTTCCAGTCGCTGCGCGTGATGCCGATGACCGGATGCGCCCCGCGCGCCTTCGCCAGTTGCATGTGAAGCTGACCGGCGACGCCAAGCCCCGCGACAACGACCGACTGGCCCGCGAAGACTCCAGTGCGCCGCTGCGCGTGCAGACACGTCGTCAGCACCTGGATCGCCGGCGCTGTCCGCGGATCGATCGCCTCGGGCAGTCGGAACACATGGCTTCGCGGCGCGACGACGTATTCCGCAAAGCCGCCATCGGCGTCGCGCCCGAGCAGCGTGCCGTTCGGGCAGAGATTGGTCAGACCCGCCCGGCAACTGAAGCAGGCGCCGCAGTACACGGAGGGATCGACGACGACGTGATCGCCGCGCTGGAGGGCCTGGCCGTCGTACCCCTCGACGATCTCGCCGCTCATCTCGTGGCCCATGACGCGGGGGTAGCTCACCGGGATGGCACCGGTGAAGATCTTGAGATCCGTGCCGCAGGTTGCGCTGTGAGTGACGCGGACCAGAACCTGGTGCGGCCCTGGAGTCGGGGTCGGGACCTCTTCAGCGGCCAGATCCCGCGCAGATCTCAGCACCATCGCGTTCATGGGGGCGGTCCTTTGGAATCAAGAGCGGGGCTGCCCCGGCCGTCCACTTCGCCGCTGCGGCACGCCGTTCGCGATGATGCCGCCTCGACGTGGACCGGCTCGGATGATCGGCGCCCGAGCAGGATTCCAGCTACTCGACTGTCAGGTAATTGGGCTCAACTATACCTCATGAACGGGCGACTTTTGTCTGTTGTCGTTGTCGCACAAAGGACCACGAGCGGCCGCGCGGAAGCCGCCTCGGGGACCCATCAGGAGGCTTCGGGAGACGCGCGGCGTACCGGGAGCCCTGGCCAGGCTGCTATGATGTGCCAACTCCGAGGAGGCGTACATGGGACTCGGCAGACGTCTGGTCGTGGATCGGTGCGGCAGGATCGTGGCGGGCGTATCAGCGGCGGTTGTCATGGCGGGCGGATGGCTCGGCGCCGCTCCAGGTGCGCCGGTTCCCCCGAAGGTACGAGTTGAGATCTCCTTCGCGGAGAGTGCGCACAAGGCGCCCATCACCGGGCGCGTGTTCGTCATGATCTCCCGAACGGGCGAGCGCGAGCCGCGCCTTCAGATTGGCCGGACCGGCGTGCCGTTTTTCGGACGGGACGTCGAGAACCTGAAGCCGGGCCAGGCCGCCGTCATAGACGACACAGACCTTGGCACGCCCGTCGATAGCCTGAAGGACATTCCGCCAGGCGACTACTTCGTCCAGGGCTTCGTCAATGTCTACTCCGAGTTCCGCCGCGCCGACGGTCACGTGTTGTGGATGCACGACGACCAGTGGGAGGGCCAGCAGTGGATGAGGTCGCCCGGCAACCTCTACAGCGAGGTCCAGAAGGTCCGGATCGAGCCAGCCAAGGGCGGAACAGTCAAGCTCGTCGCCGACAAGGTGATCCCGCCCGTGCAAGGCCCGCCCGACACGCAGTGGGTCAAGCGCATCAAGTTCCAGAGCCCGATGCTCACGAAGTTCTGGGGCCGGCCCGTCTACCTGGGCGCGGCGGTTCTGTTGCCGCGCGATTACGACACGCAGACGGTGAACTACCCGGTCCATTACGTGCAGGGCCACTTCTCGCTGCGCGCGCCCATGGGGTTCGCGGAAGGCAACGACGTCCACAAGGAGTGGGTCAAGGACGACTTCCCCCGGATGATCATCGTGACGTTCCAGCACCCGACGCCATATTTCGATGACTCGTACGCGGTCAACTCGGTGAACGTCGGCCCGTACGGCGACGCGATCATGCAGGAGCTGATTCCCGAGATCGAGAAGCGGTTCCGCGTCATCCGCGAACCGTACGCGCGCGTGCTCTCGGGCGGATCGACCGGCGGCTGGGAATCGCTGGCGCTCCAGATCTTCCACCCCGACTTCTTCGGCGGCACCTGGTCGTCGTGCCCGGACTCGGTGACCTTCACCGACGTCGAGGGCATCAACGTCTACAGGGACGTCAACGCGTTCTACAAACAGTACGAGTGGCGCCGCGAGCCGACCATCAACTCGCGCGAGACGGACGGCCGCCCGCGCCTCACCTCGCAGCAGCGCAACTACTTCGAGCTCGTCAACGGCACGAAGGGACGATCCGGAGAACAGATCGACATCTGGTCGGCCGTCTTCGGTCCCATCGGAAAGGACGGCTACTTCAAGCCGCTCTTCGACAAGAAGACGGGCGTCATCGACCGCGAGGTCGCCAACTACTGGCGCGACAACTACGACCTGCTCGAATACCTCAAGCGGAACTGGGCCCGCGTCGGGCCGAAGCTCATCGACAAAATCCGCGTCTACACCGGCACGGTGGACACCTACTTCCTCAACAACTCGACGATGGAGCTCGAGGCCTGGATGAAGACGACGGAGAACCCGCACTACGAGGGGTATTTCCTGTACGGCGACGGGAAGCCGCACTGCTGGAGCGGCCCCGGGACATCGACGGACAAGCTGAAGGAGATGGCGCAGCACATCCTGCGGCACAAGCCGGATGGCGCGACCGCTCCGTGGTGGAAGTACTGACAGACACGCGCGACTGAGGACGGAGGATGCTCGGCGCTCTGGTTCTGGCGATTGGAGTAGTGTCGGCGCCGCAATCGCAGCCCTGCCGCATCACCGGAGTCGTCGTCGATCCGGCGATCCCGGGCAGGCATCGGGCAGGCGAGCGTCCTCATCAAGCCGTCCGAGCGAAGCGTCGTCGCGGACGAATCCGGCCGATTCGCGTTTCCGGGATTGGGAGTCGGCCGCTACGCCGTGGCCATCGCGGTGCCCGGATTCGCGGTTTCTTGGGACAGGCTGGTCGACCTCACGGCAGAACACTGCGACGTCGCGATCGAGATCGAGTTCAGGCTGGCGATGACGACCGAGGCGCGGGCTGAGGCGGTGCCGCCGGCGCTCGCGCCCATTGCCGGCGCACTTCGGACATCGCTCGACTCGTCGGCCATCACCACCAATCCCGGAGGCCTCGAAGACGTCTTCCGCGTTCTGCAGGGCCGGCCGGGTGTCGCCGCCAGCCAGGACGATCGGAACGATCTTTTGGTCAGGGGCGGCGGGGCCATCGAGAACCAGACGCGAATCGACGGGTTCGACGTGCCGAACCCGAACCACTTCGGCGCGCAGGGCGGCACGGGCGGCGGGCTGTCGATCGTGCCGCCGTGGCTCATCCGGGACGCCACGATCGAGGCCGGCGGCTTCTCGGTCGCGATGGGCGAGCGCGCTTCGTCTGCGGTCAACCTGTCGCTCAGGAGCGGCCGCGCGGACCGAATTCACGGGTCGGCGGGCGCGAGCCCGGGCGGCGCGATGCTTCTCGGCGAAGGCCCGCTCCCGGGCGCGCTCGGCTCCTGGCTCGTCTCCGCGCGCCGGAGCTTCCTCGAGCTAGTCTTCAAGCGGGAGCGCGATCGCGTCGTGCCCACCTACGAGGACGCGCTCGCGAAGGCCGACATCGCGCTGGGCGCGTCGCACAGCCTATCCGTGCTCGCCATGGGTGGCCGCGACGGCATCGACGTGGTGTCGGAGACGGATCCGACGGACAAGATCGTGGGCGATCAGAAGGTCGGACTGGTGGGTTTGAGGCTCGACAGCCACTGGCGGCCCGGCACGGTCTCTACGCTCACGCTGAGCGCCGAATCGAGCGAGATGGACGTGCAATCCTGGCGCGCCGGCAGGACCGACGGTCAGGACATCGCCACCGAGGCTGAGTTCCGCGCGCGGGGCGAGATCAGGCAGCACTGGTCTGTCGTCGGCGATCTGGCAGCAGGGATTTCGATCAAGCGGGCGAACCTGAGGTTCGACCTGAAGGCTGACAATATGACCACGCCCTTCAGCCGGGCGCGGCGGAGCATCGCGGCCGTCAATTCGCTCTCGTTCAACGACAGCGCGGGCTACGTCGAGTTGACGCGAGCGTTCCCGCTGAACATCCGCGCGACCGCGGGGCTTCGCGTCGACAACTGGGGCGAATCGCGCCAGACGCGCGCCAGCCCGCGGCTCAAGGCAGAGTGGGCGGCGAGGGCCGACGTGCGAGTCGTCGGCAGCTGGGGCGTCTACCGGCAGGGCATCCCGTACATCTGGATCGGATCGGACATCGCGAATCGCGACCTGCCGCCGATTACGTCACATCAGGCCGATCTCGGCCTGGAACTGGGGCCGTGGAGACGGGTGCGAATCGCGATCGACGCATTCGACAAGCGGTACCGTGAGTATCCGGTCGATCAGTTCGAGCCGGCCCGCGTGATGACCGTCGCGGCGGCGGACTTCGATATCCCCTTCGTCAGCAAACTGACGAGCGGAGGGCGTGTACACGCGCGCGGGCTCGACATCGGAGTGAACCTCGGCCCGATTCGGAACGTTCAGGCCGGACTCGGCTACTCGTACTGGCGCGTCTCGCAAGTCGGGCTCGACCTCGTGTGGCGCCGCGCCGAAAACGAGCTGCGGCACCAGGCGCAGGTCGAGCTCGGCTGGCACGCCGGATCGACGTGGAGCGCCGGCGCACGGTGGCGCTACGTCAGCGGCCGGCCGTACACGCCATACGATCCCGCCGCATCGATCAAGGCGGGGCGCGGGCAGTACGACCTCACGAGGATCAACGGCGCTGAGTATCCCCCGTATCACCGGTTGGATCTGCGGGCCGATCGCGCGTTCCAGTGGGGCCGGGTCCGCCTGATTCTGTACGCCGAGGTCGACAACCTCTACAATCGCGATAACGTCTTCTCGTACCAGTGGAGCAACAGCCTCAAGGCCCCGCACGCGATCTACCAGTGGGGACGGATGCCGGTGGGAGGGCTACGGGTAGAGTATTAGCCGGCCTCAGGGGATAGGCTACAGGCCACAGGCTACGGGCCTCAGGCCTTGCCAACGTCACGCCGCCGCTCCGTCCTGCCGCACAGGACGGTCGCGGGACTGGTGGTAATGCCGGTCGGGTGACCGAGCGTCGGGCACCTCGGGCGGCCGGCAGGTTCCCGAGCAAGCGGGAGTCGTCGGCGAGGCCACGCCCGTGGCATGCGAGCTTCGCCCGCGCGTCGAGGGCCAGACAAGAATGCACAGACAATACCTGCTGGCCGAACGAGCGTGCCTGATGCTCGGGCAGGACCCGACCGGCCAGCGGCCGCCGGTCGGTGGCTGACTGAGCACGCCGGTCTCGTACGCAAGAGATCGCTCTGGTCGCGTTCCCATGTATGCGTCATGGCTCCCGGGCCGGTGTCTAATGTCAGGGCTGGCCTGTAGCCTGTAGCCTGAAGCCCGTAGCCTTCGTAGTGGAGGTCCCATGCGCTCGAAGTACTCGCTCATGTTCGTGGCCGCGTTTCTTGCCTCGGCCGTTGGCGTGGCAGGGCAGCAGGCGCCGCCGCCCGCCCCGCCAGCCGCCATCGCGCCTTCCGTACCGGACTCGAGCCGCCTCCCGGTCAAGCGGGTCGTCCTCTACAAGAACGGCGTCGGCTTCTTCGAGCATCTCGGGCGAGTACGCGGTAACCAGCAGGTCGCGATCGACTTCACGAGCGGCCAGTTGAACGACGTGCTGAAGTCGCTGACGACGGTCGATCTCGGCAAGGGCAAGGTCACTGGCATCAGCTTCAACTCCGACGATCCGGCCAGCCGCAAGCTCGGTGCGCTCTCGCTGCCCGTCGGGGAAGATACGACGATGCCCGCGTTCCTCGGGGCGCTTCGGGGAGCGCGCGTCGAAGTGCAGAGCGGGGGGGTCGTTACGACGGGCCGGCTGCTGAGCGTGGAGCAGCGCTCGCGCGGCGACGGCGAGAAGCAGACCGAGCTACGAGAGATCGCGCTCGTGACCGACGCGGGCGACGTCAGGACGTTCGATCTGAATAACCGGCCCTCGATTCGCCTCGCCGAGTCCGAGCTTCGCGGCGACGTCCGCCGCTACCTCGACATCGTCTCGTCGACGCGCCAGCGCGATCTTCGCCGGATGTCGATCTCAACGGCGGGAGCCGGCGAGCGGCAGCTCTACGTGAGCTACATCAGCGAGGTGCCCATCTGGAAGAGCACGTATCGGCTCGTGCTTCCGTCGAAGGCGGGCGAAAAGCCCCTGCTGCAGGGCTGGGCGGTCGTCGACAACACCATCGGCGAGGACTGGACGAACGTCGAACTGTCGCTCGTCGCGGGATCGCCGCAGTCCTTCATCCAGCAGCTTTCGCAGCCCTACTACGCGCGGCGCCCGGTCGTCCCGCTGCCCACGAGCGTTCAGACGACCCCGCAAACGCACGAGGCGATGATCGAGGGGAAGGCCGAATCGGTGAGTGAATCGGTGGCGGTGAATCGTGAGACGCCGCAGGCTGCTCCGCGAGCCCTGCGCGGTGGATATGCCGGGGGCGTGGCTGGGGGAGTCGTGGGAGGTTTGCCGGCCGCGGCGCCGCCACCGAGGGTGGACTTCCTCGCGGAGTCGGTCGTGCAAACCGCCACAGATGTCGCCGCGGGCGTCCAGGCCCGCGAGCTTGGCGACCTGTTCGAATACCGCCTGACGGAGCCCGTGACGATCCGCAAGAACCAGTCGGCGCTCGTGCCGATTGTCAGCGCGCCCGTTGACGCCGAGCGGGTGTCGCTGTGGAACCCAGCGTCGAGCCGCCGGCCGATGTCCGCGCTCTGGATCACCAACGCGACGCCGAACACGCTGGACGGCGGGAGCTTCGCGGTGCTCGAGTCGGGCACCTTCACCGGCGAGGGCCTGATGGACGCGCTCAAGCCCGGCGAGCGGCGGCTGCTCTCGTATGCGACGGACCTGGCCTTGCAGGTCGACACGAAATCAGAGGGCGCCGGGCCAGAGCAGGCGATGAGCGTCCGCATCGCGCGCGGGACGATGACCGTGCAGCGGGAGTACCGAGACAGGCGGATCTACACGATCCGGAACGCGGACGCCAAGGAGCGCGTGGTGATCATCGAGCACCCGAATCGATCGGGCGTCGGCTGGAAGATGACGGGCTCGACCAAACCCGAGGAGACCGCACCGGGCGTGTACCGGTTCAGGGTCCCGGTGGCTGCCAAGTCCAACGCGACGTTGACCGTGGAAGAAGCGCGGCCGGACCAGACGACCTACCAGGTTGCGAACCTCAGCGACGACCAGGTGGCGCTCTTCGTCCGCCAGCGCACGATCACGCCTGAGGTCGAGCTGGCGTTGCGGCCGGTCCTCGCGAAGAAGGCCGAGATCGCGAGCGTCAACTCGGAGCTCAACGCGCGCGAACTGCAGCGCAAGGAGATCTTCTCGGACCAGGAGCGCCTGCGCGAGAACCTCAAGGCGCTCAAGGGGAGCTCGGAGGAGAAGGCGCTGGTCGTGCGGTACACGCGTCAGCTCGACGAGCAGGAGAACCGGCTCGACGTGCTGAAGCGCGAGACAGACGAGCGCGAGAAGCTGCGCCTGAAGCTGCAGGCCGAGCTCAACGCGCTCGTTGAGGGGTTGAAGATCGGCTAGCGCGGGCGACCCGCCGGGTCGCCCCTACGTCGCGCGACGGTCACGCCTCATCGGGCGCGACATCGGGTCGCCCCTACTTCGGGCTCTTCGCCGCGTCGATGACCGCCTGCCTGACCTTCGGGTTGGTGAGGCGGAGGCCCTCGGCCTCGGCGACGGCCTTGTCGATCGACCAGCCGTCGATCTTCACCCGCTTGAGGGCCAGGATGCCCGACGCGCGGACGCCCGCCGCGCAGTGAAGGTATACGGGCGCGCTTGACGCGTCCGCCAGCACGGCCAGCACTTTGTCGGTGATGGCAGAGACGCCGATGTCCGCGATACGGATCGGAATGTTCAGATACCTCAGCCCGGCCGCCCTGGCGTCCGCCGCCTCCTGCTCGATGTTCGAACCCTGCTCGTCGGGGGCGCGGATGTTGACAACGGTCACGTATCCGCGGCGCTTGAGCTCGGCCATCCCGTCACCCGTTATCGGTCCTCCTACCGCGACCGTGCCGTCGGCCTTTGCATAGGCGGCCACGCCGGGTACGGCTTCGTGCGGGTCAGCCTTCGCTGACGGCGTAGTCGATGCGGCTGGCGCGGGCGGAGCCGTTCCGGCTGGCGCAGCCGTGACCGTTCCGAACAGGTATCGCCCGAACCAGTCGATGTTGTGCTCCATCGCGGCGCGGTGCGCCTTCGGCTTGGTCAGGCCGTGGCCGAAGCCCTTGTAGACGACGAGCCGCGCGGGAACGCCCTGATCCTGGAGGCCCTGGTACAGTTCGTACGCGTTCGGGATGGGCACCCGCCGATCGTTCTCGCCGTGCTGGATGAGCGTCGGCGCCTTCGCGCGCTTGATGTAGGTGATCGGCGACGTGTCCGCGTAGATCTTCGGGTCATCCCACGGGTTGGCCTTCAGGTACTGGCGCGTGAACGGATGGATGTCCGTGTTGACGTAGTAAGTCATCCAGTCCGAGATGCCGGCGCCGACCGAAACCGCCTTGAACCGCGCGCTGTCGTGGGTCGTCAGGAACGCCGAGATATACCCGCCCTGGCTCCAACCCATCGTGCCCACCTTGTCATTGTCGGCGAGCCCCGCGGCCACGAGCGCGTCGATGCCTGAGACGACGTCCCAGGCGTCGCCGATGCCGAGGTTGCGGACGTTGAGCGATCGGAACTTCTCGCCGTAGCCCGCGCTTCCGCGATAGTTGGGCTCGAGCACGATGGCGCCCTGGTTGAGCCAGATGTCGATCGGGTAGGTCGTGGTTGACGCGAACGGCACGGGCCGCGAGACGCCCGTCGGGCCGCCGTGAATCACGATGAGCAGCGGGTAGCGCTTGCCGGCCTGGAAATTGGCCGGCTTGTGGAGGACGCCCTCGATCGGCGTGCCGTCCATGCTCTTCCACGAGAAGACTTCGTGTGCTGGTTTCGGCCACGACGCAACCTGCGCGCTCATGTCGGTCAGCTTCTTCGCGGCCATCGTCTTCGTGGGCGCAACGAAGACTTCGGGGAACTGTGCCGGTCCGGCGCCTACGAAGGCAATCGTCGAGGCGTCTGCCGTGAGCGAGATGCCGGACATGATCCACTCGGTGCCCGGCGCGAGCTTCGTGATCGCCTTGATGGCGGGGTCGATTCGATACAGGTACGACCAGGTCCGGGCGGACGCGCTGAAGTAGATGCCGTCGGCCTTCCAGCCGACCAGATTCGGATCTTCATCGAAGGTCTTCGACAGGACGTCGATCTGGCCGCCGGCGGCCGGGATGACCGCGATGACCGAGTTCGCGTAGTAGTAGTACGGGTTCGCCATCGCAGTCTCGAACGCGATCTTCGATCCATCGGCCGACCACGCCGGACTCGTGTCGGGGCCGTCTTGCGCGACGAGGGGGCGGACCTTCGCGTCTGCGACAGACACGACCGAGATGTTCGCCGTGCCGCCATTCGACGGATCGGAATTGACCGTGTGATCGAAGGCGATCTGCTTCCCGTCGGGCGACCACGAGATACTCCCGACCGTGAAGGCGCCCTGCGTCAATCGCCTCGACTTCTTCGTGTCGAGGTCGATGACCCACAGGTGATTCATGCGTGAAGTCCTGGTCAACGACCTCGAACTCCCCGTACTTCTTGTCGCGGTCCTTCTGCGCGTCCGGTTTCGGATCCGGCGACGTGTAGGCGATCTGCCTGCCATCCGGCGACCACGAGAAGCTGCCGACACCCTCGTCGCCGGAGGTCAGCTGTTCGGCTTCGCCGCCGGCCAGGCTGATCACGTAGATGTGCCGCTTGTCGCTACGGTCCGAGACGAAGGCGAGACGTTTGCCGTCGGGGGCCCACGCCGGCGCCAGGCTCGACTTCTTCGCATTGGTCAGCTGCAGGAGCTTGCCGGTCGCCACATCAGCTAGCCAGATCTCGGTCTCGTAGGCGTTCTCGTCCCAGTTCGTCTCCCGGACCGTGTACGCGACGTACCGGCCGTCGGGCGAGATGACGGGCGACCCGACGCGCTTGAGCGCGATCAGCTGGTCGATGGTGGGGCTGGTCTGGGCGGACGCAAGGCCGTAGGGCAGTACGACGACGAACGCGAAAAGGGCAAGGCTTGCTCGACGCATGAATGATCTCCCTGAATTCGCGCCGCCGGGGCTCGAAGCGCGAGGTCCCAATCCTGCCTATGCTACAGCGATCGCGGCGCGACCGGCCCGCGTGGGCCCGTCCTTCGCCGTTTCAACACGCTCCGGCCGACGGTCGCGACGCGTCCCGGGCTCGGCAAGCCGGCAAAACGCGCCTTGCCGGGATTTGTCGGCGGCGACGCTGGGTCCCCAACCCAGCGTGGACTCTGGCCCTCACGGCGCGTTTTGCGAGCCGCCTGATCGGCTTGCTCGCACGGACCGCTTCGCGACGGTCGGCCGGAGCCGGCCTTCAGCCGCCAGCCACCAGCCACACGTTTCTACCTGTGGTTGACAGTACCAGCTGTACCAGTGTAGATAGTACAGCTGAAGACGCCATGCTGCCGTTCATCCTCACGCTGCGCACCGGCATCTCGGTCCACGAGCAGGTGACCTTCGCCGTGAAGAAGGCCATCGTGTCGGGCCGCCTCCGGGCGGGCGACACGTTCCCGTCGGTGCGCGCGCTCAGCCGCGAACTGCGCATCAACCCCAACACCGCGCACAAGGTCGTGGCCGCCCTCGTCACCGAGGGCCTGCTCGAGGTCAAGCCGGGCATCGGCACCATCGTCTCGAAGAACCAGTCATCCACCGCCGCGCAGCGCCGCGGCGTCCTTCGCGAGGACGTCGAGCGCCTCGTCGTCGAGGCCAGGCGGCTGGCGCTCGAGAAACAGGACGTCGTCGACGCGGTCGTCGAGCAGTGGGAAAAGCTCGACGGGCGCCCCAGGTAGCGAGGAGCCGTCATGGAGCATGCGATCGAGACCGAGCGGCTGTCGCGGTCGTTCCGCAAGACCCAGGCCGTCCGCGACCTGACGCTGAAGGTCCCGACCGGGAGCCTGTTCGCGTTTGTCGGGCCGAACGGCGCCGGCAAGACGACGACGATCAAGATGCTGATGGGACTGGTCGAGCCGTCGGCGGGAGCGGCGAGCGTGCTCGGACGCCGCTCCCGCGCGCTCGCACCGAAAGACCTCCAGCGCATCGGCTACGTCTCCGAGAACCAGGATCTGCCGCAGTGGATGACGCTCGAGGACCTCGTGGCGTACTGCAGGCCCTTCTACCCGACCTGGGATCCGGCGTTCGCCGCGGAGCTGGTGAAGCAGTTGGATGTTCCACAGGGCAAGCGCGTCAAGTCGATGTCGCGCGGCATGCGGATGAAAGCCGCGCTGCTCGTCTCGCTCGCGTACCACCCGGAGCTCCTCATCATGGACGAGCCGTTCGCGGGCCTCGACCCGCTCGTGCGCGAGGAGCTCGGCTCGGGCGTCCTCGAGCTGACGAACCAGAAGGCGTGGACGGTCTTCGTCTCCTCTCACGACATCGACGAAGTCGAGCGCATGGCGGACTGGATCGGCATCCTCAACAAGGGCCGCCTCGAGCTGGCCGAGCCCGTCTCGACCCTGCTCGGCCGCTTCCGGCTGGTCGATTTCGCCGTCGAGACAGACGGCGCTTTGCCCCCGGGACTCCCATCGTCGTGGCTTCGCCCGGCCGCCGATGAACGCGTCGTTCGCTTCGTCGACAGCCAGCACAACGAAGCCGGTCTCGGCGAGGCCGTTCGCGGGATCTTCCCCGGCGCCCGCGACATCCGCACGCAGCCAATGTCGCTGCGCGAGATCTTCATCGCGCTCGCGCGGGAATACCGGATCTCGGAATGAACGGAGCAGCGACGTGAGGCACATCCTCCACCTGTTCGCGTTCGACCTGAAGGCCCTCAGGATCTGGCTCCTGGCGTTCGCTGGCGTGATCGTGGCGCAGGTGGGTCTGTACGCGTTCGTGCCCTACCGACCGACGGGTTCGCTGGACTCGATCCTCTGGGGAAGCGGTTTCATCGCCCTGCGCCTGGGACTGACCGCGTTCATCACCGCCGCCCTGGTGCAGCGCGATGCATTAGTCGGGACGACAGCGTTCTGGCGGACCCGGGCGATTCCTCGCCGGCCGCTTCTCGCCAGCAAGCTCGCGACGCTCGTCGTGGCGCTCATCGTCCCGCCAGCCTTCATCACTGCCGCCGTCGTCTTCTCGGCCGGTTTGTACCCAGCTGACGCGCTGGCGGCAGCTGGAGAGATCGCGCTCCAGCAGGCCGCCATGATCCTGGCGGCGCTCCCGCTGGCCGTCGTGACCGCCACGCTCGCCCACTTCCTTATTGGCGTCGGCGATCTCGTCGCGGTCGCCGGACTTGGAGTCGTGGTGGCGGCTGGTCTGCGACAGCTGTGGCCCGACGCGAAGATCGACGCCGCCGGATGGCAGCCCTCCATCACCTTCACCATCCTCGTGTGCGGCGCCATCGCCGTCGTCGTGTTTCAGTATCTGAGTCTCCGGACAAAACGATCTCTGATCGTGCTCGGCGTCACGCTCGTGATCGCCGCCACGAGCAACTGGGTCCTGTACAGGTCGTCCTCTCAGCGCGCCGTAACCTGGGACTCCGCTCGAACGGTCATGAACCCGGACGGCCGGCTCGCGCTTTCAACCTCGCGGCTGTCCGATGCGGGGCCACCGGGGCGGGACGTGACGGTCCCGCCGGCTTCAGCGGCGGGAGTGATGAGCGAGTCCGTCGCCTTGTCGTTCGACCCCAGCTCGTTGGAAACCGGACAGGGTTGGGAAGGCCCGCCGAATACCCGGGTGCCCGTGACGAGCGTGTTCGGCCGCCTCAACGTCGCAGGTACGCCGGACGTGCTCGTTCTCTCGCCGGTCGAAATCGAGAGCGAGCTGAAGTACGAGGGCGGCGACACGGTGAAGTGGGGCCCGCGAAAACTCGGATCGCGGGAGCCGCGGGAGCCCCGGCGCCCGACGCTGGATGACCAGCCGTACCGCGCCATCAAGGCCGCGATCGGCGGAGTGGGCTTCGAGATCCCGGCTGGCTGGCAGGGAAACCGAGAGTGGAGCATCGACGTCGTCGCGGTCCCGAAGGACATCTGGACAAAGCACGAGAAAAGCGACGCCGCGCTCTCGGCGCACCTCACCCTCACCGCTTCGCGTTATGTCGTGAGCGCTTCGGTACCGCTTCGGGCCGGAAGCTCGTTCACGCTCCCGTCGCGGCATGTTTCCATTGTCTCGGTCAACCGCGAGGAACGCGGACCGATCGTGACCGTGCGCGATTCCACGATCGGATATCGGACTGGCCACCTGGGAGTTGCGGTCAACTGTCTTCTCAGGAACCCAGCCCGCCGCCAGGCGGTCGTCCTGCGCTACCGGTTCGACGTCCTGGGAAAGAACACCACGCTCAACATCTTCTCGGCGGGCGGCGCCGGAGCGGTCGCGATGCTCGCAACGGAAACCTATGTGCTTCGGACATTCCCGGAGGCGGGCCCGGTCACGGAATTTCAACCCGACGAGGAGTGGCTGAAGGGTGCGGAGCTCGTGGTGATCTCGAAGGAAGACCTCGGCCGCGTAACGCTGCCGCTCCGTGCGGAGAATCTTCGGCTGCCGCCGCTCGGGGGCGGAGGCGCATGACCGCGGCAGAATCGAGCGGACGATGAGACACATCATTCATCTCATCTGGTTCGACCTGAAGGCGGCGAAGAACCTGATCGCCGTCTGGGCCGCCATCCTGATCGTCCAGGCTATTGTTCTCGCCATTGGGCCGGAACGTCCGGACCCGGCCAGCTCGATCAACGGCCTTGCGGCGGACCTCGGCGCCCTCATCGTCAGGTTTGGGATCACCGTCGCGTTCGCCGCCATCCTCATCCAGCAGGACGTGCTCGTCGGGACGACCGCCTTCTGGCGGACCCGGCCGGTCGGCCGGTTGACCATGATGGCGGGCAAGCTCGCCGTCGTGCTGATCGTGCTCGTTTTGCTGCCCGCCTTCGTGATGGGCCTCCTGCTCCTCTCGCTGGGTCTCTGGCCATCCGACGCGCTGGCAGGAGCGTTGAGCATCGCGGCGGAGCAGCTCGCTGTCGCCGGGCTGAGCGTCGGTATTGCCGTGGTCACGGCAACCCTCGCCCACTTCGCGATTGCGGCGGTGTGCGTCCTGTTCTCGATGATGATGCTGACGCGGATTGCGTTGCCGGCACTTTTCGGTGCGTGGCCCGGTCTTTTTTTCAGGCTGAGCGGACCGCCGGCTGTCGCGCTCTTCGCAATCGTGCTCGTGGGAGTCGCGGCGGTCTCGGCGAACCAGTTCCTTACATTTCGGACAAGGCGGTCGGGTCTGGTGATCGTGGCGACGGTTCTGCTGGCTGCCTATGCCAACCACCTTCCAGGCAACGTGACCATCGCTTCCGCGATGGAGACCATCGACAGAACTGTCGCCGGTCTCGACAACACCGCAGTTAGCGTCGACCCGGCCACGATTACGACGGTGCAGTGGAGAGATCCCTACGACGCAAGATCGACGGTTCGAACGGTCAGAGTCTCCGGGAGCTGGGAAGTGTCCGGCGTGCTTGACTCGGTCATCCTCGAACCGTCGAGCATCGCGAGTCGCTTCGAATTCGGCGGCCGCACTATGGAATCGTCTCTCAGCGGCCTGATGGGGCGCTATTTCTACGACGATCTCGGAGACGCCGACGGCCAGCCGTACCTCAGCATTCGATCGGCGCTTGGAGGCGATACGCTTCTGCCAAGGCGGCGCTCTGGACTGAAGTTCAGGGAGGTGATCGCGGAGTTCCCGTTTGAACTCGCGAAGGGACACGACGACGCGATCAGTGCGCTCGATGCCACGGTTCGAATGCGCGCCCTGAAGTTCGTCGTGCGGGACGCGGTCCGCGTCCAGCCAGGCGCGCGATCCACGGCGCCGTCGCGTCATCTCACGGTGACGGAAGTTTCCGCGTCGCCGGGCGGGTTCGTCATCTGGGTAAGCGCCATACTCGTTGAACGCCCGCGAACGACATTCCTGCCGGGCCTCTGGGTCCTTCGCAATGCCGCACGCCACCAGGCGGTATTCGTGGCGGGAGAGCTGAAGCGCCGGTTCGTGGGAACGGCCGGCCTCGCCGGCCGGCAGGTGGCGGCGGACACCATCAGGTTCGATGTGACCGTTCCCTTCGCGGGCGGAACGAATCCGGGCTCGGATGTTGACTGGCTGAAAGATGCGGAGCTGGTCTGGCTCGAGGCCGAGAATATCGGCAGCGTCACGCTGCCGCTTCACATGGACCCGTTCCCCCTGCACCCGAAGCCGCCCGCGACGAAGTAGCGGGCAACCCAGCGGGTCGCCCCTACACCGCACGATGGTCACGTCGTTACGCCGCACGACGGCCCCGTCGTCACACGAGGTTGTCCCTACCCCTTCGCCTCGTCGCGAACCGGAAACGCGATCCTGAATGTTGTCGGCCCGCCCTCCGCGCCGTCGAGTGAATACTCGAACCGGTGCTTCGTCAAGATCTCCTGCACCATTGTGAGGCCGATGCCCTGGCCGTTCGGCTTGGTCGAGAAGAACGGCGTGAAGAGCTTCGGGCGCACTTCCTCTGAGATCCCTCCGCCCGAATCCTCGATCTCGATGTACCCGCGGCCGGACTTACGGCCGGTCCGGATGACTACCGTGCCGGCTTCGCCAGCCGCCTCGATCGCGTTCTTCAGAATGTTCACCAGCGCTTGCTCGAACTGGACCGGATCGACGTCGGCCACTCCGACTGGGCCCTGTCGGTCGATCACCCACCGGATGCCGGCGACGGCCGTCTGTGCCTGCATGAGCCGCACGACGCCGTCGAGCAGCCCCTCGACCCCGCAGGCCTGGATGCGCGGCTCGGGAATGCGCACCACGTCGGCGAACGATCGCATGAAGGCGTTGAGGCGCTCCATCCGATCGATCGCCACCCGGAGCGCGGATTCCAGATCGGCGCGCGGTTCGGCGGGCAGCGCGCCCCGAACGACAGTGACGACTCGAGCAGCGACCTGCGCGGCGCCGACCGAGTTGTTCACCTCGTGCGACATCATCCGGATGAGCTTCTCGTAGGCCGCCTTCTCGGACCGCCGCAGCTCCTCGGTCAGCTCCTCGAGCAGATAGAACGTCCGCTGGAAGCCCGCGATCGAGGAACGAGCCGCGCTGGCAGCGGACGCGCCTGCCGCCCGCCGAGCACCGCGATCTCGGACTCGCCCGGCAGCCAGCCGCTCGAGCACCGGCGCGAGCGGTGCGCCGATCGACCCGATGTCGCAGTCCGCGAGGTCCCCGGACGATCGGCGCAGCAGCCGCGCCGCCGCCGGGTTGATCTCGGCCACGCGTCCGTCGAGATTCAGCGTGATGACGCCAGATGGCGAGGCCGTCAGCAGCCGGCCGAGGAAGTACTGCTGCTCCTGCAGCCGGACGCGCTCCTCGCGCAGGTTGTCCACCATCCGGTTGTAGACCGCGATCATGCGATCGATCTCCGGGTTGCCCACTTCCCGGAACCGCGTCATCACCTCGCCGTCGTCGAGCAGCTGCGCGCTCTGATCGACGAACGACTGCGACGACGCGGAGCGCACCGAAGAGCGCGATGCCCCACACGAGAGACACCGCGAACACGGCCTCGACGGCGATGAGCCACAGGCGGTTCTGCTGCAGCAGGAAGACAGCGACCGTCGCCATCAGCGCGTGGATGACGAGGAGGTAGACGATGAAGCGGCGGCGCAGCTTCACACGGAGAGCCCGTACTTCTCGAAGCGGCGGTAGAGCGCGGCGCGGCTCAGGCCGAGCGACTCGGCGACGCGGCTGATGTTCCCGCCGTGGTACTTCAGCGACTTCACGATCATCGCCTTCTCGATCTCGTCCATCGTCATGCTGCCGACCGGCGGCAGGACGTCGCGACTCGTGTCGGCCCGCTCCATCTCGGCGACGAGCTCGAAGTCGTCGACGTCGAGCACGTCGTGGTGCCCGACGAGCGACGCGCGCTCGATCCACTGGCGGAGCTGGCGGATGTTGCCCGGCCAGACCTGGCGGCGGAGCCACGCGACCGCAGGCGGGCTGATGGCGAGCTGCTCCCGCGCCGTACGAATGACCGACCGTCTGCACGAACCGCGCCGCCAGCACGGGATGTCGTCGGGCCGCTCGCGCAGCGGCGGCAGGTGCAGCGTGATGAGGTTGATGCGGTAGAGCAGGTCCTCGCGGAACTCGCCGCGCTCGACCAGCTCGCCGAGGCTGCGGTTGGTCGCGGTGACGACGCGGACCTCGACCGTGCGGGTCTGGCTGGACCCGAGCACCTCGTAGGTGCGGTCCTGCAGCACGCGCAGCATCTTCACCTGCGAGCCCGCGTCGAGCTCGCCGATCTCGTCGAGGAAGATCGTGCCGCCGTGCGCGACCTCGAAGCGGCCCTTCCGGTCGGACCGCGCGTCGGTGAAGGCCCCGCGCACGTGGCCGAACATCTCGCTCTCGAAGAGGCTCGACGAGATGCCGCCGAGGTTCACCTTCACGAACGGCCCGCCGCGCCGCCGGCTGTTGCGATGCAGGGCCTCGGCGATGAGCTCCTTGCCCGTCCCGCTCTCGCCGGTGACGAGCACCGACGCGTCGGTCGGCGCGACGCGCCCGGCGATCTGCAGGATGCCGAGCAGGCGCGGATCGGAACCGATGACCTCGCCGAAGTCGTAGCGCGAGTCGAGCTCCTCGCGCGAAAGCGCGGGCTCGGCGGCTGATGTCGCCACGGACCGCGCCAGGCCGAGCGTCGTCTCGACCGATTGCAGCAGCTGCTCGTTGGACCACGGCTTGGTCACGAAGTCGGCGGCGCCCGCCTTCATGCCCGCGACGGCCAGCGAGATCGATCCCCACGCGGTAAGCAGGATGACGGGAAGCTCGGGCCGCCCGCCCTTGAGACGCGCGAGCAGATCGAGTCCTTCGTCGCCGCTCGTCGCACGCGAGAAGTTCATGTCCTGGATCACGAGCCGGCACTCGGGCCGCGCGGCAAGCGCGATCGCCTCCTCCGGCGTCGCGGCCGACGCCGACACGTACCCGCTCTGCTTGAGCAGCAGCGTCAGCGACGCGGTGATCGACGGGTCGTCGTCGACGAGGAGGATCATCTCAACCAGCTATCGCCCGTCGGCTTCAGGCTAGAGGCTACAGGCCTACCAGCGTCACGCCATCAAGTGACTGGCCATTGCAGCACGGCCCGAAGCCCGAGCCTGAAGCCAGGGGTTTACTCGTACCGCAGCGCCTCGGCCGGCGCCACGCTGCTCGCGAGCCGGCTCGGCGCCCACGCGCAGCCGATGCTCAGAAGATAGATTGCCGCCACCGAAATCACAAGGCTGACCGCGTACACGCCGGTGCGCCGACGCCGACGAGCTTCAGCAGCGGGAACTGCACGACGATCGCGACGCCCGCTACGACGGCGATCGAGGTCATCACGACGCACCTCGCCCAGCATCTGGCGTCTGATGTTCGGCAATCGTGGCGCCCTTGGCTCGCCGCAGGCCGATCTCGCGCGTCCGCTGCGTCACGGTCTGCCACAGCACGCCGGTCAGGCCCAGTGTCACCATGAAGAGCAGGAACACCGCAATGAGCGCGCTGGCGGTGACCGCGGGCGAGTACGAGCGCAGGACCCGCGCGCGCGCCCTGCGTCAGCGGCTCGGCGCCGGAACGACCAGTCCGGCGCGGCCTGCTGCAGACGCCTGACCATCTGCTCTTCGAACTCGGCGCGCGGCGCCTGCTCTGGGCCTGCACGAGGAGCCATCGCGGGACGCGGGGCGAGGTCACCGAATCATCGAGGTTGTTTCGGAAGAAGGCGAAGTTGGGCGCCGGCTCGAACTCGCCGTCCTTCCGGAAGTCGCGGATGACGCCGACGATCCGCATCGGGACCGGCTTCTGTCGCATCTCGATCTTCGGCGGATCCTCGGTCGACAACGCGGCCGACCGGATCCTCGATCGCCGAACATCTCCCGCGCGAGTCGCTCGTTGATGACGATGGGCTCGCCATCCGGCGCCGTCGTCTGCCGAACTGAACCAGCGCCCCTGCGGTCACCTGCAGCTGAATCGTCCTGGCGAACTCGTCGTCGGCCTCGTTGGCGCCGTAGTCGGTACTCGCGTCCGCCGACGTCGATCCCCGAGGTCCAGGAGCTCCTGCCGTACGGCGCGTTCATCGCGAGGTCGCCGCGACCACCTCGGGCAGCTCGCGAAGCAGCCGCAGCAGCGTCGCCACACGCAGCCCGTTGGCCCGCCGGCGTCTGTTCGAACGGCAGCGCTGGCGCCCCTCCGCCATCTCCATCTCCGGCGGAGTGCATGTCGAGCCGCACCGACCAGTGTCCTCGTAGCCGAATCCGAGCGGCTGGCGATAGTTGTCGACGCAGGAACAGGCCAAGCGTGACGACCGTCGGCCAGCACGAGGAACGAGAGGAAGATCTCGATCGCGATCAGCAGGTTCGTGCGGCGCGGTTCCAGACGATGCTTGAGCAGGTGGCGGATCATCGCGAGGCTCCTCTCAGCGCCGCGACCGGGTGGAGCCGCGACATCCGCCAGGCGGGGTACACGCCGGAGAGCAGGCCGAAGAGCACCGACGAGGCCGATGCCGTACAGGAACACGCGGAAGTTCATGGCGAACTGCGCGTAGGGGATCAACCCGGCTGCGGTGATCGCGCGAAGCACGAGCGCCGAGAGCACGAAGCCGACGAGGCCGCCGATGAGCGTCAGCACGAGGTTCTCGATGACGAACTGGGCGACGAGCGTCCGCGACGAGGCGCCGAACGCCTTGCGGACGCCAATCTCCGAGGCCCGTTCCATGATCCGGCTGACGTTCAGGTTGACGAGGTTCACCGTCGGCAGCAGCAGGAACAGGAGTCCGACGAGGACCATCGCGCGCCCAGAGGCGCTCCGGATGGCTTCGCATCGTCATTCCTGTTGCCGAACTGCCTCCCGGCGACCGACTCGAAGTAGCGTCTCGGCAGGCGCATAGAAGCTGGTCGTACTCGCGGTCCGGCATCTCGACCGACGTCAGGCGCGACGCGAGCTCCGCCTTGATGGCCGGAATGTCAGCAGCGCTCCTCGCGAGCAGCAGGCCGAAGCAGTCGCCGAGCAGTTCCTGTCTTGTACGCATCGGTCTTGGCGGTCGTGAGCGGGACGTAGATGTCGCCGGACGAGACGATGCGGCTCGTCCGGCACGTTCGGCGACACGCCGATCACCCGGAAGCGCTGGCCGTCGACCTCGATGGACGTCCGAGCGCCGGCGTGCCTGCCGAAGAAACGGTCGCGAGTCGCGGCGTTGATGACCGCCACGAACGAACCGTTCGACGACGTCCTGGTCGGTGAACGGGCCGCCCTCGAGGAACGTGAACTGCGAGGATGCGCCAGTACTCCGCGTCGGTGCGGCGCATGGTCAGGACTCGACGCGACCGCCGCCGAGGTACGAGTAGCACCGTCGCCGGGTGCGCTCACGATGCCCATCCGCTCGACGCCAGGGAGGTTCCGGGCGTAGCGATCGAGCAGCCGGTAGCCGGCGGCGCTGGTCCACTCCGAGTGCGGGCCGACGAACCGCGCGCGGAAGATGCCGAGCGTGCGGTCCTGCCGGACCTCGGGCGCCATCGGGCGCGAAGACGTGGTCCAGGAGCGCGGTCGGCGACCATCAGCACGACGAGCGTGAAGCTGATGCCGAACAGGCTCGTCAGCGTGAAGAACGCCGGCGCCGCGAGCACCCGCCAGGCCAGCTTTGCAGGTAGTTCTTCAACATGGCGAATCTCGTCTCAGTGCACCTGTCTGCCGTCGAAGAGCCGGATGGTCCGCTCGGTCCGCTCGGCCAGCCGCTGGTCGTGCGTCACCATGACGATGGTCGTTCCCGACTCCCGCCTGAGCCCTTCGAGGATGCCCATGATCTCGTCGCCCATCTGGCTGTCGAGGTTCCCCGTCGGCTCGTCGGCGAGCAGGATGCGCGGGTCGCCGACAATCGCGCGGGCGATCGCCACGCGCTGCTGCTGGCCGCCCGAGAGCTGCGACGGGAAGTGATGCGTGCGGGCGCTGAGGCCGACGCGTTCGAGCGCCGCCTTCGCGCGACTCCGGCGTTCGGAGTTGGACACGGACCGGTAGAGCAGCGGGATTTCGACGTTGTCGAGCACCGGCAGGTCGGGGATCAGGTGGAAGGTCTGGAAGATGAACCCGATTTCCCTGTTCCGGATGCGCGCCAGGGCCCGGTCGCCGATACGACCCGATCGCGGAACCGTTCAGGTGGACCTTCCCGCGCGTCGGCTCGTCGAGCAGGCCCATCACGTTGAGCAGCGTCGTCTTGCCGCAGCCCGACGGTCCCATGACCGAGACGAACTCGCCCTTGCCTACGTCGAGCGTGATCGCACTGAGCGCGACCGTCTCGATCCGTTCGGTCCGATAAACCTTGTCGATGCTTTCCAGCCTGATCATGGTGTCCATCAACTCGTCTCCCACCGTTCCGGGTGCTTCATTCGTATCGCAACGCCTCTGCGGGCACGACGCGGCTTGCCAGCCGGCTCGGCGCCCACGCACAACCGAGGCCCAAGAGGACAATACAGGCCACCGAAATCGCGAGGCTGGCGGCGTACACCTTCGTGCTGATCACGCCGACCAGATCCAGGAGTGGAAACTGGGCGACGACAGCCATCCCCAGCACGAGGGCCAGCGACGCCATCACCATGACCTCGGCCACAATCTGGCGTTGGATGTTCCCAATGGTGGCGCCCTTCGCGCGGCGCAGTCCGATCTCGCGTGTCCGCTGGGTCACGTTGAGCCACAACACGCCGGTGAGTCCCATGGCGACCATCACCAGCAGGAAGCCCGCGATGACACCGGCACCGACGACCGGCCCGAGCCAGAATCGCAGGGCCGTCTCACGGGATTGCGAAAGCGGCTCGATCTTGAACGACCAGTCCGGCGCAGCGGCCCGAAGGCGCTTCATGATCTGCTCCTCGAACTGGCCGGCCTGCAGCCCGGGCGTGACCCGCAGCACGAGGGCGTTGGGCGCGTCGGAGTCTGCTTCAGGTGAAGCAAAGCGGAACCGCTCGAACAGGAAGTTGCCCGCCGGCGAGTACTCGCCGTCCTTGCGGAAGTCCCGGATGACGCCCACGACGCGGGAGGGCGGATTCCGCCTGGCCTCTTCGGCATCCCGGGGCGACCGGTCGCGGGGAATCGTCTGGCCAACGGCATCGCGGTCGCCGAAGATTTCCCTCGCAAGCCGCTGATTGATCACGACCGGCCTGATGCCGGCAGCGGCATCATCGGTCCGATCGAACCAGCGCCCTCCGAGCAGTTCCATCCGGAAGACCTGCGCGAAGTCGTCGGATGCCACGTTGACGCCGTACTCCGTCGGACGTCCGTTGATGTCCTCGCCCGAGGTCCGCGAGGAGTCACCGTAGGGAAGCACCAGGCAGGCGGCATCCGCCACGACGCCGGGTTGATCACGGAGCACGCGGAGCAGACCGTCGAACCGCGCGAGCTGCTCCGCCCCGGTCGGCGGGCGACTGAGGCGGAGGTCGCCTCCGACCGTCTCGGATCTCCGCGATTCGACCGTGTGCGTCTCAACCTCGACCGTCCAGACGTTCTCGACCGCGAACCCGAGGGGCTTGCGGTAGTTGTCCGCGTAGAACACGGCCAGCGTGACAACGGCGACGAGCACCAGGAACGACAGGAACACCTCCACCATGATGAGGAGGTTGGTCCGCTTGCGGTGCCAGATGAGTTTCAGCAGGTGCAGCGTCATCGTGCCCCTCCCTTCAACGCCCGCACCGGGTGCAGCCGGGACATGCGCCACGAGGGATACGCGCCCGACATCAGGCCGAAGAACAGGGCCAGCAGGAGGGCGTAGGCGAACACGCGCAGGTTCAGCTGGAACTGAGCGTACGGGATGAGCTCACTGGCGTTCAGGACGCGCAGCACCAGCGCTGATGCGAGGAGGCCCAGCAGGCCGCCCGCGAGCGTCAGCACCAGGTTCTCGACGACGAACTGCACGACCAGCGTCCTCGACGAGGCGCCAAACGCCTTCCGGACGCCGATTTCGGACGTGCGTTCCATGATGCGGCTGACATTCAGGTTCACGAGATTGACGGTGGGCAGCAGCGTGAAGAGGACGATGATGATGAGGATAGCGGCCCAGAGACGCTCGGAATGGCTTTCCCGCTCGGTCCGCCCCGTGAACAACTGCCCGGACATCGAATCGAAGAACGACTCGGCCGGGGCGATCAGCTGGTCGTAGGTCTTGGGATCCGGGAGCTCGGCCCTGAGCAGGCGCGATTCGAGCTCCGACTTGATGGCGGGAAAGTCGGCCGCGCTTCGAGCGAGCAGCAGTCCGACGCACCCTCCGACCAGTTGCCGCTTGAAGGCGTCCGATTTCGCCGTGGAGAGCGGCGCCCAGACGTCGGAGGTCGCCGCCATCCGCACGATCGGGACGTTGGGCACCACGCCGATGACCCGGAACGTCTGCCCGTCGGCCTCGATCGTCCGGCCGATTGCCGACGCTCCGCCGAAGAACCGGTCGCGCGTCGCCAGGTTGATGACGGCGACGAACGAACCGTTGGCGACATCCTGATCGGTGAACGGCCCCCCCTCGACGAACTGGAAATCCAGGATGCGCCAGAAGTCCGCGTCGGTCCGGCGAATCAGCGACTTGATCCGGCTGCCTCCGAGATACGAGTACACCGTGGAGGGCGCAGTCGAAATCGACATCCGCTCGACGCCCGGCAGGTTTCGCGCGTACTTGTCGAGCGTGGCATATCCGGCCATTCCGCCGGTGGTCGAGTGAGGGCCCGTCATCTTGGACCTGTAGATCCCCAGCGTCCGGTTCTGGCGAACCTCCGGCGGGTAGGGCGCGAACACGTGGTCCATCATCGCGGAGGCGACCATCAGCACAACGAGCGTGAAGCTGATGCCGAACAGGCTCACGGCCGTGAAGAACGGCCGTCGCCGCAAGACGGTCAGCGCTGTCTTCAGGTAGTTCTTGAGCATCCCGATGTTCCGTCCTGGGTGCGAGGCGTTGCGCGCCTATCGCACGCGGATTTCCTTCAGGTGCGAGTAGTCGCTCATATCCGACACGATGACCGTGTCGCCCGCGGCGACGCCTTCCACGACCTCGACCTGGTCGTAGCCCGACAGGCCGAACCGGAGCGGGATCCGTACCGCCCGATCGCCCCGTACGACGAACACCTGCTGCACGCCCTCCCCGCTCGTCGACGGACCCTTGGCAACGCGCAGCACGCGATCGCGATGGCCGGCGACAATCGAGACGTCGACGCGCATGTTCGAGCGGAGCAGCGCGCTCGAGCGATCCCGCAGCGCAATCGCCACGGTCACCGAGCTGTTCTGGACCGTCGGGAGAATGTTGGCGATCGAGCCGTCCAGAGACTTGTCGTCCACGCGGACCACGACGGGCTGGCCGAGCGTCAGGCGGTTCGCGTAGACGTCGGAGACGGAGGCGTCGACGCGGAACGAAGTCAGGTCGGCGATCCTCGCAATCACGTCGCCCTTGCGAACCAGGCCGCCCTCCTCCGTGACCGTCCAGGTCACGACCCCGTCGCGAGCGGCGCGCGCGGTCGCCAGGTCCAACGTCCTGCGCGCCTCCACGCTGTCTTTCCGGAGCTTGTCCATCTCGAGGCCGAGCCCGGCGAGCTCGGCGCGGTTGGCTGCCTCGGCGTTCTGACGGGCCTGCTCGAGGCGCTTCAGCTCGATGGCGGCCTGCGTTTCGGCGACCTCCGACTGGCGCACCTGCTCCTCGGAGACGAGACCTTCCTTGAAGAGCTGCTGGTTGCGCTCGTGCTGAATCCGGAACGACTCGAGCTGGAGCTTCTTGATCTCGACCTGGCTCGACAGATCCGCCACGGTGTTCTGGAGCGAGAGCGTGGCGCGGGTCTGCAGGTTCGACTTGATCGCGAGGTCGCCGGCCAGCTTCTCCGCGGCCAGGACCGACTCGCTCACGTCGAGCTGGATGATCGGCTCGCCCGCCCGCACGGTGGTGCCGGCGCGCTTGAGCACGCGAAGCACGCGCGCGTCGACCGGGCTCGACAGCACGAGCTCGACCTCGGGCACGACCGTCCCGGTTGCCGAGATGGACGCGTCGAGCGGGCCGAGATCGACGACCGACAGGCGGACCGTCGAGCGCTTGACCGATGGACTGACCAGCCCGGGCAGCCAGAAGATGCCGACGGCGAGCGCCGCAACGATCCCGCCGCCCGTGAGCAGCCGGCGCACGTTGCGTTGCCTGACGAACCGGTCATCGAGCGGTTGATCCAAACAGGGCCTCCGCGCCGGCCTCCGCAAGGAGCGTGCCGCGAGCACAGGGGCTTATGTGCGGGTTCTTGGGCACCTCGGAGGGCCTTCGTCCGCCCGCGGGCGAGGGGTGTCCGGAAACGGACAACAGCCGGGCTTCAGGCTCCAGGCTTCAGGCTCCAGGCCGGATCACTCGTCAACTACGAGTGGCGGTTCGGCTGCGGTTACCGCATTCGCTGCGGCGGCAGCCGATCCGCGGTGCGCTGTCATCCGCCACGCCGAGCGGTCGCGAAGCGAGCCCTGCGAGCAAGCCGATTCCGATGCATGCAAACCGCACCGTGAGGGCCGAAATCGCCGGTGGGTTGGGGACCCACCGCTTCCGCCGACAGCACCCTGGAGATGCGTTTTGCCGGCGAGCGCGAGCGGGACCGCGCGGCGACAGCCAGATCGCAGAGCACGTGCATCCGCCCCGAACGGGCGATATTGGTGAGGGAATTGACTGCTACCTGTCAGCCTGCAGCGCCTTCGGCAGCTGCTCCTGCAGGATCTCCCAGGCGCGTGCGACGTGGTGCTCCGTGGTGCGGATGTTGCCGATGGCGAGGCGGAGCGAGACTCTGCCGTGGAGCGCCGTGTGGGAGATGAACACCTCGCCCGTGTCGTTGACGAGCTTCATCAGGCGCTCGTTGAGCGCGTTCAGGTCGGCATCCGGCAGGTTCCTCGCGGCCGGGTTCGCGCGGAAGCAGACCACGCTGAACGGCGATGGCGCCATGCGTTCGAAATCAGGGTGCGCGTCGACCCATGACGCGAATCGCTGCCCGAGCGCGATGTGCTCGCGCAGGCGCGCCCGAATGCCATCGGCGCCGAAGAAGCGCAGGATCATCCACAGCTTCAGCGATCGGAACCGCCGCCCGAGCTGAATGCCGGTGTCCATCAGGTTGTTGGCGCCATCGGGCGTCCGCAGGTACTCCGGCGTCAGCGAAAACGCCGCGCGGAGCGTGTCCATTCGCCGGCAGTAGAACGCGCTCAGATCGAACGGCGTGAAGATCCACTTGTGCGGATTGACGACGAGCGAATCGGCCCGGTCGGCGCCGGCGAGAATGTGACGGTGCTCCTCGAGCATCGCTGCGGCGCCGGCGTAGGCGGCGTCGACGTGCAGCCACAGTCGCTCGGACTCGCAGATTCCCGCGATCTCCTCCACCGGGTCCACGCTGGTCGTCGAGGTCGTGCCGACGGTCGCGACGACGGCAATCGGCAGCCGCCCGTCGCGCCGGTCTTCGGCGATAGCGGCGCGAAGCGCATCGGGACGCATGCGGAACGCCTCGTCGACGGGGATCTTCCGCAGCGATTCATGCCCGAGGCCGAGCAGCATCACGGACTTGTCGATCGACGAATGTGCCTGCTCCGAGCAGTAGACCCGCACCGGCGACAGGCCGGAACGCCCGGCGAGACCCTGGCGCCGGACCGACGGAATGGCCGCCTCGCGCGCGGCCGCGAGCGCATGGAGCGTCGAGATGGACGCGGTGTCGTAGATCACGCCCTCGAACGAGCCCGGCAGGCCGATGAGCTGGCGCAGCCAGCCGAGCGCCACCTCCTCGAGCTCGGTCGCCGTGGGTGAGGTGCGCCACAGCATGGCCTGCGCGTTCAGCGCGGACGCGAGAAGGTCCGCGAGGATGCCAGGTCCGCTCGCGGAGATCGCGAAGTATCCGAAGAAGCCCGGGTGATTCCAGTGCGTGATCCCGGGCATGAGCAGGCGATCGAAATCCTGGAGAACCTTCTCGAAATCCTCGCCGGCGTCCGGGGCCTGCCGCGGGAGCGCGTTGCGGATGTCGCCCGGCTTCACGCGGGCGAGCACCGGGTAGCGATCGACCTGCTCCATGTACCGGGCGATCCACTCGACGATGTCGTGAGCGTAATGGCGGAAGGCGTCGGGATCCATGTCGCCGAGGGGAGAGGCGGGCGGCGCGGATGATTCCATGGGCTCTCCAGATGAAACAGATCGTACAGTGCCCATTGATTGTAGCGCCGCTCGGACGGGCGACAGGCCTCAGGCTTCAGGCTCCGGGCTTCAGGCCTTGAGCGCAGTCACGCAGACGAGGGAGTGACACGATCGAGATTGGACGGATTGGACGACGCCTGGAGGACAGGCATAGCGCTGCGTGCGCGGCCTGTAGCCCGGAGCCTGAAGCCGGGGGTCCGGACGGAATATCCTGTAGCCTGAAGCCTATCTATCTACCACGATCGACACCGGCGACAGCAGGCGCACGGTGATGGCGGTGCCAGCTTGGAGAACGGCTTCGCTCCGGTCGCTCGACATGGTCGCGGCCGTTCCGCCGGCCGCGCCGATCGCGCCGCCGATCGCCGCGCCCTTGCCGCCGCCGAGGAGCGCCCCGAGCAGCGCGCCGCCGATCGCCGCCCCGCCGATCTTCTGCGCGGCGCCCTTGCCGGGCTCCACGCCGTCGCGGAACACCGGGTCGGTCTTGATCTGCACGAGCGTCCCGTCCGCCAGCACGAGCGTGTGGAATCTCACGGTGAGCTTTGCCTGGCCCTTCACCTTGCCGCCGCGCTCGAGGTGGGTCACCGAGCCGACGACCCTCGTGCCCTCGGGAATCGCCACGCGCCCGCCGACGAGCACCATCCGCACGACCCGGGCTTCGACCTGGTCCTCGACCTTCGCCCGCTCGGAGCTGATCGTCGTTTCGATCTGAAGCCCCAGCACGGCATCAGATGGGACCACGAGCTCCTCGATCATCGGCGCGCGCTCTTGCGAGACCGCCTCGGCAGCAGCCGGCGGACCCGTGACCGGGATGGCGGGGGGCTGCTGGGTAACAGGCGGCTGCGCGATCGGGGGGCTCAGCTCCCTGTCGGCGCCACCCGGCTTGATCTCGGGCGCCGCCGCAGGCTGCGGTCCACCGTCGGCCGCCTTCGCGCGGTCGGACTTCGTCAGCGGAACCGTCTTCGCCCGGGCGCTGGACGGGCGGCTCACGGTTTCGCCCTCTGGCAGCGAGCTCGGTACGGAGGCGTCCTTCCCAGCCTCGGCTGACAGAGAAGCACCCTCCGCCGGCCGAACGGGCGGCAACGGGGCTGCGGACTCGACCGGTGAAGCGGAAGGCTGGTTCTGACTGGCCGGAGTACCGGCCGAGGTGGTCTGCGACTGGGAGGCGCCGCGCAATGCTCCGGTTTCTAGAGCGATATAGGCCCCGGCGACAGCCGAAATCACGCAGGCCCCGGCAACAAGTGCAATCGCCGCTGGCTTCGAGAACATCTCCTGCCTCCTGACCCCACCCTTACCCAGCAAATGCCATGCCCTCGGCGCTTTCCAGTAATCCCTTTCGATCCGCGGGCTTGGCGGTCGAGCGGGCCCTCGGAGCCGGAAACCGCTGTTTCCCTCGGGAGACAACCGTCCTATCGGCACCACAGCCGGCCAAGGTCAGCGAAATCCAGCCGCAGGTTTGCATTCCAGCCACTCCACCCTCAGAATTGGGTGCGCAATGCGGATTCTCGACCAGTTTCTCGCCGACGGTGACCGTTTGTTCAGGTGGAGGAGCTACTTCCCGATCCTGATGATACCGGTCCTCCTGATTGGCGTCCTGACGACCCCGTCGCCGTTCCTGACGCGTTCCGTTGAGCGGGCCTGGGAAGCCCTGAGCGTCCTGGTGGCCCTTGCCGGTCTCGCGTTCCGGGCCTGGGCGGTCGGGACCGCTCCGAGCGGCACCTCGGAGCGCAGCACGGTCAACCCGAGAGCATCCGAGCTTCGAACGAGCGGCCTCTACTCGGTTGTGCGCCATCCGCTGTATGTCGGCAACGGGTTGATGGGACTCGGCCTCGCGCTCTTTCCCGGCGTCTGGTACCTGCCGGTGATTCTCGTGCTGGCGACGCTCTGCTACTACGAGCGGATCGCGGGCCGCGAGGAGGCGTTCCTGGAGGAGCGCTTCGGAGAGGACTTCCGCCGCTGGGCGGAGAAGGTTCCCGCCCTCGTTCCCCGTCTCGGCAGTTACGTCGCGGCGTCGTTGCCGTTCTCCTGGCGGAAGGTCCTTCGCCACGAGTTCCACGGGTTGATGGTTATCGCGGCCGGAGCGTTGGCGCTCGACGCGGTGCAGGAATCCGCGCGCGCGGGCCGGCTCGAGGCCGATCCGGCGTGGCTCTGGGCCGCCATCGTGTGTGCGGCCGCGTTCGTGGTGATGTCGGCGGTCAAGAAGACGACAAGGGTCTTCGAGATTCGCGACGGTGATCCGAACCTCCAACCGAAGAGCCGCTGATGCAGCTGAAAAAGTACTACGCCTCGCGTGAGGTCGTGACGTTGACCGGGCTGACCGCGCGGCAGCTCGAGTGGTGGGACCACCATCACCTGCTCCACGCGGCCATCGCGCCGCGCCGGACCGAGGCCGGCGGATTCACGGAACGGCGCTACACGCCAACGGATCTGCTCGAATTGTTCGTGCTGGCCGACCTGCGCCGCAAGGGGTTCACCGTCGCGCGGATCCGGCAGCTCATCGACACGCTGCGCGAGCACTTCGGGGTCCGGCTCGTCGAGGCGACCGGCGGCGAGGGACCGCTTACCCTGCTCACCGACGGTACCGAGATCTACGCCCGCACGCACGACGGCCAGTTTTTCAACGTGCTGAAGGATCCGACGCAACCCCTGCTCGAGATTGGCGGCGAGGACGGCTTCAAGATGCTGCATTCCCGTGCGCGTCCGCGCCGAAAGCGCCGGGCCACGAAAAAACCACTCTAGTCTCGTCCATTCCCCGACATGCAAGGAGGCTCTCCGATCATGATTGCGGCTACCCGACGGAATTTCCGAATGCGCGTGCTGCTCGCCGTGGCGATCGCCGTCGCTGTCGCCACGCTGCCGATGCAGGCGCAGACGAAGAAGCCCGCCGCGCCCCAGAAGCTCGACGAGGCCTACACGAAGCTCATCAAGGAGTACACCCAGGATCCGCGGATCACCACGGAACTGGTCGATCACATGCCGCTTTCGGACAAGGTGCCCTCGCCGCTGAAGGTCCTTGGCCGTATCCCCGGCACCCCCGACGAGCTCACCTACTACAAGGACATCGTCCGCTACATGGAGGCGCTCGAGAAGGCGTCGCCGCGCGTGAAGCTCTTCAGGATCGGCAAGAGCGACGAAGGGCGCGACATGATCATGGTGTTCGTCGCCGACGAAGCCACGATCAAGGCGCTCGACACCTACAAAAAGATCACCAACGACCTGAGCGACCCGCGCAAGCTGACCGCTGAGCAGGCGAAGGCGCTCATCGCGAAGGGCAAGCCGATCTACTGGGCCACCGGCAACCTGCACACCGGCGAGACCGGCGCCGCCGAGATGGAGATGGAACTGGCCTACCGCCTCGCGGTCGAGGAGACGCCCTTCATCCAGAACATCAGGAACAACGTGATTGTCGCGCTGACGCCGGTGCTCGAGGTGGACGGCCGCGAGAAGATCGTCGACAACCTCAACTACCGGAAGAAGACCGGCGTGCAGATCCCGCTCATCTGGTGGGGCAATTACGTCGCGCACGACAACAACCGCGACGGGATCGGCATCGGCCTCAAGCTGACCCAGCACATCCTCCGGAGCTTCCTCGAGTGGAAGCCGCAGGTGCTGCACGACCTGCACGAGTCGATTCCCTACCTCTACACCTCGACCGGGGCCGGGCCGTACAACCCGAACCTCGATCCGCTGGTCGTCGACGAATGGTGGATGCTCGCGAAGTACGAAGTGAGCGAGATGACCAAGCGCGGCGTGCCCGGCGTGTGGACAGGCGGGTTCTACGACGGCTGGGTGCCGAACTACCTGTTCTTCATCGCGAACACGCGCAACTCGATCGGCCGTTTCTACGAGACGCAGAGCTACGGGCCGCAGAACCAGGAAGTGCGCCTCGGCCCGACGCAGACGAGCCGCGAATGGTACCGGCCGAACCCGCCGCTCGAGACGATCAAGTGGGGGCCGCGGAACAACACCAACATGGAAGAGAGCGGCGTGCTGTTCGCGCTCGACTACGTGGCGAAGAACAAGGCGACGGTGCTCGAGAACTACTACCTGAAGGGCAAGCGGTCGGTCGAGCGCGGGAAGACCGAGGCGCCCTTCGGGTGGGTGATTCCCGCCGGCCAGTACCGGCGCGGTGAGGCCGTCGCGACGGTGAACATGCTGCGGACGCAGGGCGCCGAAGTCCATACCGCCAACGCGCCGTTCAAGGCGGGTGGCGTCGCGGTGGCTGCGGGTGACTACGTCGTCCGGATGGACCAGCCCTACAGCGTCCTCGTCAAGACGCTCCTCGGCACGCAGTTCTATCCGCCGGCGAACCCGTCGCCCTACGACGACACCGGGTGGAGCGCGACGCTGCTCCGCAACGTCGAGGTGAAGAAGATCGACGACAAGACCATTCTCGATCAGCCGATGACGCTCGTCGCCGCGGACGTGAAGCCAGCCGGTGGGATCTCGGGCACCGGCAGCGTGGTCGTTGTCGAGCACAACGTCGACAACAAGCTGGTGACGTTCCGGTTCGCGCTGAAGGACGTGAAGATGTCAGCCGCCGAAGAGCCGTTCGACGCGGGCGGCCGGCACTACGAGGCGGGCGCGTTCGTCATCGCGAACGCGGACGCGGCGAAGATCGATCCGGTGCTCAGAGACCTTGGCCTGACCGGGTACGCCATGGCCCAGGCGCCGGCGGTCAAGACGCACGACCTGGAGGCGCCGCGGATCGGCTACGTCCACTCCTGGCAGCGCACGCAGGACGAAGGGTGGGTGCGCCTCGCGTTCGACCAGTTCAAGGTGCCCTACACGTATTTCGGCGACACGAAGCTGCGCGAGGGCAACCTCAGGCAGAAGTTCGACGTCATCATCTTCCCGCACGTCGGCGGGACGTCGCAGTCGCAGGTGAACGGCGTGCCGAAGGTCGGCAACCCGATTCCCTACAAGAAGTCCGACATCACGCCGAATCTCGGCGTGCAGGATTCGACCGACGACATCCGCGGCGGGATGGGGCTCGAGGGCCTCGCCAACCTCGTCAAGTTCGTCGAGGAGGGCGGCCTGCTCATCACCGAGGGCTCGACCTCGACGATCCTGCCCGACTACGGCGTCACGACCGGCATCTCCGTCGAGCAGCCGACCGACCTGTGGGCGCGGGGCACGATCCTCAAGGCGATCTTCGCCGACCGGAAGAGCCCGATCGCGTACGGGTTCAACAACGATCAGCTTCCGGTCTACTTCAGCTCGGCGCCGGTGCTCAACGCGGGCGGCGGTGGGATTGGCGGCGGCCGAGGTGGCGCGGCGATTCCGGGCGTCGGCATGAACCTGACGCCCAATGCCGTGCCCGAGCAGCTGGCGACACTTGGAACGCCACCGGCGCGGAGCGCGGGCGCGGCAGCCGGACCAGGCGCGGCGGCGTTCGTGCCGGCCGGAGGCGGGCGCGGCGGCGCTCCTGTGGCCGCGGCGATGCGGCCGCGGGTGATCCTGCGATTCCCGACCGACCCGAACGACATGTTGCTGAGTGGCGGGCTGGTGGGAGGACAAGCTCTCTCAGGCCGGACCGTCGTCGTCGACGCGCCGGTCGGCAACGGCCACGTCGTGATGTTCGCGAATCGCCCGTTCTGGCGCTGGGAGACGCACGGGAACTTCTTCCTCGCGTTCAATGCGATCCTGAACTGGAACGATTTGAATGCAGGGAGAACGCCGTAGGACGCGGCAGGCGGCGTGGCGCCCCGGTCTCGGAGTCGGGGCGCCGCGCTATAATCGGCGCGTGAGTCGAGCACGCCGAGCCAAGCGTCGCCACCCTCCCAGGATTACACGCAACCATGCCTCCCGGCTCCTGGCGGGAGCGAGGCTCGCGGAATCGGAGCAGCTGTATAGGGATTTCTTGGCCCTGACACCATGACTTGTGAGCCTCGGCGCGCGCTTCACCTCGAAGCCGATCCGGTGGCCGTTCACGAACACCAGCAGGTCGAGTTCCGCACCGGACGGCGTCGCCCGTGTACGGTCTCCGATTCGACGCAGAATCTGCTCGACCACGAATCGCTTCACGCCGTCGTCGAGCTTCGGTTCGATTCCACGACTGAAGAGTGGCGTTGTGCCCAGACCAATCCCTGGTACCGATAACCGCGTTCCCTTCGCGTGCTGCCGGCTGCCGAACCCGCACCGGGTGAGCTGGCGAACCTCGCTCGCGGGCGGCGTCGCCGCGAGCCTCCACGGATCGGTGCGGGCCACGCGCGACGTGGATCAGGTCCTCGTGCCCCGCGAGTGACCGCCAACATGGCGCGCCGGGTACACGCGCTGGCCTGGCCGAGTTGCCGTACCGCAAGGCCGCTGAACTCGATCCGGCCGAGCTGGTCAACAAGCCCATCACGATAGTCGGCGACGATCCTCGCGTCGACATCCTCACGGTCGCGTGGACTGTCACCTTCGACGCCGCGTACCGGAATCGTGAGCTGCGCCGAATCGGAGGCGTGCGCGTTCCTTACCTGTCCAGGACCGATCTCATCCGTTCCAAGCGGACCGGCCGCCCCGCCGATCAGGCGGATATCGAAACCCTCTCGAAGATCTGACCGACGAGTCCCGAAAGCTCCCCCCCGCCCTCGAAGCGGTCGGGACTCGCGAGTCCGGTCGCGGGAGGCCGGATCAAGTTCAGTACGGGTCGTGGAAGTAGAAGTCGAGCGTTCGCCCGTCGTCCGGACCGCCGCGGATATGCAGCCGCAGATAGCCTCGGCCGCCGTCGTGCGTGCCGTCGAAGCTGAACGTGCCGGTGAGCTCGATCGCGCCATCGGTCGACACCAGGCGCATGCTTCTGTCGGTCGCCACCTCGCCGGTGAAGTCCCGGTTCCAGGTCGACGACCAGGCCGACAGCCGCGTTGGATCGGCCGAATCCTGGCGAGGGTACAGGACGATCGGCCCGGGCGATCCGATCCACATGCCAATGCTCTCCCAGCCGAAGCTCCAGACTCTGTAGGGTGTTTGCGTCGAGTCGACCCGCCCCCGGCTGTCCGTGACGGTCAGCGTCGCGGTGACTGTCGTCTGACGCCAGGCCACGGCCGGGACATGAGACGCCGTGGCGCTCGTCGTCATCGCGCCGTCCCCGAACTCGATGCGGTAGGTGAGTCCGGCGCCCGTCGAGAGCGTCGCGTCGAAGAGCACTGGAATGACCCTCCAGAGCGCTTCGATCTGGCCATCGGCATACGTCGCGGACAAACGCGCCCGCGGAGGCGGCGGAATTGGCGCGACGCGCACATTCGCGCTGCCCGCGATGCCGGAGCAGCTCGCGCGGATGACGGCGTCGCCCAGGGCGACGGCGGTGAGCAGGCCGCCGCTCACCACCTTGGCGATCGTTGCGTCCGAGGAGGTCCAGGCGGCGAGGCTCGTGCAGTCCTTCGTGGAGCCGTCCGAGTAGGTGGCCGTGGCTTTGAGCGCCGCGGTGGCGCCGACATCGAGCGTCGCAGGAAGGCCCGTGACCGCGACGGTCGTCACGGTAGCCGAAGGCGCCATCGCTATGGGCTTGTCCTCGCACGCGACCAGGAATGTGAGGCACGCGAGGGGGAGAGCGGTGGTCGCGACGCGACGAAGACGGAGAAACCGCATCTCAGGACCCTCCCACGCTCAGCGCCGTCGTACCGTTGCGCGCGGTCTGGCGGTCGGCAGAAGGCGACGCGCTCGACGCGACGCCGTGACGGGTCGAGTCTACGCCCCGGACATTCATCCGGCAACGGGCACTGCGCAGAGAATGGCAGGGGCGGAGTCAGCCGGATCTGACCGCCTCCGCCAAGGCTACGGCGGTCCGCCGAAGCGTTCCGCGAAGGCGGAAGATCCGGCCTACGAGACAGGGACGATCCGGCCTACGGTGAGCCGGGTCGTCACTCCCTCCGCAGCGCGAAGACGGCAACGCGGTCGTCGGGCGCGAGTCCTACCCGGAGCACGAGCGTGCGGTTGGCGCACACCAACTGGTAAAGGTAGATGCGGTCGTCCCCGAGTTCCTTCCGATCGAGCAGAACCGTCTTCTGAATCGCACCCGCGGCTTTCAACTCTACGGCATACCGGCGCGGAGCGTCCGGGAAGAACCCGGCCCGCACGTAGGCAAACTGCTCGGGCGCGAGCGTGCCCTCGCGCACCTGGCCGAGGAGCCGCAGAATGGCCTCCGTCACGCGCGGCTCGCGATCCTCGATTGGTTTCGGCTTCGGCACCGCGAGCGCGGGATTCAGCATCGCCGCGATGCCGTCGGAGAACGCCACCGGATCCGCCTGCGCGAGATTCGCCAGGACGATGATGGACAGGTCGTCGCCCAGGAAGCGGGCGAAGTTCGTCTTGAAGCCCTGCCACGAGCCGCCGTGCTCGTGAAGCGGCTTGCCGCCGCGCTCCTCGATGCCCCAGCCGAAGCCGTACGGGTAGGGGCGCCCGCTCGTGAGCGTGACCGGTTCGAGGATCTGCTTCCAACTCTCCTCGCGAAGCACCTTTCGCCCGCGCACGCCCGCGTCCCACGCAATCAGATCCCGGATCGAGAAATACAGCGACCCGTCAGCCGTCGTGTTCAATTGCGGTGCGACCCACTCCTGGTTCTTCAGTTCCCCTTTCACGAGCCGATAGCCGGCCGCCCGGTGCGGCACGATGTCCGCTTCCGTGATGATGCGTGTCGTCATCATGCCGAGCGGCTTGAAGAGCGACTCCGCGAGCACATCGCCGTAGAAGCCTCCCGATGCCTTGTGGACGATGATCCCGAGCAGCACATATCCAGTGTTGCTGTAGTTCCATCGCGAACCGGGCGGAAACTCGAGCTTCAGCGCGTAGGCGAACTTCGCGAGCTCCTCTTCGGTGTAGTCGCGGCGGTAGTCGAAGGTGCCGTCGGTGTAGTCCGGGATCCCCGACGTGTGGGTGAGGAGGTGGCGAACCGTGATCGAGCGCCACGTCTCCGGCGCCTCGGGGAAGAACTTCACAATCGGATCGGAGAGAGCGAGTTTGCCCGCCTCGACTTGCAGCATCACGCCGGCAGATGTGAATTGCTTGCCGAGCGATCCCGACTGGAAGATCGTATCCGGCGTGACGGGTACGTCGTGCTCGACGTTGGCGAGGCCGTACCCCTTCGCCTTCATCACCGCCCCGCCCTTGACGATGGCAATGGCCACGCCGGGAACAAGCTGGCGCGCCATTTCCGCCCGGACGAATTCGTCGACTCGCCGGTCGGTGCTCTCCTGGGCCTGCGCCGAAGTGTGCCGATTGCCGGCGAGCGCGACGAGCACGCACACGGCCGCGAACGCGATTCCGATCGGTCTTGACGTTGGCATCATCGACCTCAACGACATCGGGCGCTGACGATCACTTCACCGGCCGTACTTCTTCATCGCCTCCAGCATCCGATCGACGGGCATCGCATAGACGCGCAGATCGTTCGCGCCGGTCGTCGTCTCGGCCGCCAGCAGCGCGTTGGTGATCGCCGCCTCGGTCGCCTGAGCGGTGGCCTGGAAGAGTGGCGAGATCCTGTCGTTCGGCAGCATCTTCACGTCAGTCACCGGCTTGTCGTTGAACCAGGCGCGCGGATTGGCCGTTGAGAAGGCGATGAAGATATCGCCGGAGCTGTTGCCGCCATAGCCGCCTTGCCGCCCGATTCCGAGCGACACCCGCGTCGCCACGCGCTTGAGCTGGTGCGGCAGGAGCGGCGCGTCGGTCGCGACGACGACGATGATCGAGCCCTGGTCCCCGGGCTCCTCAACTGCGCCGCCTTCCTGGGGCTGGCCGCAGCGGCGGCGCGGGCCGTCAGGCGGGAACGGGTCGTTGTTCGCGATGCAGGCCAGGAGGTCGGGTATCTCCTCGCCGACGGGAACGCCTGCGATGCGCAGGTCGCGCCGCGATCCGTAGTTGCATTGCACCAGCACGCCTACCGTGTAGCCGCCCTGCTCGGCGGGGAGCTTTCGCGAGGCCGTGCCGATGCCCCCCTTGAATCCGTGACAGACCATTCCGGTTCCGCCGCCGACCACGCCCTCCTTCGGAACGCCGCCCGAGGCGCCGTCGAGCGCCGAGAGGACATGTTCCGGCTTCACGTGGAACCCGTTGATGTCGTTCAGCCCGCCGTCGTAGGTCTCGGCGACGACCGGCAGCCACCATGGCTGCAGCGCGTTCTTCTGCCCGACCTCCCACTTGATGATCGCGTCGCGCACGACGCCGACGCTGTGCGTGTTCGTGATCGCCACCGGACCCTCCAGCAACCCGCTCTCCTGGACCCACGTCGTGCCCGTCATCTCGCCATTGCCGTTGAGCGTGGACCACGCAGCGAAAACCGGGTCCGGGCTGGCCTTTCCGCGCGGGTGGATCACGGTAACGCCCGTGCGCACGGGTCCCGTGCCGACGACGAGCTTTCCGCTCCCCGAGATGAGCGTGGTGTGGCCGACCTCGACGCCGGCGACGTCCGTGATGGCGTCGAGCGCGCCGGGCGTTCCTCCGATCGGCAGGTTGAGATCGCGCTCGCGCGGTTTCTGGGCGTGCGCTGCGACGGGGACGAGGAGCATCGCGACGAAGAGCGCGATCGACGAACGCATGTCCAGCCTCCCATCGGTCCAGGGCGAACGCGAAGAACAGCCCGCGAGCCTCAGGATCGCCGCAGGACGCGGCCGGGCTTCGCACCCGTGTGCTGGCCGCGTTCGACGACGGGCACCCCGTTGACGAGGACGTGCGAGATGCCCGACGCGAAGCGATGCGGGGTGTCGAAGGTCGCTTCGTCCTTCACGGTCGCGGGATCGAAGAGCACCAGGTCGGCCCGCTTGCCGACGGCGATGCGCCCGCGATCGGCCAGCCCGATCCGATCCGCCGGCATGCTGGTCATCTTGCGAACGGCTTCGGGCAGATCGAAGATCTGCCGTTCCCGGCAGTAGTAGGCGAGGACGCGGGCAAAGGTGCCGTACGACCGCGGATGCGGCCGCGACTGCGCCGCCCGTCCGACAGGCGCCATCGAGCGCCCGTCCGAGCCGACCATTACCAGCGGGTGCCGCAGCACGCGCTCGACGTTTTCCGCGCTCATGCCGTGCCCGATGAATGGCACGTTGCCCTGTTCCTTCTCGATCAGGCGGAGGATCGCTTCGTAGGGATCGATCTTCCACGCCTCGCCGATTTCGGCGAGATTGCGCCCGACAAGCGCCTGGTCCTCTGGCGCTTTGAGCCTGGTAATCACGATGAAGGCCGGCTCGCCGGGGTCGCGTGCGATCTGGCCTGCGAGATACTCGCGGGCGTGCGCCCGTTCCGCGGGCTTCGCGAGGCGCTCGAGCAATGCGGGCGTGCCGCCCTCGAGCATGTCGGCCGGCAGCAGGATCGTGAGGCCGGTCGAATACGCCGTGTACGGATACGCGTCGGCCAGGACGTCGACGCCAACCCTCCGCGCGGATTCGATGAGGTCGAGTGCCGCCTGCTGCTTGCTCCAGTTGCCGCGTCCGGTCGCCTTGAGGTGCGAGATCTGGACGCGGCAGCCCGTCCGCCGCCCGATCGCGATCGCCTCGTCGACGGCCTCGAGCACCGAGACTTCCTCGTTGCGGATATGCGACGCGTAGAAGCCGCCATGCCGCGCGACCACGCGCGCCATCGCGACGATCTCGTCGGTCGGCGTGTAGCGGCCGGGCACGTACTCGAGGCCCGTCGAGAGCCCGATCGCCCCTTCCGCCATCGCAATGTCGACGGCGCGGCATACGGCATCGAGCTCGGTGGCCGTCAGCGGCCGGTCCACGAGGCCGATGGCGTTCTCGCGCAGCGTTCCCTGACCGACGAGCATCGCGTGGTTCACCGAGATGCCCGTTCGCTCCAGCACGGCGAAGTATGAAGCGACGCTCGACCACTTCGCCTCGATGCCCTCGTCTTTCCAATCGCGCCTCGTGCGCTCGATATCGGCGCCTTCGAGCGGAGCCGCCGAGCCGCCGCAGTTCCCGGTCACCTCGGTCGTGACCCCTTGACGCACGCGGCTGTCGGCGGTCGGATAGAGCAGGATGTCGCCATCCGAGTGGGTGTGGATGTCGATGAAGCCCGGCGCGACGTGCAGCCCTGTCGCGTCAATGGCGCGCCGCCCCTGTTCGGCCCCGATCGTGCCAATCGCGGCAATGCGGTCGCGGACGAGCGCGAGGTCGGCGGCAAACGCGGGTGCGCCGGTCCCGTCGAGAATGCGGCCACCGCGAATCACGATGTCGAAGGGAGCCTGCGCGAAGAGGCGCGGGGCGTGGAGCGCGACCATCGCGCCGGCCGCCGCGGTGCCGGCGTGCTTCAGAAACGATCGGCGGGTCGGGGCGGGAATTCGGACCATCGGGCAACCTCTCAGGCTGCTACATTGAATCCTACTGCGTGTCGCGAGCGTTCAGGATGGCCTGCCAGTTGATGATGGCGTTCCAGAGCAATCGATAATCCGATCGGTTCAGGTCGCGGTGCAGGGGATTGAAGTTGAACGCGATCACTCGACCCTTGCCTGCCGGCATGTCGAGAATCGCCGGCCGCCCCTCGAGCACATCTTCGCCCTTCGCGCCCCCGCTCACGACCATGGGCGTCGGCTTGGCGGCGTCTTCCGACGACCCGCTCGCTCCGGCACCCTTTTCCACTGGCTTCTCAGCTGGCTTTTCCGCTGACTTCGCGGCGGCCATCGCTTCCGCATCCTCGCGCTCCTCCTTGGGCAGGCGCGTCCCCCACTGCATCACGATCCACCGCCTGTCGGTGCGGCGGACCGTGTAGGTCGTTTCGGCTTCGCGAAAGACCGACGTCGTGCGTGGGTATCCGTACGCGATGGGATGATCGGGACGTGTGAAGCTCGCCGTGATCTCGGCGCCTGGCGTCCATACGCTTCCACCGCCGGGAGCAGTCGACACGCTGCGGACCAGGCCGCCTTCGAGCGGGAGCGCGGATCCATTGCCGAGCGCGATGAACAAGCCGCCCTCGTCGAGGAATCGCTGCAGGTTGGCCATGCCGGTCCAGCCGATGCCGCCGGTGATGTCGTCCGACGCGTCGGGCACGCCGTGACTCGGATAGTCCGGAGTCCGCGTGTAGGCCAGCGCGCCGAACTTCGGATCGATGCCGTGAATCTGATCTCCGAGCGAGAGGCCGGTCTGCCCGTACAGAATCACATCGAACTTCTGCTTCAGTCCCCCCGCCTTGATGTCATCGTCTCGAATGTAAGTGTACGGGATGCGCTGGCGGTCCAGCGTGAGGCGAACCCAGCCGACATCCTGCGTGTCGGCCCACGTGTGCCACACGGCGAGCCGTGGGAGCGGCGCCGCGTGCAGGCGCACTTCGGGCATGGAGCCGACGGCGGTCACGTCGAGCGAAAGCTCGTGCGCCACATCCGTCAGCACGGCCGCAACGCCCGCCTGGGCGGAGACAATCCACGATCCCGCCGGAAACTCGACGGCGCCGACCGTGAACGCGGCCTCGGCGATTGACACGTCAAAACGGGCGAGGCGGCTTCGCGCGGCGAGCAGCGCCTCCTGGCCCGAGTCCTTGATGATGAAGACGTCGCCCTGGCCGCCGACGTGCCCGTCCACAACGAGGTCCCCGCCGGGCACACGTTCCACCTGCGCCTTCTTCACCGATTCATCGTCGACGCGCACGGCGCTCAGGCCGTAGTGCACCGGCAGCGCCCAGCTGATGTCGTCGTACGGCTTGTACTCGGCGTCGGCGGGGAACTTCTGAGGCAGGAGCAGATCCACCGCGTAGTTGCGGTACGGCTGATCGAGCTTGACGAGAAACGTCCCAATCGGGAACGTGCCCTCCTTCACGGACAACTCCGAGGTCAGCCGCGAGACCTCGACCCCCTGGCTTCGAAGCAGATCGATCATCTGCGCGACGCGCCGAGGGTCGCCCTGGTCCGACGGAATCGCAACCGCGTACGGTGCCTGCGTCACGCCCTTCTGCCACGAGTTGTAGCCCTTGCGATAGAAGTTGCGCAGCATCTCCTTTCCGTTGCGAGCCGAGTAGGAGAGGATCGAGAGGCACGCCGTCTCCATGTAGTTCGTGTTGTCGCGCAGCGACCAGGCGAATCGCGGCGGCGGCGGCAGCGGCCGGTACCACTCCTGGCCGGTGACGGGCCTGCCCAGGTACTTGCGGTTGGTGATGGTGCGCTGCACGGTCTCGGCGGTGGCGTTGCCGAACGTCTCGTACCCGCGCCCGATGGCATTATGGTTGGTCGCCACCGATTCCATGTAGTGGTGGCCGAACCCTTCGCCGAACGCCCACGTCCAGACGCCGGGCATGCCGAAGCCCGCGGCCGTGCGCACCTCCTCGAACGACATCTCCATGAACTCGCTGATGACGATGGGATCGAGGTTGGGATTCCAGGGGCCGGTCCCGTTCCAGGTTTCGAGCAGCGCGATCGACTCGTGCAGGTCGTGCACGACCGTCGGGTGGTAGTCGAAGAACATCCGCTGCACCGCGCGCGTCGATTCGAGCGCCCGCTGGTGCGTATCGCGATTGTTGTCGTGATAGACGTAGTGGCCCCAGTAGGGCGGGGACATCTCGGGCAGGTTCTCGTAGTCCGTGCGCCCCTTGAGGTACCGGTAGAACCACTCGACGAAGCGATCGCGGCCGTCGGGCTCGGAGACGGGGTTGATGAGCACGACCAGGCTGCGGCGAATCGCCTGGATCATGGGTTGGTCGGACACGGCGAGGCGATACGCCAGCTCCATCACCATTTCCGGACTGCCCGATTCGGTCGAGTGCAGGCCGGCGTTGAAGTAGTAGATCGGCCGTGCGGACTGGATGATGCGCTCGGCCTCCTCGGGTGATGTCCGTCGTGGATCCGCGAGAGCCGCTGTCGCAGCCTTCAGGCCCGAGAGGTTCCGGATCCCTTCTTCGTCCGCCACGGCCACGAGCAGGATGTCGCGCCCCTCGTCCGATCGGCCGATCACCTCCACGCGCACGCGCGGAGTCGCCGCCGCCAGCGCCCGAACATACGCGTAGATCTTCGCGGTCGACGACAGCTCGCCCGCGGCCCCGGCGATGTGACCGAGGAACTTCGTGGGAGAGGGAACCGACTTCGAATCCGGCACATAGGCGACCCACGGGCTGACGAATCGCGGGTCGGTCGTCAGGCGCGCGATCGCGTCGATCGATCCGGGTTCAGGTACGTCGGGAGCGAAGGTCTGGGCCGCGGCCGGCGAGGGTGGCTTCGCCGCCGGAGCAGGGCGCTGCTGCTGGCCTCCGAGGGCGAGGCCGGCGAGCATCGTGAGCACGGCCGTGAGCGCCGCGGATCTCGGCTTGTGCGACATGCGGGCGATTATGGCTACCAGACGGGGGAGCGTCAACGGTGCTGACTTGCTCTATGATTGCCGCGGACATTCCAAGCCGTGCTTGGCCGACTCGCCGGTGTACCCGCGCTCCGGGCCATCATTCCGCCCATGATTGTCGCGCTGTGCGTGACGAGCACGGCACCATCCGCTCAGCGCCTCTCCGTCACAAACCTGCTCGATCGCTACGGGGCCGGCGAGTTCGATGCGGTCGCCGCCGTCCTGGCGACGAAGATCGACTTCGGCGATTTGCTCAAGCAGCTGAGGGCGGACGGGCCTGCGTGGACGACGGCAGGAGGGACCACGGATCGCGAGCGGCGCGAGCTGGCGGCCGCGACGTTTGCGCTGGAAGCCGCGAGGGCGGATGAATGGAACGAGTGGCGCCAGCGGCTCAAGCAGCCATGGCTGCCCGACGGCTACCAGGCCCTCGACGTGCTGGAGTGGAGTCCGCCGCCGCTCCTGATCGAGTGGGGCTGCCAGCTGTTCAGTCGCGACACCACCCCGCGACCGGTCGAGCGCGTCTGGCAACTGGCGGCCCTTGCCGTCGCGGAACGAGCCGAGGACGCGGACTTCCTCATCGGGACGACTGGCGAACCGGTGGCCAACAGCCAAGACGAGATCTATCACCTTCGGCACGTCCTCGATCGGTTCCCGGACGAGCCCCGCTTCAGGCTTGCGTACGCCATCGCGATGGAGTGGCGATCCTGGCCGCAGGTGCCGCGGAAGCCTGGGTCCGTCAAACCCGCCAGCGTTGCCGCTGCGATGGCGGCGTTCGAGAAGCTCGAGAAGGAAGAGGACATCGCCGCCGAAGTGAACCTGCGACTCGGCGCACTCCACTTCCGCCGGGGCAACCTGGATGAGGCGCTCAAACGGTTCGAGCGCGTCGAATCGTCGACGCGCGAGCCGTATCTCATTTACCTCGCGCGCTACTTCGGCGCCCAGGCGCTGACGTCCAAGGGGCGCGACGCCGACGCCATGCGCTCGTACGCCCGCGCGCTCCTGGCCGTTCCGAACGCCCAGTCGTCGGCGCTTCCCCTTGCAGGGTTCCTGTTCAAGTCGGATCGCCGGGCGGAGGCGTACACGGTGGCCGCGAGCGCATTCGCAGCCTACCCGCTTCCCGCGGACCCCTGGCGCGGCTACGCCGACGCCGACGATCGGTTCTGGCCGCGGCTGCTGGAGCGGTTGCGAGCGCTCATTCACCCATGACGGGCCGCGTGCTTCTCGTCGCCGCTGCAGCGGCCGCATCGGGTCTCGCCTCCGATGGCCAGACTCGGCCCGGAGACCAGCCGGCGGTATTCCGCGCGGAGGTCGACGCGGTGTCGGTGGACGTCTCGGTGCGCTCGGGCGGCAGGCCCGTGATCGGGCTCACTGCGAAGGCCTTCGTCCTCCTCGACAACGGGGTCCGCCAGCAAATCGAAATCGTCGACGTCGAAGCGGTTCCGCTGGACGTCTCGCTCCTCATCGATACGAGCGGAAGCGCCTCCGGATTCGTCGATCAATTGAAGTCAGACGTCCGGACGATCTCATCCCTGCTCAGGCCCGGCGATCGTCTCCGGCTCCTCACCATCGACAGCTACGTCAACGAGATCCTCCCGATGCAGCCTCCAACCGGCCGACAGGAACCGCGGCCCCTGACGGCAAACGGGCTGACCGCGCTGTACGACGCGCTCGCCGCATCGATGCTCCGCCCCACCGACGCCAATCGCCGCCAGATCGTCATCGCCATTACGGATGGGATCGATACGGTGAGCGCGCTCGAGCTACCGGCGTTGCGCGCGGTCGCGGAGCGATCCGAGGCGACGCTTCATATCGCCCGCCTCAACGCCGAGAATGTGCGCAGCCTGATGGCCTTTCAATGCCAGAACATGGGCTGGTGCTCGCCTTCGAAGCGTTTCTGGATCCCGTTCCAGGAGGAACATCCCGACCTACTGGCTGAGATCGCGCGAATGACGGGAGGCGAGCTGCACGAGCCAGGCATCCTGACGGGCAGCGATCCCGTCGGTATCTTCAAGCGGATCCTCGAAGATGTGCGGCAGAGTTACGTCCTGCGGTTCATGCCTTCAGGCGCCGGGCGCGCGGGGTGGCACGCCCTGACCGTTCGCGTGCCCGGGGCGCCGTCCTACGTGGTTCGCGCGCGCCGCGGATACGCCTATGGTGTGACCGGGCCCCCGGCGGAGGCCAGGAACGCCGCGCCCATCTGGGCGTCGGGCGCGCGCCGGTTGCCGCCGGACATCGAGCCCATCGTCAGCCTGTACGACCGCGGCGACTACGACTCTGCCGTGAACGCATTGAACCGGCTTCCCGACCCCGCCCGATTCGTCCGCGACCTCCGCGCCGCGGGCAACCCGTGGCCGGCGAACCCCCGGCGCGAAGCCGCATTCGTGATCGAAGTGGCGGAGGCGGTCTTCCGCAACGCGATTGCCGCGCGAGGCGAGGCCATCGCGCTCCTCGAGAGCTACCAGCCCTTGATCCGCAATCCGCTCGGAGCGGACGCGTTCGAGCGGCTGTGGTACTGGGCCGAACTGACTTCCGTCGAAGGCATCATCCGCCCCGACGTCGCCCTGCGGTTCGTGACCAACGCACAGAAGCGGTGGCCGGGCGAGCCCCGCTTTCTGCTCGCGCGGGCGATCGCGCTGGACCAGTTCTCGCCGCTTGGCACGCCAGGCCCTGAACACGCGGAGGAAGCGCTGCAGATCTACAACGCCGCCGTGCAGTTCGAGAGCTCCGCGCCTGACGCGCGACTGAGACAGGCCTTTCTGCTCCATCGGCTCGGCCGGCACGCCGAGGCGCTCGCTCTGCTCGACTCGGTGCCCACGCCACCGCGCGACAGGGTGCTCGCCTACCTCGGTCTCCTGTTTCGCGGCCATTTCCACGAGGCGCTCGATCGCGCCGATCTGGCGGAGAAGTCCTACCGGCAGGCTCTCGAGAACTGGCCTGGCGCACAGGCCCCGCGCGTCGGCCTGATGACGCTCCTCTTTCGGCGCGGCGAACGGGCTTCTGCCGAACAGAATGCCGACCAGGTTCTGACGGCTCAGCCGCAGACTACAGATCCCTGGTGGCAGTACTGGCAGGCGGACTACCGTTACTATCCAGCCGCGATTGCCGCGTTGCGCGAGGCCGCGCGATGAGGGCGGCGTGGCTGGCCGCGATCGCGCTGGGCTCGACGGCGATGGCAGCCGGCCAGCAGCCGGTCTTCCGCGCCACGACCGACGCCGTGACCGTTGACGTGTCTGTTCGGTCCGGAAACCGCGTCATCACGGGTCTGAGGCCCGCCGACTTCGAGATTCTGGACAACGACGTTCCGCAGGAGGTCGTGGACGCGAGCTACGAGAAGCTCCCGATCGATGTGACCGTTGCCCTCGACGTCAGCGCCAGCGTGAGCGGCGAGTTACTCGACCAGCTGCGAACCTCGGTGCGGCAGCTGGTTGCGGATCTTGCCAGGCAGGATCGCCTCAGGCTCATCACCTTCAACCACCAGATCAGCCGCGTGTTCGACTTCACGGCCGACCTGGCGGCCGTCGGAAGGGCCGTGAAGCAGGTCACCGCATCCGGCGGAACTTCGCTCATCGACACCATCGCCGTCGCGCTGGTCTCCGCTTCGGATCCCGCCAGGCGCCAGCTCGTCGTCGTCTTCAGCGACGGCCTGGACAGCCAGAGCTTCACCGACGAATCGGTGATGACCGACGTCGCGCGCAGGGGGAACGCCACGGTGTACGTGGTGCGATCGCTTGCCTTCCAAACCATGAAGATCGGCGTAAGCCAGACTCCCGTTCAGGTCATCAGCCGAGTCCCGCCGAGGGATCCGCCTCTCCTCTTTTCGGTGACGGGTGAAACCGGCGGCCGGGTTGTGCCCGTCGCACCGTGGGACAGCGATGTCGCTTCGACTTTCCGCCGGGTGCTGAGCGAGTTCCGATCCTGCTACGTACTTCGATTCACCCCGCGAGGCGTCGATCGTGGCGGCTACCATGTGCTCACCGTGCGCGTCAGGCGGACGGAGCAGCTGGAAGTGCGCGCGCGTAGGGGCTATTTCGGCGGCTGAATTAAGGCCTGAAGCCTGTAGCCTGAAGCCCGTAGCCCGTGAGCTTCCGATTACATCCTGAACAGATAGCTCACCTTCACGAAGAAGCCGTCGCTGATTCGGCGCATGTTTCTGAAACGCAGCGCGTCGGGTTCGGCCGACATGCTTCCATAGCCGGCGAAGATCACCGTCCCAGGCGTCGGCTGATACGAGAACAGCCAGTCGGCCCTGAATGTGTTGGCTCGAGAGCCGGTCGCGGGCTCGAAGACTCCAGTTGAGGGATTGCGTACGAGCAACGGCCACTCGGTCCGGGAGTTGTCGCGCAGATCGTCCTGCCGGCTGGCATCGTACTCGCCGACGAAGCGGAAGAAGATCGACCGCGTCAGCTGGTACTCGACTTTGAGGCGGGGGATCCTGCGCTGTCCCACGATCGACCCGCCGTCGTTACGCCGCCTGTACTGCTGCAGCTGATACGTGGCGTTCACACGCAGCTGCGTTGTCGGCCGCCAGTCGAGCCCGTAGTTCGCGAACGCAATGTCCGCCGGCGCCCATTCGAAGAAGTTCTCGTCGCGGCCCCAGAGCCAGAACGCGTTCGCCGTGAAGGTCATGAACTGCGGCGTGGTGAGCTGAACCATGTAGTCGAGGTTCGGGATACGCGGCGTGCCGGTAAACGGCAGAACGTCACACCACCCGCCCGCAAGCGGCCGGCAGACGGCGTAGTCGCGGTACAGGTCGGCGTCCATCCCGAACGTCTCGATGAAGACGGACCCGCCAACCTGCCACCCTCCGCGCAACTGCGCGTTCGTGTTCAGGTGGAGCTTCCGCTCCAGGGCGCCTCCGCCGCCGACGAAGTCGCGGTACTTCCAGACGCCCTCCGCTACGGCGTCGTGATCCCATCGCTCGAGCACGCCGCCCGGGCGGCCGAACAGGCTCAGCCGGTGGGTCAGGTTGATCTGCGCGATGTTGCCCCGGGCGATGAAACCGCTCTCGGTTCGGAAGAGGTCCGAGATCGCGCGCGCCTGGTAGCGCGCGCCAAAGCGATGGCCGTTCCGGTTGAACGTCACCTGCCACAGCGGTCCGGACTGCGTTCCCGCGGGCCCGACCGTCCTGCTGCCCGCGAGTTGCGCCTCGAGGGTGTAAATCTGTTTGAACGCGAATCGGCCGTCGATGCCCGCAACCAGGTTGGACCGGTCGCCATCCTGCCTGCTCGTGAAGAGCATGCCGATCTTCGACTGGCTCGCGACGTCCTGTTGCAAGCGGGCCATGGCGAAGAACGGACGCGCCGAGCCGGTTGCCGACGCGGTGCGGCCGTCCACCGCCGCGAGCGCGGCTACCGTGGTCGCGGCGGCCTTGCCGGTCAGCTTAATGGCCGCCAGCGGGCTCACAACGCGCCGCGTGTAGATGAGCTGGTTCGGCGTCGAGAAGAGTTCGAGGCCGTCGAGGAAGAACGGCCGCTTCTCGGCGTAGTACAGCGATTCACGCGGGTCGTACTGGAATTGGCTGGCGTCGGCCTCGATTTGCGAGAAGTCAGGGTTCGCCGTCCCGTTGAGCGTCAGGTTCGGCGTCACGCCCCAGCGGATGTTCGCTCCGAACTCCGGGCGCTCGGTCCGGTACTTCCACCCGCCATCCTCGCCAGCGCGGCCGTCGGCCTTCCCGGTCACCGCGGGATTCAGGTCGAGTACGAGACCGCGGCGCAGGTCGGTGAGCCCGGCCAGAGTCCCGCCCTGTCCGAGGAACGAGCTCGCGGCGCGCCGCGCGGGCGACCAGCTGTACTCGTGTCCGAGGCTCCTGACGATGCGCACGATGCTGAGGCCCCAGGTCTGGCTGGGCGAGGAAGGAAAGCGGAGGGTCTTGAACGGAATCCTGACCTCGACCTCGAACCCGTCGCCGGTCACGCGTCCCTTCGACTGGTAGACGAAGTCCGGGCTCAGATCCGCATCCTGGCGTCCGGTGGACTGACTCTCCCCGACGCCGCGGCCGCCGGAGCCTCCCTCGACCAGCGCGCCGTCCGCCTGGACGCCAAGGGGGTTGACGGCGAACATCCACGCCTGGCGCCCGTCGTTGAAGGTGCCGAGGTAGATCTGGATCTGGTCGTCGGTGTCGATGCGATCGCGAGTCGACAGTGTGGCGCGCACCGAGCCCGGCGTGGCGCGAGCCCTGATGCCGAAGTAGATCGAGGTCGGCGAGTACCAGACCAGCACGTCGGTCTGCTGATCCGCAGGGCGTCCGTCCGAAGGCGCGTATTGAGAGAAGCCTGTCAGGACCGCGGCCTCGGACCAGGGCGCCTCGTCTAACTGTCCGTCGATCGCGACCTGGGCGTCGAGTTTCGGCACCTGCACGGAGAGCTGCCTGGCAGACCCGTTGTAGCTCGCCGGCGGGCCTGCCGCGAGGGCTGCTGCGAGCGCAATCGCGATTGGCAGCATGACTGGTTCGATTATGCCTCACGACTCTCTCTCCGGGTCTGCCCTCGCCTTCGCTCGGGCCAGGGAAGACCCGGCCCGCGGGACGGAGGCGGGCGACCCGCCGGATCGCCCCTACGCTATAGTGTGCGATGCTGGCCCCCCGGCCCGGGCGCTCTCGTTACCAGACCGCGCCGCCATCCGAGCCCCACGAAGCCCCCTGAGGAGCACGCTTCATGAAACGACATCTTCCTCTCGTGCTCGTCATCTCGTTTGCGTGCGCCGGCCTGGTCGGACTGGCAGACGAAGGCATGTGGACCTTCGACAACGTGCCGAGAAAGCTCATCAAGGAGAAGTACGGGTTCGACATCACCGATGAGTGGCTCGAGCACGTGCGGCTGACGGCGGCGAGGCTCGGCGATGGGGGATCGGGTTCTTTCGTGTCGCCCGACGGGCTGGTGTTCACGAACCAGCACGTCGGACGCGGCCAGGTCACCAAGCTCTCGACGAAGGAGCACGACTACATCAAGAACGGCTTCTACGCGGCCACGCGAGACGAGGAGCTCAAGTGCGCCGACCTCGAGGTGAACATTCTCGTGTCCTACGAGGATGTCACCGCGCGGGTGCAGGGCGCGGTCAAGCCCGGGGCCACCTACAAGGACGCGAACGCGCAGCGGCGGGCCGAGATGGCCGCCATCGAAAAGGACTGCGCCGCGAAGACGGGCCTGAAGTGCGAGGTCATCACGCTCTACAGCGGCGGCGAGTACTGGCTCTACCGGAACAGACGGTACACGGACGTCAGGCTCGTCTTCTCGCCCGAGGAGCAGATCGCGTATTTCGGCGGCGACTTCGACAACTTCACCTATCCCCGGTTCAACTTCGACATCACGTTCTTCCGTGTCTACGAGAACGGACAGCCGGCGAAGACCGGGCACTTCCTGAGGTGGTCGAAAAACGGCGCCGTCGAGGGCGAACTGATCTTCGCGCCCGGCTATCCCGGATCGACCTCGCGTCTCCTGACCGTCTCGCAGATCGCCTACCAGCGCGACGCCGGGAACCCGCTCCAGATGCACGTGTGGACGTCGCGGCGCGACGCGCTCGTGCGATTCGCGGCGCTCGGCGAGGAACAGGCGAGGCGCGCGTCTGCGGGCCGATTGAGCCTCGAGAACTCGATCAAGCGGCTCGTCGGTCAGCAGCAGGGCCTGATGAATCCGCGGATCTTCAGAAAGAAAGAACAGGACGAAGCCCAGCTCCGCGCAAAGGTGGCGGCCAACCCGGCGTGGCAGAAGGACTACGCGCCCGCGTGGGACCAGATCGCTGCGGCCTACAAGGCGCTGCCCGCGTTTGCGAAGCGTTCCGCGTTCTCAACTCTCAACGCGTCCCGCCTGGGCAACCTGGCCTCCGCGATCGTCCGCTACGGCGATGAAATCCAGAAGCCGAGCGGACTCAGGTATTCGGAATTCGCCGACGCCAGGCTCGACGGCCTGAAGTTCAACCTGTTCTCGACGGCGCCAATCCACATGGACATGGAGGAGTTCGTCCTGGCCGCCTGGCTCGACGAAGGGCTGAAGACGCTCGGCGCGGCGGATCCGTTCATCAAGGCGGCGCTCGGGACCTCGTCGCCATCAGAGGTCGTCAAGCAGGCATTCGCGTCGACGAAGCTCAACGACGCCGCCGTCCGCAAGGCGCTCATCGAGGGCGGCCCCGCCGCGATCAAATCATCGACCGATCCGCTCATTGAGCTGGCGCGGCGAGTGGAGCCGGTGATTCGCGAGCTGCGGGCGTGGCAGGAGGAGAAGATCCAGAGCGTGGAGTCCAGCGCGGGCGAGAGGATCGCCCGGGCGCGCTTCGCGGTCTTCGGCAAGTCCGCCTATCCCGACGCGAACTTCAATTTGCGGCTGGAATACGGAACGGTGCTGGGCTACGAGGAAGGCACGACGCTCGTGCCGTACAAGACCACATACTTCGGGCTCTTCGATCGCGCGGCGGCCTTCAACGAGAAGCCTCCTTTCAATCTCCCGGCGCGCTGGAAAGAGGCGGCGTCGAAGGTCGACCTCTCGACGCCATTCAACTTCGTCTACACGGCGGACACGATCGGCGGAAACTCGGGCACGCCGATCGTCAACCGCAACGCGGAGATCGTCGGCATCAACTTCGACAGCAACATCCAGAAACTGCCGAATCGCTACCTCTACATCGACGAGGCGGAAGGCAGCCGCGCCGTCGGCGTCCACTCGGCGGGAATCATCGAGGGACTGAGGAAGCTGTACGGCGCGGACGCGCTCGTGAAGGAATTGACGGGAGGAAAGTAGGGCGGGCCATTTCTCGCGGACGACGACGCGATGCCCTGCGCGTCCCGCTCGCGCTCGCCGGCAAAGCGCATCTCCGGGGTTCGGTCGGCGGAAGGGCTGGGTCCCCAACCCAGCCCGGACTTCGGCCCCTGCGATGCACTTTGCAGACTGCCGCTGTCGGCTCGGCTCAAGGGACTCGCCGGGCATCGCGCCTTCGTCCGCTCGGCGCGGGCCAGGTCTGTGGGGCAGGGCGTGTAGCTTGTAGCCGTAGCCCGGACTGTCGCCAGTAGCCTGGCTGAGATGCAGCGTGGCTGCGTGACAAGGCCTGTGGCCTGTAGCCCGTAGCCTTGGACTATCTGATCGGCAGTTCCCGCTCGAGGTCCTCGGCGGGGTAGGGAATGACGTGGACGGCCACCAGCTCGCCGACGCGTCGCGCGGCGGCGGCTCCGGCGTCGGTCGCGGCCTTGACCGATCCGACATCGCCGCGCACCATCGCCGTCACCAGGCCCGCGTCGATCTTCTGCCAGCCGACGAAGACGACATTCGCCGCCTTCACCATGGCGTCGACGGCTTCGACCAGGCCGACAAAGCCGCGCGTTTCGATCATGCCGAGCGCGTCGCCGAGCGTGCGGGTTTCTGTCATGGCTAGGTGATCTTACCCCGTGCCGCGACCTGGAGCGAGCCGATGACGCTCTGGCCCGAAACGAGCGACACGCGGTCGACGAGGTTCGTGACGACGCAGGCGTGATTCGGAAGCACGCGAACCAGGCCGCCGGGCCGGAGCGAGGTGGTCCCGTTCGCGACCCTGACCGTCGCGTGCTCCTCGGAGAGCCGCTCGATGACGAGCGATGCGTCGGGCCCGGTCGCCGCGATGTCGCTGAACACGACGCCGTACCCTTCGGTCGCGCCCGGCGCCCGTGTCGTGTCGGTCGAGAGCGCCTTGCTCCCGCAATCGAGGATGACGCGGTCGGCGGCCGGCTTGCTGACGACGCGCGCCAGCACGGTCATCGCGCAGTCCCTGAAACGCGCCGCGCCGAGCGCCACCTGCGTGCGGTCGTAGAAGACGTAGTTGCCGGGCCTCATCTCGGTCAACCCGCGCTGGCGGACCGTGTACCTGGCAGTCGGCGTCGCCCCGACGCTCAGCTCCTCGACCTCAATGCCCTCGCTCCTCGCCGCGTCCGCGATCGCCGTCAGCATCGAGGCCTCGGACGCCGCCACCTGCTCGAGCTCCCCGTCCGATTGCGCGGCGTAGCAGTGGCCGGCGTGGCTCAGGAGCCCCCGGAACGTCAGGCCAGGAAGGCCCGCGACCGACCGCACGAACTGAACGGCCCCGGGCAGCGCCGGATCGATCCCGCACCGATGAAAGCCGACGTCGACCTTGACGAGCACGTCGACGCGGCGATTGGCCCTGTCACAGACGTCCGACCACTGCCTCGCCACGTCCAGGTCGTCGACGATGAACGAGAGGCGGACGCGATCGGAGAGCGCCAGGACGCGCCATGCGTTGGCCGGGGAGATCGGATAGGGCAGGCGGATGTCCTCGATACCGTTCTGGGCGAACACCTCGGCTTCGCCGAGCTTGGCGCAGCATATGCCTCCGGCGCCGCGGTCGATCTGCCAGCGCGCGATCTCGGGGCACTTGTGGGTCTTCGCATGAGGCCGGAGCCGCAATCCGGCCGAGGTCGCGGCTTCCTGCATCCGATTCAGGTTTGCCAGCACGCGCCCCTGATCGATGAGCACGGCCGGCGTCGCAAGATCTGAAATCTGCACTGCCGGTACTGTAGCACGGGGACCTTCACGGTTCGGCCGGCGGCGGCTGGGTGGAGAACGGGCGTTCAAGGCCCGGTGCGGTCCGGGCGATTGGTGGGCAAGTCGTGTTTCGGTTAAGCTCGGAAAATGGCCGACACGGTGCGTCGGCCAACCGAAACGTCCGGGGAGGACGCCATGGCAGACACCAGTTTTCGCGGCCGGTTTCTCTGGTACGACACGATGACCAACGACGTCGAAGGAGCCATCGCGTTCTACACGCGAGTGGTCGGATGGGGCACGCAAACGTGGGATGGCGGCGGCATGGCGTACCAGATGTGGACGGTCGGCGAGCGGCCGATCGGCGGCCTGATGAAGATGCCGCCCGATGCCAGGTCACGCCCGCATTGGCTCGGTTACATCGGCACACCCGATGTCGATGCCACGACGAACCGCGCGGTGTCTCTCGGCGCGACGGTTCACGTGACGCCGACCGACATCCCGACGGTCGGGAAGTTCTCCGTGATGCGCGACCCGATGGGCGCCTCCTTCGCCGCCTTCAGCCCGTCCAACCCGATGCCGGTCCCGGAGGGAGGACCGCAGATCGGCGACATCTCGTGGCACGAGATCACGACAACCGACGTCGAGAAGTGCTTCGGGTTCTATTCGGACCTCTTCGGCTGGGTCAAGAAGGAAGCCATGGACATGGGGCCGCAGGGTGTCTACCAGATCTACGGCACCGAGAAGGAACGGCTCGGCGGCATCTACCTGGCGCCGAAGGAGCAGCCCGCCGGCCCGAGCTTCACCTTCTACGTGGATGTCGCCGATGTCGACGCGGCCGCCGCGAAGGTCAAGCCGGCCGGGGGCACCATCACGATGGGGCCGATGGAGGTTCCCGGCGGCAGCCGGGTCGCGATGCTCGTCGATCCACAAGGGGCGAATTTCGCGCTGCACTGGAACAAGGGCTAGCGCACGCGGTCGCCGCAGGAAGGCCGGCGTGCCGCCCGTCACCGTGAAGTGAAGGAGGCTACTGCCGCATCAGCTTGAAGGCGTGATTCCAGCGGTTCTCGCGCAGGCCGGGAATGCACCAGAGCTGGCAAAGCGGCTCGAGTGCGCGCGCCGCGGCGGCCGAACCCATGTCGGCGCCTTCCCATCCGAACTGCTCGATGATACTTGCCACCACGGACTTGGCCTTCGCGTCGTTCCCGCAATAGAACATCGTCGGCTTCCCGCCCGGGAATGAAGGGTTCACCATGAACGCGTGGCCGACGCTGTTGAAGGCCTTGACGAACCGCGCGTCGGGAAATGCTTTCTGCAGGCGTTCCATCAGCGAGTCGTTCGGCCCGGTGAAGAACGTGATCACGCCGTCGACCGGCGCCTCGGCGCTGATCGGGTTGGTGACGTCGATGACGAGCTTGCCCTTCAGGTTGGGCGCCCCGGCTATCTTCAGCGCTTCCTCAGCCGACGCGCCGTGAACGGCGAGCACGAGCGCGTCGGCCCAGGCCGCGACCTCGGTGAAGGTGCGTGCCGGAATGCCGGTTTCCGAGGTGAACGAAGAGAGCTTGGCAGGATGGCGGCTGCCGATGCGGACCTCGTACCCGTGCTTCTTCAAGCCCCTGGCCAGATGCTGGCCGACCTCGCCCGAGCCGACGACTCCAAATGTAGGCATCGATCCCTCCGTAGTGCGGCTGATCGTTTGGACTACCGCCCCGGGCAGGACGGTTCCGGTCAGAATCGGCCGACCGCCGCCTCGATCTGGATTCTATCGCCGGCGCGGAGAGGTGATGTCGAATGACACGGGCTGGCGCTTGCTGTCGCGTTCGATTTCGAGGGTCACCGGGATGGCGCCCTGGCGAAGCCGCCAGGTCAAGACGATCTCGTCCATGTCGTTCGTCCCGCTCTTGCCGTTGACCCTGCGGATGCGATCGCCTTCCCGGAGCCCCGCGTGCTCGGCCGGCGAACCTGTGGAGACCCCGGTGACCTCGAGCCCGTCGCCGATGATGAGGAGCTTGTGCCGGACCTTGTGGTGGAACCCGGGATCGACGCCCTCCGGGCGGAAGGTCTCGATCCGGGAGAGCACCCACGCGCGGACCTTGTCCGCAGCCGCCGTCGCGGCGCGCTGGTATCCCTCGCGGTCTTCGCTCCGGGATGGCTCCCGCCTCGAGGAGTTCGACGAGTAGGTGCGCATCAGGCCGACTTCCGCCTCCACCTCGCTTTTCTCGAGCCTGGTCGCGACGGCCGCCGTGATCTTGTAAGTGAACGTGATGGTCACTCGTTTTCCGTCCTTCGATCGGGTTGGGCTCCCCGTGCGCCGCTGTTGCCAGCGGACGGCAACCGCCACCTCAGGGTTCGTGCCGGCGATGGCAATCCACGGACACTCTCTCAGCCTTTCAACCAAAGCCCGGTTGATCGGTCCGGTGTCGCTGTCCGAGAAGGGATTGATGAAGTCGAGCAGCCCGCCGCGCTCGACGGCCGATGGACCGACCTCGATGGCGACCTTAACGAGGTCCGACGCGGAGGGCGGCGCCTTCGGCTCTCCGGAGAGGCTGGCCGCCGCGAGAGCCCAGAGAATGAACGCGGTATGCAGCACGGCGTGCCTCCATGGGAAAGGCACGCAGAGAATACCGCAGTTTCCCGTCCAGTGTCTGTCGGAGGCGCGCCCCGCCTACCGGACCATTCGCCAGATGATCAGCACGGCGAACGCCCCGACGATCGACATGACGAAGCCGGCCGGGTGGAACTTCGACCCTTCGGCCGGCTTCTTGAGGACGTTGCCGATCATGCCGCCGACAACCGAGCCGAGCACGCCGACGATGGTGGTGGCGATGAACCCCATCGAATCCGACCCGGGAAGCAGGGCGCGGGCCACGAGCCCCACCAGGAATCCGACGACGACCGACCAGATGAAGTGAATCATCGATCGCTCCTCCGAATGGACAATCCGACTGGATTCTAGCGCACTGGCGGCCGGACGCCTGGTCCCCTGCCCGTCCGCCGTCATGGCGCTGGACCGAAAAGTGGCTGGATCTCGCTATAGTTAGGTAAGGGCAAAAGCGGCAACCCACTCGGGCATCGCCCCCGCTTCCGGCGGGGCCGGGCCCTCAGGTCCGTATGGCCGAGGGCTACCAGACCGGGATCTTGCCGGAGGCTTCAGTCGGGTGCCGCCCTAACTATCGTTCGGAAGGGACCAACAATGAGAAACGTGAAACGGATGCTCGCGGCAGCATCGGCCGTGGTCGTGCTGGCGCTCGCCCTGGGAGTCCTCACCGGGACGTCCACCAGCGCGGTCGCGCCAACACCCGTCAAGGTCATCAACACCACGGCTGAGCCCGTTCCGGTGAACGGCGCGGTGCGGGTGCACAACAACACGGCGAACCCGCTGACGGTTGACATCGCCAACCCGGTCGGAGCGCAGTGCTTCGCCAACTTCTCCGGGGAGGTGGCGGAGTGCACGATTGCCAACATCCCGGAAGGCCAGATCCTGACGATCGAACAGATCACCTGTGGCTTGAGCGTCGCCGCGGGCTCACGCATTGGGTCGTTGAACCTGGCGGTGCCGAGCGCGAAGGTCCCGCCGGCAGCCGGGCTCGAAAACATGAACCACACGTTGGTGCTGACGAAGATGTTCAGCGTGCTCGACGGCTTCCCGTCGCTGGACTACTACGGGCTGACGCAGCAGGTCCGGCTATACGCCTTCGGTCCGGTGGCAGGCACCGGAGACAGCACGATTCTCGCCGTGAAGGCTCAAACGGGTGACTCAATTGACACCGGACAGCTGAACTGCGCGATCTCTGGCCATATGGGGCCACAGTAGCAGGCGCGCCGCGCGCAGACGACAAGAGGGCAGTGATCTCGTGGATCGCTGCCCTCTTCAATTGCCGGCCGGATCTGCCGGACCTATCCGCCGGCGATCATGTGCAGGACCTTGACCTCGGCGCCATCGGGCACCGGGGTCTTCTCGTAGGTTCCGCGCGCGACGAACTGCCCGTTGACCCAGATGGCGAGCATCCGCCAGATGTAGTTCTTCTTCTTGAGGACGTCGGCCACCGTCATCCCCTCGTCGTACTCGAGCGGTTCGTCATTGACGATCAGCATGATGGCTTTGTCGACCAGCGGTGACGCCGGCTCTAAAGAGCCGGCCTACATCTGATGCTGTGTGACCAGCTCGACCACGTCCGGGAAATCGATCTTGAACTTCCTCAACGTCTCGAGCGTCGGGACGCCGCCCGGCGTCCACCCGCGGCGCTTGTACACCGCGTCCACCAGCTGGTTGTACCGTTTCGTCCGCCACTCACGGTGGAGCTTCATTTTCTCCTCCGTGGTCTTGCCCTCCGGATCCACGCCGACGATCTCCTTGAGCTGCTTGTCGTACCGCTCCGCGCGCGACTCGTACTCTTCCTTCGTGACCGGGCCCATGGCGCGGTAGGGCGGCATGTCGAAGCCCCGGGTGCCCTGGCCCATGCGGAGGTTGAACACGCGCTGGAAGTTGTAAACCGCCTCCGACTGAAGGATGAGCGACTGCCTGTCGAGCGGCTTGCCGGTGATGCCGGTGTAAAGCTTCAGGTAGTTCTCGACGTGCTCAGGCACCTTGGCCGCCTCGGGCCCCGGGTACTTCTCGTGGTTGTCCGGCGGCTCGATGTCGTTCCACGGAAGCTTGCAGAGCCCCTGCAAGCCGAACCACGTGCGGAAGAGCGGGAAGTAGTGGAGCGCCTCCGCCTTGTCCTCGAAGGTCGGGATCTGGTTGTTGACCATGTCCATGAAGATGAGCCACGCCTCGTCGTGCTGCGGGCCCTTGTTGGCGAGCGCGTAGCCGCCCTGCTGCGCCAGCGACTCCTTGGACATGTACTGCGAGACCTCGAGGCCCTTGATCTGCATCCCGATGTCGCGGATGAGCTGCGGATCGCCCCATCCGTTCCTGATGAAGAGCTCCTGCATGTACCGGACGCCCTTGCCGACAATCGTGCCGAAGCCGGACCCGCGCCACATCTGGTGGAGCATCTCGACCTCGGCCTCGCCATTGCCCCAGACGAGCTCGAGGCCGCCGGTGCGCTCCGTGTTCAGGATGCCGCGCTGGTAGCACTCCATGACGAACGCGCACGCCGTGCCGTACGAGATGGTGTCGATGCCGTAGGTGTCGCAGTAGAAGTTGACCTCGAGCAGCCAGTCGGCATCGAACAGCCCGCAGTTGGACCCGAGGCCGGCCGCGTTCTCGTACTCGGGCCCGTCGACCGTCACGGTGTCGCCCTTGAAGGGCCCCGTCATCACGACGTGGCCATCGGCTCCCTTGGAGCAGCCCATCCCGCAGCCGTACCAGCAGTGATCGGGGATGCCCTGCGTGAAGCGCCTGTCCCACACCTGGGAGTCGATCTTCATCGTGTCGGCGTGCTTGCCGTACTGGAAGTTGTGGACCGGCAGCAGGTCGTACGCGTCCATCACCTCGACCAGGTGCGCCGTGCCCTGCCGCCGCATGTGGCACTGCTCGTCGTCGTGATCGTGGATCTCCTTGTTGATCTTCCGGCCGACCTCGACCGTGACGGGGAAGTCCGCCGCCTGGTTCATGTCCGACTTCATCTTGAAGCCGTGAACGACGAGCGCCTTGAGCTTCTTGTCGCGGAAGACGGTGCCCGTCCCGCCCCGGCCGGCCTGCTTCAGCCGGACGGCGCCGCGCCGCGGGTCGTACCACGAGAAGTTCAGGCAGCCGATGTAAGCCGACTCGGCGGCCTTCCCGGCGGAGACGACCGACACGTTGACGAGGTCCTTCGGGCCGTCCGCGTACATGTGCGTGAAAAGCTCGGCGGCGATGTGGCTGTCGGGCGTTTCCTCAGGCGCCTCTTCGATGGTGATCTTCCCCTTCGGCCCGTCGATGACGATGACGAGCTCCCGGTCGGCCTTGCCGCGGATCTCGAGCGCGTCGAAGCCGCAGAACTTCACGAGCGGCCCGAAGTATCCGCCGACATTGCAGTCGATCGGGATGCCGGTCTCTGGTGAGAGCGTGACGACGAGCGACTTGCCGGAACCGGCGTACTGGGTGTTGCCGGCGAGCGGACCGGGGCTGATGATGAGTTCGTTGTCCGGATCGTTCCATTTCGTCGTCGGCTTGATGGCGTGCCAGAGATAGTAGAGCCCGAATCCGCGGCCGCCGACGAAGGTGTCGATCATCTCGTCCGTGATCGGCTTCTCGGCAACCGTCAGCGTGTTCAAATCGATGAAGAGCGACCGCCGGGTATAACCGCGCACGGGCAGGCTCGGCGTGAACGGCACCTCGACGAGGATCTTGTGGGCCGCTCGCAGCGGCTCCAGGTTGCCCGTGTAATCCGTGCGTTTGGTGTAGTCGTAGGTCACCGACATGACGATCTCCTCGCGACACGGACTCACCCGAGCGCAACCGTTGCTCGGCCTCCGGTGAATCCGCTTCTGGCTGGATAAGGATCGCGCTTGTGCTCGGGCGCCGGGGTCCCGGTCTCGAGGGCGGGCCCGGACAGGTCAGTCCCGAGCTGCCAAGGGGCAGGAGACAGTCTATCAGAACCGGCGTGTCGGCCGATGGCCGACACGCCGCGGAGACAGGCTACAGGCTACAGGCCGCAGGCCTTGTCTTGGCCTGGTGATCGGATCAGCGGCAAGGTTGATGGCAGGGCCTGAAGCCCGAAGCCTGAAGCCTTGGATGTTCCTACTTCCGGTCCACCGTGAACTGCACGGTAACGGAGACCGCGCATTCCTGCGGGACGCCGTTCAGCTTTGTCTGGGAGAACTGCCACTGTCGAATGGCGTCGAGGGCGGCCTTCGCGAGCGAGGGATCGGGGTCTCCAATCAGTCGAAATTCCTTCAGCACGCCGTCGGTCCCGAGCCGCGATTCGACCTCGACGGTGCCGGACACGAATTCACCGCTCGCGCTGCGCGGGTACCGCGGCTTGACGTCGACCAGTTTAAGGGGCGGCGTCACGCATCCGCCCACGACGGAACCTTCGCACGGATCGAACCGGGGAGCGCCATCCGCTGCAGCTCGCCTCGGGGCCGGCGGGGCCGCCACTTCGGCATCGGCAACTGCCGCCATGGCCGGGTCAACGGAGACGTGGATGGTCTCCTTCAGCATGCCGAGCTGCAGGACGAATTCCCCGCTTCCCGCCTGTCCGGGCTTGAGCTTGACGCCCGCCAGGATGCGCTTGAATCCCGGCTTCTGAATCTCAACCTGGTATTCGCCTGCCGGAAGATTGGTGATCGAGAAGCGGCCGGTCCCGTCGGTCCGGGTCTCGTACGGCTTCCCGCTCGCGGCGCTCACGAACTTGATCGGATGATCCGCGATTCCCCGGCCGGTCGAGTCGATGACCGAACCGGAGAACGAGGCAGTGGCCTCCTGCGCGGCCTGATCCGGCGTCGCCGGAGCGAGACGGACTTCCTGCCCACCTTTCAAGGGAACCGAAGGCCTTGCTCCCGGAACCGCGCGCAGCTCCGTGTCCGCCCCGGCTGACGGCGCCGTTGAGATCGTGGCGGGCCCGGCCGACGGCGCATCGGAGGGTCCGGTGGCGATGCCCGCAACCGAGAACGCCAGGATGAGCAGCGAGAGGACGATACTGCCACCTGCGACGCGCGTGAAGGATGAACGATTGGTGCCGGCGTGCAACATGGCGCGAACCCTCCTCTCGAGCTGAGATGGCCGGGCCATGGCCATCGCGGGAAACACGGAACGGCGCGCGGTGAGCCTGAGCGCGCGCGCCACGTCGAGCAGGTGCGTCGCGTATTCGGTCGCCCCGACCCCCGTCCTCAGAACTTCATCATCGCAGGCCTGCTCGCTCGTCTGATGGAGCTGATGGCAGGCGATCCACACGAACGGATTGAACCAGTAGGCGCACTTGACGAGCTCGCCGAACATCTGGACGGCCCAGTCGCGCCGCCTGATGTGCGCGACCTCGTGGCCGAGCACCGATTGCAGCCGTTCCGCCGGCCACCGACGCGCGAGCGTCGGAAGAACGATGGTCGGCTTCCGGAGGCCCCACGTGACGAGCAGGTTTTCGTAGTCCGTCTGGAGCAACCTGGGCGCGGGCCTGGTGGCGGTGCGCCGGCAAAGGGCCGTTACCGCGTCGAACCACGGACCGCTCCTCACCTCGCGGGCTCGCGAGGCGATCCAGGCGATCCGGACGAGGCCGGCCCCGAGCACCGAGAGGCTGATGAACGTGCCGATCGCCCAGAGCGTCACGATGGAGGGCAGCCAGGAAGCGGAAGATGCGTTCCGCACCGCGCCGGGTCGCGCGAGCTGCGCGGACGCGTCGATTCCCGACGTGCCGCCATCGCCGAAGGTGGACGTGCCGCGCTCGCGCTCGAGCCAGGCGGCGCCGACTGGAGGCGTCCAGGCCGGCGCGACTTCCTGCAGCAGTGGCATGGCGGCGGCCGACACGAGCGTCCACGCGAGGATCCAGTGGCGAAGCGCCGCCGAGCGCCGCCGCAGCAGCGCACTGGCCAGCAACCCGATCGCGACGATGAAGGAGATCTTGATCATCGCGATCCCCCTTTCCTGGCCTTGGCGATGAGATCGGCGATCCGCGTGAGGTCATCGTCCGAGAGCTTGCCGGCGTCGGAGCCGAGGAGCGCCGCAACGGCCTGCGCGGTCGAGCCTTCGAAGAACGTATCGACCAGGTGGTTGAGCGCCGACCTGCGCGCAGCGTGGCGGGGCACCGCCGGCATGTAGACGTAGCGGAGGCCCAGCTCCTCGTGCCGGACGTGCCCTTTCTGCTCGAGGACGCGCAGTTGCGTGCGGACGGTGGAGTAGTTGGGATCGCCCGGCAGCTCGCCCATGACCTCGGCGGCCGAGGCGCGCCCGCGCCGGTAGAGGATGTCCATGATCTGGCGCTCGCGGCGGGTGAGGGCGGCGTGCGTCGATGGGTTCATGTGCTACTCCTATAGCAGACGTGCTATAGAAATAACATCACTGGCGAAGCCTGTCAACCTCGAATTTCTGGGAAGCCCGAACTCTCGTAGGTCGGGTCTTCAGACCCGACGGAGATCGCCGGCTCTAAAGAGCCGGCCTACGGGATTGGCGCCTTTCGTCAAGGCCTGTAGCCTGAAGCCTGGATCCGGTTCTACTTCACCCTGACCCGGCTCTGCTCGCGCATGAATTGCTGGACGTAGTACGGGCCGCCCGTCCCCCGCCCGCTCAGGCCGCTCGCCTTCCATCCCACGAACGGGTTGACGCCGGGCCAGGCCCCGGTCGTCGCGCCTGCCCGACGGTTCGCGTAGGTGACGCCCGAGAGGATCTGGTCGAAGAAGGTGTCCACCTCGGCCGGGTCCTCGCTGAAGATGCCCGCGGTGAGGCCGTAGTCGGACCGGTTCGACCAGTCGATCGCTTCAGAGAGCGACTGGACGTCGGCCACGACGACGATGGGCACGAAGAGCTCGTCGAAGAAGAGGGGGTGATCCTTGGGCAGCCCGTCGATGATGGTCGGCTCGACGAAATACCCGCGATCGAACGGGTCGGCCGAGATCCGGCGGCCGCCGGTCAGGATCCGGCCGCCATCCCGCCTGGCGTGCGCGATCGCCCGCTCGTAGGTCGCCACCGCGGCCTTGTTGATCACGGGTCCCATGAACACGTCGCGCTCGAGCGGGTTGCCCACCTTGATCTGCTTCGTGCGCTCCACGAGCTGGTCGATGAGCGCGGCCCTCACCTCGCGATGCACGTAGACGCGCGAGCACGCCGAGCACTTCTGTCCCTGGTTGCCGAAGGCCGACCGCATCACGCCCTCGCTTGCCTTGTCGAGCGCGGCCGACGCCATGACGATGGCCGGGTTCTTTCCGCCGGTTTCGATCACGAGCGGCCGCGGCAGCGGGCGCGTCGCGTCGTTGTGCACGAGGCTGGAACCCGATGTCGCGCGATCCGGTGAACACGATGCCGTCGACGCCGGGGTTCTCGATGATTTCCGCGCCGACCGTGCCGCCCCCGCCCGTCACGAGGTTGAACGCGCCGTCGGGCACCCCGGCCTCTTCCATCAGCTCCGCGAGCCTGAAGCCGGTGAAGGGCGTATCGCTCGCGGGCTTGAACACGACGGTGTTGCCCGCCACCATCGCGCCGCCGGCCGGCCCGGCCGCCAACGCGAGCGGGAAGTTGAACGGCGAAATCACCGCCCACACGCCGTAGGGACGCAGCACGCTGAGGTTCTCCTCGTTCGGGCCCTGCGTGTTCATCGCGCGGGTGAAGCCGTCGTTCTTCTCCATCTGATCGCAGTAGTACGCCACCAGGTCGGCGGCCTCCTCGACGTCGCCGAGAGCTTCGAGCCGGCTCTTGCCCGCTTCGAAGGTGATGAGCACGGCCAGCTCGAACCGGCGCTGCCGGATGAGATCCACGAGCCGCCGCATCACCGCCACGCGCTCCTGCCACGCCATCCGGCTCCAGCCGGGAAACGCCGCGCGCGCGGCGTGTATGGCGTCGCGGACGTGGCCGCGGCTGCCCTTGGCGAACGTGCCGAGGCGGATCGTCGTGTCCGACGGGCTCACGTCTTCGAATTGATCGACGGTCGCGACCCGTCGTCCGTTGAGGATGAGCGGGTGCGTCTGGCCGAAGGTCGACCGGACGGGCTCGATGGCGGCATCGTACGCGCGATGCAGTTCTTCGGCCTGTTCGCCGCCGGTGGTGGCATAGGTGATTTTGATGGCTGGATTCGCAACCGAAGGTGACATGCACATCCTCGCTTTGAATGCCGGTCGACGGTTGAAGCGGCTTCAGGCGACAGGCCCCAGACTGCCGGCGGAGCACACCTCCAGCTTTTAGACGCCCATTCGAAGCGGGAGATCCCGGGCTGAAACGAATCAGGCCCGAAGCAGGCCGATCACCCGGTCGATCAGATTCGCGTTGAACACCCCGCCGTCCTCGAGCACGGCGCGGCGGGCGGACAGTGCGTCAGCCACTTCAATGAAGGTCAGCGGCACGCGGTTCTCCGTGGCCGCTTGCCCCTCGACCGTGATGGTCGTGCGCGCGAGCAGCCCGTCGAGGTCCGGCGTCGCCTTCCCCGCGACGAGCGCCTGCGCCACGCCCGCCAGGAGCAGGTGCGGATGCGCGGATCCATCCGGCAGCCGGAACTCGATGGTCTCCGGGCTTGTCGGCCGGCCGGAGGCGTTCTTCGGGACGATTGGCAGGCGGACGAGCGCGCGCCGGTTGTACCGGCCCCACGTGATCATCGTCGGGGCTTCCTTGCCCTGGCTCAGGCGGACGAAGGAATCACGGCTCCGATTGCCGAACGCCATCAGCGCGGCGCCGAGCTCCACGAAGCCGGCGATGAGCCACTTGGCCTCGGGCGTCAGCTGGCCCTGCGGGCCGGTGTGCGGAACGTAGGCCCCGCCCGAGAGCGGCGCGAAGTGAAAGTGCATGCCGCTCCCGGCGTGGCCCTTCCGGGCCATGGGCGCGAAGCTGCAGAGCATGCCGTTGCGAATCGCGAGGTTGCGCAGCACCCACTGAGTGAGAATCGCCGCGTCGGCGGCCTCAGGGAGCGGCTGGAGCCACAGCTCGATCTCGTGCTGCTCCCAGACGCGCGGATCGGCGGCGTCCGCCTCGACGTAACCGACTTCAGCGTGCCCATACTTCACAGGCACGCCCATCTCCGCCAGGCGGACGACGGCCTCGCGCCGGAGCGCCTCGCCGAACACGAACGGCGAGCTCGCGTGGTAGCCGCGCTCGTTGGCGCCGTACGCCTCGGCCAGATCGCTTCTGTGTCCGAGGAAGTATTCGATCTCGGCGAGCGCGTGCAGCTCGATGCCGGTCTTCTCGATCATCCGGCGGTAGGCGGCCCGGACGAGCGTGTCCGGCGATTCCGCGAGCGGCGCGCCCTGGCGGTCGTAATGGCCGCAGAGCAGGGCCAGCGTGGGTTCGGACGAAAACGGATCGAGGAACGCGGTCGAAAGGCGCGGCCGCAGCACGATGTCCGACGCGCCGACCGGAATGCCCAGGTCGCCGAAGAGCGCGGAGCCATCCGCGCGCTCGCCGCCCTCCAGCACGTCGGCCAGGTGGCTCGAGTCCCGCGGGACGAAGTCGAGCGTCTTCAGCCACCCGTCGCCGCCGACGTGCATCAGCGACACGACGCGGATTCCGCGTTCCTCCACGAACGAGGCGAGGTCATCGACGGTCCACTGCGAGGCGGGGCGGCCTAAATGGCGAACGAGCGTTTGCGCCGGTGCGCCGCGGTCCGACGATGAGGCCGCGGCACTGCGAGTCGAATCGGTCATGAGCGCACTCCGGACATGAATCGGACGATGAACGGGGGATCCCGGCTATCTTACTTACTGCCCGGCGGCACGGGCGCTCATTCGCGTTGTTCTCCTGGAGAAATAGAAGGAAGCTGGCCGGATATCTCTGGTCGGCCGAAGCGCCCTCCTCCGGACCCGCGATCGCCAGCCCCGCTGTTCATTCTTCCGCCAAGTGGCAACGGAGTTTGCGGTAGTCGGCCACTTCCGACGGCCGGGAACCGCCGGATGCCCGCGCCGGGCTGGTATGCTAGGGGCTCGGTTCTGTCATTCTCCGCGAGGCCAGTGCATGCGACGAACGGGATACCGGTGGGTTGTTCTGCTCGTGTTGTCGAGTGCAGGGACCCTTCTCACCCTTCCCCCGCCGCTCGCCGCCCAAGCACCTCAAACAACCGCCACCGTCCAGCCGGCGCCCGAACCCAGGTTCCTGGCGGACCTGTGGGACCGGGAGCACGTGTCGTGGCCCGTTCCCCCGCTCGTCCGTCACGCGGACGTCGAGGCGAAGCTCCGCGAGGTGCAGCAGGCGACGCCCGACCTCTTCTCGCTCGAGCCGCTCGGCGCCTCGATCGAAGGGCGCTCCATCAATCACATCTGGTTCGGCCGCGGGCCGATGCACGTCATGCTCTGGTCGCAGATGCATGGCGATGAGCCGACCGCCACCTCGGCGCTCTTCGACGTGTTCGAATACGTGCGGCGTCATCGCGCCGACGCCCAAGTCCAGCGTCTGCTCGGCGCGCTGACGATTCACGTCGTCCCCATGCTCAACCCGGACGGCGCCGAGCGGTTCCAGCGGCGCAACGCGCAGGGCATCGACGTCAATCGCGATGCGCTCCGGCTGCAGACACCCGAGGGCGTAATCCTCAAGTCGCTGCGCGATCGTCTCGCGCCGGCGATCGGCTTCAACCTGCACAACCAGAACTGGCGCACCGCGGCCGGCACCACCGGCCAGCCCGCCACGATCTCGCTGCTGTCGGTGGCCTTCGACGAAGCCCGCACCGAGAGTCCAGGCAGGCTTCTGACCAAGAGGACCTGCGCCGTGATCCGCGACGCGCTCGAGGTGCTCGCGCCCGGCCGAATCGCGCGGTACGACGATGAGTTCGAGGTGAGGGCGTTTGGAGACAACCTGACGAAGTGGGGCACGAGCGTTGTCCTCATCGAGACGGGCGTCTGGCCGTCGGCCGAACCCGATCCCTACCTGGTGCGGCTCAATTTCGTGGCCATCTTGACGGCGCTCGACGCGCTGGCGACCGGGAGGGTGCAGCAGGCCGACAAGGCGAGGTACGAATCGCTCCCGATCAACCAAAGCGACCTCTACTACACGCTCGTCCGCAACGCGACGGTGAACCCGGGGACCGGGGTCGCGCCCTTTACGGCCGATGTCGGGATCGTGGTCAGCCGCGCGGTCCGGCAGGCCGACAATCAGCGCCGGACGCAGCTCGTGGCGCGAATCGACGATCTGGGCGACCTCCACACGATGAGCGCGCTCGAAAACATCGACGCCACCGGACTGGTCGTTACGCCGCTCTTCGACTCTCGGGCCAAGGCGGGCGACACGGTGAGCCTGCCCGACTGGAGGTCGAGCCGCGCGCCGCGAACGGTGGCGCCAGGCGAGCCCGCCGAGCTCCTGCTCCTCAGGCCGCTCGGAGACGGGAGGTACAGGGTGGAGAGGGTCATTAGGTACTGACGATCGAGGGCTACAGGCTACGGGCTACAGGCCTTGCCGCCATCAAGCACCAAGCGGGCGTTTGCACACGCGGGGAGATTCCACATGCGCGTTTTCACAATGCTCGGCGTTGCCGCTCTCGCGACCGCTCTCGCACCGCCCGTGCAGACCCAAGCGCCTGCGCGGCCCGATCCGCATCCGACCTTCAAGGTCGGCACGGCCGTCGCCGAGCGCGGCAAGATCGCGACAGGCGTGATTGCCGTGCCCGCCGGCACCGACGCCGGCTACAACATCGCCGTGGCGGTCGTGCACGGTGCCCGGCCCGGGCCGACCATCGCCATCGTGTCGGGAGCGCACGGTACGGAATACTCGTCGATCCTCGCCGTCGAACGGCTGATTGCGATGCTCGATCCCGCGCAGATGTCCGGCACGGCGATCCTCGTGCCGCTCGTGAATGTCGCGTCCTTCGAGCAGAAGATCGCGCACGTCAATCCGGTGGACGGCAAGAGCATGAACCGGTTCTACCCCGGGAAGTTGGACGGCACACAGACCGAGCGCGCCTCCTTCCTGATGACGAAGGAAGTCGTCGAGCAGTGCGATCACCTCATCGATCTGCACGGAGGCGACATCGACGAGAGCCTTCGGCCGTACTGGTACTGGACGGTGACCGGCCAGCAGAGCCAGGACGCGATCTCGCGCGAGATGCTGCTCGCCTTCGGCCTCGACCACATCATCATCTCGGCGGACCGTCCGAAGGACCCGGCTGCGTCGCGCTACCTCGAGAACACCGCGTCCACCCGCGGCAAGCCGTCGATTACCGCCGAGGCGGGCCACGCCGGAACGACGGAGCCCGAAGACATCGGCGCGCTCGTCAGCGGGTGCGTGAACGTGATGCGCTACCTGCATATCCTGCCCGGCGCGCCGTCGGTCGTCGAAAAGCCAGTCTGGGTCGAGAAGGTCGCCACGATCGCCAGCGACTTCACGGGAATGTTCTATCCGCTGGTCAAGCGGGGCATGTATGTCGAGCAGGGCTCTCGCGTCGGCTACATCACGGACTATCTCGGCCGGACGATCTTCGAGGCAAAGGCGCCGGAAGCGGGCGTGATCCTGTTCATCAGGGCCGTCCCGTCGATGACCAAGGGCGAGACGATCGCGAATGTAGGGGTGGTCAAGAGGTAGGCTGGGAGCGTTTCCATGCACTTCGCGATTCTGGGGTCGGGGGCGGTCGGAGGCTATTACGGGGCCCGCCTGGCGAGGGCCGGGCACCAGGTCACGTTTCTCGCGCGCGGCGCGCACCTGAAGGCGATCCGCGAGCGCGGGCTGCTCGTCTGGAGCGTGCTCGGCGACTTCATCACCCGCGCGCCCGCCGAGGACGACCCGGCCAAGGTCGGCCCGGTCGACGTGATCATCCTGGCGACGAAGACCTACGACAATCCGTCCGCGCTGCCCATGCTTGCGACGATGATGGGATCATCGACCGTCGTGCTGACGCTTCAGAACGGCGTAGACAGCCCCGACGCGGTCGCTGAGGTCGTAGGCCGCGAAGCCGTGCTCGGCGGGGCGACCTACATCGCGACGGCACTGACGCTTCCCGGCCTCATCGAGCAGACAGGCACCCATCGTCGAATCGTGTTCGGCGAGGTGTCGGGCGAAGACCCGGTCAAGACGTCGCCGAGAGTCGACGCGATCGCCGCCGCGATGAAAGCGGCGGACATCCAGGTCGAGGCGGTCGCGGATGCGCGCGTGCCGTTGTGGGAGAAGTTCATCTATCTCGCGCCGTTCGCGGCATTCACCGGGGCCTCGCGGCTCGCGATCGGGCCGCTCTGGAGCGACGGGGCCATCCGGGATCTCTTCCTCGAGGCTGTTCGCGAGGTCGAGTGCGTCGCCCGCGCGGAAGGCGTTGCCGTGACCAACGACGTCATGGGGCACGTCACGAAATACGTCGACGTTCTTCCGCCATCGACACGATCCTCGTTGCTCATCGACCTCCAGCAGGGTAAGCGCATCGAGCTCGAATCGCTGCCCGGGTCAGTCGTGCGGCGTGGCAGGATGGCTGGCGTGCCGACCCCGATCATGGCGGGCCTCTACGCCGTCCTCAAGCCCTACGCGGACGGTCCGCCGAAGTGACGGCCGGCGCCAGCTGCTCGCCGGCCTGAGTTCTCGGCGTCGCGATTGGACTCGCCGGGTCCTCGGGTATCAGCACAGAGCAGTCCGTAGCGGACCCTGGTGAAGGACCGCTTCGGGCCGGCGCCAGCAGCGCCACCGCCCTCAGCGCGCGTCCCTGACGATGATGCCGTCCTTGATGACCAGCCAGATCTGGCGAGTCGCACGGATATCGGCGAGCGGGTCGGCGTTGAGGAGCACCAGGTCCGCTGCCTTTCCGATGTCGATCGTTCCCACGCGATCCTGAATGCCGAGCAGGGCTGCCGCCGCCGAGGTGGCGGCTCTTGACCGCCTCCGAGGCCGGGAGGCCCGAGCCCACCAGCAGCTCGAGCTCGCGATGGAGGCTGGCTCCCGGAACCACGAACTGCTGCGGCGAATCCGTGCCGGCAACGACCCGGCCGCCGAGCCGCACGTAGGTTCCCACGAAGCGCTGCAGGACCGGCAACACCCGCTTGAATGCCGCGAGCGTCTGCGGTGTCCAGTGGGCGCGCGAACAGATATCGGCAGGATCCCATGCGCCGCGCAGGACATCGGCCGGAACGTCCGAGAGCGCGGGGTCCTTCATCAGATCCGAATCGGCAAGCCGCGAGAAGGCCTCGTGCAGGGCGAGCGTCGGGACGAGCACGACGCGTCGTGCGGCGAGCTGGCGCGCGACAGTCTCGAGCCGGGCGGCAGGGAGCTTCAACCACTCGAGCTCGAACGCCGTCCACCCGGCGAGGAAGTCCCGGTGCGCGGCGATGAGGTCGTCGGAGTCGTCGCTTATCGATTCCGGGATCCCGCTCAGATGCTCCAGGCTCGAGACGCCCATGTCCGCCGCCTGAAGCGCCGTCGTCATGCCGAGATGCCCGGCGACCGGGATGCCGCGCGCCTGGGCCTCGGCGACGACGACCGAAAGGAGCGCCGGCTCGAGCTTCGTGTAGACCTTGATGACCCTCGCCCCGCTTTCGACGGCGCGGCGCACAGCCGCGCGCGTCTCCCCGACCGTCGCGACCTGGACCGCGTTCTTCCAGAAGCTCCCCGGACCGTCAATCAACGCGCCCGCGGAAACGACGCGGGGCCGCTTCGAAAACTCGTCCCGGGTGAGCGGCAGGATGTAGCCGGGATCGTTGTGGAGATCGCGGACGGTCGTGACGCCGTATTTCAGGAAGAGCGGCAGCGCCCACTCCTCGACGTGCACATGCGCGTCGATCAGGCCCGGCAACGCCGTTCGAGCGCCCGCGTCGATCTCGCGACGCGCCGCAGGCCGCGACGGCGCGTTCACCGCGCCGGACGTCTGGACATCGATTCGCGTGATCAATCCCGCGGTGATTGCGATGGTTGCGCGGGAGGTCACGCGCCCGTCGCCGTGGACCAGGCGCACGTTGCGGATCAGCAGATCGGGAGTCGAATCGATCATGGGAACCGGCTGAGAGAATGCCGCGGTCAGCAGGACCGTGGCCGAGAGCACGGGACCGGGTAAGGCAAGTCTCATCAGAACCCGATCGAGAATGCCGCGCCCGCGCAGTCCCGGTGGAACTGGTTCGCGGAGGAGTAACTCCACGTGTGAACGAAGTCGGCCGACGCCGTCATCCGCACCCAGCCCACGCGTTGACTGATCAACAAGACTGCCGCGAGCGACGGTCCCCTGGCCACGAAGACGATCGGCACGCCCGGGTACTTGTCCTCCAGCTTCGTGGTCAGGCGGGCCACTCCGATCGGCGTGAGAGTCAGGCGTCCGCCGAGAACGGCGCGGCCGGAGATCGCAATACTGCGTCCCGCGCCGACGCGCACCTCGTGAATGTCCGAGATGGTGGTCTCGCGTCCGGCGTTCCAGAACGAGTCGAACGACGGCGGCTGCGTCTGGGTTGTCGTGGTAAGGCTGGGCGGAAAGACCGCGCGATCGCGCCGGAAGCCGTAGCCGAGCCACGTGTCAAGTCCGGCAACCCTCGCGAGAGGGACCGATGCGCCAAGCCGCCACGAGCGAATCGAGGCGGCGGCGGAGGTGCCGTAGGTAATGACGTTTCCGCCCGGATTGAAAAACGTGTCGTAGTCATCGCCGTATCCCGAACGGTCGGTCGTGAAGCCACCCTCGAATTCCCACAACCGGCCGAAGATCGGATACCGCGCCCGGACGACGAGCCATCGGCTGTTCACGCGATACGACTGGGCGAAGAAGTGAGGGACCGTGAAGGGTGTATTGAAGGAGGACGGATTCTCGAAACGATATCGATAGCGGTCGCGGCGGATCTCGATGCCGGCCGAGATGCCGGCCGGCCCGCTTCCAACTCCCGCGACCCGGGCCGGTCCCGGCGTCGAAGCCGTCTGCGCGCGGGCAGATCCGGCCCACGCGACCGCGCCGATCGCGAGAGCGAACGTCACGCACCGAGCGGGGTTCTTCGTTGCGATGCGGATCGGATACCTCCACCCGCCCCCGAGTAAGGGCCGTAGGGGCGACCCGGTGGGTCGCCCGCCCGCTAATTCCTGATCGCCGCCAGCAACGCGTTCGCCTGCGTCCTCGCCTCGGGCGTCATGACGGTCTTCGCGATCGCGGCTTCGAGCTCCGGCATCGCCTTCTGAAGCGCGATGAGCTCGCTCGCGGCGGTCTCCGGCTTCATCGACATCCGGGTGCCCGTCTGCACGAGATTGAGCAGCAAGTCGGATGGAATCGCCTTGGGCCAGCCCCGATTCACGAGGTTGTGAAGGCCGTGCAGGCGGCGTTGGATTCCAGGAAATCCATCCACGAGCGGAGCAATCCCGGCAGGCGTCGACGCGGGCGTGATGCGGATCTGGACGCCGCTCGCCACGCTCGTCACGGGCACGGCGACGTGCGTGGTCATGGTCTCCCCCTCGAACCACCACAGAGGGGCCGTAAGCGAGCCGGGTTCCTCGAGAAATCGATCGCCGGCTGTTGCATCTGCCTGAGCCGCGGCGCGGCCCGCGACGAGGATCTGGGTCGGCGCCAGCATGCCGCGCAGCCGAATCTCGTATCCGCGCCGGCCGGGCATGTTCGGATACGTTCCTTCGGCCGGCAGAATCTCGACGACCTTCGCGCCGCCAGGCTCGGTGCGCTGGCGGATGGACGTCCACGCGCACTCGCCCTTCTGGTAGCCGATCGAGTCACCCGCGTCCTCGTACAGGCGTGTCGATCCGTCCGCGCCCGGAAAGATCGTGACGATGAGCGGATCGACCGGCCGCTCGTCAGACCGGCGCATCGGCGGCTGCATCGGGACGATCGATCCGGCCTTCACGTAGATCGGGATCTCCTCGAGCGAGAACGATCGCTCGACGACCTTCGGTCCCTCGATTCTCGCGCCGGAGTACCACTCGACCCACTGGCCCGCTGGCAGCCACACCTTCTCGGTTGCCAGGCCGGTGTCTTTCGCTCGCTCGCGGACGACCGGAGCGACCACCATGCTGTCGCCGAAGAGGTACTGCTCCTTGAACGTGTACGCCTCGTCAGCGTCCGGGCTGTCGAAGTACATCGGCCGGAAGAACGGGATGCCCGTGTCGTAGGTGGATCGCGCGGCGGTGTAGATGTACGGGATGAGCGCGTAGCGCAACAGGAACGCGTCGCGCATCGGCTTCGAGAACTCCGGCGGATACGCCCAGATCCGGCGCTCCGCGTCCGGGTTCTTCGTGGTGTGGGTCCGCAGGATCGGGCTGAACGCGCCGAACTGGATCCACCGCGCGTAGAGCTCGGGCTGCACCGGCCCGTTCATGTGCCCGCCGATGTCGTGGCTCCAGTATCCGAACCCGACGTTGGCCGCCGTCGCCGTGAAGTACGGCTGGAAGGCGAGCGACTGCCACGTCGAGAAGGTGTCGCCGGAGAACCCGACCTGGTAGCGGTGATTGCCGAGCCCGCCCCACCGGTGGAAGATGAGCGGCCGGTGCCGGCCCTGCCGCTCCATGTCGGTGAAGAACGTGTAGTTGAGCCACCAGGTGGGATTGATGCCTTCGAGCTTCGTCTTGTCGCTCTGCTGCCAGTCGAGCCACCAGAAGTCCACGCCCTGCTTTTCGAGCGGGTGGATCACCAGGTCGAAGAAGTTCGTCGCGAACCTCTTGTCGACGATGTCGAAGGGGACGTACTGGTTGGTGGCGGGATCGATGCCCATGGCGCGGGCCACCGAGGGATACTGCGATTCCCACGGCTGGATGCCCGACGCCGGGTGAAGGTTGAGCGGCGTCCGGATCCCGCGATCGCCGACCCACCCGAGGAAGCCCTCGGGATTCGGGAAGTAGTTGCGATCCCAGGTGAACCCCGTCCATCCCTTCGTGTGGCCCGACTGATCCTTCTCGTTGGCCCACGCGCCGCCGAAGGTCTGGTGCCAGTCCATGTCGACGACGAGCACGTCGAGCGGCACGCTCGCGGCCTCGAACTCGCCGACCAGCTGCTTGAACTCCTGATCCGTGTACGCCCAGTAGCGCGACCACCACACGCCGAACGCAAACCGCGGCGGCATCGGGATCCGGCCGGCGACCTTCGTGAAGTCCGAGAGAGCGCCTCGATAATCGCGGCCGTAGCCGAAGAAATACCAGTCCTGCCGCTCACCCGCGCTCCGCGGCGTGACCCACGCCCAGTCGCTGTCGTCGTAGAGCAGCCTGGAGGTGTCGTCGACGACGACCCAGCCGTCCCGCGAGACGAGCCCGGGCTCGAGGTTCGAGGGGCCGTTCACGCCGTCGAGCGTCCGCGTCGTGCCCCGCAGGTTGCCCTTGTCCTCCATGCCCGGTCGCCAGGTCACCGGCTTGCCGTCGAGCTTGATCTCCACCGACAGGTTCTTCGCGGTGAACCGGCCGCTGCCGCGCCGGTAGCGGAGCGTCAGGCTGTCGGTCGCGATCGTCACGACCCCGCTCACGGTGGCGACCTTGAACATCGGCACGCTCTGCTTGCGGTTGATGAACGCGAGCGAGGCGCGATCCTCGAATCGCTTCGCCGGGGACCACTCCATCCTGATCATCCGCGGGCTGAGCACGGTGAACCGCGCCTCTCCCGACACGACCATCGCCTTCGGATCCGCGGCGGGCGACATCGGCTGCGCAGTGGATTTCAGGGGCGGCAGGAGTGCGATCGAGGCGAGCAACATGGCGAGCGCGCGGAGAACACCCGGCTTGTGCATGGCAGCTCCTCGCGGGGGTTGGACCTATCGTATCAGGGTTCCCGCGAACGACTCCGGCGTGGCGGGGCTGCTGGTGCCCGGCGCCGAGCTTCGGTTATCGTAGCTCGCACGTGAAACTGTTGAGCCGCTCGGACCGCGTCTTCGCGCTCGATCTGCACGCCGACTACCAGTGCCGTCACTCCGGCGCCTGCTGCACGGCGGGGTGGACGATCCCGATCGAAGCCGCGGAGCATCGGCGCGTCTCGGACGCGCTCTCCGACGGTCGGTTGACGCTTCCCGGCGAGACGCGGCCGGCACGCTTGATTGATCCGGGGCGCGCGTTCGTGATGGCGGAGAAATCCCCCGAGGGCGCGGCCGCGGGGCTTCGAGTCGGACTCGATGGGGCGTGCGTCTTCTTCGACCGGCAATCGGGCAACCTGTGCGCGATTCAGCGCGACCTCGGCCATGCGAGCCTGCCCGCGGCGTGCCGTCAGTTTCCGCGAGTTGCGCTCACCGATCGGCGCGGCACGTTCGTCACGCTGTCGCACTATTGCCCGACCGCTGCCGCGATGCTCTTCCGCGAGGACGCGTCCCTGACACCGGTCGCGGATCCCCCGATGTGCGCCGGCCGCGCGCTCGAGAGCTTCGATGCCACAGACACAGTTCCCCCGCTCCTGCGGCCCGGGGTGCTCTTCGATCTCGACGCCTTCGATCGGTGGGAGCGGTTCGTGCTTCGTACGCTCGGCGATCCCGATTCCAGCGCCGAGCAGTCACTCGCGAGTCTTTCGGCCTCAGCCGAGAGGATTCGATCGTGGAGGGCCGGAGACGTCACGCTGGCTTCGCTGGTGAATCGTGAATCCGAGCGAACTTGCGCCGCCAAGGTGGCTGCCGAACACGACCTCGATCTCGATGGCCGCCTCTTCACCGCGATTGCTGCGACGGTGCCGGAGGGGCTGCCTCGACCGGCCTTGCCGGAGCATTTGCACGAAACCTGCGCGCGGTTCGTCGATCCGGTCTGGTCGCGTTTCGCCCGGCCGATCCGGTACTTCCTCGCCGCGCACGCGTTTGGCGCTTGGATGTCGTACCAGGGAGACGGCGTGCGGACGTTCGTGAGGTCGCTTGCCGGCGTTCTCGCGGTGCTGCGAATCGAGTCGATCCGTCGGGCGGCACGCGCGGCGCGAATGCTGGACAAAGACCTGCTGATCTCCGCGATCCGCGCCGCCGATCTGCTCCTGGTGCACCTGGCATCCCGTGAGATACTGGCCCGTCACATGAGCCGAATCGAAGCAGGCGCGGTCCCGTGAACGGCCACCCGGACGACGAAGGCCGCCTCGTCGTCCTCGTCAATCGTCTCGCCAGGCGGGGAGCGGACTCCCGATGGGAGGCCAGCGTTCGAGAGCGCCTCGCCCGCCGATGGTCGTGCGACTTCGTGTACCCCGGCACGGTGGAGGAGATGGTGGCGCTCGCGGCGTCCGCAATCGAGCGGCGATGCCGCGGGATCATCGCGGCTGGAGGCGATGGCACCGTCGGTCGAGTCGCGCACGTCGTTGCGGGGACTGGCGTGCGGTTCGGCGTGATCCCGCTCGGCAACGGGAACGACTTTCTGCGCTCGCTGGACCTGCCGCGGCAGCCTCACACCGCGGCCGATCGGATTGTCGGCGGACCGGAGCGGCGGCTCGACCTCGGAGCGGCCAACGGCCGCTCGTTCACGACCATCGGCGTCGTCGGCGTGCCAGCCGATGCCGCGCTGATGGTCGAGCGGATCACCCGCCGCGGGTCTCCGCTGCGGCGGCTCGCCCTCGCCACGGGTTCGATGACCTACCGCGCGGCCGGCCTCTTCGCACTCGCGAAGGCGAAGCGGTTTCGCGCGCGAGTCACCGTGACGGACCCCGACGGGCGGACCGCGCCATCGCGAGACGCCGAGGCCTTCGGAATCTGCGTGACCAACGGCCGGTTCTTCGGCGGCGGGCTGGGTCTGCCCGTCGATGGCGCGATGAACGACGGGCGCCTCGACCTGTGCCTCGTGCCGGCCATGTCGAGGGTCAGGCTCATCTGGGCGTTCCTTTGCCTGGTCAGTCACTGGAAGATTCCGGCCTGGGCACTCGACATCGTCCCCGCGGCGCGAGCCGTCATCGATTGCGATCGCCCGCTCGAGTTCGCGGCTGACGGAGATCGCTTCGGCTCCGGTACGAGGTTCGAGGTAAACGCCCTGCCCGGCGCGCTGGCGATGATGTGTTAGAGATGACTCCCGGATTTCTTGCGGAAGCCGGGCTGATGGGCGCGGTCGCCGGCGCGCTCGGCGCCATGCTCGGCCTCGGCGGCGGCGTCTTCCTCGTTCCGTTCCTCGTGCTCGCAGGCGGGCTCCCGATCAGGACCGCAGTCGGCGTCAGCCTGGTGACGGTCATCGCCACGTCGAGCACGGTCTCCGCTCACTCGGCGGGCAAGCAACTCATCAACCTGCGCCTCGGCATGACGCTCGAGGTGGCGACCGCGCTCGGCGGCTTGGCTGGCGGCATGACGGCGCGCCAACTGTCCGGGCAGGCCATTCAGGTGCTCTTCGGCGCCGTCGCCGCGTCGGTCGCCGTCGTGCTGCTCTCCCGGCTGAACACCCGGAACGTGATCCTCGATCCGGCCGTCGACCCGGGTGTGCTGGGCGGGCGGTTTTACGACGCCGAGTCTGCCCAGCAAATTGTCTACCGGGTCAAGCGGCTGCCAATCGCGATGGCGGCGTCGTTCGTGGCGGGCAACATCTCCACGCTGCTTGGAGTCGGAGGCGGCATCGTCAAGGTACCGGTCCTCAACGCGTGGTGCGGCATCCCGATTCGAGCCGCCGCTGCGACGAGCGCGTTCATGATCGGCGTGACGGCAACGGCCGGCGCGCTCATTTACTACTTCGACGGCGCGATCGTGGCGCCGCTGGCGGCGGCGACGGTTCTCGGGGTGCTGGCCGGGTCGCGCGCGGGCCTGCATGTCGGCCAACGATCGCGTGCGCGATGGCTCAAGGTGATCCTCGCCTCCGTGCTCCTTGTGGTCTCCGCGATGATGCTGTGGAAAGCGATCAGATGACCCGTCCTGCCGGCTCCATGCCGGACCTCGAACGCACGCTCGGCCGTGTCCTCTACCTCGGCATCCTCGTCAGCACGTCGCTGCTCGCGATCGGGCTGGCGATCGGCATCGCCCTTCCGGGATACCGCACGACGAACGCCGCACTCCAGGTCGGGCTCTTGGTGCTGATGGTCACCCCGGCCCTTCGTGTCGTGGTGTCGTTTGTCGACTACCTCCAGCGCCGCGACTATCTATTCGCATTCCTGACCGGTACCGTGCTGCTCGTTCTCCTCGGGAGCCTTGTGGCGGCCGTGTTGGACTAGTTCGGATTCGCCGGGTCTGAAGACCCGGCCTACTTCCTCAGAGCGTGGCTGTGAATGTCGCTTCCGCAGCGCGACGGTCGTGACACCGCCTGAAGCCGGTAGCCTGAAGCCCGCGGCCCTCTTGCGGCCGACCGCCGCCCTCAGTCGAACTGCACCGATCTGCGCGTAAACGCTCCGTCCATCCAGAACCCGGTGATCGGGAAGCTGGTCTGCGGGTGCTCGTGCCCGACCGCGCCGGCGGCGACCAGCACGGGCGCGTAATGCTCCCACGTCGGCAGCGCCATGGATGCCGCCGGAGCCACGGTCCGGAACTTGCGGAGCGCGTCCACGTCGAACCGTTGGAGCGACTCGGCCGCCCACGCGTCGAACTCACGCGCCCACTCCGGTGTTCCGGGCCGGAATGCGTAGCGCATGTTGTGCGTGAGGAACCCGCTTCCGAACACCAGCACGCCTTCGTCGCGAAGCGGTGCGAGCGCGCGTCCGAATTCGAAGAGCGCGCGGGAATCGAGGCCCGGCATCGAAATCTGAAGGACCGGCACATCCGCATCCGGGTACATCGCCACCAGCGGCACGTAGGCGCCGTGATCGAGGCCGCGTTCGGGATCGTGCGCGAACGGGACGTTGCTCTGGCGCAGCAGGTCCGTCACGCGCCTTGCCAACTCGGGCGCGCCAGGCGACGGATAGGCGGTCTGATAGTAGCGTTCGGGGAAGCCGTAGAAGTCGTACACGAGCGGAACCGTCCTGGTGGCCCCGAGTGTCGTCGGGCGCTCCTCCCAGTGCGCCGAAACCATCAGCACGCTCGTCGGCTTCGGCATCGAGGTCGCCCACGACGCCAGCTCGGCCACCCACGCCTGGTCGTCCAGCAGGATGGGCGCGCCGTGCGCCGCAAAGATCACCGGCATCTTCGATCGAGTGTTGTCGTGCGGCGAGGAACCGGTGTCGGCCATGGTGTCCTGCAATGGTACGACGCCGCACAGGTATCGCTCGATCCCGATTTTCGGGCGGACGGGGCGGCTCGAGCGCCCGCGGCTATCCGAACTGGTTCTCTACCTTCGCCCTGATCTCGGGATCGATGAGCGGAAACGAATCCAGGACACGACGTAGCTCGGTGCCGGAGAGACCGTACAGGTGCGCGACCTCGGCCTGCAGGCGGACATAGGCATCAACCGACGATTCGCCCTGACCTTCGAGCCCAGCCGCCAGCGCCACGATCCGATCGTGCCGCGTCTCGCCGGGCTCAGCCATCGGCACGGGCAGCCGCTCCACGCTCGCAACGCCCAGGTGCGTCGTCACCCGCAGGCGCACGAGGAAGTTGGCCACGAAGCTGTTGAGTATCGCGCAGAGGAATGACTGGCGATCGGCTGACATCCGGCGTTTCGAGCAGAAGAGCGTGTGGACCGTCACCGCGTGCGCCGGCACGATAGCCGCGATGAGCGTCAGCCGGTTGGTGGAAGCGGCCACGTCCCGGTACGCCAGGCGGGGCTGCTGACACAATTGTCTGAGCCGGCCAGGGAATCCGCCCGAATCCCACGCGATGAATCGGGTGCACCTGTCGAGGTGAACGACGAAGGGCTCGATGTGCTTGCCCTCGACCACCGGGACCGTGCCTCGCGCGCGGAACAGGCGGCGATCGTCGGTTGCGTTGAGCTCGCGCCCGAACTTCACGCCGTACCCACGTGGATCGTCCCCGAGCGCAGGAAACGACGCCGACAACCGTTCCGCGATGACAAGCTCTTCCCGGTCCTTCACGTGAGGAATGACCAGGTCGGGACCGCTCATCCGCCTGAGCAGGTCGGCGGAGAGCGACACCATGTGTTCTCCACTGCGTTCGACGTCCGCGGCGGCCGGCAGGTTTTCGAGGACGGCGGGATCGCGTGCCCCGAACAGGCAGGGAATCCCGGTCGAGCTGTCGTGCGCGGTTGCCGTGAGCAGGAGGAACCGGACACCGCGGTGGATCGGGAAAATGCCGTCGGTGTTCTCGAAGCTCACGATCATGTCGGTGCGGCATCGCTCGAGGAGCAATCGCCGCAGCGGAGCGCACCCGTGATCGGAGGCGAGTCCCCAGGGCAGCACCAGGCCGATCCTGCCGCCGCGCCGCGCAAGCTGGACCGACCGCTCGACAAACAGCTGGTAGAGATTGCCGTGGCCATCGCCATTCGCCTTGTAGACGCCGGAATCACGAACGAATCTCGTGAGGTGACGCGCCGCCTCACGCCGCCCGATCCGCGCGGACGCGTCCCCGGCGTCGCCGCGGATCATGTCCCACGGCGGGTTGCCGACGATCGCGTCGAACCCGCCGTTACTGGCCGGCTGGCCGTTCGCGTCGAAGAACGCTTCGGGGAACTCGAGCGTCCAGTGAAAGAACCGCAGCTCTTCGGCCAGCCGCCGCGCGGTATCGAGGATTCGCATCGCCACGTGCCGCGGCAGCGCTGAACGCCGTCCCACGACCATCGCGATGAGATCGCCCAGCTCCTGCGTCGATGGCGCCGCCGGTCGATCGCCATTCCAGAACCACCTCGAGCACCAGAGGTCGGCGGCCGCTTTCCACTTCGCCAGCTCTCCGGTCGATCCGCCAATCGCGGCAAGGAGGCGTTCCTTCTCGTGCACGACCGACACCTTGTCGTCCGGCTCGGCAAGCCGATGGCGGATCGGCATCACTGATTGCAGCGCCGGCCCGGCCTCCTCGGTGTCGAAGAGGGGAAGGTCCGGATGGCCGCTCGAGGCGCGGCGCGTGCGGCCGGGAAGCCGGACGATGTCGTCGAGCGTCGCGCCGACGAGGCTGTTCCCAACGGCGAGCCGGTGATCGAGGAACGTGAGCGGACGATCGGCAGAAAGGGTCGTCAGCCAGAGCGAGAGCCGGGCCACCTGGACGGCCGCCGGGTTCAAGTCGACGCCGTAGAGGCACCGTTCCGCGATCCTGCGGCGAAATCCCGCCCGATCGGCATCGGTGATGTCCGACGGGTGGCAGCCGCCGTCCCGAACGAGGGCGGCTTCGTAGACGCCCGCGAGGTACCGGCACGACGCCACCAGGAAGGCGCCGCTTCCCATCGCCGGGTCGAGCACCCGCAATCGGAGTATTTCCTCCGGCGCTGCCCCGTCGACGAGCGGATGAAGGGTCTGGCGCACCACGAACTCGGTGATCGATCGAGGGGTATAGAACGTTCCGCTGGCTTTGCGCCTGTCCCCTCGTCCGACGAGACCGATCTTCCACCGGGCCCTCGGTGCGGTCCTGGGCGCGCCCGCCCGCGACTCGTTCTTCTCGACGGCCGGCTCGTAGTCGAGCACGCTTTCGTACACCGATCCGAGCTGCTCGACGCCGAGATCGCGGAACGCCACTCGCCGCCGGCCGCCTCCGCCCGCCTGCGTGGCAAGCGCCAGCAGCGCCATCCTCACCCGCTCGTCGTCGACCGACCGCGTCTCGGCGAGCGGCGCCCGGCGCGGTGAGAACAGCCGTCCGTTGAAGGGCGTGACCCGAAGGCCGTCCGCGCTGCACCCGCCGTGCGCCAGGCGGGACATCGCCTGGAGGCCTTCCCAGAGCCCGGTCGCGCGGCCGGGCCGCTCCGCCTGCTCGCACAACGACGCGACTGAATAACTTGCGCGATAGATGGGCTGCCACACCGGCGCGATTCCACGCGCTTCGGCGAAGAGCAAGAACAGGAGGCGATAGACGAGCGTGAGGGCCTGGTCGCAGGTCCACGGCAGCCGCTTCCTGGCTGCCTCGAGCGGCGTTCCTCGCCTGGATGACGCCACGAGGCCTTCGAGCAGTTGCACCAGCGCTTCGCGAACACCCTCGCGGAGTGACGCGCACACCTGCACGGCGTGCGCGGCGGAACGATCGACGATGCGGCCGAGGCGCGAGGTGTCGATGGCGGGTGAAGGATCGCGCGAGGGACGGGATGCCGGGGCAATCGCATCCGCATGCGCGAGCGCCCAGAACGCCGCAAACGCCGCATCGTGATCGAGCACGATCTGCAGGTCGAACGCGAGATGCCTCCGCGCGTAGAGCCGCCGGGCATCCGAGAGTCGAAGCTCGAGGCCGTTGAAGGCGAGGACCCATGCGGAGTCCGATCGCCCACTCTCGCGCGCGCTGTCCGAGATAGCGCGGTCGAGGCTCTCGCCCCACGTGCCGACGACGAGTGTCAGCCGGGCGGCGCGCGCCAGCGCGTCCGCAGCGAGCAGCGAGCCGCTGCGGCAAGGCCGCGGGCCAGAGACCGCGTAGCCGAGGGTCTCGAGGAGAGGGACGGCGCCCTCATCGAAGACCTTCCGCACGCTCGAGGCCGGGCCCAGCCGGCAGGCGCCCGTGCGCCACCATGCCATGAGCGCCTTGCGGCCGGCGTCGCGCGTTGCCTCGCCGAGCTCGCCGGCGAACGACTCGTCGAGCAGCTCCTCGGCGAAATACCTCGAGACGAGATCGCCGCTGATGCCGTGGAGCATCGGCGGTCACCCGGAAATCAGCAGGACCAGGGCGAGCTCTGGATCAGCGGCGAGCGAAACGCAGGCCGACGCGTCGAGCTCGGCAAGTCGCGCGGCCGACGAGCGCTGCAGCGCCTCCACCATCGCTTTCACGCCGGCGGCGTGGCGCTCGGCTCGAAGATCGAAGAGCCCCGGCTGGAGCAGGCCTAGCCGACTGTAAGAATGTCGAACGGAATCGGCGAGCGCAATCTCCCGCATTCTCGAAGCGGAGCTGGCGTCTGGCGCCGCAGCGTTCAACGTTTCGAGCCGCCTCTGCGCCGCTTCCTGCGCGCGTGCCCGGAACGAGTCGCCGTGCCCGACGAGCAGGTCGGTCAGGACGGGGCGGGCCAACGCGCGAGGCCGTGCGTCGCGAATCAGGCCGTCGGCGCTGACCGGGATGAGCGAGCTCTCGATCGTCCGGCCGTAGCGATCGACCACTCGCGCGACGAAGAGACAAACGACGCCCGCCGATCGGGCGACGCTCGGAACTGAAGGGTCGCATGGCACCGCGCGCGCGAATTGTCGCAACAGGCGGCGCCTTTGGAGCACCGTCACGAGCGTGGTCCTTCCGAGAGTGGTTCCGGGACTGCGCCGGTGCCTCGATCGCCCGGCGAGAAGGGCGCGTTCGAAGGATCGCCATGCGGCCGCTCGCTCAACCTCGGCGGCCGCCTCCCGCTCGAGGTGGGCCGAGACAATCGGAACCTCGTTGGCCTCCCGCGCGAGCTCGTCCGGCGCGCGCCCGGCGGGCAGCGGCGTCCCTTGCATCACCGCGTCGGCCACCAGGACATCGTCGGTCGGCCCGAGAGCGAGTTCGGACGATCCGAGCGGGCTCTCGATCGATCCGAGCGCGGATCGTGCTTGCTGGACGCGGGCAGCGAGACGCGCGAAGAGCGCCGATTCGAACGTCCCGCTCGCCACGAAGTTCACCGCATGAACTCGCCGCGATTGCCCGATGCGATCGACGCGGCCGATTCGCTGCTCCAGCCTCATCGGGTTCCAGGGCAGCTCGAAGTTCACGACGAGCCGGCAGTGGGCCTGGAGGTTGAGTCCTTCGCCTCCCGCATCGGTCGCCAGCAGGACCCGCGCGCTTCCGGCGTCGAACTGCTGGAGTGCCGATCGTCGTGCGGCAGGCGCCAGGCCGCCGTGAAGCATCGCGCAGCTCGCCAGCGGCGCGAGGAAGGACGCCACGTGATTCAGCGTGTCGCGGAACTCGGTGAAGACGATCGCCGGTTCGCGGACGCGCCGCACCAACCGTCCAAGCGCTCGCAGCTTCGATTCGAACGCGTGCACGGCGCTGGCGGATTCCCCGAGCCGATCGAGCCAGTCGCGCTCTTCCTCCGGGTCCGGCAGCGCCGGCACGTCGAGTCCATCGCGCGGCGCCTCGTCGGCCGGCTCCTCGTCCTCGATCGGAAGCGGAAGCTGCACGGGCTCGATCGCCGGGGCGCCGGAGAGGAGCGCCCTTCGGAATGCGACCGACCTCGCGAGCGCGAACGCACTCGACGCGGCGCGCTTCAGCAGCACCGTGATCCCCAGTCGCGACGTGCCAGGGTGGGCCTGCGCCGCGACGCTCCACGCGCGCGCGGCGTACCGCTCCAGGACGCCGTGCATCTTCCGCTCGGCTTCCGTCGGGCCGACCCGAAGCAGGTGGACCCGCCTCCTCCGATCCGGCGAAGCGGCCGGCCGAGCGCGACGAAACACGGCGATCGGGTCGGCAGGGAAGAGCGAGCCGATCCGGCACAGGTCGAAGAACGCCCGGGTGTCACCTGAGTGGGGGGTGGCCGTCAGCAGGATCACCAGCCGAGCGTGCCTGCCGAGCTCCGACGCGGCCCGGGCGCGATCGGAGGAGTTGCTTGCGGCATGCGCCTCGTCGAGCACGACGAGATCCCAAGTGATCGTCGAGAGCGCTCCGAGATTCTCGGGGCGCTTGACGAAGTCAAGGGAGGTCACGACAACCGGCGGGACCTCCCACGGATTGACGGCGGCCGGCCATTCCTGGGCAGAGCGCCTCAGCCACGCGGAGTCCACGATCACCGGCTCGAGGCCGAAGCGGTTGCGAAGCTCGCCGGCCCACTGATCGCGAAGGCCCGCCGGCGTCACGATCAAGGCGTGAAGCAGGCGTCCGCGCGCGGCAAGCTCCGCCAGCACGAGGCCCGCCTGGATGGTCTTGCCCGATCCAACCGCGTCGGCAATGAGCGCGCGCGACACGCGCCCGCGGATCATCGCCAGCGCGGGCTCGACTTGATAAGGCAGGAGGTCGATATGCGCCCGAGGCAGCGCGGTCAGGTGTTCCTGCGGCACGCTCGTCACCAGCAGATCGAGAAAACGCCGGCACCATTTCCGCCGGGACACGATTTCGAGCTCGTCCGTCTTCGGAACGACGCGGGGCCGGTCGAACGGTGCGAACAGCACGCGCTGGCGCGGAAGCGCCACGGGATCTTCGGCGTCGAGCGTCAACTGATGGCACAAGGATTGAGGCACGACACTCCTCACTCGCCATCGCGCTCCGCGCACGTCGACGAGATCGCCCGCAACGCAGCCGCAGTGCATCTCCTGCGATCCGGCGGATGGCTGTTGTACGCAGGAGTTGCACGGCTCGCCGGTCTCTCCGCCAGTTGTTCCCGGTTCCATCGACATCGCGATCGCGTGTGGCAAGGACGATGCCTGGCCGCTCGACTGGTCGGGCGAGCGGCCGTGCTATTCTCCGGAGGAACGCGTGCACCTCGAGAGTCGCACCCACCGGGAGGCCATATGCTCCGTCGTCTTCATGCCGTCCTCGTCGTGGCCCTCGTCACGCTGGCCGGTCCGGCCGCAGCGCTCGCGCAGCCCGCGCCGCCGGGCTTCACCGTCGAAGAGATGCTCAAGCTCCGGCGCGTCGCCGATCCGCAGCTCTCGCCCGACGGCACCCGCGTCGCATTCGTCATCACCGAGGTGAACCGGGACCAGAACACCCGCACGAATCACATCTGGGTCGTGCCGACCTCGGGCGGCGAACCGGCTCGGCTGGCCGGCGGAGACAAGGCGGAGGATCGGCCGAGATGGTCGCCGGACGGGAAACAGATCGCGTTCGTGTCGGCCCGGGACGGCAGCTCGCAGATCTGGTTGGTTTCCGCGAGCGGCGGCGAGCCCCGCAAGCTGACGAACATCGCGACCGAGGCATCGGGCGAAACCTGGTCGCCCGACGGCAAGTGGATCGCGTTCGTGTCGGATGTGTTTCCCGAGTGCGACAGCGCGGCCTGCAACGAGCAGAAGCTCAAGGCGCGCGAGGCGAGCAAGGTGCGCGCGCACATCGCCGACGGGCTCCTCTTCCGGCATTGGACGGCGTGGAAGGACGGGCTCTTCAGCCATCTTTTCCTTGTGCCGTCGGACGGATCGGCCGGGCCGAGGGATCTGACGCCCGGAGCCGCCGACGTCCCTCCCTTTTCGCTCGGCGGCCCTGAGGATTATTCCTTCTCGCCCGACAGCAAAGAGATTGCGTTCGTGAAGAAGACCGACAAGGTCGAGGCGCTCAGCACCAACAGCGACGTCTTTACCATCGACCTGGCGATGCCGGGAGCCAGGGCGCGCCAGGCCACGACAACCCCGGGTGCGGACGGCGGACCGCTCTACTCGCCTGACGGCAAGTACCTCTCGTTCCACTCGATGGCCCGCGCCGGGTTCGAAGCTGATCGCTTCGAGCTACAGCTCCTCGATCGCAAGACCGGCGAGCGGAAGGCGGTGACCTCCGGCTTCGATCGGTCCATCGACAGCTGGACGTGGACGCCCGACTCGAAGGCCGTGTACCTGGCCGCCGAAGACGAGGGCAGCGTCCGGATCTTCCGCCTGGATCTCGGTGGCGGCGCGCCGAAGGTGATCCTGAAGGAAGGCAGCAACGGCGACGTTCAGATCTCTCCCGACGGAGAGACGATGGTCTTCTCGAGGAATTCGCTGACGGCTCCGACGGAGATCTTCCGCGCCGCCTCGGACGGGACCGGAGTCGCGCCGATCACGCGGACCAACCAGGCCGCCCTCGAGCGGTTCGCGCTGAAAGCCGGGGAGTCCGTGTCATTCGCGGGCGCCGGCGGCACGAAGGTCCAGGCCTGGGTGGTCAAGCCGCCCTCGTTCAGGGACGGCCAGAAGTACCCGCTGCTCTATCTCGTGCACGGCGGGCCGCAGGGCGCGTGGCTCGACGGATGGACGTTTCGCTGGAACGCCCAGGTGTTCGCCTCGGCCGGCTACGTCGTCTTCATGCCGAACCCGCGCGGGTCGACCGGGTTCGGTCAGCAGTTCACCGACGAGATCAGCGGCGATTGGGGCGGAAAGGTCTACGAGGACCTGATGAAGGGCGCCGATGTCGCCGAGAAGCTGCCGTACGTCGATGGCGCCCGCGTCGGCGCGGCCGGCGCGTCGTTCGGCGGCTACATGATGGACTGGTTCCTCGGCCACACGGACCGGTTCAAGGCGATTGTCACCCACGCGGGCGTCTACAACCTGACGAGCATGTACGGCGTGACCGAGGAGCTGTGGTTCCCCGAATGGGATCTGAAGGGAACGCCGTGGACCAACCCCGAGGCGTACGCGAAGTGGTCGCCGCACACCTACGCGAAGAACTTCAAGACGCCGACCCTCGTGACGCACGGCGAGATCGATTACCGCGTGCCCGTGGGCGAAGGGCTGCAGCTCTTCACCACGCTTCAGCGCCAGGGCGTGCCTTCGCGCCTGCTCGTATTTCCCGACGAGGGCCACTGGATCAACAAGCCCCAGAACTCCGCGCTCTGGTATCACACGTTCATCGAGTGGATGGAGAGGTGGGTAAGAGACGGACGCTGACGGGTGAGTTAGGTTACAGGTTACAGGTTACAGGTTACAGGTCATAGGTTACAGGTTACAGAATGGTTGCGGCGGGTGCGCTCCGTGTCCCTGTACCCTGTAACCTGTCAACCTTCCTACCGTGTGAGCACCTGCTCGATGAAGGCGAGCGCGCGCGGGTCCTTCGACTGCCCGAGCCAGAACACCGCCTGCTTCCGCACCTCCGGATTCCGGTTCGTGCGAGCCACCTCGATCAGGCGGGGAATGCCCTCGTCTTTCGGCATCTGCGACAGGGCGAACACCGCGCGCTTCTTCACGTCGGTATCCGGATCGTTCAGGATGGCTCCGACAATGGTCTCGGCGGCCTTCTGACCGGCTTTCTGCGCGAGCCAGAAGATCGCCTGCGCGCGAACGCGCGCGATCTGACTCCGGTGCGCGATGTCGATGAGTAGCGCCGTTGAGTCGCCCGCCTTGCTCACCGAGATCGGAAACACCGCGCGCTCGCGTATCCGCTCGCTCGGATCGCCGTTGACGATGCGGATGAGCGTGTCGAGGCCGGCCTTGCCGCGAGCCGAGCCGAGCCAGAAGAGCGTGCGCTCGCGGACCTTGTCGGGCTGAGCGGGCGCGACCAGCGCGTCGAGCGCCGGGCCGGCTGACGCGTCGGCATGCCACGCGATGGCCCTGACCGCGCCGTCGCCGCGCCGATCCTGCTCGCGCGTGCCGGTCTCGCGCGCGAAGCCGGAGAGGAGCGCCACGCTCTCCGAGGGCCTGACGCCCGTGATCCAGACGACGGGCAGGCCGCCCGCGTCGAGCACGCAGTCACCCGAGAAGGCGGTGATCTTCTGGATCGTCCCCGCATCGACTCGGGCGAGCACCGTGATGCGGTCGCTGCCCTCGAGCTTTACGGCGTCTCGCGCGGCCACCTCGGTCTTCGTGCCGATGACGGTGTTGCCGCTTTCGAGCTGACACCCGCAGGTCCGGCCCGTACCGTCGCGGTCGCCCCAGCAGCAGGCGTCGCGGCCGGCCTCGTTGGCCGCGACGTCCCATGCGATCCACGTGGGCGAGGAAGCGCGACTCACTTCCCCGCGGAACTGCGCGTCAAACGATCCGCTCGCCGCGCGGGTTGCGAGCTGCGCGTTCACGAATCGGCCCGGCTGCGCCAGAGCCGCGATCGCGCCGAGGACGCCGACGGCCATGGCGATCGTGCTGATTGAAGTCCGCCTGAACATCCCCGCCTCCAGCGTCCTCGCCCCACCGCCTGTCGCCGGTTAGAGTCGATTCTCGTCGCAGCGAGCGAGGCCGGCCGCGGCCGAGCGGACAATGCCTGAAGCCTGTAGCCTGAAGCCCGTAGCCTCTCGAGCTACTTGTTGATGAGCTCCATCAAGTAGTCGGTGGCTTCCTTGGACTTCATCGTGGAGAGCCTGGAGACCAGCTCACGCTTCAGCTGAGCGTTGGTTTCCTTGCGCGCGAGGTCCACGAGCGCCTTGGCGTTGCCTTGGACGAAGAGGCCGTTGATGACCTCCTTGCGGATCTCCTCGTTCGAGCCGGCGTTCGCGTAGATCGAGACGAGCAGGTCGCCGGTCTTGTCGAGGCGCATGACGCCCAGGCCCCGAATGGCCTCCCGGCGAAGCGTCAGGTCCGGCTCGGACTGCGCGAGCTGCCTGACGTGCTCGGCATCATTCGAGACGTACATCGCGCGGATGAGGTCGCGCTTGAGCTCGACGTCCTTCTCGGACTGATACATGCTCCAGAGCTGCTCGTTCGCCTGCATGGCGCCGAGCTGGTTGATCGCGGAGCGGCGCAGCTGCATGTCGCCCTCGGATCGCGCGACCTCGTAGACGAAGGTGCGCTCACCAGCCACCATGAACGACTCGAGGATGCGGCGCTTGACTTCCTTGTCCTGCGTAGACTTGTAGATGTCGCTCAGCACCTGGCTGTTCTCCTTGGATCGGGAGATGCCGAGGTAGCGGATCGCTTCGGCCTGCAGGTCGGGATTGCCGGCGCCCTTGGCCACCGACACGACGATTTCCCGGGCCTTCGGCGACTTGCTCTGGCTGAGCACGAAGAGGACGCGTTTCTTGATCTTGAGAGGCTGCTGGCTCTGGAGCATCTTCTGCAGGACCGGCAGCACCTGCTCCGTGTCGCTCGACATCAGGCTGTTGAGCGCCAGCAGCTTCAGCTCGTCGTCGCTCTCGGCGTCGGGCCGCACCGGCTGGCCGGAGGCGCCGCGCACTTCGACCTCGAGCGCCTTGGCGTCCGAGATCCAGCGGCTGTTGGGATAGCCCTTGACGAGTTCCCCGATGGACGCGAGTGACTCGGTGCGCTGGCCGAGCTTGTTCTGGCAGTACGCCTTCCAGTAGAGCGCCGCGTCAGTTCGGTCGCCCTTCTGCTCGACGATATCCGAGAAGTACTCGAGCGCCTTCGCCCACTCACCGCGGTCCATGGCGGAGGTGCCCGACGCGTAGCTCGACCTTCCCCGGTCGAACCGCTGGGCCCTCACGACCTGTGCGGTGGCCTGCCTGGCGGCCTCCGCCGCCTGCTTCGCGATCTGCGTGGCATCGACACCCGCCACCTGCGCGAACGGCTCGAGATCGGCCCACGCGCCGACCTCTTCGAGCGACCCCAGTTTGGCGAACACGGCCGCCGAGGCGAGGCTGGCCAGCTCGGCCGACATCTTGTCGATGGCGCCGGTCGCCACGACCGTTTCGCGCGCGAGCGCGGCCAGTTCATCCGCCCGCATTTCAATCGGCAGAGTCGGCTTGATGACCCGCGTGTCCGGCTTGGCCGGGATGGCCGGTTTGGCGGGCGCCGCCGGTTTGGGGGGCTGCGTCTGGGCCGCCGCGTTCGACGCGAGCGCGCCCGCGACGAGGAGCCCGGCTGCGACGAGTGAATGCCATCTGCTCATGTCTTTACCCGACCTTCGTTTGTGTGAGCCGCGGACCGGCCGAGTGCGCCGAATCGAGCTGGCGCTGCCGGACCTGTGTTTCTGCCACGCGCACCTTGAAGAGGAGCCCCGTGTCATCCAGGCGCGCACGGATGAGGTTCATGTCCGATCGAGAGACGGGCGACGGGTAGTTGGTGAATTCCGCGAAGACGCGCTCGACATCCTCGAGCACGCTCGCCAGACCGCCTTCCCCTGCGCGGACCGCGGCCTGCCGGTACAGGCGGCTCGCGGCGATCAAGTCCTCGGCCCTGGTCTGTTCGACCGAGATGTCGGTGGACGCGCTGATCGGCTGGTTCTCGATCTCGACCAGCGTCCGCGCGGACCGTTCGAGGTGCTGCCCGACGGCGACCATCAGGATTCGATCCTGGCCTTGCAGCGCGCCAGCCGCGACGTTCGCCGCGGGTGCCGCGGGCGGCGTCTGCCACGCGCGGCCGGCCAGGAACGCGGCGACCACGAGAACCGCGAGGCCGCCGGCAAGCGCAAGCCTCGGCCAGCTCAGGAACGACCCGAGGGCCCATCGCGATCGCGAGGGGGCGCCAATCGCCTCGATGTGCGGCCGGATCCGCGCCCAGACCTGGCGGCCGTACGACTCGTCCCGCAAAGGCACCGGGCTTCCGGCGATGGCCCCGAGCGTCTGCTGCAGCCGGGCGTACTGCTCCCGGCACCTGGCGCATGCCGCGAGATGGCCGGCGATTTCGGCGGCCGCCGCATCCTCGTCGTAGTAGTGCAAGACCATGTCTTCATCCGTGAGGTGCGTCATCGGTAGGTCCCCATCAGCGGTTCGACGTTGCGCCGCATCTTCTGCACCGCCCTGAAGATGCTGTGCTTGGCGGCACTCGTCCCGAGCCCGAGCGACTCCCCGATCTCGGCGATCGACAGACCCTCGAAGTGCCTGAGGATGAACGCCGACCGCTCGAGGTCGCTGAGCGTGTCGAGGCCCGCCCGGACTCGCCGATCGATCTCCCGGCTGGCGAGCAGGCGCTCCGGGTTGGCGCCGGCCGACGAATCGGTCACTTCCGGCTCCTCATCGTCCCGCCGGTCACCCGATGTCTTCGACACGAACCGAGGCCGCGCGCGAAGCAGGTCGTGCGCGCAGTTCACCGCGATGCGGTAGAGCCAGGTGCCGAAGCTCGACCGCGCCTCGAATCTCCCGATCTGGCGGTACGCCCGCAAGAAGGCTTCCTGCACCACGTCCTCCGCGTCCTGCTCGTGTCCGGTGATGCGATAGGCCAGACGGAACACCGCCCGGCTGTGCCGCTCGACAAGGGCGCCGTAGGCGTCCTGGTCCCCCGCCTGGGCCCTCTCGACGAGGGCGACTTCGCTGGCCTCCATCTAGGGGGTTAGACGCGGGGGAGGGGGATTGGTTAGGAGGGGAGGAACTAGGTTACAGGGGACAGGTTACAGGGAACAGGTTACAGGTTACAGGGAACAGGTTACAGGGCACAGGGTTTAGGAAAGACGGTTCTGGCCGCGGCCTGCGGAGAAGACCTGGAATTGGGCCCTGAGCGCCATCGTGCTTCCTATAACCTGTAACCTATAACCTGTAACCGTCTCTCGTCAGTCCGGATACTGCTTCTCCAGCGAATCGATCATCGCGTGGAAGCGCTCGTGCTCTCCAGGCCCAGTCACGGCACGCTCGTGCTCCTCGAACTTCTCCACGAGCTCCGCGTCTTGCTCGGCGGGGATGAAATTCTCCGACATCGGAAAGAGCACGCCGTTCTCCTTCGAGATGTGGCTCGACAGCACGCGCGAGAAGGTTCTGGCCGCCCGGCAATAGGCGGGGGCCGCGCCCGGGTCATGACCCGCGTTATCGAGCGCCTGGACCATCTCGCCGACCGCGGCGCGTCCCATGTCGTGCTCCATGAGCATCACCGCGACCGGCCCGCCGTTCGAGGGCAGGCCCGCGGCTTCGAGCGCGGGAAACAGCACGCCCTCTTCTTTGGCGTGATGGCAGGCGTCGGCGAACTTCCTGAAGAAGTCGATGAGCTGTCGCGCGGCGTCATCAGGGATCGGTCTTCCGGCTTCGACTCTCGCTGCCACCCGGTCGAGGACCGCCAGCGCGCGCAGAATCAGGTTGTGTTCGTTGACGAGAATGTCTGTAGCTTTCATGGTTTCAGATCTACCAGCCCGGCCCGCCGCCGTCTATGACGGCGGTCATGTGGCCAGAGGCGAACCTACTTCTTCCTCGGCGGGGCGACCGGCGGCCTGCCGCTCGTCAGGATCGCGTTGAGGAGCACCCTGAAGGTGGCGAACGACTGGCCCTGGCAAAGTGGATCGAAGCCCACGAGGATCGCGCGCCCCGCTCCGGCGCCCGCTTCGACGATTGCCGGGTGGCCAGCCATCACCGGTTCACGCTCCGCCTTGACGCCGCCGATGCCCTCGGGTTGAACGTATCGGGCGGCTGCGAGGGCCGAGCGAGGATCGGTGACGTCGAACGCCACGCCGGGCGGAATGACCGCTATCGCCCGTGGCGGCATGCCGAATCCGAGCGGGTTCCCGCTCTCGAATGAAATGCCGATTGGCGATCCAGGCTCGCCGCGCGAGTCCGATCGGGCGCCCGGGACGGAGGCCGCGTCGTGGAGGACGACTCGCACCGGCAGCTTCAACGCATCGATTGCGAGCTCGGACGCGCGCCCCTGGCAGACGAGCGTGCCTCCGTCGTTCACGAACGCGGCGAGCGCCGCTACACCCGCGTCTCCGAGCCCGCCGGCATACGAGTCGGGCGCCGTGCCTTTCCGATTGCCCTCGCGCAGGCTCGCCGGATCGAGCGAAGGCAAGATGATCGCATCGAACGAGGCCCGCAATCCTCCGGCTCGGACATCGGCATCGCGGATGACCTTGAACGGGACGCCGTAGTGTTCGAGCAGCCACTCGGTCCACCCGTCGCCGGCCCCATCGATCCACGGTCGATACAACCCCGTCCTGGCCTGCGCAAGCGTGGTCGAGAGTGGAGGCCTGCCTCTCGCGCCGTAGACGCGGGCGCCGTAGTCCTTCGCCAGCGTTTCGGCCATCTGGCGGGCTGCCTTCGCCGGCCGCAGCACCATCGTCCCTGCCAGGTATCGATAGCCGTCGAGATCGACGCTCTCGAGCGTCCACTCGGGCTGAAGACCCGCGGCCATCGCCCGTGCGATGAGCACGGCGCCCCCGCTTCCCTTGGTGTCGACGAAGTAGTAGTCCGCCTTCGGCTGGCCGACGACGAATCTCGGGGCGATCGAAACGCTCTCGAGGCGGCTCAGGATCGATACTTCGAACGGCTTGTCGATGCGGTCGACGCGCACGTTCATCCGCATCGGCAGCGACCCCATGCGACCCTCCACGCTGGCCGGCCGATCGGGCGCGCGATCGGCCGAAGCGCGCTGCGGATCGAGCAGCATCCTCACGTAAGCGCCGAACGGCTGTGACATCAGCACCAGGCTGGTACCGGCCGGGTACACCGCGTCGCCCGCGACGAGCGGTTCCTGGGCCTGGTGCACGTCAACGCCTGCCTGGATGAGCGCGTATGCGAGCTTCCGGGCCGCGGCCGGGTCGTATTGGTCGGCCGGAATGATGTACGCGAACGGCGATCCGCGGCGCCCGCGATCGATCTCGCGCCTGCCGGCCGTGTAGAAGTTCGCGACCAGTTCCTCGCGGTACTTCGACGCGGCTCCGAGCACGCCCTTTGCCGAGGCGACCCCGTCATCGACGTCAGGAGCCCCCGGCTCGAGCCGCAGGTACACCGTGTTGTGCCCGAGGAAGGCGGCCGACCGCGCGTCGAGTGGCGCCCGGCTGCCATCCGCACCGGCGATCGCGATCGGGCGATCGACTGATGCGAGCGTTAGCGCCACGGCATGCGCGAGCAACCCGGCCTCGTGAGAAACGAGCGGGTCCATGCCTGAATCAGCCGCGAGAGGAGCGGGCGGATAGAAGATTCGCGGCCCGCCACGGGCCGATCCGCGGATCGAGAGAAACACCTGCGGGCGCCAGTCGCGCGCGAGGAGCGCCGAGAGCGCGCGGCTCTCGTCGAGATTGAGCACGAACGCGTCGCCGCCGGGATCGACTCCTGCGTACTTGTGCAATGGCCACGGAATCGTTCCGCCATCGAAGGTGGTTCCCGCCGACTGGCGATGCCATTCCACCTCCCGGGTCAGCCCGTCCGGGTTGACTGATGGAATCAGGATGACGACCACGTCGCGGAGAACGGCCAGCAGTTTCGGATCGTTCGAGGCGGCCAGTTCGAACAGCAGCGCGCTCGCGACATGCGTCGCGCCGATCTCCGCCTGCCCGCCGCCGAACCCGATGGCGACGATCACCTTCTGATCGCGGACGAGCGCGCGAGCCTGCTCGTCGTTGACGACGCGGCGCGGATCGCCGACCAGCCGGTTCACCTCCTGGATCTCAGCGAGGCGGGTGATGTTCTCGGGCGCGCTGACGAAGGCCGCCATGATCGGCCGCCCGTCGGTCGTCGATCCGGCCGAGATCGTCCTGACGCGCGGCGACTTCGCTGCGAGCATCGCGAAGTAGTTCTGTATGGCGGTCCAGTCGGCGATCCGATCGACGGCGCCCGCTGCGAAACCGAAGAACGACGCGGGCGATGGAATGGATCCGGCAGGCGCCGTCTGCGGCTTCGAGACAGCAGGCGGCAGGACGGAGACCGGCGTCTGGGCGGACGCGTGGAGGCCAAGCGCCGCGGCCACGAGAACAGACAGAGCGAGGATCGCGGCGCGGACGTTCATATTCGTGGAGGATTCGATCAGCGCCTGGCCTCTAGCCCCAGTCCCTGGCGCCCAGTCCCTCGTCCCTAGCCCCCAGGCACCAATCGTACAACCGTCGCCCCCAGGTGCGAGTCCGCATCGTCCCAGAACTCGGCGACGAGCGGCGATTGCTCGAGCGCCGCCTGCACGATCCCCCGCTGAACTCCCCGGCCGCGCCCGTGAATCACCCGGATTTCGCGGAGTCCCTTGGTATGGGCCGCCTGCAAGTACTCCTCGACGACCGATCGGACCTCCCGCGGCCTGAACGGGTGGAGATCGAGCGTGCCGTCGATCGGCAGCCGGAACGGTTCGTCCTCGATCACGGGCGTGAGTAGGCTGCCTTGACTTCCGTCCTGATGCCGCCGCGTGGCGTGAAGCTGCCGACAACCGTCATCCGGCGCGGCTGGCAGGCCGCGACCAGGTCATCGAGGATCTGGTTGGTGGCGTCCTCGTAGAAGATCCCTCGGCTTCGGAAGCTCTGGAGATAGAACTTGACGGATTTCAGCTCCACGCAGCGCTCGTCCGGCACGTAGACGATCCGGATTTCGCCGAAATCGGGCTGGCCGGTCATCGGGCAGAGCGAGGTGAACTCCGGGCAGGTGATGGCGATCTCGTACTCGCGTCCGGCGCGAGGGTTCGGAAACGTCTGGATGACGGTGCTTGACATCGGCGTGAAATCCGGTTCCCGAGAGGGGATGGCGGCGACCCCCGGAATTGACAGTGAATCGACGCGCGCGCTAGCATACCACGGCATTTCGGCACGAATCCGCGGTGGCCGCCCGCGCGCACGGCACGGTCGCGGATGAGGGGACGCGCGCTGAAAACTACCAGGGAGAAGAGCGATGGCTGAGGCCCGGAGGATGGGCAAGTCCGAGCTGTTCGCGCACTTCGCAGAACGCTTCGAGATGAAGCGGGCTCAGGCGCGCGAGCTGTTCGACGAGCTAACCGTGCTCGCCGAGAAGGAACTGAAGCGGTCGGGCGAGTTCGTGCTGCCCGGCATGGTGAAGCTGGTCGTGCAGAAGCGCAAAGCCCGCATGGGCCGCAATCCTGCGACCGGCGAACCGATCAAGATCCCGGCCAAGACCGTCGTCAAGGCCCGCATCGCGAAGCAGCTCAAGGACGCGGTGCTGCCGCGGAAGTAGGCCATCCGACCCGGTCGCTGCCGAGACCGGACCCTGGCGCGCGCCGGAGCGTTCCGGCGCGCGCGGTCGCGGGATGCCTGCGCCCGCGCGGGCCGACGAGTCGCCTGCCCGAGCCGCCACCCTCATTCGACCTCGCCGCCGCGTGATGCCACGCCGGCATGCGGCAGGGACGCCGGTCCTATGACACGCTGAAACTCCAGCACGAATCTCGTTCCCCGGCCGACCTCGCTCTGCACCGTGATCGTCCCTCCCAGCTGATCCACGATCTTCTTCGAGATCGCCAGGCCGAGTCCGAGCCCTTGCCGCTTGGTCGTGACGAAGTCCTCGAAGACCGATGGCAGCCGATCGGTCGGAATCCCGCAGCCCGTGTCGAGGACGCTGGCCCGGGCGATTCCATCGACCGACGCGGTGGACACGACCACCCGGCCGTCGGGAAGCGTGGCCTGGATGGCGTTCAAGATCAGGTTTCTGAACACGCGGCCGAGCGCGAACACGTCGCCCTCGACGTAGAGCGGGCCGGGCAGGAGATCGAGGTTGAGCGTCAGGCCGGCCATCTTCGCGTTCGATCGCATCGACTCGGTCACGTCGGAGAGCAGCTTGTTCAGGTCCAGCGGAAAGTGCTCCATCGGCAGCGGCCTGGCGATGTTCCGCAGGTCCTCGAACACGCGCTTGATCGTGCCGAACTCCCGATCGACCAGCCGCCGGAACGTGTCACGGTACTCCGCATCGTGATGCATCTTCAGCATCAGGCGGCAGTTGTTCTGGATGTTCTTGAACGGGTGCGACAGGTCGTGCACCAGCCCCGCCGCCACCTTTCCGAACATCGCGTGGCGCTCCTGTTTCCGCACGTTCTCCTGCAGCTCGCCCAGCCGGTCGGCCATGCGGTTGAACGCGTGCCCGAGCTCGCCGAGCTCGCCGCCCGGCGCGGCGCGCACGCGCTCGTCGAGGCGACCCTCGGCAATCGCCCGCGTGCCGCGGATGAGCTCGCTGATCGGCTTGATGAGCGAACGCCCCCACAGGAACCCGGCCGTGACCATGACGAGCAGGGCGACGCTGATCGACGCCAGTAACGCGCGCTCCTGCTTCTGCGCAATGGCGTACGCCTCCGCGGTCGGCTGCTCGACGATCACCATCCACTCGAGCTGCGGCACCCACACGCCGACGCCGAGCATCTGCCGGCCGGACTCGTCGCGAAATTCCCGCACGACGTGCGCGACGCCGCGCTGCTCGCGCAGCTCCTTCACGACCTCGCGCTGGGCCACGTTCTCTCCCCGCGCGACCCGCGCCCGCTCGGCCGGGCTGCCATGGGCCAGCAACTCGCCGCCGCTCGCCACGACCAGGGCCACGCCCTGTGTCCCGATGCGGACCTGGGCCACCATCCGCCAGAGCTCCTCGATGCTGAACTCCCCGGTGAGCCAGCCGGACCGATCGCGCTCGCGCCCGAACGGCACCGACACGATGGTCGTCGGCAGCAGGTCGTCGTCGACGTAGACGGGCGACATCTTCACGCCGAGGACGTCCGTCGTGGCGCGCTCGGAGCCGACCATCGCCGGGCCGACGCGGCTCGAGACGACGGCGCGCCGCCGCTCGTCGAACACCGTCAGCTCCCGGAATTCGGGAAATCGCAGCACGTAGTTCTTGAGGATCCGGTCCTGCTGGCGAAGGTCGAGATCGGTGTTCTCGAGATCCGCCGCAAGCGCGGTGAAGATGAGCAGGTTGGTCGAGATGTAACGGCGGATCTGCTCACCAGCCTGGCGCGCGACGTTGAGGTTGCCTGCTTCGACCGACTGCCGCGTGCCGTCGCGAAGCGACTTCACCGAGATCACGCCATAGACGAGCAGCGGCACGATGGCGGCGGTCGCGAGCATCACCGCGAAGGTGACGCGCATGGTCTTCATCGCGGCGCCTCCACCGGCACGGCCAGTCGCGCGCGGCCGAGGCCGGAAAACGCGTCGCGCCCTGACTCGGTCGGCACGTCGAAGCGCCGGCTGATCGACTGCGCCGTTTCGCCCCAGGCAAGGAAGAGCGCCGGGGGGTTCGCCCGAAGCGCGATCTCGAATCGCCTGACCGCGGCGCGCACGGCTTCGTCATTCGGCGCGGCGCGAAGATCGTCGAGCGCGGCGTCCACCTCGGCGTCGCGATACCCCCAGAAGTTCCACCGCTGGGACGGGTCCGGTGAGTGCCAGAAGCGATGCTGGATCGCGATGTACGGGCCGCCGACCTGGTGAATCATCGCCGCGTCGAAGTTGCCAGATTCGATGCGAGCGGAGTACTCGTCGGAGGTGACCGCTTCCAGCCGCATGTCCACGTTGATGTCCCACAACTGCTGCTGGACGATCAGCGCGAGCCGCTCGTAGAGGGTGAAGTTCAGCGGGATGAGGCACGTGAATCGTACCCGCTTCCCACCGGGCCTCCGGCCCGCCGATTGCTGGTCCGCGCCGAGCGCGTTCTCGAGGAGCGCCGAGGCCGCCGCGATGTCGTGGCCGATCGGCGGCAGCGCGGAGGGCGCCATCCAGTGCCTGGGCCAGATCGGACCATAGGCCGGGATTCCCCGGCCGCGCAGGCCCTGCTGCAACAGGGCTTCGCGGTCAAGGGCGAGGCTCAGCGCGCGCCGGATCCTCGGATCGGCGAAGACCGGCCGCCGCAGGTTCAACGCCACCGCGTAGAAGTACGAGCTGAGAAAGGTGTGCACGCGGACTTCCGACTGGTCCTGCACGAACTCCACGGCGTCGGGCGAAATCTCGAACAGGAAATCGACGCGGCCGCGCAGCATCTCCGCCCAGGCGGTCCGCAGCGTGTCGTAGGAGCGCAGCACGATCCGGTCGATGGCCGGCTTGCCGAGGTAGTAGTGCTCGTTGGCCTGCATCACGATCTCGTCATCGCGCTCCGAGAGGGCCGAGTACGGGCCCGTCCCGATTTCCGTTTCGCCCTTGGCGGGCCGCGTAATCGAGACGTCGATGTCGTCCAGGAGGTACGAACACCGCCGCCGCAGGCGCACGACCACCTCCATGGCGCTCGGCGTCGTGATCTCCGTGATGTCGGAGACCGAGATGGCCAGGTGCTTGAACACCTCGCTCGCCAGGAACGCGTCGAGGCCGCGCTTGACGTCAGCCGACGTAAGCGGCGCGCCGTCCTGAAAGACGACGCCGGGACGCAGGAAGAGCTGCCAGGTCAGTCCGTCGGGAGATTCCTTCCAACGCTCCAACAGCTTCGGCATGACGCGGCCGTCAGAGCCGTTGCTCGTCAGACGCTCGCCGGTGAGAAATCGCGCGAGGATCTTCGCGCTGTGTCCCTGATCGAGCTGGCGGCTTTGGGGGATGCCGACCGAGAGGGTGAGCGGCGGCTCCGGGGCCGGCCGCTTGTCCGGACCGGTACACGAAAGGGCAAACCACGCCCCACAGAACGCCACTGCCGCCAATCCGCGCCCTGCCCAGCCTTGGTTCAGGCTGGTGAGCGGACGGACCGACCCGAGGCGGCCGCTTGCCCTCTCGATTGGTGCGGTCGAATCTCTTACTTGCTGCCCTCCGGCGGAACGGCGATCATCCACGGGCAGTATTCCCGAATCGGATTCTGAACGGCCTTCTTGACAACTTCGAGCTTCATTCTAACCTCCTAAGACTGCTTGACGGTGGAATCCGCGAGAGAAACGAGCGCCGCTTCCAGGGACCGCTTGTGACATGACGGCGCGTCCATGTCACCGAGTTCCGACCGAGCCGCGACGGCGCACCCCCCGCCGCAGACGGGGATGAACGCGCAGGCCCCGCACCGGCGCCACGGCGCCGCAGGACCCGCGGGCGACCTGAGGGAAGGTCCCGGCCCTCGGCCGGCGTCGCCGATATGTCCGACCGCAAGAGACAGGTTCCCGGTGAACCCGGGGCACGCAAAGAGCGATCCGTCCGGGCCGATCGTGTGCGAGTGGCGGCGGTAGAGCTCGCACGGGCCCATGTGCACGCCGTCGATCGTGGGCAATCCGTGGCGGATCGTCTCCTCCCGCAGCCGCGTCATCGCATCGTCGACGAGGCTGCAGCCGTCGCACATCGAGCCGCCCTCGGTCACCGCGGACCCGCACCGGATCGGCGGCAGGGGACGCCCGCCCGCGTCGATCGCCGCCGCCTCGCTCGAATCGCCTGGCGCCGGCGTGTTGATGACCGGCTTGAAGGTGACTCTCGAGATCCGGGACGCGAAGTCCTGGGACGCGAGGAATTCGAGCAGGGCGGGGAAGCGGTCGATCGCCGACGGATCGAAATTGCCGCCGATGGCGACTGGCACCTTGCCGGCCACCCTGCGGACCCGATCGATGATCCGATCGAAGGTGCCCTGACCGCCCCGCATCGGCCGCATGCGATCGTGCGTCTCGCGGTCGCCGTCGAGCGTCACCTTGACGCCCGTGAGCCCGAGCGGCAGCAGGCGATCGACGATCTCCTCGGAGAGCAGCAGGCCGTTGGTGATGAGGTTGACGATCTGGGTCACGCCGCGCGCGGCGGTCAGCTCGCGGCATCGCGACGCGATGGCGAACATGGCGTCCGGGTTGAGCAGCGGCTCCCCGCCGAAGAAGGTCAGCACCAGGCGTTCGGGCCCGGTCGCGTCCAGCTGCCCGCCGATCCACTCCGCGACGCGCGAGGCGGTCCCGGCACTCATCTTCGAGGCGGGCGTCACGGCAACTGATCCCTCGCCCTGGTAGCAGTACGGGCAGGCGAAATTGCACTGCAGGGTCGTCAGGATCGTCACGCGCAACTGCGAGGTGTCTTCATGGAACTCGGCGAAACGCGCCTCGAGCCTGTCGAGATCCGCCTGGCGATCGGCGACAACGAACCCGTTCTCGGACAGGACGCCGATCGCCTCATCGGCCGCCGCCACCTGACCGCCGCCAGCCTCGAGGCCGTCGAGCAGGGCGACAACTTCGCCCGACACGACGAGCTGCGCGTCGGTGAGCGTGTTCATCACGAAGACGTCACCCGAAGAGAGTGGGACCCGCACGTTGAACATCGATGGCAGCATGGTGGGGTCTGCAGTGTAGCGCTTTGTGCAATCGGTATTCCAGGCGTGAATGTCCAGTGAAAAACCGTGCAGTCATGCGCAAGAACGTGCGTTCTTGGTAATTCGGAGAACAGAATTGAAATGGCGCCGCCACCCTGCCCGGAGGCAGATTCTTACTCCGCCTACACGTGCAAGGGACTTACCAGATGGGTAGCCGCCGGCCAATCACGGAGCACGGGAATACGCAATCGCAGAAACTGCGACCCGGCTTCGAAGCTCGGTACGCAGAAATCGCGAACCGAGTCAGGCGGGCGTTGGGCTAGGAGCCCTTGAGCCGGCGGGCGAATGCCCTGACGTCGAGCCGTTCCATCTTGTGCTTGAGCGTGCTCAACGGGACACCCAGGTTGCGGGCCGTGGCCGTCACGTTCCAGCCGGCGCGCTCGAGGGCTTTCAGGATGAAGTTGCGCTCGAAGGTCTCGCACGCCCGATCGAGCAACGCCTCGGTCTCGTGCTCGGCGTTCACGAGCGGCGCCAGGTGGTATTCGTAGGGCAGGTCCTCGTCGCCGATCCACTCGGAATCGCTGACCGCGACAAGGCGCTCGAAGAGATTCTCGAGCTCGCGAATGTTGCCGGGCCACCAGTACGCCTGAAGGACCTTCAGCACGGACTGGTCGATGCCGCGGATGCGCTTCCTGAACTTGGCGTTGAAGCGCTGCAGGAAGAACTCGGCGAGGTCCGGCAGGTCGTCGAGCCGTTCGCGCAGCGGCGGCAGCGCGATCGGGATGACCTTGATGCGGTAGTAGAGATCCTCGCGGAACCGGCCGTCCTTCACCGCCTTGTCGAGGTCGATGTTGGTCGCGGCGATCAGCCGCAGGTCGACCTTGATGGGCTTGTGGCCGCCGACCCGTTCGATCTCCGATTCCTGGATCGCGCGGAGGAGCTTCGCCTGGACCTCGGGCTTCAGATCGCCGATCTCATCGAGGAAGAGCGTGCCGCCCGTGGCCAGCTCGAACTTCCCGATCTGCTGGCGCACCGCGCCGGTGAACGCCCCGCGCTCATGGCCGAAGAGTGTGCTCTCGACCAGCTCGCCCGGGATCGCCGCCAGATTGACCGGGACGAACGGCTCGTCGCTCCGCGTCGACTCGCGATGCACCATGCGCGCGAGCAGCTCTTTGCCCGTCCCGCTCTCGCCGAGGATGAGGACGGTGGCGGAGGTCCCGGCCACCTTCCGCACGAGATCGACGATGTCCCTCATGACGCGGCTCGGGCCGATGACAAACGGCCGCTCCTTCTGTTCCGCGATCTGCGCGCTCAGGTTCAGGACCTGGCGGCTGAGCTGGCGCCGCTCGCACGCGTTGCGAACGAGCGACCTCACCGCGTCGTAGTCGAACTCCTTGGTGAAGTAGTGATACGCGCCCTGTTTGATCGCCTGCACCGCGGTCTCGACGTCGGTGATCGCGGAGATGACGATGGTCTCGACCGACGGCTGCGTCTCCTTCACCACCTTCAGGACGTCGAAGCCGCCGATGCCCGGCAGCCTGACGTCGAGCAGCAGCACGTCGACCGACTCGCGGCCGAGCGTCGCGAGCCCGGCCTCGCCGGTCGGCGCCTCCAGCACGCGGTAGTCGTGGCGGAGAATCGCCTTCAGCGTCTCGCGCATGCCCTCGTCGTCGTCGACGACCAGCACGGTCTGTTTTGGTGAAGTCACGGCAGAATTCCCGGACCGCGCCCGCCATTGTAGTCCAAAGCACCGGCGCAGCCTGACCCCGCCGGAACTTCGCGGCGCCCGTATCGGCGCGGTGGAGAGGCCCGTGAAACCGCGTGGGGCTTGGTTGACACCCCTCTTATCGTCTCTGTAACGTAAGAAGATGACCGACTTCGACGTCATCGTCATCGGTGCCGGCACGGGCGGCTATCCCGCCGCGATCAGGGCGGCCCAGCTCGGCCTCAAGGTGGCCGTGGTGGAGCGCCAGAAGACGCTGGGCGGGACGTGCCTGAACTTGGGGTGCATTCCGACCAAGGCGCTGCTCGAGCACGCGCACGCGCTGAAGATCGCGAGGGCCGCGAAGGAATGGGGCCTCGTCTTCGAGGGCGGGGGTCAGGTCGGCATCGACATGAACCAGGTGCAGGCGCGCAAGGACAAGATCGTCACGACGCTCACCCGCGGCGTCGAGTACCTGTTCAAGAAGAACTCGATCACGTGGGTGAAGGGCAGCGGGCGGCTCGCCGGCAACGGGAACGGTCGAGGTCACCGGCGACGAGAACGTCACGCTGCACGCGCCGCAGATCGTGATCGCCACCGGCTCCTACGCGCGGAGCGTGCCCGGTATCGATCTCGACGGCACGCGGATCATCACGAGCGACCAGGCGATCGGCCTGCGCGAGGTTCCGAAATCGATCCTGATCCTCGGCAGCGGACCGATCGGCGTCGAGTTCGCCACGGTGTTCAAGCGGTTCGGCGCCGAGGTGACCATCGTCGAGCTGCTGCCGCACCTGGTGCCGTTCGAGGACGAAGCCGTCTCGGTCGAGCTGGAGCGCTCCTTCAGGAAGCAGGGCATCGCGTTCCATCTCTCGACGACGGTCACCCGCGCGAGTGTCACGGACGCGGGCGTGGAGATCGACGCGACGCCTTCGGGCGGCACACCGCAGAAGATGCAGGCCGATCTGCTGCTCGTGGCGACCGGTCGCGGCCCGCTCACCTCCGGGCTCGGCGCCGAGGAAGCCGGCATCAGGATGGAGCGCGGCTACGTCGTCGTGGACGAACAGCTCAGGACGAACGTCGAGGGCATCTCGGCGGTCGGCGACGTCATCTCGCTCGGCAAGCCGGGCCACCTGCAGCTGGCGCATCTCTCCACGGCCGAGGGCGTGCTGGTGGCCGAGCGGATCGCCGGCCAGGAAGGCCTGCCGATCAACTACGACCACGTCCCGAAGTGCACCTACTCCGACCCGGAAATCGGCAGCGTCGGGCTGACCGAGGCGCAGGCGAAGGAGCGCGGGTACGACGTGAGCGTGGGGTCGTTCCCGTTCGGCGTGCTCGGACGCGCGAAGATCGCCGGCGAGATCGAAGGCTTCGTCAAGATCGTCGCGGAGAAGTCGTACGACGAGGTGCTTGGCGTGCACATCATTGGCCCACGAGCGACCGAGCTCGTGGCCGAGGCGACGCTCGCCTTGCGGCTCGAGAGCACGGTCGAGGAGCTCGTCCGGACGATCCACGCGCACCCGACGATGTCGGAGGCCGTGGGTGAGGCCGCGCACGCGACGCACGGAGCGGCGATTCACGTATGAGGGCCTGGGAATGGAAGCGGGTTGGCCCCAGGGGATCCGGAGGCAGTCATGGCCGATGTCGTAATGCCTCAGATGGGCGAGTCGATCGCCGAGGGCACGATCGTCCGCTGGATCCGCCAGGTGGGCGAGCACGTCGATCGCGACGAGCCGCTCTTCGAGATCTCAACCGACAAGGTCGACGCGGAAATTCCGTCGCCCGTCGCCGGAACCATCCTCGAGATTCGGGCGGGCGCCGGTGAGACGGTTCCGATCAACACCGTCGTGGCGGTCATCGGCGACGCGGCTGCGAAACCCGCGCCGGTCGCCGCATCGACTACCGCAGCGCCGCCGCCTCGCGCGGCCTCACCCGTTGCCCCGCCGGCGCCCGCGCCAGCTGCGCCAGCGAAGCCGGCGGCAGTGCCAGCCCCGCCTCAGGCGCCACCTTCAGCCGCGCCGACATCCCAGGCGAAGCCCGACGCCACGGCAGACTCGCTCCGGCGCCAGAGAACCTCGCCGCTCGTGCGCCGGATGGCGAGGCAGCATCAGATCGATATCAGCGGCATTCCGGGCTCCGGGCTCGGCGGCAGGGTCACCAAGCAGGACATCCTCGGCCGCATCGAGCAGCAGGCGGCGCCTGTGGCGGCGCATCCGCCGACCTCAGCGACGCCCTCCTCAGCGCAGCTGGCTTCCGCCCTGCCGGTCCCCGCCGCGCCCGCGCACGTCCCGGCGTTCACGAGCGACCAGCGCGTCGAAATCGTGCCGATGTCGGTGATGCGGAAGAAGATCGCCGAGCACATGATCCTCAGCCGCCGGACCTCGGCGCACGTGCACTCGGTGTTCGAGGTGGATTACACGCGCGTCGCGAAGATTCGCGAATCGAAGAAGGCCGAGTACGAAGCGGCCGGCGTGAAGCTGACCTTCATGTCGTTCATCGTGAAGGCAGCCGTCGACGCGCTCATGGCTGTTCCCGTCGTCAACGCCTCGATCGACGGCGAGACCATCGTCTACAAGAAGGACATCAACATCGGCATCGCGGTAGCGCTCGAGTGGGGCCTCATCGTGCCGGTCGTGAAGCATGCGGACGAGAAGAACATCCTCGGGTTGAGCCGCGCGATCCAGGACCTCGCGGCGCGCGCCCGCGCCAAGCAGCTCAAGCCCGAGGAGGTCCAGGGGGGCACGTTCACCATCACGAATCCTGGCGTCTTCGGCGCGGCGTTCGGGATGCCGATCATCAACCAGCCGCAGGTCGCGATCATGGGCGTCGGCAACATCGAGAAGCGGGTGGCCGTCATCGACGATGCCATCGCGATCAGGTTGAAGGGGTATCTGAGCCTCGGCTACGACCACCGGCTGGTCGACGGGGCCGTCGCCGACGATTTCATGTCGCGCGTCAAGAAGTCGCTCGAGACGTTCGATCCGAGCGGCCTGTGAATCGGACAGTCAGCGTGCCCGAAGTGTCGCCATCCCGCCGCCTCATCGTCTACCGGCTCGGCGTCGTGCCATACGGCGAGGCGCTGGCGCTCCAGCAGCAGCTCGCCGCCAGGCGGCTCGCGGGAGAGATCGACGACACCCTGATCCTGCTGCAGCACCCGCATGTGCTGACGACAGGCGCAAAGACCGCCGACGGGATGGCGCACGTCCTGGCCACGCCCGAGCGGCTGGCTGATCTGGGCGTCGCCCTGTTCGAGACGGGGCGCGGCGGCGACGTCACCTATCACGGGCCGGGGCAGATCGTCGGCTATCCGATCCTCGATCTGAAGCCCGACCGCTGCGACGTCCACCGGTATGTCCGCGACCTCGAAGAGGTCATGATCCGCGTGGCCGCCGACTACGGCATCACCGCGGGCCGAGTCGCGGGACTGACCGGCGCATGGGTGCGGGCGGAGAAGATCGGGGCGATTGGCGTCCGCATCTCGCGGTGGATCACGAGTCACGGGTTCGCGTTCAACGTGAACACGGACCTCGAGTTCTTCAAGCTCATCGTGCCCTGCGGGATCTCCGACCGCGGCGTCACCTCGCTCGCGCGCCTGCTCGGGCGCGAGGCGGCCATCGGCGACGTGGAGGAGCGGTTCGTCCGCCGCTTCAGTGACGTCTTTGAGCGCGAGCCCGTGGCCGGCGCGGCAATCCCGCTCGAGTATCAGGCGCTCGCCTGATCGGGCTCGGCCCCGTCCACTTCCACCCTCATCGAGCGGATGAGCGGCCGGAGGTCTGAGAGCGTGGTGATGCGGGCGACCGAGGAGAGGGCATCGTGCCGCCCGGCGCGGTCGATGAGAATCGGCCGCACGCCCGCGTTCCTCGCGCCCTCGACGTCGTCGCCGAGCGAGTCCCCGACGTAGACGGCCTCGTCAGGCGCGAGGCTGTGCCGCGCGAGCGCGAACGTGAAGATTGCCGCGGCAGGCTTGGCGGCGTGAGCGACAGCCGGCACGGTCACCGAGTCGAACCACCGGCTGAGATCGAGGTTGTCGAGCAGCGGATAGACGCGCAGATCGAAGTTGGTGACGAGACCCACCACGTAGCCGAGCGACACCAGCTCGTTCAGGCACGGCACGGCGTCCTCGTAGACGGACCAGACGTCCGCCCGCGTGAAGTGCGGGAAGAGCTTCTTGAAGAACGCGTCGAAATCGGGCACCGGCTCGCCCGCCGGCACGTGCGCCTTCGCCACGATGCGCGAGACGACTTTGTACCAGGAGAGTCTCTCCCTGAGCGCGATCTCCTCGAGACTCGCTTCGACGCCCCAGTCGAAGAGCGGCACGCTCCTCAACGCGTCCGGAAACTCCTGATCCACGACAGCCGGGTCCAGATCGAGGCTGTCCCACTCCGCCAGCCGGGCGTACTGGTGGCCGACCCCGCCCCGGACTTCGACGAGCGTGCCCACCAGATCGAACAAGACGCCTCGGACGGCCGACATAAGTGCTTCTATACCAAATATTTGCTAGACTAGCTAATCTACGACCCGGTAGGTCGGAATAAACTGGGGTGTCGGGGGGTTCTTGAAACATAGAACGGGTCAGCGGACCGACCCACTGCTTATGGGGATGACATGCAGGACCTCAAGACGGAGCAGGCGCTTGTCGGGAGGATGCGTGCGCGCGACGAGTCGGCGGTCGCCGATCTCGAAGCCATGTACCGGGCGAGGATTCAGCAGCTCGCGCTGCGATATGTGAAGAACTTCGAGGACGCCGAAGAGGTGGCCCAGGACGTTCTTCTCAAGGTCTACCGGAAAATCGAGGCGTTTAGAGGAGACGCCGCGCTGTCGTCCTGGATCTACCGGATCACCTTCAACACGGTGATGTCGCGCCTCCGGAGCCAGAAGCAGCGCACGCAGTTCGAGCTGCGCGAGGACGATTTGCTCTCCCTCGACGATGAGGCCAACGGCCGCGGGCGATCGCGGGAGGTGGCCGACTGGTCATCGCTTGCCGATGAATCCGTGCTGCGGTCGCAGCTTCGGACGCGCGTGAACATGGCCTTGCAGGAGATGCCCTCGATCTATCGCGTCCCGGTCGTGCTGCGCGACATCCAGGGCCTCTCGACCGATGAAGCGAGCGTGCGCCTGGGCATCAAGGAACAGACGCTGAAGTCGCGCCTGCATCGAGGCCGCCTCTTCCTCCGGTCCAGGCTCGGCGACTTCGTCGACGGCGTGTCGCTCCACCGGCCGATTCCGGCGTCCTGATTCTGCGGCGCGGCGAAGTCACGCTGGCCTCGCGGATCGCTCCGCAAGCCTGTACCGCGCCCGCACGAGCGACCCGCCCGGGAGTCCCTCCGCCCCGGGATCCCGGCGGGCTCGTTTCCCGCTCGAAAACCCCCAGATCTATCGGAATTCGCGCGTAGTGCCGAAAAACCCGAGCAAGACCTGTGTGTCTTGCCCGGCAGGACGGCCTCGACAGGGCGCCGGGCCGGACGGGTCGCGAATCATCGGCACTGAAGTGAACGCGTCATGATTGAATCGATCGGGCACTACACCATCCTCGGCCTCATCGGCAGCGGCGGACGCGGCGATATCTATCGCGCACGGGACACGCAGGTCGGCCGCACCGTGGCGGTCAGGGTCCTCGGCCCACCCCCTGTCGGCTCGTCGGCGCGCGAACGGTTCTTCACGGAAATCGGCGCACTGTCCCGGATTTCCCATCCGCATCTCGCGGCGCTCTTCGAGTCGGGGATGATCGATGGGCAGGTCTTCGTCGTGTTCGAGTTCGTTCCCGGCGAGAAGCTCGCGACGCTGCTCTCCGGGCGGCCGCTCAATCCCCGCCGCGCCGTTGATCTCGCGACGCAGATCGCCTCGGCGCTCACCGAGGCCCACGAAGCCGGGGTCGTCCACCGAGAGCTGACCCCGGGCAACGTGATCGTGACGCCGAAGGGGCACGCCAAGATCGTCGATTTCGGCCTCTCCGCCTGGCAGCCAGCCATCGAGAGCGGCGGCACCATCGTGCGCCTCGCGTACCGCGGCGCCACGCTGGGCGCCGGCGCCTACGGGTACATGTCTCCCGAGCAGGTGCTCGGCCAGGGCGCGGACGCCCGATCGGACGTGTTCGCGCTCGGCGCGATCCTTTTCGAGATGCTGACCGGGCGGCCCGCGTTCCAGGCGGCGAATGAAACCGACGCCGGCGTCGCGGTGCTGCAGACGACGCCGCCCGCGCCAAGCTCGCTCAATCCGGATGCTCCCGCCGAGCTCGACCCGATCGTCGCCAAGGCGCTCTCGAAATCACTCGACGACCGTTATCAGAGCGCGGCCGAGATGGCCGAGGACCTCCGGCTGGTGTCAACCTCGCTGCACACGGCGCAGCGGACGATAGAGGGTCCCGAACCCGCCCGCCGCGTGAGTTCGCGCCTTCCGCGGCTTGGCCTCGTGGCGTTGCTCATGGTCGTCGGCGCGGCGGCCATCGGCTGGACCTACCGCGAGGACCTCCGGGTGATGTGGCGGTCCCGGTTCACGCCGCCCCCGGCACCGATCGTCGTCGTCACTCCGTTCCAGGTTGAGGGCGACCAGGCGCGGCCCTACTTCGGTGCCGGCCTCGCCGAGGACCTCGCCATGCGCCTCGGCCAGGTTCGAGGGTTGAGCGTGGTCGGCCGGCCGTCGCTGCGCGCGCTCCAGGGCCGCGATGCCGTCTCGATCGCCCGCCAGATGAACGCTGGCATGGTGGTGACGGGAGCGATCACGCCGCAGGGCGAGGAGTGGAACGCGCTAAGGGTCGAGGTCTCGCTCGTTGACGGCCGCGACGGATCGCGCCTGTGGAGCGCGCAGTACGATTCCTCGCCGCGGGACGCGCTCGCGCTCGAGGTGCGAATCGCGAACGACCTCGCGAAGGCGATGCGGATCCCGGACGAGCCGCGGCCTGCGCTCGATCGAACGGCACTGCGGCTGATCGATCCGTTCGCGTACGACCTGTACCTCCAGGCGCGGCACGCGGCCGCGACCGGCGATTCGTCCCGGGCCGCGGAGCTGTTCTCGAACGCCCTCGAACGCGACGGCGGCGCCATCGAAGCCCAGGCCGGCCTGGCCGCGGCACTCTACACGAGCGCGGCGACCGACCAACGCGCGACGCTTGCGGACGTCGAGCCGCGGCTGCGTCAGGCCGCTGAAGAGGCCGCGACCTCCGACCCTGATCTCCCGGCCGCCCGCCTCGCGATGGGGCTTGCCGCCCCGACGCTTGGCGAGGCCCTGGCGCAACTGCACGCCGCGATCGACCTCGACCCGTCCTCCGCCGCGAGCTTCAGCGAGATTGGCAGCGCGATCCTCGAGATCGATCCGGCGCGAGCGCTCCAATGCTTCCTTCACGCGCAGACGCTCGATCCCACGCAGGCCAGGATTCACCTGCAGCTCGCCGGCGCCCACCTGGTGCTCGGGCAGTCGGAGCCTGCGCAGCTCGAGGTTGCGCGCGGCCAGGCCCTCGCGCCAGACAGCCCGTGGTGGTACGGGATGCGGACGCGGATTGCCCTCGGGATGCCGCGTCGCGACGTCCTCGCTCAGCTGGCAGCGAGAACCGACACGGAGTACGCGGCCGGGTGGTACGCGCGCGTCCTGGCGCTTCTCGCGATTGGCCAGCCGCGCGAGGCGGCCACGAGCCTGGCGGGCCTGGCCCAGACGTATCCGGGATTCTGCGAGGCGCGAGCGACGCTGGCCGGATTGCGCCGGGATGCGGGCGAAGAGGTCGAGGCACGCCGGATGGCCGAAGTGATCTACCAGGCGGCCGACGCGCCAGGCGGCGCGCGGTTCTACGGGCGTTGCGCGGCGATGGCCGCCGCCGCGCTCTCTGATGCAGAGAAGGCCGCGAGATGGATCGATCGCACGGCGCGCGACCAGGCGATGCTGCACCGGTGGACCACCACGAGCGCCATCCTCAGCGCGCAGGCCGGGATCAGGCAGCGCCTCTACCCCTGGAGCAACGTGCTCGGCCACCCGCAGGTCAATCGTGCGCTCGTGGCGCTCGATCGTGCCATCGCGCGCGCCCGCGCCGAGGTCGCCAGGCGGCTCGAAGGGCTGCTCGATCCGCCTCGCCCGGTCCCGGCGCGCAAGTAGCGCCCCTCAGGAACCGGGCGTTCCGGTCCCGGCGAGCACCCTCGCGAGCCTGTCCGCGTCGATGTTCGCCCCCGACACCACCACCGCCACGTTCGGCGACCTCGGTCTCAGCCCGTTCGACAGGGCGGCAACCGCGGCCGCGCCCGCCCCTTCCGCAATGAGGTGCTCGAATCGCGCCAGGTCGCGGATCGCGGCCTCGATTGCGCGTTCGGGCACCAGCACCATCCGATCGACCAGCTGCCTGACGTAGTCGAAGGTGATCGTACCGGGATCCATGTTGCCGGCCAGCCCGTCCGCAATGCTGGGCTTCACCTCGACCTCGACCGGGTGGCCGGCGGCGAGCGACTGCGAGAACGCCGGCGACGCCTCGGTTTCCACGCCGACCACCTCGACGCGATCCGACACGGCCTTCGCCACGAGCGCGATGCCGCTGACCAGTCCGCCGCCGCCGACCGGCACCAGAATCGACTCGACTTCCGGCTGATCCTCGAGGATCTCCATCGCGATCGTCGCCGCTCCCGCGATCACGTCCGGATGGCTGTAGGGCGAGATGTAGGTCACGCGCTCCGCGGCGGCGAACTCCTTCGCGAGGCGCTCCGACTCCTCGTAGCTTCGGGCGACGGCGCGAAGGTCGGCGCCGTGCTCGGAGATCGGGTCGAGCTTCGACCTCGGCGCGTCCTTCGGCGTGAAGACGACCAGGTGCAGGCCGAGACGCTCAGCCGCGTAGGCCATCGCCCGCCCGTGGTTGCCCGCCGACGCCGTCACGAGCAGGCGCGACCGTCCGGGGTCGTTGGTTCCCCTCTCGAGGCCGGCGACGGCCACGTTCACCGCGCCCCGCACCTTGAAGGAGCTCGTCACCTGCATCGACTCGAGCTTCAGCCACACCGAGCACCCTGTCGAAGAAGAGAGCCAGGGCGAATGCACGAGCGGCGTCCGGCGGATGTGCGGCGCGATCCGCTGGCGGGCGGCGAGGACGTGGGCGAGTCGCATGGGCGGTTCTCGGCGAGGCTGCCGGCAAACGGCCCGTCGGCCGTGCCGAAGCCATTGTATGCTGAGACGAGCCGAACGCCAGACGCCATGATCATCGAGTCCCGCGCCGCCGCCCCGTTCTTCAAGAACGGCATCCTGCTCGCCTGCGAACAATCGGCCGACGCGGTGATCATCGATCCCGGCGACGAGATCGATGATCTGCTGGACCTCGCCGCGCGGCGTTCCTCGATTGTCCGCTACCTGCTCCTGACACACGCGCACGTCGATCACGTGAGCGGCCTGCGGCGGGCCAAGGAGGCCACCGGCGCCCGGATTGGACTGCACCGCGAGGACCTCTTCCTCTACGAAGCCGCGGTCAAGCAAGGGATGGCGCTCGGCTACCGCCTCGACGCGCCGCCGCCGCCGGATTTCTTCTACGAGGCCGGCGCGCCGATTCGCTTCGGAGGCTGCGGGATCGTCGCGCACCACACGCCCGGCCACAGCCCGGGCGGCGTCTGCCTCCACGCCTCTGGCGAGGGCTCCGACCTCACGAGACTCTTCGTCGGGGACACGCTGTTCGCGGGATCGATCGGACGCACGGACCTGCCCGGCGGCGATTACGACACGCTCATGCGCTCGATTCGAACCACCCTCTTCGCTTTCGGCGACGCCGCCATCGTCTACCCGGGCCACGGCCGGCAGACGACCATTGGCGAAGAGCGGCGAACGAACCCGTTCCTGCAGGACTGAGCGAGGGTCAACTGATCGGGATCGCCGGGTCTAAAGACCCGGCCTACATCGGACCCCGGAATCGATATCTCTGGTGTAGGTCGCATGCGGCGTGCGCGGCCTGAAGCCTGTAGCCTCTTCTACTCTTCTCGTGCGGCTTTCCCCAGCACGAACGTCACCCTTCCGATCCGCACGAGATCGCTCTCTTTCAGGACTGCCTTCGACTCCCGCTTTCCGTTCACCCACGTGCCGTTGGTGCTGTCGAGATCCTCGAGTTCGACCTCGCCGTCCGCCCCGACCGTCGCGCGGCAATGCAGGCGCGAAACGAGCGGCGCCTCGACCACGAAGTCGGCGCGCGGCGACCGCCCGATGGTCTTCATCCGTCCCGGGAGCAGCCTGAAGGTGAGCGCCGAAGTCCCGTCATCCTCGACCGATCGCAGAATCCACATGAAGGTTGAACAGGCCTTTCACGCTATTTGACTTTGGCGGCCCCGGCAGCAGCCGCCCCCTTGTATCCTTCGGCCAGCCACCAGGCCAGCTTCTCGACGAGTTCCCGGCTCACCGTCTTGTCGCCAAGCGACGCGTACTCGGCGGTCTCGCCGGTCTTCGCCGGGACGAGCAAGTGGTTGAGGCCGGGGAACACGAACACGTTCACGCCGAAGTTCTCCTTGCGCGCTCGCGCCAGCGCGGCCAGCCGCTCGGCATGAGCGACGGCCACTTCGCGGTCGAGCTCGCCGTGAAGAACCAGGATCGGCCGCTTCACCCTGGGCATCACCTCGGCCGGGTTGAACTTCAGGAAGCTCTGGAACCACGGCGTCTCCGCCTGCCGCCGGAACGCGGGCGGAATCCCTTCCCAGCCCGACCCTGCGAGCACGGCCTTCTGGATCTTCTTCTGCAGCTCGATGCGTGCCTGCTTCTCGGCGTCCGGAATGGTCATCGTGTCGAGCAGGTGCTTCTGCTGCTCGAGCACGAGGTCGGCTCCGCCGACGCCAGGCGCCGCGATGAGCGCGACGAGCGCGATCTTCTTTTCCTGTGCGGCCGCGAGCATCCCGATCATCCCGCCTTCACCGTATCCCACGACGGAGATCCGCGCCGAGTCGACGTCGCGGCGCTTCGACGCCATCGTCACGACCGCCCGCACATCGTCGGCGTAGTCGGCGAGCGTCGCAGCCTCGTCGCGGCCTCCGCTCTGGCCGGCGCCGCGCTTGTCGTAGCGAACCACGACGAATCCGGCATCGGCCAGGGCCCCTGCGATCTGGGCGAAGAGGGGAATGCCGGCCATCGTCTCGTCGCGATCGACCGCCGCCGCGCCGGGCACGAGCACGACCGCGGGCCAGCGGGCGCCGGGCGCGGGCTTGACAGCGGGCTTCGAGACGGTCCCGGCGAGGCTGAAGCCATTGGATGGCGCCGACACTTTCTCGTCGTTCTCCCGGCTGAGATGCTCGACGCGAGCACCGACTGCCGCCACATCCTCGCGGGCCACTTCCAGGCCCTGCGGAGCGAGGCGGAAGCGGATCATGTGGCCGGCGCCGCGCTCGGTCCACAGCTCGAAGGTCATGGGCCCGGTCGGGTTCGACGCGACGAGCGTGAAGTGCCTGGCCTGCAGCGTCCCGCGCGGAGTCTGGATGCGTTCGTCTTCGATCGACTGCACCGTCGTGTCGATTTCGAGTTGAGGCGCAATCCACGTCTTGAAGATCGTTCCTGCCACGGCGGATTCGAGACGGAGCGCCAGCGCTTCGTAGGCCGCGAAGAACATGTTCGGGATGATGATCGTGTCGGGCGAGACCTTGTCGGTCTTCTGGGTCACCTTGCCGGCCTGCGTGATCTCGGACGTCGCGGTGCCGCCGGCGATCGTCGTGTGCATCAGGAGCGGCTGGCCCCGCTGCGACGCCTCGATATCGATGCCGAGCGCCGTCCACCCGCTGTCGTAGCGGGCTTCGAAGCGCGCGGTGACGAGGTTGACCGGCGCGCCGATCCGTCCGGTCGCGGCGATGGTCCAGCCGAAGGGCCCCGACTTGACCGTCACCTGCTCGGACCCGATTGCCGTGCCCTGCGCGAAGATCGTGAACGACGCGCTCCGCTCGGCGGCCCCGGCCTGGGCTCCGGCGGGCCCTTCGGCGGCTGCGGGCGCGGCCATGGCCAGCAGCAGGACGGCAACGGTACAATGCATGCCAGACATAACGCCCCTGAGCATATCAAGTATTCGCGGGGTGGACCGTCTCCAGAACCCCGTGCCTCGCGGGAACGGAATGTTCGACGCCACAGAGTATGACGCGGTTCGCCGGGGTGTTGGCCTGCTCGATCTTCGCGGCCGCGGGCGCATCGTCCTCCATGGGCGTGACCGCAAGACGTTCCTCCACGCGTTGCTGACCAACGACGTCGCGGCGCTGGAGCCCGGGACGGGCTGCTACGCGGCGCTGCTCAGCGCGCAGGGCCGCATGCTGGCCGACATGCACGTATTCGACCTCGGGGACGTCACGCTCCTCGACGTCCACCGCGAGGACAAAGACAGCCTGCTTGCCAGGTTCGACGCGCTCATCTTCACCGAGGACGTGCAGCTTGGCGACGTCTCGGACGCGTGGGGATCGGCGGGCGTTCATGGCGTGAAGTCGGCGTCGGCGCTCGGCCCGGCGCTGCAGCGAGCCGGTGCGAGTGCGGCAAGTGCGGCCGATCTGGCCGCGTGGAAGACGTACCAGAGCAGGCGGCTCGAGGTCGGCGACGAGGTGCTCGTGGCCGCGCGGGTCGACGCCTTCGGCGTGCCCGGCTACAACCTGTACGCCACTCCAGCGGTACTCGCGCGGCTCCACGACGATCTGATCGCCGCCAACGCGGTGGAGGTGGCGCCCGAGACGGCCGAGGTGCTCCGAATCGAGGCTGGCTGCCCGCGCTTCCACGTCGACATGACGGAGGACACGATTCCGCTCGAGGCCGGCATCGAGTCCCGCGCGTTGAGCTTCACCAAGGGCTGCTACCCGGGCCAGGAAGTGATCATCCGCATCCTGCACCGCGGGCAGGGCCGCGTCCTGCGCAGGCTGTGCGGCCTTGTCTTCGATCGAAGCGTGGTACCGGCCGGAGGCGACGAGATCCTGGCGGGGGAGAAGACCGTCGGGCACGTGACCAGCGCGTGCCTCTCGCCATTGGTCGGCAAGCCTGTCGCCCTCGGCTACGTCCACCGCGACTTCGTCGAGCCGGGCACGAGGCTCGTTGTCGCGCACGGCGGTGATCCGCTCACCGCGGCCGTCGCCGGCCTGCCGTTCGTGTGAAGGGGTGTGGAAGCAGGATTTGCAGGGAAGCCACCGCCCTACAGCCGTACGTGCCTGCGAATCGTGGCCACGAGCTGGGAGCCCAGCGAGCCCTTTTCCAGGCACTCGACGGCGCCGGCATCGCGCATCGCGCCTCCGAGCATGTCATCGTTGTACATCGAAAGGCCGATGACCCTGACGCCCGGAAATTCCGAGGTGAGCATGCGGGTGGCCTGCACGCCGTCGATCTCCGGCATGCTCACATCCATCAGCACGACGTCCGGGAGGACGCGCCGCACGAGGTCGACCGCTTCGAGCGCTCCAGCCGCCTGGCCGACCACCTCGAGGTCGTCCTCGCCTCGGATGAGGTCCGCCGTGGATTCCCTCACGATGGGATGATCGTCGACGACCAGGACGCGGACGGCGCGCGATAGCCGCTCGGTCCCGGCGAGAGGAACACCCGACGCCGCCGCGGCGGCAGCCGGCGCAAGCGCGCTCAAAATCACGGCCTCGCGCGGAATAACGATGACGATACGGCTGCCTTTGCCAGAGCCGCTCCTGACCTCCAGGCCGACGCCGAACGCTTCCAGCCGTTCACGCAGGGCAAAGAGGCCGAACCCGCCTTGCGTGCCTTCGTTGTCGCGGATCAATCCAGGGTCGAACCCGACGCCCCTGTCGCTGACGGCCACCCGCACCGTACCGTCCCTGGCGCGATGGGCTATCACTGACGCGACGTCGACTTCCGCGTGTCTGACCACGTTCAAGAGCAGCTCGGCCGCTGCCCTGAAGACGGCGATCCTCAGCTCTTCGGGGGCGACATCGAGATTGGCCGCCGTCCGCACACGGACGCGCAGCTCGAATTTCTCGCCGTACCAGCGCGCCAGCCAGCGCACCGCCGGAGCCAGGTTGGTTTGATGCAGCACCGGCGGGACCAGCTCGGCCGTGAGCAGGCGAGAGGCGCTGAGCGCGTCTCCGATCATGTTGACGGCCCGCTGGAGATCCGCCTCTCCGGAGAATCCGCGGCCGCGGCGGATCACCCCGTCGATCCGGAGGCTGGCTCCCACCAGCAATTGCTGGATGTCGTCGTGCAGCAGGGTCGCAAGGCGATTTCGCTCGCGCTCCTCGACGCGCGTCAACTCGGCGGCGAGCGCCTGAAGCTGGACGGTGCGCTGCTCGAGCGAGCGGGTTCGAGCGGCCACATTCTCCTCGAGCCGCTCGTTCGCCTGGAGCAGGTCCTGGTTGACGGAGGCGAGCTGGTCCCTCGCGTTCTCGAGGTCCTGGTTCGCCCTTCGCAGCTTCGTCTCGGCGTCGTGCCGGTAGAGCGCCATGGCAATCTGTGTTTCCAGCTCGACCTCGGTGAACGGCTTCAGGATGAAGCCGAACCGATCCGACCCGGCCACGCTTCGAAGCGTCGCGCGATCCGAATGCGCGGTCAGGAACACGATGGGCAGGTCGCACTCCCGCCGAATCCGCTCCGCCGCCTCGATGCCGCTCATCTTCCCGGCGAGGCGGATATCCATCATCACGAGCGCAGGCCGGCGCTCGCGCGCGATGGCAACCGCTTCTTCGCCCGTGGCCGTCGTGGCTGCGATCTGGAAACCGAGATTGGACAGCTTCGACGCGAGATCGGCGGCGACGATCGCCTCGTCTTCGACGATGAGCACGCTTCTGTCAGCCATGATGATGGTCCGTTGAACCGTCGATCTTGGGAGGCGTGAAGGTCAGATGGAATTCCGTCCCGTGAACGGAGTTCGCCTCGATCGATCCCCGTAGTTGTGTCGCCAGCATCCGCACCAGGCGCAGGCCGAGCGAGGACGATTCGCGCCAGTTCACGCCGGGCGGAAGCCCGACGCCGTCGTCGACGACCCGCAACGAGACCAGCCGCTTCGCTCCTTGCTTCAATTCGATCCGCACGCAGCCCTCGGACCGATCTCGGAACGCATGTTTGACCGCATTGACCACGAGCTCGTTCAGGATGAGGCCGCAGGGGATGGCGGTCTCGACCGACAGGACGACCGGGGAAACCTGGAGGTCGAGACGCAGCCCCACGCGCTCGGCTGCGTGCGCCTGCCAGATGTCGCTGGCCAGCATGCTGGCATAGTCGGAGAATTCCAGGTGCCCGAAGTCTTCCGTCTGGTACAGCCGCTCGTGCACCAGCGCCATCGCCCGCACGCGGTCGCGCATGTCGCGAAAGACCTCCCGCACGGTGGCGTCGGCGGCAAAGGCGCCGGACTGAAGGTCGATGAGGCTGGAGACGACCTGCAGGTTGTTCTTCACGCGGTGGTGGATCTCCCGCAGCAGCACTTCCTTTTCCCGCAGCGACGCGAGGACTCGCTCTTCCGCGCGATGGCGCTCGGTGATGTCCGTGTGCATCACGACGTCGGCCAGGTGCTCGCCCCGCTCGTTCAGGATCGGCGACGCGCTGTAGAGCATCCAGAGCGCCGAGCCGTCCGCGCGCAGGAACCGGATCTCGCCGTGCGCGGGCCGTCCCCTGCGCAGGATCTCGCGGGCCTCCTCCGCTCGAGGCCGATCCTCTTCGAACACGAAATCCAGGCTCGACCTGCCGCGAAGCTCCTCCTCGGTCCGGCCCAGCATCTCGGCCATCCGCCTGTTCGCGAAGGTGTAGGTCCCGTCGGTGCCGGTGAGCACGACGCCTTCGCCGGCCGTCTCGACAATCGTCCGGTACCGCTGCTCGCTGTCGCGAAGGGCCTCCTCGGCGTCGTACCGGCCCGTCACGTCGAAGAAGGCGGCGCGCAGAACCGACTCATCCGCGGAGGTCGTGCGAACGGTGAAGAGCTGAATCACCGGGCGCCGGCGGCCATGTCGAGGCGAGAACCGAAGCTCAATGGTCTTCTGATTGAAGCCGTTCTGGCCGGAACCCGGAGACGTACCGGAGCCACCTTCGCCTGTCCTCCTTGTTCGAGCAACGCCAGGAACGGGCGACCGATCACCTCGAGCCGGTCGTACCCGATCATGTTGGCGCCCGTCAGGTTCAGCTCCAGGATTCGGCCCTGGAAGTCGAACGTGACGTGGCCGACGGGAGCAAAATCGTAGAGGTCGGCATACTGCGACAGCTTGGACTCGAGATCCCGCCGTGCGGCCAGGTCCCCGTCGGCGTAGTGGCGCTGGAGGTTTAGTTCGTCCTGGAGGCGCTCGACCTCGCGCCCGGCCCGGAGGCCCCCGCCATTCCGGCCCGACGGATTCGCCTGGACCCTGGCGCGCGAGGTCCGCCGCCCCGCCGCCCGTGGCCGGCCCGGTTGCTTCATCCGCGATCCTCGGTGATGTCGTCGATGGCCAGCATGACCAGCTTCACCTTGCCTCCGACACCATCCAGGCGGCGCGCGTTGAAGCGCAGCTTCTTGAGGCCGATCTCCGGGAATTCACACGACGCGTCGAAATCCTGGACGCGGGAGTTGTGCGGAAGGATATCTTCCAGCTGGACGCGAAGCCCCGGCATGTCCCAGGCGCCCTCGTCGAGCTGGAACAGCCCGTGGTGGAGCGTCTCATCCGCGGCAATCCGGAACGTCCGGTAGAACGCCTCGTTGGCCTGCTGGATGACCAGGTCCTGGTCCATGACCAGCACGGGCGTCGAGACCGCGTTGACGACCTGGTCGGCGAGCGCGCGGCCCTGGCGGACCAGTTCCATGTTGCTCTTGAGGAGGTCGATGTCGACGAGCGCGATCACGGCGCCGTCGATCTTGTTGTCCGTCGTCTTGTAGGGCCTGATGCGCACCGACCACCAGTGACCGTCCTTGTCGCAGACGTCGATCTCGCGCGTCTGCAGCGTGTCCACCACCTCGCCGACCAGGCGAGCGAGGTTCGGCACCTCGACGCGAAGGTTGATGTCCGTGAGCGGCCTGCCCACGTCGGCCGGGATGAGGTTGAGCAGCTTCTCGGCCACTCCCGTGAACCGGCGGATCCGCAGATCGCCGCCGACCATGACGACGGGGATGTTGACGCTGGCCAGCAGGTTGTGGAGATCGTTGTTCACCTGCTCGAGCTCGCTGTTCCGGCTCTCGAGCTCGTCGTTGAACGTCGACAGCTCCTCGTTGGTCGACTGCAGCTCCTCTTTCGCCGTCTCCAGCTCTTCGTTGGTCGACTGCAGCTCCTCGTTGCTCGACATGATCTCTTCGTTGGCCGAGCGCAGCTCCTCGTTGGTCGCTTCCTGCTCCTCGATGATCGCCTGGAGTGACTCGCGCGTGGCGCCCAGTTCCTCGCGCACGTGCGCCAGCTCAGCGTCCTCGGCCTTGCGGCGTCCCTTCTCCCTGGCCTTGGCGCGGGGGGCGCTGGCTGCGGGTGTCACCGGCGAGTCCTCGAACAGCACCAGGTAGAACCGCTCGCGGTCCGGCGGGACCTGGAACGGTACGACCTCGATGGACACGTCACGGAAACTGCCGTTCTGTTTGATCCGCACGCCGTCCTCGCGGGCGCGGATGTTCTGCCGGATCGAGCGGGTCACCACGCTGCGCAGGCCGATCGTCAGCCCTTCCCGCGCCATCTTCAGCAGGTTCAGCGTGGCCTCGCCGTGCGCGTGCTCCAGGTAGGGACCGGTCCGTCCGCGGAACTGCAGGACGTCGAGCTGGCGGTTCACGACGACGCCCGCGGGCGTGTGGTGCGTGAGCAGGATGCGATCGGCCTGTTTCTGGATGTCCGCGAGGAGCGGCGCGAGATCCTGGCGCGCCGCGCCGGGTCCCGCAAGGACTCCAATGGACGGGTCCATCGCGGTGGGCTGCGCGAAGGTCACGGCGGGACGCAGTTGAACGGCCTTCTTCGTGTAGATCTTGGCTTTCTTGTCGCTGAGCGAAAACAGATCGGCAAATACCCCGATGGTCTCCGACACGCCGAGCAGCAGGAAGCCGTTCGGTTTGAGCGCGTAGTGGAACAGCGGCAGCACCTTTCGCTGCAGCGTCGGGCCGAGGTAGATGAGCACGTTCCGGCAGCTCACCATGTCGAGGTTCGAGAAGGGCGGATCGGTCGCGACGTTCTGGCGTGCGAAGATGCACATCTCGCGGATGCCCTTGTTGATCCGCCAGCCTGTTTCGGTCTTGCTGAAGAAGCGCCGGAGCCGCTCGACCGACACGTCGGTGCGGATGAGGTCGGGGTAGATGCCCGCCCGGGCCTTCTCGAGCGCCGCGTCGTTGATGTCCGTTCCGAAAATCTGCACGTTCAGATGAGACTTGCGGTCCGCCATGATCTCCCGGAGGCTCATGGCGATTGAATAGACCTCCTGGCCCGTCGAGCAGCCCGGGACCCAGATCCGGACCGGCTCCTCCGCGGACCTGGACTTGACGATCCGGGGGAAGACCTTCTTCCGCAGCGTCTGGAACACGGCCGGATCGCGGAAGAACCCGGTGACGTGGATCAGGATGTCGGAGAAGAGATCCTTGGCCTCGTCCGGGTGGCGGCGCAGGTAGTTGTCGTACTCCTTGAGCGACTCGCACTTCTGGAGCACCATCCGCCGCTGGATCCGGCGGGCGAGCGTCGCGCGCTTGTAATGGGTGAAGTCCACGCCCAGCCGCTGGCGCAGGAGCGCGAGGATGTCTTCGAAACTCCTGTCCTCGGCCGGGAGCGGCTTCCCGCCGGCTTCGTCGCCCGGAACGATGTAGGGGTGCCCGGCGAACCGGCTCAACTCGCGCGCGATGTTCTCGGGCGACAGCACGAAGTCCACGCAACCGGAGGCGATCGCGTTGCCGGGCATCGTCGAGTACTTCGCCGTCTTCTCGTCCTGGGCGAAGGTGATGCCGCCCTCGGTCTTGATCGCCAGCAGGCCCTGCGTCCCGTCCGAGCCGCCGCTGCCGGAAAGGACCACGCCGATCGCGCGGTTCCCTTCCTCCTTGGCGAGCGAACACATGAATTCGTCGATCGGGTTGTAGATCTGCCTGGCGCTCTGGCGGGGCGAGAGCTTGAGCCGCCTGCGCGAGATGCCCATCACCTTGTTCGGCGGGATCACGTAGAGGTGGTTCGGCGCGATGTGGAGATTGTTCCTGGCTTCGAGCACCGGCATTTTCGTCGCGCGGGCCAGCAGGGCGGTCAGCGCGCTCTCGTGGGTGGGATCCAGGTGCTGAATCAGCACGAGGGCCACGCCCGTGTCGGCCGGGAGGTACCTCAGCAGTTCCGACATCGCTTCCAGCCCGCCTGCAGACGCGCCAATCCCGACGATGGGGAACTGGTCCTTCACTGCCTTTGCGAAGACTCCTCGCCGGGCTTCGATGGATCCGGCTTGCGGCGCCGAATATCCGTGGGGTTCTTCTTGGCCATCAGGTGCCTCAGTGCGATGCCTGGATCACCGCCGGTGCAATCTCCGTCCAGGCTGACTGCGCCGATTCTACTCGAAGGTCGAGGTGGCGAAGGACGCGGGATGACCCAGTGGAATGACTAACCGCTGCCGTTGACGAGTCGGCGAACGAGCGACTCATCGGCTGGCGGGAATTCGAGCGAGGGAAGGTCTTCGCGACGAACCCACCGGATTTCCTGCCCGAGCAGTGGGCGCGCTTCGACTCGAAGCTCCACCCGGAAGAAACGCAGCTCGACCGACCGATCGGGGTAATGGTGGGTTGTCGCTGACAGGAGATCCCCTACGTTGATCTCCGCGCCAAGCTCCTCGAGAATCTCGCGGCGGAGACAATCCTCGGCCGATTCGCCCGGGTGGCATTTGCCGCCCGGAAACTCCCACAGACCCTCGAGATGCGTACCGGGCAACCGGCGGGTGACCAGGAAACAGCCGTCCCGCTCGACGACGGCCGCGGCCACGAGGATGTGAGGGACGGGCGGCACTTCAGAGCTCATCGATTGGGCCCTCGCCCGTTGGAGGTCGATCGCCGCGATGTGACCGGAGCCTGGACCGGGTAGCTCCTGCAGAATCGCTTCATCGGGCACGACTCGCACTTCGGGCTGCGGGCCGTGCAGACCAGGGCGCCGAGATCCATGATGGCCTGGTTGAAATCGAACGCGCGCCGCTCGGGCACAAGTGATTCGGAGATCGCCCACAGCCGGCGCGCCGTGGCGTGCGCCTTCGGCTGGCCGCGCGCGACGAACACGCGGAAGAGCACGCGCGCCACGTTGGTGTCGAGGATGGCCGCGCGCTGCCCGAATGCGAAGCTGAGGACGGCGCCGGCGGTATACGGCCCGATGCCTTTGAAGGAGAGCAGCGTGTCGCGGTCCGAGGGAAGCTCGCCTCCGTAGCGTTCGACCGACTCCCGGGCAATCGCGTGCAGGCGCCTCGGGCGGATGTTGTACCCCAGCGGATACCAGGTCTGGACGACGTCGTCGAGTGGCGCCTCGGCGAGCGAGGAAAGCGTGGGGTACTTCGTGAGCCACTCGTCGTACTTCGGGCGGACCCGGTCGACCTGGGTTTGCTGCAGCATGATTTCCGACACGAGCACGTGATAAGGATCCGCGGCCTTGCGCCACGGCAGGTCGCGGCCGTGGCGGTCGTACCAGCGAAGCAGCGCCTGGCGGAAGCGCCGCCCAAGGGCGGCGCCGGGCACGGAGGGCTGGTGGCGCCTTCTGGTGCTCCGGTGTTTGGGTGGGGGAGTTTGCGCCACTTATAATCCAGGGGTCATGAAGATCTACACGCGCACCGGTGATTCGGGCGACACGTCGCTCTACGACGGCACGCGCGTCTCGAAATCCGACGCCCGGATCGAAGCGTGCGGCGAGATCGACGAGCTGAACGCACTCCTCGGCGCGGCGCGGGCATCGGGTGTCGATCCGGAACTCGACGCGATCCTCGACGCGCTGCAACGCGATCTCTTCGCCCTCGGCGCGCGCGTGGCCGATCCGGGCCATCAGATCGCGGAGCGCGTAGCCAAGGCCGCCCTCGACGCCTCGGCGGTCTCGCGGCTCGAAGGCTGGATCGACACCTTCGAGGCGTCGCTGCCGCCGCTCCGGCGGTTCATCCTGCCGGGAGGCGCGCCCGCCGCGGCCACCCTGCACCTCTCGCGAACCGTCTGCCGGCGCGCCGAGCGCCGCCTCGTCTCGCTCGGCGCCGGCGAGCCTCGACCCGTCGATCCTCGCCTACGTCAATCGCCTCTCGGACCTGCTCTTCGTCCTCGCGCGTGCCTCGAACCAGCGGGCCGGACGTTCCGAGGCCGAGTGGTGACAATCGCCGAGGCCTACGCCGCGTGCGAGCGTCTCGCGGCCGAGCACTACGAGAACTTCCCGGTTGCCTCGAAGCTGCTGCCCCGCGCGATGCGCCCGCACGTGGCGGCCGTGTACGCATTCGCGAGGACCGCCGACGATTTCGCCGACGAGGGCGAGCGGCCCGAGCGGGAGCGGCACGATCTGCTCGACCGCTGGCTCGCCCGCCTGCGCGCGTGCGTGAATCCGCCGGGCACCGCCCTGCCGGAGCGCACACCCCACGAAGCGGCACACGACACGGTGTCTGAACCTCGCGGCGCGATGCATCCGCCGCCGGATCCCGGCGCGATCTTTCTTGCGCTTGGCGAGACCATTCGCGTGTGCAGGCTGCCTGTCGGCCTGTTCGAGGACCTCATTGACGCGTTCCGGCAGGATATCACGACGAAACGGTACGCCACCTGGAGCGACGTCCTGGATTACTGCCGCCGATCGGCGAACCCGGTCGGCCGGCTCGTCCTGCGGATCGCCGGGTATCGCGACGAAGCGCTCGACAGATCGTCCGACGCCATCTGCACGGCGCTCCAACTGACGAACTTCTGGCAGGATCTCGATCGCGACTTCCGGCGGGGGCGCCTGTATGTGCCGCGCGCCGATCTCGAGCGGCACGGCGCGGCCGAGCACGACCTGTCCGGCCGCGCCCTGACGCCTGCCTGGCGCCATCTTCTGCAGGAGTTGTGCGGCCGGACGCGCGCGCTCTTCGATGAAGGCCGGCCCTTGTGCGACGAGGTCGCCGGAAGGCTTGGCCGCGAGCTTCGCTTCACGTGGCTTGGCGGATGCCGTATCCTTGAACGCCTCGAGCAATCCGGATTCGACGTGTTCGACAGGCGGCCCGCGCTCGGGGCCGCCGATCTTCCAGTCCTGCTGTGGCGGGCGGCCCGCTGGCGGCGGCCGGCCGCTTGACGAAGGGCGCCCGAATGGCTCGCCGGGACACGAACTTCTACTACGCCTTCCTGCTCTTGCCCCCCGCCAAGCGCCGCGCGATTGTCGCCGTCTGGGATTTTTTCCGCGCGGTGGACGATGCGGTCGACGAGAGGGCCCGCCCGCAAGGCGATGGCGGGTCCGAGCGGGCCGGCGCCGAGGAGCTTGCCAGGTGGCGGAGCGAGCTGGCGGCGTCCTACGGCGAGGGCGCGCCGACCACGTCCGAAGCCCGCGCCCTCATCCCGCACATCGACGCCTTCCGCCTGCCGCGCCTGCCGTTCGAGGACGTCATCGATGGCGTTGGAATGGATCTCGTCAAGCATCGATATGAGACCTTCGACGAGCTTCGCGGCTACTGCCTGAAGGTCGCCTCGGCGGTGGGCCTCGTGTGCATCGAGATCTTCGGCTACCGGAATCCCGGGACCCGCCAGTACGCGATCGATCTCGGGATCGCGCTTCAGCTCACCAACGTGATTCGCGATCTCGGACGCGACCTCGCCGGGGGCCGCGTCTACCTGCCTCAGGAGGACCTGAGCCGGTTCGAATGCGCTGAAGCCGACCTGCGCCGCGGGGCGTCGGATGGCCGCGTCCGCCGCCTGCTCGCGTTCGAGTGCGAACGGGCGCGCGGGTACTACAGCCGGGCTGGAAAAGCGCTGCCCCCGGAAGACGGGCGCAGCATGGTCGCCGCGCGGATCATGGGCGCGATCTACCTCGACCTGCTGCGGAGGATCGAGCGGTCGAACTTCGACGTGTTCTCGCAGACGATTCGCGCGCCACGGCCGCGCCGCGCCTGGATCGCGGGCCTGACGTGGGCCAGGGCCATGATGGGAAGCTGACGCGTGCCAGACGCTCTCGTCATCGGCGCCGGGTTCGCCGGCTTGAGCGCGGCCTGCGCGCTCGCCGGGGAGGGCGCGCGTGTCCTCGTGCTCGAGGCCCGCCCGCGGCTCGGCGGGCGGGCGACATCTCACGCCGATCCGAAGACCGGCGAGCTCGTCGACAACGGGCAGCACGTGCTCATCGGCTGCTACTGGGAGACATTCGCGTTCCTTCGCCGGATCGGCGCCGAGTCCAACGTCCGCCTCCAGCCCGCGCTCGAAGTGCCGTTCGTCGATCCGGCTGGCGAAGCGTCGACGCTCAGCTGTCCGATCCTGCCCGCGCCATACCACCTGCTCGGCGGCCTGATGGAGTGGCGCGCTCTCGGGTTTCGCGACAAGCTTTCCGCGCTGAGGATCGGACCCGTGATTCGCCGCGAGCAGCGGTGGCTCTCCGGCCGGACGAAGCTCAGGGCGGTGTCGGTGGACGAAACGGTCGAGAGCTGGCTCGTCAGAAACGGCCAGACCGACCGGCTGCGCGAGATGCTGTGGACGCCGCTCGCGCTGGCGGCGCTCAACCAGGCCCCTGCTGATGCGGCCGCCGAGCCCTTCGCCCGGGTGCTCGCAGAGATGTTCGGCCGCGATCCCCGGGCCTCGGCCATCGCGCTCCCGCGACGGCCGCTCGAAGAGATGTACGCCGGGCCGGCCCGGCGGTTCATCGAGGAGCGCGGCGGCGAGGTTCGCACGAACGCTCCCGCGCGGGTCGCACGTCGAACGGGACCGGGTGGCGGGTGTCGTGCTACGCGACGGATCGACCATCACCTCGGACCGGGTGATCTCTGCGGTGCCCTGGTTCGACCTCGGCGATCTCTTCGCCCCGATTCCGCGATCGCTCGAGGCGATCGTGTCGAACGCGTCCCGCACCGCGTCGAGCCCCATTGTCACCGTCAATTTGTGGCTCGATCGGACCGTGTCGCAAACGCCATTCGTCGGCCTCCCTGGCCGCACGCTGCAGTGGCTCTTCGACAAGTCGGTGATCCTGGATCGCCCCTCATCACACGTGTCGCTCGTCTCGAGCGGCGCCGAGGCCGTCGTCGCGTGGACGAACGAGACGCTCGTCGCCCTCGCGCGTGCGGGAGATTCGCGAGGCGCTCCCCGCGCGCCCGTGACGCCATCGTGCGGCACGCCACCGTCGTTCGCGAGCGGCGGGCCACGTTTTCCCTCGCGCCTGGCCAGCCGCCGCGCCCGGCGACACTCACGCCGGTCCGCGGGTTCTTCCTCGCGGGCGACTGGACCGACACCGGACTACCCGGTACGATCGAGAGCGCCGTCGTGAGCGGCCACCGCGCCGCTCTCGCCGCGCTTCATCCATGAACTCGATCATCGTCCACTACCAGGAAATCGCGCTGAAGGGCCGGAACCGTCCCTGGTTCATCGGTCGGCTCGTGCGCAACCTCCGCCGAATCACCGCCGATCTCGACGTGAAGGCCGTGCGGACGCTCATGGGCCGGCTCGAGGTCGTGCTCGGTCCCGGCGCGGACTTCCAGCAGGTCAGGGAACGCATCAAGCGCGTGTTCGGCATCGCGAACTTCTCGAAGGCCGGAAGGGGCCCGGTGAACCTGGAGGTCCTCACGCAGAAGATCATCGCGGATCTCGAAGGCGTGGAGACCGCGCAGCTTCCGCGTGTCGGTCAAGCGCGGCGACAAGAGCTTCCCGATGACCTCGCCCGAGATCGAGCGCGAGATTGGCGGGCACGTCAAGCTGGCGCGCGGGTGGAAGGTGAATCTCGATCACCCCGAGCTGACCATCAGCGTCGAGCTGCTGCCGGCCGAGGCGTTCTACTCGTTGGGCAAGGAGCGGGGCGCGGGCGGCATGCCGACCGGCGTCAGCGGGCGCGTGGCGTGCCTGCTCTCGGGCGGGATCGATTCGCCGGTCGCGGCGTATCGGATCGAGAGGCGCGGCTGCTCGGTGATGCTCGTGCACTTCCACAGCTACCCGTTCCTCTCGCGGGCGTCGCAGGAGAAGGTGCGGGAGATCGCGCAGCTGCTCACCCGCCACCAGATGCACACCGTGCTGTGCCTCGTGCCCTTCGGCGAGCTGCAGCGTCAGGTCGTCGTCGGCGTCCCGCAGGGGCTCCGGGTCGTGATCTACCGGCGCCTCATGCTGCGCATCGCGGAGCGGCTCGCGCGCGAGTGGAGCGCGGGCGCGCTCGTCACGGGCGAGGTGATCGGCCAGGTCGCCTCGCAGACGCTCGAGAACCTCTCCGTCATCGCGGTCGGCGACGACGATGCCGGTTGTGCGGCCGCTCGTCGGGATGGACAAGGACGAGATCGTCGCCGAGGCCCAGACAGATCGGGACCTACGAGATCTCGATCATCCCGGACCAGGACTGCTGCCAGCTCTTCACGCCGCGCAACCCGGCGACGCGCGCGAAGCTCGCGGAGGTGGAAGCGGCGGAACGCCTCATCCCGGTTGGCGAGATGGTCGAGGCGGCGATCCGGGATCTCGTGCGCGAGGAATTCTTCTTCCCCGATCGAGGCGAGCGAAGGCCGGCCGCTGCAAGCTCCGGAGCTCATTCAGACTAAAATGGTCCAATGATTTACCAAACCGTTCCCGAGCTCGTTGAGGCCGTGAAACCGGCGGTCGTCGTGACGGGCGATGAGGCCAGAGTCACCGGCCCGGTATCCTCCTCGATCGTCGACAACCTCGCCTGGACCGCTGCCTTCGGTCCCTCGCCCGACGTCAAAGGCACGGCGCGGTGGCTCATCCGCGTGCTCGCGGCCAGGGCGGGCACCGCCGTCGCATCGATTCACGACCTCTACCTCGCCATGGGACGAGGCGAGGCCGGCGGCTTCACGGTGCCGGCGATGAATCTCCGGATGATGGCCTACGACACGGCCCGGGCCGTGATTCGCGCGGCGAAGACGCTCGACGCCGGCGCGTTCATCCTCGAGATTGCGCGCTCCGAGATCGGCTACACCGAGCAGCGGCCCCACGAGTACTCCGCCATCATGCTGGCCGCGGCGCTGCGCGAAGGGTTCTCGGGCCCGCTCTTCATCCAGGGCGATCACGTCCAGGTGAATGCGAAGAAGTTCGCCAGCCCCGACCGCGACAAGGAGATCGCGACGCTCAAGGCGCTCATCCGCGAGGAGATCGAGGCCGGCTTCTTCAACATCGACATCGACACCTCCACGCTCGTCGAGCTCGACAAGCCGACGCTCGCGGAGCAGCAGCGGCGGAACTACGAGATGGCGGCCGACTTCACCGCGTTCGTCCGATCGCACGAGCCGAAGGGCGTCACCATCTCGGTCGGCGGAGAGATCGGCGAGGTGGGCCAGAAGAACTCGGACGTGCACGAGCTGCGCGCGTTCATGGCGGGCTACAACGCGGCCCGCGGGACGCCGGAAGGCATCAGCAAGGTGAGCGTGCAGACGGGCACCGCGCACGGCGGATTCGTCATGCCGGATGGAACGGTGCGAACCGACGTGAAGATCGACCTCGACACGCTCAAGGAGCTGTCACGCGTCGCGCGGGCCGAGTTCGGGATGGCCGGAGCCGTTCAGCACGGCGCGTCGACGCTGCCGCCCGACGCCTTCAACGCGTTTCCGCGCGTCGGCGCCTGCGAGATCCACCTCGCGACCGACTTCCAGAACATGGTCTACGAGCACCCGCGCCTCCCGGCGGAGCTGAAGGCCGAGATGTACGCGTGGCTCCGCGAGCACGCCACCGAGGAGCGCAAGCCCATCCGACACGGAAGGCCAGTTCATCTACAAGGCGAGAAAGAAAGCCATCGGGCCGTTCAAGGCGAAGGTGTGGGGCCTCCCCGAGGACGTGCGCGCGGCCATCGGCACAGTCGCTCGAGGAGCGGTTCACGTTCCTGATGAGACAGCTGAAGATCGAGAACACGTCAGGCGCGGTCAGGAAGTTCGTGAAGATCCCCGCTCTCTCTCCCGCGCGCGCCGACGACGTGGTGGCGGCCGGCGGCGTCATCACCGCGGCCGAGCGGAAGGCCGAAGGACTGGCGGACTAGGGAGCGACAGACCTCAGGCTACGGGCTTCAGGCTACAGGCCTCGTCCAACACTCGTCGTCGGGTCTGAAGACCCGACCTACACTCAGAATTCAGGCATCGGGCCACAGACAGGCTTCAGGCCACAGGCCTTGTCCGATGTAGGCCGCGTCTTCAGACCCCACTCGATGTAGGCCGGGTCTTTAGACCCCACTCGATGTAGGCCGGGTCTTTAGACCCGGCGTGAGATTCGGGCGGGCGACTGATCTAGTTCTTCGTGAGCGTCGACGTTCCGCCAATCGGTCCGAAGCAGCTTGAGCCGGTGTATGTCAGCAGCCAAGTCGTGCTGCCTCGCGGAGTCGCGGAGCCGCTCGCGGTGAAGGGGCACGTGGAGTGTTCGGGTCCCGTCGCCGTGCCGCTCGCGGTGAACCGGATGATCGTGCCCAGGGCGGTCGCCTGCCCGGAACCATTCAGCGTCACCCCGCCGTAGCATGTCGCCGATCCGCGCGCGGACGTGCCGAAGGACGAGCGGCTCGTGACCTCTCCATCGAGGCCGCCGCACTGGCCCGGCGCGAGCGCGCTGACGTCGGTCGAAGATGTCCATCCGCTGGACGAATCGGGGAACACGTCGCTCGGCGCGGCGGGCTGGCTGTTCTTCAGCTGAGCACAGGAGAGCGCGGTCAATGCCGCGATGATCAGTGAGGCCGGGAGGGACGCGAACCTGCGCACGAGCGACTCCTGCCGGTGCCTCTCTACTTGTGGCGGCTCCGGCGGCTCCATACTACAACATCGGCCGGCGCTCCCGGAGCGCGTCGTATAATGGGATTCTGGTGTCAATCCTCAAAGTCGCGCGCATGGGACATCCCGTGCTGCGCACGAAGACGAAGCCCATCGCCGCCTCCGACGTCACGACGGCCGAGGTCCAGCAGCTCATCGACGACATGATCGCCACCATGTTCGAGTACAACGGTGCCGGCCTGGCGGCGCCGCAGGTACACGAGGGCATCAGGCTGTTTGTCGCGCACGTGCCCGAGGATAACGAGGCGCAGAAGGACGGGGCGGAGAAGAAGGACGACCGGACCGCGATTGTCGTCGTCAATCCCGAGATTACGCCCGTCGGCCGGCAGATGGACGAGGACTGGGAAGGGTGCCTGAGCATCCCGGACATGCGGGGCCTGGTGCCGCGCTACCGCGACATCCGCGTCAGGGGCCTCGACCGGAAGGGTGAGCCCGTCGAGCTCGAGGCCACCGGGTTCACGGCGCGGGTCATCCAGCACGAAACGGATCATCTCGACGGCGTGCTCTTCCTCGACCGGATGAAGTCGCTCCGGAACCTGGCGTTCCTCGAGGAGTACGCGCGCTACCACGCCAAGCGCGACGAGTGAAGACCTCACCGCTCATCATCATCTTCGTCACCGTCTTCATCGACCTGCTGGGCTTCGGCATCATCATCCCGCTCCTGCCGTTCTATGCCGAGACCTTCGGCGCGACGGGCCTGATGATCGGGCTGCTCTCCACGTCGTTCTCGCTGATGCAGCTCGTCTTCGCCCCCATCTGGGGCCGGCTGTCCGACCGGATCGGCCGGCGCCCGGTCATCCTGATCAGCCTGTTCGGGTCGTTCGTGTCGTACCTGGTGTTCGGGCTGGCCGGGTCGCTCTCGGTGCTCTTCCTCTCGCGGATCTTCGCGGGCATTTCCGGCGCGAACATCCCTGCGGCGCAGGCGGTCATCGCCGACAGCACGACGATCGAGAACCGGGCGCGCGGCATGGGGCTCCTCGGTGCGGCCTTCGGCCTGGGATTCATCTTCGGTCCCGCCATCGGCGGCTTCCTGAGCCGGTGGGGCTACAGCACGCCGGCGTTCGCCGCATCCGGACTCTCGCTCGCCAACTTCACCGCCGCGTGGTTTCTACTTCCAGAGACGCTCAGCCCCGCACGGCGCGGAGCGTCGGCGAGAGTCGGCCGCCTCGAGGCGTTCCGCCGCGCGCTCAACCGTCCGCACCTGCCGCTGCTCCTGACGGTCTACTTCATCGTGGTCGCCGCGTTCTCGAACTTCGAGGCCATCTTCGCGCTGTTCGCCGAGCATCGCTTCCAGTTCAAGGCGGCCACGATCGGATACGTGTTCGCCTTCATCGGCACGGTGCTCGTGATCGTCCAGGGCGGGCTGGTGGGCCGCACGGTCCGGTGGATCGGCGAGAAGCGGATCGTTCCGATCGCGCTTGGACTCGTGGCCGTCGGCCTCGGTCTCCTGCCGCTCGACCACTCGCTCGTCACGCTCCTGCCGACGCTCGCCATCATGTCGATCGGCATGGGATTCAACAACCCGTCGCTCGTATCGCTCATCTCCCGGTTCTCGGCGGCCGAGGACCAGGGATCGATTCTCGGCGTCTCGCAGTCGCTCGCGAGCCTCGCGCGCATCGTCGGACCGGCCTGGGCGGGATTTGCGTTCGATCGGTTCGGCACCGACGTGCCCTACGAGAGCGCGGCGGTGCTGATGACGGTGGCCGCATTGACGGCCGCCATTGGGCTGCGGGGAACCTCGCCGTCGAGGGCCGCCACGGTCCGGCCGCCAGCCTCCGCCGGCAGCCTCCAGCCTGAACGGAGCCATTCCCATGCCCTTCCGATTCACCTGCCCGATCGAAGTCCGGTTCCGCGACTGCGACGCGATGGGGCACGTGAACCACGCCGTCTACTTCACCTACTTCGAGGTGGCGCGCTTCGCCTACTGGCGGAAGCTGGAGATCGAGCGGCTCGCCGGCGAGGTCAGCTACGTCATCGCCCGGGCGGAGTGCGACTTCCGCGCGTCGGTCAGGACCGGAGACCATCTGCAGGTCGGCGTCAGCGTCACCGGGTTCGGCACGACGAGCTTCACGATGGAGTACGAGATCACTGACGAGGCCGGCCGGGACGTCGCTCGCGGCAAGACCGTGCAGGTGTTGTACGATTACGGGGCGAGAAGGCCCGTCTCGTTCCCGCCCGAGCTGCGAGAGAGAATCGAAGCGTTCGAGGGCCGACGAGAGGAGCGCGCATGAACGAGAAGGCAACTCCGGCGACCGTGCTGATCTTCGGCAAGGACACGTGACCCTACACGACAGCCGCCCGTGAGGATTTTGCTAGGCGGCATGTTTCGTTCGAGTACATCAACGTCAAGAAGGACGCCGCGGGCCTGCAGCGGATGCTCGGCTACAGCCACGGCAGCCGCGAAGTGCCGGTCATCGTCGAAGGCGGGAAGGTCACGCTCGGCTTCGGGGGCACGTGAGGGGTCTGACAGGCCGTCGGTGACGGCCAAACGGACAGCAGGCGATAGGCGTCGGGCTACAGGCTCCAGGCCGTGACACGCTGTCGCGCCTCATTAAAGTAGGGCGGTCCTTCAGGGCCGCCGTAGGTCGCGATGCTTTAGCGTCGCGACGACGGCGCCACGCTCTACTTCGTCACCGCGTAACCAGGCCTCGCCTTGATCTCGCCGCTCGCGCGCCTCAGGCGCACGTCGAGCTTGTGCCATCCTTCCTGGTCCACGCCTTGCGGATAGTAGGTCAGCAGGTAGCGCGCCCGGATTTCCTGCAGCGCCCGCGCGAACAAGTCCGGAAGCTGCCCGCTCGAGCCCGCGTTGAACAGCCGGCCGCCGGTCTCCTCGGCCAGGCTCCGAAGGAGGGCGTTCTCGCGCGGCGGCGGCGTGCCCCGAAACGCCAGCGGCACATCCTCACTCGAGAGCGTCACCCCGTACACGATGAGATCCGACCGCCGCGACGCCTCGATGAGGTCGGCGTCGGTCAGCCAGCTGAGGTTGTCGAGGCCGTCGCTGAAGACCACCGCCACGCCCCGGTTGTCGGCCGGGCGCCGAAGCCGGAACGCGGCGTAGACGGCGTCGTTGAGCGCCGTGCTGCCCGACCCGGCTGTCCGGTCGATGGCTTTTCGTACCGCCTGCAGATCGGAAGTCAAACTCTGCCGCAGCATGAGCTGGTGCGAGAAGGTCAGCAGCCCGGCCTGATCGCGCGCGCTCAGGCCGTCGAGAAATGCGCGCGCCGCGGTCTGGAGGTTCGCGAGTTGCGGGCCGGCCACGCTCGAGCTGGCGTCGAGCACGAGCATGACGCCGAGCGGAACCTCGTCGACGAGCACGCGCTCGATGCGTTGCGCGACGCCGTTGTCGCGGACCTCGAAGTTCTCCGCGGTCAGCCCGGACACCGGCACCGAGCCGCGCGTCACCGACACGTCGACGCGAACGAGGGTGACGCCCGTCCTGAAAGTCGCCTGCCCGGCCCACGCGCCGAGCGCGGGGAGCAGGATGAGCGGACGCACCATGCGCCATGCGTGTCTCATTTGACGATCCGCACCCCATCCCGAAGCGAAGCGAACAGCTCCTCACCTGCGATCTGCTGGCCGTACGGATAGATCCACCACGGGTCGGCCGTGTCGCTCTTGTCGTCCGTCTGCCGGAGGAACTGCATCAGCACATCCTCCGCCTGCCGCTCGTCGCCGAGCCGATCGAGCGCGTGTGCGAGCGCCACGCGGCATGTCTGGCATCCTGGCTGCAGCAGGACCGCCCCGAGATAGAGACTCTTCGCCTCCGCCACCTTGTCGTTCGTCTCGAGCACGAGGCCGAGGAAGAGCAAGCCCAAGTGGCGAATGTAGACGCCGGTCGCAGACGACAGGAGCGCGCGCAGCTCCTTTTCGGCTTCGGCGGGGCGGCCTGTCAGTGCCAGGACGCGGCCCAGCCGGAGGCGTGCCTCGGCGAAGCCTGGATCGATTTTGAGGATGCGCCGGTAATCACCCTCAGCCATCCGCCGTTGCTCGGTGGCGCTCATCAGCTCCGCGGCAGCAAGGAGCTGTTCCCGGCCGCTCGAGACCCGCCGGAGCTTGGACCGCAGCTCGATCTTCCGGGCGACGGACTCGTGCGCCGAGCCGGATGCAAGCAGAAGCTGAGGATCGTCCGGGAAGCGCTGCTGAGCGATCTTGAGCAGGCTCAGCGACGACATCGGCTCCATGAGCCCGTTGAGGATTCTCGCCATCGACAGGTACCAGTCGCGATGGACCATCCGATGGAGCGAAGAATCGACCCGTGAATCCCCTGCCTCGCTCGCGCGCAGGCTCGCGGCGAGCCACTCGATGATCCTGAGAGCGGAGTTCACGTGATAAGTGACGAGCGGGCTCCTGCCCTCGAGCCAGGCCGTCATCGCGGCTTCCGAGTGCATCAGCACCGCGGCCTCCACGTCTGCCACGTCCAGATCGTCGCGAGAGCCGGGAGGCGCCGCGAGCCGGCGCTTGAGCGTCAGCATCGCGTCGACGGCCTTCGTGACGGGGCCCTCTTTCCAGTCGAGAAGCAGGTGCGCCGCCGCCTTGAAGTCCCCTTCCCTGTACTGGCGGACGAGCTCGAGATACCCGGCGATATCGCTGAGCGCCTTCGTCTCGTCCCGCGACACGAACTGACCCGCCGCCGGCTGACCTGGCAGCAGCAGCACGGACACGAGCGCGACCAGGACGGTACGAATCGTCATCATCGAATCTGAATCTGCGATGGCCGAATGGCGGCCTCGATCCTACTGGCCTTCGGGCGCTGGCGTCGCGGCGAAGTATCCCGGCCTCGCTCGGACGTCGCCTCTCGCGTCTTTCAGCCGGACGTCGAGCTTGTGCCAACCCGCGCGATCGACACCTTCCGGATAATAGGCCAGAACGTATCGCGCGCGAATTTCCCTCAACGCGTGCACGAACACGTCTTTCAGCTTGTCGCTCCCCCACGCGTTGTACACGCGCCCGCCGGTCTGATGCGCGAGATTCTTGAGCAGGGCATTCTCGAAGAACCGCTCGTCGTCCAGGTCGAACTTCGCCGTTCCGGCACCGCCACGGGCGCGTGCCACCGCGTAGACGATGACGTCGGACCGTCGAGCGGCCTCGACGACTTCGGAGGGCGTGAGCCAGCTCATGTTGTCGAGGCCGTCGCTGAAGACGACGGCGACGGCGCGATCGTTGGCTGCGTCGCGAAGCCGGATGGCCGCGTAGAGCGCGTCGACGAGCGCCGTGCTACCGGCCCCCGCTACGCCGTCGATTGCCCGCCGGATGGACCCGAAATCGGAGGTCAGCGGCTGCCGGAGCACGACCTGGTGCGAGAACCCGATGAGCGCCGCCTGATCGGTCTTCGCGAGGCCGTCGAGAAAGGCGTTGGCGGCCGACTTCAGGTGCTGGAGATCGACTCCGGCGACGCTCTTGCTGGAATCGAGCACGAGGGAGGCCGCGAGCGGCACCTCCTCGGCAAGCACCCGATCGATGCGCTGCCTGACGCCGTTATCACGCAGTTCGAAATTGGCGGCGGTAAGACCGGATACCGGGATGCCGTCGCGAGTCACCGACACGTCGACGCGCACGAGCGTCACGCCGGACCGGAAGGTAGCCTGGCCGCCCCACGCGCAAAGTGCCGGCAAGGCGAGGACAAGCGCGATGGGCGGATGGCGCTTCGTCACGGGTACCTCACCAGTTTCCTGAGTTCTTCCCAGGCCCCTTCCGCATCGCCGACGCGCCCATAGGGGTAGATCCACCAACCGTCCGCGCGATCGGGCTTGGGCGACTGCACGGAGAGGAGCGTCATCAACTCGACTCTGGCCTGCCTCGCCTCACCGAGCGAGTCGAGCGCGTGGGCGAGCGCGAATCGGCAGGCCTGGCAGTCCGGCTGCAGCTTCACCGCGGCGCGATACAGTTCCACAGCGGGCGCCACCTGCCGCCTGAGCTCCAGCACGCGGCCGAGATACAGGCTGGCAAGGTATCGAAGGTAGTCGTCGGCGGCCGAGGCAAGGACGGCGCGAAACTCCCGTTCAGCCTCGATGCTGCGATCGTTCTTCGCGAGCACGCGCCCCAGGCGCAGCCGGGCCTCGAGGAGTCCCGGATCCAGCCCGAGCGCCCTCCGATAGTCGCGCACGGCATCCTCTCGAATCTGATCGAGCGTCTTGTAGCCTTCCTTGTCGATTCGCTGCCGCATGGCGCGTCCCGGCGGGCCCGGATCCCACACTTCCACCAACCTGGCGATGCCCTCGCGTGAGGTTCCCGATGCGAGCCACAACTCCGCGTCCAGAGGGAACCATTCCAGCGACGCCTTCAGCAGAGCCAACGCGACTTCGTTCTCGAGGAGGCCTGTCATGACCTTCGCCGCCGAGAGGCACCACTCGCGCAGGTTCAGCCGGGGAAGCGCTGGATCGATCTTCGGGTAGCTCGTCTTCACGAGGCCGAGCGTCTCGTGCAGCCACCGGGCCAGTCGCGCGGCCGCGCCCGCGTGAAACGTCACCCCCGAGCTTCGTTCGAGAGACCATGCCCTGAAGGAGGTATCCGTATGCAGAAGCACGGCCGCCTCGACGTCGGCGAGATCGATGTCGGCGATCGAGCGCGGCGGCGAGGCGAGATGCCCGACGAACACGGCATCGGCCTCCGGCTCCGGGTCGAACTTGAACTCCGGGCTCCGGAGCTTCGGCTCCACGCGCCCGGCGAGGGCCTCGATGGCTTCGATCGCGGCGTCGACGCGCGAGGTCTCCATCGCCAGGAGCCGATCGGCGGCTTCCGCGAATTGGCCGCGGCGGTACTGATGAACGACGTCGAGGTAGGGCGCGAGGTTGGCCCGGAGCTTCAGCTCCCTGGCCTGGTCCCTCGATACGGCCTGACCGGCCGCCGGCGATCCGAGGCCGAGCGTCAATGCCACCGTGGCGAACACGAAGCATCGCATGTCAATCGAACCTCGACGCGTTGCCCCTTTGCATGGCACGATATCGGCGAATGATAACCCTTTCAGGCGTTTCGAAATCCTTCGACAGCAAGCGCAAGGTCACGGCGCTCGACCACGTCGACCTCACCATCGCGAAGGGCGAGATGGTGTCGATTGTCGGACCGTCGGGCTCAGGCAAATCCACGCTCCTCAACCTCATCGGCGCGCTCGACCGGCCGACCGCGGGCTGGATCGAGGTCGACGGCCAGCGCCTCGATGGCCTCGACGATGACGGGCTGACGCGCGTAAGACGGGACAAGATCGGGTTCGTCTTCCAGTTCTTCAACCTGCTGCCCACACTCTCTTGCACGGAAAATGTCGCGCTCCCGCTTCACCTTCGCGGATGGAGCCGGAAGAAGGCCACGGGCCGCGCCGTCGAGCTCCTGAATCTCGTCCAGCTCGGCAACCGGCTGGAGCACGTGCCCGACGAGCTCTCCGGCGGCGAGCGCCAGAGGGTCGCCATCGCCCGCGCCCTCGCCGTGTATCCGCCGGTCGTCCTCGCCGACGAGCCGACGGGCAACCTCGACACGGCCACCGGCCAGGAGATCCTCGGCCTGGTGCGCGGCTTGCACGATCAGCTCGGCGCCACGGTCCTCATCGTCACCCACGACAGCCAGGTCGCTCACAGCTGCGGGCGCATGCTGACGCTTCGGGACGGGCGCCTGGTCGGAGACGAGCGGCGATGATGCTCCTGCGGCTCATCACGTGGCCGTACCTCAAGCGCCATGCCGTGCGCAGCTTCCTGACGACGCTCGGCATCGTCCTTGGCGTGGGTGTGTTCCTAGGGATGCACACCGCAACGAGGTCGGTGCTCTATGCGTTCGAGAAGACCGTCGAGCGCATCGCCGGCAAGACCGAGCTGCAGGTGACGACGGGTGAGATCGGGTTTCCCGAGGAGGTGCTCGAGAAGGTTCAGGCCGTGCAGGAGGTGCGCGTCGCCGTTCCCGTCATCGAGGCGCCCGTCGACACGCAGCTCAAGACCGAGGGCAATCTCCTGATCCTCGCCGTGGACATGACGGGCGACGGGTCGCTTCGCGAGCTACGACCTCGAGAGCGGCGAAGAGGCGGTCATCGACGACCCGCTCGTCTTCCTCGCGCAGCCCGATTCGCTCATCGTCACGCGGGAGTTCGCCGAGCGGAACAATCTTCACATCGACAGCCGCGTGCCGATGCGGACGATGGACGGCGAGAAGCAGTTCGTGGTGCGCGGGATCATGAAATCGGGCGGGCTGACGGCGGCCTTCGGCGGCAACGTGGCGGTGATGGACATCTACGCCGCCCAGAAGGTGTTCGGGCGGGGCAGGCGATTCGATCGGATCGATCTCGCGCTGCAGGAGGGCGTGACGCTCCAGCAGGGCCGCACCGCCATCGAGATGGCGATCGGCGCCGGCTTCAAGGTCGAGCCGCCCTCGTCCCGGGGACAGCAACTGGACCAGGTGCTGCGCGTGTACTCGTTCACGATGAGCGTGAACAGCGCCTTCGCGCTGTTCATCGGCATGTTCATCATCTACAACGCGTTTGCCATCGCCGTCACGCAGCGCCGCCGGGAGATTGGCATCCTGCGGGCGCTCGGCGCGTCGCGCGCGCAGATTCGGAACCTGTTCCTGCTCGAGGGCGGGCTCGCGGGCGTCGTGGGCTCGCTTGTCGGACTGGGCTTCGGCGTGCTCCTGGCGCGAGGGACGGCCGGGTACATCGCGAACATGGTGCAGGGCGTCTACGGCGTGGCCGAACGCAGCATCGAGCTGGCGACCGACCCGGTACTGATGGCGGCAGCGTTCGTGATGGGCGTCGCCACGAGCGTCCTCGCCGCGTTCCTGCCGGCGCGAAACGCGGCGCGCGTGGATCCGGTGAAGGCACTCCAGAAGGGGAGGTACCAGCTGCTCTCCGCGGGCGAGAACCGCGCGCGGCGGATCGCCGCGATCGTGCTCGGCGCGGGAGCACTGGTCGCGCTGGCCTTCTCGTCGATCTCCTGGGTGTTTTACGCCGGCTACGCCATGACCATCCTGGCGATGCTGCTCCTGAGCCCGTCCGCCGCGCTCTGGCTGACGCGGGCGTTCAGGCCGCTGCTCAAGTGGATGCTGCCGGTCGAGGGCGCGCTCGCGGCCGACAGCCTCATCCAGTCTCCTCGGCGGACCTCCGCCACCGTGACGGCGCTCATGCTGTCGCTCTCCCTCGTCGTCGGCCTCGGCGGGATCGCCCGGGCGAGCGTCGAGTCGATCCTGGACTGGACCGATACCGCGCTCAATCCGGATCTCTTCATCACGCCAACCGAGCTTCTGAGCGATCGCAACTTCCGGTATCCCGATTCGATGGGGCCGGAGCTCAGGCAGATCGAAGGCGTCGACGAGATCCAGGCGGTGCGGACCCAGCGCGTGCAGTACGGCAGCCAGCCGGTGCTGATCCTGGCGATCGACGCCGAGTCGTTCGGCCGGCGCGGCCGGCGCCCGCCGGTGGAGGGCCCGGAGGACATGTACGAGCGGGCCACGAAGGGCCACGGCGTGATCCTGTCGGATCATTTCATCGGCCGGTTCAACCTGCACTACGGCCAGACGATCGACCTGCCGACGCCGACCGGCATGCACCGGTTTCCGATCGCCGGCATCGTTGTCGACTGGGCGGATCAGCAGGGCGTCGTCATCATGGACCGCACGACCTACAAGGCGTACTTCCTCGACGACACCGTCAACACGTTCCGCGTCTACGCGAAGCAGGGCGCGTCGGTGCCGGACCTGCGCCAGCGGATCATCGAGCGGTTCGCGTCGACGACGCGGATGTTCGTGCTGACCAACGCTGAGGTGCGCGCGTGGATCTACGGATTGGCCAAGCAGTGGCTTTCGCTTTCCTACGCGCAGATCTTCATCGCCGTCCTCGTCGCCATTCTCGGCATCGTCAACACACTGACCGTGTCGATTCTCGATCGCCGGAGGGAGCTGGGCGTCCTGCAGGCCGTCGGAGGCCTGAGGAAGCAGATTCGTTACACCGTGTGGATGGAGGCGCTCGCGATCGGCATCGTCGGCCTGGTGCTCGGCCTCGGGGTCGGAGCGGTGTCGCTCCGGTACGTCCTGGAGATGGCGCAGCGCGACGTGACCGGGAATGCGCTGGCCTATCGGTATCCCTTCGGCATCGCGGCGATGCTGCTGCCGCTCATCATGGGTTCGGCGTTCCTGGCCGCGCTGTGGCCGGCCGAGTCGGCCGTTCGCGGGTCGCTCGTGGAAGCACTCGAATATGAATAGAGCCGCCGTCCTGACGCTCGTGTGGCTGGCCGTGCCCGGCGCGACGCTCGCGCAGGACGGCCGGGCCATCATGGAAGAGGCCCAGCGGAGAACCGACGCGAAATCGCAGCGCTACGAGGGCATGCTGCAGGTGTTCGACGCGAAGGGCAAGATCTCGGACAAGCACTGGACCTTCGATCGGCTCGGATCGCACGGGACGAGCAAGTCGGTCGTGACGTTTCTCTCGCCGGCCGAGGTCAAGGGCGTCGCGCTCCTCGTCATCAACCACGAGGATCGGGCGTCGGATCAGTGGATGTGGACGCCGGCCGTCGGCCGCGAGCGCCGCATCGCGCTTCAGGATCGGTCGCAGCGGTTCTTCGGCACCGACTTCAGCTTCGAGGATCTCGAGGAGCGCGACACGGGCCAGTTCGACTACTCGCTCGAAGACGAGGAGACGATCGACGGCGTGCCGTGCTGGAAGATCGAGTCCAGGCCGAAGCCGACCAAGAAGTCGCAGTACACGCGATCACTCGTGTGGGTGCGAAAGGACAACTACGCCTTCGCGCAAGCCGAGAACTACACGAAGAGCGGCATCGCGCGGCGCCTGAGGTACTCGAGGATCGAGAACGTCCAGGGCATCTTCACCGCGCGCGTCCTGGAAATGACCGACCTCGGGCGCAAGAGCCGGACGGTGCTCACGCTCGAGAAGCTCCAGTACAACGTGCCGATGAAGGACGAGGACTTCACGCTGCAGGCACTGCGGCGCGGGCAATGATGCGAGAGCGGGGATCGCGCCGGGCGGCGGGCGGAGCTTCGGGCGGGCGGCGGTGCCTCGCGGCCCTCGTGCTTTTCGCCGCGGCCGCATCGCCGGCGCTGGCACAGCGCGTGTCGGTGAAGGGATTCCTCGAGACGACGGTGATCGGGTTTCCGCAGCCGTCCCCGAAGGAAACCGCCGGCGTCATCAACGAGTATCTCGGCCGCTACGAAATCACGGTACGGGCCGCGCCGTGGCTGCGGCTGGCGGGATCGCTCGAGGCCCGCGCGGATTCGTTCATGCAGACCGACTACGCGTGGACGCTCGACTGGTTCGATCGCAAGCTGAGGCGATCGGCGCTCGGGATGCGCCGGTTCGACGCGACGGTCAGCAAGGGGCCGCTGACGCTGCAGATCGGGAAGCAGAACGTCCGGTGGGGCAAGACCGACATCCTGACCCCGACCGATCGCTTTGCGCCGAGGGACATGCTGGGGGTATTCGACACCGATTTCCAGGGCGTCACCGCGGCCAGGCTTACCGTCGGTCTTCAGACGAACATCCTCGACATCGTCTGGGTCCCCGTCTTCACGCCAAGCCGTCTCCCGCTCCTCGATCATCGCTGGGCCGTGACGCCCGAGTCCGCGCGCGGCGTCGCCATTCGCGACCTGGGCGCGAGGTACCCTCACGGGTCACAGCTTGGCGCGAGGTGGAATCACGTGGGCGAGGGCTACGAGTTCTCGGTGTCGGGCTTCTCCGGCTTCAACACCCTTCCGCGGCTCGACGCGCAGATCAACTTCCTCGAGTCGGGAATCGATCTCACGAGGGTCTATCCACGCATCTGGATGGCGGGCGCCGACGCGGCGGTTCCGCTCTCGATGCTGACGCTCAAGGGCGAGGCCGCGTTCTTCGGCAGCTCCGACCAGCGGACCGATCAGTACGTGCAATACGTCGTTCAGCTCGAGCGCCAGTCGGGCGAGTGGTTCTTCGTCGGGGGTTACGCCGGCGAAATCGTCACGACCAGCCGCACGAGCGATCGATTCGCGCCGGAGCGAGGGCTTGACCAACTCGTTTCTCGGCCGCGCGGGGTACACGATCGACACCAACCGCAGCCTGGCATTCGACGCCGCCATTCGCCAAAACGGCCGCGGGACATGGGCGCGGTTCGAGTACTCGCAGGCGAAGGGACAGCACGTGCGGCTCACCGCGCGCGCGACGATCATCACCGGAAGAGACGACGATTTCATCGGCCAGTTCCGGCGCAACTCGAATCTGACGCTGATGGCGAGGTTCAGCTTCTAGGGAACTGACGCACGCAGGCTACAGGCGACAGGCTACAGGCTTCGGGCCGTGAATCCGCCGGCCCCCAGGCTTCAGGCTCCAGGCCGCGTCGGTGTCACGGCGACGGCGTGCGTCGTAGGGGCGACCCGGTCAGGTCGCCCGTCGAGGCGAGCAGCGTGACGATGTAGGGGCGACCCGGTCAGGTCGCCCGAGAGGTGCGCCCCGTCTACCGAACAGGTGATCGAATGCGAAGACTGCCGTGGCTGGCCGTTGTGTTCGTGCTGTTCGTCGCGGCGCAGCAGCCTGCACAACCCCCGTCCGCGTTCTTCTTCATCCAGCTCACCGATCCTCAGTTCGGGATGTCCGCAGCGAACGCCGGCTTTGCGCAGGAGACCGCGAACATGGAGTTCGCCGTCGCCACCGTGAACCGGTTGAAGCCCGCCTTCGTCATCGTGACGGGTGACCTCGTCAACACGGCAGGCGACGCGGCCCAGATCGCCGAGTACAAACGAATCATCGCGAAGGTCGATCGGGCCATTCCCGTGCACAACGTCCCTGGCAACCACGACGTGGGCAACGAGCCGACGCCCGAGAGTCTCGCGGCTTACACGATGGCCTTCGGACCGGACCGCTACACGATCGCATACAGGGACTTCCTCGGGATCGTCGTGAACTCGGTGCTGATGCACACGCCGGCCCGGGTCCAGGCGCAGCTCGCGGAGCAGGACGTGTGGCTCGAGTCCACGTTAGCCCAGGCCAGGGCGCGAGGCGTCAAACACGTGGTGCTCTTCGAGCATCATCCGGTGTTCCTGAAGGATCCCGGCGAACCCGACGGCTACGAGAACATCCCGGCGAGCCGGCGGTCGAAGCTCCTCGCGTTGTTGAAGCAGGCTGGCGTCACGCACGTCTTCGCCGGCCACACGCATCGCAACGTCATCGCGAGAAACGGAGATCTGGAGATCGTCGCGACCGCACCGATCGGCCTGCCGCTTGGCGCCGACGACTCGGGACTGCGGATCGTCGCCGTGCGCGATTCGGGCATCGAGCACCGGTACTTCCAGATGGGCCGGATTCCCAACCGCATCGATCTGAAGGCGAGTCTTCTCCGCTTGAAGTGAGTGGCGCCTGCGCGGCGACCGCCTTCCCAGCTGCTGTGATTCCACGCGTCAAGGGCCCGCGACGCGCCTGAAAACCCCTCCTCCCGAACGGCGTTGAATCCTGCAACGCTTCGAGATGTCACCTTCACAGGGGGCTTGCATCGCGAACCGCACGGTGGCGCAAGATGGCGCATCTTGGCGCTTGCCTCAGTGCGCCGACGGGTCCAAATTGTCGTCAGGACTTGGCGCGCCACTCGTCGTCAATCGGTTGTCGCGAGTCCAGCGGCGACCCGGACCGCGCCGCGAACGGCTGGGAGACAATCAGCGTGCCGTTCGACCCAGAAAGGCCATCTAGGGATCACGAGGCTCAGGGGGCTTCCGGGAACAGTGCCGAGCCAGCGGCAAGCACACAGCCGGCCGGCCGTGCGTAACAGGCTCTCGCGCTCGATGTGGCCATGAGTCACTTACCACAAAGAACAGGAGGCCTCAATGGATGAACGATCTCCGCGGTGGTTTCGTGTTCTAGCCGTGTTGTGGGCATTCGCGTTCTTGTCGATCGTGCGTCTGGCGACAGTTCCGGGGCAATTCGACCGGCCGTTCATGATGCTTGTGACCTGGGCTGCGTTCTATCCGGCAGGGCAGATGGTAGGCATCAAGACGGGGCTGTACTGGCTGATGCTTCCCACGGCCGTTGCAGGGGAATCTGCATTGACATTGATTGAACCCTACATCCCGGTCCCAGTCCGGCAGGCGGTGTCGGTATTGATCTTGGGCTCTGCCTGCGCGGTTCTCCTCGGTAGGCGGCTCAGGTCTGCCTGGCCACGAAGACGCGGGCATTAGCTTCGTTGTGGATAGCCGTGGCCGACGTGTAGCAAGCGGGTCGACCTCTCTTGGGTGCATCGACCGCGCACGCCCAGTCGAGAAGCGCAGGCTGGGTTGATCGCCGTGTTCGGCCCGCTCGGGACAGTCGACGTGCAGGGTATCGCTCGGACCTGAGGACTTCCACGCACAAATTCGCACAGATCCCCTCGATGCTACAATGACCCGCGTGACGGAATACCAGCCCGTTCTCGATGTGCTCGCGCAGCATTTGGGAGCCAGGCTGCGGGCCGTGGTGCTGTTTGGATCGCGCGCGCGGGGCACGGCCACGCCTTCGAGCGATCACGACTTGCTGGTTGTCGCGGACGAGTGGCCCGCATCCCTCCTGGATCGCCAGCGGATGATTCGGGAATGGCTGGCCCCGGTCGTCCTCAACGCGCCTGGCGCGATCGCATTCGTCGCGAAGACGCCTCGCGAGGTCAGCGACAACCTCAGCCCGCTTCTGATCGACGTGTGTGCCGACGGATTGTGCCTCTTTGGAGCCGACTACTTCGAACCGCTGCGTGCCCGGGCGCTCGCCGCCGTCAAGCAGGCGGGACTGGAGCGGCGAACGGTCGGCGACACCCTGATGTGGGTGTTCCCGCAGCCGCGCCTCGGGGATTGGACGCTCGACTGGGACGGCTTCCATGACGGCGTCTGAGAGCATGCGGTACCGGCTCGCGCTGGCCGAGGGCTTTCTCGGCGAGGCGCGGCAGGACCACTCCCTCGCGCGCTGGCGGTCGTGCGTCGACAACAGCCAGCTTGTCGTCGAGAACGCCGGGAAAGCCGTGCTCCTGCTCTTCGGCGTCTCCCCCAAAACCCACGATCCAGGACGTGCCCTCTCGGATTTTCTCGAGCGCGGGGCCCCGGCGCCGGAACTGCGGGACGAGATAACCGCGCTTGCCGCAGACCTTCTTCTGCTTGGGCCGGCAGAACACGTCTTGACCGACTACGGCGACGAGTCCACGTCGACGCTGCCGTGGGATCTCTTCACACGGGAATCCGCAGACAAGGCCCTCGAGACGGCCGAACGCGCATTCGCGCGAGCGAAGGCGATAGTCAGCCGGGATTCCAGGCAGCAGCCCCGTCCGAGAGGCAACGACGCATCTGAGTAGCAGTCCACAACTGGAAGATCGGGCCTGAAGGCCCGATCAAGACGGCGCCCTTCGACGCGGCTCAGGGCGTGGTGAGCCTGTCGAACCACGGGGCTGAAGCCACCGCCCTACATCTCGCCCCGAGTCCGAATCGCGATCTTTGATCACGGGGATTGAAACAGCCTTCGGCCCGCGGGGCCGCGCCCGCAGACGTTCCCGGGTTGTATGATGGAGACGAACTTCTTTCCGGTACTCATAACGTCCCACTCGGGATTCGTGGAGGAGCGATGAACAAGCCGGTCTACATCGCGGCGTATCACCAGTCGGAATTCGGCAAGCTCATGGGCCTCACCGTGCCCGAGATCATCGAGAAGTCGGTCGCGGGCGCCTGCGAGAGCATCCACGCCGGCGCGTCGCAGATCGACGTGGGCTCGGTCGGCGCCACGTGCCACTTCACGCTCCACCAGCAGGGCCTGCTCGCGGGCCTGCTCGCGGCCGTGCCGGGCATGGCGGGCAAGCCCATCGAGTCGGTCGAGAACGCGTGCGCGACTGGCGGGCAGGCCATCCTTTCGGTCATCTACAAGCTGCTGCTCGGGTTCGGCGAGGTCGGCATCGCCGTCGGCTTCGAGAAGATGCGCGACAACGAGGGCAAGATGGACGGGAAGCTCATCGGCCAGGCCCTCGGCACCTTCTCGCACCCGGACGATCGGGCGGGGAAGACCTACATCTTCCCGCACATCTTCGCCGAGGTGATGGCGGACTACATGAAGACCCACGGCGTATCGGAGCGCGACCTCGCGCAGATCGCGGTGACCGAGTACGGCAACGCGAACAAGAACCCGTACGCGCAGATGCGCAAGATCACCGTCACGCTCGACCAGGCCGCCAACATCACCGATCGCAACAAGTACATCGTCGAGGGCCTGCCGCTCAAGACGTACGACTGCTCGCAGATTACCGACGGCTACGCAGCGTTGATCGTCGCGACCGAGGAAGGCCTGAAGCGCCTCGGCGTCGCAAAGGCCGATTGCGTGGAGATCGCCGGCTACGCGCAGGCGACCGATTCGCTCTCGAGGAGCGGACGCAACGTGCTGAAGCCCGAAGGCGCGCTCAGCGCGATGAGGAAGGCCTACGCCATGGCCGGCGTGTCGCCAGCCGACGTAAACGTCGCCGAGATCCACGACTGCTTCACGGTGATGGGCGCGATCGGGACCGAGGTGATCGGCAAGGCCGACTACGGCAAGGGCGCGAAGTACTGGGTCGATGGCAAGGCCAACGTCGACGGCGAGTGCGGCATCAACACGTCGGGCGGGCTGATTGCGAAGGGCCATCCGGTTGGCGCAACCGGCGTGGCGATGGTGGGGTGGTCGGCGTGGCAGCTGCTCGGCAAGGCGCCGCAGGGCCTGCAGGTCAAGAACCCGAAGGCCGCGGCGACCTTCAACATCGGCGGCCCGATCTGCGCCTCGGTGTGCACGGTGCTGAAGCCCGCATAAGGTGAGCGATGTGGCGGGCGACCCACCGGGTCGCCCCTACGGATCACGCTCGCGGGCGGCCGCGCTCGGCTGTCGTGGAGCGGACCGTGCGAGCAAGCCGATCACTCGGCTTGCAAACCGCACCGAGAGGGCCGATGTCGCCGGTGGGTCGCGGGACCCACCGGTTCCGCCGACAAGTCCCGGCAAGGTGCGGTTTGCCGGCTTGCCGAGCCCGGGACGCGAAACGATGGCCGAGTGCGGCCCGATCGCCGGTCTACGACTTCGGGCCGAGATCGAGCAGGTCTGCGAGCGCTTCTTCCAGCGTCTTCTTGAACAGATCCACCTTGTAGCCGTTCTCGGAGAGCGGCTTCGCCGGGGCCAGCGAGGCGCTCGCGGCCTTGGCGACGACCGCGCGGCTTGGCCTCGCGCCGGAGAGCACCGCCTCGCCATCGTGGCTGCGCCAGGGAATCGCCGCGGCCGCCCCGAGCACGACGCGCGATCGCTCGATCCGTCCCGCATCCACGCTCGCCGACACCGACACGTTCGCCACCGTGAAGCTCACCCCGGTCTCCGTCACCCGGCGGCAGAGTGAACGCAGTCCGCGGGTCGCCGGCGGGATCACGATGTCGGTCAGGATTTCGGCGTGGCTGAGGATGTTCTCGCGCTCCGGATCGTGCGTCGGCATCAGGAAGAACTCGTCGAGAGGAACGACGCGCAGCCCGCTCGGTCCGACGATGCGCACCCGGGCGTCGAGGGCGATGAGCGCCGGGGCCGCGTCGGACGGGTGGACCATGTGGCACGGCCCGCTGCCGAAGATTCCGTGGTAGCGGTTCTCGGCGTCGGCGGCCAGGCACAACGCTCCGCCCTTCCGCGCGCACCTGGCCTCGCTTCGAAAGTAGTAGCAGCGGGGGCGCTGGCAGAGGTCTCCTCCGAGCGTCGCCCGGCTGCGCAGGCCCGGATCGGCGATGGCCGACACGGCCTCGGCCAGCGCGCTGAACGCTCCGCGCAGATGCGCGCTCCGCTCGATCTCGGCGAGCGTCGTCAAGGCGCCAATCCGGATGCCGCCGTCCCTGAGCGGCGTGATGCCGTGCAGCTCGTCGAGGCCCGAGATGCCGACGACCTTGCGGACGCGGCCGCCTTCGAACTCGAGCAGGCCTTCCAGGTCAGTGCCGCCGGCGACCACGCGCGCGCCGCCCCCCGAGAGATGCGTGAGGGCCTCGCGAACGGAACGAGCCCGGACGAAGCAGACATCCTCAGGGGTTGACATGCTGGAATTCCGCAGGAACGCAGCGCGGCGGTGACGAAGTATAGCCTGACTCGCCTTCCGCCCGGAACAGGACAGAAGTCCCCGATACCCCCAGGATGTCTGACCCGTGCATCGCGCGGTGGATCCGGTAGAGCGCGACGCCGGCGAGGAGGCCGCGCACACGGTACTCGTTGCACGGAGAATATCCAGATCTTTCTGGTCTGTCTAACATCCCGTGTATGATCGGGTTACGGGCCGCGGGGGCGCCCGCACTCCGGCGCTCAAGGGGGCCTCGTAATGAACGACGTAGTCGATTTCCTGAACGTCAACCGGGACCGCTTCATCCAGGAACTGACGCAGTTCCTCGCCATCCCCAGCATCAGCGCGCTACCCGAGCACAAAGGCGACGTGCGGCGGGCCGCGCAGTGGGCCGCCGACGAGATGACCCGGATCGGCCTCGAAAACGCGCGCGTCATCGAAACCCCTGGCCATCCAATCGTCCGCGCGGACTGGCTCCACGCCGAGGGCGCGCCGACGGTGCTCTACTACGGGCACTACGACGTCCAGCCGGTCGATCCGATCGATCTCGTGGAAGTCGCCTCCGTTCGAGGCGACGATCCGCGACGAAGAGATCTATGCGCGCGGCGCCTGCGACGACAAGGGGCAGGTCTTCGTGCACTTCAAGGCCATCGAGGCGCACCTCAAGAAGACCGGGCGCCTGCCCGTGAACTTCAAGGTGATCCTCGAGGGTGAAGAGGAGGTCGGCAGCGTCAGCCTCTCGCCCTTCGTCCGCGATCACAAGGCGGACCTGGCCGCCGACGTGGTCCTGATCTCGGACACCGAGATGTTCGATCGGGGCGTGCCATCAATCTGTTACGGCCTGCGCGGCCTCTGCTACATGCAGGTCGACCTGCGCGGCACCTCGAATGACCTGCACTCGGGCAGCAACGGCGGCGCGGTCGCCAACCCGGCGAACGTGCTCGCGTCGGTCATTTCGCAGCTCAAGGACCGGAGCGGGCGCATCAGGATCCCGGGCTTCTACGACGATGTGAGGCCGCTCAGAGAGGAGGAGCGGGAGGGATTCGCGCGCCTCGGGTTCAACGACGCCAAGTACAAGAAACAGCTGGGCGCGCCGCGGCTGTTCGGCGAGACCGGCTACACGACGCTCGAGCGGCTCTGGGCGCGGCCGACGCTCGATGTGAACGGCCTGTTGTCGGGCTTCACGGGCGGGGGCACCAAGACGGTGATTCCCGCCGTCTCGATGGCGAAGATCAGCATGCGCCTCGTGCCGAACCAGGAGCCGGAGAAGATCGCCGACCTGTTCGAGGCGTTCGTGAAGAAGATCACGCCGAAGACGGTGGAGCTCAAGATCACCCGGATGCACGGCGCGAAGCCCTGGATGACCGATTTCGACAACCCGTATGTGCAGGCCGCGGGGCGGGCGCTCGAGAAGGGTTTCAACAAACACCCCGTCTACACCCGCGAGGGCGGGTCGATTCCGGTCGTCGCGACCTTCCAGGAGGAGCTGGGCATCCCGACGGTGCTTTTCGGGTTCGGGCTGCCCGACGACAACCTCCACGCGCCGAACGAGAAGTTCAACCTCTCGAACCTGTTCAACGGGATGGTGGCGTCGGCGTTTCTCTACGAGGAACTGGCAGGGATCAGGAAGGCCTGAAAGCGAGCGACCCGACCGGGTCGCCCCTACACGTTCATCGCGCGCTCGAACTCCTGGTACGCCTCTCGGTCGAAAAGCACGAAGGTCACCTCTCTAACCCTGGTCGCCGCGCCCTTCACCGCGGAGATGGCGACGCGCGCGGCTTCGGCGATCGGGTAGCCGTAGACGCCGGTCGAGATCGCCGGGAAGGCGACCGTCTTTGCGCCCAGCTCGTCGGCGACCTTCAGCGCTTCGGTATGACACGAAGCGAGCAGCGCCGCGTCCTCACACGAGCCCGAGTAGATCGGTCCGACGGTGTGGATGACCCATCGGGCCGGCAGCTTTCCCGCGGTCGTCGCGACCGCCTGCCCAGTCGGGAGCCCGTTCGGGTACTTCGTCGCGCGCAACTCCTTGCAGGCCGCGAAGATTTCCGGCCCACCGCGCCGGTGAATAGCCCCGTCCACGCCGCCGCCGCCGAGCAGCGACGAGTTCGCGGCGTTGACAATCGCGTCGACCTTCTGCGTCGTGATGTCGCCGAGCGCGAGTGTGATTCGAGGCATCGTCCTGGAAGCCCGCTCTGCTACTTCTTCGCGTCCGCCTTCTTCGGCTTGTAAATCTCGCTGATGTCGCGCTTGCCTCGATCGAGATACGGCACGCCCTTGTCCATCCACTCGGGCCGCGGCGCGCCGAGCAGGTAGTGATCGAAGAACTCCGTCATGTAGACGGTCCAGTACTTCTGGTTCTCGCGTTCGCGCAGGCCGTGCTTCTCGCCGTTGAAGTTGAACATGAAGGCTTCCTTGCCGAGCCTCCGCATCGCCGAGAAGAACTCAATCCCCTGATACCACGGCACCGCGTCGTCCTCGTCGTTGTGGATGCTCAGGTACGGCGTCTGCACCTTCTCGACCCAGAAGATCGGCGAGTTCTCGATGAACTGAAGCGACCGGGACCAGGGCGGGCCGCCGATGCGGCTCTGCGAGCGCTCGTACTGGAACGCGCGGGACATTCCCGATCCCCAGCGGATGCCGCCGTAGGCGCTGATCATGTTCGACACGGACGCGCCGGCCTCCACGGCCCGGAAGAGGTTGGTGCGCGTGATCATGTACGTGATCTGGTAGCCGCCCCAGCTGTGGCCCTGGATGCCGATCCGCGCCGGATCGACAAACCCCATGTCGACAACCCTCTGAACGGCCGGGATGACGCAGCGCATCGCGCTCTCGCCCGGGTACCCGATCTCGTACTCGATGTCGGGCTGCAGGACGATGTAGCCGTTGCTGACGTAGCGGGTGATGTTGATGCTGGTGCCCGGCGCGGGCGGGACGTATCGATGCAGGAGGTTGGTCAGCTCTTCGTAGATGTAGACGAGCAGCGGGTACTTCTTCGACGGATCGAAGTTCTCGGGCCTCGTGAGAATCGCGCGGAGCGGCTTGCCGTCGGTGTTGCGGAAATCGACGAGCTCCGATCGGCCCCAGATGTAACGCGACTGCTGCGGATTGGCGTCGCTGACCTTCTTCAGTCCCGCGAAGCTCGAGTCCCCGGCCCACAGATCCGGGAACTCGTCGAATCGCTGCTCGGTCACGACGAGCGGGGCATCGGCGTTCTTCGGCTTGAGCACCGAGGCGCCACCCCGACCGCCGCCCGCCGGGCCGGAGAGCAGCTTGTCGATCATCACGAGGCGCGCGGGCTCGCCGTAGCCGGACGGCAGCGGCGCGGTGGACGGAGCCACAACCGTCTTGCCCCGGGCCGCAGCGGGCTTCTGCGCCGCCGCCAAGGCCATCGTCGGCGTGACCCGGTAGTAGCCGGTCGATTTCGTCTTCTCGTTCGTGGCAAACACGAGGATGGGTTTTTCGACGGGGATCGTCGTCTCGTCAGGGTCGGTTCTCACATGTCGGAAGACGATCCCCTGCTTCCGGCCAAGCCCGCCCGTCAGCATCCGCGCGCCGGTGCCGTCGGGCCTGATCTCCCAGATGTCGTACTTGTCGTAAAGCAGAACGGACCTGTCAGCCGAGCTCCACCCCGCCGTACCATACGAGGGCGCCGGCTCCGGCGTGTCGGTCGATTCATCGTCGAAGCGCACACCGAGCTTCCCGGTGAGGTTCGTCTTGACCCCGTCGCTGACGCGGATGGCGTACCACTGGGTGTCGCCGGCGTCGAAGGTCAGCACGTAGCCGCCTCCAGGTGAAAGCGTCGCCGAGAAACGGGATTTCTCGGCGAGCTTCCGCCGCGATCCGTCCTGCAGTTTCACGGCGTAGACGTCGAAGTGATCGGCGTCCCACGAGAGGGCCTGCTGGTACGGGACGTCCGAGAGACCGAGCGCGACATCAGGCCCGTCGTTCACGGTCAGCTCCGGCAGGTCCTCGGAGGCGAGCTGCACGAACCGCTTGTCCTTGAGTTGAAGCACGGCTCTGTAAGTCCGCTTCTTCTCCTCGTCGGCGCGGACCTTCTGCATGGGCTGGAGCAGCGGATCCTTCCACGTCCAGATGTCCACCTTGACCGGATCGGGCGCGCTGTCGGGTTCGGCCCTGGGCGCGGCCGCGGTGCCGAAGAAGAGCCGCTCGCCATCCTTGGAGAACTCGAGCGATCCGTTCTCGCTCGGCGCCCAGCCCGCCTTCATGCCAGGCGTCGACGCCGACGCGGCCTCGAGTGCAGCCTCGTTCCCCGACGTCCACAGGTAGAGCTTGAAGGCAGGCGCGTCGGCCTTGTAGTCGTCGCGGTCGCTCAGGAACGCGAGGTCAACGGCCTTGTCGTCGAAGGCGAGGCCCTTGTAGTGCCCGAGCCCGGAGAGCATGGCCCGCGTGACGCCATCCGACGATCGCCGCAGGTAGACCCCGTCCCGCTCGGGCGTCTTGGCCGCCGACGAGACGGCATACGCCACGAAGCTTCCGTCCTTCGGCCACGTGTACTCGACGACTTCGCTCAGCGTCACCATCGACCCCGAGGCGAGATCGCGAAGGATGAGGTCCGTCCCCGCGTCCTTCTTCTTCTCCTTCTTCTTGTCCTTCGCGTCGGCCGCTTTCTGTTCGGCCTCCTTCTTCTCCGGGCCAGGTTCCACCTTTTTTTCGGGCGGCTCGAGCAGGAACGCGACGAACCGGCTCGCGTCCTCGGCGAGCTTGAAGCTCTTGACGCGGTCGGCGGTGAAAACCGCGCCAGTCGCGAGCGTCAGGACGCCAAGGCCAGGTTTCGGCATCTCCTCCGGCTTCTTCTTGTCCTTCTTCGCTTTGTCGACTTCCGCCTTCGGCGGGGCGATCGCGAAGACGACGAACCGGCCGTCGGCGGTGATGGCCGCGTCCCTGCCGCGGCTCTGTCGATGCTCGGCGCCGGTCTGGAGATTCCGGACGACGAGCTCGCCGTCGCCGTCCTGCGGGGTCAATCCGTAGACGAGCCATGACCCGTCGCGGGAGAGTTTCGTCCCCTGAATCGATCGCCAGCCGTCGTAGGCGTCGTGGGTGATGGGCACCTTGGCGGGCTGCTGGGCAACGGCGATCGCCGCCACGGCGAAGGCGAAGCAGATGAACGCGATGGCGCGAATTGATCGAAAGCGCGGCCGCATGCGGGCTCCTTGGGGTGAGAGTCCGGATCGTAACACGTGGAGGCGGGGGTCAGGCTTCGATGGCGGGGTGCGAACTCAGTTCAGCTCCGCCGCGCGCCGCCGGAGCACCTTGACATGTTCCAGCACGCGGTCGTGCTCTTCGCGCCCGGCCTTGTCGAGGCAGTCGTTCAGCGGCGACGCCAGGTATTGCTGCAGGTCGTGCAGCGCGGCGGAGAAATCGTTCAGGTGGTAAGCCAGCAGGCCTCGGTCGCGAAGCTCGACGATCGCCGTGGGGTCGACGGCGAGGAGCATGTCGGTGATGGTGCGGGCCTGCGGGAACGATCGCATGCGCACGTAGATGCGCTTCAGGTTGTGCAGCATCCGGGCCAGGATCTGGCGTGGCGTCGCCGGCGATCGCAGCGCGCGCTCGATGAGCCCGTCCGCGGCCATTCCGTCGGGCAGCAGCCGGACGCATTCATCGAAGGTCAGCGCCGTGCCGCCGTGAAACGGGTCGATGACGAAGCGATCGTCGTCGCGCTCGCCGGCGCCGTACACCGGCCGGACCAGGAAGTGGCCCGGGAAGTTCAGTCCCTGGACGGCCAGCCCGGCCCGCCGCGCCACCTCCATGTAGAGGACCGAGAGGGTCACCGGTATGCCGACCTGGCGATCGAGCACCTCGTGGAGGAAGCTGTTGCGCGGGTCGTCGTAGTGTTGCTGGTTCCCGCAGAATCCGAGTTCGGTGAAGAGGTACGCATTCAGTGCGGATACGCGCGCGCGGGCCGCGCCACAGCCTTCGCCGCGGCAGCACGAAATGTGATGCTTGGCGGCCAGCCCGATGTCATCCAGCCGGCGAATGTAAGGCGCGGGATCGAAGTGAGGATGCTCGACCCCCGCGATGAGGAGCGCCGCCATTCCGAGATCCGGCTGCGGGCCGGTTGCCGCGCGGGCGAAAGCGTCGATCACAATGAGTCCGGCCTCGGGCGGAACGTATCGGAGAATTCGCTATCCCCAAAGACGCCTTCCGGCAGCCGGAAGGTCCACCGGCCTGGATTCGATACGGAAACCCGCTACTTTCCGGAGTGCCCGGCGGCCGGGATGTTCGATTGGCGGAGCTTCTCACCGGCCCGGATCGGGATGGGCAGCCGGTTGGAAGGCGGCGGGTACGGGCAGTCGTAGTCGTGGTTGTAGTAGCAGAACGGATGGAACGCCAGGTTGAAGTCGATGACATAGACGCCCGTCGGGCTCTTGTCGATCTCCAGGTACCTGCCCGCCGAGTAGGTCTCGGTGCCCGAGGTCAGATCGCTGAAGGGGATGAACAGCCGGTTAGGCGGGTCCCCGGCCTCGACGAGCGCGCCGAGCGCAAGCGTCTGGCCCTTGAGCGTGAATTCCAGCCTTCCGATGACCTGCATCTTGCGGGGCTTCCCGCTCGAAGTCGGGATGTCGACGACCGGGCCGTTCTCGGCCTTGAAGGTCGCGGGCACGGCATACGACGGGTCCGGCGGGAAGTAGGAGAGCGGCAGGAAGTCCTTCTGCCGATCGACCGGGATGGGCTCGTTCGGCTGGTTGGCGAACGCGCGATCCTTGTGCTCCCGGGCTTCGGTGATCCGCCTCGCGTAGTCCGCGTCGTTCTCGGCCGGCTTTCCGCTGCACCCGGATGCGAGTGCGGCGATCGACACGGCAACGCCAAACGACAATCCGGCCCCCAGCCACCGAAGCGGGCGGCGAGCAGTCCGGCTCGATCCGGCGCGAACCCGGTTTCTACCTGAACACATACGCACCCTTTGCGACAGTCGCGTCGGCAATCCGGCGCCTCATGGCAATCGTATTGGCCGGCGTCACCTTCAGCAAGCGCCTGAGCGCCGCCAGCTGCGTGCGCAGGGCATCGCCGCTCGCCATCGCGCCCAGCGCCTGCTTCGCGACGCCATCGATTCGGCTGGCCGCGTCGTAGACGAACACCTGCGCCGCGTCCGCCTGCAGCTCCGCGGCCGGATGGTTGCGGAGCCTGTTTCCGAGCGCTCTCAGCGTGGCGCTCTCAGCCTCGAAGGTGTCGATCAGGACATCGGCCATGGCCATCACGACTTCCTGTTCGTCCGCGATCCGCTCTCCGTACCGCTGCATCCCGAGGCCGAGAAGCGCCAGCGCCACCTTCTTGAACGACGCGACGACGCGCGCCTCCTCGGCGAGCGGGCCGCCGCTTGCCCCCGCCGCCGAAGCCGGCGGTGGCGACAGCAGCTCATCCTGCAGCCGCTTCGCCGCCTGGACGAGCGGAAGCTCGCCCTTCATCGCGCGACGGATGAAGAGCCCGGGGATGAGCAGGCGGTTGATCTCGTTGGTGCCTTCGAAGATGCGGTTGACCCGCGCGTCCCGGTAGTACCGCTCGACGGGATAGTCGCGCACGAACCCGTTCCCGCCGAAGATCTGGAGGGCCTCGTCGATGACGAAGTCCGCCATCTCGCTTCCGGCGACCTTCCCGATCGACGCCTCGATGGCGTAGTCCTCGCCCGCGGCCAGCACAGCCTGCATGTCTTCCGGTCCCGACTGCCGCCCGCGGATGGCCGCGTCGACCAGCCCGGCCGCCCGGTAGAGCCCGCTCTCGGCGGCGAAGAGCCACGCCGTCATCGCGCCGAGCTTGTGCTTGATCGCGCCGAACTCCGCGATGGCCTTGCCGAACTGCCGGCGCGTCGCTGCGTATCGCGCGGCGTATCCGACGGCTGCCTCCGCGCCGCCCGAGCACATCGTGCCGAGTTTGAGCCGGCCGAAATTCAGCACGTTGAACGCGACCTTGTGGCCCTTGCCCACCTCACCAAGCACGTTCCCGGCGGGCACGCGCGCCTCCTGCAGCGCAAAGGAGGTCGTCGACGACCCGTGGAGGCCCAGCTTGTGCTCCTCCTTGCCGCTCGAAACGCCCGGGAACGCGCGCTCGACGATGAACGCGGTGAAGTGCTCGCCGTCGACTTTGGCGAAGACGATGACGAGGTCGGCGAAGCCGCCGTTGGTCGTCCACATCTTCTCGCCGGTGAGCGAGTAGCTGCCGTCGGCCAGGCGCGTCGCGCGCGCCTTTGCGCCGAGCGCGTCGGAGCCGGCGCCGGACTCGCTGAGCGCGTACGCGCCGATGAGTTCAGCCGAGAGCAGGCGGGGCAGGTAGCGGAGCTTCTGATCCTCGTTCCCGAAGAGCACGATGGCCAGCATGGCGAGATTGGCCTGCCCGCCGAAGGTGGTCGCGAACGACGCGATGCGGCCGAGGCGCTCGCTGATGAGGAGCGACGATACCTTGTCGAGCGCGGTCCCGCCGAGGCGCTCCGGCACGTCGGCGCCGAGCAGGCCCAGGCTGGCGCAGCGCCCGAGGAGCTGGCGCGAGAGTGCCCAGTCCTTCTGCTCGAGGCGGTCGAGGTTCGGCGCGACCTCCTGGTCGAGGAACTCGTCCACCGTCCGCGCGATGAGCAGGTGCTCGTCGGTGAACTGCTCCGGCGTGAACACCTGTCCGGCCTCTTCCGCGTCGAAGAGCCAGTAGCCGCCGCGCCGCCGTATGCTCTCCGTCAGAGGGCTCATGATCTCACCGTCCTTCTGCTACCCGGCCGCCTCGAAGATTCCCGCCGCGCCCATCCCTCCGCCGACGCACATGGTCACCATTCCGAGGCGTGCTCCCCGGCGCTTCATCTCGTGGAGCAGCGAGGTCGTCAGTTTTGCGCCCGTGCAGCCGAGCGGGTGGCCGAGCGCGATCGCGCCGCCGTTCACGTTCAACCGGTCGCCGGCGATGGGCAGCTCGCGCAGGCATGCCAGGGCCTGCGCCGCGAAGGCTTCGTTGAGCTCCACGAGGTCGATGCGATCGAGATCGAGTCCGGCGATCTTCAGCGCCTTGCGGATGGCGGGCACCGGGCCGATGCCGAATCGCTCCGGCTCGACGCCGGCCGTGGCGAACGCCACGAAGCGCGCGAGCGGCTTCAGGCCGAGCTCCCGCGCGCGATCGGCCGACATCACGACGAGCGCGGCCGCGCCGTCGCTCGTCTGCGACGAGTTGCCGGCCGTCACGGTACCCTTCGCGTGGAAGGCGGCGCGGAGGCCGGCGAGCGCCTCGAGCGACGTATCGCGCCGCGGCCCTTCGTCGACGTCGAAGACGAACTCGCGCGGCGTGGGCGGGCCATCCTCGGACGGATCCGCCACGACGACGCGGAGCGGGACGATCTGGTCGCGGAAGCGGCCGGCGTCGATCGCCGCGACGGCGCGCTGGTGGCTCCTGAGCGCGAACGCGTCCTGTTCCTCGCGGGTGATGCTCGACTCGCGCGCGTGGTTCTCCGCCACCAGGCCGGTCGTCAGGTAGACGTCGGGATACCCGTCGACGAGCGCGGGATTCGGCGCGATCTTGTTGCCGCCCATCGGGACGAGGCTCATGCTCTCGGTGCCGCCGGCGACGATCGCCGTGGCCGATCCCAGCATGATCCGTTCAGCGGCGAAGGCGATGGCCTGGAGGCCCGATGCGCAGAACCGGTTGACCGTCACCGCGGAGGCCGACACCGGGATGCCGGCGCGCAGGCTCGCGATGCGCGCGACGTTCAGGCCCTGCTCGGCCTCCGGCATCGCGCACCCGAGGATCACGTCGTCGATCTCGGCGGGGGAGAGGCCCGGCGCGCGACGGAGGGCCTCGGCGAGCACGGTCGCGGCCAGCTCGTCGGGCCGCACCGTGCGGAGCGCGCCGGACGGCGCTTTGCCGACCGCGGTCCGAACGGCTGAGACGATCACGGCATCGCGCATGAGAAGACTCCCGCTAGTCGGCCGACCCGAGCCCCGTCCAGTCGCCCAGCAGATCCTCGACGGCGTCGGCCACCTCGGTCGTCTTGCCCTCGAAGAGGTGATCGGCCCCGTCGATCACGACGAGCTCCTTCGGATCGGGGACGCGGCCGTAGAACTCGCGCATGGCCCGCAAGGGGCTAATCTCGTCCCGCTCGCCGTGGACGAAGAACTTCGGCTTGAGGCTCTCGAGCACCGCCGAGAAGTCATACTGCGTAATCGGCGTCGCGACGCCGATGAGCGTCGTCACGCGATCGTCGGTCGCGCCGACCGTCATCGCGATCCACGACCCGAACGAGAATCCGGCCGCCCACAGTTCAACGTCGGGATACCGTGCCGCCATGAAGTCGAGGGCCGCACGAAAGTCCTGCATCTCGCCCGGGCCGCCGTCGAAGCGGCCCTGGCTCATCCCGGTTCCCCGGAAATTGAACCGCAGGACGGCGGCGCAGGAGCGGCAAAGGCCCTTGGCGATCTGATAGACGACCTTGGTGTGCATCGTGCCGCCGGCAATCGGCAGCGGATGGCCGAGCACGACGGCTACGCGCGGCAGATCGGGCCGGAGCGGCTTCGAGGCCTCGGGTGCGGCCCCGCCTTCTTCCCGATCGCCGGGCACTCCGCACAACGAGTCGTCGAGCAGCGCTTCGAGCCGGCCGGCCGGCCCGGTGAATTCCAGGATCATGAATGACCTTGGAACGACAGAAGTCGAGAGTTCCTCTTCATATGACGCCCGCGTGCTCTGAAACGAATCCGCCAACGAGTTCCGCGAACTCCTTCGGCCGAGTGACGAGCCCGATGTGCCCGGTATCGGCAAGCGTTGCGCTCTGCGCCCCGGCTATCAGGCCGGCGTACTCTCGCGTGCCTTCCACGGGGACCACCTGGTCGAGGTGCGGCTCGCCGGTCACGATGAGCGTCGGTGCCGTGACCTTTCGCGCGGCTGCGGCGAAATCCACGGCGCGCGAGAGGATGACGCGCGAACTCATCCGAGAGGCGGAGAACGGCGCTCGCACGACGCGGACGCCGTGACCCGCGAGGAACTGCAGCCGCGCGCGAAACGTGGGAAGCGCCGCGCGCACTTCCGGATACAGGCGCCCGCGAGCCTTCAAGACGAAGATCGGCGTTATCGACCGCGGAGAATCGACGAATCGGGCCTGGGCCGGATTCGGCCTCCACCGGGGACCGGGAGCGGACACGAGGGCAAGCGCCCGGACGCGGGCAGGCCTCGACGCGGCGTAGTGCAGAGCGACCAGGCCTCCGAACGACACGCCGCAGATCGCAGCGGAGGCGAGGCCGCGCTCGTCGAGCAGTCGATCGATCTGGCGGCCGAAGACATCGAAGCTCTCCTCGCCGTCGAAGCTCATCCCGCTGCCGGGCTCTCCCGGGAACGAAATCGCCAGCACGCGGCAGCGTTTGGACACTGCGCGCACGGCGGGCTCCATCCATTCCCATCGCCCCTGGATGCCCGGGACGAGCACGAGCGGCGGTCCGGAACCTACATCGATCATCGTCGGCACACGGCCCGAAGCCTGGAGCCTGTCGCCCTTCTGCGTCAGTTCCTCAGCATCTTCCCCGTCTTCAACGTGTACGCGATGCGCTCCTGCGTCTTCGCTTCTCCGCATAAACCCAGGAACGCTTCCCGCTCGAGGTCGAGCAGGTACTGCTCCGCGACCATCGTCGCGTGCGGCAGCGAGCCGCCCGACAGGATCCACGCGAGCTTCCTGCCGATGAGCGCGTCGTGGTCGCTGATGCGGCCGGCGCGCCACGCGAGGTGCACGCCGAGGCTGAGCGCGGCGTGCACGCTCTCGCCGCCGACCAGAATCGACGTCCGAGCCGCAGGGGGCTGGTAGCCCTCGGCCACGCGGGCGATCGCGCGCGCCTTCGCGTCGGCGATCAGGCGATCGCGGTTCATGGTGAACGAGTCGGTCGGCCGCAGGTAGCCGAGGCGCGCCGCATCCGGCCCGCTCCCCGACACCTTCGCAAATGCGATCGTCTCGAACGCGCGCTGCACGTACGGCAGCACGTCGCCGTGCGAGGCAGGCATCGATTCGAGCGACCGCAGCAGCATTTCCTTCGTGCCGCCGCCGGCGGGAATCAGCCCGACACCCACCTCGACCAGGCCGAGATACGTTTCGGCCGCAGCCTGCACGCGGTCGCCGTGAAGCACCAGCTCGCACCCGCCGCCGATCGAGAGGCCTGAGGGCGCGACGATGACCGGCACCGCGGCGTACTTCATTGCCATGGTCGCGCCCTGGAAGGCCCGGACCATCGCGTCGACTTCTTCCCAGTCGCCTTCCTGCGCCTCGAGCAGGACCAGCATCAGGTTGGCGCCCGCTGAGAAGTTCGGCGCCTCGTTGCCCACCACGAGTGCGCGGAAATTCCGGCCGGCCTCTCGCAGGCCACCGTGAATCATGTCGATGGCATCGCCGCCGAGCGCGTTGGCCTTCGAATGGAACTCGACGGCGAGGACGCCGTCGCCAAGGTCCACGAGGCTCGCGCCCGTGTTCGACCGGACGATCGCGTGGCCCTGCTTCGCCTGACGCAGGATCTCGAGCCCCGGCCCGGCGGGCGGGACCGGACCGTCACGAAGAGCCATCCGTCCGCTCTCCGCGGCATCGCACAGCACGCGCGGCGGCGGGCTGCCCGTCAGCTTCAGGAGCGCGGGGATGCCGATCGCGTCGATGATCTCGAACGGGCCCCGCTCCCATCCGAAGCCCCACCGCATGACGCGGTCCACATCGTCGAGCGAGTGGGCGATGGAAGGCGCAACCTCGGCGGCATGGAGGAGCGTCGGGCCGAGCGTCGCGCGGTAGAAGTCTCCCACGGCGTCCTTTTCGGCGAAGAGCGTCCGGATCCGCGCCGCCATGTTCTCGATCGAGCGCGCCGATTCGAGCGCCGGCAGGTCGACGTGACGGCTCGGGCGGTATTCGAAGGTCGCCGGGTCGAGCACGAGGATCATCGTTTGGCCGTCTGGTCCGGTCGTGCGCTTGTAGAAGCCCTGCTTCGACTTCTCGCCGACCCACCCGCGCGAGAGCATCTCGGCCACGATCGGCGGCATCTCGAACCCGCGGCACGCCGCGGGATCGTCGAGCCGCCCGGCCAGGTTCCCGAGCACGTGCGCGACGATGTCGAGGCCCGCGATGTCGAGCGTGCGAAACGTCGCGCTCTTCGGACGGCCGATGATCGGCCCAGTCATCGCGTCGATCTCCTCGATCGAGTACCGGCCCGTCGCCAGCGCATCGAGGATCCGCACGACGCCGTAGAGCCCGATGTTGTTCGCGATGAAGTTCGGCGTGTCCTTCGCGACGACGACGCCCTTGCCCAGCCGGAAGTCCGAGAAGCGGCGCACCTCGTCGACGACGGCCGGGTCCGTCTCCGGCGTCGGGATGATCTCGAGCAGGTGGAGGTAGCGGGGCGGGTTGAAGAAGTGCGTGCCGAGCCAGTGCCGCCTGAAGTCGTCGGAGCGCCCTTCCGCGATCGCGGCCACGGGCAGCCCGGACGTGTTGGTCGTGACGATCGAACCGAGCCGTCTCGCCGCATCGACCGCGGAGAGCAGCTCGCGCTTGACGTCAATCTTCTCGACGACGGCCTCGATGATCCAGTCGCACTCCGCGAGTCGCGCGCGATCGTCTTCGAAGCCGCCGGTCCGCACGCGCCGCGCCGCCTCGGGGACGAAGAAGGGATCGGGCTTCAGCTTCCGCGCCCTATCGAACAGGTCCCGGGCAATCTTCGGCGTGAGGTCGAGCAGCCAGACGTCCACGCCGGCGTTGGCGAAGTGCGCGGCGATCTGGGCGCCCATCGTGCCCGCGCCGAGCACGGCGACGGTTCGAATCATGACGCGCCGCCTTTCGGCCGGTGCCGCGACGCGCCGTCGCCCGCGAGGCCGTTGACCAGCAGGTCGACGACGGCGTCGGCCTCGGCGGCGAGCGAGTAGCGCCGGCGGCTCAGCATCCAGTTGGTGGCCATCTCGTCTAGCGCCCCGAACACGAGCTTGGCGGCGACGGTGGGGCTCGCGTCCTTCGTGAAGACCCCGGTCTCCTGGCCCTCGGCGACGATCGACCGGATGATCCCCAGGTACTCGCGGAGGAGCGTCGTCGAAAACTCCCGCATGTGTTTCGTCGATCGGCGCAGCTCGACCTGGAAGACGACGGCGGTGTCGCGATCCCGGCTGACGCGTTCGAGGTGGGTGCGCGCGATGACGCGGAGACGTTCGACCGGGTCGGCGACGCCCGCGAGGGCCTTGCGCCCCTCGGCGATCGCCTCACGCATGCCGCGCTCGAAGATCGAGACGAGCAGCTCGTCCTTGCTGCGGAAGTAGAGGTAGACCGTGCCGGCCGCGACGCCGGCCTCGCGCGCGATGTCGGCCATCTGCGCGTTGAAGAACCCGTGGCGCGCGAAGACGCGGGTGGCGGCGCGCAGGATGTGGGCCTGCTTGTCGCTTCTGGCCGCGGGTGTCTTCGCCGCGCGGCGAGGTGGAACGGCGGCGCGCCTCGGCTCGGCTCGTCCAGCGATCACGGAGGATCCTCTCACTGAATGGTGGTTCATTCATTATGCGGCGGGTGCCGCGCGCGGTCAAGGCGCGCCCGGGCGTTCGCGAGGGTGGCCGCGGGCCGCGCTTGCCATCCTCAGCCGCCGCGTGCCACAGTAGCCGCAATCGTCCGGTCAGAGCGCCCCCGCGTGCGAGCCTCGGCCGCGTGGCACGAGACCCTGCAACAGGCCGCGACAGTAGCCGATCGCCTCCGTTGATGCCGTCACGAGCCCTGACGCTGCTGTTTGCCGCCGCCCTGTTCCTCGGATCGGGGCTGCTCTTCCTGCTCGAGCCGATGTTCGGCCGGATGGTGCTCCCGCTGCTCGGCGGCGCGCCCGCCGGATGGACGACCTGCCTGCTCTTCTTCCAGTTCACGCTGCTGCTCGGCTACCTCTACGCGTGGGCCACGGCCCGCTACCTGACGCCAGGCGCGCAGCTCGGCGTGCACGCGCTCGTCCTGATCTCGGCGTTCGTCGTGCTCCCGATCGGCATCTCGCCCCAGTGGGCGCCGCCCGCGGCCACCTCGCCGGCCGCGTGGCTGCTCGTGCTTCTCGCGGTTTCGATCGGCCTGCCGTTCTTCGCCGTGGCGACGACCTCGCCCATCTTGCAGCACTGGTTCTCGCACGGCGAACATCCAGAGGCGAAGGATCCCTACTTCCTTTACCAGGCGAGCAATCTCGGCAGCATCGCGGCCCTGCTGTCCTACTCGGCGCTTGTCGAGCCCACCTTCGGCGTCCGCACGCAGTCGATTGGCTGGGCCTGGACCTACCTGGGGTATGCCGCGCTCGTCGGCGTTTGCGCGCTCAAGACGCACACGGCATCCCGGAACCGCCAGCGAAGCGGCATCCCCGAAACCGTGGCGGCGACGCCGCTGCCGTCCTGGCGGCGGCAGGCGCGCTGGCTGGCGCTCTCGGCCGTGCCGTCGAGCCTGCTGCTCGGCGTCACGAGCTACATCACGACCGACGTCGCGCCCGTTCCCCTGCTCTGGGTCATCCCACTCGTCCTCTACCTGCTGACCTTTGTCCTGACCTTCGCGCGCCGCCCGCTCGTCCCGCGAAACTTCGTCGTCCTCGCGCTGCCGATTGTCGTGCTCACGCAGGTGACGACGATCTCGGTTGACGCGACGTCGCCGGCGTGGCTGCTCGTTCCGCTGCACCTGCTCGCCTTCACCTTCATCGGCATGGCCTGCCACCGTGAGCTGGCAGACGATCGCCCCGCGCGCGATCACCTGACGCTCTTCTACCTGTGGCTCGCGATCGGCGGCGCGATCGGCGGGCTCTTCAACGCGATCGTCGCGCCCGAGATCTTCGCGACGCCGCTCGAGTACCCGCTCGTCATCGTGGCGGCGTGCTTCCTGAAGCCGTTCCGCGTTCCGGGACGACTGACCTCCGCTCCGATCCGCGACCTGGTGGCCGCGTTGGCCCTCGGAGCGATCGCCGTCGGCCTGTTCCTCGCGGTGCCGAAGATCCCGGGAGGCAGCGCGTATCCCGTTCAGATCGCGACGGCGGTCGTGATCGCGCTCGTCTGCCTGGGCTTCTCGGGAAGGCCAATCCGGTTCGGACTCGGCGTGGCCGCGATGCTCCTTGCGTCAACCGTTCGCCCGAGCCCGTTCGGCGAAATCGAGCACGTCGAGCGCAGCTTCTTCGGCGTTCACCGCGTCACGATCGATCGCGCCAACAACCTGCGACTGCTCTATCACGGCAGCACGCTGCACGGGGCGCAGAGCCTCGAGCCGGGCCGCGAGCACGTGCCGCTGACCTACTACACGCGGCAAGGCCCGATCGGCCAGGTGTTCAACGCGTTCCACGGCCCAGGGCCGGGTTCGGTCGCGGTCATCGGCCTCGGCACCGGAACGCTCTCGAGCTATGCGGAGCCGGGCCAGAAGTGGGTGTTCTACGAGCTCGATCCCGCGATCGTGCGCCTGGCCGGCCCGTCCGGATTCTTCAGCTACCTCCGGGAATGCAAGGCGCGCCCGAGGGTCGTCGTCGGCGACGCGCGGTGGTCGCTCGCGCACGCCTCGGCGGACGTCTACGACCTCATCATCGTCGACGCGTTCAGCTCCGACGCGATCCCGGTCCACCTGCTGACGCGCGAGGCGCTGCGGGTCTACCTGTCGCGCCTCTCGGCGGACGGCATCATCGCGTTCCATATCTCCAACCGCTACTTGGCGCTCGAGCGGCCGGTGGCCGACCTGGCCCGGGATGCGGGTCTCTCCTGCGTCTGGAGGGCCGAACCGCGCCTCTCGGAGCAGGACGAGGAGCTCGGCTATTCGTCGTCGGACTGGATCGTGCTGACGAGGCGGGCCGAGGGGCTGTCGGAGCTGACGGGCGCCGACGGGTGGACTGAGGTGCCGGGCAAGCCGGAGCGAATCTGGACCGACGATTACGTGAACACGTTCAGCGTGCTGCACTGGCGCTGAAACGCCGCCAGCCCACGGCCAGCACGTAGCCGCCGATTGCAAAGATCAGCCCTGCCGACGCCGGGGTCCACATTCCCGAGGGCGCCCCGCCAAGCGTCAGCCGCACCGCGACGACGGCAATGGCGCCTGCCGCAAGAGACCACCCAACTTCCCGCCGCCGATCGACGCGCGAGTGTATCGCCACGAGGATCGGGACGAAGATGCAGGCGCCGAGCATCGCGTAGAAGATGCCGAGGGCATCGACAATCGTCGGCAGGAGCGTCGCGAGCACGACGGCGAGCGCGCCGCCGCAAACGGCGGCCAGCCGCGCCACGCGGAGGACCGCGCGGTCGGAGGCGTCGGGCCGGACGAAGCGGCGGTACAAGTCCTGAGACAGCGAGGTCGACAGCATGAACATCGCCGCGTCGCTCGCGCTCAACTCAGCCGAGAAGATCGCGGCGAGCAGCAGGCTGCCGAGCCCGACCGGCAGGTCGTTTGCGAGCAGTGTCGGCAGCGCGAGCTCCTGCGAGAGACCGGGATGGTGCAGCCGGGACGCCATCCCGAGCAGCGCGGGGATGAACCCGAAGACGAGCAGCGCGAGACCGTTGATGCCGACGCCCAATCGCACCGCGCGCTCGTTCTTCGCGCCGTACGCCTTCTGAATCAGGCCGGGCGAGCTGATGAAGGCGGGCACGAGCAGCACGAGGAACGACGCCGAGGTCGCACCCTGCCAGAACGTCCCGAAGCTCGGGTCGGGGGAAGCCGTGCTCAGTCCGTTCCACCCGCCGGCGCCGATCCAGATGGCGGGCAGCGCGATCGCGAAGCCGGAGAGCTTCACCACGAGCTGGACCATGTTCACCCATGCCGAGCCGTGCAGGCCGCCCGCGGTGAAGTAGGTCGTGACGAGCACGCCGCCGATCACGCACCCGGCAGCCTTCGGCAAGCCGGCGACGACGTCGAGGATGAGGCCGATGCCGATGATCTGGCCGGCCAGGATCGCGAGCGTCGCCACCCAGAGAATGCTCGAGATCGCGGCCCTGATCTTCGGGCCAAAGTGATGCTCGAGCAGGTCTCCGACGGTCAGGAATCCGAGCTTCGAGGCCTTGCGCCAGAGCCGCGGCCCGACCCAGAGCGCGAGGAGGATCGATCCGATGCCAGCCGATCCGTTCCACCACCACGCGCTCAGGCCGAATCGATAGCCGAGGCCGGCCGCGCCGACCGTCGATCCTGCGCCGATGTTGGCCGCGAGCACGGTCGAAAAGATCAGCCCCGCGCCCAGGCTCCGGTTCGCGACGAAAAACCCGCTGGTGCTCTTGACCCGCCGGCCGAGGTACACGCCAAGGGCGATGAGCCCGGCCGAGTACAGGGCAATCAGCGGAAGGTGAGGGGACATCCTCGAATGAGGGATCTAGCGCGGCGAGCCTGCCAGATCGCGGATGGCTGGAAAGCCGGGAACGCCGGAGGCCATCCGGACCGCGCGGAGGACGGCGTCGGCCACGACTTCCGCCGCGAGCGCGCCGATGGCGGTGACGTCAGTTGGCTGCTTGCTCGTGCCGGTCGATAGGACGAACAGCGTGTCGCCGTCGAATGGCGTATGCACCGGGCTGATGGATCGCGCCAGCCCGTCGTGCGCCATCTGCGCCACGCGCGTTGCCTGGGTCTTGGTCAGCGCCATGTCGGTGGCGACGACACCGATCGTGGTGTTCTCTCCGATCTTTCCGGGCAGCATCGCCCCAGACCGCACCAGCACGCGCGCGTCGGCGAACCCTTTTCCATCCTCGGCCCGCGCGCCCGCGACTATCCGGCCGGTGGCCGGGTCGATGACGTCGCCGAAGGCGTTGACGGCCACAAGCGCTGCGACCGTCACGCGGCCGCCGATTGAAATCGACGCGCTGCCGATCCCGCCCTTCATCGCGAACCTGGCGCCGCGAACCTTGCCGATCGTCGCACCGGCTCCCGCCCCGACGCTGCCTTCCTCGACTGGCCCGGCCGAGGCAATCGTCGCCGCACGGTACCCGCAATCGGCGTCCGGCCGGATCGAGGGATTCGAGCCGACGCCGAGATCGAAGAGGATGGCCGCCGGCACGATCGGGACCGGCCCGTAACCGGTCGGGAAGCCGATCTTGCGCTCGTCGAGGTAGCGCATGACGCCCGACGCGGCGTCGAGGCCGAACGCGCTGCCGCCGGAGAGGACGATGGCCTGCACCGTGTCGACGAGGTTGACCGGGTTGAGGAGCTCCGTTTCGCGCGTACCCGGTGCGGCGCCCCTGACGTCCACGCCGGCAACGGCGCCGGCCTCCGCGAGCACGACGGTGCATCCAGTCGGCCGCCCGGTCATCGTGTGGTGACCGACCTTCAAACCGCCGACAGATGTCAGCCCGCCGCCATTCGGCTTGCTCATCGTCTGGGCCTTCGATGGATTGCCGGCCGCCGACGCCAGGAGGAGGCCGAGCGCGAGTGAGGTGAGAATGGCACGGGGCCGCACAGACAGAGATCGTACCACAGGGGAGGAGTAACGGACGCGGTGGCGGATGGTTCGACCCGCGAAGCGTGCGGGTCGATTGGCGAAACGCGGCCCCGATCGCGCTCGCCGGGACACCGGTCTTCAGGTTGCCGTCGCGAACGCGCCAGGACCCGCTCCGCTGATTGACAAGCTCGGAGATAATCGAACAGGATGAGTGTAGGGCTCACTGCATGAACCGCTTCCTGCGCGGCTCCCGATGGTGGAGGGGCATCGCCGTCTCGGCGATGGCCGCTTCGCTCTTCGGCGCCTGGCTGGCCGTCTCGCACGGAGATGTGCGCGAGGATTCCGCATGCGCCGAGGAATCGGGGCTGCGGCCTGCGCAAGGCGGGACGACGCTGCGCCCGGGAGCGGACTTCACATCACCGCAACACTGCTACCTTTGCCACTGGACTCGATCGCTCCGCACCATTGCTCAGGCAGCAATCCGCGTCATCGCGGTGGTGGCCCCGCGCGACCTGATCCCGAACGAACCTATTTCGTTCGTGAACGCTTGCGCGCCGATCCTCGTTCCGGCCCGGTCTCCGCCAGCCTCAACCCTTAGCAAACCCATCCACCTCGGCTAGCACAACGCCGGCGCGCTCTTCGTGTTGCCAGCGCATTCGCGGCGCCCGCACCGTTCGAGGGGCATTGCCCTGCCGTGTGCTTGGATACCGATTTCGAGACGCAAGGGGACTGACATGATCCGAACTGTTCGCAGAATCAGCTGGCGGGCGTTGAGTGAGCTGGCCGGTTTCGTGCTCGTGGGGGCGTTTCTCACCGCGCGGCTGAGCGCTCAGGAACTCGGCGGCGCGGGCACAATCAATGGAACGGTCAAGGACCCGAGTGACGCCATCGTCGCGGGCGCGACCGCGCTCATCGTGAACCCGGTCACCGAGTTCACCCGCTCGGCGCCATCCGACTCCCGCGGCACATTTGTCTTCCGCAACGTGCCGCCGAACACCTATCACCTCGTGGTGACGGCGAAGGGGTTCCAGACGTTCGAACAGGACGTCAAGGTCCGATCCGCCGTGCCGGTGACCGTGAACGTCTCGTTGGCGATCGCCGGGGCAAGCGAGACGGTCAACGTGACGGCGCGTGCGGAGCTGGTCGAGAGCAACCCCACCGCGCACACAGACCTCGACCAGAAGCAGCTGACAACGCTGCCAATCCCTGCGTCGTCTTCCGGTCTGAGTGCCGCAATCACACTCGCCGCGCCAGGTGTGGTAGCGGATTCGAACGGGTTTTTCCACCCAGTGGGCGACCACGCGCAGGCGCAGTTCTCAATCGACAACCAGCCCGTGACCGATCAACAGAGCCGGACCTACTCCAACCAGCTCTCCCTCGACGCCGTTCAGTCGATGGAAGTCATGACGGGTGTGCCACCGGCCGAGTTCGGAGACAAGAACAGCCTCGTAGTGCGGGTCATCACCAAGTCGGGACTTGGTCAGGGCCGGCCGAGCGGCAGCCTGTCGCTCGAGGCGGGCTCCTTCAAGACCGCGCAGGCGGAGCTGAGCATAGGCCTCGGCACCGACCGCATCGGCGCATTCCTCACCGGCAGCGGGACTCGCACCCATCGATTCCTCGACGCGCCCGAGTTCACGACGCTGCACGACGCCGGCGACGCGCAATCGATATTCGGCCGGCTCGATGTCCACCCGAGCGACCACGACGCGATACACCTCAACGCCTCGCTGGCGAGATCTTCGTTCCAGGTGCCGAACACGTTCGATCAGGAAGCCTCGGGGCAGGATCAGCGGCAGCGCATCGTCACGTTCAATATCGCCCCGGGATGGACGCGGATCATCGGGCCCACGATGCTCTTTGCCGCCAACGCCTATGTCCGCCGCGACAGCGTCACTTACACGCCGAGTGCCGATCCCTTCGCCGACGAGCCCGCCACGATTGGGCAGGATCGGACGTTGACGAACTTCGGAGCGAAGGCGGACCTGTCGTTCTTTCGGGGGAGACACAACGCGAAGGTCGGCGCACAAGCCGGCGTGACGGACCTCTCCGAACGATTCCGGCTCGGCCTGACCGATCCGACCTTCAATGCCCCGTGTGTGGATGAGGGGGGCAGCCCCGTCTCGGCCCCCGCGCCGGCAGACCCGCTCGGGTGCCCGGCTTCCGGCCTGTTGCCGAACGATGCCTTCCTGCCGGGCGTCGCGACGTTCGACCTGACGCGCGGTGGCGGGCTCTTCCGATTCGACGGCAAAGCCCGCATCAAGCAGTTCGCCGCCTACGTGCAGGATTCGATCACGCTCGGAGGCGCCACGATCATGTTGGGTGTCCGCGCAGATCGTTACGACGGCTTGAGCTCGGCGACCTCGATCCAGCCCCGCGTTGGCGTTTCGTACCTCGTGAAGTCCACGGGCTCCGTTCTGCGGGCGTCGTACGGACGGACCATGGAGACGCCGTACAACGAGAACCTGGTCCTCTCGAGCACGACCGGGAGCGGAGGCCTCGCTCAGAACGTATTCGGAGCGGTTGAGGGTTCGTCGCTGCGCCCCGGCCGGCGCGACCACGTCAGCGTCGGCTTCCAGCAGGCGCTCGGCAACTGGCTCGTCGTCGACATCGACTACTTCTACAAGCGGACCACCAACGCCTACGACTTCGACACGCTGTTCGACACGCCGATCGTGTTTCCCATCTCTTGGGCGAAATCGCAGATCGACGGGGTCTCGGCCAGGATCAACCTCGTCAAGCACGGCGGGTTCAGCGCGTTCTCCGTCCTCGGGCACAATCGCGCGCGGTTCTTCAATCCCGAGAACGGCGGAATCCTGTTCAATTCGCCGCTCCCGACGGGCGTCTTCCGGATCGACCACGACCAGGTGTTCCAGCAGACGACGAACCTCCTGTACCAGGCCCCGGGCCCGCTTGGCGCATGGATAGCCTTCACGTGGCGGTATGACTCGGGCCTCGTGGCGGGAGCGGTGCCGGACTTTGCGACCGCGCTCACATTGTCCCCGGATCAACAGGCCGCGATCGGCCTCTACTGCGGCAGCCTGTCGGCGACCCCGTCGCGGGGGATCACGGAGTGCGCCTCGTCGCAGTTCGGTGCGGCTCGCCTCCGTATTCCCGAGGCGGGGACCGAGAACGACGACACGAATCCGCCTCGCATAGCGCCGCGGCACCTGTTCGATGTCGGCCTGGGCATCGACAACCTCGTGCGATCCGGCCGCGGGCGCCTGAGCGTTCGATTGAGCGTCATCAACCTTGCGAACAAGGTGGCGCTCTACAACTTCATGTCGACGTTCAGCGGGACCCACTTCGTTCCACCCAGGGCGTTCCAAGTGCAACTGAAATGGAGATTCTAGGGACCTGACCCGACAGATTCACGGCGCAGCGGGTTGGGACCTTCGATGGGCGGCCTCCGGCCGCGCCGGCAGCACATCGTCCACATGGGGGGCATGGCTTCGCACATCGCCGGGCGGAACGTCGATTCCTGCGGGCATTGGGCGACAGGCCATCGGCCGAGACGCGGCCTGGAGCCTGAGGCCTGTCGCCTAGAGCCCGCCCTTGTATTGCCTTCCCGGATTCGCAAGACTGTAGCCGGTCCGCGCTGTTCGTGAACCGACGCTCCCGCTCGAGGGCACCATGCACCGCCGCCTCTCCATTCTGATCCTGGCTCTCTCCGCGCTCACGTTTTCGCTCGACGCTCAGAAGGCGCCAGCGCCGATGCCGACTCCCGCCTCCGCGCCGGCTTCGGCGGGCTTCGACCAGGCCCGCGCCGCGCGAGCCGACGAGGTCATCCGGCAGGCGATCGACCAGAAGCAGCTGCCGGGAGCGGTGCTGCTCGTCGGGCGCGGCGATCAGGTCGTCTACGAGAAAGCGTACGGGAACCGGGCCGTGACGCCTTCGGTCGAGCCGATGACGCTCGACACGATCTTCGACATGGCGTCGGTCACCAAGGTCGTGGCGACCACGACGAGCGTGATGATACTGGTGGAAGAGGGGCGAATCCGCCTGAGCGATCGCGTGGCAACCTTCATCCCGGAATTCGGGAAGTACGGCAAGAACGAGATCACGGTCAGGCACCTGCTGACGCACGCCGGCGGACTCCGCCCCGACATCGACATGAACGACGAGTTCCACGGGTACGACGCGGCGATCGAGCGCGCGTGTGAAGAAGTTCCGGTGGCCGCGCCGGGCGAGCGGTTCATCTACAGCGACATCGACTTCTTCCTGCTCGGCGACATCGTGAAGCGCGTCGGCGGCAAGCCGCTCGACCAGTTCGTGCGGGAGCGGGTGTTCGCGCCGCTCGGGATGCGCGAGTCCACGTTCAATCCGCCGGCGTCGTTAAGGCCGAGAATCGCGCCGACCGAGCCGTGCTCGCCGCTCGGCTGGCCGTGCGCCGGCCCTGGGCAGGTCATGCTGCGCGGTGTCGTGCACGACCCGACCGCGCGGCGGATGGACGGCGTCGCGGGCCACGCGGGGCTCTTCAGCACGGCGCGCGACATGTCGCTCTTCGCGCGGATGCTGCTCGAATCGGGGAGCATGAACGGCGTGCGCATCCTGTCGCCGCTCACCGTCGCCAAGATGACGAGCCGGGCGACGCCCGACGGCTTCCCAAGCGTCCGCGGCCTGGGATGGGACATCGACTCGGCCTACTCGTCGAACCGGGGCGAGCTTTTCCCGATCGGATCCTTCGGCCACACGGGCTTCACGGGCACTTCGATCTGGGTGGACCCGGTGACGCGCACCTACGTGATCTTCCTGTCGAACCGCGTACACCCGGACGGCAAGGGCGACGTGACGCCGCTTCGGGCGCGTGTCGCCACCGTCATCGCGTCCGCGCTCCGCGATCCGGTGCCGGCATCCGCACTGCGCGAGCAGGCCATGACGGGCGGCGACTTCGGCGCGAGCGGCAGCGCGCCGCGGGCGTCCGCCGACGAGGGGCACGTGCTGAACGGCGTCGACGTGCTGCAGGCCGACGGGTTCAAGATCCTGCAGGGCAAGCACGTCGGCCTCCTGACGAACCACACGGGACGCACGCGCGCCGGCGCCTCCACGATCGATGTGCTCGCGGGCGCGAAGGGCGTGAATCTCGTGGCGCTCTTCAGCCCCGAGCATGGAATCCGCGGCGTCCTCGACGCGAAAGTCGACTCGGCGCGCGACGAGAAGACGGGCCTGCCAATTCACTCGCTCTACGGAACGACCACCAGGCCCACCGACGCGATGCTCCAGGGCATCGACACGATGGTCATCGACCTGCAGGACGTCGGCGCGAGGTTCTATACCTACACGACGACGATGGCTTACGTGATGGAGGAGGCAGCGAAGCGGAAGATCTCCGTCGTGCTGCTCGATCGCGTGAACCCGATCAACGGGTTCCAGGTCGAGGGGCCGACGCTCGATCCGGGCGAGCTGGGATTCACGGCGTATTTCCCGATGCCGATCCGCCACGGGATGACGCTCGGCGAGCTCGCGACGCTCTTCAACGCTGAGAAGAAAACCGGCGCGGAGCTGACCGTCGTGCCTGCCAGGGGCTGGCACAGGAGCTTCTGGTTCGATCAAAGCGGCCTCGCGTGGGTGAACCCGTCGCCCAACATGCGGAATCTGGTCGAGGCGACGACATATACCGGTGTCGGATCGATCGAAGGATCGAACCTGTCGGTCGGCCGGGGGACGGACACGCCGTTCGAGCACATCGGCGCACCCTGGATAGATGGCGTGCGGCTGGCCGACGAGCTGAACCGCCGGGGCCTGGCGGGAGTGCGCTTCTACCCGGTGAGCTTCACGCCCTCGTCGAGCAAGTATGCCAACGAGCTCTGCCAGGGCGTCTTCATCGTCGTCACCGATCGCGAGCGGCTGAGGCCTGTGCGCATGGGCACCGAGATGGCCTCGGCGATTTACAGGCTGTATCCATCGCAGTACCGCATCGACTCGGCGACGACCTTGCTTGGCGCGCGAACCGTCGGCCGCATCAAGGCGGGCGACGATCCTTCGGCGATCGCCGATGGATGGTCGGGGATCGAGACGAGGTGGAGGCTGTTGAGGGCGAAGTATCTGTTGTACAGATAGCGACAGAAACTCGTTGAGATTGGATCTCGCAGCGTCGCTAACTGCAGGTACTTGGCTCCAGGCTTCAGGCTTCAGGCCTTGAGGCTGCAAGCCTCAGCGTTTGACACTTCTGGCCGTGAAGGCGCGACGCGTCAAGGCCCGAGGCCTGATGCCCGAAGCCTGATGCCCTGGTGCGTCAGTAGGTCCGATACAGCATCACGTAGATCACGACACCCGTCACCGACACGTAGAGCCAGATCGGGAGCGTCCAGCGCGCCACGCGCCGGTGAGTTTCGAACCGGCCTTTGAGCGCGAGGACGACGGCCGTCGTCGCGAGCGGAGGGACCGAGGCGGCGAGCAGCGTGTGCGTGATGAGAATCGAGAAGTAGACGAGTCGAATCGGTCCCTCGCCCGGAAACCTCCTCGACCCGGCCATCGCGTGGTAGGTCAGGTACGACACGAGGAAGAGCACCGAGGTCGCGAAGGCGCTCAGCATGAACGCCCGGTGCTGCTGGATCCGCTTCCCGCGAATGTGGAGGTAGCCGATCGACAACAGCACGGCGGAGATCCCGTTCAGCGTGGCGTTTACGAGCGGCAACTCGGCGACACTCACGGCCTCGGCCTCGCACTGAATGCCGGCTGATGGCCGGAGGCTGGCGCCTGGTGGCCAGACGGCGTGACGCCCTCGAAACCCCCAGCCTCCAGCCCCCAGCCTCCAGCCTGTCTCGTCACCTGACTCTCCCAATCACCATCAACACCCACAGGATCGGCAGATAGGCGATTGAACAGAAGAAGAGCCGGCGCGCGACGGGGGCGGTGCGGCGGCGCGTGAAGTCCGCGGCCAGTGCCACGAACACCGCGCCGATGATGGCCGCTCCGATCATGTAGACGCCGCCAGTCAGGCCAACCGCGGTCGGCGCGAGGCTCACGGGCACGAGCGCGGCCGCGTACACGAGGGCCTGCCGCCCGGTGCTCGCGCCGTCCGGCTCGACAATCGGGAGCAACGGGAATCCGGCCCGCTTGTAGTCCTCGCGGTACATCCACGCAATGGCCAGGAAGTGCGGCATCTGCCAGAGGAACACGATGCCGAAGAGGATCCACGCCTCGATCGACAGAGAATTCCTCGCCGCCGCCCAGCCGATCATCGGCGGGAGCGCCCCCGGCACGCTCCCGATGACGGTGGCGAGCGAGGTGCGCGTCTTGAGCGGCGTGTACGCGAGCGTGTAGGTCAGGAGCGTAGCCGACGCGACGGCCGCCGCCAGGAGATTCGCCCCGAGCGCCAGCTCGACAATGCCCGCGACCGAAAGGGCGACGGCAAAGACGACGGCGGGACGAGAGGTCAAGCGGCCGGTCGGCAGCGGCCGGTTGCGCGTGCGCCGCATCCTGGCGTCGAGGTCGCGCTCGATGATTTCGTTGAAGGCCGACGCCCCGCTCGCGACGAGCGTGGTCCCGATGACGGTGTTGATGAGCAGGGCGAGCGCGTCCTGCGGCCGGGTCGCCATGTAGAACCCGAGCAGGGTGGTGGCCACGACCAGCACGTTCACGCGCGGCTTGGTCAGCTCGAGGAAGTCGGCGGCCCGCGCGCGCGCCTCGGAGAAGAGGCCGCTCCCCGTCGGGCCTTCCGTTGTGACGCCTGCGGTGTCGTTGGTCATCGGTCCCGGGCCGTGACCATAGTACACGACTCTGCTACGCGATTTCCGCCGCCGCCGCGGCGGACGCCCGGGTCCTCCGCCCGGTGCGCTTGACTGTCTACTGCTAATAGTCAATAATGTCTAGTCATGATAGTCGAATGCGCAAGGCCTGGAGCCTGAAGCCTGGAGCCTGTGTCCAACCGTCCGGTCCGTGGCCCGTAGCCTGCAGCCTGTGGCCCCGTGCTTGGAGTCCACCATGACGCTTTCCCCTGAGCTGTTGAACACCGCCCGAGCCTCCGCGCTCGATCTCGAGCAGGCCGAGCGCCAGGCGGCGCTCGCCCGCACCGAGTACCACACGGCCATCCGGCGGCTCCACCTCGCGGGAGCCTCGCTGCGGGAAATCGCGCAGGCCCTCTCGCTCAGTCATCAGCGCGTGCAGCAGATTGTGAGCGGCGCGGGTGGGACCTGGTGGCGCCGCGTCTGGCGCACCCGAAACCAGCGGGCCGATCTCACCTGCACCTGGTGCGGCCGGCCGCCGAGCGAGGTCGCGAAGCTCATCGCCGGCCCGAACGTCTTCATCTGCGACTCGTGCATCAAGTCGGCCGAGACGGCCATCGCGCGCGGCTCAGGACCCGGGCCGTTTCTCATGCGGGCGGAGGGGCGGGTCCGCGGGCGCTGCGCATTCTGCGCCAAGCGGGAGTCGGAGAAACGCCTGCTGGCGCCATCTCCAGCCGGGCCGGTCTGCTCCGAGTGCCTGCGAATCTGTCGTGAAATCCTGGCGGCGAGTTGAAGGGACCGCGGCTGGACTAAAACTCCAGAATACGGCGCGACGCTCGTGATCCGGCCTGAAGCCCGTAGCCTGTCGCCTGTAGCCCAGCTGTGAGGAGGTCCGGCCCGCGTGACCCGGCCTGAAGCCTATAGCCTGTAGCCCTGCTGTGATGAGGTCCGGCCCGCGTGACCCGGCCTGTGGCCTGTAGCCTGAAGCCTGTAGCCCGAGGTCCGATCTTCCTCAGCGCCCCGTGCCCCCTCGCGCCTCATCGAACTTCCGCAGAATTCGATCCTGGATCCAATGCTGATCCCACCATTCGATGGGCGTCACCGGCCGGCCCGCCACGAGCATCGTGAAGTGCACGTGATCGCCGGCCGCCAGCCCCGTCCGCCCGCTCTTGCCGAGCGTTTCTCCGAGCGTCACGCGATCGCCCGCCTCGACGTCCATCGAGGAGAGGTGCGCGTAGAGCGACTGCAGGCCCATGCCGTGATCGATGATGACGGAGTTGCCGTAGATGCCCAGGTTCCCGGCGAAGAGCACGCGGCCCGCATTCGCCGCCGTCACGGGCACGCCCCTGGTCGATGCAAGGTCGACCCCCAGGTGAACCTGCCGATCGACTTCCTTGCCGTTGTAGATGTAGGTCCGGTGCTCGGCGAACGCGGATTCGGTCTTCGACCGCCCGAGGCGCTTGAAGGCGTCCTTCCACAGCATCTCGGCTGAGGTGCCCGTGGCGATATGCTCGATTTGATCCGCGTTCCGTCGGCGGAGCTCGCCGTTCAACGTCAGGAACGCGTCGAGCCGCTCGGCCGCCGTCTCCGTCTTCAGCGCCAGGTCCTTCGTTTCCCTCACGACCGCAGGCACCACCCGCGCGAGGAACACATCGTCGATCTTGACCCGGCTCCGCACGATCTTCTTGAAGGCGACCTTGTAGTCGAACTCGGCGGTGGCGCTGTTGCCGGCGACGTCGCGAGCGAGAAGATGAATGGGCGTCGCCGCGTCCTGATCGAACATCAGCGCAAAGAAGGCGATCATCAACGACGGATCGGCTTTCAGCCCGGCCCCGGCGGCGGGGTAGCCCTTGTAGAACAGGTCGCCCACCTGCACGCCCGATTCGGCATCCGCCGGGGTGGCCCGGTAGAAGACGACCTCCGACCCGCCGAGCGCGATTCGGTGGCCGGTCGAGACGACCGAAACCGCCGGCGGCTTCAAACGGACCGTCAGCATGAAGACCGTTCGCGACTCCGCCTCCCGGAAGCCGAAGAGGACCGGGCGGCTCGCGACGATGACGATACTGGCCGGGCCTTCGCGAAGCGTCGAGAGCGCCGCGCCCCCGAGCGTCCGGACGACCCTGCACGCGGTCGGGCGTCTCCTGCGTGATGGTCGCATCCTGCGGCGCGGTGAACGACGCGATCGGAATCGAGCGCCCCTCCTGCTCGAGCGTCGCCTCGAGACGCTTGATGCGGCCGCCGGGGACCGTGGCGGTGAAGTTCACCGTGATCTGGCGGCCGACGACCGCGCCGGGCCGATCGAGCGTCAGGACGGGACCAGCCTCGCGGAAGGAGAGGTACCAGGCTCCGGCCGCACCGAGGATTCCAACGACGAGGATCGTGAATACGACTGTCTTGAGGCGTCTCACGTCAGGCTCGGCAGGATTGACGATCGGCGGCAACCGGCGGTAGTATCAGAAGTTCTTGGTCCGCGAGTGCCGGTATCGTCTAGGGGTCAGGACACGTGGTTCTCAGCCACGGGACCGGGGTTCGAATCCCCGTACCGGTACCATTCATCATACATCTCCTTTGATCGCAGGCCCCGCCATCACGCGGGGCCTTTTTCACCTCGCGCCCGCACTCTTCCGCCACGCCAGCGCCGCGATCGCGGTGTCCTGAAATCCCACGCCAGTCAGATCGCAGATCGTGATCTGCTGTTGGCCGGTCCGGCCCGCCTTCTTACCGGCCACGACCTCGCCGAGCTCGGCGTGAACCCGGTCCTCGCGGAAGCGGCCCGCCGCGACGGCGCGCGAGACTTCACCGAACTTCGCGCACTGGCTCAGGCGATCCACGACGACGAGATCGGCCGCCTCGAGACACGCCGCGTCCAGCTCCTGCTTTCCCGGCGAGTCGGCACCGAGCGCGGTGACGTGAACGCCCTCCTTCAGCCACTCCGCACGCACGAACGGCTCATGCGCGGGTGTCGCCGTCACGAGGATGTCCGCCGCGCGGCACACCTCTTCGGCGCTTCGCGCGGACACGACCTCGATGCGCAGGCGGTCGCGCATCTCGCTGCAGTACGCCTCGAGGCCCGCGGCGTCATCGCTCCACGCGACGAGCCGGCTGAACTGCCGAACCTCGCGCAGGCACAGGATCTGATGGCGTCCCTGCACGCCCGTGCCGACAATACCCACCGTGTCGATGACGAGGCGGGCGAGGCACTCGGCCGCGACGGCGCCCGCGGCGCCCGTCCGGATGTCGGTCAGGAATCCGTTGTCGAGGAGCAGCCCCGCCGGCATCCCGGTTTCCGCGTCGAAGAGCGCCATCATCCCCGAACCCGTGGGCAGCCCGCGCGCCGGATTGTCGTAGAATCCAGAGGCGACTTTGACAGCCACGAGGCCCGCTCCCTGCACCCACGCGGTCTTGATGTGGAACTCGCCGCGAGTTCCGGGGATTTGCAGGTTGATCACGGGCGGAACACGCGTGCGTCCTTCGCCGTCCGCGCGGAACGCGTCGCGCACGGCGGAGACGGCGTCGGCAGGAGTGACGGCAGCGCGGATCGCCTGTTCGTCGAGGTAGGGCAAGGACATGGGGACAATTATGTCTCGCCTCGTGCGAATCGGCCGAGGGGCGGCGTACTCGGCTCGGCGTCCGGCGACAGGCGACAGGCTTCGGGCTTCAGGCTTTGGGCCTTGTCCCGCGGACCCGGCCTGGAGCCTGTAGCCTGTAGCCTGATGCCTGGTTCGGACGAACAAGGTGTCTTCCACGATGAAGCGTAGCAAGTGGCTCAAGCTCGCCTACGGCCTCGCAATCGGAGTGCTGTCGGCATCCATCGCCTGGGCGGCCGGACTGCTGTCCTTCTTCGAGACCATCGAGCTGAAGTCGTACGACCTCCGCGTGCGGTGGACGGCGAATCCCGCGAATGCGCGCCGCGACATCGCGCTCGTGGCGATCGACGACAGCAGCATCCGCCGGCTCGAGCCCGCTGTCGGCCGCTGGCCCTGGCCGCGGCTGGTACACTCCGCCCTCATCGACTTCCTGTCGCGCGCGCCCGCCCGCGTGATCGTCTACGACGTCCTCTTCACCGAACGCGACAAGCGGAGCTTCACGGTTGGCGGGGAATCCTGGACAGGCGAGGAATCGGACCGCGCGCTGGCCAAATCCGCCGCGAAGGCCGGCAATGTCGTCTTCGCGGCCGACGTGACATCCGACGAACTGGCGCAGCTCGACAAGACCGCGATCGACGTCTTGAAGGCAGGTCAGCCCTTCGACGCGGACGCGGAGTTCGAACCGCGCGCAGGCGTCATCCTGCCGTATGCCGAGTTGACCGCCGCCGCCGCGGCCGTCGGTCACAATCTCTCCATCCTCGACGCGGACGGCCCGGTGCGCAGAACGGCGCCGTTCGTGCGGGTCGGGCCGGTCGGTGTTCCCTCGCTCGGCGTGGCGGCGGTCATGCTCTCGAACCGGCTCGCCCCCGCCACGATCAGGCGTTCGGGCGCAGATCTGCGCGTGGGCGAGGCAAACGCCCCGCTCGTGCCGGCCTCCATCCCGAGCTTCACCGGTCCGGAAATCCAGGCGCGCAGGATGCTCGTCCGCTTCACGGGCCCGGTGGTCAACGAGGCGGGCCGGACGACCTACCCGGACTACAGCTTCTACGACCTCTTCTACTCCGAGCAGCAGATGCTTTCCGGCCAGAAGCCCTCGGTCGATCCCCAGATCTTCCGCGACAAGATCGTGCTCGTTGGGACGACCGCCGCGGGATTGAGCGACCTGTTCACGGTGCCGTTCGGCCGCGGGAAGATGCCCGGTGTCCAGGTACACGCCAACGTCGTCGACAACCTGCTCTCCCGCCAGTTCATGCGGCCCGTTCCCCCCGCCGTGAACGCCGCGATCCTGTTCGCGTGCGCGATCGCCATTGGGTTCGGCGGCGTCCTGATGTCGGTGTGGCGCAACGTGGCACTCGCCGCTGCCGTTTTCGCGGTCCTCGGTGCGGGAGCGATCGCGCTCGCGCAGCAGGGGCTGTGGATGGAGCTGACCCGGCCCGTGCTCGGCGTGGTCTTCGCGACATTCAGCGCGACGGCGTATCAGTATTTCGTGGAGGGCCGCGAGAAGCGCCAGGTGAAACACGTGTTCTCGCGGTTCGTCTCGCGGGACGTGTTCGACCAGCTGATGGCCGACCCATCGCGCGCGCGGCTCGGCGGGGAACGGCGCGAGATGACGGTGCTCTTCTCCGACATCCGCGGGTTCACCACCTTCACCGAGAAGGGCCGCGCCGAGGAGGTCGTCGGCCAGCTGAACGAGTACTTCACGCGGATGGTCGCGGTGCTGTTCCGGAATCACGGCAACCGTGGACAAGTTCGTCGGCGACATGGTGATGGCGCTCTTCGGCGCGCCGCTCGAGGATCCGGACCACCCGGACCATGCCGTGTCGGCGGCGCTGGAGATGATCGCCGAGCTTCAGACGCTCAATGCCCGATGGGCGAGCGAGGGCAGGCCGACGCTCGACATCGGCGTCGGGGTCAACACGGGCGAGATGGTCGCGGGCAACATCGGGTCGGACACGATCATGAGCTACACCGTGATCGGCGACGCGGTGAATCTCGGGTCGCGCCTCGAGTCGCTCAACAAGCAGTACGGGACGCACATCATCATCAGCGAGGGGACGCGAATCCGCCTCAAAGGGCGCTATGATATTGAATCTTTGGGAACCGTCGTGGTGAAGGGCAAGACTGAGCCAGTCGCCATCTTCGAGGTGCGGCCAGTCAACGCGGGTCCGTCGTCTGCGGAGGGCCCGCAGCATAAGGGACTCGACAAGTCATGAAGTTACAACGCCTCGTGGTCATAAGTGGAGCGGTGATTGCGATCGTAGCGGCGGCGCAGGCGGAAGCCGGATCAGCGCCGTCGCCGCAGATCGGAGCCCTCCTGAAGAAGGGGAAGCAGCTCTACGACCTCCGGATCACCGAGGAAGACGAGATCCGGCTCGGCGCCGCGGTCAGCGAGAAGGTCCGCATCCGGTACGGCGTCGTGCAGGATCCGAAGGTGCACCGCTACGTGGGCCTGGTCGGCCAGCTGCTCGCGCAGGCGAGCTCGCGTTCCAACCTCTCCTACACCTTCATCGTGCTCGACACGGACGGCGTCAACGCCTTTGCCGCGCCCGGCGGGTATATCCACATCACGCGCGGAGCGCTCGCGCTGATGACGAATGAGGCCGAGCTGGCCGGGGTGCTGGCCCACGAGCTCATCCACGTGACCCGGCAGCACACGATGAAGACGATCCAGAAGGGCAAGATGATCCAGATGGGGGCCGACGAGACCCTGAAGGGCAATTCGAAGCTGTTCCAGGCGCTCGCGGACAAGGCCACCGAGCTCGTCATGGCCGGCTTCGGCCGCGGCGAGGAGAACGAGGCCGACGAGCTTGGGGCCGCGCTCGCCAACAAGGTGGGTTACGCTCCGGCGGGGCTCGATACGTTCCTCCATCGGCTGGCCGATCGTAACAAGGGGTCATCGGGCAAGCAGGGCCTCTTCGCCTCGCACCCGGAGATGGAAGAGCGGTTCCAGAAGCTCGCCAGGGAGCGCAAGGACAAGAACCTCAACGCGTCCATCCTGCTGGCGGATCGCTTCAAGGCCACCATCACCTACACGCCGAAAGCGCTGACGGAAATCTCGACGGTCGCCGCCGGCTCGGCAGGACTCGCCGGCGGATCGGCTCCCGCCAAGTCCGACGAGAAGGCCGAGGAGCCGAAGAAGAAGGGCGGCTTCGGCTTGGGCAGCCTGCTCAAGCCGGGCGGCTCCGAGAAGAAGACCGCCGAGGTCACTGGCTCGGGAGCGTCCCGAGGAGTCGATACCGAACGCAACGCGAAGGGCGGACCCGTGTCGACGGTGGTCGCCGTGCAGATCTCGCGCGCCGACATCGACGCGTTCAGAACGCAGGGGAATCTCAAGATGTAGGCCGGGTCTTCCCTGGCCCGAGCGGAGTCGAGGGCAGACCCGGCATCAGGTGATGGCCGGACGCGAATCGGTCGTACGCCGATGATCCAACCGCTGGTGCACGTCGCGATCGGGCTCGGGCTCTTCGTCCTCGCGCTGGCCCTGCGCGCGTGGTCGGTGAACCGCCTCGTCCGGCGGAAGCTGCGGCTCACCCTCTTCCTGTCGATCGCCTACGTGCTGCTCAGGCTGGCGCTTTGGCAGGGCGTGCTCGCCGAGAATCTCGTCGAGGACGTTCAGTCGTTCTCGGCGTTGTTCGCCGCGCTCGCGACGATCAACCTGGTGGTCGTGATCCTGATCAACCCGCTGCGAGCCGACCGCGTTCCGGAGCGGTTTCCGGCCATCGTGCAGGACACGCTCATCATCGGGCTCTTCCTGGTCGTCGCGACCTTCGTGATGCCGGCGAAGCTGATGACGACCTCGGCGGTCGGCGCGGTCGTCATCGGATTCGCGCTGCAGGACACGCTTGGCAACACGTTCGCCGGCCTCGCGATCCAGGTCGAGAAGCCGTTCCGCGTCGGCCACTGGGTGAGCGTCGGGCCCTACGAGGGCATGGTCGTCGAGGTCACGTGGCGCGCGACCAAGCTGAAGACCAAGGCCGGCAACCTGGTGGTCCTCCCGAACGCGTTCATCGCGAAGGAGGCGATCACCAACTACTCCGAGCCGGCCGCGCCGACGCGCCTCGAGATCCTCGTCGGTGTCACCTACGAGGCGTCGCCCGGGCACGTGAAAGCCGTCGTCCGTTCGGCGCTCGAGGGCTTGCCGCTCCTGCTCGACTTTCCGGCCCCGGAAGTCCACCTGGTCGACTTCGCGAATTCGGCCGTGACCTACCGGGTGCGCTTCTGGATCAACGACTTCGCCCAGGATTCGGCGGCGCTCGACGGCGTCCGGTCCGCGGTGTACTACGGGCTGCGCCGCGAGCGGATCGAGATTCCCTACCCCATGCACATCGAGATCCGGCGGAACGAGAGGCCGGAACCGGATCCGGTGAGCGTCGAGGAGCTCTCGCTCCTGCTCGCCGGGGTCGACCTCTTCGCGCCGCTGACCGACCAGGAGCGCCACCAGCTCGCCTCCGCGTCGCGGAAGCTCCTCTACGGAGCGGGCCAAGCCATCGTGCGGCAGGACGAGCAGGGCAGCTCGATGTTCGTCATCACGTCGGGCTCGGTCCGAGTCGTCGAGGCGTCGGGCCGCGAGCTGGCCAGGATCGCGGCGCCCGGATACATCGGCGAAATGTCGCTCCTGACGGGACAGCCGCGCTCGGCCTCGGTCGTGGCGGCCGGCGAATGCTCGCTCGTCGAGCTGACCGCCGAATCGCTGCGATTCGTCGCGCTCGGCAACCCGGACGTGCTCGAGCGCATCAGCGCGATCGTCGCCACTCGGCGCGCGGACCTCGAGCGGCAGAAGGCCGAGATGGCCGCCCTGCCGCCGCCCCCCATCGAATCCCCGAAGTCGCTTCTGACGCGCATCCGCGCCTTCCTCGCGCTGGATTGAGCGCGCCGGTCGGGTCGGGATAGGATCTGATGAGCCTTAGGAGCGGCGTGATGTTCCTCGGTTTGCGAACAGCCATCTACTACGCGCCGAATCTCGACAAGGCGCGCGAGTGGTACACGAAAGTCCTCGGCATCGAACCCTACTTCGTCGAGCCGTACTACGTCGGCTTCAGCATCGGCGGCTACGAGCTCGGGCTGAATCCCGACAACCAGGGTGATCTCCAGGGCCTTGGCGGGAATGTCGCCTACTGGGGCGTCGCGAACGCGGAAACGGCCTACGCCCGTCTGCTCGAGGCGGGCGCCACTGAGCTCAGCCCGGTGCAGGAAGTCGGCGGCGGGGTGAAGGTCGGCGTCGTCCGCGACCCGTTCGGCAACGCCCTGGGGATCATCGAGAACCCGTATTTCGGGGCGGGCCCGCTCATCCACTGACGCGTTTCGCACGGCGCCGGACCCGCAGGACCCATCCAGCTCATAACGTCCTGGACCATCGCGAGGTTCCAGGATTCCCTGCCGCCGCGACGATATTTTCTCCGCCCGCTCGAAGCCTTGACACCGGCGTACGCCGCAGCGCATGGTGGCTACATCGGCCTCACTCATCGCCGTTTCGATCAACAGCAGTGTCGCTCTCAGGAGTCATCTTGACCAGACGGGAAAAGCTGCACGTCATGATGCCCATCGTCGCCGGGCTGGCCTGCGCGGTGAGCGCGTATACGACCCAGCAGGGACTGGCGACGGCCACCTCCGATCTGCTCGTGTCGGCAGGCGTCGCCATCACGGGCGGGGCGTTCCTCTTCGTGTTCTCGCTCTTCCTGATGTGGCGGTTTCCGTACGCCGACCGCAACCGCCAGTGGGCGTACGGCGGCATCACGCTGGTCGTGCTGATCCTGGCATTCGGATTCTCGACCCAGTGGAGCGTGATCGCGATGGGGGGGAAGGACGCGCTGAGCATCCACATGCAGCGCGTGCTCGACCAGGCCGACGCGCGGGCGATCGGCCTGCTCCGCCAGGCCGCGCTCGAAGCGAACCTCGCCCCGCAGCTGGCGAGCCTCGGCCAGCAGTACGAGGACCTCGCGAGCCGCGAGACACGCGGAGCGTTCTCGGGCCTGCGCGGCGAAGGCTCGGTCGTCGCGACGCTCCGGAACATGTCGCAGATGTTCGCGAACCTCAGCCGAACGGTGAGAACCGTCGACGCGCAGAAGAAGACGCTGTACGACCGCTACAAGGAGCTGACAGCCGAGGCGCGGAAAGTCGCCGCCGAAACCGAGGCGGCCGACGTGCAGGAAAGCGACAGGATCCGCAAGAACAACCTGGCGTTCAGCCGTATCCTCGGTGAGATCAACGACGTCCTGACCCGGATGAACGAGGCGTCGTCGGCGTCATTCGTGCGGGTCGTCAATCAGAACATCGGGTCGCTGACGACAACCTCCCGTCCCGATGACACGGCGGAGCAGAAGGACGCACTCGTCCGGCTCGAAGGGCTCAAGGAGGCGGCCGTCAACGTGGTCGCGCAGATTACCGGCGGGCGCCCGATCGGCGAGGAGACGCTCAACCAGACCTTCACGATGATCCAGGCGGCGCGGGCCGTGTGGGTCTACAAGTGGGACGTGTTCTACGCCTGGGCCGGCGGCATCGCGCTCGACGCGATCCCGACGATCTTCGTGATCCTGCTGTCGCTCGGGCTCCCGCGCGAGCAGGAGGAGCTCGACGACGAGGCGCGTCAGGCGGCGATGGCGCATCCAGCGACGCCGCCATCACAAGCTGCGGCCGTTGCCCGGGCGGTGGCTCGGCCCGGGGCCTGGCCTGGAAACAGCGATTCGGCGCGAGGCTGATCCGCGCCCGGGCGGTTATGAGCGCGGCGCCCGGCCGACCGCACGCTCGGCCAGCTCGGCCCTGGCGATCTTCCCGGTCGTCGTCCTCGGCAGCGACGCCGCGAAGACAATGAAGGCCGGAACCATGTAGCTTTCGAGCCTGGCCTGGCACTCGACGCGGATGGCCTGCTCGGTCAGCTGGCTGCCGTCCTCGAGCACCACGAATGCCGCGACCGCCTGCCCCAGCAGTTCGTCCGGCACGCCGATGACGCCGGCCTCCTTCACGCCCGGGATGCGGACGAGCGCCCGTTCGACCTCTTCGGGGGGCACCTTTTCACCGCGTGACTTGATCACCTCGTCCATCCGGCCGACGAAGTAGAGATACCCCTCCTCGTCGAGCCGGCAGCGGTCGCCGGTGTAGAGCACCTGCTCGCCCGGCACGGGGCCCGGCCGGAGGCTCCGCGCGGTCGCTTCGGGCTTGTTCCAGTAGCCCTTCATCACCGTCGCGCCGCGAATCACGAGCTGGCCCTCGAGGTTGGGCCCGAGCCGGTTGCCCTGCTCATCGACGATCCACAGCTCCGTGTTGGGAATCGCGATGCCGACGCTTGTCGGCTTGCGATCGAGGTCCTCCGGCGGGAGGTAGGTGCAGCGCTTGCACTCGGTGAGCCCGTACATCGAGAAGAGGCGCGCCGAGGCGAACGTCCTGCGGATGAACGCTATCTGCCTGAGGGAGAGCGCGGCGGCCGTGTTGGTGACGTATCGCACCGAGCTGAAATCGTAGTCGCCGAGGTTCTTCATCTCCGCGAGCATCGCGAAAACGGTCGGCACGCCCGGAAAGCCCGTCACCCTCTCCGACACCATCGACTCGAGAATCTGTGCGGGAAAGGCGAACGACTTCTCGAGCACGAGCCTGGCGCCCGTCTTGAACGCCATGATCATCTGGTAGAGGCCGTAGTCGAACGACAGCGGCAGCGTGCACAGGATCACGTCGTCTTCGACGTTGCCGATGTAGGCGGTGATCGACGCGGCAGCCGCCAGCATGTTGCGATGGGTGAGCATGATGCCCTTCGGCTCACCCGTGCTGCCCGAGGTGTAGATGATCGCGGCGAGGTCGACGTCCAGGTTTTCGCGTGGCGGCGGCGTGGGCGCGATTGCCGGCGCCGATTCGGCCGCCAGGCCCCAGGCGACGACCGGCGGGAGGCCGGGGCCCGAAATCCGATCCGCTCCGGCGGCGACGATGAACGCGAGAGCGCGCGCTTTCGGAGCGGCGGCAACGGCCACGCGCGCGAGCACGCCGTCGGTGATGAGCGCGGCGGCGCCGCAGTCGTTGAGCACGAGCTCGAGCTTCTCGGCCTTGGTGAGCGGGCTCAGAATCGAGACGACCGCGTTGGCTTTCAGCACCGCCCAGAACGCGACGGCAGTTTCGATCGTGTTTTCGGCAAAGATCGCGACGCGATCGCCGCGCCTGATGCCCCGGCGGACGAGTAGTTGCGCGAGCGCGTTGGCGTGGCCGTCGATGTCGGCATACGTGAGCCGCCGCTCGCGGCAGACGAGCGCGACCTTCCCCGGGAGCCGGCGCGCCGAGTGCTCGAGATAGTCGTGCACCTGCGGCGCCGCCTCCTGAAGCCGCCGGGTTACTGGAGCGTCGCTCAAGACCGTCGTGTCCTCGAGAGCCGGTCGATGAGCCGGTTGAAGGACACCGGCGAGCCCGCGGAAGCTTCGCCGCGGATGAACTGACGGTGCAGGCACTGGGTCGAGAGAAGGCCGACCATCGCCATGTTGTCCGCGTTCGAAAACTGCGTGTCATCCCCGCGCGCGACGCACTTGGCGTAGAGCTGCCGGGCCGCGCCGACGTCGAACACGCCGGCCGCTGCCAGGTTCTCTTCGCTCACGACCTCTTCCACCCACGGCGGGGTCGACGGACCGGCGAAGGCGAGCGCATCCGGTGCGCGGTACGGCTGCTTCTTCCTCGCCAGGATCCCGGGCGGCACCAGGTCGGCCGCGGCCCGTTTCAGCACGTGTTTTTCGTCAAGAACGTGCAGCTTGTAGGACGCCGGCAGCGAGTTGGCCAGCTCGACAACCTCGCGGTCGAGGAACGGAAAACGTCCTTCCACGGAATTCGCCATCAGCATCCGATCACCCTGCGATGAGAGGAGATAGCCAGAGAGCAGCGTCCGGACTTCGAGATATTGATCCTGCGCGAGGCTCGACCAGCCTCCGAACTCGTCCGGCAGCGAAGACAGCAGCTCGCTGGCGACATCGCGCGAGCGGATGGCATTCCGGATCTCCGCGGAGAAGAGACGCTGCACGCCCCGCGTCGTATGCCAGCGCATGTCGTGGCCGAATCCCGGACGCGCCCACGAGCCGAGGTTTCGCCCGAAGAACTGCCTGGCCATCGCCTGCTGCGACACGGGCGAGCGCGCGAGATACGGATACAACCGCTCGAGCAGGCGCGGCCGCCACGCCGACTCCGGCTGGCGCGCCCAGAACCGGCGCACCTTGGCCTCGCGGAAGAGGTCGTACCCGGCGAACATCTCGTCGGCGCCTTCGCCGGTGAGCACCACCTTGATGCCCGACTGGCGAACGAGCTTCGAGAGCAGGAAGAGCGGCGCCGGGGCGGTCCGCAGGATTGGCCGTTCGGCGTGCGCGACGACGTCGGGAAACGACTCGGCGATGTCGCGCCGCGAGACCACGACATCGTGATGATCACTGCCGAGCCGCTCGACCATCTGCCGCTGAAACGGCGTCTCGTCGTATTCCGCGTCCTCGAATCGCAGCGAGAAGGTCTGGAACCTCCGCCCCATCGCTCTGAGGCCGAGCGCCGCAACGAGCGAGCTGTCCAGGCCTCCTGACAGATAGCTGCCGACCGGGACATCGGCCCTGAGCATACGCAGCGAAGTCGCCCGCTCGAGCGACGCGCGCACGGCCTCGGCGGCCTCCTCGCGGCTGCCCGTGAACTCGCCCGCCCTGCCAACCGGGTAGCGCGGCCGCCACACGCAGACGTCCGTGCAGCGCCCGTCGGCGTAGACGCGGACATGGCCGGGCTCGAGCTCCGAGATGCCGCGGAAGATCCCCTGCGGAGGCACGACGGTCCAGAAGGTGAAGGTCTGGGCGAGTCCGATCGGATCGAATTCGCGCGGGACCGACGGATCGGCCGCGAAGATGGCCTTGACTTCGCTCGCAAAGAACAGGCGGCCCTGGTGTTCGCAGAGGTAGAGCGGGCGAACGCCGAGCGGGTCACGGGCGAGCGTCAGGCGCCGCCGCTTCGCGTCCCAGATCGCGAGCGCCCATTGCCCGTTGAACCGATCGAACGCGCGGTCGCCCCAGGCCTCGTAGGCGTGGAGGATTACCTCGGTGTCGCTTCGCGTGCGGAACCGGTGTCCGATCGCCTCGAGCTCCTGCCGCAGCTCGACGTAGTTGAACACCTCGCCGTTGAACACGATCCACATCGTGTCGTCTTCATTGGCGATCGGCTGCTGGCCGGTTGACAGGTCGATGATCGACAGCCTGGCGTGACCGAGCGCAACGTCTGCGTCGCAAAACGCGCCGAACTCGTCCGGACCGCGATGACGCAGGGCCGTCACCATCCGGCCGATGGCATCGACCTCGGGAGGTCCGGCGTTCCCGCTGAGCGACAGGATGCCTGCGATCCCACACATCAGATTCCGACCTCTCCGACCTCCTGCACGAGCAGGGGAGGATCTTAGTGCTTTCCGAGCGCCTTCTCCATGCGATCGGCAGTTGTCGAGAGCAGTTTCAGCCTCGCGGCTGCCTTGTCGTTCGCCTCGACAAGGGTCCACGGCGCGCGCCTGGTGCTGGTGCGCTCGACCATGTCGTTGACGGCCAGCTCGTAGGCGTCCCACTTCGTCCGGTTCCGCCAGTCCTCCTCGGTCAGCTTCCACCGCTTGTGCTGTACGGCCTCGCGCTCCTTGAACCGCCGCAGCTGTTCGGCTTTCGTCACGTGCAGCCAGAACTTCACAAGGACGATGCCGTGGCCGGCGAGCTGATCCTCGAACTGGTTGATCTCGGCGTAGGCGCGCATCCACTCCTGCTCGGTGGCCAGGCCTTCCACGCGCTCGACGAGCACACGGCCGTACCAGCTCCTGTCGAAAATCGTGACGCGGCCCGCCCGCGAGAGGTGGCGCCAGAACCGCCACAGGTAGTGATGAGCCCGCTCCTCGTCGGTCGGCGCGCCGATCGGGATGACCTGGTAGTCGCGGGCGTCGAGCGCCGCCGTCACGCGGCGAATGGCGCTGCCCTTGCCCGAGGCGTCCCATCCCTCGATGACGAGAACGGTCGAGAGGCCCTTCGAAAGCGCCTTTCGCTCGAGCCGGTTCAGGCGGCCCTGGGCAATCGCGATCATCCCGCCGGCCGTTTCGGCAGGCAGCGGCTTCGGCATCCGGAGACTTGACAGGATGGAGACCGGCTTCGCCGGCCGCTTCGGACTGGACGCGGCCGCCCTCGGCGTCGAATCTTGGCGAGGCGGCTGGACACCGCGGCCTGCGCCACCAAGCCTCGCCAGCCGGCTCCTGATCCCGTCGAGGATCATCGTGCCGACCGTCAGGCTGCGGTACCGCTCGTCTGCGCCTTCCACGATCGACCACGGCGCTTCGCCGCGGCTCGTCTGGCGGATCGCCTGCTCGGCTGCCGCGATGAACCTTCCGTACATCCGCCAGTGTTTCCACTCGGCGGAGGTGACCTTCCAGCGCAACCGCTTGTCCTTCTCGAGCGCCTTGAGCCGCTTCTTCTGGCGTGCCTTGTCGAGGTGCATCCAGAACTTGAGGATGAGCGCTCCGTCGGCGGCGAGCATCTGCTCGAACTCGACGATGCGGTCGAGGCGTTCCTCGAAGGCGACCTCGCTGAGGCGCCCGTAGACACGGTCGAGCACGGGCCGCGAATACCAGCTGCTCATGAAGAGGCCGATGCGGCCGCGCGGCGGCAGCGCCCTCCAGAATCGCCAGTACTCCGGCCGCTCCAGCTCCTCGTCCGACGTCTCTCCGAAGGCCCGCGTCGTGATCCAGCGCGGGTCCATCCACTCGTTGAGGAGGTTGACCGTGTCGCCCTTGCCCGCGCCGTCGACGCCCGCGAACACCACGATCACCGGAAAGGCCGACGCCGCCCGAAGCTCGTTCTGCGCCTGCAGCAACGCCTCGCGCAGAAGAGGTTCCTTCTCGCGATACTCCTCCTTCGAGAGAGTTCTGCCTAACTCGGCGGCTTCGAACATCGCGTCCCCCGTTCGAGACGGCTTCCGCTTCTCAACACGCGTCGACCGAGAGTATACGGCGGGCCCGGGGTCGATGGCGTTCGGTAGTATGATGCGGCCTGACTTCAGCGCGGGCACCCGTCGTGCACGGGGAGCTGCGTTCTGTCCTACTCATTCACAAGGCGGGAGGCGTCATATGGCCAATACGATCGAGAACCTCAAGGAAGCGTTCGCCGGAGAGAGCCAGGCGAACCAGAAGTACCGGGCATTTGCGGAACGGGCGGAGCGAGACGGGTTCCCGAACGTCGCACGGCTGTTCCGGACAACGGCGGAGGCCGAGCGCATTCACGCCGCGGGCCATCTGCGCTCGCTCGACGGCGTCGCGTCCACCGCCGACAACCTGCAGGCCGCCATCAGCGGCGAGACCTACGAGTTCGCCGAGATGTACCCGCCGATGCTCGAAATGGCCGAGAACGAGTCGCACAAGGCGAAGGTGATGTTCGGTTACGCCGTCGAAGCGGAAGAAGTCCACGCGAAGCTCTACAAGCTGGCGCTCGAGGCGGTCGCGAAGGGCAAGGACCTCTCGGAAGCGAGATTCTACCTGTGCCCGGTCTGCGGGTACATCGAGTTCGGCCACCCGCCGGAGGAGTGTCCCGTGTGCGGAACCAAGGCGGGGAGATTCATGCAGGTGTGAGCGCGTGACACGCCGACTCTCGCGATTCGCCTGGGCCGTTCTCGGCTACAACGTCCTCGTCATCCTCTGGGGCGCGTATGTCCGCGCCACCGGATCGGGGGCCGGGTGCGGACGCCATTGGCCGCTCTGCAACGGCGAGGTGGTCCCGGCCTCGCCGACGACCGCGATGGCGATCGAGTTCTCGCACCGGGCGACCAGCGGCCTGGCCCTCCTGCTCGTGGTCGCGCTGGCCGTGTGGGTCTGGCGGTCTTTCCGGGCCGGCCATCCGGCGCGAATAGGCGCCGTGCTCTCGGTCGTCTTCATCCTCACCGAGGCGGCGGTCGGCGCGGGCCTCGTGCTCTTCCAGCTCGTTGCCGACAACGCGACGATGGCGCGCGCGATGTTCATGGTGGTGCACCTGGTCAACACCTTCGCGCTGCTCGCGTCGCTGGCGCTGACCGCGCACTGGGTGTCGGGTGGCGCGCCTCTCCGGCTGAAAGTCTGGGGAAAGCGGTCGTGGCTCTTCGCCGCGAGCCTTCTGGGCATGATCGCCATCGGCAAGAGCGGGGCCGTGGCCGCGCTTGGCGACACGCTCTACCCGCCTGCGTCGCTTCAGGCCGGCCTGGCGGCCGACCTCTCCACGACCTCCGAGATGCTCATCCGCCTGAGGACGCTCCACCCCGTCATCGCCATCATCATTGGCGTCGCGATCGCGACGTGGACCTCGCGCGCGCCGGTCCGGGCGGAAGACAATCTCGCGGCCGTGGCCCGGAAGGCGCTCGTCGGGCTGGTGGCGCTTCAGTTCGCGGCGGGGTTGCTCAACATCCTGCTGCTCGCGCCCGTGTGGATGCAGCTGCTGCACCTGGCGCTGGCCGACGCGGTGTGGATCGCGCTCGTGCTCATCGCCGCCTCGTCGCTCTCGCGGACGCAGGCGTCGTAGACGTCCCGGCGGGTCTGCCCTCGACTTCGCACGGGCCAGGGAAGACCCGCCCAACGAGAACGCGCGCTCAGGTTCCGGCGATTCGATCCGCGAGGCGGGCGACGCTCAGCGAGTAGCTGTGCGCGCAGTTGTAGTCGAGCAGGGCCTGGTAGTTCGCCGTCACGAGGAAATACTGCCCGTCGACGAGCAGCAGCGAGCCCTTGACGTCGAACCTGGGAAGCGGCGTTCCGTCCGCCGCCTTCACGCCGAGGGCCCTCCATTCCGCAAACGGCAGCGGATCGCTCATCGTCCGCTTGGCGTCGCAGCGATCTGCCGGCGGGCGCGTAATCTTGTCCGCTACGAGCGCTGCCGTCTTCTTGTCGATCTTGACCGGCCGGCCCCATCGAATGTCGGCGACCCAGCCGTGCTCCTTCAGGTAGTTGGCAATCGACGCGAAGATGTCCGCGGGCGAGGACCAGATGTCGCGCCGGCCGTCGCCGTCGAAGTCGACCGCGAACTTCAGGTAGCTCGACGGCATGAACTGGGGCTGGCCCATCGCGCCGGCCCACGAGCCGGTGAGCTTGCCGATCTCGATATCGCCGACATCGAGCGCCGTCAGCGCCGCCATCAACTCGTCGCGGAAAAGCGATGGCCGCCTCGCGTCATAGGCCAGCGTCGCCAGCGCCGAGAGTGTGGGCCTTGTGCCCTGGAACGCGCCGAAGTTCGATTCCTGGCCCCAGATTGAGAGGATGATCGAAGAGGGCACGCCGTAGGCGGCCGCTACCTTCGTCAGTACCGCCTCGTGCTGCCGCGCGAGTTCCCGTCCCTTCCTGATCATCTTCGCCGTGACGCGCCGGTCGAGGTATTGCCTGAGGCTGAGCTTCTGCTCGGGCTGCTCCCGGTCGCGCTCGACGACAACCGGCAGCAGTTCAATCGCGCGGAACGCCTCGTCGATCGTGTGTGCCGAAATGCCCTTGGCGAGCGCCTCGGCGCGGACGCCTTCCAGCCACTCGGGGAACGGGACCGGCGTCTTTTCCTGACCCGCCGTGCGGACAGAGAACAGGCTGCAACAGAACAGAACAGCCAGCGCGAAACGGCTCGACATGGAATTTGCGACTCGACCGGCGCGGAGGGTCAGGCTCCGCGGGAGATGTACTTCGACAACTCGTCGATCGTGAACTGCTGCTCGGCGAGCTTGGCGCGGACAACGGATCGCATCGAGACGACACCGATGGTGACGCCGTTCTCCGTCACGGGAAGGTGCCTGATCTGTTCCCGGTCCATCAACGCGAGGCACGCGTCGACCGTCCAGTTGGGATCGACTGAGACCACCTCGGTGGTCATGATCTCGCGCGCGGTGATTTCCTTGGAGGAACGGCCCATCAACATGACCTTGCGCGCGTAGTCGCGCTCGGACAGGATGCCCACGATCCGGTTGTCGGCCTGCACCAGGACGGCGCCGATATTCTTGTCCGCCATCAGCTGCAGCGCCTCGAAGACGGTGGCGTCGGGTTTGACGGCATGGACTTCACCCTTGCCGGTGAGAATCTGTCCCACGGTTGTCGCCATGACGCGATCCTCCACTAGCCGGGCCCCGGAATTCTCCGCCGCGCGATTGCACGAGGCCCGCGATGTTCGGCACCGGTCCCTCCGACAGGTGCCGCCTCCCTGACATCTGAAAAGCCTACTAGAGGATACTCCCGAACGGACCACACGGAAAACCCGCTCGCCGGGCTTCAGGCTTCAGGCATCGAGAGGGAGGATCGCACCGACAAGGCCCGTAGCCCGAAGCCTGGCGCCCCTCGAGAATCACTCTCCGGTGCCCGGCCTGATGACGGCCGTCTTGACCAGCTCGCGGGTCCCGACGACGAGCGTCACGACGTAACGCCCGGCGGAGACCACGCGCCGTTCGCCGTCCCTCATGTTCCAGGCAACCGAGTTCATCCCCGCCTCGCCCGGGCCGTCCAGCGTTCGCAGGGTCTTGCCGCCGAAGTCGGCGATCTTCACGACGACCTTGGCGTCGGCCTTCTGTTTCAAGCGGTAGTTGATGACGATCGCATTCGGCTCGTTCGGCGTGGCGTGGACGCGGTCGCCATACAAATCGTAGTTGCCCCAGCCGCTCTCGCGCAGCGGCGTCCTCGGCTCGATGTCGAACAGGTGCACGTCCTCAGCGAGCGTCTTCCCGTCAAGTTGCTGCAGCACCGAGACGTCGGCGATCCAGATGCCTCGGCCGTAAGTGCCCGCGATGAGGTCGTTCTCGCGCGGGTGGACGAGCATGTCGTGCACGGGCACCGACGGCATGTTGCCCTTCATCCGCGTCCAGCGCCCGCCCGCATCGATCGACACGAACACGCCTCCGTCGGTCCCGGCGAACAGCAGGTTCCTGTTGCTGCGGTCTTCGACGACGACGTTGACGGGACGGCCGGGGAGGTTGGCGCCAAGCGCCGTCCAGGTCGCGCCGAAGTCCGTCGTCCGGTAGAGATACGGTTCGAAGTCGTCATTCCGAAACCCGGTCTTGGCGACATACGCCGTGCCGGCATCATGGAACGACGCGAGGACGCGACTGACCCAGCGGTCAGCGGGCGCGCCGGCCTTCGACAGCGCCTGTGTCGCATCGGTCCACTCGACCCCGCCGTTTCTCGTCACCTGCACCTTTCCATCGTCGGTCCCGGCCCAAATCACTCCGGGAGTGATTGGGGATTCCGAGATGGTGGTGATCGTGCAGAACTGGATGTTGCCGCGGCCGAATTGCTTCGACGCGTCGTTGGTCGTCAGGTCGCGGCTCACCTCCTGCCACGTATCGCCGCGATTGAGCGAGCGGAGCAGCACCTGCGCGCCCGTGTAGATCGTCATGCTGTTGTTCGGCGAGATGACGATCGGCGGGTTCCAGTTCCAGCGGAGCGGAGGCTGGCCCTTCGGTCGCCTCGGCGTGATGCTCGTGCGCGTGCGGGTCTTCTGATCGACCCGCTGGTGATCGCCGAATTGTGACGTGTTGTAAAGCCAGCGCGAGTCGGTCTGATCGACGCGGTTGTACATCCCGTCGCCCGTGCCGACCGTCACCCAGTCCGCGACGGTCACCGAGCCGGACCAGCCGTTGCTCGGGCCGCGCCACGAATCGTGATCCTGGAGGCCGCCATAAACGTTGTAGGGATCCTCCATGTCCGCGTCGATCGCGTAGAACTCATCGGCCGGCAGGTTCAGGTAGTGATCCGTCGTCCGCCCTCCGTCGTACGAGACGTGGAGGCCGCCGTCGCTCACCATGATGATGCGCTGCGGATTCTGCGGGTCCCACCACACGTTCCGCACGTCGCCGAATGCCTTGGGAAACATCCGCTTCGGCGGCCAGCTCAGGTCGAGCCACGTCTTGCCGCCGTCCTCCGAGTTCGGGATCGAGTCGCTCGTGATGAGGATGTGATTCGGGTTGCCCGGATCGATCCGGATCATGTTGAACGAATAGGCCGCCTTGCTTCCCGGCGAGAGCTTGTCGTCGTGCGTCTTCTTCCAGCTCCTCCCGCCATCCTCTGTGCGGTAGATCTCGTTGCCGATCACGCGCTCGGGCGGTTTCGGCCGGTCCTTGTCCGCGGCGGCCTCGGCCTCGGTCGGCTTGCGCGGGTTGGCGTTCTCGATGACGGCGTAGAGAATCTTCGGATTGGCCTGGTAGAGGTCGATGCCGATGCGGCCGAGCCTTCCTGATGGCAGACCCCCGGAGAGTCTCGTCCATTTCTTCGCGCCGTCGGTCGTCATGTAGATGCCGCTTCCCGGACCGCCGATGTCGAGGTCCCACGCCGTCCGGGTCTTCTCGTAGGTCGCCGCGAAGAGCGACTCCGGGTCGCGGCGGTTCAGGACAAGGTCGATGACGCCGGTGTTCGAGTCGACAAACAGCGTCTTGCGCCAGGTCTTGCCGCCATCGGCGGTCTTGAACACGCCTCGCTCTTCGCTCCGGCCGAAGAGGTGGCCCATGGCCGCGACGTAGACGATGTCGGGGTTCTTCGGGTGGATGAGGATGCGGGCGATGTGATGGGAATCAGCGAGGCCCAACTTGAGCCAGTTCTTGCCCCCGTCGACGGACTTGTAGACGCCGTCTCCGGAGTATGAGCTCCGGGCGTTGTACGCCTCGCCAGTTCCCACCCAGACGATGTTCTCGTTCGAGGGCGCGACGGCGACGGCGCCGATCGAGAGCGCGTCCTGGCGATCGAAGATCGGCTCGAAGGTGGTCCCGTTGTTGGTCGTCTTCCAGACGCCGCCGTTCCGAGTTCCGACGTAGAACGTGTAGAGATGCGAGCGCAGCGGCGAGTCCGGCACGGCGACATCGGTCGTCCACCCGCCTGCGCGGAACGGGCCGAGGTTGCGCCATGCCAGGCGATCGAAGAACGACTCGTCGAACCCGGCCGGCTGGCCAACGAGGAACGCCGGGCCGGCCACGAGGACGGCGAGCAGCAAGAGCGCGAGTCTGCGAAAAGTGATCACGGGATGGCCTCCGCGGGGCTGGAGGGAGACGCTGACGGTCAGCCGGAAATTATAGTGTCGGGAGGCCAGGCCCGGCTGCCCGGCACGCCGTTTATGTACAATCTCCGAATGGGTCACGACGAACGAGAACGTCCCGGGGCCGCCGGCGCACCCGAGCCGCAGCCGCTCGACTTCATCCGCGCGATCGTCGCCGAGGACATCCGGACCAACAAGCACGGCGGGCGGGTCGCGACGCGCTTTCCGCCGGAGCCGAACGGTTATCTGCACATCGGCCACGCGAAGTCGATCACGCTCAATTTCGGCGTCGCGCTCGAGAACAAGGGCAAATGCAACCTGCGCTTCGACGACACGAACCCGACCAAGGAAGACGTCGAGTACGTGGACGCCATCAAGGACGACGTGCGGTGGCTCGGCTACGACTGGGACGACCGGGAGTATTACGCGTCCGACTACTTCGAGCAGCTTTACAAATACGGCGAGATGTTGATTGAGGCGGGTAAGGCGTATGTCGATGCCTCGACGGCCGAGGAGATCCGGCAGCATCGGGGAACGCTGACCGAGCCCGGCAAGGAGAGCCCGCACCGGAACCGGTCCCCGCAGGAGAGCCTGGATCTGTTCCGCCGGATGCGCGCGGGCGAGTTCGCCGACGGCAGCCTGATTCTCCGCGCGAAGATCGACATGGCGTCGCCGAACATCAACCTGCGCGACCCCACGCTGTTCCGGATCCGCCGCGCGAGGCATCACCGGACCGGCGACACGTGGTGCATCTACCCGATGTACGACTACGCGCACGCGATCTCGGACGCGATTGAAGGCATCACTCACTCGCTCTGCACGCTCGAGTTCGAGGATCACCGCCCGCTCTACGACTGGTGCGTCGAGAATCTTCCGGTGCCGAGCCGGCCCCGCCAGATCGAATTCGCGCGCCTCAACCTGACCTACACGGTGATGAGCAAGCGGCGCCTGCTCTCGCTCGTGCAGGAAGGCGTCGTCGGCGGGTGGGACGACCCGAGGATGCCGACGATCTCGGGGCTGCGGAGGCGGGGCTACACGCCGGAGGCGATTCGCGACTTCTGCCAGCGGATCGGCGTCGCCAAGCGCGAGAACCTCGTGGATGTCGCGCTGCTCGAGGACGCCGTGCGTGACGACCTGAACCGCCGGGCCCCCCGCGCGATGGCCGTGCTGAGGCCGCTGAAGGTCGTCATCGAGAACTTCCCCGAAGGCCAGGTCGACCAGATCGAGATTCCGGTCAATCCCGAGGCCCCGGCGGAGGGTGTCCGCTCGGTGCCCTTCTCGCGCGAGATCTTCATCGAGCGCGACGACTTCATGGAGGACCCGCCGAAGAAGTTCTTCCGGCTCGCGCCTGGGCGCGAGGTTAGGCTGCGCGGCACCTACCTCGTCACGTGCCAGCGCGTGGTGAAGGACGCCGCGGGCGCAATCGTCGAGCTGCGCTGCACCCACGATCCGGCGACGCGCGACGGCAACGCGCCGGACGGGCGGAAGGTCAAGGCGACCGTTCACTGGGTGTCCGCCGCGCACGCCATCTCGGCCGAGGTCCGGCTCTACGATCGGCTGTTCCTCAACCCGACGCCGGGCGACGAGGAGGACGGCGGCAACTGGCGAACCTCGCTCAATCCTAAGTCGCTCGAAGTGCTCACCTGCCCGGTCGAACCCTCGCTCACCCGCGCGAAGCCCGGCGACCATTTCCAATTCGAACGGATCGGGTATTTCTCCGTCGATGCCGATTCGAAGCCGGGCGCCCTCGTGTTCAACCGCACCGTGCCGCTCAAGGACAGCTGGGCGAGGATGCAGCAACGGCAAGGATAGCCGGCCTTCAGCACACGACGATTGGACCTCGGTGAAGAGGCTGCGATGTGCTGTGCCGCGGGCCCTTGCGCCGAGCCGAGGGCGGTAGTCTGCAAAGTGCGTCGCAGGGGCCGAAATCCGGGCTGGGTTGGGGACCCAGCCCTTCTGCCGACAGCACCCCGGAGATGCACTTTGCCGGCGAGCGCGAGCGGGACCGCGGAGCAACACACGCAGCCTCTACATTCACGGTACCCGCCAGCCGTCTGTTTCATCCGCGCTATACTCTGCCTTCTCTACCTGAGGCATCACCCATGAAGTCAATTCGCATTCTCGGAACGCTCGGTGTCTGTCTGCTCCTCGCCACAACGCTCGCCGGCCAGCGACCGCCCACCGCGCCCGTGGACTTCGATACCGCCACAGACGCGTGGGCGCGGGGAGATTACCCCGCCGCGTTGACGGGCTACATCAGCCTCCTCCAGCAGCCTGATGGAAACGCATACCTGGAGCGGATCGCGCTCCAGACGGGCGAGCTCTTCCAGACGGCGGAAATTACGCCCGACGGCCTCAACGCGCGCTTCAGCCCGGACGGGCGACGGGTCGCATATGAATCGGGCAGCGGCGCGAACCGGGTCACGACGATCGTGAGCCCCGCGGACGGGATGAAGGTGATCGCGAAGCTCGCCGGGTTCAACCTGGCGTTTTCGCCCTCCGGCGACCGCATCGTCTACATGCACCCCCAGAAGAGCGACGAGTTGACGCAGGCGCAGGCAGAGGCCGACAAGGCCGGCGCCCAGGGCGGAGGGCGGGGAGGGCAGCAGATGGTGACGTGGCTGCAGATGAAGTATGTCGACTTCGTCCTTCGCGACCTCGCCACCGGAGGCGAGCAGATCCTGCCGACGATCGGCCTCCTGAAATCAGCGCCGGCATTTTCGGCCGACGGCCAGGCCGTGTTCTTCATCGGCGGAAAGGACAACGACCCGTCGCGAAACGACGTCTACGCGATCCCGGTGCAGGGCGGCAGTCCACAAGCCGTTTCGCTCGAGGGCGGTTTCAAGGCGTCGCTCGTCGTCGATCCGAAAGGGAAGTTCCTCCTCTACGCGATTCCGGCGAACAATCCGTTCCGCGCTCCCGCCGGGCAGACTGGTGACGCGCCCACCGGGCGCGGCGCACAGGCCGGTCGAGGAGCGGAGGCCGGGCGAGGCGCGCAGGCAGCGCCCGCTCAAGGCCAGACTCCCGCAGCGGGCCAGGGACGAGGAGGCGGCGCCGGCCAGGCCGCTTCGTTTGCCGTGCTCGAGATCGCGTCGGGCGCCGCGACGACGATCAACGGAACGTCGCCGGTACTTTCGGCGGACGGCTCAACGCTGGCGTACCTCGCTCGAAGCGGCGACGAGACGTCGCTGATGGTCGGACCGCTCGGCGGTCAGGCCGCGGCGGCCCGCAAGACGCGCGACCGTCTCATCGCGCCCGGCCTCTCGCCGGATGGCGCGCGCATCGCGTTCCAGCAGATGCCGAAGGACGACTGGGAGATCTTCGTCGTCAACCGCGACGGGTCCGGCGAGACTCGCGCGACGCGCGACATCCAGCACGACATCCAGCCGCGCTTCGTGTCGAAGGACGTGCTCCTGGTTGCCGCGGGCGAAGGCCGGCACATGCGGTCATCCCTCATCGACCTGCGGACGCTCGAGCGCACGAGGCTCTTTCACAACAACACGATCAGGACGATTGCGCCCGAGTACACCTGGGTCGCGAGCGCCGATGGCAGGCAGACCCTCGTCGGTGCCGAGCGCGACGGCGACACCGTGTCGCCCGAACGCGGCATCTACCTCGTCGCGCTCGACCGCAAGGTCAACCGCGACGAGGTGCTCGCCCGCCTGAAGACCAATCTCGCCGCCGAGCAGGACCTGCGCGCAAGGGGCGAGAAGATGTACGCCCCGATCGCGTCGGAGGTGCGCAAGGTCGTCTCCGAGGTCTCCACCTCGCGCATCTTCGGTTACGAGCAGACGCTCATCAGCTTCGATTCGAAGCACATCTCGCGCCCGGGGAACAAGCTCGCCGGTGACTACCTCTTCAACACCTATCAGTCGTTCGGCTACAAGCCCGAGTACCAGTGGTTCGAGCCGCGCGGCGCGCTGGGCGGGAAGTCCGCGAACATCGTCGCCACGCTTCGCGGCACGGAAAACCCGGACCTCGTGTATGTCGTCAGCAGCCACTACGATTCGAACGTCGTCAGCCCGGGCGCCGATGACAACAGCTCGGGGACCGTGGCGTTGCTGGAGGTGGCGCGAGTGCTGGCGAAGCGGCCGATGCCGGCGACCATCGTGTTCGCGTCATTCACCGGGGAGGAAGCCGGACTGCTCGGGAGCCGCGAATTCGTGCGGCGCGCGAAGGAATCCGGGATGAAGATCGCCGGCGCGCTCAACAACGACATGGTGGGCTGGGCCAACGACGAGCACCTCGACAACACGATCCGGTACTCGAATGCCGGGATCCGCGACCTGCAGCACGGCGCCTCGTTCTTCACGAAGCTCATCACCTACGACGCGCTCTACTACAAATCCACCGACGCGGCGGCCTACTACGAAGCGTATGGGGACATCGTCGGCGGCATCGGGTCGTACCCGGTGCTCAGCAGCCCGCATTACCACCAGCCGACCGACATGCTCGAATACGTCAATCACCAGCAGGTAGCCGAGACCGCGAAGGTGACGGCAGCGAGCATCATGCTCCTCGCCTCGAGTCCATCGCGGCTGACCGGTGTGAAGGTGACGAAGTACGGAGGGAAGACGGCGACGATCGAGTGGACGCCGAGCCCGGAGAAGGGCGTGCGCGGCTATATCGTCGCGTTCGGACCGGCGGGCAGCCCGCTCAAGGGCCGGATGAACGTGGCTGTTCCGACGGCGTCGATTCCCGGCGTAGAGCCCGGAACCATCGTGTCGGTGAAAGCGGTCAACCAGCGTGGGCTCGAGGGCTGGGATTGGGCGAGGGTGGAGGTCAAGTAACGGGCTGGGGGCCGGCATCACCTTGTCGGATCGCCGGATCGGGACTCAGGGTTCGTACAAGCCGACGAAGCTCAGCGCCGCCATTCGCCGAAAGTCGCCGTCGAGCGACCAGACGAGCGCCTCCGCTTCGTGCGCGATCGCCGCGATGAGATAGTCTCCCACGCCGAAGTGCTCACCCGATCGGCCCGCACGGTCGATCCAGTCGTCGATCACGCGCCAGGTGTCGTCGGTCGGGTACAGCACAGGAAGCGCCGAGAGCGAGCGCCTGAGCCGCCGCCGATCGCGCTCGGAGGCGCCGGAGAGGATTTCGATCCTCACCGGTACGGCCAACGCGACCTCATCCGCGTCGACGAGCGACTCGAGCACCGCGGCCTCGCGGCACGGCGCTTTGCGCAGCACGCGCACCCAAACAGACGTGTCGACGACGATCACGCGCGGGCCCCGGCCCGCCGACGCCGCGATTTCGGGACGTCGATGTCGAGCCGCACGTGCCCGAAGAGCGACTTCAGCTCTTCGAGACGGCGGCGCCTGACCAGTTCGCGGAGCGCGAGCACCACGGTGTCGGTCTTCGACTTGAACCCCAGTGCCCGCCGCGCTTCGTTCACGAGATCTTCGGGAAGATCGAGCGTCGTTCGCATATGAAGTATCTACTATCGTATGCCTGGGGATGTCAATTCTTGCCTAATCGCTATGCCAGAACGGTCGCACGGACGGCCGGACGGCCCGAATCCACGGCGTCCTGGCTGTGGCACCCTTGGCGGCCTTGTCCTTCCGCGCCTCGCCGCTGCCCTCCACGAAGGCGGTCAACCACCGCGGGCTCGAAGGCTGGGACTGGGCGAGGATTGCGGTCAAATAACGGCTGGCGGCCGGTGCCTGTGGTTACCTGCGGGCGGCGATTCCCAGAAGCTCCTGGTCCGTCAGATCGGGATGCGCGGAGCGGAGTGTCGTGAACGGCGTTTCCCGGCACGTGACGCGGTCGATCGCCTGAATGTTCCGGCACGCAACGGCTATTTCCTGCTGCGGTACGACCGTGTCGGGTGAGTCGGGCATACCGCGGTCGGGTGCCAACCCGAACATCACCGCTGAACGCCATGGCGTTCGTGCGCTCGTCGACGATCCAGAGTTGACCCCACCGGCTGTTGAACTGCTCAGCGTCCTTGTGGTGGTTGTGCTGCCTGAACCAGTCGTCTCCATACCGGGCGTAGGCCTTCCGCGTCAGCTCGATGAACTCACGGCGAGGCGGATCGTACGGCTTCGTCGGATAGATCGTCCGGGTCTTGCCCGATCTCGGGTCGTACATCCGAACGTTCAGGTCGTGCGTCGGCGCGAAGTGCATGTTGCTCGCGTGATAGACGATAGACTCGTTGGCGAGCGTGAAGAGCGTCCAGCCGTAGAGCATGGCGGTCGGCTCCAGGGCCCTCGTGAGGACGATGATGGTTCCCGCCGACGGCGTCAGGTGCGTATCGATGAGGAGATAACGCCTCGTGTGCCAGACGTTCATGACGCTGCCAGGACCCGGCCCGGGATCCGCCGTTTTGAACAGCCCCGCCATGTGCTCCGCGTCGAACGCCCGCCGCTTCCACGTTCCCGTCGCCTTGTCGAGGACGATGACCTCGAGCGTGTCCAGCATGCGGTTCGAATCGTTGGGGTCTCTGTAGTAGAACGCGATCGCGAACAGATCGGCGTTGTTCTCGTAGTCGTAGTTCCAGAACTTGAGAGTCGGCATGCCGCCAGGCAGGCGTGTGTAGTCGAGATCGAGCGCCCTCAGCAGGAACTCGAGCGTGTCCGGATAGGGGCCGTCTCTCGGCCGATCGTAGCCAGGCGGCGGAAACTGGGCGCCCGCGCCGACGAGGCAGAACATCGCCAGCGCCAGAGTCAGCACGCGACGCGTCGCCGCACGCGACATGTTCGCCCTCCTCGCCGCGACGACGGGCCGGGAGCTGGAGGCCGTGTCGGCTGACCCGGATGCGCGCGGCGACAGGCGTCAGACAAGGCCGGCCTTCGGCTCGATCGCAGCGTGACGTCGGGCAAGGCCTGAAGCCCGAAGCCTGTCGCCTGTTGCCTACTGCTTGTAGATTTTCCCGTCCTTCATCACGAACTTCACGGCGCGGCAGGCCTTGATGTTCGTCGTCGGGTCGCCTTCGACCGCGACCAGGTCCGCGAGGAGCCCCGTGCGGATCTGGCCGACACGGTCGGCCCAGCCCATGGACTTCGCGTTGACAGAGGTTGCCGCGATGAGCGCCTGCGCCGGCGTCATGCCGTAGTCGACCATCAGCTCGATCTCGCGCGCGTTGGTCCCGTGCGCGAACACGCCGACGTCGCTCCCGAGGCCGACGATCACGCCGAGCTTGAGCGCATTCTGGAACGTGCGCTTGCCTTCTTCCATGCTGCGCGTCGGCTGCGAGACGCCGGGCTTGTAACCCTGGTTGTAGATCGAGGAGGCTTCCTGCGCGGCCAGCGTCGGAAACAGCACGACTCCCTTCTCGGCCATCAGCTTGAGGACTTCCTCGTTGGCGCTGTATCCGTGCTCGATCGTATCCGCGCCGGCAAGGACGGACCGCTTGATTCCCTCGGACGTGCTCGCGTGGACCGAAACCGGGCGACCCGCGCTCTTCGCCTCGTCGACCGCAACCTTCATTTCCGCCTGGGTGAGCGTCGGCACCGTGCCGCCGCCCGGCCCGCGGCGGTAGTCGGCGTAGAGCTTGACCCAGTCGGCGCCGTGGCCGATCTGATCGCGCACGGCCCACAGCATCTGGTCGGCGCCGCTGACTTCCTGCGCGCCCTTGGGCGTGATGAAGTTAGACGCGAACCCGGCTGGACCCGGCCCGTAGCTGCCGGTGGCGACGATCGCTTTGGTGGCGACCTGGAGGCGCGGCCCGGGGATCCTGCCCTCGTTGATCGCCCTCTTCACCTGTACGTCCGCGTACTCCGCGCCTTCGGTGCCCAGATCGCGGAGCGACGTGAAGCCGGCCATCAACGTCCATTCGCAGTGCAGCACCGCGGCGATGGTCCGGTACGCGAGGTCTTCCTTGAGCACCTGATCGTTCCAGAGCGCTTCGTTGTACGGGTGCAGGAAGATGTGCGAGTGGGCGTCGATGAGCCCTGGCATCAGCGTCGCGCCCGGGAGCTCGACGGTTCGGGCGCCCGGCGGGATCTTCACGTCGGGCGCGGCGCCGACCGCCGCGATCCGGTTGCCCGTCACCAGGACGACCCAGCCCTCGTGCGCCTGCTGATCGGTGGCGGTGAAGACCCTCGCGGGCTTCAGCAACACGGCGGAGGCCGCCGCTGGCGCGGGCGCCTGGGCCACGATGGGCGCTGGATGGATGATTGCGGTGAGGCTCAGCACCACGAGCACGAGCACGAAATATCGAACGCGATTCATCGATTCCGCTCCTTGCTCGGGCGACCCATCGGGTCGCCGCGACGACGATCCGGCATGTCAGAATCTCCCGCCGATCACGCCGTCCACGAACTCGTCGAGCGACCGAACGCGCGGACAGTCTACCCCTTCATACAGCCCGGCGGCATCGATGAGCACCGCTCTCAGTCCGGCGGCTCGCGCGCCGACGACGTCGATCTCGTATAGATCGCCGGCATGGATCGTCGTCTCAACCGAAGCACGGGATCGCTCGATCGCGCGCTGGAAGATGCGCGGGTCGGGTTTCTCGACGCCCTCTTCACCCGAGTCGATGACGAGATCGAAAAACGCCGCGAGCCCGGCGCGTTCGAGCATCGCGCGGAGCGTGCCGTTGGAGTTGGAGACGACCACGAGCTGGTGCCCGGCCTGACGCAGGCGCTGCAGCGCGGGCCCGACGTGATCCGGCACGTAATCCCAGAGGCCGAAGCGACGGTGATAGATGCTCAACTCGGCGAGCGCCGCGTCTGTCGCCGGTCCCGGCACGATTCCGGCGTGCTTGAGTATCAGGTCGAAATAGAGAAAGCCGCGCTCGTCGTCGTTGGTCTTCTTGATCGTTGGCGAGTGGTCGAGCGCGCGCTTGGTGGCCGGGTCGGCCGACTCGAGCCGGGACGGCTCGACGATGACTCCGTGTCGCGCGAGCGCCTCGCTGACGAGCTTCCAGTTCGGGAAGACGAGAACCCCGCCGGCATCCAGGAAAACGGTGGAAATGCGGCTGTGGGCCATTGGTCCAGTGGGTCCAACTACTCCGGCACGGCCTTGAGCCTGAAGCCCGAAGCCCGGAGGTCTGCTTCGTCCTTCACTATACTTCTCCCAATGGTCCTCCGCGGCCGTACGGCCGGCTCGTCGTTCGTCATCAGCGTCAAGGCGCGACTCGTCGGCCGTCATGATCGACGACCACTTCGTCGCGGCCTACGACGCGGCGGGACGTCTCTACAGCATCTACCGTGACGACCACACGTTCCGGCGGGGCCTCGGCGGATTCGTGCTGGAGAAGTGGAAGGACCACTCCTCGATCATGCGGCGCAGCGTGCCGCCGGCCGAGGCGGACGCGCTCGTCGAGCGTGCGGCCGGGGAAATCAGAGGGGTCGTGGAGGCGATCGAGGACGGCCGCTTCGCGTGGGAAGAGCAGCCGGAATCGGCCGCGCTCGACGAGGTCCGCCAGCGCCTCGCCGAAGCTGCGGCGTTCGATGCGTCCAGGGCGTGCGCCGACGCGGCCGAGTTCGCGCGGATCTACCGGCCCCTCGGCATTCTCCCGCCCGATCAGTATCTCTCCGTCGTCGTCCAGGCGACGGAGGGCTGTTCGTTCAACACCTGCACGTTCTGCGATCTCTATCACGACGGCTACCGCGTGAAGACGATCGACGAGTTCGATCGGCACGTCGAGGCCGTCTACTCGTTCCTGGGCGGCTCCGCCCGGCTGCGAAGGCGCGGGGTATTTCTGGGCGCGGCGAATGCGCTGGCGGTCCCGATGGCGCGTTTGCGGCCGATGTTCGAGCGATTGGCCGCACGCGAAGCCGTTCGAGGCGCGGGCGTTTGCGCGTTTGTCGACGGGTTCACCGGGCAGAAGAAATCGTTCGCCGACTACGAGGAGCTGCGAACGCTTGGCCTGCGCCGCGTCTACATCGGCCTCGAGTCCGGCAACGACGCACTCCTCGAGTTCGTGCGCAAGCCTGGGACCTCGCGCGACGCAGTCGAAACCGCGCGCGCCGTCAAGGCGGCCGGCGTCAGGCTCGGCATCATCGTGATGATCGGCCTCGGCGGCGCCAGGTTCGGCGAGGCCCACGTGCGCGACACGATAGCGGCGCTGAACGACATGCGACTCGACGCGCAGGACCTGCTCTATTTCAGCGAGCTCGTGGAGGTTCCCGGCACGAGCTATCCGCTCGTGGCGCAGGCGGAGAATATCCGGCCCCTCACATCTGCCGAACGGCGCGCCCAGGAACAGGCGATTCGATCGGGCCTGACCTTCGCGGGCCCGCCGCCGCACATGGCGGTCTACGACGTGAGGGAATTCGTATATTGACGACGCGGGCGACCCATCGGGTCGCCCCTACTTCGTCCAGACGATGCCCCCGGTGATCTCCATACGCGCCTTCAGGACCTGCGTCGTCGACGCGTCGGCGCGACCGGTGAACCCAGGCTGCTTGCCGCCGACGGCGATCTCGACTCCACCCGGCTCGACAGACCGGTGCCCGTCATCGGCGGTCACCGAGAGCTGGCGCGGAGCGAGAGTGAAGCGCACCGTCCGCCGTTCGCCCGGATCGAGCGTCACCCGCTCGAAGCCTTCGAGCGATCGAATCGGAACCGGCACTGACGACTTCAGGTGCGTGACATACAGCTGGACGACCTCGTCGCCCCGAACCTTCCCGGCGTTTTCGACTTCGATCGACACCGCAATATCCTGCCCGCCTGGCGCCGAGGCAGGAACCACGAGATCCCGGTAGGCGAAACGGGTGTAGCTCAGGCCGAAGCCGAACGGGTACAGCGGCTCGCCCTTGAAGTACCGGTAGGTTCGGCCGGCCATTCGATAGTCGGAAAACACGGGGATGTCGTCGACCGACTTGTAGAAGGTCACCGGCAGCCGTCCGCCCGGGCTCACATCGCCGAACAGCACGTCGGCCACTCGCCGTTCCCGCGGCCTGACCGGGATACCAGGCCTCGAGGATTGCCGGCACGTGATCGGACGCCCAGTTCACGGCAACCGCGCTGCCGTTCACCAACACGAGCACGACGGGCTTCCCGAATGCCGTGAACCTCTCCAGCAATTGCTGCTGCGCCGCGGGCAGATCGAGCGTCAGACGATCGCCGCCCTTGAAGCCTGCGACCGGGACTTCCATCTCCTCGCCCTCGAGCCGCGGCGATAGTCCCATCACGGCGACAATCACGTCCGCCTGTTTCGCGATCGAGAGGGCGTGCTCCTGAAGCTGGCGATCCGGCCGGGTCCACAGCAACTGAAACCGCGCGTCCGCGCTCCGATCGAAGTACTCCACGCGAATGCGGCGGGCCTTTCCCGCTTCGAGATCGACGCGCTTGGACTTCTTCGACGGCTCGTGATTGCTCCTGAACTCGATGAGGAGCTTGTCGTCGAGATACAACCGGAATCCGGTGAGGCCATAGCCGCCAAGCTGGTAGCTGCCCGTCACTGGCGGCACCAGCTCGCCGGTCCACCGGATAGCAAACCCATCCTCCGGCAGGCGCGGATCGGGGGCAGCATCGAACCAATGCTTGTCGAGCGTGGCGTCGATGCGCGTGAAGACGGGCTGGCCGGCGAGATCGGGAAACCGGAGCGTCGCCGAGTCCCACGACAGCCCCTTCTGCGCGGTGACGGCCTGGCCGGGATTGAAATACTCGCCGGTCAGGCCCTGGACGGCCCGCCCGCTCTCGGTTGTTCTGAGCGCGGAGGCCGGCACCACATCGAACGATGAGACGCCGTCCGCCCAGTCCGCGCCCTGCGCAAAGAGCACCTTCGACGAGGTGCCCACCTTCCTGCGAATGCCTTCCAGGATCGTCACGCTCTTCGTCGGCGTTCCGTTGTAGTTCCCCAGCAGCACTTCCTCATCGTCCGCGTTGGGTCCGATGACGGCGATGGTCCCGGCGTTCTTGCGCAGCGGCAACACGCGAGGCTCGTTCTTGAGCAGAACGATCGACTGCCGTGCGGCCTCGAGCGCGAGCGACTGGTGCTCGGGCCGATCGACGACGGTGATGGGCGTCTGCGCGTAGCGGACGCGCGCGGGCGAATCGAACATCCCGAGCCGGACGCGCGCGGTGAAGAGGCGTTCGAGCGACACATCGAGGTCGCGCTCGTTCACGAGGCCCTGCTTCACGGCATCAGCCAGGGCCGCGTAGGTGGTGCCGCAACTCAGGTCGCAACCGGCCTTGAGCGAGATCGCCGACGCCTCGGCCGGCGTCTTGACCAGCTTGTGGGTCATCGAGATGTCGTCAATCGCCCCGCAATCGGACACGACGTATCCGCCGAAGCCCCACTCCCTGCGCAGGATCGTCTCGAGCAGCGCCGGGCTCGCGCAGGCGGGTTCGCCGAGGTACCGGTTGTACGCGCACATCACTGAAAACGCGCCGCCCTCGCGCACCGCCATCTCGAACTGCGCGAGGTAGGTATCGCGAAGGTCGCGCGGATCAACGACGGCATCGAAGACGTGGCGCTCGGATTCGGGGCCGCTGTGCACGGCGAAGTGCTTCGGCGTTGCAACGGTCTTGAGGTAAACGGCGTCGTCGCCCTGCATCCCCTTGACGAACGCGACGGCCAGCCGGCCCACCAGGTACGGATCCTCGCCGTAGGTTTCCATGCCGCGGCCCCAGCGCGGGTCGCGGAAGATGTTGATGTTGGGCGACCAGAAGGTGAGTCCCTGGTAGAGACCGTGCTGACCGCGCCGGACGAACTCGTGGTGCTTCGCCCGCGCCTCGTCGGAAATCGCCGCGGCGATCCGGTTCATGAGCGCCGCGTTCCACGTCGCCGCGAGGCCGATGGCTTGCGGGAAGACCGTCGCCCGGCCGGCACGCGCGACGCCGTGCAGCCCTTCGTTCCACCAGTTGTAGGCCGGCACGCCGAGCCGCTCGATCGCCCGGGCCCCGTGCTGAAGCTGGCTGACCTTCTCCTCGAGCGTCATCCGGGACACGAGATCGCGGACTCGATCGGCGATGGACAGGTCCGGATTGAGATATTTCGCATCCTGAGGCGGCTGGGCCTGGGCGCTCGGATGAGGAACCGAGGCGATGAACCCGATCGCCACCATCGCCGCGAGCGCGAGGCGAACGATTACCAGAGTGGTGGTCATAACAGTCGAATGCTGGCATCTCGTAGGTCGGGTCTTCCGCCTACGCACGTGCTTCGGCGGACCGCCGCAGCCTTGGCGGAGGCGGTCAGACCCGACGACGAGCCGGGTCTAAAGACCCGGCCTACGGGAACGGGGCTGCTTCCCCGGCCCCGAGTACTTGACCGAACAGCCGTATGGCCTCGAGGAGGGCGTCGTCACGGGCTTGCCGGCCATGGCCTCTGCCAGCGCGTTCGCCACGTAGTTGACCGCGGTGGCGACGTCAGCCTGTTCAGTGGTCGGCTTGTTGTCGATGGCGCCGTTGTAGATCAGGATGCCCTTCGGATTGATCACGAACATGTGCGGGGTGGTCAGCGCGTCATACAGGTGGCCAAGCTCGCCCGACGGATCGAGCAGCACGGAGGTCGGCGCTGCATCGTGCGCCTTGACGTACGCATTCGCCTCCTCGGCCGCGACGTATCCTTGCATCCCCGGCGCCGACGAGATCACCGTGAGCCACACGACGCTCCTGGCAGTCCAGGCCCGCTGCAGCTTCTGCATGTTCCCGGTGTCGTAGTGCTTCTTGACGTACGGGCAGCCCTGGTTGTGCCACTCGAGCACGACCCATCGGTCCTTGAGGTCGGCGAGCCGCACGATCTTGCCTGACGAGTCCTTGGCCGTGAATAGCGGGGCGGGAGCGCCGACTTTCGCGGCGTCCAGGACCGCGGGGCCGACGAGGAGCACGAACGCCAGCAGCGATGTGCGAATCGTCCACCGTGTCATGGCCTGCTCCGTCATTTCCCTCCGGACCGAGGGAGTACGGGAACCGTAACGATGTACGCGGGCCGCCCGGGCAGCGACACGACGCCACGAAGCGTAAGGGGATCCTTGGCCAGTTGTTCGGATCGGTTCAACCTGAATCTCAGCCCGCCGGGAATCGGCGAGACCTGGGCCGGGCCCGACTCTTCGATCTGGCCGGCATCGAGCGGAAAGAACAGGCCGCCGGCAGGATTGTCCCCGGTGTGGAGATCGATGATGAATGCCGAGGACTCCACTCGCGCCGTCGCCCGCCAGGCCGACGGCGCCGGCTTCGGCACGAGGCTCTGAGCCAGGTCGAGTGCGCTGCGCCAGGTCGCGACCATCGCGCGATCGGCATCCGGAAGGGGCAGCGTCAATCCGATTCGCGCGGTGCCCGGCACACACATATCCTTGCAGACGAGCCACTTGATGCTCGCATCGATCCTTGCCGGCGAAGCCGGGTGGCTCCCCGCCGCGGCCTTTAGTTCCACCGGGAGCACGGCGATGCCGGTGTAGCCGTAGCTGATGATGCCGCCGGAATCGATTCGCTCGGGCACGGGCCATTCGATGGCGCCGAGGCTAAGGCCGCTCGACACGCTCCATGCGACCTGCGGAGGGTTGCCCGACTCGCCCGGGTTCTGCCAGTAGATGTGCCAGTGCGGATCGAGATCGAACCTGATCCCGAGCCGCGCCGGCCCGCCCGGTCCAATCGTCTCCCGGTCAGCGATGAGTTCGACGGTCACGTGCGGCGCGGAGGCTCTCCGCGGCGCGTGGGCAACCTGCGCCGAGACGGGCGCGGAGAGCGCCAGGACGGCGCCAAGCGACACTCCGGCGCAAATAGACACTCCGGCGCGACGCGACACCATCTGCATGGCGACTATTCTAACTGCTTGCTGCGCGCGTGCTACTTGAAGGTCGCGACCACGGGGCCGTGGTCGCTCGTGCCCACCTCGCGGTAGGCCGGACACGCCGTCGCCGTACCGGCGAGCTCGGGTGTGGCGAGCACGTAGTCCAGCCGCCACCCGATATTGCGCTGCCGCAGGCCACGCCAGGGGGCCCACCAGGTGAAATAGGCCTCGTCGGACGGATTCAGGCGTCTTCCGACGTCCACGAGGCTCTGCGAGAGGAGCCGATCGAAGAGTGCACGCTCTTCGGGCAACTGGCCGATCGCCGTCGGCTTCCGTTCCTTCGGGTGCACGTCGATGTCCCGGTGAGCGACGTTGAGATCGCCGCAGATGACGAGAGGTTTCTTCGCGCCCGCGTGCGCGCCCGCCAGTTCCGCCAGCGCTTCGAGGAACGCGATCTTGGGAGCGAACTCCTTGCCGCCGTTCGGCACGTAGACGGAAGCCACCGAAAGGCCGCCGACCTCCGTCACGACGATCCGCGTCTCGTGATCGAACTGAGGATGGGTGAAGGCCGGCCGATCCGGCGCGACACGCTTCGCGACGAGCAGCGCGACACCGGAATACGCTTTCGCGCCGTGCCAGTACGCCCAGTAATCCTCGAGATTCAGTAGATCGGGCGGGACCTGGTCCGGCGCCGCCTTGAGCTCCTGCAGGCACGCGATGTCAGGCTTTTCCGTCGCGAGCCACTCCATCACCTGGACGCAACGCGCCCGGATGCCGTTCACGTTCCACGTCGCGATCTTCAACCGGTTCCTCCCGGCCCCCGAGCCTCCGGCCTGCCCTGAGCGAGGCCCTCGCACGAAAGTGGGCCGAGTCGAAGGGCCTCCAGCCCAACCTAGTTCCCAGTCGCGGACGACTTCGGCAGCCCCGGCCCGAACACGCGGCCGTGGAGCCCATGGCACGACGAACAGCCGCCGATCACCTCGCCGTAAATCGCCACCTTTGCGGCGCGGTCGGCCGCCTTCATCGCGCGATCGGCGATCTCGTGGACCCGGAGTTCGAAGGCGTGAACCTCGCCCGTCACCCCCGCGTCCGGCCGGAATTCGCGCAGCGAGAGCGGCGACGACCTCATCGCCTCCGCGCCTTTCTTCCACATGTCTTCCGATGGCTGCGCCAGGCCCTGGTAGAGGAGATCGGCCGCGTATTGATGCATCCGCATGTGGCTCCGCGGTCCTGGAATCATGACGGGCGGAAACAGTGTCGGGAACTTCGGCAGGACCTTCGAATCTGCATGGCAGGTTCCGCAGATCGCGACCATGGCGGCGGTCGCCGTGGCGGCGTTCGCGACGGTGACCGCTGCGGCAACCGCGTCGGCCGATCGCTTCATCTCCACCACCCGCTCGTCCGATTCCGCCGGCAGGCCGGAGGCCTGAGGCAACGCGGCGATGGTCTTCGCCGGGACCTTCACGGCCTCGATGTCGCCCCTGATGACCGCCTCCTCGATCTCGCGGACCCGGGCGAAATGGTCGTCCATCTCCTTGAGAATGTCCCGTACCGGCCTGGCCGGTGAGGCGGGCGCGGCGGACTTGGCCTGGTCGGCGGGTGATTGTGACGAACCCCCGCACGCCCCAAGCGCGATTGTGAGCAAACCCAAGGCCGTGACGGTTCGACGTCGTGACATAGGAGTTCTCCCCCGGGGGTCGATGAGAATTGTCAGCCCCCAGCCATCCAGGCGTCAAGCCGGGGCCGAATGTATCTGAAAGGTCTTTGTTTTAAGCTAGTTAGAGACGCAAGAACCGGCCGTGGGCCGTCTCGCCGTCAGCCGACGGCAGGCAAGCCCGATCCGGAAGAGAGCGGGCGGAACGGACTCCAGGCCAATTTGCGATTGAGATTGTCGGAAACGGGCCGTAGAATCGGCCATCTTCCATGGGGTACTGTGGAAGCAGTCGCGGGTGGACCGCTCCAAGCAGCAGGAACTTCCATGATCAGTGTGTCTGCGATCCGGATGCAGCAATTCGGCGTTCAGTTCTACCAGGCATCGTTGACGGCCGTTGACATCGACAAGCTGGTCCGCTTCGAGGTGCTCAACTACGGCGACCAGCAGCAGCCGCCGGTCCGGGGCCGCAAGCGCACCGGAGCGGTGTCGAAGGTCAATTGGGACCTGCTGGAGCGGCGAATCGCGGCCAGCGAGAAGGCGTACCAGCGGCACATCATCCGGCGGAAGATCGACGAGCTGGTCCAGTACTACGAACAATGCCGACAGGCGAAGGATTTGCCCTCCATCCCGGGCGCCGTGATCATCTCGTGCGACGAAAAGCTGACGTTCACGCCCGTCGAGGACGAATCGAGCCTGGGGACGCTGAAGGTCCCCGAACGCGAAGGCATCCTGCGGGCCATCGACGGGCAGCACCGGCTGCTCGCCATGCACGCCGACATCGAGCGCTTCGGCGCCGAGTCGTTCACGGTGCCCGCCGTCATCTTCGACCAGCTCGCCGAGGACCACATCGTCCAGATGTTCGTGACGATCAACGCGAAGCACACCCGGCTCAACGCCTCGCACCTGGTCAGCCTCTCGGGCCGGCAGCTCTACCGTGACGAAAGCCTGGCGGCCGCTCACGACGTGGTCCGCGCGCTCAACGACCGCGAGGATTCGCCCCTCCACCTCGACATCAAGCTGCTCGGCGTCGGGCGTGGAAGCGTGGCGCAGGCGCCGCTCGCGCAGGAGCTGAAGCGGCTCTTCCAGACCGATGCGTTTGGCGGCGCGAGGCGGACGGCCGACTTCCGTGAGGAAGCGAAGAAGTTCTTCGTCAACTACTTCAAGCAGATTGCCGTCGTGTTCGGCGCGGCCTGGAACGGACGGAAATACGCGATCAAGTCGTCGACCGCGCTCCGCGCCTTTGTGCGCGTGGCGCCCGACGTCGTGCGCCGGCTCGATCAGGAACACGCCGACCGCACGGATTACCGCGCGATCGGCCGCGTCATCGCGCCCTGGGGCCACCGGATCGGCGACCTGCGCTTCGAGGTCAACGGCGCGTGGGGCCGCGGGACGACGGTCGATTCAGTGGCGAAGGAGCTGCGCCTCGCGCTCCAGTATCCCGAAGGCGCGATGATCTAGCACGGCCCTGAAGGGCCGCGCGTACGGCGGGGCTGAAGCCCTCGCCCTACACGAACGCACACACGGCGAGTCGTAAGGCGTCCCCTTCAGGGGCGCCGTTCGTCGCGATGCTTCAGCGTCGCGACCACGACCGTTTCCTCCTATTCTTCCGTACCCACTATCACCGACTTGAATCGCTGGTACAGGTACGAGCCCACCAGCAGCAGCACGCCCATCCCGATGAATCCCATGATGCGATAAACGCCGCCGAGCTCCGACAGATCGACGACGAGCACCTTGGCGGCCGTGACCGCGAGCAGGAGGATCGCCAGGTAGCGGATCGGCCGGTAGCGCAGGATGATCCCCGCGACGACGAGCACGAGGCCGTAAAGCCCCCACGCGAGCGACAGCGACATCCCGCGGGCCAGCAGAGCCGTCGAGACCTCGGCTGCCTGCAACTGGAAGTGCGACGTGATTTCCACCGTCACGAGCATCACGGTGATGAGGTTCGCGCCAAGCACGAAGACGGCGATCTCGGTGCCGGCGCCACCCTGGAGATGGCCGCCGCTCGCGCGGTGGATGAACGCCATCAGGTAGAGCAGGGCGACGACGACGAGCGTGGAGCCGACCCGTGAGTTCATTACGACGGTAAAGCCGGCCGGCGTGTCGAAGAACCCGGAGCTGAAGAACCCGACGAGCGCGACGCCGAGCAGGAGCGCGCCGCCAAGGCGCATCCACTCTTTCCGGATGAGCAGCGCGGCCCAGATGATCGCCGTCGCCTCAGCCGTCCAGCCCACAGCCGCCCACATGTCCTCGAACTGAATGCCGACGGCGAAGCCCACCATGCCGAAGGCCAGCGCGAGGCCCTGCGCGGGCGCCTCGCGGCTGAACCGCCGGCTGGCCAGGGCCAGCAGGCCGCTCCACGCCGCAAGCGCGAGAGCAACTGTCGCGGTTCCGGTTCCGAGCGTCCTGTCGACCAGGAGGTAGAGGCCGTCGAAGAGGCCGAGCCCGTTCAGATGGAAGATCGCGATCTCGACAAGGTCCGGTTCCTCGCCCCGGCGCACGACCCGCTCACCTTGCGCGAGCAGGTGCATGAGGTACAACGCAACGAGCACGCTCACTCCCGCCACCCGCCACTCAGGACCGGTGTGTTGACCGAACCACACGAGGAACGGAACGACGCAGGCGAGCCACGCGAGGAGGCGAATCCACGGCCGGCGGACTCGAACCGCCGCGGCCAAGAGGATCGCGCTCATCACCGTGAGATAGATCAGCAGCGCCTCCGAGTGTCGATTGAGGTTGTTGAACGAAGCCACGTGGAAGATCACGGGGCCTGCCCAGAGCGCGTTGGCGACAAGGCGCGCGGTCTCGTTGCCTTTCCTGCGGCCTTCCCGCAGCACGTACAGGAACATCGCGCAGAAGAGCACGAGGAAGGCTTCGGTGCGCAGGTACTTCCACGGCGCGTACCACCGTTCGGCCCAGCCGGCGAAGGTCAGCGCGGTCAATGCGAAGCTCGCCAGGTTCAGCAGCGGCCAGCTCCGCCTGTGAGCCAGGTACATCGTCCCGGCCACGAGCAGGGCGTCGTAGCTGAGCAGCGTGACCTGCGAATCGACTGTGCCGCCGACGAGAAACGGCGTGAGAAACCCGCCGATGACCGCCATCAACGCGAGCCCCGGCGATGCGAATCGGTCGGCGGACACGGCGGAAGCGGCTGCGGTCGCGGCGAAGACAATGAAGACCGGCGTCCTGTCGATGAGGCCGTAGAACGTATACGCCGCGTAGAGCGAGATGAAGATCGCGACGTACCCGGCCCCCGTCAGGATCTGGCCGTAGAGGCCGTATCCGCGGCGGACGAACCACGCGCCGGCGCCAATCATCGCGAGACCGACGGCACCACCGATCACGACCCTGGCCGTCTCGGTGATCCAGTGGTTGTCGAACGCCATCTTCACGAAGAAGCCGATGCCGAGCACGAACACGATGGCGCCGACGACCAGGAACCACTTCCCGCCAATCTGGGTTTCCAGCGTGTCGCCTGTCCCATGTCTCACGGCAGGCGCAGCTGGCGTCGCCGGGCTGACCTGGGACACAGCCGGTGCCGCGACGGATGGTCTTGCCGCCGGACGCGCCGGCGGCGCCGAGGGTGCCAGCGCGGGTCCGCTCGGCACCGCCACTTCCGCCTCGCCAGCTTTCGGACGGCTGAGCACCGCGGCGACGGGCCTGCTGAGCGCCGAGAGGCGCTCCTCGAGTACCCGGATTCGGCCGAGGGCCTCGTTGGCGCGGCGGAAGCCGAGAAACGCCATCACGACGCAGGCCAACGCGAAGGCGAGAATCGTCGCCATTGTCAGTAACAGGCAGCCTTCCATCGCCGTCCCTCCTGTCGGTAGATCAGCAGGACGTCACGCGCATACCATACCCGTTGAGCGGGTGAAATGTCGTGTGGGCACGCTGAAGAATCGTGATATTCCTGAAACTCGCCGATCGTCACGGCACCATGTTCGCCACTTGTCCTCCGAAGCGCCGCCACCCGTACCGCCCCCTCGCCGGAGCGGCCGCCGCTGCCGCGGCTGCGCTCGTTTCGACCTCGTGCCTGGTGGTCAGCCTCCAGCCGTTCTACGAGCGTGGCGCCATCGAATTCGACGAGCACCTGCTCGGCACCTGGCTCAACCCGGAAGACAACGTCACCGTCACCTTCGAGCACGGGCCGTGGACGTCGTATCGGGTGATCTACCGGGACGGCGATCGCGCGTTGGTGTTCAGCGCGTACCGCACCACGATCGGGAGCGCGGCGTTTCTCGACTTGAGCGCTGAAGCCGGAGTCGAAACCAGCCCGGTCTCGGTGCCCGCGCACTCGGCCTTCCGGATCGAGGCGGCGGAGAAGACGCTGAAGGTATCGGCGCTCAATTACGACTGGTTCGTCGACGCCAGCGAGAGAGGGCGGCTCGGACCGCTCGCCTACGGCCTCGACGCGAAGCGAAACGTGGTGCTGACCTCGCCGACGCGCACGATCAGGGACTGGCTCGCCGCGCACTTGAAGCAGACCGAGGTCTTCGCCGAGCCGGTTGTGCTGACGCGCAAGGAGTAGGGGCGACCCGGTGGGTCGCCCGCGAGGGTGATCGGATCGTCCCGCATGAATCGGGCGACGCACCGCGTCGCCCCTACACCGACCGCTGATCTCGTTGCGTGGCCCGTGTGACACCGTAGGGGCGACCCGGAGGGTCGCCCGCGGGGGTGATCGGATTGTCGCGCATCAATCGGGCGACGCACCGCGTCGCCCCTACACCGGCTGCCTGTAACCCGGCTCGCGTCAGGTCCTGTACTCCGCGTTGATCTTCACGTACTCGGCGCTCAGATCGCAGGTCCACATCGTGGCTGAATGCGATCCGCCGGAGCCGAGATCGACCGAGATCTCGATCTCCTTGCCCTTGAGATAGACGGCCGCTTCCGCCGCGCGGTCGTCGTGCGGCTGGCCCGACGAGAACAGGACCACCGGGCCGATCTGGATCACCGTGCGCTCGAGGTCGAAGGCCACTCCTGCGCGGCCTGCGACGGCGACGAGGCGGCCCCAGTTCGGATCGCCTCCGTGGATGGCCGTCTTGACGAGCAGCGAATTGGCGATCGCGCGCGCGGCCCTCTTCGCGTCCGGCGGCGACTTCGCCCCCGACACGGTCACGGTCACGAGCTTGGTGGCGCCTTCGCCGCCTCGAACGATCTCGCGGGCGAGCTCGCCGCAGACGGCGTTCAGTCCGGCCGCCAACGCCCGCAGCGAGTCCTGATCGATCCGGACGCCCGACGCGCCGCTCGCCAGCGCGAAGACGGTGTCGTTGGTGGAGCACTCGCCGTCGACGGTGATGGAGTTGAACGTCAGGTCCACGGCCTCCGTGAGCGTACGCTGGAACAGCCGAGGCTCGACCTCGGCATCCGTCGAGACGAGGGCAATCATCGTCGCCATATTGGGCTCGATCATGCCCGAGCCCTTGGCCATGCCGCCGACGTGAAACCTGCCCTGCGTGGAAGTGATCTGTACGGCCGTCTCCTTGGGAAAGGGGTCGGTCGTCATGATGGCGCGTGCCGCGTCGTGATGACCCTCGCGCGAGAGTGCCGGCACGCAATGGTCCACACCGACGATCAGGCGATCGAGCGGCAGGTGGACGCCGATGACCCCGGTCGAGGCGACCAGCACCTGCTCGACGGGGCAGCCGATCGCGCGCGAGGCAGCCTCGGCGGAGCGGCGCGCCGTTTCCATCCCGTGGTTGCCGGTGCAGGCGTTCGCGCACCCGCTGTTGACGATCACCGCGCGTGCCCGCCCGGCCGCACTCACGATGTGTTCGCGCGAGAGCAGCACGGGCGCCGCCTTCGCCAAGTTCGTCGTGAAGACGGCCGCCGCCGCCGCCGGATGATCCGCCACGAGCAGCGCGAGGTCGAGCGCGCCCGTCTTCTTGATCCCGCAGGCCACGCCGGCCGCCCGGAAGCCCGCGGGCGCCGTGATGCCGCCGTCGATCGGCTCGATCTCGATCGACTGACCCTCCCACGCGCTCACGACACGCGCCTTTCACCCGTCACCGAGATGGCGCTCCCGGCGTGCTTCTGGTCGATGACGGCGTACTGGCCGCACTTGCGGAAGAGCGGGCAGCTCCAGCAGTCGGCGGCGACTTTCTCCGGCAGCCAGGAATGCGGCACGATCGAGAATCCCAGCCGCACGAAGAACCGCGGGTCGTGGGTGAACGCGCAAAGCGTCCGGTACCGTTCGACGCGCGCGCGGCGGCGAAGCTCGGCGATGATGGCGCGGCCCAGCCCGAGCCTCCGCGCTGACTCGTGCACGACGAGCGACCGGACTTCCGCGACGGCCGGGCTCAGGTGCGCCAGCTCCCCGCAGGCGATGATGCCGCCGTCCCGCTCGGCGATCCGGAACCGCGTGACGCAGGCCGTGATTTCCGAGAGGCTCCGCGGCAGCAGGTGACCCAGGCTCAGATTCGCGGTGATGAGCGCGAGGATTCCCGGTGCATCCTCGGCACGCGCCTGGCGGATCGCGATGCCTGGTTCGGTGGACGGGGCGTGGCCGGCGAGCGGCGCGGCTGACGTCCGGTCGGGCTCCGCCGGCTGAGCGACGTGCCTCCGCGCGCTGACGGGAACGACACTCGGGTGCGGGACGGGAAGCCTCATGACGCCGCCTCCGGATCGGTTTCTGCCAGGATCGTGTCGAGCGTCGCGAGGGCCTCATCGACCTCGGCCGCGGTGACGACGAAGGCGGGAAGCAGGCGAATCACCCGCGTGGCGGTCTTGTTGACGAGCACACCGCGCTCGAGCGCCGCTTCCACGTACCGCGACGCGTCGACCTGCAGCTCGATGCCCCACATCAGGCCGGCGCCGCGAACCTCTTTCACCACGTCGTGGCAGGCGGCGAGCTCCCGCAGCCCGCGCCCGAGCCGCTCGCCCATCGCGCGGACGTTCGCGACCAGCCCTCCGTCGACGAGCGCGTCGAGGAACACTATCGCCGCGCGGCAGGCCAGGAGATTGCCGCCGTAGGTGCTGCCGTGATCGCCCTTCGAAATCGAGGCCGCGACCCGCTCACTGACGAGCGCGGCTCCGACAGGAACGCCTCCTCCGAGCGCCTTGCCGATCGCCATCAGGTCGGGCTCGAGGCCGAGCGTCCTGATCGCGAACGGCTCGCCGGTGCGGCCCAGGCCGCACTGGACCTCGTCGGCGATGAGCAGCACGCCGGTAGATTGCTGGACGGCACGGATGGCCGCCGCGAAGTCCGCGCCAAGCGGCCGCACGCCGCCCTCGCCCTGGATCGCCTCGACGATCACCGCCGCCGTGTCGCCCGTCACCGCGGCGCGGAGCGCGTCCGGATCGGTCGGCGGCACGAAGGTCACGCCGTCGAGGAGTGGCGCGAACGGCGCCCGATAGTGGGCGTCCCAGGTCACCGAGAGCGACCCGAACGTCCGGCCGTGGAACGCGCCCTCGAGCGCAACGATGCGGGTCCGCGACGTCTCGCCGGCGCTGTACCAGTATCGGCGCGCGAACTTCAGGCAGCCTTCGACGGCTTCCGTGCCGCTGTTGCACAGGAACGCTCGCGCCAGGCCGGACAACCGGGCGAGCCGCGATGCGACCTGGCCCTGGAGCGGGTGAAAGTAGAGGTTCGACGTGTGGACGAGCGCCGCAGCCTGGCGCGAAATGGCGTCCGCGAGCGCCGGGTTCGCGTGCCCCATCGAGGCGACGCCGATCCCGGAAATCAGGTCGAGATACCGGCGGCCGTTCTGGTCCCAGAGCACCGAACCCTGGCCCCGGTCGAACACGATCGGGAGCCGCGCATAGGTCGGAAGCACGAACTGCGCTTCGAGTGCTCTGACGGCGTCGTCCCGGCCGGCGCTCGTTGCTCGATCGTCCGTCATGACACCACCTGCGTAGCGTGCACGCCGAAACCGGGGCTCCCCCCGGTGAGGTGCGCGTACAGCGCGCCGGCGCCCCGGCCGTCCACCACAGCCACGTCCTTGACGCCGCCGCGTACGGCCTGGCGGCACGCCTGGAGCTTCGCGAGCATCCCCGCGTTCACCGTGCCCGAGGCGACCAGCTCGCCTTCGGTCCGCTCGTCGATTGCTGCGAGCGTCAGGCCTGCCTCGCCCTTTACGCCGGGCGTCGTGCCGGAGATGACGAGCCGCTCCGCGCCAACCCTGATCGCGAGCGCGGCCGCGAGAGTGTCAGCGTTTACGTTGAAGAGGCGGCCGTGCCGGTCCGATCCGATGCACGCCACGATCGGAACGAAGCCGTTCGTCAGCAGGCATTCGAGCAGGCGAGGCGATCCGTCCACGACCGGCTGGCCGACCAGGCCGAGCGATACCACGCGCCCGTCCGGCGAGCGGTGCGGCGGCGCCGGCTCCACCGGCCCGACTCCCGCGTCCGCCCCAGTCAGGCCGACGGCCTGGCCGCCAGCCGCGCCGATCGCGGCCACCAGGCGCGTGTTGATCGCACCTGCCAGGATCGCGACGACCACCGAGAGCGTCGGCTCATCGGTGATCCTCAGGCCGTCCACCTGCCGTTTCTCGATGCCGGCCCGGGCGAGCGCCGCGTCAATCTCCCGGCCGCCCCCGTGCACGACGATGAGCGGGTGGTTCGAGGCGACGCCGGCAATCATCTGCGCGACTGCCGACACGCTTTCGGGCGTCTCGAGGAGCTCGCCGCCGAGCTTGAGAATCGTCGGATGGATCGTCGTCACCACTGGAGCCCCGTGCGCTCGTCGAGGCCGCACATGAGATTGAAGTTCTGGATGGCCTGGCTCGCCGCGCCCTTCAAAAGATTGTCGAGACAGGCGACCACGACGAGCCGCGAGGACGCTTCATCGACGCGGAACCCGATATCGCAGAAGTTCGTGTGGGCGACGTGCTTGATCTCGGGAAGCTCGCCGTCGAAGAGCCGGACAAATGGCGCGTCGCGGTAGGCGCCTTCGAACGCCTGCTGGATCTGGTGCGTCGTTGTGCCGGGGGTCAGCCGGACGTAGATGGTCTCGAGGATGCCGCGGTTGAGCGGGACCAGGTGCGGAACGAAGGTGACCGGCCGCGCCAGCTCCTGCTCCATCTCGGCCGCGTGGCGATGATTGAAGATGCCGTAGGCGGCCGTGCTGCCGAAGTTCTCGGAGAAGTGCGTGCGATCGGTGGCCGCGCGGCCCGCGCCCGAGAGGCCCGACTTGGCGTCCACGACGATGTCGCCCTGGAGCAGCCCGGCCTCGATGAGAGGCTCGAGGGAGAGCAGCGCCGCCGTCGGATAGCACCCGGGACAGGCCACGACGGCGGCGGCACTGATGCCGCCCCTGTTGCGCTCAGGTAGCCCGTAGGTCACTGAGCCAGGCAGATCCGGAGTATCCGGATACCAGCGCCGGCGTTCCTCTGAGTCCCGAAGCCGGAACGCGCCAGACAAGTCGACGATTCGCCTTCCGGCGGCGAGCACGGCCGACGCCACGGCGGGGACGGTCTTTTCCGGCAGCGCGAGGAACACGACGTCCGCGTCCGACGAGAGCCGATCGAGGTCGAGCGGCGTGATCTCGCCGTCCCAGACCTTGGCGAGCCGCGGCAGGCGGCGCGGCGCGTCGCTCTTCGCGGACGACATGGCCAGCGTCAGCCGGGCGGCGGGGTGATGGGCCAGCAGCCGCACCAGCTCCTGGCCGGCGTAGCCGGTGGCGCCGGCAATGCCGACCCTGACCTGGACGGGCGCCGCGGACATCGGGGGCTCTCTCATGGCGATGAGTGTATAAGTATGCATCCCGGTCGCCGGGCCGGTCAAGCAGTTTCCCCGCCAGGAGGCGTTTCAGGCTTGTGCCGCCGCGCCGCCGCGTTGTATAGTAATGCCTCTTGGTGAATAAAGATGAAGACTCGACGCCAGGGGCTGATTCTCGACCTCGTCGACCGCCACCAGGTGGTGAGCCAGGAGGACCTGCGAAGGCGCCTCAAGGCGCTGGGCTTCTCGGTCACCCAGGCGACGCTCTCCCGGGACATCAGCGAGCTCGGGCTCGTCAAGGCCGCCGGCGACGGCGCCTACCATCGCCCGGGGCCGGACTCGGCCAACCCGGCGATGGCCGCGGCGCGGCTCCAGCACGCCGTCGCGGAGTACCTCTCGGGCGTCGACCGCGCGCAGCAGCTTGTCGTGCTCAAGACGGGCCGGGCCCAGGCGCAGCCGCTCGCCGAGGCGCTCGACCGCGCCTCGCTGCCGGAGATCGTCGGGACCATCGCGGGTGAGGACACGGTGCTGGTGGTCTGCCGCAGCCCCGGACTGGCCGAAAAGGTCGCGCGCCGGATCGAGCAGGTGACCAAGAGGTAGCGGCGCGACCGCGCCGGAGGAGATGGGCATGGAACGGATCGTTCTCGCGTATTCGGGCGGGCTGGACACCTCGGTGGCGGTCCCGTGGCTGAAGGAAACCTACGGGGCCGAAGTCATCACGGCCACGCTGGATCTCGGCCAGGGCCGCGAGCTCGACGCCGTGCGCGAGCGGGCGCTCGCCGCCGGCGCCGTGCGCGCCCACGTGCTCGACGTTCGCGAGGAGTTCGTCCACGACTACATCCTGCCCGCGCTGCAGGCCGGCGCGATCTACGAGGGCGGCTATCCGCTCGCCACCGCGCTCGGCCGGCCGCTCATCGCCCGCAAGCTCGTCGAGATCGCCCGCATCGAAGGCGCCGGCTCCATCGCGCACGGCTGCACGGGCAAGGGCAACGACCAGGTCCGTATCGACGTCTCCGCCCGCGCGCTCGAGCCCGCCATCCGCGTCATCGCGCCCGCCCGCGAATGGGGCATGACCCGCCCCGACGAGATCGAGTACGCGCGCAAGCGCGGCGTGCCCGTCCCGGTGACGCAGGCGAGCCCGTACAGCACCGACGCCAACCTCTGGGGCCGCTCGATCGAATGCGGCGTCCTCGAGGATCCGTGGGTCGAGCCGCCCGAGGACGTCTACACGCTGACCCGCGACCCGGCCCAGTGCCCCGACGAGGCGGCCTACGTCCAGCTCGACTTCGAGCGCGGCGTGCCGGTCGCCGTCAACGGCGTGCCGATGGCCTTCATCGAGATCATCGGCAGCGTCAGCACCATCGCCGGCGCGCACGGCGTCGGCCGCATCGACATGGTCGAGAACCGCCTGGTCGGCATCAAGTCGCGCGAGATCTACGAGGCGCCCGCCGCCGTCGTCATCCACATGGCGCACCGCGAGCTCGAGGGCCTGGTCAGTGCCGCGAGACTTCGAGCGCATCAAGCGCGACCTCGGCCAGAAGTATGCCGACCTGGTCTACAACGGCCTGTGGTATTCGCCGGTCCGCGAGGCGATCGACGCCTTCGTCGCCAAGTCCCAGGAGCGGGTCACCGGCTCGGTCCGCCTCAAGCTCTTCAAGGGCCACTGCACGGTGGTCGGCCGCGTGTCGCCCTTCGCGCTCTACGAGCACGCGCTGGCGACCTACGACGCCGGCGACAAGTTCGATCACACCGCGGCGGTCGGTTTCATCAAGATCTGGGGACTGCCGATCGAGACGGTGTCGCGGAAGTGGCACGGCGCCGGCCAGCCGGCCCCCTCCCCGCAAGAGGCCTGATGGCGCATCTCTGGTCCGGCCGCTTCGACGGCGCGCCCGACCCCGACGCGCTCGCCTTCGGCGTCTCGCTGCACTTCGATCGCCGCCTCTTCGAGGACGACATCACGGGCAGCCTCGCGTGGGCCGGCGCGCTGGCGGAGGCCGGCGCGATCACCCGCGCCGACCAGGAAGCGATACAGCGCGGCCTGACCGCCATTCTCGACGAGGGCCGCCGCAACCCGGCCCTCGTCGCAGGCGAAGACGAGGACATCCACTCGTTTGTCGAGCGGACGCTCGTCGAGCGGATCGGCGAGGCAGGGAAGAAGCTCCACACGGGACGCTCGCGCAACGAGCAGGTCTCGCTCGATCTGCGTCTCTACCTCAAGCGGCAGATCGTTGTCGCGTGCCACGCGGTCGAGCGCCTGGCCGCCGCGCTCCTCTCGCAGGCCGAGCAGAACCTGCGCCACACGATGCCCTCCTACACGCACATGAGGCGGGCTCAGCCGATTCTCGTGGCGCACTACTTCCTCTCCTACGTGGCCGCGCTCCGTCGCGATCACCGCCGCCTGCTCCGCGCGCGCGACGAGGCCGACGAGATGCCGCTCGGCTCGGGCGCGATCGCGGGCACGAGCTACGCGGTGGACACCGCCGCCCTCGCGCGCCGGCTCGGCTTCGCGCGGGTCGTCGCCAACAGTCTCGACGCGGCATCCGATCGCGATTTCGTGTCGTCGTTTCTCCACGCGTCGGCGCTTGCGATGATGCACCTGAGCCGGCTGGCGGAGGACCTGATTCTCTTCTCCGGGGAGGAATTCGGGTTCGTCGAGCTGCCCGACAGCCTCGCCACCGGCAGCAGCCTGATGCCGCAGAAGAAGAACCCGGATCCGCTCGAGCTCATCCGCGGCAAGAGCGGCCGCCTGGTCGGACACCTCGCGGGCTTTCTCACGACGATGAAGGGACTGCCCGCCGGATACAATCGCGATCTGCAGGAAGACAAGGAGCCCGTCTTCGACGCGGAGGCCACGCTCCGGCAGTCGCTCGAGATCATGGCCGTTGTCGTGACGGGGATCCGGATCGACGCGACGCGGACAGGAGCAGCCTCCGAGGGGCTGCTGCTCGCGACCGACGTCGCCGACTATCTCGTCGCGCGGGGCGTGCCGTTTCGCGACGCGCATGGCATCGTCGGGTCCATCGTGCGCCGGCTCATCGGCGAAGGCCGGACGTTCACCGACATGACGCTGGCCGAATGGCGATCGCACAGCGAGTCCTTCGAGCCGGACATCGTCGGCGCGATCACCGCGGCCAAGTCGGTGGCCGCGCGCAGGACGCCCCAATCCACGGCGCCTTTCGCCGTCGAGTCCGCCATCGAAGATGCGAAGAAGTGGCTCGATGGTTGCTCTCGCTGAGAGAGCTTTGTTACAATCAGGCGTCCTACAGCACGGCCTCTCCCGCCAAAGTGTCAGAGGATTCGTTCATGCAGCAGCGCCAGCCACGGGTTGGTGACATCGTCGACGACTACTGTCCGCGAGAGCGCCGCATCAGCGACCACGCGGTTGTCGCCATGGTCGCCGACGAGGTCCGGCTCGTGCGATGCACCACCTGTGATGCGGAACACGAGTTCAAGCAGGCGAAGGTCCCGCCGGGCCGGAAGCGCAAGGCGGCGGTCACCGCGCCGCCCGCGCCACCTGGCATCGCCCAATCGCCGCCCGCCCCAGTCGAAGGTGCTCCCGTTCCGTTGCCCGAGCCCGAAATCACGACGACGACAGCGCCGCCGAATGCGGATGCCGCTCCAGCCGACCAGGAGCGGGAGCCCGAGCCGGACGGCGTGTCGGCGGCTCCTTCCATGCCCGAGGGCTCCGTGCATCGCCGGCTCATCCGGGCCACGCTTCCGCGAACGGACGGTCAGGCTCCGGCGCGGCCGATTCCCGAGTTCACGATGCACAAGGCCGGCGCCCCGGGCAAGTCGTTCCGCGGCACGGGCGGAAGGCCGCCTCACGGCCAGCACGGCGGCTCCGCGCACCGGGGTGCGTCCGGGAACTCCGCGCAAGGTCGCCACGCGGGGAGCGGCCGGCCCCAGGCGCACGGCCCTTCGGGCTCGTTCGCGCCGAGAGGGCCGCGCGGTCCGATGGGATCGCGCCCGCCGAGGGGCCCGCTCGGGACCGGCGATCACGGCCGGCGCAAGAAGCACTGATCCCATTCGAGATGACCGGCCTCTCAGGGACGCACGGCCTCATCGTCGGCATCGCCAACAAGTGGTCCATCGCGTGGGCTGTCGCCAAAGCCGTGGCACGCGATGGCGCGCGCCTGGCGATCACCTACCAAGGCGAGCGGTTCGCGGACACCGTCCGCGAACTGACGCAGGATCTCGATCATCCGCTCCTGCTGCCCTGCGATGTCACCTCTGACAGCCAGCTCGCCGAGCTCTTTCAGGCCATCGATCGTGAGTTCGGCGGGCTCGATTTCGTGCTGCACGGCGCCGCGTTCGCGCCTCGCGAGGAGCTGTCCCGGCCCTTTGTCGACACGAGCCGCGAGGGGTGGAGGATCGCGCTGGACGTCAGCGCGTACTCGCTCGTCGCGCTGTCGCGAGGCGCCGCGCCGCTCCTCGCGCGGCGGGGCGGCGGGAGCATCGTGACGCTGACCTACCTCGGCAGCCAGCGCGTGTTCCCGAACTACAACGTGATGGGCGTGGCGAAGGCCGCGCTCGAGGCCTCGGTGCGGTACCTGGCGGCGGACCTCGGCAAGCAGAACATCCGAGTCAACGCCATCTCGGCCGGCCCGATCAAGACGCTGGCCGCATCGGGCATCTCGGGCTTCTCCAACATCCTCCAGGTGTACCGCGAGCGCGCGCCGCTTGGCCGGAGCGTCGAGGCCGACGAAGTCGCGGAGGCCGGGAGGTTTCTCCTCGGGCGCGAGAGCCAGGGAATCACCGGCGAGATCCTGATGGTGGACGCCGGATACCACGCGATGGGAATCTAGCAGGAAGGTGTCATCCTCCCGCACGCTGGTCGTTCGGATCGGCGACATTCATCGCGAGACCCCGCGGGCCGCGCTCGTCCGGCTCGATCTCGAGGGACGTTCCTTCCGCTTCAAGGCCGGCCAGTCGGTGAATTTCGGTCTCGCCGGCGAAGGTGAACCGCGCAAGCCCTACTCGATTGCCAGCGCCCCCGGGCAGACCTCTGCCACGGGCCTTCTGGACCTGCTCGTCGGCCTGGATGCCCGCGGGCGGTTCGGCGGCCACCTCGCCGGCATGACGACGAGATCGCTCGTCGCGATCGATGGTCCGGCGGGGGACTTCGTCCTGCCGGGCCGGATTTCCGCGCGCCGGATATTGTTCATTGCCGGCGGCGTCGGCATCGCTCCCCTCAGGTCGATGATCGGCTCGGTGCAGTCGCTGGAGCGTGTCCCGGAAATCGTGCTCATCTACAGCGCGAGAACGCCGGACGAGTTCGCGTTCATCGGCGAGTTCAGGACGATGGCCCGGCGCGGCGACCTCCGGCTGCGCCAGACGGTGACGCGCGCCCCGGGTTCGGCGTGGAACGGCCGGCACGGCCGCGTGGATCGAGGCTTGCTCGCGGACCTCATCCCCTCGCCGGCATCCACGCTCTGCTTCGTGTGCGGGCCTGACGGGCTGGTGGCCGAGGTTCCGCTGCATCTGCGCGAGCTCGGCGTTCCGCCCGCATCGATTCACTACGAGAAGTTTTAGCTTTCCCATTCGACACCGGGCGGCCAACTGTTGTATCGTCCGGGCACCTGTCGGACCCGCGACGAGTTCGATCCTGTGTCGCGCAACCACAACACAAGCTCGTGAAGCGGAGCATGACGGCGACGGGACGGGGATTTCCCCGTGTGTCTCATCTTGGCCCGGATCGAAGCAGTCGTTTTATCGGAGGCATCATGAAGAGAGGATCGCGCAGCACACACCGCGGATTCGCGACCTTCGGACTGGCCGCGGCGGTGGCCCTATTCCTCGCGCTCAATCCGTTTCCGCTGACGGCGCAAGGCGCGCAGCCGCCGCAGGCCGCCAAGCCCGCCCCGGCGGCGACCGCCGCGCCCTCGGCCAAGGCCCCCGCGACCACCCCGGCCCCGGCAGCGAAGAAGCCGCTCAGCCCGGTCGATCAGATCCTGCAGGCGGAGACCTACGCGACGCCGCCGCCCGAACTGGCGGAAGCCGTGATCGCGCCGCGGCAGAACAACCTCTCGCTCGGGAACCTGAGCCCCGACAAGAAGTGGTTCCTGAACGAGATCGGCGACGGCCCGGTGCCGATGTCCACCTTCTCCAAGCCATTCCACGAGCTGGGCGGGGTGTTCATCGACTTCAAGGCGAACCGGGCGCGGGCGCTGACCATCCGCAGCAACGTCGGCATCCAGATCATCTCCGCTGCTGACGGTTCGAGGAAGCCGATCGAGATCATGGCGCCGCCCGCTCCCGGGGCGAGGAAGCCGGCCACGCCGCCGCCCGCCTACCGCGTGTCGAACGCGACATGGTCGCCCGACAGCAAGTCCATCGCCTTCTTCGTCCACACCGACGATGCGACCAACATCTGGGTGGCGGACGTGGCGACGCTCAAGAGCCGGCAGATCACGACCAGGCCCGTGCTGGCGACGCTGGTGACCTCGTTCGATTTCACCTCCGACGGCAAGCAGATCGCGACCGTGCTCGTCCCGGACAAACGGCCGACCATGCCGCAGATGCAGCAGGCTCCCGCCGGACCGCAGGTCAAGTTGTCGGAGGACACGGATCGCAACCGGCTTCGCACGTTCCCCAGCCTGATGACGACCGAGTACGAACAGCGCCTGCTCGAGTGGCATGCGATCGGGCAGCTCGCGCTCATCGACGTGCCGGCGGGTCCGGCCGATCCGAAGGCGCGGCCCGCGAAGGGCGCGGCGCAGAAAGGCGTGACGAGTATCGGCGCGCCGGCGATGGTCCGGTCGCTCGACGTGTCGCCCGACGGGAAGTACCTGCGGGTCACGCGGATGACCAGGCCGTTCTCGTACATCGTGCCCGCGTCGAACTTCGGATCGATCGAAGAGATCTGGGACGGCGGGGGCAAGGCGCTCGCCAAGCTGAGCGAGCGGCCGCTCAACGAGGGCGCGCAGGACGACACGGCGCCCGATCCGGCGGCCGGCGGCGGCCGCGGGGCTCAGGCCGAGCAGGGCAAGCGCGAGCTGGCGTGGCGGGCGGACGGCCAGGGCATGACCTACCTGGAGCAGGAAGCTCCGCCGCCCGGGGAAACGCCGGCATCAGGCGGCCGCGCAGGCGGCGGCCGTGCTGGCGGCGGGAGAGCGGCGGCTGCGGCGGGCGATCAGGCTGCGGGCACCGGCCGCGGGCAGGCCCCGCAGCGGCGGGACCGGCTCTATCAGTGGTTGCCGCCTTTTGAAGACAAGGGCGCGAAGGTGCTCTTCGAGAACACCACGCGGATGTCGAATCACCGCTTCTCGCCCGACATGCAGATCCTCTTCTGGCGCGAGACGAGCGGCCAGAACACGATCGAGAACGCGGTCTACCTGAACGCGCCGACGCAGAGGTACACGCTGGCGCGGTTCCGCACCGACGATCCGGCCGCCAACCCCGGATCGATCGTGATGCAGCGCGGTGGCGGCGGCGGTGGGCGCGGCGGCGGCGCTCCGGGAGGCCGCGGCGGCGCGGGCGGTCCGGGCGGCGGCATCGTGTTGCTCTCGGCCGACGGCTCGAGCGTGTTCTACCAGGGCACGACGAACGACAAGGATCCGGAAAAGGTCGGCCCGAAGTCCTTCATCAAGCGGACCCCGATCAAGGGTGGTGAGAGCAAGTCGATCTACGAGGGTGACAATAACGGCGTCTACGAGTCAGTCGCCGGAGCGATCGACCTCGACGCGGGCAAGTTCGTCATCGAGAAGCAGAGCCCCACGCAGGTCCCGCAGTACTTCCTCGTCGAAGGCACGAACCGGAAGCAGTTGACCGAGAACAAGGATCTCTTCCCGGATCTGACCGGCGCCGTCAAGATGCGAATCCCCGTCGAGCGCGCCGACGGCTTCAAATTCAGGATCAACGTGATGCTGCCGCAGGGCTACAAGGAGGGCACGCGCCTCCCCGCCCTCTTCTGGTTCTACCCGCGGGAGTTCACGAACCAGGAGGCCTTCGATCAGCCCGATCGCACGTTCAACAAGAACACGTTCACCAACTACGGCAGCCGTTCGATGCAGTTCTTCGTGCGGCAGGGCTACGCCGTGGTGATCGACTCGCCGGCGCTGCCGATTGTCGGACCGACGGGCCAGCAGAACAACAACTACGTGAACGACCTGCGGAACGACCTGGCGGCGGTCATCGACGAGCTCGACAAGCGGGCGATCATCGACCGCACGCGCCTCGCGATCGGAGGCCACAGCTACGGCGCGTTCACAACGGTCAACGCGATGGTCCACACGCCGTTCTTCAAGGCGGGGATCAGCGGCGACGGCGCCTACAACCGCACGCTGACGCCCATCGGGTTCCAGAGCGAGCGGCGCGACCTGTGGGAGGCGCCGAACGTGTACCTCGGCATGTCGCCGTTCCTGTACGCGAACAACCTCACCGGCGCGCTGCTGATGTACCACGGGCTCGGCGACCAGAACGTGGGCACCGATCCCGACAACTCGATCCGGCTCTTCCACGCCCTCAACGGCCTGGGCAAGCCGGTCGCGATGTACCTCTATCCGCTCGAGGATCACGGGCCGGCGTCGCGCGAGACGCTGCTCGACCTCTGGGCGCGTTGGGCCGCGTGGCTCGACAAGTACGTGAAGAACCCGCAGAAGGTGGAGAAGAAGGCCGCCCCGGCCGCGACGACCAATCCGGGCGGTATCCAGCGGTAGCGACGCCGGCAGACGGCGGCGAGCCTCCGGCCCGCGCCTCGCGGCGCGGGCCGGGGGCCATCTCCCCACGCTCTCCACGCGTCCCAGGAACATCCCGCATGATCCGGCCAGGTTCCCGAGCCCTACGCGCCACCCCCGCGACAATCGCCATCATCGTCATCACCGTCGCTGTGGGTGCGAGCCTGATCTCGGCGGCACGTGGAGATCAGAAGCCGCAGGCGCCCGTCTTCCGGGGCGGCGTGGACCTCGTCGCGGTCGACGTGCAGATCATCGACAAGGAAGGAAGGCCGATCCCGTCCCTCGGCCCGTCCGATTTCGAGGTGTCGATTGGCAGTGGACGCCGGCGGGTCGTCTCGGCCGACTTCATCCGGTGCTCGGAGTCGGCGCCCGCGAGTGAGGCTGACGCGGCCAGGCCCGCACCCGCCGCCGGGGCGCCGGCGATGCCTCGCCAGCCCTCCGGCCGCATCATCGTCCTGGCCGTCGACGAGCACAGCTTTCGCACCGCGGCCGCGCGCGCGGCAATGCAGGCGGCGAGCCGCTTTCTCGACCACCTCGAGCCCGACGATCGCGTCGGGCTGTTCGCGTACCCCACGGGCGCCAACCGGCTCAATCTCACACGCGACCACGCCGAGGTCCGCAAGGAACTGGACTCGATCGTCGGCTTGCTCAACGTGCCACGGAGCCGATACAACCTCAGCGTGACCGAGGTCGTGGATATCACCGCGGGGGATACCGACGCGCTCAACTCGGCCGTCGCCAGGGAATGCCCTCGCGACGCCCGGAACTGCGCGCGCGAGATTCGCACGGAGGCGCTCTCGCTCGGCAGCCTGTTCGAGATGGAGGTGGCCCAGAGCCTGAACGGCCTGCACGGCCTCCTCGAGAGCCTCGCCAGGGTGCCGGGCCGGAAGACGCTCGTCGTGGTGAGCGGCGGGCTGTTGGCGACCGACCGGCCCGGAGGCCGGCCCGATCTGAGGACCGAGACCATGGCGCTCGGACGCGAGGCGGCCGCGGCCAACGCCAGCCTCTACGGCCTGCACATGGACTCGAGCTTTCTCGACGCGTTCTCGGCGGACAAGCGCAGCCCGACACCCGCCATGATGCGCGACAGCACGGTCCTCGGTCTCGGGCTCGATCTGTTCACGGGGGCGGCCGGCGGCGCCTTGATGCGGGTCGAGGCGGGCACCGGCGATCGGGCCTTCGAGCGCGTGCTGAGGGAGACTTCCGCCTACTACCTGCTCGGCGTTGAGCCGTCGGATGCCGATCGGGACGGCAGGGCCCACTTCATCAGGGTGAAAGTGAAGCAGCGCGGCGCGACGGTTCGAAGCCGCAACTCGGTGGTGATTCCGAAGGCCGGATCCGCGGTCCGCTGATCGGAGCGGCGGCTCCCGATGCCGGGGCCAGGATCGAATATCATTGGCGGTCGATTGTCCGGTCCGCCTGCCGCCTGGGGCGGCCTTCCGTGTCGAGGTACCCGATGCGCAAACGATTGATCCCGTTCTCGACGGCTCTCCTGTTCCTGGTCACGATCTTCAGTTGGTCGCTTGCCGCGCAGTCCGCGTCCCCTCCGGCTGCCACGCAGAAACCGGTGACGGCTCAGGCGGCTCCGCCGCAGGCTGGCGTAGCCAAGCCCGCTCCGGCGCCGCCCGCCGGGCCGCAAGTTCCGCCCGAATACGGCCCCGCGAAAGGCACACTCGTGATCGTCGGCGGAGGGTCGACCGAGGGCACGGGCATTGTCGAGAAGTTCATCCAGCTCGCGGGCGGGCCCGACGGGAAGTTCGTGATCGTCCCGACGGCCGGGGGCAACAAGAGCCAGGACGGCACCGTCCGCGTCTACCAGGAGAGCCAGGTCATCGCGTCCTGGCTCAAGCGCGGCCTCAAGAACGTGAAGATGCTCCACACGCACGATCCCAAGGTGGCCGACACCGAGGAATTCGCGAAAGTCCTTCGCGACGCCAACGCGGTCTGGTTCGACGGCGGGCGGCAGTGGAACATCGTGGACTCGTACATGAACACGCTGACCTACCGCGAGTTCCACAAGGTGCTCGAGCGGGGCGGCGTCATCGGCGGCAGCTCGGCCGGCGCGACCATCCAGGGCGACTATCTCGTGCGCGGCGCGGTCGCCGGCGCGCAGATCATGATGACGCCCGAGAAGGAGCACGAGCACGGGTTCAACTTCCTGCGCAAGTCGGCGATCGACCAGCACATCAACACCCGGAACCGCTGGGACGATCTCGACCAGGTGATCGGGAAGATGCCGAACCTGCTCGGCATCGGCCTCTCCGAGGGCACCGCCATCATCGTGACCGGCGACAGCTTCGAGGTCATGGGCAAGTGGAAGGTCGCGATCCACGACAACACGCGCCTCTACCAGCCATGGGAGAAGCCGTACTACGTGCTGTCGGCCGGCGACACCTACAACATGAGGACGCGGAAGGTCGAGAAGCTCGGGATCGGGGCGACAATCAGGCCGCCGGCGGCCGGCAGGGGCCGAGGAGGGATGTAGGACCCGCTGCCGGACCGGGGCATTCGCGTGTCAGCGTTGGCCGCGGTTGCTCTCGAGGTCGACGTAGCCCACGCCGTTACGGATCTGAAGGCGCGTGCCGAACGGGCCGGACAGCCTCGTCAAGTCGGCCAGGATCTTGGCGCCGAGCACGGGATCGGCCAGTAGCGGCCGGCCGCGTTCCGTGATGGGTTTCTTGAAGCCGAGCGAGATTGGGTGAAGCGCGACCTCCACCAGGCGCTTCCCGTTGAACCGCAGCCGCGCGACCACGGATTCCCAGATGAGCGGATCGGCCGTAAAGCCGCGCGTGTCGCCCGCCGATCGGCGCTGGTTGAAGTCCGCGACCTGCGCGTCGGAGGCCAGGCCGTACTGCTCGTAGTTCTCGCTCGGCAGCCGGAGCAGCGTGTCGTTCTGGAAGATGAAATCCCCGAGGCTGTAGAGAATCGGCTTGCCCTTGTAGATCTCGATCCCGCGCAGCACGTGAGGCCCGTGACCCGCGATGATGTCCGCGCCGGCGTCGATCATGGCATGCGCGAAAGTGACGAAGAACTGCGCCGGCACGAGACGGCCGCCGCTGCTCTCGTGTGAGTGGACCGACACGATCGTGTAGTCCGCCAGCCGGGCCGCGCTCCTGACCGCGGCCGCCGCCTCATCCAGGTCTTCCTTGTTCGGCGCGGTCGTGATCCCGGGCGTGTCGCCGGCCACGACGCGCGTGCCGAACACATTCAGCGAAGTGGGCGCCGCCTGGGAGCCCGTTGCCGCGCCCGTTCCGGCCGCGCCTCTTCCTCCTCCGAGGCCCGCCTCGGAGAGAGCCGTGCGGAGCTTGCTCAGTCCGTCGGAGGTCGTCGTGTAGGTCGTCGTGAATCGCAGAGGGCTCAGGCCGGGCCGGGCGGGAACGTCGCCGCGCGATCGGCCTGCCCGCGAATGATCGGGGAAGGTCGACGACACCGACAGAAGCGCGACGCGCGCCTTGGCCGTCTCGAGGAACTTCGGTTCTCTCGCTTCCGGCAGGCTTTCTCCGACTCCGGCCTGGACGAGTCCCGCCTCAGCCGCGTACTTCGTCGTCAGGCGCATCGCGCCGACCGCGTAGTCGCCGGTGTGGTTGTTGGCGCGGGACACGATGTCGAATCCCGCCCACACGAGCTCCCTGGCGAGCGACGGTTCGGCGCGCATGTAGGTGCCGCCGCTCTGGTTCATCGCATACGTCTCGTAGTCGTGGAAGAGCATCTCGAGGTTCGTGAAGGCGGCGTCAGCGCTCCTCACGAGACCGACCAGGTCGAGGAACGGCGGTTCCTTGTACACCGACAGCCGGCGCGTGATGATCGAATCGCCGGTCAGCGCGAAGGTGAAGGTGTCCTGGTCCGCCACCTCCGCAGGGGCCGCGACGCCAGCCGCCGGGCGGGCGGGAGGTGCCTGGGCGGATACCGTGAGAGAGGAAACCGCCAGCAGGAAGGTCCATCGGATGACGTGCTTCGGAGTCATGGCGCGCTCCTGTTCCGAGCGTGGCCCGATCACGATTCTGGAGAGCCGCGACGGCGCCTACGATACACCGGATTCCGACGCAGCCAGCCCCGGAAATTCGGATTGACACGATCGAGTCCGAGCGGTAGGTTGGGCGAAATCCGCGGCACATCGATCACCGGTTCCGCGTCCGGCATCTCTTCTCATCGGCATCCGGGGCGGGAGGCAGTATGAAGACATCCGTCTTTCGGCTCGCGCTCTGCGCGTGTCTCCTTTTGATCTGTGCCGCCAGTGCGGGCGCCCAAGGCAGCGCGACGTCCTCGATTTCCGGGGTCGTCGTCGATCCCGGCGGCGGCATCATTCCGGGCGCCAGCGTCGCCGTCAGGAACCAGGCGACCAGGACGGCATTCGATGTCGTCACCAACGGCGCGGGCGCGTTCTCGGTTCCGGCGCTCAATCCCGGCGTTTACTCGGTGTCCGTGTCGCTCGCGGGCTTCAAGACCTCGGTCATCAAGGACATCAGGCTGCTCGCGGCGGTGCCCTTCGACGTCAAGGTCGTGCTCGAAGTCGGAGGCGTCGAGGAAACGCTCACCGTGTCGGGCTCATCTGAGCTCGTGCAGACGCGGTCGGCGACCGTGTCGTCCACCGTCAACGTCGACGCGATCAACAATCTGCCACTGCCTACGAGGAACGCGATCAACTTCGTGACGTTCCTCCCGGGCGTGAACACGACGGGCGTCAACCGGGATTCCAATTTCAACGGGCTGCCGAGCAGCGCGACGGCGATCAGCCTTGACGGCGTCAATAACAACGAGAACTACAACAAGTCGACCGAGGGCCTGTTTGCGATGGTCACGCCGCGGCAGGACGCCGTCGAGGCCGTCACCGTCACCATGGCGACGCCCGGGTCGGATTCGGGAGGCCACGGCGCCGTCTCGATCAACTTCGTGACCCGCTCCGGAACCGACCGATTCTCCGGGAGCGCCTACGAGTACATGCGCCGGCCCGCGCTCAACACGAACTACTACTTCAACCAGATCCGGAACCTGGCCAAGAACGAGGTGAAGATCGACCAATACGGGGCGCGGCAGGGCGGGCCAGTCGTCATACCGGGTCTCTACGACGGCCGCGGACGGGCCTTCTTCTTCGTCAACTACGAGGAGTTCCGGATGCCGAACTCCTTCAGCCGGAGCCGGGTCATCCTCACCCCCGCCGCACAGGCGGGCAACTTCACCTACGGCAGCAACCAGGTGAACCTCTTCAACCTCGCCGCCGCCAACGGTCAGACGTCGACTCCGGACCCGATTGTGGCATCCGTGCTCGCGAAGATCCGCGCGGCCACGTCAACGGCGGGCACGGTGACGCAGAGCTCGGACCCGAACACCATGGCGTACGACTTCCTGAGCGGGGGCAATCAGATCGAGAAGCAATTCACCACCCGTCTCGATTACAACCTGGGATCCAAACACCGCCTGACGGGCACCTACACGCATCAGTCGATCGATCGGAACCCGGATCATCTCAACAGCGTCGACGTGAGATTTCCCGGCGCGCTGAATGCGAGGCGGTACCTGTCGTTCCGGAACCTGGGCTCGGCTGCGCTCCGGTCGGTCCTCAGCGGGACCCTGGTCAACGAGCTGCGCGGCGGCATCAAGTGGGGGCCGTCGTATTTCGGGAAGCCGGAGTGGATCGGGCCGGACTCCTTTTCCGACGAGGGCGGACGCGCGCTCGTGTTCGGCAACGTCGGTCAGACGCTCACCAACATGTACGCCTCGTTTGCGCCCTCGGCCCGGAGCGCGTGGAGCTGGAACGTCGACGAGATGCTGAACTGGCAGAAGGGCAATCACAGCGTCAAGCTCGGCGCGTCGTTCTACGACGGGCACATGTGGAACCTCGGCCAGACCATGGTGCCCCAGGTCAACTTCGGCGTGGACAGCAACGACCCGGCGAGCGCCATGTTCTCCGCGGCGAATTTCGCAGGCGCCTCGTCGTCGCAGCTCGGCTATGCAAAGCAGCTGTACGCGCTGTTGACCGGCCGCGTGACCGCCATCACCGCCAATGCCCGGCTCGACGAGAACACGGGGCAGTACGTGGTTCTCGGTCCGAACAAAGTGCGGCTGCGGCAGATGGAAGTCGGGAGCTTCTTGCAGGACGTGTGGCGCGTCAACCAGCAGGTGACCGTGAACGCCGGTCTGCGCTGGGACTTGCAGCTTCCGATCCAGCCCGAAAACAACGTCATGTCGACGTCCTACTTCGCGGACCTCTGCGGCATCTCCGGCGTGGGATCCCAGTACGGCTGCAACATGTTCCAGCCGGCCGTGCAGACCGGCGTGAAGCCAACCTACGTGAAGTACGACAAGGGGAGCCCGGGGTACGACACCGACTGGAACAACGTGTCGCCGTCGATCGGCCTGGCCTGGCGGCCGTTCGTGCAGGGGGGCATCCTGCGGACGGTCCTCGGCGATCCCGAACAGGCGACCTTCCGCCTCGGCTACTCGCTCGCCTACACGCGCGAGGGCATGGCGCTCTTCTACGGCGTCTATTCCGGCAACCAGGGCAGCACGATCGACGCCTCGCGCAGCGCGGCGCTGTCGGGCCCGAACGCCCTGGTGCTTCCAGGGCAGACCTGGCCGGTGCTGTTGAGGGACGAGAGCCGGCTCGCGGCGCCGCCGATTCCGGCGTCGCCGGCCTACCCGATCGCGGCGACCTTCGCCAACAGCATCAGCATCTTCGATCCGAAGATCCAGGTGGCATTCGGACGGTCGGTGACCGCCAGCTTCCAGCGCGCCATCACGAAGGACATGGCTTTCGAAGTGCGGTACAACGGAACGTGGGGACGGAACATCTGGAGCCAGTACGATTTCAACTACGGGAACATCAACATCGTGGAGAACGGGTTCCTGCGCGAATTCAGGTGGGCGCAGGCCAATCTCCAGGCCAATATCGCCGCCGGCAAGGGCAATACCTTCGCCTACACCGGCATCCCCGGCACCTCCCCGCTGCCGATCATGCTGGCGTATTTCCAGGGGCTGCCGGCCTCGCAGGCCGTCGATCCGGCGAAGTACACCTCGGCGCAGTTCACCAATTCGACCGTGCTGACGACCCTCGCCACCTACAACCCGCAGCCGTGCTGCAGCACCAGCAGCAGCACGCCCAGCCTGGCGTACTACTTGTTCAACGACGCGACGCGCCGGGCCAACGCCGTGGCCGCCGGGCTGTCACCCAACTTCTTCGTCGTGAACCCGGACGTGGGCAACGACTTCATCTACAAGAGCGACGGCCACACGAACTACAACGCGCTGCAGCTGGAGTTGCGCCAGAGGATGGCGCACGGCCTCCAGTTCATGATCAACTATCAGTTCGCCACCTCCTACGGATCGCGTTCGCTCGGGCAGCGCTACGACCTCGTGTCGCAGATGAGCACGTCGGTGCCGCGCCACGCGGTCAAGACGACCTTTGACTACACCGTGCCGGTTGGTCGCGGCAGGCGATTCGGCTCGAACATGAGCCGGTTGCTGGATGCCGTCATCGGCGGCTGGGAGATCCACGGGTCGGGCCGCATCCAGAACCGGTGGCTGGATTTCGGGAACGTCCGGGTGGTGGGGATGACGGTGGACGAGCTTCGGAAGGCGTACGGCATCCGAATCGCCAGCGACCCGGTGACCGGGGTCAAGACGGTCTACACGCTTCCCCAGGACATCATCGACAACACGATCAGGGCCTTCAGCACGAGTGCCACGTCAACGACGGGCTACGGATCGCTCGGCCCGCCCCAGGGGCGCTACCTCGCGCCGCCGAACGGCCCCGACTGCGTCCAGGTCAGGGCGGGCGAGTGCGCGGCGCTCAACAACTTCGTCCTGAGCCCGATGTTCGCGCGGTTCGACGTCAGCCTGGCGAAGAAATTCGAACTCACGGGGCGGCTGGTATTCGACCTCCGCCTCGACGTGATGAACGTCTTCAACAACATCAACTTCAACCCGGTGGCCCAGACCGGAAGCGCCGCGACGATCAATCAGGTCACGTCGGCCTATACGGACATGAGCAACACGTTCGATCCGGGCGGGCGGCTGGGCCAGATCGTGTTCCGCGTGAGCTGGTAGGCGGGCGTTCCCTTCGGGGCCGGCGGATGGCGGGCCGAAGCGCAGGCGGGGATTGCAGGATCCGCTACTGAACCCGCGTGTGCGCGCGCCTCAGCGGCTCGACGCCTGGCGTCGCCGTCTCGTCGCCCTCTGCGCCTGGAACGGCGGCGAGGCTCTTGCGCAGGCTCTTGTCGTGGTACATGCGCGTGTCGGCGGTCGCGAGCAGCCGATCGTAGGAGTCGCCGTCGAGCGGATACACCGCCGCGCCGACGCTGATCCGGAGCTGCACGCGGCTGCCGACGGCCGCCTCGAAGAGGACCGACTCCACGGCACTCTGCAGCTCGACCCGCCGCGACTCGCATTCGTCGGCCCCGCACTCCGAGAGCACCACGATGAACTCGTCGCCGCCGTAGCGGACGCAGATGTCGTAGGGCCGGATCGCGCGCTTGAGCAGGCCCGCGACCTCCTGGAGTGCGCGATCGCCCACGTGGTGGCCGAAGTGATCGTTCACGTCCTTCAGGTTGTCGAGATCGGCGACGAGCAGCGCGAGCGACGTCCCGAGACGGGCCGAACGGGCCAGCTCGCGGTTCAGGTAGACGTAGAGGAAGCGCGTGTTGGGCAGGCCCGTCAGCGGATCGGTCAGCGAGTCCTGCTGCGTCTGCTGGAACACCATCGAGTTGTAGATGACGGCGGCGGCCTGTTCGCAGACCCGGCTCGCGAGCCGGCGATGATCGTGGGTGAAGTGCCGCGCCTCGACGTGGTAGAGCGCGAGCGTCCCGATCACCCGCTCGCTGAAGATCAGCGGGCACATCAGCGTGGACTGCAGCATCGTCTCCGGCGGGAGGCCCGCGGCCTCGAAGTCGTCGGCCGGCCGGCCGTTGACGATGGGCTCGCGCGTCGTCACGACCAGGCCGACGTTCCCCTGGCCGATGCGGACGGTGATCTTCTTGAGCGGCCCGTCATCGACGCCGGTCGCGAACCGGCATCGGACGATCTCGGATCCCTTGCCGACCAGGAAGAGGGCGCAGGCCGAGAAGGGCACCAGGTTCCTGAACTTCGAGGCGATCATCTCCATCGAGTCCGAGATTTTCAGGCTCGTCCCCATCGCCTGCGACAGCTCGTAGAGGCTGTAGATCTCCTTGTGCGCCAGCGCGATCTCGTCGAAGACCGTCGACGGCTCGCGTCCTCCCTCCATCGCGGCGGCGTCCTGCCCCGGCGCGGCCGGCGCTTCGGCGACTTCGGCGGCAACCCCTTCCGCGGTCGCCTCGGCTTCCCTCATCGACGGCAGCAGCTTGATGAACCGTGCGACCACGGTCGGATCGAGCGCCTTGCCGGACTCCTGCAAGAGCGTGTCGACGGCGGCGTCGAAGGACACGGCCCGGTGATAGGGCCGCTCGGAGGTCATCGCCTCGAAGTAGTCCACGACCGCCAGGATCCGCGCACCGATCGGAATCTCGGCTCCCTTGAGGCCGGCCGGGTAGCCGGTGCCGTTCCACCGCTCGTGGTGCGAAAGGATGAGCGGCGCAACCGGGTGCGGAAACGGCACGCCGGCGATGATCTCCGCGCCCACCACCGAGTGAATCCGCACCTTCTGGAACTCTTCGTGCGTCAGGGGCCCGGGCTTGGAGAGGATGTGCTCGGGCACGGCGAGCTTGCCGATGTCGTGGAGCAGGGCCGCGGTCGTGACCGCCTGGATTTCCTCCTCGGGCAATCCCAGGTCGCGCGCGAGCAAGGCGGCATAGAGCTGCTCGCGGCGGATCTGCGCCGGGTCGGTCCGATCCTTGGCGCCGATTGCGATCGCGAGCGCTTCGATTGTCGCCAGCTGGAGCCCCGACGCCTCCCTCAGCCGCCCTTCCTGCGACGAGATGCCGCGGACGTAGTTCCTGTGCGCGAGATACGCGCAGAGGAGCGAGCCGGCGGCCAGCGGGAACAGCCACAGGCTCGACCGCGACAGCATGACCGCGCACGCCGGGGCGATGCAGCTCGCGAGCAGCCAGGCCGGCGCGGCCCAGCCGAGCGACTGCTTCCAGACACGCCTCAGGAGAAGGGGAGTCGTCGCGGCCTTCAGCCCCGCCCGGAACGCGCTCGTGATGGCGAACAGCGTCAGGGACGCGCCCGCGAAGGGCAGGGCCCACAACCAGTGCTCGAACGAGCCGACCCGCCCGCCGCTGTTGACGTACACCAGGCCGGCGGCCTGCATCGCGATCGTGCGGCTCGCGACCTTGAACAGCACGATGAGCACGGGCGTGTCCGCCGGTCCGCGGAACGAGGCGCGGCTCCACGCCCCTGCCACCGCCACCAGGACCGCCGCATTCGGCCCGAGGACGAGCAGCGTCGTCAATTCGATGCTGAACGCCGCGGTGGCGGTCATCGTCCGCGTCATCAGCGACGCGGGCAGGTTGACGAGGACACAAGTCAGCGCCGCGACAAAGAGCAGGACGACCAGCAGCGCCGGCTCGGGAAACGACGCGAACGCCAGCGACACGCCGGCGATGCACGCCCCGCCGCCGATGATGGCGGCAACGAAGATCCGGGTCCCGAGCGGCAGCTGGTTCTTCATGTCAACAGGCAAGGGTCACGCCTTCGGAGCCGGCGCGGCTGAAGCCGCCGGTGCGGCCGATGGCGGCGCGGCGGACTTTGCCCCTCCGCCGGAGTAATACGCGGTCTGGTACTGTTCGATGAGCTGCTTCATCCGGACGGCGTCGCCCTTGTGGTGGCCCGTGCACTTGATGGGCTCCGTTCCTCCGGACGTCTCGATGTACACGTCCGAGAAGATCACGTGCGTATCGATCCCGACCGACGCGATGTGGGCCATGTGGATCGAATGCTCGTACTTGCCGAACCACTGCGGCGTGTGGTGGACGACCGTGGTCGGCGTGATCTGGATCTGGGTGGGGAACACACGATTGCCCTTGCTCAGGCGGCTGGCGCGGAAAACGTCGCCCGGCGCGAAGGGCCGGCCCTTGCGGTAGAGGATCCACCCGAGGATGATGCCCACGATCGCGACGATGCCCGCGGCAAAGAGGCCGACCTGGCTCCAGTCAACCGTGGAAATGGTCGTCATGCGGGCTACCTTCGCGCGGTTTGGCGCGCCGTGTCAAGGGCCAAAACGATGTTAAGCTAACGTGCACAAGCGGTTGGGTGGTGTTCTTCTGCTGGCCCGCGATGGAGTTTCGTCAACCGCCCCTCGCCGGCCGGACCAAGGAGATCCTCTCGTGCCCCATCGCGATTCAGAAACCTCGACCAGAACGGCCGACAAATATCTGACCGGCAAAGCCCATCCGGTACGATCGCCCGCGGGGCAGCTCGGACATCCGCCGCCTGATCGATGAGGGGTCCCAGGCGTTCAACGGGGCGCGGCAGGCGGCAGGATCGACGGGATAGAGAGAATAGATGCAGGTCGCTCCCGCGCGCGGCCGTGCGCCCGGGAGCCGGGGCCGTCAGGGCACCGGGAGGCGTCGGACATGGGCACGCTCTCGTCGGAGCTGGCGCAAGTCGCAGAACGGCATTCACCGCACCCTCGCGTATACGCGGACGCCAACATCCCCGCCGGCGTCGTCGCGTTCATGCGCGCGCACCTCAAGTGGGACGTCCTGTTCGTGCTGGAGCACGACGACCTGCGGCGCGCCACCGACGGCGAGCACTTTCGCCGCGCCCGGGAGATGCGCCGCACGCTCATCAGCCTCGATCGCGACTACCTCGACGAGCGGCGGTTTCCCGCGCGCGACAGCGCGGGCGTGCTCGTGTTGAACGCGCCGGACGAGCGGCATCTCGTCAAGTTGCTCGCGCGGATTGATACCACGCTGTTCAGGCCGCGCGCACAGCCGGAATCCGCCTCGCCGCCGCCCGCGCCCGGGCTGCCGCTCGCCGGGCAGATCCTCCACGCCACGATCGACTGGAATCCGGGAGGGGCCGAGGTCCACCCGTGAGCGGAGCACGACGCGTCTTCTCGGGCGCGGATGTCGTCCTTCCGGATCGCATCCTGACCGGCGGGAGCCTCGTCGTCGAAGGCGGACGAATCGTCGAGATTCTCCCGCACGCGCTGCCGGCGGATGGCGGCGGGAGAGTGGAGGACATTTCAGGCAGGCTCGTCGTGCCGGGCTTCATCGACGTCCACGTCCACGGCCTCGAGGGCATCGACTCGATGGACGGTTCGGCGGCGATTGGCGGGCTGGCGTCGCGCATGCCGCGCTACGGCGTCACCGCCTTTTGTCCGACGACCGTTGCCTGCCACCCCGCGGACCTTCGGCGGATGCTGGCAGCGGTTGGCGAGGCGCGGGTGACCCGCGCGCCCGGCGCCGCGCGGGTGTTGCCCGCGCACCTCGAGAGCAACTTCATCAATCCCGAATACGCGGGGGCCCAGCCCATTCGCTGCCTTCGGTCAGCGAGGCGAAGCGATCGGGGTGGGGCCGAACGCGCGTCTTCGCAGCGCGCTCGACGGCGACAGCCGCGGCCGCGGCGGTGACGCCGCTTCTCGACCGAGGAAATCCTGAACGCGATCGATCGGGCGGGACCCGATGTCGGCATCGTGACGATGGCATCGGAGATTGATGGAGGGCTGGAGCTCGTTCGGGACCTGGCGGAGCGCGGGCGGCTGGTATCGCTCGGCCATTCGGGCGCGACCTACGACGAGGCGCTCGCAGCCATCCAGGCTGGGCGCGAGGCAGGCGACGCATCTCTTCAACCGCATGCCGCCGCTCGGCCATCGAGATCCGGGCCTTGCGGGCGCCGTGTTGCAGTCGGTCGACATCGCGGCCGAGCTCGTCGGGCGACGGATATCCACGTCCACCCGGGCATGATGCGCGTGGCGATTGCCTCGAAGGGCTCGGACCGCGTGATGGCGATTACCGATGGGAGCGCGGGTGCCGGCCTGCCCCCGGGCTCGCGCGCCGCGCTTGGCGGAAGGCCGCTCACGATCACGAGACCAGGCGGCGTTCCTCGACGACAACACGCTCGCCGGCAGCACCGCCACCATGGATCGCGTCTTCCGCGTCCTCACCGGCCTTGTCGGGCTGAGCCTCGTCGAGGCGGCGATCCTCTGCGCGACGACCCCCGCGCGTGAGCTCGGTTTACAGGGCCACGGCCTCATCGCTCCGGGCGCCGTTGCGGATCTCGTCGTGCTCGACCAGCGGCTCCAGGTGGTCGAGACGATCGTCGGCGGCGAGACAACTTTCGCTCGAGGCTAACGGCTGGAGGCTGGGGCTGGAGGCCGGGGGGGTTGATGTAGGCCGGGTCTTTCCTGGCCCGAGCGAAGCCGAGGGCAGACCCGGCGCGAAGAACGTCGAGGGCAGACCCTGCGCTCGCGCCTGATGTAGGCCGGGTCTTTCCTGGCCCGAGCGAAGCCGAGGGCAGACCCGGCGCGAAGAACGTCGAGGGCAGACCCTGCGCTCGCGCCTGATGTAGGCCGGGTCTTCAGACCCGGCGCGAAGAACGTCGAGGGCAGACCCTGCGCTCGCGCCTGATGTAGGCCGGGTCTTCAGACCCGGCGCGAGATTCGTTGGCCAGGCCTGTAGCCTGAAGCCCTTCGATGATCAGCGTTCGCGTTAGAATGCGTTCATGTACTCAGTCACCAAGCGAATCGACTTCTGCTACGGGCATCGCCTGCTCGACTACGACGGCGTCTGCAAGCACCCGCACGGGCACAACGCCGTCGCCGAGATCGACGTGCGCAGCGGCTCACTCGACGATCGCAACATGGTGGTTGACTTCAGCGACATCAAGCGGGTCATCAAGGGGTGGATCGACGCCGAGATCGACCACCAGATGATCCTCCGGCGCGACGACCCGCTCGTCGAGCCCCTCAAGAAGCTCGGCGAGCCCATCTTCATCGTCGACACCAACCCGACCGTCGAGCACCTCGCCAAGCTCATCTACGACTACGCCAAAGACCAGGGCTTCCCGGTCGAAACCGTGCGGGTCTGGGAAACGCCGACCTCCTACGCGAGCTACAGCGGCGAATAGATGACGGCGTTGCGCCGGGGCCTCCACCGCTGAAGCTCTTGCGCCCGACGACTACCGAGCACAGCATGCTCATATGAGTGTCCGACTCCAGATCCTGGTGCCAGAGAGCCTCGACGCCCGGGTCCGCAAGGCAGCCCAGCGCGCGCGCCTGTCCAAGGGCGCCTGGGTTCGGCGCGCGATTGAGCGCGCGATAGCCGAGGATCGCGCACCGGCCGATCCGCTGGCGAAGCTCTCGGCGCTCGGCGCGCCAACCGGCGACATCGGTCAGATGCTGGCCGAAATCGAGGCGGGTCGGGGCTGATGATCTTCATCGACTCCAACATCCCGATGTACGTGGCCGGCCGCGACCATCCGGTCCGCAGCCCGGCCGATTCGGATGGACGCCGGAATCTCCCCGCGAGCCCGGCGCAACACGGGAGCGAGCCTCGGGATACGATGGGCCAATGACGGTCGAGACATCGGGCTGGTCGGGCGATGGCGATTTCACCCTCCAGCTCATTGATGCGCTGAAGGCGCTCGACACCATCGACTATCTCAGGATCGAGGATGCGCCGGCCAGCCGCAACGAGCCGAGCTACGCGTTCATTTCAAATGAGGTCTTCGTCCGGTTTCGGATGGCCGCGGGCGCAGCGCCGTCGCGGCGCTTCTTCGTTTTTCCAGCGAACCGCCATGCCGGCGTCAAGACGATGAGCCTGACCGACCTGGGGCGCACGCTTCGTGGCCTCGACGGGATCGGCGAGCCCGACTACACCGACGAGGGCATGCTCCAGTATCTCCGCGCGCACCGCATCACCGCGCCGTATCAGACCAAGGGCATCAAGCTCGTCGAGATGGTGCGGATCTACGAGGTGGGGACGAAGCCGAAGGGCCCGGCCGGAGCCGGGTGCTAGAATGCCTGCAGCATGAGCGACGAGATCGAATCCTCAGAAGATCCGTGCTGGATCGAAGAATTCGAGGCAGCGGCGAAACGACCGCTCCCGCTCCGTGTGCGCTACGCATTCATCAAGACCTACCGCCCGGTCCTCGACGACGAGCCGTTTCGCGCGTTCGACACGATGGTAGAGTACCGGCGATGGTGCGAGGCGAACCTGCCGGACTGGCTTGGCTATGGCCGCGTTTGAATGAGGTCGTTCCGCGAGGTCTGGCTTCGAAGCCGTTCATCACGATCCACCGGGCCTACCGACTGACCCGGCTGCCGCGCGACCGCACGCACGTGGCTTCCGCGAACGTGCAAATATGCATTTCAAATGCATAATTGCACGCCCTGATGAGTTGAACTCCGAGCTGTGGCCGGAAACCGCGTGATCCCTGCGGACGGCGCTCGGTCAGGCGTCCGGTGCCTCCCCGTCCACGATCCGGCCGTCGAAGAGGTGGATGGTGCGGGTGGCGCGGTGGGCGTAGCGCAGGTCGTGGGTGACCATGCAGATCGTCGAGCCGCCCGCGTGCAGGCCCTGGAGCAGGTCCATCACGAGCGCGCCGTTCTTGGAATCGAGAGTGCCCGTCGGCTCATCCGCCAGCACGATTGACGGCTCCCCAACGACCGCGCGCGCGACGGCGACGCGCTGCTGCTGGCCGCCCAAGAGCTGCCCGGGCAGGTGCTTCGCGCGGTGCGCCATCTCCACCCGCTCGAGCGCGGCCTGCACCCGCGTGCGGCGCTCGGCCGGCTTCATCCCGCGGTAGGTGAGCGGCAGCTCCACGTTTTCGGCCACCGTCAGGTCACCTATCAGATTGAAGCTCTGGAAGATGAACCCGATGGCGCGGTTCCTGGCGCGTGCCCGCTCCTTGAACGACAGCCCCTCGACCGGCAGTCCGTTGAGCCAGTACTGGCCGTGGGTCGGCGTGTCGAGCAGCCCGAGAAGCGAGAGCAGCGTGGACTTGCCGCATCCGGACGGCCCCGCCACCGCGACATACTCGCCCTCGTGAATCTCCAGGTCAATTGTCTCTAGCGCGTGCGTCTCCACATCGTCCGCATAGAACACTTTCGTGACCTGCCGCAGGCGGATGATCGGCGCAGGCGCCGTCGACTCGGTGGACGGGTATTCCCGCGCCGTGGCGGCGACGTTCTCGGCGGGCGTGGATGAAGTCATCGTTGACGCCTCGGCTATTTGATTCGGACGCGCTCCACGGCATCCCAGTTGGACATGTCCGAGAGAATCACCTCGTCGCCCGGCTTGAGGCCCGCGCGAATCTCCACCGCATTGACCGACATCCGCCCGAGCGTCACCGGCACCCGCACGGCGTGGCCGGTGCCGTCGAGGCGGAAGAGCTGAATGGTCCCGCCCTCCTCGCCGATGCCCGGCCGGCCAACGTACAAGACCTCCTCCAGGCGCTCGATCTCGATCGTCCCGTCGATCGTGAGGTCGGGCCGCGCGCCCTTGGTCGGCCGCTCCGTCGCGATTCCCGTTGTCATTGGCATCGCGCTCGCGCTGCCATTGGGCGTCATTGTCGCGCGCCTGGCGGAGGCCCATCTGGGAGGGTTGCGGCTGGAGGATCCCGTCGCGTTCGCGGTCAGCTCTCTGGTGACGTTGGCTGCCGCCGGCCTGTCAGCATACTTCCCGATTCGAAACGCGACTCGCGTGGACGTCACGGCACTTCTTCGAAACGAGACGTGAGACACTCCGTCTGAGCGAAGTCCGACAGACGCCGGCGTGGGCGCCGTTACGGAATCCGCGAGATACAATGGAGCAGGCGCCCGCAAGGAGGCACTCCATGATCGGTCTCGCACCCATCGTCGTCTCGATATTGGCCGCTTCGCTGTTCGCGCAGCAGGCGCCACCACCGTCGATTCAGAGCCTGTTCGAGAGCGGGCAGTACGCGCAGCTCATCGAGCGCGTCCGCGCAGACGCCACGCCGCCGCCCGAGCAGGCGTACCTCGCCGGCCAGAGCTCACGCAAGCTCAACCCGCCCGACAACGACCAGGCAAAGACCTGGTTCGGCAAGCTCGGCGGAGACGAAGCCAACGCCTGGACCTGGATCGGCCGCTCAGCCACGGCCATCGTTGCCGGCGACAAGGACAAGGGCATCGCCGACGCGAAGAAAGGTGTCGAACTTGCGGCGGGTAGCTTCTGGGCGCAGTACCAGCTCGGCCTTGCCTACGCCGAGGCGAACGACTACCGCAATGGCTCGGTCACGCTCGAGAAGGCGACGACGATCGACCCCGCGTTCGCATACGGGCACTACTACGCCGGGATGGAGTACTACAAGGCGAAGCGCCTCGACAAGATGGCGGCCTTCTTCGAGCGCTTCCTGAAGCTCGCGCCGAAAGCCCCCGAACGCCCCGCGATCGAATCGCTGATGAAGAGTGTGCGCGGGAAGTAGCCCAACCGAAAATCACTCCCGGAGTGATTTCAATATCACTCCGGGAGTGATTTCGAGTGATTTCCGGCTAGAACGTTTGCCCGAACGAGAAATACCAGCGGCTGCGGGGCGCGCCGGGAAGACGCGATAGCGGCACGCCGAAGTCGAGGCGGACGAGCGCGACCGGCGTGTTGAGCCGCACGCCAAGGCCGAGCCCGACCTTCAGACCGTCGAGCGACACGTCGCCGACCTTCGAGAACACGTTGCCGGCGTCGGCGAACCCGACGGCCTGGACCCAGCTGAAGACCGGGACGCGCACCTCCTGGTTGAGGATGAGCATCGCGTCCCCGCCTCTCGCGTCGCCGAAGAAGTCGATCGGTCCCAGCTCGTCCTGCCCGTATCCACGCACCGTCGTCCCGCCGCCCGCATAGAACCGCTCGCTCGGTATCAGGTCCTGGCCGATGCCATGCCCGGCGCCGAAACGCACGGCTGAGGCCAGCGTGACGGACCCGACCTCGTGGAAGAAGAACTGCTGCGCGAGGTATTTCACGAAGCGAAGATCCGAACCAAGCCCCTTCGTCGCGTACTCGAAGTTCGACGAGTGAAACCACCCGCGCGTCGGATTGAACGGATCGGTCCTCGTGTCGAGGACGACCGCCGCATTCAGGCGGGCGATGTTCACGGTGAAATCGAGCGCGAGCGGGTCGGCCGGATCCGCTTTCGGGTCGAAGGTGTGATCGCGCTCGAAGCGGTAGCCGTAGGTCACCTTGACGGCGCTGAACGGCTTGAACGCCTGCTCGGCCGACACGATGCTCTTGTCGACGACGAAGGGCACGGCGCCCTCGGCGTTCATCGTTTGCCGCAGGCGCGTCAGGTAGATGTTCGTCGTCACGGGGAGCCACGCGACGCGCGGCAGCGTCAGCGTGCCGCGCGCAAGCTTCACGGTGCTCTGATAGCTGCCGTTCAGGCCGAGGCCGATCGCGCGCCCGAAGAGATTCGGACGTTGGAGGTCGACCATGACGCCGGGCGAGAAATCGCGGCCGGTGCCGGTTGCCGCCGCGCGGTCGTCCAGCTTGAACCCGTACCGCAGCCGCCAGCTCGGCCACTCCTGCAGCGTGACCTTCGCGCGCACCATCTGGCGGGTCGCGCCGTTTACGGCCGTGGCTTCTCCGGCGGGCGCGAACGCGATGTCGGCGCCCTTGAACACGCCCGTGTCGTAGAGCCGCCTGCGCGCCTGGTACCACGACTCCGGGTCGATGGGCTCGCCGGGCTTCGCCCGGAGGGCGCGATCGACGACGGCGCGGCGGGTGCCCGAGCCTCCCTCGACATCGACACCCTCGAGCACGTGCTGGGGACCTTCCTGGACTGCCATCGCGAGCGCGACCTCGGGCTTCTCTCGCGACAACTCCGCGGCCACATTCACCCGCGCTTCGGCGAATCCCAGGCGGTGGTAAGCCTGCAACACGCGATCGCGGCCTTCGTCGATCCGGGCCGGTTCGTATGGCGATCCGCCGGCGATGCTGAATGCCTTCCGGAACGCCTCGTCCGAGAGCGCGTGCGAACCCTCGACGCGCAGCGCCGAGACCGTGAAGAGCGGCCCTTCGTCGATGAGGATCGGAACGGTCGATTCCGGGCCGTCGAATTGCGGCCGCTCGACGCGCACCTTCGCGTTCAGCATGCCGTCGCTGCGATAGCGCGAGACGATCGCGGACTGCACGGCCGCGGGATCGAGCCACGGCGCCAGCTCCAGACCCTGCAGCGACAGGATTGACTGCAGGCTATTCGAGCTGATCCGCGTGTTGCCGCGAAACTCCACCCGGCGCGTCGGGCTCGGCAACCCGGGAGTGACGTGGACAACGATGGTCTTCTGTTCGTCCGCGCCGGCGCCGCTTCGCTCCACGAGCGCGTGGACAACGGCGCGCAAGTATCCGTCGCGCGCGAGCGCGGTCTTCACCACGTCCTGCAGATCGGCTAGCAGGAATCCGTCGAAGACCGTATCCACCCAGCGCTGGCGCAGCTGATTGCGCACGACACCGGGCAAGTTGAACCCGTCGACCACGAGGACGGTCTTCGGACCGCGGGTCACGTCGTAGACGAGATTCACGCGCCCGTTGCCCATATCCTGGCGCGACGCGGCGACCCTGGCCTCGAAGTAGCCGCCGTCGATGTAGAGGCTCTGCAGCCTGTCCCGGTCGGTCTGCCACTTGAAGAAGTCGAACGAGCTGCCGTCGCGGACAGAGAGCTTCGACCTGATCTCGCGTTCCGCGAAGCCCGGCGACCCCGTGAATTTCACCTCAGCGACCCGCAGCGCTCGCGGGCGCGGTCGGGCGGTGGCGGCGGCCCCACCTCCGATCGTCACCTGGTGAAACGCCTCGTACGCCCGCGTCCCATCGTCGAACGACACGCCGCGCAGCTCAAGGCTCCGGATCGGGCGGTAGATCGCCACCCACGTGAGGCCGCCGCTCTGGCGGAGGCTCTGCGACAGGATGATCTCGACGTTGCGGCTCAGGCTCTTGGAGACCGTGACGCGGGCGGCGGGATCGGTTTCGGATGCCGCCAGGCTCGGGTCGGTCGTGAACGCGTCGACCGGCTGGCCGCGGGTAAGGCGGAGCGTGTCCACGCCGATGGTGCGGCCGGCGAAGCCGAGGAGGTCACCCGAGAGAAGCTGCAGCGCCTGGTCCCGCGCGGCGGAGGTCTGCTCGACACCCGTTTCGGCCATCGTCCGGCCCGTCACGAGCAGCGACACGATGTCGGCCTGGCCGAGCGAGTCAGACGAGGAGAGATCGGTCTTGAGACGATCGGGCGTGCCGGTGACGGCGAGCGTGATGTCGCGCGAGCCGATGCGCGTGTCGGCGGTGAAATTCAGGTCGGGCTTGATGCCGCTCGCGTCCACGAAGTCGATGGTGCCGCGCTGGATCCGATATGTGTTGCCGCCGAAGAAGAGCTGCCCGCCCTCGCCGAGCGTGGCGCGACCGGCGACGGCCGGGCGGGTGACGGTGCCGCCGAGGCGCAGGTCCAGTCCGATCCTGAACTGCCCGTAGTTGTTGTTCACGAGCAAATCCGTGGCGGTCACCACCGCCACGTCGAGCCGGATGCGATCGAGCGCCGGGTACCCGAATGCCGAGGGCGCGTAGTTGCCGGACCGCAGCAGGTCGAGCACGCGGCCGCTGAGCACGATGGGGGAACGGTATGCGCCTCGCTGGATCGTCACCTTGCCGCTGACGAGCATGGTCGCGTCGGGCCTCACCTCCAGGTGGAGGTCGGCATCGGACTCCGTGCGCATGCCCTCGGGCGCGTCGAACGCGACGCCCCGTCCGGAAAGCGTCAGGGTGCCCCCTTTGAGGGCCATGCCGCCGTGCGCGACCGTGCCGCCAACCGTGAACCGCCCGCCGTTGGCGCTTCCGTGCATGTCGCGCACCGTGATCTGGTCGCGCGCGAGGTCGATCGTGCCGGCGAGCTCGGTGATCGCGAAGCGCGGCTGCGCCAGGCGCGCCTCGACGCCGGAGAACGTGATATGCCCGTCGAGGATCGGATCGTCCGCGCGGCCGCTCACGCGAACGTCGAGCTCCGCCGTGCCGGTCGTCGCTCCCGCGGGGAGAAACGCCGAGAGCACGCGCAGGTCCGACTTGCCGCGCGCGGTCAGATCGACCTGCCGATCCACCAGGTTCGCGAAGCCGCCGATCGCGAGCTGCGTTCCACTGCCGGTCCAGGACCAGTCCGCGACGGTGAGCTTGCCGCCCGCGATCGTCAGCCGGGTTGGCCGTTCCTGGGCAATCGGAACGCGAGACAACGACAGCGAGAGCGGGTCGAGCACCAGCTCGCCGGACAAGGAGTCAATCGCCGGCCGATCCGCCTGGAGCGAGATCGAAACGCCCGCCGAGAGGTCGATCATCCCGAGCATGTCGGCCGGCACGAACGGCTCGAGCGCCGCCCGGGTGATCGGCTGCGCGCGTGCCGTGAACCGCGCGCGCCTATCGCCATCGGGCAGCAGTGACAGGACTCGATTCGGCAGCCACTCCGCCGCGAGCCACGCGGGCACGCGGCCCGAGCCGGTGAGGACGGCGCCCTGCCAGATGCCGCGCAGGCTCGTCAGCTCGAGGACGCCGGCGCGATACGTCGCGGCCACGCCGAGCGAAATCGCCGGCGGCAAGCCGTTCGCCGCGAGGCGCCCGTTGTCGAACCGGAAGTCGCCGGTGATGTCGGGGCGATCGAGCGTCCCGGTTGCCGAGAGCTTCAGGTTGAACGCGCCCGAGGCTTCGAGCCCTGCAATGGCTTTCGCCGCCGGCACGAACGGGATGATGTCCTGCACGTCGCCGTCGACGACCACGTCGAGCCGACCCGTCGTAGCGCCGTGCGAGAGACGGCCCGACGCGGTGATAGATGTGCCGGCCGCGTGAAGCGCGATCCCGTCGGCCGAGAACTCGCCGTCGCGATACGCAAGCTTCGCGGGCTGCGCGAGCGCCACCGTGCCCGTTCCGGACGTCACCTCGAAGGGCTGCACCTCGACAACCGCCGCGCCCCGATCGAGCGACACCTCGGCGCGGCCTGCTCGCGCTTCGACGCCGTTCCAAGCGAAGCGACTGAGTTCGAGCGTCCCCTTGCCCGACGGTTGCGCGATCGAGCCGCTCCCGGCGAAGCGAACGTTCACGAGGGCATCGACCGCAAGCGCCCCCGCGCCGGCGTCATCGGCGGGAATCGGCGTGACGGCGAGGGCCTTGCCGTCAACATCGATGCTGTATTGCTGATTGTCGAGGCGGTAGGTGGCGCTCGCGGTGAGCTTCCCGCCGCCCGGCTGGGTCAGCTCGGCGGACTCCACCGTGAGCGTCTTGCCGTCGAACCGCACGTTGGAGCGGGCCGAGCCGAGGCGCTGGCCAGCGGCCGCCAGGTCGGTCGCCGCGATCGTCGAGTCGATGCGCGGCGCCGAGAATGTGCCGCCGAGCCTCGCGGCGAAGCTCGCCTTGCCGGTCGGGCGCCATCGCGCCGGGATGGCGAAGAGCAGGTCCTCGATGGCCGGGAACTCGCCGGAAAGCTCTCCCGCGAACGCCTTGCGGGAGGGCGAGGCAATCACGCTCCCTCGAATCCGACTGTTGCCGATGAGCACCTCGATCGAATCGACATGCGCCTCGAACGACGTGGCGTTCAGCGTTGCCGAGAGCGTCGCCTCTGGCGCGCCCGCGATCCGGACTCCCGTGACGGCGATCGGTCCCGCGATGCTCGGGGCGGCGAGTGTGCCGGACAATCTGAGTTCCGCGTGCGCCCGGCCCCCGGGCTCGAGCCGATCGAAAGCGGCGGCGTCGAGGCCGGCCGCACCGCCGAGTCGTCTGACGGCGGAGCCGAGATCGTCAGAGGTCACGCTGGCCGTTCCGCGCAGTTCAGACTCACCGGGTGCGCTTATGTCGAGGCGCCCATCGGCCGAGGACGTGATCTGAATCACGCCAGCGACGCCGTGCTCCTGCTCGAACTTGTACGCGCCGTTCGAGAGCCGCAGCCGCGCCCAACCCTCGAGCGGCATCGTCCCGGATGGTGGCGCGGCGGGCGCGCTCGTCGTGCTCTCGAGCTGCACCTCGACGCGCTCGAGCTTCGGCTCCAGCCACGTCACGTCGGCCTTCCCGTCGAGCCGGCCGGCCACGAGGCCCTTGGTTGAAGGGCCGACGGCGCTGAGAAGACCGGCGATGGCGACGTCGTTCCATTCGGCGTGAAAGCGGCCGCCGGTCTTGCCTGACAGGTCGAGCGCGCCGGCAGCGGCCGCGCGTCCGTACGGCGACGTGACGTGCAGCGAGCGAAGCTCCGCCTTGTCGATGGTGGCCGATGCGTCTCCTTCGAGCGATACGCCTTTTAGTCCAGCCCACGACAGGCCGTCGGCCTTGAGCGCAGCCGTGAGCTGTGGATCGGAGAGCGATCCGGCGACATGGCCCGACACCGTGAGCCGCCCCGAAGGCGCGCTCGCGACGGACATCAGCGAGGCCAGCCGCCTGAGGTCGAGCGCGACGCGATAGGTCAGGTTAGCGCCGAGCGATCCGTAGATCGACGCGATGCTGCCGTCGAGCTGGACCTCGCCCTCCTGCGCCGTCATCCTCATCCGCTCGAGCGAGACGTTGGCGCCGTCGTAGCTCACGCCGCCGGTGAGCTTCGCCGTCAACGTGCCGCGACCGCCGCGCTTCACGAGGAGCGACGCGACCGACACCGGGCCGGCGCACGCGCCCGGGCCGAGTGGCCGAAGCCACACGCTCAAATCCCTGGCCTCGACCGAATAGCCGCCCTGGCGATCGACGAAAGAGGCATCGCCGTGGTCGAGCCTGATCGCTCCGATCGGCACGCGATCGAGCGCGCCGCTCGTCTGCGGCAGGTTGAGCACACCGTTCTCGTTTCGGACAATCGCGAGGCGCGGGCGAATGAGCTCGACGCTGTCGATGGCGAAGGTGCCGGCGACGGCCAACCACGGCAGCGCGACGCGGAGCTCGTCCGCTTCGAAGAACGGGGCGGAGGGCGTCGCGGACCCGGGGCCCGCGGACCCGGGCCCCGCGGCTTTCGCCAGCCGGATCTTCTTGAGGCGCGCAGAGAGCGAGAACGGGCCGTAGTCGAGGCGCTCGGCCGAAAGTTCGACGCCGTAGGTGGCGCGAAGCCGGGCGGCGACAGAGGCGAGCACACGCGCGCGCACGGGCCCGAGCTGCAGCGCCAGCATCAGCACGAGCACCAGGGCCGCGATCGCCGCCGGCACGACGATGAACCATCGCCGCCATCGTTTCATTGCTGATGAGTATTTTCGCTCAGAACGCGCGAATGCGGGTTGTCAGGCCATTGGCACAGGGAACCATCGTTCCGAATTTAGGTTGGGTCTTCCCTGGCCCGAGCGAAGTCGAGGGCAGACCCGACGACGGGTTTGCAGCGTGAAGATCGGATTCGTCGTCGCGCAACGTTCGGATCGCCGGGTCTAAAGACCCGGCCTACATCTCTCGGGGATCAGAGCTGGGGACCCGGCTCCACCGGGAGCGGATCGGATCTCCAGATGTAGGTCGGGTCTTTAGACCCGACGACGGGTTCGCAGCGCGAAGATCGGATTCGTCGTCACGCAACGACGCCGGGTCTAAAGACCCGGCCTACATCAGTCGAGGAGCAAATCTGCGGATCCGGCCTACATCAGTCGGGGAGCAGATCTGCGGACCCGGCCTACATTAGGAGAGGATCGGACCTTCTACCGTTCGACCATCTCCCCGATCGCGTCGATGAGCATCGCCAGCACGTCCCCGTCGGTCAGCGACGCAATCGCGACGCCCTCGCGAAACGGCCGATCGTCGGTCAGGATGTGGCTGCCGCGCTCGCGGCTCAACTCGATCATGACCTGCGGCGTGTCCCGCGAGGTATCGAGGCGAAGATCGAGATACGTCTGCGTCGATCGATCGGACGACAGGCGGATGCCGCCGGCGGGCGTGAAGACTCTGTAGGTGTAGTTTTCAGCAGCGAGCACCGACGCCATCATGCGGAACACAGGCGTCGCCACATTCGCCAGGAACGGCCCGTACTGCCGTTCGGCCTCGGCGACGCGCGACCGGCGCTCGAGAGCCGCCTGCCTGACCTGCTCCAGCCGCTGGAGCACCCGCTTCCGGACCTGTGAGATCTCGATCGTCATGTGGGACGTGCCTCCGCGAGTGGGGGAGCGATCTCGACGATGCCCTGGCGCTGCAGCTCGGCGATTTCCGAGGGTGCGAGACCGAGCACACTCCTCAGGACCTGGACAGTATGCTCTCCGAGCCGCGGCGGCGGGCTGGTAATCCGGCCAGGGGTCTCGGACAGCTTGACGGGCACACCGAGCATCCAAACCTGGCCCGCCGACGGGTGCGGCATCCGCTGCACCATCGATCGCGCGAGTAGCTGCGGGTCGGTCAGGACTTCGCCGAGATCCCGGACCGACGTGCACGGCACGCCGGCAGACACGAGCAGGCCGATCCACGCCTCCCGGGTCCGCGTGCGCAGCACCTGCTCGAGCACCGGCCGGAGCTCGTGATAGCTCCGGACGCGGTCCGCGTTGGTCGAGTACCGGGGATCGCCGCCAAGCTCCCCGAGCCCCGCCAGCTCGCAGAAGCGCTGCCACTGCGCATCCGTGCCGACCGCCAGGATCAAGGTCCCGTCGGCTGCCTCGAACGTGTCGTAGGGCGCGATGCTCGGGTGCCGATTGCCGAGACGCGATGGCGCGGTCCCTGTCGTGAAGTAGATGCCGGCCTGGTTCGTCAGCAGCGCCGCGACCGAGTCGAGCATGCCGACATCAATGTGCTGCCCGCGGCCCGTGCGGTGGCGAACGAGTAGCGCCATCGCGATGCCTTGTGCAGCGAACATGCCCGTCACGAGATCGGCGATCGGCACTCCGAGCCGGTACGGCTCGCCGCCTTCGGCCCCGGTCAGGCTCATGAACCCGCCCTCGGCCTGGATGATGGCGTCGTAGCCGGGCCGATCGAAGTCCGGTCCGGACTGGCCGTACCCCGAGATCGAGCAGTAGACGAGGCCGGGATGACGCGCCGACACGTCGCGGTAGCCGAGGCCCATTCTGTCGAGCGTGCCGGGATGGAAGTTCTCGACGAGAACGTCCGCGCCCTCGATCAGGCGATCGAGCAGCGCCCGCCCGGCCGGCGCCTTGAAGTCGAGTGCCACGCTCTCCTTGTTCCGGTTGATGCTCAGGAAATACGCGCTCTCGCCGCCGGCAAACGGCGGCCCCCACGCGCGCGTGTCGTCGCCCGAGCCCGGGCGCTCGATCTTGATCACCCGGGCGCCCATGTCGGCGAGGAGCATCGTGCAGAACGGCCCCGACAGCACGCGGGACAGATCGACGATCGTCACCCCGTCGAGCGGGCGCGGCGCACCGGCAGTCGGCATCATCTCGGGGGCCATCACTATCGAGTCGCGAGCCGCGGCTCTTCGGCTACGCCTCTTCCTTCCGGACCTGACGCGCCACCGTCACCAGGTCGGCGAGCAACCCGTACGCGGTCTGCTCGACGCCTCCGCCGCCCTGGTAGAGGCCGATCTCGCCGAGCACGTCGGTCTTGAGGAGCAGCAGGTTCTGCACGCCCGTCAGGCGCGCCAGCGGATCCGCGGCGTCCAGTTCCACTGGAGCCACGCGGCCCGCGGGACGCCCGTCCTCGACGCGGCCGCTCGCGACCAGGCGCAGCCGTTTCCCGCGCCGCACGGCATCCTGCGCCTGTTCACGGGAAATGCCCGCGATGCCCGTCCGGTCGATGGTGTGCGGCGTGAGCGTGCCCTTCATGAGGACGTTGATGAGCGCGGCGCACTTGGCCGCGGCGTCCCAGCCGTCGATGTCGAACGAGGGATCGGCTTCCGTGATGCCAGCCGACTGCATCTCGCCGAGCGCCTCGTCGTAGGAACGGCCCTGCTCCATCGCGGAGAGGACATGGTTGGTCGTCGCGTTGATGACGCCCGTGAACCCCTGGATTTCCGCCGACGGCAGGGTCTCGCGCACCAGGTTGAACACGGGCACGCCGTCCATCACCGCGCTCTCGAAGAGGAACTGGCAGCGCGCGCTCGACGCCTGTGCCGCGAGTTCCCGGTACGCGAACGCCGCAGGACCCTTATTGGACGTGATGACGTGCGCGTGGGCGCGAAGCGCCCCGGTGACATGGTTGATCGCCGGCTGCCCCTCCTTGATGTCGAGCGGCGTCGTCTCGCACACGACCAGTTGCTGAAGCCGCCGGCTCGGCAGCTCGCCAACCGCGTGGCGGATGAGCTCGAGCCCGGTCGCTTCGGGCCGAAGCGACCGATCGACCTCGTGTTCCGATGGCACGTTCAGGTTCCGGCCAGCCTCAACGCTCTGCACGGCACGCTCGAGGTCGACCCCGTGGGTATCGAACACGGTGCCGTGCGTCGCGGTGGCAATCCCGACGACGCGCCAGCTCAGCCCTTCCTCGCTCCTCAACCGCACGGTGTGGTCCTGCAGCAGCCGGGCGAACCGCCGCCCGACGTGGCCGAACCCGACGAACAGCAGATCGACATACGCGACGCGGTTCATCTCAAGCGCCCTTCTGAACGGTCATCGACCGCAGCAGGTCGGCGAGCCGGTCGAGCCCGTCACGCAGGTAGCGGGTCTCGGATCCGAACCCGATGCGCAGGTAGCCGTCCATCCCGAAATGATCGCCGGGAACGATGAGCACGCTCTTCTCGATCCGCAGCCGGTCGACGAGCGCGGTCGAGTTGATGGGGTCGTGATACTTCGTGTAGACGATGGCGCCGGCATCGGGCAGCGCGTAGCTGAACCGATCGGCATGCGCGTCGAGCCAGCCCGTGATCACCGGCAGGTTGGTCGTCAGGATCCGGCGCGTGCGATCGAGGATCCGGCGGCGCGTCGCGGGCCGCAGCGCGATGCGCGCGAGCCGATCGCTCAGCGTGCCTGGCCCGATGGTCGTGTAGTCGTGGTACGACCACGTCTGTTCCACGACTTCGGGCGTGCTGACGATCCAGCCGACGCGGAGGCCCGGGAGCCCGTAGGCTTTCGACAGGCCGCTCGTGATAATCACCCGCTCGTAGCGGCCCCACACGGAGGCGGTTTCGTGGCCGTCGATTTCGGCGCCGCGATAAATCTCGTCAGAGAGGATCCACGAGCCGAACTTCGCGGCGGCCTCGCAGATCCCGTCGAGGTCGGCTGCGCCGAGCCTCGCGCCCGTCGGGTTGTTCGGATTGCAGATCACGATGAGCCGGGTCCGCGCGTTCACCAGCCCGCGCAGGCTCTGGAGGTCGACGCGCCACCGGTTCTCCGCGGCCGAATACACGAGCGGCCACTCGCGCATCACCCCGCCGAACCCGCCTGAGAGGCCGAGCGTCTGCCCGTAGTTCGGCACCATCATCACGACCTCGTCACCTGGTTCGACGAGCGACCACATCGTGACGAAGTTCGCCTCGGATCCGCCGTTGGTCACCTCGACGTGATCGGGCGTTGCGCCCGGGTACATCGCCGCGACGAGCGATCGCAGCTCGACGGTGCCGTTCGACTGCGGGTACACGAGTTCCTGGCCGAGCACGCCGTCACGGTCGGCGGGATCGCTCAGCAGTTCGGACACGCGCATGGGATGGACGCCGCTCTCCGACAGGTTGTACTCCACGAGATTCTCGTAGGTCGACTGCATGCGTTCCATCGCAAAGCGCTGAATCTTCATCAAGGCCTCCGGGGGATGATGGCTCCGGCCATCTGGCTACAGGCTTCAGGCTACGGCTTCAGGCTACGGCTTCAGGCTACAGGCTTCAGGCTACAGGCTTCAGGCCGTGCCCGCCAGCCGCTTCACCAGTGCCCAGTGTATCCGAGGCGTGCGGCTCTGGTAATGTAGAGCCACATGCCGACCTCGAGACTCTTCGCGGACCGTGAGCTGCAGGATCTCTCGCGCGAGGAGATCGCGCGCTACAGCCGTCACCTGATCCTCTCCGAGATCGGCGTGGAGGGACAGAAGCGCCTCAAGGCCGCGCGGATCCTCTGCGTCGGCGCGGGCGGGCTCGGGTCGCCGGTGACGATGTATCTCGCGGCCGCCGGAGTCGGAACGATCGGGATCGTGGATTTCGACGAGGTCGACTTCAGCAATCTCCAGCGTCAGATCCTGCACACGACCGCCGATGTCGGCCGCCCGAAACTCCTCTCGGCCAAGGCGCGGCTGAATGCGCTGAACCCGGAGGTTTGCGTCGTACTGCACGACGCGACGCTCGGCTCCTCCAACGCCCTCGGCATCATGCGGGACTACGACGTCATCGTCGACGGAACGGACAACTTCCCGGTCCGGTATCTCGTCAACGACGCGTGCGTGATCCTCGGCAAGCCGAACGTCTACGGCGCGATCTTCCGGTTCGAGGGACAGGCGTCGGTCTTCGCGACCGAGGACGGCCCGTGCTATCGATGCCTCTACCCGGAGCCGCCGCCGCCTGGCCTGGTGCCGAGCTGCGCCGAAGCCGGCGTGCTCGGGGTGCTGCCGGGGATAATCGGCACCATCCAGGCCACCGAGGCGCTCAAGCTCGTCCTCGGCGTCGGCGACACGCTCGCCGGCCGGCTCCTCCTGCTCGACGCGCTCCGCATGAAGTTCCGCGAGCTGAGGCTGAAGCGGGATCCCGATTGCCCGGTGTGCGGCGCGAACCCGACCATCCGGGAGCTCATCGACTACGAGGAGTTCTGCGGCCTCAGGCGCCGGAACGCGGAGATTGGCGCGCTGCCGGCCGATTTCGACATCACCCCGGCCGATCTCAAGCGCCGTATGGACCAGGGCGAACGCGTCACGCTCGTCGATGTTCGCGAGCCGGGCGAATTCGCCATCGTTCGGCTGCCGGACGCGATCCTGATGCCGCTCGGCGAGCTGGATCGGCGGCTGAACGAGCTCGATCCGTCGCGCGAGGTGGTCGTGTATTGCCACAGGGGCGTCCGGAGCATGCAGGCGGTCGCCTCCATGCGCCGGGCCGGATTCCGCCTGGCTCGCAACCTGTCGGGCGGGCTGACCGAATGGGCCGACAAGGTGGATCCGGGAATGACACGGTATTAGGCAGGCTACAGGCGACAGGCGACAGGCTACAGGCCGTGTCACGCGAGCGACCCACCAGAAACCCGAAGCCTGAACCCCGGCGTAGTTGAGCCGCAGGGCCTGAAGCCTGAGGCCTGAAGCCGGGGGTACTGGTTGCCCTTCCCCTTGACCCGCGGGGGTGCAGGTTCTAAACTAGGACTCTAAGGGTCGTATATGACCTCCCCCACACCATGCTGAGGCTATCAAAGAAGACGGATTACGCGCTGATTGCCATGAAGCACCTGGCGCTCAAACGCGGTTCTTCGAGCGCGCGGGAGATCGCGGAGCTCTTCGACATTCCAATCGAGCTCATGGCGAAGGTGCTTCAGCGGCTCACGCGGCGCGGGCTGCTCGTGTCCCAGCAGGGGACGCGCGGCGGCTACCAGCTGGCCCGGTCCGCCGTGGCCATGTCGGTGGCCGACGTGATCCAGGCGATCGATGGGCCGGTTGCCGTGACGGCCTGTTCCGCTCACGCGGACAAGTGCGGGCAGTTCGCGAAGTGCAACGTGCGCGATCCGCTCTGGCGGATCCGGGAAATCATCCTGTCGGCCCTGTCGACCTGCACCGTCTCCGAGCTGGCGGACGAAGTCCTGCCGCTCGAGCGCCCGCAATCTCCGTCGCGCGGCGTGGTCGTGCAGTCGCGGGTCTGACGGGACGCCGTCGAGGTCATCGTTCGATGTTGAAGCTTCCCATTTACATGGATTACCACGCCACGACGCCGGTCGACCCGCGGGTGCTCGAGGCGATGCTGCCGTATTTCACCGAGAAGTTCGGGAATGCGGCCAGCCGGAACCATAAGTTCGGATGGGAAGCGGAGGAAGCGGTCGAGAAGGCGCGCGAGCAGATTGCGGACCTCATCGGGGCGGGCGCCAAGGAAATCATCTTCACGAGCGGGGCGACCGAGTCCGACAACCTGGCAATCAAGGGCGTGGCACAGATGTACCGCGAGAAGGGCGACCACATCGTCACGGTCGTCACGGAGCACAAGGCGGTCATCGACACGTGCAAGCGCCTCGAGAAGGAAGGCCTCCGGGTGACCTACCTGCCGGTCGGCAGGGACGGGATTGTCGACCTGGGCCAGTTGCGGGCCGCGCTGACCGACAAGACCATTCTCGTGTCAGTGATGGCGGCCAACAACGAGATCGGCGTGCTGCAGCCCATCGCCGAAATCGGGGCGCTGACGCGCGAGCGCGGGGTGCTGTTCCATACCGACGCGGTCCAGGCGGCCGGGAAGATCCCGCTCGACGTGAACGCGTGCAAGGTGGATCTCGCGTCGCTCTCGGCGCACAAGATGTACGGGCCGAAGGGCGTGGGCGCGCTCTTCGTACGGCGGCGCAACCCGCGGGTGCTCTGCGCGCCGATCATCGACGGCGGCGGCCACGAACGGGGCATGCGGTCCGGCACGCTGAACGTGGCGTCGATTGTCGGGTTCGGCAAGGCCGCCGAGATCTGCAAGACCGAGCTGGCGCAGGAAACCGCGCGGGTCGGCGGGCTCCGCGATCGGCTGAACCGGAAGCTGCACGACGGGCTGGACCAGATCTTCATCAACGGGTCGATGGAGCACCGGCTGCCGAACAACCTCAACATCAGCTTCGCTTATGTCGAAGGCGAGTCGCTGCTGATGGGCATCAACGACGTCGCGGTCTCGTCCGGCTCCGCGTGCACCTCGGCCAGCCTGGAGCCGTCTTACGTGTTGAAGGCGCTCGGGACGGGCGACGACCTCGCCCACTCGTCGATCAGGTTCGGCCTGGGGCGGTTCAACACGGAGGAGGAAGTGGACTACGTCGCCGCGAAGGTCATCTCGGTGACGAAGAAGCTGCGGGAGATGTCACCACTCTACGAGATGGTGAAGGAGGGCGTGGATCTGAGCAAGGTCCACTGGGCCGTGGAATAGAGGCAGACGTTCGAGGACGACATGGCGTATTCGGAGAAAGTGGTCGACCACTACAACAACCCGCGCAACGTGGGGTCGCTCCCGAAAGACGACGCCCAGGTGGGCACGGGACTCGTCGGCGCGCCGGAATGCGGCGACGTCATGAAGCTGCAGGTTCGCATCAATCCCGAGACGGGCATCATAGACGAAGCGAAGTTCAAGACGTTCGGCTGCGGGTCCGCGATTGCCAGCTCGAGCCTGGCGACCGAGTGGCTCAAGGGCAAGACCCTCGACGAGGCGCTCGCGATCAAGAACACGGACATCGTGGCCGAGCTGAGCCTGCCGCCGGTCAAGATCCACTGCTCGGTGCTGGCGGAGGATGCCATCAGGGCGGCGATTGCCGACTACAAGCGGAAACAGCCCGCCGAAGAGCAGCGGACCGGCGCGGACAGCGCCGCGCAACGTTCGGCATGAGCGGGAAGCGTCATGATACAGATCTCAGAGACGGCGGCCGGTCACATCAGGAAGTTGATGGCGAAGCAGGGCATCGCCGACTGGAGGCCTGCGCGTGGGCATCAAGGGCGGCGGATGCTCCGGCCTGAGCTACACCTTCAGTTGGGAGCGTGAGGCGCGCACGGGCGACCAGGTCTTCGAGGGCCCGGGCGACACGCGGATTTTCGTGGATCCGAAGAGCTACATCTATCTGAAGGGAACGACGCTCGACTACGACACGGCGCTGATGGGCAAGGGGCTGCACTTCATCAACCCCAACGCCAAGGCCACGTGCGGGTGCGGGACGTCATTCCAGGTGTAGACAGGATCGCGCCATCAGGCCGGGGAGGTCCCGGCCAACGGAGTTGCGTTCGAACCGGTGCCACCCGACGGCCCCCAGACCGGCTCGAGCGCACGGGGAGCCCCGCTGCTTCGGCGGCGGGGCTTCCATTTCAACCGCCAGGCCTCCGGGGGGCAGCCAGCGCACGTCACATCCCGGCCTATGCAATCCGACACCTCGGCCGTCCCGATCCAGCCCTGCCGGCACTGCGGAACCGACGCGCCGATCGACGTGCACTTCTGTCCGCGCTGCGATCGCATCCTGACGCTCGGGCGCCACGGCGACTACTTTGCGTTCCTCGGTCTGCCTCGCAAGCTGACCATCGACGAGGGCGATCTCGAGCGGCGCTTCCGCGAGATGAGCCGCCAGTTCCACCCGGACTTCTTCTACAACGCGAGCGCGGCCGAGCGGGTGGCGAGCCTCGAGCGGTCCTCCTATCTCAACGACGCGTTCAGGACGCTGCGCGACCCGATCGCCCGCGTCGAGTACCTGATGAAGATCGAGGGCGTCGCGCGGAAGGAATCCCGCGAGGCGTCGACCGACGTGCCGCCGGCCCTGCTCGAAGAAGTGTTCGAGATGAACGAGGAGATCGCACGCATCCAGGATCTCCAGCGCCGGGGCGCGCCCGGCGAGGAGATCGCGGCGCTCTTCGACGCGGCGCGCAAGCCCATCGACGAGCGGCTGGCGGAGCACGATCGGCAGCTCGCCGAGGCCGCCGCCGAGTGGGACCGCCAACTCGAGGCCGGCAATCCCGCCCGGCGGACGACGCTCGATCGCATCCGGATCATCCTCCTCGAGCGCAGCTACCTCACCAACCTGCTCGCGCAGGTCAGGCGTGAGCCCGAGATCCACGGAACCGTCCAGCCATGAGCAAGGTGGTTGGCATCGATCTCGGAACGACCAACTCGCTCGTCGCCTACCTCGACGGCGGCCTGCCCATCGTCATCGCCGACCAATCGGGAGACAAGCTGCTGCCCTCTGTCGTCTCGCTCGACGAGAACGCCACCATCTACGTCGGCCGCGAGGCGCAGCGGCGCCTGCTCGTCGACCCGACGCGGACGATCTACTCGGTCAAGCGCCTCATGGGCAAGGGCCTCGACGATGTCCGCGGCGAGGCGGCGTGGTTTCCGTTCGCGCTGCGGGGCGAAGCGGGAGGCGTCGTGCGCATCGGCCTCGGCGATCGCGAGCTGACGCCGCCCGAGGTGTCCGGGTTCATCCTGCGGGAGCTGAAGCGCCGGGCCGAGGCGTTCTTCAGCGCGCAAGGGGACTTCGACCCGGAAGTCGATCGCGCGGTCATCACCGTGCCGGCCTACTTCAACGACGCCCAGCGCACGGCGACAAAGGACGCGGGCCGCCTGGCCGGCCTCGAGGTCCTGCGGATCGTCAACGAGCCGACCGCGGCCTGCCTGGCCTATGGCCTCGACCGTGGCAACCAGGGGACGATCGCGGTCTACGACCTCGGCGGAGGCACGTTCGACATCTCGATCCTGAAGGTCGAACAGGGCGTCTTCCAGGTGCTCTCGACCAACGGCGACACGCACCTTGGCGGCGACGATATCGATCGGCTCCTGGTGGAGCAGGTGGTCTCCGCGTGCGTCATCGACCCGGTCCGCCACCCCGATGCCGTTCAGCGCGTGCGCAGCGCGGTGATCCAGGCGAAGTGGGACCTGTCGGAGTCGGCCTCGACGACGCTGCACCTCGAGGGCCTGCCCGGCGCCCGGGCCACCTACGACCGCACGCTCGCGCGAGACGAGTTCGAAGCGCTCATCGCGCCGATCCTCGCGCGCACGATGGCCCCGTGCCGCCAGGCACTCGAAGACGCCGGCCTGCGGCCGGATCAGATCGATGAGGTCGTCCTGGTCGGCGGGTCGACTCGGATCCCCGCGGTCCGCCGCGAAGTCGAGCGCCTCTTCGGGCGCAAGCCGCACACGGGCCTGAACCCGGACGAAGTGGTCGCGCTTGGCGCCGCCGTGCAGGCCGACATCCTGACGAGCGGCCGCCGCGAGATGCTGCTGCTCGATGTGACGCCCCTCTCGCTCGGCATCGAGACGATGGGCGGCATCACGTCGAAGATCATCCTCCGCAACTCGACCATCCCGGCGAGCGCCAGCGACATGTTCACGACGTTTGTCGACAACCAGACGTCGGTGGACATCCACGTCCTGCAGGGCGAGCGCGAGATGGCCGGCGACAACCGTTCGCTCGCCCGCTTCAGGCTCCGCGGCATTCCGCCGATGCCCGCCGGCCTCCCGCGGATCCAGGTGCGGTTTCAGATCGACGCCAACGGCATCCTCAGCGTGTCGGCGAGGGAGCTTCGCACGAACATCGAGCAGTCGATCGAGGTCAAGCCGTCCTACGGCCTGACCGACGAGGAAGTGGAACGGATGCTGCTCGAGTCCTTCGAGCACGCGCAGGACGATGTGGACGCCCGCCTCCTCATCGAAGCCAGGAACGAGGCAGAAACCGTCGTCCACGCGACCGAGAAGACTCTCCGCCGTCCGGACTTCGAGCAGATCTCCGCTGCGGAACTCCAGCAGGGAGAGGCGTCCGCCATCCGGGAGGCGGTCGCCGCCGTCAAGAACGTCATGGACTCCGGCGATCGCGAGCGGCTGCAGGCGGCGACGGCGCGGCTGAACGAGGCGACCCGCCACCTCGCCGAGGTGATGATGAACTGGACCGTGAAGGCCGCGCTCGCCGGCCGGCGGGCCGATGAAGTCGAGACCGAGGGCAGGTGACGCCATGCCGAAGGTCGTCTTCATCGCCGACGGAGAGCGGCACGAGGTCGAGTTCGATCCCGGATCGATGGCGTACTCCCACCACGGGCTGCGCGGCTCGCTGCTCGACGTCGCGAAGAACTTCCACGTGCCGCTCGAGCACGCCTGCGGGGGCAACTGCGCCTGCACCACGTGCCACGTGATCGTCCGCGAAGGCATGCAGCACCTGAGCGAGATGGAAGACGAGGAGGCGGATCGGCTGGACACGGCGTGGGACGTGACGCCCGAGTCGCGGCTCGGCTGTCAGGCGGTCGCGAAGGGCGACGTCGTCTGCGAGATCCCGATGTACACCCGAAACTACGTCCAGGAAGGCGGCGGCATCAGGCTGGGCAGAACGGCGCAGCCAGAGGGCCGGCTCAAGGAGATCAAGCGGTGAAGTGGACCGACTCGGAGGAGGTCGGCATCGCGCTCTGCGACAAGTTCGCGGACATCGATCCGCTGACGGTGCGGTTCACCGACCTGCGCGGCCGCGTCCTGGCGCTCGAAGGATTTCAGGGCTCGCCGCAGGACTCGAACGAAGCGAAGCTCGAGGCCATCCAGATGGCGTGGCACGAGGAGTGGAAGGAGCGGGGCCACGGCCAGCCCGGAGGGTGAGGCGTCTAATCCGTCATGCGCAAGAAGATTGCGGGCCTGCTGAGCGTGCTGATTGGCTTCCAGCCCGCGTCGCTGTACGCGCAATCGGTCTCGAATCCTGCAACACCTGCCGGCCAGCAGGCGGCGCCAAGGACGCCCGAGGGCGGCGAGGGCGCCAAGCCCTCTGGCGTGAACTATGACCTGCTCTCCTCCTCACTCGTCCGCATCAGGCGCGAACTGAAGGAGCTGCCGCCGTCCACGTCCTACACGCCGCTCAAGCTGGACTTCTATGTCGAGGTTGTTGCGAAGGCGCCGGCGATTCTGCTCTTCACCCCGCAGGATCTCGCCTCGGTTGGGCCCGTGCCCTGGGGAGCGCCGACCCACCAGGAGATGCTCGACCTGATGACGCCGCAGGAATTCCGCTCGCAGACGCTGCCCTTGAGCTCGCTGATCGTTCTCGGCATCAAGCAGTTGTTCAAGCTGGAGGCGGAGCGGGCGAAACGGCAGAAGGAAGCGGAACAGAGGAAGAAAGAGCAGGAGGCGCGGGAAAAGTTGAGAATCAGCCCGCCATTGCCGCCGAAGTAGCCGCCCGCCACGTGGTACAGTAGCCGCCCATGCGTATTGCCGTTGCCCACAGTCCCGATTCGGACGACGCGTTCATGTTCTATGCCCTGGCAACGGGCAGGATCGAGACCGCGGGGATCGAGTTCGAGCACGTCCTCGCCGACATCGAGACCCTCAACCGGGCGGCGTTCGAAGGGACCTACGAAGTAACCGCGGTGTCGTTTCACGCCTACGCGCACCTGACGGATCGCTATCTGCTCCTGCCGCACGGCGCGAGCATGGGATCCAACTACGGTCCGGTGGTTGTCGCGAAGCAGGGCGGGCCAACTTCGCTCGCCGGCGTCACCGTGGCGGTGCCGGGCTTGCTGACGACGGCATACCTCGCCCTGCGCCTGTTCGATCCGGCCGTGCAGACCGTGGTGATGCCGTTCGATCGGATCCAGGAAGCGGTGATGGCCGGGACAGTGGCAGCCGGGCTGCTGATTCACGAAGGGCAGCTGACCTACCAGGACGAGGGGCTGAAGAAGATCGTGGATCTCGGTGAGTGGTGGTCGGCGCGCACGGCGGGCCTTCCCCTGCCCCTCGGCGGGAACGTGATTCGCCGCGATCTCGGGGCCTCGACGATCGCGACGGTGAGCCGGCTGCTGCACGAGAGCATCCAGCACGCCCTGGCGCACCGTCAGGACGCGCTCGAGTACGCGATGCAGTTCGGGCGCGGGCTGGACCGCGCGAAGGCCGATCGGTTCGTCGGCATGTATGTCAACGACCTCACGCTGGGCTACGGCGAACGGGGGCGGGCGGCGGTGCAGTTGCTGCTCGAGCAGGCCTGGGCCGCGCGATTGATCCCGAATCAGGTCACAATAGAGTACGCCTGAGCAGGGGCGTCAACACGGAGTGAGAATGACCACCGGCGACGAGCGCGACCGAGCTGCTGCCGATTCGACCGTTACGCCCGAACTGGCCGGGTGCCCGTACTGCGGGGCCCGGGTTGAGGCTGATTCGCTTGCCGATCACATCGAAGTGACGCACAAGCGCGCGGAGCTTCTCAAGTCGATGGTTTCGTACGCGGATTCTCACGTTCAGTCGGTGCCGCCGCTCGTCCCTCACTCCGATCTGAAAGGCAAAACCGTGCCGCGCCGATCTTCAACCGAAGCAACCCCCAAGCCCGCTGCGACCCGACGGACCCGCGCGCCGCGCGCCGGAACGGGGACGAGCAAAGCGCCGAAGGCCCCGGAGCGGGAATACCAGATGCAGGTGCCTGCCCCGAACTCGCCGCCGTTCCTGACGAAGGCGGACTTCGAACGGGAACGGACGGAAAAAGAGAAGGCGGCCGCGAAGCGCGCCGCGCCGGAGGAATAGGGCCCGCGCGGAACTTTGCTTCGCGGTGCCGGGCTACAGGCACCAGGCTCCAGGCCTTGTCACGGCCCAAAGCCAGAAGCCGATCATTTGACACGACTAGGGTGCACGGCGCGAGCGAACACCTCCGCGGTGTGCACGACGCGCGGGCCAGGCACCACCAGTTCGCCTCCGTACAGCAGGACGACGCGCCCGGTCTTCACTGCCGGCAGTGAGGGCAGCAGCTTCCACGGTTCCCGCTCCTCGGCCACCTCGTCCGCGGCAGGCTCGCTCGTGTAGTGCAGCTCGATGATCACGTCGGGCTTCCGCGCGAGGAGCGTCTCGGTGGTGACCGTGAGCGATTCGCGCGCCACGTCCGCGAAGAGATCGTCGCCGCCCGCGACTTCGAGCAGATCGTGCAGGAAGCCGTAGCCGCCGCTCACCGAGATTCCGCGCAGCGAACCGGGCTCCCTTCCGATGACGATGACCGTCTTCGGGCGCGGGGCGCCGGCAACTCGGCGCCGCACCGCCGAAAGTCCTGATTCGATCTTCGCCGCCACTCCATCCGACGCCTTCTCGAGACCGGTCAGTCTTCCAAGTTCCCGAACGAGCCGCAGGAGGTCCGCCAGGCCGGCGTGCTTGAACGGGAACGTTCGAATCCCGGCTCGGGCAAACCGTTCAGCCAGCTCGTCCTGCGTGGCGTAGGTGACAACCAGATCGGGCCGGAGAGAGAGGATGCGTTCGACGTCCGGATCGAGGAGCGCGCCGACCGAGGGCAGGCGTTCGACCTCCGGAGGGAATCGATCGAAGCTGCTGACGCCGACGACCCGCGGCCCGGCGCCGATGGCGAATAGCGTCTCGGTCACCGACGGCACGAGGGAGACGATGCGCCGCGGCGCCTGCGCGGAAAGCGGCACGAGCGCCAGCAGCCACATCGAAGCGAGTATGGCCGTGAGGATCCTGCGCCGGATTCCGCAGGGGCGACCCGGTGGGTCGCCCGAATTCGCGTACCACCTCCTCGGGCGAGGCACCGCCTCGCCCCTACGTCGATCGCCGAGACGACGTGACAATCGTGCCGTGTAGGGGCGACCCGGTGGGTCGCCCGCCTCGCCGGGTCTGACCGCCTCCGCCAAGGCTACGGCGGTCCGCCGAAGTGTTTCGCGCAGGCGGAAGACCCGGCCTACGTATTTCTGACGAGCAGCCACAGGAAGAACGGCCCTCCGAGCACCGCCGTGATGATGCCGACCGGCAGTTCGAGCGGCGCCATCACCGTGCGCGCCACCACGTCGCAGGCGACGAGAAACGCCGCGCCCGCGAAAGCGGACGCGGGAAGGGTGATGCGATGATCGGCGCCGAAGAGGCGCCGCACGATGTGCGGCACGATGATCCCGACAAACCCGATCGGTCCGCCAAGCGATACCGCCGCGCCCGTGGCGAGCGAGGAGCTGAAGAAGGCGACCTTCTGGACGCGAACGACGTCGACGCCTCGCGAGGCAGCCGAGTCTGCGTCGAGCGCGAGCAGGTTCAGCGCGCGCGGCAGCCACGCGAATCCCAGGCACGAGAGCGCCGCGAATGGCACCGCGGCCAGCAGCGCGCCGTAGCTGGCGATATCCAGGTTCCCCATCAGCCACCGTAGCGTCCGGAGCGCCTCGGACGAATCCGCGAGGTACTGCACGAAGAGAATGAGCGCCGAGAAGAACGAGTTCAGCGTGACGCCGGCGAGCAGCAGCACGCTGGTCGAAAACCCCCGCTGGCGCGCCCGCGCGAGCGCGTACACGATGGCCACCGCGCCAGCCGAGCCGATGAAGCTGGCGACGGTGATGGCGGAGACGCCCCACACGCCGAGGTGAAGCCTGAGCGCCATGGCCAGCATGGCCCCGAGCGCCGCGCCGGACGATATTCCGAGCGTGAACGGGGAAGCCAACGGATTTCGAAGCAGCGCCTGCAGTGTCACTCCGGCCATCGCGAGCGTCGCGCCGACCAGCGCTCCGGCGAGCGCGCGCGGGAGCCGGGCGACGAAGAAGATCTGCGCGTCCACGTTGTCCGCGAACGGGATGGCGCGGTCGAACACGCGGCCGAGGTGAATCGACGTCGTGCCGATGAGCGGCGCCACGAGGCACGCCGCCAGCGCGAGCAGGAACGTGCCTCCGACCTGGACGAGCAGGCGGCGCCGGATGCCGATGAGAGGAATCGCCTTTCCGCGCGGCCCTGCGGCGACCGCGGCGCCTCGATCGCTCATGGGCGCGCGGCCTCCGCCGGGATTCGATGGATCGGGACGACAGTCAGATGGCCCGCGGCGCGGCTGAACCCGACCTCGGCCTCGACGCCGTAGAGCGCGGCGATCCGCTCGGAGGTCAGCACCTCCTCAACCGTGCCGGCTGCCAGCACGCGGCCATGCTTCATCAGCACGACCCCGGCGCACAGGCTCGCGGCGAAATTCAAGTCGTGCGTCGCCACGACGATCGTCAACCCGCGCTCGCGATTCAGGCGCGAGAGAATCGCCGCCACCTCCACCTGGTAGCCGAGGTCGAGCGAGGCCGTCGGTTCGTCGAGCAGCATGATGTCGGCCGCCTGCGCGAGCGCGCTGGCGATCACGACGCGCTGCTTCTCGCCGCCCGAGAGGGTGGAGAACTGCCTGTGCTCGAGCCCGCGCGTGCCGGTCGCGTCGAGTCCGTCCCGCACGGCCGCCAGATCGCGAGGACCCTCGAGTTCGAACGCGCCGAGGTGCGGGAAGCGGCCCATCAGCGCGACCTCGAGCACGGTGTAGTCGAACGCGAGATGGGTTTCCTGCGGCACGACCGCGATGCGGCGCGCGATCTGCTTGCGCGGCATCCCGGCCAGGCCCACGCCACCCAGGCGCACCTCGCCGCTCTCCGGCCGGAGCGTCCCCCCAAGCAGCCGCAGGAGCGTCGTCTTGCCCGACCCGTTCGGGCCGAGCAGGCCGAGGATGGCGCCGCGCCCGACCGAGAGGCTGACCTCGTGAACCCCCGGCGCCTCGCGCGCCCCGAGGGGTCCGAGCGCGCCGGCCGGGAGCACGCGGCGGCGTGACCCGGCCGGGCGGTGCGAGTAGGAGACGTTATCGGCTTGCAGCAACGCGGAGACCCACCGTGAATGTCCGGCCCGGTGCGGGATAGCCAAGGACGCTCTCGTAGTGCCGGCCGAGCGCGTTCTCGATGCGGGCAAGGATCTCCACGCGGGGCACGAGCCGGACGCTCGCCCCGATGTCAGCCACGGCGAACCCCGCGGTGTGGAACAGGCCGCCCAGGGCACCGTAATTCGGCTCGACGTCCAGCACGCGGCCGCGGCCTCCGATCCGCAGGAATCCGGTGAACTCCCGGCGCGTGAACGTGACATCGACTGCGCCCTGGTGTCGCGGCCGGCGAATCAGCGCGTCGCCGACGGCGAAGGGGGCGGGAGCGGCGCTGGCCGAGCGATCGACGGCGAGCACGGCGGTGTCGAGATAGGTGTAGGCGAACCGCGCGTCGAGCCCCCAGGAGGTGTGGAGCGCGCCGGAGAATTCGGCTCCCGACGATCGCGCGTTCGCGATGTTGTCGGTCAGGAAGTGGCTGTAGTCGGCGAGCGAACCGCCGATCGCCACGATCAAGTCCTCGTACCGGTTCGCGAAGAGAGTCGCGTCGAGAACGACGCGGCCGCCCAGGAGCGCCTGTTCGATCCCGGCGTCCATGCTCCGGCTCCGCTCGGGCTTGAGGCCGGGATTGTCGGTGAAGGCGATCTCGAATGCGTCCGGCGCGCGAATGCCCGTTCCGGCGCTCGCGTGGGCGCGCGTCCAGTTGCCCTGCGACCCGTCGGAGGTGCGCAGGAGGTAGCTCGCCGCGAGCTTCGGGTTCGGGGACAGCACCGTCGAAGCGGGCAGGCCCGGGCGCGGGGAGAAGCTCATCGGATCGTTCTCGAGCGCCTCGCGACGGATGTATTCGACCCTCAGGCCGGCGGTCAGCAAGAGGAGGGCATCGGGCTGGAAGCGTCCTTCGATGAACGAGCCTGCGACCTGGCGCTTGATGGGCATCGGTCCGTGAAGCCCCGGAATGTAGGACGACTCCGCGCGCTCCCGCATCGCCTCGACGCCTGCCGATCCCGACAGCGCTGTCGAGAACGCGCGATCGACCTGCGCCCGCACGGACGTGCGGCGCGTGCGCGATGTGCTGTCGCCGTAGGGGCCGGCGAATTTCGATCGCAGATCGCCGTAGGTCGCCCGCACCGTCATGCCCGTTCCACTCGACCAGTCGTGGCTGTAGGTCAGCGACGCCATGCCGGTGTCGTTGGTGCCCTTCGACACCCGATCGACGCCGGGAAACGCCCCGGCCGGATTGCTGCCGAACGCACCGGGGTACCCTCGCCGGTTCGTCCCGAGCTGAACATCGGCTCGAAGCGAGGTCCGCCGCGAGAGACTCCACCTGGCGCCAAGCGTGGAGCTGATCGCGCGGTAGTCATCGTTGACGACCGTCTCGCCCGAGGCGGCCGTCGTGCCGTTGAAGCCGTTGCTCTCGACGCGCTCGAGGCCGAATCCCCAGCCCACTGCGCCGATCGATCCCGACGAAGCAGCGGCGACGCGCGACGTGCCGCGGCTCGCGAACTCGGAGAGGCCGGACACCGAGGGCTTGCCACCGAGCTTCGTGCGGATGTGAATGACGCCGCCGATCGCATCCGATCCGTATTGCGCGCTCTGCGGGCCGCGAATCACCTCGACGCTCGCGGCGTCGAAGAGCGCGAGGTGCGCGAAGTCGAACCCGCCGCCGAAGCTGTTCTGGCGGACGCCGTCGATGAGAACGAGCGTGTAGTCGGACTCCCCGCCGCGCGGGAACACCGACGTCATGGCGCCGGGCCCGCCCGTCGGGGCGACCGAGAGGCCCGGGAGCAGCCGGAGGGCGTCGGCCGCGGTGCGAAGCTGCCGCGCCTGGAGATCGCGCTCGTCGAAAACGGACACGCTGCCAGGCACGCGCGAGAGCGGCAGCTCGACCTGGGAAGCCGAAACGACAATGGACTCGGCGATGGCCGCGAGATGCAGCGGGATTGTCACCATCACGTTCGCGCCATCGTCGATCCGGACTGTCTGCGGCTCGGCGCGAAGTCCCGGGCTCACCGTCACCAGCTCGTATCGGCCTGGAGGCACCGAGGCAATCGAGAACCGGCCGGTTGCGTCGGTTTGGGTTTCGGCGGCCACGCCGCGCGCGGTCCTCAGGATGACCTGCGCGGAGGCAACCGCCGCGCCGTCTGGATCGGTCACCGTGCCGGAGATGGAACCCGGCCCTGTATGCGGCGCGCCTTGGAGGCGCGGCGCGGGGATCGCGGTGGAAGCGGCCGCACGGCCTGGCGCAAGCGCGGCGAGGGACAGCGCGAGCCAGAGGGAGAACGAAGTCGTGAGGGATCGGGAAGCGACGAGCGACATGTCGGACCTCCTGTCGGTGTGACCGCGCACCGAACGGCCGCGTGTCCCGATCGGTTCGGGCCGCGGCGGAGTGGAACGTGTCGGTCTGGTCGACGGGTGTCCTGACTTGCGGATCGGCGCAACGGGCGTTCGCGTCTTCCCATGCCGGTGAAGGCACAGTGACGGGGCCGTTTGACGGGCCCGGATGGAACGTCCGGCTCCCCGCTTACAGTGGCGGGACCGTGTGGGCTTTGCACCCAGCTTCCCTCGGTCGACCGACCGGGGCGTCGTTTACTAGCGGGAGTATAGCATGGCACAATCGGACGAAAGTCACTGCCGGTGCGGAAGTCACTCCCGAAATCACTCCCGGGAAATCACTCCCGGAGTGATATTCAGCTTCCAAAATCACTCCGGGAGTGATTTCCGCTCGAAAGGGCCGACGTGAGCACGCGCAAGAGTTCAACCGTTACCGACCGTCACGCACCGCCGGCAGACGTTTCGGCATCCGCTTCCAGCGGCTTCGCGATTCGAGCCGAAATGGTCACGGTTCAAACGGGCTCGCGAGTCGAGCTGGTCGACCTGACGGACACCATCGGCGCATTCGTCCGCAGGACGCACATCCGGGACGGCATGCTCAACGCGTGGACGCTCCACACGACATGCGCGCTGCTCGTCAATGAATACCAGCCGGCGCTGCTCGCGGACATCAAGGTGGCGCTCGAACGGATCGTGGCACAGGACGCCGCCTGGAAGCACAACGATCCCGCGCAGTCGGATTGCGATCGGATGAACGCGGACTCACACCTGCGCGCGATGCTGCTCGGCTACGGCCAGACGCTGCAAATCGCGGGCGGCGAGTTGGTGCTCGGACGCTGGCAGCGCCTCCTGCTCGGTGAGTTCGACGGGCCCAGGACGCGTTCGATCCGCGCACAGGCGTGGGGACAGTAGCGTGACGTCCGAACTCGCGGCCCGGCTCGATCGGGCCGGGCTTCTCGGCATCGCAGAGAAGATCGCGGCCAGGCAGCGGCTCGACGGCGCCGACGGCGTCCGCCTCTTCGAGTGCGACGACCTTCTTGCTGTGGGGTGGCTCGCCAACGAAGAGCGCGAACGCCGGCATGGCGCGAGGACGTTCTTCAATCAGAACATCAAGCTCGAAGCCACCAACGTCTGCGTGGCCAACTGCCTGTTCTGCTCGTTTGCGCGCATCAAGCCCGGCGACGCGGACGCCTACACGATGACGCTCGAGCAGGTGTTCGACAAGCTGCGGGCCCGCGCCGATCAGGCGCTCACCGAGGTGCACGTCGTCAACGGCCTGCACCCCGACCTGCCGTTCAGCTATTACACCGACCTGCTGGCGGGCCTGAAGCGCATCCGGCCGGGCATCCACCTGAAGTGCTTCACCGCGGTGGAGATCGCGTTCTTCGCGGACCTGTACGGGAAGACCGACGAGCAGGTGCTGCGCGAACTGATGTCGGCGGGACTGGATTCGCTCCCGGGCGGCGGCGCCGAGATCTTCGCGGAGAGGGTGCGCCGGAAGATCTGCCACGACAAGTGCGGCGCGGACCGGTTCCTCGACATCCACCGCCTCGCGCATTCGCTCGGCATGCGGTCGAATGTCACGATGCTCTACGGCCACATCGAGACCGCCGAGGAGCGCGTCGATCACATGCTGCGCGTGCGGGCGCTGCAGGACGAAACCGGCGGATTCCAGGCGTTCATCCCGCTCGCGTTCCACCCCGACGGCAACCAGATGCGCAAGCTCCCGGCGCCGAGCGCGGCCGACACGCTGCGCGTGCACGCGGCCGCGCGGCTGATGCTCGACAACGTGCCTCACGTGAAGGCGTTCTGGATCGCCACCGGCGTCGAGGTCGCGCAGACGTCACTCTGGTTCGGCGTCGACGATCTCGATGGCACGGTGCAGGAGGAGAAGATCTACCACATGGCCGGCGCGCGGACGCCGGAGGCCATGACCCCAGCCGAAATCCAGCGGCTCATCAAGGCCGCCGGGCGCGAAGCCGTCGAGCGCGACACGCTCTACAACGTGATCGCGGCGAACTGACTCTCGCGCCGATCCCTCAGGCTACAGGCTTCAGGCTTCAGGCCTTGCGGGGTGTAGGCCGGGTCTTCCCTGGCCCGAGCGGAGTCGAGGGCAGACCCGGCGATCCCGCTCATCGGATCTGACGCTCGCCGTCGGGGCTCAAGCCCCGACCTACATCCAGAGACCAAGCCACAGGTCTTCAGCCGCCAGCCATCTACCCGTCCGCCTGTCACCAAAATCCCTAATCATGCGTCATAGCTAGTAGCCCATTCCGGGCGACACAACGGGCAAGGACCGTTCGATATTCGGGGCCTTACTGCCCCGGCGCTATTCAGCCTGGAGGATTCGCGATGGCTCACGTGCTTCAACCCCTGCCGTATCCCTACGAGGCGCTCGAACCCTACATCGACGCGCAGACGATGCAGATCCACCACGGGAAGCATCACGCGACCTACGTCGCGAACCTGAACGCGGCCCTTGAATCCCAGCCCGACCTGATGAACAAGAGCGTCGAGGACGTGCTCCGGACTCTGTCGAGCGTTCCGGAGTCGATTCGGACGGCGGTGCGCAACAACGGCGGCGGCGTCGCGAACCACAACTTCTTCTGGTCGATCATGGGGCCGAAGGCCGGCGGCGAACCGAGCGGTCCGCTCTCGGTCGCGATCAAGTCGGCGTTTGCGAGCTTCGACGCCTTCAAGGGTGAGTTCAAGAAGGCGGCGCTCGGCCGGTTCGGCAGCGGCTGGGCCTGGCTCATCAACACGGGCGGGAAGCTGTCGATCGAGAGCACGCCGAACCAGGACAGCCCGCTCTCCGAAGGCAAGAAGGCGATCCTCGGCGTCGACGTGTGGGAGCACGCCTACTACCTCAAGTACCAGAACCGGCGCGCCGACTACGTCGACGCGTGGTGGAACGTCGTGAACTGGACCGAGGTGGCGCGCCTCTACGCGAAGTAGAGCTTCCCGATTTCCTCCATCAGCGTGGCGCGCTCCGGGAACTGTGTCTGCCACGCGGCGATGAAGGCGTAGCGGACGATCCCCGCCCGGTCGATCAGGAAGACCGCCGGGCGGGCGATGTTCCAGGCATCGACGCCCACGCGGTGCCAGACGCCGTACGCCTTCACCGTTTCACGGGATTGGTCGACCATCACGTCGAAGGGCAGGCTGTGGTCCGCGATGTAGCGGCGGACCTTCTCCGATCGTTGCGCGACGATGGCGGCCACGCTGAGGCCGCGCGCGGAGTATTCAGGAGACGTGTTGGCCAGTTCACCGAACCGGCGACGGCAGTTCGGTCACCACGTGCCGCGGTGAAAGGCCAGCAGCAGCGGCCCCTTCGCGAGGTACGCCTCGAGCGATCGGCCCTCCCCGCGCGTGTTGCGCAGTGAGAATCCCGGCGCCCTGTCGCCGACTCGAATCAGCTCAGGCTCGAGTGACATTGACACTCTCCTGCGCGCCGTGTAGTTCGACTCGGCCCGGCCTGGGGCCTGAAGCCTGTTGCCTGAAGCCTGCGAGCGTCAGAAGAGAATCACCTCGACCTCCTGGCCCTTCTCCACGATGTCGGTGTGGGCAGAGATCTCGATGTAGCCGTCGGCCTGCGACATGCTGGTGATGTCGCCTGACGCCTTGAACGCCGGATGCGCCGCGCCGTCGATGATGCGGACGGTGTAGAACTGGTGCCGGCCAGTCGTGGAGACTACGCGCTGCGCGATTGGGACGCGGACCGTGCGGGGAGTGGCCGGAGGCAGGCGCGCCATCCGGCGGAGCGGCGCCACGAGCATCATGTAGGCGTTGGAGAGGCACGAGGTCGGATAGCCGGGCATCCCGAACACCGGCTTGCCGTTGATGCGTCCGAAGAGCGTTGGCTTCCCCGGCTTGACGGCGATCCCGTGAAAGAGCACCTCCCCGAGCTTGTGGACGACGTCGAGGATGAGGTCGCGCTCGCCGACCGAGCTTCCGCCCGAGAAGATCACGACGTCCTCTTCGAGGCAGGCCACGAGCGCCTGCTCGAGGTCCTGCAGCGTGTCGGGCGCGGTGGCGTGGGGCACGGGGACGCCGCCGTTCGCGCGGATGATCGAGCCGAGGGTGAACCGGTTGATGTCGTAGATCTGGCCAGGCCCGAGCGGCTGTCCGGGATCCGCGACCTCGTTGCCTGTCGAGAGAATCGCGACGCGAGGGCGCGCGAAGACGTCGATTTCGCCGGAGCCCAGGGCCGCCACCGATCCGATTCGGCTCGGCGTGAGCACGTCGCCCGGCGAGAGCACCTGCTGGCCCGCCTGGATGTCGGCGCCCTGCTTCGTGACGTTCTGCCCGGGGTAGACCGGCCTGAAGATCCTCACCGTGCCGTCGGAGTTCTTGTCCGTGTCTTCGACCATCACGACCGAGGTCGCTCCCTTCGGCATCGGCGCGCCGGTCGCAATCTCGGTGCACTGGCCGGCCTCGAGCGCCCGCGCAGGCACCTGGCCGGTGAAGACCTTCTCGATGCACCCGAGCACGCGCGGGTCCATCGTGGAGGCGCCGAAGGTGTCCTCGGCCTTCGCCGCGAATCCGTCCATCGCGGCGCGCGCGAAGGGCGGCACGTCGGACGGTGCGACGACCGGCCGGCCGACGACCCGGCCGTCCGCCTCGTCGAGCGGCACCCGCTCGATCCGCTCGATCGGCTTCATCTCCTCGCCGACGATGGCACGCGCCTCGTCGAGGCTGATGGTTTCGCGAATGGGGCGCATGCGCGTCGAGCTCATCGCGACGCCTCGCGCACGAGGTGCCCGAGCTCGGGCAGGACGAGCTTGGTCATGGCGAGGCGCACGGCCGATTCCGATCCCGGCAGCGACAGGATGACTTTCCCTGCCGCCAGCCCGCCGACGGCGCGGCTCATCATCGCCGCCGACCCGATGTCCTGGTAGCTGAGCATGCGGAACAGCTCCCCGAAACCGTCGAGGCGTTTCTCGAGGAGCGAGGTGATGGCCTCGTAGGTGGAATCGCGCGAAGTGATCCCGGTGCCGCCGGTCGTGATGATGACCTGCACGCCGGGTATGGCGAGCTGCTCCTTGATCACGGCGCGGACCTGGTCGGGCTCGTCGCGAACGAGGCGCCGGCCGTCCACCTGGTGGCCGTCGGCCCAGAGCAAGTCGCAGATGGCGCGCCCGCTCGTGTCGGTGGCCTCGGTCCGCGAGTCGCTGATCGTGAGGATGAAGCAGTGCGCGACCGCGGGCGAGGACTTCTTGTGCTCCAGATGGGACATGAGGTGATTCTAACAGGCTACGGGCTTCAGGCTTCGGGCTTCAGGCCGGGATCCAGAGCGCTGGCTCGTCTCAAGGCCTGTAGCCTGTAGCCTGTAGCCTGGAGCCCGGTGCCGGAGCAGATTGCTTCGCGCGATTGGTGTACGATCCGCGCAACCTGCAGTTGAGGGCATTCATGAAACGAGATCTGACCCTTCCCGCCATCGTCGCCATTGCCGCGGCGTTCGTGCTCGGGCTCGGCTCGGTCGACCAGTCCAAGAAGGAACTCGAGGCCGCGGCGCGGCGCCAGCGCGAAGCCGCCGCGAAGCAACAGCGGGCCGCGGATCTCTGGGTGCAGACGACCCTCAAGAAGATGACGCTCGAGGAAAAGATCGGGCAGATGCTCGTGCCCTCGCTCAATGCCGTCTATCTCAGCACCGACACCGAGGAGTACGAGCGGCTGCGCCACCTGGTCAAGGACCTGAAAGTCGGCGGGATTCACGTCTTCGGCGGCGGCGAAGCCGCGCCTGGCGTAATGCTGAATCCGATCTGGGGGGGTACGGGCATCTCGCGCAAGGGCGATCCGTACGAGGCGGCCGTGCTGCTGAACCGGCTGCAGTCGGAAGCGGCGGTGCCGCTCATCGCGACGGCGGACTTCGAGGGCGGCGCCGGCTACATCATCAACGGCGCCACGCGCCTGCCGCGCGCGATGACGATTGCCGCGACGCGCGACCTGCAGCTCGCCGCCGCGGCGGGAGAGGTCTCGGCCATCGAAGGCCGATCGCTCGGCGTGCACGTCGACTTCTACCCGGTCGTCGACGTGAACAACAACCCGCGGAATCCGATCATCAACATCCGGTCGTTCGGCGAGAACGTCGAGCTGGTGTCGGAGATGGCGCGCGCCTACATTCGCGGCGTCCAGTCGGGCGGGATGCTGGCAACGGCCAAGCACTTCCCGGGGCACGGCGACACGACGGTGGACACGCATCTCGGGCTCGCCGTCATCGACCATCCGCGCGAGCGGCTCGACGCGGTCGAACTGCCTCCGTTCAAGGCGGCCATAGACGAGGGCGTCGACGCCGTCATGTCGTCGCACATCGTGCTGCCGGCGCTCGACCCGACGCCGGGCATTCCCGCGACGCTGAGCCGGCCGATCCTGACCGGCCTGCTGCGCGACGAGATGAAGTTCAAGGGGCTCGTCTTCACCGACTCGATGCAGATGAACGCGATCACGAAGTCGTTCGGGCCCGAGCAGGCGGCGGTGATGGCGGTCAAGGCCGGCGCGGACTTCGTGCTGCACTCGGCTGACGATGACGCGGCGATGAGGGGGATCAAGGCGGCGGTGGTCGCGGGCGAGATCAGCGAGGCGCAGATTACTGAGTCGGTCGAGCGGATCCTGCGCGCGAAGGCGAAGCTCGGTCTTCATGTCAACCGCCAGACGGACCTTGCGGCGATCGCGACCAGGCTCGGCGGGCGCGCGCACCAGGAGGTGGCCGACACGATCGCGGCGCGCGCGCTGACGCTCGTCAAGGACGATCGCGAGAGCGTGCCGCTCAAGGCCCCGCGGACCGCGAACGTGCTCTATCTCTCGGTCGTCGACTACACGAGCGGCTGGCGCGAGGGGGCGCCGGGGCGCGTGCTCGTGCCGGAGCTCAAGCGGCGCTGGCCGAATCTCACGGCCATCGAAATCTCGGATCGCACGACGGCGTCCGAATTCGATCTCGTGCGCGCCCTCGCGCGGCGGGCTGATGTCGTCATTGCGGGCATCTTCGTGCGTATTGCGTCGTACAGCGGGCGGATGGATCTGAACCCGGAGCAGGTCGCGCTGCTCGAATCGCTCGCCAACTCCCCGAGCCGGCCGCTCGTGTCGGTGCTCTTCGGCAACCCGTATGTCGCGACGTTCCTGCCGAAGCTGCCCGCGATGCTACTGACCTACGAGTTCGCGGAAGCGAACGAGCGGGCGGCGGCGAAAGCGCTGGCGGGGGAGATCTCGATTGGCGGCAAGCTTCCGATCACGCTGCCCGAGATGGCGCCATTCGGGCAGGGGCTGGTGAGGGCAGTGAAGTGACTCAGCTGGGCTACAGGCTGATATGGAATGACCGTTGTCAAGCGGCGACCGGGGGCGGTGTCCGTCGGCGGCCGGGCCGCCAGAACGACGGACCACAGCGGGCGCTTCGACGACGAGTCACTCTGATATTCGGTGGTTGCCTCGGTGGTCTGAGGCCGAGCACACATGACCGTGCTTCGTCGAGAGGAGGAGCCCTCTTCAGTCGCGAGTCCCGACGCGGTGGCGTCGTGTCGCGTAGCCTGGTCGCCCATCCTCGGAATCGTGCCGCTATGCATCCGTCGTCCTCGCGGTCCGGTCGCGTGATCGTCCCCTGGCGCGTGGTGCGCCTGCGCGCGTCGCGCTAGGTTGGGATCGGCTGCGGGCCTTGCAAGACCGCCCAGAGGAATCCCACGAGTTCTCGCGCGACCGCCGTCACGATTTTTGGCCGCGGCTTCTGCCGGGCGGCCAAGCGGCGGAAGCGTTGACACAACCGCGTCTGCGCCCGCTCTGCGATGGCGACCACGCGCGCCGGCTGGTCCTGACGCCGGTGGCGGAGCGCCGCGCCCTCCTTCGGGGGATGCCGATAGTGCCACGCCGCTTCAATCAAGAGCCGCCGCACGAGCCGGTTCCCGGTCTTGGTAATGGGGCCCCGGTGGGTCGCCTCGCCGCTCGAGTGCTCGCCGGGCACCAGCCCCGTATAGGCCATCAGTGCGCGGGGGCTCAGGAAGCGCCGCACCTCGCGCCACTCCGCCAGGACCATCACCGCCGTCAACGTGTCGATCCCCCGGAAGCACCGCAACCACGCGACCGGCTCCTGATACGGCGCCGTCTCGGCGATGGCCGCCACGTGTCGATCGAGCTCGCGCAGCCGGGCCTCCAGGTGATCGATCGCCAGCAGATAGTCCTCCACCACGTTGCGCGTCTCGTCCTCGGTCCACCTCAGCGTGTCCACCCACGCCCGATGCGCGCGGGTCCACATCCGCCGGCCATACACGTGCCCGCGCCGCAGCAGCAACTTGCTGAGGCGATGCCGCGCGCGCTGCAGATCCTCCCGCGCGTCGTCCCGCGCGCGACTCAGATCGCGCACCGCTTCCTCGGCTTCCGTCGGCGGGTGCACCTCGGTCAGCACCCCCGCGCGCAGGTAGGCCGCCAGCTTCCGGGCATCCCGGCGGTCCGTCTTGATGCGCTCCCCAGGCTTGCGCGGGATGAGCGCCGGCGCGATGACCGCGCAGCTCACCCGCCCGCGCGTCAACTGCCGCTGCAGCGCATAGCCGCACGGCCCCGCCTCATAACAGCATCGGACCGGTCCCGGGCTCTCGCGCTCGACCTTCCGCCGCAGCCGCTCGACCGCCTTCTCTTCGTTCGGCACGACCACGCTCCGCGGCGTGTCGGAGGTCCCGCTCAGCACCGCCACGTGGATCTCTTTCTGGTGCACGTCCAGTCCCACGTACGTGATAGCGTGTTCCATGACCGGCTCCTTTCGTGTGCGGCTCTGGCGTCACCGCCAATCCGCGAATCAGGTGGTTCCACCCACCCCGTCGAGTCCTCTCTTCGGAGAGTACCCGAACCCACGATTGCGGGCCGGTCATTCCATATGGTCTTCAGGCGACAGGCTCCAGGCTTCAGGCCACAGGCCTTGTGAGGAACCAGCGCCAAACGCCTAGTCCCAAGCCTCTGGTCTCGCGTTCGATTGCCGCCGCCGTTCCGCCACGGTTATAATCGATCCTTCCGGCGAGCGCGGTTCGGCTCGCCGACTGCTCCTTGTGTGCGCCCATAGCTCAGCTGGATAGAGCGTCTGGCTACGAACCAGGAGGCCGCAGGTTCGAGTCCTGCTGGGCGCACCACTCCCGCTCGCCAAGGATCGAGGCGAGCTTCCCGACAGGCCCAAGTCCCGAGCGAACGACGTGAGTCGAGGGGCTGGGCGCACCACTCCCGCTCGCCGAGGATCGAGGCGAGCTTCCCGACAGGCCCAAGTCCCGAGCCCCTCGACATTGCTCGGGGCTCCCTGAGCGCCAGTCGAAGGGAGCGAACGCCCCTCGACTCGCTCTGCTCGCTCGGGGCGACCCGAGGCACTCGAGGGTCGAAGTGATTCGAGGGGCTGGGCGCGCCATCCGCCTCCGCTCCGCGTCTTCTATACTGCGCGGAGCTACGGCGCGATTGGGTGCCTGTAGCCTCGCCGAAGTTCCACAACCGAACACATCTGGATCGCAGCGCAGGTGCTCGAACACCATCTCGTCCTGCATGTCTGCGACGATCACTTCGACCACCCTCCGCAACTGCCGAGTGTTTAGGTTGCAGTCCACGATTCGGGATCGCGGCCACCGAGGCGCGAGCGTCCTTGGAAGGCCCGGCACCTCCGCGGCAGTTCGCCGGAGGGATACGGCTCAGCGTCGCTTTGGAACGAACGCCTGACCGAGCAGTGCCTGGTCGAAACCCGGCGTCGCCTGGCCTTCGGTCGCGAATCGGTAGAGCGACGCCACGTAGACGCCCTGGAGCGCCGAGAAGAAGATCATGAGGAAGATCGCCCCTATGGCGAAGACGAGGAGCGTAATCGGTCCAACCGCCCAGGCGAACAGGCCGACGCCGGCGATGAGCGTCAGCCACGCGCAGAGGCTCGCTCCTCCAACCATGGTTTCGCCCCAGGTCTGTTTGAACACGCTGACCGACCGGCTGAACGACTCGCCGATGGGCCGCGCTTCGAGCACCAGCACGGGCACGACGAAGAAGGTCGCGAGCGACCACGCGGCGCCGACGAGACTCGCGACGATCTTTCCGACAAGTCCGACCCGTTCGTGGATCGCGCGAATGATGAAGCCAACCGTGCCGGCCACGACCGCCCACATCAGGATCGGCCCTGCGCGCCGGGCCGCGGCGGCGAGCGCCGACCCCACCGTCGGATCCCCACCCCGCATCCGTTCGGTGGCGCCGGCCACGACTGCCGCCTGGAAGAAGACGCCAATCGCGTAAGCCGCGACATACATCATGAAGAGCGGCACATAAGCCGCAGGTCCGAGCCGCTTCCCGTCGAACCCGTCAAGCCCGAATCCGAACACGAAGCTCGCCACGACGGTAGCGATGACCGCACCAGAAATGAGCGGCAGAGCCATCAGCTCCTTGTCCTGCATCAACACGCGGTAGGACTGCCCGACCAGTTGGAAGCTGCGGCCAATGCGTCCCATTCGAGCGCCTCCTCTGCGAACCCAGTACGCATTCAGTATCACCGAAGGACCGCCCCCGCCAAGACCGCCGTTCGAATTGCCACGTCGGCCCGACCACGTTCAGGCACGGAAGCACTCGTCCCGCACGACCGCGCCTCCCTGGACACTCAGGCGCGGGTCGCCCCCGTTTGATCGAGACTGTCGACCGTGTCGCCGCCGCCGCACCGCCCGCCAAACGCGTGGTATTCTGCTCTGGGAATTATTCACACGAGACTCCCGTTGCACGAAGCGGGTCCGCGGCATGCCGCCGTCCCTGCCTCGCAGCGACCCTCTGGCGCGCACAGGGAAGGACGACGCGATGAGCGACGAAGAACTACGCCGCGCGAGCGACGGGTCGTCAGAACCTCCGGAGGTGGCGGCAACGCACACCTCGGACAAGCGCGACGAGCCACGCGGCGCGCCGTCCCTCCCGGCGTTCATTGGCAGCTACCGCGTCATCCGGCTGCTCGGCGAAGGCGGCATGGGCATCGTCTGGGAGGCGGAGCAGGCGAGCCCGAGGCGAAACGTGGCCGTCAAGGTCGTTCGCCAGGGACACTGGGTCGACGAGATCCACGCGAGGATGTTCCGGCGCGAGGCCGAGACGCTCGGGCGCCTGAAGCATCCCAACATCGCAGCCATCTACGAGGCGGGCCACACCGACGATGGCCACGACTACTTCGCGATGGAGCTGGTCCGGGGCGAGACGCTCGCCGAATGGCTCCGCCGCCGCCTGGGCCCGCTGACGCCGCGGGAAGTCGAGCTGCGGCTGCGGGTGTTCCGCACGATTGCCGAGGCGGTCAACTACGCGCACCAGCGCGGCGTGATCCACCGCGATCTCAAGCCGTCGAACATCGTCATGGCCGCACCCGACGGACCCGACGGCGCGACCGCCGAGCCCGTGGTGAAGGTACTCGACTTCGGCCTCGCGCGGCTGACGGAGAGCGAATCCGCGGACCACGCGCTGATGACGCGTGATGGCGTCGTCCGCGGCACCATTGGATACATGAGCCCGGAACAGGCACGGGGCGACATCGAGACGATCGACGTCCGCACCGACGTCTATGCGCTCGGCGTGATCCTCTACGAGATGCTCGCCGGGAGGAGGCCGCACGAGCTGTCGACGCTGAGCTTCGTCGATGCGGTCCGGATCGTGACGACGAAGCCGGCCCCGCGGTTGGGCGAGGTGTGGCGCGGTACGAAGCGTGTCGATAAGGACCTCGAAACCATCGCTGCCAAGGCCCTGGAGATCGAACCGGACCAGCGGTACGGAAGCGCGGGCGCCCTCGCGAGAGATGTCGATCGCTACCTGGCCTCGCTGCCGATCGTCGCGAGGCCGGCCTCCGGCGCCTATCGCGCGCGCATGTTCGTGCGCCGACACCGCCTCGGGGTGACCGCGGCTGCCGCGATCGTCGTCCTCCTGCTCGCCGGCACGGCCGGCACCACGGTCGGCCTCGTTTCGGCGCTCCGGTCCAGCCGGATCGCCGCCGAGCGGGCCGCGGATCTCGAGACCGTGGTCGCCTTCCAGGCAGCCCAGCTCGCGAATGTGGACGTGGCCCGGATGGGCCTCAACATCCGCAATGAACTCGTCGCGGACCTGCGAACCGAATTGACGACGGTCCATACCCCGGCCCCGGAAGCCGAAGCCACGCTGGCGGCGTTCACCGGCGCGCTCGCCCGGACCAACCCGACGAGCACCGCGCTCGGGTCCCTCGACAAGAGCCTCTTCGACGCGACGCTGCGGGCGATTGAGACCCAGTTCACGAAGCAGCCGCTCGTCAAGGCGCGCCTGCTGCAGGTTCACGCCGACGTGCTGCGCGATCTTGGACTGCTGGACAGGGCCGATGGTCCGCAACAGCAGGCGCTCCAGATCCGCCGCGCACAACTCGGCGAGGACGCCCGCGACACGATCGCCTCGCTCGGGAAATCGGTCGATCTCCTCGAAGCGCACTCCAGCCACAAGGACGCCGAAGCGCTCGGCCGCACCGCGCTCGATCGCGCCGTGCGCGTGCTCGGTCCCGACGACCGGACGAGCATTGCGATTCTCGGCCGGATGGCGCTCGCGATCCAGTTCCAGGGCAGGATGCCGGAAGCCGAGCGGTTGCTCCGCGAGCGGCTCGAGCGCGCCCGCGCGGCCCTCGGAGACGATGACAAGGAGACCATGGCGGCGAGCGGCGACCTGGTCTACGTGCTTCAGCAGCTTGGCCGCGTCGACGAGGCGGAACCACTCGCGCGCGCGAACCTCGCGCGTTGCCGCCGGGTGCTCGGCAATGAGAGCCCCGAAACGCTCATCTCGATCAACACGCTCGGGTTCCTGCTGCTCGGCCAACGCCGGTTCGCGGAGGCTGAGCCGCTCTTCCGCGAGTCGCTCGACGGTCACCGCCGCGTGCGCGGGCGCGACCACCCTGACACCTTGATTCTCGTGGCGAACATGGCCGGCTTGTACGCGGAACAGAAGCGTTGGGCGGACGCCGAGTTGTACGACCGCGAGGCGTACGAGGGGTTTCAGCGCACGCTGGGGCCGGACCACCAATACACCAACCAGCTCGAGTCGAATCTGGGAATCGTGCTCGCCAACACCGGGCGAGCGGATGAAGCCGAGCGGCTCCATTGGGACGCGTGGCAGCGCGCCCGGCGCGTCTTCGGCCCAACCGCACCGAACGCCATGCGATCGGCCGTCTACTGGGGAGCGACGGAGATGAAGCGCGGCCGGTTCGCGGAGACGGAAGCCCGCCTGGCGGAGACGGAGGCCGCCGTGCGGAGCGACCCGCACGCCCATCCGGGCCTTCACGCGAATCTCCTCACTCGGCTCGCGCAGGCCCGGCTCAAGCTCGGTCGCTACGGGGCCGCGGAGAGCGCGCTGCTCGAGGCGGAGCGGGTGCGTCCGGAATCCGAGAGGACGTCACCCTTCGGGATCGAGACGCGCAAGACCCTGGCGGACCTCTACGGCGCCTGGGAGAAGGCCGAACCCGGCCGCCACGCCTCGCAGGCGGCGCGCTGGCTCGCGAGCGCCCAGGCCGCGAAGTAGGGAGCGAGTCGCCGTGCTCGCCTCGAACGATGCTCCACAGCTCCACACTGAGAAGGAGAGACGATGCCAGCCACTTCCAGGATCATTCCGTGCATCTGGCTCGACGACCAGGCCGAAACCGCGGCCGCGTTCTACGTTCGCATCCTGCCGAACGGCCGTAACGTCGCGACCTCGCATTATCCCGAGTCGCTCGAAAACCCTGGCGGGAAACCGCGCGGAAGCGTGCTGACGGTCGAGATCGAAGTGGCCGGCCAGCGATTCACCCTGCTCAACGGCGGGCCGATGTTCACGCTGAACCCGAGCATCTCGTTCTTCGTTCACGTCGAGAGGCCCGCGGACGCCGATCGGTTGTTCTCCGTGCTCGTCGAAGGAGGCGAAGCGTTGATGCCGCTCGACACCTACCCGTGGAGCGAACGCTACGGCTGGGTGAAGGATCGCTTCGGCGTCTCGTGGCAGGTCATCGCAGGGCGCCAGCCGGCAGGCGGCGCGAGCATCGTGCCGTGCCTGATGTTCGCGGGACCGCAGCATCGCAGGGCTGAAGAGGCGATGCGCGCCTACACGCGGATCTTTCCCGGCTCCCGAATCGGCGACGTGGAACGCTACGCGGCCGGCGAGGGTCCGCAGGATACGGTGAAACACGGGCGCTTCGTCGTCGCCGGTCACGACATGGTCGCCATGGACAGCCACATCGAGCACGGCTTCACCTTCAACGAGGCGCTCTCGCTGCAGGTGATGTGCGACGGCCAGCAGGAGGTGGACCGCTACTGGGAGGCGCTCGCCGAGGGCGGAGAGCACGGGCCGTGCGGCTGGCTGAAGGATCGCTTCGGCCTTTCCTGGCAGGTCGTGCCGGACACGATCGGTCAGTGGATGGCGAGCACGGATGCCGCCGCGCGCGACCGCGCCTTCAACGCGATGATGAAGATGACCAAGCCCGACATCGCCGCGCTCCAGCGAGCCTTCGAGGGCAAGTAGATACGGCGCCCTCGCCGGCTGGGTCGTGACGGCGATGATCGTCCTCGTCGCTGGCGTGCTGAAGATGGTCAACTGAACCCTATCGGGAACTTTTCTTGACAGTTGACCTTGTCGCCGAGTCGAACGGGATGCATGTAGCCAATCTGACCCCTATCGGGAACTTATTGTTGCCAGGTGTCCACTGGCAAGCTAGAATGAACCCATGACTGGGAAAGAAGTTCCCGATCAGGATCCAACCATAGGGGCGTTCGTTCGCCTCCGCCGCAGGTCGAACAAGCTGAGCCAGCAGCAGTTGGCCGAATTGGCCGGTGTCGGCAAGCGATTCGTCATCGAGCTCGAGGCCGACAAACCGACCCTCCGCATGGACGCCGTCAACAAGGTGCTAGCCGTCTTCGGCAAGTCCCTCGGCGTGGTAAGTCGTCAACATCAGGCATGATCGAAGTGCAGGCACCCATCTCTGAAATCGCCGCACCCGACAAGACTCGTCGGCGGGGCATCGTCAGCCTCGATGGTCACCGGGTTGGAGTCATCGAGGAGACCGGCACCGGAAGCCGATTCACATACGACGCGGCGTGGCTCGCGCGACCTGATGCTGTCCCCGTGTCCGTCACGCTGCCTTTGCGCCCGGAGTCGTACGAGTCCCGCGGCCTTCTTCCGTTCTTCGAAAACCTTCTGCCCGAGGGATGGCTGCTTGAACTCTCGACGGCGAAGCTGAAGATCCCGAAGGACGACGCATTCGGGCTGCTGCTTGCCACGTGTGCGGATTGCGTGGGTGCAGTGGAAGTGATCGCGGAAGAGGATCGCCAGGTGTAACGGAGGTGGCCTGCCTGATCTGCCTCCGCCCGGCGGAATCACTCCACTATCACCAGCGGTGCCTGCGCCGACTGTTCGGGACAGGGTCGCCCCCGGACCTCGACCTCGACCTCGCGCGTCTCCACACGGTGGCGCTGGCCATGGTCGGGCGCACTTCGATCTCGGGCATTCAGCGGAAGATATCCATCGATCTGGCGATCGAGCGGGGCGCATTGCGGCTCGCCTTCGGACCGGGACACTTCATTCTCAAGCCAGAAGCTCATGCGTTTCCGGAACTTCCTCAGAACGAGCTGGTGACCATGCGGATGGCTGAGCTGGTGGGAATTGAAGTCCCACCCTGTGGGATGCTCCGGCTCCGCGACGGCTCGCTCGCGTACATCGTGCGGCGATTCGACCGGACGGGCGACAAGCGGAAACTGCGCCAGGAAGACTTTTGCCAGCTTGCGGAACTGCCGCCGAAGGACAAGTACGAGGGGTCGGCGGAACTGTGCGTCCGGCTGCTGCGTCGTTATGCGAGTGAGCCTCTGATAGACATCCTGAGGCTGTTCCGGTCGATCGCCTTCTCGTGGTGGGCCGGCAACGGCGACATGCACCTGAAGAACTTCTCGTTGTTGACCGGCCACGATGGTTTGCACCGACTCTCGCCCGCGTACGATCTCGTCTGCACGAGGCTCGTCATTCCGGAGGACCAGTTAGCGCTCCCGGTCGGAGGGAAGCGTGACGGCCTCACGCGAAGGGACTGGCTGAACTTCGCCTCTTACAGCCAGATCCCCCAGCGATCCGCGGAGCGGGTGCTTGCGACCATCGTCTCGTCGCTTCAGAAGTCTCTCGACATGATCGATAACTCGCTGCTCAGCGTTCCCTTCAAGCGCGCGTATCGGCAGCTTGTGATCGATCGAACCTCCGCATTAGGCGGATAGACGCCGTCAGGCGAACGCCGCTGATGCCGTCACCGCTTCGGCACTTCGATCGCCGGTTGTCCAGCCGTCTTCCGCTTTGCGTTGAGCGCGGCCAGGTCGGTGGTGCTGAGCCTGGTCCACCGCGCCATCACCGACGCGGAATTCGCGCGCGCCGTTGTGCAAGCGGCGATCTCGCGCCCGGTCGGCGCGGCCTCGGCCGCCTGCATCGACATCGCCGCCGAGAGCATCTCCGCGCTCACACTCTGAAGCGTAGGCGCTTGCCGCGCCGTAGCCGCAGGCGGGCCGCCAGCTCTGCCGCCGCCCGCGCCGCGCCCGCCACCGGCTCCGCCCCCCGCCGCCGGCGCGATCGCCTCCACCGCCGCCTTGAAAGCAGCGATGTCCTCTCCCGACAGCTTGTCGAGCTGCGCCATGAGCGCGCGCGCCTGGGCATAGGCCGCGGACGCCGTTCGCGCACCGTTGTACATCTCGGTCGTCAGCGAAGCGAGCGTCGCCAGTCCCGCAGGTGAAGTCGTGACCCGCGGATCGAGACGAAGCGCGATCGGCTGGGTGTCGCTCTTGCCGCCAACCGTCAGGCGCACGGTGTAGGACCCGGGCGGCGCCCACGGCGCGTTGACCGATGGATAGGTGCGGTGCGGCACGGCAGCACCGCCACCGCCGCCTCGTCCGCCTCCGCCCTCCCCGATCGGGTCGAAGCGCATGTCCCACCACACGCGGTGCATGCCGGCCTTCGCCGAGACGACCATCGGCGGCGCCGGCCAGTAGAGCGGCAGCCCGCAGTCCGGCGCGCTCGGCGTTTCCTGGCACAGCTTGTTGTACGCGACCGGATCGATCGCCGGATGAACGGCCGGCACCGGATCGGTGCTCGAGTAGGTCCGCATGACGCGCCCGGTCGAGTCGAGAATCTCGATGGTCACGGGCCCTGCCGCGTCCGACGCGAGGTAGTAATCGAGGATCGCTCCCGGCGGCGGATTCTCGCCGGCCGGTACCTCGGGCGGCCATGGCGTCGGTGGGTTCATTCCAAACCTCACGCGCACCGCCGTCACGGGCCTCACGAGGTATGCCGCCCGCGCCGCCTCCGCAGCGCGGATTGCCGCGGCCTCCCTGAGCGGCGTCACATCGTCGAGAATCCAGAAGCCGCGTCCGTGCGTGCCCGCCACGAGATCGGCGCACATGCACGAGGCATCGTCTTTCACGGCGATGTCGCGAACCGAGACGGCCGGCATGTCGAGGCGCAGCGACTGCCAGTGGTCGCCGTCGTCGAACGACACCCACACCTGCGTCTCGGTCGCGGCGTACAACAAGCCCTTCTGCCGTGGATCCTCGCGAATCGAATTGGCGACCGATCCCGGGGCGAGGCCCGTATTGATCTCGGTCCACGTCTTGCCGCCGTCGTGCGTGCGCCAGAAATGCGGGTTCGGATCGTCGATGCGCATCGTGTTCGCCGCGGCGTACGCGTCGAGCGCGCTGAAGTGGCCCGCCTCGATGTTGAAGATGCGCGTCCACGGCTTGATCGCCGGCGGCGTGACGTTGGTCCACGTGCGCGCCGGACCGCGTCATCACCTGGATGTTCCCGTCGTCGGTCCCCGCCCACAGCACGTTCAGCATCGAGCGGCGAGGGCGAGAGGGCGGTGATCGAGCCCGCCGGCGCCGGCGTCACGCCGGCGCCGTACTTTCCGGTGTTCGCCGGCACGGCCCAGGTCTGCCGGGTGAGGTCGCCGCTGATGCGCGTCCAGTTCGTGCCGCCGTCGCTCGTCATGAACACCGCGTTCTGCGCGTAGAAGAGCACGTTCGGATTGACGGGCGACCACTCGAGGGGCATCGTCCGCACGTTGCGCGTGAAGGTCTGGCCCTTCTCGTCCGGCACGGAGAGGTTCGGGCCGACGTTCTTGATCTGGCCGGTCCTGCGGTTGTAGAGCGTGACGTTGTTGCGGGAGCTGCCATAGACGAGATCCGGGTTCTTCGGATCGGGCGCGGCCTCGCCGTATTCCTGGATGCCGACCGGGACGCCAGTCGCGGAACGTGATCTCGCCGTCGTTGCCGCGGCTGTCCACGCACGCCGACCCGGAGTCCTGCTGGCCGCTGCACACGCGATACGGGAACGCGTTGTCGGTCGTCACGTGATAGACGCGCCGCGGTCGGCTGGGTGTACCAGTTGCTCCAGCTCTCGCCGCCATTGCCCGAGATCACCGCGCCCTGATCGGCGACGGCGAGAATGATGTCGGTGTTGTTCGGGTTGATAAAGAGGCCCTGGTAGTCGTCGCCGCCGGGCGCCCCGCGGACGGCGCTCCACGTCACGCCGCCGTCATCCGATCGCCACAGCACCACCGAACAGCTGTAGACGACGTCCGGGTTCTTGGGGTCGACGACGACCGGGGGAAGATCGCCGCCGCCGATGCGGCCGAGCGGACGAGGATCCGGCGTGCGCGTGCCCGTTCCGCTTGGCCCACGCGCGGCGAGGAACCAGTGCTCGCCTCCGTCGAGGGACTTGTAGAGACCGATTCCCCCTCCGCCGCCCCCGCCTCCGCGTCCGGCTTGTCCGGGCGTAGCCGCAGGCGAAGGCGGACCGCCGCGACCGCCACGCCCGGCTTGCCCGCCCGCCGAAGCCGCGGGCGGGGCACCACCTGCCACCATCGCGTAGATCACCTTTGAGTAGCTCGTAGCCACGCCGAGGTTGGCTTCGATGATGTCCGGCAGGCCTTCAGTCAGCTGCTTCCACGTCGATCCGCCGTCAGTCGATTTGAAGATGCCGCCGCCGGCGCCGCCGAACGCGCCGCCTTCGATGTAGCTCTGCTGCTGAATCCAGAGCGCGGCGTAGACCGTGTTCGGATCGGCGGGATCGATGCGCACGTCGTTGGCGCTCGTGTACTCGTCCTTGTAGAGCACCTTCTGGAACGACTTCCCGCCGTCGGTCGATCGAAAGACCCCGCGCTCGGCGTTCGGTCCGTACGGGTGGCCGAGCGCCGCGACGAACAGCCTGTTCGGGTCCCGTGGGTCGACATCGATCTGCGCGATCATCCGGCTATCGGCCAAGCCCTGCTTCGTCCACGTCTGGCCCGCGTCGATGGACTTGTACACGCCGTCGCCCTGGGCCAGGTCGGGGCGGATGATGGCGGCGCCGGTACCGACGTAGATGATTCGCGGATTGGACGGCGCCACGGCGATGGCGCCGATCGAACCCGTCGACTCGCGGTCGAAGATCGGCGTCCAGGTTGAGCCGTAGTCGGTGGAGCGCCACACGCCGCCGTTGTCGAAGCCGACGTAGAACACGTTCGGCTGGCTCGGCACCCCTGCAAGCGGCCGGGCGCGGCCGGCTCGGGTCGGCCCAATCTGGCGCCAGTGCATCGCCGCGGCGGGGTCGACGCCCTGCTGGGACGAGAGCGTCGCGAACGTGGAGACGACGAGCGCGAGCGCGAAGCTCGCGGCAATGAGGAGGTGGCGAGTCGAGCGCATGGGACTTCCCTTCTGCAAGTGGGATCGTCGGAGAAAGGATCCGGTGGATTCTATACCGAAGAGATTGGGGGTGCGCTTCCGGCGGCGGTACCGGGCCGGGCGGGTCTGGCGATTGCCTCGCCCCGCCGATTCGCGGGCGGTGGGGTCCGCGAAGACGGGCGTGGGACGACTCAGCTCGGCCCGTCTGGCTGGACGCGAGCGACGAGTGCGTCGAATTCAGACAGGCGTTCCGGCACCTCGAGCAAGCCGGAGATGTCGGTGCCGAGCGCCGCTTCCAGGTCGAGGCCGTCGGCCGCGATCGTCGCGTCGATGTCGAGGGTTGTTCTGGGCACGCCGCGGGCGATCGCAGCGATGCCGCCGATAATCATCGCCGGCCGTCCGATTCCTTCGAGCGCAGAAGCCAGATCTCGCAGGGCGCTGGTAATGGCCGCGTCCGCGGTCATCGCGCCACCCGGTACGCCCTCCGGAGGCGAGCCCACTGCTGCGCCACCTGTTCCACTTCTCTCAGCCGGACGGCATCCGGCTCGACGGGCCAGCCAATGAAGCGTCCCACCAGCGCCATGAGCGACATCGCCTGAGCCCATGCCTCCTGAGCTGTTGTCTCAGGCGTCCCGGCTTCACCCCGACTGGAGTCCTCCGCGGCGCGTCTTGCCTGGGTCCAGCGTCGCAGATCCTCGGCGTTCATGCCCCGAGTATACTCGCTCAGCGCCTGCGCTTGCGGCCGTGTTGGCCCGCGCGCCGCACTGCCGGCTTCGCCTTCCGCCGCAGGCGGATCTGCTCACGCAGCCATTCGAGGGCGCCAGGCGTCCTCTCCCAGGCCCTGCCGATTTCATCCGCGCAGACCATTGCTTCATCCTCGCTGCCGAGATGGAAATGCCCGATGCCCGAGACCTCGTCCTGCTTCCATTCGAGCAAGCGACCTGGCGCGTGAGGATTGATCTTCATCGCCTTGGCGAACGCCGCACGCGCTTCCGGCGCATCCCGGTCTCTCCGGAACAACCAGAGCAACCTGGCGTAGTGAAACGTCGCGGCGACATCGTCCGGATAGGCCTCGAACACGCGACCGGCCTCATCGTCGCGGCCGCGTTCGAGCAGCAACGCCACCAACAGGTACCGCGCGCCCTGGTTGTCGCCGGGGTTCAGCCGGAGCAGGTCCTGGTATTCCGCGATCGCCTCGTCGGGGTGCTCCATGAGCTCGAGGGTCTGCGCGCGGCCCATTCGCGCCCGCATGTACGGCCGTGTGGCGACATGGCCCCAGAACTCGCCGACAAGGTCATCGTATTTGTTGCCGATGGCGCGACGGCCCGCGGAAATCCCCTGCTCGTAGCAGTCGAGCGCTCGTTCAGGCGTGCTCGCCTGCTCGGCGAGGATCACGCAGGCTTCGGCGCAATCGGCCGAGAGAGCCAGCGCCTGCTTGGCCAGCGCCATGCGGCGGCGACCGACTGAGTCGTAGGCCTCGTAGCACAACTCCTGCGCCCGTTCGAGCGGCGTCGATGCCGTGGATGGAACCTCGTCGATGGGCCGCGAGCCGAAGTGCTCGGCGATCGCGCGATTCGCTTCATCGAGATCGGCAAACTCGCGCGACTCCATGAACCGGCCGATCTCGGCGTGGATGCGCTCCGACGCACGCCGCGAGTGGTCCGGATGGATGAGCAGCCGAGGGACAGATGGCGCAAGCACGTCGGGCAACGCCAGGCGGACAGTCGTCCTTCGGCCGCTGACCTGCACCTTCTTCGCCCAGCGGCCCGTGTCCATCTCATCCTCGGAGGTCTCGGCAAGCGCCCGAAGCAGCCCTGCCAGGAAGGCCAGTTCGTCACGGCCGGGCCGGCTGATCCGCTTGCCTCCGTCGTAATAGCGCGCGGCGAACGGATAGGCGCGCGAACCCGCGAGCGGCAAGCCGTGATCGGTCCAGAGATCGTGGTCATCGAATGGAATCCCGTCGGCCGCGTCGAAGAGGACCGAGCACGTCTCGCGGAGCTTGGCCGCCGCCCTTCGAGAGTCACCCGCCATGGCCACCGAGTAATAGTCCTCCGGCGTCGCGTAGAAACCGATCCCGAACATCTGGCCTGCGTTACCGAGCACGACGGCAAACTGATAGAAGGGCTGCGGCACGTCGGACTGGATCTGTATCAGATCGTCGTTCGTCAGGTGCTGCCACGGGGCGGCGGTGTAGAAGTGCGCCGCCGCCTCCGCGAATTCGCGGAGCAGTTCCACCCTCACGCCAGGCCCATCGAGCGCGCTGGGCAAGAGCTTCCCGACCACGTGCGCCTCGTACGCGCGTATGACCTTATCGACCGCGTCGGCGCGCGGCACGAGTTCGACGCTGGTGCCCGCATCGTCGATCGCCTGTTCGATCGCCTCGCGAGCCGCGCCATCCGTCACGTGCAGTCGAGAGGCGCGTCCGCCCAGGACGTGCCGTTCCTGTTGCGCGAACTTGAACAACGCCTCGACCAGGAGCTCCGGACCGTGCGAGTCCCGGGCTTTCTCGGTTTCGATGGTCATTCGGCCGGTCGAGAGACTTACCCAGACGGCCCCCCACGGACGAAACGGCTCCGGGTCGTCCCGGTCCTGAATCCAGGCGGGTAGGCGCACGATGGCTCCCTGCCATGTCTCGCGCGGGAGTGGAGTCAACTGGCGGAACCGCTGGAGGAGCAGAGAAGGGACCGCGCTGGTTGTCATGAACTGAAGATTATCGTACGCGACCGCGCGCAGCAGAGACCCACGGGAGCTTCATCGTCGACAGCCCCGGTCTATCGCAGCGCAAACACCAGGAAGTACTGGTATGGGAGCATCGTGTGCTCCTTCGCCAGCCGGAAGCCGGCATCCTGGAACTCCTTGACCACCTCATCGCGCGAGATCCGCATCTCCATCGGAGGCCCGACGGGCATGTTCGTCTTCTGGAAATCGATGATGATGACTTGGCCGCCCGGCCTGAGCGCCTTTCTGATCGTGGCGAGGTACTGAGCGTGACTGGAAATGTGGTGCCACGTTTCGCAGATGAAGATCCGATCGACGGACGCGCTTGCGAGCAGCGGATCGTCGGGCAGAGCGAGAATGGTCCTCACGTTGTCGAGGTTCGCGTCGCGCACGCGGCGGTTGAGGAACGTCACCATCTCGGGGCTGATGTCCACCGCGAACACCCTGCCAGCCTCGCCAACATGCTGCGCGAACCGAAGCGTGAAGTACCCGGATCCTGACCCGATGTCGGCAATCCGATCGCCTGCCTTCAGCCCGAGTGCCACCATCACTTCGTGCGGCTTCTGGTAGGCATCCCTCGCCGGATCCTCGAGCAAGGCGATATACGCCTTCGGGTCCGCGTGCAGCTTGTGCATCTCCTCCATCGTGAGGGGCTTTGCCTGCGCGCCAACCATGACGGTGAGAGCGGGAATGGACAGCAGGTACGCGGCGGAGCGGAGCGTGTATCTCATCGACGTCTCCAATCCCATGTTGCCAGGACTCAGCGCGATGCGGTCGCCGCGGCGATCGCCTGCTCGACATCCGCGATGAGATCGGCCGTGTCCTCGATGCCCACCGACAGGCGCACCAGGTTGTCGCCAATCCCGAGCGTGTGCCGTTCCTCCTCGCTGAGCGCCCGGTGCGATGAGATGGCCGGATAGAGCAGCTGGCTGTAGATGTCGCCGACCGTCGTGCCGACGCAGCAGAGGCGCAGGGCGTCCATGAACCGGAACACCTCGGCCCTGCCCGCGCCTCGAAGCGCGAAGGACACGACGGCCCCGGACAATCCGCCGGCGAGGAGCCGCGAAGCGATCTGATGGTCGGGATGACTCGCGAGGCCCGGGTAGTGAACCTCGGCCACGCCAGGGTTGCGCACCAGCCGCTCGGCAATCTGGCGGGCGCTCTGACACTGTCGCGGCATCCGCAGCGACAGCGTCTTCACGCCGCGCAGCGTCAGGTACGCTTCGAACGCTCCGAGGATGCCGCCGACGAGCTTCGACACCTGCCGGAGCGGCGCCATCGACTCCGTGCTCGCGCAAACGACGATGCCGCCTGTCGCGTCGCCGTGGCCGTTGAGATACTTCGTCGTGCTGTGGACGACGAAGTCCGCGCCATGTGTGAGCGGTGTGAGCAGGAGCGGCGTGGCGAAGGTCGAGTCCACGATCGTCTTCGCCCCGGCTCGTTTCGCAATCCCGATCGCCTCCGCCAAATCCGTCACGCGAAGCAGCGGATTCGAGATCGTCTCGACGAACACGACGCGCGGCTTCGCGGCCTGCACGGCCTTCTCGAACGCCACGAGGTCGGTGGCCGCCGCGAATCGCGTCTCGACGCCGAGCGGCGTCAGCACGTCACGGAAGAGCGCCTGGGTCGCCCCGTAGAGATCCTGGCTCGACACGATGCGGTCGCCGCTCTTGACGCCCGCGGTGAGAATTGCCGCGTGCAGCGCCGCCATGCCCGATCCAAAGGCGATCGCGCCCGCGCCCCGCTCGAGCTTCGTGATCGTCACTTCGAGTGCCTCGCACGTCGGGCTGCCGTGACGGGCGTAGGAGTAGCCGGGCTGGCTGCCGCCGAAGACCACGTCGAGCTCGGCGGCCGTCGGCGACTCGAACGCGACCGCGTTGACGATGGGCGTCGTGACGGGCTTCGAGGAGACCGGGGCGATCCGTTCACCGGCGTGCACGGCGATGGACGAGAATCCCAGCCGCTCGAGCGGCGGAAGCGGACGTGGGGTCGGAGATGCCATGGGAAAGCCTCCGGCGGCGTCCTTTCTCGAGGGCCGCCGCAACAACTTCAGATCGTGAGTCGAGGCGAGGACTATAGCAAATGCCAACCGCGCCGGGCAACGCAGCGCAGCCGCAGACCCGGCGCCTCGGCTCGTTCGATCCCACGCCGACGAATTGCGCGTCCTATAGAGATTACGCGCCACAGGCCAATCACTCCACCAGATACACCTGCGAGCTTCACGACGGCCCGGCCGCCTTCGAGCGCGTCAGACCGGGCCCCAGGGGACATCCGGCTGCTCTTCGGAGCGCGGGCCGTTCGTCTGTTCGGATACGGGCTGATTGCGATCGTCCTGGTGCTGTACCTGGCAGAGGCGGGCCTCTCCGCTGCCCGGATCGGGCTCATCCTGAGCCTGACGCTCGTCGGCGACACCGCCATCTCGCTCTGGATCACGACCTCTGCCGACCGCGCGGGCCGCCGGCGAATGCTCGTCATCGGGTCGTGCCTGGTGGCGATGGCGGGCGCGGTCTTCGCGCGAACGATGGACTTCTGGCTCCTCCTCACGGCCGCGACGATCGGCGTCATCAGCCCGAGCGGGGGCGAGGTTGGCCCGTTCCTGCCAATCGAGCAGGCCGCGCTCTCGCAACTGGTGCCGGCCGAGGACCGCACGAGGGTCTTCGCCTGGTACAACCTCACCGGTGCACTGGCAACCGCGACCGGTTCGCTCGTTGGTGGCGCGATGGTCGATTTGCTGCGGATGGCGGGATCGTCGCGGCTCGAGAGCCTCCGGGCGGTCATCCATCTCTACACGATCCTCGGGCTGGTCCTGGCGGGACTGTTCCTCTTCCTGACCCCGGCAATTGAGGTCGAGCACGTCTCGAAGCCTTCCTCGGGCGCAAGAAACCGGATTGGACTCCATCAGTCCAGGCGCATGGTGTTCAAGCTCTCGTCCCTCTTCGCGCTCGATGCCTTTGGCGGGGGCTTCATCGTCCAGAGCATCGCCGCATACTGGTTCCACGTGCGCTTCGGCGTCTCGGCGTCGACAATCGGGGCCGTGTACTTCGGCGCCAACCTCCTGGCGGCCCTCTCAGCGCTCGCCGTCGTGCCCATCGCGCGCCGGTTCGGTCTCCTCCAGACGATGGTGTTTACGCACATTCCCTCGAACGTGCTGCTCATCCTCGTGCCGCTGATGCCGACGCTGCCCCTTGCCGTTGGCGTGCTGCTCCTGAGGTTCTCGATCTCCCAGATGGACGTTCCCACGCGCCAGGCCTACACCGTGGCGGTGGTACATCCGGATGAGCGATCGGCCGCCTCGGGGATTACCGGCGTGGCCCGGACGGCCGGGGCAGCAATCTCCCCGTCGATTTCCTCCGTCCTGGTCGCGACGCCCGCGCTGATGGGCGCGCCCTTCGTTCTCGCCGGCGCGCTCAAGCTGGCCTACGACATCACGTTGTGGATCAGTTTCAAGGCCACCCGGCCCGCCCGGGACGCCTGATCCCTGCCACCCCGCCCCGCGCCGGTCGAAGCGGACCAGCGGTGTATCATGCTGGCCTGAATTCCTGCGTTCGCGCCGGATTCTCATGCGAGATCGCGGCTTTCCGCGCGACTCATCAACAGGACGATGTTCGGCTCCTTGCGACTTGCCACCCGGACGGCCGCCAGCTACGAGGACGCGTTCCTCGAGCGGTACTCGCGGCTTCGCGAACGGGCCCTCGGCCTGACGCGCGATCCGGCGCAGGCCGACGATCTCGTTCAGGGGGCCTTCGTCAACTTCGTTCTGTCCCGGACGCCGCTCGAAGACATCCAGAATCTCGACGCCTACCTGTACGCGATGCTCCAGCACATGCACGTGTCGCAGGTGAGGCGCGCGGTGCGCGGGCGGCAGAGCCCGCTGGAGCTTGTCGATCACGATTCGGCGGCGTTCGCGCTCAAGGGAGCCGACGCGGCCGCCCGGCTGCAGACCTCGGAGGAGCTGGGCCTCATCTGCGAGTACGCGTGCAACCGACGGATGGGTTCGAAGACGGGTAGCGTCCTGCTTCTGCGGTTCTTCCACGGGTATTACGTCCGCGAGATCGCGCAGGTGCTCCGGGTGCCCGCTGCGAGCGTCGACGGGCTGATGCACCTGGCGCGCCGCGAGGCCCGAACCTACATCTCGGATCCGTCGGCGCTCAGGCCGATCCATCCTGGTCCGATTGCGCGCATCGCGAGGCCGAGCCCGGCGGGCGCGGCCGAGTGCCTCGCCGACCTGCGGTCGAGCATCTTCGCGCTGGCGCACGAGCGTTGCTACCCGCAGGAGTGGTTCGCGCGCACGTTCGAGGACGGCCGCGATGACGGCGGGTTGCCGTGCGACGCGTTGGCCGGAATTGTCACGTGCGCTCGGTGCCTCGACGAGGTCAATCATCGGCTCGGCCTTCCGCCGCTCGCCGATCGGTACCCGGTCGACTTCCTGGGACAGGATCGGCGCTCGGGGCCCGGGGCCGGTTCCGGCGGCGGCGCCGGTGCGGGCGGAGGGCATCGGATCGAACATCTGCGCAGGGCGGCCGACGATGTCCGTGAGCATCGGCCGCGCGAGCTGATGCTGGCCGTGAATGGCTACGAGGTGGCGTCGCAACGGGTCGGCTCGGAGGTGACCGAGCAGTCGGTCAGCGTGAACATCCCGGAGCCCATGGGCTTCGTTGAAGTGTTCACGGATCAGCAGGTCCGGTTGCTGTACTTCCCGGTGCGATCCGGCCCCGACGGGCCGATCGAACAGACAGCGATGGTCGAGCTCTGCGAAAAACGATCGGCCGAGGTCACGCTGGACCTGTCGGGAACGTGGCCACGGATAGATGTTGCGTATCGCGATCCGCGGTTCAACCCATCGGGTTCGGGAATCGGCGAGGCCGGAGAGACGGACGACGAAGGTGCCAGGCACCAGCCGGCTCGGCCGGCGCGGGCGTGGTGGCGGCGCGCCGCGGGATGGTTCACCAGCCGCCCGTGGACAGTCCCGGCGACCGTTGGCGTCGTGCTGCTGGCCGTCTGGGTCGCCAACCTCATCGTCGGTTCGCCGGCGCTCGACGCGGCGTCGCTCGTCGAGCGTGCCGTCGCCAGCGAGCAAGCATCCAGCCGGAGCGTGACGGGCGTTGAGCATCGCGTCTTGCAGCTGGACGAGCGCGGCGAAGGCGACGCTGCTGCCAGAGAGTCGACGCGCATCGAGGTCTGGAGAGATCTCGCGAACCAGGTTCAAGCCGTGCGCGCGTATGCGGGAAGCTCCACGCAACCGACTGCGCTCGAGGTTTCGCGAGCCGGCAGTCCGGCAACGGTGTACCGCGCCGGATCCGCGCCGGAGGTCATCGCCGCCGGCCCGGAGGCCGTCTCGTCGACGATCGAGTCCCAGGAGTTCTGGCGCTTCGAGCTCTCCGCCTCGAACTTCCAGCAGTTGGTGGCTGGTCTGCCCCGCGGGACCGTGGAAGATACGGGGACGACCTACGTCGTTCGATACGAAGGCGCGCCGGATCCCGCCCGTGGCCGGGTCGTCAGCGCGACGCTGACACTGGCGAAGAGCGGCTTGCGGCCCATTTCCCAGATCGTGGTTGTCGCCCGGCCGGGTGGAACTCGCGAGTATCGTTGCGCCGAGCGCGCGCGTGAGCACCTTGCCGCCAGCCCCGACAACGCCCGGTACTTCGAGCCTGATTCGAACCTCGCACCGAAGCCCCCGACGGAGACCGTGCCGAATCGGAAACCCGGGCCCGAAGCCCCGCCGCTCGGCGCAGACGAGGTCGCGAGCCTCCAGGTCGAGGCGCTCTACCGGCTCAACCGCGTGCAGGCCACCCAAGGTGAACAGGTTACCGTTGCGGGCGGGCGCGATGGCGTGCGCGTCGAGGCGATCGTCGATACCCCGGCCCGCAAGCGCGAGATCATGACTGCGCTCGATCCGATGCTCGGGAGGCGCGGCTTCAGCGCCGATGTGGAGACCGTTCGCGAAGCGACGGCCCTGCGGCCGCGCGACCGCACGCCGATCTCCATCCAGGGCGTCGAGCCTCGACAGGCGCAGATTCCCGTGTATCCGGATCTCGTTCGCTACTTCGTCAGCCATCCCGACGAGTCGTGGCCAACCGACGAGGCCTCGCGCGACGCGCGCATCAACCGGGAAATCGTCGGCCTCGGCGCGCGCATGCTCGATCATTCACGGCGCGGACTTCAGCGGGCGTTGGCCCTCGACAGCCTGATCTCGCTCGTGCCGCCCGGGACCGCCTCCCGGCTGCCTGGAGCAGCGCTCGATCAGTGGAGGTCGATGGTCCGCGAACACGCCAACGCCGTACTCGACGAAACCTCCGCGCTTCGAGCGGAACTGGCGCCGATCTTCGGGCAAGACCTCGGGCCGCGAACCGGTGTGGAGGAAGCCGGTGCCGGCGCCTCCCTCACCGATCTCGTCCGGGGGCTGCTCTCGCAGGTCAGGGCTCAGGACCAGTCGGTCCGTGCCGCCTTCACCTTGCCATCCGGCGCAGGCTCGCCGGCTGCCGCACTGACGAGCGCGCGGTTCTGGAATCTCGTCAGCCGGACCGAGTCGCTGGCGCGGACCGCCGCCCATGCCGAGTAGCCGCTTGCCGGCCTGCAGTGCCGTCGCGCTGGCCCTCCTGCTTGCCGCGGGCCCGGCTGGCGCCCAACCTGCCGCCGCTCCCGACGACACTCATTCGGCAACGCTTGCCGGCCTCGTCGTCGACGAGACCAACGGCGTCGTGCCCGACGTCGCAATCGCGGCGATGAACACCGCCACCGGCGTTCGCCGCAGGACCGCCTCCGGCGGTGACGGCCGGTTCGCGATGCCCCTGCTCCCGGCTGGCAGCTACATCGTGACGGCCGAGCGGCAGGGATTCGCTCCGCTCGAGGTGCAGGATGTCGTGCTTGCGCCCGACTCGTGTCTGCTGCTGCGCATCCAGTTGCAGGTAGGGCGCCTGCAGGAGTCGGTCCGCGTCACCGCGCCGGTCCTGGCGGAGGATGCTCCGACAGGCGTGCTCCTGTCGGCCGCAAGTCGAGGCTCCCACGAAATCGACGTGGCTGGAGAACTGCAGCGCAGTCTTCCGCTCTCCTCGTCCAGGGCGTTCTCGGATGTTCTACTCCTGACGAGCGGCGTCATGACGGGCGGCGCCGGACCCTCTATCCACGGCGCAGGTCCGAATTCCACCATCGTCCTCTTCGACGGCATGGATGTGACGTCCAACCGCCAGGCCGGCACCGCACTGGTGCTGTCAGGCGCGGAGATGATCGAGCGCGTCGACCTGAAGACCGCCGGAATGGACGCTTCCGTTCCTCTGACGCAGGGCGGTGTCATCAACATCACGACACGGTCCGGAGGAGACGCGTATCACGGAGAGGCGGGCGCTGTCGTCGCCCCTCGCGCGTGGACGAGCAACAACGAACCGGGAGGGACCAGCACTCGAGCGAGCCTTTTCGAACCAGTGGTCACGCTGGGCGGACCGATCCTGCGCGGCCGCCTGAGCTTCTTCGGGTCCGCACGCCAGGCCACAGCGGATCTTCCTGCCTCGCGGTCACCCATGACGATCTACTGGCTGAAGGCGCTTGTCCCCGGCTGGACCGACGAGGCCCTGCCGGAAGGCCGCCGCGATCTCTTCGGAAAGCTGGACGCCCGGCTCTCGCCTTCGCAGGTTCTCAGCGCGTTCTATCAGTACGGTTCCTACTTCGCGACGGGCCCGGGCGGGATCGCCGCGGGGCCGTTCACCAGAGCGATCGCCGGCGGCAGCGCGGCTGGCGTGCGTTGGGCCGCTACGTGGAGCGACCGGCTCACCAGCCGGCTCTCTGTCTCCTACAACGACAAGACCGCGAGCCTCGAATCGGACTTCCTGGATGCAACTCCCGTAGCGGTTCACGAGAGGACCTTCGGCGCCGGTGCGACCCTTTATGGCACCGGCGCGATCGCGTATCTCAACGCCATGCCCGGAGGCGTTGTCAGCCAGCCGGCACGCAAGCTGTCAATCACGGGGGATGCGACATGGTACCGGCAAAGCCGGTTAGGCACGCACGAGCTGAACGTCGGCCTCGACCTGCAACCGATGCTGCGCGAGCGTGCGATCGCCCGGTACGCCAACAACCGCGTCTCAGTCGAGGAAGTCGTGTTCCGCGTGCCTGGCAACCCCGCCGCGGGCACGATTCCGTTCCACCGCCTTGTCATCGACGCGTCGAGCGTCACCAAAGAAGACATGGCCGGCTCCAGCTACGGCCTGTATGTCCAGGATCGATGGCGTCCCCTCTCCTGGATCACGTTCAATGCCGGCCTGCGCTTCGACTGGCTCCATGACACCGACCGTGTGACTCGCGGCGTCGTCCGCGACACGCTCGCCGCCGGCCCGCGCGCCTCGTTCAGTGTCGAGCTGACGCCTCGAACCGTGCTGCATGCGGGATGGGGCCGCGTGCACGAGTCCGCTCAATTCAATCGGTACTCCGAAGGCGTCGTTCCGCGGGTCGGTCAGCACAACCTCTACGATGTCGATCTGGACGGCAGCTTCGAAACCGACTTCTACTTGCCCGGCTCGAGTGCCAATCCCCTTTCGCCGGGCTGGAATGCCTCGCGAGTCGACGTCTATCGCGGCCAGCCTCACGTCGATGAGCTGGCGGCAGGAATCCGCCGGCAGATTCCCGGCGGAATCGCCCTCCAGGTCGGTATCGTCCGCCGCGTGTTCCGCGACATCCCGGCCGCCGTCAACGATGCGCTGATCTACGAAAACAACGAGTTCGTCGGCTTCCGACCCGAGCTGCTTCCGAGTCATACCGTGGTCACAGCGAATCGATGGTACCGGCCGGTCGTCACCGACCTCACCGTCCAGGCGATTCGGCAGGCAGGCCGCCTGCAGCTCGTCGCAGGCTACGCGAGGAACTGGCGCCACCTCTCGGGAACATGGGTCGACGGTGATCCGGCGTCGATCCTGCAACCCGGGGCGTTCGCGAACGACAAGGGCATCGGAAGCACTGAGCTGACGACGACCGACAGCCTGACATCCGGCAGGGCCGACACCGCGGGAATCTGGATCGACCACACCTTCAGGCTCGCAGCCGCCTGGCAGTCACCCTGGGGGACCGGGCTTGCCGGGAGCTATCAGCTTCAGTCCGGACCGTGGTCCGGCCCAATCGTCAATCGCATCCCGTCCTCCGACCCTCAATACGGTCCCGCCGACCATCACGCAGCAAGGCCTCATCGGTCAATAATCCGCTTGGCGACGACAATGCGATTCAGATTCTCCGACCAGAGGCGAAGGCCAATTCCGGCTCCCCTGGCTGCAGGTCCTGAACCTGCGGCTCAGTCACCGGATCGAAACGCGATGGGGCAGACTGGAGCCGGCGATCGACGTCTTCAATGTGGCGAATCGCGGGACGTTCACGACCTTTCATTCCGGCGCGAACCAGGTCTTCAGCCCGTATTACCAGCAGGGCGAGATGCGCCAGCGCCCGCGGTCGATACAGGTTTCGATACGGTTCGTCTTCTGATACGCGCCGCGCCATCGAAGATCTGGCGCACTGCGGCGTCATACTCAATGAACGGCCCGATGGCTGACTCTTACACGGAAGGTGAATAGATGGACAGACGCACACTGACGCTCGTCCTCGCCGCAGTCATGCTCCTTGCCGGCAGTCAATCGTTCGCCCAGGAAAGCCATCCGATCGGCGTGGTGATGGGGTATCCGGGTTCGTTTGGCATCGTCTGGCACACGTCAGATGGCGTCGCCATCCGGCCCGTGGTCACGGTGTCGAGAGCCTCGACCAAGAACAGCTCGACGGCGCCAGTTGCGCAGACGTCGTCGAACTCGAGCTGGGCCCTCGGCGGCGACTTCAGCATGCTGTTCTTCCTGCACAAGTTCGACGCGCTGCGCACCTACGTCAGTCCGAGGGTGAGCTACACCTACTCCAAGTCGTCGATAAGCGGCGGTCCCAACAGCCAGAAATCGACCGGCATCGGTCTGTCGGGTTCCTTCGGCGCTCAATACTGGATGAGCGACAAGTTCGCGCTGTACGGCGAGGTGGGCGTGTTCTACGGCTATTCGAAGTCCACGTCCACCACGGCGCTGGGTCTTCAATCGCAGCCGACGTTCACCAACGAAAGCCGGGGCCACACCTTTGGCCCGCGAACGGGCATCGGAGCCGCGTACTACTTCTGAAATACGATGCGCGCCGGCGCCGTGCCTGATCGAAGGACGCGGCGCCTTCCGCACCGTTGACATCGCCGGCCTCCGCGTTACACACTACGCGGGAATCTCGCGTGCGACCTGACAGGGCGCGCCCTCGAGGCGCGCCGATTGCCTCCCTGAGCACGCGGGGACGGTCCCCCGGCACCCCCACGCAGCTCATCGTTCTCACGCCACCGAACAACTCCGGATCGGCGTCGGACACGGCTCTGCGAGCGAGACACAATCAGCCTTGGAGGCCTCGGGGCTCTCCTTCAGTCGATTTGGAACAGGACTGGCCGTGATGCGGTTTCGGTACGTCATATCGACCACCTCGGTTTGCCTCCTCCTGATACTCCTTCCCGTTTCGGACACGGCGCTCCTCGCGGCGGCCATGGCGCCCGGTCAGGATCGTGGCGGCGCCACTGAAGAGTCCCGCGCGAAGACCGGCTGGAGCCGGGTGAGATCGAACGATCCGGAAGTGGTGGCGCTCATCGCCGGCGCGGCAGAGCAGTCCTACACCGTCAGCCGGTTGCTCAGCATCGTCGAGCGCAGCGACCTCATCGTCTATCCGCGGGTCTCACACCCCCCGCGCAACTTGCCGACCAGCCAGACCAGGCTGCTCGGCGCGGGCCCGGATGGCAGCCGGTTCCTCGTCGTGTGGATTGACTGCCGATTGTTGCACGATCAGCAGATCGAAATGCTCGGACACGAGCTTCAGCACGTCGTGGAAATCGGTACCGCCCCCGAAGTCCAGTCCGAACTGGATCTGCTGCGGTTCTATCGACGAATCGGGTACCCGAGCTGGAACGACCGTAGCTTCGAGACCAAGGCGGCAGTGCTCGTGCAGCGGATGGTCTCAGCCGAGATCGAAGCCGGACGCAGTCGCGGCGAGGGCGGCCGCTCCGAGGCCGAATCGCCCGTTGCTCCCGTGCCGACTCGCGTGCTCTTCGGCGAATATTGCGCCGCGTGTCATGGCCGGGATGGGCGCGGCAGAGGGCCTGCCGCCGGCGTCATGGCGGCGAGACCGCCAGATCTGACGAGGCTCAGCGAGCGAAGCGGCGGTGAATTTCCATGGTCGAGGGTCGAGAAGTGCCTCCGGGCAATCGACCGGCCGTCACCAGCGAAGGTGACCGAGGGGATGCCGGTGTGGCAGGCGGTGGCGTCGCATCCATCCGACGAAGTGCCCGCCACCCGAGCCCGAGACCTCGCCGGGTATCTGGAGACACTCCAGCGCAGGCCGACAAACCCGGCTCCTGACCGGGAGCGATGAAGCGCCGGATCGTTCCGCCGATTGGGGCGCTGTCGCTCCGAGAACCTGGATCGGCCTATTATACCTACCGGTAGGTATCACGATCCGGACTCCAAGTTCACTGGAACCTACCGGTCGGTATTCTTCGTCCAAACCTTCGGACACCATGGAACGGCCTGAATCACCTGCCCCGACAAGCGACGTCGCGGCGCCTGAAATGGACGAGCACACGCGGACTCGCCTGCTTCGGGCCGCCGTCAACATCTTCGACCGCAAGGGCTACGCCACCTCATCGGTCCGCGAGATCGCCGAGTCGGCCGGCGTCGCCAAGCCGGCGCTCTACTACCACTTCGGCAGCAAGGAAGGCCTGCTCGTGGCGATCCTCGAGCTGGCGGCGCGCCAGTTCAGTGACGCGCTCGCCGTGGCAGTCGAGCGCCCGGGAACCTCACGGCAGCGCATCGTCGGGCTTTGCGAGGATGTCTGCGGCCTGTTCGAAAAGCACGTTCCGCTCGTACGAGTGGCGCACACGGTGTTCTTTGGACCGCGCGAACAAATGCCTCGGATCGACGTCGGCGTGTTCGAGGCCCGGCTCCGCGAGGCGCTGATGCGCCTGATTACGGACGGACAGGCCACCGGCGAGTTCCGCGGGAAGGGCCCGGAGGACATGGCACTAGCGCTGATGGGGGTGATCGACGCGTGCGCAGGGAGGCAGATGCCCCCGATCCTCGAGCCCATCGGCCGGGAACGCATTCGGAGGATTCTTGACGTCGTCTTCGACGGCTTCGTGAACGAGAGGCAGCAGTAAGGAGAACATACGCAATGCTACGGATGGCCCGATTCATCAGATCAATCATTTTCGTCCCTGCAGTCATCGCAGCGACGGCGTGCTCGGGGAACGGCTCGGCTGAGGGCAAGAAGGCCTCGGTCGCGCAAGAGGTCGGACGGCCCCCCGTGGCCGTGACCGTGACTCCCGTGCTTGCCGCGGATCTCCAGGAGTCAGTCGAAGTCGTCGGAACGCTCGAGCCCAAATTCGCCGCTGAAGTGAAGTCGGAGGTCACCGGGACGGTGACGGCGGTGTATGTCACCGAGTGGGTGCCGGTCCGCAAGGGCGACAAACTTGCGCGGCTCGACACCACGGAAACCGAGGCGGTGATCGAGGCGCTCAAGGCGGCGCTGGCGCAGGCGAAGGTCGGTGAATCGCGCGCGCGCCGCGAGTACGACCGCGCCCAGCAGCTCAGGCAGTACGGCCTGATCACGCCGCAGAATCTCGACGACGCGAAGTCCGCCGTCGAGGCGGCCGAGGCCGCGACCTCGGCGGCGAACGCACAGATCAGGACGGCGGAGGCGCGCCTGGCCAAGTCGTTCATCGCGTCCCCGATCGACGGCTCGGTCGCGCTGCGCGGCGTGAATGTCGGCGACCGCGTCGAGAACATGGGAAGCGGCGACCCGCTCTTCCGCATCGTCGACAACCGGGTGTTCGACCTGACGATGCTGGTCCCCGCGTCGCGCCTGTCGCTCGTGCGCGTCGGGCAGCCGATCGAGTTCACGACCGACGCGTTGCCGGGCCGGACCTTTACCGGGATGGTGATGTTCATCAATCCTGCGCTCGACGCGGCGACGCGTTCGGCCAGGGTCGTGGCCGAGGTGCCGAACCGAGACGGCCTGCTCAAGGGCGGCGCGTTCGTCAAGGGCCGCGTCGCGGTCGGCAGCCGCAAGAACGTCGTGCAGGTGCCGCGCGACGCGCTGCTCAACTGGAACCTCGAGCAGCAATCGGCGGACGTCTTTGTCGTGCGGGGCGATCAGGTCGACAGGCGATCGGTCAAGATCGGGAGCTCGAACGGCCTGTTCGTGGAGATCCTCTCCGGCGTGAAGCCCGGTGAGCAGGTGGTCACGCGCGGCGGGTTCGCCATCCGTGAGGGCGATCGCATCGCGGTGGAGAAGGGACAGGGGGCGTAACCCATGTTCCTCTCCAATCTCTCCATCAAGCGGCCGGTCGTCGCCACGGTGATGATGCTCACGCTGGTGACGCTCGGCGTGTTCTCATGGCGCCGCCTGCCCGTCGACATGATGCCCGAGGTCGAGATCCCGGTCCTGTCGATCATCACCGAGTTCCCCGGCGCGTCGCCCGAAACGGTCGAGCGCGAGGTCAGCAAGAAGATCGAGGAAGCGGTCAACCCGATCTCCGGCGTCAAGCACGTGAACTCGGTGTCGCGCGAAGGGCTCTCGTCGGTCATCGTCGAGTTCAACCTCGAGGTGAAGATCAACGATGTCTCGCAGGAGGCCCGCGCCAAGATCAACTCGATTCGCCGCGAGCTGCCCGAGAGCATGAAGGACCCGGTCATCCAGAAGTTTGACTTCGCCGCGATGCCGGTGATCTCGCTGGCCATCCGGTCGAACACGCTGGGGCCGCGCGAACTGACGGATCTCGCCGACCGCAAGGTGAAGCGCCGCCTCGAGAGCATTCCCGGCGTGGCGAAGGCCAAGCTGGTCGGGTCATCGAAGCGCGAAATCGCTGTCGATCTCGACCCCGCGAAGCTGGCCGCGCTTGGGATGGGCGTCGACGAGGTCGTCGCCGGCCTCTCCTCCGAGAACGTCAACACGCCGCTCGGACGGCTCACGCAGGGTTCGCGCGAGATGCCGCTGCGGATCTCGGGCAAGCCGAAGCTGCCTGCCGAGTACGCGAGCATGGTGGTCACGCGGCGCGGGAGCGATCCCATCCGCCTGGGCGACGTGGCGGCCATCACCGATACGGTCGAGGAGCAGCGCTCGCTGGCGCTCATCAACGGCGAGCCGGCGGTGGCGGTCGACATCACCAAGCAGACCAAGGCGAACACGGTCGGCGTCGTGGATGCCGTCCGTCACGCCGTCGACGCGCTGAAGCTGGAGATGCCCGCCGGCACCGAGATCCAGATCGTCCGCGACACCTCGGTCTTCATCCGCGAGTCGGTCGCCGACGTGCAGAACTCGCTCGTGCTCGGCGGCCTCCTCACGATCATCATCGTGTTCTGCTTCCTCAACTCGTGGCGATCGACGGTCATCACGGGGCTGACGCTTCCGATCTCGGTCATCTCGTCCTTCATCGTCATGTACTTCCTCAACATGACGATGAACTCGTTGACCTTGATGGCGCTCTCTCTCGCCATCGGACTGCTCATCGACGATGCGATTGTCGTGCGGGAGAACATCGTGAGGCACCTCGAGCGGGGTGAAGACCACTTCACCGCCGCGCGCGAGGGCACGAGCGAAATCGGGCTCGCGGTGCTCGCCACCTCGATGTCCATCATCGCCGTCTTCGTGCCCGTGGCGTTCATGAAGGGCATCATCGGGCGGTTCTTCTTCCAGTTCGGCCTCACGGTCGCTTTCGCCGTCCTGGTATCGCTGTTCGTCTCGTTCACGCTCGACCCGATGCTCTCGTCGCGGTGGCACGATCCGGACATCGCGCGCGCGGGACGGCGCAACTTCATCCAGCGGGCGCTCGACGCGTTCAACCGCTGGTTCGAGCGGATGGCGGAGCTCTACAAGCGCGTGATCGGCTGGTCGCTCGATCACCGGAAGACCATCGTCGCCTCGGCCTTCGCCGCGTTCATCGCGGGCCTCGGGGTGTTCGGCATCCTGCAGGCCGAGTTCATGACGCCGATGGACCAGGGCGAGTTCCTGGTCAGGTTCAAGAGCGCGCCGGGCTCGTCGCTCGCCGAGACGCGAGGGCGCCTCGAGAACGTCCTGAAGGCCCTCTCGGAGTTCAAGGAAGTCCAGTACACCTACGCATCCATCGGCGCCGGCGACGCGGATACCGTCCGCGACTCCGCGGTCTTCGTGAAGCTCGTGCCCAAGCACGAGCGGACCGCCGGACTGAAGGACTTCGTGCACACGGCGCGCACCCGCCTGGAGAAGATCCCGGGCCTGGTGCTCTCGGTGCTGGAAGAGCCGGACGCCTGGCAGAAGCCGCTGCAGATTGCCGTGCAGGGCGACGACATCGCCACGCTGAAGCAGTACGCGTCGGCGTTGAAGAAAGAGCTCTACACCGTTCCCGGCATCGTCGACATCGAGGCGGCGATGGAGCAGGACTTGCCCGAGTACCGCCTGATCGTCGATCGCGAGCGCGCGGCGGCGTCCAACCTGGGCAGCGGCGCCGTCGCCAATACCGTCGCACTGCTGGTCGGCGGACAGGCCGTGTCGACCTACGAGGACGAGGAGGGCGAGGCCGTGAACGTCCGGCTGAGACTGCCGGGCGCGCTGCGCGAGGACGTGAACCACGTCGGCGATCTCAAGATCTCGGTGCCGAGCACGGACGGGCCCGCGCTGGTCCCGTTGACCGACCTGGTGACCTTCACGCGCTCGACCTCGCCGGCCGAGATCGGCCGGCGCGACCTGGCGCGCCAGGTCATGGTCGACGCCAACCTCGACAAGCTGCCGCTCGGCACGGCCGGGCAGATGGCGATGACTGTCGCCGACCGCGTCAAGATGGCGCCCGGCTACAAGATGGTGGTCGGCGGCGATACGGAGATGATGATCGAGTCGTTCGGGTACCTCGCCGAGGCGCTGTTGCTCGCGGTGATTTTCGTGTACCTCATCCTGGCCGCGCAGTTCGAGTCGTTCATCGACCCGCTGTCGATCATGCTGTCGCTGCCGCTCTCGATCGTCGGGATGGCCGGCACGCTCGCCCTGACGGGTGACACCATCAACATCATGTCGCTCATCGGCCTCATCATGCTGATGGGGCTCGTGACGAAGAACGCCATCCTGCTCGTCGACTACACGAAGGTCCTCCGCGCGAAAGGAATGGACCGGCGCACGGCGCTGATCACGGCCGGACGAACCCGGCTCCGGCCGATCCTGATGACGACCTCCGCGATGATCTTCGGCATGCTGCCGCTCTTCTTCGCGCTCGGCGAAGGGGCGGAGTTCCGCGCGCCGATGGCCCGCGCGGTCGTCGGCGGGCTCATCACGTCGACGATGTTGACGCTCATCGTCGTGCCCGTCGTCTACACGATCCTCGACGACATCGCGTCGATGCTGTTCCGCCGGCGCCGCAAAGTCGCGGCTGCCGCTGTCGGCGCCACGCTGGTGCTTGCGCTCGTTCTCGGTGGCGTGTCGACGGCACGGGCCCAGCAGAATTCCGGGGCGTTCGCCGAGGGCGGGCCGACGCTCGCCGGGCTGGTGAGCAAGGCCGCATCGTCCGGTCAGGCCGCTGCCGTCCGGTCGCTGACGCTCGACCAGGCGCTCTCCATCGCGGCGACGCAGAACCGCGACATCCAGAAGGCCCTCGAATACAAGAACTGGGTCCAGGGCAAGTACCTCGAGGAGAAAGCCTCCGCCCTGCCGCAGCTGTCGCTCGGCGCCAGCGTGATGCGGACCTTCGACAACAGCCAGAGCAAGCTGTTCAGCGGATTCACCTCCGGGGGCGGCGATTCGGGCGACAGCAACGGGCCGAACATCAGCGAGATCTTCGGCGGCCAGCAGGAGATCCGCTCGGCCCAGCTCAGCCTGACGCAGGTCGTGTTCACCTGGGGGCAGGTGGGAGCGGCGGTGCGCGCGGCGAAACTCGGGTTCGAGCTGAGCGACCACCAGCTCCGAAGGTTCAGGCAGGCGGTGGCCAGGGACGTGACCACGGCGTTCTACGACGTGCTCGCGGCGCGCGAACTGCTGCGGATCGCCGAACAGGATGTCGCGCAGAAGGATCGGCACCTGGTCGAATCGACGCGGCGGCAATCGGCAGGCACGGCCACCGACTACGACGTGCTGGCGGCCCAGGTGGCCGTCGAAAACGCCAGGCCGACGGTCATCAGGGGCCAGAACATGGTTCGCGTCGCCCGGGAGCGGCTGCGGTTCCTGCTGGCGGAGACGACGCAGGAGGTCGACGTCGAGGGCAGCCTGGCGACCGCCACCGAAGCGGTCCCCTCGTATGAGGAGGTGCTGGCGCTCGCGCTCAAGAACCGGCCGGAGCTCGGCGAAATCGACACCACGCAGGGTATCTACGAGTCGCTCGTCACGATTGCCAAAGCCGGCAACAAGCCGCGGCTCGATTTCTCGGCGGCGTTCGGACAGCGGAGCCTGGCCTTGAAGACGCTGTCCTCGAACGGCACGACGTGGAATGCGGGACTCTTCGCGACGGTGCCGATCTTCGACGGCTTCCGGACGAAGGGGCGGGTGGCGCAGGCGCGGACCGAGGCGGCGCGACTGACCCTCGACGAGCTCAAGCTGCGCGAGGGTATCGCGGTCGAGGTGCGCACGGCAGTCGACGCGGTGCGCGAGGCCTCCGAGATCTTGACCTCGCTTGGCGGCACGATGAAACAGGCCGAGCGGCTGCTCTTTCTCGCCGAGAAGGGATTCGAGCTCGGCGTCAAGACGCGGCTCGACGTCCAGGACGCCGAGCTCAACCTCATGAGCGCGCGGGCCAGCCTGGCCGGTGCGCAGCGGGACTATCGCGTGGCCCGGGTCAACCTCGACTGGGTGTCAGGCATGCTCGACGGGGGATTGAAGCCGGCGCAGACGAAATAGCGCCGACGAATCGGGCCTGTCGCGGGCGACCCACCGGGTCGCCCCTACGGCGGTCAGGATGTAGGTCGGGTCTTTAGACCCGACGACGAGAATGCGGCGGCGGGACTTGGGCGGTACTTCAGCGCCACCACGGTGATGTCGTCTTCCTGCGGCGCCGTGCCGGCAAAGCCGTCCACCGCGCCGAAGATCAGCTTGACGATCTCGTCGGCGGTATCGCCACCCAAGCTCGCCAGCGTCCGCTCGATCCGTGCCGCGCCGAACGTCTCGCCTTTCGGATCGAGCGCGTCGCACACGCCGTCGGTGAACATCACCAGCGCTTCGTCCGGCAGGAGCAGCAGCTCCGAGATGGGAAACGCCGGCGCTTCGACGACTCCGAGTGCCGGCCCGCCCGAAACCGCGAGCTCGCGCACCGGCTGGTTGCGGCCGACGAGGTACGGAAGGTTGTGCCCGGCATTGACGAGTTCGAGCCTGCCCGAGGACAGGTCGAGACAGCCAGCGAGAGCCGTGACGAACATCGCGCGCTCGTTGTCGCGGCACAACTCGCGGTTCATCTGCGCCATCACGTCCGAGAGCGACGGGACAGAGGTCGCCAGCGCGCGGAAGAGCGTCTGCGCCACCGCCATCAGCAGCGCCGCGGCGATGCCTTTTCCCGAGACGTCCCCGACGATGAACGAAAGCCGATCTCCGACCAACAACGTGTCGTAGAGGTCGCCGCCCACGGTCCGCGCCGGCCTGAGCTCGGCGCTGAAGTCCAGGTCCTCCCGCTTGGGAATCGCCCGGGCCAGCATGCCCATCTGGATGTCGTGCGCCAGCGCGAGCTCGCGATCGAGCACCTGCCGTCTGGCGGCTTCTTCGACGAGCGCAATATTGCGAACCCGCAGCGCCGCAGCGGCGGCGAGCGACACGAGCAGCTCGAGGTCCTGCTCTGAGAACTTGCGGACCTGCATCCTCGAGTAGAGAGCGATCATGCCGAGGCAGCCTTCCGCGTCGAGCAGGGGAGCCGCGACGATGCTCCGGACGCCAGAGGCGAGAATGCTCTGCGCGCCGGCGAACCGCTCGTCGATTTGCGCGTCGAGCACCAGGGCCGCCGCTCCTTTCACGGCAACCTCATCGGCCAGCCGCCGCGAAATCAGGAGACGCCCTGTGGACCTCGGCGCCCGCCGCTCGGCGGCCTTGTAGAGTTCCCCGTCGGTCCCGCGCAGGAAGATCGCCGCGTCCTCGGGTTTCAGCACGTCGAAGGCCCGGTCCAGAATCAGGTCGAGGAGCTCCGTGCGCGAGATCGGCCTGGCCAGCGCCCGATGGACTTCGTTGAGCAGGCTGAGCCGGGACGCGGCGCCCGAGTCGGAGGCGCTGATCTTCATCAGGTCGGTTGCCGGGCGGAGCACGGAGACGACCGAGTCGGTGGCCGGCGCCTGTTCGATCGCTGCCTGCGGGCGCGGCGGCTCGGTCTTCTGCCCGGGCGATCCCACGACGAGCCTCGTGTCGCCGATGCGGATGACGTCCCCCGTCTTGAGGGCCATGGGCGCGGCGAGCCGTGCCTCGTTCAGCATCGTCCCGTTTCGCGAGCCGAGGTCTTCGACCGCCCATGCGCCGCCCTCGCGGAAGACCCTGGCATGGCGCCGCGACACGCTGTGGTCGGCGACGATGACGTCGGCCTGCTCCGACCGCCCGATGACTACCGCGTCGGAACCGAAGGACCGAGCGGCGTAGCCCGCGCCCGGCGCGTCGACGTGGAGAATGAGCGGGGGCCCGCCCGCCGCTGCAGCGGGTGCCCCGGGCGGCCGCGCGGCTGGCGGTGCCTCGCCCTCGGCCGCCGGGGCGGCCGCGGAGATCGCGGCCCCGGTCGATTTGAACAATGGAAGGAACCCGGCCAGTTCGAACACCTGGCGGACCGACTCGCCGAGCGCCGCGAGCTCGAAGGTGCCCTTCCCGGCCGAGAGCCGCTTGGCCGCGACGAGCAGGATCCGGAGGCCGGCGCTGCTGATGTAGTCGACCTTCGAGAAGTCCACGACGAGCGCCCGCTCGCCGGCCTCCATCGCGGCGCCGAGCGCCCGCTCGACCTCTTCGCTCGTGGTGCTGTCGATGCGTCCGATCGGGGCGATGACGAAGGACCCGCCGCGCTTGTACTGCCGAATATCCATGCCGCGATTTACCTAGCCGGCAGGCGGATCGCCGCCTGGCTCCGCCTGACCGTGCCCGATTCGCTTTGAAAACGTGAGCTGATTCAAACCGGCGTTCCGCTCGTACGACACGTGATCCATCAGCGCCCGGACGAAATGCACTCCCAGGCCCCCCGGCCGGCGGGCCTCGAGCGGCGACACGGTGTCGGGCTCGGGCAGGGCCAGGGGATCGAATGCCGGTCCGTTATCGAAGACAGAAATGGTGAGGGTGCCGCCGGTGAACTCGAAGCGAAGCTCGACGCGGGCATCCGCCTGGCCGGAAAGACCGTGGCCGATGCAGTTGGAGACGACCTCATCGAGCGCCACGCCGGCCTGCCAGACCGATTCCTTCGAGAGGCCGCAGCGAATGCAGAAGCTCTCGAATGTCTGGCCGGCCTGGAAGAGACCCTCGGCGGTCGCCGGGACGCGGAGTGAGATCTGGTCGGATGCTGACACGGACGGCCATCCCGACACGTCGACCGCCATCATAGCACCCCCGATCCTGTGATATAAGACCAGTTCTCGACCAACTTTCCCGCTGTCAGTGTGTCATTTATGGTGAGCGCGGACGAAGACCAATCGCTCGTAGCGCGATGCCTGGCGGGTGACACGGCAGCGTTCCGGCCGCTGGTGGAGCGCTACCAACGGGTGCTCTTCACCGTCGCCCTCCGGATGCTCGGCGATCGAGACGAGGCGACCGACGCGGCTCAGAGTGCGTTTGTCCGGGCGTACGAGAAGCTCGGCAGCTACGACCACGCACACAAGTTCTTCAGCTGGCTCTACCGGATCCTGGTGAACGAGTGCCTCAACCTGAAGCGGGCGCGCCGTCTCCAGGAACCGCTCGACCCGGAGTGGCCCGGATCGGGCAATCCGCTCGAGACGCTCGAGGCTTCGGAACGGCGGGAGAGGGTCCAGCGGGCGATTGGCGCACTGCCGCGCGATCTGCGCGAAGTCATCGTGCTTCGCCACTTCGCGGGGAAGTCGTACGAGGAGATCGCCGGGCTGGTTAACGTGCCGGAGAAGACGGTGAAGTCGAGGCTCTACGAGGCGCGGCAGCAACTGGGGCGCGCGCTCCTCGGCTGGGATCGGGACCGATGAGCGCACCACGAGACGACGAACTGCTGCACGCCCGGATCGACCGGCCGTTGACGGACGAAGAAGCCGCGCGGCTGCGCGAGCGGCTCGCGCAGGACGTCGAGGCGAGAGCCTATGCCGGGCAACTGAAGAAGCTGGCGTCCTTGGTGGACGAACTGGGGGCCGAGGACGCCCCTCCAACCTTCGCCGACCAGGTCATGCGCAGCGTCGAGGCGCTGCCGCATGCACCCGCGGCAGGGACTCGCCGCTGGGCGGCGATCTTCCGGTTCATTCGTGGCGGTGTGAAGGCGGGTTCGTCGCTCGGCCCGCGTCGAACCGATCGGCATGAGGCCGCAGCCCGATGGAATGCCGGCTGGGCCCGAGGAGGAGATGTCGTGGCGAAGAAGGCACTATGGATTCTGGCCGGCGTAGCGGTCGTCGCGATTGTGATCGTCGTCAGCTATTCGGGCTACCGGACGGTGGACCGGGGCGCCGAAGGCACCATCGTGGGGGCCAACCGGTACGCCGGCCAGCCGATGTCCGAAAAGGACGTCGTGCTCGACAACCCGGCCGTGCAGGAGTTCCTTCAGAGCGACACCTGGGATCGCATGCTGAAGGACAAGAACGTCCGCAACCTGCTCGCCAGCGCGGAGATGCGCGTGGCGCTCGCCGATGCGGCGTTCGCACGCTCCCTGTCGGACCCGAAGCTCGCCGCCTGGCTCACCAACCGCGCCATCCAGGACGCGATGGCCGATGCGAACCTGCGGGCGCTGCTGGGCAATAAAGGCTTCGCCGAGGCGCTCTCGGACGCGAACCTGCGCGCCATGCTCGCCAACAAGGGCTTCGCCGACGCGATGGCGGATGCGAACCTGCGCGCGCTCATCAGCCACAAGGGATTCGCCGACGCGCTCTCGGACATGAACCTGCGGAAGAAGCTCACCGACAAGGGCTTCGCTGACGAACTCGCCGACGCGAACCTCCGCGCGCTGCTCGCCGACAAGGGCTTCGCCGATGCGCTCTCGGACGCCAACCTCCGTGCGCTCATCAGCGACCAGTCTTTCGCCGACGCGATGGCCGACGCGAACCTTCGCGCGCTGATGAGCAGCCGCGCCTTCCAGGACGTGATGGCCGACGCGAACCTCCGCGCGCTCATCGGCCGCCGCGGCTTCCAGGACGCGGTCGCAGAGGCGAACCTCCGCCAGAGGCTCACGGGCCCGGCCTTCCAGGCCGTGATGGGTGATGCGAACTTGCGCGCGCTCGTCAGCAGCCGCGGGTTCCTCGACGCCATGGCCGACGCGAACCTGCGCGGGATCGGGAGTATCCGCCGCTTTGGTGACGCGATGGCCGACGCGAACCTGCGCGCCCTCGTCACGAGCCGCGGCTTCCTCGACGCCATGTCGGAGGCCAATTTCCGCGCGCTCGTCACGAGCCGCGGATTCCAGGACGCGCTGGCGGAATCGAACATGCGCGCCCTGTTGAACAACCGGAGCTTCGGCGAAGCGCTGGCGGACGCGAACCTCCGCGCGCTCATCGGGAACACGGCGTTCGCCGATGCTCTGGCGGACGCGAATCTCCGCGCGCTCCTCTCGAGCCGCGGCCTCCAGGATGCGCTCGCCGACGCGAACCTCCGCGCGTTGATGGGCCGCCGGGGATTCCAGGACGTGATGGCCGACGCGAACCTCCGCGCGCTGGCCGGCACGCGCGGGTTCCAGGACGCGCTCGCCGACGCGAACCTGCAAGCCGCCCTGCAGCAGCCGGCATTCTCCGCGGCCCTCCAGAGCCAGGCCCTGGTCTCGGCCCTGCAAGCGAAGTAGGCCGATCGACCATCGCTGGCGGCCTCTCAAGGACCCCGGTCGACTCCTCCTGGTCGCCGGGGTCCTTCCGTGTACACTTGCCGATCGCCTGAGGTAACATCTCGGCCCGGTACGCCAAACATCCTGCCGGAGGTTCACATGAACCGTCCCGCCGTCGTGGCCACGCCGTCGGAGGTGCGCAAGGGCCGGGTGCTATCCGCTCTCATCCGGGCGGCGGCGATCCTCCTGCTCGCGGTTCCAGCCGAAGCGCAGCTCGGGAAGATCGAGGTGGGCAGCCTGCGCCTCGTCTACTTCGAGGGCAGCGAGAGCTACCTCGCGCAGCACGTCGCAAGGGCGTTCCTCAATTCGATCGCCTTCCAGAAGAAGCTGCTCGGTTTCGAGCCGAAGGACAAGGTGTCGGTGCTGCTCGCCGACCTCGCCGACTCCGGCAACGCCGGGGCCAGCGTCGTGCCGAGAGACACCTTGCTCGTGCAGATTGCGCCGCTGAGCTTCGCCTTCGAGACGCTCGCCGCCAACGAGCGGATGACGACCATCATGAACCACGAGCTGGTCCACGTCGCGACGATGGACCAGGCGGCGGGGCGGGACAAGTTCTTCAGGGGCCTCTTCGCCGGCAAGGTCAACCCGATCGCGGATCAGCCCGAGACGATCCTCTATTTCTACCTGACGACGCCGCGCGCGGCCGCGCCGCGCTGGTACCACGAAGGATCGGCGGTGTTCATCGACACCTGGATGGCCGCCGGGATGGGCCGCGCGCAGAGCGGATACGACGAGATGGTCTTCCGCTCGATGGTCCGCGATGGCGCGCGCATCTACGATCCCCTCGGCCTCGCGTCGGAAGGCACGAAGATCGACTTCCAGCTCGAGATCAACTCGTACCTCTACGGCGCGCGGTTCACGACCTGGCTCGTCCGGCGCTATGCGCCGGAAAAGTTCGTGCAGTGGATCACGCGGCACCCCGGGTCGAGCGCGTCGTATGCGGGCCAGTTCAGGAAAGTCTACGGCCGATCGATCGAGGACGCCTGGCGCGAGTGGATCGCGGCCGAACGGGAGTTCCAGCAGAAGAACCTCGAGGCCATCCGCAAGTACCCGACAACGCCCTACAAGGACATCTCGCCGCGAGCGCTCGGGTCGATATCCCGCGCGCACTACGATCCCGAGGCCCGCCGGATCTACGCGGCGTTCAACTACCCGGGCGTCGTGGCGCACATCGGCGCCATCTCCACGGACACGGGGGCGGTGGAGCGGCTGGTCGACATCAAGGGCCCGTCCATCTACACGGTCGCGTCGGTCGCGTTCGATCCCGCGACGCATACGATCTTCTACACGACCGACAACAACGACTTCCGCGACCTGGTTTCGCTCGATCCGTCGACGCGCACGACGAAGCTCCTCCAGAAGAACCTCCGCGTCGGCGACATCGTCTTCAACCGGGCGGACAAATCGCTCTGGGGCATCCGCCATCTCAACGGCATCTGCACGCTCGTGCGGATCCCGCCGCCCTACACCGAGTGGTTCCGTGTCGTGTCGTTCCCGTATGGCCTCGTGCCGTACGATCTGGACGTGTCGCCCGACGGCACGCGCGTCGCGGCCTCGTTCGGACAGATTAGCGGGCGCCAGTCGGTACGGATCTTCGAGGCGGAAAAGCTGCTGGCCGGGAACATCGAGCCGATGCAGGAGTTCGACTTCGGCGGGCCGACGGTGCCGTCCAATTTCACCTTCTCCGCAGACGGCAACTCCCTCTACGGCAGCGCGTACTACACCGGCGTCTCGAACATCTACCGCTACAACATCGCGACGAAGGAAACCGACGCGCTCACCAACGCCGAGACCGGTTTTTTCAGGCCGATCCCGCTCGACGGCGGAGAGATGATCGTGTTCAGGTACTCGGGCGAGGGCTTCATACCGTCGCGTATTATCGCGACGAAGCTCGAGGACCTCGGGGCGATCACCTTCCTCGGCCAGAAGACGATTGAGGAGCACCCGGAGCTGCAAAAATGGGCGGTCGGGTCGCCTGCGGCGATTCCCTACGACACGATGCCGAAACAAATCGGCACCTACCGGCTCTTCGGCGGCCTCGAGCTCGAGTCCATCTATCCAATCGCGCAAGGCTACAAGACGACGCAGGCGGTCGGCCTGCGGGCGAACTTCTCCGATCCGCTGCAGCTCAATCGCCTGAACGTCTCGGCGACCTGGTCGCCGTGGGGCACCCTCGCCTCGAGCGAGCGGCTGCACCTGCGCGCAGAGTATCAGCGCTACGACTGGCGGCTGCGCGCGCAGTACAACAACGCGGACTTCTACGATCTCTTCGGACCGACGAAGAAGGGGCGCAAGGGGTACCTCTTCGGGGTGGGCTACAAGCGGTCGCTCATCTGGGACGATCCGCGTTCCCTCGGGCTCGAGCTCGACGCCAGCTATTCGGGCAACCTGGACGCGCTGCCCGCGTACCAGAACGTCCCGGTGTCGGTGACGACGCTCGGTTCGCTCCAGGCGAAGCTGATCTTCAGCGACGTCCGGGGCTCGCTCGGCAAGGTGGACGACGAGAAGGGACAGAAGGCGTCGCTCGTGGCCGGAGCGGACTACGTCGACAAGACGTTCGTGCCCGCCCTGTACGCGACCTTCGACCAGGGTGTGGCGCTGCCCTCGGGGCACTGGTCGCTCTGGCTGCGCAGCGCGGCCGGGTTCTCGCCATCTGACGCCGGGAACAAGTTCGCAAACTTCTACTTCGGCGGGTTCGGGAACAACTGGGTCGATCACGGGAACGAAAAGCGCTACCGTGACTTCACGAGCCTGCCTGGAGCGAAGCTGAACGAGGTGCCCGGCCGGAACTTCGTCAAGTCGATGATCGAGCTGAACCTCCCGCCGCTCAGGTTCAGCCGCGCGGGGTCGCCGGATCTCTACGTGTCGTGGATGCGGCCGGCGATCTTCGCGGCGGGGCTCGTCACCAACCTCGACAACGGCGCCATCCGGCGGACGGTCTACGACGTGGGCGCGCAGCTCGACTTCCGGTTCAGCATTCTCGGAACGCTCGACATGGGGCTGTCGGTTGGGGGCGCGATGGCGTTCGAGTCCGGGCATCGCCTCGGACGCGAGGCGATGATCTCCCTCAAGGTACTCAGGTAGGATCGACGGGTGCTGCTCAACGTCGCCGCCGCCATCCTTCCGATCTTCGCCTTCCTGTTGATCCTGTTCCTGATGGACAGCTTCAAGCTGGTCCGCTACGGGACCATCCTGGCGGCGTTGGGCGCGGGAGTCCTGAGCGCCCTCGTCGCGCTGGCGCTGCAGACGTGGTTCGCCGGCGCCGCGAACGTGTCCCTCCCGATCCTGACGCGTGTTGTCGCGCCCCTCACCGAGGAAACGCTCAAGGCCGCATTCATCGTCTACGCCCTCAGGGCGAAGCGGTTCGGATTCCTCGTCGACGCCGCGATTGTCGGCTTCGCCGTCGGCACGGGCTTCGCGCTCGTCGAGAACCTGGAGTATCTCCGGTGGTCGACCGACACGCGCATCGCTCTATGGCTCGTGCGAGGCTTCGGACCCGCGCTCCTGCACGGCGCAACGACCGCGGTCTTCGCGATGCTGGCCAAGGGCCTGTCGGAGCGGCATCCGGATCGCACGTCAGCCAACCTGGCGATCGCATGGCTCGCGGCGGTGCTCGTGCACTCGGTCCACAATCAGTTCCTGCTGCCGCCGCTCGTGACGACCATCGGGCTGCTGGTCGTGCTGCCACTGCTCGTCACGTTCGTCTTCGAGCGGAGCGAGCGTGCGACGCGCGAGTGGGTCGGGGAGGGGCTGGACCTGGACGTCGAGCTGCTCGGGCTCCTGACCTCTCCCGACTTCGGCGCCTCCCGGCTCGGGACCTATCTCGGCGAGCTCAGGACGCGATTCGCGGGCCCGGTCGTGGCGGACATGTTTTGCCTGCTGCGCATCGAGCTGGAGCTGGCCATTCGGGCGAAGGGGATGCTGATGGCTCGCGACGAGGGCCTCGAGGTGCCGGTCGATTCCTCGCTCAGGGCCAGGCTGCAGGAGTGGCGCTATCTGCAGGGATCGATCGGCCGGACGGGGCTGCTGGCGCTGAAGCCTCTGCGGGCGATGGGCGCGCGCGACGTCTGGCAACGTCAACTGCTCCAGGACGCCGGCCGAATCGCGTAAGAAAAAACCCGGGGCGCCCGATTCGGTGCGGGCGGCCCCGGGTTTTGCTGTCCTGGTGCAGGCCGGATCTTCCCGTAGGCCGGGTCTTTAGACCCGGCGATCTTTCCGCTACACGTTCTCCTTCTTGTGGCAGTTCGTGCAGGGCGTCACCGGCGTCTTCTTGCCGGCAGCGTTCTCCTTGATGTGGCAATCGACGCAGATGCCCTTCTTCGCCATCGCGTCGTGGAATGCCGCCTGCGCCTTGGTCTTCATCGGAGCCGTTGCGGTCTTCTCGTGGCAGCCCTGACACTTCTCTTGCTTCGCCTTTGCCGGCTTCTCGGACTTCGACGCGTGATGGCAGGTCTCGCACTTGTCGCCGACGAGCTTGGCGTGCTTGGCATGGTCGAACTTGACGCCGCCGAGAGGGCTGCCCTTCAGGATAACCACGCCCGGCGGTTTCGGCGCCTGGGCCAGGGTGAGACTCGTGCCGACGACAAAAACCGCGGCAACTATGAGTGCGATGACGCTCAGCTTCCTCATTACGACTCCTCCTCCACGTTGCCAGCTCAGAGGCTGCCGGCGGCTCCGCGCCCACCTTGGGGGGAATCCGTCGCGCGTCCGGGGCCGGCTGAAGTCAACGCCACAGTGTAACCGAACTGAGCGCTCTTGAACCACCGCGCACTCGGATCCCGCCTCTCGGAATCGATCCGGCTATGATGGGCGCGGTGACACACGAAGACTTCATGCGTCAGGCGCTCGACGAGGCCCGGCGGGGTCTTGCCGCCGCCGAGGTGCCCATCGGCGCCATCGTCACGCTCGATGGTGCGGTCGTCGGACGAGGCTTCAACCAGCCGATTCGTGCGACCGACCCGACGGCACATGCCGAGATCGTCGCGCTCCGCGAAGCCGCGCGCGCGTTGGGCAACTACCGGCTCGTCGGCGCGACCCTGTACGTGACGCTCGAACCGTGCCTGATGTGCGTCGGCGCGATGGTGCACGCGCGGATCGTGACGCTCGTATACGGGGCTCCCGAGCCGAAGACCGGCGCGATCGTCTCGACCTGCGAGGCGCACGAGAACCCGTACCTCAATCACCGGTTCGAGGTCGTCGCGGGCGTGCTCGAGGAAGAGTGTCGCGCGATCGTGCAGGAGTTCTTCAAGGGCAGGCGCTGAACGGCGACTCGATCCTGGCGCACGACATGCTCAACTACCTGATGACGGGCGTCACCTACGCCTTCGCGGCGGCGGTCCAGCCGGGTCCCTTCCAGGCGTATCTCGTCTCCTCGGTGCTGACGTTTGGATGGCGACGGACGCTTCCGGCGGTCTTCGCGCCGATTCTGAGCGACGTTCCGATCATCTGCCTGGTGCTCTTCGTGCTGACCCGGGTTCCGCCGCTTTTCGCCAACGCTCTTCGGATCGCGGGCGGGCTGTTTCTCCTGTACCTGGCGGCGGGAGCGTTCGAGGCGTTTCGCCACTACGCTCCGGCGCTGCCCTCGAGAACCGGAAGCGCGCGCCGGACGTTCCTCGAGGCCGCCACGGTGAACGTCCTCAACCCGAATCCGTATCTCGGCTGGTCGCTCGTCATGGGGCCGGCCGTGCTTGGCGCCTGGCGCGTGTCGCCCTCGTACGGCGTGGCCCTGGTTGTCGCCTTCTACCTGACCATGTTCGTCTTCACCGGAGTGATGCTGCTCGCCTTCGCCGGAGCACGCACGCTCGGTCCGCGCCTCGGACGCGCGCTGGTGGGCCTTTCAGCGGTGGCGCTCGCCGCGTTCGGCATGTACCAACTCTGGAACGGTGCGGTGTCAATTGCGATCAGGTCGTAGCGCCGGCCGCGCAGCCAGGCCACAGGCTGCAGGCTACAGGCCGCAGGCGGTGTCACGCGGGTGACCCGACGGGTCGACGCTGCGACGAAGGTGTTACTGCACGGGCGGCGAATGGGCGATTCTGTCGACGATGAAGCCTGCGGGTATAATGATCGTTCTGCGGAGAGGTACCGAAGTGGTCGTAACGGGGGCGCCTCGAAAGCGTCTTGTCGCGTGAGCGGCACGGGGGTTCGAATCCCCCCCTCTCCGCCAACCTTCGCTCGTCTTCAGCTTGCCACTCACCTCAGGCGAGCTTCGGTCGGCAAGCCATCCGCCTTCGTTCAACCTCGTCTTGATGCCTTCCTCGATTGAGCTACGGCGCGATGCCGCGCCGAAGCGGCAGCAGCCGCGAAGGCGGGCAGCTATCCACGTTCAATCACCCGGTTGGCGGGCAGGGCGATGAGTGTCGCCCTGCCGCCGACCCGGTGACAAAGTTCCCGCCTCGACGCGCTACTTCTTCTTCGCGCCCGGTGCGACCGGCGCCGGCTTGGGCACGAGCTTGATCGACCCTGCTGTTTCGCGGGCGCGCAGCACCGCCATCACGTCCTTGAGCGGCAGCGGATTGAACTCGCCGGACAGGAAGTCGCGGATCTCCAGCACGGTCATGTGCTTGTTGAGCAGTGCGCCGAGCTCAGCGCTGAACTCGGTGGGCAAACTCGGGCCGCCGGCGCGCCCCCGTCCGCCGCCGCCTCCTCCACCAGCCCCGGCCGCGCCTCTGCCTCCGGCCCCAACAGCCGCGCCTCTGCCTCCGGCTCCGCTGCCGGGAGTGGGCGGCACGACCTCGACCACGAGACTTGCCGCTTCCTTCTCTTCGGCCGAGAGCGCCGGCTCGGCGACGACTGGCGCCAGCGTCACGCTGCGCTGAGCGGCCTGCAGCCGGTAGGCGGCCGACACTTCGTCGAGCAGCGCCGCCGCGCGCTTGTCGATGAGCGGCTCGAACACCGCCGTCTTCTTCTTGCCGGCGTCGACGTCGGTGTAGAGCACGCTGGCGGATCGCACGACTGCCTTTTCGACGATGGCCGCGTGCTGGACGGCGACCCGCGCCTCGCGGAACGCGGTGGAGAGCGCTGCCGCGTCGGCGGCGTCGGCGAGATAGCCGAGGCCCTTGGTATGCGACTCGCCCATTCGCGCGAGCCCGCGCCCCATGTTCTCGTTGACGACCCGGGCCGCCACCTCATCGGTGCCGTTCGCCAGCACCGCCAGCGATCCCAGGCCCACCGCCGCCGCACGCTTCGACTGCGTCGAGTCGAGCTTGTCGGGCGTGTCCTCGGACGAGTGGTAGTTCATGTCCGGCCAGGTGATGAACATGACGGCCGGAATCCCGTTCTGCATGTAGGTGGCGTGATCGGAGGCGCCGTAGTGCTTGTCGATCTTGATGTAGAAGGCGTCCCGGCTGCCGCGTATCGACTCGACCGGCTGCGTGGGCACGTAGCCGTTGCTCCTGAACCGCACGCGCTCGCGCGAGATGTCGGCCACGTACTCCATCATGCTCTGCGCGATGTCGTTGAGGTACGACGGGAAGCTGTCGGGCGTCCGCTGGAGGATCCAGTAGCTGCGGCTCGAGGCGGGGCGCAGCGACTCCATGTCGAAATTCAGGTCGCCGATGATGCGCGCCTTCTTGTCGGGATGCGCCTTGAGCCAGTAGTTGGTCCCGCTGATTTCTGCCAGCCACTGGAAGTTGATCGTCCGCTTCGGCCGGGGGAGTTTCCCTTCCTTGATGAGCTTGATGTAGGCCCGGCCGATCTCGAGCGTCATCGCGCAGCCCGAGTTGTCGTCGTTGGCGCCCTGCTTGATGACACCTTCGTAGAGGTGGCCGCCGATCGCGACCTCCTGCGTCGTGCTGCCGTCGCCGGGAATCTCGGCGTGCACCACCTCGCTGCGCGTCGGCACCTGCACGCTCTTGACGATCGAGCGGATCGTGATCTTGTCGCCCCGCGCGAGCATGGCCTGCAGTTCGCCGGCCGTACGCGGCGTGACGTTCCAGGCCGAGGTGCCTTCCTTGGTTGCGTTGACGGTGGTCGAGACCACAGCGTCGGGGTACTCGAGCGCCCGCTGGATGCCGAGCTGGCTCAGGCCGATCACGCCGACCGCGCCCTTGGCGATGGCCTGGCTGTAGATCTGGCCGAGACCGCTCACGGCTTGCGCCGACAGGACGAACTTGCCCGTGAGGTCCTTGGCGGCGAAATCCGCCGCGGTGCCCGCGCCGATGTCGACGAGATCGCCGCTGACGTCGCCGTTCGCGTTGAGCGAGGCCAGCGAGAGCGCCAGGTCGTGGACGTCGTACAGCTTGACGGACTTCGGCGAGGTCATCCACAACTCGCCCTGCGTCGGCTGCCACGCCTGGCCGTCGGCGAAGCTCTCGACGGTGACGTTCTCGAATCCGTACTCCTTGGCGAGCCGGACCATCACGTCCGTCTCGAGGAAGTGCCCCTTGTATTCCTCGGGCGGACGCACGCGCTGGTACGGCTCCATCTGGAGCACGCTGTGAATGATGCGCTCGCCAGACACTTCGTTGATGATGGCGGTCATCTGGGGTTGCGACAGCAGCGTCCGATCTTCGCGTTCCTGCGCCGGGAGCACCACCGCCAGTGTGATGACGGCCAGTCCGGCCGTCCAGATCAGCTTCTTCATGCGCCCTCCTGATAAATGGCGTGCGGGGCATCTTACGGCAACCGACACGTTGATACAAACGGAGAGCGCGACTCGGAGGCTCGACGGGCGGCCCATCAGCGCCGCCGATTGTTCGCGGGGATGTGGGGCAACCTTCAGAGCTGTGGCGTGCGTGCGTTTGTAGGGCGCCCGCTTCAGCGGCGCCGTACCGGCGGGGGCTTGAGCCCCCGCCGACGATGCGGCATGCGGCGGAGCCCTTGCCCGCCGCCCTGCTTCGCTATCCCTTCACGTAGATCATCGTCACCGGCGCGTCACCGAAGCCGAAATCGGTGACGACCGTCAACCGGCCATCCTCGATTGACAGGGTCTGTGTGACGGTCAACGAGTGGGTGAGCTCGCTCGTCACGACCAGCTTGGCGCCATCCCAGTTCGCCTTCGCGATGGAGCCGATACTCCTGCTCGGGCCGACCGTGCTGTCGCGGCCGTCGAGGTTGAGCACCACGCCGGCGTCGACCGGCGGCATGCCGGCGGGGTAGACCGCACCCGAGATGGTCAGCGTGTTGGCGTCCTGGACGATGGTGCAATTGATGCCGCAGTTGACGGGTGCGCCACTGGCGTAGGTGGTCCTGACTTGTCTGACCTGTCCGCTGGCTTCGCCGCTGCCCCCTCGTCCGCGGCCTGCGTAGGTGCTCGACACCCACGTCCACGTACCGGAAAAGTCCGTTCCGGCGGATCCCGACTGGCCGCTTTGAGCGCGCATTGTGGAATCCACGGCGGGCGGCTCGACGATGCCCGGCGCCTGAGCGATCGTACCCGAGGGCGCCGGATCGACAGGCTTAGAAGGCGTCTCGCCTTCCGACCGAACGACGCTGGCCGCGACTCGGTCCGGTGGCGTCGGCGGCTCGGCCGGGCGCGGCTCGAGCAAGGCGATGTCGGACTTCGCTTGCGGTCCCGCAGGAGCTTGCAGGTCAAGAACGGCGGATGGCCTGGGCGCCAGCACGCCAGCGGCAAGCACGATCGACGAGGCCGCACAGAACGCCAACGTGCAGAGAATTCGGGTGCGTGAAAGTCGTGCCATCGGAAGCTCCTCGAAGATGTGCCGCATCCGGTCCGGCAGGCCGCTGCCCGGCATCGCCATGCCGGCCACGTTCAGTCGCCTGCCCTGGAGCCTGAGCGCGCGCGCCATGTCAATCAGGCAGGCCGAGTAGTCCTGCGGTGAATGTCCCGCGCGAATCACCGCCGCGTCGCAGGCTTCCTCAGCGAGAACCGCCAATCGGCGCTCCAGCCACCACGCCAGGGGGTGGAACCAGAAGATCGCGCGGTTGAGGAGCGCGAGCCACTGGACGAGCGGATCGTGCCGGCGTGCATGCTCGCGCTCGTGCGTCAGGATGGCCTCGAGGTGCGCGGGAGGCCAGCGTTCCCATCCCTCGGGCAGAATCAGCACGGGCGACAAGAACCCAACCGTGATGGGTGTGGCGCACCGTGCGCTCGTGGCTCGTCCTTCGCGCATTTCGGCCCCACGGCGCAGCAGGTGCGCCTGCACGGTGCCGATCGACAGGCGAGTCAGCAGCGCCAGGGCGCCGAGCAGGTAGACAGCGGCAAGAACCAGCGCCGCTAGAGCGGATCCGCCGAGTGTTGGTGCAGTCCCTGCGATCGGCGCTGGGCCTGGCTGCGTCACGGACAACTCGGGTGCGACGTTTCCCGGATCGCGGCTGGCGCTCGGGTCCGCTTCCGGAGACGCCGCGATCGTGGGCAATACGGCCAGACGAATCTTCGGACCAGCGACGGACCAGAAGGGCAGCAGCAGCATGACGATGAGAACGGTCGTCCATGCCGCGTGCCTCAGGGCTGCCGTCCTGATCCGCAGTGCCCGGAGGACACAGGCCGTGCCGGCGGCGATGAGCGCGGCTCGCACGGTGACTTCCAGAAGGAGCGTGTCCATCTACCTGCTCCCTTTCCGCCGCTCGCGGGCAAATTCCTCGAGGCGGCTCAACTCGTCACTGCTGAGCGCCTTTGCGTCGACCATGCCGCTGACGAGCTCCTCGACGGAGCCCTGGCAGAAGCGATCGATGATCTGCCGCACGGCCCGCGCCGCCAAGCTGCGCGATGGCTCCGTCGCCCGATACAGGTACGCGCGCCCTTCAGACTCGTGGCGCAGGTAGCCTTTGTGCTCGAGACGCCGCAGCAGGGTGCGGATGGTCGTCTCCTTGAGATCGCGGGTGCGGGAGACCTTGTCGTGGACCGCCTCGACCGAGCAGGGTCCCGAATCCCAGACCGCGCGCATCACCGCGTTCTCGAGGTCGGTGAGCGGAGCCTTGACACGCGCGCCTGAACTATTACGTTTCGTCATGGTACAAGATGTACCGCTACATATTGTCGCTGTCAAGCGGAAAAGATCGGGCGACCTCATCCTGGATTGGGTCAGCGTCGGGCGAAAGCGACGTTCACAGCGGTCGTCTGAGCCGGCAAGAGCGTTCCAGGGGCTGCTGGATTTCCGGGCGATTGACTCGATGGCCTGCGCATGTGCAGTAGACTCGGATCATGGCCAAGAAGCGTGCGCCTCGGAGGAAGAAAGCTGCCGCCGGCTCGGTCGGGCTCGCGCCGGCCGACACACGACCCGGCTCGAACGCGGTGCTGGCGCAGCTCGCCAGGGACGTCGAGGCGGACGGCGGCTCCGTGATTGGTTCGTACCTCGATCCGTTCGGCGGGCGCGGGCTCCTGGTGGCCGCGCTGCCGATCGACCGCGTCGACCCGACGCCCTATCAGCGCGACGCGTCCGACACGCACGTGAAGCGGCTGATGAAGGTCATCGAGAAGATCGGCCGCTTCCTGGATCCGCTCATCGTCATGCGCCAGGACGACCGGTACTGGACGCCCAACGGCAACCACCGCCTGCAGGCGATGAAGAAGCTCGGCGCGAAGAGCGTCGTCGCGCTGGTCGTGCCCGAGGCCGAGGTGGCGTTCAAGATCCTCGCGCTCAACACCGAGAAAGCGCACAACCTCCGCGAGAAATCGCTCGAGACGCTCCGCATGGCGCGCGCGATGCCGCCATCCGATCCCGAAGGCGGGCACGACTTCGAGTTCGAGCAGGCGCCGTTTCTCACCCTGGGCTTCTGCTACGAGCAGCGGCCGCGCTTCAGCGGTGGCGCCTACCAGTCCGTCCTGCGGCGCATCGACGAGTTTCTCGACATGCCGCTCAGGAAGGCGCTCGAGGAGCGCGAAAAGCGCGCGACGCGGATTCTCGACATCGACGACAAGGTCACGGCGATCGTCGCTGCTCTCAAGGAGCGAGGGATGACGAGCCCGTACCTGCGCCCGTTTGTCGTCGCGCGGATCAACCCGATCCGATTCTCGAAGGCCGAATCCTTCGACTTCGACGAGGTGCTGGAGAAGATGAAGAAGGGGGCGGCGAAGTTCAACACCGATCGGGTGAAACAGGAGGACCTGGCGCGGATGGGCGGAGGGCCCGTCGAGGAAGAGAGCTCGTAGCGGACGGAAGCCGATCCGGTTGTGTCTCAGTGCCGGCGCAGCGGGCCCCTGGGGCAGGTCAACAGCGAATGCCAGCGTCCGCGAACGGACTTCCTGTCAGCCACCGCACCTCTCTGAGTGTTGCCTGTCGTCCCGCGTATCCTGCGTCCGCCCGCCCCGACTTCTCGCGCGCAGTCCGCACAACCGGCACGATCGGCATGGATGCGTTCGCCTGCGCAGAACGAAGAAAGGACCGCGTGTGAAGATCAAGTGTTGTCTCGCGATGGCTCTTCTGGGGGTGCTCGGCGGAGGTGTCGCTACGGCGCTCGCGCAGGTTCCCCCCGCCGCAACCATTTTCCCGGCCGGATTCAAGATCGAAGCGGACAAGCAGTACGGGCCGGCCATCATGGCCGAAGCGAGCAAGCCGAACGACGACTGCCCGAAAGCGTACGCGGATCCCGGCATCCGTGCCACCTACGGCTGGCAGCCGAATCCCGCCGCCGACCGGCTCGTGGCAATGATGGCCAAAGGGGCCGAGGAGCCGGCCGGGCGGTCCATGGGGATTACGCGGACCGAGCCGGCTGGCAAGTCTGCGTACCGGGGCGGCGTGCTCACGTGGCGCCGGGCGGTGACGCCGTGGATTGGCTCGGGAAACGCGCCGGATCTCGTGCTGATCGACGGCTCGTGGGTCGGCGCCGTCGCCACCGGCCTTCTCTCGGTCGGCGTCAACAGATACTGCGGCACGAAGGAATCGGCGCTGGCCTGGATCGACGGCATGCTCGACAAGGCCTCCGTCGCGAAGAAACAGCCGTGAGAAGGCCGACGTGCCGGCGACGCGTCGAGCCGTGGGCTCTGGAGGTGCGCCTCCGCACTTCAAGGTGCGCGGAGCAACGTCTGCGGTGCGAGAGGGCGACGGCCTGCGCCGCCTGAACATCACTCGGCCCGGCACCCTTTCCCCGAGTCTCACCTCGCGGCCCAGGAACTTCACCTACGAGGCCGAGTTCAAGACAGAGGTCCCCGGCAGGAGCATCGCGCCGGAGGCTTCGGTGGCGGCGCGCTCTCGACGGTGCCAATGAGGACGTTGAAGTATGTGCACGCGGGGACGGCTGTTGCGGCCTCACGGACTGCGTACTCGCCGCGTCGGCGTCGCGTGAGGTCAGAGAACCGCGGGGCATTCGAGCTTGGCACGGACTTCGCGACGCACCATACCGAACGACCTGGCCACGGCCGATCTCACTCCACCAAGTGGTTCGCCGCCGAAGCTCCTCGACCGCGTTCGGCAGGTGATCCGTCTCAAGCACTACAGCAGGAGGACCGAACAGGCCTACGTTGCCTGGATTCGTCGTTTGATCATTTTCCACGGAAAGCGCCATCCCCGAGAACTGGGCGCGACTGATATTGTCGCCTTCCTGATGAGTCTTGCGGCGCGAGGCGTGAGCGGTTCGACGCAGAACCAAGCGCTCGATGCCATTCAATTCCTGTACGTCGTGATGACCGGCGGCCGGCCTTCTTGGATGAGCGAGATTGCGCGCGCCAAGCGGGACATTCGCCTTCCGGTGGTGTTGTCGCGCGACGAGGTCCGGGCGCTCCTGTCTCGGTTGCGCGGCACGGTGTGGCTGATGGCGTCGCTGATGTACGGCGGGGGCCTGCGACTGCTTGAGTGCGCGGAACTCCGGGTCAAGGACATTCATTTCGAGCGTGGCGAGCTCCTGCTTCAAGACACCAAGGGGGGCCGAAGATCGCGTGACCGTGCTGCCCGCGGCGCTGAGGCATTCGCTGGCGGAGCACCTGGCCAGGGTCAGAGCGCAGCACGAGGCCGATCTCGCAGCGGGCTGCGGGAGGGTAGCACTCCCGGGCGCCCTGCAGGCGAAGTATCCTGGCGCGCCAATCGAGTGGGGCTGGCAGTGGGTGTTTCCCGCGACGCGATTCTACGTGGACCGGGCGACGGGGGAACGGCGGCGGCATCACCTGCACGAAACGGTTCTCCAACGGGCCGTGAAGGACGCGGCACGGGCGGCGGGCATCATCCGTCCAGCTACGTGCCACTCACTGCGTCATTCGTTTGCGACGCATCTTCTGGAATCCGGCTACGACATCCGCACGATCCAGGAACTGCTCGGGCACCGGGACGTGAGCACGACGATGATCTACACCCATGTACTGAACCGGGGAGGTCGTGGCGTGCGGAGTCCGTTGGACCAACTCGAGCCGTTCGGGCGCTGAGCGCCTCCGTTTGTCAACGCGGCATTCGGGCGGGGGATTTCCCCAGCCGCGCCGAACGGCCTATTCACTCGCCTGGAGCGTCCCCGGCTGCAGTAACTCTTGTGCTTCCGGCCACATCCCTCGTCTTGAACCGGTCTGCCGGCCGCGCTACACTGCAACCGCCGCGCACGTATTTTGCTGTCAAGATCAAGCGATTATTCGTTAGCCAGCCATCGGCCATCGCCCCTGGTTGAACTTTCGCGAGAACTACCTTGGGAGCCACCGTGCAGACTGGTCGACCTGAACGATTGCGCAACAGTTGTCAGGAACTGAGTGAGATGAAGACCCAACTCCGCCTGCCCGCTCACACCAGAGCCACCTTCGTGCGCGGGATCCTCGGCATTCTCCCGCTGTCCTTATTGGCGGTGATGACCACCGCGACCTGCGGCATGCCGTCTCAGGGGGCGAACGCACTAAACCGCGGGGCACTCGTTGCTCAGGGCGGAGGCGACATCGACAGCTCCACCTGGGAGGAGTTCATCCGGCTGGCGGGTGGACCCGACGCACAATTCGTTTTTATCCCGACGGCGGACGAGCCGGTTGATCCGGCGCGGCCCGCCCAAGACGAATTCCCGTTCGACCGCGTGAAGAACGTCGTGGTCGTTCATACGCGCTGCCGCGAAGAAGCGAACGATGACAAGTTCGTTGCGCCAATTCGCCGAGCATCTGGCGTGTGGTTCGGCGGCGGCCTCGCAGGTCGACTTGTCGATGCGTATCTGGACACCCGGCTGCAGCGCGAAGTCCAGGGAGTCCTCGATCGAGGTGGTGTCGTCGGGGGATCGTCTGCAGGCGCCCTCATCCTCGCTTCGCAGCTGATGCGGGGCCGGATCCGAGGCATCTATCGACGCCAGGAAAAACTGGTTGCATCGGGCTATGAGACCGGCTTCGGTTACCTCCGGGGAACGGCGATCGACGTGCACATCGACACAAAAGGGCGGGTCGGCGACCTCGCAGCGGTCGTCGCCCAACACCCATCGGTGCTTGGCATCGGCCTCGAGGAGCGGGCCGCGATCGTCGTCGAGAGAGATACGCTCACCGTGCTCGGACCGACTCGCGTCGCGATCACGGACGGTGCCGACCACGCGGGCAGCCGCTTCTACTACGTGCATCAAGGTGAGCGCCTCCCGCTGAGGGTGAAGTAATGAGGCGTCTCCTTGCGGTCATCGCGATCTTGGCGGGCCTGCCGCGCGTGGCGGACCCGCGGTTGCCGGGCGGGACGATCATCGTGCATGGCGGGGGATCTCTCAGCGATGCGGTCTGGCGTCGATTCGTTGCGGCGTCCGGGGGCCCGGGTGCGAGCTACGTCTTCATCCCCACGGCAGACGATGACTATGATCCGAAATACCCGGCCGAAACTCAGTTTCCGTTTGATCGCCTTCAACGGACGAGAGTGCTCACGACGCATTGTCGTACCGAGGCCGATAACGCCGATTTCGCCGCGGCGATCGACAGCGCCGATGCCGTGTGGTTCGGGAACGGTCGGCCCTGGAGGCTGATCGCGACCTACCGTGGTACTCAGGTGGAGCGGGCGCTACGGCGGCTCCTTGACCGCGGCGGCGTGGTCGGCGGATCCGGCGGTGGGGCGATCGCGCTGGCGTCGTTTCTGGTTCGCGGAGACATCCTGAAACCAAACGTCATGGTCTCGCCGGGGAACACTGCCGGCTTCGCGCTCCTTGATCGGATCGCGATTGACGACCGAATTGAACTGCGGAACCGAGTCGTGGACCTGGCTCCGGTCGTCGCCGCGCACCCCCGACTGCTTGGAATCGGATTGGAAAGCGGTGCAGCCCTGCTCGTACATGACGGGATGGGCGAAGTCCTCGGTAGTGGACGTGTCGCAATCACCGACAACGCGACTCACACCGGCAAGCCGTACTACTTCGTTGCATCCGGCGGCAGGATACCTCTGCCTGGCCGGTGATCAACTGTCGGCGGCCGGCCCAGCTGCGTCGCTGGTTAGGATAGCGTTGCGGCTGCCAAGCGCGGTGATTGCGGAAGCAGCGTGTGCGCTGCGCGCACGATTGCAGCCAACGGCGCCGGCGCTAAGATCGGCTACGCGCCGCGGTTGTTAGCCAGGCGTGAGCCTGGGCCGACAAGAGCAAGCCGGATTCACTTGCGCGGCCTGAGAACTTGCGTGGTGTGGCTGCTTTCCGATTGGCTGGCTAACACGCCGCTGCAGCCGACGAGCGGCGCGAAGATCGGGACAGAGTGAGCATCGAGTGCTCCGCTCGCGGCTGAGCGGCAGGTCGTTAGGCGGAATGGAACCGACTCAGGGTATCCGTGAAGTACGAGGAGCTCTCCGCGGCGTTCGACTTCGTCAGCTTCGGCGTGCCAATGGAACACCGCACGCGAACCAACACCGCATCAGCGGCCGCAGGTGTCGGGGGCTGCGTCCTGCTGCCATTTCTCTTTCTTTCTATGTCACCGTGCCAGCTGTGTCACAGTGCCAGCCCACCCGGCCCCTGGGGCCGGTGACGCGCGAATCTCGTGGTCTCCAGAAGCGGCGTCTGGTTGCGTTGGGCCTGGACCTGGAAGTCCATCGGGCCCTAGTCTCGCCTGTCGTCCTGAGTCACACAATTCGCTGTCCGAGATTCCCAGGACGATTCACGACGAGCTGTTCACGTTCCTGCGCTTCCCACGCTCGCAATGGAAAGCGCTACGCACCGGTCATGCCAAACTGCGAAAGCTGAACGGCTGGATGCGCCTCGACGCGGGCACCGCGAACGCCGCGTGAGGACGACGCCGGATGATGTCATTGCGTCTATTTCACACTTGACTGACTCGACGTGTGGTGGTTCCAATCAGGCATGAGACTCACTCTACGCCACGTGCTTCCTGCGGTAGCCGCGTTGATCATGTTGTTGATGACCGGCTGCAGTGGAAACGACGCCTTACGGATGCCACCCCCCGGTCCATCTCCGTCGCCGACGCCCGTGACCGCAAGCGCCTACATCCTGCCTGACGCTGTCGCGCTGGGCCACTTGGCGTTCGGCGACGAGCCGATCGTCATCTACAAGGGCGAGCGCCTGCGCTGGGTCAACGTCGACTCGCTCACACACGTCATCGTCGCCGATTCGCCGGATGCCACGGATTTCCGCAGGACCGAGGAGCTGCCGGGCTACGGCGGCGAACAGTCGTTCATCATGACCAAGCTGGGGATGACCGGCATCCACTGTGCCGATCACCCCAATATGACTGGCAGCCTGATTGTCCGCGAACACTAGCGCGCCGCCTTCCCGAAAGCGACGGATTCGATCTCGAACGTTCGCGTAGGTCGCGTACGCCGGAAGGATCTGCGGAGAACGACGTGTCCGCGTTTCTTGAATAGTACATGCGGCGCTGATTGGCACCGCCATTCGCAGACCGCGCCCCGAGAAGTCTTGATTGAGTGCCTGGCAACGAACCGGAGCTGTGTCCCAGTGCCAGCCCAGCCGGTCCCCGGGGACGGTCAATCGCGTATCCCAGGGCCTGAGAAGGGGCATTTTGTTGCGTCGAGCCGGGACCTGGGACTAACCCGGTGCGCTAATATCGCCTATCGTCTTCGTCATGGGCCGTCGCACCTTCGAGACCGTGGGGACGCGCGAAGGCTCCCTGGGCTTCGCCTCACCACGTGCGAATCTCGTCCGAGCGGAATCGTCATCCTGGCCTTCGCGCGGCACCCGACGGCCGTTGGTGGTATCGTGGGCGCCGGCGGGTGAGCGGGGTCGGTCGGCGAGCAGAGCGTGAGAAGGCGGATGTAGGAGGGAGGACCCTGACGAAGCGCATGTGGAACCGGGTTGTGCTCGTCGGGCTGGCCGGACTCGCGCCGTTGGGACCTGCGAGTGGTCAGTCCATTACGTCCCCCGACAGTCTCGTGCTCAAGGGCGTCGCGGCCAACGTCCAGGGACCCTTGGGAGGGAAAGTGGTGCTGGTCATGCCAATCGACGCAAGCGATGCCAAGCCGGTATCCGGTACCCGGCCGCCCGAGCGACTCTCGGCACGGAGCGCACCAGAGCATCCGCTGCGGAATAGTGGACGTTCAGATACAAGGATGAGCCGGGTGACGCCCGCATCGGCCAGCGACTGAACCCCCAGACCACAACCGATGCCAGGGGATCGTTTTCGGTCGTCGTTCCGCGCAGCCTCTTCAAGGAAACGCCCGGATGTGCCTACGGCTGCGCCACATTCGAGACCGGCGCCGTGGGCCTGGCGGTGTTCGAGGGGTCGGTATCGGCCTTCGAGGTGAAGGTCATCAAGTTCGACGCGAGCGCCAGTGCCGTCGATGCTGGCCGGATCGTGTTCGAGCCAGCGCGGGACCCGGCCAAGTAAGGCTGTGGGCCGCCGAACAAGCGGATGCGTCTCACCGAGCAGGCGCAGGCGACAGAGCTTTGCAGCTGATCCGCAGGGTTCGTCCTGTGGACTTGACTGTATCTGGACCTGGACGCCTCGAAGGTCGCCCGTGAATCGAAGCTGGTCGAGTGAATGGAGCGGGAGATGAAATTCCGATGTGCGGTCGTTGTCGTTCTCGCGGTGGCCTGTTTCCCTCTGCATCTGTTTGGACAACAGGCAAGTGCAGCACACCTGTCGGTCGCGTCGGCGAAACGAGGCAAGGTCTTCACGTCGTTTGGCGGGCAGCAGCTCAGTCCGACGAAGGCGGCAGACGACGTGGTCCTGCTCTTGGAAGTGGCCGGACTCACCCCCGAGCAGTTTCAGAAGATAGACCGTGACAAGGTCTACGTTCTTGCCGGCGAGCGCAAGTGCGTACCGGGCATTGCGAGTAGCGGCGTCATCAACGGCCTGCCACAGATCAAGCTGGCCATCATCGTGCCCAGGAATCTCCTGGACCTGCAGCTCGTTGTTGGCGATCTTCAGCCTGTCAAGTTCAAGGCTCAAGCCGAGATCGTAGAGGAATTGAAGTAGCCGTTGAGCGAAGTTCTTTTGTTGGGGGTCGCGGAGGATGCTCAGCCACCGCGCATGGCGCTACACTGATACCTTCTGGCACGGGGCTCAATCGGTCCGAACCTACGCGGAGATGCTGGCGCGGGGACTGGGCGCGCTGGGCGTGCTTGGCGCGTCACCGCATCGCTCATCCGGCCGCGACGTCCGCCAGAGAGTGGGACGGCCGGAGCGGGCGCATCCCGGGCGCCGTGATTCAGGCGCGAGCGACCGAGGCGCCGCTCCTGTTCTTCGATCTCGGGACCACGGGCCTGAGCGGCGGGGCGGGAACGGTCGCGTTCCTCGTCGGCTGCGGCTACTGCGAAGGCGAGACGTTTCACACGAAGCAGTTCTGTGTCACAGCGCCAGCCCACCCGGCCGCAGCGGACGGTACATCGCGAATCCCACGGTCTGAGAAGGGGCACTATGTTGCGTCGAGCCGGGACCTGGGAGACTCCCCGGGTGCGCTAATATCGCCTATCGTTGTTGAGGCCGAGGCGTTCGTGCGCACCATGCAGCGGATTTGGGAGGGCGCCGGCAAAGCGGTCATGCAGAATCGCCGCGCGCGCATCGTCGACCGCGCCGAGGTCAAGGAACTCTACGAGGCTGCTGAGGCTCAGACCCGCGTCTGAGTGCCGCTCGCCTGGACCGCGTGCTGCTCCCGCTTCCAGAGCACGTAGGAGTAGACGACCGGACCCAACGTGGCCGCGGCTGCGGCACCGATCGCGCAGTAGAACGCCAGGGTCGAAGCCACGACGGCGGTTGTCGCCACCAGAAGGCCGGCGATGATGAAGGCCACGCCGCCAAGCCGGTGCGTCTTGCGCCACACCGTGTCGCTGCTGAGCGTCCACGGCGTGCGAATCCCCATGAACCAGTTCGGTCTCATGCGCGTCATCAGATTGCCCAGCAGCACGAACAGCCCACCGGTACCGAGCGCCGCGACTCGGTTCATGTCCACGGGCCAGCCCAGCGCCTTGCCGAGCGACAGGACGTCGACCCCCAGCACAAAGATGAGCACGGCGTTGACGACCGTCCAGTAGGTGGAGCCGAACAGAGCGTAGTTTGCCCGCTTCGGATCGATGCGCGGCAGCGCCACGAACAGACCGGCGAGCGCAAGACCCAACGCCGGACCCACAACGGCGGCGACGAACCGTGAGGACCACCCGTCCGGATCGCCGTGGAAGTTGAAATGGGTGGCGACCTGTGCCGGCAAGTGCGGGTACGCCCACATGGAGAAGCCCGCGGCCGCCGCCACGGCCACCAAGCCCGGGATCAACCTACGCATGTTCCGTCTCCTTCTTCTTTCGCCCGCGTTTGCGCTGGGCCAGGTCGATCAGGTGCTGGACCAGTTCCTGGAACACCGTGGTGTTGAGCGAATAGCGGATGTTCTGCCCTTCGCGCACCGCCACCACGAGTCCAGCGTCCTTGAGCGCGCTCAGGTGATGGGAGACGGAGGCCCAGGTGATGGGAAATTCGGAGGCGATCTCCCCGGCGGTGCGATCCCGGTCCCGCAGCAGGGCGAGGATCTGCCGCCGGGTCGGGTCGGCCAGCGCCTTGTAGGTCTTGTCCATCAATATGAGACTATAAGCTAATCATCTAAATATAGCAAGGGGGCGCGCCCGCAGGCGTAGACTGCCTGGTACCGACCGGCTCGGATCCGGCGGAACACGATGGACCCGCAACGGCACTGGGAGCAGGTGTATGGCGTCAAGGCGCTGGCCGAAGTCGGCTGGTATCGCCCTCACCTCGAACGTTCGCTCGCGTTCATCGCTGGCGCCGGACTGGCTCGCGATGCGCGCATCATCGACGTCGGCGGAGGGGCGTCCACGCTCGTGGACGATCTGCTCGCCAGCGGTCATGACGACGTTACAGTTCTCGACATTTCATCGGCCGCGATCGATCGGGCCAAGGACCGTCTCGGCGCGCGCGCGAACGCCCTCACGTGGCTGGTCGGGGACATCACGACGGTCGAATTGCCGGAGCTGTGTCACAGTGCCAGCCCCACCGGCCGCAGCGGACGGCAAATCGCGAATCCCAGGGTCTGAGAAGGGGCACTATGTTGCGTCGAGCCGGGACCTGGGACTCCCCGGGTGCGCTGATATCGCCTATCGTCCCGCGTTGACAGAATGACCGTTATCACCCCGTCGCCGGCCCGCCGCCGCGCTTCCCCGACGGGCTTCCCTTTCACTCAGAGGCGGGCACGCAGGAGGTTCGCGCCATGAGACACACGCGCAGGCTTCGACTTGGACTCCTTCTGGTCGCGATTGCCGGTGCGACCACCGTTGCGGCGCGACAGACACCGGCCGGCTATCCGACGCCGGTCGGCACGCCGACGGAGAACGGCCTCGCCGGATTCGCGAAGATCCTCTGTTCGGCCGTGTTCGTTTCCGGACGCGAGGACGCTGAAGCGGCGCGGAACAGCGCGTACTTCTTCATGCCGCGGGCCGAACAGAACGACGTGAAGTGGGTGGTCGATCGCGAGCAGCGGATGGTCACGGCCAGCTACGGTAAGGTCTCCCGTTCGGCGCGGCTCTACGGCGACCAGGGCTGCATCATCCAGAACCCAGACAAGCCCGGCATTCACTTCAAGCCGGTGCCCGTACGAACGACGCTGCCGGCCGCGGGCACCCAGCCGTGGCCGATGGGCGATCGTGCGGACACCGCGGCGCCGGCGACAGGCGCGAACGCGGAACTGCTGACGAAGGCGCTCGACGCGGCGTTTGCCGATCCCGCCGCGCTCACGCAGGCGTTTCTGGTCGTCCACAAGGGACGCATCGTCGCGGAGCGCTACGCGCCGTTCGTGACCAGGGACACGCAGCTCGAGAGCTGGTCGATGGGGAAAAGCATCACCGCCACGCTGTTTGCGCTGCTCGTGAAGGACGGGACGTACACGCTTGACCAGCCGGCGCCGGTGCCGCTCTGGCGCGCGCCAGGCGATCCCCGCGGCGCCATCCGCAACATCGATCTTCTTCAGATGAGCGCCGGCCTCAAGTTCGTGGGCAATCAGGAGCCCGGCGGATCCCCGACCAACACGGTGCTCGATCACTACTTCATCTACACGGGCGGCATCGACGCGTTCGAGTTTTCGATCACGCGGCCGCCCGAGTACCCGCCTGGCACCGACGGGCGCTATCGCAACTGCGACCCGCTGACGATCGGCTATCTGGTCAAACGCGCCGTCCAGGCGCGCGGCGAGGAGTATCTGACGTGGCCGCAGCGCCGGCTCTTCGACCGCCTCGGCGTCCGCCGGCAGGTGCTCGAAACCGATCCGTACGGCAACTTCCTGCTGACCGGCTACGACTACGGTACAGCGCGCAACTGGGCGCGGATTGGCCTGCTGTATCTGCGCGACGGGATGTGGCAGGGCGAGCGGATTCTGCCGGAGGGCTGGAGCCGGTTCGTGAGCACGCTGGCGCCGGCCTGGAAGACGCCCGTCTACGGTGGGTTCTTCTGGATCAACGGCGACGGCAACTGGAACCTGCCGCGCGAGACCTATCTGGCGGCCGGCGCGGGCGGCCAGAACACGTGGATTGTGCCGTCGCACGACCTGGTCATCGTGCGCATGGGCCACATGCGGGGGCAGACGGCGGCGCGCCGCGCGACCAACGCGGCGCTTGGCCTCGTCATGCAGGCTGTCGGCTCGACTTTCCCCGGGCGCTGAGGTGACTTCTACACGTTTTTCGGGATCCCCACGGAGGCTCCATGAGGACTTGGTTGTCGAGCTCTCTTCTGTGTCCCAGTGCCCGCCCCACCGGCCGCAGCGGACGGTAAATCGCGAATCCCAGGGTCTGAGAACGGGCACTGTGTTGCGTCGAGCCGGGACCTGGGACTCCCTGGTGCCCTCATAACGCCTGTCGTCTCAACTCGCGATTCATTCGAACCAGCAACCGCGGTGTCTATCCCCCGCAGGAGAAGAATCCGAAAGGCGAGATCCACGAACACCAGGGCTACATCAGCTTCGACCGCTCGCGGAAGCGGCTGGTGTTTCGTCAATTTCACAGCGAAGGATTCGTAAACGGGTACGTCGAGGATGTCCCGTTTCAGCCTGGAAAAATCGTGTTCACGAGCGAGACCATCGAAAACATCCCGCCGGGCTGGAGGGCTCGCGAGACCTACACCGTCATCGATGCGGACCACCCGGAAGGTCCCTGACGGCGTCTCAGAATTGAGGAACACGCGCGGAGAAAGGGACACCATGGCCACCATCCGTACCAGCATCGACCTTGAACTCGACCCGTCGACCGCATTCGACCTCATCGTCGAACAACTGACTTCGTCTGTGGAGCGGCTGGGGATGTCGCTTGTCCCGGGCGCGGATGGACGTATCGTCGAAGGGGAGCACGTCGTAGGCCGGGTCGTTTCGTGGATATCGGGCCAAGGGTTCTCACTCGAGTGGCGCGGGTCGAGCTGGAATCCCGACGCGGTCACTGAGGTCGCATTCGATCTCGAACGATTCGAAGGTGGAACGAGGGCGACGCTCGAGCATCGCGGCTGGGGCGCCCTCGTCGGCGGTGCCTCGGAACTCGCCGGGTGGTTCGCGGATGAGATTCTGGCGCCAGGGCTTCAGTCGGCATCGCCTGGCAGACTCGGCGATTGGCTGACCGATCGCGAAGCCCGTCGTCCTTCGGGAGCGCAGGCTCGCGCAGTCTATCGCGATCCCCTCTATCACTATCCCAACTTCCGCGTGATTCTGGAGGAACTGGCGCTCAGGCCTGACGACTGTCTGCTCGAAGTGGCTGTGGAGGCGGCGCGCTGCTCAAGGACGCTCTTCGAAGCGGATGCCGCGCCAAGGCGATCGACCACAGTCCCGACATGGTGCGCCTGGCGCAAGAGACGAACCGTAACGAGGTGGCGAGCGGCCGCCTCACGGTGCAGCAGGCGAGCGCCGACTCGCTGCCGTTCCCCGACGGAACGTTTACGTGCGCGGCGATGACCGGTGTGCTTGGATTCCTGCCGGATCCGATTGTGGCGCTCAAGGAGATCCGCCGAGTGCTGGCCCGTGGTGGTCGATTCGTTATGCTCGGCGCCGATCCTGAGCTGAAGGGCACGCCGGCTGCGCCGGAGCCGATGGCCTCGCGGCTGCGTTTCTACGACAACGGCGAACTCGAGGCGCTCGGGCGACGGGCGGGATTCGACGAGGTGCGCGTCGTGCAGCGCGACCTGGAACAGTACGCGCGAGAGGCTGGCGTCCCGGAAGAGCACCTGTCGCTGTTTGGCTCCATCAAGGGAAACGGCGCGCGATTCCTGATTGCCCGAGAGCATTGAGCCGGTGCACAATCCATCCGCACTGGGAGCTCGATACTCGGTCGATAGGAGCGCGCATGCGCACGATATCGCTCGCGGTCACGATCCTCTCGCTCACCGCCGCGCTGGTAGCAGCAGCCCCCGCGTCACAATCGGTCCCGACGACGCCACCGGCCTTCGTCGTTGCCGGACCAGATGAAACCCAAGAACTCGTCATGACTGACGGCGGCCGCCTGTTCGGGCGGACCGTGCGAGTCGACGCCGGCCGAGTCGTCTTCGTGACCAACGCAGGCGCGACGCTCGAGATCAACATCAAACAGATCCTCTCGATTCGACGCGTGGAGGGGCGCGTTGTTCGGGGCGCGTTCTGGAAAGTTGACACCAACCCGACCCGCCTCTTCTTCGCACCGACGGGCCGGTCCCTGCGTCAAGGCGAGGCCTACGCCGGTGTGTATGAGTTTGGCTTGCCGTTCGTGCAGGTGGGATTGACCGACCGTATTTCGATCGGCGGCGGGACGCCGCTCTTCTTCTTCGGTGGCGAGTCGGGGAGGCCCTTCTGGATCACGCCGAAGGTCCAGGTGATTCGGACCGCATCGTGGCAAGCCGCGATTGGCGCCATCCACCTGTTCCGCGTCAGTCGCGGCAGCCTCGGGATCGCCTACGGTGTCGTCACCAAGGGGAGTCGCGACTCGGCGGTCAGCCTCGGCGTCGGCTACGGGTACGAGCGCAGCGATACCAGTCGGAACGGTGGGCCGGTCGTGATGGTGGCGGGCGAACACCGCGTCTCGCGCGTGATCAAGCTCGTGTCCGAGGACTACATCACGGGCGGGGCCGGCGTCGTGAGCGGAGGCATCCGCTGTTTCGGCGAGCGTGTCGCGCTGGACCTCGGCATGGTCGTCGTCCTCGGCGGGGGCGATATCGGCGGCTTTCCCATCATCAATGTCGTCTGGCAATTCTCGCGGCGGTGAGTGACGGGCGACAGTCGAGATCTACGCGCCGCGACCTGCTGTTGACTTCGAAGCACGCGGGGCATGCCCTTTCGGCCGTTCCTTCCCATTTGCCACCCCCGCTGCGGCTGTGTCACCGTGCCAGCCCCGCCGGCCGCAGCGGACGGTAAATCGCGAACCCCAGGGTCTGAGAAGGGGCATGATGTTGCGTCGAGCCGGGACCTGGGACTCCGCCGGGTGCGCTAATATCGCCTATCGTCCACGCTTCTACTGGGACTAGACTGGGGCCGGACGCCGCCACAGAAGGGGAGGCCCGAAGGCCGGGAGAAGCAACTTGAACCGGTTCCGACTTGGCACCGGCATTCCCGCGTCGGTGTTCGCGATTGTCTTCGCTGCGAGCGTGGGCTGCAGGCACCCCTCGGCCCCCAGCCCTTCGCCAGCTCCGACGCCGCCTCCTGCTCCAGTGGGCGCTCGTGTGACGGGAACGCTGCGCGACACGTCTACAGGTGCCGCGATTCCTAGGTTCACCGCCCGGTGCGACGGCGTGACGAAGGACTTCACTGACGGAACCTACGTATTCACCCCGACAAGTGGAGTGTGCTACGACCTGTCGTTCTGGAATGGCGATCTCGTGGTCCCACGGCATCGCCAGAATGCCAGCGGCGAGGCGGACATCTACGCCTTCGGGAACGCTGATGCCCCTGACCTTGCGTTCATCCGATCGTTCGCCACCGCTCTCGGCGCTTACACCGATCGCAATGTCTTCTACGGACCCGGCGTGCCGTTGGTCTTCTATGTGGACACACGGACTTGTGGCGTCCTCGACTTGGCTGCTGCGCGCAAGGCGGTCGATACGTACGCGACGATCTGGCGCGGCGTGAGGACCATCGCGATGCGGGAGATTCACGGCAAGCCCGAGAATCCTCCCGAAGGCAGCATCGTGGCATCGTGCAGCATGACGTCAGGCGGCCAAGGCGGGGTTTGGCCGAATCCGCAGGACAAGTTCGAAGTTCTAACAGGCACCGTGGACATGACTCCAATCCGGGTTGATGACCCGCTCTTCTACCTTGGCTGGATGCACGAGATCGGCCATGCCATTGTGGTAGTTCATACCCCTGGCACATACATGGAAGTGCGGTGGCCGCCTTACGGATTCGACGAAAGGGTCGTGATGGCGCTTCGGTGGAAAGCAACCAGGAATCCTGGTGCGTGGATCTCGACGGATACCGATACCCAAAAGTAACTGAACTGGAACTCGTGGCCGTGGTCTGTGCCACGGTGCCAGCCGCACCGGCCGCAGCGGACGGTAAATCGCGAATCCCAGGGTCTGAGAAGGGGCATTCTCCTGCGTCGAGCCGGGACCTGGGACTCCCCCGGTGCGCTCATATCGCCTGTCGTCATCGGCTAGCCGTTCTTGCGCTACTTCGGATCGTCAGGCCAGGGCGATTTCACCTGCTTGGACTTGATGTAGGACACCAGGTTCGCCATTCGGACGACCCTGTCGCGGATTTCCTGGGGGTAGAGCTTGGCGAAGATCGGCCCGAACACCGGCATTGGCAGCGAGTACTCGTTGTCCTGCCCGGTACTCATCGCGCGTTGGGTCGCGTTGAAGTCCATCATGGTCTTTGGCACGCGCTTCCAGCGATTGATGTTCTCCTCGACGTCGCCCGCGCTGAACTTGCCGCCGTTGCGCAGAGCGATGGTCGTGAGGTCGCTAGGTGGAATCCTCACGCCAACCGAACCCGGGCCGCGGCCCCGGAGATCGTCGCCATGACAGTACGCGCAGTACGCCTGGTAGACGTCCTTGCCGTTCACAGACGCGATGGCGCGCATCTCCATCCTCTTGACGGTAACCTGCGACCATGCCACCGACGGCATGGCGGCGAGGAGCAACGCCATGGCGGCGGCTCGCGCAACTGGCTTCCACATCGCGCACATCCATTCCGCCGCGCGGTGCGGCAGCGACGCGTTTCCGGGCTCGTTTATTGTGCTCAGACGCTACGCCTGTCGCGCGGGCATGTCAACGGGTGCCCGCGGCCGTACGCGCTCGCTCGAGCCGATCGCGCCACAGGCCGCTTGGGCCGGCGGCACCACGCCGCGGCCGGCGCACCGCGCCGAACAGGCGTCACTGTAGCGAAAGCAGATGCGCTGGCTACGCGCCGGGGATGGAGCTGTGTCACAGTGCCAGCCCAGCCGGCCCCTTGGGCCGGTGGACCGCGAATCCCAGGGTCTCAGGAAGGGGCGTTATGTTGCGTCGAGCCTGGACCCTGGCGTCTCCCGATGCGCTAATATCGCCTATCGTCGCGACGTCTCTACCGCCCGGCTCGGTCCATCGTCCGAAGGGGTGAGGAGTTCCCGGTGACCGGCAAAACGCTCGGACACTACCGGATTCTGGAAAGGATCGGCCAGGGCGGCATGGGGGTCGTCTTCCTGGCCGAAGACACCTCACTGCACCGCAAAGTAGCCCTGAAATTCCTCCCGACAGAAATGCAGCAGGACGACACCGCCCGCAAGCGCTTCATCCGTGAAGCACGCTCAGCCGCCGCCCTGGATCATCCCTACATCTGCCACATCAACGAGGTCGGAGAATCCGAAGGGCAGGATTTCATCGCGATGGAGTACGTCGAGGGCCAGTCGCTCTGCGACCGCATCGCTGCGGAGACAACCGGCCGGCCGCCCGTACCCGTTCAGGAGGCCCTGCAGATCGCCATCGAAGTCGCCGAGGCGTTGGAAGCGGCCCACGGCAAGGGGATCGTCCACCGGGACATCAAGCCCGGCAACATCATGCTGACCGAGACGGGGCACGCCAAGGTCATGGACTTCGGGCTGGCCAAGCAGACCATGGCGTCCGGCGGCGTGGACGTGGAGGACGCGACGGCAACGGGGCTGACTCGCAGCGGGGAGGCAATCGGGACATTGGCCTACATGTCGCCGGAGCAGGTGCGGGGGAAGCCGGCGGATACGCGGAGCGACCTGTGGGCGTTGGGGGTGACGCTGTACGAGATGGTCGCAGGGACGAGACCGTTCGAGGGACAGGGCGGGTATGAGGTGACCTCGGCGATATTGAGTCAGGCGCCGCGGCCGTTGCCCACGGGGGTGCCGGCGGAACTGGGAGCCGTGATCGGGCGCTGTTTGGAGAAGGAGCCTGGGAAACGATTCCAGGCGGCGGGGGCGTTGCGGGACGCGCTGAGCGCGGTGGTAGCGGGGACGGTGTCGCCCTGGGTGGGCTGGCGCTACCGGATGGCGCACAGCCGGCGGCCGGCAGTGGCGACGGCGGCGCTGGCGCTCGTCGTGCTAATCGGAATCCTCGTGGGCGTGGATGCGGGCGGGGTGCGTGGCTGGCTGACTGGGAGAATCGGCAGCCCCGCGAACACCGTGAAGCTGGCGGTGCTGCCGTTTGCGAACCTGACGGGGAACCCGGAGCAGGAGTACCTGAGCGACGGGCTGACCCAGGAGATGATCGCACAGTTGGGACGGCTGCACCCGCAGGGCCTGAGCGTCATCGCGCGGACGTCGGTGATGCAATACAAGAAGAGCGAGAAACCGATCGATCAGATCGCGCGGGAGCTGGGCGTCGGGTATGTCCTGGAGGGAAGCGCTCAGAAGGATGGGGATCGGATCCGGATCACGGCGGAGCTCGTCCAGGTGCGGGACCAGACGCAGCTGTGGGCGGAGACATATGACCGGGAGATCAGCGGGATCCTGGCCCTGCAGAGCGACGTCGCGCGGAAGGTGGCCGAAGCCCTGGCGCTGAAGCTGCTGCCGGCGGAACAATCGCGGCTGGCTAACGTCCGAACCGTCAACCCCGAGGCCTTCGACGCCTACCTCAAGGGTCTCAAGCTCTCCCACGGACTTTCGTCTGGCGATTTCGACGCCGCGCTGAAGTACTTTGAATTGGCGATAGAGAAGGACCCGAATTTCCCGCTGGCCTATGCCGGCGTCTCCATCGTCTGGAGTTCTCGTCAACAAATGGGACTCACACCCCCTCATGAGGCCGCGCCGAAGGCCAAGGCGGCCGTGCTGAAGGCACTCGAGCTCGATAACACCCTCGCGGTAGCGCACCATGCGTTGGCGGCCATCTACGCCTGGACCGACTGGAACTGGCCGGCTGCTGAAGCGGCCTTCAAGCGGGCCATCGACCTCGATCCCAACTTCCCGGATGCGCGTGCTGCCTACTCGCACTATCTGAATATGATGCGTCGTCCGGATGAGGCCATGGCCCAGATCGAGCGGGCCCTGGCACTGGATCCGTTCAATCCACTCGTTCAAGTCTTCTATTCCGCAGACCTGATCTTCCTCCGCCGATACGACGATGCGGTCGCCGCGGCGCGCAACGCGCCTGGCAATCCGGGCGCGCTGTGCGCGATCTGGTGGGCACGCTCCCTCGAGGGGAGGCAGGAAGAGGCATTTGAGGCTGCGAAGGCCTACATGAAGGTCATCTACGATGATCGTGCCGTCGACGAGGCGCTCGATCAGGGCTACGCGCAGGGAGGCTACACGGACGGGATGCAGCGAGGGGCCCAGGCACTTGCGGCTCGCTTTCGTACCTCCTTCGCGGCACCGAGCGACGTGGCGAGCCTGTATCTGGACGCGAGGGATAACAGGCAGGCTCTCGACTGGCTGGAAAAGGGATTCGACGTGCGCGATCCCGTTCTGCCTTACCTTGGCATCCCCTATTTTTTCGATCGCCTGCGCTCCGAGCCCCGCTTCCAGGCGCTGCTGCGCCGCATGAACCTCCCGCAATAGGCCCGCCGCATCTCTCATGACGTTTGGCACGCGACGTCAGCCGACGAGTAGTGGGCCGACTCGGCCAGTCTCGCTCATCGACGAGGGGCCGTGTCCGGGCGGTTGTCCAACAGCATGCGCAACCGACGGAGCTGCCGCTCGCCCGGTTGGCCAGTGAACTGTACGTCCACGTGCGCACGGTGCCAGCCGCACCGGCCGCAGCGGACGGTAAGTCGCGAATCCCAGGGTCTGAGAAGCGGCACTAGGTTGCGTCGAGCCGGGACCTGGGACTCCCCCGGTGCGCTAATATCGCCTATCGTCCGGACCGCATCTCTGCCGGGCCGCAGGATTCAGGCCTCAGGCCGGATCACGGCGCGATCGGAAGTAGGCCTGGTCTCGAGACCCGGCGACAAGTGTTACGCCCCGATCGCGGAGCGTGCGCGGTCCACCCGCCGTTACTCGACTCCGCAAGGAGTCAGCTCGATCCGCCTGTCCGTGCGAGCCGCGACCCGGCGCACAAGCGGATCCGTTTCCGTCGCGACATCGATTGAGCCCGATCCTCACGTCCGCTTGGCCGCCCGTTCGCACACCGCGACAAACTGGCTTGGAGTGAGCACGTTGACGCCGCGGGTCAGCGATTTCGGGAAGTGACGCAGATTGCCGGTGACCAGCGCCACACCGGCGGCTCGCGCGCATTCCAGAAACGGCGCGTCGCTTGGATCGCGCAGGTTCCTGGCGGCATCTCCCGCGCCGACCTCGACCCACAGCGCGAAAGCTCGAATGCTCCCGAGCACCAGCTCGACCTCCACGAGAGGAAGCTTGAAGATCGGCCGTGCGGCGAGCACCTCGGCATACTCCGTGGCCAGCCGGTCATCCAGCACCGCCTGCACGTTGCCGTTTCGCAGCCACTCCACGATTCGGCCAGGTGGTCCGTATGGCGACAGAAACCCCGACAGATCCCGTTCGTGTCGACGACCGCGCCGGTCATGACCTCGAACGCTTCGACGCTCGCACCGCCGCGATCTCACGATTGATGTCGGCCGCCGACAGTTTGGCCGTACCGTGGCGAGCGGCGGCCGCGCGGACGCGGCGCAGAGCCAATCGGCTCCGTGCGTCCCGGATCGACTGGATGACGGACTCGGGATCGTCCGACGCATCCAGGTTCACGAGCACGGCGACCGGGCGGCCGTCGCTCGTCAGCAGCAGCTCCCGCTCCGCGAGGAGACGCTCCTTGAGCCGCCGCGGCTGCTTCAGATCCTTGATGGCGATGAGGTTCATGGCGCCATCATTACAATGCCTTTTAGGGTTATATAAAGGACGTTTAAAGATCATTCGGAGCGTGCGCCTGGCGTTCAGCGCCCGCAGAGCTCCGCGATTCTTGCCGGATCCGCGCGCAGGAGGCCCACGTAGTAATCCGTCAGCGATCGGGTGAATCCGCGCTCGCCCTCGGGCACGAGCGTCCCCGCAGCGGCGATCCACCCTGCCGTGCACTGGTCCTTGGGCCTGTCGCTCCGCGCGCACGCCAGGAGCCCGTCGAAGGCCGTACGATAGGCGTCGAACGCGCGGCGATCCATCGGCTGGCCGTGGCCCGGCACGAGAATCGCGAAATCGACCCGGGCGAGCCGTTCGAGCGACTCCTGCCACCGCGCCGGACACGCGGTGTCGAGGAACGGCGCGGGGAGCGTCACGAGGTCGCCGGCAATCAGGACGCGGGACTTGGGCTCGAATAGCCAGACGTCGCCGGCGGTGACCGAGTGGGTCTCGAGGCCAACTTCGAGCAGCAGTCCCGCAATGGTCCGCTGGCCGCCGCGAGCAATCACCTCATCCGGTTCGAGCCGTGCGCCCAGATCGATCAGCCGGATCTCGGCCCGAAGCGCTTCCTGCGCGGCCGGGTCGGCCGCCTTCTGCAGCATCCCCTCGAGTTGCTTCCGGTAGTCGGCAAGGAAACCCGCCCGCGCCTCCCGCAGCGCGCCGCTCGCGTACACCCTCACGTCCGGATACTGCTCGCGCAGGAACGCGTTCCCGCCGATGTGGTCGAGGTGCCAGTGGGTGTTGATGACCGCCTTCACCGGCAGCTTCGCGCTCTTCGCGAACTGGTCGATTTGCCGCGCGTGATCGGGATGGCGCCCCGTGTCCACGACGATGAGGCCGTCGGGCGCGCGGAGGATGACGCTGTTTCCGTCGGGCTGAGTGCCCGGGACGAATGTCCCAGGCACCAGGTGGACTCCGGGAGCGATTTGTAGAGCCGGGCTCGAGCCGCCGATTGTCGGCGGCGCCAACCCGACGAAGAGCGCGATCGCCGGCGCGGCAGCCCATGTCACGAGCTTCACGAACAGGATTCTATCGCCGTTTCGCCGGGGAGATGGCCGCGACGCGCTCGTGGGGCACACCTTCGAACACCGAACAGGCCAGATTCGTCTAGATCAGGCAAGTCCCGCCGATCGACGGCGGCCTATATAATCGAGACAGCTCCCTCGGGGCCTCTTTCAAGGAGATCACCAGCCGTGCCTAGACCCAGCAAGCGGACCGGCTTGCTGGCCTGCATCGTTCTGGCCTCGCTCGCGGCAGTCTTGCCGCCGCAGAGGCCGGCCGCGCAGGCCAGCTCCGACGCGATCCGAATCCCCTTCGAGCGGTACCAGCTGCCGAACGGCCTCACCGTACTGCTCTCGGTCGACCACACCACGCCCACGGTGGCCGTGAACGTGTGGTACCACGTCGGCTCGAAGAACGAAGTCCCCGGCCGCACGGGCTTCGCGCACCTGTTCGAGCACGTGATGTTCACCGGGTCGGGCCACGTGCCCTACGGCCTGCACGACAAGCTGACGGAGGGCGTCGGCGGGAGCAACAACGGCACGACGTCGAACGATCGGACGACCTACTACGAGACGGTGCCGTCGAACTACCTCGAGTCGGCGATCTGGATCGAAGCCGACCGGATGGGGTTCCTGCTCGACACTCTTGATGTCGCGAAGCTCAACGCCCAGCGCGACATCGTCAAGAACGAGCGCCGCCAGGGCGTGGACAACCAGCCGTACGGCCGCGTCAACGAGATCATGTCCGCCGCCATGTACCCGGCCAATCACCCGTACTCCTGGGATGTCATCGGAAGCATGTCCGACTTGTCGGCCGCGACCGAGCAGGACGTGAAGGACTTCTTCCGCCTCTACTACGCACCGAACAACGCCTTCCTCGCCATTGTCGGCGACTTCGATCCGGCGCAGGCGAAAACATGGGTGCAGAAGTATTTCGGCGACGTTCCGCGCGGTAGGCCGGTGACGCGCCCGAAGGTCGCGCCCGTGACCCTCGGGTCTGAAGTGCGGTTGGCGTACGAGGACCGGGTGCAGGTGCCGCGCCTCTACGTCCAGTGGCCGACCGTCGGCGAAAAAGACGATGACGCGTTCGCGCTCGACGTGCTCGGCTCCATCCTGTCCGGCCCGCGCACGGCCCGTATCACGAAGGCGCTCGTCTACGATCAGCAGGCGGCCGCATCCGTGATGGCCGGCCAGAACTCGAACGAGGACGTGGGCGAGTTCATGCTGATCATCACGCCGCGTCCCGACCACTCGCTGACCGACCTCGAGGCCGCCGCCGACGCGGTCGTTGCGAAGCTCAAGCAGGAAGGCCCGACCGCGGAAGAGATCCAGCGGGCGCTCGCGGGCGACGAGGTCGGTTTCCTCCGTGCCCTCGAGTCGAACCTCGGCAAGGCCATGCAGCTCTGCGACGGCGACGGCTTCCACAACGACGCCGGCTACTTCAAGACGGCATACCTCAAGGGCCAGTCAGTCACGGCCGCCGACGTCAAGCGCGTCGCCAACAAGTACCTCACCGCCGGCCGCGTCGTGCTGAGCGCCGTACCGCTCGGCAAGTTCGATCAGGCGTCGAAGCCGAACGAGAGCAAGAAGGTGCCCTCGTCTCCGGATGCCGGCAAGGAGGTGCAGCGATGAGCGCGAAGAGAAGCCGACTGATCCGCACGTCGCTCGCCACCGTTGCGCTCGCCGGCGCCATCCTGGCCGCTGCGCCGCAGCCTCCGGCCGCCGGCCCCCAGACGCCGGCCAAGCCTGCCACGAGTCCGGCGGCGTCATCGCTCGATCGCACGAAGGTCCCGCCGCCGGCCAAGACGCCGGTGCTAAGCGTCCCGGCGTGGACGAAATCGACACTTGCGAATGGCGCGGAGCTCGTCGTGTCCGAACGGCACGACCTGCCTCTCGTCTCCTTCTCGCTCAACTTCCTGGGCGGATCGGCACAGTTCGAGCCGGCAGACAAGCGCGGCCTCGCCAGCCTGACGGCGTCGATGCTGAGCGAGGGCACGAAGACCCGTGACGGCGAGGCGCTCTCGAGCGCGATGCAGCTGGTCGGCATCACGATCGGCGTCGGCATCGGCAGCGAGTCCGGCGGCGTGAGTTTCGTGGCGACGGCGGGCAAGTTCGCCGCGGCGCTCGATCTGCTCACGGACATGCTGGTGAACTCCACGTTCCCGGCGGGCGCGCTGGAGCGCCTGCGCGCGCAGCGGCTCGTGGGCCTCGCGCAGGCGAAGGCGCAGCCAGCCGCCGTTGCGTCGCGCGTGTTCCCGCGCGTCCTCTACGGCACCGCGCATCCGTACGGCGCGATGACCACCGAGGAGTCCCTCAAGGCGATCACCCGCGACGATGTCGTGGCGCTCGCCAAGACGTATCTCCAACCCGGCCGCGCCCTCATCGTCGTCAGTGGCGACGTGAACGCGGCGGGCGTCAAGGCGACGCTCGACAAGGCGTTCACGGCGTGGACCTCCGGCGGCAGCAAGCCGGCGTTCAGCTATCCCGCGGTGCCCGAGAAACGGCCGACGACGATCTACCTCGTGGACAAACAGGGCGCCGCGCAGTCCACCTTCGCGATCGGCCTGCCCGGACCGCCGCGCTCGACTTCAGACTACTACGCCATCTCCGTGATGAACACGATGCTCGGCGGGTTCTTCCAGTCGCGCCTGAATGCGAACATCCGCGAAGAAAAGGGCTACAGCTACGGCGTCAACTCGTCATTCGCCTACGGGCGCGGCCCCGGTGCGTTCCGAGCCGGCGGCGACATCATCTCGGCGAAGACCGACGCCGCGCTCGTCGAGTTCATGAAGGAGCTGAAGGGCATGCAGGGCGCGCGCCCGGTCACCGACGAGGAATTGACAACGGCGAAAGACGCGCTGGTCCAGCGGCTGCCGGGGACCTTCGCCTCGGTCAGCAGCATCGGCAGCGCGATCACGACGCTCTGGACGCAGGGTCTGTCAGACACGTACTTCCAGCAGTACGGCGCCAAGGTCGCAGCCGTGACGAAGGACGACGTGACGAGAGTGGCCCGGCAGTACATCGACCTCGATCACCTGAACATCGTGATCGTGGGCGACCGGGCGGCCATCGAGGGTCCGCTCAAGGCGACGGGCATCGCGCCGATCGTCGTGCTCGACGGCGAAGGGAATCCCGCCCCGGCCAAGTAACATCTGCCAGGAACGTCAGCGGCGACGGGGGCCGATCCACCCGGGATCGGTCCCCGCTCGTCGGACCGGCCGCGGTCGCGGTATCCTGAAGAATTCCCAACCGGATCCGAATTCGAAGGAGCCCCCCATGCCATCGCTGAAGCGTCTCTTCATCACGGTCTTCTGCCTGACCGCCATTTCAGTTGCCGCCCAACGGAACGATGCCGAGACGTTCGATCTATCCGGCCTGCCGGCGCAACCCGCCACTTTCCTGCAGCAGCAGCTCCGCGACCTCATCAAGAGCCACAAGGCGGGCGACATGATCGACGCGGCAGAGGTCCAGCGGAAGCTGGCGCAGTGCTACCGCGAGGTCAACGACGAAACGCGCGCGAAGCAGGCGGACGAACGGGCCAGGCTCGCCGATGAGCTCGCGTCGGGATCGAAGAGCTCGGGATCCGACGCTGGGAGCAAGGCCGAATCGCGCCAGGCTCCAGGGAGGTCCGGGTCGACCCAGTCGAAATCGGCGCCTCCTGGCCCCGCGCCGTCAACCTCGACCGTGCCGAAGACCGGACCGGCCCCGGCGCCCGCGGCGATCGGATCGAAGCGCCCGGCCTTTTCGGGCAACTACTACCGGATGCCCGGGCCCGGCGTCCTCGAGAAGTGGGACTTCAACGAGGACGGCACGTTTTATCACACGGGCATCGCGGGCGGGAGCGGGACCAGCGTCCGCAACGGGGCCCGGGGAACATTCGAGGTCGTCGGCAACGAGCTGGTCCTCACGATCACGAGCGAGGCCGGCGGCTTCGCGACGCCTACGGGCTCCCGCCAGACGACGATCGGCGGCGGCGCGGAGACGAAGCACGAGACGCAGCGGATGAAGATCACGCTCGTTGGCGAGCGCGGCAAGAACGGCATCGTCCTCGACGGCGTGGAGTTCAAGGTCAGGAGCTGGCAGTAGGCCAGGGCGGCGAGGCAGCGTGGACCACAAGCTGCCCTCGGCTGCTACGCGCGTTTTTCCGCCAGGAAACGCCTCACGAACGCCCTGAATCCTGTTGGCGCCCGCCCGAGGATGGCGGCGAGCACGAGCGGGTTGCCGCCGGGATAGCCGTGCTCCTCGTAGTGGCGGCACATCTTGAGATACGCGTCGATCGCCCACGGCTTCCAGCCGCGCGCCCGGGCCGATTCGGCCCACTCGACCTCTTCACGCGGCTCTGCCGTCACCCTCCGGCCCCACTCCTCGCTCAGGATCGCGGCCATCTCCGCGCGGGTCAGCGACTCGGGCCCGCACAGCTCGTAGGTCCCTCCTTGAAAACGACGGCCGGTGAGCACGAGGGCTGCGGCCTCGCCGAGGTCCTCGGTGTCGACGAGGCTCATCGAGCGTTCCAGGGAAAACGGCTCGCGCCACACGCCTCGATCGCGGATGGACGGCCAGTCGTTTTCGATGTTCTGCATGAAGCGTGACGGCTGGAGGATCGTGAAGGGCATCCCGGACTCGATCACCGCTTCCTCCACCACGAGCTTGCTCCAGTGATGGTCCATCTTCCGCATCTGCGGATGAAAGGCCGAGCTGAACACGAAGTGGCCCACGCCCGCGGCCCGGGCCGCGGCGACTACGTGCAGCCCGATCGCGGCCGCATCCTCGGTGAATGCCGGCGGTACGTGCAGCACCGCGTCGGCGCCGTCGACCGCCCGGCGAAGATCGGCGTCGTTCCGGAAATCGCCGACGACCGTCTCGTGCACGCCGAGCGCGCCGAGCCGCGCGGCAGAGGCCGCGCTCGACGTCAGCGCCCGGATCCGCGCCCCGCGGGTGACGAGATGACGGATCGTGGGTATGCCGACCCGCCCCGACGCTCCGATGATGACGATCACAGGCGCACCTCCAGCTCCGGCGGAAGATCATAACCCGCCCGCACGCGATACTATGGCCAGAGGAGGAGTCATCCGAACATGCGTGCTGTGAGACTCATCGAACAGAAGAAGCCCGTCGCCCTGCAGCAAGTCGACGTCCCCCGGCCGGGCAGGACGGACGCGTTGATCCAGGTGAAGGCGGCGGGCATCTGCCATTCGGACGCCCACTATCGATCGGGCGTGACGAAGACCGGGCCGCTGCCCGTCACGCTCGGCCACGAGGTCGCGGGAATCGTCGCGGAGGTCGGGACGGAGGTGACGAAGTTCAAGGCCGGCGATCGCGTCGCCGTCCACTACCTCGTCTCGTGCGGCGACTGCCACCACTGCAGCCGCGGCTTCGAGCAGTTCTGCAGCACTTGCAAGATGATCGGCAAACATCGCGACGGCGGATGGGCGGACTACATCTGCATGCCCGAGCGCAGCCTGTTCCTCCTCCCCCGGGAAATCCCGCTCGAGCACGGCGCGGTCATGATGTGCTCATCGTCGACCTCGCTTCACGCGCTGAAGAAGGCGCGCCTCCAGGGCGGGGAAACCGTCGCGGTCTTTGGCATCGGCGGCCTCGGCTCGTCGGCGCTTCAGCTGGCCCGGGCGTTGGGCGCGGCCGAGGTGTTCGGCGTGGACGTCAATCCAGTGAAACTGGAGCTGGCCGCCGCACTCGGCGCGACACCTGTCAACGCGTCGGACGGCGACCCCGTGCAGGCGATTCGCGCGCTGCACCGGCGGCCGGGGCGTCGACGTGTCGGTCGAAGTCATCGGCCTGCCCTCGACCATGCGGCAGGCGGTCCAGGTGCTGGCGGTGCACGGCCGCGCGGCCATCGCCGGCCTGAGCGACCGCACGTTCGATCTCGCTTCCTACACGGAACTGCTGGGACCGGAAGCCGAGGTCATCGGCGTGGCCGATCACCTGGCGCAGGAGATGCCGCTACTGCTCGAACTGGCCCGCACCGGCAAGCTCAGCCTCACGAAGGTCATCACGCGGCAGGTTCCGCTCGACGCGGGAGTCGTCGACGGCGTGCTCGACGAGCTCGACCGTTACGGCGACCACGTCAGAACGGTGATCATCCCGTAGTCCCGCGAGAGGCCGGGCAAAGCCACCCCTACTTCGCCGGCGCCGCCTTTTCAGGCAGGAGCGTGACGCGCACGTAGTTGCTCGTGTCCAGATAGCGGCGCGCGGCATCCCGGATCGACGAGGCCGTCAGCTTCGCGTACTGCCCGGGCAGCGTGAAGAAGGTCGAGACGTCCTCCGCATTCTCGTACGCATCCGCGATCGCGCCGACGAGCCGGCCGTTGACGGCGAGGTCGCTGTCGTGCGCGCGGCCGAGCGCCGCCTTCGCGTCGTCGACGTCCTTGGCGGACGGCCCGTCGGCCTTGAGCGACTCGATCTCGCGGAACATCGCCTTGACGAGCTCCTCGGTGCGATCCGGATCGCAGCCGAAGTCGATGGTGATGCTGTAGCGCGGCTCCGGGATCTTGGAGGCGCTGGCCTCGACCTGCGCGCCGTAGGTGCCGCGCATCGCTTCTCGCAGCCTCTCGCGCAGCCGTGTTTCCAGCACCACCTGCAACGCGTCCAGCTCCACGCGGTTCGGGACGTCGTAGGCCATCGCGCCGGTAAAGACGATGTCCACCTGGCTCTTCGGCTCGATGCCCTTGCGGACGACCTTCTCGACGACGCCGCGCGGCGGCGTGACGCCGACATTGCGCCAGGTCTCCTTGCGCCCGCTCGACGGGAGCGATGCGAGGTACTGTTCGACGAGCGGCTTGATCCCGGCGACGTCGAAGCTGCCGGCGAAGACAAACGTGAAATCGCCCGCGTCGGCGAAGCGGTCCTTGAAGAACGCGAACGATTTCTGCAGGTCCATCTCCTTCACGAGATCGGGCGTCATCGGCCGCGCCCGGAGGTGGCTCTGCGCGAGTGTCGTCCGCAGCGTCTGCTCGAACATCCAGTCGGGACTGGCCTGGCGGCTCGCCAGCATCGTCCGCATCTGTTCGGTCAGCGCCTTGAACGCCGTCGCGTCGGCGCGCGGCTGCGTGAAGGTCAGGTAGATGAGCTGGAACATCGTGTCGAGGTCTTTGGGCGACCCGCCGCCGGCCACGCCTTCCTCCGATTCGCCGATGAAGGCCGTCACCTGTTCGGCCTTGCCCGCGAGCGCGTCGCGGAGCTGGATCGCGTTGAACGGCCCGAGCCCGCTCGCGGAGACGACCTGGCCCGCCGTCATCGCCGCGACAAAGTCGGCGTCGTTCGCGAGCGAGGTGCCGCCCGGGCTGGTCGCGCGGAGGACGACCTCGTCCTGCTTGAACTGCGTCGGCTTCAGGACGACGCGGGCGCCGTTCGACAGCACCCACTCGAGCAGGCCGTACTCCGGCCGCGCCGTCTCCGTGACGATCGCGCCGGGCTTCGGAGGATGCTCGAGCAAGGGCTTATTCGACTCGACATCGACGTAGGGCTTGATCTCGCGCCCGGCCGCGGCCTTGATGACGGCGGCGAGCCGCGCGTCGTCGGGTACCGTCAGCCCCGCTTTCTGGGGCGCATTGACGACCACGACCCGGCTGCCGCCCGCCCACTCCTTCGCGACCTTGTTGACCTCGGCCAGCGAGATTTCGGGGATGAACCGGCGGACCAGCCCGTACTCGTAGGTGATGCCCGGCACGGGTTCCTTCTGGGTGAAGTTCCGGATGAATTCGGCGGCCAGGTCCGCCGACTCTTCCTTCTCGCCTTCGGCGAACGCGGACTCGTAGAGCCGCAAGGTCTCGCGCTTCTCGCGCTCGAGCTCCGCCGGCGTGAACCCGTAGCGCGCGGCCCGCGCCGATTCCGTCACGAGCGCGTCGATGCCCCGCTCGATGCCGGTTTCGCCGACGAGCGCCATGAGCGTCGCGGCCTCCTTCGTGCGCGTGAAGATGCCACGGTCGATCATCGCCCTCAGGAACGGCGCCTCCGGCTTGACGGTCAGCTCGGCCAGCCTCGCGTTCATGATGCTCGTGTAGAGCCGCTCGACCTGCATCTGCCGGTAGGCGCCGACGGTGGTCTGGTCACGAAGCGGCAGCATGTTGTAGATGCCAATCACCGTCGCGGCGGCCTCGGGATCGGCGGCGACGGCAAAGAGCGTGTCCGCGTGGTCGGGCACCGGGTACGCGGGCCTGGGCCGGGGCTTGTCGGCGGCGGGTATCGCGCCGAAGGTCGACTTGATCAGCTTCTCGATGTCGCCCGGGTTGAAATCGCCGACGGCGATGACGCCCATCAGGTCCGGCCGGTACCAGTCCGTGTAGTAGCGCCGCAGCGGACCCTGTGAGAAGCGCTCGATCGCCGCCTGCGTCCCGATCGGCTGCCGCTGCGCGTAGCGTGAGCCCTGCAGCACGACCGGCGTCTGGCGGTCGCGCATTCTCGCATCCGCGCCACGCCCCTGCCGCCATTCCTCCAGGACGACGCCCTTCTCTTTCTCGACGGCGTCGGCATCGAGCGTGAGGCCGTGCGCCACGTCGCCGAGGAAGAGGAACGCCTTGCTCAAGGCTTCCGGGTTGTCGGTGGGCACGTGCAGCATGTAGACGGTCTCGTCGAAGCTCGTGTTCGCGTTCACCCCGGCTCCGAGCCGCATGCCAATCGACTCCATGAACTTCACGAGATCCTGCTTCGCGAAGTTCCGGCTGCCGTTGAACGCCATGTGTTCGAGCAGGTGCGCCATGCCGATCTGATCGTCGTCTTCGACGACCGAGCCGACGTTCACCACCAGGCGAAGCTCGGCCCGCCGGTACGGACGGCCGTTGACCCGGATGTAGTAGCGCAGGCCGTTCGGCAGGTAGCCGATCCGGATGCGCGGATCGACGGGAACCGGGGCATCGAGCGGCGTCGAGAGGGCGGGATTGGGCAGCTGCTGGTCCTGCGCTCGCGCCGGGCCGAACCCGGCGACGAGCAGAGCGAAGACGAGCGCATACCCGACCTTGATTCGAGCAGTCATGAGTGATCCTCGTGCCGGATGGGCCGGACCCGCGGGCCGCGCCATCGACGGGCAGACCCGGGCGCGCCTCACAGATCGATCATGAGGGGTCCCATGATCGCCGTCAAGGAAGCGATGCGGAAGGGGACGATGTCACGCCCCGAAGCGACGGCGCTGTCCCCGATTGGCCAGGGGGTACGGTCAAGCCTACGGGTAAGGCCGCCGCTCGTACCGCCCGTCCTCGGCGAGGCGCGGCGTGAGTGAACCTCCGATCGTGACGTGATCACGCGTTCGCCACGTGATCGTTCTTGACACCGATCGGTTCGATCAGACATTCTGGCTTCACGCTCAAGACACTGAAGATGCCGGGGGCCGACCAGATCATCTTTCGGGCGGGGGGCCGCACCTTCAGCTGCGCGGACGCCATTCGCGCGGCCGATGCGCGGTCCGCACTCGGACCGGTGCGCCAGCATGTCCGGCTCGGGCTGGCCAGCCAGCGGTACGCCGGGGACGAGGGATTCGAGCTCGGCCCGAGCACCCTCGAATCGGCGGCAGACTCCTACAGGCTCGAACACGATCTCACCACCGCGGACGACACGGAGGCCTGGCTCGACCAACACGGGCTAGCGGTCGACGACCTCTGGTCCTGGCTCGAGCGCGGCTTGTGGCGCGAGCGGTTCCTGCACGACGCGTCGATCATCATCAGGGACTACGCCCCGGAGGCGGCCGAGATCGAAATGCTCGTCTGGCCCGAGGTCGTGTTCGGGGACCATCTCGCCGGTTTCGAGCGCGATCTCGCCGCTCGGGTCGCGGCCAGGCTGGCGCAAGGCGGCGATTCGCTTCCGCCGGGGTGGGCCGACGACCTGGCGGGGATGGAGCGGGATTTCCTGAGCGCATGCAGCGGAGCCGGCTCATCCCATCGGATCGAAAGGGAAGTCGAAGCCCAAGGACCGTCGCTCGTCAGGCTCGACGTGCAGCTGGCATCGTTTCCGACCGAAGGGTCGGCGCGCGAAGCCTGGGCGTGCGCGACCGAGGACGGCGAGTCACTGGACGAAGTCTCGAGACGCGCGGGCGGGGAGATCGTCCGGCGGCGCCTCTTTCTCGACGAACTCCCTGAGGCCCTGCAGCCGACGGCGATCGCGGCCAGGCAGGGCGAAGTGCTCGCCCCGGCGGAGGTCGGCGGACGAATCGTCCTGTGCCGCGTGGTCGCGAAAGACCTGCCGACAGAGGGAGAGGCGGAGGTTCGCCGCCGGGTCGAATCGCTCCTTGTCGCCCGGACGACCGAGGATCTCATCGATCGACACATCGAGTGGGTCTGATGCGCCATCGCATCGTGTGACAGGGGCCGGATGACGGAAGCCACGGGGAAGGCCATCGACGGCAACGCGCTCTTCCGGTTCCTGCCGGCGCTCCTGCGCGAGCGCGTCGCGTCGAGCCTGCGCGAGTTCCACTACGGCTTCGGCGACTTGGTCGTTCGCGAGGGTGACCCGGGCGACGCCTACTTCATCGTCACTGCCGGCCACGCCCGCGTCGTCAAGAAGGGCGACTCCGGCGAGGAGATCTCGCTCGGCGTGCTTCGCCCCGGCGACGAGTTCGGCGAGGTGGCCCTGCTGCACGGCGAGCCAAGGAGCGCCACCGTGCGGTGCAGCTCCGCGGTCACGGTGCTTCGCCTCGATCGCGTCGATTTCCAGCGGCTCCTCGACGAGAGCCCCGACTTGCGCGACGCGATCGAGTCGCGCGCCAGGCACCGCACCCTCCAGAACTTCCTGCGGGAATTCAGCGAACTCGGGCGCCTGCCGTTTCCGTTGCAGCGCGCATTGGTCGATCGGCTGCGGCCGATGGCGGCCGCCGCCGGCGAGACGATCGTCCGCGAAGGCGATCCCGCGGGGCCGATGTATGTCATCAAGGCCGGGCGTGCGCGCGTCTTCCGTTCGGACAACGGCAGCGGGCGGAACCTGGCGTTCCTTCGCGCCGGAGACTACTTCGGCGAGCTCTCGATCCTGCGAGGGGCACCGCGTGCCGCCACCGTCGAGGCGCTCACCGAATGCAGCCTGCTCGTGCTCGCCCCCGAAGACCTCTCGGCGCTCTCGCGCGAGTATCCCGAGTTCCGCCGCGTGCTCGAGGAGCGTGCCTCGCTCTACAACGCGAAGGCGGAAGCGCGAGTCCCGCTCGATTTCGCGGATGAGATGCTGCCGGCGGCGGTCCAGGCGTACGACAAGGTCGGCCTCGATCGTGAGCGGACCGCCAGGGGCGAAGGGGACGGCGAGAGAGATGAGGCTGACGAGGCGTTCGAGCCGTTCGAGTCGCCGGATGGCCGGTTCAGGAAGCGCCGCCGCCGCATCCGGCGGTTCCCGGTGATCCAGCAGATCGACGAGATGGACTGCGGTGCGGCCGCGCTAGGGATGGTCTGCCGTCACTTCGGACGCCGTGTCGGACTCACTCGGATCCGGCAGCTCACCCACACGGCGTTCGACGGCACCAGCCTGCGCGCGTTGTGCCAGGCCGCCACCGAGCTCGGCCTGGCCGCCCGCGGCATCAAGGTCTCGCGCAGCCAGCTCGACCGCGTGCCGCTGCCCGCGATCGTCCACTGGGAGGGCAATCACTGGATCGTGCTGGTGGAGGTCGGCAAGACCACGGTGCGCGTCGCGGATCCCGCCGTCGGCCTCCGGAGGATTCCGCGCGGCGAGTTCGACCAGAAATGGACGGGCTATGCCGCCCTCTTCGACTACACGGAGGCATTCGAGCGGGCGCCCGAGGGCCGATCGTCGTTCGGATGGGTGCTGCCGTTCATCGCGCCCTACAAGCGCGTCCTGCTTCGCGTGCTCACGCTCAGCATCGTTGTCAGCCTCCTGCAGATGTCGATTCCCGTCTTCACGCAGGTCGTCGTCGATCGCGTGGTCGTCGAGCGCGATCTCGATCTGCTGATCGTGGTCGTCGCCGGCATGCTCGTGGCGCTCGTCTTCATGCTGGCGGGCAACCTGCTCGAGCGGTACATGCTGAGCTTCGCCGCGGTGCGGATCGACTCGGCGATCCTCGACTTCCTGACCCGGCGGCTCCTCGACCTGCCGATGTCGTATTTCAGCACGCGCCGGACCGGCGACATCCAGCGCCGCCTCCAGGGCGCGCGCCAGGTCCGCGAGTTCGTCGTGCAGAACGGCCTCGGCGGCCTGCTGGCCATCGTCCAAATCGCCGCGGCCATCGGCATCATGGCGGCCTACAGCCTGACGCTCGCCGGCGTGTTCTTCATCGTCTTTCCCGTGTATGCCGGCCTGATGGTCTTCTCCACCAAGGTGCTGCGGCCGCTCTTCGCCGAGCTCGAGGAGAGCCACGCCAAGTACTCCTCGTTCCAGATCGACGCGATCAAGGGCATCGAGACGATGAAGGCGACCGCGGGCGAGCAGACGTTCCGGAGCGCCATGCTGAATCAGTTCGTCAGCGTGGCGGACAAGCAGTTCCGGGCGAACTTCATCCTCATGTCCTACGACACGGCCGTACAGTCGGTGGGCCTCCTCTCCGCGGTGCTCTTCCTCTGGGTCGGCGCGCGGATGGTCATCGCGAGCACGCTCACCATCGGTGGCTTCGTCGCCTTCAACGCGCTGATGGGCATGGTCTATGCGCCCATCATCAGGGTCCTCTCGCTCTGGGACGACTGGCAGGTGTCGGCCGTCCTGATGAACAGGCTCGGGGACATCTTCGAGTCCGAGCCGGAGCAGGGATACGACCGATCGAGGCTTCGCCCCGTGCAGACGCTGCAGGGGCAGATCGAGCTCCGCAACCTCGGGTTCCGCTACGGCGGCCCGGAATCCCCGGCCATCCTGGCCGGCATCACCCTCGAGTTCCAGCCCTCGCGCACGACCGCGATCGTCGGACGGAGCGGATCGGGCAAGACGACCCTCATCAAGTGCCTCGCGGGCCTCATCGAACCGACAGAGGGTGCGGTGTTCTTCGACGGCGTCGACATGACGACGCTGAACTACCGGGACCTGAGGCGGAAGATCGGCGTCGTGCTCCAGGAGAACTACCTGTTCAACGAGTCCATCCTCCGCAACATCGCGTTTGGCGATCCGGAGCCGGACCTCGATCGCGTGGTCTGGGCCGCCCGCGCGGCCAACGCCCACGAGTTCATCCTGCGCCTGCCGTTGCGCTACGACACGCAGATCGGCGAAAGCGGCCTGGCGCTCTCCGGAGGCCAGCGGCAGCGAATCGCCATCGCGCGGGCGCTCTACGCCGATCCGCCGATCCTGATCTTCGACGAAGCCACCAGCGCCCTCGATTCGGAATCCGAGCACGCGGTCCAGCAGAACTTGGAGCGCCTGGTCGGCGGGCGGACGGCCATCGTGATCGCCCACCGGCTGAGCACTGTCCGGAACGCGGACACGATTGTGGTAATCGAGAAGGGGCAGATCGCCGAGCAGGGAACGCACGCCGAGCTGATGACGCGGCGGGGCCTCTACTTCTACTTGTGCGGCCAGCAACTCGGCATCTAGACGGGAGTCAGCGGCGATGAGCCCCCAGGGAGCGCGGCAGGCGGATCGGGCGGACGGCGGGATGCGGGCGACCGATCTCTACCCGACCCGGCTACCCAGTTCCGTCGCCATGGCGCTCGGGCTGTTCCTGGTCATCGTGTTCGGCGTCGCGGCCGCCGCCGCGGTAGCCGTGTCCATCCCCGACACCATCCGCTGCAGGTTCGTGCTGGTGCCGGAGGCCGGGGCCGACCCGGTGCGGGCTCCTCGCGAAGGCGTGCTCTCGCAAATCCTCGTGTCCGAGACGTCCGAGATTCGGAAGGGCCAGGCCCTGTTCGTCATCAGGTCGCAGGAGCTGAGGGAATGGACGTCCGAGCTGAGCACGCTCGAACAGGAGCTCGCCTCGGAAGGCCGCCGCGCCGAGCTCCTCGAGGAAGATCACCGCGCCGCCGCGGAGATTCAGACCGCCCGGATCAGGCAACTCGACAAGGACCTCGCGTTCCAGCAGGAGTACCTGCTGACGCTGCGGGACTTCGTCCGCCGTTACGAGCGGCTCGACCGGGAGGGACTGGTGCCGCTCGTGGATCTCAAGTCGCAGCAGCTCGAGGCGTCGAAGGCCGAGCGCGACGCGGAGGCCGCCAGGGCGTCGCGCGAGATGGCCGCGCTCGAGCTGGCGCGGCTCGGGACCGACTACCGAAGGCAGGTCGGCGAGCTGGCCCTCAACCGGGCGAAGCTCGGCGTCCGCATCGCGACGCTCGGGAAACTGCTCGACGGGGCGCACGAGGACGTCGTCCGCATCACCGCGCCGTTTGACGGCACCGTCGTCGCCCTCGAGAAGCGCAACGCGGGCGACGTCGTGACCTACGGGCAGGAGCTTTGCCGCATCGCGCGGTCGGACTCCCTGCTGATTGCCGAGATTGCGCCGCCCGAGGGCGGGGTTTCGCGCTTGCGCGTCGGCCAGCGCGTGCAGCTCTTCTACCAGGCATACCCCTACGAGCGCTTCGGCACCGGCCGCGCGACGGTCCGGTGGATCAGCCCGGCCTCGGTCGCGACTCCGGCCGGAGAGGGGTTCCTGGTCCACGCGCGGCTCGACGGACAGACGATCGGGGGCGGAGGGGCGGGCGGATCGCTGCGTGCCGGCATGCGCGGCGAAGCGCGCGTCATGGCCGGGCGCCGGACCATCGCCGAGTACGTCTTCGAGCCGCTCCGGAAGCTCCGCGAGACGGTCGGGGCCAGGCCGTGAGACCGGGGCCGGAGCGGGTTGCCCCCGGCGTCATTCGATCGTCGTGGAGGTCTGAAGACGGGATGGTCGCCAGATGAGAGTCGAAGACCTGACCAGCCGGAATCCGGCCATGCAGGCATGTCTCAAGCGGGCGCTCGTCGCCGCCCGATCGGACGTGCCGGTGCTGCTGCTCGGCGACACGGGCACCGGGAAGACGCTGCTCGCCCGCTCGATTCACGAGTCGTCCCGGCGGGCCGCCGGGTCCTTCGTGTCCTTCAATGCCGCCGCGATGAGCGAGACCCTGCTCGAGAGCCAGCTCTTCGGCCACGAGCGCGGAGCGTTCACCGGCGCGGATCGCGCGCTGCGCGGGAAGTTCGAGGTCGCCGACGGGGGCACCCTGTTTCTCGACGAGATCGCCGACATGAGCCCGCTGGCACAGGCGAAAATCCTGCGGGCCGTCGAATACGGGGAATTCGAGCGCCTCGGGTCCGAGCTGGTTCGCCGCGCCGACGTTCGCGTCGTATCGGCGAGCAATGCGTCGCTTCGCGACCGCATCCGGCGCGGGCTGTTCCGGGAGGATCTCTACCAGCGCCTCAACGGTTTGACGCTCGTCCTCCCGAGGCTGCGCGAGCGCCGCGAGGACCTGCCCGCGCTCATCGCGTGGGAAGTGCAACATTGGGCCGGGCGGCTCGGGCGGGCGATCTCCGCCATCGAACCGGGTGCGCTCGAACGCCTCATGGATCACGACTGGCCGGGAAACCTCAGGGAGCTCGACCACACGATCCAGACGATCGTGCTGCTCGCCGAAGACGACACGATACGGCCCGGCGACGTGCAGCTGGACGGCATCGCCCCGGCAGAGAGCGACGGCGGGCCGGCGCTTGCCCCCGCGTCCTATCCGAACGGCGAGGACCTCTCACTCGACACCGCCGTGAATCGGCACGTCCATCACGTCTACGAACTGGCAGGACACAACCAGCACCGGGCGGCCCGGTTGCTGGGTATCTCGCGGACGACGCTCTTCCGCCGCCTGCGCCGGACGGCCCAATAATGGAACCGCCTCGTGGCGAAACGATGCCACGCCGGTCCCGCACCGGGTCGGGCGTCGATCATCCCGAGAGGTTCTCCCAGGTATTACCTCTGATTTGGCTGAGTCGCGTTCTGGCATCGAGCTTGCGATGACTGGAGGCGTTCCCTCGAGCCGACATGGGTGCCAAGAAAACCTCCGAAAAGACGGCCGAGCCTCGCAGCGTGCGGAAGCCTCCTGCGTCGAGGCCGATCAGGCTCAACGACCTCCTGTCTGAAGCCGACGTCCGGGGAGGCAGCCGGAAGGCTGTGGTGTTCGGCCAGCGGAGCACCCTGGGACGGCCGAAGCCGTGAGCACGGGACCACTCAGTGAGGCGGATGGCGGCCTCGCCGCCAAAGGCCAAGGAGACGCACGTGGACAAGAAGCCGACCAGCAGGAAGACCCCCAAGCCCAGGGATCTGGATACCCGGAGCAACCCCAAGGGCGGGCGCATGGACAAGCGCTGACAGGTGCTGTACCCACCACCAGAGGAGAGCGTCATGGACAAGAAGCAGACGAGCAAGAAGAGCAGCAGGCCCAAGGACCTGGATACCCGGCACAACCCGGTCGGCGGAGCGCGCAACAAGAAATTCTAACGCGCGGCTCCGGAATCCGGGCGGCCTACGCCTTCTGCAGCACGGCCACGGTCGCGCGCACCGGCATCCCGCGTTCGTAGCGCGGCGTGCCGGTGCCCATGTGACTGATGAGGAGGCCGCAGGACGCCGAGGTGGCGCGGACATACGCGGGCGAATGCGTGAATCGTCCGCTCGAAGCGATCGCGTAGGCGCTCCCGCCACCGGTTTCGACGGTGAACGCCGCAAGCCCTCCGGGCCTCAAGGCGCGAGCCACGGCACGAAGGGGGATCGCCAGATCCCCGAAGTAGTTCAGGACATCGGCGCAGAAGATCAGGTCGAACCTCTCGGGGGTCGTGCTCAGGATCCTGACGAGGTCGCCGACAATCAGCCGATCGTAGGCGGCCCGCGCGCGCGCCTTCTCGATCATCCCGCGAGACAGATCCACGCCGACCAGGCGTTTGGCGGCTCCCCTCAGCAGGTTCGAAGCAAGGCCCGTTCCGCAGCCCGCATCGAGGACTGTCAACTGGTGAGCCCTTGGGCGCTGCCGTTCGAGGACGCGCCGAACGGCGCGCCAGAGCAGGGCGGGGCCGCGATACCGCAGTTCCCCGACCAGGTGCTCGTCGTAGCGGGATGCATACGTATCGAACAGGCCGGCCACGTAGCCGGCTGGCGCCAGCCGAGGCGCCTCGCCGCGGAGCGCGGCAGCACGGAAGCGCGCCGGCCCGTGGCGCGGGTCGAGCGCCAGGGCGGTCTCGTAAGCTCCCAGGGCCTGCCTCTGGCGACCGGTGATGGCGAGGGCATTCGCCAGCTGAAATCTGAGCTCCGCGTCGCGTGGAGCCAGGCGAACGGCACGGCGGAGCGCGTTCAGACACTCCGCGGGTCGATCGGCGTTCAGGCGGGCCGCGCCAAACCTCGCCAGCGCCTGTGGATCCTTCGACAACGCGCGAGCCCGACCCCCGGCGCGCCGCGCCTCCTCGCTCCGTCCGAGGCGTCGAAGACTGCGAGCGAGTCGGCGGAACGCCTCGTCGGAATCGGGGTTGAGATCGGTGACCCTGGAGAAGGCAGCAACAGCCCGCACATGCTCTCCGGACTCCGCGCAGGTCAGCCCGATATTGCGGAACGCGTCCTCGAACGTCTCGTCGATTCGCGCCGCCGCCTCCCAAGCGGCAACCGCATCCTGCGTCCGTCCCAGTTGATGGAACAGGTTCCCGAGATTCAGCCAGTACACGGCGTTTCGAGAGTCGGCCGCAACCGACGCCCGGAGCAGGCGCAGCGCGCGGCGGGGGCGGCCGGAGAGCTGTGAGACGAGACCGAGGTGATGAAGGGCGCCCGCGTGGGTGGGCTTCCGCGCCACGGCCTCGCTGAAGTCGCGTTCGGCGGCTTCCAGGTGACCGGCGGTGTATTCGCCGAGTCCTCGAAAGTAGAGCGCCGTCAGGCTTGCTCTGGCCACGGTCCCACTCTCACCGCCCGGCGGATGACCTTGAACCCTTCGCGATCGGACAAGAAGAGTGTGGTCCGGATCGCCTGGTTCCGCCCTCATTCCTGCAGGTTGCTTGCCAGGCGGGTCACGGGGAACTTGCGCCGCGGGTCAGCTCCGCGGTTTCACATCTGAACAGCGCCAGCCTCGAAACGATGCCGGGTGTCTCATCGGGACAATGCGGGGTGGGCGGGCGGCGGGGAGCCGCCCGTCCACCTCCTGGCGAGTTGAGAGGCCCCCAAGCCCCCACTCACCGCCCTGGCGGGCGCGATGACGCCCGCATCAGTCAGCTCTCCCTTGCGGGTGGCAGCTGTAGCACGCGGCCGACTCGTACCGGTATCCCGACCGGCCCTGGTGGTGGCTGTCGGTCGAAGACTTCGGATGGCAGCCGGTCAGGCAGCTGAACACTGAGTAGGCCGCAGGATTCGTGTGGCACGCCGCGCACGGATTGCCTGAGTGGCGGCCCGATGCGATCGGGAACCACGTGTGGTTGAAGACGCCCAACGTGAACGACGAGTCGGAGGCCTTGTGACACGGCTCGCACGCGGTCGGGAACCCGGCGGCGATGTGATTCGGATTCGTCGTGGCGTTGTACTGAGCGACGTGGCACGCATAACAGATGCGCGGCGTGCCGTGGTAGACGTTGTTGACGTGGCACCGCGTGCAGGCCGCCGTCAGGTGCCGCCCGAGCAGCGGGTAGACCGTGCTGTGATTGAAGCTCGAGGCCCAGGTCGCCGACGCCGGGCTGTGACAGGTGTCGCACGTCGTCGGGAAGCCGGCGGCGACGTGATTCGGGTTCGTCGTGTGCTCGTAGGTGGTGCGATGACAGCCGTAACAGTCGCGCGGCGTGCCGTGATAGACGTTGTTGATGTGGCATGCCGTGCACGGCTGCGTCGCGTGCACGCCCACCAGCTGGAAGATCGTGTTGTGGTTGAACGTCGCGGTCCACGACGACGCGGCAGGGCTGTGGCACGACTCGCACGTCGTCGGGAAGCCGGCGGCGGCGTGATTCGGGTTCGTCGTGGCCGTATAGTCGGTCTGGTGGCACCCGAAGCAAATGCGCGGCGTGCCGTGGTAGACGCCGTTGATATGGCAGGCCGAGCACGGCTGCGTCGCGTGCACGCCGACCAGCTGGAAGAACGTGCTGTGGTTGAACGACGCGCTCCAGGTGGCCGACGCGGCGCTGTGACAGCTCTCGCACGTCGTCGGGAAGCCGGCGGCGACGTGATTCGGGTTCGTCGTGTGCTCGTAGGTGGTGCGATGACAGCCGTAACAGTCGCGCGGCGTGCCGTGATAGACGTTGTTGATGTGGCATGCCGTGCACGGCTGCGTCGCGTGCACGCCCACCAGCTGGAAGATCGTGTTGTGGTTGAACGACGCGCTCCAGGTGGCCGATGCGGCGCTGTGACAGCTCTCGCAGGTTGTAGGGAAACCTGCCGCGACGTGATTCGGGTTCGTCGTGTGCGTGTAGTCGGTCTGGTGACATCCGTAACAATTGCGCGGCGTGCCGTGGTAGACGCCGTTGACATGGCAGGCCGAGCAAGGCTGTGTCGCGTGCACACCGACCAGCTGGAAGTACGTGCTGTGGTTGAACGACGCGCTCCAAGTGGCCGACGCGGCGCTGTGACAGCTCTCGCACGTCGTTGGGAAGCCCGCCGCGACGTGGTTCGGGTTCGTCGTGCCCGTGTAGTCGGTCTGGTGACAGCCGAAGCAATTGCGCGGCGTGCCGTGGTAGACGTTGTTGACGTGGCATTTCGCGCACGGTTGCGTCGCGTGAACTCCGACGAGCTGGAAGACCGCGTTGTGGTTGAACGACGCGCTCCAGGTCGCAGATGCGGCGCTGTGACAGCTCTCGCAGGTCGTCGAGAAGCCGGCGGCGGCGTGATTCGGGTTCGTCGTGCCCGTGTAGTCGGACTGGTGGCACCCGAAACAATTGCGCGGCGTGCCCTTGTAGATGTTGTTGACGTGGCATTTCGCGCACGGCTGCGTCGCGTGCAGTCCGACCAGCTGGAAGATCGCGTTGTGATTGAACGTCGTATGCCAGTTCGGATCGGCGGCCCGGTGGCACGAATCGCACGAGGTCGAGAAGCCTGCCGACAGGTGGTTGGGCGCCAGCGTGCGCTCGTAGTCGGTCTTGTGGCAGCCGTAGCAGTCGCGCGGCGTCCCGCCGAAGACGCCGTTCTTGTGGCATGACGCGCACGGCTGCGTCGAGTGGACGCCCACCAGCTGGAAGACCGAAGCGTGGTTGAAGGTCGATCGCCAGTTCAGGTCCGAGGGCCGGTGGCACGTCTCGCAACTGGTCGGCATGCCGGCGCCGAGGTGATTCGGGTTCTGCGAGCGTTCGTAGTCGCCCTTGTGGCAGCTGTAACACGTGGTGGAGGTGCCGCGGTACACCCCGCTCTTGTGGCATGCCGCGCAGTCCTGGTTCGCGTGCAGCCCGACCAGCGGATAGAAGTTGTTGTGGTTGAACGTCGTGTGCCAGCTCGACTCCGACATCTTGTGGCACACTTCGCAGCTGGTCGAGAAACCGGCCGACGCGTGGCCGGGGTTCTGGGTGCGCTCGTAGTCGGTCCTGTGGCAGCTGTAGCAGTCCGTGCCCGTGCCCTTGTAGACGCCGTTCTTGTGGCACGCCGCGCAGGATTGGGTCGCGTGCACGCCGGGCAGGGGGAACACGACGTTATGGTTGAAGGGCCGGGCGTGCCAGTCGGGATCCGAGTTCTGGTGGCAGGTGATGCACGCGGTCGGGAACCCGGCCGACACGTGGCTCGGGTTCAGCGAGCGATCGTAGTCGGTCCTGTGGCAGCCGTAGCAATCGGTCGTCGTGCCCTTGTAGACGGCATTCTTGTGGCACGCCGCGCAGGGCTGCGTCGCGTGAGTTCCCACGAGCACGTAGGTCGCCTGGTGGTTGAATCTCGCCTGTGACCACACCGTCTGCGACGTCAGGTGGCAGACCTCGCACGTGGTCGGGAAGCCCGCGGCCTGGTGAGAAGGGCTGAGCGCCCGCCGGTAATCCTCCGAGTGGCACGAGTAGCACAGGACGTTGCTTGCCGTGAACGACTGATCCTTGTGGCAGCCTTCGCAGCCGAGGGCGCGATGAGCCGGCGTCAGCTGGACCCCGGTCATCGAGCCGTGGTTCCAGTTGACCGCCGCCCAGGAAGTCGGGCGGTGGCACTTGCCGCATTCGATCCCGAGCCTGGTCTGGAACCGGTCGTCCTGGCGCCGGGTCCAGTGGCACTGGTCGCACCGGGTCGGCGTCCCCTTGAGCGTGCCGTTCCAGTGGCACGCGGCGCACTCGACCGTCAGGTGCCGTCCCTCGAGCGGGAACGCGCCGAGCTTGTGGAACGCGCGCGATCCGTTCTTCCAGCCGTTCGGATCGTGGCAGGTCTCGCACGCCTTGCCGAGCGAGCCGTGGTGGTTGGTGTCCTCGTGGCAGGTCGCGCAGAGGGTGCCCGTGCCCTTGTAGCGCACGATCTTGCCGCGCCCGGACGGGTAGACGGCGTCCTCGGCCTTGTGGCACTTCACGCACTCCTTCGTGGCGTGCTTGCCGACGAAGAAGTCCTTGCGCGGCACGTGCGTGTAGGCCGCAATCTTGAAGCCCGACGAGGTGTGGCACTGATCGCATTTCGCGCCGAGCTGGCCGAGGTGCTGGTCCTTGTGGCAGGACGAGCACGCGGTCGACAGGCCCTTCAACCGGACGGCGGTTCCCGTGCCCGTCGGGAACGCCGCGGTCTCGGACTTATGACACTTGGCGCACTCGACCGCCTGGTGCTTGCCCGTGAGCTGATAGGTCGCTTTCGCATGCGCGAAGAGCGTCGGCGCGAACTTCGCCGCGTCGATCGTGTGGCACTTCTCGCACGACGGCCCGACCTGCCCCAGATGGACATCCTTGTGGCAGGTCACGCAGGCGGTCTGCAGCGTCTTGAACGTCCAGCCGTCGATCGAAGCCGCCACGCGCCTCGGCTCGCCCGGCTTCTGTAGCACATGGCACGCGGCGCAGGACACCGCCTGGTGCTGGCCGGCGAAGAACTCGAGGAACCGCGGGTGCTTGAACGCGGGCAGCTTGAAGGTCGCCGGCGTGTGGCAAGTGTCGCACTTCACGCCGAGCTCCGACTTGTGCACGTCGGCATGGCATGACACGCACGTCGTCGCCAGGCCGCGGAAATCCACCGACTTGCTGACAACGGTCGATGTTCCGGGCGTCACGTTCTTGTGACACTTCGCGCACGCCAGCGACTCGGCGTGCTTGCCGGTCAATGGGAATTTCGTCCCGGTGTCGTGGTCGAACTTGCCTTTCTTGAAGCCGGACTCGTTGTGGCACGAGGCGCAGTCCTGCCTGAAGGTCCCGCGGTGCGGATCCTGGTGGCACGCCGTGCACCGATCGAACTTCAGCGTTTCCTTGACGGGCGATTTGACATGGCACTTCACGCAGGTCAGCTCGGCGTGCTTCCCCTTGAGCGGGTAGGGCGTCCTGGCGTGATCGGCCTTCGTCGTGCGCCACGAGCTGTTCGAGTGGCACGTCAGGCACGTCTCCGGCGCGAACCGCTGCCGGTGCGGGCTCTTGTGGCAATCGACGCACTGCGCGAACTTCAGTCCCTTGTAAACCTTGTCAGCGTGGCACTTCGCGCAGTCCACCTTCAAGTGCGCCCCGGCGAGCTGGTAGGCGGCCTTGGTGTGATCGAACAGGTTCCTGGTCTGCTTGAACGCCGTCGCCACGGCGTGGCACTTCGTGCATTCGCTTCCGAGCGTCGGCTTGTGGATGTCCTTGTGGCAGCCGGCGCATGTGGTGGGCGTGTCGAGGAACGAGCGCGTCTTGTGGCAGCGCGCGCAGTCGCGGGTGAACTCCGCGTGCCGCCCTGAGATCGCGAAGCCGGTTTCGGCCGCGTGGTCGAACGTCGCGGTGTTCAGCACGCGCAGCGCGCCATCCTCCCCGCGGTGTTCGACGTGGCACGGCCGGCAGTCGTTCTTGACGTCCCGGTGCACTCCGGCTTTTCGCGCGATGCGCTCGGCGATCGGCTTGTGGCACGACAGGCACAGCTCGGCCATCGTGCGGCCGCCCGGGGCGTGGCACTTGCCGCACTCCTGCAGTCCGGGCGACTTGACGTGCGCTTTCGCCAGGGGCCCGGGCGCGACCCATTTCCCGAGCTGCGCGAAGGCGAGCGGTGACGCCGCCACGACGAGGGCGACGACCAGCAGGCCCCTCCGCCATGGCCGTGCACGCGACTCCGATGCTGCTCCCCCCGCCTTCGCCACGATGACGCCCCCTCAACCGAGAGATGAATCCGGCCGACTACGCCTAGAACCTGACCACCAGCCCCGACAGAATCCGATTCTCGTCGTACACGTCGTCTTTCGTGTGCTCGGCGGTGAGCTGCAGCGAAAGGTGCCGCCCGAGGTTCACCATCCCGGACATGCCGATGCGCTGGGTGTTGGGCTTGGTCTCGATCACGATCCCGTCGAATCGCGTGAAGCGGAGCACCGAAAGCGAGGTGTTGTAGTCGGCAGTCACGTAGATCCGGCTCCCGAAACTCCGGCCGGCCGAGACGTACCACGAATCCCACGCTGAAGCCGATCCGCGCTTCATCCGGTTGTCGGTCACGTTGAGGTCGATGCCCGTCCCGAGCACGTTCGAGGAGAAGAGGCCGAAGGTGAACCGGTCGGTCGGGTTCTCGTCGCGGTTGTTCTTGTCCTGCGAGTAGCCGCCGAAGACGCGGAGGTTCTTGAGGACCCGGAGCGTGAGGCGCCCGCCGATCGAGTCGTAGAGCAGGCCCTCGAGGCTCTTCCGATTGACGGGCCGGCCGTTACGCATGTCGTCGGTGACCGACCGGACGTCGACCGACCGGCCGTGGTGGATGAGACCCTGGATTTCGACCGCATCGGTCGCCATCAGCCTGGCGTTCGCGAAGAAGTAGCTGAGGCCGCCGCTGCCCTGGCCGCCGGGCCCCGACAGATCCATCTCGGCGACCTGGTAGATGTAGAGCCGCTTGCGCACCGGGATGTAGTTGGTCAGGCTGATGACCGAGCGTTCGACGACGTTCTGGTTCTGCACGGACACATAGCCGATCGAATGCCGGCGCATGTCCTTCGCCTCGATCGAGACGTAGCCGCCGAACTTCCTGATGTTGGTCAGGTAGCCGGCCTGCAGGATCTTCGGCTCGACGCCGCCGAACGCCCCGACGCGGAGCCGGGTCCCCGTGGCCGGCGAGCCCTTCCGGTATTCGACCTGCATGCCGCCGACCGATCCGAGCGCGCCGAGCTCGTTGAGCCACAGCTGACCGACGCGCACGAGCAGGTTGCCCTCGAGCAGCCGCCGGCCGACATAACCGTCGTAGACCGACACGCGCGTCACCCGCTGATTCGACGATGGGTAGCCCGCGTACCGGACATTCACGCCGTACTCGAACCCCGACGCGTCGGTGCGGGCCGACTCCGCGCTGATGTTCGTGACGACCTCGTTGAAGGCCGTCGTCGGCCCGTCCTTCTGGTTTTGCGTCGCGGTCTGCGCGAAGAACGAGATTCGGGCCCACCGGGGAATGGTCGCAGTCTGGGCGGCGGCGTGGGGTATGCCTGCGGTGAGGACGGCCGCCGTGACGATCAATGCGGAAACGATGAACGCGCGCATCAGGGGCTCCCGTTCGTCTTCATTCACTCGGCGTATCGTTGGTCCGGTCCCTGCCTCGGCTCTCTTGGTTCGTCCGACGGGACGAAGTCGGCCCGCCCGAGGCCATCGGCCATCGGCGTGGCCGCGTTGTCGCGGGACAGCAGGCCGGCCGCCATCTCCGGTGCGACGAGTTCGGGTTGCCGCGAATCGGCGGCGTCGAACGACAGAGCGACACCGGGCCGCCGGGACACGTTGTGGACGTGTGAGCCGGCGTCGGGATCGACTCGCCGCAGGAACGCCGGGGTGGCCCACGGCGCGTGCGGCCGGAACGGAACCACGTTGTCGCTCCGGACCTCGGCACGCGAAGCCGTCTCTTCGGCCGGCTCGGGCTCACCGTAGAGCTCGTCGTACCAATAGCGGTAGTGGTGGCGGGCCCACTGCCGATCGACGAGGCCGCGCGTCATGCCGCTCAGGCCGACCCGCGTGTCCGGGTTCACCGTCGCCATGAAGATATGGCCAAGAATCAACGGCGTCGCGGTCAGTGCCATCGACACGTGGACCATCCACGACAGGTACGCGATCCCGGGGAGCCAGATGAGCAGGCCCGTGACGACGTAGATCGGGTAGGTCGCCGTCTGGGCCATGAAGTTGATCTTCTCGCCCGCGTTGAACTTGCCCTGATCCGGTTGCTTGATTCGCTTGTTGAGCGTCGCAGGGCCCACCAGCAGCAGCCACTTCACGTCGTCGAACGACCAGGTCCACGCCCGCCGGATGTTCGAGAGGTGGAGCTTTAGGTCGCGCCAGTGCAGCAGGATCATCAGCGAGGGCAGCACCGCCAGGCACACGCCCGAGATCCGGTGGATCCAGGAGAAGAGCCAGCGATACGGCCGCGTCGGATGGGGGTTGTACACGAACACCAGGACGAGCGCCGTCGCGTAACAGACGACGAAAGGGATCGCGAGCGCCCAGTGCAGGTGGCGCTCGGATCGCCGGAACCGCAGGATTTCGTCGGACGAGTCGGGGACCGGTTGCGCGGGGGTGGAGACGAACTCGGCACGGACGGGCATCGGATTCACCTTGATACTCCGGGTCGGGAGTCGATCAGGAGGGTCGCCCACTCGACAACCGCAACCGGGGGAGCAACCGCGGCAGGACGACCCGCTCGCCAGGGATCCTCGGGCCTCCTCGCTCGCGCGAGGTCCCGCGGTCCTGTGAACTGGTCGCAACCGGCGTAGGGTTCGATCCAGGCGGTGCTGTTGGGGGCTCCAGCATCGACGGCTCCGAACGATTAAGAACGGGCCCGAATTCTGGTCTGAATGAGCAACATCGGTGCCACGCACGCAAAACCGGCGAGCCTGGGGCACCGGGCGGGCCTCGTGTTCTCGGTTTGGTGAACCCGTTGTCTGTTCAGCACTTGCCAGGTGAGGGCCAGAATGGCGCCTGAAATCGGTCGGATATTTATGCATCTGCGGCCGGAATCGGTCGCATTTCCGGTGGGAACGTCGAAATTACGCGATGGGACAGAAGTTACGTGGGACGAGTCTCGCCCGCTGGCGCATCGATCACCGCGGCCGCGATATCCGACTCAGAAGCTCGTGTATCAAGATCGGGCCGCGCCTGCGCGGCCGCGGCTCGGGCCGCCGTCCTCAGTAAATACGATCGCTCGGCGCCGAGCATCGCCACGCGCACGCCTGTCCGGCTCGCCACGACCGCCTGCTGCACGGCGATGAGGGCCAGGATGCCGCCCCAGGTCGCGCTCGACGCGTTGCCGTCGTAGAGGAGCCACGCCGCGAGCAGTGCGACGGAGACGACGGCCATCGATGCGCCAATCGCGGCGGTCGAGAGGAGCTTCCGCAGGACGAAGACAAGCGAATCGAACCACGCCCTGAGAACCCGCGGCCGATCGTCGGCCGCGATGCGGATTCGCGCGTAGTCCTGTCCGATCAGGAACCAGCCCCAGGTGAGCGCGAACACGGTGAGATTGATGAGGCCGGCCAGCATGGCGCCCGGCTCCCACTCGGAGTCAGCGAGCGGCGAGGTCGCGAATCCCGCAATGAACGTGAGGATGCCGCTGACGATCAGACCGACGAGACAGGTGGGAACGAGCAGGCGGAGGAATCGCCCTCCGAAATGTCCCGCGCCCCTGAAGAACCGGTGCATGAGGCGGCGATCGTCCCCTTCGGCGGCGAGCACCTCGAGAATGCCGCCGTTGACGAGCGCGCCCGCCACGAACGAGACGAGCACTGCGCCGATCGCCGCTCCCGAGATCAGGCCGAACCCGGACGCCGAGTCGTACTTGGTGAGATCGGCGACGACCGCCGGATCGAAGCGATCGCGCATCGAGTCGGTCCCTGGCGTGAACCGCGACGCGGCCGACCACCAGAAGTAGGCCGGGATCGCGGCGGCGAGCCCGACGAGCAGGTTCCACGCCCAGAGCAGCGCCACGAGACCCGGCCGGCGAATCGCCGATCGGAAGCCATCAACGATGCTCGACGCGATCATGATGTGAGCTCCTCACCCGCCTATTGGCCGACAAATGCCAGCAGCGTCTGGATGAGTGTCAGGAAGCGCGCGGTCCACCGCACGGCGGCCCTTGCGTCGGACCTCATCCGGTAGCCGTTGTTCAGCCAATCCGCATCGAGGACGACCTTGCGGTCCGGATCGATTTCGACCCACTCGAGCCGGTGCGGAGTCCCGAAGGTGAACGTCTTCGACGGCGCCACGCCGTCCCAGCGGCGCCGCTCGGGCGGCTGGCCCTCGAACTTGAACTCGACCTCGATCGGGAACCTCACCTCGCCGCGCCGCTCCACGATGACCTCGGTCCGGTACGATGCCTGGCTGCCGCCCGGCTCGCGATCCCGCCTGGCCGCCTCGGCCTCCGCGACGTGTTGCCGGCCCGAACTGGTCTCGACGATGCCGCGCACCGATCGAACCGGCTCGCTCGTCACCTGGCCGACGGCGTAATCGAGCACGCCCGTCCCCTTGAACACCTGGTCCCAGTACCAGTCGAAATTGGCGCCTGTGACCTCGTGCACGACGTCGAAGAAATCCTGGCTCGCCGGATGGCGGAACCGCCATCGCTCGTGATAGGTCCGCATCACCCGCGCCATCGTCTCCTCGCCGAGATACCGCTCGAGCGTGAGGAGCGCCATCTCGGGCTTCTGGTACGAGTAGAACCCGTACCAGCTCCTCGGCTGGTAGTCCCACGCCTTCGCGATGATGGTGTTGTACCGCGCGGCGGGACGGTTGCTCATGCGGAGCGTGTCCATCTCGGTCAGCCGGACGTTGCCGACATCGATGAGCTCCTTGCAGACGAGATCGCCCACCCGCGCGGTCGAATACGAGGTGATGCCTTCGTCGAGCCACGCTTCCTCGAACTCGTTGCTCCCGACCATGCCGTACCAGAACCTGGTGGCCGAACTCGTGCACGATCACGAACTCAGCCAGCCGCAGCCGCTCGAACGGCCAGCGGTTCGACAGCCAGGTCGTGCCGGCCGTGATGAAGGTCGGATACTCCATGCCTCCGGCGCCCGACGCTCCGGCCGGAGGATCGACGACGACCAGCGTCCGGTACGGGTAGCGGCCGTACCACAGCCCGTACCACTTCAGCGCGGCCTTGGCCGTCTGGACGTGCCGGGCGGCCTGCGGCGCGTGAGCGGGCTGCAGCATCACGGTGATCTCGACGTCGCTGAGCTTCACCTCGTCGAGCGTCCGGGCCAGCAGCTTCGCCGTCCGCTCGTACTCGGCGGGCGTCACGTCGCGCGTCGCGGAAAACGTGTCCTTGACGACGAGGTATCGGGGACTGGCGGTCCAGGCGAAGTCGTGGACGTCGCCCTGCTCGTACACGTAGCGGGTCGTGCCGTCGGCGTTGGCGCGCTCGCTCCGGCGCTCGCCCGTCGCGGCAACCTTGAACGCCGCCGGTGCGGTGATCTCGACGTGAAAGAAGCCGTAGTCCGCGTAGAACTCCGAGTTCGCGTGGAACTGGTGGCAGTTCCAGCCGCCGGTTGCGCGCCCGCGGACGCCCGCCGGCTCGTAGACGCCGATCTTCGGGAACCACTGGCCGACCAGGTAGAAGTCGTTCTTGAAGCCCGTGCGCGCGAACACCTCCGGAAGCTGCGAGGTGAACGCGATGTCGAGGGTGACCGAACCTCCGGGCGGCACCGGCACGGGCAGCGCCACCCTCGCCACCGTTTGATCCGTCGTGTTCTGATCGTCCGGATGCTCGAAGGTGATCTGCCGGGTGAGATCGGTCCCGTCGGCCAGCTTCATCGACGTGACGTCGATGAAGCCCCAGTGGCTGGCCGACGCGCGATCGCCGCGCAGCTGCCCTCCGGATTCCTTGAAGAAGGTGGTCGCGGAGTTCTTGAAGGCGTTCAAGTAGAGGTGGAACCACAGCTCGCCGACCGAATCGGCCGACGGGTTCCTCCAGACGAGCCGCTCGACGCCGTGGAGCTGCTTCAGCGCGGTGTCGAGCCGGACGCTGATGTCGTATCGCACGACCTGGTCGGACCGGGAAGGGAGCGGATCCGCGAGAGCGGGCGACGCGGCGAGGAGCGCCAACCCGAGGAATGCCAGGCTTCTGCGCATGGGATCTCCCGGTGGAAGACCGATGGTCCGTTCCTCTGACGGGGGCGGCCTACTTCACGCGCTCGATGACCACTGACTGCATCGCGATGTCCTTGGCGGGACGATCACCGGGCAGCGTCTTCGTGTTGCCGATCTTGCTTACGACGTCCATGCCTTCGACGACCTCGCCGAAGATCGCGTGCTTACCGTCGAGCCACGGGGTCGGCGCGAGGGTGATGAAGAACTGGCTTCCGCCCGTGTTCGGGCGGCCCGTGTTCGCCATGGACAGGATTCCGGCCTTGTCGTGCTTCAGCTTCGGGTTGAACTCGTCCTCGATCGTGTAGCCGGGGCCCCCGATGCCCTGGCCGAGCGGATCGCCGCCCTGGATCATGAACCCGGCGATCACGCGGTGGAAGATGGTGCCGTTGAAATACGGCTTCTTGGCCTTTTGGCCCGTGCGGGGGTCGGTCCACTCCTTGGACCCTTCGGCAAGGCCGATGAAATTGGCTACCGTTTTCGGGGCCTCAGCCTCGAAGAGCCGCACCGTAAAATTGCCCTCGGTCGTCGTGAACTTGGCGTAGACTCCAGGTTTCAATGCCGCCTCCGTCCGCGCCGTCGCGGCGACGGCCAGGCCCAGCGCGATTGCGAGCAGGCCGCAGAGTGTCAGTGTTCGCCCCATCGATGAGCTCCTTTGTGTCCGGTCGATACGCCCGGAGGGCAGGCGAGGTGAAGTCCCGCGGTCCGGGGCAACAATCGATCCGCTTGATCGTATAGCATCTTGTCGTCGAAGGAGGCGAGTTCCCGCATGGTCAGGCGTCACCGGTACCTGCATCTCGATGTCTTCACCGACCGCGTGTTCGGCGGCAACCAGCTCGCGGTGTTTCCCGATGCCAAGGGCTTGTCGGGCGAGATGATGCAGGCCATCGCGCGGGAGATGAACTTCTCGGAGAGCACGTTCATTCTGCCGAAGGATCGGCCGGATACGGACATCCGGATGCGCATCTTCACGCCGCTGGCGGAGATGCCCATGGCGGGCCACCCGACGGTCGGATCCACCTTCGCGCTCGGATGGGAGAAGGTGATCCCAACCGGCCAGGCCCGCTGGGTGTGGGGGCTCCCGATCGGCCCCACGCCGGTGGACATCGAGTGGCGCGGCGTCGACCCGTCCTTCGTGTGGATGACCCAGAGGGCGCCGACCTTCGGCAAGGTGATCGAGGACAAGACGGCGGTGGCCGCCATGCTCGGAATCGAGCCGGGCGACATCCGTGCGGACCTGCCCGTGCAGACCGTGTCCTGCGGTGTGCCCTTCATCTTCGTGCCGCTCGCCACGCGCGCGTCGGTCGATTGCGCGGCGCCCGATCACCTGGCGATCACGCGTGTCTGCCGCGGCGCGGGCCTCGAGGATCTCGCGGTGTTCGTGTTCGCGCGCGAATCCGGCACCGACCAGGCCACGGTCTACTGCCGGATGTTCGCGCCGAACCTGGGCATTTACGAGGACCCCGCGACGGGAGCCGCCAGCGGTCCGCTCGGGTGCTATCTCGTGCGCTACGGCCTGGTGCGCCAGGAGCGGGCGGGCTCCATCCTCAGCCTGCAGGGCGCGGCGATGGGGCGGCCGAGCTGGATCCACATCGGCGTCGCCCTGGTCGGCGACGAGATCACCGGCGCCTACGTCGGCGGAGAGGCCGTGGTCGTCGGCGAGGGCGTACTGATCGCCTAGGGACCGCGGCCCGTTCGAGTCATTCGATCTCGTCGAGCGACACCAGGCTCCGCTTGAGCGCCTGCACGATCGCTTGGGCCCGGTTCTCGACCTGGAGCTTCCCGAGCACGTGCCGGACGTGCGTCTTAACCGTCTCTTCGCCGATCGACAGCGCCTCCGCGATGTCCTTGTTCGATCGGCCCAGCGCGAGATGGCGCAGCACGTCGCGTTCGCGGGCCGTCAGGTGCTCGTGCGCGCTTTCGGCCACGGCCACCTGCCGCGCCAGGTACGGATCGATGTATGTCCGGCCCCGCGCGACGGCGCGGATGGCCGCCAGCAGCGTCTCCGGCTCGGCGTCCTTGCGGATGTAGCCCGTCGCGCCAGCGCGCAGCACGGCCATCATGCGGGCCTCGTCGGTTGACGCCGTCAACGCGAGCACCCGCACCGAGGGCGCCCGTTCGATGATTCGCCTCGTGGTCTCGATGCCGTCGATGCCCCCGGGCAGCAGCAGGTCCTGGACGACCACCTGCGGCTGCCAGCCGGAGAGATGCTCGAGCAGTTCCTCGCCGTTGGCCGCGATGCCGACCACCCGGAAATCCGGGAACGACTCGAGGTAGCTCGTGAGGCTGCGCGTGACGACGCGGTGGTCGTCCACGAGCGCAACGGAGATTGGCGTCATCGACGGACCTCTCCCGACTTGCGGACACGGTGCCAGGCGACGGCGTTGATCGCGCCCTGCGCGAGGATCACGAGCGCGAGCGGTCCATTGACGATGAGCGCCTGGCCGCCCCCCAGGCGAAGCGTCACGAAGAGCACGAAGATACCCATGCCGCCGAACACGAGTGCACGCCACCCATAGGACTTCGCGTCCGAAGGATCCGGGCCGGTCAAGGCGATGGTCAATCGGACGCGCGTGCCGTGGCCCGGTTCTGTCAGCAGCTCGAGGTGCCCGCCGTACTCGGCGGCTCGTGCCCGCATGTTGGCCAGCCCCTGGCCGCGCGGCGGTTCCTTCTGATCGAACCCGGCGCCATCATCCTTGACGGTCAGTTCGAAGTCGCGCCGATTTCCGTCGAGCGTGACGCGCACCTCGCTCGCTCTCCCATGGCGCGCGATGTTGGCGAGTGCTTCCTGCGCGACGCGGAAGATCGCGTCCTGTGCGCCCGGGGGCAGCGCCAGGCTGGAGGGAATCCTGCCTGGAACGAAGTCGACACGGGCCCCGATCCTGAACGAGAGCGCCTCGCAGGCCTGCTTGAGCGCTTCAACCAAACCGACATTCTCGAGCGGCGCGGCGCGAAGCCCCTGCAGCATGGCGTCCATTTCTCCCATGGCGCTGCGCGTCGACTCCCGTATCTGCTCGAGCGCGACACGCGATCCGGCCGGCTCGGCATCGAACCGGGCCTGCGCAGTCGCCGCGGCGGTCTGGATGGCGAAGAGCTGCTGCTTGATCGAATCGTGAAGATCGCGCGCGAGGCGATTGCGTTCCTCCTGCGCCGCCGCCAGCCGGATCCCTCGCGCGTATCGGGATTTCAGGCTCCCCCTGGCGTTCGCGTCGGCTTCTCCGAAGATCGAGACCAGCCCGCCGAACCGGGCGTCCGCTCCATCGCCGAATTGCCAGGCGAAGCCGAGCAGCAGCGCGAAGCTCCAGGCGAGCGCGGCGGCCAACCCCGCCCACGCGGCGTTCAGGACCGCGGTCTGCTGCAGGATGAGGACGAGCGCGACCACCGTGTGGCCACTCCCTATCCACTTCAATCCGGAGCGGCGCGCCTCGGGCTCCTCCACGCGGCTCAGGGCGGCACCGCCGCATCCCGCAAGGACCACCAGCGACCCGAAGATCCGAATGAGCGCAGCCCGGAGCCAGGGAACTCCGCCGAGATCGGGATCAAGCCCGAACGGCGCGAAAATGAAGAGTACGGCGCCCAGGGTCATCGTGACCGCGGCGTAGACGCGAAGCACGAGCCGGGTGCCGATGATGACCGGATGGGCTGTGGCGTTCATGGCGCCGAGTCTACGCCGGGTTGTGCACCCGGAGCATCCCCGAAAGGAGGGACGGCAACATCCCCCGGACGAGGGGCGTGAGGTCCGTGCTATCGTACGGACGAGCAGTCATCGCGGCACCCGGTCCCGCCCCATCACAGGACGCATGAGCCCATCCCTCACCGATCTCGATCTGCACCTCTTCGGCGAAGGGACGCACCAGCGCGTGTACGAGAAGCTGGGCGCCCATCTCGCCGAGACCGACGGCGTCGCCGGCCTTCACTTCGCCGTCTGGGCCCCGAACGCCAGTCGCGTCAGCGTCGTCGGCGACTTCAACGCGTGGAACGGTCACGCGTGGTGTCACCGTGCCGGCCCGCGCGGCCCCTGGGACCGATGAACCGCGATTCCAGGGTCTTCAGAAGCGGAGTTCGGTTGCGTTGAGTCTGGACCTGGAAGTCGTCCGCGCCCTGATCTCGACTCTCGTCTCGCATATGGAGGGCCTCGGTTAGCTGGCGCACGCTGCCCGCCGCCGGCAACCCGCTGCCGTTATCGCTGAGCGGCCACGAGTGACACGGTCCGCACGATGGCCACCGGCTGTCCGGGTCCCGATGGCGTCGCCTCGAGCGATGGCAGCTCGGTCCCTTGCACCGGCCACATCCTCAGGTCGAGCCGGTCTTCGATCGAGCGGGCGCCGAGCAAGGCCCCGGTTCGCGGATCGATCGCGGCCTCGAACGCGCACCGTTCCTGGCCGCGCAGAACGACGGCCATTGCCGGCGCCACGCGCCGGACGATGACGAGGTCCATCGGGTCGGGGCGCCACTCGACGAGCGCCCGCGCCGGCTGGAGCGACGCGAGCCGAATCGCCCCGCCCGGTGCGACGATGCGCGCCCGCACCTCGGGAGAAGTTCGCGACCACGGGATGTCGAACCCCGCGAAGCGCGCCGAATCGCCCGCCGCCTTCAGGCCGTCGATGCCGAACTGACGGTGCTGGATCAGCAGGATGGTGCTGATGTCGGTGACCGCGCCGAACACCCCTTCCGGCACACACTGCGGCACCAGCTCGACCGGATTGGCGCCATCGGCCAGGTCGAAATTGCCGAGCGCGCCGTCGCGCCCCCGGAACTCGCGGGTACAGGCGTCGCCCAGCTGAATCGGTCGCGGCGGCGAGGCGCCGTCCGCGATCTGCCCCCTCTCAATCGTCACCGCGTCGGCCGCCCCGTCGCGGACCGCCACGCTCACCTCCAGCGAGACCGAGCTCGTCTTGTCTGGCGCCTGCTCGGTGCTCGTGAACGTGTACCAGGTCAGCCCTGGAGGCCGCAGCCAGCGGGGAGCCGGCGCCTGCGACGCGGCGGCCCCGGCGGCCAGGACCAACGCGAAGGTTGCGGCAGCGCACGCGTGCCTCATGTGTCACCTCGCTCGTGATCGTTCCAACTCGCGCAGCACCCGTTCGACCCACGACAGCCGAGCCTCCAGCAACTCGACGCCTCCCTCGAGCGCAGCTCGCGCCGAAAATGGGTAAGCGGCGGCGTTGCCCCGGGCGAAGGCGCGCACGCCCTCGGCGTGCTTCCGCAGGGCAGCCACGTGAAGGGCCGCGAGGCGCGCGATCTCGGATCTGGACAGTCGCCCGGACATGAACGCGAGCTTGGCGCCGAACAGGTCGGCGTCGCGGCCGACGGCGGGGCCGACGACCGCCTCACGCAGCCAGGCGAGCAGGGCGGCACGGCCCGACACGGTAACGTGCCAGACCCGGCGGGGGCGCAGGGGCCGGGTGCGGTCGGTCGAGCCCCGGACGAACCGGCGGCGGGCGAGGCCGTCGAGCGCAGGGTAAATGGACCCCGGGCTGTCGCTGAAGGTCCCGATGGGCGTGACCTGGAAGAGGCGCCGCAGGTCGTATCCCGAGCGCGGACCGTCGTCCAAGATGCCGAGGATCAGGAAGGGCAGGGTGCCGAGTTTAGTACGAGCCATAACAGTACGTTACGTACTATACCACAACTCGGCGCCCCGGGAGACAGGCGGAACGGGGAAGGCGGAAGATCGACGGCGTCGCCAGCCTCCACCTCGCCGTTTGGCCTCCGAACGCGAACCGGGTCAGCGTCGTCGGCGGCCCCAACGCGTGGAACGGGCACGCGTTGTGTCACCGTGCCAGCCCGCGCGGCCCCTGGGGCCGATGAACCGCGAATCCCAGGGTCTTCAGAAGCGGAGTTCAGTTGCGTTGAGTCTGGACCTCGAAGTCGCCCGTGCCCTAATATCGCCCATGGTCAACGCCTCTGCGACGAGGTTCGCATCATGATGGCTTCAGCGTTTCCACTTCTGGTCGTGATCGCCGCGATTGTCGCGCTTGGCGCGACTGGCAACCTGTTCGCCCCCTCCCCAATCGTCATCGCGCTCCAGGTCGGAGCAATCGCGCTGAGCGTCTGGGCACGGCGCTCATTCCAGAAGGGCGCCTTCCGAGTGACGGCCACGCCTGCCGCCAGTTCGCTCATGAGAAAGGGTCCGTATCGCGTCATCCGGCACCCGATGTACACGGCGGTGCTCCTGCTCATCTGGACTGCAGTCGTGAGTCACCTGTCGGTGTTGACGCTCGCGATCGGCGTACTGGCGTCTGTAATTGTCGTCGCACGGGTCGTCGTCGAAGAGCGGATCCTGCGCGCGCGCTATCCCGACTTCGACGATTACGCCCGAAGGACGAAGGCCCTGGTGCCGTACCTGTTCTGAAGTCAATACGAGGCAGCCGAGGCACCGGCACCGCGCGAGCGGCGGCGCCGCGGGGAGTGTGCGGCGGGCATCTATTGCGTATGACACAGTAGTGTGTTATACACAATAGCACCATGTTCAAGCTCGCCTGTGCGGCGCCGACGGTCTTGACTGTTCTCCTGCTCTCGCCCGCCGCCGTCCCCGCCCAGGCGCCGGCCTTGACGCGCGAATCGGTCGAATCGATCGCGCGCGACCTCTTCGGACAATTCGATGCGCCAGGAATGGCGGTGGCCGTCGTGAAGGACGGGCAGGTGCTCCTGACGCGAGGGCTCGGCGTGCGGCGCCAGGGCGAGCCGGCCGCGGTGGACGAGCACACGCTCTTCTACACCGCCTCGGTGACCAAGGCCTTCACCGTGACCGCGCTCGGCATCCTGGCCGATCAGGGCAAGTTCCGGGTTGACGACCCGGTGGTGAAGCACCTCCCCGAGTTCGCCATCGCCGACGCCGGGCACGGCAGCGCGCTGACGGTCCGCGACCTCATGTCGCACCGAACGGGCCTGCCGCGCGCCGATCTGCTGATGGTCAGCGGCCAGTCGAACGCGGCCGTGCTGGAGCGGCTCAGAGGCCTCGTCCCGCAGGCCCCGATCCGCACGCGCTTTTCGTACCAGAACCAGATGTACCTGGCGCTCGGGATGATGCTCGAACGCCTCAGCGGAATGGCCTGGTCGCGTTTCGTCGAGGCGCACGTGCTCGGGCCGGTAGGCTGGGTGGACGGCAACGCGGGAGGACTCGGACACTGGCCGGCGCGCGCGGCGGCCGCCTCGCCGCACGCCCGCACCCCCACGGGCGCCACGGCTGTCGACCTCGTCGCTCGCGATCCCTACGGGGCGGGCGGCGTCAACGCGAGCGCGGCGGACATGGCGGCGTGGCTGCGGTTCCAGCTCGGCGACGGCACGGCGAACGGCGCGCGCCTGGTGAGCGCGAATGTCCTGGCCGCGCAGCATGCGCCCAACATCCTGACGCCCGGGAACCTCTCGATGCCGTCGGCGGTGCTCACATCGTACGGCCTTGGCTGGTTCGTGCACGACTACTTCGGGCACAAGGTCGTGCAGCACGGCGGCAACGGAGAAGGCTGGACCAGCCTCGTGTTGATGATACCCAACGCCCGCCTCGGCGTGGCGATCCTGACCAACATGCACAACTCGACGCTGCCCTACGCCACCGCGTTTTCGCTGGTGGACCGCGTGCTCGGCCGCACCGGGCGCGACTGGGCCGGGGATTTCCGCGCCGCGGAGCGGAAGCTGGGTCCGCCTTCGCTCCCGCCGGCCTCTCCCGACACCGTCGCACCGGACGCGACGTCGGCGGGCGAGTACGAGCATCCGGTGTACGGGCGCGCGCGTCTCTCGATCACGGAAACCGGAGCGATGCAGTTCGAGTATGGGACGCTTCGAGGCGCGCTGGACGGCACCACAGTGACCTGGACGCGAAGTGACATGCGTGCGGTGCTCGGGCCCGGACGCGTGTCGATTCAGGGCGCCACGAGCGGGCTCCTGCTCTACGCAGGGGGAGAGCGGATTGCCTTCACACGAGTCCGGTGAGTGGGCGTCGCAGCTGCGGCGGGGGGTGATCGAACTCTGCATTCTCCGCCTGCTTCACCGCGGATCCAGTTACGGCTACGAGATCGTGTCCACGCTCGACGCCTTCCCGACGCTGGCGGCGGGCGAGAACACCATCTATCCCCTGCTGCGACGGCTGAAGCAGGAAGGGGCCCTGGAGACCTTCACCCGGCAGTCGCCCTCGGGACCTGCCAGGCAGTACTACCGCTGCACGCGCGACGGGGACCGGCGGCTGAAAGCGCTCGAGGCGGAATGGACGGCGATGACCCGAGACCTCTCGGCGTTCCTGAAGGGAGGCGGCCCATGAGCGAACCCGGTCCCGCAACCACCCGGTACCTGCAGCGACGTGCGGACCGCGCTCTCTGAGGTCCCGGCCGGCGAGCGGGAAGCGATTCTCCACGAGTTGTCGGATCACGTCAGCGACGCGGTCGCCGTCGGCCGGCCGCTCGAGGAAGTGCTGCAGGCGCTGGGGCCGGCCGACGTCCTGGGGCGCGCCTATGCGGTGGAGCTTGCGCTCAACGCCCCGGCGTCGCGCCTCGGCGTCATCGATCGGGCGCTGACCGTCGTCGGCCTGCTGGCGGTGGCCAGCCTGCCCTCCTTCGTCGTGTGCGTCGTCTTGTCGGCGATCGGCGCTGCGTTGGTGGCCGCGGGCGTCGGCGTCGTAGCCGGAGGCGTCGCCGCGCTCGTCAGGCCTGCCTTGGTGCCAGACCTGACCGTGTCTCCTTGGGTCCTCTTCCTGATCGGGCCGCTGCTCGCGGCGCTGGGTGCCGCCTCGCTTGTGGCGCTTTTCGTCTACGTCCGGTTCCTCGTGCGCCTCACGCGGCAGACGCTGAAGCGGACGTTGCGTTAAGGAATAGGCTCGATCCCCGTCAGTGCGAGCCGCGACCCGCAAGAGCTGGCGGATCCGTTCCCGGAGCATCCCCGAAAGGAGGGACGGCAACATCCCCCGGACGAGGGGCGTGAGGTCCGTGCTATCGTACGGACCAGAAGTCATCGCGGCACCCGGTCCCGCCCCATCACAGGACGCATGAGCCCATCCCTCACCGATCTCGATCTGCACCTCTTCGGCGAAGGAACGCACCAGCGCGTGTACGAGAAGCTGGGCGCCCATCTCGCCGAGATCGACGGCGTCGCCGGCCTTCACTTCGCCGTCTGGGCCCCGAACGCCAGTCGCGTCAGCGTTGTCGGCGACTTCAACGCGTGGAACGGCCTTTCGCATGTCTTGCGATCGCTCGGCGATTCCGGGATCTGGTCTGCGTTCGTTCCGGGCCTCGGCAGCGGGGAGAAGTACAAGTACGAGGTCAGGTGGCAGGACGGCACCATCCAGCTGAAGACCGATCCGTACGCGACGCGGCTGGAGGCGCCGCCGAACTCCGCATCGATCGCCTGGGAGCTCCTCCCGTATCAATGGGGGGATACGGAATGGCTGGCCCGCCGGGCGTCGCGGCAGTGGGCCCATACCCCGATGTCGATCTACGAGGTGCATCTCGGCTCGTGGAGGCGGGGCGAGCGCAGCCGGTTCCTGAGCTACCGCGAGCTGGCCGACAGTCTGGTGCCCTACGTGCTCGACCTCGGCTTCTCCCACATCGAGCTGCTGCCGGTGATGGAACATCCCTTCGCCGGATCGTGGGGATACCAGGTGACGGGCTTCTTCGCGCCGACCGGCCGGTACGGCGCGCCCGAGGACTTCAAGTACTTCGTGGACACCTGCCATCGCGCCGGCATCGGCGTGCTGCTCGACTGGGTGCCGGGCCACTTCCCGAAGGACGCCTACGGCCTCGTGAAGTTCGACGGCAGCGCGCTCTACGAGCACGCCGATCCGCGCAAGGGCGAGCACCAGGAGTGGGGCACGCTCGTCTTCAACTACGGCCGCCACGAGGTGCGCAACTTCCTGATGAGCAACGCGCTCTTCTGGCTCGACGAGTACCACGTCGACGGCCTGCGCGTCGACGCGGTGGCGTCGATGATCTACCTGGACTACTCCCGCGAGGAAGGGCAGTGGGTGCCCAACCAGTTCGGCGGGCGGGAGAACCTGGAGGCCGTCGACTTCCTGCGGCAGTTGAACGTGCTCACGCACGAGCGCCATCCCGGTTCGCTGACGATCGCCGAGGAATCGACGGCGTGGCCCGCGGTGAGCCGGCCCGCGCACCTTGGCGGCCTCGGGTTCACCTTCAAGTGGAACATGGGGTGGATGCACGACATGCTGCGCTACATGGGGAAGGACCCCGTGCATCGCAAGTGGTCGCACAACGACATCACCTTCTCGATGCTCTACGCCTATCACGAGAACTTCATCCTGCCGTTCTCGCACGACGAGGTCGTGCACGGAAAAGGGGCCATGCTCGCGAAGATGCCGGGCGACATGTGGCAGAAACACGCGAACCTGCGCGCGCTCTACGGCTACATGTTCAGCCACCCCGGCAAGAAGCTGATCTTCATGGGCGGCGAAATCGGCCAGATGACGGAGTGGAACCACGACTCGAGCGTCGACTGGCACATCCTCGCCCACCAGGCGCACCAGGGACTGCAGCAGCTCGTGCGCGACCTGAACCGGACGTACCGGGAAACCGTTGCGCTTCACGATCTGGATCACGACCCGGCCGGGTTCTCCTGGATCGACTGCAACGACCACGAAAGCTCGGTCGTGTCCTTCATCCGCCGGGCGCGGCGCCAGGACGATTTCTGCGTGGTCGTCGTGAATTTCACGCCGGTGGTCCGCCAGGCCTACCGGCTGGGCGTGCCCCGTGCCGGCCGCTATCTCGAGGTGATCAACACCGACTCGGCGATCTACGGCGGATCGAACGTGGGCAATGGTGGCGCTATCGCCGCCGAGGACGTGCCGGCGCACGGGTATCCCTGCTCCCTCAGCCTGACGCTGCCGCCACTCGCCTGCCTCATCCTGCGGCCGGAGCAATAGGCAACCCGTCGAGGCGGACTTTTGCCGTGTAACATGTGCGCGTTCGTCTGCCAACTCGATCGCTGCCGCCGCCCTGTAGATAGTTTCCTTCCGCAGTAGCTCTGATGCGATGACTCAGAATGCCTGATGATCGAGCCGGCGAATCCGGTCGCCGAACGAGGGGCATCGGCTGTCAGGGCGACTGACGGAGAGCCGGCTGACGAGCTTGCAGCCAAGACACTGCGTTCAGGACCGATGGCCGATTCGGCTGGCGCTGAACTTGCTACGGCTCGGGGCATGCGCGGGATTCGCAGCCAGCGGAGAATCGGCCGGCCCTCGGGGTTGAGAACCGCCGAGAGGGCTTCCCGGCTCATCGATCGGCTGATCGGTCTGCTGGCTGGCGTCCTGGTGGTTTTTCACTCCCAGTTGCTGTGGACGCATTTCGTAACCGGCCGGCTGCTCGAACCGGCCACCGCAATTCGCTGGGCCATCGCCGCGCTCCTCCTCGTCGCGTTGATCCTGCTGCGACGGGTTGGAGTGCCTCTCATCTGGAGCCGCCAGGCGTCGGTCTTCTGGCTGCTCGTCGCGCTCCTGCACTGTGGTACGGCGCTGCCCGGCGCCGACGGCGCCTCTGCGCCGTGGGCGGATCCGGCGCTCCTCGTCATCGTTCCATCCGCCACCGTCGTCGCGCTCTCCTCGGCTGCCACCAGTAGACTCGCCGGACGCCGGCGAAGCACGACGCCGATTCTTCCCGCGACGCTCGAGCGGCTTGGGCTCGTGCCGGCCCGGTCCGCCTTCGCGCTTTCCCCAGGCTTCATCACCGCATACGCCGCCCGTCCTCCGCCATCCCGCGTGTCATCGCGTCACTCCAGCCCTGCAATCGGCTGCTGAGGCTCGATCGGGCTCCGTAGAGAGCGCACTCATCCGTTCTCGACGAGCCTCGCTCCAGGGTTGAGCGCCCTCTATCGGGTTGCATGGACAGCTTCCCTCGCTCGGGAGCGGTCCGATGCGAAGCCCCTCGCGTTCCCTGGCAGCGGCCTTCTTGAGTCTCGTCGTGAATCGAGTTGGAACGGTCATGCACGTATTACTTCTTGGCATCAACTACCGTACGGCTCCGCTCGAGCTGCGCGAGAAGATCGCCGTCGATCGGCGGACTGCCGCTGATGCGCTGCGGGAGATCCGGCGGGCGCCCGGGATTCGCGAGGCCGCGATCCTCGCGACCTGCAACCGGACCGAGCTCTACCTCAGCGCCTCCGATCCCCTTCTCGCAGAATCGGCGACTCGGGAGTGGTTCGCGGGCCGGGCCGGGCATCTTTCCCCGGACCTCGACGCCCACGCCTATGTGAAGAGGGGAGCCGACGCCGTCCGGCACCTGCTCAGGACCGCGGCGGGGCTCGAGTCGATGATTCTCGGCGAGCACCAGATCCTCGGCCAGGTCAGGGACGCTCACGCCGTGGCGCGCGAGGCGCGCACGATCGGAAGCGTGTTGAACCGCCTGTGGTCGGCGGCCCTGCACTGCGGCAAGCGCGCGCGCTCGGAAACGGAGATCGGCACGGGCGCCGTGTCGGTCGCGTCGGCGGCCGTCATGCTGGCGGAACAGGTGCTCGGCGGGCTGCGCGGCCGCGCCGTGATGGTCGTCGGCGCCGGCGACACCGGGCGGCTGGCCGCCCGGCAGTTCGCCGACCGCGCGCCGGCCCGGCTCGTCGTCGCGAACCGGACGCTCGAGAGCGCCGAACGGCTCGCCGCGTCGGTTGGCGGCGAGGCGTTGCCGCTCGAAGCGATCGGATCGTCATTGCCCTCGATCGATGTCGTATTCACGGCCACTTCGGCGCCGCACCCCGTCGTGACCTCGGAGATGGTTCGACGCGCTGTCGAAGGGCGCGAGGGCCGGCCGCTCGTGATCGTGGACATCGCCGTCCCGCGCGACGTGGAAGCGTCGGTTGGCGAAATCGACGGCGTCCGCCTCCACTCGATCGATGCGCTCAACTCGATCGTCGATCGAAGCCTGGCCGGGCGCCTCGGCGAAGTGCCGCGCGTCGAGGCCATCGTCGGCGAGGAGTGCGGGAAGTTCGACGCCTGGTCGCGCGGGCGCCGCGCGACGCCCGTCGTGCGAGAGCTGGCCGATCACTTCGAGAAGGTGCGGGCCGAGGAGGTGCGGCGGAGTTTGCGGCACTTCCACCCGGAAGAGGAAGAGCACATCGAGCGGATGACCCGGTCGCTCGTCGGCCGCCTGCTCCGCGCGCCGATCACCCGGCTCCAATCCGGCGGACTGTCTGCGCCGGCCGACGGCTCGACGCTCGATCTGATTCGGGACCTGTTCGCGCTGGAGCCGGCCTCCGCCGCCGCGGCGGCTGATACGGAGTCGGGGGATGCCGCAAAGTAGCCGTCGCGCGATCCGGATCGGCACGCGGGGCAGCGAACTCGCGCTCTGGCAGGCCGGCGAGATCGAACGCCAGCTACGGCGCCATCATCCCGGACTCTCCATCGAGCGGCGTGTCATCCGCACCGTCGGGAGACCGCGTGCTCGGAACGCCGCTCGCGAAGATCGGCGACCGGCGGCTGTTCACCAAGGAACTGGAGGAGGCGTTGATGGACGGCCTCATCGATCTCGCCGTGCACAGCCTCAAGGACCTGCCGACGGATCTTCCAGACGGTCTGGACGTGGCGGCGGTGCCGGAGCGCGAGGACCCGCGCGACGCGCTGATTGCGCCGCGCGGAACGACGCTCGCCTCGCTCGGACGCGGCGCGAAGGTCGGCACCTCATCGCTCCGCCGGCGGGCGCAGCTCTTGGCGCGCCGGCCCGATCTGAACCTGGTCGACGTGCGCGGCAACCTGAAGACGCGCCTGTCCCGGTTCCACAAGGGTGAGTACGACGCGCTGGTGCTCGCGCAGGCCGGCCTCTCGAGGATCGGGCTCGAAGGGGAGATCGCAGAGGTTCTCGACGTGGACGAGGTGATGCCCGCCGTCGGCCAGGGCGCGCTCGCGGTCGAGACGCGATCGGGCGATGCGGGTGTGGCCGCGCTGCTCTCAGCTATCGAACATCTCCCGACGCGCCTGGCGATCTCAGCCGAGCGCGCGTTTCTTGCCCGGCTCGAAGGCGGATGCCAGGCGCCGATCGGCGCGCTCGCGACGTGGCAGGGCGGGACGCTCTGCCTCTCGGGCCGCGTGCTGTCGCTCGACGGCTCGGAATCGGTCGGCGGAAGCGAGTCCGCGCAGGTTGACGGCCGCGATCAGGCTGAGGCGCTCGGCTCGCGCCTCGCGCAGCGGCTGATCGCTCAGGGCGCTGGCACGATCCTTCAGCATGTTCGTGACGCGAGCCCTTCCGAGGCGCCTGCGCAGATGCGAGGCGGGCTGTGAAACACTCAGACAGGAACCCTGTTGTCGCCGTGACCCGCTCGATCGGGACAGGAGCCGCGCTGGTCGAAGAGCTCGAGCGACGCGGCATCGACGTGTGGCAGGTGCCCGCGATCGTCCACGAGCCGGTCGAGGACCCACGCGCCGTCGACGAGGCCATCGATCGCCTCGATGAGTTCAGCTGGGTTCTGTTCACCAGTGCCAGGGCGGTCATGCCGGTCTGCCTTCGTCCCGGATGGTCGCGCTGGCCCTGGGCTTCGGCGGCCGCGCCGCGGATCGGGGCCGTCGGTCCGTCCACTTCGCTGGCGCTGGCCCGTCAAGGTGTTCGGGTCTCGCTTTGCCCGAGCCGGGCTGGCGCGGGCCCGCTCGCGCGTGCCGTGATCGAGGCGGAAGGCGGCACGCTCGAGGGCCGATCGGTGCTGTGGCCACGCTCGGAAATCGCGCGCCCGGAGCTCGCAGATCTCCTTCGGGCGGCGCGCGCCCGCGTTGTCGATCCCGTGGTGTACCGCACGACGGAGGTCGACCCGGAACACTTGCTCGATCTGGTCGCCGAGGTTCGATCCGGGCGCATCGACGCGGTGACGTTCCTCTCGCCCTCGAGCGTGGCGAGCCTCGCGGCAGCCATGCCCGACGGCACGCTCTCGCTGCTCGCGGGCCGCACGCTCGTGGCGAGCATCGGGCCGACCACCTCGTCGGCGCTTCGCGAGATGGGCGCTCCCCCAGACGTGGAGGCGCTGCGTCCTTCGGGCATGGACCTGGGCATCGCCGTTGCCAACCACCTCAGAGGTCACCAGGGAGTCATTCAGTGAGCTTTCCAATCCAGCGCCCGCGCCGCCTTCGGCGCACCGAATCGATTCGCCGCCTCGTGCGGGAGACCCGCCTCTGCCCGGACAACTTCATCGCCCCGCTGTTCGTGTGCAGCGGCGAGGGTGTCAGGCGCCCCATCGAGGCCATGCCCGGCTGCTTCCACTTGAGCCCGGATCAGGCTGTGAAGGAGTGCGGCGAGCTGACGCGCCTTGGCGTTCCTGGCGTAATCCTCTTCGGCCTGCCCGACAGCAAAGACCCCGAGGGCACGGCGGCGTCCGATCCCCAGGGCCCGGTCGCGAGCACGTTCAGGGCGCTCAGGCGCGAGCTGCCCGACATGTCGCTCTGGGCCGATGTGTGCCTTTGCGAGTACACGGACCACGGGCATTGCGGGCCGCTGCGCGTCGGGCGGGACGGGCGGAAGGAAGTCGATAACGACCGCACGCTGCCGCTTCTTGCCCGCGCCGCGGTGGTCTACGCCGAAGCGGGGGCGGATGTCATCGCGCCCTCCGACATGATGGACGGCCGCGTCGGCGCGATCCGGCACGGGCTCGACCAGGCCGGGCTCTCGGAGGTCGTCATCGTCTCCTACGCCGCGAAGTATGCGTCGGGGTTCTACGGCCCGTTCCGCGAGGCGGCCGGATCGGCGCCCTCCTTCGGCGATCGCCGGGGCTACCAGATGGACCCTGCGAACGGAGACGAAGCCCTGCGCGAGGTCGCGGCGGATCTCGAGGAGGGCGCCGACGTGGTGATGGTGAAGCCCGCGATGGCGTATCTCGACGTCGTCGAGCGCGTGAAGGCGCGCTTCGGCGTCCCGGTCGCGGCCTACAACGTGTCGGGCGAGTACTCGATGGTGAAGGCCGCCGCGGCCCGCGGATGGATCGACGAGGCGCGCGTGATGCAGGAGCTGCTGACCTGCATCCGCCGCGCGGGCGCCGACATCATCCTGACCTACTTCGCGAAGGATGCTGCCCGCCTGCTGGCGTGACGCGGGCAGTGGAGTCGTTGTGGCCCCTGAGACGATCATCCGAACCGCGATCGGCACCGAGCCGCTCTTCCTCCGCGCCTGCCTGAAGGAGCAGGTCGAGCGCACGCCCATCTGGATCATGAGGCAGGCCGGGCGGTACCTCCCCGAGTATCGCGCCGTGCGCGAGCGCTACGACTTTCTCACCACGTGCCGGACGCCCGACCTGGCGAGCGAGCTGACGCTGCAGCCGGTCCGAAGGCTGGGTGTCGACGCGGCCATACTCTTCTCCGACATCCTGATCCCGCTGCCGGGGATGGGTGTCGACGTTCAGTTCAGTCCCTCTCCCTCCATCGCCACGCCCGTCCGGACGCGCGCCGACATTGAACGACTTCGCGTGCCGGACCCCTACGAGTCCACCCCGTTCGTCATGGACACGATCAGACAGCTCCGCGAGCGGCTGCCTCGCGGCGTGGCGCTCATCGGATTTGCCGGCGCACCCTTCACGATGGCGACCTACCTCGTCGAGGGCGGCTCGTCGCGATCGTTTCTGGCCACGAAGGGCCTGCTGTGGAACGACCCGTCGGCCGCGCGCGAGCTGGTCAACCGCTGCGCCGACGCGGTGGCCGCCTATCTCGCCGCCCAGATCGACGCCGGCGCCCAGGCCGTGATGCTCTTCGACACGTGGGCGGGCATCCTGCCGCCCTCCGACTTCGAGGAGCTGGCCGCGAGCCCGGCGCGACGCGTGTTCGACGGAATCGTGGAGCGCAGGGGCGAGAAGAGCGGCGCCGTGCCGTTCATCTACTACGCCGGCGACGCGGCCGGGAGCCTCGACCGCTGCCGCGCCATCGGCGCCGACGTCGTCGGCGTCGACTGGAGAGTCGATCTGCGCGCTGCCCGCCGGGCGCTCGGTCCCTCGGTCGCGGTCCAGGGCAACCTCGACCCGACTATCCTGATGGCGCCGCCGTCGATCATCCGCCAGCGCGCCGCCGGCGTGCTGCGTGACGCGGCCGCGGGCGACACAGGCCCGGGAACTGGCCGCGCGTCCGCCTCGATCGGCCACATCTTCAATCTCGGGCACGGCATCCTGCCCGGGACCCCTCCCGATCACGCGCGCGTGCTCGTGGATGCCGTGCACGAGTTCTCGTCAGGAGCGACCCCATGCTGACCGCCGTCACTGCCCGGGACGTTGCGCCGGTGCCGGAGGACGAGCGGGCGACGACGATCGCGCTGCTGTCGAAGTACGACCGCCCGGGCCCCCGCTACACGTCGTATCCCACGGCCGTCGAATTCACCGATGCGTTCGACGAGACCGCCTACCGGCGGCAGCTCGCCCGCGCATCGGCCCGAAGGGGCGCGCCGCTGTCGCTGTACATACACCTGCCGTTCTGCGAGGAACGCTGCTCGTTCTGCGGCTGCTCGGTCATCATCACGAAGAAACACGAGGTGGCCAACCGCTATCTGGAGTACCTGGTCCGCGAGCTGGAGATGCTCGCCGGCGCGCTCGGCCCGCGCCGCCGCCTCGCCCAGTACCACTGGGGAGGCGGCACGCCGACCTATCTCGATCCCGGAGAGATGCGCGCGCTTCACGCGGAGGTGACCCGCCAGTTCGAGATCGATCCCGGCGCGGAAGTGGCCATCGAAGTCGATCCGCGCGTGACGAGCGACGAGCATCTCGACACCCTGTGCGATCTCGGGTTCAACCGCCTGTCCCTTGGCATCCAGGACTTCACGCCCGAGGTCCAGGTGGCCGTCAACCGCGTGCAGCCCGAGGACCAGACGCGCCGCCTCTTCGACCGGGCGCGGGCCCTGGGCTTCCACTCGATCAACGCCGATCTCATCTACGGGCTGCCGCTGCAGACGACGCCGACCTTCGCGCGCACCATCGACGCGGTCCTCGACATGCGGCCGGATCGCGTGGCCGTCTACTCGTTCGCGCACGTGCCGTGGGTCAGGAGCAATCAGAAGCGGATCAAGCCCGAAGACCTCCCGTCGCCTGCCCTGAAGATCGAGCTCTTCGCCGAGGCGCGGGCGCGGTTCCTCGGCGCCGGCTACCAGCAGATCGGGATGGACCACTTCAGTGTGCCCGGCGACGACCTGGCGCGCGCGGCGGCGGCCGGAACGCTCCACCGGAACTTCATGGGCTACACGACCAGGCCGGCCAACGACCTGGTCGGCGTCGGCGTGTCCGCCATCGGCGACGTGGACGACGCCTTCTCACAGAACGTCAAGAAGCTGAGCACCTACTACGCCGCGCTCGATGCGGGGCGGTTCCCGGTCGAACGCGGGTTCCTTCTCGACGAGGACGACCGGATCCGGCGGTTCGTGATCACGAACCTCATGTGCAACATGCGGGTCGACCGCGCCGAGGTGGCGCGCCGCTTCGGCGTGTCGTTCGACACGTACTTCGCCCGGGAACTCGACGAGCTCTCGCAGGGCCCGGTGGCCCATGGGCTGGCCGAGCTCGATGACGAGGCCATCCGCGTCCTGCCGCGCGGCCGGCTCTTCGTGAGGAACATCTGCATGACCTTCGACCGGTATCTCCGGCGGCAGACGACGACGCCGGTCTTTTCGCGGACGGTATGAGAGGTCGCCATGAGCGCGGAGCAGAACGGACGTGTCGGCATTGTGCTCACCAACCTCGGTGGGCCGGGCACGCTCGATGAAGTCGAACCGTTCCTGACCAACCTGTTCTCGGACCGGGACATCATCCCCCTGCCCCTCGGGGCGAAGGTGCAGCCGGTATTCGCCCGCTTTCTCGCCAAGACCCGCGGTCCGATCGTCCGGCGGCGTTACGCCGGGATCGGCGGCGGATCGCCGCAATTGTCGTTGACGACGGCCCAGGCCGCGGCCCTCGAGGCGCGGCTCAACAACGGAAACGGCGGCCGGTATCGCGGTTACGTGGCGATGCGCTACTGGCATCCGTTCGCCGAGGAGACGCTGGCGCGGCTCTCTGCTGACGGGATCAGCCGCTTCGTCGTGCTGACGCTCTATCCGCAGTACTCGACGGCCACCACCGGATCGATGGAGCGCGAGCTGATGCGGCTCCTCGCGCGGCCCGAGTGGAAGGACCGCTTCGTCGCCAGCAGCATCAGGTCGTACGCCCGTGATTCGGGCTACCTGGAGGCGCTCGCCGGCACGGTTCGCGACTCGCTCAACGGCTTCCCCCAGGATCGGCGCGACAAGGTCGTGCTGCTCTTCACGGCGCACGCGCTGCCGTCGCGGATCGTCGAGCAGGGTGACCCGTATGTTCGCGAAATCGAAGCGACCCGGGAGGGCCTGCTGGCGCGCCTGAACGTGCCGAATCGCCACGTGCTCGGCTACCAGTCGCGATCGGGCCCGGTCCGGTGGATCGGTCCCGGGACCCCGGAAGTGCTCGAGGAGCTCGGACGCGAGGGCGTGAACGACGTCCTGGCCATCCCGGTGTCCTTCGTGTCGGATCACATCGAGACGCTGTACGAGGTCGACCAGTTGTTCGCGGACAAGGCCCGCCGGGCCGGCATCCGCGACTTCAGGAGGCCCGCGGCGCTCAACACGCACCCCGCGTTCATCGACGCACTGGCTGGACTGGTCGAGCGGCACCTGAACGGTTCGTCGTGAGGCGCATCGCGATTGTCGGTGCGGGAATCGCCGGCCTGTCCTTTGCGCGCGCGCTGCAGCGCAACGGCGCGGCCTACCGGGGCGTGGACGTGCGGGTTTTCGAGGCCTCCAAACGCCCCGGCGGCAACATCCGCACCGAGCGGTTCGGCGGATTTCTGTGCGAGTGCGGGCCGAACGGCTTCCTCGACAACGTCCCCGCCACGCTCGACCTCGCGCGCGACGTCGGCCTGGGGAGCAGCCTGCTCCCGGCGAGCGAGCGGGCGAGCCGCCGGTACATCTTCCATCGTGGCCGGCTCCGCGAACTGCCGGCCGGACCGATCGGGTTCCTCACGAGCGGGTTGGTGTCGTGGCGCGCGAAGGCCAGGATCGCGCGCGAGCCTTGGGCCGCCCCCCGCCCGGACGGCGACGAGACGATTCACGCCTTCGCCACGCGGCGCATCGGCCGCGAGGCCGCCGACGTCCTGATCGATGCGATGGTTTCGGGCGTGTTCGGCGGCGATGCGCGCGAGCTGTCGTTGCGGGCGTGCTTCCCGAGGATGTGGGACCTCGAGACCGAATACGGTGGCCTCTTTCGGGCGATGCGGGCACGACGAAGTGCCCGCAAGGCGTCAGGGGCCGCGATGGGATCGCCGCTCGGCCGCCTGACCTCGTTTACCCGCGGGTCCGAGGCACTCGTTCAGGCGCTCGCGGGCCACCTCGGCCAGGAACTTCGGCTCGAGTCGCCCGTCGTCCGGATCGAGTTCGATCGGCGATTCCGGGTGACGGTGGCGGGCGGAGACGCCGTCGACGCCGACGCCGTCGTGCTCGCGGGAGGTGCGGCGTCGAGCGCCTCGATCGTCGCCTCGTTCGACAGCGAGCTCTCTGCCGTCTTCCGTGAGATCCCGACCGCACCGATGGTCGTCGTCTGCCTCGGCTACGACCATGCGCGCCTGCCGCGGCCCTTCGACGGGTTCGGCTTTCTCATCCCGCGGGGAGAAGGGGAGCGCGTGCTCGGCGTCCTGTGGGACTCGAGCATCTTTCCCGGCCGCGCGCCGGATGGATCGGTGCTGATGCGGGCGATGCTCGGCGGGGCGCACGATCCCGACGCGATCGGGCTCGACGATGACGCGCTGATTGCGATCGCGCGGCGCGCGCTGGCGGACACGATGGGTGTCAGGGCGAACCCGGGATTCGCGAAGGTGATCAAGCACCCGATCGGGATTCCTCAGTACACCGTCGGGCACCTCGACCGCCTGGTCCGCATCGACGCGCGCATCGCGACCCACCCGGGCCTGGTGCTCGTCGGCAATTCGTTTCGCGGAGTGGCCATCAACAACTGCGTCGCCGAATCGGCCAACGTGGCGCCCCGCCTGCTCGACCAGATCGCGCGGGATCGCTGAACGAGGCGACGCGTGTGCGGGCGGCTCCCTCGTAGGTCGGGTCTTCCGCCTTCGCGACGCGTATGCGGGCGACCCTCTTGTAGGTCGGGTCTTTAGACCCGACGACGCCGGATCTTCAGATCCGGCATCGCCGCCTCTAGTACTCCAGCTTCGTGTCGCCGCCGACGCGATGGCGGAACACCCAGTACGTCCACCCCTGGTACACGAGCACCACCGGCACGATCACGAGCGCGATGACGCTCATGATGCGAAGCGTGTGCGGCGAAGACGAGGCGTTGTAGATCGTGAGGCTCCAGTCGGGATTCAGGCTGGAGACCATCACGCGCGGATAGAGCGACAGGAAGATCGTGCCCGTCGCGAGCGCCAGCGACACCGACGTCAGCACGAACGCCCAGCCCATCCGGCGGGCGTGGACCAACGCCCCGGCCCCGACGAGGCTCGCGACGGCGAGGACGGGAACGAGGCCCGGGTCGAGTCCCTGGCGCGTGAACGCGTCGGTCGCGGCGTAGGTCGCCGCGACGAAGGCGACGATGAGCAGTGTCGCCACCGGCCCGATCGTCCGGATCGCCTTCTCCGCCCGAGCCTTGATCGGATCGGTGGATTTCAGGTGCAGGAAGATCGCGCCGTGCGTCGTGAAGACGGCCGCGCAGGTGAGCCCCGTCAGCAGGCGCGTACGGATTCAGCAGGTCGAGCAGGCCGCCGACATAGTTCTTTGCCGGATCGATCGGGACGCCTCGCAGGAGATTGCCGAACGCCACGCCCCAGATGAGCGACGGGACCAGCGAGCCCGTGAAGATGGCCCAGTCCCACGCCGATCGCCACCCGGGCCGGGCGTCCTTGCTCCGGAACTCGAACGCGACCGCCCGCAGGATCGTGACGAGGAGCAGGATCACGAGCGCCAGGTAGAAGCCGCTGAAGAGCGTCGCGTACCAGTGGGGGAACGCGGCGAACATGGCGCCGCCCGCCGTGATGATCCACACCTCGTTCCCGTCCCAGACCGGGCCGATGGTGTTGATGATCCGGCGGCGCTCGTCATCGGTGCGGCCGAGGATCGGGAGCAGGATGCCGACGCCGAAATCGAATCCCTCGAGGATGAAGTAGCCGGTGAAGAGCACGGCGATGAGCGCGAACCACAGCGTGTTGAGATCCATGATCTGCATGCCCTCCCATCACGCCCGCGCCGGCGTGGACGTCGCTTCTCTTTCGCCATGGAGGCCGCCCTCGACGCCCATCCGGACGAACTTCCTGAAGAGGTGGACGGTCGCCGCCGAGACGGCGCCGTAGACGAGCACGAACACGGCGAGCGAGATCGCGACGCTCGATCCCGACACAGTCGGCGACACCGCGCGATCGATCTTCTGGAGCCCGAAGACAATCCAAGGCACCCGGCCGATCTCGGTGAAAACCCAGCCCATCGTATTGGCCGCATACGGCAGGAACGCCGCCCCCATCATCGCCGTCAGCATCACCCGCCGATCGAGGCGTCGTCGCCACACGGCCACCACCGCCCAGGCTGAGAGCGCCAGCATGAGGAAACCCGCGCCGGCCATCAGCCGAAACGTCCAGTAGGTCCACTTGATGGGCGGCGTGTAGTCGCCGGGCCCGTATTGGACTTCGTACTCGGCCTGCAGCTGCTTGACGCCCCTCACTTCGCCCTCGAACCGGTTGAGCGCGAGAAAGCTCAGCAGGCCGGGAACGCGCAGCGCCCACACGTCCCGCTTCTCCGGCTCGTTGCCCCACGTGAAGAGCGACATGGCCGCCGGGTTCTCCGTTTCCCACAGGGCCTCGGCGGAGGCGAGCTTCATCGGCTGGTTCCTCGCCATCGCCTGCCCCTGCGTGTGGCCCTCGACGATGACCGCCAGCGTGGCGAGGAGCGCGTAGATGGCGCCGACCCGGAAGGAGCGCGCGAAGGCGTCACGGCTGGCTGGATCCGATTGGCGACGGAGCTGCCACGCGCTCACGCCGAGGATGAAGAAGCCGCCGGTAGCGAGCCCGCCCGCCATCACGTGCGGGAACTGTCCCATCAGGTGGGAGTTCGTGGCGAGCGCCCAGAAGTCGGTCAGCTCCAGCCGCCCGTTTCTCACGGCGTAGCCGACCGGATGCTGCATGAAGGAGTTGGCGACCAGGATCCAGTAGGCCGACAGCGCCGTGCCGATCGCCACCATCCAGATGCAGACCAGGTGAGTCGTTCGCCCGAGGCGCTCCCACCCGAAGATCCACAGCCCGATGAAGGTGGACTCGATGAAGAACGCCACGAGCGCCTCGATCGCGAGCGGCGCGCCGAAGATGTCGCCGGTGAACCGGGAATACTCGGACCAGTTCATCCCGAACTGGAATTCGAGCACGATGCCGGTCGGCACGCCCACCGCGACGTTCAGCAGGAAGAGCTTGCCCCAGAACCGGGTGAGCTTCTTCCACGTGTCGTCACCGCTCATCACCCACGCCGTCTGCATCGCCGCCACCGCCCAGGCCAGGCCGAGCGTCAGCGGGACGAAGAGATAGTGGAAGGCGCACGTGAAGGCGAACTGCCATCTCGACAGTAGCAACTGGTCCATGCATCGAACTCCGAGGGGGACGCGGCGGACAGAAGGTACCGGATTCGCCTACGGCAAGTGCGCTGCGGAACAGCGTACCTTGAGCGGACGATGTCCGGAGCCGGGACCTTCGTACTGGTTCGGTCGCTGAGGCCGATCCAGTGCACCGGATCCGCCGTCTACCGGGGAGACGCCGCAGCACAACGACAGACTTGCACACTGTTTTCAGTTCGAGCTTGTCTCGCCCGAGAAATCGTGATCGGGTCCGGCCCGTATGCTGGTACGATTCGGAGGTGCGCGAACGGCATCATGCTGTGCCCCTCTCGACCCGCTCCGAGGGGCCGACAAACGGCAACTCGGGGCCCAGCCCGGTGACGAGCCCGGCTGCCCACCTGGGGCTCGTCGTCGTCATCGACGACACCCCGGATGTCGCCAACGCCCTGGCGCGGATGCTGACTCGCGCCGGCTACGACGTGGAAATCGCGCACGACGGCGAAACAGGGCTGGAACTGGTGCGGCGCACGCACCCCGACATCATCCTGCTCGACGTCGTGATGCCGCGCATGGACGGTTTCGAGGTCTGCCGGCGGCTGAAGGCGGTGCCCGAGACGCGCCTCACCCCGGTCGTCCTCATCACGGCGACTCGTCAGCCGCGAGGATCGGCTGCACGGAATCGATGCGGGAGCGTCGGACTTCCTGACCAAGCCGGTCGACAGCCTGGAGCTGCTCGCCCGCGTGCGGTCGCTCGTGCTCCTGAAGCGCGCCACCGACGATCTCGAGAACGCGGACGCCGTGTTCCTGGCGCTGGCGCTGGCCGTCGAAGCCCGGGATCCCTACACCGACATGCACTGCGAGCGGCTGGCGAGCTACAGCGCGGCGGTCGGGATCCGGCTGGGACTCGGCGATGCCGACATCACCGCCCTGTCGCGCGGGGGGTACCTGCACGATGTGGGCAAGATCTCGGTGCCCGACAGCGTGCTGCTCAAGCCCGGGCCGCTGACGGAATCCGAGCGCATCCTGATGAAGCGTCACACGATCGTCGGTGAGGATCTCTGCCAGGGCCTCCGGTCGCTGCGGCTCGCGCTGCCGATCATCCGGGGGCATCACGAGCGGCGCGACGGGAGCGGATATCCGGACGGGCGATCGGGCGACGGGATCCCGCTGCTCGCGCAAATCGTGGGCGTCGTCGACGTATTCGATGCGCTGTGCACGAGGCGGCCGTATCGGAACGCGCTGACGGTCGACCAGGCATTCGATCATCTCACTGCCGAGATCCGCCAGGGACGGCACCGCGCCGATCTCGTGGACGCGCTTTTCGCAGCCGCGCGCGAAGGCCGGCTGGATCGCCGGGAACGACCGGATCTCGTGGACGCCCTGTCCACAGCCGCGCACGGCCGCCGCTCGGATCGCCGGGTCGTGGATCAGTCCTGACCGCGGGGCCGGTCGAGAGCGGGCCGCGCGAATCTCCCTCAACCACAACCCGGGCGGGGCGCCCGCTTGGCGGGCGAGCTCGGACGCGAACCACGTCGCAGGCGGGCACCGTCTAACGATCCGTCGGCCGATCTCCTCGCGCGACAACTCTTCCCGAGCGACCTGACGCGGAGCGCACATGACTCGCAAGACAAACGCGCGGCTAGCCGGTTTCACGTTCCTCTTCTACATCGCGGCCGGCGTCGCCGGCATGGTCCTCTTCGGCGCGGCGAGCGGGGGAGAGGGGACCGCGGCAAAGCTCGCGGCCATCGCCCAGCACGCGACCGGCGTGCGCCTCACCGTGCTCCTCGCGCTCCTCCAGGGTTTCTCCGCCCTCGTGCTGGCCGTGACGCTCTACGCCATCACGCGCGAGCAGGATCCCGATCTCGCGATGCTCGGGCTGACCTGCCGCGTCGCCGAAGGCATCACCGGCATCTTCGTGGCGCGGACGCTCGGGCTGCTCTGGCTCGCGACCGACGCCGGACTGGACCCGTCGAATACGGGCGCGACGCACGTGCTCGGCGGGTTCCTGCTCAGGATGGGCGCATGGGAACCGGGCGCCGTCTGCTTCGCCGTGGGCAGCACGCTCTTCTCGTGGCTCCTCCTCCGCGGGCGGATGATCCCCGCCTCACTCGCCTGGCTGGGAGTCGGTGCGTCGGTGCTGCTCGTCGTGGTGCTCCCACTTCAGCTCGCCGGCCTGCTTGGCGGACCGGTGACCGATTTCGTGTGGCTGCCGATGCTGGTGTTCGAGGTGGTGCTGGCGGTGTGGCTGCTCGTCAAGGGCGTGGCCGGGCCCAAGACGCGGACCCCAGTGTGACTCTTCTGCATCCTTCAGCCGCGCCAAGCCCGAACGGACAAGACCTGCAAACTCCTTCGCGTTGAGAGGCTCTTTCGCGAGGACGTTTCCCGGGCCCGCGAGGCGCTCAAGAGGCGACGGGGAGGTCACTGTCCGACCCAATCACCCAGAGTTTCGGTTGCTCGAGCACCCGCGTCACGAACGCGTTTTCGGTCCGGGCGCGCTTTGAAAACTCGGCTCTCGTATACACCGTGGGGTTGACCCTCCGACCCACGGCGGGCGTCACGCGCTCAAGCGCGCCGAAGACGTCGCCGTAGGAGAGGGTGTCGCTAACGATCATCAGATCGATGTCGCTCGCCGACTGGTCGGTCGCCTTGGCCGCGGAACCAAACACGAAGGCCGCCCGAATGGACGCCGACAGAGGTTTGAGTGCATGGCGCAGAGGTTCGGCGAGCCCGACCGTCTTCAGCGCGATATTTCGCAGCTCGGGAAAGAGCGGGGAGGCGGTGTTTGCCTGGTAGTGTTTCTGATTACCGATTCGGCGAGCGGCGATCAAGCCGCTCGCCTCGAGCCTCGCCGGTCTCTGGCTTGCTTTCACATCCGAACTCCGTGGGAGGCCGCCGGCGATCTCGCGTCAGAACAACGCCTCAGTCTGGAGTTGAGCGCATACCAGGCCTCGCGTTCTGTGCGTTATCGCGCGTTGAACTTCGACGCGATTGCGCGCACAGACTTGTCGAACTCCGCAACGCGGGCTTCGACGTCGGCCTTCACCTGCTGGAACGCGGTCTCGCCGGCGGCCTTCAACTCGGCGACCTTCTGATCGAGCGCCCGTTTCGCCGTCGCGAGGTTCGCGATGGCCGTGAGCTCGGCGTCGGCCTTGGCCGATTCGGCTTTCGCTTTCAGCGTCGCCAGTTGCGCGTCCAACGTGTGGATCTGCGACTCGACCTTGTCGTACACCGCCGTCCGCGCCGCCCTCACCGCTACGTTTGCCTGCATGCTCATGACCTTGCTCCTTTGCGAGCTGGGCTTCATTGCCCGTTCGCCTGTAGCAGCAAAGGCGGTACCGTTGGCGCACGTTGACGGTATGTGGCTGAGAACCATCGACTTGCGCCGCATGGTCCATGACCTGCCAGAGCGAGCGCGGTGACGACATGAAGGCACCGGGTCTTGCGCACGCCAGTAAGTTCGCGTCACGATGCTTCCGACATGGGACGGGAACGAGGGTTTCACATGGAGCGCGACCACTGGCGAACACTGCTCGACGTCACCAACGCGGTCGTCACCAAGCGTGACCTCGGCGAACTGCGCGCCGCCATCGCGCCAAACGTTCACCGCATCGTCCCGCACGACCACACGAACCTGTATCTCGTCGACGACGAACGTCGCTTGCAGTCGTTCGCAATCGATCCGACAGCCTTGGCTTGGCCCGAACACCTGTCGACATCGATTCGACTCGATGCGGAACCGTACAAGACCTGGCTATCGCGCGTCGTCGATATCGACATCGACAACGCGGATCCGACCGGCTGGGAAGCACTGCACGCGCACGTCCAGGCTTCTGGAGTGAAGCGGATCTGCATCGCCCCGTTGTCGGCTCCTCACCGGGTCCTCGGAGTGCTATCGCTGGGGCGGCTGACACCGGTTCCATTCACGCAGGACGAATTGGACCGCGTCGGCCAGGTCGCTGCTCAGATTGCGATCGCACTCGAGAATGCCATGGCGTTCGAGGAGATTGCCGCGCTCAAGGAGCAACTCGCGCGCGAAAACGTCTACCTGAAGGAAGAAATCCGCGGCAGCCACCAGTTCGAAGAGATCGTCGGCGAGAGCAAGGCTCTGCGCAGTGTATTGGACCAAGTCCGTACGGTGGCCGCGACCGACACGACGATTCTGCTGCTCGGCGAGACGGGCACCGGAAAGGAGCTGATCGCCCGGGCGTTGCATGCGGCGAGCGACCGGCGGAACCGCGCGCTGGTGACGGTGAACTGCACGACGTCGCCGGCCGGACTACTCGAGAGCGAATGGTTCGGTCATGAGCGCGGAGCCTTTACGGGTGCGTTGTCCCAGAAGATTGGCCGCTTCGAGCTCGCGCACCAGGGCACGCTGTTCCTCGACGAAATCGGTGACGTGCCGCTCGACCTGCAGTCGAAGCTCCTGCGCGTGCTGCAGGAACACGAGATCGAGCGCCTGGGCAGCACGCGGACGATCCGCGTGGACTTCAGACTGATCGCCGCGACGAACCGCAACCTCGAAGAGATGGTCGGCAAACGCGAGTTCCGCTCCGACCTGTACTACCGATTGAACGTGTTTCCCATCCGGGTCCCACCGCTGCGCGAACGGCCCGAAGACATCCGGCCCCTCGTGTTCTACTTCGTGCAGCGGTTCGCGAGACGGCTCCGCCGATCGATCGAGTCGGTCTCGCGCGAAAGCCTGGACGTGCTGTGCCGATGGCCGTGGCCGGGCAACATTCGAGAGCTGCAGAACTTTGTCGAGCGCGCAGTCATCCTGTCGAAGGGGCCGGTGCTGACCGTCTCGCGGGCCGAGTTTGAGACCACGTCGCCGACCATGTCGGCCCCGGTGACACTCGAGGATGCCGAACGCGAGCACATCCTGCGAGCGCTCGCCGACACGAACTGGGTCATCGGGGGTCCGCGTGGCGCCGCCGCGCGCCTCGGCGTCAAACGGACGTCGCTCGTCTCGACGATGCGGCGCCTGCACATTCAGCGACCGGCGCCGGAGCGCGGCGGCTCGGCGCCGCCGCACTCGTAGCGTTCGGCTGCACATCCACGGCTACGCGGCCAGCCGACGCACGGCGGTCGAGACCATCAACCGAGCGAACCCGCTCGAGACCATCGCGATCCCGACCAGCACGCCGACAGCCCACGCGGCGCTCGCCGGCCAAGCGCTCGCGATCATCGCAGCGAGCGCGATCGTGAGGGCCGCGTCGAACAACAGCCAGCCGCTTCCGGGCACCGGCCGTAGTTTGAACGCGATCACTCCTTCGAGCACGCCTTTCGCGAAGAGGTACGCCGCGATCCCGAGTGTCAGCGACGCGAGACCCGCGACCGGACGCGCCAGCATGTAGAACCCGAGCGCCGCGTACAGCGCCGCGACGACGATCTCGCCGACGACGTTCGCGGCACCGTGCCCGCGCCACGCGAAACCGAGGTGCAGCGCGCCCGTCACGATCAGCAGCCATCCGAACATGACGGTGATGGCCAGTCCGGCGATCGGCGGGATGGCCATCGCCAGCACGCCGCTCACCATCATCAGAACACTGACCACGATCGACCACGTAGCCGATTGACGAGATTCTCCACCGACCGCAGGCATCACTCCAGGCATCGTCGTCATCACATACCTCCCGAGATCTTCTCGATGACGTACCGGTTCATGCACCCGGTACCGTCGAATTCCACGCCACGCTGCGCCATGCACCGGAGCAAGTGCTCCCCATCCGCATCGACGAACACCACGTTCGACAAGCCGACTGTGACGTTCGCAGACGGCGCGGCATCCAGAATCTCGCGCCAGTGCCGTTCAAGCACGGCGGTCCAGTCGCCCGCGATGCTCCCGTGCAGTTCCAAACGATGGGTGCCGCCGCTCTGCACCGTGATGATTCGCAACATTTGCGACTCCGCGGAGAGACACGGCAAGGGCCATGCCCGGCGCTCGACACCTGCCAGCGAGGACACAATCTCGTGAAAAACGGCGCTGGTTGAGTGTTCGTCAGTGCTCGAGGTGCGAGCGGACGTGACGAAATGAAGGCACCGGTTCGGGCTGGCGTCACGCCACTCGGGAACGTAGTTTCATCCGGCTATCGCAAGCATCCGCCAGGCAACAGGTTAGAGAGGCTGCATTTCGTTGCGCGGCTGGAACCGGTATTGCCTGTGTCGTGTGAGAGAGGAGAAACCACATGACGACGGCGACGACGCAAGACGCGCACGCGGCAGGCGCCAGGGACATGACCATGTCATCGACGGTCAGGAACGCAGCGTACTGGGCGAGTACTGCATTCGCGGCGCTCGCCCTTGGCGCGACCGGCGCTGCAGATCTGATGCGAGTACCCGCGATAATGGAAAGCCTTGCGCACCTCGGCTATCCGACATACTTCGCCACCATTCTCGGCGCGTGGGAACTGCTCGGTGCTGCGGCAATCGTCGCACCTGACCTGCCGCGCGTGAAGGAGTGGGCGTACGCCGGAATGTTCTTTACGCTCACCGGCGCGGCCCTGTCGCACGCCGCATCGGGCGACCCCGTGGGCAGGATTCTCGCGCCGCTGGTGGTGCTCGGCGCTGGTATCGTGTCGTGGATGTTTCGACCGGCGCGTCGGACGCTGCCCGCGGCAGAAGTCCCCCGTGCGCAAGCGGCATGAGGAGCGATGATCCATGGAAGAACAGACTGCGGCGCTTCAGGAGAGCGAACGCAAACTGACCGCGGCCGCCCGCCTCGCGCATCTTGGGTACTGGGAAATCGACGTCCTCGGGAATCGCGTGAGTTGGTCGGAGGAGAGCTGTCAACTCCTTGGTCTGCCGCTGACTGAACGCTCGCGGTCGTGGGACGAGTTCATGGAGCTGGTGCACGCGGAGGACCGGGCCGCTCTCGAGGAATGCCGTGCCCGGATCCTGCGGGGCGATCCGGGCTCTCGTGTGGCGTTTCGGCTGGCTGTGCCTGAATTGGGCGTTCGATACGCGGAAGCCATCGGCGAAGCGGTCCGGGACCGGAACGGTCGGACGATTCGAACCGTCGGCGCCGTCCAGGACATCTCGGAACGGAAACACGCCGACGAAGTGCTCCGCGGCAGCGAGGAGCGGTTCCAGCTGGCACTGCAAGCCACCGGACTGGGGCCGTGGGACTGGGATCTCACGACGAACACGGTGGAGTTCTGGCCCGAATGGAAACGGCAGCTCGGCTACGAGCCGGACGAGATCCCAAACAAGTATGAGGAATGGGAGACTCGTCTGCACCCGGACGATCGCGAACGCGTGCTAGGTGCTCTGCGCGCTTACCTCGATGGCCGGCGGCCGGAGTACGCGCTGGAGTTTCGGATGCGCCACAGAAACGGGGCATTCCGGTGGATCTACACGCGCGGTGTCGTGCTGCACGACGCAACCGGTCGACAGACGCACATGATCGGGTGCCACCTCGACATCACGGAACGGAAGCAACTCGAAGAGCAGTACCGGCAGTCGCAGAAGATGGAGGCGGTCGGCCAGCTGGCCGGGGGTATCGCACACGACTTCAACAACCTGCTCGTCGTGATCGGCGGGTACGCCGACCTCATCGCCGAGGAACTCGGTCCGTCCCACCGATCGCGACGCGATCTCGACGAAATCCGTGCGGCAACGAGGAGTGCGGCGACCTTGACACGCCAGCTCCTCGCGTTCAGCCGCAGGCAAATTCTTCAGCCGCAAGTGCTCGATCTCAATCACGTGCTGCGGCGCATGCAGCACATGCTCGGGCGAGTCATCGGCGAGGACATCACCCTGGTGATGAACCTGTCCGCGACCGGGCGCGTGTGGGCCGATCCGGGACAAGTCGACCAGGTGATCATGAACCTGGCGGTCAATGCACGTGACGCGATGCCGAAGGGCGGTCGCCTCCTCATCGAGACAGCGGACGCCGATCTTGACCAAGCGTACGTCGCGCGGCATCGCGGCGCGAGCGCAGGCAGGCACGTCATGATCGCTGTCAGCGACGCGGGTACGGGCATGGACGAGACGACGCGCGCACGCCTGTTCGAGCCATTCTTCACGACAAAGCCGACCGGCCACGGGACGGGCCTTGGTCTCGCCACGGTGTACGGGATCGTCAAGCAGAGCGGTGGCTCGATCTGGGTCTACAGCGAGTTGGGAAAAGGATCGACGTTCAAGATTTATCTGCCGGTGGCTACGAGCAGCAGCGAGGAAATGTCGCCACCTCAAATAGACACTCAAGGGCTTCACGGCACCGGCACGGTACTGGTTCTCGAGGATCAGCCGGAAGTCCGAGAGCTGATCGAGAAGACGCTAGGTCGCTATGGTTACACCGTCCTCGTCGCGTCAAGCGGTTCGGATGCGATCGCTGCGGCGCAAGCGCACGACGGTCCGATTCACGTGATGCTCACCGACGTCGTGCTGCCCGGCGCGGGCGGTCGCGAGGTCGCGCGGCAGGTGGTTGCGGGTCGGACATCCATGCGGGTGCTGTACATGTCCGGGTACACGGAAGAGGCCATCGTCCAGCACGGCGTCCTGGAGCCGGGCCTGGCATTCATTCAGAAGCCGTTTACCGGAGAAGCCCTGGTGCGGAGAATTCGCGAACTGCTTGCGGCCGACCGACCCCCGGTTGTCTGAGACGATGGTGCCAAACCGCCGCAAGTGATCGATCGCCATTGAGAGGTCTGACACAATTTCTGCTCGACGACCTCACCGGCCTGTCAGTAACCGATCGGAACTACGCCCCATCTGGGATCGGATATGCGTGAATGGCGGTTTTGCGCTAAGCTGGGTCCAGACCGCTCGCAATTCGTTGATTCTAAAGCGGAGAGATGGCCGAGTGGTTGAAGGCGCACGCTTGGAAAGCGTGTGTAGGGGAAACTCTACCGAGGGTTCGAATCCCTCTCTCTCCGCCAACTAACCTGTTCTACCGAAGCAACTTAACGGATCTCGCCTTTCGCCGTCTCCAAAATGTCTCCACGCTCGCGGCGTGAATCCGAGCAGCTGAACGGCTGTTCCGAGCGCCGCCGGGACTCAGGTGCATGTACCGCTGCGTCGTGATCAGGTCCTGGTGTCCGGCCAGTTCCTGGATCGCCCGGGCCGGCGCTCCGAGCATCGCCAGGTGCGAGCAGAACGAGTGCCGCAGCATGTGCGGGCCGTTGTTGAACAGGCCCGCCTGTCTGCGCCGCCCGCCGCACGCAACCCCTGAACCAGACCCTCGGTCAGCGGCGTGCCATTGTCCTGGTAGAGCACCAGCGGTCCGCGAAGGTGCCGATGGTCGCGCAGTGCCGCCGCGAGCCGTGCGGTCAGCGGCACGTAGCGAAGCCGGCCGCCCTTCGGCGACGCGACCTGCCCCTTCCATGCTGACCGCTGCACGCACACCTGCCGCTTGACGAAGTCGATGTCGCTCCACTCCAGCGCGACCATCTCACCGCAGTCGCAACCCCGCCTCGCCCGACAAGCAGCACGAGCAGGTAGCGCCGAGGGTCCGTCGTCCTTCGCCGCCTCGACGAGCCGCTCGAACTCGTCGAAGTCGTAGAACCGACGTCGACGCGCTTCGGCGACCGGCAGCAGCTTGATCGTGCACGGCATCCGCTCGATGACGTCCCACTCCACCGCCTTCTTCAGCAGCACGTTCAGCACCGTCAGGATGTTGTTGACGGTCTTCGGTGCCTTCTTCAGCAGCCGGTGCTTCAGCCGCTGCACGTCCTCGTTGAGAATCGCGTCCAGCGGCTTCGTCCCGAGTGTCGGCGCGAGATGGACCCGGATGATCATCTCCTTCGCCGCGACTCCGCTCGCCTTCTGCCGATTCGCGCGAGCGTAGCCGTCGAGGAATCGCGGCGCGAACTCCTCGAGTGTGGGCACCTCCTTCCGTGGCTTGGGGCGGCGCCGTGCTGAAGCAGATATCGCTCGCGGTCCTCGCCCCACCGGACGGCCGCTGACTTCGACGAGACCGGGCGCCTTGCCGCGCTCTCGTCTGTCGCGACCCGTTCGGCAGGCGGACGCGTGATGTCCACCTCCCAGCCGCCGCGTCGATACGGTCGGATCTTTGACGCTCATCGCCATTACTCCTTTGGCGATGACGCGCGCTTCTGGTCCAGCCAGTGTAGCAGGTCGTCGGCCCGCAGGAGGACGCGCCGGCGGATGCGAATCGACGCCCGGCAACTGCCGCCGCTCGATCATCGCGTAGATCGCGCGGCGCGTCGTGCGCAGAAGTTGCGGCCTCGTCGACGGTGAGCAGCACCGGCAGCGCTGCCAGTCGGTTCGTACCGGCGGCCCGGTACGTGTCCACCTTGTGCCGTGCCTTCGGTGGCGGTCGGAACGGAACTCATCATGTGACCTCC
>CAVOHU010000007.1:0-466329 GCA_963695795.1 uncultured Acidobacteriota bacterium | reverse complement strand
AGCAGCTCCGCGGCCCGCTGCACGGCGCGCCCGCCGAGCACGGTCGCACGCGAGGCCGTCGTCATGCCGCACGGAGTCGGGAAGCTCGTGTCGACCTCCACGCGCACGCGCCGAGGGTCGATTGGCGCCATGTCGCACAGGCACTGGATCATGGCCGTATAGAATCCCTGGCCCATCTCCGTGAAGCCTGTGTGAATGGTCACGCGCTCATCGTCTTCCACCTCGAGCAACGCGTGACCGTGCTCGGCCATGCCGTTGCCGATGCCGACGTTCTTGATGCCGCAGGCGATCCCCGCGTGCGGCGCGCCGTAGAAGGCGTCCTTGACGGCGAGGAGCGTGGGCTTGATGCCGACCGACGCGTCGAAGACCTGCCCGGTCGCGAACGTGTCGCCGACATCGACGGCGTTTCTCCAGCGCATCTCCCACGGGTCGATGCCGGCGCGCTCGGCCAGGATGTCCATCATGCTCTCGAGCGCGAAGGCCGACTGGTTCGCGCCAAATCCGCGCATCGCTCCGCACGGCAGGTTGTTCGTGTAGACGGCAAGCGCCTCGACGTCGACATTCGGCACGCGGTACGGTCCGCCGGCGTGGCCCGCGGCGCGCTCGAGCACCTTCGTTCCGACCGATGCGAACGCGCCCTTGTCGCCCAGGATTCGCGCGCGCAGCCCGGTGAGGCGGCCTTCGGCGTCGCACCCGATCGTGTAGGTGAGCTTCATCGGGTGGCGCTTGGGATGAAGCCGGATGCTCTCCTCGCGCGTCAGCGTGGCCTTGACCGGCCGGCCGGTGAGGAGCGCCGCCAGTGCGACCTGGGCCTGGATGCTCAGGTCCTCTTTTCCGCCGAACGCGCCGCCGTTCGAGACCAGCGTGACCTGAACCTGCTCGAGGGACAGGCCGAGGCACGACGCAATCTGCGCGCGATCGTCGAAGATGCCCTGGCCGGGGGAGAAGACGTGCACGGACACGGGCTGCAGGCTACAGGCTACAGGCTTCAGGCCTTCCAACGGAGCGGACGATGTAACAGGCTGCAGGCTACAGGCTTCAGGCTCCAGGCCTTCCAACGGAGCGCACGCGGCGACAGGCTCCAGGCTCCAGGCTTCAGGCTTCAGGCCTTCCTGTGCCGCTTCGCATCGAGCGGGCACGACCAGGCACGATTCGGGCTCGAGGAAGGCGTGCTCGATGACCTGCGTCTCGAACGTCCGCGTTTCGACGATCGGCGACTCGGCAAGCGCCCGCTCGGCGTCGCCCCGGCAAATGACTGAACGCGACAGCAGGTTCTCATGGCCGGGGTGGACGCGGGGCGCGCCCGGCTCGAGCGCGGCCTCCGGCGAGAACACGCCCTTCAGCTCGTCGAACTCGATTCGCACGAGCGCCGCCGCGTGCCGCGCTTCCTGCTCTGTCGCCGCAACGACGCACGCCAGGATGTCGCCGATGCAGTGCGTGATCTCGCCCTCGGCGACGAAGACCGGCCAGTCCTTGTAGATGAGCCCCTGGAAGCGGTCGCCCGGAACGTCGCGCGCGGTCACACAGCGAACAACTCCGGCCTGCGCGACGGCCACTGAAGTGTCGATGGCCTTGACGAGCACCTTCGGCCGAGTGGAGAACACGAACGCGGCATGGAGCATTCCCGGCACGCTCATGTCGTCGATGTACGGCCGCGTGCCGAGGACGAACTGCTCGCCGTCCATCCGGGGCAGGCTCGTGCCGACTTTGCCCGACCAGTCGGGCTCGGGCAGCGGCTCACCCTGAAGCGCCCGCGCCGCCAGGTCGATGGCGTCGATGATCTTCACGTAACCGGTGCAGCGGCAGATGTGGTTGTTGAGCGCGTGCGCGATCTCGGCGCGCGTCGGACGGGGCGTGTGACCGACCAGCCGCTTCGCGCTCATCACGATGCCGGGGATGCAGAATCCGCACTGGAGCCCGGCCGCGACCGAAAACGCGCGCGCGAAGATGTCGCGCTCGCGAGGCTCGAGCCCTTCGAGCGTCACGACGCTCCCGCCCGCGGCATGGCGGGCCGGCACGGCGCACGACGCGAGCGCGCGGCCGTTGACGAGCACCGTGCAGCAGCCGCACGACCCCTGCGGCGCGCACCCGTTCTTCGGCGAGATCAAGCCGGCCTGACCTCGCAGCACGTCCATCAGCGACATCTCGCGGGTGATCTCGGCTGTGAACGGCAGGCCGTTGAGGCTGAATTCGATGGTGGAACGCTCGTGTCCGGTCGGCATGTGTCAGGCGACGAGGGCCGTATTCACAAAGTTTACCCGGTCCGGCCGCATCAGCGCATCGAGCAGCAGCCGGAGCGCCAGGTAATAGGAGAAGTCCGCCCGCGCGGCCGCCGCGCCCGTTTCGAGCGCAGCGGAAACTACCGCGTGCGTCCTCCAATTCACCTCGGCCCTTGCCGGCCCCTGCCTGAACACAGCCGTCTGAGCGTCGGGCACGTGCGCAATCGAGCACGTCACGTCCCCGAATCGACCCGTCAGGCGCCACTCGCGGTGGTCCCGGGTCAGCACGAAACCATCGGTCGTCGCCGAACGCTGCCACGCGTCGAATCCCCCGAAGAACCTCGGCTTCTCGACATACGGCCCGCCGTCTTCCGGGCAAAATACATCGCAATTGCCGCAGAGGTTGCACGCATCGGCGAAGGTCGCGATCTGCGCCCGCTTCCGGACGGCGTAGCGCTGCGATGCGATCTGCCGCCATCCCGACTCGTCGAGTTCGATGATGGGCGCCTCGAGATCGATCGGGTCGACATCCAAAATGAAATTCGCGTCGTTCGGACAGACCGGAATGCACTTGTCGCAGTTGAGGCAGTCCCAGAACACCAGGTGCGACCCGACCTTCCGCGGCGGCTTGCGGTTTCGCGGCGCGCGGTACCGCTCATCGGTGAGCGCGCGGCCGAGCAGCCGCCGGGTGTTCCGCACGATCGCTTCGTCAACCGATCCGTTTCCATCGCCCGGCTCGCTGGAACTCGGCCCGGACGCCACGCCGGCGGATCGATCGGTCGCGACGATGAACTCGGGGATCGTCCGGGCGCCGAGCTCGCGCATGCGGACTTCGAGATTCGTGAGGTAGCGGGGGAGCCTGGCGTAGCCTCCCGGCCGCAGGAGGTCGGTGCAGGAAGTGACCGCCGCGAGACCGGATGCCACGCAGTCGGCGGCGTTCGCGGCGTCGACGCCCGCGGAGAACGAGATCGGCAACCGCGCCCCGAACTCGTCGCGCCAGCGCGACACGAGCGCAACGTGCAGCAGGTGAAGCGGCTGACCGGACAGATACTGGACCGGATCTTTCAGGAACTGGCCCTTATTGAGAACCTCGAGCGTGTTCCCGCACTTCACGCCCACCGTGAACTGCCGCGACGCGGCCAGAGTCTGCAGCCGGCGGACCATCGCCGCCGCTTCTTCGAACGGCAGGTTCCGCTCGTAGCAGCCCGGGTTGACCTCGATGTCGTCGTAGCCGAGCTCGTCGTGCAGCAGCGACTCGATCCGTTCCCTGCCGAGCATCGGCGGGTTCAGTTTGACGATGACGTGGAACCCGAGCTCGCCGATGAGAAACTCGCAGATGCGCTCGATGTCCTCGGCCGGCGTGCCGTGAAAGGTCGAGAGCGTGATGCTTTGCGAGATCTCCCGGCGGAACTCGAGATCCCGCCAGCGGGAGAATTCAGGCGGGATCTCTCTCCGGAATTCCTCCACGAGAGTATCGGCCCGCCTCATCGACTCGAGCCACCGCACGACCTGATCGCTCCTGATGCCAGCCAGGTCGTAACCGACGCTGATGTCGAACACGACGCCATCGGCCGGGATGCCGGCCAGGCCGGAGGCGGCGACGAGTTCGATGAGCATCGACGCCTTGACGTATTCGCGAGCCGACTCCTCGAGCTTCAGCTCCTGCGACCACTCGGTGTTGTATCCGATTGTCGCCATGTCGATGCACGGGCGGGTCAGCGTGAGGCGATCGAGGATCTGCACCGTCTTCAGCTCGATGATGCGCGCGCCCGCGAGCCACGACAGCACGATGTTCTGCGCGAGCTGCGTGTGCGGCCCGGCTGCCGGGCCGATCGGGTTGGCGGCCGCGAGTCCGCCGAACCTCACGGCGAGATCGAGATCGGCGGCAGGGCGATAGAACTTCCGGGAAGGCAGATCGAAGGCGGCCTGACGCCGGCCCATCTCGTGGAACAATCGGCGGGCCAGTTGACCGAACGGCACGGGCACCAGCTCAGCCACGCATTCGCCTCCACAGGCGGGCGGCCACGATCGACGCGCGGCGGTGCACCTGCTCCACGTCCAGTCCCTGGACCCGGCCCTCGCTGACAATCCAGCGCCCGCCGACCATGACTGACTTGATCATCGCAGGCGAGATGCCTCCGAGCACGTGGGCGCCAACCGTGCGGCGATCGAGGGGCGTCGGCGCGGCGTAGTCCACCACGACGAGGTCCGCGGCGGAACCCGGGGTGAGCGTGCCGATGGGCACGCCGAAAATACTCGAAGCGAGGCGGTGCCCGCCCGACAGCAGACGGAGCGGATCGAATCGGCCTTCCGGCCCGAGACGTTCCCGCATCTTGAATTGGGAGTAACGTGCCTCGGCCAGCATGTCGGCAGGAAAACCGTCGGTGCCAATCGCCGCGCGTGGACCGAATCGATCGACCGCGGCGACGCCGACGCCGTTATTCATGTTCGACCTGGGGTTGTGGACGAGCCAGGATCTCGCGCGACGAATCCGCTGGAGGTCTCCCGGCGAGAGATGCACGCCGTGGGCAAGAACCGCCCGCGAGTTCAGGAGGCCGGCGCTCGCGAGGCGCTCCACGACGCCCTCCCCGAACCGCCGCCGGGCGTCACGCTCATCGTCGGCCGATTCGGCCACGTGGATGTGGATTCCGCTCCGGTGCCGGTCGACGATCTCCGCGCAGGCGCGGAGGGCGCCCTCGCCCAGCGTCATCGATGCGTGCGCGCCGACCAGGCCGCGTGTGAGCAAATCCTTCCGGCTGTCCGCCAGGAATCGATCGTTCTCGGCGAGACCGGCGTCAAGGCGCGCGCGTCCCCCGCGCTCGGTCACCTCGTAACAAAGGACGCCACGCACGCCGACCTCCGCGAGCGCCTGGCGGATGACATCGAGCGATCCCGGGATCGCGTTGGGCGACGCGTGATGGTCGAGAATCGTCGTCGTGCCATGGAGCGCGGCTTCGATCGCGCCGACGAGCGCGCTGTAGTAGACGGCCTCGTGATCGAGTGCCTGGTCCAGCACCCACCAGACGCGCTCGAGGATCTGCGGGAAATTGCGTGGCCGCCGGCGCGGGGCCGGCATTCCGCGCGCGAGCGTCGAGTAGAGGTGCGTATGCGCGCACACCAGACCCGGCAGCACGAGGCGTCCGCGAAGATCTTCGACCGGCTCGCGCCGTCCGGTGGCGAAGCGCCGCGACCTCGCGGCGATCAGGCCGTGGTCGATGCGGAGGTCGCACCTGTCCAGGCCCGGTGGCTCGAGCGAGACGATGGCCGCATTTCGCAGAATCATAGGTCACCGGCCGCCGGCAGCCCTCGGGCGGCTTCGCGTCAGCGAGCGCCGATCACCTCGCGGACCGCGTCGAGGCTGGGCACGATGTCGTGCGGCTGACCGGCAGCCCGGAGGGCCGATTGTGTGTCTTTCAGGCCGTTGCCCGTGACGACAGCCAGCGCCGTGTCGCCTTCCCGGATCAGCCTCAACTCCACGGCGCGCTTCAGCCCCGCCACCGCAGCGACGCCGGCCGGCTCGCCGAACACGCCGCCCAGGCGCGCCGTCGAGCGCATCGCCTCGAGGATCTCTTCGTCGGAGACGGTGACCATCGTGCCGCGCGAGGCGAGGGTCCACGCGATCGCGCGCCGCCAGTTCCGGGGCGTGCCGACGGCGATACTGTCGGCCAGCGTGTGGGCGGGAGACGGCTCCATCGCCTTGCCCGACGCGAACGCGCGCGCGAGCGGGCTGGCGCCTTCCGCCTGTACGCCAAGCAGGCGGGGCAGGGCAGGGGTGAGGCCAAGCCGCCGCGCCTCGTGAAGGCCCTTGCCGATCCCGCCGATCGTGCACCCGTCGCCGACCGCCACGACGACCCAGTCGGGAACGGCCCCGCCGTTCAGTGCCGGGTCGATCGCGAACTGCTCCGCGATCTCGAGGCCGCCGGTCTTCTTTCCCTCGACGAGGTACGGATTGATGCCGCTGTTGCGGTTGTACCAGCCGAATGCCTCGCACGCCCGGCCGCAGAGATCGAAGGCGTCTTCATAGGTCCCCTTCACGCGAAACACCGTGGCGCCGAAGATCAGGAGCTGGGCGATCTTGGGCTCCGGCGCCCGTTCGGGGACGAAGATCATGGAGCGGAGGCTCATCGAGGCGGCGAGGCAGGCGAGCGACGAGGCGGCATTGCCGGTCGAGGCGCACGCGATGGTGTCGAACCCGAACTCGCGTGCCTTGATCACGCCGACCGAGCTGGCGCGATCCTTGTACGACGCGGACGGGTTCCGGCCTTCGTCCTTCAGGAAGAGCCTGTGGACGCCCACGTGCCTCGCGAGCTCGGGCGCCTCGTGCACGGGCGTCCAGCCGATGCTGAGCGGAGGGACGGGCGCATCGAAGTCGATCGGAAGCACCTCGCGGTAGCGCCAGTGGTTTCGGGGCCTGGCCGCCAGCGCGTCGCGCGTGAGGGTGGATCGTGCGTGATCGTAGTCGTAACGGACATCCAGGATGCCACTTGGCCCGCACACCGGACAGGTCAGGATATGACCGGCCGGGTATGGCTTGCCGCACGAGATACAGACGAGCTCGGTCACGCCGTTTCGCATCTCCGGCAACGTTAGTTCTCCGGTGGCGGGCTGGTCAACACTGAAGGGCGCCTCGGGTTGAACCCGTGCGGGCGACCCACCGGGTCGCCCCTGCGACGCACGGCGGTCACGCCTCATCGGGCGACCCCCAGCCTCCAGCCATCGACCCTGTCACTTGTGATAGAACTGCGCGAATGCGCTCGAGACGCCGAGTTGTCCTGCTGTGCTGCCTGGCCGCGGCGATCATTGCCGCAATCGCGCTGTGGTACAGCGGGTTCCCGTGGCGCGGCCGGGGCGCTGCGGTCGCGGGAACGGGCCTCGATCCGAGCCGCGTCATGATCGGATGGGGCGCAGACGCCGCTCGCGCGCGAGCGATCACGTGGCGAACCGCGACGATGCCGGAGGTGCCCCAGGGCCAGATCGCACCGGGAACGTCGCCGCCCGCCCCAGACGCCACGGTGAGAGCGGTGCCCGCTCGCTCGGCTACCGTCGTGCTTGGCCGCGGCTGGCGCGTCGTCGAGCACCGGGTGGACTTCGACGGGCTCCAGCCTGCCACCCACTACATGTACCGCGTCGGCGGCAGCAATCGATGGAGCCCGTGGCACGAGTTCGTCACCGCGAGCGAGGGCCGGGAGCCGTTCTCGTTCATCTATTTCGGCGACGCCCAGACCGGGCTGCGCGACGTGTGGCCCTCAACGGTCAATGCCGCCCGGCTCGCGGCGCCAGGCGCCCGCTTCGCCGTGCACGCGGGAGACCTCGTCGACGACGGATACGACGACCGCCTCTGGGGGGACTGGGTGGCTGGTTTGTCGGCGCTGGCCCCGGTCGTCCCGAACATCCCGGTGCCCGGGAATCACGATGAGCCCCGTGGGCTCTCCGCGCTGAATGTCGGCCGCGCGCTTCTAGTCTCGCCGCTCTGGAAATTCCATTTCGCGCTTCCGGCCAATGGTCCGTCGTCGCTGCCGGAGCTGGCGGGCCAGAACTACTACGTCGACTACCAGGGCGTGCGCATCATCGCGCTCGACGTCTCGGCCTTCGCCGGCGACGACATCCTGCCGACGCGGCGTTCGCGCGTCCGGCCCGCCGAGATCGCCTGGCTCGCGGACGTGCTCGCCTCGAATCCGAACCCCTGGACCGTTGTCGTGCAGCACCATCCCATCTTCGCGATCAGCAAGGGCCGCGATTATTCGTCGCTGCGCCGGGCCATCCAGCCGCTCTACGATCGGTTCCGCGTGGACCTGGTGCTTCAAGGCCACGACCACGCGTACGGCCGCTCGCACAAAGTGAACGGCGATCATCTCGCCGTGACAGGCGAAGGCGGGACCATCTACGCCATCGCCGTCGCCGGCTCGAAGATGTACGAGCTGGCCGGGCCCCGCCAGCCGCTGATGGCCGTGACCGCCGCGGGCCTTTCGACCTTCCAGGTCATCTCGATCGCGGGCGGGTCGCTGTCCTACGAGAGCCGCCGGATCGACGGGACGCTCGTCGATGCGTTCCGGCTGACGAAGAAGGGATCGGGGCCCTCGACCTACGAGGATCTCGCGCCCGGGAGAAGGTAGGCCAGAGCGCGTGCGCGAGTCGAATCAGAATCCGCGGAGGATGAACCGGACCGCGCCGTAGACGAAGAACCAGGAGAGCACGAAGAGCGTCACGGCCAGCCAGCGGTAGATCGTGCCGATCGCCTTGACCGGGATCATGTGCTTGACGCGGTAGACCACCAGGCCGAGCACCGTCAGGTACCCGCCGAGTCCCAGCGCGCCGCCGGCGATGAAGAGCACCTTGGCCGTATCCGAGAGCGGCGTCGCCAGGCCCAGCCGTTTCGCGAGCGTGACCCCGACCAGCCACGACAGGATCATCGGGGGATTGGTCATCGCGACGGAGAACCCCGTGAGATATCCCCAGCGCTTGCTCTTGAGCGAGGAGTTCTGGAGGTCGACGTCGTGCGGCTTCCGCGAGTCCCTCCACGTCATCCACGTCAGCACCCAGAGGATGATCGCGCCGGCGACGTGAAAGCCCGCAAGCACCGAAGGGATGTCCAGAATCGGCGCGATGCCGAAGAGCGCGACGACGCCGTAGACGATGTCCGAGCTGACCGAGCCGAACACCACCATCTGCGCCGAGACGAGGTGGCCCTTGATCGCGCGCTTGGCCATCTCGATCTGCGACGGGCCGATGGGGATCGCCGCGACGAATCCCAGGGTGAACGCCAGCGCGACGAGCAGGAGGGAATCCATCAGCGGTGGGACGGCGCGCCGAGACGCTCGATGTAGCGGCCGACGAGGCTCGCCAGGCCGGCGGTGTCGGTTTCCTCAAAGCATCGAACCTTCGCGCAGGTCTTGAACATCTTGTTGAGGCACGTCAGGTTCCGGCACGGGCTCACCGCGGTGTAGCACCACGAGGGCGCGTCCTGGTTCGCCGGGAAGTACCCGGGACGCGAGGAATCGTATCCCGACATCCTCGGCGTCGTCGCACCGAAAAACGACAGCACCGCGGTCCGGTTCCGGAACTCGTGCGCACCCGACCGCGCACATCGGCGCGCAGCGGCAAGGTGGAGCGGGCCGGTGTCGCCGGTGATAAAGACGTCGCAAAGATCGATGAGCGCGGTGTACGCATCGAGCGACAGATCCTCGGGGACCACGCGCGCCGTCGGCCGGAGGTCCGACGGAAGGCTGGCGATCAGGCGCTCGCCGATCCCGGGCGAGGTGTGCCCTGCGCTGATGAGCAGCGTGGCGCGCAGCGCCGCGAGCCGCTGGACCAGATCGACCTCGGTCGCGAACGGCATCGTGGTGAAGCGGGTCGCCGCATCGGGGTTGAAGTGGACGATCGGGCCGTTGCGCCTGATGCCGGCGTCGCCGGCGAACCGCTCCGCCTCCGCGATGGCCTCGTCCCCGAGGACCGTCCGCGCTCCGGCAAACGCTTCGGCCCGAACGGGCGGCGCCACCGCCGAGAGCAGGTCCCTGAGGAACCGGTACGTCTGGTACATGAAGTGATTGACGACGGTCCCGTTCCGTTCGTTCTGGACGAGGACGGCGCCGTGCGTTTCGAAGTTGAGCAGGACTTGCCGCGGCGCCTCCAGCGCCGAGTTCGGAATGAACGGACTGAGGTTGAAGCAGAGGTCGTACGCGCCGTCGCGGACAATCTCGCGAAGCCGGCCCATGTCCGAGGCGGAAGGGAACGGCCCGCCCGTGAACAAGGGAATCACGCGGGTCGCCTCCGGGTGGCCGACGATCACGGTGGACGCCGTGGAGTTCACGACGAAGTCGATCTCGGCGTCCGGGAAGAAATCGCGGATGGCGGTCAGCCCCGCCTGCGCAAACAGCGCGTCGCCGATGTGGATGTCGGGCACGATCAGAAAGCGGTGGAACGACCGGAGGCGGCGCATGCGGCGAAGGTTGCCGCGCAGAAGCGCCCACGAGAGCGCCCGGTTGCCGGCGGTCAGGCCGACGGCGGCGTCGAGCACGCGCGCGCCGGAGCGCGGGAAGTGGTTCGTCAGGCGGCTTGTCGCGTCGAAGACGACCCGTTGGATCCTGGGATCTACCATGACCGGATGATCACCATCGTCTCCCTCGATGCCCGGGCCTTGAAGCTTGAAGGGGGAGCTGCGTCGACCGGGCGCTCGCGTCAGGATATCAACGGCCGCCGCGACGGCCAAACCACACGTGGTCGGTCCGGACGTCGCCTCCGCCGAGGTAGCGCCGCCGATCGTCCGCGCGATAGATTCGCACGGCGCTGCCAACCTCGGCGACGGGCGGCCAGTCGAGCGCGCCGATCTGGCTCGATCGACGGTGCCGGACGAGAAATTGTTCCTCCTCCCACCGCTCCAACACGAGGAACGACGCGATCCCGCGCCCCTCGAGGTACGCTACCGCGGCGTCGAGCGACTCGGGCGTGAACGCGTCCCACGCGAGAGTGGGACGCTGCGAATAGTAGCGGACGCTGCCGCTCTCCTGCCCGGCGAAGATCACGGCGCCAGCAGGAAGACGGTCTCGCACGAATGCTCCGGTCACAGGGTATTTCTGCTCGAGTGACTGGAGCTCGAACACCGCGCGCTCGCGTGCGGAGTGAATCCATGGCCATCCGATCGCCAGGATGACGACCGCGACCGACAGGACTCTCCAGGACTCCGGCAGCGCCGACACCGCGCGAACGACAACCCTCGCTACCAGCACGAGCAGGACCGGAAACGCGGGAAGCAGGAACCGGAGATACGTCCAGTCCTCGAACACCGTGTAGGGCAAGTACGCCGCCGCTACTCCGGCGATGAACGCCGCGAGCCAAAGGACCTCCCGTACGCGACCGGAGAGGAACGGAGCCGCGAGCGCCAGCGCGACGACCGGTCCGTGCGACTCGAACAGCCAGACGGGATAGCGGAGCAGGTTGGGGAAGATGTGACTCGTCGAGAACAGACCACCGGCACTGCCGTAGCCGGAGTGAAACGGCGAACCGTACATCGCGTTCTGAAGGACCGCGACGGCCGCGATGCCCGGCGCCGCGGCGGCGGCGAACCACGCCAGAGGCCGCCACCACCCGCTCCGACTCGTGCTTATTGCCAGGAGCCCGCCCACCGGAATGATGAGCGGCGCAAGATTTGGCCGCGTCATCACGGCCAGACCCGCCGCGATTCCGGCGAGCAGAGGGTGACGCCTTGGCCCGACCGAACACGCGAGTGCCGCGATCCACCAGGCCATGGCCGGCACATCACTCATCGGCTGAACGAGCTGGTAGAGCACGATCGGACTGCACACGAGCCACGCGGCGGCCACAAGTCCGACGATCGGACCGTCCAGGCGCCTCCCAAGCTGAAAGGTGCTCCACACGGCGAGCGCACCGAGCACGGGGACGATGAGGAAGATGCCCCGTTCACCGGCCAGCTCGAATCCTGCCGCCATGAGGACGGGGAGGCCGGCGGGACAGATCGGCACCGCCTCTCCTCCCGGCGTTGCCTTGGCGATGAAGCCGGCCGGGGCAAAGGTGGCCGGGGCATTCGGCCACGGGACCGGAAAATCGAGCGGCGGGTCGAGCGACAGGCGCCCAGCGGCGAACATCCTCGCCTGCGCGACATAACAGTGCGAGTCCGAACCGCCGACGGCGAAGGTGCCCCAATGCCAGCCGATCGCGAGGGCGGAGAGCGCCACGCCGATCGCCAGCCACCAGGCAAAGCCTGGGAGCGCGAACGAGAGCCGACCGAGTGCCGTCTCGATGCGCCGCTGGAACGGGGTCGGTGTGTGATCCACGTTGAACGGTCAGACGCCGGAGGCCTGGCGGCGTCCGAACCGGAACCGCAGCAGCACTCGTATGGCGTGTACGCCGTCGCGCCAGTTGATCTTCTTGCCTTCGGAGCGCAACCGGGGTTGGAAGGTCACGGGCAGCTCGCGGATCTGGTGGCCGGCAAGCAGCAGCTTCGCCGTGATCTCGGGCTCGATATCGAAGCGGTTCGCCTCGAGCCGGAGGGACCGCGCCACATCGGCCTTCATGATCTTGTAGCAGGTCTCCATGTCGGTCAGGTGTGCGCCGAACAGGAGGTTCGTGAACGCGGTCAGAAACCGGTTGGCGGCAACGGTGACGAAGGGTGCGCGGGTGCCCGCTCCGAGGAAGCGCGATCCATACACGACGTCCGCGGTTCCCGCGATGATCGGCGCCACCAGGGAGGCCAGTTGAGCGGGGTCGAGCTCGAGATCGGCGTCCTGGATGGCGATGATCGAGCCGCTCGCCTGCGCGAGGCCGAGCCTGATGGCGGCACCCTTGCCCTGGTTCCGTGCGGCATGAACGATCCTGAGGACGCCCGGACGCGGTGGAACCCCATCGAGCGCCTCCCGGGTCCCGTCGGTCGAGCCGTCGTTGACGACGACGATCTCCCGCGGCACGGGAAGATCGATCGCGAGCAGGCGCTCGATGACCGACGCCACGGTTTGCGACTCGTTGTAGACCGGAACGATGATGGAAAGAAGGGACGCGGCGCCGGGAGTCACGCCGCGTAGTGTACCTTAGTCAATCCATCAGGTGACGGCCGGCCGCGCGGGCGAGCATCCGCATCCGGTCGGCCAGCGGCAGGCGCCAGAAGGTCGTGGCCACCACGCCCCGCGTGAAGAAGGTCTTCCGGGTGTAGTCGATCGCGATCTCGGCCATGACCGGGCGGCCCGCCCGGACCGTGTCGAACGCGCGCCCGAGCTCCGGCTCGACCTGATCATCGGTCGAGATGCGCACGAAGTCGGCCCCGACGCCGTTCGCAAACGCTTCGACCGAGTAGGGCGCCAGCACGCTGCAGGTGTCCCGGTTGAACGCGGTCCGCTGGAACTGCGCGATTTGCGCGAGCTCGCCGTCACGAAGGACGCAGACGAGCGGCGCGATGCCGTAGGCCGCGGCGGTCAGCATCTCGAGGCCCGTCATCAGCAGGGCGCCGTCGCCGGCGAGCGCGACGACGTCTCGGTCCGGGTTCACGAGCTTCGCGCCGATGGCCGCGGGCACGGCGTAGCCCATGCACGAAAAGTCGATCGGCCCGATGAAGCATCCGGGCTCCTGGAGCCGCAGGAGCTCCATGGCGAGGAATGTCCCGTTGCCGCTGTCCGTGCTGTAGATCGCGCGCGGCGCGATCCGCTGCAGCGCGTCGAAGAAGACGGCCGGGGTGACGCGCTCGCGGCTTCGCTCCCTGTGCAGCGTGTCGCGCAAATCGCGGTGGCCCGAGAGCATGCGCTCGAACACGGGATGATCGCCGGTGCGCTGCGGCAGCAGCGGCAGCAGCGCCTCCACGAATCCGGCCGCATCGGCTTCGATCGCGAGCCGCGCCGGGAAGTTGCGGTTGAACACGTCGCGATTGATGTCGACGTGGATCAGTTCGGCAGGCGGCGTGAACCCGTAGCTGGCCGTTGCCAGCTCGCCGAACCGGCAGCCGATCGCCAGCATCGCGTCGCAGCCCGAGACGGCGTCGCGCACGAAGGGCGGGGCGGAGGGCCCCAGGCCGTTCCACAGCCACGCCTGGTGGCCTTCCGGGAACACGCCCTTGCCCTGAATCGTCGTGGCCACCGGGGCGCCGAGCCGCTCTGCGAGCTCCACGAGCATCGGCGACGCCCCGCGCGCCCCGTAGCCCACATAAAGGATGGGCATCCGGGATTCGCCCAGGAGCTGCGCCGCACGGCGCACGTCGGATTCCGAGGCAACCGGGACCGTCTCGTCCTCGGGTTGATACTCGACGCCGTCGAGTTCGTGCGTCAGGAGGTAGAAGTTGGCCGGGATCTCGACCGCGACAGGCCCCGGGGTCCCGCTTCGCGCCAGCGCGAACGCGCGGCGGAGGGTCGCGTAGATTTCGCCGGGACTCTCCGGGCGTAGCACGCGTTTGACGACAGGCCTGAGGATGGCCGCCTGATCCACGTCGTGCAGCTGATACGACTTTCCGGTATCCGACCGGATGGCGCAGGTGAGGACCACGAGCGGGATGCCGTCGAGCAGCGCCTCGGCCACGCCCGACAGGCAGTGGGTGACGCCCGCGCCCGGCACCACGTTGACGACGCCGACACCGCCCGTCGTCCGGGACACGCCATCGGCCATGAACGACGCAGACTGCTCGTCGGTGACGAGCACCGGCACGATCGACGATCGGTCGAGCGCGTCGTACAGCTCGATGTTGTGCGTGCCCGGGATCCCGAACGTGAACCGCACGCCCTCGTCTTCGAGCGCCCTGACGACGAGATCGGCTCCCCGCATCTTCATGATGTTCCCAGCGCCGGCAACTGGCGGCGGACGTTGTCGGCGACGCGGCCGGCCAGAGCCATGATGGTGACATACGGGTTGATCGCGGCGCAGTCCGGGAACAGGCTGGCGTCGGCGGCGAACAGCCACGGCACGCCGTGAACCTGGCCCTGCGCGTCGGTCACCGAATCTCCCGGCCCGCGCCCCATGCGGCAGCCTCCCATCAGATGGGCGCTGGAAATCGTCACCTTACCGAGCGTGAGCCCTTCCTCCGGAATGAGCGCATCGATGCTGGCCGCGTCCGCGCGTTCGATGAAGAAGCGCTTGCCAGCCGGCGCATGCACGCGCTCGGCGCCGGCAGCGAAGAAGATCCGCGCGCTCGTGCGCATCGAGGCCACGAGCGATCGCCGCACCTCGGGCGAGATCGTGTAGTCCACGACCGGCTGGCCGTGGCGATCGATCGAGATCCGGTTCTCGGGCCGGGAATGGTCGAGCGCCAGCACCAGGATCATCTGCATCCGGTCCATCGCCGACATGAGCGCGGCGTGCTCCGGGCCGAAGCCGGTCAGGCTTTTCGCCGTCACGAACGGAAAGTACATGCACGTCTCGAGCAGGAAGCCGTCGCTCTCCGCGAAATGATCGGAGTAGAAGCTCTTGGGATGGCCGTGGAAGTTCGAGATGGGACGTGGGTGCTGCGCAACCAGGATGAGCGCCGGGTGGCACGTGAAGTACCGGCCGAGAGCGGGAAGGAGCGCTCCGAATCCGGACCGGAGGAGCAGCGCCGGCGAGTTCACTGCGCCCGCGGCGACGACAACCGCCCTGGCCGTCACCCGGTAGTCGCCCGGCGGCCAGGCCGACCGCTCGCCCACGCCGGGATCCGACACGGTCGCAATCACGCGATGCGGTTCGAGCCGGTCCACGCGGCAATTGGTCACGACGGTGACGCCGTTCCGTTCGGCTTCCGGCAACTGAACGCGGTGGGTCCCCATCTTGGCGCCGTTCGGGCAGCCGAGATTGCAGAGGCCTGCGCCCTGGCAGCCTTTCAAGTTCAGCGGAAACTGATCGACCCGGTAGCCAAGCCGGCGGCAGCCGTCCGCGAAGAGCCGGTTGTTGTCGTTCAGACGGTCCTGCTCGAGCAGGTGCACGTTGTTCTCGGCGAGGTACTGTCTCGATCGCGCCGCGAGGTCCGCATACTCGAGGCCCGGCACATCCCACTTCCGGACCGTTGGCTCGGAGATCGCGAGCGACGTCCCGGTGTAGACGACCGTGGATCCGCCGTACGCCCGTCCGAACGCCAGCGTCACGCTCTTGTCCTTCGTGAGCACGCCGCCTGCCTCGAAGTAGAGCCGCCTGGCCATCTCCGCTTCCTGGCCGGTGAATTCCTCCTCGCGCAGTTTCGGGCCCCACTCGAGCACGGCGATCCGCATGCCGTCACGGCAGAGCGAGGAGAGTTCCTTGGCGGCAGTGCCGCCGCCCGCGCCCGACCCGATGATGACGATGTCGAACGCCTTATCGATCATGGAGGAAATCGTTGCCGCGCGGCGAGGGCCGGTAGCCGATGCGGGGCCCGGCCTCCGGCCGGCCGTAGTAGCCGAGGAAGAGCAGGGTGCGAAGGCCCCAGAATCCCGATCGCACGATTTGGATCGGAGCGTCCTGGAGAGACCGGAGCACCGCGTCTTGTCGCAGGGCGTCGAGCCGATCGAGCCGCCGCCCATACCGGAACAACGGCGCCCACCGTATGACGGACAGGAACAGGGAAAACTGGCGCCGTGTCGACTTCGACCGGATCGAAAGTCCGTCCTCGACCAGCTCGAGGAGCCGTGCCTGCTCAGCGCTGGTCAGCGCGGCAGACTCGGGCACGACCCGGCGCGCGATGGACAGCAGGAAGTGCCGCTGTCCAGTGGTCAGGATTCCCACGGCGCCTATTAGACCAGAACGGAGGGGCGTCGTCACGAGCCCCGCACGCGGCGACGTGCGAATCGCCGCCTACTTGGCCGAGGACTTTCCCCCGTCGCTCCCCGCGTAGACCTGCTCCATCACTCCGGCCGGGAGCGCCGCGCCGGGAACAGGATCGGGAACCGAGTGGCTGATCGGCTTGAGGCGGCGAAGATACACGATGATCGCGTGAATATCCTCGTCGGTGATCGAGGAATACCCGGCCCAGGGCATGAGCGTCGGAGACATCTGCCGCCCTGATCGATGGACCCCGCTCCTCAGCACGCGCTTGATCTCTTCGTCGGTGACGGCCCCGAGGCCTGTCGCGCGATCGGGGGTCAGGTTGCGGGAGATGACCCGGCCGTTCGCCGCGTTCACGAATGTCATGCCGCCCGCGAGGAACTGGGTGGGATCGGGACCCTTCGGACCCGGCGTCTGGTGACATCCCAGGCAATCCGAGACCGTCACGAGGTACCCTCCGCGCTCAGCCAACGCGCGCTCGGCGGGATCCGAAATGACGTCGAGGGCCGGTGAGCCGGCATCGGCCCCCTTGACGAAGTCCTCGACGGGCACCGAGGTGAGCGGCGGGATGAAGTAGAGAAACGCCGTGAATCCCGCGATCGCGAGCGGCACGGCGACAATCACTGCCCATTTGAGCACTCGCTTCATGGCCTCACCTCGTCAGTAACCCTGGTTTCCCGCAGCCTTGCCAGATCCAGCCGAGCCCGCGTTGCCATAGGAGATCGTCATGGCCGGGACCTCCTTCAGGATCAGCCAGCGGAACTTTCCCGCGAGGAAGGCAAAGACGTTCGGCGCCTTCGGCGGCGGGATCCTGTTGGCGACTGGCGGGATGGTCCGGAGAAACGCAACAACTGCCTTCAAATCGCCCTCGGTCAGGCGCGCGTACGACGGCCACCCCATCGGAAACGGCAGGAGCCGCGTTCCATCCGGCCGTGTGCCCCTGGTCAGCACGGCCTTGATCTCCCCGTCGGACCAGTTTCCGAGCCCGGTGTCCTTGTCGGACGTCAGGTTGTAAGACACGAATTCCCCGTATGGGGCGATGTCGAATTTCACCCCGCCGGCGAAGAGCATGCCCGGGAGCCCCCTGCCATCGGCGCCGATTGGCGAGTGGCAATGCGAGCAGTTGAGCACCGTGACGAGATAGCGCCCGCGCTCGACGGGCTTGGAAGCGGCCTGCTTCGACTCGAGGTCGTAACGCGCCTTGATTTCTGCGGCGTTCATCTTCCACACCGGCTTCCTTGCCAGCGAGACCACGTAGTCGGCAAGGCCGGTGAGTTCCTTCAGCGTCGCCGTCCCTTCGAAGGAGGGCATCGGCGAGCCGTCGATGCCGGTCCGAAGCCGGGCCAGGACGTCGCGCGCGGTCGGGCCACCGCGAAACGACCACGGCTCGGTCAGGTCGGTCGAGCGAATCGCGTGACCCCAGTCGTCGCGCAGCTCTTCCCTTGCCGCGCCGTCTTCGCCATGGCACGTCGCGCAGGCCAGCTTCTCGTAGACCTTGCGCGCGGCGGCGATATCGGCCGGGGGCGGCGGGTCCGCCGCCGCGGCGTCCGCGATCGGCTTCGGCTGTTCGGCCGCGAACCGCGGCGAGAACCGCTTGATGTAGTCGACAACGCTCCGGCGCTGGGCGTCGGAGAGGAGGCGGCCGAAGGCCGGCATCGACGTGCCAGGCAGTCCCTCGTCGACCGTGCGCAACAGGTCCTCGTCGGTCGGAAGGGAACTGGAGGCGGTCGACCTGAACTTGTAGACGCCTCGGGTGAAGTCGCGCGGCGCCGGATCGAGCACGTCCGCAGCCGGGCCATCGCCCTTGCCGGTCGCACCATGGCAGGTGGCGCACGAACGATCGTAAACAGCCTTCCCGGAGGATGCCGCGTCGGGGGCGCCGGACTGCGCCCGGATCGCGGCGTACGAGAACGCGGCAGCCGGCACGAGGAGCGCAAGCGAACAGAGCATGCGTCGGGCAGGTCTCGTCATCGAATTCTCCCGCCTGATGGTTCTGGTGGTTCTATGGGTCAGCGTGTCGCAGTGTAGGGATTGTACAATGAATTGCTGAGCAGCGCTGTAGGGAATTGACCGAGCGGCCACCCTGCGAGACGCCTCTGGGGCGGATGGTATGATCGGCGCGTCCGAGTCAGAGGCGTGGAAGCGCGCGTTCGGGCCAGCGATACAGGCGTCCGGCAGGGACGGAAGTATGGTGGAGCGTCATCAGACGGTCGGGGTCAAGATCGGGAACCTGATGATTGGGGGCGGCGCCCCGATCGCGGTGCAGTCGATGTGCAACACGGACACGGCCGACGTGTCCTCGACCCTCCAGCAGTGCCTCGAGCTGTCGCGGGCCGGTTCGGAACTGCTGCGCGTCACCGTGAACGTGCCGGAAGCGGCCGCCGCGGTGCCCGAGATCAAGCGCCGGCTGCTCGACCAGGGTTGCACCGCGCCGCTCATCGGCGATTTCCACTACAACGGCCATCTCCTGCTGACCAGGCATCCCGACTGCGCGCGATCGCTCGACAAGTACCGCATCAATCCCGGCAATGTCGGGACCGGGAGGCGGCGCGACGAGCAGTTCTCGACGATCTGCAAGGTCGCCGTGGACCATGGCAAGCCCATCCGCATCGGCGTGAATGGCGGGTCGCTCAACCAGGACCTCGTCATGCGGAAGATGCAGGAGAACACGGACCGTTCACTGGGCCTCTCATCGGAAGCCGTCATCCGCGAGTGCCTGGTGCTCTCCGCTGTCGAATCCACCGATCTCGCGCTCGAGTCCGGCGTCAAGCGCGACCAGATCATCATCTCGTGCAAGGTCTCTCGCCCGCCTGAGCTCATTGCCGTCTACCGGGATCTGGCGCGCCGGACGCAGCAGCCGCTCCACCTGGGGCTGACCGAGGCCGGAATGGGCACCAAAGGGCTCGTCTGGTCGGCGTCGGCGATGTCGGTGCTCCTCGCCGAAGGCATCGGCGACACGATCCGGGTGTCGCTCACGCCGCGGCCCAACGGGAACCGGACCGACGAAGTCGACGCCGCGCGCGAAATCCTCCAGGCGCTCGGAATCCGGTCGTTCGCCCCGAGCGTGACCGCCTGCCCGGGATGCGGGCGCACGACCAGCTCGACCTTCCAGGAGCTCGCCGAACGGATCCAGGCCTACATCCGCGACATGATGCCGTCCTGGTCCGAGCAGTACGAAGGCGTGGAGGAGATGACGCTTGCGGTGATGGGCTGCGTCGTGAACGGCCCGGGGGAATCGCGCGCCGCCAATATCGGCATCAGCCTGCCCGGAACCGGCGAAGCCCCGAACTGCCCGGTGTTCATCGACGGGCGCCATGTCACGACGCTCAAGGGCAGCTACGCGGAGCTCTCGGCCGCGTTCCAGAAGCTTGTCGACGAGTATGTGGCCGAGCACTACAGTCGCAAGGCCGGCGCGACGGTGTAGTCCGAGATCGAGAACCGCGATTCGGATAGGTGTAGGGCGACCCTTCAGGGTCGCCGTGTGTCGCGACGCTTCAGCGTCGCGACGACGGGCGCGGGCTTGAAAGCCCGCGCGTACGGCGGGGCTGAAGCCCTCGCCCTACAAGATGCACGACTCGGCTCGCGACACTTCGCCTACCCGCGCCGCTCGGCGGGAACCACGCGCAGATCGATCAACTGGTTGCCGCGGACGACAGCCAGCGACGTCTCGACGTCGATCTTCGCGTCGGTCAGCAGGCGCTGCAGCGTCTCGACGTTGTCGACCGGCTGGCCGCCGAGACGAACGACGATGTCGCCTTCGAGGAGGCCGGAAGCGGCGGCGGGCGAGTCCGGCTCCGTGGTCACGACGAGAATCCCCGTTCGAAGGGGCAGTTTGAAGAACCGCACGACGGCCCGTGGCAGCGGCACGGACTGGCCGCCGAATCCGACGTAGGCCCTCCGGATCCGTCCATCCTTGATGAGCCGCCCGGCGACGAACTTCGCCGTGTTGATGGGAATGGCAAAGCACAGTCCCTGCGCCATGGCGATCACGGCCGTGTTCACGCCGATCACGCGTCCCTGCGAGGTCACGAGCGGCCCGCCGGAGTTGCCCGGGTTGAGCGGGGCATCGGTCTGGATGATCCCGTCCATCAGGCGGCCCGACTGCGCCCGCAGCGAACGGCCGAGCGCGCTGACGATGCCCGAGGTGACGGTGCACTGGAAGCCGAACGGACAGCCGACGGCGATGGCGACCTGGCCCGGCCGAAGGTCGTCCGAGTCGCCGAGCTCGGCGGGAACGAGATCCGGCGCGTCAATCCGGATGACGGCGAGATCGGTGTCCGGATCGTCGCCGATGAGCTCGGCCGCGAGCCGCCGGCCATCGGTCAGCGTCACCCGCAGCGTGTCGGCGTCGTGCGCGACGTGACTGTTGGTCAGCGCGAATCCGTCCGGTGTGAAGATGAACCCGCTGCCCGCGCCGGCGACCTCACCGCCGCGCGAACGACGCCGCGATCCGTCCCGCCCGTGCTTGACGACTTCGATGGCGACCACCGAAGGCGCGACGGACTCGACTGCAGAGGTGACGGCCGCTGAGTACGAATCGAGCAGCGCGGCGTCACGTGTTCGTACGGACTGGGCCTGCGAAAACGGCGCGGGCTCGGACGACGAGCGGGAGAGGATAGGCATCTTGCCGGAGCTCCGTGGGCCGCCCGGTGACGATCCGGCCGGCCCTACCTGGTTGGACGCTTGGGTCGGCGGGCAGGTTGCGGATCGGCAAGGCCGCCGACAGGCGGCGTGAGTGGCTCGGGAACGGGTGCCACGTTGGCGGGGACTGGTCCGCGAGGTGAGATAAACAAGTCGCCCGGGTCGCGTTCGAGGAGGTCGGGGGCAAGGGGGATCCGCGACCCGGGCGACAAAGCGGCTGAGCCGGCGTCCGGCTGCTACTTTTTCGCGGCCTTGGCGACCGTTGTCGCCCGGGCGGGCCGGATATTGACGATGGCCTGGTGCTCGCCCTTGTCGTTGTCGCGGCAGGTCAGCCGGACCTTCTCGCCGGCGTTGAGCGTCTTGAGCTCCGCGAGGGCCCGGCCCTCGACCGGCTCGGTCGCCTCGACGCCCTTCTCGTCCTTCACGGTGATCGTCTTGGCCGCGGCATCGATCTTGACCACCTCGGCTGTGACCACGTGGGTCTTCGGCTTGGCCTGCGAGGCCGCGGTCTTCGGGGCCTGATTGGCGAGGGCCAGGGACGCCGACATCAGGATGGCCATCGCAGCAATCGTGTACTTCCTCATCGGGTGCACTCCTTCGTGGTTCGTCTGCTCGACATCTCTCACTCTGGCCGGTCGCGAAACTGCGGCGCCAGCGGTCACCCTGGCGAGTGGCAAGCGGTGTGCCAGGGTCGTTGCCGGGCGTGTTGTATCCAACGCGTTGATGGGCTAGTGGTTAGCGGTCGTCCGAGGGAGCGGAATCCGCGCGGGACGCGCGCCAAGATGCCCCGTCGTGGCACGCGTGTCGTAGGCGTCTGGTCACCGACAGACCAGGCCGGTCGTGCCGCCGGCGGGCGCCGGGCGGGGCGGCGGCAGGGGACGACAACGCGGTTGACGTGTGAATAAACGAATATTAGGATATTGCTATATGCCGATTGCCGAGCTCCAGGTCTTCAAGTCCGAGTTCTTCCGCGCCCTGGGTCACCCGATCCGCATCCGCATCCTGGAGCGCCTGGTCGCCGGGGAGCGGAACGTCCAGGCACTCCAGGACGCCCTGAGCGTCGACCAGCCCGTGATGTCGCAGCAGCTCGCCATCCTGCGTGCGAAGAACATCGTCGTTGCCCGCAAGGAAGGCACGACGGTCCGCTATTCCGTCCGTGACCCCCTCATCGGCGACCTGCTCGAGGTGGCCCGCCAGATCTTCAACAACCAGCTCATCGGCACGCAGAACCTGCTCCGAGAACTCCGCCGGGAGACCCGTACGCGCTAATGCTCCTGTTCAAGAAAATCATCCGGACCGGCGTGGTCACCCGCTCCCTGTCCGCAGAACACGATGAGGCCGTGACGCTCGTCCGCGCGATCGATGCGCGCAGCCGGCGCCTTTTCGGGCGCGCGCTGGCGATTCGCGAGGTCGACGCCGGTTCCTGCAACGGGTGCGAACTGGAAATCGGCGGCATGGCCGGCCCCGTGTTCGACATGGAACGCTTCGGCCTGCACTTCGTCGCGTCGCCCCGCCACGCGGACCTGCTCCTCGTCACCGGCCCGGTCACCGTGAACATGGCGTCTCCGCTGCGGAAGACGTGGGAGGCCACGCCCGACCCGAAGATCGTGGTCGGCGTCGGCGACTGCGCCCGGACGTGCGGGGTGTTTCGCGGCAGCTACGCAGTCGCGGGCAGCGTGGACACGATCATCCCCGTCGACGCCTGGGTCGATGGCTGTCCGCCCGAGCCGGCCGCGATCCTCCGGGCCATCCTGATGGCGCTCGAACGACTGCCACGCGGGAACTCCGCCGGCGAAGTCGTCTCCCCCGGAACGCCAAGGCCATGAGCGCGGCCGAGATCCTCTGCACCGTCATGGCCGGGGCCTACGCGGCCTCCGCCGTGATCGCGTTGATCTGGCCGGGACGAGGCGGTCTCGCCGTGTCCACGTTCGCGACGCTCGCGGCGGCGGTTGCGAGCCTGGTCCTTGGCGGCGCCGTGCTCGCAGGCGCGGCGCCGGTCGTCGTGCGGATCCCATGGTTCGTCTTCGCGCCGCTCGCCTTCCGGCTCGACCTGCTCGGCGCGTTCTTCCTCCTCGTCATCGGGCTTCTCGTCGTCGCGGCCGCCCTCTACGGTTGGGGCTACCTGCGGGACGCGTCTCCGCAGGTGCGACGCACCGCGGGGACGCTCGTCAACGTGCTGGCGCTCGCCATGAGCATGCAGATCATGGCGGACAGCCCCTTCACGTTCCTCTTCGTCTGGGAGGTGGTCTCGCTGTCGGCGTGCGGGCTCGTGATCGCGGAACGCGACCGGCCTGACGCGGTCTCCGCCGCGAACTGGTATCTCGGCGTCACCCACGCAGGGTTCCTGGCGCTCGTGGCGATGTTCGCGTTGCTCTCGGACGGCAACCTCTCCGCGTCGTTCGCCGACCTGCGCGGCGCGTACCTCGCGGAGAGTGTGCGCAGCGCCGTTTTTCTTCTGGCGCTCGTCGGATTCGGCAGCAAGGCGGGCATCCTCCCGCTCCACATCTGGCTGCCCCGCGCCCATCCGGTTGCACCGAGCCATGCCTCGGCGCTGATGTCGGGCGTGGTGCTCAAGATGGGCGTCTACGGCCTGGTGCGGATGGCCTTCGACGTGCTGGGGACCGGACCGGCCTGGTGGGGCGTGCTCGTCCTGGCGCTCGGCACCGCCTCGGCCCTCTTCGGTGTGCTCTACGCGCTGATGCAGCACGACCTGAAGCGGCTGCTGGCGTTCCATTCGATCGAGAACATCGGCATCATCTTCATGGGCCTGGGCGCGGCGATGCTGTTCCAGACGTATGGCCTGCCGCTGCTGGCCGCGCTCGCGCTCGTGGCCGCGCTCTACCACACCATCAACCATGCCGTGTTCAAGGGGCTGCTGTTCCTGGCGGCAGGCGCCGTCGTGCACGCCGTGCACACGCGGAACATCGAGGAGATGGGCGGGCTCATCAAGCGGATGCCGCGGACCGCGTTCGCGTTCCTGATCGGCGCCGCGGCGATTTCCGCCCTGCCGCCGCTGAACGGATTCGCCTCGGAGTGGCTGCTGTACCAGGCGCTGCTCGGCGGCGCGCAAATCCCCGCGCCGGGCGTCGTGCTGCTGATGCCGATCGGGGTCGGACTCCTCGCGCTGACCGGCGGCCTCGCCGCCGCCTGCTTCGTGAAAGCGTTCGGCATCACGTTCCTTGCGATCCCGCGCTCCGCCGAGGCCGAACACGCCATCGAGGCTGGCGCGTCGATGCAGGCCGCGATGTTCCTGCTCGTCGCGGCCTGTGTGGCCCTCGGGCTCGGCCCGTTTCTCGTCGTGCCGAGGCTCGGCACGATCGTATCGAGGCTGCCGGGATTCGAGGCGGCCTCCGGCCTGACCGCGCGCGGCGTCTTTCTCGCCGGCCTGCCCGAGGGGCTCGGCCAGATGTCGCCCCCGCTCATCGCGGCAGGGCTCGTTGTGATCGGCCTGCTGGTGCCGCTCTTCCTGCGCGTGCTCGCCCCGAGGTTCCGCCTCCGGCGCGCGGATACGTGGGGATGCGGACGGCTGGTGCAGACTCCGCGCATGCAGTACACCGCGTCGGCGTTCGCCGAGCCGCTGCGGCGCATCTTCAGCCAGATCATCCGCCCGACCGAAGACGTGACGGTGGAGCTGCATCCCGAGTCGAAGTACTTCATTCGCGCGATCAACTACGAGCACCAGGTGCAGCCGCTCTTCTCGAAGGTGCTCTACACGCCGTTCCTGACGCTGGTGAACCGCGTGGCTTCCGGCGTCCGCGCGCTGCAGGGCGGCTCGGTCCACCTCTATCTGGCGTACCTGTGCGTGGCGCTCGTCGCGCTCCTGCTCGCCGCCCGGTGGATGCCATGACCGCGTGGGCGCTCGAACTCGGCCAGGCCGTCTTCTGCCTGTTGGCGGCGCCGCTGCTCGTTGGCTTGATCCGGCTCCTCAAGGCACGAATGCAGAGCCGGAGGGGCGCGCCAGTCTGGCAGCCATATGCGGAGATCCGGAAGCTCTTCGCGAAAGAGGTCGTAGTCTCGTCGAACGCGTCGTGGCTGTTCCGCGCGACTCCCTACGTCGTCTTCGCGAGCACGGCGGCGGTGACGCTGGTCGTGCCGGTAGTCGTCGTACCGCTTCCCCTCGGCGCGGCGGCTGACCTGCTGGTCGTGGTCTACCTGCTGCTGCTCGGCACGTTCTTCCTCGCGCTCGCCGGGCTCGATCCCGGCTCGCCGTTCGGCGGCATGGGCTCGAGCCGCGGGATGACGGTCGCCGCCCTCGCCGAGCCGACCGTCGCAGTGGCGATCTTCGCGCTCGCGACCGGCGCGGGCTCCACCAATCTCGGCGAGATGACCCGGCACCTCATCGAGTCACCGGAGGTCGCGCTCTCACCCGGTCACGCCCTTGCCTTCGCGTCGCTCTTCATCGTGATGCTCGCCGAGACGGGCCGCCTGCCGGTCGACAACCCGGCGACGCACCTCGAGTTGACGATGATCCACGAGGCGATGGTGCTCGAATACTCCGGGCGGCACCTCGCGCTGATTGAGTGGGCCGCTGCGCTCAAGCTGTTCGTCTTTTTCACGCTTCTGGCGAACCTGTTCCTGCCCGTCGGCATGTCGACGTCGATGTCGGCCGGCGCGCTCGGGGTGGCCTCGCTCGCGCTGGTCGTGAAACTCCTCGTGCTCTGCGTGGCCGTTGCGGTGCTCGAGATCCGCGTGGCCAAGCTCCGGTTGTTCAGGGTTCCCGAGCTGCTGAGCGCGTCGTTCGTTCTCGCGCTGCTCGCGGTGACCTCCGCGTTCCTCATGAGGTAGAGGTGGGCGCCTTCTCGCAGATCTCCGTGCTCGGTTCCAGCCTGGCCCTCCTCTGCGGCCTGATCGTGCTGTGGCGGCGGAGCGTTCACGCCTACATTTCGGCGTTCGCCTGGCAGTCGTTGGTCCTGGCAGTCGTGACCGGCGCGGTCGCGTTCTTCAGCGGCGGCTGGGAGCTGTATCTGGTTGCCGCGCTGCTCGTCGGGCTGAAGGTCGTGGCGATTCCGGCCCTGCTGCGCCGGATGGCGCGCCGGTTCGGCGGCGGGCCGGAGGTGCGGCTCTACCTGAACACGACCTCCGCGCTGCTCGTCGCGGCCATCCTGGTGATGCTGGCGTCCCTGGTCACGCGCCCGCTCGTCGCGGTCAGCGATCTGCCGACGCGCAGCGGGATGCCGCTCGCCATGGGGCTGGTCTTCGTGAGCCTCTTCATTGTCGTGAGCCGGAAGAAAGCGCTCTCGCAGATCATCGGGTTCCTCATGCTCGAGAACGGGGTGGCTCTGCTGGCGGTGCTCGGCACGCACGGCGTGCCGTTCGTCGTCGAGATTGGCGTCGCGCTGGATGTGCTCATGGGGTTCCTGGTGATGCAGGTGTTCGTGTACCGGATCCACGAGACCTTCGAATCGCTCGATGTCGAGCAGCTGAGTCAGCTCAAGCACTGATCGCCGCGTTCAGGATGCAGATGTCGTTCATGTCCCTTCCCCTCCTGCTCCTCGCGCCGCTCCTGGCCGCCCTTCTCGGCCTGCTGCCGGCCTCGGCCGTCGGGGTGACCAGGCGCGCCGCCGCATGGCTATCGCTCGTGGCGCTCGGGGCGGCGGTGGGCGTGTGGATGGCGATCGATGCCGGGACGGTTCCCACCTTCGGCGGGGGATTCCTCCGCGCGGATGCGCTGTCCACGCTGCTGGCGTTGTGCGTGACGGTGGTGTCCTCGCTCTCGGCGTGGCTCGGCCCCGGGCTGGGGGCTGAGGACGGGATCGGCGATCGGCAGGTCCGGCAGTTCGTGGTGCTGTCGAACCTGCTGACCTTCACGATGCTCCTCGCGGTCACGGTCGACAACGTGGGCGTCATGTGGGTCGCCATCGAAGCGACGACGATCGCCTCGGCGATGCTCGTCCCGCTGCGAGTCGGGAAGGCGTCGGTCGAGGCGTCGTGGAAGTACATCATGATCGGTTCGGTGGGCATCGCGCTGGCGTTTGTCGGCACGGTGCTCGCGTATTTCGACTTCGTGCACCGCGCCGGATCGCTCGAGGGAGCCCTGAACTGGACCGTGCTCGTCACGGCCGCGCCGCGGCTCCATCCGGACGTGATGCGCCTCGCGTTCGTGTTTCTTCTCGTCGGATACGGGACGAAGGCCGGCCTCGCGCCGATGCATACGTGGTTGCCCGACGCGCACTCGGAGGCGCCGCCACCGCTCTCGGCCGTCATGTCCGGCGTCCTGCTCGCGGTGGCGACCTACGCGATCATCAGGTGGAAGGCGGTCGTCGACATCTCGGCAGGTCCGGCTTTCGCCAGCACCCTGCTCATCTGTCTGGCGCTGCTCTCTATCGGCATCGCCGCATTCAGCCTCGTCTCGCAGAGGAGCTACAAGCGCATGCTCGCGTATTCGAGCGTCGAGCACACCGGGCTGACCTGCCTCGGTGTTGCGCTGGGCCCGGCCGGCGCATTCGCGGCGATGCTGCACATGCTCAATCACAGCCTCGCCAAGCCGGTGCTGTTCCTGCTGAGCGGCCGAATCCACCACCGCTACCACAGCTCGGAGGTCGCGGGAGTGTCGGGGCTGCGTCAGACCATGCCCGTGACGGCCTGGCTGTTCGCCGCGGGGATCCTCGCCATCGTCGGGCTGCCGCCGTTCGGGATGTTCATCTCCGAACTGGCGCTCCTGCGGGCGGGGTTCCAGAGCGGGCATCACGTGCTCATGGCCGTCGTGCTGGTTCTGCTGCTCGTAGTGTTCGTGTCGCTCATTGGCCACCTCAACCGGATGCTGCACGGCGATCCCCCGTCCGGCATGCGGGTCGAAGAGGGGAGTCGGCTCGGCCTGGTGCCGCTCGCCGTCGTGATGGCCGCCGTCCTCTGCCTGGGCCTCGTGACGCCGGGACCGGTGTTCAGATTGCTCTCGATGAGCGCGGAGATCGTCTCCAGGTGAACACGCTTCAACTGCTTCGCAACCGGCTCGATGAGTCGTTGAACCTGGCCGGCGGCAGCCTGCGAGTGCTGCGCGCGAACCAGGCCCACCTCGAGCTGCCTCCAGCCAGCGTGCCCGCCCTCGCTGCGCTGCTGCGACAGGAGTTCGGCTGCGAGCTGCGCGCGATGGTGGGGGAAGATCGGCCGTCGGATTCCAGCCGGTTCCGCGTGCACTACCTGTTCGCCCAGGAGACTGAAGACTGGTTCGTGCACGCGACGGCCCCGCTTGGCGAGGAGCCGAAGATCGTCTCGCTCGCCACGTTTCACTACCCGGCCTCGAGGTTCGAGCGGGAGATCTTCGATCAATTCGGCATCCCGGCCGAGGGGCATCCTGATCCGAGGCCGCTCGTCCGTCACGGATTCTGGCCCGACGACTTCTTCGCGCTGCGGAAGGACGCCGTGCGGCCGCGGATCGACGACGACGGGCGGGGATTCCCGTTTGGCCAGGTCAGCGGCGAGGGGGTGTTCGAGATCCCGGTCGGTCCCGTGCATGCCGGAGTCATCGAGCCCGGCCATTTCCGGTTCAGCGTGGTCGGCGAGACGATCATCGACATGAAGTCGCGCCTCTACTTCACGCACAAGGGCGTGGAGAAGCTGTTCGAAGGGCGGACGCCCGATGACGGCGTCGAGCTCGCTGAACGAATCTCGGGCGACACGACGATCGGCCACGCGCTCGCGTACTCACAGGCCGTTGAATCGCTGGCAGGTGCCGAGGTGCCCGCGCGCGCCCGGCACCTCCGCGTGGTGCTGCTCGAGCTGGAGCGGATCTACAACCACGTCGGCGACTTCGGCGCGATTGCCAACGACACGGGGTTCGCCATCGCGCAGGCGCACTGCCTCCGGCTGCGCGAACGCCTGCTCTCGCTGAACAAACAGCTGACCGGCAGCCGGCTGATGCGCGGCGCGATTGTTCCCGGCGGCCTGCGGCAGGACCCGTCGCCCGACTTGCGCACCCTCGAGGAACTGGCCGCGATCGCCGTGGACTTCGATTCGGTCGTCGCGATCTGCTTCGAGAACACCCTGCTCATGGATCGGCTCGAAGGAACGGGCCAGTTGTTCACCAAGACCGGACGCGACCACGGCGTGCTGGGGTTTGTCGCCCGCGCATCCGGGATCGACGTCGATACCAGGCGGGATCATCCATTCGCCGCCTACCGGGAGCTGAAGGTCCATGTTCCGGTCGAGTCAGCGGGAGACGTCCGGGCCCGCGCACTCATCCGGGTGAGGGAGGTCCGTGAGTCGTGGCGTCTCGTTCGCGACGCGGTGAACAACGTGCCGTCCGGGCCCATCTCGGTCCCCTTGGGCCCGTTGCCGCCCTTCGAGCCGGCGTTCTCGCTCGTCGAGGGCTGGCGAGGCGCCATCCTCCACTGGGTCATGACGGACGCGGCCGGATTGCTGCACCGGGTCAAGGTCGTCGATCCCTCGTTCCTGAACTGGCCGCCGCTCTCCTACGCGCTGCTCGGCAACATCGTTCCGGACTTCCCGCTCTGCAACAAGTCGTTCAACCAGTCGTACTCGGGCAACGACCTGTAGGCACGATCACGGCTCGGCCGCGCCTCGGGCATGCGATACCATAGGGCGAGGAGCCGTGCAGCGCGTGACGTGGGACGAAGCGGTCGGGCGAATCGAACAGGGGATCAAGGATCTGCCCGGAGCGGATGCGCACGCCCGGATGGCGCCGCGGCCGCGGCGCGGCTGGAAGCCGGCGTTTTCGCCGGACGACTCGAAGCCCGCCGCCGCTCTGCTGCTCCTGTACCCGAAGGACGGCGACGCGACCGTGGTGCTGACGGTTCGTGCCGGCCATCTGCCTCTCCATAGCGGCCAGGTGTCGCTGCCCGGCGGCATGGTCGAGCCGGGTGAAACGCTGCAGGAGGCGGCCCTTCGTGAGGCGAAGGAAGAAGTCGGCATCGACCCGACGAGCGTGACGGTGAAAGGGACGCTGACGCCGGTTCATATTCCCGTCAGCGGATTCATCCTGCACCCCTTCGTGGGAACCTCGCGCGTTCGCCCGCAGATGGCCGCAGAGGCGAGCGAGGTCGCGCGCGTCCTCGAGGTGCCAATCGGCGACGTGCTCGATCCGGCGCGCCACCGGCGCACGCAACGGACCCGGGACGGCGCCGACTTCGACGTGCCGTACTTCGCGCTCGAGGGCGAGACGGTGTGGGGGGCGACGGCCATGGTCCTCGCCGAGTTCGCGAGCCTGCTCGGCCACGCCCCTGACCCCTGGGGCGAGCACGTCTCCTGACGCGAGACAGAGCCGGCGCCCTCATTACCGCGGAGGCCCGGAGTTCACCCGCGGTCCATCGCACAGGGTCTTCTTGGAGGTTCACGCCGTTGTCTGCCGCGAGCAAAGAGGACGATCGATCGCTCTTCGACGTGATCGAAGGATCGGGCGGGAGCTGGCCGCCCACGGCGAAGCTCGGCAAGCCGGGCGGAGACGATCGCGACGGAGCGGTGGCGCTGCACGAGGCGGCGCAGGAGAAGTACCTCAACTACGCGCTGTCGGTGATCACGGCGCGGGCCCTCCCCGATGTGCGCGACGGCCTGAAGCCGGTTCAGCGCCGCATCCTCTACACGATGTGGCAGCAGAACCTGACAGCGGACGTCAAGCACCGCAAGTGCGCGAAGGTGGTCGGCGACGTGATGGGCAGCTACCACCCGCACGGCGATGCGGCCATCTACGAAACGCTCGCCAGGATGGCGCAGTCCTTTTCCCTTCGGTACCCGCTCGTCGACGGATCCGGCAACTTCGGATCGCTCGACGGCGACGCGCCCGCGGCGATGCGCTACACAGAGTGCCGGCTCGCGCGGCTCTCCGACGAAATGCTCTCGGAGATTGAGCAGGACACCGTCCCGTTCCGGCCGAGCTACGACGGCACGAAATCCGAGCCGGTCGTCCTGCCCGCGCGGCTGCCGAACCTGCTCGTCAACGGCGCGACGGGCATCGCCGTCGGCATGGCGACCAGCATCCCGCCGCACAACCTCAACGAGGTCTGCACGGCGCTCCTCAAGCTGCTCGCCAATCCCGATCTCACGAGCGCCCAGCTCGGCCGGTGGATCAAGGGCCCCGATTTTCCGACCGGCGGCCACATCCTGAACTCGCAGGAGGAACTGCGCGAGATCTACAAGACCGGGTCGGGCTCCATCCGCCTGCGGGCGACCTGGGAGGAGGGCGCGTCGACGCGATCGGGCCGGACCATCAACATCACCAGCGTCCCCTACATGGTGAACAAGTCGCAGCTCGTCGAGCGCATCGCCGAGGTCGTGACCAGCCGCAAGCTGCCGCCGCTCCTGGACGTCAGGGACGTCTCCACCGACGACGTGCGGATCCAGCTCGAGCTGAAGCGCGATGCCGACGATCGGATGGTGATGGCGTACCTCTTCAAGCACACGCCGTTGCAGACGACGTTTCCCGTCAATCTCACCTGCCTGATTCCCACCGAGATCGCGGAGGTGGGCCGGCCGGAGCGCCTCGACCTCAAGTCGATCCTGTGGCACTTCCTCCATTTCCGGCTGGAGGTCGTGACCAACCGGCTCGAGCACGAGCTGGCGACGCTCAAGAAGCGCATCCACGTCCTCGAGGGCCTCGAAAAGGTCTTCGACCTGCTCGACGAGATCATCAAGCTCATCCGCAAGTCGGACGGCAAGCAGGACGCGGCGGTGAAGATCATCGCGCGGTTCGGCCTCGACGAGGAGCAGACCGACGCCATCCTCGAATTGAAGCTCTACCGGCTGGCGCGGCTGGAGATCCTCGCTATCCGGACCGAGCTCGAGGAGCGGCGCAAACGCGCACGCCAAATCGGGGGACTGCTCCGGAGCGAAGAGGCGCGATGGGGGCTCGTCAAGGACGAGATCGAGGCGCTGGTGAAACAGTACGGCGGTCCGAAGATCGATCCCCGGCGGACGCTCATCGAGTCGGCGGAGGAAGTCGAGTTCTCGGCCGACGACTTCATCGTCGATGAGGACAACGTCGTCATCGTGTCGAACGACGGATGGGTGAAGCGGCAGAAGGAAGTGCGCGACCTGTCGACGACGCGGCTGCGCGAAGGAGATGGCGTGCTGGCGGTTCTTCCCGGGAGCACGCGCGCGACCGCCGTCATCTTCACGAACTTCGGCGTGGCGTACTCCGCCCGCATCGTGGATGTGCCCGCCTCGACCGGGTACGGCGAACCGATTCAACGGCTCTTCAAGTTCAAGGACGGCGAGAAGATCATCGCCGCGGTGAGCCTGGACGCGCGCGTCACGGCGAATATCGAATCGACGCGCGAAGGCGAGGCGCCGCCCGTCCATGCGCTGGCCGTGACCAGTGACGGATACAGCCTGCGCTTCTCGTTTCAACCGTTCGTCGAGCCGAGCACCCGCGCCGGACGGCGCTTCGCAAGGCCCGCGGACGGCGCGGAGGTCGTGGGCGTCGTGAAGGTCGACGGCAGCGAGACGATCATCGCGGCCACCGCGCAGGCGCGCGCCATGCTGTGCCGCGCCGACGAGGTCAACTTCCTGGCTGGTCCCGGCCGGGGCGTCATCCTCATCAAGATCAAGCCCGGCGAGGACCGGGTGCTTGGATTCGTGGCGTCGGCGGGCGATCGCGACCTGATGACGGTCGAGACGAGCCGCGGCGCGCAGCAGACGATCAGCACTGCCAAGTACGAGATCACGAGCCGCGGGGGCAAAGGCCGCGAGTTACTTCAGCGCGCGCAGTTCACGCGCATCGTCTGGCCTGAGCTGACCGCCCCCGCGCCGTTGAACGGTGCGGAGAAGGAGTAGTTCTCAGCCCTCCAGCCTCATTCGCCGGAGCAGCGCCGTGAACCGGGCTTCGCCGCGAAGCGAATCATAGGCGGGATGCACCTTCAGCAACGCGAGCGGCAACTCGTGGTTGTCGCATCCGCGTTCGAGCCAGCCGAGCGCCGCATCCTGTTCGCCCAGACCGGCATGGACGAGCGCCATCGTGTTGGAGGGAATGTAGCGCGTCCTGGAGAGTTCGGTAAGCCGGCCGAGCATCTCGCGCGCCTGCTCGGGCTCGCCCGCCAGGCCGTACGCCTGGCCAAGGGCGCCGAGGATGTTCGGCACCTCGCCGACCATGACGCGGCCCTTCTTTAGCATCTCAATCCCGTCGTGGTAACGGCCCATCTGAATGAAGGTCCGTCCCATCGACGTGAAGGCCTTGTGGAAGGAACCGTCGAGCTCGCGCAGGTTCCGAAACGCGGCCAGCGCATCCTCGTACCGCCGTTCGAGGGTCAGCAGGAACCCGAATCCCTCGAGGATGATCTGCGAGAGCGGATCCAGTTCGTGCGCCCGCTCGAGCGAGTCGCGCGCTTCGTCGAACCGGCCGAGCGCGGCGAGGAGGTCGACTCCGAGCCAGTGGTGGGCCGTCGCGTACCCCGGATTGAGCTCGAGCGCCCGTCGAAAGAACGCCTCGGCCTCGGTCCACTCCCAGTCGTAGACGGCGCGAATCAGGCCGTAGGAGGCGTGGGCTTCAGCCGATCGCGGATCGAGCTCGAGGGCCTTGAGCGCCGCTTCGCTCGCGCGTGGCATGGCCTCGCGCGGGGTGAGGACTCCGTAATCGGCCATCAGGCAGAGCGCGTCGGCCAGCCCGGCGTGCGCGAGCGCCGAGGTCGAGTCGGCGGCAATCGCCCGCTCGAAGCAAGCGACGCTCGTCCGCAGGCCTTCGTCTGTCCGCTTGTTCCAGTGGAACCGGCCCTTCAGATACAGGTTGTAGGATTCCGGGTTTCCCGCGCGCCGGCTTGCGCCGGGCGCCCTGCCGAGCGCCAGCGTGGCGGCGAGCGCGTCCACGATCTCGCGGGCAATCTCCTCCTGAACCGCGATGAGGTCCTGGATCTGCCGGTCGTACGCCTGGGAGTATCGGTGCACGCCCGTCTCCGCGTCGACCAGGCGGATCGTGATCCGGACTCGATCGTTCGATCGCCGGACGCTGCCGACAAGCGCCGCTCCGGCGCCGAGTTGCCGCGCCACCGCCTGCACGTCGTCGGCGCGGCCCTTGAGCTTGGAGGCCGAATTCCAGGCCACCACGAGCAGCCCCCGGACGCGGGTCAGCTCGTGAATCAAATCCTCGGTGAGCCCGTCGCAGAAGTATTCATTGTCCCCGCCGGGGCTGACGTCGACAAACGGGAGCACGGCGATGGTGCGCTCGGGTTGCGCGAGGCGCGCGCGGACTGTGGTCCAGGGCCGGGCGACCTCGCTGGAGGAGCCGGCCGGCGAGGACAGCCCGCGAAGCCCGTCGACGAATTCGGAGAGCGTGCCGAAGCGGTCCTCCCGATCCTTGGCGAGGCAGCGGCGGATGACCGAGTCGACAGCCGGGCCGGCCATCGCAAGGCCGGGAGGGTCGTCCCGCAGGATTGCGGCCACCAGTTCCGCCGCGGTCCGGCCCGCGAACGGCCGTCGACCCGCGACCATCTCGTAGAACAGGGTGCCGAGGCTGAAGATGTCGCTTCGATGATCGACCTGGTCGCCCCGCACCTGCTCGGGCGACATGTACGCGATCGTGCCGATCACCACCCCGGGCTGCGTGGGGTGCTCGCCGGCGCGTTCGATCGTGGCGCCCTCGTGCGCCGCGAACGTCGTCTCGACCTTCGCGACGCCGAAATCGAGGATCTTCGCGCGCCCGTCGCGCGTGACCATTACGTTCTCGGGCTTGAGGTCGCGGTGAACGATGCCGCGCTCGTGCGCCGCGCGGAGGCCGTCGGCGATCTGCAGGGCAATGTCGCTCGCCGCCGCCACCCTCAGCGGCCCGGCGCTCAGCCGCTCGCGAAGCGTCTCGCCCTCGACCAGCTCCGAGACAACGAAGTAGACGCCGCCGTCGTGACCGACGTCGTACACCGAGACCACGTTCGGATGATTGAGGGCGCTCGCCGCGCGGGCTTCGCGCTCGAACCGGCGGACGAGCCCGGCATCGGACGCGAACCGGCCCGAGAGCACCTTGATGGCGACGTGACGGCCGAGGCGCGTGTCGACCGCCTTGTACACTTCTCCGATCCCGCCGCTGCCAAGCAGGTTGAGGATTTCGTAGGGTCCGAGGCGCGAGGCAGAGGCGAGTGGCATGGGCCCCCACTTGCCAGTGTACCTCACGATGGAAGGGACCTGTGGCGCGCCGGCCCGGCGCTGAGCGTGTCACGTGCGGGGCCGCCAACCGAGTGCCGGCGGCCGGTTGTCAGTGTCCGACCGGCTCGTCTGAGTAGTCGTCCGGGTCGCCGACGCTGGCCGTTTGAGGCAGCCGATCCATGGCCGCTTTTACGAGACGCTGGTGGTCCTTTTCCTCGCTGCGCAGTTCCTCGAGCAGCCGCTTCACGTCGGCGTCGTTCACGAACTTGAGCGCGTCGTCGAAGAAGTCGTGGGCCTTGATCTCGCACTCGAGCGCCACGTCCATCGCCTGGCGGGCGGACATGAACATCCGCGACTGGTCGTAGTCGGGCGCCTCGATGTCCCACAGCATCGCCCGGGTGACCTTGGTCGGCGCGTCTCCGAACAGATCCTGGCGGCGCAGTGAGAGGTCTTCACCGTGGCGGGTTTCGTTCGCCGCCATCGTCTTGAAGAACGCCGCCGCATCCGGCGTGTGATGCTCTCCGAGCTGATGCGCGAACTCCTCGTACCGTTCCTTGGCTTCCTCTTCGATCAGGATGGCGAGATCCAGCGCGTCCTGCAGCGAGAGCTTCGAGAAATCGATCACGGGCGGCATGACGTCTCCTTCGCGTTCCGGGCCAGATCATCTACTGTGCCGGGCTGCGGCTCGGGCTGTCAAGCGCCGCACGCATCCGGATTGATCGGGGGAACGGCACCTCGACGTGCCTGCCATCAATGCCGGGGAGATGAGCCGCCCGGACGGTTCTGCTAGTATGAGCGCGAGTCCGCGATCGGGCCTTCGAAACGCATGAAGCTGCTTCTCACTGCCGTAGTCGCCGCGGCCTCGATCGGATCGATCCAGGGCCCGGCGAAGCCTCCGGTGACGGTCTTCGCCGCCGCCAGCCTCTCGGAGGCGATGGAGGACATCCGGGTGCGCTACCAACGCGAGTCCGGGCAGCTTCTGCGCCTGTCGACGGCCGCATCGTCCACTCTTGCGCGCCAGATCGAATCGGGGGCGGACGCCGGCGTCTTCATTTCGGCGGACCTGGAGTGGGTCGACTACCTCGAACGCCGCCACCTCACCGTGCCGTCGAGCCGCGTCGCGCTCGCCGGGAATCGCCTCGTGCTCATCGCCCCGGCCGATCGCGCGACGGCGATCGAGATCAAACCGGGATTCAGGCTCGACGCGCCGCTCGGACGGGGCCGGCTCGCGATCGGTGATCCCGCCCACGTGCCCGCCGGGAGATACGCGCGGGAGGCGCTCACCAACCTCGGCGCGTGGGCCGGCGTCGAGCACCGGATCGTCAGCACGGATTCGGTCCGCGCGGCCCTGGTGCTCGTCGAGCGGGGAGAGGTCCCGCTCGGCATCGTCTACGACACCGATGCGCGCCTGAGCGCGAAGGTGCGGGTCGCCGGCGTGTTCCCCTCCGCCTCCCACCGCCCGATTGTCTACCCCATGGTGCTCATTGCCGGGCACGACGGCCCCGGCGCCCGGGCGATCTACCAGTACCTGTCGGGAGAAGCGGCCCGTGCGGTATTCCGGTCCTATGGGTTCCTGAATCCATGAGCGGCCCGATTGGACCTGTCGAGCTCGAGGCCGTCAGGCTCAGTCTGTATGTGGCCGCGACGAGCACGATCGTCAGCCTGCCGATCGCGGTGCTCATCGCCTGGATCCTCGGGCGGACACGCTGGTGGGGCAGGCAGGCGCTCGATGCCTTCGTCCATGCGCCGCTCGTGCTGCCGCCTGTCGTGATCGGCTATCTCCTGCTCATCACCATGGGCACGCAGGGGCCGATAGGCGGCTGGCTCGATCGGACCTTTGGCGTCCGGTTGATCTTCACGACGGCCGGCGCGACATTGGCGGCCGGCGTCATGTCCTTCCCGCTGATGGTCCGCGCCATCCGGCTGTCGCTCGAATCGGTCGACGCCGGGCTCGAGCTGGCGGCGCGCACCCTCGGCGCGTCCCGCGTCGATGCGTTCTTCACGGTGACCCTTCCGCTGATGCTGCCCGGCATTCTCTCGGGCTGCATCGTTGCCTTCGCGTCGAGCCTGGGGGAGTTCGGCGCGACGATTACCTTCGCGTCCAACGTCGAAGGCGAAACGCGCACGCTGCCGCTCGCCATCTACACGGCGATCCAGACGCCTGACGGCGACCGGATCGCCATCCGCCTCGTGGTCGTCGCCCTCGTGCTGGCGCTCGGCGCGCTCCTCTTCTCCGAGTGGGTGGAGCGCCGCGTGCGCCGGCTCCTGGGGCGCGCATGATCGAGATCCGCCTGGTCAAGCGCGTCGGGAGCTTCTCGGTGCGCGCGGAGTTCGCCCTGCCGGAGCGAGGCGTGACCGCCCTCTTCGGCAAAAGCGGCTCCGGGAAGTCCACGATTGTCGGACTCATTGCCGGCATCCTGCGCCCCGAGAGCGGGCGCCTCGCGATCGGATCGCGTGTGTTCTTCGACGCCGATCGGGGCATCGACATTCCTGTCGAGCGCCGGCGCGTCGGCCTCGTCTTCCAGGACACCCGGCTCTTTCCGCACTTCACCGTGAGAGGGAACCTGCGGTACGGGCTGGAACGCAGCCCCGCCGGAGATCGGCCGATCGCGTTCGATCCTGTCGTGGACGTGCTCGGGATCCGCGACCTGCTGCATCGACGGCCGCACGGATTGTCCGGGGGCGAAAGGCAGCGCGTGGCGCTCGGCCGCGCGCTCCTGGCGCAGCCGCGTTTGCTGCTGATGGACGAGCCGCTCGCCGCGCTCGATGCGCCGCGAAAGGCCGAGATCCTCCCCTACATCGAGCGGCTGCGCGATGAGTTCGACACGCCGATCATCTACGTCTCACATTCGCTCGACGAGGTGGTCCGCCTCGCCGACACGCTGGCGGTCGTCTCCGACGGGGCGATTGCGGCATGCGGCGAGCTTGCCGAGATCATGTCGCGCGCCGACCTGCAGCACCTCCTCGGGCGGTTCGAGGCCGGCTCGGTTCTCGAGTGCACCGTGGCCCGCCACAATCGGGTCCATCAGCTCACGACGCTGGCCTTTGCAGATGGAGAGCTGACGATTCCGCTCATCGACCTTGCCGAGGGCGTCCGCGTCCGGGCGAGGGTGAGAGCGCGTGACGTCTCCCTCTCGAGGTCGCGCCCGGACGACATCAGCATCAGCAACAGGCTTCCGGGAGTCATTGCCGGCCTGCTGGCCCGCGACGGGCCGTATGTCGACGTCACGGTGAGCCTCGGGCGGTCGACCGTCCGGGCGCTCATCACCGGCGAGTCGTGGGAACGGCTGCGCCTGCAGGTCGGGCAGCCGATTTGGGTGATGGTGAAGGCCGTCGCGCTCGACAGCCGCTCGGTGGGATTCGTGCGCCGGGCGCGCGAAGACCACGCGTCCCTCACGGAATGATGGCAGGACCGTCCGGACTCTTGCCTTCCACGATCCTCAGCAGCAGCTCCTGGGCCCGCCCGTAAGTCGGCGCCACATCGATGGCGGCCAGCACGGCCCGCCTGGCCTCCTGCCGATTGCCGGCGAGCAGCAGCGCCTCTGCCACGTCGCAATGAGCCGGCGCGACATCGACGGGACCGGAGGCGAGCGCCGCACGGAACTCGCGGACCGCCAACGCCGCGTTGCGGTGCGAGAGCGCCAGGCGTCCGTATGCCGTATGCGCGGCCGAATCGAACGGATCGACGGTCACGATCCGGTCGTACGCGGCGGCAAGCGTGTCCTGGTCGCCGAGCCGGCGCGCCAGCACGACGAGCTTGCGGGCCGCATCGACGTTCGTATGGTCGTCGGCGACGAGCGACTTGAGCAACTGCGCCGCGCGAGGGAAATCACCGGCGCGTTCGGCGAGGTCCGCCAGCAGGGCCCGCGGCGAGGCCGTGCCGGTCGCAGAGGGGACCAGTGAGCTCGCACGCTCGAGCGGCGCGACGGCCTCCTCGAGGGCGCCGCCCGCGAGCAGGGCCTGGCCGACTTGAAGCTGGACGGCGAAGCTGTCGCGGAATCGAGACGCGGCTGTCTTGAGCGCAGCGACGTCGCTCGACAGATCGAGCCCGGCTCCCTTCGGGACTTGCAGCGATCGACCAAGTTCCGCGTAGCGCTGCTTGAGCCGGGCATCCATCGCCGCATCGAGCTCGGCAAGCGCCAAGCCGGTCGCCGCCGCGAGCGCCGCGTCCGTGTCGAGGTCCCTTCCGTACCCTTCCACGAACTTGCGCAGTGCATCGTCGCCGAAACGCTCGACGAGGTACTGGACGACCAGGTAGCCCTGAAAGTACGCAAGCTCGACCGTGTCGGGCCTCGTAAAGGCTGCGTTCAGGTCCGTGAGCTTCGGCGTCTTGCCCTCCGCGTAGGCGTGCGCGAATGCCAGCTCCGAATCCCGCGCCCACTCGGCGTGCACGCGGCCTTCCTCGTAGACCGAGATGCCCTCGGTGAGCCATCGCGGCACCCGCTGATGCGACAATTGCAGCGTGAACACGTGGCCGAGCTCGTGCCACAGCGTGGCCTGCCAATTGAACGTGCCAGGCGGCCGGGCGCGCGGGGAATCGAGCGTCACCACCCGGCCGAAGCACGCCCCGAGCGCACCGAGCAGGCCCGGGAGCCCAAGCGTCCGCACGGCGAAGTCATCGTGTTTCGGGAACACTTCGACGACGACCGGTCCCTTCGGCGTAATGCCGTAACGAGCCGCCATCGATGCCATCGCCTGCTCGACGATCGGGAGCGCGTAGTACTGCAGGACCGGCGCTTCGTCGCGATCGAGCCGGACGATGGTGCCCTTCACGTCGAACGACCTGAATGTGTCGAGCGTATCGAGCATCTGCAGGAGGTTGTGCGACACGAGGTCGTACGGGTCCTCGCCAAACGCGCTCTCGAGTATGCGCCGGGCCTCCTGTTCCTCGCCCACGCGCAACAGATGCAGTCCAAGCTCGGCCCGCGCGCGGATGTTGTCCGGTTCGAGATCGACGGCCTTTCTCAACAGCGCGACGGCGTCCTCGAATCGATAGTGAGCCGCGGCCTGGTCCGCGACCGCCCGGTAGGCGTCGCCGAACACCGGATTGACCGCGAAGATGGCGGCCAGCTCCTTCTCGTAGTCGGGAATGCGGCCGCCGACAAACGCCATCCCCGCGAGCAGGGCGTGCGCGTCGAGGCGGCGCGGGTTAATCGCCAGCGCGCGGTCGATGGCCGCGCGGGCATCCACCGGCCGATCGCGATCGAGCGCGTCGCGCGCCATCGCGAGGTGCGCATCGCCGAGCCGCGGATCGATCTCGAGGGCTTTCCTGGCCGAAGCCGCCGCGCCGAGCGAGTCCTCCTGGGCCAGCGCCTGCGAGAGGCCCAGGTGCGCGGGCGCCCACTCCGGATCGACCTTCAGCGCGGCGCGGTACGACTGAATGGCGTTGGCGGCGTCGAACTTCTCGAGGAACAGGTCGCCCCAGGCCGTGTTGATGGCGGGATCGTCGGGCAGCATCGACAGCGCGTCGCGGAAGAGCGAATTCGCCGTGCGCGCCTGGCCGATTGCGCGGGCGGCCCTGGCAGCCCGCAGCGCGTCGGCGGCATTGGAGGGGCGCCAGCTCGAGGCGAGCGGCGCCAGGACCCGCCTGGCGTCGGATTTCCGGCCGAGGCTCTGCAGAAGCAGTCCGTACCCGAGCGCCGCATCTCCCGACGGATCGGCCTCTGCGCCGGGCTTCAGGATCGCCAGGGCCTCGTCTGTATTTCCGCCGTCGAGGAGCAGGCTGCCCAGGACGGCGGCCGCCGCCGGGTCCTTGGCTCCGCGCGCCCGGGCCAGGGCCTCGGCTTCGGATCGCTTGCCGTGCGCGACCAGGCGCGCGGCCTCGCGCGCAAACGCGAGGCGTGCTTTCGCATCTGCGGCCTGCCGGGCGCGGGCTTCCGCGGAATCGATCGAACCGGCCGGAGTCGTGGGGCCGAAGATCGGCTTGGAGGGGAGCCGGACTCCCTGCGGCGCGTCAGCCGCGGACGTGCTGCTCGCCATCGCGACGGGCGTGGTCATCGACACGACGAACGCCGCCGTCAGGGCAGCGCCAACTGCTCCGGACGACCCCCTCCTCTTCCAACAATGCTTCATCGCCATGCGTTTTGTCGGACGTAGGTCGGGTCTTTAGATCCGACGACGCGCCGCACCCGCATGCCGGGTCTAAAGACCCGGCCTACATCAGCAACGAAGACCCGGCCTACATCAGCAACGAAGACCCGGCCTACATCAGCAACGAAGACCCGGCCTACATCAGCAACGAAGACCCGGCCTACATCAGCAACGAAGACCCGGCCTACATCAGCAACGAAAACCCGGCGTACGTCTGAGATTCGATTCTACCTCCGAAGCCGGCGAGGGACTTCGGACGTTCCGGCGTGCTATTCTGCAATGGGTACCTTTTTCAATCACTTGGCTGGGCCGAGAGCAGGACTCCGCCGCGCCGGTAAACGTGCGGGTCGTCTCGGTGGTATGGTCCCGTGACGGGCCCCTGGCTTCAGACGGCTCGAGGTGTCCTCTGCTCGAGTGGCTCTTCGAACTCGCGTTCCGGTACCGGCCGATCGTCTACCAGCAGGGGACGGTTGGATTTCGGCCCCCGGTGCCGGCCTCGCTGCTCGTGCTCATCACGGCCGGCGCCCTCGCGCTGGTGACGTGGCTGTACCTCCGATCGAGCCGCGGCGGAGGACGGGCCTCCAGGTCCGTCCTGCTCGCGCTGCGTCTCGCCGTGATGGCGCTCGTCGTCGCCTGCCTGGCTCGCCCGGTGCTCGTCGTACGGACGATCGAGCCTCAGCGTAATTTTCTTGCGGTGCTCCTCGATGACTCGACGAGCATGAGCATCGCGGACGGCGCCGCGTCGACGCGCGGCGAAACCGCTCAGCACGACTTCGGCGCCGAGAGCGCGATCCGGGCCGCGCTGGCCAATCGCTTCGCGCTGCGGTTCTTCAGTTTCAGCTCCAGTTCTGAACGGACGGCGGGTCCGGAGGCGCTCCGATTCAGCGGCACCAGGTCCAATCTCGGCCGGGCACTCGATGGGACCGCCGAGGCGATGTCGGGCCTGCCCACCTCCGGAATCGTGCTCGTGACGGACGGAGCCGATACGTCGCGATCTCCTCTGGCCGACACGGTTCGCCGGCTGCAGGCCGCGAGCCTGCCGGTGTTCGCCGTGGGCGTCGGACGGCCGGCATTCGATCGGGACATCCAGGTCGGCCGGATCGACCTTCCGGCAGCCGTCCTGAAGGGGACGACGCTCGTTGTGGAAGCGCTGGTCGGGCAGACCGGGTATGCCGGCCGGACGGTACCGCTCATCGTCGAGGACGAAGGGCAGATCATCGCTTCGCAGGACATCGCGCTGCCGCCCGACGGCGAGCCCGCCACCATTCGTGTGAGCTTCCCGCTCTCCGAGGCGGGGCCGCGGGTGATTCGATTCCGGATTCCCGCAGCAGGCCGACGAGCAGGTGCGGGAGAACAACCAGCGCGACGCGCTCGTGCGCGTGGAAGACTCGCGCGAGAAACTGCTCTACATCGAGGGCGAGCCGCGGTTCGAGATGAAGTTCCTGCGCCAGGCCGTGGCCGACGACAAGAACCTCCAGATCGTCACGCTGCAGCGGACGGCCGATCGGAAGTTCCTGCGTCTCGACATCGATCGGCCCGACGATCTGGCCGGCGGATTTCCGAAGACGCGCGAGGAACTCTACGCCTTCCAGGGGCTGGTGCTGGGGAGCATCGAGGCCAGCGCCTTCACCCAGGACCAGCTTCGGATGATCGCGGATTTCGTCAGCGTCCGCGGCGGAGGCGTGCTCGCGCTCGGCGGCCGCCGGACCTTCGCCGAGGGCGGCTTCGCCGGCACGCCGATCGCCGAAATGCTCCCGGTCCTCATCGACGGTCCGAAGGCGGGGGAGAGCTTCGTCGCCCAGGTCCACGCAACGCCGACGCGTGCTCGGGCAGACGCACGTGGTCGCGCAGATCGGCCCGACCGAGCAGGCCTCGGTCGATCGCTGGAAATCGCTCCCGCCGCTCACGACGGTGAACCCGCTGACGCGAGTGAAGCCAGGCGCGGTGGTGCTGCTCGATGGTGGGCCGGCCGCGCATGAACGACAGGTGGTCCTGGCCTACCAGCGATACGGCGCCGGCAAAGTCATCGCGATGCCGGTGCAGGACGTCTGGACGTGGCAGATGGATGCCTCGATGTCCGCCGAGGACCAGACGCACGAGACGCTCTGGCGGCGCCTGCTGCGCTGGCTCGTGGACTGGCGTGCCCGCCGCGCGTTGGCGTGGAGGTCGACCAGGAACGCGTCGAAGCGGGCGAGGCGGTGAAGGTGACCGCGATCGGTGCGCGACTCCCGGTTCATCGGCGTCAACGACGCCACGATCCGCGCGAAGGTCATCTCACCCGGCGGCAAGGAGACGGCGCTGCAAACTGCGCCGTCGGTCGACAAGGATGGCGAGTATACGGCGTCGTTCGTCGCCGAACAGCATGGCCTGCACGAAATCCGCGTCGAGGCCGCGCAAGGAAAGGAACCGGCGATCCCGGCGCGCGCGTTCGTTCGAGCGATGCGCGACGATGCCGAGTACTTCGACGCGGCCATGCGCGCCCCCTTGCTCCGGCGTGTCGCGGAGGACACCGGCGGCCGGTTCTACACGCAGGGATCGGTCGCGGCGCTGCCCGACGACATCACCTACCTCGGCCGCGGCGTGACGAGCCTCCAGGAAAAGGACCTGTGGAACATCCCGGCGGTGATGGTGCTCCTCGTCGCGTGCCTTTGCGGCGAGTGGATGCTCCGCCGGCGGTCGGGGCTGCCATGAAGCGGCTCGTCTTGGCAGCCGCGCTCGTTCTGGCCGCGCCCATGGCGGCCTCCGCCCAGCAGGCGAGTCACCTGCTCGTCATCGTTGGTCTCGCCGGCGATCACGAGAACGCGGAGATGTTCCACCGCTGGGCGGTCACGCTCGTGGATGCCGCGCGCGACAAGCACGGAATGCCGGACGGGAGCGTGATCTACCTGGGTGAAGATCCCGCCCGGGACACGAAGCGGATGTCGGGCCGCTCGACGCGGAGCGAGATCGAAGGCGGCCATCGGCCGGCTTGCGCGAGCCAGCCGGCCGGGCGATCGGGTGATCATCGTGCTCATCGGTCACGGGGCGTCCGCTACCGGCGGCGCCCGGTTCAACCTGCCTGGGCCCGACCTGACGGCGCCGGAGTTCGGCGCGCTCATCGGCAAGCTCGCGGCGTGCCAGGTCGTGTTCGTCAACACCGCCAGCGCCAGCGGCGGTTTCATCGCCGCCCTGTCCGGGCCGAACCGGGTCGTGATCACGGCCACGCGCACGGAAGGCGAGCGCAACCAGGCGCGGTTTGGCGAGTACTTCGCCGAAGCGATGGCCTCCGAAGAGGCCGACGCGGACAAGGACGGGCGCGTCTCGATGCTCGAGGCCTTCGAGTTCGCGAAGCGGCGCGTCGAGGAACTCTACAAGCGGGATGGTCAACTGCTCACCGAGCACGCCTTGCTCGACGACAACGGCGACGGCGTCGCGGCGGAGGCGGCCGGACAGCCTGGAGCGGACGGAGCGCTCGCGCGATCGATCTTCCTGGCGTCGGGCGAACGCGCGGCCGAACTTCTGGCCGGCTCGGCGGACCCGGAGTTGCGCGCGCTCGTTGCCCGGCGAATCTCGGTCGAGGAGCAGATCGCCGTGCTTCGGGCGGCGAAGGACAAGATGGAGGCTGCCGACTACGATCGGCAGCTCGAACAACTGGCCATCGAGCTGGCTCGCATCAATCGATGCGATTCGGGAGAAGCAGAAACAATGAACGCCGCTCGGATGATTGCGCTCGTCACCTGTTCCGCGACCGTCGGCACCCTGGCCCTCGCCCAGCCCCCCGGGCGCGGGTCGCGGTTCGGCCAGCAGAGCGGAGAGCCGTTCCAGCTCGATCGCTCGTCGAACCCGGCCGCGTTCGCGCCGAGCCAGGTGCCCTACGACGGGCGGTTCGTCTTCGCGAGGCTGCGATTCAACGAGGGCGTCAGCACGAGCGAATTCGGAGGCGGCCGCTTCGGCCGGCGTGGCGGCCGCGGCCAGGGCCCGCCCTGGTCGCACGACTACCCGCGAGCCGAGACACAACTTCAGAAGATCCTGAAAGAGATCACGACGATCGACCCCTATTCGGGCCCGCTCGGCGGCAACATCATCGAGATCGGATCGCCGGATCTCTTCAAATACCCCATCGCCTACATGGCCGAGCCCGGGTTCTGGACGCAGACCGACCAGGAGGCCGCCAACCTTCGCGCGTACCTGACGAAGGGGGGCTTCATCATCTTCGACGACTTCCGCGGCAACGACTGGGACAATTTCGAGACCCAGATGAAGCGCGTGCTGCCGGAGGTCCGCATGGTCGAGCTGGATCTCTCCAACCCGGTCTTCCACTCCTTCTTCGACGTGGCGACGCTCGACTTCAAGCAGTACTACGACCGTGGCCAGGCGGTGTTCATGGGGGCGTATGAACGACAACGACCCCGCCAAGCGCCTGCTGTTCATCGCCAACTACAACAACGACGTCGGCGAGTACTGGGAGTGGTCCGACACGGGCTTCATGCCGATCGACCTGAACAATGAAGCGTACAAGCTCGGCGTGAACTACATCATCTACGGCATGACGCACTGAAGCCCCGTCGGCAGACACGCGGCGCCAGGCCGGCGGGCGGCCGTCGGGCGCCCCTTCGCGGGAGACCATCGTGAGCGTGAACGAACGCGTCGAACCAGTACTCGAATCACAGGATGATGTGGCGCTGGCGGACCGGATGAAGGAGAGCCGCGAGCGGATCGTTCGCGAACTGGCGAAGATCATCATCGGTCAGTCGGGCGTCATCGAGCAGGTGATGCTGACCCTGTATGTCGGAGGCAACAGCCTGATCGTCGGCGTCCCGGGCCTGGCGAAGACGCTGCTCATCCGCACGATGGCCGACGTGCTGGACCTGCAGTTCGCGCGAATCCAGTTCACGCCCGACCTGATGCCGTCGGACATCACCGGCACCGACATCATTCAGGACGACCCGCAGACCGGCAAGCGGCACATGGTGTTCGCCCCCGGCCCGGTCTTCACCAACGTGCTGCTCGCCGACGAGATCAACAGGACGCCGCCCAAGACCCAATCGGCCCTGCTCGAGGCGATGCAGGAGCACCGGGTGACGATCCAGGGCCGGACCTACACGCTCGACGAGCCGTTCCACGTCTTCGCCACGCAGAACCCGATCGAGCTCGAAGGCACCTATCCGCTGCCGGAAGCGCAGCTCGATCGGTTCATGTTCCACATCGTGATCGATCATCCGCCGGATCGACGAAGAGCTCGAAGTGCTCCGCACGACGACCGCAATCCAGGATGCCCGGGTCGAGCGCACGGTGGCGGAAGGCCGACCTGATGCAGTTCCAGCGGCTCGTCAGGCGAGTGCCGGTGTCGGAGCCGGTGATGCAATACGCTCTGGCGCTCGTGCGCGCCAGCCGGAGGCACCCGTCGGGGACGCTCGACTTCGTGGAGAAGTGGGTGGCATACGGCGCCAGCGTGAGAGCCGCCCAGTACCTCATTCTGGCGATCGAAAGCGCGCGCCGTGATGAGCGGCCGCTATCACGTGAACTTCGAGGACATCCGCGCGCTCGCGCATCCCGTCCTGCGGCACCGCGTGCTGACGAACTTCCATGCCGAGTCGGAGGGCGTGACGACCGACCAGATCGTCGACCGTCTGATCGCGGCGGTGCCCGTCCCGCGATCGGGGATGTAACGATGCCGCGGTTGGGAGAGCAGACACCGATTCGGGGCGCGCGCTTCATCGACCCCGGTGTGCTCGGGCGAATCCGCAACCTCGAGCTGCTCGCGCGGACGGTCGTGGACGGGTTCATCAACGGGCTGCATCGCGCGCCGCACCTCGGATTCTCGCTCGACTTCGCGGAGCACCGCGGCTACGAGCCCGGCGACGATCTCCGGCGCGTGGACTGGCGGCGTCTTCGCGAGGACCGACCGCTACTACGTCAAGCAGTTCGAGGCGGACTCCAACGCCAACTGCGTGGTCGCCCTCGATGTCTCGACCTCCATGCGCTACGGCAGCGGCGCGGTCTCGAAGCTCGACTACGGGAGGTACCTCGCGGCCTCGCTGCTGTACTTCTCCCATCGCCAGCGCGACCGGGTCGGTCTCGTCACCTTCGACCAGGCGGTCGTCGATTACGTGCCGCCCTCCGCGCGCCACCTGGAGTTCGCGCTGCACGCGCTCGACCGTGTCGGCGACGCCCCGGCCGGGATCGCTCGCCGGCCCGCTGCTCACCCTGACCGAGCGGCTCCGGCGCCGCGGCATTCTCGCGGTCATCTCGGACCTGTACGACGAGCCCGGCCGCGTCGCGGCGGCCATTACGCCCGCTGCGCGCGCGGGGGCACGACGTCATCGTGTTTCACGTCCTGGATGCCGCCGAGATCGACTTCCCGTTCGACGAGGCGGCGAGCTTCGAGGACCTGGAGACCGGCGATCGGATGAGCCGTCGTGCCCGAGAGCCTCCGCGAGGACTACCGGGCGCTCGTGCAGGGCCACGTCAAGGAGCTCGGCCGGAGCTTTGCCGGACAGCCGTATCGACTACTGCCTGTTGAACACCTCGATGCCGCTCGACCAGGCCCTGTTCCACTACCTGGCGACGCGCGAGCGCCTGATCGGGCCCGCTGATGAACCTTCCTCGCGCCCTTGCTGCTCGCCGGCCTGCTGTCCATCGCGATTCCGGTCCTCGTGCACCTGGTCCAGCGCGAGCGGAAGCGCGTGGTCCCGTTTCCCTCGTTGATGTTCCTGCGGAAGGTCCCCCATCAATCCGTCCGCCGGCGCGCCGTCAGACACTGGCCGCTCCTCGCGATGCGGATCATCGGCCTGATCCTGATCGTCCTGGCGTTCTCGCGGCCGTATCGCCTGGCCGGCGCCGGCGGCTCGGTCGCCGTCGTGGGCGCACGCGAGGTGGTGGTCCTGGTCGACCGGTCCTTCAGCATGGCCTACGGTGATCATTGGAAGCGCGCGCAGGAGGCGGCCAGGCGCGCGCTCGGTGAATTGACCGAGGGCGATCGGGCCTCGCTCGTCTTCTTCGGCGACGAGGTGGAAATCGGGCCTCGCTCGACGCCGGATCGGCCAGCCCTCCTGCACGCTGTCAACGCGGCCGCCCCGGGACCGGGCCGCACACGGTACGGTCCGGCATTGAGGGCCGCGGCGGGGCTGCTCGAGTCCTCGAAGCTCGGCCGGCGCGAGATCGTCCTGATCTCGGACTTCCAGAAGTCCGGCTGGGACCGGGCCGAGGACATGCACCTCCCATCCGGCATGACGCTGACGACGATGACGGTCGCCGGAGAGCCGACCTCGAACGCCGCCGTGGTCGGCCTGTCGTTCGATCGGACCGAGGCAGCGAACGGCGAGCGGGTGATCGCCTCGGCGCGAATCGTCAACCACTCGGCCAGCCCGCTGACCGATCGGGAGCTCGCGCTCGAGGTCGACGGCATCCGCGTCGATTCGAAGCGCATCTCGGTCGGTGCGGGCTCGGCGTTCCTCGCTTCGTTCGCCCCGTTCGTGCTGGGGAGCCGGCCGGTCCGCGTGACGGCGCGGCTCGCGCACGACAGCCTCGCGCCAGACGACGAATGCTCGGCGGTCGTCAGACCCGGCCGGCACATCAACGTGCTCGTCATCGAGAGCAGCAACCCCGGCCCGGACTCGAGCCTGTACCTCGTTCGCGCGCTCTCGGTCGGCTCCGATCCGGTGTTCGACTCCACCGTGGTGCGCGTGGACAAGTTGTCGTCTTCGGACATCGCGGCTGCCGATCTCATCGTGCTGAACGATTCAAGGCCGCCGTCGGGTGCGGCAGGCCGGGCGCTCGACACGCGAGTGCGCAGCGGACGCGGGCTCCTGGTCGCGCTCGGTGAACGGAGCACGTGGGGCGTCGAGGATCCGGACCTCCTGCCCGGGAAGGTCGGCGAAGTCGTGGATCACCGCGGGAGCCGGGGCGGCACGCTCGGGTACATCGACTACAGCCATCCGGTATTCGAGATTTTCAACGCGCCGCGCAGCGGCGACCTGACCTCGCCGCACGTGTTCCGCTACCGCCGCCTCATCGGGGAGCGCGCCGCAATCGCCAGGTTCGACGATGGCGGCCTGGCGGTGGCGGAGCGGCAGGCCGACCGCGGCACCGTGATGGTCTGGACATCCACCTTCGACAGCTACTGGAACGACTTCGCCCTGTCTCCGGTGTTCGTTCCCTTCGTGCAGCAGGCGGCGAAGCACCTGGCGCGCTACGTGGCGCAGCGTCTCGCGTTCACCATCGGCGACGCGCTCGACCCGGCCGAGTTGCTCTCGAACGCCGCGAAGCCGGCCGGACTCCAGTCGCGCCCGGAGGCGGAGGTTACGGTGTTCGGTCCGGACGGTGCGCCCGTATCGCCGCGAGCGGGCGCGTCCCCGGGGGTCGTTCGACTGGCAGCCCAGGGATTCTACGAGCTGAGACCGCGAGGCGCCGGGCGCGAGAACTCCGGCTGGGCGGCCGTGAATGTCGCGCCGATCGAGTCCGACCTCGAATCCTTCGATCCGGCCGAGCTCGCCCGTGCCGTGGCGGCCCCGGGGCCGGTGACGGGCGGCGGGACCCTGCCGGAGCTCACCCCGGAGGATCGCGAGCGTCGACAGGCCGTCTGGTGGTATCTTCTGGTCATAGGGTTCCTGCTCCTGATAGCCGAGACCGTATTCGCAAGCCGCCTGCCGAGGATTGCGTGACGCGATGACTCCAGTTTCTGCTCCCGAGCGTGAGAGGCTCCTCCAGATCATCCGCGAGGTCCGTTCGCGGTGGCGATGGAAGATCGTGCTGCGGAGCCTCTGCGTGCTGGTCGGCGCGGCCGTCGCCGCGGTCCTCGTCGCTGCCGCGGGCCTCGAGCAATTCCGGTTCAGCCCGGCCTCCATCGTCACGGCGCGCGCGGCGACCTATCTCGCCTTCGTCCTGCTCGGCTGGTTCTTCCTCGTCCGTCCGCTGGCGCGGCGCGTTTCCGACCAGCAAGTTGCGCTCTATCTCGAGGAGCACGAGCGGTCGCTGCAGGAACTGCTCGTCAGCGCGGTCGATGTCGGCGGTCCGAGCCATCCGCTGGAACGATCCGGCGAATCGGCCGCCCTGCTTCGACGCGTGATCGACGAGGCGGTGGAACGATGCGCGCAAAGCGATCTCGGGCGTGAGCTCGAACGGCGATCGCTCCGGCGCTCCCTCGGTGTCATGACGGCGATCGCGGCCGTAGCCGCGCTCGTCCTCGGGGCCGGGCCGGCCTACCTGCGGCACGGCGCGATGACGCTGCTCGTGCCGGTCGGATCGGTCGAAGCCGCCAGCCCGTATCGCATCGACGTGAAGCCGGGCAACGTCACGGTCGCGCGCGGATCCGACGTCTCGATCAGCGCGCGTGCGACTGGCTTCGCGGCGAGAGACGTCGACCTGTTCACTCGAACGAGCGCGAGCGCACCCTTCGATCGGGCGCCGCTCGTCGCGGGCGCGCAGGAGAACCAGTTCGACGGCACGCTGTTCGCCATCCGGGAGGACACGGAGTATTTCGTGCAGTCGGCCGGCGTCAGGTCCGCGATCTTCAAGATTCAGGCGGCGGACCTGCCATTTGTCGATCGCATCGATCTCGAATACGTGTTCCCGGCCTACACGCGGCTCGAGCCGCGCAAGGCCGAGCGGGCCGGCGACATCGCCGCTCCGCGGGGCACCACGGTCCGGCTCCTGGCGCATTCCACGGTGCCGACCAGGGCCGGCCGCATCCTGCTCGACGAGAACACCCGCATCCCGTTGACGCTCAACCAGGACGGAACGCTCGGCGGCAACATCGAGGTGAAGGCGGACGGCCTCTACCGGATCGAACTGGCGGACGCGTCGGACCATCTCGTGACGGCGTCGCCGCAGTACACGATCGACGTGCTGCCCGACGAGCCGCCCACCGTGAGATTCTCGAAGCCGGGCCGCGATCTTCGCGCGACGAGCATCGACGAGATCTTCGTCGAGGCCTCGGCCGATGACGACTTCGGCGTGGGTCAACTGGGATTGCTCTACTCGGTCAACGGCGGCCCGGAGAAACACGTGCCGCTCGCCCGCGGCGGCCGCCCGCTGCGAGAAGTGACCGCCGGACACACCTTCTTCCTGGAAGAACTGGGCCTCAAGCCCGGCGACGTCGTCTCGTACTTCGCGCGCGCGACCGACAACGACGCCGTGCAGGGCGCCAAGAGCGTCACGAGCGACATCTACTTCATCCAGATCCAGCCGTTCCGGAAGGACTATCGGGCCGCCGAGAGCCAGGCGGGAGGCGGGCAGCAGGGCGGGCGCGGCGGAGGCGGCGACACATCCGCGCTCTCCGAGCAGCAGCGGCGCATCGTTGCCGGCACCTTCAACATCGCGCGCGACCGTGAAAAGATCGGCGCGGACAAGTTCCGCCAGGACGTCGTATTCCTGGCGCTCACGCAGGGCCAGCTCCGGGCTCGCGCGGAGGAGCTGGCGGCGCAGATTCCGGTGCGCGTCGGCGGAGTCGATCCGGCGATGGCCTCCGTGGCGTCGAGCCTGGCCAGCGCGTCGAAGGCGATGGCCGCCGCCGAGGCGAAGCTGCAGGCGCGGGACGCGAAGAACGCCCTGCCGCCGGAGCAGATGGCGCTCGCGGATCTCCAGCGCGCCGAGGAGGCGTACCGCGACGTGCGCATCCGGCTCGATCAACAGCGAGGCGGCGGGGGAGGCGGCGGGGGACAGCAGTCCGGCGCCGCGGAAGACCTCGCCGATCTGTTCCAGCTGGAGATGGACAAGCTGCGCAACCAGTACGAGACGTTCCAGCGCAGCCAGGATCAATCCGCCAACGATCAGGTCGACGCGGCGCTCGAGCGGCTGCGCGAGCTGGCGCGCCGCCAGGAACAGGAGGCGCAACGGCAGCGTGCACTGGCCGGCCAGCGCCAAAATGGTGCCGGCGGGAGCGCGTCGGGCGCCCGGCAACGTCAGCTGGCGGAGGAAACCGAGGAAGCCGCACGTCAACTCGAGCGGCTCTCCCGCGAGGAACGTCGCCCGGACCTGGCCGAGACCGCGAGACGGATGCGGGAGGCTGCGACCTCTATGCGGCGAGCCGCGGCAAGCGGCGACACTTCGGCCTTTGCCGAAGCGCAGGCGGCGGCGGACCGGCTGTCGCAGGCTCGCGACCGGCTCGAGTCCCAGCGCACTGATCGGATGACTCGCGAGATCCAGGATGCGCTCGGCCGCGTGGGTCGGCTGGCCGAGCAGCAGAAGGCCGTTCAGTCCGGCGTGCGATCGCTCGATCGGGCGGGAGCCGAACGCGACCGCCAGGTCCAGCAGTTGGTCGATCGAAAAGACGAGCAGGCGAAGGAAGTCTCGGACATCGAGAAGCAGCTCGATCGAACCGCTGCGGACTTCCAGCGGGAGCGCCGCCAGGCCGCGCAGGAGGTTCGCGGCGCGGCCGATGCGATTCGCGACAGCAGGCTGCGGGACAAGATCAACTACTCGAAGGGCCTCGTGCAGAATGCGCCTCCCGACTCGGCGTCCGGCTTCGAAGACCAGATCGCGTCGGACATCGCGGCGGTCGAGAATCGGCTGCGCAAGGCGGCCGGGGCGGCCGGCACCCCCGAACGCGATCGGAAGGCGGAAGCCCTGGCACGCGCGCGCGAGCTCGTTCGCAGCGCGGAATCCGCCGGCGAACGGCTGCGCGAGGAACAGCGGGCATCCGGCCAGCAGGGTTCGGGCCAGCAGGAGGGGAGCCAACAGGCGGGCCAGCGCGCTGAGGGCGGAGGCCAGCAGGGCGGAGGACGCGGCGGCGAGCGAGGCGAGGGCGGCCGCCAGGGCGGAGGCAATCAGCAAGGTGAGGGCGGCCAGCGCGGAGATCGACAAGGCGGCAATCGGATGGGGGGCGCGGGAGGCGTGCCTCGGGACGCGCGCACAGGTTCGAGCGATGCCCGCCCGCCCGGAGACGGCCGCCAGTTTCAGCGCGAGGCGCGCGAGCGCCGCAACGACGCCGAGGCGCTCCGGCGCGATCTCGTGGCGCTTGGCATCAATCCTGCCGAGCTCGACGCGCTCATCAAGCAGATGCAGGCGCTCGACAGCGATCGGTTGCCCTCGAGCGCCGGCGAGCTCGCGAAGATCCAGGCGCAGCTGGTCCAGAATCTGAAACGGTTCGAGTTCAATCTCCGCAGGGAGCTCGGCGCGTCCACCGCCGATGCGCTCCTGCTCGGCGCCTCCGAAGCCACGCCTGCCGCCTACCGGAAGATGGTCGAGGAGTACTACCGATCCCTCGCGAGGGACCGGAAAAAGTAGCCCGACAGGGCCTTGACGCCCGCGCCTCCGAAGCGCAGATTAGAAGCTGCCCTTCGGAGGTGAATCATGGCCATCCCCGCATCCGTGGCCCGCTTCCTGACGAGCGGCGGCGTTCCCTTCACGATGCTCCATCACACACCGGCCTTCACCGCCCAGCAGGAAGCGGCGGCGACTCACGTTCCCGGCCGCGAGTGGGCGAAGACCGTCGTCTGTTTCGCCGACGGCAAGCCGCTGCTCGCGGTGCTGCCGGCGCACACCAAGGTGGACTTCGAAGCCTTGAGGGTGATCGCCGGCGCCAGGGAGCTGCGACTGGCGACCGAGAAGGAGTTCTCGGCGCTCTACCCGGACACCGAGACGGGAGCCATGGCGCCGCTCGGCCCGCTCTACGGCCAGCCGGTCTTCGTGGAGCAGACACTCGAGGCCGATCCGGAAATCGTGTTTCACGCCGGCACGCACACCGATGCGATCCGGATGCGCTACACGGACTTCGTCAAGCTCGTGCATCCGATCGCGGGTCACTTCGCGCACTTGCCGCATCACTGACTCCGGCCGATCGGATTTCCCGATTGGATGGCCCTCGGCCTCTTGCCGTACTCGCAGGAACGACCCGGTGGGTCGCCCGCGCAATCCGCCTGCCGTCCGACTAGACCTTTCTGAAGACCAGCACGCCGTTCTGTCCACCGAACCCGAATGAATTCGAAATCGCCGCCTCGACGCGCGCCTCGCGAGCGGCGTTCGGGACGACGTCCAGATCGCACTCCGGATCGGCGGTCTCGTAGTTGACGGTGGGCGGCAGGATGTCGTGGCGCACGGCAAGGGCCGTCGCGGCGGCTTCGATCGCGCCGGCCGCGCCGAGGGTGTGGCCGATCATCGACTTGGTCGAACTGACGGCGATTGACCGGCGGAACACGCTCCGGATCGCGCGCGCCTCCGTCCGATCGTTCGCCACCGTGGACGTGCCGTGCGCGTTGACATACTGCACTTCGCCCGGACCGAGTCGCGCGTCATCGAGCGCCATCCGCATCGCGGCGGCGGCGAGGCGACCTTCCGGCTCGGGCATCGCGATGCTGTAGGCGTCGCAGGTCATGCCGAAGCCCGCGAGCTCGGCAACGAGGGTCGCCCCGCGCGCCCGGGCGTGCTCGAGGGTTTCGAGCACCAGGATGCCCGCGCCTTCTCCAATCACGAATCCGTCGCGACCCCTGTCGAACGGCCTGCTGGCGCGTTGCGGCTCGGCATTTCGGCGCGACAGCACGCCCATGCTCGCGTAGCCGTTGACGACAAAGGCGGTGATCGTCGACTCGGTTCCACCGGCCAGAACGACGTCGGCCTGGCCCGCGCGCAGCAGGTTGAGGGCCATGCCAATCGAATGGCTCCCGGTGGCGCAGGCCGAAATCGCGCCGAAGTTCGGGCCCTCGATGCCGAGCACGATCGCGATGTTGCACGCGGGCATGTTCGGGATGATCTTCGGGACCGAGAGCGGACCGAGGGCGGCCGGGCCTCGCTCGAGGAACCTCCGGTACTGCTGCTCGAGCGTGAAGTAGTCGCCGGCCGCCGATCCGACGACGCAGCCGATGCGGACCGGCTGTTCGCGCGACAGGTCCAGGCCGGAGTCCTTGACCGCATCGACGGCCGCCGACACCGCGAGCTGGGAATTGCGCGCCATCCGTCCGGCGAGTTTCTTCGGAATGCGGGCGAGCGGATCGAAGGCGCGGACCTCGGAGGCGATCGTCGTGGCGTGTCCCGAAGGATCGTAGGCCGCGATCGGCCGGACGCCGGACTCGCCGTTGACGAGCGCGTGCCAGAACTCCTCCCGCGAGCAGCCGATGGAGGTCTGCACGCCGATGCCGGTCACGACCACTCTTGTCCGATCGCTCATCAGGTGGTTGGCCCCCGGGATGACCAGGGGGGTCCCGACGCCCTTATACCACGCGAGGAGGGTCATCCGACAGGTTCGACGGATTGGCCGAACCAGGCGCAGGCGATGCACGCGTCGGCGTTGCGGCGGACGCGCCCTGCCCGCCCGATTCGGAATACCGCACGAAGAAGTAGAAACGCGTGCCGGGGCCGGGATAGACTAAGATCGGAAGTTGGTGGATCACCAACGCGGCACCAGGGGCGAACCCATCGGGCGCCCGAGGATGCCGCCAGTCAGCCGGCGCCCCGACGGACCGCGACAGCGCGGGCTCGGGTGCTCCGAGCCGCAGATAACAGGCACCAGCCGGGAGAGGCTTCCCTGCCCGCCGCGGCGGCCGAAGAGCCCGCCAAAGAGGCGGAGAGCACGAACGCGAAGCACATCGCCCGGCGGTCCTCGACGATCCCGGCATTTCAGGTAGATGGCGAATTACACCGCGAAGGACATCACCGTACTGGTCGGCCTCGAGCCCGTCCGGAAGCGTCCCGGCATGTACATCGGTGGTGTCGGCGGCGCCGGGCTTCACCATCTCGTGTGGGAAATCCTGGACAATGCGATCGACGAGGCGATGAACGGCTTCGCCTCGAGCATCGGCCTCGTGCTGCACGCCGACCATTCGTCGATCACCGTCACCGACGACGGCCGCGGCATCCCGGTGGACAAACACCTTCAGAGCAACAAGAGCGCCCTCGAAGTCGTGTTCACGATGCTGCATGCGGGCGGCAAGTTCGAGCCCGGCAGCTACAAAACCGCCGGCGGACTGCACGGCGTCGGCGCCAGCGTGGTCTGCGCGCTCTCCAAGGAGCTGGTGGCGATCGTCAAGCGCGACGGCGCGACCTGGGAGCAGAAGTTCAAGCAGGGCACGCCGACCGGGCCCGTCCGCCGGACGGGATCGGCGCGAGGCACCGGCACCTCGGTCTTCTTCAGGCCCGACCCGACCATCTTCCCGAAGGTCGAATTCGATCCCGGCACGATCCGCGAGCGCATGGAGGTCGCGAGCTACCTCCACAAGGGCGTCAAGGTCGTGTTCGAGGATGAGGGGGCCGGAACCAAGGAGGTCTTCTGCCACGACGAGGGCCTCGTGGCCTACCTCGACAAGATCGTGTCGGCCACCGGGCGGCGGCCGGTGCACGACATGCCGTTCGTCCTGGCGAAGGAGAACGGCGTGCGCCTCGACCTCGCGATGCGATGGACCGAGTCGACCGACGAGGAGATTCGCAGCTACGTCAACGGCATTCCGACCGGTTCGGGCGGGACGCACGAGAACGGGCTGCGCGCCGGGCTCGGCAAAGCCGTCCGCAACCTCATCGAGACGCACACCCTGTCGCCCAAGGGCGTGACGCTCACCGCGGAGGACATCCGGGAGGGCCTCGTCGGGGTGCTGAGCATCTTCCTCGAGGACCCGCAGTTCCAGGGGCAGACCAAGGACCGGCTGAACAACCCCGAGGTGTCGTCGGTCGTCGACGCGATGGTACGCCCGGCGCTCGAGCACTGGCTGAACCACAACATCAGCGTCGCCGAGTCGATCGTCGCGCGCATCATCCTGGCGGCGCGCGCGAGGGAAGCCAGCCGGGCGGCGCAGGCCGAGGTGAGCCGGAAGAGCGCCACGTCGAACCGGCTGAACCTGCCCGGCAAGCTGAGCGACTGCACGGCACCCGGCCGCGAGGACTCCGAGCTCTTCATCGTCGAGGGCGACTCGGCGGGCGGGTCGGCAAAGCAGGGGCGCGACCGGACGAGGCAGGCCATCCTTCCGCTGCGCGGCAAGGTGCTGAACGCCGAGAGCGCCTCGCTTGCGAAGGTACTCGAGAACAAGGAGCTGGCCGACCTGGTCACCGCGCTCGGATGCGGCCTCGGCAAAGGATTCGATCTCGCCAGGCTCCGCTACGGCCGCGTCATCATCCTCGCCGACGCGGACTCGGACGGGAATCACATCGCGACGCTGCTGCTGACGTTCATCTATCGCCACATGCCCCAGCTCATCTGGGCCGGCAAGGTCTACCTGGCGCAGCCGCCGCTCTTCCGCATCGACATCGGCAAGGAGACGCACTGGGCCCTCGACGAGGCGCGGCGCGATCAGATCCTGAAGCAGCACGCGAAGGGCCGGGGCACCCCCGAGATCACGCGCTTCAAGGGCCTCGGCGAGATGATGCCGAAGGTGCTGTGGGAGACGACGCTCAATCCGAGGACGCGGCGGCTGCTCCGCGTGGAGATCGCCGATCACCTGGTGACCGATCGCGTCATCAACGAGCTGATGGGCAAGGACGCCTCGGCGCGGTTCCGCTTCATCATGGAGCGCGCCGAAGACGCCAGGGAACTCGATGTCTAGTGCCATGCTGAAAGGGAAACGATTTGTGTCCGAAGACAATTTGAAGTTTGCGGTCTTCATCGATTTCGACAACATCGAGATCGGCGTGAAGACCACGTTGAACAAGGAGTTCGATGTCGGGGCGGTGCTCGAGGCCGTCAAGGAACGCGGCGAGGTCGTCACCAAGATCGCCTACGGCGATTGGAAGCGCGCGGGCGACTACAGCCGGATGCTGACGCAGCACGCCGTGCGGATGGTCCAGCGCAACATGACGCCGGGCGGCGACAAGAACGGCGCCGACATCAACCTGGCGCTCGATGCGCTCGAGATGGCATTCACCCACGACCACATCAACGCCTTCGTCATCGTCGGAGGCGACAGCGATTTCATCAGCCTCGTGGAAAAGCTGAAGCAGTACGACCGGAAGGTCTTCGTGGTGGGCGGCCGGCAGTTCACTGCCATGGTGTTGCAGAAAAACTGCTACGAGTTCATCGCCTACGAGAACCTCGTCGGCATCACGCGAGGCGGGCGCCAGCAGCAATCCCAGCCAAGCCAGGGACGCGAGCGCCAGTCGGCGTCTTCCGCGCCGGCGAGTCAGGCGTCGCCGCTCGCCAAGGCCCACCCGCTCGTCACCCGGGCGCTGCAGCTGCTGACGGATCGGGAAGTGACTCCGCAGCTCGGCCTGCTCAAGAGCACGCTGCTGCAGCTCGACTCGACCTTCTCCGAACGGGACTACGGCGCATCGAGCTTCCGCGACTTCGTCGAGAAGCTCGCGGCGACGGGGCTCGTCAACGTCCGCAGCTCCGGCAGGAGCCTGCTCGTCGATCTGCGCGAAGGCGAGGGTGCCACGCACGTTCAGGCCGATGCCGCCGGACCGCCGGGCCCCGCTGCCGAGCTGACCGAAGGGGCTCCCGGGCAGCCGCTCGAGCCGGCGGCCGATCATCCTGCCGCGCCGCCGGGCGATCAGGCCTCGCCCGTGACGTTCGTCGACGGGCTCCGGCTGCTCGAGCGCGCGCTGCAGACGCCTGGCGCCGTCACCCGGTGGCCGATGTACATCCGCAACGTGAAGCAGGCGCTTCGGGGAGTCGAGCCGGCATTCGACGAGAGGCGCTATGGCGGCGTCGTCGAACTGCTGCGCGCGGGACAGCGCGAGGGCTGGGTCCGCATCGAACGCGATCGCCAGGGCGTGCTGCGAGTGTTCCAGGGAACTCATCCGCCCCAGGCGGCTGCCGCAGCCGACACGGCTGGCTCCGACGCCGCGCTTCAGTCCGCGTCCGAGCAGGGCGAGGCGGCAAGGACGCCGCTCGGCCTGACCGAGACGACCGCACCGGGACCTCAGGCTGGCGAGGACCACGGGTCTGGCACCGGAGAATCCAGGCAGCCGGCCGGTAGTCCTGAGGAGGCCGCAGTCGTTCCGGCCGTGTCCGAACAAGTTCCCGCCGAGAAGCCGCGGCGTCGGCGGAAGATCGTAGCGGCAGACCCCAATGGTCCGGCGACTCGCACGAGGCGGGCTCGCTCGGCGGCTCCGAAGAAGAAGAAGGGAAAGGACGAAGAATGATTCGCGTTTGCACACATTCCCAAGTCATCCTGGCGGGCCTCATCCTGTTGGCGGCTTCGGCTGTCGTGGCGGGGACCTCGTCTGCTCAGACTCCGGCCCAGCAGGCTGCGCCGGCCCAGGCGCCCCTGGCGCGGCCGATTCCAGCTCCCGAAGATGTCGCGAAACCTCCGGCCGACGCGGTCAAGAGCTCGACCGGCCTGGCCACCAAGGTCATCACAGCCGGGACCGGCACGGTGAAGCCCGCGGCGACCGACACGGTCACCGTGAACTACACCGGCTGGACGGTCGACGGGACGATGTTCGACAGCTCGTATGCGCGCGGCAAGCCCAGCACGTTTCCGCTCAATCGCGTGATCAAGGGCTGGAGCGAGGGTGTGCAACTGATGACCGTCGGTGAGAAGCGCCGCATGTGGATTCCGGACACCTTGGCCTACAAGGGCATGGCCAATCGACCGCAGGGCATGCTCGTGTTCGACGTCGAGCTCGTGTCCATCACCGAAGGGCCCAAGGCTCCGCCGGATGTGGCCAAAGCCCCGGCTGACGGAGAGAAGACCAGGTCCGGCCTGGTCAGCAAGGTGCTGTCGGCCGGCACGGGGACCGACCATCCCAAGAAGAACAGCACGGTGACGGTGCACTACACCGGCTGGACGACCGACGGAAAGATGTTCGACAGTTCCGTCACGGGCGGCACGCCGGCCTCGTTCCCCCTCGACCAGGTGATTTCGGGCTGGACCGAGGGCGTACAGCTCATGGTGGTGGGAGAAAAGCGCCGCCTGTGGATCCCGGAGCGCCTCGCCTACGACGGGGCCGAGGGCAAGCCGAGGGGCATGCTCGTGTTCGACATCGAGCTCATCTCAATCCGGTAGGCGGGTGCGGGGCCTGCCCTCGCATCGGCGCCGCCGGTGGGCATGGCGGCCGCGAAACGTTCTGAGCGCAGGACTCCGGATTCGAACCGGGATCGCGCATCGCGCGCCGGATGGGACCGGAGTCTTGTGCTAGAATCGCTGAATTCATCCCGCAAGCGCGGGTAGCGAGGCGGCTGTACGCTCCGGACGCGTGGTCCGGAAGGGTACGGCGCGGTCCGGTTGCAGCTAGTGAGTGGCGAGGATGTGCATGATTAAGCGTGTTGTGAAGGCGTCGGCGCTCGTGGGCGCGTTGGCCCTCATGTTCGTACCGGCGGTGCAGGCTCAAAGCGGTGGCGTGATCGCGACCAGCGGGAGCGGGAACGAAAGCGGGCTGCTCAGCCCGTGGACCGATCGGATCTTCATCAATGTGAACGGCTCGTACCTGTCGCCGACTCCCATCGACGTGAAGGGCGGTTCCACCTTCACGAAGTACGACGAGACGGGGACGACGACGAGCGCGTCCACCGTGACGTTCAAGAAATCCCTGGTGGACATCTCCGGCGGCGTGCGCGTGATCAATAACTTCGGCCTTGCGGTCGGCTTCACGAGTTCGTCCACGATCGGGACCGGCACGCTCTCCGCGAGCGTTCCCCACCCGCTCGTCTACAACTCGCCGCGGATGGCCGGCGGCACGCTCGACGGCCTCGATCACTTCGAATCCGCTCTCAACGTCATGGCGGTGTATGTCGTCAATCTGCCGATGAGTTTCCAGGCCGCGGTCTCGGCGGGTCCGACCTTCTTCAAGGTCACGCAGGACACGATCGGCACCGTGTCGGTGGCCGACGAGGTCGCGCCGTACACGAGGATCACGCTCCAGAACCCGACGGTGGTCACGACGACGGCGAACAAGACGGCGCTGAACGTCGGCCTCGACCTCGCGTGGTTCTCGCCCCTTCGGGCATCGGTGCTGTCGAACCTCGGCGTCGGCGTATTCGTGAGGTACGCCGGCACGACGATGGAGCTGACGCCGGAGGGCGTGGATCCGATCTCGATGAAAGTCGGCGGGTTCCAGTACGGCGCCGGCCTCCGCATCCGGTTCAAGATCGGTCCGTGACGCCCGCGGCCTCTTTCTGAGGCCGAGTTTCGGGGCTTGCACCGGGGGGAAACGATCGGGCAACCGCAGGGTGTGCGGCGCCCGCGAGGGTCATCCAGGATCCGCGCGGGCGCGGCGGGTCCTGCGGTTGTTGTTTGTACGGGAGGTCTTGCGGGAAGCTTGACAATAGTCTTACACATTGTCAGACTACACGGCATGACGCACGAGAAGGCGGAGAGACCCCCGGCGCTATCGGGAAAGGAGGAGGCCGTCCTCCGGCTCCTCATGACGGGCGGCCCGCAATACGGGCTTCAGCTCGTCTCCTCTTCCAACGGGCAGCTGAAGCGCGGCACGATCTATGTGACGCTCGGCCGGATGGAAGACAAGGGCTACGTTGAGTCCGAGCCCGATCGCTCCTCGTCCGACGATCTCGTCCTGCCGCGGCGCCTCTACCGTCCGACCGCCTACGGCCTGAGGGTGTTCAAGGCGTGGGGCCTCATGCGCCGGATGCTCCAGGTGAGCGGGGCGGCGCGATGACGACTCCAACCTCGCCGCGCCGCGTTCCCGGAAGCCGGCTGCGGTTGTTGGCCTTCCACCTGTTCGACCGGGTCACGTTCGAGCGATTCGTATCGCCCGCCATTGCGGATCTTCAGCACGAGTGCCTCGGCGAGACGTCTCGCGCCGGCCGATGGCATGGACTGCGAATCATCAGTCAGGGATATTGGCCGGTCCTCCGCACGATGTTTTCGTGCCTGTTCATCCGGCGAACCGCCGGGCCATCTCCGAGGATTCTGCTGCGCGCCTGCGTGGTCTTCGTCCTTCTGACAGCCGCATTTCTTGGGCCGGGTGTGAGACTGTATCTTCGCCTCGCCCGTGTTCATGGCCTTCGTGACTCACTCGGTCTCGCTTCGCTACTGCTTCCTTCGATAGTGACCATCTCGCTGCCGCTGACGGTGCTGGCGGTAGGATTCCTGCGATCGCCTTGGCGACCACGAGGGGACGGGCCAGTGCCGGGCAGAGCCGCCGTGGTGCGTTCGATGGCGAAGTTCTCAGTAGCTGCGGCGGTGATCTCCGCGGTCATGGCTGGATGGCTGATGCCCCTGGCCAACCAGTCGCATCGAGAATGGATGCATCGGACATTTTCCGGCGGGACAGGACTGGCGTCACTCCCCAAGGACCTCAACGAGATGAGCCTCTCGGAGTTGAAGGAGACGGCGGATGACGCCAGGGTGCCCGAGGGCGTCCGTATCGGCGCGAGATCCGCTCTCCATCAGAGATTCGCAAATCCCGCCGCGTGCCTCGTCTTCGGATTCCTGACGGTCGCTCTGAGCTGGCAGCTCTATAGACGCCGGCGGCCGTTCTTCTTTCCACCAGTGCTTTTCGCGGCGGCACTCGTGGCATACATCGCTCTCTGGCGAGAAGGCTACCTGCTCGCCGCCGGCCACTCGGTGCCCGTGTGGGTCGGTGTGTGGGCACCGAATATCGCCTTCGCTGTGATGGGGCTGCTGGCTGCCTGGTGGGGAATCATCCGATTGCCTCAGCCCGAGGCGGCTCGCGAGTAGCCCGGAGGCGCCGACGGAAACGCCCGGTTCAGCTCCTCCGCGGAGACGATTCGCCACTTTCCGGGTGCGAGATCGCCGAGCTCGATACCCCCGATTGACACCCGTTTCAGCCTGGTGACCTCGTGTCCGAGCGCCTTCATCAGGCGCCGGATCTCCCGGTTCTTTCCCTCGACAAGCGTCACGCGCAGATGGGTTTCCCGGTTCGACGCCTTGAGCACGTCAACATGCCGCGCGGTCAGACGCTCGCCGCGATCGTCGACGCCCTCCTCCAGCGTTCGGGCGCCGTCTTCCTGGAGTCGGCCCCGGACGGTCACGATGTAGACGCGCGGGACCTCGCTCGATGGATCGGTCAGCCACGCACCGAGCCGCGTGTCGCTTGTCAGGAGGAGCAGTCCGGTTGACGCCAGGTCGAGTCGCCCGACCGGCGCGAGATGGCGGCCGACCTCGGCGAGCGAGTCGTACACGGTCGGCCGTTGCTCCGGATCGACGCGCGTCGTGACGACGCCGCGCGGTTTGTGAAAGGCGATTGTGAGATTCGCGCGCCGATCGACGACCGTATCGTCGACCGCGATCGTGACACGTTCAGGAACGACGGGCCGGCCCGGGTCGGTCGTGACGCGGTTGTTGACCGAGACGCGGCCATCGCGGATCCACTGCCGGGCCTCGGTTCGGCTCGTAATGCCGAGCTTCGAGAGCGCCCGTTCCAGGCTGACCTCGCCCGGCCGCCGGATGTCTACCACATTGTCCTGCCCGGATACTGCGTGACGAGCGGGTCGGGCGTGAGGATGGTCAGACCATGAACGATGGCCTGGCTGACGAGCATGCGGTCGAACGGATCCCGGTGGAGCGACGGCAACCGCGACACGTGCAGCGCTGATTCCTCGTCAATTGGCAGGGGAGCGATGCCGTGCGCCTCGCGCATGTCGCGGACGAAGCGGTCGGGCGTCTCCGGCAGCGTGAGACGCCCGATCGCATGCTTGATCGCCAGCTCCCACGCCGACGCCGCGCTCAGGTACACCTCGTTGTCGGGCGCGCGGAAGAGCTCGCGGGCGCGCTTCGAGAGCCGCGGCGCGTCGGTGATGATCCAGAGGAACGCGCACGTGTCGAGCAGGACCTTCATCGCGAATGAGGTCCACGCCGCTTGCGTACGCCGTACCCCGGATGGCTCGGCGCGTCCGCGACGCGCAGCGCTGCCGACCGCGAGCCCGCACCTTCGAATTCATCGAGCACATCGTCCGGCAGCGGCGCGAAGAACGAGTCGGGGACGGCGAACAGGCCCTTCGCGAGGCCGATCGCCCGCGGTTCGGTCCGCGTCGCGCCGACCGGGTGCAGCTCGGCCACCGGGCGGTTGCGCTTGCAGATCAGCACGCGCTCGCCCCGGCCGACCACGTCCAGGTACTCGGACAACTTCGCTTTCGCCTCATAGATATTGACCACAATCATAGTCATATTATTGACCATGTTTACCTGGGCGTCAAGCCAGAAGGCCGGCGCGCCGCCGGAATTCGAAGGGGTGAGCGACTGGGGCGACTATCCCGCCGCGCTGGTGGGACCCGGTGCGGACCGGGCGAGCGCATCGTTGATGCCGCGCAGGTCGAGCCACCACTGGTGCTTCGGCCGGTGGTGCTCCTCGTCGATCATGCGCGGCAGGTCCTCGAGCGAGTGGACCTGCAGCTTGCCCGCGATCATGCCGATGAAGGCACCGCCCGGCCGGCTCTCGGCGGACTGCTCGAGCAGGTACGCGACGCACCGGCGCGCGAGCCGGGTGGCCTGGATCCGATCGAACGGGGAGGGATCTCCACCCTGCTGCAGGTGGCCGAGGATGCTCTGGCGGACGTCGAACACGCCGCCGCTCTCTTCCTCGAAGAGCGCGCAGATGAAGGGCGTCGTGTAGGTGGGGTTCGCCTGCTCGTTGCGGATGACGAGGCCGAGGCGCTTGCCGTCGTGGAATCCCCGGACGAGCATGTCGAGGTCTTCCTTCATCCGCCGCAGCGTGACGCCCTCCTCGTGGAGGTACACGCGTTCGGCGCCCGTCGCCAGCCCGCTCATGAGCGCGAGATATCCGCAGCGCCGGCCCATCACCTCGACCACGTAGCAGCGGTGTTCGGCGACGGCCGACTGCTTGATCTTGTCCACGACGCCCATGATGTTGTTGAGCGCGGTGTCGGCGCCGATGCTCAGTTCGGTGCCGGGCAGGTTGTTGTCGATCGTGGCCGGCAGGCACACGATCGGGATCTCGAACGCGGGAAAGTTGGCGCGCTCCTGGAAGAGGCGGTACGCCCCCTGGTAGCTCTCCCAGCCGCCGATGACGAGCAGTCCGTCCAGCTTGAACTGCTCGATGCTCCTGGCGATCGCGTAGAACTCGCGGCCGTTCGGGACGGTGCGATCGGTCCCGAGCTCCGATCCGCCCATCGGCGCCCAGCCGTTGACGCTCATCCAGTCCATCTCCTGGATGTCACCGGATGCGAGCCCCTGAAAGCCCCGGCGGATTCCGCAGGCGAGATGGCCCTGATCGATCGCGATGCGGACGGCGGCGCGCACGGCGGTGTTCATGCCCGGCGCCGGGGCCCCTGCGTTCAGGAGGCCTATTCTCAGCCGCCGCTGCCCGGGTTGCGGCGGGCGGGGCAGCGCCCGAATGAGCGTCTGCATCGTACGGAGCGCCTGGTTGAAGCTCGAGCCCCGCTGCTCGAGCGCCAGCTCGTACTGGCCCGATTCGAGCAAGGCGTTGATCTCGCGCGTCCGCGACACGCACTCGGCCAGTGGCAGCCGCACGGCGCGATTGCCGCGGATACCAATCACCAGGGCGTGCTCATCGGCGTCGCCCGAAAGCATCGTCTCGACCGCCTCGTGGCCCATGATGGTGCCGAGGTTCCGGTCGAACGCGCTCGGCGATCCCCCGCGCTGAACGTGGCCGAGGACGGTGACGCGCACCGCTTCGCCCGCGCCGTCTTCGAGCACCTGGCGCAGATGCTCGCTCGTGATGGGCTGGCCGTGCCGGTTGGTGGCGCCCTCGGCCAGGATGACAATCGCGTCGCGCCGGCCGGCCCGGCGGCCGGCCTTCAGCGACTCGACCATCTCCGCTTCCCAGTTGTCGCTGGCTGGAGGGTGTTCGGGCAAGAGGACCCAGTCGGCTCCGCACGCGATCCCGCTCATCAGCGCGAGGTACCCGCAGTGACGGCCCATCACCTCGACGATGAACGTGCGCCGGTGGCTGGAGGCGGTGCTGCCGATCGCGTCGATGGCCTCGGCGATCCGGTGGAGCGCCGTATCGGCGCCGATGGTCATGTCGGTGCCGAAGGCGTCGTTGTCGATCGAACCCACCAGGCCGACGACTTTCAGGCCGGGATGCAGCTTCGCTTGGTCCTCGGGCATCACGCCGGTCGACACGAGCTCCGCGACGAGGCCGGGCCATTCGCGGCGGAGCACGTCGGCTCCCGTCAGGCTGCCGTCGCCGCCGATCACGATCAGGTTGTCGATGTGGTTGGTGACGAGCGTGCGCGCCGCGCGCAACCGGCCGGCACGCGTCTGAAACTCCTCGGATCGCGCCGTGCCGATCATCGTCCCGCCGCGATGGATGATGCCGCCGACTGAATTCCACTCCAGCGGGCGCACGCGATCGCCGCCTTCCATCAGGCCGCGATAGCCTTCGAAGACGCCGAAGACCTCGATCCCGCGATCGAGGGCCGTCCGGACGACCGCCCGCACCGCCGCGTTCATGCCGGAGGCGTCCCCTCCGCTCGTCAGCACTCCAAGTCGTCTGATGGCCACCGTTCCGATCTCCCGGGGGACGTGAACACGTCCCGCAACGATAGCATGGCAGGGGCGCGGATTCGCCGCGCTGCCACCCGCACTGAAGAACGTGTCGTGCCGATTCCCGGACAGCTACGGTAGAGTAGCGGCAACATCATGGCCCGCGCGAGACGCGGGCGCTTTGAGTTGGAGCCGCGATCATGAGCATCCATTCATCCAGCCGGGCCGTTCCCCTGTCGTGTCTCCTCACGGTAGCGGTGGCGCTGCTGATCGGCGCGCACAATCGACCGGCCGCGGTTTCGCGGAACGCGCCACCATCCGGCGAGGTCAAGGTCTGGCAGGGCGAACTGTCCCTGCCCACCTACGAAGAGCATCTGCCGGATCCGAATCCGCCGTTCGACCTCTTCCGCGCGACACGGTTCAACTACCCGTACACGATGCGGACCAACCTGACCGACAGGCGCGTCGCCAAGGCACACCGCGCGCTGTTTCTCGAGAACGACTACCTGAAATGCACCGTGCTGCCGGATATCGGCGGCCATCTCTACGGCTGCCTCGACAAGCGCAACAACCGGCAGATGTTCTACGCGAACCCCTCGTTGAAATTCGCCGCGATCGCGTATCGGGGCGCCTGGGCCGCCTTCGGCGTCGAGTTCAACTTCCCGGTCTCGCACAACTGGATGACGGTGTCGCCGGTCGATTTCGCCACGACGAGAGACGCCGACGGCGCCGCGTCCATCTGGGTCGGCAACATCGATCGGCCCTACGGCATGGCGTGGCGCGTCCGGCTGACGCTCAGGCCGGACCGAGCGGTCCTCGAGCAGCGGACCACTCTCTACAATCGCAACGACGTGCGTCATCGCTTCTACTGGTGGACGAACGCCGGCGTCCAGGTCCAAGACGACTCGCAGATCATCTACCCGATGGACTACACGGCCTCGCACGGGTTCACCTTCGTCGACACGTGGCCCATCGATGCCGCCGGGCACGACCTGCGGGTGGTTGGCAACCACAAGTACGGGCCGGTGTCGCGATTCGCGCATCTGAGCCGCGAGCCCTACATGGCGGTCTACCACCCGAAGACCCAGTCGGGCGTCGTGCACTACTCGGCGCCGGACCAGGCGCCGGCCAAGAAGCTGTGGTCGTGGAGCAGCGATGCCGACGGGCTGGACTGGCGGCGGGCGCTCTCGGACAACAACAGCGCATACGTCGAGATCCAGGCGGGGCTGTTCCGCAATCAGGAGACCTACGCCTTCCTCGAGCCCCAGCAGTCGCTGACCTTCAGCGAGTTCTGGATGCCGATGCTCGACTTGGGCGGGCTCTCGCGCGCCAATCCCGACGCGCTCGTCAACTTGTCCCGCACACCCGAGAAGCCTGGTTTCGTCGCGCTCGGCGTCGCGCTCAATGTCACTTCGGCTCTGCGCGGCGCCCGGGTCGAGGTATTGGACGGAGCGCGGCAGATCGCCGCGGAGAATGTAGACCTCGTGCCGGCCGCGACCTTCCGCCGCCGGTTCCCGGGCCAGCTCTCGGCCGGCACCTACACAGTCCGCGTGACGAACCAGTCGGGCGCGGTCGTGATCAGTCACACCGAGGGTGCGTTCGACTTCGCCGAGCGCGGGGATGTTCGAACCGGCGCCCAAAAGGGCTACGACGTTCCAGCCCCGGCCAACCGGAGCGAAGGCGATTTTGCGGCGCTGGGCGCGCAACAGGAGTTGGATGGGCAGCTGCTCATCGCCCTGGCCACCTACAAGGACGGCCTCGGACGATTTCCCGAAAGCGTCGAACTCAATCGATCGGCCGGGTGCCTGCTGGTGGCGCTGAAGCAATACGACTCGGCGGCGCCGCTCCTCGCGAAGGTCCTCTCGCGCGTGAGCAATGATCACGAAGCCGCGTACTATCTCGGCCTCGCCGACACCGCGCTCGGCAAGACGAGGCGCGCGCGGCTGGATTGGGAGAACGCTCAACAGTTCGGATCGCTTCGAGCGGCGTCGCTGATGAACCTCGCGACGATCTCGGCGCGTGAGGGACGCGTATCCGACGCCCTCGACCTTCTGGCCCGAGTCGATCGCGAGGCACCGGACACCATCCGCGCGGGTGGCTTTGCGGTCGCGCTCCTCAGAGCCTCGGGCCGGACCGCCTCGGCGCTGACGCGCGTGGAAGGGTTGCGGCGATCGGACCCCACTAACTCCTTCCTGCGCCACGAACGGGCGCTGCTTGGCGAGGAAGACGAAGCACTCTGGGCGCACCTTGCGGGGGAGCCTGAGCGAATTCTCGAAGTCGCCGTCGACTACATGCGCCTCGGCCAGTTCAAGACCGCCGCGGATCTCCTGGCCCGCCAGTTCCCGTCGGGTCCGTCGATTGTCAGCGAGCCCGGCGCGCCAAGGCCCGAGCGATACCCGCTCCTGGCGTACTACCGCGGATATTGCCGCGAGATGTCGGGTGGAAACGGCCAGCCTGACTTCGAGGCCGCCTCGGCGATGCCGACAACCTACGTCTTTCCGAACCGGCCCGAATCGATGGTCGTGTTGAAGCGCGCGCTCGAGACGAATCCGAACGATGCCACCGCGCACTTCCTGCTCGGCTCGCTGCATCTCTCGGGCGGCAACCTCGAAGCGGCGATGAAGTCCTGGGAGGCTGCGCGTGCGATCAACGCGCGCATCCCGACGTTGCAGCGCAACATGGGATTCACGCTGCTCAACTCCGGGGGCTCCCCGGCGCGCGCCGCCGAGCTGTTTCGGGAAGGCACCAACTACGACGCGGGCAACCTGGGCAATTACGTCGGCCTCGAGCAGGCGCTCGCGGCGGCGGGCCGTCCGGCCGCGGAACGCGCGCAAGCCATTCTCAGGTATCCGGATCAGAAGAACCTCCCGGCGTCGCTCGTCTACAGGCTGGCGATCGCCCTGGCCGAATCCGGCAGTTTCGACGAGGCCGAGCGGCAGTTCCGCGGGCGCTTCTTTCCGCGCGAGGAAGGGGGCGTGAATGTCCGGCAGGTCTACCTCGAGGTGAGGGTGCGTCGCGCTCAGGCTCTCGCGCTCGCAGGAGACTGCGGCGGGGCGAAGGCGATCACGGACGGGTTGACGAGAACGGTCAAGGACCTCCCATTCACCAATGATGGACTCGAGGCGGTCCTCCGGACCACGCGTTTCAAGACGCTGGTAGACGGGGCCAGCTCGCCCTGCGTTGCGGCACCGTCACCTGTCGAGATTCCGTACTCGACCGGGACCTGGGACGCCGACTCGCTAGGCAATCACCGCGTGGTGCTTCGCGTGGAGTCTCCATCCGCGGCGGTCCAGGCTCACATCCCGTGGCGCCGGCGCGATTTCCAGCCGGAGCGGAAGAACCTGCTGGTCTTCGACGCCCGGACCGGCGCGCGCATTCTGAATCTCGTCAGGCTCGACATCACGCGGGAGTACGGCGACTTGGCGTTCGAGGCGCCGTCGGCGGGCACCTACTTTGTCTACTACCTGCCGAATGCCGGGGCCGGCCGCTCGAACTACCCCAAGGTCACCTACCCGGAGCCGGAATCGACCGCCGACGACCGCTGGATCGTCAGGCAGTCCCTCGATCGAGTCAATCTCGCATCGCGCACGTGGCAGAAGCTGCCGCGCGCGTCCGTCACCGAGTTTCAATCGATCGACGCGCTCAACAGCTTCTTCCCGATGGAGGTGATCGCCACCGGGGCCGAGGTAGCCGACCTGCAGGCGAAGAACCCCCGCGCGCCCTATCTCGTGTTCCCGGAGGATCGGACCCGCCCGATCAAGATGACCGACGACCTTCCGCTCCTCTGGATCCGATCCGGCGCCTCCGCGCCGTTCCGCGGCTCCGCCGATCGCGGCGAATACTACTCGTTCCAGATCGGCGTCTACGCGGTGCGCCAGGCCATCGAAGACGTGAAGGTACGGTTCGGCGATCTGAAGCGGGCGGGCGGCGGATCGATTCCGGCGAGCGCGTTCCGGTGCATCAATCTCGGTGGCGTCGATTCGGCCGGGAAGCCGTTCACGCGCCGCGTGCGCGTCGATCTCGGGAAGGTCCAGGCGCTCTGGTGCGGCGTGCAGGTGCCGCCTTCGGCCGCGCCGGGCGAATATACGACGACCATCAGCGTTGCGCCGCAAGGCGTCGAGCCAACGCCTGTGCGTTTCGCGCTGATCGTTTCCCAGCACGCGATTCCAGCCGCCGGAGACGATGAGCCGTGGCGATTGTCGCGATTGCGCTGGCTCGATTCGACGCTGGCATTTGACGACGACCTCGTGGCGCCGTACACGCCGGTCCAGGTCGCGGGCCGGACGGTTTCGGTGCTGGGCCGCTCGGTCAAGCTTGCGGCGAGCGGATTCCCCGAACGCATCGAGAGCCGGTTCGACATCGAGATGACCCGGCTCACGGAGAAGCCGCGCCAGGTGCTGAGCGCGCCGGTCGCGCTGGTCGTCGAGGGCGCGGACGCCGGACCGCTCGAGCCGGGCGGGGTGTCCTTCGTCAAGCAGGCGCGCGGCGTCGCGACATGGCGATCGACGAGTACGGCCGGGCCGATCTCCATCGCGACTGACGCCCAGCTCGAGTTCGACGGGAACATGGAATACACGGTCCGCGTGACCAGCTCACGTGCGATCGATGTCAAGGACATCCGGCTCGAGATTCCCGTCGCCCGCGACGTCGCGAAATACATGATGGGCCTCGGCATCAAGGGCGGCACGAGGCCCGCGACCGTCGGCTGGAAGTGGGACGTCGCAAAGAACAACCAGGACTCGGCCTGGATTGGCGACGTAAACGCCGGCCTGCAGTTCACGTTGAAGGACGACAAGTACGTCCGCCCGCTCAACACGAACTTCTACACCATGAAGCCGCTCATCGCCCCCGCCTCGTGGGTGAACGAAGGCAAGGGCGGATGCCGGCTCACTGAGCGGGACGCGGCAACGGTCCTCGTGGCCTGCTACAGCGGTGGCCGCACCCTCGCAAAAGACCAGCCCCTCTACTTCAACTTCAGGCTGCTTCTCACCCCGTTCAAGACGATCGACACGAAGGCGCAATTCACGACGCGCTTCTACCATGCCTTCAAGCCGGCCGACGAGGTGCTCGGGTTCGGTGCGAACGTCATCAACGTACACCACGCGAACCCGATCAATCCGTACATCAACTACCCGTTCCTGCGGCCGGCCGAAATGAAGGCGTACATCGACCAGGCCCACGCGCTGGGCATGAAGGTGAAGATCTACGACACCGTTCGAGAGCTGACCAACCGGGCGCCCGAGCTTTTCGCATTGCGGAGCCTGGGCGACGAGGTGCTCTCCGGGGGCCCGGGCGGCGGCTTCTCCTGGCTGCAGGAGCATCTGGGATCGAACTACATCGCCGCTTGGTTCGTGCCCGAGCTCAAGGACGCGGCCGTCGTCAACAGCGGAGTCTCGCGATGGCACAACTTCTACGTCGAGGGGCTCGCGTGGCTTGCGAAGCACGTGGGCATCGACGGCCTCTACATCGACGATGTCGCCTTCGATCGATTGACGATGAAGCGGGTGAGGAAGGTGCTGGATCGAGCGAGGCCGGGCGCGCTGATCGATCTGCACTCCGCCAACCAGTACAACCCCAGGGACGGGTTCGCCAGCAGCGCGAATCTCTACCTCGAGCACTTCCCGTTCCTCGACCGGCTCTGGTTCGGCGAGTACTTCGACTACAACTCGGCGCCGGACTACTGGCTGACCGAGATCTCGGGCATCCCGTTCGGGCTGATGGGTGAGATGCTCGAGGCTGGCGGTAATCCGTGGCGAGGGATGGTGTACGGCATGACAGGGCGCCTGCCCTGGTCGGGCGATCCGCGGTCGATGTGGAAGGCATGGGACGAGTTCGGCATCGCCGACTCGAAGATGATCGGATACTGGGCGCCGTCCAACCCCGTGAAGCCCGATCGCACCGACGTGCTCTCATCGTCCTACCTGCGCGACGGTCGCGCCATGGTTGCCGTCGCGAGCTGGGCGAAGGAGCGCATCGACGTGCGTCTGGCAATCGACTGGAAGGCGCTCGGGATCGATCCGGCGAAGGCGCGCATGACCGCTCCCGCGATTGCCGGATTCCAGGAGGGCCGGAGCTTCCAGGCCGGCGCGCCGATCCCGATCGAGCCGGGAAAGGGCTGGCTCATTCTCCTCGAAGGGGCTCGGTAGAAATCACTCCCGGAGTGATTTCCGGCGCGCTAGCATTGCAGTATGTCGTCCACCGCGGTCTCGCGCCGACTGGCCACGCTCGGCGACCGGTTCGCCGCGTTCGTCGCGGAGCGGTTTCCGTTCGCGCTGACCGGCGCGCGGCGCGTGTTCGACGAGTTCGCCGCTCAACAGACCATTGCCAGCGCCGCCGATCTGGATCGCCTCCGGCCGAGAGTCTGCGACGCCGTCGCCGAGGCCGTGGCCGGGCCGCCCGGGGTGATCTCCGAGGCGACCCCCGGCGTGAGCGTCGAGGCTCGACTGGCGGCGGCGTGCCGGGAGCTCCTCGAGGCCTGCGACGGGTTCCTGCGGCGTGAGGCCATCGCCTGCTCGCTCACGCCTGAAGAGCGGCTCGAAATCCTCCGCGGCATCCTCCTCACGCGCGCGACCGACAATCGCCTCAAGGCCTTCTTCATGGGCGGCGAGGTCAAGTACGGGAACGCTGCCTTCCAGGGAAAGGGATTTCGTTCGCTCGGGCAGGAGGCGATCTACGCCGCCGCGGTCCGCCTGCGGCGCGGGGCCGCGTATCGGAGAGCCGACGGCAGCTGGGCGGGCGACGTCATCGCGCCGATGATCCGCGATCTCGGCGCCGTGCTCGGCATGCGGCCGAGTGCGGACACGGTCAGGATGGTGCTCTCCGCGCAGATGGGGAAGGCCGGACCGCCGATGGACGGCCGGGACTTTCACGTCGGCGACTTCTCATGGGGTGTCTTTCCGGCCGCCGCCCCGCTCGGCATCCCGACGATGGCACTTGCGGGAATGGCGCTGGCGTTCGCGCGGCAGGGTGAAGGGCGCGTCGCGGTCTCGTTCATTGGCGAAGGGGGGACCTCCCTCGGCGAATGGCACGAAGCGATCAACTCGTGCGCCGCGCGGCGCCTGCCGATGGTCTTCTGCGTGCAGAACAACCAGACGGCGCTCTCGACGCCGGTCGCGGAACAATCCGCCGTCCGCGTGTTTGCCGACAAGGCCCTGGGCTACGGTGTGCCCGGCATCACGATTGACGGGACCGATCCGGACGAGATTGCCGCCGCGTTCGGCTGGGCCGCCGATCGGGCCCGCGCGGGCAAGGGGCCGTCGCTCATCGAGCTCGTGTCGATGCGGATGTGCGGCCACGCGCACCACGACGACATGCTCTACCTGGGCCGCGACGCGCAGCCGTCGTGGGAGTATCCTCCGCTCGCCGACCAGGGGTACGCCGACGCCGGCCTCTATGCCTACTGGGCTGCGCGGGATCCCGTGAAGCTGTACGCGGCGCGCCTCGTGCAGGACGGCGTGATTGGCGTGACCGACCTCGCGCGCATGAAAACCGAAGCGGACGCCATCGTCGGAGCCGAGGCCCGCCGGGTCATTGCCGCGCCGTGGCCGGAGGCGGCGGGCGTTGTCGATCACGTGCTCGCGAGCGGGCCCGCACGCCGTCGAATCGATCCGATTGCGCCGGGACGAAGCCGCGTGGTCGACAAGCCGCCCGAGCTTCCGCCAGTTGAGGCTGGCGCGCCATTGAGCCCGCAGGGCCAGACATTCCTCGAGGGGGTGATGCGCGGCGTCGAGGATGCGCTCGCGGGCGATCCCCGCGTGTTCGTCTTCGGCGAGGATGTCGGCGGCCGGTACGGGAACGCGTTCCTGCTGCTGCGGCCGCTTCTCGAACGGTTCGGTGAGCGGATCCTCAACTCCACGCTTGCCGAAGGGGCCGTCATCGGGATGTGCGCCGGCGCGGCGCTCGCCGGCCTGCGCCCGATCGGCGAGATCCAGTTCAACGACTTCGTCGCCACCGGCTTCAATCAGCTCGTCAACAACGCCGCCAAGATCCGGTACCGATTCCGCGAGTCAGTCCCGATGGTGCTTCGGATGCCGTGGGGCGGGCTGCGCCACGCGGGGCCGTATCACAGCCAGAATACCGAGGCCTGGTTCTACCGGACGCCCGGTCTGAAGGTCGTCGTGCCCTCGACGCCAGAGGATGCGAGAGCGCTCATGGCGTCGGCGGTTGCGGATCCGGATCCCGTGTTGTATTTCGAGCACATCGCTCTCTACCGTGACCCGCGCATCAAGCAGGTCCTCGAGGGCGCGCCGCCCACAGGCGTTCCGATCGGCCTGGCCGCGGTGCGCCGGCGAGGCGCGAACCTGGCGATCATCAGCTACGGTGCCTACGTCCACGTGTCCATGCGGGTGGCCGAGCGGCTCGCCGCGGACGGGATCGAAGCCACGGTCATCGATCTGCGCAGCCTCGTTCCCCTCGATCGCGACACCGTGCTCGCCGCCGCGTGCCTCTGCAACCGGGTGCTCATCGTGCACGAGGACTCGCGGACCGGCGGCATCGGCGAGAGCGTGGCGGCCATCATCCAGGAGGAGACCTTCGAGGCCCTCGACGCTCCGGTGCGCATCATCGGCGCGCTTGACACGCCGGTGCCGTACGCGCCGCCGCTCGAAGCCGCGTTCCTGCCGGGCGAGGACGAAATCGAGAAGGCGGCACGTGCGCTGGTTGCTTACTGATCACGACGGCTGCAGGCGACAGGCTTCAGGCTGCAGGCCAGGACCAGGCATCCCGTCGTCGGGTCTAAAGACCGGACCTACATCCAGATGAGTGTTCTCAGCGCACATGATGTAGGCCGGGTCTTTAGCGATCAGAATGTAGGCCGGGTCTTCTGAGTTGAGGATGTAGGCCGGGTCTTTAGACCCGGCGATCTCAGGAGTCGTGCCCATCGGTTGAACGGATCCTGGATGGGAGGGTTGATGACTCGCGAACGGTGCATGACGCTGGTAATCGGATTGGCGCTGGCGGGGGCGATCGAGGCGGATGTCTCATTGGCGCCGCAGGCGCCTCCGTCCGAGCCCGCGGCGATCTCCGCCGCCCGCGCGCTGCCCGACCTCGTGCCGGCGCGCACGCAGACGCTCTTGCGGGCGATCGATCAGCGCTTCGATCAGCAGGCCGCGATGGATCTCGTGGTCTTCATGGACCGGTTCTGGCGGAATGCCGGCAACACGGGGTTCAACGCGTCGAGCGATCGCATTCGCGATCGGCTACTGGCGTCCGGATTCGAGCTGCGAAAGGGTGACGGACCGCCCGCGGGGCCAGCCGTCTGGAACGAGGACTATCCCGCGGGCGGCCACGGATGGGAGTACGCGGTCGGCACGCTGACCCTGCTCGGCGCGCACGGCAAACCCGACGAGATTCTGCTTTCCAGAGAGCGGCAGCGAGTTGCCCTGTGCATCAATTCGTTCTCGACGCCGCCCGGAGGCCTGATCGCGACAATCGTCGATGTCGGCAACGGCGGATCGGATGCCGATTACGAGAAGGTCGACGTGAAGGGCGCCGTGATCCTCGGCGACGCCGGCACGGGGCGCCTGTGGCAGCTCGGCGTCGCGAAGCGCGGCGCACTCGGCGTCATTTCGCCTTCGATCGCGCCGTATGTCCGGCCGGGCACGACTGACGCCGAGAATCGCGCGCCTCGCGAGTCGTGGGACGTGCTGCAGTGGGGCAGTGTGCCGTACGACGAAGCGCGCCGCGCCTTTGGCTTCAAGGCGACGCCACGGGCGGCGGCCGCAATCCGCCAACGCTTGGCGCTCGGCCCCGCCCAGGTCAAGGTCGAGATCGCATCGACCTTCTTGAACGCACCGGCCCGGACGCTCGTCGCCGAGATCCCCGGCGCCAGCGTTTCAGACGACCGCATCCTGCTGGCGGCGCACATCCAGGAGCCGGGCGCGAACGACAACGCGAGCGGCTGCGCCACGCTGGTAGAGCTCGCACGCGCCATCCGCGCGCGAATCAAGGACGGCACGATCCCGCCGCCGGCGCGGACGCTGACGTTCCTCTGGGTGGATGAAATCCGCGGCAGCCGGCGATGGATGACCGACCACCCCGATCAGGCGAAGAAGGTCCGGTACATGTTCTCGCTGGACATGACCGGAGAGGACGCGGCAAAAACCGGCGGTCCATTCCTGATTGAAAAGGCGCCAGACCCGACGGCGGTCTGGGGCCGGCCATCGGATCCTCACACGGAATGGGGTGAAGGCCAGGTCAAAGCGGACTCGCTCAAAGGCACACTGCTCAACGACTTGTTTCTCGCGGTCTGCCTGCAGCACGCCCGCCAGTCCGGCTGGATCGTGAGGACCAACCCGTACGAAGGCGGCAGCGACCACTCGGTGTTCCTGGCGGCTGGAGTTCCAGCCATCCTCGCCTGGCATTTCCCCGATCGCTTCTACCATACGAGCCTCGACCGGCCCGACAAGACCAGCCCGGCCGAGATGCGCCACGTCGGCGTCTCGATCGCGGCGACGGCGCTGTTGCTCGCCAGCCCGACACCCGAGGACGCGTCAGCGATTGTGCGCCTCCTCTCGGCCGCAGCGACGGGCCGCCTCGAGCTGGAAGATCGCCAGGGCGAGCAGCTCATCGCCGCCGACAAGGATCAGCCTGCCGCAAGGACCCGCGAAGCCGTCATTCGCGAGGCTTGGATACGCTGGTATGGGGAAGCGCTGAAGGCCGCGCTCGAATTGCCCGCGGCTGGGCCGACGCCCGGGCTAACCGAGCAGGTCAACCGGGCGGTAGAAGCGTTGGGCAGGTGAACAGAGCGCGGGTCCTCGCGGGCATGGGCGATCCCGCACTCGCCTCGCGGCCCCGGCTCGCCCCGTGACAGCGTGACTCGGCCTGTAGCCTGAAGCCTGTCGCCTATTCCCTAGTGCTCTTTCGGGTCTTCCAGGTAGGTGTATCCCTGCAGCCCCTCTTCGTAGAAGCGCAGCAGGCGGCCGGCTTCCTCGTAGGTGATGCGGCCCTCGCGCACGGCGCACTCGACGTCGGTCCGCAGCGTATTCACGAGCGAATCCACGTTGAAGTTCACGTAGTTGAGCACGTCGCGGACCGTGTCGCCCTTGATCACCGCGTCGAGCACTACCGCGCCGCTGTCATCGAGGCGCACGTGCACCGCGTGCGTGTCGCCGAACAGATTGTGCAGGTCTCCCAGGATCTCCTGGTACGCCCCGATGAGAAAGACGCCGAGGTAGTACGGCTCGCCGTTCATCGGGTGGAGCGGCAGCGTCCGCTTCACGTCGCGCCGATCGATGAACTGGTCGATCTTCCCGTCCGAGTCGCATGTGATGTCGCCGAGCACCGCGTGCACGGTCGGCGGCTTGAGCATCCCGTGGATCGGCATCACGGGGAAGAGCTGCTTGATCGCCCACGAGTCGGGCATCGACTGGAAGAGCGAGAAATTGCAGAAATACGTGTCCGCCAGCATCTCGTCGAGGACCTGCAGGTCCTCCGGCACCTCGTCCATCTGGCGGATGATGCGCTGCAGCCGCGAGCAGATCGCCCAGTAGAGCGTTTCGGCCTGGCACCGCTGCTCGAGCGGCAGGTAGCCGCCGGTGAACAGGTTGAGCGCCATGTCCAGCGCCTGCTGCGCGTCGTGGTAGCTCTCGAGGGCGTTGCGCACGTTGATGTTCTGGTAGGTCTCGCGCAGATCGACCAGCGGCTGCTCCTGCTCCTCGAGCGCGGGCGCGGGCGGGATCTCCTGCTCGCGGAAGCCCGTGACGCCGAGCACGTTGAACACGAGCACGCTGTGGTACGCCGCGATCGCCCGCCCGCTCTCCGACACGATCGTCGGGTGCTTCACCCCCGCGTCGTCGCACACCGTCTGCAGGTGATAGACAACGTCGGCGGCATATTCCTCGATGGTGTAGTTGGCGCTCGACTCGAAGTTCGTCTGCGAGCCGTCGTAGTCGACGCCCAGTCCGCCCCCGATGTCCACGTACTCGATGCCCGCGCCGGCCTTGACCAGCTCGACGTAGATCCGCGCCGCCTCGTTGACCGCCGCCTTGACGATGCGGATGTTGGGGATCTGGCTGCCGAGATGGAAGTGGAGCAGCTTGAAGCAGTCGCCCATGCCGAGCGACTTGAGCTCCTCGAGGCCCTTGAGGATTTCGTTGACCGTCAGGCCGAACTTCGACTTGTACCCGCCGGAGGACTGCCAGCGCCCGCTGCCGCGCGAGGCCAGCTTGACGCGCATGCCGATCTTCGGGCGCACGCCGACCTTCGCCGCGTAGTCGAGGATCAGCCCCAGCTCCGAGTACTTCTCGACGACCGGGATGATGCGCCGGCCCATCTTCTCGGCCAGCATCGCCATCTCGATGAACTCGGCGTCCTTGAATCCGTTGCAGATGATCGGGGTGTCGTTGGAGGCCAGCGCGGCAACGGCGAGGAGCTCCGGCTTGGATCCGGCTTCGAGGCCGAAGCCGAACGGCTGTCCGAACTTGAGCACCTCTTCGACGACGCCCCGCTGCTGGTTGACCTTGATGGGGAAGACGAACTGGTAGCCGCCCTGGTAGCCGTGCTGCGCGATGGCGTTCTGAAACGCGTCGTGGATATCCTTGACGCGGTGGTGCAGGATATCGCTGAACCGGATCAGGATGGGCAGGTCGATGCCGCGCAGCAGCATCTGGTCCGTCAGGTCCTTGAGGTCGATGAAGCGGTCCGGCTCCTTCGTTGGGTGAACGTGGACGTTGCCATCGTCCCCGAGGGTGAAGTAGCCCTGCCCCCAGCGCGCGATCTCGTACAATTCGGCGGCATCGGAGGCGGTCCACGGATCGCCAACGCGCCATGTCCGCTGCAATTTGCTGGCTTGGATGCTCACGCGATCATGATACAGAAGATTGCGCGGCGTGTGACGACGGAACTTGCGTGACGGTGAAGGGAGGCGAGCGATGGCCGCGAAGGTGAGGCGCTCCGGCTCGGCGGAGGACCGGCGGGGATGGCGCGAGCTCCGGACCGAGGTCCGCGGACGTACGTTCGACGACTTCCTTCTCACGCCGCAGTTCAGCTTGCTCGCGCGGCGGGACCCGGCGGCGATCGACCTCTCGTGCCGCTTCTCGGAGCATCTCGCGCTGAAACGGCCGATCGTGTCGGCCAACATGGACACCGTCACCCGCGCGCCGATGGCGATCGTGCAGGCCGAGGAGGGCGGACTGGGCGTGATCGATCGGGGCTTCCGGCCAGGCGATATCGCACCGCAGGTGGCCGAAGCGACCGCGGTGAAGCGCACGCAGCACCTGGTGATCGCCGATCCCTACACCATCGGACCCGGCGCATCGCTCGCGGAGGCGATCGCCGAGATGGAGCGCCGCCGGGTCGGCACGCTGGTCGTCGTCGATGGCCGGCGCCGGCTGCTCGGGCTGCTGACGCAGCGCGACGTGCGGTTTGTGGCGCCCGGCGGGCGGCGCAGCCGGACGACGGTCGCCGACCGCATGACGCCGCTCGGCCGCCTCGTCTCGCACGTTGGACGACTCTCGCCGGAGCGCGCCGAGCGCCTGATGGTCGTTCACAAGGTCAAGAAGCTCCCTCTGACCGACCGGCAGGGCAAGCTGAAGGGCCTGATAACGGCCAGGGATCTGCTGCACCTGAAACGTCTGCCCTTTGCGACGCGTGACGAGTTCGGCCGGCTGCGCGTGGGGGCCGCGATTGGCGCCACCGGAGATTTCCTCGAGCGGGCCGCCGAGCTCGTCAAGGCGAGCGTCGACGTGATCGTCATCGACGTTGCGCACGGCCACTCGGTCGTGATGGCGCAGGCGCTGCAGCAGTTCCGCAAGCGATTTCCTGAAGCCGAGCTCGTCGCCGGGAACGTGGCGACCGCCGAGGGCGCGCAGTTTCTCGCCGAGCGTGGCGCGAATGGAATCAAGGTCGGCATCGGCCCGGGCGGAGGATGCACTACCCGCATCACGACGTCGTTCGGGGTGCCGCAGCTCCAGGCGCTCGTCGAGTGCCGGTCGGCCCTGCGAGGCCGCCTGCCGATCATCGCCGATGGAGGCGTCCGCCGCGACGGCAGCATCGCCGAGGCGCTGCTCTTCGGCGGAGATTGCGTCATGCTCGGGAGCGCGTTCGCCGGAACCGTCGAGGCGCCCGGCGAGATCGTGCACAAGCCGGTCGTGCTGCCGGAATCGCAGAAGGTCGTGCAGGTCCCCTTCAAGGTGCTGCGGGGGATGGCGTCCATTCAGGCCATCAAAGACCGGCTGGATGTCGAGGAGGCGGACGAGCTGGATCTGGAGGCGCTCGGCGCCGAGGGGATGGAGGTGAGCGTGCCGGCGCGCGGCACGGCCCGCCTGGTAATCCAGGAGATGCTCAAGCACCTGTGCTCGTCGATCAGCTACGGCGGGGCGCGGTCACTGGCGGAATTCCAGGAGCGCTTCCGGCGCGACCCAGCACGGTATCTCATCCGGCTCTCGGCGGCGGGGCGAAGGGAATCCTACGAGAGGTAGCGACCCCTGCCGCAGGGGCAACCGGGTGGGTCGCCCGCGGGGGCGTGACGCGCGTGCGTCGTAGGGGCGACCCGGTGGGTCGCCCGAGTACCTCGAGGAGCCGCGGCTACACGATCGTGGCGCCGTGCTCCTTCAGGAGCTCGCGAAGCACCGACCGGTGACAGCGCGCTTCATCAGCGCAGTAACATCCGACCGAGAAGTTCGATTCCCGCGACATCGCCGCGAGTAGCCGCAGGAGCCGGGTCTTCTCGGGCGCGGCCAACTCCTGGCGAAACCGCTTCACGAATGCCGCCCATTGGCGTGGTGACTCCGCGGCCAGCGCGGCTTTCACGAGATCGGCGCTTGGCGCGAGCTCCGGCAGCCACACGTCGTACCAGTTGTCCGCCGCATGCCGGTCTTTTGGAACGCCGCGCGGCGGGTGCCGCACGGTGCCGACGCGCAGGCCCTCGCCGCGAGCGCGATCGCTCCCGAGCCGGACAATCATGATGGCCATTGCGCAGCGCGTCCTTTCCTGTTCACGCGAGACTCAGCTCGATCGCGACCGGAGGAGCCGGAAGGCCCAACCGCAGAGGGAGGCGGCTCCAAGCGTGAGGAGCACGAACCCCGGCTCGGTTGCGAGCCGCGCACCCTCCTCGTAGATCCGCAGCAGGTGAGCCAGCACGATCAGGCCGAAGATGGTGCCGGAAGTGATCAAGTAGGCCCTCATCGAGGCCTCCCACAGTCGAGAAACGGGGAATCACGCGAATGCCGGCCGCCGCGTCATGGACCGGAGAAGCCGATCGGCACTCCGCCTGGTGCGCGGACAATGGCGATGGTGACGCCTTCCTATCAAATCTATCCCAGAAACCGCGATTGGAGGGGGCCGGGATGCCAGAGGGAACGCGATTGGGCCTCGAGCCATGTCTCGAGCGCCGCGAAGAAGGCCGTCCGGGCCTGCCGTTCGAGCCACGGGGAATGCCCGCAGTGTGCGAGCTCCACGTACTCGAGATGCGGGATGTGAGCCCGAAGATCCTGGCTGATGAGTCGCCCAGGGTGCGGATCCGCGTCGCCATGAACCATCAGGACAGGAACGTTGATCGCCGCGAACGCGGCGGGGTAGGTGCCCTCGCGCTGCAATCGGAGCATGTCCGCCCAGGTCTCCTCGTGCGCCACCCCGTCGAGCGGCGCGCCATCGTCGGCAGATTCGTCGAGGTCGCAGCCGTAAACGCGCGTCATCAGGCGCCCGAGCGCGGCGAGACGTCGATTCGGGTCAGGCTCGGTCCGCTCGATGCGCGCCATGATCGCCCGATCGCCCGGCGTGAGCCTGGCGTCGAGTCGCGCTTCGAACTCCGCACGCGCGGCCTCGGTGAACGTGCCGCAGCCGACGAGCGCCAGCGCAGCCGGAGTTGCCGGATGCTCCGCGGCGTACGCCAACGCGAGCATCGCGCCCCAGGAATGTCCGACGAGAACGGGGCTGCGGCCACCGCACTCGCCGGCGATGAGCGCATCGAGATCCCGGACGTGGGTGGCGACCGTCAGGGGGCGGCGTCCGCTTCCGCGTTGAAAGGGCTCGAGGACGTGCCACTTCTTCTCCAGCTCGCGTGCGAGCGGGGCCACGTCGCCGGCCGCGGCAGGTCCGCCGTGCAGGGCGATCACGGGTCCGGGCCGGTTGTTTCCGTAGTGCCGGATGACGAGGTCACTCATCGGCTTCACGCCGCGACAGTTCCGGAGTCCGTGGGCTCGAACTGGCAGAGACAATATGTGAACGACTGCTGCGCGCCCGACGGGGTGAGATGCAGCTCCCGGATACTCCCCACGAGGCGGAACGCGCCGCCGAACTCCTGATGCAGCGCGCCGGCCGAATACCGCGCGACCCTCAGACCGCTGCAACGCTCGGGACCATCCTCCGCGAAGGTGGCGACCAGGACATGGCCCCCGATCCTGACGCAGGCGCGGACCTGATCGACATAGTTCGCACGGTCGGCAGCGGAAGTCAGGAAGTGAAAGACAGCCCGATCGTGCCACACGTCGAAGTGTCGCGGCGGCAACGCGGCCGAGAGCACGTCGGCTTCGAGCCAGGAGACTCGGGATGCGCTGTTGCCGAGCCTGCCGCGCGCGAGCTCCAGTGAGGCCGGCGACAGATCGAGCACGGTCACTTCGCGATACCCGGCGGCGATCAATCCGTCAACGAGCGTCGACGCACCACCGCCGACATCGATGATGCGAGCGCTCGCATCCGGGGCCACACGGCGGATGAGCGCGAGGGATGTCGTGGCTTCGGGCTGATACCAGCTCACCTCGTGAGGCTGTTTCGTTTTGTAGATCCGTTCCCAGTGAGCCTTCGCATCCACGGCGATCAATCTACCTGCGGCGCGCGGCCCGGGCAAGCTCGATCCAGCGCTCCACCGGAAACGCGGACACGATCTCCCCGATGACATCGAGCGGCAGGTCGTCCGCCGTCTTGAAGCGGATGCAGGCCTTGCCCATGTCCGGTTTCTTTCCCGCAGCCCGGAAGCCGTCCTCGAGCCGCCGCGCCATCTCCCGGCTGCCGTAAATCGGCATCAGGTGCAGCGACAGTGCCGCCTTGGTCGAGCCCAGGGCAACATACCAGAGCGGCTGACCGTTGTAGGTGTCCGAATAGCGGTCGAACGGCACCTGGTACACCAGCATGTCCTTGACGACCGCCTCTTCGTACCCCGCCGGCAGGTGTTGTCGAACAGCCGCCCGCACGCGTTCGAACTCCACCCGGCGGTCCGCGGGGAGGCTGGCCGTGAGGGTGCGGATTCCTGACGAGTCTGCGCTGCGAGCCATGGCGTATCTCCGTCTGAACGCATCCAGCCGCCGTGCCCGATCGGCGCGGGCCGTTACTTCGGCTTGTGCTGGCGCTTCATTGCTTCGACGTGCTCCATCGTGAACGTGCTCAGTTGAACGATCTTCGTCTGCGGGCGATAGGGCGGCGGCACGATCAGCCGCGCATCGTCCTTGGAATCCATGTCCACGATGATCCATGCCTTGTGGTCTCCATCCGCGCAACCCCAGTCGGCATGCGTGAGGAAATGGGAACCGGTCCGGAGGAAGATCTCGATGGCCTTGGTGCACGCCGCAGGATCGGCTTCGTGCGGGACTTCGATGAGAAACCGTGTCATGGGAGACCCCTTCCTATGGCCGGCGAAACGGCGTTGGCCCGAGCGCCGGCGCGCTCGGCGCCACCCTCTCGATCGGGCGCGACCCGCCGGCGTTCGTGGACGCCCGGGCGTTGGCGAGCCTGTCTCGATTGAGTCGATATCTGATCTCTACGCGGCTCGGCGGTCCGAGTCAACAGGCGAGCGATCGTGGAGGGTGTCCGTGCACGCGCCGCTCGGAAGCGGTTCGCGTCCATTCATCGGCGAACGACGGGCTTGAGCGCTTCGTCGACGGTGAGGAAACGCGGCGGCGGGACAGCGAGCTGCTCTCGCGACACCCGAGCCGTGGCGAAGAATTCGATGACAAGTTCCGAGACCGCGTCATCGGGGAGGAGCTCATGTCCGCCGTGCTCGACCACGACGACATTAGGCTTGGTGAAGTACCGTCGCGCTCGCTCGGCATTCGGTGGCGGCGTGCGATCGTCCAACGTGCCCGTGATGATCAACGCCGGACGGTACAGACCGTGCAGGGGTTGCTCGGCAAGACGCCCTGGTGCGATCCCGATGTCGCGACAGAACGCCGGTGTCGCCGGGATGTTGTCGAACACCTCGCCGATGATCGAGCCCGCAGCGAGAGTACGCGCGGAGCGCTCACGCGGCTCGGAGGCTGGCGCCGAGCAGTAGACAGCCCTCCCGAACAGCGATCCGCCGCCTGCCGCGAGGTCCCGGTAGATGCCTGCGGCGCCGGACGCGAGGAGCCGGGTGTCGCCACCTCGAAGCGATGCAACCAGCGCCGGGAGGCCCGGATCGGCGATGCGCCCGGCGACGATGGCGCGCAACCCTTCCGCTCCAATGGTCAGCCGAACCGCTTCACCGGACGCGCCGGTCGTTGTCACCTGCAGGGGTTCCTTTTCGACCTGCCGAATCAGGTCGACCATGGCTGCCTGAAGGTTGGGCGTGAGGGTGCTCGCCACCTGGTCCCGGCCCGGCAACGCGCTCACGCGGGCCAGGACCGCATCCAACTCCGCCGGAAGCCTGGCCACATCGTCGAAACCGAGTGTTCCCTGGAGGGCCACCTGATCGACATGGTCCGGGAAGAGCCGCACGTATTCGAGCGCGAGGCGAGTGCCGTAGCTGAACCCGAGCAAGGACACGCGCGGCACGCCGAGTTGAAGGCGAAGGGCCTCGACATCTGCGGCGACTTCTCGCACGGTGAAGAGCTCTGGCGGAAAGCCGCGGCGGCGCCACATCGCCGCACACGGAGCATAGGTTGCGCGGAGGGCCTCGCGAAGATTTGCGTTCGAGGCGAGGAAGTCCGGCCGTGGAGGAGCGCCGGCCGGGCAGTCGATCGACGGACGCGAGATGCCGGTGCCTCGCTGATCGAGGAGGATGACGTCCGCCACGGCGCGCAGGCGGTTGAACAGCGACCAGTACGGCGGTATACGGCCAATCAAGGTCGCAGGGACGCCGGGCCCTCCCATCAGGAACACGATCGGACTTCGCTGCGTCGGCTCCCGAGCCGGAAGCCGAAGGTAGCCGACATCGACCTGCACGGTGTTGTTCGCGCCGGGGGCCCGCTGGACGATCTTGAGCATCGTGCGTTCGGCGTCCTGCCGGCGGCCGTCGAACGCCACGAGTTCGTCCTTGACGGACTCCGCCGTGACCGAAACGCGAGCGATCTCCTGCGCGTCGATAGCAGGCACCGCGAGAAGACCGGCCGTCAGGCAAGCGAACGCCGCCGATCGGTTGAGCGACCGAATGCGCGGGCACGCCGGGTTACACGGGCCGCTACGCATGCTTGCGGCGGGTCTCCGCTGCCGCACTTGCGACGAGCTTCGCAAGAACCTTGAGGTCGATGCCGGCCAGCGTTTTGACATAGACGCAACCCTTCCCGGCCTTGTGCTTGCCGAGCCTTGCGAGAAGCTCCGCGGCGTCGGTCGCGCCATGCAGACCGTAAAGGCTGATCTCACCTTTTCGCGCCGAGAAGCCCACCAGGCACGAGTCTCCCTCTCGGCCGCTCTCGTACTTGTAGTGATAGCTGCCGAACCCGACGATGCTCGGGCCCCACATCTTCGGAGGATGTTTGGAGGCTTTGGCCATCAGCTCGACCAGGGCGTGACAGTCCTTGCGCCGCTTCTCGTCTTCGATCGCGGCGATGTAGTCCTGGACGCTCGCCTCTGTCTGCTTCGTCTTGTTCTCAGCCATCGTCGTCGCTCCTCACTTGGTGGAGTGCAAGGTTGTTCGCGTCACCGCTTGCCGTTCCGATCGCCCTGCGATTCGAACCCAGCCGGGAATGCCTGGCACCACGCCCGGATCGACACCACTCGTGATCGCCCATCGCTCCAGCCACGAAGGTCCTTTTGCGCCGACATACCGGTCCGGACGCTCGTACGCAGGATCTGACAGCGCTTCATCGAGCGAGATGAACCCGTAACCTCGCTCGGCGATCATCGCCGCCAGCTCGTGCAGATGGTCGGCGTTCAGTGCGTTGACATGCAGGAGCAGCACCTGAGCAGGCTCACGCCCCAGCAGGGACTGGGACACTCGTTCGTGGAAGCGAAAGACCTCGGCCATGTACCGGAGGTAGTCGCGGGCCAGCTGCCGCACCTGGGCGGCGTCACCACGTGCCCTGGCGCGGTCGTACGCCAGCGCATAGAGGTATTCGTCGCTGTCGATCGTGACTGGCGCGACCGTGTATCCGTGGTCGGCGAGGAAGCGCTCGAAACTCACCTTCGTCTGCAGGTCCGGACCGGTGTTGAGCGTCGGGTGGCGGCCTTGCGCGGGGGAGGTTGACATGACAAGCGCGGCAAACGCCAGCGCTCGCCAGGCAGTCGCTATCATCCTGGCATCTCCGTCGATTGGCTCGATTCCTGACTCTGACGCGGCTTGGCGGCCGGAGTCAACAGGCGGACGGGCGGGCGCGCGCCCTCGTCACGCCGCCCGCAGGCGTCGTTGCAGCGACCAGATCAGCGTCACCACGAGCCCGCACGCCAGCGACGAACCGAAAGCGGTAAGAAATCCGATCGCCAGGCGGACTGGCTCGAGGCTCGTGAAGCGGAGCACCCCAAGTACCAGGACCGCCAGCCCGAACACCGCGCCGGCCGACGCCGAAATTGTCAGGCCGGCCCGCAATGAAGCCATCCGACCTTCCTCCGGGTACGTGCGCAGCGCGAACGGAATCGCCAAACTGAGCAGAAGGACCAGCGAGAACAACGACACGCCGTCCGGAAACGCCGACACGAGGTGGGGGGTCTGGTTACCCCGCCAGCACACAAACGCTTCCACGAGGCCGACCGCTATGCCGAGCGCAGTTTGCGTTGTCATGTGGTCCTCGTTCTTGCCTGCCGAATGGCGCTCCATCGGGCTACCCGACGTCGCCCTTCCGCAGATGTCATCCGTTCCGACAGTGCAACCTCAGTTCGGCCCGTTGCCTGGCATGACTCGATCGGTAAGGAACCAGATGACGACACCCACGATGACCAAAACGCACCAGAACAGCATCCCGTTGCGTCGTCCTCGCGGTGAATGTGGCCCAAGCTGCTCCATTACATCTTCCATGCTGCAGTCGTCCGGGAGCCGATCGAGAACGTCACGAACCGTCTCTTTCGCGGTCATGGCTACCTCCGTCGCCGAACAGGTGATGCGAGCCTCCGGGCGCGCCCGTCCGTTGAGTTCACCATCGATGCACGTGCACGGAAGTCAGTCGTGGCAGAGCCTACCACGCTTTTCGCCGGGTTGGGCGCTCTCGAGGTGCCGCTGTTGCCCTACGCGGTAGGCCTTTGCGACCCAGCGCTTGAAGGTGGCGTCGACGTCCGACAGGGCGGTGAGCCGGAACTGGTGAACGTGGTTCTGAGGCGAGTACGTCGTGACGTTGACGAAGCGCGGATGCTTCTGAACCGTCGAGAAGACGAAGTGCCCGCGCAACGCCGACCGCTGAACCGCCACGACCATGAAGGACATCCGGGCGTGAAACGCGATGCGGGTCTTCTCCGGCAGCACGGTTACAGGACCACGGCCTGATGATCCGCGCCTCATTCGCCGCGCGTCACAACCAGACTCAGCCCCGGCGGCTGCCGGCGGTCGTTATGCGCGTCCAGAAGCCACACCACCCGGCGCAAGAGTCCAGTGGGCCTCAGACGTGGTGATTAGCCGGGCGTTCCAGGAATGCATTGGCGTGATCCTCGGCCCACTGGCGAAATGTCCGCGCCGGCGATCCGACGATGTCGGAGACGGTGGAGTGCGCGGCGGGACCTGCACGACCAAGCAAAGGCGCACGAAATCAGCAAACCGGACGCTGCTTCCATTGGCCCCAACGGAATCTCGCCAGTCGCCGATTTCGGCCTGGCGTCACCTGCCTTGGGTTCGTCCGGACGCGCGATAGCCGGGCCCGCGGAGCGGGCGGCCCGGGCGCTCGTCGGTCACCTTGCCATCGACGACGACGGTGCGGCCGTTGACGAGCACGAACTTTACGCCGACGGAGTAGTGGTTCGGGTCCTCGAACGTGGCGACGTCGTGAATCGTCGCCGGGTCAAAGACCGCGATGTCGGCCGCCAGGCCCGGGCGCAGGATGCCGCGATCGGCGAGGCCGACGCGCTGGCTTGGACGCGACGTCATCTTCCGTACAGCCTCCTCGAGCGTGAGGAGCTTCTCGTCTCGGACATACTTGCCCAGGATGCGCGCGAAGGTTCCCCACGCCCGGGGATGGGACTTGGACCGGGAGAGCGGCCCGTCCTCTGCCTTCGCACCCGAATCGGTGTCGATTGCAACCAGCGGATGGCGAAGCGCGGCCCGGACGTCCTCCTCGGTCATGATCGACGTGACGCACGAGGTCTCCCCGCGATCGGCAATGACGAGCTCAATCAGCGCATCGCGCGGATCGAGGCCCATCATCTCCGCGATCTGCGTCACGGTCTTGCCCTCGTACTTTCGCAGGCCTTCGTTGAGCACCGACGAGACCATGACACCATCACCGCCGCCGGATCCGAACCACTGGTTCTCCCACGCGGTCACGTTCGGATCGTCCATCTCCTGCTTGATGCGCGGCCGAAGCGATGTGTCTTGCAACCGCGTGAGCATCGCCTCGCGGTTGCCCTCGCGCACCCACAGCGGCAGGCACGACGCCAGGTCGTTGGACGCCCGCGTATACGGATACTGGTTCGCTGTGATGTCGAGGCCGCTCGCCCGTGCGGCTTCGATCCGCCGCAGCACTTCCGGCATCTTGCCCCAGTTGGCCTTGTAGGCGGTTTTCAGGTGCCAGATCTCGGCGGGAATCGACGCCTCCTTCGCGATGCGGAAGGTCTCGTCGAGCGAATCGAAGATGCCGCGCGACTCAGAGCGCACGTGCGTGAGGTACACGCCGCCGTACTTGTGCGCCACCTTCGCCAGCTCGATGATCTCCTCGGTCGATGCAAACCGGTCGGGCACGTATTGCAGCGACGTACTGAGGCCGAGCGCGCCGTCCTCCATGGCCTGCGCCACCACGGCCTTCATCCGTTCCAGCTCGGCGGCGCCCGCCGGCTTGTTGTCGCGCCCCACGACGTAGTCGCGAACGCCGCCCGCGCCGACGAACGTCGCGATGTTGATGGCCGCTCTGAACTTCGTCTCGAGCCGGGTGAAATACTCCGCGAGCGTCCTGAAGTCCTGGACGAGGCCGTAGTACTCCCACTGCGGCTTGCCCTCCTGCACCATCCGATCGTTCACCGGCGCGATCGACGACCCCTCTCCTGTCACCTCCGTCGTCACGCCCTGCATCACCTTCGAGGCGGCCCGGCCGTCGACAAGGACGTTGAACTCGGACTGGCCGAGCATGTCGATGAATCCAGGCGCGACGACGAGCCCCCGCGCGTCGATGCGCCGCGCAGACGATCGCGCGGAGAGATCGCCGATCGCCGCGATTCGGTCGCCTTTGACCCCGACGTCGCCGGCGAACCACGGCGCGCCGGTGCCGTCGACAATGTGACCACCGGAGATCACGATGTCGAAGTCGGGAGGGGCGGTTTGGCGGCCGTCCACGGCCATCGCGGCAGCCGCGATCAGGGCGACGGCGACGAAAAGGACGGAGCGCGTCGATTTCAGGTGGGACATAGGGGGATGCTAGCAGAAGTGGGGCTGACGAAGGACGATGCTGGCCCGGGGGCTGGAGGCCGGTTCACGCGAAAACGGTGCCTGTAGCCTGGAGCCCGTAGCCTGACGCGGTTGCTTCCGTTCACGCAACCTCCCCTCCCGCCGTAGTAGGATCGGCCGAGACGTGGCCTTCCGCCGCAAGGAGAACAACGCCGTGCCGACCCCGATCATCGATCTCAGAAGCGATACGCTGAGCCTGCCCACGCGCGAAATGCTCGAGAGCATCCTGATCGCCAGGCTCGGCGACGACTCGCGAGACGGCGACCCGACCGTCCTCGAGCTCGAGGCGGAGTCGGCGAAGATGATGGGGAAGGAAGCAGCGCTCCTGACCGTGAGCGGCACGATGTCCAACACGGTGGCGCTCCGCACCCACGCCGAGCCCGGTGCCACGGCCATCGTCGAGGCCAGCGCGCACCTGTACCACATGGAGTTCGCCAGCATCGCGGCCGCCTGCGGATTGCTCGTGATGCCCGTGCCCGGAGTTCGGGGCGCACCGAACTCGGACGCGCTGCGGATGGCGGTCCGCAAGGCGGGCACTGGATTTCCAGCGCGGGGCCTGGTGTGCCTCGAGAACACGCACAACGCCGCGGGCGGCGCAGTGCTCACGGTCAGCCAGGTCGAGGAGTGCGCCGCCATCGCGCACGAGGCCGGCCTGCCCGTGCACCTCGACGGCGCGCGCATCTTCAACGCCTCGGTCGCGCTCGGCGTCGATCCGCGCGAGATCACCCGGTCGGTGGATTCGGTGTCGCTTTGTCTCTCCAAGGGGCTCTCCGCACCCGTCGGATCGCTGCTTGCCGGCTCCAGGCCGTTCGTCGATCGTGCTCGCGCGATTCGCCGGGCGATTGGCGGCACGATGCGCCAGGCGGGAATTATCGCGGCGCCGGGGCTCGTTGCGCTTCGCACGATGGTCGTGCGGCTGCGCGAGGATCACGAAAACGCGCGCGCACTGGCCGAGGGGCTCGCCGCCATTCCCGGGGTTTCGATCGATCTCGCGACGGTCCAGTCGAACATCGTCAACGTCGACGTCAACGGGCTCGGCATGAACGCGGCCGCGTTTGCGAAGCAGCTCGACGCGCAAGGCGTTCGCGGCCTGCCCGGGATGGGAACGACGATCCGCTTCGTCACCTATCGCGGCATCGTTCGCGCCGACATCGACAAGGCCATCGGCGCCGTGAGGATGGTGGCGGCGGCCACGGCCCGGGCCGCACGCTGATGGCCGACCGGCGGCCGGTTCGCGCGGCGCTTTTCGACCTGGACGACACGCTGTTCGACCACACGCGCAGCACACGGTCGGTGCTCGCAGGCCTGCGGGAGCGCTACGAGTGCTTCCGGCGCCTCGACTTCGAGACGCTCGCGGCGACGCACACGCGGCTGCTCGACGAGTTGCACGTCGAAGTGCTCGCCGGCCAGATAGGTATCGACGAGGCCCGCGTCGAACGAATCGGCCGGCTGTTCGCGGCGGCGGGCGAGAAGCCGCCGCGCGACATGCTGGTACGAGCCGCCCGGGATTACCGCGACGCGTATGTGGCGAGCTGGAATCCGGTGCCCGGCGCCGTCGAACTGCTGGCCGCACTTCATGGACAGGTCCTCACGGGAATCGTCACCAACAATCTCGTCGCCGAGCAGACCCAGAAGCTTCAGCGCTGCGGATTCGAGCCGTACCTGAACACGACGGTCATCTCGGAGGAAGCCGGGTTCACGAAACCGGACCCGCGGATGTTCCGGGTGGCGCTCGATCGCCTGCACGTTGAGGCCGCGAGCACGGTCATGGTGGGCGACGCGTGGGCGGCCGACATTGTCGGCGCGCTCGGCGCAGGGCTTCGCGTGGTCTGGCTGAATCGCTTCCGACTCGAGCGCCCCGATTCGACACGGCCAGTGACCGAGATCCAGGCGCTGGAGCCGACCGCGGAAGTCGCGTCGCTCATCCTGCAACGAGACACCGCGGGTTGAGGGCCGCCATCTTGAGGATCAACGCACCCGCATGAACATCTATCTCGCCTGCACGGTCCGCGGCGATCGGAGTTCCGCCGCCGCCGTTCGCCTCGTCAGCGAGCTTCTGAACGCGCGGGGCCACACGATCCTGACGACCCACTTGCTGGCCGACGACGTGGAGCAGGCGGAGCGGGCGCTGGCGAATACCGAGGTCTACCGGCGCGACCTGGAGTGGCTGGACCAGTGCGACCTGCTGGTCGCGGAGGCATCCGGTTCGTCGTACGGCGTCGGGTTCGAGGTTGGATACGTGCTCGGCCGCGCGGGAAACTCCGGACAGCGGGCGCTCGTGATGTACGACGCGTCGAAGATCGATCGCATTTCCCGGCTCATCACCGGGCTCGCCAGCCCTCACGCGAAGGTGCTCGGCTACCGCAGCCTCGACGAGATCGGGCCCTTCATCGAGAAACACCTGGTGTGAATCCTGCTGAGCGTCAGTCAGTAGACCATCTCGCCGTTCAGGAACGCCTGGGTCCGCGGATCGACGGGTGAGCTGAAGAAGCCCGCGGTCGGTTGAATCTCGACGATCGACCCGGAGATCAACAACGCGGTCCGTCCGGCCAGGCGCTTCGCCTCGAACGCGTTGTGCGTGACAAGCACGATGGTCGCGCCTCGCTGCTGCTCTTCGCGGACCAATTGCTCCACGAGCGACACGTTGGCGGGATCCAGATTCGCTGCCGGCTCGTCGAGCAGCAGCACCTCGGGCTCGATGGCGAGCGCCCGCGCGAGCGCGACCCGCTGAATCTCTCCGCCCGAGAGCGTTCGAGCCGCGGCGTTGGCGAGCGGCGTCAGCCCAAGCCGCTCGAGCAGTGCCTCGATTCGCGGACCATTCACGCGCCGTCCGCGGAGGCGCAACCCGTACGCCACGTTGTCGCGGACGGATCGATCGAGGAGCAGCGGGCGCTGGAAGACGGTCGTGATTCGGCGCCGGAGCCCGAGCGGCGCGGGCGCGGCAATCGACTCGCCGCGAAACGCGATGCGCCCGGCCGCCGGCGGCTCGACGAGCTGAAGAAGGCGAAGCAGCGTGCTCTTGCCCGCCCCGCTCGGCCCGACGATGCCGAGCGTCTCGCCCTGGTCGATGGCGAGCTCTCGTATCTCGAGAACGATCCGCGAATGATAGCGGTGAACGAGATCGGCGATCGAAAAGACTGGCGTCGACACGGCCGTTCTCAGCGCATCCGGCCCTGAAGTTGAATGAGCAACGCGTTGGCGGCGAGCGTCAGCGCGATGAGCACGATGCCAAGCGCCATGGCCGGGCCGAAGTCGCCCTGGCGCGTGGCCTGCACGATCGACGTCGTCAGCACCCGCGTGCTGCCTTCGATATTCCCGCCGACCATCATCACGGCCCCGACTTCCGAAATGATGCCGCCGAAGGCCGCCACGATCGCGGCGGTGACGCCGACGCGCGCCTCCCGAAGGATCGTCCATGCGCTCTGCCGCCGCGAGGCCCCGAGCGCCATGATCTGGATCCGCAGCTCCCGATCGACGCCCGCCACCGAGCTCATCGTCAACCCCGCCACGAGCGGGAACGCGATGATCGTCTGAGCGACGATCATCGCGGACGGCGTGAAGAGCCAGCCGAGTGTCCCGAGCGGCCCGGAACGCGAGAGCCCGAGGTACACGCCGAGACCGACGACCACCGGCGGCAGTCCCATGCCGGTGTAGAGCAGCAACGCGACGAACTTCCGGCCGCGGAACGGCCGAAGCCCGAGCAGTGCGCCGAGGGGAACGCCGAGGATCGTGGCGATGAGCAGGGCAGTGCCCGTCACGCGAAAGGTCAGCGCGACTACTGGCAACAACGCGGGCGACGCGAACGCTTCGGAGATCGAGTTTATGGAGCCGCTCCTGGTCGGGCAGAACCCGAAGTCTACCGAACGTGAATAGCCGAGACCCAGTGGGAATAGCGTCCGGCGAATTCATCCGATCCGACGACCAGCTGAATGAGCCCTCCGGGCCCGTCGAGCGGCTGGCCGTCTCGTTCGAGCGCGAGGAGAATCGGCCGGCGCCTCGTGGCAGACGGAGCCGGCGCGCGCGGGCCGGCCGCCTGGTGCGCGAGGTACGCCGCCATCAGCCTGAGGTCCGCGTCGGTCAACTGCGTCTCAGAGTAGGGATTCAAGCCTCCGTGGCGGCTTCCACCAGCCCGCAGGATCGACGTCAACTGTTCGAACGCCTGAGCCGCGGGCGCCGCGATGGCCGGGACCCGCTTCCTGCCGATCGGTGCGCTGCCCTCGCCGTCTACGCCGTGGCACTCGTTGCACCCCTTCGCGCTGTAGATCGCTTCTCCGGCCGGCGGCGATCCGAAGAGTTCAGCCCACTTCAGTGTCGAGGTCCAGCCGTCGCGGCTGACAACGAGGATCCGTGCCGCCGAGCGTCCGGGCCGGGCCACGGCGGGGTCAACCGCCCGGAGCGCGTCGGCAAGGGCCACGCCTGCAAACGAAAACGTGCCGACCCTTCCTCGTTTCACGCCCACGACCGGGTAGTCGTTGAGCACGGCACGCGGCAGCTTGCGCAGGTCGGCTATCGAGAACGAGCGGGAGACCGAACCGATGTGCACCGTGACCTCGCGTGTCACGCGCATCACCTCGGCCTGCGCATGGAAAAGCTGTTGGCCGAATTTCTCCTTGCCGAATGCTTCGATCTGGCGCTGAGTCTCGGCGGAGACCATCCATTCGGCGAACTGCTTTGCGAGGTCCTCCCGGACGCCTGGATGCTTCGCCGCGTCCACGACCATCACGGCGTACATGTTGAGGAGGGCCGGGTCGGGGTTGTCGGCCGCCCTGGTGCCGCCCACGATTACCGAGAGGCGCGGGAGGCGCGCCCGCATGGCGAGCCAGGTCGAACGGTCGGACAGCGTGTAAGCTCCGCGCTCGTTCGCAAAGACCAGCGTCTCACCCATACCCTGGCCGATCGACTGGTACCAGCCTTCGCCGCTCTCGATTCGGGCCTGGATGGATTGCCACAACGACAGCTCCCGGCTGTGTGTCCCCGACTTGTCTCCCCGGCTGACAAACGGCAGGCGCGCGGCGGCCGCTCGCTCGAACGCGTCGGCGGCCCGCCAAGTTCCGGCCGCGTGCGCCGGGTCTTCCTTCGGACCCACCACGATGAAGTCGTTCGACATGACCTCCGTGCGGGCCTTGCTGTGACCTTCGGAGAGGAACTGTTCCTCGGCCGCGCGGTCGTGGACAAGCAGGACGTCGGCGTCGCCGCGGCGGCCGATCTCGATGGCCTGGCCGGTGCCCACCGCGACCACCTGCACACGGCAGCCGCATCTCGCCTCGAAGTCCGGGAGGATGGCCGACAGCAACCCGGTATCGGCCGTGCTGGTCGTCGTCGCCAGGCGGAGCAGACCGGCCGCGCCGGGTGCACGCGGCGCGGCGGTGGTCGATGCCGCGACGTACACGGTGAGCAAGGAGGCCAGAACGGCCGCGACAAGAGCGATGGTCAGGACAGCGCGTTTCGTCATGATTCGGTTGGATGCTGGGCGTCGAGGAGCTGCTCGACGCGTGTAATTTCGACTTCGGTCGTGTAGTGGAGGGCGGTCGCGTAGAACCCGACACGGTCGACGATGAGCCCGGCGGCCGCAGCAGCGCACGCGATGACCGGGCGTTCCACGAGCAGCAGCGCGAGCGGCAGCAGGTCGAGGAGCACGATCCTCCAGAGGAGCCACCTGGACAGCGCACTTGCCCGCAGGCCCTTCGCCATGGCCGCGCTCCAACCAACAGGCCACCGCCACCGGGCGAGGTTCAGCGCCAGGTCGAGCATCGCGCAGAGCAGCGCGCCGGCGTACAACCTGGCTTCCGCGGCCAACGGGAGTCGCGTGTCATCGACGAGGGCGAGGGATATGAGTGAGCCGAACAACAACCCCGCCGATAGCGGCGTCCATGCCGCCGCTCCCGTCCACGTCATCTGTCCGCGGATTCGATACACGCGGCCAATCGAGACGAGAAACGCGAGCGACGTTGCGACTGCTCCGGCGCGCATCCAGTTGGTCATTGGTGCACCTGGCGCGACAGCCACAGCGGCGGCGCCAAGGGCGAGCGCCGCCAGCGCGAGGGCGACCTCATGGCTCAAGGGACTTCGCCCGGCCCCCCGCGCGGCGAGCATCGCCCGGCGTGGCTGTCCGAGATGGAGGAGCGAGGCGGCGACGCCCGCGCCGAGCAGGCCGAGGCCGATGAGCATGGGCGCGCGCGCCGGCACCCCCACGCCGAGCTCGGCGATCGCCGGCGCGGCGATGCACCCTCCACCCGCGATGGCCAGGCACGTGAACACGACGAGCGGAAGATCGTGGCGCGTGTCGCTCATCGCTTCACCAGGTGCTCGAGCGCACGATATGCGGGCTCACGAAGACCGCCGCGGGGTGGCACGAACTGAAGCGCCGGCCTGCAGCCTCCCGGATCGGCGAAGCCCGGCACTTCGACCGCGGCGCGCCCGGCCGGCGTGCCTTCTCGAAGGAGCCGCAGCGCCTCGACCGGGCACGCGGCGACGCACGCCGGCTCGAGCCCGCGATCGATGCGCTGATGGCAGAGATGACATTTCGAGACCACGCCGCGGAGTTCGTCGAAGACCGGCGCGCCAAACGGGCACGTCATCTCGCAGTAACGGCACCCGAGGCACCGCGGCTCGTGATGAATGACGATCCCATCTGCCCGCTTCTCGTACGCCCGCGACGGGCAGCCGCGCAGGCAGGCGGGGTTCTCGCAGTGGTGGCAGGCCAGCGAAAGGAAGTAGGTCGGCCCGCCGGCGCTCCGACGCAGATTCAGCGGCAGCACCCGGCGCCAGGCCTCCTCGTCGCGGCGGCCGTTCTCGATCCGGCAGGCGAGGACGCACGCACCGCACCCGACGCATCGATGAAGGTCCACGAGGAATCCCATGCCGGTCATACGCGAGCGACCTCCACCAGGCACTCGTAGAAGGTCGCGCCGTGATTCATGTCGGTGATGCCCTCGTCGATCAGGACGTTGATGTCCGGATCGCCCTGGTGGCATCGCCCCTCCAGCACGTGCACGACGCCCTTCCTGATCCCGGGCGTCAGCCGGGCCGGTAACTCGACGCGACCCCTGTCGTTCCAGATCGCGACCGTTGCGCCATCCGCGATGCCGCGCTGGCGTGCATCATCGGGATGGATGTCCAGCGCGTGCGCCCGCTCGATCGATTGAATCCAGCCGAGGTTGCCGAACTGCGAGTGGATTCGCTCGCGCGTCTTGCACGACAGCAACTGCAGAGGGAATCGATCCCGGAGCGGCGATTCGTGTCCTTCCGCGAGGGGCTGGTAGGCCGGCAGCCTCTGGGCACCCCATCGTGTTGATGCGTCGGCCGACGAAAACTCAATCCTGCCGGACGGCGTCGGGAAAATTCCGTCCGCGAACGCCACGTCGCCGTGGCCCGACAGATCGAGAGGGGCCTCGATCAGGCGCTCGAACGAGCCCTGGTGCGCCTCCGGGAGCAGTTCGCGAAGGAACGCGCGGCGGTCGGCGGGGAAGTAGCTGGTGTCGAAGCCGAAGCGCTCGCACATCAGGCGCCAAATGTCGGTTTCGGGCTTCACCGCTTCCGGCGGCTCGAGGATCCGTGCGCGCCACTGCAGGTATGGATGCCAGTAGGCGGTGACGAGGTCCTCCTCCTCGAAAAGCGTCTTGGCCGGGAGGACGTAGTCGGCCAGCAGAGCCGTGTCGGTCAGGAACTGATCGACGACGACCACGACGTCGAGATGCGAGAGTGCGTTGCGGACGCGGTCGGCGGCGGGATTCTGGCTGCCCGGATTGCCGCGCTCGATCCAGGCGGCTCGGACGGGGGGATCGGAGAGCGTCTCGAGGTGACGCGCCAACTGGGACACCGGCACCGATCGCATCGCAGGCGGCGAGGGCGGCAGCGGGACTTCGCGCAGGCAATGACTCGCGAGGTTGGCGTACTGCCACCCCCCGCCCGCGACGCCCACGTTGCCCGTCACCGCAGGCAGCAACGACACCGCCCTCATCGTCTGACCGGCGTGGTGGTGCCGCTGCAACCCGAAGCCGGCGATCAGGAGCGCGGGTTTCGTCTGTGCGTACCCCAGCGCAAGCTCGCGAATCCGGTCCGGCGGGACGCCCGTGATGTCCGCCACGCGTTCGGTCGAGTACTCCGCGAGCCGCGCTCGGAAGGGCTCGACTCCATACGCGCGCGCCGAGAGATACTCGGAATCCTCGAGACCCTCGTCGAAGATGACACGCGCCAGTCCGAGCGCGAGCGCCGCGTCGGTGCCGGGGCGCGGCTGAAGGTGCAGGTCGGCGGCGTCGGTCGTGTCGGTGCTTCGCGGGTCGACGACCGCCAGCCGCGCGCCCCGATCCTGCGCGTCCAGGATGAGGCGCCACTGATGGATGTTCGTCTCGGCGGGGTTGTGTCCCCAGACGAGGATGAAGCGGCTCTCGCGCGTCAGGCGCGGATGATTGTGTCGATTGTCGCCGTAGGTGAGCCGTGTCGCCTCGAGCCCGGCCGGCCAGCACAAATCGCCGTGAGTGGTCGTGCAGCCGCCGAACTGCCGCCAGAACGCCATCGACAATGCGCCGAGCGCGCCATGCGATCCCGAGCCCTCGTAATAGAGCACCGAGGCCGGCCCGTGCTCGCGGCGCACGCGTTCCAGGCGCGACGCAAGGTCGGAGAGCGCTTCGTCCCAGCCAACCGGCTCGAACCCGCTCTGCCCGCGCCGCCGCCGCATGGGCTGGAGGAGCCGCGCCGGATCGTCAACGCGCTGGACATAGCTCAGTCCCTTGACGCACAGGTGGCCGCCGGTGGCCGTGTTGGCCGGATCGCCTTCGATGCGGACGATCCGGCCACCGTCTACCGTCACCAGCAGGCCGCAGGTGCAATAGCAGTTGCGCGGACAGACGGTTCGAATCGTCCGCTCGGTGGCCACGGAACTGGCTCTCAACCTGTGAGTGACCTGTCGAGCTTCAGGTACTCGATGCGCACGAGCTCGACCTGCTGAATGACCCGCTGTTCGTTCTTTCCCTGCAGCATGACGACGAGCATGTCGACCGCGGCCGCGAGCCTGGCGCGCTGGTCGTTGAACGCCGCGGCTCGGCTGCTGAACTCCTCGGGGAGGTGCGCGAGGCTCAGGGCATCCATCCTGGCCTTCAGCTCGGGCACCGACCCGGCGAGCTTTTCGAACTGCAGCGGATTGATCTGGTACTTGTAGATGACGTAGAGCGTCACGTGGAACGACTCGAGGTCGGGCATCACGGGCTGGATGACCCGCCCGAGCGCCTCGTAGCGGGCGTGGAGCACCTCGGCGGCCTTGAGAATCGCATCGGCATTCCCGCCGGTGATGGCCGCCCGATACTCGGCGGCGGCGGCCTGGAGGCTGCGCACGCCGTCTTCCCATGGCGTCTTCTTGTCACCGAGAATCCCCGGCAGATCCGCCTTCGCGACCGCCGATACATGTCGCTCGATCGATGGCAGCAGCTTCGTGAGCGCCTTGATGTCGCGCGCCGGAACGGCCTCATGCCACATCGGCATGATGACGTTGTGCATCGCCGTGAACGCCGCGACCTCAGGCTTCAGTTCGCCGGGTGTGGGCTCCTGCGCGAACGCGGCCAGGGCCGGCGCCGCAGAGGCCAGCAGCGCAAACGCCATCACCATGCAGGGCTTCGATCTCATCCCAAACCTCCGGGGCTTGAAGGCTCGATGGAACCGGAATCAGGGGGTTCGACTCGCAACAGCCTACCACGCCTTCGGCGGCCGACTTGAGCCCCGGGCCAGAATGCGTTAGAACTACGGCACGCTCCGAGGATGCGGAGCGACAGGAGGGTATCCGCGTGCGCGTTGCAGCCCGTCGATTGCTGCCGTCATTCCTGGTGGTGTTGGCAGGCGTCTCGCTGGTCGTATCGGCCGCGACCCACGCACAGGCCCCTCAACGGGTCGAGCCCGCCACGCTGGTCCTTCACAACGGGACCATCGTCACCGTCGAGCAGGCACACCCGCGCGTGCAGGCGCTCGCCGCCCGCGCGGACACGATCGTCGCCGTCGGTTCGGAAAGCGACATCAAGCCGTTCATCGGGCCTTCGACGCAGGTGATCGACTTGAGAGGCGCGACGGCGATTCCCGGTTTCATCGACAGCCACGGACATTTCACCGGCATCGGCCAGTCCAAGCTGTCGCTGGACCTGATGAAGGTCCAGAGCTGGGACGACATCGTGGCGATGGTGGCGGCCGCGGTGGCGAAGGCCAAACCCGGCGAGAGCATCACCGGCCGCGGCTGGCACCAGGAGAAGTGGGTCAGGCCGCCGCAGCCCAACGTGGAGGGCTTTCCGGTCCATGATGCGCTCAGCAAGGTGTCGCCGGACAACCCGGTCATCCTGACCCACGCGAGCGGCCACGCGACGATCGGCAACGCGAAGGCGATGCAGATGGCCGGGATCACGGCCGCGACGCCGAATCCGCCGGGCGGCGAGATCCTGAAGGACCAGGCGGGCAACCCGATCGGCGTCTTCCGCGAGACGGCGTCCGGCCTGCTTCGCCGCGCCGATTCGATCGCGCGCGCGTCGATGACGCCGGCCCAGATCGCCGACGAGCAGCGGCGCATCGTCGAACTGGCCGATCGCGAGTGCCTGTCGAAGGGCGTGACGACGTTCCACGATGCGGGTGCGTCGTTCGCGACGATCGAGCGCTTCAAGAGGATGGCGGAGGAGGGCCACCTCGGCATCCGTCTCTACGCGATGGTGAATGAAGGGCCGAAGAGCCTCTCGGTCAACCTCGCAAAGAACCGCGTCATCGGCGCCGCCTCGAGTCACGTGACGCTGAGGGCGATCAAGGTGGTGCTCGACGGCGCCCTCGGATCGCGCGGCGCGTGGCTGCTGGACCCCTACTCGGATTCGCCCGGCAGCACCGGCCTCAACACGGCGCCGATGGACACGTTCCGGGAGACGGCGAAGCTCGCCATCGCCAACGACTTCCAGCTGTGCACGCACGCGATCGGCGATCGGGCGAACCGCGAGGTGCTGAACGTGTACGAGGAGGCATTCAAGGCCAGCCCGGACAAGAAGGACCTGCGGTGGCGCGACGAGCACACGCAGCACCTGAGCCTGTCGGATATCCCGCGGTTCGGGAAGCTCGGGGTGATCGCGTCGATGCAGGGCATTCACTGCACGTCGGACGCGCTCTTCGTCCTCGCGCGGCTCGGCAAGCAGCGCGCCGAAGAAGGCGCCTACGTCTGGCAGAAGCTCATGAAGAGCGGCGCGCTCATCCCCAACGGCACGGATGCGCCGGTCGAGGATGTGGATCCGATCCCGAACTTCTACGCGACGGTCACGCGCAAGCTCAAGGACGGCTCCGTCTTCTTCGGCGACCAGAAGATGACGCGCGAAGAGGCGCTCAGGTCCTACACCATCAACGGGGCGTTCGCGGCGTTCGAGGAGAACATCAAGGGATCGCTGAAGGTCGGGAAGCTTGCCGACGTGACCGTCCTCTCGAAGGACATCATGACGATCCCCGACGGCGAGATTCCAACGGCCCGGGTGCTGTACACGATCGTCGGCGGGAAGGTGGTGTATCAGGGGAAGTGAAGGATCGCGGCGCCGTCACCGGGACGAGCGGGCTGTCGCCCGCGCGCTACGTTCCCAGCGCGTAGCCTACTCAACCGGACGCTGGGTTCATGCCTCTGGAGCGTAGGCGAGGTTCTGCCTCAGCCAGCGCTCCACCTCGTCGAGCGTAACGCCTTTGCGCGCGGCGTACGACTGCGCCTGATCGCGGCCGATCCGGCCGACGGAAAAGTAGCGTGCGTGCGGGCTCGAGAAATAGAATCCGCTGACGCTCGCCGTCGGCGTGAGCGCGAAATTCTCCGTGAGGTCGATTCCCACCTCGCGGGCCTTGAGCAGGTCGAACAGCCGGGGCTCTTCGCTGTGATCCGGGCAGGCGGGATAGCCGCACGCGGGCCGGATCCCGCGATAGCGCCCGGCGAACAGGTCCTCGGGCGTCAGCGTCTCGCCTGATCCGTAGCCCCACTCGCGCCGGACACGCGCGTGCAGGAATTCGGCGAACGCTTCGGCCAGGCGGTCCGCGAGCGCCCTCGCCATGATGCCGTGATAGTCGTCGCGCGCGTCCGACAGCCGCTTGACCAGGCTGTCGAGCCCGATGCCGGCCGTCACCGCAAACGCCCCGAGATAGTCCCGCGCGGCGGAATCGCCCGGGGCCACGAAGTCGGCGAGCGACAGGCTCGGGCGATCGTCGTCTTCGACCTCCTGCTGGCGGAGCATCGGGAACCTGGCGATCTCGGCCGACCTCGCGTCATCCCCGAACACGATGACATCATCGCCCTCGCTCGAAGCGGGCCAGAAGCCGTACGCGCCACGCGCGCGCAGGGAGCCGTCAGCCACGAGCGCGTCCAGGTAGCGCCGCGCTTCTGCAAAAAGCTCCCGGGCGGCCGAACCGTGTTCCGGGTGCTGGAGAATCGCGGGATATCGTCCCTTCAGTCCCCACACCGAAAAGAACAGCGTCCAGTCGATGAACGGGACCAGCTCGCGAAGGGCCAGGTCGCCGATGACGCGCCGCCCGATGAACGACGGGACCGGAGGCCGCTCCGCCGGCCAGTCCACTCGCAGCCGCCGATCGCGGGCCGTTGCGTAACTGCGGAGCGCCCGGGTAGGCCGGGCGGCGAGGCGATCACGGTCCAGCTGCTGCACCCGTTGGTTCTCCGTCACGAACCGATCGCGCTGCGACTCATTCAGCAGGTTCGACACCACCTCGACGACGCGCGACGCATCGGGCACATGCACGGTCGCCGCCTGGTATTGGGTGGCGATTCGTGCGGAGGTGTGCAACCGGCTCGTCGTGGCGCCGCCGATGAGCAAGGGCAGGGCCAGGTGGCGGCTCTCCATCTCGCGCGCGACGCTCACCATCTCGTCGAGCGACGGCGTGATGAGGCCGCTCAGGCCGACGATGTCCGCGCGCTCGTCGGAGGCTGCCTGGAGGATTCGCGCCGCCGGCACCATCACGCCGAGATCGACGACGCGATAGTTGTTGCACGCGAGGACCACGCCGACGATGTTCTTGCCGATGTCGTGCACGTCGCCCTTGACCGTGGCCAGCACGATCGTCGCGCGCGTCGAATCCGCCGCGCCCGTGCGCCGCTTGTCCTCTTCCATGAACGGCTGGAGGTAGGCGACGGCGGTCTTCATCGCCCTGGCGCTCTTGACGACCTGTGGCAGGAACATCTTGCCGGCGCCGAACAGGTCGCCGACCTTCTTCATCCCGTCCATCAGGGGGCCCTCGATGACGTCGAGCGGCCTCGCCGACGACAGGCGCGCCTCCTCGACGTCGCGCTCGATGAAATCGACGATGCCGTGCACGAGCGCGTGCGCCAGTCGCGCGGCCACCGGCTCGTCGCGCCAGCCGAGGTCGGCGCCTCGCTGCGTGACTTCGCCCTTGACCGATCCGGCGAACTGGACGAGACGCTCGGTGGCGTCAGGCCGCCGGTTGAAGATGAGGTCCTCGACGCGCTCCTGCAGGTCGGCGGGGATGTCCTCGTACACCATCAGCTGGCCGGCGTTGACGATGCCCATGTCGAGGCCGGCACGGATGGCGTGATACAGGAACGCCGCGTGGATCGCCTCGCGCACGCGGTCGTTGCCGCGGAACGCGAACGAGAGATTCGAGATGCCGCCGCTCGTCCGGGCGCCCGGGCACGTGGCTTTCAGGATCCGCACGGACTCGATGAAGTCGATCGCGTAGGCGCGATGTTCCTCGAGGCCGGTTCCGATAGCCAGCACGTTCGGATCGAGGATGATGTCCGTCCGGCTGAACCCAGCATCGCGCGTCAACAGGCCGTAGGCGCGCTGGAGGATCTGCACCCGCCGCTCGATCGTGTCGGCCTGGCCCGTCTCGTCGAAGGCCATCACGATGGCCGCCGCCCCGTAGCGCCGAATCAGGCGGGCCTTGGCGAGGAACTCGGCCTCGCCTTCCTTGAGGCTGATCGAGTTGACGACGGGCTTGCCCTGGATCGACTGGAGGCCTGCCTCGATGACCGACCACTTGGAGCTGTCGACCATGAAGGGCACACGCGCGATCTCGGGCTCGGCGGCCAGCAGGTTGAGGAACTCCCGCATCGCGTGCTCCGAGTCGAGCAGGCCCTCGTCCATGTTGATGTCGAGGATGTTGGCGCCGCCGCGGACCTGGTCGAGTGCGACGGCGACCGCTTCGCCGAACTTGCCCTCCTTGACGAGCCGCCGGAACCGCGCGGATCCCGATACGTTGGTCCGCTCGCCGACCATCGTGAAGTTGCTGTCGGGCCGGAAGGAGTAGACCTCGAGGCCTGAAAGGGAAGTGATCTCGGGGGCTGCGGGCTGGGGGCCGGGGGCTCCCGGCTCCGCACTTTCGCGCCTCGGCGCGGCAAGGGCGGCCTGGGGCGTCCGACTGCCGCCTCGCTGCGCCAGCCGCGCCGCCCGCGACCTCAGGCCCCGGGTGGCCGTCCCGATGGCGCTGATGTGCGCGGGCGTGGTCCCGCAGCAGCCGCCGACGATGTCGACGAGCCCGGCCTCGGCGAACTCGCGGATGAATTCGGCGGTGTCCGCGGGCTGTTCGTCGTAGGCGCCGAAGGCGTTCGGCAGACCCGCGTTGGGGTACGCGCTCAGGTGACACGTGGCGACGCGAGCCAGGTCCGCCAGGTAGGGCCGCATCTCCCTCGCGCCGAGCGCGCAGTTGATCCCGACGCTGAACGGTCGCGCGTGCGCAATCGACACCCAGAACGCCTCGACCGTCTGGCCCGAGAGCGTGCGGCCGCTCCGGTCGGTGATCGTGACCGAGATCATCACCGGCACGCGCGAGCCGCGCGCGTCGAACGCGTCCTCGACCGCCAGCAACGCCGCCTTCGCGTTGAGCGTGTCGAAGATCGTCTCGACGAGCAGCACGTGACAGCCGCCGTCGAGCAGGCCGCGAGCCTGTTCCGCGTACGCCTCGCGCAGCTGCTGAAACGAGATCGCCCGGTAGGCGGGGTTGTCGACGTCGGGCGACATCGACAGCGTGCGGTTGGTCGGCCCGATCGCCCCGGCCACGAAGCGCGGCTTTGCCGGCGTGCGCGCCGACCACTCATCCGCGGCCTCGCGCGCGAGCCGCGCCGCCGCGTTGTTGATGTCGTAGACGGCGTGGCCGAGCCCGTAGTCCGCCTGCGCGACCGAGGTGCCGTTGAAGGTGTCGGTCTCGATGATGTCGGCGCCGGCTTCCAGGTACTGGCCGTGGATCGACGAGATGACCTCGGGCCGCGTCAGGACCAGCACGTCGTTATCGCCCTTGAGATCGCGAGGGTGCCCGGCGAACCGGTCTCCCCTGAAGTCGGCCTCAGCGAGTCCGAAGCGCTGGACCATCGTGCCCATCGCCCCATCGAGCAGCAGGATACGATCCTCGAGGATCGCTTCGAGGGTCCTGACCGTGTCGTCAGTGGCCACGTGTCACCTCGATCGCGGTGCCGCGGCCCGGCTTGCGCCCGCTGGCCAACAGCACCGTGAAGGGATCGCCCGTCTTCCGCGCGCCAACCTGGACGCGCACCTCCCGCAGGCCCGCTGCGTTGAGCAGCGAGGCCAGCTCCCTATCGTCGAACCCCAGGCGCTCGTCGCCGAGCCGCTCGCGCACCCACGCCTGATCGTGCGCGCGCAGGTCGAGCACGAGCGCGCGCCCGCCCGGGCTGAGAATCCTGACGGCCTCGGCGAGCGCGCGGGCGGGATCGGCCGCATGGTGCAACGCCTGCGCGAGCAGGGCCACCTCGACGCTCGCGTCGCCGATCGGGAGGCGTTCGATCTCGCCGCGCTTCCAGGTGACGTTCGACACGCGGCGCCGCTTGGCGAGCGCGCGGGCCCGCCGCAGGACTTCGCTCGACCGATCCACCGCGACGACCGAGGATGCCCACCGGGCGGCCTCGATGGTCAGGTAGCCTTCGCCGCACGCGAGGTCGGCGACTCTCAGTTTGGGCAGCAGGTGCCCGAGCGCCCTAGCCCAAGCCGCCCAGCTCCGGCCCGGAACCATCTGGCCGTTCTTCGCCCCGTGCGCGTCGAACTCCTCCTTGCGCACGCGGCGGATCTCCTGGAGACGCGCCTCGTCGGCCCGCACGCTCGAGTCGGACGCGGCGGCGGTCCATTGCGCCTCGAGCAGGTCGCCGACGCGCGCCAGCGCGCCGTCGCGATCGGCTGCCGCGAGCCGGTAGTAGGTGAAGCCGCCGGCGGGCTCCTCGGCGACGAGCCCCGCGTCCTTGAGCAGCCGCAGGTGCCTCGACACGCCGGACTGGGCGATGCCGAGGATGCCCGTGAGCTCGGTCACGTTCAGGCGCTCGGAGCGCAGCAGCCTCAGCAGGCGCAGCCGGACCTCGTCGCCGAGCACGCGGTAGAGGGCGGCGCCAGATCGCATATCCATAAATCTATATTAAGTGATGCACGAATCGCAACCGCCGCGCCGCCCGGCGGCCGGGCCCACCCGATCTACAATGCGCGAGTGGGCAGTCCGCCCCCGAACCGCCCACTCGACGCGCAGCCATCCATGCCCATTCGCATCCTGGTGACCGGCGGGACCTTCGACAAGCTCTACGACGAGATCGCCGCGAAGCTCTACTTCAAGGACACGCAGGTTCCGGAGATGCTCCGCCTCGGGCGCTGCCGGCTCGACGTGGCGATCCGCACCGTCATGATGGTCGACAGCCTCGACATGACGGATGCCGACCGCGCCCTCATCGTCAATACCTGCCAGCAGGCGCCCGAGACGCGCATCGTCGTCACGCACGGCACCGACACCATGTGCGAGTCGGCCCGCGCCCTCGCGGCGGCGGTGACGGGCAAGACCGTCGTGCTGACCGGCGCGATGGTGCCGTACGCGTTCGGCAGCTCGGACGGGATGTTCAATCTCGGCAGCGCGATGTCGTTCGCGCAGGTGCTGCCGCCCGGCGTCTACATCGCGATGAACGGCCGGTATTTCCACGCGGATCGCGTGCGCAAGAACCGGCAGACCGGCTTCTTCGAGGAAACCGCTTAGGGAGACCCTGCCATCATGACCTCTCGATGGATTCGCGTCGCCTTTGCCGCCATGTTCGTTGCGGCCGCCGCCACGGCGCAGCCGCCCACGATCTACAAGACCCCCATAGCCCAGCCCGCCATCGACGCGGCGGCCATCATGTCGCACGTGAAGATCCTCTCGTCGAACGAGTTCGAGGGACGGGCGCCAGGGACGAAGGGCGAGGAGCTGACGGTCGGCTACATCGTCGACCAGTTCAGGAAGGCGGGCGTCAAGCCCGGCATGCCGGACGGCTCGTACTTCCAGCCCGTTCCCCTCGTCGGCATCACCGCAGATCCGTCGGCGACGCTGACGTTCCAGAAAGGCGCGGCCGTCCAGGCGCTGAAGTTCAAGGACGAGGCGGTCGTGTGGACCAAGCGTGTGGCGGAGGAGGTCAGCCTGAACAAGTCAGACGTCGTCTTCGTGGGTTACGGCGTCGAGGCGCCCGAATACCAGTGGGACGATTTCAAGGGGGTCGACCTCAGCGGCAAGACGATGGTCGTCTTGATCGGCGACCCGCCGATGCCGGACCCCGCGGATCCGGCGAAGCTCGATCCGAAGGTGTTTGGCGGGCGCGCCATGACCTACTACGGCCGCTGGACCTACAAGTTCGAGACCGGCGCGGCAAAGAAAGCCGCGGCGGTCATCATCGTGCACGAAACAGGGCCGGCGGCCTATCCGTTTTCGGTTGTGCAGGGCAAGGTGACCGAGCAATTCGACCTCGTCGCGCCGGACAAGAACATGAGCCGGTGCGCGGTTGAGGGCTGGATCACGCTCGACCAGGCGAAGAAGCTCTTCACGATGGCGGGCCAGGACTTCGACGCGCTGAAAAAGCAGGCCCTCACGCGATCGTTTCGGCCGGTGCCGTTCGGCGTGACCGCGTCGCTCACGCTGAAGAACACGATCCGCACGATCAACTCACGCAACGTGGCAGGGAAGGTCGAGGGCAGCGATCCGGCGCTCAGGAACGAATATGTGATCTACACGTCACACTGGGATCACTTCGGAATCGGGCCCGAGGTCAACGGCGACCGGATCTATCACGGGGCGCTCGACAACGCGACGGGGATCGGCGGCCTGATCGAGCTCGGGCGTGCGTTCGCGAGGCTGAAGGTGGCGCCGAAGCGGTCGATCCTGTTTCTGGCCGTGACGGCGGAGGAGCAGGGGCTGCTCGGGTCCGAATACTACGCGCAGAATCCCGTCGTACCCGCTCAACAAGACCCTGGGCGTCATCAACATGGATGCGTTGAACGTGTACGCGAAAACGAAGGACCTCACCATTGTCGGGCTGGGGAACTCCGAGCTCGATGCCTATGCGCGAGCGGCCGCCAGCGAGCAGGCCAGGGGGCTCACCGCGGATCCGAAGCCGGAGAATGGCGGGTACTTCCGATCGGATCATTTTCCGTTCGCGAAGCAGGGCGTGCCGGCCATCAACGCGGGCGGCGGCGACATCGCGGTCGCGAAGCCCGCGGACTGGATGGCGAAGAAGAAGGCCGAGTACACGGCGCAGCACTATCACAAGCCGTCAGACGTGATCCAACCGGACTGGGACCTCGGCGGCGCAGTGCAGGACCTCCAGATCTACTTCGTGATGGCGTACCGGATCGCCCAGACGCCCACCTTCCCGGCCTGGAGCCCGACGAGCGAGTTCAAAGCGCGGCGCGACGCGATGATGAAGAAGTAGCGCTGGACCGGCGCACGCTCGCGCTGGCGGGGGGCCTACAGCGGGGGCCAGAGCGGGCGGCCGTACGGCAGGAACGGCCAGGGGATCGCGCAGAGGATGATGAGGATTGCCAGCGTGAAATAGATGGCGGCGCTTCGGTGCGCGGAGTTGCCGCTGGAGCGCCTGGACTTCTTCAGGCCGACGTGCGCCAGGACGATTGCGAGCACCATCGCCACCGGGTGCTCGACGATCCAGAATCGCATGGGCCCGTCCCGCATCGCCTGGGCGGGACTTGTCATCGACGCCTTGATGACCGGGCTGAACAAGGCGTAGATCACGACGCCGAGCAGAAACTGCAGGTCGAGCAGGATCGTGAACATCCGCGCGACGCGGGTGTCGGCGTCGGTCCGCGGCCGGGCCCTTCGCTGCGCGAAGCCCGCCCGCGCCGCGGCGGTCAGTCCGACCGCGAGAATGGCCCATCGCAGGATGGAGTGCGTCGCGAGGAGAGTCTCGTAGGGGCCTTGGGCGCCTAGCATGCCTGCCGCGTCATTTCACCGGTGTGCTTCGAGCCGGCGTGACCATTTCGATGTCGATCACGATGGACACCTCGTCTCCGACGACGACGCCACCGCCGTCCAGGAGGCGGCTCCAGCTTACACCGAAGTCCTGCCGGTTGATTTTCGCCGTGGCCGACGTGCCCGTCCGGGCGCCGCCGCGCTGATCCTTGATCGGCGGCCGAAGCGGCTCGACCTCGAGGACCACCGGCTTGGTGACGCCTTTGATGGTGAGTTCGCCGGTCACTTTGAATCCGCCGCCGGCGGCCGGATCGACCCGGGCCGACTTGAACGTCATCGTCGGGTACTTGGCGACGTCGAAGAAGTCCGCGCTCCGGAGATGGTTGTCGCGGGCGGTTTCGCGCGTGTTGATCCCGGTGACGTCGATCGTCGCGTCGATCTTCGTTGAGGCCGGTGAAGCCGGATCGTATTCCACCGTTCCGGTGACCTTTCCCAGTTGGCCCCGGACGGTCGACACCATCATGTGGCGGACGGCGAACTGGGCCGCGGTGTGCGCCGAATCGATCGACCAGATCTGGGCGTCGGCGGTGCTTGCGGCACCGGCCACCACGCCAACCGCCACGACTGCTGCACGAAACATCCACGCCTCCTGCTTCGATCGCGAACCGCCCCGGCGGCGGGCACGCCAGTGCCCCGGCCTTCTGATACGACGCGCCGCCCGCGCGGGCGGATCCAGGCGCTGGCCCGCCGGCGGCGCGTCGGGGTGATCGGCACGGAAGCGTGAGCGCGTCGTTGTGCTACCCTCGGAGCGTGGATCTTCGCGATCTCGGCTGGGACGACTTCTTCGACGCGCATCGCGTCCGGATGGCGATCCCCGGCCAGATTCCCGCCAGGGTGACACTCGAGCACCAGCAGATCTACACGGTTCACACCGGGTCCGGCGAGCGCTTTGCCACCATCGCCGGGCGCGTGCGGCACCGGGCCGCCGACCGCCGCGAGTTTCCGGCCGTGGGTGACTGGGTGCTGCTCGCGCCGCTCCAGGGCGACGAGCGGGGACTCATCCTGGCGGTGCTGCCGCGACGGAGCACGTTCTCGAGGAAGGTGGCCGGCGAGGTGACGCAGGAACAGGTCGTCGCCGCCAACATCGACACGGTCTTCCTCATGATGGGGCTCGACCGCGACTTCAGCCTGCGCCGCATCGAACGCTACCTGATGACGGCCCGGCACGGCGGCGCCTCGGCGGTCGTCGTGCTCAACAAGGCCGACCTGTGCGATGAGGTCGATGCACGCCGCTCCGAGGTCGAGTCGGTGGCGGCCGGCGCACCGGTCGTCGCCCTCAGCGTCAAGACGAGCAGCACGCTCGACGCGTTGTCCCCCTGGCTCATCTCAGGCCGAACGGTTGCGCTCCTCGGCTCGTCGGGAGTGGGGAAGTCGACGCTCGTCAACCGGCTGGCGGGCCTCGATCTGCAGCGGACGCGCGAGGTGCGCGAAAGCGATCAGCGCGGCCGCCACACGACGTCCCATCGAGAGCTGATTCGACTGGTCGGCGGCGCTCTGCTCATCGACACGCCCGGCATGCGGGAGCTGCAGTTGTGGGACGCAGGCGGGTCCGCCCCGGCCACCTTCGATGATGTGACCGCCCTCTCGGAGGGCTGTCGGTTCAGAGACTGCCGGCACGACAGCGAGCCCGGATGCGCCGTGAAGCGAGCCGTCGAAGACGGGCGCCTCGAGGAGAGCCGGCTCGAGAGCTTCAGGACGCTGCAGCGCGAAAACGACTACCTGGCGGAGCGGCAGGACGAGCTCGCGCAGCTCGAGCGGAAGCGCCGCTGGAAGGTCATCACGAAACTCGCCCGCGACTTCTATCCCAAGGATTGAACTTTCCTCTGACACGTTTCGGGCGCCGCGCCGGTCTTCGCCATGTAGAAGGAGACGCGTGACGTACCCGACGGCTGAGGACCTGTACGCGCGGCACGCCCGGGGCCTCTTCGGCTACCTGGCGCGGATGACGCGGCGGCGGGACGTGGCCGACGACCTGATCCAGGACGTGTTTCTCCGCGTCGTGAAAGCGCTTCGGACCGCCGCTCCGATTTCGAACGAGCGCGCGTGGCTCTATGCGATTGCCCGGAACGCCCTGGCCGATCGCTATCACGACGATCGCCGGTCGAGCACGGCACTCCCGGACGGCCCGAATGACGCGATGGCCAGGCCCATGCAACCGCTCGCGCTCGGGCTCTCTGAAGCGCTCGACCGCATGGCACCGGCGGATCGGGAGTGCCTTCTGCTTCGCGAGTGGGGCGGGCTCACCTACGAGGAAATCGCGGCGACAACCGGCTGCACGATCGAGTCGGTGCGAGCCAGGTTGCGCCGTGCCAGGACGTCGCTTCGCGAGGAGTTGACGCGTTGACGGACAACCCATGGCACACCAAGACCCGTTCGATGTGATTTCGGCAGCCTTCGACGGCGTTCGCGTGGATGTGGACGCTCTGAAGAAGGCGCTCGCCACTCCCGAGGGCCGCCACGCTCTGGCGGACCTGATGTTGATTCGGGCGGCCGCTGCCGCGGACGAGGACCTTCCGGCGGCCGGAACTGGAGCCCTGTTCACGCGTCGGGCTGCCCGGTCCTCCGCGTGGTGGCGGACCGCGAGTCGGAAAGTACCCGCGAGCCTCGCAGCGACGCTGACCCTCGCCGCGGCCCTCGCCTCGTTCTGGCTGGGGATCGAGTGGAGGCGATCGCCTTCCGAATCGATAGCAGGAGCACCTCCTCCCGTCACGCGGCCTGGCGCTCAAGGAATAGATGCCGGGTCGAGGGGATCGCCACCGGTGCCGGAGAAGGTGCTCCAGTTCACCGAGTGGAGATCCGGATCATAAGTGAGGCGACAGATGAGGCGCACGATGTCGTTCGGCCTGTTCACCAGCCTGTTGGCCACGGGCTGCCTTGCTGGACCTGCGTTGGCGCAAGCGCCACAGTCGGTTCCATCGGTGATCGTGATCGGGCGCATCGTCGGCACCGCGACGGCGGGCGCGACTGGGACACCGAACGCCACCCGGATCGCACGGGCCAAGGTGGGTGAGGGCGCCGAGTTCGGATTGACGTTCGATGAGGCTACCGGCGGCATCCTGGCGGGCGGCTGGGATGCTGGCAAGTCCAAGGCTGCCATGGCGTGGCTGGTCAAGGTACGGCCGGTGGCCGTCGAAATCGACACGGCTCAACTCGACATCGACTGGCAGCGGTTCGAGAACGCGGGCGGAGTGTCGCACAGAATCGCCGGCGATCGGCGGACCGTGACGATGCGCCGTGGACAGCGCCGCGTGCTCGATCTGGTTCAGTCGCGCGGCACGGGGACCTTGGCCAACGTCGTCGTCGAAATCGAGGTCACGGGCGTCACTGACCCGGCCTACTCGGACGTGAGCCTGGCGTACGACCTGTGGTTCGTGGAGGAGGACGCGGCGGGGCAGAAGGTCGCGCGGAGGCTTGCCGTGACGGGCGGGCAGGGGGAGCGGGTGCCGTTCTCATTCGCTCCGATCGAGTACTCATTGAACCGATCGGGGAGGGGACCCAAGGTGAACGCGTCCATCGACGTCGTCCTGAGCGGGGATCTGGCCGGCCGACTGCGTCCGGACGGCACCCTCGACGTCACTGTCACCGCAAGCCGTGTGCTGCGCTGCGTCGGTGGGGGCGCCGTCAGCCGTGAATCCGGCACTCGTGACTACAACGTGAGGACTGGCGGGACAATCGCGCTCGAGCTTCCGGCTCCGGACGGTTCGTGCGGGCTGCCCGATCCTGTTGCGACAAGCGATAGCCCAAAGCCAGGCGTGTCCGTACTGGACGGCAAGACCTGGGTGTCCTTCGACAAGTTTTTCGCGGGCGCACGAACCTCCCTGGTCCTGACCGTCGGGCGGGCGCGGTAGAGGAGAAGGCGAGGGGCCGGGTAGAAATCCGGCCCCTTCGCCGGACGACGGGACGCCTACTTGCCTGCGGCAGCGGCCGGGCCCGCCGCCGACTGGAAGATCGCGTTGAAGAGCATCGGGAAGGTCGCCTGGGTCTGCGCGCGATACTGCGGCTTGAGGCCGAAGAGCACCACGCGGCCCGGATTCATGTCGACGGCGACCACGGCGGCGCGGCCGGTCATCAGCTCCTCGCCTTTCAGCCACCCCGATCCGATGACGTCCGCGTTCGGATAGCGCGCGATCACCGACGCGTTCTGCGAGGCGAATCCTTCGATCAGCCCGAAGAACGGATTGTTCACGTAGAAGCCGTAACTGTCGGCGTCCATGCCGAACCCGATCGGGCTCGCCGTGTCGACCTGGATCTTCAGAATCGCGCCAGGCGCGAAGTGCTGATCGCGCGTGAGGCCGCGCTTCAGGTTGCGGACCGGCACCGGCATGCGGTCAATTGCCAGGTCGCACGACGCGCCGAGCGTGATGAGCGTGCCGCCCTGAGCGATGAACTGCCGCAGCTCCTTCAGTCCCTCCTCGCCGATGCCGCCGCGATACTCCGGCCGCACCGCCGGCGACTCGCTGCCCGAGAGGATGTCGCGCGGCTGCTGGTCGGCGAGGATGATCGCGTCGAACTTGTCGCGCAGCTTCCCGGCCTTGATGTCCGCGTTGTGGAGCGACGTGTACGGGAACTCGTGCTGCTCGATGACCCACCGCGTCCAGCCTTCGTCCATCGACGCGGTCCACGATTGGTAGAGCCCCAGCCTCGGAACCTTGATCAACATGCCCGTGGCGGGCGCGGCCCTGTCGTCGACGGCGCGGATGCTCAGGCCGAGCGCGTTCGCCACGGCCTCGACCGCCGGTCGTTGCACGCCGGAGATTTCGGCACGAGCCGAGCGGCCGGCCGGGCCGGCTGCACCCACCAGCGTGAGCTTCGCCCCGCCCTTGAGCAGCCGGTTGATCGCGATTGCGCCGACAGGCCCCTTGTAGTCGAAGGCGAACCGCTTCCCGGTGCCCTTGACCTCGCCGGCCATCCGCGGCGCGACATCGAGCCGCGTCAGCTTCACGCCGTCCCCGAGCGGCGCCTTCACGAACGACGTCTCGACGCCCAGCAGCATGCCGAGCGACCACGCCGTCACATCGTAGGGCGCCTCCGGCGGGGAGGTGGGTGAGCGGCGAACCTCGGGGTAGTTCTGCTTCTCGATCATGTCCTTCGCGTACCGCGCGAAGACCTGAGTCATCGGGATCACGAAGGCGCCGGGCGGGACCTCGGCGCCGTCAGCCTGGAACGCCGCGTCGGCGCGGTAGACCTGCACGCCGCCAATCTGCAGGCGTTCGACGAGCCGGAAGGCGGCCGACGGATCGTGCTGGAGGTCGGGGCGAATCAGGATCGCCGACGGGTCGCCCTTCTTCCCGTTCTCGACAGTCGAGCGGTTCACCTCGTAGATCTGCCTCAGCAACACCTCTCGTTGATCCGCCGCCGCCTCGAGCAGGGCCATCGTCGCGATGAGCTCGTAGTCGACAATGTCGCGCAGTGTCCAGCGGCCTCCGAGCCAGGGCCGCGGATACTCCGTGCGCGGCCGGACATCGGTCGGCGCCGGGAGCGGGGCATTCGCTCCCTCGCCGCCTCCCCGCCCGCCCCCGGCCCCTCGGCCGCCCGCCGCTGCAGGGGGAGGCGCCTGGCCAAGCTCGGCCCGGCGCTGATCGGTCGGTGAGGCGACGCGCACGGAGGCCACCTCGGTCAGCAGCCCTACCTGGTTGTGCCACCATCCGCTCCACGCCATCGCGCCTTCCCAGAAATTCGTGTAGGTGGCGTTGTAGATGATCCCGTCCTTGCCGGCCGCTTCGAGCGCCGCCGCCTGGGTCTGGCCCAGGATTCCGTTCCAGCGGTAGATGAGCGGGTGCACGTTCGGATTGATCGGATCGGTCGCCGGCATCACGAAGATTCGTGCGCCGTTCGATCCCATCTGGTGCTCGTCGAGCCACACGGCGGGGAACCAGTCGTGCCAGAGGAGGCTGGCGGTCAGCACGCTTTCCTTCTGCGTGAACATGTACATGTCGCGGTTGTTGTCGTGGCCGACATAGGGGTGATACAGCCACGGCATCGAGCCCGACTCGAACGGCGTGCCGAGGTTCTTGTTGTACCAGTCGACGACCATGATCTGGCCGTCCGGGTTCAGGCTCGGGACGAGGAGAAAGATGACGTTGTCCAGGACCTTCTGGACGCGCGGCGACGAGTCGGTCGCCAGGCGGTGCACCAGCTCGAGCACCATCTGGGAGGATCCGATCTCGGTCGAGTGGATGTTACAGGTCACCGCGACCACGGCCTTGCCCGATCGAAAGATCTCCTCTCGCTGGTCCGGGGTCGGCGCGCCATCCTGGAAGTAGAGCCGGCGCTCGAGCCCGCGGTAGTACTCCCGCTTCTTCAGCGTGTCGGGCGCGCTGATTTCGACGGCGATGAACGGGTTGTCGCGCGTCGTCCTGCCGAGCTCGCGGACCTGGACGCGATCCGATGCGCCGGCGGCGAGCTTCATGTATTCGACGATCTTGTCCCATCGCGCCAGCTTCGTGTCGGCGCCGACCTTGAACCCCAGGAACTGCTCGGGCGCCGGAAGTGGGCCGGCCGCCGCTCGAAGGGGCGATGCCTGCCACGGCGTCGAAATCAGGCAGGCGGTGATGACGAGGCTGAGGGCGAGACGTCGCGAAGGCATGAGACGGTCTCCTGTTGAATGGGGGTGGCGAGGGGCCAGGGCTGCGATCCTCGCCCGCGCCGGGTGGAACTATACCTCAGGTTGATCGCGCCCCACGGAACGTGCCACCGTATGCGTGTGCAGCGCGGCGAACTCGAGATCATCAGGCGTGCGATCAGCCACGATTCGCGCACCGCGATCGTCGCGGGCGGACGCACGACGACGTATGCCGATCTGCTCGAGCGGTCGGCGAGCCTCGCCTCGGTGCTGCTCGGCGCCGAGGCCGACCTCTCGGAGCGCCGGGTCCTGCTGCTGGCGCCGCCCGGCCCCGAGTTTGTCGTCTCGCAATGGGCGATCTGGAGCTCTGGCGGGGTCGTCGTGCCCGTGACAGCGGCGCAGACGCCTGCCGAGTGGAAGTACACGATCGAAGACAGCGGCGCCTCGATCGCCGTCCTCAGCCCGGGATGCCCGGAGGCCAGCGATGTCGCGCGGACATCGGGCCTCCGCGTGGTGGATCCAGGGGCCCGGCAGGACGTGCGCAGGGCCCTTCCGCCCGTCGCGCGAGATCGACGCGCGATGATTCTCTATACGAGCGGAACGACCAGCTCGCCGAAGGGGGCCGTTCTGACGCATGGCAACATCGAGGCGGAGACGACGTGCCTTGTGGAGGCGTGGCGCTGGGACCAGTCCGATCGAATCCTGCACGTCCTGCCGCTCAACCACACGCACGGACTGATCAACGCCCTCGCATGCGCGCTATGGTCCGGGGCGTGTTGCGACATGCTGCCGCGTTTCGATGCCGTGCAGGTGTGGGAGAGGATCTCCGAGGTCGGCATCACGTTGTTCATGGCCGTTCCGACGATCTACCACCGCCTGGTGAGAGCCTGGGAAGACGCGGACACGATGACGCGCCGGCAATGGACCGAAGGCGCGGCAAGGCTTCGCCTGATGGTGTCGGGCTCGGCGGCGCTCCCGGTCCGGCTGCTGGCTCGGTGGCGCGAACTGACCGGACATGTCCTGCTCGAACGCTACGGGATGACGGAGATCGGGATGGCCCTCTCCAATCCTCTCGACGGAGAGCGCCGCGCGGGACGTGTCGGCGTGCCGCTGCCCGGGGTGAGCGTGCGGTTGTGCGACGAGTCGGGCGTCGAGGTCCCCGCAGGCCAGCCGGGCGAGATCCTGGTCAAGGGTCCGGGAGTCTTTCTGGAATACCACGGCCGTGGAGAGGAAAGCCGGGCCGCCTTCACGGACGGCTGGTTCCGCACAGGGGACATCGCTACGGTCGAAAACGGGACGTACCGGATCCTGGGCCGAAAATCGGTCGACATCATCAAGACCGGCGGCTACAAGGTCTCGGCGCTGGAGATCGAAGAAGTGATCCGGGAGCATCCGGCGGTTTCGGACTGCGCGGTTGTCGGCCTCGACGACCCGGAGTGGGGCGAAGTGGTCACGGCGGCCATCGTGCCGCGACTCGGCCATTCGGTCCCCGCCGACGAGTTCCGCGTGTGGGCCCGCGCCCGGATGGCCGGCTACAAGGTCCCCGGGCGCATCGAGATGGTTGCCGACCTGCCCAGGAATGCGATGGGAAAGGTGTCCAAACCCGCTGTCAAGCGGCTTCTGGGTGGTCCTCGTCCCTAGGTGGACGATCGGACTCCAGGACGCGGATCAGTGGAGCAAACCCCGCGCATTGCAGTACACTTTAAGGGATCCCCGGGGACGGGGCCCCCCGGCCGAACTCCCGGGACTCGAGGAAGCACCATGATTGCCACATCCCTCGCTCTCGCGTTATCGTTGGCGGTTGCCGCCGGGCCTGATTCGCAGGCCCTGGAGCAGCAGGCCCGCGTGCTCGAGGCGAAGCTCATCGCGCCCTGCTGCTGGACGCAGCAAGTCTCCCTGCACCAGTCGCAAGCCGCCGATGAGATCAAGCAGAACATCCGCGTCATGCTGGCCGACGGCAAAACCGGCCAGCAGGTCCTCGACTTCTACGTGGCCCAGTACGGCGACCGCATTCTCGTCGAACCTCCCGCGCGCGGGTTCTCGGCGTCGTTGTACGTGCTGCCCTGGTTCTTCCTGGCCGGCAGCGTCGGCCTGGTCGTGTTCATCGTGCGCCGGCTGAGGACGCCGGCGGCCGAGTCGTCGCCGCAGGCGGAATCCCAGGTCGTGAACGCGAGCGAGGAAGAGCGGATCGACGAGGAACTTCGGCACCTTGAATAGCGAGACCTTGAGCCTTCAGGCACGATACGCGCCCGGCACGACCTGCTTCGGCTGCGGGCCGGCCAACCCCCACGGGCTGCAGATCGGGAGCTTCGTGGATGGCGACGAACTCGTCATGGAATGGACGCCGCAGTCGCACCACGAGGCGTTTCCCGGGTTCGTCAACGGCGGCATCATCGGCGTGCTCTTCGACTGCCACTGCAACTGGACGGCGGCCTACCACCTGATGCAGAGGGCCGGGGAGGCATTGCCGCCCTTTACCGTCACGGCCGAGTACAGCGTGAGACTTCGCAAGCCCACCCCGAGCCATGGTCCACTGCGGCTGCGCGCGCACGTGATCGAGTCGACCGACGATCGCGCCGTTGTGGAATCCACGCTCGAAGCCGGCGGCGTGCTGTGTGCCAGCTGCCGCGGCACGTTCGTTGCGGTCAAGCCGGGCCACCCGGCGTATCGACGTTGGCAGGGAGCGTGATGCCGTGCGCACAAAGCTCGTGGACTTCTCTTTCGCAGTGCTGCTGGCCGTGGCGGCCGCTGCGGTGCCTCTGGCGGGAGCGGACGAATTGAAACCAGGCGATCTCGCGCCGGACTTCACCCTGGCCGGGTCCGACGGGAAGACCTATCATCTCGCGGACTTCCGGGGCAAACAGGCGGTCGTCCTCGCCTGGTTCCCGAAGGCGTTTACCGGTGGTTGAACGGCCGAGTGCAAGTCGCTCCGTGAGAGCGGCGACATCATCAAGGCGTTCGACGTCGTCCGGTTCGCGGCGAGCGTCGATACGCCCGAAGACAACAAGCGGTTTGCCGAGTCGCTCGAGGTCGACTACCCGATCCTGAGCGACCCAGGCAAGCAGGTGGCCGCGGCCTACGGCGTCGTCACGCCGGAGCGGAGCATGGCGTCGCGCTGGACGTTCTACATCGGGCTCGACGGAAAGATCCTGTTCATCGACAAGGCCGTTCACACGCAGACGGCGGGGCAGGACATCGCGGCCAGGCTGGCCGAGCTCGGCGTCGCGAAGCGGCGATAGGCGGAGAGGTGCCGCGCCAAGGGTGGCGCGGGGAGGCGAATCCAAGGTGGGAATCATCGATCGACTGCGGCCCACGCCTCGATGGAAACATGCCGACCCCCAGGTTCGCTTCGAAGGGGTCCGAGATCTCGGACCCGATGAACAGGCCCTCCTGGCCGAGCTGGCCTCCTCGGACAGCGACGCCCGTGTCCGGCGCGCCGCCGTCACGAGGCTGGACGATCCGTCCCGGCTGGGCGAGGTCCTCGGCCGCGACACCGACGAGTCGGTCCGCGAAGAGGCCCGATCCCGCCTGCAGTCGATCGCGGTCGAGGGCGGAGTCGAGGATCGCGTGCTGGCCGCCGTCGCCGCCCTGCGCGAGGTCGGCGAGCACCGATCGCTCGCGACCATCGCGAAGAGCGCGCAGCTCGAAGCGGCCGGGCTCGCGGCGCTCGAATCCCTCCATGAAAGCAAGACCCTGAGCGCGGTGGCGCGCCAGGCCGTGCACGAGAAGGTCGCGTTGGCGGCCGTCAGGCGGCTCGCCGACGCGGTCGAGCTGGCCCAAGTGGCGCTCAAGAGCGAACACCGTGATGTCGCGCTTGCGGCGCTCGAACATGTGTCGGACCCCGATCGCCTGCAGGCGATCGCGGCCCGCGCGAAACACAAAATCGTTGCCCGTCGGGCGAAGGCGATCTTGCGCGTTCCCGACGAGCCCGAACAGCCAGTCGGGCCTTCCGAATACCACCCGATCGCGGAGCGGCTCGATGAGGCTGGCGAGACTCACGTGGAACCACTCTCCAATGATGTGCGGCGATCCCAGGTCGAGCTGTGCGAACGGTTGGAAGCGCTCGTCCACGGCGGGGCGATGTCGGGATACGCCCCTGGACTCGACGAGGCGGCCCGGCGGTGGCTGGATCTCGCGGCGGTCCAGTCGCCGGAGACGGATCTCGCCGACCGGTTCCACGGAGCGTTGACGGCTCTGCGATCTCACATCCCCGCACCGGCGGATGAGCTGCCGGCACAGACCGCTTTCGAGGCCGAGCCTGCGCCCTGGACCGTACCCGCCGAGGCGATGTTGCAGGAGGTCGCGGGGAGTGAGTCCGCCTCGGGCGCCTCGATCGAGGCGACATCGCCGATTGAGATGACGGCACCGGCCGAGCTGGCGGCGCCGACCGAGAAGCCGGCCCTGACCACGACGGAGTCGACGCCGTTTGCCGAGCCGGTTGCAGCCGAGCCCGCACCCGCGCCGCCGCCGTTGACGCCAGAGGAGATCGCCGAGCGCCGCATTCGTCTGGGGCAAGTCCTGACGGGCGCGGAACAGCTGCTCCAGGTGCACGACTTGCCGGATGTCAGGGCCCGATGGTCGGCACTGCGCCGCGAGTGGACCTCGCTCGCCGCCGGCCTGGAACTGGACGAGGCCGAGGCCGCGCGGATCAAGGCCATCGAAGCCAGCCTGGATAGCCGCGAATCCGAGCTGCGCGAGCAGCGCGCGCACCAGCAGCGCGAAAACCTCGCGCGCCTCCAGCATCTCTGCGAGCGGCTCGAGCAGCTCGCGCAGGGCGAGCACCTCGCGCTTCGCGACGCCGAGCAGGGGCTGAGAGACGCGCGGGCGGCGCTCGACGCGCCCGGGCCGCTCCCGAGCCGTCAGGACCAGCAGCAGATCGTCGGCCGCCTGAAGTCCGTCCAGGCGGCCCTCTTCCCTCGCGTGCAGGACTTGCGGGAGGCGGACGAATGGGAGCGCTGGGCCAATGCGGGCGTGCAGGAGTCCATCATCCGCCGCCTCGAAGCCCTGCGCGAGGAACCGGACCTCGGGGTGGTCGCCAGGCAGCTTCGCAACGCCCAGGACGAGTGGCACAAGGTCCGGGCCGTGCCCCGCGAAAAGGGGCGCGAGCTCTGGCAGCGGTACAAGGCGATCGAGTCCGAGATCCGGTCGCGCTGCGAGACCTACTTCGAGCAGCAGGCATCTGCCCGCGGCGAAAACCTCGTGAAGAAGGAGGAGCTCTGCACGCAGGTCGAGGCCCTCGCCGACTCGACCGACTGGATCCGCACCGCGGAGACGATCAAGGGGCTGCAGGCGCAGTGGAAGACGATCGGTCCCGTCACGCCCGGCCACGAAAAGGCGGTCTGGGAGCGCTTCCGGCAGGCCTGCGATCGGTTCTTCACGCGCCGGAAGGACGACCTCACGCAGCGCAAGTCGGCATGGACGGCCAACCTCCAGAAGAAGGAGACGATCTGCGCGCAGATCGAGGCGCTTGGCGATTCGACCGACTGGGACAAGGCGCTCTCCGAGGTGAAGCGCCTGCAGGCCGAGTGGCGCACGGTCGGTCCAGTGAAGCGCACGCGGGCCGAAGCCATCCTGCTCCGGTTCCGGACCTCGTGCGAGCATTTCTTCGAGCGCTACACGCATCGAAACGAGATGGAGTTCGCCGAGCACGCGGCCGCCCGCGAGCGTATCTGCCAGGAGCTCGAAACGCTGCTGCCCGCTCCCGATCAGCCCGAAGGCGCGCTCGCCGCGCCGGAAGGGCTCACCAAGAAGGTCCAGGCGCTCAAGCGCCAGTGGGATCAGGCTCCGTCGCTTCCGCAGGCGCAGGCCGAACCGCTTGCGGCCAGGTTCGGTGCGGCGCTGACGCAGCTCGGAACGCACTTCCCGGACGTGTTCCGCGGCACGGACCTCGATCCCGATGCCAACCGGAAGAAGCTCGAGCAGATGTGCGCCCAGGTCGAGAGTTACGTGACCTCCGACGATCCGGCGCTCGCCAACGCATCGCCGGCTGAGATCCTGGCCATGCAGTGGCGCGAGGCGCTCGCGGCCAACACGATCGGCGGGCGCGTGGACGACGAAGCGAAGTGGCGGAACGCCGCGGAGGAGATCCGGAAGGCGCAGGCCGCGTGGCGGCGGGTCGGGCCGGTGCCCGACGCGGTGGCCAGGGAGCTGAACGACCGGTTCCAGCGCGCGTGCAATCGGTTCTTCAAGCAGCGGGACCAGCGGCGCAAGTCGCCTCCGCCGCCGAGATAGCCGCGCGGGCGGTTCTCACGTGGACTGCGCCCCCGGGCCGCGTGCCCTTGGGCGGAACAGGAGGCCGTTCTGAAACCGCTGAGCCGCAATCGAGGCGAGATCCCGTCCGAGTACAAGTGGGACACGAGCGCCATCTTCCCCGACTGGGACAGCTGGCGGGAGGCGTTCGGACGTCTCGACGCCACCATCGGGGCATTCGAGGCGCGGCGGGGCACGCTCGCGCAGGGGCCCGACGCGCTCCTCTCCGCCTATCAGGCCTCCGACCAGCTTGGACAGCTGGCCTACCGGGTGTGGTACTTCCCCTCGCTGAAGCACGACGAGGATCAGCGCAACAACGAGATCGACGCGCGGCGGCAGCAGGTGCAGATGCTGCTCGCCAAGTGGCAGCAGGCCACCTCCTGGTTCGGACCCGAACTGCTCGCGATCCCGATCGAGACGGTCCGCGGCTGGATGGAGTCGAACGCCGGCCTGGCGCTCTACCGGTTTGCGATCGAGAACCTCTTCCGGCTCCAGGAGCACGTGCTCGACGAGAAGGGTGAGCGGCTGCTCTCGCTCGCCTCGCGCTTCGACGAGGCGCCCTCCGAGATCTACTCGGCACTCTCGACCGCCGACGCGCGCTTCCCCGAGATCAGATTGAGCGACGGCCGGGCGGTCACGGTCACCTACGGCGAGTATCGATCCATCCTCGCGACCGCGCGCAACCAGGAGGATCGGGCGAAGGCGTTCCGCGCGTATCACGAGACGTTCCAGGCGGTCGAGAACACCTACGCGTCGATCTACAACTCGGTCTGCCAGCGCGACTGGTACGTCGCGCGGGCGCGCGGGTACGCGTCGACGCTGGACGCGGCGCTGCAGGTCAACAACATCCCCGTCAGCGTCGTCGAGACGCTCATAGAGGTCGCCCGGAAGGGCACCGGGCCGCTCCGCCGCTATCACCAGCTCCGCCGCACGGCGCTCGGGCTCGACCGGTACTTCCTGTACGACGACCAGATCCCGCTCGTCGACCACGATCGCCAGTACGACTACGACGAAGCGCAGGAGTGGGTCATCGAGTCGGTGGCGCCGCTCGGCCGCGACTACCAGGACGCGATGCGCTCGAACTTCCGCAAGGGCGCGATCGACGTCTTCGAGAACGACGGAAAACGGTCGGGCGCGTACTCGGCGCCGGTCTACGGCGTGCATCCGTACGTGCTCCTGAACCACAACGACACGCTGGACGCGGTCTTCACGCTGGCCCACGAGATGGGCCACTCGATGCACACCGTGCTCGCCCACGCGCACCAGCCGTTCGTGTACTCGGACTACACGATCTTCGTCGCGGAGGTCCCGTCGACGTTGAGCGAGGCGCTCCTGCTCGAGTACCTCCTCTCGCGCTCCGCCGACCCCCGCGAGCGCATCGTCCTGCTCCAGCACGCGATCGACAACATCGCATCGACGTTCTACCGCCAGGTCCTGTTCGCCGACTTCGAGCTGCAGGCCCACGGGATGGTGGAGCGCGACGAGCCGATGACCGCGGCAGGCTTGAGAGACCTGTTCGGACAACTGCTCGTCGAGTATTTCGGAGATGTGCTCGACGAGGAGCCGCTCGCGCGCGTCACCTGGGCGAGGGTCCCGCATTTTCACCAGACGCCATATTACGTGTATCAGTACGCGACGTGTTTTGCGTCGGCTGCCCGCCTCATCCAATCGATACGACGCACGGACGCTTCCTCGACCGCGCAGGGCGTCGAGCGGTATCTCGACCTCCTGCGATCGGGTGGAAGCGACTACCCGATGGAGCAGCTGAAGCGTGCAGGGGTCGACCTGCGCGAGCCTGACACGGTCCGGGCTGTCATCGATCAGCTCGACGAACTGGTGTCTCAACTCGAGCAGGAACTGACCAAGCTGACGGTCGCGCCCTGAGGACCGCACGCCCGGCGGTCTCAGGCACCGGCCCGACACGAACCCGATAGCAGGCGGCCTCGATGTTCGGACACCTCCGATCGGTTGTCAGCCTCGTGGCGTTGCTGGCGTTCGCGGCCGCCGCCGCTGCCCAGCCTGCCGCCCAGCCACGCCCGGCACAGCCGCCCGCGGGAATCGTGGGGTCGCTTCCCGTGCCCGGAGGCATCGATCGCCTCGCCCGGGTCGCCGGAATCGACGGGGGCGGGCCGAGAGGACTCGCGCTGCTCGAGATCATCCGGGTCATTCACGAGGTCGAACCAGGTGTGGACCGGCGGCTCGACGCGCGACGAGCGAGGCTCTTCGCCTACCTCTCCGCCATCGCGGCATTCGAACGCGCGCGCGCCGGGCTGCCCGGCGGGCTGCTCAGCCGGAGGCTGGCCGGCGAACGGCCGAACCGCGCGGCGATCGATCGCTTCGCGGAGGCGATCGGCTCGCGTGTCGAGCCGGGCGGTGGTGCCATCCGGATCGTACCGGACGAGAGCGCGGAAGCGCGCTCCCGCCGGCAGTCGCTGAAGGAAGCCGGCTTCGACATCGCCACCTTCGCAACCCGATTCGACGCGGGCGAGGATCTTCGGCCCGAGCTTGCCTCCGACGAGGTGCCGCTGCCAATCCCCGCCCCGGTGTGGGAGACAATCGCGCCTCCCGACCCGGAGATGGCCGGATCGCTCGTCGCGACGCTCGTCGCCAGCCGCAGGCTTTCGTTGCTCTACTACGGGCTGGCGAGCATGGATCCCGCGACGCGCGGCCTGCTCGGATCGTCGCCCCCGCACGTGAAGCAGCTCCTGTACGCAGCGCGGAGCGGCGCGCTGGCGTCGCGAGGCCGGAGTCTCTTCGTGCGGGATGGACGGATCCAGGTGCCCGGCGGCGAGGCAGCCGTTCCCGCGTGGCAGTCGCTCGTCGGCGTGAAGACGACGAATCCTCAGGTGTTCATCTGGTTGGTCCTCGGCGGAGACGCCGGACGGCTTGCGCTCTTCTACGACACGCTCGCTCACCTGGAGGAACCGTCGCTGCGATTCGCGCTGGGACTCTCGGTAGAGATCGCGGTTGCGGATCGGCCACAGCAGCGGACAGCGCATCTCGCGGCGCTCTATCGGGCGTTTGCACCGTCGATGACCGGATGGGACTCCGCGGCGCGTCCATTCGCCCGGACGGTCAACGACGCCGCGCAGGTGCTGATGACCGCGCGGGTCACCGACGACGGCCGCGCGCTCGTTGCCGGCGGGCGCCGATTCTGGAGATTCGTGTTCCGCGGGGCGTCGATCCCTCGCGATCGATCCGATCTGCCGGACGACCTCGATCGTGACGAGCCGCTCGACTCGGTGTCGCTCATCGACCTGTTGTGCCCGGTCGACACCGCGGCCCGGCTCCACCGCGTGGCCGCGTGGCAGTTCGCGCAACGTGTGTTCGCAGGGAATTCGCCATCGTCGCTCGTCGACGTGGCCATCGCGCTTCGCGGGTTCCAGCCCTATCGACTGCTGCTGGCGACGCTCGAACGGATGGGGATTCGCGACCCGGCCGTCTACGCGTTGTCGGTCAGATGCGCCGAAGAGCTGACCCGACTCGGCGACGACGAGCGCCGTCGGACCGCTCTCGCGCAATTCCAGGGCGCGTTGGCGATCATCGAGCGCGCCCGGTTCGCTCGCATGCTGGAGGCGGGGGCGGCCGCCGGGCTGGTCAGTTCGCTGTCTCGCCTTTCGATTACGCCCGGAGGAGAGTATCGCGGCGCGGTTGCGGCATGGATCGACGCGGCCCTGGTTCCCTCCCTGGCCCCCGCGACGAGTGTGCCGATGACCTCGCGGGATCTTGGCCGTCCGATCGAAGCCCAAGTGCTCGCGGCCATCGCGGGCAGCCGCGCGCAGTCCGGGCCGCCGGCGACGGTCGAGTGGGAAGGCCTGCGGTACCGTGTCGACGTCGCGGCGGCTGAATACGACCGGATGGTCCGGATCAGGCTCAGGCAGGGCGGCGCTTCGCTGGACGCTGCGCTGAAGCTCGGCCGGGCGCTGCGGCAGCTCACGGAGGCTGGTGGCGCGAAGGCGGGGCTATCTGCTGCGCTCGCCGAGACTGCTGCGCTCCTCGCGCAGGTCGAGACCGATCTCGACGCCGAGCCGGAGCCTGGCCGGCCTGGCAGCGTGCGGCAGAAGTGGCGCGATGCGGCGCGCGACGCGCGACGCTCCTTCGAGAAGAGCACCAATGTCGATTCGCTCCGCGGCGCAATCGCGGGACTGGGCCCTGCCACCGACGGACTCCTGGCTTCCGTGCTGGCGTCGCTGGCGTACGCTCCGCATCTTGGAGACCCTGACGGCCCGGCGCTGCTCGCGGGCGATCCGGCGTCCCGCCACGACTTCGGCGCCAAGGGCGAGTCGTCCGAGCGGCGCGCGGCTGCCGCGTGGGAGGTGCCCGAGGAACGAACCGGGGCCAGCGGTGGGTGGAAGGTCGTCGGCTCGCTGCTCGGCCTCGACCTCGGGCTCTCGCGGCTCTCGCTGAAACGGATCGCCACCGACAGCCTGGCCGTGCCGCCGACGGTGTCGGAGAACGATCGAGACGCCATTGCCGAGTCGGCGGTCCTCCTCAATCCCTTCGACCTGACCGATGAAGGGAAGATCGCGATCGCAGAGGCGCTCAAGCGAGGCGCCGATCGCGTGAACTCGCTCGCGTCGAATCGATCCGATCTGCAGGAGATCGTGCGCCTGGCGCGAGTGGGTGAGTGGCGGCGCGAAGCGTTGGCGTGGTCGCTCGAACGGGAGCCGGCCCGCGTGCCGGAGTACTTCTCGGCCCTCGATCTGTTCAGGGTCGGCACGACCGATCCGGCGACGGCGCCGTCGCTCGATCCGTGGGGCGGATCGCAGTACTCGTTCGAGGGATGCCTCGGCCTGCGGTTTCCCTCCTCCGTCACGTGGGAGAATTACACCGGGATGACGGGGCGGATCCTCGTCTTGTCCCGGGCCAATGACCTCGTCCTGCGCGTGGCGCACACCCTCGCCGAGCTTGGACTGCCGGCCCGCCTGGCTCGTGCGATGATGGCGTACGCGACGCAGGACGTGATCGACCTTATGCGCCCCCCGACGAGCGATGACTGGGCGACGCTGGTTGCCAGCGTGCGTCGCATCACGCGGGCGCGCATGGAGGACTACGTCGCCGCGCTGACCATGGGAGGCCCCCTGATACCGGCCGCGCGAGGCGGAATTTGATGACGACAAGGGGCCGGGCCGGCGCGGGCCGGTTCGTGCCGATTCTGGCCGGGAGCTGCCTCCTGGCCGTGTGCCTTGTCGCGCAGAGCCCTGAGCGGAGCCTCCGCTTCGAGACACCCAAGGACGGGGACTACGCGAGCGGGCCCATCACGATCGTGGTCGGCCTGGAGCCGCCCGGGACCGTCGCGGAGAGCGTCAGCATCTTCGCCGACGGCCGCCTGGTGTGCACACTCGAGCGGCCGCCCTGGGAATGCGCATGGGACGCGGGACAGAACGTCGAAGAGCACGCCCTGCGCGCCGTCGCCACTCTTGGCGGCGGCAAACGAATCGCGCAGGCCATCCGGACGCGGGGCGTTGCCTATGCCGAAAAGGTCGACGTGGATGTCGTCCAGGTCACCGCCACCGTCGTCGACGGCGACGGCCGGTTCGCGAAGGGCCTCCGGCGGCAGGATTTCCGCGTGCTCGAGGACGGCGTCCCGCAGGACATCTCCAACTTCGTGTCCGAGAACGTGCCGCTCGAAATCATCGTGGCCGTCGATGTCAGCGGCAGCATGACCGACGCGATGCCGCACGTCCAGGACTCAGTGAAGCGCTTCCTGGAGGAGCTGCGGCCGACCGATCGCGTCACGGTGCTCGGGTTCAACGACAACATCTTCACCGTGGCCCGCCCGAGCGTCGATTTGCCCGGCCGGCTCGCCGCCATCGATCGACTGGCGCCCTGGGGCGGCACGGCCCTCTACGACCTCATCGTCCAGGCGATCGATCAGCTCGGACGCCAGACCGGCCGCCGGGCCCTCGTCGTCTTCAGCGATGGAGAGGACCTGAACAGCCGGATTCCGATCGAAGTAGCGGAGCGGCGGCTCGAGACGAGCGATGCCGTGCTCTATCCGCTCGGCATGGGACGGGCGCCGGATCTCCGCGCGCTCAGAGACGTCCTGGATCGGCTGGCGAAGAAGAGCGGCGGGCGCGCGTTTTTCGGGGAGACGGTCGAGCGCCTCAACGAGGCGTTTGCCGAGATCATCAAGGAGTTGTCGAGCCAGTACCTGCTTGGCTACGTCTCGAAGGACGGCCGCCGGGACGGGCGGTGGCGGGCCATCACGGTCGAACTACCGGGCAAGGATTTCCGTATCCGCGCCCGCCAGGGCTATCGAACCATGCAGCGCTAGCGTCGGCGAGGGCGAGGCGAGAAGATGGAATCAACCGGCGGATTCCGGAGCGCGAGATGATGAAGTCGAGTCTCAGAGTGGCCGCGGCGTTGATCGCCCTCGGCGGGGGACTGACCGCACAGGCGCCGCCCTCCGGGCAACAGGTCTTCCGGGCGAGCGCCAACGTGATTGCGCTCAACGTCATCGTGGTGGACAAGGACGGGCGGCCGCAGCCGAACCTCGGTCCCGGCGAATTCATTGTCACCTTCGACGGCAAACCGATGAGGGTCGTCGCCGCCGACTTCGTTTCGTTCTCGACACGCGCCAAGGTCCAGACGACGAGCGGTGAAGAGCCTGCGACGCTCAGCTTCTACAGCTCGAACGAAACCGGCCGCCGGGCGGGATCGCCGATCCGCCGGATCATTCTCGCCGTCGATCAGGACAGTTTCAGGCCTGAGGCAGCGCGGGCGGTCGGCGCGGCCACGAAGCGGTTCATCAACAGCCTGGGCCCGGAGGACCGCGTCGCGCTCGTCAGCCTGCCGCCGCCCGGGCCGACGGTCGGCTTCACGCGCCGCCACGACGACGTCCGGGCGGCGCTGGACGGACTGACGGGCCGGTTCGAACCCCCGCGCATCGGGACCTACAATCTGAGCCTCTCGGAGGCGCTCGGCTTCGAGCGCGGCGATTCGACGATCACAGCCTCCGTGCTGGAGCGTGAATGCGCCTTGAACTTGAGGGGAGGAACGCCGGCCGGTTCCGATCGCGCGTGCGGCGAGATCGTGCGGGACCAGGCGCGCGAGCAGATCCAGGGCATGACCCGGCAGGGCCAGCAGTTCCTCATCGGATTGAGGCGATACATCGAAACGCTGCGGTTCATCGACGGACCGAAGACGATGGTGCTCGTGAGCGGCGGCCTCGTGCTCGGCGACATGAACTCCCGTTCGGGACTGCAGAGTGAGCTGTCGGTGCTCGCCGACGCGGCTGCCTCAGCCGAACTGAACCTGTACGTGCTGCAGCTGTCGGCAGGCGTCCTCGGCGGGTTCGATATGTCGCGCTCGAGGATCCCGACGACCCCGTGGGAAGACGACACGCTGCGGACGACGGGCCTGGAGACGCTGGCAGGCCGGTTGCGCGGCGCGGTCTTCAAGCTCCTGTCTGTCGCCGACACCGCCTTCGACCGGATTGCGCTCGAGTCCTCCGGCTACTACCTGCTCGGCGTTGAATCCGGACGCTCGGACTACGACGGGAAGTCGCATCGGATTTCCGTTCGCGTTCGGCCGCCAAACCTCGCGGTGCGGTCCCGCGAGGAACTGGTGCTTCCGCTGCTCGCAGCCAGCGGGAGGTCCGATGTCGACCTGGTCGGAGACGCGCTCAAGGCGCGGCAGACGCTCTCCGATTTGCCGCTCCGGGTGGCGACGACCGCGCTCGGCGAAGGAGGCTCGGGCCGGGTGAAGGTCGTCGTGAGCGCGCTCGTCGGCCGCGCCGTCTCTCGCCCCGCGGACGTCGTGATCGGGTACGAGCTGACCGACGCCAGCGGCCGCTCGGCGGGCCGCGCGGTGGAGAAGCAGGCGCTCAAGCTTCACGGGTCCGGCGACGACGCGGCGTGGAGCTTCGTGACCGTCGCCGTGGTGAATCCGGGGCTGTACCTGTTGAAGGTCGCCGCACTCGACCGCGATGGCCGGATCGGCTCGGTGGAACACCCGGTCAACGCCCGGCTCATTGCCGGGACGAACATCGTGGTGAGCGACCTCATGTTGAACGACCCGGCGCGGGCCGCGAAGGCGGACGACCTTGCCCTGATCCCGGACGGGCGATTGATCGGAACCTCGCTCGGCGCCTACCTCGAGATGTATCCGGCGAAGGGCCGGCGGCCGTCCGGCGTCGACATGCTGATCGTCGAAGGGGAGGATTCGCCTCCGCTGCTGAACGTCGTCATGCCGCTTCGGGAGAGCACCCCGGGCCAGCGGTGGACCTCGGCGGGCGAGCTGGACCTGAGCGCGCTCCCGCCAGGAGAGTACACCGCCGTGGCGGTCGTGCGCGTAGACCATGAGATCGCCGCGCGGATCGGGCGTCCATTCCGGATCGACCGGCTGGGCGTGGGGACGGCAGGCGGGCCGAGCGCGCCGTATTCGTTCAACGCGAGCGGCGCACTGCTGCGGCGATTCAAGCGCGAGGACGTCTTGCAGCCGGACATCCTGACGTTCTTCATCGGGCGGATGCAGGCGGCTGATGCGGTCGGGGCGTCACCCGCTGTGAGCCGCGCGATGGAGAGCGTTCGCGGCTCGAACTTCGACGCCGTGTCGTCCGAACTCTCGGGCGCCAACTCCGACCAGCTGTCGGTCGCATTCCTTCGCGGGCTGGCCGCCTTCGCCAAGGGCAACCTGGACGCGGCGGCCGGCCAGTTCCGGTCGGCCATGCGGATCTCGTCCGATTTCCTGCCGGCAGCGTTCTACCTCGGCGCGTGCTACGCGGCGGGCGGGCGCGACCGGGAAGCTGCGGGGGCGTGGAAAACCTCGCTCATCACCGAGAGCGACGCGATGGTCGTCTACGAGGTTCTGGCAGACGCGCTCCTGCGCCTTCAGGATGGCGCCGGGGCGGTCACGATTCTCAACGAGGCGCGCGGGCGATGGCCCGACGCTGACGTCTTCCTCCCGCGCCTGGCGGCGGCGCACGCCATCGGGAATCGCCGCGACGAGGCGCTGCGGACCTTGCGGCCCTACCTCGATCGTCATCCCGGCGCGCAGGAGCCGCTGTTCCTTGCGATGCGCCTCATCTACGATGCGCACGCGGCGGGAAGGAGCGTGTTCTCCGAGTCGGAGGACCGCGAGCTCATCGCGCGTTATGCCGCGCAGTACACCGCCTCGGGCGGATCGAACTCGTCGCTCGTCGCCCGGTGGGTCCAGTTCGTCCACCAGACGGTTCCAAAGAAGTAATGGCGCGATGATACCGGTGGCCGCTCCCCCTCCGGCCCCCCGCGGGCCCCTCACGCGCCGGGCCCGTTTCATCCTTGGCCCCATGATCGTCGCGGCTTGCGCGCAGGCTGGATGGGCGCAGTCCACGGCGAGACTCGCCGATTCGATGCCGGCCCGCGGTCATGAGATCAGCCTGACCGTTCCCGGCGGAACGGCGGGCTTGGCGAAGGCCGTCGGATTCGATGCCGCCGGCCCGCGAGCGCGCGTACTGCTCGACGTCATCCGCCTGGCGTACGAAATCGATGCCGGACGGGACAGTCACGTCGACGAACGCCGGATGCACCTCCGCGAGTACCTCGAGGCGATCTCCGCGTTCGAGCGTGCCTCTCGTGCATTGCCGCTCGACATGACCGGCCCCGGTCCCGCGGCCCCGCAACGCCAGCCCCGGCTGGTCGATCAGTTTGCGGCCGCCATCGGGTCCCGAGTCGCGCCGGCTTCTGGCGGCTTCAAGATTCTCGTCTCGGACCGCGCGATTGACCGGCGTCGCCAGGAACTCCTCCAGATGGCCGGCCTCGACATTCCGGCCTTGAGCCAGGCACTGAACGCTGGAAGCGCGCTCGCTCCCAGGCTCCCGGCTGAAGAGGTCCCGCTGCCGCTTCCCGAAGCGTCCTGGCGCCAGCTTGCGCGATCGGCGGCGGATGCCGACCTTCCGCTCGTCGCGGTGATCCTCGGCGACCGTCGTCTGGCGCTGTTGTGCTACGGACTTTCGAGCGTCGACGCTCCGACCCGGGCCTTCATCGGGTCACGCGCCGACCTGCTGGCCGGGCTCACGAAAGGAATCAGGCCTGGCAGCCTCGCGTCATTCGGGAGGAGCATCAAAGTCGCGGAAGGCCGGGTGGAAGTGCCGGGCGGGCCGAGCGCGGCGCCACTCTGGGAGGCGCTCGCCGGTGAGCGCGTGAGCGACCCCGCGCGGTTCATTCTCACGATCACCGAGAAGGACGGCGGCCAGCTCCTCCTCTTCTACGACACCGTCGGTCACCTCGGCGAGCCCGTGCGGTCGCTCGCGCTCGGGTCGGGCCAAGCGGACGCTGGGGTTCGCCTCGATCGCTTGAGGCGCCTCTACCGCGCATTTCAGCCGTCGCTCGGCGGATGGAACGTCGGGCTCCGGCCCTTCGTACGGATCGCGGACGACGCGGGACATTTCCTCCTTCGCATTCGCGCGGACCATTCGGGAAAACTGGCGGCACCCGCCGGGCGGAGACTGTGGGAATCGGTGCTTGGCGGCGGCGGGATCGAGGCCCGCGCGTCGTCCGATTCCTCGGCATTCGAATCCGACAAGCCCCTGGACCTCGCGGACCTGGTCCGGCTCACCTGCGTATCCGACGCCCTCGAGCGGTGGGAACGGGTTGACACCTGGCTGTTCGCCCACCGCGTGTTCGAATCGGCGCCGCCGAGCGCGATGCACGATGTGGTGGTCGCCCTTCGGGCGTACCCGCGTTTTCGATTGCTCGGCCTCACGCTCGAGCGGATTGGCATCGCCGATCCGGCGATCTACGCGGCGGGCATGAGGATCGCCGAGCGGTGGTCCAGGCTGAAAGATCGCGCCCGTCTCGTACCGGCGTATGCGCTCTTCCAGGGCGCGCTCTCACTGGTGGATCGGGCGCGGCTCAGCCGGTCGATCACGACGGAGACGGCCTCCCGGCTGGTGCGCTCGCTCTTCGCGCTGCCTCTTTCGGATCGCGGCGAGTACCTTGGCGCGGTGGCCGCGTGGTTCGATTCCGAAGTGTTGCCGCTTCTGCCGCCAGCCGCGGGGGTCCCGGGCGTCGCGGATGGCGTCGATTCGCCAATCGAATCGCGGGTTGTCGCCTGGAGCGTGGGCCTGAGATCGGGCCGCATTGCGGCCTCTGACGTGGTCTGGGAGAGCCTTCGGTACACCGTCGACCTCGAGGCGGCGGAGTTCTCGCGCGTGAGCCGCATCCGGACGAAACAGGGCGGGCTTTCGCTCGATGCCGTGCTTGGCTTTTGCCGGACGGTCTCGGCGCTCCAGTCGACGGTGACGAGCCCGGCCGCAGGCCCGTTGGCCGCGAGTCTGCTCGCTGCGAATGCTCAGAGACTGAATGTGCCGGCGGAATCGGGCCCCGCCACCGGTCTGGCGCTCCCCGAGGTCCGGCGAGTCGTGGCTGGTGCCGTCGGATCGCTTCGAGGCCTGGCGAGCGGCGGCGATCTCGCCGAGCTTCCGCGCGTCTCCGACCCGCTTCGGCGCCTCGGCGACCGCCTGCTCGGCACCGTCCTGGCGTCGCTGGCCTACGCACCCAATGTCGGCGACCCGAACGGTATGGCGTTGCTCGGCGGAGATCCCGCGCTGCGGCACGATTTCGGGATCGACACGACGGTGGATCGCGTGCGGGTGATCTCGCCGTGGAGACTGGCCGAGGAGGAGACGGGCGAACGCGCAGGGTGGCGCGGCGTCGGTTCGCTGCTGGCCCTCGATGTCGGATTCGCGCGCCTGTCGCTCCGGCGCGCGGCGACCGAGAACGTGCCACTGCCGCCGACCGTCACCGACAACGACCGGGCCGCGATCACGCGTATGGTCGCGGTACTCAACCCCTTCGACGTCTCCGACGCCGATCAGCGCGCGATTGTCGACGCCATGCGCCGGGGACGGGCGCTGGTCTCCGGGCTTCCTGCCCGTCCGGACCGCCTGCCGGATCTCCTCGGCCGGACGACGGTTGGCGAGTGGCAGCGGGCAGTCCTGCCCTGGGTGCTTGACCGCGACCCGCAGCGCGTGCTGGAGTACTTCTCTCTCGTCGATTTGATACGGATAGGCGAGTCGGAGGCGACTCCCGTTCCCCATCCCGAACGTTGGGGAGCATTCGGACTCGCAGTGGACGGCTGTCTCTGCGCATCCTTCCCGGACGAAGCGTCCTGGGAATCCTATGCCGGGGTGCGCGGACGACCGCTGGTCGCCTCCCGCGTGCCCGACCTTGCACTGCGAATCGCCGAGACGCTCGACGTGCTCGGCCTGCCTGCAAGGCTGGCACGGCCCGTCGCCGGGTTCGCGATCCAGGAGCTGCTCGACATGTTGAGGCCAGCGCACCCGGATGACTGGACGGCGATCGCCGGTGCGGTGCGGAGCCTGTCTCCGGCGCGCGTGGAAGACTTCATTGCGGCCCTGACGGCGTCAGGGCCGCTCGTGCCGAACGGCCGGGACTGATCCGATGAAGCTCAGACATCGCCCCCGCTCCGGCTCGCTGGCGGTGAGGTTCGTCGCCGGCACGATGGCGGTCGTGGGTCTGGCCGGACAGTCACCGGACCCGAGGCTCGTCTTCGAATCCCCGAGCGACGGGGGATACGTCAGCGGCCTGACGGCGCTCCGGGTCCGCGTGGAGCCGTCGGGCGAGGCTCCGGGCTCGGTCACGCTGTTTGCAGACGGGGCGCTGGTGTGCACGTTCAACAGGACTCCGTTCGAGTGCCAGTGGGATGCAGGCCCGAAGGTCGTCGAGCACGCGCTCCGCGCCGTGGCGAGCTTTGCGGACGGACGCCGCGTCGCTGCCTCGATTCGCACCAAGGCGGTGGCTTACGCCGAGACAATCGACGTGGACGTGGTGCAGGTGACCGCCTCGGTGACGGGCGACGACGGGCGGTTCGCGAAGGGGCTGCGCCGGGAGGACTTCCAGATCTACGAAGACGGAGTACGCCAGCCGATCACGAACTTCATGTCCGAGAACGTGCCCCTCGAGGTCATCGTGGGAGTCGACATCAGCGGCAGCATGAAGGCGGCCATGCCGAAGGTGAAGGAATCGGTGAAGCGCTTCCTGAGCGAGCTGCGGCCGATCGACCGGGTCACGATCGTCGCGTTCAACGACAGCGTCTACACGCTGGTGCGGCCGACTGCCGATCTCGGCGCCCGTCTCAAGGCCATCGATCGGCTCGCGCCGTGGGGCGGCACCGCGCTGTACGACGCCACCATCCTGGCCATCGAGCAGCTCGGGCGCCAGACAGGGCGGCGGGCGATGGTGGTGTTCACCGACGGCGAAGATCTCAACAGCCAGGCGCCGATGGCCGTGGTTGAGCGGCGCCTCGAGGGCAGCGATGCCGTGCTGTATCCGATCGGGATGGGCCGCGCGCCGCAGCAATCAGATCTGAAGAGCGTGCTCGATCGGCTGGCGAAGAGGAGCGGCGGCCGGGCGTTCTTCGGCGATCGCGTCGAGAAACTCGACGACGCGTTCACCGACATCCTGGAAGAGCTGTCGAACCAGTACCTCCTCGGCTACACACCGCTCGATGCGCGGCGCGATGGAAGGTGGCGTGCGCTACGCGTCGAACTCCCGAACAAGCGCTTCCGCGTCCGCGCGAGGCTCGGATACCGGGCCGACTCGCGATGATCGGCGCACAACGCTCGCTCGTGGCCCTCGGTGGCTTGATCGCCGCCAGCGTCGCCGCACTGTCCGGTGTCCGAGCTGCTGCGCCCCAGGTGTTCCATTCGGGAGTGGAACTCATCGTTGTCGACGTGAGCGTTGTCGACCGGAACGGCCAGCCGACCTCGACCCTTCGTCCCGAACAATTCGAGGTCACGCTCGATGGCATGCCGCGTCGCGTCGTCTCTGCGGACTTCATCGATCTTCGGCCGGAGCCGGGACCGTCCCAGCCAACGTCTGGGTCCACCGCCGCGCTGCACGCGTTCTACAGCTCGAACGCTACTCAGGGCTCGACGGCGCGGTCGGGCCGACTCGTCATCCTCGCGATCGACCAGAGCAGTTTCCGGCCCGCCGGCGCGATGGCCGCGATCGAGTCCACCCGGAAGTTCCTCGATCGCCTGCAGCCGGGCGATCGGGTGGGCCTCGTGGCGTTTCCGCTTCCGGGACCCTCGGTGGCCCCGACGACGGACCGCGCCGCCGTTCGAGCAGCCCTGGGAAAGGTCATCGGAACGGCCGTACCGGCATCCTCGTTGGCCGGGCCGACGCGCTTCAACATCAGCGTGTCCGAAGCCCTCGCCATCGCCGATCGTCAGAGCTTCGATTTCCAGGCGGTGGTGAACCGGGAATGCGCCCTTGTGAGGACGTCGCAGGACCTCCAGTACTGCCGCGACCAGATCCAAATGACCGCGGACTCGATGGCCCTGGCGATCGAGGCTCAATCGCAGCGAAGCCTCCAGGGGATTGACGACGTCGTCGAGGCGGTCGGGAGCCTCCGGGAGCACAAATCTCTCGTCGTCCTGAGCGCCGGGCTCATCTCGAGCGAGCGCGCCACGGGACGGGCATCGTTCGGCGGCCAGATGGCGCAGATCGGCCGGGTCGCCTCCGCAACCAACACGAACATCTACGTTCTGCATTTCGACAACGCGTTTCTCGAGGCGTTTTCCGCCGAGTCGAAATCCATGAGCCAGACGCTCTTCCAGGACATCTCGCTCGCGGCGACCGGGCTCGAGACGATTTCGGGGAGCGCCGGTGGAACGCTGTTCCGGGTGGCAACCGGGCCGGAGTTCGCCTTCGATCGCGTACTGAAAGAGACATCCGCCTACTACCTGCTCGGCGTCGAGCCGGCCGAGGGCGACCGCGACGGCAAGAGCCACCGCCTGGGCGTGGCGGTGAAGCTGCCGGGCGTGTCCGTGCGGAGCCGGCGTGAAGTGATCCTGCCTCGCGCCTCGGCCGGGCCGAGAAGTCCGGAGCGAACGGTCGTCGATGCTCTCGAGGATCCGCGCGTTGCGTCGACGTTGCCAATCCGCATGACGACGACCACGACCGCGCGGCTCTCCGCAGAGGCGTGCGAGGTGCTGCTCAGCGCGGACATCGGGGACGCGTTGCCGGCGACACTCGAGATGCGAGTCGGATACGTCGTCACCGACGCCGCGGGTCATCGGTCCGAGCCGGTCGTCGTTGCCAGGCGCCTCGCGCATCGAGCGTCCGGCCCGCAGGGATCGGTCTCCTACATTGCGGCGTTGGTGATGAGGCCGGGCACGTACACCGCGCGGCTTGCGACGGCCGATCCTGCCGGGCTCGTCGGCAGCGCGGATCATCGGTTCACGGTGCGGATGGAGGAGTCGGGCGGGATGACGCTCGGCGAGATCCTTCTCGCGGATTCCGCTCGCGGACCCGATGACGCGATTGCGCCCGTGAGCGACGGCCGCGTCCAGGCCAAGGCCGTGACCACCTACGTCGAGGTGATTCCGCCGCCCGGCGGCGCCGTGTCGGGTGTGAATTTCGGCGTGGCCGACTCGCCCGACGGCCCGCCGCTGGTCTCGAGGGCAGGCCGCATGATACCGAAGGCCAAGAGCCGCGCAATCGCGGCCGAGGCGAGGCTCGACCTCGCGATGCTTCCGCCCGGCGACTACTTCGCTGTCGCCATTGTCGCCGATCGCGCCAAGCGGTCCGTTCGCGTCAGCCGGCCGTTCACGATCAACCGGCCCGCGCCGCCTGAGGGCGACGCCGCGGGGCCGCACGCGCCGGTCGCGTTCAATGCCGCTGGCGCGTTGCTTCGGCCGTTCACCCGCGATGACGTGCTTCGGCCCGACGTGCTGGAGTTCTTCATCGGCCGCATGAAGGCGCTCGATCCGCGGCCACCCTCGCAGGCGCTCGGCCGCGCGATCGAACAGGCCCAACAAGGCCGGTTCGACGCGGTGCTGAGCGAACTGGCGACCGAAAGCCCCGATCAGCTCTCGGTGTTCTTCCTCCGCGGACTGGCGCTCTTCTCCAAGGGCGAGCTGAACGGCGCCGCCCGGGAGATGCGCGCCGCGATTCGGACGTCCTCCGAGTTCCTGCCGGCCGCGTTCTACGTGGGCGCCTGCTTCGCCGCTGGCGGCCAGGACGAGCAGGCCGTCGGCGCCTGGCAGACGGCGCTGATCACCGAGAACGAGGTCCGGATGATCTACGAGGTGATCGCCGACGCCCAGCTTCGACTCGGCGAGTCCGCCGGCGCGCTCGACATCCTGACCGAGGCGCGCGGACACTGGCCTGACGACGACGGGCTGCTTCCGAGGGTCGGCGTGGCGCTCGCCGCCGCCGGCAAGTGGGACGCGGCGCTCAAGACGCTTATTGAGTTCATCGATCGCCACCCGGAATCGGCCGACGTGGAGTTTCTCGCGGCGCGGCTCCTCTACGACGTGCACGCCGAGGGCAAGGTCGTGATCTCCGCCGCCGAGGACCGCGACCTGATCACCCGGGTCGCGGCCCTCTACAAGGAGGCGGGTGGCCCGAACGCCGCCCTCGTCGCGCGCTGGGCGCAGTTCGTGCAGCAGAACGCCTCGAAGAGGTAATCCCGCCGACCGGCATCGCGCTCGACGTGCCGTTTCACCACGAGGTGGCGCCCCCTCGCGAGGCGCGATAGTATTGATAGGTTCTGGTCGAGTTGCGAGCGCCCGCTACAACGCGAGGCGGCGCCGCGGGCGCGGTCGGATTGCCCGACCTCCTGCCGGAGAGTCTGAATCATGAGCATTGCGACTGTCACTTCACGCCCGTTCGATGCCGCGACGCGGCACGGGCGCGCGCCGTTCAAAGTTGCGGATCTGTCCCTCGCCGAGTTCGGCCGGAAGGAGATTCGCCTCGCCGAGCAGGAAATGCCCGGCCTGATGGCCCTTCGAGCCAGGCACAAGGATCACAAACCGCTGGCCGGCGTCCGGATTACCGGCAGCCTTCACATGACGGTGCAGACGGCCGTCCTCATCGAGACGCTGGTCGATCTCGGTGCGGACGTTCGCTGGGCCTCGTGCAACATCTTCTCGACGCAGGATCACGCCGCCGCCGCCGTCGTCGTCGGCCGGCCCGAGAGCGGCGGTACACCGCAGGATCCGAGGGGCACGCCGGTCTTTGCGTGGAAAGGCGAGTCGCTCGCCGAGTACTGGTGGTGCACGCGCGAAGCTCTCGTCTGGCCGGATGGATCGGGCCCGGCGCAACTCGTCGATGACGGTGGCGACGCCACCCTGTTCGTGCACCGTGCGGCCGAGTTCGAGAAGGCCGGCTCGGTGCCGGCCTTCAAGCCCTCCGAGGAGCCCGAAGAGTGGGGCGTCATTCTCGAGCTCGTCCGCGCCGAGCTGAAGGACCATCCGGGCCGGTGGTCGGCGATTGTGACCGGGATCAAGGGGGTCAGCGAGGAGACCACGACAGGCGTTCATCGGCTCTACCAGATGGTCGAAGCGGGGACGCTGATGTTCCCCGCGATCAACGTCAACGACTCGGTGACCAAGAGCAAGTTCGACAACATCTATGGCTGCCGCCATTCCCTTGCCCGACGGTCTGATGAGGGCGACCGACGTCATGCTCGGCGGCAAGGTGGCGGTCGTCTGCGGATACGGGGAAGTGGGGAAGGGGTGCGCGCAGGCGCTCCGTGGCCAGGGTTGCCGCGTCATCGTGACGGAGATCGATCCGATCTGCGCGCTGCAGGCGGCGATGGAGGGGTACGAGGTCGCGACAATCGAGGACTGGGTCTCGCGCGCCGACATCTTCATCACGGCGACGGGCAACTACAACGTGATCGCGGTGCCCCAGATGTCGCGGATGAAGGACAAGGCGATTGTCGGCAACATCGGCCACTTCGACAACGAGATCGACATGGCTGGCCTGAAGGCCGTGCCCGGGATTCAGCGCATCAACATCAAGCCCCAATACGACGAGTGGCGTTTCCCGGATGGACACAGCGTCATGGTGCTGGCCGAGGGACGCCTGTTGAACCTCGGGTGCGCCACCGGCCACCCGAGCTTCGTGATGTCCGCCTCGTTCTCGAACCAGGTGCTTGCGCAGCTGGATCTGCACGCGAACGCGGCCAGCTACGGAAGGAAGGTCTACATGCTGCCGAAGCGACTCGACGAAGAGGTGGCCCGCCTCCACCTCGAGCACCTCGGCGTTCGCCTGACGGTGATGACGCGCGAGCAGTCCGATTACGTCGCCATCCCCGTCGAGGGGCCGTACAAGCCCGAGCACTACCGGTACTAGGCTTCGGAAGCGGGAGGCTATCCGGCTGTTTCGGCGGGCGCCTTCACCGCCTCGAGCAGCCGGTCGTAGTCCTGGATCACGGCGGCGGCCTGCGCGAGCGCGCCATCAAGGTCCGATGCGTGCGCCGCTCGTTCGAGCTCGGCCGCGCTGGCGCTGAGTGCGTGCGCGCAGAGAGTGCCGGCGGTGCCTCTCAGCAGGTGACCCACGCGGTTCAGTTCGGTCAGGTCCCCGTCGTCGACCGCCTTCGCGAGTCGCGCCCGGATCGCGGGCGCGTCCGCTCGGAAGACCTGAATCAGGTCCTCCACGATCTGTGCGTCGCCGCCGAGCCTCGCCCCGAGTTCCCGCCGGTCGATGAGCGTCGAGTCGTCGACGGCCGCGACGGTGGCCGCGACAGCCGTGAACTGCTTCGCGACGCCGTCGATGATCTCTGAGAGCCGGTCCAGCTCGATCGGCTTGGAGATGAAGTTGTCCATGCCCGCGTCCCGGCACTGGTCGCGGTCGGCGCTCATGGCGTGAGCCGTCATGGCGATGACCGGGATGTGGCGGCCCGTTCCTGCCTCCTTCCGGCGGATGGCGCGCGTGGCTTCGAGACCGTCCATCTCGGGCATCTGCACGTCCATCAGCACCAGGTCGTACGGCGCGGTGTCGAGCGCGTGCAGCGCCTCGAGCCCGGTTCCGACCGCGTCGGCCCTCACGCCGAGACGCTCGAGCATGAGCACGCCGACCTTCTGATTTACGGCGTTGTCGTCCGCGAGCAGGGCCCGAAGGCGGCGCCCCGGATTGACGATGGCGACGGGTGCGGTCGCAGCCGGCGCGCGCTCCTGGAAGGGCTCAGCCGCGCGCTCGAACACCGTCGTGAACCAGAACGTGGTTCCCTTGCCCAACACGCTCTCCACTCCGATCCGTCCTCCCATCAGCTCCACGAGCCGTTTCGTGATGGCGAGGCCGAGCCCGGTGCCGCCGAACCGCCGGGTGATCGAGGCGTCGACCTGGGAGAACGACTGGAACAGGCCCGCGAGGCGGTTCTCAGGAATCCCGATGCCGCTGTCTGTGACCTCGAATCGTACCGTTGCCCGTTCCGCGTCCTGCGAGTCGAGCGACACTCGGAGGGAGACTCCGCCCTCGGCCGTGAACTTGATGGCATTGCCGATGAGGTTGAGCAGCACCTGCCCCAGCCGGCCCGGGTCTCCGCGGATGAACGCGGGCACCTCGGGCCCGATCTCGCGCGTCAGCCGGAGGCCCTTGTCCTTCGCCTTGATGTCGAACATCCCGACCGTGTCTTCGACCGCCGCGGGAAGGTCGAAGTCGATGGCTTCGAGCTCGAGTTTGCCGGCGTCGATCTTGGAGAAGTCCAGGATGTCGTTGACGATCGACAGGAGGGCGTTCGAGGAGGTGCGGATCACTTCCGCGAACTCGCGCTGTTCGGGTTCGAGCGTCGTGTCGAGCAGCAGCCCCGTCATGCCGATGACGGCGTTGAGGGGCGTCCGGACTTCGTGGCTCATGTGGGCCAGGAACTCACCCTTGGCCGCGCCAGCGCGCACAGCCCGATCCGCCATCTGCTGCGCGATCCAGACGGCTTTCTCGAGCTCGGCGTTCGCCTGCGCGAGCCCGCGGCTGGCCGTCTCCGCCGACGCCTTCGCTTCGAGCAGCACGAGCTCCGCGTGGTTCCGCTCGCTCACGTCCCTGACGATTCCGATCGAGCTCCACTTGTCCTTTACCTTCACCGACGAGAGCGAGAGCTCGATTGTCAGCTCCCTCCCGCCCTTGGCGAACGCGGGCATCTGGATCGACCTGCCGATCGCCCGGCCCAGCCCTGTGTCGCGCCACGCGGGGAACGCTTCGCGGTATTCGCCGAGCTGCGGCTCCCTGACGAGGAGCGCATGCATGTTGGAGCCAATCATCTCATCCGAGGTGTACCCGAAGAGCACTTCGGCCGCGTGGTTCCAGAAGACGACTTGTCCCACGTCGTCGAGCATGACGATGGCGTCATTGGCGGCCGAGGTGACCGCCCGGAGCTTCTCCTCGCTGTCGCGGACCGCGATCTCGGCCTCGCGCCGATCGCTGATGTCCCGGATGGTGTCCTGGAATTGCGCTCTTCCGCCGGCGTCGATTCGGCGCGCGCTGATCTCGACGGGGAAGTGCGAGCCGTCGCGTCGGAGGTGTACGGTCTCCATCCGGATGCCGCCTGTTTCCAGCGCCTTCCGGAAGTCTTCGTCCACGCCTTCGCGATGGCCTGGAGCGCGGAGGTCCCGCACGTTCATCTGGAGGAGATCGCCGAGCGGGTACCCGTACATCTCGACGGCCCGGTCGTTGGCGTCGACGACCTGGCCGTCGGATTCGAGCAGCAGGACGGCGTCGTTCGCGGTCTGCAAGACGCTCGACAGTCGGCCTGCGAGCACCGTACGGGCCGACCGATCCCGCTCGGACCGCTGGCGATCGCGGATCTGCAGGACCAGCGTCAGTGCGAGTACGGTCATCACCGTCGAGAACAACGCCACGCCGAAGGTGTCGCCTTGAGCCCACGCCGCCAGCCAGTCCATTACCTGCGTCATCGGCGTCGACCAGGCCTATGCGGCAACGCGGCTCGCTCGACGGAACACCGCGCGCACGCGGGAAAGCAGGACACCCGCCTCGATCGGCTTGCTCAGGTAGTCGTCGGCCCCGGACTCGAGCACCCGTTCCTCCACGCCGGGATCGTCGGCCGATGTCAGGATCATGACCGGGAGGTTGGCAAACGACAGGTCATTGCGGATCTTGTCGAGCGCCGCGTAACCGTCCATCTCGGGCATGAACAAGTCCAGCACGAGCAGATCGGGCCGCTCGCGACGGGACAGCTCGACCGCTTCGCGCCCGTTCACGCCTTCGACGACCTCGAAGCCCTCCTTCTCGAGCAGCCGCCTGACGAGCAGGCGAATGGTCCGATCGTCGTCCACGATGAGGATGTGTTTTCGCGTTCGCGGTTCCGCGGCTGCCGGTGCGTCTTCGTCAGCAAGGACCCGGTTGATCTCCTCGAGCGAGGTCAGCCCGGCCCCGACGAGATCGAGCGCGGCCTCCCGCATCGTGCGGTAGCCGGAGGCCCGCATCGCAGCCCGCAGCTCGCGCTCGCCCGACCCGCCGCGGACCTCCGCCCTGAGCGCCTCGTCGAGCGTGAGCACCTCGGCGACGGGCACACGCCCGACATAGCCCGTCTGCCGGCATCGCTCGCAGCCGTGTCCGGACCTCGAAACGACCGCACTGATGCCGTGCGCCTCCCCAAGGGTGCGCGCCTCCGCCTCGGGGATCGCCACCTTGCAGCTCGGACAGAGCTGCCGCACCAGGCGCTGCGCGAAGACGGCCACCAGGCTCTCGGCGATCCGGAACGGCTCGAGGCCGAGATTCTGCAGCCGCCCGATCGCCGCCGCGGAGTCGATCGTGTGGAGGGAGCTCAACACGAGGTGGCCCGTGTAGGCGGCCTGCCCGACCATCTGAGCCACCTCCGGATCCCGAATCTCGCCCACCATGATGACGTTCGGATCCTGCCTGAGCACCGATCGGAGGACTGCGGCGAAATTGGTGCCGGCTTTGGCGTTCACCGCCGTCTGGTTCACGCCGGGCACATACCGTTCGACAGGATCCTCGACGGTGACGATGTTGGTGCGGCCGGTCCGCAGCTCGTTGAGCGCCGCGTAGAGCGCCGTCGTCTTGCCTGATGCCGTCGGGCCCGTGAAGAGGATCAGGCCGTCCGGGCGGGCCAGCGCGCGGCGGAGCCGTTCCATCGTTCCGGCCTCGTAGCCCAGCGCGTCGAGCGACTGGAGAGGCGAGCGGCTGTCCACGATCCGCATGACGATCTTTTCGCCGTGCACGGTCGGCAGCGTGGAAAGCCGGACGTCCACGTTCGCATCGCCCACCGAGACCCGGAACTGTGCGTCCTGCGGCTGGTGCTTCATCGCGATGTTTGCACGGGCCATGATCTTGAACCGGTTCACCACGTGCGAGGTGGCTTCCTGCGGGATGGACAACACCGGTTCAAGGATGCCTGAGATCCGGTACCTAATCAGGCAGTGGTCCGCAAACGGCTCCAGGTGAATGTCGCTGGCGTGGTCGCTGACCGCCCCGATGATGATCTGACTGCACAGTCCGACCACCGGAGAATCGGGATCGGTCGCCACATCGGCGGAGGCGCTCGAACGCAGGCGCGGATCGTTGCGAAGGCGTCCAAGCAGCTGGTCGATGACTCCCAGCTTCGGGTAGACGCGATCGATCGCCTCGATGATCTGAGCACGCGGCGCCAGCACCGCCTTCGCCTTCCGGCCCGATGCAAACGCCACATCGTCGTCGGCGCTCGCGTCGAAGGGCTTCGAGGTCGCGTAAATCAGGACCCGATTGTCTTCCGAGAGTGGAAGCACCGCATGCTGTCTCGCGACCCGCTCCGGAACCAGGTGCACGGCGAGCTCGCTGACCCGGGTGGCCGGCAGGTTGACGAACTCCATCCCGGTCGTTTCAGCCAGCGCTCGATACGCGTCGAGTTCCGTCAGGAGGCCCAATGCGACGAGCGCATCCGGGAGTGAGAGGGTGTGGCGCTCGCCGTGCGCGATCGCCTCCCTCAGGCCATTCCGGTCGATGACATCGGCCGCCAACAGTTTTTCGCTGTACGCGCGGCGCCCGTTCGGAATCCCGATTCCAGCCTCGATGCCGAGCCGGTGGTCTGTGGCTGGAGTTCCGGGCGTCGGCTTGGACTTCCGCTCCGTCATTCGCTGCTCCTTCGCGGCGCATTGTGGCACGAACCGGGCGGGCGTCCTGGGAGCCGGCGGAAGGCTACGCGCGCCGCTCCCTGGCCTGGCGGGCGAGGGCCTGGACCGACTGCACCATGGCGGTCAACCCCATGCCTTTCCCCATCGAGATGTTCTGCCTGAAGATCTGGGGGACGATGTCGGTGGACACGCGCTCGACTTCCGCTGGCGGCAGCCCGGTCAGGGTCTGCTGCAGAACCGCCGCGAGGGCGCGGGCCGACACCCCCGACGGGTTGTCGACCGCGAAGTGCAGGGCGAGCGTGCCGTCAGGCCGGTTGACGGCCCAGACATACGCTTCCGATTCGCAGTACGGCACGAGATGTTCTCGTGAGAATGGGCGCGTCGCCACCTCGGGCGGGACCTCGCGAAACTGATCCGCGTAGTCGATCAGCAGGTTCGCCCGCTCCGCAGGATCGTCGACCGCTGCAAACACGTCGAGCAGCTCCCGCAGCGGTTCAGGATACTCGGTCATCGCTCGATCGGAACGCCAACCAGGTTGCCCCATTCGGTCCACGACCCGTCATAGTTCCGGACCTTCCGGAAGCCCAGCAGGTACTTGAGCACGAACCACGTGTGGCTGCTGCGCTCTCCAATCCGGCAGTACGCAATCGTCTCCTGGTCGGGGTTCAGCCCCTGTTCGGTGACGTAGATGTCCTTGAGCTCCTGCGCCGTCCTGAACGAGCCGTCGTCCGCATTGACCGCTCGCGGCCACGGAATGCTCCTGGCCCCAGGGATGTGCCCGCCGCGAAGCGCCCCCTCATTCGGGTAGCCGGGCATGTGCATCCGCTCGCCGGAGAACTCCTCCGGGCTCCGCACATCGACCAATTGCCCCTTGACCTCGAGGTGCGCCATGACGTCGCCCCTGAACGCGCGATGCAGCCGGTCGTTTCGATCGCCGGAGGCGTAGGTGGCCCGCGAGTACTCGGGCACCTCACGCGTCAGCGGACGGCGCTCGCGCTCCCACTTCAGCCGGCCGCCGTCCATCACCTTGGCCCGGCTGTGCCCGAAGAGCTGGAAGACCCAGAAGGCGTAGCAGGCCCACCAGTTGTTCTTGTCGCCGTAGAAGACGACGGTCGTTTCCGGCGTGATGCCGCTGCGCGAACACAGCGTCTCGAACGCGGCCCGGTCGAGGTAGTCGCGCCGGATCTGGTCGTTCAGATCGCGCGTCCAGTCGATCTGAATGGCGCCGGGCACGTGCCCGGAAGAGTACAAGAGCGTGTCTTCGTTGGACTCGACGAGCCGGCTCGACGCGTCGCTGGAGTGGCTAGCCACCCAGTCGGTGTCAACCAGGACGTCGGGCATCGAGTACCCTCGGGCAGAGATTGGGACGCTCATGGTCAGGTCCTTTGAAGGGCGAGTTGCGAGTTCCATTATATAGGACCGATATGGTCCTGAATCAAGCGACAACCTCCGTGACCCTGGAGTCACGCGATCTCCGCTTGCTCTCGGGACGGTCCCCGTCGCATCATTCGGGCTGCCGGCGTTGCGCGCCCGGATTCGAGCCGCGGCGCGAACGGACTCGAGCCGGCTGCACCTGCGTCGCGGCGACCGGCGCAGCAACCCCACTTCAGGGAAGGATGTGCCCACGAAAACCCGTATTCTCCTCGCCGGACTGGACCGAGCGCCACTTCACGAGCTTGCGGCCGAAGCCAGGCGGGAAGCGCCGGATTCCGTGGTCACGGTCGCGGACTCGGCCGACTCGCTCTCTGACGCCCTCCGTTCAGGGCCCTACGACGTGGTCGCCGGCGACCTCGCGCTCCTGCGCCGGCACTGGCTGGCGATCGCGTCAAGCGACGAGCGGAACGCGCCATTGCCTCTCGCCTACGCGGCGGGAGTGGCTCAAGCGCAGAGGATGGAAGCCGTCGGGGAGCTGGCCGGGGGCATCGCGCACGATTTCAACAATCTGCTGACCGCGATTCTCGGAACCGGCCGGCTCTTGCTGGACGAGCTGCCGGCCGAGGATCCCCATCGGTCCGACGTCGAGGCGATTTGCGCCTCGAGTGAACGCGCTGCGGCTCTTACTCGGCAGCTGCTCGCCTTCAGCCGGCGCCAGATCCTGGAACCCGCCGTCATCGACGTGAACGCCCTGCTGGCCAGCCTCGAGCGGCCGCTCATCGACCTGATGTCCGAGCGCATCGCCGTCGAGCTGCGGCTCTCGCCGGACCTCCCGGTGGTGAAGGTGGACTCCAGCCAGCTCTCGCGCGCGCTGGTGAACATCGCGGTCAACGCCCGCGATGCCATGCCCTCGGGTGGAACGATGGTGGTTTCGACCTCGGTGGCGGAGGTGGACGCGGACTTCGCCGCCGGTCATCCCGGCCTGCGTCCGGGCCGATTCGTGTGCGTCGCGGTTTCCGATTCCGGAGCGGGCATCCCGCCGGAGGTGCTGCCGCGCGTGTTCGAGCCGTTCTTCACGACCAAACCGATCGGCCGGGGAACCGGGCTTGGGTTGTCGGCCGTCTACGGCATCGTCAAGCAGAGCGATGGGTACATTCGCGTCGAGAGCCCTCCGGGTTCGGGTGCGACGGTCATCATCTATCTGCCGGCGCTCGAAGGCGCCCCGGCGAGCGACCGCGAGGAAGGGCCTGCCGACGTTCGGACGCTCTCCGGGAAGGAAACGGTGCTCGTGGTGGAAGACGAGGCGGGTGTGCGCGATTTCATGCGACGCGTGCTCGAACGCCGCGGCTACACCGTGTTGACCGCTGCCAATTCGAGGGACGCGCTGGAGATCGTGCATCGGTACCCGGGACACATGGACGCCGTCGTCACCGACGTGGCGATGCCGGGCGGCGAGGGGCCTGAGCTGGTCGACGCGCTCGGGGCGATCGAGCCCGGCCTGGCCGTGCTCTATGTGTCTGGGCACAGCGAGCGGATGAGCGAGGTGGTGGGGCCCGTCGGGCGCAAGGACGGATTCCTGCATAAACCGTTCAGCCCCGAGGTCCTGCTCCGCAGCGTCCGGCGCATTCTCGACGATCGGCGTTCCGGTCCCGCGGCGTCCCCGGACGTGGTGAATCGACATGACTGAGGTCGAGGCGCGAATTCTCCTGGTTGACGATGAACCGCAGGTGCTGCGCGTGCTGGAGCGGCTGGTGCGCGGGCTTCGATTCGAATCGGTGTCGTGCAATGGCGGGGCCGAGGCGCTGCTCGAGCTGCGCAGAGAGCGGTTCGACGTGGCCATGATCGACGTTCGAATGCCGGACATCGGCGGGCTCGATGTGCTGAAGGTGGTGCGGCACGAGACGCCGGAGTGCCAGGTGATCCTGATGACGGGATACGCCGCAATCGGCACGGCCATCGAAGCGATCAAGCTTGGCGCGCTCGACTACCTGGCGAAGCCGCTCGACTTCGAGCGCGTGACGGCGTTGCTCGTCGGGGTCCGCGAGGAAGCGGCACGCCAGCGCCGCCTTCGCGCGGCGGAGCGGGAACTGGCGGCGCAGCTCGATTTCCACGGCATGATCGGCCGAAGCGCGCAGATGCAGGGCGTCTTCGGGCTCATCCGGCGGCTGGCCCCACACATCCGGACGGCGCTCATCACCGGTGAAACCGGGACCGGCAAGGAGCTGGCCGCCCGCTCGCTTCACCTCGCCGGTCCAAGGCGGGCCAAGCGGTTCGTCACGGTCAACTGTTCGGCCGTCGTCGAAACGCTCTTCGAGAGCGAGCTGTTCGGCCACGTGCGCGGCGCCTTCACGGGCGCCACCGATAACAAGACCGGCCTGTTCGAGCACGCCGACGGCGGAACGCTCTTCCTCGACGAGATTGGCGAGCTGCCGGCGGGCGCGCAGGCGAAGATGCTTCGCGTGCTCGAGACCGGAGAAGTGCAGCGCGTCGGATCGCTCGAATGCCGCAAGACCGACGTCCACGTCCTCGCCGCGACCAATCGGGACCTGCTGGCCGAGGTGGCGGCCGGACGGTTCCGCGCCGACTTGTTCTATCGCCTGAACGTCGTCGAGCTGGCCATGCCGCCGCTGCGCGCGCGGCGGGAGGACATCCCGTTCCTGACCGCGGCCTTCGTACGAGATGCGGCCGCCAGATTCGGCAAGCGGCTCGCTGGGCTCACGCCGGCCGCCGAGCAGGTGCTGGCGAGCATGCCGTGGCCCGGCAACGTCCGCGAGCTGCGCAATGCCGTCGAACGGGCGTGCCTGCTGGCCGAGGGCGAGTTCATCACCGAGCGTGACCTGAGCGGCCTGGCCCGGCCCGGGATCCCGCACGCGACGCCCCCGGCCCCGGCCGAAACGGCCATCGAGCGCCGGGCAGCCACCTCGGCCGTCGAGGTCGGCAGGGAGGAACTCGAGCGCGTGCTCGCCGAGGTCAACGGCAACAAGAAGCTGGCCGCGAGCCGGCTCGGAATCGACCGTCGCGCGCTTTACCGGCTGCTCGAGCGCTACCTCCTCGATTCGAGTATCCAACGGCGCCACCCATCCAGCCACTAGCCGGATTCATCGGCCCGGCAGCGCGCCGGGACCACACGTCTGACGGCCCACCCCGTGTGCGCGCACGTGTGCAAGGGTCAGGCCCACCAGAATCAGGCCGAAAACAGCCTGCTTTCGGGGGTTTTCCAGCTGGCACTCGGCTTGCTCTCACCGGGGCAGGGAGGATCGAATGACCAGCGTTCTCGTTGTTGACGACCTGCCTGAGATTCGACACATGATCAGCCGGTGGCTGGACTCGGCGGGGTTCGCCCCGAGAGAGGCCGAAAGCGCCGAGGCCGCGCTCGACGCGATGTCGCAGGACCGCGCGGCGGTCGCGCTTTGCGACATCGGCATGCCCGGCCGTGACGGCCTGTGGCTGGCCGAGCAGCTCCGCGAGCAGTATCCATCCACCGCGCTCATCATGGCCACCGGGCAGGACAACCCCGATACCGTCATCTCGAGCCTCAAGACGGGCGTGATGGACTATCTCATCAAGCCATTCGACGCCAAGCATCTGTTGACCGCCGTTCAGCGCGGCGCCCGGTGGCACGACGAGTCGGTCGCGGCCGAGCAGCGGCTGAGCCGGCTCGAGCACGAAGCCGAATCGCGCCGGAATCAGCTGCGGGAAGCGCTGAGCCTGGCTGAAATCAACTCGAACGCGACGGTGAAAGCGCTGCTGGCGATGCTCACGCTGCACGACCGGGACGCCTACGAGCACGGCCTGCGGGTGTCCGCCCTTGCCGTCGAGATCGCCGACGAGATCGGCATCGGGGAGCCGACGCGCGGCGACATCGAGATCGGTGCGCTGCTGCACGACGTGGGCAAGATGGCCGTGCCGGAGGACGTGCTGACCAAGCCCTCCTCCCTGACGGATCCCGAGGCCGAACAGATGCGAACCCACGCGGAGTGGGGCGCACGAATCATGCGGACGGTCCCGTTCCTCTGCTCGGCGGCCGACCTGGTCGAGACTTCGCACGAACGCTTCGATGGGTCCGGCTACCCCCACGGCCTGAAGGGCCAGGAGATTCCGGTCGGCGCCCGCATCCTCGCGGTTGCCGATAGCTTCGATGCCATGACCGGACACCGCGCCTACCGCAACTCGGTGTCGGAGGAGGAAGCGTTCGCCGACGTGTTCGCGAAGAGCGGCACGCTCTACGATCCGGGCGTGGTCGCCGCGCTGTCGTTCGTGCTCAATTCGGCCAGCCACTCACCGAACGAGGCGATGGTCCGATCCCGCTTCAGCACGGTCGACAACCCGGGGCGGGACGGGACCTGGCTGGCTTCCGGCGCCGAGGCGTGGTTCAGCTCCGACTGCCCAGCCGACCTGCTGGCGGTTCTGGACCCTGGCGCCAGGCGGCACTGACCTCATCGACCAGGCGAGTCCGACTCCCGAGGGACATGCCGCGCGGGGCATGTCCCTAGACCGAAGAGCCTCAACCCTCCTTTGCCGCCCTCCGCAATCGCAATCTCACCTTCCTGTTGATCGGGCAAATCGTGTCCCTGTCTGGGTCGAGATTCAGACGGCGGCCGTTCTCTGACACGGCTCGCTGCTCGTTCCGCCCGGGAGCGAAGGCATCGCGCGCGGCCTCGTCGGGGTGGCTCGGGTTGTCGCGATCATCGGGTTCGCGCCGCTCGGCGGCGTGCTGGCCGAACGACGGGCGCGCCGGGCGCCGTCAATTCACGGTGGCGGTGTGCCGGATAGAATAGGAGCTGGCCCATCGGAGCCCGCCCCTTTTTCTTGCGTGTCCGGGCGCCCGCTCGGCGCGTCGCCCGGCGGGACGGGATCGCCATCGGCCCAATCCGACTGACCGGAGGCCTTGAGATGATGAGACCCGCGGCGAACTGCAAGCGTGCATTGGTTCTTGCCCTCTCTGCCTCCACGGCGCTCGCCATCGTTGCCAGCGGCCAGGGCCTCGACTATGTCCGGACGGCCTACGCGAAGTACGAATACCGGGTGCCGATGAGGGACGGTGTCAAGCTGTTCACGTCCGTATACGTTCCAAAGGCGCAGAACCAGTCGTACCCGATTCTGATGACACGAACGCCCTATAGCGTGGCGCCCTACGGAGAGGACGCGTATCGGGCAAGCCTCGGGCCCTCGGAGCTGTTTGCCCGGGAAGGGTTCATCTTCGTCTACCAGGACGTGCGCGGACGGATGATGTCGGAGGGGCAGTTCGTCGACATGCGCCCGCACCTGGACGTCAAGCGCGGCCCGTCGGATGTCGACGAGAGCTCGGACACTTACGACACGATCGAGTGGCTCCTGAAGAACATTCGCAATCACAACGGGCGCGTCGGCCTTTACGGCATCTCGTATCCCGGCTTCTACACGTCGGCGGGCATGATCGACGCGCACCCGGCGCTCAAGGCCGCGTCGCCCCAGGCGCCGATCTCAGACTGGTTCATCGGCGACGATTTCCACCACAACGGGGCGTTGTACCTGCCGCACGCGTTCAACTTCTTCTTCGGGTTCGGCCGTCCGCGCCCGGCGCCGACGACCGCCAGCGGTCCGCGCATGGACTACGGCACCTCCGACGGCTACGCGTTCTACCTGAAGCTCGGCCCGCTTCCGAACGTGGACGCGCAGTATTTCAAGGGAGATGTCCCGTTCTGGACGCAAATGATGGAGCACGAGACCTACGACACGTTCTGGCAGGCTCGAAACCTCCGCCCGCATCTGCGGAACATCAAGCCCGCGGTGATGACCGTCGGCGGCTGGTTCGACGCCGAAGACCTGTTCGGCGCGCTCGAGACGTTCAAGAACGTCGATCGCAATACGCCCGCGTCGGCCAACCTGCTGGTCATGGGCCCCTGGGTGCACGGAGGCTGGTCGAGGTCCGACGGCGATCGGCTGGGGGACGTGCGCTTCGGATCGAAGACGGGATCGTTCTATCGCGAGCAGATGGAGCTGCCGTTCTTCCTGCACCACCTGAAGAACCGGCCCGACCCGAAGCTGCCGAAGGCCTGGGTGTTCGAGACCGGGCGCGACCGGTGGGCCCGGTTGGACGCCTGGCCGCCGAAGTCCGCGTCGCTGCGGTCGTTGTATCTGCGCGCCGATCGCCGCCTGAGCTTCGACCCTCCCGCCGAAGAGGGCCAGGCGTTCGACGAGTATGTGAGCGACCCGTCCCGGCCCGTGCCGTACACCAACGCGATGGCGGTCACGATGACCCGCGAGCACATGATTGACGATCAGCGGTTCGCCTCCGCCCGCCCCGACGTCCTCACCTACATGACCGGGCCGCTCACGCAGGAAATCACCGTGGCCGGGCCGATCAGGCCGGCGCTCCGGGTCTCGACGACCGGCACCGACTCGGACTTCGTCGTGAAGCTCATCGACGTGTATCCTGAGAGCGCTGACGAGCCGGACCTTCAGGCGAACACCGCCGCCGCCGCCGCACCGTTCCAGGGCAGCCGCGGGTACCAGCAGCTCGTGCGCGGGGAGGCGATGAGAGGGAAGTTCCGCAAGAGCTACGAGAACCCCGAAGCGTTCGTTCCCGGGGCCGTAACCGCGGTGGAGTACGTCATGCCGGACGTGTTCCACACCTTCCGGCCCGGGCACCGGATTGCGATACAGATTCAGAGCTCCTGGTTCCCGCTCGTGAACCTGAACCCGCAGACCTTCTGCAACATCAACAGCGCTGAGGCGTCGGCGTTCCAGACAGCAACGCAGCGAGTCTATCGTTCGAAGGAATCCCCGTCCTCGATCGGGCTGAGCGTGCTGACCCCGAAGTGACGATCCGGCTCGGAATATCGCTGGCGTTTGGATGGTGAACCCAGCGGGCTGGACTGGCGTTCCATCCTCCTCCAGAGCGCCTCACTGACTTGCTTTGACGGCGCGACCCGCAGTAGGCATACTAATCGCGACGCGCCCGCAGGGACCGAGGCTTCTCGGCCCGGTTCTGGGCATCGTCTGTTGAGCCCCCAAAGCTTGGCCGTCCTGGCCAAACGTCGCCTGACGAAAACGCACCGTCCGGATGACGAGACACCGCAGATCGAAATCGTGAGGAGGCTCGCATGAGGCTTCGAGTGGCGGTACTAGCGGTCGTGGCAGTCTGCTGCCTGGCTGCGCCGGGATTCGCCCAACCGACCGGCGAGATCTACGGCAAAGTGACGGACCAATCCGGGGGCCTGCTGCCCGGCGTGACCGTGACGGTGCACAGCACCGTGCTGTTGCAGCCCCAGACCGCAACGACCACGGCCACCGGGACATTCCGGTTCCCGTTGCTGCCGATCGGGCTCTACAGCGTCAAGTTCGAGCTGCCTGGATTCAAGACCGTGCTCAAGTCGAATTTCCGGCTCGAGATGGGATTGAACGTCCAGGTCAATCAGGCGCTCGATCTGTCGACGGTCCAGGAGACCGTGACCGTCGTCGGCGAAACGCCGCTCGTCGATATCCGGGACACGAGCAAGACGGCTCGGCTCACGCAGGAGACGCTGCAAGGCATCCCGTCGGCCCGCGACCCATGGGTCATGCTCGAGCAGACGGCTGCAGTCGTGGTCGACCGTTCGAATGTCGGGGGCAGCCAGTCGGGCCAGCAGTCCAACTTCATCGCGCGCGGCGCCGCGTTCACCCAGCAGAAATGGAATCTCGACGGTGTCGACATCACGGACATGTCGGCCACCGGGGGCTCGCCGGTGTATTTTGACTTCGACGCGTTCGAGGAGATGCAGATCTCGACGGGCGGCGCCGATGTGACGATGATGACGCCCGGGGTCGGCCTGAACCTCGTGACCAAGAGCGGCACCGACAGGTTCAAGGGAACGGGTCGCTTCTATCTGACGTCGGACAAGTTCGAGTCCGTGAACGTCACCGACGCCTTGCGCAAACAGTTTGCGACGTCGGGCGCGCCCATCCAGAACATCCAGGACTACGGGGCCGAACTCGGGGGTCCGATCATTCGCGGCCGGGCCTGGTACTGGGGCGCGTACGGCGTCCAGAACATCAAGGCCGGCGTCAACAACTTCTACAAGCCCGACGCGAGCTGCCAGGCGCTGAAGAAGGATTTGGCCGTCGACCCGTTGTCCCATTCGATCAAGGACGTATGGGGCTGCCTGAACACGGACCTGACGACGCTGAAGAACTACAACGCCAAGCTCGCGGTGGCGACCATCAGGAACAACCAGTTCGCGTTCTTCTTCAACATGGCGGGCAAGATTCGCAATGCCCGTGGGGCGGACGACCTGCATCCCATCGAATCGACCTACCGCCAGAAGGACGTATCGTCGAAGCTCGGCTTGGGCTCGGCGCTGTGGAAGACGGGGCTGCCGAAGACCTACAAGTGGAGCGACAGGCACATCTTCTCCGACCGGTTCCTGATGGAACTGCAGTACGCGCATGTCGGCAACAACTTCGTGCTCGACTTCCATGACGACGCGCTCGCTGGCGTCCAGCCCACGTATGAGAACTACAGCCCGTCAGGCCTCTATGGCCGGTCCTTCAACCGGAGTATCTACGTCCGGCCGACCGACAGCATCGATCTGACGGCCAACTACTTCGTGCCGGGGTTCCTCGGCGGTGACCACTCGATCAAGTTCGGGGGCAAGTACCGCAACGACGTGGCCCACTCCGAGACACACTATGGCGGGAATGCTGTCGCCGGTCTGGCCTACGGCCAGCCCTGGAGGGTTCAGATCTACCGCGACTCGTACAGCGAGTACCAGCTGCGAAATCGGAACTTCTACGTGCAGGATAGCTTCACCAGGAAGCGCCTGACGATCAATGCCGGCTTCCGCTTCGACTATCAGACCGACGAATCGCGCGCGGGCAAGGTTCCCGGCGTTCCGTTCGTCGGCCAGGCGTCCTTCAATGGGACGATGAACTACTGCACGAGTCCCACGCCGACCGGCTGCCAGGTCGCGCCCACCGTGTACACCGGAACGGGCCAGGTGTTCGACCAGCTCCCGTCGGTGCAGTTCGGCGGCGCCAAGGCCATGAACGCGTCGGGGTACGCGTACAAGAACTTCTCGCCTCGCCTCGGCGTGACCTACGACCTGACGGGCGACGGCCGGAACGTGATCAAGGTGAACTACGCGCGCTACGTCGCGCAGGCTGGAACCGGGGATCTGTCGAGTTCCTACACCCTGACGGGGTCGACCTCGAACGTGACCTACCCCTGGATCGATCTGAACAGCGACCTTGTTGTCCAGACGAACGAGATTGTCTACCTCCCGGTGCCGCTCGGTTCGGGCGGCAACTATGACTACCGGAACCCGACTGCACTCGCGACGCCGGTGGTCAAAAACAATCCGAAGATCAAGATGGAGCATACCGACGAGGCCGTCGTCAGCTTCGACAAGCAGATCGGATCTGACTTCGCGGTTGGCGCCAGCTTCATTGCCCGGAAGACCGTCAACTTCCGGGGCACATGGATCACCGATGGCACGTGGGATCCAGCCAGCTGGACCTCCGCCAACTACGCCGGTCCGCAGACCTACACTCCGGCGGCATCGGCCTGCACGGTGGCCGGCGCCTTGTGCAATCCGGTTCAGTATTGGGCGGTGACGAGCACCATTCCGGTCTACCGCTATTACACGAACACGCCGGGCTACAACCGAACTTACACGGGCGCCGACCTCACGATCCGGAAGCGGATGTCGCACGGCTGGATGGCGAACGCCAGTATCTCCTACAACAACGCGCCGGAGCACTATCCGGCGGGCTCGTACCAGGATCCGACCAACATCGCGAACCTGGACGGCGGGCAGTACGCGCCGCAGTCCACCTCGAGCGGCATCGACAATGTGTATGTCAACGCGAAGTGGATCGCGCGCCTGTCGGGCGTGTATCAGATTCCGGTCGTCAAGGTCGACGTAGCTGGCTTCGTCAATAGCCGGAGCGGTTTCCCGCTGCTACAGTTTGTGACGACCGCAGCACGCGCGTCGCAATTTGGCCAGGGTTCGGCGAGCGTCTACCTGTTCAAGCAGGGCAGCGTGCGGTTGCCGAACGTCACCCAGATCGACTTCAGGGTCGACCGGGCCGTCTCCATGTATGGCGTGAAGGCGATGTTCAGCGTGGACGTCTTCAACCTGATGAATGGCAACACGATTCTCGCGGAACGCCGCCAGCAGAACTCGACCAACGCCAACACGGTGTCGGCGATTCTCGCGCCGCGGGTGTTGCGGTTTGGCGTCAAGCTGACCTGGTAGGCGAGGAGTCCACGGGCGGGCTGATCACTCCTGTCAGACCGCCAGCCGAATCGATCACATGAGGGCGGGCCCGAATCGGGCCCGCCCTATCTGTCGGCGCTCCACGCGGGCGCGGTGCCTGTAGCCTGAAGCCTGCAGCCTGCAGCCTGAGAACGGGAGCCGGATGAAGCCTTGAAGGAATCCGGTTCCGTGCTACCGCCGGCTCCCGACGGTCGCACGCAGCAGGCGGAGCCTGGCGTCGAGCTCCTCGGGCGTCATCGACGAGTACTTCGGCGGCAGGAGGCGCCGGCTCGAGGTCTCGAAGACGGCCAGCAGCTCCATATACTCGAGCAGCTCCACGTCGCGGCTCGGAAAGTAGTCCCCGGCCGCCCGCGTGAAATGCTTCGCCTCCACTGGCACATCCCCGCCCGTCTCCCTCGCGGCATCGTCGTTGGCCATGAGGATGACGGCCTCGACGTCGGCATTGCTGTAGCCGACGAGCTTCGCCGAGAAGTCCGCGCGGATCGCCACGAGGTCGACCTCGGTGCGGACCTTGTTCTTGCGGAGGCTCGCCCGGGCGACGTTCTCGACTTCCTCGGGCGTCTGCGAGTAGAGGAACGGGATCTTGCGATCGAGCCGGCCGGCCCGCTTGAGGTCGACGTCGAGCTTGTCCGGGCGGTTCGTCATCACGAGGAACAGGATGCGGCCCCGGTTCGACGTGTCTGACATGAATTCCTTGATCCGCGCGATCACGCGAGACGAGGTGCCCGCCGTCCCCCTCGCCGTCCGTGTTGCCGAACGCCCGGTCGCCTTCGTCGACGATGACGACCACCTGGCCGATCGCCCGCACCACGCTCAGGATCTTCTCGAGGTTGCCCTCGGTGGCGCCCACCCATTTCGATCGGAAGTTCTTGAGCTTGATCGTCGTCAGCCCGCATTCCTTCGCGAATGCCTCGGCGACGAACGTCTTGCCCGTGCCCATCGGACCCGTGAACAGGATGCCCATCGGCACGCGCGTGGTGCGGCCGTCGCGGATGTTCTCGGCGATGACGCCGAGGTCCTTCTTGACCTCCTCCATCCCGCCGACGACCTCGAAGCCGTGTTCGGGCTCGACGAATTCCACCAGCCCGAAGCACTCGCGCTCGAGGATCTCCCGCTTGCGCCGTGCGATGAGGCGGTCCACGTCCTGCCGCGCGCGATCGGCTGCCGCGGCCTCCGTGCCCTCCGAGGTCGACGAGGGGGCGATGAGCCGGCGAATCTCCTCCTGCGGCAAGCCGGCCGTGAGCGCGGCAAGCTTCTTGGCCCGTGCCGGCGACGTCCGCGCCGGCGCCGAGAATGCCGGCGATGAACGCCTCGCGCGCGGAGGCCTCCTCTTCGGATGCAGGCGGCGGCGTCAGGATCGACGCGATCTGGACAGCCTTCAGGCCCGCCGTGATCTCGGCGTAGCGATCGGCGTCCTTCTCGGACAGCCTGGCATCCGCGATTCGCGCGACGAGGCGGCGCGTGTCGCGGTCCGGCATCGGGATCTCGACCACCGCGACGCGCGGGTTCGACACGATCTTCGGCGCGAGGTCGCTCAGGTTCTCGGCCACGAGCAGGATGATGTTGTCGCCCTTTTCGATGGCGGGAAGCGAGGACCAGCGATGCAGGTGATGATCGCCGAGCGATCGGCGTCCGACTGGAACGACGGATCCCCGGCCGGCGCCAGCGCCTCCGCGTACTCGAGAAGCACGGCCGCGCGAGTCGATCCGACCAGCAGCCGCTCGAGGGCCGGGAGCACCTTGTCCTTCTGCGTTTCGAGCAGGACGTCCTCGAGCCCCGGGACCGAGGCGCTGCGCTTCGTGAAGCGGGCGCCGGTGGCGAGGTTGTACACGGCGATGGTCTCGCGCGTGTCCTTGAGGAGCACCTCGCTCAGGAACTCGACCAGGCTCGACGACTTCTGTCCGTGCACGACGACGTCGTAGACGTTGCCGTGAAGCACGAACATCGAGGCCTCGCCGCGCAGGTAGCGCCGGCGGAGATCTTCGGCCCAGGAGGGGAGCAATCGAGGTTCGTTCATGAGCCGTCCCGTCGTCACATGCTGGCCGGCAGCCCCATGCTCGCGAGGAGGCGCTCGGTGTCGGCCGTGCTGTCCTTGATGGCCTGGACGCCGTCGAGCATCTCGTTGAGCTGGCCCGACAGCTCCTGCGGAGACTGCATCGTCACGATCTGATCGGCGAGCAGCTGGAAGGAGTTCTCGATCAAGTCGAGCTGGCCCCTCGCGACGCTGAGGTACTTCCGGATTTCCTGGACCTTCTCGAAGCGCTTCATGATGATCGCGAGGTTCTTCTTCGCGATCTCCGCATGCTCTTCGCCGGCCGCGCTCGTCCGTACGAGCTTTTCCCACCGGTCCCGTTCGCGGTCGAGCACCGACACGTCAATGGTCGCGAGGTACTGCTCGTAGCGCGTGCAGGTGACCGCCATGTCGAGGAAGGATTCGACCAGGCGATCGGTCTTCACGAGCTCGCCGCGGAGCAGGTCGGCCGTGAAGCTGGGATTCTGGGACGCGAGCCGCTGAATGTCCCGCTTCTGCTTCACCAGCCGGTCGACACGCTGCCGATCCGAAGGCGACAGGACCTGCATCCGCTCGGCTCGCGCCTGCTCGTCGTACGCGTTCTTCAGCTGCTCGAATCTCGGATCCCAGAGCAGGTGTCGGAGCCGCTTCGACTCCGGGGCATGCAGCAGCCAGAGCGCCTCCCCGCCGAGCGCGACGAGCGCCAACAGGGGGTTGGCGGTGAGCACGGCCGCGGCCAACCCGCCGATCACGAGCGAGAGGTTGTAGGGGTTGGCGAACGCGAACTTCAGGTACGGGCGCTTCTCGAGCACCGATTCCCTGATGGCCGAGGCCGTCGCCTGGAAGACGGTCGGATGGGCTTCATGCTTCGGCGCGACCGACGAAGAGGCGGGCGGCGTCTTCGAGCTGGCGGGCTGCGGGACAGGTCTCGACGTCTTGTCGGTCGATGCCATCGGCCTATTCTATGCGCCGGGCGCCGAGGACGTGTAAAGAAGGTCCAGGAGCTGCTTCTCGATGGCCCTGAACTCGTTCGCCGACTTGAGCGCCATGTCCCGGTTCGCAAAGAACGGTACGTCCACCCGATGGAGAATGCGGGCGGGACGCGCCGACAGGACGTAGACCGTATCGGCGAGATAGACCGCCTCGGACACGTCGTGGGTCACGAAGAGGATGGTGTTGTCCTCGGTCCGCGAGACGTCGAGCAGAAGTCCCTGCATGCCCCAGCGGGTCTGCGGATCGAGCGCGCCGAACGGCTCGTCCATCAGGACGACGCGCGGTTTGTTCATCAGGGTCCGCGCGATCGCCACGCGCTGTTTCATCCCGCCGGACAGATCCTTCGGAAAGCGCCCCGCGAAGTCGCTCAACCCGACGGCCTTCAGGTACTTCTCCGACAGGGCACGCCGCTCCCCGGAGGCGGTGTGCCGAAGCCGGAGACCGTATTCCAGGTTGTCGCGCACGGTCAGCCAACCGAACGAGGTGTAGGCCTGGAACACCATGCCTCGATCCTGGCCTGGAGAGGTGACTCTCTTGCCGTCGATCAGGATTTCTCCGGTCGTCGGCGCCAGCAGACCCGCGACCGCCTTCAGAATGGTGGACTTGCCGCATCCGGACGGTCCGAGGAACACCACGATCTCGCCGCAGCCCGGCTTGTCTTCGATGTCGATCGACACGTCGCGGACCGCTTCGGTCCCGCGACCATCGCGGCTGAGGTAGGTGATGCCGAGGTGGCTGATGCGTAGCTTTCGGCGGCGCCCCTTCCAGGTCGGCGCGGTAGGTCGCACCCGCTGCGGGAGTCCGGCCCTCGACCGTGACAGCCACCGTTCCCGGCTCGCCGGCGTGCGGGTCCTTCGACGCGTGCTTGGTGTCGCTCATGCCGCCTTCTCGCGCCACCGGAACGCCACGCTGGAGATCGCCCTGATGATGAAGTCGGTGAGGAGCCCGATTCCGCCAATCACCAGCAGCCCGGCGAACGACCACGAGGCCTTCTGATGCGTCCGGGCGAGCTCGACCATGTATCCGAGGCCGTGCTCGGGGTTGACCGCCTCGGCGAGGATGACATAAGTCCACGAGATCGCATTCATCACGCGGAACGAATCGAAGATCTCGGGAAGGGCCGCCGGCAGCAGGATGGTCCTGATGACCTGGCCGCGGGAGGCGCCGAGCGTCAGGCCTGTCTGAACCAGCTCGTCGGGCACGGTCCTGATCGCTGAAACCACGACGGGCAGGAGATACACGAAGACGCCCAGGAAGAGAAACGCGATCTTCTGTTTCTCGTAGATGCCGAACCAGAGGATGAGCAGCGGAATGAAGGCCGAGATCGGCATGTAGCGCAGCGGCGCCATGATGGGTTCGAACAGGCGGTTGACCGGCTCGAAGGCGCCCATCAACACGCCGAGCGGGAGCGCCAGCGCCGAGGCGAGCAGGAAGGCGATCAGGATGCGTTCGGTCGACACGAGGATGGCCCGCGCCAGGTCATGCTCGATGAAGAGCTGCAGGGTGCCCTTGACGACCTCACTCGGCGACGGCAGGAAGTCGGGCGGCGCGAGGCCGCCGTAGGATGCGGCACACCAGGCACCCAGGACGAGCGCCGGCATGACCAGGCCGAGCACGAGACTCGTTCCGCGCGGCAGCGGCGTCCGGAGCGCGAACAGCTCACTCGATCGCTTGGCCATGACTCCTCTCGGATTTCAGGGCGGGCGCCTTCGCCGGATCTCCTGCTCCTCACGACGAACGCGGAGCCCGGCGCCCGTCGGGCCGGATCTCCGCGCTCGTGACCGACACTCGTGCCGCTGATGAACCCGGCTACTGCGTCGCCAGGATCACCTTGATGTCCGTCCGGCGATTCAACTGGCGGCCGGTCTCGGTCTCGTTCGGCGCCACGGGGTTGCTCGAGCCCCTGCCAATCGTCTGGAAGCGCGCGGCCTGGATGTTCGGGAAGTTCTTGAGCACGTAATTCCTCACGGCCAGCGCGCGGCGCTCCGACAGCGTGAGATTCACCGTGGCCGGCCCGGTCGAATCCGTGTTGCCTTCGACGCGCAGGTAGGTGTTCCCGAAGGAGGTCATGGTCTCGCCGAGAGCGTCGAGCACGAAGTACGAGCCGGGCATGATCTCGTCGGAGCCCGGCGTGAAGTGAATCTGGATCTGCTTGTTGATGATCGCGCGATCCTGGGCCGACGCCGGGCGGCTGGCGATCCTCGGCTCCTCGACCGCCTGCCCGGGATAGGCCGCGGCGAGCGCGGAGATGAACCGTGTATCCGCCCAGTCCTTGGCGTCGACGGGCCGCGTCACGAGGCCCTTCTTGCGCCAGATCACGAACGCGGTGTCGAACAGCGTCTCGTAGTGGGCCTTGCCGCCGGTCAGCCCGTAGAACTGCGCGTTGTCGGCGTACGGCGTGAGCTTGAGGCCGGAGAGCATCCCCGACACGGTGTCGCTGTCGAGCTTCAGGGCTTTCGCGACCACCGCGTACGCCGCCGCGGGATCGGTCTTCATGGCGTCGATGCCGTCGAACCAGCCGTGGACGAAGTCCCTGATCGTCTCGGGCGCCTGGTCGATCACATCCTGCCGGGCGCACAGCGTGTCGGCGATGATGTTGGTGGCGGCGGTGGTCGACACGAGGATGCGCGCGGCGTCGCCGCGGGCTGCGATGGCCCCGGACAGATCGGGCTCCCAGGTCACCGCGGCATCCACCTGGCCTGCCTTGAACATGGCGGCGGCGGCCGGCGCATCCTGCGTGAAGATGATGCTCTTCTCCAGGGCCGTCCGATCCTCGGCCGAGAGGCCGGACTGGGCCAGCAGGTAGAGCAGCAGGAAGTGGGACGGGGTGAACTGCGTGCAGGAGATCTTGCGGCCTTTCAGGTCCTCGATGGACTTGATCGAGGCGAGCGAGACGATGCCGTCGCCCCCACGCGACCAGTCCTGCATGATGATCGACCTGGCCTTCTGATTCTGCTCGGAGAGGATGGACGCCTCGCGGGCCCAGTTGTCCACCGTGTTCCACATGATATCGACGTCGCCCTTGCGGAACGCCGCGAGCTTCGCCGCGGGATCCTCGAGCAGGACGAACTTGACGTCGAGTCCGTAACGCTTCCGGTAGCCCGACGCCGGGTTCGGATCCATTCCGGCGTTGAACACGATGCCCGGCGAGTGGCCGGCCCACGTGTTGATGCCCACCACGAGCGGACGCGACAGCCGGCCACTGCTGCCGAGCGCCGATCCGGCGACGCCGGTGGCCCCGATGTTCCGCGCCGGGTCGGCCGGGGCAGTCCGCAGCGGATCGAAGTCGCTCGGGCCGACCTCCTGCTGCGCCTGCGTGGCGGAGGACCTGTCGCCCACCGCCCACTTCCGGATGTCGGCGCCCTTGTAGTGGTAGAACGCGTAGCCGATCACGCCGACGATGACCAGCGTGATGAACAGCTTGGCAAACGGGGTAAGCTTCATGTTCCTCTTCCTCCGGAGCTACAGCGTCTTCTGACCCTGCGCCGCCTGCTGCGCCGCGCGCTTGGCCTTGAGCTCCGCCAGTTGCTGACGGGCCTGGACCTCGCCGGCCTGCGTTTTGAGCGCGGCGAGCCTCGAATCGAGCGACGATTCCGACAGCTCCCGCCCGAGATTGGCTTCGGCGATCCGGGTCTTGATGTGCTCCCGGACGTTGTCGAGCGCCTTGACCTCGGCGTCGACCGACAGCCCGTCGAGCTGCTCCTGGATCTTGATGCGCGCGTCGGCCGACTGCAGCTTGGCGAGCTGCGAGTCGCGCTCGGCCTTGAGCTTCCGGATCTCGGACTGGACGTTGATCAGCGACGACTTGGCCGCATCGGCGTCCTTCTGGGCCAGGTCAAGCTCGCCGCGCAGGTCGGCCAGATCTCTCAGGAGCTCGTTCTTCTTCTGGATGAGCACCACGGCAAGGTCGTCCTGGTTGGTCTCGACCGCCGCGTTGAGCTGGGCCTCGACGTCGGCCATCTCGCGTGGTGGCCTTCTTGCTGCGCGCGTCGATGTCCTCGCGGCGGCGGATGATCGCCGCCGTGGCGTTCTTGAGCCGCGAGTACTTCTCGACCATCGAGTTGATCGCGTTCTCGTACGCGATCTCCGGGTGGGCCTTTTCGACATCCGCGATCCACAGCGACAGGAATCCACGCCACAAATTCCCCAGCCGCCGGAAGAATCCGCCTTCTGCCATGCTCGCCACCTTTCGTTACGAAAACGGCCCGTCAGCCCGGTCGCTTACGCCGGCCCGGAGGGCGTGTGCAGCTTCGGGGACTCCCGCACGACGCGCGCCACCCGCTCCTGGCCGAAGAACTCCAGGATCTGCTGGATGCCGAGTTTCCGCTCGTTGCAGACCTTGACGACAGTCTGCTGTTCCTGCACCCGCCCGTCCATCACCGCGCGCAGCTGCCTGATTTCGTCCTCGTGCTGCTTGATGCGCTCGGTGGACTCGGCGAGCAGCGTCTGCGTGTCGGCGGCGCCGGTCCGGATGTAGCCTTCGAGCGCCTGGATCTCCGCGACGCCGGCCTCGATGATCTTGTCGATGGGCACCTCGAATGCCTTGAGCGACGCTTCGACGATTTGCTTCTTCACGGGCACCGGCGTGTCCGGCGGCAGCCCGGCGAGCAACTCAATCGACCTGGCGACGCGCTCACGCTCTTCGGCCGCGATTCCCGCCGCGTCGAAGACGCCCTCGAAATCGACCGTGCCGCCCGGCGCGGCCGGCGGAGCCTTGACGAAGATCGACGCGCCTTCCTCGCCCGCCGAAGCGTGAGCGGATTCGACCCCTTCGCCCGGCCGGTCGGATCCCTCCTCCTGGACGACGAACCAGCCGAGCACGGTCGAACCCCAGCTCTTCCTGTTGTCGCTCATGGCGTTCTCTTGACGGCGAGGGCCCGGTCTCGCGCGGTTAACAGCAGTCCTGCCGGTCGGGTTGGGATTGTACGACTACGGCCCTCGGGGCCGCAAACAGCAGGCCAGTATTCATGGGAACGAACGCGGGGTCGTCCGGGTTTCAGGCGCAGGCCGGCAGACCCGCGTCCCGGACGGCCGCGCCGGTCAATCGCGGCGCTCCGCGACGGCGCTTCCGCTTCCGTCGAGCACCTCGCGTACCTGGATGGCCAGGGCTTCGAGGGTGAACGGCTTCCGCAGGAGCGGATACGTGGTGTCGAACACGCCGTCCTCGTTGAGATACGCGCCGGCATAACCGGACATCATCAGCACCTTGAGCGACGGCCGGAGCCGAGTCAATTGCCTGGCCAACACCGGGCCGCTCATGACCGGCATCACGACGTCGGTGAGCACGAGGTGAATGGCGCGATCCGGCTCGCGCGCCACGGCGAGCGCGTGCTCCTCGTTGTCGGTTTCGATGACCGCATACCCGAGCTGCCGAAGCAGGCGGCCGGTCAGGCCGCGGACGGCCGGCTCGTCCTCGACGAGCAGGATGGTCTCTCCGCCGCCGCGGGCCTTGCGGGCAGCGGAGGGCGGGGACGCCGCCGGCTGGGCGTGCGAGGTATGGGGCAGGTAGATCGTCACGGTCGTTCCCCGGTCCACCTGGCTGACAATCGTGATCCCGCCGCCGCTCTGCTTGACGATGCCGTAGGACGTCGAGAGCCCCAGCCCTGTGCCCTTGCCGCGGTCTTTCGTCGTGAAGAACGGCTCGAACGCGTGCGACAGCACGTCGGCACTCATGCCTTTTCCGGTGTCGGCCACCGACATCGCGACGTACTGGCCGGCCGGCACTTCCACGCGCGCCGCGCCGGACTCGTCGAGATCGGCGTCGGCGACACTGATTGCGATCGAGCCTCCGAGCGGCATGGCATCGCGCGCGTTCACCACCAGGTTGAGCAGCACGTGGCTCAGCTGGTCGGGATCGGCCAGCACCACCCGCTGTGACGGCTGCGCGTCGATGGTCAGCCGGATGTCCTCGCCGATCAGCCGCGAGACGATCCCGGACATCTCGCGAACGACGAGCGAGAGATTGAGCGCCCGCGGCTGGAGGACCTGCTTTCGGCTGAACGAGAGCAACTGCCGGGTGAGGGCCGTCGCCTTGTCGGCCGCGAGCCGGATTTCCTCGAGGTTCGGCCGCAGGCGGTGGCCCGGCGGCAGCTCTTCGAGCGTGAGCTCGGCGTACCCGGACACGGTGGTCAGGATGTTGTTGAAGTCGTGCGCCACGCCGCCGGCCAGCAGCCCGATCGCCTCCATCTTCTGGGCCTGCTGCAGCTGCTGCCGCAGCTGGCCGCGCTCGGTCCGGTCGATGGCCGTGATGAGCCGCGCGCTTCGACCGGCCAATGTCAGGTCGCGGCCGAGAATCTCGACCTCGAGGTACTGGCCGTCCTTCGTCCTGTGGCGCACCGGACTGTGATAGATGCGGCTCACCTGCTTGTCGCGGGCCAGCATGTCCGCCAGGTGCGGCAGATCCTCCGGCGGCCGGATGTCTTTGAGGGTCATGCCGAGGAATTCCGCCCGCGTGTAGCCGTAGCGGTAGATGGCAGCGTCGTTGACCGCGAGGAACGCGAGCGACCCCGTGTCGAACACCCACATCGGGTAGGGATTCCCCTCGAACATCAGCCGGTACCATGCCTCCTTCTCGCGCAGTTCCTCTTCCGCGCGGGTGCGGCGCACCTCGTGGTCGATCATCGTGAGGGCCAGCTCGATGTCGGTTCCGATCTCGCGGAGCAGCTTGGCCTCGGCCCGATCGAAGAACCCCGCCTCGAGGGCGTACACGCTCAGCGCGCCGGCCACGTGATCCCGAATGCGGAACGGCAGGGCCGCGGCCGCGCCGAAGCCGCAGCTCCGGGCGGCCTCGCTCCACGGCGCGAAGAACGGATCCGTCTGGAGGTCGTTGCAGGTGATCAGCACCCCGTCACGCGCGGCCGAGCCGGTGGGCCCGCCGTTCGACCCGGTGGCATCGGTCGTCACGCGCATCGTGAGCTGGAAGCCCGCATCCGGTCCCCAGTGCGCCACGGGCCTGACGTGGTGATCGACTTCATCCACCAGGCCGATCCACGCGTAGGCGAACTGGCCGGTTTCGACCGCCAACCGGCAGATCGCGGTGAACAGGGCCGAGCGGTCGGTCGCGCGAACGATCGCCTTGTTCATCTCGCTGAGCATCGCGTAGAGCCGGTTGACCCGCAGGATGTGCGCCATCGCCTGGCGGCGCTCGGTGAGGTCGCGCGCAATGATCTGGAAGACCCGTCGCGATCCGCTCGCGTCGGAGGCCAGGCTCACCTCGACCGGAAACGTCGTGCCGTCCTTCCGGACCATCCGGGCTTCGTAGCGGGCGCTCGAGTTCCCCGGACCGAGCCGCGCGTCGAGGGCGACGGGCGGCCGCTCGCCGTCGAGCTGCCCGACGCGCATCCGGAGCAGTTGCTCCCGCGAGAAGCCTGTCGTGAACACCGCCTGATCGTTGGCCTCGAAGATCGCCTCCTGATCGTCGGCCATGAGGATGAGATCGTTCGCCTGGCTCGTCAGCAGCGAGACCTGGCCTGCCAAGTTGCGCTGATCCAGGACCGCCGCCTGACGCACGGCATCGAACCGCCGGCGCTGGCGCTCGTGGAGCGCGACGATGCAGGCCGAGGCCGTCACCGCGAAGGCGACGATGACGATGCCCGTGAACCTCGCGTCGTGCCGGAAGTACACGTCGAGGGCGATCGCGATCCCGGCCACGAGCAGGGCGAGGGTGAGTATCACGACGCCGAACATCGAGGCGGACTGCGGAGATTCGTTCATCAGGTGACCCGGCGGCCGGCGGGGACGCATTATCATAGCCTCCCGCGAGCGGGCCGCACAGGGAGTTCGTGCAGATTCTGCGATAGACTCTGCCAGACCGCGAGGAGGATCCGATGGCGACTTCCGGGCGCCCGACCGCACTCGACACGAGCGCACTGCCTGCCAACGCCTACGAGCGCCTGCCACCCGGCGAGCGATACCGGCCTGTGGTGCCGCCGGAAGTCCGGATGCCCGAATCGACGCTGCGGTCGGTGTCGTGGGGTCTCCTGCTCTGCGTTCTCTTCACCGTTGCGTCGGCGTACTCCGGCCTCAAGGTCGGCCAGGTGATGGAGGCCGCCATCCCGATCTCGATCCTCGCGATCGGCCTGGCTCGCGTCTACGCGCGGCGGTCGACGCTGCTCGAAAACGTCATCATCACCGGCATCGGCGGCACCTCCGGTGCGGTCGTCGCGGGCGCCATCTTCACCCTGCCGGCGCTCTACATCCTCGAACTCGATCCGCATCCGGTACAGACGGTCTTCATCTGCCTGGCCGGCGGGTGCCTCGGCATGCTGTTCCTCATCCCGCTGCGCCGCTACTTCGTGCGGGAGACGCACGGTGAGTTCCCCTATCCCGAGGCGACCGCCATCACCGAGGTCCTGGTCACGGGAGAGAAGGGCGGATCGCAGGCGCGGCTGCTGCTCTCGGCGACCGGCATCGCCGGCGTCTACGACTTCTTCGTCACGACGTTCCAGGTGTGGAAGGAGTACCTCGATTTCCGGTTCGTCCCGGCGGTGAAGGACCTCGCCGAGCGGGCGCGCATGGCGACCAGCTTCGACGCCGTCGCCTTCATCCTCGGGCTCGGATACGTGATAGGCCTGCGCTCGTCGATGATCCTGTGCGCCGGAGGCGTGCTCTCGAATTTCGTCCTCGTGCCGCTCCTCTGGGTGCTCAGCCAGTGGTCGCCAGACGTCATCCGGGCGATCGGGCTCGATCCGGGCGGCATCACGAACCTGACGAGCACGCAGATCTACCGGAGCTACGTCCGCTTCATTGGCGTCGGGGCGATTGCCACCGCCGGAGTGTTCGGGATCATCAAGTCGCTTCGCATCGTCGCCGGATCGTTCTCCATCGCAGCGCGCGCGTTCCGGTCCGGCTCTACGCCGGCCGGCGAGCGAACCGACGTCGACGTGCCGCTGGTCGCCATCCTGACGGGGATCGTCGTGACGACGCTCGCCGTCGCCGCCTTCTTCGGCACGCTCGGATCGTCGCCCGCCGTGCTCGTGGTCGGCGTCCTGCTGACCATTGTCTTCGCCTTCTTCTTCGCGTCGGTGGCCGCCAACGCGATCGCCACCGTGGCGCGCAATCCCGTGTCCGGGATGACCATGCTGACGATCATCATCTCGTCGGTGGTCCTGCTGCGGTTCGGGCTCTCGGGTCAGACCGGCATGTTCTTCGTGATGGCCATCGCCGGCATGGTGTGCACGGCGCTGTCGGTGTCCGGGCAGTTCATCACCGACCTGAAGACCGGGTACTGGCTCGGCTCGACGCCGGCTGCCCAGGAGCGCGTCAAGCTCATCGGCGTCATCGCCTCGTCGCTGGCGGCCGGGCTCGCCATTGTCATGCTCGCGACCGTGTTCCAGTTCGGTGAGGCGGCGCCCGGAGATGCGCGGCCGATCCTCGCCTCGCCCCAGGCGTCGATCATGAAGGCGCTCGTCGAGGGCTTCATGAGCCGCCAGCCCGTCGCGTATGCGCTGTTCGGCGCCGGCGCGCTCGTCTCGGTGCTGATGGAGCTCGTTGGCGTTCCCGCGCTGCTCTTCGCGCTCGGGATGTACCTGCCGCTCGAGCTCAACCTTCCCGCGCTCGTCGGCGGCTTCATCGCGCACCTCGTGACGCGGCGCTCGGAACGCGTCGGCGGCCGCCTTGGCGGCCGCATGCGGGAGCGCGCCACGATTATCGCCTCCGGATTCATGGCCGGCGGGGCGCTCGGCGGGGTCCTGGGATCGGCGCTGCGGCTGTTCCCGTGGTTCCGCGAAGACCTCGTGAGGACGCCGTTCTTCGGGAGTGACGTGGCGTCGCAGCTGGTGTCGGCGGTGCTCTTCACCGGGCTCTGCGTTTACCTCTGGCGCGAGGCGATGCGCACGGAGCGGGCAGGGTAGCCGCTGGATCTTCTGCGGCGGATTCGGGCATGCTGTGAGCAGGAGCGACCGTGAATTCCGCGGATCGACCTTTCCCTCCCTCGGCGGCGATCGTACCGGGCGTGCGGCGGACCACCGTTCAGGCCAGGCTGGCGGACGGCAGGGTCTTCGACGCCCCGATCCACACGCCGCTCGTCGACATTTTGCGGGTGGCCAGCCAGGGCCGGAGGTGCCCGGCCATGGCGGCGATTGTCGACGGCCTGCTGCACGAGCTGTCGATGCCGCTTTCCTCGGACGCCGATGTGGTGCCGCTCGACACGTCGACCAACGACGGCGCGCGCGTCTACCGCCGATCACTGTCGTTTGCGATGCTGGTGGCCGCCACGGAGGTGTTCCCGGAGGCCGAGATCTACATCGAGCATTCGGCCACGACCATCGGCGGCTACTACTGCGAGGTCCGCGGGCACGCGCCGTTCACCCAGGCCGACCTGGACCTGATCGAAGCGCGGATGAGGGACATCGTCACGGCCGACGCGCCGATTACGCGGACCGGGGTGGATCTGGCAGACGCCGTCGCGCTCTTCCGCTCGCGCGGGGAACACGACAAGGCGCAGCTCCTCGCGCACCGGGTCAAGGACCATCTCGAGCTGCACACGCTTCGCGGGCACATGAACTACTTCCAGGGCTACATGGTCCCATCGACCGGGTGCCTGCAGCACTTCGCGCTGCGCGCCTTTCCTCCGGGATTCATCCTGCAGTTCCCTCATCAGTCCGCGCCGACCGAGATCGGCCCGCTCGCGCCCTACCCGAAGCTCTTCGCCGTGTTCGAACAGGCCGGGCACTGGCTCGACCGCCTCGGCATCAGGGGTGCCGGGGCGCTCAACGACGCGATTCTCGCGGGACGAGGGCGCGAAGTCTCGCTCGTCGCGGAGGCGTTTCACGAGGCGGGGCTCGCGAGAATCGCGGCGGACATCGCGAGGAAACCGGAGGTCCGCGTCGTGCTCGTCGCCGGCCCGACCTCGTCGGGCAAGACAACCTTCGCCAAGCGGCTCGGGGTCCAGTTGCTGGCGAACGGCATCCGGCCGATGCCGATCGGGCTCGACGATTTCTTCGTCGATCGCGAGTTGACGCCGCGCGACGCGAACGGCGAATACGACTACGAGACCCTCCACGCGCTCGACATCGACCTCTTCAACCGGCGTCTCGCGGACCTGATCGCGGGAAAGCCGACGACGCTGCCGCGGTACAACTTCCTGACCGGCGGGCGCGAGACCGGCCAGACGGTGACGCTCGAACCGGGCCGCGTCATCATCGTCGAGGGCATTCACGGGCTGAATCCGGAGCTGGTGCCGACGCTGCCGCCCGAGATGGTCTATCGGGTCTACGTCTCGGCGCTCACGCAGTTGAACCTCGATCGGCACAACCGGGTCGCGACCTCCGACTGCCGGCTCATCCGGCGCGTCGTGCGCGATACGAGGACCCGCGGCTACACCTCGGCCGAGACCCTCCGCCGCTGGCCGTCGGTCGTGAGAGGCGAGAAGCAGCACATCTTCTGTTTTCAGGAGAACGCCGACGCGATCTTCAACTCGGCGCTCGTGCACGAGCTCGCGGTGCTGCGGCCGATGGCCGAGCCGCTGCTGCTCCAGCTCCGGCCGAATACTGCTGAGTACCTGGAGGCCAACCGGCTGCTGTCGTTCCTTCAATGGTTCCGGCCGGCGCCGGTCGACCTCGTGCCGGACAACTCGATCCTGCGGGAGTTCACGGGCGGCTCGATCTTGGAGCGCTTCGAGCTCTGGCAGACGCCGCCGCCCCCCGTGGACGACGATCCGCATTCGTAGTTGCCGAACGGAACATCCAGCCGCAGGCGACAGGCCTTCAGCGAAAGAGGGCTTCAGGCTTCGGGCTTCAGGCTTCGGGCCGTGCCGACGGAACCGGGGGTAAGAGACCGGATCGCAAGCGCCTGGCGGCCCCTTCAGATTGCATCCAAAGCGTCCCGCCCGGTCCGCACGTCCCATGCGAGCAGCTCGTATTGTGCGACGCCGGCCTTCCAGTACGGATCGCCGTTTCGGATCGCGTCGAGCGCCGCCTGCGCGCCAACATCCGGGACTCGCAGCAGCGCCGCGCCGCCGTAGCGGGGTTCGAGCGGTCCCGATGCGATGAGCGTACCGTTCGCTTTCAACTCCTGCAGATAGGCACGGTGCGCGCCGGAATGCGCGAGGACCTCGTCGAGCGGGCGCCGGTATCGAATCAGGGCGAGTGCGTACATCGAGCGTCTCCTGGCGCGACATTCTCGCAGCTTCGCGCCGATGACGTCCAGCGCGATCGACAATCTGACAGCAGTCGGAATCACACGGCCCACGGCGATCTCGTGCGGCTGCTATAATCCCGACCGAGCGAACCGGAGCGAGCGTCTGCGGCGTGACGAGCCTCGAGACGCCGACCTCCCTGACGGCCGCCGTTCAAAGGAGACCTCCCTGTGCGTATCTTCAAGGGCATCGGCGCGCTGCTGCTCGTCGGGATCGCCATCGTGTCGGCGGGCCAGGCGCCGGCAGGTTACGATCTGGTCATCCGCGGGGGCCGAGTCCTCGACGGGATGGGCAACCCGTGGTTCATCGCGGACGTGGCGGTTTCGGGCGACACGATCGCGGCCATCAGCCCTCGAATCACCGCAAAGGGCCGCAGGGAAATCGACGCCGCCGGCCTCATCGTCTCGCCGGGGTTCATCGATATCCACACGCATGCGCGCCGGGGCATTTTCCAGGTGCCGACTGCCGAGAACTACGTCAGGCAAGGCGTCACCACTGTTTTCGAAGGGCCGGACGGCGGATCGCCGGTGCCGCTCAAGCCGTTCTTCGATCGGCTGGCCGCGTCGAAGATGTCGCCGAACTTCGGGATGTTCATCGGGCAGGGCAGTGTTCGCGAAGTCGTGATGGGCCGCGCGGACCGGAAGGCGACGCCCGACGAGATCGCCAAGATGAAGGAGCTGGTTCGCGAAGGGATGCTCCAAGGCGCGTTCGGCCTGAGTTCCGGCCTCGTCTACGTGCCGGGCATCTTCACCCCGCCTGAGGAAGTCGAGGCGCTGGGCGCGGCCGCCGGCCAGATGGGTGGCATCTACATCTCCCACATGCGGAACGAGGCCGCCGGCGTCGTCGACAGCGTCCGGGAGACGATTGCCCTTGGCGAAAAGGGCCGCATGCCCACGCAGGTCACCCACCACAAAATCATCGGCACCGCGAACTGGGGCAGGAGCCGGGAGACGCTGAAGCTCATCGCGGAAGCCAGGGCCCGCGGCGTGGACGCCACGATCGACGCGTATCCCTACACGGCGTCGAAAACCGGCATCAACGTGCTGCTGCCGCCGTGGTCGCTCGAGGGCGAGGACGCCAAGGTCGTGGCGCGCCTGAAGGATCCGGCGCAACGGTCGAAAATCCGCGACGCCATTGTCGAGGCATTGAAGAACGAGCGCGGCGGAGGGGACGCGAAGAACGTCGTCATCTCGAACTGCTCGTGGGACACGAGCCTCGAAGGCAAGAGCCTCGCCGAGATCACCCGCGGCCGGGGCTCCGAGCCGACCCTCGAGCACGCGGCCGACACCGCCATGTGGATCGTGGAACATGGGGGCGCCGGGGCGATTTTCCACGCCATCAGCGAGGAGGACGTCGTGCGGATCCTCCAGGATCCCAACACGATGGTGGCGTCCGACGGCGAGGTCGTGCCGTTCGGCCAGTCCGCCCCGCACCCGAGGAGCTACGGGACCTTCGTGCGCGTGCTCGGGCGCTACGTCCGCGAGCAGCACGTCATCACCTTGCAGGACGCCGTACGAAAGATGACCTCGATGCCGGCCCAGCGCACCGGCCTCGGCGACCGCGGCATCCTCAGGCCCGGCATGAAGGCGGATATTGCAATCTGGGACGCCGATCGCATACTGGACACAGCGACCTTCGAGAATCCGCACCAGTACGCGCAAGGCGTCAGCGTCGTGTTCGTCAATGGCGTGGCCGTGTTCCAGAGCGGAGCGATGACGCCAGCCCGGCCGGGACGGATACTGTACGGCCCGGCGTACGCCGGGAAATAGGGTCGACCCTTTGAGCGGGGAGGAACGTCGATGAGAACTCGCTTGCTGGCTGCGATGGTGGTGGCGTCGCTCCTGGTCGTGCCGGTATGGACGGCATCGGTGCCCTCGCGCGCGACGCGTGGCATGGTCGTCTCGCAGAACGCCCTGGCGTCGGCCGCGGGCGTCGACGTCCTCCGGGAGGGTGGCAACGCGATCGACGCCGCCGTGGCGACCGCGCTCGCGCTCGCCGTGGTGCATCCGACCGCCGGCAACCTCGGCGGCGGGGGCTTCATCGTGCTCCGGCCGAACTCGGGCGACCCGGTGGCCTACGACTTCCGCGAGATGGCGCCTTCCGGCGCGACCCCGACGATGTTCATGAAGGACGGGAAGTACGACTCGAAGCTCCACCACCAGGGGTACCTCTCTGTCGGCGTGCCCGGGACGGTCGCCGGCTTGCACCTCGCCTGGAAAGAGCAGGGAAAACTCCCTTGGAAGCGGCTGGTCGAACCCGCCATCCGCCTGGCGCGCGACGGCTTCGTCGTGAGCGACGGCCTCTCGCGATCGCTGCGCGGAGCGCTGGCGCAGATGAAGCCGTACCCAGCCTCGATGGCGCAGTTCTCAAAGCAAGGCGTTGCGTATGAACCCGGTGAAACGCTGAAGCAGCCCGACCTGGCGCGCACACTCGAGCGCATCGCGGAATCCGGCCCGGCCGGGCTCTACGAGGGCGACGTCGCGGCGCTGGTCGAGAAGGAGATGAAGGCGCACGGCGGCCTCATCACTCGCGCCGACCTCCACAACTACAAGCCCGAGCGCCGGGTCCCGATTCGCGGCAGCTATCGAGGCTACGAAGTGATTTCGATGCCGCCGATCAGCTCCGGCGGTACGGCGCTCATCGAAATGCTCAATATCCTCGAGGGCTTCGACGTCGCGGCCGACGGGTTCGGCTCGGCGCGCAACGTGCATCGCGAAGTCGAGGCCATGCGGCGGGCCTACGCCGACCGCGCCCGCTACCTTGGGGATCCCGCCTTCAATCCGCAGATGCCGATCGCCCGGCTGACTTCGAAGGACTACGCCACGGGCCTGCGGAAGTCCATCAGCGCCGACCACGCGTCGGTCTCATCGCCGACGAACTTCGAGTGGCCTGCCGAATCCGAGGAAACGACCCACCTCTCCGTGGTCGATGCGGATCGCAATGCCGTCTCCCTGACCTTCACGCTCGAAGGCGGTTACGGGTCGTTCATCGTGGCGCCCGGAACCGGTTTCCTGCTCAACAACGAGATGGGCGATTTCAACGCCGGGCCGGGACTCACGACATCCGAGGGACTCATCGGGACCGACCCGAACATGGCGGCACCCGGCAAGCGGATGCTCTCGAGCATGACGCCTACGATCCTCGCGCGCGACGGCCGGCTCTTCATGGTGACGGGCAGCCCGGGCGGCCGGACCATCATCAATACCGTCCTGCACACCATCCTGAACGTGGTGGACTTCGGCATGAATGCCCAGGATGCCGTCGACGCGCCGCGCTTCCATCACCAGTGGCTGCCCGATCGCACCAGCTTCGAGCGCAACGGGCTCTCGCCCGACACGCTCGTGCTGCTCAAGAAGCTCGGCCACAACTTCGTTCCCGGCGGCGCCCAGGGCGTCGCCGAGGCCATCGTCGTCAACCTGAAAGACGGCAAGCTCGAAGGGGGCTGCGATCGCCGCGCGCCCGATGGAGGAGCCATCGGGTACTAGGCGGCGATCCTGGCGACCATGCAGATTGCGGGACCCGCGGTCTTCCGCCCGGGTGTGACGCTCACAGACGTCCCCGGGCAGGACTCCACAGAGGAAGCGGGCGCGTCGCCCGCGCGGGGCCCGGGTGCACCGATTCGCGGCCGGGCGTTGATCGTCTGGGACAGGCGCGCGTCGGGGAAGAAACTCGACGCCATCGACACCGATCAAATCACTCCTTCCGCCGATTGCGTCTCGGAGAGCCTCGACACCCTCGACGAACGATGGAAGGCCGGTGCGTTCCGGTATCTCGTGCCCGGCTTCCGTGATCGGGTTCACCGTGGCGAGACCTTCGTCATCGCCGGGGACCGATTCGCCATCGGGTCGTCGCGGGAGATGAGCCCGGCCGGGCTCAAGGGCGTCGCCGAGGAATCCGGCCTGACGCTCGTCATCGTCTGCGGCCGAAGTCTCGGCGACATCTTCCGTCGAAACGCGCTCAATCTCGGGCTTCATGTCGTCCAGGCGCCTGACGCCGTGGAGGACGCGCGCGACGGCGACGAGTTCAGCTTCGACCCGGCGTCCCGCCGGTTGACGAACCTGACGCAGGGGAAGGACTACGAGCCTCTCGCCCTGTCGTCGAAGGAAGAGGAACTCCGCCGGAGCGGAGGGATCTTCGAGATCGGCAGGCGCGAATTCCGCCGTTCGCTTTCGGTCGAGCCGCGCGTGCTCTGGGCCGGCGAGGACGTGTCGCGGCGGCTGACGACCACTGAGCAAATCGCCTGGGCCCACCGGGTCGATCGGGACGCCGAGATCCGGCCCGGCACGACGCTGCGCTTCTACGCGGACCTCCTCCCGGCCTCCGACGGCACGGCACCCTTCGCGATTCACACCTTCAACCAGATCACCGGCGGACGGACGATCGCGCCGCGTCAGGCGGCCATCGCGAACGACCATTTTGTCTTTACCGGCAACGATGCTGACCACCGCCAGACGGAAATCGGCCGGGCATTCGCCGCCTATCACGGTCTGGCACGCCCGCACTACGCGACGCCGGGCGACGGGATCTTTCACTTCTATTTTCCCGAACAGGGGCTCGTCGTGCCGGGCCAGTTCATCCCCGGGGCCGACTCCCACAGCCGCGCCTACGGCGCCTACGGAGCGGTAGGCTTCGGCGTGGGGTCGACAACGCTCGGCTTCGGGTGGGCGACCGGCTACGTCTATTTCACGATTCCCCAGCAACGGCGAGTCGTCTTCGCGGGCACGCTCCAGCCGTGGGTGACCGGCAAGGACATCGTGCTCGAACTCCTTCGCCGTTGGGGCGCCAAACAGGCGCAGGGCATGTCGGTCGAGCTGGTCGATCCGGATCGGCAACTGCCGATCACGTACCGGAACACGATCGCCAACATGATGGCGGAAGCCGAGGCCATGAACGGCATCTTCGCGCCCGACGCCGTCACGCTCGAGTGGTACCGCTCGAAGGGGATGACCGATCTGCCGTACCCCGCGGCGGCGCCCGGGCGGGATGCCACCTATGCCATCGACGAGACCCTCGAGCTTGGCGGCGTCGTGCCGATGATCGCGAAGCCCTTCAGCCCGGGCAACGCGTTCGCTGCTTCAGAGGTGGCGAACGAACGGTTGACGTTCGATCGGGCGATGATCGGCTCGTGCACAAACGGCAGCTACGACGACTTGTTGTCGGCGGCCCGGGTGATCCTGGCCGCCCGTTCGCTCGGTTTGTCCCGTGTCGCGGCGCCGCTCGTGGTCTTTCCGGGGTCGGGCGGAGTCGCACGCCTGATCGAGCGTCCCGATCCCCGGCTCGGCGGGTCTTCCGTCGCGGACGTTCTCCGCACCGCCGGCGGGGTCATCCGGCAGTCGTGGTGCGGGCCGTGCTTCGGCCAGGGCCCGGATGCACTCACCCGGGGGCAGCGCGCCATCACGTCGTTCAACCGGAATTGGCAGAATCGCATGGGCGTCGGCGGCGAAGGCTACCTCGCGAGCCCGATGGTCGTCGCCTCGTCCGCGCTCGCTGGCTACATGGCGCCGCCCGATGCGATCGGCCTGCGCTGGGATCCCGCGCAATTCGGAGCCTGACATGGTGGCCGCACGCTGGGACGTTGTCGGCATCGGGGCCTGCTCGGTGGACGACGTCTACCGGCTCGACGTGTTTCCGAAGGCCGGATCGCCGCGTTCGAAGGTCCCGGTACGTTCTCATTCGTTCGGGTGCGGCGGGCAGACCGCGACGACGATGGCCGCCTGCAGCGCATTCGGCCTGATGGTGAAGTTCGTTGGCGCCGTCGGCCGGGATGATCGCGGTGAGCTCATCCAGCGGACGCTAAACGCGAGGGGCGTCGATACGAGCGACCTCCGCGTTCTGGATGGCGCAACGAGCTCGAACGTCGTGCTGGTCGACGCGGCCGGCGATCGCCTGGTGCTCTGGAATCGGAACCGGCATGTCGCCCTGCCGCCGGACTCGCTTCCGGCCGACGCCATCAGATCGAGCCGCGCCGTTCACGTCGACGATGTCGATGTGGACCTTGCCATCGCAGCGGCCCGGCTGGCGCGCAGCGCCGGCATTCCGGTCACGAGCGACCTCGACCACGTGTCCGCGCGCACCCGCGAGCTGCTGGCGCACGTGACGGTGCCAATCTTCGCAGACCATGTCCCGCTCGAGCTGACCGGCCTCGCCGATCACGAAGCGGCGCTCCGGGCATTGAGACAATACCACCCGGGTCTGTTGATCGTGACCCTCGGCGAGCGGGGCGCCCTCGCGCTCGACGGAGACGCCATTCATCACGGGCCCGCGTTCCCGACCGATCCCACCGACACGACGGGCGCCGGCGATGTCTTCCGGGCGGGCGTCATCCACGCGCTTCTGCGCGGCATCGGCGTGCCGGACCTGCTGCGATTCGCGAACGCCGTCGCGGCGGCGAGCTGCGCGCGAACGGGCGCGATCGACGGAGTCCCCTCGGTAGCCGACGTCGAACGCGTGCTCTCGGGCCGCTAGATTCGAGGCGAACAGGCCGGCGGGCTGGCGCGGGCACGGATGGACGGCCCGGCCGCGGCACGCCGCCCGCGTCTGGGGTAGAATGACCTGTCCTGAGCCGGGCCGCGATCGCGCCCGCCTGTCTGGGAGCCCCACCTCTGGCGGTCCGTCCCCCGATCAGCTCCGAAACGAGACTGTTCGTTGCGAGCCAGCACGACCCGGATTGTTGAACAACCCTCCCACCTGCGCGAACGCGCTAGGCGGAAGCACCTGGAGGACCCATGAATATCGGTGTACCACGAGAGCGGCGCGCCGACGAGCACCGAGTGGGCTTGACGCCGGCTGGCGTCGAAATGCTGGCTTCGGCGGGCCACACCTGCTCGATCGAGAAGGACGCCGGCCGAGGCGCCGGGTTTGCCGACATCGAGTACGAACGGGCGGGCGGCCGGATCGTGTACTCCGGCGAAGAGGCGTACGGCCGCGCCGACCTCGTCGTCAAAGTGGCGAAGCCGACCCGGGAAGAGGCGGAGTGGCTGCGCCAGGGATCCACGCTGATGGGATTCATGCACCTCGCCATCGGACGGCGGGACCGCGTCGAGTCGCTGCTCGAGCGCGAGGTGACGGCCATTGCCTATGAGACGATTCAGGCTGAGAACGGATCGCTGCCGGTGCTCGCGCCGCTCAGTCACCTCGGTGGACTCATGACGCCGCAGGTCGCGGGCACGCTGCTCCAGAACAACAAGGGCGGCAAGGGGATCACGCTCTCCGGCATCCCCGGCGTGCCCCCGGCGGAAGTGGCGATTCTCGGCGCGGGCACCTTCGGGACGGCCGCGGCGCGGGCGTTTCTCGGCCTGGGCTCGAGCGTCTACGTGCTCGACCAGGATCTCGACCGGCTGCAGAAGCTGGAAGAGAAACTCCGCCTCGGCAGCCACCTGGTCACCATGGTCGCCCACGCGTCGAACATCCGGAAGGTCGCCGCGTTCGCCGACGTGCTGATCGGCGCCATCCACGTTCCCGGGACGCGCAGCGCCGTGGTCGTCACGCGGGAGATGGTGCGGGCCATGAAGCCCCGGTCGGTGATCATGGACATCGCGATCGACCAGGGCGGATGCGTGGAGACCAGCCGTCCGACGACCCATCGCGACCCGACGTTCATCGAAGAGAGCGTCATTCACTACTGCGTGCCGAACATGACGTCGGTCGTGGCGCGCTCCGCGACCTACGCGCTGGCGAATGCCGCCTGGCCGTTCATCACCGAGGTGGCCGACCACGGATTGGAGGCCGCGCTGTCCTCGTTGCCCGCGCTCGGGCGCGGTGTGGCGACGCACCGCGGGCACGTGGTCAATCCGATGCTGGCTGTGCACCTGGGCGTGCGGGAGGAGCCGCTGTGAACTGGATGGATGCGTACCGCAGAAAGATCGTGACGGCCGAGGAGGCCGTGCAGCAGATTCACTCGGGGCAGCGGGTTTTCCTGACAGGCAACTGCTCGGTGCCGCAGAAGGTGGTCGGCGCGCTGGTCGAGCGCGCGATGACGCTCAAGGACGTCGAGCTCATCCAGGTGCTGACCTTCGGGAAGGCGGAATACGCCGACCCGAAGCTCGTCGGCCACCTTCGCATCAACACGCTGTTCATCAGCGACACGCAGCGCGCGGCCGTCCACGAGGGGCGTGGCGACTTCACGCCGTGCTTTCTCTCGGAGATCCCGGCGCTCTTCAAGAACCACCGGCTGCCGATCGACGCGGCCCTCATCCACGTGAGTCCGCCCGACGAGCACGGGTTCTGCTCGTTCGGAGTCGAGGTCGGCGTGACGAAGACGGCGGCCCAGTCCGCCCGGGTCGTCATCGCCGAGGTGAACCCCAACATGCCCCGGACGCTCGGCGACGCATTCATACACGTCTCGAAACTGCACTACATCGTACCGGTCGATTATCCGCTTCCCGAAGTCAACATGGCCGCGACCTCGGATCTCTCGGTCAAGATCGCGACCAACGTGGCCCGGCTCATCCCGGACCGCGCGACGCTGCAGACCGGCATCGGCGCGATCCCTGACGCCGTGCTCCATCAACTCACCGATCGCAAGCACCTCGGCGTGCACACGGAGCTCTTCTCCGACGGGATCATCGATCTGGTCGAACGGGGCGTGATCGACGGTGACGCCAAGACGCTGCACCAGGGCAAGATCATCGCGGGCTTCATGGTCGGCACGCAGCGGCTCTACGACTTCGTCCACGACAACCCGATCATCGAGATGCACCCGACCGAGTACGTGAACGACCCGTTTATCGTCGCCCAGAACGACCTGATGGTGGCGATCAACTCGGCCATCGAGGTGGACCTGACCGGGCAGGTGTGCGCCGACAGCATCGGCCCGAAGATCTACAGCGGCGTGGGCGGCCAGGTGGACATGATCTACGGGGCGTCGCGAAGCAAGGGAGGCGTGCCGATCATCGCGCTGCCGTCGAAGGCCGTCATCAAGGGACAGAACGTCAGCAAGATCGTCGCCATGCTCAAGCACGGCGCGGGCGTCGTGACGACACGGAACCACGTCCACTACGTCGTGACCGAGTTCGGGGTCGCCGACCTCTACGCGAAGACGCTCCGGCAGCGGGCCCGGGCGCTCATCGATGTCGCCGCCCCGGAGTTCAGGGCGGAGCTCGAACAGAAGGCGATCGAGTTCAAGTACCTGTAGCGCAACCTCGATCCGCGCGCCGATCTATTCCCGGCGCGCGGATCGATTCATCGCCAGTCCGCCCCCGCCGAGGGCCAGGAAGATCGCCGCCTGGACGGCCTGCTTGTAGTTGGGCTCCTCGCCCGTGAAGGCCGTGATCAGGAACACCGCGCCGAGCACCAAGATCAGGCCGTAGATCCCGTTCATGACCAGCCGCGCCTTGCGCCGCGTGTCGGGCGTGTCCGTCCCGAGCGTGCGGTAGAACCAGACCAGGCCAATCGCCGCAACGACGTCGAGCGCCAGGAACATCAGCCAGAACAGGCGCGTCGACGAGGCGGCATCCGGAGTCCCGATGACCGGCTTGAGCATCCGCTCGTACAAGAATGCGCCCACGCTCGAGCCCAGCAGCGATCCGAGCACGCCGTAGAGGAACGCGTAGCCCATGTAGACCGCCTTGCGGTCGGCGGGAGCCACGAGCCCCACGTAGCTGTAGTACTTCGGATGCGCGGTCATCTCGCCGATCGCAAAGACCGCGATGCCCGCCACGAGCATCCAGGCGTGCTGCGAGAACGCCATCAGGAGGAATCCCGCCCCGCCAATCAGCATCCCGGTCACCATCGTTCCGAGCGCCGGACGGTTCTTGACGATCCGGCTCACGACGACCTGCAGCAGGATGATCATCCCCGCGTCGATGACCGTGACGTGCTCCGCGTCGAAGACGAAGCTCACGTTCAGCCCGACGGCGTGGAGGAGCGAGGTGACGCCGTTGCTGACCGGCGCGCGGTCGACGAAATCTCGCATGTACCAGAGGATCGAACCGAACTGCTGGAAGTAGAGAATCCAGAAGCCCGAGTAGATCACGATCATCAGCATGAATCGCGCGTCGCCGAGGACCTCGGCCGCTCCGCGCAGCACGTCCTTGAACGCCTTGGTGCTTTCCGGGCGCGGCGGATCGGTGTAGACGAACGCCGCCGGCAGCAGCATCAGGCCCGTGTAGAGCGCCGACGCCGCGAAGACGTAGTGCCAGGAGAATCCCTTCAGGTAGCTGACGATGAGCGGCGCGAGAAATGCGCCGAGATTGATCATCCAATAGTAGATGCCGAACCCGAACGCGGAGTTGCTGTCGTCGGTCGACCGCGCAATGGTGCCCGAGATGATCGGCTTGAAGAGCCCCGCGCCCGTCGCCATGACGAGCAGCGCCAGGAAGATCAGCATGTAGGTCGATGAGTAGCCCGCCAGGAAGTAGCCCGCCGTCAGGAACGAGAACGCGACGAGCAGCATCCGCCGGTAGCCATAGCGATCCGCGAGCGCGCCGCCGAGGATCGGCAGGACGTAAGTCATCGCGTACACGATGCCCTGCAGGAATCCGACGGCACCCTCGGTAAACCCCAGGCCGCCATCGGCCACCTTCCCGGTCAGGTAGACCGCCAGCACGGAGTTCATGCCGTAGTAGGCCGCCCGCTCGAACAACTCCATGACGTTGGCGACCCAGAAGGTACGGGGGAATCGCTTCCGTGGCTGGCTGTCTGGCATCACATTCTCCTCGGGGACCGCGGGACCGCGCCCGACGACGATTGGAATCAGGTCTTGGGAGGACGAGTGCATTCGGCCGGGTCGGGGGCGCGGGCCGAGTACCGGGGGATTCTAGCGCGAATGAGCCGGATCATCAGCACGACGACGGCTGAGAGTAAGATCGATGCCATGGGCGACTCGTCCGATGGCATCGTCGAAGGAGCGCGTCCCGGGTTGAAGGGCGCCATCAAGGCGGGCGTCCCCGCGGCGCGGCGCCACATCTTCCTGTGCTGCGACCAGACCACGCCAAAATGCTCGGAGCGCGAGCGATCGCTCGCCGCGTGGGAGTTTCTGAAGACGAGGCTCGGGGAACTCGGCCTGTCGGGTCCGGCCGGGCCGGTGCTTCGCACCAAAGCGAACTGTCTCAAGGTGTGCGAGGACGGGCCGATCGCCGTCGTCTATCCGGAGGGCGCCTGGTATTCCCGCTGCGACGCCCCGGTCCTCGAGCGGATCATCCAGGAACATCTGATCGAGGGCCGCATTGTTGAAGATTTCCTGATCGTAACCCACCCGCTCACCGGTGATTGATCCCGGTCCCGTATTGCAAGTTGCAACAGTTCTCCGATCGAAGGACGGCCCTTCTGAGGCGAGATTGGCGGAGTTCCGGCAGGTGACGGAATCTCGGAATCCGGCGAAACGAATCTCTGGCGACTGACGGAGTCGTTCCGCTGATTTCCTTGAATTCTGAGTGGACGCGATCGCCTTCGCTTTGGCATCCGGATTGAAGGAGTCGCGGACAGCGGCCCGTCGCCCGGGGCTGGGGGTTTCCGATGGGGGCCGGAAGCTTCTGGTATCCGAGCGACGGGCTACTGTCTTGTACGGCCGCCTCCGCGCGGGTTCCCGGATCCGGTGGACTGCCTCGCTTCGCCAGCGAGACGCACCCTCCACTCCTCGCCCTCCGGCCGAAACCGCTCGGTCCAGACCTGTGATAGCGTGTCGAGTGGGCCCCGTCCGCCCACATTACGGAGAACATCATGCTCATCAGCAAGGCGCTCGCGGCGGCGTTCAACGAAGAGATCGGCCTCGAAATGTACGCATCGCATCAGTACATCACCATCGCCGCCTATTTCCAGGGACTCGGCCTGCGCAAGCTGGCCGGGATGTTCTACAAGCAGGCGGACGAGGAACGCGGCCACGGGATGAAGTTCGTCCATTACCTCGATGACGTGGGCGGGCCGGTGGAGGTGCCGACCATCAAGGCCCCTCAGGCCAGCTTCAAGTCGGTCGAGGACGCCGTGCAGCTGTCCCTCAATTGGGAGTTGGAAGTGACCCGCCGCATCAACGAGATGATGACGCAGGCGATCGCGGAAAAAGACCATGCGGCGCAGGACTTCCTGCGATGGTTCGTGACCGAGCAGGTCGAGGAAGTCTCGACGATGGACAATCTGCTCAAGGTCGTGAAGGCGGCCGGCGACCGCAGCCTGCTCGTGGTCGAGGCCTACCTCGTCCACAACGGGTAGTCCCGCCCGAGCAGCATCCCGCGCGGGCGGTATCGGACACTACGACGGCCGGGACTCGAGCGCGCCCGCCAGTGCCGCCCGTGTCGAGGGCCGCTCCGCCCGCGCCGGCCCGTCCTGGCCGCGCCGCGCGAGGAACGCCCTGATGAACGGCTCCTGCTTTCCAGCGTCGACCAGGAAGCCGTCGTGCCCATGATCACTCGCGACCTCGTGATACTCGACCCTCCGCCCGGCCCGCGCCGCCGCCTCGGACACTTGTTCGAGCTGGTCCGGCGGATACAGCCAGTCGGATGAGAAGCTCAGGGCCAGCAGAGCGGCCGAGGTCCGGCGGAACGCGTCTGTCAGCGACGGAGAACCTTCCGCCAGGTCGAACTCATCGAGCGCCCGGGTGATGTAGAGAAACGAGTTGGGATCGAACCGATCCGCGAAGCTCGCGCCCTGATGGTCGAGGTAGTGTTCGACCTCGAACTCCGGCGCGGGCCCGAACGATCCCACCTGGCCGCGGAGGCGCCGGCCGAACTTCCGATCCATGCTCCGGTTGCAAAGATAGGTGATGTGGCCGAGCATGCGGGCAGCCGCCAACCCCTCTCGAGGCCCCGGGGTGCCGTAGTAATCCCCGCCTCGCCACGCCGGGTCCGCCACCAGCGCACGCCGGGCCACGTGATTGAGCGCGACCTGCTGGGGCGAGTGCGCCGCGGTCGATGCGATGGCAATCACCGTGCGCACGCGGTCGGGGTAGGAGACGGCCCACTGCAGCGCCTGCATGCCGCCCATTGACCCTCCCGCGACCGCCGCCAGCGCCTCGATGCCGAGCCGATCGAGCAGTTGGCGCTGCACCTCGACCATGTCGGCGATCGTCACGCGCGGGAACCGCGCGCCGAACGGCCGGCCCGTCGAGGGATCGACCGACGAGGGCCCCGTGGTCCCGTAACATCCACCGAGCACGTTCGACGAGACCACGCAGTACCGAGTGGTGTCGAACGCCTTTCCCGGGCCGATCATCACGTCCCACCAGCCAGGCTTGCCCCGAGCCTCGTGACGTCCCGCGGCATGGGCGCCGCCGGAGAGCGCATGGCACACCAGGATCACGTTGTCGCGCGCCCGGTTCAACTGCCCATAGCGTTCGTAGGCCACCTTGATCGGCCCGAGACGCCCTCCGCGCCTCAGGCTCAAGCCATTCTCGCAAAGGTTGACGGACTCGGTCCTCGTCATGCCAACGGTGCGGCCATCGCTCGCCATGGCCCGCTACTCCTGCGAGGCCAGGATCGCCTGGTCGAGATCCGCGATGACGTCGGCCACGTCTTCGAGGCCGATCGACAGCCTGATGAAATCGTCGGTCACCCCGGCCTTGAGCCGGTCCTCGGTCGAGAGCTGCTGGTGGGTCGTCGAGGCCGGGTGAATGATCAGGCTGCGGGCATCGCCGATGTTCGCCAGGTGGCAGAGCAGGCGCGTGGCGTTGATGAGCTTGCGTCCGGCCTCCAGACCGCCCCGGATGCCGAACCCGACGATCGCGCCGCCTCCGCTCCCGAGCAGCCGGCACGCCCGGATGTAGTCGGGATGGGTGGGCAGCAGGGGATAGTTGACCCAGACGACCGCCGGGTGCGTCACGAGCCACTCGGCGACGCGACGCGCGTTGTCGCAGTGCGCGCGCATCCTGAGCGGCAGCGTCTCGAGCCCCTGGAGGAACAGGAACGCGTTGAAGGGAGAGAGACAGGGGCCGAGATCCCGCAGCCACTGGACGCGCGCCTTCACGATGAACGACGCCCCGCGAAGGGTGGCCTTGTCGTGAAGCCCAAAGTGATCCCAGAAGCGCAGTCCGTGATACGAGGGATCCGGCTCGGTGAACTCGGGGTAGCGGCCGTTCGACCAGTCGAAGCGCCCCGAGTCCACGATCGCGCCGCCGATCGAGGTGCCGTGTCCGCCGATGAACTTGGTGAGGGAGTACACACTGATGTCGGCGCCGTGATCGAACGGGTGGAGAATGCCCGGCGTGACGGTGTTATCCACGACGAGCGGGACACCCCGCGCGTGCGCCAGCGCGGCGATCGCGTCGATGTCGTCGACATTGTTGCGCGGGTTGCCGATTGACTCGGTGTACACCAGCCGCGTGTCGCGATCGATCGCCGCGGCGACATTCTGCGGGTTCGACGAGTCGACGAACCGGGTTTCGATTCCGAACCGCGCGAACGTGTGCTTGAACAGGTTCACCGTGCCGCCGTAGAGCGAGGAGGTGGACACGATGTTCTGGCCCGACCGCGCGAGCGTCAGCACGGTCAGCGTGATGGCCGCCTGGCCCGACGAGAGCGCCAGCGCCCCGACGCCGCCGTCGAGTGAGGCCAGGCGCTGCTCGAGCGCCTCGGTCGTCGGGTTACCGATCCGGGTGTAAATGTAGCCGGGCTCCTCGAGCGCGAACAGGCGCGCCGCGTGTTCGGCCGACTCGAAGACGAACGACGACGACTGGTAGATGGGAACGGCGCAGGCGTGCGTCTGCGAGTCCGGCGTGTGGCCGGCGTGAAGCGCGCGAGTCGATGGGCCAAGCGCCGCTTCGGCAACCGTGGCGATGTCAGGCATTGGAGGCTCCTTGATGAGTCGGGTGATCGAGCGGGAAGACCGGGAGGGCGAGCACGAGTCTGCGTGCCTCACGGTCGAGTTCTGAGGATGCGACGGCGGCATCGAACCGAGGATTCCGACGGAGACGTGAGTGCCCATTGGGTGCATGCCTCGCAGGACCGAACCTCCGAACGACCGCTACAGCCTGGTCGCCGGGTTCGAGGTGCACCGATGGGGTACAGAAAAAAACCCGCCGACCTGTCTCGTGCCAGGCCGGCGGGTTCTGAGGCTCGTTGTGAAGTGGTCTTACGTGTCGAGCATCCGTCCGCCGACCTGGCACTGACGCATCTGCATGCGCATGCCCATACCCATAACCATGGCCATGCTCATGGAGACGTCCGCCGGGAGGAAAGTGGATGCTAGCGACATTGGCAACACCCTACCGGATTTCCGGCCGATTCGTCAAGCCGGGCGCGATCGAGGCTACAATCGCCGGGTCCCCGTCGCCGGTCCGACTTCGAGGGGGAAGCATGTTCAAAGCGCCTCTGCGCGCCGTCTGGCCCGCACTCGTCCTGCTCGTGACTGCCGGTCTCGCGACCACCGCCTCTCCCGGGATCGTTGCGGCCGGGCGCGGCCAAGCGCGAAGCGCGGCCGCGGGCCCGGTAGCCGGGGCCCTGCCCGCCATCTCGACCCTTCGCGAGCAGGCGGCGGTGTACAACGGCTGGCTGACGCTCCGCTTCGAGCGCATCCTGCCCGAGCTGATGCGGCAGGAAGGGATCGACATGTGGATCGTCGTGTGCCGTGAGAACAACGAGGATCCCGTGTTTTTCTCGCTCATGCCGTTCACGACGCTCTACGCCAACCGGACGACGATGCTGGTCTTCTCTGATCCGGGATCGGGGCCAATCGATCGGCTGGCTCTCGCGCGATCGATGAACTCCCTGTACAAGAACGTGTGGGAGCCCGAGAAGATCGACCAGTGGACGCGCCTCGGACAGCTCATCAAGGAACGCAACCCGAAGCGCATCGGCATCGACGAATCCGACACGTTCAACTACGGGGACGGCCTCACGGCCTCGCTGAAGGCTCGGCTGATGTCGGCCGTCCCGCCGGACCTGAGATCGCGCGTACAGTCGGCCGAGCGCCTGGCGATTCGATGGCTGGAGCGGCGCAGCGCCGAGGAGCTGGAGGTGTACCCCCAGATCGCCGGCATCGCGCACGGCATCATCTCCGAGGCGTTCTCGATCGCGGTCATCACGCCGGGCGTGACCACCACCGACGACGTGGTATGGTGGATGCGCGAGCGCTCGCGTCAGCTCGGGCTGACCAACTGGTTCCATCCCTCGGTCGACCTCCAGCGCCCGAACGACAGCGCCTTCAAAGACACTCCGGTGATACACCGAGGCGACCTGCTGCATTGCGACTTCGGCATCACGTATCTGAGACTCTGCACCGACACGCAGCAGATGGCCTACGTGCTGAACGACGGCGAAACTGACGCGCCGAGCGGGCTCAGGATCGCGATGGCGCAGGGCAACCGCCTGCAGGACATCCACCTCGGCGAGATGAAGGCGGGCCGGACCGGGAACGAGATCCTCAGGGCCGCGCTCGCACGGGCGAAGTCCGAAGGGCTCAACGCGAGCATCTACACACATCCCCTGGGGCTGCACGGTCACGCAGCGGGACCGATCATCGGGCTGTGGGACAAACAGGACGGCGTGCCGGGGCTGGGCGACTTCCCGCTCTCGGAAAACACGGTGCACTCGATCGAATTGAACATCAGGACGAAGGTGGCAGAGTGGGGCGGCCAGGAGGTGCGCATCGCGCTCGAGCAGGACGCCGCGTTCACCCGGGCCGGCGCCGCGTTCATCGGCGAACGGCCGACTTCGTTGAGGCTGATCAAGTAGATGAGCCGGTTGAGCCTTGGCCGTCCCGGCTCGCCCTCGCGCCTGTCAGGCGCGTGGCTGGCGTTCGCACTGTATGTCGTCCTCACGATCGTCATGGCGTACCCGCTCTCGACGAGCCCGGCACGCCTTCGAATTCCGAGCGCTCCCGATCCCGATCTGTTCCTCTGGACGCTTGCGTGGGACGCGCACGCTTTCGCCCACCATCCGCTGTCGATCTTCGATGCCAATATCTACCATCCGGAGCGCCGGACGCTGGCCTACTCGGAGAACCTCATCGGCAGCGCCGTGCTGGCGGCGCCGATCATCTGGCTGACCGGCAATCTCGTGCTCGCCAACAACCTGGTGTCGCTGCTCGCGTGCGCGTTGTGCGGACTCGGGGCATACCTGCTGGGGCGGCGGGTGGGCCTCGGCCCGGCGGGAGCGTTCCTGTGCGGAATGATCTTCGCGTTTGCGCCGACGCGGTTCTTCCGGATTTCCCAGCTGCATCTGGGGCCGGTTCAATGGGTCCCTTTCAGCCTGGCCTGGCTCCACGCCTATCTTGACGGAGGCAAGCGGCGCCATCTTCTCCTCGCGATCGGCGGCTTCACCCTCCAGGTGTTCACGAGCGGGCACGGCGCCGTCTTCCTTGCGGTTGCCGTGAGCGGTCTGCTCGCGTACCGGGCGCTGCTCGGTGAAGAACTCGCGGCTGCGAGGCGCCTTCGTGACTTCGGGATTGCGGGCGTGATGCTGCTGCTGCCGTGCGTGCTGTTGTCCCTGCCGTACTTTGCCGTGCAGCACGAAATGGGGCTCAGGCGCGGCATCGACGATTGGGGCGCAAACAGGATCAGCTTTCTGGCGTCGCCGGCGCACTTCCAGGTGTTCGTGCTGTCCCTGTTCGGTCAGAGCCGAATCAACGATCTGGCCGACGCCTATCTCTTCCCGGGATACCTGCCGGTGCTGCTGGCATTGGCGGCGCTCACCTGGCAGCGACGCAGCGTGCCGGCCTGGCCAGAGCCTCGCCCGGCCCGAAGATGGCGCATGCTGGCGATGGCGATGGACCTTCTCGCGCTCGCCATGCTCATCGTCTCGGTGATGGTCATTGCGCAAGGGCCGGTCAAGTGGCGCGTGAACGGAATGGTCGTGTTCTCGGCCCGAAGCGCATTCCGCGCCCTGCTGTTCTTCGGGATTGCGGCGGCGCTTCGCGTCTCGCTGCTGCGGCGAGTGCCGATTGATCCGGCAGGCCGGATTCGACGCGGGATCGACGTCGTTCGATCGTGGACGGGCCGAATGCGCCGATTCGCTGGCCGCCATCGGCGCGATCCCACGCTCTACTATGCGCTGCTTGCGTTTGTCAGCTTCTGGCTGGCCGTCGGGCCGCCCTTCGGCCTCTGGCAGTTCGTCTACTGGTTGCCAGGACTCAACTTCATCCGCGAAGCGTCACGGTTCACCATGCTGGGCGTGCTGGCGCTGGCGGTGCTCTCAGGCATCGGTTTCGAGCGGCTCACCCGGAGCTTCGGACCGAAGACGAGGTTCGCTGGCCTGGGGGTGGCCATCATCCTCCTCGTCGGCGAGTTCGCGGCGATGCCGCTGGCGGTCGGTCCGAACGACTGGTCGATACCCGCCGTGGATCGGTGGCTGGACCGTCAGCCAAAGCCGTTTGCGGTGGCCGAGCTTCCGCTGCCGAGGCCGACACTCGCCGGGGCATTCGAGCGCCGGCAGACGACTTACATGCTGCACTCGACGGCGCACTTTCAAAAGACGGTCCATGGATACAGCGGTCTCCGCCCGGCGTTGCACGCCGACCTCTACTGGAGCCTGCAGACATTTCCCGACCGGACCAGCCTCGGCAAGCTGGCGTCGCTTGGCGTGACCTACGTCGTCGTTCACACCGAGCTGTATCCGCCCGGAGAGTGGGAGCGGGTGGAAGAGCGAATCGCGACCTTCCGTGAGTGGCTTCGGCTCGAGCACGCCGACGGGGCGGGGCGGGTGTACTCGCTCCACGAGCCGCACGTCATCCTGGCGAGGTGAGCGGATGGCGACCACCGTTCCTCCCGCCGCGCCCGCGCATACCGGAGTGACGAAGACTTCGCTCGTCGTGCTGCTTTTTGTCGGGCTCACGCTGCTGTTCTCGATGCCGTTGTCGCTGCACCCGATGTCGTTCAGGCTTCCAACCGGTCCCGACGGCGACCTGTGCATGTGGATTCTGGCGTGGGACACGCACGCCTTCACCAGCCAGCCGTTGTCAATCTTCGACGCGAACATCTACTTCCCGCAGCACCTGACCCTCGCGTACGCCGAGAATCTCATCGGCAGCGCAATCTTCGCCGCACCCGTATTGTGGCTGACCGGAAACCTGACGCTGGCCAGCAACTTTGTCGGGTTCTTCTCGTGCACCCTGTGCGGCCTCGGGGCATACGTCCTCGCGCGCCGGCTGGGGATCAGCCTCGCGGGCTCAATCCTGACCGGCCTCATCTTCGCGTTCTCGCCGTCGCGCTTCTTCCGCATCGGCCAACTCCATCTCACCGCGGTCCAGTGGATTCCGTTCGGGCTCGCCTCGCTGTACGCGTACTTCGACAACGGCCGGAAGCGCGACCTGCGTCTTGCCGCCGCGTTCTTCTCGCTCCAGGCGCTCTCCAGCGGATATGGCGCCGTGTTCATGAGCCTCGCAACGATCGGGCTGCTGGCATACCGGACGGCGCTCGGCGAGCCGATCCGGCTCATCAGGCGGATACGCGATCTCGGGCTCACGGGCCTGCTGCTGCTCGTTCCGACCGCGCTCGTCTTCCTGCCGTATCGGGCGGTACAGCGGGAGGTCGGGCTCCGGCGCGGCCTGGGTGGTTGGGGAGTCGACCCCGCGTCGTTCATTGCGTCGCCGTCACACTTCCAGCATGCTCTGCTCTCCGCCATCGGGGCGGAGAGCGTGTACCAGAAGGCCAGCGCATTCCTCTTTCCTGGCTTTCTTCCGATCGCGCTCGCTGCCGTCGCGCTGTTCTCGCACAGAGCGTCCTCGATGGCCGGGACGGCTCTTTACGAGGAGCCAGCCCCGAGCCGGCCCGCTCGGCACGCCGGCAGCAGCGAGCGGACTCCGGCGCGCTCGCGCCCTGAGATCCCCGGGACACCGAAGGCTGGGCCGCGACCGCCAGTTCAGACTCCGGGTCACCCTGTCGCCAGGACCTCGGAGCCCGTGCCCCCGGCGGAATCGGTCCGGCCTGGATGGAGGATGGCCGCGGTGCTCGTCGATGTGGTGGTCGTCGGGCTCGCCGGACTTGCTCTGTATGTCGACGCGAACGGGCCGGTCAAGTTGCGGCTCGAGCACACCGTGCTCTTCTCGGCCCGGGACGCGACGCGGCCCTGGATAGCGGCGGCGCTGATGCTCGTCATACGCGTGGCGATGCTCCATGGTGCGCCGTTCACCGGTGTGAGCCATCTCCGGCGGGGGCTGGCCGCGACTCTCCGGCTGCTCGCGCTAGCCGGTCGGGTGGTCTGGCGAAGCGCGAAGGACCTGGCGGGCCTCGTTGGTCTTGCGGCCCGGCGCATCGGATGGGGCGTCCGGCGGTTCCTAGCGGGGATCCGCGCGGCAGTCGAGCCCGTGCGTCGTTTCGCGCAAACGGTTGACACCGCAATCGAGCCAGTCCGGCGACGGCTGGGGCCGATTCGCACCGACGCGCGGCTCTTCTTCGCACTCCTGACGCTCGTGAGTTTCTGGCTGGCCATGGGGCCGCCGTATGGACTGTGGCAGTTCGTCTACAACATTCCCGGCTTCACCTTCATTCGCGAGTGCTCGAGGTTCGCGATTGTTGGATTGCTCGGCGTCGCGATCCTCGCCGGCTTCGGATTCGAACGCCTGGCGGATCGCAAGACGCCGCGACGGCGCGCGGGGATGGCGATCGCGTTTGGCGTGCTCCTCATCGGAGAGTTCGCATCGATGCCGCTCGCGGTCCAGCCAACGACGGCCGTGGTGCCGGAAATCGACCGCTGGCTCGATACGCAACCCAAGCCCTTCGTCGTGGCCGAGGTGCCGACACCTCTTCCGAGCGAGCTTGGGCCCTTCGAGCGCCGGCAGGCCGCGTTCATGATCCACTCGACGGCGCACTGGCAGAAGACCGTGCACGGATACAGCGGCTGGCGCACTCCGCTGCATGAGTCGCTGTATTGGGACATGCTGGACTTTCCCAACGAGAAGCTCCTCGACACTCTCGCCGGACTCGGCGTCACTCACGTGGTCGTGCACACGGAGCTGTACCCGCCGGGCGAGTGGGACACCGTCTCCCGGCGAATCGAGGCTCTCGGCTCTTCTCTGAGACTCGAGCACGTGGCGGGAGAGGGCCGGGCGTACACATTGCACCGGCCATCGCATCAGGAGTGACGAAGGTGGATGTCGCGCCAATCGCCGTGGAAACCGACAGCCTGACGAAGCACTACCAGATGGGGCAGGAAGTCGTCCGCGCACTCGACGGCGTGTCGCTGCGTGTGGGGCGCGGCGAGTTCGTCGGACTGGTCGGCACGTCGGGTTCCGGAAAGTCGACGCTCCTCAACCTCATCGCCGGCCTGGACCGTTCGACCTCCGGGACCTTGCGGGTGTTCGATCGGGACCTCGGCGCGATGACCCGCCGGGAATTGAGCAGGCACCGCCGCAGCGAGGTCGGCATGATCTTCCAGTCGTTCAATCTCGTGCCGACGATGACCGCGCGGGAGAACGTCGCGCTCGCGATGGTGTTTGCCGAGGTTCAGCGGAGCGCGCGCGACCGCCGGGCCGATGACCTGCTCGAGCAGGTCGGGCTGGCGGATCGCCGCAAACACCGGCCAAGAGAGCTCTCGGGCGGCGAGCAGCAGCGCGTGTCGATCGCCCGGGCGCTCGCCAACGATCCCGACCTGCTGCTGGCCGACGAGCCGACGGGGAATCTCGACAGCCGGACGGCTCGAGAGATCCTGGCGCTGCTCAAATCGCTCAACGCCGGCGGGTCCCGGACCGTCGTCATGGTCACGCACGATCTGACGCTCGCCTCGACGTGCGCCACGCGGACTGTCACGCTTTTCGACGGCAGGGTTGTCCCGGAGGCCGGAACGTGATCGGGTCAGACACCGTCTCGCTGGCATTTCGTAACCTGCGCGAGTCGAAGCTCAGGACAGCACTCACGTCCCTGGGCGTGTCGATCGGCATCGCTTCACTCGTCGGCATGGTCTCCTTCGGCGTCGCGCTGCAGGACCAGGTCGTCGGCGCGTTCCTCCGGTCCGGCGTGTTCGACTCCATCACGGTCACGACCGGCGCGCTTCCTCAGATCGCGCGGCCCCGGGGCGCGGGCCGCGGCGGACGGGTGCAGGGCAGGGGCCAGGCGGCTCGAGTTCCAGCGGAGCGTCCGGCACTCGACGATGAGGCATTGAAGGCGCTGGCCGGCCTCGAACACGTAAAGGAGGTCTACCCGGAGGTCCGCGTCCCGGTCGAGCTCAAGTACGGCGAAGTTTCGGAATTCACCGTGGCCAGGGGCGTGCCGATGTCCGCCAAGGGCGAAGGCGCGTTCCAGGACATCTCTGCCGGCGAGTTCTTTCCGAGCGAGTCCGAGGACGTGTGCCTGATCGGGGCAGACCTGGCCCGCCGGCTCGCCGAGGGCGAGCCATCGGCGCTTCTCGGCAAGTCGCTCACCCTCGGTTTTGCATCGGCGCAACAAATCGCGCAGCTCGCCGTGACAGGCGGGATCGGGGGGCTCAACCTCCAGCGAAACGAGCGGCCGTTCAGAATCGTCGGTATCGTCACCCGGCAGTCTGGCGCCGCTGGACCGCTTGCCGCGTTGTTCGCCCCGCTGATGATTCCGCTCCCGAAGGCCATAGCGATGGGTGGCGCGGATCTCAGCAATCCGCAGGCGCTCTTGCGCCAGCTCTCCGCCAAACGGACTTACGCGACGGTGACGGTCAAGGTCCGGCGCGCGCAAGACACCGAAGCGGTCGAGAAGAAGATCAGGGACCTGGGATTCAACGCCTTTTCGGTCGCGGACCTCCTTCAGAATCAGAAGCGGGCATTCATCCTGCTCGACTTGATCCTGGGCCTGGTCGGGTCAATCGCGCTCACGGTCGCCTCGCTTGGCATCGTCAATACGATGGTGATGTCCATCCTCGAGCGCACGCGCGAGATCGGCATCATGAAGGCGATCGGCGCCGACGATCAGGACGTGCGCCGGATCTTCCTGATCGAGGCCGGCATCATCGGGCTCGCGGGCGGCCTCTTCGGTGTCGCGCTGGGGTGGGGGGTGGGCCGGGTCATCAACATTGGGGCGAACTACTACCTGCAGACGCAAGGCGCGCCGGCGGCGAACCTGTTCCTGATTCCCTGGTGGCTGGTGGCCGGGGCGATTACCTTCGCGGTGCTGGTCGGCATCGTCGCGGGTGGATTCCCGGCGTCGCGCGCGGCGCGCCTCGATCCGATCCAGGCATTGCGACACGACTAGATCGGCGTGAGTCAGGCTGCACTGCGTCGTCGGGTCTGAAGACCCGACATACATCGTGAACTCAGACCTCGGGCCGTGTCTTCAGACCCGGCGCTTCGCGAGCTTCGAGTACGCGTCCTTGTCGAAACCGAAGACGATCGTGGCGCCCGAAATCAGAATCGGACGCTTGATGAGCGTCGGCTGCTCGAGCATCGTCGCGATGGCCTCGCGCTTCGAGCGGGGCAGCGGGCGGTGCTTCCACACCGGGCTCCGACGGCTCAGGTAGTCGCCGAATCGATCCGCCGGCACCTGTTCTTCGAGAAATGCCCTGGACGGCGGCAGCTTCGTGATGTCGATCTCTTCGACGTCCAGTCCCAGCTCCGCCAGGTAACTCCTGGCGTTCCTGCACGTCGTTCAGGTGGGTTTCCAGAAGAAGACCGGCTTCGCCATGATGCCTCCTCCCGGCCATTGTAGCTGACCGCGCTCCGCCCACGGCGGAGCGGCCGCATCCCGCATTCGCCGCTGAGCCTGGCCGATGTATGCTGATGTGCTTCGAAGTGGTCGCCGCCGCGGAGGCTCTTGATGTCGCTCAATGCCCGCCGTGTTTTGAAACGATCGCATCTGCTGGCGTCGTCGTGTTCCATCGCCGCGCTGGCGGTAGGCGTTGGGGCCTTGCCGGTCGTTCTGGCGCAGTCCGGCCCGCCGCCAGCATCCGAAACGAAACTGTCAGCAACCGTGTCCGAGGCCAGGATGATCGAAACGGTCAGGCGGCTCGTCGGATTCGGACCGCGCGCGTACGGCTCGCCGTCGAACCGCGCGGCCGCCGCCTGGCTGGCCGGCGAGTTCAAGAACGCGGGGCTGGAGGTCGTGGTGCGGCACGACACGCCGCGAGACTGGTATCAACCCGTGTCGTGGGAGGTGCGTGTCGCAGCGGGCGGGACGGGAGGCGCACCAGCCGTGCTGAAGACCGCCTGGCCGAGCACCGGCGCGCCGTCAGGCAAAGGCGAGGGGACACTCGCGATCGACTCGGCTCAGGGCGCCGTGTGTCTCACATCAAAGCCTCCGACTCCCGAGGCCACGAGCGGATGCGTCGCGGTGCTCTTCGACGGACGCGCGTCGGCCTCCGGCTGGCCCGGAGTCAATCGGCTGCGCGGGACGTGGACGATACCCGTGTTTGCCGTATCGCCGAAGGAGACCGCTCCACTTCGCGAGAAGGTGACAGCCGGCGCAACGGTCAGGGTGTCGTTCGCTCTCGAATCGCGCGCCGGCAATGACGCCGCAGATACGGTCGTCGCGACCCTGCCGGGACGTGTCCGGTCGAAATACGTCCTGTTCTGCGCGCACGGAGATTCGGATTCCGGAGGGCCGGGCGCGAACGACAACGCGTCGGGTGTCGCGATCGTGCTCGAGATTGCCCGGGCCGCTTCGGCCGCGATCAAGGCCGGGGCATTGGCCAGGCCCGCCTGGGATCTCCGCTTCGCTTCGTGGGGCGGCGAGATGTCTTCGACGCGCGAATATGTTGCGTCGATGGACAAGGACGAGTCGAAGCTCCAGGCCGTCTTCAACTACGACCAGTCCGGGTTCGGTTCGTCGAGGAACGCCCTGTACGTCGAGCCCGACGACGTCGTGGTGAACCGGGAGATCGTCGCGATCGTTCGTGCCGTCATGACGGACCACCTCGGCGCGCGAGGATTTCCGGATCACGCGGCAAGCGTCAAGAGCCAGGGCGGTACCGATTCGTACGTCTTCCAGAACACCAGGAATCCGGGCGCCACGCTGTACCCGTCGGTGACGATCTACACGTCTGCGTGGGATCGCGAGCGCGAGCAGCCGGTGACCGAGAACCTGCCGCCGCTCAACTGGTATCCGAACGAAAAGCCCGGCACGGTGACGATCGACGGCGATCCGTTCTACCACTCGGCCGGCGACACTCCGGCGAACACCACCGATAACGAGCCGTTCAACATGGGCTGGTGCGCCCGTGTCGGGCTGCTGAGCGCCCTACGTCTGATGGCGGCCCGCTGAGGTCGAGACGCTCATGCCGCTTCCGCTGCGTGCGATCGAAGTCGGATACGAGCAACTCGTCCGGGCAGCCGACGCCATCGCGAGCGCGGGCGGACATGGTCACATTCACACGACGGCGCCCGGATGCGCGCTGACGGCCAGCCCGCGCCGCGCGATCGTCCTCGAGGCGACCGGCGACGGCGTGGTGTACGCGTTCTTCGACGTCGAACCGATTGAAGCACGCGCGAGGCCGCTCGCCATCATGCTCCACGGCGCCGAGAGCGTTCCGGACGAGGACGAGGAGCTTGCGCCGGCCTGCGAAGCGGTCAGGGCGATGGCCGATCGGATGAAGGCAGGGAAGGGCCACTTCCACATCCTCGGGCCACCGTGTCTTGCGAATTCGCACGCGGGCAAGTGGACGATCCTCTTCGAGGACTCGGAGCGCGGGATGCTCGAGAGCGTGACCGACGATCGGCCGCTCGCGGAGATCCGGCTCATCGAGAGACTGATTTATGCGTAGACTTCCGTCATCATCAGGCGACGTCCCGGCTCGATCCTCTGGAGACCTTCACATGCGCAGGTTGGCCTTCCTCGCTCTCGTGATGTGCGTTGCGGGTCAGGTGGTGACCCTTCGCGGCGGGGGCGCCCTGCCGACGCCTGAGTCCTCGTTCGGATTCAAACCTGGCGCGGACAACAAGCTGGCCACCTACGACCAGTCCATCGGCTACCTGAAGAAACTGGCCGCCGCGAGCCAGGCGATCAGGCTGGTCGACGCCGGGAAGACGACGCTCGGGCGCTCGATGTACTTCGCGCTGATCTCCGATCCGAAGAATCTCGCGAGCGTCGACCGCCACCGCGAGATCGCGCGCCGCCTCGCGCACCCGGAGGGGCTGACCGACGCGCAGGCCCGGGCCCTCGCGCGCGAAGGCCGCGTGTTCGTGCACCTGGATGGCGGGTGCCACGCGACCGAGGTCGCCGGCGCGCAGATGATGCCGCAGCTGGCCTACGACCTGCTCAGCCGCGCATCCGAGCCCGCGATGAAGACGATCCTCGAGAACGACATCATCATGCTTTGGCCGACCATGAACCCTGACGGCCAGCAGATGGTGGGAGAGTGGCTGGCGAAGAACGCCGGGACGCCGTACGAAGGCTCCGGTCTGCCCGGGCTCTACCAGGAGTTCGTGGGGCACGACAACAACCGCGACGCCTACATGCTGAACATGGTCGAGTCGCGCGTGATGGAGCACTTCTGGCGTCAATGGGAGCCGCAGATCGTCTACGTGTTCCACCAGGCGGCGCCGTTCCCGACGCGCATCTGGCTGCCGCCCTTCTCCGAGCCCGTCGGCCTGCACGCGCCGTACCTCGTGTCGCGCGAGGTCAACATGATCGGCATGGCCATCGCGCAGGGCCTCGAAGAGCGCGGGCAGCCTGGCGCCACGCACATGGGAACCGCGTTCGACGCCTGGTATCCCGGCTATGTCGACTACGCGCCGGTCTTCAAGAACGTGCCGGCCTTCTGGACCGAGACGGCCGGCAACATGGCCGCGCCGCGCCAGTACACCATCAACGACATCCCGGAGGCGTATCGGGACTATCGGCCGCAGAGCCTGTACTCGAGCCCGTGGCAGGCGGGCTGGTGGCGGTTGGCCGACGCGGTCGGATACGACGAGACGGCGGCGATCGCGACGCTCGAGTACGCGGCGAAGTACCGGGAGTCGCTTCTCTACAACCGCTACCAGGCCGGACGTGACCAGATTGCGAAGGGCAAGTCCAGCGCGCCCTACGCGTACCTGATTCCGCAGACCCAACGCGATCCGGTCGCGCCGGTCGAGATGCTCAGGCGCCTCGCGTTCGGCGGCGTGCAGGTCTCGCAATTGACATCACCGCTGACACTCGATTCGAAGACCTACCCGGCGGGCACGTGGGTCGTTCCGACCGATCAGGAATTCGCGGCGATGGCGCGGGAAGTGCTCGACGTGCAGAAATACCCGGACCTGCGTCAGTTTCCGGGCGGGCCGCCGCTTCGGCCCTACGACGCCGCGGGCTGGACGCTTCCGCTGCAGATGGGCGTCGAGGTCGTCGCCGTCTCGACGCCGATCACGGCCGAGATGCGGGCAACGATGAAAGCCCTGGGTCCCTCTCCGGTCGCGCGAATCACGCCATTGCCCTACGTCTCATCCGCCGCGAGCGATTCGTCCGCGTTCGACAGCGTTCCGGGCGTCGGCTTCGACGCGAGTCCGCTGGCCGCCGGGATCGTGCCGCCCTCGGGCGCGATCGTCGGAAGCGGTCCGGCGCTCGCCCTCAATCCGGCGCAGAACAATGCGTTCCGCGCGATCAACCGAGCGTGGAAGGCCGGCGCGAGCGTGCAGTTCTCGCCCGGCCATGGCACGTCCGGGTCCCGCTACCTGATCACGGGCCTCTCCGAAGCGGCACAGCATGAGATGGCCGCCTCGCTGGCCCTTGCGGCAGAGCGGGTGACGCCCCCTTCCGGAGCCGTCGCGCTAAAGAAGCCTCGCCTCGGCCTGTACCAGCAGTGGGGCGGCGCCATGGACGAAGGGTGGACGCGCTGGCTCCTGCTGCAATACGGGTTCGAGTTCGTCACGCTGCGCCCGGAAGACTTCCGAACGCCGCTTCGACAAAAGGTCGATGTCATCCTCCTTGCCGACGATGCGCGGATTCCGGTCGAGGCGCCGCCACCCGCAGCCGGACGAGGCGAGGGCGCCGCCCAAGCGGGCAGAGGACAGGCAGGGCGCGGCGGCGGGGGCCGCGCGACCAGGCCGGAATACGCCTACCAGCTGACGGCGGCCGACCTGCGAGGGTTCGAGGAGTTCGTGCGCGAGGGCGGCACGGTCGTGTGTTTCAGCAACGCCAGCCGGTTCGTGATCCAGCAGTTCAAGCTGCCGGTCAGGAACGTGGCCGAGGGACAGAAGCCGGAGGCCTTCTTCCTGCGCGGATCGATCGTGAGCGTCGACACCGACCCCTCGCATCCCGTCATGGCCGGCATGGCTGAGAAGTCACCCGTCTTCGTCGATGGCAGCCCGGTCTTCGAACCGCAGGTCGGGTTCAAGGGCACCATCCTGGCGAAATACGCGGAGAGCGGATCGCCGCTCCTCTCGGGCTACCTCATCGGGGAGAAGGTTCTGCAGGGCAAGGCCGCGGCGCTCGATGTCGAGCTGGGCGCCGGCCACGTGGTGCTGCTCGGATTCCGCCCGCAATGGCGCGGGCAATCGTTCGGCACGTTCCGTGTCGTGTTCAACGCGGCGATGTACGTGCGATAGCACGGGCAGGCGGGTGCGAGATGGTGGGGATGGCCATCACCCGGGGCGTCAGCCCGGCGATCCAGCGTTGCGAGCTCACTCACCTCGCCCGCGTGCCGATCGACACGGCGCGCGCCGGTGCGCAGCATGGCGCCTACGAGGCCTGCCTCGCCTCGCTCGGCTGCGCCGTCCATCGCCTGCCGGCGGAGCCCGATCTGCCCGACGCGGTCTTCGTCGAGGACACAGCCGTCGTTCTCGACGAAGTCGCGATCATGATGCGACCAGGCGCGGAGTCGCGCCGCGCGGAGACACTGTCGGTCGAGACCGCGCTGTCGGCATGGCGCTCAGTCCTTCGAATCGAGGCGCCTGCGACGATCGACGGGGGCGACGTGCTCCTGGTCGGTCGAACGCTCTATCTCGGTCTCTCGACGCGCACCAACCGTGCCGCTCTCCACGAGTTGCGCGCACTGGTGTCGCCGTACGGTTACCGGGTTGTCGGCGTCGAAGTTCGCGGCTGCCTGCATCTGAAGTCCGCCGCGACCGCGCTCGGCCCCGAGACCGTTCTGCTCAATCGGTCGTGGCTGGACGAGGACGCGTTCGAGGATCTCCGCCTGGTCGATGTGGACACGCGGGAGCCTCAGGGAGCCAATGTGCTCCTGATCGATCGGGCAGTCGTCTGCGCGGCCGCGTTCCCGCGGACGGCCGAGCGGCTGCAGGCGCGTGGCCTCGACGTGCGCCTGGTCGACGTGTCGGAACTCGCGAAGGCCGAAGGCGCCGTAACCTGTTGCAGCCTGATCGTTCCGTTACGGCCTTCGATGGCCTGAGGCCGCCTTCGTTACTTCGCGATCCCCGAGATCTTCCGCTTCTTGAGTTCGTCGGCCATCTCGCTCAGCCTGGTCGCTTCCTTGAGCAGCGCCTGTTGGATGGCCGGGTCCTTCTCCATGGTGGCCTTCAGCCGGAGCAGGAGGCCCTTGTAGACGAGCGCCTCGATGTAATCGGCCTTGAGCTCGAGGGACTTGTCGACCTGCTCGATGCCCTGCTCCACGTAGTTCTTTTTCTCGACCTCCTTCAGGCGAAAGTCGCGGTAGGCCTTGTCCCAGAAATACGTGGCGATCGTGTAGTACGCCTCGGGGTTATTCGGCTCGCGGGCCGCCCGCTGCTGCAGCGCGTCGATGGTCTTGTCGAACTCCTCCTGCCGGTTGTAGAACCCCGCGAGCTGCAGGTAGACCGCCGAGTCGTTCTTCTTGACTTCCTTGGCCTTGAGCAGCGCGGCTTCGGCCTTCTCGTACTCGTCCGCGTCCTCGTAGACCTTCGCCAGTTTGAAGTAGTTTTCCGGGTCCTCAGGGTCGATTTCGAGCATCTGTCGCACAATCGGTTCCGACTGGCTGGAATCGCTGAGCTTGTCCGGGCCATAAGCCGCGAGCAGGAAGTCGAGCGCAAGTTTCTTCAGCTCGAGGTCCGGCTCGAGCTCTGCGGACTTCCTGTAGTTCTCGACGGCCTTGGTCAGGAAGCCGTCGTTCTCGGCTTCGCCAGGCCGGCCGCCAGTCTCCGGCCGCCAGCCGATGCTAGACTTGGAGCATGAGCTACCCCAAGCTGCTGCTGTGCGTTTTCGCCTCCACGAGCCTCGTGTCCGCTCAATCGTGCATCCCAATCCCAGGCCTCCGGCAGCCCGGCGTCTGCCGTCGCGCAAGGAGCGTCCGCGGCCGATCGTCCCCTGAAGGCGCTGCCGTACACGCCGAGCCTTGACCTCCAGGCGATGGACCGGACGGCCGACCCGTGCGTCGACTTCTACCAGTACACCTGCGGCGGATGGATGACGAAGAATCCGATCCCGCCCGACCAGGCGCGGTGGAGCGTGTACGGCAAGCTCGCGAACGACAACATGCAGTTCCTGTGGGGCATGCTCGAAGAGGCCGCCGGCGCTTCGGCCGCGCCGCACGGCGGCCGAGCAGAAGATCGGCGACTACTTCCAGGCGTGCATGGACGAGCCGGCCATCGAGAAGCTCGGCCCGGCGCCGATCGCGCAGGGGCTTCAGGACATCAAGGCCATCGCCAGCAAGGACGCGCTGGCCTCCTACCTCGGCCGCGAACACCTCGAGCTCGGAGGGAAGCGGCATGGCGTTCGGGTTCGGTTCGAACCAGGACTTCGAGAACTCGACGCAGGTGATCGCCTTCGCGACCGGCGGCGGGCTCGGGCTGCCCGATCGCGACTACTACACGAAGGACGACGAAAAGTCGAAGGACATCCGGGCGAAGTACGTCGACCACGTCCGCCAGATGTTTCAGTTGATTGGCGATGCGCCGGTTGTCGCTGCCGAGGAAGCCGCGACGGTGATGGCGATGGAAACGGTGCTCGCCAGGGCCTCGCTGACGCGCGTCGAGAAACGCGATCCGTACAAGCTCTTTCACAAGATGGACCGCGCGAAGCTGAAGGCGCTGACGCCGGCGTTCCGGTGGGACGACTACCTCTCCCAGCAGGGACTGGCGAGCCTGAAGACCTTCAACGTCACTGAGCCCGAGTATTTCAAGACGCTCAATCAGCTCATCCAGTCGGAGAGCCTCGACCACTGGAAGACCTACCTGCGCTGGCACTACGCGCACGCGTGGGCCCCGTACCTGTCGTCGGCGTTCCAGCAGGCCAACTTCGACTTCTTCAGCCGGACGCTTCGCGGCGTGACCGAGATGCCGGCACGCTGGAAGCGCTGCGTGCGGTTCGTGGATCGCGATCTCGGCGAGGCGCTCGGTCAGGTCTTCGTCGCCCGGACGTTCACGCCCGAGACCAAGGCGCGGACGCTCGACATGACGCGGCGAATCGAGGCCGAGATGGAGGCCGACATCAGGCAGCTCACCTGGATGGGCGAGGCGACCAAGCAGCACGCGCTCGAGAAGCTCCACGCCATCGTCAACAAGATCGGCTACCCGGACACGTGGCGGGATTACTCCGCGCTGAGCGTGGCGCGGGGCGATCTGGTCGGAAACGTGCGCCGAGCTCCGTCTTCGAGTCGAAACGGCAACTCGCGAAGATTGGCAAGCCGCTCGACCGCGGCGAGTGGGGCATGACGCCGCCCACGGTGAATGCGTACTACGACGCACAGATGAACGACATCAATTTCCCCGCCGGCGTGCTGCAGCCGCCGCTCTTCGATCCGAAGATGGACGACGCGCCGAACTACGGGAATACCGGCGGCACAATCGGCCACGAACTGACGCACGGATTCGACGACGAAGGGAGACAGTTCGACGCGAAGGGCAACCTGCGCGACTGGTGGTCAGCCGACGATGCCAAGCGGTTCGACGAGCGCGTGCAGTGCGTTCGGGATCAGTACGCGAAGTACACGGTCGTCGACGACATCAAGATCAACAGCCAGCTCACGAGCGGCGAGGACGTCGCCGACCTGGGCGGGACGCTGATCGCGTTCATGGCGTGGAAGAAGGCGACGAGCGGACAGGACCTGAAGCCGATTGACGGCCTCACGCCGGACCAGCGCTTCTTCATCGGCTACTCCCAGTGGGCGTGCGAGAACGACCGGCCCGAGAACCTGCGGGTGTCGGCGCTGACCGATCCGCACTCCCCCGGCAAGTACCGCGTCAACGGCCTGATGGTGAACTACCCGGAGTTCCGGCAGGCCTTCGGCTGCAAGGCCGGACAGCCGATGGTCAGCGAGAAGGTCTGCCGCGTCTGGTAGTGGCAATCGCGCGCGGCCCGGGCTACGCGTCGCGATGGCGCACGACGATCATGCGGCGCACCTGTTCGCGAATGGTGCCCGCCGCGACGTGCACGTAGTCCGGGTGTTCGACCATGTCGATCTCGGCCGGCAGGGTGATGAGATCGGCGTCTGGAGGCACGATGGCGTGCTCCTGGTACCGGCGGAGCGTCTTCTTCCAGCCGGCGGCCACGGCCTCGTAGCTCGCGTGAATCTCCCGCAGGTAATCCCCCGAGATGGTTTCCGCGTAGGCATCGCCTTCGGCCGCCCGCTTCGCGCGGCGCCGCTCGAGCAGGTCGGGCTCCGTGCGCAGGTACACCGTCAGGTCGGGCAGGCGGATGTGCTCGGCGCGCAGCGTCTGGTGAAACAGCGTGCGATAGAGCTTGGCGTGCGCCGGCGGCATTTCGCCGGAGTCGATCATGCGCGCCACGAAGACTTCCGGACCGTCGATGAACGGCCGGTCCTCGATGATGATGACACCCCTCGGGCTCTCCCGCGTCATCAGATGGCGGATCTCGCGCTGCTGCGTCGTGCGCATGTAGAGGAACGCGAGCTCGGTCGGAAAGATGTTCGCGACGCGGTCATGGTAGAAGAGCGCCAGGCACTCGTCGATGAGCGAGCCCTTTTCGACGCGCTCCGAGAAGGCGTGCAGCTCGGCGCCGTCGAGCAGCGCCTCCAGGTCGCGCTTGTAGGGATCGCGTGACAGGGCATTCATCAGGGTGGTCTTGCCCGAGAACAGGTTGCCCATGATCCCGATATGAAAGTTCTGCTTCATGAGTGCCCCCGACAGCCGACCTCCGGTCGAGCCGGGCCACAAGTGTACTACCAACGGATGGCGCGCCGGCCGTTCCGCATTCGCCGGGCCAGCATGTCCGAGTAGGAGCCGGCGATCACGTCGGTCCGCGCGATGCCCAGCTCAGCCACGAGCGAGCGCATCGCCTGACGGGCCCGAGCCGGACCGCGCGTCACGGGCGCCTCGATCTCCAGGAATCGGCCCAGCCGCGCGACCTCGTCGAGGTGAATTCGTGTGTCCCCGATGAGCCAGAGTTCGCGGCGCTTTCTGACCGTCTCGCCGGGCTCGAACATTGCTTTGAGTAGCCGCAGGAGGCCCGCCGCGTCAGACGTCACCAGCGTCTGATACTCGCTCGTGCGCGGCTTCGTTTCGTCCGCTCTGACGTAGAAGATGAGCTCGCCGCCAGTTGCGCCCTCCAGGCGGCGCAGTTTCAGCCGGCCGTTCGGCACCTCGAAGTACCTGTCGGTTTGTGCGAGCGTCCCGGGCTCGCGCCTCGCTCGCAGCCTTCGAAGGATCCGGCGCACCCGGGTGAAGTCCGAAACATCCGCCTTCAGCTCGATGTTCTTCATGCGTGGAGTCTACCTGCGATTCCGGTCCCGGATTCCGGCGAACTCTCCTGGACGCCGAATGCCCGGCTCGCGTGCCGCCGACGACGATCGCGTGGGGCGCCGGATGGTGAAGATCAAGCAGCGCAGCGGACTTGACCGTGTCCGGTGGTAGGATCGGACGATGGACTGGACGCGCGATTTCCCCGCCGCGATTACCGTGTGCGACCGACACGGCGTCATCGTCGACATGAACGAGAAGTCCGCCGAGACATTCAAGGCGGACGGCGGGCGCGCACTCGTGGGCAGGAACCTCCTCGAGTGCCACCCCGAGCCGGCGCGAGGCGTCGTGGCGGATCTCCTGGCGCACCCGCGCGCCAACGCCTACACCATCGAGAAACGCGGCGTGCACAAGCTCATCTTCCAGGCGCCGTGGTTCGAGAACGGCGAACCACAGGGCCTGGTCGAGTTGTCACTTGAAATCCCCGCACAGATGCCGCACTTCGTGCGCGAGGGATAGGCGGGCCGATGCGACGTGTCCTTGGACGGTGTGGGCCGGCCGCCGTGGTCGTTGCGCTCGTCGCAGCGCCCCACCCGGCATTCGCGCAGGCGGATGAGATCCAGGTCTACGACGGTGGCTTGGCCCGGCGGGGCGTCTTCAATCTGACGGTTCACGCCAACTTCACACCGAGCGGCGTGGAAATGCCGGCGTTTCCGGGCGCTGTCGTCGCCGACAAGTCCTTCAACGGCGTGCCCGAGTGGGCGTATGGCGTCAGCCGCTGGTTCGAGCTCGGGCTCTACCTGCCCCTCGTCAGCCGGGACAGGTATACGGGCTGGGGACTTGACGGACTCAAGCTGCGGACGCTCTTTGCCGTGCCGGGCGCGGAGAATCGCACGTTCTTCTACGGCGCGAACCTCGAATTCAGCTACAACGCGAAGCGCTGGGACACGTCGCGCATCACGTCCGAAGTGCGCCTGATCGTCGGCTGGCACTTCAAGCGGTTCGACGTAGTCGTCAACCCGATCTTCGATACCTCCTATGACGGCTTCCGGAATCTCGTCTTCGCGCCCGGCCTGCGCGTGGCCTACGAAGTCTCGCCGGCATGGGAGATCGCGGTCGAGGAGTACGCGGACTACGGGCCGTTGCGCAGGTTTCACGCCGGACGCGATCAATCGCACATGCTGTACGGAGTCGTCGACTACGAGGTCAGCGGATTCGAGATCGAGGCCGGTGCCGGCGTCGGCCTGACTCCGGCGTCAGACGGGCTCACCTTCAAGATCATCCTGTCGCGGGACCTCAACGGCAGAAACTAGCGGCCCGGCGACGCGCCCCCCGCCTTAGCTGGCTGGCTTGCCGAACGGATCACAGCCCGGCTCGATCCGTGGGTGATATGATGCCCGGCACACGACAGGCCTCGGCATCCTCGTCTCCTGCGGAGCTGAATCGCCATGCGCAACATGCCCCCGCAAGGCTCCCGTACGCGTGCTCGTCTCAACCGCCGGGCGTTGACCGCGGTAATCCTGGGCGCGCTCGCTCTCGTCCTGGCTGCGTTCGCGCCGGGCACCCGTGTGCCGGTCACCGCTCAGGGCAATTCAGACGGGTCAATTGGCGGCCTCCATGCGAAGTTCACTGACGTGGCCGGAGTACGGACGCGCTACTACGAGGAGGGCCAAGGCGAGCCGATGCTCCTCCTTCACGGCGGCTCGACTGCCGGCTCGTCCACGGCGAATGTCTGGTCGCGTAATATCCCGGGTCTGGCCAGACGATTCCACGTGTTCGCCATTGACCGGCTGGGCTCCGGACTGACCGGCAACGCCGCGGACAACGACTACGGCACGGAGGCCCAGGCGCGCTTTGCCTTTCAGTTCATCCAGATGTTGAAGCTCGGACCGCTTCACCTGGTTGGCCACTCGGCCGGTGGCGGCGTCGCGCTCGCGATGGCGGCCGAACATCCCGGCGCATTCAAGACGCTGGCGATCATCGCGCATGGCGGCGGCGGAGGTGTGGGACGCTCGGCGGACAATCCCGCGCGGCTCACGGTGGCCCTCCAGAACTGCCCGGATCAGAACGTCTACGAGGGTCTGAAGTGCCGCGTCGAGAAGCTCGGGTGGAAGGCGGACACGTTCGACCCGGAGTATTGGCAGGCCGATGAATTCATGGCGACGCAGCCGAAGTCGCGCGAGGCGCGGAACGCGATTGCCGGCCAGGCCGGCGACACCCGGCGCGCGGCAGGAGCCACCGCCTACCGCGAGAAGATCATCAGCCTGGTCAGGAACGACGGCGTGCTGAAGTTGCCGGTGCTCCTATACCTCGGCAAGAACGATGTGATCGACTGGGATGTGCGGGAGCCGGCTGCCAGCCTGAAGAGCCAGATGGGCATGCTGGACGTGCTCACGGCGAAGAACCCCACCGTACAGGCCATCATCCTCAACGACAGCGGTCACTTCATGTACCGCGAGCACGTTGATGAGTTCAATCGGGACCTGGCGGGGTTCATCGACGCATCGACCGTCCAGCCGGCCTCAGCCCGGCTGCGCGCGTCCAGACCCCTGGCAAGGCCGGACGGGGCAGTGGACGGGCTGAAGGCGAAGTTCGTCGACGTTGGGGGCGTGAAAGCCCGGTACTACGACGAAGGCAAGGGCGAGCCGATGGTCCTCATCCACGGCGGCTCGACCGGCGGATCCTCGAGCGCGAATGTCTGGACGCGGAACATCCCGGGCCTGGCCAGGCGATTTCGCGTGCTGGCGATCGATCGCCTCGGTTCAGGGCTCTCGGACAGCTCGCCGACGAACGAATACGACACCCCGGCTCAGGTGGAATTCGTGTCGCGCTTCATCGACGCGCTGAAGCTCGGCCCGGTGCACGCCGTCGGCCATTCGGGCGGCGGCAGCGTCGTGCTGAGCCTCGCGCTCGAGCATCCCGCCCAGGTCAGAACGCTGACCGTCATGGCCTACGGCGCCAGCTCGGGACGCACGAGCGAGGATCCGTCGAGATTGATGGAGGCGCTTCAGAAGTGCCCCGATCAAAACGTCTACGAAGGGCTTCGCTGCCGCGTCGAGGCGCTGGCGTGGCATCCGGACACGTTCGACCCGGAGTACTGGGCCGCAGACGCGATGATGGCCACCCTGCCCTCGGCACGGGCCGTGCGCGCCGCCGTCGCCGCCGCGTCAGCCGACCCCGCCCGCACCGCGCGCAATGCCGCCTACCGCGAGAAGACGCTCGAGCGGATTCGCGGGGGCGCCATCCAGGTCCCCGTGCTCATGTACCTCGGGAAGGACGATGTCATCGACTGGGGCATTGGCGAGCCCATCGCGAGCCTCAAGGTCCAGAAGGCGATGTTCGAACAGGTCGCCACGAAGAACCGCCGGGCCAAGCTCGTGATTCTCAACGACAGCGGGCACTTCATGTACCGAGAACATGTCGACCGCTTCAACCGGGACCTGATCGGATTCCTGGATCACTGGAAGGACCACCCGGAGGCGGTGCCGCCGATGGCGCCACGGCCCGATCCGGATGGGTCGGTTGGCGGTCTCGCCGCGAAGTTCATGAACGCGGGCGGCGTGCGAACGAGGTTCTACGAGTACGGCCGGGGCGAGCCGATGGTGCTCCTCCACGGCGGCTCGACGGCCGGCGCGAATGTCTGGTCGCGCAACATCCCCGGCCTGGCCACCCGCTTCCACGTTTTCGCGATGGACCGGCTTGGCTCGGGCATGACCGCCAGGCCCAAGGACGGCAGGTACGACAACCCGGCGCAGGTCGCGTTCATCACCCGGTTCATCCAGACGCTGAACCTCGGGCCCGTTCACCTGGTGGGGCACTCGGCTGGCGGCGCGATCGCCTTCTACGTTGCCGTGGAGCATCCGGAACTTGTGAAGACGCTCACCGTCGTCGCGCACGGTCCCGCGATGCTTCGTCCCGGCGAAGGGCCGACGCGGCTGCAGCCGGCGCTCGACAAGTGCCCGGACCAGGCGACGTGGGAGGGCCGGAAGTGCCGGGTGGCCGCACTGGGGTACGACTCAGACACGTTCGATGACGAGTTCTGGACTGCCGACGACTACATGGTGAACCTGCCGGATTCGCCCTCGCGCGCGAGGGTCGCTGGGAGCACGAACGAGGCCGAGACGGCGGCCTACCGCCAGCGCGCGTGGGACCGGGCCCGCAAGGAGGGCGTCCCGCAGGTGCCGATTCTCATGTACGGCGGCAAGCAGGACGTCCTCGACTGGAACCTGAAGGAGGGAATGGCGAGTCTCTACGGCGAGCTCGACTTCTTCGAGATCGTCGGGGCGAAGAATCCGCGCGTGAAGATGACGATCGTCAACAAGGGCGGCCACTTCATGTACCGGGAGCACCCGGAGCAGTTCAACCAGGACCTGGCGGCGTTCATCGAGTTCTGGAAGAGCAACCCGGCCGCGAGATAGCGACGCTTCACTTAGTTACCGCCGCGCCCGGAAAGATGTGCGGAAAGACGATGCCGGTCGTGTACATGCACCGATCGTTGTGGCCGCATTCGGGCACGATGATGATCCCGTGCTTCGCGCCAAGTTGCTCGTTGACGTACTTGACATACGCCTCGCCGCGCGCGCGGCGCGTCGGACCCTGCGCCATGGCCGTTGGCGAACTGTCGAAACCGCCGAGCGGCAACGTGTCGACCTGGCCGAGCAGGAACGTCGTCGGCCGCTCGACGAGCTGCTTCCTGAGCTGGTCGTCGCTCATCCCGGCTGTGTAGCCGGTCCGCTTCTCGAGCCCCGCGGGCCAGGTGTTGTAGTTTGGCGCCTTGGTCGCGTCGAACGGGCCAAACGTGAACTTCGTGTGCGGCGGCAGCGGGTTGGCACTCGGCGACAGATTCCATCCGTCCTTCGCCGTGGCGGGATCCGCGTCGTCCTGCGGCAGCGGGCGCACCGCGCTCGGCCACGCGTAGCTCGAAGGATTGGCGACGACGTAACTCACCTGCACGCCGAGCGTGCCGTGCACCTTGTTCGACATCGCGTAGCGGTTGGCGAACTGGCCCCCGGCGGAATGTCCCGCCACCACGATGTGCTGCAGGTTCGGAAACACCGCCTTCTTCGCGAGCTTGCGGAGGATTTCATCCGCGAAATCGAACGCGGTCACCGACGCGTCGGCGCGCGACGGACCGCCTGTGCGCCAACTTGACTGCCAGACAACCTCATTCGGCTCGGCACGATCCGACGCATCGATCATGTGCGGCGCCACGACCAGCGTGTCTTCCAACGCGCCCGCCAGGAACGCAGCCGACATGGACGTCAGAAAGTAATGGTCGGCGTTGCGACCCGTGCCGTGAACCATGATGAGCGCCCGAGTGACCCGACTGTTGGGCGCATCGAGCGCGTAGCTGCGATAGACCATCGCCCGTCCGGGTCCGCCGCCGATCGTGACCCACTCCGTGCACGCCGCAGAGGCCGTCGTGCATGCTGGGACGCTCTGCGACTGCGGGCGCTGCGGCGAGGGTGCGATCGAGAGAGTAACCGCAAGTAGCAATATCGAGATTCGCATGCCGAGACGATACACGAAAGGCCGGACTGTGGCTCACTGAATTGAATGGGGTGACCCATCCCCTCGAGTGTTGTCTGGCTGGGCGGTCCGCCTTCGCGAGAGTCGGCTGGCTTGCCATGAGCGAGGCCGACAATGGCGCCCCTCGACTCCCAGGCTTCAATGAGTCGCTCGGGACACCACTCGACTCAGTCGAATGGCCTGCCACGAGCGAAGGAGCGCAGCGACTGAGTCGAGTGGTGCCGGAGGAGGGAATTGAACCCACACGGGGGGTGAACCCCACGGGATTTTGAGTCCCGCGCGTCTGCCAGTTTCGCCACTCCGGCACATCAGGACGCTTGGGCGCGCTGACAGAACGGCCAGTATAGCGCAGGGTTCAGGGCGGGTTCCACGGTTGTCCTTCGAGCGAGCCGCGAGTCTTACGGAACTCCACGGCCCGCCCGACATGCAACCCGGTCGTGCCGTCCACTCCCGTGGCCGCGCCGCGCGGGGAGGCCCCCCTTACTTGCTCCTCGTGTAGTTGATCTCCATCGTCTTCACTTCCTTGCCGTTGCGCGTCTCGTACCATGCCATGTCGTGGTGATCGTTGTCGACGAGCCGGATCACCTGGCGGATCTTGACGTTGGTCATCGGCTTCATCACGTCGGGCATCTCACCCATGAACGTGATGGTCTTGGTGGCGGGATCGTACTTGCCCGACATGAACGTGATGCTGGTGCCCATGTTGTCGATCCAGGTCGCCTGGAACTTGCCCGTCACGTTGTCGTACCCCTCGACCCCGACGCCTTCGAACGGCATGCCCATCATGTCGCCCTTGTAGGTGCCCTTGAGGTAGCGGCCGCCCATGATGGGTTCGTAGAGCGCGCTGCCGGTCGACTGTGCCGGCGGCGCGGCCGGATCCATCCACATCTTCGTCGAGAACTGCCACTGACCGGCCAGCGACCCGAGCAACTGGTGGTTCTTGCCCGGCGTCATGGCCTTCGTCATGGCGTCCATCATCGCCTGCTGCTCCTTGGACATCGGCGGCGCCTTGCCGTCCTGCTGCTGGGCGTGGGTCGCGATCACGAGAGCGAGCGCGATCCCGGCAGCCGGGAGCATCGGGGCGACGACTCGGCGTAGCGTACGGTTCATCTCAGCACTCCTTTGGCGGAATCGTCCGTCCAGTCTGGTACTCCTAGTTATTTTATCGGAAGACCGTCGCCCCGGGAGCTTCTGCCGACACCGCCTCGGGGTCCGGGCCGTCAGGTTGGCAGAGGGCGAGGGCTGTCCGGGTCGAGTCCTCGGGCCGATGCCGTGCCAATCGGTCCGCCAAGGGCTAGAGGCGGGCGGTCTCTCGCCAGCCGCCGCGACAGGAGCGTAAAGGGTTGAATCGATACAGGTTGTGCGAACAACAGACGGGCGAACGGACGGCGAATCATGGCCGTTTTCAGGCCAAATCCGTTGCAGTTTCGTCAGCGGTCGGGTATAATCGATCTGTTCGACGCACCCTCGGCGCTCCGGACCATCTGCTGCAACTCCAGACAAGCGAGGATTCCCAGTGACATTTGAGGTCGGCGACAAGGTCATCTACCCAAATCATGGTCTTGGCATTGTCGAACGAATCGAGGACAAGACCATTCTGGGCACCACCTGCGGGTTTTATCATCTGCGCATCGCGGCCAACGACACCACGGTGCTCGTGCCTCTCAGCAACGTGGATGGCGTCGGACTCCGGCGGGCCATCGACGACGGCGAGGTCGATCGGCTGTTCAAACTGCTCGGCGACGGCAAGATCGACGCGCAGCAGAACTGGAAGGGGCGCTTCAAGGACAACTCCGAGAAGATGCGCACCGGCTCCATCTACGACGTGGCCGACGTGCTGAAGAGCCTGACGCTGCTCAGCAAGTCCAAGAGCCTGTCGTTCCGCGAGAAGCGGATGCTCGACCGGGCCCGATTCCTGATCATCAGCGAGGTTTCCGAAGTCGTACGCGAAACCTCGACGACCATTGAGTCGCGGCTCGACCAGGCCCTCGACCGGTGCCTGTCGACGCGCGTGAAGATCGCGGCTCGCGCCAAGGCCGTGAAGGAAACCGCCAAGGCGCCGGCGCCGGTCCGGAGGCCGATGCGCGCCTCCTGAGACAACCCTGCCGGGGCGGAAGCCGCGCCGGCCCGACACGCCGCTACGTACAGTCTGGCCCGACCCGGTGACGCCCAGGTCGGGCCATCGCTTTTCTTACCCCGCCGCCCGGGATACGATTGTCGCGCCTGCCTGGCGAGCCGGTCACTGCACGGGAGACATCCCATGGTCACGTTCGCGATACGGCCTCTCGCCATGCGTCCGATTCCCAAGGTCCAGTCTCGCTTCCTCATGGCCCTGGGACTTGCCATCGGTTTCGCCGCGGCTGCTCACACCGTGGCCGGCGCCCAGCCGCCACCGCAGGCACCGCCGGCCAAGCCCCCCTCCACCACGGGCCAGGGGGCGCAGCCGACCGGATCGGATCAGCCGCAACGCCAGCCGGTCTTCCGGGCGGGGGCGAACTTCGTCCGCGTCGACGTCTACGCGACGCGCAACGACGCCGCAGTGCAGGACATGCGGAAGGACGAATTCGAGGTCCTCGAGGACGGCGTTCCCCAGATCGTCGACACCTTCGAGCACGTCGTCATCCGCAGCGGAGGCCCGGCGGCCGACCGCGTGGAGCCGCGCTCGCCCCGCGAGGGCAACTTGATGGCCGCCGACCCGCGAAGCCGGGTCTTCGTGCTGTTTCTCGACACGTGGCACGTGACCAAGGCGTCCGATCGGTACATCGAGGGGCCGCTCCTCCGCCTGCTCGATCGCGTCATTGGCCCGGACGACCTCGTGGCCGTGATGACGCCGCTCATGTCGGCATCGGAGATCACGTTCACGCGGCGCACCGATACCATAGGCAATCTCCTGCTGAAGAATCCCTGGTGGGGCGAGCGCGGATACCTGATCAAGACCGACCCGACCGAGCAGCTCTACGAGCACTGCTTTGGAAGAGAGGGCGCCGAGCCGCTGATCGACCGGCGGCGCGAGAGCATGACCCTCGAAGCGCTCTCGGACACCGTCGTGCATCTGGAAGGCATCCGAGAGGAACGCAAGGCCATCCTCGCGATCACCGAAGGGTGGCTCCTGTTCCGTCCGGATCCGGCGCTCATGAACGCATCGGACCGCCCGGCGCCGACCGGGATCTTTGTCGGTCCGGACGGGCGTCCCACGCGCACGGACCCGCGCAACCCGGGCGCCGGAATCGCGGCTCAGTGCGAACAGGATCGCGTCGCGCTCTCCATGCTCGACGACGAGCGCCGGTTCAGAAGCCTGCTCGGCGAGGCCAACCGCGCCAACGCGAGCTTCTACCCGATCAACCCGAAGGGGCTCACGGTCTTCGACAGCCCCATGGGGCCGGCCCCGCCGCCGCCCCTGACCGTCGACATGGACCGGGCCAAGAGCCGGGTCGATTCGCTCCTCACGCTGGCCGACAATACGGACGGCCTGGCGGTGGTCAACACGAACGACCTCGACACCGGGATCCGGCGGGTGGTCTCGGATTTGACGTCGTACTATCTCATCGGCTACAGCTCGACCAACGGGAAGCTCGACGGGCGCTATCGCACGATCAAGGTCCGGTCGAAGCGTCCCGGCGTGAACATCCGAGCGCGGCGCGGTTACCAGGCGCCCACCGAAGCGGAAGTCGCGGCGCGGGCGCTCGCCGCCTCGGCCGGGCCCGCCGCAGCCGAGTCGGCGCCCTTGGCGCGCGAGGTCGGCAGGCTGGAGTCAATTCGCGCCGATGCACTGTTCCGGCTGGCCGTGGCGCCAGGTTGGTGGAAGCCCGCCGGCGTCCCCACCGCGAAGGCAGGGCGGGCCGAGCCGGCGCTCTGGGTGGTCGGAGAGATCGACACGCGCAGGCCGGGGGAAGATTGGAGCAAGGGAGCGAGCGCCGAGGTCGTGCTGACGCGTGAGTCCGGCGAGCAGGTTGCGACCTTCACCGTGGCGGTGCCCGCCGGAACCGGCCGTTTTCTCACGCGATTTCCGCGAACGAGCGGTGATGTCTGGCTGGACCCCGGCCAGTACGCGATGAAGGTCAGGATCCGCCCGGAGGCTGGCGGCCTGCCGATCACCGACACGATCCGGTTCGCGCTCGATCCGCCCCCAGCAGTCGATCGGCCCGCAATCGGCCAGCCGGTGTATCTCCGAAAGGGGAGCGGGGCGTCCGCCACGCCCCAAGCCACCGCGGATCTCCGGTACCATCGATCGGAAACTCTCGTGGTCGACTTCAGCGTCTCGGATCCGTTTACCGAGTTGAGCGGGGCGCTGCTCGGCAAAACCGGGAGTCCGCTCGCCGTTCCCGTCGCCGTAAACTTCAGGGAAGAGGACGGCGTGAGGTGGATTCGAGCGGAGGTCGCGCTTTCGCCGCTCTCGGCGGGCGACTACCTCGTGCGGGTTTCAGCCAGGACCAACGAGCGGCAGGAGTTGGTCATGGCGCCGTTCCGAATCATCCCGTAGACGGCCTCCGACCGAGAATCGGAGGCTCCACGGTGTCAGCGGTGCCTTGTCGGCCCCGAGAATGCCGCCGGCCAATTCGACGCGGACGGTTCGAAACCGCAGGAGCGGCTGAAGGAAGCGAATCTCGACCACGCGGTTCACGGGGTCCCACGCCGCCACGAAGCCTGGCGCCTCCGCGGGCGCGCCCTCACCGCCGCCCCGCGGCGGCGGTTCGTACGCAATCCTGATGTGGCCTTCGAAGGTCGCCGGATCGAGCGGACGGGACACCTGGATGCGCACAGCGGTGGAGGACGAAACGTCAGTTTCGTTCTCGGACGGCAAACTGAAGAGCACCTCCGGCGGGGCCGTCGGCGCGGGCGGCGTCAGCACCGGAGGCGGCGCAGGAGGAGGCTGGCGCGTGAGGGCAATTTGCCGGCCATCGATCCAGAGCACACCGCCTCGATGGCGCACGGTGCCCTGGACCTCGAGCCACTTGCTCATGTCTGAACGGCTCGCCGGGTCGAGATTGAATCCCTGGCCGCGCGGGCGGAGCCCCAGCACCCAGATTGCCGCGCCGAGGTTCGACAGGACGAACTCCGATTTGTCGAACCCGACGCCGCCCGGCAGCTCGCCGAGCAGGTTGCGGCCGTGGAACTGTCCCACAATCGTCACGCTGGACTCGAGATACCTGGCGGGATCCAGCACGATTGCGGTCAGCGAGGGCGCCGGAAAGTTCTGGGCTGCGGAGACGCTCTGCGCGACGCAGACGACCAGCTCGCCTCGTTCAGGCCAGTTCTCGCCGCCCGAGGGAAGGAGAGCGCGGATGCTTGGCACGGCGAACCGCGGGTCGTCCCGGCTTAGTGCTCCGATATCCAGGATCTGGCCGACGACGTCCATCCGGCCCGCCGCCAACGGGATGCCGGGAGCGACCAGGATCAGCCCGGCGCCTCCAAGGCCCTCGATTCGCCAGCGCTCGCCGGTCGCGGCGATGGCACCCTGGACTCTGACCGTTTTTCCGGCGTAGAAGGCAGGCTGCGACACGATGGCGGCGACGTGCGTGAGGACGATTCCGTCGCCCGGCGGGGCCGCCGTGGACGTTGCGGCGAGAAACGCGAGGACGGGCGCCGCGCATCCGATGCGCAACGCCCGTCTCGTGAACCGCGCGCGGTGAGCCGAAGAGTCGATCACGTCGGGCACGACCCGACTCCCGTTTACATGACCGCTGTCGGAGGAGCCGGCTCGTCAGCCGCACCGGCCTTGCGAAGCGGAATCGCCACGAGATACCACACCAGGAACGCCGCCACGGGGATGGCCATCCAGGGCGCGATGTCGGCGAAACCGCTCACGCTCCAGAAGGCGTGCTCCGATCTCAAACCGACCACCGCGGCAATGAAGAGCCCGATGAGCGCCTCCCCCGCGATGAGACCCGAGGCCGCCAGGACTCCGGCGTTCTCGACCCGCGCCTTCTGCGCGTCGTTGTAGCCGCGCTTGGTCCTGATCCGGTCTACGACGCCGCGGACCATGCCGCCGCAGAAGATCGCGAAGGTCGTGCCGAGCGGGAGGTACATCCCCACCGAGAAGAGCATGGGGCTCCGCACCTTGATCATGATGAGCGAAATGCCCAGGGCGATCCCGACGATAACGAGCGGCCACGCCATCTCGCCTCGCACGATGCCCTGCGAGAGCGCCGCCATCAGGCCGGCCTGCGGCGCGGTATAGGTCCTGCCGCCAAAGCCGCCGGCGGCGCCGAACTGGGCCACATCAGACGTGTGCATCATGTAGAGCGGGAAGAACATCACGAGGCCAGCGAAGACAACGCCAATCAGGTCGCCGACCTGCATCCGCCACGGCGTGCCGCCGAGAATGTGTCCGACCTTGAGGTCTTGCAGCATCTCGCCGGCGACGGCCGCCGACACGCAGCCGACCGCCGCGACGCCGAGCACCGCGGCCACGCCCTCGATCCCCTTCATCCCGACAATGACCATGGTGAGCGCGGCGATGATGGTCGTCGTCAGCGTCAGGCCGGACAGCGGGTTGTTGGACGAGCCGATCATCCCGACCAGGTTGCCCGACACGGCGGCGAAGAAGAAACCGGTGACGAGCATCACGATCGCCGCCAGGATCGCGGCGCCAATCGCGTTGGTGAAGTAGAAATAGAGCGCCGTCGTCAGGACGATGATGACGAGCACGCCCAGGCCGACGACCTTCAGGTTGAGATCCTGCTCGGTCCGCAGGGTCTGCACCTGCGCCGTCGCCGACTTCTTGACGTCCGCGATGCTGCGCTTGACGCCGCCGATGAGGTTCTTCCGCATCTTGTAGAGCGTGTAGCACGCGCCAACCAGCATGCCGCCGACGGCAATCGGGCGGACGATGAACTTCCAGAGATCGACGACCATCGAGGCCCACGCCGCATCCTCGCTGCCCCTGAGTGCGACGTACTGATCGATCAGTCCCGGCCCGAGGAAGTAGACGAGCGTCGGGACGAGCAGGCCCCATGCCAGGAGGCCGCCGGCGAAGTTGAGCGATCCGAGCTCGGGGCCGATGATGTAGCCGACGCCGAAGTAGGCTGGCGTGATGTCAGGCGCCGAGAAGTGCGTCACGCCGCCGGTCACGGCCTTCGGCGGCGTTGTCGCCGAGGCCAAGGCGCACGAAGGTCTGCTTGACCGTGCCGATGCCGACCGCGGCCTCGTTCGAGGCGCGGAAGATCCCGAACCCGTCGAGCAGCTTCACGACGGCCCCGACGCCCATCGCGCGGAAGAGCTGGAGCGCGGCTTCGGCGCCCTTCTGGCCGGCCTTGTGGATCTCGGAGGCCGCCACCGATTCGGGGAACGGCAGACCGCGGTCCTCGACCATCACCCGGCGCAGCACGGTGACGAACATGATGCCGAGTGTGCCGCCGAGAATCATCAGCGCTGCGGAGAGGAAGTACTCGTTCCAGAAGTGCTCGCGGTCGAAGCTCCAGAGCTTGAGGATGACGAACGCCGGGAGCGTGAAGATGGCACCCGCGGCCACCGACTCGCCGATCGAGCCGACGGTTCGCGCGAAGTTCTCCTCGAGCAGGCTGCCCTTGGAGAGGCGCAGCACGGCCATGCCGATGACCGCGGCCGGATAGGTCGCCGCGATGGTCATGCCGGCGCGCAGGCCGAGGTACGCGTTGGCCGCGCCGAGCACCACGCACATGAGGAGGCCGAGGACGAGCGCGCGAATCGTGAACTCCCGCTGGTTCATGTCGGCGCTGACGTAGGGTTTGTAGCCCGGATCGGAGGGGGGGGATTGGGTCGTTGAGGTCTGACTCATGCGGCGCATCTTAGCATGACGCGGCCGCGTCAATCCGCCCGCAATCGGCACGGCTTCATGCCGGGGACCCACCCGGATGTGCGCGCGTCTCAAGCAGTGCGGGCCGTGCCAGCCCGCCTTGACCTTCGCCGCTGCGCAACCCTAAGATCATGGGCCGCCGAGCCATGGGGAACGAGAAGCCTGCCAGGCCGCGTCTCTCGCACGTCGATCGCATGGGCCGACCCAAGATGGTGGACGTGTCGGCCAAGCCCGACACCGCGCGGTTGGCGATCGCACGAGGGCACGTCCGCCTGTCCGGCGCGACGTTGCGGATGATTCGAACGGGCCGGATCGGCAAGGGCGATCCGCTCGTGTCCGCCCGGCTGGCTGGCATCATGGCCGCCAAGCGGACGAGCGACCTCATCCCGCTGTGCCATCCGCTGGCGATCAGCCACTGCGATGTCGAACTGGAAGCGCGCCCCGACGGGTACGAGATACAGGCGAGCGTCCGGACCACGGGACCGACCGGCGTCGAGATGGAGGCGCTCACTGCGGTGGCCGTCGCGGCGCTGACCATCTACGACATGGTCAAGGCCGTGGACAGGGGAGTCGTGATCGGGAAGATCCGCCTGATCGAAAAACGCGGCGGCCGGTCCGGCACGTGGACGAGGCCCCGGGGCCGATGATCACGGTCCTGGTCGCCATCTTCAGCGAGAATGTCGCGTGGACGTTTCCCGCCGGAAAGGTCGAAGAACTCCGCCGCCGGTTTCCGGGCGCCCGCTTCCTTTACGCGCCGGACGAGCAGTCGATGGTGAGGTTCATTCCCGATGCGGAGGTGGCGTTCACTTCGTGCCTCACGCCGCCGGCCTTCGCCGTGGCCCGGAACCTCCGCTGGATCCATAGCCCCGCGGCAGGCGTGGGCAGCATGCTCTTCCCGGAGGTCCGCACGAGCGATGTGCTCCTCACGAACTCGCGCGGGATTGCCGCGGTCGCCGTCGCCGAACATGCCTTCGCCCTGCTCTTCTCGCTCAGCCGCGGGATCGGGACGGCGGTTCGCCGGCAGGCCGCGCGCGTCTGGGCGCAGGACGAGCTCTCGTCGCTGCCGGTGCTCCAGGGATCGTGCCTCGGCATCGTGGGGATCGGCGCGATAGGCCAGCAGATGGCGCGGATAGGGTCCGCGCTCGGCATGCGCGTCATCGCGGCGCGACGCCGCCCGGCCCTCCCCCGGCCGCCGTTTGTCGATCACGTCGTCGGCGCAGAAGCGCTTGAAGCGCTGCTTCGCGAAGCGGACGCGGTCATGCTCGCCGCGCCGCTGACGGCCGAGACGCGGAACCTCGTCGGCAGTCGCGAGCTCGCATGGATGAAGCGGACGTCGTGGCTCGTGAACGTCGCGCGCGGCAAGATGGTCCGCGAATCGGATCTGGTCGACGCGCTGAGGAGCGGAACCATCGCCGGCGCCGGTCTGGACGTCTTCGAACACGAGCCGCTCGACGCCGCGAGCCCGTTGTGGACGATGCCGAACGTGGTCGTCAGCCCCCACGTGGGCGGATTTCGACAGGGCTACTGGGACGCCGCGCTGGAGGTGTTCGCGTCGAACCTCGACGCGTACTTGCGGGGTGGCGCGCTGGCGAATCAGGTCGACCGCGAGGCCGGGTACTGACTGGGAATCCCGGACGGGACGTTCGTACGATTGACGGGGATCGGGCGCCTGTTCTAGCGTGAGACGGACGCTTCACGTCATGAACCAACACACTGACGAGCGGCCCGGGGTCCGGACTCTTGCCGACCTGCCGTTCCGCGTCGCCTCGCAGTTCCAACACCCTGCGCAGCTGCGCCGGTGCCTGGCTGACGGGTCCCGCGATGTTTCGAGTGCCGAGGTGCTCGAGATCTCCCGGGCGTTCAGCCTGGGTCTCGGCGCTCTGGGGGCGCAGGCCGGCGACCGCGTGGCCATCATCTCGGACAGCCGGCCGGAATGGACGCTGACGGATTTTGCGATCCTGATGGCCGGCGCCGTCACCGTCCCCGTCTACCCGACGCTCTCGGCGTCGCAGACCCGGGAGATCCTGGCGGACAGCGCCGCGCGCGTGGCCGTCGTGTCGGACTCACAACAAGCCGCGAAGATCCAGAGCGTAGCCTCGCAGCTCCCGCGCCTCGAGTCGCTCATCGTCATCGACACGAACGATCGGGCGGGCGCCAGCGGTCGCGTCCCCGTGCGCGGCTGGCCCGAGGTCCTGGGCCAGGGGCGCGCCATGCTCCAGCACGATCCCGGGAGCCTCGCTCGCTTCGATGCGGCCGTCCGATCGATTGCGCCGTCGGAGGTCGCGACCATCATCTATACGTCCGGGACCTCGGGCGCGCCGAAGGGCGTCGTGCTGACGCACGCCAACATCCTCTCGAATCTCATCGCGACCAAATACGCCTTCGTGCTCGACGATCACGACGTGGCGTACTCGTTTCTCCCGCTGAGCCACACGCTCGAACGGATGGCGCTCTATCGGTACCTCCACGACGGCGTGCCGGTCAGCTACGCCGAATCCCTGCAGACGGTGGCGCGGGATCTCGCGCGCGTCGCGCCGACGGTGATGGTGGGCGTGCCGAGAGTCTTCGAGAAGTTCCATGCCGCGGTCCTCGAGACCGCCGGGCGCCTGCCGCGGCTTCAGCGCCGGCTCTTCGAGTGGGCGCTCGGGGCCGGGCGGAACGAGGTGGCCGCCCGGCTCGAGGGCCGGCGTCCCGGCCCCTGGATCGCGGCGAAGCGGTTCGTGGCCAACCTCCTCGTGCTGAAAAAGATCCGGGCGCGAACCGGGGGCCGCCTTCGCTTCGTGCTGTCGGGCAGCGCGCCGCTCGCGCGCCAGACGTCGGAGTTCTGCTATTCGATCGGAATGCCCATCTTCGAGGGGTACGGCCTCACGGAGACGTCTCCGGTGCTCACGCTGAACTGCCCGCGGGCGTTTCGCGTCGGGACCGTGGGGCGGCCGCTGCCGGGCATCGAGATCACGATCGCGGATGACGGGGAGATCCTGGCGCGCGGTCCGAACATCATGGCCGGCTACTATCACCTGCCCGAAGACACGCGCGAAGCGCTCCGCGACGGATGGTTCCATACCGGCGATGTCGGCAGCGTCGATCGCGATGGGTTCCTCACGATCACCGACCGCAAGAAGGATCTCATCATCACGGCCGGGGGCAAGAACATCGCCCCCCAGCCGATCGAGATGCGCCTCAAGTCAAGCCCGATCGTCCAGGAGGCCATCATCGTCGGCGACCGGCGCAATTTCCCCGCCGCGCTGATCGTCCCCGATTTTGCGGTGCTGGAGGGTCTTCTCAAGCGGAGCGGCGCGGCGCCCGGAACGCGCGAGCAGCTGGTCGGACGGGCCGACATCATCGCGCGCTACCAGGCGCTCCTCGACGAAGTCAACCTCGACCTCGCGCAATTCGAGCGAATCAAGCGGATGGCGCTGCTTCCGTCCGAGTTGTCGGTTGAAGGCGGCGAGCTGACGCCGACCATGAAACTCAGGCGCCAGATTGTCGAGCGGCAGTGGGCTTCGACGATCGAGGCGCTGTACGCGCGGGGCGGCTAGAACACCTTGGCCTTCGGCATCGGCCACCACCGGACCTGCACCTTGCCGATGATGTATTTCTTCGGGACGAGCCCCCAGTGCCGGCTGTCGGAGCTGTTGTTCCGATGGTCGCCCATCACGAAGTAGTACCCCTCCTGCACGACCATCGGCCCGAGGTTGTCGTGGCTCTGGTACTCCGGCGGCACGAAACTGTCGTCGACGGGGAGGTCGTTCACATACACGCGGCCGTCGATGATGCGAACCGTGTCGGCCTCCTCGGCCACGACCCGCTTGACGAACGACTTGTCGGGGTTGAGCGGGTAGTAGAGCATCACGATGTCGCCGCGCCGCGGCGGACTGAGCCGGTAGATCAGCTTGTTCACGATCAGCCGGTCCTGGTCCTCGAGCGTCGGGGCCATGCTCATGCCCTCGACGCGGGCCACCTGGAAGCCGAAGGTGACGATGAGCGTTGCGTAGACGGCGGCCGAGAACAGGGTTTTCACCCACGCGAACAGCTCGTCGCGGATCGCCGCGGCCCGGTGCGCCACGGGCGAACCGGACGGCAGGGCGGAAGGCTGAGAGGGTGCGGGTGGCTCAGCGCCCGGCCAGCCCGATTGTGCGGAGGGCGGCGGGGCGAACGGATCGGCAGCGGTGCCGCCGACCGGCTGCGGAGCTCCCGGCCAGCCGCTCGGCTGATCGATCGGGGAGGAAGGGGACCCGGTTTCGACCGGGCGTTCTTCGTTCTCGGGTTGATCGTCCCACTGACCCAAGGCACGTTCTCCTTGCTCGAACTGCCGGTGACCGGTCGCGTCCGGGATCGGACCTCGCCGCGGACCGCGCCACGACATGTCTCGAGGCTCGCGAGGCGTCCCTGCACTGGACGAATCGATCACCTCTTCAGTGACATCCCGAATTGTATCGCTATCGAGGGTCAAACCGAAACCCGGGCGGCCCCGCGCGCCATTCCGTCCGGCTTTGACGATGGTGGCCGCGTGCTATGATTGAAATCGGTCAGACATCTCCTGGCCGCAACGTGTGAGGATGGCTGAAGGCACGGAGGCCCGACGTGATCCGTCCCCTTGTGGTGGGTTTTGCGACAACTCTGAAGCACCTCTTCAAGCCGGCGATCACGGTGAACTACCCGGAACAGAAGGTCCCGGTGTTCCCGAAGTACCGCGGCAAGCAGGTGCTGATGCGCGATGAGAACGGTCTCGAGAAGTGCGTCGCCTGCGGCCTGTGCGCGGTCGCGTGCCCGGCGGACGCGATCTATCTCGAGGCGGCCGAGAACGACGGCTCAGTCGCGGCTGGGCCACGCTATGCGCGGACCTACCAGATCAACAAGGTGCGCTGCATCTTCTGCGGCTTCTGCGAGGAAGCGTGCCCGGTTTCCGCGATCTTCATGGGCAAGGACTACGAGCTGGCGGTCTACAGCAAGGCGGACTTCGTGTGGGACAAGTCCGATCTGCTCGTGCCTTCCGCCGCGCCGACCTCACAGTAGGGCCACCGCTCAAGAACCGCCGTGGTCATGCTGGGCGCGGTCGGCGACGTGCACGGCGACTTCGAGTCGCTGCGGGTGATTGCCAATCGGCATCCTGACATCCGGCTCTGGGTGTCGGTCGGCGACCTCGGCGACGACCACGGCCGCTACGAGCCGCTGCCGTTCCCGCTCTACTGGATCAAGGGCAACAACGACAACCTCGAGTTCATCGCCGGCATGCTCTCAGGCGAGCGCCAGGTCCCGAACCTGCACTACATGCCGAACGCGGTGGTCACATCGGTGGGGCCGATCCGCGCGGTCGGCCTCGGCGGCACGCTGGCGCCCACGTGGTACGAGAAGGCGCCGAACGAATTGCCGCGGCCCAGGGTGCCGTCGGCGGGCCCCGGCGGCCTCCCGCCGCTCGTGCGCGACGACAAGCGGCGCCATTTCGTGCGGGCGGAAGTCGATGCGTGCAAGCGCCTCACCGGCGTCGAACTGCTGCTGACACACGAGGCCGCGCGCCCGTTCCACGTCGAAGTCCGCGGGCGCATTCACGATGTCGGCAAGACGCCGATCAACGAGATCCTCGCGACGATGCACCCGAGGCTGCACCTCTCGGGCCATCACCACCAGTTCAGCGACGAGGTCAGGCAGGGTGTCCGCTCGATCGGCCTCGATCCGGTGTCGACGTCGTACCTGATCGTGAACCTCGAGACGTGGAAATACGAGCGGGTCGAGACCTGACCGCCCCGGCGATGCGCCCGGAGCGGCGCCGGAGCCCGAAAACGTGCGATGCCGCACGTTCGCTCAATGCTTGTTCGGGCGGACGCGCGGGTATATAGTCCGAAAGGCCCATCGAATCAGAAGCAGGCCGGGTCGACCTGGAGAACTCGTACGATGTCGTTGTCCTTGTTCGAGCAACCGCCGCCGCGCACCGAACGTGAACTGCTGCCCTCGGCCGACGCCCTGACGCGTACGCTGTCGGTGACCGATGTCGAAACCGACTTCGTGGAGGGCGTCTACGAGAAGCTCGCGTCAGTCTACGACCTGATATTCGGACCGGCATTGCACCCGGGCCGCCTCCGCGCGCTCGACCGGATGGCGATCCAGCCGCGTGACCGCGTCCTCGAAGTGGGCGTCGGCACCGGCATCAACGTCGGGCTCTATCCCGCCCACTGTACCGTGACCGGCATCGACCTCTCGGCGTCCATGCTCGACAAGGCCCGGGAGCGCGTCGAGAAGAAAGGGCTGACCAACGTCCGCCTGTTCGAGATGGACGCGACCCGCCTCGATTTCGCCGACGAATCGTTCGATATCGTCTATGCCCCGTATGTGATCAGCGTCGTTCCCGATCCGGTGGCCGTTGCCAACGAAATGCGGCGGGTGTGCCGCACGGGCGGCCGGATCGTCGTGCTGAATCACTTCAGGAGCCCGAATCCGATCGTCTCGCGGATCGAGCGGTTGATCTCGCCCTTGACCATCCACGCCGGGTTCAAGTGCGACCTCGACCTGCCCGGATTCCTGGCCCAGGCCCAGCTGCAGCCGGTTTCCATCGAGAAGGTGAACTTCCCCCGGATGTGGTCGCTCGTGACCTGCCTCAAGAACGGCGACTAGGTCCGCCCGCCTCGACTGCGTGAGTCGACCGCCCTTCCGGTTCGTCCCGATCGAGAGAGATGTCATCCCACGCCGCGGGGTCATCGAGTGACTCGAGGTGCGTGATGACGTGGATGCCCGGAAGCGCCCGCCTGATGTCCGCCTCGATTCGCTCGAGCCACTGATGGCCGTCGTGGACGGTCCACGCCCCGGGCACCAGCACGTGCACGGAGATGAACCGCCGCGAACCAGCCCGCCGCGTCTTCAGCGCGTGGAAGAGGATCCCCTGTTCCTGATAGCTGGCGAACGTCTTCTCGAGCGTCTGGATCTCGTGCTCGGGCAATGCCGTGTCCATCAACCCGAGCACCGACTTGCGAACGATACCGAGGCCGGTGGTGAAGATGTTGCCGGCAACGAGCAGCGCCGTCACCGGGTCGAGGAGCTGGCGTCCGGTCGTCGCCACCAGTCCGACGCCCACCAGAACGCCGGCCGACGTCCAGACGTCGGTGAAGAGGTGCTGGGCGTTCGCCTCGAGCGTGATCGAGTCGTGGCGCCGGGATGCCCGCCGCAGGACGATCGCGACGACGAGGTTGATCACCGATGCGGCCACCGAGACGCTGAGCCCGACGCCCAGCTGCTGAAGCTCACGCGGCCAGAACAGGCGATGGATTGCGGCGACGGAGATGCTGATGGCCGCGAGGAGGATGAGCGTGCCCTCGACGCCGCTCGAGAAGTACTCCGCCTTGCCATGCCCGAATGCGTGGTCGTCGTCTTCCGGCCGGGCGGCAATCGTCAACATGCCGAGCGCCATGAAGGCGCCGACCAGGTTGACGACCGATTCCAGGGCGTCCGAGAGCAGCCCGACAGACCCCGTGAAGAGGTAGGCCGCGGTCTTCAACGTGATCGTGGCGATCGCCGCCGCGATCGACAGCCAGGCGAAACGCTTGAGCGCCGAGCGGTGGGTCGTCACGATGCCAGTCCTGCCACCCGGAGTATCGCCTCCGCGGCGACCTCCGCGCCCGAAGTCGACGGACGCTCTGGCGGCGGCGTCCGCGCCAGGACGCGGTCGAGGGCCCCGCGCCAGGCCCCGGCGAAAAGTTCCTCCGGCGACATGAACTCGCAGCGGAGGTAGCGGGGCATCTCCGCGACCAGCACATCGTACTCGATGAATCGCCCCCGCGAGGTATATACCACCGCCGTGTCGTTGGCGATGCACTCGGCGATGATGCCATAGCCGGGCTTGGTGACCACAACCTCAGACGCGTGAACGAGATCCTCGTAATGAAGCCCCATGCCGTACAGGTCACGGTCGCGGAGCACCGTCACGCCGTCACGGGGGCGGGGCTGCCGACCAAGCGCATGACCCGTCGTGACCACGTGGTAGCCCGACAGGCCATCGAGGGCGCCGAAATCGAGATTGGCGATTCCCAGCCCGCCGAACGAGGCGAGCACCATGCGGCGGCCGGCCTCGATGCCCAGCCGCTCTCGAACCTCCGCTCGCGGCACGCGCGAATGGCGGGCGACGAAGGGGATGTCGACGATCTCGCACCGCCATCCTTCGAACCCGCCGTGCATCGGCAGACGAAGCGCCAGTGAGGCGCGCGCGTAGTCGTCCCGAATGCGCCGGCCGAGGTCGGGCGCGATCGCGCCAGCCTCGGGATACGCCTCGTAGATCCAGTCCCACGTGAAGTTTCCCAACCCGACCGACGGGATCCCGAAGAGCGAGGCCGCGGCAAACCCGAGCGGCGGAATGTCGGCGACGACGACCTTCGCCCCGAGAGAGTCGAGCGCGCGGGCTTCTTCCCTGGCAAGGGCGGGGAGTCGATCCTGGAATCGCGCGGCCTCCCGAATGGTGGTTTCGGCGTCCAGGTGCAGGCTGTCGGTCTGGGCGGCGCCGGCATCGCACACCATGCTGTGGAACCTGACCGGGACCTGCGCCGTGAGGTCGAACAACCACCGGGCCGCGCTCGTGCGCACCGCGATGGCCACGTCGGGCCGCCGCCGGCCCAGCGCGTTGATGACTTCAATTGTCCGGGCAGCGTGGCCGAAGCCGTGTCCGGACACGTAGAAGACGATCGAGCCGGCTGGATCGCCCGTTCGGATTGCTGGCATGCCGTGCGCGGATCGGCCTCCGAGGCTACTTCGGATCTCCGACGACCCTCGGCGCGGTCCTGCGGAAGACGAGCGTCAGCGTCAGGGATTCAGTTCCGCGCTTGACGGCCAGCGCTGACGAATCGGCCCACCGGCGCTCCGACATCAGCCGGTTGAGCACCTCGCGGCTCTTGAGCGGGATGCCGTCCATCGACACGAGCACGTCGCCGACCTTGATGCCCGCCTCGAAGCCCGGCGAGTCCTTGGGCACGTCGATCACGACGAGCGGCGTGTCTCCGGCCTGTTCGCGCGTCGAGAACCCGAGCGACGGGAAGAGCGGATCCTCCTCCTGCGGGAGGCCCCAGATGTAGTCGGCGTAGGAGGCCTGGATCTCGCTGACCTGGTGGCCGGCCGGGTCGGCAATCGCCATCGGAATGACCGAGGCCATCCTGCCGTCGAACCAGAGCGCCGCCTGGCGCTGGATGCCCAGGCCGTAGGCGACGTGTCCCGACCCGATGAGCACGACCATGATCGTCTTGGAACCCCCGTATTTCTTGAGCGCCTGGACGGCGTTGTAGCCCATCGAGGCATCCCAGGTGCACTGTGCCGCGAACATCCCGTCGAACATCTCGCCCGTCATCGTGTGCATCATGCTGTCTTCGCCGGCGAAGAAGGCCCGGAACAGGCGCTTGTGCTCCTCGTTGCTCGTGTCGATCTTCGGAGGAATCGCCGCCTGCTCCTGGGGCGTCAGGTTGGCGAGCCCTTTCTTCCGGACGGCCGTCACCACCTCGCGCGGTGTGTTGACGCCGAACATCCTGATGCCGTTGTCACGCGCGAACCAGAAGATGTCGCGGTAGTAGTGCCAGTGATAGCCCCAGTTCTTGTACCACTGGGATTTCCCCAGGAAGTCGAGCTCGCTCTCCTTGGCCTGGTTCCACACGTCGAGGGCGGCCTGCTCGGTATACGGGTACATTTCGAGGCCGATCAGGATCGATCGGCCGCGCTTCTTGAGCTCGTTCAGGACCTGGAACTGGACCCGGTGGAACGCCATGTCGGTGTGGCTTTCGCCGATGAAGAGCAGCCGGACCTCATCGAGCTTCGCCGCGAGCTGCGACGGCGTCAGCACGGCACCGGTCGCGGAGTCGGTGATCGCGTCGAGCACGATCTCCACCGACTTGTCCCGGCGGGCGGGATCCCCGATGGGCAGGTGCAGGGCGGTCTGAGAGAGGGCCACGCACGGGAACCCGGCGGCCAGGAGTGCTGCAACGAGCGTTCGAATGACGTGTGGGCGCATGCGTCCCTCGGCAGTCAGGCACGAACTCATCGTTCGGCCAGGGTGATTGTCAGCCGCAGCTCTTTCGCCGCGCGCAGGATCAGGACCTCCACGGTCTGTCCCGGCTTGAGCGTGCGGAGAATATCCGAGAATGCCTGAAGACTGGGAACCGATCTCCCGTCGATCGATGTCAGAACGTCTCCTTCGACAATGCCCGCCTTCGCCGCCGGTGAATCCGGCGTCGTCCCGGTGACGCGGACGCCCGGTCCCTGGAACGCGAAGTCCGGCACGGTCCCGAGGCTCACGCGGCGAGCCGCCTGCTGCGCACCGGCGGCGGCTGGTGAAGTGGCTCCGCCCGGCTGCGCGGCGGGCGCCCCCGTCGATGCCGGTTTCAACGTATTGGTCAGCGGCTCTGGGCGCTCGGCCAGGTAGGCGACCCCTTCCCGCGTCAGGGCCGCCACCTTGGCCAGGCCTGCGGCGTCGATCTTGTCCGGGGTGTCGCTCGGCCGATGATAGTCGGCGGTTGCCGCGGTGAAGATCTGGACGGCCGGGACGCCCCGCTCGGTGAAGCTCGCCTGGTCGGAACCTGTTGCCGATTCCGGCACGAGGCGCGGCTCGACGCCGGTCACCAGTCCCGCCCCGCGAAAGATGTGCTGCCACTCGGTGGCCGAGCCGGTACCGAGCACCGATACTTTGTCCCGGCCAAGACGCCCGACCGTGTCGAGGTTGATGACGCCCATGATCCGGTCGAGCGGGCCGAAGGGGTGATCGACGTAGTACTTCGATCCGAGCCGCCCCGCCTCCTCGCCCGTGAAGGCGATGAACACGATCGCCCGCGGCGGGGCCGCGTCGCCCGCCAGCGAACGCGCCAGCTCGAGCAGCACCGCCACGCCGCTCGCGTTGTCGTCGGCGCCGGGGTGGACCTTGCCTTCATCGCCTTTGTGGACGTCGGGCCAGCCGAAGCCCAGGTGGTCGTAGTGGGCCGAGACCATGACCGTCTGGTCCTTCCATTCGGGCCTGGCGCCCGGCAGCACACCGATGAGGTTGGCGACTTCGTGCGGCTGGCCGTCTTCGCCGGCCTGGACCATGAAGGACTGCAGGTACGACCCGCCATCGCCTCCAGGCCTCAGGCCTATCGCCTTGAATGTATCGGCGATGTAGCTGGCCGCAGTCCGCAGGCCCTCGCTGCCCAGCCCGCGGCCATTGAGCGCCGGAGACGCGAGGTAGCCGACATGGCCGGCCAACGCGCTTTCGGAAAAGGCCGGCGGCAGCTCGGCCAGCGCCTTCCGCGCGTCCGGCAGGAGCGCGGCGATGGAGTCGGCCCGATCCGATGGCTCGCGCAGATCGACGCGCAACGGCGAATCGGACTGCTGCCACTGTCCCTTGACCGTGTTGACCGGCTCGTCACCCTCGAAACCCAGGAACGAGTACTTTCCGTAGTGGGGAAGCTTTCGCCCAAGTCCCGGACCCGCGGCAGGTGGATCGACGACGATCCAGCCCACCGTCTTGTCGACATCGTCGGGATGCCGCGCGGTCACGACGATCGTGTGCCCGGAGAACGAGACCTTTTCGTCGTCGAGCTCGACGAGGTCCGGGCCGAGCGTCAGTCCGGCCTGCCGCGAGAAGATCCCTTCCGCGAGTCGATTCGTCCGCCCGAGCAGCCACGTCGTGCGCGACGCGGGGATTGCCGGCACCTCCGAATCGAGCTTCACCTCGATCGAGTGATTCGGGCTCTGCCACCCGGCCATCAGCTCTCGATAGTTCCTGATTTCCTCCGCGCTTCCGCTCGACGGCAGGAGGGCCAGGATCCCAGGCTCGCCGAAGATCTGGCCGATTGATGGCGGGGTCTCGCGAGGATCCAGCCTTCTGAACAGGTCGAACCTGGGGTCGACGTGAAGCATCAGCGGCTTTTCCGCGGACTTCAGAGTGAAGCTGCGCGCTGGTCCGCCGAGCCGGATCACCTCGTCGACCTGGCCTTTCTCGGTCTGCACAACGATGGGCACGTCGAGGACATACGGCTTGCCGGTCTGCGTTTGCAGGAGCGTGCCTTGCACCGTGTAGGCCCCTTGCCGGCCCTGCACGGCGGAGGGGCCCATGCGGATCGCCAGCACGGGCGCCCCGGATCGCGAAATGAGCTCGTCGAACAGCCAGGCGAGCGAGGTACCTGAGACGGCCTCCGCCGTGTGCTGCAGATCCCCGAAGCCGGCCCGCCTCCCACGGAAGTCGCGGTAGAACCGCGCGAGGAACCTCCGGAAGGCATCGTCGCCGATGCTGCGTCGGAGCATGTGATCGAGCATCAGCGCCTTGCCGTACCCGACCGCTTCCTCGGCGGCGCTCGCCCGCGAGCGGAACTCCGAGAGCGGAAAGTCGCGTCCCGCCTTGACGTAGTCGCGGTACTTCTGGAGCGTCGCGCGCCGGTATTCGTCGCCCGTTCCGCGCTGCTCGGCGATCAGATGATCCGCCAGGTAGGCCGTCAGGCCCTCACACCAGTTGCCGGTGTCGTAGTCGACAAACACCGAGTTGCCCCACCAGTTATGGAGGATCTCGTGCGGGTACGACGAGTTGATGATGAACGGGAAGCGGACGATCTGCGGCCCGAGCAGCGTGAAGGTGGGCATGCCGTACCCGGTCTCCCAGAAATTCTCGACCAGGGCGAACTTCGCGTACGGATACGGACCAATCAGCTTGTTGTACATCCCGATGTACTGAGCCGTGGCCGCCAGGTATTTCACCGCCAGCGACTGCTCAGGCTCGTGGAGATACACGAGCGCCTCGACCTGGCCGGCCGACTCCTTGAAGAGCTGAAGCGGCCCGCCGACGAGGTAGATTTCGTCTGTCGCACCCGCCGAATCCCATGTGGCGCGCCCCTGCTGGTCGCGAGACGTGCCGTTGCCCTGGCTGATGAGGTGCCAGCCGGGCGGGTCGAACGCGCTGAGGGTGAAGGTCACGAGCGAGTCGTCGAACTTCGGGTACCACACGGTGGAGCCGGAGAGGTAGATGCCCTTCGAGTCGATGAGCCCGGACGTTTCACGGAATCCACGCGTGTACTGCTCTTTCTCGTCCGAGACTGGCGTGTCGATGGAACCTTCGTAACTGATCGTCAGAGCTGAGGCCGCGCTGTTCCTCACGACGTAGTGTCTGACCCCGCCCGTGGAGTCCTGGCGGCCCTCCGTCTGGGGTGGGCCCTCGGGCATGCGTACTTCCTCCACCGGAGGCCTGGACTGCGTGATCGCCAGCTTCGCGTTCAGCGCGAACGAACGGCTGCCCGCGATGCGGCCGGCCGGGAACCGCACCTCGTCGGTCACGCTCAGCCGGTGCGTCGCCGGATCGAGGCGGACGTCGAGGACGTGGTGCATGTAGCCGCCCGAATCGGCCGGGACCTTCTGCGCCGATAGCTGACGGGTTCCGCCCGCGCCGAGCGCCATCGAAACCAGAAGCCAAGCGAGCACCCGCAAGGTCTGCATGCCAGGTCCTTTCAAGATTCCCCGTGGCCTACCGGCTCCACCATTCCGGGCGGACGCGCTCCGGGCGTCGAAAGACGAATATCAGCGCAGCCCCGGAGGCGAAGCCCGCGATGTGCGCCCAGAAGGCGATGCCTGCCGACGCGGCGTCGGCCATCCCGAGCGATCCGAGGCCGTTGAGCAACTGGAGCACGAACCAAAACCCGAGAAAGAGGACGGCCGGCACCTCGATGATCTCGAAGACGATGAAGAGCGGGATGAGCGTCAGGATCCGCGATCGGGGATAGAGCACGAAATAGGCGCCCATGACGCCGGCGATGGCGCCGCTTGCGCCGACGGTCGGTACGATCGAGTCCGGGCTGCTGGCCAGGTGCGCGAGGCTCGCGACGATCCCGCAGCCGAGGTAGAAGACGACGAACCGGAGGTGGCCGACCCGATCCTCGACGTTGTCGCCGAAGATCCAGAGGTAGAGCATGTTGCCGATGAGGTGCAGCCAGCCCCCGTGCAGGAACATCGAGGTCACAAGCGTCGGGAGCGCGAAGGTCGCGGGCACCATGGCCCACGTGTAGACGAATGCCACCGCCGATTGCGGGAAGAGCGCCTGTTGATACAGGAACACCAGCACGTTGACGGCGATGAGGCCAACCGTGACAAACGGGGTCGTCCGCGACGGGATGATGTCCCTGAGAGGGATCACCTGAAAAGTATAGCGCCTGCGCCCTTCGCTCAGGCTGGACCGGAGATACCGAGCCGGATTGTCGGGAAAATCGGCGGCACGTATAATCAGAACCCGTAGACACGCCGCGCCGGGCGGCCGAGGACAATCGGGCGCCCGAACGAAGACAGCCTGCCTGTGACGTGTCTGCCGACAGAGCCGGCCAGCACGTCGACCAGGGGGCTACGCCGTCGGGCGGAACGCGTGCGCGCCAGGCCGCGATCGGCTTGGCGTCACCGGGCGGCGGCGAGAGCACGTCCTGCCGCCACGTGGGAGGTGTCGATGCGCACAGTAGTCGGCCTCGCGGCGCTCTGCATCTGGTATGCCGCCTCGCCCCTGCAGGCTTCCGCGCAGGGCCTCGCCGGGTCACCGAATGCGCAGTCCGCCCCAGCGCCCGCGGATGGGCAGGCGACGCCGTCGACATCGGCGCTCTCCAAGGTGTTCAATCCCGATATCGCGGTCATCGGGAACTTCGTTGCGACCGCGGGCAGAAACCCCATCGACGTCACACCGGCGATGAGCCTGAAGGAGTCGGAACTCTCTCTCCAGGCCATCGTCGATCCGTACGCCCGGGCGGATTTCTTCGTGTCGTTCGGGCCTGACGGAGTCGAGGTCGAGGAGGGCTACATCACGTTTCTGACGCTGCCCGGCGGCTTCGTCATGAAAGCGGGACAGTTGAGAGAGGCCTTCGGGAAAGTCAACACGATGCACACCCACGTGATGCCCTGGATCGACCGTCCGCTCATCATGCGGAATCTCCTCGGGGGCGAGGAGGGTGTCAGGGACGCCGGCGCGTCGATCGCGTGGCTCGTACCGAACCCGCTCCTCTTCCTGGAAGCCACGGGCGAGGTGTATGCGGGGAATTCCGGTGTGTTCACCGCCGAGACCCGCGGCCAGGTGAGCTACGTCGGCCGGCTGCGGAGTTACAGCGACCTCAGCGAGTCGAGCAACCTCGATGTCGGTGGCTCGGTGGCGTCGGGTTTCAATGAGACCGGCAAGCGGCGGAAGACCACCCTGTTCGGTGCGGACGCGACGTTTCGATTCCGGCCTCTCAGGCGGGCCATCTACCAGCGCCTCCTGGTGCGGTCGGAAGTCGTCTGGAGCCGGCGCGATCAGCCGGACGGGATGAGCCGGGCATTCGGCACGTATCTGACGGGCGAGTATCAATTCGATCGCCGGTGGATTGCGGGGCTGCGCTACGATTACGCCGAGCGCGCTCGAGACAGTTCCCTGACGGACCGAAGCCTGTCCGCGATTCTCACGTACTGGCCGAGCGAGTTCAGCCAGATCCGCGGTCAGCTTCGTCGAACGAAGTACGCGGAGGGCGTCACGGCGACTGAAGTGCTGCTCCAGTGCCTGTTCTCGATCGGCGCACACGGCGCTCACACCTTCTAGCACGGAGAGACATGGTGGCAACCCGGCATCGACTGGTGTTCTCGGCCCTGCTCGCCGGCGCGGCCTCTGTCCCGTTGCTCTCGGCGCCAGCGATTTCCGTCATCACGACGACTGAAGACCTGGCCGCGATCACCAGGGAGGTCGCCGGGGATCGGGCGAGCGTCGAGAGCCTGGCCAGGGGCTATCAGGATCCGCACTTCGTCGAGCCGAAGCCGAGCTTCGTGCTCAAGCTCAACAAGGCGAACCTGCTCGTTCTCGTCGGCCGCGAGATGGAAATCGGCTGGCTGCCGCCGCTCATCCAGCAGAGCCGGAACGCGCGCATCCAGCCCGGCGCGGACGGGTACCTCGACTCGTCGCTGGCCGCCCGCATCCTCGAGATTCCGACCGGCCAGATCACGCGGGCCATGGGCGACGTGCACCCGCAGGGCAATCCCCACTTCTGGCTCGATCCAGCCAACGGGCGCCGGATCGCCCAAGCCGTACAACAGAAGCTGACGCAGCTCCGGCCGGCTGATGCCGCCTACTTCGCCGCGCGCTTCGCGGACTTCGACCGGCGGCTCGCCGAAGCCGAGAAGCGATGGGACGCGACCATGGCGCCGCTCCAGGGGCTGAAGATCGTCACCTACCACAACTCGTGGCCGAACTTCGTCGATCGGTTCAAGCTGAACGTGGTCGGCTATGTCGAGCCCAAGCCGGGCATCCCCCCCTCGCCGACGCACACGCTCGAACTCATCCGGGAGATGAAGCGGCTGCAGGTCAAGGTCATCCTGGTCGAGCCGTACTTCGATCTGAAGACGCCGAACGCCATCGCGCGGGACACGGGCGCGAAGGTGCTCGTCATGGCCCCGTCGGTCGGCGGCGTCAAAGAGATCACCGACTACATCAAGCTCTTCGACTACGATGTGACGATGCTGGCGAACGCCGTAGCCGGGTCCGGCGGCAAGTAGATCGATGGACCTCACGATCCTGCAGTTTCTGGCAGCGCCATTCGTGGCGAGCCTCATCCTGACGGGCATTCACGCGTACCTCGGCGTGCACGTCGTGGAGCGGGGCGTCATCTTCGTCGATCTCTCGCTCGCCCAGATCGCGGCGCTTGGCGGGACGATCGCGCTGCTCCTCCCGGTGACCGGCGGCGATCCGCATCACCCGGCGGTGTACTGGATCAGCCTGGCGTTCACCTTCATCGGCGCCGCGGTCTTCTCGACGGTGCGCGCCAGGAACTCGCGCATCCCCCTCGAGGCCGTCATCGGGATCAGCTACGCGGTCGCGTCGGCCGCAGCCATCCTCGCGATGAGCAAGGCGACGTCCGAGAGCGAGCACCTGAAGGACATGCTCGTCGGCAACATCCTCGCCGTCTCGTGGCCCGAGGTCTTCAAAACGGCGGCGCTCTACGGCGCGATTGGCCTCTTCCATTTCATCTTCCGCCGGCGCTTCCTCGCGATCTCGATGAACCACTCGAAGGCCGAAACATCGGGCCTTTCGGTTCGATTCTGGGATTTCCTGTTCTACGGGTCGTTCGGCTTCGTCGTCACCTCGTCGGTGGCGATTGCCGGCGTGCTGCTGGTGTTCTGCTACCTGATCGTGCCCTCGGTTGCCGCCATGCTGTACGCCGACCGCATCGGGCCCCGGCTCGCCATCGGCTGGACGATGGGTACCGTGGTGTCGGCCCTTGGCGTGTACCTCTCGCTGGCCCTCGACCTGCCGACCGGCGCCACCATCGTGTGCACCTTCGGCATTGTCCTGATCCTGCTCGCCGCCCTGCGGCCGATCATCAGGCGCCGGGCCGCGAAGGCGACCGAGGCCGCCGCGTGATCTGCAGAAAGTGCGGAACCGAGATCGCCGACAAAGCGATCGTCTGCTATCGTTGTGGCCAGGCAACCGCGGAGCCGCCGCCTCGGTCCGGGAAGGCGGCGGGCCGGCCGGCGGGGAACCGGCTGGCCGCCGTGCTCGCGCTCGTGATCCTGATCGTGGCCGGGCTCTTCATGGGCACCACGCTCTCGGGACCCGTGCCACGCGTCCTCGCCTGGGGCCTCGCCGCGCTTGGACTGCTGCTGCTCGGCTGGCGATTGTTACGGAGACGATGAAGATGGCCACCCCACGCCTCGAAGTGAACGATCCGCTCGGGCGCCGGACCGTGCCGCTCGATCGGGACTCCATCACGGTCGGCCGCCGGGCCGAGGCGGACGTCCGGCTGACGGGCACGGATGTGTCCCGCGATCATGCGGAGTTCGTCCGGGTGGCCGGGCACTTCGTCGTGAAGGACCGGGGATCGCGGTTCGGCACCTTCGTCAACGGCGAACAGGTGACCGAACGCGAGCTCCGCCACGGCGACACGATCGGATTCGGCCGGAGCGGCGGCAGCGAGGTCGTGTACCTCGCCGACGAGGACACCGTCAGCAGCAGCCGCGCCAGTTCGGCCGCCGGCGATCTGCGGCAGGTGGCGTCGCTCCTGGTCGGCCTGCGCGCGCTCGGATCCGGAAGGGTCCTCGACGAGGTCCTCGCGATGGTCATGGACTCGGCGATCGACGTGACCGGCGCCGAGCGCGGGTTCATCATGCTGGCCGGGCCGGACGGCGCGCTCGAATTCAAGCTGGGGCGGGCCCGGGGGAAGGTGACGCTGCCGGGCCGGTCGTTCCAGACCAGCCGCAAGATCCCCGAGGAGGTCTTCGAGACGGGCGAGTCGAAGATCGTCGCCGATTTGCTGAACGGCGATCTGGCCAGCGCTCACATGGGGACCGTCGCGCTCGGCATCCGCCACGTGCTGTGCGTGCCGCTCGTCCTGGTCCGCTACGTCGAGAAGGCGGAGGCGTCCGACGAGCAGAAACGCATCGGCGTGCTGTACCTGGACAGCCGCGAGAAGGGCACGCTGCTCGCGCCGGTGACGCGCGGCGGGCTCGAGACGCTGGCCACCGAGGCCGCGATCGCGATCGAGAACGCGCGGCTCTACAAGGAAGCGGCGGAAAAGGCGAAGCTCGAGCACGAACTGCACATCGCCGCCGACATCCAGCAGGCCCTGATGCCGCTGCCGCAGCACCGGGGCGCGTTCTTCGACGCGGCCGGCGCGACCGTCCCGTGCCGGTCGATCGGCGGCGACTTCTTCGACTACGTCGATCTGCCCGGCGGCCGGGTCGGGTTCGCGCTGGGGGACGTGGCGGGGAAGGGCGCTCCGGCCGCGCTCCTGACCGCGATGATCCAGGGCATGTTCGCCACGCAGACGGTGGCGGCCGACGGGCCCGCGGCCGTGCTCGGATCGATCAACCGCGCGCTGCTCCGGCGGTCGGTCGAGTCCCGGTTCGCAACGCTCCTCTACGGGACGCTCGGCCCCGATGGCGAGCTGATCTACAGCAACGGCGGGCACAACCCGCCGTTCCTGCTCGGCCGCACGGGCCTCCGCCGGCTCGAGACGGGGGGCATGATCGTCGGGCTCTTCGAGATGGCGAAGTACCAGCAGGAGTCGCTGACGCTCGAGCCCGGCGACCTGCTGGTCGTCTTCAGCGACGGCGTGTCGGAGGCGGTGAGCGCATCGGGTGAGGAGTTCGGCGAGGAGCGCCTCCTGGCCGCCGTCGAAGCCAACCGGACCGGGACGCCCTCGGAGATCCGCGACGGGCTGGTGGCCGCGGTCCGCGAGTTCTCGGCCGGCGCGACCCAGAGCGACGACATCACGGTCCTCGTGCTGCGCTATGGCCCGACATGATACGAGCCGGCCGCGCGATCTCCAGGCGCGGCTCCGCCTGGCACTGTTGCTCTGGCTGTCGCTGGCGTTCATCGTGTGGAACGACGTGTTCGACGCGGCCGTGATCCGCGCGGGGCGGGACTACCTGGATCAGAAAGCCCTCGCGAGCCAGGGCAAGGGCGCCGACGTGACAATCTCCGGCACGATGCGCCCTGCGGTCAGGCGCGGTGCGGCGATGGCGTCGCTCTGGGCCCTGCCGATCGCCGCGTTCGGCGCCGGCGCCGTGTGGTTTGCCCGCCGCGAAGGCCGGCGAGGCGACCCGCACTAGCGCCTGCTCCTATCGCACTCTCGCCTCAATCCTCGGCAGCGCCTCGACGAGCACCTTGCCAACCGTCTCCATGCTCCGCGCGCTGACCTTGTCGAGCGTGTCGCCGGCGGTGTGCCACGGATCGTAGTCCAGGTCGATGATGTCCACCGCCTGCACGCCTGCCTGAAGGAACGGGAGGTGGTCGTCCTCGACCGCGAGCACCTCCGGGACGAACGCGGTGTCGAGTCCGAGCTTCTGCGCGGTGGACCAGATGGTCTCGGTCAGCCACGGCGTGGAGTTGGACTCGCGCCTGATGTTCAGCTGGCGGTCGCCAATCATGTCCACGAGGATGAGCGCCTTGATGCCCGAGAGCGTGCCGGCCTTCCGCGCCGCTTCGACGTAGTAGCGGCTGCCGTATGTGTGGTCGGTCCCGGCCCACTCTCCGGTCGCCTCTTCGCCGTCCAGGAACAGCAGTTCGATCGAGTACGCGTTGGCGCGCGGCTTGAGGACTCGCGCGATCTCGATCAGAAACGCGGCGCTCGACCCGCCGTCATTGGCGCCGACGAACCTGAACTCGCGGAAGAGCTTGGTGTCGAAATGGCCCGCGAGGATGATCCGCCCTGGCCGGCTTCCCGGGATGGTCGCGACCAGGTTGACCATCTTGATGGTCCCGATCGGGGTCGAGGCATCGAACGCCTGATCCACGGTCTTGATGCCGAGCACGTTCAGCTGTTCCCGGATGTACTTGCGCGACGCCTCGAGTGCCGCGGAGCCCGCCGGCCGCGGTCCGAACCCGACGAGCGCACGGACGTGATCGAGCGCCCTGCCCCCATCGAACGCGGGCGATACTTGGGCGCCCGCGGATCCAAATCCGCCGCACACGATGGCTGCCGCAGCGCCAAGCGCGACAAGGGCCGGACGGGTCCAGTGTGACGACAGCAGCATGGTCATGGTTCAGAGTCCTCGAAGCCGGGTCTACGGTCGTATTCTAGCCTGCCGGCGGAATCGCTCATCGGCCACCCGACGCCACCGAACGGCGCGTTCTGCCGCTGCCCGCGGGATGTCGCTTCGGCCGTTCGGCGCGCGGTCGCGCGCCGTGACTGATGGCGATCCGAAGCGGGCCTCCGAGGAGCGATGCGAGGGCTCCGATATTGCGCTCAGCGGCCCAGGCCTCGAGCTCGGCATCGCCGCGCACCCACACGCGGAGCCGCGTCGCCTTCCGGGCGGGCTGGAGCCGGAGGCTGGTGACGACCTGTGCGTGGCTGCGGTCGAGGCTCTCCGCGACGCGCAGCATGGCGGCCAGCCACTTGACGACGCCGCGATGGCCCCGCGGCAGCGCGCCGAGCTCCCGGTGGCCCTTCTTGGGCGTGGACCGGCGATGGTAGCGCGCCACGAGCGCCATGACCTCGATCTCGATCGGCTCGAACCCCCGCAGGCTGCCATTCCTGATCAGGTAGTACGAGTGCCGATGGTGATTCTCGTAGCTGACGTTTTCGCCAATGTCGTGGAGCAGGCTGGCGTACTCGAGCCACTCACGCACCCGCGCGTCGAAGCCGTGCAGGACTCTCGTCTGGTCGAAGAGCGACAGCGCCATGGCGGCCACGTGCTGCGAGTGGTCGGGCCCCACTTGGCTGCGCTCGGCGAGTTCCAGCACGCTGCGCCGCCGGATGTCCGGGATCTTGTCGAACCGCGCGATGTCCGATTGGTGGCGGCGGACGTAGTCGAGGACGACGCCTTCCCGAAGGGAGCTGTCGCAGAGCGTGAGTTCGTCCGCGCCGATCTGTCGGAGGATGGTGTCGAGGAGCACGGCGCCCGGCACGATGAGATCGGCCCGCCTCGAATCGAGCCCGGGAAGGCGCAGCCGCTCTCTGAGCGGCAGGCGCACGAGCCGCTTTCGAAGCGCGTGCAGATCCTTCGCGCTGACCCGCGAGTGATGCAGTGCCAGCTCGTCGGGACCCGCTTCGCCGTCCCGCGCCCGCGCGAGCGCTCCGAGGCTCAGGATCGTCCCCGACGTACCGATGATGCGATCGCACCCAGCACGGCCGAGGTCGCGCAACGCGGTGCCCAGTTCCCGGCCGATGGCCCTGGTCAGCCGCCGCTCATCGTCGTGGCTCAGCGGATCGCTCTCGACGAACCTCTCGCCGAGCCGGATGACGCCCAGGTGGAAGCTGAGCGCCGCCTCGGCGCCGGCGGCCGTGCCGATCGTGATCTCGGTGCTTCCGCCGCCGATGTCGATCACGATGGCGGTGCCGGAGCCGACCTCGACGGCGTGCACCGCCGCGAGGTGAATCAGCTGCGCCTCTTCGACGCCCGAGATGATCCGCGCGCGGATGCCGGTCTGCCGTTCCACCGCCTTGAGGAACTCGCCGCCGTTTGGCGCCTCCCGAACCGCGCTGGTGGCCACGCCGACCACCTCGTCGACGCCCCGCGACTCCGCGAGACGCTTGAATCGCGCCAGGGTCTGAATGGCGGCGGCGATCGTGGCAGCGCCGAGCGGACGCCCGCCGAGGCCTCCGGCCCCGAGCCGCACCATGTCCTTCTCCCGGCCCACCAGCTCGAAGGATCCATCCGACCCGATCCGGGCGATCACCATGTGGAGGGAGTTGGTGCCGATGTCGATGGCCGCAATCTGCATGGGTCGTGGCGCCTGGCCGCGCGGAGCGAATCAAGTCCAGCTTCGCTATAATGAGGGTCCACCGCTTCCCGGTGCAAGCACGTCGTTGCCCCCCGCCGCCGCCCTCGCGCGGGTCCTGCCGCGCGGGATGGACGGGCTAACCAAGCAGGCGATCCCTTCATGGCTGTGTCGGCGCCGCGCGCACTCGTCGAGAAGCGTCTCCAGGCGCTGCAGCTCCACCTGCCGTCGGCGATGGCCGGAGAGGTCGAGGGCATTCATCAGACCCGGGTCGCCTCGCGCCGGCTGCGCGAACTGCTGCCCATCCTGCCGCCGAGCGAGGGCCACGTCGTCGCGCGGATCCTTCGCCGGAACGTCCGCCTCATCACGCGGGCGCTCGGGCCGGTCCGCGAACTCGACGTCTCGCTGATCCTGCTCGACGACATGGAGCGGGCCGGGACTTCGGCGGGCGCGATCCGCGGTGTCAGGAAGGCGCTCGGCCGGCAGCGAGCCGAGGCCTTCAGACTGATGCGAACAGCAGTGGACTCGGTGAGCCTCGAACGCGTGGCCGAGGCCTCGATCATGATGGCCGGCGCAGCCGGAAGGCGGGTGCCGCTCCGCCGCTGCCGCATGCTGCTCGCGCGGCGACTGACGGGCCGGAACTCGCTGCTCGCCTCGGCGGTGGAGGCGGCCGGGCTCGTCTACGCCGCCGATCGCATCCACGCCGTGCGGATTGCGGTCAAGAAGCTGAGATATGCCGTCGAGATCGCGCAGGAGCTGCGGGGCGCTGCGGCCGTGATCGCCCTGGCCCGGCTGAGAGCCGCTCAGGACCTGCTCGGCGCGCTTCACGACCTGCAGGTGCTCGCCCGGCGCGTCCGCGACACCAAGCCGGGAGCGCAGCGGCGCAGCGCGCAGGTCGAAGAGCTGGCTGCGGAGCTCGACCACCGGATTCGCGTGCTCCACGGCCAGTTTCTGGACCTCCGGCCCACGCTCGACATCGCCTTCGACCGGTGCCGGACGATCCGGGATCACGTGTCGCCGCCGCCCATTGGGAGCCTCCGCCGGCGATCCGCCCGCCGGCGCGTGAGGGTTTGACGGTAGAATCTGCCGTTGAGGAGGAGCGCATGTCCGACTCGGTGACACTCTACCTGGTGCGTCATGCGGTCGCCGCCGACGCGGGACCGGAATACCCCGACGACACCGAGCGCCCGCTGACGCGTGACGGGACGGACAAGTTCCGGAAGGAAGTCCGCGCGCTGCTCGCGCTCGATGCCTCGATCGACCTGATCTGCTCGAGCCCGCTCGTGCGTGCGATGCAGACGGCCCAACTCCTGTCGGAGACCTTCACGAACAAGCCGCCCGTCATCCCGGTGGACGGCCTCGCGCCGGGCGGCACCTTCAACGACCTGATGAACGCGGTCGCCTCGCTCGACCCTGCTGGCGAGATCGCCTTTGTTGGCCACGAACCGGGCATCGGGTCGCTCGCTTCGCGCCTCATCGGCGGGTCGTGCGCCATCGTGTTCAAGAAGGGGGCCGTCTGCCGGATCGACGTCGACAAGCTGCCGCCGCGATCACCTGGCGAGCTGCGGTGGTTCCTGACGCCGAAGATCATGAAGCTGCTATCGGGCTAAGAGAGACCGCGGTCGAGCGAAGTCGGCCACGCCGTCGGACGTCCGGCCCGAGAGCACGCGGACCGCTTAGCGACATGGCCTGAAGCCTGTAGCCTGAAGCCCGTGTTGCCTTTCTAAACCTCCGTTCCGTCCTCGATCACCGCATCCTTCGGCACGACGATGATGCCGTTTCGGATGTAGTAGTTCACACCGTCGAAGTGGTCGACGCCCCGCGTGTTCGCGAGGCGGACGCCGTTGCCGATCCTTGCGTTCTTGTCCACGATCACGCGGTCGAGCACCGAATCGCGCCCGATGCCGATCGGCACGCCGCCCATGGCGCGCTCTCGTTCCTCGTCGGCCTCGTAGTAGTCCGCGCCGAGGAGCACCGATCGGCTGATGCTCGTCCGCTCCTCGATCATCGTCCGGATGCCGACGATGCTCGACATGATGCGGCACCGGTTGAGATAGCAGCCTTCGGCCACCATCGCCCGGTCGGCCACGCAGTCGATCATGCGCGTGGCGGCCAGGAACCGCGCGTGGGTGAAGATGGGCTTCTTCGGATCGTGGAAGCGGAACGGCGGGTGGTCCCTCGCCAGCATCATGTTGGACTGGTAGAACGACTCGATGGTGCCGACGTCGGCCCAGAATCCGTCGAACAGATACGCCGAGACGCGATGCGAGTGAAGCGCCGCCGGGATGATCTCGCGGCCGAAATCGATGCCCGTGTGCCGTTCGAGGATGTTCAGCAGGACGTCACGGGAAAAGACGTAGATGCCCATCGACGCGACAAACGGCTTGTCACCCGAATGACGGCCGTAGGCCGACCCGGACGGGATGCTCCGGCCGATTTGAGCCAGGCGCTCGCGATTCGGCTTCTCCTCGAATCCGTCGATCTGCCCGTCGGGCGAAAACCGGAAGATGCCCATCTCGGTGGCCTCGTCGGCCGAGACCGGCTGGGCTGCGATGGTGATGTCCGCGCCACGCTCGACGTGTGTTTCGATCATTTCGCCGAAGTCCATCCGGTAGAGATGATCGCCGGCGAGGATGAGGAAATAGTCCGCGGCGTAGCCGATGAAGTGGCGCGCGGCCTGGCGGACGGCATCGGCCGTGCCCTGGAACCAGTTCGGATTGTCGGGGGTCTGTTCGGCGGCCAGGATGTCCACGAAGCCGCCGGAGAAGAGGTCCATCCGGTACGCCTGGGAGACGTGGCGGTTGAGGGAGGCCGAGTTGAACTGCGTCAGGATGAAGATGCGGCGCAATCCGGCGTGCAGGCAGTTGCTGATGGGAATGTCGATGAGCCGGTACTTGCCGCCGATCGGCACGGCCGGCTTCGACCGCATGAGCGTCAGCGGATGAAGGCGCTGTCCGCGGCCTCCACCGAGGATGATGGCGAGCACCTCCTGCATGGCACCAGCCTAGGCGAAGCGGGAGGGGAGGGCAAGTGCGTCCACGGTAGCTCTTCAGTTGGCGCTGGTCCGATCCGAGGAGTCACCGAAGCCGGTCGCCGCCGCGCGTCGCACCCGGCCAATCATGTCCGTGTCACTCGCGAGCATGATCGCCACGAGATCGGCGACCGTCGTCGATCCCCGGCCAGGATATGGCGCAGCGGCCGACAGATCGGCGGCTGAACAGCGTCCGACCGCTTCGAGATTCTCGACCCGCAGCGCGAGAAACGCGAGCAGCTGATCCCGCCATGCGGCCGGGAGGGACTCGAGCTTCGCGCCGAGAATCGATTGCGCGTCGACCCGTAGCGCGGTCGAAGTCGGCGCAAGTGCCGGACCGGACGGCAGCGCCCGCACCAGACTATCCCGGCACACGCGTTCGTGGGCCGAATGAAACAGGAGCGCCTCGGCGACGCCGTCGGCGTTGGCGGCGGGTTGGTGCGGCCGCGAATCCTCCCATCGGTCGTACACCGCGGCCACGAGGCGTCGCGTCGTCTCGCTCAGCGCACCAACTTGAATCAGGCACTCCAGCAGGTCGGCCATACGAAGCGATGCCTCCGCCGCCTGGGCCCGCTCGACTCCGGCGAGTCCTCCTCCGTTCGAGGGGGCACCCGCGTGATCATGAGCAAGGCGCTCGGCCGGGTCAATCACAATCGTCTCCGCCTTCTCGATGCGATCCGACGTGGTGCCGCGCGCCCGTGGCGGCCCTCGATCTCAACGGCGATGGGCGCGCCAACGAGGTCCTCGAGCGCTCCAATGTTCCGCTGCGCGGCCCACCGCTCCAGCTCGGCATCATCGCGCGCGCGCAGGCGCAGCTCGGGCGACCTGCCGGTGAAATTCAATTTCAGGCTCTCGATGACCTGCCCGTGGCTGCGATCCAGGCTCTCGGCGACGCGCAGCAACGCTGCGAGCCAGCGGACCAGGTCACGCTGGCGGCGGGGTAGCGCGCCAAGCTCCTGATGCGACTTCTTGGGGGTGGCGCCACGGTGGTACCGGGCCGCAAGCGCGATCGTCTCGACCTCCGACGGTTCGAATCCCCGGAGATCTCCGTTCTTGATGAGGTAGCACGAGTGCCGGTGGTGATTCTCGTAGCTGATGTGCTCACCGATGTCGTGGAGCAGGGCCGCGAATTCCAGCCACTCGCCCGCGCGCGGGTCCAGAGCATGAGCCCGGCGCGTCTGGGCGAAGAGAGAACGCGAGAGGTGCTGCACCTGGTTGGCGTGCTCGGGCGAATACGCGCAACGCTCTGCGAGGGCGATCGCGCTTCGCCGCCGGATGTCGGGGTACCGATCGAGCCGCTCGATGTCGGATTGGTGACGGCTGATGAAATCGAGGACGACCCCTTCGCGGAGCGACATGTCGCAGAGTGTCAGCTCTTCGGCACCGATCTCGCTCAGAATGAGGTCCAGCAATACGGCGCCTGCGACGACCAGGTCCGCACGGCGTGGGTCCAACCCCGGCAAGCGAAGCCGATCGGCGAGCGTCATGCCGACCAGCTTCTTCCTGAGCGCGTGGACGGCGCTCGCGCTGACGCGCTGGTGATGAATCGAGGCATCTCGGCTGGAGGCTCCGTTCGCTCGGCCGATGGCCAGCGCGCCAAGACTCAGAATCGTCCCGGAGGTGCCAATCACCCGGTCGAAACGGCGATCGGCCAGGCTCTGCCTGAAGTCCCCGATCTGCGGCGAGATGTGCCGCGACAGTCGCCGCTCATCGGCCCGGGACAGCGGATCGCTTCGCACGAATCGCTCGCTCAATCGGATCACACCGAGCCGGTAGCTCCGGGTCAACTCGGGCCCTTGCGCGGTCCCGAGCGACAACTCGACGCTGCCGCCGCCGATGTCGATCACGACGGCGCGGCTGGTTCCCACGTTGACGGCGTGCATCGCCGCCAGGTGAATCAGCCGGGCCTCTTCCTGTCCCGAGATGATCCGCGGCCTGAGGCTCGTTTCGCGCTGGACCTGCCGCAGGAACGCTCCGCCGTTCGGAGCCTCCCGGACCGCGCTGGTCGCAACGACGACCATCTGATCGACGTGGCGCGATTCTGCCAGCCGCTTGAATCGGGTCAGCGTTTGGACCGCTGCCGCCATGGTGGCGTTCGTCAGGGGGCGTCCGTCGAGGCCCCCGGTCCCGAGCCGGACCATGTCCCTCTCTCGGCCGATGATCTCGTAGGAACCGTCCGGACGGGTCCGGACGATGATCATGTGCAGTGAGTTCGTGCCGATATCGATGGCGGCTATGCGCATGAGGTCCGCTCTGCCCGCGGCGCAGCGCCGCGGGCCTTCCCCGGGGCACTAAGTTCGACGACAATGGTCGGACTCGATCACCTCGTTCCACGCTCCAGCTTGGCCCGGAAGGTTCCGGCCGCATCCGGCGCTCCAGCATGCTCGAGTCCGCTCCCAGCCGCCTCGTCGAACGCCGACTCCGTCATCTGGATGCCCACCTGCAGCAGGCGAAATCCGGGACGATCGAGGGGATCCACCAGGCGCGCATCGCGTCGCGCCGGCTTCGCGAAGTCCTCCCGATTCTTCCGCCGAATGGAAGCTACACGCTCGCGTGCCAGGTTCGCCGCGACGTGCGGCTCATCACGCGATCGCTCGGCCCGGTTCGCGAGCTGGACGTCTCGATGCAGTTGATGAACGGGTTCTCGCCCGACGCGGACCTGGCGGCCCGTGCGCTCGAGTGGATCAAGCGTGTGCTCTGGAACGAGCGATCGGATGCCTTCGCCCGGATGCTCCTGACCGTGAACGAGATCGAATACGGACGCGTGCGTGCCGCAGCGCTCGCTATGGCCGGAGGCCTGCTCGGGCGCCCCGCCCTTCGCCGGTGCAGGATGCTGCTGGCGGAGCGGGTCGCCGCGCGCGCTCTCGCCCTCGACGCCGCGCTCGACGGCTGTCGGCATCTCATTTGATCCCGGCGCCGGGTTCCAGGAAGCCTTCACAGTGCGCCAGGCTACTGCGCCAACGTTGCCTGTGCGTTACGCCGGGAGGAGTGAGATGCGAATTCATGCGTTCCAGGAGCGTGTCCGAGTAATCTCGGGACACACTCCCAGGAGGCCGTCCACCGACGACTCGGACGGCCTCCTAGGGCAGCGGCCGCGAACCCGCCCGGTGATTCAGCCTCTCACTGCGGCCTGGCGCCAAGGCCAGGCCCAACCCACCGCTGGCTCATTCGCGCAGCAGGGAACCTCCACGTGTTGCGGCAACGTAGCAGCGGCGCGTCGGCCGTGTAAATTCTGGTACAATCGTGCGACTTCACGCGGCATTGCGCCGCGCCACGAGCAGGGCAGAGGGCCTGCGGCTGTGACCACTCCCCCGACATCCCATTTCGAAGCTGCGCTGACACGCGACATCGATCAGATCCGCGCGAAAGTGCTGGAAATGGCGTCGCTCGACGAGCAGGCCCTGACGCGGGCCTTTCAGGCGTTCGTCAACCGCGACCGCCAATTGGCCTACTCGGTCATCCTCTGCGACCAGGACGTCGACGCCCTGGAGACCGAGCTCGACCGGTTGTGCATCGAGTTCATCGTCCGCCATCAGCCGGCGGCGAGCCACCTGAGGTTCGTGTACTCGGCCAGTAAGATCGTGAACGAACTGGAACGGGTCGGCGACTATGCCGAGAGCATGGCCCGCTCGGTACTGCTCCTCAGCTCGCTGACCTTCGACGTGCCGTTCGATCGCTTCAGCGAGATGGCGAACCTGGCCATCCCCATGCTGCACAATTCCGTGCATGCCTTTGTCGACAAGAATCCCGATCTGGCCCGCGCGACGATGGCCATCGAGCCTCGGGTCAATCAGGTCCGGGACGCCCTCGGCGCCGCGCTGGTTGAATGGCGGGAAGCGGGACGCCTGCCGCTCGAGGCGCTGCCGCCGCTCATCAACGTGGCGCGGCGGTTCGAGCGGGTGTCGGACCAGGCGACGAACATCTGCGAGGAGGCACTGTACTTCGCGACCGGAGAGTACCTGCGGCATCTCCCCCGCGAAGGCTTCCGCGTGCTGTTCGTGGACGAGACCAATGGCTGCCTGAGCCGGCTGGCGGAAGCCATCGGCAACAGCCTGACTGCGAAGCGGTTCACCTTCGCCAGCGCCGGCCTCCAGACCGAACCGGTGGACCCTCAGACGGTCCGGTTCCTCGCCGAGAAGGGCATCGACATTTCGGGTCAGCCGCCGAAGGCCGTCGAGGACATTCCGCAGCTCGATCAGGTGCAGGTCATCGTCAGTCTGTGCAAGGGCGGCGAGCGAGCCCTTCCCCAACGGCCGGCCAAGAAGACGGTCGGCCTGGACTGGTTCCTCGAAGATCCCTCGAAGGTCCGCGGCACGCCTTCTGAGGTTCACGCCGCCTACGAGCGCGCGTACGACACGCTCGGCACCCACGTCCGGGATCTGGTGCAGGCGATTCTTGGAAAGGACGAACGTCAAGCCAATGATCATTCGACCTCGTCGTTCTAGTCTCGGGTTCATCCATCGCGTCGTACTAATCCTGCCGGCCATCGCGCTGTCGTTTCTCCCGTCCGGATGTTCGCGCTCGGCGTCGAATCAGCCCGCGAAGACCGTCATCCAGAACACCGGCTCGGACACCATGGTGAACCTCGCCCAGGCCTGGGCTGAGGAGTACGCGAAGGTGGATCCGACGGTGTCCATCGAGGTGTCGGGCGGAGGCTCGGGGACGGGCATCGCGGCGCTCGAGAACGGCACGGTTGACATCGCGAACGCCAGCCGGACCGTCGAGCCCCAGGAGGCCGCGACAGCCAGGAAGAACACGGGCAAGGAGCCGCGGGAGTTCATGGTCGGATACGACGCGCTGGCCGTGTATGTCAGCAAGGCCAACCCGCTGGAGCAGATCACGCTGGAACAGCTGGCCGAGATCTACGCGGAAGGCGGCAGGGCCACGAAGTGGTCCGACCTGGGCGTGAAGATGCCGGCGGGGGCGGACGAGATCATCCGCGTGAGCCGCCAGTCCAATTCCGGCACGTACGCCTATTTCAGGGAAGCGGTGCTCGGAAGGGGGCGCGACTTCAAGCTCGGATCGCGCGACATGCACGGGTCGAAGGACGTCGTCGAGCTGGTCTCCAAGACGCCCGGAGCGATCGGGTACAGCGGGATGGGGTACGCCATTCCGGAGGTGAAGATGCTGCGCGTCGCGAAAAAGGCGGGCGAGGTCGCCTACGCGCCGACTGTCGAGAACACGCTGAACCATACGTATCCCATCGCGCGCCCGCTGTTCATGTACACGCTGGGTGAACCGACCGGCGAGGTGAAGAAATATCTCGACTGGGTGCTGACACTCGCGGGACAGGAGATCGTCAGGAAGAGCGGGTACGTCCCGCTCCCGCGTACCGGAACTCCGCAGTAACCCGCCGGGCGAACCGACTCCGACACGCATGCAGAACCGGCGCCGCTGGGAAGTTCTGGTCGAAGCCGCCATCGAGGGCCTCGTCCGCCTCTGCGGGGTCAGCGCGATCCTGTTCGTGTTCGGGATTTTCTTCTTCGTGTTCCGGGAGGGCGCCGGCTTCCTCTTCTCCGGGTTCAATCCGCGCGAGTTCTTCCTCAGCCAGGAGTGGTATCCGACCTCGCAGAGCCACGTGCGCTATGGCGTGCTGGCACTGATCGCCGGCACGGGCAGCGTGACCTTGCTCGCCATGATCGTCGCCGTCCCCTTCGGCATCGGCGCGGCGATCTTCGTGTCGGAGTTCTGCGGACCGAAGTGGAAGGAGACGCTGAAGATCACCATCGAGCTACTGGCCGCAATCCCGTCGGTCGTGTGGGGCTTCATCGGGCTCACCGTGATGAACCCGCTCATCATGCAGCTCTTCGGCGCGCCAATCGGCCTCAACGTCCTGAACGGAGGCATCATCCTCGCGCTGATGAGCGTACCGATCATCGTCTCGATCGGCGAGGATGCGCTCAAGGCCGTGCCGGATTCGTATCGTGAAGCCGCGCTGGCGCTCGGGGTGACCCGGTGGCAGATGATCTATCGCGTGCTGCTCCCGGCGGCGAAGAACGGACTGCTGGCCGCCGTGCTGCTCGGCGTCGGGCGGGCCGTCGGCGAGACGATGGCGGTCTTGATGGCGACGGGCCACGCGGTGAAGATCCCGACGAGCATCATGGATTCGGTGCGGACCTTGACTGCCACCATCGCGGCCGAGCTCGGCGAGGCTCCGGTGAACTCCGAGCACTACCAGGTGCTGTTCATCATCGGCATTCTGCTGTTCACGATCACGTTCATCGTCAATCTCACGGCCGACCTGGTCGTCCGGGGAGTCCGGCGCCGGTGATGCGCCAGGGAAACGAGGGGTAGCGCGCGGTGTTCCAATCGACGTCGCTGACGCGCCGGAAAGCCTACAGCGAGGCCGTCGCGCGGTCCGTCTTCCTCCTGATGACGGTGTTGATGGTGCTCCCGCTCCTGCTGATCGTCGGGTACCTCTTCTATCAGGCTTGGCCGATCCTGTCGGTGGAGTTCCTGACGAGCGTTCCACGGCACGGGATGCGGGAGGGCGGCATCTGGTCGCCCCTGCTCGGCACCATCTACCTCGTCGTGATCTCGCTGCTCGTCGCGACGCCGATCGGCGTCCTGGCCGCGGTGTTCCTGAACGAGTACGCGCGCGAGAACTGGATCACCCGCGTCGTCAATCTCGCCGTCGTCAACCTGGCGGGCGTGCCGAGCATCGTCCACGCGCTCTTCGGCCTCGGGGCATTCGTGCTCTTCGCGCACCTGGGCAAATCGATCCTTGCCGCGTCGCTAACGCTCGCGATCATGACCCTTCCCGTCATCATCGCGAGCACGAAAGAAGCGCTGGCCTCGGTGCCCATGGCGTTCCGCGAGGCGTGCTGGAACGTGGGCGCCACGCGCTGGCAGACGATCTGGCACGTCGTATTGCCCAACTCGATCAGCGGCATCCTGACGGGCGTCATTCTCCAGGTGTCGAGGGCGGCCGGAGAAACGGCGCCCATCATGTTCACCGGAGCGGTGTTCTACAAGGCCATCCCCGAGGGGAAGCTGTTCGCGTACGGACTGTTCGACCAGTGCATGGCGTTGTCGATGCACCTGTTCACGATTTCGACCCAGGTGCCTGACGTGCCCAAGGCGCTTCCGTATGGAACGGCGGTCGTCCTGCTTGGATCGGTGCTCGTCGTGAATGCGATGGCCATCTCGCTACGGGTGTACCTCCGATCGCGGAAGAAGTGGTGATGTCGGAAGCCAAGATCGAATTCGTCGATCTCCGTGTGCGCTTCGGGCGCAGGGATGCGCTGAAGGGCGTGACCTTCGACGTGCGGAACCACGAGATCCTCGGCGTGATCGGTCCCGCGCAATCAGGCAAGACAACCCTGCTCAGGACGATCAACCGCACGATTGAGGACATCCCCGGAGCGGTGGTATCCGGCGTCGTTCGCGTGGACGGCGAGGACGTACAGCGCGTGCGCGACCTGTACGGTCTCAGGAGAAAGATCGGCATGGTCGCGCCGCTACCCGTCGGCCTGCCGCTCTCGGTCTTCGACAACGTCGCCTTCGCGCCGCGCATGGCCGGGATCCGCGAACGCCGAGAGCTCCAGGGCCGGGTCGAACGCTGCCTGCGCCAGGCGGCGCTCTGGGACGAGGTGAAGGACCGGCTGAACAGCCTCGGCACGAAGCTCTCGGGGGGCCAACAGCAGCGACTGACGATCGCCCGCGCCCTGTCTCACGATCCCGAGGTCCTCTGCCTGGACGAGTTTTCGATTGCCGTCGATCCGGTGACGACGATGCGGATCGAGGATGTGCTGAAGAACCTGCGATCCCAGATGACCATCGTGCTCGTGACGAACCTGGTGCAGCAGGCCCGCCGCCTGGCGGACCGGACCGCGTTCTTCCTCGATGGCGAACTGGTCGAGATCGATCGGACCGACGTGATCTTTTCCGAGGCGCCGGCCAGCCGGAAAACGTACGACTACGTGCACGGGATTTTCGGATGAGCGAAACCCCGCCCCACACGCACTCACTTGTGACCAAGGGGCTCAGCCTCTGGTACGGGGACTTCCAGGCGCTCGACGGCGTCAATCTCTCAGTACGCCACGGTCAAATCGCCGCCCTCATCGGTCCGTCCGGCTGCGGAAAGACGACGCTGCTCCGGTGTTTCAACCGGATCAACGAGAGGTACGGGTACGTCCGGACGGCCGGCGACATCACGATCCTCGGCCAGAACATCTACGCGCCGGACGTTTCGCTCGTGGAGCTTCGCAAATCCGTAGGAATGGTGTTCCAGCGCCCCAACCCGCTGCCGATTTCGGTCTACGAGAATGTGGTATTCGGCCTCAGGATCCACAGCGGATTCGGACGCCTGAGAAGGCCGGATCTCGACGAGGCCGTGGAGAAGGCGCTGACCGAGGTCTCACTCTGGCACGACCTGAAGGACCGTTTACACGTCCAGGCCACCGGCCTTCAGCTGGAGCAGCAGCAGAAGCTCTGCATCGCCCGCCTCCTGCCGCTCAAGCCGGAAGTGATTCTGATGGACGAGCCGTGTTCCGCCCTCGACACGGCGGCCACGCTCGGCATCGAGGAGCTCATGCTGTCCCTCGCCGGTCAGTACACGATCCTCATCGTGACGCACAACATGGCCCAGGCCCGTCGCGTGAGCCAGGAGTGCGCGTTCATGCTGCTCGGCGAGCTGGTCGAGCATGCCCGCACCGAGGAGCTGTTCCTGACGCCCCGGGACGAGCGAACAGCTGACTACATCGAAGGCCGGTACGGATAGGGGCCCTTTGAGCTCCGGGGGCGGAATGAACGACGCCCGGTTTCGGCCGGCGGGCACTCCCGCCCCATCCGACCCACGCACCTTCGCGAACCGCTGACTGCATTCTCGGGCCCATCTCGGACAAAACGTAACACCCAATTAGCGTGCAGCTGCCACGGTCGTAACCTCGGAGATGTGTCATGGTGGCATGCACATCTCGACGAATGCTCATCGTGCCGATCACGGACGCGGCGCAATCGCGCCCGCGTTATCCGTGACTCCATCGCAGCTTCACATCTACACCCAGAACGCCTACGGGCTTCCCCTCACGCGGCGCGCCGAGCGATTCCGCGCGCTGGCGCGGCTCGTCCAGGACCTGGCGCCGGACGTGGCGTTCCTCCAGGAAGTGATGTTTGCCGGCGACGAGGAGTTCTTTCGGATCGACGGCTACCACCGGGCGTTCCTCCCGAACGGAGTGTTCAACTGCGGCGGCCTGCTCACGCTCAGCAAGACTCCACTCGCCGTTGTACGATTCCACCCGTTTCGTTCGCAGGGCGCGTGGCACAACCGGCAGCTGTCGGACCGGTTCCTCGGCAAGGGATGGCTGGAAGCCACGGCCCCCGAGTGGGGCATCACGCTCGTCAACACGCACCTCGTTTCGACCTACAGGGAATCGGGCCACTTCGTGCACGATTCGGAGCAGCACGCCCAACTCGAGCAGGTCCTGATTGCGGTCGCCCGCCTTGGTCCGTCGATTCTCGCCGGCGACTTCAACTTCACTGAGGACACGCCATTTCATCGCCTGGCGGTCCAACGGCTCGAGGACGTCACACGAGGGCTTCATCCCTGGGGTTTGCGAGGGCTGCAGCCTAAGATCGACCACATCTTCGTAAGTGGGTTCGAGTGGATCGAGGCCCGCGCGCGGCGCGTGCCGCCCGGTGTCCTCTTCACGACCCGCCGCCCGTATCCCGTGTCTGACCATGCGGGCGTCTCCGTCGAGCTCGCGTTGAGTTGGCAGGCGCTGCCGAAGCCCGCGGATCGCGCAATCGCCTAGTCGTGCCTCGAATACCACCGGCGCGACCGATGGTGAAGAGAGGTGAACCTCGGTATGAACCTCACACTTCAGGCAACACTGTTTGGCCTGACCAGCTCGCTCACCGATCGGTTCCCGCGATTCGGCGCGGGACTGCTGGACGCGACGCTCAGGCCGCTTGTGACGCACCCCTGGCTCGAGACGGCTTTCCGGCGACGGAACCTGGCCGTGCTGGACCGCGTCGGCGAACCCCGCCGCGTCGTCGTCCTGTCCGACATTCACCTGGGTGACGCCGTGATGCTGCAGGGACTGGTCATCGCGGTGCGGGAGTTTTTCCCGGGCGCCGAGATCCACTACGTCGTGTCTCGCAAGGCGCGGCCGTTCGTGGCCGGCCATCCCGACATCACGTGGCTGTGGCCGGTTTACTCCGGCGCCATGCTGCCGACCCGAGGCGACTTCGAAGCCGTCCGCGACGTGATCGCGAGCACCCACTGCGACCTCGTGGTCAACGCTTCTCCCTTCTTCGTGCCGGGACGCCCCCTCCCGAAGGCCACTCCCGTCCTGGATTTTCTGACGCACGCGCCCCGTCTCGTCCGAAACGAGTCGCATCCCACCGAGCCGAACCACTTCCTGTTCCAGAGCCATCGATTCCTCACGGATCTCTTCGTCGAGCGTCAGTCGGGCGGGCGGCCAGCCGACCCGAAAGGAGCGCGCATCTTCCTGGATGACGAGGCGGTCGATGAGGCGGACCGGTTCATCGAATCGCTCGGGGCGGACGCGAGCGATCCGAGGGTCCTCGTCAATCCCGACGGCGCCTCGCCCTGCACGCGGCCGCCCGAGACTGTGATGTCGGCGGTGGTTCGCCGCCTCGTCGAAGGCGGTGCATTCGTCCTCGTCGGTGAAGGTCACACGGACGCGGGAGTCGGCATCAGGATCCGGGACAGGCTTCCGGCCATCTTCCTCGGCCGAACCGGCATCGTGCCTGCCTCCATGCGGGCTCCGGCCTATGCCGCCCTCCTCGATCGAATGGACCTGTTCGTCTCAGGCGACACCGGACCGCTGCACTGGGGCGCAGCGCGCAAGGTGTCGAGAACAGGGCGCCGGTTGTTCTCGAACCGCACGGCCGTCTTTTCGCTGTTCGGAGCCACGCCACCCAGGATGTCCGGCTATGACTCGTTGCAGGCGGGATTCCTGCCGGCCTGGCAGGACGCACCATCCCGGGCGTTCGTATCGCATGCGCCGTGCCTGAATATCACGTGCCTGAACAAGCTCCACAAGTCGTGCCGGTATCTCCGGTGTTTTGAGGGAGCCGCACCTCTCTCGATGGCCGACACCGCACTCGAGTATCTCGAGCGGGCCTGCCCGATCCATTCGCCCCGCCCGATGCGCATACCCGCTTGAGCCGGGAGCTACTGGTCCTGCCGTTCGCGTACGGCCTGGGGTTCCTGGCGGCGATTCCGATCGGCGCGTCCCAGGCCGAGGTGGTGAAGCGCGCCTTGGCGCAGCGCTACGCATCGGCGATTCTCACGGCCGCCGGTTCTGCGACCTCCGACATGGCCTACGGATTCCTGGCCTTGCTCGGAGCCGGTCGATTCCTGGAGTACCCGCCGGTTCTTGTCGTGTGCCAGTGGGGCGCAGCGGCGGTGCTGCTGGTCCTCTCGCGGATGACGTGGCGCCAGTCCCGGAGCTCGCACCCGGCCGGCGTGGACGCGGGTTCGACAGGCAAGGGTGCGTCGTACCTCACGGGCCTGACGATCGGGATCTGCTATCCGCCGATCATGCTGAGCTGGCTAATCGCCGCGGGGTTGGCGAAGGGAACCATTCTTGCGGGGTCCTTGCATCCGCACGTGGTGACCGGGTTCGTTTTGTCCGGGGGAGCGGGACTCTTCAGCTACCTGGTCGTGCTGACACTCGTCCTTCGTCGAACGCGACGCTTTCTGTCGGCCCACTCCGTGAGGGTCATCTACCGCGGACTCTCGGTGCTGCTGGGCCTGATCTCCATGGTGTTGTTCATCAACGGATTACTTCGCGCGATCCAGGCGGCCTGACGTCCGGGCGACGCGCGCCGTTGCCGAGGCGATTCCAGGCGTTCGAGTTGCCGACGAGCCAACGAACGGCCTGGTCGTGGCCCGCGATACGGGCAGGCGCCTGACCAGCGGAAGGTTGCTCGCGTACCTCGACGCGGACAGCCGCCCCCCGATCAACTGGCTCGAGCGACTGGAGCGCCGATTCGACCGATCGGCCGAACTAGTCGGCCTCTCAGGTCCCTTCCGGTTCTACGATTGGGACCTGCCGAGCCGGATGCTCCTGCGAGCCTACGACTATACGGTCGCGCCACTGACACACCTGATCACCCAGCGTGTGCTGGGTATAGGGGCCGTTTTCTACGGGGGCGGCTTCTGCGTGAGACGCGACGCTCTGGAGCTCATCGGCGGGTTCGACACCAGCATCGAGTTCCACGGCGAGGATACGAATCTCGGACGCAGGCTCGCGTCTGTCGGTCACGTGGCGCTGTCCAATTCCTGCTGGGTCTATACCTCCGCGAGACGCTACAAAGCACTCGGGCGGCTGACCGTCATGCGCCTCTACGCCCGGAACTTCCTGTCTGAGACGATCAACCACAGGCCGAAGGACACCTGGCACACCGTCGTGCCGCGTTCGTATTGAGCACGCCGATCGTCCTGAACCTGTACCGCGCGCGAGTGGCGTCGCAAGCAGCGACCGGAGACAGGCTGTGCCAGGTGCGGTTCGTACCGGCGGGCGGGTCGGGGGGATGCGACTGCAGGATTACGTCGAATGAAGTGACCGTCGTTGGTCGTGGTCAGGAACAGGGCGTCGACCAGGGCGGCCATTACCGCCTCGGCGGTGATCGCGTCGAGCGAGTAGGTTCGCTGCACCTGGTCGCAGGTCAGCCTGAGACCGGGCCACTCCAGGTACGCGCCACGAATCGCATGCGCGGCTTCATGCACGGAAAGCTGGTCCATGGGACACTCCAGGCTCGACTGTAGAGTCCCGGGGTGTCGCCACGGTGACGACGGCGTAAACTCGCGGTAACGACCCTTTACTTCTTCAGAAAGGCCTCAGGGCTCGCGACGCGCTCGGCGACGAACCCGACCGGCTCGCCCTTGCTGATGGGCGGAGTCGCCACCACGTAGAGCACCTCACCCGCAAACGGGGATCGGATTTCCTCGAGCGTCTTCCCGAAGAAATCCGTGACCCGGCCGATGAGCGACCCTTCGGCGACCGAGACGCCCGGCTCGACCGCCGGGTAGAAGATTCCGGTGAACCCGCTCGTCAGCACCTGGTTGCGTCCGAGCCACACCGGATGGGCGAGCGCCGGTGGGCCGTCGGGCCGCATCTTGAGATACCTGAGGACGCCGGTAACGCCGCGTTCGATCCGAGCGACGTCTTCTTCGTTGGTGCGGGCCCAGCCGCCGGACTCGGCCGTGAACGCGGGCTTGCCCCTGGTGATGGCCGTATTCGACAGGTAGGTCGAAACCTTCGGATCGATCGGCCGCGACGTGTCGATGATGATGTGCTCCATGCCGAAGGCGAGCACCATCTCGCGTCCGATGGCCGCAACTTCCGGCGTGCCGGTCGTTTCCCAATACACATACGGGCGCAGCCACTCGTTGCCGTCGCCGCAGTGAATGTCGATGAGGTGCGTCGCGCGCTCGATCACCTCCGTCGTGATCACCCAGGCGATCCGATCCGAGAGCGAGCCGTTCATCTTGCCCGGAAACACCCGGTTCAGGTTCTTGCCGTCGGTCGGGCCGTAGTAGATCGTGCGCTTGAGATACGAGGGCATGTTGGCGACGTGCACCATCACCACCGTGCCCGCGAGCGTCCGCGGATCGATCGCGGAGCGCAGCCGCTGGAGCGCGAGAATCGGCGGGTACTCATGGCCGTGCGTTCCCGCGACGAGCGCCAGGACGGGTCCCGGCTTCGCGCCGTTGATGACCGTGAACGGAACGGAGGTGCCTTCGTCGCCGGGGCCGGATGGAACCTTCAGTTCTCCCGAGGTCAGCGTTCCGGGTGCGACGCTCTTGTCGCCAATCGTGAACGGCGTCTGCGCACCGGCTGCTGCTACCGAGCCGGCGAGTCCCACGAGCACGAGCATCACGACGACTCCGACGCGACGCGGCACGATCATTGTTGCCCTCCGTTCACGGAATGAAAACGCACTGTCGCGGTTCGACCCGGCGGCCTGGACGGTGCGTCAGCCAGGCCCGCCCGGCATCGCCGCGCGGCGGCCGATTATCGCACGAAGCGGTCGAATCCGTCGGCGTGTCTGCCGCCGCCTTGGCCACGAAGTGCCCGGCGTGGGAGATGCCTGGCACGCTCGACCCATCTGCAGGCCAGGCGGGTTGACGACTCTCGAGTAAGACGTAATCTTACCTCTGTATGACGACAAGCATTTCCAGCAAGGGACAGGTCGTGCTGCCCGCCGAACTGCGCCGGACGGACGACATCAGGCCCGGTGAGCGTTTTGAGATCGAACGCCTCGACCGAGGCGAGTATCGGCTGACTCGCGTGGGCGTTCGCCGAATCGCGGGGCTGGTGAGCCTCCTCCTCTCGTGTCCAACCAAAGACTGGTTCAGGCCCCTCGATCGCACCGAAACGACGGATGACGTCCCACCCAGAGGCCGTCGATGAGGTTTCTCGTCGACGCCAACGTGCTCAGCGAGCCGACACGGCTCGCTCCGAATCAGCACGTCGTGGAATGGCTGACGACCCACGAAGGCGACTTCGCCGTCGACGCCATCGTGCTCGGAGAGCTGAAGGCGGGCATTTTGGGGCTGGCAGCGGGTCGCAAGCGGGCGACCCTCGACGCGTGGTTCGACTCTGTCGTCCAGGCGATCGACTGCCTGGCGTGGGATCTGGACGTGAGCATGGAGTGGGCGGGCCTTGTGACTCGATTGAAACGGAAAGGCCAGTCGTTGCCGTTGCTCGACAGCATGATCGCGGCCTCGGCGCTCCGGCATGGCCTGACGGTCGTGACGAGGAACACCCGAGCCTTCCGCCGGGCCGGAGTCAAGGTCCTCAATCCGTTCGTCTGAGAGCGGGTCGGCGTCAGGCCAGTTGGCGCGCGCGGCGTGCCAACCCGGAGTCAAATCGCGGTCAGACTTCGCTAAGCCCGCGCAGCGCCCGGCCCTTCGCGGCGACGACGACGACCAGCAGCGTCAGAATCGCGCCGGTCACGGTGAGCGTGAGCGGCGCGGAGGATACGGTGGCCGCGTAGCCGGCGAGCAGGCTGCCAATCGGCCGCCCTCCGCGGAACGCGACCATGTAGATGCTGACCACGCGGCCGCGCAGCTCGTTGGGCACTGCCAGCTGCACGAGGGACATGAGCAGCGCGAACCCCATCATCAGGACGACGCTCATCAGGAAGATCAGGACGTAGCTCAGCCCGAGCACGCGCGAGGACGCGAAAGCGACCAGCAGCACGCCCAGTGAGATCTGCATCGCGAGCGCCACGCGATCCATCCGCCGGAATCGGCCGAGCCACGCGACCGCAGCGCCCCCCATCACCGCCCCGGCGCCGGCGCAGGTCATCATCCAGCTGTAGCCGACGACGCCTTCGTTGAACACCTGCTTGGCGAAGACCGGCATCAGCGTCGTCACCGGCGACGCGAGCAGGGCACCGCAGAAGGCGAGGCCCGTCAGGATGAGCAGCGCGTGTTCGTGCCTGACATACGACAGTCCGCCGCGCAGATCGACGAGCATGGTCCGCTGTTGCGCCGGCGGGACGAACGCGACGCGGATCGAGAGCAGCGCGACGATGACGAAGAGGAACGAGACGGCGTTGAGACCGAATCCGGCGGCCGGGCCGAGCGCGGCGATCGCCGCGCCAGCGAGCGGCGGCCCCAGCGCCTGCGCCAGGTTGAACTGGATCGAGTTCAGCGCAATTGCGTTCGGCACATCGTTCTTTCGCACGAGCGAGGGCAGGAGCGATTGATAGGCCGGCCCGCCGAAGGCCTGCGCGCAGCCGGTCATGAACGAGAGGGCGAGGATGTGCCAGATCTGGACGACGTGCCAGAAGACGAGCGCCGCCAGGATGAGGGCGGAGGTCATCTGGATGAACTGCGACACGAGCAGGATGCGGCGGCGATCGACGCGGTCGGCTACCACGCCGCCGATGAGCGTGAAGAGGAGAATCGGCAGCTCGCCGAGGAACACGTCGAGGCCCAGGTAGAGCGCGGAACCGGTGAGCGTGTAGACGAGCCAGCTCTGCGCGATCTTCTGCATCCAGGTGCCGATGCTGGAGATGAAGGCGCCGGTCCAGATGACCCGGAAGTCCCGGTAGGTGAGGGCGGCGGCAATGCGCCGGATGGCGGCGGGCACGGGCACGAGCTTGGATCTTATCAGGCCGGGCGCCAATCGCTGGTTCGTCCTCTCCTCGCGGCCTGAAGCCCGCGATCTGCTCCCCGTGCTCGAACGCCTACTTCTGCACGGGATATCCGCGGTCGGCCCAGTCGCTCCCGAAGTTGTTTGGCATGATGAGCACCCGCACGCGCGTGAAGCCGAGCCCGCTGAGCGCGGCGTAGGCGGGCCGGAGATTGGGGCAGTGGCTGAGCGGGCAGCACCCGCAGTAGATGACGAGATTGGCCGAGCGCGGCAGCGTCTGGGCCCAGCTCGTCAGCTCGCTGAGGCCTTCCGGCGAATTCGTTGGGCCGTGCAGCACGGCGCCCGGAATATGCCCGATCCGGTACATGAACTCCGGCGCCGTGCAGATGACGACCGGCTTGTCGGGAGCGGTGGGATTGGCGATTTCCTTGGCGAACTCCGCGGGCCCGACCGTGTTCGTTCCCCAAGGCTCCGACGAGGACGCCGCGCTCGTTCCATCCTCGGCGCAGGCGGTCGATAGGGCGATCAGGGCCAGTGCGACGAGTGCCGCACGCAGGCTCGATCGCCGGCCGTGTGTCCGGTCTGAGCGCACGGTTCCTCGAGTCGTTGTCATTGTTCTCGCCTTACGCCCTGCACCAAGGTCAGTGAATCGTGTCTTTCGAGCCGCCAGCCACCGGCCGCTAGCCACCAGCCGTCTTGCCTTCAGATTCAGAGTTTGCCTCTTGCGTCACTTCCGGTGGTGCGCTATATTTTGTGAGGCGAAGATAAAGCGAAACACGCCGGGAGGCCATATGCCTGCTGCCTGTCGTGCCGATGTGGAAGCCCTGCTCCGTGCCCGGAAGCTGGATCGGACGCTCGTACCCCCCTGGGACGGGCAGATTCCGGCCGGTTCCGGGGAAACCACCGCCTCGACCGGGGTGCCCGATGTCGACCGCCAGCTTGGCGGGGGCGTTCCTCGAGGGCAGTTGTCGGAGCTGACGGGGGCCCGTTCCTCGGGGCGCACCAGCCTGCTGCTCGCCATCATGGCCGCGGCCACGGCGCGCGGGGAGTTGGCGGCCCTCATCGACACATTCGACATGTTCGACCCGCAGTCGGCCGTTGCGGCGGGGGTGGACCTGGAGCGCGTGCTCTGGGTCCGTGGCGATGCCTGCACGCCCGCTTTTCCCGCGCTGGCCAGCCGCCAGGCCGGGCCCGATCGGGCCATCGAACGGGCCCTGAAGGCGTTCAACCTGGTCCTGCAGGCGGGAGGATTTGGCGTGGTCGCGCTCGATCTGGCGGATGCGCCCGTGCCGTCGCTGCGCCATGTGCCGCTCGGCACATGGATCCGGCTCCAGCGCGTGCTGGAGGGGCAGGACACGGCGGGCCTGCTCATGGGAACGATGCCGCTCAGCCGGAGCGCGGGCGGTGTCAGCCTCGTGCTCGAACCGAAGCGGCACCGCCAGGCGGCTGCGCTTGTCCGGCCGCAGGCATCGGCGCTTCCTGCCGATCGCCCGGCTGTGCCGTTGCCCAGTCCCGTGGGCCGATGGTCGGGTCAGCCGTGGGGCGCCCGGCTGTTCCATGGACTGGAGAGCGAGGTCCGGATCCTGCGGGCGCGTGTCATGACGGGCCTCGATGGGTGCCTGATGCAGATGGCAGTATCGGCTAACGGCTAACGGCTACCGGCGGTTCGGGGTTCGAAGATTTCGGGACATGGCCGTTCGCCGTTGGCCGTTTGCCTGTTGGGGGTCGTCGTCGTGTTCGCTTGTCTCTACGTTCCGCCTTCGTCGCTCGGCCTGAAGCCTGAAGCTCCCAGCCTGTCCGCCATCGCGCGCACGGTTTCACCGCGCGTCGAAGTCCATGCCGCCACCCTGGTCACGCTGGATGTCACCGGGCTGGCGCGGTTGATTGGTGAAGCGAAAGAGGTGGCGGAGCGGTTGCGGCGGACCGCTGCCGATCGCGGAATCCTGCCGGTGCGTATTGCGATAGCCGGGACGCGCACGGCCGCGATCCTGCTGGCGCGCGCGCGCGTCGGCCTCACGGTGGTGCCGGATGGCCACGAAGCGTCGGCGCTCTCGCCGCTGCCGCTTGGCACGCTGGGGGTGTTCTTAGAACTGGCTACAGGCTCCAGGCCACAGGCTACGGGCCGAGAACCGGGTGACACGCACAATAGGCCTGAAGCCCGAAGCCTGAAGCCTGAAGCCGATCACGAGATCCTTTCCACGCTGCTCCGCTGGGGCCTGACGAAGCTTGGCGATCTCGCCGCCTTGCCGTCCGCCGAACTCTCGGAGCGGCTCGGGCAGGAGGGCATCTGGTGGCAGCGCGTGGCGCGGGGCGAAGACGCGGCGCCGCTCGTGCCGACGGCGGACGCGGAACGGTTCGAGAGCACGCTCGAGCTCGAGTGGCCGATCGAGGGGCTCGAGCCGCTCTCCTTCGTGCTCGGGCGGCTGCTCGATCCGCTCTGCCAGCGCCTCGAGCGGCGCGATCGCGGCGCGGCCGTGCTCCACATCCGCCTGCGGCTCGTCACGCGCGAGACGCACGCGCGCAGCCTGCAGCTGCCCGCGCCCATGCGCGATCCGCGCGTGCTGCGCACGCTCTTGCTGCTCGATCTCGAGTCGCATCCCGCCCCGGCCGGCATCGATGCCGTGACGATCGCGATCGATCCCACGCCCGGGCGCATCGTGCAGGAATCGCTGCTGACGCGTGCCTTGCCGACGCCCGAACAGATGTCCACGCTGCTCGCGCGGTTGACGGCGCTGATGGGGGAGCGACGCGTTGGCGCGCCGGTCGTGCTGGACTCGCACCGGCCGGACAGCTGCGCGCTCGCGCCATTCCGCGTGCAGGACGGGGGACGTGAGATCGAGTCAGGCTCCAGGCTTCAGGCTCCAGGCCCGAAGCCCGAAGCCCGAAGCCCGAAGCCCGAAGCCTCCGTGTCCCTCCGCCGCTTCCGCCTGCCCATCGCCGTGACCGTGGCGGTCGATCGGGGCCGCCCGGTGAGCGTCCGGGCCGATCGCCATGGCCTGCGCGGCGGGCGCGTGGAGGCCTGGGCCGGACCATGGCGAACCTCAGGCGAGTGGTGGATGGTGCACGGCATGCAGGAATCGGGCGGCCCCGGGACGCGGCGAGGGCACCCGGGCTGGAATCGCGAGGAATGGGATGTCGCGCTTGGTGACGGCGGGGTCTATCGCATTTTCGAGGATCGGGATCTCGGGCGGTGGTTCATCGAGGGGATCCTGGATTGATCGAGCTTCACTGCTCGTCGGCCTTCAGCTTTCTCGAAGCCGCTTCGCTGCCTGAAACGCTCGTGGACCGCGCGGCGGCCCTGGGCTATCGGGCCCTGGCGCTCGTCGATCGCGACGGGGTGTATGGCGCGCCCCGCTTCCACAAAGCCGCCCGCGCCGCGGGCATCAAGCCGATCATCGGATGCGAGCTTACGCTGGGGGCTGCGGGCTTCAGGCTCCAGGCTTCAGGCTTCAGGCCGGGCACGAACTCGCCGGGTCTGCCTTCGACTTCGCTCAGGCCAGGGAAGACCCGGCCTACAGCTGAGGACACGCCAGCTCTCGGTGCAACATCCCGCAGCCCGCGCACGACAGGCCCCAGCCCCCCTTGGGCCGACGAAGCCGGCGGGCATGGCGACCGGCGAAGTCGCCAGCCTTCCGTGTGGCGCCTCCCCGTCCTCATCGAGTCCCGCGAGGGCTATCGGAATCTCTGCCGCCTGCTCACGCTCATGAAGCTGCGCTCGCCCAAGGGCGAGGGCGCGCTCAACCTCGGCGAGCTCGAAGGGCACACCGCCGGCCTCGTCGCCATCGCGGGCCGCGAGGTGCTCGCCGCCAGCCGCCACGGCGTCGGCGGCCTGCTCGATCGGCTCGTCGGCATCTTCGGCCGCGACCATGTCTGCCTCGAGATGCAGCGTCACTTTCTTCGAGACGAGGAAGCCGACAACGAGGTGCTGCGCGATCTGGCGGCGGCCTTCCATGTGCCGCTCATCGCGTCGAACGGCGTCCGGTTCGCGGACCCCGTCGAGCGCCCGCTCTTCGACGTCCTCACGTGCATCCGCCACAAGACGACGCTCGATCGGGCCGGGCGGCTGCTCGCCCGGAATGCCGAACGGTACCTGAAGCCGCCCGCGGAGATGGCCGGGCTCTTCCGGGATCATCCCGGGGCCGTGGCGGCCGCCCAGGCGCTCGCCGATCGCATCGAGTACTCGATGGCGGATCTCGGGTACCGCTTTCCCGACTACCCGGTGCCCGAGGGCGAGACGCCCGGCTCGTTTCTTCGCGCCATCACGCTCGTCGGCGCGCGCGAGCGCTACCGCCCGTTCCACGACAAGGCGCGGGCCCAGATCGCGCGCGAGCTCGACCTCATCGAGAAGCTCGACCTCGCCGGCTACTTCCTGATCGTCTGGGACATCGTCAATTTCTGCCGGCAGGAGCGGATCCTCGTGCAGGGGCGCGGCTCGGCCGCCAACTCCGCCGTCTGCTACAGCCTGGGGATCACGGCGGTCGATCCGGTGGGCATGGACCTGCTCTTCGAGCGCTTCCTCTCCGAGGAGCGCGGCGAGTGGCCCGACATCGATCTCGACCTGCCGAGCGGGGACCGGCGCGAGCGCGTCATCCAGCACGTTTACGCGAAGTACGGCCGCCACGGCGCGGCCATGACGGCCAACCTCATCACCTACCGCGGCCGGAGCGCCGCGCGCGAGGTGGGGAAGACGATGGGCCTGGAGGCCGCGCAGATCGATCGCCTCTCGAAGATCCTCGGGCACTTCGAGTACATCGACAAGCCCGAGAGCCTCTCGCGCGACCTGCGCGCCGCCGGCTTCGATCCCGATCACGCGAAGATCCAGCTGTTCGCCGATCTCTGGCGGCGCATCCAGGACCTGCCGCGCCACCTCGGCCAGCACTCCGGCGGCATGGTGCTCAGCGCGGGCCGCCTCGACGAGGTGGTGCCGCTCGAAAACGCGTCGATGCCCGGCCGCGTCGTCGTGCAGTGGGACAAAGAAGACTGCGCCGACATGGGCGTCATCAAGATCGACCTGCTCGGCCTCGGGATGATGGCGGCGCTGCAGGACGCCTTCGAGACCATCAATCGGCGCCGCGCGCCAGGGGTCCTGCCGATCGAGCTGTGGACCCTGCCGCCCGACGACCCGGCGGTCTATGAAATGTTCCAGCGTGCCGACACGGTGGGCGTCTTCCAGATCGAGTCGCGCGCGCAGATGGCGACGCTGCCGCGCCTCAAGCCCGCGCACTTCTACGACCTGGTCGTCGAGGTCGCGCTCATCCGCCCCGGGCCGATTGTCGGCCAGATGGTGCACCCGTACCTGAACCGGCGGGCGGGGCGGGAAGAGGTGATCTATCCCCACCCGTCGCTCGAGCCGATCCTGTCGCGCACGATGGGCGTGCCGCTCTTCCAGGAGCAGTTGCTGCGGATTGCGATGGTGGCGGCCGGTTTCACCGGCGGCCAGGCCGAGGAGCTGCGGCGCGCCATGGGGTTCAAGCGATCGGAGCAGCGGATGAAGAAGATCGAGGTGCAGCTGCGCGAGGGGATGACAGAGAAGGGCATCACGGGCGAGGCGGCCGACCTTGTCGTCAGGTCGATCACCTCGTTTGCGCTCTACGGCTTTCCCGAGTCGCACGCGGCGAGCTTCGCGCTGCTCGTCTATGCGAGCGGCTACCTGAAGATGCATTTCCCCGCCGCGTTCTACGCGTCGCTCCTCAACAACCAGCCCATGGGGTTCTACCATCCGGCCTCGCTCGTCAAGGACGCGCAGCGGCGCGGCGTGCGGTTTGCGAGCATCGACGTGCTGCATTCGGACTGGAACTGCACGGTGGAGCCGGACGGCACCATCCGGCTGGGGCTGCGGTATGTCAACGGCCTGCGGCGCGAGGTGGGGGAGGCAATAGAGCTGGCTACAGGCTACAGGCTGCAGGCTACAGGCCTTGAAGGATCGGCTTTCGGCCCTCGGCCTTCGGCCCTCGGCACCGAGACGATGTCGCACCCGCAAGCTCCAGGCCCGAAGCCCGAAGCACAGCAATCGGATGTAGGCCGGGTCTTCCCTGGCCTGAGCGAAGTCGAAGGCAGACCCGGCGATCAGGCGCCAAGCCTGAAGCCTGAAGCCTGGAGCCTGAAGCCCGAAGGTTCAGATGTAGGCCGGGTCTTCCCTGGCCTGAGCGAAGTCGAAGGCAGACCCGGCGGACAGGCGAAGCTGGCACGCTGTCCCAAATGCGGCTGCAGCGATCCGTCCATGATCGAACGCGTGCAGACCGGGCACGACGAGTCGTGGTTCTGCAACACCTGTTCGCACGACTGGCACGAGACGCCTGAGCGCCGCCGGTTCCAGTCGATCGAGGATCTCATCCGGCGCACCGGCGTCAACCGGGAGGAACTGGCGACGCTCGCGGAGATCGGCGCGCTCAACGGGTTCGGACACCATCGGCGCGAAGCGCTCTGGCAGATCGAACGCGCCGTGCGGCCGGCAGGGGAGCTGTTCGAGGACGACAGCGTCCGCGAGCCGGCATCAGATGTAGGCCGGGTCTTTAGACCCGGCGATCAGGCGCCGCCGTCGGCCGCCAGCCGCCGGCCGCCAGCCGATTCAGATGCCCGCTCCTGTCCGTTGCAGCCGATGAACATGACCGAGCGGCTCGTGGCCGACTACGCGGGAACGAGCCTGACGATCGGGCCGCATCCGATGGCGCTCCGGCGCCAGGAGCTGGCGCTGCGCGGGGTGCTGCGCTCGGGCGATCTGCCGCGCGAGCGGAACGGCCGGCGCGTGCGCGTGGCGGGCACGGTCATCACCCGCCAGCGGCCCGGCACGGCCAAGGGGTTCGTGTTTCTCACGCTCGAGGACGAGTCTGGCATCTCCAACATCATCGTCCGGCCGGATCTGTTCGCACGGCAGCGCCTCACGATCCTCGAGGAGGCGTTCCTGATGGTGGAAGGCGTCCTGCAGAACCAGGACGGCGTGGTGTCGGTAAAGGCCGAGCGGCTGGAGGGCATCGCGGGCGTGCCGATCGAGATCGACTCGCACGATTTCTATTAGTAGGCCGGCGCCCGTCGCCTGACGCCGGCCGAGGTCCGGCTACAGGCTTCGGGCTTCAGGCCTCAGGCGCAGACACGGAGACACGAACACGCGCCAGCTGCCGGTCTCGGGCGCGAACATCTCGCGGCACCTTCGATCGTTGGTATACCATGTCACCGTGCGCCTCCAACGTCCAGGATCGTTCGGACGTGGAACTCCGCGCCTGCACACGAATCTCGGGCGCAGGCGGCATCCCCTCACAATCCCCGCATCTGTCCTTCTTGGACTGACATTCCTGGCCGTTCCACGGACTGAGAGCAGGGGCCAGGCGACGCAAGCTCAGCCACCGTTCCGAAGCGGCGTGGAGGTGGTGCAGCTGGACGTGTCCGTCCTCGATAAGAACGATGAACCCGTTCGGGATCTCACCGCGAGCGACTTCGAGGTGTTCGAGGGAGGCCGTCCCCAGCGCATCGTGGACTTTTCAGCCGTCGAACTGCCGCCGCCGGCTCCTCCACCCGCAGCGTGGGCTCGCGACCTCGAGCCTGACGTCCACCGCAATCTGATTGAATCCGACAGGCGCCTGATCGTGCTCATGCTCGACGATGCCCTCGCGCACGGGATCAGGCCGGTCGAGACAATGAAGCGGATCGCCCGCGACGTCATCGACCAGCTTGGGAGCGAGGACCTGGCGGCTGTCGTGTTCAGCCGCGACGCCCGCGAAGCTCAGGAATTCACATCCTCTCGCCCGCGCCTGCTGGCGGCCGTTGATGGTGCGACCTCTACATTCGCTGGCGCGGGCGAGCTCTTTCAGCGCTATTCGCTTCAGACACTTCGGGGCGTCGTGGAGGCGCTGGCTGACATTCCTCATCGTCGCAAGGCGGTCATCTACATCAGCCCGGGAGTTCCGGTCGATCTCGAATTGCTTACGGTTCCAGCGACGCCCAAAGAGAGCGGCGACCTACAGGGCGTTATGAGCATGTTTGAACAAGAACTGAGGGACATCGTTCGACAGGCGGCCGTTGCCAACGTGAACGTCTATGGAATCGACATCACTGGCCTTTCGGTGCAGCCCGACACGCGTCACCAGGACTTCCTGCAGGTGATTTCCACGACCACGGGAGGATTCGCCGTGGTCAACACGAACGACTTCACGACCGGCGTCAGGCAAGTGTTCCGGGAAAACGCCGCATACTACCTGGTCAGCTACGAGCGCGAGAGTGTCCGGGCGAACGGCGCATACGTGCGGATCGATGTGCGGGTGAAGCGGCCTGACGTGAGAGTCAGAGCGAGGAAGGGGTACTTTCCCGTCACCGTTGCGTCTTCGGTGCCGTCAGACTCGCGGGAGGGCGCCCCGGCGCCGAGCCGTGCGGCGACGTCTGCGGTACGGAATACGTCGCTGGAAGACGCGCTCGCAGGGTTCGTCCAGAAATCGGACCTTCCATTGAGTGTGAACGCGACGGCGTTTGCTGGCGCTCGGCCTGGCGCGGCCACGCTCGTGGTGTCAGTTGGACTCCCTGCCCCGCACGTTGAATCCGGCGCGGACGCTGCCGATGACGTGGAAATCCTGATTGGCGCGTACGACACGAGATGGAAGCCGGTCGCGACGCACCGCCTGCGCGCGACAGTGCGTTTCCCCGCCGAGGCTCGGGAATCAGCCGATGGCCGGGGAAAGGTGACGGGAAACGAAGGAACAGGACGTGATCGGGTGCAGGACTCGTCCGCAGCTTCGCCTGGCGAAGTCGTCTCGCAGGTGGATCTCCCCCCGGGCCGGTACCAGCTTCGCGTCGCGGCGAGCAGCACCCGGCTGAAACAAACAGGGAGCGTATGCTGCGATGTCGTGGTGCCTGACTTCTGGAAGGAGCGCGTGTCGCTCTCGGGACCGATCATCAGCGTCCAGACCGGGTCAGCGTCGGCGCTTTCGAGAGGTGTGACGGTTCTTGCCGATGGTGTGATGATTCTGCCCGTCGCTCCAACTCTCCGCCGGGAGTTCAACCGACAAGAAGATGTATGCGCCTTTGTAAGGGTATATCAAGGCGTCAGTGGACGATTGCGGCCCGTAGAGCTGAAGGTGCGCCTCGTCGACGCGCAGAGCGTGGAGCTCGTACACACGAGCGAGACACTCACGCCTGGGCGGTTCGACCTGGCGCGAAGCGCGGACTTCAAGATTGGCATTCCGGTCGCGCGCCTTGGTCCGGGCCTCTACCTTCTCCGCATCGAGGCCGCGCTCGGCCGGGAACGGCCTGCGCTCCGATCCGTACCGTTCAGCGTTCGGTGACTCACCAGATTACATCACGCGCCCCCCGGTCGACGACGGGCGAGAGGGCCCAACGAGATGGCCCAACGCCGTGCCGCGCCCCGCCGCGCGTGTATCATGATTCCCGCATGTCCCACCGCCGCATCTCCACCTGGCTCATCGGTTCCGTCGCGGCCGTGATTCTCTCGGCCAACGGCGATCCTGGCCGGTGGCACGCCGCGCCTCCGCGCCTTGTCGTCTGGGCGTGGGAGCAGGCGACCGATCTGACCGGGCTGACACGCCCGGATGTCGGCGTGGCGTACCTCGCGGAGGAGATCCGGCTACGGTCCGACGGGATCGTGACGCGCCCGCGCCAACAGCCGCTGAAGGTCAGCGCCGGCACGTGGCTCACGGCCGTCGTGCGGATCGACATCGATCCCGCGGCCACGCCGTCGATGAGCCCGATCCAGCGGGCGAGAGTCGCCGGAGAGATCCTCGCGGTCGCCTCGCGCGAGGCCGCCCGCATCACGAGCGTGCAGATCGATTTCGACGCGCCGCGCTCCGCGCGCAGCTTCTACGCGGCGCTGCTGCGCGATCTCAGGCGCGACCTCTCACCGCGGCTGCGTCTTTCGATGACAGCCCTCGCCTCGTGGTGCCTGGGCGATCGCTGGATCGCCGGCCTGCCGGTCGACGAGGCCGTTCCGATGCTCTTCCGCATGGGGACCGGCGAGCGGGAGGTCCGCGCCTGGCTTGACGCGGGGAAGGATTTCGGGCCGGCCGTTTGCCGAAGCTCTGTGGGATTGGCGACCGACGAGCCCGCACCCGAGGTCCGCGCCGATCGCCGGATCTACGTGTTCAGCCCGCGGCCGCTTGGCGCCCTCGACGTCGACGCGCTCGCGGCGGAGTGGAACCGATGAGGACCTTCATCCTTCGAGCGGCCCGACTTGCTCCGCTCGTGGCGGCGATCGCGGCATCGAGCGGCGATCAGGCCGTCCGTGCCTGCGGACCGTTCTTCCCGCGCGCCGTCTTTCGGTACGCCGCGCATCCCGAGTTCCCTCTCGAGGCCTACGCGGCGGGCCGGCTGGGCATCGTCTCGCCGACCTGGGCGCGCTCACAACTGGTCGTGGCCTACCGCTACCTGAGCGGCTCGCCGCTCGATCCGGGAGAGCAGGCGGGCGCCGTCGAGTTGTGGAACCTGCGCTTCGGCGGGGACTGGAGTGCCCGCGAGCCGGATCCGGTCGACACGTGGCTGAACGCGCGGCGCCGCATCCCTGGAGTGTCCCCGATTCAGTGGATTCGCACGTTTCGGTACGAGCCGAAGTGGTACGCGAGCTGGTTGAATTGCGGTGCGGACGCGTTCCGCACGGCTGCTTCGACGCTGGCCGACCGATCGGCCACCCATGCCGGACAGCCGGAGATGATCCGTGACTGGACGATCGCTCAGGATGCCGTCTTCAGCAACTGCAGCGAAGATTCGTCCCTTTCGTCACCGCGGGTGCTGATGCCCGCGCCCGTCCCGCCGGGCGCCCCCGACTGGCTGAAGGCGGACCGCGAGTATCAGGTGGCCGCCGCCCGTTTCTACGGCACGGACTACTCGGGCGCGGCAAACGCATTCAGGGCCATCGCCGCCGATTCCGCGTCTCCATGGCGGAAGCTCGCGCCGTACCTTGTCGAGCGAGCCTTGGTCCGGTCGGCAACGGTTGCCGGCTCGAGTGATGGTTTCGAGCGAGCCGAAGCCGGATTGAAACGCATCCTCGACGATCCCCTGCAGTCCTCGATGCACGCGCTTGCGCGCGGGCTCCTGAACTACGTGCGCGGGTGGAAGGACCCGGCCGGCCAGGCCGCCGAGCTGGCGTCAAGGCTGCGCGGGACACTCACGCAGGATGAACTCAAGAGCAGCCTGAAGGACTACACGCTGCTTCTGGACCGTGTGCTCGATCGCAGGGCAGGCACGAGCACGAAGTATGCACAGCCTGGCGCGGGCGAACCCGGCGCGCCTCGGGACGACCTGACCGACTGGATTCTGACTTTCCAGGACGCAAGTACCCAAGCGACGCGCCAAGCGGTCGGACGCTGGCGGAACACCCAGGCACTGCCGTGGCTGCTGATCGCACTGAGCAAGGCGGCGCCCACCGATGATGACAGCCCCGCGCTCATTGAAGCGGGATTGCAGGTGGGCAAACAATCGCCGGGGTTCGAGACCTCGATCTATCACGTGCTGCGCCTGCGTCTTGCGCGAGGCGAGGCCGACCGCGTTCGCGCGGAGCTGGATCGCCTGCTGCCGGAGGCCCGAAAGGCCTGGTCGCGAAGCGGCCTGAATGCGCTTCTCGAAATGAGACTGAGCGTGGCGAGATCGCTGGAGGAAGCCCTTCTCTTCGGCGTGCGGCATCCGGCTGGCCTGACTGAGGACGTGGACGCTCGCGAACTGGTGTCGAGCTCTGAAAGCGCTTCGGACGCGCCCTCCGCGCCTTCGGGCGACGCGAGGGCAGCATTCGATCGGGATTTCGGGCGACTCGTGAACGGATTGCTGCCCGCGCGGCTCGCGGCTGAAGCCGCGCGGTCTCGCGCGCTTCCTGCGCGGCTTCGTCGCGATGTCGCCCTCGCGGCCTGGTTCCGCGCCGCGTTGCTCGGTGAACCCGCGATCGCCTCGAGCCTCTCAGCTTCGCTTGCCGCCGAGTATCCCGCGCTCAAGCCGCTCGTCGACGCGTACGCGGCGGCGGGCGATGAGGAAGCACGAAGGTTTGCGGCCGTATTCGCGGCGCTCCGGTTTCCCGGGATCCGGCCCGATGTGACCGTCAATCTCGGCCGCCGGACGCCGATCGACCGGATCGACAACTACAAGGACAACTGGTGGTGCGCGCGAGAAGCGACGGCGCAGGCCTTCCCGTTTCCGCCCCCGTCGTTCGTCTCCGACGCGGACCGCCGGCGGGCGCAGGCCGAGTGGGCTCGGCTTGGGAAGCTCCCAACCGCGCCAAACTACCTGAGTGAGGTCGCCGTCGACTGGGCCAGGCGTCATCCGGCGGACCCGCGCTCGCCGGAGGCGCTGCACCTCGCCGTGCGCGCGACGCGATTCGGGTGCGCGGACAAATCGACGACCGGCTTCTCGCGGCAGGCGTTCGCCCTGCTGCACAAGAACTACCCGGCGAGTGATTGGGCGAAGAAGACGCCGTACTATTACTGACGGCAGGACGAGAAGTCGCAACCAGGCTTCAGGCTTCAGGCTTCAGGCGGCGTCGCGGTGTCGCGCCTCAGCAGGCGACCCGCCGGGTCGCCCCTACGCGGACCGCTGTCGCGTGATCACAGCAGGCTTCAGGCCGCTACGCTGCACGCGACCGGGCTTCGGGCTTCAGTCTCCAGGCAGTGTCGCGCCTCCGCGGGCGACCCGTCGGGTCGCCCCTACGTGGCTGACTGTCAACTCGTCACGGCTTGACACGCGCGCGTCACTGAACAACGATGCCTGTCTGGCAGCATGTCACCAAGACGAGCGCAGACAACGGGAAACTTGCGACTCGATTTCGCGTCGGCGCGCGAGGCGCGAGATCAGGGAACGTTCGAGCGCGAGCTCCGTGCATTCCGGTGGGCCGGTCGAACGACCTCGGTCGAGGTCACTCGTGCGACGCTGACATCCGGCGCGAAGGTCGATGTCCCGACCTACATCAACGAATTCTGGACGAGCCAGCAGCGGGCCGCGCACGGCCTGCACGAGATCTCCTATCGGGCGTGCTTCAAGGCGCAGCTCCCGCGGTTCTTCATCGAACGCCTGACCTCACCGGGCGACGTCGTGTACGACCCGTTCATGGGCCGCGGCACGACGCTGCTCGAGGCCGCGCTGCACCGCTGCGTACCGATTGGGTGCGACGTCAATCCGCTTTCCGTCGTGCTGCTGGCACCGCGTCTCGAGCCGCCGCTGCTGTCTGATGTCAGGGATCGGCTGCACGCGATTCCGCTCGATCGCCCTGGGAAGCTGCGGGACGATCTGCTCGTCTTCTACCACCCCGACACGCTGACCGCGATCGGGTCCCTGCGGCGCTATCTGATGAACCGCGAGCGAACAGGCCAGCTGGACCAGGTCGACCGCTGGATCAGGATGGTCGCAGTCAACCGCCTCACCGGTCACTCGCCCGGGTTCTTGTCGGTCTACACGCTTCCGCCGAACCAGGCGGCCTCGCTCCAGTCTCAACTCAAGATCAATCGCGCGCGACAGCAGACGCCGCCGTTCCGCGATTTACGCAAGGTGATCGTCCGCAAGACCCAGACGCTGTTGAAGGACTGCGACGAGGAGACCCGGTCCGCATTGGCCGAAGCCTCTCCCCGCGCACGCCTCGTCGTAGGGCCATCCGACGCCACGCCGGAGATCCCCTCTGAATCCGTCAGCCTCGTCGTCACCTCGCCGCCGTTCCTGAACGTCGTGAACTACGCAGCGGACAACTGGCTTCGGTGCTGGTTCTGCGGCATCGATTCGGACTCGGTGAGGCTGACCATGGCGGTCCGGCTGGACAAATGGCGGGCGGAAATGACCTCGGTCCTGCACGAGCTGTCGAGAGTGGTCGTTCCGGGCGGGTGGATCGCCTTCGAAGTCGGCGAGGTTCGAGGCGGAAGCGTCAGGCTCGAGGAGACGGTGATCCCGGCCGGCGTCGACGCAGGCCTTCGGCCCGCGCTCGTCCTCATCAACGCGCAACGCTTCACGAAGACCGCCAACGTCTGGGGCATCGCGAACAACCGCCTCGGCACGAACACGAATCGAATCGTCGTGTTCAGGAAGCCCTAATCGCCGCCAGGCTCCGGGTCGCGGCCGAGCGCTCGCCGTGCCGACCAGACCTCGGAAAGCCATCGAGTCTCGAGATCGGAGTCGGGAGCGCATCCGCCACGGGCGGCGCGCTGGCGGAGAAACGCGAGCTCGGTCGCCGCCGTGTGGTACGAGCGAAGCGCGCCAAGCGATCGCCGGCCGCCGCGCGCCCACGCCTCCCGCGTTTCCCTGAGGCGGCCGCCGACGCTCGCCAGGCTGTCGAGTTCATCCCGGCCCAGACGCCCGACGGCGACCTCGCCGGCCAGGCGCTCCCTGATGATGCGGCTCTCGCGTCGCAGCGAAAACAGCACGGCGGCGATGACGCCAACAAGCAGCGGGATCATCACGAGCCCGTAAACGAAGAAGAACACGAAGCCGGCCGACGCTCCGGCGTTCCATGCGGCGTGAAGGCCGATCGCCGCGAGCAGTCCGACAGGAGGCCCGGCCAGTTGGAGGGCGCGACGGCTCGACTGCCGGGCCAGGCCGATTCCCAGGCCGGACATCGCCGTGAAGAGCGGATGAGAGAAAGGTGAAACCACGCCCCGAAGCGTGAAAGTCACCGCGAGTCCCCTCGGACCTTCCAGAAGCAGCGCATTGCCGTAATACTCGACGTTCTCCATCATCGCGAAGCCCAGGCCCGCCATCGCCGCATAGACGATGCCGTCGAGGACCCCGTCGAACTCGTCGGGCTTGAGGTACGCGAAGGCGAGTATCACGAGGGCCTTGAGCACCTCCTCGATGATCGGCGTGAGCGCGATCGAGGAGGTCGGCTCCCCCGCGAGCCGCTCGGCGAGGCCATTGAGCACGCCCGAGACGAGGATGGCAACCGACGCGCCCCAGAGGAACGCGATGGCGAGCAACCATCGCGGTTCGGGCTCGAACCGATCCATCAGGAGCACGACGGCGAGGTAGGCGGGCAGCGGAAAGAGCGCCACGCCAAGCGCCCAGGTTCCCGCGGCCATCCCGAACGGCGTCCCGGAGACCAGCAGCACGAACGCAGTCAGTGCCGCGAGGCCGATGACGACGGCCGTCGACCTGCCGACCCGGGTCTGGGGGCGCGGCACGAGGCTACTTCGACGCCGTGACCATGATCTCGACGGTGGCCTCGGGCCGGAGCAGGCCGACGCCGCTCACGACGACCGCAGGCAACTGGCCGCCGCGTGCCGCCTTGAGCGCGTCGAGCACCTTCGCGGCAAGCGACAGGTCGGTCACGTAGACCACGCTGTCGGTGACGTGGTTCCAGGCGAAGCCGGCCGCCTTCAGCGTGCGTTCGATCCGGCGCAGCATCTCAGCCGTTTCTGCCGCCGTGTCCGGCTTCGATCCGGCCGCGACGCCGAGCATGCCCGATGCGAAGACGCGCCGCCCGACACGGACAGCGGAGCTGAGGTTCGGGTTCTTCGTTCCGGCGGAGCCGTCGGCGTTCGGCGTCGTGACGACCTGGCGATCGCCGGACTTGACGGCCACGAGCGTGACCTCGACGAGGTAATCGGGGCTCGTCAACGCGGCCCGGACCGTCGCGCGAGCCGGCGGATCGGTCGAGAACCAGGATCGATACGCCGCATTCATCGCCTCGGTCTGCCCGACCTCGGTCAGGAAGACGCGCGCGCTGACGACGTCGGCGAAGGTCATCCCGGCGGCCGCGAGGATGGCGCGCGCGTTCTCGCCGATGACCTTCATCTGCGCTGCCATGTCGCCGCCGACGACCGAGTAGTCCGCGCCGCGCCGGGAGACGAGCCCCGAAAGGTAGAGCGTGTCGCCCGCGCGGATGGCGTAGTTGTAGGGGCTCGCGGGCAGCGTCCAGCCGGGCGGGTTGACGACCTCGCGCAGCGCGCCGACCGCCTCGCGGAGCGCGACTGCCGAAATCTGGACGAGCGCGGTCGGCTCCGGCAAGGCCGCCACGATCGTCGTCCGCGACGGCGGATCCTTCGGCCAGAACTTCGCGTAGGCGTCGTTCATGGCCTTGAAGTCGTCCGCCTTCCGGAGCGCCACTGTGACGGCGGCGACCTGGCCGAGGCCGGATCCCGCTCCCTTCAACTGCGTCTCGATCGCGCTCAGAATGCGCGTCGTCTGCGCGCCGACATCGTCAGCTTGGGACCCTAGCGGCGCGCCGGGCAGGATGCCTGCCACGTAGACGAACGGATCGCTCACCGTCAACGGCGGACCGGCGGGAAGCTGAGCCGCCTGCGGCTGGAGGACGCGATCCGCTTCAGCGGTCGCCCAGTCGCCGAGGACCATCTTGTCCGAGTCCGAGAGTTTCGCGTCGCCATGAAGCAGCAGGTACTGCTTCAGTGGCATCTCGCCCTTCATGACCTTGTCGTTTATGGCCTCGAGCTTGCGGGACATCTGCTTCGGCGCGTACGAGGCCCATGTCGAGAAGTTCATCGCGCTCCGCGCTTCCGACACGTCGTCGGCGATCGCCCAGGACATCGGCGCGATGTTGCTGTACCAGGGCCAGCGCGTGCGGTGAGAGTGGCAATCGAAACAACTGCGCTGGAGGATTGCCGTGACATCGGAGGGCGCCCGCCCGCCGGATTCGATGGCCAGGGCCGGATCGACGGGAGGGTTCGAGCGCTCGGGCCGGTAGAGCTGAATCGCGACGAGGAGCACGAGCATGACGAGGCCGATCCGCGCGGGCAGCGATCGAGTCATTGGGGTTCTCCGAAGGGGTCGATTGGAAGTATGTTACACCCTGTCCCAGCAGTCACCCTGGTGGTCGGGAGGTTCAGGTGAGTAACGCGCCCTACGGGGCGTCGCGATCCGCGACGCGCCATGTTTACTACATCCACGGGTTTGCCTCGTCGGCCAAGTCCGAGAAGGCCGAGTATTTCTCGAGCCGCGTGCAGAAGGCCGGCGTCGGATTCACGTGCCCGGATTTCAACGAGCCGGATTTCGAGTCGCTAACCGTCTCGAGGATGATCGACCGCGTGGAGCAGGACCTCTTGCGGCTCGGACCTTCTCCGGTGGCCCTGGTCGGTTCGAGTCTTGGAGGGCTGGTTGCCCATCACGTCGCTGCCCGGCAGTGGGACTCCTGGTCGAAGCGAGCGGAACGCGCCGCGCGATCGGCGAGGGTCGACCGGCTTGTCCTGCTGGCGCCTGCGCTCGACTTCTGCCGCAGCGAGTCGGGCGGGTTCGACGCGGCGGCGATCGCCCGCTGGCGCGAAACCGGCCGCCTCGACGTGCTCCATCACGGGGATCAGGCAATGCGGTCGGTACGCTATGAGCTATACGAGGACGCACTCCAATACGATTCGTTTGCCGTGACCGTTCCCGTGCCGACACTGGTGTTCCAGGGTTCGGAAGACGAGCTGGTGAACCCGGACATGGTGCGCCGCTTCGCCGGCTCCTGCCCTCACGTGACGCTTCGCCTGCTCGCCGACGACCACCGGCTGACCTCGAGCCTGCCGCTCATCTGGCAGGAGTGCCGGATCTTCCTCGGCCTGCCCGTGGCCTGAGACGATCCATGCGCCGATGGCGATGAGGCTCGCTCGAACCGCTGCTTCGATCGCGGCGCTCGCGCTGGTGTGCGGCGCGTCGGCGGCGCCCGGGCGGGCGCGGCAGCCCCGCACGCCACGCGGGGTAGGATCCGCGTACCGGATCATCGACCTCGACTCGGGTCAAGTGCTGGCCCAGTCGCGAGCGGATCTCATCGAGACACCGGTCGCGCCCGGGTCAATCCTGAAGCTGGTCACGCTCGTGGCGGCGAGTGAGGCCGGGATCCTCGATCGGCACACGACCGTGGTCTGCCGGCGAACGCTGAGCGTCGCGGGGACCACGCTGACATGCGTCCATCCCGACCTCCATCGGGCGATGGACCCGGTCGAGGCGATCGCGCACTCGTGCAACTACTACTTCGCGACCATTGCCTCGCGAGTGCCGCGCTCAGCGTTGAACGCTGTGCTGGCCAGGCTGGGGCTGGCACCCATTCCCGCGGCAACCCCTCCGGCGCTTGGCGCGCTCGGCTTGGGCGGAGTCCGCGCGTCGCCTGCGGCTCTCCTTGGAGCCTTCATCCGGCTTGCCGGCCCCGCTTCGTCATTCCAGGTGAGCGGCCGGACCCGGCAACTCCTGATCGACGGGGTATCCGCTGCCGCGCGGGAAGGGACCGCGTCGGCGTTCAAGGCCGCTGGGTTGACGGCGCTCGCCAAGACCGGAACGGCGCCGATGCCGGGCGGCGGGTATCACGGGATTGCCGTCGCCTTGCTGACCGACCAGACACCGCGCCTCGGGATCGTCGTCCTCGCCGCGGGAGGGGCCGGGGCGGACGCCGCGGAGCTGGCGGCGAAATTCGTGGTGCAGTTCCGATCGGGGCGCCGGCTCGAACGCGCGCGTTCTGAACCGATGAGGCCTGAGGAGACCAGCTCGATCCGGATCGGCGAAAGCTCGGCCGACGGCCGACGACGCGTTCGAATCATGCCGCTCGAGGACTACGTTGCCTCGGTCGTGTCAGGTGAGTCCGAGGATCGGATGCGTCCGGCCGCGAGGGAGGCGCTCGCGATCGCCGCCCGTACCTTTGCCTTGGCGAATCTGGGCCGGCACGGTTCGGAAGGATTCGATCTGTGCGATCTGACCCACTGCCAGGTGCTGGGGAAAGCCTCCGTGTCCGCGCAACGTGCGGCCCATGAAACCGCAGGCGAGGTGCTGCTCGATGCCGGCCGTCCCGCCAGGGTGTATTTCAGCGCCTGGTGCGGCGGCCACACCGAGCATCCGTCGGCAGTGTGGGCGGGGTCGGCCGATCCACCCTTCCTCATCTCACGTCCCGACCCGGCATGCGCGAAGCGGGAAGGGTGGACGAGCGATGTGCCGGCCGCTCGACTGCTGGATGCGCTACACAGAGCGGGCTTGAGGGGCAGCGACCTCCGCGGGCTGCGCGTGTCGTTGCGAACCCTGTCGGGACGGGCCGCGCGAATCGAGGCGGCCGGCCTCGCGCCGACTGAGATCGACGCCGAGACGTTTCGACTGAACGTCGGAAGGGTGCTTGGATGGCAGGTGCTCAAGAGCACGCTCTTCGTCATCACGCGATCGGCCGGCGGATTCTCGTTTGCGGGCCGAGGGTCCGGCCACGGCGTAGGGTTGTGCCTCGTGGGCGCCGACGAGCGCGCAAAGGGCGGCGCCGACACCCGATCGATTCTCGAGTTCTACTATCCGGGTCTTCGTGTCGGAGGCCGGAGGCCGGCGGGCGAAGCCGCTGATCGGCCGTCGCAAGTCCCGGGCGGGGCGCTGCAAGTCCTGCTGCCGGAAGCCGATCGATCGGAGCTTCCAGCGCTGAAGCGTGCGGCCCTTCGCGCCATCGACGACACGGCGACGGCCCTCCGACAGACTCCGCCCGAAAGGATTACGATCCGGTTTCACCCGACAACGGCGAGCTTCCACGAGGCTACTGGGACACCTTGGTGGGTCGCCGGCTCGAGCCGAAGCAACCGCATCGAGCTGCTGCCGCTTGCCGCGCTGCGGCAGCGGGGCATCCTCGAATCGACTCTGCGGCACGAGATGGTGCACGTATTGACGGACAGGGACCTGGCCGGGCGGCCGTTGTGGGTGAGAGAGGGGCTGGCTACGTACCTGGCAGGTGAGTGGCACGCGGGAGGGGACGGCGCGGCGCCGGGAACGCCGGCTTCGTCCTCCTGTCCCCAGGATGGGGAGTTCTCGCAGAGAGCGGATTTCGACACGGCGCGCGGCGCCTATGGCCGCGCGGCGGCCTGCGTGCAGGTGGCGCTCGCCGCGGGACGCTCGTGGCGTGATCTGCGCTAGCTCACCGTCCCGGGTGACGGTCCTTCGGCGCGGTTCGCAATCGTCCGAAGCACCCACGTCCAGCCCGCGCACGCCAGCAAGTAGAGCAGCCCGATCTTGGCGGCGACAAACGCCGGCTCTGCTGCCGTTGCGGTCAGAACGTCCGGGCGCCAATACACATAACGCCAGGGAATCACCATCGTGGCCAGGATCGAAACGGCGAGGACGAGCAGCTGACGCCATCCGAACGCCTGCCCTATCCATCTCGCGGAGGCGAGTTCGCGCGCGCCGTTCCGAACGACGCGCGAGAGCAGCGAGAGGCCGACCGACAGCCCAACGACATATGACAGGAACCAGAAGGCCCAGCCAACCGACACGTGCAGCCACGCAGTCTTCGTCCACCTGAACTTCAGCATCAGCCACGCATCGAGTTCGGTGGCATGGCGTCCATACCACTCGTGCAGGCTGGTGCCGGACCACCAGATGACGAGGACAACCAGCAGCGCCGGGATGAGCCATGCAGCTTTCCGCGCCGATGGCGCGATCGCGTCGCGGAATCGGCCAGCCCAGCCAAGCAGTCCGGCGATCTCGACGACGCCGGTGAGCGCCACGCCGCCGGCGATGATGAGCGCCGAGAGCCCCAGCATAAAGACGTTCGATTCCGGAACCTGGAGCAGCGCCCAATACAACGCGCCGACGCCCGCGTGGCCGGCGGCGACCCAGGCGAGGATGGCGAGGAATCGGAGTCTCACTGCTGGCGTCCCCCGCGTCCTGTCGCCGCCGGGGCTTCGACGGTCAGCGTCTGGACGTCGCTCGATGCCACCGACTCGGGGACATACATCGCCGAGATGCGGGCAGGCATCGCTCGGAATTCTCCCGGCGTCACGACCTTGAGCAGGTAGCTGAATTCGTAACGCCCCCGCGTGAATTGCTCCTGGAACAAGACGAAGCGATCGTCGCGATACTCGCGCGCGCTGCCCCAGACCCACTCACGAGGCTTCTCGAGTTCGTACATGCTGTCCTGGCGAATCGACTCGGCGCCGGCCGGAATCGGGTCCTCGATCATGAGGTACCTCCAGTCGGTCGACCCGGCGGCGGTGAGCCTCACGAGCAGCAGATCGCCCGGCCTGGCGGTGCCCGAGAACGGCGTTTCGCGATAGACGATGCGGCCCTTCACCGTCACGGGAGCGAGCGAGAAATACTGCCTGACCAGCGCGAGCTTACTCGACCCGGATGGCTGCGCCGCAGCGCGCGTATCGAAGTACACCGCCTGTGCGGACCAGTAGAGCGTGCCCGCGCCGCGCTTCACGAAGCGAATCGAGTTCTTGCCTGCCGCAGCCTCCACTCTGACCTCAATCGGCGCCGCCGACGCGAGGTCCGCCATCGTCAGTTTCCTCGTGGCGGCCTTGGTGCCGTTGACGAACACGTCGACCTCGGACTCCTGTCCGGTCTCGCCGCGCGCCTTCATCACGTCGAGCAGGCCGTAGAGGACCATCGCGGTCTGCTTCGTGCTGGCCCAATACGAGCCATAGGTTCGATTGAGCAGGAGCCACCTGACCGCCGGCTCGAGCAGGGGATGCTTCGAATCGCGCGCCGCGAGCGCGCGAACGGCAAAGGCCGTGGCCTCGACACTCGTATCCTCGAGATCCTCCAGGAGCGGATCGTTCTCGCTCTTCCACCACGCGAGGTCGCCCTTCCGCTCAACCGCCCCGGCGAGATCGCGCGCCAGCGCGTCGCCCCGGCCGTCCTTGATCATGTCGAGCGTCAGCAGCGCCAGGCTCTGGCCGTACGCGCTCATTCTCGAGCGCGAGGACCAGAGCTCGTCCAGCGCAGCACCACGGTTGTACTGCGTCTCGGAATCCTCGTCAGGCCTGACCGACGTGCCTCGCGTCTCGGCGAGCGTCAGCACGTAGATCTCGTACGCCTTGAGATCCGGAACGGCGCGCGGGTACTCTCGGAACAGGCGCCGTAGCGCCCGAACGCCGTTGGCGAGCCTGAACTCCTCCACCTTGTAGCCGCCCGCCTTCGCTTCGAGCAGCCCGTAGATCGCGTACGCCGTCATGAAAGGATGCTTCTCGTCGGTCTTCCACCAGCCCCAGCCGCCGTCCTCGTGCTGGTAGTCGTAGAGCCGCGCGAGACCCTCGGACACCTGCCGATCGATTGACTTCATGCTCTCGGTCGTCGGCAGGTGCAGCGAGTCGGTCGCGCGTTTCACGAGCAGGTTCGGGACGAAGCTCGACAGGGTCTGCTCGGTGCAGCCGTACGGATACGACGTCAGGTAGTCAAGCGCGCCGAAGAGCGGTCCGGCCAGTGAGGGAGCGAGCGCGATTCGCAGCGTGCGCGCCGCCGGATTGGCCGCGTCGGGAAGCGTCAGCTCGGTCGACTGCTCCCCCGCGCCTGTAAGCGAGCCGGCCGTCCCCAACTCGCGCTTGAGGCCGTAGGGCAGGACGGGGAACGAGAGCTCGACGGCGTCCCGGTCGGAATCGGCGGTCGCCGATCCGGTGACGGTCGCGGTGCCGACTGCATCGGCCTTGAATCTCCAGTCGAGCCTGGCTTCCCCGGAAGTCGGGACCTTGATCGTCGCGTGCTGCGACGCGTTCGCCTCCGAGTCCGGCCCCGCAATAGGTGTCAGCCCCGAGGAGGTCGCGGTAAGCGAAATCGTCTTGTCGGCCGGCAGGTAGTTGTGGACGATAAGCGGAAGGTGAGCCGTGTCGCCCTCCGCCAGGAATCTCGGGGCGACGACACGGAGAATCAGATCCTTGGTCACGCGGCTCCTGCCGATGGCCGCACCGACCAGTGTGTCCGCCGTGACGGCTCTCGCCGTCAGCCGCCACGTCGTCAAGGCATCCGGGTACTGGACCTGGACCGTGGCATGGCCTGACTGGTCGGTGACGACATCGGGCGCCCAGAAGATCGCATCCGGGAAGTCCTTCCTGACCTGCGGCTTGGGCTGGCCTTCGCCCTTGAAGTCGGCCAGAGTCAGCGGCTTCCTGCGGTGCGCAAGCAGCAGTTGCTGCGTCCCGGCGTAGCCGACAAACGAGTAGCCCCGCGAGAACTCCGTCGACACCCGGCTGTAATCCCGGCGGTAGAAGAAGCGGAGCGGATCGGGCGTGTCGTCGGCCTTCACGCCGTAGACCGCCTCGTCGATGACCCCCACGCTCAACTGCGCCTTGACCGGCGCACCGGCCGCATCGGTCACCACCAGATTGAACCGGCCCGGCTCGTTCGGCCTGGACACGGCCTGCTCGGCGATGACCGACACCTGGAGCTGGCGGGCTGTCGCCGGAACCCTGAGGCGCTTCTCCGAACGGAAGAGACGGTCGTCCCTGAGGAAGAGCACGCTGACGTAGACATCACCGAGATCGTCCTCGGCGATCGGGACCTCGATCGCTTCGTCGGGCTTGACGCGCGAGACCTTGTGATAGGAGACGAGCTGGCTTTCCTTGGTGACGAGCACCGGCGCGGTGACCGAACCGCCGCGCACGATCAGCCGGGCCGTGTCGCCGGGCTGGTAGGATTTCCTGTCCGCGATGAGCTCGAGATAGGTGTCGCCTTCCTCGTCAGCGTCCGTGGCGGACCCGGTCAGCCAGATGGTCGACTGGTCCTCGATTTCACGGTCGCCCGACAGCGAGCTGACCTTGAAGCGAAAGGTCCCCGCATCGCTCGGCAGCGTCGCCGTGTATGTCGCACGCCCCTCCTGGTCGGTGCGCAACTCTCCGCGGTTGATCTCGGTCACGGTCGGATCGTTCGAGCGCCCGGCCGGGTAGGCCACCTTCTCGAGCACGACGTCCAGCTTGATACCGGTCTGCGGCGCGCCCAGGTAGTCCACAGCCCTGATCGAGAGCGTGGCCGGGCTGCCCGGGTGATAGACGTATCGATCGGTGTCGGACGCAATCAGGAACGTGCCGAACGTCGCGTGCACCGTGGTCGCGCCAGAGACCTCGCGGCTGCTCGCATCAGTGACGCGGGCCTCGATTCGCAGCGAGTAGTCGCGGCCGTTCTCGTCGGGCGGCGTCGGAATGGTGACGACCGCCGTCCCCTGTTCGTCGAGGCGCACCGAGTGTTCTGTCTTCTCGCTGCCGCCGTACCATCCTCCCTCGCCAGGTTCTTCCCCTTCGTCGTCGCGCCAGCGCATGGGCGAGTAGTACTGCCGCTCGTGCACGACATACTTCACCTGGCCGCCCGAGACCGGCTGGCCGAAGTAGTAGCGGGCCGTGATCGTCGCGCTGACCGGCTTGCCCTGCACGACGAACCGGTCGGCGGACGAGACGGAAACTTCGAACTCGGGTTTCCGGTATTCCTGGACCTCGAAGGTGCTCGTCGCCTTGTCGTCTTCGCTGTTGACGCTGACCGTGTAATAGCCGAGCGCGGCGCCGGCGGCGAGCGGAACTTTGGCGTTCACTGCGCCAAACGAGTCGACATCCTGCCGCTCCCTGAAGATGACCTTGTCGTTGTTGTCGGAGACGGAGAGTTCGACCTGCTTCCGGTCGAAGGGCGCCAGGTGCCCTCCGGCGCGCCATCGGAGCACCGCTTTGATCCGGACCGTGTGCCCGGGCCTGTAGATTGGTTTGTCGGTGTAGATGTAGCCGACGAGATCCCGGGGCGCGTCGTGGAACGACCACGATCCGGGGTCGGTGGCGGTCACCTGGTTGCCGCAACGCGCCACGGCGACGACCGATTCGGGCCGGACCGCGTCGAGCGAAGCCGTGACGGTCCCGTCCGCATCGGACGTGAGCCGGGCAACGACCTGCCGATTGACCAGCGTCTGAACCTCGCATCCGGCTTGAGGCTCGCCCGAGAACCGGTCGGCCAGGTACCCGAAAAGCTGTCCGGGGGCGGTCTTCGTGACCAGGCCGACATTGGACACGATCACGACCGTGTACGCCTTGAGGGGTGCGCTCACGGCCTCAACCAGGTACACGCCCGGGCCTTTCAGTTCGAGCGGGATGCGCCGGGATTCCGCTTCACGAACAGACGGGAGCAGCTCGCGCCACGACGCCACCAGCCGCGACGCGTTGAGCAGCGGCACCTGCGCGAACGCGTTGTATTCGAGGGTGCGCCGGAGCGCGACGTGCTGCTGGTCGATCTGCTCGCGGCGCTGCTCCCGGTAACGGTAGCTGAACTGCCGCCGCACGAACTCGCGGAGGCTGGCTCGCTGGCCGCTCTTCCAGATCGCGATCCGCTCGAGCCACGTTCGCTCCTGCGGAACGATCGGCTTCTCGCTTCCGAGCTCGTGCGGATCGCGCAGCCCGGCGAAGAACCGGAACGGATCCTCGACCCGGTACACGCGGAAGTCCAGGTGGTCGACCATTCGGAACGACAGGCTCACCGCGGGCCGATCGCGTGTCGTGAAGATCTGGCTGCTCCAGAGGCTGAAGGCCGGTCCACTCGGCTCATCCTGGGCCGCCGCGGCAAGCGGGCTGCCGAGAAGCAGGGCGAGAGCAATGAGCGTGCGAGTTGAATTCATAGGATGTTCAACCGGAACACGCCGATGAACGCCGGGTTGGCGAGGAGCGGTCTCCACCGCGCGAGAGGATGGCGGACGAGATCGGCCAGGCGCGTCTTGCGCACTTCACCGGGCCTGCCGTCGATCGGACCGGTATGATACACGACCCAGTCGGCAGCGCCGGATTCAAATCGCGAGGCGCCGACAAACACCATCAGGTGGTCGGCCATGGCCTGCGAGGACTGGCGGAAGTAGAGCAGGTCGCCGGGATGGAGCGCCTTCAGGTCGGACCCAAGCCGCCGGCTGTTCAGCCGGATGATGGTCGAGGCGTCCGCGAACTCCGCGTACTCACGCTCTCCGACGCGAAACAGCGGCCAGCCGTGCGGCGCCGGGGAGGGCCGCCGGCGAATCTCCGGGAGCGCGGGTGCCATCGGGAGATTCGCCTGCCGCTGCCACTCGGGAGTGTGCGCGCGGAGCGCCTCTCGAAACGCGTATCGGATGAGCCCCGCGCAGTCGGTCACCTCTGCTGAGGTTCGGTAGAACTGTGCGTCGGTCAGAAACACGAACCACGCGCGGAACGCCAGCCGATCCGATTCGTCCGAGAGCCTGATCTGGGCATGGATCGACGGTGCCGTCAGAGCGATGACGGCCAGGCAGAACCCAGTCAGCCGTCGATGCGCGCCCATGCGGAATTTGACGCGCGAGCGGACTCGAGGCTGGCGACGAGCGGGGCGTTGAGAAACGAGATGAGCGGAGAGATGGCCCGGAAGATCCGGATGACGTCCCGGGTGAAGCCTGGCGAGGTCGCAAAGTCGGCCGGGCGCTCGCATCCGGCGAGGAACTGGCGGAACTTCAGGAACTCGGCCGCCGGGTGATCGGGCGGGAACCCGCGCGGGATCCGCTGGAGCTGGTCGCCCCTGAGCTCGCCGACCGCCCTTCGAAACGGCGGCGCCGAGACAATCCCCCGGAGGCGCTTGTAGTGCGTCGCAATGCGCTCGCGCACCAGGTGGAGTTGCGCGGTGCTCGGCATGTACATCCCGCCGCCGAGCCACACGTGCCGCGTCGCAATCTCGATGTAGAGTCCCGCGCCCTCGTGCTTCGGGAGCAGGCGGTGAGGAAACACCGCGGCCACGTGGGTCTTGAGCGGCGCCTTGTCGGCGCTGAACCGCGTGTCGCGGTAGATGCGGTAGAGCGACACGCGCGGGGAGGCGATGAGGTCGGGTGCGAACCCGCGGAACTCCTCGGCCAGGCGTTCGATGAGCGCCACCATCGGCGTCCTGACGAGCTCCTCGTAGACGTCCTTCCTCTCCGCGAACCACTCGCGCCGGTTGTTGCGGGAGAGCTGGCGCAGAAACGCGAGGGACTTCGCCGTGAATCGGGAAGACGCTCGCCGCTCGATATCAGTTCGAACCACGGAATGGATGGCCAACCCGCCCTCCGGGCACTCGGGTGAATCAGGGTCGAGTGTATCGCGCCCTGGCCCGGATCCGCCAGCAGCGCGGCGCGCCGGGAATAGCCGACAACGGAAGTGGGTTATTCTAGATACAGAGGATCCTGATGCTCATCCGCCCCGCGCCCGACCTCCGTACGTCCGAGATCACCGGCGAGAGCCTGTACCTCAAGCGCCGTGAATTCCTGAAGCTGGCCGCCGTGCCACTGGCCGCGGCGGCGTGCGGGGCGGCGCCGGCCGCATCAGAGGTTCGCCAGGACGAGCTGCAGGGCGTCAGGCCTGGTCCGTTCGGCACGACCGAGGCCCGCACGCCATTTGATGACATCACCAGCTACAACAACTTCTACGAATTCGGCACCGACAAATCGTCTCCGGCGCGAACCGCCGGCCGTTTCCGGACCAAGCCCTGGACGGTCTCCGTCGAAGGCGAGATCGCCAAGCCGGCGGTCTACAACCTCGAGGACCTCGTCCGGCCGCACGCGCTCGAGGAGCGGGTCTACCGCATGCGGTGCGTGGAAGGCTGGTCGATGGTGATTCCGTGGGTGGGGTTCCCGCTCGGAGACCTCATCAAGCGCCTCGGACCTACGTCCAGGGCGGCGTTCGTGGAATTCACGACGCTGCTCGATTCCGGGCAGATGCCCGGCCAGCGGGTTCCCGTCCTGAACTGGCCGTACGTCGAAGGGCTGCGGATGGACGAGGCGATGAACCCGTTGACGATTCTCGCGGTCGGGCTCTACGGCAAGCAGCTCCCCAACCAGGACGGCGCTCCGCTGCGGCTCGTGGTGCCATGGAAGTACGGGTTCAAGGGCATCAAGTCCATCGTGCGGATTCGTTTCGTGCAGCGCCAGCCCGTCGGATCCTGGGAACAATACGCGTCGCGGGAATACGGGTTCTACTCGAACGTCAATCCGGAGGTCGATCACCCGCGCTGGAGCCAGGCGAGCGAGCGCCGCATCGGCGAGTTCCTCAAGCGGAAGACCCTGATGTTCAACGGGTACGGCGATCAGGTCGCGTCGATGTACGCGGGCATGGACCTCCGGAGAAACTATTGAGCGAGGCGGCCGAACTGCGCCAGCCGGTTCGGTCGGCTCCTGCGAAGCGAGCCCGCCGACGCGTGACGCTCGTGACGGTGCTGAAGGCTGTCGTCTTTGCGGCGGCGCTCGTGCCGGCCGGGTGGCTCACGTGGGGAGCATTCCACGGGGCGCTCGGCGCCAATCCCATCGAGACGATCACCTGGGAAACCGGGATCTGGACCTTGAGGCTGATTGTCGCGACGATCGCGATTACGCCGGTCCGCCGGGTGACCGGCTGGAACGACCTCGTCCGCTTCCGCCGCATGCTCGGCCTGTTCGCTTTCTTCTACGGCCTGCTGCACCTGACGACCTACTTGTGGCTGGACAAGTTCTTCGCGTTCGATGAGATCGTGAAGGACGTGTACAAGCGGCCGTTCATCACCGCCGGAGCGACCGCGTTGACCCTGATGATCCCGCTGGCCCTGACCTCGACCTCGGGCATGATCCGCCGGCTCGGCGGCCGCGCCTGGCGCCGGCTTCATCGGCTCGTCTATGTCGTGGCCGTGGCCGGAGTCGTCCACTACTGGTGGCTCGTGAAGGCGGACATCAGGCGGCCGCGGCTCTACGCGCTCGCGGTGGCGGTCCTGCTGGGCTTCCGCGTGGTGGCCTGGGTCGGGCGCCGGCGCGCGGCCCGATCACACTTTGCCATACAAAGAACTTGACCCTTCCGCCCCGGTAGTGGTTGAGTAGTCGACGGAAGGCTTGTGCACGATTCACCTCCGGTCCGCCCCGGCGCGCCCGATCCCGTCGCGCTGCACTCGTACGCCCTGGAGCATCTCCGGTACATCCGCCACACCATGGAGCGCGCGGCGTCCTTCACCGCGGTGTCGGGCCGGGCCCAGGTCGTCGTGGGGCTCGTCGGCCTGACGGCGGCGCTCGTGGCGTGGAGACAGCCGACCAGGACGGCATGGCTGGCGACGTGGCTCGCCTCCGCCGTGCTCTCGGCTGCGGTGTCGGTGGCCGGCTTCTGGAAGAAGGGCAAGGCCCTCGGCGTGCCGCTCTTTTCCGGGCCGGGCCGGAAATTCGCGCTGAGCTTCCTGCCATCACTTTTCGCCGGAGTCGTGGTCACGGCCATCCTCGTTCGAGCCGGCCACTACGACTTGCTGCCGACGGTGTGGCTGCTGCTCTTCGGATCGGCGGTGATGGCGGGCGGTTCGTTCTCGGTTCCGCCGGTGCCCGTGATGGGCGCCTGTTTCCTCGTGCTCGGCGTCGTCGCCGCGCTCTCACCCGCCGAGTGGGGCAATGCGCTGATGGCCCTCGGATTCGGCCTGGTCAACCTGGTGTTCGGTACCTTGATTACGGTGAAATACGGTGGCTAGACGCTCAACGGCCAGTCGCGATCCGCATCGAAACTCGAGGCCCGACACCGCGCCGGTCCGTGACGCGCGCAGCGTGCGCGTGGCCGATCCGTCCGTGCCGAAACTCGATCGGGTCATCCACGAACGGATCCGTCTCGGCGTGGTCTCGGCGCTCGCCGTGAACGCGTCGCTGACCTTTACCGAGTTGAAGGCCCTGCTCGGTACGACCGACGGCAACCTCAGCGTCCACGCCCGCAAACTCGAAGACGCCGGGTACATCACCTGCTCGAAATCGTTCGAGGGCCGCCATCCCCGATCCGAATATCGCCTGGCCGCCGCCGGACGGCGGGCGCTCGACCGCTATCTCGATCACATGGAAGCGCTCATCCGCGCGATGCGGGATCGCTGACGCGACAACACATCCCAGGGGAGAACGCTCGGACCGTGGCGGATGCGCGGCGCGGTTGTAGGGCGGTGGCTTCAGCCCCGCCGTATCGCGCGGGCTTCCGCCTTCGCGAAACGCTTCGGCGGACCGCCGTAGCCTTGGCGGAGGCGGTCAGCCCGCGTGCCCGGGGCGAGTCCGTCCGCCGCCGGTGAGCCCCGGGATCAGTCCGCGCGGGAATCCGTGGCCGATGGTCTGGCCTTCAGGCGCGAGCGCAAGTACGCCGTGATGCCGGGCAGCAGCGACAGGAAGATCACGACCGCCACGACGATGTGGATCCGGCTCTCGATGTCGGGAACGATGCGGCCGAGGAAGTAGCCGGTGAGCAGCATGCTGTTGATCCAGAGCACGGCGCCGACCACGTTGAAGGTCGCGAAGCGCCGATAAGTCATGTCCGCCGCGCCGGCCACGACGGGCGCAAACGTCCGGACGATCGGCATGAACTGCGCGAGGATGATCGTCTTGCCGCCGTGGCGTTCGTAGAACTCGTGGGTGCGGACGAGGTGCTCCCGCCTGAAGAAGAACGAGTTGGGGCGCGAATAGAGCGCGTGACCCGCACGCTTGCCGATGAAATAGCCGGTGCCGTTGCCGACGATCGCGGCCGCCAGCAGGCAGGGAATCAGCAGGGCGATGGAGAGATCACCGCGCGCCGCAAACAGACCGGCGGTGACGAGCAACGAATCGCCAGGCAGGAAGAACCCGACCATCAGCCCGGTTTCGGCGAACACGATGAAGATCAGGCCCGCGAGCCCGACGAAGCGAATCAGCTCCGGGACGTTGTAGACGAATCGGAAGAAGTCCTGAATCAAATCCACGAGCGCTCCTCACACTGCCGGCGTGCGAAGGTCGCGCCGGACCGTCAAGTATACAACGCTCTGGTATGCTGATGGCGCCATGGCTTCGCGCCGGAATTCGTCGAACTCGCACGACTCCGCCTCCGGCCGATCGTCCACCTACGCCGATCTCGAAGCCGCGCTCCGGGCCCGGATCAAGGGCGAGGTGCGATTCGATGCGGCGAGCCGCGCGCTCTACGCGACCGACGCGTCCAACTACCGCCAGGTGCCGATCGGCGTCGTGGTGCCGCGCGATGCCGACGATGTCGTTGCCGCCATCGAGGAATGCCGCCGTGCCGGCGCGCCGGTCCTGCCGCGTGGAGCCGGCACGAGCCTCGCCGGCCAGGGCTGCAATGTGGCCGTGATCGTCGACACGTCAAAGTTCTGCGACGGGATCATCGCGGTGGATCCCGGCGCGCGGCAGGCGCGCGTCCAGCCCGGCGTCATCCTCGATCGGCTTCGCGAAGCGGCAGAGCGCCATCACCTGACGTTCGGGCCGGACCCCGCCACGCACCGCTGGTGCACGGTCGGCGGGATGATCGGGAACAACTCCTGCGGCGTACACTCGGTGATGGCGGGGAAGACCGACGACAACGTCGACGAGCTGGAGGTCCTGACCTATCGCGGGGAGCGGCTTCGCGTTGGAGCCACCTCGTCCGAGGAGATCGCTCGGATCGTCGAGGGGGGCGGCCCGCGCGGCGAGATCTATTCCCGGCTGCTCGGCCTGCGCGATCGATACGTCGATCTCATCCGCGCCCGCTTCCCGAAGATTCCCCGCCGCGTGTCGGGCTTCAACCTCGACTACCTTCTGCCGGAACAGGGATTCCACGTCGCGCGGGCGCTCGTGGGATCGGAGGGCACCTGCGTGACGGTGCTCGAGGCGACGGTTCGCCTCGTGCCGAGCCCGCCGGCACGTTCCCTGCTCCTGCTGGGCTTTGCGGATGTCTACCAGGCCGGCGACGCGGTGCCGCGCGTCGTCTCCTTCGGGCCGATCGGCCTCGAGGGAATCGACGAGCTGCTTGTCGAGCACACCCGGAAGAAGAAGCTGAACGCAAAGGGGCTGGCGCTGCTGCCGGAGGGCGGCGCGTGGTTGTATGTCGAGTTCGGTGGCGAGACCCGGGCAGAAGCCGAGGCCCAGGCCCGGACGTTGATCGACTCGTTGGCCGGCTCGCCTGGCGCCCCGTCGGCGCGGCTCTTCAGCGATCCGATCGAGACGGCTCACGTCTGGACGGTCAGGGAATCGGCGCTCGGCGCGACCTCCTTCGTGCCCGGCGAAGCGAAGAACTGGGAGGGCTGGGAGGACGCGGCGGTGCCTCCGGAGCGGCTCGGCGAGTACCTGCGCGCGTTCCGCGCGCTGCTCGCCAGGCACGGGTTCAAGGGCTCGCTCTACGGGCACTTCGGCCAGGGCTGCATCCACACCCGCATCAACTTCGACCTGAGGACGACCGAGGGGATCGCGCACTACCGGCGCTTCGTCGAGGAGGCGGCGGACCTCGTCGTCGGGTTCGGCGGTTCGCTGTCGGGCGAGCACGGCGACGGCCAGTCGCGCGCCGAACTCCTGCCCAGGATGTTCGGCACGGAGCTCGTCGAGGCGTTCGAACAGTTCAAATCGATCTGGGATCCCGACGGCATGATGAACCCGGGCAAGGTCGTCAGGCCGTACAGGCTCGACGAGCACCTGCGCATGCCGCAGTACCATCCGCCAGAGGTCACAACCCACTTTTCGTATCCGATCGAAGGCGACTTCGCCAACGCCGCGATGCGCTGCGTCGGGGTGGGGAAGTGCCGCAAGACGGACGGCGGCGCGATGTGCCCGTCCTTCATGGTCACTCGCGACGAGCAGCACAGCACCCGCGGCCGGGCCCGCCTGCTCTTCGAGATGATGCAGGGCGAGGTCGTCCGGGGCCGGTTCCAGGACGAAGCCGTGAAGGGCGCGCTGGATCTGTGCCTGTCGTGCAAGAGCTGCAAGAGCGAGTGCCCGGTTGGCGTGGACATGGCCACCTACAAGGCTGAGTTCCTCGCCCACTACTTCGCCGGTAAGAGGCGGCCGCTTCGCGCGTATGTCTTCGGGCTCATGCACCGGTGGGCGAGGCTCGTTGAATACGCCCCGTGGCTGGCGAACATGGTGACGCAGACCGCTCCGATGAGCTCGATCGTGAAATCCCTGCTCGGCATACACCGCGAACGGCGGATCCCGGCGTTTGCCCGTCGAAGCTTTCGCCGCCAGTTCAGGCCGGCCCGTCCCGATGCGGGGCGGCCGCGCGTCATCCTGTGGCCCGACACGTGGAACAACTACTTCCACCCGGAGATCGCGCAGGCGGGAGCAGAGGTACTCGAGTCGTGCGGGTTCCACGTCGAGATTCCACGAGAGCACCTCTGTTGCGGCCGGCCGCTCTACGACCTCGGGATGCTCGATACCGCGAGGCGCCAGCTCGCGCGCATCCTCGAGAGCCTCGGACCCGAGATCGATTCCGGCGTGCCGCTCGTCGGTCTCGAGCCGAGCTGCGTCTCCGTCTTTCGTGACGAGTTGCTCAGCCTGTTTCCCGGTGATCCGGCGGCGGAGCGCCTGAGCCGCCAGACGTTCTACCTGCCCGAGTTCCTCGAACATGCCGGCGTGCGGGTGCCAGGGCGCCTGCCGGCCCGCGCAATGCTCCACCCGCATTGTCACCAGCGAGCCGTGCTTCGACTGGACGACGAAGTCGAAGTGCTGAAGAGACTGGGGATCGAGCTGACCGTCCTCGACGCCGGCTGTTGCGGGATGGCAGGGGCGTTCGGATTCGAGCGGGAGCACTACGACGTGTCTGTCGCCGCTGGCGCGCGCGTCTTGCTTCCGGCCGTGCATCGGGCGCCAAAGGACACACTGGTCGTCGCGAGCGGGTTCAGTTGTCGCGAGCAGATCATCCAGACGGAAGGGCGGGAGGTCTGGCATCCCGCGCAGGTGTTGCGCGAAGCGATTCGGCGGCAGGCTGGCGCACCGTAGGGCGGCGGCTTCTGCCCCGCTGTAGGCGCCGGCCTTCAGGCCGGTGCGAGGGCCGTGCCGCAGAGGGTGGGGTTGTGGCTTTAGCCCCGCCGTAGGTCGCGATGCTTCAGCGTCGCGACCCATTCGTTCAGAGATTCCGCGTGGCGATCACTTCGCGAACCGGTGTGCGATCGCCGTTGCAGCTGATGCGGCGCGGGCCGAGCAGCTCCGTCGTCTCGTATCTCAACGCCCGATAGAGCCGCATGATTCGCTCGGTCGCCTGATTGACGAGCACGACCGGGCCGGAGTGGCGGCTCAACCACTTCGCCGTGCGTTCCTGATCCTCCCATGTGAAACCGCCGCTCGCGTACTGGCGAAACTCCACGTCGTAGGGCGGGTCTGCATACACGAAATCGCCGGGCCCCAGGTCGATCGATTCGAAGTCGACTGCGCTGAACGTCCAGCGACGGAACACGTCGCGGTAGTCCGTGAAGTCCCGTGTGTAGGTAATGCGATCGTACCGTCCGAAGGGCACGTTGAATCCGCCCGTTCGGTTGAACCGGCAGAGGCCGTTGTACCCGGTCCGGTTGAGATAGTAGAAGAGCGACGCGGATTCGCGCGTGTGGCTCTCCCCGATTGACTGGAGCCGGTTGAAGCGGGATCGGAGCCGGTAGTAGGTCTCGGACTCGTTCTTCATCGCGATCGAGATGCGGAGACCTTTGCCGAGCCAGGCGTAGAAGTTGGTGAGATGCGCGTTGATGTCGTTGAGCACGGCCCGCTCGGGCCGGAGCGCGAGGCTAACGGCTGCGCCGCCGCAGAACGGTTCGACCAGCCGCCGCCTGCGATGCGGCTCCCACAGCGGCGCGATCTCCGGCACCTGCCACCGCTTGCCGCCCGCCCACTTGAGAGGCGGCCGCAGCGCGGGCAGGGAAGCGTGTCGCTCGATCGGCTCTCGGCTCGGCGCTCGACGCATGGACGACGAGTATAGCCAATTACCGCGCTTCGGGCGCGCTCGCAGCCCCGCCTACGCGCGTCGTCGGCGTTGACCGACCGTGCTGCAGTGTGTTAGAAACGCTGCGCCAAGGTCCATCCCATTCGAGCGTCGGGCCCCCTGACGCTGGAAGACTGCATCGAATCGGCAGATTCCGCGAGAGGGTCGCCACCGACGGTCACCTCGCCTGGGATTACCGGCCGTGCATGTCCTCGGCGAATCGCACATCGCTCGCCGGCTTCCGCGCGCCGGGCGCCGTCCCGTCGTCTCTCTCGCGCGGATCGGTCGAATCCTGATTGGAGGACGTGCATGTCGAGTCGGACTTCATTCATCACCGCAATCGCGGTCGCCGGCATCGTCACTTCGGTTCACATCGTCGCGACCTCGTCCGATTTGCAGGCTCCCCTCGCTGCCACGGCGATCACCATTCGCCTTCCCGCCGGCACGCAGCTGAACAGGGGCGCGATGGGGCCAATGCGAACCGAACTCGCGATCTCGCCGGACGGGAGGCTGCTCGTCTTCAGCGCGACGCCTGATGGGACGATGGAGCACGCTGCGCTCTACCGCCAGCCGCTGAACGGGGGAGAGGCGACGGCGGTTGCGGCTACCGAGGGGGCCTGCATGCCGGCGTTCTCTCCGGACGGGCGTGCCGTGGCCTATTGGGCCGGCGGGAAGCTGTTCAAGGTTGGCGCCACCAGCGGCGCGCCTGTCGCCATTTGCGATCTCCCGGCGATGCCCGTCGGCATTTCGTGGGGACCTGACGGGAAGATTGTCTTCGGAACGCAGGGTTCGAAAGGAGGGCTCCGCCGAGTGGCGGCCGAGGGCGGATCACCCGAGCCGCTGACGAAGGTCGACACAGGCAGGGAAGCGACGCACCGGCTTCCGCACGTGCTCCCGGGCGGGAAGGCTGTGCTGTTCACGGTCATGCCCTATCAGGCCGGTGTGGACGCCTGGGTCGAGACCGTGTCGCTCGAGACAGGTCAGCGTACCGTGTTGATCCGCGACGCAGCCGATGCCCGGTACGTCCCGACTGGACACCTGGTGTTCGTGCGGCGCGGAACGTTGATGGCGGTTCCGTTCAGTCCCGATCATCCCGGCGCGATCGGCGAGACTCCGAAAAGTCTGCTCGGCGTCGCCCAGGCCTTCAACGTTCCGCTCATCCCCATGAACTCGGGCGCCGGCCTCTTCGACTCCTCTGAATCAGGAGCCCTGGCGTTTGTCCCGGGGGGGATGTACCCGGATTTTCCTGCTTACTTGAACTGGGTCGATCGGGGCGGCCGATCGGAAGAATGGAAGGCGTTCGGCGCACGGCAAGTGCAGGGACTTCGACTGTCGCCCGACGGCACGCGTGTCGCGATGAGTCTCGGGGGACTCAACTACGGCCTCTGGGTGTACGACATTCCGAAAAACAGGATGACGCGGCTGGCGACAGGCGGCCAGGTCAACGCACCGTTCTGGACCCCGGATGGCAAGCGCATCACGTTCGCGTGGGCGAAGCAGGACCTCGCCAACATCTGGTCGGTGGCGGCCGAGGGCGGCGGGCAGCCGGAACCGATTGTTACGAGTGAAACCGACCAGCGGGGAAACTCCTGGTCGCCCGACGGGCGCTACCTGGCGTTTGTCGAGACCAAACCTGGCACCGGCACCGATGTCATGGTGCTGAATGTCGCAGATAAGCGGGTGTCGGCGTTTGCCGCGTCCAAGGCGAATGAGTCCCAGGCGGATTTCTCACGCGACGGTCGCTGGCTGGCCTATGTGTCGAATGAATCCGGGCGCAACGAAGTCTACCTGCGGTCGTTCCCCGACGGCCGGCGGACGTTGCAAGTCTCGGTCGACGGAGGCACGTCTCCCATCTGGGGCCCCGACGGTCGTGAGCTGTTCTACTGGGACCTCGCATTCAAGCAGATGATGCGGGCCCGAATCTCACCTGGAGAGAACCTGTCCGCCGAACCTGCGAGCCTGCTGTTCTCGTCGGTCGGACCGGGACCCAGCCTGGTTCGGATCTACTCGATCACCGGGGATGGGAAACGGTTCCTCGTTCGCCCACAAAGAACCCCCCAGCTCCCGCCGATCACAGAGCTGAAGATCCTTCCCAGCTGGTTTGCGGATCTCCGGCGAATCAGCCCGCCAGGGAAGTAGCACTGAAGCCCCGGCGAGGAATTGCGCCTCGGATCTGGAGGGAGTCATGCTCGGTCGCACGCTCGGGCATTACCGGGTCGAATCGAAGCTCGGTGCGGGGGGAATGGGCGTCGTGTATGCGGCGTCCGACACGCGCCTTGGCCGGAAGGTCGCAATCAAGCTCCTCCACGATGAAGTCGCCGCGGACGTCGATCGAATGGCGCGATTCGAACGTGAAGCTCGCGTGCTCGCGTCGCTCAATCACGCGAGCATCGCGGCGATTCACGGCCTCGAAGAATCGGACGGCTCGAAGTTCCTCGTCCTTGAGTATGTCCCGGGCGAAACGCTGGTCGAACGCATCGCCAGGGGGCCGTTGCCGGTCAAGGAGGCGTTCGAGATCTGCAGCCAGGTCGCCGAGGGCCTCGCCGCCGCCCACGAGCAAGGCATCGTCCACCGCGACCTGAAGCCCGCCAACATCAAGATCACGCCCGAGGGCAAGGTGAAGGTGCTGGACTTCGGCCTCGCGAAGTCCACCGACTCCTCACCGTCATCCGAGAGCCCGTCCGATCGACCGACGATGACCGCCGAGATGACGCAGGTGGGGCTCGTGATGGGCACCGCGGCCTACATGTCTCCCGAGCAGGCCTGCGGCAAGCCGGTGGATCGACGGACCGACATCTGGGCGTTCGGCTGCGTGCTGTTCGAGACGTTGACCGGGAAGATGGCGTTTGCCGGCGACAGCACGACCGAGCTGCTGGCGGCCGTCATCGAGAGGGAACCGGACTGGGCGGCTTTGCCAGCGACCGTGCCCGACAACATCAGGCGGCTCCTCCGCCGCTGCCTTGAGAAGGACCGCCGCTCCAGGCTGTGCGATATCGGCGATGCGCGCCTCGAACTCGAAGAGACCCTCACCGGCAGAGCAGCCGGGGCGGCCGCCTCGGTGCCCGAGGCGCGACGACGCGGCCGCCTCGTGATCGCCGCGATCGCATTGCTGGCCGTTGCAGGTTTGGCCGCGGCGGCCGGCTGGTGGCTCCAGGCTCGCCGCGCGGGCGGCGCGCAAGCTGTCGTCCGTTTCGTGCATCAGCTGCCGGCCGGCCACCGCATGCTCCAGGGCTGGAATCCCACGGTGATGTTCACGCCTGATGGGAAGTCGGTGGCGTACAGCTACGAGGTCGATGGCGTCCAGACGACCTTCCTGCGTCAGATCGACGAACTCGAGCAGAAGCCGCTTGGCGGCACGAAGAATCTGGTCGCTCCGGTCTTCTCGCCCGACGGCCGGTTTGTCGCCATGGTCGACACGATGGACCAGGGGCTCAAGAAGATCGCCATCGGAGGCGGCGCACCGGTTGCGCTGACCGGGACCGACATGTTCGGGCGCGGCGACTGGGGCCTCGACGGCTACATCTACTTCACTGACCGATATCCGGGCGCGATCCAGCGGGTCCGCGAGGGCGGAGGCGCGGCCGAGCCGGTTACAAAGCTCGACCCGAAGAAGAGCGAGTTCACGCACCGTCATGCCCAAGTCCTGCCGGGCGGCAAGGCCGTCATCTTCACGGCCGTGTCGGCGGGCATGGAGTCGTACAACGACGCGCGGATCGAGCTGCAGGTCCTCGGTTCGGGCAAGCGAACGCTGCTCGTTCAAGGCGGCTTCAGTCCTCGCTATTCGCCGTCCGGCCACATCGTCTACGCGCGAGCCGGCGACCTCTATGCGCTGCCGTTCGAGGTGGGGTCGTTCGAGCCCACCGGGCTCCCGGTGAAGGTCGTCGGCGGCGTGCAGATGAGCACGAACACCGGCGCAGCCTCGTTCGACGTTTCGCCGGGCGGCTCACTGGCCTATGTGCCCGGCATCTCGGAAGGCGGGGAGCGCAAACTGGTCTGGGTGGACCGGCATGGACACGCGGAGCCCGTGACGGAGACGCTGAAGTCGTATGTCTTCCCCCGCATCTCGCCCGACGCGAAGACGATTGCGGTGGAGATTGAGGGAGCGACCCACAATCTCTTCAGCTACGACATCGCCCGAGAGGTCATGACGAAACTGACCACCGACGGGCTCAGCCACGCGCCGGTCTGGACGCCCGACGGCAGGAGCCTCTGCTACCGCTCGTGGAAGGCCGGCACCATGACGATGTGGGAGATGCCGGCGGATCAGAGTGAGCCGGGGAAGCGGCTGACAACCGTCGGATCGAAGCAGAGCGCCGTTTCAGTGTCCCCCGATGGAAAGTACCTCGCCTTCAACCAGATGGGTGAGATGAGCGACGGCAGCGCGATGGCCGGCTCCATGTCCGAGGAAGCCGGGAGCGCGCCGATGGGATCCGGAACGGACATCTGGATTCTGCCGTTGCAGGGCGCTGATCGGCAGCCTCGCGCGTTCAAGAAGACCAATTTCGACGAGGCGTCGCCGAAGTTCTCGCGAGACGGAAAGTGGGTGGCCTATTGCTCGAACCGGTCCGACAGGACGGAGGTCTGGGTCGAGCCGTGGCCCGGCCCCGGCATGCAGCTTCAGCTCTCCTCGGAAGGCGGCATCGATCCGCTGTTCAGCCGCACGGCTGACGAGGTGTTCTACCGGACCGGCGACAAGATGATGGTCGTGAAGTACCGGGTCGTCGAGGGACGCTTCGATCCGGGCAAGCCCGAAACGCTCTGGGAAGGCCACTACTCCTACGGGATGAGCTCGTCGTGCGGCCCTCCGGGAGTCAGTTCCGCGAACTACGACGTGACGTCCGACGGCCAGCGGTTCCTGATGATCAAGGACGACAACGAAGGCGTCGGCTCCACCAGGATCGTCGTGGTGTTGAACTGGGCCGAAGAACTCCGCCGCCAGGCGCAGGCCCAGAAGAAGTGACGGAAATCGCGCGCGCCGTACATGGCAACGGCCGGCTGCGCGAGGAATGTCTGAACGTTCATTGGTTCGCGTCCTTGGCAGACGCGCAGCAGAAGATCGATGCCTTTCGATGGGACTACAATGAGCACCGTCCTCACCGTGCTCTCAAGGGCCTCAGCCCTCGGGAATACGCTCAGCGGGCGATGACAACTGCCGCAGACTCACCTTCGTAATGGACCGAGAAACCCGGGCCCGTCACGGGACGCCATCCTCCAATAATCACTGGTCCGAAGAAGTCAGGCAGGTCAGTAGCGGGTTCCAGCCTACGATCGAAGGCGCACGTGGCTATCAGTCCAACGAAAAAGCGGCGGTGGTTTGAGAGGGGCGCGCAAGCGTTTGGCGAAGCTGCGCCGCGCTACGCGGGCCAGGGCTACTGCTGTCCAATCTGCTTGAGAATCTCTCCCTCGGTCGAGATGTTCACCATGGAGCACGTGCCTCCCGACAGCGTCGGAGGCCGGCCCCTCATCTTGACGTGTCGACGCTGCAACGGAACGGCTGGAAGCAGAGTGGACTGGCACTGGTCGAACTTCTCCGATGTCGAGGGGTTCGTGACTGGCAGCTTGCCCGAGCCCGTGACCGTCAACTTGACATACGAGGGCCTGAAGGTGGTCGCCGAAGTCTCGAACGAGGGCGGCGGCTACGTGCTGAAGATCGTTGAGAAGGCATCCAGGCAGGACAACATTCAGCAGTTCCAGCAGCTGGTCAATACGGCGATTGACGCCGGTGAGACGCCCTCGCCTTTCAACATCCAGATGCACAAGAGCACGTATCGGGAGAACCTGTTGAGGGTCAGCGTCCTCAGGGCCGCCTACCTCACTGGCGTGGCGGCGGCGGGCTATCGGGTGATTCGCTTTTGGGATCCGATTCGGATGCAGATCTTGAATCCTCAGATTGAGGACTCGGCCTTGTCCGGCCTGATTCGATACGAACACAAACAGCCAGCCGATCGACGGATCTTGGCCGAAATCAAGAGCCCGAACGACATCCGGTGCATCAACGTCGGCTTCCGGCGCTGGACCGTTTTCCTGCCCTTGGCAACCGACTCGATCCTGTATCGCTCGCACGAGCTCGCGGGGCGTGGGATCGAGTTCTCCGGCACCGCTTTCGTGTGGCCGTCGGAGCCAAGCTTCGGGATGGAGTGGCCAAATTCTGAGAGTCTCGCCGCGGACGCGAAGACGCTGTGAGCGATCGCTACGTGAGGTCAGGTCGGTGGCGGCATGGGGCCGAGGAGGGAGCCATTAGGTCGGGGCGCGGTTGGCCCCCTCGTGCGCCAGCTCCATAACGACGTTCCCATCACCGCGCTCCTGAGCCCTCGCCTGCGCAGCGCCTCCAGCAACCGATTGGACGCCACGACGTTGGCGCGGCGGCGACCCTCCGGTTGGGTGTGACTCCGGTCACGCTTGCACACTCAGCGATTCGAGTCGCTCCAGCGTGTCGGGGAACTTCCGAACCAACCAGATCAGAGCGACCGCCTGCTCATTCGGCTTACTCCGGCCCTGTTCCCAGCGTTCGAGTGTTCTTGGGTTGACTCCGATCTTGAAGGCGAAGACCTGGCGCGACATATGGAGGGCCTCCCGCGTCTCACGAACGAAATCGGGATCGACCCGGGGAAGCGTGATTGGCTCCACCGCATGGGTGCGCAGTGTCAATCGTCCTTCGCGGTGTTCATTCATGGCGCGAACGCCGGCCATCATCTCGCGGAACAGGCTTCGTTCCTTGGTCGTCTTGGATCGCTTGGTTTTGGCCATGCATCACTTCCTTCCCGACCGGCGCCGCGCGCGCGCTTTGGTCTCCCTGTCGATGGCGGCCTTGAGTTCCCGCTTTTCAGCTACGTTCAAGTCCTCGACGTCGTCCTTGCCATAGACGGTGATCAGCCAGATCTGCTGGTCCGAAGCGAGGTAGTAGTAGATCACGCGGAGGCCCCCGCGCTTCCCTTTGCTTCGCCGGCGGTCCATCGAGCGGAGTTTCCGGAAGCCCCCGGTTCCCGGAATCACGTCACCAGCCTCGGGGTCTTGCGCTAGGTGCCGCTGGAGCTCCCGATAGTCGTCATCGCCAAGATAGTCGGGAAGGAACTGCGTGAATAGCGGCGCCTCGATGAACTCCACGAATCACACTATACGCAAGATGCGTATGATTGTCGATGGAGACACCGGAGCATGCCGCTGGCGCTCATTGTTGGCCACGATCGACCGGCCTATGCGGCGCCGCTTACTGGTTGCCGAGGGAGAGACAGCGTGGCACGGCGGCGCGGAACGCGGTGCGGTGATTGTCGGCGAACACGCGGCTCGTATCCTCGCCCCGTACATGGCAACGGCCGCAGGGGTTGAACCCTGCGGCCGCCGTGGTTGCGGGGGGGGGATTTGAACCCCCGACCTTTGGGTTATGAGCCCAACGAGCTACCGGACTGCTCCACCCCGCGTCGCGAGAGGCTCGCCGCGAGCCTCACAACCGACCTATCGTAGCATGCCGCCAACACGTGGCGCAATGAAACGACGACGCGAGACTATCTGGTCCGTTTGGCGCCGCCGGGCTGCGGCACGTCTCGAAGAATGAAGAGCTTCTCGCCGGGCTTGATCAGGCCGAGATCCCGCCGGGCGATTTCCTCGATGGTCGCCGGATCGCCCTGGAGGCGGCGCACGCGTTCGCGAAGCCGCGCGTTTTCCGCCTTGATTCGTTGAAGCTGATCCTCGAGCCGGGCGTGCTCCTTGTGTTCGCGAACCAGGGCGAGCAGGCCGCGGTCGCCGACGAGGCTGTCCAGCACGAACACGCAGGCAAGGAACACCACGATCGCGTAGAGCGTGCGCCGCCCGCGATGGGCCTTTGGCCCGCCTGGTCTGTTCAACGACGCCTGTGTCGCGGTGGCAGCCATCTTCGGGTTCCGCCGTGAGCAGGCGAACGAAGCAAGCCTGCTCCCGGGCAGCATCTGTTGTACCCTAAGTCGACAAAAAAGTACAGGCCCAAAATGAGGCCCGTTCCGGGAAAACGACCGAGGCCGCCATGGATCAGAGTGACGTCGTCGTGGTGCTCACGACGCTGCCCGAGGAGGTCGATCACCTCGACCTGGCGGGCACGCTGGTCGGGGAGCGTCTTGCCGCGTGCGTCAGCGTGTTCCCGGTGATGGACTCGACCTACCGCTGGCAGGGAAGCGTCGAATCGGCCCGCGAACGGCAGGTCATCGTCAAGACCACCCGGCAGCGCCTGGCCGATCTCGAGGCGCGCCTGCGCGTGCTCCATCCCTACGAAGTCCCGGAGTTCCTGGTGCTGGCGGTCAACTCCGGTTCGGAGGCCTTCCTCCGGTGGCTGCGCCAGTCCACAGGCCCTGAGCTATGATCCTGACCTGGATGCCGATATGCCGCCTGGTCTGCCCGAACCGACTGCGCTAGAACGGCCGCCGACGCGCCTTGCCCGGCTGCGCAGATTCCTGCTGCACCGGTGGGCCGGCCGGCTCATCATCGCCGGCGGCGCCGTCAAGCTGCTCATCCTGGGGCTTACGCTCTCGGGCAGGACTCCTGGCCCGCTGCTTCAGCTGGTCAGCTCGCTTGGCGGGGCCTGCCTGGCCGTCGGCGTTGGCATCGTGCTCTACGGCCTGGTTGCCGTTGCGCGGCGCCACCTCCTCTGGCGCGTCCGCCGAAAGCTGATCCTGTCGTACATCTTCATCGGGTTCGTGCCCGCTCTGCTCATCGTCACCGTCTTCGTCCTGATCGGGTGGCTGATGTTCGCCAACCTCAGCTCGTATCTGATTCGCTCCGAGCTGAAGGAACTCGCCGCCGATGCGACGTTTTCCGCCCGGTCAGCCGCGCTCGAGATTGGCGGCACCTCCGGCACCGCGCAGATGCAGGCCGTGCTCAACCGCCGCCGGACCGCGGCGGAGCCGAGGTACCCCGGGTTCTCGCTGGCGGTCGTCCCGATCGCACCGGGCCGGTGCGACGACACCAAACCGCCTGCCGACTTCCCTCGCCCCTCCGCCCAACCGTCCGTGCGCCCCGGCATGGTCCCGGTATCGGCAGGGCCATGGGAGCATCAGGACGCGCCGATCGTGCTGCCCGGCTGGATCCCGTGCACCGGTTTCAGCGGGCTCATCGCGTATCAGATCCCGGTATCACCGAATGGCGCCACTCCAACCAACCCGACGAGCGGCGGCGAAGACGACATGCAAATGGTCGTGCGCGGAGTGGACTTTGCCGAAGGTCCGTCGCACGGCTTCGCGGTGGTGGTCGATCTGCCGGTGACCGATTCCGTCAAGGCGCGCCTTCAGGACGAGACGACGATCGATCTCGGCCGGGCGAGTCTCGTCAAAGGCGACGATCCGATCACCCCGGGCAGGGGCCGCGCGATGAGCGCGGGCCGGGTGGCGCAGGTGAAGACGGCGGCGGCGCCGTTCGGAAGGTTCCGGTTCTCGTGGGTCGTCGTCCTGGAGCCGGTCGACTGGGACACGGGAAGAGGCCACGGTCTGACGCTTCAGATCGGCATGAATGTGGTCGGCATCTACCAGCGGCTCTCCGCATCTCAGGGCTCGTTCGGCAGCCGGAGCTTCGGCGACCTGCTGATGGGCGTCGTGCTCATCGTCGCCGGGCTGCTCGTCATCACCCAGGCGGGCGCGATCGGCATGGGCCTGGCGCTCGCCAAGTCGATCACCGGATCGGTGCACGAGCTGTTCACGGGAACCGAGCGGGTTCGCGCGGGTGACTTCGCGCACCGGATCGCCGTTCGAGCGCGCGATCAGCTCGGGGAACTGGCGGATTCGTTCAACTCGATGACGGCGAGCATCGAGGACCTGTTGCGGCAGCAGCAGGAGAAGAAGCGCCTCGAGGAGGAGATGCGGCTCGCGCGCGAGATTCAGACGTCGCTCCTGCCGAGCGGACCGCTCTCCGGCCGCGGCATCCAGATCGCTGCCGTCTGCGTCCCTGCGCGCGAAGTCGGCGGCGACTATTACGACGTGCTGCCCCTCCCCGGCGAGCGGATCGGCCTGCTCATCGCGGACGTGTCCGGCAAGGGGATGTCGGCCGCGCTCTACATGGCGGAGATGAAAGGCCTCATCCTCTCGTTGAGCGAGATTCACCAGTCGCCCCGGGACCTGCTCATCGCGGCGAACCGGATCATCTCCCATCACCTCGACAGCCGCAGCTTCATCACGATGACCTACGCCGTCTTCGACCGGGCGGCGCACACCATGACCTACGCGCGCGCGGGCCACACGCCGCTCATTGTGCTGCCCTCGTCGAATGGCACGGACTCCCGGGCGCAGCTGCTCGCGCCCGACGGCATGGTCGTCGGGCTGCGGATCGACGACGGAGAACGGTTCGAGGCGCTGCTGCAGGAGAAGACGCTCAACCTGAACGACGGGGACGTCCTCGTCTTCTTCACCGACGGGGTCAGCGAGGCCATGAACGCCGACTCGGAGTGCTTTGGCGAGCCCAGGCTGTGTCAGCTGATCGAGGAGCACGGCCATCTGACGCTCGAGGAGCTGCGGGAGCGCATCCTGCGCGAGATCGACGCGTTTGTCGGCGGGGCGCCGCCGCACGACGACCTGACGATGATCCTCGTCAAGATCGCGGGAGACGCGGACGATCGGCCGGAGCCATCGCGCGCCTCGCCGGCCTGAAGCGGCACCGCCCCATGGCCGATCCCGTCATCGTCCTTCGCACGCATTCCGACGTCGAAGCCAGCGTCGTCAAGAGCCTGCTCGACGCCCACGGCATCACGGCGCTCGTGTCGTCGGACGTGCCGCACTCGGTGTTTCCACTGACGATCGACGGACTCGGGGAGGTGCGCCTGACCGTCAGTGCCGAGGATGCCGAGGAGGCTGTGCGGCTGATTGCGGGGTTCCGCGACGACGGAGAGCGCGGCCAGCTCGTGAGGCTGCGCGACGAGTTCGAGGACCTGGAGGCGGCGATCGGGTACCGGTTCCGCGATCGCGGCCTGCTGGAGCATGCCCTGACGCATCGCTCGCGCGCGAACGAGGACGTCACCGGGGGCGTCGCGGATAACGAGTCGCTGGAGTTCCTCGGAGATGCCGTCCTCGGCTTCGTCATCGCCGACATGCTGTTTCACCGCTATCCGGCGTGGAACGAGGGACAGAAGTCGAAGCTGAAGTCGGCGCTGGTCTCGGCGCCGACACTGGCGAGGTTGTCGGAGCAGCTCGACCTCGGCCCGCACCTCCTGCTCGGACGAGGAGAAGAGAAGAGCGGCGGCCGGCGCAAGCTGGCGCTGCTCGCGGATGGCTACGAGGCGCTCATCGCCGCGATCTATCTCGATGGGGGAGTCGAGGCGGTTTCCGAGTTCCTCGTGCGCCAGTACTCAACGCTCGTGGACGATATCGCCAGCTCCGCGGCGGCCGGGCAGGATCACAAGTCGGCGCTGCAGGAGCTCCTGCAGGCCCGGGCGCTCCCGCTTCCAGAGTACCGCGTCACGGCCGAGATCGGCCCCGCGCACCGGCGGCTCTTTCGTGTGGAACTGGTGCTGCGCGGAGAAGCGGTTGCCGCCGCGGAGGGACGCAGCAAGAAGGAAGCGGAACAAGAGGCCGCCCGGCTGGCGATCGGACGCCTCCGTGCCGTCAATCAATCTCGATAATGCCCGAGTCGCGTGGGCGTTCGCTCGCGGCCTTGGCGGGAACCGGCTGTTCGCTCGGAGGCGGCTCGCCCGCGGGCAGCCTCGCCTGCGCGTAACGCTGAACCTCCTGCGCCACCGATTCGTCGCCTGGAGGCTCGGGTTTGCAGTGGAGCCGGATCCAGAGGCGTAGGACGGGATCGCTGATGGCGTACCGCTTCTCGTGCGGCCGCACGAGGTCGACGTCCTCCAGCCACGACAGGTAGTCCTTCGTCGAGCCGGGCGTCCGCCGGAGCCGCAGCGCGATTTCCGTGAGCGTCAGCGGTTCCTCCCTGGACAGGATGTCGAGGATCGCCTTCAGGGCGCCGTAGCCGCGCGCGCGATGCAGCCGCATCTCGTAGTCGTGCCGGCACCGCTTCGCGAGCGCGCCCCCCTCCGACATGAGCTCGGCCATCGCGGCGATCGGATCCGTCACCCGCCTGGCGTCGGACCTCAGATGCTCCATGATTTCCGAGACGTACACCTGGCGCCCGTCTGCGAGCGCGACGAGCGCGCGCGCGAGCTCGCCCGCGTCGCCCGGCCGGACGCCCTTCACGCTCGCGAGCTCCGGCGCGAGCTCCCCCGCGCCGATAGGCAGGACGGCGAGCGTCAGGAACCGGGCGCTGGCGTCACGCAGGAGCCGGAGCGCTCTCGAGACATATCGGGTGGTGACGACGAACCGGTTGCCCGATGCCGCGAGCGCGTCGACCGCCCGGCGTGTGACGCCCCGAAGGCCGGGAAAGCTCTCGAAGGTCCGCAACTCGAGGACTTCGTCGAGCAGGAAGAGCGCGGGCTCGCCGCGGCTGGTCCGCGCCGAGGTCAGAAACGCCAGGACGCGCTCGAAGGCCTGGCTGGGAGATGCCGCCGGCGCGTCCTCCCGGGGCCACTCGAACCCGGTCCGAGCCATCAGATCGCCAAGCAGCCGCTCGGGGGTCGTCAGCGTCCGTTCCAGGTCGACGTATTGCGCGCGGTCGCGGCCGACCGTGTCGCGGATGTGCCGGAGCACGGTTGAGCGTCCGGAGCCGTCGCCTCCAAGCAGGATCGGAATCCTCGACGGCGTCGCATCGAGAGCCGCAAGCACGCGAGATTCGATCGCCGGGCGGAGGAGTGCCGTCAACGGGCGCCGCCTGAAGGGTCCTTCCGCGCAGGATCGTTGAGCATGGGAATCCGGATGCCGCGATCGCGCGCCGTGGCGATCGCCTCGGGATAACCGGCGTCCGCATGCCGCGCGACACCGATCCCGGGATCGCCCGTGAGGACGCGCTCGAGCTTCTCGTCGGCTTCTTTCGTACCGTCCGCGACGATGACCATCCCCGCGTGGAGTGAGTATCCGATGCCCACGCCGCCGCCGTGATGGACCGATACCCAGGTGGCCCCGTTCGACGTGTTGAGCAGCGCGTTGAGGATCGGCCAGTCGGCGATGGCATCGCTCCCGTCGCGCATGCCTTCGGTCTCACGGTGCGGGGACGCGACCGAGCCCGTGTCGAGGTGATCGCGGCCGATCACGATCGGGGCCTTGACGACGCCGCGCCTGACCAGCTCGTTGATCTTCAGGCCGAACCGCGCCCGTTCGCCGTACCCGAGCCAGAAGATGCGAGCCGGGAGCCCCTGGAACGCGACACGTTCCCCCGCGAGCCGTATCCAGCGGCACAATCCCGCGTTGTCGTGGAACATCTCGAGCGCCGCCTGGTCGGTCGCCCGGATGTCGGCAGGATCGCCCGAGAGAGCTGCCCAGCGGAACGGGCCCTTGCCTTCGCAGAAGAGCGGACGGATGTATTCCGGCACGAACCCGGGGATCTGGAACGCGTCGTCGACCCCCGCCTTTGCGGCCTGCGTCCTGATGTTGTTCCCGTAGTCGAAGGTGATCGCGCCCATGCGCTTCAGGTCGAGCATCGCCCGGACGTGCACCCCCATCGCAGCCATCGATCGCTCGACGTAGCGCGCCGGGTCGGCGCGCCGAAGCGCGTCGGCCTCTCCGAGCGTCATGCCGTTCGGGACATAGCCGTTCAGCGGGTCGTGCGCCGACGTCTGATCGGTGAGCACGTCGGGAACGAAACCGCGCGCCACGAGCGCGGGCATCACGTCGGCGGCGTTGGCGCAGAGCGCCATCGATCGAGCCACCTTGTCGCGCTGCCACGTCCGAACGGTGTCGAGCGCCTTGTCGAGATCGGTCGTGGCCTCGTCGATGTACCGCGTCGCCAGCCGGCGATCGATCCGCCTGGGATCGACTTCGACGACCAGGGCTGCCGCGCCGTTCATCGTGGCGGCGAGCGGCTGCGCGCCGCCCATCCCGCCGAGGCCCGCCGACACGAACACGCGCCCGGACAGATCGACACCGAAACTGCGCGCGGCCACCGACGACAGCGTTTCGTAGGTGCCTTGGAGGATGCCCTGCGTGCCGATGTAAATCCAGCTGCCGGCGGTCATCTGGCCGTACATCGTCAATCCGCGATCCTCGAGGTCGCGGAACGTGTCCCAGTTCGCCCACGCCGGCACGAGGAGCGCGTTGGCGATGAGGACGCGCGGTGCGCCGGGATGCGTGCGGAAGACGCCGACGGGCTTGCCCGACTGGACGAGCAGCGTCTCGTCATGGCCCAGCTCTCTGAGCGATCGGATGATGGCGTGGTAACACTCCCAGTTGCGGGCGGCCTTGCCGGTGCCTCCGTACACGATCAGCTGGTCCGGCCGCTCCGCGACCTCGGGGTCGAGGTTGTTCATCAGCATCCGCAGGGCCGCTTCCTGCGGCCAGCCCTTGCAGGAGATCGACGTGCCGCGTGGCGCGCGAACCGTCTCGGAGCGTGACGTGATCATCGGTGTGCCGTGAGGGAAACAGGGAAACGCGATGACGGCTGAAGACTAGACCTTATGAAGCCGCTACCGTGCTTGTCAATCCCAAAAATGGAATGTGCTAACATCCGCGATTGCGCACCGCCTGATTTGCGTGATCGCGCTCCGGACAGCGCACGCTCATGAACATCGCCATTGTCGGTGCCCAGTGGGGCGACGAGGGAAAGGGCAAGATCGTCGACCTGCTGGCGCCTCGATTCTCCATCGTCGCCCGGTCGCAAGGCGGACACAACGCGGGGCACACCGTGTATGTCGGCGGGAGGAAGTTCGTCCTGCGCCTGATTCCGTCCGGCATCCTCCACCCCGCCCTCACCTGCATCATCGGCAACGGCGTTGTCGTCGATCTCCAGGCGCTCTTCGACGAGGTGGAAGAGCTTCGGCTGGCGGGCATCAGCGTCGATGGGCGGCTGTTTGTCAGCGACCGGGCGCACCTGGTGCTCCCGTACCATCGCGACCGCGACAAGTTGAGCGAAGCCGCGCGCGGGACGGGCAGAATCGGAACAACCTCGCGCGGGATCGGCCCCGCTTACGAGGACAAGATCGGCCGGCGCGGGATCCGAATCTGCGACCTGGCCGAGCCCGAACGGCTCACAGAACTCGTGCGTGCGCGCGTCGCCGAGTGCAACGCGCTCTCTGGCTCGGCGTCGATTGAATGGTCCGACGTGCTTCACCCGGCTGCAGACCCTCGGCGCGCGCGTGGCGCCGTGGGTCATCGACGTTTCGGTCGAGCTGGCCGAAGCCATGCGGGCGGGGAAGTCGATCATGTTCGAGGGCGCCCAGGGCACCATGCTCGACATCGACCACGGGTCCTACCCGTATGTCACCTCCTCGAACGCCACGGCCGGCGGCATCTCGACCGGTCTCGGAATCGGGCCGAGGGCGGTCCACGCGGTTGTCGGCATCGCAAAGGCGTACATCACTCGCGTCGGCGAAGGACCGTTCCCGACCGAACTGCCCGGTGAGGAAGGCGATCGACTCCGCGAACGCGGGCAGGAATACGGATCGGTGACAGGCCGTCCGCGGCGTTGCGGGTGGTTCGACGCCGTCGTGGTGCGCCACGCCGTTCGCGTCAACGGGCTCGACGGCCTCGCGCTCACCAAGCTCGACGTGCTCGACGGTTTTGCGCAAGTTCCGCTCTGCACCGGGTACGCGGACGGGAAGCGCGTGATGACCGAATTCCCAGCCAACCTGGCCAGGCTGCAAGGGTGCACGCCCGTACTCGAATGGATGCCGGGCTGGAGCCGGCCGACCGCCGGCGCCCGCCGTGTCGAGGACCTGCCCGACGAGGCGCGGCGTTACGTCGATCGAATCGAGAGGCTGACCGGCGTCCCGGTGGTGCTCGTGTCGAGCGGAACGGCGCGGGAAGACACCATCGTCTTCAATCGGACGCTGGCGGAGGCGTGGTTCGGAAAGGGACCGCTCGGGCCGGGCGGGTCGAGCGGGCTCGCGGCTGGAGCCCGCCTCAATACTTGAAGGTGACCGGGACGATCGAGCCGCCTGGACCGTACAGCGTCAGCGCGTCGAGCACTTCGAGTTCTGGAGTTCGAGGACCCGCCACGGCATCGTTCAGCTCAGAGAGAAACTGCTCGTCAGAGATCGCGGGCCGCTGCGTGGCCTGCCCTCTGGCAGGCGAGTCAGCCGCGGGGCGGACCGTCGTGAGCCGCGCGGTCGACTGAGAGCCATTGAAGAGCCGGCGGCCGTCGAACATCCTTCCGGCGCCGATCCCAATCATCAGGCCCGCCAGCGCCGCCGCGGCGACCCAGCGAACGACTGGCCGCGCATGCGCCGTCCCGCGCATCGTCATCGAGGAGGCCGGGAACGTCAGCACGCGCGCGCGCTGCGCGTGGCTGTCGATGCGCCGCAGGATGCGCTCGCGCTGATGGGCCATCCGCTCGGGCGCGAAGACCGCGTCGGCGTCGGCCTCGACGGCATCGGCCGCCGCGTCGAGGCATTCGACCAGCTCGCGATACCGGGTGGTGCAGCCGGCGCAATCGGCGAGGTGCCGCACGACCCGTTCGTCCCGGGTCGACAATGCTCGCCAGCCGCGCTCAGCCATGTAGCGCCGAATCAGCCGATCAGCATTGACGTGACGATTAGCGCCGAACACGAGTCTCCTCCAGCGCAGCCCGCAGCTTCCGGATCGCCCGGAAGAGGTGGACGCGCACGGTCGATTCGTTCAGCCCCGTCAGGTTCCCGACGTCGCGCGACGAGCGTCCGTCGGCATGACAAAGCAGGAAGACCTCGCGCTGCCGATCCGGGAGCGCGTCGATCGCCACGGTGATCTTCCGCCGCCGCTCCTCCTGGAGCACCTGCTCCTCGGGATTCGGCGTATTCGAGACGGCCGATTCCACGATTGGCGTGCCGTCGGTGCCGCTTTCGAGCCCGCCGACCTGCCAGCGGTCCCGGCGCCTGCGCGCCTTCCGCCGATCGCGGCAGGTGTTCACCAGGATCCGGGTGAACCAGGCCTCGAACGGAAGGTCCTCGCGATAGGAGCCGATGTGCGTGAACACCTTGACGAAGGCGTCCTGCACCGCTTCGTCGGCCTCGGCCGCGTCCCGCAACAGGTAGAGCGCCAACCGCGATGCCTGGCGCTGATGCCTGGCCACCAGGAGCGCGAACGCTTCGCGGCCTTCGTCCTCCTGGCCGGCGAGCAACAACGCCTTGACCCGGCGGGCCTCGCCGGAATCCTCCGCCCTCGGCGTGGCTGAAGACGCGCGTTCAGCCGGAGCGACACCTTCGCGGTCCGAACCTGATCGTTCGGAACGCACGGGGGACCCCGGCAGGCTGCCATTCGGGCCGATCACGTTATCCACTTGGAGTTACGACGGCTCCACGGCCCGTGTTTACGTTCCGGGGCCAGGAGCGGCTGCCTCATGGTACTGCGGCGGCCGCTCGGATACCACATCGACGAATCAGGTGCCGGCGGGGTCACACCCTCCGGCCGAAAGGGCTCCGGCCCGGAGGAGCGAATCCTCGACGTGCCAGCTCTGACATTTGGCAGCCGACTATCTGGAGACTCCGGGCGCCCAGCTCGGGGTGGCCTCAGGCGCGTCCGCTACGGCCTGCACCCGAGTGCCAGGGAAGTAGTGTGCGATGATCGACGCCGGCGTCTGGCCCTCGCGAGAGCGCAACAAGGCGCCCGCCTGGCACAACCCGACGCCGTGCCCGTATCCCACGCCCGAAAAGACGTATTGGTCGCCTCGCTGGATGAGCGAGAAGATCGTGCTCCTCAGCGAGCGGGGTCCGAATGCGCGCGAGAGCACCGTCCGGAACTGCCTCGGCTCGCACGAGTGGGGTGCGGTCGCCGATCGCGGCAACCAGGGTCGCGCGACCGGTGCCGTCCCGGTCGACGACTTCGATCCGGTCGAGGCGTTGCCCAACCCGTGTTCCCTCGTCGCTGTTGAGCGCGTCCCGCAGACGCTGGCTCGACGCGCTGAACTCCCAGTGCGCGCCCGGCGTGTTGGCGCACGACTCGTCGCCGACCGGCGTGAGGTACGGCACGGTCTGACCGCCCCACACCGATCGCGCATCGGCGGTGTGGCCTCCGCAGTTCGAGTGAAAGACCGCGAGAATGGGCCTTCCCGCGAAGGTGATGATCTGACCGCGGGTCGCTTCGGTCGATCGCACGGCAAGGTCGGGCCCCTCCGACGCGGCGGAGCGCCCGGTAGAGCTGGCAGTGCGTTCCATCGCAGAGATCGAATCCCTCGGACTCGTGACGGCCCCGGTTGGCGATCGCGTATGTGCGGGAGACGATCGCCTGGACGGTCATCATCCCGCCTGTCGGCGCCGGATCCGCGGTTTCGGACGGCAGCTCGGCGCGTACGCAACCCGCGACGTACTCGTCGAGCGCAAGGACGACGATGCGCGCGCCCTGGAGTCCGGTGACACGAACTCTGAGCGGCGACACGTCGATCGGCAGAAGGGCGTGCTCCGGCAAGGTCTGCGAAGGTGGCTGGAGCAGTACGCGGGGCGGAGCGACGCGCACGACCGGCGGTTGGCTCTGGCCAGAAGTCGACGCGCAACCGGCAGCCGCACCCGCTGCCGCCGCAATGAGGAGCGCGGCAAGACGGAACCTCATCCCCGTTCCCATCTGGCCTGTCAGCACGCGCATCGCCCCGAGGTTGCTCATGCTTGCACTATCGGCCACTCGCCAACCTCCCGGTAGTGACCCGGCCTCGTCCTCAGATCACATTGTGGCGGCTGATATACTCGACGGTCAGGGACCGTGCCCGACCGCCGCGGCCGCGCCCTGCCCGACATGATTGAAGCCGTTATTGGGCTGGAAATCCATGCCCAGCTTCGCACGCGCACGAAGCTGTTCTGCCGGTGCCCGGTTGGGGTCCGGGCCGGGCCGAACACCTCGACCTGCCCGGTCTGCCTCGGGCTGCCAGGGGCGCTGCCCGTGCTCAACGCTCGCGCGGTGGACATGGCCGCGACGGCCGCGCTCGCGCTCGGGTGCGAGGTCAGCCGATCGTCCGGCTTCGCGCGCAAGAACTACTTCTACCCGGACCTGCCAAAGGGCTACCAGATCACGCAGTACGAAGAGCCGCTCGCGAAGGACGGGCAGCTTCCGGTGCCGGTCGATGGCGGCGAGCGGGTGGTCCGGATCGTCCGGCTTCACCTGGAAGAAGACGCGGGCAAGTCCCTGCATGACGCGTCCTCCGACATCGATGCGTCGCTCATCGACTTCAACCGCAGCGGGGTGCCGCTCATCGAAATCGTGACGGCCCCGGACCTCAGGTCCGGAGCAGAGGCCGCGCAGTTCCTGCGGCATCTTCGAGCCATCCTCATAGCCATCGGCGTCAACGACGGCAACATGGAGGATGGGAACCTTCGCTGTGACGGAAACGTCTCGGTCCGCCAGTCTGGACAGAACCGCCTCGGCACGAAGGTCGAGATCAAGAACCTGAATTCGTTCCGGTTCCTCCAGAAGGCCATCGACTACGAGTTCGCCCGCCAGTCTGAGCTCGCCGGTCGCGGAGAGGCGATTGCCGGGGAAACGCGCCAGTGGGACGCGGGGGCCGGGAGTACCGTCGCCATGCGCGGCAAGGAAGGCGAGCACGACTACCGCTACTTTCCCGAGCCGGACCTGCCGCCGCTCGAGGTGAGCCGCGAGCGGCTCGCTGCGCTCTCCGCGAGTCTGCCCGAGCTTCCCGCCGCGCGGCGGGAACGGCTCATCGCCGAGTTCGGCCTGGCGGCGGAGACCGCCGCGATGCTCTCCGAGTCAGCCTCGCTGTCGGACTACTTCGAGGCCACCGCCCGCGAATCGCGGAGCCCGAGGGCAGCAGCGGAGTGGATTCGAGGAGAAGTCCTGCGCCGGCTGAGCGAATCCGGCCTCGAGATCGCCGGCGTGCCGGTCGGCCCGCAGGCGCTCGGCCGCCTCATCGCAATGGTCGAGGACGGCCGAGTGAGCGGCCAGGCAGCCAAGAAAGTCTTCGGCCTGATGTTCGCGTCGGGCGAATCTCCCGAGGCGGTCATCGAGCGGGAAGGCCTTGGCCAGCTGTCGGACGAGCGGGCGCTTCGGGCGATCGTGGCGGACGTGCTTCAAGCCAATGCGCAGGCGGCTGCCCAGTATCGCGCAGGGAAGACGGCGACGCTCGGATTCCTCGTTGGCGCCGTCATGAAAGCGAGCGGCGGTCGCGCGAATCCGAGAATGGCGGAGCGGGCGATTCGTGAGCAACTCGACTCCGGATCCGGCACATGAGTCGATCGACCGGCCCGGACCCGGAACGCCGTCCCGAGGAGACCGCCAGCCGGCCGGCGGGCCGCTTGAAGGCCGCGTGGCTGTTGGCCGGCCTGATCTACGTCACCTTCGCGGTCATCTACACGTGGCCCCTCGCGCTCCATCCATCCTCGCTGCTTCCGGCCTCGCAAGGGAACGCCGGCCCGTGGCTGGGATTGTGGACGCTCGGCTGGGACCTCTCAACGATCACGCAGACGCCGGCGGCGCTCGCGAACGGCCGGGTCTTCGACGCCAACATTTTCTATCCCGCGGTGCACTCGCTGGCCTACACGGATCACCTGTTGTTGCAGGCCGTCTCCGTCTGGCCGCTCTACGCCGCCACTGGAAGCGTCACACTATGCTTCAACGCGGTGCTCCTGGGATCGCTGGTCTCGGCCGCGCTGGCGATGTTCGCCTTCGCACGGGTCGTCACACGATCCGACAAGGCCGCGTTGCTCTCTGGCCTCTGCTGGGGCTTCTGGCCGTATCACGCCGCCCACCTTCCTGATCTCGCTCGCCAGGGGCTCGTTTTTCTTCCGCTCGCGTTGCTTTGCGTCCACAGGCTGGTGGCAGCCCGCCGCGTTCGGGACGCGCTGCTGCTCGGCCTGCTCGCCGGCGCCCAGGCGATCTCATCGAACCTGTACATCGTCCCGGCGACGGTCGCGCTCGTGACGGTCACGGCGGCGCTGCTCATCCTCGTCGGCCGATGGCGAAATGGACGGACGCTCTCGCGCCTTGCGGTGGCCGTCGTCGTTGCGACGCTCGTCGTCGCGCCGGTGGCCGCGCCCTACCTCCGCGTTTCGGCGCGCGGGTTCGCGCCGCCGCCAGCGGCGGAAGCCGAGCGCGTCGCGCCGGTCGCGTCCTTCGCGACGACCGCCTCGACCGGAGCGATCTACGGGGCCATGGGCATGCTCCAGCCGGCGCCGCGGGAAGCGTCACGGGCGAGCGCCGTGCATTTCTTCGGATTCGGCGTCGGCCTGCTGGCGGCCGTGGCGGCGTGGCAGGTGGCGGTCCGAAGAGGCAGCGCCGCAGGTCGGGCGCTCCTCGCCCTTGTCATCATCGCGGCTCCGCTTTCGATGGTTCCGGTCGTTGCTTCGCGAGTCGCCTCGATCCTGGGCGACGGCGTGTTGGGCTCTCGTGTCGCGGACGCGCCCGAGGTGTTCGGCGTCCTCGTCACACTCGGCGCCGCCGGGCTCGCAGCGATGGCCATTGCGGGAGCGCCGGAACGCCGCGGCCTCTGGATTGTCGCGCTCGCGGTCACGGGAGCCGAGTACGCGAACGCACCACTCGCGACGGTCGAGGCTCCTTCGCCGCCGACGGAGACGGGCCGCTGGCTGGCGAGCGCGCCCGAGCCGGGTCCGGTGGTCTACCTGCCGCTCGGGCTCGATGAGCGGAATGCGAAGTTCATGTTCGATTCCCTGCAGCATGGCCGGCCAATCCTGAACGGCGACGGGCCGCGGGCGCCGGACTTCTATCCCGAGTTGTCGGCGGCGCTGCGCGGGTTCCCGGATGCGGACGCCCTCTGGGCGCTCAAACGCACGGGCGTGAGGTACGTGGTGACCGGCAACGCCGCCGTGGCGATGCCCTCGAGCCCTCTCGTCGAGCGTGCGGCGATCGGGCCGGCGCGGATCTACGAGGTCGTGTGGACGGTCGAAGCGCAGCAGGAGGTGAAGCCTCCCGTGGTGCCTCCTCCTCCGCGGCCCGCTCCGATGCCGCTCAGAGCGGGTGAAGTGGCCAGCTACCAGATCGCATGGGCGACGGGCGGCATGGACCTTCCGGCTGGTGACGTTCGCATGTCGGTCGAGGCCAGCGACCTTCCTCGCGGCAGCGGACCCGCCGCGTACCGGCTCGAAGTGATGGGATCGACGGCGCCGTGGATCGCGCGCTACTACGAGGCACAAGATCGGTTCACCGCGTGGACCGACGCGAACCTGATGCCGCGTCTCTACGTCGAGGACCTGCGAGAGGGCGAGCGCACCGTTCAGCTGACGGCCCGGTACGACAGCGGCACGCGGGTGGTGACGATTGCGCAGGGCCTGCCCGGCGAGCTCAATCCGGCTCAGAGCTTCCCGCTTGCGCCCGGCGCGCGCGATCCGGTCTCGGCATTCTTCTACTCGAGGAGCCGGCCGCTTGCGCCGAACGAGCATCTGCGGATCCCGATCAACTATTTCGGCCAGGTCCTTCGCGCGGACCTGTGGGTGCGAGGCATCGAGACGGTGAAAGCCGGCGCGCGGCGCGAACAGGCCCAGCGGATCGATGTCCGGATCGAATACGAGGCGGAGATTCGCGACGCGCCTCGCGCGGTCGTGTGGCTGAGCGTCGACGACCGCCGGATCCCGCTCGTTGTCGACATCGATGCGGGGTTCGGCGCGATCCGGGCCACGCTCGTCGAGTACGAACGCGGTGGCGTGCCGCCGCAGCGGTAGCGCTCGGGCCCGAATCCGGTCCGGAGCCGTGTGCTATACTCGACCCGCATTCCACGCGAGCGGCCCGCGGCCTTGGTCTGCATGCGTCCGTTGGAGCGCCGTGATCGAAACAACCCGCCTCTCGAAGACCTACGGCCGTGGCGTGTACGCGCTGCGGGACGTTACCGTCACGATTGACAAAGGCGAATTCGTCTTCCTGACCGGTCCAAGCGGCGCCGGCAAGTCCACCTTCCTGCGCATCCTGCTTCGCCAGGAGCTGCCGAGCGAAGGCACGGCCCGCGTGGCCGGGCGCGATCTGGCCCGTCTGTCGGCCGGCCAGGTGCAGACCTACCGGCGCACGGTCGGGTTCGTGTTCCAGGACTTCAAGCTCATCCCGACCAAGTCGGTTCACGACAACGTGCGCCTGGTGCCGCGGGTGCTCGGGGAGACGAGCGTGCAGCAGCAGCGTCGCACATTCCAGGTCCTGAAGTGGGTCGGGCTTCAGCACCGCATGAACGCCTTCCCGACCGAGCTCTCCGGCGGCGAGCAGCAGCGGGTCGCCATCGCGAGGGCGCTCGTCAACGATCCCGCGCTCATTCTGGCCGATGAGCCGACCGGCAATCTCGATCCGGATCTGGCCTTCGAGGTCATGGCGCTGCTCCGCGACGTGAATACGCGCGGGACGACCGTCGTGGTGGCCACGCACGACCGTGAACTGATTCGACGCGTGGGGAGACGCACGATCGGCCTCGAGAGCGGCCGCATCGTTGCGACGGCCTAGGGACCCCCATGCACTGGCTCACCTACTGCCTGGACGAAGCCTTCGCCAGCCTGTGGCGGCAGCGGGGAGGCACCGCGCTGGCTGTCGCGACGATCGCCGCCGCCATGGCCATCCTCGGCGGCTTCGTTCTGATCACGGAGAACGTCGGCCGGCTCGTGGCGAGGTGGAGCGCGACGGCCGAAGTGTCGATCTACCTTCGCGACGCCATTGCGGACGAGGAGCGGATGGCCCTCAATCGCCTGCTGGCCGAGAGTCCGCTCGTGGCGTCGAGAGAGTTCGTGTCGAAGGCAGACGCGATGGCGCGGTTCCGGCGGGACTTTCCGGACCTCGCGGGCGGGGTGGAAGGCCTCGAGAGGAATCCGCTGCCGGCCTCGATCGAGATTCGGCTGGTCCCCCGGACGGCGCAGCGCTCCCAGGTGGACGATCTGGTTCGCCAAGTCTCGGCGCTTGGGGGCGTCACCGACGTGCGATTCGATCGGCGGTGGCTCGAGCGGCTCCAGTCGATCATGGCGGCCATGCGATGGGCCGGCGGGCTGCTGTCGGGCTTGCTGGTCGTCGCCGCGATGCTGACGGTCGCGACCGTTGTCCGTCTGACGCTGCACGCGCGCCGGGACGAGATCGACATCATGCAGCTGATGGGCGCGCCGCTCGGGCTGCTGCGCGGACCGTTCGTCACCGAGGGACTGCTGCAAGGCGGATTCGGCGCGGGACTCGCGCTCGTGGCGTTGTATGCGGCGCTCCGCATGGTTCGGCTGCGCTACGGCGCCGACCTCGCAGGGCTCGTCGGCGCCGGCGTGCTCGATTTCCTCTCACCGCTCTGGTCGGGCTTGCTCGTCGCCGGCGGGATGGTGGTCGGCTGTCTCGGCGGCCTGGCGGCCGCTCGCCGCGTCCGCTAGTGATCTCACTCTGCTGAAGCGGCAAACGACGCGCGACTCGAGGCGGACCGATCTGGTCCGAGTGGCGTTGACAGGTTTTTGGTCGCAGCACTACACTGGGACTGCCTTTTCCTGGATTCGTCAGAGGAGTCGCATGCCACCCTGGGTCTACGGAAGGCGATCGGCCAGCGCCCTTCCCGCGATGACGATCATCACGGATTTCTATAAAGAAGAATTTCTCAAGCAGCAGAAATTCCTGCAGAGCCAGCGCGAATACTATTCCGAGCGTGCCGTCGCCAATGCGGAGGCCGCGCTCGGCCGGGTGTTGTCGCAGATCGACGCGCTCTGCACAAAGCAGGATGCTGACCGGGTCGTCGGCCGGCTGCTGAGAAGCTTCGACGTTGTGACCGGTGTCTCGGCGTTGTCCGATTCAAAGAACTTCCACTGATTTCCGATCTTGCCGTCTTCCGCGACGATGCGCTCGCGATCGCACGTGCGGCAATCGCAGCGGTCGATCCCTCCAGGCTGACCCAGCGGGCGCTGACCACCGAAGTGGAAACGATCGTCGGGCCGGCGCCACTACGCGTGGTCGCCGCTGGAAAGGCGTCGCGCGACATGGCGGCGGCCTTTCTGATGGCCCGCCCGCGCCAACTCAGATCCGGATGCATCATCGGGATCGGCCCCCCGCCAACGTTGGCGCCCGGCCTCGCGTGGATCGAAGGCGCCCATCCGATCCCAAACTCCGCCAGCCTCGACGCGGGGCGCTGCGCGCTGCGAATCGCGCGAGAGACGCGCGAAGACGAGGTGCTCGCCGTGCTGCTCTCCGGCGGTGCGTCGGCGATGATGGCCTTGCCTGTCGAAGACGTCGATCTGGCCGACAAGCAGGCGACGACGAGCCGGCTCCTCGCCGCGGGTGCGGACATCCACGAACTCAACGCCGTGAGAAAGCACCTGTCCGGCGTCAAAGGCGGCAGGCTTGCCGCCGCCGCACGCGGGCGAGTCATCGCGCTGGTCATCTCTGACGTCGTGGGAGACGAGTTGTCAGTAGTCGGCTCTGGCCCGACCGTCGGCGATCCGACGACCTACGCTGATGCCCTCGCTGTGCTCGAGCGATTTGGTGGCTGTTCGGCGTATCCGCCAGTCGCGGTACGGCACCTCGAGCACGGCGTCAGCGGCCTTCATCCGGAAACGCCAAAACCCGGCGCCGCCTGCTTCGCGCGGACGACCACGACACTCATCGGAAGCGCCCGGCAGGCGATGGAAGGGGCGCGGGTGGAGGCCGAAGCTCGCGGGTTCCATGTCCGTCTGCGCGAGTCGCCCGTGGTCGGCGAGGCGAGAGAAGCCGCCCATCGCCATCTCGCGTTCGTGACGGACGAGGCCGCAACCTTGTCGAGGCCGGCGTGCGTGATCTCGAGCGGCGAAACCACGGTTCGCGTCGAGGGGACCGGTCGCGGAGGGCGCAATCAGGAGTTCGCGCTGGCCTTGGTCGAGCCGCTCCGCAACGCCCGGCTGAGCGCGACCGTGATCTCGGTCGGAACCGACGGCGTCGACGGCCCAACCGACGCTGCGGGCGCGATCGTCGATCACTCGACCTGGGATCGCGCTCGACGAGCGGGGGCGCCTGATCCGAGAGTGTGCCTGATGAACCACGACAGTTACCGTTTCTTTCACTCGCTCGGCGATCTGGTGGTCATCGGGCCGACCGGCACCAATGTCGGCGACCTTCAGGTCGTCCTGATCGCATGAAAGTCCCTCGAGCCACGCCAACCCGGGCTGTCTCTCGCGACGATCTGATCGAGGCGCTCAGCCGCGACGCAGGGCACCCTGCCTCCGCGCGCGAACTGATGCAGTCGCTGCGGGTGCCGCGTGAGGAGCGCGTGCGCGTCGGGCGACAGTTGCGTGTCATGGCCGATGAAGGGACGCTCGTCGAGGTTCGGCGGAATCGGTACGCGCTTCCCGGCCGGCTGGACCTCATCGTTGGACGGCTCTCGATGCACGCTGACGGCTTCGGGTTCGTCACCGCTGATCGCATCGATCCGGATGGCGACGTGTTCGTGTCGCGCGCGAACCTCGGCGACGCGATGCACGGTGACCGCGTCACGGTGCGCGTGGAGCGGCGGCGCGCGGATCGCCGCCGTGAAGGGCGCATCCTTCGCGTCCTCGAGCGCCGGAACCCCGTGATCGTCGGCCGGTTCGAATCGGCCGGGCGAGGGCCCGGTCAGGTCGTGCCGTTCGATCGCCGGCAGGTCCTCATGTTGGGCGTACCGCGCGGAGAGGAACACGGCGCGGAGCCGGGCGAGATGGTGGTCGCCGAGATCACCCGCTGGCCCTCATCCGGGAGCCCGCCGCTTGGCCGCGTGGTGGAACGGCTCGGCCCGCTCGATGCGCCGGGCGTGGATGCGGCCATTATTCTCCGGCAGCACGGCATTCCGGATGAGCACGGCAGGGCCGCCATCGAGGAGGCCGCGCGCCTGGGCCGCCACGTCCGTCCACGCGACCTCGAGGGGCGGACGGACTTCCGCTCCATTCAAACGATCACCATCGACGGCGAGCAGGCCCGTGACTTCGACGATGCCGTCACGCTGGAGGTTCGGCCGAACGGCCACTTCTGGCTCGGCGTGCACATCGCGGATGTCTCGCACTACGTTCGGGAAGGCAGCGCGCTCGACGAAGAGGCGCGGGACCGGGGAACGTCGGTCTATTTTCCGGAGCGGGCGGTCCATATGTTCCCGCCCGAGCTGGCCACCGGCCTGTGCAGTCTGGTGCCGGGCGTCGACCGCCTCGTGCAATCGTGCCTGATGGAACTGGATGGGAACGGCAACGTCGTGCGGTACGAGCTGCACGACGGCGTGATCGTGAGTGATGCCCGCATGACTTACACGGAGGTGAACGGCATCCTGACCGATCGCGATCCGGACCTCCGGGCGCGGCATCACTCGATCGTTCCGCTCATCGAACGGCTGGCCGCGGTCTACCGCATCCTGAACGCGCGCCGCCGCCGCCGCGGAGCGATCGATTTCGACTTGCCCGAGCCGGAGCTCGTGCTGGATGCGGAAGGGATGGTCGAAGCCGTGATGGCGTCCGAGCGCAACATCGCGCATCGGATGATCGAGGAAGCCATGCTGCTCGCCAACGAAACGGTGGCGAGCCACCTGGAGCAGTCCGAGGTGCCGGGCCTGTACCGGGTTCACGACACGCCGGATCCCGGACGGGTCGAAGAGTTTGCGGCCTTCGTCGCAGGGCTTGGCCTGAGCTTTACCGCGGCGCCGGGCGGGGTCGAGCCGCGCCACTTCCAGGAGCTCATCGAGCGGCTCCACGACAAGCCGGAGCAAAAGCCGATCGCGCTGCTCATGCTCCGCACGATGGCGCTCGCGCGATACGACGCGCACAACACGGGCCACTTCGGCCTGGCGGCGTCTGCCTATACGCACTTCACCTCGCCCATCCGCCGGTACCCGGACCTAGTCGTCCACCGGCTGCTCCGCGAGTCGCGCCGGGGATCCATCGCGCCAGCCAGGGTCGAGACCCTGGCCCAGGGCCTGCCGGAACTGGCGCGCCACACGTCCGAGCGCGAACGCCGGGCGGTCGAGGCTGAACGAGAGCTGGTACATTGGAAGAAGGTCCGGTTCATGGCCGACAAGGTCGGCGACGAGTTCAGCGGCTACCTCGTCGGCGTCAGCACATTCGGCCTCTTCGTCGAACTCATCGAACACTTCGTCGAGGGCCTCGTCCACGTCTCGACCATGGCCGATGACGAGTACCGATACCTGGAGGCATCGCACTCGATGGTCGGGGAGAAGTTGGGCCGGCGCTTCAGGCTTGGCGACCGCGTTCGAGTCCGCGTCGTGCGGGTGGACCTCGACCAGCGTCGCATCGAGCTCGGCCTGGTCGAATTGCTGGACAAGGTTGAGAGCCGGCGCGGCTCGAGGGCGAGAGTCCGCACGGCTCGTTTGGCCAAGGCCCGGGGTCCGAGGCGCGGCCGGAAGCCGATCGAACGGCGGAGGCGCCGACGGTGAAGCACGCCGTCATCGGAACAGCCGGTCACATAGACCACGGCAAGAGCGCGCTCGTGATGGCACTCACGGGCACCGATCCGGACCGGTTGAAGGAGGAGAAGGAACGGGGGATCACGATTGATCTCGGCTTCGCGCACTGGCAGTCCGGGGATCTCACCGTCGCCTTTGTCGATGTGCCCGGCCACGAGCGTTTCGTCAAGAACATGCTGGCGGGCGCCGGCGGCATCGATGCTGTCGTGCTCGTCGTCGCGGCCGACGAATCCGTCATGCCGCAAACGCGCGAGCACTTCGAGATCTGCCGCATGCTTCGGGTACCGGCCGGGATCATCGCGCTGACAAAGGCGGATCTCGTGGACGCGGATACGCAGGAGCTGGCCACGATCGAAGTCCGCGAGATGGTCGCCGGGTCATTCCTGGAATCCGCGCCGATCCTTCCCGTCTCGTCGAAGACGGGCCTCGGACTGGACGCCTTTCGAGCGGCGCTCGCCGAGCTCGGACGCCGCGTCCGCCGGCGCCCGGACGCCGGGACCGTGAGACTGCCGATCGATCGCGCGTTTTCCGTCAAGGGCTTCGGCACGGTCGTCACCGGAACGCTCGGATCGGGGACGCTCCGCGCCGAGGATGAGCTGGTGGTGCTCCCGAGCGGGGCGCCGGTGAAGGTCCGCGGCATCCAGGTTCATGGCTCGCCCGCCGCAGCCGCGGTCGCGGGGCAGCGGACCGCCGTCAATCTCGGCGGCATCGATCTCGCGAGCCTCGCTCGAGGCGACACGCTCTGCACGGCTGGATCGCTCGAGCCGACGCGCATCATCGACGTGGGGCTGGAGCTGCTTGCCGCAGCGAAGCCACTGCGTCACGGCACCCGCGTAAGATTCCACCAGGGCACAAGCGAGCTGCTCGGGAGGATCGCGATCTCCACGATTGTCGACCCGTCAGGCGGCCAGGCGGTGGGCAGTGCAGAGGTCGGCCCGGGCCAGAAGGCGCACGCGCGGATTCGTCTCGAGTCGGAGGCCGTGCTCACCCGTGGCGACCGATTCATCCTTCGCGCATACTCTCCGGCATTGACGGTCGCGGGCGGAGAGGTGTTCGATCCTCACCCGCCGCGCGTGGGCATTCGGACCCCGAATGGAAGGGAGCGATTCCGGTTGCTCGACCCGGCAACGCCCGCGCCGGAAGGCCGGGCCGCCGACGAGACGTCGGTGCGGTTGATGCTGAGGGAAGCGGGGCCTGCCGGATTCCCGCTCGGTCATCTCGTGAGCCGCGCCGGACTGGCGCCATCGACGGCGGCCTCGATTCGGGACCGGCTGCTGGAGGATCGGACGGCCGTGCTGATCGGTGACGCGCTCGTCGCGGCGGCGGTGCTGCAGCGGCTCGGCGGGCAGGTCGAACGGGCGCTCGCGGACTACCACCGGGCGCAGCCGCTCTCGGACGGGATGCCGCGAGAGGAAATGCGCGAACGGCTGTTCGCCCACGCGCGGCCCGGCGTCTTCGAGCACGTCCTGGCGGGGCTCGTGGAGGCAAAACGGATCACGTCGCGGGATCGGCTGGCGATGGCCACGCATGCCATTGAATTGTCAGACGAGGACACCCGCGCTCGGGAGCGGATCACGGCGTCTGCTCGTGAATCCCTTTTCACACCCCAAAGCCTGGCAGAGCTCGCCGAATCGGCGGGGATATCCCGCCAGACGGTCGACCGGGTGGTTGCGCTGCTTGTCCGCCAGAAGGAGCTCGTGAAGCTGGGTGAACTGGTGTTTCACGCCGACACGCTCGCTCGCCTGCGGCGGGAGGTGGCAGAGATGAAGCGCGAGGCCGGATCGCGCGAGGTGCGCTTCGATGTCGCGGTCTTCAAGGCTCGTTACGGGGTGACGAGGAAGTTCGCGATTCCGCTGCTCGAGTATCTGGACCGAGAGCGAATCACGCGGCGCGTGGGCGAGGAGCGGATCGTGCTCTGAGGCGGGAATCGATCCGTCAGGCCCGGTGGTCGTTGGTCTTGTCGGTCGGCTCGTCGTTGGCGGCCTTGAAGTTGCGGATCGCCTTGCCGATGCCACGCCCGATTTCCGGCAGCCTGTTGGCCCCAAAGACCAGGATGACGATCGCGAGGATGACGAGCAGTTCCGGGAGCCCAAGTCTACCCATCCAGTAATTGTAGCATCATGCTCCGGCCGGCGCCGCCGGAAACTCGTCGGGGGCCTTGCTGACACGCTCCGACCGAGCGTACAGTGAGGAGGCGCGCGGCTGGTCCTCGTCCGAACGGGCAGCACGGCGCGGTCTCATCATCCAAGGTGGGGGAGTGATGGCTGAAACCGAGAGGCTGCTCTTCACGGTGGGCGTGTTCAAGGATCTCACGGCTGCTGAATCGGGAATTGAAGCCCTGAAGCAGCAGGGGTTTTCACCAGCGGAGATGTCCGTGCTGGCGAAGGAGACGCCCGAGACGGTCGCGTTCGTCACGCGCGTCCTCGATGCGGCTCCCGCGAAGCTGCAGGTGCCGAATCTCGGCGCGGCCGTCGGCGGGGGCGCCTTGCTCGATGCGCTCGGCGGAGACCTGGGGAAACTCGGCATCGCGGGGGCCATGCGCCGCGTCGGATTTCAAGCGCACGACGGCCTCATTTACGAAAAGCTGACGGAGCGCGGGGGGATTTGTGTCGCAATTGGCGGGGCGCCTCGTGTGGCCGATGCTTTGCAAGTGATGTATTCGTATGGCGGCGGCAATGCCGCGATCGGGGCCTGGGGCGACCGCGTCTGAGGTCATTCGAGGCTCGAAGTGTCGTCCAACGGTGACGGTCGGGGCGAACCTGCCGAAAGCGCATCGGGCGCCCGGCTGGTAAACGGCGGGTGGCCCTACTCGGTATGGATTGGCAGGGGCTGCCGTGCTCTGATAGAGCTTGCGCGCTCCGGGTAGTGGCGCGACAATGAATTCAACACCCCCTAATCGTATGCCCGAGCCCGAACGCACCGCTTCGCCCAGCCACGGTTCAGAACCGGTGGGGCATCTGTCGGTCCACCTCGACGATCTGCACCCCCGTGAGGTCCGCTTCTCGTTCGAGTCCCAGGCGCCGCGGATGTCGAGGGCCCTCGGCATTTCCGGGCTCGTCCACGCCGCGATCTGGGGAGCGGCGATCTACGTGGCGCTCACGGGGCCCGGCATCATCGATGCGAGCGACGCCCCGCCACAGCAGTCCATCCCGCAGGTCACCTGGCTGGCGATCCCCGGTCCTGGCGGTGGCGGAGGTGGCGGCGGCAACAAGTCACCCGAGCCCGCTCGCAAGGCAGAGATTCGCCCGGTGAAGCCGCCAGAGATCGAGGCCTTCAAGCCGATCGACGAGGTTCCCCTGCCGGAACTGAACGTGCCATTCAAGACGGTCCAGTTGGCCGAGCTGATCACGCCGGGAGCGCTGGACGGGGCGCCCACCAACTCACAGGGTCCCGGTAGCCTCGGCGGCGGCGGCACCGGCACGGGTACTGGAAGCGGGCCTGGATCGGGCTCTGGCGTCGGCCCCGGCTGGGGTGGCGGATTCGGCGGCGGGGCGTTTCGGCCGGGTTCCGGCATCGAGCTGCCGAGGCTCATCCGCGAGGAGAAGCCGCAGTACACCGCGGATGCCATGCGCGCGAAGATCCAGGGGACAGTGGTCCTGGAATGCGTCGTGAATCCTGACGGCACGGTCGGCGACGTCACGGTCGTGAAATCGCTCGACTCGATGTTCGGCCTCGACCAGGAGGCCGTCAAGGCGGCGCGGAAGTGGCGGTTCACGCCGGGCCGCCGCCTGGGCCAGCCCGTTCCGGTCCTGGTCACCCTCGAATTGACCTTCACCCTCAGGTAGCACGGAGCCGCTGACGCAGCGGCCGTGCCGTCCAGCTCAAAAGGGTATACTCTCGCCCGCGGTCTCCCGCGTTCCCTCGCGGTCTCCCGCGTTCTCTCGAGGTGTCGCCGCGCGAAGGTGACCGTGCCTCGCGCATGACGGAGGGCTACGTGAAACGGCAGGCTGCTCTCGTCGTCCTCTTGTACTTCCTGGCCATCATCGCGCTGACGTGGCCGGTCACCCTCGCGGCATTCTGGCCGCAGATGAAGCTCTCGGACGTGGCGGACGGGTTTCAGCACTCGATGTACTGGAGCTGGGTGATCGTCATCGTTCTTGGCCAGGCGGCGCTGCTCGCCTTACCGGTCAAAGTGGCCAGAGGTCGCCCGGTTTCCCGGAGAACGTTGCTGTGGCCAATCGTTGCGTCGGGGCTGATGATCGGCGGACTCGTCTTCGGGGCTGGAGCGGCCCTGTTCGAGTTCGTCCAGCGCGACAAGGTCGCGGACTCGGCCTCGTGGTGGGCACTTGCCGCTGGCGCGGTGACTTGGATCGCGTGGAGCGTGGCGTTCCACCGGATGAGCGCGAACTCGAGCCCGGCGGACGTGGTCGCGCGGCAGAGCCGCCTGCTCCTGCGGGGAAGCCTGCTCGAACTCCTCATCGCCGTGCCGACCCACATCGTCGCCCGGAGCCGCGGCTACTGCTGCGCCGGCTTCTCCACGTTCATTGGGATCGCGTTCGGGCTGGCCGTCATGTTGATGTCGTTCGGCCCGGCCGTGTTCTTCCTGTTTGTCGATCGATGGAAGCGGCTCCACCCGGAGGCGACCGCGTAGGGCGGAGGAAGTGCGCGGTCCGATCCGTACGTCACGTGTCGTCAATAAACGAAAAAGCCCGGCGAGCGTAGAACTCGCCGGGCCTTTCTGTTCCGGGTGCGACTTGAAGGCCGCCAGTCGCCAGCCTCCAGCCGCCGGCCGATCCTAGTACATCCCGCCCATGCCGCCCGCGCCGCCAGGCATCTGCGGTTCCTTCTTCTCCTCGGGGATTTCTGCCACAACCGCTTCAGTTGTCAGCAGGAGCGAGGCGATCGACGAGGCGTTCTGCAGTGCCGTGCGGACCACCTTTGCCGGATCGATGACTCCAGCCTGGACGAGGTTCTCGTACTTGTCGGTCAGGGCGTTGAAGCCGGACTCATCGTCCATCTCCCTCACGCGCTGGACGACGATCGAGCCCTCCTGTCCGGCGTTCTGTGCGATCCACCGGAGCGGCTCTTCGATGGCGCGCTTCACGATGTTGATGCCGATCTGCTGATCGCCTTCGGCCTTCAGCGCGCTCACGGCCTTCAGCGAGCGGATCAGCGCCACGCCGCCGCCTGGCACGATGCCTTCTTCGACGGCCGCCTTGGTGGCGTGCATCGCATCCTCGACGCGCGCCTTCTTCTCCTTCATCTCCGTCTCGGTCGCCGCGCCGACCTTGATGACGGCCACGCCGCCGACCAGCTTCGCGAGGCGCTCCTGCAGCTTCTCCCGGTCGTAGTCCGACGTGGTCTCGTCGATCTGGGTGCGGATCTGCTTGACGCGGCCTTCAATCTGGGTCGAACTCCCGCCGCCTTCGACGATCGTCGTGTTGTCCTTGTCGATCGTGATCTTCTTGGCCTTGCCGAGGTCCTCGATCTTGATGTTCTCGAGCTTGATGCCCAGGTCCTCGGTGATGGCCCGGCCGCCCGTCAGGGTGGCGATGTCCTCCAGCATGGCCTTCCGCCGATCGCCGAAGCCCGGGGCCTTCACGGCCGCGGCCTGCAGCGTGCCGCGCAGCTTGTTGACGACCAGCGTCGCCAGCGCCTCGCCCTCGACGTCCTCCGCGACGATGAGCAGCGGGCGGCTCATGCGCGCGACCTGCTCCAGGACCGGCAGCAGATCTTTCATCGAGCTGATTTTCTTCTCGTGAATCAGGATGACCGGATTCTCGAGCACCACTTCCATCCGCTCGGGATCGGTCACGAAGTAGGGCGACAGGTAGCCGCGGTCGAACTGCATGCCCTCGACGACCTCGAGCGAGGTCTCGAGCGTCTTGGCCTCTTCGACGGTGATGACGCCGTCTTTCCCGACCTTCTCCATCGCTTCGGCGATGATCTTGCCGATGGTCTCATCGTTGTTGGCGGAGATGGTGCCGACCTGGGCGATCATGTGGCCCTTGACCTGCTTCGACCGTTTCTTGAGGTCGGCGACGATCGCTTCCACGGCCAGCTCGATGCCGCGCTTGAGGTCCATCGGGTTCGCGCCCGCCGTCACGTTCTTCGCGCCTTCGCGGTAGATCGCCTGGGCCAGCACGGTCGCGGTCGTGGTTCCGTCGCCCGCGATGTCCGACGTCTTGCTCGCGACTTCACGCACCATCTGGGCGCCCATGTTCTCGAGCGGATTCTTGAGGTCGATCTCCTTGGCGACCGTCACGCCGTCCTTGGTGATGAGCGGCGATCCGAACTTCTTGTCGAGAACGACGTTGCGGCCCTTCGGGCCCAGGGTGACCTTGACGGCGTCGGCCAGCTTGTTGACGCCGTGCAGGATCGCCTGGCGCGACTGATCCCCATACACAATCTGCTTTGCCATGTCCTTGTACTCCTTATGACTCCCGGCGCGGTGCGGCGCCACTCGAGCAGCCAGCTCTCGCGGAGAGCGATTCCATCTCTGATACCAGCGCTACTTCTCGATCACGCCGAGCACTTCGTCTTCCCGCATGATCAAGAACTCTTCGCCCTCCAGCTTGATTTCCTGGCCGGAGTACTTCCCGAACAGGATCGTGTCGCCCTCTTTCACGTCGAGGGCGATGCGCTTGCCCTTGTCGTCAATCTTGCCGGCGCCGACCGCGGCGACCTTGCCCTGCTGCGGTTTTTCCTTGGCCGAGTCCGGGATGATGATCCCGCCGACAACCTGTTCGCCTTCCTCGATGCGCTTGACGACGATCCGATCGTGCAGTGGTCTGACTTTCATCGTGTGTCTGCTCCAATGAAAAGAAGCGAGGGAACCATCGTGGCCCGCGCCAGCGGCCCGGGGGAGGCGGGCGGCCGGGCCAGGGTGACGAAACCGCAACGGAGCGTCCAGGCGGACCTGGCAGTCGCACCGGATGTGCGCTAGCACTCGTCACGTCCGACTGCCAAGTATGGAACGGCCCCGGTTGGGCTGTCAAGACACCCGCGCCGCGCCCGGGATCGGCCCGATACGCGGGGGCGAAGGCGGCCGGCTCAGCTGCTCCGACTGAGCCGGTAGGCGGCGACCTTCCGGGTCAGGGTGTTGCGGTGGATGCCGAGGATGGCCGAGGCGCGCGAGAGATTACCGCCAGTACGGCGCAGGACCTGAGCGATGTACCGCCGCTCGAATTCCCGCTGGGCCTCCGCGTAGAGGATCCCCTTGTCGACCATCTCCTGGACCAGTTGTTCGAGTCGTTCGCGCACGGTCGTTGCTTTCCGGGCCGGCGGTGCTACGACCCGCTGCCCTGTTCGAGTTCACGCCCGGTCAACCTGCGAAAGGCCTCGATGTATTTCTCTCGCGTGCGCGCGGCGACCTCGACCGGCAGGGCAGGGGCCGGCGGCTGCTTGTTCCAGCCGATGGCCTCGAGGTAGTCGCGGACATACTGCTTGTCGAAGCTGGGCTGGGGGCCCCCAGGCTTGTACTGGTCCTTCGGCCAGAACCGGGACGAGTCCGGCGTCAGGACTTCGTCGATGAGCATCAGCGAAGGGCGCAGGTCGGTCCCGCCCGTGAGCCCGAACTCGAACTTGGTGTCCGCCAGGATGATGCCCTTCGACTCCGCGTGGGCGAGGCCGCGGGCGTAGATGCGGAGCGAATACTCCCTGACCGAGGCTGCGACATCCTCGCCGACGAGCCTGGCGGCCTGCTCGTGCGTGATGTTCTCGTCGTGTCCTGATTCGGCCTTGGTGGACGGCGTGAAGATCGGCTCGGGCAGGCGATCGGATTCCCGCAAGCCGGCGGGAAGGCGGATCCCGCAGAGCTCGCCCGACCTCCGGTACTCCCTCCAGCCCGATCCCGACAGGTAACCGCGGACGACGCATTCAATCGGCAGGGGCTGCGCGCGACGGACGAGCATCGATCGGCCGCGCAGCAGGGCCCCGTGGCGGCGCGCCGCATCGGGATATCGGTCCGGGTCGGTGGAGATGACGTGGTTCGGCACGATGTCGGTCATCATGGCGAACCAGAACGCCGACAGTTGATTCAGGACCGCGCCTTTGTCCGGGATGCCCGATGCGAGGATGTAGTCGAACGCCGAGATCCGATCGGTGGCCACGACCAGGAGCGCGTGATCGACTTCGTAGAGGTCGCGGACTTTGCCCGTTCGATGAGGAGTGAGTCCCGCGAGAGATGTCGCTGTCAGTGGCTCGCCCATCACTGATCCCACCTCGAGCTGATTGGGGCCAAGGGAAGCTCATGTTACAGTCGGCCAGACATCGAAGCAAGCGCGCGTCGAGCGCCCCGCGTGTCATGGACCCGCCCGATGCGTTGTAGTAGAGTTCGAGACGGTTTTGGCCCTGAGATCTCCAACTGCCCGCATGCGGACCCACCTCCGAACGGCATTCGTCATCGTCCTGGCAGCCGGACTGCTGGCATGGTTTCTTCAAGGCGCCAACCTCAACGATGTGGCCCGGGAGATCACGGGGGGGCGTGTCGAGTTCCTGCTGCTGGCGCTCGGGGCCACGCTCTCGACCTATTGCTTCAGGACGCTCCGGTGGATGTACCTCCTGCGCCCGCTCGGCCGGCCGCGATTTCGATCGGCCCTTCGGGCGACCATCATCGGCTTCGGCGCGCTGACGCTCCTGCCCGCGCGGGCGGGTGAGGTCATCCGTCCCTACCTGCTCGCGAAGCAGGAAGGGATGAGCGCCACGGCGGTCTTTGCGACCGTCATCGTCGAACGGCTGCTTGACCTGTTGACGGTGCTCGTCCTCTTTGCCGTGTTCATGCTGGCGTTCGACCCGGGCATCGCCAGTCTCAATCCGGCCGTCGCGCGGGCGCTGAAGATCGGCGGAATGACGGTGGCGGCCGGGGCCATCGCCGCGATGGTGGCCCTCTTCTTCCTGGCCGGCAGCCCGGCCATGCTGGCGGGTTTCGCGAGGAAGCTCGACCGCGTGCTGCCGTCGCGCATCGCCCACGGCGTCGCTCATCTGGTCGAGCTGTTCTCGGAAGGCCTGGCGGTCGTGCGCCAGCCCAGACGCCTGGCGATTGCCGAGCTGCTGTCGTTCCCGCTGTGGCTGTCGATCTCGATTCCGATCTGGGCGACGACGCATGCCTTTCACATCGACATGCCGTACACGGGCTCGTATCTGCTGATGACGCTGCTCGTCGTCGGCGTGGCGGTGCCGACACCGGGGGCCGTCGGCGGGTTTCACGAGATGTACCGCATTGGCGTGACGACCTTCTACGGCGTCGCGGGCGATCGGGCCGTCGGCGCCGCCATCGTGCTCCACGCGATCTCGTTTGTCCCCGTCGCAATCCTGGCCGTGATCCTCATGGCCCAGGAAGGCCTGAACTTCAACCGGATCCGCCGTATGGCGGAGCCCGCACCCGAGGAGCAGGCGCCATGAAATGCCCGTATTGCGGCCACATGGGCGACAAGGTCGTTGACTCGCGCGAGAGCAAGGAAGGCGACGTGATTCGCCGCCGGCGCGAGTGTCTCGAGTGCGAGCGCCGCTTCACGAGCTACGAACGCATCGACGAGATCCCCTACATGGTGATCAAGAAGGACGGCAGACGTGAGCGGTTCGAACGGCAGAAGCTCGTCGCGGGCCTCCTCAAGGCGTGCGAGAAGCGCCCGGTCACCGTGTCGGCGCTGGAGGCGATTGCCGACCGAGTCGAGGAGGCGCTGCAGAACCGGCCGGAGCGCGAGATCGCCACCGCCGAGATCGGCTCGTTCGTCATGCAGGAGCTCAAGCGCCTCGACAAGGTCGCCTACGTCCGGTTCGCGTCGGTCTATCGCGACTTCCGCGACATCGGCGAGTTCATGACCGAGCTGAAGGACCTCATTACCGCGAAGGAATGAACGCGAGCCGCGCCTTCACCGTCCTCCTCGCCTTCGCGGTCCTCGAGGCGGCCGGCCCCGACGGCATCCAGGTGTCGACCTTGATTCGCGAGGGGAGGGTGAACGTGTCGTTCGCGCTCGCGGAGCAGTCGATGACCGACGCCGAGGCCACGATCCAGGCGGGCCTGCCGACGACCTTCGTCTACGACGTCGATCTGAAGCGGGGCGTGAGCCTGTGGTTCGACAAGACGCTTTCCGCGGCGACCGTGACCGCGACGGTCCAGTACGACACGCTGACCGGGCGTCATCACCTGTCGCGCAGCATCGACGGCCGGCTCGAGGATAGCCGGGTGACCGACGATCGCGCCGAGGTGCGGCGCTACGTGTCCGAGTTCGATCGGCTGCCGCTCTTCAGCACCGCCGATCTCGAGCCGAACTCCGAGTACTACATCAGCGTGCGGGCGCGGACCCGCCCGAGGGTCACGTGGTTCTTCTGGCCGTGGGACCGTGGACTCGCCTCCGGGAAGGCGACCTTCACGTTCATCCAGTAGGAAAGCCAGGCGGGTAGCATGGCAGACGGCCGATCGTCGCTCACCTCACTCCACCTTTCGAAGCCGGGCTCCGCCCCGGCTCCCGGCTCCGTTCCGCCGCGCCGCCGGCGGGCGATGCGCGACAAGCCTGCCGTGCTGCTGCTCGGCATTCTCCTGCTCGGCGCCGCGCTGGCCGGGACGATGACGCTGGCGAACCGATCCGCGGCGCTCGCGCCGGACTTCCTGAGCGAGTTCGTGCTCTACGCGCTGTCGATCGTGGACCTGTCGATGCTCATGGCGCTGGCCTTCGTGCTGGCGCGCAGCGTCGTCAAACTGGTCGTCGAGCGCCGGCGGGCGCTGCCCTTCGCGCGGTTCCGGGCGAAGCTGGTCACGCTCCTGCTCGCCATGACGCTGGTCCCGGCCGTCCTCGTGCTGATTGTCGGCAGCGAGCTCATCCGGACAAGCGTCGAGCGCTGGTTCAACGCGCCGATGGACACCGTGCTCGACTCGGCGCGGCGCATCGCGAGCGAGTACTACCACGAGCGGCAGAGCCAGGTGACGGCCGAGGCGGCGAGGCTCGCGAAGGTGCTCTCCGAGGTCGACTTGAGCTCGGCCGATGTCCGTGCGGCCAGGGACATCGTCACGCCGGAGGTCACCCAGCAGCGCGCCGGCCTGGTCGAGGTGTTTCGAGTCGTCCCCCAGAGCGGGTCGCTGCCGCAGGTGGTGCCGGTCGTCGACGTGGCGTCTTCGACCATGCCGGCGCCGGTCGGCCGGACAGCAGCCGATCGCATCGCGGCCCGGGCCGCGGCTGGCCAGCCCGAAACGTGGGCTCGAGAAACGCTCGAGGGCGGGGGTGAGCTGATTCGATCGGCCGCGGCCATCCGCAAGGCTGACGGGTCGGTCGTCGGGGTCGTGGTGGCGAGCGACCACCTGACCGGGGACTTCATCGCCCGCCTTCGACGGATGGATGACGCCTACAAGGAATACAACCAGGCGCGCGTCCTGAAGCGGCCGCTCACCGGCGTCTACCTCTCGTTCTTCCTGATGGTCACCCTGATGATCCTCGTGGGCGCCACCTGGATGGGCCTCTATCTCGCCAAGCGGATCACGAGGCCGGTGCTCCTGCTGGCCGCCGCGGCGCGGGAGATTGGCGCGGGCCACTTCGAGCACCGGGTCGAGCGAGAGTCGGCGGACGAGTTCGGCTCGCTCGTCGACGCGTTCAACAGCATGGCCGACGAGCTGGCGGCGAGCCGCCGGAAGCTCGAACGGTTCACCGTCGATCTGCAGCGGAAGCACGCCGAGGTCGAGGAGCGGCGCCGCTACACGGAGGCCATCCTCGAGCGCATCGCAACCGGCGTCGTGTCGGTCGACGCGAACGGGCAGGTGACGACGGTGAACGCCGCGGCCGCGCGGCTGCTCGGCCTGGATGCGAGCGCGATTGGACAGCCTGCGAGCAAGGTGTTCAGCCGGCCCGATCTGGAGGGCCTCTCGGCGCTCGCGCGAGGCGAGGCCCCGGCGAGCGGCGACTCACCCGCGCAGGAAGTGGCGCTGGTCCGCGACGGCCGCGAGATTCACCTCGCCGCGGCGGCCACTCCGCTCCACGGCGAGGGCGGGCAGGCCGAAGGCAGCGTGTTCGTGTTCGACGACATCACGCCGCTCATGCGTGCGCAGAAGGTGGCCGCGTGGCGCGAGGTGGCGCGGCGGCTCGCGCACGAGATCAAGAACCCGTTGACGCCCATCCAGCTCTGCGCGCAGCGCCTGCAGCGGCAGTTCGTGACGTCGCCGCCGAGTGTCCGAGCGCTGGTCGACGAGTGCACCTCGACGATTGTCAGCGAGGTCGAGTCGCTCAAGGCCCTGGTCGACGAGTTCTCGCAGTTCGCGAGGATGCCGTCCCCGCGGCGCGTGCCGACCGACCTGCACGAGCTGCTGAAGACGACGCTCGCGCTCTACGACGGCCTTTTCAAGGACGTCAAGATCGACACGCTGCTCGCCGTGTCGCTTCCGATGGTCCGGCTCGATCCGGACCAGATCCGCCGCGTGATCATCAACCTCCTCGACAACGCGATCGAGGCGTTCAACCAGCGGGGGCAGATCGTCGTCGAGACCCAGCTCGACGGCGCGAACAGCCTGGTGAAGATCATCTTGGCGGACAACGGGCCGGGGATTCCGGCCGACGAGCGCGACAAGCTCTTCATGCCGTACTATTCGACCAAGCGCCGCGGCAGCGGGCTCGGCCTGGCGATTGTCCGCCGGATCGTGGCGGAGCACGGCGGCAGCATCGACGTGGGAGACAATGGGCAGCGCGGCACGCGCTTCACCATCGAGCTGCCCGTGTAGGATCTCGGCCCGGGCGCCGACAAGAGAGGATTCGTGAAGGCTGCAGTCCTGATCGTGGACGATGAACCCGGCGTGCGCGCCGCGCTGACCGGCGTGCTGAGGGACGAGGGCTACGAAGTCGAGGCCGTCGAGAGCGGCGAAGCCTGTCTCGACCGGGTCACCCGCGGCGTCTACGACGTGATCCTGCTCGACATCTGGCTGCCGGGCGTCGACGGACTCGCGACGCTCGAGCGCCTGCGCGAGCGGCAGGTGGATTCGACGGTCGTCATGATCTCCGGCCACGGGAACATCGAGTCCGCCGTCCGCGCCATCAAGCTCGGCGCGTTCGATTTCCTCGAGAAGCCGCTCTCGCTCGACAAAACGGTCCTCGTGGTCACCAACGCGATGCGGCAGCGGAGGCTCGAGGCGGAGAACAAGGCGCTGCGCGCGCGCGTGAACCGGGACCTGACGATGGTGGGGGAGAGCTATGCGATGAACCAGCTGCGCGAGCAGGTGGCCATGGCGGCGCCCACCAACGGCCGCGTGCTCATTGTCGGCGAAAACGGCACCGGCAAGGAGCTCGTCGCGCGCACCATCCACACGCTGAGCAAGCGCCGGGCCGGGCCGTTTGTGGAGGTCAATTGCGCCGCGATCCCCGAGGAGCTGATCGAGTCAGAGCTTTTCGGTCACGTGCGCGGCGCCTACACCGGAGCCGTCTCGGACCGGCGCGGCAAGTTCGAAGCGGCCGACGGGGGTACGATCTTCCTGGACGAGATCGCCGACATGAGCCTGAAAACGCAGGCCAAGGTGTTGCGCGTCCTCCAGGAGCAGGTGTTCGAGCCGGTGGGGAGCAGCAGCAAGGTCCGGGTCGACACGCGGGTGCTCGCCGCCACCAACAAGGACCTCCAGGCCGAAATCCGGGCGGGGCGCTTCCGCGAGGACCTGTACTTCCGGCTGAACGTCATTCCGATTTCCGTGCCTCCTCTGCGCGATCGCCAGGACGACATCCGAATGCTCGCGGAGCACTTCGTGCGGGTGTTCGCACGTGAATACGGCCGCCGCACCAAGATGTTCGACGAGAGTGCGCTCGATGCCCTGAAGCGCTACCCGTGGCCGGGCAACGTGAGGGAGCTCCGGAACGTGCTCGAGCGCGTCATGATCATGGTGCCGGGCGAGATCATCGACGCCTCGCATCTGACATTCCTCCGGCCGGCGGGAGCGGCCGGGCCCGATGAGGACGATCCGCCGATTACGACCCTGCACGAGGCGCGCGATCAATTCGAGCGCGACTACATCCTTCGGGCGCTCAACGTTCAGCAGGGGAACATCTCACGGACGGCCGACATCCTCGGCGTCGAGCGCAGCAATCTCTACCGGAAGATGCGTTCGCTCGGCATCGCGCCCGCGCGCCCGGGCGACCGCGACGACGAGACGGTCTAAGCCGCGCCTCCAAATCGCATCCGCGCGCATTGACTGCGTGCTCCGCTTGGCCGATAATCGCGACCAGTCCATCAGCCGATCATGACCGATCCCGTCACCACCCGATCGACGCGACCGCCCGATGCCCCTGGCGATGCCGAGCGGGACGCCAAGATCGACGAGTTGCTGCTCGGCGGGCTCGATCACTACTTCGCCGGACGCCTTCAGGAAGCGATCAACGTCTGGGGCCGCGTGCTCTTCCTCGATCGGTCGCACGCGCGCGCCCGTGCGTACATCGAGCGCGCGCGCAGCGCGCTCGCCGAGCGCCAGCGGAAGGCGGAAGAGCTGCTGCACGACGGCGTCGCCGCGTTTCAGCGTGGCGACGGGAACAGCGCCCGCCGGTTGCTGACCTCCTCGGTGGAACAGGGCGGCCCGCAGGACGTGGCCCTCGCGTACCTCGGGCGCCTGGAACGGCTGGAAGGAACATCGGCGGCGCAAGACCCGGCCGCGAACGAACCCAGGCCGCCGGCGGTCAGGCGCCGCAGGCGGGCCGAACGGCTCTTCCGGCACCGGCCGGCCACGCCGATCCGCGTGTGGCCGCTTGTCGCGATGGCCGTTGCCGTGACGGTCATCATGCTCTTCGCAGCGTCTTCCGATTTGTTCGGTCCGTTGCTCTCCGTCGATCTTCGATGGAGGGGCACACCTTCCGCGGCGGCCTCCGCCGGCCCGCTCGAACCGCTTCCGGTCCCGCGTTCGGCCGAAGCGATCCTCGGTCGCGCTCGCGTGCTGTCCGCGTCCGGCCGGCTGAAGGAGGCGCTGGCGCTGCTCGAACTGGTGCCCTCCGGCGACCTGCTCGAGGCCGAGGCGTTGCGGCTGCGCGCGGATATACAACGATCGTTGCTGGACTCGGAGGACACCACCCGCCCGCCCCAAGGCCCCTTACGCCCGGGGAGCACGGAACCCGGCCGGGGTGGAGCAGGCCGCGAATGAAATGCCCGAAGTGCGACTACCTGGCCTTCGATGAGGGAGACCGCTGCAAGAACTGCGGATACAGCTTCTCACTGTCGCAGTCCGCCCCGGTCGCGCAGAGTGGCCCGTACCGCGAGCCGCCGCCCCCACCGCGCATGACCGAGGCACGCCCGGTGGATTCGCCGGGACCACGCGCCGAACCCGGGCGGCCGGAAGCAGGCGGCACCGATCACCAGGCGCTCCTCGATCGCGTATTCAACCGGCCGCTGGACGGCGGGCCACTCGATCTCCCGCTGTTCGCGACGCCGCTCGATCGCACGACCGTTCAACCGGCGCCACCGCCGAGGCCGCCACTTTCAGTCCGCAAGGCCGCGCCGACCCCGCAACGGGCTCGGCCGCGCCCGGGGCGTCCCACGCCGGTCGATCTCGATCTCGGGCTCGAGGCGCCGTCTCCGACGCCGCTTCCCGCGCCTCCGCCGGTGCCAGCTGCCGCACCAGGCGCCCGCCCGGCGAACGACGAGCTCGCCGGGCCGCGCCGGCGCGTGCTCGCCGTCCTTGTCGACGTCCTGGTGCTCGGAGTGATCGATGTCGCCGTGCTCTACTTCACGATGCGCATCTCGGGCGTGACCCTCTCGGAGATTGGACTTCTGCCACCCATTCCTCTCGCCGGATTCTATCTGCTGCTCGATATCGGGTATCTCATCGTCTTCATCGGCATCGTGGGCCAGACGCTGGGCAAGATGGCCACGGGAATCAAAGTCGTGTCGGCTGACGGCGCTCGGCTCGACCTCGCTCGCAGCACGCTGCGCGCGCTCGGCTGCGTGGTGACGGCGGCAACGCTCGGCATCGGATTCCTGCCGGCGCTCGCCGGCGGGGAGCGGGCGCTGCACGATCGACTGGCCCGGACCCGGGTCTGCCGCCTGACGCCGTGAGGGCCCCGCCTCACCCCATCACGCGGGCTTGCGCTACGATCGGCCTGCCACGGCGATGACCCGACTCGCGCTACTGCTGGCCACGTTCTTCTCCATCGGCTACTCGCCCGTTGCGCCCGGAACCGCGGGCTCGATCGGCGGGCTGGCGGTGCTCGCCGGCCTTCGCGGGACCGGCTCGCGGCTCCTCGAGCCCGTTGTGATTCTCGGCTTGACGGCGCTCGGGATCTGGAGCGCCAGCGTCGCCGAACGCCATTTCAAGCTCGAGGATCCGGGCCCCGTCGTCATCGACGAGGTCGTCGGGATGCTCGTCAGCCTGTTGTGGCTGCCGGCCTCGTGGCAGACCCTGGCCGCGGGCTTCCTCCTGTTCCGGTTCTTCGACATCGTGAAGCCGTATCCGGCCAATCGCCTGGAGCGGCTTCCGGGCGGAGTGGGCATCATGGCCGACGATGTGATGGCCGGCGTGTACGCGAATCTCGCCCTGCGCCTCACGATCTGGATTCGTCCCGGGTGGTTCGCGTGACGAAGAAGGACGCCGCTCCCAGGTGGGCGGAAATCATCGCCGTCGGGACCGAACTGCTGGTGCCGCCCAAGCTCGACACCAACTCGGTCTATGCGACCGAGCGCCTCAACGAGATCGGCGTACAGGTTCGCGCGAAGACGATCGTCGGCGACAATCGCCTCGACCTGGAGGCCGTGCTTCGCGGCGCGCTTTCGCGTTCAGACGTCGTGGTCGTGACCGGAGGCCTCGGGCCGACCGAGGATGACCTCACACGGGAGGCCATTGCTGCGGTCCTTGGCGTCGAGCTCGACGAGGATGCGCAGATCGTCGAACGGATCCGGCAACGATTCGCGTCCCGCGGGCTCACCATGCCGGAAGTGAATCGCCGCCAGGCCCTCGTGCCGAGAGCGGCGACCGTGCTCGACAATCACCTGGGGACAGCCCCCGGGTTATGGATCCGCCACGGTGAGTCGGTCATCGTCGTGCTGCCGGGCCCCCCGCGCGAGATGCGGGCCATGTTCGATCGCGTCGTCGAGCAGCGACTCGCGCCAATCGCCGGATCGATACGCCTCTTCCGCCGCGTCCTCCGCACGGCGGGCCGGACCGAGTCTCACATCGAGGAGATCGCACAGCCGATCTACTCCCGTTGGACGCAGGGACCACAGCCGATTTCGACGACGGTCCTGGCGGCGCCGGGCCAGATCGAGCTCCACCTTGTCGTGGCAGCCGAGTCCGAGCAGGAAGGCCGCACCCGGCTCGAGGACGCGATCGGGGAACTCTCGGCCGCGTTCGGCCAGGACGTCGTCAGCGTCGACGGCGCGACGCTCGAAGAAGTCGTGGGCCGGCAGCTCCGATCGCTCGGGTGGCGGATCGCCGTGGCGGAGTCGTGCACGGGCGGGCTCATCTCCTCGCGCCTGACCGATGTGCCCGGCAGCTCGGATTACGTGTCGTTCAACGCCGTGTGCTATAGCAACACCTCCAAGGTGCGCCTGCTCGACGTGCCGACCTCGCTTATCGAGGAACACGGGGCGGTGAGCGAGCCGGTAGCGCTCGCCATGGCGAACGGCGTCCGGATTCGGGCCGAGGCGCAGGTGGGAGTGGGGGTCACGGGCGTCGCCGGACCGACGGGCGGGTCGCCGGAGAAGCCGGTCGGCACCGTCGCGATCGCCCTGGTGGCCGGCGATGAGCGGTGGGTCCGCACGTTCCTCTTTCCGGGCAGCCGTACCATGATCAAGGCGTTTGCCGCGCAGACTGCGCTCGACATGACGCGGAGGATGCTGGCGGACCCGGGCGGCGGCGCCGGCCTCAACCGGATCGACTGGTCGAAGGCTCGCACCTGATGAGACTCTTCGTCGCCGTGGACTTCGAGCCGGCCGTCCGTAAGGCGATCCTCGAATTCACCGCAGAGGTCCGCCGCGAGCTGGAAGCGCGCGCTCCGGAGGCGGCGCGCGCCATCAAGTGGGTGGGGCCGGACCAGCTGCACCTGACGCTGCACTTCCTCGGCGAGGTCGGCGACACTGCGGCTGGCGCACTCCGCGCGCGGCTCGCCGTGCCTGCGGACGAGCCCCCCTTCGATGTCGAGTTCGGCCAGATCGGCTGGTTTCCGCAGCAGGGTTCGGCTCGGGTCGTATGGCTGGATGTGGCGCGTGGGCGTGACGGGTTCGCGGCACTGCACGCCGAGGTGGGGCGCCGTCTCAAGGAGCTTGGCTTCACCCTCGAGGCGCGCCGGTTCGCTCCGCACCTGACGCTTGGCCGCATCAAGCGCCCGATCAGCGCGAGCGCACTCAGTCCGCTGAGATCGAAGACCGGCGCGTCAATCGACGCCTGCCGCATCGACCACGCGACGCTGTACGAGAGCGTGCTGCGCCCCGAAGGGCCGGTGTACACTGCGCTGACCCGGACGCGCCTGACATCGCCATGACGATTGCCATCGTCCTCGCGGCCTATCTGCTCGGCTCCATTCCCTTCGCCTGGCTGTTCGGCTGGAGCCTGGGCGGAGTCGACGTACGAGCGGAGGGAAGCGGAAACGTCGGTGCGACCAACGTCCTGCGCACGAGCGGATCGACCGCCGCGGTCCTGACCGCTGCGCTGGATGTGGCGAAGGGCGCCGCGGCAGTGTGGCTTGCGAAGTGGCTGGGTGCGGCCCCGGCGGTCGCGGGCGCGGCTGGCGTGGCCGCGGTGGTCGGCCACGTGTACCCGCTCTGGCTCAGATTCCGGGGCGGCAAGGGCGTCGCCCCGAGCTGCGGCGCCTTCCTGGTGCTGGCGCCGCTCGGCACCACCGCGGCGATCGTGGTCTTTGCGCTGACCGTCTGGAGCAGCCGATTCGTCTCGCTGGGCTCGGTGACGGCGGCGATCGCGCTCCCGCCGCTCGTGTACCTGGCCGGGGGCGGGCGGCCGACGGTCGGGGCCGCGACGGTGGCCGCGTTCCTCGTCGTGCTGCGTCATCGCGCGAACATCACGCGGCTCCTCGACGGCAGCGAGCCGCGCCTTGGCGTCAACGATCGTCTGGACATCACCGACGACGATTAGGCAGCCGGCCCGCGCCGTGCGGCCGGAAGGCCTGTGGAGACTCGCGTGGCAGCCGAAAATGTAACGATACTCGGGGCGGGCAGCTGGGGAACCGCGCTGGCGGTGCACCTGGCGCGCGCGGGGCATGGCGTCCGGATCTGGTCCATCGAAACCGAGACCATCGCCGAGATGGCGAACCGGCGGGCGAACGCCGTCTACCTGCCGGATGTCGCGCTGCCGCCGCTTGTCCGGCCGATGACCTCGATCGCCGAGGCGCTCGACGGGGCGGAGCTCGTCCTCTGCTCGGTGCCCTCGCACGCGACCCGCAGCGTCATCCGGCAAGCCGCGCCGATGCTCGCATCGTCGACGACGATTGTGAGCACGGCGAAAGGCCTCGAGCTCGAATCGCTGCAGCGGATGTCGCAGGTCATCGAGCAGGAAGTCGGAGGACGGTTCCCGGTCGTCGTGCTCTCGGGCCCAAGCTTCGCCATCGAGGTCGCCAGGGAGATGCCGACCGCGGTATCGGCCGCCTGCGCGGATCTCGCCGCCGCCCAGCGCGTGCAGGCCCAGCTGCGCGGGAAGTTCTTCCGCATCTACACCACGACCGACGTCGCTGGCGTGGAAATCGGCGGGGCGCTCAAGAACATCATCGCGATCGCCGCGGGCGTGGTCGAGGGGCTCGGGCTCGGACACAACACGCTGGCGGCGCTCATCACGCGCGGCCTCGCCGAGATCATGAGGCTCGCCTCCGCCGAGGGCGGCCGGCGGGAAACGCTCGCCGGGCTGACGGGGCTCGGCGACCTCGTGCTCACCTGCACGGGACCGTACAGCCGCAACCGGCACGTCGGCATCGAGCTGGCGAAAGGGCGGCCGCTCGCCGAGATCCTCGCCGGCATGAAGATGGTTGCCGAGGGCGTAAAGACCACCGAGGCGGCGCTTGCCCTCGGCGAGCGCCGCGGTGTCGAGCTGCCAATCGCCGCGCAGATGGCCGAGTTGCTCGCCGGCCGCAGGACCGCGGGCCTTGCGCTCGAGGATCTGATGCTCCGTCCGCAGCGGGTCGAGGCCGATGTCGAATGATAGACTAAACCGATGGGCCTGCTGAGCAGGGTTCGCGAGGGTCTCAAGCGCACGGCGCAGCACATCGTCGGCCGATTCGACGAGCTGGCGCGCCAGGCCGACGCGCCCGAGCGGCGGACCCGCCCGATCGACATCGACACCATCGACGCGCTGGAAGAGATCCTCATCGGCGCGGATGTCGGCGCGGCGGCGTCCGAGCGGATCGTCCGCGCGGTCGCCAGCCGGAGCGGGGGCGGCGTGGGGCTGCGCGACCTGGTCAAGCAGGAAATCCGCGCCATCCTCGACAGCGCGGACGGAACCGGGCCCAGGACCGGGGCGCCGACGGTCATTCTCGTGGTCGGCGTCAACGGTACGGGCAAGACCACGACGGTGGCGAAGCTGGCGAACCTGAAGAAGGCGGAGGGTGCGAGCCCACTGGTCTGCGCGGCCGACACCTTCAGGGCCGCGGCCGTGTCGCAACTCGAGATTTGGGCCGGGCGCGCCGGGGTCGACATCATTCGAGCGCGCGAGGGCGCCGATCCGGCGGCGGTGGTCTTCGACGCGATCGCTGCCGGCAAGGCCAGGCGCCGCGATCCGATCATCATCGACACCGCCGGGCGCCTCCACACGCGCACCAACCTCATGCAGGAGCTCGAGAAAATCCGGCGCGTCGCATCCCGAGACGTCGAAGGGGCGCCGCATGAGGTGCTCCTGGTGCTCGATGCGACCGTCGGACAAAACGGGATCGCGCAGGCTCGCGAGTTCACCTCGGTCGCCGGCGTGACCGGCATCGTGCTCGCCAAGCTCGACGGCACCGCCAAGGGCGGCGTCGCGGTGGCGATTGCCAACGACCTCCGGCTCCCGATTCGCTACGTCGGCGTCGGCGAAGGCCTCGACGATCTCGTGCCGTTCTCGGCCCAGGAGTACGTCGACGCGCTCTTCGAGGAATCCTGGTAGGGGATGGTGCTGCCCGACGATCTCTACATGGCCCGGGCGTCGTTCATGGCGGCGAGGGGCCGCGGGCGCACCTCGCCCAACCCGATGGTCGGGGCCGTCGTCGTGTCGCCGGATGGCGCCGTGATCGGGTCGGGCTATCACGAGGCGGCGGGCCTGCCGCACGCCGAGGTTCGCGCGCTCGACGAGGCCGGGGGTCGGGCGAGAGGCGCCACGCTCTACAGCACGCTCGAACCGTGCACGCACACCGGTCGCACGCCGCCGTGCGTGGACCGCATCCTCGCGGCCGGAATCGTCCGCCTGGTCGGATCGGTCGAGGATCCCAACCCCAATGTGTCCGGCGGGGGATACGAGTTCCTCCGGCGCCGCGGCGTGAAGGTCGAAGTCGGTCTCGGACGCGACGAGGCCGTCCGGCTCAATCGGGCGTTTCGCAGCGTCATGCGGCGGGGAAGACCCTACGTCATCGCGAAGATTGCGCTCAGCCTCGACGGACGGGTCGCCTCGGCGCCCGGTTCGCGCACGAGACTGACAGCCGGGCCGGCCAATCGGCGGACTCAGCGGCTTCGAGCCGAGGTCGATGCCATCGGCGTCGGGTCGGGCACCGTGCTGTCCGACGATCCCGTGCTGACGGTGCGCGAGATCTATCGGGACCGGCCCCTCGCCCGCGTCGTGTTCGACCGGCGGCTGCGAGTCTCGCCGCAAGCCAGGCTCTTCGGCACGCTCGCCGCCGGGCCAGTCTACGTCGTCAGCACCCTTGGCGAAGTTGCGCGCCATGCCAGCCAGGTGCGTGCAATCGAACGGGCGGGCGGACGTGTCATCGCGCCGCCCGGCGACGGCCTGGAGCCGGCATTGAAGGAACTGGCCGGGTTCGGCATCCAGTCGATCCTGCTCGAGGGCGGCCCGACACTGCACGATGCCGCGCTGCGCGTGGATCTGGTCGACGAGGTGCGCATGATCGTGACCCCTCGCGTCCTCGGCGATGCCGGAGTACCATGGGTGCCTCAGTCCCGGCTCTCCGCCAGCTGCCTGATCGAACCCGTCGTCGAGGTTTGCGGAGACGATTGCATCATCGAAGGATATGTTCACCGGCCTGATTGAGCACGTCGGAACGGTCCGTGCGCTGGACGCGATGGAGGGCGGATACCGGCTCCTCGTCGAGGCTGGCGTCGCGGCCGAGTTGCGTCCCGGCGACAGCATCGCCGTCAACGGCGTCTGTCTGACGGTCGTTCGCGCGGACTCCGCATCCTTCGAGACCGAAATCGGTCCCGAGACGGCCCGCGTCACGACGCTTGGCGGATTCCGGACGGGGACGCTTGTCAACCTGGAGCGGCCGATGCGGCCGGACGGCCACATGGGCGGCCACTTCGTGCTCGGTCACGTCGACGCCACCGGCGTCCTGACCGCCATCGTGCCCGAGGCCGAATTCTGGTGGATCACGGTGACGTTCGACGCGTCGCTTGCGCCGTACTTCATTCCCAAGGGTTCCGTGGCGGTCGACGGCATCAGCCTCACGGTCGCGAGCCTTCGGTCCTCCGAATTCACCGTGCAGATCATTCCCTTCACGTGGGAGCATACGAACCTCCAGGCCAGCCGCGCCGGCGATCCCGTGAACCTGGAGGTGGACGTCATCGGCAAGTACGTCGTGCGCGTCGCGGAGCTCGCCGGCGCGTGGAAGGGCGCATCAGGCCCCGCGCAGGTCCCGTCATGATGAAATCGCCAGCGCCGCAGAAGACCTCGACCCGCCGGCGATTTCAGCCGACCAAGAGTCCATTCGCCAGCATCGAGGACGCGCTCGAGGCCATCCGCGCCGGCCAGATCATCATCGTCGTCGACGATGAGGATCGCGAGAACGAGGGCGACCTCACGATTGCCGCGTCGGCGGTGACGCCCTCCGCGATCAACTTCATGGCCAGGCACGGCCGCGGGCTGATCTGCCTCCCGATGACGGGCCAGCGGCTCGACGAGCTCGACCTGCCGCAGATGGTGTCGCAGAACACGGCGCTGTTCGACACCGCGTTCTGCGTGTCGATCGAGGCGCGCGGCCGCACCAGCACCGGCATCTCCGCTTCCGATCGTGCGACGACCGTGCTGGCGGCGATCGATCCGGCGACCAAGCCGTCCGACTTGAGCCGGCCCGGGCACATGTTCCCGCTGCGCGCGCGGGAAGGCGGCGTGCTGGTTCGCGCGGGACAGACCGAGGCGGCTGTCGATCTCGCACGAATCGCGGGGCTCTATCCGGCGGGCGTCATCTGCGAGGTCATGAACCCGGACGGCACCATGGCGCGCGTGCCGCAACTGGCGAAGTTCGCCCGGCGGCATCACCTCCCGATGATCACGATCGCCGACCTCATCAAGTACCGGATGAGGACCGAGCGCATGGTGCGGCGCGTGGCGGAGGCCGACCTGCCGACGCGGTACGGCCGCTACAAGGTCCTGGCCTACGAGAGCATCATCGACCACGAGACCCACGTGGCGCTGGTCAAGGGAACGATCGGAACGGGCAAGGACGTGCTGGTTCGCGTCCACTCGCGGTGTCTCACGGGCGACGTCTTTCACTCCGCGCGGTGCGACTGCGGCGAGCAGCTCGAGACGGCGCTCCACCAGATCTCGAAGGAAGGCCGCGGGGTGATGCTCTACCTGAACCAGGAGGGCCGCGGCATCGGATTGTCGAACAAGATCCGGGCCTACGCGCTCCAGGACCAGGGCCTCGACACGGTCGAGGCCAACGAACGCCTCGGCTTCAAGCCCGACCAGCGCGACTACGGCATCGGCGCCCAGATCCTCGGCGACCTGGGCGTCAAGACGATGCACCTGCTGACGAACAACCCGCGGAAGTTCGTCGGCCTCGAGGGCTACGGGCTGGCGGTGACGAGGACCGTCCCGCTCGAAATCCCTCCCTCCGACACCAACCGCCGCTACCTGAAGACCAAGAAGGACAAGCTTGGTCACCGCCTGACGGGCGTGTGAATCCGCCGCGATTCGTTGACAGATCGGCGCCGGCGGCGCTACGATAAGGGTTTGCGCCACAGAGTGTTACGCGCTCCGATGTGGCCGCGGGCTCGTGCGGAAGCGATGCCCGGATCCGCGAGCGCCCGGCCCCGAAGCAACTCCATGTTCGACTCGCTCAGCAATCGCCTGCAGGACGTCTTTCGGGCACTGCGCGGTGAGGCGCGGCTCTCGGAGACTGTCGTCGAGTCGGCCCTGCGGGAAATCCGCATGGCGCTGCTCGAGGCGGACGTCAACTTCAAGGTCGTCAAGGCGTTCGTCGATCGCGTGCGCGAGCGCGCCGTCGGGCAGGATGTGCTCCGGAGCCTGACGCCGGGCCAGCAGGTCATCAAGATTGTCCGCGACGAGCTCGTCGCGCTGTTCGGCGACGCGAAGGGCGGCCTGGCGCCGTCCGCGAAGGTTCCGGGGGTGATTCTGCTGCTCGGCCTCCAGGGGTCGGGCAAGACGACGACCGCGGCGAAGCTGGCGCGGCTGCTGACCAGGCAGGGCCGCCACCCGCTGCTCGTGTCGACCGACGTGAGACGCCCGGCCGCAATCGAGCAGCTGAACGTGCTGGGCCGGCAGATCTCCATTCGCGTGTTCGATCCGGCCGGAGACCTCGATCCGGTGCGGCGCGCGGCGGACGCGCTTTCCGAGGCCCGGAATACCGGGTTCGATGTCGTGATTGTCGACACGGCGGGCCGGCTGCACATCGACGATGAGCTGATGGCGGAGCTGCAGGCCATCCGGACGGCGGTCGAGCCGACCGACGCGCTCTACGTGGCCGATGCGATGACCGGGCAGGACGCCATCAAGAGCGCGGGCGAGTTCAACCGCCAAATCGGCGTGACGGGCGTGATTCTGAGCAAGCTCGACGGCGACGCGCGCGGCGGCGCCGCGCTCTCGGTCGTCGGCGTGGTCGGCGTGCCCATCGCCTTTGTCGGGATGGGCGAGCGGACCGAGGATCTCGAGCCGTTCCACGCCGACCGCTTCGTCTCGCGGCTGCTCGGCATGGGCGACGTCCTGTCGCTCATCGAGCGCGCCGAGGAAGTCATCGACGAGACCGAAGCCCAGCGGCTGGAGCAGAAGCTCAGAAGTGAGGACTTCACCTTCGAGGATTTCCTTTCGCAAGTGCGGGCCGTGCGGAAGATGGGCCCGCTCGAGCAGGTCATGGGGATGATTCCCGGCATGGGGAGCCTCAAGCAGGCGGCCGGCGCCGAGCCCGACGAGCGCCAGATGAGCCGCGTCGAGGCCATGATCAGCTCCATGACCCTCGAGGAGCGCCGGAACTCGAAGCTCATCGATGGCAGCCGCCGGCGGCGCATCGCCCGGGGCAGCGGGACCTCGGTGCAGGACGTCAATCTGCTGCTCCGGCAGTTCCAGCAGATGCGGAAGATGGTGAAGATGATGGGCGGCGTGTCGGGCGGGTCCGGCGGCCGCAAGCGCCTGCAGCAGGCGATGGGCCTGCTCCGCAGCCGCGGGCTCGGTGCGTGAGGGTGGCAGACGGGTCGCCTGGATGGCCCGGAAGGAGTCAGATGCTCGCTATTCGCTTGACGAAGATCGGGTCCAAGAAGCGTCCCATGTTCCGGATGGTCGTGCTCGAGGCGCGCTCGTCGCGGGACAGCCGGGTCGTCGAGACCATCGGCTACTACAATCCGAAGACGACGCCGGCGACGCTGAAGCTGGATCGCGAGCGGGTGTCGCACTGGATCAAGGCGGGCGCGCGCCCGTCGAACACCGTCCGCACCCTTGTGGCCCAATACAAGGAGCCGGCGGTCGAGGCCGGAACGCCGGCAGCGGCCCCCGAGGCGCATTGAGTCACGCGCGAGACGTCGTGGAGGTGATTGCGCGCGCCCTGGTCGACGCGCCCGACGAGGTGCGGGTCACCGAGGCGGATCACCACGGCATGGCAGTCGTCGAACTGCGGGTCGCGCCCGATGATCTGGGGCGCGTGATCGGCCGGCAGGGCCGGACCGCCGCCGCGATTCGCACGCTCGTCACGGCCACCGCTGAGCGAGACGGGCACCGGGCCACGCTCGAGATTCGTGACGAGCGCGGTCACAGGTAGCCGTGGAGCCTGCCTGGGACGACATGGCGGTCGTGGCCCGCGTGGCGAGACCGCACGGGCTTCGGGGCGAGGTGGTGCTCAACCCGGAAACCGATTTTCCGGATGAGCGGTTTCAGCCGGGCAGCCGCGTGTTCGCGCAGTCGGCCGGCATCGTCCGGGCGATGGTCATTCGGTCGGCATGGACCCTGCGCGATCGGCGGGTCGTCGCCTTCGAAGGCCTGGAGTCGATCGAGGCGGTCGAGGGCCTCGCCGGCATCGAGCTGCGGGTGCCGATCGAATCCCTCTCGCCGCTGCCCGACGGGTCGTACTACCGTCACGACCTGGTGGGTTGCGAGGTCGAGACTGTTTTGGCGCGCCGTGTGGGCGCGGTGGCGCGAGTCGAAGGCAGCCTGAGCGCGAGCCTCCTGGTCGTCCAGGATGGAGCGTCTGAGGTGCTGATCCCGCTCGCGGGGGATATCTGCAGGGTCGTCGACGTCCCGGGTCGCCGCATCGTGATCGAGGCGCCCGAGGGCCTGCTCGAGTTGAACGTCACGAGGAAGTCGCTCGGCAAGAAACGCGGCAGGCGCCATTGAGATTCGATGTCCTCACGATCTTTCCGCGGATGTTCGACGGGCCGCTCGGGGAAGGCATCGTGCACCGGGCCATCGAGCGCAACCTCGCCGACCTGCGCGTGCACGACCTGAGGGACTACGCCGCCGACCGCCACCGGAGCGTGGACGACGTGCCATTTGGCGGTGGGCCGGGGATGGTGTTCAAGCCGGAGCCGGTCTTCAGGGCGCTCGAAGCGATCGCCGCGGACGGCGAGCCGCCCTCGGCCGTCCTGCTGACGACGCCGCAGGGGAAGCCGTTCTGCCAGGCGGACGCGGTGAGGCTGGCCGCGATGGCGCGTGTCGTGATCGTCTGCGGGCGCTACGAAGGCGTCGACGAGCGCGTCCGGCAGGCCTTGATCACCGATGAGGTGTCGATTGGCGACTACGTCGTGACGGGAGGCGAGTTGCCGGCGATGGTGATCGTGGACGCGGTCGTGCGGTTGCTGCCGGGCGCGGTCGGCGATCAAGAGTCGGTCGAGGCGGATTCATTCAGCCGCGGCTTGCTCGACTACCCGCACTATACGCGGCCGGCCGAGTTCAACGGACTGAAGGTGCCCGAGATTCTGCTGTCGGGGCACCATGCGCAGATTCGGCGTTGGCGGATCCAGGAGGCGATGCGCCGAACGCTCGAGCGCCGGCCGGACCTGCTGAGGACAGCGAAACTGGACAGCGAAGAGCGCGACATCCTGCGCGAATTGATGGCTGAGAAGGGAGCCGACCATGGGCGCGATTGAGACGGTTGAGAACACGCAGCTTGCCGAACGGCCGTCGATGAGAACCGGCGATACGGTGAAGGTGCACGTGAAGGTGCGCGAGGGCGACAAGGAGCGCATCCAGGTGTTCGAGGGCATCATCATCGGCATGCATCGCGGGGGCGCGCGCGCCTCGTTCACCGTCCGCAAGGTGTCCTTCGGCCAGGGCGTCGAGCGAATCTTCCCGCTCCACTCGCCGATCATCGACCGGATCGAGGTCGTCCGATCCGCGCAGGTGCGCCGGGCCAAGCTGTACTTCCTGCGGAAACTGAAGGGCAAGGCCGCGCGCATGAAGGAAACCAAGCGGCCGGCCTGACAATCGGGGCAGGAATGTGGCCCCGATACTGGCCAGCAGCGCCCTCGAGGATTCGTACCGGCAGGCCGGGTTTGCCCGTGTCGCCGGCGCCGACGAGGTCGGCCGGGGCTGCCTGGCGGGCCCCGTGGTCGCGGCGGCCGTCATCCTCGACCCGGGGGTTCCCATCGCGGGGCTGGCCGATTCGAAGCTGCTCTCGGCCCGGCAGCGTGAGCGTCTGAGCGCGCTGGTACGGAACGGGGCGATCGCCTGGGCGATCGGCGAGGTGGGCCCGGACGAGATCGATCGGATCAACATCCACCACGCTTCGCTCGAAGCGATGCGCCGGGCCGTCATGGCGCTCTCGCCGCCGCCCGGCGTCGTCCTCGTCGACGCGTTCCGGATTCCGGATCTGCCCATGGCGCAACGCGGCGTGATCCATGGCGATCGGCTCTGTTCGGTCATCGCGGCAGCGTCAATCGTCGCGAAGGTGCACCGGGATCAGGAGATGATTGCGCTGCATCGCGAAGACCCCCGCTACGGCTTCGATCGGCACAAGGGCTACGCGACGCCCGAGCACCTGGCGGCGCTCGCCCGACATGGTTACTCGGCGGTGCACCGCCGATCGTTCCGGCCCCCCTCACTCTTTGATACCATCTGACACACGCGCAGGCGGGTGGAGGGGAGTAGGGTCGCTTGGCATTCGATCGTGAAGGGACGCTGCGGAAGGCCGAGAAGCTGCTGCGGCAGGGGCGCCTCGATGGCGCCATCGCCGAGTACCTTCGCGTGGTCGAAAACCAGCCGCTCGATTGGAACACCGCCAACGTCCTTGGGGATCTGTACTTTCGGTCGGGTCAGACCGAGGCCGCCGTTGCCCAGTACTCGCGGATCGCCGAGCACCTCGCCCAGGAGGGGTTCGTCTCGAAGGCGACCGCGCTCTACAAGAAGATCGTGAAGATTACGCCCGAGGACGAGTCCGCGCTCCTGCGCGCGAGCGAGCTCTCGGGCCTCCAGGGCCTCACGGCCGAGGCAAAAGCCTACCTGACCGCGGCCTACCGGCTGAGGCTTCATCGCGGTGACCGGTTCGGCGCCGCGCAGCTCGCGGGCAGGCTGGCCGCCATGGACCCGGCCGACATCAGCGGCCGGCTGAAAGCGGCGAAGGCGAACGCGGACTGGGGCGACGGCCCGGGGGCAGCCCGGCAGTACAAGTCCATCGCGGACGAACTGGCGCAGCGCGGCCAGGCCACGCAGGCCCTCGAGGTGCTCGCCGAGGCGGTCCGGCTCGATGCCTCCGACTCCGAGGCCCGGAAGCTCCTGATCCGGCGCCTGCTGGACGGGGGAAACATCGATGCCGCGCAGAAGCACGCGAGCGCGACCGAAGATCTCAGGGTGATCGCCGCCGCCATGCTCGCGCAGGGCCGGGAGGACGAGGCGCTGCCGCTGCTCTTGAAGGTTCTGGAATCGGATCCGGAGGATCTCGACGCCAGGCTCAGGCTCGCCAGGGCGTACATCGCCCGCCGGGATCTTCCGCAAGCCACCCACGCGCTGGGCGATATCGCACCCGACGCCCACCCGCAAGTGCTGCTCACGCTGGCAGAGATCGAACTGCGGGCCCGGCACGTGGATGCGGCGGGCCGGGTGTTGAGAAGCCTGCTGCTCCGTGATCAGGAGCAGACCAATCAGATCGTGCTCCTCGGGTGCGCGCTCGCCGAGAGCTATCCCGAGGCGGGCTTTGAATGCATCACTGCCGTGGTCGACACGGCCGTCCTCAAAGGCGACCTGGAATCTGCGGTATCGGTCGTCGAGCGATTCGTGGCTCGCGCGACGGGTTTCATCCCCGCCCTTCTCAAGCTGGTCGAGATCTGCGTCGACGGCAGCTTCGAACACGAGTTGTACCGCGCGCAGGCCAGGCTGGCCGACGCCTACCTCGCGACGGGACAGTGGACCGGGGCCCGCGCAATCAGCGAGGACCTCTTCGAGCGCCGGCCCGATGACGCCGCGAACGTTGAACGCCTGAAGTCGGCGCTGCAGGGGCTCGGCGTGCCCGATCCCGACGGCGAGATTGCCGAGCGCCTTCGCCTCCGTGTGCAGGACGACGTGCCGTTCGAGTTCAGCCCCGGCGGATCCGACGAGATCCTCGCTCCGGGACCGGAAACGCCTGAGGTCCCGCCGGAGGCTCTCGCGGCGAACCTGGCCGATACGCTTCCCGCCGAGCCGACCGCAGTCGACGAGTTCCTGGCCGGCGCTGCTGCGTCCTCTCCGGAGTCGGCCGAGCCGATGGTCCCTGTCGCGGAGCCAGTCGCGTTCCTGCCCGCCTCGGAGGAACCGCCAATCGATGAACCTCCACCGCCCTCGGCGCAGGAGGCCTTGTCCCTGGAGTTCGAACCGGACGCGGGGCCGATCGAGTCCAGCCTGTCGACCGTGGCAGATTCAGCGGAAGACCAGCCGGTGGTCTTTGATTCGGCCGCCGATTCAACGGATGCCAACGACGACGAGGTCGAGGTCGATCTGAGCGACGCCATCACGGATCTGCTCAGCGAATCGGGAGTTCCGTCCTTCTCCCAGGCTCGACGGGTCGTTGTGCCGGATGCCCGCAAGGTCGTACTCGAGGGCGAGTTTGCGGAGCGTGAGCACTCGTCGGAGCCGCCGGGATTCGATGAGCTGTTCGGCGCGGCTCGCGGGGAGAGCGAACCGGCCGGAGGGATCGAAGCCGCGGCCCTCCAGCTCGCTGAAGGCCAGGCGCTCCTGCGAGCGGGACGCGTCTCCCAGGCGCGCCGGGCGCTCGAGTCCGCCGTACGATCGCCAGCCGTGCGGTTCGACGCGGCCGCGCTTCTCGGGCGGATCGCCCGCGACTCCGGAGATCCGACGAGCGCTGTCGAGTGGTTCGAGCGAGCCGCCGAAGCGCCTTCCGTGTCGCCAACTGCCGGCCAGGCCCTTCTGTACGAACTTGGTGACACGCTCGAGGCGCTCGGCGAGCGGGCCCGGGCGCTGGCGGTGTTTCTCGAGCTCCAAGCGTCGGCGCCGGAGTATCGGGACGTGGCCCGGCGCGTCGATTGGCTGACCGGCTCCAGGACTAGTGGCTGAGCGGGCGATTCTCATCGCATGAAATCCAAGTCTGGTCTGACCCGGTTGTTGCTCGTGGCGTACTTCATCGAGGCAGGCGTCCTTCTCATCGTCGTTCCCTGGTCGACCTTCTGGGAGCGGAACTACTTCGTCGACGCCTGGCCCCCGATCGAGACCATCATTCGAAACTACTACGTGCGGGGCGCCGTGTCGGGACTCGGCCTGGTGAACGTCTGTGCCGGCCTTCTGGAGTTGTCCGGCCTCTTCTCGCTGCGGCGGGCGTAGCTCCCCGCGCGGCCGACAATCATGCGGCCTCCGTTTTTTTGCGCAGTCACCGATCGGCGCCGGCTGCTGCCGGGCGCCTCCACAGCGGACCAGTGCTCGGCGCTTGTCGAGCGCGTGGCCCTTCTGGCCGAGGCCGGTGTGAATCTGGTGCATCTCCGGGAGCGCGACCTGGAATCCGGTGAGCTTTTGCGCCTTGCCGAGCGGTGCGTGGCGGCGATTGGCGGCCGCCAGGCGCGGCTGCTCGTCAACGATCGGACCGACATCGCGCTGGCCGCCGGCGCGGGCGGCGTCCACCTGCGGGGCGATTCGATCCCGGCGTCCCGGGCACGGGAACTCCTGCCGCCGGGTTGTCTCGTCGGCCGGTCGGTTCACGGCGTCGCCGAATCCGTGTCGATTGCGCGGGAGGGCGGCGTCGACTATCTCGTTCTCGGGACGATCTTCGAGACGCCATCCAAACCCGGCGCCGGCGGTCCTGTCGGCCTGGCCGAACTCACGAGGGCCTCGATCGCCGTCCAGGTTCCGGTTCTCGCAATCGGGGGTGTCACCGAGGATCGACTCGACGCGGTTGCCTCGACGGGTGCGTCGGGGTTCGCGGCCATCGGGCTGTTCTTCGAGGCAGGACCCTCTGCGCATGTTGCCTCGGGGACCCGCCGCGTGATCGAGAAGGGTCGCGCGTTGTTTGACACTGCAGAACGAGTTCCCCGAGAATAGTGTCGCCGTTCTGTCCACCGCCCCCGGTTCCGTGACAGCGCGTGATCTCACATGACTGACGATTCCCCTGTCGACTTCGGGACCCATCTTCGACTGGCCCGCGAAAAACGCGGCCTCACGCTGCAGCAGATCGCCGCGACGACGAAGATCTCGGCGCGCGTGCTGGCCTCGCTCGAGCGCAACGACGTCTCGATCCTGCCCGGAGGAATCTTCTCGCGCGCCTTCGTCCGTTCGTACGCGAAGGAGATCGGCCTCAACCCCGAGGCGACGGTCGAGATGTTCGCCGAGAGTTTTCCGGGCGAGATGGCGCCGGAGGCGGCGCCAGTGGCTTCTTCGGAGGACCCCGAGGATTTCGAGAGCGGCCGCCAGGTGGCGACGACGATGCTCCGGTTGGTGGGATTGAGCGTCCTCGTCGTGGCGGCCGTCCTGGTCTACTTCAACCTGCGCGGATCGTCGAAGCCCGCGGTCCAGACGGACCTCCAGCGGCCGGCTCCTGCAAGATCGGCCGAGCCGACGCCTCCCCCAATCGCCAAGCCGTCCGACGCGGTCGCGCCCGGCCTGGCCGATCGGGCCGCCGCTCCAGCGACTCCGGCCTCTAGTCCGGCGGACACGCCCCCGGCCGCTTCCCCCGTGCAGAATCCGGTGGCCGCGCCAGCTCAGACCGAGACGGCCGCACCCGTTCGGATTGCGCTTGTCGCGAAGGCGCCCTGCTGGGTGTCGATGACCGTTGACGGCACCCGGGTTGTCGCACGGGTCTTGCAAGCGGGCGAGCGGCTGTCGTACGCGGCGCAGAGCGCAATCGACCTCAACCTCGGAGATGCCGGCGCGGTGTCGATGATGCTCAATGACGTGGCGGCAAGGCCGCTGGGCCTTGCGGGTTCAGTCGTGAGCACGCGAATCACGCCGGACAACTACCGGGCGCTTCTCGCGCGGCAGTAGGACCCGCCAATCGTGGAGAGCTGGACTCATACGCCGTTCCTGGACTTCTTCCGGAAGGGGGAGGTCGCGGCCGACATCAGGATGCTCGCCGCCCAAGGCGCGCTTGCGCCCAAGGCCCACGAGCAACTCGCGCTCCTCGTCCTGCTGAGTTCCGACGCCAGTCAGTCCATCCGGGAGACGGCCGAACGCACCTTGTCGCGCATCGGGCCGATGGAGCTGGCCTCGTTCCTTGCGAGGTCCGACGTGAACCCGGACATCAAGGCGTTCTTCGCGCGCCGTGGCGTGACCCCGGGCGATGAGCCCGCCCGATCGGCCGATGCGCCGCTCGTCGCGGCCGAAGGGGAGGACGCAGAGCTTACCGCCGGAGAGGAGCCGAGCGCGGGCGAAGGCGACGCCGCCATCGTCAACGCGGCTCGCGAGCGGATTCCGACGGTGCAGCGCCTGTCGTTGATGACCATCACCGAGAAGATCAAGACCGCGATGCGAGGCACCCGCGAGGAGCGTCAGGTGCTCATCCGCGATCCCAACAAGCTGGTCGCACTGGGTGTCCTGAGCAGTCCGAAGCTCACCGAGCAGGAGATCGAGACATTCGCCAGGCTGGCATCCATCAGCGAAGACGTCCTTCGCGTGATTGCGACCAGCCGCACGTGGATCAAGAACTACAGCGTCGTCTCCGGGCTCACCTTCAATCCGAAGACGCCGGTGGCGCTGTCGATGGGTTTCGTCAACCGACTGAACGAGCGGGACGTGCGCATGCTGTCGACCGACCGGAACGTGCCGGAGCCCTTGCGCATCCTCGCGCGCAAGATCCTCACCGCCAATCAGGCCCGGAAGCGGTAGGTTAGCGCCCTCGCGACGGACGGCTACGGCGAGGCCCGCCGAGGGCGGAGCCATCCTCGGGCTTGACGCCCCACTCGGATCGCATCTGCGAAAGGCCGTCCATGTACACGGCCGCCCGCTCGCGCTCTTCCTCGGTCCCAAGGGACTTGAGCAGCACGATTGCGCGCGTCAGGTCGCGCTGGATTGTGGCCCGCGTCGCCGACAGGTAGAGCGTTCTGATTTCCGAGATGGGATCCATGGCGTCCCTCACGCGAAGCGGAGTCCGGCCGATTCGATCCTGAAGTCGAGTGGCTTCGCGCCGCCCGCAACGAGCGCCTCGCGCACCTGCGCCGCCGACGCGGGCTCGCAGTAGCAGAACAGGCAGCCGCCGCCTCCGGCCCCGCAGACCTTCGCCGAGATCGCCCCGGCCCGGCCGGCTCGCGACATGAGGTCGTCAATGGCCGGTGTCGTCACTCCAGGCGCGAGCCGCTTGCGGTTGTCCCACTCGTGCGCGACCTGGCGGCCGACTTCCGGCCAGTCCGACCGCTCCAAGGCGCGCCGCATGGCCACGGCCGTGTCCCGGATGCGGTCGAAGCAGTCGATGACCTGGCGGTCCCCGTCCAGGTGCCGCTTGGTGATCTCCCAGTTGTTGGTGCCGGAATCGCGCGGGGCCCCGGTGTAGGCGAGCACGATCCGCTGCCGAAGCTGGTCGGGATCGACATCGAGCGCGACGCGTCGGATGCCGTCGACGCCCAGCTCGACCGCCGCGATGCCGCCGTACATCGCCGGCCGGTAGTCCTGCACGCCGGTGGGCACCCTGATCGCCTGGGCTTCGACGTTCTTGGCGACCTCGAGCAAGGCTTCCGGCTCGAGGGATTCGCCGTTCCACCGCGCCATCGCCCCGCACACCGCCACGTTCAGCGCCGAGGACCCGGCGATGCCGGCGTGGGCGGGCGCCTCGGAGCGCGTGGTCAGCGTGAGGTTTTCGGCTTTGAAGTAGCGGAGCAGGCGGCCGAGCAGGTCGAGCTCCGCCGAGCTGCCGAGCTCGGTCCAGCTGGAGACCGTGGTGATCCGCCCAGTATCGATCGAGCGAATCTCGACCCGCCCGTCGGTCCGCGACTCGACTCGGGCGTGCGCCCGCAGGCTGATGGCGATGTTCAGCGTTTGCGCGCCGTCGTGGAAGAGGTAGAGCGGCCAGATGTCGATCGTGCCGCCGGCCAGATCGATGCGGGTCGGGGCGGACGTGTCGAGTCGCACCGCGACATTATAATGGGTTTGCATGTCACCTTCGGGTGTCCGGCGGCAGCTCGGCCAGCTCGTGATGCTGGGATTCGATGGCGTGGAGTTGCCGGTGGAGCTGCGCTCGCTTGCGCGCGACTTCGACCTCGGCGGCGTCGTTCTCTTCGCGCGAAACGTCGAGAGCGTGGAGCAGGTCGCCGCGCTTTCGGCCGCGGCCGCCCGCCTGGCGTCGGACCCGCCCGCGTGGGTCGGCGTCGATCAGGAAGGAGGCCGGGTCGCCCGCCTGAAACGGCCGTTCACCGAGTGGCCCGCGGCCTCGGCCCTCGGGCGAGGCGGCGGCGAGGACCTTGCCGCGCGGTTCGGTTCGGCTCTGGCTCGCGAACTCCGGGCCGTCGGCGTCACGCTCGATTTCGCGCCGGTACTCGACGTGCTCACCAACCCGTCGAATACGGTGATCGGCGACCGGGCCATCGCGGCGGACCCCGGAGAGGTCGCCCGGCTCGGCAGCGCGATCATCCGCGCCCTCCAGGATGAGGGCGTTGCGGCGTGCGGCAAGCACTTTCCGGGCCACGGAGACACCACCACGGACTCCCATCACGAGCTGCCTGTCCTCGACCACGGGCCGGAGCGGCTGAAGGAAGTCGAGCTCGTTCCGTTCGAGGCTGCGCTCCGGGCCGGCGTGATGTCGATCATGGTCGCCCACGTGCTGGTCCCCGCGCTCGACCAACTCAATCCGGCCAGCCTTTCGCCGGCGATCGTGACGGGGCTCTTGCGCCAGTCGTTGGGATTTGGCGGGGTCGTCTTCACCGACGACATCGGCATGCGGGCCTGCGCCGATTCCTACTCGCCCGAACAGGCGATTGTTGCGGCCGTCAACGCGGGCTGCGACGGCGTGCTGCTCTGCGCGCCCGACGCGTCCAGCCACGCTGCCGCCCTCGAGGCGCTCGTGCGCGCGGTTGAAACCCGCACGGTCGCGTTCGCGACGGTCGAAAAGGCCATCGCGCGGCAGCGGCGCGCCAAGGAGCGGTATCTCGCCGATCGGTCGAAGTGGTGGAGGGGATCGGCCCGCTGGCAGGAGATCGTGGGGTGCGATGCGCATCTGCGGATCGCCGCGGAGATGGAGGCGCTCTCGTCGTGAGGCTGCTCAGGCCGCAGGCGCTCGAGTCCGGCGATAGCGTCTCCGTGGTGGCGCCGGCGAGCCCGTTTGGCCGTCCGGAATTCGACGCGGGCCTGGCCGAGCTGCGGCGGCTCGAATTCCATCCGCTGTTCGAGGAATCCGTTTTCGAGCGGCATCACTTCGTTGCGGGCCAGGCGGAGTCGCGCGCCCGGGCGTTCGAATCGGCCTGGACGAACCCCCGCGTCAAGGGAATCATCGGGGCCAGGGGCGGCTACGGCAGCGTGCAGATACTGCCGCACTTGAACCCGGCCAGACTCCGGTCCGCTCCGAGGGTCTTCGTCGGGTACAGCGACGTGACGGCGCTGCTGAGCTACTTGACGACACGCTGCGGGATCGTCGCGTTTCATGGGCCGATGGTCGCAGGCCGCCTGTCCAAAGGCGAGGCCGGCTACGATCGGCTGTCGTTCCTGCGGGCGGTGATGAATCGCGAACCGCTCGGCGAACTCGCGGCGCCCGCGCTCGAGGCGCTGAAGGACGGCGAAGCCGCGGGCCTGCTCTACGGCGGAAACCTCACGCAGCTCGCGGCGTCGCTTGGAACGCCGTTCGCATTCGATCCGCCGAACGGGTGCGTGCTGCTCATCGAGGACGTCAACGAACGGCCGTACAGGCTCGATCGGCTCATGACACAACTCATCCAGGCCGGCGTCCTGGCCAGGGCGGCGGCGATCGTCTTCGGCGAGATGCCGGAGTGTGACGAGCCGGACGGCTCCGTGACCGGCAAGGCCGTGCTCGCCGGCTTGACGGCCGGGTTTCCCGGCCCCGTCCTCTTCGGTCTTCCGACCGGGCACACGCGCGGCGCGGCGCTGACGGTGCCGCTCGGCGTCAGGGCGCGAGTCATCGGGCGGCCGGGCCCGATGGTCGTCATCGAGGAACCGGCCGTGAGCTAGTGAGGCGGGCGATGTCGCTCGTGGCATCGCCCGGCCCCGGCAGCGACGAAGGACACCAGCGTGCAGCGCGTTCACTTCATCGGGATTTGCGGCACGGCCATGGCGACCCTGGCCGCCATGCTCAAGCGGAGAGGACTCGACGTTCGAGGATCGGACCACGACGTCTATCCGCCGATGAGCACGTTCCTCGGGCGCGAGGGCATTCAGATCGACGCCGGATACCGGTCCGATCACATCACCTCCGACCTCGATCTCGTCGTCGTCGGAAACGCGGTCTCGCGGGGAAACCCCGAGCTCGAAGAAGTGCTCGATCGGAAGATCCGGTACTGCTCGCTGCCCGAGGCCATCCGCGAGCACTTCCTCTGGGGCGCCCGTTCGATCGTCGTGGCGGGCACGCACGGGAAGACGACGACGACCGCGCTCATCGGGCACCTGCTCATCGGCGCCGGACTCGATCCGAGCGTGCTCGTGGGCGGCGTCGCGGCCGATCTCGGCGAAGGCGGATCGAGCTATCGGCTGGGCGCGGGCCGGGACTTCGTCATCGAAGGCGACGAGTACGACAGCGCGTTCTTCGACAAGACCGCCAAGTTCCTGAAGTACCTTCCCGACATCGCCGTCGTCGGCAACATCGAGTTCGACCACGCCGACATCTACGAGGATCTCGACGCCATCAAGCTGGCGTTTGCGCGCCTGGTGAACCTGGTCCCGCGGCGTGGGCTCCTGGTGCTCGGGGCTGACAGTCCCGAAGCGTTCGCGCTGAAAGGCATCGCCCGATCGCCGGTCGAGACGTTCGGGTTGTCGGATGGCGCGGACTGGAAGGCGTACGACATCGAGCCGGATCCGGAGTCGACGAGGTTTCGCGTGAGGCACGGCAGCGAGTCGTTCGGGCGGTTCGAGATTCCGATGGCTGGCGTGCACAACGTGCGGAACGCGCTCGCGGCCATCGCCGTCGCCAACGAGGTGGGCGTCGCCGCGGCGTCAATCGAGGGCGGCCTCCGCGGGTTCGGTGGCGTGAAACGCCGGCTCGAAGAAGTCGGGCGCGTGCAGGGCGTCATCGTCTTCGATGACTTCGCGCATCACCCGACCGCCGTCCGCGAGACCTTGAGCGGCCTGCGCGCCGCCCATCCGCAATCGCGCGTCTGGGCCATCTTCGAGCCTCGCTCGGCCTCCTCGTGCCGGAAGGTGTTCCAGGATGCCTTTGCCGAAGCGTTCGCGCCGGCCGATGAGACCATCATCGCGGCCGTCTACCGGCAGTCGCTCCCCGAAGCCGATCGCCTCTCTCCGCAGCAGCTCGTTTCGGATCTCACCTCTCGCGGCCGGCGCGCGCGCTACGTCCCGGCCGTCGATGACATCGTGGCGGCCGTTTCCGGCGAAGCCAGGGAAGGCGACCTGGTGGTCGTCATGTCCAACGGGGGATTCGGGGGCATCCACGACAAGCTGCTCGCGGCGCTCGAAAGCTCCAAGAGCACGGGTTCAGCGTGACGAACGGCCGTGAAGGAAGATGCGGCGTGACAGCAAGCTCTTGGCAAGGCCTGTAGCCCGTAGCCTGTTGCCTGTCGTCTGCAAGCCTCTGTCAATGCTGTTTGATGATGACGCCCGGCGGCTTGTACTGCTCGGGCAGGGCGAGTTCGAGCGGCGAGGCCCCGGCATCGCGCCCGACCCGGAAGGGCCTGAGGTCCGCCTCTGTCAGGTCGAGCACGCGCACGATATGCGGGTGTCAAGGTCACGATGATGTCGGTCTGCTGCGTTTCCTTGCGCGTCCGGGCGAACAGGCGCCCGATGAGGGGAATGTCGCTCAGGCCCGGAACCCCTTCGAGCACCTGCCGGTCGTCGTCCCGGATCAACCCTCCGAGGACGCTCGTTTCCCCGTCCCGCAGGCGGATGAGCGAATTGACGGAGCGGTTGCCGAAGGTCGGAAGCCCGCCATACCCGGCGCCCGAAAACGCGCTCACCTCGACCTTCAACGCCAGCGACACGTCGTCGTCGTGGTGAATGCGCGGCGTGATGTCGATGTTGACGCCGATATTCTCGTACGCGAACGAGGTGATCGGCTGCTGGTTGACGCCACCGGTCGCGATGGGCGAGAACGTCGTGCTCGGTACGGGAACACGATCGCCGAACCTGGCCTGCGCCGCCGTGCCGTCCGAGGTGCGAAGCTGCGGATTGGCGAGCGTGCGGGTGTTCGTGTCCGACTTGAGGAGGCGGTAGAAGAGCGCCGGCACATTCGTCAGGAAGACCCCCGCTCCGCTGAGCGTCTGCAGCTCCTGAAGCGTCAGTCCCTCCCGGTTGGCGTCGACGCTTCCGCCGACGCCGGCCGCGCCGGGCGAGGCGAGCTGCAAGCCGTACTCTTTCAGCTTCGTTCGGTTCACCTCGAGGACTTCGACTTCGATCACGACCTCGGCCCGGGCCTTGTCGATGGCGGCGATGATGCGCCCGGCCGCCGCGACGCGCTCGGGCGTGTCCTTGAGCGTGACGGCGTTGGCCGCCGAGGTCGGCGCGATCCGGCGGGCGTCCACGACGATTCGCAGCAGATCGATCGTCTCCTTCACGTCGGCGTTCGACAGGAAGAAGGTCCGGACGACGTCTTCCTCGTACTCGCGCCGCTTGGCGGGCGTGTCGGGGATGATGGTGACCGAGCGCGGCGCCGTGACGTGATAGAAGTTGTGCGTGCTCGCCGCGACGGAGGCCAGCGCCTGGTCGAACGTGCTCTTGCGCAGATCGACGGTCACCTGAGCGTCCCGGAACGCCGGGTCGAAGACGAGGCTGAACTCCGCAAATCGCCCGATGGCGGTGAAGACGTCGCGGCTGCTCGCATCGCGAAAGCTGAGCGACTCCGGCAGGTTGATGCCGGCCGGCAGGTCGAGGCCTGGAAGAGGCAGATCGCGGGATTTCTCGACGAGCGACTGGAGCTCCGTCTTGCCCTCGCGCGTCACGGCGACCTTCGCCCGGAGCTTGGTCCGCGTGTCCCGCACGGCCTCGTCGATGGTGGTGCTCGTCGGGTTCAGCTGCGAGGCGATCTGGAATTCGATCAGCGCTTCGTCGAGTTTGCCGAGCGAGGCGGCCCTCCGGCCCTTCGAGAGGTGCACCTCGGCGGCGCGCAGCCTGGCGCGCTCGAGCGACAACCGGATGCTGGCGTCGGAGGGACGCTGCCGGGCGGCCTCGGTGTATTCGACGACCGCGAGATCGTAGTCCTGCCGCTGCTCGGCGATCTCGCCCTTGCGAATCGCCGACACCGCGACGGCGCACGCGGCCATGGCGGCCGCCAGCGCCACCACGAGCACCGGCGCACACGCGTGACGCACTCGATCGGCGATCGACGCCGGGCGCCTACCTGATCGGTTGGCCATCGGTGATGACGTCCACTCCGCGCGGGATGGTAAAGCGGAATTCCTTGTCGGGCGGATGAGAGTTCTCGCGGAGGTTCGTGAAGGTGAACGCCGACTCTCCGCCCTGGGCGTCCTCGGTGATGAGCTTGAGGAGCCGCAGCGTTCCGCGCGCGACCACGATCGTCAGCGCGTCGTACTCAGCCTCGGGCTTCCGGGGCGTCAGCCTGATGCTGTAGCTACCGGGAGCGGAGTCGGGCACCTTCGGGAACGCCGCGACGAAGTCGCGTGAGAGGTTCCCTCGCCCCGCGAGGAAGAGCGCGGGCGTCGTGGCGTGGTCGGAGGAGGGCAGCTCTGAGATGATGACCTGCTTGTCTTCTGGGATGTAGGAGTAGAGCCGCCGGCCATCCGAGACGAAGAGCTTGGGCTCGGGAGACGTATAGGTCCAGCGCATCAGGCCAGGCTTCTTGATGATGACCGTGCCTCGCTCGGTCGCTTCCTTCTTCAGGACGCCGCCGCGGTAACGGTGGACGAAGTCGGCCGAGAAATCCTGCACCGATGCGTACCGCTCCTGGACCATCCTGGCGAGCTCGTCCGAGGTCGGGCCACCCGCCTGCGCTGCTGTCGCGGCGTGCCAGCTCGCCAGTACGCTCAACAGGAATGCGATCAACACGGCAATCCACCTTCTGGAACGCGCGAGACCGCGCCGGCAGGTCTCAGGCCTTGGGCGCCCCGGTGTCGGCGAGCGCCAGCCGGGACGGATCCTTGGACTCGGTCGGCAGGCTCGCCCCGATCCACTCGCCGATGCCTCCCTTGAGCACACTCGCGCGGTAGCCCTGTCGAATCAAGTCGGCCGCAATCCGGCTGCTCGTGATCTCGTCCGGGTCCGAGCAGTACAGCACGAGGTCGCGATGCTTCGGCAGATTGTGCGTCAGCGGCTCCGTGGGCAGGAGGCGGATGGCGCCCGGGATCTTGAGGGTGCTGTGCTCGTACGGGTACTTCAGGCGGACATCGACCGGCAGGGGCCGCCCGGCGACGTCTGACGCGTCAAGCGCGAGCTTCAGGTCTTCCTTGGTGATTCTCGCAACAGCCATGCCGTATTGTGTTCGTCCCGCGAGGGAGGTGTCAACATCGGACGCGGGATCCTGCAGTAAAATCAACCTCTTTGGGAGCCCACGCGTGCGCCAGAGTCCGGGTCCCTTCAGTTCCGAGTTTCCCGATGGACGAGTCCTGCACGAGGTGTCTCTCGCCGAGCTGACGACCTTCCGGTGCGGAGGCCGGGCCGAGTGGTACATCGAAGCCCGAACCTCCGGTGAGGTGGTTCGAGCGGTTCGAGCTGCCCGATCCGCGGGATTGCCGATCACCGTGCTGGGCGGCGGATCGAACGTGCTTGTCGGCGATGGCGGCATCGAAGGACTGGCCGTGCGGCCAGTGATGGCGCATGTGCACGAAGAGCGGCCCGGAACGGTCCGTGCGGACGCGGGAGTGGCGCTGAACGGCCTGGTCCGCTGGACGATCTCCCGCGGCCTGGGAGGGCTCGAGGCGTGGGCGGGCACGCCCGGCAAGGTTGGAGGCGCCATCGCGGGCAACGCGCACTACGGCGGCCGGCTGATCGGAGGACTGGTCGCACGCGCGTCGGTCGTCACCGAGGACGGTAAGGTCGCGATCGTGCAGGCCTCGGAGATGGAGTTCGGATACGACCGGAGCCGACTTCAGCGCACGGGCGAGATCCTGCTCTGCGCCGACTTCGAATTGCGCCCCGGTAGCGATCCTTCGGCCCTGCGGGCGGTTGCGCGCCAATCACTCGCCGATCGCAAACGCACACAGCCACTCGGGCGGGCGAGCGCCGGATGCGTGTTTCGGAATCCGGATCCGCGCGCCGAACCGGTGCCCGAAGGCGTCCCGGCTTCGGCGGGCGCGCTCATCGATCGCGCCGGGCTGAAGGGGCGATCGATCGGCGGCGCCCGGGTGTCCGAGGTCCACGCCAACTTCATCGTGAATACAGGCGGCGCCACCTCGGCCGACGTGCGCGCCCTGATCGACCTCTGCCGGCTCGAGGTTCGGAAGGCATTTGGCATCACGCTTCGCGAGGAGATTCACTATCTCGGGAAGTTCTAAGGAGCGAGCCCGTGTCCACGCTTGTCATCGAAGGGGGCCATCGCCTCGAGGGCCGGGTCGAAGTCGAGGGCAACAAGAACGCCGCGCTTCCGCTGCTGGCAGCCTGCCTGCTGACTGACCAGGAGTGCGTGCTGACCAACGTGCCGCGGATTGTGGACGTCGAAGTCATGATGGCGCTGCTCCGCGACCTGGGTGCCCAGGTCAACGGCGCCGGGACCTCGACCTTGCGCATCCGGTGCGCGAACGTCGTGAAGGACGAGCCCGATCCGGCGCTGGTCGGACGGCTGCGCGGCTCGGTCCTGCTGCTCGGTCCGCTGCTGGCGCGAAGGGGGTCGGCGCGGTTGTCACAGCCGGGCGGGGATTTTCCCGCGCGCAGGACCATCTCGACTCATTTGCAGGCCCTCGGTGCGCTTGGCGCGCGGCTCAGCGTGGGGAGCGGGCACGCGCTCGAAACGCCGGATGGCCTTCGGGCCGCGTCCATCTATCTCGACGAGGCGTCGGTGACCGGCACCGAGACGGCGCTGCTCGCCGCGGCGGCCGCGCCCGGAGTCAGCGAGATCCGGCACGCGGCCTGCGAGCCGCACGTCGTCGAATTGTGCGAATTCCTCGACCGGCTCGGCGCGGGCGTGACCGGTGCGGGCACGCCGACAATCAGGGTGGAGGGAGGCGCGCGCCTATCCGGCGCGAGTCATCACCTGAACGGCGACTACATCGAGGCCGGAAGCTGGGTCGTCGTGGCCGCCATCACCGGAGGGGCCGTGCAGGTGGCGGGGGTGCGGCCGGAAGACGTTGAGCCGATTGTCTCCGTGATGTCGAGGATGAACGTGCGCTGCCGCGTCGAAGGACCAATCGTGCACGTCGAACCTTCGACGCCGCTCGGCATCCCGCGCGTGACGACCGGCCTCTGGCCCGGGTTCCCGAGCGATATCGTCAGCCTGGTCACCGTGCTCGCCACGCAGGCCTCCGGCAGCACGCTCATCCACGACTGGATGTACGAGCTGCGTCTCTTCGCACTCGAGCAGCTGAGCGGAATGGGCGCCGATCTCTTCCTCTGCGATCCCCATCGCATCATCGTGCGGGGCCCGACGCGCCTTCGCGGACGCGTCCTGGACGGCCGTGATCTACGGTCCGGCATGGCGCTCATCGCCGCGAGCCTCGCCGCCGATGGCGAGAGCCGCGTGCGACCGCTCGAGACCGTCGAACGCGGGTACGGCCGGCTCGTCGAGAACCTCCAGCGGCTGGGCGCCAGGGTTGAACGCGCGGACGCCAGATCGCAGCCGTAGAAGCCCGGGCATCCTGCGGCGGGGCAGGCATGGACGCGAATCACACCTGCGGCCTGCGGTTATTGCCCCCGCGGCCGAGACTTCACAATATTCGGCCCGCTCATCCGTCTACACCTGTAGATGCGAGCCATCGTCTGCCGCCAGTACGGGTCCCCCGAAGTCGCCGTGCGTGTCGAGGACGTCGAGAAGCCCTCGCCGGCCGATGACGAAATCCTGATCAAGATCCGCGCGGCGGCGGTCAACCCACTCGATTCGCACCTGCTGAAGGGCAAACCGTACGGGGCCCGGCTGATGTTCGGGCTCACCAGGCCGAAATCCACGCGGCCGGGACGCGACATGGCAGGGGAGGTCGAGGCCGTTGGCCGGAGCGTTACCCGGTTCAAACCGGGCGACGAAGTGTTCGGCGTGTGCCGCGGCGCGTTCGCGGAGTACGCGTGTGCGTCAGCAGTAAACGTTGCCCGGAAACCCGCGGGCGTCACGTTCGAGCAGGCGGCCTCTGCGCCGATCGCGGGGCTCACCGCCCTCCAGGCTCTTCGCGACAGGGGCGGCCTTCAGCCAGGCGAGCGCGTCCTCGTGAACGGCGCGGCGGGCGGTGTGGGGATGTTCGCCGTACAGATTGCCAAGGCGATGAGCTCGCAGGTGACCGGCGTCTGCAGCACCAGGAACATCGAGCTGGTGCGTTCGCTTGGCGCCGACCGCGTCATCGACTATTCGAAAGAGGACTTCACCCGGTCCGGCGAGCGCTACGACCTGATGCTCGATTGCATTTGCAATCGTTCGCTGTCTGCGCGGCGACGGGTGCTGACGCGCAAGGGGCGGCTCGTCGTAATCGGGGCGCCTCCCGGCCGGTGGGTGGTCAGCATGGTCGCGAATCTTCTGAAACCCCTCCTGGTCGCGCCGTTCGTGACCCAGAGACTGACAATCTTCATCGCACACATGACCCAGGCCGATCTGGCTGTCCTCGGTGAGCTGATGGCGAGCGGCAAGGTGAGACCGTTCATCGATCGAAGGGAAGGGCTGAGCGCGATCCCGCAGGCCATTGCCGATGTGGCCACCCGCCACACCCGCGGCAAGGTGGTCATCGCGCTCTAGGTTCACGTCCTGACAACTGGTGTCGACCCCCCGGCTGGAAGATCGAAATGCCGCCGTACACGACACGAGCCGGCAGTTGCCGGCCCGTGAGTCATTGGGCGTTGGTGGACGGCAGGAGGCTCGAACTCCCGACCTCCGCGTTGCGAACGCGGCGCTCTCCCAACTGAGCTAGCCGCCCGATACTGACATCTGGTCATCCTAACATGCGGTGCTTCGCGCGGGCAATCCTCACCAGGCACCTCAGCACGTCGTACTCTGGTCCGGTGCACCTCGATGTGTGTCGGCACCAGGTGAGCTCGATGCAAGCGTTGTGACGCGATGTTCCCTCGAGTGCTTCTCAACGGCGTCCTCTTGGCTATCGCCGTCACGGTTCTGCGGCCAGATCCGTACCTCGGCGTTTCGAGTGTTCCGAAACCTCGCAGCGGTTCGCTCCGACGCGCGCCGCGGTCCGGTGCGGCTGGAGGGCCACGCCTTCGCTGACGCCGGCGGCACGTGGCTCGCCACCGGTGCGACGCTCTTCTGGGGCGTCTGGGGGTATCAACATGACCGCCAGCGCCTGACCAGGCACATCGACGAACTGACCTCTCGTGGAGTCGATTTCGTTCGTGTGCTCGGCGTGGTCGGGCCAGAGAAAGGCTGGGCCGATCGAGCGGCCGATCCCCGGCAGCCCGGTTTCGACGAGGCGATCGCGGGGCTGACGGACCTGGCGTATGGGCACGGAGCGCGCGTTGAATGGACGATCTTCGGCGGCCTCGACACGGTGCCCACCGCGGCGGATCGGATTGCCGTCGTCGATCGGTTCCTCGCGATGAGCAAGGGGCGGGAGCAGAAGATTCTCTTCTGGGAAGTCGCCAACGAAGGCTGGGGCGATGGCAGTGCCACGCCGATCCCCCCCGGCGAGCTGCAACGGCTCGCGCAGCACATCCAGGGCGAGTCTCCGATCCCGGTGGCGACGACCGCTTCAGCCGGCGGTGACGATGGCTGCGGATCGGGAACGATCTACGGCCCATGGGCTGAGGTTCGGACCGAGCACCTCGATCGAGGCGGCGGGGAAGGCGCGCTCTGGAGCTACGTGAAGCAGCCGTGGCGGGTCCAGTTCTGCCCCGAGCCTCCAGCGGTCTGGACGAACAATGAGGGAAAGGGGCCCGCGTCGAGCGTTGACCAGGACGCCGATCCGTTGCGGCTGACGATGTACGCGGCGATGACGTGGCTGACGCACGGAGCGGCATTTGTCTATCACTCGGGCGCGGGCATCTACGGTCGCGAGGACCGGTCGCGTCACCGGCCGCCGAACATCTGGGAGTCCGAGAACTTCGACGCGACGCTCTCGGGGATCCAGGCCGCGCGTCGCCTCCTGCCAGCCGATCTTCCCAACTGGGACACGCACAACTGCAACGGGAATTTCCCGCGACGGCCGTTCGATTGCGACGAAACGACCGTGCTGCGCGTGTACTGTGCAACTCAAGCGGAGCGCGTCATCTGCCTTCCGCTCGCGATCAAGGGCACGCTGCGGCTGAAGGCGCGTCAGGCGATTTCCGGCGCGTGGTTCGACGCGCTCACCGGCGCGAGGTTGGCCACCTTCTCGGCTCGCGGCGGTGCCGAAGTCACCTTTGGCGGCCGGGAGGCCGCCATTCTCGTGGGACGCCGGCCCGGACTGGCGCCGTAAGCGTAGTTCCGGTGGCGTCGGGCACCTCAGCAGGTTCTGCGCTAGAGTAATTCGGCGCACGCGCCGGTTGCCTGTAGCCCGTAGCCTGAAGCCTGTAGCCTGCAGCCAAACTCCCATGTCTACCATCAAACGTCTAGGCGTCCTCACCGGCGGCGGCGACGCCCCCGGCCTCAACGCGGTCATTCGCGCCGTCGTCAAGTCGGCCATCAACCGTGATGTCGAGATCCTCGGCATCGAAGACAGCTTCGGCGGACTGATCGATCCGTCGGATTGCCGGCCGCTCGGCGCGCGGGACGTGACCGGCATCCTGCGCATCGGCGGCACGATGCTCGGCACCACCAACCGCGCCGACCCGTTCAAATTCCCGGACCCCGCGACGGGCGAGATTCGCGACCTCTCGTCCAAGTGCATGCGGACCTTCAACGATCTCGGCCTCGAGGGCTTGATCGTCATCGGCGGCGACGGCACGCTCGCGATCGCCTACGATTTCTGGAAACTGGGTCTGCCGGTCGTCGGCGTTCCCAAGACGATCGACAACGACATCTTCGGCACGCTGAACTGCTTTGGATTCGACACGGCCGTTCAATTCGCCACCGAGGCCATCGATCGCCTCCATACCACGGCGGAATCCCACCACCGCGTGATGGTCGTCGAGGTCATGGGGCGTCATGCCGGCTGGATTGCGCTTCACGCGGGTGTCGCCGGCGGAGCGGACGTCATTCTGATGCCCGAGATTCCCTTCAGCCTCGAGTCGGTGGCCGCACGCATCCGCCAACGCGACGCCTGGGGCGCCCATTTCAGCATCGTCGTCGTCGCCGAGGGCGCGAAGCCGATCGGCGGGTCGGTCGCGCTGCAGTCCGAGGCCAGGCCCGGCGTGAATGAGCGGCTCGGAGGAATGGGACAGAAGGTGGCGTTCGCGCTGGAACCGCTGGCGCGCAAGGAGTGCCGGTCGGTCGTGCTCGGCCACCTCCAGCGAGGCGGCGCGCCGACGGGCTTCGACCGGGTGCTCTCGACGCGGTTTGGCGCCATGGCGGTCGACGTGGCGCTTCGGGGCGACTTCGGACAAGTCGTCGTGTCCAGGCCGCCGGTGCTGCAGGCGGTGCCGATCGAGGACGTGGTCGGGAAGACGAGGAACGTCCCGCTCGATGGCGATCTGGTCAGGGCCGCCCGGGCGATGGGAATCAGCTTCGGAGATCAGGATTCCGGCCGGCGGGTTCATTCGCCGGTTTAGTGATCAGGGACTAGGGGCCAGGGGCTGGAGGCTGGGGGCGTCGGGATTGAGGCGTCTCACGGCCCGGAGCCCGAAGCCTGTAGCCCCTGTTTTGTCTACGCCAAGACGTCCAGGTACTTCAACGCGCCGCCCGTATTGAAGAGCACGACCTTGTCGGACGCCTTGACGAGGCCGTCCGCCTGCAGCCTTCGAAGCGCCGAGAGCGTAGCGCCGCCTTCTGGCGCGGCGCTTACGCCCTCGAGCGATCCGATGAGCTTCATGTCCTGGACCATGTCGGCGTCGCTCACCGCGACCGCCGAACCACCGCTCTCCCGGATCGCGCGGAGAATGAGGAAGTCGCCGATGGCCTTCGGCACGCGCAGGCCGTCTGCGCAAGTGTGCGCGTTCTCCCACATCTCGGCCTTTTCCGTGCCCGTCTGGAACGCGCGGATGATGGGCGCGCAGCCGTCCGCCTGCACGCTGACCATCCGCGGCCTGCGCACGTTCTTGATCCAGCCGAGCCGCTCCATCTCCTCGAACGCCTTCCACATCCCGATGATGCCCGTGCCACCGCCGGTCGGATAGATGATCCAGTCGGGCAGGCGCCAGTCCATCTGTTCGGCGAGCTCGTAGGCCATCGTCTTCTTGCCTTCGATGCGGTATGGCTCCTTGAGCGTGGACACGTCGTACCATCCGAGTGGCTTGCCGCGCTCCGCCGCGATGCGGCCGGCATCGGTGATGAGCCCGTCGACCAGGTTGACCTCGGCGCCGTACAGCTCGCACTCGCGGATGAAGGGCACCTTCACGTCGCGCGGCATGAAGACCTTCGACTTGAGCCCGGCGCACGCGGCGTAGGCCGACATCGCGTTGGCCGCGTTTCCGGCCGACGGGATGGAGAGGACCTTGGCGCCGAGGTGGGCAGCGCGGGTCACCGCCGCCGAGAGCCCGCGGGCCTTGAACGAGTTGGTCGGGTTCGGCGATTCGTCCTTGATGTAGAGCGACACGAGACCGAGCGATACGCCGAGCCGGCGCGCGTGCACGAGCGGGGTGAAGCCCTCGCCGAGCGTGACGGGTTCCTCGCCATCGAAGAGCGGCATCACCTCGCGGTAGCGCCACATGTTCGACGGGCGCCCCCGCAGCGAATCGCGCGACCACTTCGACGCGGCGGCCAGGTCGTAGCGCGCGAGCAGGGGAGCGCCGCACGTGCACAGATGCTGTGACTGTTTCGGATCGAACGGGCCCGCGCCGCACGGCACGGAACATTCAAGATGAGTGAAGTATGACAAGGATGAGCCGCCCCCCGACGGCAGTGCAGGATCGGGCCGGGCGAGCCGGCTGGGTGAGGCGCCACCCGATCGTGATGAATTGATCGAACCGACGGACGGCGGACCGGCGTTTCCGCGCCATCCGGAGCCGGGGCTGCCCTCGACTTCGCTCGGGCCAGGGAAGACCCGGCCTACGAGAAGGCCTTGAGCCCAGAGCCTCGAGCCCCCAGCCTACTTGCCAAGCAGATCGGCGTCCTTCTTCTTCTGCAGGTCATCGATCAGCGTGATGCTCTGGTCGGTCAGCTTCTGCACGTGGTCGATGCCCTTGCGCTCGTCGTCTTCGGACACGAGCTTGTCCTTCAGCAGCTTCTTCAGCCGTTCGTTCGCGTCCCGGCGAACCTGCCGCACGCTGTTGCGGCCGTCCTCGGAGAGCTTGTGCACGTGGCGCGAGAGCTCCTTGCGCCGCTCCTCGGTCAGCGACGGGATCGGGATCCGGACGACCTTTCCGTCGTTGGTCGGGTTCAGTCCGAGGTCCGACGCCCGGATGGCTTTGTCGATGGTCCCGAGCAGCGAGGGGTCGAACGGCTGCGCGACGATGGTCGTCGGATCCGGCACCGAGAGTGTGGCGACCTGATTGAGCGGCATGCGAGTCCCGTACGCGTCGACGTGGACGGGATCGAGCATGTTGATGGTCGCCCGCCCTGTGCGCACTCCCGCCAGCTCGTGGCGAAGATGGTCGATGACGCCGTCCATCCGTTTCTTGCTTTCGGCAAACAGGCCCTTGAGATCGGTGACATCCATGCTGTTGTCCTTCCGGTCACACCGTCACGGTCGTGCCGATCGTTTCACCCATGACGGCCCGCTTCAGGTTGCCGGGCGTCAGCAAGTTGAACACGATGATGGGCAGCCGGTTGTCCATGCACAGCGACACTGCGGTGGCATCCATCACCTGCAGGCCGCGCTGGAGCACCTGGAGGTACGAAATCGTCTCGAAGCGGGTGGCCTCCGGGTGCGTCTTCGGGTCGGCGGTGTAGATGCCGTCCACCTTGGTCGCCTTGAGGATGACGTCGGCCTTGATTTCCGCCGCGCGCAGTGCGGCCGCGGTGTCGGTGGTGAAATAAGGGTTGCCGGTGCCGGCGGCGAAGATGACGACGCGTCCTTTCTCGAGGTGCCGGAGCGCACGGCGCCGGATGAACGGCTCGGCCACCGCGCGCATCTCGATCGCGGTGAGCACCCGCGACACGACATGTTCCTGCTCGAGCGCGTCCTGGAGCGCCAGCCCGTTGATGACCGTGGCCAGCATGCCCATGTAGTCGGCCTGGGCCCGGTCCATGCCTTTCGCGCTCGCCGCCACGCCCCGGAAGATGTTGCCGCCGCCGATGACGATGGCGACCTCGACGCCGAGCTGGCAAATCTCGCCGATTTCCCGGGCGATCTGGCGGGCGTTGTCGCGATCGATCCCGTAGGACTGGGAGCCGAGGAGCGCCTCGCCCGAGAGCTTCAGCAGGATCCTCGAATAGGCGGCCTTGCTTCCCGCGGTGGTCACGGGATCGAATTATAGATCAGGCGTCTTCCCGGGCGCCTTCGCCGAGCTTGAAGCGGCAGAACCGCGAGATCACCATGTTCTCGCCGGTCCGCGCGACGGCCTGCGCCATCAACTGCGCGATGGTCACGTTCGGATCCTTCACGAACGGCTGATCGAGCAGCACGGTCTGCTGGAAGAAGGTGACCAGCTTGCCCTCGACGATCTTCTCGATGACCTGCGCGGGCTTGCCCGATCCCTCGAACTGCGCCCGGTAGATGACTTTCTCCCGCTCGAGCACCTCGGGCGGCACGTCCTCGCGGCGGACGTAGCGCGGATCGGCGGCGGCCACGTGCATCGCGATGTCGTGCACGAGCGCGCCGAACTCCTCGGTCCGCGCGACGAAGTCCGACTCGCAGTTCACCTCGACCAGCACGCCGAGCTTGCCGCCCATGTGAATGTAGCTCGCGACCTGTCCCTGCGAGGTGGCGCGCCCGGCGCGCTTGGCCGCGTTGGCCAGCCCGCGCTTCCGAAGGACGGTGATCGCCTCGTCGATGTCGCCGTTGGTTTCGGTCAGCGCCGCCTTGCACTCCATCATGCCGGCCCCGGTCTTCTCCCGAAGCGTCTTCACCAGTTCTGCCGTGATTGCCATACGTCTCTCTTTTCGGCGGTACACAACACGCGCCGGTCGGAAGGGCCCGGCCGGCGCGGGTTGGCAGGTCAAATCGTCGCCGGCCGCGCCCGCTAGCCGCGCGGGCGACCGGACCGAGGGCGTCTCAGGCCGACGCCGGGGCGGCTGGGCCGGCCTCGGGTCGGGGGCGGCGCACCGGCGGCCGGCCGGTCCGCCGGGCCGCGTCCTCGCCACCCTGGTCCGGTTCGGGCTGCTCGGCCCGTGCAGATTCGCGCAAGGCCCGGCCTGACAGCACCGCGTCGGCCACCCGGGACGTGAAGAGCCGGATGGAACGGAGCGCGTCGTCGTTGCCGGGAATTACAAAATCGACCTCTTCGGGATCACAGTTGGTATCGACGATACCCACGACGGGGATCTTGAGCTTACGCGCCTCGTCGACGGCGATCTTCTCTTTCCGGGTGTCCACGACGAATATCGCATCGGGAAGGTGGGCCATCTGGCGGATGCCGTCCAGGTTCTTCTGGAGTTTCTTTTTCTCCTTCTCGACCCGGGCGATTTCCTTCTTCGTGATGGTCTCGTACCGACCGTCGGTCGCCATCGCCTCGAGCTCGCGGAGCCGGTTCAGGCTGCGCTGGATGGTCGTGAAATTCGTCAGCAGCCCGCCCAGCCAGCGCTGATTGACGTAGAACATGCCGCACCGCTGCGCCTCGTCCGACACGGCATCCTGCGCCTGGCGTTTGGTCCCCACGAAGAGCACCGTGCCGCCTTCCGACGCGACGGTGCTCACGAATTGCTCGGCGTCGCCGAACAGCTTGGCCGTCTTCCCAAGGTCGATGATATAGATGCCGTTCCGCTCGCCGAAGATGAACGGCTTCATCTTCGGATTCCAGCGCTTCGTCTGATGGCCGAAGTGGACCCCGGCCTCCAGCAACTCCTTGATGGCGATCCCGCTCAAGCGTCCTCCGTGAATTCCGGCGGCCCCCGGTAAGGGCCGCGCCGAGCTAGCGTTTGCTGAACTGGAAGCGCTTCCGTGCGCCAGCCAACCCGTACTTCTTGCGTTCCTTTGCCCGCGCATCGCGCGTGAGCAGCCCTTCCTTCTTCAGGCGGCTGCGGAGCTCCCCGTTGTACTCGACGAGCGCGCGGGTGATGCCGAGGCGCATCGCGCCGGCCTGTCCCGACACGCCGCCGCCGTCGACCGTCGCGACCACGTCGAACTTGTCCGCCGTCTCGGTGAGCAGCATCGGCTGGCGAATGGCCATCCGCAGCGTCTCGGTGGGGAAGAAGTTGGCGAACTCGCGATCGTTCACCTTGATGGTGCCCGTGCCGGGGCGGAGAAACACCCGGGCGGCTGAGGTCTTGCGGCGCCCGGTTCCGTAGTACTGAATCACAGCCAAGTTATGCAACCTCGAGCGTAGTGGGTTTCTGTGCGGCGTGCGGATGATCGGGGCCTGCGTAGACTTTCAGCTTCCGGTACATGGCGTCGCCGAGCGTGGTCTTGGGCAGCATGCCCCGGATCGCTTCCTCCACGAGGCGGGTGGGGTGACGCTGCCGGACGATCCGCGCCCGCTCCTCGCGCAACCCGCCTTCGAAGCCGCTGTGCCGGCGGTAGATCTTCTGGTCTTCCTTCCGGCCGGTCAGCTTCGCTTTCTTCGCATTGATGACGACGACGTGGTCGCCGGTGTCGACGTGCGGAGTGTAGGTCGCGTGGTGCTTGCCCTGGAGGATCCGCGCCGCCTGGGTCGCGATGCGGCCCAGGACCTTGCCATCCGCATCAATCACGTGCCAGCGCCGCTCGACGCTGCGAGGTTTCGCCGTAAAGGTTCGCATCAGATGGTCTCTATCCTGTTCAGCCCAACAACGGCAAACCCAAATCGTACCAGGCTTTCCGGGCCCTGTCAAGGCTCCGAGGGACCGCGCGGCGCACCTTCGCGCGTGGCGAAAGCCCGCGCGGCGCCTCGTTCAACCGGCCTGGTGGAGATCCCCCAGCCTCCCGGGAAGAGGCCAATCAACCTGCCGAGGTCAGACAGTTCAGCCTTCGACCTGTAGCACAGCACCCATGGGTCCGATAAGACAAACGGCCTGCCCGAGGCCAGGCGGATTCAGGCGCTGCACAACGACGGCGTCGATCGTGCATCCAGCCAGGTTTCGGGGGGAGCCCGCGCCTGGCATCAACCTTGCGGGCAGGTTCGGCGGGAGGCCGCGGCGAGCCTCGGAAAGGCGGGGAGAGTCGAGTGTTCGGCAGATCGAAAGCGCTGGTCGGACTCGACATCGGGTCGAGCGCCGTGAAAGCGATCGAACTCAAGGCCGCGGGCCGGAACTTCCGGGTCGTCGCCTACGGCACCCACCCCATCGCCCCCGACAGCATCGTCGACGGGGCCATCATCGACGGCGCGAGCGTCGCGGACGCCATCCGCCGGGCCTTCGAGAACGGGCACATCAAGACCAACGAGGTGGCGGCCTCGCTCTCCGGCAACGCGGTCATCGTCAAGAAGATCAGCCTGCCGGTGATGACCGAGGCCGAGCTGGCCGATTCCATCCAGTGGGAAGCCGAACAATACGTGCCGTTCGACATCCAGGATGTGAACCTCGACTACCAGATTCTCGACGCCGGAGGGGACGGGCGCGGCACGATGGACGTGCTGCTCGTCGCCGCCAAGAAAGAGAAGATCGCCGACTACACCGGCGTCATCAGCCAGGCCGGCCGGACGCCCATCGTGGTGGACGTCGATGCCTTCGCGATGCAGAACGCCTTCGAGGCCAACTACGACATCGAGCCCGGCCGCGTCACCGCGCTGATGAACGTCGGCGCGAGCGCGATCAACATCAATATCGTCATGGGCACGACCTCGCTCTTCACCCGGGACATCTCGATCGGGGGCAACGCGTACACCGAGGCGATCCAACGCGAGCTGAACCTGCCCTTCGATGCCGCGGAGCAGGTCAAGCGCGGGTCGCCGATGAACGGCTCGTCGATCGAAGAAGTGGCGCCGGTGCTGCAGGCCGTGACCGAGAACGTCCTGCTCGAGACGCAGAAGACGTTCGACTTCTTCAAGGCGACGGCGTCCGCCGACCGCATCGATCGCGTGCTCATCTGCGGCGGCGGGTCCAGGCTGCCCGGATTTCCGGAAGCCGTGGGTGAGCGCTTCGCCGCGCCAGTCGAACCCTTCAGCCCGTTCCTGCGGATCGCGTTCGACAGCCAGAAGCTCGGCGTCGATCCGATCGAGGCGGCCGCGACCTCGGTCATTGCGGTCGGGCTGGCGCTCAGACGGGCAGGCGACCGATGATTCGCATCAACCTCCTGACACGCGACAAGACGGTCCGCGCCCCCCGCCGCGAGCGGACCTTTCAGCCTGGCCAGCAGATCACGGTGCTGTGCACCCTCATCCTGCTCATCGCCGGGCTTGGGACCGGCTGGTGGTACTGGTCGATCAGGAAAGACTCCGTGCGGATCGACGACGAGTTGGCCGCCGCCCAGCAGGAGACCGATCGGCTGCGATCGATCATCGTGCAGGTCCGGCAATACGAGACGCGGAAGGGACAGCTCCAGCAGCGGGTCACACTCATCGAGCAGCTCAGAAAAGGCCAGAGCGGACCCGTGCACCTGCTGGACCAGATCAGCCGCAGCCTCCCGGAGATGTTGTGGCTGACCGAGCTGAAGCAGTCGGGCGCCGAGATCACGCTCGGCGGGCGCTGCACGGTTCAGACCTCCGTGTCTGACTTGGTTGGAAACCTGGAGAACACCGGCTGGTTCAAGAAGCCGGTCGAGATTGTCGATCTCCAGGTGGAGAAGACGGCCGGGACGGGCGCCGAACTCGTCAGGTTCACGGTTCGGGCGACCTTCGCGCCGCCGCCCGGATAAGGTCCGGGCACGGGCCGAGCAATCTGCATGAGCAGGCGGGCGGGCCGCGCGCCATCACGAGCGCGGGCACGCAGGTAAAGGTAGCCGGGGAAGGCCCCGATACGGTACGTGACGCCATGGCTCTGAGTCTGAACAAGTTACCGTGGTACGCCCAGGTGGGCATCTTCGTGGCGATCGCCATAGGCGGCGTCGCGGCTTTCTACTACACGTATGCCGCCGATGCCGCTGCGGATCAGAATGCGCGCCGCCAGCGCCTCGAATCGCTTCGAACCGACATCAACAAGGGGCTTGCCACCGCCAGGCAACTGCCGCAGTTCCGCAGCCAGGTCGACGAGCTCGAGGCCCGCCTCAACAGCCTGAAGGCGGTCCTGCCCGAGGAGAAGGACTTCGGCGACCTGCTGCGCAACCTGCAGACCCTGGCGACCCAGTCGAGCCTCTCGATCAATCTGTTCAAGCCGGCGCCGATTGTGACCCGGCCGCTCCACGCCGAGTGGCCGATCTCCATCGAGCTCGAGGGCACCTACCACAACCTGGGGCTGTTCTTCGATCGGATCAGCCGGTTCTCCCGGATCATCAACGTGGGCAGCATCGGCATCCGCGCGAGGGACAAGCAGGAACCGAATACGACGATCGCGGTCGCCTGCGTGGCCACGACATTCGTGCTGCTGCCGGAGCCCCCCGCTGCGAAGATTGGCGCGCCCGGCGCCCCAGTCTCACCCAATGCCGTTCCCGGCGCGTCTCCTGCCGGAGGAGGACGCTGATGTCGCGAACGATCCGTCCCACCACCGGCAGGGGCGATGCGCACCGCGCGTGGCTGCCGTTCGCGCTGCTCCTGTCGTTCAGCGTCGCGAGCGCGGCGGTTTCGTCACAGGGGGACCAGCAGGCGCCGGCGGCCACGCCCACCAAGCCGGGAGCTGCCGCGCCGGCCCAGGCAGGGCAGGCGGGCGCCTATACCTACAACCCCGAGGGACGCCGCGATCCGTTCGTGAGCCTGGTGTCGCGCGGGTTCGACATGGGAGGCGGGCGGCGACAGGGTAGACCGCCTGAGGGCGTGGCCGGGATGGCCGTCGCAGACCTCATCCTCAAGGGGGTCTTTCAAAGCCGCGGAAAGCACGTCGCGATCGTGCAGGGTCCGGATAACCGGTCGTACATCGTACGGGTCAACGACAGACTCTACGACGGTTTCGTCAGGGCAATCACGCCCAACGAGATTGTGTTGATCCAGGAAGTCAACGATCCACTCTCGGTATCCAAACAACGCGAGGTTCGTCGGCCCCTTCGCGTCAACTCGGAGCCGAAGTGATGGCACACAAGGAATCCGCAATGTCGAAGGCGTTGGCTCGCCCCAACTCGTTCCGCAGTCGGCCCGGCGCCCTGGGCTGGCTGGTGGTGCTTGCAGGCCTGGTGGCCATCACGGCCGTGCCGATTGCCGGCGTGATGCCAGACCAGGCGCAGGCTCCGCGCCTCAACGCCGTCAGCGGCAAGGTCGACGGCCAGGTCACGACGGTGGTGATCGACGTCTCCGAGCCGGTCCCGTACGTCGCGACACAGCCCGACCCGTTTGCCGTGGTCGTCGAGCTGCGGAATGTCGATCTCACCAAGGCGTCGAACACGCTCGCGAAGAAGGAGCTCGATCCCGTCTCGGGAGTCCTGCTCGAGCAGGGAAAGACCGACGACGGCGCCTCGGTCGGGCGGATTCGAATCATCCTGCTCCGGCCGCTGAAGTTCATGGTTCGAAGCAGCAAGAACCTGATCTTCGTGCAGATTGGTGCCGGAGCCGACTTGCAGAGCGCCGCCGCACCCGCCGCGCAGGCCGAGCCGGCCGCCGAGCCGATTGCCGGCGTTCCGCCGAAACCGGAGGCCGCGCAGGCGCCCAAGGCCGGCGCAGCAGAGAGCGGTGCGCCGTCGATGGCGAAGAAGCCCGCCGTGCCCGCGACGCCGCAACAGGAATCGCGGCCTGCGCCAGAGGGCGAACAGCCCGCGTCGGCGCAGCTGGCGACCTCGCTGACACTCATTCAGGCCAAGGGCGAAGGCGCAGGCGCTCGCGTGACGTTGACCGGCAATGGACGCCTCGTCGCCGCATCGGTGGCCCCGGTCAAGAACCCTCCGCCGCGCATCGTCCTCGATTTCGCCAACGTGCGGCAGGCCGTTCCGGCCCTGCTCGCGGTCGACCAGGGGCCGATCAAGCGGATTCGGACGGCCACGTTCTCAGAGAAACCGCTCGTCACGCGCGTCGTCATCGACCTGACCAGCGAGGTTCCGTACCGGGCCGAGAACCAGGGCGACCTGCTCGTGCTCCTGCTCGGTGAGGCCGCGTCCGCCACGCCGGGCGCGGCGGCCGAGACCCGCCCGGCAGCGCCAAAGGTCGAACCGGCGGCGCCGAAGCCGGCGCCCGTCAAGCCGGCCGCCGAGGCGACGAAGCCGCAGGCTCCACCCGCGCCAAAGGCCGAGCCGCCGAAGCCCGAGGCTCCGAAGCCCGAAGCCGCCAAGGCTGAAGCTCAGGCGCCCGCGGCTCCTCCGGCCGGATCGATTCGGACATCGGCCGCGGCGATGGGCCAGATGGTGGCGCAGGCCCGCGGCGACAGGCAATACTCCGGCTTCCCGGTCAGCTTCGATTTCACCGGCGCTGATCTCCGGACCGTCATTCGGACCTTCGCCGAGGACGCCGGCCTGAACATCGTGCTCGACCCGGCCGTCCAGGGGACGGTCGACGTCAATTTCCGCGACGTGCCGTGGGACCAGGCGCTCGATCTGATTCTCCGCGCCAACAAGCTCGGCTACACGCTCGAGGGCAGCGTGGTCCGCATCGCGCCGCTGACCGTGCTCGCTGAGGAAGAGAAACAGCACCAGCAGCTGACCGAGGCCCAGGCGATGGCCGGCGAGCTCGCCGTCCTCACCCGTTCGCTCAGTTATGCCAAGGCCGAGGACTTGAGCGAGCTGCTCCTCAAGAGCACGCTGACGAGCCGCGGCCAGGTGCAGGTCGACAAGCGGACCAACACCATCATCGTCCGCGACCTTCCCTCCGCCATCACGGCGGCGGAGAGCCTCCTGAACACGCTCGATCGGCCGCAGCCCCAGGTAGAAGTCGAAGCGCGCATCGTCCAGACGACGCGCGAGATGTCGAAGGCGCTCGGTGTGCAATGGGGCATGAACGGACGGGCGACGTCCGAATCCGGAAACACGCTCCCGACGTCGTTCCCGGCCCAGGGCAGCGTCGGCGGCCGGCTCGGCACGCTGACGCAGGGCAACCCGGTCGGCGCCGCCAGGGCGTTCGTGCCAACGGGGGTCAACCTGCCGGCGCCAGGCGCGACGAGCGGCCTCGGCATCGCAGCGAGCAACCTGACGGGGACCTTCAATCTCGACGTCGCCCTGACCGCCCTCGAGAAGAAGGGGCAGGGCCGGGTCCTCTCGAATCCCCGCGTGATGATGCAGAACAACATCGAAGCGGAGATGTACCAGGGCATTCAGATCCCCATCCAGACGGTCGCCAACAACACCGTGACGGTGACCTTCAAGGATGCCGCGCTCAGCCTCAAGGTGACCCCGCAGATCACCGCGTCCGACACCGTGATCATGAATATCAAGCTCGAGAACGCGTCGCCTGACTTCAGCCGGGCGGTGAACGGCATCCCGCCCATCGACACGCAGCGGGCGACGACGCAGGTGCTCGTCAAGGACCAGGAAACGACAGTGCTCGGCGGCGTCGTGATCAGCCAGACGCAGTCCACCAACGACAAGGTGCCGCTGCTGAGCCGCATCCCGCTCCTCGGGTGGCTCTTCAAGCGCGACACCAACGACGATTCGGACCGCGAGCTGTTGATCTTCATCACCCCGAGAATCGTGAGGCAGTAGCGTCGCGACGCGATGGAGACGATCGATATGCACGGCACTAGAACCACCACCCTCCGACGGCTCGGCCGTATCGCGGCCTGCCTCCTCGCCACCTCGTGGCTGCTGTCCCTCGCGTCCTGCGGCTACCTGAACAAGAACGGCCGCGGACCGGTCTACCTGGTCATCGACAGCATCACGGTGTCCTCGGGCGCGAGGCCGAGCGAGTTCTCGAACGTCCTGGAATCGGACGTCATCACCAACGTCAAGGCCCAGATCGGCGGCGAGGCGGTGCTGGTGCCGACCGTCTTCGAGGACATCGCCAAGGTCTTCCTCCACATGTCGCTGAAAGACCCGGGCACGGCCAATTCCCCAACTCAGCCGAGCCTGACCAACGACATCACCGTGACCCGGTACCACGTCGAGTTCAAGCGGTCCGACGGGCGCAATGTGCAGGGCGTCGATGTGCCCTATGCCTTCGACGGAGCCGCGACGGGGACCTTCAACACGAATGGCGGCTCGATCATCATCGCGATCGTGCGCGCCAACGCGAAGCTCGAAGCTCCGCTGATGGCGCTGCGATCGCTTGGCGGGTCGGTCATCATCTCGACCATCGCCGATGTCACCCTCTACGGGCACGATCAGAACGGAAACGACGTGTCGGTCACCGGCAGCGTGTCGGTGAACTTTGCAGACTGGGGCGACCCGGGCGCGTAGGGGACAGCAGCGGAAGGCTGGTCGCGGCCGAGGCGCGGATCGAGTATTGGAACCTAATCGATCGATTGAGGCACGGACTATGAGGCGCTGGACACAGATCGTCGTTGTGCTGGTCGGCATGGCGCTCGTCGCGCCTGCCTGCACGCCGAAGAAACAGTCTCCCCCGGCCTTGAGCGGCCCGTCGGAGCTGGCGCTCTCGGTGTCGGTGCAGGCCATTCCGGACGTGATCCGGCAGGACGGCGCCTCCCAGTCCCGGATCGCGGTCCTCGCGCGCGACGCCAACGCTCAGCCCGTCAGGAATCTCTCCCTGCGGGCCGACATCGTCGTCGGCGGCATCCTGGTGGACTTCGGTCAGCTCTCCGCCAAGAACATCGTCACCGGATCGGATGGGACGACCCAGGTTGTCTACACGGCGCCAAATGCGCCGCCCGACCCCTCCTACCAGGGCGGCGTCATCGAGATCGTCATTTCGCCGGTCGGGACCGACTACGCCAACTCGGCCGGCCGAACGGTCAGCATCCGGCTCGTGCCGCCCGGCGTCATCCTGCCGCCCGGGCAGGCGCCGACGGCCTCGTTCGTGTTCTCGCCGAGCCTGCCCTCGGTCGGCAGCACGGTCACCTTCGACGGTTCGTCGAGCACTTCTTCGACGTCAGCCATTGCCGGCTACTTGTGGAACTTCGGAGACGGCGTGACCGCCACCGGTGTCGTCGCGACCCACGCGTTCCAGTCGAGCGGGGACTACACGGTCACGCTGACCGTGACCGACATCCAGGGCCTCTCCGCGTCGACGACCAAGACGGTTACCGTGGCCACCAGTGCGCCTCCGAGCGCGGCGTTCGATTTCTCGCCCACGCAGCCGCAGATCAGCCAGGACATCTTCTTCAACGCCAGCAAGTCGACGGCCGCGGCCGGGCGGCAGATCGTTTCGTATGACTGGGACTTCGGAACCGGCCGCACCGGCACCGGGCTGACCATCAGCAAGTCCTACGACACGCCGGGTGCTTACACCGTGACGCTCGTCGTGACCGACGACATCGGCAACAAGGGGGCAACCAGCAAGACGGTGACGGTCGCGTCCACTCTCGTGGCCAACTTCACCGTGACCCCGGCGTCGCCGACCGCGGGCGTGCCCGCGGTCTTCGACGGGTCGACCTCGACCGGTCCCTCCGGCGTCGCAAGCTGGACCTGGGACTTCGGCGACGGTTCACCGGTCGTCGGCCCGAACAGCCTTCCCCTCCAGAACCACCCGTTCCCGGTCGTCGGCCCGTCCGGCACGCTCACAACCTACTTCGTCGTCCTGACGGTCAAGGACGCTGTTGGCCAGGTGGCCACCAAGAGCCTGGCGGTCGTCGTCAGGACGCCTTAGGATCGTTTCCTGTGCCAGACCGAGACCGCATCGAAGCCCTTCGACGCCGGATCCAGCAGGATCCGGCGTCGATCGCGTTTGCACAGCTCGCCGAGGAGCTGCGCCGCGCGCGCCAGGTCGATGAAGCGATCGAGGTCTGCCGCACGGGTCTGGCCATTCACCCCGGATACGTTTCCGCGCGCGTGACGCTCGGCCGCGCCTTGCTCGAGGCGGGTAACCTGGAGCAGGCGCACGCCGAACTCACCACCGTGCTGCGCTCGGCGCCCGAGAACCTCTCCGCGATCCGCGGCCTGGCCGAGGTCCACCGGCGGCGAGGCGAGCTTCCCGAGGCGTTGGAGCAGTATCGGGCGGCATCGGAGCTGGCGCATAACGACCCCGGGATCGATCAGATCGTCCGTGACATCCGGAAGGAAATCGCGCCGTCACCCGCCCTGCCGGCGCCCGCCAGGACCGCGCCACACCCCGGCGCCCCGGCGACACCGTCGGTCCCCGCACCCCGCAGCGTTCACCTGCCTCCTGCCTTGATCAACCCCGAACGCCACCGCACCGAGCGCACGTTGGCGCGTCTCGAGGGGTGGCTCACGGCCATCCTTGCCGAACGCCGGGCCCGCCTGATGAACGCCTGATCGGCGTTCACGTCCTCACTCGTTCTATGTCGTCCGCCCTAAACGAGTGACGCCGATCCTTGAGCACGCGGCCGGATTCTGAGAGAATACCCGTCCTCATGGAGCTACCCTCGCCGGAGCTGTTTTCGGCCCGACTCGAGCGCATCAGGGCGGCACTCCTGAGGGACCGGCTCGACGGCCTGGTCATCGTCCACCTGCCAAACGTCCAGTACCTGACAGGCTATTCCGGAAGCACGGCGATTGCAGTCATCACGGCCGCGCGGCTCGTCCTCATCACCGACGCCCGATACGCCACGGAGGTCGAGCGGGACCTGCTCCCCATTTGCCCAGGCCTGGAACTCGTGAGGGTGGCGCCGACCTACGACCAGACGCTGTCGGACGTGCTGGTCGAACTCTCCCCGTCTCGGGTGGGCATCGAAGCCGCGTATCTTCCGATCGGCCGGTACAGATTCGTGGCCTCGGCGGTGGCGGGTCGGCTCGCGCCGGGCAAGGCGCCCATCGAGCTTGTCGACACCACGCGGATCGTCGAGGCCGAGCGCCTCGTGAAGGACCCATTCGAGCAGTCAGCCCTTCGGAGGGCCGGGTTGCTCCTGACGACGGTCACCGTGCAGGTGCTCGGCGAACTCCGGGCGGGACAAACCGAGGCTGAGATCGCCGCAGACATCGACTGGTCGATCAAGCACGCCGGATTCGAGCGTCCCTCCTTCGACACGATCGTCGCGTCGGGGCCGAACGGGGCACTTCCGCATGCCCGGCCGGGAGCCCGGCGCCTTCAGGCGGGTGACCTGGTGGTATTGGACTTCGGCGGGGTCCTCGACGGATACTGCGTAGACACTACCCGCACCGCCAGCGTCGGAGAGCCTGGATCGGAGGCGCGGCGGGTCCACGATGCCGTCCTGAAGGCGCAGGAAGCGGCACTGCTGGCGGCGCGGCCCGGGGTCAGGGTCAGCGAACTCGACGAGGCGGCTCGCGGCGTATTGACCGGCCTCGGCCTGGCCAGTGCATTCGTTCACGCGACCGGCCACGGGCTGGGGCTGGAGATTCACGAAGAGCCGAGGGTTGGGCCCGCGAGGGCGGACATTCCGGGCGTCGCCCCGGTTGGACGCGACGAGGTGCTTTGTCCCGGCATCGCCATCACGATCGAGCCCGGCGCGTACGTCCCGAACTGGGGCGGCGTTCGCATCGAAGACGACATCCTGATCACGGAACACGGCTGCGAGATCCTGACGAGCGCCTCACGGGCGCTGGTGGTGGTGTAACGCGATGAACGTAGACGACCTCAAGGAGATCCTCGACCTCGTTCGCGAGCACGACCTGAGCGAGTTCGAGCTGGAGCGAGAGGGTCTGAAGCTGAAGGTCAAGAAATCCGGCGCCTGGACGGCCGTTCCCTCCTCGGCCTTCGCCCAGCCGCTGCCGGCCGTGGCGCTCCCGGCCCAGCCGGTGAGCGCCCCGCAAGCCGCTCAGCCCGCCGCGCGGCCTTCGGTCGACGCGGCCGCGGGCGAGGCCGTCGATCTGGCCGTGGTCAAGTCGCCGATTGTCGGGACCTTCTATCGGGCTCCCGAGCCCGGGGCGCCGCCCTTTGTCGAGTCCGGCGGGCAGGTGAAGAAGGGCCAGGTGCTCTGCATCATCGAAGCGATGAAGCTGATGAACGAGATCGAGTCCGACTACGAAGGGGAGATCATCACGATCTATGTCGAGAACGGGCAGCCCGTTCAGTACGGCGAGCGCCTCTTCGCCATCAGGGTGAAGTGAATGTTCAAGAAGATCCTCATCGCCAACCGCGGGGAGGTCGCGCTGCGCGTCATCCTGGCGTGTCGAGAGATGGGCATCAAGACGGTGGCGGTCTACTCCGAGGCCGACGAGAATTCGCTGCACGTCCGCTTCGCCGACGAGGACGTCTGCATCGGGCCGGCCCGGGCGACCGACAGCTACCTGAACGTCCCCGCGGTCATCAGCGCCGCGGAGATCACGGGCGCCGACGCCATTCATCCCGGCTACGGGTTCCTCGCCGAGAGCGCGTATCTGGCCGAGGTGTGCGAGGCGTGCCGGATCAAGTTCATCGGCCCGGACCCGCAGGTGATCAGGTTGATGGGCGACAAGGCGCGGGCCCGCCGCGTCATGAAAAAGGCCGGCGTGCCGGTCCTGCCCGGCTCCGAGGGCATCGTCGAGAGCGAGGAGAAAGCGCTCAAGATCGCCCGCGAGATCGGGTTCCCGGTGCTCATCAAGGCGACCGCCGGCGGCGGCGGGCGCGGCATGCGCATCGTCAACGCGGCGTCCGAGCTGGCGCGCGCGTACCGCACCGCGTCGCGAGAGGCGGAGGCGGCCTTCGGCGTCGGCGACGTCTACGTCGAGAAGTACCTGCAGTCGCCCCGCCACATCGAGTTCCAGATCCTCGGCGATCACCACGGGGGCGTCGTGCACCTCGGCGAGCGGGAGTGTTCGATCCAGCGGCGCCACCAGAAGCTGCTCGAGGAATCGCCCTCGCCGGCCCTGACCGACAAGATGCGCCGAAAGGTCGGCGGCATCGTCGTCGACGCGGCCAGGGAGGTGCAGTACACGAACGCCGGGACGTTCGAGTTCCTCTTGGACGCAGACGGCCACTTCTACTTCATGGAAGCCAATACGCGCCTCCAGGTCGAGCACGGCGTCACGGAACTCGTCACGGGCATCGACATCGTCAAGGAGCAGATCCGGATTGCGGCCGGCGAGCGGCTGTCGTTCAAGCAGAGCGAGGTGACCTTTTCGGGCCACGCGATCGAGTGCCGCGTGAACGCCGAGGATCCCGTCACCTTCACGCCGTCGCCGGGTACCATCAGCGCCTTCAGCACGCCGGGCGGGCCGGGAATCCGGATCGACTCGGCGGTCCATGCCGAGGCCGTGATCTCGCCGTACTACGACTCGATGATCGCGAAGATCCTCGCGCATGGACGTGATCGCCAGGAGGCCATAGCCCGGATGCGGCGCACGCTCGAGATGACGGTCGTCGAGGGCATCAAGACGACCATCCCGGTGCAGCTCCGGATCCTGAACGATCCGGACTTCCAGGCCGGACGCCTGAGCACCGCCTTCATGGAGCGGTTCGCGAAGGAGCAGCCTGATTCGGGCAACCTCGCGGCCGCGGGCTGATCTCGTCACTCCTGCCCGCGCCGCTCGCGGGAGGGCACGTCGACGGCTGCACCCGGTGCGTGAATCCGCCGGCTCACCGTGACCACATTCCAGCGGCTGTATTGCATCGTCGATCACGACGTGGCGAGCCGATCAGGATGGACCTGCACGGATCTGGCCCGCGCGTACCTCGATGGCGGGGCTCGTGTGCTTCAGATTCGGGCCAAGAGCGTGGCCTCCGGGGATCTTCTGGAGTTGTGCGAACGGCTCGGGGAGATGGCGCACGCCGCAGACGGGGTCGTCATCGTCAATGACCGCGCGGATCTGGCTCGGCTTGCGCGGGCCGACGGCGTGCATGTCGGACAGGACGATCTTCCGGCCGGCGCTGCGCGCGCGATCGTCGGCGGGGACGCCATCGTCGGCCTCTCGACGCACAGCGAGGCGCAAGTCCGTTCGGCGGCCGGACTGCCGATCTCCTACCTTGCGGTCGGCCCCGTGTATCCCACCGGAACGAAGGCGACCGGCTACGACGAAGTCGGGCTCGGCCTGGTTCGGTTTGCGGCAGCCTCGGCGCTCGAGTCGGTTGGCGAAGGCGCTGATTGTCCCTTGCCAGTCGTGGCGATTGGCGGCATCACGCTCGAGCGGGCGTCCGAGGTGATCCAGGCGGGTGCCACCGCGGTCGCCGTGATATCCGACTTGCTCTCGACCGGGGATCCTGCGGCGAGAGTCCGCGAATTCTTGCGACGATTGGCCGTGTGAACCGGGCGGATTGCGGCCCTTATGGCGGGCCGGCACGCTCAACATGCGACTGCCGTTCAGTCAGGGCGCCTTAACGGATTGCGGGGCCCCATCTCCCGGGTATAATGCCCCGACTTGCCCTGGTTGGAGCGCCAGAAGGGGCGACCGCCCGCCGGCGTTTGGGGCGTCGCCCGGAACGTGAGACTGGAGGACTGTTCGATGTCATCGCTTTTCGCTGTGAAATCGATGGAGACCCTGAGGGCGGAGGCGGCCGAATCCGGCGAGCACAGCCTGAAGCGCGTGCTCGGGCCGGTCAACCTCATCACCCTCGGGATCGGGGCGATCATTGGCACGGGCATCTTCGTGCTGACCGGTCAGGCCGCCGCGCAGTATTCCGGTCCCGCGATCGTCCTTTCGATGATCCTGGCGGGCTTCGCCAGCGCGCTGGCCGGGCTGTGCTACGCGGAATTCGCGTCGAGTGTCCCGATCGCCGGGTCGGCGTACACGTACGGCTACGCAACGCTCGGTGAGTTCTTCGCGTGGGTCATCGGGTGGGACCTCATCCTGGAGTATGCCTTTGGCGCCGCGACCGTCGCGGTCGGCTGGTCGGGCTACGTCGTGAGCTTCCTGGCGGATTTCGGAATCGTGATGCCGCCGGCGTTCACTGCGCCGTTCGGCAAAGAGCTGCTCGAAGTCTCGCCGGGCCACTGGCAGATCGCTGGCGCCAGTCTGCTCGAGCAACTCAAGGGACAGGGCATCGATCCGGCCACCTTGCAGCACGTGACCGGCATCATCAACCTGCCGGCCATCCTGATCGCGGGTCTGGTGACGATCCTGCTCGTTATCGGCATCAAGGAGTCGGCCAACGTGAACTCAGTGATCGTCATCGTCAAGGTGGCGGTGGTCATCCTGGTCATCGTGGCTGGCGCCTCGTTCATCCGCACCGAGAACTGGCACCCGTTCATTCCCGAGAACCAAGGCGCGTTCGGGGCCTTCGGCTGGAGTGGGATCGCGCGGGCCGCGGGGGTGATCTTCTTCGCCTACATCGGGTTCGACGCGGTCTCGACGGCCGCGCAGGAGGCAAAGAACCCGCAGCGTGACATGCCGATCGGCATCCTCGGCTCGCTCGTCATCTGCACGGTCCTCTACGTCGCCGTCTCGCTCGTGATGGTCGGCCTCGTGCCGTACACGAGCCTCGGCGTTTCGGCCCCGATGGCGGTGGCCATCGACGCGGCGCGCGTGTCAGCGACAGGCACGGGGTGGGCCGGCCTCTTCAGCATCATGCCCTTCCTGGTCAAGCTCGGCGCGATTGCCGGCCTTAGCTCGGTCATGGTCGTGATGATGCTCGGTCAGCCGCGCATTTTCTACTCGATGGCCAACGACGGCCTGCTGCCCGCGTGGGCGAAGCAGATTCACCCGCGGTTCCGGACTCCCCACATCACGACCATCGTCACTGGAGTCGCAGTGGCGCTGTTTGCCGGCTTCGTCTCGATCGACATTCTCGGCGAGCTGGTCAGCGTTGGGACCCTGCTCGCGTTCGTCATCGTCTCGCTCGGGATCATCTTCCTGCGGAAGAACCGTCCCGACGTCAAGGCGCCGTTCCGGACGCCGTTCGTTCCGGTGGTGCCGATCCTCTCCGCGCTCGTGGCGCTGGCGTTGATGGCCAGTCTTCCGCTGGCGACATGGTTGCGGCTGGTGATCTGGATGGCCATCGGCATCTTGATCTACTTCAGCTACGGCTACCGCCACAGTGCGCTGCGCAAGCGGCTCGAGGCGGGCGGCAAGTAGCGCCCGGGCGTCATGGAGAAGGGCGGAGGTCGAGTGCGGCTGGTCGGGCCGCGGCTGGCGGCCGCCCTTCTGTTTCTCGTCATTTCCGGCGGTACAATCGGCTACGTGGTGATCGAGGGGTGGAACGCGTGGGACGCGTTCTACATGACGGTGATCACGGTTACCACCGTCGGATTTAGCGAGGTCCACCGCCTCTCGCGGTCCGGGCAGGCCTTCACGGTGGTGCTGACCGCGGCCGGGGTCGGGACGGCGTTCTACAGTTTCACGCTGCTCGCCTCCGTGGTGGTCGAGGGGGGCCTCCACAAGAAGCTCGCCGAGCGGCGACGGGCCCGTATGCTGGAAGGACTCAAGGATCACTTCATCGTATGCGGCTACGGAAGGATCGGCAGCACGATCGTCGAGGAATTCCGGAAGCAGCACGTGCCGTATGTCGTCATCGAGCGTGACGCCGAACGGGTGCACGAGGTCATCGAGGGCGGCGGGCTCGCCGTCCTGGCCGACGCGACGCGCGAGGACGTGCTGAAGCGCGTCTGGATCGAGCGCGCGCGGGGGCTCATCACGGCCGTCGGCAGCGACGCCGAGAACGTCTACACGGTGCTCAGCGCGCGCGTCCTCAGGCCGGACCTCTACATCATCGGCCGGGCGGAATCCGAGGATGCCGAGCGCAAGCTGATGCGGGCCGGCGCCGACCGCGTGGTGTCGCCATCCCGGATCGGCGCCTCCCAGATGGCGCAGACCGCGATCCGGCCGGCGGTTGTCGATTTTTTCGCCATCGCCACGAGCTCCGAGAACCTCGAGCTGGCCATCGAGCAGGTGAACATCGGCGAAGGCAGCAGCCTCGCCGGGCATTCGATCGTCGACGCCAATCTCCGGCAGCGGTTCGGCGTGATCGTGGTGGGAATCCGGAGGAAGGACGGCCGGATGGAATTCAATCCCGCGGGCGAAGCCGTCATGCGGACCTCCGATCAGCTGGTCGTGCTGGGGCGCGTCGACGGGCTTCGCCAGCTCGAGCTGGCGGCCGCCCGCGCGCAGCCGGGCACCTGACCCGTGGCCGCACGACTCCTCGACGGCATCACGGTGGCACGCGAGATCCGCGCGGAGCTCGCGCCGCGCATCGCCGCGATCACGGCGCGTCGCGGGCATCCACCCGGGCTCGGCATTGTGCTCGCGGGAGACGATCCGGCGTCGGAACTCTACGTGAGGAACAAGCTGAAGGCCGCCGCCGAGCTGGGCATCCTCGCCCGGCTGGAGCGCCTGCCGGCCGACGCCCCGCTCTCCGAAGTCCTGGCGCTCGTCGAGCGGCTCAACGGCCTGGCGGAAATCGACGGCATGATCGTACAGTCGCCGCTGCCCGGCTCGATGGGCGCCGACGCCGAGGCGCGGGTCGTCGAATCGATGGACCCCGCGAAGGATGTCGACGGATTCACGGCCGTGAACGTCGGCCGGCTCGTCCAGAACCGGCCGGGCCTCGCCGCATGCACGCCCTCGGGAATCATGGAGCTGCTGGATCGATCGGGGATCGAGATCGCCGGGAGGCGAGCGGTCATCATCGGCCGGAGCGACATCGTCGGAAAGCCGATGGCGCTGCTCCTCCTGCATCGGCACGCGACGGTGACCATCTGCCACTCGAAAACGCGCGAGCTGGCCGCGCTCGCGCGGACCGCGGACATTCTCGTCGCGGCGATTGGGCGGCCGGCCTTCGTGACCCCGGAATTCGTGAAACCCGGCGCCACCGTCATCGACGTCGGCACGTCGCGGGTCACCGATCCAGGCCTCGTCTTCAGGTGGTTCCCGGCGGACTCCCCACGCGTCGCCGCATTCAAGAAGAGCGGCTCGCTGATGGTCGGCGACGTTCATCCGGCCGTGGTCGACGTGGCCGGAGCCCTGACGCCCGTTCCGGGCGGGGTGGGCCCGCTGACGGTGGCGATGCTGCTTGCGAACACCGTCCGCGCGGCCGAGGCGAACGGCCCACGCTGATGCTCCGCGTTGCCATCACGGGCGGAATCGGCACCGGCAAGACGTCCGTCCTCAATCGGCTTCGCGCCCTGGGCGTGCCCGTGATCGAGGCCGACGAGGTGGCGCACCAGGTGATTGCGCCCGGCACGGATGGTGCCGATCGTGTGCGCCGCCGGTTCGGCGCGGAGATCTTCCGGTCCGACGGACAGGTCGATCGCGCCCTCCTGGGCACGCTGGTATTCGGCGACGCCCGTTCGCGCCGGGATCTCGAAGCGATCGTCCATCCGGCCGTCTACCGGGAAATCATGTCGTGGTTCGCGACACTCGAACGAGCCGGCGAGCGGCTGGGCGCCGCGGAGATTCCTCTGCTCTTCGAGACGGGCCGCCAGGGGGACTTCGACCGGGTGGTCGTCACGTCGTGCGATCCGGCGGAGCAGATCCGGCGCGTGCGCGCGAGGACCGGTCTCGGCGAGGCCGAAGCGATCGGAAGAATCGCAGCGCAGATGCCCGTCGCGGAAAAGGTCCGGCTGGCCCATTACGTCATCGAGACGGACGGGACCCTTGCCGACACCGAGCGCCGAACCGATCAGGTGCTCGAGCTGCTGAGCCAGGCGGCAGCGTAATCCCGTCCCGGAGCGCCTTGCCCGTTGTGCGATACTGACTTGACTCAGATGAACGCTCGAACCGCCATCCGGCTCGTCTGTGTGCTAACCCTCGTGGGGCTCGGCCTGACCGGCGCGGGGTGCGGGGGCGGCAGTACTCCCATGCCACCCACCCCTGTTCTGACCGTCACGGCGATTTCGCCGAATCGGGGCGCGACCATCGGCACGACCGAGGTGACACTGACCGGCGTGGCGTTCGCCTCGGGCATGACCGTCACGATCGGCGGCACGGCGGCGACCAACGTCCGAGTGCAGAGCTCGACTTCGGCGCTGGCAGTCGCGGGACCGCACGGGGCAGGGCAGGTCGATGTTTCGGTCGCAAACGGCGCAGCGACTTCCACCCTGGCATCTGGATTCGCGTATATCGAGCCGTCGCCCGCCGTGCTGCCTCAAATCCAGGGATTCACGGTCCAGGGCCCGCGCCCGAACGAACCCGCCGGGTATGCGGATATCGGTGAGCTCATCTCGGTCACCGCGAACGTGCTCTCGCCGGGTACGCCGGTCGCCAACCTGACGTTCGACTGGAGCGCCGATGCGGGCACCTTCAGCGGGTCCGGTCCATCGGTCACGTGGCGGGCGCCCACCCAGGTGACCGCGCCGGCAGACATACCGCTCACCCTGAAGGTGAGCAAGTCGCTCGAGGTGGCCCGTTCGGTCTATCCCATCTCGACGGTCGGCGTGTCGGCCACCACCAACGTTCACGTGGTCGACACGGTCAAGACCGTCTCGGATCTCTCGGTGCGGTTCCTGACGAACTTCTCGGTCTCAGCGATCAAGCCGGAAGTCGTCGTTCAGGAGTTCTGGGACGGCTGTTTCGTCGGGAAGGGCTCTGAACTGACGGACGTACAGAACAACCGCGAGAACTTCGACATCAACTCGTACGCGATCGGTCCCGTCACCGACGTCCTGGTGAATTTCTCAGGAAGCTGCGCGTTCCGGAACAGCAGTCCGCCCGACCCCGCGCCTGACGCTTGCATCGCGGTTGTCTGCGAATGGCACGACACCTACAAACCGACGGGCCGACAGGGTGTCACGATCGGGATCGACCATCTCACCGCCGTCTACAGGAATCAGAAATGGTGGCTCTGCGACAGCGGTTTCGAAGGCACCCAGTCGTCCTCGTCGGCAGGCCAGGCTGGCGTACCCATGATCAGGTTCATCCGCTAGGCTGACCGGCCTCGGATCCAGTCTCGACTTCCTTGGCGGGCGCGATCCGTTCTTCGACGAACGTGTCCCACTCGTGGCAGTGCGGGCACTGCCAGAGCAGCTCGGTGCTGCGATAGCGGCAGCGCTGGCAGACGTGCGGATCGAGATAGAAGACCGACTGCCGCGTCAGATCGATGTAGCGCTGGACGAGCTTCCGGTCCAGGCCGAGCGCGACGAGCGTGTGCCAGATGGCCTGGTGGATCGCCAGGCCGTGGGGATTGTGCGGTAGGGCCTCGAGCAGCAGCTCGATGGCCTCGCCTTCGCTGCCGCGCGCAGCTAGGTGCCGCGCCAGGGCCAGCCGGGCCCGCCAGTCGTTCGGCGCCGCCGCGATCAGGCGGCGGCAGATTTCCTCGAAGCGCCGTCCCTCATTCTGCGAATACGCCGACTCGAGCCGGTCGAACGCCAGGTAGGCCCGTTCGGGCGAAACCTCGAGGACGCGCGCCCACGACTCCGCGGCCGCGCCGGCGTGGCCTTCGAACGACTTGACGTCGCCCAGGCTCAGGTGCGCGGGGACCGTGCGGACGTCGAGATCGATGGCGGCCATGAACCGGGCGGTCGCGGCCGGGTAGTCCATCCGCTTGAGATCCTGCTTGCCGAGTTCGGTCTCGAGGAATGCCAGGATCTGCCGGTTCCGCGGCTGATCGGCCTCGTCGCTCATTTTGATCAGGCGCTGCCGCACCTGGTAGGCGTCCTGCCAGCGATGCTGCTCCTCGCTGATCTTCTCGAGGTTGACGAGCGCGTACCGGTTCTCGGGGTCCAGCCTGAGGACCTCGTCGAACGCTTCGAACGCCCGATCGACGAATCCGCCTCGCTTGTAGTCGAGCCCGAGGCAGAGCACGACATACGCCTGTTCCAGCTTCCGGAGCTTCGGCCGCTGGAGCAGCTTCTGGTGCAGCGTGATCGCCCGGCCGACCTGTCCCTTCTCCCGGTAGAGATTCCCGAGGATCATCTGGATCTCGAGTGCGTCGTGCACCCGCGCCGCCCGGGTGAGCTCCTCGATCGCCAGGTCGATCTGGTTCGAGACCAGGGCGTTCAAGCCCAGGATGAAGTGCGGCGACTCCCGCGCCCGGCGCCGATCGATCCACTGGCCTTCCTGAATCCTGTAGCGCTCCCAGAGCTTGCCGGCCGCGATGCCGACGAGCAGCGCCAGGGTAGCCGAGAGCAGCACCTCGTAGTGGCTCACGACGTGTCTCCTGCCCGGGACTAGAACAACTGCACCCGCCAGAGGTCGTGCAGGTGCAGGACCCCTTCGGCACGCCCCTCGGCATCGACGACCACGAGCGAGGTGATCTTCTTCTCTTCCATCACGCGGAGCGCGTCGACGGCGAGCTGGTGGCGGTCGATGGTCACCGGGTCCCGGGTCATGACGTCCCGTGCGGCGCGGCGCTGGAAATCGGGCACCGTCAGGTGGCGGCGCAGGTCGCCGTCCGTGATGACGCCGGCGAGCGTGCCGTCGCTCGCGAGGACGCAGGTCATGCCGAGCCGCTTCAGCGAGATCTCCTCGATGACTTCCGGCATCGCGGTGTGTTCGGCGACCACCGGCATTTCCGGACGCTCGTGCATGAGCCGCTCGACCCGGAGCAGCCGCTTCCCAAGCTTGCCGCCCGGGTGCAGGCTGGCGAAATCGTCGGGCTTGAATCCCTTCTCGACGAGCAGGGTCATCGCCAGCGCGTCGCCCATCGCGAGCGCCGCGGTCGTGCTCGCCGTCGGCACCAGGTTCATCGGGCACGCTTCCTCGTTCACGTGGCAGTCGAGCGCCACGTCGGCCGCCTGGCCGAGCGTCGATCCGGTCGATCCGGTCAGCGCGATCAGGCGTGCCCCGAGCCGCCGCACGGTTTCGAGCAGCCTCACGATCTCGTCGGTCTCCCCGCTCTGCGAGAGGACCACAACCACATCGTCGGACTGGATCACGCCAAGGTCGCCGTGGAAGGCCTCGGCGGGGTGGAGGAAGAACGCGGCCGTGCCCGTGCTCGAGAACGTCGCGGCGATCTTCCGGCTGATGATGCCTGATTTGCCCATGCCGGTGACGATCACGCGGCCCCGGCATTCGAAGAGCAGCCGGACCGCCAGGGCGAACCGGTCGTCGAGGCGTTCGATCAGAGCCAGGATCGCGGCCGCCTCCGTGCGAAGGACTTTCTGGGCCAGGGCGAGATCGATCATGTCCGTGGTGACTCGCGGCGGATCTGGTCGATTCGCGCGAGCGTCCTGAGGAGTGGCTCGAGAAGGTCCAGGGCGAGCGCGTTCTGGGCGTCGCTCCTGGCCTGCGCCGGGCGTTCGTGGATTTCGACGAAGATCCCGTCCGCGCCCGCCGCGAGCCCGGCCGGCGCCAGCGTGCCGATGTACTGCGCCAGCCCGGAGGTGACGCCGTCGCCGCCGCCGGGAAGCTGAAGGCTGTGGGTCACATCGAAGACGACCGGCACACCAAGCGATTGCATCATCGGGATCGCGCGCATGTCCACGACGAGGTTGTTGTAGCCAAACGTCGTGCCGCGTTCGGTGACGAAGACTCGGGCGTTGCCGCTGCCCATCACCTTCTCGATCGCGAAACGCATATCGAGCGGCGCGAGGAACTGGCCTTTCTTCACGTTGACGGCGGCGCCGGTCCGCGCGGCAGCGACGAGCAAATCGGTCTGCCGGCACAGGAAGGCCGGGATCTGCAGCACGTCGGAAACCTCGGCGGCAGGCGCCGCCTGCTCGGGCAGGTGGATGTCCGTGAGGATCGGCACTCCGAGGCGCGCCTTGACGTCGGCGAGCGCACGAAGGCCGGCCTCCAGCCCCGGCCCTCTGAACGACTTCAAGGAGGTCCGGTTCGCTTTGTCGAAGGAGGCCTTGAACACGAAGGGCACGCCGCATCGCGCGGCGATCTGCTGGATGGCGGCACCGAGGTCGAGCGCGTGCGACGGGCTTTCGATGACGCACGGCCCGCCGATGAGGACGAACGGTTGGCCGCCGCCGAGCCGGTGGGGACCGATCGCAACCGGTGTCACGCCGGACATTATACGTCGAGCATCAACGCGACACGCGGGGCTGCCGGCGATGCCGGGCCGCTTCGCGTTCGCGTGAAGCCCAAGGTCAGACTTCGACGTGCACGGGCTGGCCAGCCGCCAGGAGCAGCCGCGAGGCCTGGTGCGCGAGGCTCGCTTCCACGAAGCTCGCGAACAGCGGATGCGGCCGGCGCGGCTTCGACTGGAACTCCGGATGGAACTGGACGGCCACGTACCACGGATGGCCCACCAGCTCCATGATCTCGACGAACTTCCCGTCCGGCGAGCGGCCCGAGATGCGCGCGCCGCGGTTCACGAGGTTCGATTCGTAGAGCCGGTTGAATTCGTAGCGGTGGCGGTGGCGTTCGTGGATGAGGGTGGCACCGTAGATCCGGTGCGCGAGCGATCCGGGTTCCAGCTCGCACGCGTACTGGCCCAGGCGCATGGTTCCGCCAAGGTCCTCGACGCCGAGCAGGTCGCGCAGCTTGTAGATGATCTTGTAGGGCGCCTGCTCGTCGCACTCGGTCGAGTCCGCGCCTTCCAGGCCGCAGACGCTTCGGGCGAAATCGACGGCCGCCCACTGGAATCCGTAACAGATGCCGAAATAGGGGATGCCGCGTTCACGCGCGATCCGTGCGGCGCGCATCATCCCTCGCGTGCCGCGCATGCCGAATCCCCCCGGCACCAGGATCCCGTCGGCCTCATCGAGCAGCGCCTCGCCGCCGTCCTGCTCGAGCGCCTCGGCTTCGACCCAGTGAATCCTCACCTTGGCCCGGTGCGCAAACCCGCCGTGATACAGGGCTTCGTTCAGGCTCTTGTACGAGTCCTCGAGGCCGACATACTTGCCGACGATGTGGATGGTCAGATCGCGCTCGGGGTTCTTGATCCGCTCGATCAGATCGTGCCAGGTCTCCATGTTCCGCTCGGTCGGCGGCATGTGGAGGTACTTGAGCACGATGTGATCGAGGCCTTCCTCTGCAAACGCCAGCGGCACTTCGTAGATCGACTCCACGTCCCGCGCGGTGATGACCGCCTCCTCGCTGACGTCGCAGAACAGTGCAATCTTCTGCTTGATGTCCTGCGGGAGCCGGCGGTCGGTCCGGCACAGCAGGATGTCCGGCTGGATGCCGATCGATCGGAGATCCCGCACGCTGTGCTGGGTCGGCTTGGTCTTCAGCTCACCGGCGGTGCCGATGTAGGGGACGAGCGTCAGGTGGATGAACAGGGTGTTCTCGCGGCCGAGATCCTGCCGCAGCTGGCGGATCGCCTCGAGGTAGGGCTGGCTCTCGATGTCGCCGACCGTGCCGCCGATTTCGACCATCACGACGTCGACGTCCTGCGAAACCCCGCGGATGCTCTGCTTGATCTCGTCGGTGATGTGCGGGATCACCTGGACGGTCCGGCCGAGGTAATCGCCCCGCCGCTCCTTCTGGATGACCGAGAGATAGATCTTGCCGGTCGTCCAGTTGTGGTTGCGCGTCGTGCGCGTGTTGGTGAACCGCTCGTAGTGGCCCAGATCCAAGTCGGTTTCCGCCCCGTCATCGGTCACGTAGACCTCGCCGTGCTGGTACGGGCTCATCGTGCCCGGGTCCACGTTGATGTACGGATCCAGCTTCATCAGCGTGACCGTGTAGCCGTGCCCTTCGAGCAGGCTGCCGATCGAGGCGGCAGCCAGCCCCTTGCCCAGGGCCGAGACGACGCCTCCGGTGACGAAGATGTACTTGACCTTGCGCGGAGTTTTCGTGTCCATAGATGCCTGGCTCACTGGAGCGCCATCGCGGCCGCCATGCGGCGCGCGCGCTCGAGATCATCGGGAGTATCAACCGAGAGCGACTCGTATGAGGTGTCGACGGTGCGAATGCGGAATCCGTGCTCGAGCGCGCGCAACTGTTCGAGCGCCTCGAGGCGCTCGAGGGGCGTCGGCTCGAGCGACGCCAGGGTCAGCAGGAACTCGCGGCGATAGGCGTACAAGCCGACATGCCGGTAGGCGAGGGCTGCCTCGAGGTGCGTGCGCTCGCGGTCGCGCCGATGCGGGATCGGCGCCCGCGAGAAATACAGCGCGTCGCCGTTCCGGTCGACGACGACCTTCACGACGTTCGGATTGCCGAACTCCGACGCATCGGTCAGTCGCTTGCGTAGCGTGGTCATCACGACGCCGGGTTCCGAGCGAAACGGCCCCAGCGCCTGCTCGATCATGCGCGGCTCGATGAACGGCTCGTCGCCCTGCACATTGACGATGAGCGCCGCCTCCAGCGTGCGGGCGACTTCCGCGATCCGATCGGAACCCGTGAGATGCGTCGCGAGCGTCAGGCGTGCCTCGCCGCCGAACCGCTGGACGGCGTCCAGGATCCGCCGGTCGTCGGTCGCCACCACCACTCCGGACAAGCCGGGGACCAGCGACGCCCTCCGGTAGACGTGTTCGATCATCGGCCGGCCGCAGATGTCGGCGAGCGGCTTGCCGGGGAGACGCGTCGAGTCGTATCGGGCTGGGATGATGGCGACGGCGGTCAGCGGGACAGTGCTCGAGTCGGCACCGGGGTGGCTTCGGGGGTGCACGACGAATCATAGCATGGCGGCCAAGGATCCGATCGGGCGGGCCGAGCAGGTTGAATCGGCCGCGATCTCGCCGGTCCCACTCGCGCCGGATCAGTGTGTTACGATCCGGTCCGCGGTCCCATGAGCACTTCCCGCAACGTCATGCTGGTCGTCGGAGGCGGGTTGCTGGCGGCGTGGCTGGCGGCGGCCGCCGGCGGCGCGTGGTCACGCTCGCCGCGTCGTGGATCCGAATCCGGCCCCATCGGACCGACCCCTCCGCCGGGACTGCTCCTCAACGTCTCCCGTCTCGAGCCGGCCGGCCCTTCGCCGCGTGACTCGGCTCGGGGTGGGCGAAACCTGTTCCGGTTCCGAAGCTCGTCCCCGGCGGGGGTGTCGCGACAGGCGGCCGAGAGCATCGTGTCGGCCTTCGAGGCGGCCGCCGCCGCGTTCCTCAGCCCGCCGCCGCAGCCGGAGTGGAAACTGGTCGGGATTGCCGAGCGCGTCGATGGGGAGCGCCGCGTGCGAACCGCGATCGTCTCCGGGAGCCGGGACGTCTACCTTGTCACCGAGGGCGCGCGCGTTGCAGATGAGTTCGAGGTCGTCCGCATTCAGGCGGACAGCGTCGACTTGAGACGCCTGTCCGACGGGACTGCGCTCACGCTCAGGCTGAATGTCCGCTGATCGGTGCGGCGAAGTTCGGACGAGCAGCCCGCGGGCTTGCGGTATAATCGCGGACGGCCGCGCGAGCGCGGCAACTGGCAGCGGATCTGTGGCCGCACCAGGATGGTGCAAACCGCAATTCGGTTCGTAATCACGCGGTTCATTTGCCTTCAGGCGGGCGGTCTTCCACAGGGTTTTCCACAGTTCCTGTTGAAGGTCGGCGGTGACGCTCCGGGATGTGCCCTAAGAACGAATCTGTGCCCTCGTGAAGGACTGTCGGAGCAGCGCGCGCGGTACAGCGTGAGGCGGTAGTCGGGGCGATCGATATCGGGACTGTCATCATCAGGAACTCTTAATCAGGAAGGGGCGACGCGCGAGGGGCTCTCGCGTTCGCCGGTGGAGGACCAACATCATGCTGAACAAGATCGGGCTCATCGGCGGCGGGAATATCGGTGGTGTGCTTGCCCAGGAGCTGTTCCATCGCAAGCTCGCGGCCACCGTGGCGATGGTCGACGTGAAGGGCCCGGATGTGGCCAAGGGCAAGTGCCTCGACATCGCCGAGGGCACGCCCATCATCGGCAGCGACGTCAGGTTCGAGGCCAGCAAGGACTACGACGTCCTGAAGGGCGCCGATCTCGTCATCAACACCGCCGGCGTCCCGCGAACGGTCCGTCCTGATGGCACCTTCCCGAGCCGCGAGGAGCTGCTGGCCGTCAACCTGCAGATCACCGACAAGGTGGCCGCCGCCATCCAGCAGTTCTGTCCGAATGCGATCGTGGTTTCGATCGCCAACCCGCTCGACGCGATCGTCTATCGGCTGTACCAGAAGATGAAGACGCCGAAGAACCGGCTGATGGGGATGGCCGGGGCGCTCGACTCGGCGCGCTACCGGTATTTCGTCGCTGCCGCGGCGGGCGTGTCGGTCGACAACGTCGAAGCCCTGGTGCTCGGCGGACACGGCGACGACATGGTGCCGATTCGGAGCTGCTGCCGGATCGCCGGCATGCCGGTCGACAAGTTCGTCGACGACAAGACGCTCTCGGCCATCGAAGCGCGCACGCGCAAGGCCGGCGGCGAGATCGTCGGCCTCCTCGGCGTGTCCGCGTTCTGGTCGCCGGCCATCGCGGCCATCGAGATGGTCGAGGCCATCGTGTTCGACAAGAAGAAGATCGTGCCGTCGTGCGTCCTGCTCGAAGGTGAGTACGGGGTGAAAGGGTTGTTTGTCGGCGTGCCGGTCATCCTCGGCAAGAACGGCGTTGAGCGGATCATCGAGATCGACCTGTCCGATGCCGAGAAAGCGGCTCTGGCGAAGTCGGTCGAAGCGGTCAAGAAGACGACCGACGAGGTCATCGCAACCAAGTAGCCCTGAAGGCGGCTTGTCACGGGTCAGGCGGGTTCCGGGACGCCCGGGACGGCCAGCGAGTCGTTCCGGGCGTTCCCTTGTACGGCCGGCGCAGTCTGGACCCCGTGCCGGAACCCCGGCGTCATACCATGCGTGGCCAGGCAGCGGGCCCTTCGGTTCGGGTTGCGGGCGGACAAGGCGGGAGACTGGCGCAGACCGTCTCGGAGGCCGTTAGGTCCGAGCCGCATCCGCCCAGCGGATCACCTGAACGAGTTCTCGAAGCGGATCCTGGAGCGCCGGCAGGCGCGCGTGGCGTTTGTGCCGCCGAGCGGGCCGGCGAAGCGATTCGTCGATGATCTCCTGGGCGTGCTCTTTCCGCATTTTTCCCTTCAAACCTACGGCTCGGCGGAGGAAATCGCCGGGCAGCTTCAGTTGCTCTTTCGTGACCTGGCCGCGATCCTCGGTCCGCTCGGCGGGGAGGGCGTTCTCCCGGTCTCCGACATCGTTCAGTCCTTCGGCAACGCATTGCCGGCCATCGATGACAAGCTCTGGCTGGACGCAGAAGCCATCAATGACGGCGACCCCGCCGCCGAAAGCCTCGACGAGGTGATCGCGGCTTACCCGGGATTCCTGGCGATCGCCATCTACCGTCTGGCACACGAGTTCCATTCGCTCGGCGTGCCGGTGTTTCCGCGCATCCTCACCGAGTATGCCCACCAGAAGACCGGGATCGATATTCACCCGGGAGCCGCGATCGGCACCTCCTTCTGCATCGACCACGGTACGGGTGTGGTGGTGGGGGAGACCACGATCATCGGCGACCACACGAAGCTCTATCAGGGGGTGACCCTGGGCGCGCTGAGCGTCGACAAGTCGCTGTCGGCCGCCAAGCGGCACCCCACGATCGAGGATCGCGTGGTGGTCTACTCGAATGCGACGATTCTCGGGGGAGCCACGACGGTCGGGCACGACAGCGTCGTCGGCGGCAACGTGTGGCTGACCGGAAGCGTCCCGCCGTTCTCGGTTGTGTATCAGAAGAGCGAAGTCCGCGTGCGCAATCTCGATCGCGGCACCGCGGAATCACCATGACGCCTCGACATCAAGGAGTCCGAGCGTGAACGCCCTCAGCATTCTGGATGTCATCGGCAATACGCCGCACCTGAGGATCAACCGGCTGTTCGATCCCCGGTTCGAGGTCTGGATGAAGCTGGAACGGTCCAACCCCGGCGGCAGCATCAAGGACCGGATCGCCCTCTCGATGGTCGAGGAAGCCGAGCGCGCGGGTGTCCTCACGCCGGGAGGCGTGGTCATCGAGCCGACCTCGGGCAACACCGGTATCGGTCTCGCCATGGTGTGCGCGGTCAAACGCTACCGGCTGATCCTGGTGATGCCTGAATCGATGTCGGTCGAACGGCGCACGTTGATGGCCGCCTACGGGGCCGCCTTCGAGCTCACGCCCCGCGAACAGGGGATGAAGGGCGCGATTGCCCGCGCCGAAGCCCTGGTGAAGGAGACGCCGAGTTCGTGGATGCCGAGCCAGTTCGACAATCCTGCCAACATCAAGGTGCACAAGCAGACGACGGCGCGGGAGATCCTCAACGACTTCCCTCGCGGATTCGACTACCTCATCACCGGCGTCGGCACCGGCGGCCACATCACCGCCTGCGGCGAAGTCCTCAAGCAGTCGTTTCCGAGTTTGAAGGTGCTGGCCGTCGAACCCGCGGCGTCCGCGGTTCTGAGCGGCGGACCGCCTGGACCCCACCCGCTGCAGGGCCTGGGAGCGGGCTTCATTCCGGAGAACCTGCACAAGGACGTGCTGGACGGGGTCGTTCAGGTCACGAGAGACGAGGCGTTCGACTACGCCGTCCGGTGCGCGAAGGAAGAAGGCGTGCTGGTCGGCATTTCGTCCGGCGCGGCGCTTGCCGCCGTGGCCAAGACGTTGACCTCGTGCCCGCCTGGAACGCGCGTGCTCACGTTCTGTTACGACACCGGTGAGCGGTATCTCTCCATCGACGGGCTCTTCGGGCAGAGCAGCACGCTGTAGATGACTCCGGGAGTGATGTGAGGAAATCACTCCCGGAGTGATTAAATCGTGCGCGCCGGAGCGTCCACGAGGTCCTTGCGGCGCCGAACTTCAACAGGCGTCGGCACGACCTTGCTGGGGTGCTGGCCCTTCCAGAGCCGCAGGTAGTCCAACACGAGCTGACGCTTCATGATCTGAATCGCCCGGGCGGGGTCGACACCCTTCGGGCACGCCTTCGAGCATTCGCCAGCAAAATGGCATTTCCACGGGCCGTTCGACGTGGCCAGCACCTGCTTGCGCGAAGCGAATCCGCCGTCGCGGCTGTCGGCGTTATAGCGGTGTGCCTGGCCGAGCGGCATCGGGCCCGAGTAGGCCGGGTCGGTCGCGACCGTCGGGCAGGCCGCCATGCAGCAGCCGCACTTGATGCAGTACGAGAACTGGAGGTATTCCTCGAGCTCGTGGGGCGATTGCCAGTACTCAAAAGTCGGGTTCGCGAACTCCTCGGCGTCCTGCCGGATGAGGTGCGGCTGGAGTATCTGGTGCTTCTCGAACATCGGCACGAGGTCCGGCACCAGGTCGCGAATGATGTCGAAGTTCGGAAGGGGAGCCACCGTCACGAGGTTCGTGCCGAGCTCGGTCACCTGGGTATTGCAGGCCAGCCGCGGATGTCCGTTGATGAACATCCCGCACGACCCGCAGACGCCCATGCGGCACGATGAACGCCACGCGAGCGTCGGAACCTGCGTCTCCTTGAGCTTCCTGAGGCCGTCGAGCACGGTCATGCCGTGCCAGTACGGCAGGCGATAGTCGTCCCAGTGCGGCCGCGTGTCCGTGGCGGGATCGAATCGCCGAATTCGAAGAATCACCTCAGCGTCGGTGTTGGTCGCCATCGTTCTCCTCAGTTGCTGGATGCCCGGGACACCCTCTCTCTTGCGCTATGCGCCCGGTACCGCCCGGGAAACCCACGCCGCCCACGCGCCGTACCCGAACAGGCCGACGCCGGAGAGAAGCAGTATCGCGCTGATGAACCTGCTCGCCGCCTTGCCGGGCCCGAGCTCGAGCAGGATGTTGCGCAGCCCGTAGAGCCCGTGGAAAAGCGCCGCGCCGAGCAGCACGATGTAGGTGACGGCGAAGAACGCCGACTGGCTCCGGCTGACGACGTTGGCCCAGTCGATGGGCGCCTTGTCCGCGGCCGGGTTGAAGATGCCGAGCATCGTGTTGAGGTGCATCACGCCCATATGCAGGCCGAGGAAGATGAAGATGGTCGCGCCGGCAATCAGGTGCCAGGTCCAGAGTCGTTGGTCCCTCATCGCTTCGGTCCCCCGTCAGTGCTGGTTGAGGAAGTTCAGGCCGCCGAGCGCGGCCACCACGACTGCCGCGATCATCACGACGATGGCGATCGGGCGCTGCACGTCGACCGAGGTCTTGTACGGGTAGACGGGTTCGATCGGCCTGCCGATGCCGAACCCGAGCTCGACCAGGCCGAGCCGGATCCCGTTGATGGCGTGGAACGCGAAGGCCACGAAGACCAGGTACTCACCGATCGTGAAGACCGGGCCCTTGACGCTGTCCATCGCCTGCTCCCACGACGCTCGTCCGAACGCGCGTGACGACGTCACGAGGATATGGAGGAGAAAGTAGGCCAGCAGCCCGAGGCCTGTCAGCCGGTGCAGCGCGTAGAGATACCGCTCGACCCCCCAGCGGCCGCCGCCGAGCCAGCCCCAGATGCCGAGGCGGTTTGGATGCCCCTTGGTTTCGATCATGCCCTCCTCCGGCTCAGTATTTGCGTTCGACCGGCTTCCACGTGTCGATGGTCACTCTCTTGTAGTCCAGGCGCGGGCCGTCCGGCGTGTGCCACGCCAGCGTGTGCTTCAGCCACTTCTCGTCGTCGCGGGTCGGGAAGTCCCGGCGCGCGTGGGCGCCGCGCGACTCCTCGCGAGTCAATGCGCCCTTGACCGTCACCTCGGCGAGATCGACGAGGTTGTCGAGCTCGAGCGCGTGGAACAGATTCGAGTTGTAGATGGTGCCCTTGTCGTGCACCGGCGCCTTCAGCGATCGCTCCCGGATGGCACGGATGGTCGAGAGCGCCTTCGTGAGTTCGTCCGGCTTCCTGAACACCCCGACGCAGTTGTCCATCGTCGTGCGGAGCTCGCGCCGGAGATCGTAGAGGTTCTCGGTACCGTTGCGGGCGCGAAGCGCGGCCATCTTCTCCGCGCGGGCACGCACCTGGCGCTCTGGCACCGGCAGCGCCTGCGGAAGCCCCGCCAGGGACTTCGCGATTTGCTCGCCGGTGATGCCTCCCCAGACGAGGCACTCGGCCGTCGAGTTGGAGCCGAGCCGGTTACCGCCGTGGAGCGAGACACAGGCGGCTTCGCCGGCGACCCAGACCCCCGGCAGCCGAGACAATCCGTTGATGTCGCACTCGATGCCGCCCATCGAGTAGTGCGCGACGGGCCGAATCGGGATCGGCTTCTCGATCGGATCGAGGCCGATGAACTTGATGCAGACCTCGCGAATGAGCGGTAACCGCTGGTTGATGCGGTCCGCGCCCAGGTGCGTCAGGTCGAGGTGGAGGTAATCCTTGCCGTCCGGGCCGGGGAAGCCCCGCCCCTCCAGGAGTTCCGTCGTCTCGGCTCGCGAGACCATATCGCGCGGCGCCAGCTCCATCTTGCTCGACGCGTAGCGCTCCATGAATCGCTCGCCCTTGTTGTTCTTGAGATAGCCGCCCTCACCCCGGCAGGCTTCCGTCATGAGGATGCCCGAAGGCACGAGGCCGGTTGGATGGAACTGGAGGAACTCCATGTCCTCGAGCGGCAGGCCCGCCCGGTACGCCATCGCCATGCCGTCGCCGGTCACCGTTTCAGAATAGGTCGTGAACCCGTACAGCGTGCCGCCGCCGCCCGAGGCGATGAGCAGCGCCTTGCCTCGGAGGACGACCGTCTCTCCCGTGGGCGCAAACACCCCGAGCAGGCCCGCGAACCGGCCGTCCTCGACGAGGATGTCCGTGATGAACATCTCGTCGTACCGCTTGAAGCAGTTGAAACGCATGAGCTGGTCGTACAGCGTCTGCATCTCGAAGAACCCGGTCTTGTCCGCGGCGAGCGTCGCGCGGGGGAACGAGTGGCCGCCGAAGGGACGCTGCGAGATGCGCCCGTTCGAATCGCGCGTCCACGGGATGCCCCAGTGATCGAGCAGCCGGATCTCCCGCGGCATGGCCTTCACGAAGCGCCAGACCACGTCCTGGTCCGCGAGGAAGTCCGATCCCTTGACGCTGTCCCACGCGTGCAGGTCGAGCGAATCGCCCTCGTCTGTTTTCAGGACCGCCGCGGTGCCGCCTTCCGCGCAGACCGAGTGTGCCCGCATCAACTGGACCTTGGAAACGATGCCGATGTCGACGCGTCCGTCGAATCGTTGCGAGAGTTCGACCGCGGCCCGCAACCCCGCTAACCCAGCGCCCAGAATCAGGACATCGTGGGTCAGGCTTTGAGCCATGCGGGACCTCCTTTGGAGAACACGGGGATGCCAAAAGGTGAGCTGGCAGTGGAAGGCGGCATTGACCGCCCGTCCAACTGAGAATCGTCCTCGCAGGGGGGCTGCTGCAGCGCGCTCTGGCGCCGGAGGACGGACGGGATTCTATGCCGTCTTCGTTCGGCGAAGCAAGTACCCGGTGACTGAGGTCGGTTGGCCCCGGTGCCCGCGAGGTTGTATGCTTCGGTCCTTCCGGATGATTCTTGAGGCATCGCGTTGGCTGGAGGAGGCATCGTGACGACACCAGACGATTCGATCGAACCCGACGAGGCGGAGCCGAACGGCGTTGAGGCGCATCAGGAAACCCGGCCCGGCGTGAACCGCCGGACCTTCATGGCGATCTCGCTCGCTGCGACGGCCGTCGCGACGACGCTTGGCGCTGAGAGGGCAGGCGCGCAGGTGGGGGGCGCTCCGGCAACAGGCCGCGCGCAGGGCGCGCAGCAGCCCCCGCCGCCGCCCGTTCCGCTTGGCAACGGCGAAGCGCCGGCGCTGCAGTTCCAGCCCTACCCGGGCGGAACCGGCGCGTTGATGGAGAAGCTGGCGCGGGAGCGCGGCCGCGCGGCGTTCGATCGCGCGGTGTTCACCGTCGAGCCGTGGAAGGGCCCGGTCCCGACCTCGCCGGACGAGATCGCGTTCCTGCCCGCCCATCGGCTGTCGGCGCTCATCAAGGAACGAAAGATTACCTCGTCGCAGCTGACCGACATCTTCCTCACGCGCCTGAAGCGCCTCAATCCGATGCTGCTCTGCGCGGTCACGATCATGGAGGAGCAAGCTCGCTCGGAAGCGGCGAAGGCTGACGCCGAGATCAAGGCGGGGAAGTATCGCGGCCCCCTGCACGGGCTGCCCTGGGGAGTGAAGGACATCTTCGCGACCAAGGGCGTTCCGACGACGTGGGGCGCAGCGGATTTCGAGAACCGGATCATCGACGAAGACGCCGAAGTAATCGTGCGGCTTCGGAATGCCGGCGCCGTCCTCATCGCGAAGCTCGCGACAGGGCTCTTCGCTCAGAACGATCAGTGGTTCCGCGGCCGAACGAACAACCCATGGAACCTGGTGCTCGGATCGAGCGGATCGTCGGCCGGTCCCGCCTCGGCGACGACGGCCGGGTGCGTGGCGTTCTCAATTGGCACCGAGACGCAGGGCTCCATCGTCTCGCCGTCTCTTCGCTGCGGCATTAGCGCCTTGCGCCCGACCTTCGGCCGCGTCAGCCGTGTCGGGGCGATGACGCTTGCCTGGTCGATGGACCGGGTGGGCCCGATCTGCCGCACGGTCGAGGACTGCGCGATGGTCTTCAATGCGATCCACGGCGTCGACGAGAAGGACCCATCGACGATCATGGCGCCGTTCCAGTTCAATCGGAACGTCGCTTTGGCGTCACTGCGAATCGGCATCGACCCGAACGCGCCGAAGGAGGTTGTGGCCAAGCTGCGCGAGCTCGGTGCCAAGCTCAAGGAGGTCGGCCCGCGGCCGACCGTCGCCGGTATCGGCGGCGGGGCGCTCGGCGTGGAGGGTGCGGCCGCATTCGATGAATACGTCCAGCGGAAGGCGAAGGAGACCGGGCTCGACCTGGCGAACCTGCCGGAGCCTCCGGCGCGAGGCGAGGGCGGGCGGGGGCCCGGCGGAGGGGGAGCGGCCGGCGGGGGCAGAGGGGCAGAAGCCGGTGGCGGACGGGGCCCTGGCGGCCCACCCGCCAATCCGATGGCTCCGGCGGACTGGAATCCACGCTTCGTCAACGGCCGCAGGACGCGTGCCTTCGAGTACGTGCAGAGCCAGCGCCGCCGCTACATGCTCACCGCCAAGTGGGCGGAGTATATGAAGGAACTCGACATGTTCATCGGCGCTCCCTCGGCCGATGTCGGGGCCAATGCGCAAACCGGCCATCCCTGCGTCGTCGTGCCCTACAAGTTCGACGTCCCTCAGCAAGGCGGAGGCCGCGGCGGGTCGGAACAGCCGCCGCCCGACCTCAAGCCCCAGCCGATCTGCGCAGTCATCGTCGGGAAACCTGTTCGCGGACGATGCGATCCTGTCGGTGGCGCACCAGCTGCAGGTGCACACCGACGTGCACCTGAAGCACCCGGCGCTGTAGCGGGGCCCTTCGAGGTTGCGGCGGGTAGCGAGGAATGATGTGAGGCGGCCCTTGTGTTGGACCGGGCGGGAAGAGTGTAGGGCGGCCTTTCAAGGCCGCCGTTGGTCGCGACGCTTGAGCGTCGCGACGCGCGCCATGTCGCTGGACGTCGCCGTTGGTGGTGTTGCCGAACAGCGGGCCCGGGACAATAGCCCCCGCGTCCCCTGGGACTGCCGTGCGCCAATGCCGGATGCGCAGGCAGGGTCCTGCAATTGGTCCCAGCGGGCCATAAGACGTTAGAGGCACCAACTGACGCGGAGCGGACATGGATGACCGCGCGTTCATGAGAGAGGCCCTGCTTGAAGCCGAGGCGGCATATGCCCGCGGCGAATGCCCCGTGGGCGCGATTCTCGTTCAGAATGGCAGAATCGTCGCGCGCGCCGGAAATCGAGAGTCGGAGCTGCACGATCCAACGGCCCACGCCGAGGTCTTGGTTCTCAGGGAAGCGGGGCGGCAGCTCGGCCAATACACATTTGCCGATTGCACTGTGTACACGACGCTCTGGCCCTGCCCCATGTGCGAGAACGCCATGCTGCGGGCGAAGGTGCGGAAAGTCATCTGCGGCGCGCGGTCTTTCAAGTACATCCATGACGTCACGTTCAATCCGTCCAACCTCCAAAAGGTGGGACCGATAATGGACCAAGAGTGCCGGGACCTCTTCGTCCGATGGATCGAAAGGACAGGCCGGACGTTCATTCTTGAACATGAGGGCCTCTAACCACGCGTTGCACCCGACAGCCGCCGGACCTCGCGCCCCGCAGCCGCGGGTGAACGTCGTCGTTAGACAGCTCCAGATAGGTCAGTTCGCCGCCTGAGAAGCGAACGGGATTTGAGTATGAGGACGCGTATTCCGGTTGCGCTATGTGCGCTAGGGTGCGCGCTTCTGAGCGGGGCGTGCGAGTCTCGAAAAGACCTGATGCGAGAGGCCGACGCCAGAGCGAGGGCGTCGGGCTATCTTGCGCCGCACATCATCTTCGATCTCGTGTACGCCGAGTACGGCCACCGTCAGCTCAAGCTGGATATTTATCAACCTCCTGAATCCGATCGACGCGGCACCGCTCCAGGGATCATCGTGGTGCGGGGCGGGGCGTTTCGGGCTGGCGACAAAGAGCTATTCGGGTACATCGCCGGGCGGCTGGCGATGCAGGGGTTCGTCGCAGCTTCGATCGAGTACAGGACATCGGACGAGGCGAAATTTCCAGCGGCCGTCCAGGACGCCAAAGCGGCCGTGCGCTGGATGCGTGCGCACGCGGGCGAGTACGGTGTCAATCCCGATGCGATTGGAGCGATCGGTGGATCTGCTGGCGCGTACCTGGTGACGATGCTTGGGACGAGTGGCGGGGTGAAGGATTTGGAGGGAGACGGGGGCCTCTCCGCGACGTCGAGTGACGTCCAGGCCGTCGTGTCAATGGCATGCGGCTGCAATCTGCAGTGGAAGCCGGGTGTGAGCCCGGAGTTTCTCGCAGCAGTGGCGGATTTTATTGGCGTTCCGCAGCCTACGGCTGAAGCGGTAGCCGCCGCGTCTCCGATTAGCTACGTGAGCAGACGTTCCGCCGCTCTTCTCCTTCTGCACAGTCGAACCGATCCTGATGTCCCGTTTGACTACTCCGTGGAGATGGAGCAGAGGTACCGAAGCGTGGGAGCCGCCGTAACCCTCATACCAATCGATGCTCCTGGTGTGCATGCCTTCTGGGGAGACCCACGCCATGGTGAGATTGCTGAAGTCATCCGACTGGCCGCGACATTCTTTCGTAGGAACTTGAGCGCGCCACAATAGTCCGGACGTCCACGTAACAACGGGAGCTGTCTAACACCGCGCTGCACCCGACCGGCGCCGGTGGTATCGTGAGCGCCGGCGGGTGAGCGCGACCGTTAGCTGGACAAACAGCGAGAGAGTATTCGGCGCCGATCGGGAGGCGACAGTAGCCTGAAGACGCAAGGCGAATACCGGCATCGAGAGTCGCCCATCCTGGCGGCCGAACCAGTTCGCTTCGATCTCCGTCATAGAATCCATCGGCGGTTCACGCCACGTGCCCCCAAGCGTCCCCATCGCAACATTCAGGGGGCCACTATGCGCAAGATCGCGATCCTCACCACACTGTTGCTCGTGGCGGCGACCTCGTCGGCTCAGGAACAGACACCTCAGCCGGTCAAGAAGGCGCGGAGCTATTTCGGCGCCCCGGTGATCAAATACACGGTCATCAGCAAGCAGGCGGCGGTGATGGCCGGCGGCCGCGGTGGCTGGAACCTCAACCCTTCGCTTGTCGTCGGCTTCGGCGCGTACGGGACGATGAGGGGAGTCGATCTCCGAGTGCCAACCGTACCCGGTGCGTCCGGCCCGCTGGACATCAAGTTCGAGACCTTCGGGCTGGAACTGGAGTATTCCCCTCATCCCGCCGCGCGAACCCGTCTGACCCTCGGGTCGTTCTTCGGCGGCGGGGCCTCACACTACGTGCGGAATGGCACCACCGAACAGCACGGCGAAACAGACTTCATGCTCGTCCTGGAGCCAGCGGTCGGAGTCCAGCAACGGGTCACTGACTGGCTCCACCTGAACCTCGCGCTGGCGTACCGGCTGGTCGGCGGGGCGGAGCAGCCAGGGATGGAGGCTCGCGACCTCAATGGCCCGGTCGCCTCACTCGCCGTGAAGCTCGGTCGGTTCTGAGCTGGACGGCGTCTCGAGTGGCGCCGACGGGGCGCCGTTTCGGTCACTTGGGATCCGGCACCTTCGGCACGCCGTAGGTTTTCTCGAGCGCGGCCTGGTACTCCGCGAAGAGCGCCTTGATGCCGTCGAACTCCTTCTTGACGGCTGCGCGGTAGTCGGGCCGCGTCGCGAAGTCGAAGAGCAGGGCGGTCATCGCCTGCGCGTCGACGAGGAAGCCGTGGTGGCCGATCTCGCCGAGCGCGTCGCTCTCCATCTCGTAGGTGTGGCCCGCTCCGTTCGACGAAAACGCGCTGAACCCGAGGCCGGGGATCGCGCTCGACACGCTGCCGGTCTCCTCGTACCCCTGCGGCTTGCCCGGCTCGGGCTGGATCTTCGTCGCGCCGTACATCTTCATGTAGGCAAAGCCGAGCTCGCCGAGCGTCGCGACGGCGATCCCGTCGCGCGTGCTCCCGTAGTGATCGATCTTCACCTTGGTGCCGGTCGAGAGCGCGGCTGCCCTGGCCGCGTTGTCCACGAACTCGCGCACCTGCCGGAGGTAGACCTCGTCCGGATAGCGAATGTAGAAATCGGCGACCGCGCGGTCCGGCACGACGTTCGGCGCGGCGCCGCCTTCGGTGATGACGCCCTGGATCCGCGCTTCGGGACGGATGCTGCTGCGGACACTGTCGATGTTGTTGAAGAGGTGGATGACCCCCTCGAGCGCATTTCGGCCGTTCCACGACTGGAGCTGGTGCGCTGGCGCGCCCGAGAAGATGTATTTCACGCCGTCGATGTTCATGCAGCATGTGCCGAATCCAGGAGCCGGACGAGTGGTCGCCAGGCTCGAGTGACTCCGCACCAGGACGTCCGCGCCCGTGAAGACGCCAGCCTTGAACATGTCTGTCTTGGCGTTGGGCGGCATCATCTCTTCGCCGGGCGTGCCGTAGACGACGACGCTGCCCGCGAGCCCGGCCTTCGTGAGGTATTCGGCCATCGCGACGGCGGCGGCAATGCCGATCGGCCCCTGCGTGCTGTGCTGGTCGCCGTGGAAGGCGCGCTCGGTGCCGCGCAGCGCGTCGTATTCGACGATGATGCCAAGCGTAGGCGCGCCCGAGTTGCGATGGTAGCGCGCCACGAACGCCGTCTCGAGGCCGGCCATGCCGACCTGCACGTCGAACTCGTGCCGTTTCAGGTAGTCGACCAGCTTCGCAACCGATTGCTTCTCGACGAATCCGATCTCGGGATGGCGGGTGATGTCGTCCCCGAGTGCGAGGAGCTCCTTGTCCATTAGCTCTTTCGCACGGGCCACCACCTGGTCCCGGGCCGGGTTCGCGGCAGTCAGCGTTGCCACGAACTTCGGTACCTCGAGCGAGGCCTCGAGGGCTCCCATCTTCTGAAGCACGGCTCGGGCTGCTTCGCGCTCGGTGGGGGTTTCCTGGGCGTAGGACGCCGTGGCAGCGATGACAAGGACTGACAGCAGAGACAGCGTTCTCATCTCTCCTCCTCGGGGTCTTGCGGCCGCCGCTACCGCCCTCCGAACAGCACGGCTCTGATGTACTCGCGCCGCATGCGCGCGATGTTCGAGATCGGGATCTCCTTCGGGCAGACAGCCTCGCACTCGCCCTCGTTCGAGCAATTGCCGAACCCGAGGTTGTCCATGGTGGACACCATCGAGAGCGCTCGTCGCGTTCGCTCCGGGTGACCCTGCGGCAGCAGCGCGAGCTGCGAGATCTTCGCGCCGACAAACAGCGCGGCTGACGCGTTCTTGCACGCCGCCACGCACGCGCCGCAGCCGATGCAGGCGGCCGCGTCCATCGCCAGCTCCGCCTCGTCCTTCGGGATCGGAATGGCGTTGCCGTCCGGCGCGCTCCCGGTGCTGACCGAGATGTAGCCGCCCGATGCGATGAGGGTGTCGAAGGCGCCGCGATCCACGATGAGGTCCTTCTGCACCGGGAACGGCCTGGCGCGCCACGGCTCGATCGTGATGGTGTCGCCGTCCTTGAACTTGCGCATGTGGAGCTGGCACACCGTGGACCCGCGGTCGGGGCCGTGCGGGACGCCGTTGACCACGAGGCTGCACATGCCGCAGATGCCTTCGCGGCAGTCGGAGTCGAACGCGATCGGCCGCTCGCCCTTCCGGATGAGCCCCTCGTTGACGATGTCGATCATCTCGAGGAGCGACATCTCGGAGGAGATGCCTTCGGCTCTATACGGAACCATCCGTCCGGGATCGGCGGGATTGGATTGCCGCCAGACGAGCAGATTCAGGTTCATCGTTTTCATGATGATCTCGGGGCTACTTGTAGCTTCGCTGACTGGGTTTGGCGTACTCGAAGGACAAGGTCTCGGTGTGCCGTATCGGGGGCTTGCCCGGCCCGGGATACTCCCACGCCGAGGCGTGCGCAAAGTGCTCATCGTCGCGAAGCGCTTCGTTCTCCGGCGTCTGGTACTCCTCCCGGAAATGCCCGCCGCACGATTCGCGCCGTTCGAGCGCGTCGAGCGCGATGAGCTCGGCGAGCTCCAGGTAGTCGCCGACGCGGCCGGCGTACTCGAGTGCCTGGTTGAGCTCCTCGCCCGCGCCCGGCACGGAAACCGACGACCAGAACTCCTCGCGCAACGCGGGAATCCCCGCGAGGGCCCGCTTGAGGCCCGCTTCGTTCCGGCCCATGCCGACCTCGTTCCACATCAGCTGTCCGAGCGATCGGTGAACGTCGCGCGCCGTCCTGGATCCCTTGATCGACAGGAGACGGCTGATGCCTGCCTTGACGGCGGACTCGGCTTCCCGGAATGCGTCGTGCTCGATCGAGACCGTGGAAAGCTGTGCGCTGGCGAGGTAGTGGGGAATCGTCGCCGGCGCCACGAAGTATCCGTCGGCCAACCCCTGCATCAGGGCGCTCGCGCCGAGGCGGTTGGCGCCGTGATCGGAGAAGTTCGCCTCGCCGAGCACGAAGAGACCTGGTATCGTCGACATCAGGTGATAGTCGACCCACAGGCCGCCCATCGTGTAGTGGATGGCGGGGTAGATCCGCATCGGCGTCCTGTACGGATTCTCGTCCGTGATCTTCTCGTACATCTGGAACAGGTTGCCGTACCGCTCGCGGATGACGTCCTCGCCCAGCCGCGAGATCGCTTCCGCAAAGTCGAGGTAGACGGCCAGGCCCGTGGCGCCGACTCCGCGGCCTTCGTCGCAGACCGCCTTGGCGGCCCTGGAGGCCACGTCGCGGGGCACCAGGTTGCCAAACGTCGGGTAGCGGCGCTCCAGGTAGTAGTCGCGCTCGTGCTCGGGTATCTGCGACGCAGGGCGCCTGTCACCCGCCTGCTTCGGCACCCACACACGACCGTCGTTTCGGAGGCTCTCGCTCATCAGCGTGAGCTTCGACTGGTGATCGCCGGACACCGGGATGCACGTGGGATGAATCTGCGTGAAGCAAGGATTCGCGAACAGCGCGCCGCGCTTGTAGGCGCGCCAGATCGCGGTGGCGTTGGAGTTCACGGCGTTGGTGGACAGGAAGTAGGCGTTGCCGTAGCCGCCTGTCGCCAGCACCACCGCGTGCGCGTCATACCGCTCGATGGCGCCTGTCATCAGGTCGCGGGCGATGATGCCGCGCGCGCGGCCGTCGATGACGACCAGGTCCAGCATTTCGTGCCGCGGGAGGATCCTGACCGACCCCGCCGACACCTGCCGCATCAGCGCCTGGTAGGCGCCGATCAAGAGCTGCTGGCCGGTCTGGCCACGAGCGTAGAAGGTGCGCGAGACCTGTGCGCCACCGAAGGATCGGGTGTCGAGCAGCCCGCCATACTCACGCGCGAATGGGACACCCTGGGCGACGCACTGGTCGATGATGTGGTTGCTGACCTGCGCGAGCCGGTAGACGTTGGCTTCCCGGGCGCGGTAATCGCCGCCCTTCACCGTGTCGTAGAAGAGCCGCTCGATGCTGTCCCCGTCGTTCCGGTAGTTCTTCGCGGCGTTGATGCCGCCCTGCGCCGCGATGCTGTGCGCGCGCCGGGGGCTGTCCTGGATGCAGAAATCGAGGACGTTGTACCCGGCTTCGCCGAGCGTCGCCGCCGCGGCCCCTCCCGCCAGGCCGGTGCCGACAACGATGACCGTGAATTTTCGCCGGTTGGCCGGATTGACCAGCCTGGCTTCGAACCGGTAGCGGTCCCATTTCCCGGTCAGCGGTCCCGAGGGGATGCGCGCGTCGAGCTGGCGCGTTCCTGCGGGTGCAAAACGAGGCTCGGCGCTCATGAGCGGCCCCCCAGGATGAAGAGAACAATGGGAATCGAAAAGAAGCCCGCGCCGATGACGAGCGCGAGCGCCTTGCCCACGACCAGGATCCGGGGCGTCAGCTTCGGATGGTTCACGCCGAGCGACTCGAACGCGCTCGCGAACCCGTGCCACAAGTGGAAGCCGACCAGCGCCATGCAGGGCACGTAGAAGCCGACTACGAGCGGTTGACGGAAGGCTTCGATCACCATCCGGTACAGGTCACGCCCCGGGGCTCCGTGGATGGAGGTCGTGTACCACGGACCGTACTTGAAGGTCGCCACGTGGACGGCCGCGAATACGAAAGTGACCGATCCCGTCCAGATCATCGTGGCCGAGGCGAGCGATTTGCGGCTGGCTCCGCCGGCCCACCGTTTCGTCTCGTACGCGATGGGCCGCGCGCCACGGTTGGTCCACCACATCGTCACGGCCTCGAGCACGTGGACGACGAGGATCGCCAGCAGACCGATTTCAGCCGGGATGACGAACGGATTCGAGATGAGTGCGTGGGAATACGCGTTGAAGGTGGCCGGACCGAAGTAGAGCAGCAGATTGCCGGCCAGGTGCAGGCACAGGAACAGCACGAGAAACAAGCCGGTCAACGCGATGAGGACTTTCGTCGTGACAGTGGAGAAGAGCGACGATTGGGGCGGTGCCATGTTGATCTCCAGCCCGTGGTTGGACGACACCCGGTGCGCGAGCATAGGGGGACTCGGCGTGAAATTCGCGGGGAGAGTCCTGGCGGAAATTGTAGTGTCTGGCTCGATCACGAGGCAAGCACGGGCGCTCTCGCGCGGGGCTCAACGCGTCACCGCGCCGATGACCTTTCCGAGGAATGTGTCGAGCGCGCTGCCGCCTCCGATCCATCGCACGACGACGACGAGATCGTTCTCCCAGTCCATGTAGATGATGTTCTGGCCGCTGCCGACGAAGCAGACCGCGGATTCCGGCGCCGAAGGCCACGCCTGGCGTTTCGTATTCAGGAACCAGTTCATGAACCCGTAACCCGCGTTGGCCGGTCCGGGCGTGCGCGCCATCCTGATCCAGGCCTCAGACACGATCTGGCGATCCTTCCATCGGCCGTCGCGCAGGAAGAGATAGCCGAAGCGCGCCATGTCCGAGGCGCTGATGAACATGCCACCACCGAAATGCCCGCCGCCAGACACCGACTGCACGCGCTGGCCATCGAGCTCGATCCACGAGTTCTCGTAGCCGTGCCAGCGCCAGGCGTTGGACGCGCCGATCGGATCCATCACTTCCTCGCGAAGCACCACCGGCAGCGGCCGGCGCCAGACCTGCAGCGTGAGATACGCGAGCAGGTTCACGCGCGTGTCGTTGTACTTGTAACGCGTGCCGGGCTCGGACAGCTTCCGGTTCGGCCAGTCAGACGGCCGGGCCCCTTCCGGGCGGTCGGCCCAGTCGGGTTTGCCCCACAGCGTGCCCTGCCAGTCGCTCGTTTGGCGGAGGAGGTGATCCCACGTAATCGTGGCGTTATGCCCCTCGAAATATCCGGGCACGGGCATATAACCGCGAGCAAGATCGTTGACGTCGCGGATGAGCCCCTTCTGCCAGGCCAGCCCCACGACGGTCGACAGAAAGCTCTTGGTCACGCTGAACGTCATGTCGACGCGACTCGGGTCGCCCCAGTCGGCGACGATGTAGCCTCGGCGCACGATGAGGCCGCTCGCCGGTCCCCGCTCCTTCGCCGGTCCGATCAGCGTGTCGAACGGTTCGCGCGCTCCGAAGGTCAGCGCGAGGTCGAGCGTGAGGTCTTTCGTGGACGGATTCTCGTTCGCGACGGCGAACTTCACGGCGTCATCGACTTTTGCCGCATCCATGCCCACCTCGGCCGGCGGCTTTCGCTGCCAGTCGAATCGATCTGGAAAATAGTGAGATGCCGGCGCCGCGGTCGCGGCGGTTGGCCCAGGCTTCACGACCTTCGGCTTCTGCGCTTCGATTCCGAGCGCCCCGGTGACGAGGATGAGCGACGTGACGACCGCCCGCCGAGACAGGCGATGCCGGGCGCGTGGGACCTGCGTGGTGAGCATGATTTCTCCTCCGCGAATCGGTCGCCGCCATTCTACCTGCGCCGCGCACGGTCCGACGACGGCTCGCCGGCGAACCCAAGGCTTGACGCCCGCGACCGTCGGTGGATAGCATCACCAGTTGGCTTGCCCGTTCGATGCTCGAATACGGAGGTGTTCGAGCCCCTCAGGGCAAGTGCTGAGCGAGCGCTCGCACGCGCGCGCAGGCGAGTCGAAGCACTTGGCTCCCCGAACGTCGTGGCGAAGTGGACGGCGGGCCCCTTCGCACCTGCGACGTGACCTTTCTCCTTTGGGCCCGTCAGACCCGACACCCAGTGAAAATCCACGAATACCAGGCAAAGGCAGTCATCGCCAAGTATGGCGTGCCGGTGCCGCGCGGTGAGGTGGCGTTCAACGCCGACGAAGCCGTCGCCATCGCGCAGCGTCTCGGCCTGCCCGTCGTCGTCAAGGCGCAGATCCACGCCGGCGGCCGCGGCAAGGGCGGGGGAGTGAAGATCGCCAAGACCATGGAGGAGGTCGCGAGCCTGACCTCGGCCATGATCGGCATGAAACTCGTGACGCACCAGACGGGCCCCGAGGGCAAGATCGTGCAGCGCGTCCTCATCGAACAGGGCCTGCAGATCGCCCGCGAGCTCTATCTCGGCCTCGTCCTCGACCGCGCCGCCGGCCGGCCGGTCGTCATGGTCAGCTCCGCCGGCGGCATGGAAATCGAGAAGGTCGCTGCCGAGACGCCGGAGCTCATCTTCAAGGAGTACATCCACCCGACCGCGGGGTTCGAGGCGTTCCAGGCGCAGAAGCTCGCCTTCGCGCTCGGCCTCGAGGGACCCTCGGTGAAGCAGGCCGTCAAGATGATGCTGGCGCTCTACGAGGCGTACAAGGCCACCGATGCCTCGCTCGTCGAGATCAACCCGCTCATCGTCACGAAGGACGGCACCCTGCTCGCGCTCGACGCGAAGATGAACTTCGACGACAACGCCCTCTACCGCCATCCCGACCTCCGGGAGCTGCGGGACTTGAGCGAGGAGGATCCGCTCGAAGTCGAGGCGTCGAAGTTCTCGCTGAACTACATCCGCCTCGACGGCACGATCGGCTGCATGGTCAACGGCGCGGGCCTGGCGATGGCGACCATGGACATCATCAAGCTCGCGGGCGGGGAGCCGGCGAACTTCCTGGACGTGGGCGGCGGCGCCACCGCCGAGCAGATCCGCAACGCCTTCAAAATCCTGATGTCTGACACGAACGTGAAGGCGGTCTTCATCAACATCTTCGGCGGGATTCTCCGTTGCGATGTGCTGGCTGAAGGCGTGGTGGCGGCTGTCAAGGAACTCTCCGTGCAGGTGCCGATCGTCATCCGCATGGAAGGCACCAACGTGGAGAGAGGGAAGCAGCTGCTCCGCGAGAGCGGCCTGAACTTCACCACGGCCGATGCGATGGACGAAGGTGCCAACAAGGTGGTCGCGCTCGCGCGCGGGTGAGGGGGACAACATGTCTGTGCTGATTGACAAGTCCACGCGCCTGCTGGTGCAGGGCCTCACCGGCCGCGAGGGTACGTTTCATGCGAAGCAGGCCGCGCAATACGGTACGAATGTCGTCGGCGGCACGTCTCCCGGTAAGGGCGGCACGACGCACGAGGGGTGGCCGATCTTCAACACCGTGGCGGAGGCCGTCGCGAAAACCGGCGCCACCGCGAGCGTGAGCTTCGTGCCGCCGGCGTTTGCCGCGGATGCGATCCTCGAGGCGGCCGACTCCGGGTTGGCGCTGACCGTGTGCATCTCCGAGGGCATCCCGACGCTGGACATGATGCGCGTGATGGCCGTCCTGAAGGAGAAGAAGACGCGCCTCATCGGGCCGAACTGCCCGGGCCTCATCTCACCGGGCAGGGCGAAGGCCGGAATCATCCCGGCTCACATCTGCAAGGAAGGCCGCATCGGCATCGTCTCGCGCAGCGGAACGCTGACCTACGAGGCGATCCACCAGCTGACACACCTCGGCCTCGGTCAGACGACGTGCATCGGCATCGGCGGCGACCCGCTCATCGGGACGAACTTCATCGATGCGCTGACGCTCTTCCAGGGCGACCCGGAGACCGAGGGCATCGTGATGATCGGCGAGATCGGCGGCACGGCCGAGGAGGAAGCAGCCGCTTTCATCAAGAAGACTGTCAGGAAGCCGGTCGTGAGCTTCATCTGCGGTCAGACGGCGCCCCCTGGACGCCGGATGGGCCATGCCGGCGCCATCATCGCCGGAGGGAAGGGCACAGCCGCCGAGAAGATGGCGGCGCTGACCGCGGCCGGCGTGCGAGTCGTCAGGAGTCCGGCTGAAATTGGTCGGGCGATGGTGGAGGCGCTCAAGAAGTAGGACGGTCCGGTTGGTCGGCGGGGAACCCCGGGACGGATCCCCGCCGACGGTTTAGCGGGCCTGCGCCTCCTCGAGCGAGCTCACTCCGAACACGAACAGGTCCCGAATCTCGCCGTTGTCGCCCGCGGGCAGGCTGGCGACGCCGACGAGAATCAGAAACGACTCTACTCCCGCCGATTGCCGCATCGGTTCCTCCCTGGTTGCTCACGACGCTGGCTTGAACGACTAATCGGTTCGGCGCGATTTGCCGCCAGCCGACGCGCGGCGGGATCGCGTGACCCTCTGCGCGGCATCCTGCCGCGTCCTGCCCGGCCATCACGTGGGGCAGGAGGCCGTGCCGCGGTACTTGTGGCCGCGGGAACAGGTTTTCCATCCGCCTCGATTCGGCTGCGGCATCAGACCCCCGTTCGTCGGGCGGGCCACCGCCACGCGGAGTGCCCACGCGATGAGCATGTTATACTGATAGTACTAGTGTGAGAATGTGAAACACGAAGGCCTCGAGCGCCCGGGACCGGCGCCAAGGGGTCTTCCCGCGCCCGAGCGGCGCCGTCTTCATGGGGCCAGGCATGTCAGCTGCCAAAGAGGTCGAGGCTCTGTCGCAACCCGCTTCCGCCGTGAAAGAAATCGAGAACGACTTCAGCATCCAGGTCGCGACCGTCAACGGATCCGGCAGCCAGACCGCCAACCTCGTCCTCCTTCGTTCGCTCTTCCAGATGGGCATCCCGGTCTCGGGCAAGAACCTGTTTCCGTCGAACATCGCGGGCCTTCCGACCTGGTACACCATTCGGGCGAACCCGCGCGGTTACATCGGCCGCAAGAAGGAAATCGACCTCCTGGTGGCGATGAATCCCGAGACCGCCCAGGAGGACGTCCGTGGCCTTCGGCCCGGCGCGGCCGTCGTCTACGACGAGCCGCTCAGGCTGGACTCGGTTCGTTCCGACCTTACGTTCTACCCGGTGCCATTCGACAAGCTGGTCGCCCCGGTCTGCCCGGACGCCAAGTTGCGCCGCCTCGTGAAGAACCTCATCTACGACGGCGTCCTCGCGCAGCTGCTCGGCATCGAGATCGAGGAGATGGAGAAGGCGCTGAACAGGCAGCTCGGCAAGAAGCCGAAAGCCGTCGCGCTCAATCTCGCGGCCCTGACGGCGGGCGTGGAATTTGCCGAGCGGAACCTCGTCAAGCGCGATCCGTTCCGCGTCCGGAGGATGAACGAGACCGCCGGCAAGATCATGATCGAGGGCAACGCCGCCACCGCCATCGGCGCCATGATGGCCGGGGTGACCGTCGTCACGTGGTACCCGATCACGCCGTCCTCGTCGGTCTGCGAGACGCTCATCGAGTACATGGGGAAGTACCGTACGGACAAGTCCACCGGCAAGGCGACCTTCGCCATCGTCCAGGCGGAGGACGAGCTGGCCTCGATCGGCACGGCCATCGGCGCCGGGTGGGCGGGCGCGCGCGCCATGACCTCGACCTCGGGCCCCGGCATCTCGCTGATGTCCGAGTTCGCCGGCCTGGCCTACTACTCCGAGGTGCCGGTTGTCGTCGTGGACGTGCAGCGCGTCGGGCCCTCGACCGGCCTGCCGACGCGCACCGCACAGGGCGACATGCTGTCGACGGCCGTGCTCTCGCATGGCGATACGAAGCACGTGCTCCTCATCCCGAGCTCGCCCGAAGAGTGCTATTCGCTGACGCTCGAGGCGTTCAACCTTGCGGACCGGTTGCAGACGCCTGTCTTCGTGATGTCCGATCTCGATCTCGGCATGAACACGTGGATGGCCGAGCCGTTCCCGTATCCCGCACAGCCGATGGACAGGGGCAAGCGCCTCGACGCGCAGGCGATCGCGAAGATCGGGTCCTGGGGCCGCTACGTGGACGTCGATGGCGACGGCATCCCCTGGCGTTCAGTGCCCGGCGACGGCATGCCTGCGTACTTCAATCGCGGGTCGGGCCACAACGCCATGGGGCAATACAGCGAGCGGCCAGACGAGTATGTCCGAAACGTGGACCGGCTCGCGCGGAAGTTCGAGACCGCCCGCGAGCTCGTGCCACGGGAGGTCATCGACTTCGACCAGGAGGCCGAGGTGGGCATCCTCGCGTACGGCACGAGCCACTGGGCGATTGTCGAGGCGCGGGATCAGCTTCGGCTCGACGCCGGGATCAGAACCTCGTACCTCCGGCTCCGATCCTACCCGTTCACCCACGAGGTCGAGCGGTTCCTCAGCCGCCACGCCCGCGTCTACGTGGTCGAGCAGAACCGCGACGCCCAGATGCTGAGCCTGCTGAAACAGGATCTGACCGCGCCGAGCGCGGCGAAGCTCCGAAGCGTGCTGCACTACAACGGGCTGCCGATTGATGCGCGGTCGGTGTCCGACGAGATTCGCGCGCAGGAAGCCGAGGCTCGAGCTGCGTTCCCGGCCCGGCCGAAGGCTGTCGCAGGAGGCAGACTCTAGATGGCGACGGACGCTCCGGGCACGCCGGCTTCTGCCGGGCGGAAGCTCAATCGCATCAACCTCGAAGTCCAGGCCTACAAGGGCTCCAAGACGACGTTGTGCGCCGGCTGCGGCCACAACGCCATCTCTGAACGCATCGTCGAAGCGTTCTTCGAGATGGGCGTCGAGCCGTCGCGCGTCGTCAAGCTGTCCGGCATCGGGTGTTCGAGCAAGAGCCCGGCGTATTTCCTGGGCTCCTCTCACGGCTTCAACGCGGTGCACGGGAGAATGCCGGCCATCGCGACGGGGGCGGTCCTCGCCAACAAGCACCTGCTCGCGATAGGCGTCAGCGGCGACGGCGACACCGGTGCCATCGGCGCCGGGCATTTTGTCCACCTGATGCGCCGGAATCTCCCGATGATCTACATCGTCGAGAACAACGGCGTCTACGGCCTCACGAAGGGCCAGGTCTCGCCGACGGCTGACCCGGGTTCTGCGCTGAAGAACGGCGTCGTGAACCAGCTGCCGGCGCTCGATCTCTGCGCGCTTGCGATCGAGCTTGGCGCGACTTTCGTAGCGCGGTCCTTCAGCGGCGACAAGAAGCAGCTGGCGGCGCTCTTGAGGGCCGCGATCGCGCACAACGGCACCGCGTTCCTGGACGTGCTGTCGCCCTGCGTCACCTTCAACGACCACGAAGGCTCGACCAAGAGCTACGCCTACGTGAAGGATCACGACGACGTGCTCGGGGAAGTGACCTTCGTGCCGTTCTTCCAGGACATCACCGTGGACTACGACCCGGGAACGACCCGCGAGGTGACGTTGCACGACGGCTCGAAGGTCCTGCTGAAGAAGCTCGAAGAGACCTACGACCCGACGAGCCGGATTGCCGCTCTGACGCTGCTACACGACACGACGGCACGAGGGGAGTTCGCGACGGGCCTGCTCTTCGTCGAGCCGGACCGGGCGAGCTTTATCGATCAGCTGAATACCGTGGACGAGCCGCTCTCCATGCTGGCCGAGGCGCAGACCCGGCCCTCGCGTGACGATCTGAACGAGATCATGGACGGCCTGCGATAAGGCTGGCGCAAGCTCCCGCCATGGCGCCAGGGGCGCCCGAGTCACGCCGTCGGTCGCCGCAGCGAGCACAGGGCCGCGCGCTCCGGCCTGGCGCCCGCATGCGCGCCGCGCCTTGTTGCTATAATCGGTCGAATATGGAAACGACACTGGCCATCATCAAGCCCGATGCCGTCGAGCGCCGGCTCACGGGGCAGATTCTCCAGCAGATCGAAGAGAGTGGATTCCGCATCAAGGCGATGCGCCTGGTCAGATTGAGCAAGCGGGACGCCGAAGGCTTCTACGCCGTCCATCGCGAGCGCCCGTTCTTCGCGTCCCTGACGAGCTTCATGTCGTCGGGACCCTCCGTCGTGCTGGCGCTCGAGTCCGAGGGTGCCATCAAGAAGTGGCGCGACGTCATGGGCGCGACCGATCCTTCCAAGGCCTCGCCCGGCACGATTCGCAACCGGTTCGGGTCGTCGATCGAACGCAACGCGACGCACGGATCCGATGCTCCCGAAACGGCGGCGTTCGAACTCGGGTACTTCTTTCCCGGAATCGACCTTCACGTCTAGCTCGGTGACAACGAGTACGTCGGGGCCCGCGCCCGCCGGATGAGCGGCGTTCGGGCCGCAGGCAGCAGAGGGGACAGGACTCGCATGGCCCTTGGAAAGCTCCTGGTGCTCGTGGGCGTCCTGGCGCTCGGCGCCGGGCTCCTCCTCTGGTGGGGCGTCCCGGTCGGCAAACTTCCGGGCGACTTCGTCATCCGGCGGGGGTCCTTCACGTTTTACTTTCCGCTGACGACGTCGGTCCTAATCAGCCTGGCCGTCACGGTGATACTCACGATCGCTCGGCGGTGACCGGAGAGGTTCCGCGCCGGGCACCGGATTCGAAGGAGACGCGAGAGCCGATGGCCATCAAATCCGACCGGTGGATCGCACGCATGGCCCGCGAGCACCGGATGATCGAGCCGTTTGTCGAGGGCCAGGTGCGCGAGGGCGTCATCTCCTACGGTGTGTCGTCGTACGGCTACGACATCCGGGTCGCCGACGAGTTCAAGGTCTTCACGAACATCAACAACACGCTGATCGATCCGAAACAGTTCGATCCCAGGTCGTTCGTGGACATCAAGGCGGAGACCTGCATCATTCCGCCCAACTCGTTTGCGCTGGCCCGCACGGTCGAATACTTCCGCATTCCGCGCAACGTGCTGACGGTCTGCCTGGGAAAGTCCACCTATGCCCGGTGCGGGATCATCGTGAACGTGACGCCATTCGAGCCCGAGTGGGAGGGGACGGCCACGCTCGAAATCTCGAACACGACGCCGCTGCCGGCCCGGATCTATGCGAACGAGGGCATCGCGCAGGTGCTCTTCTTCGAAAGCGACGAGGAGTGCGCCGTGTCGTACAGTGACAAGAAGGGGAAGTACCAGGCGCAGCGGCAGGTGACGCTGCCGAAGATCTGATGGCCGGGCGTGAACCGAGGTTCCTGATGATATCCGCGATCCGAGGCACTCGCGACATCCTGCCGGGGGAAGTCGAGCGCTGGCAACGCGTCGAGTCGGTGGCGCGCAGGGTGTTCGAGCGCTACGGCTACGCGGAGGTGCGCACGCCGATCCTCGAGCGCGAGGAACTGTTCGCCAAGGGAACGGGCGAGACGACCGACATCGTCCAGAAGGAGATGTATACGTTCACCGACAAAGGGGGCGAACACGTCACGCTCCGCCCGGAGGCGACCCCGAGCCTGGTGCGCGCGTTCGTCGAGCACAGCCTCGAGCAGAACATGGCCGTGCCGAAGATCTACATGATGGGGCCGATGTTCCGGTACGAGCGCCCGCAGAAGGGGCGCTACCGCCAGTTCCACCAGCTCGACGTCGAAGTGTTCGGCGTGGCGGATCCGGCCATCGACGCGGAGGTCATCGACCTCGCCTGGACGCTCGTCGGGGAGCTCGGCATCACGAGCGTCGAGCTGCTCGTCAACTCGGTGGGCTGTCCGGTGTGCCGCCCGGCCTTTTCCGCGGCGCTCGTCAACGCGCTCGGCGAAGACGTCGCGTTGCTCTGCGCCGATTGCCAGCGGCGCGCGGCCACCAATCCGCTGCGCATCTTCGACTGCAAGGTCCCCGGGGACCAGGCCATCATCGATCGCCTGCCGCACTCGGTCGACTACCTGTGCGAGGAGTGCCGCGCTCACTTTGCGGCGGTGGAGCGGTACCTGGGCGCCTTCGGCATCCCATACCTTGTCTCGCACCGCCTGGTGCGCGGACTCGACTACTACACACGCACGACCTTCGAGATCCTGGCGGGGAACCTGGGCGCGCAGAACGCCATCCTCGGCGGAGGCCGCTACGACGGCCTCGTGAAGCAGCTCGGAGGCCCCGATCGGGTCGGCATCGGATTCGCCGCAGGGATCGAGCGGCTCGTTCTTGCGATGCCCGAGTCCGCGGCATCGAGCCCGGGCCTTCGCCTGTTCGTGGCGGCGATGGGCGACCCGGCGCGCGAATCGGCCATCGCGCTCCTGCGGGAGCTGCGCGCGGCTGGCTTCGAAGCGCACATGGAATACGAGGGCCGCAGCATCAAGTCGCAGATGAAGCGCGCCGACCGGCTGCGGTGCTGCCCTGGCGCTCATCATCGGCGAGAACGAGCTCGAGCGTGGAGAGGTCACGATCAAGGACATGGCCACGAGCGAGCAGTGCGCGGTGCCCCGGGCGGGCGCGGTCGCGCACGTGCGCGAGGTTCGGGCCGGCCTGACGGAGGTCGGACGTGGTTGACAAGCTGGGCGACTGGTCGCGGACACACACGTGCGGCGCGCTGCGGGCCGAACACGCCGGCGAGCAGGTGCTCCTGCTCGGTTGGGTTCACCGGCTGAGGGACCTCGGCGCGCTGGTATTCGTCGACGTGCGCGACCGGGGGGGCCTGACCCAGATCGTCTTCGACACGCCCGAGCTCTCTGAACGCGCCAAGCGGCTGCGCGCGGAGTTCGTCATCGGCGTCAAGGGCCTCGTGCGCCCGCGCGCTGCCGACGCGCGCAACCCGAAGATGCCGACCGGCGACATCGAGGTGCAGGCAGCCGAGCTCAAGGTCCTGAGCGAGGCCAAGGTGCCGCCTTTCGTCGTGGCGGACGAGGTCGCGGCGTCCGACGAACTGCGCCTGCGTCATCGTTACCTGGACCTTCGTCGGCCGGTGCTGCAGAAGAACCTCGGGCTGCGGCATCGCGTGACGATGGCCGTGCGCGAGTACTTCGACGGGCAGGGGTTCTGGGAGATCGAAACGCCCATTCTGACTCGATCCACGCCGGAAGGCGCGCGCGACTACCTCGTACCGAGCCGCGTGCACCCCGGCGAGTTCTACGCCCTGCCCCAGTCGCCCCAGCTCTTCAAGCAGATCCTGATGATTTCGGGAACGGATCGGTATTTTCAGATCGCCAGGTGCTTTCGCGACGAGGACCTCCGCGCCGACCGGCAGCCGGAGTTCACGCAGATCGACGTTGAGATGTCCTTCGCGACGCCCGAGCTGGTGTTCGGCATTGTCGAGCCGCTCATCCGGGGCGTGTTCCGCGTCATCGGCCGCGATATTGAAATTCCGTTTCCGCGCATGACCTACGCCGACGCCCTGGCGAAGTACGGATCGGACAAGCCGGACCTGCGAGTCGGGATGGACATCCGCGACATCTCGGCAGTCTTCTCCGGGTCCGCGTTCACACCCTTCCAGGGCGCGGTGTCGCGCGGGGAGGCTGTCCGGGGATTCGCCGTGCCCGGCGGAGCCGGCTTCTCGCGAAAGCAGCTCGACGAACTCACGGCGCAAGCCAAATCTCTCGGCGCGGCAGGCCTGGTGTGGGCGCGACTTGGCGGAGGCACGCTGCAGAGCCCGGCGCTCAAGAGCGCGGGCGAATCCGTCCTGACCGCGGCACTCGCGCACGGCGGGGCAGGGGAGAACGACCTGCTGCTGATGGCAGCCGGACCCGCCGCCGACACGTCCAGGATTCTCGGGCAGCTCCGGCTGGACATCGCCCGGCAGCAGGGCTGGCTGAAACCGGACGACTTCGTGTTCACGTGGGTCGTGGATTTCCCGCTGCTCGACTGGGACGCGGACGAGCAGCGCTGGGTGGCGATGCACCACCCGTTCACCTCGCCGCTCGAGGCCGACATGGACGGCATGGAGCACGACCCGGCCGCCGTGCCGCGCGCAGGCCTACGACCTGGTGCTCAACGGGAGCGAGATCGGCGGCGGGAGCATCCGCATCCACGACAGCCAGCTGCAGCGCCGCCTGTTCAGGCTGCTCGGCATCAGCGACGAGGACGCGAAACTGCGGTTCGGGTTCTTCACCGAGGCGCTCGAGTACGGCACGCCGCCGCACGGCGGCATCGCGTTCGGCTTGGACCGAATCGTGGCGATCCTGGCGGGGGAGCCGTCGATTCGTGACGTCATCGCGTTTCCCAAGACGGCCACCGCCGTCGACCTGATGTCGCAGGCGCCGAGCGCTGTCGACGCCAAACAACTGCGCGAGTTGAAGTTGCGCCTTGACTCATGAGGGGCGCCGCGGATCGACGGGCCGCTTGACCGGCGGCCCCGCCCATGGTACGATTCAAAGCTGTTAAGTCCAGTTAAGTCAAGGAGATACAAGCCACGTCCGATTCGTTGCGCACCATCGTTCTTCCAGACGAGGGCATCGAAACCCTGTTCGGCTCATTCGACGAGAACCTCCATTACATCGAATCGCAAATGGGCGTGCGGCTGAGCACGCAGGGCCACGATCTACTCGTCGATGGCGAGTCTGCGGCCGTGGGGCGGGTCGAGCGCCTGATCGACCAGTTGGTGGCGCTACAGAAGTCCGGCTACCGCATCTCGAACGGCGACGTCCGCACCGCCTGCGATCTGGTCGGCCAGGACACACAGATAGAGCTTCGAGACTACTTCCTCAAGACGACCCAGAAGAGCCCCGGACAGCGACGGGTCTCGGCGAAGAGCGTCAACCAGCGGCGCTACCTCGAAGCCATCGATCGATTCGACATGGTGTTCGGCATCGGTCCGGCCGGAACCGGGAAGACCTATCTCGCGATGGCGCAGGCTGTCGCGTTTCTGATCGCGAAGAAGGTGAGCCGGATCATCCTCGCGCGCCCGGCGGTGGAGGCCGGGGAGAAGCTGGGATTCCTGCCGGGGGATCTCCAGGAGAAGGTCAATCCGTACCTGCGCCCGCTCTACGATGCGCTCTACGACATGCTGGACGGCGAGCGGGTCGAGCGCCTGATGGAACGAGGTACGATCGAGATCGCCCCGCTCGCTTTCATGCGGGGCCGGACGCTGAACGATTCGTTCGTGATCCTCGACGAGGCGCAGAACACGACGTCGGAACAGATGAAGATGTTCCTGACCCGGCTCGGCTTCGGATCGAAGGCCGTCATCACCGGCGACATCACGCAGATCGACCTGCCGAGCGGGCGGATCTCAGGCCTGGTCGAGGCGACGAAAGTCGTGGGGCAGGTCGAAGGCGTGTCGTTCGTCTACTTCGACGAACGCGACGTCGTCCGCAACAAGCTCGTCCAGTTGATCGTGAAGGCCTACGAGTCCTACACCAACGGAGGCGAGGCCGGGCCCCGCACCGCCTGAACTCATGACCTCCGTGAGCCGCCGCGGCCAATCGTCGCTGCACGTGACCGTTTACATCAGCCGATCCGTCGGCATCCGGGCCGCGGGACTGGGTGCCTGGCTCTCGCGGCTCGCGCCCCCGCGTGCGGCGGGCGAGGTGGCGATCGCCATCGCGGGGGACGGGCTGGTCAGGCGCCTCAACCGCGATTACCGGGGCGTCGATCGGGCGACCGACGTCCTCTCATTCCCGGTCGGCGACGAAGAACGGCATCGCCTCCGGAGCTCGGATCGCCACGATCGCCTGCTTGGCGACATCGTGATTGCCGCGGGGGTGGCCCGCCGCCAGGCGCGAGAGGCCGGCCACAGCGTCGCCACTGAGGTGAGGCTGCTCAGCCTGCACGGGTTGCTCCACCTGCTCGGATACGACCACGACACGGATTCGGGCCAGATGGCCCGGATCGAGCGGCGGCTTCGGCGAAAGGGCGGACTGAGCGCCGGGCTCATCGAGCGGGTGGACGCATGATTCCGGCGACGCTCATCGTGCTCGGGCTCGTGGCGATCCTGCTGGGGACGGTCCAGGCGGGATTCTCCGCGCTCATGCCCCTGTCTGAGCGGCTGCTTGCCGAACGCAACGCGGGGGCCGGCCGGCTCGGCCACTACCTCGACAACCCGGTCCATCTCTTCACGCCGCTTCGGCTCCTGCTGGCCATCGTGAACATCCTCGCGGCGCTGTCGTGGGTGACGCTGATCGGTCTCGAGAGGCCTTATCACGCGGGCATCGTGATCGCTTCCGCGACGCTCTTCGCCGCCCTGTGCGAGCAGATCATCCCTGGGCTCATCGTCCGCAGGCGTCCCGAGGGCGCGCTCAGGGTGCTGCTTCCATGGATCGAGCCGGTCGTCCGGCTGATGTGGCCGCCCTTCAGCCTCGTGGCCAGGGGAGAGCGAACCGGGGAGGCAGAGCCCGGTCCGGTTTCGCAGAACGGGCCGCCGGGTGAGGCGACCGACGCGTACCTGGACGCGGGCGAGCAGCAGGGGATCATCGAGCGCGACGAGCGGAAGCTCCTGCAGTCGGTCGTCGAGTTCAGCGACACCCTCGTGCACGAGGTCATGACGCCGCGCCCGGACATCTGCGCCATCCGGGCCGACGCGACCCTTGACGATGTTCGGACCCTCTTCCGGGAACAAGGCTATTCGCGCATTCCCGTGTACACGGATTCGTTGGACAACATCCTCGGCTTCGTCTTCGTCAAGGATCTGATCCGCCTTCCCGCGCTGCAGCCCGCGTCGACGCCCCTCACGGATCTCAAGACCACACCGACGACGTCCCTCATCCGCAGCGCTCAGGTGGTACCGGAGACGAAGAAGGTGTCCGAGCTGCTGCGCGAGTTCCAGCGCAGCCGCATCCAGATCGCGATTGTCGTCGACGAGTACGGCGGTACGGCCGGCCTGGTCACCGCCGAGGACCTGATCGAGGAGCTCGTCGGCGAAATCCGGGACGAGGACGACGAAGAGGTCGACGCGATCATCGAAGAGGCGGGTGGAAGCTTCGTGCTGAGCGGCCGGGCGGACATCGAGAAGGCGGCGGAATCGCTGGGCGTGGAGATCGAAGGCGGCGGGTTCGAGACGGTCGGGGGCTACGTGCTCTCGCGCCTCGGCCGCGTGCCTGCGGCGGGCGAGGTCTTCGAAGTCGACGGGCTCAGCCTGGAAGTGATCGATGCCGAACGCCGTCGAGTCCGGAAGGTCCGGGCACGCCGGCTGCCGAGGCCGGCCGAAGAAGGGCCGCCTGCGATTCCGGCCGTGGCCCGAACCGGGGACCCGTCGTGAAGTTCGGCTTCGTCGCGCTCGTCGGACGGCCGAACGCCGGGAAATCCACCCTGGTCAACCGCCTGGTCGGGACCAAGATTGCGATCGTCTCGGACAAGCCCCAGACGACGCGGAATCGTATCGTCGGCGTGCGAACGACTGAAGCCAGCCAGATCGTGTTCGTGGACACGCCGGGAATCCACCGGCCGCTTCACCGGATGAACGTGCGGATGGTAGACGCGGCCGTTCACAGCATGGGCCAGGCGGATCTCGTCCTGGCCGTGATCGACGCCACCTCGGCGCCAGGCGCGGGTGATCGGTATCTCACCGAGCTGCTCGCAGGCGTCGGCGCGCCGGTGGTGCTCGTGCTGAACAAGATCGACCTGCTGGCCAAGCCGTCACTGCTCCCGCTCATCGGCCGATGGAGCGGCGCCGCCGCCTTTGCTGACATCGTGCCGGTTTCGGCCTTGACGGGCGAGAACGTGGATCGGCTCGACGCCGTGCTGACGGGCCGCATCCCCGACGGCGATCCGATGTACCCGGCCGACTATGTCAGCAACCAGCAGGAGCCGGTGCTCGTGGCCGAGATCGTCCGGGAGAAGGTTCTCCGCCACACGCGAGACGAGTTGCCGTTCACGAGCGCGGTCCTGGTGGATCGGCTGGAGGAGCCGGACGAGCGCGGGCTCATGCGCATCTTCTGCACGATTCTCGTCGAGCGCGACTCCCAGAAGGGCATCGTCGTCGGTCGAGGCGGCGCGATGATCAAGCAGATCGGGCAGGAAGCCCGGCTGGAGCTCGAGGAGCTGTTCGCGACCCGGATCTACCTGGATCTCAGGGTGCGGGCGAAGGGGCGCTGGCGGGATGACGAGCGCACGCTCGACGAGCTGGGCCTGCCGCAGGACTCCTGAGCTTTCGGATAGAATATTCAGGCGCGTTGTTGCGCCAGTCGTGACCGCTGATGCCGCTGTATACCACGGAAGCGCTCATCCTGCGCACCTACAAGCTGAAAGAGGCTGACCGGATTGTCGTCTTCTTGACGCGGGATCGCGGCAAGAAACGCGGAGTCGCGCACGGTGCACGCAGGATGCGGTCCAGGTTCGGCGGCGCCCTCGAGCCGCTCTCCCGCGTCGGCGTGACCTACTTCGAGAAGGAACAGCGCGAGCTGGTCTCGCTCAATTACGCCGAGACGATCCGATCGCCGCTGTGGGCCAGGCGGGCCGAGGCGCTGGGGATGTCGGCGTATTTCGCGGAGCTGATCGACGAGTGGTCCCCGGAAGGCGACCCGAACGAGACGATGTTCCGGCTCGGCTGCTCGGTCGTCGAGGCGCTCGGCGACGCGGTTCGGGTCGCCCCGCTGGCGAGGTACTTCGAGTACTGGCTGCTGCGCCTGCAAGGGGTGTATCCGTCGATCCTGTCGTGCCGCGAGTGCGGCGCGCACCTCGGAGGCGACAGCGGGTCGGCGGCGATGCTGGTGAGTGGAGCGCACGCGTTCCGTTGCCAGGCCTGCGCAGGCGGAGCGGTCGATCCGCGCGGCGTCGGCTTGTCCTCTGGCGCGCTCGCGTTCCTTCGGGCTTCCTCGGGGACGCCTCCGGCCCGGCTGGACAGCCTGGCGGTGTCCGACGCCGCGCTCTGGGAGCTGGAACGCGTACACGAGGCGTTGATTCGAACGCATCTCGAGAAGGACCTGCGTTCGACGCGGGTGCTCCGCGAGATGCGGCAAGCGGACCAGGGGACGGGACCGTGACGTTTCAAGACCTGATCTTCAAGCTCTCGACGTTCTGGGGCTCGCACGGATGCCTGATTCAGCAGCCGATCGACCTGGAGGTCGGCGCGGGCACGTCGCACTGGGAGACGGTCCTGCGCGTGCTCGGACCGAGACACTGGAACGTGGCCTACGTGCAGCCGTCTCGCAGGCCCGACGATGGGCGGTTCGGCGAGAATCCCAACCGGCTCTTCAAGCATCACCAGTTCCAGGTGATGCTGAAGCCGTCGCCCGACGAGGTGCAGCAGACCTACCTCGAGAGCCTCGAGGCTTGCGGCATCGTGCCGCGGGAGCACGACATCCGGTTCGAAGAGGACAATTGGGAGTCGCCGACGCTGGGCGCCTGGGGCATCGGGTGGCAGGTGATGCTCGACGGGCTGGAAATCACGCAGTTCACCTACTTCCAACAGGTCGGCGGCATCGACCTCAAGCCGGTTCCGGTGGAGATCACCTACGGTCTCGAGCGGATCGCGATGTTCCTGCAGAAGGCCGACAACGTCTTCGATCTCGAATGGGCGCCGGGTGTGTCGTACCGCGAAGTCCGCCTTCGGGAGGAGGTCGAGCAGTCCAAGTACTCCTTCGGACAGGTGGACATCCCACGCGATCGGTTCATCTCCTTCCATCGGGAGCTCTTCGATCAGTACTTCACGTTTTCCGGCGAGCTGATTCGATCGGGCCTCGTGCTGCCCGCGCTCGAGTACGCCCTGAAGTGCTCGCACGTCTTCAATGTCCTCGACGCGAGCGGCGGAATCGGCGTGACCGAACGCACGGCCTACATTCTGCGCGTGCGGCAGCTCGCGGTCGAGATCTCCCGCGTCTACGTCGAAGGCGAGCTGGCCGCGGCCTCGGCCGCACCGTCGGTGGCGGAGCGGTAGGGGAGAGGCCATGGACCGCGAACTGCTGATCGAGATCGGCTGCGAAGAACTCCCGGCGGGCTGGTTGCCGTCGCTCACGCGTGAGATCGCCGAGCGGACGGCCGCGAAGCTCGCCGAGCTGCGCCTGGCGCCAGAGGCGCCAATCGAATCGTTCAGCACGCCGCGGCGGCTCACGGTTCGAATCGCGAAGCTCGCCGAACGCCAGACAGACCTCGAAGACCTCCTGATGGGCCCGCCCGTGGCGGCGAGCTTCGACGCGTCCGGACAGCCGACGGCGGCGTCGGCGGGGTTCGCCCGCAAGCACGGCACGACGCCGGCGGAGCTCGAACGCGTGGAGACTCCGAAGGGCATTTACCTGGCATTTCGGAACAAGGTCCGGGGCAAGGCCGCGGTCGACGTTCTGCCTGACGTGCTCTCGGGGCTTCTGAGGGATCTGTCGTTTCCCAGGCAGATGCACTGGGACGCGGCGCTCGACGACGGCCGGGGCGAACTGCTCTTCGGACGGCCGATTCGATGGCTCGTGTTTCTCTACGGCGGCCGCGTCGTGCCGTTTACGATTCTCAGGCTCGCGGAGGCTCAGGCGCCCCTCGTACAGGAAGTGCGTTCGGGTGCCGTGACCTACGGACACCGTTTCCTGGCGACCTCGGGCCGGGCGGGCCGGGCGATCAGGGTCAAGACGTTCGACGAATACCGCGCCAGGCTCGGCGAGAACTTCGTCATCCTCGACCGCGAGGAACGGCACGCGAAGATCGCCCGCGAACTCGACGCGCACGCGCGCCGGCTCGGCGGACGGGTCAGCGGCACGGCGAGCTCCGCATCCGGGCTGCTCCAGGAGGTCCCCGACCTGGTGGAGTACCCGTCGGTCGTGGCGGGGACCTTTCCGCCCGATTTGATGACCCTTCCCGAAGAGGTGTTGACGACCACGATGATTCACCACCAGCACTTCTTCCCGGTGGTGAACGAGGCGGGGCGGCTGATGCCGGCGTTCCTGGCCGTGGTCAACACCGACTCGAACAACGAGAAGAGCATCGCGCGAAATCTCGAGCGGGGGCTCGTGGCTCGGCTACGCGACGCCCGGTTCTTCTTCGATTCCGATCGCCGGACCCCGCTTGAAGCACACCTGCCGAGGCTGGCGACGGTGCTCTTCCACAAGAGGCTCGGCAGCTATCGCGAGAAGGCCGCGAGGATGGAACGCCTCGCGGGACAACTTGCCGCGGATCTTTTCCGGAAGCCCGAATCGCGGGCCGACGCTCAGCTGGCCGGCCGCCTGGCAAAAGTCGATCTCGCAACCGACATGGTCCGCGAGCTGACGGAGCTCCAGGGCACGATGGGGGGCATCTACGCGCGGGAAGAGCGATTGCCAGAGGCCATCTGGCGCGCGATCTACCATCACTACCAACCCACCGGCGTCGAGGCGGACGGTCCACCGGCCCCCGCCGAACTGAAAGGGGCCGCCGTCACGTGGGCGAGCGTCGCGCTCGCCGACAAGCTCGACACGCTGGTCGGCCTCTTCGCGGTCGGCGAACGTCCGACCGGAACGCGCGATCCCTATGGCTTGCGGCGGCAGGCGCAGGGCGCGCTCCGGCTGATTGTCGATCTGCCCGAGCTGACCGGAATCGAGGTCCCTGTTGCGCTGGCGGATCTCGTCGACCTCGCGCGCGCGGGGCTCCGCGGGTCGGCATCGGACGGCGACCTCGACGCGGACGAGACCTGGCGCGGTGCGCTGACGACGTTTCTGCTCGATCGCCTGCGGTTCCTCTTCGAGCAGCGGGGCTTCGCCTACGATGAGCTCAATGCGGTGCTCGCGCGCGGCGGCTCGCTGCCCGACCCGCTCGATGCCCGGCGGCGGCTCGAGGCGCTGCAGACGGTGCGGGGATCGGCCGACTTCGAAGCGCTCGCCGTGGCGTTCAAGCGGGTGAAGAACCTCTCGCGGGAGCTGCGAGGGCCCGGCCGCGACGGGTTTGATCGGCTGACGGAGCCCGCCGAGCGCAGCCTCGTTTCGGACTACCGCACGCGGGCGGTGGACATCCGCAGCGCCATTACCCAACGGCAGTACAGCCGCGCCTTTCGCGTGGCCTCCGGGTTCCGCCCGGCTGTCGACCGGTTCTTTACCGACATCTTCGTGATGGTCGACGACGCCGACCTGCGCGAATCCCGGTTGTCCCTCCTCCGGCGGCTCCATGAGCTCCTACTGGAGTTGGCCGATATCTCGGAGATTGTCCCCCGAACGGAGTCATAGGTCGATGGCACAGCACCGTGTGAAGAAGGGGAAGGCCACCAGAACATCCACCAGGCCGGCGTCCAGGAAGTCTGCCGCGGCACGGGCGAAGAGACCCGCACCGGGGACCGGGCGGGCCGCGAAGAAACACGTCTACTCGTTTGCCGGAGGGAAGGCCGAAGGCAATCGGAACATGAAGGACCTGCTCGGCGGGAAAGGGTCGGGGCTGGCCGAGATGACCAACGCCGGCCTGCCGGTGCCGCCGGGATTCACCATCTCGACCCAGGCGTGCAATCTCTGGTACGAATCGGGCCGCAAGCTGCCCAGGGCCATCGAGGACGAGATGCTCGGGCACGTGAAGAAACTCGAGCAGGCCGCCGGAGCCAGGTTCGGGTCGACCGAGAACCCGCTGCTCGTGTCGGTCAGGTCGGGCGCCAAGTTCTCGATGCCCGGCATGATGGACACCATCCTCAACCTCGGGCTCAACGACGCGTCGGTCGAAGGCCTGAAGGCCAGGACGAGCAACGGGCGCTTTGCCTGCGACAGCTATCGCCGGTTCATCCAGATGTACGGCAACGTCGTGCTCGAGATCCCGAAAGACAAGTTCGAGCACGAGTTCGACGCCGTCAAGCGCGCGCACGGCGCGAAGGTCGACACCGACTTGAACGAGGCAGGCCTCCGCGAGGTCATCGGCCGCTACAAGGAGGTCGTCAGGCGCGAGACCGGCAAGGAATTCCCGCAGGACCCGTTCGTCCAGCTCAAGGGCGCGCGCGACGCGGTCTTCCGGTCCTGGAACAACCCGCGGGCGAAGCAGTACCGCCGCATCTACGAGATCCCCGACGACATCGGGACCGCCGTCAACGTCCAGAAGATGGTCTTCGGCAACACGGGCGATCGCTCGGCGACCGGCGTGGGATTCACGCGGAATCCGGCGACCGGAGCGAAAGAGTTCTTCGGCGAGTTCCTCGTGAACGCCCAGGGTGAAGACGTCGTGGCGGGCATCCGGACGCCACGGCCGATTGCCGAGCTCGCCGGCGTCATGCCGAACGCCTACAAGGAACTGCGCCAGTTCACCTCGCGCCTCGAGAAGCACTACAAGGACATCCAGGACTTCGAGTTCACCATCGAGGACGAGAAGCTCTACATGCTGCAGACTCGCAGCGGCAAGCGCACCGGGTACGCGGCCGTCGTGATTGCGACCGACATGGTGGCCGAGAAAGCGCTGACGCCGACCGAAGCGCTGCTGCTCGTCGAGCCGGGCTCGCTCTCGCAGCTGCTCTCGCCGGTGTTCGACCCGCAGGAGTGGAAGAAGCTGCCGGTCGCGACCAAGGGGTTGCCAGCCTCGCCCGGGGCGGCCTCGGGGCAGGCCGTCTTCACCGCCGATGCCGCGGTCGCGTGGGCCGAACGGGGGAAGAAAGTCGTGCTCGTGAGGAAGGAAACCGCTCCCGACGACATTCACGGGATGGAGGTGGCTCAGGGCGTGCTGACCGCCACCGGCGGGATGACGTCCCACGCCGCCGTCGTCGGCAGACAGATGGGCAAGCCGTCGGTTGTCGGCGCCGGCGCCCTCGTCATCGACGAGAAGGCGAGGTCGTTCAGCGTCGGCGGGAAGTCCATTCACGAAGGGGACTTCGTCTCGTTCGACGGCTTGAGCGGCGAGGTGAAGATCGGCCAGGCCGCGACCAAACCCTCCGAGATCCTCCAGGTGCTCGACGGGAAGATGAAGCCGCAGGAGTCCGACATCTACCAGCGCTTCGACCGGCTGCTCGGATGGGCGGACAAGGTCCGCACGCTTGGAATCCGGGCCAACGCCGACCTGCCCGACCAGTCCGAGCTCGCCTACGCGTTCGGCGCGCGCGGCATCGGGCTCTGCCGGACCGAGCACATGTTCTTCGGCGAAGGACGCATCGAGAAGGTCCAGCGCATGATCCTCGCCGACAACGAAGCCGATCGCCGCGCGGCGCTCGCCGAGCTGCTGCCGCTCCAGCGCGGGGACTTCTATGGCGTGCTGAAGGCGATGCATGGCGAACCGGTCACCATCCGCACCATCGACCCGCCGCTGCACGAGTTCCTGCCCAAGCGCGAAGACCTGATGGTCGAGATCGCCAGAATGGAATCGAAGGGCGGCGCCGGCGACGAGTTGGCGCGCAAGAAGTCGCTGCTCGGCCGCGTCGAACAGCTCCACGAGTTCAACCCGATGCTCGGCCATCGCGGCGTGCGCCTGGGCGTGACCTACCCCGAGATCACCGAGATGCAGGCGCGCGCCATCATCGAGGCCGCCTGCCAGCTCCACAAGGAAGGCCTGAAGGTCCAGCCGGAGATCATGATCCCGCTGGTCGGCCACGTGAAGGAGCTGCGCGATCAGCGGGCGGTGGTCGAGCGGGTCGCCGCCGAGGTCATGAAGGAGCAGGGCGTCACGATCAAGTACCTCGTCGGCACGATGATCGAGGTGCCGCGCGGCGCCCTGACGGCCGACGAAATCGCGGCCGAGGCGCAGTTCTTCTCGTTCGGCACCAACGATCTGACGCAGATGACCTTCGGGTTCTCGCGCGACGACGCCGGCAAGTTCCTCGGCATCTATCAGGAGAAGAAGATTCTCGATCGGGATCCGTTCCAGTCGCTCGATGTGGGAGGCGTGGGCCAGCTCGTGGCGATGGCGTGCGAGAAGGGGCGCAAGGCCAGGCCGGAGATCAAGCTCGGCGTCTGCGGCGAGCATGGCGGCGATCCCTCGTCGATCCACTTCTTCCACCGCGTCGGCCTCGCGTATGTGAGCGCGTCGCCGTACCGGGTGCCGGTCGCGCGACTGGCCGCCGCGCACGCGGCGCTCTCGGTCAAGGTGGGCGACTGAACAGGGCGTGAGCGAGGGCAGGCGCCGCGGAGAACACCCGTCATGATGACCGTCACGATCCACGAAGGCGGCCGGACACGAAAGGCGGACCGGTTCGATCCATCGTGGATCGGTGCGAGCGGAGTGAGTGTCTGGGTGGACCTGACCGACCCGACCTCCGAAGACGGCGCCGTCCTCTCGCGGGACTTCGGCTTTCACGAACTGGCGGTCGAAGACGCCCTCACGGAAGCCCACCAGCCGAAAGTCGAAAGCTACGGTGAGTATATCTACCTGATCCTCCACGGGATCGGATTCGAGGCCGCGCAGCATCGGCTGACGGCCCACGACTGCGATTTCTTCCTCGGCTCGAACTACCTGGTCACCGTGCACGACTCCGCCTCGCAGTCGATTCCCGGCGTGGCGGCTATCTGCCTCAGGAACGACCGCGTGTTCGAAGAAGGGCCGGCATCGATCCTCCACCGGATCATCGACGCGATGGTGGATCACTACCGGCCGGAGGTCGACAAGCTCGAGGAAAGTCTCGACGCGATCGAAGAACAGATCTTCGAGGTGGCCGACGCGAGGGACACCACGCGGCGGATTCTCGAAGTGAAACGGGACGTCGCGGCGCTGCGGCGGGTGATCCTTCCGCAGCGGGACGTGGTGGCACGCCTCGCCCGCCGCGAGATCCCTCTCATCAGCGAGGAGATGTCCTTCCGGTTTCGGGACGTGCACGACCACGTCATTCGAGTCGCCGACGAGGCGACGCTCTTCCACGACCGCGTCACTTCGCTGCTCGAGGCGCATCTGTCGAACGTCTCCAACCGCCTGAACGAGGTGATGAAGGTCCTGACGATCTTCGCGACGATCTTCATGCCGCTGACGGTCTTGACGGGGATGTACGGCATGAACGTGCCGCTCGTGCATTTTCCGGGTGGCGACAACGCGCAGTTCTGGTGGATCCTGGGCATCATGCTCGGATGCGGCGCGTCGATGCTGTGGTACTTCCGCCGCCGCCGCTGGATCTAGGCACGCGACATGGGCCGGATCCAGCGCCTCCCTCCGGATCTCTCGAATCAGATCGCCGCGGGCGAGGTCGTCGAGCGGCCCGCGTCCGTCGTCAAGGAGCTCGTCGAGAACGCCATCGACGCCGGCGCGGGCCGCATCACGATTGCCGTCGAGTTCGGCGGCAAGAAGCTGATCCGCGTCGAGGACGACGGGACGGGAATGGCGGCCGACGATGCCCAGCTCGCGCTCGAGCGGCACGCGACAAGCAAGATCTCGACAGCCGAGGACCTCGACAACATCCGCACGCTTGGGTTTCGCGGAGAAGCGCTGCCGTCCATCGCGTCGGTTTCGCACCTCACGCTCAGCACCCGCCCTCGAGAATCCGAGTCCGGCACGGAAATCAAAGTGAATGGGGGAGTCGTCGCCTCGGTCCGGGAGGCCGGGATGCCGGTTGGCACCCGCGTCGAGGTTCGCGACCTGTTCTACAATCTCCCGGCGAGGCGGAAGTTCCTCAAATCCGACGTGGCCGAGACGACGCAGGTTTCCCGGATGGTCAGCCTGCTGGCGCTCTCCCATCCCGAGATGGGATTCACGCTTTCCAGCGGCCCGCGCGTCCTCCTCCGATGCCCGCCGACGGCCAATCTCAACGAGCGCTTCTACCAGCTCTATGGCGATCGGCCCGACCTCGTCCCGCTGCGGAGAGACTCCGCGGGAATTGCGATGACGGGGTGGGTGGCGGCCCTCGCCGATCAAGGCCCGACCCGGGGCGCCCAGCAGTTCTTCATCAACGGGCGAATCGTCAAGGACCGCACCATCGCCCACGCGGTGATCGACGCCTACGCCCAGGCCACGGCGAAGGAGCGCAGCCCGGAGGTCCATCTGTTCTTCGAGATGGCCCCGGATTCGGTCGACGTCAACGTTCACCCGACGAAAGCCGAAGTCCGGTTCCGCCAGCAGTCGCTCGTGCACGAGGTCGTGCGTCGCGCCGTGCAGGAGGCGATCGGAGGCGGCCCGGCTCCCGAGTTGTCTCTCTCGGCACCGTCTGCGCCGGAACCGCTGCCGGTAGCCGGATCGATTCCCGGGCTGATTCCAGGAGTCCCCTTGTCGTCCCGCTGGGCGCCCGCCGCCGCGCCCGGCGGCGCACCGGCGCCGACGCCGTCCAGCTCGGCGTTCGGGATCCCGCCCTCGTCGAACGCCACCGCCATCCCGCTCAAGCCTCTCGTGCCGCTCGGGCAGTTCCGTAACACGTTCATCCTGGCCGTCGATGACGACGGGGTTGCGATCATCGATCAACACGTGGCCCACGAACGCGTGCTCTACGAGCGCGCGTTGTCCCGGCTGAAGGAAGGGCGGCTCGAGAGCCAGCGGCTGCTCACGCCCATCCTGCTCGAACTGCCGCCCGAGGCGCAGCAGGCGCTCCTGGGGCATCACGAGTTGTTGGAACGGTTCGGATTCGAAGTGGAAGAGTTCGGCGAAGGCTGCGTCCGCGTGTCCGCCCTGCCAGCCATCCTCGAGCGCGAGGAATCGGCGGCGTCGTTGCGGGACCTTGGCCGCGACCTCGAAGGACTGGACCGCGGCAGCCGCGCCGAGGACGCCTTGCGCCAGATTGCTGCAACGACTGCCTGCCACGCGGCCGTGAAGGCCAACGACCCGCTTACCTACGAGAAGATGGTGCACATCCTCGAGGAGCTGCGCCAGACAGCGTATTCGACCGTATGCCCGCACGGCCGCCCCGTGATGCTGAGGCTCTCGCGGCGGGAGATCGAGAAGAACTTCCAGCGGATCTGAACGCTACTCTTCGGCCCGCATCAGATCCGCCAGGCAGGTCGGACAGATCCCGTGGGTGAACTTCGCGTCGGAGTGCTTGCCCAGGTAGGTCTCGATCTGCTCCCAGTAGTTCTTGTCGCTGCGGATCCGCTTACAGTACGAGCAGATCGGCAGCAGGCCCTGGAGCTGCCGGACCTGAGCCAGCGCTTCCTCCAACTCTCCGACCCGGGTCGCGAGCGCCTGTTGGAGTCCAATGACGCGGACGCCAACCTGCAGGCGGGCCCGGAGCTCATCGCGGTCGAATGGCTTGGTGATGTAGTCGTCGGCGCCGGCGTCGAGCCCGGCGACCAGGTCGGTCCGGTCGCGCTTCGCGGTCAGAAGGATGAGGTAGGCGGGCCTCGAGCCCTGAGCCGACCGAACCCGCCGGCACAACTCGGGCCCATCCATGCCGGGCATCATCCAATCGACGATCGCAAGCGGCGGCGGCGTTCCCTCACGCAGCACATCCCACGCGTCGGTCCCCGTCGCGGCCTCGACAACCTCGTAGCCCCACGGCTCGATCGTGACCCGCAATGCCCGACGCGTCACCGCATCATCATCTGCTATCAGCACTTGCATATGATGGCTACTCCGGTTCGTGCTTGTTCTTCCTGCGCTCTTCCTTGAGCGCCTCCCAGCCGTCCAGGCGGCGCTTGATTTCCCGTTCGAATCCTCTCGCCGTGGGCGAGTAGTACTTCCTGCCGGCCAGCCTCGGCGGCAGGCAGTCCATGCCGGTCACGCCATCGGGCTCGTCGTGAGCGTACTCGTAGCCGCGGCCGTAATCGAGCTCCTTCATGAGCCGCGTCGGTGCGTTGCGAAGATGCAGCGGGACCGGCTCCGCTCGGTCATGATGCGCGTCGTCCGCGGCCCGAAGGTATGCCCGGTAAGTCGCGTTGCTCTTGGGGGCCGTCGCCAGGTAGATGACCGCCTGGGCGAGGGCGGTGTTGCCCTCGGGCATGCCGATGAAATGCACCGCTTCCTTCGAGCCGACGGCGACGGTCAGCGCCTGAGGGTCGGCGTTGCCGACGTCCTCCGAGGCGAAGCGGACCAGCCGGCGGGCGATGTAGAGCGGGTCCTCGCCTCCCTCGATCATACGCGCCAGCCAGTATACAGAAGCATCGGGATCGCTGTTCCTCATCGACTTGTGAAGGGCCGAGATCAGGTTGTAGTGCTCCTCGCCGGCCTTGTCGTACAGGAGCGCCCGCCGCTCGATCGAGACCCGGAGAAACGCCTCGTCGACCAGGCGGCGCCCGGAGCGGATCGGCGCCGAGGCCGCCGCGAACTCCAGCAGGTTGAGCGCAATTCGGGCGTCCCCGTTTGCGTGGCGGGCGATCGCCACGAGCGCGGCATCGTCGACCTCGACCGGTTCGGCGCCCAGGCCGCGCTCTGAATCGCCGAGCGCACGCCGCAGCAGCGCGAGCAGGTCGTCGTCACCGAGCGGCTGGAGCACGAAGACCTGCGAACGGGAGAGCAGGGGGGCGTTCACCTCGAAGGACGGGTTCTCCGTCGTTGCGCCGATGAGCACGATGTCGCCCGACTCGACGCGCGGCAGGAACGCGTCCTGCTGGGCCTTGTTGAACCGGTGAATCTCGTCGATGAAGAGGATCGTGCGCCGTCCGGTAGCGGCCCGCGCGCGCTGAGCCTCGGCCATGACGTCCTTGATCTCCCTGATGCCGGCCAGCACGGCGCTGAACGCGATGAAGTGGGCCCGGGTCGATTCGGCCACGAGACGGGCGAGCGACGTCTTGCCGGTACCGGGCGGACCCCACAGGATGACCGACTGCAGGAGGTCGCGCGCGATGGCTTCCCGCAGCGGTTTGCCCGGGGCGAGCAGGGCGTCCTGTCCGACATACTCGTCGAAGGAGCGCGGCCGCATCCGCTCCGCGAGCGGCGGCCTGGTCGGCCGGTCCCGTTCGGCATCCTCATCAAAGAGCGGTCCGGTGCTCATCGGGTTCGGCTCGAGCCCGGCGGCGCTTCTCCCGACGTCCGCTGGCGATACGCTTCGAACACCACGATTGCGGTCGCGACGGCGACATTCAGCGATTCGACCGGGGCTTTCATGGGGATGGTCAGCCGGAGGTCCGCCTGGGCGATCACGTCGTTTCCGATCCCGGCGCCCTCGCTGCCGACGACGATGGCCATCGGTCGAGTCAGGTCGGTCTCGTAGAGATTCGTACCGATTCGCGGGGAGGTCGCCGCCACTCGGAAGCCGCGACGGCGAATCGCCTCCAAGGCAATCGACAGATCTATTCTGCCGGTTACCGGAATGCGGAACGCGCTGCCCATCGACCCTCGCAGCGCTTTCCAGCCGAACGGATCCGCGCAGTCTCCGGCGCAGACGACGCCGGTGGCGTGGCCCGCCTCCGCAGCGCGGACAATCGCTCCCAGATTGCCCGGATCCTGAACGTCGAGCGCCACGACGACGAGCGGGCGTATGCCTTCGAGCGCCTGGTTCAGCGCGGCGGGGGCGATCCGGGCAACGGCCACGATTCCGGCCGGCGTGCGGACCGGGCTCATCGCCTCCATGATTGCGGGTCCGACCTCAGCCGTATCGACGCCAAGCGCAACCAGCCTGGCGAAGAGCATTTCCCCTTCTGGGGACAACCGGAACGGCCGATCGACCGCCGCCTCGAGGATGGTCGCGCCGGCGGCGAGGGCCTCGGCGACCAGGTGCGGGCCGTCGAGCAGCACGAGGTCCGCGCCGGTGATGCGCCTGCGCGAGAGCTGCCGGCACCGCTGGACGAACGCGTGTTTCCGGTTCGTGATGCTGGTGGTCACAGGCAGCCTTCGCGGAGGCCTGGAGGCATGGCAATATGCTACACTGCCTTCTTTGATCCGCCGAGAGAAGCTGCGGCCTGTGCCGCCTGCCGGTCAGGAGCCGGGCGGAAGGCAGTGGGAATCGAGTCACCATGAAGGCGCGCATCCTGAAGAAATTCGAGGACGAGCTGGCGGATCTGGACCGCGAGCTGAAGTCGGAGCTGCCGAAGGAAATCAAGCGCGCGCGCGAGCTGGGGGACCTGCGGGAGAACGCCGAGTACCAGGCGGCCAAGGAGCGGCAGACCATGGTGCAGGCGCGCATGGCGATGCTGCGCAAGCGCATGGCCGAGATCTCGCTGATGAACCTCGACAAGCTGCCGCACGACCGAGCCGCCTTCGGATCGACGGTACACGTCATCGCCGAGTCGGGCGAGACCCTCGTCTATCAGCTCGTCATGCCCGAAGACGCCGACGCCACCAAGGGGTTGATCTCCACCAGCTCCCCGATCGGCAAGTCGCTGATGGGCAAGCAAGCCGGCGACGACGTGACGGTGCCCACGCCGAACGGCACGCGTCGGTTCGAAATCGTCAAGCTCACCACCATCCACGACGAGGCCTCGTGAGGTGGCAGCAGGCCACGACCCGTATTCCCCCAGGCTTCGCACCGCGCTCGTTCTGACTGGTACCGGCACCTTCGGCGCCTACCACGCGGGCGTGCTGCGGGCGCTTCGCGAAGCCGGCGTCAAAATCGACCTCGTCGCCGGGCGCGGCATCGGTGTCGTCGGCGCGCTCTTCGGGGCGATCGACGGAGGCGCCCGTCTCTGGGGCGCGGATGGCTTCTGGCTCCGCCCGCGGGTGGCGAGGTTCTACGGCTGGCGGCCGATGTTGAGAGCGCTCGGCTGGACCCTCCTCGCGGCGCTGGCGCTGACGCTTGTCCCCGTTGTCGTCCTCGCCTCAGGCCTGGCGGTGTATCCGATCAGCTTCGGGCTGACGGTCCTCCGCACCGGCGCCGGGGCGGCCCTCGCCGACAACTATGCGGCGCTCGTCCGCGCCGCATTCGAGCCGGGCCTGCTTCCCACGGTCGTCCCCCAGCTCATCGTGTTGCTCTGCGCACTGGTGCTCGTGCTGGTCGTGGCGGCGTCACGACGCGCCGAGATCACCAGTGGCGGGCGGCGGGCCCGAGGGCGGTTCTGGTGGCGGGTGCTCGGGGCGCCGCTCGGCCACAGGGGCGTCATCGCCTACTGGCACGCCGCGTTGTGGCGGCTGATGACCGGCGGTTCGAAACTCGCCCAACCGAGCGCGATCGACCTCAGCCGGCGTTATGCGGAGGCGCTTCATGAGAGCCTCGGCCAGCCCGGTTTCCGCGAGTTCCTCGCCGTCGTGCACGACCTGGATATCCGCCGGGACCTGGTCGTGGGGCTTCTCGCAGAGGGGCATCGGCCCGCGTTCTTCGGGCGAGGCCCTGGCGGCGCCTGGGCGCAGCGTTCGGCCGAAGCGCTCGACCTGGCCGGCGTCGGGCGTGATCACGGGATGGACGTTCTGGCCGCGGCGCTCTCGGTGCCGGTGGCCGGCGACTGCTGGCCCGTGACGTTCTCCTCGGAAAGCTACTGGCGGGGGGAGACCCACCGGCTCTGTGACCGGCCCGAGGCCGTAGCCCGGCTCCTCGAGGAGGCCAGGGCGGCCGGGGTGGAGCAAGTGATCCTGGTCGGGCCCGGGCCCGCGCTGACCGCCCCGCACGCGCTGACGGCGCAGCGGCTCGACGGCCGCGGCCGGCTGGGTGAGTGGATCATGGCGGCGGAGATCGCCGCGGCGCGCGACGCGGTCAACGCCCAGCGGGAGACGTTCCGCAACCTGTTCGTGATCGGCCCCGAACACAATCCGATCGGTCCGTTCGATTTCAAGGGGGCCTACGACGACCGCTCCGATCGGATGATGCGCCTCGCCGAGCTCATCGACCGCGGCTACGAGGACGCCTACCGCCAGTTCATCGATCCGGAAGTCGGCGCGGAAGGCGACGCCCTCAGGCCTTGATCGGTTCCTTCTTCCGTTCGATCGGTCCGTGTTCCTGCAGGAACTGAATCGCCAGCTCCCTGATCCGGTCGTTGATGCGTTCGGGCGGGACGGGGCCGTACTTGTCCTGGAACGCCTGCATGGACATGACCGCCTTGGCCATCGCGCGGTGGCCCCCGGCGCTGCCGATCTCCGCGAACAGCTTGCGGACGAGCTCGCCAGCGTTCCTCGAGTACCCCAGGTTGCGGACCGAGACGCTGAGCGCGCCGTTGACCTCGCCGGAGATGATCGTCCACTTCACGTTCTCGACCTGTAAGTAGAAATCCGCGACGTACGGAATGAAGTCCTCCCGGGGCACCGGGCCGAGATACGCGGAGAACAGCTGATCGTCGAGCGAGCCCGCTTCGTGCGCCCGCTCGACGTAGGTGAGCCGGTCGAGCGTGATCTCGGCGCCCTCCATCTTGCGGATCATGGCGGCATCGGCCAGCGGGTAGAGGAATGAAAACGCCTCGACGTCGACGCGCGTGGCCTGCCGGTTGAAGAAGAGCGTGTCGGACTTGATCGCGTACAGCATCGCCGTGGCGGTACGCTCGGAGATGTTCACGTCGACGGCACGCAGTTGCTCGGTCATGATCGTGCAGGTCGACCCGTAGTCGGGACGGATGTCGCGGAAGACCGCGCTGTAGCCGGCCTGCGGCGGATGATGGTCGATGACCAGGTCCACGCGGTCGATGAGCCCGCCGAAGTAGTGCGGTTGCACGTCGACCATCGCGACCCGTTCGTACTCGCCGAGCGAGGCGGGCGTGATCGACTCGACCTGGATGTCGAGCAGATTGATCATCCGGACGTTCTCGGGGCGGGTCACACCCTGGAGCGCGCCGATGATGGCGGTGGCCTTCGTGCGGCGCAGGATGTTCCGCAGGGCGAGGCCGCTCGCCAGCGCGTCCGGATCCGGATCGTTGTGGAGCAGGATGAGCACGCGATCGGCGTCGTTGAAGTACCGCTGGTACTGCTGGACCTTCGCCCGCGTCAACGATCGGCTGACCTCGGTGACGAGCGGGCCGCCGACCAGCTCGGGGAGCGACAGAAACGCCAGCTCGGGGAACTGGACGCGCAGCAGTTCCTCCCGGCGGGCCGCGTCCTTGGCGGGCGATGCCCCGGTGCTCAGCAGGTACACGAGGGGTGCGCCCGCGTCGCGGATGGCGTCGAGCGTGCGCCTGATCGTCTGCCGTCCGGTGTCTTCCACGATGACGCACGTGTTCGGCGACACGTCAGCACGCACGTAGGTGTCGGTCCGGGCCAACTCGCCCGCCACGACGGCGCTGCCGGTGTCGTGGAGACGCCTCGCCATCGCCCGGCTCTCGACCAGGAAGTCGACTTCGAAGCTCGGCGGAAGGACCTGCTCGAGCAGCCGGATCACCAGCTCCGAGTGGCAGACGGCCAGGCACCTCATCGGCCGATTCCCGCCGTCCGCCTGACTGCCCCCGTGATTCCCATATGAGCGAACTTCCCATTATACGCCCGCGCGCCCGCTCCAGGCGCCGCAAGCGGCGGTATAGAATACCGGAATGGGCTCTCAGCCGCGCGCGATGTCCACACCCGCTCGGGCGGCCTGGCGCGTCCTGGGCGTGTCGGGGATCGCGATGGCGCTCGGCATGGGGCCCCTCGCCCAGACCTTCAAGAGCGCGGTCGATCTGGCCAGCTTCGGCGTCACGGTGGTCGATCGCAAGGGCAACCTCGTCACGGACCTCGACGCCACGGATTTCGAGGTGATCGAGGATTCCAGGCCGCAGACGATCTCGTTGTTCGCGCGGGGCGGCGACATCAGCGACGGCCGGACGTCTTCGGCCCCGGAACTCCACCTCGGTCTGCTCTTCGACACGAGCGGCAGCATGGAGGAGGACATCAGGTTCTCCCGAAGCGCGGCCGTGAAGTTCCTGAATTCGCTGCCGCAGGCCGTCGACATCACGCTCGTCGATTTCGACACCGAGGTGCGCGTGGCGCGGTACGGCCAGAACGACTTCGCCCATATGATCGAGCGAATTCGAGGCCGGAAGCCGAACGGGTGGACGGCGCTCTACGACGCCATGGGCGTCTACCTGGACGGCGCCGCCGGCCAGGCAGGCCGCCGGGTGCTCGTCCTCTACACCGATGGGGACGACACCAACAGCACGATGAGCTACAGCGAGACCCTGGACCTGCTCAAGGCGTCCGATGTCACGATCTACGTTGTCGGGTTCCTCGAGCATCAGTCACGATCGGCGCAGCCGGAACTGCGCATGCGGCTGCGTGAGATCACGGAGCTGACCGGCGGCCAGGCGTTCTTTCCCACCTCGATGAAGGACCTCGACTCGGCCTACGAGAAGGTGGTCGCGGAGATCAAGGCGCAATACACGGTCGGCTTCGTGTCGTCCAACGCGCGCGCCGACGGGACCTGGCGGAAGGTCCAGGTCAAGGTGACCAAACCGGGCCTGAAGGTCCGCACGCGCAAGGGCTATTTCGCGCCCTACCGCAAGCAGCCCTAGGTCACCGAGGAGAGAGCAGGGCCCTCGCGCAACCCCATCCATGCCGTCTGCCTACGACCGCTTCAAACTCGTCACCGACTTCGAGCTGCGCGGGGACCAGGAGCGCGCGATTGACGAACTGGTCGCCGGGCTCGATCGGGGCGATTCGCATCAGGTGCTCCTGGGCGTGACCGGTTCGGGCAAGACGTTCACCATGGCGCAGGTCGTCGCGCGCGTGAATCGGCCGACGCTGGTGATGGTCCACAACAAGACGCTCGCGGCGCAGCTCTACCAGGAGTTCCGCCGGTTCTTCCCCGAGAACGCCGTCGAGTACTTCGTCAGCTACTACGACTACTATCAGCCCGAGGCCTACGTGCCCTCCTCCGACACCTACATCGAAAAGGAGGCCACGACCAACGACGACATCGACCGGATGCGGCTCTCGGCGACCCGATCGCTCTTCGAGCGCCGCGACGTGCTGATTGTCGCCAGCGTGTCCTGCATCTACGGCCTGGGCTCGCCGGAGGCGTACTACGGCATGCTGCTGCCGCTCGAGCGGGGCCAGCGCATCGGCCGCGATCAGATCCTCCGGAAGCTGGTCGAGATCCAGTACGAGCGCAACGACCATGAGTTCGGCCGCGGGACGTTCCGGGTCCGCGGGGACATCGTCGAGGTCTATCCGTCCTACGAGGAGTACGGCGTCCGGATCGAGCTCTTCGGCGACGACATCGACGAGCTGACCTCCTTCGATCCGCTGACCGGCAAGGCGTTTCGCCGCCACGACAGGCTGGCGATCTACCCGAAGACCCACTTCGTCACGCCGCGGGATCGCACGCGGCTGGCGGTCGAGACGATCAAGGCCGAGCTCGAAGAGTGCCGGAGCCGGCTCGAAGCGGAAGGGAAGCTGCTCGAGGCCCAGCGGCTGCACCAGCGCACGATGTTCGACCTCGAGATGATCAAGGAGATCGGATACTGCCACGGGATCGAGAACTACGCGCGGCACCTGACGGGCCGGGCGCCGGGCGAGCCGCCGCCGACGCTGGTGGACTACCTTCCCGAGGATGCCCTGGTCATCGTGGACGAGAGCCACCAGACCGTCCCGCAGGTCCGCGGGATGTACCACGGCGATCGCTCGCGCAAGGAAGTGCTCGTCTCGTACGGATTCCGCCTCCCATCGGCGCTCGACAACCGGCCGTTGAACTTCCAGGAGTGGGAGGCCCGGGTCAGGCAGGTCGTGTTCGTGTCCGCGACGCCCGGCCCCTTCGAGCTCGAGAAGGCGGGTGGCGTCGTCGTCGAGCAGATCATCCGGCCGACCGGGCTGGTGGACCCCGTCATCGAAGTCCGGCCCGTGCGCGGCCAGGTGGACGACCTCCTGCTGGAGATTCGCGCCCGCGTCGACGCCCGGGAACGGGTGCTCGTCACGACGCTGACCAAGCGGATGGCGGAAGACCTGACGCAGTACTACCATGAGCTCGGGGTCCGGGTGCGCTACCTCCATTCAGACATCGAGACGCTCGAGCGGGTCGAGATCCTTCGCGACCTGCGGCGCGGAACGTTCGACGTGCTCATTGGCATCAATCTCCTCCGCGAGGGGCTCGACTTGCCTGAGGTGTCGCTCGTGGCCATCCTCGACGCCGACAAGGAGGGGTTCCTCCGTTCGGCCGGATCCCTGATCCAGACCTCCGGACGCGCGGCGCGGAATCTGCACGGCAAGGTGATCATGTATGCCGACCAGGTCACCGAGAGCATGAAGACCGCCATCTCGGAAACCGACCGGCGAAGGCGCGCGCAGCAGGCCTACAACGAAGCCCACGGCATCACGCCCGCTTCGATTACCAAGGCAATCGACGAGGTGTTGACGAGCGTCTACGAGCGGGACTACTCGCGAATCCCGGACGCGGCGGAGGATGCCGAACCGTACCTGACCCAGGGCCAGATCGAGGGGCGGATCGCCACGCTGACCCGCGAGATGAAGGCCGCGGCGGCCAATCTCGAGTTCGAGAAGGCCGCCGGGATCCGCGACGAGATCCGCAAGCTTCGCGCGCGCAGCCTTGGCGTTGAAGATCCCCGGCTCCTCTCGCGCCCGCCGGAGCTTTAGCGCGCTGATGCGCCCCCGCGACAAGGTGTGAGAAGATGAAGGTGCTGTCGGCCGGCACGAGTGCCTGCAGGGGCGTGCCCGCGACAGGAAGGAGTCGAACATGTCTGACGATCGTAGCAACGGCGCCGGTGGGATTGTCGTCGCGTTTGGAATCGGAGCGCTCGTCGGCGCGGCGCTCGCGCTGCTGTTCGCCCCGACCTCGGGCCAGGAAACCCGCGAGTTCCTGTCCGAGAAGGCGCGCGAGGGCCGCGAAAAGGCCACCGAGGCGGCCAAGCGCACCAAGGACTACCTGGCGCGCCAGAAGGACACGCTGTCATCGGCCGTCGAGCGGGGGCGCGAGGCGTTCCGAGACGCCCGGGAGAAGGAGCAGGCGTGAACACGGTCTTCCTGGGGGCGATCGCCGTCGCGACGCTCGTGATGGCGGTCGTACAAGTCGGGGTCATCGTGTTCGCCGCCCGCCTCGCCAAGCGGGTGGATCGGTTGTCCGACCAGATTGAGCACGACATCGTGCCGGTCATGGCTAGCCTCAAGACGGTCGGCCAGAACCTCGAGCGGGTTTCGGGGCTGGCCGCCGTCCAGGCGGAACGCCTCGACCGCCTGATCGGGGAGGCCAGCCAGCGCGTCGAAGAGACGCTGGCCGTCGTGCAGAAGGCCATCGTCGGGCCCCTGCGGGAGGGCATGGCGGTGGTCGCGGCATTCCGGGGAATCGTCGCGGCGCTTCGTTCGTTCCGCGGCGGGGACGGCCAGCGGTCCAATCGCTTCGACGACGAGGACCCGCTGTTCATCGGCTGAACGATTGCGCCGGAGCTCCTGCGACAGCGATCGGCACGGCGGCGAGGTGCGCGCGGCGGAGGTCCGGCAGGACCCGCCGCGAATCGTCGGCAGCCCCCACCAGTACGCCCTTCCCGTTGACGCCAGGCGTCTTCGGGTGGTAGAACCTAGCACAACTACACGGCCCCTCACGCGAAGGTGACTCCAATGCTCACAGTCCCGCAATGGTCTTCCCGCCTTGTGGTCGGCTTGCTGATGGTCGCCGTGGCTGGCAGTGTCGCATCGGCTCAGGAAGCGAAATCCGCCGCCCTGGCCAAGCAGCTCGCGGCCGCCCTGGACGCGGCAAAGCTCGACGCCGTTGCAGCCAAGGACGGCCCTGACGCGGAGTCATTCGTCGCGGCCCTCTACTTCCCTGGCAGCCAGTTGCTGGTCGTCGGCGCCAAATACGCGCCCGCGGTCCTGTTGAGAGACAAGCTCGACAAGAAGGACTTCCGCGAGATCTATATCGATCTGAATAGCGCCGCCGTGGCCGGGTCACGCGTGATGTTCGAAGACATGGGTGCCGACGGATTGGTGGCGGATCACCCCGAGGGCAAGGCGTTCGATTCCATGGAGATTCGCGGCACGCGAACGGTCCTCGACGAGGACTGGCGAAAGGCGCAGAAGATCGCACCCGAGGCCTTCGCGAAAACCTACGCCGACGGTGAGACAGTTTATTCGCGGCTCCTCTCGGCCCTCCTCGCCCAACTGAAGAAGTAGCGATCGAGCGCATTCCACGCGGGGGAGCAGGACGGACGCTGATCCGGCTCTCCCTTCGGCACGTTCCGGCTAGAATCCACCCGCCAGAACTCGCGACTCCCACGCACCGGCGTATGGACATCGGCGGGGATGCCCAGCCCGTTCTCGCCTCGTTCCTCGGTTCGGGCACACCTTCTGTCCCGGAAGGCATCTCCGGTCAGCACTTGACAGGAACAGCCTAAAAATTCTACTTACGTCATAGGAGATCTATCTTTCCCTGGTGGTTCCGACTGGCCGGGCTGCCCTTGCTCGAACCCGGCAAGGGTCCGGTTTCGCCGAAGGAGCGACTGTTGTGGCCGATACGCCGACCTCCCGCCCTCGTCACCTCGCGCCATTCCTCGCTGTGGCCCTGATCGGTGCGGCAGCCGTGTCGCTGACCGTTGCAGCTTCGTCGCCTCCCGGGCTCCTGGCCTTTCCAAACGACAGCGGAGTGCTCCGCACCTTCTCGACCTCGGGTCCCATCGACACGATGCATCCGTTCTTCCAGCCGCTGGGGCGGCAGTTTGCCACGACATGCGAGCACTGCCATTTCGCATCTGACGGCTGGAGCATTTCGGCGGTTCACGCCGAGAAGCTCTTCGAGTCGACCGGCGGGGACCATCCGCTGTTCACCGCCCCGTCAGCCAACGACTTCCACGCCGCCGTGGCTCTCGGCGCTGGAGGCACGAGCCGCCAACGCCGGAAGGCATACAGTCTGGTCATCGACAAGGGCGACGTGCTCGTGCGCCGCAACCTGAACACGTCGGCCGCGCTCGACTTCGCGGTGACCGCCGTCGTGGATCCGTCGCTGCCGGCCTGGCTGCACACCATCGCCGTCGACCGGCGCGGCCACGTGGTGCCGATAGAAACAGAGCACTCGAGCCCGGCCATCCCAGGCGCAGACTACCTCGCCTACACCGCGCAGGACAACGGAGGACTTCCCCAGATCTGGGTGCATCGGCGCCCGCTGCCGACTGCGAACTTCGAGTTTCTGACGACCGCCTCCTGGGACGGGCAGGACACCAGGCAGAGCACCAATCCCGTGATTCGTCCGACGCGCAGCGGCGTGGTGGACATCTCGCGAGCGGTGATCCGTGGCCGTGAGACGGGCCCCTCACTCGTGGCGGCTGACGGACACGTCTATTCGAGCGCCGAACTCGATGAGCTCGCCGGCCAGCTCAGCGACTTCATGTTCAGTCTCTACGTGGCGCAGGACTCGGCGCGCGGCGCGGGCAGCCTGCACTCGCACGGCGCGGCCGGGGGAGTGGAGGCCTTGGCAGGCCAGTTGTTCTACTTCGGCATCAACGACGTCCTGCAGGGCGATCTGAGCGTGCAGCCGGATGGCTCGGTCACGTTGAGCAACCGGCCGTTCACTCCCGTCGTGTTCACGGCCTTCGACGCCTGGCACCAGGACGAGAACGCGCGGCGTGCGTCGATAGCCCGCGGTGAGGCACTCTTCAATTCCGTGCGCCTGACAATCAGCGGGGTCGGCGGGCTCAACGGCGCGCTCCCGACTCTGCCCGACGGGACGACACCGCCGCAGCCGCTGCCTGCCTCGTTCGCCGGCTCCTGCAGCACGTGCCACGACGCGCCGAACATCGGGGATCATTCCACTCGACTGCCGATCAATATCGGCGTTGCCGACCGGTCTCCGGCCGGGCTGGGGCGAGAGCCGGTGTCCGATCTGCCGCTCTTCATCCTCACCCGCACCTCGGACGGCGCGATTGCCATGACGACCGATCCCGGACGGGCGGTGATTTCGGGAAAGTTCGCGCACATCGGTCAGTTCAAGGGCCCGATCCTGCGTGGGTTGGCGGCTCGCGCGCCCTATTTCCACAACGGCATGGCCGAGACGCTCGCGGATGTCGTCGAGTTCTACGACGCCCGATTTCAAGCCCATTTCAGCGAACGGGAAAAGGCCGACCTGGTCAATTTCCTGAAGGCGCTGTAGCCCCGGCGAGTGTTCGCCGTCGAACCCGGGCGGCCCCAAGCCGGCGTTCTACATGCGCGCGAGCATGGCCTGCTGGCGGCCGCTCAGCAGCCTGAGGAAGCCCATCGAGGCGTGAGGGTTGTGACGCAGCACCGCGAGTAGCGCCGCGCCCTTGATCGTGATGAGCCTGCAGTGGTCCCGATTCACGATGACCGTAGCCGACCGCGGCTGCTCGGTGAAGACTCCGAGCTCGCCGATGGTGTCACCCTCGCTGACCGCGTTGATCCACTTGAAGCCCCCATTCCTGGGGAGACAGACATCGGCGCTGCCCTGGCAGACGACGAACACCCTGTCGGACTTCTCGCCGAGTCTGCAGACCACGCCTCCGCGGCCGTAAGAGCGAACCTCGGCGTCTCGCGCGATGGCCGCGAGCGGATCGAGGCCAAGCTGCTGGAACAGCGTGCTCTTGAACAGGTGGCGCATCTTGCTCACCGTGTCGGCGCGCTCGATCAGTCCGTCCGAGCTATCGGACCAAGAAGGTGTCGCGGCGCTCTCGGCCGCGGCGGGCGCCTGATCCAGGATGGCACTCGCGACCTCCTCGATCAGCCATGAGCGGCGCTCGGTTTGCCGCGCGAGCTCGGCCATCGGCCTCCCGCGCTCCTCGTCGAGCCGGGCGAGGGCATAGAGCGCAATCCCCGCCGTAATGCCGTCCGCTCGTTGAGCGGTCTCGGCCAGGAACTCACGCGGATCGGACGGACTCGAGGAGGCTCGCAGGCGCGCCGCGATCCGCCCGGAGCCATCCTCGGCGAGGATGGCCAGGCTGTCCTCGACGTCCTCCTCGAGGACGCCGAGGAAGCCGGCGGCGAGCCGCTGCCTGAACGTCCCGCCAGCATCCGGCGCCTCCACTTCCAGCAGATCGAGCAGCTCGCCGGACCGCGCGACATTGAAACACCGTGCCAGCCTCAGGCCCTCGCGATTCTCGGGAGCCGAGGCAAGCACGCGGAGGACTTTCACGGCCACGCTGCGCTGGCGGCGCTCGAGGTGATGGATGAGAAGCTCGACGCCGGGAACGCGAGCCACGAGTCCACCCGTGTTGAGCGCGCGCACGTGCGCCGCTGTCTCGATCATCTCTTCGAGCAGCGCCTCGGCCTCGTCGAGCGCCAGGCTGCTCTCGCCGAGCAGAACCCGGAGGATCTCCTCGTGTTCGGCGTCGGTCACGTCGAAGATTCCTCTGAGGGCGCGGATTTCGCGGTCGTTCTCCCGCGACGCGAGCTCCTCTCGCGCGGGATTGCCTGATTCGAGGCAGCGCTCGACGACACTCTCCAGCGCTCGCGTATAGTTGAGGAGCCTGACGCGCCCGGCGTCAGCCGGGACGCCGGACGCGGTGTCGGGCAGGTGCTTGAGGAGGGGAGTCGCGATGATCTCGTGCTCCTCTTCGCTAATGCCCATCTGCTGGCGGATTTCCTTCATCGTGTCCAGGCTGTTCGCCCGCGTGACCTCCCCTCGACCGATCGCCTCGAGCAGCACGTTGCGGTAGATCTCCTGGCGCCGATCGTCCGGCAGGCCTGAGAGCGTCGCGCCGAGCATGTGCAGCTCGTCGGCGTTCAGATCGTCGAGCGTGCGTCCGGCGAGGATGGACGTGAAGTTGACCTTGAGCTTCTTCAGTTGCCGCAGCATGTTCTGCGCCAGCGACTCGCGCCGGTAGATGGCGTGGCCACACCTCAGCGTCCGTGCGAGCCAGAGCGTGCTGACGGCAACGATGACCAGGTCGACCGCCTTGAGGATCCCGGCCGGCAGCAGGGCCAGATTCGGGCGGCCACCGAAGAGGTAGAACGTGTTGAAGGTCGCGAAGGCGCTGACGGTGAGCGCCTGGTGGCGCACCGCTTCGGAATCTAGCGGGGCGCCGGCGTACGCCCTGAAGCGGCCGTAAAGAGTCTCCGCACCGACCCCCAGGGCATATGCCGCCAGCACGAAGAGGCCCGTGGTGAGCGGGGCGGCGACGAGCTTCGGGATGGGAATGGCGGTCCCCGTGAAGTAGAAGCCGGGGGCAACGAGGGTCGAGAGCTGGCCGGGCTCGTGCGTCCATGCGCCGGAGAAGTAATAGGTCCAGTTCCCGGCGTAGAGATAGTAGTAGCTGTAGAAGCCCAGGACGAGACCGAAGTACCCGTAGTAGGCGAAGCGCTTGCCCGGACGGAAGATCGAGTCCCAGTAGAATCGCTCCAGGTCGACGTCGGGACACGACGCCGCGCATCCGACGCAGGTGCTGTGGTCGCCGGCGCGCGTCGGTTTTCGGCACATCGACTGGCTGATGCCGACCGACTTGTACGCTTTGCTCTCGAGCAGGCCGCCGGGTCCCGTGTAGATCTTCTGGACGGGAGCGATCGGGCAGAAGTAGTTGCACCACGTCTTGCCGCCGAACAGGGCGCCGACGACCGCCGCCATGCCGATCATCGAGAGAAGGAAGAACGCCAGGAACGCACGGTCCGAGTTGATGAACAGCAACCGGCCCGTGATGCCTGTCCACAGGAACGCGAACTGGATCATCCAGTAGTACCGACCCGCGGCTGAGGCGGCCTTCAGGAGCCTGGTTCTTCGTTCGACCTGACCGGTTGCCCGATTGAACGTCCGCGGCTTGAGCTGCAGGTTGAGCCACTGCGGCAGCTGAGTCGACAGCGAGAGCGGGCAGATGCGCCTCCAGGTCTCGTGCCCGAAGAGCATCAGGAACATCGGAATCGCGGGAATGAGCATCGTCCAGAAGACGCGCGCCCCCATCGGATACGGCGAAGCCGGAAGCACGCGGCCCTGGACGCGGACCTCCTGGGCCGGGTCGATGTGAAAAGGGCTCGCGAGATTGGAGGCCTCAGTCAGGGCCGGCGTCAGCGGGTCGTAGAAGAGCGAAGCAATGAGCACCAGCCACAACACCAGCAGCAGACCGCGCACGACGCGCATGCGCTGCTCGCGGGCGTTGGCGAGCATTACAGGTCCACCTCGACGTTGCGGCTGGCGGGCTGACCGATACAGGCCAGGATGTCGCCGCGCGCGACGTCTTCGGCGCTCAGCGCTTCCTGGTCCGTCATGACGACGTCGCCGGAGATCTTCGCAACCCGGCAGGTTCCGCATCTACCCTGGCGGCACGAGCTCTGAATCTCGATGTGGCACCGTTCGGCCGCCTCGAGGATCGTGTCCGCGGCATCCACCTCCACGACTCTGCCGCTCTTCGCGAAGACAATTCGGCACTTCGAACACGCATCGGTACCCTTCCGATCGTCGGTGCTCCTGGCAGCCTTGGGAACGAAGCTCTCCGCGTCGAATTGGGTCGCGACGGGGAACCCGTTCCCTGACAGCAGTTGCTCCGCCTTGTCCATGAAGGCGCCGGGGCCGCAAGCGAGCACCGCGCGTTCCATGAAGTCGGGAGCGACGAGATGCAGCATGTCGTTGTCGAGGCGGCCTCGCAGGCCTGGCCAGGGCCGATCGTCGGGCGCCGCCGTCAGACTGACGTGCACGCGGATGTTCGGATTCCGCTCGCTGTACAAGCGGAGTTCCGGGCCGAAGACGATGTCGTCCTCGGTGGGTGCCGAGTGGAAGAAGATCACATCGACCGGCGCCGCGAGGTCGTAAAGGTACCGCAGCATCGACATCAGGGGTGTGATGCCGCTGCCGGCCGACACGAAGAGGAACTTGTCCCGTTGAAAGTTCAGGCAGGTGAACTTCCCGAACGGCCCCCGGGCCAACAGGTGCTGGCCGGCGGCCATGTTGTCGTGCAGCCAGTTCGACACGGCACCCCCCGGAACCCGTTTGACCGTGATCTCGAGGAGTCCCGGCCTGGTGGGCGAGGACGAAATCGTGTAGGAACGCGGCACGGATTTCCCGGCGATGACGGGTTCGATTGTCAGAAACTGGCCCGGCCGGTAGCTGAACCATGAAGCGTGGCGCGCGGCGAACGAAAACGTCTTGACGCCGCGGGCTTCGTTGGTGACCTTCACGCAGACGAGCGCCAGCGCCCCCTTCTCCCAGATAGCTCCTGCGCCAGACAACGGTGGCATCGGCGGGTGTGCTTCCGCTGCCGGATTCGAGCCGAGCCCATCCTGTGCACCGCCTGCGGCCGCATCGCCTGCCGCGATCGAATCGGCTCCCGCGTCCGCCTGCCGGGCACGGCTCGCGGGCGCCGAGTCTGGGCCGGCTGGCGGCGCGCCTTCCGGCTCGTCGGGCTGACGTGATGGGGGGGGAATTACTGCCTCGTGACGCTTCGCCGCGCGAGCGAGGTCGGGCGGCAGTTCGCCGCGAAGGATCAGTTCGAACTCGTCGATAGCCTGCTTTTGCGCTCCACGCGGGAGGATCGAGAAGCTCGATCGGAGGAGCGATCGCGCCAGCCGCCGGAGCTCGTTCTGCAGGTTCGCGAATTCAGTCGGTGAGATTCGCGCTTCGACCTCGTGCAGGCTCTCGATGAGGCTGGTGGCTGTGAGGACGAAGTTCGCTGCCGCGTAACGCTGCCACAACTCCCGATACCGATTTCTGCAGAAGGTCAGCATGCCCCGCAGTTCATGTGACCTTGCAGCGTCGGGTTCGGCGAGAATCCGCTGAAACCGCGCCGCCGAGCGCGGCGTCAGCGTTCGGTCCCGGTCGCAGGCGTAGACGAAGACGCGGAACGGGATGGCCAGGTAGGATTCCAGTTCGTCGAGGCGCTCGACGCGGCTAGATTCCTGCGGACCCATGCTCGTCTTCAGGCACTCGTACTACCGGCTCGTGCCGGGCAGCGGAACGGCGGAATCGCGGCGTCCGGAGGATGAGGTGCGGACGTCGGGCCAAAGCACGGCGGGCCTTAGGCCGCAGGAGGAAGTTCCATTCTCCCAAGGTGATCCGGGTTCAATGTAGAGGCTCTTGGTGCCTAATCCCATCAGCCATTGCCGTAAGACCTTCGCGACCATCTCCGGACCGTTGTCAGACCGGATGTAGGCGGGGATGCCTTCGAACAACATGACGTCGGCCAAGGTCTCGATAACGTCAAGGGCGTTGATCCGGCGGGCGACGTGGATGGCCAGGCACCTGCGGGAGAACTCGTCGATCAGCGTCATCAGCCGCAAGCGCCGCCCATCATTGGTTCGAGCTTCGACAAAATCGAAGCTCCAGACATGATTGGGATACGCAGGTCGAAGCCGGAGGCAGGACCCGTCATCGAGCCAAAGCCTGCTTCTCTTTGGCTGCTTCTTCGGGACCTTCAGCCCCTCGCGGCGCCAGATGCGCTGAACCCGGTCCTTGCCGACCTCGATGCCGCCAGCGTTCAATAGGGCGGTCACCCGGCGATAGCCATAGCGGCCATACTCCGAGGCAAGGAAGACGATATCCCGCGTTAGCTCATCCTCATCGGGCTTGAGGGTGGGAACATAGCGCTGCGTCCCCCTCGGTTGCCCGACGATCCGGCAGGCTGACCGCTCGCTAAGCCCATATTTCTCACGAGCCGTCTCGACCGCCTGCCGGCGCCGCTCGGGGCTTACAAGTTTCCCCGAGCAATGTCCTTCAACACCTGCTTCTCGAGCGACAGATCAGCAACCAGCTTCTTAAGCCGGTTGTTCTCCTCCTCGAGCCGTTTGAGCCGCTTCGCCTGGTCAACACCAAGGCCACCGTATTCCTTTCGGTATCGGTAATAGCTCTGCTCGGTCGTGCCGACCTCCTTGCACGCCGCTGCCAGGCTCTTGCCCTGGCCCTGTAGAACCTCGATCTGCCGCAGCTTCGTGACGATCTGCTCAGCCCCAAGTCGCTTCTTCGGCATCTTCCTTCTCCTCTCCAGGCTTATCCTCTCACAGCGCCTGGTTCAGAAAAGGCCGGTCAGGTCACTTCTTCTTGCATAATGCTGTAAGACCCGCTTCGAGCTCTGGGAGCAAGGTCAATGAAACACCTCATGGTGCTGATAATAGCGATTGTAGTTCCGGCGGCGCGATGACCGACGGCGGGTGCCGGGACGACGTGCAAAAGTTCTGCAAGGACGTGGGCGAAGCGAAGCGTGCCGTGGTCGCCTGTCTTCAACAGCACATGGCTGAGCTAAGCGAAGAATGCAAAACCAAACTGAGCCAGCAGCCAAGCTGACCTTGCTCCCGCTGATCTAAAAGGGGTCGTGCCCACCGCTGATTCAAGCCCCGATAGGATCAGGTGTTCCTAGCAGCGCCTTAGGTCTAGCGTTCCATTGTAATCAAAGCATGGCATCGCAATAGGCTGGCTTTACCGCCAAGGGTACCAACCTGGGCAAGGAGCGCATTTGCAACCTTTTTTGTGAAAGCGGTCGCACACCTTCTGCTGCCCTAACTCGCACTCGCCAGGTAGTCCTGGTAGCCAGCAACCTGCTTTTTCTACCAAGGAAAAGTTTGTCGCGGGGTGAGCGGTTGCCACGCTGGTCAGCGTCGTAGCCTCGGCATTCCAGGCTAAAATTCCTGCTAGCAAAAGCGCGACTGCACCTGTGATCCCAATAGCCAACTTGCGCTTATCTACCCCCGTCTTTCGTGAAATCGTGCAAGGTGCTTAGCCTATCAAGTCACTGAGGCGGCAATTAGGAGATGACTCGCGTGAGCGAGAGCGTCCCTTGAAGTCAACTTCGGCCCTCCTTTTTGATCGAAGAAGTGGCGCCAGGGGCACAGCCATACTTACCGAGCAGTGCTATCTACCGTGAGGCGGGGTGGCCGCTCTAGTTCGCTTCGGTGAACGGCGGAGACCACGGTAACCCGCACTCCTAATCAGAGCCCCGGGGGACATGCAGTGCCCCGGGGCTTTGGTTTGAGGCTAAAGCACCCCAAGCCGTGATCAAGCCAACCAAGAGGAACGCGAGCAGGCAGAACAGCTTGAGTGCCATTGCATCTGCCTCGCGCTTGTTTGTCGGGGCAATGGCCATGATATACCCTCCGTTTTGATCCGAGCGTCACAATCCCCAGTACCCCAGCCGACTTCCGCGGCTGCTGGAACCACAACGGCGATGATCGTCTCCGCGTTCCCCTGCTATCGTAAATCTGGGCGGTCGCTTTGGTCTGAGCGCGTCGGCGTCGGTCGGCGCCTTATTTTTTGATGTACTATTGAATAATGACCGTAGATGTCGCACTCACCGTGCTGATTGGGTTCTTCGCCGCCGCCCTCGGCTACATCTTCAATGAGATACGTCACCAACGCGAAATCCGGGTCAAGATGATTGAGGTAGCTGTTGGCATATTGGCGGCCGAGCCCGACAAAACGAAGGGGCTCCGCAACTGGGCCACCGATACGCTGGCGCACTACTCCAAGGACGTGCGGCTCGACGAAGAAGCAAAAGCCGCACTTCGGGACCAGCCATTGCCGACCTATGCCGACGCGGTGTTCGGTTCAGCAGGCCGAGGGCTTATGCGAGGCGTTGGAACATCAGGGGAGCTTTCTGAAACGCCACTGCCGTTAAGGAAGGACGAGGGCGGTTCTGCCTAGCGACATCAAGACAGGTTTCTATGCGGTCGATATGTGCAACAGGGGCGTCGGCTTCGGTCGGCGCTCTTTATGGCGCTTTTATATTGAGCAGTGACGCCGACGCTACAGTGTAGGCCCTAACGCGGTGCTATCATCACGTTTGGCCTACTCTGTTCGGCCAACTTGCCGAACTCCCCGCGTGCGTTTGGGACGTCGTCCGTTAGCGTTCCTTTGCAAACCCGCATTTCTGTCTGCTCAGGTCGGAGCAGCCTCGTGAGGGTACGATGCGCGACATCCGGGGTGATCTGCAAGAGCGTGCAATTCTCGTTGAGGAGCAGATCAGAACTGCCGCTGCTCACTTTGACAAGGCAATTCAACAACTCCAAACGGAACGGGATGCGAGGATAGCTGATCTTAAGGCGAGCCTCGCAATGATCGCCAAATTCATGGAATTTGAGGAGCGATTCCTGCACACCCCACCGCGCGTGACTCCGGCCTCCTCTTTAGTTGCACTGGGAGAGCTTTTTTTGAAGAAGCTCAATAATGCAGGGCAAATGTCCAAGCAGGAACTTATCGACATGGCGGTTACGGAAGGTTTCTTTCCTGACGCCGACACCGCAGCGCAGGGGGTGCACCCAATGCTCGTCTCGATGTTGAGGAGCGAGCTTATTCGCGAAGTATCAGAAGGAACCTACATGCCCCCCACGTTTTCCCAAACGATCAAACTTCGACGGGTGACCTAATCATCCTAGCGCTCAAGCTTCGGTCGGCGCTCCCCTTTCATTTGGCTTGTCGGCGTCGCCTCTCCCTTTCAAAGCCCAGAGTGCTGTTATCGGTTGCGCCGATTTAACACCCCTTGGGATCGGGTGTTCCTAAACTCCCTTTCGCTCAAATGGGGCCGACTCAGCTTATGGTCTCAGCCCTCCAAGGGAGGACAACATGGAACCCACGACCCTTCTTTTCCTCATTGTCGTTATTTTGTTGATCTTCGGTGGTGGCTGGTATGGCCTGGGACGTTGGTACTAATCCTGCCGCCGATTGTCAGCTAACACTCTCGTTTTCTGTCTCAACGTCACGATGCGCCCAGGCCGGCGCTTGACTGCTTCCTCGAACGCAGCTCGCGCAACCCGGTAATCACCGGTAAGAGCGATCAGCTCTTCGACGTAAGAGTCAGCGTCATCCCAGAGTTCCACTGAGTACGGAAGATCGTAAGGACGCCCCATTGCCATTTCGGCATAGGAGAACATAATAAGAACACGGGCAAATGATTCGTTTGGAGGTTCCTTTGGAACTCTCTATCGCTCGCCTGCAACTGGCTCAGCCGACTAAGGTCGAGACGCGGCTTCTGCAATTTCACGTCTTCGACGGCGCTTGCCGCGTCGTGATTGAAGCGCAAAGCGAAGAAGACGCCTCTTATCTGTGCAGCGAAATGGGCTGGGAACTAATCGGCGCCTGCGAAGACTAGTGAGCAGTTCGCCTTGGCACCTCTTTGGATCGCCCTGGTGAGGGCCTGGTCTCTCGCTTCGGCTCAGCCTTACCGGCTTTCTTACGCACCGCCTGTCTAACTTTCGTCTGGCCTCGCGCCTGCATACTCTTCTTGAGCGCGTCCATGATGTTGACGACTTTGGGCGTCTCGCGCGTCTCAGTTTCTATCTCGACCTCAGGCGCACGCTGCTCGATCTTAGCCTGGACAAGCTCGTGAACCGCGCGAGCATATTCGTTGGGCATCTTCTCAGGCTCGAATTTTCCCGAACTCTTGCTCAAACAAATCGACCGCGAGCTTGACGGCGCTGTCATCGACCTTGGTGTCAATGGTGTCGAAATAGGGTTCAGGCTTTCTTAGCTCATCCTGGTAGCGGAGGATCAGCAGCATAAGCCCCTTCTTGTGTGCGGTGATGCCGACCAGGTGTTCTCGGCCATGCATGATGAGCTGACCGATGGCGACCTTCTTCGTTTTGGCAAAAGCATCCCGGAGGACCGTGTAGCCTTCGTCGGCTTCATCACCATCTGGCAGAAGGTAATAGGGCTTTTCGAAATAGCGGCTGTCGATCTCGTCTCGGTCAACAAACCTCGCCATGTCGATGGTGTGCTTGGCTTCGAGTTTTAGCTCGTCAAGTTCCTCGGGCTTGATGAGGACGTGATGGCCCCTGGTGTGCTCATAGCCCTTGATGATCTCTTCCTCGGGAACCTCTTCGAAGCCTTCGCTCCGTCTCAATGCCCTTTAGATATTTGATCGGCTGTCCACTTGGTTCGTGGATCATGCGAAAAGCAATCGCGCCTTCGCTCGAAGTGGCTGGAAACATCCTGACCGGAACGAGGACAAGTGAAAGGCGGAGATTGCCAGACCAAACTGGAATGGGGGCCATGGGGACTACTCGGGAACACACTACTAACCGTAATTTGGAAGTTTGGATGCTCGGCGCAAGTGAACAAAACCGGACTCTAAAAGGTGGTCAGGAACATCAATTGCCGGAGCAAGTTTAGTGCACGGGTTTTCAATGCCGCTGTCGCCTTGGGACTAAGGAGGTCGCGATGGACTGGAATCAAGTCGAAGGAAATTGGAAACAGGTTAGGGGCAACGTCAAAAGGCACTGGGGAAAACTGACGGATTTAGACCTGACTGCCATCGGGGGGCGCCGGGAGGAACTCGAGGGCAAAATTCAGGAGCGGTACGGCTACACAAAGGACCGTGTCCGGAAGGAGATAGAGGAGTGGTATGACTCCTTGAGGTTCGGAATTGGATCAAAACCGCAAAGAATGGACGGACCAACTCGACGCAATCCGCGCCGATCTCGAGAGACTAACCTCAAGCGTTTCCCGTGTCGCAAACACGCAGATCGAACGCGCACAGGACAAAGCGGTAGAGGCCGCTCAACAAGCTGAGGAAGCAGTGAGGCGAAATCCTACCTCCGCGCTGGCGATCGCTTTCGGAGTTGGCTTCCTTTTTGGTGCTTTCACCCGCCGATAGCTGCAAGCCGTTGCCATTGGCAGGAGTCCCGCAGCAGGGGCCCACGCATGGGGGTGGGCTGATGGTACCTTTTTATGGCGTACCCCGGCACCCCCACCCCCCGCGGCCTGAGGGTGTAACCACCAAACGCAAATAGGTCGTGCACAACGCTGATTTAGGCCCCGATAGGATCGGGTATTCCTAGCAGCGCCTTAGGCCCAGCATTCCATTGCAATCAGAGCATGGCATCGTATCGCAGAGATTGACCCATCTCTTGGCGCGCTTTTCGCAGCGTTCGATAGCGGACAGAAGGTAGTCACGCTCGCTCATCGGTTTTTGCCCTGCATGAACTCGATGCGGTCAATCTCGGCGTCGACGAACTTCTGCACCGCATCAACGGGCGCAGAGAAAGTAGAAGCAACTCCTCCCGCCCTAAATTTGATGCCCCCCGGTGGCCTCGACATGAGGCTCATTTGACCCCCTATTCGCCAGCGCCGGAGGGGCGAGACTCCCCGTGTTTAGGTAGCGTGTGGTTGAACGCCCAAAAGCCCCGCGAGCTGTCCTGTTCGATCACGCAGGTTTTCGGTCGCCGCGTTGTCGCCCACCATCTGGGTGCAGAAAAACCCGTCTCATTAGTGATGGCTATTCCAGATCACCCGTGGACTAAAGCTACGCCAGAGGCTGCAGCCGTCCGCATCGTCAAATTGTCGATCTTCACCTGTAGCGCCCGTACCTTGTCGGTTAAGCAGGCGATATCGTCGCCCCTGGGGCGCAAGCCCTTCCTATTGCAGCCTCGTCCACGTACTTGGCTCTAAGCAAAATGGAACTGTTCGGGGCCCTCGCAATCTTGACCTTGATCAACTAGGCAGCACCACGTCGGGTGGTGCGCGCGACTGGAGGTAAAGCATGCCGCTTTCCCCACGCCGTCGAAGAGCTGCTCACCCAGCTAAACCTGGAAACCTTCCTGTTCGCGGTGGAGCACACCGGGCGCGGCTGGGAGCTGCGCGTGGAGTGCGCGGCCGACGATGGCTGGCAGGCCCAAACTATCCTGCTGGGTGACAAGCTTTCCGCCGCTTCTGAAGGAAATGCGTCGCTACGGAGCCGGCTTCTGGCGCTGCTGGAGGAGAGGCTAGCCGCATGCAAGAGACGCAGATAACCGAAGCGCTTAAACTCACGTGATGAGCGACGGGCGGCAAACCTCAGCGAGGATGTGCTGCTCCCTTCGGCGAGCGAGATTTAACAGCAACTCGGCCGGGGCTTCGCCTGGCAGTGACACAGAAGGTCAAATAAGTATGGAATTGCTCCCTACACGATCCAGCCCAGCTCGCGCGCCTTGTCATTGGCGATTCGCCAAGCGCGGGCAAGAAACTCCGCCCGAGTGATAGGAGCGTCCCCATCGTCCCGGCTTATATTGTGTGAAGCGCTAAGCCCCGGGCCGTCAGCTAACTGCCGAAATGTCACTTGGTAACTTGTGCCCGGCATGGTGATGACGAACTCGGTATCCCGCATTTCAAGTCTGAGAAGCGGGTCGATCATGACTTTTCTTAGCCTCACCTCGGCCCGGTGCCGTCTTTGCTATAGCATCGCCTACTATGAGTGATGGCTAAAATCATCCGCTTCAGGTCGGGAGGTTCGACATGACGACACGTTACGTAGTTACATCTTTCGCGCTCGGGCTCTGTTCGCTTTTTCTGGCAAGGGTGGATCAGCCGAGGCGACCGACGCCATCGACCTTATCGGCGGGGTCTGTGTTCCCGATAGCGCTACGGTTCGCGCGGGCGTCTATAAAACCGCCGGATTTGGTATTCGCTTCAGCGGCAACGCCATAGGAAACGTCCGGCTCTTATGCCCATTCCCGCCTGGCCACGGGGATGGCGCAGCTGCCGCGCGACATCCGAGTTGCTATCGCGGACGCGAAGTCTTCATTTAGGCGTCGGCCTCGGCCACGCCTTTTCTCTCTTTATTCCTCCCCCATAGGGGCAGTGTGAAGTCGTGGAAGATAAAAAGCGTGATTCCAAGTCGCGCAGCTATCTCCTCGCCGTCGAGGATTCGGAATTTCTGCAGAGCGATGAGATGCGCCCGCTTCGCTTGGCGCTTGAGTTCAGCAAGATCGACCTGGCGCTGACGGAGAGGGAGCCGGCACTTTTGTTGGAGGGTCCGCCGAGGCGACGGTGATGTTCGCTTATGGCACTTAGCGAACTCTTTGAGCGGGCTCGCCGCACGTCCGCTATCGGGGGGATTGTGTTGCAAAAGTCAGCGGCATGCGTCGAGTACGCAACAATCGAATCCAAGATAGGCCGCCGCTTTAATCAATCTTGCGCTGCTCGTTGAGTCCTAAATCAAAATTTCGTCGCGGAGCGTTCAAATCGTTTTGCAACAGTATCGGGGGTCAAGCAGACATTTCCCCAGAACCATTCAACTGATGCTCTTTTATGAGTACACGCTCTGGTCGAAAGGCAGACCTTTTTAGCTTTGGCAGCGACTTCTTCAATCGCAACCTAGTTTGACTTGACATCATCGTTCGCCGTCGATTTTTCAAACCACCG
>CAVOHU010000006.1:0-820518 GCA_963695795.1 uncultured Acidobacteriota bacterium | reverse complement strand
ACCGCGCCGGAAGGCCTAACCCGTCCACCTGTGTAACCAGGTCGGCGAGCTGCGCGCCAGTGTCGCAGCATCCCGCCCGCCTCAAGGAGGCCCATGGCATCCGCGTCACCCTCGAAGAGAATCGATCCGTTCATTCGAAGCTGCTTGCGTGCGCTCGAGACGACCGCCAATCGGGCGGCCCTCCGGCTCCTCTGCGAACACGGTCTGTTCGCGATCGATAACCCGTCCGCGATCGAGGAGTCAGCCCGGTCCCTTTGGGCTGCCCGCCGGACCTGCGAGGCCAAGACGCGGAAGGCCTTCGCGCGCGTCGAGAAGGCCGGCCTGACCACGCGCCAACAGGAGCTCGTCGGCAAGTGCGACAAATCTCCGCAACGAAGAGCTTTCGGACATGGTCGAGGCAGCCTACCTGCTCGGCATCGCGGATCGGACGCCCGGCTCGGCGACGGGCCCCTCCTGCGAGGTACCACGATGACGATCATCCGACCCGTTGACCAGGCTCCTGATCCGCGACGGCTCCCAGTTCATTTCCGGACCGAGGCGGCCTATCTGCAGGCCTTCGGTGGGTTCATCGACGACGCGGGCTTTCTGTGGGTGCGGCGGACACCCGCCGCGGCGCCTGGGCCGGTGAAGCCGTCGCGTTGATGGGAAGGCTCAACCAGGGCGATCAGGTCGCCTCGCGCGCGTGGGCGATCCGCGCGGTAGCTATGTGGTAGCTTGCCGCTCGCGTGGCGAGTGGGCCGTCTCTGTAACGTATTGAGAACATTGGAGCCGGCGGTCGGACTTGAACCGACGACCTGCTGATTACGAATCAGCTGCTCTGCCAACTGAGCTACGCCGGCCGGCTCTGGCGGGCGCCCTGCGCCGCACGATCCGCGCGGGGCGACCCAACACGTTACCACAGGACCTGTTCGATCTGCCACGGCGTTGAACGCCGCTGCGGGCCACGGTTTCCCGCGCTCTCCCTCGCCCCGAAATGCCGCATCTTGCCTGGAGCCGGAGGCGGTGGCTCCCTCGTCGCCTTCACCTTGCCAGAGGCGCTCGGAGTACGGAGTGCTCAGTCGACCCAGAGATCCCCGAGCGACATCTCGATCTCCGCAAACGGTTCGGCCCTGACGATCTCGTCGCCAGCATGAACCGCATCGATGACCCAGTGAGATTCGTCGAGGCGAAGCACTTCGAGCGTACGCGACGCCGGATCGACCAGCCACGTGTAAGCGACACGCTCGCGCGCGTAGATGGAGAGCTTGCGCGTTCTGTCGAGCGAAGCGGTAGAGGCGGAGAGGATCTCGCAAATCCAGTCGGGCGCGAGCGAGAAGTACGGTGCATCGGGCAGCGCGGGCATACGGACCCTCCGCCATCCGGCAAAATCAGGAACGAGCACGTCCCCGCCCGCGTGCAGCTCCGGTTCAGAGAGGATCCACCATCCGCCCGGGCCGCCGCGCCCAAAGTGGAATGGACCAGCGAGCAGGTGTCCGATGCCAGTTTCGGTGGCCGCGTGCCGCGGCGCCGGTCGTGGCGACGCGTGCAGTTCGTGATCGACGATCTCTGCCACGAACCGGTTGGGCAGCTTCACCAGATCGTCGTAGGTCGCAGGACGATCGAACGGCGGAACCCGGGCCACGAACAGCATTGTACATCGTCCTCGTGGCATGTCCCATGCCAGCCAGCCGCCACAGCATGCCCCCGAGTTCACGATGCGAATCGCATCGATTGTGCGAGCACGTCGCAAGATGTGCCGACGCCACTCGGCGCGTCGATCGCATAAACCGACAGCCTCGAGGTTGCCATCCATCTCGGAGTCGTGTCGGATCACCGCGGACACGCTCGGCGGAGTGCGAGGTGCTAGCATACGCCCACCTGCGGCGGCGTGCCGCGACCGGGCGGGCAACGGCGGCGGAGCCTGGTCCGGCGACGCCCGCGCCGCGAGCACGGGGAGGCTCATGATGACGCGAGGCCGAGTCGTAGTGATCCTGCTGGCTGCCGTGATGATCGTCCCGGCGCTCCGCGCGCAAGACTCTCGGGCCGACAAGCCGGTCCTCTATGTCGTCGGCACCGCCCATCTCGACTCGCAGTGGAACTGGACGGTCCAGGACACGATCCGCCGATACGTCGGGGCGACATTCCTGGACAACTTCAAGCTGTTCGAGCGCTTCCCTCACTACGTGTTCAACTACGAGGGCGCGATCCACTACATGTGGTTCAAGGAGTACTACCCCGAGGCGTGGCCAACCCTGCAGAAGTACGTGGCGGACGGGCGCTGGCGGTTGTCGGGCTCGTGGATCAATGCCGCCGATGTGAACGTGCCATCGCCGGAATCACTGATGCGCCAGGCGCTCTACGGCAAGCGCTTCTTCCGGCGCGAGTTCAACCGTGTCAGCCAGGACGTGTACCTGCCGGACTGTTTCGGTTTTGGCTTCGCGCTCCCGTCGATCGCCGCGCACAGCGGCCTCCAGGCCTTTTCCACGCAGAAGCTGACGTGGGGATCGTCGGTCCCAATCCCGTTTCCGATCGGCAGGTGGAAAGGCGTGGATGGCAGCGAAGTGGTCGCCGCGCTCAATCCCCGAGACTACGTCACCCGCATCAGGAGCGACATCTCCGCGGATCCCAACTGGTCCGACGACCTCACGCCCATTGGCGGTGACCGTCGCGTCGGCTTCCGCTACTTCGGCACGGGCGACGTCGGCGAGGCGCCCGATGCCGAGTCTGTCGGGTGGCTCGAGAAGGCCATTACCGCACCGACCGGAGGCGTCGAGGTGCGCAGCACGTCGGCGGATCAGTTGTCGCGCGACCTGGCATCGGCCGAACGCGCGGCCCTCCCCGTGTACGAGGGCGAGCTCACGATGAAGACGCACGGCGTGGGCTGCTACACCTCGCAGGCGGCGATGAAGCGCTTCAACCGGATGAACGAGCTGCTCGCCGACGCGGCCGAGCGCGCCGCCGTTGCCGCCGAGTGGACAACCGGCGCGCCCTATCCGGCGGAGCGGCTGCGAGAGGCGTGGCTGCGCGTGCTGTGGCATCAGTTCCACGACGATCTCACCGGCACGTCGATCCCCCAGGCCTACGGCTTCTCCTGGAATGACGAGCTCGTCTCGGCCAACCAGTTCGCCTCAGTGCTGGAACGTGCGGTCGCCGATGTGGCGGCGAGGCTCGACACGCGATCGACCGGCATTCCTCTGGTCGTCTACAACCCGATCTCGGCGTCGCGACGCGATCCCGTGGAAGCATCATTGAGATGGCCCGGCGCGGCGCCCAGTTCCGTGCGGGCCGTCGATCTGTCGACCGGCCTGGAGGTCCCGGCGCAGCTTCTTGGCGCGACGGGCGGCGAAGTGCGCATCCTCTTCCTCGCCGACATGCCCGGAGTGGGCTACAAGGTGTTCGACCTCCAGCCGGGCGTTTCGAAGAGCCCGGCCGCCGGCCTCAGCGTGACACCATCCTCGCTCGAGAACGCGCGCTACAGGGTCGGAATCGACGCCAACGGCGACATCGCGTCGGTCTTCGACAAGGACGCCCGGAAGGAACTGCTGAGAGCGCCGTCTCGCCTCGAAATGCGGAACGATCCGTCGCCCGACAAGCCGGCGTGGCGCATCCTCTGGGACACGGTCAACTCGGCACCGCGCGAGTTCGTGGGTGCCCCGGTCGTGCGCATCGCGGAGCGCGGCCCGGTTCGTATCACGCTCGAGATCACCAGGAAAGCGGCGGGATCCACGATCGTTCAGCGGGTGAGCCTGCGGCAGGGCGGCGACACGGTCGATGTCGAGAACACGATCGACTGGCGGTCGCCCAACACGCTGTTGAAAGCTTCATTCCCGTTCGCGGCGTCGAGCGCGAAGGCAACCTACGACCTCGGCCTCGGGACGATCGAGCGGGGCAACAACACTCCCGATCACTACGAGGTTCCCGCGCAGAAGTGGGCGGACCTGACCGACGCCAGTGGAACGTTCGGCGCCGCCGTGCTGAACGACTCCAAGTACGGCTGGGACAAGCCTGCCGACGACGTGCTGCGCCTGACGCTGCTGCACACGCCTCTGCCGAAAGCCTCCGCGTACCAGCGCAGCCAGGACCTCGGTGTCCATCGCTTCACGTATGCGATCGCCGGTCACGCCGGCGATTGGCGGGCCGGGCACGTGCCCGCGCGCGCGGCCGCGCTGAACCAGCCGCTCATGGCGTTTCAGACCACGACGCATTCGGGCCCGCTCGGAAGGAGCTTCTCGCTCGTCACGCTCGACGATCGGGACGGACAGGTGGCCATCGTCGCGCTGAAGCGAGCCGAAGACTCCGACGAGCTGGTCGTGCGGCTGCAGGAGCGGCACGGCCGCGCTGCGAGCGCGCGCCTGAGGTTCGCGGGCCCGGTTGCCGAGGTGAGGGAGATCAACGCGGCAGAAGAACCGATTGGCGCGTTCCCGGCGGCGGGTGACGCGCTGGTGGTCGACTTCAAGCCCTACCAGCCGCGGACACTCGCCGTCCGCCTTCGGCCCTCCTCGCTGCCGAGGCCGGCCGCACTCCTGGCCGTGCCGCTCGATGTGCCCTACAACCTGGACGGGGTTTCCAACGACGACAACCGCGACGACGGCGATTTCGACGGGAAGAAGCAGACGCTGGCCGGTGAGCTGCTGCCGAAGGCGCTGCGACTGAACGGGGTTCCGTTCACGTTCGGATCAGCCGCCGCCGGAGCCCTGAATGTCCTCGTCCCCCGAGGGCAGACCGTTTCGGTGCCGCCGGGCCACGATCGCATCCAACTGGTTGCCGCTGCCGTCGGCGGCGACGTCCCGGTCCGCTTTCTGGCACGGACCAGGGAGGGGGCGCCGGCGACCCCGCTCGACCTTGTTGTGCGCGAGTGGGAGGGGCCAGTCGGACGCTGGTTCACGCCGCTTGCCGACACGCGGCTCTTTCGCGAGGTGTACGTTCCGCCGATGCGCGGGCAGTCGTGGACCCAGGACGCCATCCAGGCTGACCTGGTCGTCGGCGTCGACCCTGCGACCGGGGCGGTGCAGGGCATCGACCGGATCAGGCCCGCGTTCGTCAAGCGCGACGAGATCGCGTGGGTGGGCACGCACAGGCACTCGCCATCGGGCAATCAGCCCTACATCCCGAGCTATCTCTTCGCGTACGCGATCGATGTCCCGGCCGGAACGACGGCGTTGGAACTCCCGAACGACAGCCGCCTGCGCATCCTGGCCATCACGGCGGCCCATCGACCGGCCTGGTTCAGGCCGGCGGGTGCGCTCTTCGTCCCGGATCTGCCGGAGCCCGTTGTGAGCGCGCGGCCGGCTGCGAACCGGTCGCGATGATCGGCCGCCCCAGTCGATCGGCCGTTCCGGGTCTGCGCTGGTGGATGGTCGGCCTCGTCTTTCTGGCGACCTTCATCAATTTCATCGACCGGCTCACCGTCTCTGTGCTTGCGCCGGTCATCACCGCGCAGCTCGGCCTGACGAACCTCCAATTCGCGAGCATCAGCACGTGGTTCCTCGTCGCCTACACGGCCAGCCAGGGGCTGTCCGGCAAGCTCTACGACCGCATCGGCACACGGCGCGGCTTCGCGATCTCGATCCTCGTGTGGTCCGCCGCGGCGATGGGACACGCGTTTGCGCGCGGCCTGGCAAGCTTGAGCGCGCTTCGCTTCGTCCTCGGCCTCGGCGAAGCCGGCAACTGGCCCGGCGCCGCGAAGGCCATCGCCGAGTGGTTCCCGGCGCGGCAGCGCGCGCTCGCCATGGGCATCTTCAACAGCGGCGTGTCGGTCGGCTCGATCGTCGCGCCCCCGCTCATCGTCTGGCTGCAACTGCAGTTTGGATGGCAGGCGACGTTCCTCGTGACGGGCGGACTCGGATTCCTCTGGCTGGCGCTCTGGTGGGCGTTCTACGAAACGCCGCAACGGCACCGCGCCATCTCCCGCGACGAGTATGCGCTCATCACCGAGGGCAGAACGGCCGTGCCGGCGAAGCCGCCGGCGTGGCGCGATCTCCTGAAGCATCGCCAGGTGTGGGCCATCGTCCTCGCGCGTTTCATCACCGACCCGGTCTGGTGGCTCTACATCACCTGGCTGCCGCTCTATCTGGCGAATGTCCGCGGCTTCAGCCTGAAAGAGATCGGCATGTTCGCCTGGCTTCCCTTCGTCGCCGCAGACGCGGGCAGCCTCATCGGCGGCTGGGCGTCTGGTTACCTGATGGCGCGCGGATACTCCGCAAACCTGTCGCGGAAGAGCGTGATGGTGGCGGGCGCCGCGATGATGCTCGGCGGCATCCCGGCGGCGTTTGCGGAGAGCGCGACGATGGCGCTCGCCTGCATCAGCGTCGTGACATTCGGGTTCCAGGCCTGGATCAACAACGTGCAGACGACGCCGAGCGACTTCTTTCGGGAACATGAGGTCGCCTCGGTTGCCGGGCTCGGCGGCGTTGGCGCGGGTGCCGGTGCCATCCTCTTCACGCTGGCCACGGGCGCCGTCGTCGATGTGTGGCACTCCTACACGCCGATCCTGGTCGTTTCAGGCCTGCTCCCGGTCGTGGGCACGGCCGTGTTCTTCCTGCTCGGCGGGCCGATCCGACGCCTGGATACAGAGGCGGTGGCCGAGCAACAAGATGGCGCGAGGCCCGCGCCAACCGCCACGCCCGCAAGCCGTGGCATGAAAGAGGTCAGCCGATGAGCGCGAGACAGTATGTGTTCAACACGGGGAGGGCTCGACACTACCGGTTCCCGACGCACGTCAACGACCTGGTGATGGACCGGGCCGAGGCCGAGACCTCCGAGGTTCTCGTTGTCGTGCTGGAGCCGGGCGAGGCGCCGCCGCTGCACCGTCACGACGACACCGAGCAGATCTTCTACGTGCTCGAAGGCGATGGCCGGTTGGAGATTGGCGAACGCCTCGAGCCGCATCACGTCGGTCCCGGGGACGTGGTGCGGATCCCGCCGCACACGCTGCACCGGATTCACTGCCGGGGCAGGCGACCCCTTCGCTACCTCGCGGTTGATTGTTTCTTGGGCGGCAGGCCCGCAGCTGAGCCCACGTGGGAGAGCCACGTGAGGACCATGTGCGAGCAGAACGGCTGGAACATCAACGAGGTGAGGCGGAACGAGTCGTAGGCGGCCGCCTCGTCGGGTTCGCGCCGATATCGGGCTTGGGACCGGCGCTTCGGTCCGCTTGTGCAAGTCGTCTGTGCAACCTGTCTTGACATTGGCCTGTCCCGGTCCAACAATCGAGCCGTCCGCTAGGGTCACCCAAAAAATGGAGGGCGGCACGGAGGCCCCGCGGCTTCACCGCCGCGGACGCGACGACTGGTACGCCGTAGGTCCCGACATCTCGGCCGCTGACGGCCGTGTAAAGGGGGCGGATCGCCTGGCCGTTCCAGGCGCCCCGGCACGACGACGACAACAGACACCCGGTTCGCCGCAGTCACGCTCGATACGCTGCCGCGGCTCAGGCGGCTGCGCGACGACCTCCTGGCGCGCCCGGCCAGGGTGTGCATCGAGCGGGCGCGGCTCCTCACGCAGTACCTTTCCGGCGCCGAGCATTCCGGCGACTCCCCGGCACTGCGTTATGCCGGCGCGGTCCGCCACGTGCTGGTCAACAAGCGGCCGCGACTCTTCGACGACAGCCTGGTGGCCGGCTCGACCACTTCCCAGCCGTTCGGTGCGCCCGTCTATCCGGAATTCACCGGCCTCATGATCTGGCCGGAGCTGGACACGATCGGCGCCCGCCCGCGAAACCCCCAACTCCTGGATCCACATGACGCGCGCGAGCTGGACCGGGAGATCTTTCCGTTCTGGATGGATCGCACGATCCTCGAGACCACGCGCCGGGAGTTCGACAATCCGCCCTGTCTCAAGCTGTTCGAGCAGCTCGTGTACTTCATCGCCGGGAAGGCCGGGTGCCTGTCGCATACGGTGCCCTTCTACCGGAGCGTGCTCCGCTCCGGAACCGCGGCGCTGAGGAAGCGTGTATCGTCATCGATCGCGACGCTCGAGGCGCGCCGCGGTGAAGCGTCGCGACGGCGGCTCGAGTTCTTTCGCGGAATCGATCTCGTGCTCGAAGGTGTGGAGACCTACGCGCGAAACCTCTCTACCGAAGCACGGAGACTTGCGGCCGAGGCACCGGATCCGACGAGGCGCACGGAGCTCGAGCAGCTGGCCGAGGTCTGTTCGCGCGTCCCGCGGCGAGGCGCCTCGACTCTCCTGGAGGCGGTCAACGCGCTCTGGATCCTTCAGGTCGGCGTCCATGCTGAGAACATCAACATGGCGATCAGCCCGGGGCGCCTCGACCAGATCCTCGATCCGTACTACCAGGCCGAGCTCCGGAAGGGACGGATCGACGCGGCCGGAGCGATCGAGCTCATTGGCTGCCTCTGGCTCAAGTTCAATGACAATACCGGCCTCGTGCCGGAAAGTTCGGAAGAGCTCTTCGGTGGTGCCGGCACCGTCCCGGCGGTGACCATCGGCGGAGTGGACGAAGCCGGCCGCGATGCCGTCAATGACTGCACCTACCTGGTGCTGCGCGTGGCGGAGCTGCTCGCCACGCGCGATCCGAATCTGACGGCGCGGTATCACCCCGGCGTGAACTCCGAGGCGTACCGGAACCGGGTTGCCGAGGTCATCGCCAGCACGCGATGCATCCCTGCCGTCTACAACGACCTGGCGGCCATCGCGACGCTCCGCCACCAGGGCCTGACGCCTCCGCACGCGCGCGACTACGCGATCATCGGATGCGTCGAGCTTGCTTCAGCCGGACGCAGCTACGACGCGTCGGGCTCGATCATGCTCGTGCTTCCCGCGGCCATCGAGCTGGCGCTCTTCAGCGGCCGGCGCCCCTCGGTGAGCGGAAAGGCCCAGGTAGGGCCGGCCACCGCCGATCCGCGATCGATCACGACGTTCGAGCAGTTCTGGGACGCCTTCACCGCGCAGCTCTCCTGGATTGCGGGGCAGGCGATTCAGCTCAACGAGCGCTTCGGAGCGGTGCACCGTCAGCGGCAGCCGTCGCCGCTGCTCTCGGCGCTCTTCGACGGCCCGCTTGACGCCGGGAAGGACCTCATCGACGGCGGCGCACGCTACAACAGCAGCGGCGCCACCCACATCGGGTTTGCCGACGCCGTGGATTCGCTCTGTGCCGTGCACGCGGTGCTCTCCGAGCGCTCCTGCACCATGGATCGCTTCGTCTCAGCGATCGCGAGGAATTTCCGCGATGACGAGGCGCTCCGGGCGTACTGCCTGAACAAGGCACCGAAGTTCGGTACCGGCCATCCCGTTGCGATCGCCCTGTCGAAGCGCCTGGCCGCATTCCTCTACGACTTCTACCAGCAGCACACGAATTATCGCGGCGGCCGCTATCGGCCCGCCTACTGGAGCATGACCAACCACACCGGACAGGGCCGGCTCTCGGGCGCCCTGCCGAGCGGCAGGAAGGCGGGCGAGTCCTTTGCAAGCGGTATGACGCCGGTCGCCGGCGCGGCTCCCGAGCTGACCGCCTGCCTGCGTGGCGTCGCGTCGATCGGGAGTCGCCTTACTCCCGGGGGACTTGCCCTGAATTTGAAGTACCCGGCGCTTGACGGGCCCGAGGACGTGGTGCGTTTGGCCCAGGCCATCGAGGCCTACTGCGCCTTGGGCGGCACGCACGTTCAGTTCAACATCGTAAGCCGGCAGACGCTTCTCGATGCGAAGCAGAACCCGCGCCAATACCCGCACCTGCTGGTGCGCGTGTCCGGGTATTCCGCGTATTTCGCGGATCTGACGCCGCGCATGCAGGACGAGATCATCGCCCGCAGCGCCTACGACATCCGCGACGGCCGCCTGGCCGACCTGCCTGAGGCGGCCACAGAACAGGAAGTCGCTCGTGCGTGAAAACCGGACCGATCCGGAACAGCCCTTGTTGATCAAGCTGGTGCGCGGCTACATCGAGCTCACGGACAGGCTCGGCCCTGGCGTCGTGAAAGCAGCGCAGGACTACCGGGCCGCCGGCCATACGACTATCAGCCGGACGCGCGAGACGGTGATCGCCGCACTCGGGCGGCTGGGTTGGACGCCGCCGTTCATCAACACGATCGCGGATGCCGCTGGAGGCACGTGGTCGTCCGTCCTGACCTTCCAGGAACGTGTCGTCCAAGCCGGCGTCGAGGCTCACCGGAGAGCCGCGCACTCGGCGTTCGATGCCATGACCGGGAAACCGGTCTGAGCCATGGCGCGACTCCAGACGGCGGCGGCACAACGACCGCGAGACGCGACGCCCGCGCCTCCAAACGCTGTCGTGGTCATGGATGGGAAAGGGCACTCGCTTGAGGAAGCCCTCGACGCAATCGGGATGGCGGACATGCTGAGGCGCGTTTCCTCGGCACGCCGGCCGGGCGCGGCGGTCGCCATCGCGGCCGACGGCGCGGTGCCGCACTGCGTGCCGGCCTACCTCCGCCGCCGTGGGGCTGCTCGCATCACGACGATTTCGCTCGCCTCGGTGCCACCCGGCGTTCCGTGCGGCGACGGCGAGGTGGCCGACCCGGCCCGCCAGACCTCGGTCTCTGCCGACCTGGAACTCTGTACAGCCTGGGCCGAAAGCGATGTCCGATTCGTCGTGTCCCGGGTCAAGACCGATCGGAACGGGAACTACCTGCTGTGCGGCGCCGCCGTGAAGGCCTGTGTGTCGCGAGGCGATCTGCGCGCGGCGCTCGATCGGTTTCCCGCGCACTGTTCCATCGTGGTTGATCCCGCCGGCGACACGCCCGCGGTCGTCGCCGACCATCCTCTGCTGGCCGACTGGATTGGCGCGACCCTCATGGGGCGCGATCCGTTCAGCGCGCCGGCTGATGCTGACTGGTTCCGGCGCGGGTTGCTTCCTCGCGCGTATCGCGTTCGTGGCGAGACCGGACCGATCGACGGATGGCGGAATCCACCCTCGCTCGTGCGAGATCTGCCGCAGGCGGTCTACGGTCCCCCCGTGATCAGTTGCCGATGGCAGGGCGTCGCGGCCGCCGCTGCGGCATGGAGTTCGTACGTCAAGTCCGTGCTGGAACCATTTCTACCGGTACAGGCCGGCGGCAATGGCGGCCGTCCAACTCGCGAGATGCTCGTCGAGCGCATCGCGGCTGCGGTGTCACCCGAGAGCCTCGGGGAACTGCTCGAGGCGTTGCTCCAGGGACTCGGGTTTCTCATGAGCGTTCATCCCGCGCTCAAGGATGAAGTGCGGGCGTTGAAGGCCGGCTATCGCCTCACGACACGGGACCGGCGAATGAGCGTGACCGCCCGGTTCTCCGCCGGCACCCTCAACGCCAGCCGGGCCGATGCCAGGCCGGCGAACGTGACGCTGATTTTCAAAAACACCGCGGCGCTCATAAGGATCGCCGCAGCGCCCAAGCCGGACCTGCTCGGCTCGATGCTCAGGCAGGAGGTGGCCTTCGACGGCAACCTCAACTATCTTCTGAAGCTCGCGTACTTCCTGCGCCGCGTGGCGTTCATCCTTCAAGGCGATCTGCGGAGGGCCGCATGAACGCGATCACGGGACGCGGCAACTGCGTGGGCGAGCCATGCGACCTCTCCAGTCACGGGACGCGGGCCGCACCGGCCATTGCGGACATCCAGCGATTCTCCCTGGACAACGGGCCGGGCATTCGCTCCACCGTGTTCCTGAAGGGATGCGCGCTGAGGTGCGCGTGGTGCCACAACCCGGAGCTGCAGGATCCTCGACCGCGGGTTTCGTATCTTGCCGATGTCTGCATCGGATGCCGCTTATGCCTCGCGGCCTGCCGCGACGGTGCGGACGCGAGCAGGCTTCGTGCCGCCTGTTCGGCCTGCGCGCGATGCGCCGGCGCGTGTCCAACCGGCGCGCTGCGCATGATCGGCACGCGCATGAGCCCGGGACGGCTCGCGTCGATCCTCCTCGAGGATGAGGCGTTCTACCGCGTGTCCGGCGGCGGCGTCACGTTTTCGGGCGGCGAACCCGCCCTGTTCAGCCGCTACTGCGCCGACACGGCCCGGAGACTCAAGGCCGCTTCCGTTCACGTGGCAATTCAGACGGCCGGGTTGTTCCGCTGGGATGAGTTCGAGAGCACGCTGCTTCCCCTCGTCGACGAGATCCACTTCGACCTGAAAGCGATCGACTCCGCGAGCTACCGGCGGCTCACCGGCAGCGGCTCCGAACCGATCATCGCGAACTTCCGGCGCCTGGCGGCCGGCTCGACGCCGATGATCGCCACGATGGTCCTCGTGCCAGGCGTCAATGACGCGGCTCGAACCATCGACGCGATGCGCAGGTTCGTGCTGAGCTGCGGGGGCGCCCGTTTCGAGGTTCGGCCGTTCGTCGCGGAGAACGGAGGCAAGCGCCGGCGCGTCTTCCGGATCCCGATCAGGGAGCTTCCTGACGCCGTCTTTCCCGAGGCTGGGCCTGCCATGAACGGTGCCGCATGAGCGCGCGAGCGGCAGGTGCCGGATCGACCGCGCGTTGCGAAGCGCGAACCGCTAAGGGCCGGCGTTGCAGGAACGCCGCACTGACGGGCGACGCGTGTTGCCGCTCTCACCGTCGCGCCCCGGCCTCCGTGGTCAGCATCGTGTCGCGTGCCGCGGCGCAGCCGTACGAGCTCCTGGAGGAATGCCTCGAGCGCGCCACGTTCTGGGACTGCCTGGAATCGACCCGCCGCTCCGCAAGGAAATCCAGGCATGCGTTTTCCATCGTGCTCAAGCCCGACCTGGAGCATTTCAGCGTGGACTCGAGTTGTGGCACGAGTCCCAGGCTTGTCGAGCACCTGATCGCCCTTCTGCACCGCCGGGATTACACCGCCGTCGCCGTCGCCGACGGGCCCGGCCTTGCCTGCACGTGGCTGGACAACCGCGACGTCGCGGTTCTGGCCGATCTCGCCGGCTACCGCTATGCCACCGACGATGGCGGGGCCTACGAGGTGCTCGACCTGTCCGAGAACTGCATCGATGCCGGGTTCGACGAGGGGAAGGCGCTTCGCGGCACGAGGCTGTCGCGGCACTGGCTCGACGCGGATTTCAGGATCTGCTTCGGCAAGAGCAAGACCCACGAGCAGGACTCGTTCGCCCTGTGCCTGTACGCGCTGATGGGCGTCTTCCCATTCACCGACAAGTACTACCACTGCCACGGCCGGCTGCCGGCGCCGGAGATCATCACCGAGCTTCTGCAACGCGCACCCGTTCACTTCGCGCTCATCGACGCCGTCGTCAGCAATCACGGCGCCGACGGAGTACGGATGAACAACCCCCTGCCGACGAACACCGTGATCGGGAGCCCCTCGATCCTGCTCGTCGACATGGCAGGCGCGCTCAAGATGGGACTCGATCCTTACGCCTCGCCGCTCAACGCACACGCGCTTCGCGCGCTTGGCCTTCCGCCCAAGTACCGGATCGAGGGCGACCTCGTTCAGTACGACGGGTGGAAGAACGTTCCGCCGCTTCTCTCCGACTCGGTCCGCAAGCGCAACCGTTCGGCGCCGCTGCGCCGGATGGTCGAGCCGTGGACTCAGGCCGTGGACCGGCAGTACTTCCCGTTCAAGCGGGATCTCGACGACCGGATCAACCAGTTCGTCGCGCCGCTCCTGTCCGGCCTCGACGATCATCCGTTCAAGCTGCTCGCCGCGATCATCTCGAACTACCTGCTCGCGCAGGGCGGACACGCGCTCGAGACCTACCGCATCCTCTACGACAAGGAGAGGATCCTCCGGAAGACCACGTCAATCGGCGTGGACGCTTCGCGTTATGGCGACGCCGACTACGAGAGCATCCCCGACTACGTCGAGCCCTTCGAGACGATCGCGGCGCAGTCGGCGCCCGATCGCAACGGCCTTCGCTGGCGCGTCATCGACCGGTCGGTCGTCATCGAGTTCCGGAGGATCCTGCCGTTCGCGTTCGATGACTTCACCTCCCGGGTGGACATTGCCGGCGCCGTCCGAATCATGAACGACAATGTCGGGGGCGCGGTCGTCCCCACGAAGCGAAACGGCGCGGGCGGGGTCCTTCACCAGATCGAGCGCGACATCTACCTGCCGCAGCCGAACTGGATCGCCCTCTTCGGCGGCGACTTCATCGACGTCACCAAGCTGGAACTCGTTCGGCGCACGAAGGACGAACACGCCATCTTCTGGAGGACCATCGAAAGCCTCAATCGCTCCGCACGATTCGACGATGGCATTGTGCGGTTCGGGCGAATGGGCGACGGCTCCGTCTCGATCGCGATCGCGGCGCGCCAGGAGTTCTCCCTGCCGCTCGTCCTCCAGGTGCTCGATCTCGATTTGCTGCCCCACGTGAAGAACCCACTGGTCTCGGACGCGTACTTGACCTACATGGGTCGCACCATCGCGAACTACGAGGCGGCCTTCCAGGGGCGTGACGTGCGCACGGGCCGCGAGTACGGCACCTCGTATGGCGAGCCCGGCGAGCCAGCACCCGAGCCTGTTCCGGAAGCACTTCTCGGCAGGATCATGGCCGCCGCGCCGGTCGCGGAACTGATCAAGAAGGTGATCCGAGAAGGCCCGCGAGCGGCGACCGACGCACAGGCGGCCGGCGCCCAGGCCGACTCGATGGCTTCCTCCGTGGTCTCGACAGTTTCGAGCGTCATGAACGACCTCTTCGACGCGATTCGCAAGGACCTCGCGCCTGCGGCATCTGCCGGGGAAGGGGGACCGGCGTGAAGTTCCTGGTGACCGGGGCGACCGGCGTCGTCGGGGCGAACCTGGTGCGCGAGCTGCTTGGCCGCAAAGGGCGCGTCCGCGTCCTGCTCCGGCAGGCGAGCGACACGAGGGCGATCGATGGCCTCCAGGTGGAGCGCGTCTACGGCGACGTGCGCGATCGGGCGAGCGTCGAGCAGGCGGCGCGAGGCTGCGCCGTCGTCTTTCATTGCGCCGCGATCTTCGCCTACACCGGTCATCGTGACGAGGAAGTACTGGCCACCGCGCGCGAGGGCACCGAGAACGTCGTCCGGGCAGCCGCACGCTCCGGCGCGCGCCGCATCGTGCTCACCTCGTCGTCGGTGGTGTTCGGGTCGTCGCCCGGTCCGCGCGTGATCGACGAGGAGACGCAGGCGGACCGGACAGCGCAGTCGGTGTACGAGCGTTCGAAGGTCGAGCAGCTGCAGCAAGCGCGCGAGAGCGCGCGCCAGTGCGGCATCGAGCTGGTGTGTGCGTGTCCGACGCTCTGCGTGGGTCCGCACGATGCGAGGCTCGGGGAAGGCAACGCGGTCATCACCAACTTCATCCGGGATCCGTTCCGGGCGACATGGGCCGGTGGCGTCAACATCGTCTCGGCTCGCGACGTGGCGGCCGGACACGTGCTCATCGCGGAGCGCGGCACTCCCGGCGAGTGCTACCTGCTCGGCGCCGACAACCTGAGCTGGGACGCCGTTCACCGCACGATCGCGGAGCTCTGCGGCGTGGCAGGCCCGCTGATGCGGGTGAACCACACCGCCAGTCTCGTTGCGGCGCTCACGCACGCCGTGGCGTCACAAGTCACCGGGGAGCGGCCGCTCGTCAGCCGTGCCCAGGCCAGGATGGTCGGCAGGTTCTATTGGTACGCCAGCGGGCGGGCGGGCGCGATCGGATACGACCCGCGCAGCTCGCGGCGCGCTCTGGCCGAAGCCATTTCGTCGCTCAGCGCGGGCCCGCACATCAGCCAATCGCTGCGGGCGAGGCTGCGACTCTCGGACGAGGTGCTCCGTCTCTCCGCGGCGCGCCAGGAGAGGGCATCGTGAAGTTCCAGACCCTTGCGCTGGTCCGGTATCCGCTTCCGGTTGCATGGAACGCCATGCGAGACAATCTGTCGCAGATTGCCGACCACCTCGAGGACATCGAGAGCATCACGATGACGGAGCGGACCGACGCGCCCGGCGTCGTGTCGCTGGTGAACGTGTGGAGGGCCAAGCCGAAACTGCCCGAGTTTCTCGCCCGGCACGTCGATGCCACGAAGTTCGCCTGGACCGACCGGGCGGAGTGGAAGGAAGCGTCGCGGACCTGCCAGTGGCGCATCGAGCCGCACGTGTTCCGCAGCTACTTCGACAGCCACGGCGAGACCCGCTTCGAGCCGGCCATGGGCGGACGCGGCACGCGCATCACGTTCTCGGGCGAGGCGGACATCAGGATCAGCACCCTCGGCGACGGGGTACGAAAGGTCCTCGAGGACACGTTGTTCAAGGGCGCGATGAGCTTTGCCCAGGGCATCATCTCGAAGAACTTCCGCAAGATGGCAGACGCTCTGGGCGCCTATCTGGACGCGCAGTTCCGCGCGGCGTCCGTGCCCGAGACGGGCCAGGCCGCTGGAACGAAGAAGGAGAAGCGATGAGTGACGGTCCGCGCAAGGAGCGTCCGCCCGGCCTCAAGCTGGTCGACGCGCTCGTCGACCAGGCGGGGGTCTCGGCGCACATCACGCTGTCCGGCATGAGGTGGTTCGAGGAGACCTGCCTCGGCGGGGTCCGGATGATGGCGCAGGCCGCCAAGGCCCTCGAAGACGGGTGCCGCGTCAAGATCCCGCTTCGAGAGGAGGCCGCCGGAATCGCAGAGAAGGCCACGGCGGCGGTGCTCAAGGTGGAGACTGCCGTCCTGAAGGCGTCCATCGAATCGGGCTTGTGGGCGGCCGAGATGCTGCGCGACCGGCTGGGGGAGAAGAGGTCCGGCGGGGACGCGCAGGGTCCGGTGCATCCCGAGGACGGCGCGAAAGACGCCGGGGTGGATCCGTGAATCGAGCACACGCCACCGGGCCGACATTCGGAGGCGGGAGATGAGCAGGAAGCTGCTGCTGGTGAACCCGGTCAATCCGAGCCGACTCGGGCTGAGCATCAATCTGTCCGGCCGCTTTCCGCCGCTCGGGCTCGGCATCGTCGCCGCGCTGACACCGGCCGACTGGGAGATCGAGCTCATCGACGAGAACTTCGAGGCGTTCACGTTCCGGGAAGCCGACCTCGTCGGATTCACGTCGTTCACCGCCTCCATCACGCGAGCGTACGAGATTGCCGCCATCTACCGGACGAAGGGCATCCCAACGGTCATCGGCGGCATCCATGCGTCCATGCTGCCGAAGGAAGCCGCCAGGTACGTCGATACCGTCGTCGTCGGCGAGGCGGAAAGCGTGTGGCCGCGTGTGCTGGCGGATTTCGAGAAGGGAAGGCTCAAGAGGCTCTATCGGGGCCAGCCGACGGCCGAGACGGCTCTTCCCGGAACCAGGCACGACCTGTTTCATCCCGACTATCTTTTCGGCTCGATCCAGACCGCACGCGGCTGCCCGATGGACTGCGAGTTCTGTTCCGTGTCCGCCTTCAACGGACGGCGGTACCGCCAGCGTGACATCGCGAGCGTCCTCGACGAGCTCGAGACCATCCGGCCCAAGCTCATCTACTTCGTCGACGACAACTTGTATGGATACGGGCGGTACGCCGCCGAGCGCGCCCTGCGCCTGTTCAAGGGGATCATCGACCGCGGGATCAAGAAGGACTGGTTCACGCAGGCGTCCATCAACTTCGGCGAGAACGACGAAGTGCTCGAGCATGCGGCCAGGAGCGGCTGCCGGATGGTGCTCCTCGGCCTCGAGGCGGAGAACCCGGAGGCGCTGAAGGACGCGAGCAAGCACCTGAACCTGAAACGGCTGGACGAGTACGAGGAGGTGTTCCGGCGCATTCGAAGCCACGGCATTGCCGTGCTCGGCAGCTTCATCTACGGCATGGAGAGCGACACGCCAGCCTCGCTCACGCACCGCACTGAATTCATCCTGAACAGCGATGTCGATGCGGTGCAGATGTCCCTGATGACGCCCCTGCCTGGCACGAGACTGTTCGCGAAGCTCCGGGACGAGGGGCGGCTGCTCTACACCAATTTCCCCTCCGACTGGGTGCACTACGACATGACCGAAGTGCTGTTCAAGCCGCGGCTGATGGAGCCCGGCGATCTGTTCAACGGCATCATGGAGGCGGGCAGCCGTGTCTACAACCCCATCACCCTCTGGTTCCGCTACCTGAGAACGCTCCGGGCCGTTCGCAACACGGCGACCGCTTGGTGGGCGTATTCCACCAACCTCAACTATTTCAAGACCAGCCTCGCGGTTTATCTGCAGAGGAGAGGCTTCGCGCCGCTCTGAGGACACTCGTTCCTACGAAGGAGACGCAGTATGAGCGCTGACATCGAGATTCCCACGGGATACGGGCTCACCCTGGGGGGCAGCGTCGACGTCGGGCTGGACGACATCCGGATCAACAACATCCCCAAGATCACGGTGGACGCGGGCCTCAGCGACATCCGGCTCAAGGAATTCCCGTCCAACCCGCTCAAGACGGACTCCAAGCTGGACATGGGGCTCGACAATATCCGCGTCAAGGAACTGCCGAAGATCCAGCTCGAGGCCCAGTTCTCGCTGAAGCCAACCCGAGTTCACCTGCCCATGAACTACAAACTGAGCGTCGGCATCATGGGCTACGAGCTCGTCGGGTTCGCGCTCTGCGGTGAAGGCATGGTCATCACCGAGGACTATCACAAGCACGTGGCCGAGGGGTGTGAGTAGGTCCCGGGCCGCAACAACGCCTGTCATCACCTGGAGAGGAGACATGCAAACGATCGATCCGACAGGTCGCGGAACCGACGCGCTGCAGCTCGGCGACGGGCCGTTCATCTTCAGCGGCGTCCCGCCGTTCTGCTGGGGCAACATCGTCATCGGCAGCACGTCCAACGAGACCCTGCGCGTACGCGCCATCTCCACGGAGCATCACGAGGACCGGAAACTGGCGCCCCTCGGCTTCGGGCAGATCAGAGTGCAGACGCGTATCGCACCCGGCGCCAAGCAAGTCGTGCCGGCGCATTTTCACGTCGACCAGCACACGGCGCCTGGCGTCTACAAGACGAGCATCCCCTGGGGCAAGGAGCGGCACCAGGTCGTCGTGCACGTGCACGAGAATCCCAGGCTGAACATCTCGCCGTCCCGATTGAATCTCAAGGGGGCGGGCGGAGATCGCCTGTCGCACACGCTGGTCATCCACAACCCCGGCAACGTGACGCACACGCTCGACGAGGTGGGGATGGTCTGGCTCGAAGAGCGGGACTGGGTCGGCCGCACCCTCGTCACGGCGTTGCGCGATTCGCCGGGCGACGAGACAGTCCAGCCGGCGCTCGAGCGCCTGCTGGTCCAGCTGCGCAAGTCGATGCTCCCGGCGGTTCGGGTGGCACTCAAGTACGACTCGCCCGAGATCCGGCCCGGCGACACGCGCGTGGTGGAGATCGAGCTCACGCTGCCGGCCGAGGGCATGAGCAAGGGCCGCAGCTACCTGGGGTTCATCAAGCTGATGGGCAACAGGCTGTGGATGGAAGTCACGTGCACCGGTTCCCCCAATTCCACGAAGAGGAGACCGCTATGAGCCACGAAAGCCCCGATTGCGGCTGCGGAGCGCACCACGACGAGCATCATGACGGTGGCAGCGGGCCGCTGGATTTCGGGTCCAGGCTCCTCAAGGTGTCCGCGATGAGCGCCTCCGGGTTCGCCAAGGAAGTGTCCGCGCTTGTGTCCTCGGCGCTCCCGGGACTGGGGACGTTTCGCCTCCGGCGAATGTGCGAGATCCCGGAGACGCACTGCCCGCCGAAATCGCTTGGCACCATCTGCTGGCGCGGATGCAGCGGTGCGCTGCTGACGCACACGATCCGCCTGACCAACACCTCCAGCCACCAGCAGGTCTACACCCTGTCGGCGACGCCCTTCATCGAGCCGGGCGGGGGTCAGCTGCACGTCGCACTCGATCACGACGAGCTCACGTTGGCCGCTGGCGAGAGCGGTTTCGTCGAGGCCGCCGTCAAGATCCCGGACGCGTTTCCGGCGGGCCACTACCAGACCCGGATCCTGGTGACCGGCATGTACGAGCAGTACGTCGACGTGACACTGTGCGTCCACAGCCGGCAGGAGTGCACGCTCGAAGTCTCGCAGGGCGACATTCCGACGCACATCCACGCCCACCGCTGGTACCACCACTTCCAGTGCATCGAGCCGTGCTTTCCGAAGGCGGAGCAACGCTCGAAGGGCGAGGTGATGTACCCTCGCGCGCCGCTGGCGGAAGACGTGACCGTGAAGAGCTAAGCAGGCCCGAAGGTGCCCGTCATGGACCATGCTGAAGGGAAGACTGCCTCGTCGTTCGTGAACGAATTCCGGTCGCTCGTCGCGAAGAACTTCAAGGGGAACATGCAGATCGTTTCCCGCCTCAACGAACTGGTTCGAAGCGCGGGCGCCCCGTCGGGGCCGGAACGCCAGCCGCGCGGGGGCAAACAGGCGGCGTTGCTGACGAGGCTGCTGGACTTCAACCTCGCCTCGTACGAGGTCATGAGCTCCTACACGCTCGACATGCTCAACGAGTTGATCTCGGCCGCCGAGATGTCCCTCCTCGGCAGGGCAGCAGCGGCAGCGGCTCCGTCCCCCAGGGTCTCCGGCGAAATCCAGGCGGAGGTCAGGCAGGGTGAGCGACTGAAGGCCCCTTTCGTTGTTGAGAACCTGCACAGCGATCCCGTCGAGATCTCGTTCGAAGCCGGTGAGCTGACCGCGCTCGATGTGCCATCGGTGCCCGCATCGCACATCGCCTTCGAACCAGCCACCTTCACGCTCGCCCCACAACAGAAGGCTGTCGTCGCGGCGCTCGTCGATGTGTCCGACCTGTTCGTTGTCGGGAAGACCTATCGGTCGAGCATCCGTGTGCTCGGCTTTCAGGGCCAGGAGGTGCGGCTCGCGCTCGCCGTGCTGCCGCCGGCGGAGGCGGAGAAGGCGGCACGCAAGATCGCTGACGGTGCGCGCGGGCGCGCGCCGAGAGTCCGGCGGTCGAAGGGTGCCAGGGCGAAGAAGGTCAGCCCGCGGGTCCGATAACCGCGAGGTCGCGATGTGATCCACCGTTGACCACCCGGACAGGGATCGATTCGTCATGGAGCGCGTCTGGGTTCGCAGGTGCGTATCGATCGGGGAAGAGCGAACCGCTGAGGGCGAGTTCTGGGCGGCGATCTTGCCAGACGAACGAGTCATGCTCGTCGAGCGCATGCGGCAGGAGTTGGCACACATCAGTGGACATCCCATCGAGCGACTTCGAAGAATTGCGACCGTGCTTGAACGCCCGATGCGTCGCGGGGATTCAGTCCGTATGCACGGGTGCGGCCGACCGGGCGGCCGCAAGGGCCGCCCCTGCGACGCACAATGCGCGCCGACCCCTCCACCGTGCCGTATCGAATCTCGACTCGCCACGCCATTGATATGGTAGGCTAATACCATGATGACTACCATCGACAAGGCAGGCCGCGTCGTGATCCCGGCCGCGGTCCGCGAGCGGCTCGGCCTGCTCCCCGGTACGCCGCTGACCGTGTCGATCGACGAGGCTGCGGTACGGCTGAGTCCGGCAGTCTCGCCCCCGGCGCTCGTGCGCAAGCGCGGCCGCCTCATCGCCCGGCCGACGGCCCGCCCCGACCAGCTTCGAAAGGTCGACGTGGCGGCGCTCATCGAGGAAGAGAGAAACCGATGGCCGTAGCGGCGCGGACGTTTCTCGATACCTCGGTGCTGCTGGCCGGGCTCGTCGAGTTGGGCGAGACATCGGCTCCGGCCGAGCGCGTGCTCGATGGTGTCAGCTCCGGTCGCGTCAAGAACCCTTGTACGGCGTGGCACTGCTGCCTGGAGTTCTATTCGGTCGCCACTCGGCTGCCTGCGGGTCTGCGCCTCGAGCCCGCGACCGCCTGGGCTCTGCTGGACGATCAGATCTTCGGGAGATTCGGCATCTGCGATCTTCCCGAATCGGCGCGAACCGAGTTCATGCGGTCGGCGGCGAGGGGCGGAATCGCAGGCGGGCGCATCTACGACGCGCACATCGCCGAGTCCGCTCGGCTGGCCGGTGCCACCATCGTCGTCACAGACAACCCGCGACACTTCGCCCCTTTGGCCCGTTACGCGATTCAAGTCGTCAGCGCGCTGGAATTCGCGGACGGGCACGGGTTGTAGGATGCCTTGCCGGGTCTCAAGACCCGGCCTACATCGGACATGGCCTGAAGCCTGGAGCCTGAAGCCTGCTCCGGCCCCCCGTTTACACGCGCCCGGTTCCCGCGCGACAATGCGCAGCATATGAAAGACTTCCGCACCCGGCTGCGTGACGAGATCATCGTCTTCGACGGAGGCGTCGGCACCTACCTCTACGAAAAAGGGATCTACGTCAACACCTGCTTCGACGAGCTCAACCTCATCAATCCCGACATCGTCAGCGAGGTCCACCGGGACTACGTGAACGCGGGCGCGGACGTGGTCGAGACGAACACGTTCGGCGCCAACCAGTTCAAGCTCGCCCCGCACGGCCTCGACAAGAAGGTCTACGAAATCAACAAGCGCGGCGCCGAGATTGCCAAGGCGGCCACGAAGGACCGGGCGCTCGTCGCCGGGTCGGTCGGGCCGCTCGGCGTCGCGATCGAACCGTTGAGCGCGCTGTCGTACGACGAAGCCAAGGACGCGTTCAAGGAGCAGATCCGCGGCCTCGTGGACGGCGGCGTCGACCTCCTGATCCTGGAGACCTTCGGCCTCGCCAAGGAGCTCGAACAGGCCATCCGCGCGGCGAAGGAGGTCGCGCCCGACCTTCCGCTCATCGTCCAGTTCACGGTCAACGACGATGGGGCGCTCATCAGCGGCGCGTCGCTCGAAAGCGGCGTGCAGACGATCTCGGGCTACTCGTTCGACGTGATCGGCCTGAACTGCTCGATCGGCCCGCGCGCGATGCTCGAGGCGCTCGAGAACCTGAAGACGCTGACGACGCTGCCGATCTCGGTCCAGCCGAACGCCGGCGTGCCACAAAACGTCGGCGGACGCTACATCTACATGACGTCGCCCGAGTACGTGGCGGAGTACGCGAAGCGGTTCATCCAGACCGGCGCGTCGGTCGTCGGCGGGTGCTGCGGAACCAATCCCTCGCACATCCGCGCGATCCGCCGCGCGGTGCGCGCGCTGCAGCCGGCCAAGCGGATGGACGTCAGCGTGGCCGAGCTCGGCGTGCACGCGCCGGAAACAGTGAAGGTCTACGAGAAGGCCGACAAGTCCCGCCTGTCGAGCAAGCTCCTGCGCCGGGAGTTCGTGGCCCTGGTGGAACTGGTGTCGCCGCGCGGCGTGTCGCCCTCGCGCGAGCTCGCGAACGCCAGGCGGTTGTTCCACCTCGGCATCGATGCCATCAACATCCCCGACGGCCCGCGCGCCTCGGCCCGCATGTCGGCGCTCGCCCTGGCAACGCTCATCCAGCGCGACGTCGGGATCGAGACGGTCCTCCACTTCGCCTGCCGCGACCGGAACGTCATCGGGATGCAATCGGACCTGCTGGGCGCCTGGGCGCTCGGCCTCCGTAACATCCTCGGCGTCACCGGCGATCCGCCCAAGCTCGGCAACTACCCGCACGCGACCGCCGTGTTCGACGTCGACGCGATCGGCCTGGTCAACCTGATCAACCGGCTGAATCACGGCCTGGACCTGGCGGGCACGCCGATCGGCGAGCCGACCGGATTCAGCATCGGCGTCGGCGTGAACCCGGGCGCCATCAACCTCGACGAGGAGCTGCGGCGGCTGGACTGGAAGATCGAGGCGGGCGCGGAGTACGTCATCACGCAGCCGGTGTTCGACCTCGGCATCCTCGAGAAGTTCATGCGCCGCATCGAGCAGGTGCGCCTGCCGCTCCTCTGCGGGATCTGGCCGCTCACGTCATTCCGGAACGCGGAGTTCATGAACAACGAGGTGCCCGGCGCGAGCGTGCCGCCCGACATCCTCGAGCGGATGCGAAAGACGACGACCAAGGAAGAGGGGCTGGCCGAGGGCGTCAAGATTGCGGCCGAGACGTACCTGCGCGTCCGGACCGAAGTCGCCGGCGTGCAGCTGGCCGCGCCGATGGGGCACATCGACGGCGTGATGACGATCCTCGGGAAGGCCGAGGCCCATTCGTGAGGATCCTGGCAGACGAGAACATCCCCTACGCCCGCGAGGCGTTCTCGACGCTCGGCGAGGTCCGAATCAAGCCGGGCCGCTCCATCACGCGCGCCGATCTCGCCGGCATCGATCTCCTGATGATCAGGTCCCAGACGAGGGTCGACGCCGCGCTCGTCGAGGGAACATCCGTTCGGCTCGTGACGACGGCCACCTCGGGTTCGGACCACGTGAAGGATACGGATCTTGAGCGGCTCGGTATTCCGTTCTACGCCGCCCTGGGCTGCAACGCGAACTCGGTGGCCGAGTACATGGTCGCGGGCTGGCTGGCGTTTGCGGCCCGGAAGCAGGTCGCGCTCCGCGGCCTGCGCGTCGGCGTGATCGGCGTCGGACGCGTAGGAACGCTGGTCGCGGCCAAGGCTGCCGCGCTGGGCATGATGCCCGTGCTGAACGATCCGCCGAAAGCCCGAGCAACGGGAAGTGCCGATTACCGCCCGCTTCAAGATCTGCTCGACTGCGACATCATCACCTGCCATACTCCGCTCACACGCTCGGGGCCGGATCCGACCGCGGGTCTCATCGATGCGCGATTCCTCGACGGGCTGAAACCCGGCGCCTGGATCTGCAATACAGGGCGAGGGGGCGTCGTCGACGAAGAAGCACTGCTGGCGGTGTCGGCGGCCGGCCGAATCGGGGGCCTTATTCTGGACGTCTGGGATCACGAACCGGAGATCGACGCGCGACTGCTGGAGGTCGCCGACCTCGCCACCCCGCACATCGCGGGCCACTCGCTGGAGGGCAAGGCCTTCGGCACCCAGATGGTCTACGAGGCCGCCTGCCGGTTTCTCCAAATCCACCCCAACTGGAACGTCGAGCGTGGGCTGCCGCCGCCGCAGGTGCCCTCGATTGAGATGAACGGCGAAGGCCGCGGCGACCAATCGCTTCTGGGCGAGATTGTCTCTTCGATCTACCCGATCGCCCGGGACGACGCCGCGCTCCGGAAGACCGTCGGCCAGGTGCCGGCCGAACGGGGAAGGACGTTCGACGACTTGCGGCGCACCTATCCGGTGCGGCGTGAGTTCCGGCACACGCGCATCCGGGTTCGTCACGGATCGCGAGATCTGATGACTGCATTGAACAGCCTGCAATTCATCACGGACCCATAGAAGTGTCCGGGCGGTCTCGGACGGGTCACCGATTTCGGGTCATCCACGGCCGCTCGACTCCACGCGGAGGAGGACGTACTGATGAAACATCTTGCTTCAAGGAAGGCCGGGCCGGCGCTCGCGCTGAGTGTGACGGTGGCCCTTCTGCTGATCGCATCCCCGTTGCACGCCACGGTGGACGGACAGAAGAACGTGGCGGACTTCCAGCGGCTGACGCAGAAAGCGTGGCGCGAGGGATCGGTGCCGGTGATCGTGCACCTCGTCGTGCCGGACATCACGGTGCTGACCTCGGCCTCGGTCGATCAGCCGTCCGGCATCAGCTCGCCGGCCGCGTCGGCCAATATCGCGGCAGCCGATGCCCAGCTCAAGGCCGCGATCGACTCCGTAGCCGACACGGTGCTCTCCGACCTGCGGGGAACGGCCTTCGCGGTCAATCACCGGTACGGCAGCGTTCCGTTCATCGCCCTGCGCGCCTCGGCTGAGGCAATCACGGCGCTGCAGAATTCCGCCTCGGTCCTCGGGATCGAAGAGGACCTGCCGCTCACGCTCGACCCGGGCGAGGTCGCCGACGCGCGGAACCTCGCGGGTGGAGACGCGCCGCAGCTCGCCGAGAGCGCGCCGCTCATCGGCGCGTCGACGGCGTGGGGATGGGGATTCACCGGCCAGGGGTGGTATGTCGCCATCATCGACACTGGCATCCGGAAATCCCACCAGATGTTCACCGGGAAGACCATCGTCGAAGCCTGTTTCGCTCTGGGCGCCGATGCGGTTGGCGGCGCCGGTGACTGCCCGAACGGGCAGGCCATCATGACCGGGCCAGGATCGGCCGCGCACCATCCCAGCACGTATCAGAGCTTCGACCACGGCACGCACGTGTCGGGGATCGCGGCGGGCAACAGCGGCACGCTGTTCGGCGTGGCCAAGAACGCGAACATCATCGCCGTGCAGGTCTTCTCGAAGGTTGGATCGAGCGTGACCAGCTGGAACTCGGACTCGATGGCCGGCCTGGACTACGTGTATTCGATCCGCGGAACCTACAAGATCGCTTCGGCCAACATGAGCCTGGGAGGGGGCGGGCCCTACAACAGCCCGTGCATCAGCGACAGCCGGCGGACGTCTGTCGAGAACCTCCGGGCGGCCGGCATCGCGACGGCCATCGCCACCGGCAATAACGGGTGGTGCAACGGCGTCTCCGCGCCCGCCTGCCTCGCCGCGTCGGTGTCGGTCGGCTCGACCACCAAATCGGACGCCGAGTCGAGCTTCAGCAACTGGAGCGCGGGGGTCCAGAAACTGTTCGCGCCCGGGTCGTCCATCAACTCCTCGACAGGCACGTCCGACTCGAGCTACTCGGCCTGGAACGGAACGTCGATGGCCACGCCTCACGTGGCCGGCGCGTGGGTGCTGATGAAACAGGTTCTGCCAACCGGGAGCGTCGATCAGCTGTTGGCGGCCCTGCAGAGCACGGGCCTCGGCGTCACGAGCGTGTGCGACGGCCGTCGCGTGGCGATCCCGCGGATCCGCGTGGACCAGGCGATTGCCTCGCTTGCCCACTACACGCTGACCATCCAGGCCAGCGCCAATGGCACCACGGATCCGCCGCCCGGGGCGCACAACTACCCGCCGGGGGCCCAGGTGCCCGTGACGGCGCTGCCCAATACGTATGCCGACTTCGTGTCGTGGACCGGCGCGGCCACCGGCAGTTCGAACCCCGTGACCGTCGTGATGGACACCGACAAGACGGTCGTGGCGAACTTCCAGTACATCTATCCGCCGAACGCGACCGGGCAGCGCGTGCTCAACCGCAGCTTCTCGCAGTTCGAGTATGTCAACGTCCTCACGTGGCAGCCGAATTCCGCCAACGCGGGGCTCACGATCAACAAGTACCGCGTGTACAAGGTGGGCGGCGGCACCGCGACGCTTCTGGCCGAAGTGTCCGCGAGTGGATCCGGCATGGAGTATCGCCACCGCAACGCCGGGAAGGATCCGGCCACCTACGCCATCGTCGCCGTCACGGGCAACAGCCGCGAAGGCGCTCCAGCAGCGGTCAACATTCAGTAGAAGGAGCCGACATGCGCAAAGCACTTGGCATTGCACTGCTGCTGCTCGCGGCCGTCCAGTTCGCTAATGCCCAGACTGGGGGGGCGCCGACCTCGCAGATGAAGGTGGCCGTCACGGCCGAACGGGTCAACTTGAGGGAGAAGCCGTCGACCGACGCCCCGATCAGCGCGACGGTCGTGAAAGGGACTGAACTGGCCGTGCTCGCCATCGATGGCGCCTGGTATGCCGTGATCGATCCGGCGACGGGCAAGAGCGGCTTCGTGCACAATCTGACCGTCAAGGTGATCTCGGGCACCGCGCCGGCGCCAGCCGGGGCGGCGCCGCCGAGCGCGCCGGGACTCAAACCCACCAAGCCGGCGCCCGCGCAGCCTGCCCGGCCACCGGTCGTCCGCCAGCCCTCGGCGCCGAAGGACTACTCGCAATCGTTCTCGATGATCATCGGCCGTGTCGGGGCCTTTCTTCCGGCAGACTCGGACTTCAAGACCATCTACGGCACCGGGATGGTCTTCGGCGGGGAAATTCGAATCGGGCCGAAGCGCCCGGGCGGCCCGCGCCTGGTCGGATGGATCGAGGGCAACACCCGCCAGCGAACGGGCAAGTTGACGTTCACGGGCGAGGAGACGAAGGTGACGGTGACCGCGGCCGAGGGCGGCGTGCTCTATCGCGTCAAGCCGGGCCGGATGTCACCGTATCTTGGGGCCGGGGTCGGGTACTTCATGTTCAAGGAGAACAACGAGCCGCTCGGCGAGGCGAAGCAGAACAAGGTTGGCTTCAGCGGGATCGGCGGCGTGTCCTTCATGGCCGGTACGCGGTTCGTCATCGACCTGCGGCTCAAATACACCATGGTGTCGATGGCGCCGGCTGGCGTGTCGGTGAAGGTCGGCGGCATCACAGCCGGAGCTGGAATAGGGTTGTTGTTTTGATCCCGCGGCTCGCCTGAGTTGACGACCGGCGCCGCGGGCACGCGGGCTGAAGCCCGCGCGCTACATTCCCAGCGCGCGCCCAACTCAACCGAGCGCTGGTGTTCGGGCCGTGGACGAGGCGGCGGCATCAACGTGTATGCCTGCCGCCTCGTCGTCTGTTTGGGGCAGGAGTATCCTCGGAGGGAATGAGCCGGAGCCGATCGGGCGCGGCAACCCCCGGCCGCCCATCGGATACCCGGCGCGCCTTGATGGAGAGACCGCCGTGAAGAGACTCTCAGCCGCCGCCGCAACTCTCGCATCGTTGACGCTCGGGCTGGCCTTGGTCGGCGCCGGCGGCCCGGCCGCGCCGGTTGTCGCGGCGCGCGCCCGCCCGCTGCCGCTCTCCGATGTCCGGCTCACCGGCGGTCCACTGAAGCACGCGCAGGATCTCGACGGGCAGTATCTCCTCTCGCTCGAGATCGACCGGATGGTGGCCTATCTCCGGAAGAGCGCGGGCCTCGAGCCCAAGGCCGAAGGCTACGGGGGATGGGACGGACCAGGCCGCCAGTTGACCGGGCACATTGCCGGCCACTACCTCTCCGGCGTGAGCCTGATGTACGCCGCAACCGGTGACGTCCGCTTCAAGGACCGGGCCGACAAACTCGTGGCCGAACTCAAGGATGTGCAGGATCGGCAGGGCGACGGCTATATCGGCGCCCAGGCCGACAAGGAAGGCGTGGCCGCGAAGGTCCGGTTCCAGGAACTGGCGGCCGGCACCATCCGGTCAGGCGGCTTCGACCTCAACGGCCTCTGGTCGCCGTGGTACGTGCTCCACAAGATCTACGCCGGGCTGCGCGACGCGTACCGGCTGACGGGCAATCGAACGGCGCTCGATGTCGAGACCAGGTTCGCCGCGTGGGCTGAGAGCATCCTTTCGAAACTGGACGAGGGGCAGATCCAGAAGATGCTGGCAACCGAGTTCGGCGGCATGAACGAAGTCATGGCCGATCTCTACGCGGACAGCGGCGACAAACGGTGGCTCGCGCTCTCGGACCGGTTCGAGCACCACGCGATCGTCGACCCGCTCGCCCGCAAGGAGGACATCCTCCAGGGCAAGCATGGCAACACGAACGTGCCGAAGCTGCTCGGTTCGCTCGTCCGCTACGTCTACACGGGGAACGAAGCGGACGGCACCGCTGCGAAGTTCTTCTGGGACGAGGTCGCGCTGCACCACAGCTTCGCGACGGGCGGCCACGGCCGCAACGAGTACTTCGGCCCGCCCGACAAGCTCAACGAGATGGTGGACGGGCGGACGGGCGAGACGTGCAACGTCTACAACATGATCAAGATGGCACGCACGCTCTTCGCGCTCCAGCCGGAGATGAAGTACGCGGACTTCCACGAGCGGGCGCTCTTCAACCACATCCTCGGCTCGATCGATCCAGAGAGCGGGGCGACCTGTTACATGGTTCCGGTCGGCCAGGGGGTGTCGCGCGAGTATCAGAACATGACGCGCAGTTTCACCTGCTGCGTGGGCTCGGGGATGGAGAGCCACGCGCTGCACGCCGACGGGATCTACTACGAGTCGGGCGACACGCTCTGGGTGAATATCTTCGCGCCCTCGACCGCGACGTGGAAGACGGCAGGCGCGGCCCTGACGATGGACACCGACTTTCCGGACGGCGACCATGCGTCGATTGGCGTGACGCTCCAGTCCGCGAAAACGTTCACGATCGCCCTGCGGCGGCCGTACTGGGCCGGTGACGGATTCGCCGTCAACGTGAACGGGACGCCGGTCCAGAAGCTCTCGGGCCCCGGCACCTACATCGAGTTGGAGCGCGCGTGGAAGACGGGCGACAAGGTCGAGTTGCGGCTGCCGAAATCCCTCCGGCTGGAGCGTCTCCCCGACAATCCGGAGCGCGCCGCCCTCCTGTGGGGACCGCTCGTGCTCGCGGGCGATCTCGGTCCGGTTCCGGAGCGCGGTCCGAGGGGCGAGGGGGCGGGTGCGCCCTCGGCCCGCCCGACCGTTCCGGTCTTCGTCGTTCCCGCTGGGCCGATCGAGAAGTGGCTCAGGCCGGTCGCCGGCACGCCTGGGGCGTTTCACTCCGACGGCGTCGGCCGCGATCGCGACGTGGACTTTCAGCCGTTCTACAGGCTGCACCGGCGCGTCTACTCGGCCTATTGGGACGTGGTGACGCCTGACGCATGGCAGAAGCGGTCCGCGGCGATCCTCGGCGAGCAGGACCGGCAGCAGAAGCTCGAGGCGGCCACGGTCTCCTTCGCGCAGCCCGGCCAGATGCAGGCCGAGCGCGACTTCAACCAGCAGGGCGGCACCTCGTCGCCCGCGCAGCTCCTCGGCCGGTACGGCCGGCGCGCCGTTGACTGGTTCTCGTTCGATCTGCCCGTCGATCCGTCCGCGCCGCTCTTCATGCGCGTGACCTACAACCGCGACGAGCGGGCGAGCCGCACCTTCGCGATCCTCGTCGACGGCACGAAGATCGGCGAAGAGCGTATCCGGCGGAGAAGCCCCGAGGAGAAGGAGGAGTTCTTCGAGGTCGACTACGCCATTCCCGCAAGCCTGCTGGCTTCCAAGTCCAAGGTGACGGTCAGGTTCGAGGGGACAGGCGGCAGCGAGACCGGCACGGTCTACGGGATTCGAATCCTGAAGGCCGCGGCGGCCAGGTAGCCTCGCGCGTCACCCGGGCAGTAGAATCCGGCCAGAGGGCGATCAATGCGGACACGGACACTCGGCAGCGGAGGCCTCACGGTTTCAACACTCGGCCTCGGCTGCATGGGGATGAGCGATTTCTACGCGGGGCGCGATGACGCCGAGTCGATGGCGACGCTCGGGCGGGCGCTCGAGCTCGGGATCGATTTCCTCGACACCTCGGACGTGTACGGTCCCCGTACAAACGAGGAGCTGCTGGGACGGTTCCTCCGCGGGCGGCGCGATCGCGTCGTTGTGGCGACCAAGTTCGGGAACGTGCGGTTGCCCGACGGGTCGTGGCGCGGGGTGAACGGACGGCCCGACTACGTCCGGCAGTGCTGCGACGCGTCGCTCGGGCGGCTGCAGATCGATCACATCGATCTCTACTATCAGCACCGCGTCGATCCGAACACGCCAATCGAAGAGACGGTCGGCGCAATGGCCAGGCTGGTCGAACAGGGCAAGGTCCGCTATCTCGGGCTGTCCGAGGCGGGAGCGGCCACCATCCGGCGCGCGCATGCGGTCCACCCGATCTCGGCGCTGCAGACCGAATACTCGCTGTGGACGCGCGATATCGAGTCGGAAATCCTGCCGACGATCCGCGCGCTTGGGATCGGGCTCGTGCCCTATAGCCCGCTTGGCCGCGGCTTCCTCACCGGCCGCTTCACCCGGCCCGAGGACCTCGCTGAGGGCGACACACGCCGATTTCATCCCCGGTTCCAAGGAGAGAATTTCACGCGAAATCTGCAGCTGGTCGAGCGCGTGAGGGCAATCGCCCGCGAGAAGGGCGTGTCGGCGGGACAGCTCGCGCTCGCGTGGGTGCTCGCGCAGGGCGAATCTGTCGTGCCGATTCCGGGCACGGCTCATCGCAGCCATCTCGAGGAGAATGCCGGCGCGGTCGGAATTCACCTGACGCCGGACGACTTGGGGCGCCTGGACCAGACGATGCCGGCGGGAGCGGCATCCGGCGCCCGCTATCCCGCGCAGGCGATGGCCAGCCTGGAGAAGTAGTGTATCGTTTCGATGCCGCCCCCGCGATGACCGCTCGATCGGAGCGGCATCCGCCGAACCTCTGTCCGCGTCGTTCCGCCCCCAGGAGAGCCGATTCAGGAGTCACCTCATGCAGAGCTCATCGAGCGTTCGCCGGTTCGTCCTCTTCGCCTTCCCGCTCGTCGTGGCGAGCCTTCTGCTCATGCCCGGGGCCGCCCGCCAGTCCCAGTCCGCCGGACCGATGTGCGAGTGCGACGGGTGCACGAGCATCCTGGTCGGGAAGGCGGCCTCGGCCGACGGTTCGACGATGACCTCCCATTCGTGCGACAGCAACACCGACCGCACGTGGATGACGATGGAGCCGAACCGGAAGCACAAGCCGGGTGAGATGGCGGCCGTCTGGATGAGCCCGAAGGAGACGAAGGGGCCCGACGATCCGGATCGCATCCCGTCCGGAGAGATTCCGCAGGTGCCCGAGACCTACCAGTTCCTCAACGCGGCGTACCCGATCATGAACGAGCACCAGCTCGCGATTGGCGAGACGACCTTCGGCGGGAAACGGGAGCTCAAGAGCGGCAACGGCATCATCGACTGCCCGGAGCTGTACCGGCTCGTGCTCGAGCGCGCGAAGACCGCCCGAGAGGCGATTCGGATCGCGGACGACCTGACGAAGCGCTTCGGCTACAACGACTACGGCGAGGCCTTCACCTTTGCCGATCCGAACGAGACGTGGCTGTTCGAGATTCTCGGGCCGGGTAAGGGCAAGACGGGCGCCGTGTGGGCCGCCGTGCGGATCCCGGATGATCACGTGGCCGTGTCGGCCAATGCGCCGCGAATCCGCCGGCTGAACCTCGCGGATCGCGAGAACGTGATGGCGTCGGACAACGTCCAGTCGCTCGCGCAGGAACTCGGGTGGTGGGATCCAAAGAGCGGGAAGGACTTCGAGTTCTGCTACGCGTACGGCGATCGCAACGCGATGGGAAGCCGCCGCCGCGAGTGGAGAGCCCTCAGCCGGATCGCGCCGTCGCTCAAGCTGGACGCCAACGCCGAAAACTACCCGATCTCGGTGAAGGCCGAACGCAAGCTCTCCGTCAAGGACGTCTTCGAGATTTTCCGCGACACGTATCAGGACACCCCCTACGACATGACGCGTACGCTCGTGAGGATCGATCGAGGCGGCAAGGCCTCGACCAACCCGATCGCGAATCCATTCATGAACAACGATTACCTCGACGCGTTCAGGATTCCATCCGAGCGGACGATCGCGTGCAAGCGGGCCACCTACCTGCAGATCACGCAGTCGCGGGGCTGGCTGCCGGCGCCAATCGGCGGGCTGGTGTGGCTTGGGTACGACAATCCCATGACGACCCCGCACGTGCCGATCTACATCGGCATCTCACAGATGCCGCCCTCCTTCACGGTGGACGGCCGGGCCCGGTTCCGGCGTGATTGCGCGTGGTGGGCGTTCCGGCAGGTCAGCCAGCTCGCCTTCCTGCGGTGGCAGCCGATGGTGCAGGACATCGAGAAGGTGTGGCGGCCCATCGAGGAGAAAGCGTTCGCCGAGCAGGCGAGGATCGAGGCGGAGGCCGCGGCACTCTTCAAGCAAGACCCCGCCCGGGCGCGCGACTACCTGACGAAGTACTCGCTCGCGGTGGCCAATGGCGCGGTCGACGCGTACTGGAAACTGGCTGACGATCTGTGGAGCAAGTACACGAATTATTTCTAGATCGGGTCGCGCTGATGCCGTTGCCGTTGGGGCGGGCGGCTAGGCGCGTCGAAAGACCATCTCCACGCAGCCGAAGCGCACCCGGTCGCCGTCGGCGAGCTTCACCTCGACGCGCAAGGCGAGCTGCTGATCGTTGACGAACGTGCCGTTGGCGGTCTGCGATTCTTCGACGAGGAAGTACTCGCTGCCTCGAACCTCTATGCTCGCGTGGCGCCGGCCCGAGGTGCGGGCGGAGTCGAAGGGCGTGAGATCGATGTCGGGATGCTGGCCGGTCGTCCGATCGACGCGGCCAACGAGCGCCCGCGGCGCCGTCACGGCGAGGCGCGTTCCGGACGAGGCCTCGATCAACACGGCGCCTGGCGCCTGTTCCTCGGAGCGAGCCGGCCCGACTGGCCCGGAGGGCGCGACCTGGGCCGACGAATCAGCGGCGACCTCTCGAGGAGCCGGTCTGGCCTTTGCCGCCGGCGCTTCGGATGGCGTCACCGGCTCAATCGCGGCGATCGACGCCTGAACCGGGCGCTTCGCGTGTCGGAGCGGGCCCATCGCGATCCGCGCGGCCCGCCAATCGGCTTCCATCCGCTCGCGGAGCCGGTGCGCGAGCCGCCGCAGCATGCGCACGGGAATCTCCGCGTTCTCGCGCGCCACCTGCGTGAACATCGTCTCGTCCAGCCGGAGTGCGCTGAAGTCGGAGGCCGCGCGTGCGGTGACCTCGCGAGGAAGTCCCTCGAGCAGCGACATCTCGCCGAAGAAATCCCCCGCTTCGAGGACGGCCACCCTCTGCTGTTCCCCCGCGTAGGACCGCAGCAACTCGACCCGGCCCTCCTGGATGATGAAGATCTCGGCCGACTGGTCTCCCTCCCGGAAGATGACGTCGCCTGCCCGGCCCGTAACCAGATAGGAGGCGACATCGTCGTGCGACGACTCCGGAGAGCCGGGGATTGACATGATGCCTGCCTTGAGCGCGCGGGTGCGGCGCTCGTAGAGTGCGGCCCCGACCGAGGGCAATGGCCCTCCTGTCCTGCTCTTTGTAGCACACGTCGGCCGAACTCGCACAGAGCCGCCCGGGCTTCCGCTTCAGGTCAACGCGAGAATCGAAGGGACGTCGCCGGGTGCCGCCAAGCGGACCATTTCGTAGGCGATGCCCGACAGCCCCTTGAAGAAGCCGGCATCGTGGACCGCGTACCTGAACCCGTCGGGGCTCAGGCGGAAGTGCTGGCGAACCACTGCCCGCCCGAGCGCCTCCAGGCCGAGGGCGCGAGCGTTCTCCTCCATGCCGGGCAGGTCAAGGGCGCGTCCGGCCGTCAGGATCGCCTCGGCGCGACCGAGATTGCCACAGCACACGTGTTCGGTGGTGTGGCGGGGCGCGCGCGAGGTCCCATCGGCGGCCGCGAGGAGGGCGCCCGGGAGGGCGTCGTCGCGGATGATGTCGAGCGCGGACGCGAGCGCCAACGCGATTCCCGGCGCGCCGTGGCACCACGCGGCCATCGCCGGGGCCGAGGGAGTGGTGCCCGATTCCCCTTCGTGGACGAGTGGCCATTGGCCCGTCGATTCGTCCCGTTCAGCGAGGAGGCTTCTAATTGCGCGAGTGCCAGCTGCGAGGAAACGGTTGTCGCCGGTGCGTTCGTGCAGCCTCAACATCGAAACGCCGATCCCTGCCGTGCCGTGCGCGAAGCCGACATACGCATGCCCGTCGGGGCTCTCCCAGACGGAACGATCGCCAGGCCGAATCTCCTTTGCGATGAGGCGTTCACCGCATCGGACCGCGAGCTCGATCAGTCGGCCGGACCTCGTTCCATCGGAGGCCGCCAATAGCGTGAGCATCGTGCCCGCCAACCCCGCCACCACATCCACTCCGTCGTCGTGGTCGATGAAATCGGGCGTGATCACGCCTGCGCATCGAGCGGCGAATTCACCGGCCCACGCCAGACCCGTGAGCCGGTGCACGACGCAGAAGGCGTATGCCACCGAGCCCAGCCCGACCAACCCGCCAGCCGCAGGCGTTTCAGGGTTGGCGGCCAGCGCGCGTTCGACAGATTCCCGAATGTGCTCGGCGGCATCGCGCGCCTGCTCCGACCACTCGGGGGTACCTATAACGCGCGCGAGCGCGGCGAGAGCCAGCATCGTGCCCGTGCTTCCGTCGTACAGCTGGTGGAAACGAATCGTCGGGTGATCCGAACCGACGCCTGGTTCTCGGGCAGGGAAGCGCGTGTCGGATTCGGCGCGTCCTGACAGCTCACGGGCAATCCACTCGGCGCCGGCCAGGAGGGCGGCCCGGGTCTCGCCGCTGTCGCTCGAGCCCGGCTCCGGCAGGTGTCCGGCAAATGGCGCGCTGAAACGCGAGTCGACCGTTTCGGCGAGCGCCTGGCCGAGCCTCCTCGACTGGTCGAGCCGGCGTGCCTCCGAGAGCGCTCCCACGCCCGCCTCGACGAGCTCCATGCCGGTCGGTTCGGCGACGAGATTCAGCACGGGCCGTCCACCTGATGTGACCCGTGATCCGTCTGACGGCACGGTGAATCGCGGGATGTCGAGCGCTTCCATCGCCTCGCGTTCGGCCTGGATGGTCGGCCAGCTCTCCGGTCGGTGCATCGACCTGGCGAAGGGCCGTGCCAGCGTCTCGAGCGCGATGCTCCTCCGGGCGCCGTCGGACTGGTATCGCGGCCGCGCGAGCACATGGGCCAGGGCGGCATACTGGTTGCTCGGCCGCATCAAGACGCGCGTCTGGGCACCGCGGAACTTCGAGAGCGGACCGCCGGCGCTGAGGAGTTCGTCGCGATGGGACTGGAGAAACGAGTACGTGCGCTCGAATCCTTCGACAATCTCATGGGCGAACCGTTCCGGACGCTGGACCGTTCCGTCGAGCACGACGGCGTTGCTGGTGCGCGCGTGGAATGAGGCATCATCGCGGACCGCCAGGTCGTCGGATCGCAGGCTCGAGTAGACCACGGGCGAAACCGCCGCCGGACCCGAGCCAGTTCCGCGCAGGCCACCGATGTCGAACGCGTCGCCGTCGGGCCCGGACTCGATGAGCGACACCATCCCTGTCGTCAGGCACGATTCGACATCGGCCGCATCCGTCCCGAGTGGCAGCGTCGTCCCAATGTGCCGATCCGGCCGCCGGCGGGCGCGCCGCAGGAACGTTTCAGTGTCGACGATGACCGGTCCGTCGGCGGTGGCGACGATGTTCTCCATGTGGAGGTCGGAGCCACGAAGGACGTGGGCGAAGCAGATGAGACCTCCGCATTGCCTGAAGTACGTGGCCACGTCCTCGAGGCGCTTGAATGGCTCCTGGCGCGCGTACTCCACCCAGCCATACGTGTCCCTGTCCAGCACTCGCAGCGATCGTTGTGCCGGATCCAGCCCACGGGCCCGCGCCCACGCCAGAAGCTCGAAGAACGCGACGTCGAGTCGAACGGGCCGCGGTTTGTAGATGACTCGGAGGCCGCGCTCGAATTCCAGGCCGATGACCCGCTTCCTTCCGTCGTGCGGATCGGACAAGGCCGGCTCGATGCGGGCGAGCTGGCCGAGCGCCGCGCCGTCAGCAAAGAGCGCGGTCACAGTCGGCAGATCTCGACTCAGGTGTTCCCCGAACTCTGTCGTTCGATCCACCCAGGTGTCCACGACGCGCGACAGGTGCCGGGCGAGCACGGGATAGCCAATCAACAACTGGCTCAGCCCTCCGGCGAGCATCGAGGCGATGAACCGCCGATACTGGGTCGTGCTTCCTGCCACCGGTTCCACGCGAAAGGCCTCGAACGACTTGTAGAGGGCCGCCGAGGTTACGAAACCAATCTCCTGGATGAGCTGCCGGACAAGCGCATGTCTGACTTCGCCTCGGAAGGTCGATCGCGCGGCCGCGCCGAGCCGGCCGATTGCGACACGGCACGCGGGAACGCAGAGTTCCGCAAAGGGCGGCTCCGTACCGGTGGCCCACGGTTCGGTTTCTGCGATGGACTCGACGAGGCCGCTTTCGACGAGGGAGGCGGCTTCTGAGAGGAAGGCCTCGACGGTCGCCGTCCATCCCGGCTCCTCGAGAGGCGAAGGCTCGGGTCCTGTCAGCGCCATTCTCGCGAGTCCAGGCTCGATGCCGTCCCACGACAGGCGGCGAAGGAGCGCCGCGTAGTCACCTGGCGAAACGGCGCGCGTCCACTCCGCCAGCGCCCTCTCGTCCTCACCTTGCTGGTCCATCAGGCGTGCGGAATCGGCGTCCGCGGTGGAACGAGCAGGCCGAAGACGCAGCGACTCGAGCCGCTCCCAGAGCGTCTGCGCCCGGGACGCCATGCGAGTCGTCTCGGTTGGTGAGAGGCAGCGCATCTGAGGTGGAGCGCCTCGAAGGGGACCTGGTGGGCGGGGACGCTCGCGACGGCTCCGCGTCCACGGCGCAGGAGGTGGACGCGGGGCCGAAGCGGGCGAGTCGGCGAGCCCGGACGTTAGAGGCTCAACTGGATCAAGGTGTTCACCATGCCGCCGCCGCACTTGACATCGTAGTCGTCCAGGAAGCCTCCGGCGACCTTCTCGAGGTCGGCGTCCTTCAGCTCGCCTTCCTTGGCGACGTGCGGGACGACGACATACATCGTGTCGGCCGTCTCAACGACTGCTTTCACGTTTACCTTGCCGAGCTTGGTGTTGAGCTGCCTCTCGAGGATGCCCTTGGGATCCTTGATGAGCGCATCCCGGTACTTCGGGTTCTCCACTGCGAACTTCGACAGCAGGTCGAAAATCTCGCCTCTCGTCATCTTGGCCATCGACCTTCCTCCTTCAACCGTTCACCGCCGTGTTTCGACTGGCGTCAACTGTCCTGCGCCCCTTCCCCGCACCACTAACAATTCCCGTGCCGTGACGCGGCGCCGGCCCAAAGAGCACTCCGGACAGCGGTTTCGGCCGGCGCGGCCGTTTCCGTGCGCTCCGGTGCTGCGCCCGGGCTCCACCGTCTGGATGTCCGCCTCCAGACGCGAATCCGCCCGCCAGGCCTTGCGGGCTCAGGGTTTCAGGTGATGGTGACGAAGAAAGTCCATGAAGCGCTGGTAGTCGGAAGCCGGCAGCCGAAGCAATTCCAGGAGCCGCGAGTACCGGTTCTCCGAGACCGCGAGACCTTTCCGGATGAAGCGGTTCAGTTGAGACCGATTCAGGTCGCGATTCATGTACGGATCGTGGACGGCCTCCCAGAATCCTCTCTGCCCATCCACGACACTGCGCCACAGATCCTCCGGATCCGACTCGGGCAGCATCTCGTCGTCGATGAGCGATTCGATGTCGTCGAGATCGATGGTGTCCCCGTCGGCCATCGCGTAGCCCGTCGTGACAAGGGTGCCGAGCTGCCGGACGTTGCCGGGCCAGTGATACGTCTCCAGGCGCTTCATCGCTGTGGGCGCGAACGACTTCCGGACGCCATGGCGTTCGCACAGCCGACGGAGGAAGTACTCGAGAATGAGCGCCCAGTCGTCGCCCCGTTCCCTGAGGGGCGGCACGTCGAGATGAAAGTACCGCAGCCTGAAGAACAGGTCGTACCGGAACCGCTTGCTCATGACGAGGTGGTTGATCGGTTCGTTGGTCGCGGCGACGACCCTGACATTCACGGAATGCGACTGCGCGGCGCCGAGCGGTTTCAGCTCTCCGGTCGAGAGCGTCCGCAGGAGCATCGCCTGGGTGCCGGGGTTGAGATCGGCAATCTCGTCCAGGAAGATGACGCCGCCGTCAGCCTCGTCGAACGCGCCATGCCGGTCGGCCACGGCGCCGGTGAAGCTCCCGCGAACGTGGCCGAACAGCTCGCTGACCGTGAGGTTGTCCTCCTGGAACTGCGGGCAGTTGACCGACACGAATGGCCGGCCCGCGGGTTGCCCGAGGAGGTAGATCGCCTGCGCCAGCAGTTCCTTGCCGACGCCGCTCTCACCGGTGATGAGCACCGGCTCCGAAAAGCCGGCGACCTTGGTGACCTTCGCCAGCAGGTGGAGGTAGTTCTGCGCGCGGCCGACCATTTCGACGGCGCGCGACGGCCCCCACCGATCGGTGGAGAGGGCCCGGACACGCCTGGCGACGTCGCTCATGGGGAGCGCGTTGCCGGAGTGCGCGGCCTCATCGGGCCGCAGCCCGTGTCTGCGCACGCCGGGTTCGTCGGTCAGTTGTCGCGATCCGCTTGCCACAGACGCCCTCGCGCGCATCTCGTCATCGAGGAGGGGAAGCCAGGCCCTTCAGTTCGACTTCGTACTTCAGGGAGTTGATCGCCGAGCAGGGCACGATGAATCCGGCGGCGTCGATGTTGTGCGTGGCCCCCGGCTGCAGCCCGCTGATGAAGTACACGGTGGTCGCGATCGGGCTCGCTTGCTGCCCGTCGTAACCTGAGAACTTCAAGGTGACGTGAACGGCAACGGAGTTGTTGTTGGTGGCCCGGCCCGTGACCCGGCAACAACAGAGATTGGCGTCGCCCGAGGTCGATCGCCACGCCAGGCTGGATACCGCGAGATTCGATAGCGACGGTCCCGCGGGGAGATTCTGGCAGGCGCCGCCGAGTGTCAGGGTTGCCAGGAACGCTGCGCCGATGAGGCGGCGACGGGCGACCCGCATGGCTGACCTCGAGTCTGGGGGCCGGCGCGCGGTGAGGACTGAACGGGCGCGAGAGTACCACACGGGCCGCATCGTCGCAAGAAGGTACCGCCGGGTCTGAACGGTCTCGCGACAGAAGTCCGACGATGTTGAAATTGTCGACGCCGCCAAGAGACTGCTGCCTGTACGCAGGGTCTGCGGAGGCGGGAAGGTCCTCGCGCTTTCTGGTACAATCGCGCCGCCCGAGATCCCCCTCGTCGCGAAATCGGATGGCGTGTTCGTGGCGTCGGTCCGTCGCACCGTCTCTTTGCAGTCCCGGCGTTCGCGTCTGCGGTTCTGGAGGAGGCTGGTCATGATCCGATGTGGGCTCGGCCCCTGCCGCTTCCTTGCTCTCGCCTTCCTGGTGCTCGTCGGCCCCGCCGTTCCGGGCACCTCCGATGCCGGCACGCCTCCGCGGGGCGGCCCGCTCCCGGCCGGCCCGCCACCGCAGCCGGGATCCTCATTGTTCGTGGCGTTCGATCCGGCCGGGATCACGCTCGAACAAGCGGTCCGGCTGGCTATCGCGAACAACCCGGATCTCAAGAAGGCCGACGCTGCGGTCAAACGCCAGGAAGGTGTGGCAGAGGAGCAGTCCGGCCTGTTCGACCTCACGCTGCGCCTCAAGGCAAGTTTCGAGTACCGCGTACAGGAGCTGACCGAGTCCCGCAAGGAAGAGCAGCGCAAGAAGCGCTCCGACCTGGAAGATACGGTGAACACGGCCTCTGCTGCAGCTTCGCAGACGCAGCGCCTGATGGCGCTCGTCCAGGAGGCGGCACTCCTCCCGCCGGGCGCCGAACAGGTCGGCCTCATCACCCAGATCAGCGCCGCCGTCGGCACGCAGCTCAAGGTGCTCGACGCGCTCATCCTCAACACGCCGGAGCCGGGCAAGACAGAGATCATCAAGGCGCGACAATCGTTCATCACCGAGACGATCTCCGGCCTGCAGTCAGGGCTGAACGAGTACAACGCGCTCGTTTCGGAGGCCCAGACCGACCTCCGCAACTGGGGCAAGCCACCCGACGACGAGTACGTCCGCAACGGCAAGGTGGATCTCCAGTTCTCGAAATACTTCCGGAACGGCCTGTACGTGGCGCCGTACTTCAACGCCAATCTCGACTCGACCTCGTTTGTCGGCAAGCCGATCTCGTCGGACTTCGGCGGAAAGGGCGTCCAGGACCTGTGGACCTTCAAGAGCGGGCTCAACATCTCGCTGCCGCTCTGGCGCGGACGGGGCGTGACCGGATTCGCCGTGGGCGAACGCGTGGCGCTCTCTGAACAGGCCGCCGGCCACATGGCCTTCGAGCATCAAATCGCCGCGACCGCGCTGAACACGATTCGCGCGTACTGGGACCTCCGCGCGGCCGAGGATTCGCTCGGCGCCCTCAAAGCGTCGGTCGATGTTGCGGCCCGGGTCACGGAGGTGACCGGCGGCCTCATCCGCGCGGAGGAACTGCCTCGCACCGAACTGGCCCGCGCCCAGGCCGGTGAGGCGCGCGCGAGGGCACGGTTCGCTGACGCCGAGCGGCGGCTCCGCGACGCGCGCGTCGCGCTCGTCAAGGCGATCGGCGTGACCGTCAGCGGCAGCGAGGAATCGCTGCCGCGCACGAAGGATGCGTTCCCGCAGGTCCCGGCCTCCCCGGAACTGCAGGGCCCGTCTGTCATGTCGCTGGCGGCCGGATCGATCGAGCGGAGACGGGATGTGGGCGCCAGCCGGCAGCTCGAGGACGCCAGCCGGATCGCGGAGGAAGGCGCCCGCCGCAACCTCGGGCCCCGGCTGGACCTCACTGGCGGCACCTGGATGACGGCGCTCGGCGAGCGCACCGTGAGCCGTGTGGTCGATCGCTGGGTCGGCCCGAGCGCGAGCGCCGGCTTGGAGTTCGAGAAACCGTTTGGCAACAACGAGCGGCGCGGGCAGGAGGCCCAGCGCGCTGCCGAGCGGCTCCAGCAAGCGGTCGCCACGGCAGATCTCGTCCGCACGGTCCGCCTCGACATCGCGCGCCTCGCCGCCGCGGTGACCGAGACGGTCGAGCGCGTTCGCCAGGCGGATACCGCCGCGAGACTCTACCAGCAAACCGTGGATGCGGAGGTCGAGCGATTCCGGGTCGGCGAGACCACACTCATCGACACGTTGCAGAGCGAACAGCAGATGACCGAAGCGCTCCTCACGCTGGCGGGTGCGCGGCGTGACCTCGCGCAACTGGTGGCCGAGCTTCGGTACCAGACCGGCACGCTCGTGTCCGGTTTCAGCGTGTCCGCGCCGAACCTCATCACCGTGCCAAGCGTGGCGGGGAGGCAGCCTTGACGCCGCATCGCCGCTCCCCGCTCGCGATTGCAGGCGTGCTCGTTGCGGCGGCATCGCTGAACGCGCAGGAGGTCCGCATCCCGGGCCCCGTCGCGTTCGGGCCCCGCACCTACGCGCCGCCGCGAATCGCCGCCGCGTCGCTCAGCCTGTCCGAGGCCGTCCGGATGACGGTGCTCAACAGCCCTGCCATCGCTGCGGGAGCGCTGTCGGTCGAGCAGGCCGCCGGCCTCCGCCAGGAACTGGACGGGCCATTCGACGCGAGCCTGGTCATCAGTCCGACCTTCAAGTTCACGCTGCAGCCGCTCGCGCCGGTCGTTCTGAAGCTGGAAACGTATCGACGAGAAGTGTTCAAGACGCTTGCGGATTCGTTCGGGAAGCTCGCGTCCGACTTTCGCGACATGGCGGCGGGCCTCCAGGCGCGCACGCCGCAGTGCCCGCACGTGTATGTCAGCCTCTCGCAGAACTATTCGAGCTTCCGGCCCTCGCTGCCGAGCCTCTTCGGGGGCGTGGGCCCGCTCTCGCTCGACGAGACGCAGCAGATCGACGACCTGGGCGTCAATCGCAACGCCGCGCTACTGGGCAACACGAACAACCTGGTCGCGGGGATGAACCTCTGCTCGCTGAAGGGCGGCGTGAACGATGTCGACGCGCTGGGGTCCTGGTTCCGCGCGCTGCAGCCGGTGTCCAAGATCGACTATTCCGGCGGGTACGGTCTTGGGGGCGTCATCGACAGCCTCGCGCAGATGCCTCGCGAGATGGCGACGAGCTGGGCGGAGACGAGCGAGCTCATCGGCACGCGATCGGCGCTCGCCTTCGAGCGCATCGGCGCAATTCCGTCCGGCGCCGAGCAGCACATGTTCCAGCTGGGCGTGAACTACCACAAGCCGTACCGCAGCGGCCTGCAGCTGACTGCCGGTCTCGTGCTCCAGGGCATCGAAGACACCTACCACGGCAAGTCCCTGGATCCGACATTCGGCGGCAATCCCGCGCCGAACCGGTTCCCGGCGACCCTGTCAGCCACGCTCGCCGTGCCGCTCCGAAAGGGACGCGGCGCCGAGGTCGTCGCCGCGCCGGAACGTGCCGCCCGCTACGCCATCGACGGCAGGCGCGAACAGCTCCGGGCAACCGCTTCAGAGGAAGTCTTCCGCACGGTGCTCGCGTACCTGACCCTGACGGCCGCACAGGAGTCGGTCGCCCTGCTCGAGGAGTCGAACGCGCGGCAGGCGGGGCTCACGGACCTCGCGAAGAGGCGGGTCGATGCCGGAGAGATTCCGGTCATGGAGCTCGCTCGCGCGCGGGCCCGCGCGGCGAGCGTCACCGCTTCGCTGTCCGAAGCGCGCTCGAACCTGTCCACCGCACGCGCGGGGCTCGTCCAGAGCCTCGGGACCGACTCGGGCGGCCTGGACTCGATGCCTCTCGCGGCCGGCAAGCTGCCGGAGGGGCGGGCCGCCCTGGCCCCGTTCGACGAGCTGAATCGCCGTGCCCTGGAGGCGCGGCGAGACCTCCGCGCCCTGAACCAGCTCCGCCTCGCCTCGGCGGCGCTCGACGCCGGCGCGCGCGGGAACCTGAAGCGGCGGCTGGATCTCTCGCTCACGGCCGGGTTGAAGAACACCTACGAGAGTCAGCTCTTCCACTTCATGCCGGACGAAGAGGATCCCATCTACAGCGACTTCACGAAGAAGTACGCGCACGACTCGCCGGTGCGATTCTACAATCCGCTCGGGTACCTGCGGTCGGTGACGCACCGGTTCGAGCCGTTCCTCCAGGCCTCGGTCGTCTTCGAGCTGCCATTTGCGAACCACGCGGCGCGGGGCCGGGCGCGCCAGTCGGCCGCCGATCTCAGGTCGCGCGACGTCGAGCTGGCCGACCTCGAGCGATCGATCCGCGAGAATATCATTCAGGCGACCGGCACCGTCGAGGCCGCTTCCGGGGCGCTCGACCGTGCCGAGGCCGCAGTCGTCTCGAGTGATGCCGTGCTCGGCGGCTCGATGGAGCGGTTCCGGATCGGCGAGCTGACGCTCATCGACATGCTGACGACCGAGGAGCAGCTGACCACTGACAAGCTCGAGGTGATCCGGTTGCGCCAGGTGTACCTTGGCGCCCTCGCCCGCCTTCGGTTCGAGACCGGCGAGCTCGTTCGATTCGTCACGGATCGGTCTGGGGCCGAGTTCGTAACCTTCGACGTCGCGTACATCTTCGGAAGATAGACGGGTTCTCGGCCGGGGACCGGGAGGTGGTGCGATGGGGCAGGAGCTCTTCCGCAAGGCCGCGCTCGACAAGCTCGCGTCACCCGAGCGGCTCGACGTCACGATGGAGGTGACATCGCCGCGGGGCTGGATGGCCTTGTGGACCATCGGCGTGGTCCTGCTGTGCGTCCTGGGCTGGGGCATCTTCGGGAGCATCCCGACGAGGGTCGATGGCATCGGGATCCTGCTCCGCGGGGGCAGCCTTCGCGAGGTCAAGGCGGAGGGCCGGGGGACGCTGACCGCAGTTTCCATCAAGGTGGGCGACCTCGTGGCGCCGGGACAGTCCGTCGGGGAGATTCAGCAGCAGGACGCCGCCGAACAGGTCAACCTCTTGCGCGCCAAGTTCGAGCAGGCCTCCCGCGATCATGAAACGGCCACCATCGAAGATCAGGCGACGCTGGCCGGGTACCGGTCGGACATCGCGCGCAGCCAGGCCGAGTTGTCGAGGCAGCAGGCCGACCTCGTTCAGAAACAGGATCTGCTCAAGAAGGGGCTGATCACGCGCCAGCGCGTCGACCAGGCCGAACAGCAGGTGCTTGGCCTGAACAGCCAGATCACCAACCTCGGCGCTACCAGCCGGAGCGTGGAGCAGCGGATTCGCGCGCGCGCGGCCAACGTCGAGGCCGCACGGATGGACTACGAGCGCGCCTCGAAAACGGTCGCCTCCGTCACCCGACTGACGAGCACCGTGGCGGGCCGCGTGGTCGAGATCAAGCGGCACCCCGGGGATCGGGTGACCGAGGGCGAGGCGGTTGCGGTGATCGAGCCGCCCTCCGCCGTCCTCGAGCCGCTCGTCTACGTGAATGCGGCGCTCGGCAAACGCATCAAGCCCGGGATGGAGGCCCAGATCTCACCGTCGACCGTGAAAAAGGAGGAATACGGGTTCCTGCGCGGTTCGATCAGGACGGTCGGCGACTACCCGGTGACCCCGCAGGCGGTCCACGCCGCCGTTGCCAACGAAGCCCTGGCGCAGCAGCTCCTCGGAGAGTCGGCGAAGATCGAAGTGTGGGCGCAACTGATGCTGAATGCGTCGACGCCGAGCGGCTACGGCTGGTCGTCGTCGGCCGGGCCCCCGTTCAAGATCGACAGCGGCACGCAGATCACGGTGTCGGTCGTCGTCGATCGCCGGGCGCCCATCAGCTACGTGATCCCGATGCTGCGCGGAGCGCTCGGCGCCTCGTAGGGAACAGCCAGCGATGCCCGAAGAGGCCGTGCCGGAATCCGCGAAACCGCCTGCGCCGCCCGCGACGCCTCCGCGCCGGCGCGTGCGCACGCCGACCATCCTCCAGATGGAGGCGGTCGAGTGCGGCGCCGCGGCCCTCGCGATGGTCATGGCCAGCTTCGGCCGATGGGTGCCGCTCGAGGAGCTGAGGCACGAGTGCGGCGTCTCGCGCGACGGCAGCAAGGCGAGCAACGTGCTTCGGGCCGCCCGCAAGTACGGGCTCGAGGCGAAGGGCTTCAAGTACGAGAGCATCGAGAAGCTCTACGATCTGCCGCTGCCCGTCATCCTCTTCTGGAATCTCAACCATTTTGTCGTGCTCGACGGATTCGACAGGCAGAAGGTCCTCCTCAACGATCCGGCGCAGGGGCCGCGCGAGATTACGCTCCAGGAACTCGACGCGTCCTATTCCGGGATCGTCCTGACCTTCACACCCGGCCCCGGGTTCACCAAAGGAGGGAATCCACCGGACATGATGCCGGCGCTCAGGCGCCGGCTGGTCGGTTCCGAGACCGCCCTGATGTTCACCATCCTGTGCGGGCTGTTCCTGGTGGTGCCGGGCCTGGTCGTCCCGACCTTCACGCGGGTCTTCATCGACGAGTACCTGGTGCGAGGGCAGGCCTGGCTCATCCGGCCCCTGCTCCTCGGCATGGCCTTCACCATAGGGATCCAGGCCGGGCTGACCTGGCTGCAGAAGTACTACCTGCTGCGGCTCGAAACGAAGCTCGCGCTCGGCACGTCGAGCGCCTTCTTCAAACACATCATCCGGCTGCCGGCCGCGTATTTCGGCCAGCGGTTTGCCGGTGAGATCGGCTCGCGCGTCCAGATCAACGACAAGGTGGCTCGCGTCGTGTCCGGCCGCCTGGCGACGACAGCGATCGACACCGTGATGACGGTGTTCTACGCCGCGCTGATGATGTTCTACGACGTCGGCCTGACGCTCGCGGTGCTGGCCATCGCCGCGCTCAACGCCGGAGCCATCAGGTTCTCGGCGCGCGCGCGGACCGATGCGAGCCGCCGCCTGATGCAGGACCGCGGCAAGCTGACGGGCACGGCGATGAACGGGCTCCGGATGATCGAGACGCTGAAGGCGACCGGATCGGAGAACGAGTTCTTCGCGAGGTGGGCCGGCTATTACGCCAAGACCGTCAACACGACGCAGGCGCTCGGCGTGCTGGCACAGCTCTCGATGGCCGTGCCCCAGTTCGTGCAGACGGCGTCGACGGCCGTCGTGCTGGCCCTCGGCGGCCTCAAGGTCATGAACGGGGACCTCACCGTCGGCATGCTCGTCGCCTACCAGACGCTGGTCGGCAGCTTCACCCGTCCGCTCACCTCCCTTGTGCAATTCGGCTCGACGCTCCAGGAACTCCAGGCCGACATGAACCGGCTCGACGACGTGCTGAAGTACCCGGAGGACGGCCAGTATGCGCAGTCGGGCATGGCGTCGCCCTTCGACCGGAGGCTCGTCAAGCTGATGGGCAGGGTCGAGCTGCGCGGGGTCACGTTCGGCTACAGCCCGCTCGATCCGCCGCTCATCGAGGACTTCAACATCACGGTGGAGCCCGGGCGCCGCATTGCGCTTGTCGGCGCGAGCGGAAGCGGCAAGTCGACCGCGGCCAAGCTCATCTCGGGGCTCTACAAGCCGTGGAGCGGGCAGGTGCTCTTCGACGGCATCCCCCGCGAGCAGATCCCCCGCGAGCTGCTGGTCAACTCGGTCACCGTGGTTGACCAGGACATCTTCCTGTTCGGCGGGTTGGTCTCCGACAACGTGACGATGTGGGACCAGACCATGCCGCTCTCGCGGGTGAGCCAGGCGTGCAAGGACGCTGCGATCGACGACGTGATCGAGTCGAGGGAGGGCGCCTACAAGTCCAGGGTCCAGGAGGGCGGCGGAAACTTCAGCGGCGGCCAGTGCCAGCGGATCGAGATCGCGCGGTCGCTCGTCGGCGAACCCTCGATCATCATCCTCGACGAGGCCACCAGCGCGCTCGATCCCTCCACCGAGGCGTGGATCGACGAGAACATCCGGCGCCGCGGCTGCACGGGCATCATCATCGCCCACCGGCTCAGCACGATTCGCGACGCCGACGAGATCGTCGTCCTCGACCACGGAAGGATCGTGCAACGCGGCACGCACGACGAAATGAAGGATGTCGACGGGCCGTACCGAAGCCTCATTGCAATGCACTGACGATTGACGTATGGGCGACATCGCCACCTCCACCTCGGTCTTCAAGCTCCGCGTCGTCTCGGCCGCCGACCCGCGGACCGCGGGCGTAGAGCGAGCGGTGGAGGGCCAGATCGTGGTGGGCCGCGACGCGTCGTGCGACTTCGTGATCCCCGACGACACGGTCTCGCGCCGCCACGCGCGAATCGAACCCGCGCCCGATGGCCTGAAGGTGACCGACACCGGGAGCGCCAACGGCACGTGGTTCAAGTCGAGGCGGGTGACCGAACTCGTTGCGCGTCCTGGCGATCGCTTCGCACTCGGGGCCGCCGTTCTGGAGTGCATCGAGGAGCGGAACGCCGTTCTGCAGCCCATGCGTCCGGCGCCGGACCTGGGGACGGTGTATCTCCCGGCCCCGAAGCGGGCGCCCGGACCTCCACGACAACCGGCGGCGCCAAGGGTGCCCGCCGATCTTCCGCCCATCACCGCGGAGAGTCGTCTCGAAGATCTTGGCGATCCCATCGAGGCAAACGCTCACCGTCCGTTCCTCATCGACGACCCGGGCCGCTTCTACTTCGTTGTGAAGGGCGGCGTGATGCTCTTCACGGTGGCCGTCAGCCAGGGCGTGCCAATCGGCCCGCGGACGCACTTCATGGGAATCGAAGCGGGCCTGGGCATCTTCGGATTCGGGACCGGTGAGGGCTCCTTCGGCTCGGGCTTCCTGGCGGTGCCGAAACCCGGAACGCGGCTTCGATCCATGCCGCGTGCGTCGGTCGAACAGCTCACGGCCGCGGGCAACGCCGGAGCGGCCGCTGTCGTCGAAGCATGGACAGGCGCGCTGATCAGGACGATGGCCGTGCGGCCAAAAGGGGAGGAACCGCCTGGCACGAACCTGATGGTCGGGAGCGAGGCAGCGCTGCCGCGAGGTCAGCGAGCGACCTCCGCCCGAGGCGTGGTCTGGGTCGAAATCCCGAGCGGAGGCACGATCGTCAACGGCACGACCGTGCCGGAGTTCGGAGGTGAGTCCAGGTTGTTCCCAATTGGCCCTCAATCCTGGATCGAATCCGTCGTGCCGGGCGATGTGCCGTTGACGCTTCGGCCCATGGAGACATTGGCGGTGCTCGCGCGACCCGATTTCTGGCTGGGGTTCGACGCGTTCCAGGCGATCGTGTGCGAGGAAGAGCTCGTCAACAAGAAGCTCGCGGCGGTCGACGAGTTCGTCCGCCTGGAAGAAAAGGCCCACCGGTCGGACGCCGCGGAGATTGCCGGCTACGACGCCATCGAGTCGGTGCTGCGCCGCGACCGGTCCAGGGCGCCGGAGGCCATGGAATCAGCCGCTGCCGAACCCGTTCTCGCGGCGTGCCGGCTGGTCGGTCATGCCCTCGGATTGCGCGTCAAGCCCCATCCAGCCGCGACCGACAAGCTCGGCTATGAGGAGACGGTCAACGCCATCGCCGGGGCGTCGGGGTTCCGCACCCGGGTCGTTGCTCTCAGGGGCGAGTGGTGGGGCGCCGATCAGGGACCGATGCTTTGCCAGCGGGCCGAAACGCGGGAGCCGGTCCCCGTCCTCCCAAACGGGCCGCGCGCGTACGTGATCGTGGATCCGGCGACCGGGGGCCGCCAGCGGGTCGACGGCGAGGTGGCGGCGACGCTGTCGGGCTTCGGCTACAGCTTCTATCGGCCGTTTCCCGATGAGCCCCTGACGATCCGGGGACTCGTCGCGTTCGGCACGCGCGGGCTGGCGCTCGACTACCGGACGCTGGTCGGCATGGCGGCCGTCATCGGGCTGTTCGGCACCGTGACGCCGTACCTGACCGGACAGCTCTTCGCGGTCGCCATCCCGCAGGCGGATCGCGCGATGCTCGTGGGCTTCGCGCTGGCGCTCCTGATGGCCGCCGCGGCAGGCTCGGTGTTCAAGTTCGTCCAGGGGGTCGCGACGATCCGCATCCAGGCGCGGATGGGCGCCTCGATCCAGGCGGCCGTCTGGGATCGCCTGATGAATCTGCCGGCCACGTTCTTCCGCTCCTTCGAGTCCGGCGATCTGGCGGATCGCGCCGGGGCGGTCGATCAGATCCAGGAGCTGATCTCGGGCGCCGGCGTGTCGGCCATCCTGGGATCGCTCAGCGGGCTCTTCTTCGTCGTCCAGATGTTCAGCTACAACCTCCGGCTGGCGTTCGCGGCCGTGCTTCTGACCGTGGCGTATGTCGGCGTCACGATGCTCGCGAACTACCGCCAGCTTCGGCACCAGCGGGTTGAAGCCACGCTCAGGGGCCGGATCTCGGGTCTGGTGCTCAACCTCATCAGCGGCGTGTCGAAGCTGCGCATTACGGGAGCCGAGCAGCACGCGTTCCGGATCTGGGCGCAACAGTTCGCCGAGCAGCGCCGCATCACCTTCAGGGTCGGCACCATTCAGAATGTCGCATCCACCTTCACAACCGTCTTTCCTGTGTTCTCGTCCATCGTGCTCTTCATGGTGATGCTCTACGACCAGGGCGAGGCCGCCAAGACCCATCTGCCCGGCCTGACGACCGGCGACTTCATCGCGTTCGTGACCGCCTACGGGATGTTCCTCGGCGCGATGCAGGCGCTCGGCGACGCCTCCCTCAACCTGCTCCGCATCGTGCCGCTCTACGAGCGGCTTCGCCCGGTCCTGGAAGCGCGGCCCGAAGCGGACAGCACGAAGGCCTTTCCCGGCCGCCTCAAGGGGGAGATCGAACTGTCGCATCTCCACTTCCGCTATGACAGCGAATCGCCATATGTCGTCAACGACTTGTCACTGAAGCTCAGCCCTGGCGAATTCGTGGCCTTCGTCGGGGCTTCCGGGTGCGGGAAGTCGACGCTGATGCGCCTCATGCTGGGGTTCGAGCAGCCGGCGAGCGGCACCATCTACTACGACGGGCAGGATCTGTCCGCTCTCGACCTCCGGATGGTGCGGCAGCAGATCGGCGTCGTGCTCCAGGTCAGCCGGGTCATGCCGACCGAGATCTACCGCAACATCATCGGCGCGACCTCGCACACGATCGACGACGCCTGGGATGCGGCCGAGAAGGCGGGGCTGGCCGACGACATCCGTAACATGCCCATGGGCATGCACACCTACGTGTCGGAGGGGGGCGGAACCCTCTCGGGAGGCCAGCGTCAGCGCCTGATGATCGCGCGGGCCATCGTCAACAAGCCGAAGATCCTCTTCCTCGACGAGGCGACCAGCGCGCTCGACAACCGGGCACAGGCGGTCGTGACCGAGAGCCTCGATCGGATGGATGCGACCCGCATCGTGATCGCGCACCGCCTGAGCACCGTCATCAATGCCCACCGGATCTGCTTCCTCGAAGGAGGCCGCGTCGTCGAGATGGGCAGCCACCAGGAGCTGATGGCTCTGAACGGGAAGTTCGCCGAGCTGGCCCGGCGACAGATGGCGTGACATGGAAATCTCCGCCGCCGACTCCGCCCGGCGGTCCGTCCTGCTCTCGTTCGGCGCCACGCCCGGAATCGCCGACGAGCTGCTGACCCATCCGGTTTCGGCCGGACCGCCGCTGCCGGAGCGAGCGCTCACGCGGGTTCTCGACGACGAGCCGCACGTGGTGGCCTGGCAGGCGTACGCACGAGACGCGGAGGCGTGCGGAGTCTTCGAGGCGCTCCGCCGGAGGTTCGTACAGCTGAGGTTCCCGATCCGCAAGGGAATGAGCCACGAGGACGCGTACCGCGCAGCAACCCGCCGGGGTGAATTCGACCGCGCCGAACCCTTCGCGCCGGGGCTCGTGATCGAGGACCCGGGAGGCCTCAGCCTGGCACTCCACGCCACCGGGGCCGGGCGTCTTCCCGTGCTGACCTCGTCGAGCCGCCCGGATTTCGTCGCGCTCGTTCAGGCGTTCAGCGAGCGCAACGAGCCGGCCTACATTCCGCGTTCGGTCGGTGCCTGCATGGTGTCGGGTCTGAACAACTGGGACCGCGTGGCGGCGCATCGGGTGCAGTGGGAACGGAACCACCAGGACGACCTGTTTCAGTCGGGCTGGGCGGAGGAATTCCAGCGGCTCGCGCGGAGCAAGGAACTCTACCAGGATCGGTTCATCATCCTGAGCCGTGGCGCCTACAGCGGGGTGTCCGCGGCGGAGGCGGGTCTTCCGCCTGAGGACTGGCTGGAGCGATCGCTCGTCATTCGCCGCGAGCACGAGTGCACGCACTATCTCGTCTGTCGCCTGAGCGGCGCCGTGCCCCATCGCGTGCTCGACGAGCTCGTCGCCGATTTCGCCGGGCTCCTCAGGGCGTTCGGCGCGTATCCGGAGCCGCTCGCGCTTCGATTTCTCGGCCTCGAGCGCTCACCGGCGCTTCGCCCCGGCGGCCGGCTCGAGTACTACCGCGGCTCGCCTGCGCTTTCCGACGAGGCCTTTGCCGTGGTGACTCGCATCACGGCCCGCGCCGTGGCGACCCTTGCCTCGGTCGCCAACGCGGCAGGGACCCGGCTCCGCACGGTCGAAGCCCTCGCCCATCTTGTCGTCGTGTTGAGCCGGCTCTCGCTGGAGGAGCTGGCAGGACCGGGCGGTGAGGCACGCGCGCTCGACGAGTTCGAGCGCGTGGAACGGCGATCGCCGCTCGCGATCGGCCCGTCTCACCCCGAGTAGCGCATGCACAGCAGTGTCGTGTCGTCGCTTGGCGTCGCCGAACCGGCGAACTCGCGCAACGCCGCCCTGATCGACGCGACGATCTCCGAGGCGTTCCCGCCGGCCGATCGAAGCGACTCGAGCAGCCGCTCTTCGCCGAAGGTTTCGCCCGCGCGGTTGAGCGATTCGGTCACGCCGTCCGAATAGAGGAGAATCGCCTCCCCGGGCCCGACCTGGTATTCATGGCGGTCGTAGGTCGCTCCGGCGACGATGCCGATCGGCCGGTCGCCGGTCTTTCCGATGGAATGGACCTCGCCGCCGGGCGTCCGGACGAGCGCAAGCGGCTGGCCGGCGCTCGACAACCACAGCCGTCGATCGGCGATGCGGAGCGCGGCGACGATCACCGTGACGAACATGCCGTCCATATCGTCCGCCGCCAGCGCGCCATTCACGCGGCGCAGTATGCTCGCCGGGTCGGTGTCGCCTGCTGACAGGTAGCGGAGGTCGTTGCTGACCTTCGCGCCGTAGAGCGCCGCGGCGACTCCCTTCCCGCACACGTCGCCGACGACCAGCCCCAGCACGCCGTCGTCCAGGCGCAGGACGTCGTAGAAGTCCCCGCCCACGTGCGATGCGGGGACGAGGGCGACGGCCAGATCCCATCCGGGCAGGTCGGGCATCCGGCGCGGCAGAATGTGCTGTTGGACGGTCCTGGCGACCGCGAGATCGCGCTCGAGGTCATCGCGCTCGGCCTGTGTGGCCCGGAATCGGGCCTGGGCGAGGGCGACGCCAACCGGTTCGGCGATGCCCATCAGCACCGCGAAGTCCGACTCTTCGAACTGCTCCGTTTTCGGGGGTGTGTCCACCTCGAGCACGCCGGAAACACGGTCCTCGAACACGATCGGAGCGCAGATGGTCGTGCCTCCGGAGGGCGGAGCCGCCGTCACCCTGATGGCTTCCCGGTTGGCCGCGGCCTGCGTGACGAGCTGGCGACTGCTGTCGCCGGCTCGAACGGCGCCCACGCGGGTCCTCGCAATCGCCAGTGCCACCTCTGCCGTGCCGGGCCGGATGAGGTGCACGCCGACCCAGTTCGCGTCCGGCAGCAGCGCCAACAGGCTCGACGCGACGAGTGACACGAGCGAGGGTTCGTCGACGCCCCGGCTGCTCGCCCTCGCGAGCCCTTCCAGAAACCGCAACTGCCGGGACAGCACCTCGACGGCCGCGCGCGGCTCGAGCGGCGGCATGGCCTTCAATCCCCGGCCGCTCGCGGTATCGTCGATCGCCGTGCCTGACGCGCCGCTGCGTTCGATCCACGTCAGGGTCGACTCTTCGGACCCTGCGTCGGCCGCCTCGTCGTCGAGCACGACCCGGAGCCGGCTCGCGCCAATCTGAACGATGTCCCGGCTGCCGATCCGAACCGGACGCTTGAGGCGCGCTCCGCCGACGAACGTGCCGTTCGCGCTGCCGAGGTCCGCGAGGTAGCACTCGTTCCCTGCAAGCCGGATCATGGCGTGTTGCCTCGACACGGCCGCCTCGTCCAGCGTGAGATCGCACGCCGAGCCCCGGCCGATCAACGCCGTCCGGGAGAAGACGTGGGTCGTTCCGCTGCGGGGCCCGTCCTCGATGATGACCCTCGGCATGGTGTGTGAGGTTCCGGCTCTGCCACCTACGCTCGTCGTCCGCCCTTCAGGCGGAGCAAGTCCGTCACCCGCGCGGTCAGCGGGGAGACCCTTCCCAAGCGGCCTGCTGGGGCATCGGGCGCCGCTCCCGTCACCGCGTTGGAATCCGGGCCGAGAATCCGCAACACGGCCTCTGATATGGCCGATCCCTCCCGCCGCGGCTGGGCAGGATCGCGATCCCGCGAGCCGTGCAGACGCGCGACGGCGTCCTTGCGGGTCGCCACGATCGTGAAGTGGCGCGTCAGGCCGGAGATGTCGAGCAGCGTTCTGACGTGATCGTTGACGGCGCAAAGCGCGAGCCCGCCGTCGCCGGCGGTGCGCCTCGCGAGCAGGAGGAGCACGCGCAGTCCCGCGCTCGTAATGAGCGTGGCATGCGAGCAGTCGATGACGAAGCGGCGGACCCCGGCGTCGAGCGCGGAGGCGACCTGGCGATCGAACTCGATCGACGCGCGGGTGTCGATGGTCGGCGCGAGGAGCACCACCGCGATGTCGTCGACACGTTCGGTCGTCGTAGGCATGGAATAGGCGAGTGCGCGCCGGCTCCTGACGGCACAGACGATAGCAGGAAGGCTCGCGGCCGATCAACCGCGCGGCCCGCCCGTGGTATGATCGTGTGTTTAGGGAATGGCCTGGAATCCCCCTATGTGGGACGCGCACAGGGACGTGGGCGAGGGCGCAGCCGAATCGCCCGGAGGATCTGTCAAGCCGGGAGAAGAGGCAGCCACTCCAGCCGACCTCGTGATCGTCGGCGCGCGCACGCACAACCTGAAGAACATCGACCTGACGCTGCCCTCCGGCAAGCTGATCGTCGTCACCGGGGTCAGCGGCTCGGGAAAGTCCTCGCTCGCCTTCGACACAATCTTCGCCGAGGGCCAGCGGCGCTACGTCGAATCGCTGTCGGCCTACGCCCGCCAGTTCCTGGAGCGGATGGAGAAACCCGACGTGGATCGCATCGACGGCGTCGCTCCGTCGATCGCGATTCGCCAGAAGAACAGCATCCGCAATCCGCGGTCCACCGTCAGCACAACCACGGAAATCCACGACTACCTGCGGCTGATCTTCTCCCGCGTCGGCCGCACCTTCTGCCGGCAATGCGGCCAGCAGGTCGTGCGCGAGACGCCGGAAGTCGTGGCCAAGCGGCTCTCGGCCCTCCCCGAGGGTACTCGGCTGCTGCTCGGATACGATGTCCCGATCCTCGAGGCCGGAGCGGCGATCGGGACGAACGGGGCGGAGACGGCCGACGAGATCGGCGAGTCCGCCCTGGCCTCGCCGGACGGAAACGGCCACGACGCGCCCACGATCGGTTCTGCCGGCCCTTCCGCAGACGGCCCGCGATCCGCCGAAGCGATCGCCGCGAATATCGAGACCCTCCGGAAGAAGGGGTTCGGCAGGCTGCTCGTCGGAGGCCGCCCGGTCGCCTTCGATGACGTCGACCAGGCGTCACTCTCGGGCTTGGTGCAGCTGCAGGTCGTCGTCGACCGCGTGCGGGTCGGTCCCGACCAGCTCGGCCGCCTGACCGACACGATCGAGACGGCCTACGCCGAGGGCGGGGGAGCGGCCTTCGCGCTGGAGCTGCCCTCGAGCGAGCCCGGCGCGCAGGAAACCGGCCCGGCCCTGCTGCCCCTCGCCAGCGAATCCCGGCTGCACCTGTTCAGCGAGCGGTTCGAGTGCCGCACCTGCTCGATCGCCTACGAGGATCCGCAGCCGCGGCTCTTCTCGTTCAACAATCCCTTCGGCGCCTGCTCGACCTGCCACGGATTCGGGAACGTCATCGAAATCGACATGGAGCTGGTCGTGCCGGACCCGTCCAAGTCGATCAACCAGAACGCCATCGAGCCGTGGGGCAAGCCGCACTACCGGGCGCAGCTGGCGGAGTTGAAGCGGGCCGCCCGCAAGCGGGGGATCAGGCTGGACACGCCCTGGCGGGATCTCTCCGAACCGGAGAAGCGCCTGGTCGTCGACGGGGATGGCGAGGACTTCGGCGGGGTTCGAGGCTTCTTCCAGTGGCTCGAACGGAAGAAGTACAAGGTGCACGTCCGCGTCTTCCTCAGTCACTACCGGGGATACCTGACGTGCCCCGACTGCCAGGGCACGAGGCTTCGACGGGCCGCGCGCGACGTCCGGGTCGGCGGCCGGACGATCGATGAAGTCTGCAGCCTGACCGTGAAGGCCGCCCGGACCTTCTTCGAGACACTCGATCTCGGCGAACGGGATGCGACGATCGCGAACAAGCTGCTCGACGAGATCCGGCGGCGGCTGAAGTTCCTGAGCGACGTCGGACTGGATTACCTCACCCTCGATCGTCTGTCGTCGACGCTGTCCGGGGGCGAGTCGCAGCGCATCAATCTCGCGACCGCGCTCGGGTCGGCGCTCGTCGGCACGCTCTACGTGCTCGACGAGCCGTCGATCGGTCTGCATCCGCGCGACAATCAGCGACTGATCGACATCCTCAGGCAGCTCCGCGACCAGGGCAACACGGTGCTCATCGTCGAGCACGACGCCGACATGATCAGGGTCGCCGAGCACATCGTCGACCTCGGGCTCGGGGCCGGGGAGCAGGGCGGGCGGGTGGTGTTCAGCGGTCCGCTCGACATGCTGATGAAGGAACCGCGTTCGCTGACGGCCAAGTACATGCGCCAGGAGCTGAGCATCGGCGTGCCGGCGCACCGCCGGAGGGGAACGGGCCAGTTGATCCGGCTCTTCGGCGCCGCCGAGCACAACCTGAAAGACGCGTATGTCGAGATTCCCCTCAACACGCTGACCGTCATCACGGGCGTCAGCGGATCGGGGAAATCCACCCTCGTACACGACATCCTGTACCCGGCCATCAAGCGCCTCAAGGGCGGAACCGAAAAGCGCGTCGGGCGCTACGGCCGGATCGAGGGCGTGGAGTACATCACCGACGCGGTGCTCGTCGACCAGACGCCGATTGGACGCACGCCGCGATCGAACCCCGTGACCTACCTGAAAGCGTTCGACCCGATTCGTGAACTGTTCGCTTCGACGAAGGACGCGCGGGCCCGCGGCCTGACGGCCAGCCACTTCTCGTTCAACGTCCCGGGCGGACGCTGCGAAGCGTGCGAGGGCGAGGGCCAGGTCCGCGTCGAGATGCAGTTCCTCGCAGACGTCTTCGTCCCGTGCGACGTCTGCGACGGCATGCGGTTCAAGCCGCAGGTGCTCGAGGTGGTCTACCGGGGCCGGAACATCCACCATGTGCTGGAGATGACGGTCCGCGAGGCACTGATCTTCTTCAACACCTCGCCGAAGGTGCTTCGACGCCTCCAGGTGCTCGACGAGATCGGCCTCAGCTACCTCCGCCTCGGGCAGTCCGCGACGACGCTATCCGGGGGGGAGGCGCAGCGGATCAAGATCGCCGCCCACCTGAGCTCGCACGCCGGCGAGCGGCTGCTCTACATTCTCGACGAGCCCACAACCGGGTTACACTTTGACGACATCGCGAAGCTGCTGGCCGCGCTGCGCAAGCTGGTGCAGGCCGGGCACTCGCTGATCGTCATCGAGCACAATCTCGACGTGATCAAGACCGCCGATTACATCATCGACCTCGGTCCGGAGGGCGGTGAAGAGGGCGGCCGCGTGGTGGCGACGGGCACGCCCGAAGAAATCGCGTCGGTGCCGGAGTCCTACACCGGACGCTACCTCCGGCCGGTTCTGGCCGATCGCCGGTCGGCCGAAGACATGGGGGCCCTGGGATGATCTTCACTCGAACGCGCCTGCCGCTTGCCGTCGGTCTCGCCGTGCTGGCTGCGACGCTTGGCGCCGGCGCCGCGCGCCAGCAAATCCCGTTCGAAGACGTCATCGCGAATCTGAAGGCGCCCGCGCCCGCGAGCAGGATCCAGGCGCTCAAGATGCTCCGGGAATCGGGGTACCTCGAGGCCGCGCTGCCGGTCGCGCCGCTCATGGCCGACCCGGCACGCGAAGTCCAGGTCGACGCAATCGACACCGAGATCGCGCTCTTCCTGGTTGACGAAGCCTACACGCGCCAGACCGGCCGCGCGATTGTCGGCCGAGGCGAGCCCTCGCTGGCGCTGCTGGCGTTCGCCGTGGGGCCTGGTGCGACCGTGAGCAATCCCGTGCCCGCATCCGTCATCGGCGCCCTCGTCGCCGCCACGCGGTCGACGGTCCTCGAGACCCGGTTCGAGGCGGCCTACGCGCTTGGCGTGCTCGGCACCCCGCTTGTCCGCGCCGGGACCCTCCGGGAGGGCAAGGCGGCCGTCGATCGGCTGCTCGCGCTGATGCGTGATCCGGAACCGGCCATGCGGCTTGGCGCGACTCACGTGCTGTCGCGGCTGATGGGGGCTGCACGCCTCGTCCCGGACCGCAATCGTGAGCTGCTCGACAGCCGGCAGACCGTCGGCGATCAGTTCGTGATGGGCATCAATGACACGGACCCGCTCCAGCGGCTGGCCTGCATGAAGGCGCTCGGGGAGGTCGGCCACGAGCGAGGGTTGCAGGCGCTCTCGGAGCAGTTGGACTACTACAAGAAAGGCGAGGTGGCGCTGGCGGCGCTCGACGCGATCGCGCGGATCGCGCACCCGTCGAGCATCCAGCTGCTGGCCTCGCAGCTCGACTCCCGAGACGAGGAGTTCCGGCAGCTGGCCGTCGACGGCCTCGCGCGCATCAACGATCGGATCGCTCTCCAGGCCGTCGAAACCCGCGTGGCCGACGATCGCTCGCGGCGCGTCAAGCTGGCGCTCGCCTTCGCCCGATACCGCGCCAACGGCGCGAGCCAGGTGGGGATCATCGCCGAAGCCCTCAAGCCGAACGTCTTCGGCGTGAAGACGCTGCAGGTGCAGGCCTGGAACTACCTGCTCGAGCTTGGATCCGAAATCGTGCCCTCGCTGCTGCCGTTCCTGCAGAGCCGGGACGCCGACACGCGGGCGATGGTCGCCGAGGCGCTCGGCGTCATCGGGGATCCGCGCGCGCTGCCCTCGCTCGACGCCGCGATGCAGGATGCCAGCCGGATGGTCAGCGCCGCCGCCGCGCGATCGGTCAAGCGTTTGCGGCCCCGCCCGGCGGCCGCCCCGCGGCAGTAGCCAGGCCTCCGTGTCTCATTCGCCGGCCCGTCGGCTGTCTCGGCCGTTCTACGACCGGCCCACGCTGGAGGTCGCAGCCGGGCTCCTCGGCAAGTGCCTGGTCCACCATCACCCCGCGGGGACGACGGCGGGGATCATCGTCGAAGCCGAGGCCTACGTCGGAGAAACCGACCCGGCGTCTCACGCCGCGCCGGGCCCGACCCCTCGCAATCAGCCGATGTACGGCGAGCCGGGGCGGGCGTATGTCTACTTCAACTACGGCGTGCACTTCATGATGAACGTGGTCACCGAGGAGACGGGCCATCCGGCGGCGATCCTGATCCGGGCGCTGGAGCCGGCCGACGGCCTCCCGTTGATGAGACGCCGTCGCGGGCCAAGGGGCGACGGTTCGCCGGTGCCCGACCCCGATCTGTGCAAGGGCCCGGGAAATCTCACCCGCGCGATGGGCATCACGCTCGACTTGAATCGTGCCGATCTGGCCGGTCCCGCGGACCGGCCCGGCAGCCGGCACGGTCGGCCGATCAACTCACGCGCCGAACCCCGCCGCCGCTGGTCGAGCGCGACCGGCTCGCTCTGGATCGAAGATCGCGGAATCGTCATCGGCGAAATCGCCTGGACACCGCGCATTGGAATCAGGGTGGGCACCGATCGCCCGTGGCGCTGCCTGGTGCCCGGCCATCCGAGCGTGTCGGCGACGCCAGGCCGGCACAGTGCGCCGCGGTAGGGGCGACCCGGCGGGTCGCCCGAACACGTGTCAGCGTCCTCGCCGCGCCGCCGCGCTCGACTGGATCTGCGCGCGGAATTCCATCTTGCGGCCGTCCCGGTACGCGCCGATCGTCACCGTCTGCCCGATGGGCGCGTCGGAAAGCAGGCGCAGGAAGTGCGAGGCATCGTCGACCGTCGTGCCACTGAAGGCGACGAGCACGTCACCCGGCCGGACGCCCGCCGCGTAGGCCGCCGATCCCCGGCTCATGCTCCAGACGACGGCTCCGTGTTCTCCGGGCGCCTGGAGTTGCTGGGCGAGGTGTGTCGTGAGGGACCTGAGCTCGATGTTGCCAAGCGAACCGCGCCGCACTTCGCCGTACTTGATCAGGTCGAGCATCACGTGGCGCGCGAGGTTGCTCGGTACGGCGAATCCGACGCCCTGGTATCCGCCAGACTGACTGTAGATCGCCGTGTTGATGCCGACCAGCTCCCCCCTGGAATTGACGAGCGCCCCGCCCGAGTTTCCCGGGTTGATCGCGGCGTCGGTCTGGATGAAATCCTCGTAGGCCGCGACGCCGACATTCGCGCGGCCGACGGCGCTGACGATGCCGAGGGTGACCGTCTGGCTCAACTGGAACGGATTCCCGATCGCCAGCACCCACTCGGCCACCTTCAGCTTGGAGGAGTCGCCCCACGGAATCGCCGGCAGTCCCTTCGCGTCGACTTTCACGAGCGCGATGTCGGTCCACGGATCGGCGCCGATGATTCTGGCGCGAAGCTCGCGCTTGTCCGGCATGGCCACCGTGATCTCCTGCGTGTTCTCGCCGACGACATGGTTGTTGGTGAGGATATAGCCGTCGGGCGAGACGACCACGCCCGATCCCAGGCTGGCTTCGCGCTGATCGCGCCAACCGAACATGTCGCTGTCGTCGCCGAAGAAGTAGCGGAAGAACGGTTCGTTGGCAAACGGAGAGTTGGCCTGCCGCGTGACCTGCACCGACGAGATGTTGGTCACCGTCCGGATGGCTTCGGCGGCGACCTCCGTGAAGTCCGGGAGCCCGGCGCCGGGCCGGAATGCGGCCTGCCGGGCGGCCGCAACGTCCGCGCGCGGCTGAGGCACGGCGGCGGCTTCGCTCGAGAGCGAGGTCCGCATGCGGCCGGTCAGCACCAGCCCTGCGGCAACGCCGATGGTGATGGCGACCACGCCGAACAGGATTCTCTTCATTGGAGTTCGACCCGGGCTAGCGCCGCGCGGGACCGCTCGTCAGTGCACCTCGACCCGCCGCGGATTGGAGGCGATCTTCGGCACCACGATCGTCAGCACGCCGTCCTGGAACTCGGCGGTCATCGCGTCGGCGTCGATCGCCTGGGGCAGCACGAAGCTTCGCGAGAAGGCGCCGTGGCCGCGCTCGACGCGATGGAAGCGGACCTGGGCGGGCCGCTTCGAGCACCGTTCCCCGCGCAGGGTGACGGTGTCGTTCTGGACCTCGATGTGGATGTCGTCGCGTGCGAGCCCCGGCAGCTCGGCGTTGATGACGAACCGGTCGGCGGCCTCGAACATGTCGACGGCTGGAGTCCAGCCCGGCGCCGACTCTCCGCCGAGCCGGTTCATCCGCTCGTGGAGCGCGAGCAGATCGTGCAGCGGATCCCATCGCGTGAAGGCCACGATCCGCATCGTAGCACGATTGATGGGCCCCAAAAAGGTGTGCTACGATCGCCGGTCTGTACGATGGATGGCGCCCGCGGCAGGGCAGTTCCCGGCCCGTCGAACGGGGCCGATCAGGCGAGTGACGATGAGCTCGATCCAGGCGACGCGGCTCCGGAAGGGGCACATCATCAAGATGGGCGAGGACCTGCTGCGCATCCTCGACCTGCAGCACGTGACCCCCGGCAACCTCCGTGGATTCGTGCGGGTGAAGCTGCGCAACCTCCGGAACGGCACGCTCTCGGACCAGCGGCTGCGGTCGGAAGACACCATCGAGCGCGCCACGCTCGACGAACGCGAAATGCAATATCTCTACAATGATGCCGCCGGCTATCACTTCATGGACACCTCCAGCTACGAGCAGCTCACGCTCGCCGACGAGGTGCTCGGCGAGCTGGCGGGCTACCTCGTGCCCGAAGCGACGATCAACGTGGAGTTCTACGAGTCCGAGCCCGTCGGGATCGAGGTGCCGCAGACGGTGGATCTCGTCGTGAAGGACACGGCGCCCGGCATCAAGGGCGCGACGGCCAGCGCCCAGGTGAAGCCCGCAACCCTCGAGACGGGCATCGTCGTGCAGGTGCCGCCGTTTGTGAATGTCGGCGACAAGATCCGCGTGAACACGGAAACCGGAGAGTACCAGTCGCGCGTGTAGCGCCGGCGGCGCGAGGCGCCGCGGCGAGACAGGGGCCCGTCCATGGAAGTCGTTCAACGGCAGACCGGCTGGATCGAGGTCATCTGCGGCAGCATGTTCAGCGGCAAGAGCGAGGAGCTCATTCGCCGTCTGCGGCGCGCGCAGATCGCCCGCCAGAAGGTCCAGATCTTCAAGCCGCGCTTCGACAACCGGTTCAGCGACGAGGACATCGTCTCGCACAGCGAGATGCGGATCGAATCGCGCAATGTCGACACCGCCGCCGACCTCCTGAAGTCGGTGGATCCGGACACCGAGGTCGTCGGCGTCGACGAGGGCCAGTTCTTCGACGCCGAGCTGCCCTCGGTGTGCAACGCGCTCGCGGGGCAGGGCAAGCGGGTCATCGTGGCGGGTCTCGACCAGGACTATCTCGGCAAGCCCTTCGAGCCGATGCCTCAGCTGCTGGCGATCGCGGAGTACATTACCAAGACGCTTGCGATCTGCATGGTCTGCGGCAACCCGGCCAACCACACGCAGCGCCTCGTGGCGAGCAGCGATCGGCTCCTGCTCGGCGCTCAGGGGACCTACGAAGCGCGGTGCCGCCGGTGCTTCGATCCGGAGCTCGCGCTCGGCGAGCAGAAGTAGGGCGGGCTGCAGGCCGTAGGTTAGAGGGTACAGGGTACAGGTTACAGCGAGCACGGTGCGGGTTGCGCCGGACCATCGTGACCCACCTGTAACCTGTAACCTAGAACCTGTAACCTGGCTCGTGGAACCTCGCGAACGGGCCGGTGTCCAATTCCGTCGTGGCCGATCCTCTGACCGTCCTTCTCTACGCGCTTGGCGTCGGCTTCCTTGGCGCAAATGTCGTTGCGCTCGGGGCGTTTGTCCGCTACTACCGGCGCCGCCCCACGGCGGTGCTGACCTGGCAGCTGCCGAGGCCGCGGATGCACATCCTCTTCCTTGTCGTTGCCGCGGGCCTCGTGCTGGTCATCGTCTACAAGACGGCCGTCCTCAACTGGCCGCTCTGGCGAGTGTTCGGCGAAGCGATGATGCTCGCGTACTACGGAGCCTCGTATCCGCTCGGGCTCGGCATTCGGCGTGGGATCTACCGGGACGGGATCTGGATGGACCGCAGCTTCGTGCGCTGGGCGCAGATTGGCGGCGCGAGCTGGCGCGAGGATCCGGAGCCGACGCTGGTCGCCATCGCGAAGGCGCGGCAGACCGCGTGGCGGCTGGCGGTGCCGCCGGAGCATTACGCCGAGGCCCGGCGGCTGCTCCGCGATCACGTGAGGTCACACGACCTCCACCTCGACGGCGTCGGCCTGCACCTCGACGGCCACGACGAGCGCGACGATCTCTGACGCGTTACGAGATCCCGAGGAGGGACTGGATGAGGCCGGGGCCGTCCATCGCCATCGGATCCTGCAGCCAGCGCGCCGGCACCAGCCACATGAACGACAGCATCGCGAGCACCATCACGTCGAACTGCCAGGTCACCCGTTCGTAGGTCCAGAACAGCCCCCGCCAGAGGACGAGCGCGGGCAGCCGGATCAACCGGGTGAGGGCTCCGGGTCGACGGGCGGGCGCGGGCGCGGGCGCGGCCTGCCTCGCCCCACCCGCGCCGTTCCGGCGGCTCAGGCTGCGGCCCTGCTGGAGCTCGCGCCACGTGTGCAGGATGCGATCGAAGACGGTGACGGCCGAGAGCACGAAGACCAGCCACATCACGGCCGCCATCCGGTTCGTGAACGCCCCGAGCATGAAACAGACGATGCGCTCGGGGCGCTCCATGAAGCCGACCTTGCACTTCTCGATGAGCGACTCCGCGCGGGCCCGCGTGTAGCTCGTCAGCACGGAGAACATCATCGCGAGCGCCGTCACCACGACGTACTTATGATGGCCGAGGTCCGAATAGAGATAGACCAGCCCGATGAAGAGCGTGATGTCGGAGAACCGGTCCATGACCGAGTCCAGGAACGCGCCGAATTCGGAGACGGCCCCGAGCTCGTGCGCCACCTTGCCGTCGATGTAGTCGAAGATGTTCGCCACGACCATGATGATGCCGGCCGAGGTGAATCGCCCGACGGCCAGCTCGCGCGCGGCGATGACGTTGATGAGGACGCCGGTCAGCGTCAGGACGTTCGGGTGGATGCGAAGGCGGACGCAGACGTAGATGATTCCGCGCAGCGGAACAGTGACGATGGTCCCGATCAGGCCCGTGAACGTCATGCTCGGTATAATCGGAAGTACCCGCCAGCCGCCAACGGAACGGGCCATAGTAGTCCATGCCCATCGACGATCTCAAGGGTCAGATCTCCCGGCTTCCGGAACAGCCGGGCGTCTACATCTTCATCGGCCGCGGCCAGGAGACGCTCTACGTCGGCAAGGCGCGGGTCCTTCGCGATCGCGTGCGGTCCTACCTCGGCGCCTGGGGCAGCAGCCCCCGCCACGACGCGCTGCTCGCCGAGGCCGATCGCCTGGAAGTCGTCGTCACCGACTCGGTCGTCGAAGCGCTCGCGCTCGAGAACCACCTCATCAAGCAGCGGATGCCGCGGTACAACATCCTGCTGCGCGACGACAAGACGTATCCGTACCTCAGACTGACGATGGGCGAGCCGTTCCCCCGAGTGCTCGTGGCGCGGCGGGTCGAGGCGGACGGCAGCACCTACGCCGGGCCCTACATGCCCGCCAGTCTCGCCCGGCGCACGATGAGCCTGACGCACCGGCTCTTCGGCATCAGGTCGTGCAACGAGGAGATCAACGGCAGGCGCGGCCGGCCGTGCCTCGAGTACGACATCGGGCGGTGCGTCGCGCCGTGCGTCGAGTCGATCTGCACGGCCGGGCAGTACCGCCAGACGGTCGACAGGGCGCGCCTCTTTCTCGAAGGGCGCAGCGCGGAGCTCCTCGACGAGCTCGAGGCGGCCATGCGCGACGCCGCCTCCGCCGAGCGGTTCGAGCAGGCCGCGCAGCTGCGCGATGCCCTGCGGACCGTGCAGACCCTGCGCGAGCGCCAGCAGAAGATGGCGACGAGCACGCTCGGCGACCGCGACGCGTTCGGGCTCAAGACCGGACCGTCGGGCAGCGTGATCCAGGTGTTCCAGATGCGAGGAGGGAGGGTCATCGAGCGGATCGAGCTCGTCGCGGATGCCCAGCAGTCCACAGGCCTCAGCGAGGAGGACGTCCTCCAGGCCGCCGTCCAGCAGTTCTACGAATCGCATGACGTGCCTCCTGAGATCCACCTGCCGGCCGAGCTCGATGAGGCTGACTGGCTGGAGGACTGGTTGAGCACGCGCGCCGGCCGCCGTGCGGCCATCCTGGTGCCGAGGCGGGGCGAGAAGCGCGGTCTCCTCGACCTGGCGACGCGGAATGCCGCGATCGCGTACCGATCGAGGTTCGCCGAAGGGTCGATGGTCAACCATGATGCGCTCGAACAGCTGCGGGGCGTGCTGGCGCTGCCGTCGTTTCCGCGGCGCATCGAGTGCTTCGACATCTCGACCCTGATGGGCCGTCAGACGGTGGCGTCGATGGTGGTCTGCGAAGACGGCCGCATGCGGAAGGGCGAGTACCGCAAGTTTCGCATCCGGGGCCCGGCCGCGGCAGCCGGGACGCCTGGCGAACGCCCGGTGGAGCCTCCCGGCCCCGACGATTTCGCGGCGATGCACGAGGTCGTCCACCGGAGGTATCGCCGCGTCCTCGAGCAGGGAGGTCCGTTTCCGGACCTGATTCTCATCGACGGGGGCAAGGGGCAGCTCTCGGCGAGTTACGAGGCCCTCGAATCCATCGGACTCGCGAACCTGGTTGCCGTCGGCCTGGCCAAGAAGGAAGAACTGATCGTCACGCGGGATCGCTCCGAGCCGATTGCCTTCGCGCGCGACAACCCCGCGCTCCTCCTGCTGCAGCGAATCCGCGACGAGGCGCACCGGTTTGCCGTGACCTTCCACCGCAAGGCGCGAGGATCGAGCCTGCTGCACTCGGATCTCGACGAGGTCCCCGGTGTCGGGCCGAAGCGCCGCCGGGCGCTGCTCGGCGCGTTCGGCAGCGTGGCCGGCGTTCGGCGCGCGAGCCGGGAGGCGCTGACCGCAGTGGTCGGCCCGAAGGCCGCCGACGTGCTGCTCGCGCACTTCGCCTCGACGTCGTGACGAGCGCCGGAACTTCAGAGCCGGCGTCTCGGGCGACCCACCAGGTCGCCCCTACGGGATCACGCGGGTCACGCAACGGTCTCGCAGGCCGGTTCTCTAACGTCGGCGGCGCAGAGTGGCATTGTGGTCGCCGGCGCGGCGTTGAGGCGTGAAGGGCCTGAAGCCTGGCGCCTGAAGCCTGGCGCCGCGTCTTTTGACTGATTACCTGTGCCAGTGCTAGCCTGAAAGTCCCTTGCTCGACTTCAACCTCGTGCAGGTCTTCATCGCCTTTCTGGTCCTGCTGTTCTCTTTGACCGTTCACGAAGCAGCACACGCGTGGGCCGCTGACCGGCGAGGAGATCCCACGGCGCGCCTGCTCGGCCGGATGTCACTGAACCCGATCGCCCACATCGATCTGTGGGGCACGATTGTCTTCCCGCTCATCGCGATCGTGACGCACCTGCCGATTATCGGGTGGGCCAAGCCGGTGCCGATCAACACCCTGCGCCTCCGGCACTATCGGCAGGACACGATGATCATCGCGGCCGCCGGGCCCGTGAGCAACCTGGTGCTCGCGATCGCGGCTGCCGCGGCGATCCGGGTCTTTCCGCTCGACCACCTCGTTTCCTCGGGTGGGGGAGCGCCGACCGTGGCCGCCATTCTGCTGGCGCGGCTGCTCCAGGTGAACCTGCTGCTCGCCATCTTCAACCTGCTGCCGATTCCTCCGCTCGACGGCGCGGGCGTCATCTCGGGGCTGCTCCCCGGCCCCATCGCCGACGCGTTCGACCATCTGCGGCCCTACGGGTTCCTGCTGCTCTACGGGCTGATGCTGACAGGGCTCTTTCGCATCCTGGTCCTGCCGCCGTACAATCTCCTGCTGACATGGCTGCTGTGAAACCTCGCGTGGTATCGGGCATGCGGCCGACCGGCCGCCTGCACCTCGGGCACCTGGCCGGCGCGCTCCAGAACTGGGTGGCGCTACAAGACGCCTACGACTGTTTTTATTTCGTCGCCGACTGGCACGCGCTGACGAGCGAGTACGCGAGCACGGGCGAGCTGACCGGCTACGCGCTCGACAATGTCACCGACTGGATCGCGGCCGGACTCGATCCGGAGCGGTCGACGCTCTTCGTCCAGTCGCTCGTGCCCGAGCACGCCGAGCTCTGCCTGCTGCTGTCGATGATCGTGCCGACGCCGTGGCTCGAGCGGGTGCCGACCTACAAGGAACAGCGCGACCAGCTGGCCGACAAGGACCTGTCCACGCTCGGGTTCCTCGGGTACCCGCTGCTGCAGACCGCCGATATCATCATGTACAACGCGCGGTTCGTTCCGGTCGGAGACGACCAGGTCCCGCACCTGGAGCTGTCGCGCGAGGTCGTGCGGCGCTTCCACCAGTTCTACGGCGAGGTGTTCGTCGAGCCGCAGCCTCTGCTCACGGCGTTTCCGCGGCTGCCCGGCCTGGACAACCGGAAGATGAGCAAGAGCTACCGCAACGCCATCGATCTCTCCGACGATGCCGAGACGGTGCGGAAGAAGGTCATGCAGATGTATACGGACCCGAACCGGATCCGCGCCGACATCCCGGGCACGGTCGAGGGCAACCCGGTCTTCATGTATCACGACGCGTTCAACCGGGACGCCGCGGAGGTCGAGGACCTCAAGGCGCGCTACCGCGCCGGCAAGGTCGGCGACGTCGAGGTCAAGAAGAAGCTCATCGCCGCCATCGAAGCCGTGCTCGAGCCGATGCGGCCGCGCCGGGCCGAGGTGCTCTCCCGCCCCGACCGCCTGCGGGAACTCCTGTCGGACGGGTCACAGAAGGCCCGCCGCATTGCCCGGGAGACGATGACTCGCGTCCGCGAGGCGATCAAGATCTCCTACGCCTAGGCGCACGATGGAAGAAACCGTTCAGGGCTTCGAGTCGTCTCCCGACGCGTACGCCGTCAAGCTGGACGCCTTCGAGGGCCCGCTCGACCTGCTCATTCACCTCATCAAGAAGAACGAGGTGAACATCTACGACATTCCGATCGCGCTCATCACGTCCCAGTACCTCGAGTATCTCGACTTCATGACCGAGCTCGATCTGGATGTCGCGGGCGAGTTCATCGTCATGGCGGCGACGCTCATCCACATCAAGTCGCGGACGCTGCTGCCACGGCCCGACCCGACGCAGGAAGAGCCCGAGGAGGACCCGCGCGACGCCCTGATCAACCGCCTGCTGGAGCACCAGAAGTTCAAGGCGGCGGCCGAGCTGCTCCACGAGCGGGAGACCGTGCGGAGCGCCCAGTGGCTCCGGCCCGACGAGCGGGTGGCGCCCTTGGCCGGCGAGGAGATCGAGCCGGAGCTCGAGGTCGATCTGTTCAGCCTCCTCTCCGCCTTCAAGGCGGTGCTCGAGCGCGCCCGGCAGCGGCCGCGCGTCCTCCTGCCGCCCGAGCAGATCTCGATCGAAGCCCGGATCGAGCAGCTGCTGGCCCGGCTGTCCGAGACCGAGGCGTGCGGGTTCGAGGACCTGTTCGAGGATGCGTGGTCACGGGGCGAACTGATCGTCACATTCCTGGCCATCCTGGAGATGATCCGGCTCAGGATGATCCGCGTGTTCCAGGCCGGCATGTTCGGCTCGATCCGGATCTACAAGCAGGCGAAACCGGCCGCCAACTGAGCGTCCGGCCGCGAGCGAAAGACGCCGTGAGAGATGTCGAGAGTGTGATGAGCGAAGAAGCCGAGCCCAAGGCCGCCGAACCCGAGGCGCGCGACACGGTCGCCGACGGACCCGCCTCCGCGCCCCAGGCCTCCGCGGAAATCAAGGCGATCGTCGAGGCGCTGGTGTTCGCGTCGCCCGACCCGCTGACGCCCAAGTCCCTCTTCAAGCTGCTCGACAGCGAGCCGAAGGAGGACGTGCAGCTCGCCATCGACGCGCTCAAGCTCGACTACGAGCGCCGCGGCGGGCTTCAACTGGTCGAAATCGCCGGCGGGTATCAGATCGTCACGCGTCAGGAGCTGAGCGAGTGGGTGCGCCGATTGTTCCACGAGCGGCAGACCGCGAGGCTCTCGGTCCAGGCGCTCGAAACCCTGGCGGTCATCGCCTATCGCCAGCCCGTGACGGCCGCCGAGATCACGGAGATCCGGGGGGTGAACGCCGCCGGCGTGCTGGGCACGCTCGTCGAGCGCAAGCTCGTCAAGATTGCCGGCCGGAAGAGCGTCGTCGGCCGGCCGTTTCTCTACGCGACGACCCGCGAGTTCCTGATCCGGTTCGGACTCAACGACCTCTCCGACCTCCCGAAGGTCGAGGAGATGGCCGAGGCGTTCGGCTTCGAGCTGCCTTCGGCGCTCGAAGGCGCTCCGGGCGACCTGCTCCTGCCTCTTGGCGATCCCGATCTTCGTGCAGCCGCGGAGCCTTCGGCCGATGCGCCGGCCTCGGAAGGTCCGGCTTCCGGCTCGTCCGAGGTCGACGCGGCCCAGCCGGATGATGGGGGTTCGGACCACGAGCCGCTGAACTAGCCGCGCCGCCGGGGCCCGTTCGACCTTCCGGCGCTCGTCCGGCCTTGTCACCAACCGGCATGCGCGCCGGCAGGTGCACTGCGCTCTGAAGCCGCGCGATTTCCCGCTCGGTCAATTCCCGCCAGGAACCTGTCCTGATCGACTCATCGCTCAGCGGACCGAACCGGACTCGCCGCAGCCGCACCACCGGATGCCGCACGGCTTCGCACATCTTCCGGACCTGGCGCGATCGGCCTTCGTGAATGGTGAACGCCAGCATGGCCTGATCGCCTCGCGCCCCAAGCCCGATCGAAACCAGGTCGACCCGGGCGGGCGCCGTGCGCCGGCCGTCGATCATGACGCCCCGCCGGAGGCGCTCGAGCGCGTGTTCATCGGGCACGCCGCGCACCCTGGCGTGATAGACGCGCTCGACTTCGTGCCGCGGATGCAGGAGCCGGGCCGCCAGTGCTCCGTCGTTCGTCAGGATGAGCAGCCCTTCCGAGTCATAGTCGAGACGGCCGACCGGATACACGTAGTCGCCGATGTCGCCGACCAGCTCCATGACCGTTCGCCGTCCGCCGGGGTCCGAGCGGGTGGTGAGATACCCTCTGGGCTTGTTGAGCAGGATGTAGCGGAGGCGCCGCGGCGCCTGAATGCGCCGCCCATCCACCCGGATGTCGTCTCGAATCGGGTCCGCCCGGGTTCCAAGCTCCGTCACGACCGACCCGTTGATCGAGACGCGAGCCTGAGTGATGAGTGCTTCGGCGGCTCGCCGCGACGACACGCCGGCCGCCGAAAGGATCTTCTGCAGCCGCACACCTCGATCTCGATCGTCCACGTGCTCTCCCGGGCTCGGCGTCATCGCCGGAGCAAGTCCGCGAAAAACGAGACCAGGCCCCAGACCTCAGAGACTGTCGGAGGCCGGTCCATTTCCGCGTGCGTGATGATCCCGCTCAAGAGCGTCCGCGTCCGGGTCTTGCCGGACAGGTAACGCTCGAGCATCAGGGTCTCGACGGCAGGCACGACGTTGTCGTCAGTGCCGTGGAGCAGATACACCGGAGCCGAAGGCGCCGGAGACCGATCGGGCGAGAGCGATGCCATGTTGTCGGCCGGGCCGATGAAGGGCAGCAGCTTCGGGCCGAGCAGATCGACGCGCCGGTCGTTGACATACCCCATGAGCCTCCGGGCGGGCTCGGAGAGGGAGTCGGCCTTGACGCGCGCGGCGGCGAATTCCACCGACGCCTTCGCCTTGTCGATGAGATCCATGTGTGAGGCGTGCAGGAAGCTGATGATACTCGCCTGGAGCGGCTCGACCTGGTCGGCAGGCACCAGCCGATCGGCGAGGCTCCTCAGGAGAATCGCCACGCCGTAGTCATGCGGCTTGAAGTAGGCCTCCCTCAGCGGCGGACTCCCGGGCTGCCACGCCGAGCCCCGCGGCGGAGGCACCACCTCCATCCCGACGCACAGGAACCGGAGCACGCGCGGAAAATCGCTGTGACCGCCGAACGAGAAGACGAACGCCACGTGTCCGTCGAGCGCCGGCCGCCCGGCCGCCACGACCGACAGCCCGCCCGCGAAACTGATCCCGACCATCCCGACGCGCCCGTCCCGGGCCACCGCGCGATTGGCGGAGAGCCACAGGGCCGCATCCTCGATCATGTCGGTCGTGCGAGGCGTGACCTCGTATCGCTGCAGGTCCGGGAGCTCGGGAGTGATGACGGCGAATCCGATCTGCGCGAGCTGGGTCGCGAGACCGACCAGCCGGGGCTCGTCGATGCCGAACGCGTTCACGCCGGCGACGAGGATCAGGGCGCGGCGGGAATGTGCCGGGATGTACGCCAGCGCGCGCATCGGACCGTACCGCGACGGAACCGACGTCCCCGACACGGTGACGCGTTCCTCTTCCCAGCCGGCCATCGTGCGGGGAAGGCCCTGGATGTTCGCAATGCGGATGATGAACGCCGCCGCGCGAGAATAGGAACGAATCGCGGGCGAGGCGATCGCCGCGACCGTGATCAGGATGATTGATCCGATGAGGACGCGCCGTGGACGCATGAGGTGCCATGTTACACTCACCACCGATGATCATCGCCATCGATGGACCCTCGGGTGTGGGAAAGGGAACGGTCGCGCGCGCGTTGGCCGCGCGGCTCGGACTCAGGCACATCGACACGGGTGCCATGTACAGGGCGATTGCCTGGAAGGCCATGCACGACGGCATCTCCCTCGATGACGAGGATGAGGTTGCCGCCCTCGCGGAGCAGGACGCCATCGAGTTCAACGACGGGATGATCTCGATTGCCGGGATCGACGTCACGCACGAGATCCGGAGCGTGGACATCGATCGCGCGGTATCGCACGTCGCGCGCCTGCCCCGGGTCAGGGCCGCCCTGGTCCGCCGCCAGCGCGAATACGGCACGGGCGGCGGCGTGGTCATGGAGGGCCGGGACATCGGGACGGTCGTCTTCCCTGAGGCCGACGTCAAGATCTACCTCGATGCCACGCCGGAGGAGCGTGCCCGCCGCCGCGCGGCCGATCCGGCCCACGCAATGGGGAGGGCGCTCGGCCTGAGCGAGGTGGCCGCGGCCCTCAACACGCGCGACCAGGCGGATCGCACCCGGGCCGCTTCACCCTTGCAGGTCGCCCCGGACGCCGTCATCGTCGACACGACCGGCGACCCCATTGAGGTGGTCGTCGAACGGGTGTTGGCGATTATCACGGCAAAGAGCTCTGCAACCCCATAGGCTTCAGGCATCAGGCTTCAGGCCGGATCCGGGCGCCGGCCCGACGGCGTGCCGCGTGGAAGGCCTGGAGCCCGAAGCCCGTAGCCTGTTGCACGCCGTTTGACCCCGTTCCCGTAAGTGTTGTACACTCTGTTGCTTATCGCAACGGGCCACTGGCCCGACCTTCAGCCTGCCGGCGCTGATACAAGAAGACCGGTAATCCAAGAAGCAGGAGGACGCGCAAGGCATGGCGAACCTAGACGGCGTGAACGGCCCCGATCCGGCCCAGGGAGAAGAGACTTCCACGGGACATCCGAAGGAACGGCCGACGACGCGCAAGGTGGGACTGACGACCGGCGGATTCCAGGACGACCAGGTCAATTCTGAGGAGTACGCCCATCTCCTCGACCTCTACGACACCAGCTTCCGCAATATCGCGGAAGGGGAGGTGGTCAAGGGGACGGTGCTCAAGGTGACCGCTTCCGAGGTGATCGTCGACGTCGGCTACAAATCGGAAGGGATCATCTCCCTCGCGGAGTTCATCGACGAGACCGGTCAGGTGACCGTTCAGCCCGGGGACCTTGTCGACGTGCTGCTCGAGCGCACCGAGGACCGGGACGGCTACGTCGTCCTCTCCCGCGAAAAAGCGGAGAAGATGAAGATCTGGGACGAGATCGAGAAGGCCTACGCCGACAAGAAAGTGGTCATCGGCCGCGTGATCGAGCGGATCAAGGGCGGCCTCGCGGTCGATATCGGCGTGCGGGCGTTCCTGCCCGGGTCGCAGGTGGATGTCCGGCCGGTTCGAAACCTGGATGCGCTGAAGAACCAGGAACTCCGGATGCGCGTCATCAAGGTGAACAAGAAGCGCGGCAACATCGTGCTCTCGCGCAAGGTGCTCATCGAGGAAGAGAACACCGAGAAGAAGAAGCACACCCTGGCGACGCTGGCCGACGGGAAGGTGCTTCGCGGGGTCGTGAAGAACATCACGGACTACGGCGCGTTCATCGACCTCGGCGGCATCGACGGCCTGCTGCACATTACCGACATGTCCTGGGGCCGCGTGGGGCATCCGTCGGAGCTCTTCAAGGTCAACGACGAAATCGACGTGGTCGTGCTGAAGTACGACCCCGCGACCGAACGCGTGTCGCTCGGCCACAAGCAGCTCAATTCCGATCCGTGGAGCGCGGTCAGCGACCGCTACCCGGTCGGGGCGCGCGTCGCCGGCAAGGTCGTGAGCCTGACCGACTACGGTGCGTTCATCGAGCTGGAGCCGGGCGTCGAAGGCCTGATCCACGTCTCGGAGATGTCGTGGAGCAAGCGCGTCAAGCACCCCTCGAAGATCCTGACCGTCGGGGACTCGGTCGAGGCGATGGTGCTCGGCGTGGATCCGACGGCCCGGCGGATCTCGCTCGGCCTCAAGCAGATCGAGTCCAACCCGTGGCACGAGCTGGCCGAGCGCTACCCGGTCGGCGCGAAGATTGTCGGCAAGGTGCGCAACCTCACCGAGTTCGGCGCGTTCGTGGAGGTCGAGGACGACATCGACGGGCTGATCCACATCTCCGACATGTCGTGGAGCAAGCGCGTCAAGCACCCGTCGGAGGTGCTGAAGAAGGGCGACAAGGTCGAGGCGATTGTGCTCAACATCGACGCCGAGAACCAGCGCCTTTCGCTCGGCCTCAAGCAGCTGGCGACCGACATCTGGGACGAGTTCTTCAGCCGGCACCAGGTCGGCGAGACCGTCGAAGGGAAGGTCGTCCGGCTGACCAACTTCGGCGCCTTCGTTGAGCTGGCTGAAGGCATCGAGGGCCTGATCCACGTGTCGGAGTTCGACGATCAGCAGGGCGAGAAGATCGACTTGCAGGTGGATCAGTCCTACCCCATGAAGATCATCAAGTTGAGCCCGGCGGAGCGGAAGGTCGGGCTGAGCATCCGGGCCCTGCGCCTGGACCAGGATCGGGCTGACTGGGCGAACTACGCCGATAACTCGAGCAGCCCGAACGCCACGATTGGTGACCTGTTGAGGCACCAGTAGGCGCCGCGCTCGAAGCTGCGGTCCCGGGCCCGTCCTACCGCCCGGCCCGGGACCCGAGGCTCGTCGGATGAATCAGGATCCGGCCTCCTCTAACCCTGGCGAGCGAGTCACCATGACGAAAGCCGAACTGGTCGAGGAAGTCTCCCGGGTGTCGGACCTCACCAAGAAGCACTCCGAGGTGATCGTCGACACGGTGTTCCAGAGCATCATCTCCGCGCTCCAGCGCGGCGAGAAGATCGAGCTTCGCGGATTCGGGAGTTTCAGGCTCCGACAGCGGGAGCCCCGGAAGGGCCGGAACCCCAAGACCGGAGATCGGGTCGACGTTCCACCCAAGCGCGTGCCGTATTTCAAGCCGGGCAAAGAGCTCAAGGACCTGATCAACCTGCAGCCGGAGGTGCCGCCAGGGAGCGGCGGCCCCGGCGACGACCGCGCGCCCGAAGGACCGGGCACCTTCGCCTGAAATGACCTCGTTCGAACACCTCTGGTCGCCCTGGAGGCTCGCCTACGTGAGCGCGGCCGGCGAGGCGCAGGGCTGCGTCTTCTGCGACGCGCAACACGACCAGGGCGCCGACGGCCTCGTCGTGCACCGCGGGCGGACCGCCTTCGTGATCCTCAACCTGTTTCCCTACAACAGCGGCCACCTCATGGTGGTGCCGAACCGGCATATCGCGGCGCTCGCGTCGGCCTCGCCCGAGGAGCTGGACGAGCTCATCGGGCTGACCCGTCTCGCCGAGCAGGCCTTGACCGATGTCTACCGGCCTCAGGGCCTGAATGTCGGCATGAACCTCGGCCGCGCCGCCGGGGCGGGCATCGTCGATCACCTGCACGTGCACATCGTGCCGCGCTGGAATGGCGACACGAACTATATGTCGGTCGTGGGCAGCGTCCGCGTCCTTCCCGAGGATCTGCCGCAGAGCGCGGCGAGACTTCGTCCGGCGTTTGAGCGCTTCGCGCGTACTCGCCCCTAGAGCCCAGCTCCTAGCTCCCAGCCCCGGCGCCCAGCCTGTATACTGTCCCCATGCATCTGGATCTCAGCCCCGACGAGCAGGCGTTTCTGCGCCAGGTCGAGAGCTTCACGCGAGAGCACGTGGAGCCGGCTGCAGCCGGCATCGACGATTCCGGACAATTTCCACGGGAACTCATCAGGCTGGCCGGCGCCCGGGGGCTTTGCGGAATGACCGTCCCGCGCGCGCTGGGCGGCGGCGGATACGACTACCTCAGCTACGTGCTCGCGCTCGAGGCCGTCGCCCGTTCGAGTGCGACGCTGTCGGTCATTCTGGCCGTCCTCAATTCGCTCGTCGGGGAGGTGCTCGCGAAGTACGGCACCGATCGGCAGAAGGAACGATGGCTGCGAGCGCTCGTGAAAGGTGAGGCGATCGGATCCTTCGCGCTCTCCGAGGAGCAGTCGGGGACTGACGCCGCCAACGTGGAAATGAGGGCCGAATCGACGTCCGGCCTCAGCGGCTATCGCCTGAACGGACGTAAGGTCTGGGTGGCGTGCGCGGAATCGGCCGACGTGGTGATCGTGTTCGCGGCGACGCGGCCGGGCCAACGGGCGAACGGCATCACGGCGTTCCTGGTCCCGATGGGGGCTCCAGGCATCGATCAGACGTCTCGTGCCGATTCGCTCGGCGTGCGCGGCCTGGGTTGCCTCGACCTGGAGTTCCGTGACGTCGAGGTGGCCGGTGAGGACGTGATCGGCGCCGTGAACGAGGGGTTCAAGCTCGCGCAGTGGTCACTCGAGGGCGGACGGATCGCCATTGCGGCGCAGGCGCTCGGCATCGGGCAGGCGGCGGTCGACGAGGCCCTGTCGTATGCGAGGGCGCGCCACGCGTTCGGGAGGCCGATCGGGCAGTTCCAAGGCATCCAGTGGATGCTCGCCGACATCGCCACGGAACTCGCGGCGGCCCGGCTGCTGACCTACAAAGCGGCGGCAGCGAAGGACACCCAGGGAAGCTGCGGCGTCGAAGCGGCGATGGCCAAGCTCTCGGCCTCCGAGGCGGCCCACAAGGCCGCCGACAAGGCGATGCAGATCCTCGCGTCGGCGGGTTACCGCCGAGGGTCGAAAGTCGAGCGGTTGTTCCGCGACGCCCGCGCGACCGAGATCTATCCCGGGTCCTCCGAGGTGCAGCGGATGGCCATCGCCGGCCACATTCTCGGAGACGGCCGATAGCGGGCTTCAGACCTTCGTGATGCCCTCGCGAATGGCGTATCTCACGAGCTCAGCCGTGCTGCTGCAGTGCAGCTTCGCCATCAGGCGGGCGCGGTACGTATCGACCGTCTTCGCGCCAATGTTCAACTTGGCCGCGATGTCCCGAGCCTTCAGGCCGTCCGCGATCAGGACCAGCACCTCGCGTTCGCGCTGCGACAGGGCCGGGGCGGTGCCCGAGTGGGGGGTCGTCAGCAGGCCCCGGTACGCGGCGACGACAGCGCTGGCGATCTCGGGGCTGAGGTACATGTTTCCGCTCATCACGGTTGTGACGGCGCGGACGAGTTCGTCGCCGCCGCTCGACTTCAGCAGGTAGCCCCCGGCGCCCGCCGCGATCGATCGGTTGACGAAATCCCCGTCCGGATATGCCGACAGCATGAGCACCTTCAGGCGAGGGAACTCGGCCATCAGGCGTCGTGCCGTCTCGGACCCTTCCTCGTCAGGAAGGCTGACATCCAGCAGCACGATGTCGGGGTTGGTTTCGCGGACGACCGCGAGGGACGCCTGCCCGGTGCCGGCCTCGCCGACGACGTCCATGGTGCCCTCGGCCTTGAGCGCGAGGCGCAATCCGGCCCGCAGCATCGGATGGTCATCAACCAGCACGATTCGAATGTTCATTAACACCCCGCGTACCACCAAGATACCACGCGGCACCAGCCTCGACTACTTGCGTCGGAATTCCAGCCGGGACGGTCGGGACCCGTGGCCGAGGGGCCCTCGGGCCCGCCCTGGTCGGGCGGGCCCTTCGGGGGCGAGTTATCCGGCGATCTGTTTGAAGATGGTGAGCATCTGCATGTTGGACGTGCCTTCGTAGATCTGCCCGATCTTGGCATCGCGCCAGAGCTTCTCGACCGGGTAGTCCTTGACGAAGCCGTAGCCGCCATACAGATTGATCGCGAGCGAGGTCACGCGCTCGGCCGCCTCCGAAGAGAAGAGCTTGCACATCGCCGCCTCGGTCACGAACGGCTTGCCCGAATCGCGCAGCCGGGCGGCGTTGTACACGAGCAGGCGCGCCGCCTCGACCTCGGTTGCCGCGCGGGCGAGCTGGGCCTGCACAATCTGGAACTCCGCGACCGGCTTCCCGAACTGCTTGCGTTCCTTGGTGTACCGAATCGCGTGCTCGAGCGCGCCGGCGGCCAGCCCGATCATCTGGGCGCCGATCCCGATTCGGCCCTCGTTGAGGGTTTCGATGGCGACCCTGTAGCCCTTTCCGGCCTCGCCGAGCACGTTGGCCTTCGGGACGCGGCATTCCTCGAGGATGAGCTCGCACGTGCTGCTCGCACGGATGCCGAGCTTGTCTTCCTTCTTGCCCACGGTGAACCCGGGGAAGCCGCGCTCGACCATGAACGCCGTGATGCCGCGGTAGCCGGCCTCCGGGTTGAGGGTGGCGAACACGATGAAGATGTCCGCCTCGTTCCCGTTGGTGATCCAGAGCTTGCGGCCCGTGAGGACGTAGTCGTCGCCGTCGGAGGCTGCCCGTGTCGCGAGCGCGAAGGCGTCGCTGCCCGATCCCGCCTCCGAGAGCGCATAGGCGCCGACCGACCTGGCGGCCAGCTTCGGCAGGTACCGCGACTTGACGTCTGACGAGCCCCAGCGGATGACCGCGTTGTTGACGAGCGTGTTCTGGACGTCCACCATCACGGCAACCGACGGATCGACGCGCGAGAGCGCCTCGACGGCCAGCACCGCGTGGAAGAACCGTGCGCCGCCCCCGCCGTAGGCATCCGGAATCTCGATGCCCATCACACCGAGGTCGAACAGCTTGTCCACCAGATCGCGCGGGATCTTGGCGTGCTCTTCCATGTCGCGCACGAGCGGCCGGATCTGCGCCTCGGCGAACTCCCGGACGCTGTCCCGGAGAAGCGTTTCGTCCTCGCTGAGGACGGTCAGTGCGGTCAGAACATCTTCCTGAATCATGGCGATCTCCTCAATCATGGCCATAATGTTATCATGCGAGTCGAAGCCTGTTGGCGTGCCGGAGCGCGCGAAACGGAGCAGGTCGCACGCATGCTGAAACGTATCGCCGCCTCCGCCTCGATCCTCGCCGTGATCGGCCTTTCGGGCGTTGCGGCCACCCCGCCCGGCCAGGCCCAACCGCCTCAGAACCCGCCGCCAGGCCAGCAGCCGCCTGCCGGCCAGACTCAGCCGCCGGTGTTCCGCGCCGGCGTCAACTTCGTCCGCGTCGACGTGATCGTCACCGATCGGAAGGGCGCGATCGTGACGGACCTGAAGCAGGAGGAGTTCGAGGTCCTCGAGGACGGCAAGCCCCAGAAGGTCGACCTGTTCCGGCTCATCAACACCGACGGCGAGCAGCGGCCCGGCCAGGATCCGCCGAGGCCCATCACGAGCGAGTACGCGCAGGAGGCCGAGGCCGCGCGCGACGATGTCCGCCTCTTCGTGCTCTTCATGGACGACTACCACGTCAGGCTCGGCGCCTCGATGCGGGTGCGCGATCCGCTCGTGCAGTTCCTCAAGACGCAGCTCGGCCCGATGGACATGGTCGCGATCATGTACCCGCTGACGCCGGTCACCGGGCTGACCTTCACGCGCAACCTCGACGAGGTGGCCGGCGCCGTCCGGCGCTTCGAGGGCCGGAAGTACGACTATCGCCCGCGAAACGATTTCGAGCAGCAGTACGCGATGTACCCGGCAGACACGGTCGAGCGGGTGCGGAACCAGGTGTCGTTCTCGGCGCTCAAGGGGCTGTTCGTCAAGCTCGGCGCGATGCGTGAAGGGCGCAAGGCGGTCATCCTCGTCAGCGAGGGGTACACGAGCCTGCTCCCGCCCCAGTTGCGCGACCCGAACGCGTCGTTTCCCGGCATCGGCAACCCGGCGCGCGGCAACCCGTCGGCGGGCGCCACCCGCACCGAGGACACGGCCCGCTTCTTCTCGATGGCCGACCTGCAGACCGAGATGCGCGACGTGTACGACGCGGCCAACCGCAACAACACGGCCATCTACTCGCTCGATCCGAGGGGCCTGCCGACCAACGAGTTCGAGATCAACGAAGCGGTCGGGATGCAGCTCGACAACGAGATGCTTCGATCGACCCAGGACACCCTGCGTACGCTCTCCGATGAGACCGACGGCCGCGCCATCGTCAATCGCAACGACCTCACGGCCGGGCTGAAGCAGGTCGTTCGTGACACGAGCGCCTACTACCTGCTCGGCTACAACTCGACGCGGGCCTCCGCCGACGGGAAATTCCACCGGATCGACGTGCGCCTCAAGCGCTCGGGGGTCGAGGTGCGCGCGCGGAAGGGCTACTGGGCGTTCACGGCGGAAGAAGCGGCGGCGGCGATGGCGCCGGCCAAGCCGCGGGCGCCTGCCGCCGTGGAGCGCGCCCTCGGCGCGGTCGAGGCGAAACCACGGGACGCGTTCGTGGCCACGTGGATTGGCGCGCGAAAGGGGGAAGGCGGAAAGACTGAGATCACCTTCGTCTGGGAGGAACTGCCGCCCGTGCCCGGCCTCAAGCGCCAGGAGCCGGAACGGGTCTCGTTGATGGCGACCGATCCGGGAGGGTACACCTACTTCCGCGGCAAGGTCCCGGAAGGCGCCACGGATATGCCCGCCGCCGCGCCAGTCGCGGCCAGCCCGGCCGGGACCCCCTCGACACGAGCACCGGTGCGGGTCGTCTTCGATGCGACGCCCGGCAGGATGGATGTCCGGATGGCGATAGAGAATGCGGCCGGCCAGGTGATCGACACGAACCAGCTGCAGTATGTGGTGCCGGACCTGACCGAGCCGAAGGTGGCGATCAGCACGCCAGCCGTGTTCCGCGCGCGCAGCGCCAGGGAATTCCAGGCCGTTTCGAGGGACGCGGACCCGGTTCCCGTCGCGATGCGCGAGTTCCGGAGGACCGACCGGCTGCTCATCCGGTTCCGAGTCTACGGCCCGGGCGCGGTCGCCCCGACCGCCACGGCGCGGCTGCTGAACCGCGGCGGTCAGTCGATGGCGGACCTGGCCGTCCAGGTCCTCCCCAACGTGGACGGATCGTGCCAGATCGACCTGCCACTCTCGAGCATGGCGGCGGGGGAGTATCTGATCGAGATTCGCGTCAAAGGTCCTGCTGCCGAGGCGGGCGAGGTGACCGAGCTGATTCCGATGCGAATCACCAGCTAAGGCGCGGCGCCGGGCGCGGCCAGGAACGCCATCGCGTGGTCTTCGTCCGCGTCCATCAGGAGCTTCACGACCATCCCGCCGGTCGCCTCCGGCACGTCGACGACCGACACGACGTTCTCGAGCGAGGCGAATTCCGGCACGAGCGCGGCCAGACGGTTCGGGGCGTTTCGCAGGAATTCCAGGTTGAAGACCACGCCCGGGTCGCCGGGATAGAGCGGCAGATACCGGATGCCCGACTCGACGAGGTCCTGGAAGAAGTGGGTGCCGAAGGAAAGCTGCGGCGTCTGGCTCCCGCCGCTTCGCGCGGCGATCTCCACCAGGACTGACGTGTTGCTGATGTCCGAGTAGCTGACGTCGACGCCGAGCTTGATGTCGCCCCGGCTGCCCCAGCGCCCCGGTCCCATCAGGATGAACCGTCGCTTGGGCAGCAGCCGGTTCAGGCGTCCGACGGCGCGGCCGACCGCCTTCAGGGCATCGAGGCTCCCGATCTGGCTGTAGTGCTCCGGATCGACATAGACCAGGTGGGTGATATCGGGCACACGCCCGTTCGAGACGAACCGCCTGGCCGTGAACACAATGCGGTCGGATGGAATATCGTGCGGGATCTTCGACGGCGCCGAGTCGTCGCCCGAGCTCTGCGGGCGGCATTGGAGCAGGTGCAGGTCCTTGCCGTCGTGCGCGAACTCGATGTCCACCGGCACGCCGATCTTCTCCCTCAGCAGGCGGAGCAGCGTCCGGAGCTGCGTCATGAACGGCGTGTGCTGCACGAGGCCTTCGAAGGAGGCCACGAGGTTGTCGGCGGATCCGTCCCAGGCGATCGGCGACACGGGATGGATGCCATCGGCGTTGCAGACGGAGAAGACCTCCTTGAACATCGGGTACTGGCGGCCGTAGCGCTGGAGGAGATCGGCGATCTTGACGGTGCCGAACCGGTTCGCCTCGAGATTGATGACGTCGGCCTTTCGCGGGGAATACCGGAGGACCTCGGCCGGCGTGACGTTGGCGCGCAGGCCCGGCTGCCCCGGCGCGAGCAGCACGGGGAAGTCATCATCGAGCCGATCGACCGCGCGCGTGCCGAGCCCCGGCACGATTCTCAGCAGCCCGTCGTCGCGGCGGATCCGCGGCGACCAGCGGAACTCGTTGTTGCAGAAGGCGACGCCGGCGAACGCGGGGAAGTGATAGTGGCCGACGCGCGTGCCGACTACCTCCTGGATCATTACGCCCATCTCTTCGTGCAGGTCGAGCAGTCCGCGCCCCGCCCGGTACTCGATGGGGTCCGGAGAGAAGATGGACGCGTAGACTTCCGCCACGGCGTCGGTCAGCGACGCCAGACGCTCGGCCTTCGTGCCCCTGTTCGCCAGGAAGAGGCTCTTGTACTTGCCCGAGAAGGACGACCCGGTCCGGTCCTCGAGCAGGCTCGAGGACCGGACGATGAGCGGCTTGTCCCCGAGATCGTCGAGGGCGAGCGAGAGCCCCTTCACCACCTCCTGCGGGAAGCGCGAACTCTTGAAGGCCTGGACGATGTGCGGGTACTCGCGCCGGACCTGGTCGATCTCCGCGTACTTGAGGTTGTGGATGTCCTGCAGGTGATTGTGGTCGAGGAAGGCGCCCATCCCGTCCGACGTGATGTACCAGGTCTTGGGCATCTTCACGGTGCCGAGTGAATCGGCGTACTCGCCGGATCTCCGCACGATGTGATAGGCGAGCAAGAGGCCGGAGCTCTTGCCCCCGAGCTTCCCGCGGCTGGCTGAGGGCGAGATGACGCGCTGCACCAGCTCGCTGAAATCGTGGACCTCGACGTAGTTCTTGGCGGTGTTGATGTAGTCGAGATCGTCGGTCAGGAAGCGCCGCACGAGGGACACGCGCAGGCCGAGGTGCACCGATCGCGAGAGGTCCTTGTCCGAGATGCCCATCTGCTCGAAGCGCTCGAGGGCTTCGGCGATGTCGGTGAGCGTGGTGCGCTGGGTCTCGACGGCCTCGATGAGGAAGCTGCAGCGGTCGTCCTTCACCCACTGCTCGATCGACCGCACGATGTCCTGTTCGTCCAGGTTGCCCGCGGCAATCCGGAACGCGGCGTTCGTAATGCGCATCATGTCGTCGAGGCTCATGCGCTCGAGCGGGCTGTTCTCCTCCGAGCCGTCGCGTTCGCGCGGCGGGCTCCCGAGCCGCTGGAGCAGGCTCTGAGCCTCCTCGACCCCGTTCCACGTGAGGTAGTTGATCATCCGCCGCGACACCCGCGTCAGCAGGTGCGGGTCGGTACGGCGAAGGAACTCGATGATGACGCGCCAGTCGCGGCGGTCGTCGGAGGGCAGCTGCTCCATCGCGGTGTGCCAGTTGCGGAGCATGCCGCGCAGCCGCCGGTGCGCGAGGTACTGCCCGAGGCACTCGGCGATCGTGTCGAGCAGCCGGCGCTCCTCCTTGAGAAACGGCCCTTCGTCGGCCCGCGGGAACTGCCGTTCGTAGAACACCTCGACCGCGCCGACCAGTTTCCCCATGACCGCAATCGGCGTCCGCAGGACCCACGGCGTCTCGACCGCCTGCGGCGGCTCGTAGACGCTGTTTTCAATCGTGATCTTCGCCCAGCACGCATCCGGGTGAAGCCAGCCGTCGGGCAGCACCTCCACCATTTCGCGGCAGATCTCGTCGGGCGACCGCTCGACGTCCGCGGTGAGGTCGTGCACCTTGTAGAGGCAGTGCAGCTCCTTGGCGCGCTCGCGGAGCCGATCGACGATGGTCTCGATCGGACCATCGGCGGGCGTCGTCGCTGGATCGGTCATCGGTGTTTCCAGTATACCGGCTGGAGGCCGGTGGCTGGAGGCGTACACGAAAAACGGGGACCAGACAACCGTCTGGTCCCCGTGAGATTGCTCGGCCCGAAGCCTGAAGCCCGTATCTACACCCACCCTCGCTGCCGGCAGGCGCTGGCCACGCGATTGATGGCGATGACATACGCCGCATCGCGCGTGTAGAGCTTCTTGTTCGCCGCGAGCTCGGCCACGCCGTGGAAGGCATTGGTCATCACCATGTCGAGCTTGCTCAGGACCTCCTCCTTGGACCAGTAGTAGTTCATGTTGCCCTGGACCTGCTCGAAGTAGCTGCAGGTGACTCCGCCGGCGTTGCAGAGGAAGTCGGGCACGAGGTAGATGCCGCGCTCGGCGATGACTTTGTCGGCCTCGGGCGTCGTGGGACCGTTGGCGCCTTCGGCGATGAGCTTGACCCGCTTGCCCATCTTCTGCACGGTCTCGCCGGTGACCTGGTTCTCGATGGCCGCCGGGATCAGGATGTCCACGTCCTGTTCGATCCACGCGCTGCCCTGCAGGGTCTCGTAGCCGAGGCTCTTGGCCTTGGCCTTGTCGACCGTGCCGAACTTGTCGGTGATCCCGATGAGCTCCTCGTAGGTCACGCCGTCCATCTTGCGGAACGTGTAGGTCTGCTGATCGGCCTCGTCCCAGCAGGACACGCACACGACCTTGCCGCCGATGCGCGTGAAGAGCTGGACGGCGAACTGCGCCACGTTGCCGAATCCCTGCACGGCGGCCGTCGTCTTGTCGGGCGCGATGCCGAGCAGTTTGAGGGCCTCGCGGACCGTGTAGATGACGCCGTAGCCGGTCGCCTCGGTGCGTCCGAGCGACCCGCCCATGCCCACCGGCTTGCCCGTAATGAAGCCGGGCTCTTTTCCGCCGTGGATGACTTCGAGCTCGTCCATCATCCACACCATGTGCTGCGGGTTGGTCATCACGTCGGGCGCCGGAACGTCCTGCGCGAACCCGACGTTCTTCGCCAACTGCCGGATCCAGCCGCGGCAGATGCGCTCCTGCTCGATCATGCTGAGGTGGTGCGGGTCGCAGATGACGCCGCCCTTGCCTCCGCCGAGCGGAATGTCGACCACCGCGCACTTCCAGGTCATCCACGTTGCGAGCGCGCGCACCGTGTCGAGCGTCTCGTGCGGGTGGAACCGGATGCCGCCCTTGTTGGGGCCGCGCGCGTCGTTGTGCTGCACGCGGAAGCCGCGAAAGACCTTGACCTTTCCATCGTCCATCCGGACCGGGATCGCGAACTGATGCTCGCGCAGCGGCCACCGGAGCAACTCGCGCGTGGCGAGATCGAGATCGAGGATGTCGGCGACCTTGTCGAACTGGGCCTGGGCCATCTCAAACGGGTTGAACGGCTTGGACACTGAAGTCTCTCCTCCGGCTCGCCTGTCGGGCGGCCGGCGATGATATGAGTGCACCTACTGTCGAAACCGGGAAGACACTGCCGCACGATCACGTGGCTGGAGTGCTGGCACCTCCTTGGCCGTGCCGGTCCGGGATACCGGCCGACAGACCTTAGCAGGGGACACAGGTTGCATCGTCCATTCGGCGGGGGATGGGGACTGTCGACCTCGGGCGCGAATCCCCGCCGGCTCCGGATGGCTGGACCGGACGGTCCAAGCGAGGATCGTCCGACGAGCGTACCTGCTGCGCGTCGGCGAAGTCAAGGCGCGGAGGCGACCGAGCAGGTATAATCGTGGCGATATGAACAAGACCCCCGAAGCCACCATCTCGGCCAAGGACAGGTGGCGGCAGCACGCGCTCGAACCGGCCCTCGCCAGCGCTCCCGAACGGGCCGCGTCCTTCACGACCGTGTCCGGCCGGCCGATTGATCGCCTGTATACCGCCGAGGACACCTCCGGCCTGATCTACTCGCGCGATCTCAACGATCCCGGCGAATTTCCCTACACGCGCGGGATTCATCCGACCGGGTATCGCGGCAAGCTCTGGACCATGAGGCAGTTCTCCGGGTTCGGCACGCCCGAGGAGACCAACACCCGCTACAAGCATCTCCTGGCCGCCGGGGGAACGGGCCTCAGCGTCGCCTTCGACTTGCCGACGCTGATGGGCCGCGATCCGGACAGCGAGCTGTCGCTCGGCGAAGTCGGGAAGTGCGGCGTCAGCATCGCCTCGCTCGCCGACATGGAGACGCTCTTCGACGGCATCTCGCTCGGCGACATCACGACGTCGATGACGATCAACTCGCCGGCGCCGATGCTGCTCGCCATGTATCTCGTCGTGGCCGAGAAGCAGGGCGCGAGCTGGAAGAAGATCTCCGGCACGATCCAGAACGACATCCTCAAGGAGTTCATCGCCCAGAAGGAGTTCATCTATCCGCCGAAGCCGTCGATGCGGCTCATCACCGACGTGTTCGCCTTCTGCGGTCGCGAGGTGCCGCGGTGGAACACGATCTCAGTCAGCGGGTATCACATCCGCGAAGCCGGCGCGACGGCCCTGCAGGAGCTGGCGTTCACGCTGCGCGACGGCGTCGAATACGTGCAGTACGGCGTGGACGCGGGCTTGGAGGTCGACGACTTCGTCCCGCGGATCTCGTTCTTCTTCAACGCCCACAGTGATTTCTTCGAGGAGCTGGCCAAGTACCGTGCGGCCCGCAAGATCTGGGCGAACGTGATGAAGGATCGGTTCGGGGCGAAGGACGAACGGTCGTGGAAGCTGCGGTTCCACACCCAGACGGCCGGCGTGTCGCTCACCGCCCAGCAGCCGTACAACAACGTCGTGCGCACGGCCATCCAGGCCCTGTCCGCGGTGCTCGGCGGCACGCAGTCGCTCCACACGAACTCGCTCGACGAGGCGCTCGCCCTCCCGACCGCCGAGGCCGCGACGCTCGCCCTGCGGACGCAACAGATCATCGCCCACGAGAGCGGGGTTTCCAACGTAGTGGATCCGCTCGGCGGGTCCTACTTCGTCGAATCTCTCACCCTCGACATGGAGCGCGGCACGCTGGCGTACTTCGACACGATCGACCGGATGGGCGGAATGGTCGAGGCGATCGAGCGCGGGTTCCCGCAGCGCGAGATCGCCGACAGCGCCTACAGGTTCCAGCAGGCCGTCGAGCGAAGGGAACGGGTCATCGTCGGGGTGAACGACTACGTTGTCGACGAGGAGATCCCGATTCCGATTCTCTACATCGACGAAGCGGCGGCCGCGCGCCAGATGGAGAAGCTCCGCGCGCTCAGGCGCGAGCGGGACAACGACCGCGTCGAGCGGGCGCTCGGCGAGTTGCGGCGGGCGGCCGAGGGCACCCTCAACACGATGCCCGCGCTCATCGAGGCGACCCGCGCGTATGCGACCGTCGGTGAAATGTGCGACACGCTGCGGGATGTCTGGGGCGAGCACGTCGAGACGCCAACGATCTAGCCATGTCCAAAATCCGAGTCGTCATCGCGAAGCCAGGCCTCGATGGACACGACCGCGGGGCCAAGGTCATCGCCCGGGCCCTTCGGGACGCGGGGATGGAGGTCGTGTACACCGGGCTCCGCCAGACGCCGGAACAGATCGTGACGGCTGCGATGCAGGAGGACGCGGATGTGATCGGGCTCTCGATCCTCTCCGGCGCCCACAACCATATCTGCCCGGCTGTGATGTCGCTGCTCAAGGAGAAAGGGCTGGATGATGTGCTCGTCGTGGTCGGAGGGATCATCCCGGACCTGGATCTCCCGCGCCTGGCGGAGATTGGGATCACGGGAGTCTTCCGACCAGGCACGCCGATGCAGGAGATCATCGACTTCATCGGCGGGCACGCGAGATCGAGGGCCGGAACGGTGTAGCGATTCAGGTCCGCGCACTAATCCCTGCGCGGATTGCCACCGATAAGCTGTTGTGTCAGATATGCCACACACGCTGCTTCTCGCCGACGACAGTGTCACGATCCAGCGCGTCATCGAGCTGACGTTCGCCGACGAGGACGTCCGGGTCATCGCGGTCGGCGACGGACAGCAAGCCATCGACGCGATCGACGCCGAACAGCCCGACATCGTGCTCGCCGACGTGAGCATGCCGCTCCGGGACGGCTACGAGGTCGCCGCGCACGTGAAATCGACGCCGCACCTCGCGCACATCCCCGTGCTCCTGCTCACGGGCGCCTTCGAGCCCGTCGACGAGGAGCGGGCAAAGGCGGCCGCCTGCGACGGCGTGCTGGCGAAGCCGTTCGAGCCCCAGATGGTCATCTCGCGGGTCAAGGAGCTGCTCTTGGCCGCGTCCGCCCTACGCGCGGTGGAGCCGCCCTCCGCTCCCGAAGCCGAGCCGACGCCCGCGCCGGAATCGCTGCGGATCGCTGACGAGATCGTCGACGGCCCCGCGCTCGACGCCGCCCTGGACGGGCTGCCTGCCGAGCCCCAGGCCGAGTCAGAAGACTCGTGGCCCGAGGAGCCGGTTGCGGATTTCGATGTTCAAATCCGGCGCCGCCCGCCAGTCATCGGCGAGCCTTTACCCGCGGGAGCAGCCGTGACGGCAGAGGGCGAAGGGAGCGAGGCATCAGACGAAGCGACCCCGATCGACGACTACTTCGATCGCCTGGATGCGGCATTTGCGACGCTCGTCAAGCCGCCCCCCGCCGTCGAGCAGGAGCCTCTTGCGGAGGGTTCCTCAATCCACGCCGAGACAGCGCCGCTGGCAGAGACCGCGCCCGGACGCGGTATTGCGCCTGAGCCGGTCAGCCAGCCGCCGGTTCCGCATCGCGACGTGCCGGCGTACGCGGCTTTCCCGCCGCCGGCTGCCGCCCCGCCGGAGCCGCCGGGCCCTGCCGCCGCCGGCGCCGATCGCTCGCCGGTTGCGCAGGCCTTCAACGCCCTGCTCGCTGCCGAGCGAGGCGTTCAGGCCGCACCTGAGCTGCAACCGATCTGGCCCGCCCAGGGACTGTCGGCACAGTCGCTCGAGGAGATCGTCCAGCGCGCCACGCAACAGGTCCTCGAACGCATGACCGACCGCGTCGTGAAGGACACGGTCTCCGATATCGTCTCGCGCGTGGCAGAGCGCCTGGTCCGCGAGGAAATCGAGCGGGTGAAGGCGAGCATCAAGTAGGCCGGGCCGCCGCGCCGCACCTCCCGTCCCTTGAAGCACGCGTCGAAGTCCGGGTAACCTGTAAACTTCCGGCAGGCGCATCGAGGCCCGTCCTGATGGCGGCTCGACTCGCGACCTGCCACACCGTGACATTCGAGCGCACCGACTCCGCCATGTCCGAGTTGCCGAAGGCCTTCGATCATCGTGAAGTGGACGCGCGCTGGTACGCGTTCTGGGAGGCCATCGGGGCATTTCGCGCCGACCCCGGATCCGGCAAGCCGATGTTCAGCATGGTCCTGCCGCCGCCCAACGTCACCGGGTCGCTGCACATGGGTCACGCGCTCAACCACACGCTGCCCGACATCGTCGCGCGGTGGAAGCGGATGCACGGGCCACGACGTGCTGTGGCTGCCCGGCACCGATCACGCCGGAATCGCGACCCAGAACGTCATCGAGAAGCAGCTGGCGGCCGAAGGGAAGTCGCGTCACGACGTTGGACGGGAGGCCTTCGAGCAACGCGTCTGGGAGTGGGTCGAGCAGTGCCACGGCACGATCACCGGCCAGATGCGGAAGCTCGGCGAGTCGGTGGACTGGTCCCGCGAGCGCTTCACGCTCGACGCGGGCCTCTGCCGCGCCGTGCGCCGCGAATTCGTGTCGCTCTACCACGAGGGCCTGATCTACCGCGGCAAGTATCTCGTGAACTGGTGCCCGCGGTGCCGGACGGCCCTCTCGGACCTCGAGGTCATCCACCACGACTCGGTCGGCAAGCTGTACTACATCCGGTATCCGGGAGCGAACGGGGGGCCTGGCGTCACGGTGGCCACGACGCGGCCCGAAACGATGCTTGGCGACACCGCCGTCGCGGTGCACCCGGACGATGACCGCTATCGCGGGCTGGTCGGCACGAGCGTGGTTCTGCCCGTGCTCGGCCGGAGGTTGCGGGTCATCGCGGACGCGTTCGTCGATCCAGCCTTCGGCACCGGCGCCGTCAAGGTGACTCCCGCGCACGATCCCGAACGACTTCGCGATGGGTGAACGGCACGGCCTGCCGAGCGTGTGTCGGTCATCGACGAGGACGGGCGAATGACCGCGGCCGCCGGCCCCTACGCCGGCCAGGACCGGTTCATCGCGCGCAAGGGGCTCGTTCACCAGCTCGAGTCCGAAGGCCTCTCGAGAAGATCGCCGAGCACACGCACGCCGTCGGCCATTGCCAGCGGTGCGCGACGGTCGTGGAGCCGCTGCTCTCGACGCAGTGGTTCGTGACGCATCGCGCCGCTCGCCGCCGAGGCGATCCGGGCCGTCGAGGACGGCCGCATCGTGTTCGTGCCCGAGAACTGGGCCAAGACCTATTTCGAGTGGATGCGCAACATCCACGACTGGTGCATCTCGCGGCAGCTGTGGTGGGGCCATCGCATCCCGGCCTGGTACTGTGACGCGTGCGGCGCACACGACGGTCGCCGAGGACGATCCGGCGGCCTGCGCGTGCGGCGGGACCCTGCGCCAGGACCCGGACGTGCTGGACACCTGGTTCAGCTCCGGTCTCTGGCCCTTCAGCACCATGGGCTGGCCGGACGAGACCGCGGAGTTGAAGCACTACTACCCGACGACGCTGATGCTGACCGCCTTCGACATCATCTTCTTCTGGGTCGCGCGCATGATCATGCTCGGGCTGAAGTTCGCCGGCGACGTGCCGTTCCGCGACGGTCTACATCACCGGGCTCGTGCGCGACGAGCGCGGGCAGAAGATGAGCAAGTCGAACGGGAACGTGGTCGATCCCCTCGTCGGTCATGGACGAGATCGGCGCCGACGCGTTGCGGTTCACGCTGGCGGCGATGGCGTCGCCCGGGATGGACATCCCGCTGTCCGAAGGCCGGATGCAGGGCTACCGCCAGTTCATCAACAAGATCTGGAACGCGTCACGATTCCTCCTGATGAATATCGGCGACGTGACGGTGCGCCCCGCCGTGCCGCCGGCGAAGGCGCTCCCGCTCGTGCACCGATGGATGCTGCAACGGCGTGAACGCAGCTGGCCGCCGAGGTCGAGGCGGCGTTCGCCACGTTCCGCTTCGACCAGGCGTGCGATCGCCTCTACCACTTCTTCTGGCACGAGTTCGCCGACTGGTACATCGAGTTCGTCAAGCGGGATCTGCAGCAGGTGGGCCCGGCCCGCGAGCAGGCGGTCGCCGTGCTGATCGAGGTGCTCGATCGCCATGCTGCGGCTGCTTCACCCGGTCATCCCGTTCATCACGGAGGAGATCTGGCAGAAGCTCCCGCGGCGGCCCGAGGACGGGCAGACGATTTCGCTGTCGGAGTTCCCGCGGCGCGTCGAGAGCTGGTCCAACCCGCAGTCGTCGCGTGAGATGGAGTACATCCAGGAAGTCGTCACGACGATTCGGACGGTCCGCTCCGAGCGGGGCGTGCCGCCGTCGCGGAAGATCGCCGCCGTGATTGACGAGCACGACCAGTCGTCGCGCTCCCTGCTCGAGGCGCAGGCTGACTACATCAAGCTCGTGGCCGGGCTCGACGCCTTCGAGTTCCGGGCCGACATCAGCCCGGGACCCGACACGGTGAAGCGCGCGCTGGCTCATGCGAACCTGTTCGTGCCGCTCGCGGGCATCGTGGACAGGCAGGCCGAACTCACGCGGCTGAAGAAGGAGCTGGCCGCCCTCGTCAAGGAAGCGGTGGGGCTCGACCGGAAGCTGGGCACGCCGTCCTTCATCGAGCGCGCTCCGGCCCAGCTCGTCACGGACACGCGCGCTCGGGCCCTGGAAGTCGCCGAGCGGCAGCGGAAACTGAACGCGATGCTGACCGAACTCGAGGGGTGATGGCCGATCCAGTCGAACCGCTCGACGCCGGGGCGTATCGCGACGTGGTCCGGCGCGCGCTGGCCGAGGATCTGGGCTGGGGCGACGCGTCGACCAACGCGCTCGTCGCTCCGGATTTGCGGGCGGTCGGGGTCCTCTTCGCGAGGAGCGCGTGCGTGCTGGCGGGCCGGGACCTGGCCGCCGAGGCGTTCCGCCAGCTCGACCCATCCGCGGAATTCCACTGGCTCCGCCAGGACGGCGAGCGCTGCCAGGCGGGCGAGCGATTGGGCGAAGTCCGCGGCCTGGCGACGGCGCTGCTCACGGGCGAGCGTACGGCGCTCAATTTTCTCCGCCACCTCTCGGGCATCGCGACGCTCACGCGAGCGGTTGTCGACGCGGTCGACGAAGGCATCACCATCGCCGATACGAGGAAGACGCTGCCGCTCCTCCGCGCGCTGGAGAAGCACGCGGTGCGCCTCGGGGGAGGCGTCAACGGCCGATCGACGCTTGACGACGGCGTGGTGGTGAAGACCAACCACGTCCGCCTGGCCGGCGGCATTCGTGAGGCCGTGGCGCGCGCGCGTGCCACCGCGCCCGAGTCGCCCATCGAGATCGAGGTCGAATCGCTGGATCAGGTCGACGAGGCTCTCGATGCGGGGGCGTCCGTCGTTCTCATCAGCCAGCTCTCGATAGACGAGACGCGCGAGACGATCCGGCGCTGCCGCGGCCGTGCATCGGTCGAGGTGTCGGGCGCCACGACACTCGAACGGGTCAAGGCGCTGGCGGAAGCCGGGGCCTCGTATATTTCGATGGGATGGCTCATCGACTCCGCCCGAGCCGCCGATATCCGCCTTGAACTCGAAACCTGCTGACCCGCCGGATCCCGCCGAGGTGCCGGGCGACCTCGCGTCGGCGATCGATCTCGAGCGCACCGCACTCGATGGGTTCGGCTCCCCCCTGTTCTACTTCGCAACCATAGGGTCGACCAACGACGAAGCTGCCAGGCTTGCCATGCGAGGCGCCGCCGAAGGGACCACGGTCGTCGCCGATGCGCAGACCGCGGGCCGCGGCCGCCAGGGCCGCGCCTGGTTCTCGCCTCCCGAAGCGGGCCTGTACCTCTCTGTGATCTTGCGGCCGAATCGAGAATCGACGATCGCGTCCGGGGACCCGTCAGCCGATCCGTCCCGGTTGACTCCGCCGCTGCCCTCGAGGATTACGCTCCTCTCCGGCGTGGCCCTGTGCGAAGCGGTGCTCGAGACGACCGGACTTTCCGCACACATCAAGTGGCCGAATGATCTCGTCTGCGGCCAGCGGAAGTTCGCCGGCATTCTCGCCGAGGCCGGCACGTCCGACGACGACACGGGGTTCGTCGTGGTGGGGATCGGCATCAACGTCCGCCGCGTCGATTACCCGCGCGACGTCGCCGTGCGGGCGACCTCCATCGAGGAAGAGCTCGGCCGGAGCGTCGATCGTGGGACGCTGCTCGCGCGCACCCTGTCGAAGCTGTCCGCGTGCCGGTCGGCGCTGCGGAACGGGCGCGCCGACGAGGTGATGAGGCGCTACCAGGCACTCGCGCCCGACACCGTCGGCCAGCCGATCGAATGGCGGACCGCGGATGGTACGCGCCGAGGCACGACGGCCGGGATCGCCGCCGACGGCGCGCTGCTCGCGCGCGCTGGCGATCGGCTCGAGCGCATCGTCGCAGGCGAGATCACGTGGATCCGGGAGCGGGGCCGGCTACCGAGATAGTGCGGCCGGCCCACGACCGGATTTCGAGGACTGGAGTCAACCCACATGCTGCTGGCCATCGACATCGGCAATTCGAACATCGTGTTCGGGATCTTCCGCGGGCGCGATCTCGTGCGGAGCTGGCGGCTGGCCACGGTGCGGGATCGCACCGTCGACGAGCTCGGCCTGACGATGACGCAGCTCATCGAGCGCGACGGCTATCCGCCGTCCTCGGTCGACGGCGTCGTCATGTCCTCGGTCGTGCCGCCGCTGACCGCGACGATGATCGAGATGGCGCAGCGCTACCTCGGCCAGAAGCCGCTCAACCTCGAGCCCGGCGTCGAAACCGGCCTGCCCAACCTGTACGACAACCCGGCGGAGGTCGGAGCCGACCGCCTCGTGAACAGCATCGCCGCCGTCGATCGATACGGCCGGCCTCGCGGCCAGCCGCTCATCGTCGTCGACTTCGGCACAGCGACGACCTTCGATGCCATCTCCGCGAAGGGCGAGTACCTCGGCGGCGTCATCTGTCCGGGGATCCAGATTTCTGCGGATGCCCTGTTCCAGCGCGCCGCCCGCCTGCCTCGCATCGACGTACGCAAGCCGCAGGAGGTGATCGGGCGCACCACCGTGGGGTCGATGCAGGCCGGGCTCTTCTACGGCTATGTCGGCATGGTCGAGGGGCTGGTCCACCGGTTGCGGGCGGCCCTCGGCGGTTCGGCATACTGCATCGCGACGGGCGGCCTGGCTGAGACCATCGCGCCGGAGACGACGGTCGTCGACGCGATCGATCGGGATCTGACGCTTCACGGCCTGTTGCTGCTCTGGGAACGGAATCAGCCGCCTGCCGTGCAGGCGTAGCGGCGATCGGGGTGGCGTAACGGGGGCGGACCTTGGAGTCGGACGACTTTTGCCGCCAGGTCGAAGATTACCTGTGCCGGCGCAACGGCGGACATCTCGTGCGAATCACCGGGCCGGCCTTCGACCTGGTGCGCGAGTGGGCCTCGCGCGGCATTCCGCTGAGAGTGGTGTTCCGCGGCATCGACGCGCGAATCGTCCGCGCGGCGGCGCGGGGGCCGCGGCGGCGGCCGATGCGCATCGAGTTCTGCGAGGCCGACGTGCTTGACGCCTTCGACCGCTGGCGCCGATCGATCGGGCTGATCGCGCCGCAGGAGGATGCGGCGTCCCCGCAGCTGAAGGAGGAGCGGCGCGCGAAACCGCGCCGGTCGCTTTCCAGCCACATCGATCGGGTCGTCGCCAGGCTCACCGCGATGCGAGCCGGTTCGATCCTGCCCGAGCAGTGGGACCGGGCGATCGAACAGTGCGTCCGGGATCTCGACCACGTGCGATCGGGCGCGGAGCGGCTGCGCGGGCAGGCCCGCGAACGCGCCATCGCGGAGCTTGCCGCCATCGAGGCACGGCTCTTCGCCGGGGCACGGGCGCACGCGGGTGAATCGCTCCTGATCGAGATTGATCGCGACGCCCGCCTGGAACTCGAGCCCTTCGCAGGACGATTGCCCCAGCCGGCCTACGACGTTGCGCTCGAAACCTGCCGGGCGCGTCTCCTCCGAGAGGCGCTGGGCCTTCCGGCGATCCTGTTCGAGTAGCGGGACTGCACAGGCGACGATGATGCTGCACCCTGGTGACCTCATCACGGTCGTGGCCGAGAAGCCTGCCGCCGGTGGCGAGATGCTCGCGCGCCACGAAGGTGAGGTGGTCCTGGTCGGCGGGACGATTCCCGGGGAGTCGATCCGGGCGCGAGTCCTGAGAGTCGCCCGGGGCGTCGCGCACGCCAGCATTACCGAGATCCTCGAGCCTCACTCCGACCGGAGGCCTGTTTCGGGTGACGTTGCGTGTGGCGGAAGCGTATACAGCCACATCAAGTACGCCCGCCAGCTCGATCTCAAGAGCGAGGTCATCCGAGACGGCTTCTCGCGGCTGGCGCACCTGACGTGGAACGGCCACATCGACGTCGAGCCGTCGCTCGAGAAGGGCTACCGAATGCGGGCCCGGCTGCACGTCCAGGACGGCCGCCTCGGATTTCTGCGGGAGGGCACGCATGAGCTCTGCGATGCGGGGAGGACCGGCCAGCTGCTCGATTCGACCTCCGCCGCGATAGTCGAGCTCGGCGAGGCGCTGCGAGCCGCCGGGCACAGCGGAGCGGCATCGATCGAGCTCGCCGAGAACATCCCAGGAGACGAGCGCGCCGCCCACATGGAACTCGCCGAAGGTGCGAGACTGCCCGCGCCCAGGTTATTGCGCCGCGTGCAAGGATTCTCTGGCCTCGCCTGGACGAGAACCGAAGACCCAGCCGTGCGTCTCGTGACCGGGCAGCCATTCGTCCGCGACACCCTCGAGCTGCCAGGAGGAATTGCCGGCCCGGCCTCGGCTGTCGACGGCGAGCCACACGCTCCGGGTCGGTGCGGGATTCGCGTCGGGCTTCGCCGTCACGTACGCGCATTCTTCCAAGGCAACCGCTACCTCCTCCTGACGCTCGTGAACGCTGTCCTGGCTGCGTGCCCGGAAGGGCCGGCGATTGATCTGTTCGCTGGCGTCGGGCTCTTCTCCGTGTGTCTCGCCGCGACCGGCGATCGCCGCGTCGTCGCCGTCGAAGGGCACGCCACGACTGCGGATGACCTCGTGGCCAACGCCGCGCCCTTCGGCGACGCCCTGGTCGTTCGACATGCGTCAGTCGAGCGGTTCCTGGCGGCTGCCGCCGGCACGACGGCCCGCACCCTCCTCCTCGATCCTCCGAGGACCGGGATGACCAAGGACGCCTGCGCGGGCGCGATCGCGATCGGCGCAGAACGCGTCGTGTTCGTGTCGTGCGACGTGGCGACTCTCTCTCGCGACGTCGCCCGATTCGTGTCCGGGGGGTACCGGCTGGTTTCGCTGCGGGGATTCGATCTGTTCCCGAACACGGCGCACGTCGAGGTGCTCGCCGTGCTGCACCGCGGCTGAGAGTGCCCGACGTCCGGGGCAGGCGCCGCAGGCGGCGGACTTACGTCGTGGAGCCCTGCTCGAGGCGCTCGAGCAGCCGGCGGCAGGCGCCGATGAATCCTTCGAAGAGCGGCCGGAATTCGCCGGTCCGCCAGAAGTTCTCCGGATGCCACTGCACGCCCAGGCAGAATCCGGACGAGGTCCGCTCGATGGCCTCGATGATGCCGTCGGGCGAAGTCGCGCAGACCTCGAATCCCGCCGCCACCGACTTGATGGCCTGGTGATGGCGGCTGTTGACGTCGCACGAATCGGCTTCCAGGGCCTGTTCGCGCAGCAGAGTCCAGAGCAGGCTGTCCTTGCTGACCCAGATCTCGTGCGCGATTCCAGAGAGCGGATTCTTGAGATCGTGCGATTCCGCGCCCTGCACCTGCGTAGGGATGTCCTGGACGAGCGTGCCGCCGCCTGCGACATTGAGCACCTGAGCCCCCCGGCAGATCGCGAGCACCGGGATGTCGCGCTCGATGGCCTTCGTCACCAGATCGAACTCGTATTGGTCGCGCTCGCGATCGACGCCGGCGACCGCCGGATGCGCGGTCTCCCCGTACCGGCCCGGGTCGACGTCGCCGCCTCCTGTCAGCAGCAGGCCATGGCACCAGGACAGCACCGAATCGGCAGGCTCGACCGTCCGGTCGAGGGCGCGCGGCGTCCCGCCGGCGATCTTCACCGATTCGAGGTAGTCAGGCAGTGCCCGACACGGCGTAACCGCGATCTGTGGCTGCATCACGAACCGCCTCAGCAACTGCGCCCGAAGAGGGCGCTACATTCGCACGGGGATTTCTATGCCCATCAGGTCGAGTGCCCGGGTGAGCTGAGCGCGGAAATACGCCACACCCGCGGCGCGCCAGAGCTTGACCCCCAACTGCTCTTCGTTCAGGACAGGATACCGGTGATAGTAGGCGTTGAAGAGCTGGGCGAGTCCGAGCGCCCACTTGGCGATGCCTGAAAACTCCAGCGTCCGAACCGCCTGCAAGCTGACTTCGTCGAGCCGCGCCGCTTCCAGGATGAGCGCCCAGAGCCCGCTGTCGTCGACGCTGGATGTCAGTTCTTCGCTCGAGGTTCCCTTCAGTTTCGCGACGACCGCGACTTCATCCAGCCCGTCCCGGGTTCGCAGTTTCTGGAAGATGTTGTTCGCGCGGACGACAGCATACTGCAGGTAGGGGCCGCTTTCACCCTCGAAGTTGAGGGCCTCGTCGATGTCGAAGGCGATGACCTTCCCGCGTGAGAACTTGACCAGGAAATAGCGAATCGCCGCGATGCCGATCATCTCGGCCGTCCGCCGGACCTCCGGTGGGGCCATCTCCGGGTTGCGCCGGGCCACCTCGCCCTCGGCCTTCGTGACCAGCGCGTCGATGAGGTCGTCCGCCTTGACGCCGAGTCCCTTCCGGCCCGACACCTCCACGAACGGCCGGCCTGCCTCCGCGGCCTCCGAGGAATAGCCGAGCTGGCGCGCCGTCTGATGGGAGAGCGCGACCATCTCGTACGAGAAATGGATCGAGTGATCCGCCTCGGTGTGATGGCCGGCGGCCGCGAGCGCCTGCTGAAGGAGTTTCTGAAGGTAGGCCTGGCGGACGTCGATGACGTTGTAGATCGTCGCTCCGCGTCCGAACGGCGGGTGAGAAGCCTCCTCCGGGGTCGGCGTGCTGCTCGTCGCCCAGAGCGGGCCATCCTTGCCGGGCGCGCCGAACAACCGGTAGTGGAAGTCGCGGCCGAGCAAGCCGAACTTCCAGAACTGGTACGCCATGTCCTTCCCGACGTAGGTGACCGTTCCGTTGGATCGGACGATCACCTTCTCGGCCTGATCGCCTTCTTCCTCTTCGTCCAGGGCGCCCGTCTCCGCCCCGGTCGCGGCGTCCTGGCCATCCGTCCGAGCGGCCGGGTCACCTTCGTCCGTGATGCGCATGACCCAGCAGCCGGCGAGGCGGCCCTTCGTCTGGAGATACACGGTGCCGTCCGACTTCAGGATCTCGAACGCCCGGTTCCAGAACTGGAGCCGCAGGATGTCGCCTTCCCACGAGAGCAGGTCGTAGTGCACGTTCATTCGAGCCATCGTCGAGAGGTGACAGCGGACGATTCGGTCCGCGACGAACCGCGCGATTGCGGCCCTCTCGCCGGAGCCATGCTCGATGTCGTGCAGGGCTTCCGCGCGGATCGCAAGCCGGGTCTTGTCTGCCTGGTACCACTCGGTGACGCGCGCGTAGAGATCCCAGCAGTGGTAATCGAACCTGGTCGTCGCGGCGATCCGTTCGACATCGGCGAGCGACTGCCGCTCGATATCGGAGAAGCCGACGACGACATCGGCAACCTGCACGCCGGTGTCATCGATGTAGTTCTGGATCTCGACCTCCTGGCCGAGAAACTGCAGGGCGCGTACGAGGGTGTCGCCGAGGGCCGCGTTCCTCAGGTGGCCGATATGCGCCGCCTTGTTCGGATTGATGGCCGTGTGCTCGACGATCGCCTTGCCTTTCGTCGAAGGGAGCTCGGGAAGCGGCACCTGGCCCGCGAGGCGGCTCTCTAGGAACGCGGGGCGATCCAGCCTGAAGTTCAGGTACCCGTTCGCGGTGCATTCGACGCCCTGGACGCCGGGAATCGTTCCGAGCGACGTCGCGATCTCCTGGCCGATGGCGCGCGGCGCCTTGCGCAGCCGCCTCGCCAGCTCGAAGGCGAGCGGTACCGCGAGATCGCCGAGCGTGCGATTGGGGGTCCCGGCGACGGTTACGGCAGGGACCTCCGGCCCCTCGAGGTGATAGAGCGCCTTCACCGCGGCCAGCACACGATCACGAATGGCATCTTGAACTGAGAGGATCATCGAGTGTCCAGTGTCTGGAGTCGCAGCCTCGGAGGGTCGGTCCGGGTCGAGGTTCGATCAGGTCTCCAGGCCCCGCGCGCGGGCGCCTATCAACGCGAGGGCGAGATCATCCGGCGTGTTGACGTTCATGAGCAGGTCGCCATACGGGTCATACCCGGCCACGACAGCCGCGGAAATCTCGCGCAACCGCAGACTCCCGACCAGATCGAGCATCCGCAACTGCCCCGATTCGATCCGCCGGGCGACCACGGTCTGACAGCTTCGGGCGTAGCACGCGCACAACGGCTGCCACCCATCGCTCGTGCGCGGCATTGCGGCGTCGAAGCCGTCGGCTTCGCGTACTACACGCGCCAGGAACGCCGAAGTCAGAAACGGCATGTCACAGCCGACGACGAGGACCTTGTCGTGAGCGGCCGCGACCAGCGCCGAGTAGAGTCCCCCAAGTGCGCCCGAGCCGGCGATGAGGTCGGGCACGACGTCGACCTCTCGGCTGACGTGATCCGGTCTGCCGGCGGCGACGAGCAGGATCTGAGCGGCGACGCCGCTCAACTCCCGCAGCTGTCGTGCCAGGATGGTCTCTCCGCCGACGCGCAACAGGCTCTTGTTCCGGCCTCCGAGACGCCTGGCCCGGCCTCCGGCAAGGATCGCCGCGGTGACCTTCCCGCCGCCCCCGTCGAACGATGCAATCTCAGGCAATGGCCAGCCTGACCGACCCGGTTGCGGCGACGCCCCGAAGCGTGCCATGCTGCGACGACATTCAGGACGAGCCCGACAAGACAAAGGCCGAACGCCCGCGGCCGTGTGCGGGTGACGCAGTGGTCCTACGTTAGCAGAAAAATGAGAGACGCGGGAATCGGCCGCCTGGTGGTGGCCAGCCTACACCAAGCCATTGCCGAGCTGCTTCCCGCCCGCCTGAGCTTCTACGAAGGCTGGTTGAGCGCCGAGGGTTTCCGCAACGGTCATCTCGACCTGGCCGGCCTCTTCGCGGTCCTGAGTTTCCTGCGCGCGGAAGGGTCGGCCTACGACGAAGTCGTCCGGCGGGCGGGCGTCTACGCGACCGACTGGTTTCTGGCCTCGATGCCGAAAACCTCCCGTACGCTCCTGCGGCTGACGCCGGAGGGGCTCCGGACCCGTCGATGTGTCCGCCTGGCTCGCCGCATGGTGATCGAGTCGTATCGGGACAGCAAGGTGACGGTCCGGTGGCGCGGCGGCATCGGGCGCCTTTCGATCCGCCACTCGCTCTTCTGCGAGATTCGAGGGCAATCCGACGCGCCGCTGTGCGGGTACTACGCGGCCGTGATCGACAGGCTCAACCGGGAGTTCTCGACCCACGCGGCGGTGCGCATCGCCGAGTGCCAGTCCGGCGGGGCAGAGACCTGCGCGCTCGAAGTGATTTCCCACAAGGCGCTCGGCCGGAGCGGCACGGCCGCGGTATGCCTGGTGCCGCTTCTCCTCTTCGTGGCCATCCCCCTCGGTCCGTCGCAAGCCGCGTCCTCGACACGCCTGGACGTTCCGGGCCAGCAGGCCGTCCCCGCGCCCGAACGCGCCTCGCGCGGGATACTCGTGATGCCCTTTGAGGTCGAGTCGCGCGAGGGCCGCCACCAGTGGCTCGGCGAAGGCGCGGCCGTCATCATCACCGACGCGCTCGATCTGCGCGAAGCGCCCGTGATCTCGAGGGACGAGCGGCTGCGGGCCTTCGAGCGCCTGCAGGTGCCGCCGCTGGCGGCGCTGAGCCGCGCCACCGTCATCCGGGTCGGCCAGCTCGTCGGGGCCGACTCGGTCGTCACCGGCTCGATCAGCGTGTCCGGCGACAGCTTGACGGTGTCGGCAAGATGCCTCCGCCTGGACTCAGGACGCTTCGATGAGGAGCGGCAGGACCACGGCGCCATCACAGATCTCTTCGCCGTCGTTGGGCGGCTGGCCTCGAGCCTCGATCTCGATCCGCAACCGGCCAGGGATCGCAAGGCACCATCCTCGCCACCTCCGTTCGCGGCGTTCGAGCCGTATGTGAAGGGGCTCGTCGCCGACGCGCCGGCGGCCCAGATCGCGAACCTCAATGCCGCAATCGCGGTGTTCCCCGCATTCGATCAGGCGCGGATTGCGTCGTGGAAAGCCCTGACGGGCGCCGGCGATCACAAGGGCGCCCTGAGCATCGTGGAGCCCGTGCCCCAGGGATCGCGGGCATATGTCACCTCGCGCTTCCTGATCTCGTGCTCGCAGGTCGCCTTGAAGCAACACGCCGATGCGCTGCTCACGCTCACCTCGCTGCTCAAGGTGACGCGGTCGCCGAGCGTGCTGAACAACGTCGGCGTCGTGCAGCTTCGGCTGAGCCCTGCGGCCGCCGAATCCGGCGGCCGGCCGACGTGGTATTTCAACCAGGCCCGGGAAATCGATCCCCAGGACCCCGACTTCGTGTTCAATCTCGGATACGCCTACTGGATCGAACACGACGCGGGCGCCGCCACCTACTGGCTCAAGGAAGCGGTGCGGCTCAACCCGGCCGACGGTGCAGCGCACGCGGTCCTGTCGTTGGCCCTCAAGGCATCCGGGGCCAGTTCCGAGTCGCTGCGGGAACTCGAGCTCGCGCAGCAGCTCTCATCGGCCTACGACGGGATCGGCAAGCGGACCGGCGACGCCGAGTCATCGCTGCGCGGCCTGGCCCGCCTCAAGGACTCGCTCGCTCCGCCCAACGTGCGGCGGGTCGAGGCGGTGCTCGAAGCCGGAGGGCAGCGCGAACGGGAAGAGCTCGCCGCAAGCTATCTCGAGCGCGGGCGGCGCCTGTTCGCCCAGGCGCGCGACAGCGAGGCGGCCTCCGAGCTCAGGCGCGCGCTCTACCTGTCGCCGTACCAGGCCGAGGCGCACCTCCTGCTCGGGCAGGTGTACCTTCGCACGGGCCGCGTCCGCGACGCCGTCGACGAGCTGAAGATCTCCCTGTGGAGCGAAGAAACGCTGCCGGCGCACCTGGCGCTCGCCGAGGCGTACCTGCAGGCGAAAAACGACGCGGGCGCCCGGACCGAAGTCCAACGGGCGCTGGCGATGGACCCGAACTCGGGTCCGGCACGGCAACTGCTCGACCGGATCGGTCCGCCCCGCCTCGTGACTCTTCCGATATAATTGCCACGGCTCTGCACTGCACCACCGCCGAGAGGCTCAACTGCCCGGTGGCGCCTGGGGTCAACCTTTCAGCCCTCCGGTCACCCGCCATGCTGTGCACACGCCGAATCATCGCCGAGTCAGCGCGAGTGCTGGCCATCGCCGTGTTCGCCGCGGCCGCCTCCGGCCTGGGCGCGAGCGTCTCGGGGCGTGCGGCCTCCGCCTTGGAGGCGCCGCTCGTGTTGGTGGCCGACCTCAACGCCCTCATCCAGCCAGTTTCGGCCGACTTCATGGTCCAGGCCATCGATCGAGCCGACCGCGAAGGCGCGGCGCTGCTGGTCTTCACGCTGCAGACGCCGGGCGGCCTCGTGGAATCCACGCGAGCGATCATCACTCGAATGCTCGCAGCGAAGACGCCAATCGCGGTGTATGTCGCGCCATCCGGGGCGCATGCTGCGTCTGCGGGGTTCCTCGTCACGATCGCAGCCGACCTGGCCGTCATGGCGCCGGGGACGCACATCGGAGCGGCCCACCCGGTGTCCGGCGGAGGCGAGAAGATGGACGAGACGATGGCGAAGAAGGTCGCCTCCGACGTCGCGGCCTACGCCAGGACGCTCGCCGGGAAACGCGGCCGCAACGTCGAGCTCGCCGAGCAGGCTGTGCGCGAAAGCCGGTCGTTCACCGAAGAGGAAGCGCTCAAGGCCTCGCCGCCGATCATCGACTTCGTCGCCGCCGACATTCCCGACCTCTTGAAGAAATGCGATCTCAGGGAGGTGCGGCGCTTCGACGGACGCGTCGTGACGCTGCATACGGCGGGCGCGCGGACCGAGTTCGTGGAAATGACGCTCAGGCAGAAAGTGCTGAGCGCGATCGCGCACCCGAACGTCGCCTACATCCTGATGAGCCTCGGGGTGCTGGGCCTGACGATCGAGTTGTGGTCGCCGGGCGCCGTGCTGCCCGGCGTGGCCGGCGGAATCTGCCTGCTGCTCGCGTTCTTCGCGTTCCAGGTCCTGCCGGTCAACTACGCCGGCGTGCTCCTCATCATCTTCGGGCTGAGCCTGCTGATCCTCGAGATCAAGGTGACGAGCTACGGCGTCCTGGGCATCGGCGGCGTCTTGAGCCTTCTGTTCGGCTCGCTGATCCTGATCGATTCGCCTGCCCCCGAGCTGCAGGTCAGCTTGAAACTCATCGTGCCGGTCGTCCTCGGCATGTCGGCGATTCTTCTCTTTCTCGTGCGCCTGGCCGTCGCCTCGCAGCGCCGCCGTTCGGTGACCGGCGACGCCGGGATGCTCGGCGAACGAGGCAAGGCGATCTCGAAGGTCGCGGCCGGAGCCGAGGGGCGGATTCTCGCGCATGGGGAACTCTGGACCGCGCGCGCGCAGGACGATCTCGAGCCCGGAGACCAGGTCCGCATCGTTGCCGTCGAGGGGCTCACCCTCACGGTCCGCCGGGATTCATCCTCATGAGGAGCAACGACACATGATTCCGCCAACCTTTCTCTTCCTCGCGATCGTGGTGCTCTACGTGCTCAGTTCGATCAAGATCCTGGCCGAGTACGAGCGCGGGGTGATCTTCCGGCTCGGCAAGCTGCTGCCCGAACCGAAGGGGCCAGGCCTCGTTCTCGTCTTCGCACCGATCGATCGGATGGTTCGGGTTGGCTTGCGGACGGTCGTCCTTGATGTGCCGCCGCAGGATGTCATCACGCGCGACAACGTCTCGGTCAAGGTCAACGCGGTCGTGTACTACCGCGTCATGGATTCGTCGAAGGCGACCGTCCAGGTCGAGAACTACCACTACGCCACCTCGCAACTCGCGCAAACCACGCTGCGCAGCGTGCTCGGGCAGTGCGAACTCGATGACCTCCTTTCGGAACGGGACCGCCTCAACGTGCAGCTGCAGCAGATCCTCGATCAGCACACCGATCCGTGGGGCATCAAGATCTCGGCGGTCGAAGTCAAACACGTCGATCTGCCCGCCGACATGCAGCGGGCGATGGCCAAGCAGGCGGAAGCCGAGCGGGAGAAGCGTGCTAAGATCATCCACGCCGCCGGCGAACTCGAGGCCTCCGAGAAGCTCGCGCAAGCGGCGGTCGTGATCGCGACGGCCCCCGAGGCCATGACCCTCCGGTACCTCCAGACGCTGACGGAAATCGCCTCGGAGAAGAACTCAACCATCATCTTCCCGCTCCCGATCGATCTGATGAGGGGCATGCTGGGCAAAAGAGACTAGGGCTCCGCGGAGAACCGCATCATGAGCGACGAGGGCTACCGGGAGATTCACCTGACGGGGAAAGAGCTGGTCTTCCTCTTCATGGCGGCCACCGTCGTGGCCGTGGTGATCTTCCTCCTCGGCGTGCTCGTCGGACGGGGCGTCCAGGCCGAGCGCGACACCGGATCGGGTTCGACCCTGGTGTCGGCGCCGCAGATCGTTCCCGACGCGGCGGCGCAGGCGGCGATGGACAGCCCGGCGCCCACCGGCCAGACCGGCGCCGGTCCGATTGCCGCACCGCCGGCGGTCGATGAAGCCGGCACACCGAATCCCGGGGCTTCGACGAGCGCGTTCTCCGCGCGCGCACAGTCCGCGGGCTTGTCTGGCCGGAGGCCGTCGGCGCCTCCCGACCCCGGTGCGACCCCTGCGGGCCGCCTGGGCGGCAAGTCCGCGAAAGAGGCAGCCGCGCCCGCCGAGGCGTCGGGCGAAGGCTCCACGGGCGGTTACTCCGTGCAGGTCGCGGCCACCACGCAACGCGCCGAGGCCGATGGCATCGTCAGACGGCTGGCAACCAAGGGCTATCGTGCCTTCGTGTATGCACCGAAGGGCAAAGCGCCCGCGGGCGTGTTCCGCGTGCGGGTCGGCCCGTTTCCGAGCCTGAAGGACGCTGAGGAAGCGTCCCGCAAGCTCGAAAAGGAAGAGCAATACAAGCCCTGGATTATTCGCTAGCTGCCATCTCCGGCGTCCTGCTGGCCCTCAGTTTCCCGAAGTTCGGGCACTCGGCCGTCGCTTGGGTCGCGCTCACGCCGCTGCTTGTGGCCGTGGTGCGTTCGTCCTCGTCCGGCTGGAGAGGGTTCCGGCTGGGACTCGTCACGGGCGCCTTCTATTTCGCCGGCACCTTGTACTGGACCTCCACGGTCGTCGAAACCTTCGGCGGCGTCAACCCGGTGCTTTCGGTTGCGGCCGCCGGCATGCTGATTGCGGTCCTCTCGCTGTTCCCGGGGTTGTTCGCCGGCGTGGCCTCCGTCCTGTGCCGGGCGCTCGGCGCGCAAGGCCTGCTCGTCGCTCCGGCCATCTGGGTTTCAACCGAGCTGCTGCGCGGGATCGTCCTCGGCGGATTTCCGTGGGAACTGCTCGGCTACAGCCAGGTCGGTGTGATTCCGGTCGTGCAGATCGCCAGCGTCACCGGTGTGTACGGCGTGTCGGCGCTCGTCTGCCTGGTGTCGGCCGCACTCGCGCACCTGGCGATCGACCGCGCTCGAGAGGGCATCGCCAGCGCGGGCGCGGCCGCGCTGCTCGTCGCGGTCGTGGCGATCTGGGGCGCCGTGCGCGTGCACGACGGCTCGCTCGCCAGGCACGGCGATCCGATCAAGGTCGCCCTGATCCAGGGCAACGTCGAACAGGAACAGAAGTGGGACCCGTCGCGCGCCGAAGGCATCCTGAAGACCTATCTCTCGATGACGCAAGAGGCGGCGGCGCGGGGCGCCAGCCTGATCATCTGGCCGGAGTCGGCAACGCCGTTCCTCTACGAGCACGAGATGGCGGGGCAGGCCCGGATCGCCTCGCTCGTCCGGTCGGCCGGGATCACGCTGCTCTTCGGGAGCGATCAGTTCGAGCCGGGCAACCCGCCTCGCTACTACAACGCCGCATTCATGCTGCGTCCGGACGGAACGACCGCGGCCGTCTACCGGAAAATCCATCTCGTGCCGTTCGGAGAGTTCATACCGCTCAAACGCCTGCTCTTCTTTGCGGCTCCACTCGTCGAAGGCTCGTCGGACTTTTCTCCGGGGACCGATGTCACCCTCCTGCCGGTCGGCCGGCATTGGATCTCGACCGCCATCTGCTACGAGGTCGTGTATCCGAGGCTCGTCGGCGAAGCGGCCAGGAAGGGCAGCGAGCTGCTGACGACCATCACGAACGACGCCTGGTACGGCACCTCCTCGGCGCCACACCAGCACTTCTCACAGGCCGCCATGCGCGCGGTGGAGCAGGGCCGCTACCTGGTGCGATCGGCGAACACCGGCATCAGCGGCATCATCGATCCGTACGGCCATGTCCTGCAGCGATCGGCGATCTTCGTGCCGGCCACCGTCGAAGGCGACGTGCGGTTCCTCGACGGACTGACCCTCTACGGCAGGATCGGGGACGCGTTCGCGTACGGGTGCGTGCTGCTGGCCGCCGCTTCGTGGATCGCCGCGCTGCGGTGGTCGAGGCGCGCCCGCTTCGGGGTATCATCGCGGGGATAAGGCGACCGTCCGTCTCTTGAAAGGACCTGCTGCGTGGCTCTCGAACTCGACGACCTCATCCGTGCCTACCAGGAGCTCTCGCGGCGGTCCGCCGGTCTTCGGAGCTATCTTTGACGCCGCGCGTCCGGCCGACGAAATAGCCCGGCTCGAAGAGCGCGCCGCCGCCCCCGACTTCTGGAAGAACCAGGCGGAGGCGCAGAAGGTCCTGCAACGGCGCCGCCGGCTCGAGGAGGACCTCGCCCTGACCGCGTCCCTCCGCAAACAGGAAGACGACCTGGCCGTGCTCGTCGAGTGGGGCCAGGAGGGTGAGGACGTCACGAAGGAGTTGAAGGAGGGCCTCGATCGCCTCGCCGCACAGGTCGACGCCGCCGAGACCAAGCGCATTCTCGGCGGCGAGCACGACCGCCGCAACGCGATCCTCACGATCCACCCGGGCGCCGGCGGCACCGAGTCGCAGGACTGGGCGGACATGCTGCTCCGGATGTACCTCCGCTGGATCGAGCGCCGCCAGTTCAAGCGGGAGATCCTGGACTATCAGCCTGGCGACGATGCGGGCCTGAAGAGCGCGACGGTCGCGGTCGCCGGCGACTACGCGTACGGCCTGCTCATCGCCGAAGCGGGCGTCCACCGGCTCGTGCGCATCTCGCCGTTCGATCAGGCGGCCCGCCGGCACACGTCCTTCGCGTCGGTCTTCGTTTTTCCCGAACTCGACGACGACGTGGAGATCGAGGTGGCGGAGAAGGACATCCGCGTGGATACCTTCTGCTCGAGCGGGCCGGGCGGCCAGGGCGTCAATACGACTTACTCAGCGGTACGCATCACCCACTTCCCGAGCGGCATCGTCGTGTCGTGCCAGAACGAGCGCTCGCAGATCCGGAACCGCGATGCGGCCATGAAGGTGCTCAAGTCGCGGCTCTACGATCTGAAGCTGAAGGAGCAGCAGGCGACGCTCGACAAACTCGGCGGCGAGAAGAAAGACATCGCCTTCGGCAGCCAGATTCGCAGCTACGTGCTCCATCCGTACCAGATGATCAAGGACCATCGGACCAAGGAGCAGGTGGGTGACGTCGCCCGCGTGCTCGACGGCGACATCGATCAGTTCATCAAGGCCTACTTGAAAGCCAAGGCAGCGGGCACACTCGGGGCGGCCGTCGCGGCGGAAGACTGACCCCGGGTCTCACCGGCGTTGAGCACCGGCGCCGCGGGCCACGCCTGCTGAGGCCCGCGCTGCATTCACAGCGTTCAGTGTTGCCTGGGGAATCCGGCTCCCGGCTGGGTACCGGCGATGAATGCTTCGCTGATGGCCCCGGCCGTGCCGTCCTCGACCGGCGTGCCCGTCGCCCGGTCGACCGTGACGAACACGATGTTGCCCGGCGCGTCGAAGCTCGGCGGATGCTTTCGGTCGCCGCGCAATTCGATAAAAGAGGTCATCAGGTCCATCCAGATCGGCAGCGCCGCGACCGCCCCGGTCTCATTGAGCCCGAGCGGCTTCTTGTCGTCCCAGCCGACCCAGATGCCAATCGTGATGTTGGGGTCGTAACCGATGAACCACGCATCGGTGTTGTCGTCGACCGTCCCGGTCTTGCCGGCGATCGGCCAATCGAGTTTCGCGGCTTCAGCCGCTGTGCCGCGCAGGCAGACGCCCCGCATCAGGTTGACCATCATGAAGGCCGTGTCCGCGCGGATGCTGTCCGCCGCTTCCGGCCGCCGCTCCTCGAGCAGGTTGCCCTCGCGGTTGACGATGCGGGCGATGTCATATGGCTTCATCCGCACACCCTGGTTCGGGAAGGTCGTGTAGGCGCTGGTCGCTTCGAGCAGCGTCGCCTCCGCCGCGCCGAGCGCGCTGGACAAGTAGGGCGGGATCGGCGACTCGAATCCCAGGCGGCGGGCAAAGGCCACGACCTGGTCGGGGCCGAGCTGATCCATGAGGTGCACGGTCGGAACGTTTCGCGATCCCTCCAGCACGTGCCTCAGCGTGATGGGTCCCTCGTACTTGCGATCGTAGTTCCGCGGCGCGTAGGGCGGCTGGTTCGGCCCGGCGTTGTAGCTGGCCGGCTCGTCGATCAGGATCGTCGTCGGCGTGAACCCGCGATCGATCGCCGCGGCGAACACGATCGGCTTGAAGGTCGAGCCCATCTGCCGCAGGGCCTGGACCGCGCGGTTGAACTTGCTGCGCGTGAAGCTCACGCCGCCGACCTCGGCCCGGATCTGGCCGGTCTTGTTGTCGATGGCGAGGATTGCCCCTTCGACCGCCGGCTCCTGTTCGAGCGAAACCGCGAGCTGGCCCTTCGGCTCGTCGATCCCGGTCACCTCGATCTCGATGAGATCCCCCACCTTGAACAGGTTGGCAGCCGAGGAACGCCTGGTCCACGCGAAGCCCTTGCGGTTGAGGGTCGCCCGGTATTTGCCGATTCGAAGGGTCGCGCTGCCAGTCCTGGCGCCGTCGATCGCCGCGACCACTGCCGGCACGATGGCACCGGTCGTGATCGGCCGTTCCCACCGCTTGTCGGCGAATCCGTCGATCGTGTGCCGCTCCGACAGCACGTTTCGCGCCGGTTTCCTGTAGCCCTGCCGCTTGTCGAGCGCGCGAAGTCCGCGGCCGAGCGCGGCGTTGGCCCGGGTCTGGAGTTCCGCGTCGAGCGTCGTGTAGACCGACAGGCCCGACTCGTAAAGCTGTCTGGCGCCGTATTCCCGTTCGAGATACTTCCTGGCTTCCTCGACGAAATACGGCGCGATGCCGGAGTTGGCCGCCGGGCGCTCCGCGAGCACGATCGGTTTCGCCTCGGCCTCGGCCGCCTGCGCCTTGGTGATGAAGCCCTCGGTCGCCATGCGGTCCAGCGTGTAGTTGCGGCGCCTGAGCGCCGCGCGCATGTTCACGTAGGGGCTCTGGCGTTCGGGCAGCTGCAAGATGCCCGCCAGCATCGCGGCTTCCTCGAGATTGACCGTCTTCGCCGTCTTGTTGAAGTAGAGCCTCGCGGCCGCCTCCATCCCGTAGGCGCCCTGCCCCAGGTTCATCTGGTTGCAGTAGAGGGTGAAGATCTCCCGCTTCGTGTAACGCTTCTCGATCTGGAACGAGAGCAGGATCTCCTTGACCTTGCGTTCAGGTGACTTCTCAGGCGTGAGGAAGAGTTTGCGCGCGAGCTGCTGCGTCAGGGTGCTGGCCCCGGTGAGCGGCTGCCGCTTCGCGGCCCGGTACACGTCTTTGATCACGGTGACCATCAGCCGCGGGATGCTCAAGCCGACATGCGAGTAGAAGCTGTCGTCCTCGGCGGCGAGAATCGCCTGCTGCAACAGCGGAGAAATGTCGTCGAACCCGATGACGACCCGGCGCTGCGTGGCGAACTCGCCGATGAGCGTGCCGTTAGACGCGTAGACCTTCGTGATGATGCCGGGGGCGTAGTTGTCGAGCGCCGACACCTGAGGCAGGTCACCGCCGTAGGCGAAGAGAATCCCGCTGAGGATGCCGAGGATCGCCGCGATCACGAAGAGCGCGGCGATCCCTGCCTGGTGGGCAATCGAAGCCGGGGACCTGGCTGCCTTCTGTTTCATTGACGGGAACGGCCGCCGCCGCGGGGGCGCGCGCTCCCGCTTGTCCGGGCGCCTCCGCGCGACGGCGAGGACGCTCTCGGAGGCGAAGACGCTCGCGGAGGCGAGGACGCTCGCGGAGGCGAGGACGCTCGCGGTGCGGACCCGCCTGAATTGTACCGCGGCGACGATCCTCCGGGATTGTACCGCGGGGCCGATCCGCCCGAATTGTACCGCGGCGCCGACGGGGCGGGGCTGTGCCGCGGCGCCGACGGGGCGGGAGTGTATCGAGGCGCCGATCCGCCGGGGTTGTATCTCGCAGACGGCCCGCTCGATTCGTATCTCGGTGCCGAAGGCGGCCTAGACAGGCCCGGTGGGCGCGATGGAGCCGGTGTTCGCGGGGCAGCGGGCGCCTCGTACTGCCGACGGGGCCCGGGCGCCTGGATGCCGGGCCGTGGAGCCGGCGCTTCGCTGCGCGGCCGCGCCGACGGCGCATCCTGGCGCGGGAGGGGCTGCGACGGCGGCACCGTGTCGCGCCTGGTTCCCGGGCCGATCGGGCGTTGCTCGCCGGAGGGCCTCGGAGAGCGCGGCACGGCATTCGCCTCCCGTGGATTCCGCAGGCCGCCCGTGGCCGGCGATCCAGGGGCGGGGTCGACCCTGCCGGGAACGCCGCCCTCACGGAATTGGGCTCCGGGTGCGCCAGGAACGACCCGCCGCTCGCCCCCGAATGGCGTCGGCGTGCGGTTGGAATCGGGCTGGCGATCGAAACGGCCGGTGGCCCGGCGATCGGGCTGGACTGCGCCTCTCGTTCCGGCTCGATTCACATCTGTACCCATCGAACGGAACCGATCCGAATAGACCCGCGATGGACCTGAGCCCGCGGTGCCCGTTCGAGGCGTGACCGGCAGTCCGCGGCCACCCGCTTGAGGGCCGACCGCGGATCGCGGAACCGCGTACTGCCTGGGCGCGGTTCGCTGTGCGATGAAAGTCGTGCGGACGCGGTCATCGAGCCGGCGGCCGTCGACCGCGGAGCGGGCCATCGACACGCGCCGGCCGAACGTGTGGCGCGGCACGACCGTCCAGCCGCGCCACGGATCGTGCTGGCGGTAGCTGTACACGCCTCGCACGCCCCACATGCCGTACACGGGATAATCGCGCCATCCGAGCGGACACCAGCTGACGAAGTCCGTGTTGATGGCCCAGTAGACCCACGCCGGTCCCCATACCCGCGCGGGGATCCAGTACCAGCGGCCCGTCAGCGAGACGCCCCAGCGTCCGAAGTGATGGGTCGGCCACGACCACGGCTCGTGGCCGATCCAGAACGATCCGTAGGCCGGATAGCTTCCCCAGTAGCCGTCGGTGTAGGGCCGCCAGTCATCGGCCACGGCCGGATACCAGACCGATCCGTAAGTCGCATCGTTCGACCAGGTCCCATACCGATCGAAACTCGACGAATACGAGCGAAGGTTGTCGGGCAGATAGCGGTTGGAGGTCTCGCCGAGCCGCGTGTCGCGCTGGTCGTTGCTCCACCGATCGAACTCGTCCGAACGCGCCGTGTTGAAGTACTGCGGCGAGCTTGGCGTTTCACCAGCCCGGCCGAGCGCCCGTTCCCCCGCGCGAACCTGCACGGGACCGACATCGGTCGCGAGCGTGGCGTTGCCGCTCTCGACGGCGAGCTCGACCGTCTCATCCGCGATCGCAATCCGGTACTCGCCCGGAGCATTCGTCTGCACCGAGGCTGCTGCGCTGTCGACCTGGTAGCGCACGGCCCGCGACGGATCGCCGCCGCCGGCCACGATCAGGATGATCCGGCCTTCCACGAGCCGGAGCAGGTCGGGAGCGAGCAGATCGACCGCCGAGTGCTCGTCGACGTGCACCACGGACCCATCCGGGAAGGCGATCTCGACGCGGCCAGCCTGCGTGCGGAGGCGATCGCCGTCGAGCAACGGTTGATTGGCCAAAGCCGTCTCCGCGCGGCCCTCGTGTTCGACGAGCGCCGAGCCCTCGACAATCGAGAGATGCGCGGGAGCTGGGAGCGCCTGTTGCGCGGGTGCGGGCCCGGCTTGCGCCGCTGCGGCGTCCACCTGGGCTGGTGCGGGATGTGCGCTCACCAGGCAGGCCACGGCCAGCCCCGAAAGAGCGATTCGCACGTTGAACATGAATCCCCCAAACGCGGCACAGAACCTCACGGGCGATGCGAGATCCTGTCGTTGGTGGGCAGGCACGGCCAGTATAGCACATCGAGCCCTCACAGAAGTCCATGAGGCTGAGTGTGTTGCGGGCTGACGGCAATAGCGGAGCCTCTCCAGCAATTGACAATCATTCACTAAGATTTTATACTGCTCCTAGCCTAAATAGCCTGCCGTCGCAACCTCGGGGAATGTCGCGTCCGAGGACGTCGGTTCGATGCGGCCCGACTTCGTGAGGAACACGTCACCATGAGCAAAATCATCGGGATCGACCTCGGCACCACCAACTCGGTTGTCGCCGTGATGGAAGGCGGAGAGCCGGTTGTCATCACCAACCCGGAGGGCGGTCGGCTCACCCCCTCCATTGTGGCCTTCAGCAAGAATGGCGAGCGGCTGGTCGGGCAGGTCGCCAAGCGCCAGGCCGTCACCAATTCCGAAAACACGGTGTTTTCGATCAAACGATTCATGGGCCGGCGCCACGACGAAGTCAACGAAGAGATGAAGATGGTGCCCTACAAGGTCACGCGCGCGGCCAATGGCGACGCCCGCGTCGGCGCCGGCGGCCAGGATTGGGCGCCGCCGCAGATCTCCGCCATGGTGCTCCAGAAGCTCAAGCAGGCTGCCGAGGAGTATCTCGGCCAGCAGGTCACCAAGGCGGTCATCACGGTTCCGGCCTACTTCAACGACGCACAGCGCCAGGCCACCAAGGAGGCGGGCCAGATCGCCGGGCTCGAGGTCATGCGCATCGTGAACGAACCGACCGCTGCGGCGCTGGCCTACGGGCTCGACAAGAAGAAGGACGAGACCATCGCCGTGTACGACTTCGGCGGCGGAACCTTCGACATCTCCATCCTCGAAGTCGGCGAGGGGGTCGTCGAGGTGAAGTCCACCAACGGCGACACGCACCTTGGCGGCGACAATCTCGACCACCGCATCGTCGATTGGATCATCACGGAGTTCAAGAAGAGCGACGGGATCGATCTCGGCAAGGACCGCATGGCCCTCCAGCGGCTGCGCGAGGCCGCGGAGAAGGCGAAGATGGAGCTCTCCACCGTGATGGAGACCGAGATCAACCTCCCCTTCATCAGCGCCGATCAGACGGGTCCCAAGCACCTCGCGATGAAGCTCACGCGGGCGAAGTTCGAGCAGCTCGTCGAGGACCTCATCCAGAGGACGGTGGGCCCGGTCAAGCAGGCGCTCGCCGACGCCGGCCTGCAGCCGCCGAAGATCGACGAGGTCGTCCTCGTCGGCGGGTCGACGCGCATCCCGCGCGTGCAGCAGGTCGTACGCGAGCTGTTCGGGAAAGAACCCCACAAGGGCGTGAACCCTGACGAGGTCGTGGCCGTCGGCGCGGCGGTGCAGGCGGGCGTCCTCGGCGGAGAGGTCAAGGATCTGCTGCTGCTCGATGTGACGCCGCTCTCGCTCGGGATCGAGACGCTCGGCGGCGTGTCCACGACGCTCATCCCGCGGAACACGACGATTCCCACGCGGAAGAGCGAGATGTTCTCGACCGCGGCTGACAGCCAGACGAGCGTCGAGGTGCACGTGCTCCAGGGCGAGCGGCCGATGGCCCGTGACAATCGCACGCTCGGCCGCTTCCACCTCGACGGCATTCCGCCCGCGCCGCGCGGCGTCCCGCAAATCGAGGTGACCTTCGACATCGACGCCAACGGCATCGTCAATGTGCAGGCAAAGGACAAGGGGACCGGCAAGGAACAGAAGATCACGATCACCGCTTCGAGCGGCCTCGCGAAGGACGAGGTGGATCGGATGATGCGGGAGGCCGAGTCGCACGCCGACGAGGACCGGAAGCGGAAGGATGAGGTCGAGACGAGGAACCACGCCGACCAGGCCGTCTACGCCGCGGAGAAACTGCTCAAGGAGATGGGAGACAAAGTCGGCGCCGCCGATAAGCAGGCGGTCGAGTCCGCGGCGGGCGAGGTGAAGCAGGCCCTGGAGAAGAACGACACCGACGCGGTGAAGCGTGCGATGGAGAAGCTGACAGCCGCTCAGCACAAGCTGGCCGAGGCGCTCTATCGGCAGTCGGCCCCCGGCGCGGGCGCCTCGGGCGGAGCGGCGGGACCGGAGCCCGGTCCGGGCGCCGGATCGGGTCCGGCCGACGGCAAGGGCGACGTGATTGACGCCGAGGTCGTGGACGAGGACAAGAAGTAGCCAGAGGGACCGGTGGATTTCTACGAACTGCTCGGCGTCGGTCGAGACGCGGATCCCGAGGAGATCAAGCGCGCGTATCGGCGCCTGGCCCGCCGCCTTCACCCGAACATCAACCCGGGTGATCGCGCGGCGGAGGAGCGCTTCCACGCCGCGGTCGAAGCCTTCGAAACGCTGGCGGATCCCGAGCGGCGCCGGCGGTACGACCAATCGGGCATCGCCGAGCAGGCCGAGGGCCCGTCGAGTTACGGCTTTGCCGGCTTCGACTTCTCGTTCGAGTCGCTGAGGGCCGAGTCATCGACCTTCGGGGACCTGTTTGCCGAGGTCATCCGCGAATCCGCCGACGCGCACGCCGAAGAGGCCGCTGGAGGAACCGACATCCACCTGATCTTGCCGCTGCGCTTCGAGGAGTCGATCCGGGGGACCTCGCGCAATCTGACCGTGGTCCGCCGCGCGCCCTGCCGCCGGTGCCACGGCGCCGGAACCGTTCCCGCCCAGGAAGCCACGTGTCCTGGCTGCCTGGGCGCAGGCACCATCCGTTCGTCCCGGGGGCACATGGTGTTCACCAAGACGTGCGGGCAGTGCGGCGGCAAGGGCCAGCTCAGCCACACCGCCTGCAGCGCGTGCGGCGGCGCCGGTTTCGAGACGCAGCGCGAGCCGGTTTCTCTCGTCGTTCCCGCGGGGATCGCGGATGGCGAATGCGTCCGCGTGCCTGGAATGGGCCACGCGGGCAGGCGTGGCGCCGAGCCGGGCGCCCTGTCGGTCACCATCGAGGTCCAGCCGGATACGCTCTTCCGGCGGGAAGGAAACGAGCTGCATCTCGTCGTGCCGGTTGCCGTCCACGAGGCCGCATTGGGCGCCAAGATCGACATCCCGTCGTTCGACGGTCCGCTTCGGCTCCGCGTCCCTCCCGGGACGCAGTCTGGCCGGCGTCTCCGGCTGCGCGAGCGTGGGGTGCCGTCGCCACGGGGGGGACGCCGCGGCGACCTGGTCGCGGAGATCCGATTGGTCCTGCCCGATCTGCTCGACGAGCGATCGAAGGAGATCATGCGGGAGTTCGGGCGGATCAACAGCGAAGACGTCAGAAGCGCATTGTGGGAGGCCGCCCCATCGCGGGCGGTATCTCCGGCGGAACCCGATTCGTCCGAGTGAGGCAGCCATGGCGACCAAACGAACCGGCAAGGCGTACTACATGATCAGCGCCGTGGCCCAGAAGTACAGTATTCATCCGCAGACGCTGCGGCTCTACGAGCGGGAAGGGTTGCTCAAGCCCTCCAGGACCGACGGCAACACGCGCCTCTATTCAGACGAGGATCTCGAGCGGCTCGAGACGATCCTGTCGTTGACCCGGGACCTCGGCGTGAACCTGGCCGGCGTCGAGATCATCCTCAACATGCGCGAGAAGATGACCGAGATGCAAAGGGAGGTCAACGAGTTCATGGCGTATGTCAAGCACGAGCTGGCGCGCGGACTGGGCGACTGGGAGCAGCGGCTGAGCACCGCGCTCGTCAAGTCGTCGCCCTCCGAGCTCATTCGAACGCCGCCCGCCTCGTCCGGTCACGAGCCCACACCCGACGTTCCGATTCCCGTCAAGCGCTGACACCCCGCGGGACGGCCGGTCGACCAACCGGTAATCCCTCCTCCGTCGCAGCCATCGTGCGAACCGGCCCGCCCGGCCTGCCGGCCGATGTCTCACGCTCCGGCAATGTCGGTATGATCGTCGATGTGGCCAAGCGAGGAGACCAGGAGTCGGGCGAATCGAGAACGCTCCAGGCCTACCTTCGCGAGATCGCGAGAATCCCGCGCCTGAGACCTGCCGAGGAGCAAGCGATCGGCGTGCGCATTCGACAGGGCGACGAGGAGGCGCTCAAGCGACTCGTCGAGGCCAACCTCCGTTTCGTCGTCAGTTACGCCAAGCGGTACCGGGGTCTCGGCGTGCCGTTCCTGGACCTGATTCACGAAGGGAATCTCGGGCTGATCGAGGCGGCGCGGCGATTCGATCCGGCGCGCAACGTCAAGTTCATCACCTATGCGGTGTGGTGGATCCGGCAGGCGGTCGTCCACGCATTGTCGGACCAGGCACGGGTCTTCTCGTTGCCGACCAAGCTCTCGGGACCCGCCGCGCGCCTGAGCCGTCGCTTCGCCTCGCTCTCCACGCGGCTCGATCGCCATCCCACCACGCACGAGCTGGCGGAGGATCTCGACATTTCCGACAGAGACGCCGACGCCCTCCTCCAGATCTCGGGCGACGATGTGTCGCTGAGCGATCGGGTGGGCCGGAGCGAGGACGACGACGGCCGGGAGCTCGGCGACACGCTGGCGCAGGAGGCGACGCCGCCGATTGAGGACGCCCTGGTGCACCAGGCCGTGCTCGACCAGATGCGCCAGGCTGTCGCGGAGCTCGAGCCGAAAGAGCGCGAGGTCATGGAGCTGAGGTTCGGCCTGGTGGACGCCGAGCCGTGGACGCTGCAGCAAATCGGCGACAGGCTGGGTCTGACGCGCGAGCGCATCCGCCAGATCGAGTCGCGCGCCAAGGAGAAGCTCCGGCGCTCGCGGCAGGTTCGCGGCGTGCGAAGTGCGCTAAACTGAGGCCGTATGACCTGCGAGCAGTGCGGCGGAACCGGCTGGAAACGACTCGAGGAGGGCGGCCTGCGCCGCGTCGTGCGATGCGACTGCTGGAGCGCTGCCCTCGTGGCACGGCTGCTTGCGGACGCCAGGATTCCACCCCGATACCGGCGGTGCGATCTCGACTCGTTCAAGGACTACAACGACAACCTGTCCACGGCGGTTCGGCGGGCGAAGAGCTTCGTTGCCGGGTGGCCCGCTGTCGAGAAGGGGCTGCTGTTCCTCGGGCCGCCGGGCGTCGGCAAGACGCACCTGGCTGTCGCCGTCCTCAGGAAAGCCGTCACCGAGAAGAACGCGCGCGGGCTCTTCTACGACACGAGAGACCTGCTTCGCGTCATTCGCAGCACGTACAACCCCCAGGTCAGGGCCGTCGAGATGGACATCCTGCGGCCGGTGATGAACGCGGAGTTGCTCGTGCTCGACGACCTCGGAGCGGAGAAGACCTCCGAGTGGGTCGAGGAGACGTTGAATCTCGTCGTGAACACGCGGTACAACGAACGCCGCGCGACCATCCTGACCTCGAACTTCGTCGAAACGACGAGCACCGACCCCTCCGACCTGACCGAGAGCATCGAGGAGCGGGTCGGCTATCGCATGTGGTCGCGCCTGCACGAAATGTGCGAGATCGTCACGCTCGGCGGGCCCGACGTGCGCCAGCTCGGCCCGAACTGGGGCCCGGAAGACTTCGCCGCCGCGGACCAGCGCCAGAGCGGGGCGCGCAAGCCTCTCGGCCGGCGGCCATCCAGGGGCCGCGCGCCGCTTCAGGACGGCAAGGCCGACCTGAAGTATCCCGGCGGGCGCGCGGGCACCTAGCGCGACGCGTCCCGTGCTGGACCAGGCCCCTCTCGGCGTCTACATCCACGTGCCGTTCTGCTCGTCCATCTGCGACTACTGCAATTTCAACCGGGTGCTCTTCGACGGGGCGCTCAAGGAGCGGTACCTCGCGGCCGTCGAGCGCGAGATTGCCGACCATCCGATCTGTCCGGTCGTCGACGACACCGCGCAGGCGGCGTGCGACACGATCTACTTCGGCGGCGGCACGCCATCGCTGCTCGGCGGGGGAGAGGTCGGCCGGATTATCCGCGCGGTCCGGCAGCGGTTCGACGTTGACGGCGGTGCCGAAGTCACGCTGGAGGCCAATCCGGACACCGTGAGCCTCGACCTCTTCGCGGGCTATCTCGCCGCGGGCGTCAACCGCGTGAGCCTCGGTGTCCAGTCCTTCCGTGACGACGAGCTGCGGGCGCTCGGCCGGCGCCACGACGCGTCGGTTGCACGACGTGCCCTTCGCCTCGCGCGGGAGGCCGGCTTCGACAATATGAGCCTGGACCTGATGATCGGCCTCCCGACTCAGGCCATCGACCGGTTCGCCGAATCGGTCGAGCAGGCGATCGCGGTCGCTTCCGACCACGTGTCGATGTACATGCTCGAGCTGTACCCGCACGCGCCGCTTCGTGCGTCGATGGCGGCGAACGACTGGCAGGTGCCGCCCGATGACGAGGTCGCGGACATGTACGAGCTCGCGCTGGACCGGTTCGCCGGATCCGGAATGGCCCAATACGAGATCTCGAATCTCGCGCGAGCCGGGCGCGAATCACGTCACAACCTGAAGTACTGGCAGGACGGGCAGTGGCGGGGCTACGGGCCCGGCGCTCACTCGACCATTCGCGGCGTACGTTGGAAGAACCTGGCCGCACCCGCGGAGTACATCGAGCGCGTCCTTGGCGGCGGACGCGTCGACATCGCCCATCGACAGCTGAGCAGGGAGGAGCGGTGGCAGGAGGCCCTGATCACCGGACTCCGCCTCAACCAGGGGATCCGCGTCTCCGTCTTTGCCCGCGACTACGGTCTTGATTTGTGGGCCCGGTACGGCGATCATCTGCAGCCATCCCTGGAGGCCGGCCTGCTCGTGAGCGAGGGAGACCTGCTTCGGCTCGGCCGCCGCGGGATGTTGATGGCGAACGACGTGCTGTCGGCTTTCATCTGAAGCGTCGGTACGGTAGAGTATCAATCTTCGACTTCAAGACCGCATTCGCCAAGGAGGCTCCGCAATGCACTCGACCTGGTCGTTACCCGCTGCCGGACGGCGTCGCGCCCTGATCGGTTTCGCCCTCGCATTCGCCGTGCTGGCGGTGTCTGTGACCAGCGTCAGTGCCCAGCAGGCGCCGGCCGCCCAGGCCGCGCCCGCACAGGCCGCCCCCCAGCAGCGCGTCTTCTCGTCGGATGCCGGCCTGATGTTCAACATCATCAAGGCAGATAAGGTGGCGGACTTCGAGACGGTGATCGGCAAGTTGAAGGAAGCGCTGGCCAAGAGCGAGAACCCCGTCCGCAAGCAGCAGGCGGCCAGCTGGAAGGTGTTCAAGCAGGTCGAGCCCGGCCCGAATGGAAACGTCCTCTACATCTTCGTGATTCAGCCGGCGGTGAAGGACGCGGACTACACGGTGTCGAAGATCCTGCAGGAGGGGTTCCCGGCCGAAGTGCAGGAGCTCTTCAAGCTCTACAGCGCGACGTTCGTCGGCTTGAGCATGTCCAACCTGACGCTCGTGGCCGACATGGGCAAGTAGCCTGAGCCTCTTGATGTCCAGGTGGAGCAGCGGCCGGGCTGCTCCACGCGCCACTCCCGTTCAGAGCCCCGCCCGATTCGCCTCGATCAGAAATCCAGGTTCACTCCCGCGTAGAGGCGCTGCGGCTTGCCGTCGATTGGCGGGCTGAGCAGCGAGAAGATGCGGTAGTCCACGCGGAGGTTCACGGGGCCGACGACGGACACCCTCACGCCGCCGCCGAAGTTCAGGCCCATCCCGAACTTGTCGTCCGCCCCGCTCAGCATGTGATACACGCCGCCGCCGACGGTGCCGTACAGCCTGACCCCCTTGATCGAGATGGGCGTCTGCACCAGGGCGTTGACCGAATAGGTGGTCAGGCCGGGCTTCTTGCCCTCCTTGTCTTCGGCCGAGGTGCTGTACTCGAACTCCATTCCGATCGCGATGACCTTGACGCCCACCGCGAAGCCTTTGCCGGCGCGGCTCCACGGCGAAACGGTGAGGCCGTAGAATCCGGTCACGTCGGCCGCCGCGCCGCGCGGCGCGAGCGTCAGGAGAATGGCGACGAGGGAGGCGAGAATCGTTGCTCGTTTCATCGTAGGCAGAACTCCCAGTCTGCTCGCAATGGTAGTATGGATCAGGTTCACGACGCGGCATTCCGGCTCACATCCTGAGAGGTCTGGCACTATGACAGGTGCGATGTTCCGGCGGGTGATGCTCACGGCGGTCCTGATCCTGGTCGGTGCGGGTCTCCTCGGCGCGGACACGCTCTACCTGCGGAACGGCGACAGGATTCAGGGGGAGCTGATCGCCGTGCGCAACGGCATCATCGAATTCCGCGACGCCCGCGTCCGTGACTCGCGGATCCTGCGAATCGAGCAGTCCGAAGTCCGGCGCATCGAATTCGACGACTCCGGTCTCGATTCACGGCCGCCCCGCCGCGACGATCCGCGCGAGCCCGGACGCCGGCCCGTCGGCATGCGCGAGCGGCGCATCGTCGTGCAGGCCAACCAGCACTGGACCGAGACGGGCATCGACGTCCGGTCGGGACAGACGATCTATTTCGAGGCCGGCGGCTTCATCAACTGGGGCCGCGGCAAACGGGACGGTCCCGACGGCGAACAGAACTCGCCGTACTGGGCCACCAGGCCGATTCCAAACCGCCCCGCGGCCGCCTTGATCGGCAAAATCGGCGCCGACTCGACCGACTATTTTCTGATTGGCACCGAGCAGGGACCGATCCGCATGCGGAGCGGCGGGCGGCTGTTCCTGGGAGTCAACGACGACAACGTCTCGGACAACTCGGGGAATTTCCCGGTGGTCGTGTACTACTAGGGGACGCCGCCAGGCCTCCCTCGTGCGGCCGGGCGCGTGGTCATCGCCATGAAGGCCCCTTACTACGCCGAGCACGCCGCGCCGGTCCGGGCCGAGCTTGGGCGCGAGCTTCCGCGGGCGCTCGTGCAGGCCCTTCACCTCAAGCGTCCCTGGCGTCACTTCGCCGTGGCGGCGCGGCAATATATCTTCCTGGCGGTCTCCACCGCCGCGCAGTTCCTCGTGACGATCCCGGCGGCGTGGATCGCCCTTGGCGTCGTGCAGGGCTTCACGGTGTTTTCCTTCACGGTCCTGCTGCACGAGGTGGTCCACCACACGGTGTTTCCGAAGCGCCGCGCCTCGCTGGAGCGCATTCTGGGCCTGGCCTACGCGATCCCGAGCGGGCTCTCCGCGAGCCAGTTCACCCGCTGGCACCTCGACCACCACGCGGAGCTCGGTTCATCCGAGGAGGATCCGAAGCGCCACCACCTGTCGCCCAAGGTGAACGCCCGCTGGTTCAAGCTGCTGTACTGCACGCCGGCCCTGTTCCCGATCTACTTCAGGGCCGCCAGGCGCGAAGCGTCGACTTACCCTCCTTCGCTCCGTTCGCGGATCGCGTGGGAGCGGCGGATCACGATCGCCGTACATCTCGGGGCGCTCGCGCTCCTCTGGTGGACAGGCGGGGTCGCCACCTCGTTCAAGGCGTACCTGTTCCCGGTCTTCATCGTGTTCCCGATCGCCTTCACGCTGAACCGGCTCGGCCAGCACTACGACATCGATCCGGCCGACCCCGCGGCATGGTCGACGCTCGTCCGCGGCCACTGGTTCTGGGATTTCGTGTTCCTCGACTCCAACTATCACCTGGAGCATCACTACTATCCCGGGGTGCCGTTCTACCGGCTGCCCGCGCTCCAGCGCGCGCTGACGCCCTTCTACACTCGCCGCGGCATGCGCTGGCACTCCTACGGCGGGCTCGTGTGGGGATGGATCGTCGAGAACCGTCCGCCCCACACGAACTGGCACGATGGAACGCCGGCGTCGGCGGCTTCGGGGCCGGTCCAGCCGCCTCGGACACCGATGGATCTGTGGTAGATTCGAGGCCCTATGGACTTCCGTTTGAGTGAGCAGCAGGAGATCCTGCGCCGAACCGTCCGCGAGTTCGCCGAGACCGAGATTCGTCCGTTCGTTCGCGAATGGGACGAGGCACAGGCGTTTCCGCGATCACTGGTGGCCAAGATGGCCGGCCTCGGCCTGATGGGCATTCAGTTCACCGAAGGCTACGGCGGCGCCGGCATGTCGGCGGTCGACTACTGCATCTGCATCGAGGAACTGGCGCGCATCGACCCGTCGGTCTCGCTCTCGGTTGCGGCCCACAACGGCCTGTGCGCCGCGCACATCGCGATGTTCGGCACCGAGGCCCAGAAGCAGCGCTACCTCGTCCCGCTCGCGCGCGGGGAATGGATGGGCGCGTGGGGGCTGACCGAGCCGACCGCCGGTTCGGATGCGGGAGGCATCCGGACCTACGCGGTGCACGACAACGAAGGATGGGTCATCAACGGCTCCAAGACGTTCATCACGCACGGCGGCATCGCTGAAGTGATGACGGTCATGGCCGTCACCGACAAGGCCAAGGGGCACCACGGCATCTCCGCGTTCATCGTCGAGCGAGGCAACCCGGGCATGGTCGCCGGACGCAAGGAAGACAAGCTCGGCATGCGGGCGAGCGAAACGCGCGAGGTGGTGTTCCACGAGTGCCGGATCGGGCACGACGCGCTGCTCGGAGCCGAGGGCGAGGGCTTCACCGACACCATGCAGGTGCTCGACGCCGGGCGGATCGGCATCGCGGCGCTTGCCGTCGGGCTGGCCCAGGGCGCCTACGAGGTGGCACGGCGCTATGCGCTCGAGCGGAAGCAGTTCGGCAAGCCGATCGCCGAGTTCCAGGCCGTGCGCTGGAAGCTGGCGGACCTGGCGATGCGGATCGAGGCCGCGCGACTGCTGACCTACCGTGCGGCGTTTCTCGAGGACGGCGGCGCCCGCACCACGATCGAGTCGGCGATGGCGAAACTCTATTCGAGCGAGGTCGCCGTCAGGGCCGCCGAGGAGTGCGTGCAGATCCACGGGGGCTACGGGTTCGTGAAGGACTTTCCCGCCGAGAAATTCTTCCGGGACGTGAAGCTCACCACGATCGGCGAGGGCACCAGCGAGATCCAGCGGCTCGTCATCGCGCGGCAGCTTCTCGCCGCGGATGGACGCGCGTGACCGACGGGCCGGGCGGCATCCGTGCCCTCGCCGCGCGCGTTCGCGCGGGCGATGCCCGCGCCATCGCGCGCGCGATCTCCCTCATCGAAGACGACGTGCCCGAGGCGTCCGAACTCGTCCGGGACCTCTTCGCCGCGACGGGGAAGTCGTATCTGGTCGGCATCACGGGACCCCCGGGGGCCGGCAAGAGCACGCTCGTCGATCGCCTGACCGCAGAGTTCAGGCGCAAGGCGGGCACGGTCGGCGTCATCGCGGTCGATCCCAGCAGCCCCTACAGCGGAGGCGCCATTCTCGGCGACCGGCTCCGCATGCTGTCGCACGCGGCCGATTCCGGCGTCTTCATCCGAAGCATGGCCACCCGGGGCCATCTCGGGGGCCTCGCGCGCGCGACCCACGAGGCCGCCTACGTGCTCGACGCGGCCGGCAAGGACTGGATCGTGATCGAAACGGTCGGCGTCGGCCAGGACGAGGTCGACATCGTGCGGACAGCCGACGTATCGATCGTGACGCTCGTCCCTGGCGCGGGCGACGAGGTCCAGACGCTCAAAGCCGGCATCATGGAGATCGCCGACATCTTCGTCGTGAACAAGATGGATCGGGAAGGCGCGGAGCGATTGGTGGCGTCAATCGAGGCGATGCTCTCCCTCGAAGAGTTCGCCCCAGGCGAGTGGGTGCCGCCGATCGTGCGGACGCAGGCGACCAGGGGGATCGGAACGGCCGAGCTGCTCGATGCCATCGACCGGTTCCGGGCACACGAGGCGGCCCGGCTGGCCGTGCGTCGCCGCCAGCGCCACGAATACCGGTTGAAGGAGATTCTCACGGAGCGGTTCCTCGAACACGTCGACCGTCACGTCCTCAAGCCCGGTGAAGCCGACTCGATGCTGGACCAGTTGGCGGCGCGGGCGCTCGACCCGTACACCGCCGCGGCCGGGATCCTCGATCGGGCCGTGCGAAAGTAATTCGAGATGTCCGGCGAGGCCGGACGACGACGAGGTGCCCGAAGTGAAGGCCACGCTCGATCACGTCGGGATCGCGGTGGGCGACCTGGAGAGGGCCATCGCGTTCTACCGGGATCTGCTCGGCCTCGACATCGAGCCGCCCGAGGAAGTCGAGTCTGACCGGGTGCGGGCCCGCTTCATCCGGGTGGGCGAGTCGGCGATCGAGCTGCTCGAGGCGACCGCGCCCGACTCCGCGATCGCGAGATTCGTCGCCAGGCGCGGCGCCGGCGTGCACCACATCACCCTTCGCGTCGACGACATTCACGAGGCCATCGCGAGGCTGAAAGCCGGAGGCGCGCGCCTCGTCGACGAGGTGCCCCGGCCGGGCGCCGGCGGATCGCTCGTGGCGTTTGTCCACCCGGCGAGCGCCGACGGCGTGCTCGTCGAGCTCAAGCAGGCGAAAGGGTAGCGCGGTGAGCATCGACCTCGGCATCATCGGAGGCAGCGGGCTTTACGACATGGCCGGGCTCGAGGACCGCGACGAGCTGGTCGTCACGACGCCTTTCGGTCCGCCCTCCGGGCCGTATGTGACGGCGACGCTCCGCGGGCGCCGCGTGGCCTTTCTCGCGCGCCACGGCGCGGGTCACCGCCTCCTGCCCTCCGAAATCAACTACCGCGCGAACCTCTTCGGGTTCAAGCTGCTCGGGGTGGAGCGGATCCTGTCCGCGAGTGCTGTCGGATCGCTCCGCGAACAGTTCAAGCCTCTCGACATCGTGATCCCGGATCAGTTCTTCGACCGGACGCGCGGGCGAGTCGGCACGTTCTTCGGGAACGGGATCGCAGTCCACGTCGGGTTCGCCGACCCGGTGTGTCCGGAGCTGACCGGCGTCGCGTTCGAGTGCAGTCGGCGCATCGGCGCCACCACCCATCGGGGCGGCACCTACGTGTGCATGGAGGGGCCGCAGTTCTCGACCCTGGCTGAATCGAACCTCTATCGGGCCTGGGGCCTCGACATCATCGGGATGACGAACCTGCAGGAGGCGAAGCTCGCGCGGGAGGCCGAGATCTGTTACGCGACGATCGCACTCGTAACCGACTTCGACTGCTGGCATCCCGATCACGCGCAGGTCACGGTCGAAATGGTCGTGTCGAACCTGATGAAGAACGCGGAGACAGCCCAGCGCATCATCGCGGACGCCGTCGACCGGATCCCGAAGGCGCGAAGCTGCCGCTGCGGGTCGGCGCTGGAGCACGCGATCATCACACGGCCCGAGCTCGTGCCCGAGTCGGTCCGGCGGGAGCTGGCGCCGATTCTCGGGAAGTACGTGAAGTAATAACCGGCGAAAGCGATCCTTATGCAGACTTCTCCCGTGCTCGTCGTTGGTTCCGTGGCGTTCGATTCGATCACGACCCCGTCGGGCGAAGGGTCGCGCGTCGTCGGCGGGGCCGCGACGTATTTCAGCGTCGCGGCGTCGTTCTTCACCGATGTCCGTCTCGTGGCGGTCGTCGGCGACGACTTCGGCGAGATAGCGGCCCGAGTGTTCCATGGCCGCCGGATCGATCTCGCCGGCCTCCAGCACGTGCACGGCGAAACGTTCCGCTGGAAAGGCGTCTACGGCGAGGATCTGAACTCGCGCGAGACGATCTACACGCACCTGAACGTCTTCGCGGATTTCAAGCCGACCATTCCGGCGGCCTACGAGGACACGCCGTTCCTGTTCCTCGGGAACATCCAGCCGCAGCTGCAGGCGCAGGTGCTCGATCAGGTCCGGGCCCCGCGGTTTGTCGCGCTCGACACGATGAACTTCTGGATCGAAGGGGCGCTCGAGGACCTGAAGTCCGTCATCCGTCGGGTGGACGTCCTCGTCATCAACGACTCGGAAGCCAGGCAGCTCTCCGGCCGCTCGAGCCTGGTGACTGCCGCCCGTGCCATCCGGGCCATGGGGCCGAAGACGCTCATCATCAAGCGCGGCGAGTACGGCGTCCTGATGGCGTTCGCTGACGGGGGGTTCTTCGCGCTCCCCGGGATGCCGCTCGAGCGCGTCGTCGATCCGACCGGAGCCGGCGACACCTTCGGCGGCGGCTTCATGGGCTACCTCGCGTCGAAGGGCGAGGTGTCGGACGCGACGCTCGCTCGCGCGGTCGTGTACGGCAGCGTGATGGCGTCGTTCGCCGTCGAGGATTTCGGCCTCGTCCGCCTGCTGCGCCTGACTCCGGCCGAAGTCGCGGAGCGGTTCGAGCAGTTCAAGACTCTCACGCGGTTCTAGGCACCCGTGCGACGCGCAGTGGCGGTGTTCTATCTCGCGGCCGCATCGGCATGGATCGTGGCCATTCCCGCGACGCCGTGGCTTTCGGTGCATCTCCATCGCGAACGGCCCGGCTTCCTGCTCTCCGGCGCCATGTACCAGTTCGGTTCACTCATCTGCCACCAGCGGGCCGATCGCTCGTTTCACCTGGAGGGCGTTCAGCTTCCGGTCTGTGCCCGGTGCAGCGGCCTGTATGCGGGGGCGCCGCTCGGCGCGATTGCGGCGCTGCTTCTCGCCCGGTTTCGGCATCGCGATCTGTCCGCCCGGGCCGCGCGGCTCGCCCTGATCGCCGGCGCCGCTCCGACCGGTCTCTTCTGGATCGCCGAGCGGATGGGTTGGCTGGTGGTCTCGAACACCGCGCGAGCCGTCTCGGCCCTGCCTCTGGGCTTCATGGTCTCGATGACGATCGCGGCGGCGCTCGTGACGCCCGCGCGAAACGACAGGTCCGCCGTCTCTGGGGTAAACTGATTTGATGGCATCTCGAAAGCCACGGAATCCTGTCGCCCCGCCGAAGCCGGACGGCCCCCCGTTGTCGTCCTCACTCGCCGTATGCGCGCTCTCCTGGCTCGTACCGGGCGCCGGGCACCTCTGGTTCGGCCGGAGGCAGAAGGGACTGATCTTCCTGGTGGTCCTGCTCCTGATGTTCGCGATCGGGCTGGGCCTGAAGGGGAGGGTGTTCTCGCTTTTCCCGCTGGATCTGACCGAGCCTCTGGTGGCGCTCGCCGCGATGGCCAATATCGGCCTCGGCCTGCCCTACCTCCTGGCCAAGGGCCTGCACCTCGGCGCCGGACAGGTCGTCGCGGTCACCTACGAGTACGGCAACGCGTTCATCATTGTTGCCGGACTGCTCAACGGGCTCGTCGTGATCGATGCCTTCGACATCGCCCGCGGCCGGAAGTGAGCCGCAGGCTGAAGATGCACTGAGGAACATGGCGCTGCACAGTCACATCCTGCTGATGGCCGTCTTCGCCCTCTGCGTCGGTGCCGTTGCCGGCGCGCTCCTCCGGGATCCCCTGCGCGAACAGGCCAGGACGGGTGGCGCCATCGCAGGCGGACTCGTGCTGGGGGCCATGGTCATCGGATGGCTGCTCTACCTGTTCCCCCTCTGACGTGCAGCTCGTGAGCGGATCCCCAGAGTCGCCGCAGGTCCATGGCACCGACGCGCCGCGCAGAGTCGATCGAGGCTGGATTCGATGGCTGGTGGCGGCGGCCTACATGGCGTTGCTCTATTCGCTTTCCTCGGTCTCGCTGTTGCCGGAGCTGCCGGGGAATCCGTCGGACAAGCTCGAACACCTTGGAGCGTTCTGGGTTCTCGGGCTGCTGTTGAGCTGGGCGGTCTCGAAAGGCCGGCTCGCCCGATTGAACCTGCTCTCGGTGATTGTGGTGACCGCGGTGTGCGCGATCTACGGCTATACCGACGAGCTGCACCAGCGATTCGTGCCGGGCCGCGCCTACGAGGTCCTGGACATGGCCGCCGACGCCGGAGGCGGTTTCATCGCGGCGAGCATGCTCTGGGCGTGGAGTATACTTTCGCGCGGGAGACGAACTGCCGATGAGTGACGATCTGGTCGTCGTCGAACGGGACCACGCGGTCGCGATCGTGAGCGTGAACCGCCCGCGCGTCCTCAACGCGCTCAGTCGCGCCACCCTCGCCCGGCTGGACGAGGTGATGGCCGAGGTGAAGGCGGACGCGTCGGTTCGCGCCGTCATCCTGACCGGCGCGGGCGACAAGGCGTTCGTCGCCGGCGCGGACATCAACGAGCTGGCGACGCTCACGCCGGTGGCCGCCTCGGAATACGCGCTCATGGGCCAGCGGATCTTCGACGGGATCGAGCACCTGGGCAAGCCGGTCGTCGCGGCCGTCAACGGCTACGCGCTCGGCGGAGGGTGCGAGCTCGCGATGGCCTGCAGCCTTCGACTGGCGTCGGAGACGGCAAAGTTCGGCCAGCCGGAAATCAAGCTGGGATTGATTCCCGGCTTCGCGGGCACGCAGCGGCTGACGCGGCTCGTGGGGCGCGGTCGCGCGATGGATCTCATCCTGACGGGCGCGACGATCGACGCGAACGAGGCGTACCGCATCGGGCTCGTCAATCGCGTCGTACCGGCGGCGTCGCTCTCGGCAGAAGCCCGCCAGCTCGCGAAGGTGCTCGCGGAAAGCGCCCCCGTCGCGATTCGATGCGCGATCGAAGCCATCGCGAGGGGACAGGGCATGTCGCAGGCCGACGGCTGCCGGCTCGAGGCGGCGCTCTTCGGTGTCGTGGCTTCGACCTCCGACATGCGGGAAGGCACCGCCGCGTTCCTGCAGAAGCGGCCGCCGGCGTTCACGGGACAATAGACCGGCGCCGGGCGGCGACGCTTCGACCTGCCTGGACGTCCGGCTCGGGTGATCCTCGCTGATGAATCTCATCCACGGATCGGACGACGCGCGCCACCTGCGCCTGGCAGTGGTGGTGTCGCAGTTCAACGACTTCGTGACCGATCGACTGCAGTCGGGCGCGCTGGACGCGCTGTCATCGGCTGGCGCAGACCCGGCACGGGTCCACGTCATCAAGGTTCCCGGCGCGTTCGAAATTCCGCAGGCGGCGCGGGCGGCCGCCGCGACCGGCCGCTTCGATGCCATCGTCTGCCTCGGCTGCCTCATCAGGGGGGAGACCCCTCACTTCGAGTACATCTCGGAGGCCGTGTCGCAGGGGATCATGAGCGCCTCGATCGCGACCGGCGTGCCGATGACGTTCGGCGTGCTGACGACCAACTCGGCCGAACAGGCGCTCGAGCGTGCCGTGCCCGGCCCGGCGAACAAGGGCTGGGAAGCGGCGATCGCCGCGGTGCGCATGGCGACACTCGAGCGGAAGCTGCGATCGATCGGCCCCGCGGATGGAGCCGGCGCGTGACGCCTGCGGCGAAGTCCCGAGCGGCGGGCGCCGCCCCCATCCGGCGTGGCGGCCGCCGGCGGGCGCGCGAGGCGGCGCTCCAGATGCTCTACGGATGGGAATTGACCAAGGCGCCGCCGGGAGAGGTGACCTCGTCGTTCTGGAAGATCGGTCAGCCCGCCTCTGAGATGGTGACGCCCCGGGGCCGCATCTTCGCCGAACGGCTCTTCCTGGGAACGATCGACCACCTGGCCGCGATCGACACGCTCATCGAAGCCCACGCGCAGCACTGGCGCCTGTCGAGAATGGCCATCATCGATCGGCTGATCCTCCGGCTGGCCATCTTCGAGCTGGCCCACGATCGCGAGAACCCGCCGCGCGTCGTGATCGACGAGGCGCTCGAGCTGGCCCGGACCTTCAGCCAGGCGGACGCCATCCGTTTCATCAACGGCGTGCTCGACGCCATTCATCGTGGCCTGGCGGATCAGACGTCATGATCGACGACAACGAGCAGTCTCAGCAGCGGCGATCGAATCTGGCCGAGCTCGACCGGCTCGGGGTGGAGATCTACCCCCGGAGATTCGACCGGAGCGACACCATCGAGGCGCTCGTCGGCGCGCACGCGGCCAGCAGCCACGACGATCTCGAGGCCTCGCGCCCCGAGACGACGACCAGCGGGCGGATCGTTGCGCTGCGCAGCTTCGGCAAGGCGAGCTTCCTCGTGCTGACCGACGGCCGCGCGAGGATCCAGGCGTACATCAGGCAGGACTCGCTTCCCGATCTCGACTACCGTGTCTTCAAACTGCTGGACGTCGGCGATTTCGTGGGTGTCGCCGGCCGCGTGTTCCGCACGAAGACCAACGAGCTGACCATCTGGGCTTCGAAGCTCGTGTTCCTCTCGAAGTGCCTCAGGCCGCTTCCCGAGAAGTGGCACGGCCTCCAGGACATCGAAATCCGGTACCGCCAGCGGTACCTCGACCTGATCGTCAATCCGGACTCGCGGCGCGTGTTCGAGGTCCGGGGCCGGGTGCTCGCCTCGATCCGCCGCTTCATGGACGGGCGCGGATTCCTGGAGGTCGAAACGCCGATGATGCAGCCCATCGCCGGCGGCGCGATGGCGCGGCCGTTCATCACGCACCACAACGCGCTCGACATCGATCTGTTCCTGCGCATCGCGCCCGAGCTCTACCTGAAGCGGCTGACGGTCGGCGGAATCGAGCGCGTGTACGAGATCAACCGGAACTTCAGGAACGAGGGCATCTCGACGCAGCACAATCCCGAATTCACCATGATGGAGTTCTACCAGGCCTACACCGACTACCGTGAGTTGATGGAGATGACCGAGCAGCTCATCAGCACCGTCGCGATCGAGGCCACCGGCGCCGACACGTGCACGTTTGCCGGCCAGACGATCCGCTTCGCGCCGCCCTGGGCCCGGACCTCGCTGCGGGAAGCTGCGCGCGAGGCTGCTTCGAGGCGGCTCGGTGCCGAGGTGCCGCCCGGGACGTTCCGCGATCGCGACGCGGTGACGGCGCTCGCTGCCAGGCTCGGCATCGCAATCACCGGCGGCGCGGGCGCCGGCAAGATCACGACCGAGATCTTCGAGGCGCTGTGCGAGGAATCGCTCATGCAGCCGACCTTCGTGTACGATTTCCCCACGGAGGTGTCGCCGCTCTCGAAGCAGCGCCCCGACGATCCCGACACCGTCGAGCGGTTCGAGCTCTACGTCGGCGGGTTCGAAGTGGCCAACGCCTTCAGCGAGCTGAACGATCCGGCCGAGCAGCGGCGGCGATTCGAGCAGCAGATCGCCGAGCGCCAGCGCGGCGACGAGGAGGCCCACGCGATGGACGAGGACTACCTGACGGCCCTCGAGTACGGCCTGCCGCCGACGGGCGGCGAAGGCATCGGCGTCGATCGGCTCGTGATGATCCTGACGGGCAGCCCGTCCATCCGCGACGTGATCCTGTTCCCGCTGATGAAACCCCCGGCGGAGTGACCAGGGTGCCCTTCGAACTGCACGTCGCGCTTCGCTACCTCGTCGCCCGCCGAAAGCAGGCGTTCATCTCCGTCATCTCCTTCTTCTCGACGCTCGGCGTCGGCGTCGGCGTGATGGCGCTCGTCGTCGCGCTGGCGCTGATGACCGGCCTGCAGCAGGAACTCCGCAATCGCATTCTCGGGGCGACGGCCCATATTTTCGTCCTCCGTGCGGGTGGCGTGCCGGACTACCAGGCGGAATCCCGCAAGCTCCGGTCGATTCCCCACGTCATCGGGGCGGCGCCGGCCGTCCTCGGAAAGGCCCTCATCTCCAGCCGGCGGCAGGAAGCCTTCATCACGATCAAGGGCATCGACCCGGCGCTCGAATCGGGCGTGACCGATATCGGCCGCAGCATGCGGAGCGGACGCATCGAGGCGATTGCCCAGGCGGCCGACGATTCCCGCCTGCCCGGCATCGTCATCGGGACCGATCTGGCCAAGTCGCTCGAGGTGACGGACGGCGACGAGGTCACGCTGCTGACGCCGCAGGGCACGCTGACGCCGATGGGCGTGATGCCGCGCCAGCGCCGGTTCCGCGTCGTCGGGCAGTTCACGATGGGCCTGTACGAGTTCGATAGCGCCTACGGCTTCGTGTCGCTCGCGACCGCCGGGAGGCTGCTCGATCGCGCGCAGGTGGAGATGATCGAGTTGCGCGTCGACGACATCTACCTGGCGCCGGCCATCGCCCAGCAGATCGCGTCCAGCGAGGGCAAGCTGTACCTCACCCAGACGTGGGCCGAGATGAACAAGGCGCTCTTCTCGGCGCTCTGGCTCGAGAAGATGGCCATCTCCATCACGATCGGCCTCATCGTCATGGTCGCCGCCCTCAACATCGTCGCCTCGCTCGTGCTGCTGGTGATGGAGAAGAGCCGCGACATCGCCATCCTGAAGACGATGGGCGCCTCGTCGCGGGCGGTGATGGTCATCTTCATGCTCCAGGGTCTCATCATCGGGCTGGTGGGAACCTCGTTCGGCGCGGCCGCCGGTTGCGGCCTCAGCTTCGTGCTCGACAAGTACAAGCTGATCCATGTGCCGATCGACGTGTACCAGATCGCGTATGTGCCGTTCGTCATCCTGCCAGCCGACTTTGTGGTCGTCATCATCAGCGCGATCGCCGTCTGCTTCGTCGCCACCCTCTATCCCTCGCGGCAGGCTGCGAAACTCGATCCCGCGGAAGCCCTCCGATACGGATAGCCCGACCATGGCGTTCCTGTCCGTCACCGATCTCCACAAGAGCTACCCGGTCGGCGCCGACCGCCTCGTCGTGCTCCGCGGTCTGGACCTGGCGGTGGCGGCCGGCGAGATGGTGGCGATCGTCGGCGCGTCGGGCGTCGGCAAGAGCACGCTGCTCCACGTGCTCGGCGGGCTCGATCGCTCCGACCGGGGGGCGGTCAGGATCGGCGAGACGGCGCTCGATTCCCTGAGCGACGCCGCGCTGGTCGCGTTCCGCAATCGCCACATCGGATTCGTCTTCCAGTTCCACCACCTGCTTCCCGAGTTCAGCGCGCTCGAGAACGCGGAAATGCCACTGCGCATCGCCAGAGTGGCGGTCACCGAGGCCCGCCGCCGGGCGGACCTCCTGCTTCGGCGCGTCGGGCTCGACGACCGGCTCACACACCGGCCCGGCGCCATGTCGGGAGGTGAGCAGCAGCGGGTCGCACTCGCGCGGGCGCTCGTCACCAGGCCGTCGTTGCTCCTCGCCGACGAGCCGACCGGCGATCTGGACGAGCAGACTGCCGATCGCCTGCAGGACCTGCTCCGGGAGATGCACCGGGAGCACGGCCTGACCTCCGTCATCGCCACGCACAACATGCGGCTGGCCGGGACCTGCGACCGGGTGTTGCGGCTCGCCGACGGCCGGCTCGGATCGGCGTAAGCTGACGCGCCTTCCGCACGTTCGGATCGCGGACCACTCACGGCCGGATTGGTCCGCCTCCGTCTTTGCCGTATAATCAGGTCACTAGAGCAGTCACCTACAATTCGGGTGTTTCCGCGAGTCTTTGGATGTTCGAACGATACACAGAGAGGGCTCGACGGGTTCTCTTCTTCGCCCGTTACGAAGCCAGTCAACTTGGCAGTGTGTCAATCGAAACCGAGCACCTTCTGCTCGGGCTCATCAGGGAGGGCAAAGGCCTGACCAGCCGGATCTTCGCGCGGTCGCACGTGTCCCTCGAGCACATCCGGAAGGACATCGAGGGGCGCACGGTGTTCCGCGAGAAGGTCTCCACCTCGGTCGAGATTCCCTTCAGTGCCGAGACCAAGCGGGCGTTGCAGAATGCGGCGGAGGAAGCCGATCGCCTGCTGCACAACTACATCGGCACCGAGCACCTGCTGCTCGGAATCCTGCGCGAGGAGCGCTCGGTCGCCGCCGCCATCCTCATGGAGAAGGGGATGCGGCTGGGCACCGTACGCGACGACGTGGTCGCGCTCCTGAACGAAAAGTCCCAGGGCGCGCGCGTCAAGGAAACGCCCCTGCTCGCCGAATTCAGCCGCGATTTGACGGAGCTGGCCGCGCGCAACTCGCTCGATCCCCTGGTCGGGCGCGACGAGGAGCTCGAGCGCGTGCAGCACGTCCTCTGCCGGCGCACGAAGAACAACGCCGTGCTCATCGGCGAGCCCGGCGTCGGAAAGACCGCGATCGTCGAAGGGCTGGCCCAGAAAATAGTCTGCGGGGACGTGCCGCATTTCCTCGCCGACAAGCGCATCCTCGCCCTCGATATCTCGCTCATCGTCGCGGGCACCAAGTACCGCGGGCAGTTCGAGGAACGCCTCAAGGCCATCATGAAGGAGCTCACCGAGAACCCGAACGTCATCGTGTTCATCGATGAGCTGCACACCCTGGTCGGCGCGGGCTCGGCCGAAGGGTCTCTCGACGCCGCCAACATCCTGAAACCGGCACTTTCGCGCGGCGAGATCCGCTGCATCGGGGCGACAACGCCCGCCGAGTACCGGAAGTACATCGAGAAGGACCGGTCGCTCGAGCGGCGGTTCCAGGCCGTGAAGGTCGACGCGCCGGACGAGAAGCAGACCGTCACGATCCTGCTTGGCATCAAGGACCGCTACGAGTCGTTCCACGACGTGGAGTACACGCAGGAGGCCATCGAGGCCGCTGTCTACCAGTCGAGCCGCTACATCACGGACCGGTTCCTTCCCGACAAGGCCATCGACCTGCTCGACGAGGCCGGGGCGCGGGCGAAGCTCCGCGGCGCGGTCGACGCCGACGGCCTGAGCGAGGTCAACCGGAGCGTGCGCGCTGCCGTGGAGGAAACGGCCGAACCGGCCGTGGCCGGCTTCCAGTACGACCGTCCTCTCTACTACCGGGAGCAGGAAATGGGCGCCCGGGAGCCGGGAGCCGGCGTCGCCAAGTTCGAGACCACCCCGCCAAGCCGCCACCCGATCGTCGGGCGCCAGGAGATCGACGAAGTCGTGTCCAAGTGGACCGGCGTTCCGCTCGCTTCGATCAACCAGGACGAAGGGGACAAGCTGCTGCGGATGGAAGCCGAGCTGCACCGTCGGGTCATCAGCCAGGAGCCGGCGATTTCGGCCCTTTCGCGGGCGATTCGCCGGTCGAGGGCCGGACTGAAGAACCCCAACCGCCCGGTCGGCAGCTTCGTGTTCCTCGGGCCGACCGGGGTCGGCAAGACCGAGCTGGCGCGCGCTCTGGCCAACCTGCTCTTCGGGAGCGACAACGCCCTGGTGCGCTTCGACATGTCGGAGTACATGGAGAAGCACTCGGTGTCGAAGCTCATCGGCTCCCCGCCGGGCTATGTCGGCCACGACGAGGGCGGGCAGCTCACCGAGAAGATCAAGCGGAATCCCTACTCGGTGGTGCTGCTCGACGAATTCGAGAAGGCGCACCCCGACATCTTCAACATCCTGTTGCAGGTCTTCGAGGATGGCCACCTGACCGACGGGCTGGGCAATCGCGTCAACTTCAAGAACGCGATCGTCATCATGACGTCGAACATCGGCGCCCGCTTCATCCAGAAGAAGGGCTCGATGGGCTTCCAGTCCGCCGACGCGCAGGGCGTGAACAAGAGCGTCTCGGACCTGGTCATCAGCGAGGTCAAACGGACCTTCAACCCCGAGTTCATCAATCGGATCGACGAAATCATCGTCTTCGATCCGCTCGGCGACGACGATCTGCGCCGGATTCTCCTGCTGCTCGTCGAACAACTGAACCGGAACCTGGTCGACCGGCGGCTCCGCGTCGGCCTGAATCCGGAGGCGGTGGACTGGATCATCAGCGTGACCTGCCGCGACCGCTCCTACGGGGCGCGGCCGCTCCGCCGGGCCATCCAGCGCTACGTGGAAGACCCGCTCTCCGATGAGCTCATCCGCGGGCAGCTGCACGCGGGCGACGTGGAGGTCTACCTCGACGGCGACGTCTTGAAATGCCGTCAGGCCCAGACGGTTTCCGAAGGCCGGCCGCTGGCTCCAAGCGTCTAAAACCTAGTAAACTAACCTGATCGGGTTCGCCGGGGCGGCGTGGCCGGGTCACCTTGGGGGGCACGCCGGCGCCAGCGCCCGAGCCGTCAACGACTTGCAGGGCCCTTGCGGGCGACAGGAATCGTTTGCAATGAACAGGTTCGGTGGATTCATCGTTCTGGCCGCCGTGCTGGCCGGTCCGGTCCTTCCGGCGGGGGCCCAGACGGCCACCCCGGTTCAGGCGCCAGCGCCCGGCCAGGCGGCGGCGACCCAGCCGGTCCGGGTGCCTCCCCCTGATTCTCCGGTCTTGCTGCGGTTTGTCGAGCTGCGGTTTCCGACTCAGGCCAACACGTCGGTCATCGACCCGTCGACCTATCAGTTCTACCTCCAGGCCCTCCCCAGCCGCCCCTCGGACGGGGTCTGGGTGCCGTACAGCGAACAGGCGATCCTGGACGATTTCCGCCGGCTGTGGGACACGACGTTCCTGGACAACCTGTGGGTCGAGGTGAAGGACGCGCCGTACCCGAACGGCGTGGCGGCCAAGCACGTCATCTACAACCTGGAAGAACGCCACCGCGTCAAGATTGTCGACTACACCGGCAGCAAGAAGCTCGAGCAGTCCAAGATCGAAGAGAAACTCCGGGACGATGGCGTGCGGATCCAGCTCGACTCGTTCGTCGATCCCGGTCTCATCCGGCGCGTCGAGGGCATCGTCCGCCAGATGTTCGCCGAGAAGGGCTACGAATACGCCAAGGTCACGCACACCATCACCGAGATGCCCGGCGGGCCCAAGCTCGTGCACCTCACGTTCAACATGGACGAAGGTCCGAGAGTCCGCATTCGAAGCATCGAATTCGTCGGGAACAAAGCCACCGGGTCCGGTACGCTCCGGGGCCAGATGAAAAGCAACAAGGAGCAGAACTTCCTCTCGTTCATCACCGGGAGGGGAACCTACCAGGCTGCCAAGTTCGAAGAGGACGCCGAGGCCATCACGGAGTACTACCGCGGCAAGGGCTACGTGGCCGCCCGGATCGGACAGCCGGAGCTCAAGACCCTCCAGGACTCGAAGGACGGCAAGACGCGCTACATCCAGCTTCGGATTCCCGTTCAGGAGGGCGGCCGCTATCGCGTCGGGAGCTTCACCTTCGACGGCAGCACCGTGCTCAAGCCCGAAGCGCTGAATGACATCTTCAAGGTCAAGAACGGGGAGTTCTACAACGAGAAGAAGATCAAGAAGGCCCTGGACAAGGCCCGCGAGATCTACGGCTCGGTCGGATACTGGGAATTCACCGCGTACCCGGACTTGAAGCCGAGGGACATGCCCGCTGCCGGCTCCGGCGATGGTTCCGGGCCGGCCGCACCAGGCGCCGCCGCCCCGTCCTCGACGCCGGCCGACCCGGCCGCCCCTCCGGCCTCAACGCCGGCCACGCCGCCTCCGCCGGCCCCCCCGCAGCCTGCGGGGCCGAAGACGACCGCGCAGATCTACGCGGAAGCGCGCGCGGCGGCCGCCAAAGCCGTGGCCGCCTCCAAGATCGCGCCGTATGTCGATGTCGTCATGCGGATGCAGGAAGGGAAGCAATACTTCGTGAACCGCATCGTCTTCACCGGGAATACGACGACGCGCGATCCGGTCATCCGGCGCGAGGTGCGGCTCTACGAGGGCGGCGTGTTCAATACCGAAGCGCTGAAGATGAGCATCAAGCGCCTCAATCAGCTGGGCTATTTCAAGCAGCTCGAGGGCGGCAAGGACCTGAACGTCGACAAAGTGCCGGGCACGGACAACAAGGTCGACGTCAAGCTGAAGCTCGAGGAGCAGAACCGGAACCAGATCAACTTCGGCGCCGGCGTGTCGCAATACGAGGGCGTGTTCGGCCAGCTCTCGTTCCAGACCGCGAATTTCATGGGCCGCGGCGAGACCCTGACGCTCTCGCTCCAGCAGGGCCAGCGCGCCAAGATGTACCAGCTGGCGTTCACCGAGCCCTTCATGTTCGATCGGCCGATCACGGCGGGATTCGATCTCTACAAGCGCGAGCTCAAGTATGTCGGCGTCTACACCGAAGGCTCGACGGGGATGAACCTGGTCGGCGGATTCCAGGTTCGGGACTACACGCGCGCCTTCATGAACTACAGCCTGGAACGGGTTCAGATCAAGGACCTGAACAAGGACTACTTCCTGAAGCCGATTCCGATGTTCACGCTCGACGCCGGGGCGACGACGCCGGGGTATACCAATACCGACTATCAGCCGGTGACCTACGCGCAGATGTCCGCGACTGAGCTGACGGCGTCGAATCCCTACCTGGCCGACTCGTTGCTGCTCGGCCAGGGCGGCCGGCGCACGGTGAGCAAGATCACGCCGAGCGTGGTCTACAACACGGTGGACAACCCGATTTTCCCCAACAGCGGTCGCCGCTACTCGCTGGCGCTCGATGTGGCCGGCATCGGCGGCGACACGGCGTTCCTCAAGCCGACCCTCGAAGGCGTCTGGTACATCCAAACGACCAGGCGCACGTCGATCGGCTTGCGCGGGCAGTTCATCTACGTCAAGCCCATCGGCAGGACCAAGACGCTCCCGATCTTCGAACGGCTGTTCCTCGGCGGCGAGTACAGTGTTCGCGGCTTCGATCTGCGCAGCATCGGGCCGCGCGACCTGGCGTCGGGCCTGGTCCTCGGCGGCAGTACCAGCCTGCTCTTCAACGCCGAGTACCTGATTTCGATTGCCGGGCCGGTCCGGCTGGTGCTTTACTACGATGCTGGCCAGGTGCAGCCTGAGAGGTCGAGGGTCAGCCTCAGCGACTTCAAGACGTCGACCGGCGCCGAAATCCGGTTCTTCATGCCGGTCCTGAACGTGCCGTTCCGGCTGATCTTCGCGTGGAACCCGCAGCGCAAGGGCGTGCTCGACAACCAGCTGCTGCCGCAGAAGGCGTTCGTCTTCAGGTTCGCGGTGGGATCCACGTTCTAGTATAGGCTGATGGCGCGGCGCTGGCGCCGGACCGGGGCGGCCGCTCGAGAAGAACGATCCGGACTTGAGATGAAAGGGATTCGACGAATGAAAGTCTCCACGGTAGCCTCGACATTGCTCGGCGTGATTCTGGTCGCCGGCCTCGCCGCGGCTCAGCAGCAGCCGCCAGTGCAGAAGCCCCCGGTCCCGAAGCCGGCGGCGCCGCAGACGCCGCCGGCGCAGCCACCGGCGGCCCAGACGCCCGCCCCGCCCGCCCCTACTGCGAAGTTCCCCGAAGGCGCCAAATACGCATACATCAACGTCCAGGCTATCGCCAGCAATTCCGTCGAGGGGAAGAACCTGTCAACGAGGCTGGAGGCGCTGCGGACCAAGAAGGCCAACGAGCTGGCCGAGAAGAACAAGCAGGTCGAGACCAACCAGAAGAAGCTCACGAGCGTCGTGCTGTCCTCCGAGCAGCAGGCGCAGATCCAGCGGGAGATCGACAAGGCCCAGGTCGAGATCCAGCGCATGACGCAGGATGCACAGAGCGAGCTGCAGGAGCTCCAGAACGAGCTGCAGATGGACTTCCAGCGCAAGCTGGGCCCAATCGTGCAGCAGCTGGCGGTCGAGAAGGGCCTCCACATCCTGTTCAGCCAGATCGACAGCGGGATTGTCTGGGCCGACCCGGGTCTGGACCTGACCTCCGAGCTCATCAAGCGGTTCGACGCCACGATGTCGGCCAAGCCGAAGGCACCCGCCCCGGAGGCCAGGCACTGACCGTCCCGGGACGACCGGCTATCCTGAGGCCCGGCGCCGCCTCGACAGGCGTCGCCGGGCTCTTTCCTGCAGAGGGGCCATCCACGCGTGCTAGCCACGACTCTCGCGATTCCCGTTGACGCCTCCGCCATCCTCGATCGGCTCTGTCATCGCTACCCGCTGCATCTGGTCGATGCCGTGACGGCGCTCGAGCCCGGACGCCGGGCCGCGGGCGTGAAGAACGTCACCGTCAACCAGGATTTCTTTCCCGGCCATTTTCCCCGGATGCCCGTGATGCCCGGGGTCCTGATGATGGACGCGCTCGCCCAGCTCTCGGCGGTGATGCTCCTGCAGGGACCCGACGGGGTGATCAACGCGCGCGCCACGCTTCGCGGGATGTATAACGGAAAGTTCCGGCGCCCGGTCGTGCCGGGCGACCGGCTGGAGCTGGAAGTGACCGCGGGCCGGAAGCGCGGCCCGCTCGTCCGCGTGCGGGGCGAGGGGCGCATCAGCGGCCAGACCGTGGTGGAAATCGATCTCCTGATGGCGGTCGCGCCCGGCGACGCGACGGTGCATCCGACGGCCATCGTGCATCCCTCCGCCCAGATCGGCCCGGGCAGCGTCATCGGACCCTACACCACCATCGGCCCGCATGTCCGGATTGGCCGCAACACCCGAGTCGGCGCCTCGTGCGTCATCGACGGCTGGACCGACATCGGCGATGACAACACGATCTATCCGTTCGGGAGCTTCGGCCTGCCTCCGCAGGACCTGAAGTACCGCGGCGAGATGACGCGCCTCTCGATCGGCCACGGGAACACGTTCCGGGAGCACGTGGCGATCCACCGCGGAACCAAGGGCGGCGGCGGCCATTCGACCATCGGCGATCGGAACTACTTCATGGCCTACGCGCACGTGGCGCACGACTGCCACGTCGGCAACGACACGATCTTCGCGCACGGCGCGACGCTCGCCGGGCACGTGGAGGTCGACGACTTTGCCACCGTCGGCGCGTACTCGGGCATCCACCAGTTCTGCCGGGTCGGCAAGCATGCCTTCATCGGCGGGTTCTCGGTCTGCACCAAGGACGTCCTGCCGTACTCGAAGACGGTCGGCAACCGGGCGCGCATCTACAGTCTCAACACCATCGGCCTCGTGCGGCGCGGGTTCACGACCGAGGTCGTGCGCAAGCTGAAATCGGCCTACCGGGTCCTGCTGCAATCCAAGCTGAACACCACGCGCGCCGTGGCGCGCATCAGCGCCGATGGCGAGCTCGATTGCCCGGAAGTGCGCTACATGGTCGAGTTCATCCGCTCCGCCAAGCGCGGGGTCGTCCTGAAGCACAGCGTCAGGCGATCCGAGGACACCGCGAGTGACGAGTGAGCCTGCGCCCGCGGGCCGGATGCACCTCGGTCTGATCGCGGGGAACGGGATGTTCCCGTTCCGGGTGCTCGAAGCGGCCCGCAGCCTCGGGCACCGCGTCACGATCATCGCGGTGCAGGAGGAGGCGTCGCCGAGGATCGAGGCTGAAGCCGGCCGGGACCCGCGCGCCGAGGTGCATTGGGTGTCGCTCGGCCAGCTCGGGCGCGCCATCGAGATCCTCCGCGAGGCCGGCGTGTCCCACGCCGTCATGGCCGGCCAGGTCAAGCACGCAAAACTCTTCTCGAACATCGTTCCCGACCGGACGCTGCTCTCGGTCCTGATGCGCCTCCGGTCCCGGAACACCGACGCGCTGATCTCGGCCATCGCCGACGTCCTGCGGGACCGCGGCATCGATCTCCTCGACTCGACCGCCTTCCTGACGCCGCTGCTGGCGCGGCCGGGCCGTCTGACTGGACGGGCGCCGAACGAGGCTGAGCGGGCGGACATCGAGTTCGGCTACACGATGGGTGACCGGATCGCCGGGCTCGACATCGGCCAGACGATCGCCGTCAAAGCCGGCGCCGTCGTCGCGGTCGAGGCCATGGAGGGGACCGACGAAGTGATCGCGCGGGCCGGCCGGCTGGCGGGCCCCGGCGTGTGCATCGTCAAGGTCGCCAAGCCCCGGCAGGACATGCGGTTCGACGTGCCGGTCGTCGGCGTCGCGACCATCGCGGCGATGTCGGCGGCAGGATCGGCGGCGTTGTCGGTCGACGCCGGCCGGACGCTGATGCTCGACGGTGAAGAGATCATCCGGGCGGCCGACCGTGCGGGCATCGCCGTTGTCGGCCGTCCGCTCGAACAACAAGGAAGGTGAGAGGCGTGGCGGGGAAGCCCTTGCGCGCTGCGGTCATCGGCGTGGGATACCTGGGGCGGCATCACGCGCGGATTCTAGCCGAGCTCGACGGCGTGCAGCTCGCCGCCGTCGTCGATCGCAACGAACCGCGGGCCCGCGAGATTGCCGCCGCGTGCGGCAGCACCGCGTTCAGCTCCGCCGCCGGGATCATCGACGCGGTGGACCTCGTCACCGTCGCCGTCCCGACCGAGTCGCACGCCGAGGTTGCCATCCCGTTCCTCGAGCGAGGCATCCCGGTGCTCGTCGAGAAGCCACTGGCGCGGTCGGTCGACGAGGCCGAGCGGATCATCGCCGCCGCGCGCCGCACTGGAGCCATCCTCGCTGTCGGCCACACGGAGCGGTTCAACCCCGCGGTGACGGCGGCGTGGCAGTCGATTCACGACCCGCGCTTCATCGAGGTGCATCGCCTGGGCACGTTTCCCGAGCGCAGTCTCGACATCGACGTCGTGTTCGACCTGATGATCCACGACCTCGACATCGTCCTCGCCGTGGTGCGGTCCGAGGTGGCGGCGCTCGAGGCCGTCGGCGTCCCGGTCCTGACCGGCCGCGTCGACATCGCCAATGCCCGGCTGCGGTTCGCCTCCGGATGCGTCGCCAACATCACGGCAAGCCGGATTAGCCGTGAGCGGGTCCGGAAGATCAGGTTCTTCCAGCGTGACGCCTACCTTTCGATCGATTACGGAACGCAGGAAGCGGAACAGTACCGGCTGGTGCGTGGGCCAGGCCCTCGCCCGTCAATCGACGGCGGTAAGCTGGACGTGACCAGGGGCGAACCGCTGAGGATCGAGCTCGCGGATTTCACGGAATCGGTCCGCTCCGGAGCGCCTCCGCGCGTCGGGGCCGAGGACGGACGCCGCGCCGTCGAGCTGGCGCAGCGGATCACAGAGCAGATGGGCCATGTCTGACGATCTCCTCGCGTTTCTGGACGCGATCGAAAAGCGCGGGTGGCTCATGCGGGTGACCGAACCTGTCAGCCCCGATCTCGAGATCGCTGCGGTCACCGACGTGGCGTGCAAGTCGCCCGAGGGCGGTCCGGCGTTGCGCTTCGAGCAGCCGACCGGGTTCGACATCCCGGTCGTGACGAACCTGTTCGGATCGATGGCGCGCATCTCGCTGGCGCTCGGCGTCAAGTCGCTCGACGATCTCGCCGCGGAGATCGCCGACTTGATGACGCCGAGCTTGCCCGCGGGGCTGATGGACGCCGTCAAGATGCTCCCGATGCTCGGCCGGCTGAGGGATCTGATGCCGAAGACAGTCAGGGACGGCCCGTGCCAGGAGGTTGTCAAGGCCGACGGCTCACTCGATCAGCTCCCGATTCTCAGAACCTGGCCGGAGGACGGGGGGCGTTACATTACGTTCCCGCTCGTCATCACCAGGGACCCGGAAACCGGCGTACGAAACGTCGGCATGTACCGCATGCAGGTGTACGACGGCCGCACGACGGGCATGCACTGGCAGCAGCACAAGGGCGGGGCCCAGCACTATCGCGTAGCCGAACGCCTGGGACGCCGGCTGGAGGTTGCCGTGGCGATCGGCGCCGAGCCCGCGCTCTGCTACGCCGCGACCGCGCCCATGCCCGAAGGGCTCGACGAGCTGCTCCTGGCGGGCTTTCTGGCGAGGCGGCGGATCGAGCTGGTCCGCGCGCGCACGATCGACCTCGAAGTACCGGCTGCGGCCAACATCGTGCTCGAGGGATACGTCGAACCGGGCGAGCGCCGGCGGGAGGGCCCCTTCGGCGACCACACGGGTTTCTACTCGCTCGCCGATGACTACCCGGTCTTTCACCTGACGTGCCTGACGATGCGGCGCCGGCCCGTGTACCACACAACCGTCGTCGGCATCCCGCCGCAGGAAGACGTCTACCTCGGGAAGGCCAGCGAGCGCATCTTCCTGCCGGTCTTGCGCAAGACGCTGCCCGAGCTGGTTGACATGAACTTCCCTCCGGAGGGAATCTTCCATAATCTCGTCATCATCTCGATCGACAAGCGCTATCCCGGCCACGCGCGCAAGGTGATGCACGCGTGCTGGGGGCTCGGCCAGCTGATGTTCTCGAAGATCATCGTCGTCGTGGACAAGGACGTGGATGTGCAGAACCTGCGGCAGGTCGCGTGGATCGTCGGGACGCACGTGGATCCGCAGCGCGACATCCAGTTCACCAGGGGCCCGATGGACGACCTCGAGAATGCCTCGGATCTGCCCGCCTACGGCAGCAAGATGGGCATCGACGCCACCAGGAAGTGGCCCTCGGAAGGGTTCACGCGCCAGTGGCCGGGGCGCGTGGTGACGACCGAGGCGGCCGGCCGGCGCGCGTTGGAGATCTGGAACCGGCTTGGCGGGACGCCGCGCGCGGGAAATGGCCGGACCGACCAGTCATGACAGAGCCGATTGCAGACTACGCCGAGCGCCTGGCGGGAGGTGAGGCGCTCAGCGAGAGCGAAATCCTCGCCGTCGCGACCACTGTCGACATCCTGACGCTCGGCATGCTCGCCGACAAGGCACGGCGCCGCAAGCACGGCGCCGTCACCACCTTCGTGCGCGTCGCTGAGGTGCCGGTGCCGATCGCCGACGGGCCGCTCGAGATTCCACCTTCGGCCGGCGAGGTCCGCATCGTCGGCGCTCCCGGCACGCTGGTTGCCGCGTTGGCGGTGATTCGACGCGTCGTGGGATCCGCGGGTGGAGTGCCGGTCTCCGCGTTCTCGCTCCAGGATTTCGTGCGACTCGCCGAGCGTGAGCGGACACCGCTGGCCGACGTGCTGAAAACGCTGCGCGATGGCGGCCTGGAGCTCGTCGGCGACGCGGCGCTCGACGATCTTCCCGACCCCGTGCGTGCGTTCTCCGAACTCACCGACGCCGGACTCCAGGTTGCCCGGGTCACTCTCAGCCGGTCCGCTCCCGTTCCGACGAGGCTGAAACTTCTCGACCTCGCGTCTACACTGCAGCGTGACGTCGGCGGGATTCCCAGCCTGGCGCCGCTTCCGCAATCGTGGGATCCCGCCACGCCGACGACCGGGTACGAGGACGTGCGGTTCATCGCGTGCTCCCGGCTCCTGCTCGATCGCGTACCGTCAATCCAGGTCGACTGGTCGCGCTACGGTCCGAAACTCGCACAAGTCGCCCTGACCTTCGGCGCCGACGATGTCGACGGCGTGTCACCGGCGGAGGGCGCGGAACTCGGGCCGCGGCGCGCCGCGCTCGAGGAGATTCGCCGCAACATCCGCGCCGCGTCGCTCGACCCGGTGGAGCGGAACGGGCGCTACCAGTTACTCGGGCGATGAGCGTGCGTCTCCTGGGAGCGGTCGGGTACCTCAACGCGAAGCCGCACGTCTGGGGCCTCGAGCGGCACCGTGACCGGTTCACGATCCGGTTCGACCTCCCGTCGGTTTGTGCGTCGCTCCTTCGCGAGGGCGCCATCGATCTCGGGCTCGTACCCTCGATCGAGGGCCTGCGGGAGCCCGAATACCGCATCGTCCCCGGAATCGGAATCGGCTCGTGCGGGCCGGTCAAGTCGGTGGCATTGTTCAGCTCCCGCCCGGTCGACGAGATTCGGACGATCGCGCTCGATACCAGCTCGAGGACCTCAGTTGCGCTCATCAGGGTGCTCTGCGCGAACCGGTTCGAGATCGATCCGGCGTTCCTCGACATGGCGCCGGATCCGAGGATCATGCTGGCGAGATGTGACGGGGCGCTCGTCATCGGCGATGCCGCGCTCCTCTTCGACCACGAGCAGGCCGGAGTCCTGAAGACGGACCTTGGCGCCGAGTGGACAGGGTGGACCGGGCTGCCGTTCGTCTACGCGTGCTGGTTCGGCCGGAGCGGCGCGTTGATGCCGGGCGACGCCGATGCGCTGCGCGCGGCGCGCGACGGAGGCGTCGGCGCGCTCGAGGAGGTGGCGCGGATGCACTTCGACGGGGACGCGCGAAAGGCGGCTGTCGGCGCGAGGTACCTGCGCGATAATATCCAGTACGGGCTCGACGAACCTCAACTGGCCGGCCTCTCGCGGTTCTACCGGGAGTCCTGGCGGCTTGGCCTCTCACCCGCGTTCCACGAGCCCCGCTTCTTCTGAGCGCCGATGTCCATCGACCGGATCATCGCGACGGTTCGATCCGGAGGGAGGCTCGCTCCCGCCGAGGCGATGGAGCTGTATCGGGACGCTCCCACCTCGCTGCTCGGCACGCTCGCGCACGAGGTCAGGCTCCGCAAACACCCGGATCCCGTCGTCACCTACATCATCGACCGCAACATCAACTACACGAACGTCTGCGTGGCCCGTTGCAGTTTCTGTGCGTTCTACCGGCCGGTCGGGTCGCCGGAAGGCTACGTGCTCGGCGTTGACGAGATCTTCCGGAAGATCGACGAGACGATTGCGCTCGGCGGGGGACAGCTACTCATGCAGGGCGGCCACAATCCGGACCTGCCGCTCGACTGGTACGAAGACGTCTTCCGCGCGGTGAAGGAGCGCTACCCGGCCTTCCGCCTCCACGCGCTCTCGCCGCCGGAGGTCATCCACATCTCCCGGCTTTCAGGCCTCTCGACAACCGAGGTCATCCGCCGGCTGGTCGCCGCGGGCCTCGACAGTATTCCGGGCGGTGGAGCCGAGATCCTGGTCGATCGGGTTCGCAGGCTGTTGAACTGCTACAACAAGGCGACTGCGGACGAGTGGATCGACGTGATGCGGCGAGCGCACCACGCGGGCCTCCGCTCCACCGCGACGATGATGTTCGGATCGGTGGAGGCCCCCGAGGAACGGGTCGAGCACATGCTGCGGCTCCGCGACCTGCAGGACGAGACGCGCGGGTTCACCGCGTTCATCGCGTGGAGCTACCAGCCGGAGCATACGGCGCTGATGGGACAGGAGGCGACGGCGATCGACTACTTGCGGACGCTGGCGCTCTCGCGGCTGTTCCTCGACAACTTCGAGAACATCCAGGCATCGTGGGTCACGCAGGGCGGAAAGGTCGGCCAGCTGTCGCTGAGCTTCGGCGCCAACGACATGGGCAGCGTGATGATCGAAGAGAATGTCGTGCGGGCGGCAGGCGCAGTCTACTGCATGGACGAGCTCGAAATCGTGCGGAACATCGAGGACGCCGGCTTCGCACCCAAGCGCCGCAACATGCACTACGAGCTGCTCGGCGATCCGTTCGTCCGCACGGCGGCCACGCCGAGGACGCTCGAGCTGGCCACGGCGCGGCCCGAGGGTGATGCGTCGATGCCCGCCGAGCTCTCGCGCTACGCCGCGCGCAGCCGCGCCGAGCGCGAGCGCCGGGCCAGCCGTGCCTGAGCCGGCCGCCGGCCTGGCGGCCCCGGGGTCCTGAGCATGCCTCGTTACCGCGCCCGATGGGTACTGCCGATCGCGCAGCCGCCCGTTTCCCACGGCTGGGTCGAGACCGCGCAGGGCCGAATCGTCGGCCTCGGACAGACGGGCGATCCGGCATCAGCCGATCCATCGGACCGCATCGTCGTCGATCTCGGCCACCGGGCGGTGATGCCTGCGCTCGTGAACGCGCACACACACCTGGAGCTGTCGTGGCTTCGCGGAGTGGTCGCGCCGTCCTCCAATCTCATCGACTGGATCACCGCCCAGATGCGTGAGCGCATCAAGCGGGCAGCCGATCCGGATCGCGTCCGTTCCGCCACGAGTGCTGCCATCGCCGAGATGACGGCGAGCGGAACCGGCGTGATCGGAGATGTCTCCAACACGCTGGCCGTTGTCGATCTGGTTCGAGACGCAGGGCTCGCGGGGCTGGTGTTTCACGAGCTGGTCGGTTTCAACGTCCCGGACCCGTCGTTTGCCGTCCTTGAAGCTCGCACCCGCGTGGAACGCGTCGAAACCGGAGCCGATCTGCGTGTCGTTCTCGCGCCACACGCGCCCTACTCAGTGTCGGCCGAGCTCGTTGCGGCGCTCGCGGCGGAGCGGGCCGACCGCGGCGAGCCGTCGAGCATCCACGTGGCGGAGGGGCCCGAAGAGATCGAGCTGCTGATGACGGGCGCCGGGCGCTGGCGCCAGGTGCTCGAGAAGGTCGGTTCGTGGAACCCGCGATTCGTCGCGCCTGGCTGCGGTCCCGTCGAGTACCTGGATCGGCTGGGGTTCTGGCGCCCCCGGACGCTGGCCGTGCACGCGGTTCGGACCGAACCGTCGTCCATGCGGCTGCTCGCCGCTCGCGGGGCGACCATCGTCGCGTGCCCGCGCAGCAATCGGTACGTCGGCGCCGGCACGCCTCCGATCGAGGCGTTCTACGCCTCGGGCGCGAGCGTCGCTGTTGGAACCGACAGCCTCGCGAGCGTCGCCAGCCTCAGTATCTTCGACGAGCTGGCCGAGCTACGCCGGATTGCGCCTCGGGTCGACGCGCGGAGGTTGATCGAAAGCGCGACGCGCGTCGGGGCTGAGGCGTTGGGAATGGAAGGGAAGTTCGGCGTGCTGAAGATCGGCGCGGCCGCCAAGATGATCGCGGTGGAGGTTCCGCGCGGCGTCTCGGATGTGGAAGAATACCTCGTGGGCGGAATCTCTCCGGGGCAGGTGCAGTGGCTGGAGCAGCAGGGCGGATCGTGCTGAAGAAACTCCGCGTATTCGCGTCGTTCGTCCGGCTCAGTCACACCGTCTTCGCACTTCCCTTTGCGCTGACCGGGGCGATGCTGGCCGGCCGCCACGTGACAATCACGGCCGCGCGGATCGGCTGGATCCTCGTCGCGATGGTCGCGGCGCGAAGCGCGGCGATGGGCTTCAACCGGCTCGTCGACGCGCGATTCGACGCGCTCAACCCCCGGACCGCCTCACGCGACCTTCCCACAGGCCGCCTGTCCCGCCGTGATGCCATCCTGTTTGTCGGCGCCGCCTCGGCGGTCTTCGTCGCATCCGCCTACGCGCTCGACCCGCTGTGTTTCGCGCTCTCGCCGCTGGCCCTTGCCATCGTCTTCTGGTACTCGCTGGCCAAGCGCTTCACCTGGTCGACCCAGGCGTTTCTCGGCCTGGCGATGGCGGTGGCGCCCTTCGGGGGCTGGCTGGCCGCCGGCGGACGTGCCGGCCTGGAGCCGTGGCTGCTCGCCGTTGCCATCGGGACGTGGGTCGGCGGGTTCGACATCCTCTATGCCTGCCAGGATCTCGATTTCGACCGGTCGCACGGCCTGATGTCGGTGCCCCAGCGGTTCGGCGTGCCGGCATCGCTTCGCCTGGCGATCGCCGCCCACGTGGTCACCGTCGCGTGTCTTGCCGGGCTCGGCTGGGCGGCCGGGCTCGGCTGGATCTACCTCTCGGGCGTTGGCGGCGTTGCGCTCCTGCTCGTCTACGAGCATTCGCTCGTGTCTCCAGGCGATCTCTCGCAGGTCCAGCGGGCCTTCGATCTCAACGGGTACGTCGGCCTGCTCTACTTCCTGACGACGGCTGCAGCCATCTATGCCAGTTGATGCCTCGCCCCGCCCTCGACGCTTCGTGGTGGCAGTCACCGGAGCGAGCGGCGCCATCTACGCCGCGCGCACGATTGCCGCGCTCCTCGCAGAGGGTTGCCGGCTCGACCTCATCTTCACGGAGTTCGGCAAGCGGCTCATGCACGACGAGCTCGGCGAGACCGCGCGGTCCGAGGACCTGGTGGCGTATCTCGCGGGGAGATACGGCGAGGAGGTCCGGGCGGGCACGTGCGAGATGCACAGCAACCGCGACCTCGGCGCGTCGATCGCCAGCGGAAGCTGCACGACCGACGGAATGGTCATCGTGCCGTGCTCGATGAAGACGCTTGCAGGCGTGGCGCACGGGCTTTCCCGGAGCCTCGTCGAGCGCTCGGCCGACGTGATGTTGAAGGAACGACGCCGGCTCGTCGTGGTACCCCGCGAAACACCAATGAGCCTCCCGCAACTGCGGAACATGGTGCTCTGTGCTGAGGCCGGAGCGATTGTGCTTCCCGCGATGCCCGCGTTCTATCAGCTCCCGCGCTCGCTCGACGATCTCGCCGACTTCATCGCCGGGAAGATCCTCCAGGCCATGGGGGTGGAACACCGCCTGACCCAGGCGTGGACCGGACAGGTCGCGCGGTGAGCGACCTCTCGCCGATCGGTCCTGACAAGGATCCCGGCCGGATCGCCGGGATGTTCGACGCGATTGCCTCCCGCTACGACCTGCTCAACCACCTGTTGAGCGCGGGCCTGGACATTCATTGGCGAACGCGCGCCGTCGCCGCCCTGAACCTGCGTGGAGGGGAGACGATCATCGACTTGTGCACCGGCACCGCCGATCTCGCCCTGGCGGCAGCCGACGCGCACCCCGCGCCCGCTCGCGTGGTGGGACTGGATTTCGCCGGCCGGATGCTGTCCCTCGCGGCCGGAAAGATCGCCCGGAGGCGACGGGAGGATGTCGTCGGACTGGCGCGGGCGGACGTCACGAAGATTCCGATTCGGTCCGAGGCGATCCACGCGGCGACCGTCGCGTTCGGCATCCGGAACGTCTCCGAGCCCGAGTTGGCCTTCGCTGAAGTCTGGCGCGTGCTCGCGCCGGGCGGACGATTCGCCATGCTGGAGTTCGGGCGGCCCCGCGTCCCGGTCCTGCGTTCGCTCTATTTCTGGTACCTCCGTCGCGTCCTCCCCCTCATCGGCCGGCTCGTCTCCGGCCACGACTCCGCGTATGCCTACCTCCCTGCGTCGGTCGCGAGCTTTGCCGAGCCGGATCGCGTGAAGGCCCAGCTGCGCGACGCCGGATTCGATCGGGTCGATGCCGTCCCTTTGGCCCTCGGCGTCGTCTATCTGTACACGGCACGGAAGGACGCCTCGATCACGCGTACGAGCGGTCGGGCATTGGCGCCGCACGCGTAGCCCGCTCCGATTCGGCCTTCGACCCCGGTGGTATAATTCTTGAAGGTTATTGATGTACTTCGACTTCGAGGAAGGGCACCCGGACATCTACGGAATCGGCGGCGCCATGTCGTGGCGCGAGGGTGTGCTGCTCTCGTTGGTCTTCCACCTGGTCGTGGCGCTCGCCTTCGTGCTGATGCCGCCCATCGGTCATTCGGCCGTGGTGCCGCTGACGGTCGCGCAACAGGATGCGTTGGCGCGGGAGCGCGAGAAAGAGGCCAGGCGCTTCGTCTTCGTCCAGCCCAGGCTCGACACTCCTGCGACGCGGCCCGTGCAGCCTCGCGCGGACGCCTCCGACCTGGACCGGAACGCGCGGACGGTCGAACGTGCCCCGAACCCGACCAACGCGATGCCCTACTCGCGAGGCAACACGCCCGAGCGCGTCGAGGTCGCGCCCGCGCCCTCGTCGACCCAGGCGGAGCAGCAGCAGGACAACAGCGCCAGCAGCCCGCCGCCCGGACCCGGCCATTCCTCCGAGAGCAACGCCCTCGCAGCGATCCGGAAGAACCTCGAGCAGGGTTCGCGCCCGATGAACGGCGGGGGGGGCGCCGGCGCGCGCGGCAGCCTCGGGGAAGCGCTGCGTGACATCCAGCGCTACGTGCCCGCGCAGATCTTCGACAACCCGCAGGGTGGCGCCAACATGTTCGGGCCGGCGATCCAGTTCGACACGAAAGGCGTGGAGTTTGGTCCCTGGGTGCGCCGGTTCATCGCCCAGATCAAGCGCAACTGGGACATCCCCTACGCGGCGATGTCGATGCGGGGCCACGTCGTGGTCACGTTCAACGTGCACAAGGACGGCCGGATCACCGATCTGACGGTCGTCGGCCCGTGCCCGGTCGAGGGCTTCAACAATTCGTCGTTCAACGCTCTGGCGGCCTCGAATCCGACCTACCCGCTGCCGCCCGAGTACCCGTCGGAGCGCGCGTTCTTCACGGTCACGTTCTTCTACAACGAGACGCCTCCGGGTTGATGATGCGTCTTCCGACGAGGGCGCAGCAGCTCGGCTGGCTCGTCCTGCTGACCGCGCTCGTGGTGTGGGTGCTGACGAAACTCCGGTGACCAGCCTTCAATCCGGCCCCGGATCTCCGCGCGCGACACTGGTTGCCGTGCTCGGGCCGACGGCCTCCGGAAAGAGCGCGCTCGGCCTCGCGCTGGCCGAGCGCTTCGACGGCGAGATTCTCAGCTGCGATTCCACGGCCGTGTACCGGGGGCTCGATATCGGCACCGACAAGGTCCCGGAGGCCGATCGCCGCGGAATTCCCCATCACCTGATCGATCTTGTCGAGCCGTCCGCTGCGTTCTCGGCGGCCGACTATGTCCGCGAGGCCTCGCAGGCCGTCAGGGACAGCTTCCGCCGCGGACGCCTGCCGATTCTCGTGGGCGGCACGGGCTTCTACTATCGTGCGCTGACGCGCGGGTTGTTCCCCGGACCGGCACGCGACGATCGCCTGCGCGAGCGCCTCTCGCGGCTCGCCGGAACGAGAGGGGTCGAGCGGCTCCACCGGCTGCTTGCGCACATCGATGCCCGTTCGGCCGTCCGCATACAGCCGCGCGACCTCGTGCGCATCGTCCGCGCACTCGAGGTGTACTTCGCAACCGGCCGGACCCTGACCGATCACTTCGCCAACACGCGGTCGGAGCTTCCTGACTGCGACGTGGTGGCCATCGGGTTGCGCCCGCCGTGGCCCGCCATTACCGCCCGGATTGCGCGGCGAGTGGATCAACAGCTCGAGCGGGGCTTCGTCGACGAGGTCAGGGGACTGCTCGCGCGCGGCGTGCCGGCAGGCTCGCGATCGCTCGCGGGGCTCGGGTACCGGCAGGTCATGGAGCATCTCCGCGGTCTGCGAAACGAGGCCGACACGCGCGCCGCGATCGTGCAGGAGACGCGTCGATATGCCCGCCGGCAGTTGATCTGGTTTCGCAAAGAGCCTAATCTGAGATGGATTCACGACGTCGGAGAACATCCGGACACGATCGACGAGTCCGCTCAAATCGTGCAGTCGAGGCTGGCGCGTGACGGAATGCTCGATCGACTGCAGGAGGACCCACCGCATGCCGCAGAGCGCTGAGCCCAAGTCGTCGCCGCCGCCAGCCCAACCCAACATCCAGGATGCCTTCTTGAATTTCATCCGGCGGGAGCGCCTGCTGGTCCAGATTCACCTCATGGACGGCTCGGACGTCGAGGCGCGAATCAAGAACTTCGATCGATTCGCGGTCGTCGTCGAGCACGACGGGAACGACCAGCTGATCTTCAAGCACGCCATCGCCAGCATCCGGTCGCCGCGATCGATCGGCAACTACTTCGGACACCATCAATAGCGGGCGGGCGGCTGCTTCGTCCAGGCCGCCTCCCGGCTCGGCGATCCCTGATGCCCGTCACTCCCTTCCGGCGCGCCATCGTCATCGTGCTCGACAGCCTCGGTGTCGGCGAGCTGCCCGACGCCGCAGAATACGGGGACCAGGGCAGCAACACGCTCGGCAACCTCGCCGCGCAGGTGCCGCTTCGGATCCCGACGCTCAGCCGGCTGGGGATCGGCTCCATCCTGTCGCTCAACGGAGTGGCCAGGACCCTGCACCCGGCAGCTGCCTTCGGACGCATGGCCGAGCGGTCTCCCGGCAAGGACTCCGTGACCGGCCACTGGGAGCTGATGGGCCTCGTGCTCGATCGCGCGTTCCCCGTCTTCCCCCTCGGGTTCCCGGCCGACGCGATGCGGGAGTTCGAACAACGGATCGGGCGCCGAACACTCGGCAACATCGCGGCGTCAGGCACCCAGATCATCGACGACCTCGGACCGGAGCACATGCGGACGGGCCTCCCGATCGTGTACACGTCGGCCGACAGCGTGTTCCAGATTGCCGCGCACGAGGACGTCATTCCCGTGCCGGAGCTCTACCGCATCTGCGAGATCGCCTACGGCATGTTCGTCGGCGGCATGGGGCTCGGACGCGTGATCGCGCGCCCGTTCGTTGGTCAACCCGGCCGCTTCACGCGCACGAGCAATCGCCATGACTATGCGCTGTCGCCGTTCAAGGAAACGCTGCTCGATCGCCTGACTGCGGCCCGGATCATGGTCGTGGCCATCGGCAAGATCGCCGATCTGTTCGCGGGGAAGGGCGTCGGTCGCGCCGTCCACACGGTGTCGGACGCCGACGGAATGGATGCCGTCGTGCGCGCGATGGCCGAGACGCCCGAGGGGTTCATCTTCGCCAACCTGGTCGACTTCGATACGAAGTTCGGGCACCGCAACGATTCGCCCGGCTACGCCGCCAACCTCGAGCAGGTCGACGCGAGACTCGAAACCTTGCTGCCCCTGCTTCACGAGGACGACCTGCTCGTGCTGACCGCTGACCACGGGAATGACCCGACGACACCGAGCACCGACCACTCGAGGGAGTTCGTGCCGGTGCTGGCCTACGGCACGCGCGTGAACCCGGGCGTTGACCTCGGCACCAGGCGGAGCTTCTCGGACCTGGGCCAGACGCTCGCCGAAGTGTTCGGCCTGGACCCGCTCGACAATGGCACCAGCTTCCTGACCGCCATGCTGCGCCGATCACACTGAGGCAGCGGGGCCGCCATGATGACCATCCGCGAACAGCTCGAACAACGGGAGCGAGAGACGCTCTGCCCGGCAGCCGCCCGGAGCGATCGGACCCGCGGGCGGCTCCGCCCCGAGCCCGAGGATGAAATCCGGCCCGCCTATCAGCGGGACCGCGATCGCATCGTGCATTGCAAGGCGTTCCGGCGCCTCAAGCACAAGACGCAGGTCTTCTTCTCACCGACCGGCGACCACTACCGGACGCGGCTGACACACACGCTCGAGGTCTCCCAGATCGCCCGGACTATCGCCAAAGCGCTCGCGCTGAACGAGGAGCTGACCGAGGCCGTCTCGCTCGGCCACGACATGGGGCACACGCCATTCGGCCACCACGGCGAGCGGGTGCTCTCCCGCCTCGTGCCGGGCGGATTCCGCCATTACGAACAGAGCCTTCGTATCGTGGACGTGCTCGAGAACGACGGGCAGGGCCTCAACCTGACGTGGGAGGTCCGGGACGGCATCGCGACCCACTCGAAGGGCAAGGGCGGTGCCCCGGTCGGCCCCGATGTGGCCAAGCGGCCCGCGACGCTCGAGGGGCAGATTGCGCGCGTCGCCGACTTGATCGGCTATGTCAACCACGACATCGACGATGCTGTGCGGGCGGGGATCCTCCAGGCGGGATCGCTGCCGGGGCACGCGACCGAGGTGCTCGGCAGCACGCATTCGTCCCGAATCGGCCGCATGGTCAAGGACGTCGTGCTCGAGACACTGGCCGCGCAGAACGCCGAAATCAGTATGAGCCGTGACGTCCTCGACGCCACCCTCGAGCTGCGCCGGTTCCTCTTCGAGGCGGTCTACGAGAACGAGCTCTCATCGACCGAATTCGGGAAAGCCGAAGGCATCCTCAGGGGTTTGTGGGAGAAGGTCCATGAGCGGCCCGCACAATTCCTCGACGCGCGGACCATCGAACACGAGGGCGTCGATGTCGCCGCCCTCGACTTCCTTGCCGGCATGACGGACCGCTACGCCGTATCGCTTTTCGAGCACCTCTACATCCCGAAGCCCTGGGTCGATCTCGGCGGGCGCTGGGACGGCCAGGGCGTCTAGTCGCCGCCGAGGGCTCCACGGCCCGTTCTCCGAGCCGCAACGCGGCTCCTGACAACTTGACAGTCCGAAAGTGAGTGGTATAGTGATCTGACCAATCACCGCAACGACCCTTGCACCTCTCGGCTCTCGAACATCGAGTGCGCCCGGCGCCCATTCGAGGAGGAGCAACGATGACCCCCGTCGTGTCGCGAGGAGTCGCACCACCTGCCAGCTCGCACCGCTCCGCCGCGTACGCCTCAGGCTCGCTTTGGCTGTGGACACTCCTCGCCGGGTTGCTCCTCGCTGCGGTCGTCCAGACGACGCCGCAGTCCCCGGGGGAGGGAAAGAGGAGCGCCGCCAATGGGCCCCCTCTGGATGCCGGCGGCTCGCGGATCGGCATTTCGAGAGTCGCGGGATCGGTTTACCTGCTGACTGGCGAGAGCGGGAATATGGCCGCCTCCATTGGCGAGGACGGCGTCGTGCTCGTGGACGACGGTACCGCGCCGGCGGCCCCGCAGATCAAGGCGGCGCTCGCGCAGATCACCGACAAGCCTGTCCGCTACATCATCAACACGCATTGGCATCCTGAGAGGGTCGGCGGGAACGGATTGTTTCCAGGCGCGACCATCATCTCCCAGAACCACGTCCGCGAGCGGATGGAGACAGGCGGGAGCCTGTCGGGACTACACATCGAGCCGTACGATGCCGCCAGCCTGCCTGTCCTGACCTTCATGAATGACCTCACGCTCCACGTGAACGGCGAGGACATCCGATCGCTCTATTTCCCGGGCCACACCGACGGCGACTGCATCGTGCTCTTTCCAAAATCAAACGTCGCACACATGGGCGACAGCTTCATCACGGACGGATTTCCCGTGCTGGATCTTGAGAGCGGGGGAAGTGACGCCATGATCGAGGTGCTCGAGGCGGCACTCCGGCATCTCCCGCCCGCGACGAAGCTCATCCCGGGCCATGGGCCTGTGGCGGGCGTGCAGCGCCTGCGGGAATACGTCGGAATGCTCCGGGTTGCGCGGGCGGCCGTCGAAAAGGCAGTCAAGCAGCACAAGTCTCTGGCTCGATTGAAGCAGGAGAAAGTCCTCGCCCGGTGGACGCGCGGCTCCACCTCGAGTGCCGGGGCCGAGAGACTCATCGAGAGCCTCTACAGTGAGCTCTCCGAGCCGCCTCTCGTAGTCGACGACGATGACTGCAACGGGGGCGAGCTCGAGCTCACCAATCCCGATGCGGTCCGCTCGGCGCGCCGGCAGGCCGTTGGTACGGCGGCCGATGAGCTGATGGGGCCGCTCCAGCGGATTTCCGCGCCCACCTCGGCCAATTTGCCCTCGGGAAACGCCATTCCACCTCCCGATCCGGCCACAGGAGACGTCAGCCTCACGAAACTCTCGGGACAGGTCTACCTGGTTGAAGGCGCGGGCATCAACATCGCTGCCTCGGTCGGCGAGGATGGCGTCGTGCTCGTCGACGCAGGCTCCCGTGCCACTGCAGAGAAAATCCAGGCGGCGCTCAGGACGATCACCGACAAACCCGTCCTGTTCGTCATTGGGACCGAAGGCCCTGGCGCCGCCGCCGCCGCAAGCACGCCGTTCCCGTCCGCGACATTCATCGCGCAGGACAGATTCAACCATCGAATCGAGGCGGCGGGACGAGCAGCCGGCTCCGGGCCGGGCCCTCGTTCGGCCCACGCCAGGCCGGCAATGACGTTCCGCCACGACCTGACGCTCCATCTCAACGGCGAGGATATCCGCGCGATCCAGTTCCCCGGTACGACCGACGGCAACTGCATCGTCGTATTCCCGCGGTCGAACGTGGTGCACATGGGTGACAACTTCGTGCCTGGCGCGTTTCCGTCGATCGATCTCGTGAAGGGTGGGAGCGGCCACGTCCTGGTGGAAATCATCGAGATCCTCCTGAAGCAGCTGGCCTCGAATGCGAAGGTCGTCCCGAGCCATGGGCCGGTTTCCACCGTCGCCGAGCTGCAGGAGTATCTGAACATGCTCGAGGGCGCCAGAACGGCGATCGAGACGGGCATCAAGCAGGGAAAGGCACTGGAGCAGCTGCGACGGGAGAAGGTGCTGGCGCGGTGGGAGTCGTGGGCGAGCCCGCGCGTTACCGTAGACCAGTTCCTCCAGACCTTGTATGCGGACCTCGAGGCGGATGCGAGAGAAGACGCGAAAACGGCCAGGAAATGAGAACGGCACCGAGTCGACGGGACCTGCTGCGGTGGCTGGCTGCCAGCCCGTTGCTCGCTGTTCCCGGTATCGCCTGGTCCGGGCGCGGAATGACCGCGGCCGCACCGCACGGCCAACAGGATCCGATCATGTGGGCGCCGCCGTCCGCGCAGAGCGCGATCTCTACTCCGAAGGACGCGATCAACGTCTTCGACTTCGAACGTGTTGCCCAGAAAAACGTCCCGCCCGCGCACTTTGGATACATGGCGTCCGGGATCGACGACGAAGTCACCTTGAGAGCCAATCGCGAGGCGTTCCTCAAGTACTACCTGCGCCCGAGGCGGCTCGTCGACGTGTCGAAGGTGGACACGGCTATCGAGCTCTTCGGGACGAAGTACGACTCGCCGATCATCCTCTCGCCAATCGGCGACAACCTGGCGTATCACCCGGACGGTGAGGTCGCGGTGGCGAGGGCCGCGCGGGTGGGGAACCACCTGCAGATTCTCGCGACGGGCTCGAACACCTCGATTGAGTCCGCCATCGAGGCCCGAGGCGGGCCGGTGTGGTTCCAGCTCTATGCGACTTCCGCCTGGAACGTCGCCGCGGCGCTCGTAAGGCGCGCCGAGCGGGCCGGTGCCCCGGTCGTCGTGCTGACGGTCGATCGCGTCGGCGGCCGCAATCAGGAAACGCGATTTCGGCTCGAGCGCACCGATACTCGCGACTGCAAGTCCTGTCACCCGGCGGCCGCCCGAAACGCACAGATGAGGAGGCCCAACTATGACGGCATCGACCTCTCGGACGTGCCGAGCATGCTGTCCTCGAACCTGACGTGGGACTTCATCCGCCGGCTTCGTGACGCGACGCGGATGCGCGTTGTCGTCAAGGGCATCGTGACCCACGAAGACGCGAAGCTCTGCGTCGAGCACGGCGTGGACGGCGTGATTGTGTCGAATCACGGCGGCCGAAGCGAGGATGGCGGGCGGGCGACCATCGACTGCCTGCCGGAAATCGTGGCGGCCGTGAACCGTCGTATTCCCGTGCTCGTCGACAGCGGATTCCGCCGCGGTACGGACGTGGTGAAGGGCCTGGCCATGGGCGCGAACGGCGTGTGCGTCGGGCGCCCGTATGTCTGGGGACTCGGGGCGTTCGGACAACCCGGTGTCGAGCGCGTGCTGGAGCTGCTGCGCACGGAGACTCGTGCGGCCATGCAGCAGTGCGGCGTGCGGGCCGTTCGGGAGCTGACGCCGGCCTTTGTCGGTCGGGCGAACTGAGACGGAACGACGCGCGCGGCCTGGAGCCGATCACCGAAGGGAGCGACGACACGATGTCGGCCATCAAGCGGTATGTCGCGGCGCTCGGCTGTGGCCTGGCGCTAGCCGCGACCTTCGGCACGTTGCCGTCACTCGCCGTGCAGCAGGGTGTCGGCCCAAACGGCGAGATGGACGGGCTCGCCGCGAAGTTCATCGACGTGGGCGGCGTGCGGACGCGGTATTTCGACTATGGCCAGGGGGAGCCGATCGTCCTCCTGCACGGGGGGAGCCTGGGCTCGTTCGATCGGCCTCGCAACAATGCGAACGTCTGGGCGATGAACATTCCCGATCTGGCGAAGCGATTTCGCGTCATCGTGCCGGATCGCATCGGCGCCGGCCTGACCGACGTTCCGAAGGACGACAGTCAGCTCTCGCGGGAAGGCGACGCCAACCACGTCTACGAATTCATCAAGGCGCTTGGCCTGAAAGCGGTGCACCTGGCCGGGCATTCGGCGGGCGGTGGAATCGCCATGATCGTCGCGCTGCGGCATCCCGAGGTCGTCAAGACCCTCATCGTCGTCGCGGTCGGCGGGCAGGTGCCCGTGCCGGGCCGAAGCGTCGGACGCATCCAGGAGCAGGCATGCGTGAGCATGGCGAAGACCGACGAGACGATGGCGTGGCGATGCTGGCTCAACGTCCAGAGCGGCAACCCGGCGCTCTTCACCAACACGTTCTTCGACGCGTCGTGGGCCATGTACAACCGCCCCCGCCAGCGCGAGATCCAGGCGCGGCTGGCGGCGGGCGCAGGCGCAACGGCACGCGAGCGCGAGCGGACCGGCGATTTGGCGTGGGGCGCGGTCATGGATCGCGCTCGAACGGATCACGGGCTCCAGATGCCGACGCTCTATGTCTGCTCAGCGACGGACACGCACGACTGGCTGTCGACCGACGAGGTGGCCGGCATCCAGGGCTGCCTCGGCCTCTTCCACTTCTTCGGGTCCATCAACACTCGAGTGCTGCTCATCGTGTACGACAAAGGCGGCCATTTCGCGTACCGGCAATACCCGGAGCGGTTCAATTACGACGTCGCACAATTCATCGGGTACTGGAACAGCCATCCGTAAGGGTGAATCGCCTGTCCGGCTGGAGGCTGCAGGCCGGACAGCGATGTTCCGTGGTTCGGTTGGCAGGCCTGGAGAATCGACATGGATCTGGACAGGGGGGAGACTGACATGACGGATTCGCGGTACAGCCCTTCACGGGCTGCGACTCGGTTGCGCCTGTTCGTCCTCCTGGCCGTTGTCGGGGTGGCGGTCATCGCTCTGCCGCAACCGGTCCTGGCCGATCCGCCGCCGCCCGGGTGGCAGGCCAGCAACATGCAGCTCACCGGATTCTCGGGCCTCGGCGGACACTCGGCAGCCTTCAAGCTCGCGATCAAGCAGTCGAAAGGCCGGTGGTATCTCTACACCGGGCACTCGTTCGAATCGGGCTGGAGCATCATCGACGTCACCGATCCCAGGAGCCCGAAGTACGTCAAGTTCCTCCCCGGTCCCCCGGGAGTGTTGACCAGCCAGATCACGCTCCATGGGGATCTGCTGATTACCGGTTTATCGGGGCAGGCGAGGGCCGAAGCGGGCACCGCGCCGCCGCTCGACGCCGCGATCGTGATCTGGGACATCAGCGACCCGGTCAACCCGAAGCAGATCTCGACCTGGAAGGCCGGTCCGCGCGGCACCCACCGCAATTCGTACCCCGGAGGCAACTACGCGTATCTCTCCGTCAACGACCTGCCGGGCTACCGGGGGCGGATGTTCGTGATTCTCGACGTGAGCGATCCGAAGAACCCGAAGGAAGCCGGGAAATGGTGGCAGCCGGGACAGAAGGACGGCGAGACGAAACTGCTCCCGGGTCCGCTCGGATTCCACGGACCGGCGACCATCAGCCCGGACGGCAAGATGGCGACGATGGGCTATTCGCCGGGGATCGTGAATCTCGACATCAGCGACGCGCAGCACCCGAGGCTCATTGGCATGCTGCCGATGTCGCCGCCCTTCGCGGAGGTCGGGGCCCAGTCCGAACATACGGCGCTGCCGCTCGGGAACCGCGACCTCCTGTTTGCCGCCTCGGAAGCCTCCGCATCTGGCTGCGACGTGGAAGCGCTCCACTACGCCGCGCTCATCGACAACAAGGACCCCGCGAAGCCGCGGCTCATGTCGCTCTTCCCCGTCCCGAGACCGCCGAAGGGCGCGCCCTACAAGGACTTCTGCGAGAAGGGCGGCCGGTTCGGACCGCACAACGTCAGCACGGAACTTCATTCACCTGACGTTCAGAAGCCGGGGAACACCATCTACCTGACCTATTTCAACGCGGGTCTCCGGGCGTTCGACATCAGCGACCCGCACCTGCCCACTGAAACGGGCTGGTTCCTTCCGCCTGAGCGCCCGGACGCGCCCAAGCACGCCGGCCCGCACGAGTCCGAGACGAATTGGAGCGAGGATGTACTCGTCGACACGCGAGGCTACATCTATATCAGCGACGACAAGTGGGGTATCTGGATCCTCAGGGACGCCGCGACAGGCCGAGCCACTTCGGGTACGAGGTAGCGTCGACGCTGCGGAGCCTGGTCCCCAGGGCCGCTCGCATCAGCGGCGGAGGCCATCGACAAGGGAGCAACCACACGACGCCGGGAGCCGACGAACATGAGCAACACACGACGTAAGCGCAGCCGCCGGGAGTTTCTGAAGCGCGCGGCCATCGGCGCGGGCGCGGCGCTGGCGGGCAGCGCCATTCCGGCGTGGGCAAACCGTCATCCCAAGCCACTGCCGATGAGTCTCACCTACCTCGACCGGCGGATGTACATCCGCAACATGGAGATCATCGCGCACTTTCAGCCTGGCGCCCGGCGCGGCGGCAAGATGCAGATGATGTCGATCGGTAATCGGCGCTACATGTTCCAGCAGGGCGACGTGATCGACGTGAGCGATGCGCGCAAGCCGACGATGTTCAACCCGCGGGGGTTCCAGGGAGGCCAGATCCAACTCGCGTACAACAAGAACCTGAAGAAGTGGATCCTCATGACCGGCGCCGAAGCGGCCAAGCCGGTCTCGAGCCTGGAACATCCCGCGCCGAAGTACGACGATCCGACGGCCAAAGACGTCGAGAAGAACTACAAGGGGCTTCGCGGCGTCCGCTTTTTCGACGCGACCGATCCGTCCAACATCGTCAAGCTCTCGGAATTCAGCACCGGGGCGACCGGAAGCGGCACGCACCGCAACTACTACGACGGCGGGAAGTACGCCTTTCTCGACACGGCTCCGGACGATACGTTCATCCACCAGCCGTACTACATCCGGCCGCTCGTCAACGGCAGCATGATCGTCGATTGCTCGGATCCAGCCAACGTGAAACAGCTCTCTCACTGGTGGATTCCGGGATCGCGAAAGGGCGAGGAGGCCGAGTATCAGAAGTGGGCCATCTCGAAGCTGGTGCCACCCAACGTCGCTCCCGACCAGACGCCCGTCGCCGGCCTGCATGGGCCCGTGTATGTGCCGAAGAAGATCGAGGACGGGGGCACGCGCGGGTACGGCGCATTCGGAGCCAACGGCATGCGGATTCTCGACGTGTCGGACCCCGCCCGTCAGCGCGAGGTCGGCAAGTTCGAGCCTCCGCCCCAGTACGCGGGGATGGGCTTCGCGTTCCACACGATCTACTGCGGGATTCTCGATCGCGGATTCGTGCTGACCAACGGGGAGACCCAGAACCCCGACTGCAACATGATCTATCTCCCCATCTGGGTCGTCGACATCCGCGACGAAACGAACCCCGTGCCGGTGGCGCAACTGCCGAGGCCGGTGCCGCCGCCTGAGGCGCCCTACAGCGATTTCTGCTGGAAGCGGGGCCGCTTCGGGGCGCACAACCCACCGCACCTCAAGGCGCCTGGCAAGCCGCGCCACGACTTCATCGCCTATTCGTACTTCATCGGCGGGCTGAGGTGCTACGACATCGAGAACCTGTATCGCCCTGAGGAAGTCGCCTACTTCATTCCCCCGCAGGGAGGCGACCTGAGCGTGTTCGGCAGCTGGAACCGCACCGTGGACAACGTGTTCATCGAGTGGGACCGGAACCTGATCTACTGCGCGTCGGACACCGGGCTCTACATCCTCAGCTGCCCGAACCTGGGCAAGCCGATACTCGACCCCATGCCCATCACCGAATGGGCACTGGCGAAACTGAATGAAGGCACCTACCCGGAGACCGCGCGGGCACAGGGCCTCTCCGGCGGAGGACAGGCGTGAGACTCGGCAGGTTCGCAATCGTGTGCTCGGCCATGGCGCTCTTCGTGTACCCGAACGGCGGCCATACGGGGCGCACGCCGGGAATGGACTCGAGCGCGGTAGCCACGCTCATCATCGATTGGCTGACAGGGAAGTTGAGCCGGTGAGGCCGCCAGCCGGCTCCGACGGTGTTCGTCAGATGAAGGCGGATGAACAGAAGAAAACTTGACAAATGTCGAAGCAGTGGTATAGTGGCCCAACCACCACACCGTAGGACCGGTTAACCGCCCAAGCCCCCGATCAATGGGTCCGGGGGGTCGCTAGTCGCTTCGAGGAGGCGCCTGATGACTTCCGTCGCGTCCTGCCGAAACGTCATGTTCAGCCGTACCGTCGCTTCCAGAGCACCCCGGGCTCGATTCCTGGGAATGCTCGCCCTCGTCCTCGGCCTTGCGCTCTGTGCGCCAATGCCGGCGGGTGCCCAGACCGTCACCGGCACGATTCTCGGTGTCGTTACGGACAACACCGGGGGCGTCATGCCCGGCGTGACCGTGACAGCGAAGAACACCGCCACCGGGTTCAGCAGGTCCGAAGCGTGCGACGACAAGGGGCGCTACGCGCTGAGGTCGCTGCCCACCGGGCCCTACGACGTCGTCGCAGAACTGCAGGGGTTCAAGAAGCCGTTGAAGAAGCTGCAACTCACGGTCGACGTGGAGGCCGTGGTCAACTTCTCGATGGAGGTGGGCGGCATCGAGGAAACGGTGGTCGTCACCGCTGAGGCGACCGTCGTCCAGACCAACTCCTCCGAAGTGGGCGCGCTAATCGATCAGAAGATGATCCAGGAACTGCCCCTCAACGCCCGCGACCTGCAGCAGCTCGCCGTGCTCCAGCCGGGCGTCCAGAACCAAGGCGCATATAACGGGTCGTACGGCAACAACATCACCGTGCGAGGGTCGCGCCCCGAGCAGAACCGGTTCCTGGTGAACGGCATCGATGCCATGACGGCGTTCGGCACCTCGCCGGTGAGCCGCGCGAACATCATCATGGGCGTCGAGGGCATGCAGGAATTCAAGGTGCTCACGAGCGACTACAGCGCGGCCTACGGCAACAAGGCCGGCGGCGTCATCACGATGATCACCAAGGGCGGCACCAACACCCTCCACGGCAGCGCTTACGAGTACCACCGCGACTCGGCGACCGACTCGAAGGGCTACTTCGACACGTTCGGGGTGCCGAAGCTCAAGCGCGACCAGTTTGGAGCGTCGGTTGGCGGCCCGATCATCTCGGGCAAGACCTTCTTCTTCGTCAACTTCGAGAGGTACTCCCACAAGAAGAATCTCACGGTCACGGCGAACGTGCTGAGCGACCGAGCCCGTGCGGGGTATGTCACGACTGGCGGCGTCGAGACCTTCGTCGGCGTCAACCCCGTCATGACCGGGTACCTGGCGTTGATCCCGAAGGCCAATCGGGGAGGCACCGCGGACCCCAACATCGGCCTGTACTCCAGCAATCCGCTCCAGACGATCAAGGAGAACTACGTCACGGGCCGGGTCGACCACCAGCTCTCCGAGAAGGATCAGATCTGGGCGGTCTTCACGGGTGACTGGTCGGATGCCATCACGCCGACGACGAACGACAACTACGCCGCAGGCGGGAAGAACAAGCGGTACATCGCCAGCCTCGAGAACGTGCATACCTTCAGCGCGCACCTGATCAACAGCACGCGCATCGGCATGAACTTCAACCGGGTCTTCGATCTCCCGAGGATCCTGAGTTCCGACGTGCCGGCCCAGAGCGCCGTCAACAACATCTACATCACTCCGGATCCGTTCTACACGCCGGACCATTCGGTCGGCATGCCTCCGTCGTTGTCGATTGACGGCGTGTCCGACGCCGGCGGCAACGGCGACGGTCCGCGGTGGGCCACACAGTACGTCTACAGCTTCGACACGGAATTCACTTTCACGACGGGCTCGCACGCCCTGAAGTTCGGCGGGAACTTCAGCTACTCGTACAATGACGGCGACTACGAAGACAACAACAGGCGCGCCCGCCTGGCGTTCTCCAACGGAGCGGCAGGATGCCCCGCCGGGACCTTGGGGATCACGGAGTTCCTGTCGGGCACGTGCGCCCAAATCAGCATCGTCAAGCCGGGCGGCATCGGCAGGCGCGTGTACGTGAGCCCGAACGTGTCGGCGTATGTCGAGGACACCATCCGCGCGACGAATAACTTCACGGCGACCGTCGGCCTGCGCTACGAGACGCTGCTGTACTTGAAGGAAAAGTTCGGCAACACGGCCAACCTCCGGTCCGGCCCGTTGCAGACGACGCCCGCCGACGTGGGCAATCCCCTGGTCAACCCGGACCACACGAATTTCGCGCCGCGGCTGGGGTTGAACTGGGACCTGACCGGTGACGGAAAGACGAGCCTGCGCGCCGGGGGCGGGATCTTCTACAGCCAAATCAGCACGTTCAGCCTGCAGGAGACGAGCAACAACCCGCCGGTCAATACCCAGATCAACCTCCTGAACGTGACGATGCCGCTGAACCTCGCGGCCGCCACGGGGTCGGCGGTGGCGGACTTCGGGGTCATCCAGTACAACCCCAAGACGGCTCATCTCTACTCCTACCACGCCGCCCTGCAGCGGGAACTCCCCCTGAGGGCGAGCGTGACGGTCTCCTACGTCGGGTCCGTGGGTCGCAACCTGCCCGGCGGGAACATCGTTGCCAACAACTGGGGCAACCGGCGGTTCGGGACGCAGATTCAGTCGCCCAACCCTGCCGGCGACATGGTCTCCCGGTGGTACTTCGATTCGACGAAACCTGCGAATCCGAACCCCAACTACGGAAACGTCGGGTACGACCAGTGGATTTTCACGTCGAAGTACAATTCCCTCCAGGCCTCTCTGGCGCGGCGTTCTCCGGACGGCCTGAGCTTCGGCCTGAACTACGCGTACTCGAAGTGCTGGGACCAGCTCTCCGGTGAGAACAACCGCGCCCTGACGAATACGGGCGCGAGCAACGTCCTTCAGTACAGCCGCGATCCCAACAGCGGCTATGGGCCGTGCTCATTCGTCAGCGTGCACGCCGCCGCCTTCCAGACCAACTGGGTGCTCCCCGGGCAGAACCTGAAGGGCGCGGCGGGCGCGATCCTCGGCGGCTGGCGGTGGAGCACGATCACCACCATCCAGAGCGGCTATCCGTTCAACATCACGACCGGATTCGCCCGCGCCCTGGAACAGGCTGCCGGCGTCAACTCCAGCGAGCGTCCCGACTGGACGCCCGGCTGCAACGCGTCCAACATCAATATTCCGAACCCGGTCATCGGGACGCTCGGGAGCGGCAAGCCCATCCTGTGGTTCAAGACGGATTGCTTCACGCTCCAGCCACAGTTCACGACCGGGGAGGTGCCGGCCCGCGTGGGAGTCGGACCGGGCCTATTCACGACCGACTGGTCGCTGAACAAGTCCTTCCGCTTCGGCAAGGACATGCGGATCGAACTGGAAGTTCAGATGTTTAACGTCACGAACACGCAGAACTTCGGGACGCCCGCCGGGAACCTGTGGCAGAATGCCACCACTCGCCGCGTGGCCACGGCCGGATATATCACGCGGACCGTCACCGACGCGCGGCAGATGCAGTTCGGCATCAGGTTCGTGTTCTAGGCGCGAACTGACGGCAGGCTCCGGCGGCATGTGGCCGCCGGGGCCTGTCTGCTCATGGTCCTCCGCCCGCATCCGGAAGCGGGGGACATCTCGAACCAAGACACTCCTCCCACTACGTTCGGATTTCGACCGCCTGAGCAAGAGGAGCCGTGTAGATGAGAGACAACCCTCACGGTCGGAACCGGCGCGAGTTCCTGAAGCGGATCGGATTCGGGGCAGGCGCCGCGCTGGCCGGCAGCGCCATTCCAGCCTGGGCGAACCGGCACCCGAAGCCGCTGCCGATGAGCCTCACCTACCTCGACCGGCGGACCTACATCCACAACATGGAGGTCATCGCGCACTTCCAGCCCGGCGCCCGGCGCGGGGGGAAGATGCAGATGATGGTGGTGGGCGATCGCCGGTACCTGTTCCAGCAGGGCGACGTGATCGACGTCAGCGACGCCCGCAAGCCGACGATGTTCAATGCGAGGGGCTTCCAGGGCGGGCAGCTGCAGCTCGCCTACAACAAGAGTCTGAAGAAGTGGATCTTGATGACCGGCGTGCAGCCGCCGCACACGGTCTCGGAGCCGGAGGCGCCCAACGTCAAGTACGACAGTCCCAAGACCCAGGAGCTCTTCAAGAACTCCAAGGACTTCCGCGGCGTCCGCTTCTGGGATGCCACCGATCCGTCGAAGATCGTCAAGATCTCGGAATTCAACACCGGGCCAACCGGCTTCGGCACTCACCGCAACTACTACGACGGAGGGAAGTACGCCTTCCTCGACACCTGTCCCGACGATACGTTCATTCACCAACCCTTCTACACGCGGCCGCTCGTCAACGGCAACATGATCGTCGACTGCTCCGATCCGGCCAACGTGACGCGGGTGTCGCATTGGTGGATTCCCGGATCGAGGAAGGGCGAAGAGGCCGAGTACGAGAAGTGGCCGATCGCCAAGCTCGTGCCTCCCAAGGTTGCGCCTGACCAGACCCCGTTCGCGGGCCTGCACGGGCCGGTCTACGTTCCCACGAAGATCGAGGATGGCGGCACGCGAGGATTCGGCGGATTCGGCAGCCAGGGCATGCGCATCCTGGATGTGTCCGACCCGGCGCACCAGAAGGAGGTCAGCAAGTTCGAGCCCCCGGCGCAATACGCGGGCATGGGCTTCGCGTTCCACACGATTTATCTCGGGGTGAGGGATCGCGGCTTCGTGCTGACCAACGGCGAGACCCAGAACCCGGACTGCAACATGATCTTCCTGCCGATCTGGGTCGTCGATATCCGGGACGAGAGGAATCCCGTGCCGGTGGCCCAGCTGCCTCGGCCGGTTCCGCCGCCCGATGCGCCTTACAGCGACTTCTGCTGGAAGCGCGGCCGGTTCGGTGCGCACAATCCGCCGCACCTGAAGGCGCCGGGAAAGCCGCGCCACGACTTCATCGCCTACTCGTACTTCAACGCCGGCCTCCGGTGCTACGACATCGGGAACCTCTACCGGCCGGAGGAGGTTGCCTACTTCATTCCTCCGCAGGGCGGCGATCTCAAGGATTACGGCAGCTGGAACCGGACCGTCGACAACGTGTTCGTCGAGTGGGACCGGAACCTGATCTACTGCGCGGCCGACACGGGCGTGTACATCCTCAGCTGCCCGAACCTGGGGAAGCCCATCCTCGACCCGAAGGCGGTGACCGAGTGGTCGCTGCCGAAGCTGAACGAGGGCAGCTATGCGGAGGGGCCGAGGGGCCGGGGGGAGGGTGGAGGGGAAACACCCTGACCCGCCGGATTGGTACGTCATGAAACGGTCACTCACAGGCGCATTGGCGATCGGCATCATCGCGGCTGGTGCTCCGAGCCTGACCGTGGGGCGTCCTGTGGCTGGCGACGCCGCGCAGGACGCCCGCACGGCCGATCGTGAGTTCTCTGGCGCGCTCGCCCGGGCCGACAGGTCCGCGGCAGGCGCCTGGCTCGACGGCCAGTTCGCGTGGATCGATAGCGCCGGCCGCACCAGAACGGGCGATGAGTCGCTCGCCGAGTTGGCCGCCTTCGCCGCCGACAATGCCGGGGACAGCGGCGTGCAGTTCCATGCCTATGGCGACGTCGCGACCGTCGTCGGGACGCACCATGGCGCCCATTTCGTGCGCGTCTGGGTGAGGCGCCCGGCAGGCTGGCGGATGCTCGTACACCTGGACACGCCGATGCCGGAGCAAGCGGCCGCGCAGTCGTCGATCGAGGCCGCTGCCGGCGCCGGCGACTGCGAGAATCCCTGCAGGAGCGTGCCGTACAGGCCCGCGACGGCGATCGACAAGGCCATCCTCGCCGCGTGGCAGGAAACCAAGATGGAGGAGTGGCATCCGAGCCCCCACTGGAGGACGCACATCGCCGACGAGTTCCTCATGATCAACAGCCGGAGCTTCCGCACGAGGGCGGAGCGGATCGCGATCAACGACCGCCAGGTGGCCTCCGGCGTGGGATCGCCCGGCGATCCGATCCTCACGATGCGCATCGACGATTTCGGGACAACCTCTGCCATCATGACCTCCACGCATGCGCCCTACCGGGGCGGCAAGCCTTACTTCAATCTCCGCGTCTGGGTCTTCCGCGACGCCAGGTGGCAGCTCGCGCTGAGCCAGCAGACCACCATGCAGGCCGCGGCCCCGCTCCCTCCGGTCGCAAGCCGGAAGTAACTCGGCGCGACCATGGGCCACCCCGGCGATCTCCCATCCGACCTCCTCATGTTCGAAACCCTCATTGGACGGGCCGGACGTCGCCTGCGTCATGCGGAGCGGGCGTGGAGGCGCTCGTGAACCCGCGACACCTGAGCATGCCCAGGCTCTCCCAGGACATGACGCAGGGCCGCATCGTGAAGTGGCTCAAGCAGGAAGGGGAGCGCGTCCGGGAAGGCGAGGCGCTGGTTTCCATCGAGACCGACAAAGCCGTCACCGACGTGCAGTCGCCCGCCTCCGGAATGCTTCGCCGGATCCTTGTCGAACCCGAGCAGGACGCGGAGGTCGGAACGCCGCTCGCCGTCCTGGCCGACGCCGAGGACGACATCGAGGGCTACCTCCGCAGCCTCACCCTGCCGTCCGGGAAGCCCGACGCCGCCGTCCGGACCACCGCCGCATTGCCTGGAGCAAGCGCCTCGCCACGGCCCGCCGAGACCGGTCCGGCAGGTGCGAAGGCGCCGGCCGGCGGCCGCCAACCCGTCTCGCCGGCTGCGCGCAGGGTTGCCCGAGAGCTCGGTGTGGACGTGTCGCACGCCGTCGCAACTGGCGCGGGCGGTCTCGTGACTGAAAGCGACGTTCGGGCGCTCGCAGCGGGCGGCGGCTCCGCCGCGACTCTCGACTCCACGGAGAACATCGAGGTCATTCCGCTCACGGGCATCAGGCGGCGAATCGCGGAGCGGCTTTCCCTGAGCCGGCGCACGGCGGCGGACGTCACCACGATCGTCGACGTGGACATGACGGAGGTGGCCGCGGACCGCGCGACGACGCGGTGCTCCTATACGTCCTACGTCCTCTGGGCTGTGGGGCACACGCTGCCCGATCATCGGATCCTGAATGCCACGCTCGATGGCGATCGGATCCTGGTCAAGCGCGACATCAACATCGGCGTGGCAGCCTCGCTCGAGGGCGGGCTGGTGGTGCCGGTCATCCGGTCCGCGGACCGCAAGAGCGTCGAGGAGATCTCGCGCGAGATCGACGAGGTCGCGACGCGTGCGCGGGAAAGCCGGGTCGAGCCCGAGGACGTGTCGGGCGGCACCTTCACCGTCACGAACTCCGGCGCATTCGGGTCGCTGATGTTCACGCCCATCATCAACTACCCCGAGGTGGCCGTCCTCGGCATGGGGAAGGTCGCCGACACGCCGGTCGCACGCGACGGTCGAGTCGTGGTGCGAAAGCTGATGTACCTCTGCCTGTCGTACGACCATCGCGTCGTGGACGGCGCCCCGGCCGTGCAATTCCTCGACGCGGTGAAACGCCGGCTCGAATCGTACTCGGCTGCAGGATAGGAGACCGATGAGTCACGCGGACCGATTGACCGAATCAGACCTCCGCCAGATGTATCGATGGCTGGTCCTCATCCGCGCCTTCGAGGACCGGGTGTGCGACCTCTGGGCCCAGGCCCGGATCATGGAGCTGCCGCACGGCAGCCAGGGCCAGGAGGCGATCTCGGTCGGCGCCTGCTACGGACTTCGACCGACCGACCAGGTGCTGCCGTCGCTGCGCACGCGAGGCGCCTTCTTTCTCAAGGGCATCCCCGCCCGCATCCAGATGGCCGGGATGTTCAACCGGTCGACCGGCGCCGCCGGCGGCAGGGCCTCCTCGCACCACATGGGCGATGCCGCGCGAGGTGTGCTCGTCGGAAGCGGGATCATCGGCGCCTCCATCACCGTCGGCGTCGGGGCCGCGCTCGCGCTCAAACTCCGGAAACGGGACGACGTCGTGCTGAACTTCTTCGGCGACGGCGCGGCTCAGCGCGGAGACTTCCACGAGGCACTCAACTTCGCGGGCGTCTTCAAGGTCCCGGTCGTGTTCGTCCTCGAGAACAACGGCTGGGCCGAGATGACCCCGGTGTCCAGGCACTTCGCGGGTCCGGATTTCGCGTGCCGGGCCAGAGGGTACGGGATGCCGGGTGTGCGCGTGGACGGCAACGATATCCTCGCCGTCTACGAGGCGGCCCAGGACGCGATTGCCAGGGCCCGGGCGGGCGAGGGCCCGACGCTGCTCGAATGCGTCACCTACCGGATGCGAGGGCATTGCGAGAACAACCCGGTGGCCACCTGCCGCGACATGGCCGAGATCGAAGCCTGGCGGCTTCAGGATCCGATCACCCGCCTGCGGTCTGAGCTCGCGCGCCGCGGCATCCTCGGCGCCGAGGCCGCCGCCGGCATCGAGCGGGAAGTCGCCTCCGAAATCGAAGACGCCGTCGCCTTCGCGGAGGAGAGCCCGCCTCCCGATCCCCAGGACCTCCAGAAGGATGTCTATGCACCGGAGGGTGTCGATCTCGTGGTCGGGAGGCGAGCGTGAGGGAATTGACCTACCGCGAGGCCATTCGCGAGGCGTTGCGCGAGGAGATGCGGCGCGACGAGCGCGTGTTCGTCTTCGGCGAGGACGTGGCCGTCTATGGAGGGATCTTCAAGGTCACCGACGGGCTGCTCGCCGAATTCGGACCCTCCCGCATCTTCGACACGCCCCTCAGCGAGTCCGCCATCGTCGGCGCCGCAGTCGGCGCCGCCGTCATGGGCATGCGGCCGGTGGCCGAAGTGATGTTCGCCGACTTCACCTCGGTCGCGATGGACGCGCTCGTCAACCACGCCGCGAAGATGAACTACATGTCCGGCGGCGAGACCTCCGCGCCGCTCGTCGTGCGGATGGCCTACGGCGCAGGCCCACGCTGGGGATCCCATCACACGCAGAGCGTGGAATCCTGGTTGACCAACGTCCCGGGCCTCACAATCGTGATGCCATCGACGCCTGCCGACGCCAAGGGCCTGCTCAAGACGGCGATTCGCACGCCGAACCCCGTCGTCTTCCTCGAGCACAAGCTGCTCTACGGAAGAAAGGGCGACGTGCCGGAGGGCGAGTTCGTCGTACCCATCGGCCAGGCGGACATCAAGCGGCAGGGAGACGCCGCCACGGTCGTCGCCACCGGATTGATGGTGGAACGGGCGCTCGCTGCGGCGAAGTCGCTCGAGGCCGAGGGCATCGACATCGAGGTCATCGATCTCAGGTCCATCCAGCCGCTCGACGAGGACACGATTCTCGCCTCGGTGCAGAAGACCGGGAAGATCGCCATCGTTCATGAGGCCCCGGTCCGGGGTGGCTTCGGCGGGGAGGTCGCCGCGGTGGTAGCCAACAAGGCTCTGGGCTATCTTGACGCTCCGATCGAGCGCGTCGGCGCACCATGGACACCCGTTCCGTTCGGTCAGACGCTCGTCGACGCCTACGTGCCGGCGGAAGCCGACATCATCCGTGCCGTGCATACGATGCTGGGAGTGACGGCGTAGGTGCCGGACCGGAACCGACACGTGGAGGCAGTCATGTCGCGAACTCGTACTTCCCGCCTGCCGCGCAGGGCATGGCGGATTGTCTCGGGCGTGCTCGGCTCGTCCCTGATGGCCTTCGGACTGGGCTTCGGCCGATCGGCGGCCACGCCGGTCACTCAGGAGCACGGGGCGGCCGCCCAGCCGCTCCCGCCGTATGCCGCGAAGCTGTCTCAGCCCAAGTACAAGATGATCGTCCAGAAGGACGTGAAGATCCCGACGCGAGGCGGCTCATTCCTGATGGCCGACGTCTTCCGACCCGATGCGCCGGGCGAGAAGTTCCCTCCGCTGCTGTCGCTGAGCGTGTACCAGAAGGAACTGCAGTATGTCCCGCATGCGGGGCCGTTCACCCACCAGGAGCGGCCCGAACCGGCCTACTGGGTGGCTCGCGGCTACGTGAACGTGTTCATCGACAGCCGCGGCACGGGGCGCTCGCCCGGCGCCGCCGATGTCTGGAGCGTGGCGGAGGCGCGAGACTACTACGACGCGGTCGAATGGGCCGCCGCGCAGCCGTGGAGCAGCGGGAGAGTCGGCCTGGCCGGCGTGTCCTACTACGCGGTGACACAGTGGATCGTCGCGAGCCTGAATCCGCCGCATCTCTCGGCCATCATCCCGTGGGAAGGCTTCACGGACCAGTACCGCGAGTGGGCCTATCCAGGGGGCCTCCTCGGCCAGGACCGCGTCACGCGATGGTGGGCCGACGTCACGGGCAAGCAGCTCCTCGAGCACACGCGGCCGGACAACGCGAAGGCGTACGACGAGAACTACCTGCACGAGCTGATGGTGAACTATCTGGACAGCCCCTGGTGGGACCAGACCAAGGCTCGAGGGCAGTTCGACCGCATCACGGTGCCGTTTTTCAGCGTCGGCAACTGGACGAGCTTCCACTTTCGAGGCAACGTCGAGGCGTTCGAGCGCGCGGCGTCGAGGAACAAGCTGTTCCGCGTCCACATCGGCGGCCGGCTGACGGAGTTCTATTCCGATGAAGGAAAGACGGAGCAGCTGCGCTTCTACGATCACTGGCTCAAGAACAACGACACCGGCATGATGGCGGAGCCGCCCGTGCGGCTCTGCGTCAGGTCGAGTCCCAGGGAGTGCCGCTGGCGGTTCGAGACCGAGTTTCCCATCAAGCGCACCGTCTACACGAAGTTCTACCTGACCGGCGAGCCGGCAGGCGGGCTGGTCAAGGCGTCGACCAACGACATGAAGCTCGCGACCGCGGCTCCGGCGCAGGAACGCGCGCTCACCTACGACGCCGGGCCGCTGTCGGCGGCGCGGGGATCGCGGGGCGAGCCCGGCGCTTCCTTCGTCTCGGAGCCCCTCGGAGAGGACACCGAGATCACGGGGCACGTCAACCTCGTGATGTGGATTTCTTCCGAGACCGATGACGCGGATGTCTTCGCCCGCCTCAGCAAAATCAGGCCGGACGGCACGGTGGAGCCGGTGTCCGACGGCGTCCTGAAGGTGTCTCACCGGAAGCTCGATCCGAAGCTCTCGCGTCCGGATCGGCCCTTCCACAGCCACGATGTCGAGCAGAAGCTCGCGCCGGGCCAGACGGTTCCGATCGAAGTCGAGATCCGGACGACGAGCATGATCTTCCAGAAGGGCTGCCGGATCAGGGTGGACGTGCTGCCGCACGACAACCAGGCGTACTTCGCCGTCTATCACCTGAAGAGCAACACGATCCACACGGGCGGCGCACGCGCGTCCTACCTGCTGCTGCCCGTCGTGCCGGCCAGGGGAGGCGTCGAGCCGGATCTCGGAGGCCTTCGCGCCAGCCCGGGCGGCGGCGACTGACGGGAGGAGCCAGATGAGCACGTGCGCTGCGAACCGGGCGTCGCGATGCATTTGCGCCGCGATGATCGTGCTGATCGGGCTGCTGTCCGGCCGGCCGGCGGCAGCCGACCTGCTCGCGGATCCGCGCTTCGCCGAAGGGGCAAAGTCGCGGCTCGACCAGTTCATCCGTCGCGGCGCCGACCCGAGGGAAGCGGAAACGATCTTCCGGAAACTGAACGATCTCGACCCCGAGCGCTGGGTCGATGAATGGGTGCGCCTGGCTCAGCCGCTCGAGCGCGAAGCGGCAGCGCTCGAGGCCAAGGGCAAGGCCTCCGAGGCCATGAACGCCTGGCTGAAGGCCTCGGCCTACTACAGCATCGCGAAGTTTCCCATCATCAATCATCCCGCCAAGCGGGCGGCCTACCTGAAGTGCATCGAGACATTCCTCAAGGCCGCCAGGTACTTCAATCCGCCGCTCGAACGGGTGACGATTCCGTTCGAAGGCAAGGAAATCGTCGCTTATCTCCGCCTGCCCAAGGGTCTCGTCAAGCCTCCGGTCGTGATCGCCACCGGCGGCGTCGACAACTACAAAGAGGATCGCGACGTGTCGGACCTGCTGGGCGCAGGCATCGCGGCATTCTCGATGGACATGCCTGGCGCAGGCGAGTGCCCGGTGTGGTACACGACGGATGCGGAACGCGTCTACACCGCGGCCATTGACTACCTGGTGAAGAGGCCCGATCTCGACGGCACCCGGATCGGCATTCTCGGCCGGAGCTACGGCGGTTACTGGGGCGCCAAGATGGCCTACGTCGAGCGGGATCGGCTGAAGGCGGCCGTCCAGGCCGGCGGGCCCATTCACTACACGTTCCAGGAGGCGTGGATTCGGCAGATCCTCAACGACAAGCTCTACCTCTGGCCCCTTGTTGACTCGATGATCTACGCCTCGAACCTGAAGGATCTCGATGATCTGATCCGGTTCGCGCCGACCCTCTCGCTCAAGGCCCAGGGATGGCTCGACAAGCCGTCGGCTCCCATGCTGGTCATCAACGGGAAGAAGGACCCCTGGATCACGATCGAGGACAGCTACATCCTGCTCGAGGGCGGCGACGCAAAGGCCGCGCGCATCTTCCCCGAAGGCGGTCACATGGGCCGCGGCCAGCCGGGCGGCACCGGCGATTCGCTCATCGAGTGGCTGCGGATCCAGCTCTATGGTTCGGCTGGACCGGCCGCCAGCCAGCGTCCCAAGCCGGTCGGCAAGTAGAATCGCCCGTTCAGCATCGCCGCATCCGCCGCGTGCCCCAGGGCAAAGGAGTCGAGATGGCCAAACAGGCTGAGCCGAGGAGCAAAGACGTCAAGGTCGGTCACCTCAGGACGCGTTTCGCTGACTACGCCGAGAAGTACGAGCATCTCCGGATGCGCCGCAAGGACGGCATCCTCGAGGTGACACTGCATACCGGCGGCAGCTCGCTCCGGTGGGGGCGGAAGCCGCATGCCGAGCTCGAGGAAGCCTTCGTGAACGTCGCCCGGGATCGCGAGAACAAGGTTGTCATCCTGACGGGGACCGGCAGCGAGTTCTCGGGACCGGTGCCCGACCCGAAGGCTAACAAGGCGTCCCATCACATGGAAGCCGCCGACTGGGGCGAGCTGGAGTGGGAGGCCAAGGGGCTGCTCACCAACTTGCTCGCGATCGATGTGCCGATGATCAGCGCCGTCAACGGGCCAGCCGCGCGCCACGCCGAGCTGCCGATCATGTGCGACATCGTGCTGGCGGCCGAGACGGCATCGTTCCAGGATTCGGCACACTTCGTCGGGGGGCTCGTGCCCGGAGACGGCGTCCATGTCGTCTTCCCCTTGGCGATGGGCCTCAACCGGGGCCGCTACTTCCTGCTCACGGGCCAGGTCATCAAGGCGAAAGAGGCCAAACAGATTGGCCTCGTCAACGAGGTGCTGCCGCAGAGGAAGCTCTTGCCGCGCGCCTGGGCGCTCGCGCGCACGCTGCTCGAGCAGCCGGAACTCAATCGCCGCTACGCGAGGATCCTGCTCACGGAGAGACTGCGGCGCGAGATGAGCGAACTGCTGCCACTCGGCCTTGCGCTGGAAGGACTGGCGATCACGCAGTAGCGATCACAATGTAGAGTGGGGCTTCAGCCCCGCCCTGCGCGCGAGGTCCACAGCCCCGGCCTCCATTGGACTGCTGCCTGCGTAGCGACTAGGTTATTTCCGCTTCGCCCGGACGGCTTCGATCAGCCGGCTGTCGGCCGCACCCGCCATCCCACTGTTCACCATCTGCTCCCACACCGCGATTGTCGCTCGGCCGAGCTCGGCCGAGCAGCCGAGCTGTTCGTGGAGTTTGACGCCGTAGGTCGAGTCCTTCACCCGGGCGCGGCCCGTGAAGGCCGGCGGATCCTCGTGACGGCCCTCTGCCATCAGGGCGGCGTGGTGAATCACGTGCCGGCTGCCCGTGTTGCCGGTCGAGATGGCCTTGGCGGCCGTCGGCAGGTCGATTCCGACCGCCTCTGCCGCCGCCAGCGCTTCGGCCAGCGACGCGATTTGCGTCGCGCCCATCAGGTTATAGATGAGCTTGAAGGCCGTACCTGCGCCGGCCGGCCCGAAGTGGAAGATCTCCTTGCTCATCGGTGCGAGCAGTGGCCTCAGCTCTTCGAGGTCGGCCGCGTCGGCGCCGGCGAAGACGACGAGCTGGCCGGCCGCGGCGGCCGAAGGCCGGCCGGCAACGCAGCAATCCGCGAATCGGAAGCCGTGGCGCCGGATCACCTGGTCCAGCTCGAGCACCCAGTCACGCGACAACGTGGAATGCTCCACCGCGATCATTTCTTTTCGAGGATGGCCCGACAGCACGCCCTCTGCGCCCGTCCACACCGCACGCGACGCCGCATCGTCGATGACCGACGAGAACACGACGTCGGCCGCCTCGGCGACCTCGCGTGGCGAGCCCGCCCACTTGAGACCCAGCGCGATGAGCGGCTCGGCCTTCTCCCTGACGATGTCGTAACCGGTCACCGTATGTCCCGCGTCGAGCTGGCGCCTCGCGATGTTGCCGCCCATCTGCCCAAGACCGATGAATCCAATCATAGCCATTCCGGGATCCTCCAATACGACCAACGTCCTCAGCGAGCGGTTTCGACGGCGGCGGTCGCCTTGCCCACGGTCTCCTGCATTTTCGCGATATCGAGCGCCCCGTCCCACCGCGCCACGGCGAGCGTCGCGACACCGTTCCCGATCACGTTCATGCTGGCGCGCGCCATCGACATGAAGCGTTCCACGCCGAGCAGCAGAGCCATCCCCGCCACCGGCACCGTCCCGAGCGACGCGATCGTCGCCATGAGGACGACATAGGACGAGCCCGACACCCCGGCGCCGCCCTTCGAGGTGACTTGGAGGACGGCCATGAAGGTCAGCAGTTCTTTCAGCCCGATATCGACGTTCATTGCCTGTGCGATGAACAGCGTCGAGACGACCTGGAAGACCGCCCCGCCGTCCTGGTTGAACGAGTACCCGGTCGGCGTCACCAGCCCGACGACGCTCTTGTGGCAGCCGGCCTGCTCCAGCTTCTTCATGAGCGGCGGTAGCGCGACCTCGGAGGTCGAGGTAGCCAGGACGATGAGGATTTCTTCCTTGATGTAGGCGAGGTATCTGAGGATGCGGAAGCCCGCGAGCCGCGCCACCGCCCCGAGCACGACGAGCGTAAAGAAGATGCACCCGCCGTAGACCGCGAGCACCACCTTGCCGAGCTGCCACAGCTTGTCGACGCCGAACGCGCCGACGGTATAGGCCATCGCGCCGAAGGTGCCGAGCGGCGCCAGGTACATGATGAACTTCAGGACCGCGAACAGGGCGGCGGACACGCCGTCGAAGAACTCGACGACCTTGCGGCCCTTCTCCCCGATCTTGAGCAGCCCGAGGCCGAAGAGCACCGAGAAGAGCATGATCTGAAGGATGTGGCCCTCGGCGAACGAATCGACGATCGTGTTCGGGATGATATTGAGCAGGAAGCCGACAACGGTCAGTTTTGCCGGGGCGATGGTGCCGAGCGCCTGTGTATCGAACATCTCCGGGGTGGCGTTGAAGCCGGCCCCGGGTCTGAAGACGAGGCCGATGCCCAGTCCGACGAAGTTCGCGATGGTGGCCGCAATCTCGAAGTAGATGAGGGCGCGGATCCCGATGCGGCCGACCTCCCTGATGTTCGACATCCGGGTGAGTCCGCCGATCACCGTGACGAAGATGATCGGTCCGATGATCATCTGGATCAGCTTGATGAACCCGTCGCCGAGCGGCTTCATGGACGCGCCCGCCTCCGGGTAGAAGTGTCCGAGCAGGATGCCGGCGACGATGCCGACCACCACCTGCGTCATGGCGCCGCGGTGCCTGGATTTGCCGGGAGGAGTGCCTTCAGCCATCTATTCGTCTCCGTGGCTACCGATGAAACAGGCTCACGATGTTGGAGTCCCCGTCGGGGACCGATCCGGAGGGGCGGATCGACCGGACCAGAACTCGATGAACTGCGACAGTGCGGCGTCGAACTGAGCGGGCTGATCGCGATAGGGATAGTGGCCGGCATTGTTGATGACGACCATCTGGACCCTGGGGTTCTTCGTCGCGACGATGTCGTAGAAGCCGAGCTCGCCCCGGAGGAACGCGAACGGTTCGTTGAGGAGCCAGCTCAGCTTGTCCTGCCGGGCGGCCACGATCAGGATGGGCATCTGGAGCGTGCCCTCGGTGCGCTGCCTCTCCCACATGCGCTGCCTGAAGGCGGATGTCGCCGGCGCCAGGCCGGCAGCCTGCAGCGACGCCAGCCTCGTTCGCGTCTCGGCCCACTTGGGCGCCTTCATCAGGAAGAGACTCGCCTCGAGATCCTCCGCCTCGAATGTGTGCGGAGAGTAGGCCAGCGCTTTGTGCCGGCAGATCATGTGTTCGGTCGTGGAGGGATCGGGCGGGCACTTGTCGAGAAGCGGCTGGACGATGGTCGGCCCGTCGCCGGCGGGCGGCATCCCGGGGCCGTGGGCGACGATGGTGAGCGTCTTTACCGCCTCCGGATGCTCCATGGCCAGGTAGAACGCGAGCGCTCCGCCGGAAGAATGCCCGACGAGGTGCACCGGGCCGAGCTTGAGCGCCTGGATGAAGCGGTAGACGTGCTTGACCGGTCCTTCGGTAGAGAACTCCGCATCGTCCTTGGGATTGCCGGTCAGGCCAGCCGCGAGGCGATCGAGCGCCAGCACTCGGTATCGCTTCGCGAGCTCAGGAATATTGCGCGCGAAGTTGTTCGCGCTCGAGCAGCAGCCGAATCCGCCGCCGTGGACCAGCACGAGCGGATCGCCCTTGCCGTAGTCGTAGTACCGCGTGCGGACGCCGTCGACCTCGATGAACTTCGCGGTCAATCCGCCCACCTCGCCGTTTGGGCCAACACTGGATGAGACCGCCCCCAGCTGCAGGCCCACGCACGCCGCCAGAAGGCTCGCCGCCGCCGCCGATGAGACTTGCCGAGCGCGGTTCATCCTGGTGCCCTCCGCGATTCCGGGAATGCCGTCAGCCTGCGATTGCGGCCTCTCGGCCGGCGATCCGCCCGAACACCATGACCCTCGGCAGGCCGTGCAGGGCGAATCCGCCCGCAACCTCGCCCGCCGCGAACAAGCCCGGGATGACTTCGCCGCGCGTATCGATGACGCGGCATCGCGTATCAACCTTCAGCCCAGTCAACGAGTCGTGGACGACCGGCGTCGACCACGCCGCATGGAACGGCGGCGTCTGAATCCTGAAGCGGGGCGAAGGCTTGCCGAATTCGGCGTCCACGCCGCGATCGACCGCCGCGTTGTATCTGGCGATCGTGTCCTCGAGCGCGCTAACCGGCATCGGCTCGATCTGGTGAGGGTTGACGATCCGCCGCGCGAGATCCGCGATCGTGTCCGCGCTGAAGAAGTAACCGTCGAGATCGACCTGCGGGGGCCTTGGGTCCCACTGCTCGCGCGTGACCGCGTCGGCGTCGAAGATGGCCCAGACCGGCCCTCCGCCGTTCACCTTCTTCGGGTTTCGTCCGAGATTGCCGTTGGTGCCGAGACACGCGTTGATGAAGCTGTAGGATTCGTCGACCTCGTTCCAGAACCTCCGTCCTACCTGGTTCACCAGGATGACGTCCTGGTAGTCCGACACTGTCAGGCCCGTCGCGCGGGCGAGGTGGAAGACGGGGCTCTCGGGCTTCCATTTCAGGTTGACGTAACCCCATCGGCATCCGATGTGCTTCGTCTTGACGACAGGCTTCTCGTTCTCGCAGGCCTCGTTGCTCGTCGCCCAGAGGCTGGCGCCGATGGCCATCGCGGCGATCTCGCCATCGGCGTTCTGGCTCGTGTACGGCTCGCCGGCGGTCTGGTACTCCTCGGTGAGTCTCGGGTCGAACATCCGGCGGAATTCCACATTGCTGCTGTGGCCGCCGGTTGCGAGGATGACCCCGCGCCGCGCCCGCAGATTCAGCGTCTTCCCCTGGAACGCCGCCGACACGCCGAGCACCCGTCCTGAAAGCGGCCCTTCGCGGATGAGCCGCGCCATCTTGTGGTGGAGCAGGATCTCCGCTCCCTTCGCTCTGGCGCTTCTCTCGAGCGGTCGGACCACGCCGGACCCGGCCCGGCCGTTAATCGTCTCTTTGATGTCGTTCGAATAGACTTGCGCGACCATCCGTCTGGGGACCGAGCCGTTGTTCTCGACGGTCGGCGGCTTGTCGACGAACTTCACGCCATTCGCCCGCAGGAACTCGACGGTCGACAGGTTCTCGTCGGACCAGACCCGGATGAGCGTCCGGTCGCCGAACTTGAATTCCGGCGTCCGATGGTTCGTGTGATCCAGGTAGACCTGGTCGGCCGAATCCTGGATGCCGTACTTCTTCTGCAGCTCGGTTCCGCCTCCGAGCGGAATGATGCCCCCGCTGACCATCGCGTGGCCGCCGACATCGAAGTTCTCCTCGAGGACGATGACCGTGGCCCCGCGGTCGCGGGCTTCGATGGCAGCCGGCAACCCGGCGGCTCCCGCCCCGACGACGACCACATCCGCCGTGCGATCCCAGGCGGCCGGAACCTGCGCGTCGATTTCGCTCCCGAACGCGCTGACGCGGGAGAGCGCGGCCGCGCCGACGCCAGCCGCTGCGCCGTTCCGGATGAACGATCGACGGCTGATGGAAGCCCGCTTTCCCTTGTCGCCCATACTCGCGTCCTTATCCCATTCGACGAGAGGATTCACGCCGAGTGTCTGGCGCGGCAGAAACGCGCCGTCTCCCGCCCGAATCCCGTGATGGAAAGGGGATTCCCGTCGTGATCGCCGTCGGGAGCCTTCGGCGAACCGAGCCGTTCATGCCGTGGAATTGCGGCTTCGCCCGTCGCCGCTTCGGAAACTTTCGGGGCAGCATACGCTGAGGCCGGGGGCGCGTCAAGCGATCTCGACCCGAAATGAAGCCTGGAAATCGCGGCGTTTTCGAGCTTCAGCGCCCGCAGCACTTCTTGAACTTCTTGCCGCTGCCGCATGGGCACGCTTCATTGCGCCCGGCTTCGATCGAGCCCACTCGATCGGCGGAGGTGACCTGCTGCATGAGGTGTTCGGGCGGCAGCCCCTCCCGCTCGAGGGCGGCCATCCTGATGGTGTAGGGCAGCGCGTGCGTGAAGAACCGCCTGAACGCGGCGCAGAGATAGTTGAGGCCCGCCTCGCCATCCGGCGTCGTCGTGAACCGGTCCTTCGGACACCCGCCGTTGCACATCGCCCGGACCTCGCAGATCCGGCAGTACCGCGGAAGCGTATCGAGCTTGGCTCGGCCGAAACCGATCTGGGCCGGACTTTCGAGCAAGTCGCCGAGTGGCATTTCGCCGATGTTGCCGACCTTGTGCGACGGCCGCACGTAGTGGTCGCAGCTATAAAAGTCGCCGTTGTGCTCGATGACTGGGATATCGCCGCAGGTTTCACGGAAAATGCAGAGCGAGTGCTCGAGGCCGCGAGCCGGTCGGGCGGCCTCCTCGAAGATCTGGACACTGATTCGGCCGAGGTCCCGCCGAACCCACTCGTCGAAGATCGCGCACAGGAACTCGCCGAAGCGTTCCGGTGAGACGGTAAGCGGGCTCACGCCTCCAGGACCGCTGTCGTCCCGCTCGACCATCGGGAGAAGCGTCAGGAACTGCGCGCCAATCTCCCGGAAGAACCGGTAAACCTCGAGGGCGTGCCGGACGTTTCCGTCGTGGACCACGCAGAGCACATCGCAGGGGACCTTGCGCCGCTGGAGCAGCCTGAACGCCCGCATGGCCTGGCGGTGGGTGGGCTGCTGGCCGCGGGTCACGCGATAGCGGTCGTGGAGATCTTCCGGCCCGTCGATGCTCAGGCCGACGTTGAACCCCTCGGCGGCCAGGAACTCGCACCACGCTTCGTCGAGCAGGAATCCGTTGGTCTGCATGCCATTCGTGATGCGAACGCCGGGCCTCCGGTGCTCTCGCTGCAGCTCGACGATGCGGCGGAAGTAGTCGAGGCCGAGCGTCGTCGGCTCGCCTCCGTGCCAGGAGAAGTTGACCGGGCTGCCCGGAAACGCGTCGAGATGCTGAACGATGTAGGCCTCCAGCACGGCGTCCGTCATGCGCTGCGGCCCACCGTGCGGGTAGAGGTCGTTCTTCTCGAGGTAATAGCAGTAGTGACAGGCCAGGTTGCACACGGCGCCGGCCGGTTTGACGAAGATCTGGAACGGCCTCGAAGCCCTGGCGGAGAGTGGGGAGGGTCCCTCAGTACGGGCGGGCTGGGGGCTCCGCCCCGACGAGTCAGCGCGTGTTTCCATCGGCGGCGGGTTCAGTATACCGCTTGCTCCTCCCGCGTGCTTTGGTGGACAATCGGCCGGGCTTACCCAGGGAACTCAGCTGGCGTCGCGCGCCGTAGGCCGGCCGCCACCGCCGCCAATCAGCCGGAGTATGCCATGAGCCGCATGACCCGCCGGGAGTTCGTTTCAGCCGCGGCGCTCGCGCCGCTTGCACTGCGATCGTCCGGACTCGCCGCACGACAGGCCGGCAGTCCGACCCAGTTCGACATCGTCGTGGCTGGCGCCGGTCACAACAGCCTTGTCGCCGCGGCGTACCTGGCCAAGGCGGGCTATCGCTGCGTGGTTCTCGAGGATCAGCCAATCATCGGCGGCGGGGCCAAGACGGCCGAGGTGCCCGCGCCCGGCTTCAAGCACGACCTGTTCGCGAGCGTGCACGGGGGCATGCAGAGCAACCCCGCGATGCGCGATCTGGATCTTGCCGCTTACGGTCTGTCGTACATCGTGCCCGATCCGGTCATGCACATCTCGTTTCCGGACCGCAGCTACCTGACCGTCTGGCGCGACCAGGAACGAACGGCTCGCGAGTTCGATCGGATCAATCCGAGAGACGGCGCCGCCTTCCGGCGAATGGCCGCCGAGCTCGACGAGGTCCGGGGCATCCTGGGTGACGAGACAAAGCTCGCGCAGCATCCGAAAGGGAATATCTGGCGTCGGCGGGTCGCGATGTCGGCCTACGACATGGCGTGCCAGCTGTTCGAGGACAGCCGTTGCCGGGCCTTCGCCCTCGCGGCCGGACATCTTGGCGGCGACCCGCCTGGCGAACCGGGCACCTTCCGGTCGGCTCTGTCGGTGGTGACCCAGGGACGGAACGGCCGTTCGATTGCCGTCGGAGGATCGGGCGCGCTGACGCAGGCACTCGGGCGATACGTCACCGACCACGGAGGCACGGTTCTGACGGGCAAGACCGTCTCCAGGCTGACCATCGAGAATGGACGCTGCGTCGGCGTCGAGTGCGCGGACGGCAGCCGCTATCGCGGCGGCCGGGCGGTGCTCTCGACGGTTCACATCAAACACCTCGTCACCATGGCCCCCCGGGAGCTCTGGCCCGACGACTTCGTGCAGGGCGTGAACATGTGGAAGCCGGAGCACGCCATGTTCATCGTTCACCTGGCGACGACCGAACCGCCGAAATACCCGGTGGCTGGCGGCATGCTTTCGCCCTGTGAGTCGGTGGCGCTGGTCGATCCGGCCCGGATGCTCAGGCTCGAATACGAGGACGCGGCCGGCGAGGTCAATACCGACGATCCGCCGCTGCAGATCGTCTGCGCGACGGTCGCCGATCCCTCGCGCGCGCCGCGCGGGATGCATACGCTGAAGATCAACGGGTTCCAGTCGTACGGCCTCAAGAAGGGGCCGCAACAGTGGGAGGAGGCCAAGAACGGAGTCGCCGACGCGTACTTGAACACGCTCCGGCGGCTGGCGCCCAATCTGACCGCCGAGAAGATCATTGCACGGCATGTCGTCAGCCCGGTGGACCTCGAGCGCCTCAATCGTCACTTCTGGCGCGGGAGCGCCCACGCCGGGTACGATGGGCTCGGCCAGGCTGGAGACATGCGTCCCGTCGCCGGCTGGAGCCACTACAAGATGCCTATTCCGGGCCTCTACCAGACCGGCGCGTGCACGGCGCCTGGAGGCTCGGTCAACGGGAACCCCGGGCGGGCCGCCGCGGCGGTCATGCTCAAGGACTTCGGCGGCAGCATCGAGTCACTCTCGAAGAACGTCGATTCGTGGGTCGCCGATTGAACCCGGCCTGCCACCTCACGCGCAGGCGGATCACGAGGATCCGGCCCGGCGCCGGGCTGCGGATCAACCGGAAGGCGCAGAGAATCGGCGGGTTGCCGTGCTACAATAAACGGTCTGTCTTGTTGCGGTGCGGCCCGAGAGATGAGCGACTTGCTGCTGGACATCAGCCGGATGCGCGAAGCGCGCGACCGGGTCGAACGGACCTATCAGCCGGAGGCCTTCGACCTCGGCGACGACGTGTATCGGCTCGAGGCGCCGGTGGCGCTCGAGCTCGACGTACTCAAGGACAAGGACCAATTCCGCCTGGTGGGGCGGCTTCGCACGAGGTTGAAGCTCTCGTGCGCCAGGTGCCTGGAAGCGTTCGGCCTGCCGCTCGACGAGCCGCTCGACGTGCTCTACCTGCCGCACTCATCCAACGCCGGCGAGGGCGAGGTGGAGATCGAAGACGACGATCTCGCCACCGCGTACTACCAGCACCACGTCATCGATCTCGGTCAATTGATGCTGGAGCAATTCCAGCTGGCGGTGCCGATGAAGCCCCTGTGCCGGCCGGAGTGCCGGGGCTTGTGCGCGATCTGCGGCACCAACCTCAATCACGCAACCTGCGACTGCAAGCCGGTCTGGGGGGATCCCAGGCTCGCCGGGCTCGGCGACCTGAAGACCGAACCTCCGCCGCGCGCGTGATTCGCAGCGGCTCTCCACAGGTAGAAGGACAACCATGCCGAATCCAAAACGACGACATTCGAAGAGCCGGACGGCCAAGCGCCGTACGCACGACGCCCTCTCGCCAGTGAAGCTCGGCGAGTGCCCGCAGTGCCACGAGTCGAAGGCGCCTCACCGCGTGTGCCCGCATTGCGGGTTCTATCGGGGACGCCAGGTCCGCGAGGTCGAGGAGTCCTAGTTTCGGGGAAGCCATCGACGTGGCCGCACAGCCCGAACCGCCGAACATGCGCGTCGCCGTCGATGCCATGGGGGGCGACCACGCCCCGCACGTCGTGGTGGAGGGCGCCGTCGCCGCGGCTCGCCGCGGCATCGCCGTCAGCCTGGTCGGGCATCCGGAGGAGATCCAACAGGAGCTCGTCCGCTACGCCGACGCCGCCGATCTCGACCTGGCACTGGTTCCCGCCGAAGGATTCATCGGAGACACCGAGTCGCCCACTGCTGCGCTCCGCCGCAAGCCCGACGCCTCCATCAAGGTGACGGCCGACCTGCTCGCGAAGGGCGAGGCGGCAGCGATGTTCAGCGCGGGCCACACCGGGGCGACCGTCGTGGCGGCGTTCACCGCGCTGGGGCTCATTCGAGGCGTCGACCGGCCCGCCCTGGCCGCCACCATTCCGACGCGCGTCGGCACGGCCGTCCTGCTCGACGTCGGCGCCAATGCCGACTGCCGGGCGCAGCACCTGGTCCAGTTCGCGGTCATGGGGACGATCTACGCGCGCGTCGTGCTGGGCATCGATGCGCCGCGGGTCGGGCTCCTGTCGATCGGCGAGGAGGCGACCAAGGGCAACGAGCTGACCCGCGAGGCGCATCAGCTGCTCCGGGCCTCGCCGGTCCGATTCATCGGCAACGTCGAAGCGCGCGACGTCTACGGCGGGGCGGCTGACGTGGCGGTGTGCGACGGCTTCACGGGCAACGTGGCCCTGAAGTTCAGCGAGGGCATGGTCGCCATGGTCGAGACCTTCGTCCGCGATGAGTTCTCGCTCGCCAGGGAAACCGGCTGGCGGTCGCTCGTCGGCCGCGATGCGATGAAGCGATTCCGCCAGCGGCTCGACTACGCCGAGTACGGCGGCGCGCCCCTGCTCGGCGTCGCGGGCCACTGCATCGTCGGTCATGGCCGGTCCTCGGCGCGGGCGGTGCGAAGCGCCATCATGCTCGCGCACCGGTTCGCCTCCGATCGCGTCATCCCGCGCATCGAAGAGGAACTCATGGCGGCCAAGGGTTCATCATCGTGATCGCATTCCTCTTTCCAGGCCAGGGATCGCAGAAGGTCGGCATGGGCAGGGCCCTGGCCGAAGCGTTCCCGCTCTTCCGCCAGACGATGGAGGAGGCCGACGAGGCGCTGGGCGAGAAGCTGAGCGCGCTCTGCTTCGAGGGTCCCGAGGAACGCCTGACGCTGACCGAGAATACCCAGCCTGCCATCCTCGCCGTCAGCATCGCCACCTGCCGCGTGCTCGAGTCACGAGGCTGCAAGCCGTCCTGGGTCGCGGGCCACAGCCTCGGCGAGTATTCCGCCCACGTCGCGGCCGGGACGATCTCCTTCGCGGACGCGTTGCGCACCGTGCGCCGCCGCGGTCAATTCATGCAGGAGGCGGTTCCCGTGGGGCAGGGCGCCATGGCGGCGCTCCTCGGGCTCGACCGGGCGAAGGTGGCGCAGGCGTGCGAGGAGGCGGCGCAGGGCGAGGTCGTGTCCCCGGCAAACCTGAACGCCCCGGGGCAGGTCGTGATCGCCGGCGCCCGCTCCGCGGTGGAGCGCGCGATTGCCCGCGCGAAGGCACTCGGGGCGAGGCGCGCCATCGCGCTCCCGGTCAGCGCACCCTTCCACTGCGCGCTGATGAAGCCCGCCGAAGAGCGCCTCGCGCCCGTGCTTCACGCGCTGACGGTCGCCGATCCGCGCGTGCCGGTCGTCGCGAACGTCGACGGAGAGCCCAGGCGGGACGCGCGCTCGTCAATCGATGCCCTGGTCCGCCAGGTGACCTCGCCGGTGCGATGGGAAGAGAGCTGTCTTCGGCTTGCATCGGAGGGCGTCAGCAAGTATGTTGAGGTGGGCCCTGGGGCTGTGCTGTGTGGCCTCGGCAAGAAAATCGTGCGCGAGGCGGTGTTCGTGAACGTCGAGGATCCCGCGAGCCTCGACGCCGCGATGGCCGTCGTGGCGTGACTCCTCGGGACGGAGAGACGCGTGGCGATGTTCGATCTGACGGGAAAAGTCGCGCTCGTCACCGGCGCGGGACGGGGGATTGGCCAGTCGATCAGCTTCGCGCTCTCGCGGGCCGGGGCGACGGTCATCGCCAGCGACATCTCGGCCGAGATGGTGGCGCCGACGCCCCGGGCCATCGCCGCCGAAGGCGGCAAGGCCGAAGGGCTGGTGCTCAACGTCACGGATCCTTCCACGGTCCAGCAGGCCGTCGACTCTACGCTCGCGACGCACGGCAAGATCGACATCCTGATCAACAACGCCGGCATCACCCGCGACCAGCTCCTGATGCGCCTCAAGCGTGAGGACTGGGATCTCGTGCTGCAGGTCAACCTGACCGGCGCCTTCACCTGCACGCAGGCCGTGCTCCGGCCCATGATGAAGCAGCGCTCGGGGCGGATCATCAGCATCAGCTCGGTGGTCGGCCAGATGGGCAACGCCGGCCAGACGAACTATGCGGCGTCGAAGGCCGGACTCATCGGGTTCAGCAAGTCGCTGGCGCGCGAGGTGGCCTCGCGCGGGATCACCGTCAACGTCGTGGCGCCCGGGCTCATCGACACCGACATGACGCGCGCGCTGCCGGAGGCCGTGCGCCAGGAGTGGGTGTCGAAGGTGCCGCTGAGCCGGTTCGGTACGGCGGAGGATGTGGCGTCGGCCGTCTGCTTCCTGGCGACGGAAGAGGCTGCGTACATCACGGGGCAGGTCCTGGCCGTCAACGGCGGGATGTACACGTAGGAGGATGAATGGCTGCGGTTGCTGACAAGGTCAAGAGCATCATCGTGGAACAGCTCGGGGTCGACGAGGAAGAGGTGACGCCGGATGCCTCGTTCGTCGACGATCTCGGAGCCGACTCGCTGGACACGGTCGAACTCGTGATGGCGTTCGAGGAGGAGTTCGGGATCGAGATCCCCGACGAGGACGCCGAGAAGATCACGCGCGTCAAGGAAGCCGTCGACTACATCGAGTCGCACGCCAAGACCAAGAAGTAAACGCCCGCGCGGCGCCGGGCGGGCACCGCTCGAGTCCGGGGCTGGTCGCGCGGACCCTGCGGAGGAATCTTGAACAGGCGCGTCGTCGTCACGGGGATCGGTCTGGTGTCGCCGCTCGGCGTCGGCACCGCGGCCAACTGGGAGGGCATCTGCAGCGGGCGCAGCGGCGATCGGCCGCATCACGCGGTTCGATGCCGACGCCTTTGCCGCCAGGATCGCCGGCGAGGTCAAGGGGTTCGATCCGCTCCAGTTCGTCGACAAGAAGGACGTCAAGAAGCTCGACGTTTTCATCCAGTTCGCCATCGCGGCCTCGCAGTTTGCCGTCGATGACGCGGCGCTGACCATCGGTCCCGACGAATCGCACGCGGGTCGGGGTGTTCATCGCCTCGGGCATCGGCGGGTTCGCGACGATCGAGCGCGAGCACGAGGCGCTGCTCGAGGGAGGGCCCCGCAGGATCTCGCCGTTCTTCATCCCGGCAACCATCATCAACCTTGCGGCCGGCCAGGTGTCGATCCGGTTCGGCGCCAAGGGACCGAACCTCGCCACCTGTACCGCCTGCTCGGCCTCCGCCCACGCCATCGGAGAGGCGTGCCGAGATGATCAAGCGCGGTGAGGCGGACGTGATGATCGTCGGCGGTTCGGAAGCGGCCATCACGCCGATGGGCGTCGGCGGCTTCGCCGCCATGCGGGCGCTCTCGACGCGCAACGACGAGCCGGAGCGGGCGAGCCGGCCCTTCGACAAGGACCGGGACGGTTTCGTCATGGGCGAAGGTTCCGGCATCCTCATCCTCGAGGAGCTCGAGCATGCGCGGCGCCGCGGCGCGCGCATCTACGCCGAAGTGGTCGGCTACGGGGCGACCGCCGACGCGTTCCACATCACGGCGCCGTCCGAGGACGGCGACGGTGCCATGCGCGTCATGGACATGGCCCTTCGCTCGGCCGGTGTCGGGCCCGGAGCAGGTGCAGTACATCAACGCGCACGGGACCTCGACGCCCTTCAACGACAAGCTCGAAACGCTGGCGATCCGGCGCCTCTTCGGCGATCACGCGTCGAAGGTCGCCGTCTCGTCGACCAAGTCGATGACGGGCCACCTGCTCGGCGCGGCCGGGCGGCGTGGAGGCGCGCGCATCGCCGCGCTCGCGGTCTACCACCAGGTCATGCCGCCGACCATCAACCTCGACACTCCCGACCCGGACTGCGATCTGGACTACGTGCCGTGGAAGGCGCGCCGCGCGCCGATCACCCACGCGCTCTCCAACTCCTTCGGGTTCGGCGGGACGAACGCGGCCCTGCTGTTCCGGCGTTACGACGGCTGAAGCCGCCAGGGGCACGACACGAATGAAGATCGCAGTCTGCATCAAGCAGGTCCTCACGCGCGACTTGCAGCCGCGCGTCGACGAGGCCGGGACGTGGGTCCGCGACCAGGACGCCAGCTACGAGCTCAATGAGCCCGACGCGTACGCGCTCGAGGAAGGGCTGCGGCTCCGGGAGAAGCACGGCGGCGAAGTCGTCGTGTGCTCCGCGGGCCCGCCGCGGGTCGCGCAGGCGCTCCGCGAAGCGCTGGCGCGCGGGGCCGATCGCGCCATCCATGTCGAAGACGACTGCGCTGGCCACCGCCGACGGCGGGGCCGTCGCCGAGGCGCTCGCCGCCGCGATGCGCGAGGAGCGGTTCGATCTCGTGCTGACCGGCCTGCAGTCCGACGATCAGGGCTTTGCCCAGACCGGCGTCATGCTGGCGGAGCGCGCTCGGCATGCGCGTCACGCCACCATCATCATGGAGGTGGCGGCACAGCCGGATGGCGTCCGGGTCAAACGCGAGCTCGAGGGCGGCTGGTTCCAGTGGCTGAGCTTGCCGCTGCCCGCGCTGCTCACCATCCAGAGCGGCATCAACCAGCTGCGCTACGCCACGCTCAAGGGGATCATGGCGGCGAAGAAGAAGGAGATCCGGAAGGTCGCGCCGCCCGCGGGCCTCGCCTCCCGCCAGCAGATCGTGAACCTCTACGTGCCCGAGAAGACGAAGCAGACCCAGATGATCGCCGGGTCGCCGGCGGAGGCCGCCAAGGAGCTCGTCCGCCGCCTTCGCGAGGAAGCGAGGGTGCTGTCATGATTCTCGTCATCGCGGAACAGCAGGGCGGCGTGCTCAACCGGGCGACCTGGGAAGTCATTGCCGCGGCGCAGCAGTCGGGTGGCTCGCCGATCAACGTCGCACTTCTCGGGGCCGACAACGCGGCGCTCGCCGCCGAGCTCGCCGCCGCGCGCGTCGAGGAGGTCCTGTCGATCTCCTCGCCGGCGCTGGCCGCCTACGCGTGCGACGCGTACGTGGCCGCGCTCGCGCAGCTCGTCGGAGAGGCCGGGCCGGCGTTCGTCTTCCTGCCGCACACCTATCAGACGCGCGACTTCGCGCCTGCGCTCGCGGCGAGGCTTGGATCGCGCGCTCGTGACCGACTGCGTTGCGACCAGGACGCAGGACGGCCGCCTGTTGTTTGTCCGCCCGGTCTTCCAGGGCCGGCTGCTCGCAGACGTGGCGACCCTCGGCACGACGCCCACGCTGGCGACCTTCCAGATCGGCGCGTTCCGCGCCGACGCGGCGGTGCGCGGAGCGACGCCGGCGCTCGTGCAGACGATCGATCCGCGCATCGATGCGGCCGCGATCCGCCAGAAGCCCGAGCCGCCGTTCCGCGAGGCGAAGCAGGCCGTCGACCTCTCGCAGGCCGAGCGCATCGTGGCGGTGGGGCGGGGGATCAAGGAGCTGGAGAAGATCGCACTGGCGCGCCAGCTGGCTGACGCGATCGGCGCGGAGCTCGGCGCCTCGCGGCCGATCTGCGATGCCGGCTGGCTGCCGATGGACCGCCAGATCGGCAGCTCCGGCCAGACCGTCGCGCCGAAACTGTACGTCGCGCTCGGGATCTCCGGCGCCATCCAGCACCTGGTCGGGATGAAGGGCTCGAGGACCATCGTCGCGATCAACAAGGACCCGAGGCGCCGATTTTCGAGATTGCGGACTTCGGCATCGTCGGCGACCTGTTCGATATCGTGCCGGCGCTCGTCAAGGAGCTTCAGAGCGAGTGAATGCTGCCGAGACGTGGGTGTTCCGATTCGTCGTCGTCGCCTTCGTGGCGGTCTTCGCCGCGCAGGTCGCCACCCGCGTCCGTCTCGTCCTGAAGGCCCGCGACAACCTCTCGCTCGGCCATCTCCCGCTTCGGCTCGGACGGCTCCTGCGGGAGGTCGTCTTCCAATCCAAAGTCATCGCTGAGAAGCCGGCGGTCGGCATCGCCCATGCCCTGGTGTTCTGGGGATTCCTGGCCTTTGCCGGCTTCACGTCGGTCCAGTTCCTGAAGGGCCTCGGGATCACCGATCTTGGGGCAAGCGGCTGGTTCAGGTTCTATGCCGCCTCGCTCATCCCGTTCGCGATCGGGGTGCTCGGCGGCATCACGGGGCTCGTCGTCCGCCGGGTCTTCGTCCGTCCGGAGGGGCTGGGGAAGACGCTGTCGATCGAGTCGGTGGTCATTGGCGCGTTCATCGCGATCCTGATGGTCACCTTCCTGCTCGACTTCCGCCTGACCGGCGGGCTCGCGGCCCGCGTGAACTGGTGGCTGCACGCGCTGGTCCTCCTGGCCTTCCTCGCGCTGATACCGGGTTCCAAGCACTTCCATCTCGTGCTGTCGCCGGCGACGGTGTTCCTCAAGTCTCCCGGGCTGGGCACGGTTCCGAACCTGGATTTCGAGAAGGAGGAGGTCGGGCTCGAGACGCTGAAGGATCTCGAGCGCAAGCAGGTCCTCGACGCGTTCACGTGCGTGGAATGCGGCCGGTGCCAGATGAACTGCCCGGCCTTCGGCACGGGGAAGCTGCTCAACCCCAAGGCGTTGATCCTCGCCAACGAGGACGCGCTGCTCGCCGGGAAGCACGACACGAAGCTCGCGGAGCTCTACGATCCGGACGTGCTGTGGCAGTGCACGACATGCGGCGCATGCGAGAACCAGTGCCCGGTCGGAATCGAGCATCTGCCGCTCATCATCGGCGCCCGGCGCGGGCTCGTTTCGAACGGGGAAGCACCCGAGGCGCTTGGAGGCGTGTTCAATCAGCTCGATCGCCGCGGGAACATCTGGGGCCTCACCTACGACCAGCGGCAGAGATTCGTGGCCTCAGCCGGGCTCGAGACGTTCGACGAGTCGAAGCACGACTACCTCGTGTGGCTCGGTTGCGCGGGCAACTTCGAAGCCGATTTCCAGAAGGCGTTGCGGTCCCTCTTCGCGATCCTGCGCAGCCGCGGTGTCAGCTTCGGGGTGCTCGCTTCGGAGCGCTGCACAGGGGACGTGGCCAAGCGGTCGGGGAACGAATACCTGTTTCAGGAGCTGGCTCGGACCAACGTCGAGCAGCTCCAATCCGCCGGCGTGACGAAGATCATCACGTCGTGCCCGCATTGCCTGCAGACGATCGGGACCGACTACCAGGCGTTCGGGCTGAAGGTGGAAGTCGTCCACTCCGCCGTGTTCGTCGCCTCGCTGCTTCGTGACGTGCACGTCGCCGGGTCCGAGCCGGTCACGTTCCACGATCCGTGCTACCTCGGACGCTACGCCGGGCACACGCGGGAGCCGCGCGAGCTGCTCGTGAACCTCGGCGCCGCGATTGCCGAACCCGTGAGGTCCGGACGCAACCCCTTCTGCTGTGGCGCCGGCGGCGGGCTGCTGTTCGAGGAGCGCGAGTCAGGGAAGCGGATCAGCCAGGAGCGGCTCGAGCAGCTGCAGGCGACCGGCGCCGGCACGATCGTGACGGCCTGCCCGTTCTGCTCGATCATGCTCAAGGGCGCGCAGGCGAGCGCCGGTGCGTCCACCGGGATGACCGACCTGATGACGTTTGTGGCCGATCGCCTGAAGACCGTTCCCGGGCGCGCATCGTGAGCGATCCTCCCTGGCGGAGCTCGCCGTCGATGCGATTGAAGGTGGCCGCCATCGCTGGCGTGGGGTATCCCCTGGCGAGCGTCCTGGGCCGTTCGTATCGCTGGCGCGTCGAGGGCCGGGAACACATCGATCGACTCCGCGCTGCGGGAAGACCGGCCGTCTTCGGATTCTGGCACGGCCGAATCCTGCCGACCGTCACCTACTTGCGGGATTCCGGGCTGGTCGCGCTCGTCAGTCAGAACTTCGACGGGGAGTGGATCGCGCGAATCGTCACCCGCCTCGGGTTCGACACCGTCCGCGGCTCCAGCTCCCGCGGCGCCAATTCGGCCGTCCGGCAGCTCATTCGTGCCACCCGATCGGGGCGCTCGACGCTCTTCGCGCTGGATGGACCGCGTGGGCCCGCGCGCGAGGCCAAGGATGGCGCCATCTGGCTCGCGATGGCGACCTCGGTCCCGATTCTCCCCCTGCATGCGGAGGGCGAGCATCATTGGACCGTCAACAGCTGGGATCGCACCCAGGTCCCCAGGCCTTTCAGCCGCGTCGCTCTCGTCATCGGCGAGCCCATCAGCGTTCCGCGTGAGGTCGACGACGCGTCGATTGACGAGCAGCGGGCGCGGCTCGAGCGGGCACTGGCCGCGCTCGAGGAGCGGGCTCACCACATCCTGAAGGAAGGGCAGTGATGCCGCTCGTCGTCATCTCCTCGAGCCGCTTCGCGGGTCACGAGCCTCCGCCCGGACACGCCGAGCGCCCGGATCGGGCCGACGTGTTCGACGCGATCGCCCTTCGGTGGGCCTCGCGGGGCGTCGAGGTCATCGAGCCGCGAGCCGCGACCGAGGAGCAGCTGATCCGGGTGCACGACGAGGGCTACGTCGCCTCGATTGCCGCAACCTCGGGCAAGGCGACGATGCTCGACGCGGACACGTTCACCTCTCCTGAGTCCTTCGACGTGGCCTGCCTCGCGGCCGGCGCCGGAGTCCTTGGCGTGGAGCGGGTGATGAGCGGATCGGTGAGCCGCGCGGCGTGCCTCGTCCGTCCCCCAGGGCACCATGCCGGCCCCTCCAGCGCGCGCGGGTTCTGCCTGTTCAACAGCGCCGCCGTGGCAGCGGCGCACGCGCTGGCTCTCGGGGCTTCCCGCGTGGCGATTGTCGATTTCGACGTCCACCATGGCAACGGCACTCAGGAGATTTTCCTCGCGGATCCGCGAGTGCTCTACGTCTCGCTGCACCAGTATCCGCACTACCCCGGAACCGGATGGGCGTCGGAGGTCGGAGTTGGCGACGGACTCGGGTTCACGGTCAACATTCCGCTCGATGCCGGCGCGGCCGACGCCGACTACCGACTCGTGGTTCGAGAGATCGTCGTTCCCGTGCTGCAGGCGTTCGGCCCCGAACTCGTGATCGTCTCGGCCGGATACGACCCGCACGAACTCGACCCGCTGGGAGGCATGAGGGTCACAACCGGCGGGTTCGGCGGCATCAGCCAGGCGCTCGTCGCAGCGGCCGACGGGTGTTGCGGCGGGCGAGTGGTCGTCACGACGGAAGGCGGCTATCACCTCCAGGCGCTCGCCGCCTCGCTCGACGCCACGCTCGCCGCATTGGCGGATCGCGACGCTGGAGCGTCGGCCAGTGGTCCCTCTGTTGTGACGCGCGCAGCACCGGAGGAGACGCCGGTTCGCGGCGCGGCAGCCGCGGCGAAGGTGCGCGCGGCCCAGAAGCGCTATTGGCGTGGACTATAATGAACGCTTTATGACCGACTACAACCCTCAGGCCATAGAGCAGAAGTGGCAGCAGCGCTGGAAGGACCGGCGCGCGTTCGAAGTGACCGAGGATCGTTCCAAGCCGAAGTTCTACTGTCTCGAGATGTTCGCCTACCCGTCCGGGCACGCGCACGTCGGCCACGTGCGCAACTACATGATCGGCGACGTGATCGCGCGCATGAAGCGGATGAGGGGGTTCAACGTCCTTCACCCGTTCGGCTGGGACGCCTTCGGCCTGCCGGCCGAGAACGCGGCCATCAAGAACGGCATCCATCCGGAGACGTCGACGCTCGAGAACATCGCCCACATGAAAGGGCAGCTCCAGCGCCTCGGGATCAGCTACGCCTGGGAGCGCGAGCTCGCGACGTGCCAGGCGTCCTACTACAAGTGGAACCAGTGGCTGTTCCTTCGGATGTTCGAGCGGGATCTCGCGTACCGCAAGCGGTCGATCGTCAACTGGTGTGACTCGTGCAAGACCGTGCTGGCGAACGAACAGGTCGTCGACGGCGGGTGCTGGCGATGCGGCACGCTCGTGACGAGCCGCAACCTGGAGCAGTGGTTCCTCAGGATCACGCACTACGCCGACGAGCTGCTCCAGGCCATCGACCGGCTTCCCCAATGGCCCGAGAAGGTGCTGACGATGCAGCGGAACTGGATTGGGCGGTCGGACGGCGCCCGCGTCCGGTTTCCGGTCGTCACCCGCGCGGCCGAGGGCGGTTCGCTCGACATCGAGGTGTTCACCACCCGCATCGACACGATCTACGGCGCGATGTTCGTGATGCTGGCGCCAGAGCACGAGCTGGTCGAGCGGCTGGCGTCCGAATCGCCCGATGGAGCCGTTCTTCGCGCCGCCGCCGAGCGGTTTCGCCGCCAGGAACGCAGCGCGAGGCTGAGCGGCGAGATTGAAAAGGAGGGGTTCCGACCGGGCCGGTTCGCCTTCAACCCGTTCACGGGCGAGCAGGTACCGATCTGGATCGCCAACTTCGTCCTCGGCGAGTACGGCACCGGCGCCGTGATGGGAGTGCCCGGCGCACGACCAGCGTGACTTCGAGTTCGCGCGGAAGTACCACCTGCCCGTCCGGGTCGTCATCCAGCCGGAAGGTGACGGCGCCGAGCCGCTCGACGCCGATCGGAGGACCGCCGCGTACTCCGATCCGGGCCGCCTGGTGAATTCCGGCGAATTCACGGGCCTGTGGTCGGACGAGGCGTCAATCCAGATGGCGGAACGTGCGGAGCGGCGCGGGTTCGGACAGCGCACGGTCCAGTTCCGGCTGAAGGACTGGGGCATCTCCCGCCAGCGCTATTGGGGCACGCCGATTCCCATCATCCACTGCCCGGCGTGCGGGCTCGTGGCGGTGCCGGACGACGAGCTGCCGGTCGAGCTGCCGAAGGTCGCCGAGTTCACCGGGCGAGGCGATTCGCCGCTCGCGAACGTGCCCGAGTTCGTCAACGTGGCGTGTCCGAAGTGCGGGGGGCCGGCCCGCCGCGAGACGGACACCATGGACACCTTCGTCGATTCCTCCTGGTATTTCTATCGCTTCTGCGATTCGTCGAACGCCGAGAAGCCGTTCGATCCCGGCGCGGGTGGCCTACTGGTGCCCGGTCGATTTCTACAGCGGCGGCATCGAGCACGCGATCCTGCACCTGATCTACTCGCGCTTCTTCGCGCGCGTCTATCGCGACCTCGGCATGGTGTCGCACGACGAGCCCTTCAGCCGGCTGCTCACGCAGGGCATGGTGCTCAAGGACGGCGCCGTGATGTCGAAGTCGAAGGGCAACGTCGTCGATCCCGACGACATGGTCGCCAAGTACGGCGCCGATGCCCTGCGCCTCTACGTCATGTTCGTGGCGCCGCCCGAGAAGGAGATCGAGTGGACCGACGCGGCGCTGGAAGGGGCGTTCCGCTTCCTGCTCCGCGTGTGGAGGCTCGTGCAGGCCTGGATGCCGGCGATCGCCGGCGCGGGTGCACTCGACGCGACGGCGCAGACCGACGCCGAGCGGGCGCTGCGCAGAAAGACCCACGAGACCATCCGGCGCGTGACCCAGGACCTCGACCCGCGCGTGCACCTGAACACCGCGGTGTCGGCGCTGATGGAGCTCGTCAACGAACTTTACCTGTTCTCCGAGAACGAAACCCGTTCGGGCGGACCCTCGAGGCGGGCGGATCACGATCGTCACGCGGAGGCCGAGCGGCCGCAGACGGTGGCGGTGCTGAAGGAGGCCCTCGAGGCACTGGTGCTGATGATGGCGCCCTTCACGCCCCACATGGCGGAGGAGATCTGGGAGCAGCTCGGCCACTCGGACATCGTCCATGCGCCCTGGCCGCCCTACGACGCGGATGTCGCCCGGGCCGCGGAGATCGTGGTGCCGGTGCAGGTCAACGGGAAGCTCCGGGCGAGATTGACGGTTCCCATCGATGTCGCCGAGGACGAGATGCGCTCCCGTGCGCTGGCCGAGCCCGGTGTCATCGTTCACACGCAGGGCCGGGCGGTGAAGAAGGTCATCGTGGTCCGCGGGAAGCTCGTCAGTATCGTCGCGCAGTGAAAGGGCTCGCGTGAAACACCTGCCGCGTGCGTGGATTGGCGTCGCCGCCGTGTGCGTCATGGCCTCGTGCGGCTATTCGCTGGCCGGACGCGGCACGTTTCTGCCGGCCACGATCAGGACGATCGGCATCCCGCAGTTCGTCAATCAGTCGCCCGTTCCGGAAGTGGAGCAGCGCTTCACCGAGCGGGTCCGCGCGGAGTTCATCGGCCGGGGCAAGTTCACCATCCTCCCGCAGGAGAGCGGCGTCGATGCCGTCCTCCGGGGGACGATCACCAGCCTGTCGATCGCCCCGAGCAACTTCAACCAGGCGCAGCAGGCGACACGCTACGTGATCACGATCTCGACGAAGATCGAGTTCGTCGACGTCAAGGCCGACAAGAAGCTGTGGGAGAATCCCTCCATGGTGTTCCGGGAGGAATACGACTTGCCGCCCGATTCCGCGGCCGGAGATCCCAAGGCGTTCTTCGGCCAGAGCTCGAATGCGCTCGATCGCGTCGCAACCGACTTTGCTCGATCGGTGGTCAGCGCGATTCTCGAGGCCTTTTAATCGCGAGTCCCGGACGATCCAGCGTGCCCACCCGTCTCACACCGGAAGCGTTCGAAGTCCAGGTCGGGGCCGGCGCGCTCGACCGCGTCTACCTCCTCACCGGCCGCGACGGCGAACTGAAGGCGCGGCTCTCCTCGCTCCTCGTCGAGTCGCTCGACGAGGACCTGCGGGCGTTCAACCTGGACCGGCTGCACGCGAGCGAATCCAGGCCCGAAGCGCGCAAACAGCTGTGGGCCATCCTCGATCTCGCCAGGACGCTTCCGATGATGGCGCCCTTCCGGTTGATCCTCGTGCACGGCGCCGAGAAGCTCGTCGCCGTCCTCAAGGACGCCGACGGGGGCGCCGCGGAACTCGCGGCGTTCGAGGCTTACTTGAAGGCGCCCGAGCCGCACGCGGTCCTCGCGCTCGTCGTGAACGAGAGCCTGGATCGCCGGCTCAAGGCATCGATTCTGATCGAGAAGCACGCGTCGGTGGTCGGTTGCGACACGCTTGCGGGTTCCGACGACGCGTCCTCCTGGATACGGGCCGAAGCCGCAAAGGAAGGCGTGCGGGTGGAGCCGGGGGCGATCCGGCTGCTCTCAACGCTGGCGGGAGACGACATCAGCCGCCTGCGCTCGGAATTCGAGCGAGCGCTGATGTTCACCGGCCCGGACGGTGTCGTCACCGAGGCGGCCGTGCAGGAAACCGCCGGCGCCCCGACCTCTCGAGATCCGTGGGCTATGACCCGGGCGATCGAAAGCGGCGATCGGGCAGCCGCCCTGCGTGAGCTCGCGCTGCGTCTCGAGGCGGGCGAGGTTCCCGTGATGGTCCTGGGCCAGCTGGCCTGGCTGGTGCGCTCGAAGCTGGCGCCCGCGAAGGCGGCAGCGGCCGTCGAGGCCGTGTTCCGTACGGACCTCGCCATGAAGACCTCGCGAGGCGATCCGCGCGTCCTGCTCGAACGACTGGTCGTCGAATTGTGCTCGTGATGGCGAGGCGTCGGCCGCGCATCCGGGCGCGGCCGGGCTCACGCGTGGCTGGGCTTGCCGATCCGGGTGACCAGCCGGGACTTGTAGCGGGCGGCGGCGTTGCGATGGATGATGCCCTTCCCGGCCAGCTTGTCGATGAGCGAGATGGTGTCCTTGAGCGCCTTCCTCGTGCCGGCGACGTCGTCTTTTCCGACGAGCGCGCGGATGTCGCGAAGCGCGTTGCGGAGCTTCGATCGCAGCTGGCGGTTGTGCTCGCGGCGCTTCACGTTCTGACGGTGCGCCTTGAGCGCGGATGCATGAGTTGCCACAGTCACCTCTGAACCTGGCCTCACGGACGGGTCCCATACCAGCCCGCGAATCCCCGATCATAGCATGCCGTACGGCCCGGAGCGAACATCCGCGCTGATTGCACGCCGGTGCGCATTCACGACATTCCTCGGGTGTGGCCACCTTCACGAAATGATGCCCGCAGCGGGAACGTGCGCCGATGGCGCCGTGCGGCCGTGTGAAGGGTCGCGCAGAGGTGTGAACTCCTGAATGCCGCGTTCGTCATCCCGCTGGTGGCACCCTCATTGCGATGCGATTCCGCAGAGTCCTCGGAGCGGCCTGCGCGAGGTGCGCAGGGATCCCGGCTCGTGGACCACGGCGGGCCTTGGATGCTCCAGACTGGCCTTGGCAGGATCGAGACCGTCTTCGCTTCGCTCGAGCGCACGCGCCCGTCGGTTGCCGCGCATTCCCGGCGCGTCGCCGTCTACTCCACGCGGCTGGCATCGCAGTTCGGCGTCGGCCGCGAGAGCCTCGAGACGATCCGCCTGGGTGCGCTGCTCCACGACATCGGCAAGATCCAGATCCCGGCCCGCATTCTCACCAAGCAGTCTCGTCCGAACAAGCGGGAGTGGCGAGAGCTGAGATTCCATCCCGAGCTCGGCATCGACATCGCACATCGCTCCGGCTTCGACGAGGACGTGTGCGACATCGTGCTGTCCCATCACGAGCGGTGGGACGGATCCGGCTATCCCGACGGAGCCGCCGGCCAGGCACTGCACTGGACGGTGCGCGTCGTCAGCGTGATGGATGCGTTCGACGCCATCACCGGCCCGCGCCCGTATCGCGAGGCTCTGTCGGTCGAAGCCGCTCGCGCACTGATATCCAGGGAAGCCGGCCGGCGATTCTGCCCCTGGGTGGTCAGCGGCCTCCTGGCGATGCCGGTCAGCCTGCTCCAGAATCCGGCCCTGAACGGTCCGGAACTGTTCGTCCCTGATGGAATCGGCCACCGTGCCGCGGGGCAGGCCACGACGGCGTGGCGCGCGGTCCCTTGCGCCGGCTGATCGCACACTCGTTCCCAAGCCGAATTCAGACGACCGATGTGAGGCGGACGCTCCTGCGTCAGCGTTGCCGCAGGATCTCGAACGTGCCGCTCGACGGTTTCGTGTTGGAATACTTGGGGATCGGCCGGCCGTCGACCATCTCGACCCACTTGTAGGTGACGCGGCCTCCAGTCGACAGACCAGGCGAGGCGTTCCGGACCCTATTCACGTACTGCTGGGTCTCGCGGTAAGGAGGGACGGCGTTGCCGTACTTCTCGACCGCCCGCGGGCCGGCATTGTACGCCGCCAGCGACAACACCTCGTTGCCGCCGTATCGATCGAGGAGCGACCGGAGGTAGGCGATTCCGCCCCGGATGTTCTCTTCGGGGCTGAACGGGAACCGGACACCCAACTCGGCAGCCGTCTGCGGCATGAGCTGCATCAATCCCAATGCGCCTTTCGCGGACACAGCGCGGGGGTTGTAGCCGGACTCCACCTGGATCACGGCTCGAACCAGGGCGGCGCGGACGCTGTAGTCCCGCGAGTAGCGTTCGATGTGTTCGTCGTACGTGTTCGGATAGACGTCCCGAGCCGGCCGGGTCGTGCGGACTTCCTTCGAAGGCTCGGCCGACACGGTGCAGCCGATTCCTGACATCGGTCGGTTGGACAGCGTCAATTGACCGCCGGCGTCCTTGCAGGAATAGATCTCCGCGCTCGTGGCGGTGGCGGGGCCGATGATCCAGGCCGCCGCGATAGAAGCGAGAGCGAGTGGGAGTGCCTTCCGTGTCATAGGAGTCAAACGGCCGAGGGCGCATACACGTCGAGCGCGCCGCTTGCCCGGTGCGTCAGTCGATTTATCGGCCGCTCGGCTCCCCCGCAGTAGTCGGAACCGGACGGATCCGAGGGGCGAGCTCGCCAATCGCCCGTTCGTCGATGCAAAATCCGGGCCTGGGCCGCCCGCGCTCAATCCGCGAGCATGCGTTCCACGACCTGCCGGCTGAACGCCAGCATCTCGTCGAGCTTCTCGGGGTGCTTGCCCCCGGCTTCGGCGAAATCCGGCCTGCCGCCGCCGCCGCCGCCGACGATCGGCGCGATTTCCTTGACCAGCTTGCCCGCATGGACCCGGCCGGTCAGGTCCGGCGTCACCGAGACGACGACCGACACCGTTCCTTGGCCACGCGCGCCAAGAATGACGACGCCCCGGCCGAGTTTCGCCTTCAAGGTGTCCGAGATGTCGCGCAGTGCGGCCTTGTCGAGATCCTCGACCTTCCGGGTCAGCACGCGAACATCGCGGACCTGGTGGATCTCTTCCTGCCCGTCCTGGCCGCCGCCCATGGCTGCCTTCATTTTGAGGCTCGCGACTTCCCGTCCGAGCCGCCTGATCTCGCCGTGCAGCTTCTCGATTCCCTCGATCGCCTGGGACGCCGGCAGGTTGAGCGACGCCAGGATCGACCGGAGCACGTCGCGTTCGCTCTGCACGAACCTGAGGGCGTTCGTGCCGGTCAATGCCTCGATTCGGCGGACACCGGCGGCGATGCCGCCCTCCTCGACGATCAGAAACGCGCCGATATCGCCGGTGGCGCGGCAGTGCGTCCCGCCGCACAGCTCGACGCTGAAGCCGGGCACGGAGACCACGCGGACCTTGTCGCCGTACTTCTCGCCGAAGAGCGCCATGGCGCCGGCCGCGATCGCTTCCCGGGTCGATCGGACCTCGGTCTGCACGACGGTGTTCCGCAGGATCTCGCCGCACACGAGACGCTCGACTTCCTGCACCTGGTCGCCGGTGAGCGGAGCGAAGTGCACGAAGTCGAACCGCAGCCGGTTCGAATCGACGAGCGAGCCGGCCTGCTTCACGTGCGCGCCGAGCACCTGGCGAAGCGCGGCGTGCAGCAGGTGTGTCGCCGTGTGGTTCCGCCGGGTGGCATCACGAAGGTCGGCGTCCGCCTCGGCGGTCACCAGGTTGCGCACATGCAGGGCTCCCTTGGTGATCCGCACCCGATGGAGCCGAGGCCATCCGCTTTCTCCCCGGGTGACGCCGTCGACCAGGGCCTCGGCGGATCCGCCTTCGATGAAGAGGCGTCCGGTGTCGGAGACCTGGCCCCCGGCTTCCACGTAGAACGGCGTCGCCGAGAGCGCGACATAACCGGTGTCGCCCTCCACCAACCGCTCGACGTCGTGACCGTCTCGATCGATGAGCGCGATGATGGCCGCACCGCGCAGCGTCGTTCCGGAGTAGCCATCGAAGTGATCTCCGGCCTCGCGAAGCGCTTCGGACCCGTCCGGGCTGACGGCGAACGCCTCGATCGAAGCCGTCGATCCGAACGCGCTCCTGGAGCGCGCGCGCGCCCGCTGCGCTTCGAGCGCGCGATCGAACGACTTGCGATCGAGCGTCAGGCCGCGCTGGCCCGCCACGTCCTCGATGAAATCGGCAGGGAGGCCGAAGGAGTCGTAGAGCTTGAAGGCATCCTCGCCAGGCAGGGTCCGGGATCCGCTCCGTAGCTGGGCTTCGACGAGGTCTTCCAGCCGGGGCAATCCGGCGGCGAGCACGGCCTCGAACCGTTCCTCCTCGCTGCGCACCACCTTCGCGACGTACTCGTGGCCGTGGGGTAGCTCCGGATACGCGCGGCCCATCTGTCCGACCAGCACGTCGACCAGCCGAAACAGGAACGGCTCGGTCAGGCCCAGCTTGTTGCCGTGCCGCATCGCGCGGCGCATGATCTTGCGCAGAACGTAGCCCCGCCACTCGTTCGAAGGCACCACGCCGTCCGCGATGAGGAACGTGGTGGCCCGGGCGTGATCGGCGATGACCCGCATCGAGACGTCGCCGCCCTTCGTGGTTCCGCCGTACGTCCTGCGCGACATGTCGCCGAGGGCGGACAGGAGCGGCGTGAAGAGATCCGTATCGTAGTTCGAGAGGGTGCCCTGAAGAATCGCCGAGATCCGTTCGAGGCCCATCCCGGTGTCAATCGACGGGGCGGGCAGGGGCGAGAGCGAGCCGTCGGCCTGCCGATCGAACTCCATGAAGACGTTGTTCCAGATTTCGACGAACCGGTCGCACGAGCAGGCGGGCCCGAGACAGGTCGGCTCGCTGCACGGGATCTGATTTCCGCGGAAGTAGTGAATCTCGGAACAGCGCCCGCAGGGCCCGGTTTCGCCCATCGACCAGAAATTGTCGGCCGACCCGAGCTCGGCAATCCGGTCCGCGGGAAGCGAGCGGCTCCAGAAGCCGATACGCCTCCTCGTCGCGGGGAACGCCGCCTTCGCCGTTGAAGATCGTGGCGATGCAGCCGATCGGCCGGCAGCTTCCAGACCTCCGTCAGCAGCGTCCAGGCGAGCGCGATGGCTTCTTCCTTGAAGTAGTCGCCGAATGAGAAATTGCCGAGCATCTCGAAGAAGGTGTGATGCCTGAGCGAGGGCCCGACGTTTTCGAGATCGTTGTGCTTGCCGCTGACCCTCATGCACTTCTGGGAGCTGGTGGCGCGCCGGTACTCCCGCCGGTCCTTTCCGAGGAACACGTCCTTGAACTGGTTCATCCCGGCGTTGGTGAACAGCAGCGTCGGGTCGTCGCCCGGCACCAGGGACGAACTCGGCACGATCCGATGGCCGTGGGACTCGAAGAACTCCAGGAATGAGCGGCGGATCTCGGTGGAGGTCATGGGGAGTATTGTATCAGCGCCGACCGAGGCGCCACGGGCGCGGCGGGCGACGCACAGCGTGGCCCCTACGACGTACGACCGTCACATCACGTGCGTCGAACGCGCGGTCCCGTCGGGGCGACCCGGCGGGTCGCCCGGATCGGCGTCGCACCTCATCGGGCGAGGCACCGCCTCGCCCCTTCGGCGATCGCCCAGACGACCAACGTCGAGCGGGTGACCGGGCGGAGCGTCTCACTCGTCCGGCTCGTCGGGCGATTCATCGATCGTTTCCGCGCCGCGTGCCTTGGCCCGCGCGAGGAGCACCGATCGGACTCGGGACGGACTGAACCCGCGCCGGACGAGCGCACCCTGCACGCGGCGGAAGACGCCCGGGTCGGAGAGGTTGGCGTTTCGCCCCCTGAGCTGGCGGGTGAGGGACGCCTCGAGCTGACGCGACTCGGTCTGCGCGTCGAAGAGGTCGCCAAGCACGGCGGCGACCAGGTCGCGCGGGAAACCCATCTGCTCCAGCTCGCGCCGCGCCCGCAGCGGCCCGCGCCGCCGGACGAGCACCAGTGTGCGCGCGCACGCGCGCACGGCGCGGTCATCGTCGATCGCCCCGGTCCCGCGCAGGCGCAAAATCGCCTGCTCGATGGATGCGCCTTCGTAGCCCCGTTCTGAGAGCCGGTCGCGAATCCGCGCTTCGGAGAGCTCCCGGCGCGCCAGCATGTGCAGGGCGACGGTATAGGCGGAGGCAGCCGCCCGTTCGGGAGAAAGCGTGGACGGGTCGAGCCTGGGAGCCCCCTGGCCACGCCTCGCGCCGTGGGTTCGCGATTGGCGCCACGGCATGGCCAGCTGCTAGGTGCGTGAGAAGGTCGTGATCTCCGGCGGGGGCGTGCTGCCGCCGGTCACGGTGCGGGCCATCTGGGCCCGCGTCTCGTCGGCGATCGTGCTGATGCCCTGGACCCTCAGCTTGAACTCGTCCACGTTGCGTCGCCCAGCGAAGCGCCTCGTCGTAGCGTGATCAGCTTCTGCTGGAGCAGGCCGAAGCAGCGACTGATCGAACGTCTGCATCCCGTACTGGGAGGTGCCGGCGGCAATCGCGCCCTGAATGAGGTGCGTCTTCTCCTTGTCCACCACGCAGTCGCGGATGAACGGCGTGGCGATCAGGACCTCGACGGCCGGGCATCGGCCCGGTGCCGTCCGCGCGAGGCACGAGGCGCTGCGAGATGACGGCCTTGAGCACGCTGGCGAGCTGGAGCCGAACCTGCTTCTGCTGGTGCGGCGGGAATACCGCGATGATGCGGTTGATGGTCTCGGTGGCGTCCAGCGTGTGAAGCGTCGAGAACACCAGGTGGCCCGTCTCGGCGGCGAGCAGGGCCGTCTCGATCGTCTCGAAGTCGCGCATCTCGCCGACCAGGATGACGTCCGGGTCCTGGCGCAGGGCGCTCCGCAGGGCGTAGGCGAACGCCGCGGGTGTCGGTCGACGACCTCCCGCTGGTTGATGATCGACAGGTGGTCTCGGTGGAGGAACTCGATCGGGTCCTCGACCGTCATCACGTGGACGCAGCGGTGGTGGTTGATGTAATCGATCATCGCCGCGAGCGTCGTGCTCTTGCCGCTTCCGGTCGTGCCGGTCACGAGCACCAGGCCGCGCTCCTCGTCGGCGATCTTGTGGAGGACCGGCGGCAGCCCCAAATCCTCGATGGACCGGATCTGCATCGGAATGACGCGCAGGACGAGCCCGATCGTTCCCCGCTGCTGGAACACGTTGCAGCGGAACCGGCCGAGGCCGGGCACGCTGTAGGCGAGGTCCACTTCCTGGGCCTCCTTGAAGCGCTCGCGCTAGCGGCGCCGACATCACGGCCGCCGCCATGGCGACCGTGTCCTCGTGCGTCAGGCGCTTGTCCTGCAGCGCCGGACGCAGCTGGCCGCCGATCCGCATCATCGGATAGCTGCCGACCTTCAGGTGCAGGTCGGACGCCCCTCGTTCGACGGCGATCCGCAAGAGATCGTTGACGTGCATACGTCAGCCTTCGGCTCGGCGCCTCGGCGAGATAGGTGAGCCAGTTGTAGGTGTCCGGGGCGCGCCCCGTGACGATGTCGAAGAAGGTCTGCTGAATCGGCTGGGTGACCGGGCCGCGGCTGCCGTTGCCGACGAGGATCTTGTCGACCGACCGGATCGGGCGTGATCTCGACGGCGGTGCCGGCAAAGAAGACCTCGTCGGCGATATAGAGCATCTCGCGCGGGATCATCTCTTCGCCGCACCTTGAAGCCGAGGTCCTTGGCGATGGTGATGACCGAGTCGCGCGTGATGCCGGGCAGGATCGACGCCGTCATCGGCGGCGTGTAAAGAGCACGCCGTCGCGCACGACGAAGATGTTCTGCCCGCTGCCCTCGCTGACGTAGCCGAAACTGTCGAGCGCCACTCCCTCGGCGTACCCGTCGATGATCGCCTCCATCTTGATGAGCGCGGCGTTGGCGTAGTTGGCGCTGCTCTTGGCGAGAGACGGGAAGGTGTCGGGCGCCATGCGCGTCCACGAGCTGACCTTCACGTCTACACCCTTCTCGAGCGAGTCGGCGCCGAGATACGCGCCCCACTCCCACACGAGGATCGCCGTGTCGACCGGGCACGGGAACGGGTTCACGCCGAGCGCGGCATAGCCGCGGTACACGATCGGCCGGATGTAGCAGGCGCTGAACTGGTTCGCCTGAATCGTCTCGATGACGGCGCGATTCAGCTGTTCGAGCGTGTAGCCGCAGTCCATCCGGTAGATCTTCGCCGAATTGATCAGCCGCGTATTGTGCGCGTCGAGGCGGAAGCAGGCCGATCCTTGCGCCGTCTGGTAGCAGCGCGCGCCCTCGAACACCGCGCTCCCGTAGTGAATGACGTGCGACGCCAGGTGAATCCTGGCATCCGCCCAGTCCACCATCGTGCCGTTGATCCAGACTTTGCCCGTGCCGGTGAACCCCATGAACGTCTCCTTGAACGCGTATTCTACTGCGCTTCGCCGCAGAAGGGACACTGGTCCGATCGCGCGTGGAGCGGCTTGCGGCAGTGCCAGCAGAACCTGGCCTGCGGCATGTCCCGCTCGCGCGATCGGGATTGAGGCGCCGCCGCGGCCGCCGGAACCGCGGCCACGGCCGGCTTGTTCCGCTCCGTCGATCGGCTCGTGGTGACCTGGGCCGCCGCGACCAGCAGATCCGCCAGCAGGTCGGCCGCCCGTTGATAGCGCGTGTTGATGTCCGGCGACAACGCCCGCATGACGGCGTCGTCGATGGCCTTGGGAATCCTCCCGTTTCGCGACCGGGGCGGCGAGAGCAGCTCGCCGCTCATGAGCCGGCTCAGGTCGGCCGGCGAGGGCGTCTGGTAGGGAAGCACGCCGGTCAGCATCTGGTACATCGTCACGCCGAGCGAGTAGATGTCCGACGCGAACGTCGCTTTCCCGTGGAACTGCTCGGGCGCCATGTAGGGCGGACTGCCGATGACCGTCGTGCCGATCGCCGCGAACTCGAGAAAACGCGAGGTGCCGAAATCCGCGACCTTGACCATGCCGCTCTCGGTGATCATCACGTTGGCCGGCCGGAGATCCCGGTGAATGACCCCTTGGTCGTGCGCGTGCTCGACCGCGTTGCAAATCTGGCAGGTGTAGTCGAGCGAGCGATTCAGGTCGAGCGCGCCCTCGCGAGCGATGATCGTTTCGAGCGTTTCGCCCGCGACATACTCCATCACGATGAAGAAGATGTCCTCGTGCTTCTCCGCAGTCAACACCGACACGATGTTGGGATGGCTGAGGGCGGCGAGGAGGCGGGGCTCGCGGAGCAGCTCGCCAAAGTCGACATTCTGGCGATGCGGAACCTTGAGGGCGACCTTCTTGTCGATCCAGGTGTTCTCGGCGAGGTAGACACTGCCGAAGCCGCCGCTGCCCAGGGCTGAGAGGATTTTGTACTTGCCGATCGTCTGACCGCGAAAGAACATGCGCCGCCTCACGGAGTATAGATCGGCTTGACTATAATTGCCCCATGGCGCCCCGATTCTATGCGCCGGATCTCAGGCCGGACTTCGGTCTCGTGCAGCTGCCCGAGGAGGAGGCCGCCCACCTGACGCGCGTGATGCGCCTTCGGCCCGGCGACACGGTGCGCGTGTTCGACGGCCGCGGTCTCGAGGCCGAAGCACGCGTGGCGACGCTCAGGCGCGGGGCCGTGCTCGTCGAGCCCGTCCGCCTCGTCGACGCTGCCGCCGAACCCGCGGTCAGCCTCACGCTGGCTCAGGCCGTGCTCGCGTCGGACAAGTTCGACCAGGTCGTCCGGGATGCCGTCATGCTCGGCGTCTCGGCCATCCAGCCCGTGCTCAGCGAACGGACCGACGTGCCGCCGCGGGCGTTCGCCGGGCGGACGAGAATCGAGCGCTGGCGCCGGATCGCGATCGCATCCTCGAAGCAGTGCGGCCGCGCGGTCGTGCCTGAGATCAGATCCGCGCTGCCGCTCCGGCAGGTCACCGAACAGGATCGATCCGAGCTCCGGATCATGTTCGTCGAACCCGCCGCGTCCGCAGCCGTGTCGGACTTGAACGCGGTCCGCCGCCGTCGCGTGCCCGCGTCCGCGCTCGTCATCGTCGGGCCGGAAGGAGGGTGGACGCCGGAAGAAGTGAGCACGGCGGCCGGCCTGGGGTGCATGATCGTAACAATGGGCAAGCGCACGCTCCGGGCCGATGCGGCGCCGCTTGTCGGGATCTCGGTCCTGCAATCGATATGGGGCGACTTGTGAGCTCGTCCCCGCTGCAGACCCGCTGATCGCATCCCGCTACACGGCCTCGAGCAGTAGCCCAACCCACTCATCCTCCGTGCCGCGCCATCGAGGCGCGACGGCGGATCCGAAGGCGGACATGACGCCGGATTCCTCCGTGGCGAGGATTCCGCTCATGATCAGATGTCCACCGGGCGTGCACGCGGCGAGTAGCGAGTGCGCGGAAGCGGCGATCAGGCCGCCAGTCAGATTCGCCAGGACGATGTCGGCGGGGCGAGGCGCTCGAGCGCGGAAGTCGGCCAGGCGGAGATCGATCGAGCCCGAAAGCCCGTTCAGCGCCAGGTTCCGCGCGGCCGACCGAATGGCATCGGGATCGACGTCGATCGCTTCGACCGTCGCCGCGCCCAACCGGGCCGCCGCCATGGCCAGCACCCCGGAGCCCGTCCCGATGTCGATCGCGCGCGCGCCATTCACGTCGACCTGCTGGAGGGCCTCGAGGCAGAGGCGCGTCGAGGCGTGGTGTCCCGTTCCGAAGCCCATCGACGGCTCCACCACGATGAGGACGTCGCCGGATGCCTGGTCGGCGGGAAGGTCCCAGGGCGGCGAGACGAGCATCCGGCCGACCCGAATCGATCGGAGTTCCGCTTGGCTGCGTCCGGCCCAATCCTCGTCTTCGATCTCGACGGGCCGCATTTCTACCCGAAGCCCTGCAGTCGCGTCGAGCGCGGCCATTGCGGCGCTGCGCGCAACCGCGCTCCGGAAGTACACATCCCACTCTTCGTTGCTGTGTTCCTCAATCGCCAGGACGTCGAGTCCGACGAGTGCCGAGAGAGCGAGATCCTGGTTGGAGAGGGGGCCCTCAACTGATCCGGGAAAGCGCAGCGAGAGGGCGGGCCAGGATGAAGACGCGCGGGTCATCGACGGTTCGCGGTCGGCGCGCACGAGGTGCTAGCTGAACAGATCTTTCACCCGTCCAAAGACGCCGCGTTCATCCGCCTGACCGGCGGCCGGCCGCGGCTCGGCCGTCTCCTCGGCCAGTGTCTTGGCGAGCTGTTCCACGGCCGATCGCTGATCGCGCGTCAGCTTGCGCGGTGTTTTGACCTGGAGCATGACGTGGAGGTCTCCACGACCGCGGCCGTTCACGTTCGGCATGCCCTTGCCGCGGAGGCGAAACACGGATGCCGCTTCGGTTCCCTCGGGAACGTGAAGCACGGTCTCGCCATCGACCGTCGGCACCTTGATATCGCCTCCGAGCACCAGCGTCGGATAGCTGACCGAGACTTCGCACAGGAGGTCGTCGCCCTCGCGCCGGAAGTACGGGTGATCCTGGACTTGGACCGCCACATACAGATCGCCAGGCGGGCCGCCCTGGGCGCCGATCTCGCCCTCTCCGGACAGGCGCACTCGCTGGCCCGATGCGATGCCGGCCGGAATCTTCACGGTGATCTTCCGATCGCGCGGAATCCGCCCGGTGCCCCGGCACGAGAGGCACGGCGACGGAATGATGGTGCCCGCGCCCTGGCACTGAGGGCACGTGCGGGCGACGACCAGGAAACCCTGCTGGTGCCTGATCTGGCCCCGGCCCTGGCAATTGGGGCAGCGGGCCTGCTTCGTCCCCGGCGCGGCCCCCGTGCCGCCGCAGGTATCGCAGGCTTCGACGCGCGGAATCTGGACCGCAGTTGCAACGCCCCGCACCGACTCCTCGAAGGAAATCTCGAGGTCGAAATGCAGGTCGGCCCCCTGTTGCGGTCCCCGTCGCCGGCGCCCGCCGCCGAAGATGTCGCCGAATCCGAAGAAGTCGCCGAGGCCGCCCAGGATGTCGTCGAAGTCCGAAAACACGCTTGGGTCGAATCCGCCGGGGCCGCCCGCTCCGTTCACGCCCGCGTGCCCGAACCGATCGTAGGCCGAGCGCTTCTCACGGTCGGCCAGGACGGCGTAGGCCTCCGCCGCTTCCTTGAACTTCTCTTCGGCCGCCTTGTTGCCGGGGTTGCGGTCCGGATGGTGCTGAAGGGCCAGCTTCCGGTACGCGCTCTTGATCTCCTGGTCGGTCGCGCTCCGCGCGACACCCAGCACCTCGTAGTAGTCGCGCTTGGTCACGCTCGGGCCACCTTCACCATTGCCGGCCTCAGCAGTTGATCACCGAGAACGTATCCACGCCGCAGCTCCTCGATGACCTCGCCGTCTCGATGGCCGGGGCTCGATTCAGTGACGACGGCCTGGTGCAGATGCGGGTCGAAGTCGGCGCCGACCGCCTCGATCGGCGAGGCGCCTCGACGCTTCAGCAGCTCGAGCATTTGCCGGTAGATGAGCTCGACGCCCGCTCGGAAGCCTCCACCCGGGTCGTCGGGCGACTCGCTCTTCAGCGCGCGCTCGAGATCGTCGACGATCGGCAGGATGTCCGCCAGCAGGTCAAAGGCCGCGGCGTCGGCGCGCGCGCGCCGCTCACGGTCGGTGCGCTTGCGGTAGTTGTCGAACTCGGCCGACTTGCGCAGGAACAGATCGTAGTACCGATCCCGCTCCTCCTGGAGCTGCCGTTCCCGATCCGCCGGTTCGCGCGGTGCGGCGGATTGGTTCGGCTCGACCTGCTGACCGGGCGTCTCGCCCTGGTCCGCGCCATCCGCCACCTCTGGCAGGGCATCGCCCGGGTTGGGTTCAGTGCTCATCTGGTTCATCGATTCGCCGGAGATCACTGGGAAGGAAGACTGGATCCTCGCGGTTGAGCCTCATCCCTCCTGGCGTCCGCCAGGACCCGCGACACCGCGTCGGCGACGCCGTGGACCACCGTGATCGCCCTCGAGTAGTGCATCCGCATCGGGCCGATCACGCCGACGGTTCCAGTGCCTTCACCCCCGGAGTAGGTGGACGCGACGAGGCTGAACGGCCTGAGGCCCGGCTCAGCGTGCTCGTCGCCGATAATGACGGTCACCCCGGGCGCTTCCATGTAGGCGGTCAACAGGCGGACAAGCCTGTGCTTGTCCTCGATCATCTTGACGAGCGAGGTGAGCGCCGAGATTGTGATGCCGCTGTTCGGTTCGGCCGCCTCCTCGAAGAGTGACGAGGCGCCCTCGACGAAGACGGAGTCCGGCTCGCCGAGGCCTTCGAAGCTGGACCGCGCGAGGCGGAGCGCCCGAGCCATCAGCCGATTGTACCTACCGCGCTCCTCCTTGAGGTTCTGCACGATCGCCGTCCGCACCTGGGTGAGCGACAAGCCGCTGAACTCGCTGTTGAGGTACCGCGCGGCCTCATCCAGCTCGGCACTGCTCAACCGCTCGTCGACGTCGACCACCTTGTGGCTGACCTGCCCGTGCCGCGCCACGACGATGACCAGCACCCTGCCATTGCTGAGCTGCAGGAATTCGACGTGGTGAAACGCCGAGTCCTGATCCGGCGGTGCGAGGGCGAACGCGACGTAGTGAGACACGTTCGACAACACGTGTGAAACCGTCGAGAGCACGGATTCGAGGTCTGCCACCGGCCCGACCTGCTGACGCAGTTGGGCCTCGACGGCGGACGAACGGATCGGACGCCTCGACTGGAGGATCTGATCCACGAAACAGCGATAGCCCAGCTCGGTCGGCACGCGGCCCGCCGAAGTGTGCGGCTGGTGGAGATAGCCTTGCGCGTCGAGGCTCGCGATCACGCTTCGAATGGTCGCGGACGACAACCCGAGCCCGGCTCGCCGTGCGAGCACGCCCGAAGAGACCGGCTCGCCCGTCTGGATGTGCTCGCGGACGAGCATAGCCAGCACGCGGAGGGAACGGTCGTTCAACTCGAGTCGGTCCTTGGCAGTCGTCATGTGAGAGCGCTAATCGATCACCCTGTTCATATTATAGCAAGGAGGCCCGTGGCCGGTCAGGTCCCGTCAGGACTTACCCGATGAAACGGCTCAGATTCCGGCCCGCGAGGCCAGGGCTCGAGCCGCCGCGCGGGCCTCTCGAGTGATTTCGGCCGGGTCGAGATGGACGAGCGAGAAATCGTCGACGAGCAGCTCGCCATCGACAACCGTCGCTCGAACGTCGGTGCCCCGGCAGGCATACACGAGCGTCGAGTACGGATCCGGCCCCGGGGCGAGGTGGGGCCGCTCGCGATCGACGACGATCACGTCGGCCCGCTTGCCGACTTCGATTGAGCCGATCTCGCGGTCGAGGCCGAGCGCCCGTGCACCTTCGCGCGTCGCCATCCAGAGCACGTCTCTCGCGGGCAGGGCACCCGGGCCCTTTCGCACCGCCTGCAGGACCGCGGCGAGCCGCATCTCCTCGAACATGTCGAGCCGGTTGTTACAGGCCGCACCGTCGGCTCCGAGCGACACGCTCACTCCCGCCTCACGCAGCTCCACGATCGGCGCGATGCCGCTCCCGAGCTTGAGGTTCGAACTCGGGCAGTGGAGAGCCTTGACGCCGCGCTCCGCCATCAAGGCGCGCTCGTCCTGGTCGACGAAGACGCAGTGCGCCACGCACAGCCTGTCGCTGGCCAGGCCCGTGTCCGCGAGGTACTCGAGGTTTCGCCGCCCGGTCCGTTCGCGAACGATCTCGATCTCGGCTGACGATTCGGACGCGTGGGTGTGAACCAGGATTCGCTGCTCGGCCGACAAGGCCCCGACCGACTCGAGCAGTTGGCGCGTGCACGAAACCGCGAAGCGCGGAGCGAAGGCGGCCCGGAGCCGGCCGTTCGCGGCGCCGTCCCATCGCTTCCGGATGGCCAGGCTCTCGTCGATCGATGCCTGCGTCGACTCGAGCAGCCGCGCGGGGACCTGCGCGTCGGCGTCCATCATGCACTTGCCGATGACCGCTCTCAGCCCCGCACGCGCCACCTCCTCGAACACCGCGTCCGTGTCGTGGACCGTCTCCATGGTCAGCACGGTCGTCGTGCCTGTCGAGAGCAACTCGGCCGCCGCAAGGCGGGTCGCCGTGCGAAGCGAGGCCGGCGTGTGAGCGGCCTCGAGCGGCCACACGCGTTTCCGGAGCCAGTCGATGAGCGCCAGGTCGTCGGCGTAACCGCGAAAGAGCGTCTGGCACAGATGGATGTGAGTCTGGACGAACCCAGGCAGGACGAGACCGCCGCTCGCGTCGAGTTCCCGATCGTGGTGCGCGGGCGGGATGCGTCCGACTCCCGCGATACGGCCGCCGCGGATCGACACGTCACCTTCGACGATCTCCAGGCGGTCGTTCATAGTCAGAATAGTGCCGTGCCGGACGAGCAGCGATGACACTCGATTAGGTCCCGGCCCTGGACCAGCGCATCGGTTCTCCGACGGCCGCAGTGTCCCGCTCCGCGCCTCGCCGGACCGCGATGAGCTCGGCAACGATGCTGACGGCGATTTCCACGGGAGTGACGGCGCCGATTCGGAGTCCGATGGGGGCATGCATGGAGGCGATCCACTCGCGGCTCATTCCCTCCGCGGCGAGCGCTTCCTGAACTCGGGCGACCTTCGCGCGGCTGCCGATCATGCCCAGGTAGCGGAAGGGACGTCCGGCCAGCGCCTGGAGCGCCGTCAGGTCGTGCCGGTGTCCGCGCGTCACCACGACGAGGTATGCAGTGGGCCGGATGTCCGCCTGCCGGAGCCACGATCCGACATCGTCGACGGCGAGCTCGATCGGCTCCGGAAACCGCTCGCGGTTCGCGAATTTCTCCCGATCGTCGAGCACGCGCACGCGGAACCCGGCCTCACTCGCCAGGCAGGCTACTTCGCGGCCCACATGACCGGCCCCGACGACGAACAGCTCGGGCGATGGATCGAGAGGATCGATGAAGACTTCCATCTGCCCTCCACAGATGAGCCCGTTCTCTTCAGCCAGTTCGTCGGTGAGATCGTACCGGACGACGCGGGGCTTGTGCGAGCGCATCACCTCGCGGGCTTTCAGGCAGGCATCGCTCTCGTAGCAGCCGCCGCCGATCGTTCCGACGGTCCGGCCGTCTTCGTACACGAGAAGCTTGGCGCCGACCCGTTGCGGGGTGGATCCCCGGGCCGACACGATGGTGACCAGGGCGGCTTCCTCGCCGTCCTCGAAGGCACGGACGATCGCCTTGAACACCGTATCAGCCATGAAGGCATTATACGGGAAGCGAAGTGCCCGCCGGCCCTACCACGTCGCGCCCCGAGGCTCCTGCATTTCGACTAGGAGCGCCACGAACGAACCGTTCAGGAAGGGCAGCACGATCGGACCGGTTGGAGGCGCCGGAAACTGGCCGCAGGCAGCTTCCGGAGCCGCCCCAGACCGGACCGCCAGGGTGTCCGCCGAGTCACCTACTCGCAAGGTTTGTAGAGTCACGACCGCATGTCAACGCGGTTCAGAACCGGTGCAGCACGCAGACTTCAGTCGGCTCGGTCCCGGGGAGGAACGCCTCGCGCGAGATCCGCGGGCAGGCCGTCTGGGCGAGCTTTCCCGTATCGGTGTCGATCTCGGCGAACGACACGCCGTCGGGCACATAGAAGGTGAGACTGGGCCGGCCGGCGAGGGCGCCCATCATGAACCGTGTCCAGATGGGCAGGGCGGCCGCCGAACCAGTCAGGCCGAGCGGCTGATTGTCGTCGAAGCCGACCCAGACCGCGGTGAGCAGCTCCGGCGTGAAACCGACGAACCACGCGTCGCGCAGGTCGTTGGTCGTGCCGGACTTGCCCGCGGCGTCAAGGCCGAAGCCCCAGGCGCGCGCGGCGGCGCCGGTTCCTTCGTTGATGACGCTGCGCATCATGTTGGTCACGAGATACGTCGTGTCGCTGCGCGCAATCCGGCGCCCCTGCGAGATGGCGACCGGTACGGGCGCGCCGCCGTTCAGGATACGCAGGATTGGACGAAGCGGGCGGAGGACGCCGAAGTTCGGGAAGACGGTGTAGGCCGTCGCCACTTCGAACGGCGTCGCCTCGAACACGCCGAGCGCGATCGAGGGGTACGGCCGGGGCGGCGTCGCGGAGCCGGTCTTCTTCCAGAGGTCCGCGACCTTGTCGTAGCCGACCATCTCGGCGACCTTCGCAGTCGAGACGTTGCGCGACATGGCGAGGGCCCGCCTCAGCGTGATGACCCCGTCGTACTGTTCCTCGTAGTTGCTCGGCGTCCATTCCTTGTCTTCGAAGAGGAACGTCGTCGGCTCGTCGACGACGGTGGTCGCCGGCGTGATGTCGGTCCGGCCCGACGCCGCGGCCTCCTCGAACGCCGCGAGGTAGACAAACGGCTTGAAGACCGACCCGGGCTGACGCTTGGCGCTGAAGGCGCGGTTGAACTGGGACTGGGTGTAGGAACGCCCGCCGACGAGCGCCAGCACCTCGCCCGTCCTCGGATCGATCGCCATCAAGGCGACCTGGGCCTTGTTCTTGTTGTTGCGCCGGGCGAGCTGCTCGTCGATCTGCACGAGCCCGATCTTCACGGCTTCCTGGGCGATTCTCTGAAGGTTCGTGTCGAGCGAGGTAAAGACGTCCACCGGCTGCGAGCCCGCCAGGAGCCCGGGGTAGTCGTCGGCGAGTGTCTGCCCCAGCAGGTCGACGAAATAGGGCGCTTCGGTGTCGAGCGCCTGTGCGACGACGACCATGGGCTCGCGGCCCGCGCGCTCGGCATCGGCCTGCTTGACGAAGCCGGCGTCGACCATCGCCTGCAGCACGACGTTTCGGCGGTCCCGCGCGCGGGTGGGTGAGCTGAACGGCGACCACGTGAATGGCGCCTGGATGGTCCCCGCGATGGTCGCCGCTTCGGCGAGGGAGACGTTGGTGACGTCCTTGCCGAACATGAGACGCGACGCCTCGGCGACGCCGTGGATCGCAAACGACCCGCGCTGCCCGAGGTACACCTCGTTCAGGTAGAGCTCGACGATTTCGTCCTTGGACGCGCGTGTCTCGAGCACGAGCGCGAGGAACTGTTCCTGGAGCTTCCGCCTGAGCGACTTCTCCGGCGTCAGGAAGAAGTTTTTCACGAGCTGCTGGGTGATCGTGCTCGCGCCGACGAGGTACGACTTGTTCCCGCGCAGGTTGGTGACCAGCGCGCCGACCATGCGGATGGGATCGATGCCGGGATGCTCGTAGAAGCGCCGGTCCTCGATGGCCAGCACCGCCTGAACCATGGGGCGCGGAATGATGGCGAGCGACACGCGCCGGCGCTTCTCGCGGTTGGCCGTGATCAAGGCCGTGACGAGCGGCGCGTCGAGCTTCACCGACTCGACGGCTCCGCCTCCGGCAATCTCGATCTTCGCGACGGCGCTCGAGATCTCGGGCCTGCCGTCTGCTCGTGTCGGAGGCACGAGACCCGCGATGGCGGGGTTGAACGTGACCCGGACGACTCGGCCTTCCGCCGAGCCGGCGCGGGCGATGAGGGCGAGCCACTTGTCGCCGATCGAGAATTCGCCGGGTTGCGCGGCCTGCGGCCGCTCTGCGTAGCCGAGGTCGTTCAGCCGGTCCACGAGCTGCTGCTCCGAGAGGAGCTGCCCGCGCCTGATTTCCACGGGCCGCGCGAACACCCGCGGAAGGGTCCGCATCCGCTCGCCGTGGAGCCGCTCGTCGATGATCCGGGCGAACGAGACGTAGTAGTACGCGGCGACAACCAGCAGGATGGCCGCCGGTATCCCCACGCCGAAGAGCAGGATTCTCCGCCAGCGCCGGCGCTTTCGCGGTGCGGGAGTGCCCGCGGCGGCCGGAACCTGCGGCTGTGCGGGAGGCGCTCCCGGCGGCACCGGGGCAGGCTGGGGGTCGGCGTGTTCGGAAGACGAATCCACCGGCGCGCTCCGATCAGACGGTCAGCACCCAGTGTTGGCCCATGCCCGAGGGCAGCTCGGCAAGCAGGCGATCCACCAGCGCGGGCCCGTATCGATTGAGGAAGTAGACGTAGCCCGTCGATCGTTCCTGAGGATGTCCGCCCGGAAACGCCTGGGCCCGAGTCCGGGTGAACTGGCGGCGCAGCGTTTCGTCGCGGCGCTTGGCGGCGTGGATGATCTTGCCGTGCAGGCTTTCGAGTTCGTGCTCGATGCGCCCGGCGACCGAGTTCGCGGCGCCCGAGAGCGTGGCATCCACGAGCGGCATCGCGGCCACCAGCGCGTCCATCCCTCGCCGCAGGGCCTGCTCGGTGTCCTGGTATGCCTGCTCGACCGTCGCCGGCAGGCCTGATTCGAGCAGGTGGTTCAACGCCGCCTCGTCCTGCGCCTGCAGCGAGAGGAACCCGACCTCGTGGCGCGAGAGAAACCGCATCGCGGCCGAGTCGAGGAGCGTGGCCGAGGCGCGCGGATACATGAGCGGCATCGGCACGCCGAAATGCGAGTAGACGCCGCGCAGCTGCCCGAGGTACGCGAGCTCGTTCGGTCCGGACACGTAGCAGATGGTCGGGAACAGCGCATCCTGCACGATCGGCCGCAGCAGCACGTTCGGGCTGAACCGCGCCGGTTCGTCCGAGACTTCGGCCAGGAGCACCTTCGGGTCGATCGCCTGATCATCGATCGTGAAGTGCGAATTGGCGATCCGGATAGGCCGGCGCCCGCCATCGAGCCTGAAGAGCGCGAGCGCATCGGCGTGCGCGGCCACCTGCGCGTGGTAGCCAAGCTGGCCGAGCTCGTTTCCAGCCACCGCGGCCAACTCCGCCGTGAGCCCCGGATACTCCACCTCGCGCCGGAAGAGCGGGCGCGCCAGCGGCTTGGTGGCGGGATCCGACGCGTCATAGACGACCAACCCGAGGCCGCCCGCGACCATCTCCAGCCAGCGGCCGAAGGCTTCCGCCAACGACACGCCCGGCCGATAGGCGTTCCGGATGAGCGTCAGCAGTGTCGGCGAAAACTCTGTTGGCGGGAGCGCCGCAGCCAGTTCGTCGATCGTCCCCGAGATCGCCTCGTCGAGCAGAATCGCGCCGACCGGCCGGCCGCCGGAGCCCGCAAGCGGCGCCAGGCGGACGGTCTTCTGCTGCAGTTCGCCGTCGAGCACGCTGCAGCCGCTGACTTCGTCCCAATCGTGATCCTCGGCATCGATCCAGAACGCGGGAACGGTCGGGACACGGTGCTCATCCTGAATCCTGGCAGCCAGCCGAACGGCCGTCAGGGCTTTGAGCAGCGTGTAGAGGGGACCGCCGAACAGACCGGCCTGCTGGCCCGTGATGATCACGACCGAACGCGGATCTCTCAGCCGTTCCACCGACGCGCGGGCCTCGGGCGGCGCGCCGCGCCGCTGTTGCTGGCGGGCGAGCGCGTCGGCGAGGGCCGATCGATCCCGAGGGTGGGCGAGCGTCCGATCGATCGCACCGCGCCATTCGAGGGGATCGGAGGGGTCGCCCGCATAGTACGGGACCAGACGCGAGAAATCGAACACGTAGTCGCTCGCCAGTCGACGGATGCCGGGGAATTGGCGGAGGTCGACCGCCAGTCGGGCAATCCTGCTCGATGTGTCGTCGGCTGCGTGTGGCACCAAGGGCTAACTGTCGCAGAGCCTCGCGCGTACTGTCAAGCGTACGGCCCGGGCTCGAAGGACACGGTGCGCAATCGAAGGAGCGCGGCGCATTTCAACTCGCAAACCTCCGTTGGTGCTTCGAGGGGTTTGATGCTAGCATCGGGCAACACTGGCACGTTCCGTTGAGCTCAGCCACCACCTACACTCCTCCGGCCGCGTTCGGGCGCTTTCGGATTCAGCACCAGATTGGTGCCGGGGTCCTCGGACCAGTGTTTCGAACGGAAGACCCCGATCGCCACGCCTTGGCCGCCGTCAAGGCGTATGTCCTGGACCTCACGCCGGATCGAACCCAACACCTCGCTGACGAGCTGCAGCGCCTGGCCGAACTGAAGATCGGGCATCCGCACATCGCGCAACCGATCGCCGCCGGCGTGGAAGGATCGGCCGCGTACCTGGCGCAGCAGTACGTCGACGCCGAGTCGCTCGATACCGCCATTCGACAGTATGGACCGGCGCCTGCCGCGGACGCCGCGCGCCTGGTCGCGCACATCGCCGACGCGCTCGACGAAGCGGCCAAGCGGGACGTCTTCCACGGGTCACTGCATCCGCGCGATGTCCTCGTGACGCCGGGGGACACGCACATGACAGGCCTCGGCGTCGCGCAGGCGCTCGAGCGGATCGGAATGCGGGCTCCCGTCCGCCGACCCTACGCCGCGCCCGAGCGCGACTCGAGCGGACTTTGGGGAGCCGCCGCGGATATCTACTCCCTCGCGGCCATCGCCTACGAGATCATCACCGGCCGCCGGGCGATGCCGGGAACCGACGACCCGCTGCCTGGCCTGGCCGGCGTGGCCGCCGCGAACCCTGCGGCGCTTCGCGAAGCCCTGGAATCGGCCTTCGACCCCGATCCGTCCCGGCGCCCCGCGACGGCGCGGGAGCTGGTCACGTCGATTGCCATTGGGCTGCTCGGCGACACGCCCCTCGGTGCGGCATCGGGCGACCCCCGTGGGTCGAGCCGCACTCCGCGCCGTGCGCCGGTGAAGGAGCCCAGGCTGCCGGGCCTCGAGGATCCACTAGCAGCAAAGCCGGCGGAGCGACCATCTCCCCAGCCTCCGACCCCGATCGAACCGCTCCCCCCGCCGATCGCGACGGCACCACCACCGATCGTGACGGCGCCTCCGATGGAGGCGGCAGTGGCGGCCGGGATGCCGGATGCGCCGGAGGTCGAGCTCGAGGTGCCCGAGCCTGAACCGCCAGACCAGGAGGCGGACCTCGACCTGAGCGCGGTCCTGCCGGCGGCCGTCCCGGCGCAGGAGGACGTTCAGGAATTCGATTTCTCCGCGCTCGATCGCACGCCGCAACCCTTGCGGTCGGCCAGCGGGGCGGCAAGACCCGCGCGGCCGCGGCTCGAGCTGCCCGGGCCGGATGCTCCTCCAGTCGAGCCGCATGTACCTCAGCCGCCGGCTCCGAGCGATCCGGGTGGGACGTTTCTCAGGCGTCCGGAGTCGACCGGCGGATCGGGCGGGATGAGGCTGCCGATCGTCGGTAGCGCGCTCGCGGCGGGGTTCCTCATCGGAGTGTTTGCGGGCTACCTGCTCTTCGGCCATCGGGAGCCGCCGCCCTCTGCGGCAGCGCCGCCCTCGGCCGTGGCCGCTCGTCCGACGGCGCCGGGTCAATCCCCGACGACGGTGGCGGCGGCGAGTCCCGTGGGCGCCGAGAGAAGGACCGTGCCGGCGCCGCCGGCCGTTTCGCCGCCCGCGGCAGCGCCCGCGTCTCCCGGTCCCGCGCGAAATGCGGTCGGTGGTCGACCACCGGTGAACCCGCCGGCGCGCAGGATCGAGGCCGCGCGGCCCGCCGCTCCTCCGGCGCCGCGTCCGGCAGCTCCTGTGCTGTCGGAGGAGATTGCGACTTCCGGCGACAGGCGGCTGCGCGCAACGCCACCCGCTCGTGGCGCCGTGCCAAAACCGCCGGCAGCGACCGCCGCCGCCAAGCCGCAGGCACCGAAAGCGGCTGCACAGGCCAAGCCCGGCGAAAAGCTCGTCGACGCGGCATCGATGCACTTCGAAACGCGCCCGCCCGGGGCGCGCGTGATTCTCGACGGACGCGACATCGGGCGCACGCCAACCGACGTCCCCGCCATCAGCGTCGGCCGACACGCCGTCCGGTTCGAGCTCGACGGCTACGTGACCTGGTCGACGACCGTCACCACGAGTTCCGGCAAGCAAACGCGGGTGACCGCATCGATGAATCGGGGCCCCGGGAAGTGAGGGCTGTTCTCGCGCTCGAGGATGGCAGCTCCTTTGTCGGAGCCTCCGCCGGGGCAGACGGAATCGCGGAAGGCGAAGTCGTCTTCAATACCAGCCTCACCGGCTACCAGGAAATCTTCTCCGATCCCTCCTACGCCGGTCAGATCGTGACGATGACCTGCCCCGAGATCGGGAATTACGGCGTCTCCCCGGCGGACGACGAATCGAGGGGGCCGCAGGTCGCGGGCGTGGTGCTGCGGGAGGTCTCGCCGGTTGCGAGCAACTGGCGGGCCGAAGAGACACTCCAGGCTCGGCTGCGATCAACACACGTCGTCGCCATCGCCGGTGTCGACACGCGCGCCCTGACGCGACGCCTGCGGTCGGCCGGGGTGATGCGAGGCGTCATCACCACCGGCGAAGCCTCGATCGACGCGCTCGTGGAGCGGGCTCGATCCCTCCCGTCGATGGCCGGCTCGGACCTCGTTCGCGAGGTCACCTGTGACGCCCCGTTCGACTGGCCGCCCATCGAGCGGGCCGGATCAACCGGCGGCTTTCTGCTCGAGCCGGGGCGCGCCGCCCGCCGGCCGCTGACCGTGGCGGCCTACGACTATGGCATGAAGTGGAACATCCTCCGGCGGTTCACCGCCTACGGATGCGCGGTGCGTGTCTACCCGGCATCGACTCCGGCATCCGAGATCCTCGCAACCCGGCCGGACGGCGTGTTCCTGAGCAACGGGCCTGGCGATCCGGCGGCGGTCACCTACGCGGTGGAGCACATCCGGACACTGGTCGCGGCGGGCGTCCCACTCTTCGGCATCTGCCTCGGACATCAACTGCTCGGACTCGCGCTCGGCGGACGCACCTTCAAGCTGAAGTTCGGCCACCGCGGCGCGAATCACCCGGTCAAGCAGCTCGAGAGCGGCCGCGTCGAGATCACGTCACAGAATCACGGGTTCGCGGTCGACCCGGATTCGTTGCCGCCCGACACGGTCGTCACCCACGTCAACCTGTACGACGGGACCCTCGAGGGGTTCCGCCACGCGTCGAAACCGGTCTTCAGCGTGCAATACCACCCCGAGGCCTCCCCGGGCCCGCACGACGCCGACTACCTGTTCGGCCAGTTCATCGAAGCGATGGAACGCTGATGCCCCGCCGTGCGGATCTCGAACGCATCCTCGTCATCGGCGCCGGACCGATCGTCATCGGCCAGGCGTGCGAGTTCGACTACTCGGGCACACAGGCTTGCAAGGCGCTCAAGGCCGAAGGCCTCGAGATCATCCTGGTCAACAGCAACCCGGCGACGATCATGACCGACCCGGAGCTGGCCGACCGCACCTATGTCGAGCCGCTCACGCCGGAGATCCTCGAAGCGATCATCGCCCGCGAGCGGCCGGATGCCGTGCTCCCCACCGTCGGCGGCCAGACGGCGCTCAACCTCGCGATGGATCTGGCGAACGCCGGGGTGCTCGACCGCTACGGCGTCGAGCTGGTCGGCGCCTCGGTGCAGGCCATTCGCGTCGCGGAGGACCGCCTGCGGTTCCGCGACGCGATGCGCGAGATTGGCATCGATGTGCCCGACAGCGGGTACGCCCGGTCGATCGAGGAAGCCGAAGAGCTCGTGAAGTCCACCGGCTTCCCCAGCATCATCCGGCCCTCGTTCACGCTCGGCGGCGTTGGAGCCGGCATCGCCTACAACGTCGAGGAGTTCCGCGACGTCGTGCGGCGCGGCCTGGCGATGAGCCCGGTCCACGAGATCCTGATCGAGGCATCGGTCATCGGCTGGAAGGAGTTCGAGCTCGAGGTGATGCGCGATCGGGCGGACAACTTCGTCGTCATCTGCTCGATCGAGAACGTCGACCCGATGGGCGTGCACACCGGCGACTCCATCACCGTCGCCCCCGCCCTGACGCTCACCGACAAGGAGTATCAGCGGATGCGGGACGCCGCGCGCCGCATCATCCGCAAGGTCGGCGTCGAGACGGGCGGATCGAACATCCAGTTCGCGGTCAACCCCGCCGACGGGCGGATGGTGGCGATCGAAATGAACCCGCGCGTGTCGCGCTCGTCCGCGCTCGCGTCGAAGGCGACAGGGTTCCCCATCGCGAAGATTGCCGCGAAACTCGCGCTCGGCTACCATCTCGACGAGATTCCCAACGACATCACGCGCGTGACGCCGGCGTCTTTCGAGCCGACGATCGACTACGTCGTCGTCAAGATCCCGAGGTGGGCCTTCGAGAAGTTTCCCGAGGCCGACCGCACCCTGACGACCCAGATGAAATCGGTGGGCGAGGTGATGGCGATCGGGCGCACCTTCAAGGAATCGTTCATGAAGGGCATGCGCTCGCTCGAGCTGGGCCAGTCGGCCTCGCTCTTCGGCGAGGGCGCCCGCCGGCTGGACATCGACGACGACGGGCTGAGGCAGCAGCTGCGAACGCCGCACGATCGGCGCATGTGGGCGGTGTTCGAGGCATTCGCCCGCGGGTGGAGTGTCGGCGACCTGCACGATCTGACGCGAATCGATCCGTGGTTCCTGACGAGGTTCGAGGAGATCTCCTGCGCCCGGCTCGCGCTCGCCGGCACGGCGCTCGCTGAGTTGAGCGGCGATCGGCTTCGCGAATTGAAGAGGGACGGGTTCAGTGACGCACAGATCGCGACCGCGTGCCGATCGGCGGAAGACGCCGTGCGGCGGCGGCGCGAGGAAGCGGGCCTGGTGCCCGTCTTCAAGCGAATCGACACCTGCGCCGCCGAGTTCGAGTCGTTCACGCCGTACCTCTACAGCACCTTCGAGGACCAGTGCGAAGCGGAGCCGACCTCGAAGCGGAAGGTCGTGATCCTCGGCAGCGGCCCCAACCGGATCGGCCAGGGGCTCGAATTCGACTACTGCTGCTGCCACGCCGTCTTCGGGTTCCGCGACGAAGGCTACGAGACGGTGATGGTGAACTGCAACCCCGAGACCGTCTCGACCGACTACGACACGTCGGACCGGCTGTACTTCGAACCGCTCACCCTCGAGGACGTGCTGGCGATCATCGAGAAGGAGCGGAGCGCGGGCGGCGAGGTGGCCTGCCTGGTGCAGTTCGGCGGGCAGACGCCGCTCAAGCTGGCCCTGCCGCTTCACCAGGCCGGCGTGAAGATCCTCGGCACCTCGCCCGACTCGATCGACCTTGCCGAGGACCGGAAGCGGTTCGCCCGGCTGCTCAACGAGCTTCGGATTGCGCAGCCCGAGAGCGGCACCGCGACCTCCCGCGAGGAGGCGCGCCTGGTGGCCGACACCATCGGCTACCCGGTCGTCGTCAGGCCGTCCTACGTGCTCGGCGGCCGCGCCATGGCCATCGTCTACGACGCGGGCGCGCTCGACCGCTACATGACGACTGCGGTGGACGCGTCGCCGTCGCATCCGATCCTGATCGACCGGTTCCTGGAAGATGCATTCGAGCTGGACGTCGACGCAATCGGCGACCTGACCGGCGCGATTCTCATCGGCGGCGTGATGGAGCACATCGAGGAAGCCGGCATCCACTCCGGCGACAGCTCCTGCGTGGTGCCGCCCTACCTCGTGCCGGATCGCCACCTGGAGACCATCCGCGACTACACGCGCCGGATCGGACAGGCGCTCGGCGTGGTCGGTCTGATGAACGCGCAGTACGCGATCAGGGACGACACCGTCTACGTGCTCGAGGTCAATCCGCGCGCGTCCCGCACCGTGCCTTATCTGTCGAAGGCAACCGGGGTGCCGCTCGCCAAGATCGCGGCGCGCGTGATGGCCGGCCGCACGCTCGCGGAACTCGGGTTCACCGCTGATCTCGCCGTATCCGGTGTCTTCGTGAAAACGCCCGTGTTTCCGTTCATCCGCTTCCCGGGGGTGGACACGATTCTCGGGCCTGAGATGAAATCGACCGGCGAGGTCATGGGTGGCGCCTCGAGCTTCGGAGTGGCGTTCGCCAAGGCTCAGCTCGCGGTGGGTCAGCGCCTGCCGGACACGGGGACCGTCTTCATCAGCGTCAACAACGCCGACAAGCCGAACGTGCTGCCCATCGCCCGCGACCTGGCATTGCTCGGCCTGAAGCTCGTCGCGACGCGCGGAACTGCGGCGTTCCTGCGCGCTCACGGCGTGGAAGCCGGGACCGTCTTCAAGGTGAACGAAGGACGGCCGAATGTGGCCGATCAGGTCGTCAACGGAGAGATTCAGCTCATCGTCAATACGCCGCTTGGCCGCGCATCGTTCTTCGACGATCGGTCCGTGCGCCGGGCCGCCATGCTTCACGGCGTGCCCTGCATCACGACGCTGACGGGCGCCGCCGCGGTGGTCAGCGCCATCCGGGCGATGCGCGAGCAGCAGATCGACGTCCGCGCGCTCCAGGACTATCACTCAGGATCTGCAACGCCGCGCGCGTAGCGCGGTCGCATCCTCTGCAATCGGCGCTCGGGTGGTCGAGTTCCCTCATGGGGCGAACAGCTGGCTCCGAAGCCCGCATCTGCGTCGACTGAGCCGGCGGATCTGAAGATCCGCCCGACGAGAAGCGCGGCGTGATGCCGCAGGGGCGACCCGGTGGGTCGCCCGAATCCCGCTCATTAGCCTGATCGTCAGAACCGGTGGAAGAGCCGCTCGAGCGGCCTTTCGACATCCCGGCACCATCATTGCAACGCGTTGGCGACATGCGCCACCCGGCCGCGCCGCCGGCTCTTGTGCTGCTGCTCGGCGTGGTCACGGGCGCCCTGCGGCCGGCATCCTGGGAGCCAGGCGCAGCCGTGATGGCCGGTGCGTGGGGCTGCGCGGTGGTGGCCTTTTGCCAGCGCGAGACCCGCACGTTCACGTGCGCGGCGCTCGTGGCCTGCTGGTGCGCGGGATGGACGCTCGCCAGTCTCGACACCGACGCGGCGCTTCACACCACGCTTCGAGCCAGCCTGATTGCCGCACACGGTCCCGGCGCCGTTCAGGACGAGGCCGGCGACCCGGTGGAGATCACCGCACGGCTTTCCTCGGATGCCGTGCGGCTGCCCTCCGGCGTGATGCTCGACCTCGCCGTGACGTCGGTGATGCTCGACGGCCAGCCGGCCGAAGTGGAAGGGGGCGTGCTCATCACCGTCGGCGGAGTGGTGCCGCCGGAACGATTCGCGGAGTGGCGCGGCGGGCGCGTGGTCCGCCTGCCGGTGCTGCTTCGCAGGCCTGCCCGTTACCTGAACCCGGGCGTGCCCGACCACGAAACGTCTCTGGCGCGGCGCGGCGCCACGCTGGTCGGGGCGGCAAAGAGCGCCCTGCTCGTCGAGGTGATCGAACGCGGGTCGCCGATGAGCGAAGCGGCGGCCGCGATTCGCGCGGATGTCAGGCTGCGGATCGATTCGAACATCGGACGCTGGGACCCGCGATCGGGGGCGATCGTCAAGGCGATCCTGCTCGGCGATCGGGCCGGCCTCGACGACGAGACCGAGCTGAGGCTGCAGCAGGCGGGAACCTACCATGTGCTGGCTATCTCGGGCGGCAACGTCGCGATCCTCGCAGGCCTGCTCATCGTCACGCTTCGCGCCGTGAGGCTCGGGCGGCGTATGGCCGACCTCCTCGCCGCGGTGCTGCTCGTCTTCTATGCCTGCCTGGTCGGCGGCGGGGCGTCGGTCGAGCGAGCGACGCTCATGGCCGTGGCGTACTTGTGCGCGCACGCTGTCGATCACGACAGCCGCCCGCTCAACTGTCTCGCGCTCGCCGGCGGGATCGGCCTCGCGCGCGGCCCGCTCGGCCTGTTCGATCCGGCCTTTTGGCTGACATTCGGCGCTACGGGCGCCATACTCGTCGGCGTTCCGCGCCTGCAGGCCGCCCTGAACCCGCGCCCGGCGATTCTCCGTCAGGCCTGGCTGCTCTTCGGCGCTTCGTTGTCGGCCGAGGTCGCCCTGTTTCCGGTCGCGGCGTACGCGTTTTCGCGCGTGACCTTCGCGGGACTGGTTCTGAACTTCCTCGCGATCCCGTTGATGACCGCCGTGCAGATCGGTGGCCTGTTCTCATTGGCGCTCTCCTACCTGCAATCGTCCTGGGCCGGCGCGGCCGGATACTGTGCGCACATTTCTTCGTGGGCGCTCGTCGAAAGTGCCGGTCTGGTTCAACTCGCGCCGTGGCTGAGCCATCGGCTGGCGCCGCCCGGGCCGATCGCCATGGCGTGCTACTTTGCCGGTTGGCTCGGGTACCTGGCGGCGACATCTCCCCGGTCGTTGGGAAGCCGGGCGCTGGCGCTCGAGCGGTGGTTGCCTCGTGCGGCGCTCGGTGTCGCAGCCGTGGCGGCGATGTGGATTCTCAGGCCGCCGGACATTCCCGGCGCCTCGAACAAGACGCTGCGCGTCACCTTCCTGGATGTCGGACAGGGCGACGGAGCGCTCTTGCAGCTGCCTTCGGGATTCACGCTCCTCGTCGATGCCGGCGGGGCAGGCGGGTCGAGCTTCGATATCGGGCAGCGCGTCATCGAGCCGGTATTGTGGGAGCGGGGCGTGCGGCGCCTCGACTTCCTGATCGTGACCCACGGTGACGGCGACCATCTGAACGGAGCAGCCCCTGTCGTTCGGGATTTTCGTCCACGAGAGATGTGGGAGGGCGTGCCTGTACCTCGGCTTGTTCCGCTCCAGGACCTGAGAGCGGCGGCGGACCGTTCGCGCGTCAGCTGGCGAGTGATCCAGCGCGGCGACCTGCTGCACCTGGGGCCCGTCGAACTTCACGCCTGGCATCCGCCGATTCCGGACTGGGAACGCCAGAAAGTGCGGAACGACGACTCCATCGTGCTGGAAGTCCGCTACGGGGACGTTTCAATCCTGTTGGCGGGCGATGTGGGACCGGCCATCGAAGCGGAGCTGGCACGCGCCATCCCGCCCGCGAGCCTCCGCGTGCTCAAGGCCCCTCACCATGGCAGCATCACGTCCAACACACCGGCGTTCGTCTCCGCAGTAAGTCCATCCGCCGTGGTCGTGAGCGTCGGCCGAGGGAACCGCTTTGGCCATCCGGCCCCGGCCGTGATCCGGCGCTACCAGGACGCCGGGGCGCTGGTGTTCCGAACCGACCAGGACGGGGCGGTCACCCTCGAGACCGACGGCCGCCGGGTCGACATTTCGACGTTCACGGGTCGGCGGGGCCGCCTGGAGGCGGCTCGCGTTCCGCCTGCTTGACGCGTCCCCACTCCGCTTCCATCTGGTCGAGCGAGTGGGACTTCAGCGTCCGTCCGCCGGACCGGAGCGCGGACTCCATTTTCTCGAAGCGACGCGTGAACTTGTCGTTGGCCTGCCGGAGCGCGGCTTCGGGCTCGATGCCGAGCTTGCGCGAGAGGTTGGCGATGCTGAAGAGCAGGTCGCCCATTTCTTCCTCGGCGTGGCCGCGGTCGGGGGCCCCGGACTCGACCGACTCTTTCAACTCGCGGACTTCCTCCTCGATCTTGGCGATCACGTCAACCGGCCGATCCCAATCGAACCCCACGGCGGCAACGCGCGTACCAATTTCGTGTGCCCGCAGCAGCGAAGGCAGAGTGCGCGGCAGTCCGCCCAGGGTTGACTTCTTCGCGCCCGCCTCCGAAGGTTCCGCCGCCTTGATCGTCTCCCAGCGGCCGAGGACTTCCTCCGGCGTCAGGGGTTCCTCAGCGGCGTCATGCCCCGCTGGGCCGGTATCACGTGCGAACACATGGGGATGGCGGCGGATGAGCTTGTCGGTAATCGCGTCGAGTGAGTCCTTGACACTGAAGTCGCCGTGCTCGGTGCACAACTGGGCCAGCAGCACGGCCTCGAAGATGAAATCGCCGAGCTCCTCGCGCAGCGCGACGCGGTCGTCGCGGTCCAGCGCCTCGAGCACCTCGTAGGTTTCCTCCAGGACGAACGGGCGCAGAGTTTGCAGGGTCTGAACGCGATCCCAAGGACAGCCGTCTGGCCCGCGGAGGTGGCGCACGGTCTCAACGAGGCGACCGAACGCGTCAGCCGCCGATCCGGTGATTCGGTCCATGCCAGCTATGCTACCATCCACCGTAGCGACACGAGTGGCGGGACGGACCACGGAGGACACTGACAATGCCCCGGAGGTCCCGCGACCTTGCCAGCACGGGACCCACGGCATGACCGATCAGACGACACCGTCGATCACATTCACCGGGTTCGTCCTGTCACTCGTGACAACCGCAGCGGTCCACTTCGGGGACATGCCCGATCCCGCGACGGGTGAAAACCGCACGCCGAACCTCGAGGCCGCCTCGCAGATGATCGAGATCCTCGCGATGCTCGACGAAAAGACGCGCGGCAACCTCGACGCGCAGGAGCGATCCCTTCTCGATCAGGTCCTCTACGAGCTTCGCATGCGCTTTGTCGCGACCAAGGACAAAGCCGCTTCCTCTCCGCTCATCATCCAGCCTTGACGGATCCGGCCGGACGCGTCACGTTTCTCGGAACAGGGACCTCGCACGGCGTGCCGATGATCGGGTGCACGTGCCGCGTGTGCCGGTCGGCCGACCCGAGAGATCGCCGTTCGCGACCGTCCATCTACATCGAGTGGCAGGACGGAACCTCAATCCTCGTGGACACGACGCCCGACCTTCGCAGCCAGGCGCTCGCATTCGACCTCCGGCGGCTCGATGCGATTCTCTTTACTCACGGCCATGCGGACCACTTGATGGGCCTCGACGAAGTGCGCCGGTTCAACTCGCTGCAGCGCCGGGCGATTCCCTGCTATGGCGATGCGGCCACGCTCGTGGAGATCCGGCGGACCTTCGGGTACATCTTCGAGCCGCACCAGCCCGGCGGGGGAATCCCGGATATCGATCTGCACCCGGTCACGGACCCCTTCAGCATTGCCGGGCACCCGATCGTCCCGGTGAGGGTGCTACACGGGGAACGGACGATCCTCGGCTACCGCGCGGGCGACTTCGCGTATCTGACCGACTGCAGCGCCATCCCGGACGCATCCTGGCCGCTGCTGCAGGACCTCGATGTGCTCGTGCTGGATGCGCTGCGCGACAGGCCGCATCCGACTCACTTCACCGTCGCCCAGTCGCTCGCCGTGGTGGAGCGTCTGAATCCCCGCCGCACGTGGTTCACGCACATCTGCCACGACCTTCCGCACGAAGAAACCAACCGCCGTCTGCCGGCGGGAGTGGAACTCGCCTACGACGGGTTGAGGATTGAGATCTGACGGGACCTCGGGCTAGAGCCCTCAGGCGTCAGGCTTCAGGCTACGGGCTACAGGCCTTGTCCGCGAACCGGTATCGCGACCTGCGCTAGGTCGAAGGTGCTGCGGCTGTCGTCGTGATTCGGCCTGAAGCCTGAAGCCCGAAGCCTGAAGCCCCGAGGAATGCACATTCAGTATGATGGTGATGTGGACGTCATCCACTATCCAGACGACGCGCGCCCGGCCCACTGGCGTGCACCGGTGCTCGCGCTCGGCAACTTCGACGGCCTCCATCGAGGCCACGCGAAGATCATCGAGCGCGTGAGGCGCGGCGCAGCCGAGCGCGGGTCGACGGCGGTCGTGATGACCTTCGATCCGCATCCGCACCGCGTGCTCCGGCCCGACAAGGCGCCGCCGCTCCTCATGACGACGGCGCAGAAACTCGAGGCGCTCGCCCTCTCCGGTATGCAGGGAGCCGCCGTCGTGCGGTTCACTGTCGAGCTTTCCAGGTGGGACCCCGAGACCTTCGTGCGGGCCGTCCTGGTGGACTGGCTTCGAGTCTCCGAGGTGTGGGTCGGGGCCAACTTCGTGTTCGGCCACGACCGCGCCGGAAACTTCTCGGCGCTTCGGGCGCTCGGCCAGCACTACGGGTTCCGGGCGGAGAAGATCGATCCCGTCAGGTTCAAGGACTTCGTGGTGAGCAGCACGCGGATCCGGCGCCTGGTCGCCGAAGGCCGCGTCGACGAAGCGTCCGCGCTGCTCGGCCATCACGCCTTCATTGACGGGGCGGTCGTCACTGGCGACAGCCGGGGCCGGCAACTGGGGTTCCCGACGGCGAATCTCGCCACCCGGAACGACCTGATCCCGCCGCGTGGCGTCTACGCAACCGTCGCGAGAGCCGGGCTGTCGCTTCACCGTTCCGTGACGAACATCGGCATCCGGCCGACATTCGGCGGTCCCCCGGACACGGTCATCGAGACGCACCTCCTCGACTTCTCGGGTGACCTCTACGGCCAGACGCTCCGGCTCTATTTCGTCCAGCGCCTGCGCGACGAGCGGACGTTCGCCTCGGTCGATGCGCTTCGCGCGCAGATCGAGGCCGACTGCGTGGTGGCGCGGACCCTGTTCACCCTCGTTTCGGTTTAGAATCGAAGCGATGGACCCGGTGAGCATCGATCGCGCGACGCCGGTCTGGCTCGAAGCCACGTTTCCGCGCGAGCGGCGGTTCGTGCCGGCCATCAGCGAACTGGTCGTCCGGATCGCGGCGATCTGCGGATGCGGCGAGCCGGAGGCGAACGAGTTCGGCAGGGAGGTCACCGGCGCGATCGACCGGGCGTTGTCCGGGGACGTGACGCCCGAGGGCCAACTGGATGTCGTCGTTCACGCGGACGCTGCCGATTTCGACCTGAGCGTTTCGAGCCGCGGAGAATCCCTGCTGTCATTGATGCGGCCGCGACCGGACTGACCGCGCCAAAGCCACGCCATCATGCGCCTCTTCAATACGCTCTCGCGCCGGGAGGAGCCGTTCGCGCCGTCCCGCGACAACACGGTTCGCATGTACACGTGCGGCCTGACGGTGTACAACCGGGGTCACATCGGCAACTTCCGCACCTTCGTCTCGCTCGACGTTCTGCGCCGCGCGCTCAAGTACCAGTGCGGCTTCCAGGTGCGGCAGGTCATGAACTTCACCGACGTCGACGACCGCACGATCGTCGGCTCGCAGAAGGCCGGCATCCCGCTGCGCGAGTACACCGATCAGTACATCACCGCGTTCCGTGAAGATGCGCGCACCCTCGGACTCGAGGACGTCGAGGAGAACCCGCGCGCGACCGACCCGGCGAACCTGCGCGCCATGAACGACCTGGTGGCCGCGCTCGATCGGAACGGACACACCTACCGGAGCGACGGTTCGATCTACTTCAAGATCGCCACCTTCAACGGGTACGGCAAGCTCGCGCGCCTCGATCACGCGGGGATTCAGCCGGGCGCACGCGTCGATTCGGACTCCTACGACAAGGAAGACGCGCGCGATTTCGTGCTCTGGAAGGCCACGCGCCCCGACGAGCCGACCTGGGACTACGGGCAGGGACCGGGCCGACCCGGCTGGCACCTCGAGTGCTCGGCGATGGCGCTCAGGCTGCTCGGCGAGCCGCCGATCGATCTGCACGCCGGAGGGGTGGACCTCGTGTTCCCGCACCACGAGAACGAGATCGCCCAGAGCGAGGGCGCCACCAGGACCCTGTTCTCGCGGTTCTGGGTGCACATCGAGCACTTGCTCATCGACGAAGAGAAGATGTCGAAATCGCTCGGCAACCAGTTCACCGTGCCCGACATCGTCGCGCGCGGCTATCGGCCGTCGGCGATTCGCTACCTCCTGATCTCGACGCACTACCGGAAGCAGTTGAAGTTCTCGTGGGGGAGCCTCACCCAGGCCGACGAGGCGGTGCAGCGGCTATCGGATTTTCTCGGGCGCCTTGACGGGATTCGTGGCGGCGTGGCGCACAGCGCGATCGCGGAGGCGGCGCGAGCCGCTCGCGAGACCTTCGGCGGGCACATCGAGCAGGACCTGAACGTTCCCGCCGCCATGGGGCCGATGTTCGACCTGGTGCGGCTCGTCAACTCCGCCATCGACGCGGGCGAGGTGGGGGAGCCGGATGTGGCGGTCATCCGGGAGGGATTCGACTATTTCGATCGCATCCTCGGCGTGCTGTCGCTCAGGCGCGCCGAGGACGCGCGTTCGTCGGTCTCGAGTGATGAAATCGAGCAGCTGATCGCCGAGCGTCAGGCGGCACGCCGGCGCAGGGACTTTGCCGCCGCGGATCGGGTCCGCGACGAGCTCGCGGCCCGGGGAATCATCCTCGAGGACACACCCTCGGGCACTCGCTGGAAGGTTGGAGCCAAGGCACCATGAACGTTCCCGAACTCATCACGCCTCTGCCGGGCCCGAAGGCGCGGGCCATCATCGATCGAGACGCCAAGCACGTTTCTCCGTCGTACACGCGGTCCTATCCCTTCGTGATGGCGCGCGGTGAAGGCGCCGTCGTCGAGGACGTCGACGGCAACCGGTTCCTCGACTGCGCCGCCGGAATCGCGGTCACCTCCACCGGCCATTCACACCCCGACGTGGTCAAGGCCATCACGGACCAGGCGAAGCAGTTCCTGCACATGTCCGGCACGGACTTCTATTACGAGCCCCAGGTCCGCCTCGCTGAAGAAATCGATGCGATGGTGCCGATAGACGGCACCGTCCGGTCGTTCTTCGGCAACTCGGGTGCCGAGGCCAACGAGGCCGCCATCAAGCTGTCGAGGCACTACACGGGCCGCCAGAACTTCATCGCGTTCCTCGGCGCGTTCCACGGGCGGACGATGGGCTCGGTGTCGCTGACGGCGAGCAAGGCGATTCAGCGGCGCGGCTTCGGCCCGGTGATGCCCGGCGTGTACCACGCGCCGTACGCCGACTGCTACCGGTGCCCGCTGCGGCTGAAACCGGAAACCTGCCAGGCCGAGTGCCTGGACTACATCGAACACGAAATCCTCGTGCACCTCGTCTCCCCCGACGAGGTGGCCGCCATCATCGTCGAGCCCATCCAGGGCGAAGGTGGGTACCTCGTGCCGCCGGCGCAGTTCCTGCAACGGCTCTCCTCGCTGACCAAACAGCACGGGATGCTGCTCATCGCCGACGAGGTGCAGTCGGGGATGGGGCGGACCGGGAAGATGTTCGCGTGCGAGCATTTCGGCATCAAGCCGGACGTCGTGACGATGGCGAAGGGCATCGCATCGGGCATGCCCCTCGGGATTGCCACCTCGCACACCGACGTGATGGACTGGCCGCCCGGCGCGCACGCTAGCACCTTCGGCGGCAATCCCGTGTCGTGCGCGGCGGCCCTGGCGACGATCAAGCTTCTTCGTGACGCGCTCGTCAAGAACGCGGAGACGGTCGGCGCTCACTTGAAGGGGAAGCTGGCGGATCTGGCGGGCCGTCACCCGCTCATCGGCGACGTCCGCGGCAAGGGCCTGATGATCGGCGTCGAGCTCGTCCGCGATCGGGAAACCAAGGAACGCGCGACGCTCGAACGCGACCAGGTCGTGGAGGCGTGCTTCCGGCGGGGGATGCTGCTGCTCGGCGCGGGTCTGAACGCGCTGCGGTTCGCTCCACCGCTCGTGCTGACCGAGGACCAGGCCGACACAGTCGTGCGGATTACCGACGAGGCCCTGACCCACGTCGAGAAGGCACACGGCATGGCATAGCCGCGTGCAGTCGACTCGGCTATCGGCGTCCTGGCAGCCGCGGCGAGGGTGCGGGGCCGGAAGCCGATAGCCGTCAGCCGATTGCTGGAATCCGATCCGGACCCGTCGAAGCTACCGGACCGGTTCGATCGTCTCGAGGACCTTGATCTTCCGCTTCTCGAGCTCCTTCATGAAGTACGAGTAGTTCTCGCCGTAGAAGCAGTCCTCGGGCGGGACGATGCCCTTCTCCTTGATCATGCCCTTGCCGATCATCACCGCGCCGATCGCAGCCGAGTAGCCCGTCACGCGGCCCATCGAAGACACGCCGTTCACGGTGTCCGCCTCGTCCCACATGTGGTACGAGATCTTCGTCTTGACCCCGTTCTTCGTGCCGGTGACGGTGTTGTACATGACGCAGACATCCGTCTCGCCCGGGTTGGCCTTCAGTCGCGGCTCGATCCGCGAGAGGAGGAAGTCGCGCGGCACGATCTTCGAGCCCTTGAAGTCCTGCGGCTCGATGTCCAGCATGCCGCACTCCTTGAGCGTCTGCACGCCGTCCCAGTGTCCGGGCCACCGCACCGTCTTCTCGGCGAACTCCTTGAGCTGCGTGCGCGTGTACACGAAGCTCGGCATGCCGGGCGTGACCGCGCATTCGAGCGGCTCGGCCTTGCCGAGCTTGTCGAAGACGAACGGCTCGCGATCCGAAGCCGCCCAGATCTCGACCATCTTCCCGCCCTTGAGCACCCACACCTTGAGCATGTACTCGCGCAGCACGTGCCAGAACGCCCAGGTGATCATGTAGCGGAGCGGATGCTTCGCGGCGGCCTCCTTCGACGGGATGCCGCCGACGCGGGCGATGGCGGACTCGGCGGCGTCCAGCTTCCGGATCCCCTCGCCGCAGGTGATGTTGCTGATGCCCGGCGCGAACCCGATGCCGTCCATGAAGCAGACCTTGTTCTTGAGCGCCGTCTCGTGGATCCAGTCGCCGTACTGGTTGAGTGTCATGCCGGAGGGCAGGACGAGTCCCTCGAGCTCGTACGCATCGGGCCGCCGGTGGTATTCCTCCAGCATGTCGACCGAGTTCAGGCCGGCTCGCACGGCGGCATCGACGACGAGGTAGCTGGTATGGCGATCGGGAAGCGTGTTGACGCCCACGTCGTACCGCTTCATCAGCGCGATCACATCGTCTTTCTTCTCGATGTCGAGCGCGTGAATCGCGACCTTCGGGCTCTTGAGCCATGCGCTCGTGCGCTCGAGGGCGTCCTTGCGGCGGCCGACCAGGCCGACTTCCTTCACCGCTTCGTCCTTGATGAGATCGAAGGCGACGGCCGCGCCCATCTTGCCACTGCCACCGAAGACGAGGAGTTTCATCGGACCTCCCATGTATCCGGCGCGCCCGTTCGCGCGCCGAGCTGACCGAGGACGGCCTGCGACCGCCTGTCCGCAGTCCGGCGAGTCGCCGGTCCGGCGGTGTCGGGCCGCGCGGAACCACGTCGGAGGGCCCGCGAGCGCCTTGCGGGCTCGATGCACGCCTGGTGCTGCGATGTCGCACCTGGAGGCGTCGGTTGGGGACTGGCGGAAGGGGCAGACGCTGCGATCGCCGGCCTTCGGTCGGGCCGAGAGTCCATGACGACCGCCGAGTCGAACGTCACATTATAGCCAACGCGGCACTTGCCGGCGTCGGAGCCTGCCGAGGCCGGCTGGCCGGTTCCTTGCTACTGCACGGGACATGGCTACAACGACGACCCTCGCGCTTGGGGAAAACGGGGAAAAACTGGCTTGTGCCGAACTCGAGCGCCGCGGGTACGCAATTATCGCGCGCCGCTACCGCACCAGAGTTGGCGAAATTGACATCGTTGCGCTCGAAGGCCCGACGGTGGTCTTCGTCGAGGTGAAAACCAGAGCCAGCGGGCTGTACGGCTATCCGGCCGAATCGGTCACGTGGCTGAAGCGGCGGCGAATTGCGGCCATGGCTTCGGATTTCCTCGCCCGGCGCCGGTTCACGATGAGCCCGTGCCGGTTCGACGTCGTGGCGATCCGGTGGCCGCGCGACGCCGCGCCGCGAGTCGACATCATCAAGGGAGCCTTCGCGGTGGACGCCTGACGCGTCATCGGGGCGGCGGGGCGCGGTTCGTAGGCCGGGTCCTGAGACCCGGCTTCGTCGGGCGGCCCGGTGGGTCGCCCGCGAGGCATGCGATTGGGGCGTTGGGAACCATCACGTGCACGTTCTGGGTAGCGGCGACCCCGTGTGGTCTCTGGCGCCGTGCGTCGTAGGGGCGACCTCATGTGTTCTGTGGTACCGTGCGTCGTAGGGGCGACCCGGTGGGTCGCCCGGTCAGAAGTCTCCGAATACGCTGCGCAACACGCCGCGCGACTTGAAGATTCCCGCAGCCCTGTGGTACGTTAGCGAGCGGTCGGGCGGGAATAACTCAGTGGTAGAGTGCGACCTTGCCAAGGTCGAAGTCGCGGGTTCGAATCCCGTTTCCCGCTCCATCCTCCCACCTCGGAACACCGTAGCGAGCGATGGTCGGGCGCCGTAGCCAAGTGGTAAGGCAGAGGTCTGCAAAACCTCCATCTCCGGTTCAAATCCGGACGGCGCCTCCAGCTTCACTCCTCGAGCCAGCCGTTCTCGCCGCGAAGACCCACACCAATCCGGCGATGGTGACGGCAACCGGCACGACGAGCATCGCGCGGCCGAGATCGGAGTAATCGGAGATGAGCCCGATGATGAACGGAGAGGGCACATCTCCTAGAATGTGAATGCCGAAGATGCACATCGCGCTGGCCGTCGCGCGTTCGAGCGGGCTCACCACGTTGACGATCGCAGAGTTGATCGGCCCGGTCGACGCGAACATGAACAGCTCGGCCACGACCATCGCCGAATAGAAGACCGCTGGTGACTCGTTCGTGAGGGTGATCACCACGAACGGCACGGCCAGGAGCGTCGAGACGCCCGAGACCCAGAGGTAGGCGTTCCGGCTTCGCTTCAGGAAGAAGTCGCCGAGATACCCGCCCGCAAACGTCCCAAGGAACCCCGTCACGACGACGATGGCGCCGAAGTTGATGGTGGCCTCGCCGAGCGACAGCCCCCGCATCCGGACGAGAAAAGCGGGCGTCCAGAACGCCAGCCCGCCGATCGCAAAGGTGTACGCGGCATATCCGGCGATCGTCAGCACATACGCTCGGTTGTGCAACAGGCCGACATACGCGGCAAGAGTCGGCTTGGGCCCCGCCATGGCGTGGCCGGCCATCATGTCCTCGTCCTGCGAGCCTCTGGGTGGATCGATGAGCCGCCACGCCAGGAACGCCAGCACCAGGCCAGGCGCGCCCGCGACGAAGAAGGCCGAGCGCCACCCGAAGTTCCGATCCACCAGGCCCCCGAGCATATAGCCGAGTGCCGATCCAATCGGCAGCGCGCAGAAGAAGATCGCGAACACGCGCCCGCGCCGCTCCTTGGGGTAGTAGTCCGAGAGCAGCGCCGGGGAAATCGTGCCGTACGCGGCCTCGCCGATGCCTACGGCCGCCCGCGCAACGAACAGCGACAGATAATTCCACGCGAACCCGCCGAGCACCGTGAACAGGCTCCAGAGGGCGACGCCGCCCGCCAGGAGCCGCGGCCGGTTCCCTCGATCGCCGAGCGTCCCGAAGATCGGCGACGCGGCCATGTAGACAATGATGAATCCGGTCATCAGGGTCCCGAGCTGCGAATCCGAAAGCGCGAGCTCCGAGTGCTTGATGCTCTCGACCAGGGCGGAGACCACCCACCGGTCGAGGTAATTCAACATGTTGATGAGCGTCAGGATGAAGAGGGCCGATCGGGCGGTGCGAAAGGCGCTCGGGACGCCAACAGCCGACGATTGGGACATGTGGGGCGATATTATCAGGTCTGGCGAACTTTTCCCGGTTCCGGTGCGTGATCGGATACAGGGAACCGGATCGCGAAGCGCCCGAGGGAGTCGATGGTCGAACTGGCGGAACTGCTCCCGCGTTGCCAGGCCGGCGACGAGCTGGCGTGGGAGGCGTTTGTCCGCCGCTTCCAGGGACGCATCTACGGCATGGCGTGCGCCTACACCGGGCATCCGGACGATGCCCGGGAGCTGGCGCAGGACGTGTTCGTCCGGCTCTATCAGACGCGGCGGCGTTGGCCCGATGCGGAGCGGTTCATGCCGTGGCTCGTCCTGACCGCACGTCACCTCTGCGTGGACTACCTGCGGCGGCGCAAGGCGAGAACCAAGTCGAGCGAGGTCGAAATCGAGGGCGCTGAGATGATCTCGACGCTCGAGCCCGACCCGGAAGCGCAAACCGACCTCGTCAAGCGGAAGTCGCTGCTCTGGACCGCGCTTCGACGGTTGACGGCCATCAGCCGCGACATCATCATCCTGCGCGATGTGCAGGGCCTCTCGATTTCCGAGGTGGCGGCGTCGCTGCGGATTCCGATCGGGACGGTGAAGTCGAGGGCCAGCCGCGCTCGCGTCGAGCTGGCCGAACACGTGCTGGCGCTCAGCCAGCCCGCCGCAGGCGCGGGCGGCGAGACCCTCTCGCAGGACTGATTGAATCGGACCACCGCGATGAACAGGCGTGACCTTCGCGAGCGGATTCGGGCAGGCCGGGTGACCCCCGGCGGTGGGCGCGAATTGACGCGCGCGATCCTCGAGCGGACCACCGGATCGGTGTGCGGGAGAGCCCGCGAGTTGGTCGTCGCATCGTCGGAGGAGCCGCCTGATGCGACCACCGCCCAGTTGCTCGCCGCGCACCTCGACGGATGTGCCGGCTGCCGCGCGTTCGCCGACGCGTGGCTTGGCGCACACGAGCTGTTGCCGGCGCTCGCCGAACGCGATCCTGGTCCGCGCTTTGCGGCTTCTATTCTCGCCCTGACCTCCAATCGCCCGATCTCCGCATGGGCCGCCTGGTGGTCCCGCATCGTCTCGCGGCCGCGGTTCAGCCTCGAGGCCACCTACGTCGCGGCATCGTTGTGTGTCGTGCTCGCCGGCAATCCCATTGCGCTTGCCGGCGCCGTGGCGGAGCGCGTGCAACTCCTCGCGCCCGCGCCAGTTGGCGGGATGGTCGACGCGGGTGCACCGGGGGCGGTGGGCGCTGCTGGCGGGCCATCCAACCTGCCAGGCGGAAACCGGCTCGCAGCACCGGTAACGTGGTGGGACAAGATGATCGATCGCGTGTCGGGCTGGTGGAACGAGCTGAACTCCTGGATGTCCGACGTGCTGACGCGCATCTGGAACTACTTCGGGTCCGATTCGAAGGCCCCGCCCTCTGGCGGCCGTGGAGAATCGGACGCTCGCGTGCGGGAGCGCCTGGCGGCGCAAGCGGCGGGCGGCGGATGGAACCCGCGGTGCTGACGGTGCGTGTAAGCCGCTAGAACACGACGGGCTGCCAATCCCCGTCACTCCATGAGAGGGACTTCATGACTACGACGGATCCATCGGTTGATGAACCCGGCTTGGCGCCCGCACCTCCACGGGTCTCCGCGCCCGACGAGGGTGCGCGCTGGGAGCGACGCGCCAACTTCATCGACGATCCTCGCCGCAAGTCGGTGTTCCTGGCAGCGATGCTGTCGCTGCTGCCGGGGCTCGGCCAGGTCTATGTCGGCTACTACCAGCATGCCGTCTTCAACATCGTCGCGGTCGGCACACTCATGACGATCATCTCGCAGGGGTGGATGCGTTCCCTGGTCCCGCTGCTCGCCCTGTTGATGGTCTTCGTGTGGGCCTACAACGTGATCGATGCCGGCCGCCGGGCAGCGCTCTACAACCAGATGCTGATGGGGCTGCGGCAGATGGACCTGCCCGAGAACCAGTCCTCACCCGACTGGCGCGGGTCGCTCGCCGGCGGTGTCGTGCTGGTGGTATTCGGCCTGATTCTCTTCAGCCACACCATGTTCGGCTGGTCGCTCTACTGGCTGGAGCAGTGGTGGCCGATTGGCTTCGTGGCTTTCGGCGGATGGCTCATCTACGCCGCCATCAACAAGCCGAAGCCGGCAGGGCCGCGCGAAGCGCCTCGGTCTGGCGAGCCGCCCTCGCTCAACTGACCCTCAGCCATCATTCCCTTGATACGATGAACTTCCCACAGGCCCGGCGCGAGTGCCGGGTCCGTGGTCCCGCAGCTCGTACTCCGATCGACTCACCCTCCTCCTCACCCTCCTCTGTTGACCGGCGAAGCCGGGGCCGCTAACCTCTTAGGGCCAGTTAGCAAACAATGGTTGCATCGTTTGTTTGCTTACAGGCCCTTATGGCGGGCCCACACGCTCAAAACGCGACCATGTTTCACTTCCAGCGCCATACGCACACAATGCGGATATCTCGAGCGAGGCGACCGCCATGACGATCGAATCTTCTCCGTACAGCCATCCGGAGGCACCTGTTCGTCATTCGTATCCGCTGGCGATCGACCAGGCGGGATTCTCGCAGTCCGTGTCGCTTGTGGCCAAGACGCTGCCGTATGCCGTCGTGCGGTTCGGCATCCTGCTGGCGTTTTCGGTCATCACCATCGTCTGGCTGGCCGTCACGATCGGGGGCGCGTCGTGGCTCGGCGCCCGCGTCCACCCGTGGATGGGCATCGGCTGGCTCATCGTCGGCCTGGGCGGCTATGGCTACGCGTGGTGGTTCGTGGTGCGGTACGCGCTCTACCTCATCCAGGCGGGCCACGTCGCGGTCCTGACCGAGCTCGTCACGACGGGCAAAACCGGAGCAGGAAGCGAGGGCATGTTCGCCTACGGCAAGCGTGTCGTGACTGAGCGGTTCGGGCAGGTCAACCTGCTGTTCGCGCTCGACGTGCTCATCAGGGGCGTCGTGCACGCCTTCAACCGCACGCTCGACTTCATCACGAGGCTCATCCCGATACCCGGTCTCAACTCGGTTGTCGCGATCGTCAACGCGATCATCCGCGCGGCGACCTCCTACATCGACGAGACGATCTTCTCCTACAATCTCGCCCGCGGCGACGAGAATGCCTGGCGCAGTTCGAAGGACGCGCTGATCTACTACGGTCAGAACAGCATGGAACTCCTGAAGACGGCGGTGTGGATCGTGATCCTGGACAAGGTGCTGACCGTCGTGATCTGGGCCATCATGCTCGCGCCGGCCTTCGTCGTGGGCGCGCTGCTGCCCGAAGCCGTCAAGGGGGCCGGCATCATCGCATCATTGGTGATCGCGGCGCTCTTCGCGTCCAATGTCCGCCAGGCGTTCCTGAAGCCTGTCTTCCTCGTCATGATCATGACGAGGTTCCACGTGCTCGTCCGTGACCAGGCGATCAACCTGCAGTGGGATGACAAACTGAGCCGGGCGAGCCGGAAGTTCCAGGAGATCAAGGACAAGGCCGCCGCGGGCTGGAAGCCGACGGCCCCCGCACCGATCGCGTCGTAAGGGCGACTCGGTCAGGTCGCCCGCTCTAGAATCGGAGCCCGGCCGAGAGCGAGAACTGCCTCGGCGGCTGATAGTCGGCCGGGCTGGTGGGTTTGCCGAAGTCCTGCCCGTACTCATAGTTGACGCCGCGAACCGGCGCGGCTTCGAATGGATTGAACGCGGCATAGGCCGTGTTGTCGTTCCGCGTCAGCACGCTCCGCCCGACTCCGTCGATGCCCGTCTGGTTGAACGCGTTCACGACCATCGCGCGCGCGTACACCTGAAGGCGCCTCGCGCCAGGTATTGCCCGGGACCACGTGACCGAGAGATCTGTCGCCGTAATCGCCTTCATCCGGAACTCGCCTCTCGATGAGAAGTAGTACGCGATGGAGGTCGGCGGCGTCTGATAGCCGGGGTTGGCCACGAATGGCGTCGGATTGATGTTTCCGACGGCGCTCCACGATCGCCCGGAATCGGCTCGCTGGACGACTCCGGCCACGAGGCTGCCAAGCGAAGCCGGCAGTCTGAGCGACCAGGTTGCGACCAGGCGCAGCTTGTGCCGCTGGTCGATCGAGAGCCAGCCTTCGGGCGCGTTCCACGGCCGCTGGCGGTACTCCGGGTAGTCGCCGATCGAGGCTGCGTCGGGGCCGATCGTCATGCTTTCGCCATCCGAGTTCCCTCGCGCCCTGGACCACGTGTAGATGCCGGACGCCTGCGCATTGGAGGAGACCCTCATCGTGAGTTGCGCGTTGACCGCCAGGTAACTCCTCGAGGCCTCCGGAGCGTTGGTCACGACCAGCAGGTCGTACTTGAGTCCGTTCGCCCCGGTGACCGTTCCCGTCGAAAGGTCTCTCCGGTTCCCGTAGAGGCTTCCGAACCTCCGGTAGATGCCTTCGACTCTCATCGATCCGTGGCTGCCGAGCGATCTCGCGACGCCGATGGTCAGCTCCTGTGCGTCGGGCGGCGTGAGCGCCGGGTCAACCCGGCTCGTGACCCCCGGTATGCTCGGCGCGCTGCGCGTCGTGCGTGTCGTGCCGCCGTTGGCGTTGAACCAGTCGAAGAGGATCTTGAGGGCGGCCTCTGGCGCTACGGCGGGCGAGGTGGCCGACGCGTTCACGGTCGGGCCGAGATAGTCGTAAATGTATGTCGCAGATCTGCCGGCGGGGGATGCCGCATCGACGATCGCCGTGTTATTCGACATCACGTATCGGGCGGCCCCGGCGCTGAAGGTCCACTGCCCGTTGCCGGTCGGATCCCAGGCAACGGTCAGCCGCGGGCTGATCGAGTTCCCGTGGATGACGCGCGAGCCGAGGCTGTCCCGGTCTTCGTTGCGATCGAATCGAACGCCGGGCTTGAGCGTGAGCCGGCGGCCGGGCCGCCACGTATCGGACAGGAACGCGGAGTAGGTCCTGAGATCGTTGCCCTTCGAACCGGTCAGGATCGGCGTCCAGTAGATCCACGTCGTGCGATCGGCCAGGAACACCGGGTACACCTGCTCACCCGAGATGCTCGACCGCGTGGCACGGACGATGAACCCGCTGCCGGACTGGTAGGCGTTGGCCCGTCTCGATTCCTGAAACAGATCGACGCCGGCCATGAGCTCGTGGATGCCGAACCGGCGCGTCGACCAGACGTACCAGGCTTTCACCACGAGATTCTGATTGTCGCGCTCGTCGTCGGCGCCGGGGCAGACCGCGCACCCCGCCGGGGAATGGAAGCGCGCATCCGATCGCGACCGATCCCAGATCGTCGTGCCGAGAGTGAGGTCGGTCTGGTTCGCGCCGGATGACGCCACCGCCATCTGTCGATTCGAGTATTGCAGCTCGGTCAGGACATTGGATCCGATGAGCGCCGTATGGGTCGCGCCGTACAGTGCCTCGGGTGTGCGGCTGTCGAACAGGCTCGGCCGGTCCATCACCGTTCCGATCGACGCGTTCGTCCGCTCGACCTGGACCCCGAAGTAGTTGAGCCTGAGTGTCTGGCCCGGGCCAGGCGTCCACACGAGCTTGGCCTGGTATCGACGCTGGCGGTCCTCCACCGCATAGTTGACGCCCGTATAGGGCATCGTCCGGTTCTGTTCGCTCCGGTTGATCTGCGCCGCGGCGAAGAACGACAGGCGACCTCGGACGATCGGGCCGCCGAGCGTCGCATCGAATCCCGGCTCGTTCCGGTTGAGCCTGGCATCGCGCGGATGAGGCGTCAGCGCGCGCCAGGAGTCATTGGAGAATGCCGCGCGTATCGTCGCGCTGAATCGATCGCCGCCGGCCTTGGTGATCGTATTGACCACTCCACCCTGGAAGCGGCCGTACTCGACGGCGATATTGCTCACCGACACACGGGTCTCCTGCGTCGCGTCGGCGAGCAGAAACGGTCGCGGATATCCCCTGAGGTTCTCGTTGACGATGAGCCCGTCGATGAGGAAGAGGTTGCCGTATGACAGGGCGCCCGACATGGTGATCGATCCGTCCGGGCCGTTGGTCGAGACGCCCGGGGCCAGGGTCACACGGTTCTCGAAGAGTGGCCCGATCGGCAGCAGTTCGAGAGAGTCGGTCTTCAAGACCGGGCCGCCGAGCGCCATTCGCTGCCACTCGGCCGTGGTCGATTCCGAGGTCACGCGAACGGTTTCGGGCGCGGCCTCGACGTTCAGGGTGATATCGATCGTGGTGAGTCCGTCCGCGACGACCCGTACCCTTCGCAGTTCCGGATGGAATCCGTGCAGGTCGAAGGTCAGAACGTAGTCAGCCGGCAGGAGGTCCGCAATCACGTAGTCGCCGGTGGATGCGGTGAGGGTCCTTCGGACGCCCCTTGCGACGGGCCCGTTGGCGGTGACGGCTACCCCTGCGAGCGGAAGTCCGGTCGGATCGAGCACGCGCCCGGCGAGGGCGCCGGCCGGCAGCGGCTGCGCGCGGACCGGGGCCGCTACGGCGCACAGGACGACCGCGACAACGAGGCTGCATGTCGGGCGCATGGGGTCGTCGGTCTGCGTGTGCACCAACGCCGCGGAGCGGCGGTCGTCGTGGACTCCCGCCGCCGGCCTCGATCGGGCGGACCTGAGATCGCCCGACTGATCGGCCGCTGAAGTCCCGAATCCTACACCACGCGCAGCCGGGAGTCATCCGCGAAACGAGGGATTCGCAGCCCGGCCCTCCGATAAGTCGCGCGCGCTGGAGGTCGTGCGCCGGACGCCCTGCACTCAATCCGCCGCCGCCGCCGGATGCGTGGCGGCGTGCGTGGGGCGGCGCATCAGCCACGCCAGTGGCGCCACCAGGATGAACACGATGCCGAGGAAATAGAATCCGTCGATGAACGACATCATCGCCGCCTGCTGCTGCACGAGGCCGTAGACGGCTGCGTACGCCCGCTCGGTGGCCGTCACGGCGTCGGCGCCGGCCGCCATGAACGCCGCCTTCATGTTCAGGAGCATCTGCTGGGCGGAGAGGCTGTAGGCGTCGACGTGGGCCCCGATGATGCTCGTGTGCACCTGGCGGTCGCGCGCGAGCACCGTCTGGATAATGGCGATACCGAGGCTGCCGCCGATGTTGCGCATCACGTTGAAGAGGCTCGTGGCGTTCCCCATCGACTCGCGTGGGATCCGGTCCATCGCCGCGGTGGTCAGCGGGACGAACAGCAAGCCGAGCGCGATGCCCTGGATGAATTGCGGCCAGAAGATGTCCCAGTAGCCGACATTCAGGTCGAGCCGCGCGAACCAGAACAGGGTCAAGCCTCCCGACAGGAACCCGGCGGCGAGCAGTTTGCGCGCGTCGATCCGGCTGACGAAGATGCCGACGAGCGGCATCGAGACAAGCGATCCGAGCCCGCGAGGCGCCATGGCCCAACCAGCCTGAAGCGGCGGGTACCGCAGTAGCGTCTGCAACATGATCGGAACGAGCACCAGGCTGCCGAACAGGATGAACCCCATCGCGGTGACCAGGAAGACTCCGGTGGCGAAGGTCCGATCCTTGAACACGCGCAGGTCGAGGATCGGCGCGTCGGTTCGCAGTTCCCGAATCACGAGCGCGACGAGCCCGCCGACGCCAACGATCATGAGCACCGTGATCAGATCGGATGAGAACCAGTCTTCCTGCTGGCCCTTGTCGAGGGCGATCTGGAGCGCAGCGATGCCGATCGCCAGCATCGAGAGGCCCCAGTAGTCGATCGACGAGGAGGTGCGCTTGATGTAGGACGGGTCGAAGATGAACCGCCAGATCATCACCAGCGCGGCCAGCCCGATCGGGATGTTGATGAGGAACACCCAGCGCCAGGTGTAGTTGTCGGTCAGCCATCCGCCGAGCACGGGCCCGAGAATCGGCGCCACGATAATGCCGATGCCCCAGAAGCCCATGGCCTTGCCGCGCTCCGCCGGCGGGAACGCTTCGAGCAGGATGGCCTGCGAGATGGGCTGCATCACGCCGCCGGTGGCGCCCTGGATGATGCGGCACACGACCAGGAAGGGGAGCGACGGCGCAAGCCCGCAGAGGGCGGAGGTGAAGGTGAAGCCCGCGACCGAAAGCAGCAGGAGCCGTTTGCGTCCAAAGTAGTTCGCGAGCCACCCCGTCATCGGCAGGATCACCGCGTTGGCGGCGAGGTAGGAGGTGAGCGCCCAGGTGGCTTCCTCGATGCTCGACGACAGGTTGCCCGCGATGCTCGGCAGAGACACGTTCACCACGGTCGTGTCGAGCACCACCATGAAGGTGCCCGCCATCACGGCCAACGCCTCGAGCCACGGGTGGACGTGCCCCGAGGCTCGCCCCGTTTCGTTCATGCCGATGCCGTTCAACGCGTCCTGACCGTGGCGGTGACGGACATGCCGGGCCGCAGCAACTGTTCGACCCCTTGGTTCTTGTCGAAGACGATTCGAACCGGGACCCGCTGCACGACCTTCACGAAGTTGCCCGTGGCGTTTTCGGGCGGGAGCAGGCTGAACCGCGCGCCTGTCGCGCCGGCCAGGCTCTCCACGATGCCCGAGTAACTCCGGCCGTAGGCGTCGACCGATACCTGCGCCGGCTGTCCGACCCGCATGTCCTTCAGCTGCGTTTCCTTGAAGTTGGCTGTCACCCAGACCTCATCGACCTGCACGAGCGCGAGGAGCGGTTGTCCGGGCTGCACGACCTGTCCCGGCTCGACCGACTTGCGGCTGACGATGCCCGCGGCGGGAGCGACGACGCTCGTGTGTTCCAGGTTCAGTTGCGCCTGTGCCACGCTGGCGCGGACCATCTGCAGGCGCGCGTCGGCCGATCCGAGCCTGGCGCGGGACACGTTCATCTGTGCTGGCGCCGTGTGGGCCGTGCGGAGATCGGCCTCCGCCTGACGAGCGGCCTCGAGACTCTGTTCGCGACGGCTCAGCGCGTTCTGCACGCCCTGCTCGGCCTCCACCACGCCAGCCTGCGCGCCTTCCACCGCCGCCTTGGCCGCCTCCGAGGCGGCCACGGTCGCGTCGTATTGCTGGCGCGAGACCTCGTCTTTTGCGACGAGCTGTTTCATCCGGTCGAGGTCGTTGGCGACTCGCGTTTCGTTCGCCTTCGCCTCCTTCAACCGCGCCTGGGCGCCAACGAGCCTGGCCTTCGCTCCTTCGATGTCCTTCTCGGCGATGGCTGTCGCGATTCGTGCGCGCTCGACGCTCGCGGTTGCCGACGCCACCTGTCCGGCGGTGGTGGCCGAGGTGATCGGGACGCCGTTTCTCGCCGCCTCGGAAGCTGCCTCCGCGTCAGCCAGGTCGGCCCGGGCCCGCTCCAACGCGATCTGGTAGTCGCGCGGATCGATCTGCACGAGGAGGGCGCCCTTCTCGACCCGCTGGTTGATCTGCACGCGCACCTCCATCACGGTGCCGCCGGCCCGCGGCGCCACCGGCACGATGTGCCCGTCCACCTGCGCATCGTCGGTCGATTCCTTGCCGCTCGTGTACCACCACCCGGCGGCGACCGCGACGACCAGGGCCAGCGAGACGCCCAGCACGAGGGGCGTGCGGCCGAGCGAGGTGACGGAAAGCGTGCGGCCGGATGTCGTAGCGCTCATCGGGTCGATCCTCCAAGCATGCGCTCGGCCGGGTCCTCGGAAAGTCCCAGCGCGCGCGCCAGCGCGGCCTTGGCCATGTTGTGCGAGTACAGACTGGCGATCAGGTTCTCGCTGGCGGTTGCGACAGCCTCCTGCGCCTGCACGACCTCGATCTGACTGGCAACGCCAGCCGCGAACCGGTCCTGCGTCTGCGTCAGCTGCTGTTCGGCGAGGTCTGCCGCGGTCTTCGCCACCTGGACGCGGCTGTCGGAGGAGGTCACGTCGAGCAGAGCCGAACGCACTTCGAGCTCGATCCGCGCCTGGAGGTCGGCGAGCATGGCGTGCTGGCCGGCCAGCTCGGCATCCGCTTGGAGCAGGCGGCCCTTGTCGCGCCCGCCCTGGAACAGCGGAACCCGGACCACGGCGCCGACGCTGTACGTCGTCATCGCGGAGTCCCAGGATTGACCGATGCTGCCGTAGTCGGCGCTGAAGCGGAGCGAGGGCAGCCATGCTCCGACGACGGATCGCCGCGCAGCCTCCGCCGCCTTCACCATCTCGGATGCGCTCCGAAGATCGGGACGGGCATCCAGGGCCTGCTTCAGAGCGGCGTCGAGTGACATCGTCTCGAGCGGCATGTACGGCACGCGATCCGCGAGTTCGAACGCCTGCGAGAGCGGCATGCCAATCGCTCGGGCGAGCGCCAGCTTGAGCTTGGCGAAGTCGTTCTCGAAAACAATGAGGCGCTGCTGCTGCGATTGCAACTGGACCTGCGCCCGAAGCACTTCGACACCGGACAGCATGCCGGCCTGTTTGAGGTCGGTCGCCTGCTGATGGAGTGCCTCGGCGGTGCGCACCTGGGCTTTCGCCGACGCGATTCGGGCGTCCGCCGCAATGCCCTGCAGGTACAGGCTCGTGACGACCAGCACGACGTTGCCACGCGCATCTTCGAGCCCGAGCCTTGCCGCCCGTTCGGCTGCGGAGCCGGCTCGCGCCCACTCGAAGGCGCTGAAGTCGATAATCGGTTGCGTCACCGAGATTCGCCGATCCGACAGGTTGAATGGTCCGATGAGCGGCGATTCGCCCGGCGGCACCGGAAATCCGTAGGCGGCGAGATTGATCTCCTGGCGCGACTGGATCAGATCGGCAGCGACCGACGGCAGGATGCCGCTGCGTGCGATCCATTTCGTGCCTTCCGCCGATTGTACGCGCTCGCGGCTCACGGCGATGCCGAGGTTGTGCTCGAGTGCCCGGGCAATCGCATCGTGCAGGGTCAGCTGGATCGTCCGGTCGAGCACCTCGCCGGCCGGCACGCCGCCGAGGAATGGATTGCCCGCCGACGATGGCATCCCGGGCGGCGACGCGGCGGAGGGTGCAGGCGGACCTCCGCGCGCCCCCTCAGCGGAGCCGACTTGAGCGCGCGCCGGCGCCGCGACCGCGATGAGGCACGCGGCGGCCACCACGATTGGCATGCGAAACCTCTCCTGCATGAGTCCCGACATCCTTTCCGTCACGAAGGACATGACCAGCAAACCGAACCCTCCCCTCGAGCCGAAGCATGGTCGGCGAGGATCGCATGGCTTGTCGATTGGACCGAATCGACGATCGAGCCAGGGGCTGTTCACGAGACGCGGAGGACCTTGGCGCCGCGGATCTTGCGGGCCTTGAGTTCGCGCAACGCCAGGTTCGCTTCCTCGAGCGCGTAGGTCTGCGTCTCGGGCTTCATGCGCATCTCGGCGGCCAGGGTGAGGAACTCGACGACATCCGATCGCGTCACGTTCGCGACACTCTGGATGGTCTTCTCCTGCCAGAGGTGGCGCGCGTAGTCGAGACGGCCGAGGACCGCCTTGTCGGCGTCCTCTTTCCTGATGGCGTTGATAATCAGCCGTCCGCCGGGAGCGAGATTGGCGAGAGCTTCGACAACGGGCTCCCACGCTGGCGTCGTGTCGATGACCGCATCGAGCGGAGCTGGAGCCGGGGTCGCGGTGTCGCCAGCCCAGGTGGCCCCAAGCTCGACGGCGAAGCGCCGCTCCTGTTCGCTCCGGGCGAAGACGAAGATCTCGGCATTCGGACGCAAATGGCGCGCCATCAGCAGAACGAGATGGCCCGAGGCGCCAAACCCCGTCAGGCCGAGACGGGCCTGGTCGGTGATGCCCGCCAGCCTGTAGGACCGATAGCCGACGGCGCCCGCGCACAGCAGCGGCGCGGCTTGCTCAGCAGTGAATGCGCCTGGGATGGGAAGCGCGAAGTCCTCGTTGACCGCCAGGTACTCGGCGTAGCCGCCGTTGGCGTCGCGGCCGGTCGCGCGGAAGTTGTCGCAGAGGTTTTCCTTGCCGGCCAGGCAGTGGCGGCACGACCCGCACGCCGAGAAGATCCACGCGACGCCCACCCGATCGCCCTTGGAGAACCGGGTGGCCGCCGAGCCGGAGGCCGCAACGCGTCCCACGACCTGGTGGCCCGGAACGACGGGGAACGACGGCGGGGGCGTCCGGCCTTCGATCTCGTCGAGTTCGGTGTGACAGACGCCGCAGGTTTCGACCTGAAGCAGGACGTCGTGCGGCCCGGGTATGGGCAGTGGCAGGTCGACCCGCGTCAGGGGGGCCGGATCCGTATCGACGCGGGAAATCCGCGTCAGGAGCATGGCGTTCATGTCGTGCAATCGCTCGTCTTCACTTGAAATGCTACCACGGCCATCGGAGCCCTCCGGCCCGACCAGGCCCGATCGGCGTTCGGACTCGACGCGGCCCGCCCGCTCCGGTCAGAATACGTGACCATGGACGCGAGAAAGCCGAACATGCAGTCCGCATTCAGCCCAAGAGTGGACGCCGCTTTCGTCCTGGCGGCCGCGGCGCACGAGGGACAGCGCCGCAAGGGGACCGAGATTCCGTATGTGATGCACCCGACGCACGTGGCGCGGATTCTCGATCGGCACGGATGCGGCGAGCACCTGGTCATCGCAGGACTGCTGCACGACGTGGTCGAGGACGCGAAGTTCCACGAGGCCGGCTGGCGCGATCGGGTGAGAGACGCCGTGCCCGAACTCGCGGGTGCCCCCTCCGAGGAGCACGGCTTCCGAGCGGCGCTCGACCACTACATCACCACCGCCTTCGGCCCGAATGTGTTCGCACTGGTGGCGCAGGTGACCGAAGAGAAGAACGACGCCCGCGGCGTCAGGCGGTCGTGGATCGTCCGAAAGCGGGAGGCCCTCGACGCGCTGGCGAAGGCCGATTCGAACGTGGTTCAGCTCAAGGCGGCCGACGTCCTCCACAACATGGCCACCATCACGCGCGACCTCGACGCGCGTGGACTCCAGGTGATGGGCCGGTTCAACGCCACGCCGGCTGAGACGCTCTGGTACTACCGATCGCTGACCTCCATCGTAGTCGATCGACTGGGGCCGGAGCATTCGCTGGCAGGCGATCTGGCGCAGACCTGCGAGCGATTCATGGCGGCCGCCCACGCGGCGGGCATTGGTGTGGAGGAACGCTAGCTGGACGGTTTCGTGACCCGAACGGTTGCTTCGTCTCAGTGTGATCCCGCCTGAAGCCTGAAGCCCGAAGTCTGAAGCCCGGAGCTGTCATTCCGGGTGTCCTGCGCTCCTCAGACGCCGCTCGCCATGTACCGTTCGATCGCCGCCAACACTCGATCGACCTCCGAGTGCAGGTTGTAGAAGTGCGGCGAGAGCCGCAGCCCGGGGCGATCCTGGCCGGATCGGGACGTGCACGCGATCCGGTCCTTCTCGTAGAGCGCCGTCCCGAGCTTCCCCGGATCGAGTCCGCCCGGCCTGAACGTGACGATGGCTGCCGAACGCGAACGGTCGGCGGGAGTCCAGACCTTGACTCCGTCCAGGCGACGAAGTCCTTCGACGAGAGCTGATGCCAGCTCACGGGATCGCGCTTCGATCGCCGCGCGCCCGATCCGGTTCTGCATCTCGATCGCGGCGCCGAAACCGATGATCGCCGCCTCATCCCGCTGGCCGAGCCCTTCGAAGCGCCTCGACGATCCGACCGCCCCGGCATAGAGGCTGATCACGCTCGGCCAGAGCTTCGATTCGACACGCTTGTTGACATACAGCACGCCGCACTCACGCGGCCCGCAAGGCCATTTGTGTGCGCTGCCCGTGAAGAAGTCGGGCTGCATGTCGGCGAGATCGATGTCGAGGACGCCGAACGACTGCGCGCCGTCGACGACCGACAGCACGCCGCGATCCCTGGCGAGGCGGCACAACTCGCGCGCGGGGTACAGGAGGCCGTCGGATGAGGTCACGTGCGTGAAGGCGAGGACCTTCGTTCGAGCCGTGATCGCCTTCGCGAACGACGCCACGATCTGCTCCTGGTCGGCGTCGGGCGGCGCGGCCGGCACCGCGGTGACCGTGAATCCGAAGCGCTTCGACTTGTCGAGCCACGCGTTCTGAAGGCTCGGGTGATTCTCCGCCGAGATCAGGACTTCGTCGCCGGCCTTCAGATCGAGGCCTGACGACATGTAGTTGTTGCCCTCGCTCGTGTTCCGCGTGATCAGGACTTCCTCTGGCGTCACGCGCAGGTGCGCCGCCAGGCGCCGGCGCGTCTCCTCCTTCCCCTCGGACATCTTCCGCCGGTTCTGCATCGACGGATTCTGATCGACGTCCCGGGTGGCATCCGTGACCGCGCGGACAACCGGAGACGACGAAGGACAGAGGTTGGCGGCGTTCAGGATCGCGAGGTCGGACGGCATGACGAACTGGGCGCGGACCGTGCGCCAGAAGGCCTCGTCAGGACTTGCCGGGGCCGGCCCGAGCGGAGGGACCGGAATTTGCGCGGCCGCCGGGCGATCGAGGAGCGTCGCCAGCCCGCCGACGCCGAGGAGCCTGGCAAATCCACGCCGGGTGATGCTGATGGTCGCTTGATCGCGTTCGAGTGCCATGGCGAGACCTCCGCCGAATCTGGTGAACCGTGCGACTGGATTCTACACAAAAGGCGGCTCAGGCGCTGTCAAGGAACGACAGTCGCGCGTGGAGCATATGGGCCCGCCATAAGGGCCTGTAAGCAAACAAACGCTGCACCCATTGTTTGCCAACAGGCCCTAACGGGCTTCGGCAAGCCAGGCGGGTGCGGGAGGTTGGGCTCCCAGCGATCCCGTGACGTAGGCGCCGAGCCGGTTCGCGAGGCGGAGCGCTCGAGGCACGTCGGTCGAGCGCAGGTACTCGACGAGGAACGCTGCGTCAAAGGCGTCGCCGGCCCCGGTTGAATCGACGGGCGTCGCAAAGCCCGCCGGCGAGTGCAACCGGTCGTCCCGGCTGACCGCGGTAGCGCCTTTCGGCCCCTGTTTGATCACGACGAGGTTCGCGTGTTGCAGGAGCATCTCGATCGGCTGATCCTCGCAGAGTACCCTGGCTTCATCCTCGTTGGCGATGATCAGGTCGAGGGTGCCCACCTCGTCGAGCAGGCGCGGCGGGCCGTAGGCTCGGATCAACTCGAACGACGAAGGGTCGAAAGCAGCAGGAATGCCCCGTCGATGAGCGTCTGCGAGCAGGCCGGTGATGAAGTCCGCAGATCGCGACGCGAAGATGCCGTAGCCATTGAAGAAGATCCCGTCGATTCCGTCGAGTAGCGAGTGTGGGAGGTCGCCGGACTGGAACGCCAGCAGGCTCGTGTGATCGGTGACAAACGCATGTTCGCCCGTCGGCGAGACGACGACACCGATCCTGGTTGTGGAGCCGCCTTCAACCGTGCGCACCGAGCCGTCGAGGCCCTCGGCTTTGAGATGGTGCAACATCATCCCGCCGAGCAGGTCGTCGCCAACCTTTCCGACGAGCCTCACGTCAGCGCCGAGCCGACGGGCCCACACGGCCACGTTGGCGGCGGAGCCGCCGGGCATCAGCTCGACCGCGCCGAAAGCGTCCGAGCCCCAGACCAGGCCGGTCTGGGGCCGGATCACGATGTCCCAGGCGATGTCGCCGATGACGAGCAGGCGTGGTCTCTGCACGAATGGCCTGGCGGCGTCAGGGCGGGGCGGCTACCTGACGAGCTTGGCCGTCAGCTTCATGGGAACCGCGGACAACGCCTTCGAGACCGGGCATCCGGCTTTCGCCTGTTCGGCGTGTTCGAGGAACGTCTTCTCGTCGACGCCGGGCACGCGCCCTTCTGTTTCGAGCTCGATCGACGTAATGGTCGGGCCGTCGCCGAGCGTGACCGTTGCGGTGGTTCGAATGTCGGTCGGGGGAAATCCGCTCTTGCTGAGAAGCGCGGAGAGAAACATCGAGAAACACCCGGCGTGTGCGGCGCCAATCAGCTCTTCGGGGTTGGTGCCGGGCCCGGTTTCGAACCGCGACGCGCGAGTGAAGGGCCCTTCGTACAGTCCGCTGCCAAGCCGCATCGTGCCCTGGCCTTCGACCAGATTGCCTTTCCAGACTGCCGACGAGTGACGGATAGCCATGGTCAACTGTCTCCTTGGGGACCTGAGACCCCAGTCTACTGTCTTCCGTCCCGTCCGTCAGTGTTTCTTCAGGTCTGCGAGCAGGTACTTCTCGTACCAGACAATCGATCGCTCGAGCGCGTCGACCGCGTGCCTGGTCTCCGAGAGGCCGTGACCTTCTCGAGGATAGCGCACGAGCACCGTCTCGACGCCCACGTCCTTGAGCGCGATGTAGAACTGCTCGGCCTCCGAGATCGGCACGTCGTTGTCGTTCTCGCCGTGCAGGATGAGGGTGGGAGTCTTGACCTTGTTCGCGTATCGAAGCGGCGAGCGCTCCCACAGGACGTCGATGAGGCCCTGCTCGTGAGGGTACGCGCCGAACTCCACCGCGAGATAGTCGTGGTAGTACGCCGTGTAGTTGAAGCTCACCAGGTTCGAGATGCCCGAGAGAGGAATGGCCGCCTTGAATCGCGTCGATTGCGTGACGATCCAGTTGGTCAGCTGGCCGCCGTAGCTCACACCTTCGATCCCGAGCCTGTTGGGGTCGATCCAGGAAGAGCGCGCCAGTGCAGCATCGACGCCGGACAGGACGTCCTTCGCCTCGCCGCCGTCCTGATCCTTGAAGATGAGGTCGGCGAATTTCTGACCGTAGCCGGTCGAGCCCCGGTAGTTCACCATCAGGCTCGCCCATCCCTTCGCCGCGTACACCTGGGCCTTGGCGGCAAAGTCCGGTCCCTGCTGCCCGTGCGGGCCACCGTGCATGATGACGATGAGCGGGTGCTTCGAGGTCTGCGTCTGGCCGATTGGCCTGGTGAGGAACGCCTCGACCTCCGTGTCGTCGAAGCTCTTGAACGTGAATCGTTCGACATCGCCAATCTGTCGCGCGCCGAGGAGCTGGGCATTGAGTGAGGTGAGCTTCTTCGACGGCGAAGCCCCGTCTTTCAGGTACAGCTCAGCCGGCGAGCCGGGCGTCGACATCGAATAGGCGATGGCGCCGCTGCTGGCCATCGACCACGATCCGATGCTGCCGCTCTGACCGGAGTCCGGAACGACCAGCTCGGGCGTGCCTCCCGAGACCGTGAGGCGATACAGGTGCGTCTGGCCTTTCTCCTGGACCGTGAAAAGCACGGACTTGCCGTCGGGAGACCAGCGCGGGGCCTGCTGCCGGTTGTCGATGGCGCCGCCGATCTCGCGGCGATTCGACCCGTCAGCATTCATCACCCACACGTGCGTGTCTTCCATCGTCGTTTCCGACGAGGTCAGCGGGCGTTTCGTGGCCAGCATCGCGATGCTCTTGCCGTCGGGCGACCAAACCGGGTAATACTCCGCGCTCTTCGTGTTCGACAGGCGCCTGACGGCGCCGCTCGACATCGTCAGCGCGAACACGTCGTAGTTGAACACGCGGTCCGGGTCCGGCTCACGATTCGAGACGAACAGGATCTGATCGTTCGCGGGTGACCAGTCCAGCGAGTGTTCGTTGAAGACGCCGTCGGTCAGCTGCCTCGGTTCCCTTGACAGGAGGTCCACCATCCAGACGTGGAGCCGCCGATTGTCGTTGAACCGGGTCGAGCCCTCCGACGCCGTCGGCTTGTAGAGGTAGCGCGTGATGACCATCGGATCGCCGTTCGCGTCGTTGGCTTCCGGGCCCGGGGTCCCGGACAGGAACGCGATGCGGGAGGATCCGGACGACCAGGTGAGGGCATGGCCGGTCGAGGGAAGCGGCTGATTGGAGGTCGCCGCCCGCCCGAGGAAGATCGGATCCGACCCGTCCATCTTGACCGCGCCAAGGCCGGCCTGGTCTTCGACTCGGCCGAAGAAGGCCAGCCATTGGCTGTCCGGGGACCAGCGAGGCGAAGACGCCCCGTCCCGATCGGTGCCGAACTGCTTCGATGCGCCCGAGGCGACGTCCCAGATCCAGAGCTGAGAGACGGGCCTGGCGGGCCGCTCGCTCGATTGCACGACGAAGGCGATCCGCCTGCCATCGGGAGCGATCTGCACGTCTCGGACGGACTTCAACTTGTAGAGATCCGCCGATGCGAGGCCGGGGAACGTCGCGGCGCGCACGCCGGCGAGGACGAGCGCGACGATGGCAACGAAAAGCGCACATGCGAATCGCGAGGATGCCGTCTTCATGCGTGTCTCCACGCGCCGGGTCTAAAGACCCAGCCTACAAGAGCGAAGGGCCCAACGGTGAAGACCCGGCGTGGTCCAGATCAGGTGTCCAGGCCTGGAGCCTGAAGCCCGAAGCCGGGGGCCCGATTCTCTAAGCCTGAAGCCTGGAGCCAGTTAGTCGTTTCTCCTCGGCTTCTCCGTCCTCGCCTTCGCCACCATCTCCCGAGTTTCCTTCATCAATACTGGCACGGAATACGGGATGCCGTCCTTGATCGTCCACTGGATGCTCCCGCCGTGCACGTTCACATTGCGGGCGTTGACGCCAGTGCCGTACGGATTGAGCAGGTGGAGGTTCTCCAGCGGGTTGCCGTTGACGACGATGAGATCCGCGACGTAGCCCTGGCGCACTCGTCCGATCCGATCGTCGATGCCGAGCAGCTTCGCGCCGTTGACCGTCGCGTTGCGAATGACTTCGAGCGGGTGAAACCCGGCCTCTTCCATCAACTCGAGCTCGCGAAGGTAGCCGAAACCGTACAGCGAGTAGATGAACCCAGAGTCGTCTCCGGTCGTGACGAGCCCGCCCTTGAGCGCGAACTCCCTCACCGCATCCATCCAGACCTGGTAGCTCTTCCGCCAGCGGACCTCCTGGGTATTCGTCCAGCCGATGAAGTACGAACCGTGATGGGCGAGATCGGGCCTGAAGTACTCCTCCATGGTGGGATGGAGATAGTCCGTGTACCAGGGCACGTTCTGCGCGCGCAGCAGGTCCCGGCTGGCCTCGTAGATCGAGAAGGTCGGGCACCAGGCGACGTCGTTGGACACCATCAGCTCGAGCACCGACGAGAGCTTCTCGCGATTCAGATTGGTCTGGAGATACAGCTCTCCCGCGCGGCCGAAGCGATGGATCTCGTTGCTGGCGTTGTGATCGGCCGGGAAGTTCTGGATGCCGTCGAGCGCCGCGTCCGCCACGCCGTAGAAGTGCTCGATGGAGGAGACGCCGAGCTCGGCGAAGTCCTTCGCGGTCGTTTCCTCGACGGCAATGTGCGCGGCCGTCTTCATGCCGAGCTTGTGCGCCTCGTCGAGCACGGTTTCGAGCATGTCCCGGTCCATTCCGAACAGCTTCAGCCCGTCGGCGCCCTGCTGCTTGACCGCGCGGACGCCCTCTCGAATCGCCTGCGCGGTCGTGCCGCGCTGCCACGACGGCGTGTAGATAAGGATGCGCGGGGCCGCGATTTCGTGGGCGGCGCTCTCGGCTCGCCACTTGATCGCCTTGGTCAAATCGGATCCGACATCACGCACCGTCGTCACGCCCGAGGCGAGATAGAGGTTCATCTCGTACTGGAACGGCTGCGGCACACCGCCACGCTCGTCCTGCAGGTGCATGTGCGTGTTGATGAGGCCAGGCAGGACGTACTTCCCCGTCGCGTCGATGACCGCGTCGGGCGGCGGATCGCCGGCCGGAGTCCGCCCCACCCTCGCGATCAGGCCGTCCTGCACGAGAATGTCGACTGGCCCGAACGCGGGCCTCGCGTTGCCGTAGACGACCATGGCGTTGCGGATGAGGAGGCGCTTGACCGGCTGGGCGTGGACAGGCGGTTTCGCGCTGGCGACGCCAGGCTGCGCGGCCTGGGTCGCCGGCAGAGCGGGCGAAGCGAGCCACGCCAGCCCGACCAGCAGGCCGGCGAATCGAATCCATCGATGACGCATCTTCGTTCCCTCCTCGTGAGTGGCCTCGAATGGCGCGGCGGCTCACTCACCGAGCCGAAAGGATAGTCCTCGATGCGGACGGCGCACAACCGGGCCGCGAGCCGCTGTGCTATGCTCCCGCGCGACGCGAGCATCATCGCGGAGGAGGGTTGAATGAAGACGCCGGCAGGAACGCGGCGGCATGTCCCAGCCGCACTCGCCGTTCTGATGGTGATCGGACTGGGGGTTGCGCTTGTCGGGCAGGCGCCTCCGGACCGGTGTCTGGTTCCCGCTTCGATACGGGACGCGATCCTGAACGAGTACTCCGGCGAGCAGGCGTATCAACACGTTCAGCTCCTGGCGGCCAATCGCGACCGGCCCGCCGAGGAGTACCAGAACGCGTATTTCGAGACGACCTATCTCGCGGACATGGCCAGGCGGTACGGGTTGAGCGACGTTCAGGTCGACTTCTTCCCGGGCGGAGAGGTATGGGACGCCGAGGAGGCGGACCTCTGGCTGGTCGAGCCGGTCAGGAAGAAGATTGCCAGCCTGAACCAGGTGCCGACAGCCCTCGCCAACGGCAGCACCACCGCCGATGTCGAAGCCGAAGTCGTGTATGTCGGCGCCGGGCGCGAGGCGGACTTCCAGGGCAAGGACGTCGCCGGGAAGATTGTCGTGGGCAACGCCGGCGTCGGGCGCGGGTTGGTCAACCTCGCCCTCACACGCGGCGCGGCTGGTGTGCTGGGCACGGGCAGTGCCGGCGTGTCGGCCAACTCCGCCGGCTACACGATGGACCAGCTCGGCTGGTCGTCGATCACGGTGCCCGCCGGACGCCAGGGATTCGCCTTCGTCCTGTCTCTGCGGCAGATGATGGAGCTGCAGTCATACTTCGAGTCCGGAAGGAGAGTCGTCGCGCGCGCTCACGTGAGGACCAAACGGTATCCCGGCAAGATGAACGTGATCTCGGCGGCGATCCCGGGATCCGATCCCGCAGCAGGCGATTTGCTCTACGTCGCTCACGCCTTCGAGACCATCAGCACCCCCGGCGCCAACGACAACTGCTCCGGCGTGGGCACGACGCTGGAGATCGCACGGACACTGGCGAGGCTGATCCGCGACGGGGTGTTGCCTCAACCGAAACGGACGTTGCGATTCCTCTGGGTTCCTGAGATTTCGGGTACTCGTGCCTGGATGTTCAAGCACCCGGAGCTCGAGGACCGGCTGCTGGCGGCGCTCAATTTCGACATGCCGGGGTCGGATCTGAAGAAGACGGACACCTACCTGCGCATGAAGATGACACCGGACTCGGTGCCGAGCTACCTCAACGATCTCATCGCGAATCTCCTCCTCTTCGTCGATCAGACCGACATTCGCACACAGACCGGCAACAACGGGCCCTTCAACTACCGCCTGGTGCCGTTCATCGCGGCGAGCGATCACGCCGTGTTCCTGGCGGCCGGGATTCCCGCAATGCAGTTCAATCACTGGCCCGACAACTTCTATCACAGCAGCGCGGACGCCATCGTCGCCAACGATCCGACCGAAACCAAGCGCATCGGGTTCGTTGGGGCCTCGGCACTCTACTACCTGGCAGGCGCGGGACCGAACGAGGCCAGGGCCCTCGCGTGGGAATCCGCCGCAGGCGGCGAGAAGTGGCTGAGCGAGCAGGGCCGCCAGAGCATCAGGCTGCTCGGGCAGGAAGGCGCGAAGCTCGCCGACCAACACGCCGCGGCCCAGAACAAGGTGACGGGTGCGTTCAACCGCGCCAGGGGCGGCGTCGAATCGGTGCTGCGGGTCGCCAACGACAAGAACGTCCAGGCGACCGTCCAGTCGCTCGTCGCGGGCCTCGAGGCGATCCGGACGATGGAATCTCGGAAGCTCGAGGCCATCTACAAGGAGCGCGCTGCTGCGGTCGGGGTGCAAGTGTCCGCCGCGGTGCCCAGCGCGCGCGTGCAGCAGCTCGCGTCGCTCGTCCCGCGCAAGCGGTTCAAGACGTTTTCAGCGGAGATGCAGGCGCGTTCCCCCGCCGGCGGCGGACGCGGGGGCGGATCGGGTGCGGCAGCCCCCGCGCCTACAGCCCGGAGCTTGCTTGCTGCGCCGGTGGGGCAGGCTGGCGGAGGCCGAGGCGCCGCGGCGCTGCCCTCGCTCGCGAGAGAAGAGGTCAGCGGGTTCATCGACGGGAAGCGGACGGTTGTCGACATCTACAACGCCGTCCGGGCGGAGTACGGTAACGCGACGACGAGCAGCAACGACTTCAAGTTCGCGTATGTGGTCGGGCCCGAGTACCCGGACATCGACCTCGAATCGGTCGTCGCCGCCATCCAGTCGCTCGAGCAGGCCGGCATCGTCGAGATCACGAAGGCCGCGCCGGCTGCGCCGGTGAAGAAGAAGTAGGACGACCCGTGCGCAAGCGCTCACGCGATGGCGGCCGCGAAGGTCCGCATCGCGTCGAGCACGTCCCTGGCCCTCTCTCGATGCGGAACGTGACCACATCGAGGGAGGATCACCCTCGTGACCGGGCCTCCGGCTCCGCGTTCAACGAGATCCACCTGCCTGGCCGTCCCGTATTCATCGTCTTCGCCCTGGATGACGAGCAGGGGACAGCGCACCGCCGACAACTCGGGCTCGAGGCTCCAGGCGCGGAACTTCGGCGAGAGCCACACCTCGGCCCAGCTCTCGAACATCTGCTCGGTGTTCTCGAAGTGATACTTGCGCAGGGAGTCGCGGAGCGGGCCGGCCCGGAATCGGCAGCGCGCCGAGGCAATGCTCGCGACGGTACGATCCTCCACGACGACGTGCGGCGCCTCCAGGGCGAGGGCTGCGACCCGCTCGGGAAACTGCGCGGCGAAGATCAGCGCGATCGAGGCACCGTCACTGTGGCCGACGAGCAGCGGACGGTCGATGTCGAGCGCCTCGAGCACGAGCGGCAGCACGTCGAGGGCCTCCTCGTGCATGAACCGCGCGGATCTCGGCGTGGGCACGGCGCTGGAGTGACCGTGGCCGGCGCGGTTGTAGAGCATCGCCTCCGAACCAGCGGCCATCGCCAGGCGGGCGGGGAAGTCCTGCCACAGCGCGATGCTGCCGAGGCCCTCGTGAAGGAACACCATCGGCCGCGCGAGTCGTTCGGCCCGCCCGATCCGCAGGTACTCGATTCTGCGCCCGGCAATCTCGAGGAACGGCATGATGGTTGTCGCCAGGGTGGCGCGTCAGGAAATGTCGATGAGCGGGACCCCGGGTTGTACCAGGTCGCCAGTCTGGCAGTGGAGCGCGGTCACCGTCCCGCTCTTCGATGCGCGGATCGGCAGCTCCATCTTCATCGCCTCGAGCTTCAGCACGACATCCCCCTGGCTGACCGCCTGCCCGACTCCCACAAGCACTTGGAGGACCGTGGCGGGCATCGGGGCAGCGGTGAGGTCCCCGTGAGAGGCGCGCCGGCGTTTGCGGGGCGCATGATCGGAGATGACTTCGAGCTCGGCGACGAGGCCGTCGACCCAGACCTGCCGCGCCTCGGCAGGGCCGGCAACGAACACACGCCAGATCCGCGATCCGTCGCTGACCAGGTAGCAGCCGTCGGCAGCGCGCTCGACCCGAAACGTCGAGTCGATCCCTTCGATGGTGACCGCCCCGTGGTCCAGCATGGCGGTGGTCGAGACATCACTGCCCGCGCTCCGGATTGAGAATCGTTGTGCGGATGCCATCAGCCGAGGCTCCGCCAGCCTGGTATGCGGACCCAGGGATCGCGGGAGTGGCGGTCCGGACGGCCGGCGTCGGGCGCGCTCGAGCGCTCGGCATCCCGATGGACGACGGCCGCGGCCAACGCGGCTGCGGGAACCGGGAGCGGATCGCGGAGGGAAGACGCCTGATTGTCGAGAGATCCAGTGTCGAGTGTGCCGTCGAGAAACCGCGGCTCATCCAGCACGCGCAACAGAAAGGGAATGTTGGTCGCGAGTCCGAGTATCGGGAATTCCCGCAGCGCTGCCCGAGCCCGCGCGATCGCGGTGTCCCTCGAATCTGCAGAGGCGATGAGCTTGGCCATCAGCGAGTCGTAGTACACGGGGACCTCGGCGCCTTCTTCGACGCCGCTGTCGATGCGGATGCCGGGCCGGGTCGGCGGGCGGTACACGCTCAGCCTGCCGGCTTGTGGCAGAAAGCCCTTTGCGGGATCTTCAGCGCAGATTCGGCACTCGATCGCATGACCGCGCTGCGAGAGATCGGCCTGGCGCCACGGGATCCGCTCGCCCGAGGCGACGAGCATCTGCGCCCGCACGAGGTCGACACCGACGACCGCTTCGGTTATCGGATGCTCGACCTGCAGGCGCGTGTTCATTTCGAGGTAATAGAAATGCGCCCGATCGCCCGATCCCTCGAGCAGGAACTCCACTGTTCCCGCGTTCCGGTATCCGACGGCCGTGGCTGCTGCGGCCGCGGCGTCACCCATGTGCGCCCTCAGCCGGGGGGAAACGACGGGCGAAGGGGATTCCTCGATGATCTTCTGGTGGCGCCGCTGAATCGAGCAATCGCGCTCGAAGAGATGAACCACGTTGCCGTGGTTGTCCGCGAGGACCTGAATCTCGATGTGCCGGGGACGCTCAACGAGGTGCTCAACGTAGAGCGTCCCGTCGCCGAACGCGGCGTGCGCTTCGTGGCGGGCCGACGCAATCGCCGCAGGCAGGTCGCCCTCTGAACGCACGACCCTCATGCCTTTTCCACCGCCGCCCGCCGACGCCTTGACGATCAGCGGGAAGCCGCACCGTTCCGCAGCCCGGGAGAGCGCCGCGTCGGACTGATCGTCGGGCGTTTCGCCAGGCACGATGGGAATGCCGGCCTCCTTCATCAGGCGGCGGGACGCGATCTTCGACCCCATGGCGGCGATGACGCTTGCAGGCGGCCCAACGAAGGTGATCCCGGCTTCGGCACAGGCGGCCGCGAAGGCCGCGTTCTCGGCGAGGAACCCGTAGCCGGGGTGAATGGCGTCGGAACCCGTCTCGCGCGCGGCCGAAATGATCTTGGGGATCGAGAGGTAGCTCTCGAGTGGCGGCGCGGTACCGAGCAGGACCGCCCTGTGCGCAGCCCGTACATGTAGCGCGCCGGCATCGGCTTCCGAGTACACCGCGACCGATTCGATGCCCATCTCGTCGCACGCGCGGATGACGCGCAGCGCGATTTCGCCTCGATTGGCCACCAGCACTCGTCGGATCATCTCGTGGACGGGTCTCCCATTCCCGGTCAGTCTGCGCGCCAGGATGCCCGACGCTTCTCGAGGAACGCGCGAAGGCCTTCCTGCCCCTCGGCAGACACTCGCCGGGTGGCGATCGCTTCCGTCGTGAGCGCCGCTGCCTCCTGCGGCGTCCGGCCCCAGACCGAACGGACGAGCTGCTTCGCGGTTGAAACGGCTTCCGGCCCGGCGCTCAGGATCTCGCCCACGATCGACTTGACCGTTTCGTCGAGGCTGGCCTCCGGCACGACGGCGTGCACGAGGCCGATCGCCTGCGCGCGCGCAGCCGAAAATCGCGCGCCCGTCAGGAAGAGCTCACGGGCGGCCGATCGGCCGATTTTCGCCAGGGCAAACGGTGAGATCACGGCGGGCACGATGCCGAGTTTCACCTCGGTGAACCCGAACACGGCGTTGTCGGCCGCGGCCACGATGTCGCACACGGCGACCAGTCCGCATCCGCCGCCGAGCGCCGCCCCCTGGACCCGGCCGACGAGAGGGCAGGGAAGTGAGTCGAGCGCGGCGAACATGGCAGAGAGCTTCCCGGCATCGCGCAGGTTGTCTTCGCGCGAGTACTCGATCATCCGGCTCATCCACGAGACGTCCGCTCCAGCCGAGAAGGACGGGCCGGCGCCGGCGAGCACGACGGCCCTCGGTCCGCCCGGGCGCGACGCGAGATGCGCCCACTCGGTCAGCTCCTCGATTACCGCCTCGTTGAAGGCGTTCCGCACCTCCGGCCGGTTGAGCGTGACATGTTCGACGAACCCGTCCCGGCGGGCGAGCAGGAATCGATCGCGCATGCTACATCCTGAACACGCCGAATCGCGCATCCGGAACCGGCGCGTTGAACGCGGCCGACAGCCCGAGCGCGAGCGCATCGCGCGTCTGCACCGGATCGAGGATCCCATCGTCCCACAGGCGCGAGGTCGAATAGTAGGGCGAGCCCTCGTGCTCGTACTTCTCGATGATCGGCCGACGGATCTCGTCCTCGGCCTCGGCGGTGAACTCGGCCCCGTCGCGCGCCAGCTGGTCCCGCTTGACCGTGACCAGCACGCCGGCCGCCTGCTCCGCGCCCATCACGGAAATCCTGGCGTTCGGCCACATCCACAGCAGCCTCGGCTCGTAGGCGCGCCCGCACATGCCGTAGTTGCCCGCGCCGAACGAGCCCCCGATGATGACCGTGAACTTCGGCACGACCGAGTTGGCGACGGCGTGCACCATCTTCGCGCCGTCCTTCGCGATGCCGGCCCGCTCGTACTGCTTGCCGACGATGAACCCGGTGATGTTCTGGAGAAAGATGAGCGGGACGCCGCGCAGGTTGCACAGCTCGATGAAATGCGTGGCCTTGAGCGCCGACTCGGAGAACAGCACGCCGTTGTTCGCCACGAAGCCAACCAGCATCCCGTGCAGACGCGCGAATCCGGTGACAACGGTCGGCGCGTACCGCTCCTTGAATTCGTCGAATCGCGACCCGTCCACCATCCGCGCGATGACCTCGCGCACGTCGTATCCCTTGCGCGGATCTGTCGAGACGATGCCGTAGATCTCAGTCGGGTCGTAGCGCGGGTCCTGGGGCGCCTCCATGTCGAGCGGCATGTGCTTCGACGTGTTCAGCGTGGACACGATCGTCCGCGCGATCCGCAAGGCATGCTCGTCGTCGTCGGCCAGGTAGTCCGCCACCCCGGAGAGCCGCGTGTGGACGTCGGCGCCGCCGAGATCCTCGGCGCTCACCTCCTCTCCGGTGGCCGCCTTCACGAGCGGCGGTCCGCCGAGGAAGATCGTGCCGGTGCCGCGGACGATGACCGTCTCATCGGACATCGCCGGCACGTAGGCGCCGCCCGCGGTGCACGATCCCATCACGACGGCGATTTGCGGAATGCGCTCGGCGGACATGCGCGCCTGGTAGAAGAAGATCCGGCCGAAATGATCCCGATCCGGAAAGACCTCGGCCTGCAGCGGCAGGAACGCCCCGCCCGAATCGACCAGGTACACGCAAGGGAGCTGATTGCGAAGGGCGATCTCCTGTGCGCGAATGTGCTTCTTGACGGTGACAGGCAGGTACGAGCCGCCCTTCACCGTGGCGTCGTTCGCGACGATCATCACGTCCCGGCCGGAGACCCGGCCAATGCCGGTCACGATTCCCGCGGCCGGCGCCCCGCCGCCGTAGAGATCGTTCGCGGCGAGCGCGGAGAGTTCCAGGAATGGCGACTGGGGATCGAGCAGGCGGTCGATTCGCTCGCGGACGAACAGCTTGCCCTGTTCGCGGTGCCGCTTCAGGTACCGCGGGCCGCCGCCGGCCCGGGCAGCGGCCAGATGGGCGCGCAGCTCGGTCATCATCGCCTCGAACCTGCGCCGGTTGGCCACGTAGTCGGGCGAGTCGCGATCGACGTGCGTGTCGAGGACTTCCATGCCGGGAATTATACCTGCCCCGCTTTGATGAGCGAGGCGCTTGCGGTATTGTTCTCTCGAGGATCTGCCGCGCCGGACTTGGGATCCTGACGAGGAGGTTCGGGTGGACAATCGGTCGCGAATCCTGCTCTCATCCTTCATCGGTGCGCTGGCCGGCGGGATCGCGGGCTACCTTTATCTCACCGACGATGGGCGGCGCATGCGGGCGCGGCTCGAGCCCGGGCTCGACGACGTGATTCGCGAGGTGCGGCGATTACGGTCGTCGGTCGAGAAGGCGAGGCTGGCCGCGGAGGAGGGGTGGCGCACCATTGAGAGCCTGGCATCTCCTGCCTCCAGCTGGCACGGCGCTGAAAGCGGGCTGAGGCGCACGGGATCGAGGCCGTAGCGCCGCGCGAATTCCATGGCCGACCTTCACGTGCCGGCGAGCGCGGCGCCGCAGGTCTGGAGCCGCCTGCGCCGGCTGGCGCAGCAGGCCCGCGAAGGGGTCATCCTCATGGCCCGCTCAACATGGGGAGGCATCGTCGGCGTCTACAGCGGCGACGACCTGACGCACGCGGCTTCCATCGCTTACTACGCGCTGCTCTCATTCCTGCCGTTCCTCCTGCTCTCGTTCTCGGTGCTTGGCAGCATCACGGCCGACGATGCGGACCGGAGCAGGGTGCTCGACTTCGTGCTCCGCCATTTTCCGACGCAACTCGAGTTCGCGACGACACAGCTCGACGCCTTCCGCCGGGCCCGTGTGCCGGTCGGCATCGGCGGCGGCATCGCGCTGGTCTGGGCGTCGCTCGGGTTCTTCGGGGCCATCAGCACGGCCGTCAACCATGCGTGGGGCGTCGAGCGCCCCAGGAGCTTCTGGGGGCATCGGCTGTTCTCGTTCCTGATGATGTGCGGAGCCGGGCTGATGCTGATCGCGGCGCTCCTGATGGTGAGCGCGGCGCAGATCGTGCGCACGTCGTGGCTGGCCACCGATTGGGACCAGTTTCCGCTGCTCGTGACGCTGAGCGGGCTCGGCGCACGCATGTCGGCCTTCCTGCTCCTCGTCGGCGTTGTCGGCATGGTCTTCTTCTTCGTTCCGAACACGAAGGTCCGGCTTCGAGACGTCTGGCCGGGAGCGGTGCTGACCGGCCTGCTGTGGCGGATCGCCCTCGAAGCGTTTTCGTGGTACGTGAGACAGGGGCCCGCGACGAGCGTGCACGGGTCGATTACCACCGTGGTCCTCTTCCTGATCTGGGTCTACATCTCTGCCGTCATCCTGCTGTACGGCGTCGAGTTCACCGCACACTACGCCCGGCAGCGCAGGGCGCGAAGCGAGGCGCGAACCGCTCGATCATGAATCGTCTGGCCGGAGAAAAGAGCCCGTACCTGCAGCAGCACGCCGCGAATCCCGTCGATTGGTTCCCGTGGGGAGACGAGGCCTTCGCCTTGGCGCGCCGCGAGCACAAACCCATCTTCCTGTCGATCGGCTACTCCACGTGTCACTGGTGCCACGTGATGGAGCACGAGTCGTTCGAGAACGGGGCCATCGCCCGGGCGCTCAACGAGCACTTCGTCTCCGTCAAGGTCGATCGGGAGGAGCGGCCGGACATCGACCGCGTGTACATGACCTTCGTGCAGGCCACGACCGGCTCGGGCGGCTGGCCGATGACGGTGTTTCTGACTCCGAATCTGGAGCCGTTCTACGGCGGAACGTACTTTCCGCCCGAGTCCCGGGGGGGCCGTCCGGGTCTGAGCGAACTCCTGGCGGAGGTGGCCAGGGCGTGGACGGAACAGCCGGAACGCGTCACCGACTCGGCCCGCCAGTTGACCGACCGGCTGCGAGGCCTCGCGCCGGGATCGGCATCGGGTCCGATGCCCGGTCCGGAGGCCCTCGACCGGGGAGTCGCGGAACTGGCGGCCGTGTTCGACGCACGGCGAGGCGGTTTCGGGAGTGCTCCGAAGTTTCCTCGCCCGTCCGAGATCCTGTTCCTCTTCCGTGAGTGGGCCCGAACGGGGAACCTCCGGGCCCGCGACATGGCGCTTCGGACTTTGGAGGCGATGGCGGAGGGCGGGATGCGGGACCACATCGGCGGCGGCTTTCACCGGTACTCGGTGGATGCGAACTGGCGAGTGCCGCACTTCGAGAAGATGCTGTACGACCAGGCTCAACTCGTGCTGGCCTATCTCGAGGCCGCGCAGATCGACCCGGATTCAGGCAGCGCCCCGGTGGCGGAGGATACCCTCCGTTACGTCGAGCGCGATCTGTCCGATCCCGCCGGCGGATTCTATTCGGCGGAGGATGCCGACAGCATCCCACTCGAGCAGACGGCCGAAGCCGGAGCGCACGAACGCGAGGGCGCCTTCTACCTCTGGCATGCCGGCGAAGTCGACCAACTCGCCGGCCCGGATGCACTGCTTGTCCGCGAGCGGTTCGGAATCGACACCCGCGGAAACGCGCCCTTCGACCCGCAGGAGGAATTCGGGACGGGGAACCTGCTCTACCTCGCCAGCTCCATCCGGCAGCTCGCCTTCGAACACAGTCTCGACGACGAGCAGGTTGCGGCTCGGGTCGAACGAGCGCGAGGGGCGATGTTCGCGGCGAGGTCGCTCCGACCGCGGCCGCGGCTGGATGCCAAGATCCTCGCAGCATGGAACGGACTGATGATCGCCGCGTTCGCTCGAGCCTCGCGCGTGCTGCGATCCCGGGAGCATCTGGCGCGAGCGGAGAAGGCCGCAGTATTCATCCGCAATCAAATGTGGGTCGAGGAGTCGCGAACGCTCTTCCGGCGGTTCTGCGACGGCGAGGCGGCGATCGAGGCCTACGCGGATGATTTCGCCGGGCTCATCTTCGGACTGCTCCAGATCGTCCAGGCCGGCGGCGATCTGGCCTGGCTGACATGGGCGATCGAGCTCCAGCGGCGCCAGGATGAACTGTTTTGGGACGAGTCGGGCGCAGGGTGGTTCAGCACGACCGGAAAGGACAGGTCGGTCCTGTTTCGGCTCAAGGAAGGCTACGATGGCGCTGAGCCTTCGGCCGGATCATTGTCCGCTTCGAACTTGTTGACCCTGGCTCACCTGACGGCAGACGAGGACTGGCAGTCAAGGATCGAACTGGTACTCGGGGCGTTCTCCGATTCGCTGTCGGACGCGAGCCGCAGCGTTCCCTGGATGATGGCAAACCTGTCCGCCTACCATCATGGACTGGATCAAGTCGTCATCGTCGGACCGCGCGAGGACCCGGTTCGGCGCGAGATGGAGCGGGTCATCGGCGATGGCTATCGCCCATTCGCGGTGACGCTCTCGATCCACCCGGAAGAGCTGCACGGCGATTTCCGCACGCTGATGCCGTGGCTTGAAACGATGACCGCGCGGGGAGGGCGAACGACCGGGTATGTCTGCCGCCGGTTCGAATGTCACGAGCCCACGACCGACGTCGCGGAATTCGCAGAGCAGGTGAGGAGCATGCGCTGAGGCCAGGGGGTGGAACGCGCTTCAGAACGCGGCCTCCACCGCGGAGTTGTGAGAGACTAGGCGCCTCAGGCCACGCCGCCGGGGTGGCGAAACTGGCAGACGCACAGGACTTAAAATCCTGTGACCCGAAAGGGTCGTGTGGGTCCGATTCCCACCCCCGGCACCAATCCTCCTCCAAGTCCACGCCGCCTCGGGTGTGATTACGCCGCTGGCGCAATTCCCTACATCGATGATATGATTTGCGGGACCGGTGCGACTGGGCCTGCCGGCAGGAGACCGGGCTACCGGACGCCACGCGACGAACGGCCAACCTGAGGGAGTATCGCATGCGGTGGGTGGTGTTGCTCGTACCACTGATGGCTCAACCGGCGCTCGCTCAACAACTTCCTTCACCGACCCAGTCCCAACAGCCTTCACGGGCTCCCTCATCGTCCCCTCTGGTCCCGTCAGAGCGGACGGTTCGCGAGTACCATCGCAGCCAGGCGTTAGGACTCGCCGAAGGGACCGCGACCGCCGGAATCGCCAGCACCCAGACGCCACAGACCGGGCAGACCGGCGCACCGTCCGGCCCCGGACAAGCCATGGCGGGAATGGAGCCCAGCGATGCAACGGGCTTTCCGACCATGCAGTTTCGCGGTTTCGCCGACGTGTCATTCCACGCCGACGACCGCACGGGCACATCGACCGCTAGTTCCTTCTCCCTGGGGCAGTTCAACCTGTTCATCACCTCGAAGATCTCGGACAAGGTCGACGTTTTGGCGGAAGCGGTAGTCGAAGCCGACGATCTCAACGCCGTGGGCCTCGACCTCGAGCGCCTGCTCTTTCATTGGTCGTCGAGCGATTACTTGAACATCAGCGTGGGGCGTTACCACACGGCCATCGGCTTTTACAACACGGCCTATCACCACAGCACGTGGATGCAGACCGCGATCGGACGGCCGTTCCTGTTCGAATTCGAGGACGGCGGCGGCATCCTGCCGGTTCACAACGTAGGGGTCTCGGTGACCGGTCACATCCCGTCTGGTGAGTTCGGGCTGCGTTACATGCTTGAAATCGGCAACGGCCGGGCGTCGCGTTCCCCGGGGGTCGAGGCGGTCCAAAACGTCGTCGACGAGAACGGCAGCAAGGCCGTCAACCTGGCGCTCATCTCGCGGCCGGAAAGGGCGCCTGGGCTCCAGGTCGGGTTGTCGGTCTACTACGACTCGCTGACGCCGGAAGGCCTGCCGACCATCGGGCAGTCGATCGTCGCCGCGCACGCGGTCTACCAGACCTCCGAGGTGGAGTGGCTGAACGAGGCCGTGTTCATCCGTAATGCGACGAGCGGCACCGACCAGGTCACGCACAGCACGGGGTTCTACTCCCAGGTTTCCAGAAAGTTCGGTGCGTGGCGGCCGTACGCCCGCTATCAGTACCTCAGCGTGCCGGACGACGATGTGATGTTCCCGGCGGTGGGGCTGCAGCATGGCCCGTCGATCGGACTCCGGTACGACGTCGGCGAATTCTCGGCATTGAAGTTCCAGTACGACCGGACGGAGCGAAGGCGCCTGAGCGGTTACAACACGTTCGCGATTCAGTTGTCCTTCACGTTCTAGCAGGGGTCGGCAACGCACTCGGGGGCGTTCATGGGGCAGAGACCACAATGCGCGGCGCGAGCGACGGGGTATGTGCCTGATGCCAGTCAGCGTTCGAGCCGCGGGGCTCGATCAGTCGCCGGCGCGGCGGCCCGGCCGGCGGCGAGAGTGATGGCGCTCCTCGCGTTGCTGGCGGCGTGGCCGCTTTTCCTGGCCGGACAGGCGGCGCCGGGTGATGTCGCCGTGGTCGTCCGGCCCGACGTGCCCGTGGACAACCTCACATTTCAGGAGGTGAGGCAACTCCTGCTCGGAGAACGCCAGTTCTGGACGCCCGGGCTCAGGGTGTCGCTCCTCATGCGTGCGCCCGCCACACGTGAACGCGACGTCGTGCTGAAGACGGTCTATCGCATGACCGAGGCGGAGTTTCGCCGCTACTGGATTGAAAAGGTGTTTCGCGCCGAAGCGCAGAGCGGCCCGAAGATCGTGTACTCGAACGAGAGCGCGACCGAGCTTGTCGCGTCGATCCCGGGTGCCGTGGCGTTTGTCGACGCGACGCAGGTCCCGAAGGGCCTGAAGGTCCTTCGGATCGACGGCCGGCTGCCCGGGGAAAAGGGTTACCCGCTGCACTAGCCTTTCGCTCCGGAGCGGAGACGCCCTGAGTTCATCGCGGGGGGCAGATGACGATCCGCCGCAGACTGACGTTGTCCTTCCTGCTGGTCCTGGTTCTGACCGGGCTGAACCTGGTGGTCTTCTTCTGGAGCAGCGCCAGGCGGCAGGAAACCGTCGATGCGCTCGGCCGAGCCAGCGAGCGCCAGCTGGTGCTTTCCTCGATCCGCGAGGACCTGAACGACGTCCAGAAGCAGGTGACGCTGCTCAGTCAGATCCTGCCGGAAGCCGGGACGGGCGGGGCCGATCCGGCGGATCTGAAGCGGTTCGGCGACCGGCTCGACGCCATCGAACGGGCGATCCTGAAACTCCGCGACCTGTCGGCGGCCGACGGGCGGCGCCGAGCCGAGGCGTTCGACGGCGTCTTCAAGGAGCTCGCGGCGTCCTGGCGCGTGTACTACGAGAGCCTGGGGGTCCGGCAGCCCCAGGCCATCACGGAACTGGTCGTGCGCGCGGAACCGCTGAGCCAGCGCGTCACACTGGAGCTGCTGCCCGAGCTCCAGCGCGAGGAACGCCGGCTGGTCGTGGAAGCCGGCGCGAATTTCTACAACGTCGCGAAGCTGACGGCGCAGATCACGATCGTCATTTTCGTGGTGTCGGCAGGGGTCGCGGCGGCCATCGCGTTCCGCGTGTCGCGATATCTCGTCCGGCGGCTGCGCCAGCTCGAACTGGGCGCGGCCCTCATCGGCAGCGGGAATCTCGAACAGGAGATCTCGATCGAGAGCCAGGACGAGCTCGGCCAGCTCGTGCGCGCGTTCAACGAGATGCGCAACCACCTGCTCGAGGCCCGCACGCAGCTGACGGAGGCCAACCAGGAGCTCGAGCGCCGGCACGAAGAGCTTCGGCTCGCGCGGGACGTAGCCGAATCGGCCAATCGCGCGAAGAGCGGGTTCCTGGCCAACATGAGCCACGAGCTGCGCACGCCCATGAATGCCATCATCGGCTACAGCGAGATGCTCATCGAGGATGCCGACGATCGCGGCGAGTCCATCGTCATTCCCGACCTCAAGAAGATCCACGCGGCAGGGCACCACCTGCTCTCGCTCATCAACGACATTCTCGACCTGTCGAAAATCGAAGCGGGACGCCTGGAGCTGTATCTCGAGACCTTCGATGTCGCAGCCATGGCTCAGGGCGTCGCGACGACGATCATGCCGCTCGTCGAGAAGAACGCGAACCGGATGGACGTCCGGTGCCCGCCCGACATCGGCTCGATGCACGCCGACCTGACCAAGGTCCGCCAGTCGCTCTTCAACCTGCTCAGCAACTCCTGCAAGTTCACCAAGGACGGGGAGATCACGCTCGAGGTCAGGCGGGAAGGATCTCCATCGTGGCTGGTCTTCGTCGTGCGAGATTCGGGCATCGGGATGACGCCCGAACAGCTGGAGCGCGTCTTCGACTCGTTCACGCAGGCGGATCCGTCGATCGCCGCCAAGTACGGCGGCACCGGGCTCGGGCTCACCATCACCCGCAGGTTTTGTGAAGCGATGGGCGGGGACATCACAGTCGACAGCGAACCCGGCCGGGGCACCACCTTCACGATCCGCCTCCCGTCGGAGGTCGTCGACCGGAAGTTCGAGGCCAAGGCGACGCACGAGGCGGCGGCCAAGCCGGCAGTCGCGGATCGGACCACCCGGCCCGTGGCGCCGATGACGGCGCTCGTCATCGACGACGACCCGGTCGTGCTCGACCTGATGAAGAACTTCCTCGGCCGCGAAGGGTATCGCGTGGTCGCAGCTTCGACCGGCGAAGAGGGGCTCCGGCTCGCCAAGGAAGTGCGGCCGAACGCGATTACGCTCGACGTCATCATGCCGGGCCTGGACGGGTGGGCGGTGCTGACCGCGCTGAAGTCGGATCCGGACCTCGCCGACACGCCGGTCATCCTGCTGACCATCACTGACAACAAGAGCATGGGGTTCGCGCTGGGCGCCTCCGAATGCCTGACCAAGCCCATCGAACGCGATCGCCTCCTGGCGATTCTCGAGAAGCACCGGAAGCTCACGCCAGCGCTGAATCAATAGGAGATCGACTCACCGCATGCCCAAGATCCTGCTGGTCGAAGACAACGAGATGAACCGCGACATGCTGACCAGGCGGCTCGAACGGCGGGGCTTCCAGGTGGTGAGCGCCGCGACCGGGCGGGCCGGCGTCGAGATGGGGCAGCACGAGTCGCCCGACCTCATCCTCATGGACATGAGCCTCCCTGACATCGACGGCTGGGAGGCCACGCGGCTGCTCAAACGATCGGACGAGACGCGGTCGATTCCGATCATCGCGCTGACGGCCCATGCGATGGCCGGGGATCGGGAGCGCGCGATGGAAGCCGGCTGCGACGACTACGATTCCAAGCCTGTCGACCTGGCCCGGCTGCTCGGCAAGATCGACAGTCTCATGCGAACCAACACCTCGCCATGACGCCATTCGACCAGGTCAATGGCGCTCCAACGCGCGATCCGGCCGCCAGGCACAGTCTGCTCGGCAGGTTGCGGCACGATCTGCGGACGCCTCTGAATGCCGTCATCGGGTACAGCGAGATGCTGCTCGAGGAGACGGGGGCTGAGGGCCGGCAGGCGATTGCCTCCGAGCTCGAGGCCGTGCGGCAGGGAGGCATCCGGCTGCTGTCGCTGGTCAACGAGTCGCTCGGCCCCGCCAGTCCGGAGCTGGAGAATGGAGCCTTCGAGGACGCGGGCCGCGCCATTCAGGAACGCCTCCGGCCTGCCCTCGATCTCGTCATTGCGTCGACCAACACACTGCTCGAGCGGGCCGAATCCGCCGGACTCGAGCTCGCGATGCAGGACGTCCGGCGCATCCGTGACTCCGGCCTGAAGCTGCTTGCGCTCGTCGAAGCGCTTCCCTCGGCGCTGATGGATGGGCCTGCGGCGTCTGGCCAATCCGGAACGGCTTCTGGTGGCCCGACGCTGTCCCAGCTGGCGGCGTCGACGGCGGTTCCTCAGCCCCAGCAGCTCGTGTCGTTGACCGAGTCGGGCGCGAGGCTGCTCATCGTCGACGACCAGGAATCCAACAGGGACATCCTCTCACGGTATCTGCAGCGGCACGGGCTCCAGGTCACCACGGCATCCGGCGGCCACCAGGCGCTCTCCCTGCTCGGCCGCGAAGCGTTCGATCTGGTCCTCCTCGACATCGTCATGCCCGACATGAACGGGTACCAGGTGCTGCAGCAGCTGAAGGCCGACCAGTCGCTCAACCAGATCCCCGTGATCTTCATCAGCGCGCTCGACGACGCCCTTGGGAAAGTGCAGGCGTTTCGTGCCGGCGGGGTCGACTACGTCACCAAGCCGTTCCAGGCCGACGAGGTCATCGCGCGCGTCGAGAACCAGCTCAAGATCGCGCGCCTCCAGAGGAACCTCGGCCGCCAGAACCAGGAGCTGCTCCGGAAGAACGAGGAGCTGATGCAGGCGCAACGGCGCACCGACCTCGTCTTCTCCGCGCTGGCCGAGGCGCTTCCCGGGACGGTGCTGGACGGGAAGTATCGGCTGGAAGAGCGAATCGGCAAAGGCGGATTCGGTGCGGTCTTTCGCGGCACGCACCTGGGCCTGGACCTGCCGGTCGCCATCAAGGTCTTCCGTCCGCTCCCGGGCAATGACACTCCCGACGCGCTCGAACGGTTCCGGCAGGAAGGCGTCGCGGCCAGCCGCATCAAGCACCCGAACGTCGTGGAGATCCACGACAACGGGATCTCAGCGAGCGGCATCGCGTACCTCGTCATGGAACTCCTGCAGGGTCACACGCTCGCCGCCGAGTTGGACCGATCGCACCGACTCGCGCCGGATCGGGCCGTGGAGATCCTTGGCCCGGTCTGCGACACGCTCGCCGAGTTCCACGACGCCGGTATCGTCCATCGCGACATCAAGCCGGAGAACATCTACCTCCACCAGGGCCGCAACGGGGAAGTCGTCAAGCTCCTGGACTTCGGCCTCTCCAAGATCTGGGGCCCCGAGGGCATTCAGTCCCAGGTCACGACCACGCTTGGCGACGTCGTCATCGGCACACTGTCCTACATGGCGCCCGAGCGGCTGCTGAACAAGCCGTACGACGGCCGATCGGACGTCTACAGCCTGGGCGTCGTCATCTACCGGGCGCTGTGCGGAGCGACGCCATTTCCGTCGCTTCAGGGCACCGCATATGCGGCGGCGATGAGCCAGTTGATCGAGGACCCGGCGCCGGCCTCTGCGCACGACCCGACGCTGCCGGATGCGCTGGTCGTGCTGGTAGACCGCATGCTCTCGAGAGATCCGCTGGTACGCCCGATGGCGAGGGAGCTTTCGGGTCTCCTCAGGGCTACCCTGACCTAGTTCATGTGGACCGACGAGCCGAAGGCGTCCACGGCTTGGATTTCAGCACGTCCCTGATCCTCGCGGCAAGCCGAGTGGCGGTGTACGGCTTGATGATGAGCGGCGTCTCGAGATCAACGACCGCGTGCGCCCCGAGCGCCTCGCCGGTGTAGCCCGACATGAACAACACGCGCAGCCTGGGCCGCGCCGCGCGCATCGCGTCGTAGAGTGTCGGACCGTTCATCCCGGTCATGACGACGTCCGTCAGGAGCAGAGTGATCGGTCGATCGTAGCCGGCGGCCTGCTGGATCGCGAGTTCGCCCGATCGGGCCTCCAGCACCTCGTAGCCTTCCGCCGCTAGCATCCGGCAGGTCAGCCGCCGGACGCCATCGTCGTCATCGACCACGAGGATGGTGGCGCCCGGCCGGACAGGCGGAGCGACGTTGACCTTCTCGGACGCCTCGGCGTCTGACGAGGTCCGAACGGGCAGGTAAATCGTCATGGTCGTGCCCTTGCCGACCTGGCTGTCGACCGCCAGGAACCCGCTGTGCTGCCTGACGATGCCGTAGACGGTTGCCAGCCCCAGACCCGTACCTTTCCCGCGTTCCTTCGTCGTGAAGAACGGTTCGAACAGGTGCGACTGGACCTCTTCGCTCATCCCGCAGCCCGTGTCGGAAACCGAGAGCGCCACATACTCCCCGGCGGACATGCCGATGAGCGTGGCGTTCGGCACCGCCTGCGAGGCGATGGCCCCGGTCGTGATTCGCAGCAGCCCGCCTTGCGGCATCGCGTCGCGCGCGTTGACGGCGAGGTTCATCACGACCTGTTCGACCTGTCCGGCGTCGCAGAGCACCTGGGGCTCGCCGGAGGAGAGCGCCTGGATCTCGCAACGGATGTCCTCGCCGATGATCCGGCGCAGCATGTTCTCCATTCGCGAGATGACCGTTCCTAGACAGAGCGGTCGCGGCTGCACCACCTGTTTCCGGCTGAAGGCGAGCAGCTGCCGCGTCAGCGAGGCCGCGCTTTCGGCCGCCTTCCGGATCTCGTCCGCGTCGTGCCGCCGTGGATCGCCCTCGGCCATCGACGAGTTGAGCATGTCCGAGTACCCGAGAATCGCGGTCAGCAGGTTGTTGAAGTCGTGGGCGATGCCCCCGGCCAGCCGCCCGATCGCTTCCATCTTCTGTGACTGCCGGAGCTGCGCCTCGAGCGCGGACCGGGCCTCGGCCGACTGCTGGAGCGCCCGCTCGGCCTCACGGTTCGCCGTGATGTCCTCCGCGACGATGAGGAGATTGGCGCTCCCGTCCCGGCCCGTCAAGGGGACGCGCGTGACATGCAGCTCGTGCGTGCGGCCGTCCTCGTCTCGAAGCGTGAGGAGGTCGGACCACGGCTCGGTCCGCGTCATGGCTTCCGCGAGCGGAGCGTCGAAGATCGTCGCGATCCCGGACGGAGCGATCCCCTGAATGTCGCCGCTCGACTTGCCCGTCAGCTCGCCGTGAGTCACTCCGTGGAACCGCTCCGCAGCCTTGTTGGCAAGCAGAATCGTCCCATCGCGGTCCTTGACGATGACGGCGCTCGGGCTGGCGTCAATCACCTGTCGAAGAAAGGACCGCTCGCGTTCGAGCTCGGCTTGAAAGCGCTTCCGCTCGGTGATGTCGACAAAGGCGGCCACCGCGCCCTTCACATTGCCCGCATGATCCCGGAGAGGGACGGTATTCCCGAAGAGGGCGATCGCCGACCCGTCACCGAGGACGGCGTTGAGTTCGACGTCCCGAATCTCGACGCCCTCCCTGACCGTCCGCTGAAGGGGCAGCTCAGAGGGCGTGATCGGCGCTGCATCGCGAACGAGCCGGTACGAAGCGGGCCGATCCTCGGGCTGAGCCAGATACGAGAGATTCTGGCCGGGCGCCACGCCGAGCCGCTCCTGGCAGAACCGGTTGCCGACGATCTCCTTGCCGTCCGGCGTGCGGCTCACGAGAACGACGGCGGGAACCGCGTCGAGCAGCGCCTGGACCTCGTTCGCGTGCTCGCGAAGCCTCGCCTCGCTGTCTCGCAGCCTGTCGTCGGCCCGCCTCCACTTGGCGACCTGCCACACCAGAACCGCGGCCACGAGCAGGAACGCGCCAACGCTCATCAAGTCCGAAGGACCGCCGAACGACAGGCGCGCGCGAGGCTCGACGAACAGGAAGTCGCCGGCGAATGCCGACAGGAGACTCGCGATGAGACCCCCGGCCACGCCGCCGTACCACGTCGCGATGGCGACGGCGACGTAATAGGTGCCGAACGGATTGCTGGCCTGAAGGAACGGATCGAGCAGCCACCGGAGGATCGTGGCCGCGGCGGTCAACGCCAACCCGATGGCGGCAGGATAAACGAGTCTGGCGCGAGGCTGAGGCGTCCGCCCCAGCGGGGAAGATTCGGCCATGGAAGTGGTCTCGTTCAGTTGAGGGCGGTCGGGTGATCGAGGCAGTGATTCGAGGACAGACGCGCCCTGCGCGGCCACCTGTCAGCTCGACGATAGCGGCTCGAGCGCAGGGGCGCAAGCGGAAAGGGCCGGGGTCACTCGTCGTCGGTTCGGCCGCGCGACTGCTTGAGCGCCCCTCGGCGCTTCTTCTCGGCAATCCGCCTGGCCTTCGCCGCCCTCCCTGGCTGCGTCCGGTGGCGCGGGCGCGGTCGGTCAGCGGCCCGCCTGATGATCGCGACGAGCCGATCGCGAGCCGCCCGTCGATTCTCGGCCTGCGTCCGATGCGCGCGGGAGTCGATGATGAGCACGCCCTCCGTGTTGATCCTCCTTCGCGCGAGGCTCACCAGGCGGGTTCGGACGTCGGGCGGCAGCGAACTGGCGCCGACATCGAACCTGAGCTCGACGGCCGTCGCGACCTTGTTGACGTTCTGGCCACCCGGCCCCGACGCCCGGACGAAACGCTCCTCGACCAGGCTGTCGTCGATCGAGAGTTCGGCGGTGATCGGAAGCAGCATGGCGGTCCCATGATGGCCGGGTCCGGGAGGCGATTCAAGCGCCGATCGCGGTCCCTGCCCGGCCCGGTGTCGCTTTACACGGCAAAGTGAGGTATGATGACGTGATTTCCTCCGGGCTCGGGCGGCTGGTCAGGACCGCGCGGGCGCCGGCGACCATACGATGGCTCTGGAACCCCTGGAACTCACGCTCGAATTGCAGCCGCGGGCGCGGTTCGACGCGATCGACGTCGGCGCCCGGGTGGCGGCTCTCTTCGGAGACGTGCTCGGCCCCTTCCGCCGGGCCCTCTACTGCTCGTTTCACACGACGGCCGGATACCTCGACCAGAGCCTCGCCTGGAGGCTCGGGCCCCGCGCCGAAGGGCTGACCGAATACATCGAGACGTTCCGCACGCTCTTCCCGGAAGGGGCGCGCTACCGGCACGACGACCTGCACGAACGCCAGGATCTCTCCGACGAACAGCGCAAGATCGAACCACGCAATGCGGATTCGCATCTCGCGTTCATGGCCTCGGGCCTTCGCTCCTGCGTCTCGTACGCGAACCCGCCGAACGTCCCGGTCGTCCTCGTCGACCTCGACGGCGTCAACAACCGTGGGCCCCGCCAGCGCACGACGAGCATCGTCGGCTACACCAAGGAGACCGAGGTCTGGCGGACGACGATCGAAGTCCCCGTGTCGGGCCACCCGATTGATTCCATCAACCTTCGCGATCCAGGATTCGGGCTCTACGAGCGGGTGGCGGAGATGGCGGTCCGTCAGGGTGTCGCGAAGGGCCGGATCCGGATGTCCCTGGCGCCCGGCGAGCGGCAGGCTGGACTGACGGTCAACGAGTACGAGTCGCTGCTCATGCGCCACGACCTGCGGGAAGTCCTCCGGGACCCGCTGAGATTCATGGCAGAGAAGGGCCGCCACGCGCTGCAGGATCCACGGGCGATTCCGAGCAAGACGAGAGGGTACGCCACCTACGACCTGGTCCGCGTCCTCAACCAGCTCGTCGACGCTCTCGGCCTCGAGCAGTCCTGGATCGAACGGCTGCTGGCCCGTGCGATGGCGTTGCCCGCCGCCCGCTTCCTCCGAATGAAGCGGTCGATCAACCTCCTCGTCTCCGACCGCCGAACGCCGGGACTGGCCGGCATCGTCGAAGGCACCTACCAGCGCCCCATCCTCGTGCAGTGGCATGAGGCGCCCAGCCGGGTCCGCCATCTCGACCTGACCCTGTCTCGTTTCGACTGAATTTCGGGAAGCGCCGCTCGGCCGAGCCTGCCTGACGGTTGGCCGGAAGGAAGGCGTGTCAGCTCGCCAGGCGGACGAGGAACTCGGTCATCCGATGCACGCTCGACAGCGTTGATTCGGGAAGGACCGCGAACACGAAGGGGAGGGCGACAGCGAGCCCGAACGCGATTCTGCGCGGCCGGCCCGGCCCGGCAGGCTGATCGACATCGCCGTTCAATCGGCGCACGCGCTCCACGATCGGGCCTCCATCCTCGAAACTCGAGACCGGCAGCGCGCGGCGGGAAGGGGGCCCCAGTGACAGGCGGGCGACCTTGAGAATCGCCGACGAGAGCGCGAGCGCCCTCGAGGGTTCTCCTCCGGTGGCCCGCTCGTCCGCGGCATCCTCGGCGGCGCGAGCCCACGCCGACTCGATCCTCGAGCCGATGCTCGTCAAGGAGACCAGATCCGGGCTGACGAGGAGCACGAGGCGCCTGAGATTGTCCCACGCCGACCGATGCGCGAGCTCGTGCGCCACGACGACGTCGAGCTCGGCCTGCGTGAGGGCATCGAGGACGTGGCTGGCCACGAAGAGGCGCTGGCGCCGGATTCCTGCCAGGCACACGACCGGCCTCGGGACATCGATGGCGAGGACCGGAACCGGAGCCCCCGCATAGTCGAAGGGCCGGGCGCCCGCCAGCCACGATCGCTGGATCGAGCGCACCCGCCAGACGGCGGCAATGCCGCACCAGGCCTTCCAGCCGATCACCAGCATGGCCGCGCCGACCAGCGTGCCCAGCCCGGCGCCGAAGGGCTCGTACGCGTGGGACGGCTCGAACCGTGCGTACGCCCGCCCATAGACCAGCGCGACGAAGCACGCGGCAACGACGCTCGGCGAAATCCGCAGGCACAGCCACGCGCCCGCAGAAACCCGTCTCGTCGGGCGGCGGCGCGCGTGCGCGCCCAGGCCGGCCACGGCGCCCACCACGAGCGAGGCCGCGAGATTCACCAGGAGGAACCAGGCCAGCGCGAGCGCCAGGGCGAGCACGGTCCCGCTCATCGTGTCCGCCGTTTCCTGAACTCGGACTGCTTGTCGCGGATGAGCCGCTCGAGTTCGTCGAGAAGCCGCACATCCCGTTCGCCGACCGCGTCGACCAGGTTCGACAGCAGCGGAAGGGGCCTTTCCTGATTTCGTTCCAGCAGGCCGTCGACGACGTCTGCCGTCACCCGGCGGTCGAATTCCTCTCGCGTCGTGGCCGCTGAGTAGAGGTAGGCGCGGCCCTGCTTGCGCCGCGTGAGCAGGCCCTTCTTGAACAGCCGATCGAGCGTCGTCATCACCGTCGTGTAGGCGATCACCGGCCCGAATCGATCGCACGCGTCCTGGACGCTCAGCTCGCCGCCGACCCAGAGCAACTCCATGACGCGCCGCTCGAGCGGGCCGAGCGCAGGCTCGGAAAGCTCCCGCGCCGAGCGGAACCCGCGAAGGAGGAAGCGCGGCGTGTGCATCTCGGACGAGTATCCGGCGCGCCGACGCGGGAGTCAAGCGGCCCGGGCGGGCAGAGAGGCGGCCGTGTAGGGGCGACCCGGTGGGTCGCCCGGAGTAGCGGACCAGGCCACTCCGGCGCTACACTCGCGGGTCGAGGAGTGTTGCCGTGCGACCACGAGCGGAAGCCCTGGCGGCGCCAGTCGTCCTCGGTCTGATCGTCGGTGGAACGGCCGTGATGCCTTCGGGCCAGACACGCCCCGACTATCCCATCCAGCCCGCATCCTTCACCCATGTCCACGTGTCGGATTCGTTCTGGGCCCCGCGGATCGAAACCAACCGCGCCGTGACAATCCCGTTCATCTGGAAGAAGAACGAGGAGACCGGGCGCATCGACAACTTCGCGGTCGCGGGCAAGCTCGCCGCCGGTCAGTTCCGAGGGCAGCGGTACAACGATACCGACGTGTTCAAGACCATCGAGGGCACGGCCTACTCGCTCCGGGTTCATCCGGATCCCGCCCTCGACGAGTATCTCGACGAAGTCATCCGGAAGATCGGGGCCGCGCAGGAGCGCGACGGGTACCTGTTCACGGCGCGTACGATCGATCCGGCTCATCCCCAGCCCGGTATCGGTGACACGCGGTACTCGAACGAGCCCGTGAGTCACGAGCTCTACAACTCGGGCCACCTTTACGAGGCGGCCGTTGCGCACTTCGAGGCCACCGGCAAGCGCACGCTTCTCGAGATCGCGATCCGCAACGCGGACCTGGTCGGCCGGACCTTCGGCCCCGAAAGGCAAAAGGGGTACCCGGGGCACCAGGGCATCGAGATGGGTCTCGTGAGGTTGTACCGCGTGACCGGCGATGCGCGCTATCTGGAGCTGGCGGCCTACTTCATCAACCAGCGGGGTCCGGACGTTCCGCTGTTCCAGTACCCGCCGGGTTCCCGATTCGCCGTTTACAACGACCCCGTCCAGATCCAGGCGCACAAGCCAGTCCTCGAACAGGAAGAGGCCGTCGGGCATGCCGTTCGCGCCGTTTACATGTACTCGGGCATCGCCGACGTGGCCGCTCTGATGAAGAATGCCAGGCTTCTTGCCGCCGTGACTCGGCTGTGGGACAACGTGGTGTCGAAGAAGATCTATCTGACCGGCGGCGTGGGGGCGAAACACGACGGCGAGTCGTTCGGCGCGAACTACGAGCTGCCGAACGCGTCGGCCTACAACGAGACGTGCGCGGCGATCGGCAACGTGTTCTGGAACCACCGGATGTTCCTGTTGAGCGGAGACGCGCGGTACCTGGACGTGCTGGAGCGAACCCTCTACAACGGATTGATTGCCGGGGTTTCTCTCGACGGGAAGGCGTTCTTCTATACCAATCCGCTCCAATCAGACGGCCAGTTCAAATTCAATCAGGGATCAACGGTTCGTGCGCCGTTTTTCGACGTCGCGTGCTGCCCGGGCAACATCTGCCGGTTCCTGCCTTCGGTGCCCGGGTATGTCTACGCAACCGGCGGCGATCGCGTCTACGTCAATCTCTTCATCGGAGGCGAGTCGGATCTGGAAGTTGCCGGCCGTCGAGTGCGCATCCGCCAGGAGACCCGGTATCCCTGGGACGGAACGGTGAAGCTCGTCCTCCAACCGGCCGCCCGCTCGGCCTTCGAGGTGAATATCCGTATTCCGGGCTGGGCGCGCGACGAGCCACTGCCCGGCGGACTCTATCGATTCGCCGGCGCCGACAGCCATTCGGCCGCCTCGATTCTCGTCAACGGGGGCCAGGTTCGAGTCGATCTCGAACGGGGATTTGCGCGCCTTCGGCGGACCTGGTCGGCCGGAGACCAGATTGAGCTGCGATTGCCGATGCCGGTCAGGCGGGTGTTCGCGCACGCGTCCGTCACCGATGACACTGGGAAGGTGGCGCTCGTGAGGGGCCCGATCGTTTATGCGGTCGAGGGAATCGACAACGGCGGCCACCTCCCCGACTTCGCCCTGACCGACAATGCGAACCTGGACAGCGAGTGGCGCCCGGACCTGCTGAATGGCGTGGTCGTGATTCACGGGCGAGTCGGCACCCGCCAGTTCACCGCGATTCCCTACTACGCCTGGGCCAATCGCGGTGCCGGGGAGATGGCCGTCTGGCTGAAGCGGGAGCCGAAATGACGAAAACCGGACTGTCTGCGATCGCGGTGACGCTGCTGGTGCTCGGCCAGGACCAAGCGCCCAGTGGAGGCGGACCTGCACGCGACTATACCATCACGCCGGCGGCCTTTACCGACGTCGCGTTCGCGGACGCGTTCTGGGCGCGCCGGCTCGAGGTCAACCGAACGGTGACGATTCCGTTTGCCTTCAAGCAGAGCGAGGACACCGGCCGGATCAAGAACTTCGAGATCGCGGGACGCCTGGCGACCGGAAGCTTCTGTTCGCGCTACGCGTTCGACGACTCGGATGTCTTCAAGGTCATCGAAGGCGCGACGTATTCGCTGGCGCTCCATCCCGACCCGGCTCTGGACGCGTACCTCGATGGCCTGATCGCCAAGATTGCGAAGGCGCAGGAGCCGGATGGGTATCTCTATACCGCTCGTACGATCGATCCGGCCAACGCGATGAAGATGGCCGGCAAGCAACGCTGGATCAACGAGCAGGAGAGCCACGAGCTCTACAACGTCGGCCATCTCTACGAAGCAGCCGTCGCCCACTTCCAGACGACGGGGAAGCGCACGCTGCTCAACGTCGCGCTCAAGAGCGCGGATCTGATCGCGCGCACCTTCGGTCCGAACGGGCGGCACGACGTGCCCGGCCACCAGGAGATTGAAATCGGCCTCGTGAAGCTCTATCGCGTGACTGGCGACGCCAGGTACCTCACGCTGGCGAAGTATTTCCTCGACGAGCGGGGCAATGCGGCCGGGCACAAGCTTTACGGCGAGTACGCGCAGGATCACCTGCCGGTCGTGAAGCAGACGGAGGCCGTCGGCCACGCCGTCCGGGCAGCGTACATGTTCTCCGGCATGGCCGATGTCGCGGCCCTTACCGGCGATCGGGCCTACGTCGATGCGATTGATCGGCTCTGGGAGAACGTCGTCGGAAAGAAGATGTACCTCACGGGCGGCATCGGCGCAGCCGGGGCCTGGGAGGGGTTCGGACCGGACTACGAGCTGCCAAACCAGGACGCGTACGCGGAGACCTGCGCGTCCATCGCGCACGCGCTCTGGAATCAGCGGATGTTCCTCTGGCACGGAGATTCGAAGTACATCGACGTGCTCGAGCGGATTCTCTACAACGGGTTCCTCTCAGGCGTCGGAATGGGGGGCGACCGTTTCTTCTATCCGAACCCGCTCGCCTCGTCCGGACAGCACGAGCGAAGTCCGTGGTTTGCGTGCGCGTGCTGCCCGAGTAACATCCCCAGGTTCCTGGCGTCGGTGCCGAGCTTCACCTACGCGGTGTCGGGCGACCGCGTCTACGTCAATCTGTTCGTGCAGGGCCGGGCCACGGTTCGGCTTCCTGGCGGCAGGATCCAGATCGAGCAGCGAACCGAGTACCCGTGGTCGGGCCAGGTAACGCTCCGGATCCGCCCCGAGAAGCCGGGCCCGTTCACGCTCATGGTCCGCGTACCTGGTTGGGCCCGCAACAGGCCGGTGCCCGGCGACTTGTACCGGTACGAGGAAGTACTTGCCGCGGCTGCGTCGGTCGCGGTCAACGGGCAGCGCGTGAATACGGCGCTCGACCGCGGCTATGTACCCATTTCGCGATCGTGGATCGCCGGCGACGAGGTGGCCCTATCGTTCCCGATGCAGCCTCGGCGGGTCCTCGCCAATTCTGCGGTCAAGGCGGACGAGGGCCGCGTGGCCGTCGAGCGCGGGCCAATCGTGTACGCCGCGGAGTGGCCGGATCACAACGGACACGCGCACAACCTCGCGCTCGAGGACGGTTCGTCCCTGTCGATCCAGGCGAGGCCCGGTCTGCTGAACGGCGTGACCGTCATTACGGGGACCGCGGTTTCGGTTGCCGAGCAGGGTGGCAAGACCGTCACCTCCAGGCAGCCCCTCACCTTGATTCCCTACTACGCGTGGGCCCACAGGGGAAAGGGAGAGATGGACGTCTGGCTGCCCCGCACCGCGGAGCGTGCAACGCCACTTCGCGAGCCGCCGCAGCGCCCGGCACGGAAGGGGTCGGTCCGGTGACGCTCGAAATCTGCTGCGGTTCACTCGACGATGCGCTCGAAGCCGAGAAGGGCGGGGCAACTCGCGTCGAGCTGTGTTCGTCGCTCTTCCTCGGCGGGCTGACGCCCTCGATCGGCACGATCATCGAGGCCAAGCGCCGACTGCGGATCCCCGTGATGGCGATGGCGCGGCCCCGCTCGGGCGGGTTCTGCTACACCGAGGCCGAACTGTCCGTGATGGAGCGCGACACCGAGGCCGCCATCGCCAACCGGGCCGATGGCGTGGTGTTCGGCATCCTGACCGCGAACGGCCGGATCGACACCCGCCGGACCCGCCGGATCCGCGAGCTCATCGGGTCTCGCCAGGCGGTCTTCCACCGCGCGTTCGATGTGACTCCCGACCCGTTCCGCGCCCTGGATGAACTGGTGGATCTCGGCGTGACCCGTGTGCTCACGAGCGGCCAGCGGGACACGGTGCACGAGGGCCTCGGCCTCATCCGCCGGTTGATCGACCATGCCGGAGACCGAATCGAGGTCATGCCGGGCGGAGGCATCAAGCCGTATCAGTTCGAGGAGATCGTTCGCGTGACCGGTTGCCGGCAGATTCACGTGGCGGCGTGGGCCTCGAAGCGGGACGAGTCGACGAGTCACCGGCCGTGGGTGACCTTCGGCGGCGCCCTGTTCCCCTCCGAGACACATTACGATGTGACCGACCGGGCCGTGGTCGCCGAGTTGGCGAAGAAGTTGAAACCCTGATTCCAGCCGAGGAGCGTTCGCATGCCAGAGCCGAAGGCAAAGGTCTGTCACTATACAGAGGTCGAGGCGCAGGTGGTCGGCGCCGAAGCGCCCGGCGCGTCGTTGCGATGGCTCATCGACGACACGCACGACGGCGCGCCCTTCTACGCGCTGCGAATGGTCGAGCTCGCACCAGGCGGGCATTCGCCGCACCACACCCATCCATACGAGCACGAGAACTTCGTCGTCGAAGGGACGGGAAAGGTCCTGATCGACGGCGAGTGGCACCCGCTTTCACCCGGTGACGTCGTGTTCGTACCCCCGAACGCGGATCATGTGTACGCGAACGCCGGCGAGACGGTCTTCAGGTTCCTCTGCGGCATCCCGGTCAGCCGGCTGAGGCCGTAGGCGGCTCGGCCGGTCGCCCCACGACCAGGAAGGAGTGAAGTGGCGAACGAAGGCTGCCTCGACACGATCTATCTCAACCGAATCGGCGGGAGCTGGCTTCCCGGCCGGACCAGGTTCGAGATCCGCAATCCGGCCGATACCCGGGACGTCGTAGCGACGTTCTCCCGCGGAGTCGCCGAGGATGTCGCCGCTGCAGCGGACGCGGCAGCCAAGGCGTACCCGGGCTGGTCGGCATTGGCCGCCCCGGCGCGCGGCGCATTCTTGTTTCGAGCGGCTGAAATCCTCGACAGGCGGTTCGATCAGGTGTCGGCCGAGATGACCCATGAGGAAGGCAAGACACTCTCGGAAGCCAAGGCCGAAGTTCGCCGCGCGATCAACATCCTGAAGTATTTCGCCGGCGAAGGCGCGCGGATGCCCGGCATGCTGGTGCCGTCCGAGCGGGAACGGGTGTTCTCCTTCGCGGTGCGAAAGCCGCTGGGCGTCGTGGCACTCATCACGCCGTGGAATTTCCCGAGTGCCATCCCGGCCTGGAAACTCGCGCCCGCGCTCGTCGCCGGCAACACGGTCCTGCTCAAGCCGGCTTCTGCCGCTCCGCTGAGCAGCTGGCGAATCGTGCAGGCGCTGGTGGAATCGGGCATTCCAGATGGGGTCGTGAACTTCATCGCCGGTCCGGGCGCCGAACTGGGCACGGCCCTGGTCCAGGCCCCGGCGACTCGCGCGGTGTCGTTCACCGGCTCCTGCACGGCCGGGAACGCGCTCTACGATCTCGCCGCCGCTCGCCGTCTCCGGATTCAGCTCGAGATGGGCGGCAAGAATCCGACCATCGTGCTCGCCGACGCGGACCTCGACCGGGCGGTCGAGAACACCGTCAACGGTGCGTTCGCGTCCACCGGCCAGAAATGCACGGCGACCAGCCGCGTGATCGTCGAGGAGGCCATCTACTCCAGGTTTCTCGACGCCCTGGTCGAGCGAACGCGAACGCTTCGAGTTGGAGACGGCATGGATCCCCGCGTCGACGTCGGACCGGTCATCGATCAGGCCCAGCTCGACACCGTGCTGCGGTATGTCGAGACCGGCCGGCGGGAAGGCGCCCGGCTCCTGATCGGTGGCAGCCGGACAACGGCCGGGCCACTCGCGCACGGGTTCTTCGTCGAGCCGACCGTTTTCGCGGACGTCGACCCGGCCATGACGATCGCGCAGGAGGAGATCTTCGGCCCTGTCCTGGCCGTCATGCGTGCCAGGGATTTCGCGGAAGCGATTTCGCTGGCGAACGGGGTAGCCTTCGGGCTCTCCGCGTCGGTGCAGACGAGGGATGTCGGACGAGTGTTCGACTTCGTCAACCGGATCGAAGCCGGCCTCGTGACCGTCAACCTCCCGAGCGCCGGGGTCGAGTATCAACTGCCGTTCGGCGGCACGAAGGACTCGAGCTTCGGTCCCAAGGAGCAGGGTCCGAACGCACTCGACTTCTACACCGATTGGAAGACGGTGTATGTGAAGTACTGATACAAACCAGGCTGCAGGCAACAGGCTTCAGGCCACAGGCCTCGTCTGGCTTCTGGCTTGTAGCCCGCACTGTCCTCGAGGGTCGTTCATGTCCAGTCCTGTCGGTTTCATCGGCCTCGGCCTCATGGGGCGCCCGATGGCGCTCAACCTGCTGCGGGCCGGATTCCCACTCGTCGTGCACAACCGCTCTCAGGGCCCGGTCGACGCCCTCGTCGAGGCGGGAGCCACCCCGGCGGCGAGCCCGGCCGAGGTGGCCGCCCGCTCGGAGGTCATCATCACCATGCTGCCCGACTCGCCGGACGTCCGGAAGGTCCTCTCCGGACCCCACGGCGTCTTCGAGACCATCCAGCCGGGCGCGGTGATCGTCGACATGAGCACCATCGCGCCGGCCGCCGCCCGCGAACTCGCGAGCCAGGCGGCGGGGCGAGGCGCGACGATGCTCGACGCGCCGGTCAGCGGGGGAGAGATCGGCGCGATCAACGCCTCACTCTCAATCATGGTCGGCGGTGAGCCGGCCGCGCTCGAGCGAGTGCGCCCGCTGCTCAACAAGATGGGAAACCCCGATCGCGTGGTGCACATCGGTCCGCCCGGAGCCGGCCAGGTCTGCAAGGCCTGCAACCAGATCTGCATCGGCGGTGCGCTGGCGTCGGTCAGCGAGGCGTTCGCCATCGCGATGCGGGCCGGCATCGATCCGGCGAAAGTCCGCGAGGCCCTGCTCGGAGGCTTTGCCGCGAGCCGTGTACTCGAAGTGCACGGCGAGCGAATCCTGAAAAGCAACTACGTGCCTGGGTTCAAGACCAGGCTCTACCACAAGGACCTGGGCATCGTGATGCAGACCGTGCACGAGCTGGCCGTCTCCGCCCCGGTCGCGGCCATCGTGCAGCAATACGTCAGCGCGCTCATGGCCGCGGGGCGCGGCGACGACGACTACTCGTCGCTCGCCACGGCCGTGTTCGACGCGGCCGGGCTTTACTCCAGTGACGTATAACTTCGATCCCGATCGCTGGTACGAAATGCAGCGCGCGGCGCTCGACGCGCGGCGCGCCAAGGGCGAGGTCGAGGACGAGGAGTACCGGGCCGCGCTCGAAGAGCTGGAGCGGAAGTACGACGAGATGCTCCGGCGGCTGGACCGTCCCTTCGAGCTCTGACGGCCCGGCTGGGCCGAGCGTCCGGTTCCAGAGCCCGCCTGCGCGACCGTCAGCGATAGAGGATCAGTCCGAGTGCCGCGGCGCCGAGAATCACGAACGCCGGGTTGATGGTCGTCAGGGTGAGCACGGCAAAGGTCGCGAGCGCGATCAGGATGCGATCCCAGTTGTGGAGAAGCGCACCGGCCCAGCTCGACTGGTGGGCGCCGAAGACCGTCCGGCCCATGTCGAACGCCGTCCAGAGGAGCAGCCCGACGACGACAGGCCTCACCGCGGTGAGCATGGATTTCACGGTCGGGCTGTCCTTGACCGCGAAGAAATAGATCACCATCACGAGCATCAACAGGGTGGTTGGCAGCACCGTGCCGGCCGCCGCGACGACGGCGCCAGGCGTGCCGGCCATCTTGTACCCGACATAGGCCGACACCTGCGGCGCGATCGGCCCCGGCAGCGCGTTTCCTACAGCGACCGCGTCGGCGAATTCCTCCGGCGTGACCCAGCCCGCAGTCGTGGTCTCGCGCTGCATGAGGGCCAGCGACGCCGGGCCCCCACCCCAGGAGAAGATCGCCACGCGCGAGAAGAGCACGAAGATGTTCCACAGCACCATGATCGGCGTCTCCGTCTCGTGTTTCCGGACCGGCGCGGTCCTGTCACGTGCGTTTGTATCTGCACGGCGGGCGGTCTGGCAAGTGGAGAATGCGAAACACGACCTGAATCGGCCTTGACGGAGAGGTGTTCGCTGGGATTACGATAGCGGGAACGTTCGTGGGCCCCGCGGTCCTATTCGCCCTCCAGTCCTGGCCCGACAGCAGGCGCCGGGCCGAAATCGGCACTTCATGATCGATGTTTCCGGTTTTCCGTCCGCCTACGATGTCCTCAAGGCGCCCGTCACGGTTCTCGTCGGCCACTTCGGCGCGGGCAAGACGGAGATCGCGGTCAACCTCGCGTTCGGCTTCAGGGAGCGCGGAACCAAGGTCACGCTGGTCGATCTCGACGTCGTCAAACCGTATTTCCGATCGCGACTCGCGCAGGCGGACCTGCTCGCACGGGAGATCGAGCTCGTGTCGCCGACCGGGGAGTACTTCCAGGCTGACCTGCCCATCGTCGTCCCGGGCGTGCGGGCAGCCGTCGCTGAGGCGTCGGCAGGCCGCCGCCGCGTGGTCATCGATGTCGGAGGCGCCGAGGTCGGTGCCAGAGTGCTCGGCAGCATCCCCGGTTTCGACGACCCCGCGACCTCGGATGTCCTGTTCGTCGTCAATGGGAACCGCCCCTTCGCCGAGACGCCCGGCGCCATCATCGGGATGATTCGCGAGGTCGAATCGAGCTCGAAGCTGAACGTGAACGGCCTCGTGGCCAACACGCACCTCATCGAGGAAACGACCGACGACGTTGTCATGTCCGGCGTGCGGCTCGCGGCGGAGGTGGGGCGCGCATTGAATCTGCCGATTCGGTTCTGCGCGGTGCTGCGCAGGCTGACCGCCCCAGCGGACCGTCCCGTTGACGGTGCGTTGCCGGTGCTGCCGATCGACCGGTATATCACGCCGCCCATCGAGCTTCGCCGGCCAGGTTCGCGGCGCCGATCCAGTGTGGTGTAGAGAGAGGAGACGAGCGTGCCATCGCCCATCATTGAACGGGACCGCTGCAAGGGGTGCGAACTGTGCGTGCATGCCTGCCCCGAGCACGTCCTGGAGATGTCCTCCGATATCAACGCCAAAGGCTATTTCTTTCCTCATATCGTGAACGACCAGTGCAACGGCTGCCGGTATTGCCTGCTCGTCTGCCCGGATACGGCGGTCCAGGTCGAGAACAAGGGCAAGACCACCGTCCGCACGATAGGTCTCACCGAGAAGCCGTTCACCTACTGCCCGGGTTGCACGCACGGCGTCACGCACCGCCTGATCGGCGAAGTGCTGCAGGAACTCGGCGTGCGCGAGCAGGCCGTCGGGATCGCGCCGGTCGGCTGCTCGGTACTGGCGTACGACTTCTTCAACTGCGACATGCAGCAGGCGTCGCACGGGCGGGCCATGGCCGTCGCGACCGGCATCAAGCGCGGGCGACCCGAGCTGGCGGTCTTCACCTACCAGGGCGACGGCGACCTCGCGTCGATCGGGATGGCGGAGACCGTCCATGCCGCCAACCGGGGCGAGAAGATCACCGTCATCTTCATCAACAACGCCATCTACGGGATGACCGGCGGACAGATGGCGCCGACGACTCTGCCGGGCCAGATCGCGACGACCTGTCCGCTCGGCCGGGACGTGACCCTGGCCGGGTACCCGATTCGCATTGTCGAGCTGCTGCAGACGCTGAAGACGCCGGCCTACCTGGTGCGCGTGGCGGTCCACGAGCCGAAGCACATCATGGCGGCCAAGAAGGCGATTCGGAAGGCGTTCAAGTACCAGCTGGACGGCGTCTGCTTCTCGCTGGTCGAAGTGGTGTCGACTTGTCCGACCGGGTGGGGGCTGCAACCGCACGAGGCGTGCGACTGGGTCGAGGAGCACATGATTCCCTACTATCCGCTCGGTGAGGTCAAGGCACCGGAAGCGTCGGCCTGACGAGAGGGTGAGGAGCGCATGTACAACGAAATCATCTTGGCGGGGTTTGGCGGCCAGGGCGTCCTGCTCATTGGCAAGCTCCTCGCCTATGCGGGAATGAAGTCGGGCCTCGAAGTGACGTGGATGCCAGCGTACGGACCCGAGATGCGCGGCGGCACCTGCAACTGCACCGTCGTGCTGTCGGATCGTCCCGTCGGGTCGCCGATCTCGCGCAACCCCCATGCGGCCATCGTGTTGAACCTCCAGTCGATCGACAAGTTCGAGCCCGCCGTCCGGCCGGGAGGCATCCTCGTCGTGAACACGAGTCTCATCAACCGTGCCGCAGTACGCGCGGATCTTACGGTCGTGCCGGTTGCCGCCAATACGATCGCCGTCGAGGCGGGCAGCGCGAAGGCGGCAAACATGGTGGCCCTTGGGGCGTATCTCGGCGCGTCGAACCTGGTCGATCCCGAGATCGTGAAGGGCGTGCTCTCGGAGACCTTTGCGAGCCGGCAGAAGCTGGTCGCGCTCAACCACGTCTGTCTGGCAAAGGGATTCGAGATCGGCCGGACCTTCGCGGTGCCGGTCGCCGCGCGGTGACCGGGAGGACATCGAACATGGCAAAGAAACTGATGAAGGGCTGTGAGGCGATCGGCGAGGCGGCGATTCACGCCGGCTGCCGGTTGTTCTTCGGGTATCCGATCACGCCGCAGAACGAGATCCCGGAGTACATGTCCGGCCGCCTGCCGCAGGTCGGCGGCACGTTCGTGCAGGCGGAGAGCGAGGTCGCGGCGTCCAACATGCTCTATGGAGCGGCCGGGGCAGGGCGGCGCTGCATCACCTCATCCTCGAGCCCCGGCATTTCGCTGATGGCCGAGGGCATGTCGTACATGGCGGGCTCGGAGCTCCCGGTCGTCATCGTGAACATCATGCGCGGCGGGCCGGGGCTCGGCGGAATCCTGCCGTCGCAGTCCGACTACTTCCAGGCGACCAAGGGCGCCGGGCACGGCGACTACCGGGTGCTGGTGCTGGCGCCCTCGACGGTGCAGGAGGCTGCGGACCTGACATTCGAGGCCTTCGACCTGGCCGACAAGTACCGCAATCCCGTGATGATCCTCGGCGACGGGCTCATCGGGCAGATGATGGAGCCGGTCGAGTTCAAACGGACGGTCGATCCGGCCGATCTCCCCGAGAAGCCGTGGGCGACGACGGGGTGCCGCGGCCGGCAGCCGAACATCATCAACTCGCTGTACCTCAAGGCCGAGGAACTCGAGGAGCACAACTGGGCCCTGCAGCGAAAATACAAGGCCATGGCTTCCGAGGCCCGCCACGAGACCTACAACGCCGACGGGAAGATGGACGTGCTGGTCGTGGCCTACGGCACGGTAGCCCGAATTGCGCGCACCGCGGTGGACTCGTTGCGTGCCAAGGGACTCACGGCCGGAATCTTCCGCCCGGTCACGCTGTACCCGTATCCGTCAGAAGACCTGGTTCGCACGGCCGCGCGCGCCGACCGGATCCTGGTCGCCGAGCTGTCGACCGGGCAGATGGTCGAGGACGTGCGGGCCGCAATCTCGGGCCGGAAGCCCGTCGAGTTCTTTGGCCGCGTCGGCGGCATGGTCATGGCGGCCGAGGAACTGGCCGACGAGATCGAGAAGCTCGCGGCGGCCACGGTCTAACGACGGACAAGCTCCCGTTGAGGCGTCGATGAACACGCGCGAGACGATTCTCGAGATCATCAGCAAGGCGTACCAGATCGAAGTCGACGGCTACACGTTCTACTCCATGACGGCCGAGCGCGCGGAGCAGCCGGCCGTCCAGGAACTGTTCGGCAAGCTGGCGTCCGATGAAGTCCTGCACCAGGGGTTCCTGAAGACCGTGGCGACGCATTTCGACGAGAGCGGTGTCGCGGCATTCCGCTTCGAACGGCGGGCGCCCGATACCGGCGCCATCATGTCTCAGGTGTTCACCGGCCGATTTCGTGATCAGGCGGCAGGAGCGCAATTCGAGACCGCCGTGCTCTCGATTGGGATGATGCTCGAGAGCAACGCGATCCGCTACTTTTCCCAGGCCGCCTCGCAGGCGACCGACAATGGCATCGAGGATTTCTATCGGTTCCTGGCCAATTGGGAGAAGCAGCACTACGACGCGCTGCAACAGCTCTTCACCATGGTCCGTGAGGACCAGATGGCGCAGAGCAATTTCTCACCGTTCTAACCGCGGACCCTCGGCGCCGGGTCTGACCGCCTCCGCCAAGGCTACGGCGGTCCGCCGAAGCGTTTCGCGCAGGTGGAAGACCCGGCCTGCGAGTCGCCACAGCCTCTACTTCGCCGAGAAGCGGTAGACGGTGGTCGAGGTGTAGGTCTTTCCCGGTTCCAGGATCGTCGTCGGGAAATTGGCCCGGTTGACCGAGTCGGGGAAGTGCTGCGTCTCCAGGCAGAATCCGAAATGCTGCCTGTAGGCCACGCCCGCCTTCCCGACGAGCGTACCATCGAGGAAATTGCCGGAATAGAACTGCAGTCCCGGTTCGGTGGTCAGCACTTCCATGACCCGGCCGGACTTCGGATCCCTGGCAACGGCCGCAAGCGAAAGCGCTCCGCCTTTGGCATCGAGGACGTAGTTGTGGTCGTAGCCTCCCGGAGGCGCGCCGGGCACCTTCGCGATGCGCGCGCCAATCGTCGTTGGCTTGCGGAAGTCCATCACCGTGCCGTCAACGGGCGCCAGTTGACCGGTTGGGATCAACGTGTCGTCGACCGGGGTAAAGCGTGAGGCCACGATGGTCAACTCATGGCCGAGAATATCGCCGTGGCCCTCGCCAGCCAGATTGAAATAGCTGTGATGCGTCAGGTTGACAGGGGTCGGCTTGTCGGTCGTGGCCGAGTAGTCGATCCGCAGCTCATTGCGATCGGTCAGCGTATAGGTGACCTTCGCAGTCAGCGTGCCTGGATAGCCCTCTTCGCCATCAGGGCTGACGTAAGTGAATGCCAGGGATGCGCGGCCGGCCGACTCCGATTGCGGGAACTCGGCCTTCCACTTTCGTTTGTCGAAGCCCACGTTGCCGCCGTGCAGATGATTCGGACCGTTGTTGGTGGCGAGCTTGTACTGTTGGCCGTTGAGCGTGAACCGGCCCTTTGCGATCCGGTTGCCGACGCGTCCAATCGTGGCGCCGAAATACGGATGTCCTGCCTCGTACTTGGCGAGATCGCCGAACCCCAGGACCACGTCGCTCAGGTTGCCCTGCCGATCCGGAACTCGCAGCTCGGTGAGGAGCGCGCCGTAGGTGATGATCTTCGCCACCATGCCGTTCTTGTTCGTGAGCGTGTACAAGTCGACCACACCCTCCTTGGTGGTACCGAACGATGATCTCGCGATCCTGAGGAAGCCTCCGCCAGCGGTCGGCTGGGTCCAAGCCACCGGGGACTGCACGAGGGCCGACGCCGAGAAGATCGCGACAACGGTCCATCGACGTACGCTCATGCCAGGCCTCCCTCGCCGGATCTCAATCTGTCGATGACTTCGCGACGGCGACGATGGCCGGTCGCAGCACCTCGCCATCGATTTCGTAGCCGTGCCGGACCACGCCGACGATCACGCCGTCCATCGACGGGTCCGGATTGGGCACGACCGTGGCCGCCTCGTGGCGCGCGGGGTCGAATCGCTGGCCAACGGTTTCAACGCGCTTCACGCCGAAGCCATCCAGCTTGGCGAGGAACTGGGATCGAACCAGTTCAACCCCCTGGAGCAGTGGTCCGGCCTTGTCGGCGCTGGCGGCGGCTTCGATGGCGCGATCGAGATTGTCCACGACGTCGAGCAGATCCACGAGAATTGCCCGCTTGCCGCGTTCCACGTCCTTGGAGACCTCGCGCCGGAACCGAATGCGTGCCTCCTCGAATTGCGTGGACGCTTCCCGAAACCGGCTAATGGTGTCTCGAAGCTGCTCATCCTTCTCGGCGATGGTCCGCTCGAGCTCCTCGACGTAGGTCGGCTTGAGCGAAGACGCTCCGGCTTCAATCGACTCTCCCGCTTCTTTCCTCGCCCAACGCCTCCGATCGATGACACGAATGTCACCCTCAGGAGGACCAGGAGGACGTCGCCCGCTGGCGCCGGGCGAGACGGTCGTCCGATCTCCGGCGGAAGGCGCGGAATCGGGATCGTCTTCTGGCGTGTCGTGTTTGTCCATGGGCCTGTTGGGTGTCCCCTCAGCTGGCCGTCGATTCGGTCACGCTGCCCGGTTCTGCGTCCAGCGGCGGGGCGGGTTCATACGAGAACACCAGTTTGTCGTCGCCGAGCGCGATTCGCACCGTGCCCCCGCGCTCGAGCGCGCCGAAGAGGATCTCGTCCGTCAGGTGATCGCGGACCTCGGTCTGGATGACGCGGGCGAGCGGCCGCGCGCCGTACACGGGATCGAAGCCCTTGCGGGCGAGCCAGGCGCGCGCGTCTGGCTCGAGCGTGATCGCGACGTGGCGCTCGGTCAGCTGCGCCTCGAGCTGAAGGATGAACTTCTCGACAATCGTCTCCATCACGGACGGCGAGAGGGCCGCGAAGGTCACGATCGCATCGAGGCGGTTGCGGAACTCGGGGCTGAACACGCGCTCGACCGCCGACCTCGCCTGGGACTTCCGGGTCTTCCCGCGCTCGGGCCCCGATCCCGACTCACCGCCGAAGCCGATGACCGGCATGCTCAGTTCGCGCGAGCCCGCGTTGGAGGTCATGATCAGGATGACCTGGCGAAAATCGGCTTTCCGGCCGCTGTTGTCCGTCAGCGTCGCGTGGTCCATCACCTGGAGGAGGATGTTGAAGACGTCCGGGTGAGCCTTCTCGATCTCGTCCATCAGCACGACCGCGTACGGGTGCGTGCGCACGGCGTCCACCAGGAGTCCACCCTGTTCGAACCCCACGTATCCGGGCGGCGCCCCGATCAGCCGGGCGACGGCGTGCTTCTCCATGTACTCCGACATGTCGTAGCGAATGAACTCGTTGCCGAGGTGCAGGGCGAGCTGCTTGGCCAGCTCGGTCTTGCCGACGCCGGTCGGACCCGTGAACAGGAAGCACCCCGCCGGCCTCTCGGGCTGGCCGAGCCCGGCGCGCGACCGCTTGATCGCCGAGGCGACGAGTCCGACCGCTTCGGGTTGTCCGAACACCACCCGCGTGAGCGACTCCTCCAGCGTCCGGAGGCGCTCTCGATCCGAGGCGCTGGCCTGCTTTTCCGGGATGCGCGCCATCCGCGCCGCCACCGATTCGATGTCCTCGACCGTGACCGAGCGCGGCTGCCCGCCCGGATCCGGCGGCGCCGGCTTGAGCCGAAGGCGGGCTCCTGCCTCGTCGAGCAGGTCGATGGCCGAGTCGGGCAGCCGATAGTCTCTCAGGTGCCGGCTCGCCAGCTTGGCGGCCGCATCGAGGGCGCCGTCCAGGTAGCGAACCTGGTGGTGCTCTTCGTAGCGGCTCCGGAGGCCTTTGAGGATGAGCACGGTCTCCTCGATGCTCGGCTCGTCGATCGGGACTTTCTGCAGCCGCCGCGCGAGCGCCCGATCCTTCTCGATGTGCTTGAACTCCTCGAAGGTCGTCGATCCGACCACGCGCAATTCGCCCGAGGTCAGCACCGGCTTGATCAGGGTCGCCAGATCGAGTGTGCCGCCGGTGGTCGCCCCTGCGCCGACCGTCGCGTGAATCTCGTCGATGAAGAGGATCGGAAGGCCGTGCGTCTCCAGGGCCGCGATGACGGCCTTGAACCGCTCCTCGAAGTCGCCTCGAAATCTCGTGCCGGCCAGCAGGGCCCCGGTATCGAGCGAGAAGATCTCGGCGCCCTTCAGGATCTCCGGCACGTCGTCCTCGAGGAGCCGGGCCGCCAGGCCTTCAGCCATCGCGGTCTTCCCGACGCCGGCATCGCCGACGAACACGGGGTTGTTCTTGCGGCGACGGCAGAGGATCTCCAGCGTCCGCTGGAGCTCCCGGGTCCGGCCGACGAGCGGATCGAGCTTGCCCGAACGGGCGCGCTCAGTCAGGTTGGTCGTGTAGGCCGCCAGCGGATCCGCCGGCGTGCCGGGCGGCTCATCTCCCTGCTCCGGCCTGCCGGCCGGCTTCCGAGTCGACGGTTCCGGCGTGTGGGGAACGGGGACCTTGCTGATTCCGTGGGAGATGTAGTTCAGGATGTCGAGCCGGGTCACGCCGTGCGCTCCGAGCAGCGTGGCCGCGTACGACCGAGTTCTGCTGCATCACCGCGGCGAGCACGTCGCCGGCGCGGACTTCTTCGCGCCCGGCGCTCTGCACGTGCAGCACCGCCGCCTGCAACGCCCGGCGGAAGGCGAGAGTCTGTTCGGGCTCCTTGTCGGATCCGACCGGGAGTGTTTCAATCCGTTCGCGTAGGAATCCGTCCAATTCGCGCCGGAGGCGCTCGACGTCCGCCCCGCAGGCGAGGAGGATCTTCTCGCCTTCGAGATCGTGCGCCATGACGTATAACAAGTGCTCGAGCGTCAGGTGGGCGTGGCGGCGGGAGACCGCCTCGCGGTACGACACCTGCAGGAGCATCTCGACCGAAGTGCTGAACACGACGCGCCTTTCCGTAAAGGTAGGTTTCCCGTTCAGTATAGCGCCCGGAGCGGCAACGGTGTCTGGTGGGTCGCTGGCCCGGACGGCCCCGGGGCTCCTAATCGGTCTTCTCGATGATCGCCCGGAGCGGGAAGCCCTGCTCCCGGGCGAGTTCGTGGACTGAGGCGACTCTCGTTTCGGCGATCTCGAAGGGATAGACTCCGCAGAGGCCCCGGCCGAGCGTGTGGACCTGCATCATGATCCGGAAGGCCTCGGCCGGCTGCTTGTTGAAGACGGCTTCGAGGATCTGCACGACGAACTCCATCGTCGTATAGTCATCGTTGAGCAGGATGACCCCGAAGAGCTCGGGGGTCTTCGTTTCCTCCTTGGTTTTCTCGAGGACGCTCCGGTCGGTTGTCGGACGCTCGTCTGCCATGGATGCTCCCGGTAGTATAGCCTCCGCCGCTCCGTCCGCCACGGCGCGCCGGCATGCCGAGCGGCCGATTCCGGGCTGAGGCCGAGAGCGGCACCGCTGCATGAGGTGTGTCGATGGAACGCGTCACGGATGGCGTCGGAGTGATCGACCTGAACTTCCAGGGCCATGACAGGGTCATCGCCACCGGGGTGCTGGAGACGCCATCAGGCGTGGTCCTGGTTGACCCTGGGCCGCCGTCGTGCACGTCGAGGCTGATGGAGGCCCTGCGTGCCTCGGGGATAACTGCTCGCGACCTGCACGCGCTCCTGCTCACGCACATCCACCTGGATCACGCGGCCGCGGCCGGACCGCTCGTTCGCGACGTTCCGTCGCTCAAGGTCTATGTCCACCAGCGCGGAGCGCCGCACGTCATCGATCCGTCGAAGCTCCTGGCGAGCGCGGCGCGGCTGTATGGGGACGAGATGGAGCCGCTCTGGGGACGCATCATCCCTGTGCCTGCGGATTCGGTGACGCCGCTCTCCGGCGGGGAGGTGCTCGACTTCGGCGGGCGGCACGTCGAGGTCGCCGACACGCCCGGCCATGCGCATCACCACGTCAGCTACTTCGACGGAACCTCCGGCGTGGCGTTCATGGGTGACACGGGGGGTATTCGGATGCCTCGATCGGCGGTCGTCATGCCTCCCACTCCGCCGCCGGACATTGATCCGGGGCTCTGGCGCACGAGCGTCGAGCGCGTGCGTCAGTGGTCACCCTCGCGGGTGTTCATCACCCACTTCGGCGCGTTCGAGGACGTGAGCTACCACCTCAGGGATCTGCTCGACCGGCTCGAACGTTACTCCAGGCTGGCTGCCAGGCTGCTCGCCTCACCGGGCGACGACGCGTCACGCGCGACCGCATTCGTGGCCGCGCTGCGTGCTGACGTGCAGGAACAGCTGGGAAGCCAGGGTGAGAGCGCCTACCAGGGAGCCATTCAGTTCGAGCACTGCTGGCAGGGCCTCGCGCGGTACTGGAGCCGTCAAGCGCCGTAGCGTGCACGAGGCGCCGGGATCGCCGCGGGGCAGGAGCCCTCCGGCATCCCGTCCGCTGGACGGGACACCGGCCCGGGTCGAAACGAAGCGAGGTCTCGCCTACTTGAACTCGCCGCAGCGAAGCATCATCGAGCCGTAGTAGGGGTTCGCGATCAGCTCGCCCTTCTGCAGCCAGAATTTCTTCACCATCGGGCAGTAGGCGCGCCGCACGTCCTTGCCCGCTGACGCGCCCGCCATCGAGATGACGGCGTCGCTCAGATCGCCAAACACGATTCGAGCGGCCTTGATGTCGGCGGCTCCCGCCATGGCGTTGGCGATTGTTGCGAGCTTTTCCCCCGGCGCTCCCAGTGCGCCGGCCGCTTTGGCGATCACCGTCGCATCCTGCGACACACCATCGGTCTTGTCCGCCGCGAGCGCGGTCTGAATGCGAAGGTAGGCATCGAGGATGGGACCCGGGACGTCGGCCGAAGCGGCCTGCGCTCCCGCGACGATTGCGAGGGCGGCGATGAATGCGACAGCGATCAGAGATCGACGATTCATGGTCAACTCCTGAAGGGTAAACGAACGGATCACACGATATCCCAACCGGCCTTCTGGCTCAATCCGAGCACTTCGTATTCGCCTCCGCGGCCCGGACTGCTACACTGACGCTCGAGAGAGGCGAGGAACGGCCATGCAGGACTACGAGAAGCTCGGGGCCTTCTATCTCGGACGCGAGTTCGATCCCGCCACGCGGAAGCGCCAGCAGAACCTGGTCCTTTACGATTCGAAGGACCTTGTCACGCACGGGGTGTGCGTGGGCATGACGGGCAGCGGGAAGACCGGCCTTTGCCTGTGCGTGCTCGAGGAGGCCGCCCTCGACGGCATTCCTGTGATTGCGGTCGACCCGAAGGGCGATCTGGGCAACCTCCTTCTCACGTTTCCGAATCTCGCCCCGGAGGACTTTCGGCCCTGGATTAGCCTTGACGATGCCCGGCGCAAGGGCATGAGCGACGAGAAGTACGCCTCCGCGCAGGCCGAGATGTGGAAGAAAGGGCTCGCCGAGTGGGACCAGGACGGGGGCCGGATCGGACGGTTGCGCGCGGCGTCGGACTTCGCGATCTACACACCCGGCAGCACCGCGGGCCTACCGTTGTCGATCCTCAGGTCGCTCGAGGCGCCGCCGCAACAACTGCGCGACGACCGGGAGCTGCTGATCGAGCGCGTCGCGACCACCGTGACGAGCCTGCTGACGCTCATCGGCGTCGAAGCCGATCCGGTGCGAAGCCGCGAGCACATTCTGCTCTCGACCATTTTGAACAAGGCCTGGTCGGGCGGCGCAGGCCTCGACCTCGCGGGCCTTATCGGGAAGATCCAGCAGCCGGGCGTGACGCGCGTCGGAGTGATGGAGTTGGAGTCGTTCTTGCCTTCGAACGACCGGTTCGCACTGGCGGCGGCGTTCAACAACGTGCTGGCCTCACCCGGGTTCGAGGCGTGGACGGAGGGCGATCCCCTGGACGTCAGTCGCCTGCTCTACGGCCAGGACGGCCGGCCGCGGGTTTCCATCATTTCGATTTCCCATCTCGGCGACCGCGAACGCATGTTCTTCGTCTCGGTGCTGCTCAACGAGATCATCGGCTGGATGCGCGCGCAGTCGGGCACGACCAGCCTGCGAGCGCTCTTCTACATGGACGAAATCTTCGGGTACTTTCCGCCGGTCGCGAACCCGCCGTCGAAGGCGCCGCTGCTGACCTTGTTGAAGCAGGGGCGTGCATTCGGACTGGGGACGCTGCTGGCGACGCAGAACCCGGTCGACCTCGATTACAAGGGACTGTCGAACGCGGGGACGTGGCTGCTCGGCCGGCTGCAAACCGAGCGGGACAAGGCTCGCGTGCTCGACGGGCTCGAGGGCGCGCTGGCAACCGCCGGCGCCCGGTTCGACCGAGTCCAGTTCGACCGAATGCTCGGCGGGCTGACGAACCGGGTCTTCCTCATGAACAACGTTCACGAGGATGCGCCCGTCGTCTTCGAGAGCCGCTGGGCGATGTCATACCTCCGAGGACCGTTGACCCGCGATCAGATCCGGACGCTCATGGCGCCGAGAACGTCCGCCACCCCCGCGTCGCCTGCACCGTCAACCGGTGCCGAACGGCAGCCCGGCGTGGCGGCTCCCTCTCCCACAGCCGTGCCGGTCCGCCGCCAGGCGCCGGGAGCGGCCGCCATTCGTCCCTTGCTTCCTCCGGATGTCGAACAGGTCTTCGTTCCGGTGCGTCAGCGCCGCTCCGGGTCCACCCGGCTCGTGTACGAACCGCGGGCGGTTGGCGTCGCGACCATCGGGTTCGCCAACCCGAAGATCGGTCTCGCCCACAGCCGGACCTCCGCCGCGCTGGCGCCGATCGACCCCGGCGTCGCCGGGGCGGTCTGGACGGACGGCTCGATGGTCGACATGACACCGAAGGACTTCGAAACCGAACCCGGAGAAACCGGCGAGTTCGCCAACTTGCCCGAGACCGCCGCGAAACGCCGGTCATACGATGCGTGGGGCAAGGAGTTCGGCAGGTGGCTCTTCCAGACACAGCAACTCGAGCTCCTGCAAAGTCCGGGAACTGGAGCCGTCTCCAGGCCGGACGAATCCGAACGTGACTTCAGGATTCGGCTCCAGACCTTGGCGCGCGAGGAGCGGGATCGCCGCGTGGACGAGCTCCGGAAGGACTACGCGTCGAGGATCGCGGCGCAGGACGAACGGATTCGCCGCGCCGGGATGAGTGTCACGCGGGAATCCGAGCAGGCGAACAGTCAGAAGCTCCAGACGGCCGTGTCGCTCGGGGCCACCCTGCTCGGGGCGCTCCTCGGGCGGAAGGCCGTGAGCATGTCGACGATCGGGCGGGCGACGACCACCGCGCGGGGCGTGGGCAGGACCTTGAAGGAAGGGCAGGACATCAAGCTCGCGCAGGGCAACCTCGCCGCGGAACAGCGGAAGAAGGCCGACCTCGAAATGGAGCTGCAGGCGAGAATCGGAGAGCTCGGTTCGGCGCTCGACCCGATGAACGAGACGCTGCAACCGCTGGTCGTCAAACCAAAGCGCGCCGACATCACGCTCCAGCTCGTCGGCCTCGCCTGGGTCCCGATGTGGGAAGACGAGCAGGGGAACCGCGCGCCGGCCTGGGAGTAGTTGGCCGCGTTACTGATGCACGTTTCGCTCGCCGGCTTCAATCCGGGTGGGCAGCGCATTCTCCTTGGGCGGCAGCGGGCAGGTCGCGAATGCGGTGTAGGCGCAGGGTGGATTCTCGGCCTTGTTGAAATCCAGCACGACCTTGCCGTCGACAGGCATCTCCGTGTAGAGGAATCGTCCTCCGCCGTAGGTGTCGGTTCCCGACGTCCGATCCCGGAAGATGAAGAACAACTGGCGAGGCGAGGGGCCCTCGAGAACAGGGTAGAGTCGATGCTCGCGCCCTCCGAGCGTGAATACCGCGTAGCCCGGCGATGGCCAGGGATCGATGTCGCCGAGCACATTGGCGATCGGAATCGTCGTCGGCTTCTCATGGCGGACGAATCGAGCGGTCACTGCCATCTCCGCTCTGATCGGGTACCAGCGCGTCCCGCTGAACTCACGCCGGGCACGGCTGTCCGTGTCTCTCACGCGCACGCCGAACCGGCTGCCGCGCTTGATGATGAACATCGTCACCGTCCCACACTGCACCCGGTCGGGCGGGGCAGAGTCCCATCTGATCACCTGCCGGGTCGCCGGCTTGCCATTGACGTTCACTGGCTCACCGGGTTGCGGGTCAAATGTCGCGACCCCTCCCCGGAACTCGAACGCGCCCACGCGCAGGGGAACCGTTGGTGAATCGAGCCGGACTGCAGAGGTGGGGTCCCGTCCCACCACGTTGGTGCCTTCCTTGAGCCATGTGAGCCCGGCGACTGTCAGCCAGCCTTGAGCGGATCTCAGCTCGGCTTCGCGCTCGCTGCGCCACCCTTCGATGGCAGCGGCATACGAGCCGGCAGAGCGTTGGCGCGCCTCAGCCGGCACTGACTCGGCCACGTGTGCCAGCGCCGACGCTGCCAGGATGGCTCCGAGAGTGGCCGACGCAAGAGCCCCACGCGGCAGTCGAGCCCCGAAATGCCTCGCCACAGCTTCCTCCTCTTGCAGCTCCACGCCCGACGCCGCTCATCTTCGCAGCGTGGCGACCACGGCTGCGCGCCTGATGCGCCACTCGCCGTCCAGCTTCAGCCAATCGGTTTCGACCTCACGCGCGTCCACCAGCTCGCCGCCACTCTGCGCGTCGAGGGTGACGAGCTTGGCGGTCATCGTGGCGCGCGCGGTCACCGCGCCCTGGTCGACGGTCACCCCGACGTCCACGACGCTCAACCGGGCCGGCCCTCCGCCGGCCACCACCCGCGATGCGAGCGCAACGATGGCCTCGCGGCCATCGATCGGTTGATTCGAATCGCCGAGTTCGAGCCGGGCGTCGGGTGTGAGGCGTTTCGAGATTCTCGCCGCGCGCGCCAGCCGATCGACTTCGGTCTCCCGGGAAGCGGCGGTGGCGTCAGCGGCAATCCGCTCGAGGTGCCGCGCGATGACCTTCGCGTCGGTCGGCGCCATGCCCCACGCCAGCCAGGCGATCGCGCCGATGAGGACCGCCGCCGCAATCCAGGCCCCGCGACTCATCACCAGATGACCTTTCCGAGGATGCGCTCGGCATTCACGCGCCCGAAGGTGTGCTGGCTCATCGGCATGCTCCGATTGTCGCCGATCACGAAGTACTCCTGCGAGCCCAGCATCAGATCCTCGAGCATCCACGGGGCCGCCTGTCTGAGGTACGGTTCGATGAGTGGCGCCCCGTTCACCAGCACGGTCCCACGTTCTATGCGAAGCCTCTCGCCCGGCAGCCCCACGATTCGCTTGACATAGACGAGGCTGGGCCCGGCCAGCCTGATGGCGACGATGTCGCCACGGGAGGGCCGCGAGAAGGCGAACGCACGAAGGAACACGAGCGCGAGCCGGCCGCCCTTCAGCGTGGGCTCCATGCTTGGGCCGAACAGCCGGACCGGCCGGAGTACCCAACCATAGAGCAGGAGGACGGCGGCCACCAGTGCCACGGCGCGGGCGGCCGTCCGGGAGGGCCTTCTGCCGACGATCCACCGGCGCAGCGGCGTGTCGGTCTGCATCAGAGTGGATTCTGTCCCACTCGGCTCGGCGCCGCCAAGTCACGAGAGTTCGGCAGGCGAGGCCGCGTCGATTGACCCAACGCTCGCGGCGGAGTAAGATGAGCCGAGATTCGAAAAATGAACAAAAGTTCATCCTCAAGACGCCTGCGCCACCGGGAAGCCGATCTCGCCGGACTGCTGAAGGCGGCCGAGAAGGTCTTCGGCGAAAGCGGATATCACAGCACCTCGGTCCGGGACATCGCACGCGAGGCGGGTTTCAGTGTCGGCGGGGTCTATCAGTTCTTCCAGAGCAAAGACGAACTCTACTTGCGCGTCGTCGAGTCGCAGTGGGAGCACTTCTTTGCCCTGCTCAATACGGCGCTCCAGGCCGAGACCGTCGAGGCCCGGCTCACGACGCTGACCGAGGCGATGTTCCAGGCGTTCGAGGAGCGAAGCGAGTTCTTCAAGCTGTTTCTCTCGGATCGCGGGCGCCTGTCGGCGTCGTTCACCGGGGAAATTGCGGCCCGCATTGGTCAGCACACCCGGCGCCTCAGGCATCACCTGGTCGAGTTGATGCGGCTGGGAGTCGAAGAGGGGATCCTCCAGCCGATCGATCCGGACATGCTGGCGTCCGCCTACCTCGGGATCGTGCACAACTGCATCTTTGAGGCGCTGGCCTCCGAAGCTTCGCGTTCGGTGCCTCCGGCCCAGGAGGTGCTTCGGCTGTTTCTCAGCGGCGCCGCGGGTCAGCTTCCGGCCGGACATCCGCACAAAGCGGCCGTGACCGCCGGAGCGGGGGATCTGCGTCCGGCCACGGGCGCGCCGGCCCGTCCGGCCGAGCATCGATTCGGTCCTGCGCCGACGGCTTCGGCGAGACGGGTGGTGGCGGAAGACGAGCAGACAGACTGAGCCGTCCGCTCCGCACGGTCTGTCGTATCGGTTGATTCGGCCGGGCTAGACGACGACGAGCTCTTCCAACTCGGGGATCTCTTCCTTGAGTGTCATCTCGACGCCCATGTAAAGAGTCATCTGGGCGCTCGGACAGCCAACACAATTCCCCGTCAGCCTGACCTTGGCCTTGTTGTCTGCCACTTCGACCAGCTCGATGTCGCCGCCGTCACTCTGAATGAGGGGCCGAATTCGTTCCAGGACGCTCTGCACGCGATCACGAGTCACCATCAGGGGCACTCCCGCTCGTTAGTATACCAGCGGGCACATCTGTTAGAATCACAACAATTACTCGGGCAGCGATTCCGGACGTTGATGGCAGCCTCCGCTCCTTTCACAATCGATTCGGTCGTCGTCGGGCGCAGCGCCCGGATGCGTGCCGTCTTCGACTTCGTCCGCGTCATCGCCGACAGCGACAGCAGCGTCCTGGTGACCGGAGAAACCGGCACCGGGAAGGAGATGGTGGCCAACCTCATCCACCAGTCCAGCTCGAGGCGGCACAGGCCGTTCGTGGCGGTCAGCTGCGCCATCCTGTCAGAGACACTCATCGAATCGGAGCTCTTCGGGCACGAGCGCGGCGCGTTCACCGGGGCCATCAAGGATCGGCCGGGCCGGTTCGAACTGGCGCAGGGCGGGACGATCTTCCTCGACGACATCGACGACGTGCCGATGTCGATGCAGGTGAAGCTGCTGCGGGTCCTGCAGAACCGGACGATCGAGCGGTTGGGCGGCTCGAGAACCATCCCGATCGACGTTCGCGTGATCACGGGAAGCAAGCGGGACCTGAAGCAGCTGGTCGGTGAGGGAAAATTCCGCGACGATCTGTTCTACCGCCTCAACGTCATTCCAATCAACCTGCCGGCGCTCCGGGATCGGCGCGAAGACATCTCGATCCTGATGGATCACTTCATCAAGCGCTTCTTCCGCCAGCGCAGCGAGGAGCCGCGGGCGGTCGCGCCGGCGGTGCTCCAGGCGTTCATGCGCTATCCGTGGCCGGGCAACGTGCGAGAGCTCGAGAACGCCTGCGAGCGAATCGCGCAGACGTGCACGTGCGATACCGTCCGCGTCGGCTGCGTCCCGGTCAGCGTGCTCTTCCACAAGTACGCAGAGGACCAGGAACCCATCGTCGAAACACACAACCATCCCTCGTCGGTGTCTCTCGACGACCGGTTGCGCGAGGTCGAATCCAACCTGATCAGCTGGGCGCTCAAGGTCAGCGGCGGCAACAAGTCGAAGGCCGCCGAGCTGCTGAGCATCAAGCGCTCGACGCTCGGAGACCGGATCAAGAAGCTGAACCTCGGCCACCTCGAGGCCGCCGAGTAACCGTTCCCCCCGCGCTGCGCAGCGCCGAAAAGCCGCCGGCACGTTCCGACGCCCGGCACCGCCACCAGGAGAAGTAGAGCCAGGTCAACAGGATAGGCCTGGCGTCGGAGACTGGCATCGCCGTTGCTCACCCAACCGGAGTGCTCGTCCCTTCCGGCGCCCATCAGTCGGACTTCTCCTCGCCGCTGCAGTTCCGGGTCCTCGGCCCGGACAGCGGGCCGCTCGCTGCCGGCGAGGTCCGCCGGCTGTTCCGGGGCCAGCGATTGACGGCCATTCGGCGACGGCGCCTGGACCGCAGTTCGCGGATCATCGCGCTGCAGGGAGCGAGGATTGCGGGCATCGCGGCGTTCGAGCGAGGCGATCGCGAGCTTCGAGTCTACGAGTTCGCCGTCGATTCCTCTTCAGCAGCGAACGTGGCCAAGGCTGCCTCGGGGTTGATCGAGGCGCTGGAACTGGCCTGCCTCGCCGCTGGCGCCCGGCGGCTCATCATGCTTCCGCGCGCGACGGCCGCTGCGGGCACGCTCGAACTCCGGGGCTACCGCGCAATCGCCGAAGGCAGCACCGGGACCTGGTTCGAGAAGACCTTTGCCTGAGCATCGACCGATGCCGCGTTCAGTGGCGGGGTAGTGCCTCGGTCTGAACCGATTCCTCGATTCCCGGAACCCCGTAGACCTCGCACTCGAGCCCCGCGAGCCGGACTCGTTGGAGAATCTCCCTCAATCGAACGGCTGGAACCGGCTGCAGGTACGGCCAGGCCGGGGCCCTGTCGAGCGTATAGATGTGGACCGCGCGCGGCTTGATTCGCTGGAGCGCATTGATCCAGTTGATGACACAGAGGTCGCCCGTGTTGTCGATGCGCCCGGTTCGATCCTTCACGAACATCGACTGAATCACGATGTCAGGAACGCTGCTGAGTCCTTGGACGAGCTGCTCGAAGGAGAGCGTCGAGGCATTCACGGTGCGAAGCGTGGCGGTGTCCCCGGCGTCGAGCTTCAGGTAGCGCTCCTCGACCAGCGAGAGCGCCTTCCGAACCTCCGGCACGTCCAACCGGCTTGCGTTCGACAGCACCGCGAGCGGCACCCCGGGAGCGAGTTCGTTTCTGAGCGCGCGGAGGCCTTTCACGATTTCGGGAAACTGTGGATGCAGCGTCGGTTCCCCGTGTCCGGCGAGCGTCAACCGATCGATGCGGTCTCCCTGAGCGGCCAGGGTCCGTAGGGCCGTACCAACCGCCTTCATGACCGCGGCCGGTGTCGGCCAGTTCTGCAGCACCGTGTCCATTCCGCCGCGCGAATGGCTGGTCCAGCCGTACTGACAGTACGAGCAGTTGAACGTGCACAGCTTGAGATGGGCCGGGAGCAGGTTGATTCCGAGTGAGATGCCGAGGCGCCGCGACCGAATCGGCCCATAGATCACGCCGTCGTGAAGCGGCATCAGGACCGGAGCGGTGGCGAGTTTGCGTGGCTCGGGCGCCCGCGTCCGGACTCGCGTGGGTCGGATTGCGGCCGGAGCCGGCCGGCTCGGCGTGGCCTGCGGCGCGGGAGTCGCAGGCTTCATCCGGGAACCTGCAGCGAGCTTCTGCCCGGATGGCCGGGCCGGGGAGTGGCGTACGCGGGCGGCGGATGGTGCGTTCCCCGCCTTCTTGACCGCGGCTGCGCCTGCCCTGGGTGTGGCCCTAGGCGGCTTTCGCAACGACGCAGATCGTGCGGCGCGGGCTTTTACAGGCTTCTTCACAGTCGTCAACCTTTTCACCAACTCCAACCTTCGTCGGCGCGCTGGCAGCGGGTGCTCCTGGCGCCGCGGTTGCGTGGATGGCCCCGTTGCGGGTGTCTGGCGAGTCGCGGGGGGCGTCGAGCCTGGCGAAACGGGTGCACGCCCGGCCCCGTTGGTCATTATCGCATGCTAGGCCGAACCACGGAATTGACACCCCGGGCGCCCGGGTGGTAGAAACCGAGCCGATTGACCTCGCCGCTCACTGTTCACTTCCTCCCGGACGACCGCGTCTTCAGTGGCGCGGGGCCCGTCGACCTGTTCCTGGCCGCGTCCGCCTGCGACATCCTGCTCGACCAGCCGTGCGGGTCGGCCGGGACCTGCGGGAAGTGCCGGGTCCAGTTCCTGAACAATCCCCCTGATCCTACGCCGCCCGACCTTTCCCTGTTGACACGGTCGGAGGTCGAAGAGGGGTGGCGTCTCGGATGCCAGGCGGTCGTCCGCCAGCCGACGCGGGTCGTCATCCAGCCCGCTGCCCGGACGGTCCCGCCCAAGTCGTTCGGTGAACGGGTGATTCAGACCGCCGGCCGCATCCCGATCGACGAGCGCCCTGACCGATGGGGGCTCGCGATAGACGTCGGCTCGACCACGCTCGCCGTCGGACTGATTCGCTGCGTGGACGGCCTGCTCGAAGCGTCGGTCTCCCAGCTCAATCCACAGGTTGGCGTCGGCGCCGACGTCATGTCGCGGATCCACGCCGCAGAGACGCAGCCGGGGATGGCGGAGCGCCTCAAGATGGTCGTGCAATCCGAGCTCGCGTCGATGACGCGGCAACTGCTCGATCGCACCGGAGTCGGCAAATCCCAGGTCCACCACGCGGCGTGCGTCGGCAACCCCACGATGCTCCACTTGCTGCTGGGGGCCGACGTTTCGCCGCTGGCGCGTGCGCCATTTCTGACCCCATGGATGGCCGAACGCATCTGCACCGCAACCGACCTGGGCCTGCCAATTCGAGACGACGCGCAGGTCTACATGTTCCCGCCCATCCTCAGCCACGTCGGCGCTGACGCGGTTGCCGCGGCGGTCTCGGCCGGGATCGATCTGGCCGACCGGCCCCGGATCGTCGTGGATCTCGGGACGAACTCCGAGGTCGTCGCCGGATGCGCCGGCGGAATGGTCGCGGCGTCGACGGCGGCGGGTCCGGCCTTCGAGGGCGCCACGATCGCGTGCGGCATGCGGGCGGCGCCTGGCGCAATCGATGCGCTCAGCCTGTCGGAGGCGGGGGAGATCGCGTTCGACACGATCGAACACGCGCCAGCGCTTGGCCTGTGCGGGTCGGGCCTCATCGACGCGGTGGCTGAGCTGACGCGGGCCGGCGCCATCGACGAGTCGGGATACCTTCGATCGCCGCACGAAGTGCAGAGCTCGCCGATGGCCCGCCACATCACGATCGAGGACGGGCGAAGGGCGCTGTTGCTCGCCGATGACTCGGAACGGGGCGGCAAGCGCGTGTTCCTGGCCGCCACCGACATTCGGGAACTCCAGCTCGCGAAGGGTTCCATTCGCGCAGGAATCTCGATACTGTGTCGAGAGCTTTCGGTCCCTGAGGCCGAGCTCGACGGCGTATTCATCGCGGGCCTCTTCGGCAGTCACCTCCGGAAGGCGAGCCTGCTCCGAATCGGCCTGGTTCCCCGGATCGATCCTGAGCGCGTGCACTTCGTGGGAAATGCCGCCGGCATGGGAGCCCGTCTCGCGCTGGTCGACCGCCGTATTCGCGATCGCGCGCGGGCCCTCGCCTCGCGGACCCGGTACATTGACCTGGCGCGCCACCCCGGCTACGTCGAGACGTTTTGCGCGGCGCTGTCCCTGTCGAGCTGAAGGATCGAACCGATGGACTTGAAGGACGCGATCGGAACCCGGGTGCTCCTCGCCGATGGCGCGATGGGCACCGAATTGCAGCGCGCCGGTCTCGGGGTCGGCGAGCCGGGCGAGCGCTGGGTGCTCGAAAAGGCGGAGCGCATCGAGGCGGTTCACCGCGCGTATGGCGATGCCGGATCCGACCTGATCATCTCGTGCTCCTTCGGCGCCAATCCGCGCGTCCTGGGCCGGTACGACCTGGCCAATCGACTGGATGAGATCAACCTCGCCGCTCCGGTTATCGCGCGCAAGGCGGCGCCGGCCGGGGGGTGGGTCCTTGGCGACGTCGGCCCGATGGGGGCGCTGCTCGAGCCGTTGGGCGACCTGACCATCGACGAGGTCAGGTCGGCGGTGACGCGGCAAGTGCACGCGCTGCTTCGCGGCGGCGCGGACGGAATTATCATCGAGACGATGACCGCCATCGACGAAGCCGTCGCCTCGGTCGAGGCGGCCCGTCTCGCGGGTGCGCCGGTCGTCGTGGCGTCGATGGCGTTCGACCGGGTCGCCGGAGGCCGGATCCGGACGATCATGGGCGTGTCGCCCGAGGAGGCGGCCGCGCGGCTGACCGATGCGGGAGCCGATGTCCTTGGAGCCAACTGCGGCACCCGGATTGCCGTCCACGAATTCGCAGAGGTGGTTGCCCTGTTCCGCTCGCGTTCCCCGCTGCCGGTCATGATCCAGCCGAACGCGGGCCAGCCGAAACTCGAAGGCCAGCGAGCCGTCTACTCGCTGTCCCCGGCCGAATTCGCCGAAGGGATGATGCTGGTCGTGCAGGCTGGCGCGGCGATTGTCGGCGGCTGTTGCGGCACGACGCCCGCGCATGTCGGAACGCTGGCGGCGGCGATGAAATCGCTCCCCGCCTGAACGGGTTCTGGTCGGCTCGTTGTCAGGCACGGACTGTCCGTCGGGTGGTGTGATTGCAGAACACACTTCGATGCTCCTCGCCAGCCGGGACCGAGCGCGGATCTCCCGTGGCGTTGCCGGCGCTCGATGTCGACGCGGTGCTGCGCGGACAGGCGCTCGATCCCGCCGCGGTCCGCACGAACAGCCCGCGCCTGGTCGAGGCGGCGGAGCACGCTCGGAGTTGCGCGGCTGCGCTTGTCGAGCCGCAAGTCGTTCGCGCGCGCCATCGGGTCCGATCGGTGCACGAGGACATCGCCGTGATCGGGGACGGCCAACGCCTGACCGGAAAGGCGATGACCCGTTGGCTCGAGGGCGCCGAACTCGTCGAGGCGGCCGTCTGCACGATTGGACCGCGTCTCGAACGCCATGCGTCTGACGAGCTGGAGCGGAATCCCGTACTGGCGATGGCGCTCGATGGAGCGGGCAACGCGGCCTTGCGTTCCCTCTCCGCCCTCGTGTGCGCGGACATCGCCGAATCGGCTGCCGGCCGGGGCTGGCGCCAGGGCACACCGCTCAGTCCAGGCTGTTGCGGCTGGCCCTTCGAACGCGGGCAGCGCGAACTGTTCCGGCTCGTCGACGCCGGTGCCATAGGCGTCGAGCTGCTCGAGAGCGCCATGATGAGGCCAATCAAGTCCATCTCGATGATCGTCGGGCTCGGACCGACGATCAATCGGCTCGAGAATGGCTGTGAGATCTGCGAACTGCGCGGCCGGTGCCGTCATGCTGCGACGGATCCCCGCGAAACCGCCGGCGGGACCATGGAACGGGGGACAGAATGCGACCGACGTTGAGACTGCTGACCGAGGAAGCGGTCGATCAGATCGTGGCCGAGGCCGTTGAATTGCTCGTCGACCCGGGCGTGCGGGTTCACAACGACGAAGCGCTCAGGTTGCTCGGGGATGCAGGCGCCACCGTGGAACTGAGCAAGAGAGTTGCCCGGATCCCGGAACCGATCGTGCGCTCGGCGCTCCGTTCGGCGCCGCACGAATTCACCTTGTACGGCCTCGACGGCCAGCCCGCCGTCCGTTACGGCGGAGACCGCGTGCACTTCGACCCGGGCTCGGCCGCGCTCTCGATTCTCGATCCCGAGACGCGACGGCAGCGCCCGCCCCTGACGGCGGACTTCGTGCGGTTCGTGAAGCTGGTGGAGATGCTGCCGCAACTGGACGCGCAGAGCACCTCGATGATCTGCGCCGACGTGCCGGTTGAGATCGGCGACCTTTACCGCCTCTACCTGGCCCTGAACTTCATGCGCAAGCCGATCATCACTGGCGCCTTCCGGACCGATACGTGGTGGACGATGAAGGAGATGCTCGCCGCGTTCGCGGGAGGCGACTCGGCGCTGCGCGCGAAGCCGATTGCGGTCTTCGACGTGTGCCCGTCGCCCCCGCTGCTCTGGAGCGATCTGACCTGCCAGAACCTGATCGATTCGGCGCGCGCGGGGATACCCGCCGAGCTCGTCTCGATGCCGCTTGCCGGCGCCACCGCCCCGGTGACGCTCGCCGGCGCAGTCGTTCAGCACACGGCCGAGTGCCTCAGCGGGGTGGTCATCGGCCAGCTTGCGTCGAGCGGGTCGGCCATCGTCTGGGGCGGGTCGCCGGCGGCGTTCGACATGCGCGAAGGCACGACGCCGATGGGCGACGTCGGCACGTGGATGATCGATTCCGCCTACACGCAAGTCGGCAAGTCGCTCGGGATGCCAACGCACGCCTATCTCGGCATGACGGATTCGAAGGTGGTCGACGTGCAGTGTGGCCTGGAATCAGCTGGGGGGACGTTGCTGGCCGCGCTCTCAGGCGTGAACATGGTCTCGGGCGCTGGAATGATGGATTTCGAAAGCTGCCAGAGTCCCGAGAAGCTGGTGGTGGATGCCGAAATCATCGGGATGGCGAGACGGCTCGTCGCGGGAATCGAATTGCGCGACGAGCCCATCGCCCGCGACCTGATGCGCAAGCTCGGCCATGCGGCCGACTATCTGTCCGAGCCGCACACGTTGAAGTGGTTTCGGAAGGAGCTCCACTTTCCGTCTGAAGTCATCGACCGCGCCTCGCTCGACGGCTGGCAGCAGCGGGGAGCGTCCTCGGCCCTCGAGCGGGCCCATGAGCGGGCGGCGCGGCTCGTCGCCGGGTATACGCGGCCGAATCGGCCGCCGAGCCTGCTGATGGAGCTCCGAGCGATCGCCACGGCGGCGGCGAAGAAGTTCGGCATGAGTGAGTTGCCGCCGCTGCCCGATTCCGATCTGGCATGAGCTTCCCAGGCGAGGAGCAGGGTGCGATGTCACAAGACATGCTGAAGCAGTTGACCGCGAGCCTCGTCGACGGCGATCGCGAGCAGTCCTCGGCGCTCACGCGACAGGCGCTCGACGCCGGGCTGGAGCCGATGAGCATCCTCGACGACGCGCTCATCCCCGGCATGCGGATCGTCGGCGAACGATTCACGACCGGCGAGTACTTCCTCCCGAATCTGATCGTTTCGGCGGCGTGCATGAAACAGGCGATGCAGCTGCTCGAGCCGGAGCTGCGGGCGCGCCATCAGGCGGCCAGGACGCTCGGCCGGGTCGTCATCGGCACCGTGCGCGGCGACATCCATGAGATCGGCAAGACGCTGGTCGCCACGATGCTGTCGGCGAATGGGTTCGAGGTGCGTGATCTCGGCGTCGACGTGCCGATCGAGCGGTTCGTCGCCGAGGCACGGGACCACGATGCCGACATCGTCGGCCTTTCCGCGCTCCTGACGACGACGATGGGCATCCAACGACAGGTGATCGAGGCGCTCGGAGCGGCCGGCCTTCGCCATCGAGTCAAGGTGATGGTCGGCGGGGCGCCGGTGTCCCGCTCGTGGGCGGATGCGATCGGCGCCGACGGGTACGCCGAAGATGCGGTCGGCGCCGTCGACACGGCGAAGCGGCTGCTCGGCGTGGCACCCAGGTGATCGGGATGGAGCAGACCTGACACGGCCCCACCGCGGTCACATCATGGAAAGTGTTTCGAGCTCCTGGGCGTCGAGGACGGTGAATCCGGCTTTGTCGGTTCGGACGACCTTCTGCTTGCTCCAGCGGCTCATGATGCGGATGCAAGTTTCGATGGTCGTGCCGGTCAAATCCGCCAGCTCCTGGCGCGAGAGGGCGACGGGGATGAACACGCCGTCCCGCTCCGCTCGGCCCTGTTCCTGCGCCAGCTTCAGGAAGAGCCGGGCGACACGCGGTTCGACGCGTCCCCCGGTCAGCTCGGCCAGGCGGTTGGTGAGATCGACGAGCCGAAGCGTCAGGCCGGCCAGCAGCCCGCGCACCATCGTCGGGCGGTTTTCGAGCAGCATGAAGAACGCGTCGCGCGGCACCTCGATGCAGGTCGTGGCTTCGAGGGCCACCGCCGACGCAGGAAAGGCCCGCCCCTCGTAGACCGCGACCGCCCCGACCGGATCGCCGGGGCCCAGTATCTCGAGGATGACGTCCTTCCCGGCAGGCGTCAGCTTGGCGATCTTGACCCGCCCCTTGGCGATGGCGACGAAGCACGACGCCGGGTCGCCTTCCTTGAACACGGACTCGCCCCTGGTGTACGCGCGCGTCCTGGCGACCGAAGCCAGGCGGTTCTGATCGTCGGATCCGAGACGCCGAAAGATGGGGATGAGGCGAAGCTGCGAGGCAAGGTCGGGCGTCATTTCTGACCGCATGATAGTTCAGACGCCGGCGCCCGGCGAGAGGGTGGCTGGAAGGTGGAACCAGCTATGGTCACCCGACGTAGTAGACACTCGTGATGGCAAGGACACCCGCCTAATCGCGTTCGACGCGTTCGATTCATTGACCATGCTTACTCTTCGCATTCTCCTCCAAGTCGCGATTCTGATGTCGTGCGCCGCGATCGCGGCAGCCGATACGCCGAAAGTCCGGATCGTGCGCGTCAGCGAGCCGCCGGTGCTCGAGGACTACCTCGATGGGAAGGTCGTGCCGCCCGGACTGAAGCTCACGGGCTTCGTCCAGCGGGAGCCGGGCGACAACGTGCCCGTCAGTCAGCCCACTGACGCCTACCTGTCTTACGACGCCAATCAGCTCTACGTCGTCTTCGTGTGTCACGACGACCCGACTAAGATCCGCGCGCGGATGAGCAAGCGCGAAGCGATCCTGAGCGACGAAGTCGTCGGCATCATCCTCGACACGTACCACGACAAGCGGCGTGCCTACGAGTTCCTCGCCAACCCGCTCGGGATCCAGTTGGACGGCGTGACGACCGAGGGGGAGAACGACGATTTCAGCTTCGATACGCTGTGGAAGTCCGACGGTCGGCTGACCTCGTTTGGCTACGTCGTGCTGATGCAGATTCCGTTCAAGAGCCTGCGGTTCAGCGCGTCGCCCGACCAGACGTGGGGGTTCGCCGTCGCGCGAATCATCGTCCGGAACAACGAGACGTCCTTCTGGCCGTACGTCACGAGAAAGATCGCGAGCTTCGGACCCCAGCTCGCCGTGCTGGAAGGACTGAGCGGCATCTCGCCGGGCAGGAACCTGCAAGCGATCCCGTACGGGACGTTCTCGGGCGCCCGGTTCCTCGACGAGCAGAACATCCGCCGCTCCGACAACACCATCAGGGCCGGCGTCGACGCCAAGGCCGTCGTCAAGGATTCGGTGACGGTGGATCTGACCGTCAATCCGGACTTCAGCCAGGTCGAATCCGACGAGCCGCAGGTCACGGTCAATCAGCGTTTCGAAGTGTTCTTTCCGGAGAAGCGGCCGTTCTTCATCGAAAACTCATCGTATTTCGGGACGCCGGAACAGCTGTTCTTCTCGCGCCGCATCGCCGATCCCGGTGCCGGCATCCGGGTGACCGGCAAAGCCGGTCGATGGGCGTTCGCCGGGCTCGGCATCAACGACCGGCGTCCGGGTCAGAGCGCGGAGGCCGGCGATCCGATGAGCGGGAAGAGCGCGACGATTGGCGTCGGCCGCCTGCAGTACGAATTCGGCAAGAACTCACGCGTTGGCGCCACGCTGACCGCCCGCGACTTCGGCCCGAGTTCGAACCTCGTGGCCGGAGCCGATGCCAGGATCCAGCTCGACGCGAACTGGTCGGCGACCGGCCAGCTCGTCAGGAGCCGGACGATCGATAGCGACGGCAGGCGAACGAGCGGGAACATCCTCTTCGTCGAACTGGCCCGCCGCGGGCGTCACTTCGACTGGACTGGAACGTACGTTGGCATCGGCCGCGATTTCTCAGCGGAGCTTGGCTATGTCAGGCGAACCGACATGCAGGAGCTCAGCCAGGAGGTCAGCTATGCCTGGCGAAGGGACCAGGGATTGGTCGTCTCGTTCGGGCCCGAGATCAGCACCTCGGCACTCTGGGACAGCAAGGGCAGAATCCAGGACTGGAACGTCTCGGTAGACCTCGATCTCGAGCTCCGAGGGCAGACGCAGTTCGGCCTCGGCTTCGAGCGATCATCCGAGCGGTACGGCGGCATCGATTTCGGCCATCGAACGCTCCGGTTATGGAGCGACACGAACTGGCTGAGCTGGCTCGGGGCGAACCTGAGCCTGCAAGCCGGAACCAGTACCAACTACTACCCGGCGGAAGGCCTGGCGCCCGCACTGAGCAATGCGTTCGAGGCCGAGGGCGGAGTGACGATCCGGCCCTCGCCGCGGATCAAGATAGACCAGATCTACCTCTACTCGCGTCTTTCAGCACGGTCGGGCAGCGAGGGGCTCCCGGTGGCCGCCATCGGAACGATCTTCAGCAATCACATCCTGCGGACCCGCGTGGACTACCAGTTCTCGCGACCGCTTTCGCTTCGCGCGATCGTCGACTATGACGGACTGCTGGCGGATCCGCGCGCGGTCGCGCTCACGAAGGAGCGGCACCTGAAGGCGGACGTGCTGCTGACCTACATGATCAATCCGTGGACCGCGTTCTATCTCGGCTACACGGACGGTTATCAGGATCTCGCGAAGGCGTCGCTCCCGGGCCGGCCTTCAGGGTGGGACGGATGGACCTCGACGGGGCGCCAGATCTTCACCAAGGTGAGCTACCTGATTCGATACTGACGGCCCGGCGAGCGTCGGCCGGCCTCCCGACCTCAGATGTCCGCCCGCCGAAGCCGCCATGTCGCGAGAGCGACCGGCACGACGATCCACGCGATAATTGACGCACCGAGAATGAGCCCTGCACGGACAGGCCCGCCGGTGAACCGGAGCAGCGCGAGGGAGGCCGATCCGAACGCCGCGGTACCTTCGAGCCCCAGAAGCGCGCCCGTTCGAACGGCGTCGACCGGATTGGCGAGGACCGACACGATGAGGACCCGCGAGGCGGCGCCGGACCGTAGGAGAGAGGCGAGGCCAAGGGCCGCCAGATCGAAGAGCACGAACATCGCGAACCACACGACCAGTGCCAGGGCCAGGGCACGGGCGCGGCGGCGGCCCTGGTGGCCCGATGCCACCAGCGCAGCCAGTCCAAGGAAGATGGCCGTGAGCGCGATCGCCGATCCCACGATCAGCAGAAAGCCGCCCAGGCCCTCACCACCCGATCGCGAGTAGATCAGCAGGCCAGCCGAACCGAATCCGATCGCCTGCGCGGATACGAGCGCGAGGAACAGACCAGCGAGCCGGCCGAGCAGGATGACGCGCCGCGAGATCGGCTGGGAGTACAGGAGCTCGACCGCACCGCGTTCAGAGGCGAGCGAGAGCACGCCGAGCAGGAGCGACGTCAGCGGCACGAGCACCAGCACGAGCTGGACGAGCGAGGCGGCGGTGCGCGCGAAGTCCTGCACGCCGCTGCCACCGGAGAGGATGTAGCCCGAAGAGGCAACGGCCAGCGCGAGCACGGCGAAGACCACGGCGAAGATCTGGGTCCACCTCGACCGACCCGCCAGGGCCAGTTCCTGGCGGGCGCACACCCACATGCGTCGGAGCCCGGCGGGAAGCGTCATCGCAAGCGTCCTCTCGCGTTCTCACTCAGCAGTTCATCGAGCCGCACGGGGGTCCCGTGTCGGACCGACGGGTCCGCCTCTCGCGAAGCCGGCGTCGCGTGGGCGACCAGGTGAGATCCCATCGGCGTGGTGATCGCAGGAGCGCGGGTGAAGACCGCGTCAACGGCGCGCACCCACTCACGCGTCCGATGATCGGCCACGTACGGCATGACCTGGTCCGAGTGAGAGTCCGTCCTGTCGAGAAACGTGAACAGGCATCCGAGGTCGTCGAAGAAGAGGGGCTCCTCGCCCGGGGCGACGATCTGGCCCGCGAGACGGGCGTCGGAAACGGCCATCCGGCACTGGCGACAGGCATCATGGCCCGTGTCGAGTGTTGCCGGAGCTGGGATGCCGTCTGAACACGAGGGCCCGATGAGGGCGAAGCCGAGCGCCACGCCGAGGAGCCTCGTCACTTCGAGTCTCCGACCAGCTCGCGGTAGAGCTCGTCGAGCCGGCCCTCCTGCGTCGTCAGCCCAGCGACCGCGATGCCGGAGCGGCTAATCGCCTCGAGCACGGCCGGCCTCAGCTCGGGCGGGCCGGGCACCGTCAGTTCGTCACCCCGCAACGTGGCTCCGGGCGCCAGGAGCCTGAGAGCCGGAAGGAGCGCCTCGCCCGGCGCAGAGAGCCAGACGAACATCACGCCGCGTTTGGCGAGGCGTTCATGGAGCTCACGCTGGGTGAACACGGCCATGAGCCGGCCCTCGACGAGAACGGCGAAGCGATCGGCGAGGCGTTCAGCGTCACCGAGCTGATGCGAAGTGAAGAGCACGGTGCGGCCTTCACGCGCCCGCCGGTCGACCAGGTCGTAGAAGGCCTCGAGCCCCGCGGGATCGAGCGCCGCGGTCGGTTCATCGAGCAGGAGTATCGGCGCGTCCGGCAGCGCGGCGACGGCCAGCCCCAAACGCTGGATCATCCCGCCTGAATACGTCCCGATGAGGCGATCGCTCGAGCCGTTCAGCGATGCGAAATGCAGCACCTCGCGGGTCCGCTCTCCGGCCACGTGGCGAAGCGAGCGGTAGAACTCGACGACCTCGCGGCCGGTCAGTGCTTCCGGAAACGCGACGCGCTGCGGAAGGAACGAAAGCAGTTCACGAGCTTCCGGGTCCGAGGCGTCGCTGCCTGGCACGCCGAGCCTCACGCGGCCGGAGGTCGGGTGGATCAGCCCGGCGGCGGCCTTGAGCGTCGTGGTCTTGCCTGATCCGTTCGGCCCGATCATCGCCACGACCTCTCCGCGGGAGAGTCCGAGCGTGAGATCCTCGACGGCGACATGGCCGCCGTACGTCTTGCGGAACCGTTCGAACGCAATCATGGTCGGACGCTCGTCGAGTGTCGCCTCGGCCGGAATCCGACCGCCATTCCGATGCCGAACACCAGCGCGGCCGCCGAGGCCACGAGTCCGGCGGCATTAGCCGCATCGTTCGAGGCGCCGGGCTTGGGCACCGAAGGCAGGACCGGCGGGCGCGAGAGCGGCGCGCGGTCCAGAACCGGAACCGGGTCGAGGATGGGGAAGCTCCGTTCCGCTGCCGCGACGGCGGAGGCGACGAACCCGCGTGAAAACAGGTCGGCGGCCGTGAGATTGCCGCGGAGATGATCGAAGACGCTCGATACCCGGTACGGCCTGTCGGAGCGTCCGTCGCCGTCGAGATCCGGCTCGTCACTGTCTGACCAGTAGTTGCCCTCGAAGACGGTGTCCGTCCGGCGGCCGACGAGCGACAGCGGAGTCAGGTTGCCGACGAACGAGTTGCCCTCGAACCGGACCTTCGCGCACGAATCGAACAGCACGATTGCGGTGTCCGACTGCCCGACGATATTGCCCGTGAACCGGTTGCGATTCGCGCCCTCGAGGAAAATGCCGCGCGCGTTGTCCGCCACGAGATTGTATTCGGCGATGACATCGTCGCAGGCCTGGAAGAGCAGCCCGACCGAGGCGAACCCGCGATTGTGGACGAACGCGTTGCGCCTGAACGTGATCCGCCGCGAGTACATAATGGCCGTGCCGGCGTCGCAGTGCTCGAACCGGTTGTCCTCGAACAGGTTGTCGTCGGAGTACATGTAGTGCAGCCCGTACCGCAGGTGTTCGGCCCGGTTGCGGAGCACCACGCCGTGCGGGGAAGACTGGATGTAGATACCGTCCCTCGCGTCGACAATGGTGTTTCCAATCAACCTGAACCCGTCGGTGTTGTAGATGTGGAGGCCCGAGCCCTTCTCGCCGAATGCGATGCCGGGAATACCACGGATTTCGGTGGACTCGATCGAGGCGCCCGGCGCCTCGCGCACGTACACGCCGAACACCGCATTCCAGATGCGGCAGTTGCGCACGGAAGTTCGAGGCCCCGTGGTGTGAATGCCCGAAGAATCGTGATCGACGTCTCCGCCGTGTCGTCCGTCGATGTCGAATCCCTCGATCGTGACATCGGGCGCGCGTACGCGGATCACGCTGCCGCCGCCCGATCCGATGAGCAACGGGTGCCCGCGGCCGACCAGGCGAAGAGGCCGATCGACGAATAGGTCGCCGAGATACCGTCCCGGGCCGATCTCGATCGTCTGCCCGGGATCGGCCCGATCGATCTGCGCCTGCAGCGGCGAGGTGGCGCGCGCGGCGGGACGGCCTTCGAGCGCGCCTGGCGCGATCGCGTGCTCGCTGCCGGGTTGGGCAACGAGCGCAACACCCGCGATGAGCCACGCGATCGGCATCATGGGGCGCCCGGTGTGGTCTGGCGCGATCTCAACCCGAGCCACAGCCCGACGAAGAGCAGCGCCCCGGCCGCCGCCAGCGCGTAGCTCGCCACGTGGGGATACGAGTAGACCTCGAAGTTCGCCAGTTGCTTGTAGCCGAACATCGGCGGCATGAACGGCGGGACCTTCACCGCCGCGGTGGGCGAGAGGTCATGACCGTAGGTGTACATCTTGAATCCGAACGACCAGAGGGCGAAGGCAGAGAAATATACGTACATCACGAGCACGTCGATGAGGTGCCCGAGGGTGCCGTGGACCGCCGCCCGGAGGAAGAGCAGGGCCAGCGCTCCCGCGACGAACGGGAGCCACTTGAACTCCGTGAAGTCCTCCTTGGCCAGGTCCTTCATCCCGATGTAGTGATTGAGGACGTTGATCTCCTTCACGTCCTCACCCTGGTTTCCTCCCTCGAGCGCGTAGCTATAGATGTAGAGCCGCAGCCCGTCCGGGTACTGCGGAGCGAACATCGTCAGGCTCCAGAGGGGGAAGAGATAGATCGACGCGGTCAGCACGGCCGACGCCACCAGCGCCGCGCGGGGACCGCCTCCGAGCGGCCGCTGAAGCAGGCGAGTCGTGTTGTCGAACACGCGCATGTGTGACTCCGGCAGGGGCGCCCGAGAGCGTGCCGGGCGGAAGGCGGTCGGTCCGCCTCCGCCCGGCCGTCCCCGCTACTTGTTGACGATGAGGTAGCCCTGCATTTCCTGGTGCAGCGCCGAGCAGAAGTTCGTGCAATAGAAGGGGAACACCCCTGTCTTGTCCACTTTGAACGTGACCGTCTTGGTCTCGCCCGGATCCACGACGACGTTGATGTTGTAGTCGAGCAGGCCGAACCCGTGCAGTTCGTCGGTCGTCTGCTCGATGTTCGTGATGGCCACCGTGACGATGTCGCCCTGCTTGACCTCGAAGGCCGTCGGGGTGAGCGTCGAGCGGACGGCGACCATCTTCACGGTCACCTTGTTCCCGTTTCGCGTGACACCGGCATCCTTCACGTCCCAGACGGCCAGGGGGTGTTTGTTCTCTTCCTTCGGATACACCTCGATCGGATGGAGCTTGTCCGCCTTCACCATCTGCGCATAGTGCGGCTCGGGCTCGGTAAACGCATCGTAGAGGAGCTTCATCTTCTCCTCGGTGATGTCCACGAGTTGCGACGATTCCGGCTGCGACGGCCCGACCGAGAGATGCCGGCCGTGCGAGAGCTTGTTGAGGCCGACGAGGTACTTGCCATCGGGGCTGACCGTGTCGCCTTCCGCGGCGGACAGGTGCCCAATCGAATACGACATCGGCACCTTGTCCACGACTTCCCACGTGCCCAGCTTCCACTTGGCGATCGCGCTGTCGACGAAGAGAGACGTATATGCGTAGCCGTCTGGCCCGAACTGCGTGTGCAGCGGACCCAGTCCGATCTGGACTTCGACCTCCTTGATGGACTCGTACTTCAGCACCGGGATGCCATCCTCGTCTCCGCTGAAGTCCTTGTTGCGGATCGCGGTCTGAATCTTCTCGATGTTGAAGACGGTCGTGATGCTGGCCAGTTTGCCCGACCCGATAATCCACTTGCCGTCGGGGCTGACGTCGACCCCGTGCGGCGACTTGCCGCATGGCATCAGGTAGACGAGGCCCGGTACCTTCTTCGGATCGAGGACCTTTGCGCCGCCGGTCAGATCGCCCTTGCCCTCGGCGATGGCCCGCTCGGCCGCCTTCCAGTCGACGGCCGCGATGTAGTCGCGGTCACGCTGCGATGCGGTGACTTCGAGCTTGCCAGTCGCCCGCTCGGCGTTGTACGAGGTCCAGAACATCCACCCGTCGGACACCTTCTTGCCCGCGTCGCCAAGGTCGAAATCGAAAGGCGGCATCAGGATCTCCCAGCCCATCGAGATCTGGCCGGACTTCGGATCGATCCTCATCGCCGCGATGACACCTTTGTAGTCGGTGGCGTATCTGTCGATTGGAGCCGGAGTGCCCTTGGGGATGGGAATCGAGAAGCGCGACGCCATCATCGAATACTCGGTGTTCGGCGTGACGAAAGCCGAGCCGTGGTTGCCCGACACGTTGGGCACCGGGCCGAACACCTGCTTCGTCTTGAAGTCGCGCAGATCGATGCGCGCGAGGCGGCCGTTCATGTCGTTGACGAAGAGCCACCGGCCGTCGTAGTCACCAGCGGTCTCCGAGAGCGACGGGTGATGGACGTCGCCCCATGTCAAGCCGCCGAGCATGGCCTTCGAATCGTCGTCGAACCCGTACCCGGTTGCCGGGTAGGGCGTGAACACCGGGATGGTCGAGAGGTGGCGCATCGACGGCACGCCGTACACATACACCTGGCCCGAGTGGCCGCCCGACGCAAAGAAGTAGTACTCGTCGAGATCGCCCGGCGGGACGTAGGTCCGCTGGGCGGCGACGGCCGCGTCGGACGTGCCGGCGGCCGCTTTCTTTGCGCTCTTGGGGGCGCTCGGCGCGCAGCTCCACAGAGCGAAGCCGAGACCGATCACCACCGCGAGGCCGGAGAGCACGAGGGTGCGATGTCTTGCCATGCACGGTCTCCTTCCAGAAGTGCACCAGCCGATCGGCTGGCGTTCCCGACAACCTGGATGACGTCCCACGAAGGACCGTTCAATGCTCGTGGCTGGGCGATGGCGCCTTGCCGGCCGCCTGCGCCTTCTGCTTCTGATACTCGGCGAACGCCTCGCGCAGTTTCTGGATCGCGATGGCCTTCTGCTCGGGTGTCAGCACGATCTGTCTCGACAGAACCACTGACATCGTCCCGGTGGGGCTCGCCAGGAAGTCGTCGATCGTGCGGCCGAACCGGCTCTGCACGTCCTCGACGGCCGCGGACAGGTCAGGTCCGATCTGCGCCGGGCTCTTGACGCCGAGCGCCTGGATGGAGTGGCACACGAAGCACCCGGTCGAGACGAACCACGCGCCGGGGCCGGTCTTCATCTGCTGCTCCGCTTCGGCCTCCTCGGCGGTTCGCGGATCGGTGCGAGGCACGCCGGCGACAAGATCTGCCGGCACGGGCGCCTTGCGCCACGAGAGCGCGAGCATGGCGAGGGCCTGCGCCTCCTTCGTGCTCAGGTGGAAGTTGGGCATCACGGTGTCGGCAATCATCGCGCGGGGGTCCTTGAAGTGCGCCACGTGCCACGCGAACGCCGATTTCTGGCCCGACAATCGGCCGTAGTCGTACTGCTCGGGGGCCTTGTCTCCCACGTAGGTGAGATCGGGCCCGATCGTGCCGCCGCGGCCGTTGATGACGTGGCACGCGCGGCATCCCTTGTCCCGCACGAGCTGCTTGGCCAGGTTGATCGCGGCCGCGCCCTTCGTCTCCCGATCGAAGCGATGACACACGTTGCAGTTCATCTGCAGCAGGGCGGCTTTGTCATCGACGATCCCGTAGGCCTCGCCGAGCGTCGCGCCGAGCAGCGGCTCCTCCCAGAACGCCACTGGCCCGTGCGCCGGGTCGGCATCGACGGCCCAGCCTTGACCTCCGTGACACGAGGTGCATCCGAACGTCTCGGGCGGGTGCTGCTTCAGAGGCTCCGCCGGATGGGTTCGATACGGCTCATCCGCGGTTTCGAATCCCCTCCAGGACCCGGCCTGGTGGCAGGTGACGCAGCGGTCCGCATGCCCGAGCGACGGCACCCAGATCTGCTGGAGTCCGGCGGGCACCGTCTTCGCCTTGTCGGCCCCGAGTTTTTCGGCGACCATCTGCCGGAACCGGTACTGGTAGTACCGCCACTCGTGCTCGCGGTCGTTCATCGTGAACAGGATCGTCGACGCGACGAGCAGCAGTCCGACGACCGCCAGGATCGGCCGATCCCGCCGCGCGTATGGGGATGAAGTCCGCTGTTCCATCGTCAGAGCCTCGTGGGGATCTCCGGCCAGCTCTGCCACGGCCAGAAGAAATTCCAGTACGGCCCGCGCATGAAGGTGCCGACGATCGTCAGCAACACGACGGCCGCCACCAGGGCCAGGAAGACCAGGTTCTGGGTTCGGCGGCCCGGGGCGAACCAGGCGCCGGCCTCCGCCCGCGGGCTGCGATCGAGCCACGGCCAGACCGTCAAGAGCGCCACGAGCAGGCCCGGCACGATCACGCCGCCGATGAGCGCGCCGTTGATGGTGAGCGACCCGAGGTGAATCGTCGTGTCGGTCACGATTTCCTGCAGCCAGAGGAAATACCACGGCGCCTTCGCGGGGTTGGGCGTCACGAGGGCGTTGGCGGCTTCTTCCAGCGGGGAACGAACTATGACCGACAGGATGCTGACGACGGCAATGGTGGCGAGCGTCACGATGAGCGCGCGGCGGGTGAGATCCGGAACCGAGTTCACCGTCGTGTCTTCGGCGTCGAGCGAACGGACGTTGACTTCCGGCGACGTCCCGCGGGCGACGCCAAGCAGTGTGTAGGTCTTCGTCGGAATCGCCGCCGGGCGTGCATCGGACACGGCAACCTTCCGCGGCGTCGCGTCGGTGCGCGCCAGGCCTCCGTCCTTCCGGACGCGCCACATGTGGTAGGCGAGCAGCATGCCGAGCGCGCCGGGCAGCACGATGATGTGCAGCACATAGAAGCGGATCAGCGTGGGCTGATCGATTGTCCGCCCTCCGATCAGCAGTTCGCGAAGGGTCGGCCCGATTCCGGGAACGGCGGACGCGATGTTCGTGCCGACGGTCACGGCCCAGAATGCCAGCTGGTCCCACGGCAGAAGGTAGCCGGTGAACGAGAGGAACAGCGTCAGCAGCAGCATGGCGGTGCCGATCACCCAGTTCCACTCGCGGCGCTGGCCTTGTCCGAGACCGTTCTTGTAGGCGCCGGTCAGGAACACGCGGACCAAGTGGAGGAAGACCGCCACGACCATCAAGTGCGCAGAGATCCTGTGGACCGATCGGATCCAGGATCCGAAGGTGACGGCGTACTCGATGTCCTTGATCGAGGCGTAGGCGCGCTCGACCGACGGAATGTAGAGGAAGAGCAGCGGCAGGCCCGACAGCACCAGGAGCAGCAGCAGGGCAGCCGATACCGTGCCGAGCCAGTACGAATAGGTCCAGTCGAGCGACCGCTTGTCAGTCTTCGCCGGAAACCAGTGCAGCAGGAAGTTCGCGACGATGGCGTCGCCGGCTTGTCGATCCGACTGAGGACGCACGCTCCAGCCCCGCCGCGAATGCACGCCTGGAGCTTCCTGTCGGGACGTGCGCGATGATGCACGCAGGCTCATGACGGCTCCTTACGCGACGGTGAGTCGAAAGTCGTGGCCGACTTCTTGGGCCAGATCGACGACGAGCTCGCCATCGTCGGGGGCAACCGACAGGTGGAACCACGCCAGAGGCCGGGGCGCGGGACCCGAGACGTTCGTGCCGTCCCCGTGATAACGGGACCCGTGGCACGGACACAGAAAACGATGCGTCATCCTGAGCGGCTGACCGCCGGCCGTCATGGTCTCGATCTGGGAAAGCGCTTCCGCTCGGACCGTGCACCCGAGATGCGTGCACACCGCCGAGATCGCGTGGAACGTCTTCCCTTCGCGAAAGACGAACAGCCGCTCGTCCGGCAGGAACTTCAACCCGTCTGGAAAATCTTGCGGGAGGCCGAGCTTGACGATGGTCGGCGCGTCGTAGGAGACATTAGGCACAAGCGATCGCAGCGACGCGGCTCCCTGATAGGCAAGCCCGGCCACTCCGGCGAAGGTGCCGATCTTCAGGAGGAACTGCCGTCGGTTGTTGTTGTCATTCATGGCAGAGCCTGCGTTGCCCGGGAGGCTGCCTCACCGCTTCCGCCCGGATCGGCAAACCGCTCGGTAATCGTGAAGCGCTCCATCGTCATCGCATCAGTCGGGCAGCGCGTGGCGCAGAGCCCGCACCTGATGCATCTCGTGTCGTCCTTGACCATGGCCGAAAGTGGCAGGCCGGCCGACGCCGTACGGGCCGCGAGCGTCCCCTTCAGCTGCGGATCGAGGTCGAGATCGTCGAACGGCACAATCGCCAGACAGTATTCCGGGCAGACGTCGACGCACCGGTTGCACAACACGCAACGCTCCGGGTCGTAGATCGTCTGGACGTGGCACACGAGGCACCTGGCAGCCTGTTGTCGCGCCTCGCTCTCGCGGTACCCGGTCTCGACCTCGGCGATTCCGGTGCGGCGCCCGACATCGAGCGTCGGCGGCGCGACCCTGTCGCCCAGCTCGAACCCTGCGATCATCCGGTAGTCGCGCGTCGGGATCTTCTCGATGTCGATCGCCGACACGGCCGACGCGTGTCCCCGGGAGAGGAACTCGTGGATGGAGCGGGCGGCACGCTTTCCGTTGGCAATGGCCTCGATGAGGTTCCGGGGCCCGAACGCGACGTCGCCTCCCGCGTATACGCCCTGGGCGGATGTCGCGAGCGTCTCGGGATGGACCGCAATCGTGCCCGAGGGCGTCAGGGTCACGCCATCGGCGGGCTTGAGGAAGGACAGATCGGCCCGCTGACCGATGGCGAGGATGCAGGCATCCGCGTCGATCGTCGTGAGATCCTCGTTCCGGTACACCGGTGCGAACCGGCCGTCGCCGTCGAACACCGACGCGACCCCTCGCAGCTCGATCGCCGACAACCGGCCGGTGCCGAGGAATCGGAGCGGCCCCCGGCGCGGAATGAAGCGAATGCCTTCCTTCTTCGCCTCTTCGAACTCCTCGTGTCCCTGGGTGGTCTTGAGCACCGGCATTTCGTCGAAACTCTCGAGCGAGACGACCGTCACCTCCGTCGCGCCGGCCCTGATGGCCGACCGGGCCGAATCGAACGCTTCCTTCACGCGCGCCTCCGACTCGGCGGCCATCTCGGCGACGACGCCGCCCTCGTCGCCGAGCCGCAGCGCCGTCCTCGCCGCGTCGAAGGCGACGAATCCGCCCCCGATCACGACCACCCTGCGGCCCAGATCCATCCGATAGCCACGGTTCACGTGCAACAGGTAGTCGACCGCCTTGACGACGCCGTCGAGGTCGACACCAGGCACCTGGAGATCGCGGCCCTTCGAGACGCCGACCGAGAGGAAGATCGCTTCGAAGCCGTCACGACGGAGTTCAGCCAGACCGTAGGCATCCGTCAGGGGCGAGTCGAGCCGCAGCGTAACGCCGAGCGACACGATCTTGTCGATCTCGGACCGTAGCAGTGATCGCGGAAGGCGGTACTCCGGGATGCCGTACCGGACCATTCCTCCCGGCTCTCCGGCAGCTTCGAACACCGTAACCGAGTAGCCGAGGCGGGCCAGGTCGTGGGCGGCAGCCATGCCCGCCGGGCCGCTCCCGATGACGGCGACGCGCACCTTCGATCCCGCCGCTCGAGGGGAGATCCCGCCAGCAACCGGGAGGTGCCCGCTGTACCTGTTGCCTTCGGCGATCAACTCGCTGCCAAGACGGTCCTGGGTGTCGGGCCTGGTGGATTCGACACCGTATTGTTCGGTGACATAGCGCTTCAGCGCTCGGATCGAGATCGGCTGGTCGATCGCGCCACGCCGGCAGGCGTCCTCGCATGGCGCCGCGCAAACTCGGCCGCAGACGGACGCAAACGGGTTCGGCGCGCGCGCCACGAGGTAGGCGTCCTCGTGCCTCCCGTCCGCGATGAGCTGCACGTATCGGCCCGCATCGGTCGCCACGGGGCAACCGGCCTGGCATTTGACCTGGGCTTTCCAGTGATCGAGATCGGGAAGACGCGCGGGGATGGCCATAGGCGATACGTCTCACGCGGAAGAATGACGCCGCACCGGCCCGTTGGCTATGACGGCCGTCATAACTGCCGCCGACCGGAGGCTCTCACTGCCTCGTTCACGACGGGCGGACGGTGGGGCATCCCGGGGCGCGTGAGGGGCGGGCGCGCATTCAGCCGGCCCTGAGTGGGGACCTCTGCGGCAGAGGGACCGGCCGGGACATCACGAAAGGTGCGCCTATTCTACGACACGACGGGCCGAGTGGAACGCCCTCGTGCGGTACGAGCCTTCGCCAACACCCGCCGGGCTGCCGCCGCGGATGGCGCGCTACCGGATCGCGTGCCGCAAGGCGAACCACACGTTGGCGGGTCGTTCAGCCAGCCGCCGCATGTACCAGGCGTACCACGCTTCGCCGTAGCTGACGAGCACCCGGACGTGGTGCCCGTCGTTGGCGAGCCGCAACTGCTCGTCGCGCCGAATCCCATACAAGAGCTGGAACTCCAGCTGCCGCGGCGCGAGCCCGGCGGCGGCGCCTTCCGTTTGGATCGCGCGCAGAAGGACCGGATCGTGCGTGCCGAATCCGAAGTGCGTACCGGTGCGAAGCACGTCCGGCCTGAGTGCATTCCGGGCGATCTCGAGATAGTTGGCGTCGACGTCGGACTTGCTGGGAAACGCCTTTTCGGGCGGCTCGTTATAGGCCCCCTTGACCAGGCGGATGTATGGACCGAGTGGAAGCAGTGACTCGAGGTCGCGCTGCGTGCGCCTCAAGTACGCCTGCAGCGCGAGGCCAAGGCCGGGGTACGCCGGCCTCAGCCGGCGGTAGATGTTGATTGTGGCATCCGTGTACGCGGTCTGCTCGATATCGATGGTCACCGAATTGCCGAGTTCCTGGGCCCGGCGCACGATCGAGTCCAGGTTCTTCTGGCAGACGTCCTCACCGAGATCGAGTCCGAGCTGGGTGAGCTTGACCGACACGTGAGTGTCGAGACCGGACTGCGTGATTCGGTCGAGGACCATGAGATAGTGGCGCACGACCTCGTCGGCTTCGGCGCGATCGGTGATGTTCTCGCCGAGGTGGGTCACGATCCCGCCGACGCCGGAAGGGGCGAGCAGGGCGAGCGCCTTGATGGCGGCATCGATATCCTCGCCTGGCATGAACCGCGAGACCCCGCGCCGCACCGCCGCGATGCGCGGAGCACGGCGCCGGAGCCACGGACTCGCCGACGCCGAGAGCAGAACGCGTCGCATGAGACTCATGGGACGAATTGTAACAGGTCGCTGCGGGCGCACGATGCCAGGCAGCCAGGTGCGCATCCGAGCTGGCGCGGGAGCCTCGCCGGTCAGGCGGCTCTCGGAGTAAGATCGCCGCGATTGGCCGTCGACGCCGGTTGGCTTCCCGGGCTCCCACCTGGAGGATCCCGCAATGGCACTCAACGCCTGCGAGCTCGAGATCGATCTCTTCTGCAAAGGGATGAGGATCCCGGCGTCCGTGTCGCTGCAGGGGGCTCGAGGGATCTCGCGGACTCGGGCCGGCCTCGGATCCGGCCTCGAAGTGGTCCTGCCGACCGACAGCTGGCTCAAGCCGGAAATCTGGGTCAACATACCCGTCGTCGAGTCGTTCGCGCAGAAGTCCCCCTACGCGCTGGCCGGCTCGCCGGGCGAAGGTTACGAGATTCGGAACGAACAGACTGGTGAGTGCTACCCGGTCCGGATTCCAGCCGAACCAGCCTGGTACGGCCGCCAGACCTCCCGTGATATCCCGATGCGGCAGGTGGGCGTCCTGCAGGGGACCTACCTCGGCATCTACGTCAATCTCGTCTGCACCTTCTGGAACTACGATCCGCCGATCAATTGCCGTTTCTGCACGACGGGTCAGAATGTCGGGGAAAACGAGTCCGCCGACAAGGCCGTCTCCGATATCGTCGAGACCTGCTGGGCGGCGCGCGAGGAGTCGGACGTCAGCTTCGTGCACCTCAACGGAGGCTTCCAGGGCACCCGCGGCATCGCGTGGACCGAACCCTACATCCGGGCGATCAAGGAACACGTCGGCATGCTGGTCGGCGTCCAGCTTGCCCCCGAGCGCGAGTTTTCCCGGTACGACCGGCTGATCGATCTCGGCGTGGATCATCTCTCGTTCTGCGTAGAGTTCCTGGACCCGGCCGTGTTCGCGGAGATCTGCCCGGGCAAGGAACGCATGCTCGGCCAGGCGCTGTTCCTCGACGCGATGCGCTACTGCGCTCGCCAGATGCCCAGGGGCGCGGTGTCGGGCGAAATCATCGCGGGTATCGAGCCGATCGAGCAGACGCTCAAGGCCATCGACCTCATCGCAGACATGGGGGCGTTTCCGACCGTCTGCATCTTCCGGCCGACAGCAGGCTCCGACATGCAGGATGTGGCGCCGCCGGTCTATGAGGACATGCGCCGGGTCATGGCGCACGTCTACGAGGCATGCCGAAGGAACTGGATTCCGGTCGGGGCGGCGCCGAACATCGAAGTCAGCCTGGTCGTAAACCCCGATGACACCGCGCTGCTGGCGGCGAGGGACGCGCGATTCTGGATCTACGAGGCCTATCGCCGAGCCGCCCGCCTGGCGGCCGCGCCGCTATTCGCCTGGCGTCGACGCCCTCAGCACTTCCGAAAGCCCGCACCCGAGGTCCGGGTGTCGGCTTCTTGAACACTTCACGAGATCACTCCTGAGCATCGGCCGGCCGAAGCCGTCGCTTCCCAATGGCTCACTCTGGCACCGGGATTGCGTCTGGCAGAACCGTCCCCGGGACAAGAGCGAAGCCATGATCGACCGTGAAAAGGTACTCGCCGTGCTTCAGAAGCGATTCCCTGGATCGAGCGCGGACCAGCTTGCGGCAGCCGCCAATGCCATCCTCGGTCTCGACGATGAGTGGGAGGACGTGTCGGGTCGCGAGCGCGAGTTCGGCTACCATTTCTCGATTCAGTGCGGAGAAATCTGCTATCTCGCGGACCAGGTCCAGCGCGGGGCGCAGTTCCGGTTGCTCAAGAAGCGGCCGCTGGCACTCCGCTAGGCCAGGGGGCCGGGCGGGCGGATAGCTGGAAGCCGCGGACGGATTTTCGGTCGTCGGCTTGTGCATCCAGACTTCACGGGGCGGGGATTCGGCGGTCGGGCGGGGAGGAGTCATCCGCCCGCGCATGACGGGAATTCGGCGAATCGTCCGCCGCCGGACCACCGAAGTGACGGGCTTACGCCAGAGCCGGGCCGCCATCTGCCGGAATGTGGCCAGATTCCAGACTGGTATGCGCTTTGAATATACTCGTAGACAACGGGCCGGGATCCTAATACAGTCTTCTCATTCCCATGGCGATGTGTAGCTTAGAGCTTGCGCTAGACGCAGCGATCTTGCCGCTCGGGAGGTTCGCGCATAGGTATCCTCTTTTACCCACCGCGGCCGGTCAGCCCATGAAACGGCCGGTCGTGTCGATCCACTTTTTATCGATCCTTCCAGACCCTAATTCCACAGGGCGATTCTTCCGAGCGGCGGATCGTATGCGAGTCCTGATAAGCTGCTAGTTCGACGAAGGAGGGGCCGACGGCAAGCGGACCCTTCCTTCGGTCAGTTCTTCTCCGAGTCCCCAACGCAAGATACGTCAGAGGATCTTCCATGAGGAGCGAGCGCACCCCTTGGACCTGCCGATGGAGCGAATACCGTCCGTCGGCGCCGGCGCCTGTCTGGCTCGATCAGTGGATGAAGCGGTGGACCTGTCAGGTCGAGAAACGGCGGGCGGGTTCGACGAGCATCGATCGATGCGTTGACTGCGCCAACTGGGAGCCGCGGGACGAGTGGCCAGGCCGATGCGCGCCCGCCATCGGCCAGTGAAGGTGGCGGCTCAATCTGGTTGCGGTGCGGCCACGGCTTGAAGTACTGTCAGCGAACGTCGCGCGAAGCGACGGCGGTGCGCGAACACGCACATTCGGGACTGTCGGGGTTCCGCCTGCGGACCCTGTGAAGGATGGCGCCGCCGGGTGGCGCTCCCTGCCGATCGCTCGTCGGTCGCGGGCGGGCGCTCCGGCAGGCGCTGAAGGTAACTGATTCGTTGAAGGCCCCCGCACTTCCACCGCTGATCGACGTCCGTCCGGACCGGCCAGTCCATTCCCGCCAGCATAGCAGGGCACGCCCTCCCGCTTCGACCAGGGAGTCTGTCCAATGAAGGCGGCGAACAGGGCTCGTCAGGCCGGCGGCTGACGCCGGGGCAGACACGGATGCACATCATTCTCAAACGAAGCGCCTTCGCGGCGGCGCTCGGGCTGTTGCTGAACGCGACTGGGGGATGGGCCGGCACGCAACCGCCGCAGAAGAGCCCGAGCAACGACGACTGCCTGGCCTGTCACAGCGACAAGGATGCCAAGCGGTCGGACGGCAGACCGATTGTCGTCGTCCCCGAGACCTTTGCCGCCTCAATCCATGGCCTGAGCGGGATCACCTGTGTGAGCTGTCACGTCGACCTCGCGACCGCCTCAGAATTCCCGCACGCGGAGAAGCTCGCGCCCGCGCAGTGCGCGGCCTGTCACGACAAGGCGTCGGCGGCGTACGACGTGGGTGTCCACGCCCAGGCCCGCCGCCAGGCCGGGAATCTCGTGGCCGCCACCTGCGCCGACTGCCACGGCATGCACGACATCAAGCCTTCAGGCGATCCCGAGTCTCGCACGCACCACCTGAACCTCCTCGAAACCTGCGGGCGCTGCCACGGAAACGAGGAGATCATCCGGCGCGGGAAGATCGCCATCGGCAACGTCGTCGCGCTCTTCGAGGACAGCATCCACGGACGCGCGCTCATCAAGAGCGGCTTGAGCGTGGCGCCCACCTGCACCGACTGCCACGGGAACCACGACATCCGGCGCCGGACCGACACGGCCAGCCACATCTTCCGCCGGAACGTCCCCGCGACCTGCGGCAAGTGCCACGAGGGCGTGGTGCGGCAGTACCTGACGGGCATCCATGGCGCGTTGCTCGAGAAGGGGAGTCCGCTGGTGCCGGTGTGCGCCGACTGCCACACGGCCCACCAGATCCGTCGGGCAGACGTGGACGCGTGGAGGCTCGAGGTGGTCCGGGAGTGCGGAACGTGCCACGAGGAGTCGCTGAAGACCTTCGGAGACACGTTCCACGGCCAGGTGACAGCGCTCGGCTTCACGCGCGTGGCCACCTGCGCGGATTGTCACTCATCGCACCTGATCTTCCCGATGGCCGACCCGCGCTCGACCATTTCGGACCAACAGCGGCTCGAAACCTGCCGCAAGTGCCACACCTCCGCCACGGCCAGCTTCGCCGAATACGATCCGCACGCGGATCACAAGAACCGCGCGCGGAATCCGTGGTTGTACTACGCCGCCCGATTCATGCAACTCCTGCTGTTGGGCGTCTTCGTGTTCTTCGGCATCCATACCGCGCTCTGGTTCGGCCGCGGGCTTCAACTGAAGGCCGCCGGGCGGCATGGAGACAAGGGCGAACACGACAGCCGGGAGGACGGCGATGACCAGTAACGGGGAGTCCACGCACTACTGGCGGTTCGACCGCGCGGACCGCCTCATGCACGGCCTGCTCATGCTCAGCTTCCTGGGGTTGGCCTTCACGGGATTGCCGCTGCTCTTCAGCCACGAAGCGTGGGCCGGACGCCTCGCGCGCGTGTTCGGTGGATTCCGATCGGCGGGCGTGCTTCACCGGACCTTTGCGACGGTGATGATCGCGGTGTTCATCGCGCACCTGGTGCGGATCGGGCAGCGCGTCTTCCTTCAGAAGGACTTGTCGATCCTGTGGGGCCCGTCGTCGATGGTGCCGCAGCCTCGCGACATCCGGGAGCTCATCGCGCACATGCGGTGGTTCATCGGGCTCGGCAGGCAGCCGCGATTCGATCACTTCACCTACTGGGAGAAATTCGACTACTGGGCCGTCTTCTGGGGCATGGGCATCATCGGGGGATCGGGCCTGGTGCTCTGGTTCCCGGAGTTCTTCTCGCACGTAATTCCAGGGTGGATGTTCAACATCGCGATGCTCATCCACGGCGAGGAGGCGCTGCTCGCCGTCTGCTTCATCTTCACGATTCACTTCTTCAACGGGCACCTGCGCCCCGAGAAGTTCCCGATGGACTCGGTGATCTTCACGGGACGGGTCACCCGGCAGGAAATGATCGAGGAGCGGCAGGACGAGATGGCGCGCCTCCAGGCGGAAGGCCGCCTCGAAGGGCTGGCCGTCGGCGCCGCGCCCCGGTGGGTGTACCGGGTGGCCAGGCTGGTCGGGGGCACGGCGGTCGTTCTCGGGCTCCTGATGGTCGGGCTGATTCTGTACGCCGTCCTGAGATAGCGTTCGCCTGTCACGTCGCAGCCGAATCGGAGCACGCATGGAGAAGCCGGCGCATTTCTCACTCGTTCGAAACGCCATCTCGATCTTCGGCGCCGCCGTCACCACGTCGAGCGCGCTGCTGTTCGTCGCGTTTTTCGTCCTCGATCTGTTCGGCATGCACAGCAACCCGTATCTCGGGATGCTGTTCTTCGTCGTGCTGCCCGGCCTCTTCGTGGTCGGGCTGGTCATCATGCCGGTTGGCGCGTGGCTGGAGCGGCGCCGCCGGCGGGCGGGCGGCGGCTGGTGGCCGCACTGGCCGAAGATCGACCTCAACGAGGGGTGGCAGCGCCGAACGACGTTCGTGTTCCTCCTCGCGACCCTCGCGAACCTGCTCATCATCACCGTCGCGGCTTACAAGGGCGTTGAGTACATGGACTCGGTCGGCTTCTGCGGCCAGCTCTGTCATCAGGTCATGGAGCCCGAATTCGCCGGCTACCAGGAGGGTCCGCACTCGCGCGTGCTCTGCATCCAGTGTCACATCGGAGCCGGCGCGAGCTGGTTCGTCAAGTCCAAGATGTCGGGCACCCGGCAGGTGTTCGCCGTAACGTTCAACACGTTCTCGCGGCCGATTCCCTCGCCGGTCACCGACCTGCGGCCGGCGCGCGACACCTGCGAGCAGTGTCACTGGCCGGAGAAATTCCACGGCGACAAGATCCTCGAGGTGCGCGAGTACGCCGACGACCAGGCCAACACGGAGAGCAAGACCAGCCTGCGCCTGCACATCGGCGGGGTCAGCGTGGCGCAGGGCACCGCGACCGGGATCCACTGGCACGTCGGGGCGATGAACCGGATCGAATACAAGGCGTCCGACGACAAGCGCCAGGTGATCCCGTATGTCAAGCTCGACGATGGCAAGGGACACGTCGTCGAGTTCAAGACGGACGCGATGACCGACGGGCAACTGGCGGCGATTCCGTCCCGCACGCTCGATTGCATCGACTGCCACAACCGGCCGAGCCATACCTTTGCGGTGTCGGCTGAGCGGGCGGTCGACACCGCGATCGCCGGCGGCGCGCTCTCACGGGCGCTGCCCTTCGTGCGGCGCGAAGCCGTTCGGGTCCTGCGCGTGAAATACGCGTCGCGCGCGGCAGCGATGGACGGCATCGCGAACGAGCTGGCCCGGGTCTATCGCGAGCAGCAGCCCTCCGCGCCCGAGGCGCTCGTGCAGCAAGCCATCGCGACGACCCAGCGCCTGTATGTGCGCAACGTGTTCCCGGACATGAACGTCGGCTGGGGCACGTATGCCAACAACATCGGTCACACGGCGTTCCCTGGCTGCTTCCGCTGCCACGACGACAATCACAAGTCGAAGGACGGGAAAGTCATCTCGCAGAGCTGCGACCTCTGCCACGCGATCGAATAGCTCGCGCCTCGGGCCGCACGCGCAACGCGAAACTCCTCAGCGGCGATTCGGGGTTGTTCTTCGGGATCCGGGTCGATGAGCCGACTACGTTCAATGTGTGAACATCGCCTCATTGACTCGTGAACGCTCGTTCAGTAGAGTCAGAAATCGACGTGGTGGACCGGCCCCCGAGGGTTAGTTGCCCAAGATAGCCCGGTTGCCAGGTCAGGGGAGAGCCCGGAGTTATTTCGGTGTCGCGCACTTCTCCTCGATCTTGACTCTCGCAGCTCCCACGGTCGCGAGACGCATTCGAAAGGACATCGCCCCCCTTGCACGCCCGCGGTGTAAGCCTATCTGCATGCGGAAAGCACGGCGTCCTGTACGACGCCCTGCCTGACGCCTGCGCCGAGCGGCTCGGCGCGGCAGCGCGGTCTCATCCCTGGCCGGTGATGCCGGCGGTCGATGGAGCGTCGAGGAGACCTCTGTCGGCCTGCCGTGCTGCCTATCGGCCTGGCTCGTCATCATCGGGGGAGTCGAATTCGTGGGTTCGACGCCCTCGCCCAAGCAGCTTCATCAGGGAGGATCGGAATGGGTAGGAAGCTCTCATATCTCGTCGCGGCAGCCCTCGGGTTGGCGTGGCTGATGGCCCCGGTCCCGCTCGCGGCGGCCGGGCCTCAGGCGGCCGCCCAGGGCATCGCGATCTGTGTCGACTGCCACACCGACATCGTCAACGCGTTCAAGAACACGCCGCATATGGCCAGCCCGCTCGCATGCGAAGGCTGCCACGGCGACAGCAAGGCGCACGTGGCGGCGGGCGGCGGCCAGGGCAGCATGAAGAACCCAAAACAGATGACCACCTCGGAGGTGACGTCCCTCTGCCTCACGTGCCACACCAAGGGCGGTCAGAAGCACTTCAGCAGCTCGGCGCACGATGGCCGCAGCGTGTCGTGCATCACCTGCCACGACCCGCACCCGAAGGGCGCGGTGCCGAAGGCGCTGCTGGCCAAGCCGCAATTCGAGCTCTGCACGGGCTGCCACCTGCAGAAAAAGGCGGCGCTTGCGCGCTCGAGCCACATGCCGTTGCGTGAAGGCAAGATGACCTGCACGAGCTGCCACAACCCGCACGGGTCGCCGTATCCGCGGCAGCTCCTGCAGCCGTCGATCAACGCGAATTGCTACTCGTGCCACGCCGAGAAGCGCGGGCCGTTCCTGTGGGAGCACGCCCCGGTTCGAGAGAACTGCATGAACTGCCACGACGCGCACGGCACCGTGAACGATTTCCTCCTCAAGGTCAAGCAGCCCGTCCTCTGCGTGCAATGCCACAACGGCTTCGCCGGTGGAGGCATGGGCAACGCGCACGCGGTCCGCGACCGCTACGCCCTCAACCAGAGCTGCATGAACTGCCATCTGACGATCCATGGCTCCATGCATCCTCGTGGCCAGACGTTCAAGCGCTAAGGGCGAGGAGAGACGACCATGACGAACACCAACACCCTTCTCATCTCCCTCGCCATTGCCGGTTGCTTGCTCGCGGCTCCTGCCTGGGCCCAGGACGGCAAGGAACCCCAGTCGACGGGAAGCGTGACCATCGGCAGCCAGGCAGGCTCGGGCCTCAACGACTCCTCGAAGCTCCAGCAGTACGAGATCGTGCCGAAGGGCGTGACGCTCTTCGACGTGCACTACGAATGGAAGAACGCGTCGGGCTACTTCATGACGCTGAACGGAAACAAGCTGGGCCTCGACGACCAGAACGCCGCGTTCAAGGGAGGCCTGGCCGGCTCGTGGACCTTCTCGGCATCGCTCAACCAGAACCCGCGGTGGTTCTCCAACAAGGCCGAGACGCTCTACAGCGAGGTGTCGCCGGGCGTCCTCAGGCTCCCCGACGCCATGCGCGCGAGCCAGCAACGGATCTGGTCGCCCGCGAGCGGCGAGCCCGCGGCGCCCGCCAACTCGGGCGACGATCGGTTCTGGTCGCTTCGCGACTACATGCTCGGCGCGCAGCCGGTCGACCTGCGCTACCTGCGCAAGACCGGCGAAGTGGGCCTCGACTTCGCCGCGCTCGAGAACTGGAGCTTCAAGGTCTCCTACAAGCGCGACACGCGGAACGGCCACCAGCCGGTGGCCTTCACGGCCGGGCCGGGCATCGACGAGATTGCGAACCCGATTCAGTACACGACGTCGGATGTCCGCGGAGAGGTCGAGTACGCGAAGAACGGCGCGTTCGTGAACGCCTCGTTCACGCACAGCACCTTCACCAACGACGTCCTCTACACCACGGTCGACAATCCCGTGCGCCTGTACAACTCGGACTTCTTCTGGAGCTCCTCCGTCGTGAATACGAATGCGAACGCCGCGGGCCGGCTCTGGAATGCGCCGAACAACAAGGCCACGACCTTCGACGGCACCGCGGGTATCCGCTTGCCTTCCCATCACCGGATCAGCGTGACGGGTTCGCTGAGCACGATGACGGTGAGCCAGGCGCTGATTCCGCAGGCCACCAACCCGAATCTCAACCTCGCGACGACGTCGGCCGACTATGGGAAGTTCACGCTGGTGCCTGAATACTCGACGGTGGATCCCAAGCTGAAGCAGACGCTTCTCATGGCGAACTTCTCCGGCGAGCCGAGCGCGGTAGTCGGCTACAGCGCCTTCTACCGGCTCTTCGACCTGAAGGACGAGACGCCGGAGTACGTGTTCCACAGCACGGTCAACAGCGATGGCGGCGCCAGCTACAGCGCGGCGGGCATCAGGACCGAAGAGGACATGCGGGCGTTCAAGAGCGGGCAGTTCAGGGTCGAAGGCCACGTGACGCCGGTTCGCGGCGTCAGGATCGGCGTCAACGCCGGTCAGCTCGAGACGGACTTCGAGGACCGCAACTGGAAAACGGTCAAGGACACCACCCTCGGCGGAACCTTCGACGCGAGCCTCAGCTGGGCGATGCTTCATGCCGGCGTGTCGAGCGTGAAGCGGACGCCGAGCAACCGCGACCCGGATGAGGCCGCGGAAGGGGCGGCTGGCGGGCCGCTCGACATCAACGCCGAGATGAAGGACGTCGCCAAGCAGAAGAGCACGATCTACAACGCGGCGCTCACGTTGACGCCGGTGGACGCGGCCGCGTTGACCTTCTCGGTTCAGGGCGTGACGAGCGATTTCCCGGAGACGTCAATCGGGCTTCGCAAGTCCACCGCTTCGAACGTCGGCGTCGACCTCGTCTACGCGCTGACCGACAAGTTCAGCGTCAACGCGGGGTACATCTACGAGACCTTCAAGCTGAACACGAATTTCTGGTACGGGGCCAACGGCACGATCACCAACCCGGTGGCGACCAACACGGTGGACCAGTACTGGAACACGATCAACGACAAGGTCGATACCCTCCGCGCCGGGTTTCGCTGGACCCTCGTGCCGGGCCGTGCCGACATCGGATCCGACTACGACTACTCCAAGGGCCGCAGCGATTCCGGGTTCACCGTGAACCCGGGAGGGCAGGCGGGCGGCGATCTCCTGTTCCCGTCCAACACCACGACGGTGAATTTCGCCCAGTTCCAGTACCTGAACTACCCGCAGGTCTTCAACGCGACGACCACCTGGAAGACCTGGCTGAACTATCACGTAGACAAGAACGTGACCGTCAGCGTCATGTATTGGAAGCAGAAGTTCGATCAGGCTGATTGGGCCTATGATGCGCTTGCGCCGTATATGCAGACCGGCGCAACGCTGTATGCGTCAGCGCCGGGCGCCGTCGCAACGGTGTATCCCCAGCTCGATCCGAGCGCCAATCGGGCCCTCTTCCTGGGCGCCGTGGTGCCGAACTACAACGCGAATATCTTCCGTGTGTCCGTGAACTACCGCTTCTAGCCGCCTCGGCTGGCTCCGGGCAGGCACCGTGCCTGCCCGGGGGACCTATTCATGGTCGCCGGAGCGATCGTCGCTCTGCCCTCATCACCATCTAAGTTACTGTTGGTAAACAGTTTACAGAATGCACACTCGCGCCGGACGAAATCGATGAGAAAAGCAATACTCCAGGCTTGACTTGCTCGGAACATTGGTTCAAAATCTGTTCGATAATTCAGCAGGGCCCCCTCAGTCACCTGACCTGCTCGCCCCCAACGAGTACTCGCCTAGTACGCCTCCGGCGGATCAGGCGGGCGTAGGCCGGAATCCAACCGGCAGCACATAACCACCCGGGTAGGTTCCATTCTGTTGTTTCCATCATTCGGAGCTGGGCTTCATGAGGTCCAGATCCACGCCAAGAGGGATGCACTGATGCGTCGAACCATGTTCGTCCTGGCGCTCATGGCGGCCGTCATGTTGCTCGGAGGCAGTACGGCCTTCGCGCAATCGGGCGCACCGCCAGCCACCTGGAGCGTCACCGACTGTCAGGGCTGTCACGAACTGGCCGTTGGTACGGTCTTCGCGAACACCCGCCACGCCAAGCTCGACCAGAGCTGCGCAAACTGCCATGAAAACGTCGGTGAGCACGCGAAGGCTCAAATGGCCGGCGAGGCGAACGGCCCGGTGCCGTCGGTCAAGAAGCTCGCGGCCGGCAAACTGAACGAGACCTGCCTGAAGTGCCACGAAAAGGCGAATCAGGCGAACTACGTGAGCAGCATGCACTCGCGCAGGAACGTCGCCTGCACGCAGTGCCACTCGGTGCACAGCGCGAAGTCGGCCAAGGCGCAGCTCAAGAATGCGAACGACTCCGAGCTCTGCTACTCCTGCCACAAGTCCGAGCGCGCCAAGACGATGCGCACCTCGCATCACCCGGTTCGCGAGGGCAAGGTGAGCTGCTCGAGCTGCCACAACCCGCACAACGGCGCCTCGCCGAAGATGATCAAGGCCGACTCGGTGAACGATCTGTGCTACAGCTGCCACACCGAGAAGCGCGGGCCCTACATCTACGAGCACGCGCCGGTTCGCGAGGACTGCGTGTCGTGCCACGACCCGCATGGGTCGAACCACAGCCGGCTGCTGCTCAACAAGCTGCCGAACCTCTGCTGGAACTGCCACCTGACGGGCTCCGGCCATTTCGGCTCCCTCGACAATCTGACCACCGCGCAGGGCGGCAAGGCGGTTGTGGCCCCCAGCGGCACCAGCGGCTATCCCGTGATCGGCTCGCGCTTCGTCGAGCGGAGCTGCCGGACCTGCCATGTCGCGCTGCACGGAACCAACCATCCGTCCGGCGCCTTCTTCCTGAGGTAAACCCATGAAGCGAACACAGATTCTTGCAGCCTGCTTCGCCATGGGCATCCTCATGGCGGGCACCTTCGCGTCGGCGCAGGACGCGCCGGCCACGCAGAGCGGCGGCCAGGTGACCTTCGGGTCGCTCGGCGTCAAGGACATCTCCTCGGCGAAGTTCCAGGAGTACCGCGACGTTCCGGACGGGCTGTCGATCCCCTTCGCGAACATCTTCGCGAAAAGCAGCGCGATTGATTTCAACCTGATGGCCTACAACATCCGGCGAGGCGACCAGCGGTACACCGGCTGGGCGAACTTCGACTTCGTCGACGTGGCCTTCGACTACAACCAGACCCCGCACAACATGGGGAACAACGGGCACACCCTACTGGGCCTGTCGGCCCCCGGCGTGTGGACGATGAGCCCCACGCTGCGCAACTACTTCGGGAACACGATCGACGCCATGGCGTCGGCGAACCGGACGTATCCCAACTACCTGGCGCTGTTCACCCCATCTCTCGACGCGGCCAACAGCGTCGACATCAAGGGCATGCGCAAGCGGGGCACGGTGGAGGTCGACTTCAGCCAGAAGCTGCCCTTCGACCTCAAGTTCACCTACATGCGTGAATCCAAGTCGGGGAACCGAGGCGCAAGCGGCGGCACGGTCTACAGCCTCGTGTCGACGACGATCGATGTGCCAGACGCGATGGACGAAACCGTCCAGGACTTCGGCGTCCGCGCCGAGTACCGGTTCAACGCCGGCAACATCCACGGGGCGTTCAACCGGAACCTCTACGACGACAGGATGAACTCGCTCGTCGTCGACAACCCGCTCAACGCCATCGACCGCCCGTTCTCGTCCTCGGCGATTCCGAGCGGCGGACCCTCGCGGGGCCAGTTCAGCACGGCGCCCGACAACGAGGCGAGCCGTGGCGCGTTCGGGTTCCTGCTGAAGTTCGCACGCCAGACTCGCCTGTCGGGCGACGTCGCACTCGGCACCATGACGCAGAATGCGCCGTTCCTGCCAGTCACGATCAACACGGCGATCCTGACCGGAACCGGAGCGCCGGCCAACCAGGTCTCGTCGTTTCCGAAGCTGTCGCTGGACGGCAAGATCAACACGACGATGCTGAATTTCGGCTTCAGCTCGCGTCCGATCCAGGGACTCGGCATCCGGGCCCGCTACAACAGCTACGACTACTCCGACAAATCGGCCCGGTTCGTCATTCCCGGTGACACGTCAGGATCACCCGACCGGCAGTGGTCTGCCGCAGACGCCCCGACCGAGGATGAACCGTACGGTCACGCCACGGCGAACCGTACGAGCAACAAGCTCGGCCGCTTCACTGCCCAGCTGAGCTACGACTTCGAGCCCCTCACGCTCGAGGCCGGGTACCGGACCAGCAAGTCCTCCTACGTCGGCCGGAGCCTCTGGGCCGGCACCGACAACAAGGAGAACGGCTTCACGGTCGCCGGCGTGCTGCACGTGGCCGACTGGCTGGGCGTCCGCGGGACGTTCGACCAGGCCAAGCGGACGGTTAGCGGCCTGGAAGCGTCGACCTCGACCAGCAGCGGCATCATGGCGGGCGTCCAGGTGGATCACGCCGAGCGCAAACAGACGCGCATGGGCGTGGACGTCGAGCTCGCGCCGTTCGCAAACTTCGGCTTCACCTTCGCCTACTTCCGCCGGAACGACGACTACCCCAACCGGCCGATGAAGGTCGCGGGCGACCCGTCCACGACGAGCGGCCTGCTCTACGCCAAGTACGACACGTTTACGGTTGAGGCCGACTACTCGATCGGCGACCGTGCGGAGCTGAGTGGGTTCTACACCTACGAGAAGAACCTGCAGACGAACCGCTGGCTGACCCTCACGAGCGGCGCGATCAACAACCGGCTGCGGTACGATGGCAGCGACAAGGGCAACAGTTACGGCGCCAACGCGGTCATCCACCTCGTGCCTGAGAAGTGGACGTTCTCGTTGACCGCCAACAACCAGAAGGTGGACGGCAACATGGGCGTTGACGCCAACGCCAATGGCTCGTTCTACCTCGGCCGCGCGAACAACGGCTTCGTCGCGCCGCAGCCGGTGACGGCCTGGGATGACACGCAGATCACCACGTTCGTCACGCAGCTCGATTACGCGTTGGCCAAGATGTGGAAGCTCAGTGTGGGCTACGCGTACGAGAAGTTCACGATTGACGACGCGTATGTCGCGACGACGAACTTCCCGCTGGCCGGGAATTTCTTCATGAAGGCCGACAACGGCAACTACAAGGCGAATCTGTTCTTCGCGAATCTGGGTTACCGCTTCTAACGCCACCCTCAACCCGGGCCGGTCCTCGTGGCCGGCCCGGGGCCTTTTTCCGCACTCTCTCCCCGCGCAGCCCTCCAGCGATCTGGGTCGAAACCCCTCTACCGGTCCAACCGTTCTCAGGCACGAGCCCGCCGGAGGCGGCGCGGTCCTACCTGCGAACGATCGACGCTTTTTCGAGCATCACCTTGTACGCGTAGCCGGAGCCGAAGTCGCGATCGATCGAAACCGTGCCCGTGCAGGTGACGATCTCTCCGAGCCTGGCGCTCACGTCGGTGGTGATGGTGAGGTCGTGCGTGCCGTCCTTGGCCGATCCGCTCCCATCCTGGATGTGCAGCCAGTTCGTGCCGAGAATGCCACCGTTGTACTTCACGACCTTCCCGCGCACGGTCACCGGCTTACCCGCGAGGGCGGTGCGCCCGGCCCAGACCGCGGCAATCGTCTTCCCGCCATCCGGGGGCGCGATCGGCTCGACGACAGAGGTGTCCGTCTCGGCCGGGGCCGCGGATGCGGCCGCGCCGTGGGCGGCCATGAGTTGGGCCGACGAGGGCGCGGGCTCACCTTCGCGAGTGATCTTCGAGCTGAAGTAGATGAGCGAAAACTCGCGGTTGAGCGATGAGCTCTTGAAGTTCTGCATGGGGGTCTCGAGTGGCACCACCACGTTGTCGCCCACCGCGACCGGGAATTGGAGTGATGCCGCCCAGATGTCGCCCGTGCTCGTCTTGACTCGCACGTAGGTATAGGTGGCTGCGTTCATCGTCTCCACGACGACGCCGGAAACGGTCTGGACGCCGCCCTGAGGGGCGCCCATCGAACGTGAAGAGGCCGGCGCGCCGCCAGGCGGCGCTGGGGCCGCCTGGACACCAGAGGCTGAGTCCTTCCCGGAGCATCCGATGAAGACCAGGGCGCCGATCGACACGCACAGAACGGGAACTCGAAGGCTGGTCAAGGGGGAACTCCCTGCAAAGTAGAGTGAATCTGCGGATCGACGGGCGCCGGTTGCCTCGGGCCGCCACCCCGATCAGTCATTTCCACGTTACTACGATTTGTGCCGGGGAGGCGTGCGGCTCACGGGGAGCGGGCGCGAACCCCGTTGTGTCAGGAGGATGTGGGGAAGGAGAGTTCGCCGAGTGTCTGGCTAGGTGTTGTGCTTCTGTAGGGCAGACGCTGTCAGGGGAGGGGGAATCTGGATCCGTATCGTTTTTTCCGGCTCGATCTGGTACCATTCGACCATTGTGAGACTGTGTCTCAATCTTGAGATCAGTCTGCCCTCATAGCGATTCCATCGGGCGAGCCTCGCACCAGCGCATCGACCATCACCGACGCGCGGTGCTGTGCGCCTCCCAAGGTGATCATCCGCGTGCCCTGCGCCCAAGTAGCCGTCACTGCCGCGCGCCCGAAGCCGCTGCTCAGGGTGCGCTCCCGTCCTCTCCGTCTCGCGCTCGTCGGGAATCCCAATGTCGGAAAGAGCGTGCTCTTCGGCCGATTGACAGGCCAATACGCCACGGTCTCGAACTACCCGGGCACGACCGTCCACCTGACTCGAGGCCGCGCCACGCTCGCCGCCGAGGTCTGCGATGTGGTCGATACCCCGGGCGTGACGGCGCTCGAAGGCGTGCTCAGCGAGGACGAACAGGTCACCCGAAAGGTCCTCGCCGACGGAGACGCCGACCTGGTCGTCCAGGTCATCGATGCCAGGAACCTGCGCCGCGGCCTGATGTTGACCTCGCAGCTTGCCGCGCTCAGGCTGCCGATGGTCCTCGTGATCAACATGATCGACGAGGCGCGCGCGCAGGGTATCGACATCAAGACCGATCAGCTTCGGCGAAGGCTTGGCGTGCCCGTTGTCGAAACGGTGGCCACCGAAGGCCGGGGATTGGCGGAGCTTCGCGACACCCTGACTGACGCGGCAGTTCCCACGATTTCCATTGAATCAAGTCGCGACCACGCCGCCTGGGCTCACCAGCTGACCGACGAGGTGCGCCGCCAGCATGCCCGCACCTCGATTCGTCTGCAGGAACGCCTCGGGACGATGGTCCGCCGTCCATTGACGGGCCTTCCGATCCTGGCCGCGGTCCTCTACCTCGTCTATCTCGTCGTCGGCGTGTTCGGGGCGCAGACACTGGTCGGGTGGATCGAAGGCGGATTCCGGCAGTGGCTGAATCCGGCGGCGATCGAGCTCGTCGATCGATTCGTGCCGTTCGCCTTCGTCAGGGACTTCCTCGTCGGAAAATACGGCCTTGTGACGATGGGGCTGACTTACTCGATCGCGATCGTGCTCCCGGTCGTGGCGAGCTTCTTCATCATCTTCGGGCTGCTCGAGGACTCCGGATACCTGCCTCGCCTCGCCATTTTCAGCGACCGCGCATTTCGCGCGATGGGCCTCAACGGAAAGGCCGTCCTGCCGATGGTGCTCGGTCTCGGCTGTGACACGATGGCGACGATGACCACCCGGATCCTCGGATCGAAGAAGGAGCGGCTCATTGCCGTCCTCCTGCTCGCCCTTGGCGTTCCGTGCTCCGCCCAGTTGGCGACCGTTCTCGGCATTCTGGGCGGGATTTCCTTCGGGGCGCTGCTGACGCTTGCCGGCGTGGTCCTCGGACAGATGTTCCTCGTGGGGTTTCTCGCCGCGCGGGTTCTGCCGGGAGAGCGCTCGGAATTCATCCTGGAACTGCCGCCAATCCGCCTGCCGCAACTTCGGAACGTGTTGACGAAGACCTGGCTTCGCGTCCGCTGGTATCTCGGCGAAGCCGTTCCGCTCTTCCTCATCGGGACGGTGGCGCTCTTCGTGCTGGACAAGACCGGCGCGCTCGAACGCATCACCGCGGCCGGACGGCCGCTCGTGTCGAACCTGCTGGGGTTGCCTCCGCGGATGTCGGAGGTGTTCATCATGGGGTTCCTGCGCCGCGACTATGGCGCCGCCGGCCTGTTCACCATGGCGCATGCCGGACAGCTGACCGGCACGCAGGCGGTCGTCGCGCTCACCGTGATGACGCTCTTCGTGCCATGCGTGGCGAACTTCCTGGTCATCGTTCGCGAGCAGGGAGCCCGCGCCGGCACCGCCATTCTCGGCTTCGTCACCGTCACGGCTCTGGTGACCGGCGCCGTGCTCAACAGCGTGCTGGTGCGGTTCCATGTCACGTTCTGAGGTCATGCGCCGGTTGTCTTCGTTGCCTGCCGGCACGATCGCCCGGGTCGTGCAGGTGACGAGCGAGGACGCCGCGCGCACCGATCGGCTCGCCGCCATGGGTGTCACCCCCGGGGCGATCGTGAAGGTCCTTCAGACCTTTCCCGGTGTCGTTTTCATGTGCGATCACACCGAGCTTGCCGTCGAACCGGCAGTCGCCACCTCCATCTTCGTCGACTTGATCTGAGCGATTCCTGCCGCTATTTTGGGGCGATTTCGGGCCGTTCTACCGGCGCCCACGATGCGCCCGGTTCCGGCACGCCATTTGCCTTTCTACGCCCCAGGGTCTCCAACCTTGCCGGAATTCCGTTGGAGCGCACCCGGTTTTGGAGGGGTGACGGGCCATGGGCTTTCTCAGCATCCTGGTGGACGAGCATCGGGGATTCAAGGCGATGCTCGACGTGCTCGACGCGGTCACGAATCGTGTCGAGAAGGGCATTCCCGTTCTTCCAGGCATGATCGGCGACGTGATCGATTTCTTCGACCTCTTCGCGCACCGGCACCACGGCAAGGAAGAGGACCTGCTGTTCCCGCTGCTGGCGCAGCACGGGGTCGGCCCAGACAGCACCGTGGTGGCGGCGCTGCTCTCGCAGCACGAGGCCGGCATCGCCTACACCGGAAAGATCCGCGCGGACTTCAGGGGCCTGGTCGCCGGCAACCTGGAGGCGCGCCGGGAGTTCGTGGGGCACTCTCGGGGATACTCGGAGTTGATCCGCGAGCACATGCGAATCGAAGACGAGTACTTTTACAAGCTGGCCGATTCACTTCTGACAGAACGGGAGAGAGCCGGCATCACGGAAGCCATGCGCGGGCCTCGGGACCTGCTTCCCGCTGAGGAGCGGAAGCGCTACCTGGAGATGATCCCTCACTACAGCCAGGTCGTGGGCGGCTGGAGTCAGAATCGCGTGCCCTCGGCTACTTGACGGGTCCGGCGGGCGTGTCTTCGGCAGGGGGAGAAGGCGGAGTCGGACGTCGAGACTCGACGTCGCATGCAGCGCTCGCTCACGTGGGCACTCCAAGCCTCGGAAGCACCCAGGCGTTCAGCACGAACCACACGCCGAAGAACACGATCAGGCCGAGGAAGTCCATCGTCTAAGCCTCAGCCGGTACCGGCGCCGATGCCTTGAGTGCGAGGAGGGCGCGCCGAAGGCGCTCATCCGCCTCTTTGGCCACGTCCTTCAGCGCCGGGGGGCCCCCAACCATCCCGAGCGCGACAAGTGGAGCGAGCGCCGAGACGGTGCTGACGCCAGGGCGCGTTTCGTAGACGATGACGTTGCACGGCAGCAGGAGCCCGATCTCGAGTTCGGACTCGAACGCCCGATAGGCCAGCGAGGGATTACAGGCTCCGAGGATTACGTATTTCCGGAAGTCCTTGTCGAGCTTCTGCTTGAGCGTCTGCTTCACGTCGATCGTCGTCAGGATGCCGAAGCCTTCTTTCTTGAGCGCTTCGGTGGCCTGCTCGATTGCCGCCTCATAGGGCAGCCCGACTTCGACTCCCATTCCGTAACGCGATTCCCTCACGGTACCTCCTCGCGCGACTCGAGCTGAATCAGCCACCCTCCGGGGGTGGGGCCTTGCTGCCAGCCGTGTCCATCGCCTGACTCAGGGATTCAATTCCTGCGGAGAGGTGACATCACTCGAGGCGCTGCGCCCGATCTCCGCTCAGCGTCGCCTCTCCCGCGGCTTCGGCCGATCCTGGCGTACAATTCTACGTGTGACCAAATCCGAGGATCGGAATCCTTCTATGCAAGGGTCATCGCACGGACGGGACCCTGACTACGCGGGATTGCTGAGGGCCGCGCAGGATGGCAACAAGCCGGCCATGGAGCGCCTGCTGATGCGCGCCCAGGAGGTCGCGTACCGGTTCAGCCTCCTGGTGTGCGGGCACGCCGACGATGCCGAGGACGCGATGCAGGAGGCGCTGCTCAAGACGTATCGGTACGCGACGCAGATCAAGCAGCCCGAGGCCTTCCGCACGTGGCTGTATCGGACGGTGAAGAACGCGTGCCTCATCAGCCGACGCAAGCGCGTCCATGAGCCGGACCGGGTACTCTCGCTCGACGAGATGACCGTCGCCGGGGAAGGAGCGCCGCAATCGCTCGAGATTCCGGACCCCGGCCGGCGCCCCGATCAGATCATGGCCAATACGAGGCTCCGGCACTCGTTGCAGCGCGCGCTGGCGGCGCTGACGCCGGAGTCCCGATTGATCGTGTTCCTGCGAGAAGTTGAAGGGTTGTCGACGCGCGAGGTCGCGAAGGTGGTCGGTACGAGCGAGGCCAACGTCAAGACACGATTGCATCGGGCCCGGCTGGCCCTGCGCCAGCACCTGGAAACGCCATGACCCCTCAGGATTCGGACCGCTGTCGGACGCTGCTCACGCAGATTTCACGCTGGCTGGACGGGGATCTTGCCGGGTCCGACCGTCGGGCTCTTGTCACCCACCTGAAGCAGTGTCCGTGCTGCGAAAGCGTCGCGGACAGCCTGCGGCGCACGATGGATGCCTGCCACAAGGCCGGCAGCAAGCGGCTGCCGCCCGCCTTGCGGGAGAGGGCCCGGCGGCGCGTCGCTGTCCTGCTCGTCAAGAGCCGCAAGGCGCGCTGAGCCTCCACCCCCAAGCCTACGGTATCCGGTAAGTCTGCAGGACCTTCATGTAGTTGGCGCGCTCGAACGCGGAGGCGTTCGGGCTCTTGTCGAGGCTGAGGCTGCCGCACGCCTGAGCGAGCGACTCGTATTCGTGCTCCTCGAGCCAGCGGGCCATTCCGCTGACGATCGTCTTGATGTGCTCCGGACCGTTCAGCAACAGGCTGGACACGACCTGGACGCTGTTCGCGCCCGCCATCACCGCCTTGAGGGCGTCGGATGACGTGTGGACGCCGCCGGAGACCGCCAGCGAGGCTTTCGTCCGGCCGGAGAGCACGGCGAGCCACCGGAGCCGGAGCAGCAGGTCATCGGAGTTCGACAGGTGCAGAGTCGTCGTCACGGCGAGTTCCTGCAGGTCGATATCCGGCTGGTAGAACCGGTTGAAAAGGACCAGGCCGTCGGCTCCCATCGCGTCGATCTGGCTCGCCAGGTGCGCCAGCGAGGAATAGAACGGCGCGAGCTTGACCGCGATCGGGATCGTGACCGACTCCTTGACGGTGCGGACGATGTCGATGACGCGGCGCTCGACCGAGCTCCCCGTTTCTCGGGGGTCGGCCGCGACGTGATAGATGTTCAACTCGAGGGCGTTCGCCCCGGCCTGCTGAATGAGCCGGGCGTACTCGAGCCAGCCCTCCGCGGTCGTCCCGTTCAGCGAAGCGATCACGGGGACCTTCACCGCCTGCTTCACGCGGCGAAGCTGCTCGAGATACTGATGCGGGCCGAGCGTGAACTCGTCGGCGCGAGGGAAATACGACAGCGCCTCGGCGTTCGTATGGTCCCGCAGCTCCATGTGGTAGACCATGCCGAGCTGTTCGCTCGTGATCTGTTCCTCGAAGAGCGAGTGCATCACGATCGCGGCGGCCCCGGAATCCTCGAGCCGCTTCACCAGATCGAGATGGTCCACCATGGGTGAAGCGCCAGGCATGACCGGATGGGGGAGTTTCAACCCGAGATAGGTCGTCGACAGATCCATGATGCGTTCTCCATGGGCCCGGGCGTAGCCCCGGGCCAGCGTCCCCATTCGCGCCCCGCGGTGCCCTGAGGGCGTCGCGGGGCCCGTGCTCCTGGCTACTTCTTGTCCGGCACGAACGCCAGCTTCGAGAGCTGCTCGTACACGCTGAACCGGAGCGTTGCTTCGTGCTGCGCGTGCTCCGACAGCATCTTGAAGCGCTCCCGATCGAGCTGCTCCACCACCTTGAAGCGCGTTTCGTTGTTCGTGAACTTGCTCAACTCGACCTTGGGGGCGCCCGAGTCGAGGATGAGGGGGCTCTCGCCGTTGGCCATCCGGCGCGGATCGAACCGGTACAGCGGCCAGTAGCCGGTGTCCGCCGCGAGCTTCTGCTGATCCAGAGCGAACGCCAGGTCGTAGCCGTGTGCGATGCAGTGGCTGTAGGCGATGATGATCGACGGCCCGGGGAAGGACTCGGCTTCGATGAACGCCTTGACCGTCTGGACGTCCTTTGCGCCGAAGGCGACGTGGGCCACGTAGGTGTTGCCGTACGCCATCGCCATCATGCCGAGGTCCTTCTTGGCGTTCGCCTTCCCGGCCATCGCGAACTTCGCGGAGGCGCCAAGCGGCGTCGCCTTCGACTGCTGGCCGCCGGTGTTCGAGTACACCTCGGTGTCGAGCACCAGGATATTGACGTCCCGGCCCATGGCGAGCACGTGATCGAGGCCGCCGTAGCCGATGTCGTACGCCCAGCCGTCGCCGCCGATGATCCACACGCTCTTGCGCACCAGGAAGTCGGCGATGCGCGAGAGGCGTCCGGCCTCGGGTGAGCCGTTCGACGAGAGCTTCTGGCGGAGCGCGGCGACCCGCTCACGCTGTTCGGCGATGCCCTGCTCGGAGGACTGATCGGCCTTCAGCAAGCCGTCCACCAGGGTGTCCCCAATGCGCGATGCCAGGCCGCGTACCAGTTCCTCCGCGTGTTCCTTCTGCTTGTCGATCGCCAGCCGGTATCCGAACCCGAACTCGGCGTTGTCTTCGAAGAGCGAATTGGACCAGGCCGGGCCACGGCCGTCCCGGTTGACGGCGTAGGGCGTTGTCGGCAGGTTCCCGCCGTAGATCGACGAACAGCCGGTGGCGTTCGCGATGAGCGCGCGATCGCCGAAGAGCTGAGTCACCAGCTTGACGTAGGGCGTCTCGCCGCAGCCCGCGCACGCACCCGAGTACTCGAAGAGGGGCTGGAAGAACTGCGCGCCCTTGACGTCGGTCTTGACCTTGGACCGATCGACCTCGGGCAAGTTCAGGAAAAACGTGTAGTTCGCCCGTTCGGGCTCGCGCAGCGGCCGCTGGGGCGTCATGTCCAGCGACTTGTGCTTGGGGTTGGACTTGTCCTTGGCCGGGCAGACGACCGCGCAGAGCGTGCAGCCCGTGCAGTCCTCGACCGCCACCTGGATGGTGTACTTCATGCCCTTGAACTCGCCGCCCTTGAAGTCCATCGACTTGAAGGTCTGCGGCGCTCCCGCGAGTAGCGCCGGGTCGTAGACCTTCGCCCGGATGGCGGCATGCGGGCAGACCATCGCGCACTTGTTGCACTGGATGCAGATGGCCGGATCCCACACGGGGATGTCCTGGGCGATGTTCCGCTTCTCCCACTGCGCCGTCGCCGTGGGCCACGTGCCGTCGACCGGGAAGGCGCTCACCGGGAGCAGGTCGCCCTTGTTGGCGAGCATGAGCGCGGTCACGTTCTTGACGAAATCCGGGGCGGCCGCCGACACGATTGGCGAGCGCTTGGCGGTGGCGGTGACCTTCGCCGGGACCGTCACCTTGTGCAGGTTTTCCAGGGTCTGGTCGACCGCCGCGAAGTTCTTCCGCACCACGTCGGGGCCGCGCTTGCCGTAGGTCTTCTCGATCGCGTGCTTGATCTGCTGCGATGGCCTCGTCGCGGGGCAGCACCCCGGAGATGGCGAAGAAGCAGGTCTGCATGATCGTGTTGATGCGCGTGCCCATCCCGGTGTCGCGCGCCACTTTGTAGGCGTCGATCACGTAGAAGTCGAGCTGCTTGGCGATGATCTGTTCCTGGACCTCGAGCGGCATCTCGTCCCACGCCTGGTCGGCCGGGAACGGGCTGTTCAGGAGGAAGACCGCGCCGGGCGCGGCGTAGTCGAGCACGTCGTACTTGTCCATGAACTCGTACTGGTGACACGCCAGGAAGTTCGCCTGCCGCACCAGGTAGGAGGACCGGATCTGGTTTGGCCCGAACCGCAGGTGCGAAATCGTGACCGCGCCGGCCTTCTTCGAGTCGTAGACGAAGTAGCCTTGGGCGAAATTCGGTGTCTCCTCGCCGATGATCTTGATCGAGTTCTTGTTGGCGCCTACGGTGCCATCCGAGCCCAGCCCGAAGAACACGCACCGGCGGACGCTCGACGGTTCGATGTCGAGCGCCGCGTCGTAGGGGAGCGAGAAGTGCGTCACGTCGTCGTTGATGCCGATGGTGAAGTGGTTCTTCGGTTTCGGCAGCGAGAGGTTGTCGAAGACGGCCTTGACCATCGCAGGCGTGAATTCCTTCGAGCTCAGGCCGTACCGCCCGCCGACGATGACCGGTTCGGAGGGCATCGGGAGCCAGTCGGCCGTCCGGGCCTCACGAATGGCGGCCACGATGTCCAGGTACAACGGCTCGCCGATCGCGCCGGCTTCCTTCGTCCGGTCGAGCACGCTGATCGACTTCACGGTCGAGGGCAGGGTCTTCGCGAACGCCTCGACCGAGAACGGCCGGTAGAGACGGACCTTGATCAGGCCGACCTTCTCACCCTGGGCGACCATCCACTCGACGGCTTCGTGCGCGACCTCGGCGCCTGACCCCATGATGACGAGCACGCGCTCAGCCTGCGGATGGCCGACGTAGTCGAACAGGTGGTACTGACGCCCGATGAGCTTCGCGAAAGCGTCCATCGCCTCCTGCACGTGCCCCGGACACGCCTCGTAGTAGAGATTGCAGGCCTCGCGGGCCTGGAAGAAGGCGTCCGGATTCTGCGCGGTTCCCCTGAGGACCGGGTGCTCGGGCGAGAGCGCCCGCTTCCGGTGGCTGGCGATGAGGTCGTCGGGCAGGAGCTCCCGGAGGTCTTCGTCGAGCAGTTGTTCGATCTTCGCCACCTCATGCGAGGTTCGGAATCCGTCGAAGAAGTGCAGGAACGGCACGCGGGATTTGAGCGTCGCCAGCTGGCAGATGGCCGCGAAGTCGTGAGCTTCCTGCGGCGAGCCCGACGCCGCCATGGCGAAGCCGGTCTGCCGGCAGGCCATCACGTCGGAGTGATCGCCGAAGATCGACAGCGCGTGCGTCGCGACGGCGCGCGCCGAGACGTGCATGCTGCAGGCGGTCAGCTCGCCCGCGATCTTGAACATGTTCGGGATCATCAACAGGAGGCCCTGCGAGGCCGTAAAGGTCGTCGTCAACGCGCCAGCCTGCAGCGCCCCGTGCACGGCGCCCGAGGCGCCGCCTTCCGACTGCATTTCAACCACGAGCGGCACCGTGTTCCAGATGTTCCTCTTGCCCTTGGCGGACCACTCATCCGCCCATTCGCCCATGTTCGAGGAGGGCGTGATCGGGTAGATGGCAATGACCTCGTTGGTGCGGTGCGCCACTGAGGCGACAGCTTCGTTGCCGTCGATGGTGATTTGAGGCCGTGTCATAGCAGTGCAACTCCGGAGGTGTGACCGAAACGAACCATGATTCGGCGGGGCATCACGACTTCGCCGTGTACCCCAAGGGTGTGGACCAATCGCAGTCCCTAAGTCGGGGGACGGCCGCGAGGGATTAGGCGAGGGGATGTTGCAGCCGCTCGGGGGACGCCCACGCGGATGGCAGCCAGCTCACCGGCAAACCCCCCAACCGTACCACCTCTTGCCTGATTTGTGAAGGGCAAGTCCGAGTGAATATCTCGGGCGCCTCGCGCCGCGCGCGTCGACGCCGCCGCGAGCTCGGAGGATCAGCGAATCGAATCCCGCCCGTCACCGCGCCGCGCCGATGAAACGCGCGCGAGACTCTCGCGGGCTTCCTGGAGCGAAGGCCGGAGCTTCAGCGCCAGTCTGAACTGCTCGGCCGCCTCCGCGAGACGGCCCAGGGCTTCGAAGGCCACCCCGAGATTGTTCCTGGCCGCAGCGTCGTCCGGACTGTACGAAAGCGCCAGCCTGAACTCGGCCGCGGCTTCCTCGGGTTTGCCGAGATCCATCAGCGCGTTACCCAGATAGTAGTGCGCGTTCGCGAAGTCGGGCTTCGCGCGGATCGCCGCCCTGAACTGCTCGATCGCGGCATCGGTCTTCCCACCCCGGCGCAGCAGGCTGCCGAGGTTGTTGTGTGCCTCGGGGAAGTCGGGCCGAAGACGCAACGCGGACTCGTACTCGGCACGTGCCTCGTCGAGACGGCCCATGACCTGCAGGGCGTCGGCGAGCTGGTTGTGGTAGTCGGCGACCCCCGGTCGGAGCGCAACGGCAGCCCTGAAGTGCGCTTCCGCGCGCGCGTTGTCCGTGCCGAGTGCCAGGGCGCCGAGATTGACGTGAGCCTCGACGAGCCCGGGATCGAGCCGGAGCGCGCGCGTGCACTCCTCGGCCGCCTCCTTCGGACGGCCCTGGAGCATGAGGAGGTGGCCCACGTTGTTGTGGATGACGGCGAGGTCGGGTCCGTGCTGGAGCGCCATCCGGTAATGCGCCGCGGCTTCATCCAGGCGGCCCGCCTTTTCGTCGACGATTCCCAGGTTGAAGTGCGCTTCAGGCAAGTCCGGCTTGAGGCGGACGGCCTCCTCGAACTGGACGGCCGCCAGCTCGGGCGCTGACGCGAGCAGGTGCGTGCCGAGATTGATTCGGGCCATCCAGCAGGATGGGTTTCTCGCGATCGTCGTGCGATAGAGGGTTTCGGCGTCGCCGTACTCGCGGCTCTGCTCCCATGTCAAGCCGCCGAGCGCGACAGCGAGCGCTGCCGCAGCGCCAAACCGGACAGGCGCGGCGTTGATCCGCTTCGCGAGCGTCATGGCAGCAGCCGCCGCCAGAGCGAAGACCGGCACACCGGCCAGGTACTGGAAGTGATCCGCGACGAAAGCGAATCGGAAGGGATAGACGTTGACGAACCCGGCGGCGGGTACGAGCGCGAGACAGTAGAGCAGGAGGACCGCCAGCGGTGCGCGTGTCCGCGATCGCAGCCACCAGAGGGCGCCGAGCAGGCCTGCGAGGGCCAGGGGGAATAGGTACTGCCACCACTCAGCAGAGCTCACCGTCCACCTCGGATAGATGAACGCCAGGCCGGTGGGCCACGTCAGCTTGCCGAGATAGAACCAGGCGACTCGTCCGGCGATCAGGCAGCGATCAATGAGCGAGAACTGGAAATCCGAGCCGTACGCACCGATCTGCACGCGCTCGACCCAGGCCGTCAGGAAGCCCCCCGCGACTCCCAGCACGATGAGCGGCACGAGCGGGCGCAGGTCTCGCCGAATATCGAGCGTGCCGTGGCGCCACCACAACACCACCGCCAGCGACGCCGGCAACGTCCCCGTGACGGTCTTGCTGAGCAACGCGAGGACGAAGAGCGCAAGCGCCACTGCGTAGGTTGTCGCGCGCCTGGTGCGATCGAACCGGAGGTAGGCGAGCGCTGCCGCGAAATAAAACACCCCCGACAGTGTGTTCTTCAACTCGGTGATCCAGGCGACTGATTCAACCTGGATCGGGTGGAGTGCGAAGAGAAATGCCGCAAGCGACGCGCCCGGAACCGCCAGCCGCCGGAGGATGGCCCAGATGAGCAGGGCCGACAGCGCATGCAGGCAAGTATTGACGACGTGGTACCCGAGCGTTGCGTCTCCCCACAGCCTGTGCTCCAACCAGAAGGCCGAATGGACCACGGGGTAATACTGCTGAGTCGAGCCTGGCTCGAACCAGATGCGCCGCAACCCGTCGACTGAACGCAGCTCCTGCCTCGTGATGTGCTTGTCGTCGTCCCAGAGCAACCCGCCGTGCAGGGCAGGCCAGTAGGCCGCAAGTGTGACAGCGAAGAGCGCGAGGCCCAGCGCGAGGCTCTTCAGGGCACGCTTCCCGGAATTCGGCGCCTGAGGCCGCGGCGCCTCAGCCCGCAGCTGCTCTCGCGTCGCCGCCGAAGTTCGGCCGGCGCGTGGCTTTCCGCGGCCCCGTGAACCCATACTGGAGTGCCCTTACCTCGCGGGCTTCGCCGACTGCGACGGAATCGCCTGCGCCAAACGCCGGCAGACGCCGTCGAGCACCGAGGGATCGGGCCGCGAGAGATGAATGTGCACTGCGCGGCGGCCGGCGGAATCGAGCGAGGCAAAGTCGCCGAACGCCTGCGCGTGTTCGAGCGTGGCAAAGGTGAAGGGCTCGCCGGGAATAGGCACGTCCGCGGCGGCTTCCGAGGTGACGAGCAGGAACACGCCTCGGTTCGGCCCGCCCTTGTGAAGCTGGCCCGTCGAGTGCAGGTAACGCGGGCCATAGCCGAACGTCGTCGCGCAGGCACGTGAATCTCGAACCGTGTGCCGCAGCCGATCGAGCGATCGCGCGAGCGCCGGATCGGGACCGAGGTAGGCCAGGATTGCAAGATAGTCGTCAGGGCCAATGAGGGAAAGCGCCTCGAGCGGGCCACGCGAGGCAAGCCCGGACCGGGCGGCGGCAGTGAGCCCGAGGCGCGCGCCTTCGAATACCCCATCGTCGGCCGGGAACGCGAGGCGGCCGGTTCCAGCGTGCTCGTCGAGCAGCCTTCGGGTCATGTCCTTGGCCTGTTGCACGTTCGGTTCGTCGAAGGGATTCACCGCGAGGAGCATCCCGGCAACCGCCGTCGCGACCTCCCACCGGATGAACTCGGCGAAGAGCGCGGCCGGAGCTGGAACCTCGATCTCGATGAGCGGGCTTCCGGCTTCCGAGAGGGCCCGGGCCGAATCCCGATCTCCCGCGTGACCGTCTCCTCGCAATTCCATACGCACGAATACGCGGTCGCGGCCGTAGACGGAGGGCGCGCCGAGCCGCTCGCCCGCGACCGGGACGACACCCTGGCCCTGCTTTCCGGTGCTTTCCGCGATGAGCTGCTCCGCCCACAATCCGAAGGCGTCGAGCCTGGGCGAGGTGAGAAGCGTCAGCTTGTCGCGACGCGCTTTCGCGCCTTCGGCCATCGCGATGCCGAGGCGAACCGCCGGATTGATGGCCAGACTCCGTCCCGGGCGGCACAGCCTGATCATCGTCCTTGCCCAGTCGACCAGATCCCGCGGGTCGTGCCCCATCAGGGCGGCGGGCACGAGCCCGAAGAACGAAACGGCTGAATACCGGCCGCCGATGTCCGTGGGGTTGAGAAAGACGTCGCGGAACTGCTCGGACAGGGCGCGCTCGTGAAGCGCGGTCCCTCGATCGGTGATGGCCACGAAGTGGCGTGCCCAATCCTCGATACCGGCCTGCCGAAGCCGCGCTCGAAAGTGCGCCGCGAGGCAATTGGGCTCGATCGTGCCGCCGGACTTGCTGGCGATGATAAAGAGCGATGTGCGAAGGGGAGGGTCGATCGCGCCGACCGCCGACGGGTCGGTCGAATCGAGCATGTGGAACCTCGGCCAGCCTGGCGCGATGCCCATGACCTGCCGGACGACCTCCGGCGCGAGGCTCGACCCGCCCATTCCGAGCAGCACCACATCGGTCGTGGCTTCGTTCCTGACGGCCCGCGCGAACTGCGCCAGGCGGCCCGTTTCTGTCACCATGGCATCGGGTGAGATGAGCCAGCCGAGCCGGTTCGCGATCTTCTGCTGCACGGCTGCGTCATCGCTCCACAACGCGGGCTTCCTCTCGAACAGCTCGGTCGCGAAGCCGTCGCGATCCAGCCTGTCGCAGGTGGCCTCGATGGCGAGATCGAGAGGCCCGCCCCAGAGTGCGAGCTGGCCGTCGAGCTGATTCGCCTTCTCGAGCAGGTCGCTATCCATCCAGTCGTCGCTCATGGTGAACACCGCGCGCGCACGCAGCCTCAGGCGTGCGCGAGGCCCGCGAATCCGGAAGTAGGCTCTCCACGTCTATTACATAATAGACCTAGCCTTCGAAGCCCCCCGAGCCTGAATTCCATGACTTCACCCACATCGGTCGCGCGCCACCCGAAGCGGCTGGGCCGGTTCCTAATCGCCTGCTCGCTGCTGACCGTCGGAGCCTGCAAGGGCGGCGCAGCGCTGCCGAAGGCGCCGGTCGACGAAGACATCAGGTCGGCCGTCGACGGACCCGCACCGGTTCGCGTCGTCGCGCTCGGCGACAGCATCACCGCTGGCTATGGGCTGACGACGGAACAGGCGTACCCCATGCTCCTCGAGCAGCGCCTGCGCGCCGATGGCCTCAACGCGGAAGTGATCAACGCCGGCGCATCCGGGGATACGACGGCCGGCGCGCTCAGGCGCCTGGACTGGGCGCTCGGGGATCGGACCGATGTCCTGATCGTGGCGCTCGGCGGGAACGACGCGCTCCGGGGTTTGTCGATTGACGACATGCGCCGCAATCTCTCAGCGATCGTCGAAGGGGCGCAGGAGAAAGGGGCTACGGTCATCCTCACTGGAATGCATGCGCCGCCCAACCTCGGAGAGGATTACGCGACGAGATACCGCGCCGTGTTTCCTGAGATCGCCGGCAGGTACCGTGTGAAGTTCCTCCCATTTCTGCTCGAGGGCGTGGCGGGCATACCTGAGCTCAACCAGCGGGACGGCATCCACCCGACCGCCGACGGCGCGCGCAAGGTCGCCGACTTGTTATATCCGCTGGTCGAGCAGGCGATCCGGCTCCGAGAGGCCAGATGATCGAGTTGCGGCAGGTTTCGAAGACGGTGATGAGCGGCGATCAGAGGCTCACCATCCTGCATCCGCTCGATCTCACCGTGCCGGATGCACAATTCCTCGCCGTCACCGGACCCTCGGGCAGCGGCAAGTCCACCTTGCTCGGTCTCATCGCCGGCCTCGATGCGCCAAGTTCGGGGCAGATCATCATCGGCGGCCGCGAGATTACCGGGCTTGGCGAGGATGAGCTGGCTCGTCTCCGGGGATCGGCGATCGGGTTCGTCTTTCAGTTCTTCCACTTGATCCCCGCGCTGACAGCGCTCGAGAACGTGATGATCCCGATGGAGATCGCGAGGCGGCGCGACGCACGCGCGCGTGCGCGGCAGCTGCTCGACGAAGTGGGCCTGCGTGAGCGCGGACATCACTACCCGTCGCAGCTTTCGGGCGGCGAGCAGCAGCGCGTGGCCATCGCCCGGGCCTTGTCGAACGACCCGCCCATCCTGCTCGCCGATGAGCCGACGGGCAATCTCGACGCCGCCAACGGCCTTCATGTCATCGATCTGCTCGCCACGATCAGGCGCACGCGCGGCACGACGCTCGTGCTCGCGACGCACGACGCGACGCTGGCCGCTCGCGCGGACGCGGTCGTCGGGCTGCGCGGCGGCAGGGTCGAAGCCTCGCCCATCCCGGTGATCTAAGGTGCGAAGCCTCAATGCGCCATTCGTCCTTCGGATGGCGCTCCGCGAGATGCGGGCGTCCTGGAGGCGGCTCATCTTCTTCTTTCTCTGCCTCTCGCTCGGCGTCGGGTCAATTGTCGCCATTCGCTCGGTGATCCAGACGGTCCGCGAGACGCTCGTGCGCGAATCACGCTCCATGCTCGGCGCGGACGTGACCATCGGGGCGAACCGGCCATGGGATGAGAAGCTTCGCGCGATCATCGAGGCCGAGGTCCGGAAGTACCCCGTCGGTGAGCGGCTCGAGGAAGTCGAGACGCTGAGCATGGTGCGCCCCTCCGACCCGGCCAAACCGGTCTCGCGCATGGTCGAGTTGCGCGCCGTGCAGCCGGGATTCCCGATGTATGGGTCGGTCGAGCTTGGCGGCGGCCAATCCTATTCGTTCGATCTGCTGCGGCGCCGGGGGGCGCTCGCGCGCCCGGAGTTACTGGCCCAGCTGGGCGTCGGCGTCGGCGATTCCGTCATGATCGGGAAGGTGCCGTTCACCATCCGTGGCGTGATCGAATCCGAACCTGGTCGGCGCGCGGGCGCGTTCAGCTTTGGGTCCCGAGTACCTCGTCAGCCTCGACGATCTGGCCGACACGGGCTTGCTCGCGTTCGGCAGCCGGGCCGACTACCGAATCCTCCTCCGGGTCGCGGAGCCTTCGGTCCCGGCGCTTGCCGGTGCGCTCCTCGGAAGGATGGGGGGGCAGTTCGTCAGCGTGCGGACCTACCGGTCGACAGAGGACCGCGTCGGCGATGATCTGACGCGGACCGAGAACTACCTGAGCCTCGTCGGGCTGGTCATCGTAATCCTGGGCGGCGTCGGAGTCTGGAGCGTCGTGCGCGTCTTCGTGAGCCAGAAGGTCAGGTCCGTCGCCATCCTCAAGTGCCTCGGCGCGCAGTCCCGCCAGATCCTCGCCATCTACCTCGTGCAGGTCATCGCCCTGAGTCTCGCGGGCAGCGCGTTCGGCCTCGTGCTCGGTCAGCTGACCGTCGCACTGATGCAACCCCTGCTGCGGTCGGTCACGGGACTCCGCGTGGCCTACGGCCTGACCTTGCCGGCGGTGCTGCAGAGCACGGCGATCGGCCTGATCGTGGCGTCGCTCTTCGCGCTCGTCCCCCTGCTCGACCTCCGGCAGATGCGCCCGTCGCTCCTCCTCCGCTCGGCGAGTGAGGCGAGATCTGCGAAGGACTGGGCGCGCACCATCTCGATCGGCGCCGTCGCCACCGGGCTCGTGATCCTGGCAAGCTGGCAGGCCGCCTCGTGGCGGATCGGGCTCGTGCTCAGCGTGGGCGTCGCCGTCGTTGCGGCGGTCCTGGTTGGAGCCGGCTCGATGCTCATGCGGGCCATGTCGCCCCTGCAGCATTCACGGCTGTTCGCGCTGCGCCATGCCGCCCGGCGCGTCTCGCGGCAGGGCAGGCAGACGCGCGCCATCCTGCTGGCGGTGGGGCTGGGCACCTTCTTCATCGTCGGCGTCCGGTCGATTCAGACCAGCCTCGTCGCCGACATGGACCTGAGCCTCAGCGCCGACGGGCCCGACATGTTTCTCATCGACGTGCAGCCTGACCAGGCCGCCGCGCTGAAGGCGTTTCTCGCGGGCGGGCCACGCCGGCGCGGAAACGAGCCCGTGTTCATCCCTGTGCTCAGGGCCCGCGTCGTGGGCGTGAAGGGACGCCAGCTGAACCTGGAGAGTTCCGAGGACGTCCGCCGGCGACGGTCGCTTGGGCGCGAGTACGTCATCACCTACCGCTCCGGACTCGAACGGAACGAGCGCGTGGTTGAAGGATCGTTCTGGCCGCCGACGCCGAGCGCGGACGGGGAGGTGTCGATCGAGCAGAGCCTGCGCGACCGAGTCGGTCTGTCCGTCGGGGACATCGTGCGGTTCGACGTGCTCGGCCAACTGGTGTCGGCGCGCGTGACGAGCGTGCGCCGGGTCGACTGGGCCGAGACCCGCGCGGGCGGCTTCATGTTCGTATTCCGTCCTGGGGTGTTCGATCGCGCACCGCACATGTTCGTCGTGACGACCCACGCGCCAGACGATCCGGCGGCGCGCGCCCGGATGCAGCGCGATCTGACCGAGCGCTTCTCGAACGTGTCGGTCATCGACCTCCGCGAGATGCTGGCGACGGTCAGGCGCGTGCTCGCGAGCGTGTCGCTGGCCATCTCCACGGTTGGAGGGCTCGTGCTGGCAAGCGGCATCCTGATCCTGATCGGATCCGTTTCGATGACGAAGTACGAGCGGATCTACGAAGCGGCGATCCTGAGGACCCTCGGCGCGACGACGCAGGATGTCGCCGCGCTGCTCGCCATCGAGTACGCGCTGCTCGGCCTGGTCGCCGGGCTCGTCGGATCAGCCGGGGGATTGGGGCTTTCATGGGCCGTGAGCCGCTACGGCGTCAGGATGCCGTGGCTGCCTGCGCCGATCGATCACGTGGCTGCCGTCGTCCTGGCGGCTGCGCTGGTTGCCGCAGTCGGGATGCTCGCGAGCGCTGATGTCGTTCGAAGGAAACCGCTGGGCACCTTGCGAGCCGAGTGACACCAACCCGCCCGCGCCGGTTGATGCACCACGCAGACTGCCGATGATTGCTGATGGCGATAGCCGGAGATCGATGCGGCGCGGGGCCGATCGGCACGTCGCGCGACGTGCGACGTGACCGCAATTCCGAGCCGCCGGGGGCCTCCGCGGCTGGGCGGGCAGCTTGGTCGGACGTGTTATGATGGCTTGTTGAGAGACCCGCAAGGGTGACCGCAGGAGTGAGGTATGCCAGAGTCGAGTTACCGTGACGCCTTGATGCACAAGCGGTCGGAGATCCTTTCTACCGGCGGTATCCGCCCCTTGGCGGCGACCATGGAGAACAACTCCCGTCAGGGCGACCTGGCGGATCAGGCGAGCGGCAACAACGAGGTCCACATCCAGCTGAAGCTGAAGCAGACCGACGCCAAGATTCTCCAGGCCATCGAAGAGGCGCTCAGCCGAATCGACAAGGGCACCTTCGGGGTCTGCCGGGACTGCGGGGAGCAGATCTCTCCGGCTCGCCTCAAGGCGATTCCGTGGACCAGGGTCTGCATCAGCTGCAAGGAAAAGCAGAACTCGTGAAACCGATCGAGCTGCTCTCCGTTCTCCAGGGCGTGTTCGCCGACAAGCTCGCGCTCTACCGCCGGCACGAGGAAGGCGCGCGGTACGTCAGCGGCTACGCGTACAACAACACCTACCAGTACATTCTCGGGAGGGAATCGGCGCACCTCGCGTGGCTTCGCGAGGCTATCGCCGGGCTGGGCGGAACCGCGCCAGACACCGTCGCAGCGCTTCCGGTCCCCTCTTCAGCCAAGGGCCAGAACGCCGACCAGCTCATCTCCGAGGATGACGCGCGCCTGGTGCGGGAAGTCCTGGCGCGGTGGCGGCCGAGGCTCGCCGGCATCGAGCACGCACGCCATCGCAAGATGCTCGAGCTGATGTTCGGCGAATGTGCCGAGCACCAGCGGTTCTTCGAGCAGGCGGCGGGGGGCCAGGCCGATCTGCTCGGCCGCAGGATGGCCGGAGCCGGCACCGGCGACGGGGTCCTCTCCAGGCGCTGGATGGCATAGTCGCCGAGCGCAGCCTCACATGGAACAGGTGGCGATCGCCTTCGGGAGCAATCTCGGCGATCGCCGTGCGGCGTACTCCTTCGCGATCGACCGTCTTCGTACCTCGCTGCACACGCTCGAGGCCTCCTCCCTGATCGAGACCGATCCGGTGGGCGTCGAGCCTCAACCTCGGTTCCTCAACGGCGCGATTGCCGGGGGATTCCACGGAACACCGCGCGCGTTGCTCGATTTGCTGCAAGAGGTCGAGCTTGCGGCCGGCCGCTCGAGGCCTCACCCGGGCGCGCCAAGGACGCTCGACCTCGACCTGGTGCTCTTCGGCTCGTTGATCGTCGAGGAGCCGGGCCTCGAGGTGCCGCACCCGCGGTTTCGCGACCGCGAGTTCGTGCTGGCGCCGCTCGCGGAAATCCGGCCTGGCTTCGTGGATCCGGTAACCGGGCTGACTGTGGCCGAACTCCTTCTGCGGCAACGCGCCGCGCCCGGCAGGTGATCGCGCTTCCCGCCCAGCTCCGGTTGCGTTACTTCGACGCTTCGTCTTTTTCCGCTCCCCTCATCTCTGCCTTTTCGGTGCCTGGCCGCCGCAGGCGAATGTCTCCGTCGAAGGACTCGAGTTCCATCTGCGCGCTTCCGGTCCCGATCGAGAGGCGGTAACGTCGTCCCTTTCGCACTTCGGTGGGCTTGACGGACAGGTTCGAAGTGAATTCGCCGCCCATCGTGCGCGCCTGCACGGTCAGGTTGGCTCCATCGGGCACCGACACCGTAATGTCGCCGTCGTGCGAGGTGAGGCTGTAACGCGCCGAGTCGCGGATCGGGCCCGACAGCCTGATGCTGCCATCGACCGAGCTGGCCTCGACGCTGGCGCCGTCGGCGCGCTCGATGGAGATGTCTTCCTCCACGGTTTCAGCGACGATGTCGCCCATGACGTCGCGGATGGTGACCGATCCGGACGAGCTACTGGCGTCGACGCGCCCGCGAGCTCCTTCGACGAGGATCGAGCCTTCGATCGACTTCAGCGAGAGGCGATCCGCACCGCCCTTGACCGAGATGTCGCCGCGCAAGTTGGAGGCGAACACGGGGGCCTTCGTGCCTTCGACCGTGATGTCGGTGTAGTTGCCTTTCACGTTGACTTCCATCCAGGCCGGAACGGTGATCTCGAAATCGACCGCCCTGGTAACGCCCTCGAACCGGGCCTCGACGCGGACGACCTTGTCGCCCGAAGTAACGTCGATCTGCGCCTTGGTACCTTGCGTGGCCGAGACGGTCACCTCATCACGCGGGCCGGGCTTGATGACGACTTCGCCGGCAAAGTTCTCGACCTCCAGCCGGGTGCCTTTTTGAACTTGAACCACCCGCGGGCCGCCGGACCCGGTCGTTCGGTTCTGCCCCGGCTCGGATGGGGCGGGCGTGGACGAGCCGACCGGCCACGCGGTATGCGCGACGAGCGACGAGACGAGCAGGATGGCAGGCGCGAGATCCATGACGAATCCTTCCTTCATGAGCCCTTGAGTGTCAGGTCGACCGCGACCCGAAGGACATCGAGCTTCCGGCGGCGCGCGTCCGCGATGTGGCGGCTCAGGTAGGCGCTCGCCGGATCGCGCGACAGGGCATCGCGCGCAGCAGCAATGGCCTTGTCGATGGCGGCCAGGCTTCGCGTGATGGCGGCCAGCGTCCTCGGCTCGAGCCGGTTGCCTTCGCGATTGAGGATCTGGAGCAGGTCGGCCACCGCCTCGTCGTACTTGGGATCGACGAAGCTGACCGGCCGAGCCGGGAGGACGAACTCGGTCGGCTCGATCGCGCCGCCCGTCACGACGGAGGTCGGGTTGTTCGGCGCCCGATCGCGCATCAGCGATCCGACCAGGCCAGAGACCGCCGCGATGAACAGCGTGGCGGCCACGAGCTGTGGTACCGAGAACGACCAGCGCAACGTCAGCCACCCGCGCCGGCGGACGGAGGGCGCTCGCTCCGCACGGGCGGCAGGAGCGAGCCGCGCCGCGATGCCCGGCCACAGGTCGTGGACCGGTGGTCGTTCCGGCAGGCGGGCGGCGTTGGCGACGACCTCGCGCAGGCCGGCGAGCTCCGCGGCGCACGGCTCGCATGCTGTGAGATGCGCCTGGAGCTCCGCTCGCCCCGTCGCGTCCATCTCGCCGTCGAGATACTCCGAGAGCCGGTCGGTCCACTGGTCCACGGGCTTCACCCTGGTTCGCTTCGTCAGAGGCTCAACAGCCGGCGCAGCTTCATTCTGGCCCGATGCAGCTGCCCCTTCGAGGTCCCGGCCGTGATTCCGAGCAGGGCCCCGATTTCCTCGTGCTTGAAACCTTCGACGTCATAGAGCACGAACACTTCCCTGGCACGCCGGGGCAGCCGCTCGAGCGCCGCCTCGAGTTCCAGGGCCCGGTCGGCCCCTTCCGGTCTTGCGGCAACGCGTTCGGGGTCGATTTCGGCGTCGGCCATCACGCGCCGGCGCGCGCCAAGGCTTCCGCGGCGCTCGATCATCAGGTTGATCGCCAGGCGGTAGAGCCAGGTTCCGAATGAGGATTCCCCGCGGAACAACCCGATCTTCTCCCACGTTCGAAGGAACACGTCCTGCGTGAGATCGTCCGCGTCATATTCGCCGACCATTCGCCACGCGAGCGTGCGAATCCTGGTGACGTGCCGGCGGTAGATCCGCTCGAAGGCCTGCACGTCGCCTCGAGTAGCGAGACGGACATCCGCCCGGTCGGCATCGGCGATCGCAGCCTGCTCTCGTGGAGAGAGAATCGCATCCCCCGGCGGGCCCTCGCCATTCGGCCAGGTCCGGCCCCGCTGAACCGTTGGATAGCCTGCCCAGCCAAAAGGTTGGCACGCTCACGGTATGATACGTGCGGAGGTGCGGCGGTGCGGATTGCGCTGGTCCAGCAGGACGCCGGAACGGACCCTCGGTTGAACCTCGAGCGCGGGCTCGCCGCCGCTCGACGGGCCGCGGCAGGCGGCGCCAGGCTCGTGGCATTCTCCGAACTGGCCTTTACCCGTTTCTTTCCCTGTTGCCGGGGCGGAGGGTCAGGCGCGCTCGAGCGGGCAGAGACGGTTCCGGGTCCGACGACCTCAGCGTTCTCGGCCCTCGCATCCGAGCTGGGCATCGTCGTCGTACTGAACCTCTTCGAGCGCGAGGGCGCCCACGCCTACGACAGTTCGCCCGTCATCGATGCCAACGGTCGCCTGCTCGGCACGACCCGCATGCTCCACGTGGCTCAGATGCCGGGATTCTGGGAACAGGATTACTACACGCCTGGCGATCATGGCGCGCCTGTCTACGACACGGCAGCTGGCCGCGTCGGCGTGGCCATCTGCTACGACCGTCACTATCCGGAAGTCATGCGGAGCCTCGCGCTCCAGGGGGCGGACCTTGTCGTGATCCCTCAGGCGGGCACGGTAGGGGAGTGGCCTGACGGCCTCTACGAGGCGGAGCTGCGCGTGGCGGCGTTCCAGAACGGGTACTTCACGGCGCTCGTCAACCGCGTCGGCAAGGAGCCCGAAGCAGAGTTCGCGGGCGAGTCGTTCGTCTGCGATCCCTCGGGCCGCGTCGTCGCCAGGGCTGGCTCGCGGTCGGAGGAGATCCTGTGCGCGGACCTCGATCTGGGTCTGGTGAAGGAGTCGCACGCCCGGCGGCTGTTCTTCCGGGATCGACGCCCGGAGCTCGTGGCGGGGCTACTCAGCCTGTAACCTGCAATCTGTAACCTATGACCTATAACCTGTAACCTATTACCTGCGTGACCTATGGCCAGAGGCTGGGAAAGCAAGTCGATCGAGTCGCAGCAGGACGAAGCCGCGCGGGAAAAGCCGCCGGGACCGGTCCGTGACCTCACTCCGGAAGAACGGCGTGCCGACGAGCGCCGCCGGACGCTGCTGCTGTCGCGCACCTGTTGTCTTTCGGACCTGGAAAAAGCCACGCGGCCAGCCCAGCGCGACATGCTGCAACTGGGTCTGGCCGCGATTGAATCCGAACTGGCGAGCCTCGAGTCGCGCGGCCGAACGCCGCACGCGTGAGGCGGCGCGCCCGGACTAGCCCTTCTTGAACACGATCGCGCGCGTGTTCTGTCCGGACTGCGTGACGAGCTTGAGCGTGCCGTCGGCCTCGATGCTTCGAGTCTCGGTCACGTCGACCGTGTTCTCACCACGGGTCTGCTGGTACTTGGTCACCAGCTTGTTGCCTTCCCAGGTGGTCTTGCTCTTGATTTCGCCCCGGCCCATCGTGTTGACGCTCTCGCTGCCGTCCAGCTTGTAGATCGTCTTCATCGTGTTCTGGCCCATCGTCCGCTCGATGGTCAGCTCGGTGGCCGACTGGGTGATGGTGATCTCCTGCGGTCCAGCCGGGCCGCGCCCGCCACCTCCGCCGCCGCCGCCAGCGCGGCCGGCCGGAGCTGGGTCGCTCTTGTCCATGTCCTGGGTCCATTTGCCCGAAAAGTCGGGCTTGGCCTGCGCCATCGCGAAGCTGGCCATGGCCAGCGCGACGGCGAATGCGAGTGCGATCGTCAGTACACGTCTCGTCATAGTGTCTCCTACGGCAGTTGCTGTTCCCGCCATCCATCGACACCGCATGCTCGGGAGGCGCGTTGCGGTGTTACTCAAACCTGAGCGCGTCGATCGGATCCAGCCGCGCGGCCTTGCGCGCCGGGTAGAACCCGAAGAACACCCCTGTCGCCGCCGCGACGCCGAACGCCAGCACGACGGCGTTCTCGGAGATGGCGGTCGGCCACCCCAGCCACAACGTCAGGCCCTCCGAGATGCCGAATCCCAGGGCGATGCCTATGAGCCCGCCGAAGAGGCTCAACACCACAGCCTCGACCAGGAACTGCATCAAGACGTCGCTGCTGCGCGCGCCGATCGCGAGTCGGAGTCCGATCTCCCGCGTCCGTTCGGTGACCGACACGAGCATGATGTTCATGATACCAATCCCGCCGACCAGCAGCGAGACGCCCGCGATTCCGGCGAGCAGGGCGCCCATCGTCCGGGTGGCCTCGGTCCGCATCTGCGCGATCTCCTCCATCGTGCGGACCGTAAAGTCGTCGGTGTCGCCCTGAAAGATCTTGTGGCGCATCCGCAGCGCGTCTTCGATGGCCGCCTTCGTCTTGGCGACATCGTCGGCAACGGCCGCCGAGACCGTGATGTTCTGAAGGTGCTGGATGCCCATCAGCTTCTTCTGGCAGGTCGTGTACGGGATGGCGACGCTGTCGTCCTGGTCGTCGCCCCCGGCGGAGGTGCCCTTGCTGCCCATGACGCCGATGATCTTGAACGGCTGGTTCCGGACGCGGATGACCTGGCCGGTCGGATCGGTGTCCTCGCCGAAGAGCTGCGTCGCCACGGTCGAGCCGAGCACGACGACCTTGGCCGAGGTGGTCACATCCTGCGCCGTGAAAAAGTTGCCGTATTTCTGCGGCCACGACCGGATGAGCGGCAGATCGACGTTGGTGCCGTTGATGCGGGTCTGCCAGTTCTGGTTGCCCGCGATGATCTGGCCGCGTGAATTGACGCCCTCGGCCAGGTACTGCACGCCGGGCAGCGCGCGAAGAGCGACCGCATCTTCGACCGTGAGGGTGTTGGCCGCGCCAGAACCCTGGCGGACCCCGCCCGTCATGAAGTTGCCGGCGCTCACGGTGATCATGTTCGTGCCGGCTGACTTGATCTGGGTCTCGATCGACGTCTGCGCCCCGGTGCCGAGCGCCACCATCGCGATGACCGCGGCCACCCCGATGATCATGCCCAGCATCGTCAGCGCAGTCCGCATCTTGTTCCGGCCCAGGGCCTTGAGCGCGACGCGGAAGGTCATCACCAATCTCATCATGGCTGGAGCCTCAGGACACCGCGACCGCGGCGGGCGCCGAATCGAGCTGGTCGGCTGGAGGAAGCGCCGCCAGCTCTTCGCCGGCGTTTCGACGGCGCGCGTTCGGTGTGTCGGACACGATGCGCCCGTCCCGGAACGCGATCGTCCGGGTCCCGTATTCGGCGATGTCGTGCTCGTGCGTGATCAACAGGATCGTGATTCCGCGCTCGCGATTCAAGCGTTGGAACACGTCCATGACTTCGATGCTCGTCCTCGTGTCGAGGTTGCCCGTCGGCTCGTCGGCCAGGAGGATCGACGGCTCGTTGATAAGCGCTCGGGCGATGGCGACACGCTGCTGTTGACCGCCCGACAGCTGATTCGGGTGGTGATGGGCCCGCTCCCACAACCCGACGATCTGGAGCACCGCCTGGGCCCGCTTGTGACGCTCGGCTCCCTTGATGTGCGTTCGGCTGTAGAGCAGGGGCAGCTCGACGTTCTCGACGGCGCTCGTGCGCGACAGCAGGTTGAAGCCCTGGAAGACGAACCCGATGCGGTGATTCCTGACATTCGCGAGCTCGTCGCGCGACAATCGCGCGACGTCGCGGCCGTCGAGAAGGTACTTCCCGGTGTTCGGACGATCCAGGCAGCCGAGAATGTGCATGAACGTGGATTTGCCGGATCCCGACGGCCCGGTGACCGCCACGAATTCGCCCTTCTCGACGTCCACCGAGACGCCGCGAAGGGCGTGAACCTTGACCTCGCCGAGGTCATAGACCTTGGCGAGGGATTGAACCGAGATGACCGCCATGACGCTAACGCCCCCCGCCGCGCTGGCCACCACCGCCGCCGAATCCGCCCGGACTTCCACCGCGCTGTCCGGGGCCGCCCGGCATCAGCGGCGAGCGTGTCGAGGCCGCTTGGGCCGCGGCTGGCGTCACGATGAGGGTGACGAGTTCCTGACCCGCCTGCAGCTCGCCGCTCAGCAGCTCGGTGTAGGTTCCGTCTGTGATCCCAAGCCGCACTCGAACCCCCTTGAGTTCTCCGCCAACCCAGATCCAGACACGTCCCGTCGACTCGGTCGGGGGAAGCGGTCCGAAGAGCGAATCAACGGTCTGGGCCGCCGCCGGGTTGACCGCCGCAACTTGCGCTGGCGTGGTCTGGCCGTCACGGGCGACCTGCTCGCCTCGGCCCTGCCCCTGATTCTGACGGCCGCCGAATCCGCTCTGGTCGCCGCCTCGCCCGCCGCTCTTCATGCGCTCCTGGAACGCCTGGCGCTCCTCGGGCGTCATGGCCGCCAACCGCTCCTGCATGCGCTGGCGGCGCTCCTCAGCGGTTGCGCCACCCGCACCACGGTCGCCGCCGCGCCCGCCGGCGGAATCCTGGCCGGGGGTTCTAATGCCGCTCCGGTTGCCGAGTTCAGCAGCCTGGCCGCCCTGGTCGGCGCCGCGCCGTCCCTGCCTGTTGCCGCCCCCGGATGCGTCGGCCGTCTGCTGCGCCGCCTGGCTGCCAGCCGCGCTGGCCGCAGGCGCCGCGTTCTGACCGCCGCTCTGCGCGCCGCCGGCCCGCTCGCCGCGAGCGCCCTGCGATCCGCCCCGGCCAGAGCCATTCTGGCCGGCCTGCGCCCGCTGTCCGCCCTGGCCGCGCTGCATCTCAGGCGGAAGCGGGAGGTTCAACGCCTGGAAAATGTCGGCCGTCGGACGGAACCGGATCGCCGCGGCCGGCACGCGCAGGACGTCGTTCTTGCGCGCAACCTCGATGCTGACATTGGCGGTCATGCCCGGCTTCAGCTTGTAGTCCGGGTTCGGCACATTGATCACGGTGTTGTAGGTGACGACGTTCTGCACGGTGATCGGCTGGAGCCGGACCTGCGTGACGGTTCCCGTGAACTCGTCGCCCGGGTATGCGTCGACACGGAACCGCACGACCTGTCCAGGGCGCATGCGGCCGACGTCCGACTCATCGATACTGGCGATCACCTGGAGCTTCGTCAGATCCGCCGCCACCTCGAAGAGCAGCGGGGCGTTCATGCTCGCGGCCACCGTCTGGCCGACCTCGACGGCTCGATTGATGATGATCCCGGTGATCGGCGTCGTGATGGTGCAGTGCTCGAGGTTGACCTGTGTCTGGTTGAGCGACGCCTGGGCCTGGACGTAGGACGCCTCAGACGACTTGATTTGCGCATCGGCGGACTTGACCGTCAGCTGGGCGGCCTCGAGCTCCTGGGGTGCGACCAGTTTCTTGTCGGCGAGCTCCTGGGTCCTCCTGAGCTTGACCCTGGCGTCTTCGGCCGTGACCTTCAGCCGATCGAGATCGGCCTGGGCCCGGACCAGGTTCGCCTTGCCCTGCTCGATCTGCGTCTGGATGAGCGACGGGTCGAGCTCGGCGATGACCTGGCCGGCGTGCACGATTTCATTGAAATCGGCGTGCAGGGCCTTGATCGTTCCGGACACCTGGCTGCCGATCTGCACCTTGTTCACGGTCTGCAGCGTCCCGCTGGCGCCGACCACCTCGACCACGTCGCCCCGGGTGACCGGCAGCGTCGTGATCTTCGCCGCCTCATCCGACGTGCGGAACTTGTAGTAGGCCCCGACCGAACCCGCGATGGCCGCGAGCACAATGATCGTGATAATCGTCTTCTTCATAGCCAATCTACCTGTCTCGACCGTGTCGCTCTCCCGCGCCGATCGACCGGACCGTTTCCCCCGAAGTGATCTCGATTCGCATGGCCGAGGGATCCTCGCCGCGCGGCCGAGCGTGACCTCCGCTACGACGTAATCTGCAACCGTTCGTACGCGACCAGCGCCTTCCGGTAGTCCAGCTGGGCACGGAGTTCGTTGTTCTGCGCGTCGGCCAGATCGCGCTGGGCCTGGACCACGAAGTAGTTGGTGGACATGCCCAGGTCGAACTTGCTCTGCTCGGCCTCCATCCGCTTCGCCGCCAGCTCGCGGGCCGCCCGCGCCGAATCGAGTCGCTTCTCGGCGCTCAGGATCGTCAGGGCAGCGTTTGTCAGATCGGTCGCCACCTGGAGCTCGATCGCGTGCATCTGTGCCTCTGACTGGCTGTACTGGACCTTCGCCCGCGCCAAGGAGACCTGCGCTGCGCTCCGCCCGATCGGATACGCCAGGTCTCAGCTGCAAGTGTCCAGCCCGGTGTCGCCCCCTGGTACATGGCCTTCAATGCGTCCTGATAACCCCCGGGGATCGATCTCGAGAATGCCGGAGCCCTGGCTGACGGGCGCGCGGACGTAGGTCGTGCCGCCCGTGCCGTTCGACAGGAAGGTGGCCATTCAGGTCGACTTGCGGCTTGAGCTGGTTCCTCAAGTAGCTCATCGTGATATCGCTGCTGGCCATGTTGCGGCGCGCGGTGACGATATCGGTCCGCTTCGCGAGTGCCGTCGTGATCGCGCCTTCCAGATCGATGGGCTGGCGCGTCACCTGAGGGGCGTCGGTCGGGTCGATCCTCGAGTTCCACAGCGAGTCGGTCGTGTCCTTCACGATGAGCCGCTTCAGCGTCAGCTCAGCGGTCTGCCAGCTCGCTTCCGCGTTGGCCACGTTCTGCCGCCGCGTCGCCGCCTCGGCCTGCGCCGACAGGATGTCGAGCGGCGCCAGGCTCCCGACCTCCACGCGAAGTGTGTTGTCCTCGACGAGTTTCTCGGCGAGCGCGAGCGAATTGCGCGCGGCGTCCAGCGCGCGGATCGCGTACCAGAGCTCCCAGTAGGCGTTCCGCGTGTTGGCGTCGGTGTTGACCAGCGTCGACCGCAAGGCCAGATCCGCCACTTCGCGGGCGATCTTCGTCGTCAACAACTGCTGGCGCGTCGAGTCGATCCTGAAGTTCCGCCACAGAGGCTGCGTGATAGTTGAACGTGACCCTCGTCTGGTAGGTCGGGTTGATCGTCGCGAACTGCTTGTCCGAGTCCGGACGTGAGTTGGTCCAGTTGACGCTCGCGTTCCCGCCGAACCACGGCATGGCCTTCGAGAGGTTGCCGTTCCAGTTGTTGCCGGTGCTCGTGATCTTTGCGCCGCCGCTCATCTGACTGCGTCGACATTTGCTGCGCTGGAGTTCTGGTTGAGCGTCAGCGTCAGGTTTGGCGTGTAGGTCGATCGGACAGTCGCCAGAGCCGATCCTGCAACTCGGGATTCATGCGCTGGACCGAGAGCTCGATGTTGTTGTCGAGCGCCCGCTTGACGGCGTCATCTGCCGAGAGCTTGGCCACGGGCCGCTCGGGTGCTGCCTGTTTCGAGGTCGCTGGCTGAGCCCCGACCGCCTGGCCCTGCTCGAATCTCTCGAGCGCGTACTTCACCAGTTCGGCGGCGCGGGCGGCGTCGGTGACGCGCCCTTGCGATTGCGGACCAGAGCCCGACGGGGCCTGCGCGTTGAGCTCAGCCGCCGTCAAGACGAGGATGAGTGCGATGAGTATCCTGAACAACCTGCTCACAAATCCCCTCCCACCGGATGTCATTGATTCGTCCGGTGCCCCTCCCGTTAGGGCCTGTTAGCAAACAAAGGTCGCAGCGTTTGTTTGCTTACAGGCCCTTATGGCGGGCCCTCGCGTCAACCTGCGACTGCAGTGCATTTACAGCGCCTTATCGTCGATGTGCGCCCTGGCGCTCACGATCCCACTTCTCGCGAAGGGCCGTCAGCTTGGTCCGCTGCTCAGGCATCAGGACGCGATGCATCCGGTAGAACATCATCGTCCGTTCCTTGGCCAGGGCCGCGCGGGCGTCCTCCACGCGATCGACCTGCTTCGAGACATCGGCCTCCGCCGCGCCGTCGGCGTTGATGAGCGCGGAGAGCCGCTTCTCCAGGCGATCCAACACGTTCTTGCCGGAGGCGAGCTTCGGCATGTCGGCCTGGAAGATCTCCTCGATGCGTGCGGACTGCTCGGCCGTCATCCCGATCTCCGGCTTGACCTTCTCGTCCTGCCACCACTTGAACGGCTGGCGCGGCGGCTGGGGACCCTGGGATCTCCCGCCATCGGACGGAGACCGAGGTGGCTGAGGCCGCTGCGCGCCGGCGACAGCCGCGGTGAACATCACGGCGACGACGACGAAGAATCGGAGTTTTCCCATGGCCTTTCCGGACACTTCCCCCTCCCATGAGACCTACGACGGAGGCGGCAGGCCGTTTACCGATTTGGGACATGGCGGCAGGAGTCAAGGCAGGGGAAGTGCGGTCGCGGAACCCCGTTCGGGCGCTAGGCCGAATCGGCCGGAAACGCCGGGTTTGCGAGCTCATCCAGGCGCGCCAGCACCGCGCCGACGATGTTGTCAGGCGTGGAGGCGCCGGCCGTCAGGCCGACGACCACCGGACCCGCGGCAGGCAGCCAGTCCCGGGTAATGACCTCGCTTCGCGTGCCGACCTGCCGGTGCCTGACCTCGTGGGCAGAGACGAGGGCGGAGACGCCTTCGACGTGGTAAGTCGGGACGCGCTCCGCGCAGATTCGCGCCAGATTCGCGGTATTGCTGCTGTTGTAGCCGCCAATCACCACCATCAGGTCGAGCCGCTGCTCGGCGAGCAGGGCGACGACGGCGTCCTGGCGGTCCTGCGTGGCGCTGCAAATCGTGTCGAACGCGCGGAAGTGGTTCGGAAGGTCCTCCTCGCCATACCGCTCGACCATCGCCGCCCGCACCACCTCTCCTATCCTCAACGACTCGCTCATGAGCATCGTCGTCTGGTTGGCGAGGCCGACCCTGGTCAGGTCCCGATCGGGGTCGAACCCGGGCGACGCCGCGCCGTGGAATCGTTCGGTGAAGGCCGCTGGGTTTCCGCCCCGAACGATGTAGTCGCAGACGATCTCGGCTTCGGCCAGGTTGAGGACGACCAGGTAGCAGCCGCCGTGGAACCTGAGCGCCTGCGACGAGGTGGCTCGGGTCTCCTCGTGTTTCATCTTGCCGTGGATGATCGAGGTGAATCCGTCCTGCGCGTAGCGCTTGACGTTCTTCCACACGTTGAGCACGGAGCCGCACGTCGTGTCGACGAGCGTGCACCCCTGGCGCGTGAGCCGCTCCAGCACGTCGACCCCGACGCCGAACGCCGGCAGGATGACCACGTCCTCGGGCGTCAGCGCGTCGATCGTTTCGGTGGGATCGTCCAGGAAACGAATGCCGCTCGACCGGAGCTTCTGGTTGACGTGCGGGTTGTGGATGATCTCGCCCGTGAGGAAGACCTGGCGGTCCGGGAAGCGCCGGCGCGTCTGGTAGGCGTAGTCGACGGCCCGATCCACGCCGTAGCAGAACCCGAACTCGCGGGCCAGGTGGGCCCGGATCCGCCCGGACTCGAAGGTGAAGTCGGTCGCCTTGAGGCGGCTGACGAGCTCGCTGTGATAGTCCGTGGCGAGCTCGGTCGCGACGGCGTCCTTCAGGTTCAGGCCTTTTCGATAGATGACCGACGACATAGCTTGTCCGGATCCAGCCCCTCAGCCCATTCTAGCCGCAACGGAGCCGCCCGTGGTTCCCGAGCCAGGCCGTGGATCGGTTTGACGTCCTGCGCTTGACAGCTCCGGCACGAACCTCGTTAGATGGACGGCAGCCGTCTCGGTCAACCCGCTGTCGCCCGGTCGGGCAGCCAGCCGCCCCGGGGGTTCAGCCGATGATTGCCGAACGTCTCGTGCGAGCGCTGTTCAGCCGGGCCGGGATCAGGGTCAATGGAACTGCGCCCTGGGACATCTCGGTGCGGGATTCCACCTTCTATCGCGAATTACTGCGCCGCGGCTCCCTCGGACTCGGCGAGAGCTACATGAACGGCCTCTGGGATTGCCCCAGGCTCGACGAGTTCATGTCGAGCCTCCTCTCGTCGTGGGTGAGCCTTGTGGGCGCGCTCAACCCGGTCGCACTCGGGCGGACCCTTCGCGACGTGTTCGGAAACGAAGCCAGGCGGGACCCGTTTCAAATCGGTCGCGAGCACTACGACCGCGGCGACGGCCTCTACGAGTCGATGCTCGATTCGAGCCTGACGTATTCCTGCGCGTACTGGGATCGTGGCGCGGATGACCTCGACGCGGCCCAGTCGGCGAAGCTCGATCTCGTCTGCCGAAAGCTCGACCTCGAGCCCGGCCAGAGGGTGCTCGACATCGGCTGCGGATGGGGAAGCTTCGCCCGGTTCGCGGCGGAGCACTACGGCGTGTCGGTTGTGGGAGTGACCGTGTCCGAGCACCAGGCCAAGCTGGCCGCCGAGCGATGCCGGGACGTGCCCGTCACGATCCGGCGGCAGGATTTCCGGGCGATCGCCAGCGAGACCTTCGACGCCGTGGTGTCGATCGGCATGTTCGAACACGTCGAACCGAAGAACTACGAGGAGTATTTCAGGGTCGCACGTCGCGCGCTCGCTTCGGGAGGCCGGTTCCTCCTGCACACGATCTCCAAGCCGCTCTGGTGGAACGGGTCGGATCCGTGGATTCGGAGGTACATCTTCCCGGTGGGGATGATCCCGGCGCAACGACGGCTGCTCGCCGCGGCCCGCGCGTGCTTTTCGCACGTCTTCGACATTCACGATCTCGGCGGCTCGAACTACGATCGGACGCTGATGGCCTGGTACCGGAACTTCATCCGGAGATGGCGGGAAGGCCGTCTCGAGCCGGGCGATCAGCGATTCAAGCGGATGTGGGAATACTACCTCCTGACATGCGCCGGGGCCTTTCGCGCGGGGACCATGACGGTCTGGCAGGTTTTGCTCTCGGATGCCCAGGTTCCAGCCGGCTACGTGCCCGTTCGGTGACCGCCGCCAGGCCGCTCCAGGCTCCGGAGCAGGATGCGCGCGTCGGCGGCGACGCTCTCCTCGTGCGAAGGTGCCGCAAAAAACGGATTGAGGTCGATCTCGTGGATCTCCGGGAACTCGGACACGAGCTGATTGAGCCGCAGGAGCGTCGCCTCGAGCGCGCCGATGGCGGCGGGCCTGCCGCCTCGCGCGCCTGAGAGGATCGGAAACGCCTTGACGGCACGGATCATCTCTGCCGCGTCGACATCCGTGATGGGGTGGAGGCGGAAGGCGACATCCTTCAGGATCTCCACGAAGATCCCACCGAGCCCGAACATCATGAGCGGCCCGAACTTGGGATCGACCGACACGCCGAAAATGACCTCGGTGCCTTCGACCATCCGCTGGACGATAAGCGCCGCGCGCGGGTCGGCGTTGCGGGCGGCGCGGAGCAGATCCGCTGGCGGCCTTCGTCACCGACTCCGCGGACTTCAGCCCCAGACTCACGCCGCCGACGTCAGACTTGTGCACGATGGCCGACGAGCTGACCTTCAGTGCGACGGGGAAGCCGAGTCGGGCCGCGGCGGAAGCAGCTTCCTCGGCGCTGGACACCTCGATCCACGGCGCGACCCGGATGCCGGCGCCTTCGATGACGCGCTGCGCTTCGGCCAGCGTGAGCTGGCAGCGCTTCTCGGCGCGGGCGCCATCGAAGGCGGCCGAAATGGCCGGCCGGTTGAAGTCCGAAAACGCCGGCGTTTCGCCGATCGGCCGTTCGAGCCAACGCCGGTACCGGATCAGTGCCGAGAGCGCGTGCGAGGCGTCCTCGGGGAACGTGTAGACCGGCAGGCTCGCACGCTTCAGGAGTTCGATCGCTTCCTCGGCGCCGGCCGTTCCCATGAAGCACACCATGACGGGCCGCGTGCAGTGCTCGAGGCCCCGGAGGATCCCGCGCGCCACGCCGACGTTGTCGAACATCTCGAGCGAGGTGAAGATCGTGATGATCGCGTCCACGTTCGGGTCGGCCGCGAGCGCTCGAAGGCAGCGCTCGTAGCTCCGGTCGGTCGCGCTCGCGATCATGTCGACCGGATTGGTGACGCTGGCCTCCGGCGCGAGCACGGCGGCCATCGCGGCCTGCGTATCCGGCGACAGGGCCGCGAGCGTCATGCCGAGCTGCACGCACGCGTCGGTGGCGAGAATCCCCGGCCCGCCCGAGTTCGTCAGGATCGCGATCCGGTTGCCTTCCGGAACCGGCTGCGAGGCGAAGGCCGAGGCGTAGACGAACAGCTCCTTAATCGATGCGGCCCTGATGACGCCGCACTGCGCCAGCAGCGACTCGACGGCAATGTCTGCGCCGGCCAGCGCACCGGTGTGCGAGGCCGCAGCCCTCGCGCCGGCGGCCGTCCGCCCGGACTTCACGGCCAGGATGGGTTTGGTGGCGGTCACGCGCCGCGCGATTTGCACGAAGCGCTTCGGGTTTCCGAAGCTCTCGAGATACATCAGGATGACCTTGGTCCGCTCGTCGTGCTCCCAGTACTCGAGCAGATCGTTGCCCGAGACGTCCGCCTTGTTTCCGAGCGAGGCGAACATCGACAGGCCCAGCCCGAGGTCTCGCATCGCGGCGAGCACGGCTTCTCCCAGCGCTCCTGATTGCGATGAAAAGGCGATGTTCCCCGGCAGCGGCGTGGTAGACGAGAAGGTCGCCTGCAGATTGATGGAGGGGTCGGTGTTGATGACGCCCATGCAATTGGGCCCGACCATGCGCATCCCGTATTTCCTCGAGACGGCAAGCAGCGCCGACTCGAGCGACGCGCCCGACTCGCCCATTTCCTTGAATCCTGCGGTGATCACGATGAGGCCGCGGACGCCTTTCCGGCCGCAGGATTCCGCCGCGGCGACGGCGTGCTGGCTTGGAACCACCAGGATGGCCAGATCCACCGGGCCCGGGATGTCCTCGACCGAGGCGTAGCTCCGCAGGCTGTGGACGACGCTGCCGGAAGGATTGACGGCAGCGACCTCACCCTGGAACTCGCTGCTCAGCATGTTGTGCAGGATTTCCCATCCGATTGAATGCTTCTGCCGGGAGGCGCCGACGACGGCGACCGATCGCGGACGAAAAATCGGGTCGACACTCGATGAGGACAGGCGTTCGGCGGCAGAAGGGGCAGAGGGCGGTGCAGACTGATTCGGGGAAGGAGTCATCGAACACTCACGAGAAGGAAGTCGGTAGATTCGGGGCGGTCACGCCGGTGTGTCAGTGGATGCCGGAGCTGACCTGGAGGGCCGCAGGATCGACGCCGAGGCGCCTGATGGCGGCTTCCCACATATCGGCGGGGGGCGTTTCGAACACGATCTCCCGGGAGACGTCGCTGATGAGCCACGACGACTGCGGTCAGCTCGCGATCGAGTTGGCGAGGGCCCCAGCCCGCGTAGCCCATGAGCAGCCGGGCCTGGGCAACCGGAGGGCCTTCGATGAGCCGCCGGAGCAGCTCACCCGATGACGAGATGAAGACGCCGGGGCTGACCTCGAAGCAATCGTCTCCCGGCGGGTCCTCCGGGAGAATCAGGCAGCCTCGCTGCTGTTCGACCGGTCCGCCGATCCACACTTCGAGACCACTGTCTCCGGAGGCGGGCGGTGTGAAGTCGACGACCTCCGCCGCGCGGTTGCCGGTCGGTCGATTGATCACGAGGCCCCAGGCGCCTTGCTCGCTGTACTCGCAGAGCAGCACGACGGACCGCTTGAAGTTCGGGTCGTTCAGTTGCGGCATCGAGAGCAACAGAGCAGGAGCCAGCGTCGAGGACTCGGGCAGCCGTTCGCTCATGTTCTCATCATACGGCGGCCGGCCTCGACTTCGCCAGAGCCGGAACGGCGTCTAGATCGGGGCTTCGGTCGGCGAAAAGCCGTCGGCCGACGGGTGACGAAGGAACGCATCGATCGCGCGCGCGGCCCGACGGCCCGCGCCCATCGCGGAGATGACCGTTGCGCCTCCGGTCACGATGTCGCCGCCCGCGAAGACGCCCGCCTTCTGTGTCGCGCCGGTTCCGTCGTCGGCGACGATGTTGCCCCACTTGGTGACCGGGAGATCGGGCGTGGTGTTGCGGATGAGCGGATTGGCTCCCTGCCCGACGGCGAACACGACCGTGTCGACCTCGATGTCGAACTCGGAGTCCTTGATCGGGACCGGGCTCCGGCGTCCCGAGGAGTCGGGTTCGCCCAGTTCCATGCGGATGCAGCGCATGGCGCGCACGCGGGCCCGCTCGTCCGAGAGGATGGCCGTCGGGGCGGCGAGCATCATGATCTTCACGCCCTCTTCCTCGGCGTGCTCGATTTCCTCCGCCCGGGCCGGCATCTCCTTTCGCGTGCGCCGGTAGACGAGGTACGCGTTGTCGGCGCCCAGGCGGAGCGAGGTGCGGACCGCGTCCATCGCGGTGTTGCCTCCGCCGATGACGGCGACGTTCTTCCCGAAATACGTCGGCGTGTCGCTCTCCGGGAACCGATACGCCTTCATCAGGTTCGAGCGCGTCAGGTACTCGTTCGCCGAGAAGACGCCGATCAAGTTGATTCCGGGGATTTTCGGGAAGTGGGGCAGGCCGGCGCCGGTCGCGATGAACACGGCCTCGTATCCCAGCTCGGTGAAGAGCTCGTCCACGGTGAAGGTCTGGCCGATGACGTGGTTCACCTTGAACTCGACACCGAGCCGCTTCAGTCCGTCGATCTCCCGCTGCACGATCGACTTCGGCAGTCGGAACTCCGGGATGCCGTACACGAGAACGCCTCCCGCCTTGTGGAGCGCCTCGAAGACCGTGACGCCGTGGCCCATCTTCGCCAGGTCCGCCGCCACGGTCAGCCCGGCCGGGCCCGACCCGACCACGGCGACCTTGTGGCCGGTGGGAGCCGGAGCGTCGGCCGTGCTGTCGGTGAACTTCAGCAGCGTACCGTAGTCGGCGACGAAGCGCTCGAGGCGGCCGATGGCGACTGGCTCGTTCTTGACTCCGAGCGTGCACTTGGCCTCGCACTGCTCTTCCTGCGGGCACACGCGGCCGCAGATGGCGGGCAGCACGTTCTTCTCCATCAGCGTGTGGTAGGCGCCTTCGAAGTCGCGATTGCCGACCTGCTCGATGAACTTCGGGATGTCGATCTCGACCGGGCAGCCCGCGATGCACGGGTTGTTCTTGCACTGGATGCAGCGCTGCGCCTCGAGGACGGCGAGATCGACCGGGTAGCCGAGCGCGACCTCGTCGAACGACTGCGCGCGCTCGTGCGCGTCGCGCAGGGGCATCGGGATCTTGGTCTTCTGCGTGATCTTCTTCGCCATGAGCGTTCAGGTCCCGACGGTGAGTAGGGGGTCAGACGCCAGCAACGCGGCAGGCCGCCTGGCGTTCGTCGTATCGCTTGAGCGCCGCGATCTCTTGTTCGCGGTACGCCGTGAGCCGCGCGGCGAGCTCGCCGAAGTCCACCTGGTGGCCGTTGAACTCCGGACCGTCCACGCACACGAACTTCGGGTCGCCGCCGACCGAGACCCGGCAGCCTCCGCACATGCCCGTGCCGTCGACCATGACGGGATTCAGGCTCACCGTGGTCGCCAGGTTCAGCGGACGCGTGACGTCGCAGACCGCCTTCATCATCGGCAGCGGTCCGACCGCCACGACCTCGTCGAACTTCTGGCCCTCGGCCACCAGCTTCTTGAGCGCGTCGGTCACGAGCCCATGATCGCCATACGATCCATCGTCGGTCGTCACGACCACGCGATCGGCGACCGCCCGAAGCTCCGACTCGAGGATGATGAGGTCCTTCGTCCGCGCCCCGATAATCGCGATCACCTGGCCGTGCAGGGCCTTCACGCCGCATGCGATCGGGTACACGACGGCCGTGCCGATCCCGCCGCCGATGCAGCAGACCGACCGATTGGGATGAATCTCGGTCGGCTTCCCAAGAGGGCCAACCACATCCAGGATGGACGCCCCCGCGGACATCGAGTTCAGTTCCTTGGTGCTCTTCCCGACGCCCTGCACCACGATCGCGATGGCTCCGCGCTTCCGGTCGACATCGGCGATCGTGAGCGGGATGCGCTCTCCCTCGTCGTGGGTGCGAACGATGACGAACTGCCCGGGCTTGCGCTTCCGCGCGATGTGCGCCCCTTCGATCCAGAACCGGACGACGTCAGGAGCGAGAACTTCTTTTTCTAGAATCCGATGCACAACATGTCTCTCCGGTTGGCCAGTCAGGGGGAAACCGCCTGCCGCTGCCGAGAATCTGGCGATTCGGCTTGATCCTGAGTTGCTGGAGCAAAGCTGATACCAGATTACCTTCGGCCGCTGCCGCCCGCAATTCCGCCATTTCCGGTCGGGTCGAGGGTGCCAGTGCCCGACGCGGGTGGAAGAACGCCGGTGCACGCGTTCCATCGGGCCCGAAGCCGGTGCCCCGGCACCGGGGAAGCGGAGTGCGACACTGCCGCCTGACGGGAATCCGACGTGAGGTGCAACCCGCCTCCCTCCGGCCATACCTTGTACAATTCGTGGGTCCGTGACCGCGAAATCGCCATCCTCGATCGGGTCGGTTCCATCGACCGTGGTCGCGTCGGTGAGATCCGCTCTTGCCTACGCCTTCATCGGGTTCTTCACCCTGATTGTCGGGCCATTCGCGCTTCTCGCCACGTATGCGACGGGTTCGGTCCGGCACATCATGATCCTGGGCATCTTCGCCGAGCGCGTGGCGCGCCGCATCGTCGGCCTCCGTTACCGCGTCGATGGCCTCGATCGGGTTCGAGAAGACCGGCCCGCCGTCTACATCATCAACCACCGGAGCGACGTGGACGTGCTCGTCTTCGAGGTCCTCTACGCGAGGTGCCGCCGGCTCCGTGGTCTCTACAAGGCGGAGCTTGGCCGGCTTCCGATCCTCGGTCGCGTGATGAGGTCGGCGGGATTCGTGCCGGTCGAGCGCCACAACTCGGTTCGGGCCAAGGCCGCCGTCGAATTTGCCGCGGCGAAACTGCGGGAAGGAGATTCGATCGTGCTCGCACCGGAGGGGACCAGGAGCCCGACAGACGAACTGCTTCCCTTCAAGAAGGGCGGGTTCGTCATGGCCATCAGGGCCCAGGTGCCGGTCGTGCCGGTGGCCTTGATCGGAACGCACCTCGCGATGCCCAAGGGCAGCCCAATCATCCGGCCCGCGCGCGTGCTCGTTCGGATCGGGCGGCCGATTGACACTCGCGGCCTGACGTTCGAGGATCGAGACGTGCTCGTGGCGCGTGCTCGAGAAGCGATGGAGCAATTGCTCAAGGCCTGACGCCTGGAGCCTGGAGCCTGAGGTCCGCTCCCTAACGATTCCCGATGTTGTCGCCTGGTTCCTCGTCCTCCGACAACTCGACGCGGGCAGGCGCTGATGGCGAAGCGTCTCCGTCCGGCAGAAAAACCAGCGACTGCTGTGACGGGACCTCGAAACGACGCCGGCACGAGCTGCACGTCAGCACGTCGTCAGGCCGGATCATGTAGTTCCGGAGTTTCGGAAACATCGCGCGGTCGCGGTCGTCGGCCCCGGGCGGCAGGCGATCCTTCTTGGTGCGGCGGATCCAGCGGATCTGGTACTCGTTGCGCCGTCTGCAGTGCGGGCAGGAGAAGGCAGCGGGCCGCGTTTCCTGCCGTTCGGTGTAGAAATCCCGCTCGTTGAGCCCCATGCCGCTATGATAGCGCAACGCGGCGGGCGGCTGCGCCGTTGGCGGGACACTCCGGCAACCGGAAGCCTTCCATGATTCGAATCGGCGTCGATCTCGGCGGCACCAAGATCGAGGCGGCGGCCATGGACGACCAGGGCCGCGTGCGTTCCCGGAGGCGTGTGGCGACCCCCCGCGACGACTACGCGGCGACGCTTGCCGCGATCTCGGCGCTCGTGGGCCAGCTCGAGCGCGACGCGGGTGGCCGCGCGCACGTTGGAGTGGGCATGCCTGGCGCCATCTCGCCGGCGACCGGGCTCGTGAAGAACGCGAACTCCGTCTGGCTGAACGGGCGCCCGCTGCAGGAGGATCTCGAGCGCACGCTGCACCGGCCGCTTCGGCTGGCGAACGACGCCAACTGCTTCGCGTTGTCGGAGGCTCGTGACGGGGCGGGCGCCGAAGCGGAGGTCGTCTTCGGCGTGATCCTGGGCACCGGAACCGGCGGTGGAATCGTGTGCCGGGGACACGTCCTGACGGGCCCGAACGCGATCGGCGGCGAGTGGGGCCACAACCCCCTGCCATGGCCCGAGCCCGATGAGTGGCCGGGGCCCGCCTGCTACTGCGGCCAGCGCGGCTGCATCGAGACGTTCGTGTCGGGCCCGGGCCTGCTGCGCGATCACCAAGCCGCCACGGGCGTACGGTCCTCGACGCGTGACATCGCCGCGATGGCCGACGCCTTCGAGCCGAGAGCGTCCGCGACCATGGAGCGATTCGAGCAGCGGCTGGCGCGCGCGCTCGCCAGCGTGATCAACGTGCTCGACCCGGAGGTGATCGTGCTCGGCGGCGGGCTCTCGAACATCACCCGTCTCTACCAGCACGTGCCCGCGCGGTGGGGCCGGTGGGTGTTCTCCGATCGCGTTGATACGCGGCTCGTGGCGCCGCGGCACGGCGACAGCAGCGGCGTGCGCGGGGCCGCATGGCTGTGGGCGCCCGGTGAGGACGCATAACGGACGTCGAAGTGCGGGAGCGACGCCGCGCGCGGCCCGGACGAGAATCTCGTCCGGTTGGGACTGGTGGAATCTGCTATGCTTCCAAGCCGAATCTACTCGCGACCACAGTGACCCTATCGGCCCTGCGCGTGTCGCCCGCGGCAATTCTCTCACTCATCAAAAGGCCCGTATGAACAGTGACCTGATTATCGGCATGGCCGGATCCGGCGGGGACGGCATCGTCTCGGCAGGCGAGTCCCTGCTTACCGCCGCCGCGCTCGAGGGCTACCACGGCATGCTGACCAAGAGCTTCGGCCCCCAGATTCGCGGCGGCGAATCGAGCTTCCGACTGCGGGTGTCGACGCGAAAGGTTCTGAGCTCCGGCAGCTCCCTCGACATCGCGGTCGCATTGAACTGGGAAGACTTTCTGAAATTCGGCGGCGAGCTGCCCGTCGGCGGACACACGACCGTCGTCTACGATTCGGCCACCGGCATCGAGCCGGCCAAGATCCCGCTGCCGGGCGTCACGCCGGCCGAGGTGCTCTCCGTGCCGATTGAGCATCTCGCCAAGACCATCGGCGGGACCGATCGGGCGAAGAACACCGTGGTGCTCGGCCTCATGGCAGGCTGGCTCGGCATCGGCCGGGATCGGATGGTCGCCGGCATCCGGAAACGGCTGGCGAAGAAGCGCCCCGAAGTGATCGAGAGTGCCGAGCGCTCGTTCCAGGCCGGCTTCGAGTATGCCGAGATTCATCCGCTGAAGGTCTCGAGAACGCTCGCCACGCCGGATGCGCGCACCGCCAAGTTCATCGTCGACGGCAACGACCTGTGCGCCGCCGCGGCCATCGTCGCGGGATGCCAGTTCTTCGGCGGCTATCCGATCACGCCCTCCTCGGAGATCATGCACTTCTTCGGGCGCGAGATCTGGAAGTACGGCGGCACGATGATGCAGGCCGAGGACGAGATCGCGGGCGTCGGCGCGGTGGTCGGCGCATCGTTCGCCGGGAAGAAGGCGATGACGGCGACCTCGGGCCCGGGCATGTCGCTCAAGACCGAGATGCTGGGCCTCGCGAGCATCGCCGAGCTGCCGCTTGTCTGCGTGAATGTCCAGCGGGGCGGACCCTCGACGGGCATCCCGACCAAGGCCGAGCAGTCCGACCTCTTCCAGGCGGTCTTCTCCGCGCACGGCGACGTCGTGCGGCCGGTGCTGGCGCCGATCACGGCCGAGGACACCTTCGGGATCACCGTCGAGGCGTTCAATCTGGCCGAGGCGTACCAGACGCCGGTCATCATCCTCTCCGATCAGGAGCTGGCCCAGCGCAAGGAGACGATGGACCCGATCGACGCCGGTGCCATCCCAATCGTCGAGCGCCGAACGCCGACCGAGAAGGAGCTCGAGCACTACGTCCGGTTCCGGTTCACCGAATCGGGCATCAGCCCGCTCAGCCATCCGGGCATGAAGGGCGGGAACTACCTGGCGTCGGGGATCGAGCACAACGAGGCGGGCGCGCCGACGGCGAACGGCGAGATGCACGCGAAGATGAACGAGAAGCGCCTCAAGAAGTTCCGGCCGCTGACGCTCAGGCGCGACCTGTTCGTGCAGAGCGGGGCTCCCGACGCGCCGGTCGGCCTCATCAGCTGGGGCTCGGTCGCCGGCGTGGCGCTCGAGGCGGTCCAGATCGCGCAGCTGCAGGGCCTGAAGGTGAAGCTGCTCGTGCCCAAGCTGCTGTACCCGGTCGTCGAGGACGTCTACACGGAGTTCTTCGCATCGATCAAGCGGGGCCTGGTGGTGGAGCAGAACCATCAGAGTCAGTTGTACAGGCTGATCCGCATGTTCGTCGACGTGCCCCGGGGACTTGAGACGCTCGCGAAGAGCGGGTCGAATCCGATTACCCCGGCCGAGGTGGTCGACCGTCTCCGGCAGATGATGATGGCGCTCCAGCGCGAGAAGGAACGCGAGCCGATGCTCGGATAACCGGCGTCGGGGCGCCTGACAGGAAGGAAGCTGACGATATGAGCAGTGCGACACTTCAGCCGATGGAGCAATACGTCGCGAAGGATTACAAGAGCGATCTGAAACCCATCTGGTGCCCGGGCTGCGGCGACTTCGGCGTCGTGCAGGCCATCTACCGCGCGCTCGCGGCCATTGGCCGGCCCCCGCACGAGATTGCCTTCATTTCCGGCATCGGGTGTTCGAGCCGCATCCCGGGCTATACCACGGCGTACGGCTTCAACACGGTGCACGGGCGCGCGCTTCCGATTGCGCAGGGCATCAAGATGGCGAAGCCCGATCTGCTGGTGCTTGGCGCCGGCGGCGACGGCGACGGATTCTCGATCGGCGGCGGTCACGTGGCCCACGCGATCCGCCGCAATATCGACATCACCTACATCGTGATGGACAACCAGATCTACGGGCTCACCAAGGGGCAGCTCTCGCCGACCTCGCATCGCGGGCTGGCCACGGTGTCTTCGGCGCATGGGTCGCTCGAGGCGCCGGTCAACCCGCTGATGTACGTCCTCGGCTACGGATGCGAATTCGTGGCGCAGGGCACGCCGGCCGACATGGCGGGCCTCGCCAAGGTGATCGAAGAAGGGATCCGGCACCCCGGGTTCGCGTTCATCAACGTGCAGTCGCCGTGTGTGACCTACGGGCTCGAGGAGCAGCAGCTCAAGGCGCAGAAGGCGATGATGGAAAACCTCGAGGCGCTCGGACACGATTCGAGCAACCGGCTTGCCGCGATGGACCTCGCCCAGGCGTACGGGACGAAGCTCTACACGGGCATCTTCTACCGGGCGCCAACGCCGAGCCCGGCCTTCGAGGCGTTGGCCCGGCAGCGGCAGCAGTCGCTTGCCGACCCGCAGCGCACCCGCGCCCAGGTGCTCGATGCGTTTCGAGTCAAGGGATAGAGTCTGAAGGGCCGGAGGATGAAGCCAGCCACTACTCGATCATCACCCTCCGGAAGATGATCGAGTAGTGCCGGTATTTCCGCGGCATGTGCGAGCCGATCGAGGCAATGGCCACGACGAGCAGCAGGATCGGCACGCGCCAGGCCCACGCGAACGGCACCGAGCAGAGCAGGATCACCTTCACGTAGACCGTGAGCGCGCACACCTGGTGGGTCCAGTGCGCGCTCGGGTAAATCTCGATCGCCATCAGCGCCAGACCTGACAGGATCGCCACGCCGAGCGCCGGCACCAGCCTCTCCGCCGTGACATCGAACACGTGCCCGCCGAGCAGCACGCCAATCGCGGCGATGTGCACCGTCCGCGCCGTGATGTTCCACCACCGCGCATGGGGCAGCTGGCGGCGTTCTGCGGGAAAGAGTGCCGAGCGAAAGTTGCCCATCGAAGGTATCTGACACCGGGTCGGTGGATGGTGCGGGCCGCTCCGGCATTGCGCCGCGCCGCCCATCCAGGCGAGGCGTCCGGTCAGGTGATTATAATCGTGTGAAGGATGGACCACCTGCGCCTGTCCCAGGCCGAAGACGATGACCGCACGTGGGCGGCCACGCTGATGGCGGCGACCGATCCCTGGGTGTCACTCGGCCGGAGCCTCGAGGAGTGCCTGCGAGCGTGCTGCAGGGCGGATGATCAGCTGTTCATCGCGCGACTCGGCGACGATCGGGCGGGGTTCGTCATCGTGCGGCCATCCGGCGTGGCGGGCGCTCCCTACATCCCGTGCCTCGCGGTCGAGGCCCCGTTCCGGAGCCGGGGCGTCGGCGCGTTCATGATCGCGGCTGTGGCCGCGATGTTCCGGGCCCGTTCCCGCTACCTGTTCCTGTGCGTGTCCTCGTTCAATCACCGCGCCCGATCGTTCTACGAGCGCGAGGGATTCGTGGAGATGGGGACCTTTCCCGACTTCATCATCGACGGCGCGTCGGAAATCCTGATGGGGAAGCGCCTCCCGGCGGCCGGGCCGGCCGGAATCGACAGAGCGGAGCCCACATGGCGGTTCGACTCCTGACAAAGGCCGTGATCCTGGCGCGCGGGCTCGGGACGCGGATGCGGCGATCAGACGCCGCGGCCGCGCTCGAAGACGATCAGGCGCGCGCGGCGGATGCCGGCCTGAAGGCGATGATCCCAATCGGGCGTCCCTTCCTCGATTTCGTGCTGAGTGCGCTTGCGGATGCCGGGATGGCGGAGGTGTGCCTGGTCATCGGTCCCGAGCACGGCGTGGTTCGGGATCATTACGGCCGGACCGACGTGCCGACGCGGGTGCGCGTGAGCTTCGCCGTGCAGGAACGACCGCTCGGCACCGCCGACGCGGTCATTGCAGCCGAGCCGTTCGCCGGGGATGACGACTTCCTGGTGCTCAATTCGGATAATTACTACCCGGTCGACGCGTACCGGGAATTGGCGGCGCTCACCGGCCCCGGCCTCATCGGCTTCGAGCGCGCCGCGCTCACGAGCGACGGCAACATCCCCCCGGAGCGCGTCGCCCAGTTCGCCGTCATTCGGCTCGAGCCCGACGGGAGCCTGGCCGGGATCATCGAGAAGCCCGACGCGGCCACCCTGGCCGCATTCGGGCAGAACCCGTATGTCAGCATGAATCTCTGGAGATTCGACCGCCGGATCTTCGAGGCCTGCCGGATGGTGACCCCGTCGCGGCGCGGAGAGCTGGAGCTTCCGGATGCCGTGCGCATCGCGCGCGAAGCGCTCGGGGTTCGCTTTTCGGTGGTGCGGATGCGGTCGGGCGTCCTCGACTTGTCGAGCCGCGGCGACATCGCGGGAGTGGCGGAACGGCTGGACGCCACGAAGGTCCGGCTGTGAGGCCAGATGCCAGCGAGCCGCTCGCCACGGTGGCCCGAGGGCTCGGCGTTTCGCCATCCGGCTTGTCGGCCTCGTTCTTCGTTCCTGGCCGGATCGAGGTACTCGGCAAGCACACCGACTACGCGGGCGGCCGGAGCTTGCTCTGCGCCGTTCAGCAGGGCTTCACCATTGCCGTTCGGGCCCGGCCCGACCGGCACGTTCACCTCTTCGATCTCGCCGGGTCCCGTGAAGCGTCCTTCCCGCTGAGCGGGGATCTCGAACCGCCGATCGGTCTCTGGACCAATTATCCGATGACGGTCGCGAGACGCCTGGCGCGCAACTTCCCGGCGGCCCGGACCGGGGCCGACATCGCGTTCATCAGCGACCTGCCCGTGGCGGCGGGGCTCTCCAGCTCCAGCGCGTTCATCATCGCGACGTTCCTCGCCCTGGCCGCCGTCAATCGCCTTGTCGAGGACGGGTCGTACCGCGCGGAGATCGGCGGGCCCGAGGATCTCGGGGCGTACCTGGCGACCGTCGAAAACGGGCAGTCCTTCGGGCGGCTCGCCGGCGATATGGGAGTCGGGACCTTCGGCGGAAGCGAGGACCACACCGCCATCCTGTGCTGCCGCCAGGGCGAGCTCGCTCAGTATTCGTTCATGCCGGTCCGGTTCGAGCGATCCGTGACAGTCCCGCTGAGCTCCTCGTTCATTGTCGCCGACAGCGGTGTCGTCGCTGAGAAGACCGGCCTCGCACGCGACGCGTACAACCAGGCGTCACTCGCTGCGAAGGCCGCACTCGACCAGTGGAACAGTCTCGCGCGCCGCCACGACACCTCGCTCGCGCAGGCGGCTTCCGCCTCGACCGATGCCGTCGATCGAATCCGCGCCGCGCTCGCTTCGCAGGACCACCCTCGCTTTTCGTCCGGCGCGCTCGTCGCTCGATTCGAGCAGTTCAGAGAAGAGAGCCTCGAGATTGTTCCGGCCGCGAGCGCCGCGCTTTCCGCCGGCGATCTCGAGACGTTCGGCCGGCTCGTCGATCGATCGCAACGCGGCGCCGAACGATGGCTCGGGAACCAGGTGCCCGAGACCATCGCGCTCCAGCGGCTTGCCCGTGAGCACGGAGCAGCCGCCGCATCCGCCTTCGGAGCGGGATTCGGCGGAAGCGTCTGGGCAATGGTCGGCGGGAGCGAGAACGACCGGGAACCTTTCCTGGCAGCCTGGCGCAGCGCCTATCTCGATCGATTCCCGGCGCGCGCCCGGAACGCCCGCTTCTTCACCACGCGCCCCGGCCCCGCGGCGAGGTCTCTCACCGCGCCGTCTGCGCTTCTCCCTCGCTGAGCCGGGTTCGAGTCAGGGCCGAATTCCTCCCGAGGTTTCCGACAACGTGCGATCCGGGCTGGCGGATTGACAAGTCAGGGTACACTGCGGGGATGCTCGGCTCTTTGTGGATCGCGATAGTCGAGAGCTTCCGTGACTCGTGGCCGCTCCTGCCGATCCTTCTTCCGGTCTACGCCGGGCTCGAGTATTTCTCTCACCGCGACGGCGCCGATCTCGTCGCGCGCCTGAAGATCGGCCGCCGGAACGGGCCGCTCGCCGGGACGCTGCTCGGGTTGATCCCGCAGTGCGGCATGTCGGTGCTGGTGACCTCGTTCTACCTGCTGCGCCGCGTGACGACCGGCACGCTGGTCGCCACCTACCTGGCGACATCGGACGAAGCCATCCCCGTGCTGCTCGGCCAGAAGGACGGCCTCCAGCTCGTCGGCGCGCTCCTGCTGGTGAAAGCGCTCACGGGCGTGGCGTGGGGCTACGGGATCGACGCGATCATGAAGACCGATATCGACGACCGCGTCCGCGACGCCGCCCGACTTGCGCCCGAGAGCGCCATTCACATGGCGCCGGTGCAGTGGCGGTCGATCATCCTCCACGGCGTGCGCCGGACGCTGCACATCTTCTCGCTCGTGTTCGGAATCAGCGTGGTGCTCGGCGTGGTGATGCACGAGGCCGTCATCGGCCAGGCGTTCCGCCAATGGCAGGGCCATCCGAACCTGCAGGTGCTCCCGGCCGCGCTCTTCGGCCTCGTGCCCAACTGCGCGGTGTCGGTCGCGATCGTGCAGGCGTTCGTGAAGGGCGGGCTGTCGATGGGCGCCGCGCTCGCCGGGCTGTGTGTCGGCGCAGGCTTCGGCCCGATCGTCCTGCTCAAGGACGGTGACTGGCGCACCGGGCTGCGGGTGCTCGCCCTGACGCTCGTCGCCGCGCTCGTGACCGGGTTCCTGCTGAACGCGCTGACCTTGCCGTGATCCGGCCCTGAGGCAAGAGGCAGAGCCGCGTCAGGCGGGTTTCGCGACCGCCTCGTGCCGAGCCTTGAGGGTGCGATAGTCGGTCTTGCCGGTTCCGAGCACGGGGATCTCGGTCACCTCCACGACCTTTCGCACGTTGTGCAGCGGGCTCAGCCCCGACTCGCGCAGCCAGGCGTTCACCACGGCGCGATCGACCGGGTCTCTCGTAAACAGGACAACGTCCGGGTTTTCCGCAGTTCCGATCGCCTCGACCGCGATCACCGGGCCATCGTCCGCCTCGCGGAAATGCCGGACCAGCACCGACTCGATTGCCGGCAGCGAGATCATCTCGCCTCCGAGCTTGATGAAGCGTTTCAGGCGGCCCTGGAAGAACAACGTGCCATCGGCGGTCGAGGTCACCAGGTCGCCGGTCCGGTACCACTGCTTGCCCTCGAACTCGACAAACGGCGAGTTACCGGTGTAGTTCAAGTAGCCTCCGAACACACTCGGGCCGCGCACGAGAAGCATCCCGGCCTCGCCCGGCTGAACGCGCCGATTGGTCTCCAGGCCGACGATCGCGCCTTCAAGGCTTGGCAGCAGCCGGCCGATGCTCCCGGCGACAGGCGCATCCTGATCGTTGGCAGACACGACGGGCGAGCACTCCGTGATGCCGTACCCTTCGAGGACGATGGCTTTCGGGCAGCGGGCGCGGAGTGTCTCGAAGAGCTGATCCGGGCACTTCTCGGCACCGGTCACTGCCAGGCGAAGCGTTTCGAGTTGACGGTCCTCGGCGACGCGCACGATGCCCGCGAGGAATGTCGGGGTGGAAACGAGCACCGACGCCTTGTAGGCTTCCATCATGCGGGCGAGGAGAGCCGCCTCGGTCGGATTCGTGTGATACACGACGCGGACGCCGGCCACGCACGGCAGCACGAGCGTCACCGTCAAGCCGAAGGAGTGGAACGGCGGAAGGAATCCAAGCAATACGTCGTTCTCGTACAGCGTCGCGACGGCGAGGACGTCCCGGATGTTGGCGAGGATGTTCGAGTGCGTGAGCGGCACGGCCTTCGGCAGGCTTTCCGAGCCGCTCGTGAAGAGCACGACCGCCGTCTCGCGAGGGCGAACGCGCTCGAGCGGCTTCCAGCTCAGATAACTCCTGGCGAGCGCGCCAAGCTTGCGCAGCGTTCCGATCTTCGGCGCGAGGCTCTCGACGAACAGAAATCGATCACCGAGTTCTCCGAGCTCGACGCCCATCGTCTTCAGCCGCGTGACGAGCGCTTCGGCCGTGAGGATATGCCGGACGCCGAGCAGGTCGAGCGAGTGGCGGACGTTTCGCGTGCCGGTCGTCCAATTGACCATGACCGGCGTCTTGCCGGCGAAGAGCGCGGCGAGGTAGAGGACGGCCGCACCGGCGGTGGGCGGAAGCATGATGCCGAGATACTCGCCGTCGAGTTCCTCGAGGACCGGCTTCAATACGAAGAGCGCGGTCACGATGTTGCGATAGGTCCGAACGCCTCCCGGCTGATCCGCGAGAAGGGCCCGCCCCGGGCCGCGCGCCGCCTGCGCCAGGAACGCGCGCGTAATCGACGGGGCGTCCGGAACGCTGACGCGGTTCGCGGTCGCTGGCGGGAACCAGGCCGCCGGTACCGGTTTGAGGTCAGCCTGCAGCGCGGATACGCCGCGGCCGGCCGCCGCCAGCACGACATCCGCGACCGTGTTCAGGCTCTCAGGCGTGCCCACCGAGAAACCGAACTCCCGCTCGATCCAGGTGACGAGCTCCGCCGACGCGAGGCTGTCGAAGCCAAGGTCGCGCGCGAGATGCTGTTCGAGCGCAACTTCGCCAGCCCCCATTTGCTCCTTGATGTGTTCGAGCACCAGATCGCGGGTGGCCGCGGGGACGGCCGCCGCGTCCGCATCCGTGCTTCGCTGGATCGGATCGGGGACGACTCGATGCGCCCGACCCTGCCAGAATCGATACGGCACGAGCGTGTTGGGCGCAGGGTCGGCGTTGTAGAAGCTCTCGAGGTACCGGTTGATCGCCTTTCGCCCGGCGTCGCGCGGGAGGTCGGGTGGTTCGGCGAACTCGATGACGACCCGCCGCCGCGGCATGAAGAAGACGCCGTTGAGGAGCAGCGCCTTCAGTCCGTTGATGAGCCCGGCGCCAAGCGACGGCATCCGCCCGTTGTACCCGAAGCTGAAGCTGCTGCCCCAGAGACCGTTGTGCCGCACGAGCACCGCGCGCACGCCCGGCGCGTTCCTGAGAATCGTGTCGACGCCGCTCGCCCCTCCAATCTCCTCTTGCGTCTGGCGCTTGAGCCGGCCAGCCGGATACAACAGCAGGTTCTCACCCGCGATGAGTCCGTCGATCGTCGAACCAAGTGCGGCTCGCGTCTCGTCGGCCGCCTGCGCACCCTGGCGCTCGAGGCTTGGCAGGATCCGGACGCCGAACAAGTAGGCGACTCGACCGAGCAGGCTCCGATTGATCTGGTACTCATCGGCCAGCGCGCGGGGTCGGAATCGAGGGTAGAGCAGCAGCGTCAGGATGACCGGATCGATGAGCGCGGCGTGATTCGGGAGGAACAGGATGCCGTGACGCCCGTGTCTGGAGATCTCGTCGAGGCCACGCACGACGAGCTTGTAACGAAGCGACACAAGAGGTCGAACGAGAATCGCCAGCACCTGTCCGATAAGCGGGGCCATCGTCGGACCTTTCGAGACGCCGTTCCGTCACCACGACGGCCGGCGTCGCAGAGGTTGCCTCTCGCGTGGTTGCCGCCAAGGTACAGCGCCTTCCGGATCGAGCGCAAGCCCGGAAACTGGCGCGATTCAGGCGGATCGGGGCCGGGGCGGGCCTGCCGATTCCATGTATGATCAATCCATTCGTCGGGGATTGCGGCCGAGGGCGCGATGGGTGAAGCCGTCATCAGGACCGAGAACCTCACGCGGGTCTTCGGGGAAACCCGTGCGGTTGACGACCTCAGCCTCGAGGTCCCGCCGGGCATCGTCTTCGGGTTTCTCGGGCCGAACGGCGCCGGGAAGACGACGGCCATCCGGCTGTTCCTCGGCCTGCTCGAACCCTCGTCGGGCCGAGCCATCGTGCTCGGCGCGGATACCCGAGTCGCCCCGAACGCGATCCGGCAGCGAGCGGGTGCGCTGCTCGAGCACTCGGGTCTCTACGAACGGCTCAGCGCGGAGGACAACCTCCAGTTCTACGGGCGAGTCTGGGGCATCGGCGCCCGTGAACGAGAGGCTCGCGTCAGGGAGTTGCTCGAACCGCTCGGTCTCTGGGAGCGGCGCAAGGAGACGGTGGGGAAGTGGAGCCGCGGGATGAAGCAGAAACTCGCCGTGGCGCGAGCGCTGTTCCACCGGCCGTCGCTCCTCTTTCTCGACGAACCGACCGCAGGGCTCGATCCGGTGGCCTCGGCGGCGCTCCGGGATGACCTGAGCGCGATGGTGGCGCGGGAAGGCGTGACCGTCTTCCTGACCACGCACAACCTGAACGAAGCCGAGCGGCTCTGCCATCGCGTGGCCGTGATCAAGCAAGGGCGGCTGATGGCCGTCGGGCATCCGGATGAGCTGAAAGCGCGGCATGCGACCCGCGTGGACATTACCGGCAGCGGGTTTACGCCCGAGCTGGTCGGGCTCCTCAAGGCGAGGGCGGAGATCGGCGACGCGGTGATCCGGAACAGCCACCTGATGATCGATCTGTCGGACCACGTGAGCACGGCGCCAATCGTCGCGCTGCTGGTCCAGGCGGGAGCGACGGTCGAGGAGGTGCGAAAGGACACCGGCAGCCTGGAGGAAGTGTTCCTGACGCTGATGGAGGAGGACCGGTGACGCGCGACATCGGCACCGTGGTCTGGAAGGAGCTGAAGGAGCTCGTCTGGCACGGCGGGACAGTGCGGAGCGGCCGATTGAGCCTGATCGTGCTGCTCGTCGTTTTCGGCATCTTCCTGCCGTACCAGTCCGGACGCGCCTGGATCGAGTCTCCGTCGACGCTCTTCTATTGGGCGTGGATGCCGCTGATGCTGGTCGCGAGTGCCGTGGCGGACTCCTTCGCCGGCGAACGCGAGCGGCACACGCTCGAGACGCTACTGGCGAGCAGGCTCCCGGACCTCGCGGTGCTCATCGGCAAGCTCGTCGCGGCCGTGACCTATGGGTGGTCGCTCGTGGTCGCGATGCTCATGCTGAGCCTCGTCACGGTGAACGTAACGTCACCCTCCGGCACGCCGATCCTGTTCTCGTGGAGCCTCGTCATCGCGTCGCTGGTCCTGGCCCTTCTCGGCGCTACGCTCGCGGGCTCGGTCGGCGTGCTGGTGTCGCTGAGGGCTCCAACGGTCAGACAGGCGGCACAATCGCTGAACGTCGCCATCATGCTGATCATTTTCGTTCCGGTGTTCGGGGTGCAGCTCCTTCCGCCGACGTGGAAGATCGGCATGCTGAAATGGCTGACGATGGTGGGAGTGACGGGGCTGACCGTCGCGGCGGGCTGCGTCCTCTTCGGGCTCGACGTAATCTTCGTGGCGGCGGCGGTTCTCCGATTCCGCAGGTCGCGGCTGATCCTCGACTGAGGTTCCAGGTGCACGCGTGAGGGCGGCATCGGCCACGTGACTGCGACAGGGCAGGGAATGCTCCTATGAGCGATCAGATATTTGACTCCATTCAGGCCGGCGATATCGAGGCCATCCGTTCGCTCGTCGGCGGGGATCCGCAGCGCGCGGCAGCGCGGAATGCCCAGGGCGTCTCCGCGGTCATGCTCGCGCGATACTATGGCCGACGAGACATCGCCGAGTTGCTGGAATCCACCGGGATTACGCTGGACCTGTTCGAAGCCGCCGCTGCGGGCCGGGTCGACACGGTGGCAGGCCTTCTGCGCGAGAACGCCGCGCTGGCCAATGCCTACTCCGGAGACGGGTTCAACGTGCTTGGGCTCGCGTCGTTCTTCGGGCACGCGGAGATTGTGCGCTTGCTCGTCGATCGCGGCGCCGATGTCAACGCTGTGGCGCGCAACAACACCGGGTACACGGCGCTGACGGCTGGAGTGGCGAGCAGCAAGCCGGACGTCGTGGAGATTCTGCTCGAGCACGGCGCGAACGCGGCCTACCGGTACGGACCGGGCTACACGCCGCTCCACGAGGCGGCCTCGAGCGGCCACCTGGCGATCGCGCGCATGCTCGTGTCCCACGGTGCCGATCCGCGCGCGACGACCGACGACGGGAAGGCGCCTCGGCAGTTGGCCGAGGAGAAAGGCCACAACGCCGTAGCCGAGTGGCTGAAGGAAGTCGGAGGTTGATTCCAGGCCGGAGGTGCACGGTGCTTCGGAGTCCTCTGTCGTGCGTGCTGGTCGCGGGCCTGCTCGCCGGCGCCTCGCCGGCGCCCGATAAGCTGAAATCGGAGAGCCTGTCCGGGTACGCGGAATGGCGGTGGGGCAGCGACGGGCTCGTCGTTGATGGCGAGCGCGTGCGGACCGACCGGCTCACGCAATTCAAGACGAAGGGGATGACTTCCCTCGCAGCGGTTGCGCTCGGCAGCGAGGTCAGCGTCACCGGGACCCGCCAGCTCGACGGCAGCGTGCTCGCGAAGACGGTCGAAGCCAAGCCGAATGGGACGGCGTGGTTCGAGAAGGAAGTCCGCGAGGCGACAGACGACGTCGAGGCCAAGTGGCTCCAGTCCGGGGAGGTGTACGAGCCCGACAAGGACGGCAATCGGAAAATCATCGGCGAGGTCGTGGAGGAAGGCCCCTATCCGGATCGGGCGCAGCGAATTCTCGATCGGCTGGTGCCGCCCTACATCGATCGACGCGGCCTCCGGCTGCATGTCGTCGACACCAAGGCATGGAACGCCATGGCGATGGGCAACGGCGCCATCTGGGTCTTCACCGGTCTGATGCGCGACATGGACGATGACGAGGTCGCCATCGTGCTGGGTCACGAGCTGGTCCACTACACGCACGAACATACGCGCAAGCAGTACCGCCGCGCGTTGATTACCGGGCTCATCACAGCCGGCGCGCTGCTCGTCACGGAGGCAACCGTCAAGAACGACAAGGCCAAGCTCGCCATCGGCGCGGCGGGAGTTGGCGTGCTGCTCGTGACAAGGAGCGGATACAGCCGCGACCTGGAGGACCAGGCCGATCGCGTGGGCTTGCGGTACGCGTACGAGGGCGGATTCGACGCCGGGAAGGGACCGAGGCTCTGGGGGCGATTCCGGGACAAGTACGGCGACCAGAACGGCCTCGTGAACTTCTTCATCGGCGATCACTCGCAGTCGAGCGCGCGGATCAAGAACCTCGATCAGGAAATCGCCTACAACTATTCCGACGCGGGCCGATCGCCTCGCGCTCCGCGATGAGGCAGGGGATTTGACCGGGGCGAACGGGCGGAGGTGGCATGTCACGCATTGACGTACTCAGGCCGTTCATCGAGCGAAACCTGGCGTCCCAGCTCGGGGTCGCCGGCGTCCAGCCCGATGCCAATGGGGAGTACAGCTATCCGCATGGCAGCGCCGAAATCACGCTGCGGCTGCTCGACAGCCCGTTCCCGCTCCTTCAGCTCTCGGCCGTGCTCGTCGCCGGCGTGAAGAAGAGAGCCCGGATGCTCGAAGTGCTCAACTCCATCAACGGGTCGGAGCTCGGCGTGCGGGTCTTCAGGCTCGACGACTTGCTCGTCGCGGTGTGGGAGGTTCCGGCCGATACGCTCGACGAACGCCAGTTCAAGGACGTCCTGCTTCGATTCGCGGATACCGCCGACCGCCTGGATACCGACCTCGCCAGGAGATTCGGCGGAAAAACGGCACGAAGCGACGAGGACGACGAAGACGAGGCGGTTGATGCGTAGCACGGCTCCGGGAAACGCCCTCGCGGCGTTCAGTGACGCCCTGGCCGCGTTGACCGCGCGAGTGCTGCGAGCGACGGTCGCGATCTCCGGGAACACGCCTGACGGGGGCAGCAGCGGATCCGGGTTCTTCATCGACTCCCGGGGCCACATCGTCACCAATCACCACGTCGTCGCGGGCATGGAGCCGCCGGTCACCGTGACGCTGCAGGGCGGCTCAACCGCGCTTGCCGGCGTGGTCGGGATGGATTCGGTGGCGGACCTGGCGCTCCTGAGGCTCGACGGCTCGTGGACACACCACCTGTCGATCCGCCGGTCAACGGTCCGCACCGGCGAGTTGTGCCTCGCCATCGGCAACCCGCTCGGCCGCTATCCCGAGACCGTGACGATTGGCGTCGTGTCAGGGCTGAAGCGCACGGCTGTGTCCGGCCCCGGCCGGCCCCACTACCATCTGCTGCAGACCGACTGCGACATTCACGAGGGCAATTCGGGCGGCGCGCTGGTGGACGTCGACGGACGGGTCATCGGGGTCACGACGCTGCTCGATTCCGAGTCGGCGAACATCGGCCTCGCGATCCCGAGCGAGACGCTCAGGGCGGTCGTTCCTGACCTCATGAAGCACGGCAAGGTCGCCAGGGCCACGCTCGGCGTGTCCGTCGCGAGGCGCAGCCGGACCGTCGGCGGGAAGAAACTCGCGGGGCTCGAGGTGGTCCGGCTTCGAAAGGAGAGGGGCCAGATCCTGCTGCCCGGGGACCTCATTCTCCGAGTGGCCCGCCGCCCGGTGCCGGACCCGCCCGCGCTCTTCGCGGTCCTGAGCGACGAGCGCATCGGCCGGCCCACCTCTGTCGACCTCATCCGGCGCGGCCGACGACTCACGCTCACCGTCCGGCCGTGGCGCCTCGACGTGTAGTCTTCAGATCGGGCGAAGCTGAGGATCCAGGTCGACCGTCGCCACGATGCCGTACCCGGGAAGTCTCCCGACGGCGAAGCGGGCATCCCGAATCAGGACTCTGAAACCGCCGCCGTCCCGCGACCGCACTTCGTAGCTTGGAAATCTGAGCCAGCCGCGGACGCCGCGAACTGACGGACTACCAAGCGCCGCGCGTACCACTTCGTCAGGCTCGCGCCGCGGCAGTGATCCAGCAGGCGAAGCCTCGGCGGGACCGGACGGCCAATCGACGCGCACGAAGAAGTACCGGTCGGGCGTTTCGACGATCACCTCGCGGCTGAAGGGATTGGTAGCCACCGGCACCGAAACCGCCTGGGATATGGTCCAGCCCTGACCCTCGCCAAAGGCACGCGCCTGCCGCTCGGCCACGCGCGATCCGGCGAACATCAGGGCGATGTAGAGGCCCGTCAGTCCGAGCGCCACCCCTGCGGTGCGGATGCCGAGAGGCTGCCGGGTCCGCGCGCGGGCCAGGACGATCGCGACGACCGCGACGGACCAGAAGACGCGCGACGGAAACGGGACGAGCGCGTTCCTCAAGATGAGGACCGAGGTGGCCAGGCCGATCGCGAACCAGAGCGCCGTCAGCGCATGCCTTCGGCTAGCGGTCAGCACGACCGCGGCGCCCGCGACGATCCAGATCCACGGATCGACGATGAACAGGGTGTCGCCGTAGAACCAGTGGCCGCTGAACGGCATCAGGAGCCGGACGCCGTAATTGTTCAACCAGTCGAGAAAGGGATGCGAGGCGACGGCGAGAAACGACAGCGCAAGCAGCCGTCCTGGCTTTGCCGGAAGCGCACCCGGATGGCGTGAGCGCCGCCAGAGGCGGTCGTAGAGGAGAAGCAGCCCGGTAAGCGCGAGAGGAAGAACGACGAGTGCGAGGACTCCATGGGTGAGGCCGCGGCGATAGTAGAACGCGACGTCCGCTCCGGCCAGATAGCAGACACCCTCGACGTCGGGCAGCATCGAGCCCGCCACGAGTGCGGCCATGGCGAGCGGCGTCTGGCGCTTGAGTCCGGATTCACCCAGGCAGCCGCCGACCATCAGGTGCGCGAGGGGCTCCATGCTCAGGCCAACGCTTCGCGCGCCCGATCGAGATCCTGTTCCTGAACGAAGAGCCGTGCCCCGCGGACGAACTGCAATCCGATTTCCTGTCCGCCCGCGTCGTCCGATCGGACCACCGCCGGAATGCCGCTGCTATCGAGCACGCCTCTGGCGAATTCGGCCTCATGCCGGTAGTTGAAGATTGCGACCTCGACCCAGTCGTATGGCGCGGGCATCGCAGGCCTCCTGCTCGCTAGTGTACGCGTTTTGCACGATCCCGTCCCGCCTTGCCTCGTTCTCAAGCCCGGCACTAGGATCAAGAGCCGTTCAGAGTAAGCTCCGGAGTGGATGGGGCAAGGAGCGCGCATGGAATATCGACTGCTCGGCCGCACGGGTGTGCGGGTGTCTCCGTTGTCGCTGGGTACCTACAACTTCGGCGGCGGCACGGGCGAAGCCGACGCCGTCCGCATGGTGCACACCGCGATCGACGCGGGCATCAACCTGTTCGACACGGCAGATTCCTACAGCGGCGGGCAGTCGGAACTCATCCTGGGAAAGGCGCTGGTCGGGAAGCGCCAGCGTGTGCTCGTCGCTACGAAGGTTCACAACCGGACCGGGGACGGACCAAATGACCTGGGGAACTCCCGCCTGCACCTCGAACAGGCTTGCGAGGCATCGCTTCGGCGTCTCAATGTCGACTGTATCGACCTGTATCAGATTCATCGCCCGAGCCCGGAGACGGCAATCGAGGAGACGCTCGGCGCCCTGACCGATCTCGTGCGCGCGGGCAAAGTCCGGTACATCGGCTGCTCGACGCATCCGGCGTGGATGGTCATGGAGGCGCTCGCGGTCGGCGAGAAGCTCGGGCTGGCGAGGTATGTGAGCGAGCAGCCGCCCTACAACCTGCTCGATCGGAGAATCGAGAACGAGCTGATTCCCCTCGCCGAGCGCCATGGGCTCGCCATCCTCGCCTGGGCGCCGATCGCGCAGGGCGTGCTGGCGGCGCGCTACGACGAGATGACGTCGCTTCCCGCCGATTCGCGAGCGGCGCGACTGCCGGGAAGCATCTACGCCGAGCGCGTCACCGAGCGCGGCATCGAAGCCGGGAAACGCTTCGTCGAGATCGCCCGCAAACACGGCAAGCCGCCGGTGCACCTGGCGCTGCTGTGGACCAAGGACCAGCCGGCCGTCACCACGGCTGTCGTGGGCCCGCGCACCCCCGAGCAGCTTGTCGGGATCCTTCCCGTACTTGACATGAAGTTGTCCGAGGACGAGCGGCGCGACTGCGATGCCATCAACCCTCCGGGCGGGGCGATCGTCAATTTCCACAACACCGCGAGCTGGATGAAGACGCCGATCGGGTAGGAAGGTAGGCCGCCCGGACTGCCTGAGCTTGCGACGCCAAGACCGGTCCCCCACTCATACCCTTGTGCTATCCTTTGGCGCCCCTCGACGCGCCCGTCCGGTCGCGTGCGGTACAGCTCCGAGTCACGCCAAGCATGGGAGAGCGATTCATGAGACATCGACTGTTCGTCTGTCTCGGGCTCAGCGTGCTCGCCCTGGTCTGGTTCGTCCCGATCGAGGCGCAGCAGGTGAGCCTGACCAGCCAGGTGGTCGAGCAGACGCTGAAGAACGGCCTGAAGGTCCTGATGGTCAAGCGCCCAGAAGCGCCGCTCATCAGCTGCGTGCTGGCCTATCGCGTGGGGTCCGTGAACGAACGGCCCGGCATCACCGGAATCTCGCACCTGCACGAGCACATGATGTTCAAGGGCACTTACTCAATGGGCATCAAGCCGGGGACGCTCCTGAAGGACCTGGAGTTCGACCGCCAGATCGACGCCATCGAGGAGAAGATCGCGGAGGAGGATTCCAAGGTCAAAGGCAGGGACGAGGCGAAGATCGTCGAGTGGAAGAAGCAGGTGAGCGATCTGCTGAACAAGCAGAAAGCGGAGACGATCGTCAGCGAGGAAATCTGGAGCGCCTACCAGGAGGCCGGAGGCACGGGCCTCAATGCGTCAACCGGCCCGGAGATGACGCAGTATTACGTCACGCTCCCGAAAAACAAGATCGAGCTCTATCTCGCGCTCGAAGCCGACCGGATGGTGAACCCGGTGTTCCGCGAGTTCTATTCCGAGCGCGACGTCATCACCGAGGAGCGCCGGATGAGTGAGAACAGTCCGGGCTCGTTCTTCTCGGAGCAGCTCAACGCGACCTTCTACGCGGCGAGCCCGTACCGGACACCCCGTGGTCGGATGGATGTCGGACGTGAGCCGCATCACCAAGCAGGAGATCATCGACTATCGAGAGCAGTTCTACCGGCCGGACAACGCGACGCTCGTGCTTGTCGGCGACGTTGACGAAAAGGCCGTCATGCCTCTCGTGACGAAGTATTTCGGACCGGTCAAGTCGAAGGGCAAGTCGCCGAGGGTCCGCACGGAGGAGCCGTACTCGGAGTACTACAAGAAGACGAACGGCCCGAACTTCAAGACCGCCGTACATCGAGAAGCGCGTCATCGGCCGCGCGGCCACCAACCCGGCGGTGACAATCATGTTCCACATTCCGCCGCTCTGGCACGACGACGTGGCGCCGCTCTATGTGCTCGGCCGGACGATGAGCGCACGGACCGGGAAGATGTACCTGGACCTTGTGAACGGCCGTTTGGCGCACGCGACCAGCGTCGTCGCGAGCGCCTCGAATTCCGAGTACGACGGGTCGTTCCGGGTCAGTGCGACAGCGCGGGAAATCGAGAACGAAACCGTCGTTCCGCTCGAACTCATCGAGAAGGAGCTGTGGCTCTACCTCGAGGACGCCAAGAGGACGCCGGCAGACGCACAGGTCCTGCAGCGCGTGAAGAACTCGATTGAAGCGGAGTATCTTCAGAGGCTCGCCGGCATGGGCATCGCCGAGCACGCTCGCGCGAATGGAGGTCGCCTACCGGTGGCAGTTCATCGAGGACCAGTTCAAACAGCGCATGGCGGTGACGCCGGCCGACCTGATGCGCGTCGCCAAGAAATACTTGACCCGGGACAACAGCGTCACCGGTGTCCTGGAGCGAGAGAAGTAGAACCCCGCGCCGAAGAAAGGATCATGATCATGCTGAACCGACGTTGGGCGATCATGCTGGTCGGCGCGGTGGTGTGCTGCCTCGCCTCGGCCGCGCTCATCGCGCAGACCGCTCCAGCCAAGCAGGCCGCCCAGGCGGCCCTTGCCGCCGCTGCCAAGGGGCCGCGGCCCGAACTGTTCAAGTACCCGCCCCTCGGGTTCAAGCCTCCGAAAGGCGCTGACTTCCGCGCGACGCTCTCGAACGGACTCGTCGTCTACTTGGCGGAGGACCACGAAATTCCCTGGTTCGAAGCGACCATCATCTCGCCTGTCATCACTGGGGGCGGGGGCGGCGGCGGCCGAGGCCGGGGCGCGGAATACGGTGCCCGCCAGGCGTTCGCCGACCTTCCTCAGCGCGGCGGCGGGGGCGGGGGCGGCAGCCGCTCGTTCCTCGAGCCCCCGGACAAGCTCGGACTGCAGTCGATGGTCGGCTCCCTGGTCAGGTCTGGCGGAACGACCAGCATGACCGCCGATCAGATCAACGAGCGGATGGACTTCCTGGCCGGCACGGTGACGGCGACCGGCTTGTCGATTCACATGCGCCACCTCGACGAGGGACTCAAGATCTGGCTCGACCTCCTGACGAACCCGGCGTTCCCGGATGACCGGCTGCAGCGCGAGAAACAGGCGATGCTGCCGGCGATCAGGAACCGCAACCGCAACATCGGCACCGTCGCCACGCGCACATTCCAGCGGCTCGTCTACGGCGATGACTCGCCGATTGTCGCAGAGCCTACCGAGGCGACCATCGGCAGCATCGCCCGAGCTGATCTCGTCGCGTGGCACAAGAAGTACTGGGGCGCCAACAACGCCATCCTGATCGTCGCCGGCGACTTCAAGAAGGCCGAGATGCTGCAGAAGCTCGAGGCGACGTTCGGGAAGTGGCGGGCCGCGGAGAAAGCCGTTCCCCGGTTCCCCAAGGCCGATCAGACGACCAAGCCCGGTGTCTACATGGTTCAACCGCAGGGTGTGACGCCGAACCAGGGCATCATCTACATCGGCCACATCGGCATCATGCGGGACGACCCGGACTATCCGGCCGTCGACCTGATGAACTACACGCTCGGCGGCGGGTCGTTCTCGTCGCGCATCACGAAGATCGTGCGCACCGACAACGGACTGGCGTACTCGACCAGCTCGTCGTTCCCGTCCGAGATTCACTATCCAGGCACCTTCCAGGCGTTCTGCCAGACCAAGAACGAGACGGTCGTCTTCGCGGCGCAGCTGATGCTGAACGAAATCGAGCGGATGCGCGCCGGCGAGGTCACCGAACAGGACCTGAAATTCGCCAAGGCGGCCCGGCTGAGCGCGTTCCCGGCGATGTTCTCGAACACGGCCGGCAACCTCCGGAACTTCGCGAGCCTCGAGCTCGAGGGCCGGCCGCGCGACTTCTACGACACCTACGAATCTCGCTACGCCGCGGTGACGCTGGCCGACATCAAACGGGTCGCGCAGAAATACCTTCGCCCCGACAAGCTCGTCGTGCTCGTGGCCGGCAACGTCGAGGAATGCAAGGCCGGTGCGGGCAAGATGCTCCCGAATCAGCCGACCATCGACGCGATGGCCGCGAAGTATGGCGGGCGAACCATCGACGGCATCGCAAAGAGATTCGGCGATGGCACGGTGAGAACCGTGGCGCTGAAGTAAGACGTCGCCCATCTCCGATGCGGACGGCCCGGCTTCGGTGCCGGGCCGTCCGCCCGCAGGAGAGGGAGTAGGATTTCATCATGCTCCGCCCCGCGAGGCTGACGACGCTGATTCTCTCGAGTGCCGTCGTGTCGCTGGCGGCGGGAGCCATGGCGCAGGAACCCGCGCGGCCGGCGCCGGCTCGGGGTTCCAGGAGCCAGTCCGTGCTGCCGTTGCTCGGCGACCTCGTCCCGCCCGAGTACCGGGCGGACATGCCACTGCCCTTCGGCGTCTCGCTCGGAGGGGTGTGGATGACTCAGTTGCTGCCCCTCAGCGACACGAGGCTCACGCTCAACGGCGTCCTCATGCCTTCCGGCGTGCTGAACGCCGCATCCATCAAGTCAGCGAGCGCCGCAAAAGGGGCGAGGGTCGATGCGTGGCTCTTTCCGTTCCTCAACGTGTACGCGATGGCCGCGCGCGTCACGGGTGACATCAGCGAGATCCACCTTCAAGGGACTGGTGCGGGCGCGACGGCGCTCGTCCTGCCCGCGAGCATCCACTACACGGGAAGCGGCTACGGAGTCGGCGTGACGCCAGCCATCGGATACAAGCGGGCGTTCGTTCTCTACGACCTCAATTGGAGCTGGGTGACGACCGATGTGCAGGACGCCAGTGTCCGCGTGTTCAATCACGGCCCGCGCGTCGGCGTTTCGGTCGGAACGTCGCCCTTGCAGGCGGCGGTCTACGCGGGCGCGGTGCATCAGAGCCTGTCGTTGCGTCAGACCGGGAGCATCGACCTGCTCTTCGGCGCGAAGCTCGACTATGACGTGATTGCGGCCCCGGAATCGGCGTGGAACACGCTCGCGGGTTGCGTGATCGTGATCAGTCGCCACCTCGTCATCGACGTGGAGCAGGGGTTCGGCAGCCGCCGGCACACCGTCGTCGGGGTGGGCGGCCGGTTCTGACGAGCCCGATCAACCTATTCACCGCGGCGCCGTGAGTGGAGTACGATCGCGCGAATGAAAGTCGCCTTCATCGGCACCCATGGCGTCGGCAAGACGACCCTCTGCTACGATCTGGCCGCTTCCCTCAAACGCCAGGGCGTGAATGTCGACATCGTCAAGGAAGTCGCGCGGCTGTCCCCCTTGCCCATCAATCGCAAAACGTCGCTCGAGGCGCAGACCTGGATCTTCGTGACGCAGATCGCGGAGGAGATCCGGTCGGGCAGCCAGCACGACGTCGTCGTGTGCGACAGAAGCGTGCTGGACAACTACGCCTACCTGATGTTCGCCTGCGGGCGGCAGAAGCCGATCGAGCGCTTCATGGACCACTGGATGAAGACCTACGATCTGCTGTTCAAGGTCCCCGTGTCCGGTGAAGCGTCGGCCGACGGCGTGCGCGACACCGACGAGTTCTTCGTCCGATCGATCGACCAGTTGGTGGATTCGCTCCTCGCCGAGCGCAAGATCTCCTGCGAGCACCTCGAGAGCGGCCAGCGCGACTCCTGGATCGACCGCGTCAAAAACGTCGTGCTGGACCACACGCAGCGCAACGCCCGCCTCATCTAGCCGGTCATCAGGCGTGCGGAACCCGGGACGCCCGCCTACGCTCCAGTCGAGCGAGAAGAACTGCCGGGCTCGACTCCACGATGAGCTCGGCGCGGCCTTCGCGGCTGATGAACCGCTCGGCGACCGCGCGATCGACGAAGACGAGCAGCGGATCGAAGAACCCGTTGACGTTCAAGGCGCCAATCGGTTTCTCGTGGAGGCCGAGCTGCGCCGACGCCCACGCGTCGAACAGCTCGTCGAGCGTGCCCAGGCCGCCCGGCAGGGCCACGAACGCGTCCGCGAGCTCGGTCATCATTCGCTTCCGCTCGGCCATGGCCGGCACCACGTGCAGCGCGGTCAGTCGCGGATGGGCGATCCCTCGCCGGTGGAGATGCTCCGGGATGACGCCGATGGCCTCACCGTTCTCGGCGAGCGCGGCTTCGGCCAGTGCCGACATCAGGCCGACATTGCTGCCGCCGAAGACCAGCCGCCGATGGGTTGCGGCAATCTCTCGGCCGAGCGCCGCTGCGGCGGAGAGGTAGTCCCGATCGAGACCCTGGCTCGACCCGCAGAACACGCAGATGGAATGAATCAGCCGCCCGGCCTTGACGGCGCCTCGATCGTCGGAACGGTCCATTACGCCGGCTCTTGCGATGGCCCGTCGGCCCAGAGCCGGTTCACGACCCAGATGAGCGCGCCGGCGCTCACGACGAACGTGCCGAGCAGGACGATGGCCGCGGCCGTGCGCCCATACAGGAAGTTGCCGACCGTGAAGAGCGCCGACCAGATCATCGTGCAGCCCGCGACCCAGCCTAGCAGGGCCAGCGGAATGTTCTCGCCGCGCGCGCGGGCCACGCTGGCCGGAATGCCGGCAGCCACGCGCACCTTCGTCCAGCCCGGGCCGAAGGGATGGACCTTCCGGTAGAACGATTCGAGCGTGGCGCGTTCGGTTTCGGGGCCGGCATACGCGGTGATCACCCAGCACAGCGTGGTCACGGCGACGGTGATGATGAGCGCCTGATGCGTCGGGAAGTGGACGCCGTTCTTGGCGAGGACGAGGAACACAAGCGACACGGCGAAGGAGCTGATCATCGCCGTGACCTCGCACCACGCATTGACGCGCCACCAGAACCATCGCACGAGGTACAAGAGCCCGGTACCCGCGCCCACCTGGAGGATGATGTCGAACGCGTCCTTCGCCGTGTCGAGCACGAACACCATGGCGGAGGACAGGAAGAAGAGCAGGACCGTCGTGTAGCGGCCTGCCCGCACGTAGTGCTTCTCGTCGGCGTCACGGCGAAGAAAGCGCCGGTAGAAATCGTGCACGAGGTAGGAAGCGCCCCAGTTGAGGTGCGTCAGAATCGTGGACGAATTCGCGGCGATGAGCCCGCCGACCATCAGCCCGATGAAGCCCACCGGCAGGAAGGTGAGCATGGCGGGATACGCGATGTCGTGGCCAATCAGACTTGGGTCCAGGTGCGGGAACGCCTTCTGGATGTCCGACAGCTGCGGGTACACGAGGATCGAACAGAGCGCCACGAGAATCCACGGCCAGGGCCGCAGCACGTAGTGCGCGACGTTGAAGAACAGGACGGCGCCGAGCGAGTCCTTCTCGGACTTCGACGCGAGCATGCGCTGGGCGATGTAGCTGCCGCCGCCGGGCTCGGCGCCCGGATACCAGACGGCCCACCATTGGACCGCGACGGCATGATGAAGACCGCCAGCGCCAGGTCCCAGTTGCTCGTGAAATCCGGCAGGATGTTCAGGTAGTTGATGCCGTTCGGCCCGGCGGTCGACCCGAGTTTTGCCACCAGACCGCTGAGGCCGCCGACCTGCGGCAGCTTCAACGCGAAGTAGGCCGCCGCGATGACCGCCGTCATCTTGATGAAGAACTGGATCATGTCGATGACGAGCACGCCCCAGAGACCCGAGTGCGCGGCGAATACGACGTTCAAGCCGCCGACCATGAGCAGCGTCTGCCAGCGCTCGAGCCCGAAGAGGACCCCCGCGATCTTGCAGGCGGCGAGGTTCACCGTCGCCATGATCATGCAGTTGAAGAAGAGCCCGAGATAGACGCTCCGGAACCCGCGCACCACGCTCGCGGCCTTGCCCGAGTAGCGAATCTCGTAGAACTCGAGGTCGGTCATCACCCCGGATCGGCGCCAGAGCCGGGCGTAGAAGAACACGGTTGCGACGCCCGTCAGCACGAACGCCCACCACACCCAGTTGCCCGCGACGCCGTTTCTGCGCACGATGTCGGTCACGAGATTCGGCGTGTCGCTGCTGAACGTCGTCGCCACCATCGACAGTCCGGCCAGCCACCAGGGAACGGCGCGGCCCGACACGAAGAACTCGGACGTGCTGCGGCCCGCGCGCTTCCCGAAGAAGAGCGCCGGCACGAAGCAGACGAGCAGGGACGCGGCGACGATGAGCCAGTCAATCGGTTGAAGGTGCATGGCGTATGGCCGATGATAGAGGTAGGCCGTTACTATACACGAGCGGCGCGCCGGGCTCGATGATCGACCCGTGAGTCCGGTCGAGCGCCGGAATCAATGCCCGGGCCCGGCGGTGCGCGATGGGTCGTCTCCGATGAAGCGGAATCAGGGTCCGGCCAGCCGCGCGGCGGCCGCCTCACCCAACCAAACGGTCGAGATCACGGGAATCGATCCGTCGGCGGACGGTGCGGGTTTCGCCACGCTGGGCAAGCGGCGGGTTCTCGTCGACGACGTGATTCCCGGCGAACGCGTGGAGGCGAGGCTCCTCGATTCGCACCGCGATGCGCTGCGGGCCGAGGTCGTGAAGGTGGTGTCGCCATCTCCGTTCCGGGTGACCCCGATGTGCCGGCACGCCGGCGTCTGCGGCGGGTGCGCCTGGCAGCACATCGCGTATGGCCATCAGCTCCAGCTCAAACGGGATCTCGTGGAGACTCTCATCCGATCGTCGCTCGGGCCTCGTGCGCCGCGCGTCGAGCCCGTGCTGCCGGCGAGTCCATCCGACGAGGCCCCACGTGGCTTCAGAGGAAAGGTCCATTTCGTGTTCGGCGTTGACTCACGGACAGGCGACCTGGTCATGGGCCACTATCGCCGCCGGTCGCAAGAGGTGATCCCGATCGAGGAGTGCCCGGTCCACAACTCGCGCGGCAACGAGATCGCCTTCGCGGTGCGTGACGCGCTCCGCCGGCAGCACGTGGCCGCCGCCAGTCCTGCCGATCGCACCGGCATCGCTCGGCACGTCGTCGTCCGGGTGGCGGAGGGCAGCGGCGAAAGCCTTGCGACCCTGGTGGTCACCCGCAACGACAAGTCGCTGCGGCCTGCCGTGCGCCGGCTGTTGGACGGGCCCGCGGCGCCGGAAGGCCTGCATCTGAACGTGAACGATGGACGCGGGCCATTCCTGTTCGGCAAGGCGACGGTACGGATCCACGGGTTGCAGAGAGTCCGGGAACAGATGGCGGGCGCGTCGTTCCTGGCGTCGCCGACGGCGTTCTTCCAAACCAATGTGGCGGCAGCGCACGCGCTCGTGCGGCTGGTCCTGAGTTTCGCGACGGGCTACCGTCACGCCCTTGACCTCTATGCGGGTGCGGGCCTGTTCGCCATCCCACTCGCGTTGTCGGGAACGAGCGTGATCGCAGTAGAGGAGAATCCAAACGCGGTGGACGACGGCGAGGTGAGCCGGAAGCTCAACGCCGTCGCCGCATCGGCTTGCCGATTCCTGTGCTCCAGCGTGGACGACCTGGCTGAACGCCGGATCCGCTCGATTGCCGCATTCCCGGCCGATCTCGTCGTGGTCGATCCGCCTCGCGCGGGCTGCGGGCCTCGAGCGCTCAGGTGGATTGCGGAGACCGTGCGGCCCGCGAGAGTCATCTACGTGTCCTGCAACCCGCAGGCGCTCGCAATCGATCTCGGGCGCCTGATGGAATCCGGCTTCGCCTGCACCCGGCTGCAGCCGATTGACATGTTCCCCCACACGGCGCACGTTGAAACCGTCGCTGTGCTCGATCGGCTGGAACTCAAGCGCCGCGGCCAACCGGAGCAAAATTCACTGCTATGATGAGCCGCGTTCCATGACACCGAAGTTATCGGTGGCGCTGACCGGTTGGTGTTTATGTCTGGCACTGGCGTCGCCGGCCAGCTCGCTCCAACGCCCGCCCGGCCTCGGCGCCGGCGCGATCGCCGAGGTTCTCGCCGCGCACAACGGGTGGCGGGCGCGGGTCGGCGTCGCGCCGCTCGGCTGGTCCAACGGGCTTGCCGAGGAAGCCGGCCGCTGGGCGACGACGCTCGTGCGGCGGGGATGCCGGCTGGAACATAGCTCTGTCGATGGAGTTGGTGAGAACCTGTTGCTCTTCGGGCCCCGGCGGATCGGCGGCCGGCGTCTCATCGTGCCGGTGACGCCGACAGAAGCCATCAACCGCTGGGGAAACGAGTCCCGGGACTATTCATACGAGCGCAACCGATGCAGCAGCGGCCGCTCGTGCGGGCACTACACGCAGATCGTCTGGCGCGGCACCGAGCAGGTCGGGTGCGCCTGGTCGATCTGCGGCGACCAATCACAGATCTGGGTGTGCCAGTATTGGCCGGCCGGCAACATCGTCGGCAGGCGGCCGTACTAGACCATCAACGTCCGCTTCGCTGTTGCCCCGGCCTCGCGATTGTGTCCACAATCTGCGGCCCTTGACGGTTGGCCTGCCGACGGCTGCAGAAGGTGATCGACGGGAAGGAAGGAACTCGATGAGACGACTCGCCACCTCCGGACTCTTCGCCGCAGTGATCCTCGCCGTGACTCTCGGGGCGCAGTCCAAAGCGCCGGCGTCGTTTGCCGACTTCGGCCAGTGGGAGGCGCTTGCTTCATCCGGCGCGCGAGGCGGCCTGGCGCCGGACGGAAGCGCGCTCGTCTACGCCATCAACCGGTCCAACCGGATGAACGAACTGCGCGTGACCCGTCTGTCGGACGGGAAGACATCGGTCGCGGCGTTCGGCGCCCAGCCGGTCTTCTCGGCTGACTCGAAGTGGCTGGCCTACGCGATCGGCCAGTCGGAGGCCGAGCAGGAACGGCTGCGCACGGATCGGAAGCCCGTTCAGAACAAGTTGGGGCTGCTGAATCTCGCCTCCAGCGAGGTCACGACCTTCGACGCGATCGAGTCGTTTGCCTTCAGCCCTGACGGAGCCTACCTCGCGATGCGGCGCTATCCGCCCGAAAGGCCTGGCGCGACGCCGGCCCCGGCGCCTGCCGCGGGCGGCGGCGGCAGGGGAGGGGCTGGCGGCGTCGAAACAGCCGAGGATGCGCCCGGTACGACCGTCGTCGTTCGGCAGCTCGGCAGCGGCCGCGAAACCGCGTTCGGAAACGTCGCGGCCTTCGCGTGGCAGGACACCGAGAAGACCCACGCGCTGGCGATGATCATCAGCGTCGAGGGCAAGATCGGGAACGGTGTCCAGCTATTCGACCCGGCGACGACGACGCTCCGAGTGCTCGAGTCGTCGCAGGCGTCCTATGCCGACCTGGCATGGAGAAAGAACGCGCCGGACCTCGCCGTGCTTCGCGCCCGCAGCGACGACACGCACGATGGTCCGACCTATTCGGTGCTGGCGTGGACGGGGCTCGCCAAGTCCGAGCGCTACCGCGAATACGACCCGGCGAAGGACTCGAGTTTTCCTGCCGGCATGCGCACCGTCACCTTCCGCCGCCTCTCGTGGTCGGAGGATGGCGCGGTGCTGTTTGTCGGACTGGCCAAATGGGATGCCAAGCCACCATCCGGAGGCCGCGGCGACAAGCCCGCAGCATCGTCGGGTGGCGCGGACCAGGCCGCGCAGAAAGCCAAGGCGCCTCAGGCAGAGGTGGAAGAGCCGGCGAGCGTCGAGATCTGGCATCACGCGGACATCGCCGTCATGCCGAGGCAGAAGCTCAGCGCGGCAGCGGATCGCCGCAGAAACGTGCTGGCGGCGCTTCAGGTCGAGTCCGGTCAGCTCCGGCCACTTAGCGCGGATGCCGTCAACGAACAGGTCACGCCCATCCGACGCTCGAGCTTCGCCTATCTCTCCGAGTGGTCCAGGTACGCCATGAACCGGACGATCGGCCGCCCGTCGTCCGACCTCTCCCTGGTTGACCTCGCCACGGGGTCACGCACGAAGCTGAAGGACAACATCAACGACCGCACGGTCCAGGCCGGTCCGGCCGGCAAGTATCTGATCTTCGTCCAGGACGAACAGTATTGGACGATCAACCTGGCAACCCGCGCCATCACGTGCATCACCCGGGCCGTGCCGACGAGCTTCGCAAACAAGGAGTCCGACGAGACGTCGCCCCAGAAGCCGATGTTCGGCGTGGCGGGATGGACATCGGGCGACGCGTCGGCCGTGCTCTACGACAAGTTCGATCTCTGGGACGTCGCATCGGACGGATCCGGCGCCCGCCGCCTGACCAGCGGGGCGGCCGAGCAGGTGAGGCACCGCCTGGTCCGGCTCGATCCGGATGAGGAGGCGATCAATCTGGCCGGCCCCGTCTACGTGAGTCTCGTCGGCGAGCGGAGCAAGAAGTCGGGGTACGGCCGGCTCGTGACCGGTGGCGGAGTTGAGCGTCTGGTCTGGCTCGACAAGGGCGTCAGCGGGCTCGCGAAATCGAAGAACGCGGCGACATTCGCCTATTCGTCGCAGGACTACGACGACTCGCCGGACGTGTTCGTGGGAGGCGCGGAGTTGCGGGACGCGAAGCAGATCTCAGCCACCAATCCGTTCCAATCACGGTTCGCCTGGGGCCGAAGCGAGCTCATCGACTACAAGACCGATCAGGGCCGCGCGCTCCAGGGCGCCCTGTACTACCCGGCCGGGTACGAAGCGGGGAAGACGTATCCGATGATCGTCTACGTCTACGAGCTCCTCTCCCAGAACGTCCATCGGTATGTTCCGCCGTCCGACCGTGACTACTACAACACCAGCGTCTTCACGAGCCAGGGCTACTTCGTGCTCCAGCCGGATATCGTTTTCACGCGCCGCCAGCCCGGCGTGTCGGTCGTGCAGTGCGTGACGGCCGGCGTCAGGAAGGTCGTGCAGATGGGGCTGGCCGATCCGAAGCACATTGGCATCATCGGGCACTCGATGGGCGGCTTCGACTCGGCGTACCTGGCGACTCACACCTCGGGGGTGTTTGCGGCTGCCGTGGCGGGTGCGCCGATCACGGACCTGGTGAGCTACTACGGCGACCACCACTGGAGCTCGGGGATTGCCGAAACCGATCACATCGAGACGGGCCAGGAGCGGATGGAGGTGGCCCTGTACGAGGACTTCAAGGCGTATGTGGACAACTCGCCGGTCTTCAACGTGCAGAACATGACGGTGCCGCTGCTCCTCGAGGCCGGGGACAGCGACGGCACGGTGGCCTGGCACCAGAGCATCGAGCTCTATAACATCGCGAGGCGCGCGAAGAAGAATGTGGTCATGGCCGCGTATATCGGAGAGGACCACGGGTTGAGGCAGAAGAAGAACCAGGTCGACTATCAGCGGCGGATTCTCGCGTGGTTCAGCCACTACCTGAAGGGCGCGCCTGCGGAGCCGTGGATTACCTCCGGGCAGTCGTTTCTCGATCGCGACGCGGAGGTGAAACGTCTGAACGCGGCAAGGAAGTAGCGGGGGCGACGGACTATCGGTCCAGCCGATCCCTCAGCTGGTAGGTCAGCACTGCGCCTCGACCCTTGACGCGGATGAGGCGCCCGGGTTCGAACGCGTACTGATCGGCCAGCCGGTCGTGCGTCGCGGCGGTCACGAGAATGCCGCCGGCCGGGGCGCGAGTCTGCATCCGGCTGGCGAGATTGACCGTGTCGCCCCACATGTCATAGGCGAACTTCGTCGTGCCGATCACGCCCGCCACGACCGGCCCGGTGTGCATGCCGATTCGCATCTGCAATCCCGGCCACACCTCGGCGGCGAACAGGGCGGCGGCGAGCTGCATGTCGAGCGCGAGCTCCGCCAGCGCTTCGGCGTGGTTCGGGCGCGGCGTCGGGGCACCGGCCACGACCATGTAGGCATCGCCGATGATCTTGATTTTCTCGATCTGCGCGCGCTCGCACAGCTCGTCGAAGGCGGAGAAGATGCGATTCAGACGCTGCACGAGATCCCTCGGGGTCAACCTCGCGGAGAGCTTCGTGAAGTCCACGAAGTCGCTGAAGAGCACCGTCACGTCCTGATAACTGTCGGCGATGACCGTCTCGCCTTGCTTGAGGCGCGCGGCGACCGGCCGCGGCAGGATATTCAACAGGAGCCGGTCCGAGGTTTCGCGCTCGGCCTGGATGCGCTGGAGGAGGGCCTCCTCCTGATCGCGCAGTCGCTTTCTCGTGAGCGACGACTCCAGGCGGGCCATCAGCAGCGTCGGGTCGAACGGCTTCGGCAGGAAATCGTCGGCGCCGAGCTGAATGCAGCGAACGACCGTGCCGATCTCGTCGGCTGACGAGAGCATCAGCACCGGAATGCGCTCGGTGGCGGGATTCGCCTTGAGCCGCTGCAGGACCTCGATGCCGTCCAGCCCGGGCATCATGACATCGAGTAGGATGACATCGATCTCGCCGTCCGCGGCCGCCTCGAGCGCGGCGGCGCCGCTCTCGACGCAGTGCACCCGGTGACCGAGCCGCGAGAGGCGGCGGGACAGGAGTTCCCGATTCTCCTCGAGATCGTCGACGACCAGGATGCGCCCCTCGCGCGGTGCCGAACTCCGGTCCCACGGCGGCAGGGAGACAGGGCCGGAGCCCGTCGATCGGCTGACAGCGGTCCCAGCAGGCTCGTCCCTCCGCTCGTCGCCGCGAGCGATCATGTCAGGGATCGTCGCGGCGAGTTCCGAGATGCGCTTCGCGGCGCCGGCGATCCGAAAGAGGTCGGTGCGGAACACCTCGCCGGCCCCGCCGGCGGTTCGCGCGATCCGATCGACGGCCATCGAGACCTGCGCGGCCGACTCGTCGAGCGCGCCGGTCAGGTCAGCCAGGTTCACCTCGGCGCGCTCGATCTTCTGCACGTCAAGCCCCGCGTCGATTCGGGCCAGCATGCGGGCCGCCGAGCTGGTGATGACGCCCAGGTCGGGACGAATCGGATCGAGCCCGCCTCCTTCGGTCTCTTCGAGGAGAATGTCCGTGAAGCCGACGATGTGAGTGATGAAATTGTTCAGCTCGTGCCTGAGGTGAGTGACCCGGCGGGCGAACGCTTCGCCGGCCCCGGTCGCACGGAGCTCCGCCGGCGACGTCGGCACCGACCCATTGGCCGTGAAGGCGTTCTCCATGGACGAGGCTTGGATGTGTCGATTTCCTCGATCATCATATCCTCGAAACCAGCACGGCGGGCAGGGGACCGCGCGTCCGGTCGGATGAGACGGCCTGATACACTACGGCGGCAGCGCGGCTGGCACCGGCGGCCGCTTCTCCGAGGAGGGTGCGATGTGGCGTGAGCTGATGCCGGCGATTCTGGTCTGGGGCCTCCTGGCCCTATCGGCAGGACCGGGATCGTCGCAGACGAAGGTTCCTGACCCGTGGGAGCCGGTCCGGTTCCTCGTCGGGACCTGGGACGGTACCTCGAGCGGCGAGCCCGGAGGCGGGACCGCGCAACGCACCTATTCGTTCGTGCTCAAGGATCGCTTCATCTACGAGAAGAACATCTCTACGTATCCGCCCCAGGAGAAGAACCCGAAGGGCGAGGTCCACGAGCATTGGAGCCTCATCAGCTACGACCGCATCCGGAAGGTCCTGGTGATGCGGCAGTTCCACCAGGAGGGCTTCGTCAATCAATACACGCTGAACCCGGCCGCGAGCACGACGAAGAACCTGGTGTTCGACAGCGAGCGATTCGAGAACTACGACAACAACGCGCGCGCCAGGGAGACACTCGAGGTGATCTCGCCGAACGAGTTCGTCGAGACCTTCGAGCTCGGCGATCCCGGAAAGCCGTTGCAGGTCTACAGCAAGAATCGTTTCACGCGCGCGAAGTGATCGGTTGAGGCCGGTTGACGCGTCGCGGGCAGTTCAACGGCGCGCGATTGGATCGACTGAATCGCGGCTGGACACTGGTTTTCGGCTCCTGACCTGTTTCGACGGCCGTCTCAAACTCGGCCGACTTGCTGCTTGATTCGGCCTCGCGAAGTCGGTACACTCGCCCCCTCTCACCCGCACCCAAGTCTTCTGTCGTCGGCGGATCCTTCCTCTAACAACCGGAGGCCCTCTTGAACCGAATTGCACGCTCGCTCCTCGTCGTCGGCGCGCTCTGGCTCGTCGCGTTCACCGCGTCGTTCACAGCCGTCGGTCAGGACCCGCCCCCGGCGCCGCAGGCGGCCGCGGCCAAGCCGCCCGCCCCGACGCCCTTCACCCCGCTCGCCGCTCCGACGACGACGTTTCTGCTGAACACGAAGTCGGAGCCAGCTAAGGCGGCTTTCTTCGCCGGGTATGACGCGATGCTGGAACTGGACTTTGCGCGGGCCGCCGCGGAGTTCAAGCGGGCGTACGCGACCGACCCCCAGCTGCGCATTGCCCGCGCGTACGAGTTGGCCATACACGAAAACAGTTTCCGAACCGGTGACGAGATCGAGCGGCTCAGGATACGCAATGGGTCGCCGAACACGGTCGAGACGCTCGCGTTCATGGCGTTGCGAGAGTCGGCCTATGGGCGCAGCGGCAGCCCGACCCTGCTCAATGCCGCTCGCCGTCTTGCCCCGACCGACAACCGGTTGTTGATGGATTACCACCGTGGCTTGTCCCGGGGAACTGCCACACGAATCGCGATAGCGCGCACGCTGCGCGACCAGGACCCGAACTCCTATGCCACACACGGTTGGCTGGCGATCGCGCTCACCGCAGCCGCCGACCGAGCCGAGGCGACCAAGGCGATGGAGGAAGCGCTTCGCCTGGGGCCGGATCGGCCCTTCGCGCACTGGGCAGCGGGCGAAGTCCTGACGCTGAGGCGCGAATTCGACGCCGCGATTGCCCAGTACACAAAGGCGCTCGAGCTCGACCCCAACTACTATCAGGCCCTGGGTGACCGCGCGGCGACCCAGTTCTACGCCAACCGGCCCGCCGAGGCGCGCAAAGACCTGCAGCTCTTGCGGCAGCGGTCGGTCTCCTCGGTCATTTCCGCCTTGAGTCGCCGCGCCGACGCCCTGTCGTACCTGCACGAAGGAAATGTCGAAGAGGCGACGCGCCAGATGACGCGCGTGGCCCAGGAGATGACGTCCGAAAAGCTCTGGCGCTCGCAGCTGGCGCTTGCGCACCAGCACCTCGCGATGCTGGCTGCGGTCAAGAGGGATGTCTCCGCCATCGAACGGGAGATCAAGGCGCAGCAGCAGGTTCTCACGGACGAGGACCGTGGCGGCAGCCGCTTCTGGAACGCGGTTGCACTGTCGTTCGCCGCGAGCCCGGTCCGAGCGCGCGAGGAACTCACGGCCTACCAGCAGCTGGTCGAATCGCGCGACTACCAGCCTGTGGCGTCCGAAATTGCCGCCGTCACGGCAACGGTCCTCGTCGCAGAGCGCAAGTTCGACGAAGCGCTCAAGGCGGCCGGCACGAGCGCGAACCACTTCGCGGCGATCGCGCGATATCAGGCGCTGAACTCGCTGGGACGCAAGGACGAAGCGAACGCTCAACTGAAACCGGTGCTCGAAGGCTCCGGGTACGCCCTCGACAACATGGCAGTACCCATCGCGCGAATGCTCTTCGGCAAGAAGTAACCGGTTGTCGCGTTGCGAGGGCGGGTCGCGCGAGGCGGCGGCGGCGACCGCGCGCGCGGCTCGGTGACATCGTCAGTCGGCTCGTCAGACACGCCCGATCTGGCCACGCTGCGTGCTCCGCACGCCGAGCGCCAGCGCGAGAGCGAGCAGGCCGTCGGAAACGAGCGTCGCGATTGCCGCGCCGCGCCACCCGAGGGCCGGATCGAGGACGATGTTCAGCGCGACGTTCAGCACGGCGGCGCCGGCCTGGATGCAGACGCGGCGACGCTGGAGGTCGGCGCCCGTCATCGAATCGCCCGACAGGTACTGCATGGCGCGCAGGATCGGCAGCACGGACAGCCAGCGCAGCACCCGTGCGCTCTCGTCGAACTCATGCCCCAGCGCGAACCTGATGAGGGGAGCGCCTGCGAGCAGCGCGAGGCTGGCGACCGACGCGGTGCCGATGGCCCATGGCGCCATCGAGCGCGCAAGCCCGCTGGAGGATTCGATTCCGCGCCGGCCTCTCGCAAAGAACAACGGATAGGTCACCGTGAACAACGCCTGAACGGGCACGAACGCCACGCTCACCATCGTGTAGGCAGCGCCGTACGCACCAACCGCCTCGATGGGTGCCGCGCGTCCCAGGATGACTTTGTCGGCATCGTTGTTCACGGCCTGGGTGTACGGGCTCAGGACGAAGAGCAGTCCGTCGCGGGCGTCCCCGCGAAGACGCGCGGTCGCCAGCCGCGGGCGCGGGAACGTCGCGAGCGCCCAGCCGACGGCCGCCGCGGAGGCGACCGCGGTTGCCGCCGCGTTCAGCATCGCCCACGTCTCGAGCGAGTGGGTCGAATCGAGCCTGGCCCAGACGAGCACGGCGGCCAGCCGGAGCAACGCCAGCGTGGACGAAACGTAGCTCATCTCGCGGAGCCGGCCCAGGCCCTGGCAGGCGGCCGTGGTCAACGCGACCAGCCTGGAGAAAACGAGCTGCGAGGCGAAGGTCGCGCTGACGATCGTGCCGGTTGCGCCGGATGGAAGGACCAGCCACGCCGTTCCACTTCCGATCGCCGCGAGGATCACGCCGGTCGCCAGCGTCACGAGCAGCGCGTTGCCCCAGGCCGCTCGAAAGCGGGTCGCATCACGGGCCGTTTCCCTGATGAGCAGGTTGCCGAATCCTGCTCCGACAAGGTGGGAGGTGAGGCCGCAAAGCGCGCTCAGGCTCGCCCAGATGCCGAACGCGCCCACCCCGAGGTCCCGCGCCAGCACGATGAACGCGGCTGCCTGCGCGAGGAGTTGGACGGATTGCCCCGCCAGCGACCAGGCCCACCCTCCGGCGAACGACCTGAGCGCGGCTCGCGCGCGGCCCGTGCTCACACGCATGGAGGATCAGGCCAGGCCGAGTTGACGGGCCATGGTCGTTCGCTGGTACTTGCCCGTCGGTCCGGTGGGGATGGTCTCGCGCACGACGATTGGCTGCGGCACCTTGAACTTCGCCAGGCGCTCGCCGACGAAGCTCCGAAGCGATTCCGGCGTCGCTGGGCGTTCCGGCCGCAGGACGACGACGGCCGCGATCCGCTCTCCAAGAGAGGGGTCAGGCACGCCGAAGGTCACGGCCTGGGCCACGGCGGGATGCTCCATCAATGCCGCGTCGACCTCGAGCGGCGACACCTTTTCGCCTCCGACGTTGAGGATCTCCTTCAGCCGTCCGGTCAGCCTCAGGTAGCCGTCGGGACCGAGATGTCCCTCGTCGCCCGTCTTGAACCATCCGTCGTGAAATGACGACGCGGTGGCCGCGGGGTTGTTCGCGTACGACGTGATGACCGACTCGCCGCGGATGACGACTTCTCCGGCGACGCCGGGCGGAAGCAACCGGCCATCGTTCCCCATGATGGCAAGCTCGACGCCGGTGGCCCGTCCCACGGTGCCTCGCTTCGATTCGGGGTACGAGGCGGGGGTGCAGCTGATCTGATGCGAGGCCTCGGTCATGCCGTACGCGCTGATGACCGGCACGCCGAAGGTGCCCTCGATGTCGCGCCACGCCGGGATCGGAAGTGGCGCCGAGCACGAGCGGACGAACCGGAGGCGGTGCGACGCGACCGACCGCTGATTCACCTTCGCGCGCCCCAGGATCGCCTGGTGCATGGTCGGGACCGCGGTATACCACGAGGCGCGTGAGTCGTCGAGCCACCCGTAGAAGCGAAGCGCGTTGAATCCCGGCGAGCAGTAGACGCTCCCGCCAGCCGCGAGTGAGCCCAGAATGGCTGCCACGAGCCCGTGCACGTGGAAGAGCGGCATGATGTTGAGCGCGCAGTCTTCGGATGTCAGCCCGAGCGAGGAGGCGACGGCGTGAGCCGAGGCGCAGAGATTGGCGTGCGTGAGGGCCACGAGCTTGGGCTTCGCGGTCGTGCCCGAGGTGTGAAGCAGAAGCGCCGTGTCGCCGGAGCCGGTGACTCGTCCATCCGTCGGATGCCGCGATGTAGCTCCCGAGAGGCTGAACCAGCCGGCGGCGTCGTTTTCGGACCGCTCCACCAGGACGACGGTGAGGCCAAGCCGTCTCGCCACGTGGATGATCGTCCCATGATCGGGAGTCGTGACGATCGCCTTCGCGCCGAGATCGGCCAGATAGAACTCGAGCTCGTGTTCCTTGAACGCGGGGTTGATCGGCGCGACCGGCGCGGCGGCCGACAGCGAGACGAAGGCGGCCGCGAGCTCCGGTCCGTTGGACAGCATCAACGCGATGGGCGCGCCCTCGTCGAGCCCGGAGGCCCGGATGGATGCCGTCGTGGTGCGGATGAGGTCCGCGAGGCGGCCGTAGGTCAGCGGAGTCCGATGCTCCGCGCGCAGCGCGATCGCCGACTTCGGGGCGCGGGAGACCAGATCTGAAACGATCAAGGCGACCTCCGGGATCAGTCAGCTCGTGATCGAAGGCCGCTACAATGTATCCGAACCGCTGCCCTCCATCCAGCGAATCTCGTGGCTGTGAACCGTTCAAATCGAGGACCCGCATGACCGCCAGTCTCAGGGCGTTTGCGTCGATCATTCCGTTGGACATCGCCCAGGACGGCGAGTGCGCAACGCTCGGATTCCTCTCGGACCCGAAGCCCTGGATGCTGACATTTGTCGAATCATCCAAGGCGCTCAAAGCCGTGCGGCGCGCGCCGCGGCCGCTCCTGGTCATCACGACTGCCGAGTTGGCTCCATCGCTTCCTCCGTTGGACGGCGTCGCGCATTCGCCGCAACCGCGGAGGAGCTTCATCGATCTCCACAACCGCCTGACGCGGGACACCGACTTCTACGGGGCTCACCTGCCCACCGCCATCGACGCGACGGCGACGATTCACCCGACGGCCACCATTGGACCCGTGGACATCCAGATAGGACCTCGAGCCGTGGTCGGCCCGCATGTCACGATCTCGGGGAGATGCCGGATCGGTTCGGACGTCGTGCTGCATGCGGGCGTGGTGCTGGGCGCCGAAGGGTTCCAGACTTCCCGCATCGCAGACGAGATGATCGACATGGCCCACGCCGGCGGCCTCCGAATCGATGACGGCGTGGTCGTACACGCCAACGCCGTCGTCGCGCGGGGCGTGTTCCACGATGAGACCGTGATCGGGACGGGCAGCCGGATCGGCAACCTCGCGTTCGTCTCGCACAACACGCAGATCGGCGCCCGCTGCTTCATCGGTCACGGCGCCGTCGTCAACGGATTCGCGGTCGTCGAGGACGGCGCGTGGGTTGGTCCCGGGAGCACCGTCAGCAATCGGCTGCGCCTGGGCGCCGGAGCGCGCGTGTCGCTCGGGGCGGTGGTCATTGCTGATGTGCCGGAAGGGCAGCAGGTCACGGGCAACGTCGCCGTCGAACATCGGAAGCACCTGCGCGGCATCGCTCGCATGGAGCGCGGGCGCAGCTGAGGTCGCGAAGACCGCACCTCACTCGACCAGCGTGCGCGCGATTCGCTCGACGAGACGGGCGCCCGGTACCCGACGAAGCTTGGCCAGCCGCTCGGGCGGCAGGGACTTCAGCGCCCAGTGCATGCGAAGCCGGAGGCGTTCGCGAAGCAACGAGCGGACGTCGGCGGGAGCGGGGTCGGCAGGCGCGCGATGGTGCTCATCGATGACCTCGCGATAGACCGTCACGAGCCGATCCGCAGCCGCGGCCAAGCTGGCGCAGGCGCGAATCCTGTCGCGAACCCGGGCGGCTTCGAGCGGATCGTAGCGCTGGATCTGACGTAACAGCACGTCCGGCTGGAGCGGATCGGAGAGGGCTTCGAACCCGAAGTTCTGAGACCGGAGGAGATCGAACCGATCGGTCGTCACCATCGGACCCACGCCGCTGAAGTCGCAGAGCACCACCGCGGCACCGATCGCCATCGCCTCCATGGCTGCTTTGGCTTTCGCAAAAACGATATCGTAGCCGCCGAGCAGGAGCTCCGGCCGGGTGGTGATGTTGCGGGCGCCGGATCCGAGGACGTCCAACTCCAGACCGACGCGCCGGCAGGCTGCCTCGACCGCCGGAAGTTGAGTCTGCGCGCGGGCGTAGTTGCTGAACACGAGCGCGCGCCGGGGGCGCTCGGGCAGCGGCGGCCTGGGCTGGAAGCGGTCCGTGTCCACGAAGTTCGGGAGTGACTGCACGAGCGAGTCAGGGACGCCGTCGCGAACGACGCGCTCGACGCACAAACGGCTGACGGCGAAATGGCGCCGCACGCGAGGGTGGATTGGCGCGCGATCGTGGGGCGATCGATGGTCGTGGCACACGCTGATGGCGGGGGTGTCAGGGTAGAGACGGAGTGCCAGCCGCGTCGGCGCGAAGTGATGGCCATGGATGACGTCGGGCGCGTCCGGCAGCCGGCTTCGGCGCGTCGAAACGGGAATGCCCTGGTGAAGGAGCTCCCGGGCGATGGCGCCGACCGGCGTGCTGAGCACGGCGGGTGAGTGGCCCATCTGCTGGAGCTTCAGTGCGAGGTCGCGCACGTACAGCACCGTGCCCGTTGGAGGCCACAACTCGAGGTTGGTCAGGAGAATCCGCAGTCCCACCCGGCATCCCCACTGTGCGGCTGAACATCAGTTTGGGACGCGCCCGGCCCGCCGCAGCGCGGATCACACTACCACATCGAAGATCGTTGGAACTCCTGGCCGTTCGACCTATCATCCCTTTGCGCACGGCGCCGCGTGTCGCCTCGAAGCCAAATGGTCGTTGCGTCCGTCGTTCCTCACAACCGGTCCTGACAAGACATGGAGGTGATCGATGAAGCGCGCCATTTGTGGACTCGTCTTCGCGGCCTTCATTTCAGCAGGAGGCGTGCCAATTTCGCCGCACGGGCACTCGAGCCCGATCCCGCCGGTTCCGCAAGCTGCTGGACTGAGCGAGCGTGACATCCGGGACGCGATGGATTGGGGGCTGGGCGCGATCGCCAGCCGAGGCAAGCCGGAGCCGTACATGCTCGGGGCGTATCCCGGAACCCATCCCAGGAGCACGCTCGGCGCGATCGGTACGCTGCCACTGAAACAGCACGCGGCCGTTTTCACCCCGTTCCTTCGAATCGCCCTCGCCGCACGCTCAGCCGCCGACGCGCACAGGGCGTTCGCCCGTCAGGACGTGACGCCCGAAATGGCGGATCCGCTGCTGTGGGTCGCCGCGTTCGCGTTCGATCCCTTCCCCGGTTCGAGCCGGCCAACCGGAGATCGGCTGCTCGACATCAACGACGTGATCATTGCCCCGGGAGGCGGCGCTTCGTCCACGACGGCCGTCATCTTCGAGCCGCCGGAATCGCGCGCAGCTCGAGTAACGTGGAAGGACTCCGACTTTCGCAGACTGAGAAAGGTGCTCGGCCTGAACGTCAGCGCCAGGGGAGTGCTGGCGGCCTTCCCGCGCGAGGCGTTCAAACCCGGGCGCGACCTGGTCATGTTGTTCGCTCCGCGCATGAGCGTGCCGGATGAAGCCGCGTCCGGGCCGCGTTTTGTCGGGCTGCGCGTCTCCATTCGCGAGGCCGACCTCGCGACGTGGCGCTAGGCAGGCAGAAACGAGGGACAAAGGCCAGCGCGCGCAATCCGAGGCCGCAGGGCGGGATTCGGTCACGCCAATCAGGCCCGGCGTGCAGAGAGAGGGCTTCGAGTGCTCATCAGGCTCGGCATCCTCGCCGCCGTGACCGTCGTCCTTGGGTATGTTTCGAGGGCGTCGCTCGTTGCGCCGCGCTCGCATGGTTTCCCGCGGTTTGTCGCGTGGGAGTTCCTTGCGGCGATCTTCGTCTTCAATTTCCGCGGCCTGGATGAGTGGTTTCGCGATCCTCTGTGCCCTCGTCAGATCGCCTCCTGGGTGCTTCTGATTGGTTCAGCCGTTCCGGCTCTCTGGGGAACCATCCTCCTGATGTCCCGCGGGCAGCCGTCGGCCAGCCGGGCTGGCCAGGGCCTGTTCGCCATCGAACGGACCACGAGGCTGGTGACTCGCGGCATCTATAGGTACGTGCGGCACCCGCTCTACAGCTCGCTCCTGTTCCTCGGGTGGGGCGTGTTCCTGAAGCGGCCCGGCTGGGCGGTTGCCGGATTGGCGATCTGCGCATCCGTGATGCTGGTGGCGACAGCGTGGGTGGAGGAGTCCGAAAACCGGAAGTACTTCGGCGAGGACTACGACGACTACGCGAGGCAGACGGCGAGATTCATCCCATTCGTGTTCTGAGCGAACATGCGGAGGCGCTTTGTGAAGCCGAGACGCTGGATTGATACTGCCGTGTCCGTCCTTGGGAGTCTGTCGTTCCTCAGCCTGATCGGATTCTTCCTCGCGCTCCACGACATCTGGTGGGACTACGCCAGTCCCGCGGTGTGGGCACACGCGGGTCAGCCGCTTCCGGACTGGTACTCACCGGTGAACCGGACTCCGGGCGAGTGGGGCATGATGCGCGTCGGCTTCATCGTGCTTGTCTCATTTCACCTGCTCCTGTTTGCCCGGTGGGTGATCAGGACGCAGGCACGCAAACCCGAATAGAGGAGACGCGAGGGCAGCTGACAGGGGCAGTCCGCAGCGCGCCTTCGCGGCTGCGCCGGTTGGGTGCAGTAATTTCGCAGCGTGTGGGGATTGAGCTCGCCTGGCTTGCCAGACTACAGCTCGTCATCGGTGCCGAACATGGCCCGTCGCTCAGCGGCCTGCACTCTTTCTGTTTTGATCCTGACGACCGCAACCAGCCAGAACACGCCGAGCGCCGTGGCGATGATGGCGGGCCGATATTGTCGCCACGGAAGACGCGCTGTGCGGTAGCTCAGATGCCCATTACCGACCCGAAGAACCTCAGCGCCGATGGACCAGCTATCGCCGACGAGCACCGCGGCGAACACAGTCATCAGGGACACGATGATCACTGCGGCTACCAGAGCGAATCGTTCATCACCAGGGAACCGACGCGTGACTGCCCCGACCAGTTGGTACGCGATCACCACGTACGCAAAGGCGAACACGAGGAGGACGGCGGCGTCGAAAATGATGTCTCGTTGCTGGGCGTACTCACGCACAGTACGCACGTCGATTCCATGGCTCTGAGAGATCCTCGCGAACAGCATCGCCATGCACTGGTCGCGGACGTCCGCATATGGACCGGCGCCCTGCTGCCGAAGCGGTGAAACATCGGCATAGGCGACGGCCCAACTCTCCGCCGTCGCAGAATCCACACGGAGGTGAGCACGGTCGGCGAATCGGTCTAGATGCAACGGTCGCGGAGGCTCCGCTGGGATTTCACATCGACGCGCTTGGCCGTTCGCGGCTGGAGCGGGCAAGCGCTTGGTTAGCATGACCGCTATCAAGGACATCAACGCCAGCGCAACGACTGCCCGAACTGTGCGACCCATCCGCACCTCCATCCATCAGTGTGACACCGTGGCTGCGCGTAGGGTTCGGTGGAGTCGGTGTGAAAGTCGACCACCCATCGGGTTGAGCGGGGCCGTATGCGCGACGTTTGGAGGTGAGTGGCTGGTTGGCTTGACAGTCCGCCTTCGCCCCTCGACGACGCTCGGGGCTTCGGCGCGCAACTTTCGCGGAGCGTGCAAGCAGCTCGCAGTAGGTTGGGAAGGAGCGAAGGGTGGCCTGCCAACCGCAGCTCACTCACAGGTACAGGTGAGCGAAGGTTGGCGTCCCCAACGGGATTCGAACCCGTGTTTTGGCCTTGAAAGGGCCACGTCCTGGGCCTCTGGACGATGGGGACGGATGGCGGCGAGACGCGAGGAGCAGCCGGGCCGCCAGCGACAAACATCGAATAGTACCACGCCCGGCGCGGGGTGACCAAGCGTCGCAGACCCGCCGCCTGAGTCCGCGGAGGATCCGCAGGAATCGCCGCGGCGCCGACCGCCCCTGACGTTGCGTCGCGTTTGCCGGTAACGTATTCTCTCGGCGTAGCCAATTCGTTCGCGGGAAGCCCAGGCCGGCCTCCCGTGCGCTCCGCCCGCCGGCGCCGGCCCATCAACTCGCCGGATCCGATCGAGGGGACACGCAGATGTCTGACGACTCCTTCGGCGGCGGCCAGGACATCACCTTCCGCACCATCGCGCCGCTCGTCCTCGATGCGTCTGCCGAGCGCTGGTTCCTCTTGCGGGAGCCCGTGCCGTTCGGGTTCGAGATGTTCTTCATCAAGAACCAGGCGATCAGCGCCCGCTATTCGGCTGGGATTGACTGGACGCCTTCGGTGCCGCTCTGGCACCTGGGCGGCGTCAAGGCGGTGGTGGTCGACGTGCGGAGCCGGTGCGTGCCGTGCGCGTTTCCCTCCGAGCTCCACACGCGCGACCAGGCCTCGATCAAGCTCGACGCGGCCGTGCACTTCCGCGTCGCCGATCCCGCCCGCCTTGCGCTCCAAGGTCGCGACCTGCTCGGCGAGGTCGTGGCCAGGACCAGGGCTCGGTTGGTCGATGTGACGCTGAACGTATCACTCGAGGAGCTCTCCAGCCAGGGAGCCGCGGTTTACACCGAGGGCAGCGGCCCGCTCGAGGCGAGCCTCTCTGAGCTCGGGGTGGAGTTCAGGAAACTCGAGGTCATCAGCCTGGCACTGCCGGCCATGGCGCGGGATGAGCACGCCGAGGCCGCGAACGCCGAACCGCCCGAGACGGCACCGCAACCGGCCCCGGCCACCCCTGCCACTCCGCCACCCACCTGGTGCCTGGTGAACCTCGCCACGCAAGTGGTTCACCCGCTCGGCTCCGAGGTCACCATCATCGGGAGGGGAGCCGGCCGCATGAGCCAGCCAAACGACATCAGGCTCGTCGACGATTACGCCTCGCGCCAGCACCTCCAGGTGGTCACCACGGGCTCTGAAGTCGTGGTGACCAACCTGTCGAGCGTGAATGCGGTCGTCGTGAACGACCAGAAATCACTCGGCCCTGGCGAGCAGACGAAGCTCGAGGCGGGAGATGTCGTGGAAGTGGGCTACACGAGGCTCAAGCTGATCGAACGATAGCCGACCGGCGCCGGGGAATTGGTGAGCCGGGCGGGTCTCGAACCCGCGACCCCGTGATTAAAAGTCACGTGCTCTACCACTGAGCTACCGGCCCACCTTCATCGCATTGTAGCTGATCGGGTACTGATGCCGGGACTCTCTCACCGGCGCTTCCACGAGACGGAGATCCCCTCGCCCGACGTCGAGACGATCGCGGAGACCAGCCCCGGGTTCGTCCGGATCGTCCTGAGAAAGTCCCCCATCTCGCTCGACTTGTTGACGACGTTGTGCGCCAGGAAGAGGCCGCCGCGGTCGAGGCGCGGAAAGACGAGATCGAAAAAGCGCTGGTAGTCTCGCTTCCACGCGTCGAGGAACACGAGATCGAAGGTCCCCTGGAGCTGCGGGATCGCACGGAAGGCGTCACCGGGAACGACCGAGACGATGTCGGCAAGGCCCGCCTGCCGGATGTTCGCGGCGGCCTCGGCGGCGCGCTTCGGGTCGTACTCAATCGTCACGAGCGTGCCGCCGGTGTCGCGAAGCCCCAGCCCGATCCAGATCGCGCTGTAGCCGCTCGCGGCGCCGATTTCCAGCGCGCGGCGGGTTCCGTGAGACGCGATCAACAGGCGGAGGAAACGGCCGTCTTCTTCCGACACCGCCAGCTGCCCCGTATCAGCGCCCCTGATCGAGAGCAGCAGCCGGCTGAGGGCGGGGGAGACCCCCGGATCGGCGAATGCGGTGAACTGCCCGCCATGCCCGGCCCGAGCGGCTGCGACGATCGATCCCGAGCGGGGCAACACCGCCGAAAAGACCATCGCGACGCACACCAGGACGCCTGCGCACTTGTTCATGGGCCGTTCGACTCCCGGGCCCCTGCGCGAGGCTGCGACGCCCTCGCCAGGAAGCCCAGCCGCTGTGGTCGATCAACCGGATCGACTGCACCGGCCTTCATCTTATCAGCGGCGGTCCTTCCCTAAGGCCCAGGCGATCGGCCGTTCCTGCCGGCAATCTTCCAGAGGAATAACCCGTTCCGAGGGCCTTTTGCGGCCCGATTCCGCCGGATCGTGCTAAACTCTGGTGTTTTCTGTCGATTTCTTGCCCCTGCCGGCGAAGCGGGAGGTCCCTTGAGTCCCATCCTGGTGAGGCCCGTTCGGGAACAGCTCGAACACGACCGCGTCATCCGCCTGCTGCAACTCAAGTACCGGCGGAAGTTCAATGTCGGCTTCAACCCCGGCAACGAGCAGTCGGCCCCTGCCGGCGAACCGCCTCGCTTTCCCGATCTGGTGCTGACGGCGCCGGGCCGTGGCCGGCGGACGCTTGGCATCATCGAGGTCGAGACGAGCGAGTCGGTCAACAACCTGGAGGCGATGGCACAGTGGGTGCCGTTCAGCCGGCTCTCCGCGCCGTTCATTCTTTATGTCCCCGTGGTGTCCGTCGACTCGGCGCGACGGCTGTGCGGCGATCTCGGCGTGCCCGTGGCGGAAATCTGGACCTACCACACGCTGGGCGATCAACTGCGATTCACGCAGGTCTATCACGCCCAGGAAACCCGAAGCTCGACGAGATCCGCTCCCGCCGCGGCAAGGCCGAAGACGAAGGCGGCCGCACCAAGAAAGCCTGCGGCCACGTCAGCCCGTGCCAAGCGCCCGGCTTCGCACCGGAGCCCGGCCAAGCCCGCCCGTGCGGCTCGAAAGCCGGCATCGAAAAGGAAGTAGGCAGTCCATCCCTTGCCGAGCCTGAGTTTTTCCCGCGATCATCGAGGATACGAATACACTTCGCTCGTTCACTCCGGGCGGAAGCGAGGGGAGGGAGACTCCCGGATCCTGTACTGGTTCCGCACGCCTCCCGGAATCCGGTTCGGGCGGGTGCCGATTGACGAAGACGTCATCCGCGCGCTCGAGGAGCACAATCCGGGGCTGAGATTCGACTGGGACCGAATCCTCCAGCCTCCGCCACCGCCGGTGAAGCGCGGGTTCGAGACGAGGGCGAAGTCCCGCGGAGCCCGGCGCGTCGCCGTCGAACCCCCGTTAGCCCCGCCGGCGCCCTCCGCGCAGGCCGAGCCGCTACCGCTCCCTCTGTCCGACCGCCCGGCGCATGGATCGGACGATCGCGCTGAGCCTCCAGGCAAGAAACACAAGCGGCGCAGGCGGAAGGGGAAAGATGCTGTGCAGATCGCCGCGGCCGCTCGTACCCCAGTCCCTCCCGAGCCGGCGGTGGCGCCGGCCCGACTCCCCGATCAGCACGAGCAGCAGCCCGAGGGTGGGGCATCGCTCGAATTCGAGGCTGAGCCCGAGCTCCCACCCGTTCGAAGTCCCGGGTCTCCTGCCGAGGAGGTTCTCGGCCACGAGGGACTTGCGCGGCTCCAGACCCGCCACGCCGAGTTGATGGCGCGGATCACCGAACGGATTGCCGACAGCGATCGAGCCGAGGCGCTGCGGGACCGGGCCCAGTTGCTGAATCCCGACGCGTGGGTCACCCTCGAAGACGTGCGCTCCGGTCTGGAACACTACGAGCAGATCCATCAGGAGATCCGGCAGGCGCTCGGACCTGCTCCCCTTGCGAGAGGCCGCAATCGGCGCAGGCGGCGAGGCGCGCGCACGCCCGGGCCGGAGGTCGCCCATCAGTCCTCACCGCCGGATACAGGCGGGTCCGGCTCTGGCGAACCCGATCACGGTTCTGATCCGGACACGGCCTGACAGGGATTTCCGCCAGTGCCTGAGCCTGGCATCCGGCCGCCGGCCCTCGGCGATCGTCCCAATTCAGGGGCGCCGGTCGCCGGCTAGGCGATGGGCCATGTCATCGCTTCGAGGGTAGAATAGCGGTAGCCCCGAACCTGATGTCCGCGGCCGGCCGAATGCCTGTCGCGTCGAAGAGGATTGAGTCCATGAAGGCAGTGTCCCGTCGCTGGTCCACCCTTTCAGGCGTCGTGGTGGCAAGTACCGTGCTGCTCGCGCAGGGCCAGCCGACGACGCCCCAGCAGGGCTCGACCTTCCGGATGAACATCAACGTCGTCACAACCGACGTCATCGTCCGGGACTCGCGCGGCCAGTTCGTGGCCGATCTTAAGAAGGAAGACTTCGAGGTCTACGAGGACAACGTCAGGCAGGACATCGCGTCGTTCGTGCTCGTCCACGGCGGGCGGGTCTACAACCAGGTGTTGCCGACGGCTCCGCAGCCGGCCGAAGGCATGATCCTTCCGCCTCCGCGCCCGACCAACGATGCCTCTGGCCGGATCTTCGTCATCTTCATCGACGACCTGCACCTCGACTTCAAGAACACGGCGCGGGTCCGCGACCTGGTGAAGAAGATCAAGGAGCAGGTGATTCACCAGGACGACATGTTCACGATCGTATCGACGGGCACCTCGTCGATCGCGATCGACCTGACCTACGACCTGAGGCGGTTCGACGAAGCGATCAAGAAGATCATGGGAGGCGCGCTCAAGGCCACCGAGGTCATCCAGGGTCCCGAAAGCCAGGACGGACCTTCGGAAGTCCGGTACCGCGCGCACGTGGCGTTCTCGACCGCCTACGATCTGATGAAGCAGCTCGAGGCGGTTCACAACCGGCGGAAGGCGATGATCTACGTGAGCAACGGGTACGACTTCAATCCGTTCCCGAAGTCACGGGCCGGCCAGGCGGACTCGTTCTTCGAGAACCGGCAGGACCCGGCGCGGCAGGCCCAGCAGCAGAGTCAGAACTCCAGTACGGATGGTCAGTATCAGGAGCAGGACCCGACGCAGGCGCAAGGCCAGGTGTTCGCCGAAGCCGACCTCGCGCGCGAGCTCTCGGACCTGACGCGGGCCGCCAACCGCGCGAACACCACGATCTACACGATCGACTCGCGCGGGCTGGTCGGCATGCCGGATATCGATGAAAACGTGGACCCCACGGAATTCCAGCAGTACCTGAGCAACTCGATCAGCAGCCTGCGCGTGCTGGCAGAACAGACGGGCGGGATCCCGGTCGTCAACCAGAACGACTTCACGCGCGCGCTCAAGCGCATCGATTCGGAGACGAGCGACTACTACATGCTGGGCTACTACTCGAACAATCCCGATCCGCTCCGGCGCCAGCGGACGATCGACGTCAAGGTCAGGCGGCCCGATCTGGACGTCTGGTCGCGCAAGTCGTATTCACTCCGGCCGCTGCCCGTCGTCAAGAAGTAGCCCGCGACTTCGCGCGCGGTGTTTCCGCCGCGTGACCGGTGGATTTACGCAACCGTTTCGACGGCTTCGCCGTGCATTCGCCGCAGCCCAAGTCCTAGGGTCGGTCCGCCATTGGTACCACTACATGCGGTATATTTGCCGGCCCGATCGCGCCTTCATGCAGGCGAGGTTCTGCTATACTGCGACGGTTCGGGAAGTGGTCCCGCCGCGCGTGAACTTCCTGTCGCGGCGGTCGTCCTAACCTGACAGGCCCTCAGAAGTCTCGAACTCGGATCGTGAGAGACACCGACGCATCAATGACGGGCGGGCGCGGAGCGGGCAGAGATGATGTGCGCAGCACCCTCGAAGCCGGCCTCGCACCGCGTGTCGAGAATCTCCAATGTCGAAGAGCCATCCGGCGTGATGGCGGTTGCGCGGTCCGTCGCGTCGCCCTGGGTCGGACGGAGGCGAAGCGTGACGAGAGGCGCGGGAGAGTCGCCGCCGGAACTGTCCTGCCGTGTTCTGCCGAGGTCTTCAGTGTCCAGTACCTGTGGGGTGTGTACATGAATCGACACAGTGCGTTTCGGGTCAAGACGGTACTCCTTGCGGCGGCGACCATCGCCGCCCTGGCGGTGTGGTCCGCCGTGCCGGCCTCTGCGCAGGGCGTGACCACCAGCGCGATCACCGGCGTCGTGAAGGACGCCCAGGGCCTCGTCGTCCCTGGCGCGACCGTGACGGCGGTGCACCTGCCGTCGGGCACGACCTACGACACGGTCACGCTCCCCGACGGCAAGTTCTCGATTCAGGGCATGAGAGTCGGCGGACCGTACACCGTCAAGGCCGAGCTGCAGGGATTCCAGCCCCAGACGCTCGACGGGGTGTTCCTGAACCTCGGCGTCGCCACCGACCTCGTGCTCAACCTGAAGGCCGTCACCGCTTCCGAGGAAGTCACGGTGGTTGGCACTTCCGATCCGGTGTTCGGCTCGAATAGAACCGGCGCCGCGACGACGCTGAGCCGCGAAACCCTCGCCACGCTGCCGACGATCTCCCAGTCGATGTCCTCGGTCACGCGACTCACGCCCCAGTCGGGCGGCGGCATGTCGTTCGCCGGCCAGGACAGCCGGCTGAACAACATCACCGTGGACGGCTCGTACTTCAACAACTCGTTCGGGCTGGCGGGCACGCCCGGCGAGCGCACCGGCGTCGCGCCGATTTCACTCTCGGCGATCGAGCAGATCCAGGTGAACATCGCGCCCTTCGACGTCAGGCAGGGCAACTTCGTCGGCGCCGGCGTCAACACCATCACGCGCAGCGGAACGAACCAGTTCCGAGGGTCGGCCTACTACCGGTTCCGCAACGAGAGCATGGTCGGAACCAAGGCCAAGGCCCTGACGGTCAATCCTGGGACGTTCAAGTACGGCGAAGAAGGCGAGTGGCTGGGCGGGCCGGTGCTCAAGAACAAGCTGTTCTTCTTCGAGAGCTACGAGAACGAGAAGACCACGTCGCCGGGCACGACCTATGTCTCGAACCCGGGCGGCCTGCCCGCGGTCGGCAACCAGACGCGCGTCCTCACCTCCGACCTGGATGCCATGGCCGCGTTCCTGAAGGGCAGCTTCAACTACGATCCGGGACCCTACCAGGGGTACGACTTCAACGTCCCCGGCAAACGGTTCCTGGGCAAGGTGGACTACAACCTCGGCGGCAGGAACAAGGTGACGCTGCGCTACACGCAGCTCGACTCCAGCACGGACGTCCTGGAATCCAACTCGTCGTCGCTCGGGAACGGCAACCGGCGGAGCAGCACGTTCTCGATGAACTTCAAGGCCTCGAACTACACGATTCTCGAGAACATCCGGTCCGGCATCGGCCAGTGGAACTCGGTCATCGGCAACACGATGTCCAATGAGCTCATCGTCGGCTACACGCACCAGGACGAGAGCCGCGGTGATGTCGGCAAGCTCTTCCCGGTCGTCGACATTCTGGATGGATCCGGTTCGACCCTACATGGCCTTCGGCTCCGAGCCCTTCACGCCGAACAACGAGCTTCGCTACAACACGTTCCAGGCGCAGGACAACTTCACGAAGTTCTTCCGCAGCCACACCGTGACGGCGGGCGCGACCTTCGAGAAGTATCACTCCGAGAACGTGTTCTTCCCCGGCAAGCAGAGCGCGTATGTCTACAACACGCTGGCGGACTTCTACGCCGACGCGCAGGGCTACCTGGCGAACCCGAACCGGACCACCTCGCCGGTGACGCTCAAGCTCTTCCAGGTGCGCTACCTGAACGTGCCGGGCGTCGACAAGCCGATCCAGCCGCTCGATGTCATCTACGCCGGCGCGTACGCGCAGGACGAGTGGAGCGCCAGGAGCAATCTCAAGGTGACGGCCGGCGTCCGGTTCGACGTGGCGAGGTTCGGCGACACCGGCTACGACAACGCCGCCGCCGACGCGCTCACGTTCCTCGACGAGGACGCGCAGCCCGTCAAGTACAACACCAAGAAGCTGCCGGATGCGAAGCTCCTGTGGTCGCCGCGGCTGGGTTTCAACTGGGACGTGTTCGGCGATCAGTCGACGCAGGTCCGCGGAGGCACGGGCGTCTTCACCGGGCCGCCGGCCTACGTCTGGATCTCAAACCAGATCGGCAACACGGGCGTGCTGACGGGATTCGACTCCTACGCCAACACAACGACGCGGCCCTTCAATCCGAATCCCGATGCGTACAAGCCGACCGGGACACCGACCGGCGCGCCCGCCGCGACCTACGAGCTGGCGCTGACCGATCCGAACTTCAAGTTCCCGCAGATTTGGCGATCGAACATCGCCGTGGATCGGAAGCTCTTCTGGGGAATCTCGTCGACGACCGAGTTCATCTACAATCGGGACGTCAACGGCATCTACTACATCAACGCGAACCAGCCCGTGCCGCAGTCGGCGTACACGGGCGTGGACACCCGGCCGCGATGGGTGTCTCCGGGCGGCGGCGTCGTCGCCACGCGCCTGCCGGCCAACCAGAACGTGCAGGACGCGATCGTCCTGAAGAACCAGAATATCGGCCGGTCGTGGAACATCGCCGAGACGATTTCCAAGGCCTTCAAGGGCGGGTTCTTCTTCAAGGCCGCCTACAGCTACGGCCGGGCCAAGAACACGGTTGACCCGGGCTCGATCGCCTTTGGCTCGTGGCAGCAAAACGCCGTTCCGCTCAATGCCAACAACCCGCCGCTGGCCTTCTCCGGCAGCTCGCCCGGGCACCGCGTGTTCCTCGCGGCTTCCTACACCAGGGAGTTCCTGAACTTTGGCGCGACGACGGTCGCGATGTACTGGTCGGCCAGCAACAGCGGCAATACCAGCTACATCTTCTCGGGCGACGCCAACGGCGACGGCAACACGGGGAACGACCTGATCTACGTTCCGCGCAACACCTCCGAGATGAACTTCCAGTCGTTCGCCTCCGGCGGCGTGACCTACACGCCGGCCCAGCAGGCCGACGCGTGGGAGGCGTACATCAAGCAGGACGCCTACCTCAGCACGCATCGCGGCCAGTACGCGCAGCGCGGCGCCGTGTTCTTCCCGTTCACGAGCCGCATGGATCTGAACGTGTCGCAGGAGCTGTTCCGAAGGCTCGGCGGCACGCGTCACGGCCTCACGGTCAGGGTGGACATCCTGAACGTCGGGAATCTCCTGAACAAGAACTGGGGCGTCTCCCAGCGCATGGCCAGCAACTCGCCGCTGACCAACCCGGCGCCCGATGCGAGCGGCGCGATGGGTTATCGGCTCCGCGTGATCAGCAACAAGCTGATGGATCACACCTTCGAGCAGACCTCGAGCCTGTCCGACGTGTACTCGTTCATGGTGAGCCTCCGCTACACGTTCAACTAGGACGCCGTCGCTCGGGCCTTGCTGCCCGGCCTAGACCAGAAGGGGGACGAGCCAGTCTCGTCCCCCTTCATCGTTGTACGGCGGTGCGGCTGCCGCCGGCGTCTGAACCGGCGCTTCGGGGTTTTGCTGAAGGAAGCGGTGTGAGGAGACAGGAAGGGACAACGCAGCCAGCGACGGCTGATGGGCCGCTATCGGGGAGCGATCAGGACACTTTGACCGCGGGCATAGCCGGAGCGAAGGAGGCCGAGCGGATTGGCGCCACCGTGTGATTCCGCCGATGGCCGTGCTCCTCGCACTCGCGGCCTTTTTCCTCGACGTAGGTCACTTCGCGGTTGGTGGCCAATTCGCGATACCGTCCGACGACGCACCCGCACGCCAGTGTGGTGAAGCCGAGCAATCGAACCAGGCTCATCATAGCCATCTCTGGGCTGAAACCCGTGCAAACGGCGTGCCCGGCGCAGCACGGGTCTCACTCGGGATACAGCGGCGAATTCCCGTCCAGAACCGGCGGGAAACGGCAGTTCCCGGATGCAAGCGGGAACGCTTCTCCTTCAGAGGGGCCACTGATCTGTACTCGGCGTGCCGATCGTTGGATTTCTCGACCAACGAGTTGGATCGACTGGCGATCCGACCGGGAAAGGCGTTCAGAACTCAACGAATCTCCGCTGAGCGTTCGGCGGGACCTCCGGATTCTCGGAGCGCCACCCCTGGTGGACCGGTTTCAAGTCACGCGCTCGCGGCCGCGCTTGACACCATATGCCGGCGCGGCGATAGTCTCTCAACCCGCGAAGTCTCGAAAGGGGAGTCATGCGACCATCGTTCGGCGTGCCAGTGCTAGCGGCGTTGCTCGGGACCGGATTGTCGGCCCAGATGCCGGCGGATCCAGGCCCCGCGCTCTTGCGGGATCCAGCCGTCGCAACCGCCCTCGACGCGGCGGCGCGGAACGAGCCCCAGACGATTGATGAGCAGATGACGATTTGTGCGATTCCGTCCCCTCCCTTCAAGGAGGAGACCCGTGGGGCAGCGCTCAAGTCACGGTTCGAGGCCCTGGGCCTTCAAAACGTCCGAATCGACCGGGTTGGTAACGTGCTCGGCGAGCGACGGGGCACCGCGGCGCGCCCGCACCTGGTGATGGCCGCGCACCTCGATACCGTGTTTCCAGAGGGGACAACGGTCAAGCCGACGCGAAATGGGACGAGGCTTGCCGGCCCAGGAATCGGGGACGACTGCCGCGGCCTGGCGGTGCTCCTTGCGGTCGTCCGGGCGCTCGACCAGGGGCGCGTCCAGACCAGGGGGACCATCACCTTCGTCGCAGACGTCGGAGAGGAGGGCCTCGGCGACCTCCGCGGCACGCGGGCCCTGTTCGATGAAACGCTCAAGGGCCGGATCGATCGGTTCGTGTCGATTGACGGCGCCGGCGCCGGCATCACCAACGAGGCCGTCGGGAGTTTCAGGTACAAAGTGACCATGAAGGGCCCGGGCGGCCATAGCTACGGCGCCTTCGGCATCGCCAATCCGGTTCACGCGCTCGGCCGGGCGATGGCAGAGATCGCCGACTTCCAGGTGCCCTCCGCGCCGAAGACGACCTTCAACGTCGGGAGGATCGGGGGCGGGACCTCGATCAACTCGATCGCGATGGACGCCTGGATGGAGGTCGACATGCGGTCGGCCGACCAGCGATCGCTCGAAGCGATCGACGCCCGGTTTCACAAAGCCGTCGATCATGCGCTCGCGGCGGAGAACGACCGTTGGGGCGGCCGCGGCCGCCTGACCGCCGACGTGCAGTTGCTCGGGCGCCGTCCGGGAGGGCGTACGGCGCCCGACTCGATGATCGTCGAGACGGCCCTCTCGATCAGCCGGGCGCTGGGGATGGACTCAGGCCTGGGCGAAGGCTCGACCGACTCCAATGTTCCCATGAGCCTCGGGATGCCCGCCATCACCATCGGCGGCGGCGGCCGCGGGTCGGGCGGCCACTCGCTCTCCGAGACATTCGACACGGTGGATTCGCACAAAGGGACCCAGCGGGCGCTGCTGCTCGCCGTCGCGCTCACCCGGGAGGCGCCGGAAAAGTAGCCGCACGGCATCGATGACGGAAGAGCGGACCGCGGCCCGGCAGGCCGCCCGGGAGGTCGAGCGTCGCCATGGCGATCATGCTGTTCTCGACGTCGGGTTCGCCGCATTGTGAGGCGGCGCGCCGCTATATGGACGCCCGCGGGGTTCAGTACATCCTCAGGGATCCGGCTCGAGAGAAGCGCTCCCTCAAGCGGCTGATCTCCCTCACCGGCCGCGCCATCGTGCCGGCGCTCGCGGTTGGCCGTGTCGTGATGGTCGGATTCGACCCGGTGCGCTGGTCGGAGATGCTCGACGAAGGCGAGAAGCCCGATCCGTCCTGACGCGCGCTGCTCACCGTTGCACGCCGCTGCAACCGACCTCGCCTGCGCGGACGAAATCGTCCTGCGAACCACGGAACTTGTCGGCGGTTCAACCGATACACCATGAAGAGCAGACGGAGCGAGCGCGAAGTTCGCGCTCGGGCACGGTGGAATTCGCCTTGCTTACGCGTGGAGTTCTGGTAGAATCCGAAACTATTCTGCGAGTGTTGACCTACTGGTGACCGGCGTGCGTCGTGAGTCCCTCAATCGAATCACTTTCACCGGCGCGCTAGCGGTACTGGCGCTGTCGTTCTCGTGGTCCGCCGCCCTCGGCCAGATTCCCGCCAGAGGGACGACCGTCAAGCCGAAATCGAGCGCCTCGACCGCGAAGAAGGCGCCCCCGAGACCGTCGCCGCGCTACTCGGCCGCGGCGGCCGCCGCGCGCCGCGCGAGGCTGGCCCGCGCCCGCGAGTTGGCTTCGCTGTCAATTCCTCTCTACAAGGTCGATGCCCAGGGCGACCTGGTGCCGGATGTCCGGGCCGAAGCGGCCGTCATCTTCAACCCGGCCACCAACCAGGTGCTGTGGGAAGAGCACTCGCGCGACCAGCGATCGATCGCGAGCATCACGAAGGTCATGACGGCGCTGTGCGTGTTCGAGGCGGAGCCGGACCTTGGCGCCGAGGTGACGGTCGAGCGCGCCGACGTCCTCGGGGCGAACACGACGTACCTGCGCGCCTACGAGAAGATCTCGATCGACTCGCTGCTGCACCTTCTCCTGATCGCCTCCGACAACGCCGCCGCCCGCGTCCTGGCGCGCGTATCCTCCTACGGTTCGGCCGGGTTCGTCGATCGCATGAACCAGAAGGCGGTCGAACTCGGGCTGACCTCCACGTCCTACGCCGACCCGTCGGGCCTCGATCCGGACAACCTCGCATCCGCCTACGACATGGCGAGGCTCATCTCGTACGCGGCGGGCGAGGAGCGCATCTCGAGCCTGATGCGCACCGAGCACTGCACGGTCCGGACCAGTCGGCGCGTGATTCAGATTCACAACACGAACCAGCTGCTTCGCACGACCAGCGTAGACGTGGTGGGCGGCAAGACCGGGTTCATCGCGAAGGCCGGCTACTGCCTGGCCACGCTGCTGCGCATCCCGTCGCTCGATCAGACGGTCGCCGTTGTCGTGCTCGGCGCCCGCTCGAATGCGGCGCGGTTCATGGAAACGCGCCACCTGCTCGACTGGGTGGCCATGAAGATCCCGCTGCTCTCGGTCCGGGAACCGATTCACGATCGGCCGCCTGTTCCGAGCCCCTCCTCCAGATAGGCGATCGCCGGCCAATTGCGGCCGCGGACTGCTCCGGTGACGCGCGGGCCCGGACCGCGCACGCCCGAGTTCAACCCCGATATCCGCGTTGAATGGCGGCCGCATCGAGCGGCAGCGTGGCAATCGAGTCGACCGAGAGCATCGCGGGCCTATCCCCGGCGCGGGCGTCATAGGCCTTCAGGTAGCGGCGGCAGGTGTCGCAGGCAAACAGGCGGTAGTGCCCGTCGCGGCTGGCGAACGACCGGATGTGCTCGCGATCCTCGTCTCCGCAGTAGGGGCACGCCAGTTGCGCGAATGGCCACACGCCCGCGCATCGGCCGCAGATGAGATGGCGCTCCCCGGCGTGGGTCAGTACGGCAAGCTCGGGCTCCCCTCCGCAGAACGGACAATACGCCCGCTGCCACGCGGCGAGATCGATCCGATGCTGCACGAGCTCGACGGGCCTCGAGAGGAAGGGCCGCGCGGCGAGCGAGAGGATCTGGCGGAAGGTGTCGACCTTCTCGTCTTCGTCTGCTGCGCCAGAGGGCTTCGGCGCGAGCGAGGGAGCCATGGTCTCCGCGTACCACGCCGACACCTGCTCGACGGTCGGCATTCCGGCGTGCGACCTGGCCTGGATCTCGGTATGCTCGGCTGGCTCGATCGCATGGTGACGATAGAGGACGTCCGAGATCTGGCGGAAGAGCAGCCGCAATTCCGTCCACTCGAAAGGAATCTCGTCGAATTGCAGGAGCGGCCGGCCGGCGGCGAACCGGCGGACGACCCAATCGGGCTGGAATTCGAGCCACGGCGTCGAGATGCGGCCGTGCACGCGGCGCCGGAGCGCGGCGAGATCGATTTCGAGGTCGACCGCCGCCGCGAGGTCGGGCTGCTCGGCCTTGAGCTTCCTGAGCGCGGCGATTTCCGGCGGGTCGGCTCGCGCGCTCTTCGGACGAGGCGTCTGCGCGCTGGTCACAGCCGAGATTGTACTCGTTTCCGCCGGCCGGTCAGCGCCACGCCGCTTGCCGCCCATCACGGATCCTGGCGCTGACGCGCCTGCCTGGCCTCAACCGAGCGCCCGGCCTCCATTTCGCGATTCGCCTCGCCGACGCGGCCCTGGCGAAGCAGGATGTCGGCGAGCACGAAGTGACCGAGGGCCGCGAGCGGTGAGTCGGGCGCCAGGTCGAGGCCGTGGCGGGCCAGTCGTCCGGCCTCGGTGAGATCCCCGCCCGTCGCAAGAAAGATCCGCGCCAGCGTGAAGTGCGCTTCCGCGAACTCCGGGTTCGATTCGATGGCCTGTTTCAGCACCTCGACCTGGGCTTGCCGGTTTCCGGCGCGCTCGTACATCACGCTCAAGTTGTAAGCCGCCTTCGACGAGTTGGGATGCAGTTCGAGCTCGCGGCGGTATTCCGCCTCGGCTGCAGCGGTGTCTCCTTTTTCCTCGGCGATGAGCGCCAGGTTGTAATGCGCCAGGCGGACGTCGCTCTTGATCGACAACGCCTGGCGGACGAGCCGCTCGGCTTCAGTCACGTCGTGCCGATCGAAGGCGATCACCCCGAGCGCGTTGACCGCCGAAGCGACCCGCGGGTCGATGACCAGGGCCTGCCGAAAGCTGGCTTCGGCCTTCGCGGTGTCCCGTCGATCGAGGTAGATCTCGCCTTGCATGTACCAGACATAGGCATTGCGCGGATCGACCGTCAGGTAGCGCTCGTAGCCAGAGAGCGCGGCCTCGTCGTTGCCGAGCCGCCGGTAGGCGTTCGCCATGTTGACAATGGCGAGGTCGTAATCGGGCTTGAGCGCGAGCGCCCGCTGGTAGTACTCAACGGCCTTCTGATTGCTGCCGAGCTTCATGTGCGTGTTGCCAAGCATGAACCACGCGTCGATGACCTCGGGATCGCTGACCACAACCTGCTGGAGGATCGCAATCGCCTTCTCGGTGCCGCCCTCTTCCTGCGCGAGATCGCGAGCGAGGGTCATCTGGTTGAAGATGCGTCGTTTGTCCTTCGGGTCGGGGCGGGTCCGCTGCGGACCGGCGGCGGTCGCGACAAACGAGCCGACATAGCCGAGGGCCGCGAGCCGAGCGCGGACCTCGGGATCGACATCGACCGGCGCGCTCTGGGGAGACCTGGTGCGCTCGAAGCCCTGCTCGAGCGCCCGCAGTTCCTTGATCATCGTGTCCCCGAGCGACCTGCGTTCCGCGAAGACGTTCACCTGCTCGCGCGGGTCCTGTTCGAGGTCGTACAGCTCCGGCCGTGGGGCGTCGATGAGCTTGAACCGCCCGCTTCGAAGGCTCTTCAGCTCGCTCCACCCGTAGTGGTGCAGCGGGTACATCGCCTCCGCGTAGCTTTCGAGGTCGAGTGTCGCCCGCCCGCCCGTCATCAACGGGGTCAGCGACGTGCCCGACAGACCGTTCGGCCACGCGACGCCCAGCAGGTCGAGCAGCGTGGGCATCAGGTCGACCTCGCGAACCGGATCCGCCACGCGGCGTCCTCCGCGAAGCCCGGCAAAGGGCGCACGGATGACGAAGGGCACGTGCGTCGAGCTTTCGTAAACGAAGAACCCGTGCGCGTCCTCGCCGTGTTCCCCGAGGCTCTCGCCGTGGTCGCCAAGAATGGCGATGACCGTCTTGTCGAGCAGGCCCCGCTGCTGCAGCGCATCGATGACGCGTCCGACCTGCGCGTCGACGAAGGCGATTTCTCCGTCGTAAGGCCGGCCGGGGTATCTCGAGCGGTAGGGCTCGGGGGGCGTGTAAGGTGTGTGGGGATCGTAGAGGTGCAGCCAGCCGAAGAAGCGCTGCGACTCGACCTGGTCGAGCCATTTCAGAGCCTTGTCCACCACCTCATTGCCCGGCCGCTGGACGCTGCCGGGCGAGAGCCGCCGCACCATCGCCATGTCGAAGTCGTCGACATACGTGTCGAATCCCTGATTGAGCCCCCACTTCGAGTCGAGGACATAGGCGGCTACGACGGCGCCGGTGACGAATCCCGCCTGCTTCAGCACCTCCGCCATCGTCGTCTGATCGGGCGAGAGGAAGAAGCCGCCGTTGTCCCGCACGCCGTGCTCGGGCGGGAACCGGCCGGTGAACATGCTGCAATGGGCCGGCAACGTGAGCGGCGCGACCGCGGACGCGTGCTCGAAGAGCACGCCCTCGCGGGCGACCCTGTCGAGGGTTGGAGTCTCCGCGCCCTGGCTGCTGTAGGCGCCGATGTGGTCTGCCCGTGTCGTATCGAGCGTAATCACCAGCAGGTTGAGATCGGTTCGTGCGACGCCGCGAGGCAGGCGGCCGAGAGCCGCCCCGGATGCCGAAACCTGCGGGCGGCTCGCCAGCATCGACCACGCGGCCAACGCGAGCACGCCAACGGCCGCGGCGGCGACGATGACGCGGAACATCCGGCGCCTGGGCGCGCGATTGACGAGTCTGGATGCGCCGCGCGGGGAGGTGCCGGTCACGGCATCAATAGTCACTTGACGCGGAAGCGGCAGTCAAATCCCGGCCAAACGGTTGGATCACAATTGTCTGAATCTCCAATTCGCTGGATGAGAGAACGGCGAGCCCGCACGCTTCACCGAGGCAATGAATCGGCGGTTGATTTGCAGGAGAAAAGCGAGATATTCTCGGCCGATCACTCCGCACATCCCTGAGGGGCACTCAGCCGCTGAGGGACCTTGATCGAACCAACTGAGGAGGGACTCACCGTGAAGGAAAGGCTGTGGCGAAGCACCTTCGCGCGGGTAACCGCCGTTGTCGTGGCCGTCGCGCTCTTGCCGCTGCCGGTGCTGGCAGCGGAGAAAGGCGCGCCGCTGAAACCCGGCAAGACCCTGTCCGCCTCGATCACGTCGGCCGCGGCGCGTGAAGCGCGCGCCGCGACGCGGACAGGGTCTGCGACGCAGGACCAGCAGGGAACCACCAAGAACCCTGACCTCGGAACCTGGGGCTTCTTCAAGACTCCGCTCGGCCTCGGCGTCGCGGCGTTGTTTGCCGCCGGTACCGGGTACGCCATCTACTCCTGGAGGCACGATCGCATCACGGCTCCAGGACGATCCGGAGGTCTGAAATGAGACGCCACCTCCTGGTTCTCGCGCTCATCGTGATCGCGTCGGCCGCGCCGGCCGTCGCGCTCTCACAGACGCTGACCGGCACCATCCAGGGCAAAATCACCGACGAGCAGGGCGGCGTCCTGCCCGGAGCTTCGGTGACCCTGGTCGGCAAGACCGGCACACAGACGCAGGTCACTGACACGAAGGGCGAATTCCGGTTCGTCGCGTTGAGCCCCGGCGACTACGACGTCAAGGCCGAGCTGCAGGGGTTCAAACCGAAAGGCGAGACCGGGATCGACGTCGGGGCCAATCGCACGATCGAAGTGCGGCTGGCGCTCTCGGTCGGCGGTTTGAGCGAGACGGTCGAAGTGACGGCCAGTGCCGTGACCGTCGACACGAAGACCACCGCGACCGACACGAACATCGGGTCGAACCTGCTGTTCGCGATGCCCATCTCGCGCACCAACGCGGCCGTCAACACGCTGAACTACGCCCCTGGCGTGAACAGCGGCGCGGCGTTCGGAGGCAATGCGGACTACGGGAACGCGTTGCTCCTCGACGGCGTCGACACGCGGGATCCCGAGGGCGGGAGCGCGTGGACCTTCTTCAACTACAACATCATCGAGGAGGTCCAGATCGGCGGGCTGGGCCAGCCGGCCGAGTACGGCGGGTTCACCGGCGCGGTGGTCAATACCATCACGAAATCCGGCGGCAACCGCTTCTCGACCCTCTTCGAGATGCGGTATACGAGCCACTCGTACGCGTCGAGCAACGTGAGTGATGCGGTCGTCGCCTCCAACCCGTCGCTCGAGAATGCGGTGCTGGTCCGGAAGCTGACCGACTACACGGTGCAGCTGGGGGGCCGTTCGCGAAAGACAAGCTGTTCTTCTTCGCGAGCATCCAGCGCTACTCAGTCGACGACGACCCGGTGGGCCCGAGAACGCAGCACACCGAGGTCAGCCCGCGCTTCAACACCAAGTTCACGTGGCAGCCGACGCCGAACGACAACGTCATGCTGTCGATCCAGTACGACAACTACAACCAGACCGGGCGCGGATCGACGACCGCCACCCAGGCCCAGACCGTGAACCAGGACTCGCCCGAGTGGATCTGGAACGCGCAGTATCGCAAGGTATTCGGCGCGTCGACGTTCCTCGAGGCCAAGTTCACGGGGTATTGGGGCTACTACGACCTGACGCCGATCGATACGTCGCCGTGGCACGAGGACTGGGACACGGGCGCGATCACCGGCGGCGGCGCGACGGCCGACAAGTACGACCGCACGAGGAACCAGTTGAACCTGTCGCTGACCCGGTATGCCAGCATGGCGGGCCAGCATGCGTTCAAATTCGGCGCGGAGATCGAGCGCAGTTACATCCGGGATCGGTATGTGATCGCCAGCCCGGTCGGCGTGTGGTTCTACGACTACAGCCTGGGCGGCGGCGTGCCGTACGCGGTGAGCTACGGCTACGACCTCGAGGGCAAGAACAACCGCATCTCGGCCTACGCCCAGGACCAGTGGAAGATCGGCAACCAGCTCACGCTGAACGCCGGCGTTCGCCTCGACGACATCAAGGGTTACTCGACCAAGCTGAAGAAGGACCTGTACAAGACGACATCCGTCTCTCCGCGCTTCGGTCTGGCGTGGGACCTCACCGGAAGAGGAACCTCGGTGGCCCGCGCGTACTACGGCGTGCTCTATGAGGGCGCCAACTTCTCGACCTGGAGTTGGGCCGCGCCGGGCGCGTCCGACTACGTGTACTACACCGTACCGTCGTACAACGTCGTCGGCGTCGAGTACGATCGCATTCCCGCGGAGAACAAGTACACGGTGGCTTCGAGCCTGAAGCACCCGCGAACCGATGAGTTCAATGTCTCGTTCGAACAGCAGTTCATGCGAGAGTACAAGGTCTCGGCGACCTTCATCCGACGGGACTACAAGAACTTCCTCGGCCCCGTCTTCCCGACGGCCACGTGGACGCCGGTCAACTTCACGGTTCCGAGCGCGGCATCCGGCCAGTCGGCCATCGCGCCTGCCGGGACCACGATGACGGTCTATCGCTGGGCCAACCGCGCCAGCATCGATCAGAAGTTCATCGTGGATAACATCGACGACTTCCAGTACTTCGATCCGGGCGGCAACAAGCTCGGCGACATCAACGGGTATCGCAACTACACCGGCGTCATGCTGGTGCTCGCGCGGGCCCTCAAGGATCGGTGGCAGGGCCAGCTGTCGTATGTCTGGTCGAAGACCAAGGGCACGATGAACAATGACGGGAGCGAGGGCGGGTGGAGCTCGCGGTTCGTCACGCCGAACTCGGCCCTCATCAACAAGGACGGGCCGGCGTCGTACGACCGGACCCACGAGTTCAAGGTGTACCTCGGGTACCAGATACCCGTCGCGGAGGTCATGCTCGGGGGATATCTCCGCGGGGTGAGCGGTCTCCCGTACTCGGCGTACGCGGTCGCGAGCTCGAGCGTGCTCAACTATTCGAGCTCCGTGAACGTCAACATCGAGCCCAAGAACTCGCGGAGGAATGACTTCTCCACGACGTTCGATCTGCGGGCCGAGAAGGTGTTCCAGTACGGCATCCACCGGTTCGGCGTCTACGTGGACGCGACCAATCTGCTCAACACCATGGTCGTGACCGGCCGCCAGACACGTTGGCCCTCGACCACGATCTCCGGGAGCGTCGTGAAATTCGGCGATCCGACCGGCCTCAGTGCCGGCCGGCAGGTCACCTTCGGCGGCCGCTGGTCGTTCTAGGGTTTCCTGAAGGGTTTGCAGCTCAACACGCCCCGTGAGGACGGACCTCCCGGGGCGTGTTCTTGTACCCGTCCGCCGCTGCGCACGTCCGCCGCTGGCGTGCCGTCCCGAGGGTGCTAGAATCGTCGCTCGCGTCATGGGCTCGCACGCAGGTCCCAATGGGATCCGGGGCCATCGCATGTCTCATGTCTTGATGGTCATGTCCGAGGCCCTCCCGTACTCGAAGTCGGGCGGCCTCGGCGACGTTGGAGGCGGGCTGCCGCTCGCGCTCGGACGGCTGGGACATCGGGTGACGCTCGCGCTGCCGAAGTACCGCGGGACGATCGTCGGCGAACGCGCGAAGCGGATCACGCTCGACTCGATGCCGGGTTCTCCCGCGTTGCAGGTCGTCGAGGAGCCGCTCAGCGAGCGGGTGGAAGCCTGGCTCGTCGACTACCCGCCCTTCTTCGACCGCGAGGGCATCTACGGCGTCGGCGCGAAGGACTACAGCGACAACGACCGGCGATTTGCACTGCTGGCCCGCGCGGCGCTGGACGCGACAATCGCCGCGGACACGCGGCCTGATATCGTGCACGCGCACGACTGGCAGGCCGGTCTGGTGCCGTTTCTTCTCAGGTCGTCGTACGCGACCAGCCCGGTGCTCGCCGGACTGCCGTCCTTGTTCACCATCCACAACCTCGCCTATCAAGGGCTGTTTCCAGCGGACTCGCTCGCGGCGATTGGCCTGGACAGGAGCAGCTTCACGAGCGCGGGGCTGGAGTACTGGGGAAAGGTCAGTTACCTGAAGGCCGGCATCAACTACTCGACGCTCGTCTCCACCGTAAGCAAACGCTACGCGGAAGAGATCCAGACGCCGGAGCAGGGCTTCGGGTTCGACGGAATCCTCCGGCAGCGCAACGACAAGCTGTACGGGATCCGGAACGGCATCGACACGGAGCTCTGGAATCCGAGGACCGATCGATTCCTGCCGGCCCCGTTCGACGCCGACGACCTGACCGGAAAGCGCCGGGCAAAGCAGGCGCTGCTCGAACGCTTCCGGATGCGGAATCCCGCCCACGAGCGCCGCGCACTCATCGGGATGGTCGCGAGGATGGTGGACCAGAAGGGCCTGGACATCATCGAGGCGGCCTCACCCGAACTGATGCGCCTCGACGCGACCATCGTCGTGCTCGGAACAGGAGAGCGCCGCTACCAGGAGATGTGGCAGAGGCTGGGCCGCCGGTATCCCGCGAGAGTCGCAGCGACGATTGGGTTCGATGAAGCGCTGGCCCACCTGATCGAAGCCGGCTCGGACATCTTCCTCATGCCGTCGCGGTTCGAGCCGTGCGGTCTCAACCAGATGTACAGTCTCCGTTACGGCACCGTGCCGGTCGTGCACGCCACCGGGGGCCTCGAGGACAGCGTGCGGCAGGTCGACCCGGCAAGCGGGGCAGGAACCGGCTTCAAGTACCGCGCGCAGACCGCGGAGGAGATGCTGGCGACGCTTCGCCTGGCGCTCGAGTGGTTCCAGCGCCCCGACGCGTGGCGTCGAATCCAGATCGCCGGGATGCGGGAGGACAACTCGTGGGATGCCGCTGCGCGGGAGTACGAGCGGGTTTACGAACGCGCCCAGGCGATGAGCGCAGGCGGCTCAACAAAGGCTTGAAACCAAATCGGTGGAACAGGAATCATAAGAACAGGTGCGCGAGCCGGTAATTGCCGCCCGCGCAGGTGTACGACTCTCGAACGAGGACTCCTCATGGCATCCGAAAAGGTCCAGACGCTCTCCGATACGAATTTCGACTCCACCATCAGCAATTCCGCGGTCCCGGTCCTCGTCGATTTCTGGGCCGAGTGGTGCGCGCCCTGCCGCCGCATCGCTCCGAGCGTCGATGCGCTCGCCAGCGAGCTCGACGGGAAGTTACTCGTCGGCAAGCTGAACGTGGACGACAACCCGGATGTGACGATGCGCTTCGGCGTGCGGGGCATTCCGACGCTGCTGCTCTTCAAGGGCGGCAAGGTCGTCGATCAGGTCGTTGGGCTGGTCGGGAAGGACGATCTGAAGAGCCGGATTACACCCCATCTTCCGTAGTACTCTCCTGCGCGTGCCGGCCGATCGTACGGACGGTCGGCCGCAGCGCGCGGATTGATCGGCGTCCGGGCGTATGCACCCCGGCCGCCGGCGCCCGCCTTCCGGGTCGGCACCTCAGCCCCCTCCGAGGACCCTTCAGTGGAACCAGAACGCGACGTCATCATCATCGGTTCGGGGCCAGCCGGTCTCACGGCGGCCATCTACTCCGCCAGGGCCAACCTCAAGCCCCTCGTCATCGAGGGCCTCCAGGCAGGCGGCCAGCTGATGATGACGACGGAGGTGGAGAACTTCCCGGGCCATCGCGACGGCGTCATGGGACCGGAACTGATGGCGGAGATGCGGGCCCAGGCGGGGCGATTCGGGGCCGAGTTCATGGAAGGGGACGTGACGTCGGTCGACGTGAGCCGCCAGCCGTACTCCATCCACACGTCGGCCGGGTCGCGGTCGGCGCGGACGATCATCATCGCGACCGGCGCGTCGGCCCGACTCCTGGGCCTTCCGGCCGAGCGGGCGCTCATGGGCCACGGTGTGTCCACGTGCGCTACCTGCGATGGGTTCTTCTTCCGCGGCCGGCCGATCGCCGTCGTCGGCGGGGGAGATTCCGCGCTCGAGGAGGCGATCTTCCTCACGAAGTTCGCGTCGAAGGTCACCCTGGTGCACCGGCGCGACAGTTTCCGCGCGTCGAAGATCATGCAGGACCGGGCGATGGCCAACTCCAGGATCGAGATCGTGTGGGACAGCACGGTCGAGGACATCATCGCGAGCGATCACGGTGAGGTGTCCGCGATGGTGCTGAAGAACACGAAGACAAGTGAGCGCAAACGTGTGGCGGTCGACGGCGTTTTCATCGCGATCGGCCACTCGCCGAACACGTCGCTCTTCGAGGGCAAGCTCGAGATGGACGAGAACGGATACCTCGTGACTCACGACGGCGCGAAAACGAGCATGCCGGGCATCTTCGCGTGTGGAGATGTCCAGGATCACGTGTACCGGCAGGCGGTGACGGCGGCCGGATCGGGCTGCATGGCCGCCATCGACGCCGAACGCTACCTCGCCGCGCGGGGCCACTAGCCGAAGCGCTGCAATTCGGAGTCGTGCCTGTACGTAGGGCGGGTCTTCAGACCCGCCGTGAAGCCGCTCCGTGCGGATCGCCGGCTCTAAAGAGCCGGCCTACAGACCCGCTAGTCGATCCAGCCTCCACCGAGCACGACATCGCCATCGTAGAACACGACCGCCTGGCCGGGCGTGATGGCCGGCTGCGGCCGGTCGAAGATCGCGCGGACGGAGCAATGGCCGGCGGCTTCGAGTGTCGCGCCCTCGGCGCGGTGCCGGTGGCGAATCTGCGCGGACACGCGGATGGGGCCCGAGGGCACCTCTCCGCCAATCCAGTTCACGCGTGACGCTGTGAGCGTCGAACGCTCGACATCCTCTCGCGGACCAACCGTCACGGTCCGCCCGGCGGCGTCGAGCTTCAACACATACAGCGGTTCGCTCGAAGCGAGGCCAAGTCCCTTCCGCTGGCCAATCGTGAATCGATGGACTCCGTCGTGTCGCCCGACCACGCGACCGTTCCGCTCGACGATCAAGCCGGCGCGATCGGCCGGGCGCAGCCGCTCCACGACCGCGGCGTAATCGCCGTCCGGCACGAAGCAGATTTCCTGGCTGTCCGGCTTCGACGCGACCGGGAGGCCTCGCGCCGCCGCCAGGCGGCGAACCTCCGGCTTGGTCATCGACCCCACCGGGAACATGGCCCGCGCGAGCTGCGCCTGGGTCAGTGCGAAGAGGAAGTAGCTCTGGTCCTTCGCCTCGTCGACGCCTCTCCGGAGCACGAAGCGCCCGCCGGGGTCCGGCTCGACTCTCGCGTAGTGGCCGGTCGCGACGGCGTCGGCGCCGAGACCCTCGGCACGCTCGACGAGTGTCGAGAACTTGAGCTCGCTGTTGCAGTGCGCGCAGGGCAGCGGCGTCCGGCCCGCGGCGTATTCGTCGACGAAATCGTCGATCACGAGCTCGGCGAACCGCCGCTCGAGGTTCACGACGTAATGGGGAATGCCGAGCACGCTGGCGACGCGGCGCGCGTCGTGGATGTCGTCGATCGCGCAGCAGCTCCCGAATCGTGGACGCCCTTCCTCCTGGTCGTAAACCTGCATCGACATGCCGATGACGTCGTACCCGGCGTCGACGAGCAGGGCCGCCGCCACCGACGAGTCCACGCCTCCCGACATGGCGACGACGACGCGCCTCATCGCCGGCCGGCCTTTCGCTCCGTGCTGCGGATGCGATCGATGAGGCGGGGCAGCAGGTCGATGACTCGATCGATCTCCGCTTCGGTCGTGTCGCGGCCGAGGCTGAAGCGGATCGCGCTCTGCACACGAGACGAAGGAAGGCCCATCGCGCGCAACACGTGGGAGGGCTCCAGGGTGCCCGACGAGCATGCCGATCCGGTTGACACGGCGACGCCCTCGAGATCGAGCGCGATGAGGAGCGTCTCCGCTTCGATGCCGGGAAAGCTGATGTTCGACGTGTTCGGCACGCGCACGGCACCCCCGCCGTTGACGACGGCCCCCGGAACGCGATCGAGGATGCCGCGCTCGAGCCGGTCTCGCAGCGCGGTGAGCGTGGCCGCGTGGGAGGAGAGCGCCGCGGCGGCAGCCGAGGCGGCGACGCCGAAGCCGACAATCGCCGGCACGTTTTCCGTTCCGGCGCGGCGGCCGCGCTCCTGCCTGCCGCCTGTCATCGCAGGCTGCATGCTCGTGCCCCGGCGCACCCAGAGTGCGCCAACACCCTTCGGCCCGCCAAGCTTGTGCGCGCTCATCGACAGCATGTCGATGCCGAGGTCCGCCACGCGAACGCGGACTTTCCCGGCCGACTGAACGGCGTCGGTGTGGAAGACCGCTCGATGTTCGTGCGCCACGGCCGCGAGCTCCGCCACTGGCTGGATCGTCCCGATCTCGTTGTTCGCATGCATGACGGAGACGATGGAGGTCGACGGCGTCATCGCGTCACGAAGCGCGACGGGGTCAATCTCTCCGGACGCAGAGACCGGAAGCCAGCTGACCGTCCACCCGCGCTTCGCGAGCGCCTTCGCGGTGTTGAGCACGGCTTCGTGCTCGATGGCCGAGACCACCAGGTGACGCCGGCCGCTGGAGTCGAGTGCCTCGGCTGCGCCGCGAAGGGCGAGGTTGTCCGCTTCGGTGCCGCCGCCGGTGAAGATGAGGTCTCCCGGCTCGGCGCCGACGAGCGCCGCGACTGCGGAGCGGGCCTCATCGAGCGCCGCCTTCGCCTGCTGGCCGAAGGTGTGAACACTCGAGGCGTTGCCGGGCACCTCGCGCAGGGCACGAGCCATCCCGTCGGCGGCCTCGGGAAGCATGGGGGCCGACGCATTCCAGTCGAGGTAGATTCGCACGAGAGACGTCGATCATAACATCCGCGCTAACCCTCGGCAACGAAAGGACTAGACTGTAGTCGAGCCGCCGGACCACAATCTCCAGGAAGGACATCGATGAGCCGTCCCATTGTCGCTCTCCTGACCGATTTCGGCCTCGGTGACCACTACGTCGGCGCGATGAAGGGCGCCATGCTCTCCGTCTGCCCGGACATCACGATCGTGGATGTGACGCACGCCGTACCTCCTCACGACATCCTTGCCGGCGCATTGGAACTCTCGGCGTGCTATCGCTACTTTCCTCCGGGCACGATCTTCCTCGTCGTCGTCGACCCTGGCGTCGGATCCGTGCGTTCCGGCCTGGCCGCTGAAGTCGGCGAGTTCCGATTCGTGGCACCCGATAACGGCGTCCTGACGGCGGTCTTCCAGGATCAGCCGCCCCGCCGCGTGGTCCAGTTGACCGAGCGTCGGTACGCGCGCCCGACGATCAGCCGGACCTTCGAAGGGCGCGACCGATTCGCTCCGGCGGCCGCATGGCTCGCCAAGGGAGTCGAACTGTCGGCGCTCGGACGTGCGGCGCACGAGTATCAGCTCCTGACGATCCCCAGGCCGAAGGTCGAGGCCGGCCGCGTCGTTGGCGAAATCATGCGGGTCGATCGATTCGGAAACCTGGTCACCAATCTCGACCGCCGGACGATCGAGCACGCGAGGGAGCAGGGGACGCTGACCGTGAAGCTCGGAGGCACCGAGGTGACCAGGCTGGTCGCGACCTACGCGGAGGCCGGGCGTGGAGAACTCTGCGCCCTGTTCGGCAGCACCGACATGCTCGAGATCGCGCTCAACGAGGGACACGCGGGCGAGCGGCTGCAGCTCGGCCGCGGCGCGCCGGTCGAGGTGGTGGTCGCGTAGAGGCGTGTGCTAGGATTTTCTGTCTCCTCCGGCTTTCTTCAGACATCCGGCCATCCCGGGAAGCACCCATGGACTTCGACCTGACTGACGAACATCGCATGCTCGAGCAGTCCGTGCGCGAATGGGGAGCGCGTGAGATCGCGCCTCGCATCAAGGACCTCGACCGCGGGCACCGGTTCGATGACCGGATCCTGCCGCAGATGGCGGAACTCGGCCTCCTCGGGATCTCGATTCCCGCCGAGTACGGCGGGGCGGGGATGGACTACATCAGCCTCGGCCTGGCGAGCGAGGAGCTCGAGTACGTGGACACCTCGCTGCGGGTGATCATGTCCGTCCACATGGGACTGAACAGTCTGACGCTGCTCAGCTGGGGCACCGAGGATCAGAAGCAGCGCTACCTGGTTCCATTGGCCCAGGGACGGAAGATCGGGACCTTCGGTCTGACCGAGCCCGCCGCCGGCAGTGACGTCCGTGGAATTCAGACGGTTGCCGTCCGGCACGGCGATCGGTACGTGTTGACCGGCGAGAAGACGTGGATTTCGCTCGCGGATGTGGCGGATACCTTCCTGGTGTTCGCGTGGACGGATCCCGAGAAGAAGAAGCGCCGCGATCCCTCCGGCCTGAGCGCGTTCATCGTCGAGCGCTCGTTCGGCGGGTTCTCGAGCGGCACGCTCAAGGAGAAGTGGGGCATCCTGGCGGGGAATACCGGTTATTTCAAGATGACCGAGGTCGAGGTGCCCGACTCGAACATGGTCGGCCTGCCCGGCGAGGGATTCAAGATCGCGATGTTCGCGCTCGACCAGGGCCGGTTCACCGTCGCCGCGGGTGCGACGGGGCTCATCCGCGCCTGCCTTGACGCGAGCGTGAAGTACGCCCTGGAGCGCAAGGCGTTCGGCGTCGAGATCGCGCAGCACCAGCTCGTCAAGCAGATGGTTGCCACGATGGAGTCCGACTACCAGGCAGCCAGGCTGCTCTGGTGGAGAGCCGGCTGGCTCAAGAACCTCGGCCGGCGCTCGACTCGCGAAACCGGTCTGGCCAAGTGGTTCGCGACGGTGGGGTCCGAGCGGGCGGCGGGAAACGCGGTCGAGATTCACGGCGCCAACGGCTATTCGGACGACTATCCCGCCGGGAGGTTCTACCGGAACTGCAAGGGGGCGGTCATCTACGAGGGCACCCGCGAGATCCACACGCTGATGCAGGCCGACTACGTGCTGGGGTACCGCGAGGATCGACCGACGCGGTGCAGCCTGCCGCCCTACGGCGGTTCCCGCCCGCACGCCTGAGCGTCATGCCGGCCACTCGCTCCTGGCGGCGGAACCAGTTCGCGGTGGTCGCCGCCAGCTTCGCGGGGTTCACGGGCTTCACGCTCGTGATGCCGTTCCTGCCGCTCTACATCCGCCAGCTCGGCGTCCAGGACGTCGGCGAGGTCGCGATGTGGGCGGGCCTGAGCCTGGGCGCCACTCCGGCCGTCACCGCGGCGCTGTCCCCGTTCTGGGGACGTCTCGCGGACCGGTTCGGACGAAAGCTGATGGTCCTGCGCTCGCTCATCAGCTTCGTCGTCATCATGGCGGGCATGGCCTTCGTCACCGCGGCGTGGCAGGTGTTCGCGTTGCGGGCGATTCAGGGGCTCTTCGCCGGATACGGGGGGCTGACGGTCGCCATGGCGGCCGAATCGGCGCCACGCGAGAAGATGGCGTCGGCCATCGGCGGCGTGCAGACCGCGCAGCGGCTCGGGCCGGCATTCGGTCCCGTCATCGGGGGCGTGGTCGCCGAGCTGGTCGGCTTGCGACGGGCCTTCTTCGTGACGGCCGGGTTCTACGCCGTGGCGGCGCTCATCGTCGCCACGCTCTACCGCGATCCCGTGCGGGTCGAGGAACCGGGGCCCACGAAGGTCGAGCATGTCAGCTTCCGGACGCTGCTCGGATTCCCGAACTTCATCCTGGTGATGATTGCCATCTTCGGCATCACCTTCGTCGACCGGAGTTTCGGGCCGATGCTCCCGCTCTACGTCTCGAGCCTCGGAGTGGCGGCGGATCGCGTCGCGCTGCTCTCGGGGTTGCTCTTCTCGGCTTCGGCGATTGGCGGGGCCGTTGGCAATCAGAGCTGCGGCTGGCTACTGCGTCGATGGGCGCCGCTCGCCGTCATCGGCGCGGCATCGATCGCCTCGGCGATCTCGCTGGCCGGGATCTTCGTCGTCAGCAACGCGATCTTGCTCTCAATCGTCTTCGCGGTGTTCGGCATCGGGGTCGGCGCCGGCTCGACCGCTGCCTACACGGCGGGCGGCCGCGTCATCCCGGCGAGCGCGCACGGAACGGGCTTCGGCCTCCTCACGGCCGCGAGCCTGGCGGGGCTCGCGCTGAGCCCTGTCGTGAGCGGCCTGCTCACGACGAGCGGCTTCTTCGTCGTCTTTGCGCTGGATGTGGTCCTGCTCGTCTGCCTGGCCGGTGTCGTTCGGAAGTCGGACAGCCGGGCGCACGGCGGCGCGCCGATCGACGAAGGTCGAGGCATGATGGAGTAGCCCCTGCGGCGCCGTGAGCGGACTACGCGATGAACGCCCAGCTGAGCAGTGCGAGAATCGGCAGCAACACGACGGTCGACCACAGGACGTAGCCGAAGAAGCTCGGCATCCTGACGCCGCCATCCTTCGCGATCGACCAGACCATCAGGTTCGGACCGTTGCCGAGATACGTCATGGCGCCCATGAAGACGGCGCCAGCCGATATGGCCTCGAGGTATTCCGCGAACGGCCCGGCCAGGGTCGACCCTGACCCTCCCGCCAGCAGGCCGGCAACCTCGCCTGGGCTGATGCCGAGCTTGCCGAGGGCCAGGTTGAAGAACGCGAGGTAGGTCGGCGCATTGTCGAGCACGCTCGAGAGCGTGCCGGTCATCCAGAAGTAGTGAAGAGGCTCGCCGGCTCGCTCCATGAGCCAGCCGACCGAGCCGCTTGCGCCCGCGCGCAGCATCATCAGCACCGGGATGATGGTCACGAAGATCCCGGCGAAGAGGAACGCGACCTCCTTGATCGGAACCCAACCGAATCCGTTCTCCTTCCGGACCAGCCTCGAAGTGGTACGCACCGACATCCAGCCCGCCGCCACGAGGATCGCGTCTCGAAGCAGGTCCGCATAGCCCAGGCGAATCCCGAGGATCGAGACCTCGCCCGGATGCCACATGCCGGACATCACGACTGCGCCGAGCACGATCGCGATGAACAGGAAGTTGTGCGCGCCGTCGACGCGAAAGGAAACGCGCCTGATGGGCGCGTGATGCGACGGCCGGTTCTCGAGTTCCTTCCGGTACAGCAGCCAATCGACGACGAAGAAGACCGCGAGCACACTACCGGCAGCGATGAGCAGATGCGGCAGCATCCGCAGCGTCCAGAAGAACGGCACGCCATGCAGGAAGCCGAGAAAGAGCGGCGGATCGCCCAAAGGCGTCAGCACGCCGCCGATATTCGCGACGAGCAGGATGAGGAAGACGAAGACGTGCGCGCGGCGCCGGCGCCACGAGTTGGCCCGGAGCAGCGGGCGAAGGATGAGCATGGATGCTCCGGTCGTGCCCATGACGGATGAGAGCAGGGTGCCCGCCGCCAGAAAGGCCGCGTTCAAGCCAGGCGTGGCGACGAGGTTGGCTCTGAGGAAGATGCCACCCGAGATGGCGTACAGCGCCCAGAGCAGGACAATGAACGGCAGGTAGTCGACCAGAAGCGATTCGCCAATCAGCCGGACGGCGATTGAGCCGTAGGCGACCGCAAACGGCGCGGCGAAGGCGAATGCCCAGCCGATGGCCACAAACGGGTAGCGGCGTTCCCAGAAGCGCGGCATCAGAAGCGGGAGCAGGGCCAGGGACAAGAGGATTCCGGCGAACGGAATCCCGCTCCAGAGCGGGAGCGCCCTGGCGATTACCGCCGATTCGACCTCGAGATCCGGAGCGCCCGCGTGAGCGTGCCGCGCCGTGATCAACAATCCTGCGACGGTCAACGAACACACGCGGACGAACAGGCGGCGGCGATTGTAAGATGAGGAGGACATGCAACGCCTGTTCATCAACCCGCGCGATCCCGAACGAGAGGCGCTCGCACGCGCAGCCGCCGTGTTGGCCGGCGGCGGCGTCGTCGCGTACCCGACCGACACGCTTTACGGGCTCGGCGTCGATCCACGCCAGGCCGCGGCCGTCGAGAGACTCTATCGCATCAAGCTGCGCCGGGTCGAGCAGGCGATCCCGCTCATCGCATCGAATCAGGCCCAGGTCGTGGCGTGTGCCGGTGCGTTGGGAAAGGCCAACGCGAGACTCGCGAAAGCGTTCTGGCCGGGCCCACTGACGCTCGTCCTGCCTGCGTGGGAAGGGCTGGCCCCTGGCGTCAGCGCCGAAGGCGGCACTGTCGCGGTCCGCGTGCCGGATCATCCGATCGCGCAGGGCCTCGCAGCCGCACTCGGCTATCCCGTCACCTCCACGAGTGCCAATCGATCGGGCCAGGCCGCGCCCGCATCTGCTATCGGTGTGACCGCGTCGATCGGAGACACCGTCGACCTTCTGATCGATGGCGGCGCGACAGCGGGCGGGCGGCCCTCGACCATCGTCGACACGGCGAGCGGCGCGCCGAGGCTTGTCCGCGCCGGGGCGATTGCGTGGGAGCGCGTGCTAGAATCCCTCCGGGAGTGATTAAGAATCACTCCGGGAGTGATTAATCGATGGCAATGGGCCGCGCGGTCGCACGAGAACGTGCCGTCCTGGTCGGGCTGGCCACCGCGGCTGAGGGTCGAACCCGCGCCGACCTTTCGCTCGACGAGCTGGCAGGCCTCGTCGGCGCATCGGGCGGAGAGGTCCGAGGCCGCGTGGTGCAGGAGCGGCCGAAGCCCGATCCCGCGACCTTCATCGGCCGGGGCAAGCTCGAAGCCCTGTCGGAAGTCTGCGCCACGGACGGAATTGATCTCGTGGTGTTCGACAACGAATTGACGCCGAGCCAGCTCCGCCAGATCGACGCCGCACTCGGGTGCAAGGTGCTCGATCGGACCCAGCTCATCCTCGACATCTTCGCTGCCCGTGCCCGGACGCGGGAAGGAAAGTGGCAGGTGGAGCTCGCGCAACTGAAGTACCAGCTCCCTCGCCTGGTCGGGGCCGGCCTGGCGCTCTCCCGCCTCGGCGGCGGAATCGGCACGCGGGGCCCGGGCGAGACCAAGCTCGAAACCGATCGACGGCGGATCCGGCGGCGCATCGACCACCTGACCGACGTGATCGAATCCGCGCGCGATCGGCGAGCCCGTCTCCGCGATCGGCGCCACAAATCCTCGATCCCGACGGTGGCGCTGGTGGGGTACACCAACGCCGGAAAGACGACGCTCTTCAATCGGCTGACGCGATCCGACGCGGAAACGTCCGACGCGCTGTTCGTCACGCTCGACCCGCTGCTCAGGCGGGTCGTCCTCCCGGACCGGCGAGAATTCCTGGTCTCGGATACCGTCGGGTTCATCGACCGGCTCCCGCACACACTGGTCGCGGCGTTCCGCGCCACGCTGGAAGAAGTGCGGGAGGCCGACTTGCTGCTCCACGTGATCGACGCCTCGAACCCTGACCGCGAGCGGCAGACCGGCGCAGTCCGCTCGGTCCTGGCCGAGGTTGGGGCCGCGACGGTTCCGGTGCTCGAGGTCTACAACAAGATCGATCTGCTGGAGACGGCCCAGGCCGAAGAGGTTCTCGCGGGGCGGCGCGATGCGGTGTCCGTTTCGGCCCTTCGTGGCGACCATCAGGCCGAGCTGCTCGATCACGTCGTCAACCGCCTCGGCCTCGACATTCGACGCGTCAGGCTGACCTTCGATCTCAGGCGCCCATCGGAGCAGGCGGACCTGGCGCGAGTCTACCGTCTGGGCCGCGTCCTCACTCACGAGATCGTCGGCGACCGGGCCAGGATCGATGTTGAAATCTCGCGGCCTCTGGCGGCTGAACTCGTGCGGCGTCGTCATCCCGGACCGCGAACGGTAACCGCATGATGCCCGGCAGGCACCGCACGTCGACCACGCTCGGACGGCACGGTGCCCTGGCCGCTCGCGCGGCGATGACCGTGATCCTGATGACGATGGGCGGATGCGCGGCAAATCCCCGTCCGTCCGGCCCCTCGGCGCCGTTGTACCCGGATTTCGTGTACCCGGCCTCGCCCGCTCCCGGTGCGAAGGTCGCGGGACCGGATGCGATCCGGTTCAGCGCAGAACTCGAACAAGCGTGGCAGGTGCTGCAGCGTGGAGACCTTCGATCGGCCGAGCGGCAATTCACGGCCCTGGCTGCGCGGGGGCCCGCCTACTTCCCAGCCGATGTCGGACTTGGCTACGTCAATGTCGCGGAGCGCCGCTACGAGGACGCGCTGGTGCGGTTCAACGCGGTGCTCGTGAAGCGGCCCCAGTACGCCGCGGCTCACGCCGGACGCGGCGAGGCGCTCGCGGGGATGTCGCGCCTCGACGATGCCATCGCCGCGTTCGAGGCGGCGCTCGCAGCGGACCCGGCGCTCGCCGAGGTCAGGCGGCGAATCGCCGTGATGCGCTTCGGCGGCGTCCAGCGGCTCGTGGACTCCGCCAGGAAGGCCGCCGGCGCCGGGCGGGGCGAGGAGGCGCGCCGCCTCTACGAGCAGGCCATCGCGGCCTCGCCCGAGAGCCCCGTGCTCTACCGGGAGCTCGCGGCGGTCGAATTGTCAGAAGGCGCGCCCGTTCAGGCTGTCGTCAATCTGCGAAGGGCGACCACGCTCGATCCGGGAGACGCGCGGTCGTGGCTGACTCTTGGAGAGGCGCTCGAGAAAGTCTCCGATGTCGGCGGGGCGACCGAGGCGTACAAGCGGGCATTGAACCTCGATCCGCTCGAGAGCACCCGGAAGGCGCTGGATCGGCTCAGCAGAGGCACCAGCGAGGGCCGATCCGAACCCGAACTCCGTGGCGTGCTCGCCGCTCCGGCGATCACGCGGGCCGACCTGGCCGCTCTGGTCGGCTCGCGATTCGGCGATCGGCTGGCACGAGCGGTCCAACCGGTCGGGAAGGTCATCACGGATGCGGGCGGGCACTGGGCGTCGCGCTGGATATTCGACGTCACTCGCGCCGGCGTGATGGATGTCTACCCGAACCACACCTTCCAGCCTCTGACGGTTGTGCGCCGGATTGAACTGGCCGCGGTCGTCCAGCGCCTGCTTCGCGTGCTCGGACCGGTGCCGATCGAGCCGCTGCGACACGGCATCTCCGACGTCCCCCCTGGGCACCTCGGGTATCCTGCGGTGTCGGCGGCAGTCGCTTCCGGCGCCATGACGCTGCTCGAACGAGGGAGCTTCGAGCCGTCGCGGCCGGTCAGCGGGCGCGAGGCCTCGGGTGTCCTGGACCGGCTCGACAGGCTGCTGGGATCCGCGCGGCGCATCGAGAGGACTCCAGGCCGATGAGCAGCCTCACCGCCGCGAATCAGATCACGCTGCTTCGCATGCTGCTCATCCCGATCTTCGTGCTGCTCGTGCTGTACGGGCAGGCGGGCTGGGCGCTCGCCGTCTTCGTCGTGGCGGGCTTCACCGACGCGCTCGACGGGCTCATCGCGCGGCTCAGCAATCAGCGAACGAGCCTCGGCGCCTGGCTGGATCCGATGGCCGACAAGTTGCTGCTCGTGACGACGTTCGTCGTCCTCTCGTTGCCCGGAACAGGCTTCGTCAACCGGATTCCGGTCTGGCTGACGGTGCTGGTCATCGCCCGGGACGTCGGGATCGTGCTGACGGTCGTGGTCGTGAATCTCGCGGTGGGTTCCCGGACGTTCCTGCCGTCGATTTACGGAAAGGTCACGACGGGCACCTACATCGTGACCGCCACGCTCGTGCTGTTGTTCAACTACCTTCAGCGCGATTCAGCCATCGTGGACGCGGCCGTCTGGGTGTCGCTCGGAGCCACGCTCGTGTCGGGCCTGCACTACGTCGCGCACGCGCGGCGCATCATCAACCGGCCGCCAGCTTCGTCCTGAAATACGCGATCGTCTTTTCCAGTCCCTGTTCGAGGGGCACCTTCGGCGCCCACCCGAGGAGTGTGCTCGCCTTGGTGATATCCGGGCGGCGGACCTTCGGATCGTCGGTCGGCAGCGTTTGATAAACGAGCGGGCTCTTCGAGCCCGTCATGCGAATGATCGTGCGCGCGATCTCCTCGATGCTCATCTCCCGGGGGTTGCCGATGTTGATAGGGTCGTTCTGATCGGAGTCCATCAGGCGAATCACCCCGTCCACCAGATCGTCGATGTAGCAGAAACTCCGCGTCTGGCGTCCGTCCCCGAAGATCGTGACCTCGTCGCCGGCCAGCGCCTGCGAGATGAACGCCGGCACCGCCCGGCCGTCGCGGATACGCATGCGCGGGCCGTAGGTGTTGAAGATGCGGACAATCTTCGTGTCCACCCCGTGGAAACGGTGATAGGCCGTTGTCATGGCCTCGGCGAATCGCTTGGCCTCATCGTACACGCCGCGCGGGCCGATCGGATTGACGTTGCCCCAGTAGGTTTCGCGCTGGGGATGCTCGAGCGGATCCCCGTAGACCTCCGAGGTTGACGCGAGAACGAAGCGCGCTCCCTTGGCCTTGGCCAGTCCGAGCGCCTTGTGCGTGCCGAGCGCGCCGACCTTCAGGGTCGGGATCGGCAGCTCGAGGTAGTCGATCGGGCTGGCCGGGCTGGCCCAGTGCAGGACGACGTCCACCGGTCCATCGACGTAGATGTAGTTGGTGACGTCGTGCTTGATGAACTGGAAGTCCTGGCCCGCCAGGTGCGCCACATTCGCGATGTCGCCCGTCAGCAGGTTGTCGATGCCGACCACGCTGTACCCGCGCTGGAGCAGCGTTTCCGAGAGATGCGATCCGATGAAGCCGGCAGCACCGGTGATGACGGCACGTGGTTTGGGCATTCTCTGGCCTCAGGACGCCGGTTTCTGGCGGTAGATGCCGATGCCGCGCACCAGCGTGAGCCACATGATCTTCACGTCGAGGCGCAGCGACCAGTTCTCAATGTAGTAGAGGTCGTGGTCGATACGCTCTTCGATGGAGGTGTTGCCGCGCCACCCGTTGACCTGGGCCCACCCGGTGATCCCCGATTTCACCTTGTGGCGCAGCATGTATTGCGGAAACCGGTGCTTGAATTGTTCGACGAAGTAGGGCCGCTCCGGCCGGGGGCCGACGAGCGACATCTCGCCGCGCACCACGTTGAGGAGCTGCGGCAGCTCGTCGATGTCCAGCCGGCGAAGCCATCGCCCCAGGGGTGTGGTGCGAGGGTCTTCGTCGCGCGCCCACACCGGGCCCGTGTCGGCTTCGGCATTGTGGTACATCGACCGGAACTTGTAGACCGTAAAGCGGGAACCGTCGAGGCTCATCCGGATCTGCCGATAGAGGACCGGTCCGTCGGAGGTCAGCTTGATGAGGACCGCGACGATGGCGAGCGGCACCGCGAGCAGGAGGAGTCCGACGACGGACACCGCCAGATCCAGCGAGCGCTTCACCATCGCGTTGAATCCCTGGAGAGGGACTTCGCTCAGGTTGATGATCGGAATGCCGTCGAGATCCTCGGTACGCGCGCGCAGGGCGATGAACTGCAGCACGTCGGGCACGATCCGGACGTCGATCATCTCCTTGCTGCAGGATTCGATCACCTGGAGCATCTCGCGGTGCGCTTCGAGCGGCAGCGCGACGTAGATCTGGTCGACGCGCTCGCGGACCGCGATCTCGGCAGCCTCCGAGGTCGGGCCGAGCAGCGGCAGTCCCCGATACGCGAGATGATCCTGGCCTGAGCGCTCATCGACGAAGCCGATAATCTGGTAGCCGAGCTCGCGGTGTTCGAGCAGCTTGTCGACGACCACCTTGCCGAGATCGCCCGCGCCAACGACCAACAGGCGCTTCAGGCCGATGCCGGCCCGCCAGCGCCGTTCGAGGAAGTACCTGACCAGGAGCCGCGAGGCCGTGGTGAATCCGACGTTCAAGACGAGGAAGATCGCCCAGACGGCCTGCGAAACCTGCAGGACTCCCTGGTCCTTGAACGGCGTGGGCACGTAGTAGGTGCCGAAGTACAGCGTGCCGCCCACGCCCAGCAGCACGGCGACGGCGCTCCCGACCAGGACCGCGAAGAAGTCGTCGACGCGGGACCGGCTTCGCCTGATGCCGTAGAGGCCCTGGAAGTAGTACGCCACGGGGACGAGGAGGGCGACGAACGGAACGACGTAGAGATACTGGACGAGCGGGGGAGTGCCCTTGGTGACGGGGATGAGCGGCGTCATGAAGCGGACCACGTACGCGCCAAGAAACGCCGCAATGCCGAGCAGCGCGTCCGAGACGATGAACAAGGTCGCGAGCGTGCGCTTGTACCGCTTGACCATCAGTCTCCGTGAGCGCGAAGCATGCGCTCGATGCAGTCCCGGATTTCGGCGATGAACCGCGGCCGGCTGAATCGGAGGGCGTGACGGCGGATCGCCGCGCTGTCGAATCGCCCGTCCACTGCCTGCCGCGTGGCCTCCGCCATCGCCCCCACCGTCCGATCCCGGACGAGATGCCCGGTCAAGCCGTCGACGACCGTCTCGAGTGCGCCGCCCTCGCCTTGCGCGACCACCGGGGTTCCGCACGCCTGGGCCTCGAGGGGCACGATGCCGAAGTCCTCGACGCCGGGCAGGAGCACCGCCGATGCCCGTCGGTACTGCTCGCGGACCGCCGCATCCTCCGGCGAACCGAGAAAGGCGACGTCCGGTCCGGCCCGCCGGGAGAGACGGGCCAGCTCCGGTCCGTCGCCGATGACCCGGAGCGGAACGCCGGCCCGGGCGCACGCGTCAATCGCGAGATCGATCCGTTTGTACGGCACGAGCGCCGACACGACCAGCGCGAACCGCTCGCGCGGGGTGCCGTCCGGCTGGAAGAACTCGGTGTCGACGGGCGGATACACGACTTCAGCCGGACGATTATAGTATTTCGCAATTCGCGCCGCGACATACCGCGAGATGCCCACGTAGCGGTCGACGCGGCCCGCGGTGGCCGCGTCCCATCGCGCCATCGCGGCCATCACCGGGCGCAGCAGCCGCTCCGGCAGCCGGCCGATGCGGCCCGCACCAAAATACTCCGGGTACTGATCCCACGCATAACGCATCGGGGTCAGGCAATAACAGAGATGGCGTGCGCGGCCCGTCCTGATGACGGACTTCGCCGCGCAGTGGCTCGTGCTGACGACGAGATCGAAGCGGTCGAGATCGAGCCACTCGATCGCCGCCGGGAAGAGCGGCAGGTAGTGGCGGTAGAGGCGCCGGGCCATCGGCAGATGCTGGATGAACGATCGGTGAACCGGCATCCGTTCGATCGCCGGGGACTGGCTTCCACGCACCTGGAGCAGCGTGAAAACCTCGGCGTCCGGGTAGATCTCGCACAACGCGTCGAGCACCTTCTCGCCGCCTCGGGTCCCGGTCAGCCAGTCGTGGATGAGCGCGATGCGCATGACAGCGATCGGTCAGCGCGACGCGGCCGCGACTTCGCCGTAGACGTCGCGCACCTGCTGGACGGACTTTCTCCACGAGAACATGCGGGCGCGGGCCAGGCCGCGCTCCCGCAGGATGGCGCGCAGCGTCGAGTCACTCAGGACCTGGACCATCCCGTCGGCAATCGACTCCGCGCGGTAGGGATCGACCAGGACCGCCGCGTCGCCGACCACCTCGGGCAGCGACGAGGTGTTCGAAGTCACGACGGGCGTCCCGCGGGCCATCGCCTCGAGCGGCGGCAGCCCGAATCCCTCGTAGAGCGATGGGAACACGAAGACCGTCGCCAGCTGGTAGAGCGCCGCCAGCGTCCGGTCCTTCACGAAGCCGAGGAACCGCACGTGCTTGTGGAGCTTGAAGCGATCGACCGCCCGGCGCAGCCCGGGGAACCTGGAGATCTCGTCGCCGATGATGAGCAGCTTCAGCCGTTCGAACCCTCGCATCTGCACCAGGTGGAACGCCTCGATGAGGCGCTCGAGGTTCTTGTGCGGCTTGATGTTGCCCACATAGAGCGCGAACGGGCCGTGCAGCTGGTAGCGCTCGCGCGTCTGCTCGATTTCCTCGTCGCTCGGCGGGCTCGCCAGCCGGTCGTCGATCGCGTTGTAGATCACCGTAACCCGCTCGGCCGGCACCTTGCAGTAGCGGAGGATGTCGGCCTTCGACGTCTCCGAAACAGTGAGGATGCGGCGGGCGCGCCGGGCGGCCGCCCAGATGCTCGCCCGGGCGTAGCCGTGCGCGAGCCGGTTGGGCAGATACTGGGGGAACATCAGGTGAATGCAATCGTGGATGGTCACGACCGACCGGCAAGGCACGAGCGGAGGCAGCACGTAGTGCGGCTCGTGGAACAAGTCGACGCGTTCGCGTGAGAGCTGGTAGGGGATCGACAATTGTTCGCCGGCCGAGTACGGCTTCGACGTATTGACGACGGGCCGGAAATTCGGGCCGAGACTTCGCACCGAGTCCTGGTCGTTCGGCCGGCAGAGCAGCACGTACTCCGACTCCTGATCGATTTGCGACAGGTGATGCAGGAGGTTGCGGATGTACGTGCCGATTCCGAAATCGTGAAGCTTCCGGATGTCCAGGGCAATGCGCACGTCATGGGCCCGTAATCGTCCTACACGATACCACAGCGGTGCTGGTGTGCCCGGCGGTGGAGCCGCACTCGCATCAGGCCGCTGACGCGCTCACGCCGGAGTGTCGGGGAGCTTTCCGCGAACGCGGAGATACGCCCGCAACCAGGGAAGCCACCTGGGATGATGCTTGCGATAGAAGGCGATCTGACTTTGGCGGTACGCGCGCTCGGTCTCCTCCGGCCGGGCGATTCCGGAGCGACCGCGGAGATGAATCACTTCAGCCGCCGGGGTGAAATGGATGCGGCCCCCGAGAGCGCGAAGTGACGAGCAGAAATCCACGTCCTCGGCGTAGAGGAAGAAGCGCTCGTCGAGGAGGCCCGCGCGCAGCGCATCGCGCCGCCGCACCATCAGGCAGGCCCCGCTGGCCCAGTCGTGATCGCCTTCGGTGTGCGTCCAGCGCCGAACCCGCTTCACCATCGGACCGAATCCGGCGGCGTAGAGGCCGCCAATCGTCTTCTGTCGCAGCTCGTTGAGCGGGCCAAGCATGCGGCCAAACGACAGCTCGGGCCGGCCCGAGCCGTCAACGAGCCTTGGTGCGATCGCGACGATGCCGGGAGTGGATCTGAGCGCCGCCACGAGCGTGTCGAGCGCTCCCTCCGGGACGATGGTGTCGCTGTTGAGGAGGACGACGTACTCGGCGTCGGTCGATCGAATGCCCAGGTTGTTGCCCGCTGCGAACCCGAGATTGCGGCCCGCGGCCATCGCTCTGACCGCTGGCCACGACGCGCGAAGCCACTCCAGGGTGCCATCGGTCGAGCCGTTGTCGACGACCACGATTTCGTGGGGCGTGACCGGAGGCGGCGACGAGAGGGATCGCAGGCAGTCGTCCAGCTCACGCCGGGTATTGTAAGCGACGATGATGATCGCCAGCTCAGGCACAATCGTCGCCTCCAGCGGCGGAGACGATCGCGTCGAGCGTCTGCGCAGCCGCCCGATCCCATCGATACTTCGCGAGCACCGCGGGTGCATCACTGAGCGCTGCACGCCTCGCATCTATGTCGTCCAGAAGACTCGCCAGCGTCGCCGCCGTCGCGGAGACGTCTCCCAAGGAAACGTACGCCGCGGCGGGCCCGTAGATCTCGCGCGCGATCGGCGTGTCGAGCACGACGATGGGCACGCCGTAGCCCAGGGCTTCGAGCGGCGTGAGCCCGAACCCCTCGTACTCCGACAGGAATGCGAAAACCTTCGCCCCGCGGTAGAGCGCATCCAGCCCCGCTTCGGGAACGTATGAGCGAATCGAGACCCGATCAGCGACGCCAGACGCCTGCGCGACGGCAGTCAGATCCTGTTGAGGCCACGTTCGGTTCTCGCCGACGATGTCGAGCCGTGCCTCGGGCCGAGATTTGGCGACGATTGCAAACGCGTTGATGAGATCGGGCACGTGCCGCCGGTTGAAGATCGATCCCACAAACAGCACTCGCCGCGTATCGTCCGTCGGGCCGGCGGCGTCGCTTGCCACTTCACGCCGGCGGACGCCGAGTGGGATGACGCGAATGCGCGTCGCGGAGACTCCGAGGCGAACCTGGATCTCCTGTGCCGAAAACGCCGAATCGGTCAACACAATGCCGGCACGCCGCGCGGAGCGTTTCGTGAGCCAGGCCCGCTTCACCCGCTCGCGCGGCCTGAACCACTCCGGGTGCGCCAGGAAGGACAAGTCATGGATCGTCAACGCGACGGGCACTCCCGTGGCGAGCGGGCACGTATACGCCGGCGCGAAGAGCACGTCGACGCGGTCGGCCCGGATGGCCATCGGCAGGCTGGTCTGCTCCCAGAGGCTCCCTCGATGTCGGCCGACCCTCCGCTCGACGAGCCGCAGCGCGTCCGGCTCCCGGGATACTCCGGTCCAGGCCGATCCCGGTTCGTTCGGGCGAAAGAGGACGAATTCGTGGCGGCGTGCCTCGGGCAGGGCCCGCCATGCTTCGAGAATCTCCGAGAGATACCGCCCGACGCCTGTCGGACGGCCACCCAGTTCACGGGCGTCGATGCCGATCCGAAGTCCTCGTGGGCCGCTCACAGGCTGCCCGCCCCTGCGGGGGCCATCGCGGGGCTGACCTCGTGCTGGAAGCGGCGAACCATGCGGATGGCCGACGACTCCCAGGTGAATTGCCTGGCACGAAGGCGGCCTCGCGCGGCGAGCGCCTCAGCAAGATGCACGTCGTCGAGCACGCGCCCGATGGCGGCCGCGATCGCCGGCGGGTCGTCGGGATTCACCAGCAAGCCCGCATCGCCAACCACCTCCGGCAATGCGCCCCTGTTCGACGAGACGACTGGCACACCGAGCGCCATGGCTTCGAGCGCCGGCAATCCGAATCCCTCGTGGAACGAGGGAATCACGAGCAGGCGGGCGCCGGCGAACGCCTCGCGGCGCCCGGCGTCGTCGACATAGCCTCGGATGTCGACTCGTCCGGCCAGCGGGCCACTCGAAATGCTACCCAAAAGGCGGGCCGAATCCGGCGTAGAGCGGCCGACGAGGACCAGGCGGGGCGTTTCGGGCCGTCGTTCGACCAGCAGCCGATACGCTTCGAGCAAGCCGCCGATGTTCTTTCGCGCGTCGAGCGTTCCGACGAACAGGACATGGCCGTCCGAGGGGGGAGCGGCCGTAGAGGGCAGACTCCGAATCCATGCCGGCACGCCCGACGCGCAAATGACGAGCCGATCGTGCGAAACGCCGAGGCGGCTCTCGACCTGCCTCGCCGTATCCTCGGAGACAACGACGACCAGGTCTGCCCGCCTGGCGTGCCGGCGTACCAGAGCGGGGTAATCACGCCGGATCTCGGCGCGGGTCCGGTCCGGATGTTCGAGGAAATCGAGGTCGTGAATGGTGATGACCCTCAGACCGGATCGCGCCGGGATGAGGAGCGGGTGCGGTGCCAGCACCACGTCGAATGCCTGCCCGGCGAGAGATTCGACCATCGGCCAGCCAAGCCGGTTCCAGCCCAGATTCAGGATGGACACCGGTACCCGCCGATCGATGAAACGAGCGCCGGACAGTTCCTCGAGTGCAGCGGCTGTCGGGCGGTCTTTCCAGGAACTGGTGAACAGGGTCAGTTCAATCGAGCCGTAGGCACCAGGTTGGCTGGAGGCAAGGGCCAGGATAGCGAGAGACAGTTCATGCACCCATTCGCCGACGCCGGAGCGTGCCTTGAGAGCCGGCCGGTAGTCGAGGAGTATCCGCATCGCTTCAGTGCTTGGGAGATCCTATACCGGGCGATCGCCTGTTTTGAGGGTTCCCGTCTCGCGGCCGGCACTCGAATCGGGCCACTCCAACCCGCCGGAGGAGCGGCCAGCCCCCCGTGAGGGTTCATCGGGAGTTGCCGGCGAGACTCGCCGCCCGAGGGCCGCGACGTCTGCGGCGGCGAGCCGTCTGATCCCCGCAACCCATTGTACGCCAATGTCTTGACAGCATTTTGACCGTATGGTACGGTCAACTGTTTCGCGTGGCAACCCGGCACCGGGGTTGCCCGGACACCCCCGCCGGAGCAGTTCGGTGCGTCCCGTGGACCACATTCCGCTATCGCCCCGCACAGGCGGGTGGCATCGGATTCATACTGCGCAGAACTGGTCGTCGAGGAGCCGTCGGACATGAAACTGGCTGTCATCGGGAGCGGGTACGTCGGGCTGGTGGCGGGGGCCTGCTTCGCAGAGACCGGCAACGATGTGGTGTGCGTCGACAAGGACGAAGCGAAGATCCGGATGCTGCGGAAGGGAAAGATCCCGATCTACGAGCCGGGTCTCGAGGAGCTGGTCACGCGCAACCGGGCCGAGAAGCGGATCACATTCACCACCCAGCTGGCTCGTGCCGTCCGGGCTTCTCAGGTCATCTTCATTGCCGTCGGCACGCCGCAGGGGGAGGACGGTTCGGCCGACCTGCAGCACGTGACGGCCGTCGCCCGCGACATCGCCAGGGCGATGAACGGCTACAAGGTCATCGTCGACAAGAGCACCGTGCCGGTCGGGACAGCCGTGAAGGTCCGCGAGATCGTCCGTCGTGAAACGACGCATCCGTTCAGCGTGGTCAGCAATCCCGAGTTCCTGAAGCAGGGTGCCGCGGTCGAGGATTTTCTCAAGCCCGACCGGGTCGTGATCGGCGCCGAGGATCCTCGCGCCCGGGAGCATCATGACGTCGCTGTATGCCCCGTTCACTCGCACCGGCGCGCCGACCCTGGTCATGGACTGCGCGAGCGCCGAGTTGTGCAAGTACGCGGCGAACGCCCTGCTGGCGACGAAGATCTCCTTCATGAACGAGGTGGCGAACCTGTGCGAGCTCTTCGATGCCGACGTGGATCAGGTGCGCAAGGCCGTTGGCACCGATCGCCGGATCGGGCCGTCGTTTCTCTTTCCGGGGTGTGGCTACGGCGGCAGCTGTTTTCCAAAAGACGTCAAGGCGATCTCGAAATTCTCCTCCGACAAGGGCTATGACTTCCGGATCCTCACGGCTGTCGAAGCGGTCAACGCCAGTCAGAAGACCCGCCTGGCGGCGAAGATGGAGGCGCATTTCGGTTCGCTCAAGGGAAAGACCATCGCCGTGTGGGGCCTGGCGTTCAAGCCCCGCACCGACGACATGCGCGAAGCGCCTGCGATTGCGCTCATCGAGCGCCTGCTGGCGCTCGGAGCAAAGGTGCAGGCCTTCGATCCCGCGGCGATGGGCGTGGCGCGGAGGATCTTCGGGAATCGAATCGCCTACAGCGCCCGCAGCTACGAAGCGCTGAAGGGCGCTGACGCCATGGCGCTGGTGACGGAGTGGAACGAGTTCAGGGAGCCGGACTTCGCGAAGATGAAGAAGTTGCTGAAGACGCCCGTCGTGTTCGACGGCCGGAACATCTACGACCGGGAACAGATGCGCTCGCTGGGCTTCGTCTATCACTCGATCGGGAGGCCGGCCTGAGCACCGTGCTCGTGACCGGCGGGGCCGGCTACATCGGCAGCCATGTGGCGAAGGCCCTGGCGCGCTCCGGGCGACGCGTGGTCGCGTACGATGATCTGTCCGCCGGCCACCGGGAGGCGGTCCGCTGGGGAGACCTGGTCGTCGGCAGCGTCCACGACGTGGCGCTCTTGCGCGAGACGATTCGCCGCTGCCAGGTCACCGCGGTGATGCACTTCGCGGCCTGGCTCCGGGTCGGCGAGTCGGTGCGGGATCCGCTTCGCTACTACCACAATAACCTCGGAGGTGCGCTCCGAGTGCTGGAGGCGATGGCGGCCGAGTCGGTGCCGGGATTCGTCTTCTCGTCGACGGCCGCCGTGTATGGCGAGCCTGACCGGGCCCCTGTCGACGAGGATCACCCCCTGCGGCCGATCAACCCGTACGGCGAGACGAAGCTGGCCGTCGAGCGGGCGTTGCCACACATCGAGCTGGCGCACGGCGTCCGCTCGGTCTGCCTGCGCTATTTCAACGCCGCGGGCGCCGATCCCGATGGCGAGATCGGCGAGGATCACGATCCGGAAACGCACCTGATTCCGCGCGCGGTGGACGCGGTCTGTGGCGGCGAGCCCCTGCAGGTGTTCGGGGCCGATTACCAGACGGCGGATGGCACATGCCTTCGTGACTACGTGCACGTGTCGGATCTGGCGGACGCCCACCTCCTGGCGCTCGCCGCGCTCGAAGCGAACGGACCATCCGCCGTCTACAACGTTGGAATCGGCAGGCCGTTCTCCGTCCGCGAGGTCATCGCGGAGGTCGAGCGGGTGAGCGGCTCTCGGGTCCCGCACACCCCGGCGTCACGACGGCCGGGTGATCCGGCCGTGCTCTACGCGTCGAGCGATCGGATCCGGGCCGCGCTCGGGTGGCGGCCCCGCTTCACGGATCTGGGCGGCATCGTCGAGACAGCCTGGAACTGGAGGAAGGCCCATCCCCGCGGGCGCGGCATGAGAGAGGCATCCAGCTGATGTCACGCCTTCGAGGCATCCTCACCGACCCGCTGTTGTCGGTCGTGATGCCCGTCTTCAACGAGCGTGAGACGATCGAGGAGATCATCCGGCGCGTGCTCGCGGTGCCGGTCCGCACCGAGCTGCTGGTCGTGGACGACGGCTCGACCGATGGCACGCGTGACATCCTGGTGCGCCTCGAAAGAGAACTGAGGTTCAAGCTCGTCTTGGAGGAGCGCAACGCGGGTAAGGGCGCCGCCTTGAGGAGGGGGTTCCAGGAGGTGACCGGCGAGCTCGTCATCGTGCAGGACGCCGATCTCGAGTATTCGCCGGAGGAATTCCCGATCCTCATCGAGCTCATCTGCCAGGGGCGGGCCGACGTGGTGTATGGATCCCGGTTCCTGGGCCGGCACCGGGTGTTCCTGTTCACCCACTACCTGGGGAACCTGCTGCTCACCTTCATCACGAATCTCCTCTACAACACCATGCTCACCGACATGGAGACCTGCTATAAGGTGATGCGGACGGAGGTCGTCCGGTCCATGTCGCTGAAGTCGAACGGGTTCGGGATCGAGCCCGAGCTGACGGCGAAGATCTTCAAGCGGGGCTTCCGGGTGTACGAGGTGCCCATCACGTACGACGGGCGGGGCTACGACGAGGGGAAGAAGATCACGTGGCGCGACGGCGTCGTCGCGCTCGGCGTGCTCTTGCGATACCGGTTCAGCGAGTGAATCCGCTCTTCCGCCTGCTTCGCTTCGCGAGGCCGTACCGCGCGCGGTTCGCGGCGGCCTTCGTCGGCATGCTGCTCTACGGCGGCGCGTCGGCGGCGATCGCCTACCTGGTGATGCCGATCTTCGACGACGTGCTGGCGCATCAGCGCGCCATCGCGGCGGTGGCGTGGGCCATCGTCTGCGCGTACGCGGTCAAGGGGATTGGGTCGTTCCTCTCGTCGTACTTGATGGCCGACGTCGGCCAGCGTGTCGTGTACGACATCCGCCAGAAGCTGTTCGTGCATACGCTCGGGCAGTCGACCGCCTATTTCAAGGTGAAGTCCACGGGGCAGCTCCTGTCCCGGCTGACGAGCGATGTGGCCCAGGTGCAGCAGGCGGCCTCCGAGACGATCGGCGACCTGATGCGCGAATCGCTCGCCGTCGTGGGCTACGCCAGCCTCCTGTTCTATCGCGACGTCGGTCTCACGCTCGTCTGCCTGACCGGTGCGCCGCTGGTGCTCTACCCGCTCGTGCAACTCGGCAAGCGGCTCAGGCGGACGACGCGGAACAGCCAGGAACAGCTCGAGTACATGTCGCACGTGGCCACAGAAGCCTTCACGGGCCACCGCATTGTCAAGGCCTTCGGCGCCGAGTCGCGGGAAGGCGAACGATTCGGCGCGGCCGCGCGAGCGCTCTACTGGGCGAACATGAAGGTGACGGCGGCGATTTCGATCATGCCGCCGATCATGGAACTGCTCGGCGGTGTGGCGTTCGCGGCGGCCTTGTGGTACGGCACTCGTGAGATCGCGGGCTCGCGGATGACGCAGGGCGAGTTCACGTCGTTCATCGCCGCGCTTTTCCTGATGTATGGGCCGCTCAAGAAGTTGAGCCGCGTGAACGCCAGCCTCCAGCAGGCCTCCGCGGCGTCCGAGCGGATCTTCGAACTGCTCGATACGCATACGGAAGTCACCGACCTGCCCGGCGCTCCGGCGCTCGAGCCGCTGACCAGGCAGGTTGAGTTCCGGGACGTGTCCTTCGAGTACGAGGATGCCCGCGGCAAGAGCACGCTGCGCGGCATCAGCTTCTCAGTGCGATCCGGCCAGATCGTCGCGATTGTCGGGCGAAGCGGCGCGGGAAAGACCAGCCTCGTCAACCTGCTTCCCCGGTTCTATGACGTCTCCAACGGCGCGATCCTCATCGACGGCGTCGACCTCAGGCAGGTCAGCCTTGCGACGCTGCGGGAGCAGATCGGCATGGTGACGCAGGAGACCGTGCTCTTCGACGACACCATCGCCAACAACATCTCGTACGGCAGCCCGCGGGCGTCCTCCGATGCGATCGAAGGCGCCGCGCGCGCGGCCCGGGCGCACGAATTCATCGTCGCGATGCCCGATCGGTACCGGACCGTGATCGGCGAACGCGGGCAGCGCTTGTCCGGCGGCCAGCGCCAGCGCCTGGCGATCGCCAGGGCGCTGCTGAGGGATCCGCCCATCCTGATTCTCGACGAGGCGACCTCGTCGCTCGATTCCGAGTCGGAGGCGCTCGTCCAGGACGCGCTGGCGAACCTGATGCGGAACCGGACTTCATTCGTGATCGCCCACCGGTTGTCGACGGTCAGGAACGCTGACATCATCGTGGTGCTGGAGCGCGGGCGGGTCGTCGAGGTCGGCCGCCACGAGGAACTGCTCGCGCACCCCCAGGGCGTGTACGCGTCCTTGCATGCCATGCAGTTCGCGTCGGCTCGCCGGACCTCCTCCGGCCGGCCGGCGGGCGCTCACGGTTCGTCCGACTGACGGTAGCTCGTATGATCAAATCCATGACCGGGTTCGCCACGCTTTCGTTCGAGGACGAACGCGCCACCATCGGTATCACGCTCCGCAGCGTCAACCACCGCTACCTGGACATACAGCTCCGGACGCCTCAGTGGCTCAGCCAGATCGAGGGGCGCCTCAGGTCGCGCGTTCAAGCCCTGGTCGCACGAGGCCGGGTCGAAGTCGCGGTGAACGTTCAGCTTCGCCAGGAGCCGGTGCTCACCGTCGAGCTCAACGAGGCGTTCGTGAACGCGCTGGGCAAAGCGCTCGATCGGGCGACTTCGGCGGGCCTGATCCAGGGGACGATGAGCCCGGGCGATCTGCTGCGGATGCCGCAGGCGCTGACGGTGCGGGAACAGCCGGCCGAGCTCGACGAGGTCAACGCCGGACTCATGGAGCAGGCGGTCGAGGATTCCGTCGAGCGGGCGCTGGTGGAGATGGACCGGATGCGCAGGCTGGAAGGCGCGCACCTCCAGGCCGATCTGGATGGACGACGGGCGGCGGTTGCCTCGCTCGTCGAACGAATCGCCGTCGCAGCGAGAGAGGGTGATGCGTCGCTGCAATCGCGTCTCGCGGACCGGATCGCCGAGCTGACCTCCGACCTCACGGTGGATCGCGGCGCGATCCCACAGGAAATCGTCCGCTTCGCGGCACGATCCGACATCAGCGAGGAGGTCACGCGGTTTCGGGCGCACGTCGCGCAATGGGCGGCCCTCTCCGAGAGCGCCGAGCCGTGCGGGAGGAAGCTGGACTTCCTGCTCCAGGAGATGAACCGCGAGCTGAACACGATGGGTTCGAAGGCGGATGGCACAAACGTCTCGGAGCTGGTGATCGCCGCAAAGGCCGAACTCGAGAAGATGCGGGAGCAGGTTCAGAATGTCGAGTAACGCCGGGCCCAGAGGCACGCTGATCGTGGTTTCCGCTCCATCGGGCGCGGGCAAAACGACCGTGGTGGAACGCCTGGTCGACTTGATGCCCGGCCTCAGGATGTCGCGCTCGTACACCTCGAGGCCGGCGCGGCTCGGCGAGACAGACGGGGCCGACTACCACTTCGTGAGCCGGGCGAGGTTCGAGGCCATGATCGCCGGCAGCCAGTTCCTCGAGTGGGCGGAGATCTTCGGGAACCTCTACGGCACCTCCATCCTCGACACCGAGCGCCACCTGGCGGCCGGAGTCGACCTCGTGCTGGTCATCGATGTCCAGGGCGCGAGACAGGTGCGCCGTCACCGGATTCCGCACCTGTCGATCTTCGTCATGCCCCCGTCGGCCCGGTCACTGGAGGACCGGCTGCGCGGCCGCGGCACGGACAGCCACGAGCAGATCGGCCTGCGCCTTCGCATCGCTCGCGAGGAGGTCCGCGCCTACTCGGAGTACGACTACGTCGTGGTCAACGACGAGGTCGAGGCCTGCACGGATCGGATACGGTCGATCGTCCTGGCGGGCCGGTCCCGGCTGGACTCGATGCGCGAAGACGCCGAGCGGATCTCCCGCTCGTTTGACGCGGGCATCGAGAGCGCGTAGCGTGATCGGAAGGGGAGAAAGGGCAGGCTGATGGCTCTTGTCGCGCTTGGGGTCACGGGCGGAATCGGCGCCTACAAGGCGGTCGAAGTGGCGCGCGGCCTGCAGCAGGCCGGTCACGACGTCGTGGCGGTGATGACCCGCAACGCCCGGCGCTTCGTCGGCGCCTTGACCTTCGAAGCGATCACCCGGCGCCCGGTCATCACCACGCAATGGGCCGCGGGCCTCAACGCCGACGTCGAACACATCCAGCTCGCGTCGAGCATCGCCCTCCTGCTCGTGGTTCCGGCGACCGCGAACATCATCGGCAAGTTCGCGCACGGAATTGCGGACGATTTTCTGTCGACGATGTTCCTGGCGACCCGTGCGCCGGTGCTGATCGCCCCGTCGATGAACACCAACATGCTGGAGCACCCGGCCGTCGCGGAGAATCTCCGAGTGCTCGTCTCCCGCGGCGTGCACCTGGTCGATCCGGGCGCCGGCTACCTGGCATGCGGCTGGATCGGCAAGGGACGATTGGCCGAGCCAGGAGAGATTGTCGAGGCGGCTGACCGGCTGCTTCGCCCCTCAGCGACGCTCTCAGGCAAGACCGTTCTGGTGACCGCCGGCCCCACGCACGAACCCGTCGATCCCGTCCGGTTCCTCGGCAACCGTTCGAGCGGGCGGATGGGATTCGCGCTGGCGGCCGAAGCGGGGAAGCGCGGCGCGCGAGTCGTGCTCGTCGCGGGGCCAACCTCGCTGCAGCCTCCGCCGGTATCGGAGCTCGTTCGCGTGCAGACGGCGTTCGAAATGCGCGACGCCGTCATGAGCCGGGCGGCGGAGGCCGACGTGATCGTGATGGCTGCGGCCGTCGCCGACTACCAGCCGGAAACGGCCGCGATTGAGAAGGTCAAGAAAACCGCCGCTTCCTGGACGCTTCCGCTTCGTCGGACGCCGGACATCCTGGCGGCACTCGGAGAATGGCGGGCAGATCAAGGGCGCGGCCGGCCAATCCTCGTCGGGTTCGCGGCCGAGACGGCCGGCGTCGTTGAGCAGGCGCGGAAGAAACTCGAGGCGAAGAGGGTGGACCTCGTCGTGGCGAACGACGTCTCGCTGCCCGGCGCCGGGTTCGAAGTCGACACGAACATCGTCACGCTCGTCAGCCCGACGGACCTGGTGCCTCTGCCGAAGATGTCGAAGGCTGAGGTATCCTCGGCGGTCATCGACCGGGTCGAGCGGCTCCTCGCCGGTTCGGCCCGAGCGGCTGAACGCCAACCGAGCCCTGAAACGGCGTAGAGATCACTCGACGATGAACGGTCGCGAACAACTGGCTGAACATCTGCGCTTCCTCTCAGAGCTGGGGGTCGAGGGAATGGCCTCGGACTCGCGCTGGTCGAAGCGAGGTACGGCGGAGGAGTCCATCGCCGAGCCGCCCTCCGCACGGCCAGCGCCGGAGGAAACCGAAGCGGAGGTTCCCGCACCGAACGGTTCGCTCTTCGAGGAGGACTCGTCGAAGCCCGGCGAGTCGCTTTCCGAGATCCGTGAGGCCCTCGGCGACTGCACGCGGTGCAAGCTTCACAAGCTGGGACGGCACACGATCGTCTTCGGCGTCGGGAACTCGAACGCCGACCTGATGTTCGTCGGTGAGGCGCCGGGCCGCGACGAAGACGAGCAGGGGATCCCGTTTGTCGGGCGGGCGGGCCAGCTGCTGACGAAGATCATCGAAGCGATCGGCCTGTCCAGGGACGATGTGTACATCGCGAATGTGATCAAGTGCCGGCCGCCCGAGAACAGGAATCCCGAGCCCGATGAAGTCGACACCTGCGAGCCGTTCCTCTTCCGCCAGGTCCAGGCCGTCCGGCCGAAGGTGATCGTGGCGCTCGGCACCTTCGCCGCGCAGGCGCTGCTTCGCACCAAGGACCCGATCTCACGCATGCGCGGGCGGGTCTTCAAGTACGGCACGGCCCGCCTGGTTCCGACGTTCCACCCGGCGTTCCTGCTTCGCAGCCCCGACAAGAAGCGCGATGTGTGGGAAGACATGAAGCGGGTCCGATCGATGCTGGCGGACGAGTGACCGTCGACCGACCATGACCGTCCTGGCCCAGGTCGCCGTCCCCGTTCCTGTTCTCGGGACCCTGACCTACCGCGTGCCGCCCGAGATCGAGCGCCCGGCCAAGGGCGCGCGCGTCCTCGTTCCGCTCGGCACCCGCCGGCTCACTGGGTGCGTGATTTCAACGTCCGAGCCGGATGACGGGGCGGAGCTTCCCGTCGGCCTGCGGGATGTGATCGACCTGCTCGATCCATCGCCGTTCCTGCCCGAAACCGTCGTCGACCTGGCCTTGTGGGTGGCGGAGTACTACGCCGCGTCGCCGGGCGAGGCGCTGGCGCTGGCGATGCCGCCGATGGCCTGGGTGGCGAGTCGCCGGTTAGTCCGGCTGACGGCTGAAGGGGAAGCCGTCATGGCGGGATCCCACGGCGCGTCGTTGACGCCGGTGCAGTCCGCCGCGTTGCGGCTGGCCGGCTCGAGCCGCCCCGTGCCGTTCTCGACGCTCGCGGCGAGGCTGGCCAAAGACGCCTCCGCACCTTCGAGGGTGGCCTCGCCGATTCCGGTGAATTCCGTCGTCCGATCGCTCGAACGTGCGGGGCTCATCACCGTCAGCCAGGCGTTGGCCGGTGATCCGGACGGTTCGAAAATGGCGGCCATGGTGGTGCCAACTGCACAGGGCCTGGATCTCGCCATTCACGCGGACAGACAGCTGGGTGACGGCCGGCCGGCGTTGGAGGTTGCGGGCGTCCGTGGTGAGCGGCAACGCGACCTGCTCGCGCGTCTCCGGCTCGAACCGCAGGGCCTGTCGCTGGCGCAGTTGAGGCGGTTGGGACTGGCGTCAGACGTCGTACACCGTCTCGCGCGGCGTGGGCTCGTGGCCGTCCGCCAGATCCCGGTCGAGCGAGATCCGTTCACCGGGCCTTGGGGGATGCCATCCGATTGGGGCGCATCGACCGAGGTCCCGGAGTTGACATCGGATCAGATCGAGGCGCTGAAGCCGCTGCGCGCGCTGTCAGATCGCGATTCGTTCCACGTCGCGCTGCTCCATGGGGTCACCGGCAGCGGAAAGACGGAGCTGTACCTGCGGCTGGCGGACGACGTGCTGCGCAGGCGGAAACGCGTGCTCGTGCTCGTGCCCGAGATCGCCCTGACTCCCGCCTTGGCGCACGCCTTCCGGACGCGGTTCCGGCAAGGCGTCGCGGTGCAGCACAGCGGATTGTCGGACGGCGAGCGCCATGATCAATGGCAGGCAATCCGGCGGGGCGAAATCGACATCGTCGTGGGTACGAGGTCTGCCGTGATGGCGCCGATCGACGACCTGGGCCTCGTGGTCGTCGACGAAGAGCACGACGCTTCCTACAAGCAGGACGAGAGCCCGCGCTATCACGGCCGTGACGTCGCGATCATGCGCGCCAGGCAGGCGGGCGCGCTGGTCGTGCTTGGGTCGGCGACGCCGTCCCTGGAGTCGTACACTCACGCGAAGACCGGACGCTACCTGCTGGTGCAGCTCGGGCGCCGGATCCTCGACCGTCCGCTCGCGTCGGTGACCATCGTCAACATGCGGCGGGAATTCGCCGAGTGCGGCCCCGGCGTCATACTCAGCCGCGCGCTTCGGACGGCGATCGGCGATCGGCTGGCTCGCCGCGAGCAGACCCTGGTGCTGCAGAACCGCCGCGGCTTCGCGACATCGGTCTTCTGCCGCGAATGCGGGGGCACGACGGAATGCCCGAACTGCAGCGTGTCGCTCGTCGCATACAAGCGGGGCGCGGCCAGGTGCCACTACTGCGGGTACGAGCGCCGCATCCCCTCGGTCTGTCCTGCGTGCGGCGGACCGTATATGGAACAGGCGGGCTTCGGGACCGAGCGCGTCGAGGCGGAGATCTCCGAGGCGTTTCCGGCCGCGCGCATCGCGCGGCTCGATCGAGACAGTGCCCGGCGGCGCGGGGCGGTCACGGGCTTGCTCGGCCGGCTCGGCCGAGGTGAGATCGACGTGCTGGTCGGCACGCAGATGATTGCAAAGGGGCATGATTTTCCGCGCGTGACCCTGGTCGGCGTCGTGTCGGCTGATGTCGGCCTCGGGCTGGCGGATTTCAGGGCGGCGGAGCGGACCTTCCAACTCCTCACCCAGGTCATCGGCCGGGCCGGCAGGGGCGACATCGCGGGAGACGCGATCGTACAGAGCCTGTGCCCCGAGCACTACAGCATCGCGCTCGCCGCGAGGCAGGACTACGCGGCATTCGCGGAGGCAGAGGCGGCGTTTCGCCGCGCGATGAGATACCCGCCGGAGTTCGCGCTGATCAACATCGTGGTCAAGGGCGCGAGCCACGCGAGCGCCATGGACGCCGCACGCGACATCGCGCGGCTGGTTGCCGCGGAAAGCGGAAGTCGCGGGGCGTTCACGGTACTCGGTCCTGCACCCGCACCGCTGACCAGGTTGCGCGGAGAACATCGAGCTCAGCTGTTCGTGAAAGGACGTCCCGCGAGGCGGGTGGCGATGCGGGAGGCCGTGATGGACGCGGTGGCGAAGAGGACCGATCTGCGGCGGCGCATCACGATCGACGTCGATCCGCTCACGGTGCTGTGAGGAACGGGCGGGAACGCCGCGCGGGGAAGCGCGGGCGGACATGGCGCTACTTTCCGATGAGCTCCAGCGGTTCGATCGGCGCCGGCGTGAAGCAGAGGATGAAAACCAGCAATGCCGCCACCGCGAGCCAGCGCCGCACCGGATCGAGGGGAACGTCTTCATCAGCGGAAGGCGGATGGCGCCAGCCAAACACCTTCAGCAACCCAAGCGCCAGGACCGTCCACAGCACCCAGCTCAGCGAGTAGAAGCACAGACCGACGGCCGCGAGAACCGCGGCGCGCGTCGCCCAGATGGCGCGCCGACCGAGGACGGCGTAGGAGATGTGCCCGCCGTCGAACTGCCCAATCGGAATGAGGTTCAACGCGGTGACCAGCAGACCGAACCACGCGGCGAAGGCCATCGGGTGGAGGTTGAGCGCATAACCATCCGGCACGGGACCCGTGACGAGCGAGGTCACCACCTTGAAGAGCAGCGGCTCGCCCAGCTCGAGGCCCGAGAAGTTCGACGGGAGCCGGGCCACATTCGACAGCGACACGCCGATGACGAGCGCGGGCACCGCGACCAGGAATCCGGCGAACGGGCCGGCCGCGCCCATGTCGAAGAGCATGCCCTTGGTGCGGATTGGCTCCCGGATGCGGATGAACGCGCCAAAGGTCCCGGCCATGAAGATGTTCGGCGGAGCGGGTAGAAAATAGGGGAGCGAGGCCGCGATGCCGTAGTAGCGGCAGGCCAGATAGTGTCCCGCTTCGTGAGCGCCGAGGATGGCCAGAATCGTCAGCGAGTACCAGAGGCCGCTCCAGATCAGGCCCGGCCACTCGAGCGGGGGAGTGATGGCCCCGAATCGCGACTCGAACGCGAGCCAATGTTCCATGCCCGCGTAGAGCGTGGTCAGCAGGGTGGCCGCCAGCAAGGCGACGTTGCGCCAGACGCGCTCCTTGTGCCGGGCCCGCGCGCTCGCAAGGAGTTCGCCTTCAACGAGTTCTGGACTCATCTCGCCGGAGCGATCCGGCAGATCGCCTGCAGCCCTGGCGCCCGATTCCGGCAGCCCGGCTGCGGGGCTCACAGAGGGAACGACCGAACGATCTTCGGCCAACTGGGGATCGACTCCGATTCAGCGACGACCGGACATCGCAGTCTGTGTGGACACGCGCGCCTCTCGCGCGAGTTCGGATGGGAATCAGCCGATGCTCTGGAGGTCTTTGCCCGGCTTGAAGCGGATTGTCCGGCCAGGTGGAATGCGTACCTCCTTGCCGGTCCGAGGGTTACGGCCGATTCCCCGTTTTCTGGGTTTCACCTGGAAGACGCCGAAACCCCGCAGCTCGATTCGTTCCCCGCGCTGCATCGAGAGGCGCATCGCGTCGAAGACAGCCTCGACCGCGACCTCGGCTTTGACCTTGGTAATCTCGGCGGTGCGTGAGACCTCGTTGACGATGTCGACCTTGATCATGCCGGGCGAGCTCCTCAGATAGTTGCTAACTACTATAGAAATAAGCACTTACACTGTCAAGCCTGACGGCACGTGGGCAGGGAAGGGCCAGCAGCGTGATTTGGCGGGGATTACGGGGTGATCCGAGCGGGGCTCGGGCGGCGAATCTGGGGATTCACGGGCTCGTCCCGCGGCTGGAGTGACCGGTCCCTTGGTAAGATGTGGACCCTGATGTCTCGACTGACCTTCCGCCTTCAGGCCACCCCGTGAAGCGGAAACCACCTGTTGTCGTGCTCGTGGGCCGCCCGAATGTCGGAAAGTCCACCCTCTTCAACCGCATGGCTCGGACGCGGCGCGCGATCGTGGGTCCGCTGCCAGGGACCACCCGTGATGTCCATTCCGAGCCGGCTCACTGGCTCGGTCACACGTTCGACCTGGTCGACACCGGCGGCATGTTCGGGGGCAGCCAGGATCCGCTTCACGTGCTCGTCTTCGAGCACGGCAAGCGGGCGCTCGAACAGGCCGACCTGATTCTCTTCCTGGTCGACGGCGCTGACGGTTTCATTCCGCCCGACGAGGAGGTGGCCGCCGCAGTGCGCGCGACTGGAAGACCGGCGATCCTCGTCATCAACAAGATCGACGATCGGCGATCGAAGACTTCAGGGCCTGAATTCCACAAGCTGGGCTTCGAGCGCGTCGTTGAAGTGTCGGCCGAGCACGGTGTGGGCATCGGCGATCTCCTGGATCTCGTGATCGCCGGGCTTCCGACCGAAAGCGCCCGGGCATCAGGCAGGCTGGAATCCCCCGCCTCCGAGCAGATAGCCCGAACGGGCCTCGCGCCAGAGGCGCCGACTCCGGCCGGTGAGCCGGCCGAGCACCACGCGGAGCCGCGCGAGATTCGTGTGGCGATTGTCGGACGGCCGAATGTCGGGAAGTCGTCGCTCGTCAACCGGATCCTCCGCGAAGAGCGCGTGCTCGTCAGCGACATGCCCGGCACGACGAGAGACGCGATCGACGTCGTGTTTCAGCGTCTTCGCAGGCAGTATCGAATCGTCGACACCGCCGGTATCCGCCGGCCGGGCCGTGTGGCCGGATCGGGCGGCGTCGAGGCGGTCAGCGTGCTGCAGGCCAGGCGTGCCATCGAGCGCGCCGATGTGGCGGTCATCGTGATCGACGCCGTCGAAGGACCGACCGATCAGGACTCGGCCATCGCGGGCGAGGCCGCGCGTTCTGGCCGCGGCCTGGTTCTCGCGGTGAACAAGTGGGACCTGGTGAAGGACGGGCCCGATGTCGCGCGGACATTCGACGAGGAAGTTGCCCGCAAGATGAAGTTCCTCGACTTCGCGCCGCTCGTCCACGTGTCGGCGCGGACCGGGGAGCGCGTGCCGAAGCTGCTGGACACGGTCGATCGGGTGGCGGCCGCCCGCCGAACGCGCGTGGGCACCTCGGAGCTCAACGACTTCGTGGCGGCGACAACCGCGCGCCACCCGCCTCCGAGCCCTGGACGCCGGGAACTCCGAATTCTCTACGCAACGCAAACCTCGGTCGCGCCGCCGACCTTCGTTTTCTTTACCAACGTCGCGACGACCTTCCATTTCTCGTACGAGCGGTTCCTGGTGAACCAGCTTCGCGAGGCGTTCGGACTTCTCGGGTCGCCAATCCGCATCGAGGTCCGTGCGCGCCGAAGGAAGGGCAAGTAGAATACTGCCGAGCCGCCTGTGTCCGAGACGCACACCGAAATCCCTGATCGGGAGTTCTTCAAGCCCGCCGAGGTCTGCGAGCTCGCCGAGGTTCAGCCCTACGTGCTGCGCACGTGGGAGAAGGAATTCTCTCGACTCGGCGTGGCCACTGGTGCGGCGCGGACGTATCGCCGCAGCGATGTCGAGCTGGTTCTGCGGATCAAGGCGCTCGTGTTCGGCGAAGGGCTGACACTCTCAGGGGCCAGGCGGCGGATCGAGGCCGAGTCGCCGCCCGAACCGGAGAGCACGCCGGCCGATGCGTCGTTTGACCACCGGACGCGAGAACGACTGAGGGCCATCACGCGGGAGCTTCGCGCGCTGCGCGATCTGCTGGCGGCCCACCCGGGTGGCCAGAGAGTCCAGAAACCAGGCACACAGGCCGAATTGCCGATGCAGGACTCGGAAGCCGCCGAGATCGGCGATGAGCCGCGACGCGTGAGGACCGGCGCCACGAGAGGCCCCGACCGCAACACGGGGGCAGACCCGCGTCGATGATGCGCGCGGGCGCGAAGTCGCGATAGAATCAGGAGCACGGGATGTAGCGCAGCTTGGTAGCGCACCTGAATGGGGTTCAGGGGGTCGCGAGTTCGAATCTCGCCATCCCGACCACTGATCTGACGGCCCCGGTGGGATGAGTCAACGCCCATCGGGGCCGCTTCGCGTTCAGAGCGACCACGCCGCCGACGACGCCGGGCCGGCATCGTCAAGAGACCCAGCGCTTCGCTTCCTCGAATCCCGCCGGAACCCGTCCAGTCCCCCACTCGGCTTCCCATGTTATTCTGCTAGGAAATCATCCCGATCCGGACATGGAGGGCGGGCTGCCTCGATTTGTCGTCGAACGGCCCGGAAGAGCTCGATGCAACAGCCATTTGCCGCGCCGCCGTTCGTGCCCAGGCGTGAGAGGGGCGGACAGGGCGTTCGCTCCGGAGCCGTTCGTCTCGCTTGCGCGTTGATGCTCGTCCTCGTGGCGGCATCGGAGCCCGCATTCGGACAGCTCCGGTTGACCGTGATCGCCTCCGGGCTGTCTCAACCCGTGGCGGTGATTCAGGATCCGACCGACTCGGGCGTCCAGTTCATTGTGCTTCGTGCGGGGACCATACTCCCGGTCGTTCACGGCGTGCTGGTGATGACGCCGCTGCTCGACATCACGCCGCTCGTCTCGATGAACGGTGAGGGCGGACTGCTCGGCCTGGCGTTCCCGCCCGACGCTGCGGCGTCGAGGAGGTTCTTCATCCATTTCACCGATCTCATGGATCGAACCGTGATCGCGCGTTTCGAGCGGTCAGCTGCGAATCCGCTCGTGGCCGATCCGGCATCTCGATTCGATCTGATCTGGCCGAGGGCCAACCCGTTCATCGTGACGCCGTTCACCAACCACCGGGGCGGCACACTCAGGTTCGGCCCGGATGGGTATTTGTACGTGGGTCTGGGCGACGGAGGAGCCGGAAACGATCCGTTCGCCAACGCGCAGAACCTGCAGACGCTGCTCGGGAAGATGCTGCGCATCGACGTCGGCGTCCCGGACACCGATCCGCGCGGCTATCGGATTCCGGCCGACAATCCCTTCGCCCGTCCGAGTGTGATCCCGGCGCTCGAGGAGCTGTGGGCGGTGGGCCTGCGTAACCCGTGGAAGTTCAGCTTCGACGATCCCCGGCTGGGCGGCACCGGTGCACTCCTCATCGGCGACGTGGGCCAGTCCGCCCGGGAGGAGATCGACTACCAGCCGCCGGGACTCGGCGCGCTCAACTACGGCTGGCGCAATTTCGAAGGGAACCTCCCGGGAGGCGCCGGACCGAATCCGCCCCCGGCGTACGAGCCGCTGACCTTTCCCATTTATGACTACGACCGGAACATCGGAGGCACGGTCGTTGGCGGCTACGTCTACCGGGGGAAGGTCCTCGGAACCGAATTCGCCGGCCGCTATGTGTTCGCCGACTTCGCCTCAGGTCGACTGATGTCACTGGGCCTTGGCACTTCTGGCGCGCAGGAGATCGCTGTCGACTGGATCGATCACACCGCGGCCCTGGATTCGGCGGTTGGCATGCCTGTCGCGATCGACGTCGACGCGAACGGCGAGTTGCTCATCGTCGACTTCAACGGGAGGCTGCTGAGGCTGGACCGCACCGACGCCGCCGCTCCCGTCGTTGTCCGGCAGCCGGCTGACCAGAGCGTGCTCGCTGGTGAGATCGCGACCTTCACGGCGGAGGTCAGTGGCATCCCTGTACCGGCGGCGATCTGGCAGGAGAGCATCAACGGCGGGCTGTCCTGGATCGACATCCTGGGACAGACTGCGCTGTCGCTCAGAATCCCGGCCGAGGCCGGCGACTCAGGGAAGCTGCTCCGAGCCGTGTTTTCGAACATGAGCGGTTCGGCGACCACCGCCCCCGCGACGTTGACTGTCGGCCAGCCGACTCTGAGGTCCCCCGGCGCGCCGAGCGGCCTCGAGGGGCGGGCGAGTGGATCCACGATCGCGTTGACGTGGAGGCCGCCGTTCGGCAGCGCGGCGCCGACCAACTACATCGTCGAGGAGGGCACCGCGCGAGGCCTTGCCGACATCGCGAGTGTGCCGACCGCCGGACCGGCACCCCAGTTCACGACAAGTGGCCTCGCGGTGGGCACCTACTTCCTGCGCGTGCGCGCGGTCAACACTGCGGGCACGAGCGGGCCGTCGAACGAGATTGTCTTGTCGGTGCGGCCACTTCCAGCCGTACCTCCCGGCGCGCCATTCGGGTTCCGCGCCTCGACGTCGGGGAGCATCGTCAACCTGCAGTGGTCCCCTCCCGTCGATGGCGGTCTCCCGACCTCCTACGTGATCACGTTCGGATCGACTGCAGGAGCGACCAATCTCGGAAACCTCGAAACGCAGGGAGCGGTGACGTCCATTTCGGTGTCCGCGTTCGCGCCCGTGTTCTTCGCCCGAATACGTGCGGTCAACGGCGCAGGCACGGGCCCGGAGTCGAGGGACATCAGGATCCAGACCGTGCAATGCGCCGGGCCACCGAGTGCGCCGACCGGGCTGATGATTGATGCCGGGTCGCCTGACACGGTGTCGCTCGTCTGGACGCCGACTGGCGACCGAACCCGGGCGGCCACGTCGTATCTGGTGGAGGCCGGGTCGGCTCCCGGGCTCTCCGACCTCCTGGCGCAGGACCTGGGCGGCACGACGCCGTCATACCACTCGAGCGCCTTCGCGCCGCGCACCTACTTCTTCAGGGTCCGCGCGACGAACGCGTGCGGGATCAGCCCGCCATCGAATGAGGTCGTCGTCATCGTGCCCTGAAACGATGTGTCGGCCGCTGGGCGCTCGGTGCAAGCCGAACCGCCACGTCCGTTCCCACACTCCCAGCGAACGCGACTCTCACGCGCGCTTGCGGGTATACTTTCCTGCAGACCAGACGCGCCTGAGTGCCCCCTCGCCGCAAGTCATCGTCGCTAAATGCCGCCGACATGGGCCCATCGATGAAGCGGATCGTGCGTATTGCCTCGGTCTGTTCAACGGCGCTCATCCTCGCGTCGTGTGCGTCCTCCGGGGTGCAGCGGGAGTTCCTCGGGCTGCCCGACGGCGCGTTCACGGTGGCGAGCCAGGTTGAAGCCGCCAGCTCCTACGTCGTCGAGGTTATCGCTGTCGACCGGACAGGAAACCTCGTCGACAACATGACCACCAGGGATTTCGAGGTCGTCGTCGACAAGAGCCGCTCGAGTTTTGCCGCGTTGGGGAAACTGTATCGCGGCCCCGGTTCGCAGCACTTTGTCGACGCGTGGAATCCCGAGACCGCGCGCGAGCTGGAACCGTTTGCGGAGCCCGCCCGGCTCCTCGTGCTGGTGGTCGACCAGGCGAGCCTGCTGCCAGGCGACGAACGCCGTGCCCGGATGATTGCCGACCGGTGCCTCGCGTCGTTCGGGCTCGGTGACCGCGTCACGGTCATCGTCCTGGCGGGATCCGAGTCGCTCGAATCGATGTCGAGCGACCGGAGCGCCATCCGGCAGACCCTCGATCGGCTGCGCGGCCAACGTTCCGCCAATCCGTCGAATGAAGTTCCCCCCGTGCGCGACCCAAGCACTCCGGAGAGGCCGGACCGGACGAAGGAAGGCGGCGCGGACGAACCGGAGCGGACCTCCGCCGGAACCTCCCGACCCTTATCGAAGCCTGAGGGAATTCCGACGCTCGACAGCCTCCGCCCCGAGATCCCGTCGGACCTCCACGAGGAGATCTCTCCGGAGGCGTCGCGCGCGCACGCGACGGCGACAATCAATGGACTGACCGAGATCTGCGTCGATCTGCGCGGCGTGCCGGGCTCCAAGACGATCCTGTTCCTGTCGGCCGGCGTGATTGCCGAAGGCGCAGGCATCGAGTCAGACCGGCTGATGGCTGCTGCCGCCCGCTCATTCGTTCGCGTGTACTCGGTGCAGGTGCCGACTCCTGCGCCGCGATTCGCGGAGGCCGGACGCTCATTTCTCTCGACGCTCGCCGAGCGGACTGGTGGCGCCCTGATCACGCTGGCGAACAAACCCGAGCAGGCACTCCAGAAGCTGGCCGGCGAACTGACCCTGTCGTATCTCCTGGCGTTGCTGCCGCCCTCAGCGGCGAAGGCGTCCGACCCATTGCCCATCGAGGTGACCTCGCTCCGGAAAGGCGTCACGATTCGAGCGGCCAGGCTCCTCGCCGCAGGGCGTTACTTGTCCTTGCTTCCGGGTGGAATGAACCCCACGATGCGGCGTCCGGCCCGGCCCAGGATCGATATCGCGGATCCGACAGACAAACCAGTCAACCTGCCGCGGACCGACCCTGAGGTCACCTTCGTCCTGGCTCGCGTTTCCGACTATGCGGCGCAATACGGGCGGGAAATGTCGGCAGTCGTGGCTGAGGAGATCTACGACCAGGAGTGGCAGACGCCGAAGGGGCTGTCGCTCAAACGGCGTCTCAAGTCCGACTACCTGATGGTGAGGGTGCCGGGTGTCCCGGGCTGGCTGCCGTTCCGGGATGTGTACGAGGTCGATGGGGATACGGTCCGCGATCGCAGCGATCGTCTGATGAAGCTCTTCGTTGAAACGCCGCCGGGTCGAGCGGTCGAAAGCGCGCGCCTGACCTGGGAGGAGAGCGCGCGGTACAACCTCGGCGAATTTCACCGAACGGTGAACATCCCCGTCCTGCCGCTGATGTTCCTCGAGTCCGACAAGCTGCGAGGATTCTCATTCAGGAAGGTCAGCGAGGAGACGTTTGCCGGGACCCGTGCCGTGACGATCAACTACCAGGAGTTGGGGAGGCCGACCATCATCAAGACGTCCGCTGGCAGCGATGTGCCGGCATCGGGGTGGTTCCTAGTCGAGCCGACCAGCGGACGCATCCTGCGCACGCTGCTCCGGGCGGGAGCGGCCGAGATCACCGTCAGCTACGGACCGCGCGATGAGCTGCCGGGTCTCTGGCCACCCGTGCTGATGGAGGAGTCCTACTCGTACGCTTCGGGAAAGGTCAAGGCGACCGCAACCTACTCGAAGTTCCGCCGCTTCCAGGTGCTGACCAGCGAGCAGATCAAGATCCCCAAATGAGATCGGTGCCGACGACACTCCCGAGACACACGCCATCCCGGCCGGTCCGGCAAGTGACGAGATTCGGAGGCGGGCTCAGCCACCGCGCCGTGACGCCGCGGCTCTGGCTTGTTGCGACCCGCTAGATTTCCCAACCCGAGTACTTGGATGCGCACTCCCTGACATATTGCGGCAGGGGCTTGTGAATCAGGTTCATGCGGTTGAGGCGGTCCACAGCGGCCTGGCTGCCAGAGACGCTGTCGTCCCTCCTCACGACGAGCTCGATTCGGCCTTGACCGAGGTCGAATACTTGCACGCTTCCGTCGGGCTGGGCTTCGAAGTACAGCGCGCCCACTACACACCTCACATCCTGGGCGATCGAAACCCTCTTCGTTAAGAAGTTAGGACCCGTTTGGGGTGCTGTCAAGCTCGGCGTCGAGATTTAACAGGATGTTCACCGCGGCGGTTTGGAATCCCGCGCAACTTCCGGCGACGGGGCTCTCGCAATCCATAGCCGCGTCTGAACTTGGCGAGACGGCGATCCGTCCAAGTGGTTTGTGAACACATCCCGTGCACCCACCGCACGGCCATCGGCCGGGCTGCTTCGCGGGGGCGTCTGCGCTCTGGCGGCACTCGCCATCATTCTCGGATGGAGCTCGGCCGCACGCGCGGGTGGCGACGCGGTCCAGGGTCGGCTCGTCGTGCTGATCGACACGGGCGTGGTCCGGGACGGTCTGCCGGTCCTGAGCCGCCATCCCGACGATCGGGCGATCGTCGAGGCTCTGTCGAGAGGGTTCTCGGGAAAGCTCCTACGAATCTATGAGCTGGAGGGAACTTACCTGTACCGTTCCGGGAAGGGCGCCGTTGAGCCGGCCTACCTGCTGCTCTCTGACCACCAAGGTGGATTCCCTCGCAGCGGCTTCTACCTCAACGACGACCTGAAGCGCGACGTCGGCTACGTCGATCTGCACCGGCGCTCCCAGCTGTCAGGCCGATTTGGAGCGGTCGATCAGATCTTCCCGCACGAGTTGGTGCACGTCATGATGCACCGCCTGGTTGGCGAACCGCCGTCGGGCGGGGCGAACCAGGTCCATGCGATCGGCGTCCGCACCGACCCGGGGATCGCGTTCGCCGAGGGATTCGCCGAGCACGCGCAGATCATGTCCATCGACGACCCGGACGCACTGCCCGAGACCCGGGCCTTGGCCGTCGATGCGCGCCTGCGAAGCGCCGCCGAGGCCGATTTCGAGTCGTACCGCCGGGAGCTCGCCGCCAGAATCGCGCCGGCATCGCGCTTGCGCATGCGATTCCTGTTCTGGTTCAGCCAGGACGAGCAGGTCCTCCGCTATCACGCGGTCAAAGCGAATCGGTTCCTGCGCGAGCCGTCGATTCCTCCAGGGCTGCTCGACCGCGGCGATGTGTTCGCCGCCTACCTGCTGGCGAACGTCATTCCAGGGGAGCCCGAAGGTGCGCTCAGGCCCGTGAGGGTGGCGTTGTCGATCGAGGGCGTCGTGGCGCACCTCTACTGGCGGTGGATGACCGACGCTGCCATCCGATCGCGCTACCGTGAACCGGCCTTCTACGCGCTCTTCGGGACGACATCGGCCCAGGTCACCCCGGAGGAGAACGCGTATCTGAAACTGATTCACGCGACGGCCCTCCACCGGCCGACCGACGCCGCGGCGGCGATTGCGGCGTACATCAGGACATTCCCGGACGAGCGCGACGCCGTGCACGCGATCGTCTCCACGTCGCTCGGCGGGCGCGAGGTGCAGCCGGCGCCAGAAATCTGGCTCGCCAACGCCCGGTTCCAGACCGGCACGACGCTGTTCGACCAATTCCGGGCCTTGCCGCGCCCGCACACCTTCGACGCCAACGCGGCCACGGCACTCGACTGGATCGGTGTCCCAGGCGTCTCGCGCCCCTGGCCGATCGACTCGTGAGCGGCGGGCCGTACGGCTCGGTGGCCGAACTCGCACGGGTCGACGGAGTCGATCCTGCCGTCGGGAGCACGATCACCGCGATGAGCGAGGCGATGCGCTCGCTGCGTGCGGAGTCCGGAAGCCTTGAAGGCTCCCTCACCATGATGGGGCTGGTGGGCCCGTTCCTCTGGCGGGCGGCGGTCGTCTGGCTCGCGGCAACGGCGATCGCCGTCGTCCTTCATCTCAAGGTCCGCCGGACTCGCTGGTGGAAGTCGCTTCTCTCGGCCGGCACCGCGGCGTTTCTCGTTCTGGCCGGAACCTGGGTCTTCGTCGGGCCGGACTGGCTGCCGCCCATGTTGATTCCAGTGGCGCTCATCGGCGTGCCGTCGGGTGCGGTTCAGCTCTTGCGGCACAGGACCGTCCGCGAGGCCGCGCTCGTCGTGGCAGGGTGGCTCGTGGCGTCAGCGCCGGCGGCGATTCTGACCCAGGCGTGGTTTTGAAAGAGGGAAGAGAACAACGGGGGACCACCGGCAGGCCCCCCGCGGGTCACGATGTTGATGGAATATCAGACCTTGACGACGCAGCCGTCGACCGGGCAGACCTCGACGCATTTCGGCGAGTCGAAGTGGCCCTGGCACTCGGTGCACTTGTCGGCGTCGATGGTGTAGATCGATTCGCCCTCAGCGATGGCCTCGTTCGGGCACTCCGGCTCGCAGGCCCCACAGCTGATGCAGTCTTCCTTGATCAACATTGGCATGGATCGTATCCTCCGTGAAACCTCGTCCCCGAATGCGATGCCGGGGCTCCTCAATCACTATAGCAAAGACCGATCCGGATTTGTCCAGCCTATTAAGGGATCGAGTCGCTGAATGCGCGTGGCGATCGCCGAGTTCCCGGCGCGCAGCGTCCGGAAACCCGCGAATTCCGCAGACAGGGTTGAGCTCAGCGCGGTCGGACCGGCGCAGTCGGAGTTAAACACGACCTCGATGGTCCGGGAGAACCCGCTAGAGCGCGTCGAGAGCCTGCTGCAGATCCGCGATCAGGTCGTCCGGATGCTCGATGCCGATCGAGATCCTGATGAGCGACGGGTGAATCCCCATGGCCTCCTGCCGCTCCGGCGGAATATCCGAGTGTGTCATCGTCGCAGGGTGTTCGACGAGCGTCTCGGTGCCGCCGAGGCTCACCGCGAGCTTGATGACCTTGAGGCTGTTCAGCACGCGGAACGCTTCCTGCTCGCCTCCGTGTATCTCGAAGGCGAATGTCGAGCCAGGCGCCTTGCACTGGCGCTGGCAGAGCTCGTGCTGCGGGTGATCCTCGCCGAGGAATCCGAGATAGTGAACCTGGCGCACCTTGGGGTGCTCGGCGAGAAACTCCGCCACGTAGCGCGCGTTCTTCATCGCGCTCGTCATGCGCAGCTTCAGCGTCTCGAGGCTTCTCATCAGGAGCCAGCCGGTGTGAGGGTCCGACATCGTTCCCAGGATCGTGCGCATCCCGCGGATCGGGGAGACGACTTCCTCGCTCCCCAGGCTCGCGCCGGCGATGAGATCGCTGTGGCCGCCGGCGTACTTCGTCAACGAATACAGCACGAGGTCGGCACCAAGCTGGAGCGGGTGCTGCCAGAGCGGGCCGAGGAACGTGTTATCCACCGCCACCAGCGGACGTCGCCCCGACGGATCGGCCAGCTCGTGCGCGATCGACCCGCATTTCGCGATGTCGACCAGGCCATTGGTCGGGTTGGCCGGCGTCTCGACGAAGATGAGCCCGATGCGCCCGAGCTTGCGCCCCTGCTGCACGGCATGCTCGAGCGTCGGGCTGCCCTGTCGGGACTGGAACCAGACATGGAAGATCCCGAACTGGGGCAGGATGTTCTCGATGAGGAACTCGGTGCCCCCGTACACCGGCTCACTGGCGAGGATGACGTCGCCCGGCTTCAGATAGGTGAGCAGCGTCGTCGAGATGGCCGCCATGCCCGAGCAGAAGACGAGGCAGGATTCGGCCTCATCCCAGAGCGCGAGCCGATCCTCCAGGATCTCGAGGTCCGGGTTGTTCAGCCGCGAGTAGATCAGCCCGGGCTCTTCGGTGGGCCGCTTTTCCCTCAGGCCGTACGCCACCTCGAAGAACGACTTGCCGTCCTCCGCGGTCGGAAAGGCGAAGGTCGAGGTGAGGAAGAGCGGGCACTTGACGGAGCCCTCCGAGAGCATCGGGTCGTAGCCGTAACTCATCATCAGAGTTTCCGGCCGGAGCGGATGACCGGCGATGTCGCGGTGGCGGTAGCCACGTTTGAGCTGGCTCATGGGTCCCCCTCGAGTCGAGAGCAGGGAAGTGGACGGCATGGAACACTCGCACCTGCCGGCGGGCCGGAGGGCGTCGTGCGGAGTCGGTGGCCGGTCGGGTGTCTCAGGCGGGGGCGGTTACCGCCGCGGATTGTACTATACGGCGCTACCGGCCGAGGCGATTCGGCAGATCCGCCACGACGAAGCTCATAACCGCCAGTGCGGCGACGCAGCGCGCCATGTCGTGCGGATCGATCTTGTCGACCGTATCTGCCTCGGTGTGGTGGATGCGGAAATACGTCGAGCCGTCCACGTCGAGCGACATGGCCGGGATCTTCCCGGCCTGGACGGCCGGCCCGATGTCGACCCCGCCGCCGGCCGGCCCGATCCGGGAGGCTTCGATCCCTTCGAGCAGCGACGCGATCGCCTTCGCCGTTGCGCGTGCTGAGTCGGGTCCGGAAAACCCGAACCCCAGCGGCCGGAACACGCCGCCGTCCGATTCGATCATGAGGACGTGCTGCGGCAGCTCGGCGGCGTGCGCGTCGCGGTACGCCTCGCCGCCGCGCCCGCCATTCTCCTCGTTGACCCAGAGCACCACGCGGATGGTCCGGCGAGGCCGCAGGCCGAGCTTGTGGATGATTCTCAGCGCCTCCCACGAGGCGACGCACCCTCCGCCATCGTCGGTCGCGCCGGTACCGACGTCCCATGAATCTGAGTGCCCCCCCATGACGACGAACTCGTTCGGGAGCTCGCGGCCGCGAATCTCGGCGATGACGTTTGCCGATTCGGCGTCGGGCAGCATCCGCGCCTGCATCGCGAGCTTCACCACCAGACGGCCGCCGCGGTCCTGGATCCGCTGCAGGCGGTCGGCGTCCTCGGTGGAAATCGCCGCGGCAGGAATCTGCGGCACGCCGTCGGCGTAGGAGAGGACGCCGGTGTGCGGCGTCATGAGCCCCGGAAGCCCAACCGAGCGAAGGAGCATCGCCACGGCGCCGAGCGCCGCGGCGCGCGAGGCGCCGGACCGCCGGTATTCAACGGTCTCGCCGTAGTTCGTGAACGGCACGTTGTACACGACGATGCGGCCGCCGGCGCCCGCGCGTCCCAGGGCGTCGAGTTCCGCGTAGCTGCGAACGACGACCGCCGGGGCCTTGATGCCGTCGGGCGGCGTGCCGACGCTGTTGCCGAGCCCGAGCATCGCCAGCGGATGGCCGATCGGCTCGACCAGCGCGGCGCTCTCCACGCCCCGAACCCAGTGCGGGACCATCACCTTCTCGAGGCGCACGTTTTCGAGCCCGTCGCTCTGCATCTCCCGGGCGGCCCAGCGGATGGCCGACTCGAGGCTCGACGAGCCCGCGAGGCGATGGCCGAAGGTGTCGGTCAGCTCGGCCAGGCGTTTCCACGCGTGGTCGTCGATGGTGGCTTCGCCGATGAGGCGCGCAGCCTGGTCGCGATACGCGGAAACGAGCGATGGGCCGGATTGGCTGGCGAGACCGAACGGGACCGCCAGAAGCAGGCCCGCGAGAATTGGCAGCGTCCGTGGGCGGCGTCCCGTCAAATCAGGATCTCCACCTTGCCTTTGGCTCGGAGGCCCTGAACGAATGCCTCGCTCTTCGCGGTGCGAAGCTGATCGGCGAGATAGTTCTTGATCCGATCCTGCACCTCGGTGAGCGGCAGGTCGCGGGCCGGCCGCGTCTCGGCGACGCGGATGATGTGGTAGCCGAACGGCGTTTCGACGACGCTGCTCGTCTGCCCCGGCTTCAGGGCGAAGGCGGCGTTCTCGAAAGCGGGTACCATCTGTCCCTTCGAGAAGAATCCGAGGTCGCCTCCGTTGGCCGACGAACCCGGGTCCTGCGAGTTCTTCTTGGCGAGCTCGTCGAACTTCGCGCCGGCGGCGAGCTGTCTCAGGACCTGATCCGCCTGGGCCTTCGCCTTCGCACGCGCCGCGGCGTCCGCCTTCTCCGGCAGACGAATCAGGATGTGCGACGCTCGCACGCCTTCAGCCTGCCGGAATTCCTGCTTGTTCTTGGCGTAGAAGTCCGCGATGTCCTTGTCCTCGACCTTGACCTGCGGCTCGATTTCCTTCTCGAGGAGCTGGTTGACCGCGATGGTGTCCGCGGTTTCCTGGCGGAGCTTCTCGAGCGTGATTCCGCGCTCGACCAGCGCCTTCCTGAACGCGTCTTCGCTGGGGAACTGCGCCTTCATCTGCTGGAGCCGCTCGTCGATGTCGGTCGCGGCCGCGTCGATCTTCCGGGCTTTCGTCTCCTGCAGCAGCAGCCGGTAGCCGACGATGCGATCGAGGACCTGCCGGTAGACCTTGTCCCGCTGATCGGTCGGCACCGGCGACTGGGCACGCGCTTCGAGCGTCCGGACGGCCAGCTCGAATTCCCCGCGCTCGATGGACTCCCCGTTGACCTTGGCCAGTACGTCGGGCAACTGGGTGGGCACGGGCTTCACCGGCGCCGCCTCGGCAGCGGGTCCTTTGCCGGCCTGGCCGGCGGCCGCGGAATCGGCCGGCGGTGCGGGCGTCTTGGACTTGCAGGCAACAGCAGAGGCGAGGATCAGGCCGGAGAGCACGAGCAGCGATCGAAGATTCATGATTGGCTCGGTTGTTGGGAAAGGTGCAACAGTACCAGAGAGACCTGCCTGCCGCAAGTCGCTCCGGTCACCGGCGGACCACTTTGGCGGCAATCCGGCGGAAGGCGGATTCCGGGCTCGGGATCGGCCGCCGAAAAGCTCCGGTTGTCATTTGACTCGTGTGTCTGCTACATTCTATCGCTGTTGAGTCCGCGTGAGCCAGAGAGTCCTCCTTCCACAACGATCCACCATCTCCCCATCCCTGTGCCGAAACCTGTTTTCAAAGAGGTGAAATAGTAGCGTGGCTGTCCGCCTGTTCGTCGGGAACCTCCCATACAGCGCCACCGAAGCGGATCTGCGGGCCTACGTCGCGACGGTCGCACCACCGCTCTCTGTCGCTCTGCCCGTGGACCGCGAAACGGGCCGTCCGCGCGGCTTCGCCTTCGTCGAATACGCCGAGCTCTCGGTCGCGGCCGAGGTCATTCGGCAGCTCAACGGGCAGCCGTTCCAGGGGCGGCCCCTGTCGGTGAGCGAAGCTCGCCCGCGAGAGGAGCGGGGGCCCGGATTCCGTCCGGCGGGCCCGCCGCCCGCGGCATTCGCCGGCGGGCCGCCCATGGCCGGCGGTGAGCCCGGCGGGCGTCGCGAACGGAACTTCGGGCCGCCTGCGCCGCCGAAAGGGCGCCGGACCACCTCGCGGCCGCGAGGCGACGCCGGCCCCAAGGGGCCGATTCGGGTGCGCGGCGGCGGGCGCGTGTTCGACGTCGGCGACGAGCCTGGAGCCGACGTTGGTGCCGAGCCTGAAGCCGAGGCGAGCGTCGAGTTCGACGACGTCGCGACTTCGGCCCCGGGCGACGAGACCGAGAAGGAACACGAATAGGTCCCGGCCTGGAGACCGCTGCCTGTCGACCCTCGCAATCCTGTGCGCGGTTCGAAACCGGGCGTGTGCTCGGCAACGCGCCGGCAAGAGGGGGCCGTCATGAGTGCTCGGGCTGGAATCATCCTGGCCGGTCTGCTGCTCGTCGCCTTGTGCGCCGTCGAAGGCTGGAAGCTCATCGAACTCAGCACGCGAGTGGCCGCTGTCGAGTCCGCCGTATCCAGCGAGCAGGCGGCCGGAGCGGCTCGCCGTGAGGCGCGGCTCGACCTGTCGGCGCCCGCCGACCTGCTCGTCCAAACGCCGTACGGGTTTCCGCTCACGGTAACTGCCGGGAAGATCGAAGAGAACGCCGAAGGATGCCGGGTCACGCTGACGGTCGGCAACCCGTTCGGCGTCGGCTACGGGAACGCAGCGCTGCAGGTCTGGTACGGCGAGTCGAGGGAGGACGCGGTCGTCGTCAGCCTGCCCGAGCGCCTGCTTCCGGGCGCTCGGATCAAGGTGAAGGTGCAGGTCCCCGTGCCGGCGGACCAATTGCGCTGGCTGACGATTCGGGCGTCGGTGGATCGCTTGCTGGATTAGCGACTGAACGTGGTGCCGAGGCCCAGACTTGAACTGGGGACCCCTTGATTTTCAGTCAAGTGCTCTACCAACTGAGCTACCTCGGCACGTGAGGCCGTCCGCCACCGGCGGGTGTTCACTATAACACGCCCCGTTTCGTACCGGCCAGCCCGCGAACGGGGCTGAAGCCGATGCGCGGCGCGACGTCAGGCCGTTTCTTCCTTGACCAGTCCCAGTTCCTTGCGCACCTTCGCCTCGAGCTTGGCGCAGAGGTCGGCGTTCTCCCGCAAGAACTGCTTTGCGTTCTCGCGGCCCTGGCCCAGGCGTTCGCCGCCGAAGGAGAACCAGGTCCCGCTCTTCTCGACGATCTTGTTCTCCACAGCGAGATCGAGCAGGTCGCCTTCCTTGGAAATGCCCTCGCCATAAAGTATGTCGAACTCCGCTTCCCTGAAAGGCGGCGCCACCTTGTTCTTGACCACCTTCACCCGCGTGCGACCTCCGATGACGGTATCGCCGTCCTTGAGCGCGCCGATTCTCCTGATATCCACGCGAACCGATGCATAGAACTTCAGGGCGCGGCCGCCCGTCGTCGTTTCCGGATTGCCGAACATCACGCCGATCTTCTCGCGAAGCTGGTTGATGAAGATGAGGCACGTCTTCGACTTCGACACGACGCCGGTCAATTTGCGAAGGGCCTGGGACATCAGGCGCGCCTGCAATCCCATCTGCGCCTCGCCCATCTCGCCTTCGATCTCGGCGCGGGGAACCAGCGCGGCGACCGAGTCCACGACGACAACGTCCACACCGCCCGAGCGCACCAGGACCTCGACGATTTCGAGCGCCTGCTCGCCGTTGTCGGGCTGGGAGACGAGCAGGTTGTCGAGATCGACCCCGAGCTTGCTGGCGTATCTCGCATCGAGCGCGTGCTCGGCATCGACAAAAGACGCCATGCCCCCGAGTTTCTGTGCCTGCGCGATGACCTGCAAGGCGAGCGTCGTCTTGCCCGAGGACTCCGGGCCGAAGATTTCGACCACGCGTCCGCGCGGCATGCCGCCGATCCCCAGCGCAACGTCCAGGCTGATCGCCCCGGTCGGAATCGAATCGACCGGAGCAATGGCTCCTCGCTGGCCGAGCCGCATGATCGAGCCCTTGCCGAACTGCTTCTCGATTTGCGACACGGCGACGTCCAGAGCTTTGTTGCGGTCAGTGCGTTCGTCGACGGCCATAACGCTCCTTGATTGGCGACAATTGTCGTAGAGGTTGATTCTAGAATCGTACCAGGGCCAAGTCAAGCGAACATGACCAGCTCACCACGTGTTAGTCATTTATTATGAATGTGTTACAGGTCTGGTGACTTTCGCCTGCCTCCTGGGAATCGCAGGAACTGCCGCACTCGCGGTTGCCCGGCATCTCAAGGACTGCTACGGTTGGGAGCGTGCCAAGTCCTGTCGGTCACGCGCTTGTCGGGCTGACGATTGCCTGGACGACGGAGACACTCAACGGCGGGGGCGAGTCCGCTCCGGCAGCGGCCACCCTCAAGCTCGTCCTGCGACGCTCTGGTTCCGGGCTCGCGGTGGCCTGCGCGATCCTCGCCTTCGCGCCCGATCTCGACATTCTGATCGGCGGCCATCGAGGCCCGTCGCACTCGCTCGGCGGGGCCGTCATCGTTGGTGCCCTTGCCGCCGGAATCGCCAAAGCGCTTCGACTTCAGGCATGGACGGTTGGCGCCGCGTGCGCAGCCGCGGTGGCGAGCCACGTAGGCCTCGACTGGCTGGGCCGAGACACATCGATTCCGCTCGGCATCGAGGCGCTCTGGCCGTTCAGCACCCGCTATTACTCCTCGGGACTCGACCTCTTCTGGGACATCTCCCGGCGATACTGGCTGCCCCGGGAGTTCATCCTCGGCAACCTGGTTGCGCTCGCGCGGGAGCTCCTGATCTTCTCACCGTTTGTCGGCGCGGCGCTCTACTTCCGATTCTTCAGGAACGCAGCGCGACGAAGCTGATCATTCGGTCATCAGTACGCGTAGAACCCCTTCCCCGATTTTCTGCCGAGGTGCCCGGCGGCGACCATCTTCCTCAGGAGCGGGCATGGGCGGTACTTCGGATCGCCAAGGCCCTGGTGCAGCACGTCCATGATCGCCAGGCAGACATCGAGCCCGATGAAATCGGCGAGTGTCAACGGCCCCATCGGGTGATTCATGCCGAGCTTCATCACCGTGTCGATCGACTCCGGCGTGCCCACGCCTTCCATCAGCGCGAAGATCGCCTCGTTGATCATCGGCATCAGGATACGGTTGGCGATGAAGCCGGGGTAGTCCGCGGCTTCGCACGGCGTCTTGCCAAGCGTCTTGCACAGATCGGTGGCGACCTGCATCGATTCGGACGACGTGGCCTGCCCCCGGATGAGCTCGACGAGGGTCATCAGCGGAACGGGGTTCATGAAGTGCATGCCGAGCACGCGGTCGGGCCGCGTGGTCGCCGCGGCCAGCGCCGTGATCGAGATGGACGAGGTGTTCGACGTCAGCATCACCTCCGGCCGGGTCAGGCCGTCGAGCTCCTTGAAGAGCTGCCGCTTGATCTCGAAGTTCTCCACGGCGGCCTCGACGACATAGTCGACGCCGGCTATCGCGCCGAGATCGGAGGTGGCTGTCAGGCGGGAGAGCGCCTGGTCGCGGTCGGTGGCGGCGAGCTTGCCCTTCTCGACGAATTTCGCGAGGCTCTTCTCGATCGTGCCCTTGGCCTTCGTGAGCGCCGCGGGGACCACATCCTGCAGAACGACGTCGAAGCCGGCTTGCGCAAAGACCTGAGCGATCCCGTTGCCCATCGTTCCGGCGCCGATGACGCCGACCTTCTTGATCATGATTCAGCTCCTCTCCGCGGAAGTATGGCGACCGATGAATGCTCCGGCACCGCATGAGTCTATCGCGGGGGACTCCCAGGTGGATCGGCGATCGAGCGCGAACGCGCCGACTGAGGGGCGGTGAGCGCGAGGCGAACGAAGACCTCCGAGCCGAGCAACTCCCGCAGCCGATCCGAAATGAGCTGAGTTGACCGCTCGACCGCCCTCATCCACCGCCTGTCCTCGAAGCGGACTACGAGCGTGCCCGAAGAGGTCAGCTCCGCGCGGGAACTGCGGGCGATGGAAGGCCCGACCGCGATCTGCCAGGCCATCGAGATCTTTTCCGGCGAGAGAGGCGCGCGCCGGACGATGGAGTTGAGCACGCCTGGGATGAGGTCGCAGAGTGGCTGCATAGGCTGACCGACCTGAAGGGACGTAAGTGTATCATTCTCCCGTGCGCCTCGTCCTGGCATCCGCGTCTCCGAGAAGGGCTGAACTGCTGTCCGCTGCCGGATTCACATTCACGATCGTTCCCGCGGAGGTCGACGAACGAGTACGGGATGGGGAAGCGGTACAGGCCTACGTCGAGCGCCTCGCGATCGAGAAGGCGGCCGCCGTGGCTGCCGCCGATCCCTCGAAGATCGTGGTGGCCGCCGACACGGCCGTCGTCGTCGGCGGGCGGATCCTGGGCAAGCCTCGCGACGACGAGGACGCCGCGTCCATGCTCGAGGCCCTTTCGGGCCGCGATCACGAGGTCTGGACGGGGGTGGCGGTGAAGGCGGGAGGCCGGATGATCTCGAGGGCCGTCTCGACCACCGTGCGGTTCAGCCGGCTGACAGACGAGGAGATCGCCTGGTATGTCGGGAGCCGGGAGCCACGCGACAAGGCAGGGGCCTATGCGGTTCAGGGACTGGGATCGAGGTTTGTCGAGGCCGTCGAGGGGTCCTATTCGAATGTCGTGGGGCTTCCGGTCGCGACCTTGTACCAGATGTTCCTGGAACTGGGCCTCTTGAACCTGCTGCCGGCCGCGCCGTAGTCCCGGTGCGGCCGGCCCTTCGTGCCATCCCCAACTGCCTTGAAGCCTGGCGCACGAACCGGCGGTTTCCGCCATCGCCGCGGCGCGGCCTGTGCGAGAATGTGCCTGCTGCAGCGCCATGGCCCTATCAAGCGGCGAGGAATCGGATCGCCAGACTCGCGTGGCGTCTCGCCAGGACGACCACGAGATACCCGCCCGGTGGGAGCGCGGTGGGGATGCCCCTCCCCCCGACTCGACCGGCGCGACGCCGTCACACGCCGTCGGGCTCGAGGAGGTCGCCAAAGAACTGCGGTGCCTCTACGCGATCTCCGACGTGCTGGAGAATCCGCACCTGCCGCCCGCCGAGGTGTTCCGCGAGATTGTCAAGCTCATACCTGACGGCTGGCAGTACCCGGAGCGATGCCGGGCGCGGCTTTCATTCGATGACAACATCTACGAGGCAGCGGGCTTTCGGCCCACACCGTGGGTCCAGCGCGCAACCATCATGGTCGACGGCCGGGTGCGCGGTGCGATCGAGGTCGCATACATCGAAGGCCCGGCGACCTTCTCGGAGCCGTTTCTTCTCGAAGAGCAGAAGCTCATCACCACGATTGCCGCGTGGGTCGGCCGCTACATCCATGGCCGGCAGATCAGCCAGACCGGCGGCCGGGCCGGTCTCGCGCCGGTTCAGCAGCAGTACCCGCGAAAGCCCGAATGGGAGGTCATCCTCGACCTGCTGAAGGACACCGACGCGATGCTGTGGCGGCGCATGCTTCGGCGGCTCATGAACCACCTGTCGAAGCTCGGTGTCCCCGGCGTCCAGAAGCTCATTCAGCGGATCGATCCCGCCACGTATCTGGCGCGCGGCCGCGAGTCAGCCGGGAATCAGCCGCTGCCGAAGCAGGACCTCGAGACGGTCAACCGGCTCTTCGACGAGATCATCCGAATCGCGTCTCTCGTCGATTCGGCCGAGGACATGACGGTTCAGCTGAAGCAGTGGATTCGGCAGGACAAGCTCGGGTTCCTCGCCCTGGCGACCGAGCAGAGGGATCTGGCGCTCGCTGAGCTGACAGAGATCGTCGACCGATTCTGTCGCTCGGCGCGAGAGGGGGAGGCGGCGCTCTCGCCGTCGGATGATCTCAACGTCCGGGCCGCCCTCACCCAGCGGTTCATGACCGAGCGCCTGCCGTTTGTCGGGACGGCGAAGCGCTATCTGACCATCCACGATTTTGGCCGGCTGCTCAACCACGTCGTCGGGCGCCCGCACGGCACCGGAAAGATTGGCGGAAAGGCCGCCGGGCTGTTCCTGGCCCAGCACGTGCTGCGGCGGGAAGGCCGCGGCAACCCGCTCATCGAGTCGATTCGCGTCCCTCATACTTGGTACGTGTTGTCGGATGGCGTTCTCGATTTCATCCGGTACAACAGCCTGGAGGACATCCAGAGCATCAAGTACGCACCGATCGAGGAAATCCAGCAGGGCCATGCGTATCTGGAACAGACCTTCAAGCACTCCTTCTTTCCGCCCGAGCTGACCAACGGGCTGAAGCTGGCGCTCGACGATCTGGGCGACTGGCCGCTCATCGTGCGCTCGTCGAGCCTCCTCGAGGACAACGAGGGCGCGTCATTCTCCGGCAAGTATCGCAGCCTCTTCCTGCCGAATACGGGAACCAAGGACGAACGGCTCGCGGCGCTGACCGATGCCATCGCCGAGGTCTACGCCTCGCTGTTCGGGCCCGATCCGATCCAGTACCGCAAGGAACGGGGACTGCTCGATTTCAACGAGCAGATGGCGGTGCTCATCCAGCGTGTCGTCGGCACGCGGGTCGGCCGCTACTTCTTCCCGGTGTTCGCCGGCGTCGCCCTCAGCAACAACGAGTTCCGCTGGTCGCCACGGATCAAGCGGGGCGATGGCATCATCCGCCTGGTGGCCGGGCTTGGAACCAGGGCGGTGGATCGCGTCGGCGAGGACTATCCGGCCCTACTATGTCCCGGACAACCGGGCCTCCGCGTCAACGCCACACTCGAGGAGACGCTTCACTACTCCCAGCGATACCTCGACGTGCTCAACCTGATGACCGGCCAGTTCGAGTCGAGGAGTTTCAGGTCGTTGCTCCTCGAGGTTGGTGCGCAGTTCCCGCACCTCGACAAGATCGTCTCCGTTCATGCCGATGACATGCTTCGCCGCCCCTCGAAGCTGCTCCTCAGGCCGGGCAGCGACGACACGGTGATCACCTTCGCGGGGCTTGTCGAGACCACGGAATTCGTCCGGCAGATGCAGGAGATCCTGGGAATCCTGTCGCGCGTCCTGGGCGGACCCGTCGATGTCGAGTTCGCGCACGACGGGAGGGACCTGTACCTGCTCCAGTACCGGCCGCAGAGCGGATCGGGGGACGAGCGGAGGGAACCCGTCCCCGCGCACGTGCCCGCCGCGCACCAGATCTTCTCGGCCAATCGGCACGTCACCAGCGCCCAGATCAAGGGTGTCCGTTACGTGGTGTATGTCGATCCGATCGCGTACGGTCGCCTCGGATCGATGAGCGAGATGCACGCCGTCGGCGACCTGGTCAGCCGCCTGAACGGGCTGCTGCCGCGGCGGGCGTTCATCCTGGTCGGGCCGGGGCGATGGGGGAGCCGGGGCGATATCACGCTCGGCGTGCGGGTGACCTACGCCGGCATCTGCAATGCGGCCATGCTGGTCGAGATCGCGAGGAAGACCGGCAGCTACGTGCCGGACCTGTCGTTCGGGACGCACTTCTTCCAGGACCTGGTCGAATCCCGGATTCGCTACCTGGCGCTCTACCCGGACGAGGACGGCATCGTGTTCAACGAGCCGTTCTTCCTGCAGTCTCCGAACCAGTTGAGCGCGATGCTGCCCGAGTACGCATACCTCGCCGAGGCGGTGAGAGTGATTGACGTGGCCCAGGTCGCCGACGGCCACGAGCTTCACGTCGTCATGGACGGCGAGAAGGACGAAGCCCTCGGCTTCCTGGCCACACCCTAGCGGAGCGGCGCGCCGCGTGACCGGGCTGCCCTCAGGCGTGAACCGGCGCGCAGGCACCCGCGAGAATGCGCTCCGACTCGTATTGATCGACGTCCATCACGTACGAGATGCCGCTGATCCGGCTCGCCTCCGGCGTGAGCGCGGCAATGTCGTCCCGCGAGATGTGCTCGGTCGCGAACTTGCGGCTGCCGGCCATGAGCTGGCGCAGTCCCTGGGCGAGGCGCTCGTAGTAGGTGTAGAGCCCGATGGCGCCGGTCGGGAGCTTCTCGAAGGCGTCGTCGCCGAGCTCGTGCCGGAGTTGCGCGGCGGTCACGAAGATCTCGTCCTTGCGTGTTGCCGAACCGCTCCACGTAGACCGGAAGCTGCCCCTCCTCGATCGCCCGGCCGATGGTCTTGCCGACCATCGCGGCGGCGATCGGCGCCCGAGCCATGCCGACCATCTTCACGAATGGGGCGCCCAGCGCCAGCCCCTTGAAGATCTGCATCCTCGAAGGTGAAGCCGCCCGCGACCGCGAGCGCCGGCAGGTGGCCTCCCTCGTCCGCGAGCGCTTGGCGTACTGATACAGCAGCGAATGCAGCTCGACGGGCGGAACGCCCCACTCGTTCATCATGCGCCAGGGGCTCATGCCCGTGCCGCCGCCCGCGCCGTCGACGGTGAGCAGGTCGATGCTTGTACTTCGAGGAAAACGCGACGGCGCGGGCCAGGTCGGCCGGCCGGTAGGCGCCGGTCTTCAGGAAGACGTACTTGGCGCCGGCCTTGCGCAGCTCCTCGACGCGCTGGGCGAAGCCCTCCTCGGTACACCATGCCGACGCGGGAGTGGCGCTCGAACTCCTTGAAGGCGCCCCGCTCGAAGGCCTTGATCACGTGCGGGTCCGTCGGGTTCGGGCAGCACGATGTAGCCGCGCTCGTAGAGCATCTGCGCCTTCGTGAGGTCGCGGATCTTCACCTCGCCGCCGATGTCCTTGGCGCCCTGGCCCCACTTCAGCTCGACGCACTGCGACGCCCGAGCTTCTCGATGGCGTACTCCTGGACGCCGAGCCGCGTGTCCTCGACGTTGGCCTGGACGATGATGGCGCCGTAGCCGTCGCGCTGATGGTCCTTGTAGAGCTTCACGCGGCGCTTCAGGTCCGCCGTGTCGACGACGCGGCCGTTCTGAAGCACCGCCTCCGGGTCCATGCCGACGACGTTCTCGCCGATGGTCAGCCCGGTGCCGGCCAGGGCCGAGCCGATGGCCAGGCCTTCCCAGTTGTTCTTGGCGATGTTGGTCGAGCCGATGCCGGGGATGATCCACGGATAGCGGAACTTGATCCCCTTGTCGTGGCCGATCGACACTTCGAGGTTCACCGCCGGGAAGATCGCCTTGTCGCTGTCGGCCTCGATGCCGTGGGCGCCGACGGCGGTGCCCATGATGTTGAAGTGCGAGTAGTCGACCGGGTAGTGCTTCTCGGCCGGCGGTGGTGATCACGCCGAACGGCTGCGGGTAGATCACCTCGTGGCCGCGGTAGGCGGACTTGCCGATCTCGCACATGCCGATGCAGCCGTCCACGCAGGTCACGCACATGCCGGAGGTCGGGACGACGGAATCCTCGGTCCGGTTCTTGGTCAGGGTCGCCGCCGAGGCATTGACGATGGACAGTGACATTTGAGTCTCCTCCTTCTCCGGTCATTCCTTGCGGATCTCGCAGGCGACGCAGGGGGTCATGTAGCACATCATGTCGTCGAACGTCTGCCTTCTCGAGGCACGGCGGGCTCAGGTTGGCGCACCCGCCGCAGATCGCCTTGTCGGGTTCGGTGAACGTGCAGCGCAGCTGGCAGGCCGGGCAGACGTACATGCAGCCGCCGCACAGGCGGCACACCTCCGAGTGTCTTGTCGAAGGGCGTGCCCAGATGCGCCGGTCTCGCCGCGTCCGCGGAAGCCGATCGCGCCGGCCATCATCTGCTCCTTGCACATCCGCACGCACAGGCCGCAGAGGATGCAGTCCTCGTGTTCCTGCCGGAATCGCTGCTGCCGCACGCCGTGGGCAGAGGCGAGGTCCTGGATCACCTTGGACTGCGGGCACGACGCGAGCAGGAGCTCGATCGATCATCTTCCGCGCGCGCACGACCCGGGCCGAGGCGGTGCGCACGATGAGCCCTTCTTCGGCCGGGTAGGTGCACGAGGACACCAGCCGCGCCTTGGGCCCCTCGCCGATCTCCACGACGCACAGGCGGCACGCCCCGTAGGGCGAGAGTCCCTCCATGTGGCACAACGTCGGGATCGGAAAACCGAGGAACCGTGCCGCCTCGAGCAGCGTGGTGCCTTTCTCGACCGACACCGGCAACCCGTTGAGTTTCAACGAAATCATGTGGCGATCCCTCCCTCCGGCCGCTACACCCGAGTGAACTCCAGATCGCATCGCATACAGCGACGGGCCTCGCTGGTGGCTTCCTCGGCCAGCAGCGAGAACTCGACCTCTGCGAAACTCCGTTTGCGCACCTCGGGCGGCAGCGTGGGTGGCACAACGCGAACATTCTTTGCGCTCTCCGCGTCGGTGACGGGCACCGGCTCCACGTACACCTTGGGAAGATTCGGCGTCGCCGGTTTCCGCAGTTCTTCTCCTCTCAGGTACCGATCAATCACGACCGCCGCTTTCTTGCCGGCCGCAATCGCCTCCACCACCGTGTTCGGGCCGGTGACCACATCGCCGCCCGCGAACACGCCGGCGCGGTTGGTCGCGAGCGTCTCGGGGTCGACCGCGAGCGTGCCACGGTCGGTGACCGTGAGGCCCATCGACGAGATGTAGTCGATGTCGGGTTCGTCGCCGATCGTGACGATCAGGTAGTCGAGCGAGGTGGTGAACTCGCTGGCTGGAACGGTGGTCGGATGCCTCCGCCCGCTGGCGTCCATGCGCCCGAGCGTCGTGCGGACGCACTCGAGCCCGGTCAGGTGGCCGTCCTGAGAGAGAATCCTGGACGGCGCCACGAGGCACCTGAGCGTGATGCCTTCCGCGAGCGCGGCCGCGATCTCTTCCTTCAGCGCCGGCATGTCCTGCCGCGTGCGCCGGTAGAAGATCGTGACGCTCTCGACGTCCTCCTGGCGCAAGGCGACCCGGGCCGCGTCGACCGCGGAGTTGCCGCCGCCGATGATGCCGACGTGGCCCCGGGCGAGCGTCTCGCCCCGGAGGTTGAAGGCCTTCAGGAACTGGATCGCCGGGATGACGCCGTCGATATGCTCGCCGTCGATATTGAGCCGCCGGCTCCGGTGGGCGCCCAAGGCAACGAACACCGCCTTGAACCCGTCCGCGAACAGGCTGTCGATCGTGAGGTCGCGGCCGAGCGCCGTGTCGCACCGAAGATCGATGTGCCCGTCGAGCAGCGCGTCGATCTCCCTGCGCAGGGTATCGCGCCGTAAGCGATAGGCTGGAATCCCGCTGACCAGCATGCCGCCGGGCCGATCGTCGGCCTCGAACACCGTGACCGCGTATCCGTCGAGCGACAGATAGTGCGCGGCCGTCAGCCCGGCGGGTCCCGAACCGACGATCGCGATGGGCGGCATGGCCATGGCCGTTCCCGCCCGCCGCACGGGCCGGTACACCGACGGATCGACATGGTCCGTGATGAACCGCTTCAACGCGCGGATGGCAATGGGCCGGCCTCCGGTCGTGCCAAGCCGGCATCGCTCTTCGCACGGGTGGTCGCAGACCCGCGCGCAGACGGACGGGAACGGATTCGCTTCCCGGATCACGCGGTACGCCTCTTCGTACTCACCTCGGGCCAGATGCGCCACGTACCGCCAGGCTTCGGTGCCAATCGGGCAGGCGGCCTGGCAGGGCGCGCCGACCAGGTCCTTGCAGACGAAGGCGTCGCACTTCAGGTCCAGAATATGGCGCTCGTACTCGCGCCTGAAATACCGAAGCGTGCTCAATACGGGATTCGCCGCGGTCTGTCCGAGTCCGCACATCGTCGTGTCCTTCACGACGACCGCCAGCTCCTCGAGCAGCGCCAATCCGTCGAGGGTGCCCTTGCCGGTGGAGATGTCCTCCAGGATCTCGTACATCCGCTGGGTTCCCTTGCGGCACGTGAAACACTTCCCGCAGGACTCGTCCTTGAGGAAGTGCATGAAGTACTTCGCGACATCCACCATGCAGGTGTTCTCGTCCATGACGATCATGCCGCCCGACCCCATGATCGACCCCGCTTGCGCGAGGCTCTCGAAGTCGATGGGCAGGTCGAACATCTGCGACGGGATGCACCCGCCTGAGGGACCGCCGGTCTGCACCGCCTTGATCCGCGCGTTCCCCGAAGGTCCGCCGCCGATGCGGGTGACGATGTCCTCGATGGTCATGCCCATCGGCACTTCAACCAGTCCGGTGTTCTTCGTCTTGCCGACCAGGCTGAAGATCTTCGTGCCCGTGTTGCTCGCGGTGCCGATCGCGGCGTAGGTCGCGGCCCCCTGCCGGAGGATGGCCGGCACGTTGGCCCACGTCTCGACGTTGTTGATCGCGGTCGGCTTCCCGTCGATGCCCCGCTGAACCGGGTACGGCGGCCGCTGCCGCGGTTCGCCCATCTTGCCCTCGACCGAGCGCATGAGCGCCGTCTCCTCGCCGCAGACGAACGCCCCGGCGCCCTTGACGATCGAGATGTCGAACGAGAGCCCCGAGCCCAGAATGTTCTTGCCGAGGAGCCCGAGCTCTCGAGCTTGCCGGAGCGCGACCTTGAGGTGCTTGACCGCCAGCGGGTATTCGCTCCGCACGTAGATCACGCCTTCGGTCGCCCCCGTCGCATACGCGCCGATGATCATGCCTTCGAGGATGCTGTGGGGGTTGCCCTCGAGCACACTGCGGTCCATGTAGGCCCCAGGGTCGCCTTCATCGGCGTTGCACACGAGGATCTTGCCGTGTCCGTTCCGCTGCGACGCCAACGCCTCCCATTTCACGCCGGTGGGGAATCCCGCGCCGCCGCGCCCGCGCAGGCGTGATGCCTTGACCTCTGCGAGGACCCACGCCGGGTCGCCCCTGGCCAACGCCGCTTGCAGGGCGGTGTATCCGCCGTGCTCGATGTAGGTGAACACGCGAGTTGGATCGACCTTCTCGTTGAAGCTGAGGATGGTCCGCACCTGGCTCGCATAGAAGGGCAGGTCGTGCTGCTTTTCGATCGGCCGGCCCGTGAGGAGATCCTGATAGAGGAGGTCGTCGACGACCCCTCCCTGCCGAACGGCCCCGATGATCCGGGCCATGTCGCGCGGGGTGACCTTGGGGTAGAACGTTCCGCGCGGCTCGACAAGCACGGAAGGCTCCATCTGGCAGTAGCCGTGACACCCGGTTACGCGCAACCCGATGGCGCTGGTCAGGCCGGCGGCGAGCAACTCACTCTTGGCCGAACGAATGAGGTCGTTTGCTCCGCTGGCCTGCCCGCACGTGCCGGCCGAAATGACGACGACCGGTCGAACCGGGTCTCGGGCTGCTGCGAGACGCGCCCGCAAGGCGGCAAACTCGTTAATGGATTCGAGTGGTTCCATACCAGTGTCCCTTCATCCGTGAGCTCTCGAGCCCTGAGGTCCAAACGCCCTGTTCCGGACCTCGATCGAGGAGCGCCCCGGCCCACAGGGCTCAGTACCGGTCAGCAGTTGACGCCGCTCAGGTCGAGCATGTGGCCCTTGCAGCCCAAGCGCGAACACACCTGCAGGATGGCGCCGCCCTCCACGATGAGCGGCACCCGGGGCGCGTCGCATTCCAGGCACACGGTGCTGCCCCCGAGTTCGCCGACGCAGTGCGGACAGAACAGGCGCGCCACGCTTCCCGCCGCCATTTCGTGTTCCGTCTCGAAGGCACGCGTCCCGTACAGGGCTGAGAGACGTAGCCAGCCCTGCTCGCCGCCTGATGACATCAGGAACGCGATCGAGGCGTAGCCCTCGATGGGATGCTCGGCATCCATCAGGCTGTGGTTGCACCGGGGACACCTGACACTGAGCGGAAATGCGTGCTCGGCACCCTCCTGCTCCCGGTCCAGGCCGGCCTCGGCTTGCTGCAGGATGTCCTTTACGCGTCCCGTCGAGACGTTCGAGAAGTAATGCCCGTCGACGACGACGATTGGACCGAGGGCGCAGGCGCCGAGGCAGTTGACCGTTTCGAGCGTGAACTCCCCGTCGGGTGTCGTCTCCCCGCGCGCCACCTCGAGCCGATTCTCGAACTGGTCAGCGACGGCCGGGGCTCCTCGCACGTGGCAGGCGGTTCCAAGGCAGACCGTGCAGACGTGTTTGCCGCGGGGCTTCAGGCTGAACGCGCGGTAGAACGTCGCGATCCCGTAGACATCGACCAGCGAACGTCCCGTCGCGTCGGCGACTGCTTCGAGGGCGTCAGCGGGCAGATAGCCACACTGCTCTTGCACGTCCTCCAGGATGGAAATCATGGCTCCCCGTTGCCCGCTGTGTTTCTGAACGATCGAGCGGACACCCTGAACGTCCATTCCCGCACCTCCTGGTCTCCGGCCGATGCCGCGGCACGGTCCCTTGACGGGACCGGCAGCGGACCAGGCCGCACTCCGCTACCGCTCGGGTGATGAGCCCGCACCTCGACTGCGACAAGACCGCCGATGCGCCGCTACGCCGAACGAAAGATCCGACGTCCGCCGACTCCGGCTGACTGGTTCACCGTACTGACGAAGGGGATAGAGACCGTGATTGGGGCAGCGCGACGGGGGCGCGGGAGGAGTGCCAGACCGCCCGGGCGGGTCGCCACACGAGACGAGAGCCTGCGAGAGGCCGTGCGACTCGCCAGACCCGCCTGCAAGGTGTGCCGCACAAATGCTCGCATAAGTAGTCGAGCGGGCAGGAAATGACTTGAGTGATTACAACGCGCGGGAGTGCGGTGGACAGCACCCCAGGGGCGGGACAAACAAGGCTGGCACTGTATATCACAAACGGCGGCCGGTTGGGAGGTCTTTCGGGCCGCCTGCCAGGCGCCGGCGCGCTCGATCTCCGTCTCGCGCGCCAGGGGGGCGCGGACAGGGCCGGGTACGAGCCCGCCTCGGAACGCGAGAGTGCAGCGGGCGGACCTCGATTGACCCCGTCGGATATCGGGGTTATTCTGGAAGGGCGAGCGTGTGAGCTAAGTCAAAGCCTATGAGTCAGAAGGCCGTCAGAATCGGGATCACGAGCCTCGTCCTGGTGCTGGCCCTGGCGGGCCTGCTCTGGTCGACCCTCAGCGAGGGAACCGAGTACTACAAGCACGTGGAGGAGGTCATGTCGGAGCCCGCCCAGTGGCAGGGCAAGAACCTGCAACTGCACGGGTTCATCGTTCCGGAATCGATCCTGCGCAAACGCGACACCCTGGAGTACCGCTTCAAAGTCCAGAGCAAGGGCGCGGTCATCACCGCGTCCTACACCGGGGTGGTTCCGGACACCTTCAAGGACGACTCGGAAGTCGTGCTGAAGGGGCGGCTGGACGCTGAGGGCTTCAAGGTGGCGCCCAACGGCGTCATGGCCAAGTGCCCGTCGAAATACGAACCGAAAAACGACCAGAAGAAGGGACCCGGCCGATAGGAGCCGCGGTCCGTTCCCTGGCCTTCCGTGACATTCGATACCCCTACCCGTCGTTCACCGTTCCGATGGAGAGCGTGTGCGTGACGGTCCCCGGTAGGGAGGACTGACATATGGCAACCATCGGCACGTTTGTGCTGGCTTCCGCGTTCGTGGTGTGTGCGTACGCGATGGCCGCGTCGGTGGCCGGCGCCCGCCGCGGCTCGCGCCGGCTCATCGAAAGCGGCGTCGGCTCGTTCTACCTGCTGACCGCGCTCATGGGGCTCGCCTCGGCAATTCTCGTGCACGCCTTCGTGACCAACGACTACTCGGTCAAGTACGTGCAGCACTACTCGGACGCGGTGCAGCCGCTCTTCTACAAGATCACGTCGTACTGGGGCGGCCTGGACGGCTCGATCATGTTCTGGGTGACGCTGCTCGCCGCCTTCGGAACGACGGCCATCTGGGTCAACCGCGACCGCCACCGCGAACTGATTCCCTACGTCGTGGCGACCATCGCCGGCGTCGAGATGTTCTTCCTGTTCGTGATGATCGTGCACAAGAACCCCTTCGACGTCTTTCTCACCCAGTCGCCCTCCGACGGCCAGGGCCTCAATCCGCTCCTCCAGAACGTGTACATGGTGGTGCACCCGCCGCTCGCTCTATACCGGATTCGTGGGGATGACGATCCCGTTCGCGTTCGGCATGGCGGCGCTCATCACCGGCCACCTCGACGATTCCTGGCTGCGTGCGGTCCGCCGCTGGACGATGGTGAGCTGGCTCTTCCTGACGCTCGGCCTGACGCTCGGCATGATCTGGGCCTACGAGGAGCTCGGCTGGGGCGGCTACTGGGCGTGGGACCCGGTCGAGAACGCCGGCCTGCTCCCGTGGTTCACGGCGTCCGCCTTCCTGCACTCGGTCATCGTGCAGGAGCGCCGCGGGATGCTGAAGGTGTGGAACGTCACGCTGGTGATCGTGACCTTCATGCTGACGATCTTCGGCACGTTCATGACGCGCTCGGGCGTCGTGCAGTCGGTCCACGCGTTCGGCGAGGATCGGGCGCTCATGTGGATGTTCATCGTCTTCATGGCGACCTCGCTCGTCTTCGGGTTCTTCTGGGTGATCTACCGGCTGCCGCTCCTCAAGCCGCGCCACGAGCTCGACTCGTGGATCTCGCGCGAGGCGGCCTTCGTGGCGAACAACTGGATCCTCCTCTTCTCGGCGCTCTTCGTGCTGTTCGCCACGATGTTCCCGACGCTGAGTGAGGCGTTCACGGGGAATCGCCTGACGGTTGGGCCGCCGTTCTTCAACCGCTGGATGGTCCCGATCGGCCTCGTGATCCTGCTGCTCACGGGCGTCGCGCCGCTGATGGCCTGGAAGAAGTCGACGGTCGCGAATTTCCGGGAGCAGTTCACCTGGCCGGTGTCGGTCGCCATCCTCACCGCCGGCGTCATGGTCGCGCTCGGCGATGCACCGGATCGCGCCGGTCATCTGCTTCGCGTTCAGCGCCTTCGTCTCGACGTCCATCTTCCAGGAATTCGTGCGGGGCGCCCGCGTCAGGAAAGGCGCGACCGGCAGCGACGTGGTGACGGCGCTCATCGGGCTCGTGGCGCGCGAGAAGCGGCGCTACGGCGGCTACATCGTGCACCTGGGCATCGTGCTCATGTTCCTCGGGTTCGCGGGGCAGGCGTTCCAAGCCGACCAGCAGTTCGCGCTCAAGCAGGGGCAGAGCGCCACGCTGCGCCATTTCACGGTGAGGAACGACGGCGTCCGCGTGACCGACGACGGCGCGAAACAGATGGTGACCGGGCAGGTCGCGGTGTCGGAGGACGGCAAGTCGATCGGCACCATGTACCCGGCCCGCTACTTCTATCGCAAGCACGAGGAGCAGCCGACGACCGAGGTGGCCATCCGCCGGAGCATCACCGAGGATCTGTATCTCGTGATGCCGGCCTACGATCTCAAGGACCAGTCCATCAGCGTCCAGGTCGTCATCAATCCGCTCGTCAACTGGATCTGGACGGGCTTCACCGTCCTGCTGCTCGGCACGGGGATCTGCCTGCTGCCCGAGCGGACCTTCGCCTTCGCGCAGTCGCGCATTCCGGCTGGCGCCGTGGCGACGCCGCTCGTGCTGCTGCTCGGCGTCGCGTTGCTCTCGCCGGATCTCGTCCGGAGTGCGATGCACCGCCGGGCGTCAGGCGAGGGTCCGGCGCAGCCGGCCGTCACCGGCAGCTCCGGCGGGGAGCAGACGAGATGAGTGTTGCCTCACCGCCGCACTCGAAGCGGAAACACCGCGTGAACGGCGCCGTCGTGCCCGAAAGGCGGCCGGCGAAGCCCGCGGCGGATGCCGCTTCGAAATCGAGGGCGGGGGAGGAATCCGCGACCACGGGCATACGCCCGTGGCACTTCGTGCTCGCGCTGACCGCGATCGCCGTGGTCGCGTCGGTCGTCGCTACCTCAGGTTCGACGACTGCCAATACCGTCTCGATCGCCGTGGCGATCGCGGCGGCCGGCCTCGTGACGGCCGCGTTCTTCCGGAGCGTGATGCCGTTTGTCGCCCCCGAATCCGGGGAGCAGACCGAGATGCTCGGCGGTCAGACCCGGGCCGCGATCGAGCGTGAGAAGACGCTCGTACTGCGGTCGATCAAGGAGTTGGAATTCGACTGGGCGATGCGGAAGATCTCCGACGGCGACTACCACGACATGATGGGCCGGCTCCGGACGCGCGCGGCGGGGCTGATTCGCCAGCTCGACGGCGGCGGAGCCGGCTACCGGGACCTCATCGAGCGGGAGCTTTCCGCGCGCCTCGGCGCCGCGGGAACGGCCAGGCTGCCGTCGGCACCCGCCGCGCCTGCGAACGTCCCTCTCGAGCCCGCCAGACTGACGCGGGACGCGGCGCCGGCGCCCGGGACGTGCGTGGCGTGCGGGAGCGCGAACGATCTGGACGCGCGATTCTGCAAGTCCTGCGGGTCGCGGCTCGTCGAAACGAGGGCGGTATGAAATCGACGATCCGCCCGGGACTGGCGCTGGCCTTCGTTTTCACCATGACCTGGAACGCGCATGCGCAGCCTCCAGGGATGGCCGGAGGCATGCCGAGCGCGCGCCAGATGTCCGGCATTCCGATGCCGATGGATGATGTGCCCGCCGGGACGGTCAGCGTGCGGGTCGTCAAGGACGAGCTCTCGAACACGCTTTCCAATGTCGAGGTTCGCCTGGAAACGGGCGGGCGCGTGCTTACCTCCAAGACAAACGCGGAAGGCATCGCCCTCTTCCCGGGTCTGCCGATTGGCGCCGAGGTCCACGCGACCGCGACGGTCAACGGCGAGCGGCTGGACTCGCAGCCCTTCGCGGTCCCATCAGATCACGGCATTCGTATCCTGCTCGTCACTGGCGGCGGGGGCGGCGCGGATGCGATGGGTGCCGCGACGCCCGGCAGCGGCGCGCCGCTCTCCTTCGGGGGGCAGTCGCGCGTCCAGATCGAGATGAGCGACGACGCAGTCGAGGTGTTCTACATCCTCGAATTGATCGTGCGCGGCACGCCGCCAGCCGGCACGCCCGCCGAGCTCGTGTTCCGGCTACCGGACGAGGCCACGCAGGGCAGCGTGCTCGAAGGCTCGTCGACCCAGGCGCAGGTTCGCGGCACCATCGTCTCCATCTCGGGACCGTTTCAGCCGGGCACGCTGCCGATCCAGATCGCCTATTCGCTCCGGCCAGGCGGCCCGGAGCGGACGATCGCGCAGTCATTCCCGATTCCCCTGGACGCGCTGCAGGTGATGGCGGCAAAGGTCGGCAACCTTCAAATGGCCTCGCCGCAGTTCAGCAACAACGGCGACACCGCGAATGCTGCGGGCGCGTTCATGATTGGCGTCGGTCCGACCGTGCCGGCCGGCACGGAAATCACCCTTTCGCTCAGCGGGCTGCCTACCCGGAACCGCGCATGGCGGCAGGGCGCGATCGGCCTGGTCGTGGTGATCCTCCTTGTTGGCGCCTGGGCAAGCTTCTCAGCCAGACCCGGCGATGCCGTGTCTGCCCGGCGGTCCGAGCTCGAAGCGCGGCGTGAGCGCCTGATGGCCGATCTGGTTCGACTCGAAGAACAACGGAAGAGCGGGGCGACGAGCGACGGGCGCTATGCCGCCAGACGGACTGATCTCACCTCGCAGCTGGAACGCATCTACGGAGAACTCGACCGTCAGGGAGGGCCAGCCGCCGGAGATCAGGGGCTGGTGGCGTGAAGCTCGACTTCCAGGAGCTGGCGCTTCGGGACGTCTCACGGAGTTTCGGCAGGCGCAAGGCGCTGTGGCGGGTCAGTTTCACGGTTCGTGCAGGCGAAATCGTGGGCTTGCTCGGCCCGAACGGGGCGGGGAAGTCCACGCTGCTGAGCCTCGCTTCGACGCTGCTTGCGCCGAGTTCCGGCGAGATCCTTTATGGCCAGTCGAACGCCCGCACGGCAGGGCCGCGGCTGCAGGAGCCGCATCGGAATGCTCGGGCACGACCTGTTCCTGTATCCCGAGCTGACGGCGCGCGAGAACCTGGCGTTCTTTGCGCAGTTGTACGCGCTCGACGCTCCGGAGGCCCGCATCGATCGGGCGCTCTCGCGGGCCAACCTCGCCGACCGGGGCGCCGAGCCCGTGTCGGGATACTCGCGAGGCATGCGGCAGCGCCTCGCGCTCGAGCGAGCGTTGCTGCACGAGCCGCGCCTGCTCCTGCTCGACGAGCCGTTCACGGGCCTGGACGATGCCTCGGGTCGCGCGTTGGTCACTCGGCTGCGCGCGCTCAGGGACGACGGGTGCCTGGTGCTGCTGGCCACGCACGATCTCGATCTGGCAGAGGGGCTCTTCGATCGGGTTGCCGTGCTGAGGGACGGGAGGCTCGTCCTCATCGAGGAAGCCACGCTCCCGCTGCGCGATCGGTACCGCTCGGCGATCGCCGCTCCGCCGGTCGCGGCAGGGCAGCAGGGACGATGAATCAGTTCTTCCACGTGGCGTGGGTCGTCATGCGCAAGGACCTGACCGTCGAAGTCCGAAGCCGCGAGATCATCTATACCACCGTCTTTTTCGCCATGTCGTGCATCCTCGTCTTCGCCTTCGCGCTGGTGAAGGACGGACGGCCGCTCGAGGACGCCGCCGCCGGCATCCTCTGGATCGCGATCGCCTTCGCCGGGACGCTCGGGCTCGGCCGGACCTTCGAGCGCGAGCGCCACACCGAAACGCTCAAGGCCCTGATGCTCGCGCCCGCCGAGCGCCCGGCGATCTACCTCGGCAAGCTGCTCGGCATCGTGGCCCTGCTGGCCGTCGTCGAAGCGATCCTCGTGCCGCTCGCGTCCCTGCTGTTCTCGGCGCCGATGCTGGCGTACCCCTTCTGGATGCTGGCGCTGCTCGTCTCGGGCACGCTGGGATTCGCGAGCGTCGGGACGCTGTTCGCGGCGATGCTCATCCGGGCGCGAAGCCGCGACGTGCTGCTGCCGATCCTCCTCTATCCGATCACGGTGCCAGTCATCATCGCCGGCGTGCGGGGAACCATGGCGCTGCTGCAGCCGACCCCGGACCTGGCGATGGTGAAGTTCTGGGTCTCCATGCTCGTGTTCTTCGACGTGGTGTTTGTCACGCTGGCGCTCTGGACCTTCGAGCCGTTGATGACTGACTAGCGACGGGAGCCTGCGGCTCCCGGCCTGGAACGTGCCATGAACAAGGCCTTTGCTCCGCTCGTCCTGCTCGCCATGGTGTTCTTCGCCCTCGCGCCCGTCCTGGTGGCTGGCGCGCCGACGGAAACGACGATGGGGCTGATTCAGCGGATCTTCTACTATCACGTCCCGTCGGCGGCGGCGATGTTCATCGCCACGTTCGTGTGCGGGATCGAGAGCGCGGTGTTCCTGTTCAAGCGCCGGCAGTCGGCCGATCGGATCGCGGTGTCGGCAGCAGAGCTGGCCGTCGTGTTCGGCGCGATCGTGCTCGTCACCGGCCCGCTCTGGGCGCGGAAGGCGTGGGGCGTCTGGTGGCAGTGGGACGCCAAGCTGACGCTGGTCCTCCTCCTCTGGATGATCTTCCTGGCCTACCTGCTGGTCCGCAAGTTCGGTGGACCGGGCTCGGAGAAGCTCTCGGCCGCCATGGCGATCTTCGGCATGTTCAACGTGCCGTTTGTTTACGTGTCGGTCAATCTGTGGCGCACCATCCACCCGACCAACAGGGTGGTGCCGACGCTGCCATCGGGCATGAGAGGGCCGTTCTGGTTCTGCATGCTGTCCTTCACGCTGCTGTTCTGCCTGCTGCTGTGGATCCGCGTGCGGCTGGAGAACCAGCGCGCGCGGGTCGAGGAACTCTATCTGAATCTCGAAGACTAGCTCTTGCCCGCGCGTGGCGCCCGGTGGAGGCGCACGGAGGCTGGACCACGATGAAGCAAGCACGAGCGATCCTGGTGACGGCGCTGATCGGGCTCTCGATCGGCGCCTCGGCCCTCGCGTTTCAACCCCCCGCCCCTCAGAACGATTTCGTGCCGGTGACCGAGGCCCAGCGCGCGGTAGAAACGCTGCCCGCCGCGCCGCTCCTCATCGCCGCGTACGCGTTCGTCTGGGTGGCGCTCCTCGGCTATCTCTGGTTCCTCTGGGGCCGCCTCAAGAAGGTCCAGGGCGAAATCGAGGCGCTCGAGCGGCGGACCGGCCGTCGCGAACCCGGCAAGTGAGTGAGGCGGAGGCTGAATGAGCGCAGGTCACTTCATCTACATTCCCATGATGATCGTGCTGGGGCTGGTCGTCGGCTGGATCCTCGGTTCGCGGGCGGCCCGGGACGCGTACGTCGTGGAGCTGCGCCGGCGCGAGGAGGACGCGGCGCGCAAGGCGGCGAGGGCGTCGAAAGGGCAGCAGTACTAGGGCACGGCAGACTCCCAGGCCCAGACTCGACGCACTCTAACGCCGCGTCTCGGACCCTCCGGCGCTTCACACATGTCGTCGCCAGGAGCGCGCTCGTCATGACCGACCCGCATCCGCGTCCCGATGATCCCTCCATCCCTCGTTCGAGGGCGGGTAAGACCACCCGGCCCGACGAGACTGCGGATCTGGACGCGCTGTCGCCTGACGAACTGAGGCAGGCTCTCCGCAGGCTCCGGACGCAGGTCGACCTGCAGGACCAGGAGCTGCTCCGAGCGCGGGCCTCTCTTCAAGATTCCGAACTGAGATTCCTCAAGGCGTTTCATCTCAGCCCGGACGCCATCATCATCAACCGGCTGCGTGACGGCCTCTACGTCGATGTCAACGGCCCCGCTCTCGCGTTGCTTGGGTACGAAAAGCACGAGATGCTCGGCCGGACGTCGCTCGACCTCGGGACCTGGGTGGATCTGGCCGAGCGCGAACGCCTGATCGGGACGCTCATGAGCGGCGGCGACGTGTCGAACTTCGAAGCCCGGTTCCGTGCGAAGGATGGCTCGGAGCTCGTGGGGCTCTTGTCGGTCAGCATCATCTCGCTCAACGGAGAGGCCCACATGCTCTCCACGGCCCACGACATCACCGAGCGGAAGCGAGCCGAGGAAGCGCTCCGGGAAAGCGAGCTGCGGCTGAGAGACATCACGTCGAACATGGCGGATTGGGTGTGGGAGGTGGACGAGCAGGGCCGCTACACCTACAGCTCGGAAAAGGGCCGCGATCTGTTCGGGGCTTCCCGGGGAGACGTCATAGGGAAGACGCCATTCGATCTGATGCCGCCGGACGAGGCCGCGCGGGTGGGGGCGATCTTCTCCGAGCTGCTGGCGCGCAGGGCTCCCATCAAGGACCTGGAGAACTGGAACATTGGACAGGACGGCGAACGCATCTGCCTGTTGACCAACGGCGTGCCCGTCTTCGACAGGGCGGGGAAGCTGAAGGGCTACCGCGGCGTGGACAAGGACATCACCGGGCGCAAGAAGGCGGAAGAAGCGCTGGCGAGGAGCCACGACCTGCTCGTCAATCTCGCCCGGCTCGTGCCCGGCGTCATCTACCAGTATCGACTCGATCCGGACGGGCATTCCGCGTTTCCCTACTCGAGTCCCGGGATGAACCTCATCTACGAGGTCACTCCCGAGGAAGTCCGTGAAGACGCGACGCCGGTGTTCGGCCGGCTGCATCCGGACGACTACGAAGCGGTCGCGAACGCCATCCAGGAATCGGCGCGCACCTTGGAGGAGTTCTACTGCGAGTTCCGGGTCGTGCTGCCGCGGCAGGGGCTACGATGGCGCTGGTCCCAGGCGCACCCGGAGCGGACCGCTGACGGCGGCACCCTGTGGCACGGCATCATCCTGGACGTGACCGACCGCAAGCAGGTCGAGGCGGAGAAGGAAGCGCTCGAGGCGCAGCTCCGTCAGGCCCAGAAGATGGAGTCGGTGGGCCGGCTGGCGGGCGGAGTCGCGCACGACTTCAACAACATGCTCGGCGTCATTCTCGGGCACGCCGAACTGGCCATCGACCAGGTGGAACCTTCGCAGCCGATCCACGCGGACCTCGAGCAGATTCACAAGGCGGCCAGGCGCTCCGCCGATTTGACGCGGCAACTGCTGGCCTTCGCCCGCAGGCAGACCGTCGCGCCGCGAGTGCTCGACTTGAGCGAGACGGTGGCCGGCATGGTCACGATGCTCCAACGGCTGATCGGCGAGGACGTCCGGCTCAGGTTGCAGCCGGCCTCCAATCTCTGGCGGGTCAAAGTGGACCCCTCGCAGATCGATCAGCTCCTGGCCAACCTCTGCGTCAACGCCCGGGACGCCATTTCAGGAATCGGCCGGGTGACGATCGCGATGGACAACGCCACCTTCGACGCCGAGTACTGCGCGCTTCACTCCGGGTTCCTTCCGGGGGAGTACGTCCGCGTCGCCGTGAACGACGATGGTTGCGGGATGGACAAGGACACGCTGTCGCACCTGTTCGAGCCGTTCTTCACGACGAAGGCGATTGGGAAGGGCACGGGGCTCGGCCTGGCGACGGTCTACGGCATCGTCAAGCAGAACGACGGCTTCATCGACGTCTCCAGCGAACCGGGCCGCGGGACGACCATGACGGTGTACTTCCCGCGGCATCGCGGCGATCGCAAACCGGCGATGGAGAGCCGACGGGCGCCGTCCGCCATGCGCGGCCATGAGACCATCCTGCTCGTGGAGGACGAACCGGCCGTTCTCAGCATGGCGACGATCGTGCTCGAAGGGCTGGGCTACACCGTGCTGGCCGCAGGCGCGGCGGAAGAGGCGATTCAGGTGGCCGGAGCGCAGGCGGGCGAGATCAGTCTCCTGGTCACCGACGTGGTGATGCCCGACATGAACGGCCGCGACCTCGCCACGCGCCTGCTGTCGCACTACCCGCACATGAAGCACCTGTTCATGTCGGGCCATACGGCCGACGTGATTGCCCGTCAGGGAGTTCTGGAGGATGGTGTCCCGTTCATCCAGAAGCCCTTCTCGAGGGAATCGCTCGCAATCAAGGTCCGCGAGGCGCTCGATCGGACGTAACCCGGTATCGCCACCAAGGCTCGGCGAACGCGGCTGTTGAAGTCGGACCCGGCTGCGCCCTGCTGAATCCCGATCAGGCGGCTCACCCCTGAACGGGAATCACTTTCGGACGGGTGCGCGGCCGCTCGAGGCGAGTGGGCCCGCGAGCGCGCGCACCAGCGTTGCCGCCGAGAAGGGCTTGGCAATCAACGCCACCACCGATTCGCCGAGATCGCTCGCATCGTCCGAGGCGTCAGCGAAGCCGGACATGCACACGATGGGCACGCCTGGGCGCTGCTGGCGGAAGCGGGCGATGAGCTCGCGTCCGTTCATCTGTGGCATGACGAGGTCGGTGAGGAGCGCGTCGATGTGGTTTCGCCCGTCGGCTGCGACCTCGAGCGCGTCGGCCGCGGACGACATCTCGTACACCCGGCACCCCTCTCGCTCGAGGATCCGCCGCGACACCGCTCTGACCGCGAATTCGTCATCGACGAGCAGGACCGATCGGCCGCGCAGCGCTCCGGCATCGGCCGGTTCCGCGCCATCGGCTTCGACGGCGCTGGCGCCCGTCCGCGGCAGGACGATCGTGAAGGTGCTGCCCCTGCCCGGCGCACTGTCCAGGTGGACGAACCCGCCGGATTCGGTCGCGATGCTCTGCACCATCGACAGACCCAGGCCGAGTCCCTTCGTCGGCGGCTTGGTCGTGAAGAACGGTTCGAAGACGCGCGCCTGGACCTCGGGTGACATGCCGACGCCTTCATCAGCCACCGCGATCGCCACGAACGGTCCCGGGGGAAGGACAGCGCCCTCCGTTCGCGGAACGTCCTGGCCGGAGTAGTTGACGGTGGTGATCCGCAGGTGGCCGCCCCGCGGCATGGCGTCGCGTGCGTTGGTCACCAGGTTGATCAGCAACTGCTCCATCTGGCCCTGATCCGCGCTGACTGGCCAGAGCGCCGGGTCGCATTCGATCTCGATCTCGATGCCGTCGGTCAGGACCTGCCGCAGAATCGGCTCGAGGCCCCGCAGGACTTGATTCAGGTCCACGCTGCCTCGCTGCACCGCCTGGTTCCGGCTCAAGCCGAGCAGCTTCTTCGTGATCCCCGACGCCTTGTCGGCCGCGTGCTCGATCTGACGAAGATCTTCGAAGGCCTTCGAACCCGCCGGCAGGTCGTCGCGCAGCAGTTCGGCATACCCGCGAACGACGGCCAGGACGTTGTTCAGGTCGTGGGCCAGGCCGCCTGCCAGACGCCCGATCGCGTCGAGCTTCTGCGCGTGAAGCAGCTTCCGCTCGAGCGCCGTGCGTTCAGTGACGTCGCGGCAGTTGAGGACGATGCCCTCCACCGCCGCGTCGGATCGAAGGTCAGTCGCCACCACCTCGATCTCGCGCCACTCCCCTGTAGCGGAGAGAATGCGGGACTGAACGCGGCGCGGCCCGATCGTGTCCGTCTCTCCGGACTCCAGGAGCGCGGAGGCGTCTTCGGGCGGAAAGAGGCCTTTCGCCTCGGCTCCAACCTTCAACGCCGGAGCCTCTCCGAACGCCCGCGCGCCAGATGGGCTGACATACGAGATCGAGCCGGCCCGGTCGACGACCACGATGAGATCCGACGCATTCTGGACGAGCGATCGGAATCGCCCTTCCTGCGCCAGTTGCGCCTCGAACAGCCGCCGGTTTTCGTAGAGCGCCGCGATCTGCCGGAGAAACAACAGCGCGACCATGACGATGGTCACCATCGCGAGCAGCCGCACGAATTGCGGATTGCCCGAGTACAGCTGCAGGACCAGCAGGACAAAGGTCCCTGCCACCATCAGGTAGGCGAACACGCTGCTCCGGAACGCGGTCGCGGTCTGAGTGGAATCAGCCTCGCCCGCGTTGATCCCGAGCCGTGCGCGATGCCACGCGGTGCGCGCGGCACTCCATCTCAGAACCCACGCCATGAACCACAGCGCGTCCAAGGGATCGCCGGAATGATAGGCGGGCAGGCTCGCGAGCCGGGAATTGGCGATGAGCGTCAGCCCGTGGGCTCCCAGCAACATGGCAAGGGCGATGCGGATGCTCGCATCACGCTTCTGGATCGTCCCGACCGCGGCAATCACGAACATCACCCAGTCGATGGTGATGGTGGCGACGGTGTAGCTCCACACCGGCCCGCTCTGATTGGGGAGGGTCCAGAGCGCAAAACTGATGGCCAGGACGAAGCCCGCGACGACGATCAGGCCGGCGTCGAGGAGGAACCGGGCGCGGGCGCCCTTCGCCAGCGGCCGGCCGGGGAAGGTCAGGTAGGAGCCTATGATGAATAACGAAAGCGCGGCCTCCAGCCAGTCCAGCCACGCGGGCCATTGCCGCGGGCCCGCCACCCAGAGGTACATCGACCAGGTGTTGCCCGTGAACCACAGGCCGAGCGCGGCAATCGCGAGCCCGGTCCACGCCAGCCTGGTGGGTCGATCCGGAGCGGCATGGCCGGTATTCCTCCAGTACGCCCAGGACACGCAGAGACCCAGGGGCAGGAACCAGAACAGGCTGACCAGCTCAGTGCCGGCCGTGCCCGGCGTGCGAACAGCGAGCCACAGGAAATACCCGGCTGTGTAGACGACCGCCGCGATATCCACCGTAAAGCCGCGGGTCGGGGAACGGCGCAACCTGCCCTCCGGGGGGACCACCCGACGACGGGGAACTTCAAGAGCGCTACAACTCGCCACGACTCCGAATCGCGGGCGTTTGCTTAGCGGCCGATCTCGAGGCGGTGGGCCAGGGCCTCGGGAAGCCCGGCGTCGAGAATGCGGCGCTGGGCCCGCTCAACAGGATAGTCCACCCGGCAGAGCGTGACCTCGAGCTTGTCCGAGTCGATGATGCCGAAGGCGGCGCGGGGATCTCCGTCCCGCGGCTGGCCGACCGATCCGACGTTCAGCAGGTAGCGCGCGCCGGCATCCAGATCAATCGGCAGGAGCTCGGATTCCTCACCCGCAATCATCAACGGCTCGAGCATGCGCTCCTTCAGGCGGTAACCCATCGGAAAGTGCGTGTGGCCGAAGAGGCAGATCGGACGCGAGGCCGACTGGAGCGCTCGCAGCGCGTCGAGCTCGTCGAAGACATAGGCGTCTTCGTCGAAGGGCGTGCCGTGACACACCTCGATCTGATCGTCCAGGACTTGCGGGCCGATCGCCAGGCCCGCCAGGTAGGCGCGATTCGATTCGGTCAGCGCGGCGGCGGTCCATTCCGCGCCTCGGCGGGCCACCGGGTTGAACGCCTCGGCATCGTCCTGCCCCGCGGCCACCTTGTCGTGGTTGCCCCGGACGACCACGACCGGATCGAGCTGCTGGATGCGTTCGATGACCGTGTTGGGCTCAGCGCCGTATCCCACGAGGTCGCCCAGCACGACGACGCGGTCCCAGGGGTATCGATTGGCCGCGTGGAGGACCGACTCGAGTGCGTCGAGATTCGCGTGAATGTCACTCAGGACGAGGTAGCGCATCCGGATCTATTCTCCCAGCCATTCGAGCGCCAAATCCACCAGTTCGCCGACCGACTTTCTGGAAGCCGCCAGCCGGACGTGGGCGAGCTGATAGGCGGCGCGCCGCGATTCGAACAGCTGCTCGAACTGGCGCCGATCGGCTGCGAGCGGCCGGCTGCCGTCGAGTGGCACGCGGCTGATGAGTTCCGCAAGCGGCACGTCGAGCCAGATGACCGCGCCATCCGACTTGATCGCCGCGCGAGTGTCGGAGTCGGCGAAGGTCCCGCCTCCGGTCGCGACGACGAGGTGGCGTTCCGGGAGCAGCTCGGCGACGACCTGCCGCTCCACCCCACGAAAGTGCGGCTCGCCATGCCGGGCGAAGATTTCGGCAACCGTCAGGCCTTCCCGGCGTTCGATCATCTCGTCCACGTCGGCGGAACGCCAGTCGAGCCGCGCGGCGAGCGCCCGTGCGACCGACGTCTTGCCAGACGCCATGAAGCCGACGAAGTAGATCTTGTCGGTTCTCACGTTCGAATCGACTCGAGCGTCTGGAAGAAGCCTGGGTACGAGACCGCCACCGCGTCGGCGCCGAGAATGGCCGACCGTCCGCGCGCGCCGAGTGCCGCGACGGCAAACGCCATGGCGAGCCGGTGGTCGCCGCACGCGTCGGCCACGCCTCCGCGAAGCGGCCTGGAGCCGTCGATCGCAAAGCCGTCGGGGAATTCGTCCGCCGACGCGCCGAGCGATCGCAGCCCGGCAACGAGCGCAGAGATCCGATCGCTTTCCTTGACTCTCAATTCGGCTGCCCCGTGGACCGTCATCGCTCCGCCGAAAGTCGCGAGCGCTGCCAGGGCAGGGAGCTCGTCGATAAGCGCGGGCACCTCGGCGGGATCGACGGCGATCTCGCGGAGCGCGGCGTGCCGCACGCGGATCGTCCCGGCGGGCTCGAGGCCGTCAGAGGTCCCGGACTCCAGGTCGACGAGCGCTCCCGCGCGGCGAAGAACCTCGATGAAGGCCAGCCGGGTCGGGTTCAGGCCGACGTCGCGAATCTCGATGTCGGAGCCTCGAAGCCCGGCCGCCGCGACCGCCCAGAAGGCGGCAGACGACGGATCGCCCGGCACGCGCGCGCGGCAAGGATGCAGGCGCTGGCCGCCGTGCAGAGTGACGTCGCCCGAGGAGGCGACCTGAACATCGACGCCGAAGCCGCGAAGCGCCAGTTCGGTGTGGTTACGGGTGGCCGAAGGCTCGCGCAACGTCGTGCAGCCATCCGCGTGGAGGCCGGCGAGGAGCACGGCGCTCTTGATCTGTGCGCTCGGTACCTCTGGAGTGAACGTGATTCCCTTCAGGGGGCCGCCATGCACGGTGAGCGGCAGGCAACCTCGAGACGACTCGATGCGCGCTCCCATACGCTGCAGCGGGTCGATCACCCGCCGCATCGGCCTGCGGCTGAGAGACTCGTCTCCTGTGAGCGTGGTCGAGAAGGGATGCGCAGCCAGGATGCCCGCGAGCAGGCGCGTCGTGGTGCCAGAGTTCATCGCGTCGAGCGGCTCCGGGGCCGGCGTCAGGCCGCCGAGCCCGCGCCCCTCGACGAAGAGGACGTCGCCACCGGTTGCGATCCCTGTCGAAGCCGTCAACTGAACTCCGAGCCCGGCGAGGCACTGACGCGTCGCGCGGCAATCCGCGCCAGGCGCGAGGCCGTGCAACTCCGACCGGCCGTCTGCGAGCGCGGCGAGCATGAGGAGCCGGTGCGAGATCGACTTGTCGCCGGGTACCGTGACGATTCCGGCGACGCGGGAGGCGGGATCGACGCTTTTTGTCGGCGCGAAATCCACCAGCGCAATATACCATCTCCGACTGAGCGGGCGGGCTCGAGACGCCGGCCCGGCCACCTGCGGAAGATCCGGTTCGTTTCCCGGCCGTTCCGGGATATGGTATTCACGCGCTGTTCCTTTGCCGCCTTGACCATCGACATGGCCCATTCGCGCAACGGCACCACCATCAGGCTCCAGTTCGGCAGCCGGTTCGAGATGCTCGATCTCGTCCAGCTCGTCGTGGACCATATCGGCAGGCTCGCGAATCTCGAAGAGGACGCCATCGGCTGGATGGAAGTGGCGATCCGCGAATCGGTCATCAACGCCATCAAGCACGGAAACCGGCACGATGTCACGAAGCACGTCTTCGTGGAGTTCGGCCTGCGGCCGCCCGACCAGCCCACCGAACTTGTCGTCCGGATCCGGGATCAGGGCGAGGGATTCGAGGTCGAGGCGCTGCCCGATCCGCTCGCCCCCGAGAACCTCCTCAAGTCGAGCGGGCGCGGCATCTTCTTCATGCGCAATTTCATGGACGAGGTGGACATCCACCGCGCCCCCGAGGGCGGAACCGAAGTCCGCATGGTGAAGAAACTCGTTCGCAGGTCCTGACGGTGCCATCGACATCCCAGACGCACGATCCGCGGCTGCTCGCGACGGCCATCGATATCGTCCTGCGAGCCGGTGAAATCCAGATGGCGGGCTTCGGCCGGACGCACGACATCCGGAAGAAGGGGGAAATCGATCTCGTGACGGAGGTCGACCTCGCCGTCGAAGCGATGTTCCGCGCCGAGATCACCCGGCGGTTCCCGGCGCACGAAATCCTCGCCGAAGAAACCTCGGCCCTGCCGGCCGCAGGAACGAAGCCCGCCGCGCGGTGGATCTTCGACCCGATCGACGGCACGACGAACTACGCGCACGGGCTGCCGATCTTCTCCGCGTCGCTCGCGCTCGAGAGCGAGGGGCGGATCGAAGTCGCTGCGGTGCTCGATCCGAGCCGTCGCGAACTGTTCACGGCGGAGCGCGGGACCGGCGCGTTTCTCAATGGCGTTCGTCTCCAGGTCTCGTCGGCCGCGCGATTGCTGGACTCGATTCTCGTCACGGGATTCCCCTACGATATTCACCAGGATCCGGGCGACATTCTGGATCTCTTCGGAGCGTTCACGTCGAAGGCCCAGGCGGTTCGGCGGCTCGGATCGGCCGCCCTCGACCTGTGCTATGTCGGCGCCGGGCGCATGGACGGGTTCTGGGAGCGCCGCCTCAAGCCATGGGACATGGCCGCGGCCAGCCTGATCGTGACCGAAGCCGGCGGGATGGTCACGGGATTCGACGGATCGCCGGTGGACATCATGGCCGGGAACGTCGTCGCGTCGAACGGCCGCATCCATGGCGAGATGCTGCGCACGATCGGTGGGCTGGAGCCCAGCCGTTCACGAAATCGGACGATGTGACACCCCGCCGGGACAGGAATCGGCAAGAGACGGCCCGATTTCGCTGGAAAGGCCCGTCGAAACCTGGCATCGATCCTGCTCCAACCCGCCGCGGGGGACGCGGCCGGGCCCGAAACAGGACCGTTCCAGCCGGTTCGGGGGCGCCGCCGCAGGCCGTCCGAGCGAGTGGATCGGCCTCGACCCGAATGGAGACCGTCATGCGAAACCGTGGACTTCTCACGTTCCTGTTAGCGGCCGGCCTCGTGATGCTGCTCGGCGCACCAAGCTACGCTCAGCAGTCGCTGGTGATCAGTGTCGGCGCATTCGTGCCGAAGGGCGAAGACACCAGGGTCACAAACGATGTCCTGCTCCAGGATCGGCAATACCTGTTCTTCCAATTCAAGGACTTCACCGGCGGTACCGTCGGGGCGGAGTTCCTGGTCGACCTCGGCCGCTTCCTCGAGGCCGGCGTCGGGGCGAGCTACTACGCCAGGACCGTCCCGAGCGTGTACGACCAGTGGGTCAACGAAGACGGGAGTGAGGTCGCTCAGGATCTACGGCTTCGCGTGATCCCGTTCACCGCGACCGTGCGGCTGCTTCCGTTCGGGCGTCGCCGCTCGGTCGAGCCGTACCTCGGTGGTGGAGTCGGCGTGTTCCTGTTCAGGTACTCCGAGACCGGTGAGTTCGTCGACTTCACCGACGAGTCCATCTTCCGCGGTCGTTACGTGGGCACCGGGACCGCGGTCGGCCCGATCGCGGTCTTTGGAGCGCGCTTCAACTGGACCCGCCGCTTTGGCGCGGGGCTCGAGGTTCGATATCAGAAAGCGGAAGGGAAGCTGGACCTCAACGAGTTCTATGGCGACCGCATCGACCTCGGCGGATGGACGACGCTCCTGACGCTGCGCATCGGATTCTAAGATCCGCCAGACTCGCCGCCTGATGGCCTTCGGATGGCCGGTGTGGCGCTCCGTCGATAGAGCGCCACACCGCCGCCCTCGGCGACCCGGTTGAACCCCCGCAGAAACTCAGGACGCGCTTTCACGATTCCCGCCAGCATGTCGCCGCCTTCGGCCTTCTCCTCGATCAGAATCCATCCCACGTGCGGATAGGGGGCGACAAGCGCCGAGAGCCAGATGTCCCCGTTCCCTTCGTGCAGGAACTCGTCCAGGGCGAATCGCTCCCGCGACAGTTCCTGCATGTAGTGCGCGAGCGATCCCATGCTGGCCATGATGGGCTCGCCGTCGTAGTCCTTGATGAGCACGGATGTCACGGCTTGCCGGCCGAGCCGGTTCGGCGTGTCCCACTGCGCCTCGAGGACCATGGGCGCCCGGGCGTCGAACGGGCGGGGTCCGAGAATCAGCGCGACAGTCGCAATCGCCAGCGCCGGAACCCGAACGCGGCCCAGGAGACCGATGCCCATGCCGGTCAGTGCCGCCATCGCAGGCATGAGCGGAATCATGTAGCGGATGCGGAACGGGTGGCCGTCGTAGAACGCGAAGACGGGCAGAACACCCACGGCCATGAGCGCGAGCGGCAAGGCGACCATGGCGCGCCGGGATTCGCGTGCGGCCACAGCAATCACGACCGCTGCGCCGGCGGTCGCGAGGATGAGCAGAGGATAGCTGGTCAGCTCGTGCGTGGCGCGCCACACGGTCAGCACTGCGTCGATCGGATGCCCCATCACAGGATTCTCGGCGACGAAGAACCCCGAGGCGACGAACCATGCGCCCACGGTCATTCGGCTGAGGAGGAGGAACCCGCCGAATGCGACGAGCGGATAGACCGAGACACGTGCCGCCCTGCGGAGCGCTTCGCGCCACGGCACGCCCATCCGGATCATCGCCAGCCAGCCGAGTCCGAGGAGCGCGGCCGTGAATGGCCACGCCTCGTAGCGCGTCAGGAACGCCCCGGCGACCGCGAGCCCGGCCCGCCGGAGATGGCGGGAGGACCCGTCGCTGAACGCCTGGATGCACCACCACACGGAGAGCAGCATGAGCGCGATGAGCAGCGGCTCGGTCATCGGCGTGGCCTGGAGGTAGACCAGGTCGGGATTGAGGGCCAGCACGAGCACGGCGAAGATGGCCGCGGACCCCGATCCGGAAGCCCACAACACCAGCCGCGCCACGATGAAGCACGCCGTCGCGAACGCCACCACGGAGACGGCGATCGCGAAGGCGCCGGTCCGGTAGAACAGGTCTACCTGGACAGGAATCACGTTCAACAGGTGCGGCAGCGGGAGCCAGACGGCGCCGATCTGCACCCACCCCGGGGTGATGCTGTCGATGATGCGGCGGGCGACGACGAGGTGGGCCTTCGCGTCATAGTGGCTGAGCGCGAGCCCCGACTGCGAATAGAGGATCGCGGCCCAGGCACCGAGTCCCAGGGCGCCGATCGCGAGAACCCATGGCAGCCTTGCCGGACGCGAGAGCGACGTCATCAGCGAGGTGAAGGTTCGGCGGGCGCGTGCTGAGGTTGCGGTTGTCACGAGAACGCCGCTCCCAACTGTACCTCACAACGCGTGATTCAGACGTTCCCGTCGATTGACCGCCAATTGCGGCCGAATCTATAATCCCGAGCACGCACGACCGATCCGTGGCCGCGACACATGGCGAACTCAATCGACCTGTCTGTTGTCATCCCCATTCGAAACGAGTCGGCCAACCTCCCGGATCTGTACCGGGAGCTGACCGCGGCGCTCGTGGCCTGGGGACGCCCGTACGAAGTCATCGCGGTGGACGACGGGAGCACCGACAGTAGCTTCGAGCTGCTCGCGGAGTGTCAGCGGAAGGACCCTCGCTGGCGCATCATCCGGTTTCGAAGGAACTTCGGGCAGACAGCGGCGTTCGCCGCGGGATTTGCCTACGCGCGCGGCCGCTACATCGCCACCGCGGATGGCGATCTGCAGAACGACCCGGCGGACCTGCCATCGCTCGTCGACCTCATCGAGAAGGGGGCCGACATCGCGGCGGGCTGGCGGAAGAAGCGACAGGATCCATTTCTCAACCGGCGGCTGCCGTCGATGATCGCCAACGCGATCATCTCGTTCACGACGGGCGTGAAGCTGCACGACTACGGGTGCTCGCTGAAGGTCTTCCGCGCCGAGGTCGTCAAGCCGTTGAAGCTCTACGGTGAGATGCACCGGTTCCTGCCGGCGATCGCGAGCGAGCAGGGTGTCAAAATCGTCGAGCGCGTCGTCAACCACCGCCGGCGGCGCCACGGCAAGTCCAACTACGGCATCTCGAGAACGATTCGCGTCGTGCTGGACCTGCTGACGGTCAAGTTCCTGTTGAGCTACTCGACGCGGCCGCTGCAGATGTTCGGCCTGGTCGGGATCATCACGGGTGGGCTCGGCACGCTCATCACCGGCTACCTGGCGTACCTGCGGCTGTTCGGCAACGAGTCGATTGCCAATCGGCCGCTCCTGCTGATGGGTGTCCTGTTCATCTTCACGGGCGTGCAGCTCATCACGCTCGGCCTGCTGGCCGAGATGCAGGCCCGGACCTACCACGAGTCCCAGGCGAAAACGACCTACGTCATTCGCGACGTGATCGAAGCGCCCGCCGGACAGGCGCTGACTGGTGTCGGATCGTCAGGCTGAGGAGGCGTCCTTCGTGTCCGACAGCAGGCCGCCAGTCGCGTAGAGCAGTCCCCCCGGTAGATTTCCGATCACCCCGAGCCCGACAAACAGAATCGACAGCGCGAAGGCCTCGGGCCTGCCGACGCCCGCCTGGGCGAAGAACCACACGAAGGCCGCCTGGCTCGTGCCGAGTCCGTTCACCGTGACGGGCAGGAGCATCACCAGGAGAATCAGGGGAATGAACGCGAAGTATGCGGAGAGCGGAGCCGAAATCCCGAGCGCCTGACCGAGATAATACGCCTGCAGCACTCGCAACACCTGGACGCCGATCGAGCCGACCAGGACGTTGAGCAGGTCTCCGCGGCGGGACGCGTAGAGCTGCACCGCCTCGATCACCTTGACGCCGAGCTGGCGCGCGCGAGCCCATGGAAGCCGTTCGCAGATCGATCGCCCGACCGCCTCGGCCCGGGAGCTGAAGACCAGGACCGCAGAGAGTGCGCAGGCCACGGCCGTCACCCCGAGCGCGGCGAGGACGATCGGGTCGAGGGCGAGATGCCGCGCGAGGTAGAGTCCCGAGAGCGCCATCACGAGCAGCGAGAGCACGCCGAGGATGCGGTCCATCGCGACAGAGGCGAGCGCGCCGGCGCCCGGCACGTGGTGACGCGAGAGCGCTATGGCCCGCACCGCATCGCCTCCGACGCTGGCCGGCAGGAACGTGCCGACGAAGCTCGAGACGAAGAAGACCCGCATGATCACGCCCAGGCCGGGCCCCTCCGGGCCCAGGAACGGCCGGAGCAGCACGAGCCACCGGTACGCCATCAACGACCGATCGACGATGACGAGCAGCGCGGCCACGCCCATCGGCCGCCAGTCCGCGGCGGAGGCAGCCGCGAGGACGTCCGAGGGGTGGCTCTTCCAAAGCACTGCCGCCGTCAGTCCGGCGGCCACGAGCACGCGAAGGACGCCGCCGAGCGTCGGGCGGCTCACGGGGCAGGTGGAGGGAGCGTGGCCAGGTGCCGGCTCGGATCGCGCTTGATCCGGTACGCCCGCATGAGGAATTTCGCATACGGCACGAACTGCTTCATCGCGCCGACATTCACCTGACAGGGGCTGAGGCAGTTCTTGCAGATGGTCTGCTCGAAGGTGGCGCGATCGGCGATGTGGCCGGCGTCGAAGTAGAGCGCCTCCGCTTCCTTCTCGAGCACGTTGCCGAGCGGCTTGGAGTTCTCGCAGTAGAACAGCGTGCCGTCCGGGTTGAGCAGCAGCCCTTGCGAGCGGAACGGACAGGGCATCGTGCGCAAGTAGCCGTTCGCGATCATGTCGGCATAGTGCAGGTACATGAAGGCCTGGCCGCTCAGCACGGATTCTTCCTCGACCCTCGCGAGGAAGAACTGGCGCATGAATTCCTCTTCCTGGCGCTTGAGCCCGATGCGCTCCTCGAGGTTCTTGTTCCCGAGCATCGCATCGGTGAATCGGAGCATGTTGAACACGACGTCCAGGTTGCGCGCCTTCGACCACTCGAGGATGTGCTCGGCGTCCTTCATGTTGGTCGCGAAGATGGTCGCCGCGAGGCCGAATTGGAAGTTCGGGTACTCGGCCGCGAGCGCCGCCATCGCGTCGATGGTCTGGCAGGCCTTGTCGAACCCGCGCTTGACGTTCCGCACCTGGTCATGGATGTCGCCGATGCCGTCGAGCGAGACCCGCACGCTCACCGGGATGCGCCGCTCCGAAAGGTACTTGACGATCCGCGTCATCTGCGGAATGGCCCGTTGCGGCGTCAACCCCGTGGTGTTGATGCCGAGCTTGCGCATCCGCGGCAGCCGCCGCGCGAAGATCTCCACCATCTCGGGCAGGTCGTTCCGGGTGGTCGGTTCGCCTCCCGAGATGTTCAGGTTCTCGACCGCGCCCCAGAAGGGGTGGGCCATGACGCGATCGATCTCGTCGAGCGTCATGTCCGATTTGCGGTCGCCGCGCTTCCAGTTGCTGCACATCTCGCAGCGCGCGTCGCAGACAAACGTGCAGTTGAAGATCAGAACGGTCGGCCGGATCGGCTTGATCCTTCCCGCGACGAACGTGTTGACGAGGTCACGCGGAACGCCGGCCGCTGCCTTGGCGAGGTATTGGAGGCGAAACGTGTTCTTGGACATGCAAACGACGCCAGATCGTCGGGATTCACCGGCGTGGGCGAATGGCGGCCCGAGTCACGCACACACGCAGCCACCCGCGCAGCATACGGCTGAAATACCGCCGCTGCGAACCTTTCACCGGAGTATCGGGTCCGGACTTCTCATCGTAGCCCCCGGGTTCACGGGGGTCAACCGGCCGCCCGGCCGCCGCCGGCGGCGATGCACACTGACAATCCGCTCAGGCGGTTCGATGGGGCCGGCTGATGTAGGCCAGTGCGCCCGAGAGCGAGAAGATGATGATGAGCCCCGCGCCGACCAGCGACACGATGACAGCGGACTCGAGCGGGAGGCCGAGCCGGGAAAAGTAGAACGAGAAGGTCGCCTCGCGCACGCCGAACCCGTTCACCGAAACCGGTAACATCTGCACCACGAACGAAATCGGCACGATCACCGCCAGGTGCACCGGCGGCACGGGGATGTTCATGCTGCGGACGATGGCCGCGTAGAAGAGGACCAGCACGAGCTGCACCAACACCGCACCCGAGAAGCACGCCACGAGCGATCGCGGTGCATTGCCGAACTTGCCGAGCGCGCCGGTGAACCGGGCGATCCGCTCGTCGACCCACTCCTGGTGGAAGATGCGAAGCGGGGCCAGCAGGCGTCCAACCTTGTCCGGCGCGAGCACGAGCGGCATGGCCGCAACGGTTCCGGTCACGAAGATCAGCCACAACACCCAGCTGAGCCTGGATCCGTCCTGTCCCGGAGCCGACACCGCGGTCGAGCCGACCGCGCCGACCAGGATCAGTCCCAGCAGCCCCAACCCGCGATCCATGAGGACGATTGTCGTCGCCAGCGTCTTGGAGCCGGCCTCAAGGGCCGTGTCACGTATGCGGATCACGTCGCCGCCGATGTTGCTCGGCAGGAAGTTGTTGAAGAAGGTGGCCACCAGGTACGAGTTCAGCAGTCTCCTGGGCGGGACGTCGATGTGCTGGGCTCGAAGCAGCAGGTGCCACCGCCAGGTGCTGACGAGGAGCATGAACGCGTAGAGCGCGAGGGCCATGGCGAGCCAGAGTGCCGACGCCCGCCGGAGGTAGCCGGCAAGGTGCGCCAGATCCATCCGGCTGAAGAGGAAGGCGAGGAGACCCACGCTGACGACGATCTTCAGGATGAGGATGAGGAGTCGGCGGGCGCGGCTCGGAGCCTGAGGCTGATCGGCGTCTTCCATCATGCGTATCGGGAGCGGTTCCTGAGGCAGAGCGAAGGAATTCCTGCTTGCCGCCCAAGGGAGGCTATCATGGGCCTTCGCCGCGTGTCCACCTCTAAAGGCTTCAAGGCAGGGGAGTTCCGGACCGCGCCGCGTTGACGTTTCCTGACGCGTCCCCTACAATCGGTCGATTGCCCGTGCCGGGCACCGAGCCCGAGATCGGCCGCCGAACGGGACCACCCAACCGATGCGTATCCTGATGATCGCCCCTGAGCCGTTCTTCGAGCCCCGGGGGACCCCGTTCAGCGAGTTCCACCGGATTCGGGCCCTGGTTGATCTCGGCCATACCGTCGACCTGGTGACCTACCCGTTCGGGCAGGACGTCTCCCTGCCCGGCCTCCGCATCTTCAGATCGGCCCGGCCGCCCTTCGTCAGACGCGTCAGGATCGGGCCGTCGTGGGCCAAGCTCCCTCTCGATGCGTTGCTGGCGCTGAAGGCGTTCCGCGTCGCCCGGCGGGGCCGGTACGATCTGGTCCAGTCGCACGAGGAAGGTGCGGCCATCGGAATCCTGGTGGCGTCACGATTGAAGCTGCCGCACCTCTACGACATGCATTCGAGCCTGCCAGAGCAGCTGGAGAACTTCCGCTTCAGCCGATCGAAACTGCTGCTGGCGCTCTTTCGCTGGCTCGAGCGCCAGATGATCACGCGATCCCGAGTCGTCATCGTCATTTGCCGGTATCTCGGTGAGGTCGTCAGGGGCATAGACGCCCGGTCGAGGACCGTGCTGATCGAGAATGCGCCCGGCGCAGGCGCGACTCGGCCGATCGATGGAACCAATCCCGTTCGCGGCCGGCTCGGGTTCCCGGCCGATGTGCCGCTCGTCCTCTACACCGGGACATTCGAAGCGTATCAAGGGCTTGACCTGCTCTTCGATGCGATGGCGGTGGCGCTTCGGCGGGTGCCCACCGCCACGCTGGTCGTGGTCGGCGGCCACCCCGGCCAGGTCGCGCAAGCGAAAGCGGACGCCGAGCGGGCGGGAATCGGAACCGCCGCGGTGTTCACCGGCGAGCAGCCTTCGGAGGAGATCCCCGCCTTCCTGGACGCCGCGACCGTTCTCGTGTCGCCCAGGAGCCGCGGCAAGAACACGCCGCTCAAGATCTACCAATACCTCCGCGCCGGCCGGCCGATCGTCGCGACCAATCTGCTGACGCACACGCAGGTGCTTGACGGCGAGGTCGCCATCCTGTCCGACCCGACGCCGGATGGGTTTGGAAACGCGATCGCCGACGCGATCCTCAACCGCGAGCTGGCCGCCTCGGTCAGCAGGAAGGCCCGCGAGCTGGCGGAAACGAAATACACCTACGAAGCGTACCTGGCAAAGGTGCGGCGCTCCATCGAACTCCTGTCTGCTGCCGGGGCGGGAGATTCTGCGTGAAAGGCAAAGCGCCGGCATCGCGCCGTCCGCGGAGCGGCCGCGAGAGCGGGATCGATCGCGACCACTACAGCTATCGGCTCTACGCCGATCGATCGATGGCGGAGCAGTTCGACCGGGCGCGGTTCGGAGGTGCCATCGGCGCGATGCTCGCCGAAACGCAGGAGCAGGTGCTGTCCAGTTTCCTCGGCGAACTGGCGGGCCAGTCGGTGCTCGACGTTGGCACGGGCACCGGCCGCGCTGCGCTGGCGCTCGCGCAGCAAAGGCGCCTCGGTGACCGGCATCGACGCGTCGTCCGAGATGCTCCGGGTGGCACGGGAGCGCGCGCAGTCCTTGGGCCTTCCGGCGCAATTCGAGGTCGGGGACGCTCACGCCCTGGGGTTCCCGGATGCGCACTTCGACGCCTCGGTCAGCCTCCGCGTGCTGATGCACACGCCGGACTGGAGACGCTGCATCGCCGAGATGTGCCGGGTGTCGCGAAGCCGCGTCGTCTTCGATTTCCCGGCGGCCATGAGCGCCGCCGCTCTGCAGGCAGCCGGCCGCGGCCTGCTCGGGCTCGTCAGCAAGAAGGTCGAGTCGTACCGGGTGCTTCGCTACGCCGAGGTGCAGGCCGCAGTCGAGGCCAACGGGTTTCGTATCGTCGGACGGCACCGCCAGTTCGTCCTGCCGATCGCGTTCCACAAGCTTGTCAACTCGCGCGGATTCACCGAGGGTGTCGAACGTGCGCTCGCGAGCATCGGGCTGCTGCGCGTGTTCGGATCGCCGGTGACGATCGTGGCGGAACGATGCGCATCCTCGTAACCGGCGCCACCGGGTTCACCGGCGGGCACCTCGCCCGCGCCCTCCGCGATGGCGGACATCGCGTGCGCGCGCTGATCAGGCGCGGACGAGGGCGGGGGTTGCCACCAGGCCTCGAGGGGATCGAGCCGGCCGAGGGCGATCTGCGGGATCCCGCCTCGCTGGCGCGGGCCGCGGACGGCGTCGACGTAATCTACAACATCGCGGCGATCTACCGGCAGGCCGGTGTGTCGGCTGCCGAATACGCTGCGGTCAATGCGACGGCGGTCGCCTCGCTCGTCGAAGCCGCAAAGGCGTCGGGAGCCAGGCGGCTCGTCCACTGCAGCACGGTCGGCGTCCACGGCGACGTCGAACATCCGCCGGCGAACGAGGAAGCGCCGCTCCGGCCCGGTGACGAGTACCAGCGCACCAAGCTCGACGGCGAGCGGCTGGCCAGGGCGGCGGCCGAACGAACAGGCCTGGAACTGGTCATCGCGAGGCCGAGCGGTATCTACGGGCCTGGTGACAGGAGGCTGCTGAAGCTCTTCCGCGGTGTCGCCCGGCGGCGATTCGTCACGCTCGGTAAGGGTGAAATCTTCTACCATGTCACCTACGTCGACGACCTGGTCGAGGGATTTCGCCGATGCGGAGAAGTGAGGGAAGCGGCCGGCCGCACCTACATCCTGGCGGGAGGGGAAGTCACGCGGCTCAATGCGCTCGTCGCGCTCATCGCCGAGGAGGCCGGCGTCGCGCCCGTGCGAATGCACCTGCCGGTCTGGCCGGTCTGGATCGCCGGCGCGCTCTGTGAGGCGGTCTGCGTGCCGTTTGGCGTCGAGCCCCCGATCTACCGCCGGCGCGTGGATTTCTTCACGAAGAGCCGGGCGTTCGACATCTCGAAGGCTCGAGCGGAGCTCGGATTCAACCCGGAGGTCGGGTTGCGCGAAGGTGTGCGGCGTACGCTTGCGTGGTACCGGGCTGAGGGGTGGCTGTGACGGGACGATCCAGCGGATTGGAGAGAGGCGAGCCGGGCAATGAGTGAAACGAGGGAGATCCCGAAGGCGCAGGAGCAACTGTTCGACCAGCGCACCTCGGCGCTCTCGAAGTACGCGCGGCTCGTGGTGGGCAGGCCAGGGATTGGCGCGCTCCTCAAGCACGAACTGGTGACGCTCTTCAGCCAGTCGGTTCCAGGCGCGCTGGGGCTGGTCCTCCGGAAGACCCTCTACCCGCGCCTTCTTGGCGCGTGCGGCAGGAACGTGGTGTTCGGCCAGAACGTGGTGCTCCGCCATCCGGCCAAGATCCGCATCGGCGACAACGTCGTCATCGACGATCAGTGCCTGCTCGACGCGAAGGGCGAGGCGAACGAGGGCATCACCATCGGCAGCGGCGTCTTCGTGGGGCGCAACACGATTCTCTCGTGCAAGAACGGCGACATCGTCCTGGCCGATCGGGCGAACATCGGGTTCAACTGCGAGGTGTTCTCGGCGAGCCGCGTGACGATTGGCGCCGACACGCTGCTCGCGGCGTATTGTTACGTCGTCGGCGGCGACCACGACTTCAGCGATACGTCCAAGCCGGTGCTCGCCGGGGAGCGATCCTCGAAAGGCGTCGCCATCGGCGAGGGCGTGTGGATGGGCTCGGGCGCCAAGATCCTCGACGGCGTCTCGATCGGCGCCAACGCGATCATCGGTGCGCAGGCCGTCGTCCGGGACGACGTGCCGGCGCTGCGCGATCGCGGCGGGGGTCCCGGCAAAACTGATCGGGACGCGGGCGGCGTCGCCCGCGTCGGCAAGCGGCGCATCATGACCGACGGCAAGCTCAACATCCTCCAGATCTGCGATCACCTCGGCTGGGAAGGCTCGAGGATGCACGGCGTGAAGCGCCTGTTCGCGTGGATGATCCCGCGATTCGACCCGTCCCGCTTCAACGTGTCGCTCGTGAGCCTGCGCAAGAAGGACCTCTCCGAGGAGACGCTCGAGTCGTTCGGCGTCGACATCACCTACCTGCACAAGTCGAAGTTCGATCCGTCGACGCTGACGGCGCTGCTTAAGGTGGTCGACGCGCAAGAAGATCGACCTCCTGCACATGCACGGCTACGGAGCGACGACTTTCGGGCGGGCGGCCGCGGCGATCCGCAAGCTTCCCACTATCCTGCACGAGCACGCGAATCTGACCGATACGCCGTGGTTCCAGAAGGTCGCCGACCGCGCGCTCGCACCCTTCACGGATCTCGCTCTCGCCGTCGGGAAGAGCACGGTCGACTTCGTCATCAAGGCCAGGCTCGTGAAACCGGAGCGGGTGAAGCTCGTTTACCTCGGCGCCCCGATCGACGAGTTCAGCGGCGTGCGATCGTCGGAGGACGTGGCGGCGGTGCGCCGGGAACTGGGGTTGCTACCGGGCGAGTTCGCGATTGGCACGGTCACGCGGCTCCACGACTCCAAGGGCAACGAATACCTGGTCGATGCGGCCCGGATGGTCCTGGACGCCAAACCGGACGCGAAGTTCTTCCTCGTCGGAGAAGGGCCGCTGCGCCCCTCACTCGAAGAACAGGCGCGCCGCCTGAACCTCGGCGACCGCTTCGTATTCTCGGGATTCGAGCGCGACGTGGCGCGGCTGCTGTCGGGATTCGACATGAGCGTCTTTCCTTCGCTCTGGGAAGGCACGCCGCTGACGGCGTTCGAAGCGATGGCCGCCGGGCGCGCAATCGTCGCGACCGATGCCGACGGCTTGCTCGACATTCTCACCGACGGGCGCGACGCCCGTATCGTCCCCAAGCGGAATGCGCGCGCGCTCGCGGACCAGATCCTCACGCTCATGGGCCAGCCGGAGGAGCGCTCGAGACTCTCGGCGAACGCGCGGATCACGAGCCGGCGATACGACATCATGACGTTCGTCCGGAAGATGGAGAGGCTCTATCCGATCCTGCACGAGACCTCCCGCCGCACGCGCCGGCGTGGGGCGCTCGAGGCCGATCTCTCATTCCTGGACGCCGATAGTCCGGAAACCGTGTAGGCAGGTCCGCTGATATCAGTCATGCCGAACGAACAGGAAGCGCCGAAGGCGGCTGAACCGGAGACGCGAGCGACGGGGCGCCGCCGGTCCGATGCCACGCCGGGAGTGGTGGCGGCGCTGCTCCTGCTGTGTCTGTACGCAGGCTGGGGAGTCTCGGTCGATTTCCCACGCGCGGCCTTCGGGTTTCAGAGCGACGAAGCCACCTACTACCTGATGACGCACAGCATCGTCAGCGACCACGACCTCAAGTACCGGCGCGAGGATCTGGTGCGGACGTATCGGGAATTCCCGTCTGGGCCGAACGGCATCTTTCTGAAGCGGGGAAGCGCCGCCGGCGTCGTCTTCGATGGGCGCGTGCCGTTTGTTCACCTCAGTTCGACGCCGATTCCGGATACGACGGAGCTCTTCTACGGGAAGAACTACGCGTACCCCGCGTTCGCGGCGCCGTTCGTGGCGGTCTTCAGGACGAACGGGTTCCTCGTCTTTCACGCCCTTCTGCTCGCGTCGATGCTGCTCGCAGGCTACTTGTTCCTCAATGCCCGGATGTCGACGCTGCCGGCGCTCGTGCTCTCGACCGGGTTTCTGATGGCCTCGGTGGCGCCGGCCTACTTCGTGTGGATGACGCCGGAACTGTTCAACCTGGCCCTGGTCGTCCTCGGGTATTTCTGCTGGCTCTACAAGGAGGTCGCTGATCCAGCCTCGGCGCCGAAGTGGCTGCGGTGGGCGTTCAAGCCAGGCTCCGACCTGGCCGCAATCGTGCTCCTCGCCATTGCGACCTTTTCCAAGCCGACCTGCCTGCTCCTCGTCCTGCCGATGCTGGCGATGATGGCCATGCGACGCCAGTGGAAACGCGGACTCATCGCAGGAGTGCTCTACGGTCTGACCGGCGCGGTTCTGCTCGCTGGCAACATCGCCATCTCGGGCGAGTGGAACTACCAGGGAGGCGACCGCAGGACCTTCTACGGCGACTATCCATTCCAGAACGCTTCGATGGAGTTCTCGGCGGGGAAGGACAAGGTCACCGACAAGATCCACGAAGGGATCATCTTCGACAAGCGCGTCTTCTGGACGCTCCTGTCGCACAACCTGGCCTACTTCTTCATCGGCCGGTATGCGGGCATCCTGCCGTACTACTTTCCGGCCGTGTTCGCGATGGGGCTGTTCCTCTGGCAGTGGCGAAGGCGTCCAAAGTGGGAGTGGCTGGTCTTCGGCGCGGTGATGGCGGAGATCCTGCTGCTCATCGTCTGGGTGCCGTACACCTACAACGGCGGCGGCGGGTCCGTGGGGAATCGCTACTTCATGAGCACCTACGGCGTGCTGCTCTTCCTGCTGCCCGCCACGGAGTCGGCGCTCGTCGCCGTCGTGCCGTGGCTGATCGGTGCGATCTTCACGGCGCAGATCACGCTGAATCCGTTCTTCGCGGCGTACTATCCCGGCGAGCCCGCCAAGCAGGGGCCGCTTCGCCTGCTGCCCGTCGAGCTGACGCTCGTCTTCGACATTCCGATCAACACCGAGCCCGATCACCCGCGCATCTGGTTCGGCCAGAATCGTCGCTTCCAGATCTACTTCCTGGACGACGATGCGTACAAGCGCGAGGGGCTGTTCTTCTGGATGCGAGGCCAGTCGCGCGCCGAATTCTTCGTCAAGAGCGCCGAGCCCGCGTCATTCCTCGAGCTCACGCTCGCCACGGCTGCGTCGCCAACGCGCGTGAAGGTTTCGCGGGGCTGGTGGAGCGAAACGGTCGACATGCAGCGGGACCAGACCACGAAGATCCGCGTGCCGCTCGACGCCGGATTCCCGTTCCAGGGAACGCGCGTCTGGCTGGTCTCGATCTCGACGACTGGAGCGTTCGTGCCGAGGCTGGAAGTGCCTGGCTCGGACGACCGGCGCTTCCTCGCCGTGCAGGTGACGCCGGAGCTCATCCCGTGAAGCGCGTGGCCGTCGTCACATCGAGTCCGCTCTTCACCGAAGGCGGGCATCTCGTCATCGCCAGGGCGCTCGTGGCGGCGTTGCGCGAAGCCGGGCACGAGGCCGAACTGGTGGTGACCCCCCAGAATCGATTCGGCCGGCAGGGTTCCGCTTACCTCGCCAACTGGCTCACGGATGTCGGGTCCACCCAGGACGGGCACCCCGTCGACCAGGTGATCAGCTTCCGTTACCCGAGCTATGCCGTCCGCCACCGCCTTCACGTGTGCTGGCTCAACCACCGGATGCGCGAGTACTACGATCTGTGGCCCCGGTTCAGTGCGTCGATCTCCTGGCGCGCGCGGATCAAGGAGCGGGTGAGGCGCGCTGCCATCCGGACCGCCGACAAGTACCTGCTCACGCGAAACGTCACGAAGCTCTTCGCGCAGTCGCGCACGATCCAGGATCGGCTGGAGCGATTCGGCGGCATCAAGTCGGAGGTCCTCTATCCGCCTCCGCCTGCCCGGGCCTACCGATGCGACCGCTACGGCGACGAGTTGCTAGCCGTATCCAGGCTCACGCCGCTCAAGCGGATGGATCTGCTCATCCGGGCGCTCGCCGAGCCCGACGCGGCCGGCATCCGGTGCGCCATTGCGGGCGAGGGCGAGGACGCGCTCCGGCTGCAATCGCTCGTGCGCGAGCTGGGGCTCGAGAGCCGAGTCCGGCTGACCGGTCCGCTCAGTGAGGACGGCCTCCTTCACGCCTATGCGACATGCCGCGCGGTGGTGTTTCCTCCCCTGTCTGAAGACTACGGGCTGGTGGCGGTCGAGGCTTTCGCGTCGGGCAAGGCGGTCGTGACCTGCTCCGACAGCGGAGGGCCGGCCGAGCTCGTCAACGACGGCACGAACGGCTTCGTGACTGCGCCCGAGCCTGGGGCGCTCGCCCTGGCGATCCGCCGGCTGGCCGACGACGCCGGACTTGCCGAGCGCCTTGGCCAGCACGGCGCGTCGGTGGCCGTGAGGATGACCTGGCCCGCCGCCCTCGAGGCGTTGCTGCTGCGGTAGACTGAGTTCTCCCCATGGCGTACCGCACTCCTCTCGAGGCCCGCCTCGCGAAGAAAGTGACGCGGGCGGCGGTGGACTTCGATCTCATCGCCGACGGCGATCGGATCATGGTCGGGCTCTCGGGCGGCAAGGACAGCTGGGCGCTGATGCAGATCCTGGACGTCCTCCGCCAGCGCGCTCCGATTCGATTCTCGCTGGTCGCGTTCACCGTGGATTCCGGCTACGCGGAGTTCCGGAGCGACCTCGTCGCCGAAGCCTGCGCGGCCCGCGGCTGGGAACATCACATCCAGAAGACGTCGATCGGCGAAGTGATCGACGACGTGCTCGACCCGCTCGAGACGCCCTGCTCGCTGTGCGCGAGACTGCGGCGCGGCGTGCTGTATCGCTACGCGGACCAGTTCGGCGCCACCAAGATCGCGCTCGGGCATCACGCGGATGACTTCGTCGAGACGCTCCTGCTCAATCTGCTCTTCGCGGGTCAGCTCAAGGCCATGCCCGCGCGGCTCGTCGCGGACGACGGCCGGCATACGGTGATCAGGCCGCTCGTGTACGTGTCGGAACACGACGCAAGGGTCTACTGCAGGGAGAACGACCTGCCCGTCATCGGCTGCTGCTGCTCGGCGTGCGGCGATCTCAGCCTGCAGCGGCAGCGCGTCAAGCGCATGATCGCCGACCTCGAGCACGAACACCCCGGCGTGAAATCCTCGATGCTCAAGGCGCTCGCCAACGTCGCTCCACGCCACCTGCTCGACACGCGGCTCAATCCGGTGGCAGAAACCGCCCGCGAACTCTCCGGACATGAGCCGTGAGGGCCGTCGTTCAGCGGGTGCGATCGGCGCGGGTGTTGGTCGAGGGTGAAACGGTCGGCGAGATCGGTGTGGGACTCGTCGCCTTGATTGGCGTCGGTCGTGACGACGGGCCTGCCGAGGTGGCCTACATCGCCTCGAAGATCCGCGAGATGCGCATTTTCCCCGATGCGGAAGGGAAGCTGAACCGCAGCCTGACGGAAGCGGGTGGGGCGGTGCTGGCCGTCTCTCAGTTCACGCTCTACGGAGATTGCCGCAAGGGCCGCCGACCCTCGTTCGATCAGGCCGCGCGGCCGGATACCGGCCGGCTGCTCTTCGACGAGGTCGTCCGGGTGCTGCGTGAATCGGGCGTGGCGGTTGCCACGGGAACCTTCCAGGCCCACATGATGGTCGAGCTCGTCAACGACGGACCCGTCACGATCCTGCTCGACAGTGAGAAGGCGTTCTGAGCCTCCGCGGGCGACGCTCGCCGCGGCGTGAACCTACGAGCGCGTCGGCTCGACGGGCGCGTAGAACCTGAGGAGCGCGTCGCGTTCGGCCGCCTCGCGCGCGCGATCCCAGCCGCACTCGCGGGCCATCAGCTCCGAGCAGCCAGCCACGATGGCTTCACCCGGATAGCCGGCCGCGCCAAGGCCTGTTCGGCGCACGAGGACATCGGTCAGCGTCACCGCCATCTCGTTGCGGGCGGCATGCACGACGGTCGCCCTGAGCGTCGAGCAGGCAGGCGCGATCGGTTCGGCAAGGCCGCGATCGGCCTTGCACAACCCCATGGGCCCGGTCCACAGGCTGCCGTGCGTTTCCACGAGCCTCCGGGCGAGTGAATCGTCCAGCAGGTCCGGATGCTGGGAGCGGAATTCCGAGAACCCGATCTCGACCGACGCAATGTCGCAACCTGGCAGGGGAGTGGTGCCGGTCCGGCTTGCCGACGAGTGCCCGAGCCTGCGGCACGCGAGGTCGACGGCTTGCTCGGCCACGCCGCGCGCGGTCGTGTACTTGACGCCGACAATCGAAATCGCCCCGTCGACGCCGTCCCCTCGATGGTCGATGACTCGATGATGGCGCTTCAAGCCCCAGGCGCCCCCGGTTGCCCGCTCGGCCGGGACCACCCCTCGATGCACGAGCGTCACGTCCCCACGTGTGAGCTGCAGCGCGGGAAACGCCTCGTTGACCTCGCCGACGAAACGGTCGAGTTCCTGAACGCTGACCGACGAGTCGTCAGGGCCCACCGGCTGGTCGGAATGCGACGTGCCGACCAGCGCCCGCCCGCGCCACGGCATGATGAGGAGCAGGCGGCCATCGCGGGTCGGCGAGCCGGTCGCCGTGCCTCCCGCCGGGCGGGAGGTGACGAGGTTCATGGCCTTGAGAAGCGGCGTGTCGTGGGGAGCGCCGATGGCGTCCATCACCGTCCCGACGCGCGACCCGCTCGCATTCACGACGATGCGCGCGGCAACCTCGGCCCGTTGGCCGGAAAGGACGTCCCGAACCTCGAAACCTGAAAGGCGTCCGCCCTCCTTGATCGGTCGAATCGCCTCCACGTAGTTCAGGAGCGCCGCCCCGTGGTTGTCCGCTGCCAGTGCGAAGGCGAACGTCAGCCGGTCGGTCTCCGCCATGTGGTAGTCGAACCATCGCGCCCCGCCGGTCGCGCCGGGCCTTGACGTGCCGAAGAGCCGCTCGCAGTCCTCGCGCGAGATGATTTCGCCCGCCGGGAGATGCAGGCTGGAGTCGAGGCCCGCGTGGCGATCGAGTCCCAGGCAGGCATCGAACATGAACCCAGCCCGAAGCGCGAGCCGGCTCCGCGTCAGCTTGCGCGTCGTTTCGATGACGAACGGAAGCGGCGTCAGGAGGGGCGGGGCGATTCGCGCCATGGCGCGCCGTTCGCGGATCGAAAAGCGCGCCTTGAGCACGTCGCCGCTCTGCAGGGAGCGAAGCCCCCCGTGAACCGTCTTGGCGTGATTGAAGGAGCTGGCACTCCCGAAGTCGCCGCGTTCGACCAGCGCGACCGACAGGCCGCGCTGTGCGGCATCGTAGGCGACGGCCAGCCCGTGAATCCCGCCGCCGATCACGAGCACGTCGTGCCGGCGGGAGGTGAGGCGAGAGAAATCGCGAGTCATTCAGTGCGTGCGATCGAGGGCGGCGGCGTTGCCCGGCTGTGCGCAACCATTCTATAGTACGTGCCCGTGACTCCCTCGACGTCCTCCTCACCCGCGGCCACGCGCGAGGTCCAGCGCTACTGGAATCAGCACATCCACGACCTCGAGATCACCCGGCACCCGGTCGGGTCGGAGGGCTTCTTCGCCGATCTCGACGAGTATCACTTCGACAAGCTGCATCACCTGCTGCGCCTCGTGGACTTCGACGGCCAGCGCGGCCATCGCGTGCTCGAGGTGGGTTGCGGCGCCGGAGTGGACCTGGTGCGATTCGCGCGCGGCGGGGCCCGCGTGACGGGCGTGGACCTGGCGTCCTCCGCGATCACGCTCGCCCGGCGCAATTTCGACTTCCAGCACCTTCCCGCCGAGCTCTGCGTCGCCGACGGAGAGCGCCTGCCGTTTCCTGACGCTCGTTTCGACTACGTCTACGCGCACGGCGTCATTCAATACACCGCCAGCGACCGGAACATGGCAGAGGAAATCCGGCGGGTGCTCAAGCCGGGAGGAACGGCGCTCGTGCAGGTCTACAACCGGGTCTCGTGGCTGAACGCGCTTTCGAAACTGATGAAGGTCGGCCTCGAGCACGAGGGCGCGCCGGTCCTTCGGAAATACAGCCACGCCGAATTCAGACGCCTCCTCACGGGATTCAGTGCGGTCCGCATCGAGCCCGAGCGATTCCCGGTGAAGTCCCGCCTCCACAGGGGCTGGAAGGGCGCGATCTTCAACGGCGTCTTCGTCGGGACCTTCAACGCGCTTCCGAGAGCGCTTGTGCGCCGATTCGGCTGGCATCTCCTCGCGTTCTGCACGAAGTAGCGTCTGCCGCGAGCCTCGCGTCACCGTTCCGGGAGAAGGCCATGCTCGAGTTCATCAAGGCCCACGCGTTCGGCAACGACTTCCTCTACGTCCGGCTCGAAGCGGTTTCAACCAGCGAGGGACCGAAGGTGGCGCGCGTGCTTTGCGATCGTCACGCGGGCGCCGGAGCCGACGGGCTGATTCTCTACCGCCCGACGCCCGGCGGCGCGGCGATGCACCTCTTCAATGCGGACGGCAGCTACTCGGAGGTGTCCGGCAACGGCGTCCGTGGTCTGGCTGCGGTCGTCGCTCGCGAACGAAACCTCGAGCCCGCGAGCTCGCCGGCCGCTACTCGCATCCTGATCGAGACCGACGCCGGCATCAAGGAGCTGGCGTTCGTCGATCGGACCGGCGACCGGCTGGTCTTCCGGGCGAACATGGGCCAGCCGACCAACCTCAGCCGATCGCGGATCGATGTGCGGGGCGAGCAGGTCGACGCGGTGGTCCTTCGGGTGGGCAATCCGCAGTGCGTGATTCTCGAGAAGGATCTAGACGAGGCGCGCTACCGGGCGCTCGGCCCGCTGCTCGAGCACCACGCGGTGTTCCCCGAAGGCTCCAACGTGGAGTTCGCGCAGGTCGAAGCGCCCGACCGCGTGCGGATTCTGATCTGGGAACGGGGCGTTGGGCCGACGCTCGCCTCGGGCACCGGCGCCTGCGCCGCGGCGGTCGCGGCAATCGCGTACGGCGGCGCGTCGCAACCGGTCGACGTCGTCTCTCCCGGGGGAACACAGCGCGTCGAATGGACCGACAGCCTCTACCTCACTGGCTGGGCCGAAGTTCTCTACGCAGGCCGCTGGTTCCTCTGATCGCAGTCTTTACGACGCGTCGCCGGCGGGGGATTGCACGAAGCGCGTACCACCAGCCGCACAGCGTTGGATGTGACGCCGCCCGGCCATGCCGCGGCACAAAGCGGCGGACTACCTGCGCTTGCCCGATGCGGCCTGCCGCGCGTCGATTGCCGCCTGAAGTTCTTCGATGAGCTTCGCCAGCCTGGCCTTGGTCGTCTGCAGGGATGAGCGCGCGTCGAGATAGTCGTGGCGATCGATGGCTTCGCGCGCCTTTTGCATGGCGGATCGTGAGGCGCCGATCTCCGGCTGCGCGTGGGTGGTGAGCGTGGCGGGTACCCGTGCCGCCTGGGCAGCCTTGATCTTCGAGGCGCACCGATCGATGTCGTTTCCGAGCGCCTCCAGCAGTTCCTCCGCCTCGGCGCGAACGATGGCTTTCTGGTCCGCCGCCGTGCGCGCGGCGTTCTCGGCGAGTTCCCGGCTGTCGAGGGCCTGGCTGAGCGCGAGCCGGTAGTCACGCTGGGTGACGGCCTCTCGAGACCGGTCGAGCGCTGAGGTGGCGGCTTTGTACTCCGCGGCCGCGTACTGATCGGCGCCAGCGGCGCGGGCGGCATCGAGCGCACCCTGCGCCCGCTGCATCTCCTTGTCGGGGGGGGTCGCGCATGAGATGACGAGGGCGCCGGCAAGCAGGGCGGCAGCGGCGCCGGACGGAGAGCGCTTACGCATTTGCTAGAGTATACGGGAGCTTCGGTAACCCGTCCACGTGCGGCGGGAGGTCAAATGGACCTCGAACGTATCCAGGCGGCAGCGGCGCTCGTGCGAAAGGCACGGTCGGTCGTGGCGTTCACGGGAGCGGGAGTTTCTGCCGAGAGCGGCATCCCGACCTTCCGGGGCGCCGACGGCCTCTGGCGGAACAACCGCGCGCAGGATCTCGCGACACCCGGGGCCTTCGCGCGCAACCCCAGGCTCGTGTGGTCGTGGTACCGATGGCGGCGCGAACGGGTGCGGGACGCGGAACCCAATCCGGGCCACTTCGTGCTGGCGAGGCTCGAATCGCGCCTTCCGAAGATGATTGTCGCGACGCAGAACGTCGACGGCCTTCACCGCCGGGCGGGGAGCCGCACCGTGCTCGAGCTGCACGGCAATATCTGGATGGCCACCTGCGAGCGAGCGTGTGGCGCCGTTGTCGATCAGTCGAACGATCCGCCCGTGCTGCCGCCAATCGAGGCTGACGGCGACAGCGGGGGATGTGCCCATGTGCGAGTGCGGCGCGAGGCTTCGACCGGGTGTGGTGTGGTTCGGCGAGGCGCTCGACCCGAAGGTCGTCGACGGGGCGATGGCGGCCGCCGGCGCCTGCGACGTTCTGCTCGTGATCGGCACGTCCTCGCTGGTCTATCCCGCAGCCTACCTCCCTTCGGTCGCGAAGGCGGCCGGAGCCACGATTGTCGAAATCAACGTCGATGAAACGCCGCTGACCGCCGACGCCGATCTGGTGCTGACAGGTCCCTCGGGAAAAGTGCTGCCAGAGGTCGAGCGTTGGCTCTAAGACAGCTTGCCCTCCGGGATCGGCCCCGCGAGAAGCTCGCCGCGAACGGTGCGTCGGCGCTTGGCGACAACGAGCTGCTCGCCGTGGTGCTCGGCGCAGGGCCCCGAGGCTCGAGCGCCCTGGCCGTCGCCGACCTCGTCCTCGAGGCGACCGGGGGCCTGCACGGACTCCTCACCTGCACCCGTGACGAACTGTGCCAGGTGGCCGGTGTCGGCTCGGCCCGCGCCGCACAGGTCCTGGCGGCAGTCGAGCTGGGCAGGCGGACGCTCGTGCGCTGCCCGCCCGACCGGCTGCCGGTCCGCAGCCCTCGAGACGTCGCCGAGCACCTGCTGCCCGAGTATGGCGGCCGGCCCGTCGAACACTTCGGTGTCGTCCTGCTCGACGCCAAGCACCGGGTGTTGAAGACGAGGGTGCTCTTTGTCGGGACGCTCGACCGGAGCGTGGTCCACCCTCGCGAGGTCTTCCGGGAGGCCGCCTCCGCCCGCGCGTCGAGCATCGTGCTCTTCCACAACCATCCATCCGGAGATCCCACGCCAAGCGCCGACGATCTCGCCTTGACTCGGCGGCTCGTCGAAGCGGGCGAACTGATGGGGATCGCCGTGCTCGATCATGTCGTCCTGTCGGCGACGAGGTATTGCAGCGTGAGGGAATTCGGGCGCATCGGCCAGTAGAGCGCCCGCCCGGTGTGGAGGCGCGGTTGATTTCGGCGCAATCGGGCCACTACAGTGGGAGGAGCATGTCGACTCTCTTGTACCTTGACTGTTTCTCGGGCGCGTCTGGTGACATGCTCCTCGGCGCGCTGCTCGATCTGGGCATGCCCATCGAGGAGCTGCGCCGATCGCTCGGGAGCCTCGGGATTGGCGGTTATCACCTGGATTCGGAGCGGGTCGTCAGATCGGGAATCGCTGCGACCCGGTTCCGGTTGACTGAATCGCCAGGTCCGGGAGCCGCGCACCCCGGCCATTTGGCCGCACACGATCCCCATCGCAGCCTGGCCGAGATCCACCGCCTGATCGACCTGTCCGCGCTTTCCTCTGCCGGCCGCACGCGAGCGCACGGGCTGTTCGACCGCCTGGCTGCCGTGGAGGCCGACATCCATCAGGTCCCGATCGACCAGATCCACCTCCACGAGGTCGGCGCGCTCGACTCGATCATCGACATCGTCGGCATCGTCGCGGCGCTCGAATGGCTGAACCCGGACCGGATCGTCTGTTCCGCGCTCAACGTGGGCGGCGGAAGCGTCCAGACCGCGCACGGAACGCTGCCGGTCCCGGCGCCGGCGACCGTTCGGCTCCTCGAAGGGCTCCCCGTCTATTCGAGCGGAGCCGCGATCGAGCTGGTGACCCCGACCGGCGCGCTCGTCATCTCGGAGGTTGCCGGCCAGTTCGGTTCCCTTCCCATGATGCGGATCCGGCGAGTGGGCTACGGCGCCGGCACGCGGGACATCCCCGGCCATCCGAATGTGCTTCGGATGCTGCTCGGGGAGTCCGCGGCGCAGGCCGTGTCGGAAGAGGTCGTCACCCTCGAGTGCGAGATCGACGACATGAACCCGCAATTGTACGGGGCCCTGATGGATCGGCTCTACGCGGTTGGCGCGCTGGAGGTGTTCTACACGCCGGTTCAGATGAAGAAGAACCGGCCGGGGACACTGGTGACCGTGATTGCCGCGCCTCCGATGCGGGAAGCCATCGCAGGAACGCTCTTCCGCGAGACGACGACCATCGGGGTGCGTTACCGCACGATGGAGCGGGAGTGCCTCGAGCGGGAACTGGTGCCGGTGACGACCCCGCTCGGCGTCGTCCGGTTCAAGATCGCGAGGCGAGGCGGTGTCGTGATGAACGCCGCGCCGGAGTTCGAGGATTGTGTGCGGCTGGCTGCGGAGCACCGGCGTTCGCCCAAGGAGGTCCAGGCGATCGCCATTCGCGCGTACGGCGACTTCGTGGACGCCCAGGCGCGCGAAGGCCGCCGGGACTAGCGATCAGGAGGCGTGATGGATGATCAGAAGGCGAGCGAGGCGACAGGCTCGGTGATGGATGCCCGCATCGGCATCGAGGACTTCCTCAAGGTCGACCTGCGAGTGGCCCGGGTCGTGGCGGCCGAACGGGTGCCGAAGTCCCGGAAGCTCGTGAAACTCGAAGTCGATCTGGGGGCGGAACGGCGGCAGCTCGTGGCGGGAATCGGAGAAGCCTACGATGCGGAATCACTGCCGGGCCGGCTGGTCGGCGTCGTCGTCAATCTGAAGCCGGCGACCCTCATGGGGGTCGAGTCCAACGGCATGATTCTCGCTGCGAGCGTGCAGGGCGGGCTTCCGGTCCTCGTCTCATTCGACAAGGACTTGCCCGCTCGGTGCCCGCATCAAATGACGAGATGCTGGACTCTCACTGCCACCTGGCAGACGAGGCGTTCGAATCCGACCTTGCGGAAGTCGTCGCGCGGGCCCGAGCGTCGGGGATTTCGGATCTGCTTTGCGTGCTCGAAGCGAGCGACGACAATGAGCACGAACGCCTGAAACGCGTGCTGGCGCTCTGGCCTGGCTTGCCGACCGCGGTCGGCGTGCATCCGCATCGGGCGGGTCCGTTCGCGGCGGATCCCGAGTCCGCCGCTCGACTGACGGGCTCCCGCGTGAAAGAGGGCGCGACGGTTCGTGCGATTGGTGAGATCGGACTCGACTACCACTACGACTTCGCGCCGCGCGAGCGCTCAACGCGCGGTCTTCGCGGCGCAGGTCGCGCTGGCCCGCGTCCTGTCACTCCCGGTCATCATTCACACCCGCGAGGCCGACGCCGACACCTTCGAGATTCTGGAACGCGAAGGCGCCGGGGGATTGCGAGGCGTATTCCACTGCTTCTCCGGGGACCGGGCCGTTGCCGAGCGAGCGGTCGCGCTCGGATTCCACGTCTCCTTTTCCGGAATCGTCACCTTCCCCAAGGCGGAGCGCGTGCGCGACGCCGCGCTCGCCGTTCCCTCGACCGGCTGCTCGTCGAGACGGACTGCCCGTACCTCGCGCCGGTCCCCGTCCGCGGCAAGAGGAACGAGCCCGCGTTCGTGCGGCACGTGCTGGACGCGCTCGCGTCGCTTCGACGCACGAGCGCGGCCGAGTTGGACGTCGCTGTCACCGGAACTTCGAACGGCTGTTCGGGTCCGCGCGCTGAAAGATCGCGCAAAACCGGCGTGAATCGCGCCGTTCCGCGCGTTGACACCCCGCTCGCAAGTGTGGTCTGATCAAGTTCGCGCCTCGCACATTCCCGTGGCACATACTTCCCACGACCTCGCCCAGATCTTCGAACCCATCCGTGATGACCTGGAACAGGTCAACCGGGAATTCGACCGCCACGTTCAGTCGCACGTCGACGTCATCCCGCAGATCGGCAAGTACATCCAGTCGAGCGGCGGCAAACGCATCCGGCCCGCCGTTCTCCTGATGGCCGCGCGGCTGGCCGGGTACACCGGGGACCGCGGCGATCCTCTACGCGTCGGTCGTCGAGTTCATCCACACCGCGACGCTCGTCCACGACGACATCATCGACAACTCCGAATCTCCGGCGCGGCAGGCTGGCGGTCCACTCGCAGTGGGGCAACGACGTCACCGTGCTGCTCGGGGACTATCTCTACATCAAGTCGATGGCCCTGGCGCTGACCCACGGCGATCTGGAGATCATCCGGCTGCTCTGCGACGTCACGCTGCAGATGATCGAGGGCGAGCTCTACCAGCTCACCAAGAACGGCGATCCGGACATCACCGAAGACGAGCACTTCGAGATCATCCGGCGCAAGACCGCGTGCCTCTTCAGCGGCTGCACGCAGAATTGGCGGCATGCTGGCCGGCCTGCCCGGGGACCAGATTGCGGCGCTCGGCGAGTATGGGTTCAACCTGGGCATCGCCTTTCAGCTGGTGGACGACCTCCTCGACCTGACGGGCAGCGCGGAGTCGCTCGGCAAGCCCGTCGCGAGCGATCTTCGCGAGGGGAAGATCACGCTCCCGCTGATCTACCTCCTGCAGGAAGGCGACCACGCGGCCGGGGATCTCATCCGCGACGTCGTGCGCCAACGGTCGCTCTCCGCCGAGCAGTGGACGGACATCAGCCGCCTCCTGGCGACGCACGGGTCGCTCGACCGGGCCTACGACACGGCCGTGCGGCATCGCCGAGACAGCCAAGCGGAAGCTCGGCGTCGTTCGCGCCCGAGCCAGGAGCGGGACGCGCTGATGGCGCTGCCCGACTACGTGCTCTCCCGAGATCGCTAGCTTCGCCACAGAGCCATGGGTGAGGTCGAGCGCGTCACCGAGCTTCGGGCGCTCCTGCGGCACCACGAGGAGCGCTACTACGTCCTCAACGATCCGGAGATCTCCGACGCCGAGTTCGACGGGCTGATGGCGGAGCTCCGTGCGCTCGAAGCGCGAGCACCCGGAGCTCGTCACGCCGGATTCGCCGACCCAGCGCGTCGGCGGCCGGCCCGCCGAGGGGTTCGTCACCGTCGATCACACGAGCCCGATGCTCAGCCTCGACAACGCCTATAACGAGGACGAGCTTCGCGCGTTCGACGAACGCGCGAGGCGTGGCCTCGCGGACGCCGAGGGGCCGCCCGAGAGGCTGACCTACGTGGCGGAGCTCAAGATCGACGGCCTGAGCATCGCCCTGACCTACGAGAACGGGCGGCTCGAGCGGGGCGTGACCCGCGGCGACGGAACGCGGGGCGAAGATGTCACGACCAATGTCCGGACCATCAGGTCGATCCCGCATTCACTGAAGGACGGGCCGCGTGGCAGGGTGGAGGTCCGCGGCGAGGTGTACCTGCCGCGGCGTGCCTTCGAGCGCATCAACCGCGAACGCGAAGAGGCCGGCGAGCCGGTGTTCGCCAATCCGCGCAACGTCGCCGCGGGCACGATGCGCACGCTCGATCCGGCGCTTGGTGTCGAAGCGCGGGCTCGCCGCATTCGTCTACCAGCTGATCCTGCCTCCGGGCGAGGCGCCGGCCACCCAGGTCGAAACGCTGACGAGGATGCACGGGTGGGGATTGCCGGTCGAGCCGCATTGGCAACGCGTGCGACGGCATTGACGCCGTGGTCGAGTACTGCCGCGAGTGGGGCGAGGCCCGGCACAAGCTCGAGTTCGATACCGACGGGGTCGTCATCAAGCTCGACGATCTGGACGCGTCGCGCGCACGGCTCGGCGCGACCGCCAAGTTCCCGCGCTGGGCGATCGCCTTCAAGTTCCCGCCCGAGCAGGCCACGACCCTCCTGCGGAGCATCGAAGTGCAAGTCGGACGCACCGGGGCGGTCACGCCGTACGCCGTGCTCGAGCCGGTCCGCCTGTCGGGATCGACCATCAGCCAGGCCACGCTGCACAACGAGCAGGAGGTCGAGCGGCGCGACATCCGGCCCGGCGACTACGGTCATCATCGAGAAGGGCGGCGACGTCATCCCGAAGGTGGTGGCGCCCGTCCTGAGCAAGCGTCCGGCGGAGAGCCAGCCGTGGGTGATGCCCGCCGCGTGCCCGTCCTGCGGCAGCCCGCTCGTCCGGCCCGAGGACGAGGTGGTCTGGCGCTGCGCGAACGCCGTCTGCCCGGCGCGCCTCCGGCGCTCCATCCAGCACTTCGCGTCGCGACGCGCCATGAACATCGACGGCCTCGGCGAGGCCATCGTCGACCAGCTCGTGGGGAAGGGCCTCGTCCGCGACTTCGCCGACCTCTACACGCTCGTGGCCGACCAGCTCGCAGAGATGGTCGTCGAGCCCAAGGACCCGAAGTCCGAGCGAGCAAAACCCCGTAAGCTCGGCAAGGTCGGCGTCAACCTCGCGGCCGAAATCGACCGCAGCCGGCAGAACGATCTGTGGCGCCTGCGTGTTCGGCCTGGGCATCCGGCACGTGGGCGAGCGCGCGGCGCAGGCACTGGCCTCGACGTTCGGGTCGATGTCGGCCCTCTCGACGGCCGCGCGGACGCAGCTCGAGAAGACGCCGGACATCGGCCCGGTCGTGGCCGCCTCGGTGCGCGAGTTCTTCTCGGTGGACTTCAATCGCGATTTGATCGAGCGGCTCGTGCAGGCCGGCGTGCGCATGGAGGCGCAAGGCCCTGCGGCGCCGCCCGCCTCGCAGCCGCTCGCCGGGAAGACGTTCGTGCTGACCGGGACGCTGGCGGGATGACGCGCGAGCAGGCGGAAGACGCCATCACGTCGCGTGGCGGAAAGGTCAAGAGCTCGGTCAGCAAGAAGACGAGCTACGTGGTCGTCGGGGCCGACCCGGGCAGCAAGCTCGACAAGGCGCGCGAACTCGGGGTCGAAACGCTGGATGAGGCCGCCTTCAGCCGACTTATAATGACTGGCTGACCGTCGCGGCGACGGACGTCCATGAAGCCACGCATCCTGGTCATCGACGATGAGCCCGCCATTCGCGACTCGATGCGGATGATCCTCGAGTACGAAGGGTACGAGATGCTCGGCGCCGGCACGGGCGAAGAAGGCATCGCGCTGGTGCAGCGCGAGTCGTTCGACCTGGTGTTCCTCGACATCAAGATGCCGGGCATGGACGGGCTCGAGGTGCTTGGCCGCATCAAGGCGGTGGCCGAGTCGCTGCCGGTCGTCATCATCTCGGGCCACGGCACCGTGTCGACGGCCGTCGAGGCGACCAAGCTCGGGGCCTTCGACTTCATCGAGAAGCCGCTCGCGACCGACCGCATCCTGCTCACGATTCGGAACGCGATCGGCTTCAGCCGCCTGAACGACGAGAACCGGTCGCTCAAGCGCGTGGTCGAAGTCCGGCACGAGATGATCGGCAGCTCCTCCTCGCTCAAGGAGATTGTCGAGGCCGTCCGGCGCGCCGCGCCCACGAATGCGACCGTGCTCATCCGTGGCGAGAGCGGCGTCGGCAAGGAGCTCGTGGCGCGCATGATCCACCAGAACAGCCTGCGCAGCCGCGAGCGGTTCGTGCAGGTCAACTGCGCGGCCATTCCCGAAGAGCTGATCGAATCGGAGCTCTTCGGCCACGAGAAGGGCTCCTTCACCGGCGCGACCGAGAAGCAGATTGGCAAGTTCGAGCAGGCCGATCGCGGCACCATCTTCCTGGACGAAGTCGGCGACATGAGCGCCAAGACGCAGGCCAAGGTGCTGCGCGTCCTGCAGGAGGGCGAGGTCGAGCGGCTCGGGTCGGCGCGCACGATCAAGGTGGACGTCCGCGTGATTGCGGCGACCAACAAGGACCTCGAGGAGGAGATCGAGAAGGGCAGCTTCCGGGAGGACCTGTTCTTCCGGCTGAGCGTCATCCCGATCCTCGTGCCGCCGCTGCGCGATCGGCGCCGAGGACATCCCGGCTGCTCGTCAACACTTCGCGGATCTGTTCAGCCGCGAGAACAACTTCCGCCCGAAGCGCTTCACGCCCGACGGCGATCGAGGTGCTGCAGCGGTACCGGTGGAAGGGGAACATCCGGGAACTGCGGAATACCGTCGAGCGCGTCATCATCATGACGCCGGGCGAGGTGATCGACGTCGCCGACCTGCCCGAGCCGGTCCGTGCGGACGCAGCGCCAGGCCGCCCGCGGAGGCCGGGCAGGAGCGGCCGGCGACGCTGCGCGGATTCAAGGAATCGGCCGAGCGCACGTTCCTCGTCGAGAAGCTCCGCGAGAACGGCTGGAACATCTCGAAGACGGCCGAGGTGATCGGCACGCCGCGGAGCAATCTCTACAAGAAGCTCGAGCAGTACAACATCCGGCAGGAGCAGGACGCGTAGCCGTCCTGGCCGGTGTCGTGGTTCTTTGACAACTTCCGCCGCAGTCGGAACAGACGACCGCTGCGCTCGGCCTGACCGGCGATCCCCTCGGGTTGCCGGCACCAGCCGGGCGCGGAGGAAAGTCCGAACTCCGCAGGGCAGTGCGCCGGGTAACGCCCGGTCAGGGTGACCTGAAGGAAAGTGGCACAGAAAATATACCGCCCGACTTCGCGCTTCGCGCTTCGGCGGGCAGGCCCAGAGGGCTTGCCCGCCGTAGCGCGCCGGCTGCCAACGTGGCTGGCGAGCGGAGGAGGGTAAGGGTGAAAAGGTGCGGTAAGAGCGCACCGCGCCCGTGGCAACGCGGGTGGCAGGCAAAACCCCGCACGGAGCAAGACCAAATAGGGAGGCGCTATCAGGACGGCCCGTCCGATGCCTCCGGGTAGGTCGCTCGAGCCCGCCAGCGATGGCGGGGCTAGAGGAATGGCCGTCAGTTCGCCGTAGCGAGGCGCAAGTCGCGCGAGGGCGGGCACAGAATTCGGCTTACGGGCCGGCTGCGGCGGTTGTTGTCAGGAAAGTCGAAGGGCAGCCTTCTGGAGTGTCATGGCCTCATATCTCGTCACCGGTGGCGCGGGGTTCATCGGGTCGCATCTCGCGACGAACTGCTGCGGCGCGGCGAGCACGTGCGCGTCGTGGACAATCTCGTGACGGGCAAGCGCCGCAACCTCGATCACCTCTCGGGCGTCGAGTTCATCGAGGGCGACCTCGCGGACATCGAGGTCGCGCGGCGTGCCGTCGCAGGGGATCGAGTACGTCCTGCACCAGGCCGCGATTCCGTCGGTGCCGCGCTCGGTCGCGGATCCGGTCGACGTCGCACCGGGCCAACGTCGACGCCACGCTCAACGTCCTGCTCGCGGCGCGGGACGCGGGCGTCAAGCGCGTGGTCTTCGCCGGCTCGTCGTCGGTCTACGGCGACACGCCGACGCTGCCGAAGCGCGAGGACATGCCGGCGAATCCGCTCTCGCCGTACGCCCTGCAGAAGCTGGTGGGGGAGCAGTACTGCGAGCTGTTCACGGCGCTCTACGGACTCGAGACGGTGACCATCCGCTACTTCAACGTCTTCGGCCCGCGGCAGGATCCCTCGTCGCCGTACTCCGGCGTCATCTCGCTGTTCGCCAGCGCGCTCATCGAGGGCCGGTCACCGATCATTCACGGAGACGGCGAGCAGACGCGCGACTTCACCTACGTCGCCAACGTCGTCGACGGCGTGCTGCGGGCGTGCCACGCGCCGGGCGTCGCCGGGCAGGTGATCAACGTCGCGACGGGCGGCCGGGTGTCCCTCAATCAGTTGTTCGCGTCGCTCAACGCTCTGGCTGGGACGAACATCGCCGCGACCTACGGTCCGCCGCGGGCCGGCGACGTCAGACACTCGCAGGCCGACACGACCAAGGCGCAGACGCTGCTCGGCTTCCGGCCGCTCGTGCCGTTCGAAAAGGGCCTCTCGGCCACCCTGGCCTGGATGCGAGAGGAATCGGTGATACATTAGACTGCTCGCCTGAACGGCTCAGCATCGACAGAATCCTTGCGCCTGCGGTTCATTCCTGATCAGATCACGACACTTCACGGTTCAATCAAGGCGCCACACCGGCGCTGTATCATTTCTGCACCTAGACAAGAAGCCCGCCAAGCCGCCGGCTCCGTTGCGCGGAAAATTCTTTAGGCTCAACAGGCGCTTATTCTGTGCAATTCGCGTAGACGAATCGAAACGCCGCCGGTAGCCTTTGCCTCGTGCCCTCGGTAATTCGCGCCCCGTCCACGGCCGTGCGTGCCACACGAAAAGCCCATACCCCCCATTTCAATGGATAGCGCGAGCGTCGGCGTCCGGTGACATCCGGCTCGACCGAGAGTGACCTGCCCCCCAGTGCGTTCTACCAGGCATCAAACGGTGTGAACAGTCGGATTCGTTCGACCTGGGCGCTGTTCGCTGGCTCAGACCCTCGGTCGGAGATAAACAGGGAGGCCGGTCCATGACCTGACAATCCACAACGCGATCTTCGTTGATAGCGTACGCATGAACACCGTGCGCGCACTGCGCTCGAGTCCGACGTGGTCGTATTGGTCAGCGGCAATGCCGAAGCTGCCATTCTGGACCGCGCCACGTATCGCACCACCGACAAGATCCTCGTTGATTGAGCCGGTACGTCAACCGAGCATCGCTGGAAAGGTGCACATATGAAATCGACACGTACGGCATTTATCGTCCTGTTGGCTCTTGTGACGCTATCGGTCGTCGGCTACGCGCGCACAGATCCTCCGCCCAGGCTGGGAATCCAAGGCAACATGTTCACCAAGAATGGGACCCCTCAGTTCCTCACGTTCGTATCGTACTTCGATGCGATGCGTCGCCACGACCACGGAGGCATGGCCGACGATCTGGCTTTCATCAAGGAGAAGGGATTCGACGGCATCCGGATCTTTCCGCGCTGGTGGCGATACACTGACACCAGCGGATGCGATGGAGTGAAGATTGAGGGTCTCTTTGAGTGGAATAGCAGCACCGAGGAGTGGACGCTGAGCGCGACGGAGTTGGCAAAACTGAAGGACATACTGATTGAAGCTGGTCAGGCGGGCCTGCTGGTGGACGTGTCGTTCACACACGAGGCGACGGCGCCAGAATCTCCGGTTCCAGTTCAGGATTATGGCGAACTGGTTGCAGAGGTCGTCTTTGAGCTTGGCACTGGGTATCCTAATGTGTTGTTCGATCTTCAGAATGAGTTCGATTCTCTCAACGAGGGCGCGCTGCAAGAACCTCACATCGTCACGATGGCAGGCACCGTTCGACTTGCCAATCAGAGCCGAATCCTGACCGCGTCCACCGGTGGCAGTTCCCAGATTGCTGCGGGTCGCGTCGCGAAACTTGCTTCGCTTGACTTGGCCGCAGTGCATCCGAAACGGGACCAGGGCACGTGGTTCGCTGCGGGGATCTTCGATGGGATCAACGACGCTCAGCAGGGAATGGTGGACGGTGGAATGCTCTCCCCGACCCTCCCGGTGTACTTGCAAGAACCGATGCCAATATCCATTGTCGAGGGCTGTCCCACTCAAGATGTGGATGGCAAGAGAGACTTTAGCAAGGCCAACATGATTGCCGCGGCAGTGGCCGCCAAGCTGAACGGGGCCGCGGCCTTCACGTTCCACACCCGGCGGACCTTCAATCTTGCGACCAGCACGTACAAGGACAAGCTGACGATGAGTAACGGCTCATGTAAGGCTGAAGCCGTTAGCGAGTGCGAGGCTTTGAGTGAACTGGTCTACAACGTGGAATCGGTTCACCGGACGCCAATTGTGCCCGCCTTCGATGATCATCACAACGCGCCTACGGGGCATCCGGAGGTTTCGAACATTGTCCAGGTCACAAACTTCGAAGGCCGCGCGACCGCGGTGATATCGGGGCCAGGCAAGTACCGGATCTGCACAGATGGCACGTGCTCGACCAATCCCAGCTTTACCTCCGGAGTGCTAGCCATTTCAAAAGACCAGTACCTGCAACTGCAGATGACGAGTAGTATCAACCCCGCCACATCGGTGAGCATGACAGTCAGCGTCGGTACGACCTCCGTGACGTGGACGGTCACGACCTTCGACCCGCTGACCAATCCGCTGACAGTGTCCTGCACACCAGCGCTGAACAACGGGACTCCGCCGCCCCGACAGGGGGAGCAAGTGACGTGCAGCGCAGAGGTGGCCTATGGAATCGCGCCACCGCATGAGTTCCGCTTCATGCTCTACAGCGGCAAGACTGGATGGGGGGACCTGCAGCCGTACGGGCCAAACAGCGTGCTGAACTGGACGCCTTTGGGGATGGGCATGCACCAGTTGGTTGTCTGGGTGCGAAGTGTAGGGTCGCAGGAGCCTTATCAGGCGTATTGGTCGACGAACCCGTTCTGGGTGCAAGCGCCGGGTGCGTGGAACACGCTCGGGCAAGGGCAGGGGTTGTACCCAGGTCAGGAGGTCTGGTCGGCGAACCTGGAGTACGTCTTGCGTCAGACGGAGGGGGAATTGGTGTTGTTTGATCGGTTCGGACAACGTCTTTGGTCCAGTAATACAACAATCCAGGCCGGGGTTACGAGGTTGGAACTGGATGGCAGGTTGGTACTCTACGGGGTGAACGGGGAGGAAGCCTGGAGCCGGGGATCGGGGGGGCAGACGTGGGCGCTGCTTCACGTGACAAACGATGGGCATCTTGTTCTCTACGGGGACGGCTGGCAAGTGCTATGGCAGTCTTGAACCGGGGGTAGGAAACCGTACGAGAGCCCATAGCGTGGAGCGTCGGCGCAAGAGGGCGTCCGTGCGACGCGCAACGGCCCGAAGGCGCTGAATGAAGGCGCAGGTTGAAAACCTGACACCCGGCCGGCTCGTCAGGGCCGGCCGGGCGCTCAGGACTGGATTCGAGGGACACTCGAAACGGCTGGCCCCGCCTATCTCTGCTGCACGCGCAGCGGACCGTTCGACGTCCTCACCTTGATTGGCGCGCCGCCGCCACCCAGAACCGTCTGAATAGACGCGCGCCGCGCTGACGGCAGGTCGCCTTGGACGGTTACCGGGATGCCGAGCGAGAGCGGCCCGTTGTTCGTGCCCACGTCGAGCTGGGCCGAGTAGCCGTCCGGGATCTGCAGGTTGACCGGGCCGTTGGTCGTTGACGCGTCGAGGCCGGCGCCGTCCCACGCGCCTCCCTCGAGCGCAATGGTGAGCGGGCCATTGGAGGTCCGGGCCCTCACGTCGCCGCCGAGACTAGTCAGCGTCATCGGTCCATTGACCGTCGCGGCGTTGATCCGGCCGGTGATACCGGTCAGGCTGACCGGCCCGTTGGCGATTGGCGATTGGTCTTGTCACCAGAAGGGTAGAGGTGGAGCATGCGAATCGACCTTCGGATCTCGATTGCGGTTGTCGCTATTCTGATGTCTTCCGTTGGAGTCGGTCAGTCGCCGGCTCCATTAGACCGGCCTATCGGTCAGATGCAGCTGACGTTTCCGCTCGATGGTCCCGCAGTCCAGCGTGCCATCCTCACGCTCGGCCAAAAGACCCGAGCCTGCATGGGCCTCGAGGGGACTCCTCAGCGCATTCCGACTGCGCCGCTGGAAGCGTCGAAAAGCCGTTTGGTGCAAAGACTCGATCTTTCAGACCTCACCTTGGGTGAGGGGCTTCGACTGATGTTCGAACACTCAAGAGACTACGAGTGGGAAGAGCGGGATGGAGTTGTTCTGGTAAGGCCAGTCCCTGACCCGCTTCACCCAAGCATCCTCGACAAGGCGATACCGGGGTTCAGTGCCCAGGAGGCGACGGTAACGCAACTCCTCGAAGGAGTCCACCAGTTGTTCGATCGCGACTTCCAGCTCAAGGGAATGGGTGGGTCGATTGCTGGCCCCCCAAACACCTCGAACTTCACGAAAGAGCGAAGTGCGCAGATTCGAAGCGGCATGGAGAAGAAAGTGTCAATCAACCTCGGCCGCACAACCGTTCGAGGAGTGCTGAATGCGATCGTGAAGTCCTACGGCAATATGCTGTGGTATGTCACCTATTTCGGCGACGACAGTGAGTACGGAAACTGCAGGATCTCTTTTCGTAGCTACGACAACTGGTCCGTTACTGCAATGGCGCGTACACAGAAGTAGAGTGCGATCCAGAACCTGGTCGCTCTGCCACGGTCGAGGAGCGCGAGTGTGCAAGTGTCCATGATCGCGTGACCGCCGAGAACCGGGCGTCGAGGCAATACGTGATCATGCGCGAACGCTCGGCCTGCCTATCGCTGCTGGACGGCTTGGCTATCGCTGCTGGACGCGCAGCGGACCGTTCGACGTCCTCACCTTGATGGGCGCGCCGCCGCCGCCAAGCACCGTCTGAATCGACGAGTGCCGCGCCGACGGCAGATCGCCCTGCACCGTCACCGGAATGCCGAGCGAGAGCGGCCCGTTGTTCGTGCCCACGTCGAGCTGGGCCGAGTAGCCGTCCGGAATCTGGAGGTTGACCGGGCCGTTGGTCGTTGACGCGTCGAGGCCGGCGCCGTCCCACGCGCCACCCTCGAGCGCAATGGTGAGCGGGCCGTTGGAGGTCCGGGCCCGCACGTCGCCCCCGAGATTGGTCAGCGTCATCGGTCCGTTGACGGTCGCGGCGTTGATCCGGCCCGTGATACCGGTCAGGCTGACCGGCCCGTTGGTCGATTCGACCTCGAGATCGGAGCGCCCGGGAACCGAGAGCACGAAATTCACCGACCAGCTCCTGTTGTTCCCGCCTCTCGGGCCGGTGGCTGAGATCTCGCCGCCACTCGTATTGATCTGCACTTCGCCGAGGATGGCCTTGGCCTCGGCCTCGGTGGGCGCCTGCGCCGAGATCCTCGCGGATCCGGAGATACCTCCGCCTGCGCCGCCCGTCAGGCTGATCCCGCCGTTCGGCCTGGCATCGACCCGAATGAGCTGCGGAGCCGCGACGCTTATTGGCCGCGCCTCGCACGCGCGTGCCTGCCTGCCTTCGTCATTCCGGCATCGGGCGAGCCAATCACTGTCGGACTGCTGAGCCTGAGCCGACGGCGAGGCCAGCATCACGGCGACCAACGCCAGGCCGCAGGAGAGGGTTCGAATTCGCGTGCGCATCAGGACCTCCTCAGGTCGGTTGACCTGTCTTGTGTCTCCTGGATTAGACGGAATTTGAGCGTGCTCCGTACCCGGGGCCGTTTCGGCCGGCTAGAACGAGTTCGGCGGCGCTCCCCCGGCTGCGCTTCCCCGGCGGCGGATCGGCAGCAGGTCAAACGCGTGCAACGGGGGTTGACTGCGGGCACCGGGCGGCGACGGGTGTTGTGCGCCTGATTCTCAGGGCAATTGGCCCTCGTCTGACAACCGCGGGGGTCAGCTCGGCGCCTTCGCACAGGACGGCCGGCGGGACGACCGCCAATCGGGCCTGCGATCTCCAGCGTTGAATGCAACTTACGGCCGCGCCTCGGATCCGGTGGCGTTGGCGGGCCGATTGCCCTGGTGACCGCCGAGCCTCGCCGTCTTCGACCTGTCGCGGTGCCCGACCTCCACCGTGTCCCGGGTGAGCGGCCGGCGAGGCGCGCCCTACAGCAGGCGATCCCGCCTGCCTTGCCAAGGAGTTGTGCATGCGTTGCTTCAGTTCTCGAACGGCCGCCACACTGCTGGCGGTCGTGCTGGTGGCGCCGATCGTCCGGATGGCGGCCGCCGAGCAGACACCATCGGCACCCGACGCCAGGGCCGCGGCCGTGGCGCCGACAAACATCAACACCGCAACGGTCGAGCAGCTCGACAAGCTGCCGGGCATCGGCCCGAAGGTCGCGGCGCTCATCATCGCGCACCGGCAGAAGAACGGGAACTTCAAGAAGATCGAGGAGCTGATGAACATCAAGGGCATCGGCGAGAAGGCCTTCCTGAAGCTGAAGCCGCTCGTGACCGTGACGGCGCCGCCGCCTGGCATGCCGAGAGGCTGAGGCGGGCCGTGGAATCCGGAGGCGTGCGGGACGCTCGCGTTCGCGGACATTTGCCGGCCGGCCTCCTGCCAGGCCGCGGCACCGCGAACTCCTCTGAGAGGCTGCGACAACGGACTCGCACGCCGGCCGGGTTCACGCTGCTCGAGTTGCTGCTGGTAGTGGCGCTGACCGTCGTGATGGCCTCGATGGCCGTCGCGACGACTGTCACCGGCGTCCAATCGTTCAAGTGTGCGGCGGCCGGCAGGTACTTCGCGGCGCGCGTCCAGTCGGTACGCCTCGAGGCCGCGAAGCGGGGCAGGCATGTCGGGCTGCGGTTCAGGGCGAACGCAGCCGGGACCGACATGCTCACCTATCTCGACGGGAACGGAAACGGCATTCGAAGTGCGGACATCAGCAGGGGAACCGATACGCCAGTCGGCCCGCCGGAGCGGCTCGACCATCTATTCTCCGGCGTGGAGTTCGGGTACTTCGAAGGTGTCGTCGATCCCGACAGCGGCCAACTCCTGTCAGGGGATCCGATCAAGCTCGGATCGACGGACATCCTCTCCTTTTCCCCGACCGGCTCCGCGACTTCGGGAACGATTTACGTTCGCGGAAACGGTCGCCAGCAATACGCCCTCAGGATTCTCGGTGGGACCGGCCGCGTTCGTCTGCTGAGATTCGACTTCCAGACACAACGCTGGAGCGCCCCGTGATGCTTCGACCGGAGCGTCGGGCCCATCGGAGGGCTCCGTCGAGCCGGTATCCGGTCGTGACAGGAGTCAGACTGAGATCGGGATCCGGCGCGTCGTTGCTGAATCTCTCCAGTGGAGGATTGCTGCTCGAAACGGCTGCTCGGCTGGCTCCTGGCGCGGCGGTCGAGGTGCTGCTGAAAGTAGAGTCGGCCGAGCGCGTCATCCGCGCCCGGGTGGCGCGCTGCTTCGTCGCTTCGATTGACCCGGAAGGCGAGCTCCGCTTCAAGGCGGCTCTGGAATTCGACCGTCCACTGGAAGACGCGGAGTCCTGGTTGCAGTATCGGGCAGGAACTACCCGTCCTCCGCTGGTGATGGAATCGGTTGAGTAGCTGATACCCCGTGTTTCTCACAGGCTGCCGCCGCTCTTGCCGAAGGCCTTGCAGTTGGCGCCAACCTCCGTCGTACCTAGTTCGGCATGCGGATTGATATCAGACTCCTCCGACAGAGGACGGGACACCATGCATACGGCCCCAGGCTGCGACACGTTGGAAGAGGCGGCGGTCTTCACCGGGCGGCACGAGCGCCGGCACGGCATCGAATCCGTGGTCGGTTCCCTGGTGTCGTGCCTGCACGGCGGCGCAGGGTCGCTCGGCCTTCGAGCGACGTTCGAAGACGGGGTCAAGCAGATGCTGCACGTCGATGGCGCGCGGTTGTGCCCGGCGAGCGGGGCCGAGCCCGCGGTGAGTTCATTCGTGCCGGACCGCGATGGGCGTCTCCGCGTCCCGGTGTTGTCGGGCCCCGAAGACGACGCCTCGGTCCTCGAAATCCGGTTTGGACCCGAGCAGCAGGTGGATGGGAGCGTGAGGCAGGCCATCGCTCGCGCGGCCCAGCTTGGGGGGCTCGTGCTCGAGGTCGAGCGCGCGCGGGCATGGAGGGGGCAAGGCCGGAGCCCGGCGCGCTCCGGTGATGGGGCTGCGCCGCTCATCGGCGGGAGTCCGGCCATGAGGGCCCTGCGAGAGCGTATCGAGCGAGTCGCAGCGACCGACTTCACCGTGTTGATCGAAGGCGAGAGCGGAAGCGGCAAGGAACTGGTGGCCAGGCAGATCCACGAGCTCAGCAAGCGGCGCCGGGGGCCGTTCGTGGCCATCAATTGCGCCGCGCTCGTCGAGACACTGCTCGAGGCGGAACTGTTCGGCATCGAGGATCGGACGGCCACCGGGGTGAGGGGCCGCCGCGGGAAGTTCGAGCACGCGGCCACCGGGACGCTCTTCCTCGATGAAGTCGCCGACCTGTCGCTTTCAGCGCAGGCCAAGCTGCTCCGGGCCATCCAGGAATGTGCTGTCGAGCGAGTAGGCGGTCACGAAACCCGCCGCGTGGACCTGCGTCTCGTCGTCGCCACCAACAAACGCCTCACCGAGTTGGTGGAACGAAACCTGTTTCGTGAAGATCTGTTCTACCGGCTCAGCGGCATCGACCTGAGCGTGCCGCCGTTGCGAACACGCCGGGAGGACATTCTCGAGCTGGCGCGGTACTTCCTGCAGCGGCACCTCGCGACGCGCCGGCTCGAACTGTCACCCTCGGCCGCCGACGCGCTCCTCGCCTACGACTGGCCCGGGAACGTACGGGAGCTCGAGCGCCTCATGGAAGGGGCCGTCGCGCTCGCCAGGGGGCCCCGGATTGAGCTGGACGACCTGCCTCCAGCCGTCCGCGGAAACTACTCGGAGACGATTCAGCCCGCGCTCGACGCCGGCAACACGCTCCGCACGTGGGGGGCCCGGTATGTCCGGCTGGTGTTCGAACGATGCGGCCGGAACAAGCGCGAGACCTGCAAGGTCCTCGACATCAGCTACCACACGCTCCAGGCATACCTGAGATTCGGAATCGAAGGTCCGAGTCCCACTGCGCTTTCGGCGGCCGCCGGGCCGCCGTCTCAGGCATGCTCGAGAGTCGGCGGGATGGTTGGCGACTCATGGATGGACGCGGCCACGCCGATTGCTCGAGAACGAATCGACGCGGCTCGGATGGGGATTGGCACTGAGTCTTAGAGAGGTCGTCGGCACGATTGAGTTCGAGGTCGACCCGCGCGGGGGAAACCGCGCACGCCGGGTAGCCGCCGGCGGGAATTGGCTGGCAGAGGCGGGGCGGCAGTAGTAACGCTGCGCCGAGGGTCGCATGCCGGTCGACGGGTCGAACGGCCCGTCACATTGACGTGACGGAGGGGGACATGCGGTGTCGGGTGTACGCAAGGGTCGTAGGAGGGTGCCTGGTGGGATGGCTCGTGACGGCATCGGGCGTGCTCGCAAATGACGTCTGCCTGTGTGCCACCAAGCGGCCGGCGGGCCAGATCAACCTCGCGCCGGGTGCGGACCGGGGGATCGATCGCCCGGCCGCACAGCTCAGGGACGTCAGGTTGTCGGTGACGCGCAATGGCGGCGGACTTCCGGTGGTCCGGCTCGCCGGCCACGGCGTGGAATTCCTCAAGACCGTCCAGACCGACGGTCGGTTCCAACTCACGATCAGGGCCGCTGACGACCAACTGACGATCACCGGCGAGCCCGAGATGCTCGTGGTCGATCGATTCGGACGGACCGTGTTCGTCAACATGAGGGCCACCGACGACGGTTCGCTCGACCAGGCTCGAACGCTGCTGGCAGATTCAAAGGCCTTGCGTCAGTTCAGGATGCTCGCCCACGGCCTGTCGCCAGTCGAGGCCGCATCGCCTGCGGGTGTGGCCGTCCAACTGACGGCCACTTACTTTAGCGTCCTGGACGGAGATCTCGGCGCGGCCAGGCGGTTCTCCAGTCGGCGCGAAAAGCCAGGCGTGGCGGCGCCAACGCGCTCAGCGGGCGCGATGTCGAGCGAGGAAGAGATCGACGGCGAGAAGTCGTGCTACCAACGATTCGAGGAAGAAGCCGTTGCAGCGATGGACGACTACGACGGCTGCGTGGCGAGTTTCTGGTGGAATCCGCCACTGCGCGACCTCTGCGGCTACATATGGATGTTGAGAGCCGAGGCGGCCTGGTTCGAGTTCCTCAAGTGCGTGGGAATCCGTATTACCTGAAAGCGAGGTGGCGAGTGTCCCAATCACCGTTCATGTGGATGCTTGATGTCCTGATCGGCCTCATCGTCGCGGGCATGATCGCTCCACTCGTGCTCCTGCTGCCGGAGCGGTTGCAGGGGACGGGAGTATCTGATGGCACTCGCCGCCGTGTGCGTGGTCGCCACCATCGTCGTGCACACCTACGTTCCGTCGCTTCGAAAGCCCGACAAGGAGGGCTAGCGGCGCGCCGGGAATGCGTTTCGAGGGGCCAGAACCTGCCCGCAAGCCGCCCGGCTGCGGCTTGACCCGGTTGCCACCGGCATAGTACCGTTGGCAGGTTTTTGGCCCCTCTCGCGCATTCCCATGACTGACAATACCAACGCGCCAATCAAGCAGACTCCCCTCAACGCGCGCCACAGGGCGCTCGGCGGCCGGATGGTCGAGTTCGCCGGCTGGGACATGCCGGTCGAATACTCCGGCATCACCGACGAGCACCTGGCCGTGCGTACCCGCGCCGGCCTCTTCGACGTGACCCACATGGGCCAGGTCGAAATCGCCGGCCCGCACGCCCTCGATGCCGTCCAGTGGATCTCCAGCAACGACGCGTCGCGGCTGAAGATCGGACAGGCCCAGTACGCCGGCCTCACGACGCCGCAGGGCACCTTTGTCGACGACATGCTCGTCTACCGGTTCGCCGACAGCCACTTCCTCCTCGTCATCAACGCGTCCAACGTCGACAAGGACTACGCCTGGATCGTCGACCACACGCGGAAATTCAGCGACGCGGCGGCGGTCAACACCAGCGCGCGCTACGCGTTGATCGCCCTGCAGGGGCCGGTGGCCCGCCAGGTGATGCAGACGTTGACCGACGTCGACCTCTCGGCCATCAAGTACTACTGGTTCGCTCACGGGGAAGTCGCCGGCGTTCGCGGCACGTTGTCCCGCACGGGCTACACGGGAGAAGACGGATTCGAGGTGTTCGCGCCGCCGCAGATGGCGGTCAAGGTCTGGGACGCCATCCTCGAGGCCGGCAAGCCCTACGGCGTCATTCCCGCCGGCCTCGGTGCGCGCGACACGCTGCGCCTCGAGGCCGCCATGCGGCTCTACGGCAACGACATCGACGATACGACCACCGTCCTCCAGGCGGACCTCGAGTGGATCGTGGCCTGGAACAAGGGCGACTTCCTGGGCCGCAATGCCCTCCAGGATCAGAAGAACGCCGGCGTGCCGTCGAAGCTCGTCGGATTCGAAATGGTGGAGCGCGGGATCGCGCGGCATGGCCACGCGGTTCTCATCGACGGCAAGCCGCGCCGGCCATGTGACGAGCGGCACGCAGACACCGTTCCTGAAGAAGGCCCTCGGCATGGCGTACGTGCCGACCGACCACGCGGCCGCGGGCACGGCCATCGAAATCGACATCCGCGGACGCCGCTGCGGCGCGAAGGTCGTGCCGTTGCCCTTCTACAAACGACCAAGGGGTTGAGCATGTATCCGAAGGACTTCAAATACACCAAGGATCACGAGTGGATCCAGGTCGCGGGCGACTCCGGCAAGGTCGGCATCACCGACTACGCGCAGAAGCAGCTCGGCGATGTCGTCTACCTCGAACTGCCGCAGATCGGCCGGACTCTCAAGCAAGGTGAGAGCTTCGGCACGGTCGAATCGGTCAAGGCGGTCTCAGAGCTGTTCAGCCCGGTCAGCGGCCAGATCGTCTCGGTGAACACGGCGCTCGCCGAGAAGCCCGAACGCGTCAACAGCGAGCCGCACGCGAGCTGGATGATTGAGATCAAGGTCGCCAACCCGGCAGAGTTGAAGACGCTCGCTGATGCTGCCGCCTACGAGGATCAGATCAAGTAGCTCCGCCGCTCCCGGAGGTGACGGCCCGGCAACGGGCCGCCGCCAGGTCGCCCGCGCCGCGCGACCGCCCGCAGAGGTCCCCGCGTCATCAGTTCCGGCCCGGATCGCGCCCGACGCCCGCGCGATCGCCGCGGCCTGGCCCGCACGAGGTCATTCATGAAATCCGAGACCGAACGCTTTGCATACCGCCACCTCGGGCCGCGCCCGGCCGAGCGCGACCAGATGCTCGCCACGATCGGCGTCCCGACGCTCGACGCGCTGATGGACGAGGCCCTCCCGCCGAGCATCCGCCTCGACAAGCCGCTGTCGCTGCCTGAAGGGGAGAGCGAGCACGAATTCCTGGCGAGCGTGCGCGAGCTGGCCCGCAGGAACCGGGTGTACCGGTCGTTCATCGGCCTCGGATACTACAACTGCGTCACGCCGAGCGTCATCCTGCGCACGGTCTTCGAGAACCCGAGCTGGTACACGCCCTATACGCCGTACCAGGCCGAGATCGCGCAGGGCCGCCTCGAGGCCCTTCTCACGTTCCAGACGATGGTCCGGGACCTGACCGGGATGGACATCGCCAACGCCTCGCTGCTCGACGAGCCGACCGCTGCCGCCGAGGCCATGACGATGCTCCACCGGGTGCAGGGGAAGCAGGGAGGCGTCGAGCGCAACGTGTTTCTGGTGTCGGACGCCTGCTTCCCTCAAACGATTGACGTGGTCCGCGGGCGCGCCGAACCGCTCGGCATCACCGTGCTCATCGAGAGGCCGGAGGCGATGGTCTTCGACCCGACCGTGTTCGGCGTCCTGCTGCAGAATCCCGATGCCAACGGCGCTATTTCGGATCTCACTCCGCTCATCGGCCGGGCACACGCCGCGGGCGCGCTCGTCGCGGTCGGCTCCGACCTGCTGAGCGCTCACCCTGATGACGCCTCCCGGCGAGATGGGGGCGGACGTCGTCGTCGGCAACGCACAGAGATTCGGCGTGCCGATGGGATATGGCGGGCCGCACGCCGCCTTCTTCGCGGTGCGCGAGGCCTTCGTGCGACAGGCCCCCGGGCGCATCATCGGCGTGTCGGTCGATGCCCAGGGCAATCGCGCGTACCGCATGGCGCTGCAGACGCGCGAGCAGCACATTCGCCGCGAGAAGGCGACGTCAAATATTTGCACCGCGCAGGCGCTGCTCGCGACGATGGCGGGTTTCTATGCGGTCTACCACGGGCCGGAGGGCCTGCGGGCCATCGGCGAACGGGTGCACGGCCTCGCGAAGACGCTCGACGGCGCGCTCTCGGGGATGGGCTGCAAGCAGCAGAACGCCGCGTACTTCGACACGCTCTCGATCCGCGTCCCGGACGGTCGCCTCGACAAGGTCCGTCAGGCGGCCCTCGCGGCAGGACTGAACTTCCGCTACGCGCCGGAGTCGGCCGAGATCGGGATCGCGCTCGACGAAACGGCCACCTTCACTGACGTGCTCGCCATCGTCGGGGCATTCGCATCCGGCCTCGGCCGATCGGCGGTCGCCCTGAAGCAGGCTGAGCGGCCTTCGTCTCTTTCGACCGGATGGCCGGCAGCGCTCAACCGGAAGAGCGCGTACCTGGCGCACCCGGTGTTCCATGCGCATCGCTCCGAGACGGCCATGATGCGCTTCATCAAGACGCTCGAGAAGAAGGACGTCGGCCTGGACACCTCGATGATCCCGCTCGGCTCCTGCACGATGAAGCTGACGGCTGCGACCGAGATCATTCCGGTGTCGTGGCCGGAGTTCGGCGGGCTGCACCCCTTCGCGCCAGCCGAGCAGGCTGAAGGCTACGGGCAGATCTTCCGCGGCGTCGAATCCGCGCTCGCGGAGATCACGGGGCTATCCGCCGTGAGTCTCCAGCCGAACTCGGGCGCGCAGGGCGAGTTCACCGGCCTCCTCGTCATTCGCGCGTACCACAAGTCGCGCGGCGACCATCATCGAAACATCGTGCTGATTCCCGCGTCGGCGCACGGGACCAATCCCGCGAGCGCGGTCATGGCCGGCATGAAGGTCGTTGTCGTGGCGTGCGATTCCAGGGGGAACGTGGACGTGGCCGACCTGAAGGCCAAGGCGACCGAGCACCGGGCGAACCTCGCAGCGCTCATGATCACCTACCCGTCGACGCACGGCGTGTTCGAGGATGCCATCATCGAATCTGTGCCGCATCATCCACGAGAACGGCGGGCAGGTCTACATGGACGGGGCGAACCTCAACGCCCAGGTCGGCCTGACGAGCCCGGGCCGGATTGGCGCCGACGTCTGCCACATCAACCTGCATAAGACGTTCGCCATCCCGCACGGCGGCGGCGGCCCCGGCATGGGGCCGATCGCCGTCGCGGCGAACCTTGCGCCGTTCCTGCCCGGCCACGTGTTCGCGAAGGTCGGTGGCCAGACGGCCATCCCGGCGGTTGCCGGCGCGCCCTTCGGCAGCGCGAGCGTCATCCTGATTTCATACGCCTACATCAGGCTGCTCGGCGGCCGCGGAGTGACCGACGCAACCCGGTACGCGATCCTGAACGCGAACTACATCAAGTCGCGCCTCGAGGGTCACTACCCCGTGCTCTACACGAACTCGAAGGGCCGCGTCGCGCACGAGATGATCTTCGACTTGCGGGCGTTCAAGAAGGCTGGCATCGAGGAGACCGACGTCGCCAAGCGCCTCATGGACTACGGGTTCCATGCGCCGACCGTGTCATTCCCGGTGGCGGGCACGCTCATGATCGAGCCGACCGAGAGCGAGCCGAAGGAAGAGCTCGACCGGTTCTGCGATGCGATGATCGCGATCCGGGGCGAGGTGCAGGCGGTCCTCGACGGGAAGGCGGACGCGAAGGACAACGTCCTCAAGAACGCCCCGCACACGATGCTGGTGGCATCGGGCGACGAGTGGACGCATCCTTACTCGCGCACCCAGGCGGTCTTTCCGCTTCCCTTCGTCAAGGCGAACAAGTTCTGGCCGAGCGTCGGCCGGATCGACAATCCGTACGGCGACCGCAACCTGATGTGCGCGTGCCCGCCGATCGAGGACTACGCGTAGGCCGGCCGGGCCATCTGCACGACCGATCGGAACAGTTCCGGGACGGGCCCGCTGAGGGTCGGAAGGCCGGTCGCGCGCTCGATCTCCGCCATCGGTATGGTCAGCCCTGGGGCAGGCACGAGGACGGTCGCGCCGGCACGCTTCAATCTCACGGCCGCATCCGCCGGATCGGGCAGCGCAGCCGCGTACATGCGCGGGTGTTCCTGATCGCGCGCCGGACGCAAGAGCTCGAGGCTGGCCTGGAAGAGGCCGGTGAGTGCGGCGAGGAAGCTCGCCGGCGCCTCGAGCTTGGCGATGAGGTCGATGGTCGCCTCCGGTCCGAGGCCGCCGGCGATGCCAATCGTGCCCGCCGAACCGCGCAGCGCGCTCGCGAGGCAACCGGTTGAATCGAAGAGCGGCGTCGCGTCCCGGCCTTTGCCGAGATGCGATCCGCGGAGCGCCAGAGGGATCTCGGTGCAACCGAGCACGAGTGCTTCGGCGCCCTCCTGCACCAGCCGGCGTCCGGCTGCCTCGAGGAGCCTGCGCGGCCTGCCTTCCGTGAATCCCGCCTTGATGCCGCCTTCGCCGTAGATCGCCTCCATCACGAGACCATCCTGCTCGCCACGGCGCGCGACCAGCGCCTCGACCTCCTGGTCTGACTCGTCGCGGTCGTCGAGTGCTCGCGGCTGGGCGGTGAGCCCGGCAACCGCCGGGACGAGCACCCGAATCCCCACTCGCGCCATCGACTGCTGGTAGAGCCCCGTGGAAATCGTTCCGCTTGTCGCCAGGAGTCCGGCGGTGCGAACTCCGCTCCTCGCGGCGGCCTTCGCCGTCTCGTCAATCATGTCGACAAGAGGAACGGGCGGAACCCAGGCACCAGAGTTCACGGCCCCGCGGAGAAAGTAGTGAGCCGTGTTGCAGGGTATCCCAACGACCGACGCTCCCATCGACGCCAGCAGCTCGATGGACACCTGCAAGTGAGAAAGCGGGGACGGCCCCCAGCCTTGAATCGCCAGCGTCCTGTCGGGCGTGTCGGTCGCGAACACGGCAAGGAGAGGGCGATCGCTTTGTCCGAAGATCCCGGGAATCTCCCGCTGCGATCTGAGGCTCATGCGGGTGCCTTCCTCCGTCAGCGGCTGAGCTCGAGGGCCCGGCGTTGGAGCTCGGCGCGGAGGCGTCTGGTGAGTGCTCCGGGCTTCCCGTCACCGATCGTGTGATCGTCGACGGAGACAACCGGGACGATCTCGCGGGTCGTGACGCTCAGGAACGCCTCGTCGGCCGCGAAGAGATCCGCGTCACGAAGCGTCTGCTCCTCTGCCGGGACGCCAACCGAAGGCGCGAGCCCCAGCACGAACTCGCGCGTGATGCCCGGCAGGATGCCCGCGCTGAGCGGCGGCGTGATCAGGCGGCCGTTGCGAATGATGAAGATGTTCGACTGCGCGCACTCGGCGATCTCGCCCCGATGGTTCCGCATCAGGCTCTCGAACGCCCCTTTCCGCATCGCCTCCTGCATCGCCAGGGCACTGTTGAGGAGGTTGTTCGACTTGATGTGCGGGTCGAGCGACGAAGGGTGATTCCTCACGACGGAAACGAGCGCCACCTTGACGCCCTGCTCGTAGACCTCCGCCGGCGTCGGCCCGAGCGGCTTCACGATGATGACAATGGTCGGCGCCAGGCTCGACGAGGGGTTGTAGGTCATGTCGCCGATGCCGCGCGTCACGAGCATGCGGATGTAGTACTCCGTCGGGGGCTCGCCGGTGCCCGGGCCCGCCTGGTAGGCCGCGATCGAATCGGCGATCGAGCGCGCGACCTCCGAGTCCGACATCGGCAAGGTGAGGCTGATCCTCTCCGCAGAAGCGCGCATCCGCTTCAGGTGCTGATCGAACAGGAACGGCCGGCCGCGGTAGGTCCGCATGACCTCGTACACGCCTTCTCCGAACAGGAACCCGTGATCGAAGACCGAGACGACGGCGTCGCGCTCACCGTAGATTCGTCCATTGATGTTCGCGATCGCGGGCATGCAGTGAGTCTCCCCAGGGAGCGGATCGAAGGTCAGCGGTGGGCTCGTGCCGCGGCTCCGCCGCGCGTCGAGCAGCGTACCCCTTGTGATAGAGTTCGCGCAAGATGCCGCGCGAACGACGATCGCCCGACTCGACGGCGGAACGAGGCGCCGTGCGCGCACTCCGCGCACGAGGTAAATCACTCCGGGAGTCCTGATGGGTTCCCTCTACAAGCCGTTTCGATGGCTGACCGTCGTGGTGCTGGCGGTCACGCTGCTGCCGTTCCTGTTCCAGCGCGGCATGTTCGTCGACGGCGTCACCAACGCGACCATCTCGCGGAATCTCGCGATCGGCGTCGGATCCTGCTGGGCCCCCTCGGTACACGAACACCCTCTATCCGGCCTTCTACGAACACCTCCCGCTGGGCTTCTGGCTCCAGTCGATCGCGTTTCGCGTGCTCGGCGACCACCCGTTCACCGAGCGCGTGTACTGCGCCATCGCGGCGCTCGTGACGGCGTGGCTCATCACGAAGGTCTGGAGAGCCGCGTTCAGCTCCGAGGACGAGGTGCCTCAGCTCGCGTGGGCTCCCGTGCTCATCTGGACTTCCATCCCGTTTGTCGTCTGGGGCACCGTGAACAACGTGCTGGAAGTCAGCGTCGCCGTCTTCACGTCGGCCGCGGTCTTCTTCGTGCTCCGCGCGCTTGCGTCTGCCAGTCTCCGCGGAGCGGCGATCCTTGGCGCGGCCGCAGGGGTGATGTCCTCCGCCGCGCTCCTCGCGAAGAACCCGGTCGGCCTGTTTCCGCTCCTGTTCGTGCCGCTGGCCTGGGCATTCCCGGGCCGGCCGCGCCGCGTCTCGCGCCTCGCCATCGTCTGGGCGGCGATGTCGCTTGCCGCCGTCGCGATTGTCGGGGCGTTGCTCGTGTTCGAGCCTTCGCGTCACTTCGTGCAGGCGTTCGTGAACCAGCAGCTCCTGCCGGCAATCTCGGGTCAGCGCGAGGTCGCCAACGATCGATTCGAAATCCTTCGATCGATCGTCTACGGTATCGGCAAGCGGATGCTGACGTGGCCTGCCGTCCTGCTGGTGGCGCTGCTCGTCGCCCGGCGAAGCCCGATCGTCCGGCCGACCCGGCTTCGGGCGGCGGCGTGCTTCCTGGGCATGGCGCTCCTGGCGTCGCTGCCGATCATGATCAGCCGGAAGCAGGCGACACACTACCTGATTCCGTCCACGCCCTTTTACGCCATGGCGATGGCCAGCCTGTGCCTCGACCACGTGCAGCGCCTGGCGTCAGCGATGGGTGAGCGCGTCCGGTTCGGGATGACCTTCGTGATGCGCGCCGCGCTGGCGGTGGTGCTGGTCCTGTCGGTCTTCCTCGGCGCGCGTTTCGGCCGCGACCGTGCCAGGCTCGACGACATCGATCGCGCCGGCCGCATCGTTCCGCCCGGCTCGACCATCGGCGTCTGCCCGGACCTCGCAACCGATTGGGGCCTGCACGGGTATTTCGCCCGCCTCCAGCGGGTGAGCCTGGACTGGACGGCGGGCGAAACGCGCGCCTTCCGGCTCTCAGGTCCTCCGGGGCGCTCGTGCGTGCCGGGCGGCGGCTGCCGCGAGGTGATGGCAGCCTCGTCGATCGTTCTGTACCGATGTGACGGACAATAGGAGAGTCATGCGCGTCCTGAATGCGGCCCAGATGCGGGAAGCCGACCGGCGCACGATCGAGGAGGTCGGGATTCCCTCGATCGTCCTCATGGAGAACGCGGGACGGCAGGTCGTCGCGGCGATGGAGTCGGCCTTCGACAACCTCGCCGGCCTGAAGGTGGCGGTCCTCTCGGGCCGCGGCAACAACGGCGGCGACGGCTTCGTCGTCTCGCGGACGCTCTGGCAGCACGGCATCGAGGTGGTGACCTATCTGATCGGGTCGGCGTCGGCGGTTCGAGGCGACGCGCGCACGAACCTCGACGTGATTCTCCGGCTCGGGCTCCCGGTGGTGGAACTCTCCGGCGAGCACGAGTGGGAGCTGCACAACGCCGAGGTGCTCGGCTGCGACGTGATCGTGGATGCCATGTTCGGCACGGGCCTGACCTCGCCGCTCGACGGCATCTTCGAGACCATCGTCGCCGACCTCAACGGGTCCGGGAAGCTCATCGTCGCCATCGACCTCCCGAGCGGGCTCTCTTCAGATTCTCCGGAGCTCATCGGCACGACGGTCGACGCCGACGTCACGGTGACGCTCGGGGCGCCGAAGCTGTCGCTCGTGCTTCCGCCGGGAGACCAGCGCGCCGGGCGGCTGGTCGTGGCGGATATCGGCATCCCGGCGACGGTCCTCGATGAGATCGAGGGGCCGCGCATCACGCTGCTGACTCGCGAGCACACGCAGTCTCTCGTGCCCGAACGGCCGCGAGACGCGCACAAGGGTCATTTCGGCCACGTGCTCATCGTGTCGGGGTCGCGCGGCAAGACCGGCGCCGCGCACCTCGCGGCCACCGCCGCGCTCCGTTCGGGGGCCGGCCTGGCGACGGTTGCCACACCGGCGAGCTGCGTGCCCATCGTGGCCGCCCTCGGCGCCGAGTACATGACGCTCCCGCTTCCCGAGACGCCGGCGGGCGCGGCCGCCGGATCGAGCGCAGCGGCCGTGCTCGCCGGAGCCTGGGACGTCATCGCCGTCGGACCGGGACTCGGTACCGGCCCGGAGCAGCAAACGCTCGTCTTCGATCTGGTCGAGCGGGCGGCCGCGCCACTCGTGCTCGATGCAGACGCCGTCAATGTCTTCGCCGGCGATGCGAATCGGCTCACGGCACGCGACGGACAGATCCTCATCATCACGCCGCACCCTGGAGAGATGGCGCGTCTTCTCGGCACCACGGCAGGCGATATCCAGGCGCGGCGGCTCGAGGTCGCCCGCGACTTCGCCGCCGGCCACAACGTGTTCGTCGTGCTCAAGGGACATCGCACGCTGGTGGCGACGCCAGGCGGCGACGTGTTCATCAACCGCACCGGGAATCCCGGGATGGCAACCGGCGGCAGCGGGGATGTCCTGACCGGGATGGTCGCGGCCTGGCTGGCTCAACTCCACGATGCCGCGCGCGCCTGCTGCCTCGCGGTCTACCTCCACGGCGCCGCGGGGGACCTCGCGGAAGCCGACGAGGGCGAGATCGCGATGACGGCGGGCGACATCCTCTCCCACCTCGGCGACGCGGTGCAGGAGCTCACGGCGAGACAACGGCCAGCCGCGCCCACGTCGAATGCGTAGACAGGTTGTCTCCAACTCCGAAGCCGAGACCGTGGCGCTCGGGCGGGCGCTCGCAGAGGAGCTTTCGGCGGGTTCGTTCGTCCTGCTCTCGGGCGATCTCGGCGCGGGCAAGACGGCGTTTGTTCGCGGGCTGGCCGCCGGACTCGGCGTCGACGAAGCCGAGGTGAGCAGCCCGACCTTCACCCTCGTTCAGGAGTACCACGGCCGCCTGCCCGCTCAGCCACGTCGACCTCTACCGGATCAGCAGCGGGGAAGCGGACGACTTGGGCCTCGAGGAGATGGCCGAGTCCGGAATCGTGGCGATCGAGTGGGCCGAGAAGCTGCCGCGGAGCGTGCCGGGCGCGACGCGCGTCCGGCTCGAGGACCTGGGCGGCGATTCCCGCCTCGTCACGATCGAGCGGCTGTCGGAGGAGCCGGGGGCCGATTACTCCGACCGGTAGTTCGGCGCTTCCTTCGTGATGACGACGTCGTGCACGTGGCCTTCGCGCACGCCGGCCGGCGTGATGCGGATGAGCCGCGCCTCTTCCTGCAGCTGCTCGACATGTGCCGCAGCCGCAATAGCCCATGCCGGCGCGGAGCCCGCCGACGAGCTGATGGATCATCGCCGCGACGGTGCCGCGGTATGGCGACGCGGCCCTCGATGCCCTCGGGCACGAGCTTGTCGGACGCGGACGCGGCGGATTCGAGGTCGAACTCGTCCTGGAAGTACCGGTCGCGGCGCCCGCGCGCATCGCGCCGATCGAACCCATGCCGCGGTACTCCTTGAAGCTCCGGCCCTGGTAGAGGACCACCTCGCCGGGGCTCTCGTCGGTGCCCGCGAAGAGGCTGCCGATCATCACGCAGTTGGCGCCGACGGCGATGGCCTTGGTGATGTCGCCCGAGTACCGGATGCCGCCGTCGGCGATGATGGGGACGTCGTGCCGTCGCGGCGGCTCGCGCGCAGTCGAGGATGGCGCTGATCATCGGCACGCCGATGCCGGCGACCACGCGCGTCGTGCAGATGGACCCGGCGCCGATCCCGACCTTCACCGCGTCCACGCCGAGCGCGATGAGATCGCGTCGGTCGCCTCGGCCGTCGCCACGTTGCCGGCGATGAGATCGACGTCTCGGGGAACCGCCGCCGCAGCTCGCGTGACCGTGTCCATGCACCTTCTGCGAGTGGCCGTGGGCCGTGTCGACGACGAGCACGTCCACGTGCGCCGCGACCAGCGCCTCGGCGCGTTCGATAGACGTCCTTGCCCGACGCCGACGGCGGCGCCGACCCGCAGGCGGCCCGAGCGCGTCCTTGCACGCGTTCGGGTACTTGATCACCTTCTGGATGTCCTTGACGGTGATGAGGCCCTTCAGCCTGAACTCGCTGGTCGACGACGAGCAGCTTCTCGACCTTGTGCTGGTGCAGGATCTCGCGCGCCTGGTCGAGCGTCGTGCCGACCGGCACCGTGATGAGGTTCTCGCGCGTCATCACCTCGGAGATCGGCCGGTCGACGTTGCGTCTCGAACCGCAGATCCCGGTTGGTCAGGATGCCGACCAGGCGGCCTTCCTTGCTGCCGTCCTCGGTGATCGGCACGCCCGAGATCCGGTACTTCTTCATCAGCGCGAGCGCTTCGTAGATGCGGTTGGTCGGGGGAGAGCGTGATCGGGTTGACGATCATCCCGCTCTCCGACCGCTTGACGCGGTCGACCTCGGAGGCCTGCTCCTCGATCGAGCAGGTTCTTGTGGATGACGCCGAGGCCGCCGTGCTGCGCCATGGCGATCGCGAGCCGCGACTCGGTGACCGTGTCCATCGCCGCGCTCAGGAGCGGCACGTTGAGCACGGATGTTCCGCGTCAGCCGGCGTCGAGACGTCGACCTGGTTCGGCAGCACCGTGCGAGTGCCGCGGGACGAGCAGGACGTCGTCGAAGGTGAGGGCCGTCGGCAGGTCGGCGCCGCTCTGAAGCAGCGCCGGGGTCAGGGCGTTCAGATCCATCGGGCGCGTACTCCTCGGGTTGCGCTCACGCTACCGTGGCGCCGTGGCACTTCTTGTACTTCTTCCCGCTGCCGCACGGGCAGGGGTCGTTCCGGCCGACCTTCGGCTCGTCGCGCCGGACGGTCTTGACCGGCGCATCGTCGCCGCCGGTCCGCGCCGGCTTGGGCGCACCGCCCGACGCGCCGCCGCCGCGCCGAGCCGAAGAAGCTGCTGGACTGGCTCGGCGCGTTCAACGTCAGCGGGGCGCTGCGGCGGGGCTGGCCGGCGCACTTGCGGAGCGGCCTCCTCCGAGGACACGGGCCGCAGCCAGCACAGGTAGCGGACCATCTCCTCGTCGATCCGGTCCTTCATGTCCTGGAAGAGCGCGAAGCTCTCCTTCTTGTACTCGACGAGCGGGTCGCGCTGGCCGTAGCCGCGCAGGCCGATGCCTTCCTTGAGGTGGTCGAGGCTGTAGAGGTGGTCCTTCCACTGCGCGTCGACGATCTGCAGCATGATGTCGCGCTCGACGCGCTGCAGGAGCTCGCGCGCCGACGAGCTTCTCCTTCTCCGCGTACTGCTTCGTGACGAGCTCCCAGAGGCCGTCGTCGATCTCGTCCGGCGCGTCTTGTCCGTCGAACGCGAACGCGTCGAGCTCGGACGGCGTCGACGGCCGAACAGCCGCGTCGAGCTCGCGCTTGAGCGCGTCGAGGTCCCACTCGCTCGGCGTCGCTGTCCTTGCGGGCAGTAACGTGTCGATCAGTCGCGTCGAGCAGGTCCTCGGCGAGGTGCATCAGGTAGCCGCGGGTGTCGACGACCTCCTCCTCGTCGACACGTGAATCTGGCCCTCGAGCAGCTCGCGGCGCAGCGTGTAGATGCTCTCGCGCTGCTTGTTCATCACGTCGTCGTACTCGAGGAGGTGCTTGCGGATCGGAGAAGTTCTGGCGCCTCGACCTGCTTCTGCGCGCGCTCGATGGCGCGCGTCACCATGCCGTGCTCGATCGGCACGCCCTCTTCCATGCCGAGGCGCTGCATCAGGCCGGAGATGCGGTCGGACCCGAAGATCCGCATCAGGTCGTCTTCGAGCGAGAGGTAGAAGCGCGAGGAGCCGGGGTCGCCCTGGCGGCCGGCGCGGCCGCGCAGCTGGTTGTCGATGCGGCGCGCCTCGTGGCGCTCGGTGCCGATGATGTGCAGGCCGCCGAGCTCGACGACCTCGTCGTGCTCGGCGTCGCGTCTGCGGCTTGAAGTGCGCGAAGATGCGCTCCCAGTCCGCCCGCGGCACGCGGTAGAAGCGCGTCGAGGTGGAAGAAGTAGACGAACTCCTCGTCGTCGATGAACTTCTCTTCGCCCTTGGGCAGGCGCTCCGCCAGTTCGTCGGCCAGGCACTGCTGGCGCGCCATGAACTCCGGGTTGCCGCCGAGCAGGATGTCGGTGCCGCGGCCGGCCATGTTGGTGGCGATCGTGACGGCGCCTTGCCGGCCCGGCCTGGGCGACGATCTCGGCTTCCTGCGCGTGGTACTTCGCGTTCAGCACGACGTGCTTGATGCCGCGGCGGCGGCAGCAGGCCCGAGAGCTGCTCGGACTTCTCGATCGAGACCGTGCCGACCAGCGCCGGCCGGCCCGTCTCCTGCTGCTCGACGATGTCGGCGACGATGGCGTCGAACTTCTCGCGGCTCGGTCCGGTAGATCGCGTCCGGCGTTCCTCGCCGCCGGAGCGGCCGGTTGGTCGGGATGACGATGACGTCGAGGTTGTAGATCTTCGCCGAACTCCTCGGCCTCGGTCTCGGCCGTGCCGGTCATGCCGGCGAGCTTCTTGTACTTGCGGAAGTAGTTCTGGAAGGTGATCGTGGCGAGCGTCTGGTTCTCGCGCTCGATCTTCACCTTCTCCTTGGCCTCGACCGCCTGGTGCAGGCCGTCGCTCCAGCGGCGCCCGGGCATCAGGCGGCCGGTGAACTCGTCGACGATGACGACCTCGCCGTCCTTGACCATGTAGTCGACGTCGCGGCTGAAGAGCGTGTGCGCGCGGAGGGCCTGGTTGACGTGGTGGAGCAGCGGCATGTTGCCGGGATCGTAGAGCCCGCCGGGCTCCAGCCGGTGCGCGAGCAGCTTCTCGGCCTTGGCCATGCCCGCTCTCGGTCAGCGTCACGGTCTTGTGCTTCTCGTCGATGAGGTAGTCGCCGGTGGCTTCGAGCGCTTCGCGGTCCTCGGCCTTCGTGTCGCCGCGCGTCACGGCGCCGGGCGTCAGCTTCGGGATGATGCGATCGACCTCGTAGTAGAGGTCCGTGGACTCCTCGGCGGGGCCGGAGATGATGAGCGGGGTCCGCGCCTCGTCGATCAGGATGCTGTCCACCTCGTCGACGATCGCGAAGTGGTGGCCGCGCTGGACGTACTGCGACAGCTCGAACTTCATGTTGTCGCGGAGGTAGTCGAACCCGAACTCGTTGTTGGTGCCGTAGGTGATGTCGCAGCGCGTAGGCGCCGCTGCCGCTCCGCGTCGTTCAGCTCGTGCTGGATGACGCCGACGGTCATGCCGAGGAACCGGTAGATGCGGCCCATCCACTCCGAGTCGCGCCGGGCCAGGTAGTCGTTCACCGTGACGACGTGCACGCCCTTGCCGGCGAGCGCGTTGAGGTAGGCCGGCAGCGTGGCGACGAGCGTCTTGCCTTCGCCGGTCTTCATCTCGGCGATCTGCCCCTGGTGCAGCACCATGCCGCCGATGAGCTGCACGTCGAAGTGCCGCATGTTCAGCGTGCGGCGGCCGGCCTCCCGCACGACCGCGAAGGCCTCGGGCAGCAGGTCGTCGAGCGTCTCGCCCTCGGCCACCCGCTCGCGGAGCCGGGCGGTCTGGCTCCGCAGTTCCTCGTCGCTGAGGCCGCGGAGACGGTCTTCGCGGGACGAAATCTCCGAGACCAGCGGCCGCAACCGCTTCAGATCGCGCTCGTTCTGGGTTCCGATGACTTTGGCGAGGAGGGTACCAAGCATGTAAGGTTCGAGCCAGCCGGGGGTATCCGACGATTGTAGGAGAGGGGACAGGGGGCGTCAAGGCGCGCCAACCGCCGCAGGGCGGCGTTGCTGCAGCGCTTCTTGACTCTCGGAATGGACCGCCGACTCGTCAGGGCTTCAGCGTGATCAGCAGCGAGAGCGGATCGATGAGATGCCCGTTGGCGAGCACCTCGTAGTGCAGGTGTGAGCCCGTCGCGCGTCCAGTGGCTCCAACGTAGCCGACGACGTCTCCGCGCTTGACCATGTCGCCGACATGCACCGCGAACGCCGAGAGGTGTCCGTAGCGCGTCTGGAGTCCGAACCCGTGGTCGAGCACGAGCAGGTTGCCGTAGTTGCCGCTCCAGGATGCGCTCTCGATGATGGCGTTGGCTGTCGCGAAGACCGGCCGGCCCTTCTCGGTGGAGATGTCGAGGCCCTGGTGGTAACCCGGATCGCCGGTGAACGGGTCCGGCCGCTCGCCGAACCCGGCGGACAGCCATCCGATGGTCGGCCAGATCGAGGGAGTGGCCGCCGCGAGGGCCTCGCGCCGCTCGACGTCGGTCCTGACGACCCTCAGGCGTGTCTCGAGCCGGCCGAGCATGTCGCGCAGCACCCCGAACGTGTCCTCGGGTGAGGCGAGCGCAGCCGCGAGGAACGACGGCGGCTGGCTCGCGGTCGAGCCGCCCATCGCCCGCGCCTTGGTGACGGCCGGCAGCTTCTGCATCGAGCGGACGGCTTCCTTGTCGAGGTTCGATTTGGTCGCCAGTTCGTCGATGACCGCTTGCAGGGAGGTGATCTGCGAGGTGAGCTCACCGGTGGCCGCCCGGTAGCTCGAGTTCTGCATGTCGAGTGATGTCGCGTTGGCCCGGAGGCCGGTCAGCTCGGCGACGGTGGCCCAGCGAATGCCCAGGCCGACCAGCACAGGCATCGCGAAGAGGAAGCCGACGATGGCGAGCGTCCAGCCCAAGCGGACCGTGAACCGGCGGCCGATGCCGCTCTTCCGGTCGACGACCACGACGGTATAGCGCTTGGACAGGAAGCGGTGCATTACTCTCCCGGAGGTTTGTCGGCCCGTTCAAAGCCGTGCGATAGGCCGACCGGATCCGGTGGCCAGCGTACCCGTCTGTCGGTGACGGACAGGTGAGGGTAGCACACCGACGCGGCGATGGGAAGCCAACGGACCCCAATTGGCAAACAAACGGCGAAGAGACTCTCTGTCTCGAAAGACAGCCGGAACGCGATGGACCCACACGACGAGTCGCTCGACGACGGCGGCTTGGAAGTCTGCGCCACTTCTGGCAGGAGGACTTCGTGTGCCTGGGAAAGCGGCGCCGGCCGCTTCGTCGGCGCACAGGTCGACGGCACGCGTCCGGATGCCGCTTCGCCTTGTTCTTGTTGTTTACATAATAGTCTAATAAAGGGCTATTGACATCTAATTATCTACTTAGTAGACTTATTTAGGTCCATTATATGAAAGCTCAAACCACCGGGCAACTGGCGGCGCGACTCGGGGAGCACCTGCGGTCGCTCAGGCTCCGGCAGAACATCGATCAGCAGCAGCTTGCCGCGCGAGCAGGAGTGGCGCTCAACGCGGTGAAGCACCTCGAGTCTGGACAGGGCGGTACGACGCGGTCGCTCTTGAAGGTGCTGCGGTCGCTTGGTCGCGAGGACTGGCTCGACGCACTCGCTCCGCAGGTCTCGATCAGTCCGCTCCAGGCGCTCACGAGCAGTCCGCAGCGGCGCCGCGCCTCGAGGAAGCGAGCCGAGGGGAAGTAGATGTACAAGCCCGTCGACGCGATCGAGGTGCGCATCTGGGGCCAGCAGGTCGGAGCCGTGGCGCTCGATCCGAAGCTGGGCTCCTACGCCTTCGAGTACGCCCCGTCGTTTGTTCGCTCCGGCATCGAGCTCGCACCGTTGATCATGCCGCTCTCGGCCGCACGGGAGCCGTTCGTGTTTCCGGCGCTTCCGGAACACACGTTTCTCAGGCTGCCCGGCCTGCTGGCCGACGCGCTGCCCGATTCGTTCGGCAACAGCCTGATTGACGCGTGGATGGCGGCAGAGGGAGTTGAGAAGGCGTCGATCACGTCGCTCGACCGCCTCGCCTACATGGGTAAGCGCGCCATCGGCGCACTCGAGTTCAGGCCGTCGCGCGGGCCTTCGAAGGGGAGAGCGACGGCCATCGAGATGTCCGAGTTGGTCCGGAGCGCCAGGCTGGCCGTCCGCGGAGACTTGGGCAGCGACGCACTGGCCGAGGCCGCGCTCGCCCAGATCATCCAGGTCGGCACATCGGCGGGCGGGGCCCGCGCCAAGGCGGCCGTGGCGTGGAATCCGGCGACCGGCGAGATTCGCGCCGGCCAGTTCGAGGTGGCGCCAGGGTTCGAGCACTGGCTGCTCAAGTTCGATGGGCTGGGATCCGACAGCGAGCTGGGACTGAGCCACGGCCACGGTCGTATCGAGTACGCCTATTCCCTGATGGCGCGAGCGGCCGGCATCGCGGTGATGCCGAGCCGGCTCCTGGAGGAGCACGGCCGCGCGCACTTCATGACGCGGCGATTCGATCGCGACCTCAATGCCAAGCACCACGTTCAAACGCTGTGCGCGATGGCGCACCTGGACTACCGGCAGAAGGCGACGCACGACGTGAGCCAGCTCTTCCTGACGATCGAACGACTGCAGCTTGGGTACCCCGCGAAGGAAGAGGCCTTCCGCCGGGTGGCGTTCAACGTGATGGCGGCCAACTGCGACGACCACACGAAGAACATCTCGTTTCTCCTGCGCGAGAAGGGCGCCTGGGAGCTGGCGCCGGCCTACGATCTCATCTACGCCTACAATCCACGCGGGGAGTGGACCTATCAGCACCTCATGTCCGTCAGCGGAAAGTTCTCGCACGTCGAGCGCGGCGACTTGCTCGCCGTGGCGGACCGCTTTGGCATCGGGACCGCGCCTCGGGTACTGCACGAGGTGCACGAGGCGGTGGCATCATGGCCATCGCACGCGAAGAAGGCCAAGGTCGGCGCGGAGAACATCAAGCGCATTCGCGAGCAGCATCGGTTGCTGTAGAACACGCTTCACCACGTCGCCCGGTACTGCAGCGCCTCGGCGATGTGCGCCGCCGAAACTGACTCGGACTCGCCCAGGTCCGCGATGGTGCGCGCGACGCGGAGGATGCGGTCATACGCGCGGGCGCTGAGCGACAGACGACGGATCGCGGCGTCGAGCAAGGCCCGGCCCTCGATATCCGGACGCACCAGCCGCCGCAGGGCACGACCGCCGAGTTGCGCATTGACTGCGGCCCCACCATCGGCGGCGCGCGCAGCCTGAAGAGTTCGAGCGGTGATGACCCTCGATCGGATGACGGCCGAAAGCTCCGCATCCGGCGGGCTGTCCAGCGTCTTCGGCGCCACCCACGGAACCTCGGCCACGAGATCCAACCTGTCGAGCAGCGGGCCCGAGATGCGGCTCGCGTAGGCCTGGCGCTGGAGTGGCGTGCAGCGGCACGCCCTCGTCGGATGTCCAAGATAGCCGCAGGGACACGGGTTCATGGCGGCAATCAGCGTGAAGCGCGCGGGCAGCTCGACAGTTCTGGCGGCCCTCGCGATCCGGACGACGCCCTCTTCGAGCGGCTGGCGGAGCGCCTCCAGGGAGCGGCGCTCGAACTCGGGCAGCTCGTCGAGGAACAACACGCCGAAGTGCGCGAGGCTGATCTCGCCGGGCCTCGGCTGCGATCCGCCCCCGACCATCGCGGCTTGCGAGATCGAGTGATGCGGCGCCCGAAATGGCCTGGAGGAGAGGAGACCGCACCCGACCGGGAGCAGGCCGGCGACCGAGTGGATGCACGTGCTCTCGAGCGCCTCCTCGAACGTCATTGGCGGCAGCACTCCCGGCAGCCGCCGCGCCATCATCGTCTTTCCGGAACCCGGTGGACCGATCAGGAGCGCGTTGTGCCCGCCGGCGGCCGCCACCTCCAGCGCCCGCTTGGCGAGCGCCTGGCCGTGGACGTCGGCGAAGTCCAAATCTGAACAGAGGATCGGCGGGGCGACGAGCGGCGCTTCGAGCGGAGACTGCGGAACCTCCCGCTTCGCGTTCAACACGTCGACCGCGTCGGCGAGCGATTCGACCGCCAGCACGGACAGGTCGGCCACCACGCGCGCCTCGGCCGCGTTGCCAAGCGGGAGGAGGAGGCTGCGCTGGCCGGCGCGGCGGGCCGCGACGGCGACGGGGAGCACGCCGCGCGTCGGCTGGATGCCGCCATCGAGCGACAGCTCGCCGATGATGAGCGGGTCGTCGATCGCGCGCCGCTCGACGACGCCCGTCGCCGCGAGCACGCCGAGCGCGATAGGTAGGTCGAAGGCGGAGCCGGCCTTGCGCACGTCGGCGGGCGCGAGGTTGATCGTCACGCGCTGGCTCGGGACCTCGAAGCCCGAGTTGCGGATGGCCGATCGCACGCGGTCGCGGCTCTCGCGGACGCTTGCGTCCGGCAGTCCCACCATCGTGAAGCCGGGGAGCCCTGGCGACACGTCGACCTCGACGAGCACGGCGGTCGCCTCGACCCCGACGAGCGCCGCGCTCCGCAACGCCGCGAGCATCGTCTTTGCGCCTGCAAGGACGCTGCCGATGCGACTCTGTCAGCCAATGTGGAACGGCGCCCGAGAACTTCGCCAGCTCTTATGTAGGCCAGCGTCGAGAGTGCAGCAACTACGACACGCCAGGGTCATCCAGATCGCTGAAAGCGCGACGCGAGCGCAGTGGCTGAACTGGAACGACGAAGAGGTGTCCCGCGGTGCGAGCTTGTAGGCTATAGTTCGTGTCGGTAGCGATGCAGATTGTTCGCGATAGTCCGACAGGAATGCGGGAGGGCACATGCAGCCTGCGACTCGGTCGGCGCCGCCCTGGTGACGTTCGCAGCGACGACGTGCCTCCTGCTGATGCCCGTCCTGCCCGGTCCGGTACGACAGCTTCTCTCGCAACCTCGGAGCGGGCAGAATCCCGCGTCACCGTCCACAAACCCCAAGGGCCGCATTGCCGGCGTCGTGCTCGATGGGACCACCAGGAGTCCCGTACGCGGTGCGACAGTCAGGCTCCTCTCGGCGAACCGCAACTCATCGCAGACCCTCAGAACCACTGACGCCGGGGCCTTCTCATTCCAGAACCTGACTGCGCGCGAGTCCCGATGGCTGGCCGTTCAGAAAGAGGACTGCTTCGACGCGCGATACCCTGAGCCCGAGATCGGCAACCCAACCCCGGTCGTCCTGCTGGAGGAATCGGAATCGCTCACCGATGTCACGGTGTTGCTTTGGCGCAAGTCCGCGATCGGTGGCGAGGTTCGGCTTCCGGATGGGCAGCCGTTGGCCAACGCGCTGATGAGCGCGTTACCTGTTTTCACCTTGTACGGACGGTCGATGGTCGCACCGGGGCAGCTGGCCATCACGGACAGCAAAGGGGCATATAGGATTGACGGCCTTGCGGGCGGGCGCTATGTCGTGACCATATATCCGCGTTCACCGGCCGGTCGAGGTGGAGGAGCTTCGTCTCCGACGCCGATGTATTCGCGCCAGTTCTACCCCGGGGTCGAGACGCTCGGAGAGGCTCAGGCCGTCGAGTTGGCTCCGGGCGACGAGCACCTGGGCGTCAATTTCCAGGCAGTGGCCACCGCGCCTCGCCGGATCGCCGGCAAGGTGGTCGGCCCCGCCGGTTCGTTCTCGATGCGTGCGGTCAGGCTGGTGACGACCGGATCCGAAGATCTCGGCCGAGACCACACCGTAGCGGTCTCGAAGATCGGCTCAGACGGCTCGTTTCGATTCGACGCCGTCCCGGCCGGCCACTACACGCTCCAGGCTGCCCGCGCTCTTCCGTTCCTCATTTGCAGCGTGGGGAGCGGAGAGCGCAACTTCGTGAGAGGAGTCAGCTTCGACGATCTCGTGTTCCCGGCGGGGCCAGGTCCTGGACAACGCCTTCCGCCGCCCAATACGTCCGACTACTTTGGGTCTGTCCCCCTCGTTGCCACCGAGCATGACGTGCTGGACGTGGCGCTGCCGATTCAGAACACCGGGTCGGTAAACGGGAACGTCGTTGTCGAAGGAGAGTCCGGGTTGCCGAGCCAGGCGGTCGTGCGGCTGATCGCCGAATCTCCAGACGGTGATGTGGGAGCCGGAATGCCCAGCGGCGAGCCGAACACGAGCGATTCGACCCGCCCATTCACCATCGGCGGCTTGCTGCCGTACAGGTACCTGATTCGCGTGGCGGCCCCTCGTGGATGGGTCGTGAAGGCGATCACCCTCAACGGCGCAGATTACACCTACGATCCGTTCGACTTCCGTTCCCTGAGAGAAGTCTCGGGGCTCGTGGTGACACTGACAGACAAGGCCGCGTCGCTCTCAGGTACTTTGCGATACCGGGAAGTAAGGGTTGCTGGGACGCAGCGTCGGCCGGGCTGTGTCGTGGCGTTCCCGGTTGAGCGGTCCCAGTGGAGTGGCTTCGGTTTCTTCTCGACTCGAATTCGTGCGGAGCGAGCGGACGATTCGGGCGTCTTTCGCATTCGGGATCTTCCTGCCGGGGCGTACTACGTGGCGGCTCTCGACCGCTGTCCGCGCGGTGAGTTCCAACAGACAAACCTGCTCGAGACGCTCGCTGCCCGAGCGCGGCGGGTCGAGCTGGCCTGGGGAGTAGAGACACCGCTGGACCTCGAAATCGAGAAGCGGCAGTAGTCGATTACTGGCTCAGGTCCAAGAGGAAGGTACGGTCGGTTGCCGCCGTTTGCAAGCGCCTCAGCGCGGCTGGCCGCCGTCTGGCCGGCGGAAGGCCATCACGGTCAGCTTGTCGCCGGGCGCGATCAAGTCGCCGCGCAGACGGTTGAGGGACTTCAGCGACTCGACCGTGGTGCGGAACGTGGCGGCAATAGAAAAGAGCGTGTCGCCGCGCTTGACGACGTAGGTCGTCGGCTGGGGCTCACCTGAAGACGCGACCGATTCGCTGGGCGCGGCTTGGGAAGTCGCGACGGCAGGCCGTGCATCCGTCCCGGCGGCCGGACGAGCGGGCTGCGCGGCGAGCAGGGCCGTCGGCGCGCGCGGCACGACGAGCTTCCGGCCCGGCGCCACCGCGGACTTCAGCGTCAGGTAGTTCGCTTCCGCAAGGTCGGCGCGCCTCACCACCAGCTTGTTCGCGATCGAGGTGAGGCTCTCTCCCCGCTTCACCGTATACCACTGCAGCGTCGTCAACTCCTCGGGCGCAGCCTCCGCCAGCTTCACCTGCAGCGCGTCGCCCGACCCTATCGGCACGTGGAGCGGGTAGCCCTCTGGATAGCCGGTCGCGCCGACCGGGGTCGTCAGGCGCCGAAGCTCCGGGTTCAGTTCCCGGATGATGTCGACGGTCGACTGCGTCCACTCCGCGACGCGCCGCAGATCGACCGGGCCGGTCACCTTGACCACGTCGTATTGCGGCTGCGCGACTGGCTCGAAGCTGAATCCGTACTGCGAAGGATTGCGGCCGACGACGATCGCCGCGAGGATCATCGGCACATATTCGCGGGTCTCCCTGACGAGATAGCGCCCCTTTTCGGCAAGCGCCCAGAAATCCGCGACACCCTTCCGCCTGATGGCTTGCAGCACGTACCCGGGACCGGTGTTGTAGGACGCCATGGCGAGATGCCAGTCACCCTTGAACGCGTCGCGCAGTTCTTCCAGGTACTTCGCCGCCGCGACGGTCGCCTTCTCCGGATCCGATCGCTCGTCCACGTACCAGTCGGTCCGCAGGCCGTGCAGCTTGCCGGTGGCGGCGACAAACTGCCAGATCCCCTTGGCCTTCGCGCGCGAGAGCGCATTGGTCTGGAACGCGCTCTCGACGAGCGGGACGAACGCGAGGTCGAGCGGGAGGCCTTCCTTCTCGAGCGTCGCCTGGATCATCGGCAGATACTTCAGGCCGCGCTGCATGGCGACCTGGAACCAGTCGCGCAGCCGCCCCTGGAAGACGTCGATGTAGGAGAGCACCTTGCTGTTCAGCGGGATCGGAATGTCGTGCGTGGTTCGCTCGAGGTCCTTCTCGACGGTCGCTTTCAGCTCCGCGGGCGCGGCTGGAGCGTCGGCGACCGGCATGTCGAGCAGGCGATCGATCGAGGCCGGCTCGCTCGGCTGCTCGGTGAATCCGTCGCCCTTCGCGAGCGCGCGAATCTCGTAGCTGCTGATGCGATCGACGAGGCGGTCGAAATGTTCCTGCAGCCGCGGGTTCGATCGCCCGCCCTTCGGCGACTCGAGCAGCAAATCGAGCGCGGCGTTGAACGCCGCCTTGGCCTTGTCGAGATGCCCAAGCTGGAGCTCGGCCTCGCCCTTCTCGAACTGTTCCTGCGACGCCTCGATGAGCTGCGCGATCGGGTCCGGGGGAGGAGGCGGCGGCGCGGGCAACGGTGCCGGGGGCTGGACGAGCGCCGGCGCCGTCGCTGCCGGACGCGAGGTCCTGCCTGCGCAGCCGGTCAGCAGGCTGGCAAATAGCGCTGCGGCGAGAGCGATCGTCCAGGATCGTCGAGTCATCGTCACCTGTCTGGCGCCGGAGCGAACGCGAGGCGGCGGGTCGCGGCAGCGTAGCACGGCCCGAGAAGGCCGGTCAACACTAACTCCTCTGCCATCAACACATGCGGGCAGTCAGCTCGGTGGGATTTGGTCGGATTTCTACGGACGGGCCCTGACGAAGATGCTGGCGGGGTCACCCAGGTCGCGGGCGGCTGGCGTCACGATCGCGTGGTCGGTCAGCACGATCTTGCGGTTGTCGCGGAGCGCGAGCCGGACGTCGGCCTCGCAGACGAAGTCGACCGGCTTGCGTGACTGGGCCACCCGATCTTCCGCCGGCTCGGGCCTCTGGGCCGTGGCCGCCGCTTCGAGTTGCGCCGGATGGGCCAAGGGCTCGAGCCGTTCGAAGGCGAGCCGCTTGATATTCAGCAGGTGCCGCGGCGTGATGTTGTCGGAAGTGATGTTGCCGCCGAAACCTCCGCACCCGAGCGTCATCGCGGGCGGGAGGCCGGTCGTCATGCCGATGGCGCCAAGCGTCGCGGGCGTGTTGACGCAGATCCTGAACGCCGGCTTCTTGAGGCCGAACTCCATGATCACTTGCTGATTGCGCGAGTGGATTGCCATGGTGTGGCCGAGCCCGCCGTAGCGGAGCAGCTGCTTGCAGCGTTCGCAGCCTTCCTGCCAGTTCTCGACGACGTAGAAGGCGAGCACCGGGCAGAGCTTCTCGATCGACAGCGGGTAGTCGCGGCCGACTCCTTCGAGCGGCGCAAGCAACACCGTCGTCTTCGGCGGCGCCTTGATGCCAGCCTGTTCTGCGATGTAGTTCGCGGACCGGCCAACCAGTTGCGGGTTCGGCAGCCGTTGCGGGGTCACGAGCACCTTGGTGAGCGCGCTCGATTCGTCCGGCGAGAGGAAATACCCGCCCTGGGTGACGAAGAGGCGCTTCGCTTCGTCGGCGATCGCCGCATCGACGACCACCGAGTTCTCCGATGCGCAGATGAGCCCGTTGTCGAACGTCTTCCCGCGAATGACGTCGCGCACCGCCTTCGGCACATCGGCGGTCCGCTCGATGTAGGCCGGCGCGTTTCCCGGCCCGACACCGTACGCCGGCTTGCCCGCGCTGTAGGCCGCGCGCACGAGGCCCATGCCGCCCGTGGCGAGGATCACGGCGACGTCGCGGTGCTTCATCAGCTCCTCGGTGCCCGCCAGCGTGACGTCCGTCATGCAGCTGATGGTGTCCGCCGGCGCGCCCGCCTTCGTCGCGGCCTCCCGCAGCACCTCCGCCGATCGGCTGATGCAGCGAATCGCCGCCGGGTGCGGGCTGAGGACGATGGCACAGCGCGCCTTCACGGAGATGAGCGCCTTGTACAGCGCGGTCGATGTCGGGTTGGTGGACGGGATGATCCCGGCGACGACGCCGAATGGTTCCGCGAACTCGATGACGCCCGCCTCATCGTCGCGTGCGACCATGCCGACCGTCTTCATCGGGCGGATGTAGCGGTAGACCCGCTCGCACGAGAACCGGTTCTTCAGGATCTTATCTTCGTAGACGCCGTACCCGGTTTCCTCGACCGCCAGCCGCGCGAGCGCTTCGGATTGCTTCGCGCCTGCCTCCGCCATCGCGTCGATGATCGCGTCGATCTGTTCCTGCGACAGCTCCGCGAGCTCCGCCTGTGCCCGCTTCGCGCGAACGGCGAGCGCGCCAGCCTGCTCGATTGAAGTCGTGTCCCGGTCTGTCCGCGTCGAGGTGGGATGTTCGTCGGACATTTTTCGACGGAAAGGAAAACCGAGCGCGACTGTAACATATTGCTGGGTATGCGACAACTGGACTAAAATGCGACGCGCTCTTCTGCTGACAAGGCGAATCCACACATGACGAACCGACGACTTCTCGTTCTGGCCCTCGCGATGGCCGTCGCGTCCGGCTGCCAAAAGAAGGCCGACAACGCGCAGCCGTTTGCGACCCCGAGCCTGACGATCAACCATGCGCGAGCGCCGCTCGGGAGCCCGATCGAGCTGACCTACCGGTTCAAGGTCGAACCGAACGCGCAGCCGCTCGCGAAGAACTACCGCGTCCTGTCCCACTTCCTCGACGGCAACGAAGAGATGATGTGGACCGACGACCACCTGCCGTCGATTCCGACGAGCCAGTGGAAGCCCGGGCAGACGATCGAGTACTCACGAACGCTCTTCGTCCCGCTCTATCCCTATGTCGGCCAGGCGACAGTGGAGGTGGGCCTCTACGAGACGGGCTCCGACGAGCGCGTGCCGATGGCCGGCGAAACGCTGGGCCACCGCGCATACCGCGTCGCGAAACTGCAGCTGCTGCCGCAGACCGAGAACGTGTTCCTGATGTTCCAGGACGGGTGGAACGCCCCCGAATCCGCCACGGGCAACACGGCGGTCGAGTGGCAATGGACGAAGAAGGACGCGACGCTCAAGTTCCGCAATCCCAAGCGCTCCGCGATCTTCTACCTGCACGCCGACGGCCAGCCCGCGGCGTTCGACACTCCGCAGTCCGCCACCGTCTACCTTCGCGACCAGGTGATCGACACGTTCCAGATCACGAACATGGAACAGCTGGTCCGCAAGATCCCGCTCAAGGCCGAGCAGTTCGGCCCTGACGAGATGGTGCAGATCCGGATCAGCGTCGACAAGACCTTCGTGCCCGCGCTCCGGATGCCCGGCAGCCGCGATCCGAGAGAGCTCGGCATCCGGGTCTTCCACGCGTTCGTCGAACCGCAATAGGACGGAAGTACCGCACGGCCAACCCGATTGCCCGGTCGTCAGACGGGATGGTAGACTTCTAACCGTGAGAGGCCGTGCGTTCGTCTGCTCGCTCGTCGCAGTCCTCGGCTGCGCGTCGGCCGCATCGGCCGAGCTGGTCGGCATGCGCGGCGGGGGCATGCTGTCGGTCAAGAGCTACCACGAGGACGGAGACTCGGCGGTCCTGGTGCTTCGAGGCGGCGGCGTCGTCATCTGCCGGCGGGACGAAGTCGTGTCGGTTTCGCCCGATGAATACGTCCGGCCCGAGCCGGCGGTCGAGGTTCCTCCGTCACCGGCGCCCGCCGACGCGCGGTTCAAGGAGGAGATCGAGCGGCTGGCCCGGCACTACGGCATCGACGCGCGTCTCGTGCACGCGATCGTGCGGGTGGAATCGGCCTATCGGCCTGATGCCCGTTCGCGGCGCGGGGCCATGGGGCTGATGCAGCTGATGCCAGGCACCGCCAGCCGGCTCGGCGTCGCGGATCCGTACGACCCGGTCGCGAACCTGGATGGCGGAATCCGGTATCTCAAGGATCTCCTCGCCGAGTTCGACCTCCCGCTTGCGCTGGCGGCTTACAACGCCGGCGAGTCCGCCGTGCGGCGGTTTCAGGGCATTCCACCCTTCGCCGAAACGCGAGCCTACGTCCGCCAAGTCATCGCGCTCGCCGCGCCCGTCACCGGCTCGTAATCTCGAGCCGTCCATTTGCGGAGCAACGCTGTCTAAAGTCTCAGGGAACCGGGGGCGCCGGGAGCAGTCTGCTATAATCGGCAGCGTCGCTCTACCGCTCTAATCATCGATAGCACAGTCACTTGCGATGGAATACCGCTGCAGGCTCGGAACGCCGACGGGAGAAATCGTCGAGGAGACACTTCTCGCCGACAGCGAGGCCAGGCTGCGGCACGACCTCGAGCAGAAGGGCCTCTGCGTCATCGCGATGCAGCCGCGCCGCTCCTTCGCCAGCCTGACCATCGGCCGCCAGGAGAGGCGGCGTATTCCGACTCGTGAGTTTCTCGTCTTCAACCAGGAGTTGGCCACGCTGCTCAAAGCCGGCATGCCGCTCGTCCAGTCGCTCGACATCCTCCGGGGGCGCGTCGCCGATCCGACGTTTCGCCGGGTGGTCGACGACGTCCACGAACGCGTACGGGCCGGAAGCGCGCTGTCGGAGGCGTTCTCGGCGCACGGTGACCTGCTGTCGGGCGCCTATATCGCATCGCTGCTCGCCGGCGAGAAGAGCGGGAGTCTCGAAGGGGTCCTGCGGCGCTTCGTCTCGTACATGAAGGTGATCGAGGGTGTGAAGCGCCGGGTGCTCTCTGCGCTCATCTACCCGGCCGTGCTGATCTCGCTGGCGCTGGTGGTCGTCAGCATCATCGTGCTGAAGGTCGTCCCGGAATTCGCGTCCTTCTACGACAGCTTTGGCGCCAAGCTCCCCGCGGTCACGCGGTTCATCCTGGCCGTGTCGATGTTCGTCCGCAGCCAGTTCCTGCTCGTGCTGCTCGTCATCGTCGTCCTGGCCGTCGGCGTATGGGGCTGGCTGAAGCAGCCGGCGCAGCGGACGAGATTCGACCACACGGTGCTCAGGGTCCCGTGGGCGGGCGGCATCGCGCTCAGATTCGCCACGTCGCAGATCGCGCGCACGCTCGCGACGCTGCTCGGCGGCGGCCTGCCGCTCGTGAATGCGATCGAAATCGCGGCGAAATCCACCGGCAATCACTTCCTCGGCCAGGAGCTCCGAGTCGTGGGGCAGCGCGTGCGCGAAGGGGAGCCCTTCGCCGCCGCGCTCTCGTCACGCCGCGTCTTCCCCGACGTGGCCGTCAAGATGTCGGAGGTCGGAGAGTCGACCGGGGCCCTGCAGGAGATGCTCTCCAGCCTGGCCGACTTCTACGACGAGGAAATCGAGACCGAGCTGGGCCGGTTCATCAGCGTCATCGAGCCGGTCCTGCTCATCATCATGGGCCTGGTCATCGCGAGTCTGCTGCTGTCGCTCTACATGCCGCTCTTCCAGCTGACCTCGGTGATCGGAGCCCGGTAACGCGGGAGACACCGTGAACGGACAACGCACCGCCGCCGGCCCCGCCGCCAAGCCGGGCGAGGTGTATCACGACGCCGAGGTGGTTCAGGCCCCAATCGATCCGGTTGCCGAGCTGGAAAGCGCGCAGCATCTGGCCGAGCGGTACGGCCTGGAGTTCGTGAACCTCGAACAGTTCCGCATCGATCACGACCTGTTTCGATCGATCCCGGCCGACCTCATGCTCCGCTACGGGTTCGTCCCGTACCGGCGGGAAGGGAAGTCGCTCGTCATCGTCGTCTCGGATCCAACCGACCTGCCGATGATCGACGAGCTGGAAATCCTGCTCGCCACGCGGCTCCGCGTGATGGTCGGCCCGCGATCCTCCATCGAATCGATCCTCAAGAAGAGCGAGAGCTCGCAGCGCGTGCTCGAAGAGGCCACGGAAGGTTTCCAGCTCCAGCTGCTCAAGGACGACGACAACGGGGACGACAGCCTGACGGTGGAGCGGCTGACGAGCGACATCAGCCCGATGATCCGCCTGGTCGACTCGACCATCTACACGGCCATTCAGCGGCGGGCGAGCGACATCCACATCGAGACGCAGGACGACGCGGTCAACGTCAAGTACCGGATCGACGGCGTGCTGCAGGCCGCCATGCGCCCGATCGCGAAGCAGCACCACAGCGCGATCATCTCGCGCATCAAGGTCATGGCCGAGCTGGACATCGCCGAGAAGCGGGTACCGCAGGACGGGCGATTCAAGCTGCGCCTGCCCGGCAAGACGATCGACTTCCGCGTGTCCATCATGCCGAGCGTGCACGGCGAGGACGCCGTCATCCGCATCCTCGACAAGGAGTCGATCAGCGAGCAGTTCAGCGAGCTGCGGCTCGACATCCTCGGCTTCCCCGAGGGCGAGCTGAAGCGCTTCCGCAAGTACATCGCCGAGCCGTACGGGATGGTGCTGGTCACCGGGCCGACCGGCAGCGGCAAGACGACGACGCTCTACGCCGCGCTCTCGGAGATCAAGTCCCCCGAGGACAAGATCATCACGATCGAGGACCCCGTCGAGTACCAGCTCAAGGGCATCACGCAGATCCCCATCAACGAGAAGAAGGGCCTGACCTTCGCGCGCGGCCTGCGGTCGATCCTCCGCCACGACCCGGACAAGATCATGGTCGGCGAGATCCGCGATCCGGAGACGGCCCAGATTGCCATCCAGTCCGCCCTGACGGGCCACCTGGTGTTCACGACCGTCCACGCCAACAACGTCGTCGACGTCCTGGGCCGGTTCCTGAACATGGGCGTCGAACCGTACCAGTTCGTGTCGGCGCTCAATTGCGTGCTCGCGCAGCGGCTCGTCCGCACCATCTGCCCGCATTGCCGGCGCCCCGCCAAGGTGACGCGCGCCCTGCTGGAGGAGTCCGGGCTCGATCCGGACAAGGCGGGTGGGATGACGTTCTCCGAAGGCGCCGGGTGCATCGACTGCGGCGGCACGGGGTACAAGGGCCGGACCGCCATCTGTGAGTTGCTCGATCTGTCTGATAGCATTCGAGAGTTGATCCTTGCGCGGAAGCCGACCTCCGAGATCAAGAAGGCCGCGCGCGAGGAGGGCATGCGGTTCCTGCGCGAGTGCGCGGTGGAACGCGTGCTCAACGGATCGACGACCCTGCGCGAGATCAACAAGGTGACCTTCGTCGAATGAGAGGCCTGACCTTTCTCCAGACGCCGCCGGTTCATGTCGCCGTCGAAATCGGCGCCCGGCATGTCGTGGCGGTCTCGCTCGCCGCGCGGGGCGGCGCCTTGCGCGTGGCGGCGCACGCGGTCGAGCCGCTGCCGGAGGGCGCCGTCGTGCCGTCGCTCAACGCGCCGAACATCACGGCGCCGGCCCAGGTCACGTCGGCCATTTCGCGGGCGTTCTCGAAGCTGGGGAGTCGGCCCCGCCGCATCGGCCTCGTGATTCCCGATCCCGCGGTCAAGGTCTCGCTCGTGCGGTTTGCCAGCGTGCCCTCGAACGCGGCGGATTTCGACGAGATGGTGCGGTTCCAGGTCCGCAAGGCGGCGCCCTTCAAGCCGGAAGATTCCGTGGTCAGTTACCGCGAAGGGGCGCTGTCGGATGGCGGCCGCGAGTTCGTCGTCGTGCAGGCCCGGCGCGACATCGTCCAGGAATACGAGGACGCGTGCGCGCGGGCCGGGGCGACGGCGGGGCTGGTGGACCTGGCGAGCTTCAACGTCCTGAACGCGGTCATCGCGGCCACGCCAAAGCCTTCGCGCGACTGGCTGCTCGTCTACGTGACGACCGACTATTCGGCGATTGCCATCATGCGCGAGCGCGACCTCGTCTTTTTCAGAAACCGCGTCACCGACGGGGACGGCCAGCTCACCGACCTCGTGCACCAGACCGCGATGTACTACCAGGACCGGCTCGGGGGGCGGGATTCGGCCGCGTGGTGCTCGTCGACGGCGCGCCGGAGGAGGTCGAAACCGACTTGCGCCGCAGCATCACGGCCCGGCTGGGGGTGCCGGTCGAGGCGATCGACCCGACCTCCATCGCTCCGCTTTCCGATCGGCTGACGCCGCCGCGCGACCTGGTGCACGCGCTGACCCCCGCGCTCGGACTGGTGCTGGCGGAACGCGCCAGCCGCTCGGCTCGGACGTGACCATGCTGCGAACGAACCTCTCGACGCGGCCGTTCTACAACGAGCGCGGGGTCTACGCGAGCCTGGGCCTGGTCGCCATCCTGATCCTCGCGGCCACGGGGTTCAACCTCTGGGAGATCTATTCGCTCTCGGGCCGGGACGCGAAGGTGCGGGGCAGCATCGAGCAGTCGGAGCAGCGCGCGCGCCAGCTGCGAGCGGACGCCGAACGCACGCGCAGTTCGATCAACCCCCGTGAGCTGGAGGATGTCGCGACGGCCGCGCGCGAAGCCAACCTCGTCATCGACCGCCGCGTCTTCTCGTGGACCGAGCTGTTCAACCGTTTCGAGAACACGCTGCCCGACGATGTGCGGGTGACGACCGTCCGGCCGACCGTCGATCGCGACGGGTCGATGACGCTCGTCATCGCGGTCGTGGCGAAGGACGTCCGCTCGGTCAATACCTTCATCGAGAACCTCGAGAAGGACGGGGCCTTCGCCAGCGTCATCTCGCGCGAGGAATTCGTCGACGAGGGTGGGCAGCTGCGGTCCACGCTCGAGGGCCGGTATCTCGCCGGCTCAGGAAGCCGCATGCGCGGCGGGAAATCCACGCCATGACCGCCGCCCTCCTGAAGCGCGTCGTTGCAGAGAAGAAGGCGTGGGTCATCCCGCTCGCCGCCGGTCTCCTGCTCAATGCGGGCATTTACGCGTCCATGGTCTATCCGCTCAAGTCGAGGGTCGCCGACGCGGAGGGCAGGGAGAAGGCCGCAGCGCAGTCGCTGCGCGAGGCCGAGCAGGAGGACGCGGCGGCCCGGGGCACGCTCACCGGCAAGTCCAGGACGGCCGACGATCTCAACCGCTTCTACTCCGAGGTGCTCCCGGTCGGCCTGGCCGGCGCGCGGCGCGCCACCTACGTCCGCCTCGCCGACCTGGCCAGGGAGGCCCGGCTCGTCTACGAGCGGCGGGTCGAAGAGTACAAGGACCCGAAACAGCGACAGGAAGGCAACGAGAAGGGCCGGTTGTCGAAGTTCGAAATCTCGATGAAGCTCAAGGGCGACTACGAGGCCGTCCGGCGTTTTCTGCACGCGGTCGAGACCACGCCCGAGTTCATCGTCATCGAGAACATCTCGTTGACCGAGGGAAACGAGCCGGGATCCACGCTCGAACTGGCGCTCGAGTTGGCGACCTACTACAGGGCCGAAATCCGTGTTCCGTAGACGCCGCGAGGCCATCGTGCTGTCGGTGCTCGCGGTGGCCGCCATCGCCCTGGGCTGGTGGCGGATCTCCGGAGGAGCGGCCGGGGCGGATCCCGCTCCAGCCCAGAATCCGCTCGGATCGGCCTCGTCGGCTCAGAATCTCCTCGCCGCACCGGCGCCGGTTCAGCCGGCTCCGGGGGCTCCCGCGCCGCGCGCCGCCTCGGTCCCGAGCTTGAGGCTCGGCGCACTTCAGGATGACCGGCCCTCGCCGCTCGACGCCGGACGTAATCCCTTCCGCTTCAGGGTCCCGAAGCCGGTAGTCCCGGCGAACGGCCGCGGGTTAGGGCTGCCGCCGAGGCCAGCCCCGCCGCCCATGCCGGCGGGCCCGCCGCCTCCTCCGCCGATCACGCTGAAGTTTGTCGGCATCGTGCAGGCGAAGGATCGCGGCCTGAGACTCGCCGTTCTGAGTGACGCGCGAGGCGTGTATTTCGGCGCCGAGGGGCAGATCATCGACGGGCGGTACCGGATCGTCCGGATCGGCACGGAGACAGTTGTCGTGACCTATGTCGACGGAACCGGGCAGCGGACCATCCCGCTGTCGGGATCATGATCGGAACGAGAGCACTAGTGGAGCCACGCGTGAAATCCGACATCTCGAGGCGCAATCCGAGCGCGGCCGCGTTCCGTCGCTGGGCCGCCCGCGCGGCGGTCGTGGCTGTCGCGGCCGTCGCCCTGTCCGCCTGCGCCGCCGGGCGCGAATTCCGCGCCGGCGAGAAGGCCGCGCAGGCCGGCAACTGGGACGAGGCCGTCAGCTACTACCGGAGGGCCCTCCAGGCCGCGCCCGACAACCCGAAGTGTCACATCGCCCTCGAGCGCGCGATGAACAACGCCGCGCGCATCCACCTTGACCAGGCGCAAGCCTACGATCTGAAGGACGAACTGGACCTGGCGCTGCGCGAGTACCGCAAGGTCGTGGAATACGACGGCTCGAACCGGACGGCCGGCGCGCGGGTCCAGGAACTGGAGAAGACCATCCGCGACCGGATCGAGGCATCACGCCCCCGGCCGAAGATCGACACCATGCGGGACCAGGCGAGGCGCAGCCGGGTCGAGCCGGTCCTGAGCCCGACCTCACGCGAGCCGATCGAGTGGGACTTCCGCGACCAGCCGCTCAAGCTCGTCTTCACGTTTATCTCGGAATCGACGGGCATCAACATCCTGTACGACAGCACGTATCCGACGACGGACCGGACCTACTCCGTGAAGCTGAAGGACGTCACGCTCGAGCAGGCGCTGCAGGCCATCACGGTCGCGAACAACCTGTTCTACAAGGTGCTGAACGAGCACACCATTATCATCGTGCCCGACAACCAGACGAAGCGGACGGCCTACGAGGAACAGGCCATCCAGACCTTCGTCGTGTCGCACGCGGACGTGGACCAGCTGCAGGCGCTCATCACGAGCATCCTGCGCGTGCAGCTACCGGTGCAGCCAGCGGTCGCCGCCAACAAGCTGTCCAACACGATCACGGCGCGGGCGTCGCTGCCGGTGCTCGACATCATCGAGCGCATCATCGAGGCGAACGACAAGCCGCGGGCGGAGATCGTGGTGGATGTCGAGATCCTCGAGATCAACCGCAACCGGGCCAAGCAGTACGGCCTCGACCTGTCGGCCTACGCCGTCAACCTGCTGTTCTCGCCTGAGTCGTCGCCGGCGGGCACTTCCGGTGGAACACCGGGCGCCGGCGGAGCCACATCCGGGACGGCGGCGGCGGGGACCTTCAACCTGAACACGATCAGCAAGGGGGTCAGCACGGCGGACTTCTACGCGAGCGTGCCCTCGGCCGTGATGCGATTCCTCGAAAGCGATTCGGAAACGAAGGTCATCGCCAAGCCGCAACTGCGCGGGACCGAGGGCGAGAAGCTGACGTTGAATCTCGGTGACGATATCCCCGTGCCTTCGACGACCTTCGCACCGGTCGCCGCGGGCGGCGCGGCCTTCAATCCGATGACGTCGTTCCAGTACCGGCCCGTCGGCGTCATCGTGGAGATGGAGCCCCGGGTGACCTACGAAGGCGACATCCGGATCAAGCTCAGCGTGGAGAGCAGCGCGCTCGGGCGCGACGTCAACATCAGCGGCCAGAACCTCCCGTCGTTCGGATCCCGGAAAGTCCAGACCGTGCTGCGCCTGCGCGACGGGGAGTCGAATCTGCTGGCCGGCCTGCTGCGAGAGGACGAGCGGCGATCGCTCTCGGGCTTCCCGGGCGCGATCCACACGCCGGTGCTCAAGGAGCTGTTCTCCGCCAACGACCGCCAGGTCGCCCAGACCGACATCGTCATGCTGCTGACGCCGAGGATCGTCCGATCGCACGAACTGACTCAGCGGGACCTGAACCCCGTCTACATCGGCACCCAGTCGACCATGGGAATGAGCGGGCCGCCGCCAGTGATCTCGTCAACCTCGGAGCCACCTGTGGAGGCCCCGCCCTCCGCCGCGGGCCAGGCGAAGCCCGCGCAACCCGGATCGCCGGTGCCCACGGTGCCTGGTGGAACGGCGCAGATCCCTGGCACGATTCCGGTCGCGCCGCCAGCCGCCGGAGGGGCACCTCCAGCGCAGCAGGCTCAGCCGGCGACCCCGCCGGGCGCCGCGCAGCAGGCTCAGCCCACGACGCCTCCGGCGACGCCGCCTGCAGGAGAGGTCGTGAATCCGCCGCCAGCGGGTGCCGCGGCGGCCCCTCCGAAACCGGCGGCGGGCGCGCCGCCGGCGGGCGGCGCCGTTCCTCCCGCGGCGACTGGCGCGGCCGCGGCTCCGCCCAAACCCGCCGCCCCGCCGCCGTCACCCGCGGTAACGGCGAAAGAGGCGGCTGAGGCCGGCCGGACCGTCGTGTCGGCGACCGTCTCGCCATCGGAGTGGATGATGGCCGGAGGCCCCTACAACGTGCCGATCTCCATCGAGAACGCGTCGAGGTTGAGCACGATGGCCCTGACGGTGTCGTTCAATCCCGCCTACGTCAAGGTCCGCCTGATTCAGGAAGGCAGCTTCATGCGCCAGGGCGGTGTGACGGTGGCGTTCAACCAGCGAGTCGACGCGAAGCTCGGACGAGTAGACATCTCGGTCGTCCGCAACGCCGACAAGGTAGGCGCTTCGGGCTCCGGCATCATCGGGTCGCTCATCTTCGACGCGATCGCCCCGGGGACGTCGCCGATCAGCGTGAGCGGCGTCGCTTCGTCGGTTGGCGGCGCGGTCATGCAGGTGCGGTTCGTGGCGGCTTCGGTGGTCGTCCGGTAGGTGTGTCATGAGGAACGCCTGGATGGCGAAGTGCGGGCCCGCCAGCGTCAACGCGCTCCAGGCGCGGGGCTATTCGTTCGTCGAGCTGCTCGTCGTCACGACAATCGTCCTGATCCTGGCATCGGCGGTGCTTCCGCTCACGCGCCTGACGATCCAGCGCCAGCGAGAGGCCGAGCTGCACCAGGCGCTTCGCGAGATTCGGCTCGCCATCGACAAGTTCAAGGATGCGGTGGACCGCGGCCAGATTGGCGGCACCGACGTCAGGCAGGGCAGCGAGGGCTACCCGCCAGACCTCGAGGCGCTCGTCACGGGCGTGACGCCGCTCAACGACGCGACGGGGCGCAAGCTCAAGTTCCTGAGGCGGATCCCGATCGACCCCCTCACGAAGAGCACCGAGTGGGGGCTGCGTTCGTACCAGGACAAGCCCGATGCGATGTCCTGGGGCGGGGACAACGTGTTCGACGTCTACAGCAAGTCGACTGGCGTCGCGATCGACGGCACGAAATACCGCGACTGGTGAGGGGCAGATGAGCGAGCGACCCTCTTGCGTCACCGAGCGGCCCGAACGGGGCTTCACGCTCATCGAGCTGATGGTCGTGATCTCGCTCATCGTGATCCTCGCCAGCATGGGCCTGGTCGGCTACCACAACAGCGTCGTCCGCGCGCGCGAGGCGACGCTGCACGAGGACCTGACGCGGCTGCGGTCGGCGCTCGATCAGTACTACGCGGACAAGGGCGCGTGGCCCCCCGATCTGGCCTCGCTGGTGACTGACGGCTACATCCGGGAGCTGCCGAAGGACCCGTTCACCGGGACCGCAGAGAGCTGGGTGCCGGTTCAGGCCGATCTCGATCCGAGCAACCCAACCGCGGACCCGGGTGTCATGAACGTGAAGAGCGGGACCGATCAGACGGCGCTCGACGGCTCGAAGTACGCGGATTGGTAAGGTGGAACGCTATGCGCGCCAAGAATCGTGATCGTGGACAGAGGGTGAGATGGATCGCCGCCGGTGTGTTCGTGGCGCTCGCGGGAGCGGCGGCTCCGGCGTGTGACAAGGTGCCGCTGCTGGCGCCGTCCGGCTCGACCATCTCGCTCTTCGCGACGAACACCATCGTGCCAGCCAACGGATCGGTGGACATCATCGCGACCGTCATCGAGTCGTCTGGGACTCCCGTCCACAACGGCACGACGGTCACTTTCTTCACGACGCTTGGCACCATGACCCCGTCGGAGGCCCAGACTGAGAACGGCCGCGCCGCGGTCAAGCTGACGGTTGGCACCCAGTCCGGCGAGGCGCGCGTCCGGGCCGCATCCGGCTCGTTCCAGACCAAAGACGCTGACGCGCTCGTCATCAAGGTCGGCAGCGCCGCGGCCGGGCGGGTGGACCTCAGCGCGGATTCGACCACGCTGCCGGCCGCCGGCGGCACGGTGCATCTGCTCGCCACGGTATTCGACGTCGCCGGGAATCGCCTCCCGGCCGTCACGGTCTCGTACTCGACGACGGTCGGGGCGCTCGGCCAGGCCTCAGTCGTGGCCGACGCGAACGGTGAGGCTCGGAACACGCTCTTCACCACGGCGGACGCCAAGGTGACCGCGACGATCTCCGGCGCGACCCCGGCGCCCACGCCGGCGACGATCGACATCAAGCTTCGCGTGGCGCCGACGATTACCGTGGGCACGATCTCGCCGAATCCGGGCTTTGCCAACCAGCCCGTCACCATCCCGATCACCCTGGCCGTTCCCGCCGGAGGGGCCCAGATTCGCACGGCCACCATCGACTTTGGCGACGGTTCCGTCCAGCCGCTGAGCCTGCTCGGCACGACGAATGCCGTCCATACCTACCGATCGGCCGCGACGTTCAATGCGGTCGTCACGGTCTCGGACGCGGCAGGGGAAACGGTCTCGGCCCAGGTCCCGGTGCTCATCAAGCCGCTGCCGCCGATCCCGGTCACGATCCAGGTGAGCCCACTGAATCCGGTCGTTAACCAGAACACCATCTTCACGGCGCTTGCCACCCTTCCGCCCGGCTCGGCGGTCGACAGCTATGAATGGAACTTCGGAGATGGAACGACAAGATCGGCCCCATCCGCGTCGACCTCGCACGTCTACTTGCAGAACAACGGCGGCGCGCCATTCACAGTGACGGTTCGCGTCACGACGACGGATGGAGCCGTGGGATTCGCGACGACCGAGCTGATTGTCCTTCCGGGCCCATTCAGCGTCTCTTTGCAGGCCGACAACAATATTGTGACGGTCAACCAAACGGTAACCTTCACGGCAATTGTGACAGGCGTCTTGGTCGCGCACTATGACTTTGACTTCGGCGATGGATCGACGGTGCCAAATACGGGCAACAACGTGCAGACTCACAGGTACACGAGCACGGGTATATTTACCGCGAAGGTTACGGTGTTCTTGGCAAACGGCACGTCGTCGATCGGCACGACAACGATTACGGTGCAGTAGAAAGACGGCCGGCCGCGTGTAAGGTTCGCGACCAGCCGCAGCACACTCGGGTGTGGAAGGTGGATGAGAATCGGCCGTTGACTCGCAGCAACCGCGGACGCCTCAACGCCGGTTACGCCATGGCCGCGCTCCTCGTGGGCATCGCCATCCTCTCGATCTTCGCTTCGGTCGCTGTTCCGCTCTGGCGGACGATGATCAAGCGGGAGAAGGAGCAGGAGCTCATCTTCCGCGGCCAGCAGTACGCCCGCGCCATCAGCCTCTATCAGCGACGGTTCCCAGGAGCGCTGCCTCCCAACCTCGACGTCCTGGTCGAAGGCCGGTTCCTCCGGAAGAAGTTCAAGGACCCGATGAGCAAGGACGGCGAGTTCCAGATGCTGTTTCAGTCCGGCGGCCCGTGGGCCGGCGTGCAGCGGGGACAGGCTGGCGCGGTCCCGGGCCGGGGCAGCCAGCCGAGTCCGGGGCAGGTCCAGAATACTGTCACCATTCTGGGTTCGTTCTCCGGCGGCCAGTTTTCGGGGTCCGTCAGCCTTGGCGGCGGCCGGGGCGTTGTCGGTGTCGCGAGCACGAGTACTGACAAATCGCTGAAGATCTACAACGGCGCCACGGTCTACAACCAGTGGCAGTTCATCTACACGCCAACCGTCATCCAGCCCGGCCGCGGCGCGCGAGGTGCGGGGCGGGGTGACGCGCTCGGCCAGGGGACCGGCTTCGGCCCCGGAGGCCGACAGGGCACGGGACCAGGAATGGGAACCGGCCGTGGCGAGCAGGGCGGGCGCGGCGGACCCATCCGCATTCCCACGCCCACGCCGCCACCCGGGCGCGGGCGCGGAGGCCGAGGCGGCCTTTCCCAGTAGCTTCCAGCACGGCATTCACCTGTAGCACAATCTCAGGATTCGCGGGCCGATGTCCGGCCGCAACCGGGAGCCATCCATGCCTCGAGTCCATTCCGCCAGGTGGGTCACGCTCGCCGTTCTCCTCACGCTCTGCGGCGCCGTCGCCGCAGGCGAACAGAACAAGTACGCCCGCGATCCCAAGCAGCCGATCGACGCGGAGTACACGAAGAAGATCAAGGAGTACACGACCGAGCCGTTCTTCATCTCGCCGCTCGTCGACTACCTGCCGGCGAGCAAGACGGTGCCGACGCCCAAGGCGGTGCTCGGCGACGTCGCGGGCGCCCCGGGGAAGCTGCCGTACTCGGCCGAGGTGCACCAGTACATGCGTATGCTCGAGAAGGCGGCCCCGGCGCGCGCGCGGGTCCTCTCGATCGGCAAGTCCGAAGAGGGCCGCGAGATGATCGCGATTGCGATCGCGTCCGAGAGCGTGCTGCCGAAGCTCGACGAGAACCGCGCCCGTCTTGCAAAGCTGGCCGACCCGCGCGTCATCAGCATGAACGACGCGGAGGCGGACCGCCTCGTCGATCTCTCCGTGCCGGTGTACTACATCACCGGATCGCTGCACGCGCCCGAGACCGGGGCGCCGACGGCGCTGATGGAGCTGGCCTACCGGCTGGTCGTCGACGACAGCCCGTACATCAAGGCGATCCGCAGCAACGTGATCACGCTCATCACCCCGGTCGTCGAAACGGACGGACGCGACCGCCAGGTGGATATCTACCGGTGGCACCTCGCCCATCCGAAGGAGAACTGGCCGTCGCTCGTGTACTGGGGCAAGTATGTCGCGCACGACAACAACCGCGATGCGATGGGCGCGATGCTGGCGCTCACGCGGAACGTGATCAACCTGGTGGTGGACCAGAAGGTCACGGTGCTGCACGACCTGCACGAGTCGGTCCCGTACCTCTACGACAACACCGTCGGCGACGGCCCGTACAACGCCTGGGTCGATCCCATCCTCACCGACGAGTGGCAGCTGCTCGGCTGGAACAACATGTCGGAGCTCACCAAGTTCGGCATGCCGGGCGCGTTCGCGCACGGGACGTTCGACACCTGGTCGCCCGGCTACCTGATGTTCATCGCGGCGATGCACAACGGGATCAGCCGGCTGTACGAGACCTTCGGCAACGCGGGCGCGGACACCGTCGAGCGGAAACTCCAGCCCGGCGACACGGCGCGGACCTGGTTCCGCCAGAACCCGCCGCTCGCGAAGACCACCTGGTCGCAGCGGAACAACAACAACTACCAGCAGACGGGGTTGCTGACGGCGCTCTCGTATTTCGCGGGCAACAGCAAGCTGTTCCTCAAGAACTTCTACCTCAAGAGCAAGCGGTCGGTGCTCAAGGCGAGGACGGAGGGTCCAGCGGCCTACGTGCTGCCGGGTGACGAACCGCGTCCGGGCGCGCAGGCGGAGCTGTTGCGCGTGCTGCAACGTCAGGCGGTCGAGATTTCGCGGGCGACGGAGCCCTTCAGCGTGACCGTGCCGGCGAAGAAGAAACCGGCGGCGGGCGACGAATCCGCCGAGGCCAAGGGCGGTGCGGAGCAGAAGCCGGAGGCCAAGAAGGACGAGAAGCCGGCGACCGAGACGAAACAGTTCCCGGCGGGCAGCTACATCGTCAGGATGGACCAGCCGTACAGCCGAATAGCCGACTCGCTCCTCGACTACCAGTATTGGAGCCCGTCCGATCCGCAGAAAAGGCCCTACGACGACACCGGGTGGACCTTCGGCGAAGTGTTCAACGTGCAGGTCGTGCGCGTGGTCGACACGAAGATCCTCGATGCCCGGATGGAACGGGTGACGGAGGTCCGAGCGCCCGGCGGGGTCAACGGAGCCGGGACGCTCTTCGTGGTGAACAACGATGCCGATCCGTCGCTCATCAGCCTTCGGTACCGGCTCCGGGCCGGCACGTTCGAGGCGGCCGAGGAGCCGTTCGAGGCGGCGGGCCGGAAGTTCAACCGCGGGTCGTTCATCATCAAGGGCGTGAACCAGGCCGACGTGCAGGCTGCTGCCGCAGACCTCGGCCTCCAGGCGCACGGAGTGGCCGCGGCGCCGACCGTCAAGACTCACGCGATCCGGACCCCGAGGATCGGCTACGTTCACACGTTCCAATCCACGCAGGACGAGGGCTGGTGGAGGATGGAGTTCGATCGGCTCAAGGTGCCGTACGACTACATCAGCACGCAGCTCATCGCCAAGGAGGCCAACCTCAACGCGAAGTGGGACGTTCTCGTGTTCCCGCCCGTCGGCCGTGGCGCGCAGGCCATCGTCGCCGGCCTCCCGATGTGGGGAAATCCCCTCCCGTGGAAGACGACCGACCTCACGCCGAACATCGGGCACATCGCGGAGACCGACGATGTGCGGCCGGGCCTTGGCCTGGCGGGCGTGATCAACCTCGAGAACTTCGTGCGCAAGGGCGGCGTGCTCATCACGGCCGAGGACACGACTGAGCTGGCGAACACGTTTGGAATGACGCCGGGCCTCTCCGTCCAGCGGCCGGCGAGGCTGAACGCCCCGGGCACCATCATGCGCTCGAAGGTCGTCGATGGTGCGAGCCCGATTGCGTACGGCTACGGAGACGGGCTCGCGATCTATTCCGCGCCGGGGCTTGTGTTCGGCGTGAGCAACACGCTCGGCGGGAGGGGGCGGCGGACTGACACCACGACCGAGCGCGAGACCGGGCGCGGCACCCCGGACGATCCGGACCAGCCGCAGGGCAGGCCGTCGGCCGTGCCCCAGCCGCCCGAGCCGAAGGTGGAGGCCTGGCAGGCAGCGCCGGTGACCGACGAGCAGCTTCGGAACGGGATCAACGTGATCCCGCCGAAGCAGCGGCCGCGCGTGGTGCTCCGCTACGCGGACACGCGCGACCTCCTGGTGTCCGGGCTCCTCGAGAACGGCAACGAGATCGCGCAGCGTCCGGCTGTCGTGGACGTTCCGCTCGACCGCGGGCATATTGTGCTCTTCGCCAACAACCCGATGTGGCGAGGGGAGACGCAGGGCAGCTACGCGCTCGTCCTGAATGCGATTCTGAATTTCGACAACCTCGACGCTGGGAGGAAATACGACGACAAATAGAGACCGCGTCATTGCGCGACCTGCGTCGGTCGAAGCCCCGACCGACGGCGCGTCGCGTGACAATGTAGGCCGGGCGACCCGGTGGGTCGCCCGCGTTAGAGCTTGCGGATTGTCGTGCCGGCTTCGGCGAGCAGGTCGACCACGAGTGGATCGTTGCTGTAGTCGAAGTGGTAGTTGATGGTCCGCACGCCCGCGGCGGCGAGGATCTTCGCGCAGTTGATGCAGGGGAAGTGCGAGATGTAGGCGGTCGATCCCGCCACGCTCACGCCGCGTCGCGCGGCGTCGGCGATGGCGTTCTGTTCGGCGTGGACCGTCGCCTGCTCGTGGCCGTCGCGCACCTGCGAGCGATGCGGCGTGCCGGGCAGGAATCCATTGTAGCCGGCCGCGACGATGCGGTTCCGGTGCTCGCCGCCGGAGACGAGCACGCAACCGACATGGAGACGGCCGCAGGCAGAGCGGGAGGCCATCAGCAGCGCCGTGGCCATGAAGTACTCGTCCCACGTCGGCCGATCGCCGCGCGATTCAATCAGCTCGGCGAGCCGGTCGACCAGCGAATCGGTCGTCGTCGTTGACTCGGGAGTCTCGTCTGGCATCGTGCGGTCCTCTGAACCCGGACTTGGTGATCCTAGCGCAGCGCAGGGACAATCAGCCCCCGGCACTCGCCGAAACCGATGGCCGCCGCATCCGGGGCCTGGGCGCGGGCACGGAAGACGATCTCATCGCCGTCCTCGAGGAAGGCGCGTTGCTCCCCGGTCGGCAGCCTGATTGGCCGCGTCCCGCCCGAGGTCAGCTCGAGCAGGCACCCGCGCGATGAGTCCTTGGGCCCGGATACGGTTCCAGTCGCGAAAAGGTCGCCTGGCCTGAGGTTGCACCCGTTGCTCGCGTGATGGGCCGCCAGTTGACCGATGGTCCAGTAGAGATCCGCGAGATTTCCCCGGCTGACGAGCAGGGGCTCCAGGCCGGACGCGCGCATCGCGGCGCTCTGCAGGTAGACGTCGACAACGATATCGAACCCGCCGCGTTGCAGATCGCCAGGATCGCTCAGGTAGTCGAGCGGGGCCGGATCTCCCTCCGGCCTCGCGAACGCCGGTCGCCTGAACGGCTCGAGCGCTTCCATGGTCACCACCCACGGCGAGACACTCGTCGCGAAGCTCTTGGCGAGGAATGGTCCGAGGGGCTGGTACTCCCATCGCTGAACGTCCCGCGCCGACCAGTCGTTGAGCAGGCAGACCCCGAAGAGGTGTTCGCCAACTTCCGCGATCGGGATCGGCTCGCCCAGGGTGTTCCCCGGTCCCACGAACACGCCGATCTCCAGCTCGTAGTCGAGCCTGCGGCTCGCGTGAAACGCCGGCGATGACGCGCCGTCGGGCTTCGTCTGCCCTCGCGGCCTCCGCACGGCCGTGCCGCTCTGCACGATGGACGAGGCTCGACCGTGGTAACCGATGGGCACGTACTTGTAGTTCTCGAGGAGCGGCTGATCGGGCCGCATCATGCGGCCCACGTTGGTCGCGTGAAAGATGGAGGCGTAGAAGTCCGTGTAGTCGCCGATCCTGGCCGGCACCTGCATCTCGACGACGCGCTGAGGGACGAGATGCTTCTCGATGGACTGGCGATGGCGGTGTCCCGCGCCGCCGCCGTCAACGAGCAGATCGTGCAACTTCGAGCGAAGCGCGGACCAATGGGACCTGCCGAGCGCCATCAGATCGTTGAGCACGTCCGACTCGCACGCGGCAGCCGCCGTGGACGCCTCACCATCGAGCGCGCCGCTGCGGGAGCAAGCCGCCAGGTCCAGCACGAACGCCCCGATCGCAACTCCCACGCGTGGCCGCTCGCCGGCGCCGCGCCGTGTGAAGACGCCGAGCGGCAGGTTCTGGAGGGGGAAGTCGGTATCGGGTTCGTTCGCCGACTGCACCCAACTCCGGGCGACGGGGTCGTGCGTCCTGTTGAGGAATCGGCCGGTGCTATTCGGCATCGCCCTCGATCCAGGATCGGAAATAGTGCGGGTCCTCGATCGCGAGCGCCGTCGTGGCCACACGGAGCGGGCGGAAGGTATCGACCATGACGGCCAATTCATCCGTGCGAGACTGGCCGATGGACGCTTCCGTCCTGCCGGGATGCGGGCCGTGCGGGATGCCGTCGGGATGAAGCGTCATCGAACCGTACTCGATGCCCTTTCGGCTCATGAACTCGGAGGTGGCGTAGTAGATCACCTCGTCGGACATCACGTTGGAGTGGTTGTAGGGCACCGGGATGGCGGCCGGGTCGAAATCGTACGGCCGCGGACAGAACGAACACACCACGAAGCCGTCGCTCTCGAACGTCTGGTGCGTCGGCGGCGGCAGGTGGACGCGGCCCACGCGCGGCTCGAAGTCGTGGATGCTGAAGGCCCAGGGATAGTAGTAGCCGTCCCAGCCCACGACATCGAACGGATGATGGTCCACCACGAACTCGACGAGCCGGTTCCCCTTCTTCACGACGACGGGGAACTCGCCCTTTTCATCAATCGTCCGGAGGTTGTCGGGCCGCCTCACGTCGCGCTCCGAGAAGGGCGCGTTCTCGGTGAGCTGGCCGTCCTCGTTGCGATACCGGGCCGGAACCCGGATGTACCCGCGGCCTTCGACGATCAGGCATCGCGCCGGGCGCTCGGAGAAGGTGAGGCGATGCAGAATTCCGCGGGGAATGACGAGGTAATCTCCGCGTGAGAACCGCAGTTCGCCCAGCGCCGATTCCAGAGCGCCGGCTCCCTCGCTCACATACACCAGCTCGTCGCCCTGGGCATTGCGATAGAAGTAGGTGTCGTCCTCGAGCGGCTGCACGATGGAAATCGCCACGTCCTCGTTGAAGAGGATCGGGAGGCGGTCGGCGGTGACGCTTCGCGACGCCGCGGCCATCGCCGTTCGGAAGTGGCGATGGCGGAACGCGCCGTCACCGTCGGCGGCCCACGCCAGCTCTTCCCGCACCGACACGCTCGCGACGCGGGTCGGCTGGTGGACGTGGTAGAGCAGCGAGGAGGGTCCCGTGAACCCCTTGTTGCCGATGAGCTCCTCGGCGTAGAGCCCGCCGTCGGGACGACGGAACACCGTGTGCCGCTTCCGCGGCACCCGCCCGAGCGAGTGGTAGAACGGCATGGGCCTCCTCTACAGGTTGCCGCGCAGCGCCTGCTCGCGTTCGATCGATTCGAAGAGCGCCTTGAAATTGCCCTTGCCGAATCCCCGGCTGCCTTTCCGCTCGATGATCTCGAAGAAGAGCGTGGGCCGGTCCTCGACGGGCTTGGAGAAGAGCTGCAGCAGGTAACCCTCCTCGTCGCGATCGACGAGCAGGCCGAGCCTTCGGATTTCCTCGACCGACTCGTCGATCCGTCCGACGCGCTCGGTCATCACGTCGTAGTAGCTGCTCGGGACACTCAGGAACTCCACGCCCGCTTCGCGCAACCGCGTCACCGTCGAGACGATATCCGTCGTCAGCAGCGCGATGTGCTGGACCCCCGGGCCCCCGTAGAATTCGAGATACTCGTCGATCTGGCTCTTCTTGCGGCCGGGCGCCGGCTCGTTGATCGGGAAGAGGACCGCGTGGGAATCGTCCGACATGACGACGGACATGAGCGCGCTGAATTCGGTCGAGATGTCCTTGTCATCGAAGGTGATGTAACGCTTGAACCCGAGGACGCGGCTGTACCAGTCTGCCCACTCGTTCATGCGCCCCAGCTCGACGTTTCCGACCACGTGGTCGATCCGGAGGATGCCGGCGTCACGGCCCGGAACCGGGCGCGACTGGTAGCCGGGCAGGAACGGCCCGCGGTAACGGCTCGTGGCGATGAACGAGTGAATCGTCTGTCCGTAGGTCGAGATCGACGCGTGCCGGACAACGCCCTGATCGTCGCGGAGGTCGGAGGGCGGGCGCACAGGCGTCGCACCGTTCGCGACCGCGGCCGAGAATGCCGCGTCCGCATCGTCGACGTGGAAGGCGATGTCCCGCACCCCGTCGCCGTGTGCGCGGATGTGCTCGCTCATCTCGCCGTCCGGCGTGAGGGGCGTCGTGAACACCAGGCACGCCTTGCCCTGGCGCAGCGCATACGAGGCCGAATCGCGGCGGCCCGTCTCGAGCCCCGCATAGGCGAACTGCGAGAAGCCGAAGGCGTGCCGGTAGAAGTGGGCCGCCTGCTTGGCGTTGCCCACCCAGAACTCGACGTGGTGGATGCTCTTCAGCCGGAGAGGACTCGCTTGCATGGGTTGTGTATGGGGACCCCTGAACCTAACTTCGCACACTCGGGCCGGAAGCGGCAAGTCCCGGCGGGACGCGTCCGGGGCGATCGAACGGTCCACGGTCGATCCGGTATAATCTCGCGTCCTGAGGCTCTCGCCTTGATTGAAGCGCTACGGTTCCACGTCACCGGCCGCGTCCAGGGAGTGGGCTTCAGAATGTACGCCTACGACGCGGCGTGCCGGGAGGGTCTGTCGGGGTATGTGAGAAACCTGCCCGACGGGGGCGTCGAAGCGCTGGCCGAGGGCGACGCGGAAGCGCTCGCCAGATTTCACGCAGCCCTCTGGAAAGGGCCCCCGGGATCGCGCGTCGAAAGCGTCGAAACCCAGGCCGAGCCGCCTTCCGGCCGGGAGACCGGATTCTCGATTCGACCGTCGGTACTAGCGTGCGACCAGCGAAAGGGACACGGATGCCGTCTACGGGAAGCGGATCGAGCAGGGAAGCGATGCTCAAGGCCATCATCAGGACCGTGCCGGACTTTCCAAAACCCGGAATCAACTTCTTCGACATCACCACGCTGCTCGCCGATGCGAACGCGTTCCGGACCGCGATCGAGGGGCTGGCCGAGCCGTTTGTCGGGAAGGACATTGCGATTGTCGCCGGAGTCGAGAGCCGCGGGTTCATACTCGGAGGCGCCGTCGCCCGGGCGCTGAACGTGGGTTTCTGTCCAATCCGCAAGCCGGGGAAGCTGCCTTCGAGGACGATTCGCGAGACCTTCACGCTCGAGTACGGCAGCGATGCGCTCGAAATTCACGCGGACGCGATCTCGACCGGCCAGCGCGTGCTCATTGTCGACGACGTGCTGGCGACCGGCGGGACGGCGCGAGCCGCCGGGAACCTCATCGCGCGGCTGGACGGACACGTCCATGCGCTCGCGTTCCTCATCGAGCTCTCGTTCCTGAACGGCCGGGAGAAGGTCGCTGGCCATGCGATCCACAGCCTGCTGACGTACTGAGCCGCGACGGGACATAATAGGGGATTCGTGATCGGGCGCGTGTAGCTCAGGGGATAGAGCAGCCGCCTCCTAAGCGGCAGGCCAGCGGTTCAAATCCGCTCACGCGCACCATTTTCCCAAGCCTCGTGCGCGGGGTATCCCCGGCGCGGCCAAACGGCTGCTCACGTCCGGCGCGCAGGGTCTCGTGGGTATAATGAGAGTTTGACCTCGTCGAAACGGCCTGTTCTATGAAACGAACCGAACGGCACCATCTGAAAGAGAACGAAGTCGCCGAGTGGGTCCTTGGCGCCAAGGACAGCCTCGAGCAGAACCGCTCCACCATCATCTACGGCGGCGCGGCGGTGCTCCTGGTCCTCTTCGGCATCGTGGGATACGTCGTGTGGCGCCAGAATACCGAATCGAACTCGCGCACGATGCTGGCAACCGCGATGGCCGTCATCGATGCCCCGGTGACGCCTCCGACGCCGGCTGAGGCCGGCAAGCCGGCGACCCAGCCGCCTGGCACCTACGCGACCGAGCGCGCCAGGCTCGAGGTGGCATTGCCGCTGCTCCAGGCGACCTCCGATACCTACCCGAATTCCGACGCCGGCACCATCGCCCGGTACCGGGCGGCGGCGGCGCTCGTGGCCCTCGGGCGCTATGACGAAGGCATCAAGCGGTATCAAGAGGTCGTGGATCGCGGCAAGGGCGTCTTTCCGGTCATGGCCAGGCTCGGCATCGCGGACGCCCAGCTCCTCGCGGGCAAGTTCGACCAGGCCATCACCGCCTACAAGGACCTCTCCGCGAAGAACCTCGACGAGGCGCCGCCCGACGGCGTGCTGATGGGCCTGGGCCGGGCGTACCGCCTGGCGGGGAAGCCGACGGACGCGCGCCAGACCTTCAAGCGGATCGTGGACGAGTTCCCGCAGTCCGGCTACGCCGCGGTCGCGAAGCGCGAGCTCGATTCGCTCGATGCGGAGTCGGGCACCGCGGCGCGCTAACCCCAGCGCTTGAGTGAGTTAATACGCGCTGGGAATGTAGCGCGCGGGCTTCAGCCCGCGTGCCCGGGGCGCCGGTGCTCGGCGCAAGTGAGCCCCGGGGCTAAGTGCGCTTCGTGTCCGGGCTGCCGAAGAACCGGTAGCTCAGAATCTTGTAGACGAGCTTGGTGCAGAGGAAGGCCGGCGCAACCAGGCCCGCCACCGGGCTGAACTCGACGATGTCGCAGGCCATGACCTGCTTCCGCGCGAGGAGCAGGCGAAGCAGGGCCAGGAGTTCCCGCCAGGCGAGCCCGCCCGGCTCGGGCGTGCCCGTTGCCGGCATGATCGACGGGTCGAGCCCGTCGACATCAATGGTCAGGTAGACTCGCTCACCGAGGGCATCGACGGCACGCTCCATCCAGTGCGGATCCTGCCGCATGTTCCAGTCGTAGAACACGCGCGTCCGCAGCCCGGGCAGGGCCTTCGCCTCGGGCGCAGACAGGCTCCGAACGCCTACTTGCACGGCGGGCGCATGTTCGAGCACCCGGCGCATCACCGAGGCGTGGCTGTGCCGGTCGCCGAGATAGTCCTCGCGAAGATCCGCGTGCGCGTCGATCTGAAGCACGCTCAATCCCGGCGTCCGTCTGGCCGTGGCCGCGACGAGCGGCCCGGTGATCGAGTGCTCGCCTCCGAGCGCCACGAAGAACTTGCCCTCGTCGAGGAGCCATCCCGCGGTCCGTTCGATCTCCGCAAAGGCTTCGCCCGTGCTCGCGAAGGGCAGTTCCATCTCGGGCAGCGTGTGGATGCCGATCGACGACACCTCGGCGGCGTTCTCTTCTTCGTAGAGCTCGAGCTGCGTCGAGGCCTGAAGGATCTCGCGCGGGCCGTACTTCGTGCCGGGCATGTAGGAAGTCGTCCGCTCGAAGGGAATCGGCAGGATGACCGCCCGGCTCCGTTCGAACGAGCACTCGTCCGGGTCGAGGCCGCCGAAGGTCATGGGGAGGCCCGGTCGGTACGGAAGCACACGGCTCATCAGCGCAACCTCGAGGATGACGACCGCTAGAATGCCCGGCCGAATCGAACGAAGACGGCCGGCCCCCCGTGCGCACGCGCGCCGTCAGGTTCGCGAACCCAGGCGGCGCCGGTCGTGAACGTCACCGGGTAGGTATAGCCCAGCGTGAGGTCGAAGGACAACTCGGCCCCGACCGACGCCCTCACCTCCCGCCACGACGGCCGATCGAACCACGCGCTGCCCGAGTCCACGAATGCGGCGCCATGGAGGCTGTTGAAGAAGAACGGGCGCGCTCCAGACCCCCGTTCGAGCCTGGCCAGCGGCACGCGGAGATCGACATTGACGAGCGCGATGCGCGTGCCAGTCACCGCGTCGACGGGGAGCCCGCGGAGGAGGCCGACTGCGCGGCGGCCGAAGTCGTACCCTGAGCGGGACTGGATTCCGCCCAGGCCGAAGACTCGCAGGACCCTCGAGTCTCCCGCCGCCACGCCCGCTGCGGCGCGGATGGCCAGCACGCCGTGCCGCAGTCCGACCGGCACATACGCCCGCACGTCCGCGGTGGCCGACCGGGCCGACCCGTCGGCGCCGAGCGAGGGACTCACGAGTTCGTACGCCAGGCGTGCCGACAGTCCCCGTTCGGGGCTGATTGAATAGCCGAAGACCTTGGCGGTGTTGATCGCCCATCCGAGCCTGATCGAATTCCTCGAACTGACCGCGGTGGTCGACTTGGTGCGCACTTTCGTCTCGACGAGATCCACCGAAGCCAGGACGTTCTGGGCGTGCCGGACGCGCCGCCAGACCAGCTGAGCGCCGGCGGAGATCTCGCGCGTCTGCTCCTCGACATCCTCGGGCGCCCGGCCGCGCGCCAGCACCTGGTCGAAATAGGGCGTGGTCGAATCCGAAACGCTGGCGAAGAACGACGGACGCCAGCGGTCGTAGACGTAGGTCGCGCTCCAGTCGGGGCGCCGGCTCGAACGGCCCGGGCCGAGGTCCGCCACTCCTGTCACCGGGACGGCGATCTCGACGGCATAGCCGTGATAGCCGAGGACGTCACCGCCTGTCACCGCGGCTCCGACCTGCCAGCGCTTGCCATCGGCGTAGAGGCGAGGCTCCCAGGCCCGAGGGAAGAGGGTCTCCAGCGGCGAGTACGATCCAATCGTTCCCGCACCGGTGCCGGGATCGGGCCCCGGCGGCGGTTCCTGCGATTGGGGCGTTCCCTGGCTCTCCGAGGTGATCTCGGCATCCTCGCAAACGGCCGCGGACACGAGCGGAGCGGCGAACAGGTCGTAGCCCTGAGCTGTCAGGCCCACGTAAATCACGGTCTGACCATCAGGCGTGACCTGAGGCGAGGTCGCACCACCTTCGACCTGGAGCACCCGGGCGAGAGTGCCGGAGATGGCCGGATCTCCTTCCTGGACCGCCACGCGGTACAGCTGAAATGGTTCGCTGCCGCGGGCGGACGCGAAGACGAGGGATCGGCCGTCGGGGGACCAGGAGGGTGTGACGTTCCGCCCGTCGCGCGAGCTGACGACCACGGACATCGAACCCGACCGTGCGTCGATCAGCACGATCTCTGACGTGCCGTAGAGGTCCCGGCGCTCTGCGGCGATGGTCGAGCCGTCCGGCGACCAGCGCGGCGACATCATCTGGACATTCGGAGCGCCGACCGCGACGATCGCTTGAAGAACGATGGAGGGCGCGTCGTCCCGGGAGGTGGGCTCACGTAGCGGCAGTATCTCGATCCGCCGCCCCGTTCCGTCGTTGACGACCACCGCCAGGCGCCTGCCGTCGGGCGAGACGTCGGGTGACGACACGCGTCTGCCGTGTGTCAATCGCACGGTCCGGCCCGTCGCGAGATTCCGGGCGTACAGGTCGCTGACGAGCGAGACGGCCCCGGTTACCTCGAGTTGATCGAAGTAGAGCCAGCGTCCTGTCGCGGTCAGCCCCTCGCTGTGGTACGACTCGGCGACGCGCGTCGCTCCCCGGCCGTCGAGGCCCGTCCGGTAGAAGGACGGGAATTCGTCGGGATCCTGAGCGGCATACCAGACGGTCGCCGGGGACCCGGAGTGGCCCCCAACGACTCGAGGGCTCGACACGACGTAGCCGTGCGCCGTCAGCCGCCGGATTGGCAGCAAGGCGGACACGGCGCCGGAATCGGCAGCCTTGCGCGTCTCGCGCGCGAACTCCGTCCAGAGGGCATCCAGCTTCTTGCCGTACACCGATTCGAACGCGCCCGCCCCGAAGAGCGGGACACGCCCCGCCGTCCTCATCGCCAGATCGCCGAGCGTCTGCGCGCCATAGCGGTCGGCGAGAAAGCGTGTGAAGAACCCACCGTAAAGGTACACGCCGTTTCCCGACGGCCATCCCACCAGTCCGCCACCGACGCGATCGATGGGTTCGAAGCGGCCTGCGCGAGCGCTTTGGGCAATCAGGGCTGCGAAATCGCCCGCGTTGAGGCGGCCTCGAGGGTCGAACGCGCTTTCGGCGTAGGTGGCCAGTCCCTCGACCTGCCAGAGCGGCAGGTACAGGTTGGGGAACGCCGGCGCGGTCCGGCCGAACACCGCGCGAAGCACCCGCATCGCTCCGCCCGATTGGTCGAGGTGGAGGATGTGCGTGTACTCGTGAGTGAAGACCATCTTGAGCCAGTCATCCGTGTTTCCGAGCAGCGATCGCTGTGCCGGCGGAATCGCCGCAATCTCGATCATGTCGTAGGGAACCGGTGTGGCCCAGCCGTTCGACACATCGGTCTGATCCACGAGGATGACGTGCGTTCTCCGGGGAGGCGGAAGCCGGAGCCGCGCCGCCAGCACCGGACGCATCTCTTCCGCGATGCGGGCCAGGCGCTTTGCCAGATCGTCCTCGCCCTGATGGAAGTAGATCGAGAAATGCGGAGTCGTGAGCACCCGGAAACGGAGGCGCGGCTCATAGCGGCTCGCCGCGAGCGCGCCCGATGCGCTGAGGGCGGCAAAGAGCGAAACGGCCACCGCGCTCCGAAGCCATGGGGTCACTGCGAGCGTGCCTCGCGGAACACGTTGCGCAGGGCCCGGAAGTCGGCCGCCGGGGAGAGCGTGAGGCCGCGGAGATCCGTCCGGGTGACGGCCACGTTGGTCTTGTACCACAGGCTGACATACGGAACCTCGTCCGCAATCAACCGCTGCGCGCGGCTGTAGAGCGTCCGCCGCAGCAGGTCGTCGGTGGACGAGGTGGCCTGATCGACCAGCGCGTCGACCGCCGGGTCGGAGAAGAAGCCGCGATTGAATCCCACCGGCGGCATCTGCTTCGAGTGGAAGACGCGACGGAGCATATCCGGATCGGAGACGCCCACCCACTGAAGCGTGAAGAGCTGGAAGTTCCCCTTGAGGACATCCGCATAGAGCGTCGCGAACTCGTACGCCCGGACATCGAGGGCGATGCCGACGCGCCGGAGGTCCTGCTGGATGACGGCGGACTGGAGGCGATTGAATTCCGTCGACGAGATCTTCAGGGTCAACGACAGCCTCGGCGCCGGACCATCGCCGTCCGGGTCTCTGAAACCTGCCTCATCGAGCAGGCGCATGGCCCCGGCCGGATCGAATTGATACTGCGTGACGCCCGGCTCGTAGGCCCACGACATCGGCGGCAGGATCCCCACCGCCGGCGTCGCAAACCCCCGCCGGAGGTATTCCACGATGGCCGCTCGATCGATGGCGTATGCGAGCGCACGCCGCACCCGTACGTCCCGAAGCGCCGGGTCGCGGGTGTTGATGCCGACATACGCGTAGTCGGTGCCGGGCGAGGTCACGACCTGGAGGCGGCCTTCACGCTGGAACTCGTGCACGATGTCGGGCGCGAGGTCGTTGATGACGGCGTCGATGCCGCCCTGCCGGAGCTCCAGTCCGCGCATGATGTCGTCGGGAACGACGCGCAGCTCGATCCCGTCATTGCGCGGACGGCCGTCGTAGTAGTCAGCGTTCGCCGCGAGCACCACGCGGTCGTCCGCCACGTTCCGGCTGAATCGGTAGGGGCCCGTCCCGATCGGCGCCGCGGAGAGCGATGGCCCCGCGCCCGCTGGAACGACCGGCATCACCAGGTTGACGGGGAACGACCCGAACGGTTCCTTGAGCGTGAAGACAACGTCATACCGGCCGATTGCCCGGACGCTCTCGAGCAGGCGATACGCGCCCTTTCTCGCGGAGACGAATGACGGGTCCAGGAAGCAGGTGAACGTGTAGGCGACGTCGGCCGATGTCAGCTCGTGACCGTCGTGAAAGCGGACTCCACGGCGCAGGCGAACCACGTAGGTGCGGTCATCCGGCTGTCCCAGGCTCTCGGCGAGGCCCGGAACCACGCGCAGCCCGTCGTCGATGCGGAAGAGCTGGTCGAAGATGAGCTGGTGGATCCGCTGCGACGCCTCGTCGGTGCCGACGCGCGGGTCGAGGTTGTTCGGCGAGCTGACGACCCCGATCCGCAGGAGCGCCCTGTCCTGGGCCCGAGGTGCTGTGCACCCGATCGCCAGAGCGGCCGCCACGGAGGCGCAGGCGAGGAGTCGGACCTTCATTGGTCGACGTCACGCTTGAGGTCGGCGAGCAGCGTGAGCGCCTCGAGCGGCGTCAGTCGATCGATGTCGATGTCTTTCAGCCGCCGGGCAATTGCGTCATGAGCCGTGGCGCGCTCGAAGAGTCCGAGCTGCTGGTCAGGCGCGGGCCTGGGCGTCTCTTCCGAGGGCCTGCCTCCGTGCGCCAGCGCGTCCTGCTCGAGCGCGTCGAGGATCGTGCGCGCGCGGGCGACCACCTCGGGCGGCAACCCCGCGAGACGGGCCACCTGGATCCCGTAACTCCGATCGGCCCGGCCCGGCACCACCTTGCGAAGGAACACGATCTCGTCGTGCCATTCGCGGGCGGCGACGTGGCAGTTGACGACCCCGTGGAGGGTGTCGGCCATCTCGGTCAGCTCGTGGTAATGCGTGGCGAACAGCGTTTTCGGCCGCGCCCGCCGATTGGTGGCCAGGTGCTCGGCGACGGCCCAGGCGATACTCAGCCCGTCGAAGGTCGAGGTGCCCCGGCCGATCTCGTCGAGGATGACGAGGCTGCTGGAGGTCGCCGAGTGCAGGATGTTCGCGGTCTCCTGCATCTCCACCATGAAGGTCGACTGGCCGCGCGCGATGTTGTCGGAGGCGCCGACCCGGGCGAACACCCGGTCGACGAGCCCCATCTTCGCCTCGCGGGCCGGGACGAACGACCCGGCCTGGGCCAGGATGCACGAAAGCGCCACCTGCCTGAGATAGGTCGACTTTCCGCCCATGTTCGGGCCGGTCAGGAGGACGACTTGTCGGCCCTCGCCACCAAGGTCGACATCGTTCGGAACGAACGGGTCCGGGCAGTGCCGCTCCACGACGGGGTGGCGGCCGTCCACGATGGTGAGGGTGTCCCCATCGTCGATGCGCGGCTTGATGTAGTTCGAGAGCGCGGCCGTTTCGGCGAGCGCGCCGAGCACATCGAGGGTCGCCATGGCGCGGGCCGTGTCCTGGATGCGAGGCGCTTCGGCCGCGACGCGCCCTCGGAGCGCGTCGAAGATCTCGACCTCGCGTTCGAGGATGCGTTCGTCCGCGCCGAGGATCTTCTCCTCGTATTCCTTGAGGGCTGGCGTGATGAAGCGCTCGCCGCCGGCGATGGTCTGCTTGCGCTGGTAGTCGGAGGGAACCGACTGGAGGTTGGACTTCGACACCTCGATGTAGTAGCCGAAGACCCGGTTGTAGCGGACCTTGAGCGAATTGATCCCCGTCCGTGCCCGCTCGCCGGCTTCCATGTCGGCGACCACCTGCTTGCCGGAGCGGGAGATTGTCCGAAGCTCGTCGAGCTCCGCGTCCACGCCGTCTCGGACGAACCCGCCGTCGCGGGCGAGGACCGGCGGCTGGTCGATGATCGTGTCCTCGATCTCCCGCCGCGCTTCTACGACCTCGTCGAGCTGCGCCAGCAGGCTCATGACCAGGGGCGCCTGGAGCGGCTCGAGCACCATCCGGAGGCGGGGAACGGCGGCAAGCGACTGCTTGAGGGCCACCAGGTCGCGCGGCCCGGCGGTCCCGAGCGCGGTCCGGGCCACCAGCCGCTCGAGATCGTGGACCTGCTTGAGGGTGTCCCTGAACTTGCCGCGGTCGGTCGTGTGGAAGGCGAAATCCTCAACGGCGTCGAGCCGATCGCGGACCGGCTCGACCGCCCTCAGAGGGCGCAGGAGCCACGCCCTGAGCAGTCTCGCTCCCATCGGTGTCACGGACTGATCGATCTCGTGGAGCAGCGATCCCGCGCGCCCGCCTTCGACCGCCTCGACCAGCTCGAGGTGCTTGACCGTCAGCGGGTCGATGATCATCCGGTCGGCGTGCTGCTTGAACGTGACGCTCCTGACGTGAAGCAGATCGGCCTTCTGGGTATCGCGCAGGTAGTGGAGCAGGGCGCCGAGCGCTCGAACGGCCGCTGGATGTTCTTCGAGGCCGAATCCGTCGAGGCTCTGGGTGCGCAGCTGATTGAGGAGCGTCCGGCGCGCGCTCTCGGCCTCGAACGTCCACCCGTCGGCAATTGTCACGGCCACGCCGGCACGGGCCGGGGCCGGCACGATGGCGTCGATCTCGAGATCGGCCGGAACCACGATCTCGCGCGGCCGCAGCACCGCCACTTCGTCGGCCAGCGCCTGGAGTCCGTCGCGGCCGGAATATTCGGCGCCCATGAACTCGCCGGTCGACAGATCCAGCAGCGCCGCGCCGATCGTCGGCGTGTCGTCGTGCCGGACGATCGCCAGCGTGAAGGCCGGCTCGCGCGCGTCGAGATAGCCCCCTTCCGTGAAGGTTCCCGGCGACACCACCCTCACGACCTCCCGCCGCACGAGGCCCTTCGCCTTTCGCGGATCCTCGACCTGCTCGCAGATGGCGACGCGAAATCCCTTCTTCACCAGCCGCGCCAGGTAGGTTTCGGCCGCGTGATAGGGCACGCCGCACATCGGGATGCTCCCGCCGTCGGCGTCCTTGCTTCGCGAGGTCAGCGTCAAATCGAGTGCACGCGCGGCGACGAGCGCGTCCTCGTAGAACATCTCGTAGAAGTCGCCCATGCGGAAGAAGACGATCGCGTCGCGGTACTGGCGCTTGGCATCGAGGTACTGGCGCATCGCCGGAGTGGACTGGGCGCTTGACCTGAGCGAGAGCGGAGTGCCGGGCTGAGACGCCATGGACGCCTTCAGCATAGGTGTCACACTTCAGACCCGTCAAGCCGCGTGCGCCCCTCGTACGGCCGCCGCGCAGGCCGGGAACTGGCGCGTCGTTCGGGCTTGATGGCACAATCTCATGATGCTGGTGGCCGCGCTCGATTCGACAACGCGCTCGGGAAGCATCGCGCTCGCCGAGGATGGCCGGCTGCTGGGCGTCACCGTGGGAGACGCCACTCGCGCGCACGCTGAACGCCTGCCCGGTTCGCTCATCGAGTTGTTGGAGCGCCACGGCCGCAGCCTGGCGGATGTTGACGTGTTCGCCGCAGCGGCGGGACCCGGATCATTCACGGGGCTGCGAATAGGGATTGCGACCATCCAGGGACTGGCATTCGCGGCAGGCCGGCCGGTCGTGGCCGTGTCCGCCCTCGAGGCGCTGGCGGCGGCGGCGAGCGCGGCGGCCGGCCTTCAGGCAGGCGCGCTGGTCGCGCCTTGGATCGACGCACAGCGGCGAGAGGTGTTCTCCGCGGTCTATCGTGTGACGGATCCCGCACCAGGAGCGACATCCGGTGCCGGACAGGCCGCGTCGCCCGTCGGCCTGGTCCAGGTTTCAGCTGCGGCGGTCGCAAGCCCCGAGGCCACGTTGGAGCGCTGGCGCCGGAGTGCCACGTCCGAATCGCTCCTCTTTGCCGGCGACGGTGCGCTCGCGTATCGCGCGGCCATTCGCGCGGTGCCGGAAATCGAAGCGACGATTCTCGATCCGGCACCGATCCTCGCGCCGGCGATCGCCGCCCTGGCCACCCTCCGGGCTTCGCGGGGCGAGACAACCGCCCCTCACGCCATCCGTCCGATCTACGTGCGGCGGCCCGACGCGGAACTCGGCCGTGACAGGCGCAAGGCGGTCTGAGGTGGACGGATGGCGCGTCGAGGAGATCGACGTCGACCGCGACCTCGATGGGGTCCTGGACCTCGACAACTCGACGTTCAGCTCCCCGTGGACCCGATCGATGTACCTCGCATTCCTCGCCAGCGCGCCGTCGTCCCACCTCCTCGTCATGCGCGCGTGGGACGACGCGCTGCTCGGTTACTGCTCGTTCATGGAGATCGTCGACGAGCTCCACATTCAGAACATCGCCATCCAGCCGCACGCGCGCGGACAAGGGCTGGGACGGGCGCTCCTCGACTACACACTGCGGTTCGGGGTCGCACGCGGCGCTCGCCACGCCACGCTCGAGGTCCGGCGATCGAACGCCGCCGCGAGGCAGCTGTATGCCAGCGCGGGCTTCGTTGAAGAAGGGTGCCGGCGGAACTACTACACGGCTCCAACCGAGGACGGAATGGTGCTCTGGTTGAGGGATATGACGGGCATGGCAGACCAGAATCCAATTTCTTGAATCAAATCCAGCCGCTTGAATCACGGCAACGGTTGTGGTACGTTTCGCCTAGACAGATGGGAACCGCGTCCGAATGGCCGAATTCGGGCGAACCCCATTCCTCACGAGTCCAATCGATGTATCTGCACCGGTGCACTCACGCGCTTCTGACAAGCCAATAAACAGGAGGCGGACGGAATGACGGCAGACTCACCCGATCTGAGAAACCTGCTGATCCAAACCGACGGCGAGTTTCGTCAACTCGCCAACCGGCACCGCGAACTGGACGATCGCTTGCACGAACTCTCCGACAAACAGTACCTCTCCGAGCCGGAACAGGTCGAACAAGTCACGCTCAAGAAACGGAAGCTGCAATTGAAGGATCGCATGGAAGACATTCTCCGCCGCAACCGCACGGTGTCGGAACCGCGGACCTTGTCGGCCTGATCTCCTTCGCGCCGGGGCGTGCTCGCGCGCCCCGATGATCGCGAGTACTCCGAGCGGCGGGTGGTTCTCGAATCGAGCGCCACCCGCCGTTTTCATTTTCGGGTGCGCGCGATGCGATGTCGCGCGGAGCCGGCCGGCCGGGTATCCGGGCCCCGGCGCGGTTTCGCGCGCGCGATGCGGCATGTAGAATAGTCGGCAATGCGACTCGACGCGGCTGGATGGCCGTTCATCGCGCCCGGTTTCGTGGCGGGCGCCGCCCTGGCCGCGGCCGGCTGGTGGCTCGCTTCGGCGATCCCATTGGCCGTGGCGGCATTCATGGCCTTCTTCTTCCGCGATCCCGAACGCCTCACGCCCGACGGACCAGGGCAGGTGGTCGCGCCAGCCGACGGACGAATCATGGTGTCCGGCGCCGGCCAGCCCGGCATCGCGCCGCCCGGCGACTGGAAACAGGTCAGCATCTTCCTGTCGCCGGTCGACGTGCATGTCAATCGCGTTCCGGTGACAGGCCGCGTGACCCGCGTCGAGCACTCGCGCGGGAAGTATCTCGCCGCCTACCGCCCGGAGTCCGGATCGGCGAACGAGCGGAATGAACTCTGGATCGATCATGGCGGGGAGATGGTCGTCTGCCGGCAGGTGGTGGGGGTGCTCGCCAGGCGGCTCGTGTGCCGCGTGAAGCCCGGCGATGAGGTGTCCCGGGGCCAGCGATTCGGCCTGATGAAGTTCGGCTCGCGCATGGACGTGTTCCTGCCGGTGCACGTCGATCTGCGCGTGACGGTCGGCGACCGCGTTCGCGGAGGCGAATCCGTCCTGGCCGCATGGGGAGTGCGAGACTCCCGGGGGAGAGCATGAATCAGACAGACCGGCCCGACCGACCCGATCGGCTCGATCGGATCCCGCCCCACGGACGCCGCCGCGGCATGCTCAATCCGTTGCGCCGCAGGAGCGCCACGGCGCGGTTCCGGCGGGGTGTCTACGTCATCCCGAGCCTGTTCACGCTGGGGAACCTGTTCGGCGGCTACGCCTGCATCCTCTACGCGATCCGGCGCGATCTCGACACCGCCGCGCCCTTCATCGGGATCGCCATCGCCCTGGACATGCTCGACGGGAGGATTGCCCGGATGACCGGGACCGTGAGCGCGTTCGGACGCGAATTCGATTCCCTCGCCGACGTGATCTCGTTCGGTATCGCGCCAGCGCTCCTCGCCTACATGTGGGGGCTGGAGTCGTTGAACCGGCTGGGATGGGCGGCGGGGTTCATCTACGTCACGGCCGCGGCGATGCGCCTGGCGCGGTTCAACATCCAGAGCGCCACGGCCACCGACAAGCGGTACTTCGCGGGATTGCCCTCTCCGGCGGCCGCGGCGGTCGTGGCGGGCACGATCTATCTGTATCCATCCGGCGTCCAGGGCCAAGTCGGCGGGTTCATCGCGCTGGCCGTCATCCTCGTGCCAGGCCTGCTCATGGTGACGACCGTCCGGTTCCGCAGCTTCAAGACGTTCGACCTGCAGGCGCGGCGCTCCTACAAGGTGCTCGCGATCCTGGCGCTCATCATCGCGATCGTTCAGTGGCACCCGAAGGTCGTGCTCGTCATTCTCGCGTACTCGTATCTGATCAGCGCCTTCGTCGAGTGGGCGGTGCTCAAGATCCGTCATCGCGGCCAGCGATCGATCCCTCCGCCTCCGGCCGCAGGAACCTGACCGGCCGGCCCCGCCCGCGCGCGACGCCACGGATCACGACGAGGTGCCGATCGGCACCCTGAGCGTGACGGATGTGCCCTCGCCCGGAGTGCTCGCGACCGTGATCGTGCCTCCGTGGAGCTCGACGTTCCGCTTCGCGATCGTCAGCCCGAGTCCCGTCCCGACCGCCTTGGTCGAAAAATAGGGCTCGAACACCCGCTGCAAGGCGGCGGGATCCATTCCCGCGCCGGTGTCGCGGACCTCGATATGGACGGCCAGTCCGTCCTGGGCTGCTCGGGCCGCCACGTACAGATCGCCGGATGTCGGCATGGCGTGGAGCGCGTTGTCGACCAGGTTGGTGAGCGCACGCCCGACGAGGGCCCTGTCCACCCATAGCGAGGGGAGTTCGCGCGCCACGTCGACATGGAGCTGGATGCGGCCCGACAGGCCCGCCCGATACGGACCCAGGACTTCGTCGATGAGGTCGGCGACGGCGGTCGCAACCGGCTTTGGCGTCGGCGACGAAGCGAAGCTCGAGAACTCACCGGCGATCTGGCGGAGCAGGCGCACCTGGCCGAGGATGGAATCGATGCAATCCTCGAGTACCGGCGACAGGGGATTGCCGCGGTCGATGTGAACCCGGCGAAGGTGCTCGGCTGACAGCTGTATCGGCGTCAGCGGGTTCTTGATTTCGTGCGCCACCTGCCGGGCCATGTCGGCCCACGCCTCGAGCCGGTGCGTTCGCTCGAGCTGGGCCTGCTGCCGCTGCAGCTCCGAGGCCATGCTGTTGAACGCCTCGACGAGCCGTCGCAGTTCGTCGGACGAGGTGAGCGCCACGCGCGCATCGAGATCGCCCCGCGCGATGCGGGCCGTGGCCCGCCTCAGCCGGTTGACGGGATCGGCGATTCGCTCGGCCATCCAGAAGCCGAGGCCGGAGCCGACCAGGATGAAGCCGACGACGGCCAGCAGGATGCGGCGCGTCAAGTCGTCGATTTCCCTTTCGATCGCCTGCTGGCGAAGCGTGAGCGGCACGGTCAGGATGGCTTCGCGCCCACCGGCCCGGACCGGTGCGGCGGCCAGCATGTAACTGAACTGGCCAGCCCGCTCCTCGCCGATCACTCCCGCCCGGCGCTCGATCACGATGCCCCGATACACGTCGGCGGATGTGCGGGTGGGCAGCAGGCCCGACGCGAACAGGTCGCGCTCGCTCGTGGCGACCAGGTGGGCGCCGTCGAAGACGTTGACGTCCTGATCGATCGCCCGGCCCAGCCACACCAGGACGTCGTCGTCGAGCGTCACCGGACCGGTTTCGCGCTCCTGGAGCCGGCCGGTTTCCTCGACGACGCGCTTGGCGACCGCCGTGGTTCGCGCGGCCGCGTCCTCGACATCCGCCCGGAGGCGCGCCGTCATGTAGGCCCGGGCCACGAAGGCGAGCGTGATGACCGGCAGGACCGCCGCCGCGACGAAGGCGATGAAGAGCTTGCGATAAAAACTGGCGCGGATTTCCCTGAGCAGATCGCGCCCGCGCGCCGTGCGCCGGCCTACCAGTGGGCCACCGACGACGAGGGCGAGGATCAGGGCAACATACACCGTTGCCGCGAGCGTTTCGAGTTCGGCCAGGTTGACCAGGTGGCCAATGGTCGAGACGACCGGATACCCGAGCGCATAGATCCCGCCGCGGTCGTTCGAAATGAACACGTGAAACGGGGTTCCCGCGCGATCGAGCCGCGTCCAGAATGACTCTCGCGTCCGGTAGATTCGATCGAAGGTGGCTTCGTTGAGGGGCCACGCGCTGCTGCCCGACATGTGAATCGGCCGGCGGCTCCAGCCGTAGACGACATATTCCACGTCACGGCCGGAGAGGACTTCCGACATCGGGTCGCGGGTCCCGCGCAGCAGCTCGACATACGGATTCTGCGATGTGATGAAGGGCAGCGCGCCGTAGTCGAGGATGGCATGGACGACGATGGCGCCGACGAGAACGGGTCGGCCCCGGCCCGATGGATCCTTCGCGCAGATGCCCCGTCCCGCGTGCAGCAGCCGCCGTTCCTCGGAGCCGAACGGCGAGACCTCCTCGAAGGTGTCCCACTGGCACGCCGGCTCCTTCCACTTCTGCTGAGTCGACGCGTACTCCGGAAGGTTCAACGCGAACCGGCTGACAATGGAGCCGTCCCTGCCGTAGAGCTCGACGGCCGAGGTCAGCCGGTGCGCCGCCAGGTCGGTCTGTGCCCAGACCCAGAACGCCGAATCGGTCGGGACCGGACCCGGTCCGGGCGGCGCGGCGGATTCGATGACGGCCGGCAGGCCTTCGAGCGCGTCGATCTGGGCCTGTGCGTCCTTGACGTTGCGCTGGAGCTCGTCTCGCTGGTTCGTGGCCTGCGGCGCGAGCCTCGTCTCGACGAGCCGGCGCTTCGAGCGCTCCGCATGCACGAAGAGCGAGGGATAGATCGTGGTCGCAGGGAGCGCGAGCGCGACGAACATGGCAATCAGCCGCACCGCCATGGATGCATGCCGGTACCATCGCGCCAGCCCCGGACCGGCCGATCCGATCGCGACGGCGAGCAGCCCGGGGACCGCAATGCCGACCGATGGAATGCCGACATCGGCCGATTCAGCCCAGGCTGTTCCGGCTAAAACCGGGAGGCTCCACAAGATCGCGACGCCAATCCGGTCCTTCCGGCTTCCGCCGGCCCGTGTGCCGAGCGAGGCGAGCCGGAGCAGCAGCACGCAGGCCCAGACAACCGCGGCGTGCCCGACGACGAGTCCCGCGGCCAGCTCGAGCCGCGCCGAGCTCCACGGGTGCAGGGAAACCCTCAGCAGGTCGATGGAGGCTGCGGAGGTCGTTTCGCCGAGGAAAACCTGATACCCGGCCAGCACGAGAGTGGCCGCCATGGCGGATGCGGCGAGGGCTGCAATGCGCAGCGGGGCAGCGGTGAGCAGCCTTGGCCGCAAAGGCCTGCGTGCCAGCCTGGCCCGGTCGAGCGCAGCGGCGCCGATCATGACGAGGCCGACGACGGAGAGCGCCGTCAACGCGAAGTCGATGGGGGACCGCAGCAGCGGCGACAACCAGCCGGCCAGCCGCGCGCTGCGCTGGAGAACGGACAACCCGACCGCGAAGGGCGGGACCGCCAGCCACAACAGCACTCGAGCGGCGCACAGGGCCAGTACCGACGCGACAGTCGCCGCGACGTAGGCCTGCGAGCTTCGCGCCGCGGCCCGCCATTCGCCGAGCGGCACCAGGAGCAATGCCCAGGCAAGCCCGAAGATCGTGAGGATCAGCCCCAGGCCTACCCGGCGCAATCGCGCACGCGCCGTCGCGACATCGGCCCTGTCAACCGTGCCCTCGAGGATCGGGACGCCGTCAGGCCCGTCGACGACGAATCCCGCCCGATCGCGCACGGCCCCCGCGCCGTCGTAGCGGGTGCGAAGCACCGCGGGAGCGGTCATGGTCTCGAGCACGAACGTGCCCGCCGAGGGGTCCCGGGCGTCGGGGCGAAGCTGCAGGACCTGCTCGACGACGATGGTCGAGACTCTGGCGGGTTTTCCGCTGGAGTTCTCGATGACGGGCCGCACCAGCACGAGCCTCGGACCGAGCAGGCCCGGTGCCACGAAGAGGGCGGACGGCCCGGTGACCCGGGAGAGCGGGAGTTCCGAGGGCCGGCCCGCCCAGGCAATCGGCGATCCGCTGGGTGTGCAGATGGTGGCGGCGATTTCGCCTTCCCGCGGAAGCGTGATCGAAGTGGCCGCAGCCTCGAACATCACTCGGAGCGCCTGCGAGTCGCCGGTGGCGTCCACGCTCGAGGAGACCCGCGTGGACAGGAAGTCCGCCACCTGCTGAAGTGACCTGGTCATCCGGGCGAACTCGGACCGGACCTCTGCGGCGACCGCCGCCGCGGCCTCGTCGTCGTTCTGGCCGAGCCGGATCCGTTCGATGGCGAAGGCGCCGATCCAGATGGCCAGCGCGAGGATGGCGGTGACGACGCCGAGGCGCCGGACGCGACGGATGGCCGTTCGGAGCGGCGTTCGGGAGCGGCCGGCGGGTGTCGAGTCTGTGTTCACGCCTTTACGTGCTGCCAGCATAGCGGCCGCGGCCCCGCCGGACAAGCATTCCGGCCCGGGTTTCCACTCGGGCGGCCCGAGGTTATATCATCGATACGATGGAGGATACTGTCTCGGTCAAGATCGCGATCAAGCGCGGAGCGCTGGTCGCCGCCGCCAACTGGCAGGTCATGGCCGTCCAGTTCGTCAGCGAATCCACCTTCAAAGTCCTCCTCGCCGTACCCGTCGTGGGCGGCATGCTCCTCGTGGCGCTCGTCCTTGGACACGAACTTCCCGAGATGTTCAGCGGCAGCCTGCGCGCCAACATCGCGACGGTCGCATCGGCGCTCCTGGCGGAACCTGTCGCGCTCGGCGCCTTTCTGGCGGCGTTCGCGCTGGTGGCGCTCGGCGGCTCCGTGCTGATGTTCCTCGTCAAGGGAGGCACGGTCGCCGTCATGGCCGCAGGCGAGTCGCAGGCGGGCCCGATCGAGCGCCCGCCGCTCCGGCTGCACTCGTTCACGCGCGCGGCGAGATTCAGCCTCGAGGCGTTCAAGCTGGGATGCGAGTCGATCTTCCGCCGGTATCTCCGGCTCGGCCTGCTGCTGGTCGCCGTGTATCTCCTCACCGCGGCTGCTTACCTGGGATTGTTGTATGCGGCCTACGTGCGGACCGCCGGCAGCGGATTCGGCCTCAAGTGGACGCTGATCGCCGCACTGGGGTCGACCCTGCTCGCCGGCTGGATCACGATCGTCAATTTCCTCTATGTGCTGGTTCAGATCGCCGTCGTGGTCGAAGACGGCAGCGTACGAAACGGTGCCCGCCGGGTGGCGCGCTTTCTCCGGTTCGAGCCGGGCGTGCTCTTCCGCGTGTTCGGCCTGGTGCTGCTGCTCGTGCTGTGCGCGAACATCGTGTCGTTTGTTGCGACGGCCGGTCTGAGCCTGGTGGCATTCGTGCCCGTGGTCGGCCTCTCGGTGGTGCCCCTTCAACTTCTGGCGTGGCTGTTCCGCGGCGTCGTCTTTCAGTTCCTCGATATGAGCGCGCTCGGCGCCTATCTCTACCTGTACCGGAGATTCTTGGCACGGACCTTCGGCGCCGAGGCCTCCGTGGTGATTGGTCAACCAGCCCCGATGAAAGCGAGTGGATGATGCTGGAGTACGGTCAGTTTCTTTCGAGGGCCGGGGTGGGCATGGAAGGGTCTGCCATCCGCAAGATGGGCGTGATGGCGTCGCGTGTGCACGACATGATCTCGTTCGCGCCCGGTTATCCCGATCCGTCGGTCTTTGCATGGGGCGAGTTTCGTGAGATCGCTTCCGAGTTGCTCGACAGCCACGATCCGAACGCGCTGCAGTACGGGCCCACTCGGGGATACCGCCCGCTTGTCGAACTCCTCCCTTCGGTCCTCTCGGGTCGCGGTGTGGCCGCCGTCGAAGAGGAGTTGCTCGTCACCACCGGATCTCAGCAGGGCCTCGACCTGGTCGCCCGAATCCTGTGCGACCCCGGCGACGTCGTGCTGGTCGAGCTGCCGACCTACACGGGCGCCATCACCGCATTCCGCGACGCGCAGGCCACGATGGTCGGCATCCGCCAGCAGCCGGACGGGATCGACCTGGAGCATCTCGAGCTGACCATCCAGCGCCTTCGCCGGGAAGGCCGACGCGTCCCGTTCGTCTACGTCGTGCCGAACTTCCAGAACCCGACAGGCTTGCTCATCAGCGCCGCGAAACGCCAACGGCTGCTCGAACTCGCGGATCGCCACAACTTCCTCATCGTCGAAGATGATCCGTACGGCGAGCTGTACTTCAATCCGGAGGATGGCCGCCTGACGCGGCCGATCAAAGCCGACGACACGAACGGGCGGGTACTCTATCTGAGCAGCTTCTCGAAGACGCTCGCGCCCGGCTTCCGCGTGGCGTGGATCGTCGGGCCCAGGCCGCTCGTTTCCAAGCTCGAAGTCGCCAAGCAGGCTGCCGACCTGTGCACGGGGTCGCTCGATCAGCGCATCGTCTACGGCGCGCTCAGCCGGAATGTCCTCTCGCAGCGTGTGCCGTTGCTCAGGGCGCACTATCGCCGCAAAAAGGAGGTCATGCAACGCGAGATGCGCGACCAGCTCGGCGATGTGCTGCGCTGGGACGAGCCACGCGGCGGGTTTTTCGTCTGGGTGCGGCTTCCGGAGACCGTCAGCGCCGAATCCATGCTGGAACGCGCCATCGCCGGGAAGGTGATCTACGTCGCCGGGGCGCCGTTCTTCGTCGACGGCTCGGGATCGAATCTGCTTCGCCTGTCGTTCTCGGCGCCAACCGAGGCGCGGATCGTCGAGGGTGTTCGGAGACTGGCCGGTGTCGTTCGCGAGGAGCTCGCCGGCGCGCCGCTCGCCCGGCCGGCGTAGCAGCGGGCCTGCGAGTCACGCGCGGCGCACGACAGGCGCGAGCGTCTCGGGCGCGAGCGCGGTTCCCGGCACGAAGTTGAGGGGCGAGACCGGCGGCTCGACCGGCTTGCCGACCGCCTGGAGCTGCCCGTCGGCCGTCAGCACGATGAGCCGCGGAGGGTTGGAGAGGGTCGTGTCCATCGCGAGGTGGGGGGGTTCGTACAGCCTCGCGGGAATCAGCATCGATCCGGCGGGCCTGCCGTCTTTCACCTCGAACGCGGCAAGCTGGCTGGAAACGGTGGCCACCAGGACCAGATCACCCGCGGGCACGGCCGATCCAATCGGCCGCGATGGGAGAGGGGCGCTCCACCGGATGTTGCCCCCGCGGCGATGCGCGCACCTGAGCAGGTTGTCGAGCGAGAGGAAGTACACGTTGCGCGCGTCCACGAGCGCGCGCCCGACGATATCGCCACCAGTGCGCCATCGCCACTTCACACCGCCGTTGGCAATCGACAGACAGTAGAAGTAGTTGTCCTGGGCGCCGACGAACACGCGATCGCCATTGGCGACCGGCTCGCCGGGAGACCCGCCGAGCCTCCGTTCCCACAACACTCGTCCGTCCGAAAGCGCGAGCAACACCACCCGGCCGTCTTCGACCGATACCGCGGCCCGGCCGTTCTCGATCGACGGGACCACGCGGATCGGAGCGCCGATCCTTGTTGCCCAGCGCTGACTGCCGCTGGCCGGATCGAGCGACACGACGGTGCCCGAAGTCGTCACGACGAGGAGGCGGCTGTCGTCACCGGTGGCCGGCACCGCGACCGGAGCGTCGAGGTTTCGCTCCCACTGCCGCTTGCCGGATTCGCGATCGACCGCGAAGACCGTGGACGCCTGGGCAAGGACGATTCCGGTGCCCGTCGAAAACGGGCCGACCGTCGCGTTCGCGGACACGCTCCACCTGACCTGTCCATCGATGTGCGAGACGGCCGTCAGATCGCCATTTCGCAAGACGAGATAGGCGGACGTGTCATCGTACGCGGCAGATGCGGACGGGGCGGCGGACAGTTCGATCTGCCACAGAATTGCGCTGGGGAACGCCAGTCGAGGCGGCGTCGCTGCGCCGGTGAGCGTGATCGAACTCGTGGCAGCCAGCCACGACACCAGGACCGTCGTGACGGGGCGGAGACGGGCGGGACCCTTGCGAATCGAACGACGCGACGCGCGCTCCCGGCCGCACGGCCGCAAGTCAATGGTGGGTCGCGCGCTCACCCCGGTATAATACGTCAAGCACCGGCACAGGAAGGATTCCCGCAACCAACGGTGGCCGCATCCATCAAGCCGTCACCAGCACGGTTCCTTGCGTGACCCATCAAGTCATCACGGTCATCGACTTCGGCTCCCAGTACACGCAGCTCATCGCCCGTCGACTCAGAGAGCTGTCCGTCTACTCCGAGATCGTTCCGCACTCGACGCCAAGCGCTTCGATTCTGGCTCGCAAGCCGAGCGGCATCATCCTCTCGGGCGGTCCGCGAAGCGTGCTCGAACCGGGGGCACCCGAGTGCGACGTGGCGCTGCTTGGCGCCGGCGTGCCGGTGCTCGGCGTGTGCTACGGCATGCAGCTGATGACGAAACTCCTGGGGGGACGCGTCGAACCGGGTACCCGCCGGGAGTTCGGACCGGCCGAGATCAGCGTGCGGCAGGCGGGCAGGGCGGGCCGCCTCTTCGACGGCCTGTCCGCTCGCGAGCGCGTCTGGGCCAGCCATGGCGATCTCATCGCCGAGGCGCCTGAGGGGTTCGACGTCGTCGCCACGAGCGACAACGCGCCCATCGCCGCCATCGAGGATCCGGCGCGCGCGCTCTTCGGGGTGCTCTTCCACCCTGAAGTCGCACACACCGAGCACGGCACGGCGATGCTGCGGAGCTTCGCGTTTGGCGCCTGCGGGTGCGCCGGCGACTGGGACTTGAAGGCGTTCCTGGAAGAGGCGGTCGCGAAGGTCCGCGAGACGGTCGGCGCCGGCCGGGCGATCTGCGCGCTGAGCGGAGGCGTGGATTCCGCCGTCGCGGCGTTGATCATGCACCGCGCGATCGGCGACCGCCTGACCTGCGTCTTCGTGGACAACGGTGTGCTTCGAATGGAGGAGGCGAGCCAGGTGCGGCGGCGCCTCGCGGAGAAGTACCAGCTGCCGGTCGTCTTCGTCGACGCGGCGGAGCGCTTCCTGGATCGCCTGTCGGGCGCCACCGATCCGGAGCAGAAACGCAAGATCATTGGCGGCGTCTTCATCGAGGTGTTCGAGGAGCAAGCGCGCGCGCTCGGCGGCTTCGAGTACCTCGGGCAGGGCACCCTGTATCCTGACGTGATCGAATCGGTCTCGGTGGTCGGGCCTGCGGCGGCGATCAAGAGCCATCACAACGTCGGCGGGCTCCCGGAGCGGATGAAGCTCCGGCTGGTCGAGCCGCTCCGCCTCCTCTTCAAGGACGAGGTTCGCGCGCTTGGCCGGGAGCTCGGCCTGGACGCGGAGTTCCTGCGCCGGCAGCCCTTCCCGGGCCCCGGGCTGGCCGTCCGCATCCTCGGGGAAGTGACACCCGAGCGCCTCGCACTGGCGCGGAAGGCGGACGCCATCGTTGCGGAAGAGGTCAAGCGCCACGGGCTGTACGAGCGCTTGTGGCAGAGTTTCGCCGTCCTGCTGCCCGTTCGCAGCGTGGGCGTGATGGGCGACGAGCGAACCTACGACTACACGGTCGCGATCCGGGCCGTCGAGAGCCGGGACGGCATGACGGCTGACTGGGCCCGGCTGCCGCACGAGGTGCTCGGCACCATCTCGACGCGGATCGTCAACGAGGTGCGGGGCGTCAATCGCGTGGTCTACGACATCAGCTCGAAGCCGCCCTCCACGATTGAGTGGGAATGACATGGCCGAGTTCGTCCACCTGCACCTGCACACGGAGTACTCGCTGCTCGACGGAGCCTGCCGCGTCGGCGAGCTGCTCGACGAAGCGTCGAAGGCCGGCGTGCCGGCCATGGCCGTCACCGAGCACGGCAACCTCTTTTCCGCCGTCGTCTTCCACGACAAGGCCAGGGAAAAGGGCATCAAGCCGATCCTGGGCTGCGAAGTCTACGTGGCGCCCCGTTCCCGGCTCGATCGAAGCGGGTCGGTGGGCGAGACCAACAATCACCTCGTCCTGCTGGCAGAGACCAACGAGGGATTCCACAACCTGGTCAAGCTGGTCTCGAAGGGTTACACCGAGGGCTTCTACTACCGGCCGCGCATCGACAAGGAGCTCCTCGCCCAGCACAGCCGCGGGCTGATCGGGCTGAGCAGCTGCCTGAAGGGGGAGATTCCGAGCGAGCTTCGAACCGAGCAGTACGCCGCGAGCGCAGGCGGCAGCCGCGGCCTACCGGGACATCCTCGGGCCGGCCAACTTCTTCCTCGAGATGCAGTACCAGGGCATCGAAGAGCAGCGCGCGGTGAACAACGGGCTGGTCCCGCTCGCGCGCGACCTCGGGCTGTCGCTCGTCTGCACCAACGACGTCCACTACCTGCGGCGCGACGACTTCAAGCCCCACGACATCCTGCTGTGCATCGGCACCGGCAAGAGCGTGGCCGAGCGCGAGCGGCTTCGATACTACGGGGACCAGTTCTACTTGAAGTCGCCGGAGGAAATGTGGGAGGTGTTCGGCGACTACCCCGAGGCGCTCCGCAACACGGTCGCCATCGCCGACCGGTGCAACGTCGATCTCGGCAAGACCGTGAACCACCTGCCGAACTTCGACGTCCCGGCGCCGTTCGCGCTGGACGACTACTTCGACCACATGGTCCGGGAGGGGTTCGCACAGCGGCTGCCGAAGCTGCGCGCGGGCATCGCGCAGGGCCGGCTCCGGCACACGCTCGAGGAATACGGGCAGCGCCTCGACTACGAGATCGACATCATCAAGCGGATGCAGTACCCGGGCTACTTTCTCATCGTCTGGGATTTCATCCGCTACGCGCGCGAGCACGGCATCCCGGTGGGGCCGGGCCGGGGATCGGCCGCCGGAAGCCTGGTCGCCTACAGCCTGCGCATCACGGACGTCGATCCGCTCGAGTTCGACCTGCTGTTCGAGCGGTTCCTGAACCCCGAGCGCGTCTCCCTGCCCGATATCGACATCGACTTCTGCGAGCGGCGGCGGGGAGAAGTCATCGAATACGTGACGCAGAAATACGGGCGCGAGAACGTCGCCCAGATCATCACCTTCGGCACGATGAAGGCCCGGGCCGTGGTGCGTGATGTCGGCGCGGGTGATGGACATGCCGTACGCCGAGGTCGACCGCGTCGCCAAGTCGATTCCGCGCCGCGCTGGACATGACGCTCGACAAGGCGCTCGAGGAGACAGCCGGCCTGCGCGAGATGCGAGCAGAACGACCCGCGCGTGGCCGAGCTCATCGGGATCGCCAAGCGGCTCGAGGGCATGACGCGCCACGCGTCGGTGCACGCGGCCGGGGTCGTCATCGCGCCGAAGGCGATCACCGAGTTCGCGCCGCTCTACAAGGGCCAGCGCGACGAGATCACGACCCAGTGGGGCATGAAGGAGATCGAGCGGATCGGCCTCCTCAAGATGGACTTCCTGGGCCTGAGCACGCTGACCCTCATCCAGGACGCCCTCGAGCAGATCGCGGCGACCACCGGCTCCACCCTCGACCTCGAGAGCATCCCGATGGACGACGCGCGGACGTTCCAGCTCTTCTGCGAAGGCCAGACGCTGGGCATCTTCCAGTTCGAGAGTTCCGGGATGCGCGACATCCTCAGGCGCGCGAAGCCGCAGCGGTTCGAGGATCTGATCGCGCTCAATGCGCTCTACCGGCCGGGGCCGCTGCGCGGCGGCATGGTCGACGACTTCATCAACCGCAAGCACGGGCGCGTCGAGATCACCTACGAGCTGCCGCAGCTCGAGCCGATCCTGAGCGAGACCTACGGGGTCATGGCCTACCAGGAGCAGGTCATGAGGGTCGCGAGCGTGCTCGCGGGCTTCACGCTGGGCGAGGCCGACCTGCTGCGCAAGGCGATGGGGAAGAAGCAGGTCGACGTGATGGAGGCCCAGCGCCAGAAGTTCGTCGAAGGGCGCGACAGCACGCGGGATCCCGCAGCAGAAGGCGACGAAGATCTTCGATCTGATCGTGCACTTCGCCGGCTATGGCTTCAACAAGTCCCACGCGACCACCTACGCGCTCCTCGCGTACCAGACGGCCTACCTCAAGGCCAACTACCCGTGCGCACTTCATGGCCGCCCTGCTGACCATCGAGTCGCAGAACACCGAGAAGCTCGCGATGTACCTCGGGGAATGCCGGGAGCTCGGCGTCGCGCTGCTTCGGCCCGACGTCAACCAGCAGTGAGCTCGGCGTTCACGGTCAAGCCCGAGGGTGTGCGCTTCGGTCTTGGCGCCGTCAAGAACGTCGGCGAAGGGGCGATCAGGTCGATTCTCGACGTCCGTGCCGCGCGAGGGCCGCATTTCGTCCTTGTACCGCCTGTGCGAGGAGGTCGACCTCAGGCTCGTCAACAAGCGGGTGCTCGAAAGTCTGATCAAGGCCGGTGCGTTCGATTCCGTGGCGTCCGCAGATGCGGCCTCGTCCTCGACGGCCGCACTCTCATCGAACCTACGGGCGAGGCTGCTCGCCGCGCTGGACCGGGCGGTCGAGCACGGCAATCGCCACCAGCGGGACCGGGACAAGGGGCAGGTGCAGCTGTTCGGCGCGTCCGACGCCGACGGTGACGCCGGAACGGAGCGCTCCTTGCCCGACGCGCCGCCGCTCAGCGAAGCGCAGCAGTTGGCGTTCGAGAAAGAGGCGCTGGGCCTCTACTTGAGCGGCCATCCCATCGACCGGTTCGACGCCGACCTTCGCGCCTTCGGGGCCCGCACGCTCGGTGAGCTGACGGCCCCGCAGGCATCCGAAGCCTCGAGTGGCGATGGCGCGGAGCCCGAGACGCCCGCGCCCGGCCGGACGAGCGAGGAGGTGAGCGTCGGCGGCGTCGTTGCGGGGCTTCGCCAGCTCAAGACGCGCAAGGGCGATCGGATGTGCGCGTTCACGCTCGACGACCCCGGTGGCTCGGTCGAAGTCGTCGTGTTCCCGGACGCCTTCAGCAAGTCGGCCCAGACGATCGAGAACGACGCGCTCGTCCTCGTCAAGGGCCGGTTCGAGCGCGACGACGAGAGCATGCGCATCCTGGCGTCGGAGGTCCTGCCGATCGCGGCCGTGCGCGAGCAGCTCGCTCGCGAGGTGGTGGTCGTCCTTCGCATGCCGCCGCACGACCGCCGGACGCTCGAGGCGTTGTCGGACGTCTTCTCCCGCCACAAGGGCGATCGCCGCGTCAGCTTCGAGATCGCGCTTCCGGACGGCGCGCATGCGCTTCGGGTGAAGGCGGACCTGTCCGGACAATACCGCGTCCGGCCGTCCGAGCGGCTCGTCGCCGATATCGAGCGGATCTGCGGCGAAGGATCCGTGCAGGTGAGATAGGATTCCCCTCAGGAGGCCCGCGTGCCAGCTGAGTTGCTCGAGTTCGAGGAGCCGATCGGCGTGCTGCTGAAGGAGATCGAGGCGCTGTCGCTGCTGCCGCTGACCGAGGCGCGCGATGCTGAAATCGCGCGCCTCCGGCGGCGGATCGATTCGATTCGCGTCGAGATCTACGCTCACCTGACGCCATGGCAGCGCGTGCTCGTCGCCCGCCACCCGAGCCGTCCGGGCACGCTCGACTACATCGACATGCTCTTCACGGACTTCGACGAGATCCACGGCGACCGGCGCTTCGCCGACGATCACGCGATGATTTGCGGGCTGGCGCGCTATCACGGGATGCACGTCTCGGTCATCGGCCACCAGAAGGGCCGCGACACCAAGCAGAAGATCTACCGCAACTTCGGGTACGCCCAGCCCGAGGGCTATCGCAAAGCGATTCGCGTGATGCGGATCGCCGAGAAGTTCCGGCGCCCGGTCATCGTCTTCGTGGATACGCCCGCGGCGTTTCCGGGCATCGAGTCCGAGGAGCGGGGCGTCGCCGAGGCGATCGCGCTACAACCTCCGGGAGATGGCGGTGCTCGACGTCCCGATCATCGTCGTCGTGAGCGGCGAGGGAGGCAGCGGCGGCGCACTCGGCATCGCGATCGGCGATCGGGTGATGATCCAGTCGAATTCGCCATCTACAGCGTCATTCCGCCCGAAGGGTGCTCCGCCATCCTGTGGCGCGACTCCGGACGCAAGATCGAGGCGGCGATCGCGCTCAAGCTGACGGCGCCCGACCTGCTCGCCGCCGGCATCGTCGACGCCATCATCCCGGAGCCCATCGGCGGCGCGCACCAGGATCCCGCCGGGGCGGCCCGCCTCGTGGACGCCGCGCTGCACCCGGCCCTCATCGACGTCATGGCGATGCCCTCCGAGGTCCGGCTCGAGCGGCGGTACGGGAAGTTCCGCAGCATGGGCCGGCTCGGCGTCGACTTCACCGAGACGCCCGACGGCGTCCCGCCGCCCGTGCCAGCTCCCTCCGGGAACGGCGATCCGCGCTGATGGTGCCTTTCGCCTGGAATCATCTCGAATGCGACGACCGCGCCGTCGGGGCGCTCGCCTCCGCCGCGCACATCGATCCGCTGGTGGCCAGGCTGTTATGCCTCCGCGGCATCACCGACGGAGAAGCCGCCTGGCGATTCCTGAATCCGTCGATTGATCAGCTGCACGATCCGTTTCAGCTCACCGACATGGCCATTGCCGTCGACCGGATCCTGGCGGCGATCGCGCGCGGCGAGCGTATCGCGATCCACGGCGACTACGACGTCGACGGCATCACCTCGACGGTCATCCTCCGCCGCACGCTCGAGCTGCTGGGCGGCCGCGTCGTCCACTTCATCCCGGAACGCCTTCGCGACGGCTACGGCCTGAACCTCGAGGCGATCGAGCGCCTGCACGCCGAGGGCGTGCGGCTCGTCGTGTCCGTCGACTGCGGCATCCGGGCTGACGAAGCCGCCGCGCGTGCCCGTGACCTGGGCGTCGACCTGATCGTCACGGATCACCACGAGCCCGGCGACGACCTGCCACCGGCGCTCGCCGTCGTCAATCCGAAGCGCTCGGACAGCACGTACCCGGAGCGGAACCTCGCGGGCGCCGGCGTGGCGCTGAAGCTCGTCCAGGCCCTTTGCGCCAGGACGGACCATTCAGGATGGCTGCCGGGCTTCATCAAGCTGGCGGCCATGGGCACGCTTGCCGACGTCGTCCCTCTCACGGGCGAGAATCGGGTGATCGCCAAGCTCGGCCTCGACGGCCTCTCGAAAGGCCCCCACAAGGTGGGCCTGCGCATGCTGCTCGAGGCGGCCGGCCTCACCGACCGGACCATCGACAGTTATCACGTGGCGTACATGATCGCGCCCCGCGTGAATGCCGCGGGCCGCATGGGCACGCCCGACGTGGCGATGCGCCTGCTGCTCGCCTCCGACGAGAGCATGATTGCCGAGGCGCGCGATCTGGCCCGCCAGCTCAACGTGGAGAACGATCGGCGGCGCCAGGAGGAGCAGGGCATCGCGGCCGAGGCTCGGAAGATCGTCGAGAGCGATCCGGCCATCGGCGCCCTCCCGGTGCTCGTCGTCGCCGGGGAGGGCTGGCACCGCGGCGTCATCGGGATTGTCGCCTCCAAGCTCGTCGAGTCATTTCATCGTCCGGCGATCGTCCTCTCGATCGACGGAGGCCTCGCCCAGGGGTCGTGCCGGAGCATCCCGGCCTTCGACATCCTCGAGGGCCTCGAGGCGTCGAAATCCGAGCTGCTGACCTTCGGCGGCCACAAGTCGGCCGCCGGCCTGACGCTCGAGGTCGCCCGCATCAAGGCCTTCAGGGAGGCGATTAACAGCTTTGCGGGAGACCGGCTCACCCCCGACGACCTGCGCCCGCAGCTCGCGATCGACGCGCCGCTCGGCTTCGGCTCGATCCGGGGAGAGCTGGTCGAGGCCGTGGCCCGGCTCGCGCCCTTCGGCGCCGGGAATCCGAGGCCGGTGTTCTCGGCCACCGGCGTCAGCGTCGTCAACGGCCCGCGGAGAATCAAGCAGCGGCACCTGGCAATGAGTCTCCGCCACGAGGGCGCCATCTTCAGGAGCATCTACTGGAGGGGCGGCGACCGCGAGGATCTCGTGGCCTCGGCGCGAAGCGGGCTGGACGTCGCATATGGCCTGGACCAGAATACGTTCAACGGTGAAACGCGCGTCGAGCTGACCATCTCCGACCTGCGCGCCAGCCGGTGACGAAGAACGCCCGATGACCACCTGGCAGCGCAGAGTCCGCATCGGCGTCGCGGTCCTCGGCGTCTCTTTCGCGATTGTCGTCTGGCTGTCGATCGGGACGACGAGCCCGCCTGCGAAGCCCCAGCGCGTCGAGCGCCTGGATCCCAAAGCCTCGGTCGAGAGCACGGGCGGCGTCATCCGGCAACTGAGCGGTGACAAGGAGAGCTTTCGCGTCGAATTCGGCAGCATGCTGACCTACCCGGACGGCCGCCAGATGCTGCAGGCGGTCAAGATCCTCGTCGACGGGCGCGCCGGCCGCAATTTCCGCGTGACGGGCCGCGAAGCGAACGTGATCGGCCAGAAGCAGGATCGCGTCCACATCAGGGGCCAGGTCGAGCTGACCTCGGAGGACGGCTTCAAGGCCACGACCGACGAAGCGACCTACGAGCAGGCGTCGGGAGTCGTGCGCGCACCGGGCCCGGTGGCCTTCACGGATCGCGGCCTCTCCGGCACCTCGGACGGCATGATCTATGACAAGACGAACGACACGCTCGCGCTGCTCGAGCGCGTCGTGTTGAACACGACGCCTTCCAAGCCGGGCGAGGACGCGATCGGGATCGAATCGGGTGCAGCCGTCTTCGCCAGGGACGCCGACCAGGTTGTCTTCGAGCGGGGATTCAAGGGGACGAGCGGCACACGCCGTTTCAACTCCGATGCGGCGACCGCGCTGCTCGTCGAGGGCGGTTCCCGGATGCGCATGCTCGAGCTGACTGGACATGCGAACATCACCGGAATAGGCGAGGGCGGAGGAGCGCTGAAGGGCCTCTCGGCCGCGGCAATCAACCTGGAGTTCTTCGACGACGGGCGAACCTTGAGCGGCGCCGTCTTGCAGGGCGGCGCGAGCCTCCAGATCGGCGGGGAAGGCCGTGACGACCGGCGGTTCGGCGGCGACCTGATCGACGTGCGGCTCGCGCCCGACGGGTTCACCGTCGTGTCGCTGACGGCCCGCGATCGGGCCACGCTCGAGTTGCCCGCGGACGATGCCCAGCCGGCACGCACCATTCGTTCCGATTCGCTGGTCGCCAAGGGTGAACCCGGCCGCGGGCTCAGCTCGGCCACCTTCGTGAACAACGTCGAGTACACCGAGGTCGCAAGGACGAAGCCCGGTGAGAAGCCCGGCGTCCGTACCGCCCGCTCGCGCACGCTTGCGGTCGCCGTCCAGCCCGGGTTCAGCTCGATTGACGACGCGCGGTTCGACGGCGCGGTCCGCTTCGACGACGGGCCCACGCATGCGTCGGCCGGGCAGGCGCGATACACGGTCCCGAAAGGGCTGCTGATCCTCGACGGGGTCGACTCCTCGACCGGTCTGCCGCCGAAGGTCAACGACGACAAGGTGACCATCCAGGCCAGGCACGTCGAGTTGACCCTCGAGGGCCGCAAGATCGTCGCGCGCGGCGATGTGCGGAGCGTCATGCTCGGATCGCCGGCCGGCGCGCCGCAGGGGGCGACCACCGTGCATCGCCCCGCCATGCTGAAATCCGATCAGCCCGTCTTTGCCACCTCTGCCTCCCTCAACTACGACGGCGAGTCCGGCAAGGCCGTGTACAGCGGCGGCGGGCGCATCTGGCAGGGGGAGACGGCCATTCAGGGCGACTCGATCGCGATGGACGACCAATCGGGCGACCTCGCCGCCCATGGCTCGGTCCGTTCGGTGCTCGCGCTCCAACAGGAGGACGCCGGCACCATGAAGAAGACACTTTCCACGAGCATCGGCCGAGCCGACGATCTGAAGTACGAGGACTCGAGCCGGCGTGCCGTCTACACCGGCCACGCGCACGTCAGCGGCACGCAGGGCGATCTGAAGAGCGATCGGATCGAGGTCTTCCTGAAGGAATCGGGAAACGAGATGGATCGGCTCGAGGGATTCAAGAACGTCACGCTGGTCTCGAACGGCCGCACGGCCACGGGCGATCGCCTGACGTTCTTCTCGAAGGACGACCGGTACGAGATGACGGGTGCGCCCGTGAAGATCGTGTCGGAATGCCGCGAAACGACGGGCCGCGCTTTGACATTCTACAGATCGGCTGATAGGATTCTCGTCGACGGAAAAGAGGAACGTCGCACTGAGACGAAGGGCGGCGCGAAGTGCGGGGAGCCGCGCTGAATGGCCACCCTCCATACCGAATCACTCACCAAGTCCTACGCGGGGCGCACGGTCGTCAAGGGCGTGTGCCTCGAGGTCGCCTCGGGTGAGGTCGTGGGCCTGCTCGGGCCCAACGGCGCCGGCAAGACGACAACCTTCTACATGGCCGTCGGGTTGACCGCGCCCGACTCGGGCCGCGTGCTGCTCAACGGCGAGGATGTCACCGGCGATCCGATGTATGTCCGCGCCCGCAAGGGTATCGGGTACCTGCCGCAGGAACCGTCGATCTTCCGGGGACTGACCGTCGAGCAGAACATCCTCGCCATCCTCGAGACACTCGATCTCTCGCGGGCGGCCCGCCGCGCGCGATCGCGCGAGCTGCTCGCCGAGCTGAACCTGACGCCGCTCTCCGATGCGCCGGCCTACACCCTCTCGGGAGGCGAGCGGCGGCGTGTGGAAATCACGCGCGCGCTGGTCGTGTCGCCGAAGTTCATTCTGCTCGACGAGCCCTTCGCCGGGATCGACCCGATTGCCGTCGGGGACATTCAGAAGATCATCTTTCACCTCAAGCAGCGGGGCATCGGCGTGCTCATCACGGACCACAACGTCCGCGAAACGCTGCGGATCACGGACCGGGCCTACATCGTGACCGACGGCGCAATCTTCCGGAGCGGAACACCTCAGAGTCTCGCCGCCGACGAGGAAGTCAGGCGGATCTACCTGGGCGCAGACTTCCGGCTGGACTGAGGACGCAACCGGAACTACACTCGCGAAAGCGGCCATGGCGATTCAGCAGAAGCTCCACACGAAGCTCGTTCAGAAACTCATCCTGACGCCGTCATTGCAGCAGGCGATCAAGCTGCTACCGATGTCGACGCTCGAGCTGGCCGATCTGCTGAACCAGGAAGTCGTGGAGAACCCGCTGCTCGAGGAGATTCCAACCGAAGAACTCCAGCCCTCCGACCCCGCCGTCACGGTGGACAAGCCGGAAGGAGAGGCGCAGGCCGCCTCCAGCCCCGCCGACTCGTGGAACGACAGCGACTACGAGTACTTCTTCGGGGAGTACCTGGACGACGGCTACCGGCCTCGCACGCAGCAGGAGGTCAAGGAACTCCCGCCGATCGAGAACACGCTCTCCACCTCGACGTCGCTCGCCGATCACCTGATGTGGCAGCTCTCGCTGGCGAGCGACGACGGGGTGGTGCGCGAAATCGGCGGCGCGATCATCGGAAACCTCGACCCCGACGGCTATCTCGTGGCCTCGGTCGACGAGATCGCGGCGATGGGCAGCTGGCCCGTGGAGGAGGTGGAGCGGGTCCTCCGCCTGGTCCAGGGCTTCGATCCGATCGGCGTCGCGGCGCGGGACCTGCAGGAGTGCCTGTGGCTCCAGCTCCGCCAGCTCGGACAGGAGGCGACCCCGGCCGAGAAGATCGTGACCGAGCACCTGCGCCTGCTCCAGAACCACCAGGTGCCGGAGCTGGCGCGAAAGCTCGGGATGACCATCGACGAGGTCAAGCCGCACATCGAGACCATCCGGCATCTCGACCCGAAGCCGGGCAGCCACTACAACCGGAACGACTCGCACTACGTCATCCCTGACGTGTATGTCGTCAAGGTCGAAGACCAGTACGTGGCCGTGCTCAACGAGGAGGGATTGCCACAGCTGCGGATCAGCCCCGTCTACCGGCGGCTGCTGGAGAAGGGGACCGAGAACACGGACGAGACGCGCGCCTACGTCAAGGACAAGTTCCGGTCGGCGCTGTGGCTCATCAAGTCGGTGGAACAGCGGCAGCGGACCATTCACAAGGTCGCGACGAGCATCATCAACTTCCAGCGCGACTTCCTGGACCATGGCATCGAGCACCTGCGGCCCCTCGTGTTGCGGGATGTCGCGAACGACATCGGGATGCACGAATCCACGGTGAGCCGCGTGGTGACCAACAAGTACATGCACACCCCGCAGGGTGTGTTCGAGATGAAGTACTTCTTCCACAGCGGAATCAGCAGCTCCTACGGCGAGAGTGTCTCCTCGGTGACCATCAAGCAGCGCATCCGGAAGATCATCGAGGCAGAGGATCCGCGAAAGCCGCTCAGCGACTCGAAAATCGTCAGCATGCTGCACCGGGAGGGACTCGTCCTGGCGCGGCGGACGATCGCGAAGTACCGCGAGGAGCTGAAGATCCCGACTTCCAACCAGCGCAAGGTGCTGTACTGAGGGTAGACATGCGCGTCGTCCTGACCGGAAGGCACGTCGACGTCACGCCGGCGCTCCGGCGGAGCGCTGACCGCAGGCTGGGCAAGCTCGACCGGTTGTTGCACGGCGGAATCGTGTCGGCGCAGGTGATCCTGTCCATCGAGAAGTACCGGCACGTCGTCGAAGTCGTCGTGCACGTGCGCGGCGGTCACATGCTCCGCGCGATGGCGGCCTCCACGGCGTGGCCAACTTCGCTGACCGATGCGTCCGAGAAACTGACGCAGCAGGCGCAGAAACTCAAGGGTCATTGGGAGGTGCGCGTCCGGCAGGCGCGCACGAACAAGCGCGTGCCGGAGCCGCGGCTCCGGCCGTTGCGGGGACCGCTCGCCATCCGCCGGCGCATCGTCAGGACCTCGCGCTACGCGGTCATGCCCATGGGACTCGACGAGGCGGCGGAGGGAGTGGGCGACACGCCTGACGCCTTCGTCGTGTTCCGGAATACCGAGACCGATGCCATCAACGTGATCTACCGGCGCAAGGGCGGTGACCTGGGCTTGATCGAACCGGAGGCCTGAGCCCCATCGGGCCTTCACGGGGCGCGACGCCTGAACGATGACTGCAGCTGTACCGCACGTAACCGTCGGTTCCCTGTTGCGAGCCCGCCTCGAGGTCCCAAGCGTCGGCCTCGACCTCGTGGCGGGCGGCAACGGCCTGGATCGGCGGATCACGAGCCCGCGGGTGCAGAAGACCGGGCTCGCCCTCGCCGGGTTCGACGTCTATCTCCAGCCCGGCCGCATCCTCATCTTCGGCCAGAGTGAGATCAGCTACCTGAGAAGCCTGCCGGCCGAGGCGAGGCGCGCGTCGATCGCCCGCGCCTTCAGTCATCCGATCCCCTGCGTCCTCGTCACCGGCGGCCAGCACGTTCCCGAGGAACTCGCCGAGGAAGCCGAGCGGGCGGCCGTACCGCTCATCGGGACCGCGGTGACCACGCCGATGGCGATCACCAAGATCGAGAGCTACCTCGAGGACATCTTGGCCGATCGCACGATCGTCCACGCAGTGCTGATGGACATTCTCGGCCTCGGCGTCCTCATCAGCGGCGAGAGCGGGATCGGCAAGAGCGAATGCGCGCTCGACTTGATCTTACGCGGCCATCGGCTGGTCGCCGACGACACGGTCGAGGTCCGGCGCCGGGCCGAATCGGTGCTGATAGGCACGTGCCCGGAGCTGACGCGGCACCACATGGAGATCAGGGACTCGGCGTCATCAACATCCGGGACCTCTTCGGCGTGGCCTCGACGCGGAACTCGAAGCGCGTCGAGCTGGTCGTGCGGCTGGAGCGCTGGGAGCTCGGCCGCGCCTACGAGCGGCTCGGCCTCGACGACTGCTTCGAGGAAGTGCTCGGACTCCAGGTGCCGCTCATCACGATGCCCGTGGCGCCCGGCAGGAGCCTCGCCAACCTGGTCGAGGTGGCCGCGCGGAATCAGCTGCTCAGGAGCCGCGGCCATCATGCTGCAAGGAAGCTCGTCGCCAGGCTCGACCGGCAACTCCTCCAGGGGGAGCAGGCGCGCGAGGACCCGCCCGATCCCGGCGACGAAGCCGATCAGGAGGACTCGTGAGGCAGGCCAGGGCCTCCGCCGTCCTCCACTCCTCGAGAGGCCTTGCGCGATTTGTCATCCTCACGGGCCTGTCGGGCGCGGGCAAGTCCCAGGCCATCCGTGCGCTCGAAGACCTCGGCTATTTCTGCGTGGACAACCTGCCGACGATGCTGATTCCGACGCTGGCGGAGCTCGCCAGCCGCGCCGGGTCCGACCTCGAGAAGGTCGCCATCGTCGTGGACGTCCGCGAAGGGTCGTTCCTTTCGAAGTTCCCGTCGGTGTTTCACAAGCTGCGGCGGAATCGCCAGCTCCGGCCGGTGCTCATCTTCCTCGAGGCGGGCGACGCGGCGCTCGTCAGGCGCTTCAGCGAAACGCGGCGGCCCCATCCGCTGGCCGGGACGCGGCCGATCCGCGAGAGTATCCGGGAGGAACGGCGCCGGCTCGAGCCGATCCGGCGCATGTCGGATCAGATCCTCGACACGACCAAGCTCACCGTGCACGAGTTGCGCGACGCGTTCAGCGCGCTCTCGCACGGCGAGCGGCAGGGCCGGCGGATGCTCGTCACCGTCGTGAGCTTCGGCTTCAAGCACGGCCTCCCGCTCGAATCCGATCTCGTGTTCGATCTGCGCTTCCTGCCGAACCCGCACTTCGTCAGGGGCCTGCGGGGGCTCACGGGACGTGACCGGCCGGTGGAAGCGTTCATGGAGACGCATCCCGAAACCGGCCAGGCGGTGGATCGGTTCGTGGCGCTGCTGCAGTATCTCGTGCCGCACTACCGGGAAGAGGGCAAGAGCTACCTGACCGTGTCGATTGGCTGCACCGGCGGGCGACACCGGTCGGTCTACGTCGCCGAGGCCATCCGGCGGCGCCTCGACCCGCCGCCGGGCGTGCTGGTGCGCGTGCGGCACCGCGACCTGGGCCGCACCGGCTGAACCGTGTCGATGGCGGTCCTGACGGAGGCGCTGTGATTGGAGTCGTTGTCGTCACGCACGGGCAGTTGGCCACCGAGCTGCTCAACGCGGCCGAAGCCATCGTGGGCGAGCTGCCGCAGTTCGCGGCCGTGTCGATCGGCTGGCACGACGATGCCGACGACGCGCGGGAGGAAATCCGGCAGGCGATTGCGCGGGTGCAGGGATCCTCGGGCGTGCTCGTCCTGACCGACATGTTCGGCGGGACGCCCGCGAACCTGGGCATGACGTTCCTCGAAGAGAACAAGGTGGAAGTCATCACGGGCGTGAACCTGCCGATGCTCATCAAGCTGACCAGCCTGAAGTCGTCGCAGGATCTGCTCGGCGTGGCGCGCGAGATGCGCGAGCACGGGCGCAACGCCATCTGGGTGGCCTCGGATCTCCTGCACGGGGAGGCGAAGGGCTGACATGACGTCGCGGTCCATCGAGGTCCGAAACACCCTCGGCCTGCACGCACGCGCTGCTGCGCGGTTCGTACACGCCGCGACCGCCTTCGAAGCGCAGATCACCGTGGCGCGCGGCAACCGCGTCATGGACGGCAAGAGCATCCTCGGCATCCTGCTGCTCTCCGCGTCCAGGGGCACTCCCATCACGATCTCCGCCTCCGGCAGAGACGAGAACGAGGCGGTGGACGCGCTCTGCAGGCTGGTCGAAACCGGATTCGGTGAGGGCACGTGGAACGCCTGACGGGAATAGGCGTGTCGGCTGGAACGGCGTACGGGCCAGCGGCACTGCTGTTGCAGCATCCGCTCGCGCTGCGCTACGGCGTCCCCTCCGATCGCGTGGTCGGCGAAACGGCGCGCCTCGAAGCCGCGCGCGAGTCGTCGCGGCGCCAGTTGCGGGCCATCAGGGGACGGGTCACGCGGAGCGGGGGACCCGAGCTCGGTCAGCTCTTCGAAGTGCAGCTCCTCATGCTCGACGATCCGCTGCTCGTGCCCCGGGCCGCGCGGATCATCGCCGAAAATCGCGTCAACGCGGAGTGGGCCGTCGAGCGGGCGTTCGACGAGCTGGCGTCGGTGCTCGAGGAGGTCGAGGATCCGTACCTCCGGGAACGCCACGGCGATGTCGCGGACGTCGTCGGGCGGTTGAGCATGAACCTGAGATCGGGCCGGCCGGTCGCGAGCGACCTCCTCTTGGATCTTGACCGTCCGAGCGTCCTGGTTGCCGACGACCTGACCCCATCGGTGGCCGGACAGCTCGATCGGCGCCGTGTCCTCGCACTCGTGGTCGGCGCCGGCAGCCGGACCTACCACACCTCGATCATCGCGCGCTCGCTCAAGATCCCCGCCGTCGTCGGCCTGGGCTCCGCGATTGCTCGAATCACGCCGGGCGGGAGGCTCGTCGTCGACGGAACCTCCGGCGAGGTCGTCGTCGATCCGACCGACGAGCAGGTCCGCGACTTGCAGGGGCGTGACGCGCGCCGCGCGGCGACCGCGCGCCAGGCCGGCGTCGACGCCAGCGTCGCGGCGCCGGCCGCCACGCTCGACCACGTGCCGGTGGAGCTCGAAGCGAACATCGAGCTGCCAGACGACCTCGCGTTCGCGCAGCAGCAGGGCGCGTGCGGCATCGGGCTGTTTCGATCCGAATTCCTGCTGGCGGGACGACCGACGCACTCGTTTTCCGAGGATGCCCAGTTCGCGGCCTACCGCGATCTCCTGGAACGGATGGCGCCGCTCCCGGTGAGCATTCGCACGTTCGACCTCGACGAGGTCCAGGCGGCCGGGCTCAACGGCGGCGCCGGCTCGGCGACGCAATTCGATAGCGGTCTCTCGCACGGCCCGCTTGGCCTCCGCGGAATCCGCCTGAGCCTCAGAGAGTCGGAGACCTTCCGCACGCAGCTCCGCGCGCTCGGGCGGGCGGCGCGCCACGGCCGGCTGCGAATCCTGTTTCCATTCGTCGCGTCGATCGACGAGCTGCGAGAGGCGCGCGCGCTGCTCCAGTCGGTGCTCGAGGAAATCCGGGAGCCCGGGCCCGGTCATCCGGAGTTGAGTGTCGGCGTCATGATCGAGCTCCCGTCGGCGGCCCTCACCGCTGACGTCCTCGCGGAAGAAGCCGATTTCTTCAGCATCGGCACCAATGACCTCATCCAGTACTCGCTGGCTGTTGACCGGACCGACACCAGGGTGGCACGCTCGTATGAGCCCTTGCACCCCGCCATCCTGCGCATGATCAGACATGTGGTGCGCGCCGCGGGTCGGCACGGCCGGCCGATGTCCGTCTGCGGAGAGATGGCCTCGGACCCGATGGGGCTCCTGCTCCTCATCGGAATGGGGGTCCGGAACTTCAGCATGTACCCGGCGGCGATCCCGGCTGCCCGCCGGCTGGTCGAATCCGTGCGAGCCTCCGAGTTGCGGCGCGTTGCCGTGACCGCGCTCCGCATGCGAACGAGCCGGGAGATCGAGGAGTTCGTGGCCGTCTCGTTCGGCGCCGTCCTCCGTTCCGCTGGCGTGGGGGCCGCCGGGGAGCACCAAGGAGAGAACCGTGAGCGTTGAAGCGAAGCCCGGCGTGATACGCGTCGACAAACCGTGGGGGTACGAGCTCTGGTGGGCCAGGACCGACAAGTACGTCGGCAAGGTCATTCACGTCAACGCCGGACACGCGCTGAGCCTCCAGTACCACAACCAGAAGGTCGAGACGATCCTGCTGTACTCCGGCAAGCTGCTCTTCGAGATCCAGGAAGGCGAGCGGCTCGTAGGCCGCGAGATGTTCCCGGGCGAGCGCGTTCACGTGCCGTCCGGGACGATCCACCGGATGACCGCGATCGACGATTCGGATCTGATCGAGGTGTCCACGCCTGAGGTCGACGACGTGGTAAGACTCGAGGACCGCTACGGCAGGCAGACCACGTAGGGCGACCCCTCAGGGTCGCCGTAGGTCGCGACGCTTCAGCGTCGCGACGACGGGCGCGCCGTTCGTTCCCCGGCGCGTATCCACTGAGCGCCGGGGCTAGAACGGGATGTCGTCCTCGGTGACCTCCGGGCCCTGGCCGAGCTCATCGGCAGGCGGCGCTTCGCGCTCGGTCGACGCCGGCCCTCGCGCGGCCGCTCCCGCGCCGGCCCCGGGGGCGCTGCCGAGGAGCTGCACGCGATCGGCGGACACCTCGGGCGTGTAGCGTTTGTCGCCGTCGCGGCCGTTCCAGCGCTGGATCGAAAGCCGCCCCTCCACGTAGACCTGCTTGCCCTTGACGAGGAAGCCCTTCAGAGTCTCGGCCTGCTTGCCCCAGATCTTCACGCGGTACCATTCGGTCGTCGGGCGGCCGGTGGCTTCGTCCTTCACGAACGGATCGTCGATCGCGATGCTGACGGTCGCCACGGGCTTCCCCGCAGGCGTGTAGCGGAGCTCTGCGTCGCGGCCGAGGTTGCCGACGAGAATGATCTTGTTGAAGCTCGCCATGTCCCGTTCCTTTCCGAGGTCAGACCGAAGCGCCCGAGCGAGCGCGTCTACTTTCCGATCCGGTTCAGCCGATCGAGCCACTGGCGGGCGAGCCGGCCCGCGTCGCTGTCCGGAAAGTTCTTCACGGCGAACTCGAACGACTCCCGGGCCTGCTGCACCTGTCCGAGCGTGTTGAGCGCAAGGCCGCGCTTGTAGTACGCGTCGGGCAGCACGTTGCTGGCCGGATAGTTGGCGATCAGCCGATCGTAGGCGCCGACGGCCTCCTTGAATCTACCCGCGCTGTAGTGGGTCTCCCCGATGTAGAACTGCGCGTCGTCCGAGACGTCCGACTTGGGAAACGTCTTGATGTAGCTCTCGAACCCCTGGATGGCCAGGTCCCATCGGGCCGAGTAGTAGTCGTTGCGCGCGTTCTCGAACAGGAGTTTCGGAGACACGCCTGGATTCGGGGGCGCGAGCGTCTGCGGCGGAGCGGTGGCCCCGCCCGCGCCCGACGTGTCCGTGTTGACACCCGCTTGGGCGCTCTGCGCAGAGGCGGCCGCCACGCGCAGCGCCTCCATCTCCTGCGAGAGCGAGGTCAGCCGTACATTGGTCTCGTCGACCTTCTCGCGCACGACCCGCAGGTCCGTGCCGAGCGAGTCCACGAGCAGCCGATGGTCGGCGAACGCCTTGCGGTTGGCGCCCGTCTGGTCGTCCAGTTTCGCCGAGACGCTCCGCAGGACGTCGACAAGCGTTGTCAGCTGCTGCTGCAGCTGCTGGTTCTGTTCCTGCAGCATGCGGATGTCCGCCATCATCTGCCGGTGCTCCTTGTCGGCCGCGGCCATCGGCGCCGTGTTCGCCAGGCCCAGGACTACCAGCAGGATCCCGATCGCGTGTCCTCGTCGCAGCATAAGTCTTCCGCCCGGAAAACGATCGTTGAATGCCCGACCCGTCACTTGGCCGTCAGCACGAAGTGCGCGCGGCGGTTCTTGGCCCACGCCGCCTCGTTGCTGCCGGGATCGAACGGGAATTCCTTGCCGTAGCTCACGATGCGCAGCCGCGAGGGCGCGATCGACAGCGAGACGAGATAGGCCTGCGCCGCAACGGCCCGTCGCTCGCCGAGCGCCAGGTTGTATTCGGCCGTTCCACGCTCGTCGCAGTGCCCTTCGATGGTCACGACCCAGGTCGAGTACTTCTTGAGCACGGCCGCGTCGGCATCGAGCGCCGTGCGCGCCGACGCGGTCAGCTCGGCGCTGTCGAGCGCGAAGAACGCCGGCTGGAGCGGCGACTCCCGGTTCACGTCGTCGATCGACCGCGCCGCCAGCGGATCGTCCTTGACCGCCAAGTCGCTCCGGATGGCCGCTGGTTCGGCCGCAGGCTGAGACGGCTCGGCGGCGGGTTGGGCGGCGGGGGTGACGGGCACCTGGTCCGGCACCTTCACCGAAGTCGGGGGCGCCATGGGGCTCGCAACCGGCGGCTTCTTGGCCCCGCACCCGGCGATCGATCCAGCCACCGCCACGGTGACGACGAACCACGCAATCCGCGAGCTTGCTCGACTCCTCATCGTGACTCTCCTCGCCTCTACTTCGACCAGTCCGGCGTGACGTTGATCCCGGCGCGCGTGACCTGCCGGAGGTCCTGGCCGTCGCGGCCGACGACGTAGACCTGCGTCTTGCCGTTGCGCGTGGAGGTGAACGCCAAGTGCCTCCCGTTGGGAGCGTACGCGGGGCTTTCGTTCGTGCCTTGCCCGAACGTGATCTGGCGGCGCTCCTCGGTCACCAGATCGTAGATTCTGATATCGTACCCCGCCCCGGTCCGCGAGCAATAGGCAATCTCGTTGAACGGCGCCGGCGACCACGTCGGCCGGTCGCAGTACGATTCCGACGTGATCTTCCGGATGCCCAGGCCCTCGAGATCGATCATGTAGATCTGCGGCGACCCGGACCGATCCGACGTGAAGGCGATCTGCGTGCCGCTCGGCGACCAGGTCGGCGTCGTGTCGATGGCCGGGTGGCTCGTGAGCCGCCTGAGGCCCGAGCCGTCGCGGTTCATCACGTAGAGTTCGGCGTTGCCGTCGCGGTTCGACGTGAAGCAGATCCTGGTGCCGTCGGGCGACCACGCGGGCAGCCAGTTCTGGAACTTGCCACCGGTCGGGTTCTCCAGCGTGCCCTGGTAGATGAGCGAGACGAAAATATCCGGGTAGTCCCGGCGGAACGAGGTGTAGGCAATCGCGCGTCCGTCGGGAGACCAGCTCGGCGTCAGGTTGAGCTTGCGGGTGATCGTGACGCGCTTCTGGTTGGCGCCGTCGTAATCCGAGACGTAGATTTCCTTCGCCTCGCGCGACTGCACCGTACCCGTGACGCGCTCCAGGTCGCGATCGGAGGCGAACGCGAGCTTGGTCCGGGCCACGCCGCGCAGCGCCCGCTGCTGCAGGTGAATATCGTCGGAGGCCGAATGGGCGTACACCCGGGGATTGGCCGCCGATCCGGTGTACTCGCGCGCCATCACGGAGCGCCCGGTCTTCACGTCGAACAGGCGCACCTCCACGCGGAAGCCGCCGGCGGTCTTCTCCACGATCCCCATGACCAGGCCGTCCGCGCCGAGCTCGCGCCACCGGTTGAAGGCGACGTCGGCCATCGAGGAGGCCGGTGGAATCGTCTTGTAGGTGTCGCGCGGGATCATGTAGAACTCCCGCTCGAACGCCAGATCGTCCCACAGCACCGCGCCGATCGTCCGGGCGGCTTCGACCGTTTCCGGGTCGGTTCCGCGCGCGAGGAAATCGGGAACGGCGTAGCGGGGCCTCGCGCCGGGCTCACCCGAGAGGCTCAGGATGATTTCGGATTGCTGCTGCTGGGGCTCCGCCGCCGGAGGGCCGGGCAGCGGCTTCGCCGACACGACCGCAATGACCAGCCCGACCAAGCCGAACACGACGAACATGCGGTCGCGCATCATCAGCGGTGATACTCGAATCGGAGGTGAATGGTGAGGCTGGCGTCGGAAAACGCCGCCGGCAGCGGCTGCACCCGCTGTGTGAGGAAAAGGGCCCGCTGTGCGGCCAGATCGAGCGGGGCGTACCCGCTCGACTGCTCGAGATCGATGCCGGTGATGCGGCCATCACGCTGGATCACGAACTTGACTTGCGTCAGCCCGTCGATGCCCTGGGTCTGTTTCCAATTGCGCTGCAGCACCTGCAGCATCGCGTTCAGATACTCCGGGCAGCAGAAATTCGAGACCTCCAGGTAGCCGCCCGAGCCGCCCATCCCGCCGGTCGATAATCCTCCAAACCCCATTCCGCGGGCCGGATTGTCGTTCGCGGTGGCTTGGGCGCCGAAAGGAACCGTCTCGCGCGACACGGGCGGCGCGGGCTGCACTGCCGGCTCGGCCTGCGGCTTCGGCGGCTTGCGCGTGGTCCTCGCGTTCGGCGTAGGAATCACCATCGCGGGCTCGCGAGGCGCCGGCTTCAGGATGGTGGGACGCTTCGAGTCCATCATCTGGGCCGGCTCGCGGCTCGCCGGCCTTCCTTCGAGCGCCATCCCGCCGGCCCGCGGCCCCGGCGCGCTGCCGAGGCTGATGGTCATCACGGGCCGCTCGTCGCGCGCCGTGTGAGTTCCGAAGATCGCCGGCACGAGCACGACGACGGCGCCAAGTGCGGCGTGCGCGATTGTGGAGAGGGTCACCATCCGGTTCATGCCGCGGTCGTCGCGGGCCCGCTCGAGCAACACCGTGGTCACGGCGTCCATCTCAGCGTTCCTCCGGCAAGCGCGAGACGATCCCGACCTTCTCGACGCCCGCCTCCCTGAGGCGGTCCATCACTTCGAGGAGTTCCTGCAGCGTCACGCCGCCGTCGCCGCGCAGGAACACGTCGCGGTCGGGCCGGCCTTGCATGACTTGCCGCATCCGCTCGTCGAGCAGATCGAGGCGGACCGGTTCCTCGCCGATCCGCACGGTGTGGTTCCTGCGGTAGGTGAGGGGCACCGTCACGAAGATGCGCTCGTCGACGATCTGCTGCGCGCGCCGCGCCACGGGCAGGTTCACCTCGACGCCCCGCTGGAGCATCGGCGCCGTCACCATGAAAATGATGAGCAGCACGAGCATCACGTCGACGAGCGGCACGACGTTGATCTCGGCGAGCGAGGTCGAGACACGCCTGATGCGGCGGCCCCGGCCGGGATCGATGTCCTCGTGGCTCGTAACCTTCGGCATGACGCGGCGGACTCTCCGGACGACGGGCTCAGGTGAAGTTTCGTTCCGCGATGTTCAGGAACTCGAGCGAGAAGTCGTCCATCTCCGATGTCGATCCGCTTCACCTGCGCGATGAAGTGGTTGTAGAAGTACACGGCCGGGATCGCGGCAAACAGGCCCGCGGCCGTCGCGATGAGCGCCTCGGCGATCCCCGGCGCCACCACGCCCAGGTTGGTGGACCCGACGCTCGCGATGCGCTGGAACGACGTCATGATGCCCCAGACCGTGCCGAACAGCCCGATGAACGGCGTGATGCTCGCCGTCGTCGCGAGGATGGACATCCGCCGCTCCAGCTTGGAGACCTCCACGGTCGCCGCTCGCAGCAGCGCCCGATCCACCGAGCTGAGGCTCTTCAAGGTTGGACGTGCGGGAGCGCCCGCTGGACTCGCCGCGTTCGTGGCAGCCTGGCGAAGCTGCGTGTTCAGCTCGGCGTACCCCGCCTGGAAAATCCCGACCAGCGGGCTGTTGTCGAACGTACGGCAGACGGCTTGCACTTCCGAGAACTTCGCTGCTTCGCCGGAAGATGTCGAGGAACCTCACCGTGTGGTGGTCGGCGCGTCCGAGCGACCACAATTTCTGAAGGACGATCGCCCAAGAGGCGATGGAGAAGGCGGCGAGGATGGCGAGGACGACCTTGGCGACGGGCCCGGACCGTATTATCAGCCCTACGACGTCATCTCCGGCGGCATACGCCCCACTAGAGCCCTGCACTTGCAGCGCCAGAACCAGGAACCCGAGCGTGCGCAAATAGGCCTCCGGGACATCGGGGGAACGAGCCGCGGGTCAAGCAACAGAATCGGGACAGAGTACCACGCACCTGAACCACTGTCAAACCCGTGATATGATGGAAGTTCTGCCGCCGAACGAGTTCCCCGGACACGCCTGATGCTGCGCTACCTGAACATCCGGAACCTTGCCGTCATCGAGGCTCTCGAGGTGACCTTCGAACCAGGTCTGAACGTCCTGACCGGAGAAACCGGAGCAGGGAAGTCCATCCTCGTCGAGGCCGTCAACCTGCTGCTTGGCGGCCGCGCGTCGACCGAGCTCGTGAGAACCGGCGAAGAGACGGCGATCATCCAGGCGATCTTCGAAACCGACGGCCGTGAAGTCGTCGTCAGGCGCGAAGTGACGTCGCAGGGGAGAAGCCGCGCGTTCGTCGACGGCAGCTCTCGCGACCGCCGCGGCGCTCAAGGCGCTTGGCGATGCGCTCGTCGATCTGCACGGCCAGCACGAACACCAGGCGCTACTCAACCCCGAGGCGCACATCGACCTGCTGGACGCGTTCGCCGTCAACGGGAACCGCCGCGCGGAAGTCGAGGCCGCCTTCGCAGAGTGGTCGCGGCTTTGCGCCGAACTCGATGAAGTGAGGCGGCAGGAACGGGACAAATCCGCGCGGACGGATTTCCTGAGATTTCAACTCGGAGAAATCGATCGCGCCGCGCCTCGTCCCGGAGAGGACGAGGAACTCGCCACGACGCGGCAGCTGCTCGCCAATGCCGAGAAGCTCAAGCGCCTGTGTGATGAGAGCGTACGGCCGCCTCTACGAGAGCGACGAAGCCGTGCTCGCGGGACTCGCGCAGGTCTGGAAGCGCGTCGGCGATCTCGCCGCGCTCGATGCCCGTTTCGGGCCCTACCTCGAGTCTCGGGATGGCGTGCGCGCGCAGCTCGAGGATCTCGCTGGATTCCTCCGCGAGTACGCGGCCGACATCGATGCCACTCCCGGGAGGCTGCAGGAGGTCGAGGACCGGTTGGCGCTCCTCGAACGTCTGAAGAGGAAATACGGTTCGACACTCTCCGATGTCCTGGCCCGGCAGACGGAATGCCGCACCGAGCTCGACGCGCTCGAGTCTTCGAGCGAGCGCGCGCTCGAGCTTCAGCAGGCGGTCGATGGCGCGGCGAACGCCTATGCGGCATGCGCGGCCGCCCTTTCCGCCTCGAGGCGCGAGGCGGGGCCCAGGTTCGCCCGTGCGCTCGAGCGAGGCCTCGCCGAGCTGGCGATGGAGAGAACGCGGCTCGAAGTACGATTCGCAGACGGGCCGGCGGAAGGGAAGTGGACCGCGCGGGGAACGGATGTCGCCGAGTTCTACGTCTCGCCCAATCCTGGCGAGGAGCTGAGGCCGCTCGCGCGTATCGTCTCGGGAGGAGAGCTTTCGCGATTGATGCTTGCGACTGAAGACGCTCGCCTCGACCGACACGCCCGGAAAGACGCTCATCTTCGACGAGGTGGATGCGGGCATCGGCGGGCGAGTCGCTGACGTGGTCGGCAGGCGGCTCCAGGGGCTGGGCGAGCGGTTCCAGGTGCTGTGCATCACGCACCTGCCGCACATCGCGGCGTGCGCTCGGACGCAGTTCCGTGTCACCAAGACCGTGCGGAACAACCGCACGCTCACGTCGGTCGATCGGTTGGACGACCGGGCGAGAACCGAAGAGATCGCCCGGATGATGGCGGGCTCGACGCTCAGTGAAGGCACGCTCGCCAGCGCCAGGGAGATGCTGGCGTCTCGCGTGCCGGCCGGTGGCCGCAGGGCGAAAGGCGAAAGCGAAAGTCGAAGGCGAAAGTAGAAGCATGGCGAGGAAATACCTCATCGAGACGTTCGGCTGCCAGATGAACGTCCACGATTCGGAACGCATGGCGGGCCTCCTCGAAGCGGCCGGCTACGAAGCAACCGATGAGCCTGCTGAAGCCGACCTCCTGGTGCTCAACACCTGCTCGGTGCGCGAACGGGCCGAAGAGAAAGTCTTCAGCCGGGTGGGCGAGCTCAAGGCCGACTCGACCGCCAGGGGCCGGGACCCAATCGTGGCCGTCACAGGGTGCCTGGCCCAGCAGGAGGGCGCCGCCTTGTTCGGGCGCTCGGCCTTCATCGACGTCGTGGTCGGCACCCAGGCGGAGAAGCGCCTGCCAGCGCTCGTTGCGGACGCCGTTCGGGAGGGCCGGCCGCAGGTCGACATCAACCCCTACGACGACGTGTCGTTTCCGCTGGGGGTGGCGCGGCGGCAAGATCCGGTCAAGGCCTTTGTGACCATCATCGAGGGCTGTAACGACCATTGCGCGTTCTGTGTCGTTCCCCGCACCCGGGGCAAGGAGCGAATGCGGCCCGTCGAGGCCGTGCTCGACGAGGTTCGCGAGGCCGCCGCCACCGGCCATCGCGAAATCCACCTGCTCGGACAGATCGTCAACCACTACCAGGCTCCCGACGACCCTCGTGCGATTTCGCGGCCCTGCTGGAGCGCGTGAACGAGGTGCCGGGCGTCGCGCGGATCCGTTTCGCCAGCCCGCATCCGCGCCACGTCACCGACCGGCTCATCGAGGCCGTGGCCAGCCTTCCGCACGTCTGCAAGCACCTCCATCTGCCGGTCCAGTCCGGCTCGAACCGGATTCTGCAGGCCATGCGCAGGCGCCATACCCGCGAGGAGTATCTCGACCTGGTCGGCCGGCTCAGATCGCGCGTTTCCGGCATCCAGCTCTCGACCGACATCATCATCGGCTTTCCGGGTGAGGGCGACTCGGACTTCCGCGACACGCTGTCGCTTGTCGGCGAGGTCGGCTACAGTGCGATGTTCTCGTTCAAGTACTCCGAACGGCCCAACACGCTCGCCAGCAAGCGCATGGCGGACGATGTGGCCGAAGAGGTGAAGACCGAACGCCTGATGGAGCTGCAGGAGCGCCAGCGCGAGATCCAGCTCCGGCTGAACGAGGCGAAGATCGGGACCCGCGCCGGCGTGCTCGTCGACGGCGTCAGCCGGCGTCACCTCACCGACTTGACGGGACGCACGAGCGGCAACACCGTCGTGAACTTCCCGGGCGACGCCGGGCTCCTCGGCCGCGTGGTTGCCGTGGAAGTCACCCACGCGGGGCCGAACAGCCTCTGGGGACGGGTCGCAGCCGACCAGTTGCCTTGACAGCCGCCGGCCGGCGTCTTACGTTGTGACAGGGGACCTTGGAACCTCATCCGGCGGCCGGGCCTCAAGGGAGTGACGATGCAGATCGAGATGGTCATCAAGGGCCTGATGGTGGATCCGGTCACGAACATGCCCATCATCATCCTGCGCGACAAGGACGGCGAGAAGGTCCTGCCGATCTGGGTCGGGATCTTCGAGGCGAACGCGATTGCGCTGCAGATCGAGAACATCACCACGCCCCGGCCGATGACGCACGACCTCCTGAAAAACGTCATCCACGACCTGCACGGCGACATCCAGAAGATCGTCGTCTCCGACCTCAAGGAGAACACCTTTTACGCGCTGATTTACATGAAGGTGAACGGCGAATCGATGGCGGTGGACGCGCGGCCAAGCGACGCCATCGCCCTGGCCCTTCGCGCCCGCGCGCCGATCTTCGTCGAGGACCACGTGATCGACAACGCGAAGTCGGTGGATTTCGCGCCGGAGAAGAACGATTCCGAGCGGCTGCAGCGATGGCTCGAGAGCCTCGATCCCGAGGAGCTCGGCAAGTACAAGATGTGACCGGATCGCGCCTTGACACCCCTTCCGAGCGCCCTCTAGAATGACCGGGCCCGCGTACACTGTCCGGCCACACCCCATGATCGTCTGCATCGCCAATCAGAAGGGCGGCGTCGGAAAGACGACGACCGCGATCAACCTGTCGGCGGGGCTGGCGATGCGCGGCAAGCGCGTGCTGCTCGTGGACCTGGATCCGCAGGCCAACAGCACCATGTCGTTCATGGACATCCGGGGCGTCGACCGGAACCTCTACGACGTGATGATCGACGACACGTGCGGGCTTGCAGAGATCCTCCAGCCGACCCCCGTCAAGAACCTCTCGATCGTGCCGTCGCGGATCTCGCTCGCGAAGCTCGAGGCCAAGCTGGTGGGGGAGATCGACTCGCATTTCCGGTTGAAGGATCGCCTCGCCCCGGTCCGGACCTCGTTCGAGCACATCGTCATCGACTGCCCGCCCACGCTCGGGCTGCTCACGGTGAATGCGCTGGTGGCGTCGACGCACATCCTGGTTCCGATCCAGTCGTCGTATTTCGCCCTCGAGGGCACCGACGATCTGCTCGAGACGATCGACAAGGTCCGAGCGCGGGCCAACCCGGATCTGCGGCTGCTCGGCGTGCTCATCACGATGCACGATCGCCGCACCGCGATCGCGCGCGACATCCGATCGCAGATCCAGAAGGTCTTCGCCGACAAGGTCTTCAGCACGGTGATCACCAAGAGCGTCCGGCTCGAGGAGAGTCCCGCCTACAAGGAATCGATCTTCACGTTTGCGCCGGAGTCGTCGGGCGCCACGGAGTACTACCGCCTGTGCGAGGAGGTCATGGATCGTGGCTAAGCGAACGGGCCTTCCCGACGGCATCCAGATGCGGCACGACATTCACTACGTCGAGGCGCTGACCGGGCCCGCCGGCACGCCGATCGGACGGCTGATCCCCATCGAGGAGATCGATCCGAACCCCGATCAGCCCCGGCAGACGATGGGCGATCTGTCGGAGCTCATCGCGTCGATCAACGAGAAGGGCGTGCTCGAGCCGCTCATCGTCCGGGCGCGAGGCGGGCGCTTCCAGATCGTGGCGGGCGAACGCCGGTACCAGGCGGCCGTGCAGGCCGGACTGCACGAGCTGCCGGTGGTCGTTCGCGACGCCGACGACAGTGAGCTGGTCGAGATCGCGCTGGTCGAGAACATCCAGCGCAAGGATCTCACCGCGTTCGAGGAGGCCGAGGCGATGCAGTCGCTCGCCGATCACAACGGCTACACGCACGAGGACCTCGCCCGGAAGCTGGGGAAGTCGAGGACCGCGGTGACCGAGACGCTGGCCCTCCAGAAGATGCCCGAAGAGGTCAAGAACCTCTGTCGGCTGGCCGACATTTCCTCCAAGTCGTTGCTTCTAGAGATAGTTCGGCAGTCTGACCCTCAGAAAATGCTCGCGCTGGTCGAACGCCTGGCCCGCGAAGGCGGCGCCACGCGCGAGAAAGTGCGCGAACAGACCAAGGCGCGGCATCGCGGCCGTCCGCGGGCGTTCACGTTCAAGTACCGTCCGCCCACCAAGGCGTTCAACCTGCGGCTGACCTTCAACAAGAGCCGCGTGGACCGCGACGAGATCATCAGCGCGCTTCACGCCATCATCCAGGAACTCCGCCAGAGCCGCTGAGGCGGCCGCGCAACTCGCCAAGGCCGTCTGGCCGCTTCGAACGACGAGCGGCGGGCCCGTTCGATCGTACACGGGGGCCCAGGTCCGCAGGCTTCCAGGTGTTCAGTCCGAATCGGCGCGACCCCGGAGAGTTGGGGAAGCGGAGGCGGCAGCACGAACTTCCCGGTGAGTCGGACGGGAACGGCGCCGTTTTCCAGGGGAATCCATTGGGCTAGGTTAACATAACATACATTATCAGACCCATTGAATATCTGGCGCAAACACCCCCTGTGCATGGACTGTTGATGCCCGCCCCCGGTCCCCTCTTGTGTTTGCCCTAGGAAGCCGTCCACCGATCCCTCGGCCGGCCTCCGAACCCTCAGAATGCAGAATGCGCGACCTCGAAGGACCGAATCGATCGCAGTCGCTGCGACGTTGCGGCCAACGCGCCGATGGTCCGGCGGCCGGCCGGGTCCGTTCCCGCCGGCCTGCCGGCCAGCGCGAACTCGGTGTGGTATCTTCGGTCTGCCGATGCTACGGACGATCGACCGTTATCTCATCCGTGCCTTCATCCCGCCGTTCCTGATCTCCCTGCTCGTCTTCACCTTCATCCTCATCGTTCCGTATCTCATCGAGCAGGCCGAGCAGCTCATCGCCAAGGGGGTGCCCGCCGCCATCATCTTCCGCATCATGCTCACGCTGGTGCCCCAGGCGCTCGCCATCACCATCCCGATGGCGCTGCTCGTCGCGCTCCTGGTGAGCCTCGGCCGGCTGTCGGGCGATCGCGAGTGGGTCGCGCTGCAGGCCTGCGGCGTGAGTATCTTCCGCATCCTGCGGCCGGTCGGCTTCGTGGCGCTCCTCGCGTGGGCTGTCACCTCGTACGTCATCATCTGGGCGGTCCCCGACGCCAACCAGACCTTCCGCGAGATCACCTACAACATCGTCGCCGCGCGGACCGAGAGCGAAGTCAAGCCCCGCGTCTTCTTCGAGGACTTCCCGAATCGCGTCCTGTATGTTCGGGACGTGCCGAGGACCGGCGGGGGCTGGCTCGACGTGTTCCTGGCCGACACGACGAGTCCCGAGCAGCCCGTCGTCTACCTGGCCCGAAGCGGGCGGATGCTGCTCGATCGCGAGAAGCGGACCGTCGAGCTGGTGCTCGAGGACGGCACCGAGCACCGGGCCAAGGGGGACGCGCCCGAGTCCTACACGGTCAGCCGGTTCCCGAAGGAACTGGTCCTCACGCTGGATCCTGACCGCGTCTTTCCGCGCGTGGCGCCCGAGAAAGGCGACAACGAGAAGACCATTGCCGAGTTGCGTGCGCTCATCGAGGACTCGAAGAAGCGCCACGTGTCGGTCCACAACGCGCAGATGGCCATCCAGAAGCGGTTCTCGATTCCGGTGGCGTGTCTGGTCTTCGCGCTGCTGGCCGTCGTGCTCGGGCTCACGAACCGCAAGGACGGAAAGCTCGCGAGCTTCGTCCTCGGCATCGGCGTTGTCTTCGCGTACTACATGATCATGCTGGGCGGCCAGAACCTCGCCAAGGGCCTCATCGTGCCGGGGTGGCTCGCGATGTGGCTGCCCGACCTGATTCTCGGGGCGCTCGGCGCCGCGATCCTCGTCATGCGAGCCGGTTCGATCGCCTTGCGCGAGCGGCTTGGCGCTAGGGTCCGGGCCGTCGCCGCACGAGTGAGGCGGACAGACGCCGGCGGGCAGACCATCGCCGCCCGCGTGGCGCCGCAAGGACGCACCAGGCTGCTCATCCGGGTTCCCCACCTCTGGCTGCCCCGCCCGAGCCTGCTCGACGGCTACATTGTGAAAACCCACGTCCGGATATTCGCGCTGACCTTCGCCGGCCTGATGTCGCTCTTCTACATCTCGAAGTTCTTCGACCTTTCCGAGAAGCTGCTCAAAGGCAGCGCGACGCTGCCGATGCTGCTTCAGTACCTTCTGGTACGCCACGCCGCAGTATGTCTACTACTGCATCCCGCTCTCGGTGCTCATCGGCGCGCTCGTGACGATCGGCATCCTCACCAAGAACAGCGAGCTCGTCGTCATGCGGGCCTGCGGCATCAGCCTCTACCGGTCCGCCGTGCCGCTCCTCCTCTTTGCCGCGTGCGCCGGCGCGCTCATCTTCCTCGTCGAGGAAGACGTGCTCGCCTACGCGAATCAGCGGGCCGAGAGCCTCAACCACGTGATGCGAGGCGGCTCGCCGCAGACCTTCAACGTCCTGAACCGCAAGTGGATGGTCAGCCGCAGCGGCGAGTTCTACCACTACGTGTATTTCGATCCGCGCACGCGGGAGCTGTACGGCTTCTCGGCGTTCCGGTTCGCGCCGAAGGCGTGGCGCCTCCAGAGCCGGACGTATTACCGGTCGCTCACCTTCACCGGGCAGTCGACGGGCCAGGAAGCGACCGTGTGGTGGAGCGGGAAGTCAGGATGGACGCGCGAATTCGATCGCGCCGCCAACGAGCGGTCGTTCACCCTGTCCCCCGCCGCGCAGGTGGCGCTCGAGCCGCCGCAGTTCTTCATGGCGGAGCAGCAGGAAGCCGACCGGATGAATTACACCGAGCTTCGGAAGTACATCGCGGAGCTGAAGGCGTCCGGCTACAACGTCACGCCCTACGAGGTCGAACTGCATCGCAAGCTGTCGTTCCCGTGGGTGACCGTCATCATGACGTTTATCGCGGTGCCCTTCGCGGTCACGACGGGAAGGCGTGGCGCGCTCTACGGCATCGGCACCGGCATCGTGATCGCGATTGTGTACTGGATCGCGACGAGCGTCTTCGCCGCGATCGGAGCGGGCGGGCTGGTCCCGCCGCTGCTCGCCGCCTGGGCGCCCAACATCCTGTTCGGACTGGGAGCCGCCGGCCTGCTCCTGACCGTCAGGACCTGACTCCCCTGCCGCTCTTCCCGCCCGAAGGCGTCCGCCCGCGGCGGGGCTACCGTTCGACTCGAAGATCCCTGAGCCAGATCGTGCCCGTTCGGCCCGGCCGGGAGTTGGTCGTGTCGATGACGAACAGCAAGGTGTCGATCCGGTCCAGGCGCACGCCGGGACCTTCTGCCGCGCCGACGCTCCGGAACTCGGCGAGCGGAATGGCGACGTCGCGCGGGTGCGCGTCGAGGTAGATCGATCGTTGCCAGCGCTCGCCTTCGCGGGCAGAGGGCGCCCGCATCTGCACCGAGACTCTGACGGGTTGATCGGCGCGGCCGGTAAACCGAATGCGGGCGGCGCGACGGAGCGCGTCGATCTCCGGCGTGACCGCTGCGACAAACGGGCTCACCCCTTCGCCCAGCCTGAACTGGAACGAGCGCTCGACGAGGCCGCCGTCCTCCGCCGACTCGACGGATCCGGTCGATCGGGAATCCCGTTCGATCTTCCACTCGGTGCCGAGGCCGTACCGCTCGACGCTGCCGGGCGCCGCCTCCTGCGGAGCCGGCGAGGAGGCGGGCTCGGCGAGGCCTACGTAGATTGGATTCGAGACGATCCACGGAGCGGCCCGCGGTTCAGTATGCCCGGCCAGAGTCAGTTCGATCCGGAACGTCCCGTCTGCGGGCGGATCCGAACCGTTCCCCGTGATTCTCCACTCGAGCACAGGGTCTCCGGTTGTCCGAATCGCGTGGCCATTCCTGAAGAGCGTCATGGCCGACCCGCGCGGCATGTCGCATTCGGCTCGCAGGATGACGTCGCCAAGGACGGGCAGGATGTCGCCCTCGCGCGCAATCGCGGTGCCCGAACGCCCCTCGAAGGACAGCCAGCCGGGCGTGCGGTACCCGTCGATGACGGTGTGCAGGTGGCCTGCCCGGATCGCGGCCAGCAGGCGCGACGCGTCGGCCGGGGCGTCGCCGGCAAACGGCGCATCCAGGTCGACGGTGAGGCTCATGGCTCGAAACACCGATTCGTAGGTTGGCAACGGCACCGCGATCCCACCCTGGTACGGATCGCTTCCGCCACCGATCCCGATTCGTGCGTGGGCGTCGCTGGCGGCCATGCCGACGACCCGGCTCACCTCGGTGAGCTTGTCCCACTGGGCCAGCGCCCCGCTCGGTCGTGTGAAGAGCGACGAGACGGTCTCGGCGGACCGCAACGGATACTGGAGGACGGCTCGCGCGAGCGGAAGCCAGGGTTCCGCTCGCCACTGACTGTCGGCGTTGAACCACTCGAGGCCGTCGATCGGCAGGCTCCAGTCGGTCCAGCGCAGATCCTCGCGAGCCGAATCCGGATGGGCGGCGATGCCGAATCCGCCCAGCCGATGGACGTCTTCGAGGAGGTCGCGCTCCTCGCCGGCGAGCGGATACGGCGCTTGCGTCATTCCGAGTGCGACAAGATGACCGGGCGCCGCGCTGATCTCCGACGCGTCCACGACGAGCACGCCGCCGACATACTGGGGCGCGGGATGGGGCCGCGAGCCATCCTGGTGATCGGTGAGAATGACGAACACGAGGCCCGCGCGACTCGCGGCGGCGGCGATCTCGGCGACCTTCCCGGTACCGTCAGAACCTCGCGAGTGAACGTGATACACGCCTCGCGCCGTCGGACGGCCGGGACTCGCCGCGTGCGCCGGCGTGCGCACCGTCCGGGCCGGAAGGGTCGAGAGGCTCCAGACCACCCAGGCCGCCAACACCACGGCCATCACCAGGAGTACGCGGCCGGCGGTGCGTCGCGGAAAGGTCATGCAGTCGTTTGCGCTCGTTCGTCGACGCCCACGGCAGCGTCGGCCCACCCTACCCCACCGTTTCCGGCACGGTCAAGCGACGTCAGGGACGCGGATGGAACCGATCGTAGATGGCCCGCATCCGCGTCTCGAGGATGTGCGTGTAGATCTGCGTCGTGGACAGGTCGGCATGTCCGAGCAGCATCTGGATGGCGCGCAGATCGGCGCCGCGCTCGAGCAGGTGCGTCGCAAACGAGTGGCGGAGCACGTGCGGGCTGAGATCCCGCCGCAAGCCTGCGCTGCGGCCGTAGCCCTTGAGGATCTTCCAGAAGCCGACGCGTGAGAGCGGCCCCCCTCGCGCATTGACGAACAGCCGCGGGGTTTCGCGCGACTTCACGAGCGCCGGCCGCCCGCGCCGCTGGTACTGTTGCACCCACTTCGCGGCCTCGTCGCCAACCGGGACGAGGCGCTGTTTGCCCCCCTTGCCGATGCAGGTCAGGTAGCCCGCCGAGAGGTTGACATCCGCCGGGCGAAGGCCGACCAGCTCGGACACACGCATGCCGGTGGCGTACAAGAGCTCGAGCAGCGCCTTGTCCCTCAGACCGGCCGGCGATCCCGCGTCCGGCTGGCTCAGGAGCTGCTCGACCTCGTCGGTGCTCAGGAACTTGGGCAGCGCCGGCCACGCGCGCGGCGCCTGCACATCGTCGGCGGGACTCGCGCCGAGCGTGCCATTCCTCACCAGGAAACGGTAGAAGCCCCGCAGGCACGCGATGGCGCGTGCGGCCGATCGCGGCGAGAGCCCCCCGGACAGGTCCAGCCGCACTGACTCCTCGAGATCCGCGCGATCGAGCCCGGCCAGGGGCTTGCCCCGGTCCGCGGCGAACGCCATGAGCCGGACGAGATCGCGCGCGTAGCTCTCGACCGAATTGTCCGCGAGGCGGCGCTCGACGCGAAGATGGTTCAGGTACTCGTCCACCAGCCGCGCCGAGCGGCGTTCATCGCCGGGACGCTCCGCGCCGGCGTGTTTGACAGTCTTCCGCCGCGGCGCTAGTATGCGCGGTCGCCTTCTCGAACCGACGGGGTGGGTCATGCCGCAATCCAAGTGGCAGCAGCTGCCGACTGAGGCCATCAATCCCAACACGCTGGGGATCGACAAGCTCCCATCCGCGGACATCATCGAGCTGATGATGAACGAGGACCGCAGGGTCCTGGCCGCCGTCGCCCGGGAGAAAGAGCGTATCGCGCTGGCCGTCGACATTATTACTCAGGCGCTGCGCCGCGGCGGGCGCCTGTTCTTCGTCGGCGCCGGAACGAGTGGCAGGCTGGGGGTGCTCGAAGCCTCCGAGATGCCGCCCACCTTCGGGACGCCGCCCGATCTCGTGCAGGCCATCATGGCCGGCGGGAAGTCCGCCGTCTTCCGCGCCCGTGAGGGCGTCGAGGATCAGTACGAGGAGGGCGGCCGCTCGGTTGCGCGCGTGCACCCGTCGAAACGCGACGTGTTCGTCGGGGTCTCGGCCAGCGGCATGACACAGTTCGTGCGCGGCGCCCTGGCCGCGGCGCGGAAGGCCGGGGCGCGCGTCCTCTTCGTGACGTGCGACCCCGCGACGGAGCTTCAGACCTTCGTGGATTTGACCATCGCGCTGGCTGTCGGGCCGGAAGTGATTGCCGGGTCGACGCGCCTGAAGGCGGGGTCGGCAACCAAGCTCGCGCTCAACATGCTGACGACGGCGTCGATGATCCGCGTCGGCAAGACCTACGGCAACCTGATGGTTGACGTCCAGGCGACTTCCGAGAAGTTGAAGGACCGGGCCCGGCGGATCATCGGCATCGTGACCGGCCTCGGGTACGAGGAGGCGGATCGGCTGCTGACCCGCGCCCGCTGGAACGTGAAAGCGGCAATCGTGATGCAGCAAACCGGCTTGTCGCTCGCCCGCTCGCTCGCTCGGCTCAAGAAGGCGGGCGGCGTCGTGCGCGACGCTCTGGACCAGGACATCGAGCCCCGGCTGCGAGAGCTGCTCGGCGCGGCCAGTCAGGCCCGCGACCCGTCCTCGGTCGAGACCAGGAACCAGAAAGGCTAGGCTGTCCGACCGGCCGCCGCTCGCCGGGCTGGACACCGTCGCTGGATCAGAGGTACTTCGGAATTCGGGCGCCGCCATTCGCTTCGGCGATGGCCAGGCGCACAGCGCCGAGCGCAGGCTCGACGTCGAGCAATCGAACCTCGCTCTTTGGCGCGATCTCGGGCAGCCGCCGTCCCAACTCCCCTGCGAGCCAGGGCACGGCCTGGAGGATGCCTCCCGCGAGAACGAAGGCGAATGCCTCCTGATCGAGGTGCAGGCGGCTCATGACGGAGGAAGCGGAGCCCACCAGTTCCTCCGCGCCGCCCCTCAGGATGTGCCGGGCCGTGTCGTCGCCTTCGTCGAACGCGCTCTGGACGCAGGCGGCGAGTCCGGCAATCGCCGTCGGCCGCAGGTTCTGTTGGTAGACGACCTCGACAAGATCCTCCGGCCTTGCCACGCCGAAGTGCCGCAGGATGTGGCCGGTCAGCAACGTCGGCCGCCCGCGCCTGTCGGCCTCCCGAACGACCGCTCTCAGCGCGAGCCGGCCCATCCAGTAGCCGCTGCCCTCGTCTCCAAGAACGTACCCCCATCCCCCGGCGCGCGCGGCAAAACCGTCCGCGTTGCGCCCGTATGCGATCGATCCCGTACCCGCGATGATGACGATGCCTGGCTTGCCGCTCGCGCCAGCCTCGAGTGCCACCAGTGCATCGTTCACGACCAGCGCGCGGGCATTGAAGCCGATCCGCCTCAGGATCCCGCGGACAAGTGCAAAGTCATTTCCCCGGTCGACCCCGGCGATGCCCAGGCAAATCACGGACGGAATGATTCCTCGTGTGCCGAGCGCCGAATCCATCACCCCGTGAAGCGTCTTCTCCACCTCGAATTCGCCCATGGCGGCCAGGTTCGCCCCCGGACCGCGTGACTGGGACACGACGTGCCCGTCGAGGTCGGCCAGCAGACAGACCGTCTTGGTGCCGCCTGCGTCGATTCCGAGCACGTGCGACTTGTGTGTCACGCCCAGGCCCCCCGCGGCCGAGCATAGGGTCAGGGGTCCATCCTGTCAAATCATCAGCACGCCCCAACATTCGTCAGGCCGCTGGATCGCGAGGCGATCTCGGGATATCTTCACGGGCGGCCCGGTCGTCTCGACACCTGCGGCGCGGCGGGGTCGGGACGCCGCGAGTCGGATGGCAGGCCGGGCGAGCCGGGCCGAGCAGAAAGATGTTCGAGACCGCCCACGACATTCTCCGGCAGGCCGTCGCGGACAGGGCATTCTCCGCCGCGGTGATCGAAGTCGGCACCTCTTCACGTCTCCTCTGCCGAGATGCGCTTGGGACCCTCAGCTACGGTGCAGGCGCGCCGCGGGTCGACAACCGCACGGTCTTCGACCTGGCATCCCTCACGAAGGTCATCGCCACCGCGACCGTCGCGATGGCGCTCGTGGAAGGTCGTCGGATCTCGCTCGAGGACCCGCTCCGGCGATGGCTCCCGGAATGGAGCGGCCATGACCGGGAATACGTCCAGGTGCGTGACGTGCTGGAGCACGCGTCAGGTCTGCCCGCCTACCTTCCGCTCTTCGAGCGGATCGGCGGGATCGCGGGCTTCGTCGATGAGATTGGCCGGACACCGCTCGAGTATGTGCCGCGGTCGCGGTCGGTGTACTCCGATCTCGGGTTCATCCTGCTCGGTGAGGCATTCGCTCGCGCCGGTGGAGCCAGATTCGATCAGCTGACGGATCGGCAGCTCGATCGCCTTCGAACCGGATCGAACCCGATCGCCCTGCGATTCAATCCGCCTTTCTCCTGGCAAGCGAGGACTGCGGCGACCGAGCAGGACACCTGGCGTGGCAGGCTGCTTGTCGGCGAGGTCCACGACGAGAATGCGTACGCTCTCGGAGGCGTTGCCGGGCACGCGGGGATGTTCGGGACCGCGGGGGCGGTCGGCGCATTCGCCCAGGCGATACTCCGCGCGCGACTCGGGTTCGACGATGGTGAACGAGGCCTGGCGCGACCCGAAACGGTCAACGTCTTCACAACCCGCTCCGAGGTAACGGGAAGCTCGAGAGCCCTTGCCTGGGACACCATGCTGCCCACCTCCTCCTGCGGGTCGCGATTGTCGGCGGCGTCCTTCGGCCACACCGGGTTCACCGGAACGTCCCTCTGGATCGACCCCGAGCGAGACGCCTATGTGGTGTTCCTGACGAACCGCGTGCATCCCACCCGCCAGGATCGGCGCATCACGGCCATCCGGCCCGCGCTGCACGATGCCATCTTCGAGAGCCTCGATCGATGACCCGTCGAACCGAGGCCTCGACTGCACGGCATTCCCTTCGCGCGCGTACATGCGAGTCCACGCGAGTGCGGCTTGTGGCTCCGGAAAGACCGGTATAGGATCCTTTAGCCCTACGCGTCGTTCCGCGTATCTAGAGGCGGTCGCGCCTCGGTCGAACCCTTCGCGCCTGGTCGGCAAGGTTGAGCGAGTCGAGATCAGCGCTTGCGCCTTCGCCGCACAACCACGCGACCTCCGATCGGCAGCGGGCAGACGGGTCTGGCACGTGGTGCCTGAACGAGGAACAGCTGCCCGCGAGACGGGCGATCGAGGAGAGGTCCGGCCGATGAATTCACGCCGCGTTCTTCCCATACTCCTGCTGTTGTTCGTCGCGAGCGGTTGCGCGGCGCTCATCTACGAAGTCGTCTGGTTCCAGCTGCTGCAGCTCGTCATCGGCTCGTCGGCGATCTCCCTCGCCGTCCTGCTCGGGACCTTCATGGGCGGGCTGTGCCTCGGCAGCCTCGCGCTTCCCCGCTACATCGATGCGCGACGCCATCCGCTGCGAGTCTACGCAGTCCTCGAAGCCGGCATCGGCATCATCGGCATCCTGGTGCTGGTCGGGATGCCGCTCATCAACGGCATCTACACTGCGTGGGCCGGGTCCGGTCTGCTGGGCATTGCGTTTCGGGCCGTCATCGCCGCGATTTGCCTGCTGCCTCCGACGATGCTCATGGGCGCCACCTTGCCGGCCCTCGCCCGCGCAGTCGAGACGTCTCCTTCTGGAGTGGCCTGGCTCGGCTTCTTTTACGCCGGCAACACGATCGGCGCCGTGCTGGGAAGCCTGCTGGCCGGCTTCTACCTCCTGCGCGTGTTCGATTTGACCACGGCGACCTTCGTCGCCGTCGCCATCAATGCCGCGATCGGGCTCCTGGCGATGGTTCTCGCGACGAGGCTTCCCTATCAGGGTATCGTGCAGGCCAAGGCCAAGGCCGAGCCGAGACCCGGCGCGATGCCGGTCCAGGTTGCGATCGCGCTCTCGGGGATGACGGCGCTTGCGGCCGAGGTGATCTGGACCCGGCACCTCTCTCTGCTCTTCGGCGGGACCACGTATACGTTTTCGTTGATTCTCGCCGGCTTCCTGCTCGGGCTCGGCATCGGAAGCAGCCTGGGCTCGCTCATCGGGCGCGCGTCGGCCAATCCCCGCGTCGTGCTCGGCTGGTGCCAGGCCCTGCTGGCGGTCGCGATCGCCTGGGCGTCCTACATGCTCGCCGATTCGCTCCCGTATTGGCCGGTCGAACCGTCGATCTCGCAGAGCCCGTGGTTCAACTTCCAGCTCGACTTCGCCCGCACGCTCTGGACCGTCCTGCCAGGGGCCATCCTGTGGGGCGCGACCTTCCCGCTCGCCCTCGCATCGGTCGCCACGAAAGACGACGATCCGGCACGCGTGGTGGGCACGCTCTACGGCGCCAACACGATCGGCGCGATTGTCGGATCGCTTGGCGCCGGGCTGCTGGTGGTCGCGTGGCTCGGGACTCAACGGGCCCAGGACTTCCTGGTCATGGTGTCCGTGATTTCCGGGCTCCTGGTCCTCGCGCCTCTCTCGTGGAAAGCGGCGACCGCCCAGGCCAAGCGATCCTTCGCGATTTCGCTGGCCATCATCATCATCGGCGGCGGAGCGCTCGTCGGCGGTGTCGTCCGGGGCGTGCCTGGACTGCTCATCGCGTACGGCCGCTACGCGGCGACGCGCGTCGGCCAGGCGGAGTTCATCTACGTCGGCGAGGGCATCAACGCGTCGGTTGCCGTCTCACGGCTCGCGAACGGCACGCTCAACTACCACAACGCCGGAAAGGTGCAGGCCTCGAGCGAGCCCCAGGACATGCGTCTCCAGCGCATGCTCGGCCACCTGACGACGCTGGTGCCGGCCAACCCCAAGTCCGTGCTCGTCATCGGCTGCGGCGCCGGCGTGACAGCCGGGGCGGTCTCGATCGATCCGAGGGTCGAGAAGCTGACGATTGTCGAGATCGAGCCGCTCGTGCCGAAGACCGTATCCACCTTCTTCAGCGCCCACAATTTCGATGTCGTTCGCAACCCGAAGACGGTCGTGCACATCGACGATGCCCGACATTACGTCCAGACGAGCCGGGAGAAGTTCGACGCGATCACCTCTGACCCGCTCGACCCGTGGGTGAAGGGCGCCGCCATGCTCTACTCGAAGGAGTTCTTCGAGACCGCGAAGCAGCACCTCAATCCCGGAGGCGTGATTACGCTCTTCGTGCAGCTCTACTGGAGCAACGAGGAGGCCGTGAAGAGCCAGCTCGCCACCTTCTTCCAGGTGTTCCCGTCCGGCATCGTGTGGGGCAATACCTACGACGGAGGCGGATACGATCTCGTGCTGCTCGGCCAGGCGACTCCGGCGCCGATCAACATCGACGAGATGGAGATTCGCCTTCGCCAGCCGGAGTTTGCGCCGATTGCGCAGTCGCTCGCCTCGATCGGCTTCCGCTCCGCCATCGAACTCCTCGCGACCTACGCGGGCAGGGCCCAGGACCTCGCGCCGTGGCTGGCCGACGCGGCCATCAACCGCGACCGGAATCTCCGGCTGCAGTTCCTCGCTGGCATGGGGGTGAACGCCTCGCAGAGCCAGTCCATCTACAGTGCGATGCTGGCGTATCGGAAGCCGCCGGAATCCGTCTTCGCCGGGTCGGACGGCGCCAAATCGTACCTGTGGGAGTCGATCGTGAACTCCAGGAATCCCTAGGAGCGTGTCCGAGTCCGCCCCGGACACGCTCCCAGGAGGCCGTCCACCGAAGACGCGGACGGCCTCCTGGTCCGACGCGGGCCGACTTGACAGGCTGTCGGTCCGTCACTACATTCGTTCGACGCCCCCCGGCTGCAGCGCAGCCATCCCGCGTGCCGACTTGCGAATCGTTCCACGGATCACACACGGATGCCCCGACCATGTCTCGTGCGGCAGCCCCGCGCCTTGGGCGGCTGTCGTCTCTCTTTCTTCACCACTCATCTCGAGGTTCAGGCATGAAAATCAAGAAGTTGCTCGTTCCGCTGCTGACGCTGGCCGCCCTGGCCATCGTCTTCAGTGTGGTCCCGCGCGCCGAGGAAGGCTTCTGGCCGTACAACAGCGTGCCCAAGGCCGCCATCAAGGCGAAGTACGGGTTCGATGTGACCGACCAGTGGCTGAAGCACTTGCAGCTGGCCACCGTGCGCTTCGGTGGCGGCACGGGCTCGATCGTGTCGCCCGACGGACTGGTGCTCACCAATCACCACATCGCCCTCTCCTCGCTGCAGCGCTTGAGCACGTCCGAGAAGGACCTCGTCAAGGGCGGGTTCATCGCCGCAACGCAGGCTGACGAGTTGAAAGTGGCGGGCATGACGCTGAGCGTCCTGCAGAGCATCGACGACATCACCGCGAAGATCGTGGCGGCGGTCACCCCCGGCATGTCCGCGCAGGAAGCGAACGCCGCCCGCCAGAAGGCCGCCCAGGCGATCCAGGGCGAGGTGCAGCCGGGCGTGTCCAAACAGGTCGTGTCGCTCTACGCGGGCGCGCTGTATCACCTGTACACCTACAAGGTCTACAACGACGTCCGGCTCGTGTTCGGGGTCGAGTACCAGACGGGCTTCTACGGTGGCGACCCCGACAACTTCACCTACCCCCGCTACTGCCTGGATGTCGGCATGTTCCGCCTCTACGAGAACGACAAGCCGGCGCAGACGCCGAACTACCTGAAGTTCTCGCCCGCGGGCTCCAAGGAAAACGAGCTGGTGTTCACGACGGGACACCCGGGCGCCACGCAGCGCCTGAACACGGTCGCCCACGTGAAGTACTTCCGCGACCTGACGATTCCGTTCGCCATCGCCAACAACGAGATGCGCGAGAGCGCGGTGAAGAAATGGATGGCGCTCAACGCCGAGAACGCCCGCCAGAGCACGAGCGAGCTGTTCGGCATCCAGAACACGCTGAAGCGGGATCGCGGCCGGCTCAAGGGCCTGCAGGATCCGGCCGTCATGAAGGTGAAGGAAGCGTCCGAGCAGCGCCTGCGAGCGGGACTCGCCAAGCTCGCCGACAAGCAGAAGGAGCTCGGCGACGCGTGGGACACCATCGAGAAGGCGATCGAGGTGGCGCGCCAGTTGGACGCCGAGCGCAACTTCATCGTGAATGCCGCCGGACTGAATTCGACGCTCTTTGCGCAGGCCCGGCAGATGGTGCGTGCGGCCTACAGCCCGGCGCCGGCTGAGGGCCGCGGAGGCCGTGGCGGGCGTGGCGGAGCGGGCGCGCCGCCGGCGGCCGGCGGCCAGGCTCCAGGCGGCGGACGAGGCGGTCAGCCCACGATCAATATCTCGCGCGAGCGGATCAACCTGGTCGAGTCGCTCACCTTCATGCAGAAGTTCCTCGGGCCGGCGCATCCGATCGTGAAGCGGATCCTCGGCGACAAGACGCCCGACGCGCGGGCGAAGGAGCTGCTCGACAGCACGCGCATCATGGATCCGGAAATCGCGAACCTGTTGCGCGCCGGCGGGAAGGCCACGATCGACGTGTCGACCGATCCGATGATCGTGCTCGCGCGTTCGCTCGAGGCCGACGCCCAGGCCATCACGAAGCGATACGAGGAAGAGGTCAGTGCGGTGCAGTCGGCGGCGTACCCGAAGGTCGGACAGGCGGTGTTCGCGGTCGACGGCGCGAAGGCGTATCCCGACGCGACCGGAACGCTGCGGCTCTCGTACGGCACCGTGAAGAGCTACATGGAAGAGGCCAAGCGGATCCCGCCGTATACCTTCTTCGGCGGTCTCTACGAACGCTCCGCCCAGCACGGCGGCCAACCCCCATACGACCTCTCGCCGCGCTGGATCGAGAGCAAGGCCACGCTGGACCAGAAGACGCCCTTCGACATGATCAGCACCAACGACATCGTCGGCGGCAACAGCGGTTCGGCGGTGGTGAACAAGAAGGGCGAGGTGGTCGGGCTGATCTTCGACGGCAACATCCAGTCGAATACGGGCTATTTCGTCTACGAGGAGTACATCAACCGCGCCGTGTCGGTCGACTCACGGGCGATTGTCGAGGCGCTGCGGAAGGTCTACAAGGCGTCGCGGCTTGCCGATGAGATCACCGGCATGAAGGCCGCCGCCGCGCCCTCAGGCAAGTAGTCGGAATCGCAGAAATGCGGCCGGAGGCCAGCGGGGCCTCCGGCCGCGTGTCATTCCGGGTCTCGATCGGGATCCTGGGCCGCCTCGTCCTGGGTTCGGCCGGAAATCGCCGGCGCCTGGCCGCAGCACCCCGCTGCCATGCACCCGTCACACAGGCGCTGACCGCAGAGCCCGCACCAGTCGAACAGATCGGCCCCGGCTGGTCCGGCCCCGCAGCGCTCGCATTCCATCGCGTTTTCGATCTCCTCCCTACCAGAACAGCTTGAGCGCCAGCTGGATCTCGCGCGGTGCGCGGACCGCGATCAGCTGGCCGAACTTATCGGTTGCGACCGTGCACGACGTGAGGCTCGTCGTGCACGTGTTATCCAGGCCCGTGGCCGACGGATCCGAGGCCCAGTTGACCTGGTTGAAGGCGTTGATGAAGTCCGCCCGGAACTGGACCCGCATCGTCTTCGACAGATAGAAGTTCTTCGACAGCGTCAGTCCCACTTGTAGAACCCGGGCTGGCGGAACGGCGACCGGCCCGAGTTTCCGAACGTGCCGTCGGCCGGCGGCGCAAAGGCCGTAGGCTCGAACCACATGTTCGGCGTGCCCCACTGGTCGAGCTGGCCGGCCTTCGGGTCGCCGACGCGATCGGCGAACCCACCGCGGCGGAAGCCGTTCGTGTCGACCGAAATGCGCGGCACGGGCTGCCCGGAGTTCCAGTAGACGATGCCGGCGATCTGCCAGCCTCCAAGTGCGTCTTGGCAAACTGATTCTCCGAGTTGCGGAAGAACGGCAGCTCGTAGACGTAGGACGCCGACAGGATGTGTCGCCGATCCGTGCGAGCGTCAGCGTAATCGGCCCCGGGGTCGAGCGGGTTCTGCGGAATGTCGATCGCATCGCGATCGTTGGTCGAGTCCGTCCGGTTGCGGCTCAGCGTGTAGTTGATCGAGACCGTCCCGAAGTCGCCGCTATCCCAGCGGAAGCCGGCGAGCAGACCGTAGTAGCGGCTGATGGCGGTCGTTTCCCGCATCGTGATGGTGCTGTACGAACGATACGGCCTGGCCGGGTTGACCGCGCCCGCCACCGATGTCTGCAGCGCGACGACGTCCCACGGCATCGGGTAGTTGATGTTGGTCGGCCGGATCAGGTTGTCGCCCCTGGCCCCGACGTAGCTCAGCTCGAGCGTGGCGTTGCGGAACAACCGGCGCGTGACCGTCACGTTCCACTGCATCGTCCGGGGGTTCTTGAAGTCGGTCGACGTGGCCTGGATCGTCCTCGGCCCCGATGTGGTGGCCGTCACGCCCTGGCCGGGGTTGCTCAGGCGAACACCGGTCAGCGCGATGTTGTTGACAAATGGCGGGCTCGTGAAGGAGTTCTGTTCGAAGATCCCGACGAGCGGCTGGTCGAAGTAAACGCCAAAGGCCCCCCTGAAGATCGTATTCCCCGTGTTCCACGGATCGTACGAGACGCCGACGCGCGGCTGGATGCTCTTCTTCTGGTAGGCATAGATCGACCGCCCGTATGGCGAGTTCTTGCCGGCGACCACGAGCCCGACGAGCGGATCACCCGTCGAGTAGTCGAGGAGCGTGCCGGTGGCGTTCGAGTAGTTCGCGGCCTTTGCCGCGTTGTAGAACGCGGGGTCGAAGGTCACGAGCATGTCGTTCGTGTCCGTGAGGGGCGGATAGAGCGAGTACCTGACCCCGTAGTCGAGCGTGACGTTGTGGCGCGGGCGCCACGAGTCCTGCGCGTAGAACTCGTATCGGTTGAAACGCAGGTTGTTCGTCACGTCGCGCTCGGCCTCGGTGTAGCTGCAGGAGGTGCACGCGCCCGACGCATTCCCCATCAGGAAGTTCTGAAACGCGCGAATATCCACCGCCCGCGGCGAACGAGAATGACCCTTGCGTCACGTTCGCGGCGTTCTCGTTCTTCTGTTCGAAGGTCAGCAGGACGCCGGCCTTCAGCGAGTGGTTCCCCTTCAGCCAGGTGAAATTGTCCGCGATCGTGTAGTTGACGTACTCGATGTGGATGAGCTGGTTCGAGGCGAGCGACGACAACCCGCTGACCGCAATCGACGGCATGCGGTTCGAGTTGTTCTGCGGGAAGAGCTCCGGAATGTTGAGGCCGTAGTCACTGCGCTGGCCCTTGGTGCCCTCCGGGTTGGTGGTCGAGATGACATTGCCGGACCGCTGCAGCGAGAGCTCGTTGACCGCGGTGTCCGTGAGGATCGTCTTCACCTGGAACGCGAAGATATGGCCGGGCACATCGGTGGCGGTGGTCCCGACGTTCGGCACGGTCACGCCGAGGAACAATCCCCCGAGCTCCTGCGTCTGGCTCAAGTCGTGGGTGTAGCGCGTCGATAAGCGCCAGCGCGGCGACAGGTCGTAGTCGAGCCGGATGACTTCCTGTCGCGTGTTGTTGATGTTCGGTGAGTCGACGCTGTACTGGTTCTTGCCGGCCATGTTCGGCGAAGGCCAGGCCGCCAGCAGCTTGACCGCATTGGGATCGCGCAGCTCGGGCGCGACGTAGTTCGTGCTGGTCGGGTCGGTCAGCCACGCCGGGTCCGGAACGATCGGGGTGAGCGAAGCGGGCGCTCTCTTGATTCGGCGCCACTCCTGCGACCAGAAGAAGAACAGCTTCTCCTGCATTTTCGGCACGGGGCCGCCGAAGGTGTAGCCGAAGTTCTTGTAGTCGAGCTTGGGCGGGTGACCCGCAACCTTCGGGTCGGTGCTCATGTTGCGGATGAACGAATTCGCGTTGAGCTTGTCGGTCCGTCCGAAGTAGTAGGCCGATCCGTGGTACTGATTCGTGCCCGACTTGGTGACGACGTTCACGATGCCGCCGCCGCTTCTGGGCCATTCGGCCGCGTAGCTGCTGGTGATGATCTTGAATTCCTGGATCGACTCGAGCGTCGGCGTCGAAAGCAGCGTGATGTTGGATCCGACGTCGACGTTCGACACACCGTCGACCAGCCAGTTGACCGCGTTCCGCCGCGAGCCGTTGATCGAGATGCTGACCGTGCTGGTCAGGCCGATGCCGACCTCGTCGGGCAAGTCGCTCGACACTCCGGGGGCCAGCGTGGCCAGTTGGACGAAGTTCCGGTTGTTGAGCGGAAGCTCCTCGACCTGCTTGGACGCGACGAGGTTCTGCACCGCCGGCGTCATCTGGACCAGCGTCCGTTCGGAGGTCACCTCGACAAGCTCGGTCAGGCCGCCGAGCTTGAGCCGGCCATTCACCTCGACGCGATCGTTGACGCTCAGCACGACGCCCTTGACGGCGAGCGGCTGGAATCCGCTCAGGTTGAAGGTGATCTCGTAGGCGCCCACGGGCAGTAACGTCGCCGTGTAGGCGCCGGTCGCCGAAGAGACGAAGTCGAAGACGCGGCCGGTCGGCAGGTGTTTGACCGAAATTGTCGCGCCCGGCAGGACGGCTCCGGTCTCGTCCGATACCGTTCCGATGATGGTTCCGGTTGTTTCCTGTGCGGCTGCTGGCACGCTGCCCGCCGCCAAGACAATCAGCACAGCACAACACAGAACTAAGTGTCTTCGCATGTGTGACCCTCCCAGGGGCAGTACCTTCTCACTCTACAACCAATCCGGAGCAGCGGGATAGGTGATGTGGCGGGCCTCCCATCTATTTCGCGTTCACCACCGGCACGGTGACGTGCGATGCCTGTGCCGCCGAGCGGTAGATCCGTTGCGTCGCGGCGCGGAAATCGGACGCCTTCGCCTCGAAGATACTCGGCACGAACGTCTGCGGGTTCCGATCGATCAGAGGGAACCACGAGCTTTGCACCTGCACCATGATGCGGTGGCCCTTGCGGAAACTGTAGTTCTGCGTGTGCAGGCTGAAGGTGACGGGCGTCACCTGGCCCGGCGCCATCGCCACCGGCTTCTCAAAGCCGTTCCGATACCGGGCGCGGAACACCTCGTTGGCGACCATCAGCTGCCAGCCGGAGAGTTTCCAGTTGTCCGGAACCGCCTCCGGATAGACGTCGATGAGTTTCACGACGAAATCACTGTCGCTCCCCGTCGTCGATGCGAACAGGTTCGCCCTGATTTCACCGGCGATCGTGACGTCCGATCCGAGGAGGTCGGTCTCCCAGCTCAGCACGTCCGGACGGCCATCAATGAATCGCTGATCTTCCAGCAGCCACACACCCCAGCCCGACCCTCCCGGGAAGTACGTCGGCTGGATTGGCCGATGCCGGTACGGAACAGGGTGCGCCGGATCGGACACGTAGCTGTCGAACGCCTGTGCGCCCGCATCGACCGGTGCGTCGAAGGACAGTTTGCCGTCCGCGCGGAAATACAGGTTGCGGTCTGTAGTGTCGGCGCGTGGGGGCCACGCGGTCCACTCCCGCCACTGGTTGGTCCCGCCCTCGAATGTCAGCGCCTCGGGCGGCGAGATCGGTCCCTTGTCCTTCAGCCAGAATGCGAACCACGGTGCCTGCACCTTCTCCCGATAGTACCTGGCGGTCGGGCTCCCGAAGTCGATGTCCCCGAGCTTCTGTCCATCACCCGTGCTCCAGCTTCCGTGCCGCCACGGTCCGACGACGATCGAGCTCAGGTGCTTCGATGAATCGTGCTTTTCGAGCTCGTCATAGATGCGGATCGGCCCGTAGAAATCCTCCTGGTCCCACCAGCCCGCCACGTTGAGCGACGGTACGGTGCTCGCTCGAATGAACGGGATGAGCGTCTGGCGCTTCCAGAACGCGTCGTAGTCCGGGTGCGCGACGAAGTCGTTCCACGTGGGGATCTTGCCGTGGAAATACTTCGCATTCACGTTCGAGAGCGGTCCAAGCGCCAGGTACCACTGGTAGGTGTCGTAGCGATCAAAGCTGAAATTGAACTGCTCCTTCGACGTCTCCATCCGGGCGGCGTATTCGAAGCCGTAGCTCAGCCGGAATGCGCCGTTGTGGTGGAAGTCGTCGCCGAGCCACATGTCGGCCGGCGACGCCTGCGGCGACACGGCTTTGAGCGCCGGGTGCGGCTCGAGCGTCGCCATGGCCGTCGTCCAGCCGTCGTAGGACACGCCCAGCATCCCGACGCGCCCGTTGTTGGGCGTGACGTTCTTCAGGAGCCAGTCGATCGTGTCGTAGGTATCCGTGCCTTCGTCGATCGCCTTCGAGTCCTTCGGGTCGCGGGCCGGCCGCTGCATGACGAAGGTCCCTTCGGACCGGTATCGCCCCCTGATGTCCTGGAACACGAAGATGTACCCTTCGTCAGCAAGTTCCTTGAATCGCCCGCCCAACGAGCCTGCCGCTCCCTCGACGCCGTAGGGCGTTCGCGTGAAGATGAACGGCAGGGGCGCGGCGGCTTCCTTCGGCACAAAGATCTTGGTGTGGAGCTTGACGCCGTCTCGTGCCGCGATCATCACGTCGCTCATCACGAATCGATCGGCCGCCTGCTGCGCTGCGCTCTGCACGCCTCTCGAATTCCCGGGCGCGAGCGCAATCAACAGCGCCGCCAGCACGACCGACGACATGAGCCTCACCGCTCATGTTCATGATGCCCTCCTGACAGGTTTCGCGATCCGGGGTTCAGCCTCCTACCAGCCAACCGGCTTCCCCTTCAACTGCGCGTCGAGGTACTGCTTGAGCGGTGCGAAGTAATCGAGTATCGCAGTGGCATCCATCTGCCTCGATCCGGTGAGCGCTTCGAGCGCGTCGGGCCATGGTTTGGAGAGTCCCATCGACAGCATGGCGTTCAGGCGCTTGCCAGCTTCCTGGCTTCCGTAGATGGAGCATCGGTGAAGCGGCGTCGTGCAGCCGGCGATCTTCGAGAGGGCGCGATGGAACTGGAACTGCAGGATGTCGGCCAGAAAGTACCGCATATAGGGCGTGTTCCCGGGAACATGATACTTGGCCCCTGGATCGAAGTACTCCTCGCCGCGAGTCGACGGCGGCGCTACGCCCTGGTATTTCAGGCGAAGATCCCACCAGGCCTTGTTGTAGCCGGCGGGCGGAACCCTTCCGGAGAAGACGTCCCACCGCCACTGATCGATCAGCAGGCCGAACGGGAGAAAAGCAATCTTTTCGAGGGCCCTCGACATCAGCAGGCCGATATCCCGTGACGCGTCCGGGGTCTTCTCGAGCAGGCCGATCTTGACCAGGTACTCGGGCGTGACCGAGAGGGCGATCGTGTCGCCGATCGCCTCGTGGAACCCGTCGTTGGCGCTGTCGCGGAAGATCACCGGGAGCGTGCGGTAGGCGCGCTGATAGAAGTTGTGCCCCAGCTCGTGGTGGATCGTCGAGAAGTCCTCCGCCGTCGCCGCGATGCACATCTTGATCCGGACGTCGGTGTCGAGATCGACGTCCCACGCGCTGGCGTGGCAGACAACGTCGCGGTCCTTGGGGCGGACGAAGAGCGAGCGCTCCCAGAACGTTTTCGGGAGCGGATCGAAACCGAGCGACGTGTAGAAGCGCTCGCCCATCCGCACCATGTCGAGCGGGCCGACCTTGCGCCTCTTCAGGATGTCGGTCAGCGAATAGCCCGGATCGGCCTTCGCTGGCGCCACGAGCGGATCGATGTTGGACCAGTCCTGCGCCCAGATGTTGCCGAGCATGTGGGCGGGGATCGGGCCCGTCGCCGGCACGACATCGCCGTACTTCTCGTGCAGCTTCATGCGCACATACGCGTGAAGCTCCAGGTAAAGCGGCTTGACCTGCTCCCAGAGCCGATCGAGCTCCTTTGGGAACTCGTCGGCCGGCATGTCGTACTTCGACCGCCAGAGCGCCCCGGTGTCGGCAAACCCGAGCTCGCTCGCGCCTTTGTTCGATAGTTCCACGAAGCGCGCATACCCGGCCCGCATCGGCGGCGAAATCGTGTGCCACCCCTCCCAGACCTCGCGCAGCCGCCTGGGATCGCGCGAATTCGCCATGATCTCCGTGATCTGATCGATGTTCAGGCAGGACTCGGGCTTCGTCGCGTCCGGACACCACTTGCCCCTGCCGTAGTCGGCGTCGAGCTTCGACGCAATCGTCGTCAACTCCTCCGCCAGCTTCGAGTCGGACGGCGTGGGCATCACGAGCGACAGCTTGAGGAGGTCGATCTGCCGCCGCTCGTCGGCCGAAATGGATGCCTTGTCGTAGACCGTCGACGCCTTGGCGAACCTCACGGCGGCGTCGATGGCCTCCTGGTTGATCCGCGCGTTGACGGCTTCGGTGTCTCCCGTGATGAAGTTCTCCATCACCCAGCCGGCCTGCGACCCCAGGATCCCGAGTCGCAGCAGCGTGTCGTTGGCCTCCTTCAGGAAGGCCGACGCGCTCTGCGCCTGGGCTGGTGCGGGTGGCTGCGAGCAGGCTGGACCACGTCACGGTGGCCGCCAGCGCAATCGCTGCGAACGACGAAACGAGCACGCGGGACACGGGCGTCGGTTTCACGGCAAGGCCTCGCGAGCTTGGATGGATCGGGCGGGAGCGCTCATCGCACGACGACTCGGCCAGTTTACACCGACCGTTTCGGAGCGCGGACCCGCGGCGCAGGGAGCACCGGGATGAGACGTCGGCGGGCGCGACTTGTGCGAGCGCTCCTGGGGCGCCAGAGGAACAGCGGGCGCGTACAGCGAAAAGGCCCGATTGCTCGGGCCTTTCGTCTTGAAGATGTGTGGTCGGGGCGAGTGGATTCGAACCACCGACCCCTCGGTCCCGAACCGAGTGCTCTACCAGGCTGAGCCACGCCCCGACAGTCCCGCCATCTTACCCCAGAACTCACCGCTTTCCCAAACGCTTCCTGGGCCCGTTCGCCGCGACGGCCCGGCTCGGCGATGCGTTCTTGCCCGTCTGCGGACGCGCCACTAATCTCGACCGGCGCATGAGCCTTCTGATCTCGCCGAGTGAGCCGTAGTCCGTCAGATCCGCCTGCAGCGGTGTCACGGAAATGAAGCCGTCCCGAACGGCCTGATAGTCAGACCGAATGTCGGAGTCCCACTCGTCTTGCGCCTCGTCGATCCAGTAGTACGGCCGGTGCTTCGGATCGATCCGGACCGCCACGGCAGTCACGTGGTTGCGCCGCGCCTGTACGGTCACCTTGAAGCCGCGCGCGGCAGTTCGAGGGACATTGATGTTCAGGAAGCTGCGCGTCGGCAGGCCGGCTTCGAGCACCCGTCCCGCGATGATCGCGGCGGCCTCGGCTGCTGTGGCGTAGTCCATGGCCTGCCTGCCCCGCTGGAGCGAGACGGCGATGCTCGGGACGCCCAGCAGTGCCCCTTCCATGGCCCCGGCCACAGTTCCCGAGTAGGTGACGTCGTCCCCGAGATTCCAGCCGGAATTGATCCCCGAGACGACGAGATCCGGCCGGCCCTTGATCAGCACGCCGAACGCGATGTTGACGCAGTCGGTAGGCGTACCGTCGACGGCATACGTCGATTCGGCGACTTGCTCGAGCCGGAGGGGGTGGTGGAGCGTCAGTGCGTGGCCGACGGCGCTCGCCTCCTTTGACGGCGCCACGACCAGGACCTCGCCGAGCGGCGCGAGCGCTCGGGCCAACGCCGCCAGGCCCTCGGCCCTCACGCCATCGTCGTTCGTTACGAGGATCGTCTTCGTCACTCGAGACGATCATATCAAACGACGGTGACGGCGCTCGGAACGAGCGAGCGGTAACCCTGCCGTTCCCGCCTACGCCTTCAAGTAAATGCCCTTCCGATCCATCCAGTACAGAACGGCCCATAAGACCAAGAGATTCGCGAGCGCGTAGAGGAGCGAGGTGTTGTACGGATCGGCGAGCGGGGCGAACCAGGATCGGTAGACGTAGTTCAAGAGCGATGTCGGCCGACCGGTCGGCCCCGTCAACTTGATGTAGCCGAGGGTCTTCGCCAGCATGCCGGAGAATACGAACAGCGTGATGGCGTTCAGGCCGAGAACCACCGCTGGCCTGAAGATGCGTCTCCAGCCCCGGATCTCAATCGCGGTGTAACACAGCGCCAGCGTGATGAGCGCCGCGCCGCCGGTGAACCACACGTACGAGCTCGTCCAGATGCTCTTGTTGATCGGGAACGCGAAGTTCCAGATGTAGCCTGCGGCCATGGCGGCAAACCCCGCGACGGCCATCCCCGTCGCCTTCTTCCCGCCCGTTCGGGTCGTCGCCAGCCACAGCCCGGTCACGGCCCCGATGAGGGTTGTGGCGATCGCGGGAATGGTGCTCAGCAGCCCTTCGGGATCCCACGTCTTCGACTGGACCCACATGTGCTTGCCGAAGATCGCGCGGTCGATATAGGCGCCGAGGTTGCCGCTCGGCGTGAGGTCGCCCGCCGTTCCTTCGGGCACCGGCACGAGCATCATGATCGCCCAGTACCCAAGCGTCAGCGCGACCGCCCACACCGCCAACACGACGCCCTGTCGTTTGAACCGCTCGTCGGCATCGCTGGTGTCGGTCGACGTGGCGCGGAACAGGAACGCCACGACCAGGTAACACCATGAGATGCGCTGGAGCACGCCCGGGATCCGAACGACCGACAGGTCCCACCGCAGGTAGAACGACAGGAACACGCCCAGGACGAAGATCGTCAGCGCGCGTCTCACGATTTTCCACGGGCTGCCCATCGTGCCGCGGGAGAGCGTCAGGGACACCCCGACGATGAAGAGGAAGAACGGGAAGATGAGGTCGGTCGGCGTGCAGCCGTTCCACTCGGCGTGAAGCAGCGGTGGATACACGTGCCCCCAGTCGCCGGGATTATTGACGATGACCATCGCTGCCATCGTCAGCCCACGAAATACATCGAGCGAGATCAGGCGGGTCGATGGCTTCACGTGTCCCTCCGCGCCCTTCTGTGCCAGGATCACGGGAGATTCTCCTCGGTTTCGTCTCCCAGGGGAAGCCCCGGCAGCACGTTCTCGACGGTTGCTTCCAGGGGCCGGTCGGCGTTACAACAGTCCTATGCCGACGGTGGTGGACGACCTGGCGACGCGGACCCGCGAAGGCGAGCTCTTCGAGCGGTACAACGGGGATTGGATCCGCTGCCTGGCCTGCAGCCACCGCTGCCCCATTCCGCCAGGCGCGCAGGGCGTCTGCAAGGTCCGCTTCAACGACGCCGGCCGGTTGATGGTGCCCTGGGGCTACGTCGCCGGCACGCAGTGCGACCCAATCGAGAAGAAGCCGTTCTTCCACGTCCATCCCGGGTCGCTCGCGTACAGTTTCGGCATGATGGGCTGCGACTTGCACTGCTCGTACTGCCAGAACTGGATCACGTCACAGGCGATTCGAGATCCGGCGGCCGTCGCCCCGGTCTGGTCGGCTGATCCTGTTCAGCTGGTTCGCGACGCCTCGCGCCATCATGCGAGGGTCGTCGTGAGCACCTACAACGAGCCGCTCATCACCGCGGAATGGGCCGTCGCGGTCTTCCGGGAGGCGCGCGCCGCGGGGTTGCTCACCGCGTTCGTGTCGAACGGCAACGGCACGCCGGAAGTGCTCGAGTACCTGGCGCCGTGGATCGACTTGTTCAAGGTCGATCTCAAGGGGTTCGACGATCGCCGCTACCGCGCGCTCGGGGGCCGGCTCCAGCCCATCCTCGACACCATTGCCAGGCTGCACGGCATGGGCGTGTGGCTCGAGATCGTGACGCTGGTGGTGCCGGGGTTCAATGACTCCGCTGAGGAGCTTGGTCGAATCGCGGGATTCATCGCCGGGGTGTCGCCCGACGTTCCGTGGCACGTGACCGCGTTCCATTCCGACTACAAGATGAGCGACACGCGCAACACCTCTGCACGCCAGCTCGTGCAGGCCGCGACAATCGGCCGGGACGCCGGACTCCGCTACGTCTACGCGGGCAACCTGCCAGGCATGGTGGGTTCGCTCGAGGACACCGCGTGTCCAGGCTGCGGTGAGATCCTCATCAAGCGAAGCGGTTACCGAATCGCCGCGTACCGCCTCACGCCCGATGGGCTGTGCGCCAACTGCGGCGGGGCCATTCCGGGCCGATGGGCCCGTTCGTTCGAGGGCCAGTGGACCGACCGGCCCTACTCGCCCCGGCAGGCCATGCGCCTGTAGCGCGCCACCACTCCTCTGCCGGCCCGCCGCACCCTTCTGACATAATGGGATCTGATGGATCTCATCGACAGGCTCGGCCGGCCGCTGCGATCGCTGCGCGTCTCGGTGACCGATCGCTGCAACCTCCGTTGCGAGTACTGCATGCCGGAGGAAGAGTACGTGTGGCTCGCGCACGACGACCTGCTGCACTACGAGGAGGTGGCTCACCTCGTCGATGTCGTGATCGGCCTCGGCGTCGTCAAGGTCCGATTGACCGGCGGCGAACCGCTGCTCCGGCGCGACCTGCCTGCGCTCGTCCGGCTCCTCGCGTCGAAGCCGGCGTTGAAGGACCTGGCGCTGACGACCAACGGCGTCATGCTCGCGGGCGCCGCGCCGAGCTTGCGTGAGGCCGGGCTGCAGCGGCTGAACATCAGCCTGGACACGCTGCGTCCGGATCGCTTCAAGACACTGACCCGCTCCGGCCTGCACGCGCGCGTGCTCGAAGGCATCGAGGCGGCCGCACGGCTCTTCACCGGCCTGAAGCTCGACGCGGTCATCATGCGCGGCGTCAACGACGACGAGCTGATCGATCTGCTCGACTTCGCGGCCGCGCGCCAGGCCGAAGTACGGTTCATCGAATACATGGACGTCGGCGGCGCGACGCGCTGGGCGGAGACACTCGTCGTGCCCCGGCGCGAGATGCTCGATCGGTTGCGTTCGCGCTTCGGCTCAATCGAGGCCATCGAAGAGCCCGGCTCCACAGCTCCAGCTGATCGCTATCGTCTGCCGGACGGCCGCTCGTTCGGCGTCATCTCATCGACGACCGAACCGTTCTGCCGAACCTGCGATCGCGCCCGCCTCACCGCCGATGGCATGTTCTACACGTGCCTCTACGCACGCGACGGGCTCGCTCTCCGCGAGCTCGTCAGGAAGCACGTGGCGCCAGACGAGATTGCGCGCATCATCGCCGCAAGATGGGGAGTCCGGGACGACCGGGGCGCGGAAGAGCGAGTCGCCGTTCGGGACCGCACGGTGTTCGTGCCGCTCTCGGCGCTGCGCGCGGACCCGCATCTGGAGATGCACAACCGGGGCGGGTAGATAGAAGGCTGCGATTCGAATCTATTGCGATCGTCGTCGCGACGCTGAAGCGTCGCGACCAACGGCGGCCCTGAAGGGCCGCCCTACTTCGCCTCCGGCCGCAGCACCGGCAGCCCGTCCGGCCTGAACCGCGTACCGAGCACCAGCGCGACGACCTCGTCGTAGTTCAGCATGCCCGACGCGACGCGATTGGCGCGGAGAAAGCGATCATACGTCTTCCACGCAGCCACGGACACGAACTCCACGCGGTCGCGCGCGTTGCGATCGTTGACCGCCCGGAGATCCTCACGCACGGCGGGCGAGAGCTTCTCGAGCGTTGAACGCCGTTCCGATGGGGTCAGCGCCGGCAGCGCTCTCACGAACAACTCGAAGTCGCCGCTGTACTCGAACGCCGGGATCGATTTCAAGCAGACGAGCCAGCCGAAGAACGATGCATCCGACTCTCGCGCCAGGCCGGCCAGGTGGCCCCACTCGTGGGCGACGATCGCCGCGCGCTCGAACGGGAGGCAGTTGCTCGCGACGAGCGTCTCGAGAAAGAACGGATCGGTCATGCCGCTGACCCCCGACCGTGTGAAGTATCCGTCGAGGATCGACCACTTGGGCCGAGCCGGCCGCGCGTCACCCGGAAGACCGAGGGATTGCTGCGCGACCAGGAATCCCTCCTCCAGGTCCGCGTACCAGGGGCCCTTCTCCGCTTCCTGGAAACGGCTTGTCCGGCGCAGCCGATTCAGATCGGAAACGAGGTCGCCGATCAGGTGTTTCAAGGATTCGGGCGTCACTCGGGCCGGATCGAAGTCCAGCCGCTCGGACAGCGGCGGACGGCGGTAGTTCATCCCCCAGGCGGCGAGGAATACCAGGTAGCCCGTTGCGCCGAGAACGACAAGCGATCGAAGCGCCCGCGCCAGGGCCCCGAGCCGCGCTCCCCGCGCGCTCCTCGCCAACCTGACGATGCCGACAACCCCCCAGACGCAGAGACCGACGAGCGCAACGTCGATGAGGGCGAACGGAACCCGGTTCGACAACCGGGTGAGGATCTGCTGGACAATCGGATACCACGCTCTGCCGAACCACTGCTCGGCCTGGCTAACAGGTACTGGCACCAGAAGCAGGGTGGCGGCTACGGCAGTCAGCCACAGCTGCCATCGCAGGAACACTCTCCACCAGGCGCGACGTCCGCGTTCCGCCACGGTGGCATTCTCTCACAAGGCGTTCCCGGAGGGCGGCGCGCTGGACCTCATGGCGTCCGACGCGCTATAACGCCCAGGATGCCTCAAGGCCGCCGGATCTCGATCACGGGAATCGTGCAGGGTGTGGGATTCAGGCCCTGGGTCTACCGTCTCGCCACCTCCCGCGGCCTGTCTGGCTGGATCCGAAACCATAGCGGCGGCGTGACGATCGAGTCGTTCGGACCCTCCGAGGCGCTCGACGCGTTTGTGGCCGACCTTCAGGGGGATCCTCCGCCTGCCGCCTCCATCCGTTCGGTCTCGTGCGCGAACATCCCGTGGATCGACCTTCCGGCGTTCACCATTGAATCGAGCGATCCGTCAGCCGATCGGACCGTCTCCATCCCGGCCGACCTTCCGACATGCTCCCGGTGTCTCGCGGAGATTCGCGACCCCGACAACCGGCGCTACCGCTACGCCTTCACCAACTGCACGGACTGCGGCCCCCGCTACACGATTGCGCGCGAAGTTCCCTACGATCGCGCGGCCACGACGATGTCCGGCTTTCGGATGTGCGGGTTGTGCCAGCAGGAGTACGACAGCCCCGGCGACAGGAGATTCCACGCACAACCGAACGCCTGCCCGGCCTGCGGGCCGCGTCTCTCGTTGCTGGACCAATCGGGTGGGCCGATCGCGTGCGACGATCCGATTCTCGAAACGGCCCGGCGGCTCACCTCGGGCGCCATCGTCGCCATCAAGGGACTCGGCGGGTTTCACCTGGCGTGCGACGCCACGAGCAGCGAGGCGGTGGCCCGGCTTCGCGCCCGCAAGCGGCGCGACGAGAAGCCGTTCGCGGTGATGGTGGCTGACCTCATTGCGGCTGAGGCACTCGCGATTGTCGGGCCGTCCGAGCGCGCGCTCCTGCTTTCGGCCGAGCGGCCGGTCGTCCTCGTTCAGCGCCGCCCGGAGACGGAACTGGCCGACACGGTCGCCCCTCGCAATCCCCTCGTGGGGTTGCTGCTCCCATACACGCCGCTTCATCATCTGCTGCTCGACCAGGTGCGCCGGCCGCTGGTCATGACGTCGGGCAATCTCTCCGAGGAGCCGATTGCCTTTCGTGACGAGGAAGCCGCGGCCCGCCTGGGCGCGATCGCCGACTGGTTTCTGACCCACGATCGCCCGATCGAAACGCCTTGTGACGATTCGGTGGCGCGCGTCATCGCCTCACGTACCGTGATCTTCCGGCGTTCGCGGGGGCTGGTGCCGAAAGGCATCGCCATCGAGCATCCGCTCGCGCAGCCGACCCTGGGATGCGGGGCGCTCCTGAAGAACACGTTCTGTCTCGCGCGAGGCCGCCTCGCAACGTTCGGTCCGCATATCGGCGACCTGGAGAATCTCGAGACCTTCGAGTCCTACCGCCGCATCGAATTGCAACTGGAACGATTCCTGGGCATTCAGCCGGAGATCGTCGCGCACGACCTGCACCCGGACTATCTCTCGACCCGTTTTGCGCTGGAGCGGATCGGTGTCAGGACGATTGCCGTTCAGCACCACCACGCGCACGTCGCGGCGGCGATGGCGGAACATGGCCTCGACGGACCCGTCATCGGGATTGCCTACGACGGCACAGGTCTCGGACCCGACGGCGCGGCGTGGGGCGGCGAAGTCCTGCTGGCGACATTCGCAGGGTTTACGCGCTTGGCCACCTGGCGGCCGATCGCGCTTGCGGGCGGCGACCATGCGATTCGGGATGTCTGGCGCCAGGCACTGGCGCTCCTCTTCGACGCCTTCGAGGGCGATCCGCCGCTCGAACGCCTGTCCCTCTTCGACGCCATCGACCCGCGTGAGATTGCGGTCATCCGGCAGATGCTCAGCCAGGGCGTCAACCTGACCCGCGCTCACGGAATCGGGCGATATTTCGATGCGATCGGGGCGCTCGGGCTCGGGATCCGGCGATCCCGCTTCGAAGGCCAGGTGGCCCTCGAGTGGAACCTCATCGCGCGTCCCGACGAGCAATCGAGCTACGATGTGACCATGGAGCGTTCGAACGGACTACTGACGATCGACGCGCGGCCGGCAGTCCGCGCGATTGTGCGCGATTTGATAGACGGCATCCCGCCTGCGGTGGTTTCCGCCCGCTTTCACAACAGCCTCGTCGGCGCAACCTCCGAGGTCGTTCGCGAGATCGCAGCGCTCCATGGCCGTCTGCCAGTCGTCCTGACCGGCGGCTGCTTTCAGAACGAGCGGCTGGCCGAGGGCATCGCCCGTGAGCTCGGACAATCGCTCGACGTTTACCTCCACGGCTCGGTGCCTCCCGGCGATGGAGGTCTCTCGCTTGGACAGGTGATGATTGCGAATGCCGCGGTCCAGTCAGGCCGACTGGGCGATACGGAGGGGCCATGTGCCTAGGCGTGCCGGGCAGAGTCGTGTCGGTTGAGGGAAATGTCGCGACGGTCGACTTTTGGGGTGTCAAGCGGCAGGTGCTCCTCGACGTGGTCGACGAGCCGGTTTCGCCGGGCGACTACGTCCTGAACCACGTCGGATTCGCCATCCGCCGGATTCCGCCGTCAGAGGTGGAGGAGACGCTGGCGCTCTTTGAGCAGCTGATCCAGGAAGCGTCGCGCGAGGACCTGATGGCCGACGACGTGCGGAACGAGCTGTCTCGGGCCCCGGAGCGCAGCGATGGAAGCGCGTGACGCCGCGTTCGACGAGCTCAAGTTCCGCGATCCGGCGCGAGCCACCGAGCTCGTCACCGCACTCGGCCGGCTTCGAGAGCAGATCGGCCGGGCCCCGGTGTCGGTCATGCACGTCTGCGGCAGCCACGAGCAGGCGATCGCAAAGTACGGCCTCCGGACCCGCTTTCCCCGAGAACTGAACGTCATCATGGGCCCGGGCTGCCCGGTCTGCATCACGGACACGCCCGAGGTAGACGAGGGCGTCGTGCTGGCGCGCCAAGGCGTCCACATCGCGACCTACGGGGACATGGTGCGCGTGCCCGGCACCGTGATGTCGCTCGCGGACACGCAGGCCGACGGCGCGCACATCCACATCATCTACAGCCCCGACCAGGCAATCGAACTCGCCCGCTCGACAGCCGATGAAGTGGTCTTCTTCGCGACCGGCTTCGAGACGACGGCCGTGGCGACGGCTGCGATTGCCGTCCGCCAGGTGCCGGACAACTTCTCGATCCTCTCGGCGCACAAGTACATCCCCCCGGTGATGGAGATCGTCGCCGAGATGCCCGACACCAAGGTCGAGGGATTCCTGGCCGCCGGTCACGCCGCCACCATCACGGGCTGGGCGGTCTTCGAGCCATTCGTGGAGCGGCACGGGCTACCTGTCGTCGTCGCCGGGTTCGAGCCCCTGGACATCCTGGCGGGGCTGGTCAAGCTGCTCGAGCTCATCCGCGATCGCACGCCGAAGGTCGTCAACATGTTCCCGCGATGCGTCACGAGGGAGGGCAACCTTCGCGCGCAAGAACTGCTGTGGAGGGTGTTCCGCCCGGTCGGAGGTCGATGGCGCGGCATCGCGCACGTGCCCAGCGGAAACCTGAGGCTGCGCGACGAGTGGGCCCACCTCGACGCGAGACGCCGCTTCAAGATCGATCTGACCACGCTGTGGGATCATGCGCCGCCCGCCCTCGCGCACTCCTGCATCTGCGGCGACATCATGGCCGGGCTCTCGGCGCCGACCGATTGCACGCTGTTCGGCCGCGAGTGCACCCCGGACGCGCCGGTAGGGGCCTGCATGGTCAGCAGCGAGGGCGCGTGCAGAATCTGGCACACCTACGGCGGCCATCCGGACCTCGGAGGCATCGCATGACCCTCGGTCGCCTTGCCGATGAACGGATCGCCATGAAGCATGGGGGCGGCGGCAGGGCCATGCGGCTGCTCATCGAACAGGTCTGCCTGCAGGCGGCCGGTTCCCCGCTTCCGGACGAAATCGGACCCGGGGCGATGGACGACGGCGCGGCACTGAAGGTTGGCGATCGCTGGCTCGTCCTCACGACCGACTCTCACGTCGTCAAGCCGATCTTTTTTCCGGGCGGCGACATCGGGCGTCTCGCCGTTGCCGGCACGGTCAACGATCTCTCGATGATGGGCGCGACCGAGGTCACGGCGCTGACGTGCGCCATCGTCATGGAAGAGGGATTTCCCCGGAACGACCTCGAACGCATCTACCGCTCCGTCGCGGAGACCTGCGCCGAAGCGGGCACCAGGGTGGTGACCGGCGATACGAAGGTCATGGGACGGGGTGAGGTGGATGGCATCATCCTCAACACGGCCGGTGTCGGCTTCGCGGCGCGCGTCGTGCCCGATGCCGGGCTCCGGCCCGGCGATCGACTCATCGTGACGGGAACGATGGGTGATCACGGCATGGCGATCATGGCGGCGCGTCACGCGTTCGCGTTCGAGGGCGATCTGCGCTCGGATGTCGCTCCGATCAACGGTCTCATCCGGCTGGCGCTCGACGAGGCCGGCGAGGCGCTCGTCGCCATGAAGGACCCGACGCGAGGCGGGCTCTCGGCCGCGCTCCACGAGATGGCCAGCAAGAGCGGTGTCGGCGTGCTGCTCGACGAGACCGCCGTTCCCGTGCGCGCCGAGGTCCGGGCGGCTGCCGATCTGCTGGGGATCGACCCGCTCGTTGTCGCCAACGAAGGAAAGGCGGTCGTCGGCGTGCGGCCCGATGCCGCGGAACGCGTGCTATCGGCTCTGCGATCGAACCTGCTCGGGCGCAATGCGGCCATCGTCGGCCGCTGTCTCGATCAGCACGTGGGCGGCGTCATCCTCGACACGGGATTCGGACGCCGGATTCTCGTCGAACCCGAAGGCGAGCCGCTTCCGAGGATTTGCTGATGACACACATCAGGACGGATCGCGACGGACCGGTCGGACGAATCACCATCGACCGGCGTGAACGGCTCAACTCGCTCGACGTCACCACAGCGCGGGACCTGCGGAAGGCCGGGCTTCAGATGGCGCGGGATTCGAATGTCCGCGTCGTGATCCTGCGGGCCGAGGGCGGCGTCTTCTGCAGCGGCGCCGACCTGAAGTACATCCGAGATGGAGGCGAAGAATCGGACCTTGGATACCTGAAACCCGACGCCAGACCCGCGGAGCAGGGATTCGGCGCGGTGTTCAAGCAGATACTCGAGTACATTCACAGCACGATCTCGGAAATCAAACGCGCTCCCAAGCCGTTCATCGCGGCGGTCGACGGTGTGGCCGCGGCGGGCGGATTCGGCCTCGCGATGGCGTGCGACCTGGTCTTCGCATCCGAGCGATCGACCTTCGAATGGGCCTACGGGAAGACGAGCCTGACGGGCGCGGAAAGCTCGACCTTCTTCCTCCCGAGGCTCATCGGCCTTCGGCGCGCGATGGAACTCGTGCTGATGAACCCGCGGCTCGACGCGCGCGCGGCCGCCGAATGGGGCCTTGTCAACGACGTCTTCGCGACGACGGGTTCGATGCTCGCGTGATGGAAGTCGCGGCGCGCATCGCGCAGGGTCCCGCGCCGGCGCTCGGCGTGGCCAAGGGACTCGTCAACCAGGCCGCCGGGGTCGACCGGCTCGATTTCCATCTGGACCAGGAACTGGCACCACCTCTGCCAGGATTGCCGACACCGCCGATTTCGCCGAAGGGATTGCCGCGTTCTTCGAGAAGCGTGCTCCCCGCTTTCCTTCGGCTCCGCAAGATGCGCCGGGGCTGAAGGCCGGGCCCAAGTGAGGGCGGTCGGGCGTGTTCGTCGCTTGACGGGATCTCGGCAGGTGCGGGATTCCAGCTGGGAATAAGCCGGCTAAGCAGTGCCCTGTCAATACGTTAGCTGCCATCTCCTTCATGGCAGACGGCTTGCTGCGAACGGGCGGCGGGTGGGGGCCCGCGCGTGTGCAGGTCTACTTGCACGCCTGAACCCGCCTCCATCCCTCATGCCGGGACACGTCAATCCGATCCCAGGGGAGCCCGGCGACGCACTCATTCAGCTAGTAGAAGTCATAGCCGCATGCTGCCCAACCTGCTCCTGATCATCATGCTCGGCATCCACCAGAACGGCGGTGCCGCCGCGGCGACGCAGGCGGAGGTGCTCGAAACCTGCCTGTCGTGCCACGGCGACAAGGGGCTCTCAGTGACCCTGCCGAGCGGCGAGACGCGATCGCTCTACGTCGACCTGCAGTCCTTCAAGCGTTCCGTCCACGGCAACAAGCTCGGATGCACCGATTGCCACCAGGACATCCAGGACATCCCGCATGCCTCGCGGCCGTTCAAGACGCTTCGCGAGTTCACCGTGGCGTACTACGAGCAGTGCAAGCGCTGCCACTTCGCGAACTACACGAAGACGCTCGACAGCGTGCACTACCAGGCGCTCGCACGGGGCGACCGTACCGCGCCGCTCTGCGTGGACTGCCACGGCTCGCACGACGTGACACGTCCGGATCAACCGCGGACACGGGTGTCCGAGACCTGCGCCCGGTGCCACCAGGGCGTGTCGGCGATTTTCGCCAAGAGCGTGCACGGCCGATCGGCCAACCGGAACGGCGACGTTCCGATGTGCACCGACTGTCATCGATCGCACGACATTGCCGGCCCCAAGGCGGCGGAATGGCTTCGCACGACGCCCGAGATCTGCGGGACCTGCCACTCGAACAAGACGCTGATGGACAAGTACGGCCTGTCAACCGCGGTGACCAAGACCTACGTGTCCGACTTCCACGGGATGACCGCGTCGCTCCAGCGGGCGGCGCCGGGCAAACAAGGGCTGAGCGTGACGGCGCTCTGCACGGATTGCCACGGCGTTCACGACATCATGAAGGTGGGCGAACCCGGCTCGCACGTCCTCCGTGCGAACCTCGTCAAGACCTGCGCACGGTGCCATCCAGGCGCGACCGAAAACTTCCCCGCTGCGTGGCTCTCACACTATGAGCCGAGCTGGAAGAAAGCGCCGCTCGTCTACGGCGTGCAGGTGTTCTATGCCATCCTCATCCCCTTCATGATGATCGGCCTGGTCCTCCAGGTTCTGCTGCATCTGTGGCGTATGGTGGTCAATCGATGAGCAAGTACCTACACTCGCTTCTCTCCCCGGCAGCGCCTGGAGCACTTCTGTGTGATGACGCTGTTCATCATCCTGTCGGTGACCGGTCTGCCGCAGAAGTTTTTCGAGGCGTCATGGGCGGCGTGGCTCATCCAGGCCATGGGCGGCATCGACCGCGTCCGCTGGTTTCATCGTGCGGCTGGCCTGAGCTTCGCGATCCTCACGGCGGTGCATTTGATGACCGCCATCGGGCTCGTCGCGACGGGCCGCGCGGCGTTCTCGATCGTCCCGAACCGCAAGGATTTCACCGACGCGATCCAGACGCTCCGCTACTACCTGGGCCTGAACGATCAGCAGTCGACGTTCGATCGGTTCGACTACCGGCAGAAGTTCGAGTACTGGGGTCTGGTGCTCGGGGCCGTCGTCGTCATCTCGACGGGGCTCATCCTCTACTTCCCCATCCTGTTCACGCGGCTGTTCCCGGGCGAGCTGGTGCCGGCCGCGAAGGCGGCCCACGGCAACGAAGGCCTGATGGCATTCCTCGTCGTCATCCTCTGGCACATCTACAACGCCCACCTGAATCCTGACGTCTTTCCGTTCGACACCACGATTTTCACCGGGAAGATCAGCGCCGAGCGGCTGCACCACGAGCATCCGCTCGAGTACGAGCGGCTGAAGATGCTCGAGGGCGACGAGGAGCCGTAGCGTTGGCCATCGCCTACGCTGGTCAGGCGATTCTGCACGCGGCGATTACCGCCGTGGTCGTCGAGACGCTGCTGCGGCTGTGGCGCTCGAAGCACGCGGACGAGCGTCTCGCGCTTCGCGCGCTGGTGCTCGTGCTCCCGCTCGCTCTCCCGCTGGCGTTCGCCGCCGCCGCGCCGTTCCGCCAGCACGAAACCTTCGGCGCACGATACGCGATCTTCGCGGGACAGCATTGGAACGACATCCGCGTGGCCGGGATCGGCCTCTGGAGCGGCGCCGTCGTCGGACTCTCGGCGATCGGCTTCGTTCTGTGCGTTCGCGATCTTGCCGGGTTCCTGATCGACCGGGTGAGGCGCGACCCACGCGCGGCAGCGTCGACCGCGGGATGCTCGGACCGTGTCGAGCGCGCGACGCGAGAGCTTGCCGGTCGGATGGGGATAGCGACACCGACGGTCGCGCTGCTCGACCTCGCGGCTCCCGTGCTGCTCTGCGCAGGCGTCGTACGGCCGCGAATCGTGATGTCCACTGGCGCCCTGGCGCGGCTCGACGCCGACGAACTTCGCGCGGCGCTCGCGCACGAGCTCGTGCACATCTCCCGCAGGGATCCCCTCATGGGTTGGACGCTGATGGCCCTGCGAGTCCTGCAGGCATTCAACCCGATCGCCCAGATCGGCGGCCGCCTCGCCGTCCTGGAGCTCGAGCGCCGCGCCGACGCTGCCGTCGCGGCCTCCGGCCGCCAGGAGGCGCTGGCCCGGTCCCTGATCAAGCTGTCGGATGCCGAGGCGACCGGCAGCGGACCGTCCGGCGAGCGACTGGGCTTCACGCGGCGTCTCGCGGCACGGGCGGTCTCGGCCGAGCTCGAGGTTCGCTGCGATCGCCTTTTCGACGAAGCCGTGCGCACCAAGTCCGGAATGGCCCCGGCGCGACTGGCCATCGCCACGGCCGGCCTGGCGGGGCTGCTGTTCTTCGTCGTGTAGCCCCGGTTACTGCATCACGATGATCGATCCCACTTCCTTAGCCCGCTCGGCAACGGTCGGCGCACCGGCGCAGTCCGGCCCGGCGCTCGGGAAGGCCCTGCTTCAGCTGGCCTGCGTCCTCCTGTTGACGGCGGCATGCCTGCGGGCGGTGGACGCTCTCCCGGGGTTGTTGCGAGGTTCTGCGCGCGGCGTGCGCCACTTCGAGAGCGTGGCAGCGTTGGAGCGCGCCATCGGGCTGAGGGTGCCCCTGCCGTCGTACTTCCCCGACGCGCTGTCCTGGCCGCCCCGGGAGCTGCGCGCATTCAATCGGTCAGCGGCAACGCTTCTCTTCGTTCGACGGGATACGGGTGTGCCCTGGTTGCTGCTCGGGCTGGCTTCCGGTCAGAATGAGGCGCTTCCTTCAGAGCTCGACGATGGCGTGCTTGTGCTCCAGGAGGGAGCCTCACAAGGTGAGCGGACCGACGCGCGTGTCAGGCGCCTGAGGGATGAGGGCGGAACGGTGTGGAACGAAATCGCCTGGAGGGCCGGAACCCAGTACCTCATGGTCCGATCCCGCGGTCCGATGAATGAGCTCGAGCGAATCGCGGCCAGCGTGCCGGGATGGCGCCGATGACTCCGCCTGCCATCGCACCAGGCCGCATTGATATTCGCGGAATCCAGGCCCGCGTGTTCCTCCTGGTCGGACTCGGCGTCCTGTCCACCATCCTCGTGCTCGGCTGGATCGCGTGGCGGAGTCTGGCGCTCTTCAGCGATCGGGTCATCCAGGGACGGGAAGCAATCGCCGCGACGGTCGCCGTGCAGATCGACCAGGCGGTGCTGCGGGAATTGAAGACGCTCCAGCAAGTCGCCGCCGCGCCCGGAACCGATCCGCAGATCGAAGACGATGGCGCGAAGCTCGCGGCGCTCAAGGGCGCGTATCTTCGATCCGAGCTCCTCGTTCGCACGATGATCGTCGACGACCGGGGCACTCCGCGCTGGCAGGAGCCGCCGGAGGCTTCCTTGCCCGGCGGATTCGGTACCGCGGCCGCGGCCGCCTTGGAATCCGCGCGCCCGATGGCGACCGCCTTGATCCCGGACCCGGCCGGCCCCCGCCTGTACCTGTTCGTGCCGATGCGTCGCTGGTCGGGCGGGCTCTCCGGCCTGGTCGCCGGAGAGCTCGATCCGTCGAGCCTGCGCTTCGCGACGCTGATGGCGGGCTTGCCGAAGGAGGCGCCCGGGTCGATCGACCTCCTCGACGTGCAGGGCACCGTGATTGCCTCGACTGATTCGCGCAGGCGCGGCCACCAGACCGACCATGGCCCGTTCCTGGCCAGCCTCATTCGAAGCGGGAAGTCCGCTAGAGGCACGTGCCGCGGTTGTCACGAGCCAACGATCGTCGAGAGCCGGGCTCGCGAGATCATGGCCTTCGTGCCGCTCGGCCAGGCGCCCTGGGGCGTGAGCGTGCGAGATCCGGAATCCGACGCGCTCGGGGATGTCATCCGCCTCAGGCGGTGGCTGGTCTTCTTGGCGCCCGTGCTCCTCGCAATCGGCCTGCTCTTCGCCTGGGGCACCGCGCGAAGCGTCCGGCGCCCGATCAAGGTGCTGACGGCCACTGCCGAACGGCTCGCCGGCGGCGAGCTGGATCGGCCGATTCCGCCTCTCGGGACCGATGAAGTCGGGCGTCTCGGACGCGCGCTCGAGCACATGCGGACGGCGCTCCAATCGTCGATGGAGACGATCGAGTCGGCGAACGAGACACTCGAGAAGCGCGTCCAGGAGCGCACCCGCGAGCTCGACGGCCTGTATCGCCAGCTCGCCGAGCGTGACGAAGCTCGCGTCCGGCTCCTTCGAAAGGTGATCTCGGCGCAGGAAGACGAGCGCAAGCGCCTCGCGCGCGAGCTGCACGACGAGACGAGCCAGACGCTCACCGCGCTCGTCATGCGCCTCGAGACGGCCGTGGCGACGCTTCCCGCGGGCGCACTCGCCGCCCCGATCGCCGAGGCCCGGGCGCTGGCCGTTCGCTCGCTCGACGAGCTTCACCGGCTGATCTACGACCTGAGACCGTCGGTGCTCGACGATCTCGGCCTCTGGTCCGCCATTCAGTGGTACGCCGAGCGGCATCTGAAGCCGCTCGGCATCGCCGTGCGCTGCGAGTTCAGCGACGTCGATAAGCGCCTTCCATCGGCCATCGAGACGGCGCTTTTCCGGATCTGCCAGGAAGCGATCAGCAACATCGCGCGGCACGCCGAGGCCGAAACGGTGCTCATCCAGTGCGGGATCACCGGCGACCTGCTCACCATCGAGATCGAGGACGATGGAAAGGGCTTCGATCCCACGGGCGTCAAGAAGCCCGACGACGAAGGCCGCGGGTGGGGACTGATCGGGATCATGGAGCGGGCGGAACTGCTTGGCGGCCAGGCGCAGATCGACACCGCGCCCGGTCAAGGCGTTAGACTCGGTACTGACCGTACGGGTAACACCGGAGGCGCCTCGTGGCTAGAATCCGCATCCTCATCGCCGACGATCACGCCATCGTGCGCGAGGGCATCAAGGCCCTGCTCAATCTCGCCGACGACATGGAGGTGGTCGGCGAGGCCGCCGACGGCCGCGAGGCCATCGAACGCTGCACGAAGCTCGAGCCCGATGTCGTGCTGATGGACATCGCCATGCCTGGACTCGGCGGCCTCGAGGCCGCCCTCGAGATCCGCAAGGCCGTTCCCCGCACGAAGATCCTCGTGCTGTCCCAGTACGACGATCGCGAGTACGTGCGGCGCTTCCTCAAGATCGGCGTGTCGGGCTACGTGCTGAAGAAGTCGGCGGGCGCCGACCTGACGGCGGCGATTCGGGCCGTCCAGCGCGGCGGCCTCGTGCTCGACCCCGACGTCGCGCGAGAGGCCATGCGCGAGCAGGACGCCGGCCCGACCGCTGGCGATGCCGCCGACCCTTACGAGTCACTGACTGACCGGGAGAAGCAGGTGCTGAAGCTCGTCGCCGACGGGCGGAGCAACAAGGAAGTCGCGGAACTGCTCGGAATCAGCGTCAAGACCGCCATGTCCCACCGCGAGCGAATCATGGAGAAACTCGGCTTGCACAGCCGGACCGAGCTCATCCGATTCGCGATCAAGCAGGGTGTGATCAGGGTCGAGGGGTAGCGTCCTTCCCGCCGGCCGTCTTGCCGGCCTTCCGCTCCTGGCGCGCTTGGCGCCTGCCGGCCAGATAGGCTTCTCCCGGCGCCCACTTCGGGCTCACCGCAACCGCAGTGAGCATGAAGGCGTCCTTCACCAGGACCGCGGCCTTTCGACCGGCCCAGTTGGCAATGAGCACGAAGCCCACAAACGGCAGAAAGAAGACGTATCCGGCGCCCATGACGGGAGCGAGCAGCAGGAACAGCGGCGTCGGCACGCGAAGGAACTCGCGGTCGGCCTTGCCCGGCAGCGTCCCGCCACCGGCCGGAATCATCGTCATCTCCCACGCCCTCGGACTCCAGTAGAACCCCGACTTGACCTGCGATCCGCCCTGGCTTGCCATGATGACGCTCCTGTTATGAGTGCGTTCCGATTATCGACTGCGGTCTCATCCCTTCCATCGTCCACCTGTAATGTAGTGCTCCGGAGGCCGGCGGACAATCGGGAAACCCTCGGATTCCGGCCGGAATCGCACCGAAGAGAGACCTGGATTGTGTCCCAACCGCTTGTGCCGCCCGGCGTAGTTTGGCCCGGAAAACGCCGGAGCAACTGGGCGAGAGGTTCCCGAGCCGCACTGTTGGGCCTCTCAACAACTCGGGGGTTCCCTTCCCTAGTTGAATTGTTCTACAATCCCCCCGGTTGAGTCGGTCTCCGGACGGCGTCCCGTCATTCTCGGACGATCAAGCCCCCACCCGACGTCCGGTTCGGCGCCGCACGAGCGTGCGGCCGGGTCGGCTCACCCTCTGTCGGGCCCCCACCGAAGGCGCGCCTCATCTGCGCGTACAGAGAGCGAACGTCCATGCCACTCACCTCCGTGCGCTGGTGGAACCGGCTGGGGTTCAAGCTGCCGGCCGTCATCGTGCTCGCCACCCTGGCGGGAAGCGCGGCGGTGGCGTTTCTCAGCCTCCGCGCCCAGCAGCGGCATCTCCTGAACGAGGTCGTCCGGGGAGCGGCGCTCTTCAGCGAGACGATTCGCAGCAGCACCTATCACGACATGCTGCTCGATCGCCGCGAGAGCGCGTACCTGGTGATGCAGACCATCGGCAGCCAGGCCGGCATCGAGCGCGTCCGGTTCTTCAACAAGGAAGGTCGCGTCACCTTCTCGACCGATGCCAACGAAATCGGTGCGATGGTCGACAAGCGGGCCGAGTCCTGCTACCAGTGCCACGAAGCCAACCGGCCGCTCGAGCGACTCACGGTTCCGAGCCGGAGCCGGATCTACGAATCCAAAGGTCATCGCGTCCTGAGCCAGATCACGCCGATCTACAACGAGACCGCGTGCTCGTCGGCCGCCTGCCACGTCCACCCGAATTCCAAGCGCGTCCTCGGCGTCATCGACGTCGGCATCTCGCTCGCCGAGATCGATCGGGATCTGGCGGCGTTCCGGCGAAACAGCATCCTGATTTCGGCGCTCGGTGTCGTGATCCTTGGCTTCTTCATCTCGTTCTACGCCCAGCGATCGGTCGTGCGCCCGCTCGGCACCCTGGTGACGGCGACGCGCAAGGTCGCGGTGGGGGATCTGACACAGGAAATTCACGTCGCCGGCAGTGACGAGCTCGGTGCGCTGGAGTCCTCGTTCAACGAGATGCTCACGGCACTCGGCAAGGCTCGCGCCGAGCGGTTGCAGCTGCTCGAGACGCTCGAGCACCAGGTCGAGGAGCGGACCGCCGCGTTGCGCGACGCGCAGGCGCAGCTCGTTCAATCGGAGAAGCTCTCCTCGCTCGGCAGGCTGTCCGCGTCAATCGCCCACGAAATCAACAATCCGCTGGCCGGTATTTTGACCTACTCAAAGCTGCTCATCCGCACGCTCGAGGAAGGCGAGGTCGACGATGCGAGCCGGGCGACCTGCGTGCGCCAGCTGAGGCTGGTCCAGCGCGAGTCTGAACGATGCACGGCGATTGTCCGGAACCTCCTCGAGTTCGCCCGTCAGCGCCCGCTCACACTCAAGGACGTCGACGTCGGGGCGGTCATCGACGAAGCGCTCAGCCTCATCGGGCACCAGGTGGCGCTGCAGAACGTCACGGTCGACAGGCGTTCGAGCAACCTGCCGACCATCCAGGCGGACTTCGGCCAGCTCAGGCAGGCGTTCGTCAACATCATGCTCAACGCCTGCGAAGCCATGCAGCGCGGCGGCACGCTGACGATCGTCCCCGTCCCCCCGTCGAGCGACGGCGTGGTGGAAGTCAGGTTCTCGGACACCGGCGTCGGAATCCCGCCCGATCGGCTCGCGAAGATCTTCGACCCGTTCTTCACGACGAAGGAGATGGGGACCGGGCTCGGCCTGTCGGTCGTCTACGGGATCATCGAGCGCCACGGCGGCAGCATCGACATCAGGAGCGAAGTGGGCAAGGGGACCGAGATTATCGTGCGATTGCCGGTCAGCAAGCCGGTACAGGTGTGATGCCCGGGTGGTGACCCGATGACGGACGACGTGCATCTCTGGTGGATTGGCGCCGGCGCCCCGGACCCGGCGCTGCTCGAGCGGGCCCGGCATCAGGTCGGGCGCGCCTTCCGCGTCGGCGTGCGGATCTTCCGCGGGTCGGATCGGCCGACGCAGTCGTTCGACCCGCGGCGGGGCCAGCACTCGTCGACGGAGATCCTCCGGTGGCTCGTCGGGCACGACCAGCCGGGCGGCCGTGTCCTGGCCATCACCGACATGGACCTGTTCATCCCGGTGCTGACCTTCGTCTTCGGCGAGGCGCAGCTCCGCGGGTCGGCGGCCGTCGTCTCGACCGCGCGGCTCGTGCCGGAGTCGGCGGTGAACGGCTCCCGCGCGCTGATGGCGGCCCGCGTCATCAAGGAGTGCGTGCACGAGCTCGGCCACACGTTCGGGCTGCTTCACTGCGCGCGAGGCGGATGCGTCATGAGCCGGTCGGTGAATCTGATGGAACTGGACGCGAAGGAGACCGCACTGTGCGACGATTGTCGGGTGCGGTACCTCGATCTGAGGCAGAAGGGTGGAGACGATGAGTAGGGATCGCACACATGTCCTCGTCGTGGACGACGAAGAGATCGTCCGGGAATCGCTGTCGGGCTGGCTGGCCAAGGACGGCTACACGCTCGGCACCGCGCCAGACGGACAGACGGCCCTCGACAAGCTCCGCAACTCCCGGTGGTCCATCCTGCTGGTGGATCTCAAGATGCCGGGCATGGACGGGCTCCAGGTACTCGAGGCGGCCAAGCAGGTTCAGCCGGATGTCGCCGTGGTCATCATGACGGCGTACGCGACGGTCGACACGGCCGTTTCGGCGATGAAGATGGGCGCCTACGACTACCTGGTCAAGCCGTTCGACCCGGAGGAGCTCAGCCTGATGATGGTCAAGATCGTGGCGCAACAGGAGCTGGTCCGCGAGAACGTGCTCCTGCGAAAGGTGCTCAAGCGCGACTACCACTTCCGCGATTTGATCAGCAAGAACCCGGCGATGCACAAGATCTTCGATCTGGCGCGCAGCGCGGCCCGCAGCCAGTCGACCGTTCTGGTGCTCGGCGAGAGCGGAACGGGCAAGGAGCTGCTCGCCAGGGCCATCCACGCCGAGAGCGCCCGCAAGGACGAGGTGTTCGTCGCCGTGTCGTGCGCCGCGTTGACCGAAACGCTGCTCGAATCCGAGCTGTTTGGCCATGAGAAGGGATCGTTCACCGGGGCGGTGACGCGACGGAAGGGGAAATTCGAGGCCGCCAACCGCGGCACGCTGTTCCTGGACGAAATCGGCGACATCAGCACGAAGACGCAGCTCGACCTGCTTCGCGTGCTGGAGGAGCGCCGGTTCATGCGGGTCGGCGGATCGGAGACCATCGAAGTCGACGTGCGGATCATCGCCGCGACGAATCGCGATTTGAGGAAGGCCGTTGCGGAGGGCCGGTTCCGCGAGGATCTGTTCTACCGCCTGAACGTCATCCCCATCACGCTGCCGCCCCTTCGCGAGCGCCGCGAGGACATTCCGCTGCTCGTCGATCACTTTCTCGAGCAGCTGGGCGTCGAAATGGGCCGGAAGGTGGAAGGCGTCAGTGCCGACGGCCTCACGACCCTGATGCGCTACGACTGGCCCGGAAACGTGCGCGAGCTGCGGAACATCCTCGAGCGCGCCCTGGTCGTGTCCTCCGGGAGCGTGCTCCAGGCCGCCGACATCGGGTTGAGCGGATCGCCTCGCCAGCCCGATCAGCCGGAACCGGCCGTGACGCTCGAGGAGATCGAGCGCCGCCACATCGCCGCGATCCTGCACCAGGCCGGGGGCAACGTCACGCACGCCGCCCGCATCCTCGACATCGACCGGGTGACGCTCTACAACAAGATCAAGAAGTACAACCTTCGCAAGTCCGAGGAGGACGTGCCGCACCCGGCGTGACGGGTTCCCGCGCCGGTGCGCCTGCTCGAAGCACTTCCACGAGCTCTCGCGGAGCTGCCCTTGCGGCTCCAACTCCTCCTCGTCGTGCGTCCGGGTGCATCAGCCCGGCACGCATCCGCTGAAAATCGCAACGGCAGCGTAAAGAAACTCAAGTCGGCCCGTTTTCTGGCCATTTCCTCCGTCTGACCCCGCTCGCTCGCCGCTGAATACCGCGAGTAGCTGTTGACGTCTTCAACGCCGGATCTCGTCATCCGGCCAGGATCCGGGAGAACTTCATGTCAGTAACTGATTGATTCAATGATAGTTACATGACAGGCTCGCACGGCTTTGCCTTCTGGCAGCCCCCTTGCTGACTCCTCAGGCGGAGGAGAAAGGGCGAGCCGATGTCCTGCCCGTATCTCAAGGAAGTCGTGATGCTCTTCTGCCAGGCCTACCCGGTCAAGAAGATGGTCCCCCTCGACCGGATTGCGTCTGCGAATCCGTGCCTCGCGCACGATTTCGAAGCGTGTCCCCTCTTCCAGGAAGTGCTTGCGCGGATGCGTGCGCACAGCCAGACCGGTCCGGAGCCGGTGGTGGCCCAAGCGCACAGAACGGAGGTCTTCCGATGATCATCGGACTCCTGCTCGCACTTGCTGGTCTCATGCTCGTCGGCGCCTCGTCGTGGCTGGCCTCGAGCCAGCGGGCGTAGGTCCCGGCCACAACTCGCGAACGGAGATTCGCATATGAAGCTGAGTCGACGCACCTTTCTGAAGGTCGCCGGCGCGACGGGTGCTGGGGCCGTGGTCGCGGCGCCCCGGACCGTTCAGGCGACAGAGCTGGCGGTCGTCAACGCCGAGCGCAGGGGCGTGCTGGTGGACACGACCCTGTGCACGGGTTGCCGGGGCTGCGAAGCCGCCTGTTCGGAGGCCAACGGCCTGCCCGAACCGGCGATGTCCGCCGACACCGCCGTGTTCGAAACGGTTCGCTCGACAGACACCCGGGTCTTCACGGTGGTCAATCGCCCCGCGGGCCAGGCCAACCTGCAGCCGGTCCGCTTCATCAAGCGGCAGTGCATGCATTGCCTCGAGCCGGCGTGCGCGTCGGCCTGCCTGGTCCGGGCGCTCGACAAGACGCCGACCGGCCCGGTCGTCTACAACAAGAGCCGCTGCCTCGGCTGCCGCTACTGCATGGTCGCCTGCCCGTTCGGCGTGCCGAAATTCGAGTACGAGAAGGCGGCGCCTTACATCCGGAAGTGCACGTTCTGCGCGACGCGCCAGGCCGAAGGCAAGCCGCCGGCCTGTGCCGAGGTCTGTCCGAGCGGCGCATTGATGTTCGGCAAGCGTGAGGAGTTGCTCGAGGTCGCCCGCGACCGCATCTACCGGCCAGGCTCGAAGTACGTGCGCCACATCTATGGCGAGCACGAAGTCGGCGGCACCAGCTGGCTATACCTGACCGACGTCCCGTTCGAGAAGCTCGGTCTGCCCGCCGACCTCGGGTCCTACGCCTACTCGTCGCTGACGCAGGCCTCCCTGGCGGCCGTTCCGTTCGTCCTGACCATCTGGCCTCCGTTGCTGATGGGGCTCTACACCTTCAGCCGGCGGCGGGCGGAGGTCGCAGCCGAGTCGACCGCAGACCAAGGAGGGTCCCGATGAACAGCCCCGTCGCTGCTGCCGTGAGTTCTCGGAGCTGGGTGTCGGAAAAGCTCCTGATGGGGATGTCCTTCGGCGAGTACCTGAAGAGCCTGATCACGCCCGGCAACGCGGTGGTCGCCGTCATTCTCGGCGTCGGGCTGCCCGCGCTCCTGTACCGGTTCGTATTCGGTCTCGGCGCGGCCACCAACCTCACGCAGACGACCCCGTGGGGGATCTGGATCGGCTTCGACATGCTGAGCGGCGTCGCACTGGCGGCGGGCGGCTTCACCATCGCGACGACGGTCTACATCTTCGGCATGGAGGAATACCACCCGATCGTCCGTCCCGCCATGCTGACGGCGTTCCTCGGCTACCTCTTCGCCGTGCTTGGCCTGGCGGCCGATCTCGGCCGGCCGTGGAACCTCATCGTCCCGATCTTCGTGTCCTGGGGCGGGCCGTCGGTGATGTTCGAGATCGCATGGTGCGTCTGCCTCTACACCACCGTGCTGGCGCTCGAATTCCTGCCGCCGGTCTTCGAGTGGCTCAACTGGCCGAAGGCCCGGACGTGGGCGGTCAAGCTGACCCTGCCGCTCACGATCATGGCGGTCGTGCTCTCGACGCTGCACCAATCATCGCTCGGCGGCCTCTTCCTGATGGCGCCGACCAAGCTTCACCCGCTCTGGTACTCGCCCTTCATCCCGGCGTACTTCTTCATCTCCGCGATCGCGGCCGGATTGAGCATGGTGATCTTCGAGAGCGCGGTCTCGCACAAGGCGTTCGCCTCGCGGGTGGATCACGCCGTGAATCTCGACCGCTTGGCGCTCGGCCTCGCGAGGGCCGCCTCGGTGGTGCTCTTCGCCTACTTCTTCGTCAAGCTCCAGGGCGTCGCCGACCTCGGCCGGTGGGATCTGCTCAATACCCCGTACGGCTATTGGTTCCTGGTGGAGATGCTCGGGTTCGTCGCCCTCCCGTGCGCGCTCTTCGCCTGGGGATCCCGGTCGAGCAACGTGCGCCTCGTCCGCTTTACCGCGGCCTGGACGGTTCTCGGCATCGTCATCAACCGGCTCAACGTCTCGGTCATCGCGATGAACTGGAACGCGCCGGAGCGGTACTTTCCGAGCTGGATGGAGATCGCGGGCTCGCTGGCGCTCGTGACGCTCGGCGTGCAGGTCTTCCGGTGGATCGTCAATCGGATGCCCGTGCTGGGCGAGCTGGCCGAGTACAGGAGCCACGAACGGAGGCATGCATGATTCCGCACGACATCCTGACGCTCTACTCGGCCAAGATGGTCGAGTATCTGCTGGGAGTGGTTTTCCTCGCCGCCTTCATCCCGTTCTGGCGATTCGTCTTCCCCGGCAGGCGGGCAGCCGCGCGAGAGAGAGTGGCAAGCGTGACACCGCGCACGAACCTGACCGAGTGGTTCTCGCTGCCGGCCGACCGCCTGTTCCACAAAGGCCACGCCTGGGCGCAGTCCACCGCGTCGGGCCTGGTCGCCGTCGGGCTGACCGACTTCGCCGCGAAGTTGGTCGGGCCGTCCATGGCCGTGGCCTTGCCGAAGCTCGGCTCGCAGGTCAGCCAGGGCGACCGCGCCTGGCAGTTCACCTCAGACGGCAAGACGATCGACATGCTCTCTCCGATCGACGGCACGGTCATCGCCGTGAACCCCGAGGTTTCGCAGACGCGGCAGGTGCTGCACGACGACCCGTACGGCTCGGGCTGGCTGTTGAAGGTTCAGCCGCATCGCCTTCGCGCCAACATGACCAACCTCCTGTCCGGGCCAGTGGCCCGGCGGTGGATGGAACAAGTCGCCGAGAACCTGCAGCTCCGGCTCGCTTCCGGGTTGGGAGCCCTGGCGCAGGATGGCGGCACGCCGGTCTCCGGCATGGCGAGAAACCTCGATCCCGAGAACTGGGATCAGCTGGCCCGGACTTTCTTCCTGACTGATGGCGAGGATCCCCATGCGTAGATACGCAAGCTTCACAGCGCTGGTCCTGCTCCTGGCAGGCGCGTTGTTCGCCGGCACGGCGTTTTCGCAGTCCAGGCTGCCCCGCCTGCCCAAGGGGTTCGCGCTGCCGCAAACCGGCGACAGCCCGGGCAAGGTGACGTTCAATCACGAGAGCCACGTGGACGAGGCGAAGCCGAGCTGCACGTCATGCCACCCCCGCCTCTTCAAGATCCTGGAGGCGGGCCGTCCCACCGAGGGCGGCGCGATCACGCACGACACGATGAAGGCGGGACGCGCCTGCGGCGCCTGCCATGACGGGAAGAAGGCGTTCGCGGCCGACGACTGCACGATGTGCCACCGGCCGCCGCAAGTGCACTAGCGCACGGACTGATGCCACCGAAAGAGGCACGACCATGGATACGATCTACTACGTGCTCGAGTCGATCGGAGTCTTCATCGCGGGGATCACGATTCGCTTCGGCCTCCTGCTCCTCGTTCTGGCAGTGCTCTCGATTCCCGTCTTCTTCTACCTGTCCGGCATGAAGGGATTCGAGGCGCTCAGGCGGCGGTCGCTCGGTGTTGTGCGGGTCGGCGGGCTCTTCTGGCGCGACCGCATCTTCTACGCGCCCGGCCACACCTGGCTCCGGCGCACGGGGCTGCGCCGCGTCACGGTCGGACTCGACGACCTGGCGCAGCGCATCTTTCCGGGACTGAGCGGCATCTCGGTGGCGGCCCCCGGCACGGTCGTCCGTGCAGGCGACCGCGTCGGCGTCATTCGCAACTCCGGCCGCCAGGCCGCCATCATCGCGCCGATCTCCGGAACGATTTCCGCGGTCAACCAGGGCGTTCGCCTGGATCCGGGACTGCTCCACCGCGATCCCTACGAGCGAGGCTGGCTCTTCGCCATGATTCCTGCAGACGCGTCGCTCGACCGGTACCGGACCGGAGACGTCGCTCGCACCTGGATGCGCGACGAGGGTTCGCGGCTGTCGCGCTTCTTCGAAACGTCGCTTGGCGTGGCCGCAGCCGACGGTGGGGAGTTCGTCGTACCGCCCCCGACGCTCCTGCGGGATGAGGACTGGGCCCGGCTGACCCGTGAGTTCCTGGCGAACTGAGCGGGCCGCGGCCCTGCAGTCGGCCTGAGCCCGGGGCGCGACTCATCCGGAAGGGTGGCGTGCTCTTCTGCGGAAGGAGATGGGATAGCGTCCCGGGTGTCAGGCTTCAGACAGGCATGAACCACGCATCGATTTTGCTGGTGGTGGCAGCGCGCGTAGATGGCTCCGGGCTGGCTTCCGGGTTTTCTCCTCCACCCCCCGGGGCGCCCATCGGCCGTCACACGGCGCCGCCACCACCAGCGATTTCCCGCCGCGCCTACGCCAGCGGCTCGAACGCCGCCGTGAAGTGGCGCAGGACCTTCGGGGCGCTTGCGATCCGGTAGCCTCTCAGCTCGTGGCGCATACCTGCCACGGCAATCACCGCTTCTGCCACATAGTCGATGTGAGATTGCGTGTACACCCGCCTCGGGATGGCGAGTCGGACGAGTTCCATCGCTGCTGGCGTCTCGGTCCCGTCCGGATGAAGCCCGAACATGACGCTGCCGATCTCCACGCTGCGGATGCCCGCTTCGACATAGAGGGCCGCGACGAGCGAGATGCCGGGGTACTCGAGCGGCGGAATGTGCGGCAAGAGCGCCTGCGCGTCGAGATAGATCGCGTGACCGCCCGAGGGCCGAATGGCTGGGACGCCTGCCGCGGCAAGCTTGTCGCCGAGGTAGCCGGTCGACCGGATCCGGTATCGCAGGTACGGTTCCTCGACGACTTCCTCGAGCCCCCGCGCGATGGCCTCCAGATCGTAGCCTGCGAGGCCCCCGTAGGTCGGGAATCCTTCGGTCAGGATCAGGAGGTTGCGGGCCGCCTCGGCCCACCCTCTGTCGTTGAGGGCCAGGTATCCTCCGATGTTCGCCAGCCCGTCCTTCTTCGCCGACATCGTGCACCCGTCGGCGAGCGAGAACATCTCCTGCGCGATTTCCTTCGGCGTGCGCTCCGACTGCCCCTGCTCCCGGAGCTTGATGAAGTACGCGTTCTCGGCGAAGCGGCACGCGTCGAGGACCAGCGGCTTTCCGTACCGGGTACAGAGCGCACGGACCCCACGCAGATTCTCGAGCGAAACAGGCTGGCCGCCGCCGGAGTTGTTGGTCACGGTCACCATGACCAGCGGGATCCGGCTCCCCTCCTCGGCCAGGGTGCGCTCGAGGGCCGCCAGGTCGACGTTGCCCTTGAACGGGTGATCGAGCTGCGGCACCCGTCCTTCAGGAATCACTAAGTCCCGCGCCTCCGCGCCCTCGACCTCGATATTCGCCCGCGTCGTGTCGAAGTGATTGTTGTTCGGCACGATGTCGCGAGGGTGCAGCACTGTGTGGAACAGGATTCGCTCGGCCGCCCGGCCCTGATGTGTCGGGATGATGTGCGCGAACCCCGTCAGGTCCTTGACGACGCGCTCGAAGCGATAGAAGGAGCGGCTTCCCGCATACGACTCGTCGCCCTGCATCAGGGCTCCCCACTGCGCGGCGGACATCGCCCCCGTTCCGGAATCGGTCAGCAGGTCTATCAGGACATCTTCGGCCCGGAGGCGAAAGACGTTGTGCCCTGCCTCGAGCAATGCCCGTTGCCGGTCTTCACGCCGCGTGAACTTGACCGCTTCGACCGACTTGATCCGGAACGGCTCGATGATGGTGCGGAATCTCATGGGTTCGGTTCCCTGACGACGGGGCGCCCGGCCGCGGCTCGTGATGCAGCTCTTCAGGCGGGCGGGATGAGGGGTCTGGAGGAATCACTCTAGCACACGAGCTCCCCGCCTTCCCTCCGGACCCGAGGCTCGTCACCCAGCAGACTGCCTCGCCGAAGGTGAGAGCGGGTTCGATTGTGACGATCTCGGAGTATGCTGAATCTCTCATTGGGAGTGTTGTCCTCGCGCTGCAAGGAAGGAACGCCTCATGCCCTTGTACGAATATCAGTGCCGCGCCTGCGGCCATCGGTTCGAAGCCCTCGTCATCGGTACGCGCAAGCCCGCCTGCCCGAACTGTCACAGCCAGGAACTGGAGAAGCAGTTCTCGACGTTCGGACTTGGAGGCTCGTCGAGCTCCGGATCGGCGTCGATTGGCGGTTCGTGCTCGCCGGGCGGTGGTTGAGCGATACACTGACGGGCCGTGCGCCCGCTCGAAACCCGGATTCGAGTGCATCTTCCCGGCTGGCTTGGACCGGCCTGGGAGTTCGTTCAACGCCACGAGGGCGTACTGTGGTGGGCGCATAGCCTGTACGCCCTCGGGCTAGGCGTCGGCTTCATGTGGGTCGGCTCCCGCCACCACACGTTTCTTCGCGTCGCCGGGTTCCACATTCTCTTCATCTGGACGACGAGCCTGCTGCTCAATCGCACGGCGGGCGCCGGAGAGCCCGCGTCGAAGCGGTGGCGGTGGCTGCGGGTCGGGATCAACTACGTCAACAAGAACTTCTATCAGCAGATCCTGTTCTTCATCCTCCCGATCTACTACGCCAGCGCCACGTCCTGGTCGAAGAACATGCTCTTTGTGGCGCTGGTCGCCGCCTCCGCGGTCCTCTCGACGCTCGACGTCGTCTACGATCGACACCTCTCCCGGCGCCGGCTGCTGGCCGGCGGCTTCTTCGCGTTCAACCTCTTCGCGTGCGTCAATGTGGCGTTGCCCATTCTCTGGAGCATCAGCAATACGGCGTCGATCAGGATGGCCGCCCTGTCGGCGCTCGCCGGGTTCGTGACGATCGCCCGCCGGCCCTCTGCCCTGTCCCGCGGCGCGACGTGGGGGCCGATCGCGGCCGGGGCCGTCGCCCTCGTAGCCGCAGTCGATTTCGCCAGGCCCTGGATACCCCCGGCTCCGCTTCGGCTGGTCAACACCTCGTTCGGGCTGGCGCTCGACAGGCAGGCGCTCAGGATTGGCGATCCGGTTGGTCAACTGCCCGCCAACTGGTCCGGCCGGGTGTATGCGGTGACCGGCCTGGTGGCGCCGCTCGGCCTTCGCGACAGCGTCGCATTACTTTGGTATCGTGATGGCCGGCTCATCTCCTCGTCGGTCACCCACAACATCGTCGGCGGGCGCCAGGAAGGATTCCTCCTCTGGTCGAGCGCCCAAGTGGCGCCGACAAGAGAAGATACGGCCCTCCGGCTCGAGGTCACGACCGACGGTGGCCAATTGATTGGCCGGTCCTCGCTCACCGCTGGACGACCGGCTCCCCCGCGGAACTGAAGGTTCCTCGAAATGCGGGCTACATTCTCTGGAGATTTGTGCCTGTTGCCGCAGGTGAATAGAATCGCCATGGCACGCGAGTGCACAGGCTGGCGCGAGCCAAGGGCTGGCACGAGTCTTGGGTGGGTATCCCGTTGACGGCCCCGGGAACGCCCGAGGACTGTCCAGTCGACGGCGGGCAGAGGCGATGAAACCAGGCTGGCTCAAAACGGCGCATTACGCGCTGATCGCGGTGGTGGTCGTCGGAGGCGTGTCGGCCGCCGTCCATTCGATCGCCACGCTCGAGACATCCCGCCTCTGGTCCAAGTGGTTCATTCTGCTCGCCCTGATGCTCGTCAGCGGGACCTTCGCCGTGAAGATTCCCGCGCTCAACGCTCGGCTGTCGGTGTCGGAGACCTTCGTCTTCATCATGGTGCTGCTCTTCGGCACCGGGCCCGCCACCATCGCGGCGGCCGTTGACGGACTCGCCGTTTCGATCACTCGCCGCCACTGGAACCTCAGGCAGTTTGCCTTCAACGTCACCGAGCCGGCGTTCTCGGTCTGGACCTCCGCGACGGTGTACTACGGGCTGGCGGGGGTCCCGCCTCTCACGGTTGTCAAGTCCGACCTGTCGACCATCGGCCTCCCGGTCGTCGCGCTGGCCACGCTCTACTTCCTCCTGAACAGCGTGCTGAACGCGCTGGCGGTGGCGACCGAGTCGGGGACCTCGCCGATCGTGCTGTGGCGGAAGTACTTCCTCTGGGTTTCGTTGAATTTCTTCGGCGGCGCTTCGATCGCGCTCCTCGTGACCGTGAACTCGCCGGACGTTTCGTTGATCACGATGGCGTTCATCGCGCCGCTGCTGCTGGTCTCCTATCTCACGTTCAAGTCTTCGATGGGCAGGGTGGAGGACGAGAATGTCCACCTCGGCCAGCTCAACAAGCTCTACCTGCGGATTGTCGAAACGCTCGCCATGGCGATCGACGCCAAGGACCAGGTCACGCACGGCCACATCCGGCGGGTCCAGGCGGCGGCGGTCGAGCTGGCCACCAAGCTGGGCGTTGCGGATCCCGGGGAAATCCGTGCCATCAAGGCCGCGGCCCTGCTGCATGACATGGGCAAGATCGCGGTGCCCGAACACATCCTGAACAAGCCCGGGAAGCTGTCGCCCGCCGAATTCGAACGGATGAAACTCCACGCTCCCCTCGGAGCGGACATCCTCGCGGCCGTGGATTTTCCGTATCCTGTCGTGCCGATCGTCCGTCACCATCACGAAAGCTGGGATGGCACCGGCTATCCGGACGGATTGCAGGGCGATGCCATCCCGATCGCGGCGCGGATCCTGTCGGTCGTCGACTGCTACGACGCGCTGACGTCGCATCGGCCGTACCGGCGCGCGCTGACGCGGGACCAGGCGCTGACGATCATCCGCGACCGGAGCGGCACGATGTACGACCCGCGGGTGGTCGAGGCATTCATGACGGTCGACTTCGAGAACGATCCCGACGAACCGGTCGTCATTCCCGAGCTGCTCGACCGAATCGCCGCCAGCGCGCGAGAGGCGCATGCGTATGCGGGTGCCTCCGACCTGACGCAGCTCCAGGCCCGGATCAATGCCCGTGAAGCGGTGTTGCAGCTCTATCAGAGCATCGCGTCGCTGCCGCCGCACGCCGAGCTCGGCGAGACCGCCGAAGCCGTTTCGCGCCACCTCCGGCAGATGGCGCCGGCCTCGCTCGTGGCGCTTTACTGGGCCGACCAGCTCTCCGACGAGCTGGTGCTCACGTGGGCGTCCGGATTCGGCGACACGCTCGTTCGCGGCCGTCGAATCCAGGTCGGTCGCGGCGCCAGCGGCTGGGTGGCGGCGACGCGGGAGAGCATCCTGAACGCTGACCCGGCGCTCGATCTGGCGGACTGCGCCGACGGGCTCGACCCCCGGCTCAAGAGCGCGCTGGCCGTCCCGCTCGTCTCCGATGGTGTCGCCGTCGGCGCCCTCGCCCTCTACTCCACCGAATACAACGCGTTCAGCGATGGGCAGCGGGAACTGCTCGAAACCGTCTCGGCAGGTGTCTCGGAGGCGTTCGCCCGGGCGTTCAGGGAGCGAGAAGTCGAGTGGGGGGTTCCCTCCGAGCCCCAGGCCTCGTCCGACACGGCCCTCCAGCGCCGGCTGCTGGAGACGGACCAGCTCTGGACGAGCGATCTGCAACGATCACTCGGCGTCCTGTGCCTGCACGTCGATGGCGACGACACGCTGATGTCATCGGCCTCGGTCGCCGCCACACAGGCGACCCGGATGGCCGACCTGGTGTTCCGCACGAGCGATCGTGAGCTGGTCGTGCTCATGCCTCACTGCGATCGCTCCGCCGGCGAGCTCGCGGCGACCCGGCTCGCCACCCTCGCGCCGGATCGCGTGCCGGGAGAACTCTTCGGCCGCGTCGGCGTCGGGTTCGCCTGTGCCCCCTTCGATGGCGACACGCTCGAGGCGCTGCTGGAGTCCGCTCGAAGCCGCGTCGGCGAGAGCTGGAACGCGGACGGCTCCCTGCCATCCAGTGCGAGCTCCGAGGGAGGCGCCGGATGACCGGCCGCACCATGTTCTTCACGCTGCGGGAGAAGTGGAACCGCCTGACGTCCTCGCGAGATCCGGCGATGGACCCCGGGGGCGAGAATTCGGCCAGCGCTGAAACCGATGCTCACCTGGCCACCATCGAGGCGCTCGCGCTGGCCATCGAGGCGCGGGACGGCACCTCGCACAACGACCTTCATCGATTTCGCGCCTACGTCGAGGGCCTCGGGGCGTCGGTCGGGATGTCGGCCCCGGAGCTTATCGCCCTCAGGACGGCTGCCCTGCTGCACGACGTAGGGAACCTCGCGGTTCCAGAGAACATTCTGTCGAAGACGACGCGGCTGACGCAGGAGGAATTCGAGAAGGTCAAGACGCACTCGCGGATCGGCGAGGCGATCATCCGTTCCGTCCCATTTCCGAGTCCGGTCTCGCCGATCGTGCTCGGGCATCACGAACGATGGGACGGCCGCGGGTACCCGCTCGGGCTCAGGGGGCAGGATATCCCCGTCGGTGCGCGCATTCTCGCCGTCGTCGATTGCTTCACGTCGCTGCTGGCGGACCGTCCTCACCGTCCCGCCCGGACCTTTGCCGAGGCCATCGCGACCATTCGGGAGAATGCCGGCGCGGCCCTCGACCCGGCCCTGGTCGAGGCCTTCATCGAGGTCCTGCCTGCGCTCGAGCGCCGCTACCGGGAACGCGAAGTGGCGGCCGCCGCGGCCAATCCTGGCGGCACGCAGGCAAGCGGCGCCGCATCGCCCGAGGCGCTCGAGGACATCGCCGGTGCGCACCATGAGGACGCGCTTCTTCGTGAGTTCGCGCAGGCGCTCGGCACGAGCCTGCGCGTCTCGGACACCGTTGCGCTCATCTCCTCGAGACTGTTCAGCCTCGTGCCGTTCAGCTCCCTGGCGGTCTTCCTGGCCGAGCGCGCGACCGGACGGCTCGTGTGCCGTCAGGCCACCGGAACCCATCAGGAGTTGCTGCGGTCGCTTTCTGCCCCGTCGGTCAATGCTCTGGGCGACTGGTTCCGCACCCACTCCTCGGCGCGGGGGGAGTCCGGGATCGCGCTCAAATCATCGATCATCACCCCGCTGGTGCACGGGAACCGGGTCACGGGGGCGCTGGTCGTCGCCCACACGGCCTCCGGCATCTACCGCCCGGACCACAGCCGTGTGCTGGCGAGGGTCGCGCCTCAAGCCGCCGCCGTGCTCGCCAACGCCGTCGTTTTCGAAGAAGCACAAGAGCAATCGCTGACCGACGTTCTCACCGGCCTGCCGAACCGGCGTTACATGGAGCGCCATCTCGCGCAGGCGCTGGCGCGTGCATCGCGGCGCGCGGAACCGGTCGCCGTGCTCCTGCTCGACATGGACCGTTTCAAGAGCATCAACGACGAGTTCGGCCACCAGGTCGGCGATCGGGCGCTGCAGGAGGTCGCCAGGCTCCTTCGCGGATCGCTGCGCGTCTACGACGTCTGCGCGCGCTTCGGAGGCGACGAGTTCGTGGTGGTGATGAGCAACTGCGGCCTCGATCTCGCCGAACGCCGCCGCAAGGATCTCCAGGCCGCCGTTTCGACGCTCGTGTTCGAACCGGTGCCGTCGAAGCGGGCCCGCCTCGAGCTCAGCGCCGGCGCGGCCACATATCCGGCCGACGGCGAAACGGCCGCGGATCTCATCGGCGCGGCGGATCGGAACATGTATCGAGACAAGGCAGTCCGCGAGGGGCGCGCGTCCGGACCGACGTACCGGGAGTGGGAAGCTCGTACAGACGGATCCACGCCGCCGGGTTGATGACCGAGACACCGAGCCACACGACGATGGCCACGACGATCCCTCCGCGCAATGACTGTTCAGCTCCAGCCGCTGGCCGTCCCGTCGTCTGGCCGGGTGTCCTCTCCAACCCTGTCGTGCGGCCCTCGAGCTGGATGGCGGTCGCCGGAGGATTGCCCTGGATCCGTAGTCCCCATGCGACGCTGCGCGAGCTGGACGAATCCGACGCGGTCCCGCTTGCTGCCGTCCTCTCGGATAGCGAGGTTCGTCAACACCTGGCTCCTCCGCCGTCGAACGCCGACGCCTTCGCGCACTTCATCGAGTGGGCGCAGGCGCGCAGGCGCGCAGCCGAATGCTGCTGCTTCGCCGTGGTGCCCAACGACAGCAAGCTCGCGGCGGGACTGTTCCAGCTGAGGCGGCTGAACACGAGCGGTGACCTCGCGGAGTGGGGGTTCCTGCTTGCGAGACCGTACTGGGGCACTGGACTCTTCCTTGAATGTGCAAGGGAAATCCTGAAGTTCGGCTTCGATTCCCTCGCGATCAGCCGCCTCGAAGCGACGGTTCCCCTCGCCAACATCCGGGCCCATGCCGTCATGCGGAAGATGGGCGCCGTCCAGACGGGCTTCCTCACCAACCGCACCGCCAGCGATGCGCCAGTCGTGGAAGGGGCCGTCTGGAGCCTCACTCCCTGGGACTGGCGTGAAGCGTCCAGCCGGCGGCCTCCGCGCTGAGCCCCGCGCCGGCAGATGACCAACTTCTACCAGTTGTTTCTCGCCGCGGCGGCACGCGTACCCACCAGTCGGGCCGTCGAGGTCCAGCGGCGAGACCGCGTCGATTCATTCGATTTCGCGACACTGGAAGGAATGGCCGAGCGCGTCGGGGCCGGGCTTGGACAGCTCGGCGTGGGACCATCCGACCGTTGCGCGATTCTCGCGGACAACGACGAACGGTGGTGCGCGGCCTATCTCGGCGTCATGCGCATCGGTGCCGCCTCGGTGCCGCTCGACACCTCCTACGGCCCCGGGCAAATCCGGACCATCCTCGAAGACTGCGGCGCCCTCGTCGCCTTCGTCTCGCCGCGCTGCCTGCAGCCGATGCGGGAAGCCTGTGCGGCGATGGCCGTTCCGCCTCGTCTCGTTCTGCTGTCGGGAGCCGGAGCTGGCGTGCTTGGGCTCGAGCCAATGCTGGAGGCGCCCCGGCCGCATGGATTGGCGCCGTGCCCGGCGCGACCGGACGACACCGCGGTGATCCTGTACACCTCCGGAACCACGAGTGACCCGAAGGGTGTGGTGCTCAGCCACGGAAACCTGATGGCGGAGCGTGACGCTGCGCTTCAGGTTGTTGACCTGAGCGAACGGGACAGCATCCTCGGCGTGCTGCCGCTCTTCCATGCGCTCGCCCAGATCGCGAACCTCCTGCTCCCGTTGTCGGTCGGCGCCCGCGTGGTGTTTCTCGAGACATTGAACACGGCGGAGATCCTGCGCGGATTGTCCGAACGGGACGTCACGGCGTTCTGCTGCGTGCCGCAGTTCTACTACCTCATTCACCAGCGCGTGACCGAACGGATCGCCGCGTCCCCGTGGCCGGCTCGCGTACTGGCCCGAGGGCTCATGAGGCTGAACGGGTGGCTGCGGCAGTGGTTGCGTCTGAACCTCGGGCGCCTGCTTTTCCGGGCGGTTCATCGGGCCCTCGGCCGCAACATGCGCATCCTCGTGTCGGGCGGCTCGAGGCTGGACCCGGGAATCGGGCGCTCGCTCTACCGGCTGGGATTCAATCTCCTGCAGGCGTATGGCCTGACGGAATGCTCCGGCGCGGCCACGATCACGCCGATGGGCGACCCGCATGTCGATTCGGTCGGGCCGGCGATGTCAGGCGTGGAGATCCGCATCGCGCCCTCTGAGGAGTCCGGCGGAGGAGGCGACAACGCAGACGGCGAAGTCCTCATCCGGGGTCCGATCGTGATGAAGGGTTATCACAATCGGCCGGATGCGAACGCCGCTGCGCTCGACGACGGGTGGCTTCGCTCCGGCGACCTTGGGTACCTGGACAAGGACGGGCGGCTGTTCATCACCGGGCGCAAGAAGGAGGTCATCGTCCTGGCGAGCGGCAAGAACATCTATCCGGAGGAGATCGAAGCGTACTACGCGCATTCGCCGTTCATCGGGGAGATCTGCGTGCTGGGGGTGTCGAGGGACGGTGATCCGGCCTCCGAGAGGCTCCACGCGATCGTCGTTCCCAACGACACGCTCCTTCGCGAGCGCAAGATCGTGAATGCGCGCGATTTGCTCCGGTTCGAGATCGAAGGCGTCTCCATCCGCCTCCCGGCGCACAAGCGCGTGCTGAGCTTCGAGGTCTGGCAGCAGGAACTGCCTCGCACGACGACCAGGAAGTTGAAGCGCTTCGAGATCGAAAGGCTGTACCGCGCTCGTTCCCGCCACGAGCTCGACGGGACCCCGACCGAGGCCTTGACAGAGGAGGAACAGATCTGGGTTTCCGATCCAGCCGTTGCGCGAGCATTGGCGATCGTGGCCCAGGCGTGCAAGCCCGGCATGGCCGTCGTCCCACGGGCGAACCTCGACCTGGATCTGGGACTGGATTCGATGGAGAGGGTCGAACTGCTGGCGACGCTGGAGCAGCAGTTCGGAATGAGCGTTCCCGCCGAATCTGCTCAACGGATCCTCACCGTTCGCGACCTGCTCGACGCCGTCATTCCGAAGGACCGGCCGGAGCGGCGCGCTTCGGCGGGCGCGGCCGATCCCTGGGAGCAGATTCTTGCGCAGAATCCGGACGATCCGCTCCTCCGCGGGCTGCTCGAACGGCGGCCCGTGTTCTATCCGCTGGCATGGACGGTGATGAAGATCCTGCGAATCGCCGCCTGGCTCCTCATCGGCCTCCGGGGCTCAGGCCGCCAGCACATTCCGCGGGACGGATCGTATCTCATCAGCCCGAACCACCAGAGCTACCTGGACGCGTTCGCGATGGTCAGCATGCTGCCGTTCCGGACCTTCCGGCAGCTGTTCTTCGTCGGGGCAACGGAGTACTTCGAGACGCCGTTGATGCGGTGGCTCGCGCATTTCCTCAACGTGGTGCCGGTCGATCCCGACGCGAACCTCGTGCGCGCGATGCAGGCCGGCGCCTCGGGACTGCGGCACGGGAAGATCCTCGTGCTCTTCCCCGAAGGCGAGCGTTCGCCCGATGGAACGGTCAGGCGGTTCAAGAAAGGGGCGGCCATCCTCTCAGCCCAGCTTGGCGTACCCATCGTGCCGGTGGCCATCGAAGGCGTCTACGAAGTGTGGCCCAGGAATCAGCGGCCTGACTGGCGCGCGCTCTGCAGGCCGTGGCGAACGCGGGCGCGGGTCTGCTTCGGTCCGCCGGTCGACCCGAAGCCGCGCGAGGACCAGGCTCCGGCGGATCGATACGAGGGTCTGACCGAGGAGTTGCGGTCGAGCGTCGAAGCGATGTGGCTGGAGCTCAGGAACAAGCGGCTCGCCAGGGTCGCGGCGAACGCGGGCTAGATCGGCGGCCGAACGATCCTCCGTCAGCCGCCGACACCACTCACGCGAGAGGCGCTAGGCCTCCCAGGGCAGACCCGCCTTGCCGAAATGTCCGTAATTGGTGGTCTGGCGGTAGATCGGCCGCAGAAGGTTCAGCCGCTCGATGATGGCCCGCGGCCTGAAATCGAACGTCTTCACGAACTCAACCGCCGCGCGCTCATCGCCGGTACCGAAGGTGTCTACCTTCACCGAAATCGGCTGGGCCATGCCAATGGCGTAGGCCACCTGGATCTCGGCGCGCTTGGCGACGCCGCTCTTCACGAGTTGGCGCGAGACGAACCGGCAGAAGTAGGCGCCGGTGCGATCGACTTTCGACGGGTCCTTCCCGCTGAACGCTCCGCCTCCGTGCCGGCCGACGCCGCCGTAGGTGTCCACGATGATCTTGCGCCCCGTCACGCCGCAGTCGGCGGACGGTCCGCCCTGCACGAAGCTGCCCGTCGGGTTGACCAGCACCTGGACGTCGGCGGTAAACCACGGGCCCAGCGCGCGCGGCGCGAGCACGGACTTCACGTAGTCGCGGATGCCGCACTGATCGATCTCGGGCGAGTGCTGGGTGGAGACGAGGAGGTGGGACACGCGCACCGGGCTGCCGTGTTCGTACACGACGGAGACCTGTGATTTCGCGTCGGGACGGATCCACGGGTACTTCGCCGTCTTCCGATCCGCCGCCAGTCCGCGCGTCAGGGCGTGCGCGAGATGGATCGGCATCGGCATGAGTTCCGGCGTCTCGTCAGTCGCGTAGCCGTACATCATGCCCTGATCGCCTGCGCCCTGTTCGCCGTCCTTGTTCTTCGCAGCCGTCACGCCCTGGTCGATCTCAGCGGCCTGCTTGCTGATGCCGATGAGCAGATGCACGGACTCCGAGCAGAACGGTTCCTTGTCGTCCGTGTACCCGATCTCCCGGATTGCCGCGCGGACCAGTTCTTCGTAGTTGACCTTGCCCTTGGAGGTGATCTCTCCGCCGAGGATGACGAAGTTGTTCTTGCACATCACCTCGCAGGCGACGTGGCTCTCGGTGTCCTGCGAGATGTAGGCGTCGAGGACGGAGTCGGCGATGTAGTCACAGACTTTGTCCGGGTGGCCTTCCGAGACGGACTCGGAAGACACGGTGTACGGCAGGTGTTGCATGATGGAATTCGGCTCCAGTTTCCGAACCTCAGGGAAGGCGCCGCGCGGGAGCACCCGCCCAAAAAAACGAAAGGCCCGCGACTTCTTGTCGCGAGCCTGCCCGCGACTTAGATAGAGAAGGTCGCCAGTCCCGAAGCGACCGGCATGCGCGGCCCATCAAGTCGGTGAAATCGCCGCGCCCCACGAAGGTTCAACTATGCGCACCCGGGGCGCCGGGTGTCAAGGTGATTCTCCCGGCGCGATCTCACCCGCGCAGCGCTGCGGCGAGCAGCCCCGGCAGCTTGCGCACCGATGGCCTGACCTCGAAGTCGGTCATCCGGCGGGCGAGATCATCGAGCGTCCGGTGATTGGCAAACCAGACTGGCGTCGGCCGAATCCGGAAGGGCGCCCACATCACCGACTTCTGCGGGTGATCGATCAGGAGCGTATTGTGCATCGCACCGACGCCCGAGGCGTTCGAGTAGCCGTCCTGTTCCGGGTACGCTCCCCAGCTTGTCGTGCCGACGGCGAAGATCGCTCCCGACCAGACGTTGACGCCGATGGCGCCGTACCGAAGTTCGATCAGGGCGCGATCGACCTCGGGTCGATGGTCCGCCAGGGTTCGTGGATGGACGAGCAGCATGCACGAGAGCGACCCCCAGATCTCCCGGTTCGCCACCTGCACCGCCCGGTTCAGGAAGGTCGGCGCGTCGGGCGAGTCGATCTCGATTGTGGCGAGTACGCCGCAGAACGCCTCCTCGGTGAGCGCGTGCTCGCCGGCTCGCGCCGTCACGTCACACGCGAGCGTCCACGGCACGCCCCCGGGCACCGGTTGGCCCAGGACCTTCGCGCCGGGATAGTGGCGCATGAACTCGGCGTACCGGTCGCCCGCCCCCGGATAGTACGCCCGGCGAGCCGGTGTGCGCGAGAGCGCCGACTCAATCCGCGCGAGAAACGCCTCGCGGCGATCCCACTTCGACGGAAGCACGAGCACCTTGGCGGAGACGCAGTTGAAACTCGCGTTGTGCGTGACCATCGACGCGACGTGGCGGGCCTGGAACTCGAGGTCGCCGTCACTCCAGGGTCCCGGTACGACGAGCACGGGAGTCACGCAGCCAAGTTCGGCCGTGACCGGAACTCGCGTGACCGGATCGGACGCGGCCTTCCTTCGGGCCCGCTCCTCCGGGGTCGCGCCCCAGACGATGGATTCGTAGGTCCGCCGCGAGCCCGTCAGGTGGATCCGGTCCACCAGCGGATGCCTGCACAACTCGGCTCCGACCTCGGGCCCGCCGCACATCACCCGGAGGTACCCGGCATCGATGAGGGGGGCGAAGAGATTGGCAATGACCGGCTCCAGGTACTCGTTGACCGGATTGAGCTTCAGGAGCACCACGTAGTCGGACATGACGAGCAGTGTCACCGCATCCAGAGGGCCGATGGCGGCGACATTCCCCGCGCCGAGCACCACCGCCACGCCGCCGCCTGTTGGACGGCCCGCCGTCTTGTCCACATACAGGGCCCCCCGGGTGTCCGGTGCGCCGGGCTTCAGCCACACCTCCGCGCGCATGCCGAGAAAGAGCAACCGGTCGAACATGCTGCGGGGGAAGACCTCTAAGGCGGTCTGGCCGTTCATCAGACGGCGCGAGGGACAAGGCGCCGCAGCGCCTCCCGACTCGAGCGTGTCGAGGAACAGCCGGATGGTACGGGCGACCGCCGCCGGGCCGAGGAGCCACTCCTCCCCTGCCAGCGGGGAATCGGGGTCGATGCCCTTCGCCTCGCAGCCCCGGCGCACCCACGATGCCGCCACCCGCGGAAGGCGTTCCAGGCACGCCTGTAGGAGGCGCGCCCTGGCTCTTCCGTTAAGAGAGGTCCACGCCGTCCGGTGTCGTGACAGTTCTTCCAGTAATGCCCCAGGCGAGCTCACGAGCCGTCCCTGGAGGGGTCGGCCTGCCAGCTCTTCGAAAACGGCGGCGGATCCAGGCGCACGACCGAGTCCCTGCTCGTCGCGTGATGCCCGACCCACTCAAGCACGTGCTGCTCCTGGCTGAAGAGGATCACCTGGTGCTCCGCCGACAGCTGATGCAGCGTCCGCAAGGTGGCGTCCGAGCGCGGCGAGTCGCTCTGGACCGTGACCTCGTCGAAGATCAGCGGGCAGGGTTCGGCGCGGGGCGTCAAGTGCAGGGCCATGGCCAGCCTGAGCGCGAGGTAGATCTGTTCGGTGGTTCCCTGCGAGAGCCGATCCGCGCTCCGCCAGCGGCCGGCCGGATCGCATACCGTGATCTCGAGCGACTCGGGGTCGACCCGCACGTCGACGTAACGCCCGTCCGTGATGGTCTCCAGCCAGTTCCGCATCGTTCCGGCCAGGACCGGAGCCAGATCTCGGTGCACGCGCTCCTGCGCATGGATCAGGTGCTCGAGCGTCATTCTCAGCGTCGATTCCAACCGGCGAACCCTGGCGAGCTCCGCCTCGGCCGCCGCCAGCTCCTCTTCCGATTCGACGATGCTCCCAAGGTCCGCACCGAGCTGCGCTGCCCGTCCGCGCGCTTCCGCCGCCGTCTCGGATGCCTGCTGCGCGAGGGTCTCGAGCCGCGGCAGCGCCGCGGCCATCTCGTCGAGATCCCCGGCCAGGTCCGCCTCGGCGCCCAGCCGCTTGCGAAGCTCGCTCACCCGGGCAGACGTCTCCTGGGCTTCCCGCTCGACTTGCTCCGGCGTCGCGCCGCCGAGCAGGTGTTCGAGCTCGGCCCAGTCACGCGAGTCCTGCTCGAACTGCCTGGCGGCGCCCAGCCGTTCGGCCTGCCAGTTGCGCAACGCCGTCACGAGGTCGTCGCCCGAACGACCGGAGATGCCGCAGCGTTCGCCGGTCCTGCGCAAGTCCTGGTCGGCGGCTTCACGCCGAGCCCGGGCATCGGAACGGGCTCGCTCGAGAGCTTCCCGAGCAGCCAGCTCGCGCTGCAATCCCGCCCGCCGTCCCGCCGACGCCGCCTGCCGGAGACGCTGCAGACAGCTCTCTTCGTACTGCTTGATCGCCGCGTCCAGTCCGCGTGAGACATCCACGCCGCGGGCGACCAATGTCGCTTCGAGAGCGTGCTCGGCAGCGGTCACGCCTTCGCTGAGGTGTAGACGGAGCTGGGCCCACCGTTCGTGGTCGGTTCGCCCGCGTTCCTCCGCCTCGAGGCGGGCTACGACCGAGTGCATCGCTTCAGCGTCAGGACTGATGCCGCGCGCCTCGGCCTCGTCTCGGGCGGACTGCTGCTGGCGCAACAGCTGGGAGATACGGTGTCGCTGGTCAGCCAGCTGCGAGTCGATGTCGCGCAGTTCGTTGATCAGCCTGATCTCGGCCGCCCTTCCGGCCTGGCTGACCCACCAGACGAGCGCGCCGGAGGTCAGCACGAACAGGCCGATGGCGACGGGCAACTGGTCGAACTGCACGGCGACAATTCCGCCGATACCACTGAGCGCCGCCACGGCGACGGCCGCCCGTCCCCACTTCTGCCGGGCGAGACGGCGGTCGAGGTCGGCCTGGCGCAGGCGCCGGCGGGTCTCGAGCGAGGCATCGAGCGGCGGCACTTCCTGATCGAGCGAACGGGCGTATTCGCGCAGCCGCGCGATCGTCGCCGACTCCGCGGAGACACGTCCCGCCTCGAGCGGCTGTTGCGAATCGTGGAGCTCGACAGCCTGGTTGGCACGTCCGAGCGTCCGATGGGCCTTGATGACCGATTCGTGGACGACGAAGTCTCCGGTCGGCGCTTCGGGCAGTGCGTCGAGCTGCTCCTGGAGGTCGGCGATCGCCGGGCCCTCGACCGCGAGCTCCTCGGGCCGCGTTTCCCAGGCTCGCAGCGCTCCTGCGACTTCCTCGATCAGCGAGTCCTCGTGAGTGCGAACCGGGGCTCCGGCCGGGTGGCGCGCCAGGAGTTCGCGTATTCGATCGACACGCGACCGAACGAGAGTCCGGTCCAACAACGCGCGGGCGAGCCGGGCTTTGATCACCTTACGCTCGGCGGCGTCGGCTTCCTCGCGCCGGGCCTCCGCTTCGTCGAGCGCCAGCCGGTATTGGTCCGCGGCGCCTCTGACGTCGCCAAGCGCGGCCTCGGCCCGGGCGACGCGATCGAGGGCGCGACGAAGCGGCTTGGTACTCCCGGCTCGCTCCGTTCCGACCAATTCTCCGAGCGCGTCCTCGATTCGCGCGATGGCGGCAGCGGCGGTGCCGTCGGATCCCGCCGACGCGGCCGCGCGCTGCAGGTAGTCGCGCAGCACCTCGCTTTCGTCGCGAACGGCGAGGATCTCGCCCTGGCGCACACAAGCCACCGCGAGGAACGTCCGGCGATCCAGACCAAGCCAGCGCGACGCGTCCGGCATGCCGTCGTGGGTGATCTCGGCCGCCACATCCCGTCCGAGCGCATCGTCCCAGACCCGCGACTCGCGCGTGCCGTCCAGATCGTGCTGCAGCCGGATTCTCCGCCCGTCCGCGAGGTCCAGCAGGAGCTCCACCGTCCAGGCGTCCCCATCCCACGGCCGGTGGCGGTCCCTGAAGGCCCGGTCCTCCGAACGCGATGCGCCCCTTCCGCGCCGGACGCCGCAAAGCCCGGCGTACAGCGCCGCGTGCCACGAAGACTTTCCCGCCTCGTTCGCCCCCCAGACGAGCGTCAGACCCTCCGCGCACTCGAGGGTCTTCTCGGTGAACGGTCCGAACTGCCGTGCCACAACCGAGATGATCCTCACCTCAGTCCACCTCGAGGTCGCTGCGCCCTTCGAGCGCCCGAAGGCCGGTCGTGATCACGCGGCGGCAGTCATCCTCGGTCAACCCGGACTGCCTGACGTCACGTACGAACTGTCCGCGGACCGTCGCCTCACCCTGAATCACGTCGATATCGTAGAGCACGCGGAGGGTTCCGCGCCGGACGACCACCGCATCGAGATGATCTCCGATGCCGTCCAGGTCGTCGTCGGCAAAGACGACTTCCGGCGCGAGCGCCCCTTCGATTGTGACGCGGGCGATCCCGTCGAGGCCGCTCAACAGCGCGCCGACCTTGTCCCGAATAGCCTGGCGGCCGGAGCTGCCCGTCACGTCAACTTGAAGGTCGTGGACGTGTGAGACCGCGACCGCGTGCCGATGGCGATCCTCGAGGCCCGACTGACCGAGCGTGATCACAACCGGGCCCCGCAATCCCCGCTCCCCGAAACTGAGCGGATCCGGATTGCCCGGGTAGGTGAACCGCTCTCCGTCCTGCGGTGCGTGGTAATGCCCGAGAAAGGCGTGGGCGATCCCCGCTCGCTCGAGCTCGGTGGCCGAGAACGGCGCATGCGGACGTTTGCCGTCGATCTCGTGAGGCAGTCCTCCGAGCTCCGATCCGTGAAAAAGCGCGAGGTTCAGTCCCGGACGCTCGGCGCGGAAGTCTGACAGGAGGTCGGGGGTTCCGGCGGCCGAGAGATGGGCCGCGCCCCACAACGTGATCCCGTCGGCAAGTTCGGCCGGCGAAAAACGCGAGTTCCTGAATACGTGCACGTTCGACGACCACCGCGTCCGGGCGTACAGGCCAGTCACGCTCAGCCAGTCGTGGTTGCCCGGGGCGACATACACCGGGATCGGATCGAGCCGCGCGAATGTCGTCCGTAGAAACTCTCCGGTGTCGCTCGCGATGCGATCCTGCTCGAAGAGGTCTCCGCCGCAGAGCACGCCGTCCACCCGTTCGCTCTCGGCCAGCTCGACGATTCTGACGAGCACGTCCCGAAGGGCCTGCCTTCGTTTGCGCGCGACCGCAGGACGTGCCCATTCGAAGGGCGCGTCCAGGTGAAGGTCGGAAAAGTGCAGCAGTCTCAAGAAGAACCCTTCATTCCAGGGGTTGCCGCATCGGTACAACCCGCCGCCGGTTCTTGTGATGATGGGGCTCCGTCGGGAGCGCGGTCAAGTAGTTGAATTCCGCTCGAGGAACCGAGCCGCGCCAACCAGCCTCGAGCCTCATGCGAGGTCCCTTTGAGGCCGGTCAAGAGGTGGCCGACGAGCGGAGGTCGCAGTGGCGCGCCGGCCCGCCTGCCGATGGCCTTCCGACCGGTTCCGATCTCATCATCCGGCGGCCCAGCCCGATCGTGGTCCTCTCAATAAGTCATTTAACTTCAGGCTGTTACAGTCATACTCTACCACGGCTTGACACGGGCCGTATCAGCACCTACATTCGACTCATAGCAAGATCGGTGTTCTATGCGGAACAAGGAAGAGCTGTATTTCATCAGTATGGCGGCGAGGCTGCTCGGAATGCACCCGCAGACCTTGCGGAAGTACGAGCGGCTCGGCCTGGTTCAACCGACGCGAGTGATTGGAAGCGTTCGCGTGTACTCTCCCGACGAAATTCGGCGCCTGCGGCTCATCAAGCATCTCGTGGACGAGGTCGGGATCAATCTGGCCGGCGTGCAACGGCTGCTCTCAATCGCAGAGGCGCTCGAGCGCCTCCGCCCGATGACGTGCGACGAATCCCTGTCTGACGATCACGGAAGGCAGCGCCTTGCAAAGGAACTCGACCGGCTGAGCGAAATGCTCGCGGGCTGAAGCGCGGCGCGTCTGGCGGGCTGGCGCCAGACGCCAGGGAGAATGAGTTGGAATTCAAGGACTACTACGCCACGCTCGGGGTGGGAAAAACCGCGACCGAGAAAGAAATCAAGCAGGCGTACCGCAAGCTGGCGCGGAAGCATCACCCGGACCTCAATCCGGGCGACAAGAACGCGGAAGCTCGCTTCAAGGCCATCAACGAGGCGTACGAGGTTCTCGGAGATCCGGACAAGCGCCGGCGCTACGACGAGCTCGGGAGCAACTGGCGGATGTACGACCAGGCCCAGCCTCCGGGCGGATCGCCGTTCGGGGGCGCGTGGGCATCAGGCTTCGGCGGAGAGACCGGCGGATACCGGGCGATGACCGAAGAGGAAATGCATCGAATCTTCGGCGACGAGGATCCGTTCTCGGATTTTTTCAGGACCTTCTTCGGAGGCGGTGGCCCGGAGGCCGGAAGGCGGACCAGATCGTCGCGGGGCGCCCGAAACCGACGGGGCAGCGACCTCGAGCTCGAGATCGAGTTGACGCTCGAAGAGGCCTATCACGGCGTGACCCGTCGCGTGACCGTGAAGCACGACGGCCACGCGCGCACGCTGGACGTGCGGATTCCGCCTGGCGTTGCCGACCTCTCGCGCGTCCGCGTCCCGTCCGAAGGCGAGCACGGGTCGAACGGTGCGGCGGCCGGCGATCTGTACCTCCATGTTCGAGTTCCGCCCCACCCGCGTTTTGAACGGAAGGGACGAGACCTCTACGTGCGGGTCAGGATTCCCATCACGACTGCGGTGCTCGGCGGCGAGGCCGAGGTGACGACGCTCGCGGGACGGCCGTTGCGCCTGAAGATCCCGGCGTCGACTCAGAACGGCCAGGTCTTCAGACTCAAAGGCCACGGCATGCCGGCGGCCGGCAAGCCGGAGAGCCATGGTGATCTCTACGCCACGGTCGAGCTCGACGTGCCCCGCCAACTGTCAACCGAGCAGCGAAAGCACTACGAGGCACTCGCCACGCTCGATGGTGGATCACAGACTTCGGCGGCGTAGGCCATGAACCCGAATCAACTCACCGAGAAAGCACAGGAGGCGTTGCAGGGCGCGCAGCAGGCGGCCGAACAGGCCGGCCATCCTCAGGTCGAGCCGGAACACCTGCTCGTGGCCCTGCTGGAGCAGCCTTCCGGGATCGCCCCGGAGATCCTGCGGAAGTTGAACGTCGATCCGCGCGACCTGGCCGGCCGAGCGCGCCACACGTTCGAAAAGCTCCCGCGGACCCAGGGCGGCGCACCCCCGGCCGCTTCTCCACGGCTTGCGAAGGTGCTCGAACGATCCCAGTCGGAAGCGACCGGGATGAAGGACGAGTTCGTGAGCACCGAGCACCTGCTCCTCGCCCTCGCGACCGAGCCGGGCCGGAGCGGAACCTCCGCGCTGCTGGCCGGAAGGGGCGTGTCGCACGAGACGATTCTCGACGCGCTGGTCGCCGTTCGGGGATCGCAGCGGGTCACGGATCAGAATCCGGAGGGCAGGTACCAGGCCCTCGAGCGATACGGTCGCGACCTGACCGAACTCGCGCGCCACGCCAAGCTCGACCCGGTCATCGGCCGCGACGAGGAAGTGCGCCGGGTCATCCAGGTGCTCTCGCGCCGAACCAAGAACAATCCCGTGCTCATCGGTGAACCCGGAGTGGGCAAGACGGCCATCGTCGAGGGCCTGGCGCAGCGGATCGTGCGGGGCGACGTCCCCGAGGGACTGAAGGAGAAGCGCATCGTCGCGCTCGACATGGGGGCGCTCGTCGCCGGAGCGAAGTACCGCGGCGAGTTCGAAGAGCGCCTGAAAGCAGTCCTCAAGGAAATCGTCGACTCTCAGGGGCAGGTGGTCCTCTTCATCGACGAGCTCCACACGGTGGTCGGCGCCGGGGCCGCCGAGGGCGCCATCGACGCCTCGAACATGCTCAAGCCGATGCTGGCTCGTGGAGAGCTTCACACCATCGGGGCGACCACTCTCGACGAGTACCGCAAGCACATCGAGAAAGATGCCGCACTCGAACGCCGCTTCCAGCCGGTCCTGGTCGATCAACCGACGGTCGAGGACACGATCAGCATCCTGCGCGGGCTGCGCGAGCGGTACGAGATCCATCACGGCGTCCGGCTCAAGGACACGGCGCTCGTGGCCGCCGCGGTGCTTTCGCAGCGGTACATCGCCGATCGATTCCTGCCGGACAAGGCGATTGACCTCGTCGACGAAGCCGCCTCGAAACTGCGGATGGAAATCGACTCGCTGCCGGCCGAGCTCGACGAAGCGGAACGGCGGATCATGCAGCTCGAGATCGAGGCGCAGGCCCTGCGCAAGGAGCGCGACGCAGCTTCGGTGGAGCGGCTCTCGAAGCTCGAGCGGGAACTGGCCGACCGCAAGGAAGAACGCGATCGGCTGCGCACGCACTGGCAGCAGGAGAAGGAGGCGATTCAGGCCTCACGGCTGCTCAAGGAGGAGCTCGAAGGGGCGCGCGTCGAGCTCGAGGCGGCTCAGCGCGCGGGCGACTACGCGAAAGCGTCCGAGCTGCAGTACGGACGGCTGCCCGACCTCGAGCGGAAGATCTCGAACGCGAGCGAGCGGCTCGCGGAGCTGCAGCGCGGCGAACGGATGCTCAAGGAAGAGGTCGACGAAGAAGATATCGCCGAGGTCGTGAGCAAGTGGACCGGCGTCCCGGTCAGCCGCATCATGGAGGGCGAAGTACAGAAGCTCCTCAAGATGGAGGAGCGTCTGCACCGGAGGGTCGTCGGTCAGGACGAGGCCATCGCCGCCGTGTCGAACGCGATCCGGCGCGCCAGGGCCGGCCTGCACGACCCGAAACGTCCGCTGGGAAGCTTCCTGTTCCTCGGGCCGACAGGGGTCGGCAAGACGGAGCTGGCGCGCGCGCTGGCCGAGCTGCTCTTCGATGACGAACAGGCCGTGATCCGGATCGACATGTCCGAGTACCAGGAAAAGCACACGGTGTCGCGCATGATCGGCGCGCCGCCGGGATATGTCGGCTACGAGGAAGCGGGCCAGCTCACCGAGGCGGTCCGCCGGAGGCTGTACGCGGTGGTCCTCTTCGACGAGGTCGAGAAGGCGCACGCCGAGGTGCTCAACGTCCTTCTGCAGGTGCTCGACGATGGACGGTTGACCGACGGCAAGGGCCGCACCGTCGATTTCAAGAACACGCTCGTCATCATGACGTCGAACCTCGGCAGCCATGTGCTCGCCGACCGGCCGTTCGACGGCCGCTCCGTGATCGACGAGGGCACCGAGCGGTTGATGATCGACGCCCTTCGCGCGCACTTCAGGCCGGAGTTCCTGAACCGGCTCGACGACATCATCATCTTCCACCCGCTCAGCCGGGAGCACGTGAAGCAGATCATCGAGATTCAGCTTCGGACGCTCGCCCGCCGCCTGGACGATCGGAAGATCCACGTCGAGTTGACCGAGGCAGCGAAGAACGCGCTGGTCGAGGAGGGGTTCGACCCGGCCTACGGGGCACGGCCGCTCAAGCGCGCCATCCAGCGCCGGGTGCTCGACGAGCTCGCGTTGCGCGTGCTCCGGCACGAGTTCGGCGAGGGTGATCACGTCGTCGTCGATGCCGGTGCCGGCGGGCTCGTGTTTCGCAAGGGGATCGGCACCGCGGCGTAGGTGCCGGCCCCCGCGCTCCGCCTCCGCTCGGATGAGTTCGTGGAGCTCCGGGGCGCGTGGGAACCGGCGAGAGGAGTCCAGGTGAGTCCAGACACAGAGCAGCGCCCGCCCGGCGGACGGCCGAGGCCCGGAAAACGCGGCCCGCTCGGGGCCGGGCGGCCGACCCCTTCCTTCTGGGTGATACTCGCGCTCGTGGTGGTGATTGGCCTTGCGCAGGCGTACTTCTGGGTCCCACAGGGTGACGCGATCCCATACAGCCAGTTCAAGTCGCTGCTTCGGGACGGCCGGGTGTCGGACGTCGTGATCACCGAGCAGACGATTCGCGGGAATGTGAAAGCGAAGGGCGGCAATGGCGCGGGCGCCCCTACCGCGTTCACGACAACGCGCATCGAGGATCCAAAGCTCGTCGAGGACCTCGACAAGGTCGGGACGAGCTATCGGGGCGAGATCGCGAGCCGATGGCTGCCCGAGCTGATCGGCTGGCTCTTTCCCGTCGCGCTCATCCTGCTCGTGTCGAGCTTCTTCTTCCGCCGGATGGGTTCGCCCGACGGCGGCGCGATGTCCTTCGCGCGCAGCCGGTCGAAGGTGTACTCGGACGACGACGTCAAGGTGAGCTTCGACGATGTCGCGGGTGTCGACGAGGCCGAAAACGAGTTGCGCGAAATCGTCGAGTTCCTGAAGAACCCGAGGAAGTACACGAACCTCGGCGGCCGGATTCCCAAGGGCGTGCTGCTCGTCGGCCCCCCGGGCACCGGCAAGACGCTGCTCGCCCGGGCCGTCGCCGGCGAGGCGAAGGTGCCGTTCTTCAGCCTGAGCGGCTCCGAGTTCGTGGAGATGTTCGTCGGAGTCGGCGCGGCGCGGGTGCGCGACCTCTTCCAGCAGGCCGAAGCCAAGGCGCCGTGCATCGTGTTCATCGACGAACTGGATGCACTCGGCAAGACCCGTGTTCAAAGCTCGATGGGCGGCCACGAAGAGCGCGAACAGACGCTCAACCAGCTCCTGGCCGAAATGGACGGCTTCGACGCCCGTAAGGGCGTCATCATCATGGGCGCGACCAACCGTCCCGAGGTGCTCGACCCGGCGCTGCTCCGTCCCGGCCGGTTCGATCGGCAGGTGCTCGTCGACAAGCCCGACATCAAGGGCCGGGAAGACATCCTCAGGATTCACGCGAAAGGCGTCAGGACGGCGACTGACGTCGATCTCAGAGTGCTGGCCGGGAGAACCGCCGGATTCGCGGGCGCGGATCTGGCGAACCTGGTCAACGAGGCGGCCCTGCTCGCCGCGCGGCGGGACAAGACTCAGGTCGAGATGCCCGATTTCGACGAGGCTATCGATCGGGTGATCGCCGGGCTCGAGAAGAAGCGCGTGATGAGCCCCAGGGAACGTGAGATCGTCGCGTACCACGAGTCGGGACACGCCATTGTCGCGACCGTCCTGCCTGGGCTCGATCCGGTTCACAAGATCTCGATCGTGCAGCGGGGCTTCGGTGCGCTCGGTTACACCATGCAGCTGCCGCTCGAGGACCGCTACCTCCGAACGCGCTCCGACCTGCTGGGGCAGCTGGCCGTGCTGCTCGGCGGGCGATCGGCGGAGGAGACGGCCTTCGGTGAGATCTCGACCGGGGCCCAGAACGATCTCCAGCGCGCGACCGACATCGCGCGAGCGATGGTGACGGAATTCGGGATGAGCGACGCGCTCGGCGCGCTGGCGTACGACAACAACCAGGGCGCGCAGTTCCTCGACATTCACGTCCCCTCTGAGCGGCTCTACGGCGACGAGACGGCGCGGCTGATCGACAGCGAGGTCAAGCGGATCATGGTGGAGGCGCACGAGCAGGCGCGCTCGATCCTGCGGGCTCGACGCGACGCGCTCGACCGGGTGGCCCACCGGTTGCTCGAGGTCGAGGTCGTGGACGGCGACGAGCTGAGGAAGATGCTCTCGCAGGACGGTCCGGCGTCTACAGCGTGACCTTCGAGTTCGCGGGCCTGGGTACGCTGACCAGGCAGGTTCAGGTCCAGCTCGGTCAGGACACGACCTTCGACGTGGTGCTCAAGGTCCAGGGCGTCGCGGAAACCGTCGAAGCCGCCGCCACCATCAGCCCGGTCCGAACGTCACCCTGGCCGATGGATCTGCACATGGTTCGCCCGCTCGAACCTCACGCCGTAGACGATGGCTCGTCCCCGTCGCCGGCCAGCGCCTCGAGCAACAGGTCCTTTGTCAGCTCCCTGGCGATGTAGCAGCGATCCGTGGCGCCGGCAAACAACCGCTCGCCATCGGCGCCCGACTTCGCCGGGCAATCTCCGGCACAATGCCACCTGCAGAAGCATCGTTCACAGTGCGGTTTCTGGTCAACCGACCACTTTCGCTGGCGCTGGCGCCGCCCTTCATCAACGACGAATTGACGGCTCCCGACATCGAAGCGGCCGTAGAAGAACTCGTCCGAGAGCGGATCCGACGGCGACAGCACCTCGTAGCAGCTCGTCAACCAGCCCTCGGGAGTCACGCCGACCGATTGGCCGGCGGCCTGGCAGAACACGGCGCTGGCGGGCCCGAGCCGTGCGCCCGAGTAGACGAGGTTGCGGCCGGCCTTCTTCGCGACGCGTCTCGCGTTCCTGAACCGATCGACGAACACGTCGGCCCGTGGAGCCCGGACCTCCTGGTCGACGGCCCGGCCGCGAGGGTTCATCGGTTCGATCTTGATGTCCTGCACGCTGAACCGATCGCAGAAGTATGCGACGATCTCTTCCAGCCGATCCACGCTGTCCTCGGTCACGGTGCAGCGCAGGCCATAGGAGTACTTCGCGGCGTCGAGCGCCCTCAGTGTCTCCTCGACGTCGGCGGCCGAAGGGCCGCCGCCAGGCGTCGGGCGCTGGCGGTTCTGAATGTCGGGAAACCCGTCGAGCGACACGGTGGCTGTATCGATGTTGCGAACGATCCACTCGCGCTGCGCGGCGTCGAGCATTCCATTGAGGCCCGTCGAGGTTGAAACCTTCAAACCCGAGGCGGCCGCCACCGAGCCGAGATACTCTCGCGCGCGCACGAGAAGCGGCCACGCCGCGCTGACGTCTCCCCCACCGTGAAAATGGACGGTCAGCGGACCTGTGCCAGTCGCCGCGACGTGGTCCTTCAGGCGGTCGATGACCCCCGAGGCAATCGCCCAGGGCATGTCGACGGAGTCCCGGCCTCCCGATGCGTAACAGTACGTGCACCGCAACGTGCAGCGGCTCGTGAGAAACAGGGACACGCTCGTCGGGGCAAAGAGCGGAAGCGGGCTTTCGGAACACACCGCACGCTCGTCGGAGTCCTCGGCGAGCAGTTCGGCGCCGAGCGCCTCGTCGAGCGCGAGGCGCGACAGCGCCGCCTCGTCATCCTGGCGGGCGCGGTAGAGCAGGTTGACGAATTCCGCGTTCGAGAGAAGGATCAGACCCCGAAGCGGCAGGTAGACGATGAATCGGTCTTCGTGCGCGATGCAGAAGACATTTCGCAGCCGGGACGATCGCTCCGACACTGACATCCAGCACCGCGGATGCGGCTACCACATGCTTCCGACGAGGATGCTCGCCTGGAGCCCGGATTTCTGCTCGAGGCTGTTGCTCATCACGACATACGGCTTGATGCACGGCTGAATCAGGAACTTGCCCTTCGCCACGCGCATCTGGACTCCGGCGGTCGCCTGGAGCAGGAACTGGTTGTCGGCTCCCTTGGAACCGGAAAACCCCATGCGGCTCCACACGGTGCCCCCGCCGATGTACGGGATGATGGATCCGCTCTTCTTCAGGAAATACCGGGCCTCGAATCCGAACGGCACGAGGAAGTTCACCGGGACGGAGTGTCCTCCCACCCAGTTGTTCGACTTGTACCATTCGGCCTGGAACGCCATGGCCAGCTTGGCGCCCGGCATCTGCACCCCGAACTCGACTACGACGCCGATGTTCTTGCTCGCACCGTCGAACTTGTTTTCGCCTTCTCCCGATCCCGACAGGCCGTTGATCTGCGGTCCCACGGCGATCCATCTCTGCTGCGCGGCAGCCGATCCCGCGATCAGGAACAGCGCGGCGAACAGGATCATGCAGGCTGTTTTCATGCCTCGTCCTTTACGGGTTTTCATTGCTGAAGTCCCCTGCGGTCACCGCGCCGTGCATCAGCGTCTGCGTGGCGGTCGAGTCCGCTCTCCTGGGATGCCGCGCTCTAGTTCGGGTAATAGTAAGATCCGCCGCCCCCGCCGCTCGAGACCGTGTTGCACGTGCACACCGTGTTGCAGGTGCAGACCGTGCCGCTCCACTCGCTCGAGTACGTCGTGTCCTTGCTGCCCTGCGTATCGCACGCGCAGACCACGTGGCAGCGGCAGGGTTGGGAGGACGGCCCGGTGAGGACGTCGTACGCGGCATCGCAGCCCGCGAGGGCGCCCGCGCCCGCGGTGGCCGCGGCCGCCGCGATCTTCCTCACGAAATCTCTCCGCCCGTGGGTCTCCCCGGCACTCCTCCGCACGAGCTTGTACACCCGCGGCGTCGATTCGTCACCGCCGATACCGGCGGACACGACAGGTTTCAGTTCATGGTCTGGACGATCCGCCATGAGAATCGCACCTCCTGCCAGCTGGAGCTCGTACGGTGAAGGGAGTTCGTCGGGGCCGCCGGACCGAATTCGACAGCGGCGGGGGCATTATCTGTGAGCGGATGGGGATCGTCAAGCGCGATGCGCTTGCGTAGGACCGCGGTATTCTCAAGACTGAATCGGTCGGCCAATCGTTCGGTTCCCTGCCCGCCCTCGAATGTTCCTCGGAATGCGTCACGCGAGCCCGCGTGTATACTTGGGACCGAAGCTTCACAGGTCCAGCACATCGACAGGTCCGACATCCGTGAACCCAGTTCAGTCAGCCCTCGCCTCGCAGCGGGACTCCGTCTACGCCGTTCCGATCCTCGACCGGTGGCTCGTTCATGCGCCGCTGCACGGGGTCACGGCCCTTGTGAACGCCGCCGGCATCCGCTCCCTTCGGTGCTCTGCGCCCTTGTCTGCGAGCAGCGAGCTAGACGAACTGGCTGGGGCGCTCGCGGAGCCTTCCCGGCCGGAGCCGCGGCCCCGGACCGGACCGCTCCGTCCGGAGTTCCTTGGCCTGGTGCCGACGCGGGGATGCAACCTCGCCTGCTCGTACTGCGGATTTGGCGCAAGGGGATCCGTTTCCGAACGCATGTCATTCGAGGTTGCCGTCCGCGCCGTCGACTGGTATGCGGCACAACCCCGCGAAGACGGTCAGTCGCCCCTCGCGGTGCACTTCTTCGGCGGAGAGCCGTTTCAGGCGCCCGAGGTCGTCGAGGTCGCCGTCCACCGAGCGCGCGCCCTCGCCGCGGCCTCCGGTCGGACTGCACGCTTCGAGGTTGCGACAAACGGCTGCTTCGACGATGCGCTCCGCTCGTTTGTCGCCGACTACTTCGATACCGTGGTGCTCTCGCTCGATGGCCCAGAGGCCGTGCATGAAAAGCACCGACCGTCGAGAACCGGTCTCGCCAGCTTCGACGTCGTCGCCGGGAATGCGGCCGCACTCGCGGCTGCCCCGTTGCGTCTATGCCTCCGCGCGTGCGTCACCTGCGAAACGGTCGGGGCGCTGCCCGAAACGACCGCGTGGTTCTGCGAGACGTTCAGGCCAGACGCCATTGTGTACGAGACGCTCCAACCGACGCGCGAGAGCGAGCAGGCCGGATTGCGGCCCCCGGGCCCTCGCGAGTTCGCGGTTCAGTGCTATCGATCCTTCGAGGTCGCCCGTCAGTTCGGCGTGACCCCGGTCCATTCCGCCTCCACCATTCACGAAATCCGGCACAGCCCGTGCCCGGTCGGCAGGGACTCCGCCATCGTCATGCCGGACGGCCGGGTGAGCGCCTGCTACCTTGACGAGGTGGATTGGGAGGCTCGCGGTCTCGACCTCTACTTCGGTCGAGTCGCCGGTCCAGCGGCGATCGATTTTTCCGCTGACAAGATCGAAGCGATCCGCGCCCTCACGGTAGACCGGAGCCGATGCGCCGGGTGCCTGGCGCGCTGGCACTGCGCGGGCGGATGCCAGGTCAATCACTCTTACCCGGGGTCAGCGACCGGCTACGACGACTTCTGCGTGCAGACGCGACTGCTCGTGATCCTCCGCCTGATCGAGTCGCTCGGATCCGGGTTTCCACTCGCGTCGTTTCTCGATGACCGCGCCGCGCTCGATCGCGTCGCGTCGAGGCCGTCAGACCGGCTGACCGAGTTGGCGGAAGGTGATGAGCGCTGATCAGTTTCACGTCACCGCACGGCTTCCCCCCGTAGGCTGTCATCCAATGGCCACGTGGGTGGTCGAATCAGACGGCATCGTCGTGATTCGCCGCGACTCAGGGCAATTCGCGCGTTTCGGATATCCAGAAGCCGCGCTCTGGGACTTCATCTGCCGCAACGTCCCGGAATCGCGAATGCTTCCGATGCTGTCGGCCCTGATGACGTGTCGGGCGGATGAGACACTGCGATGGTCCCGCGACGCCCTGGCGGAGTGGGTCGACGCCGGATGGCTGAGCGGCCGAGGCCCAGGTGGCTAACGTCTCGCTCACGCTCGCGTGCCAGAACAGCTGCGAGTACTGCTTCGCCCGCGATCTGCCCTCGCGCGTGCCGATCTCCTCCTCGTCTATGGAGCGATCCCGTTTCATGGACGTGCTGGCGCTCCTCGAGCGCTCCGGAATCGACCAACTTCGGCTGCTGGGGGGCGAGCCCACCCTCCACCCGGAGTTTTCGAGCTATGTCGAGGAGGCGCTGCGAAGAGGCATGCGGATCCTTGTCTTCTCGAACGGCCAGATACGCGAACCCGTCCTTCGAGTCCTCGAATCGATAGAACCTCGCCGGTTGACTGTCCTGATCAATATCGCGTCGGACCCGACGCTCCGCCTGGACGAAGTCATCGACCGCCTCGGAGAGCGCGTCATTCTCGGTACGACCCTGATCGGGAAGCGTGCCGAGGTAAGTCACCTCGAGCGCGCTGTCGATCTGCATCGCGCTGTCAAAGCGGTTCGACTGGGAATGGCGCTCCCCGAGGTCGACGGGACGAACGCCTTCGTCAGGCCGAAGCACTATCCGGAAATCGGCCAGTCAGTCGCGGCAATCGAAGAGCGCCTCTCCCGTCGTGGCGTGGCCGTCCGACTGGACTGCGGCTTCGTGCCTTGCATGTTCCCGGAGGGTCGGATTCCAGCTTCCCGTGGCGGCGAGAAACCTGTCGGGCTTTGCTGCGGTCCCGTTCCGGACATCCTGCCCGACGGGTCGCTCATCCCGTGCTACCCCCTCGCGCGGATCTGTCGCATGGACTCGGCGAGCGGATCGAACGCGCTCGGAGCGATCGAAGCGATGGGACGTCAATTGGCCCCCTATCGAGTCGTCGGGGTATATCGCGAATGCGGCCGCTGCGACTGGCGAACGGTCGGAGCGTGCGCAGGCGGCTGTCTCGCCGCGGCGATGCTGCGGTGCCGGACCGGGGCGCGCCAATGACTCGAGTCCACCCGACGCTGCCGATTCATCGGCTGGACGGTCAGGACGGCCGAGTCATCCTCTATACGCCCGGCTACCTGCTCGTCGTTTCAAGGGCGGAGTTCGAGGCTGTTCGGGCGGCCTTCCAGACCTCTGGAACGAGCTCGTCCGGATCCGAGTCCGCCGCAAGGGACCTCGAGGTTGCGGGCCGGAACGCCGTGCAAGCCTGGGAGACCGCCAGAGGGTCGCCATTCTCGCCCGAGTGCTTGACCGTCCATTTGAGCACCGAGTGCCCGCTCGCCTGCTCGTACTGCTACGGGAGATCCGGATCCGGAGACGAGACACGCGCACCAAGCCGGCCGGCGACGCTCGGCGCGGGCATCGTCGACGCGGCCGCGCGGCTCGTCGCTCGATCGTGCGCCGATCGGGCCACGCCGTTCCATCTCGTCGTTCACGGGGGCGGCGATCCGATGGTTCACCCGGCGCTCGTAAAGGACATTGTCGAACGAACCCGTCGAGCCGCAGCGGCGCACGGATTGGCGTGGCGCGGGTATGTGGCGACAAATGGCGTGTTCTCAGCTGAGGTGGCGGAGTGGCTGGCCAGCCAGTTCGACCTGATCGGCCTCTCCTGCGATGGACCGCCGGACGTGCAAAACGTGCAGCGACCGCGAGCGGGTGGAGGATGTAGTTCGAGCTCGGTCGAGGCGACGGCGCAAGTGCTGACGAACGCCGGCGCTCGATTCGCCATCCGGGCAACCGTCACGAGGCGCACCATCACTCGCCAGGCTGAACTGGTCCGTTACTTCCACGAACGTCTCGGTGCGACCGAGTTGCGCTTCGAGCCGGTCTACGGCTGGAATGGAGGCCGTCAGCCCGAGTTCGGCCCGGCCGACGCGGACACATTCGTCGATCATTTTCGCCGCGCGCAACGCGAAGCACACTCGAGAGGGTGCACCTTGACGCTCTCCGGCGTCCGTCTCGACGAGCTGCACGGGCCGAACTGCAATATCCTGAAGCAGGTCGTCCAGATATCTCCGCCGGGAGTGGCAGGGCCGTGCTTCCTGCAGTCCGGCGGCAGTCGACCGGCTGTCGGCGGGATGAATGGTGACGGCTCGGAGTTCGTGCTGAATCACGGGCTCATCGAGAGGTTGAGGCGACGCGCGGGTGCGATTCCGCGAGACTGCCGGGAGTGCATCAACGCGTATCATTGCACCCGTGGGTGCCCTGAGATGTGCGACCTGGATCTGGCGGAGAATGGAGAGTCGGAGTCGAGCGCGTGGCCGGGAGGACCGGCCGGAGGGTTTCGCTGTCTCGTCCATCAGGGGCTCGCGCGGGCGTGGATCGCGGAGGCCGCCCTCCGCGTGCCTTGTCACGGCGAATCAGCCCATCTCAAGTCGTAAAGCCGTATGAAAAGCCATCTGGTCGTCATCTCGTGGTGGTCTAACTGCCTCGGGCTGGCATGCCTCGAGAGCCTCGCGGCGCATCTCGACCTGGAGCGGCGCCACGTCTTCGTCGTCCAGGTCGGAAAGCGCGAGGAGTTCAAGGAGCGCTTTCGAGCTCGGATGCCAAGAGGAGTCACCGAACTCCGCTATCCGGCTGGACTTCGCGCCGAGCACGCTCCCGTCATCGAATGGGTGACCCGGCGTGAGCTGCGCGTCGAGGATTCACTGTGCTTCCTGGACCACGACATCATCCTGCGTGAGAACGCCGAGGAGTGGATGCGCCAGAGGGACGTGGCGTTCGAGGACAGCTGCTCGGTGTTGTACCACCGGGCGGTCGGAGGCGGCGCGTCATTGACGAGCCCGGCGTTCTGGATCGCCCCGAACGCCCTCCCCGATGACACGCCATCGTTCGATATGATTCCATCGTACGAATCGCCCCTGTCCGCGGCGCCCTACGACCCGGCGAACTGGACCAGCGCCGGGTCGCTTCGGACCCCAATCCAGGACACGCTCTGGGCGGCCAGGGATTTCCTCGCGGCTCGCAACCTGGTGTCGACGTATCGAATCGAGACCCTTCCGCTTCACGATCATTTCGGGGGACTGTACCTGCTCGCCAACCACCAGGTGCCGGAGATGCCTGCAGAGCTCTTCCGGTCGAAGGTCCGGGAGCTGCTGGGGTTCCTTCGAAGCGGCTGCTCCGCTGAGCGGCTCGCCGACGAAGACGTGACGCTGCTCGATCGCGTCGCGCATTTCGGGGCACTCATCGGATGAGCAACGTGCGAAGACGGGCAGGCGCGCTTCCTCCAGTGCTGCGCGAGATCGTTCAGGCGATTGGCGCCAACCCGGGCGAGGACTCCAACATCGGTGGCCTTCGCGAAGGATGGGCCCAACACATCGCACGCGTCAGAGCGGACCTTCCCCAGGCGGTGATCGAGGACGATGGCGAGGTCTTGTATCTTGGAGCGATCTCGCCGGGCTGCCAGGCCTGCAAGGCGGGGACATGGGACTGCGTCTTTGTCGGGATGAAATGCAACCTCTCCTGCCCGTTCTGCTACAGCCCCACGAGCCTTCCCGATGCATACGCAGGTTCGCCCTTCGGTGGGACGCTTCCGGACATCGTTCGAGGCCACGCCCGCACGACCATCACGGGGGTCAGTTTCTCGGGCGGCGAGCCCTTTCTTTACCGGGATCGCTTCTTCGACTGGGTGGCCCGAGTCAGGGCAGCGTCCCCTGACATGTACCTCTGGGCCTACACGAACGGCGTCCTGGCCGACGAGGACAGTCTCCGTTGCCTGGGCGGGCTCGGCCTGCAGGAAATCCGCTTCAACTGCGCGGCGACCGGATACACCGACCTGGTGGTCATGCGGAATCTCGAGCATGCCGCTCGGCATCTGCCGGCGGTGACGGTTGAAGTGCCGGCCGTGCCCGATCACGCCGACCAACTTCTCGCGGCGCTGCGGCAGTGGATGGAGTGCGGTGTCCGGTTCCTCAATCTGCACGAGCTCATCTATGAAACCGGGACCCTGTCCGCATCTCTGCCAGGTGAGCGCTGCGAGATCCGCTTCGAGGACGGCCACCGAAGCGCGTTCGACCCGCGGAGCCGGCTCTTGACTCATCGCGCGATGTGCGAGGTGGCCTCGCGAGGGCTTCGCCTGGCGGTCAACGACTGCTCCATGCAGAGCAAGATCCGTCAGATCCGTGGGCGCCGAAGGGCACTCGCCCCCATTGCCAGGCAGCCCTTCGAGGAACTCGTCGGCGACGCTCGGCTCGAATCGACCTGCGTGGTGCGCAGCCAGTCGGACTGGTTCTTCTGTCGTCCCGAGGAGGCCGAGACGGCTCGATCGGGGAGCCCGGGCTGCCGGGTATTCAGGCTGCAGCGTGAAGCGCCGCTCTTCCCGGCGGCAACTCCGCGCTGGCTGCTCTGCGAGGAATCAAAAGGATAGCCTACCAGTCGGGCCGGCCGCTCGCGGTGGCCGTGCGGCGCGATTTCGTTCGCAGCGGAACCGCGCCAAGCTGGTTGAGCAGACGCTCCACTTCTTCCTTCGATAGTTCGGGAGGCGGCGAGAACGCCTGGGCTCGATCGTTGCGGCCGGTCGAGAGCCACCGTTTCACGAGGACGTAATTGTGCCTCGCCTCCTCGTCACCCGGGCTCGCCAGCAGCGCGCCCTCCAGGCTCTCCAGGGCTTCGGCCAGGTGCCCCGTTCCCACTCGGCTGCTCGCGAGGTTGTATAGGGTGGCCGCCCGCTCCAGTTCCGACGTGCTCCGAGGCAGGGCGCGCGAGAACGCCTCGACAGCAGGTTCGAATCGCCTCTGGCGGTACAGCGCGATGCCCAGGTTGAACGGCGCTTCGGCGGAGGTGGACGCCCGCTCCTGCGCCCTTGCGAGCCACTCTTCTGCGCTCGCCGCCGACGCGCGGTCGAGGGCCCACGTGCCAAGTGCGGCGTACAAGTCCCGGCCGCCGGTCAGAAGCATGATGGCGCCTGCGAGGATGAGACCAGCGCCAAGGATGACGAATCCGGCGCGCACGACTCGCACGATGAGCGCAGTCCGCCCGCTCATTTCCGAAGGCTTCCCAGGCCGTCCAGTGTCAGGAGAGCGAAACCGAGGAGGACCAGCGCCTGATCGAGCGAGACTCGCGCGCGCCGCTTGTCCGTCGGGGATTCGATCGCGTCGATCAATGACGACACGTAGGATCCAGATTCGTCCGCCGCCGCGTGGAACCCCAGCGTGTCCAAGGTGATCCGCCGCAGCTTCACCTCGTCCATCTTCGAGATGATCGGGCGCCCATCAGACCCGGTCCGTACCGCCGCGACGCCGGATTCGACCGTGGCCTTCACGGGCCCGCCATCCGCCGTGCCCACGCACACCGAGTGAATCCTGATCTCGAGCTCGGCCGCCCGTTTCACCGTCGGCGCGACCAGCTCGTCGTCTTGCGTCGATTCCCCGTCGCTCACGATGAGCACGTCGTGGCTGCCGTTGACGCGAGCGGCCTCGACCGCCAGCGTCAGGCCCTGACCGAGGGACGAGCCCGGTACCGCGACCGCGGTTCGTCCGACCTGCTCGATCGACGCCTCCACGGAATCCCGATCCGGCGTCATCGGGAGCACGGTCTCCGCGTTGCCGGCGAATGCCACGAGGCCGAACGCGTAGCCGGACGAGCGGCGGACCAATTGGAGGAGCTGCGACCGCGTGCGATCGATTCTCGAGGGGGCGACATCCTCGACATACATGCTCTGCGACACGTCCACCGCGAGGATCACGGCGCGCGCTGCCCCGATTTCGCGCGACTCCACCCCTCGCCACGCCGAGACTGCCACCGCCGAGGTGAGGCACACCACGGCGGGCGTGACGAGCCAGCGGGATGCGGGGCCGCGCGACGGGCCCGGCGGCTCGGAGGTCCAGCGCCACGAGCCGGCCGAGAGCCGGTTCATGACCTGCCGCATCCGCGACGCGTGAATCCACGCGCCCGCGACGAGCGCGATCGCCGCGGTGAGCTCGATGGCGAGCGCCGCCGTGCCGGCATCGATCCACATCTCAGGCGGTCCCGTGTCCGCGCAATGCCCGAACGAGCATCTCGAGCCCGAGGATGACCGTCCCTGCCACGATCCACCAATGGCCGACCGGCGTTCGCGTCTGACGTCCCGCCGTGTGGCGCTCGGTCGATTCGATCCGGTCGAGCTCGCCCAGCACGAGGTCGAGGCTCGTCACATCCGAGGCCTTGAAGAACCGGCCCTCGGTCAGCGCGGCGATCCTCATCAGTGCCCCGTAGTCGGGCGCCAGCCGGACCGTGACGGGGCCGAACTCGGTCGGATACGGAGCGGGTGCCGATCCGCCGAGGCCGATCGCATGAATCCGGATCCCGAGCGAGCGCGCGAGTCTCGCGCCGAGCTCGGGCGTCAGGCCCGTGCTGTTGTTCGCTCCGTCACTCAACAACACGATCGACCGAGCCTCCGACAGCCCTGTCTTCATCCGCCGGCAGCACTCGGCGATCGATCCGCCCAGCGCGGTACCCTCCTCTTCCTGCCAGTGGCCAATCGCGCGCAGCCGTTCGACGAACGCCGCGTGGTCGCTCGTCACGGGGCACTCGACCACGGTCGAGGCGGCAAACGACACGAGGCCGAAGCGGGATTTCGGTCGAGCCCGCACGAGGCGCTCGACGAAACGAGCCGCGGCGCCAAGTCGGCTGGGAGAGAGGTCTTGTGCCAGCATGCTGGCCGAGGTGTCCACCAGGAAGACGATGTCAGTCGTCTGGTAGACCACATCGACCGATTCGCGAACGAGCACGGGCCCGGCAACCGCGACCACCACGAGGAGGAGGCCGAAGACGCGGAGTGCCATGGGGACTCGCCGCGTTCGTTCGGACCATGTCGCGGGAAGCGCCTGAATGAGCCGAAACGACGGGAACGCGACCGCCGGCTTCGCGCCCCGGCGCCGCCACCAGACAATCCCCCACAGAAGCGCCGCGATCGCGACGACCGTCAGGCGCTCCGGGTAATCGAACGCCATTCCGAATCGGGCAGCGGCGGTCATCGCGCGCCCGCCCCCGCTCCACCCGCTTTCACGGCGGAACGAATCGAGCCGACGGCGGCCAGCGTGCGCGCGACGGCAGCGGTTGAGTCCGCAGCCTCCAGGGCGAGGGGCGCGAACCGCGCCTCATCAATCGACGCGAGCGCCTCGCCGAACTCGATCGCGATACGCTGGCCGCAACCCGCACCAGCGGCGGCGCCGGCGAGCTCCGGCGACGAGAGGCCTTCAGCAGCGACGCCGAACCAGTGCCGCGAAATGGCCCTGACCCCGTGGAACAGCCGCGCGAAGATCTCGCGTTTCTCCTGGGCGGTTCGTGCTTCCATCCGGCGGAGAGACTCGAGCTCGGCGAGGATCCGTGCCGGCGACTCCCCCGGGGCGGGCTTCGGCAGGCGCGCGCGTGAATTGACCCGCCGCCAGATCAGCGCGCCCAGGCTCGAGATTCCGACGGCAACGAGCAAAACGGCGCCCGCAACCGCCAGCAGGAGCCCCGGCAGCGAATTCGAGATTGGCGGCTTGAGAGGCTTGAGCGGGGATCGTGGATCCACGTCGGGCGCCACGACGTTGATCGCCAGTGCTTTCGTACCGACCGGCTGCACCCGGCGTCCCTGCGCGTCCACGCCGTCGAACCAGACGGACGGGATCACGGTCTGCCCCTCCTCGAACGCCGTGATCACGAACTCCCACGTCGACGCCGGCGCGCCGCTCGCCTGGGTCGCGGCGGGCGCCCGGACGGCCACGACGCGAAACGGCCCGAACTCCGGTCCGACGCGCGGGCTGAATCTCACACCGCTGTCGCGCGTCGCGAGCGTCACGCGAAGCGTGACCTGTTCGCCTATTCGAGCCTGCTGCGCCGACAGCTGCGCATCGAGCGAAGGGGCCGGAAGCTGAGCGATTGCGCTCGGTGCGATGGCGAGCGCAACGAGCAACGCACACAGCGTGGGAACCAACGGACTCCCGCTTGCCGGAGTCCACCGGCACGCCGACGCGGGCCCGGTGAATGGCCAGGTGCCTCCACTCACGGGCGGCTCTTGACAGCGGTAATCGACACCTCGACGCACGGCACGCCACTCCGAACGAAGATGCGTCGGCGCTCGTCCTCGACCGCGTTCCATGCCGCCGCGTACCGCGAGCGGACCCTCGGACTCCCGACGTCGACGATTCGCGACCTGCCGGACTCCGCGTCGATCATTCGAAGAAGCCCGGCGGGCGGCAGTTCGGATTCCCGAGGATCGACCACCGCGATCCCGACCACGTCGTGCCTGGGAACCAGCGAGCCGAGTGCCAGCCCAAGCGTGTCGTCGAGGAAATCGGAGACGATCGCGATGAGTCCCGGACGCCTGGCCATGTGCGCGGCGAGCCGGCACGCCCGTTCGAGCGTGACCGGGCCCGACTCCTCCAGCCCCTCCGACAGCGCTCTCAGGATCCGAGCGCCGACCGACGCCTCGCGGCTCGGCCAGATCCGCGTCATGCTGTTGTCGCCGAACAGGACGGCGCCGACCCGATCGCTCGCCTTCCGGCCGAAGGAAGCAAGGAGTCGCACCACCTCGTGAGCGGCGCGCCGTTTGCTCCTCAAACCGGTTCTCGACGACATCGAGGCACTCAAGTCGGCGACGATCATGACCGTCGAGGCGCGCTCGGCCTCGAACACTTTCACGAACGGCTTCCCCAGGCGGGCCGTCACGTTCCAGTCGACGTGCCTGACATCGTCTCCGAACTGGTATTCGCGGTGCTCGGCGAAGCAGAGTCCGTTGCCGCGGATGGTCGAGAGATGCAGGCCGGGCTCGGAACCCGGCGCTACCAGGCGGGTGGGCAGCCAGGTCTGACGGAGCGTCCGAAGCAACCGCTGCAGATCGGTCACGGGATCGGAACAGCGTCGACCGTCCGGCGGACCACCGATTCGACGCTCAGCCCGTCGGCTTCGGCCTCGTAGGTCAGGAGCACCCGGTGGCGCAGCACGTCGGCGCTCACCACCTTGACATCCTGAGGGAGCACGTGCCCCCGGCCTTCCAGGAACGCGTGGGCGCGGGCGGCGAGCGCCAGGTGCACCCCGGCTCGCGGTGAGGCGCCGAGACGCACCGTTCCGCCATGCGGCCTGCCACCATCGACCGGCCGCGTCGCCCGGATGATGCTCACGATGTAGCGCCGGATGAGGGGATCGACGTGCACGTGTCCGACGGCCCGGCGGGCCTGCAGAATCGTATCGGGCGAGAGCACCGGTGCCGCCGGCGTGGTGCTTGGCTCCAGGTGCCGATCGATGACCTCGAGCTCCTGCGGTTCGTCCGGGTACCGGCAGTCGATGTGCAGCATGAACCGGTCGAGCTGTGCCTCGGGCAGCGCGTAGGTGCCCTCGTGCTCGATCGGATTCTGCGTGGCCACCACCATGAATGGGTCTTCGATCGGAAAGGTCGTCTGCCCGATGGTGACCTGCTGCTCCTGCATGGCCTCGAGCAGCGCGCTCTGGACCTTGGCAGGAGCCCTGTTGATCTCGTCGGCCAGCACCAGGTGTGCGAAGATCGGGCCCTTGTGCACCGAGAAGCCTCCGCTGTGCGGGTTGAAGACGAGCGTACCGGTGACGTCCGACGGCAGCAGGTCGGGCGTGAACTGGATCCGTTTGAACGAGAGGCCGCACACGTCCCCGAGCAGCTTCACAACGAGCGACTTGGCGAGGCCGGGCACGCCTTCGACGAGGACGTGCCCGCCCCCGAGCAGGCCGACGAGCAGCCGGTTCACGACGACGTCCTGGCCGACGATGAACCGCGCAATCTCGGAACGTAGGCGGGCCAAGAGACCAAGCGTCTCCTGCCCCGGCGCGGAGCCGTCCACTCCGGCGGACTTGGGCGCGTTCGGCACGTGAGGTCGCTACTCCAGGATGATGACGAACTGCATCCGGCGGAACTTTGCGGGATTCAGGATACGCATCAGCATGAGCGGACCGTCCTTCTGAATCTCGTAGTCGGTTCCGAGGATGAACATGTCAGGCGCGAGCGTGACCTTCTTGATCTGCTTCAGGCCGTGCGTGCTGCCGTCCACCGAGATCTCCATCGACTCCTTCGTGTTGAGCGTCAACATCTGGATCTGGTCGATGCCGCGCACGCGATTGTTCCGATCGATCACGCCGGCTTCCTGCAGGACCTTCTTCGGCCCGACGGCGTAGCGAATCGAGTTCTCGAGCGCATCGGCTTTCGCCCGCTCCTCCTCAGCCAGCTTCAGCATCGCCCCGGTCTCGGCGCTCGCCGCGGCAAACTGCTGCTCCGCCTGCTGGCGCTGCACATTGGACTGCTCCGCCTCGGACTTCGCCGATTCGGCGGTCTTGAGCGCCTGGTCGCGTTCATCGACCAGCAGTTGCTTGACCCGCCGCTGATGCTCCTGCGGGGAGACGGAGGCCGATCCCTGCGTCACCCAGGTTCCGAACTGCCCGTTGTTGTAGTAGGTCCACACCCGGTAACCCGCCAGGAGGGAATCCTCGAGGTTGATGCTGGAAACGACGCTGTACGCCTTCTCGGCGGGCACGCCCTGCTTGATCAAGAAGTCCATCGCGATGCGATCGTGGCGGCTGCCCTCCTCGGCGACGACAAACGCCGGCAGCTTCTGCTCCAGGCTCGCGGCCCGCTTCTTCAGGTCCTGCACCTGCTGATCCTTGGTGAGGATTTCCTGAAGCAAATCCCGGACGCCGGACTTCTCTTGCTGGATGCGCTCCGCCAGCAGCTTGCGTTGCTCCTCGGTCAGATCGGGCCCGAAATTCGGCGGCAGCTTCCCGCCCTTCTGCTGGGCCTGGGTCAGCAGGCCCGCGATCTGCCGGTTGGTGTCGTCGGCCTTTGCCTGCAGAGACTCGGTACTGGGCCGCCAGATCCATCACGTTCTGCACTTCCGCAGGCGGGGCCGCGCCGGCCGGGGCGCCTTGGGCGGCGGACCCGGGCGCGCCGGGCTGATTCGCCAGCGATCGCGTGTACCACAGGTAGCCGCCGGCAACGATGGCCGCCAGCACGACTAGCCCCACGGCGCCCCAGACCCATGCCGGCAGGCCCGACCTGGGACCCGCTGCCCTTCCGGTTGGGGCCTTCGGGACACTCTGGCGGGCCGTCGCGTCGCGACCCTGATCCGTGGGAACAATCCGCGCGGTCGTTCCCGTCTCCTGGTAGGCCGCCGGCTGTGACGGCACCGGCACGCCGCACTGGGAGCAGGTGGTCGCCCCGGGCTCCAGTTCCGCGCCGCAACGGCTGCATCGGTCGTTCATGGAACTCACCTCTGATGATGACCCGGCGTCCCTCGGCGCATGCGGTCGTGAGCGTTCACGCGTCTCGCGGGAACCCGGTGCCTGAGTAATGTACTACGAGTCTGCGGTCCGGCAGCCCCGGAACACGAGGCTCCGCCGAGGTGCGCAGCGCCCGCTAGAAGCAGATGCCGCCGAGCACCGCGAAGAGCGACGAACCTTGGATCACCACCAGCCTGGCCTCGCCCCGAAGTGTCAGGTTCCCGGTCATGAACTCGGTTCCGCCGACGAGCGAAAACCCGAACGCGCTGGCGTGGTCGCAACCGTTGCACGAGGCCTTTGCCCAGACGAGCCCGCCTCCGGCGAAGGGCGTCATGTTGGACGCCTCGAACAGATAGTGAGCGTTCCCCGAGAAGACGAACGTGTTGATAGATTCGTCTTCGCCTTCCTCTTTCTCGCGATGCCAGAGCAGATCGCCCTGCAGGCGAATTCGTGGATTCGAGAACGGCTTGAAGCCAACGCCCCCGCCGAGGGCCCAGGTGGTTGTCCCCCCTCCGCTCACGAACCCGGCAAGGATGAGCGGCGTCACGGGCTTGTCGTCCGAGGGATCAGCGCGAGGTGGCGCGCTGGGCGACGGAGAGGTTCGCGCGGGTGGTCTCTGCTGCGGCGGCGCAGCCGTGCCGGCGGCGGGCGCCGCACCAGCCGCACCCGCGATGACCTTGACCGTCAGGCTGTGCAGGTAGCCTTCCTTGCCAGTCGCCCGGTCTCGAACCTTGTACCAGCTCCCGGCCGTTTCGATGACAGTCAGTTCGGCGCCCCGCTCGAAGGTCGCCAGGACGGGACTCTCCGTCGAGGGCTTGGCCCGCAAGTTCACGCGGTCAGCCGTGACGCTCACCGTCTGGGCCAGCGCGGGACTGGCCACGAGCAACGAGCCGAACACCACCAGCGCGCCGATGCGTCTCAAGCCGCGGAGTGACGTCTGCATGTTACACACTCCCCTCGCATCAATTCACACCTCGGTCGGGCCGGACGCTGTAGGCGCACGGCTTCTCGAGATGTGTTCATGGTTTGAGGGACCGGCGCCGTCAGGTACTGGCACCGGCCCCACAGGGAGCAAGCACGGACCGGGTCTCACCGTTGCGATACGCACACGGCTCCGGAGGACACTCCGCGCTAGAACTTCACGCCACCGAGAATGGCGAAGCTCGTTTCACCGCCGATGATGATCAGGCGGGCTTCACCACGAAGCGTCAGGCTGCCCATCGGGTAATCGACGCCACCCAGGCCCTGGAACCCGAAGTCGGTGCTGCTGTTGTTCGACCCCGTCGGGAGGCTCGAGCAGGCCGAGCCGCTGCACCCGATTGTCGCGTAGCCCAGCGCGATTCCCGCGCCGACATACGGCGTCATCTTGTCGCCCGGGAACAGATAGTGGCCGTTGGCCGAGAACCAGAACGCATTCGCGGTCATCTTCAGGTCGCCACCGAGTCCCGCCGGCGCCTCCTCAGAGAATCGATGGTAGAGCACGTCTGCCTGGACCCTGATGGCGGGATTCGGAAAAGGCTTGAAGCCCACGCCGCCGCCGATGACCCAGGTCGTCGTCCCGCCGCCGGTGATGAGTCCGGCCATCGGAACGATTGAGGTCGACTTCTCTTCCGCGGCCGAGGAAGGCGGAGGCGCGCTCGGGGCAGGGGCGGTCCGAACCGGAGTCCGCGGTGGCGCGGCTGCCCCGCCGCCCGCCGCTGGTGTGGCCGGGGCGCCGCCGATGACCTTGACCGTCAGGCTGTGAACGTAGCCTTCCTTCCCGCTGGCATTGTCCCGCACTCTGTACCAGCTGCCCGCCGTCTCGATCACGGTCAACTCGGCCCCGCGCTCGACGGTCGCAACAATGGCGCTATCGGTCGAAGGTTTCGCTCGCAGGTTGACGCGATCCGCGGTCACGCTGAGCGTCTGTGCCCCGACAGACACGGCAGTCAGGAACGCGGCGATGAGCACCACCGCGCCAATCCAGCCCATTCTGCGACCCGCTTTCGGCATATCCCCTCCCCTGTTGCGTAGACGTTGTTGGAGGCCATCCGCAAACCGTCGGCGGACCCGCGCGCCTCGCTCTCGGGTTTCCGGAGAAGTCATGGCCGGACGATCCGCCCCACCTGCGTCGCGGGACGGCCCGGCGCCTTCTGCTGCGTTCGACGACGGACATCTCATGATCGGCGGAGCCGCTCGAATGCCCGGGTCGGAAACTCAGTCGGGAGGAGAGGATACCCCGAAAACGCCGGCCGGTTCAACGAGAGGGCACGCGATGGTATGCGGGACGGGACTCCGGCGGGCGCGTGTCCCGCCGCGGGACCTCGACTATCCCATCCGCTGCATCGAGGACAGGAAGTCGCCGTTGGACTTCGTCTTCGACATCTTGTCGAGCAGGAGCTCCATCGCCTCCACCGGAGACAGGGGGTTGAGCACCTTGCGCAGCACCCAGATGCGGTTCAGATCCTCCCGCGCGATGAGCAGCTCTTCCTTCCGCGTGCCGCTCTTCTGGATGTCGATGGCCGGGAACACGCGCTTGTCGACGAGCTTCCGGTCGAGGTGAATCTCGAGGTTGCCCGTGCCCTTGAACTCCTCGAAGATCACGTCGTCCATGCGCGAACCCGTGTCGATGAGGGCCGTGGCGATGATCGTGAGCGATCCGCCTTCCTCGATGTTGCGCGCCGCACCAAAGAACCGCTTCGGCTTCTGCAGCGCGTTCGAGTCGAGGCCGCCCGAGAGCACCTTGCCCGACGGCGGGATGACGGTGTTGTACGCGCGCGCCAGGCGCGTGATCGAGTCGAGCAGGATCAGTACGTCTTTCTTGTGCTCGACGAGTCGCTTCGCCTTCTCGATGACCATCTCGGCCACCTGGACGTGGCGCTGCGCCGGCTCGTCGAAGGTCGAGGAGATGACCTCCCCGTCGACCGACCGCTGCATGTCGGTGACCTCCTCCGGCCGCTCGTCGATGAGCAGCACGATCAGGAACACCTCGGGATGGTTGGCCGACACCGACTGCGCGATGTTCTGGAGGAGCATCGTCTTGCCGGTGCGCGGCGGCGCGACGATCAGGCCCCGCTGGCCTTTCCCGATCGGCGTCATCAAGTCCATGACCCGTGCCGAGAGGTTCTCCGCGTTGGTCTCGAGATTGAGCGCCTCCTGCGGGTAAAGCGGCGTCAGGTTCTCGAAGAAGAGCTTGTCGCGCGCCATCTCCGGGGGCTCGAAGTTCACCGCCTCCACCTTGATGAGCGCGAAGTACCGCTCGCCTTCCTTCGGCGGCCGGATCTGCCCAGAGACCGTATCGCCGGTCTGCAGATCGAACTTGCGGATCTGCGAAGGCGACACGTAGATGTCGTCGGGCCCGGGCAGGTAGTTGTAGTCGGGAGCGCGCAGGAATCCGAACCCGTCGGGCAGGACTTCGAGCACGCCCTCCGAGAAGATGAAACCGCTCTGCTCGGTCTGCGCCTTCAGGATTTGGAAGATCAGCTCCTGCTTGCGCATCCCGGTCGCCCCGGCCACGTTCAGATCCTTGGCGATCTGTGTGAGCTTCTGGATGCTCATGTCCTTCAGCTCGCCGATGTTCAACCCCTCGCCCGGCCGGCGGGTCGTGTCACTGGCGGCGGGACGGGCGGCCTCGACCGGGGCTTCGGCGGTCGCCGGAGCGGCGGCCGATGCCGATTCGTTCGATGCGCGCGCCGGCGTGGACTGACGCTTGTTGTTGCTTGGCATGGATGGTACCTGGTCCGGAGCGCCGATTGAAGCGGTTGAGGTTGCGTTCGGGGGGCGGAAGGCCTCTGCGGCCCAGAAAGCCCGGGGAGATCGCGCTGACTCCACCCGACTATAGGGCAGTCATTCAGCGAGTGTCAACAGGAAGCGTATTCATCCGGGGGGCCCGGTACCGTCCCTTGCGTCAGTATGCCGACGGCTCCTCGCCGATGCCGAGGATGCTGCAGGCCACGACCGGATTCATCTCGAGAGCGCGCGCGCGGGCGACCACCGCGGGGCTGTCGGCCCCGGGATTGAACCACACTTCGGATATGCCCTTCGCCGCGAGATCCGGCAGCAGCGCCTCGCCGACCGAAGGCGGAACGTACATCGAGGCCAGGTCGATGCGGCCGGGCACGTCGAGGACGGATCGATAGGCCTTCAGGCCCTCGATCTCGTCCTCCCGGGGGTTGATGGGAATGACGGTGAAGCCCTGGTGGAGGTACGCCCGAACGGCCTTGTTGCCGAACTTGTTCCGATCGGGAGAGGCCCCGATGACCGCCACGACTTTGCTCATGAATCGATTATAGCGGCATGTCGTCGCGTCGGGTCTGCCCTCGACGTTACTCGGGCCAGCGAAGACCCGACCTACGAGCGGCCGTTCGCCGCTCTGGTAGGCCGGATCCTCAGATCCGGCGATCGCCCGGTCCGGCCGGCGCCGGATTCCGTTCAGTCGATGTGCGGCCCGACCTGCGTCAGTTCGCGGGAGTCGGCCATTTCGAACTTCTTGAAGTTGTCGATGAACCGGGCGGCCAGCCCGCGATATCGCTGGTTGTACAGGTTCCGGTCGGGCCACGAGTTCGCCGGATCCATGACGTGGTCGGGTACATCCGGGCACGTCTTCGGAACCTGGAAACCGAAGATGGGGTCCGTCTTGAACTCGACCCCGTCCAGCTTGCCGGTGAGCACGGAGTTGAGCATCGCCCGCGTGTGGCGGATGCTGATCCGCTTGCCGACGCCGTACGGGCCGCCGACCCAGCCGGTATTCAGGAGCCAGCAATTCACGCCGTAGCGCGTCACCTTCTCCTTCAGCAGCCTGGCGTAGAAGTCGGGTGAATGCACCATGAAGGGGCCGCCGAAGCAGGTGCTGAAGGTGATCTCCGGCTCTTTTCCAAGGCCGGCTTCCGTCCCGGCCAGCTTCGAGGTGTACCCCGAGATGAACTGGTAGCGGGCCTGGTCCACCGTCAGGCGCGCGATGGGCGGCATCACGCCCGAGGCATCGCAGGTCAGGAAGATGATGTTCTTCGGGTGGCCGGCCCGCTTGGCGTCGATCGCGTTGGCGATGTACTCGAGCGGGTAGGAGGCTCGCGTGTTCTCGGTCAGGCTCTCGTCGTCGAGATCGATCATGCGAGTGACCGGGTCGAACACGACGTTCTCGAGAATCGTCCCGAACTGGTGCGTGCAGGCGTAGATCTCGGGTTCAGCCGAGGGCGAGAGCTGAATCACCTTGGCATAACACCCGCCTTCGAAGTTGAACACGCCGTTGTCCGACCACCCGTGCTCGTCGTCGCCGATGAGGCCGCGCGCCGGGTCGGCGGACAGCGTGGTCTTGCCCGTGCCGGAGAGCCCGAAGAAGAGCGCCACGTCGCCGTCCCTGCCGACGTTGGCCGAGCAGTGCATCGGGAGCACGCCCTGCAGCGGCAGGAGATAGTTCAGCACGGTGAACACCGACTTCTTGATCTCGCCGGCGTACGCCGTGTTGCCGATGACGCACAGGCGCTGGTCGAAGTTCAGCGCGATGAAGGTGTTCGACGCGGTCGCATCGATCTGCTGAATCCCCTTGAACCCTGGAAGCGCGATCACGGTGAAATCCGGCACGTGCCGCCGGTACTCCTCGTTGGTTCGCGGGTTGAGGAACATGTTCCGGGCGAACAGGCTGTGCCACGCCTTCTCGGTGATGATCCGGACCGGCATCCGGTAGTCCGGATCCGCGCCGATGAAGCAGTCCGTGACGAACAGGTCGCGATCCTGGAGGTAGCCCTGCGCGCGGTTGAACAGCTCGTTGAACTTCTCCTGCGCCATGGGCCGGTTGTACTGGCCCCACCAGACGTGGTTCTCGGAGCTCGGTTCGCGCACGACGAACTTGTCGTTGGCCGACCGGCCGGTGTGCTTCCCGGTGTTGGCGACAATCGGCCCGCCGCGCGTGATGAGCGCTTCACGACGGAACGTGATTTCTTCGTACAGCGCCTCGGTCGGCAGGTTCCAGTACGACCTGCCCGACGTTGTACAGCCCGATGTTGTCCAGCCCGTAGTCGCTCTTGAGGGCCAGCGCCTGCGCCTGAGCGGGCGTTCTGATGTCGAGGAGATTGATCATAGCCAGTCCCTGATGAGCTTCTTGTCGCCGATGTAGATGTCGTTCGGTGAAGTCGGATCGAGCGCCCACTTCATGCGGGCGACGCCTTCGGTCACGTCCTTGACCGACCCGGCATAGCTCAGCCGCAGGTGCCCTTCCATGCCGAACTCCCGCCCCGGCACGGTGACGACCAGGGCCTTCTTCAGCAGGAAGTTGCAGAGCTCGACCGAGTTGTTGCTGTAGGCGCGGAAGTCCGGGAGGCAGTAGAACGTCCCGTCCGGGCGCGCGGTCTTCACGCCGTTGAACGACGACAGCTCCCGCATGATCACGTCACGGTTGTTCTGGATCTGCAGGCGCAGCGCCTCGACGAAGCTCTGCATCCCGAGCAGCGCGCCCTCGGCGCCCGCCTGCATGACGGGGGAGCTGCACGAGGTGGTCTGGGCCTGCACGTTGTTCATGACGGTCACGAGCTTCTTCGGCGCGATGCACCAGCCGATCCGGAACCCGGTCATGCCGTAGAGCTTCGCGATGCCGTTGATCACGACGACGCGCGAGTCCTCGATGTGCCGGCTCGTGAACTGGTAGCACGAGGGCGCCCGCCGCCCGTCGAACACCAGCTTGTGGTAGATGTCGTCCATGATCGCGTAGATCTTCCGGCGCTCGCAGAACTCGAGGATCTGCGCGAGGAACTCCTCGGAGTAGACCGTCCCGCTCGGGTTGTTCGGGGAATTGATGATGATGGCCTTGGTGGCCGAGCTGACCACGCGCTCGATGTCGACCATCCGCGGGTGGAACGACCCGTCCTCTGGCGTGACGATCACCGGGATGCCGTACACCATCTTCACCATCTCCGGGTAGCTCACCCAGTACGGTGCCAGGATGATGACCTCGTCCTGCGGATTCAGGATGGTGTAGAGCAGGTTGAAGATCGACTGCTTGGCGCCCGACGAGACGATGACGTTTTCGGGCGCGACCACCTTGTCGTAGTGCTCTTCCGTGTACCGGATGATGGCTTTCTTGAGCGACGGCAAGCCGTCGGTCGGGCAGTACTTGACGTCGCCCTGACTCAGCTTGCTGGCCGAGCTGAGAATCGCCGTGATGGGGGTCTTGTTCTTCGGCTCACCGATGCCGAGGTGAATCACCGGTTCGCCGCGCTCGCGCAGGAGCCGCGCTTCCTCGTTCAGCCGCAGCGTGGGCGACTCGATGATCGATCCTGCCAGTTCACTGACGCTCATGGACTACTCCTCCAGCTCGGGGCACAACCGACGGCCCGTGGCGCCTTCCCGACCGCGTCTCCGTCTCCGGAGCGCGCCGAAGCCTGACTTGCAGGGGACTGACGTGGAGTCGGTCTCGTTCCGGCAGGGGCGGGTCGGCCCCGCCCGCGATGCGTTCACCAACTATACATCGAGCCGCGGTGCCGTGCGGCGGGACGTCGCCCTCAGACCATGTTCTGCGACCGCTTCACGCGGAGCCGCGCCTCCACCGTCTCCGGCACCAGGCCCGACACCGAACCGCCAAGTCCGAAGACCTCCTTGATCAACCGCGAGCTGACGTAGGTGTACTGCTCGGCCGGCATCATGAAGACCGTTTCGATCTCCGGTCCCATCCGGCGGTTCATCAACGCCATCTGCAGTTCGTACTCGAAGTCGGAGACCGCGCGGAGCCCCCGCACGATGACCGACGCCCCTTTCCGGTGCGCGTAGGCGACCAGCAGCCCGTCGAACGCCTCGATCTCGACATTCGGCCAGTGCCGCGAACACTTCGCGCGCCGTCTCCACGCGCTCCTCGGTGGAGAACAGCGGCTGCTTCTCGGCGTTCCGGAGGATGGCCACGATGATGCGATCGAAGATCCTGGCGCCCCGCAGAATGATGTCCACGTGACCGTTGGTCAGCGGATCGAAGGACCCCGGATACACCGCCACTCGATCGTCGCGATTGGCCATTACCGCTCCATGACCGTCGGCACGCCGCCCGTCCGCGGGCGGACCCGCGGGCCCGCCCGGTAGAACGCGAGCGAGCTGTCGCCCGATCGAACCTGCCGTCCAAGCACGACGCCTGACAACCCGTCGGGCGGCGGCGTGCGTCTCGCATGCTCGAGCACGAGGATGCCGCCGGGCGCCAGGCGAGCGGACGCCGCCTCGAGCGCCGCGTTCACCGACGGATCGTCGTAGGGAGGATCGAGCAGGATCACGTCGAAGAGCCGGTCGGCAGGCAGACGGGACACGATCCCCGCGACCTCGCCGCGCATCATAGCATAGCCCTCCCCCGCCCCACAGCGGCGCAGGTTCTCGGCCGCCAGCGCAATCGCGCGCGCGTCCGAGTCGACAAACGTGACGTGGCGCGCTCCCCGGCTGAGCGCTTCAATCCCGAGTGCGCCGCTGCCCGCGAAGCCATCGAGGACGGTCGCGTCCCCGATGGCCGCGCCGAGAATCTCGAAGAGCTGTCCTTTCAGCTTGTCGGAAGTCGGCCGCAATCCTGCCCAGGAGGGCGGCTCGAGTCGGCGTCCCTTGAACCGGCCGGCGATGACCCTCATGGCGCGTCCTCGTGCCTCACGAGCGTTGCCGAAACTCTTCAGCCGCGAACCTACCCGATTCCGGCCAGCCCGAAGCGCTCGGACCATACCCGGTCCGGCACTCCTGAGAGCCGCTCGGCGTCTTCCGGAGACTCGAGCGCCCGCTCGGCGTACCGGCGCGCCTCTTCCATCAGGACGTGATCCCGCAGCAGGTCGCCCGTGCGCAGCGTCGGGGCGCCGGCCTGCCGTGTGCCGAAGAAATCGCCCGGCCCGCGAAGCTCGAGATCCTTCTCGGCGATCTCGAACCCGTCGCATGTCGCGACCATCGCGTCGAGCCGCGCCTTCGCGTCGATCGTGAGCGGGGTCTGGTGCAGGAGGATGCAGTGCGACGCGTACCCTCCGCGTCCGACCCGGCCGCGAAGCTGGTGAAGCTGTGCCAGGCCGAACCGTTCCGGGTGTTCGATGAGCATCACCGACGCGTTCGGCACGTCGATGCCGACCTCGATGACTGTCGTCGATACGAGGACGTCGATCTCCCGGCCGAGGAACGCTCGCATCACGCGCTCTTTCTCTTCGGATTTCAGGCGGCCATGAAGCAGCGCCACACGGCAATCCGGGAACACGTCCTGCGCAAGACTGTCGAACATCGCCGTCGCGGCGCGCAGGTCGATCTTCGACGACTCATCGACCAGCGGGTACACCACGTATGCCTGGCGTCCAGCGTCGATCTCGGCGCGAATGAAGTCGTAGACCTCTTCCCGATCCTCCTGGGGCCGCATCGCCGTCCGGCACGGCGTCCGGCCAGGCGGGAGTTCCCTGATGACCGACACGTCCAGGTCGCCGTAGACCGTGAGCGCGAGCGTCCGCGGGATCGGCGTGGCGGTCATGACGAGCACGTCCGGCGACCAGCCTTTTCCCCGGAGCGTCGCCCGCTGGAGCACGCCGAATCGATGCTGCTCGTCGATGATGGCCAGGCCAAGCGCTCGGAACGCCACCGGTTGCTGGACGAGCGCATGCGTGCCGACGAGCAGGTGCGTCCGGCCCTCGGCGACCGACGAGAGCAGGCCTCGACGCGCCGAGGGCTTGATTGCGCCGGAAAGCAGGGACACGGTGAACCGCGTCGGTTCGAGCAGGCGCCGGATGGCGTTGTAGTGCTGTTCGGCCAGGAGCTCGGTGGGCGCCATGAAGGCCACTTGAAGTCCGTTCTCCATCGCCACCAGCGCCGCCAGGACCGCGACAATCGTCTTGCCCGCGCCGACATCGCCCTGGAGCAACCGGTTCATCGGCTGCGGCCGAAGCAGGTCGTCGACGATTTCCTTGAGCGCCGATCGTTGCCCGCCGGTCAGCTTGAAGGGCAGGACCGCCCGGACTGTCGCACGGATCCGGTCGTCGACGATCGGAATCGTCTGCTTGCGCTCGTTCATGGCGGCCCGCCGCCGGAGGAGCAGGCCGGTTTGAAACAGGAAGAACTCCTCGAGGATCAGGCGAACCTGGGCCGGATGCCGGAAGGCATTCAGGCGTTCGACATCGCACTCCGGTCCCGGGAAGTGTGACTGCGCGATCGCCGAGGCCTTCGAGGGAAGGCCGAGCTCGCTCAACACCCATGCAGGCAGCGGATCCTCGGCCTTCGGCAGCCGCTGGATCAAATCGTAAACCAGCCGGCGCTGCGCCTTGGCCGCGAGGCCACCGACTCGCTCGTAGACCGGCACGATTCGTCCGGCATGGATCGTCGCCTGGGCCTCGTCGAGCACCTCGTAGGGCGGATTGGTCAGTTGCGGAGCACCGCCGCCGTGCCGCTCGATCTGTCCGAAGAGCGTGAGCCGCATGCCCTTTCGCACGACGTCGGCCATGAACGGCTGATTGAGCCAGACGGCACGGACCAAACCCGAATCGTCACGGATCGTGGCCTCGAAGATCCGGAATCCGCGCCGGCGCGTCAGCCGCGTGCCGCACTGCGCGACTTCGCCGCAGATGGTCGCGGGTTGCAGCTCGGTCAGCTCGCCGATCGGCGCGAACCGGCTGCGGTCCTCGTAGCGGATCGGGAATCGCGCCAGCAGATCGGCCACGGTCCGAAGCCCGGCGCGTTCGAAATCGGCCCGGCGCTTCGGCCCGATGCCTTTCAAATCGCCCAGGGCCGTCTCGTCGCAGATGCCGGCGGCGGGTGCATGAGTCACGGGAGGATGCAGCTGAAGACCGGCGGCCACTCGGCCGCCCATGTCGAGTGTACCACCGCGGGCGACAGGCTGGCGTTCGCTACTTGACGGCGCGCTTGAGCTGGTTCTCCCGCGCGCGGATCATCAGGTCGAACTTGCGCCGCTCCATCTGCTGTTCGAAGACGCGAAACCGGGCCTGCCGGCGCACGTCGAGGACCTGGTCCAGGCCTTCGTACGCCCTTCGCAGTTCGGCAGCGGCCCGGCCGTCGAGCTCCTGTAATTCCCGGAGCTTGTCGCGAAGCTGCGCGTCGCTTCCTTCCGCCTGAAGGGAGAGCTTGTTGAGTTCCATGACCAGCTGTCGCCGAACGCGTTCATTGCGCCTGCGCGTGTCATGCAGCGCCTTCAGCCGCGGCAGGAACTCGGCAAACTGCGTGTCCGGCAGCTTGAGCGCGTTCTGCGCCTGCATGATCGTATAGGCGTCGAACAGACCCTCGAGCACCGCCGGCGGCACCTCCCCTTCGGCGGCCGGCGGTTTCTGGCGCGTCGCCGGCGGTTCTTGAGCCGCCTTGGCGGCGAGCGCAGCCGTCGAGACACCGAGCGTCAGCGCCGCAACCAGACACGCGATCCTCTTCATCACGGCCCCCTACGGATTCAAGCTCGAGTCCGACGCGCGGCCGAGTTCCGCCCTCAACAGCCGCACGAGTTCCTCCCGCTCCTGGCTCGACAGGCTCATCGCGGCCTCATCGGCCGAGCCCGGGCCCGGATCGAGCAGCGTGCTTTCCGCGTCTCCCGCACCGACGTTCTCCATGAAGTCTGCTACCTCTCCCCACGACGCGTCTTCGGTCAGCGTTGCCAGGCGAGCCGCGTCGATCGACGGCGAACCGCCTGCGGCCGTGCCACCGGATCGTGCTCGATTCAGCGCATGCCCTGGCAAGAGCCCGACCAGGAGCGCCACCACGATGGAGGCTGTCGCAGCAAACGGCAGCAGGCGGCGAACCCAGAGCCCACTGATTCCCCGCACTCTCGGCGCCGGCTCCGTACGGATCGCGCTGGCAACGCGCGCCGAGAATCGTTCCCAGAAGAGTGGTGACGGTTCGGGCACGGGCGCGATATTCACCATCCCGGCGAGACGGCGGATCTCCGCAACCCGATCCGCGCACCCTTGGCACGATCGCGGGTGCGCCGCCCGCGTCAGCGCGAGCTCGCCGTCAATCAGATCGACGATCTCCTCCGCCGACAGATGGTTCGAAACGAGCGTCATGGCGCATTCCCCAGGATCTTCTTCAGGTTCCCGAGTGCGTGGAAGAAATTGGCTTTCACCGCCCCGACGGTGCTGCCCATCACCTGGGCAATCTCACGGTGCGACAGCTCGTGGTACGCCCGTAGAATGAGCGTCGCCCGCTGCTTCTCCGGAAGCCGGGCGATCGCCGCTCGGACGCGGGCCGCCCTGTCGCTCCTGATCAGCTCGAGCGCCGGGTCCTCGACAGGTGCGCTCAGCTGAAGCACGTCGTCGAGCGGCGAGGTCGCGGGCGTCCTGCGCGCGACGCGATTCAGGCACACATTCACCGCGATGCGATACAGCCAGGTCGCGAGCGACGAGTTGCCACGGAATGAACCAACCGCGCGATAGGCCCGCACGAACACGTCCTGCGCGAGGTCGGCGGCATCCTCGTGCTTCCCCACGAACCGGTAGCAGAGCAGGTAGACCGATCGCTGATGGCGCTCGACAAGGATGTCGAACGCCTCCTTGCGCCCGGCGACACACGAGGCGACCAGTGCCCGATCGTCGAGACCTTTCAGCGTGTCGAATTCAGGCTCCAGCCGTGTCGACGAAGCCAACGGTTCGGCCCACTCCGGCGCAAGGGAAACCGGCCAGATTCCTTCCAGAACTCTCTGCATCGCGTGTCAGCCGCTCGGCACGGACCCGCGGCCCGGCTCTCCATTCCGACCCCGCCGGGCTGGCGTAAGTCCTAGACTTCCTAGCCAATTAGACCGATGCACGCCACCGGCGGTAACACCGCCGGCGCGAGAATCCTAACATGGGTCGTTGATTTTCGCCTTTCCTTTGCATACATTGGACCTGGCAGACGGTCGCCGATGCGTCTGCAGGAGGGTTCCGCGGTGCTGCCATTGACCAAACGCCAGCGCGAGATTCTCGACTACCTGGGCCAGTTCATCGAGCAACACGGCTATGCGCCGAGCCTGGAAGAGATCGGCCGCCGTTTCTCGCTCTCGTCGCTGGCGACGGTGCACAAGCACCTGTCCAATCTCCAGGAGAAGGGCTTCATCAAGCGCGCCTGGAACCGAAGCCGCTCGGTCGAGCTCATGCCGACCCGGGTCGGGGGACGAGCGCTCGAGCTGCCGCTGCTCGGGTTCGTCGCGGCCGGCGCGCCGATCGAGGCCGTGGCGTCGAATGAGACGATCGCGGTCCCCGAAGATCTGGTCGGCAAGCGCGAAACCTACGTGCTGAAGGTCCGGGGCGATTCGATGATCGACGAGCAGATACGCGACGGTGACTTCGTCGTCGTCGAAGACCGCAAAACCGCCGAGAACGGGGAAATGGTGATCGCGCTGCTCGGCGGCGCAGAGGTCACTCTGAAGAAGTTCTACCGTGACAACGGGCGTATCCGGCTGCAGCCGGCCAACTCGGCGATGCAGCCGCTCGTCGTGCACGCGGATCAGGTGCAGATCCAGGGCGTGGTTGTCGGGGTGATGCGAAAGTACTGATCCAAGCTGACGACGGGGCAGGCCCCTGAACAGGACTCACATGGCTGACGACCAGACGCGCCAGATCAATTTCACGATCGTCCCTGATGAACCCGCGCCGATGACGCGCGTCTACGCGAACTTCTGCGCCCTCTCCCACACCCCGTTCGATTTCACGCTGACCTTCTGCGAGGTGCTGCCCTTGTCCGACAAGGACATCCGGGAAGCGGCGGCCGAGCACGTGGTCCGGGCCCCCGTGCGGACGAAGGTGGCGCTGCCGCCGCAGGTCATCCCGGGCCTCATCGCCGCGCTGCAGGAGCAACTTCGCGGATTCACCGAGTCCCAGGGGAACGCCCAGGGATGGACGAGCGGCCCGGTTCACTAGCGACTCGGGACGCGTGAGGGAGCGATAACGACGTGGCCGTCAAGCCAGCCGCAGAAGCGCAGCAGATCATCGAGACCCTCGGCCGCCAGCACCCGAACGCGAATACCGAGCTCGACTTCCACAGTCCGTTCGAGCTGCTCGTCGCCGCGGTGCTCTCCGCTCAGACAACGGACGTGGGCGTGAACAAGGTCACGCCGGCGCTCTTCGCGCGCTTCCCGGATGCGCGGAGCCTGGCGGCGGCCGACCCGGTCGAGGTCGAGTCGTTGATCAAGGCGACCGGGTTCTTCCACCAGAAGACCAAGGCGATCATCGGAATTGCGCTGGCGCTCAGCGACCGCCACGACGGCGAGGTGCCGCCGTCCATGGAGGCCCTGGTGCAACTGCCGGGCGTGGGCCGCAAGACCGCCAACGTGGTACTCGGCCACGCGTTTCACGTTCCCGCCCTGCCAGTCGACCGGCACGTGCTGCGCGTCAGCAACCGCATCGGCATCGCCCATTCCGAGGATCCGGAGCGAGTCGAGCAGCAGTTGTGCGCGGCGCTTCCGCTGGCCATGTGGACGCTGGCGTCCGACTCCCTGATCCTCCACGGGCGCCGGATCTGCAAGACCAAGCCGCTCTGCGAACGCTGCGCGATCAACGCCCAGTGCAACTACCGGTGGCAGTTGCAGCAGCCGGCCCGGCCTGCCTCGAAGAAAGCCGTCCGCCGCCGGAAGGCGTCGCCGCCCCCGCGCGCCAAGCGCAAGCGATGACCCGGAGCCGATTCGAGGAACTGGTCGCCGACGCGATCAGCAGCCTGCCTCGCCGGTTTCGCGATCAGATGAAGAACATCGCGATCATCGTCGAAGACGAACCGCCTCCGGATTTGCTCGACGAGATGGAGATCGAGCCGCCCGACACGCTGTTCGGCCTCTATCAGGGCACGCCGCTTCCAGACCGCCGGTGGGACTACGGGAACACCCTGCCCGACCGCATCCTGATCTTCCAGGGACCGATCGAGGATGTCTGCGAGTCCGAGGAAGAGGTGGTGGCGGAGATCGGCGAGACCCTCATCCACGAGATCGGCCACTACTTTGGACTCTCGGAGGAAGAGATTGAGGAAATCGAGGAGCAATACTGGCACGGCGCGATGGGCGGCCCCGAGGACTCGAAGCCGGGCGAGGACGAGTGATGAGAGCCCGCAAGCGATTCGCCCAGCACTTCCTCGAGCCAACCTGGGTGGAGAAGGTCGTCGCGGCAATCGCGCCGGCGCCTTCCAATCGCTTCGTCGAGATCGGGTCCGGCCGGGGCGCCCTGACGCTGGCGCTGGCGCCGCGTGTGCGAACGCTGACGGCCATCGAAATCGACCGCGACCTCGTCAGAAACCTCGGGCCGCGCCTGCCGGACCACGTCCGGCTGGTTCAGGGCAACTTCCTGGACCTCGATCCGTCCGTCTTCCTCGATCCCGGTCCGTCGTCCGATCCCGTACGCGTCGCCGGCAACCTCCCCTACAACGTGTCGTCCCCGATTCTCTTCAAGCTGCTCGAAATCCAGCGAGGTACCAGCGCCTTCCTCGATGCCACGGTGATGGTGCAGCGCGAGGTCGCGGAGCGGATGGCCGCGCCGGAAGGATCCCGTCGTTCCGGTGTCCTCTCAATCATGATCAGGCTCGACGCCGACGTCGAACGATTGCTCGTGCTTCCGCCGGGAGCGTTTCGGCCGCAACCGTCTGTGACCTCGGAGCTTGTACGGCTCCATTTCAGGCCGGCCGAGGTCCGGCTCAGCGATCGAAAGTCCTTCGAACGTCTCGTACGCGGAGTGTTCACCCATCGGCGCAAGACAATGCTCAATGCGCTGAAGCCGCTCGTGGGGGGGAGAAGCTCGGAAGCGCAAGCGGTTCTCGCCGAGGGGAAAATCGAGCCGACCAGGAGGCCAGAAACGCTGCATCTCGTGGAGCTGGCGAGGCTTGCGGAAGTCCTGCGCTCCGGTTATCCACCCTCTGTGGTATAGTTCGCCTGGTAGCAATTGCCTGATCCTGCCTGACTTCCAGGCCTTCCCAGCGGCCTGTAGGCGCCCGATCGGGTCGATGCAGGTGTGTTGTCAGTTCGCCATGGCGTCCCGGGAGGCACCGCGCTTCGCCGGTTTCGCCTGACCCTGCTCCGGCCGGATGAGTTGTTGGGTCGTCAAGTCGCTGGGATGGTCCGCCGCCCCACCGGGCACTCCCAGCTCAATTCGAGGAACCGTAAACGTCGATGCCCAGCGCGACTGCCGACCAGGCAGTAACCCGACCGGCGCTCGAGGTCATCCCGCTCGGCGGACTCGGCGAGTTCGGGATGAACATGATGGCGGTCACGTGGGCCGACACCGTGGTCCTCATCGACGCCGGAGCGATGTTCCCGGAGCCGGAACTGCTCGGGGTCGACCTGATCATCCCCGACCTCTCCTTCCTGCAGCAGCGGATGACTCGTTTCAGCGCCCTGGTTCTGACGCACGGCCACGAGGACCATATCGGGGCGGTGCCGCACGTGATGCGCCAATGGAAAGGCCCCGTCTACGGCACACCGCTGGCGCTCGCGCTGCTGGAGCTGAAGCTCGAGGAACAAGGCATCCCCGTCGATGGCCGCCTCAAGCCGATCCGTCCCCGCGACAAGATCGACGTCGGCGATTTCACGCTCGAGTTCCTCCGCGTGACCCACAGCATGCCCGACTGCCTGGCGGTGGCCATCCACACGCCCGAGGGCGTCCTCATCCACACCGGGGACTACAAGATCGACCAGACGCCGCTCGATGGCGAGCACTTCGATTTCCATCGATTCGCGGAGCTCGGATCGTCGGGCGTGCTGGCCCTCTTCGCCGACAGCACGAACATCGAGCGCGCGGGCTTCACGGGGTCCGAGGTCGACGTCATCGAGGCGTTCGAAGAGATCTTCGCCAGCTCCCGAGGCAAGATCATCGTCACGACCTTCGCCACCAGCCTCTACCGGGTACAGATCCTCGTGACCCTCGCGGCCCAGTTCAACCGCAAGGTGGCGTTTGTGGGACGCGGCATGGTGGAGACCTCCCAGATCGCCCAGCGGCTGGGCTACCTCACGATTCCGCCCGGCCTGGCCATACGGGAGTCGGAGATCCGGAACTTCGAACCGGATTCCGTGCTGTGTCTGACGACGGGCAGCCAGGGCGAACCGTTGTCGGCCCTGGCCCGCATTGCCATCGACGATCACCGGCACGTCACCATCTCGCCGCAGGATGTCGTCGTGTTCTCCTCGAGAGAAATCCCCGGCAACGAGCGGGCCATCGATCGTGTGATCAACCATATCTCACGCCGGGGCGCCGAGGTGATCCACGAGGGGATCAAGCACGTTCACGTGTCGGGACACGGCAGTGAGGAAGAACTGAAACTGATGCTGTCGCTCATCCGGCCGCGCACCTTCGTCCCGATTCACGGCGAGTTCCGCCAGCGCGCCCGATACGCGCGCGTCGCCGAGCGGCTGACGCGCCACCTTCCGAGGCGGGTCGACATCCTCATCGCGGAGAACGGCGATCGGCTCCTCTTCGACGGCGGAGGCGGCCGCATCGCGGGCAGGGTCGCCGCGGGCCGCGTGCTGATCGACGGGGCGGCACTGAGCGGCCTGGGCGATGAGATCCTGCGCGATCGGCGCCATCTCGCGGAAGACGGCCTGGTGGTGCCGGTGCTCGCGATCAACAAGCAGACCGGATGCGTCGAGGGCGTACCAGACCTGATCACAAGGGGGCTCGCGGTGGTGGAGGGCTCGGAGTTCTCGCTGCGAGACGCGACGCGAATCATCGGCGACCTGCTCGAGGCGGCCAGCGTCGAGGAGCGGACGGACTACGGGCTCATCAAGGACAAGATCAGCGTCGAATTGCGCCGGTTCTTCCGGAAGCGGTACGGCCAGCGGCCTCTGGTGCTTCCGGTCATCATGGAGATCTGAACCCGTGACAGCGTCCTCCACCATTTCACGCCGAATCAGCGAAGTGGCCGGCGTGGTGTGCTTCGCCGCCGGGCTGCTCGGGCTGGTCGCGCTGGTGACCTACGATCCGTCGGACCCGGCCTGGTTCTTCAAGGCCGGCGCCCCGAGCGCGCCGTCCAATCTGATCGGCCGGGTGGGCGCGTTCTTCGCCGAGCTGGCGTTCCAGGTGCTCGGGTTCGCGGCCTACCTGGTTCCCGCGGTGTTTCTCACGCTCGGATGGCAGCTGTTCTGGTGCCGGACGTTGGACGCCGCTTACACGAAGCTGGTCGGCGTCGTGCTCCTGTTCGGCTGCCTGAGCTCGTTCTTCAGTCTCGCCCTCGGGACCGCGGCGATTGGCGGCCACCTGGCGTCGGCCGGCGGGTTTCTCGGCGACCAGCTGGCGGGCGCGCTCTCGGCCGAATTCAATCGCACCGGTTCCCTCATCGTCATCACCGCGCTCCTCTTCCTCGCGATCATTCTCGCGACCCAGTTCTCGCTCGGCCGGATGTTCGCCGGGGCCGGGCGCCGGGTCGCCTCGGCCGCGGCGCGGCTTCGTGGAGCGCTCCGTGCGTGGAGCGACGCGCGTCGAAGGGACCGGGCACGCCGAGAGGTGATCGCCAAACACACGCAGCGCAACGCGCAGATGATCGACGAGAAGTCGAAGCTCGTCACGACGGAGGTGGCGGAGGACGCGGCCAAAGCCGCATCAGGCAACGGCCGGCACCTGACGGCGCCGCAGCCGCCGCGGCCATCCATTCCCGCCAAGCCCCCCGCGCGGCCGGCGAACGAGGCCGGCTGGCCCGCTGCCCGGGAGCACGCCGGAGCCAAGGCCCCGCCGATCCGGCCGCCCGTTGCCCAGACGGTCACGCCGGCGCCCGGGAGATCGGCGGTCGAACGGCGGCGCGACGGCTTCGCAATGCCGCCCATTTCGCTTCTCGATCCGCCTCGCACGGAGCGCAAGATTGACGAGCGCGAGCTGGTCGAGTCCGCTCACTTGCTCGAGGAGAAATGCAAGGAGTTCGCGGTCGATGGTTCGGTCGTCAAGATCCACCCCGGGCCGGTTGTCACGACCTTCGAGTTCAAGCCGGACGCCGGCGTGAAGTACAACAAGATCACCAGTCTGGCAGATGACCTCTGCCTGGCGATGCAGGCCGAGTCCGTCCTGATCGAGCGGCTGCCGGGCAAGTCCACCGTGGGTATCGAGATTCCGAACCCGGATCGCGACACGATCTCGCTTCGCGACTTGCTCGAGTCGGACGGATACCGGCGCGCTGGCTCAAAGCTGACTCTCGCACTCGGCAAGACAATCCACGGCGAGGCGTTCATGGGCGACCTCGCGCTCATGCCGCATCTGCTCATCGCCGGATCGACGGGCACGGGCAAATCGGTGTCGATCAACGCCATGCTCGCGAGCATCCTGTACCGCGCCACTCCCGACGACGTGCGGCTGATTCTCATCGATCCCAAGCGGCTCGAGCTCGGGATGTACGAGGAAATCCCCCACCTGCTCACGCCGGTGGTCGTCGAACCCAAGCTCGCCTCGAACGCACTGAACTGGGCGGTTCGAGAAATGGAGGACCGCTACAAGACGCTCGCCGCGGAGGGTGTCCGGAATATCGAGCAGTACAACCGGAATGTCCGTCACGTGCTCGAAGATCCCGCGCCGCAGAAAGACGCCGAACTGCCGAAGACGCTTCCGTACATCGTGCTGGTCATCGACGAACTGGCAGACCTGATGATGGCGGCAGGAAACGAGGTCGAAGAGTCGATCTGCCGCCTCGCCCAGATGGCCCGCGCGGTCGGGATCCACCTGATCCTGGCGACGCAGCGTCCGTCGGTTGACGTCATTACGGGCCTCATCAAGGCCAACTTGCCGGCGCGGATCTCGTTCCGCGTCTCGTCAAAGGTCGACTCACGGACGATTCTGGATTCGAACGGAGCCGAGCAGTTGCTCGGCCGCGGAGACATGCTGTTCCTCGCCCCGGCGACCGCCAGGCTCGTGCGCCTCCACGGGCCTTACATCTCCGAGCAGGAGACGGCCAGGCTCGCGAGCTACCTGCGCAAGCAGGGCAAGCCGGTCTACGACACCACCATCACGGCGGAAACCCCGGCGCAGGAAGCGCTGGAGTTCGAGAAGGACGATCTCTACGACGAAGCGGCCCGGATCGTCGTGTCCAGCGGACAGGCGTCCATTTCGTACCTGCAGCGGCGCCTCCGGATCGGATTCAGCCGCGCCGCCCGCCTCGTGGACATGATGGAGGCGGAAGGTCTCGTGTCGGGCGCCGCGGGAGGGAAACCTCGCGAAGTGCTGGTCGACAAGGGCTACTTCGACGAGGTCGATTCGCATCCGAGATGATTGCCAGAGCATCGGCGCCGACGCGTACGAGTTCGCGCGCCCGCGCGGCGCGACGATGGTTGTCTGCACCAATCCTGCTCCTCGCCGCGGCCCTGAGCACCGAGGCCGCGCAGCAACCCTCGCCCGTCACGGCAGGCGACATGTACGCCGCCGCGCAGCGGCGGGAGCAGCAGTTCCGCTCGACTCACCCGGTGGCGAGTGCCGACCGCGCGGCGTTACGTGAATTCCGCTCGCTCGTCGACGCGTACCGGGCGATCGTCTGGAGGTTCCCGAACAGCGGCTACTCCGACAACGCGTTGTGGCAGGGCGCACACCTGGCTGCCGACGCTTACCGGCTGTTCAGCGAGGAGCGCGATCGGCTGGCGTCCATCTCGCTCTTCGCCGCGCTCGTCTCCGAGTATCCGTCGAGCGGGTTCATCTCGCGGGCAAGAGCCGAGGCCGCGTCACTCGAGCGAACGGCGCCGGCCGCAGCCGCCGCGGCGATACGCCCGGCGGATTCCGCGGCGCAGATCGCCAGGTCCGATAGCGAACCCGCTGCCTCGGCGCCGGTCTCGGGCGCGGCCGCCGCCAACACCGCGACTGGCATGGAGGCCTCGCTGACATCGGTCATGGCCATCCGCCGGACGTTCAGCCCGGCATCGGTTCAGATCACGATCGAGCTCGACTCCCCGCCGGTCTATCACGAAGAAAGCCTGGAGAACCCTCCCCGCGTCTTCTTCGATCTCGCCAACACGCGGACCGTCGACGCGCTGCGCGACGCGATTCTCAGCTACGAAACCGATGTCGTGCGCCAGATTCGCGTCGGCCGGCATTTGAACCATGTCACCCGCATCGTCCTCGATCTGTCAGGCGTCGCGCGCTACCGGGCGCAAGTGCTTCGCGATCCGTTTCGGCTCGTCGTCGAGTGCTTTCGCCTGCCGGGTTACGTGGATGAAGGCCGGACGCCTCCGGCGGCCCGATCCGAAATCGGCAGAGCGCCACAGTCAACGAGCGAAGGGGCCCGTTCTACTCCAACGCTTCCTGAACCGGGGCCCGGCCCCCCGTTTTTCCCAGGACTGCTGGTGCCGCTGGATCCGGCGCCCTCGATCGTCGCTTCGAGACCGCCTGCGCCGACCGCGGTCGGGGCGCGCGGGAAGTCGGCGCCTGTTCCGGATCCTGGAACGCCGATTCCACCGTCGTCGAACATGTCGGGCGGATACTCGCTTGCGCGCCAATTGGGACTGGGCGTCGGCCGGATCGTGCTCGATCCCGGACACGGCGGGCGCGACCCCGGAGCCATCGCCGCCGGCGTGAAGGAGGCCGACATCACGCTGGACATCGCGCTTCGCCTCGAGAAACTGCTGGCCAATGAGCGGGGCATCCAGGTCGTCCTGACGCGAAGGACCGATGCGTATGTGCCGCTCGAGGAACGAACCGCCATTGCCAACAAGGCCGGCGCGGACCTGTTCCTTTCAATCCACTGCAACGCCGCCAGGGATGCGGCGATCAGCGGGATTGAAACCTACTCCTTGAACTTCGCCTCGACCGCGCACGCGGCAACCGTCGCGGCACGCGAGAATGCCGCCGCAACGCTCCCGATGAGCAGCCTCTCGGAGATTGCCCGCGTCATCGCGCTCAACAGCAAGGTGGACGAATCGAGGGACCTGGCCCGCCAGGTGCAGCTCTCGCTGGTCCGCAGGCTGCGCGCCCAGCAGCCGGGCGCTCGCGACCTCGGCGTGAAGCAGGCGCCCTTTGTCGTGCTCGTCGGGGCTTCGATGCCGAGTGTGCTCGCCGAGGTAGCCTTCATCACGAACCGGCAGGAGGGCCGCCTGCTCTCCGCTCCAACCTACCGCCAGCGGGCCGCCGAGGCGCTGCTCGAAGGCATCAGCCGCTACCAGCGCTCACTGAAGAGGACGCCGGTCACTGCCCAGAGCCCGTACGACAAATAACATCGGGTCGGCAGGCCCAGCGGACCTTCTCTGCCGCGGGTTCTGTGGAGTGCGACCTGGTTTCGATCTCAGGAACTGGCACGCCGACTTCGCGCCGACGGTGTCCAACTATGCAGGGAACGCCGGAGGGTAGAATACAGTCATGATCGCCCCGGGGCCCTTCACGCCCGTTATCATCAAGGTCGTACCGCCGGCGACGCCGGAAGTCACCGTCGTGGATATCCTCCTCGACTCGCTCGGACTTACCGGGGCAATCATGATCGGCTCGCTTCTTGTTGGAGGGCTTCTGGGCCTCGTCTTCATCTGGTTGAGCCGCCGAAGGGCGCGCCGAGGCACCGATGACGATCGCGAAGCGGCAATCCAGCTGAACCTGAGCGCTCCCCCAGACTGAATCGGGCTCGCCGCTATGGGGCCTGGATCGGCGCGGACTCAACCGGGGGTGCCGTCATGCCCCTCCGGCCGAAGCGGCTTAACAGTACGCCGCCGAATCCGACGGTCCACGCCGCGTACTCCACCAGGAACCCGGCAAGCAAGACGAGGCTGAACAGCGTTCGCACGGGTGATCCCGCCATGCCCGCGAACCGGGCAACGACGGTCAAGCCCCAAACGGCCGCCAGCCCGACGATCATCGCGCCGAGCATCCCGCCGCGCGAACTGCCGAAGCGGCGGCCAATCGCCTCACCGAGCGCGTGACCAGCGGCCGCAAACCCGAAGAGGAATGCCACCAGCAGCACGACGATTCCGACAGGTATCAGCACCAGGAGCGGAATGCCAATGATGGAAACCACGAGCACGAGAATCGTCAGCACAAAAAGCGGCAGGAGTAACAGCTGAGCGACCAGGCCGACGGCGCCGGCCTTGAGCGGTTCGCGCGTTACGCGTTCGGAGACCCTCCGGGTCGGGGCGGGAGCCACCAGCACGACGATCGCCGCAAGCAGACCGAGGAGACCGACGCGCAGAAGCGTGGCGACCAGGCGGTCGCCCGCCGACAGCGGCCACCAGAGCCAGGAATCCGACCTGAAGGGAGATCCGCCGACGAGGGGACCCATGCGGGGCAGTGTTACCCGCACTTCGTTGATCTCACCGAGCACCCTCGACCCGTCTTCGCGCTCGATCCGGCCACCGACACTGGTCGCGCCTCCGCCGATGTGCGACTTGGAACCCAGGTGGATGTTCCCTCCCACGGCGATCACGTCACCGTTGACGCGCCCGTCGACTCTGGCGCTCCCGAGCACGACGACGACATCGTCGCCTACGGTTTCGTTCTCGCGAACGGTCACGTCGCCCCCGACCCGTACCCGCGCGCCGCCCGGTGCGCGGGTTTCACGGCGCTCCGCTTCCCGGTCCGGCCGCGTCGACTCTTCCGGAGGAACCTCGCGAGCACCCGGAGCCGGCTCACTCTGCGGTGCCGGCGGCGCAATTTCTGGCGCAGGCGGCTGGGGTGGTGCGAACAGTTCGAGGCGCAGCTGGTCAGGGAGGTATGAGAGCTGCGCGATGGCTTCCGCGTCATCGCCCAGCCGCGACTTGAGTTCACGTCCCGTCACGGGCGTTCCGTCCAGCAGGATCAATCCGTTGCTGATCTCGATGTTCTTGACCGAGCTGGACTCGTGGCGCGGCACCAGCACGATGCTTTCACGCAAGCGGATGACCTGGTAGCGCTTCTCGATACGCTGCCGGAGCGGCTGCAGATCGCTCTTCGTCAAGCTGACTTGGCCGGCCGATCCGCGCGACACGGTGCCGGCATGCGCACCCGCGGCCGCCAGAGCCAGCGCGCAGACCGCCAACGCGACGGTCCGGACCCAAGCTGACGGAACATTCTGGCGTCTCATGATGTGACCCTTCCTGGGGAAATCAGCAGCCGCCGAAGCGCCGCCAATGAGCCTGCTGCGATGAGGACGTTGGTGGTCAGAAACGCGAACGCGGCGGGTCCGTCGAGCGTCGACGTCACGGCTCCTCCGACGCGGGCGAGCACCTTCCACACCGACCATGCTGCGGTCACGCCGGTGCCGGCCCAGACCCACACGGTGCTGGCAGCAAGCGCGATGGCGTTGATGAGTCCAACGCCAACGCCGAGCACGGCAGGAGCGGAAAGCGACGCGATCTCGAAGGCGGCGAGCGACAGCCCGACGCCGACCGCCGCATACATCCATCCGGACGTCCAGGCGTTCCGCCGGCGCGCAGGGAGTGCCGCGAGTGCCAACTGGAGCGCGCGGGCGGTGAATCCGGCGGGCGGCTCGAGGCGCTGCAGTCTGGCCATCACCGGGCGAAACTGCCGGTCGGCCTCCTCCTGCCGGCCGGCCAACTCGGCCTCTATCCAGTTCCGAACACCGGACTTGCCGCGATCGTTCATGACCATCCACCTGCTCCTACGTGGCCCCGTTGTGCGAGGTTGCAGGGTTGGGATCGACCTCCCCGGGCTCCGGCCCCCACCCCGAATCGGCCAGCAAGACAGCGAGTTCGCGCCGGGCCCGATGCAGGTGGCTCTTCACGGTTCCCAGAGGGAGTCCGAGCATGCCGGCGATGTCCTCATAGGACTGATCCTCCTGGTACCGGAGGACGACGAGCCGGCGGTATTCGGGCCGGAGCCGGTCTAGCGCGGCCTCAATCGCCTCGGCAAGATCCGCCCTTTCTGCACTGGTAAACGGCGACGGCTGCCTCGAGTCCACCAGCGCCGGCTCCATCGACCGGCCGTCGCGATTGTCGTCGAGCGACACCGTTTCGGGCCGCATCCGTCGAAGGTAATCGATGGCGGTATTCTGGGCGATGCGCAGGAGCCAGCTGATCAGCCGGTACCGGGGATCGAAGCTGCGGAGGGCTGCGAATGCCTTGGCGAATGAGTCCTGGGCGAGTTCCTCGGCGACTCCCGGGTCACGGACCATCCGGCACACGAGGTTGTACACCGCCTGCTGATGCTGCTCGAGCAGCCGCCGCGCGGCATCCTGGGAACCTGCGAGCACCTGGGCGATCAGTTCAGCGTCGCTCACGACCGCTCGGCTCTCGGGTTGTCGGTCCCATCTTCAACCCACCACGACGAATTCGACGGCGTCGAAGTTCCCCTGAGCGGGACGGAACAAGCGCGCGTCGACCGATGGAGAGGGGCTCCGCAGCGAGACGATCAGCCAGAGCATGTGCGAATCGGCTTCGGCGCCGTCGATGTCGGTCGCCGACGGAATGGCGTCGGTCCCGGGATGCGAGTGATACACACCGACAAGGTCGGCTCCAAGGGCCCGCGCCCGCCGGAGGGCAGCAAAGTGGTCTTCCGGATCCACCAAGAACCGCGTGGGGCTTGGATCGGCATTGCGTGCCGCGACGCTCTCGCGCACGTGGCGGGCGGTGCCGATGAGCAAGCCGCAACACTCCCGGGGCGCATCACGGCGGGCGTGTCGCCCGATCGCATCGAGGACTGCTCGCTCGATCCTGACCACGCCGGGGCGGTCGGCCTCCCGCTCAGGCGGAGTGGGTATCACACTTAGAACCGGCCGGTCGGCGCGAGGACCGTCAGCGGGGCGCCGGTCGCGGCCCTGACCTGATCGACGGTCGCGTCTTCTGCGATCTCCCGGAGCGACAGGCCGGTCGAGGTCACTTCGATGACGGCCAGTTCGGTCACGATCATGTCGACCACACCGACGCCCGTGAGTGGCAGGTTGCACGCGCGAAGGATCTTCGGCTCGCCGTCGCGAGTCGTGTGCTCCATCGCGACAATCACGCGGCGGGCGCCGGCCACCAGGTCCATGGCTCCGCCCATGCCCTTGACCATCTTCCCGGGCACCATCCAGTTGGCCAGATTGCCGCGTTCGTCGACCTGAAGCGCGCCGAGGACCGTCACGTCGATGTGGCCGCCGCGCACCATGGCGAAGGAGTCCGCGCTGCTGAAATACGCGCACCCTGGCAGCTCGGAGACGGTTTCCTTACCGGCGTTGATGAGATCCGCGTCGACATTCGTATCGAGGGGGTAAGGCCCGACGCCGAGCATGCCGTTCTCGGAGTGCAGCGTGATCTGGACGCCAGGCGGAACGAAGTTGGCCACGAGCGTCGGCATGCCGATGCCGAGGTTGACGTAGTCCCCGTCCTTCAGTTCCCGGGCCACGCGCCGTACGATCCGTTCTCGCTTGTCCACGTCGTGCTCCCTCGCAATCCGGCTCTCCTGCATGCGGCCCGATGAGCCGCTGCAGACGTTGAACGGTCAGGCCTTGCGCGTGGTTCGGCGCTCGATGCGCTTCTCGTAGCCGTTGCCCTGAAAGATGTGCGTCACGAAGATCCCGGGCGTCACGACATGATCGGGATCGATCTGCCCGACAGGCACCAGGTGTTCGACCTCTGCGATCGTGACCTTGGCTGCCGTGGCCATCATTGGATTGAAGTTCCGAGCGGTGCGGCGGTAGATCAGGTTGCCGGCCCGATCGCCCTTGAAGGCCTTCACCAACGCGAAGTCGGCCTTGAGCGGCGCCTCGAGGATGCATGGCACTCCGTCGATAATCCGCGACTCCTTGCCCTCGGCGACGACCGTCCCGTAACCGGCCGGGGTGAAGAACCCGCCGATGCCCGCTCCGCCGGCGCGGATGCGCTCCGCGAAGGTCCCTTGCGGCACGAGCTCCACCTGAAGCTCTCCCGAGAGGTACTGCCGCTCGAATTCCTGGTTCTCGCCGACGTAGGTGGCGATGATCCGCTTCACCTGGCGGGTCTGGAGCAGGGTGCCCAGGCCGAATCCGTCGATCCCGGCGTTGTTCGAGATGATCGTGAGGTCGCGCACGCCGCGATCCCGCAGCGCGAGAATCAGATTCTCGGGAATGCCGCACAACCCGAATCCGCCGACCATGACGACCGATCCATCAGGAATGAGGGCGACGGCGTCCGAAGCGCTGCCGATCACTTTAGTCATGGCGGCATTATAGGCCGATCGCGTCTACTGGGAATTCGGAGGCTCGCGTCGAGGGTCTTCCGCGGCGTTCGCGCTCCCGCCGGCGCCTGCAGGCAGGCGGTCGCGCCAACGATTGGCAGAACCGAACAGGCTCTCTATCGCGTCAGGCGACTCGGGATTCCCTCTCAGCGAACCGAGCAGCGAGCAGAGGCGGTCGAGCGCGCCGTTGATCTCGTCGCGGTTCGTGGCCAGAACGTCGGTCCACGGCGCCGCAGGCGCCGAGGCCAGTCGCGTCATGTCGATGAAGCTTCGTCCGGCGAGCTCGAGGCCGCCATCGCCGACTGCTTCGCCAACCAAGTGCATCAACGAGGTGGCGACGATCTGGGGAAGGTGGCCGAGGTAAGCCATGAGATGATCGTGCTCCGCGGGCGTCTGAATGGCCGGCTTCGCTCCGAGCGACGCGATGAACCGCGTGAGTCGATCGAATGCGCCCGAGTGTTCGAGAACCGGCGTCAGGATCCACGGGCGTCCGGCGTACAGGTCGGGCCTCGCGAACTCGATGCCGGACCGCGGCGCCCCTGCCAGTGGGTGCCCGCCGATGAAGCGCAGTCGCGAAGGCAACCGGCTGGCGGCCTCGGTAACGGCGCGCTTGGTGGCTCCCAGGTCGGTCACCACGGCCTCTCCGGGTATGTTATCGGGAAGCTGGCTCATCAGATCGATCGCCGCCGAGATCGGCGCCGCGAGAACCACGAGGTCCGCCTCCGCGGCCACGACCAAGTCGTCGGCTCCGACGTCGACGGCATGAAGGCGCATCGCGGTTTCGAGGACAGTGTTGTTGTCGACGCCGATCACCAGCGATGTCGGCCAGGCCTGCCTGATGGCGAGGCCGAGCGAGCCTCCCATCAGGCCGACGCCGATGATGGCGACCTTCTGAAAGATCGGCTCAGGGCCTGCCGCCGCAGGCTGAAGCACCTGCAGTCTCGTTCCGTCCGGCGCCATCAGTGACCCCATCCCCGTCTCGCCACCGGTTCGGTGCAGATGGTCCGGCCAATCGCGGGCGCGATGATGCGCAGCTCGGCCATGAGGCGATCGAATTGCGCCGGAAACAGGGATTGTGCGCCGTCGCTGAGCGCGTGGTCGGGGTCCGGATGCACCTCGATGATCAGTCCATCCGCGCCGGCCGCGACGGCTGCTCGCGCCATCGGCGCCACCTTGTCGCGGCGGCCCGTGCCATGGCTCGGGTCCACCAGCACCGGCAGGTGGCTCAACTTCTTCACAATCGGTATGGCGGAGATGTCGAGCGTGTTCCGCGTGTAGGTTTCAAATGTCCTGATCCCGCGTTCGCAGAGCATCACCTCGGAATTGCCGCCGGCGAGCAGATACTCGGCCGAGAGGAGCCATTCCTCGATCGTCGCCGAGATGCCGCGCTTCAGCAGCACGGGCTTCCTCGCCCGGCCCAGCTCGCGCAGCAGCGAGAAGTTCTGCATGTTCCGCGCGCCGATCTGGAGGATGTCCGCGTACCGATCGACGACCTCAATCTGCGTGAGGTCCATGACCTCCGACACGAGTTTCAGGCCGTGCGCGCTCGCCGCGTCCTTCAGCATCCTCAGCCCGGCCTCGCCTAGCCCCTGGAAGCTGTACGGCGAGGTCCGGGGCTTGAAGGCCCCGCCTCGAAGCACCTTCGCGCCGGCCCGCTTCACGGCGGACGCGGTCGCGTTCACCTGGTCCTCGGTCTCGGCTGAGCACGGCCCGGCCATCACGATCACCTCGTCGCCGCCGACCCGGACCTCGGCGATCGCGATGACGGTGCCCTGCGGGCGGAACCTGCGGCTCGCCAGCTTGAACGGTTCGGTGATCGGCACCACTTCCTGGACGCCGTCACAGAGCTCGATCAGCCGGTAGTCCGTTCCCGCCGACGTCCCAACCGCACCGAGCACCGTGCGGTTCGCCCCGACCGATCGGTGGACCGCGAAGCCCATTCCCTCGAGCTGGGTCACGACTCTCTCGATCTGTTCCGGCGTAGCCCCGTCCTGCATGACGACAATCACGCGACTGGTCCTCCCATCCTTCTCGACTCAGCCTATCCCCCACCACGAACGGCACGCAACCGATGCAAGGCCCGTGGGACCCGCACGACGATCAGCGGCATCGCACCCGGCAGGGGCGGCTACAGCGACCGCCCGCATCCCGTCTTGAGCCACTCGACGTGGCGTCTGACCCGTTCCGCCAGATCCGGCGCGGTCGAGGCCTCGGCAATCAACTGCACGAGCGCGCTGCCGACGACCGCTGCATCGGCGACCTTTCCGATGTCCCTGACATGTTCGGGCCGGGAGACGCCGAATCCCACCGCTACCGGAAGTGCGCTCACGGCTCGAATCCGGGAGACCAGCTCACCGACGCCAGGCGCGAGTTCCCGCTTCGCACCGGTGACGCCGAGCCTGGAAATCGCGTACAGGAAGCCGCTGCCCCGCTCAGCCACCATGCGAATGCGCTCAGGGCTCGTCGTGGGACTCACGAGGTAGACCATGTCGATTCCGGCAGCCTTGACCTCCGTGAGCAGGTCGTGCCCTTCCTCGGGCGGCCAATCGAGCACGACGACGCCGTCGACCGCCGCTCGAGCGGCCCGCGCGGCGAACGCAGCGAGTCCCATCCTGACGATCGGATTGGCGTAAGAGAACAACACGATGGGTGCCCGGACACGGACGCGCTGTTGCTCGATGAGGTCCAGCGTCCGGCCAAGCGTCGTCCCGCTCGCGATTGCTCGCTCGCTTGCGCGCTGGATGACCGGGCCATCCGCGAGCGGATCGGAGAACGGCACGCCGATCTCGATGAGATCGGCGCCGCCGCGATCGAGCGCCGCAATGACTTCGGCCGAAATCGAGAGGCTTGGGTCTCCGGCCGTGACATACGTCACCAGGCCAGTTCGGCCCTCCCTGCGAAGCTCGAGAAACCGATCGTCTATTCGAGACACGTCGCCTCTTACTCCACCGTGAGTCCCAGACAGGCAGCTACCGTTTCGACGTCCTTGTCCCCGCGTCCGGACAGGTTGACGAGGATGGCTCGCCCGGACCCCATCTCCCGGGCCAGCCCACGCGCGTACGCGACGGCGTGAGCGGATTCGAGTGCTGGCAGGATTCCCTCGAGCCGGGCGAGCTGACCAAACGCATCGAGGGCCTCGGCATCGCCGGCATGGACGTACTCGGCCCGGCCCTGTTCCCGCAACCAGGCATGCTCCGGCCCGATCGCGGCGTAATCGAGGCCAGCCGACACGGAGTGCGTGGTCGAGATGTTGCCGTCCGCATCCTGCAGCACGAAGGTCCTCGTGCCTTGAAAGACCCCGGGTTCGCCGGCGGCAAAGCGAGCGGCGTGCCGTCCTGGTTCGATGGCCGTTCCCCCGGCCTCGACGCCGATAAGCCGAACGCCCTCGTCGCCGACGAACGCGTCGAAGATGCCGATGGCATTGCTGCCGCCGCCGACGCATGCGACGACGGCATCGGGAAGCCGCCCGGTGCGATCCAGGAATTGAGCGCGCGCCTCTCTCCCGATGACCGACTGGAACTCGCGAACCATGAGCGGATACGGGTGTGGTCCGAGCGCCGATCCAAGGAGGTAGTGGGTCGTGTCGGGGCTGGCCACCCAGTCACGCATGGCCTCGTTGATGGCGTCCTTCAGGGTCTTGCTGCCGGCATCGACTCTCGCGACCGACGCGCCGAGCAGCCGCATCCGGACGACGTTGAGCGCCTGCCGGCGCATATCTTCGGCACCCATGTAGACCTGGCATTCTAGGCCGAGCAGGGCGCAGGCGGTGGCGGCGGCCACTCCGTGCTGGCCGGCGCCAGTCTCCGCGACGACGCGGCGCTTCCCCATTCGCTGCGCCAGCAGCGCCTGGCCCAGCGCGTTGTTGATCTTGTGCGCACCCGTATGAGCGAGGTCTTCCCGCTTCAGGAAGATTCGAGCGCCCCGGCAAGCCTCGGCCAGCCGTGTTGCCTCATAGAGTGAGGTGGGGCGGCCGGCGTAGTGCTTCAACAACAGCGCCAGCTCCTGCTGGAACCCTGCATCCGTGCGCAGAGCGAAGAATGCCTGCTCGAGCGAAGCGAGAGGAGCCTCGAGCGTATCGGGCACGAACCTGCCGCCGTACGGCCCGAAGTAGCCACGCCCGCGAGGCTCCCTCGACCGCGCCGGCGAATTGCCGTCGGTCATCTCGTCTTTCACTCCACAAGTCCCTTCGCGTCGCCGCGAACTGCCGCGACGAACGCGCGCATGAGTGTCACATCCTTCTGTCCCGGGGCCGACTCCACGCCGGATGACACATCGACGGCCCAAGGTCTGACGACAGCGATGGCCTCTCGGACGTTCTCGGGCCGCAGGCCGCCGGACAGAATGATCGGTCGAGCGCGCGCGGCTTCGACCGCAAGGGCCCAATCGACTCGGCGTCCTGTCCCGCCTCGACGGACCGGGTCGTCGGCGTCGAGAAGCGGAGTGACCCCGGCTGGCCACGACGCGATGATGCGCCAGTCGAAATCCGGCCTCACGCCGACGGCCTTGATCACCGGTCGGCCGGCCCGCCCCCACGACAGCTCTGGTTCGTCACCGTGCAACTGCACCACGTGGATTCCGGCAGTCTCAGCGATGCGATCGATCACGGCGGAAGCTTCGTTCACGAAGACCCCGATGGCTTTGGTCGATCGCGGCAGCCGCTTCACAATTTCCCGAACCCGCACGGGTTCAACCCATCGAGGGCTTTGCCGCCAGAAGACGAACCCGAGCATCGCCACTCCAAGGTCCACGGCTGCTAGCGCGTCGTCGAGGCGCGTGAGGCCGCAGATCTTGATGAGCGGTGAGTCCATGCGCATCGGCGTCACCCCCCGAGGACCTCGCCGCCGCGGCCGCCCGCGATCGCCTGGAGCACGCGCACGGGATCGGGACTCGTCGCCAGCCATTCACCTACCAGCACGGCGGAATACCCGGCATCGCGCATCCGGTGAACCGCCTCGATCGACCTCAATCCGCTCTCCGCAACCGTCACGACGCCAGGCGGGATTCGCGCCACCAACTCCTCACAGATTCGTTCGTCCACTTCGAGCGTCACCAGGTCCCGGCTGTTGACTCCGATGATCGATGCACCAGCCTCGGTGGCAACGGCGAGCTCACCAGTGTCGTGGATTTCGACGAGCGCGCCAAGTCCCAGTCCTCGGGCCCGCTCGATGAGCCCTTTCAGCCCGGCAGCCCCGAGCGCGGCGACGATGAGCAGCACCGCGTCCGCGCCAGCCGCGCGCGCTTCGTAGAGTTGATACTCGTCGACGATGAAGTCCTTCCGAAGCACTGGCAGACTGGTCGTTGCGCGAACCCGTTCGAGGTCGTCGATCGAGCCATCGAAGAAGGACGGTTCAGTCAGCACCGAGACGGCCGCTGCCCCGCCCGTCTCGTAGGTTCCGGCCAGGACGGCCGGATCGTAGGCCTGCACCAGCAGACCTCTCGACGGCGATCGGCGTTTGCACTCGGCGATCACGTTGACAGCGCCGGCTCTTGAAATCCGAGTGCGGAACAGCTCACCGCGAGGCAAGCGTGCCGCCGCGCGGCAGGCCACGTGGTCGAGCGGCTCTCTGTAACGGCGCGACTCGGTGATCTTGCGCGCGGCGCCCGTCGCCGCGTCGAGGAACCGCGATGGACGTGGCTCGTATCCGGCAGTCATGCGGGAGCCGCCTCCCCCGGAGCGGGCTCGTTCGACACCGCAATCAGGCGCTCGAGCGTACGCTTCGCCGCGCCGCTGTCGATCGCGGCCGAGGCCTCACCGATACCTGCCTTGAGTGAGTGGGCCCGGCCTGCGACGAGCAGCGCCGCCCCGGCGTTCAGCACGGTGATATCGCGCGCGGAGCCTCGCTCCCCGCCGAGCACTCGCCGGATCATCTCAGCATTGATCGCGCGCTCCCCTCCGACGATCGAGGCAAGCGTCGCTGTCCCAAGACCGACCTCCGACGGGTGGAGGTAGAAGGTACTGACCACTCCGTTCCTGCACTCCGAAATCTTCGTGTGGCCCGTCGTCGAGATCTCGTCGAGCCCGTCGGCACCGTGTACGACCCAGGCCCGCTCAGATCCAAGCAGCGCAAGCGAACGGGCGATGAGCTCGGTCAACTCGGGACGCGGCACGCCGACGATCTGCCGCGTCGGTGCAGCAGGATTGGTGAGCGGCCCGAGCAGGTTGAACGCGGTCCGAATACCCAAGTCGCGCCTGATCTCGGCGACGTTTCGCATCGACGGATGGAAAGTCGGCGCGAAGAGAAACGCGAGACCGACCTCTGCGAGGCAGCGCTCGACAACCTCCGGCCCGGCCGTCACCTTGACCCCGAGCTCCTCGAACACGTCGGCGCTCCCGCACCGGCTCGACACGGAGCGGTTTCCATGCTTGGCCACGGGCACGCCGCACGCAGCGACGACGATGGCCGCGGCCGAGGAGATGTTGAACGAACCTGATCGGTCGCCTCCTGTGCCGCACATATCGGTCACGCCCGCAGGCACGCGATTGACTCGAACAGCCCGCGACCGCATGCACCGCGCGAAGCCGACGATCTCCGATGGCCGCTCGCCCTTGAGCGCGAGGCTCACCAGCAGGGCCGCCACCTGCGCCGGCTTCACGCGGGCGTCGATGATGTCGTCCATCGCAAGCTGGGCGTCGGCGGCCGTCAGGTCCTGGCGTCTCAGCAGTTTCTCGAGATGGTCGGTGAACACGGCTCGTGCTGCTCCTTCAACGGCGGGCGCTGGTGACCAGGCTCCGCCACGGTGCGTTGGCCATCAGAGATCGAGGAAGTTCCTCAACACGTGGCGACCCTCAACCGTCAGTACCGACTCGGGATGGAACTGCACCCCGTGCACCGGCCACTCCCGGTGCCGCAGTCCCATCACCGTGCCATCGTCCAGGGCACGGCCGGACACTTCGAGCTCGGCGGGAAGGCCCTCTTCGAGCACCGCGAGCGAATGATAGCGCCCGGCGACGAATGCCCGGCTCAGGCCCCGGAAGACCCCGCGGCCGTCGTGCTCGACGAGCGAGGTCTTGCCGTGCATCGGCCGGACTGCCCGATCGACGCGACCACCAAAGACGTATCCGATGGCCTGGTGGCCGAGACACACTCCCAGGATGGGTGTCGTGCGGCCGAACCGCCGTATGACCTCGGAGGTGATCCCCGCCGTCGATGGGTGTCCCGGACCGGGCGAGATCACGATTCGTTCGGGCTGCATTCTTCCGATCTCGTCGACGGTCACCGCGTCGTTCCGGCGGACCACCGGCTGCGCCCCGAGCTCCCCGAGGAACTGGACGAGGTTGTAGGTAAACGAGTCGTAGTTGTCGATGACCAGGATCATGGCGACCTCATCCGGTTGCGCAGAGCGACCGCGCCGAGCGCCTCGATCACAGCCCGCGCTCCGCCAGCTCGAGCGCCCGGACGAGCGCGCGCGCCTTGTCCCGCGTCTCCTCGAACTCCGCGGACGGGTTCGAGTCCGCCACGATGCCGGCGCCTGCCTGGACCAGCGCTCGCCGGTTCCCGATGACGACGATCGTCCGGATCGCGATGCAGAAGTCGAGGTTCCCGGCGAAATCGAGGTACCCAACCGCGCCCGCGTATACGCCTCGCCGTGTCGACTCGAGCTCGGCGATGATCTCCATTGCGCGCACCTTGGGTGCGCCCGAGACCGTTCCGGCCGGAAAACAGGACGTGAGGGCGTCGAGCCGGTCCTGCCCTTCCGCGAGCCTGCCTTCGACGATCGACACCAGGTGCATGACATGTGAGAACCTCTCGAGCGCCATGTACTGCGGGACTCGCACGCTGCCGAATTCGCACACACGGCCGAGGTCGTTGCGCCCGAGATCGACGAGCATGACATGCTCCGCGCGCTCCTTCTCGTTGGCCTTGAGTTCTTCCGCCAGGCGCGTGTCCTCCTCCGGCGTCCGGCCGCGAGGGCGCGTGCCGGCAATCGGGTGCGTTTCGACTCTCCGCCCTTCGACGCGGACGAGCATCTCCGGTGACGCGCCAATCATCGAGAGCCCGGCCATGCGCAGAAAGAACATGTACGGTGACGGGTTGACGGACCGCAGCGCGCGATACACGGTGAAGGGATCGGCGGTCAGCTCGGCCTCGAACCGCTGCGACAGGACGACCTGGTAGATGTCTCCGGAGGCGATGTGCTCTTTCGCGGTCCGGACGCCGGCCTCGAACGACTCGCGCGACTCCCTCGCCCTCACCTCGCAGACCGAGGTGGGAGTCCGGTCGGCTTGCGACAGGCTTCGTTCCAGCTCGCGCTCGAGAAAATCGATCCTTGCGCAGGCGAACTGGTAGAGCGCATTGAGATCATCGGTGCCGGTTGTGCGGGCGTTCGAGATGATCAGGATCCGGTGCTGGACGTGATCGAACGCCAGGATCGTGTCGAACAACATGAATCCGGCGGTCTCGACATCCGGGTCGTCGCTAGCTGGCCTGGAGAGCGGCACCGGCTCGAACCAGGGCGCCGCATCGTATCCCAGGAACCCGACCGCCCCACCCGTGAAGCGGGGAAGGCCGGGAACATAGGGCGCCTGGAATCCCGCCATGAGTTTCCGGACCGTCGGAATGAACGCCTCGTCGCTCGCGGAGGTCGCGCCCGCCCGATCGATCGTGACCCGTCCATCTTTGGCGTGCACGATGAGAAACGGGTCCTTGCCGATGAACGAGTAGCGGCCGACCTGCTCTCCGCCTTCGACGCTCTCCAGCAGAAACGCGTAGTCGGAGTGCTCGGCGATCTTCAGGAACGCTGAGACCGGCGTCAGCAGATCGGCGACGATCTCACGGCACACGGGCACGAAGGTGCCGCGGCGTGAGAGCTCGACGAATTCCTCGAATGTCGTGGTCGTCATGACGGACTCCGATGGGACCGTGCCAGCCGCCACACGGCGGCGTCACGGAGAACCTGCGCTGAAGGCGTGCGTCCCGTCCACCAGGCCGCCTGCCGTTGGGCCTGCGCCACGAGCATGTCCAGTCCTCCGATGACCCGGCACCCCGCGGCCGCACCTTCACGCATGAACCTGGTTTCGGGAGGGTTGTAGACAAGGTCGTACACGATGCGGCCGTCAAATCGTCCTTCCGGGAAGGGCGTACCGCCGGTGTCCGGCACCATGCCGGCTGGCGTGGCGTTGACGAGCAGATCCCACGAGCCTGGCGACAGTGGACCAGCGCCGGCCCCGAGCTCGGTCGCTACCTCGTGCGCCCGCCGGGCATTTCGGCCGGTCAGGCACACGCGGGCCCCGCGCGAGAGCAGCGCCACGGCCACCGCCCGCGCCGCGCCCCCGTATCCCAGAATCGTCGCCCGGCAGCCACTCAACTCCTCGCCGGACAGCGGCTGGAGGAAACCGTCGCCGTCGGTGTTGGTGCCCAGCCAACGGCCGCTCTTGATCGCGATAGTGTTGACCGCCCCGGCGCGCCGAACCGTTTCGTCTGCGTCGTCGAGGTGATCCAGCATCGCGACCTTGAACGGAATCGTGACGCTTGCTCCGGACAGGCCGAGTCCACGCGCGAACGAGATGAAGTCGCCGAGGTCGGAGGTAGGAAACGGCAGGAAGGCGGCGTCGACGCCAAGCTCCGCGAACCCGGCGTTGTGCATCGCCGGAGACACGGAGTGGCGGGCGGGTCCTCCGACGATGCCGAAGACGACACTCGAGGCCGAGAGGCGATCGAAGTGGAACTCGCGGCGAAGCTGGAGGATCGGCAGCTGACCGGGTGCGATGCCCTCGCCCGCGTAGGTCCAGGGCGACCCGAACTTCGCGGCCAGCACCCGCGACGACAACCCCGCCTCTCCCATCGCGAGAAGGACCATGCGAGCGTCGGGAAAGCGCGAGCGAATCGCCAGGAGCCGGACACAGTCTTCGAGGCGGCGGGCCGTGACCGCGACCTTGATGACTTCGGCGCCGCACCGCAGCATCGACCGCACCCGCTCGTCGAGATCGCCCGGCAGGCCCGTGAAGTCGTGCATCGACAGCACGACCCCCCGGCCTTTTCGCCTTGCGACGAGATCCTCGAAACCGGCGCTCCATTCGAGGTCCACCCACTCGGCGTCGCTCTCGATGGCCCTGGTCAGAACTTCCCGGCGTTCCGCTTCGGAGCCCGCGAACCGGCCGCCTTCCCTCCGGGGCCGGCACGTCACCATCACGGGCGTTCGCCTGCCCTCGATCGCTGCGCCAACATCCGGTCGTTCCGCGCTGTCGAGGCGCAGTTCCACCAGATCGGCTTCCCGCCCGGCGGTGTCTCGCTCCGCGCGGATCGCCTCTGTTGTCTCCCCCAGAACGGTCGCACAGATGAGTGGTCGTGGCATCATGCCCGCGAACGAAAAAAAGCCTCTTCAGCCGTGAAGCTGAAGAGGCTTGGTTGTTGTTCCGGTTCGAGCGACGGGCCCCGGATCCTGCCCCTTCAGCCGCGAGTGCGGCACCACCACCAGGCGGAAGTCAGGCCACGCCACGCCGACGCGTTCGCGTCGTGGTCCGTGGAGGGAATCCGCCGGTCGAGGTGAATGAAGGAGTGCATGGTTTGGGAAAGCTCGGCGAGCCAAGAGCCTACCAGAGCCCAGCGCCGGCTGTCAATTGAGCGTGGGGACCGGCGGCCGCCGATCCCTCCGGCGGGCCGTGGTATCGTTGTACGAACGGGTGAGCACACGAACGACTTGATGAATCCGAACGACCCTCGGGCGGCCGACTCCCTGTCCCTCATGTCATTCCGCCGACTCCTGGTGGCGGTCCTCTTCTGGGGCGCATACGCGCTTGCGCCAACGGCGGCCACGCAGGTCATGCCGGTCGACGAGATTCGCCCGGGCATGGTGGGCGTTGGCAGGACCGTGTTCCAGGGCACCCGGATCGAGGAATTCAAAGTCACGATCCTCGGCGTGCTTCGGAACACGATGGGTCCGAAGCGCGACCTCATCCTCGCCCGGCTCGAAGGCGGCCCGCTGGCGAAATCCGGCGTGATCGCGGGCATGAGCGGAAGCCCGGTGTACATCGACGGCCGCCTGGTCGGTGCCGTCGCCTACTCGCTCGGCCAGTTCTCGACCGAGCCGATTGCGGGCATCACCCCGTTTGGCGAAATGGTCGAAGCCACCTCGGTGGCGACACCACGCCCGGCCTCGGCACGGCTCCGATGGGATCCGGCGCCGACGCCGGCCAGCATGGTCGCCGCCATGCGGACGGCGCTTGGGATCACCAACCCGTTCGCGGAGCGCGACGCCGACGTCCGCGCGCTCGGGCCGCTCCTGCCCGGCGCAGACGTGCGTCTCGGCCCGATGCTGCGGCCGATCGCCACGCCACTGGTCCTCGCGGGCTTCGACCAGGCGGCCATGGGCCCGGTGCTCTCCGCGTTCGAGGATCGAGGCTTTCTGCCGGTGAGCGGATCCGGTGCGTCCAGCTCCTCGCAGGCGGCGGCCGCCGCCCATCCCACAGAGGCGCTGAAACCGGGCGATCCGATCGGTGTGCTGCTCGTCGACGGGGACCTTGTCATGGGCGCCACCGGGACGGTCACCGAGGTCGACGGTCCGCGGGTGTACGCATTCGGGCACTCGCTCTACAACATCGGCCCGTCGCGTTTCCCGATGACCCGGGCGTATGTCCATACCATCCTGACCAGCCTCCTGAGTTCGTCGAAGCTCTCCTCGACGGGAGAGGTCATCGGGACGTTCGTGCAGGATCGCGCCACGGCGATCGCCGGCACGCTCGGGCCGCCTCCGCGCCGCGTGGCCGTACAGATTTCGCTCGACACCGAACGGGGGCTCCGCAAGGTGTTCCGGTTCACGCTGGCCGACGATCAGCTGCTGACGCCCCTCCTGCTCTACGCGTCGCTCGCGAATGTCATGGGCGCGTACGAGCGCGAGTTCGGCGCCGCGACTTTCGCCATCACCGGCCGCGTCACGCTCGACAAAGGCGGCAGGCTCGACCTCGGCAACGTGTTCGCCGGCGATTCTCCGGGCGTCGCCGCCGCCGCCTCGATTGCGATGCCGCTCGCGACGCTGCTGTCGAACGACATGGAACCGGCGAAGGTCGAGTCGATCGACCTCTCCGTCACGACGAGCGAACAGCCGCGTGTCGCTACGATCGAGCGGGCATGGATCGACGCGGTGGATCTCAGGCCCGGCCGGACGGTCCCGCTGAAGGTGCTGCTCCGCAGCTATCGCGGCGAGGCGATGCTCAAGACGTTTCCCATCGAGCTGCCGTCCAATCCCAGGGGCCCGCTCTCGATCCTGGTCTCTGACGGCAGCCGCCTCACGCAGTTCGAACAGCGTGACGTCCGCTCGGCGCTCGAACCGGAATCCCTCTCTCAGCTGCTAGCCCAGCTGAATCGGATCCGCCGCAACAACCGCCTCTACGTCCGGCTCATCAGCCAGGAGGCGGGCGCCGTGGTCGCCGGCGAGTACCTGCCGTCGCTTCCAGCCTCGGCCCTCTCAGTCTACGAGGGCGATCGCACCGGCACGAACACGGCGGCGCTCCGCTTCGCGGTTCTGGGATCCTGGGACGAAACACTGGATCAGGCGGTGTCAGGCCTGCGGGTGCTGCCGATTAGATTGATCCCCAGTGAGTGACCCATGAGATATGCCCTGCGCGCCGTTGTCGCCGCGACGCTCGTCATCTCGTCCACCGAGGTTCTCCCGGCTTCATCGCCCCGGTTCTGGCAGGTCGCCACGCAAGCCGGATTCCTGAAGGGCGAAGTCGAGGGGTTGTCGATAGACAGCAACGGCCGCCTGATCATCGGCCCGGTGGTGCGGCCGATCTACGACGCAACCGTCCCGTTCATCTGGACGCTGGCGGTCGGGCCGGACGAGGCGATCTACTCGGGAAGCGGCAACCAGGGCCAGGTCCTCCGAACAGACCGGAAGGGCGCGACGACGGTCTTCGTCGACACGCCCGAGCTGGAAGTTCATGCACTGGCGTTCGCGACAGATGGCCAGCTCTACGTCGGCACGTCCCCAGACGGCAAGATCTACCGGGTGAACAAAGCCGGATCGTCTTCGATGTTCTTCGACCCCGAAGACAAGTACATCTGGGCGCTCACCGTCGACGCGCAGGGCCGCGTCTTCGCCGCGACCGGCGAGAAGGGGCTCATCTATCGCATCTCGCCGGACGGCAAGGGAGAGGTCTTCTACAAATCCAAGTCGACGCACGTGACCTCACTCGCGATCGATTCGAATGGACGCCTCCTGGCGGGTACGGAGTCTCCGGGCCGGGTGATCCGTCTCGACGCGGACGGCAAGGGCTTCGTGCTGCTCGATTCGCCGTATCGAGAGATTCACGCCCTACGAATCGGGTCGGCTGGTGCGATCTACGCTGCGGCCGTCAACGGGAAGCCTGGCAGCGAGCCGGGCATGCCGTCCATGCCGGTCGGCGAGCCATCGCGGCCGCCGTCGATTCCCTCGGTCTCGACCGAAATCACCTCGATCACGGTCATGGAGGCTCCCGTGGCGCCGGGCGCGGAGTCCCGTTCTGCCAGACGCGACGACCGGACCACGCCGAAGGGCGCGGTCTATCGGATTAACGCGGACGGTTCGTGGGACGTGATCTGGGACTCGCGGGATGACATACCGTACGATGTGATCCCGGACGGGCCCGGCGCCGTGATGATTGGGACAGGCAACGGCGGCAAGGTCTATCGAGTCTCGGGTACTCCTGCACGGGCCATGCTGCTCCTGCGAGCCGGAGGCCAGCAGGTCACGGCCTTCTCCACCGGCGCGGCGAACGAGCGCATTCTGGCGACGTCGAACCCGGCCAAGCTGTTTCTCCTTCCCGGCGAACGATCGGCCCAGGGCACCTACACGTCCGAGGTACGGGATGCGGGCACCTTCGCCAGTTGGGGCACCATCAGTTGGCGGAGTTCCCAGGACGCCGCGTCGCGCGTCCAGATCTTCACGCGGTCCGGCAACACCGAGACGCCAGACGATGGCTGGAGCAGCTGGGCCGGTCCCTATCAACGGGCCGACGGCGATGCCGTGCAGAGCCCTCGGGCCCGTTACTTCCAGTGGAAGGCGGTCCTCGTCCGGGCCGATGCCGGCCCGGCGCTGACGTCAGTCATGGTCGGCTACCTTCAGAGGAACCAGCGCCCGAAGGTCTCGAGCGTCACGGTCAACCCGCCCGGCGTCGTGTTCCAGCGGCCGTACTCGAGCGGCGAGCTGGAAATTGCCGGCTTCGACGCGGTCGGCGACGCGAAGCTTCCGGCCTTCTCGATGCCCCTCTCCAGCACCCCATCCTCGGCGTCGACGGTTCCGACGGGGCGACGCATCTATCAGAAGGGGCTGCAGTCCTTCGTGTGGCGCGCCGAGGACGACAACGACGACAAGCTCAGCTACGACGTTTACTACCGCCGCGAAGGAGAGACGGGGTGGCGCACGCTCCGCCGCAAGGCGATGGACACTATCCTCGTGTGGGATACCACGTCGGTACCGGACGGCACCTACGTGCTGCGCGTGGTGGCGTCAGACCTGCCGTCGAACCCGCCCGGCGAGGCGCTCGAGGGAGATGCCGAGAGTGTCAGCTTCGAGATCGACAACACGCCGCCATCCATTACCATCACGGCGTTCGCTCGAGTAGGAACCCAGTCGCGCGTGCAGTGCGAGGTGCGCGACGGCCACTCGCCGATCGATCGTGTCGAGTACCCGCTCGACGGAGGGCCCTGGCTGCCGCTCTACCCGCTCGATGGCGTGGGCGACGCGAGGATTGAACGATACGAGGTGGCGGTGGACGGGGACGCTACGGGCCGGCTCGTCATCAAGGCGGTAGACGCCCTGGACAACGCCGCCTCGCTGACAGCCGCACCGGTTTCGCAGAAATAGCCGCGCGAACTAGCCCGCTGAGATCATCGGGACGCCATGCGCCGGAGCGGAGCTCTGCTTGCCAGGGATCGGCTTGCCCCGGACCGTCGTGTGCGCAACGAGCAGCACGATGTTGACGGCAACCGGCGAGCCGCCGAATCGGGCGGGCTCGAAGCGGGAGCGCGACAGGTCGTCGAGCAGCCGCAACACGCGTTCACGGTCGGAGCCCGTTGGCTGTTCGGCGAGTACCAATTCCAGATTGGCGACGCGGCCCTGGCGCGTCACAACGGCCGCCAGGGCGAACACCGCGTCCTCTTCGTTGGCTCGAATCGAGGTGTCGGACGCCGGGGTCGCATAGGCCCTTGGCAGCAGGATGCCGTCGGCGTTCGACGACTGCGCTCCCAGGGTCTCCATCATGCCAGCGAGCGAGTCCGGGCGCTCGCTGCGGGGTCCGAAATAGAAGATGCCGGTGATGATAAGAATCGAGGCGAGCGTGGCGGCCGTGGCACCGAGCGCCGCGAAGCTCAGCCGCATGTCGTCGAAGAGGCGCACCACCTGCATCGTCACGGACTCTTCGTGCTCGACGCGCAGGCGTCCCATCGCATCAGCCTGCATCGCCGCGAGCTCGAAGCTCGATGGCGGACGCATCGCCGCGGCATAGCCGCGGAGCGCTTCCCCGATGGCCCGGATTCCATCGGAATCGTGCCCGCACCCCTGGCAGTCGCGCAGGTGCGATTCGATGGCGATCTGCTCGTCCACGGGCAGTTCGCCGTCGTGATAGACCGACAGCCGGCGTTGGACGCCAGCACAGGTGATCGGGGTCATGATGGCTTCGATTCCCGCAGTTGGGCGCGCAGGGCTTCCCGGGCGCGCGTCAACCGCGACTTGACCGTTCCTATGGCAATGCCCAGCGAGAACGCGATCTCGTCGTAGCTCAATCCGTCGATTTCGCGGAGCACGATGGCGGTCCGCTGATCGAACGGCAACCGCTCCAGTGCCCCCCAGATCCGGGACGCAAGCTCCTTGCGGCCGAGCACGTGGTCAGGCGTTCCGGCGGCATCGGCGGCGACGATGTCGCCGTGCTGTTCGATGTGCTCGTCGAGAGACACCTGGCTCGCACGATGTCGCCGGCGCCACCAGCGCTGGCGGTTTCTGGCCTGATTGACGGCGATTCGATAGATCCAAGTCCGCAGGGCCGAGTGGCCCCTGAACCGGTGAATCGTTCGGAACACCTGCAGGAAGACGTCCTGCGTCAGGTCCCGGGCTTCCTCGTGGTCGTTCAGCAGGTGCAGCGCGAGCTGAAAGACCATCCGCTGGTTGTCCGCCACCAGCTCGGCGCATGCTTCCTCGTCGCGATCCGCACAACGGCGTACGAGCACCGCTTCGCGATCCGCGACATCGGGCCAACTCAGGGCGGGCGCATGCTTCACGGTGGTCAGTTCCCTGGACACCTACTCGTGCTCCTTGAACTATACCAGCTTGACAGGCGGCTGTCGCTCCTGAGCGGCCGGCTTCCCCTTGGCGGGCCGCACGACCTTGCACTAAGGTTAGACACGCAACTGGAGCGGAAGTTCCAGTCGCTGCTAGGATTGTACCGCCATGAAGCGTCCACTCCTGCTCGCGGCCGGAATCACCCTGGCTGCCGTCGCCATCCTGGTCGTCGGCAGTGCGGTCGCCCGCGACCGGGAGTTCCAGCGCCTCGTTGCCAGGGGCGAGCAGGCCGTGGCCGCCGACGAGACCTTCGTGGCCATCGAAGCGTTCAGCGGAGCGATTGCGCTGAAGAACGACTCGATGATCGCGTTCCTCAAGCGGGGAGAGACCTACCGGCGCCGGGGCGAGGCGGATGCAGCGCTCCGCGACCTCCGGATGGCGGCCAGGTTGGACCCGCGTGCCGTTCGGCCGGCGGAGCTGCTCGGCGACGTCAATTACGGTCTTGACCGATTCAGCCGCGCGATCGAGAACTACCAAACCAGCGTCGAGCTTGATGACCGGCTCTCCCGGGTCTGGTACAAGCTGGGGCTGTCCCAGTACCGGGCCGGGAACCGCCAGGCGGCAATCGACGCCCTCGGGAAGGCTGTGGCCATCGACGACAAGCTGGCAGAGGCCCACTACCTGCTCGGCGTGTGCCTCTACGACGGGGGAAAGCCGCGCGAGGCCATCTCGGCACTCATCGATTCAGTTCGCCTGTCACCGAAGCTGCTCCCCGCCCGGGAAGAACTCGTCGCGATTTATCGGACCCTGGGCATGGAGCCGGAAGCCGTCGAGCAGCTGGAACAGCTCGCCCGTCTCGATCCCGCCCGTTCGGACCGGCAATCGGTGCTCGCGCTGGCCTATGCGCGGAGCGGGCGGACCGACTTGGCCGTTCGTTTGCTCGGTCGGGCAACTGAGCTGTATCCAGACAATACTGGTATCTACCTGGCGCTTGGCAGGGTCTGGCTCGAGGCGGCGGAGCCCCGCCGCGACAAGGGGGCTCTCAGCAAGGCGCTCGAGGCGCTCGAGCCCCTCGCCCGCCGCGCGAATCCCCCGCGAGAAGCTCTAGCGCTCTACGGACGTGCGTTGATGGTCGCGGGCGATTGGCTGCGGGCCGAATTGGCTCTGTCACAGGCTTCGACGATGCTGCCGGTCGACCTGGCGACCTTTCGCGATCTGGCTGCGGCAGCCGAGCGTCTCGGTCACCTCGGAAGAGCCCGAGACGCGCTCCTACGCTGGGCCGCGCTCGCGCCCGAGTCGTATCCGGAGCTCGCAGCCGCCTACACAAGGGCCGGAGAGTTCTCCATGCGACTCGGCGAGCCCAAGCCGGCATCCACGGCATTTCGGAAAGCCATCCAGGTTGGCCCGCCAAGCGCTCAGCGGTACGCGCTCCTGGCCGAGGCGGAGCTGGCGTCCGGCGACCTTGAAGGCGCTCGGTCGTCGATCGCCGGTGGCCTCGAGCTGGATTCTCAGCTCCCGGCGCTCCTCGCGCTTCGCGCACGCCTCAAGTAGTCGCGGCCGGACCCGTCACGGCTGTCCCGATACCGTCCGCGGATCGAGGAAGTCCTGAAGCCCGTCACCAAGAAAGTTGAAGCCCATCACCAGCAGCGCGACCGCAAGGCCGGGAAACACGGTCAGGTGCGGTGCATCCATCAGGTGCACCCTCCCTCCGGCCAGCATCGTGCCCCAACTCGGCGTCGGCGGCTGCACGCCAAGGCCGAGGAAGCTCAACGAGGCTTCCGAGATGACCGCGCCAGCCATGCCGAGGCTGGCCTGCACGATGACCGCCGGAAGGATCGCAGGGCCGACGTGGCGCAGGAGGATGCGAGGCGTCCTGCCGCCAATCGCCTTCACGGCCTGCACGAAGTCGAGCTCCCGGACCCGCAGCACCTGACCGCGCACGAGTCGCGCGTATCCGACCCACCCGATCGAGGACAGCGCCAGGACGACGTTTCCGAGGCCCGGTCCGAGCACTGCTACGAGCGCAATTGCCAGGAGGATGCCCGGAAACGCCATCAGGACGTCTATCACCCGGCCGCTCACGTCGTCGATCCAGCCGCCGAGGTACCCAGCGGCAGCCCCAACCAGCAGCCCGAGCAGCGCCGAACTCGACACCACCGCCAACCCGACCAGAATGGAGATCCGCGCCCCGGCCAGTACCCGTGAGAAGATGTCGCGGCCAAGCTCGTCGCGGCCGAACGGATGAGCCGGCGAGGGACCGGTCAGCCGTTCGGCGAGCTGCTGCTCCGCCGGGTCGAACGGGGCCAGAAGCGGACCAAAGACCGCGGCCAGAACGGCCACGGTCACGATGAGCGCACCAGATCTGAGCATGCCCACCACTCCGGTCAGGCCAGCCGCACGCGCGGGTCCAGCCACGCGTACAGGAGATCGGTCATCACGTTGACGGCAACATACGTGACCGCAATCAGCAGGATGCAGCCCTGGACCATCGGGTAGTCGCGGAAGCCGATCGACTGAATGAGCAGCCGTCCAACTCCTGGCCACGAGAAAATCGTCTCGGTGATGATTGCTCCCGTCAGCACCGAGCCGAGCTGCAGGCCGATGACGGTAACGATCGGCACCAGGCTGTTCCTCAGCGCGTGCCGCCATACCGCGGATGCCCTCGACACGCCGCGGGCCCTCGCGGCGGCCACATACGGCTCGCGCAGTTCGCCGAGCAGGCTCATCCGGGTCATCCGGGCCAGGATGGCTGCGAGCGCCGCGCCGAGCGTGACGGATGGGAGCACCAGGTGCAGGATCGTGCCCCGGCCGGATACGGGCAGCCACCCCAACTGCACCGAAAACGCGATTGCCAGCAGCGGTCCCAGCCAGAAGTTGGGCATCGACACGCCAACCAGCGCCGCCGCCATCGCGCCGTGATCGATCGCCGTCCCGTGGCGCACAGCTGCCGCGACGCCCAGCGGAATCGACAGCACGACCGCGATGACCATCGATGCGAGGGCCAGCTCGATCGTGGCTGGCATCCGCTCCACGATTGACGCGCCAACCGGCTGCCCGGTCCGCAGCGAATGGCCGAGGTCCCCTTGTACGAGCCCGGTCATGAACCGGCCGTACTGCACCGGGAGAGGCTTGTCCAGGCCGAGCCGGGCCCGCAGCACCGCCACGTCCTGTGGCGACGCACCTTCACCGAGCATCGCCTGCGCCGGATCGCCGGGCACGAGGTGGATGAGGGAAAAAACGAGCGTGGCCACCCCGAACAACACCGGGACGGCCATCAGGATGCGGCGGACAACGAATCGGCTCATCGAGTGCCTGGTCCATTCTAGTGCACTCGCGATGTTCAGGCCGGGAGGTCGATCCCCAGGCGGGCGATGAGCTTCGACAGTCCCTGCCGCGTCAGGCCGAGATCGCACGCCGCCCGCCCGCGTCGCCCGCCAGCCCTCGAGATCGCCGCCCGGATGAAGTCGCGCTCGAACCGGTGTCGCGCCTCTTCGAGCGACTCGTGTCCACTTGTCACAGGCTGCGCGGAGCTGCGCAGCGACTCCGGCAACGCGTCGGTGCCGATCGTGCCCCGCTGCGGAGCGGTCGCTGCCATCGCCGCCAGCACGTTCTGCAATTCGCGTGCGTTGCCGGGCCATGAGTACCGGCTGAGGACTGTCATCACCGCCGGGGCGAGGACGGCCCGGCTTCCGGTCCGGCATCGCGCGTCGTCCCAGAACCGGGCCGCCAGCACCGCCACGTCCTCCGGGCGATGGCGGAGCGCCGGAATGTGAATGCTGATGACATCGAGCCGGTACAGGAGGTCCTGACGGAATCGGCCGGCCTGCACCTCGTCCCGCAGAAATCGATTCGTCGCAGCGACGATGCGAACGTCGACCGAGCGGGCGAGGTTCTCCCCGATTCGCCGGACTTCGCCCTCCTGCAGGACTCGAAGCAGCTTGGCCTGCGCCCGGGCCGACAGTTCGCCGATCTCGTCGAGAAAGAGCGTGCCCCCATCGGCCGACTCGAACAGGCCCGCCCGTTCCGCGATCGCGCCGGTGAAGGAGCCTTTGGCGTGCCCGAAGAGCTCAGCTTCGAGAAGGTCGTCGCCGAGCGCCGCACAGTTGACGGCACAGAATCGCCGCGAGCGCCGTTGGCTGGACCCATGAATCTGGCGCGCCGCCAGCTCCTTCCCCGTGCCGCTCTCGCCCTGGATGAGTACCGGGAACGGCGATGAGGCCGCGCGCTGGAGCAGCAGCCGGAGATCCACGAGCGCCTTGCTGACGCCGATGAGCCCGCTCCCCGGTTCTCTGGACGGACCGGCCGAAATCGGTTCGTGGACGAGGCCTCGAACGGCGGCCGGAACGACGGCGGCTGCGGCAGTCAGGACCGCGGAACAACACGCCGGATCGGCCGTCCGGTCGACCGCCCAACGGACGGCGAGTGCGCCAATCGACTCGCCGCCGGCTTTGAGCGGCCATGCGGTCTCCTGGGTGAGTACCCGGCGCACCGGGCCAATCGGTTCGCCGAGCGCCATCGCGCGCTCGGCCGACTCGTTGGAACTCATGCCCGCTCCCGAGGAGGCAAGCACCGAAACGCCGTCCGGGGTGCGCGCCACGACCAGCGCCGCCACAGCGCCGAGTCGCTCCCGCACCCGCGCGCAGACGCGCTCGAGCATCGACGCCGGATCTTCAGTCTCCTGAGTGATGGCGGCGAATGCCAGGAACTCCGACGCAAGGTCCGGCGCCGAGCCCAACCCGCGGACCGACACGCTGATTGGTCCGGCCGCTCCCGATTGGCCGGCGAACGACGACAGCGATTCGACGTCGCGCACGGGAAGGGCACTCCCGGCCATCGCACACCTCTCTCGGATCTTCAGAAAGTGGCGCCGCACGAGCGCCGGCAACTGCGCGGCATCCGCCCGGGTCAGCCGTTTCCAGACGCGCCGGCTCTCGGCACCGCGCCCCGCACGGTGAAGCCCATCCGCCAAGATCAGCCGGAGCCGAAGTTGAAAGAGCGGAAGGCGGAGCCGCCGTGCAGCGCCTGCTGCACGGGCGACATGCGATCGAAGGGCCGAGGCGTCTCCAAAGGCGGCCTGAAGCTCAGCCATTACTCGCTCGGCCGTCCACACGTCGAGCGGCCGGCCGGTCATCGAGGCGTGCTGTGCCGCGAGAGCGGCCCGCGTGCCAGCGAGCCGACCCTGTTCCAGGGCCAGCGCAACACGACTGGCCAGCGCCGATGCCGATACCCGAAGGCTGACCTCTTCCGCTTCACCTATTCCGTGTGAAAAAGGACTCCAATTGGACGGGAACTCTGATCCACCGAGGTACGCCAACTCGGCACGCTCCGCGGTCGAATCTGCAGTCGCCGTCGGCGAGGCGTCCACGCCCACACAGGTGAGCGCGGAGTCGAGCAGCTCAATCTCCCGGCTCGCCTCGTCCCAGCGGCTCTGCCAGAAGAGACAGCGCGCCAGGCAGACTCGCGAGCGGAGCACGAGGCCGGGCTCCCCGATCGCTGTCGCGGCCGCCAGCGCAGAACGAAGCGTCGATTCGGCCTGCGAGAGATCGTCGGCGTCAGTCTCGGCGAGTCCGATGCCGAGGCTGGCGCAGATGGCTCCGGCCGCCACGCCGCCCCGCTCGAACATGCGGCGCGCGCGTTCATAGAGCGTCCTGGCACTGCCGGTTCGCCCCAGCCGCAGCGTGGCGGCCGCAAGGCGAATCGCCGTCCAGCCAGCGTGGGGCAGCTGGTGCCTGCGCTCGAGCGCACCAAGGGCCCGGCGCATCAACCGATCAGCGGGCGCATGCCGCCCACTCGACACGAGTTCGAGGCCGTTGCGCACGAGGCGCAGCGCCGGGCCGACTCCATCGACTGCGAGCGGTGAGGGACCAGGCGCCGCATCGGCGCCAGAGTATGGTGCGGAGGCGTCGGCGGCGATTGGAACCGCCGCGTACGGGCCGCGGCGGCGGCCAGCGAGCTCGACCGCATCGTGTGATCCTGGAACGAGCCTGATTCCTCCAGCGCCAACAGACGGCCGGGCGACGATCACGAGGTTCGGACGGCGCCCGGCCGCGAGAATCGGCACCAGGCGCGCCATCGCCAGTCGGTGCGATCCGCACTCGGCGGGCGTGGTCCCAGCCCGGCTGTCGTGAAAGATCAGCAGGTGACGCCCGCGCAGGAACCGTCCGATGGCCAGGCCCACGCCGGGAATCCTCAGCCGCAACCCGTCCGCCAGCATGGCTGTGGAGACGGGGACGAATCCGACAAGTCGGGCAGCTCTAGCAGCCGACATCCAGAACCGCTCGACGTCGAAACCCGCCGGGGACTGTAGGAAGAGGGTCCGGGCGCCGCCCGTCGCGCCGTACCGCAGCGCTTCCTCCACGGCGGCAATCTCGAGGCGCCAGTCCATCCGCTTCACCGCGCCGAGATCGTCCTCGGATCGGAACTTCCGGGAACCGGTTCGTCGGACCGTCGCAACGGAGGGAAGAGACGAGGGCATCGGCAGGAGCGCCGGCAGGCCCAAGCGCCCTGCGACTACCAGCTCGCCATCGCGATCCGACCGTCGTGTCGCAGTGAGGGGGCCCGACCCGACTCGTCGCCTGAGGCGCTCGGCCGCTCGAGCGGTGAGCCGGATCGGTTCCGGCGGCCCCGCCACGTCGAATACTTCGAGCGGCACGCCATCGTCGCCGATGCCGAAGTCGATCAGGCTGACGACCGATTGATGGCTGGTTCCAAGCAGGGCAAGACAACTGTCCGACCACTCCGCCTGGTGGCTGCGTCTGACATCCGGTCGCTCGCGAATCCAGACGCTCTTGCCACTCGCCAGATCGACGAGCGGTCCCCGGGGAAATGCGACGAATCGATCGAGTAGGAGGCGATTCGGCCGTGCGGCTCGCGCGTGGACCAGCATCACGGTCGCGCACGTGCAAGAACAACGCCCACCCGATTGGGGCCGCGCCAGGCCCCAAGCAGGCGAATCTCGCGAACGTGGCTTCCCGGCCGGCGCAGAAAGTTCGTATAGAATAGGCGTGAAATGCTGCGATTTCTGACAGCCGGCGAGTCCCACGGCCAGGCGATCCTCGTGATCCTCGACGGGCTTCCATCGGGCCTGGCGCTCGACTTGAGCCTCGTCGACGCCCAGCTTCGGCGCCGCCAGGGCGGCTACGGCCGCGGCCGCCGGATGGCCATCGAAGCCGATGCCGCCGCCCCGATCTCCGGCATTCGCCGCGCTCGCTCGACTGGCGCCCCGATCACGCTGACAATCGCCAACCGCGATTGGGTCAACTGGGCGTGGACGATGCACAGCGACGCCGTACCGCCGGAGCACGCCTCCGGGGCACGCCGCGCTGCCGTCACCTTTCCAAGGCCTGGGCACGCCGACCTTGCGGGAGCGCTGAAGTACGGCCACGCGGACATTCGGGACGTCCTCGAGCGGGCCAGCGCGCGAGAGACCGCCGCGCGTGTCGCGGCCGGCGCGGTGGCGCGCCAACTGCTCGGCCTGCTGTCCATCAGGATCGCCAGCCACGTGTTCTCGGTCGGGGATGTCTTCCTCGACAGTCCATACGTCGTTTCGTTCGGGCGCATGGCTGCCCTGCCGGACGATTCGCCGTTTCATTGTGTCGACTTCGCAGCGGAACAGCGGATGATCGCGGCGGTCGATCGCGCGAAGGCGAACGGCGACACACTCGGCGGCGCGTTTGAAATAGTCGCCACCGGCGTGCCACCGGGCCTCGGCAGCTACGCCCAGTGGGATCGCCGGCTCGATGGCCGCATCGCCCAGGCGCTCATGTCGATTCCAGCGATCAAGGCCGTCGGGATCGGGCTGGGAGAGAAAGCGGCGAGCCTGCCCGGCTCGGCCTGTCACGACGAGATCACGCTCCGGCCACCCGGTCCCGGAACGGCTGCCGGTACCGCGCCGTATCTCGCCAGGCCGACCAATCACGCCGGTGGCCTGGAGGGCGGTGTCACAAACGGCGAGGATCTTCGCGCCAGCGCATTCATGAAGCCGATCTCGACCCTGATGCACCCGCTGCGATCGGTGGACCTGTCCACCATGCGCGAGGGCGCGGCCGCCATCGAGCGGAGCGACGTCTGCGCCGTGCCGGCGGCGGCCGTGGTAGGCGAGGCAATGCTGGCTCTGGTCCTGGCAGACGCCGTGCTCGAAAAGTTCGGTGGCGACACCGTCGAGGACCTGGTCGCCAGCCACGCTCGCTGGATGGAGGAGCTGCGCCATCGGCTGGGGCGGGCGGCCGCCGAAGGCGCGACCTCATGATCCGGTCCATCGTGAAGTACGGCGAGCACGTGCTCCACACTCCCGCCCAGGCCGTGACGGAGGTCACCGGGGAACTGCAGGAGCTCATCGACGACATGGTGGAGACCATGTACGCCGCGCCCGGCGTTGGCCTGGCTGCAACCCAGATCGGCATTCCCCTCCGCCTCTTCGTCGTTGACGTGTCGGTCGGCCGGACGGCCAGCCAGCTCTTCACGTTCATCAACCCGGAGTTCGCCGAACGCGACGGCATGCAGCTCGAGGAGGAAGGCTGCCTCAGCGTGCCGGGGTTCAATGCCACCGTTGCCAGGCCTGCCCGCGTGGTGTTGAAGGGCCGAGATCGGCACGGAAACGAGCAGTCGATCGAGGGCAAGGAACTGCTGGCGAGGGCGTTCCAGCACGAGATGGATCATCTGGACGGCAAGGTGTTCGTCGACCGGCTGCGTGGCCTCAAGAGAGACCTCATCGTCCGCAGGATCCGGAAGATGTCCCGGACGGGCAAATGGTAGATGGCGGAACGCCTCCGCTCCGGATCGTGTTCTTCGGAACGCCCGGTTTCGCGGTGCCGTCGCTTTCGGCCATTCTGAAGTCGAGACATCCCGTCGTCGGGGTCGTCACCCAGCCCGATCGCCCGCGGGGTCGCGGTCATCGCGTCTCACAGAACCCGGTCAAGATCCTGGCGGCAGATCACCACTTGCCAGTGCTCCAGCCGGAAAAGCTGAAAGACGAGCTATTTCTCGACGAGCTGCGGCGGTGGGCGCCCGATCTCGGCGTCGTCGCTGCCTACGGCAAGATCCTGCCCGACGCGGTCCTCTCTCTGCCCCGGCTGTGCCTGATCAACGTCCATGCCTCGACTCTCCCCCGATACCGGGGCGCGGCGCCGATCCACCGAGCCGTGATGGCCGGCGACACCTCCACCGGCGTCAGCATCATGCACGTGGTCAAGGAGCTCGACTCCGGAGCGGTGTATGCGGTTGGCGAGACGCCGATTCATCCCGACGAAACGAGTGCCGGCCTGGAGGAGCGGCTGTCTCACCTTGGTGCCGGGCTGCTCGTGAAGGTTGTGGACGACATCGCGGCTGGAACGGCTCGCGCCACGCCGCAGGACGATCAGGCGGTCAGCTACGCCCCGCGCCTTCGCAAGGAAGAAGGCAACATCGACTGGCGCTCCGATGCGCTGTCGATTCACAACCTGGTCCGGGGGCTTCAGCCGTGGCCCATGGCCTCCGCATTCCTCGGAGGCCGCCGGATCATCGTCGTGCGATCGAGGCCCGGCGGGAGGCCATCACCCGGGTCGCACGCGGCGGGCGAGGTGGTCGACGTCACGAGCGAATCCGTCTCAGTGAAGGCCGGCGACGGCCTGTGTGTGGACCTGCTGTCGGTGCAACCGGAGGGCAAACGCGTGATGACGGTCCGTGAGTTCGTCGCGGGCCATCCCATCCAGCCCGGGACGCGTTTCGAGGCGCCACCCGCCCTCCCGGGCTGACCTGCCCGCCCCGCGTGGACCGATTCATGATGGCTCCTTCGAGGGTGGCAGCGTATGAGGTGCTCCGGTCGGTGCACCTCGGCAGGGCGGACGCGGCAACCGCCATGGCGAGGGCGCGCGGACACCTGGAGGATCCTCGGGATCGAGGCCTGCTCTCCGAGCTGGTCCTCGGGACCTTGCGATGGCGCGGCGCGCTCGACCATCTCATCGCGTGGGCCGGTGAACGACCGATTGGGAAGTTCGACGCAGAAGTCGTCGACATCCTGAGGCTGGGCGCGTACCAGCTCTTGCACCTTGACCGCGTCCCTGCTTCGGCAGTCGTGAACGACGCCGTCGAGCTCTCCAGATACGCACGGCGGCGAAGCGCGGCAGGAACGGTCAACGCGATCCTGAGGCGAATCAGCCGAACCCGGCATCAGCTCCCCTTCCCTCCTGAGTCCGATCAGGCGGCGTACTTGAGCGTCGCCTGTTCCCATCCTCGATGGATCGTCGATCGCTGGATGGCGCGGCTCGGGTTCGCCGCGACTCGCGCGTGGGTTGAGTTCAACAACCAGCCCGCGCCGCTCGCGATCCGCGCGAATACACTGCGCGCGTCCCGCGAGGAGGTCTCCTCGAGGCTCGCGAGTGCGGGTGCGACCGCGGTGCCGACGCGCTTCGCTCCAGACGGGCTGATCGTCACGACCGGAGAGGGCCGGGCAATCGAGCTGTCTGAGGCTGGCCTGTGCTCGATCCAGGACGAAGCATCGCAGCTTGTTGGGGCCTACGCGGCATCGAGCCTCGGCGAGCGAGTCCTCGACGCGTGCGCCGCTCCTGGCGGCAAGACCATCCAACTCGCCGCCGCGATGCCGGACCGGGGCTTGCTTGTCGCCACGGACCTCCGGCCGCGGCGCATCCGCCTGCTGGCCGATCGGCTGGCGGTGGCCGGCCCGTCGGTCGTGCGCATCGCGCGCGCGGATGTCACCCGGCCATTGCCGTTCGACCGGGTCTTCGACTGCGTCCTGCTCGATGCGCCGTGCTCCGGTCTTGGCACACTGCGACGCGACCCGGATCTGAAGTGGCGAGTGCGGGAGTCGGACCTCGCGGCACTGGCGGCGGTTGAAGCCGCCATGCTCGATCGGGTCGCGGAAGTGGTGAAGCCTGGAGGCCGGCTGATCTACAGCACGTGCTCCAGCGAATCGATCGAGAACGAGGCCGTGTTCGAGTCGTTTCTCGGCCGCCATCCCGAATTCGAGCCGCCAGGCCGCTCGGCGGTGGTCAACCTCGTGCCCTCCGGCGTTGCCCGCTGTCTCGATTCGAACGGATGCCTGCGGACAAGCCCTGGCGAGCACGGGCTCGAGGCATTCTTCGCCGCAATGGCAACGCGTACAACCTCCCGCTAGGCCTCACAGCCTTTTGAGCACCTGACAGATGTAGTACAGTTTTAGCGGATGGCCATCAAGACCCGGGTATGGACCTTCGGAAAGCTGATGCTGCTCGGCGCGGCGCTCGTCGCGACTTACACGCTCTTTGCCGTCGCGACAATGCGCGTCGCCCTTCGCGCGCGAGAGGTCAAGCTGCCCGATCTCACCGGACGCGGCCTCGGCGAGGCGGGCACGGTGCTCGGTGAAAGCGGCCTGACCGTGCGCGTCGACGAGAATCGCCGCTTCGACGCCAAGGTCCCTGCCGGCCGCATCGCCGCCCAGGACCCGCCATCCGGCACGCAGGTGCGGCGCGGCCGAAGCGTGAAGGTCTGGATCAGCCGGGGACCGAAGGTGACCATGGTGCCGAGGCTCGTCGGAGAGGCGGAACGTGCGGCGCAGGCGCGCGTCGCCGAGGAGGGCCTGGCACTGGGAGGCATCGACGAAGTCCGATCCGACCTCTACGCGGCCGACACGGTGATTTCACAGGATCCACCCGCCGGAATGGCGGGTGACGCCGTGTCACTGCTCGTCAATCGCGGCGAACGTGCGTCGGGGTACGTGATGCCGGATCTCATCGGCGTCGACGGCAACGCCGCCATCGAGGTCCTTCGGGGCCGGGGGCTGCGCGCGGCGGTCGTGGCGCAGCAGCTGTATCCGGGCATTCCCGCGGGAATCGTGCTGCGCCAGCATCCGACCGCCGGTTTTCAAGTCACTCCCGAACAGACAATCTCCCTCGAGGTCAGCCGATGAGCATCCGGCTCGCGCCCTCGATTCTGGCGGCGGACTTCTCGGTCCTCGGCGCCGCGATTTCGGCCGCGGAACGCGGGGGCGCCGACTACATCCACGTCGACGTGATGGACGGTCACTTCGTCCCGAATCTCACGGTGGGTCCACCGGTGGTCCGGTCGATCAGAAAGGTCGCGAAGGTGCCGCTCGACGTGCACCTGATGATCGAGAACCCCGATCTCTACATCCCGGCGTTTGCCGAGGCCGGCGCGAACATGATCTCCGTCCACGTCGAAGCGGTGCGTCATCTGCACCGGACCGTGGCGTTCATCAAGAGCTTCGGCTTGAGGGCCGGCGTGGTGCTGAATCCGGCGACCCCGGTCGCCGCGCTCGAACAGATTGCCCCCGACGCGGACTACGTCCTCTTGATGACGGTCAATCCCGGGTTCGGCGGCCAGACCTTCATCCCGCGCAGCACGTCCAAAATAGAGGCCACCCGGGTCCTGCTGGATCGCTGCCAGAGCGCCGCGCCAATCGAGGTCGACGGCGGCATCGACCTGCGGACCGTCGGTCCGGTTGTCGAGGCCGGCGCGGAGATCCTCGTGGCCGGCGTGGCCGTCTTTCACGCGCCCGACCCGGCCGAGTCTGCGCGCGCGCTGAAAGCGGCGGCCGAGCAGGCCGCCTTGCGCAGAGCGGCCCGGCTCGGTGCCGGGACGGCGCAGTGAGCGGCCATCTGCACGCTGCCGTTGTCCGCGTCCGCTACGCCGAGACCGACCAGATGGGCTACGCCTACTACGGCAATTACCTGGCGTGGTTCGAGGTCGGACGATGCGAATGGCTGCGTAGCCTTGGGTGGAGCTACAGGGAGATGGAGACGGCAGGGAGCGAGCTCCCCGTCATCGAAGCGCACTGCGAATACCGGCGTCCGGCCCGGTACGACGATGAGCTCGAGATCCGCACGCGTGCGATGCTGCTCTCGCCCGCGCGCCTGAAGTTCGTGTATGACGTCGTGCGAAGGGCCGATGGCAGGCTCAACGCGTCGGGCCACACCGTACACGCGTCAACTGATCTCACGGGCCGGCCCAGGCGGCTGCCGGATCGCGTCAGGGAGTTGTTCGAATGAAGGCATTGGTTACCGGCGCGGCCGGGTTCATCGGCTCGACCCTCTCGGAGCGCCTGATCGATCTCGGGGCCAGCGTCACCGGACTCGACTCCTTCACCGACTACTACCCAAGGCGCATCAAGGAACGGAACGTGGCGGCGCTCAAGGCGAATCCACGATTCGAGCTCGTCGAGGCATCGATCCAGGATGCCGATCTGGCCCGGCTTCTCGAGGGGGTGACGCACGTCTTCCACCTCGCGGCCCAGGCCGGAGTCCGAAGGAGCTGGGGCCGTGATTTCCAGGTCTACACCAGCAACAATGTGGACGCGACCCAGGTGCTGCTCGAGGCCTGCAGCGGGCGGACCATCGATCGCTTCGTCTACGCCTCCAGCTCATCGGTGTACGGGGACCTCGTGCCCATTCCTATGCGAGAAGACGCGCTGCCTCAGCCCGTTTCGCCGTACGGCGTGACGAAACTGGCGGCCGAGCACTTGTGCCACCTGTACCACGTGAACCACGGCGTACCCACCGTGTCGATGCGGTACTTCACCGTGTATGGCCCTCGGCAACGCCCGGACATGGGATTCCACCGGTTTCTGAAGGCTGCCTCGACCGGCCAGGCCATCTCCCTCTTCGGCGACGGGGAGCAAACGCGCGACTTCACGTTTGTCGAAGACGCCGTCGCGGCGACCATCGCCGGCGGTCTGCGGGGAACCCCGGGTCACGTGTACAATATTGGTGGGGGCTCGCGTGTTTCGGTCAGCCGTGTCCTGGAGATCGTGGCCGAGGTCACCGGCTGCGGGCTCACCGTTTGCCGGGAACCCGCGCAGAAAGGCGACATGAGGGACACCTACGCCGACACCTCCCGCGCCAGGGGAGAGCTGGGTTTCTCGCCGACCGTGTCGCTCGCGCAAGGACTGGACTCCGAGTACAAGTGGATGAGCGCCAATCTCGACATCCTCTGAGGCCGCCACCTGACCACGACAAAGGCAATCATGGCGTTTGGTCGAACACGAGCAGGACGGGTCGCGCTGGGCATCATCATCTTCGCGGTGGTGGCGCCGGGTTGTTCGGCGCGCAGGGAACTGGTCCCGACGGGAATGCTGGAGGCCGATCGGTACCTGTTCGAGAAGGCGTCCGAACTGCTCGTGAAGCACAAGTGGATCCTGGCGCGGCAGTACCTCATGCAGCTCATCGACAGCTACCCGCAGAGCTCCTACCGCCCCGACGCCAAGCTGGGGCTGGGCGACTCCTATATCGGAGAAGGCACGCCCGAATCGCTCGTCCTCGGCCAGAACGAGTTCAAAGAATTCCTGACGTTCTACCCCACGAACAAGCGCGCCGACTACGCCCAATACCGTCTCGGCATCACTCACCACAAGCAGATGCTGTCGCCGGATCGGGACCAGACGGAGACCAAGGACGCCTTGTTGGAATTCTCGAATTTCGTCCAGCGCTATCCGAACAGCGCCATGCTCGGCGAGGTGAAATCGCTGCAGCGCGAAACGAGAGACCGGCTCAGCTCGTCCGACTACAGGGTGGGCCAGTTCTATTTCCGGTCGCGGTGGTATCCGGGAGCCATCGACCGGTTCAAGGTCCTGCTCGACGCCGACCCGCAGTACACCTACCGGGACGCCGTGTACTTCTACATGGCGGAGTCGATGGTCAAGATCAACATGGCGGCCGCGGCGCTGCCGTTCTACCAGAAGATCATCGACGAGTTCGACAAGAGCGAGTACATCCTGCCGGCCAAGCGGGCGATCGAGCAGCTCAAGGCTGCCAAGGCAGTCCCGGCCGTTCCCCCGGCCAAGAAGAAATAGCGATTAGCCGAGCGTGGGGGGTTCGCCCGCGGCCTGCCGCCGGATGGAGCTGGCTGTCCCGTCGGACCTGAGCACGAGTGCGTGGTTGAACTTCCGGTAGTAGTCCATCGCCGAAAGCACGGCCGCGGCCATCACGACCCAGAGGCCGATCTGGCCGAGCACGAAGAAGGTCCGAATCTGATCGTGGCCGAGGATGAGCAGCAGGATCGACGCGACCTCGCTGACCATCTTGATCTTGCCGAGCGGTGAGGACGGAATGACCAGCCCGCGCGCGTAGGCGATGCCTCGAAGCGCGGTGACGGCGAACTCGCGCCCGATGATGACGGCCACCATCCAGGCGGATGCCGCCCCCATCTGGACCAGGGAAATCAGCGCGGCCGAGACCAGGAGCTTGTCCGCCACCGGGTCCATCAGCTGGCCGAGCGCGGTGATCTGCTTGCGCCGCCGGGCCAGATAGCCGTCGGCCCAGTCGGTGAGCGCCGCGAGGCCGAAGATCGCGGCCCCCATCACGCCGCGCGGCAGCCCGAGAATCAGCGGGCCCTCGAACTTCGTCAGCAGGACCACGACGAGCAGTGGCACGAGGAAGATCCTGGTGAGGGTCAGGCTGTTCGGCAGGTTCATCGCCATGTCGGATCGGTTGTCGCTACGAGCCGCCAGCCTCATTGTATCGCGACGCCTCTGCCACCCCAAGGGGCTGCGCTCCTGCCGGCGCGCAGCCGCCTCGCGCGTGATCCGCCGCGGACATTCGCGGCCCGCGGTTGAGGTAAGATGGTCTACTTGTTATGAAAGCAATCCTGCTCGCAGGGGGAAAGGGCACGCGGCTCCGGCCGCTGACGCTCCATACACCCAAGCCCATCGTCCCGATTTTCGATCGGCCGTTTCTGCACTACCAGATTGACCTCGTACGGCAGATTCCGGAAATCAACGAAGTCGTGCTCAGCCTGAACTATCAGCCGAGGCGGATCAACGAGGTCTTCGGCGACGGCCGCGACCTCGGGATCAAGATCAGATACGTCGTCGAGCCGAACCCGCTCGGCACCGGAGGGGCCATCAAGTTCGCGGCCGGGCCGGCGACGGACACGGTCGTCGTGTTCAATGGCGATGTGATGACCCAGGTGGACCTGGCGAGCGTGGTGAAGCTGCACCGCGACCGGAAAGCGAAGGCGACCATCGTCCTGACGCCGGTCGAGAACCCGGCGGCCTACGGCCTGGTCGAAACCGACGAGGCGAGCTACGTGAAGGCCTTCGTCGAGAAGCCCAAGCCCGAAGAAATCACCTGCGACACCATCAACGCCGGAATCTACGTCCTCGAGCCTGATACGTTCGAGCGGATTCCCAGGGACACCGCGTGGTCGATTGAGAAGAGCTACTTTCCGTCGCTCGTCGAGCGCGGGGAGACCTTCGTGGCGTTCGTGTACCGAGGATACTGGATCGACATCGGCACGCCCGAGAAGTACATGCAGGTCCACTGGGACATCATGGACCGCCGGTTCGTTGCCCACCCGTTCGGGTCTCAACCGCGAGGTTCGATGGTCGTTGCACCGGATGCGAAGGTGGAAGAAGGCGCCATCGTCCAGGCTCCATGCTTCATCGACCAGGGAGCGGTGGTGAAGGAAGGCGCGCGCGTCGGACCATACTCCGTCGTCGGCCATCATTGCATGCTCGAAGAGGGTTCAACGGTCGAGCGGTCGATCCTGTGGCCGAATTCACGGCTGGGCCGGGATGCGACCGCCCGGCAGTCGATCATCGGACGACACTGCCACCTTGGACGGAGTGCCTCGGTCGGACCGGGTCTCGTCCTGGGCGACAAGTCGGTCGTGACCGACTACTCGAAGCTGGAGACGCCGGCGAGGTAGGGACGGCACCGCTGCGGCGTGGGAAGAATCGAATGAAGGTTCACGCGGAGTCGATCGCCTCATGAATCCATCTCCGGTCAACCCCGAAATCTTCAAGGCGTACGACGTGCGCGGGGTCTACCCTGGCGAGCTGAACGAGAGCATCGCCCGCGACATCGGCCGCGCCTTCGTGGGCTATCTGGGCGCGAAGCACGTCGCCGTCGGCCGCGATATGCGCACCTCGGGCGCGGCGATCGCCAACGCGTTCATCGAAGGGGTCAGACTCCAGGGCGCCAGCGTTGTCGACTACGGATTGATCGCCACCGACATGCTGTATTTCGCCGTGGCGCGAAACCGCCACGATGCCGGCGCGATGATCACGGCCTCGCATAACCCGAAGCAGTACAACGGCATGAAGCTCGTGCGCGCCGAGGCGTTTCCGCTGAGCGGCGAGGCTGGAATCGGCCAGATTCGCGACGCGGTCTGCGGCGGACAGCTACCCCAGCCTGCTCCCGCGAACGGGATGCTGACAGCGGACCGTGAACTGCTCCCGGCCTACGTCGAGCACGTGATTAGCTTCATCGACCCGTCCGCGGTCAAGCCGTTCAAGGTCGTCCTCGACGCCGGAAGCGGCATGGGCGGACTGGTCGCGCCGAGGATCTTCGACCGGCTCCCCTGCCAGACGACCCGGCTCTGTTTCGACATCGACGGAACGTTCCCGAATCACGAGGCCAACCCCCTCATCGAAGAGAACCGCCGGGACCTGGTCGCGCGCGTCGTCGCCGATGGCGCCGACCTCGGCATCGCCTGGGACGGCGATGCGGACCGGTGCTTCTTCGTCGACAAGGCAGGCGCGTTCATCGCGGGCGATTTCGTCACGGCCCTCCTGGCGGAGGCGTTCCTGCTGAAGGCCCCCGGATCGAAGATTGTCTATGACCTGAGGGCCAGCTACGCCGTCAAGGACACCGTCGCACGCTACGGCGGAAAGGCCCTGATGAATCGCGTGGGCCACGCGTTCTTCAAGAAGCGGATGCGAGAGGAGAACGCCGTATTCGGCGGCGAGGTCACCGGCCACTACTACTTCCGGGACAACTTCTACGCCGACAACGGGTTCATACCGGCGCTGCTCATCCTCGAGCTGATGTCGAAGAAAGGTCAGTCGCTCCACGAACTGCTCGAGCCGCTCCGGGCGAAGTACTTCATCTCGGGCGAGATCAATACAAAGGTCGCCAGTATGAAGGCGGTCGAGGACAAACTCGACGGCCTTGCGGCAAGGTACGCTGGCGAGCATATCTATCGGCTCGACGGCGTTTCGGTCGAATCAACGGACTGGCATTTCAATGTCCGCCCGTCGAATACCGAGCCGCTGCTGAGGCTCAATCTCGAGGCCACGACGCAATCGATGATGGAGGCAAGGCGCGACGAGGTGCTGGGTTTTATCAGGGGATAGCGGGACAGCCAGCATGGCGGACCGAGGCCGCCGCCGCGGGAGTTCTGCTAGAATGTTGCGGTCGCCGGTCTTCGAACTGACCGGTTCGCCAGACGAAAGAGCGGGCTTAGCATAGTGGTAATGCTCCGGCTTCCCAAGCCGGCTAGACGGGTCCGATTCCCGTAGCCCGCTCCACAATCCTCGATCGTCCAGTCAGAGCGACTTCGGTTCCGGGCCCGGCGTTTCGTCGTGCGGTGCCGCGGGCGTCGACGCCCCGACCGGCTCGGGCTCGTAGCGCTCGACCGAGATACTGCATTCCTGCGTCAGTGCGGCGATGGCGCCAATCGCGGCGAGAATCGGCGCGAACACCGCACCGACGACGCCGGCCGTCAGCGGGAATTCGGCAACCGTGCGGTCGCCCTGCTTGATGAGGATGCGCCTCACGTTGCCTTCGCGAATGAGCCGCTTCACCGTGTCGACCAGCTCACCGCCCTGGACTTTGATGGTCTCCCAAACGGTCTTCTCTCCCATTGTCTCGTGACCTCCTGGAAGACACTACGAGACGCCCGCGGCGTTGGTTCTGTGGCTCCTACGCCTTCTCCTTGGCCTTCCTGCGCTCGGCCCAGTACTTCTGCATCCGGATCGACACCGCTTTGCGTTCGGCCGCACTCATCGGACTCCGCCGGCCCCGGCGAGCGGTCTTGGCCTTTCGACCAGGCTTGGAGGGAGCGGGCCCGCTCGACGCGAGGGCCGTTCGCTCCTGGCCGGACCCGAGGCTCGGAAACGCCCTTCGAAGCGAGGCGATTTCGGTTTCGAGCTCCTTGATCCGCGCGGCGGCGCCAACGCGAGCGAGCTGTTTCAACTCTAGCGGGGTCAGTGTCTTGGGCACGTCCATCCCTCCGGGCCTTGGCCAGTACGTCCGAAATGTGTCAACAATGATACATGGAACCGGGCCAAAAGAAGATCTTACTATTGGAATTGGCTTTGTCGGGCGCCAATCAGTAACCCGTGGAGCCCGACGATAAGACCTTCTGGCCCTTGGCTTCCTGGAGGATTTTCACGCCCGCGCTGGCTCCCACTCGAGTGGCGCCGGCTTCGACGAGCGTCTTCATCGATTCATAGTCACGCACGCCACCGGCGGCCTTGACGCCCATGTCCTCCCCTACCACTCTCCGCATCAGCGCGACGTCGGCGGCGGTGGCCCCGCCCGGCCCGAAGCCCGTCGATGTCTTGACGTAGTCCGCGCCGGCGGCCTTCGCGATCGTGCACGCCTTGATCTTCTCTTCGTCGGAGAGGAGCGCGGCTTCGATGATGACCTTCGTCAGGATGTTCCGCTCCTGGCACGGGCTGACGACGGCTTCGATGTCGCGCTGGACGGTGCGCAGGTCCCCGGACTTGAGCGCGCCGACGTTGATCACCATGTCGATCTCGGTTGCGCCGTCGAAAATCGCGCGGTGCGTCTCGTAGTGCTTCACGTCGGGAGTCGTGGCGCCCAGCGGAAACCCCACGACCGAGCACACGGCCACCGGAGTCCCGCGAAGCAGCCGGGCCGCGAGCGCAACCCATACGGGGTTGACGCAGACTGCGGCGAACGACGCGTCGCGCGCCTCTCGGCAGAGCCGCTCGATGTCGGCCTGCGTCGCATCGGCTTTGAGCAGCGTGTGGTCGATGAGCTTCGCGACGTCACCAGCCGGCCCTCCCGACGCGTGCAGTCCGATCCGGGACGCGCCGGCCTCGAGCACGCTCTGCAGCCTGTTCGGGCAACACTCCGAAAGCACCGAGTGGCATCGACAGCGCGGGCCGTCCGCGCCTTCGGCCACCGCGGAGAGCACCTCCTCGGTGATGATCTCAACGAGCCGCTGAAGATCCGGTGTGTCCATGGTGGTCGGGGCCCCCGAGGCCCCCGCCCGGGCGAACGGCCGTGACTAGGGCCGGGGCATCTCGCCCAGCTCGAGCCGGCGGATTTTGGCAAGCCGGCGGATGTACCGCGGCTCTCGCATCTGTGTCCCGAGAAACCGGTCGACGATGGCGAGGGCCAGTTCCTCTTCGACGAGCGTCGCGCCCAGGGTCAGCACGTTTGCGCCGTTGTGCTCGCGGGCGTAGCGCGCCAGCGTCTCGTTCAGGCACATCGCGGCCCGCACGCCGTCGATCTTGTTGGCGGCTATCGCCGATCCCAGCCCCGCGCCGTCGATGACGATGCCGGCGTCGGCGTCCCCGATGGCCACCGAGCCCGCGACGCGCGCCGCCACGTCCGGATAGTCGACCGGCGAGGTTCCGTCGGTTCCCTGGTCGTCGACCCGGAGGCCGCGGCTCCGCAAATGGCGGACGACCGCCTGGCGAAGGGCAATGCCGGTGTGATCGCTCCCGACGGCCACGCGCTCGATGACCGCCTTGGGCGCAAGCGCGGCGGCCGTCTCGTCCAGCTCTCCGTCCCGCACGACGGTCACGCCTCTGGCCCGGAGCGTGTCGCGCGCCAATGGCGTGATCAAGCCGCCGGGCACGAGCGCGACGGTGCTCCCCTCCTCGATCGTCCTGGCCTCGATCTCGCTGATGAGCTCGTATCGTTTCATCCCGCACCGGCAGTATGTTAGTCTGTCGATTCAGCAGCCTCGAACGTTACCAGAGATCACGGCCCTATGCCAGCCGATCAGCCGAAATCCATCCTGCTCAGCTCCGACGCCATCCAGGCGCGCGTCCGGGAGCTCGCCGCCGAGATCCGGCGCGACTTCGCGAAGGAGGAGCAGCTCCATTTCGTCAGCGTGCTCAAGGGCGCGTTCATGTTCCTCGGCGATCTCATCCGGGCCATGGAGCGGCCGGTCACGATCGACTTCATGGCGGTGTCGAGCTACGGCAAGAGCACGACCTCGTCGGGCGAGGTCCGCGTGCTCAAGGACCTCGACACCGGGCTGGAAGGCCGCAACGTCGTCATTGTCGAGGACATCGTCGACACCGGGCTCACGCTGGCGTACTTGCAGGAAATCCTGCACGCGCGCGGTCCGAAGCAACTCAAGACCGCCTGCCTGCTCAGCAAGCCGTCCCGGCGCGTGGTCGATGTCAAGGTGGACTACGTCGGCTTCACGATCGAGGATCGGTTCGTGGTCGGTTACGGCCTCGATTACGCCGAGCAGTTCAGGAACCTGCCCTACCTCGCGGAGCTGGAGTAGGACCCCGCCGCCGGCCCAACCGCCGCTTTCACCCGCTTCGCCAGTTGATTCGCCTCGGCCAGGACGGTGCGCGCATCGAGCGTCAGGACCCGGCGATCGCGCATCAGGATGCGCCCGTTGACGATGGTCGTCTGCACATCGTCGCCGTGGGTGGCGTACACCAGGTGTGAGACCGGATTGTAGAGGGGCGTCTGGCGCGCCGAGCCCATCGACACGACGATCAGATCGGCTTTCTTTCCCGCCTCGAGGGACCCAATCGAGTCGGCAAGCCCGAGCGCCCGCGCGCCGCCGATGGTCGCCATCTCGAGTACCGTCTCAGCCGGCATTGCCCTCGGATCGTTCTCGACGAGCTTCTGGAGAAGCGTCTCGAGCTTCATGGCCTCGAACATGTCGAGGGCGTTGTTGCTGGCGGCTCCGTCGGTCCCAAGCCCCGTCGGGATGCCTGCCGCCAGCCACTTCGAGACCGCGGCCGTTCCGCTGGCGAGCTTCATGTTGGACGCCGGATTGGTGGAGAGTCCGACGCCTCGCGCCTTGAGAATGGCGATGTCCGCGTCGGTCAGATGAACGCCGTGTGCCGCAATCGTCCCGGGTCCCCAGAACCCGAGCGAGTCCAGATACGCGGCCGGCGACATCCGGTGCTGCTCGGCTGACGTCTTGACTTCGTCCCTCGTCTCCGCCAGGTGCGTGATGAGCGGCACGCCGTATCTTCGAGCCAGGTCGTGGGCAGCCGTCAGATGGGCAGCATCGTTCGTATACATCGCGTGCGGCGCCACGGCAGGAACGATGAGCGGATCGTGCCGGAACTCCTGGATGAATCGCTCCGCCCGCGCCAGCGCTTCATCAGGCGTCTTCGCGTCTGCGACCGGAAACCCGATGATGGTCTCGCCGAGTACGCCGCGGAGGCCCGCCGCCTTGGCCGTCCTCGCAATGACCTCTTCGAAGTAGTACATGTCGGTGAAAAGTGTCGTCCCCGACTGGATCATCTCCAGCGCGGCCAGCCGAGTCCCGACACGCACCATCTCCGGGGAAACCGTCCGGGCTTCGGCCGGGAAGATGTACTTCTGCAGCCAGTCCATCAAGGCGAGGTCGTCCGCCAGTCCCCGGTAGAGCACCATGGGCGCGTGCGTGTGGGTGTTGATGAGCCCTGGAAGCACCACCTGGCCTCGCGCGTTGATGACGAGCGGGGCGGTGAAGCGTCGACCAACCGCCTCGGGCGTGTCGACCGCGACGATACGGTCGCCGTCGATCGCGATCGCCCCCGGGTCCACGATCGTCCTGCGCGAGTCGAGCGTGAGGACCGTTCCTCCGGAGATGATGATCGACACGCGGATGGCGGCGGCCTGTCGCCCCGCTGCCGGCGCCGAGAGCATCAACGCAGCACAGGGGATGACCAGCGCGAGCGACACGGTGCGGCCTTTGCGGAGTGGCATCATGGCGGTCATGTTACCGCATCTGGAAGGCCCTCCCGGCTTCGTGTATAGTGGCCCCGTGGCCGTCAGGATCATTCAACATCCACTGGTCCAGGACATCCTGCTCTCGCTGCGCGACCAGCGAACCGCGCCGGAAGAGTTCAGGCGGATGGCCGTTCGGATCAGCGTGCTGCTCGCCACCGAGGCGTTGCGCATGCTCCCGGTCCGCCCGGCCAGCGTGCAGACTCCGCTCGGAGAAGCCAGAGGACAACGGGTCGCGTCCGACGTCGTCGTGGTGCCCGTCCTGCGGGCCGGCCTGGGCATGCTCGACGCCGTCCTGGAGCTCGTGCCCGGGGCGCGGGTCGGCCACATCGGCCTTCAACGCGATGAGATGACCGCCATCGCCTCGCAGTATTACTCGAAGCTGCCGACCGGGCTGGCCGAGTGTCACGTGCTGATGATCGACCCAATGCTCGCGACCGGGGGCAGCGCCGTGGCCGCCCTGGATCTGCTGAAGGCAGGCGGCGCCCGAAGCATCCAGATGATCTGCATCGTTGCCGCGCCAGAGGGCGTGGCACTCGTCGAGCGCCACCATCCCGACGTGGTGATCTATACCCCGGTCATCGACCAGGGTCTCAACGATCGGAAGTACATCCTCCCCGGACTCGGGGACTTCGGCGATCGCCTGTACGGCACCGTGTAGCGCCGAATCGACGCCGGATTGGTTCAACATCGGCCGCCCGCGCGCGGCCGGCGGGTCCCCCGGCGCCATCGCCCGGGTTCCCGACGAGCCAGGCGAGAGACGACCATGGCAAACGGACGATCCTCTGTCGCCACGCGAGGTCCGGGAGGGGCGGCGCCTTCGAGACCCGACGCGCACCGTTGGGCCACCGCCATCACCCGCATCGCACCGAACGAAATCGACATCCGGGGCTATCCCGTCGACGAGTTGATGGGGCGCCTCTCGTTCGCCGAGGCCATCTACCTGATCCTCCGCGGCGAGCTGCCGTCGCCCACGATCGGCCAGCTGTTCAGCGCCGTCCTGGTGTCGTCGATCGACCACGGCGTGACGCCTCCGTCGACGCTTGCCACACGGAATGTCGCGACGACAGGCGCGTCGCTGAGGGCCAGTGTGGCGGCAGGCGTGATCGGATGCGGCCCCCTGCACGGCGGAGACATCGAAACCTGCATGCGGTTCCTCCAGCAGGGCCTCGCGCTCAGGCGGCAAGGCCTGTCGTACGAAGACGCGGCGACCGAGATCGTTCGCACATTCGTGCAGGCCGATACGGCGCCTCCCGGCTTCGGACACCGGATTCATACCCGCGACCCGCGGGCGACGCGGCTCTGCCAGATGGCGCACGAGCTCGAGCTCGACGGCGAGTACGTCCAGATGCTCCGCGTCGTCGAGCGGGTGCTCAACAATCGGCCCGAGCGGGAAGAACATCCTCTGCCGATTCATGTCGACGGCGCGATCGCCGCGGTCTGCGGGGACCTCGGGTTCGAGGCCGAGATCGCCAATGGCCTGTTCATCATCGCCCGGATACCCGGCCTGGTCGCGCACGCCTTCGAGGAGCAGGTGCGGGAGCGGCGCATGCGGCAGATCGATCCGCGGGACCATGTGTACGACGGACCCGCGAGGCGGCGGCTGCCCCAGACGCGGAAATAGGGCTTTCGCGCGGCCGTGAACACCAGGATCACGGATTGCGGGCCGGATCGGGGATCTACTAGACTAACAAGACGTCGTCCTTCGAGTGGGCGCTTGGCTCAGCGGTAGAGCACCGCCTTCACACGGCGGGGGTCAGTGGTTCGAATCCACTAGCGCCCACCACTCCATCCTCGACCAGACCGGTCATTCCCACCCGTCCCGGCGGAAGCACGGCGGCCCGACGCGGTTTGCCCTTGTATGGCCCGGCCAATTAGCCTTATACATTCTGTAGGCGATATTGCATTGGACGGTTCCGCATATGACGT
>CAVOHU010000005.1:0-930241 GCA_963695795.1 uncultured Acidobacteriota bacterium | reverse complement strand
TGCTTGGCGAGCCGATCGTTCATCGTCTGGAGCGCGCCGTTGAACCGGTCGAGCCCGTTGCGCCCGTTTTTCGCGAACATTTCCACGAGGTCCACGCCGACACTCAGGCTGACTTCTCGCACCTTCTCGATCGAGCCGTAGGTCTTGACGAGGTCGGCGGCCAGTAACCGGACGGTCGCGCTGGCCTCCGCTTCGGCCTGCTTGTTCGCCAATCGCACAGCCGTAATGCCACCCAGCCCGGCGACGCCTCCCACGACGGCGCCAATCGCGGTGCCGATGCCAGGGATCACGCTCCCGATAGCCGCACCGGTCGCGGCACCCGAGAGCAAGCCCGTCGCACCAGGCGAGGCGCCGAGCTGCTGGGCGATGGAGGCCGCACCGCCGAAGGCCGCGGCCATTTTCTGTCCACTGGTGGCGGTCTTGCTGACGAGCACGTCGATGGAGCGAGAGGCCGTCGCCATGACCTGCGCGATCGTGCTATTGATGCCCTGGAAGACGCCGCCCAGCGTGGAGGCCACACCCGAGAGGGCGTCTTGCCAGGTCTTCGATTTCTCGGCGGCGAGCTCCGCGCCAGCCGCATAGTGCCAGCCGGAGTTGATGACCGATTCCGGCACGCCCAGGAGATCTTTCCTTCGACCTGGTACATCTCCTCGTAGGCTTGGATCGTCTCGTTCACCCAGCCGAGCTCGCGCTCGCTCGTGCGCGCCATCTGCAGCGCGGCCTCGGACATCCCGCCGTCCTGGTAGTCGAGCTCGTAGACCTCGGCCTTGAGCTTCTTGAAGGCCTCACGCTGCCGACTGCGTTCGGCGGTGAGCTTCTTCGCCGCCTTGGGCTTGCCGGTGCTGCCGAGCCGCGGGGTCATCGAAGGGGCCCATGAAACTCGGGTCCGTCGAGAGACCCGTGTCATGGCCTTTGTCCTTGCCTTTGGCGATGCCGGCCCGCTCCAGCTCGTTGTTCAGTTCCCGGAGGGCCCTCACCGTACTCCAGGGTGCGGCCGCGCGCCTCGTTCTCGCCGTGGTCCCGCCAGAAGGACCCGAGATTCTCGTCGGCGTCCACCGTGAGATCGCCGAGGGCCTTCCCCATCTCTGCAATCCAGCCGATGCCCTCGCTAGCCCAGACCTTCCCCGTGGCCTTCAGCGCCTCGAGGGTGTCGCCGAAGTCGGCCGCGGCCCTCACCAGCTCCGAGGCCATCTTCAGCGCCGGGCGCGGCGAGCGCGTCCATGTCGGCTTTCAACGCCGGCAGGATCGCCGCACCGGTCTTCCCGAAGAGCTCCATGGCGAGCTGCGTTTGCGTGGACGCGCTGCCGACCTTGCCCATCGCGCCAGAAATCGCATAGAGCGCCTGGTCGGCGGACATCCCCTGCAGCGCCGAGAGGTTGAGCCCGAGCGCCTTGACTGCGGCCACGGCCGACTGGTCGCCGCCGGCGAGTCGGTTCTGCAGCTGCGCGACGGAATTGGTCATCGTGTCGAGCGAGACGGAGGTTTGGGAGCCGATATACTGGAGCTCCTGGACCGCACCGACCGTCAGGCCCAACCGATCGGACATCTTCACGAGTGCATCGGCGTTCATCGAGCATGACTTCTGCCGAAGCCCGACGACCGCGCCCACCGTGAACGCCGCGCGATCTTCCCGCCGAGCGAGCCCAAGAGCCCGCCGGTCGCCTTCGCTCCGTTGGGTGATTTTCTCGGCTTCCTCGCCGAGGCCCGAAAGGGACGCGCGCGCCTTCGCGATCTCGTCGGCGGTCAGGTTTTTCGCGCGGATGATGATTTCGACGGTTTTGTCGTCAGCCATCTTCGGTCGATCCCCTCGTGCCTTGACGTACGGTCCGGGTGCGCGGGGCGAGGCGGAACAGCGGCCAGCCGCCGCGCGACGCGACACGACCGGCAGCGCCTCGGCAGGGCCACCCCTTCCGGCGGTAGAACGCCTGATCGTCGGCCGCGTCCATCGCTGAAGGGTCGGCCGCACTCGCCACAGGCCCGCTCGGGCCGTTCGTCGATCGCGTTCGGTGCATCCATCTTCTTCCCCCGGGATCTGTCAGGCGGGCTCGTGCCCGAGCGGCCGGTAGCGCACAACCGACCGCTCGAGCACTCATGCCCACACCGAGCGCGCCCGCAACTCGGAAGACGCGCCCGATCTCGTCGAATATCGCCGCGGTGCGCGCCTGGGGGGAGACCACCCCGCGCGCTGAGGCTGGACGCCGCGGCCCGCCCAGGTCCGTACATGCTCGATCCCGTCGTCACCGGATCTCGCCGCCACTCTCGATGTACTGACGAGCGGCGGACGTGCTGCTCGTCGTTCGCGTAGCGCCGATTGATGTCGACCGCGGCGTCCGCCTGCCGTTGCCGGGCGGCCTCTTCCTCACGAGCCCGGGCGGCTTCGACGTCACGCTTGGCCTGCGTCTCGGGCAGGTGCCGCACGCTGACCGCTCCACCCGACAGCGACAACGCCTCTTCGACCAGGGCCTCGCGCTCGACGAGCAGCGCGTTGCGTTCGGCCATCAGCTCGCGGTCCGGGCACGGCGTTCCTCCGTCGAGAGCCCTTCAACGTACTCGAGCCGCTCGACAGCCGCTCTCGCGCTCGCCTCGAGGTCGGGGCCGAGGAGCCACACGACCAGGCCGAGGAGCTGCTTCACGTTCGCGACCTCGATGTGGCCTCGGTCCCTGTTCAGACGGTGGATGAGGTCGCTGGCGGTGAAGTCCCAGGTGACGCCCTTGCCGGCCTGCTCGAACCCGAGTCGGATTCGGCCGAGTTCGTGCGCGAGACGATCGCCCAGCTCCGCCTTTGGCAGGCGCCCGACGTTCACCTTCCGGCGGACGGCCTCGATCTCGGGCAGGCGAGCATCGATTGCGCCGATGCGATCGAGCGCCGGTCTGGCCGCGATCACGCGCGTGGCCGTCTCGATCTGCGTTTCGGGATTTGTGGTCACGATCGTCGTCCTTTCGTGCCGGGCTTGGTCGGCTTCCCGGCGATGCTCTCTTCGATGGCCTCGAGGGTGTAGCGACGATCGAGCTCGACGTCTTCGAAATCACCGGCGCCCCGGATCCGCGATCGAGATTCCGTGAGCCGGGCACGCTGAACGCCGGCCGGGTCGGATGCCAGGTCGCGGCCGTCGTCGCGGGAATGGCACCGGGCCAGGGTCGGGCGTGCGTCCTCGTGGCGATCGTCTCGATGTCGACGCGCCCGCCCACCGCCGCCGCGAGGCCACGTTGCACGCGCTCGAGTCGCACGGCAGTCGCCGCATCATCCAGGTGCGCCGGCTGCTCGAGAAGCCACATGGCCAGGAGGTTCGCGCCGAGATTCACGGTCACCGACGGCGCGAGCTGGGAAGGTGGAAAGTTGGACGGCCGCGGCCTGGATCGTTTCCGCGGGAACCTGCCAGCCACGATCGCGGGTCATCACCGGCGGCCGCGCGATCTCTGTCCAGGCGCAACCGACGTCGAGCCACCCGCCGCGATCTTCCGCCGTGGTGAGGTGGAGCTTGATGTCGTCGACGAGCGCGTACCGGAACTCTTGGAGTAACCAGGCCCACAGCAGCCCGCGCTCGAGCCGCGCCACCTTGTCGGCGTGCTCTCGAGCGATGCTCCCACGGCCTGAGACGCCGACCACGAACCCGCGACACCCGCGGAAGATTGCCGCGAGCGCCCCGACCAGCTGCGTCACGAAGGGCACTGGCGCCGCAGCCGTGGCCGTCGACGTCGCTGGCGTCACTTCGCACCGCCGACAAGGGTCAACGCGCGCCTCTCGGAGTAGATTCGGCTCGGACTCGGTTCGGTGTGGACGACGACGGCAGGCTTGGTACGAGGCGGGAGCTCCGGGGAACGCGATGGCCTGCGCGGCGCGAGCCGAGACGATCATGGCGTCGCGGCGGGCTCGGTGCTTTTCCTGCGGCGTCCGGGCGTTCATCCGGGCCGCGAATTCGCGGGCCTCGCGAGCCGTCGTCGGGAGCGCGAATGGTTCAACGCGATCGGAGCACACGACTCTCCAGGCGCGACCTCCGACCATAAAGTTGAACGGATCTTTCGTCATGATGTTGGGCTCCTCAGACTTCGCGGCACGGCTCACCTGCCGGCCACGGTTTGCAGATTCTTTCCCCGTCGTCGGGGGCTCGGAGATCGCAACCGACGCCCACGCCGTGCCGGGCCTCGAGCAGGTGCTCGGCGACGACCTGCGCGTCCTCGAGAACGAGTCGGCAGATCGAACACGGCCGGCCTCCGTCGGCACGACAGGAGCGAGCGAGATGGAACCGGACGATCATCGGCCTCGAGAAGATCGTGCTCCGACCGTGCCCGCCCCACGTGAGGACGGCGCGACGCGGCGCCGTCGGCGAGCAGGTGCGTAAGCCGGTCCGGTGGACGCCGCAGATGTCCGCGGCCTCTTGCCGGGAGCATCGCTCGCGCCGATACGTGCGACTGAGATAGTCATGGTGCCTGCAACTCGTTGCTGTTGCTGCCTTAGGGCCGTCAAGAATCTGAGCGTTCTGCGCGACCCCGTGCACCCGCCTCGGTTTCAGATTTTCGAGGGGCCCTTGAAACCGCCGGCGCGCGGTCGTCACCTCGGGCATCGGGTTCACCGCGCGTCGCTCGTATGCCGTCGCGTCCGCTCCTTCAACCACGCCTCCACCGCCGACTTCCGGTAGCCGACGCGCTTGCCGATCTTCACGAACGCCGGCCCACTTCCGACCATGCGCCAGCGTTCGTACGTCCTGGGGCTGTTGTGCGTGGCCGTAGCGAGCTCGTCGGTCGTGAGGATTGGATCCTCGAGAGTCATCGTTCTGCTCCTATGCGGCGGAATCGGCCGCACGCGTAGATTAGCGGGCGAACGGCGAGCCCGGATCTGAACTCCTGGGGAGGTGAAGAGACTTACGGACCGGGACGGTACTCTGAGCGGAGAGGTTATTGTTCTGGAAGGGTATCGGCAGGCTCGCAGCAGGGCGCGACGGGTCGACGTCCCACGCGTCGACTTCGGCTTCGAGGTTTCGAGTCCGACCTCGGCGTACACGTGCTCGAGGACTTCACCAAACGTTCCGGCTGGATGTGCTCGTTGGCCGCACGCCTGCCGCCCACAACGCGTACGCCACGTCACGTTCGAGCGTCGCACGAGGCTCATCCGTTGGACGATGCGATTCCGGATGACACCGATCGAGGAGATCCTCGGCGGAGACGCGCACGGCTCGCACGTGGGAGGCGAGCAGGCGGAGCTGCTTAGCGAGCAGAGCGCCGTAACCTTCCAGGTCCCCGCGGGAACGGGATCGGATCGCACACGGCATCGAGCGCCGCGGCGCGCGCGATGCGATCTCTTCAGCCACGGTCGTTGGAATCCCCAGAGCCTGATCGGGCCGTCCACGATCCCGGTCTGAACTCCTCGATCGCCGCGTCGATTTCCGCGCGGATCCGCTTCACCTGGTCGGCGGCCAGCGCGCTCGCGTTGGCTGAGTGTCTTCGTCGGAGCGCCTGCGCGGCTAGTCAGCGGAGAGCGCTCATGCTCGAGGTCTCCGGCTCATCGCCGCGGCGATCGTGGCCGCGGTGGTGTCGCTCGCCGCGCGTAACGGCGAGTCCATCAGGTGCGCGTACCGGGCCGTCGTCGCGGGCTGCGAGTGACCGAGGAGCGCGCCGATCATCGGGAGACTCTGTCCGTTCGAGACGGCCACGCTCGCGTAGGAGTGCCGGAGGTCGTGGAGCCGAACGTCTGGAATCCGCGCGCGACGGCGGAGCCAGGTCCATGGGCCGTGCAGGTCCACGCGATGCTGTCCCTGGTGGGGGCCGCGGCCCTCACCAGGAAACACAAACGGCGAGCCCGCGAAGTGCGGCCAGGCCTTGAGCACCTCGATGGCCGGCGCGCTCAACAGGATGGTCTTCGCGCCCGTCTTCGACTCCGGCAGGTTGAGCGCGCCCGCGTCGAGGTCGACCTCCGCCCACCGGAGCCCGAGCACTTCGGAGACGCGCGCCCCGGTGAGGAGCAGGAGCCGGATCGCCGTGATGCCCGCCGGCGCGATCGCGTGGTAGCGCTCGGCCACGCGGAGCGCGGCCCCGATCCGCCGCAGCTCGTCCGGCGTGAGGTAGCGCCGACGCGTGGCCTCCTGGAACTTCTCGACGCCCGTGCACGGGTTCACGTGCGGCCCGGGCCCGAGATAGCCCTCGCGAGCCGCCCACGTGAAGAGCGAGGACAGCACGGCCCGGACGCGGTTCGCCTGATACCGGCGTGCCGCGGAGCCGGCTGTGCAGGCGGTTCACCTCCGCCGGCCCGATGTCCGCGATCGGGTGGCGCCGAGCCGCGGGCGGATGTGCAGTGTCGATCGCGTGGCGATACTGGCGCAGCGTCGAGGGCTTGCGCCGCGCGGCGACGTGCTCTTTCAGGAACAGGTCGGCGACGTCGGTGAGGATCGGCGCCGTCGCGCGCGAGGTCGCGCGTGCGGAGCGGATCCTTGTCGTCGGCCACCGTGCCGAGCAGCCGACGCGCGCGCTTGCGGGCCTCGTCGAGCGTGAGGACGCCGACGCGCGCGAGCCGGGCCCACCGCACGCGTCCGAGACACGAGGCGATACTTGAGCACGAAGGTCCGCGCGCCCCCGGGCGAGACGCGCACGCCGAAGCCCGGCAGGTCCCGATCCCAGACGACGTACTGCGCGCCCGCGTTCGGACGCAGGTCCTTGATCGCGCGGCGCGTCAGACGACCTGCTGATTGCAAATCAGCACTCCTCGACCGGCTCGGCTAGCTACCACATAGCTACCAGATGAGTGCGTTTTCGTGCGTACTCACGCGGAGATAGTAACACGAAAGCGCGCGATTTGCGGTGTATTTCGTAGGTGCGCGTAGGCGTGTGGGGCGCGCCTCGCGCTAATTCGTAATCAGCAGGTCGTCGGTTCAAGTCCGACCGCCGGCTCCAGTTCGAAACCGTCACCGCCACGTTCCCGACCAACGGCCGCGTTCCAGCAACGAAGCTCACTCCGCCAAAATCCTCTTCACGTCCGCCCAGAGCCGGCCGAAGTAGTTGTCCCCGACCGCCAGCTGGCGGTTCGTCTCGTCATACAGCCGCTGCGCGAATGCCACCATCGGCCGCGCCTCGTCGTGGCGCAAGAACTCCGGGTTGAGGTCGCCCAGCCGCACGCGATCGAGCGCGTCGGCGTCCTTCAGGACAGCCGAGAGCCGGTAGTGGAGATCGCCCGGCGACAGCTCCCCTGCGGAGTGCATCGTCACGGCCGCCTCGATGGCTGGATAGTCCGCCTCGCGAACGCCTCCTTTGGCGAAGAGGCGGCGGACGTAGGGCAGCTTCGCCAGGCGGGCCCAGGCATCCTCGCCGTGCCGGCGAGATTTCCCGTCGTGCAGCCGGGCGATGTCGTGCAGATACACCGCCGCCCAAAGACGAGAGACCTCATCGTGCGCATCGATCGCGTCGAGAAGCCGGAGGCCGTGCACCAGCACGCGCGCCACGTGGGCTTGGCCGTGCAGAACGCTCCGATGCAGAAAGAGACCCGGAGGAGGCACGAAGTCGGAGTCTGGGACCGGAATCAGCGCTCGAATGCGTTCGAGAGTCATGCCAGCCATAGCGTAGCTCCAGCCGCTCGCCGTCCCTAGACGTAGACGAAGAAACGGCGAATGTGGTACCCTCGGCCACCGTAGCGAATTGAAGGGCGCGCCGTCGCGGCGGTCCAAGACCGCGGCCGAGTCGAGGTGACGGGTGGGCGTCGAGGGCTCCGATCTGCCGCTCTCGCAAGTTGAAGTGCTGGCCGTCGACTGCCAGGCCACCTCCGCGGCGCCCCGCGGCCAGCTGATCGAGCTCGGGTGGGCCCGGGTTGGCACCGCGGTCGCCGACACGCATTCGAGCCTCGTCTCGGTCCCGGATGGCGAGCGTATTCCTCCGGCCGTAGCGAGAATCACGGGCATCACGGACCGCATGACTCTCGCCGGCATCCCGCCGGACGCCGCGTGGCGGGAGCTCGCCGGGGCTGCCGGGGCGCTCGACCGGCAGCCGGCGCCGACCGTCATCCACTTCGCCCGGTTCGAGCGGCCGTTTCTCGATCGGCTCTCGGGCGGCGCTCCTCCACTCGACATCGTCTGCACGCACGAGGTAGCGAAACGCCTGCTGCCCGAACTGCCGCGCCGGAGCCTGCGCGCGCTCGCGGGGTACTTCGGGCGCGCGGTCGGCGTGTTGCGCCGGAGCGCCGATCATGTCGAGGCGACCGCGTTCGTCTGGCGTGAGCTGGTGCACCTGCTCGAGGCGCAAGGGGTCGGAACCTGGAGCGATCTGCGCGGGTGGCTCGCCTCGCCCGTCGAGCCGACAAATCGCCGGCGGCGCGTCTGGCCGATGCCGCGCGAAGCCCGGCTCTCTCTGCCCGATCTCCCCGGTGTCTACCGATTGCTGCGTACCGAGCGGCGACGTGCTGTATGTCGGCAAGGCCTCATCGCTGCGCAATCGGGTCAACAGCCACTTCCGCCACCAGCGCGGCGTCCCCGAGCGGATGCTCGAGATGCTCTCGCAGGCGCGCGGCGTTACGTTCGACCTCACCCAGACGGCGCTCGAGGCGGCGCTCGTCGAGCCAGACGAGATCAAGCGTCACCATCCGCCGTACAACATCGCGCTCACCGACGGGGATCGGGAAGTGTGGTTTGCGCCGCCCGATCTGAGCGGCCGCGCGCTCACATCCGTCACGGCGCTTTCGCATCGGGCCGTTTCCATCAGCCGACATGCTCGATCGGTTCGCGGCGATGGCGCGAGGAAGCCGCATGGCGCTCGGTGATGGGCGATGGGCACCGGATGAACCGGTGTTCAACGAGGGGATCGCGCGGTTCCGCGCCGCTCACGAGGAACTGTCGTCCGGCACTGGCGGGATGCCGGCGAGGCTCCTGCGCCTCGGCTCGAGGCTCTGGCGCGACGGTATGCGGGACCGGGATGAGGACGTGGATCCGAGCGGCGACGAGGACGCCTTCGTCGCCATCGTTCGACGGGCTCCGACGTGGACGGCCGACGTCGTGCAGCGATCGCTCGAGCGGATTGCGCTTCGCGCCGCGCTTTCCCGGCGGCGCGCCGCGTGGCTGACGAGGCTCGTCGACGCGAGCCTGACCTGGAGCGAGCCCGGTGACAGTCGGTCGCGGATGCTCGTCATCGAGGGCGGCGACATCATGGCGTGCGACGCCGCCGACTCGAACCTCGAACCGCCGGTCCCACCAAGCCACGCGCGTTCGATCGCAGACCGCCACGCGGCCTTCACCCTGGCACGCTTCGATCGGCTCCGGGTGCTCACAACCGAGATCAAACGCCTGGTTTCAATGGGCGCGCCGGTGACGGTGCGATTCGGCCCGGCGCCTGCGCTCTCCGGCGGCCGCCTCGCGACTGCGCTTTCCTGGCTCTGACATGCGCGTCCTGTTCGTCTCCGACACCCACCTCGGTTTCGACCTGCCCTCCCGCCCGCGTGTCGTCCGCCGCCGCCGGGGCGACGACTTCTTTCAGAACTTCGAGCGCGCGCTCGACGCCGCCCGAACGGAACAGGTCGACGTCGTCCTGCACGGCGGCGATCTGCTCTTCCGCAGCCGAGTGCCGGTCTGGCTCGCGGAGGCCGCGCTCGCGCCTTTGAAGCGGCTGGCCTCCTCCGGCGTGCCGGTGCTGCTCGTACCAGGCAATCACGAGCGGGCGCGCCTGCCCTATCCGCTCCTGGCCCTGCACGAGAACCTGTACGTGTTCGATCGGCCGCGCTCGTTCCTGCTCGGGGCGCGAGGGGTCCGCGTCGCATTCATCGGGTTCCCGTACACGAGGTTAATCCGGAGCCGGTTTCGAGAGGTGTATGCAGCCGCGAGGCGTGATATCCAACCGGCATTGAGTGAGCCGGATGTCCGAGTCCTGTGCATCCATCAGTGCGTCGAGGGCGCCACGTGCGGCCCCGGCAACTTCACGTTCCGCTCCGGCGACGACGTTGTCCGGATCGCCGACCTGCCGCGGGAAGTGGCTGTCACGCTATGCGGCCACATCCATCGACATCAGATCTTGCGGCCGGCCCACGCGGGCCCGGTCATCTACGCCGGCTCCGTCGAGAGGACCTCGTTCGCCGAAGCGCCGGAGACGAAGGGTTACGTCATCCTGGAGCTCACGCAATCAGGTCTCGGTGAGTTCGAATTCCGGACGCTCCCGGCGCGGCCGATGGTGACGAGAACACTTGCCCTCGACGATGCCGGGCCATCAGAGGTTCATGCGCGCGTTGCCGCAGCCATCGACTCGACGCCGCAGGACGCCGTCGTGCAACTGCGGCTGGCCGGCGCCGTCCCGCCGATAATCACGGCCGGGATGCTGCGTTCGCTGGCCGGAGCGCGAAATGTGACGCTCGCGGTCAGAGCCGCGTTCGCCTTTCGCGGACCTTCTTGAGATTCGTCCCAGGCGTCATCCTCCCTCAGTCGCGTTTCTGGGGCATGTGCTTCCCGAAGAAGTCGATCGCCTGCTGGATCGCCTTGAGCTGGATCGCGTCCGGGTGATATACGCCCTTTTCGTCGCGCGCCACGCGGACGATGTAGCCGTGCACCGGGTGATCGTAGGACACGTGCTCCATGGTCTTGCCCGCTTCCTTCGCGAGCGCGGCGACCGTCTCGAAGAGCCCCTGCAGCTCGTCGCGATCGCGATTCAGGAAGAACATCGGGAACTTGATCGCCCTCATGCGCTCCAGGGCGGTCTTGCGGTCGATGTAGGGCGCCGCCGACTCGATCGTGCGGAAGAGCGGCTCCTCGACGGCGAAGTACGGCTCGGGCAGACCGAGGAACTCGCTCGCGTCCGGCTCGGAGACGACCGCGGCGCGCACATCGAGCCCCCACGCGCCCGCGCGGAGGATCATGCCGCCCGCGTGGCTGTTCCCGCAGAGCCCAACGCGGTTGGGGTCGATGTACGGCAGGCGCTTCACGTACTCAACGATCGCGGCGAGGTCGTCGATTTCGAGCGGCGGGCGGCTCATCAGCTGGTTGGCCTGCTGCTTGCCGACCTGGAGCGGCGTCGCCTTGGGATACGCGAACCATGCCTCCGCGCGGTACTGGAGCCAGGCGACGGCGTAGCCTGCCGCGAGGAAGCGCTCGAAGGTGTAGGCGTAGTTGTCGATGTACTCGCGTACCTGCTGCAGGCCGGCGCCGCCGTTTCCGCTGAAGAAGAGCACGGCCGGAAAGGGCCCGTTGCCTTTGGGATGGCGGATGCCGATCGGCGTGAAGAGCCCGTCGATGGTCTCGAGGAGCGTGATGTCGACCGGGATGTCGGAGTGCGGCACGGCCTCGGTGAACACCACGCGCTCCCAGGGTTCGGTGACCCTGGCGGGCCCGAACGCCTTCTTGGCGGTCGGCGGGGTTGCGGGCGTCTGAGGGGTGAGGGCCGCCGCGCCGACCATGAGCGCGACCGCAATCGCTGAGTAGTTGTGCATCGGAGTCTCCTCGCGCGAGTGCACCGCCGGCGCCGAGAGCGCATCGTCGTGAAGAGCAGGACGGCTCGGGTCGGCGCGTCGATGCCGTGTTGCCGGACGTTGACAGAGTGCCCATCAGTCTAGCCGAACCGCGCCTTCACCACCAGAACCCGACTCCGGTAAACTGCGGACAGGGGCACTTCTCCGCGACACCAACGCGCTCTCACCACCGTCGGGTCCATCCCCTCGACGAATGAGAGCGATTCGTTCTTCAGGAGAGACTCGCGCAGATGACGAACATCAGGATTGGCCAGTCAGCCGACCACGGGTTCGACCAGCCGCTCGGGCTCCTGAGCGATTGTCACCGGCGCGTCGAACACTTTCTCAGCGTGCTGAGCGAGGTTGCCCGATCGGAGGCCGGACGTCCGATCACGGCGAACGGCAGGAACGCGCTGGAAGGCGCGCTGCAGTACTTCGCGACCGCCGGCCCTCGGCATACGGCCGATGAAGAAGAGAGCCTGTTTCCACGATTGACGACCGCGGCGCCGGAGCAGTCGAATCCGATTGCCAACATCCTCCACTCGCTCGAGGCGGACCACCGGACGGCCGAGCGGCTTCACGCCGAGGTCGACGTGCTGGCACACCGCTGGATTGAGGCGGAAACCCTCTCGACGGGCGACGCCAGCGCTCTTCGATCGGCGCTGGATTCACTCTCGGACATTTACCGGCGCCACATCGAAATCGAGGACCGGGACGTCTTTCCGGCGGCCGCCAGGGCGCTCGATGCCGACTTGCTCGAGCGCATCGGCCGCGAGATGGCGGCACGGCGCAACGTCGACTACCTGCCGCCACCGGATCTTCGGCGCGGGCGTTAGCGGCCCGTGCGGCCGACCCCTGGAACTGCGGTGGCGAGAGCGGTTGCCGTTGACATCTGATGCGTGATGCGTGATGATCGCGGCATGCGCACAACGCTCGATATCGACGACGATGTTCTCCAGGCGTCCAAGGAACTGGCGCTGATTCGGCGATCGACTGCTGGCAAGGTGCTGTCGGACCTGGCGCGGCAGGCGCTCTCCCCCGCTCCGGTGCACCGGGTGCGAAACGGCGTGCCGCTCCTGCCCCGCCGACAGCCTGGCCGGCCGCGCCCCACGATGAAGCTCGTCAACGAGCTGAGAGACGAAGGGTGAGCCGCAGGGCTCTTCTCGACGTCAACGTTCTGGTCGCGCTCTTCGATCCGGATCACGTCCACCATGAGATGGCCCACGACTGGTTCGAGAGCGAGGGCCGAGCCGGCTGGGCGACATGCCCGTTGACCGAGAATGGGCTCATTCGCGTGCTCTCCCATCCGACCTACGGAGGGACGGTCAGGCGCGCTACTGATCTCGATCGCGCGCTTGCGACGCTTCTGTGAAAGTGGCGGCCACGAGTTCTGGCCCGACAGTCTGTCCCTCGCGGACGCGGCAAGGTTCGACTCGCCGATCCTCGCGGGACACCGGCAGCTCACCGATGTCTACCTGCTGGCACTGGCCTGCTCGCGCAAGGGCTGCCTCGCCACCTTTGACCGCTCCATCCCGATCCGCGCGGTGAAGGGCGCTTCGGCTCGCGATCTCGCCATCATCGAGCCGGCAGACTGACCAGGGGTCGCGCCGGGCGGCCGGCGCTCATGTCGATCTGATCGCACAGCCTGGAGCTCAGTCAGGTTCGCCGGGGATGTGTTCCCACTCCGCCCGCAGCCTCGCGAGAAACGCGCGAAAACGCGGCGTCGTGCGAAGCCGGTCCAGGTGCACGTCAGATTCGAAGAACGCGTAGTTCGGGAAGCCGTCATTGGCCGCGTTCTCGATCCAGTCCTGGGCCTTGGCGAAATCCCCGAGTGCGGCGTACACCGCCCCGATTGAATAGGCCGTGTGGTGGAAGTGGATGAACCCCTTCCCCTCCCGAGTGGCTTCGGCGACATCCGCCAACGCGCCCGTCCGGTCGCCGCGCCGAGCTCGCAGCATCGCGCGCGCGGCGTGAATGACGCCGCCCTGATCGACCGGATTGTCCCTGAGCGTTTCCTCCATCAGGCGGCCGGCTTCGTCGAGGCGCCCGAGCGAGAGCAGCGCCCACGCTTTCTGGTAGGTCCACTGAGCCGGATAGGACTCGCGAGGCACCCGATCGATGGCCGCGAGGGCATCCTCGAATCTCTGCTGATAGACCTTGATCGGCCCGAATCGAAAACGCGCCAGCGTATTGCCTGGGTTGATCTGAATCGTTCGCTGGATGTCCCGCTCGCCCGCGTCGAGGTGCCCCACGTGGAACAGGATCGTGCCGTGCACGTGCCAGGCTTCGTCGAAGTTCGGCTGGGCAGCCAGGGCCTGGCGGAGCTCCGCCAGCGCTTCCCGGTGCGGAAAGCGGTGCGACGGCCTCCAGAGCATCATGGCCTGCGCGTAGTGTGCTTCGGGCGCGTCCGGGTTCAGGTCCAAGGCCTTTCGCGCCGCGGCGAAGCCCTTCTCTTCCCATTGCGGTTCGTTCGGGCGAAAGAAGGCGGACTTGGTTCCGTAGGCCAGCGCCAGGTACGCCTGCACGGGAACGAAGGCCGGATCGAGCGCGGCCGAGCGCTCGAGCAGCTCGATCGCCTGGTCGACGTCCTTCTCGTTGTCGAGCACGGCGTGCGAGATGCCTCTGAGGTACAAATCGTAGGCTTCAGGATTCACTCTGGCCGCGACGGCCGTGGTGCCCGGCTGCGGCGCCGCGACCGGGATCCCGAGCGCCCGGGCCACCGAGCCCGAAAGCTCGTGTTCGAGCGCGAAGAGGTCCCCGATGTCGCGGTCGTAGGTGTCGTGCCAGACCCTGCGGCCGTTCGAAGTCCGAATCAACTCCGCGTCGATCTGCAGACGATTGCCGGAACGCGCGACCGATCCCTTGAGTACGGCAGTGGCATCGAGCTCGACGCCGATTTGTGCGACGCTCTTGTCACTGTGCTTGTATCGCGCGGTTGAGGCGGGCGCGATGACGGTCAGTCGCCCGGCCTTCAGCCGCCCAAGCATCGCGACGAGCTCGTCGGTGAGCCCGTCGCTCAGGTGATCCTGCTGCGAATCCCCCGTCCGGTTCTCGAGGGGCAGGACCGCGAGCCTGATGGCTGCGTCGACGGGTGGGCTCGAGGACAGTCGATCGCGGATGCCGCCGAGGTTGAATCCGGCGATCAACGACAGGACCGCTGCGAGCGAAGTGACAATGACCAGCCACGGTCGCGGCACGACACGGCGCCGCGGACCCGACACGTGAACGGCCGCACCCGCCCGGATCGTCTCGAGCGACGCGCGCACTTCGCTCGCGTGCTGATACCGGCGCTCCGGGTCCTTCTCGAGACAGCGTTCGATCACCATTCGAAGCTCGCCCGGCACTCGATCCGGCACCGGGCGCGGAGCGTCTCGCAGGATCGCGGAGAACAGCTCGGCCGTCGTCTGTCCGCCGAACGGCTTCAGGCCTGCGGCAAGCTCATAGATCAGCACGCCAAGCGCCCAGATGTCGGTCCGGGCATCCGGCGCTTCTCCTCTCACCTGTTCAGGCGCCATCGCGTACGGCGTGCCCGCTGACCATACGGCCGGCGCGAGAGCGGAGAGCGTCGACTCCTCGGGCGCCGGCCTGTCCCGTCGAAGCGCCAGCCCGAAATCGACGAGCTTCAGCCGGCCCTGCCGGGTGAGGATCGCGTTGGCGGCCTTCAGGTCGCGATGGACGACGCCGTGATCGTGCGCGTAGGAGAGCGCGTCGGCGGCCTGGAGTGCGCACTCCAGGGCAACGTCTTTCGGCACCGTCCCGGCGTCGATTCGATCGCGAAGCGGCTGGCCCTCGACATACTCCATCGCGATGAAGGCGACGCCGTCCGCTTCGCCGACCTCGTAGATGGTGCAGATACCGGGATGGTTGAGCGCGGCGGCGCTGCGCGCCTCGCGCAGAATGTGCGCGCGGGAGTCGTCGCCGCCAACGGACTCCGCCACGACCTTCAACGCGACCTGGCGGCGAAGCGTCGTGTCGAAGGCGAGATAAACCTCGCCCATGCCCCCGCGGCCGAGCAGGCGGTCGATCCGGTAGCTCCCGAGCCGCGTGCCCGGCGCCAGCACGTCTCCACCGGCGTCAGTCATGTGAAATCGTCACCCTTCGCGTCCGGTGAGCGCGGGAGTCACGGCGATGACGTCCACCCATCGAATCATCCTACGCGATCGGGGACCCCGCGCTCACGCCCTTGGCGCAGGGAGCGACGGTACCCATGCGGAACGGACTTGGTGCGGGTCTGGAGATGCGGCACGAGTTGGCCGCCCCGGCGCACAGTTCTCGGGAGGGTTGAGTGGGTGATTCCGCCGAAGGATGCCAGGGCGGCCGGTGGTGGCGAGTCCACCAGCCGCCCTGGCCCATCACGCCGGGCCTAGAACGAGTACTTGAGGTTGAACCGGAACTCGCGGCGCCCCATGTAGCTGTAGGGCTTGGTCGAGATCTTCGTGCCGTCCTGCGACACGAGCGGGTTGTACCGCATGTTCTTCCCCTCGGAGAGCGCCCGCGCCATCATCTGGAACGGATCCCACCCGGCGAAGAAGGTCGCATCGTCGTAGGCGAACGAGTTGCGATTGATCGTCTGGTTGTAGTCCAGAACGGTCTTGAAGTCGAACACGTTGTCGATGTTCACGCTCAGGTTGAGCCTGTGGTTCCCCTTGATTGTGAAGCTGTGCAGGATCTGCGCGTCGTAGCGCTGCACGAACGGCGTGCGGCCCAGGCTGTCACGCGTCGAGACGAACACCGGGTAGCCCTGCCACGTCGAAAGCAGGCCGACCGGCATGCCGCTCTGCAGCGAACCGATGACGCCGACCGATGTCCCGAACGGGAAGTCGTAGGTCGACTGGATCTTGATCTGGTGCGGGCGGTCCGTGTAGAGCGGGCCGAGCGTCGGCTGGCCCTGCGCGTTCCAGCTCATGTATGGCGCATCGAAGTACCGGCTGACGTTCGGGTCCGTCCGGCCGCTCTCATCCGAGCTTGCGAGGCCCGAGAAGTTGCCGTAGAGCCGGCTCCACAGGTAGCTGGCGTTGAGCGAGAAGTTCCGGGACAGGCGCTTCCGCAGCCGGAGCTCGACGCTGTCGTAGTCGCGCTGGGCCGGCGGCGTCTTGCGGTCGGGGAAATCAGCCAGCATGACCTCGCTGACTCCGTATCCAGGATTCGTGATGAAGTACACCTCGATGGCCGGATCCGGGATGAGCACGCCCACGTCCTCGATGGCGTACACCAGGTTCTTGTGGACGTACCGGATGCCGACGGAGGTCGAGGGGTTCAGCTCGTGGTCGACGCCGAAGGTCAGCTCGCGAGTCTGGTACGGCTTCAGGTTCGGATCGATCGTGCTATGCGGCGTGCCATGGAAGAACGCCGTGAGCCGCGGATCGACGATGCTCGAGTTGAACCGGTAGTCATATGAACCGAGGGAGCGTCCCGGTCCGCACGTGCCTACGAACCCGCCGGACGAGGCCGGGTTGCAGGCGATCTGCGACAGGTCGAACGAATCGAGCGAGAAGAAGTAGTCGATCCACCGGTCGCCGCCGAATGAGCTGATGGGCAGCGACAGCTTCATGACGTCGAAGAACCACCCGTAGCTGCCGTACGCCTTCCACCGCCCGTCGCCCTTGATGTCCCACGCGAACCCGACGCGCGGCGCCAGCTTGTCCGCGAAGCCGAACTTGATGCCCGACCCGCCGACCGAGTAGCTGGGCACCTGCTCGTTCTCCGTGCGGACGCCGGCATTGATCGTCAGGTTCTTGTTGACCGTCCAGCTGTCCTGCAGCCAGAGCGCCCAGTTGTTCGAGTGGGCCTGGCCGTTCACCGCGGTCTGGCGCACGCGGTAGTAGCCGTAGGTGCCGCGATCGGTGATGCCGCTCGGGTTCGTATACGACGAGTTCCAGTAGACGTTGAACACCGGGAACTGGTTCCCGTCGTTCATCTCGTTGTTGATGCGCTCGAACTTCACGCCGGCCTTGAACATGTGCTGGCCCGCGAAGTTCGCGTAGAGGACGGTGTTCAGGTTGGCGAACAATCGCTGATAGTACGAACGCGCGGTGAGCGAGTTCGACTTGTCAATGTTCGCCCAGCCTGACGCGTGGCGCAGACTGTCAGGAAGCACGCCAGGCAGGTAGGTCAGGTTCGACGAGCCGTAGGTGATGCGCGCGCTCTGCGTCGCGAAATTCGACGGCTGTGTCGAGTTGTACATCAGCGTGCCGGCCGTCAGGTTGGCGAAGAACGTCGAGGAGATCATCCAGTCGAGGTTCCCCGAGAACAGATGGTTGACGCTGTCGCTGCCGGTCAGCTCGTAGTTGTCCTTGAACTGCTGTTCGGTCGGGTAGTAGGTGGCGCTCGTCCACCCGCCGCTCGTGCTCTGACCGTTCAGCGCCGCGGAGGTCCCGGTGAGGCCGCTGAACACGGACCCCTCGGACTGGAAGCTCGGCGAGCCTCGACGACTCGTGCCCCACGTGTGCCCGCCCGACGCCTTGAACCGGATGCTGTTTGTCACCTGCGTGGACAGGTTCCAGTTGAGGTACCGGGACTGGTCGAACCAGGTGAAGGTCCGCTGCGCACCGACCGGGTCGGAATACATGTACTTGACGGTGCGCGAGTAGTCGTTGCGGGTCTGTGAGCCGCCCGCCCAGAACCACATCCGGTCCTTCAGGACCGGGCCGCCGAAATCGACGACCGGGTTGATCCGGTTCCACTTGTCGTTGTCTCGGCCCTTCGTCTGCTCGAGCTCGCCCGGGAACGACCCGCCGCGGTCGGTCCAGGGGTTGACGCGCCAGCCGGCCCGAACAGGCCCGCGCATGAAGTTGCCGTTGTAGTAGGTGCCAGCGCTTCCGTGATAGGCGTTGCTTCCGGACTTGCTGATCACGTTGATGACGCCGCCGGTCGCGCCGCCGTACTCGGCGTTGTACCCGGAGGACTTCACCTGGACTTCCTGCAGGAAGTCGACGAGCACGGTCTTGCTCGACGTGCCGCTCCGCATGTTGGTCGTATCCATGCCGTCGACGATGAACCGGTTCTCGGAGCCGCTGGCCCCGTCGATCTGGATGCCGCCGGCATACGACTCGTTATTCGTGCCCGGCGCCACCGAGACGACGCTCGTGAAGTCCCGGCCCTTCGGGATGCGGTCCATGATGTCCTGCTGGATCGTCGCGAAGGAGGCGTTCTGCTTGGTATCGATGAGCGGCGTCTCGCCCGTGACGACCACCGACTCGGTGATCTTGGCCACCGACAGCGAGAAATCCACGGTCAGCATCTCACCAAGCGCAATGGACCGGCGCGAGACCTTGCCGGTCGTGAAGCCCTCGAGCGTCGCGGTGACCTCATACACGCCCGGCGGGAGAGCCGGGAAGCGGTAGACACCACGCGCATCGGTGACGACGGTCACGGCGCGCGACGTGTAGGTGCTGCGCGCTTCGACCGTCACACCGGGAAGAACACCGCCTGATGAGTCCTTGACCACGCCCGCGATCGCACCTGACTGCTCCTGGGCCATTGCCGGAGCGGCAACGGCCAGCGAGCAGAGGAGCGCCCAGAGGACGACCTTGCCGTGATTTCTCATTCCACATCCCCCTCAAAGAGATTCCGACAGTACAAGAGTGCCCACTGATAGAGCACGCGACGAGTCGAGTGGACGGCGACCCGGATCCGGCGCCGATGATCGGATGAAATTGGAGAGCCTGCGGGGCTGCGACACCCGTCGCGTCGCTCCCCCTTTGTATGATGGGCGCATTATGGCCGCGACGCCCGCCGTTGGCAAGAATTGAAGGAAGTCGGCGCCAATCCACCCGAATTGGCGACCGAACTGACCGGAGACAGGCTCCAGAAACCTTGGCGCCTGGCTATCGGGGTGACATCGCCGCTCCCGGCGTCGGAGCGAGCTTGCGCACGATCCACGGCATCACGACCTCCTCCAGGATCCTCCCTTGCGGCCACTTCTCGGAGCGCCCCATGTGGCCGCCGTCCGGATTCACCCACACGTCCTTCGGGTCGCCGTGCTTCATCAGAAGGTAGAGGTCGGCGATTGGCTGCTGCGTGTCTTTCTCGCCGTTCACGAGCAGCATCGGCGCGGAGGGCTTGTCGAGAAAGCCCTGCTGGAGCAGCGAAAGCTTCGGCCCGTACGCGAGGAACTCTTCCATGGTCCCGACCCCGTAGGCCGCAGCCCGCGCGGGAAACAGATCGAACAGGTACTCTCGCGTCGAGAGGCCTGGCTTCTGCCACTCCGGCTGGAAGTAGCCGTGGATGCCGCAGCCGTGCACGACGGCTCCGCGAATGCGCCCGGCCTCCTTGAACGCGAGCAGCGCCGCCCAGTATCCGCTCCAGCTCTGCCCGCGCACGAGGATCCGGCTGGCGTCGATTTCCTTGCGCGTGGCGAGATGGTCGAGTGCCCGGGAGTAAACGCGCTCGGCGCCGACCTCCACCTTGATCGGGGCCTGGCCCGTGCCGGGCATGTCGAGCGCGAAGATACCGATGCCTCGCCGCAGAAACCCGTCGCTCGAAGCGGCCGTGTCTTCCTTGCGGGAATCGAGGCCACTGATCGCGAGCACGAGCGGCACAGGCCGCCCATCGCGCGGCAGGCGAAGGTAGCCGATGATCTCCTTGCCCTCGAACGGAATGCGCACGGTCTCGATCGGCGGATCGAGAAGCCGCCCGTACGCCTGGAAGGCTTCGAGCGCGCGTGCGTACGCGTCCCGTTTGCCGGCCGAGTTCTCCGTCGGCCACCGCGCGATGTTGTAGATCTCCCAGGCCTCGCGGTACCTCTGCGCAGCTTCCCGCGGGGCATTCGTCTCGAGCGATTTGGCCTGAGCCAGGTACCGGTCGCCGATCGGCTTGAACGCGGCCGCCCACGCGTCAGGCTCGAGGCTCGTCAGCCTGTCGAGCGCTTCGCGCATGTCGTCGGGTTTGACGCCGCCGACGGGCGTCAGTTTCAGGTCCGCGCGGCGCTGCGCTTCCTGTTTCAGCTCCGCCAGGTCCCGCGGGCCCGCGCTCTGCGCGCCTGTCGGGCGCGGCGCCAGCGTGAAGACGAGGACAAGGGCAGCGGCCGAGTGGCGTGCTTCGCGGCTGTTCATCTCGATCCCCCTGCCAGCCAAGCGGCACGGACGCGGACAGGCGGCCGGGCGTTCGGTCTCGCCCGCACCGCACGAGGCAAATCACCACGGCCCGCGACTGCGCGCTCGATGAGGTTGGAATGCGGGTGCGAGTCTACCTCAAACCGGCGCCCTGAATGGTATGTTTGGAGTCGATGTGGTTCGACGCGCTCGTCGCGGTTGCCGCGTTCGCAGCCGGCGCCATCGCCTCGGTCGCCGGTTTCGGAATCGGCAGCATCCTCACCCCGACCTTCGGGCTGGCGGTCGGGACCAAGCTCGCCGTCGCGGCCGTCTCGATTCCGCACGTGGTTGGAACCGCCGTGAGGTTCTGGACGCTCAGGGATGCCGTCAGCCTCCCCGTGCTCGCGGGATTCGGCGTGGCCAGCGCGCTCGGCGGGCTCACTGGCGCGTTGCTGCACGGCATGGCGAGCAGCCGGTGGCTTGCCGTGATCTTCGGGGGCCTGCTCGTGCTGGTTGCCGGGAGAGACCTGACCGGCATGGCCCGGAACCTCAAGTTCCGCGGCTGGGTCTCATGGATGGCAGGAGCGCTTTCGGGCCTGCTCGGCGGCCTGGTCGGCAATCAAGGCGGAATCCGATCGGCCGCGCTGCTCGGTTTCGACCTCCCGAAACGATCCTTTGTCGCAACCGCCACGGCCGTCGGACTCATCGTCGACGGGGCCCGGCTGCCGGTCTATCTCGTCACCGAGTGGTCGAGCCTGTGGTCGATCGCGGCGCTCATCGCCGTAGCGATCGCGGGAGTGGTGGCCGGAACGGTGTTTGGAAACCGGGTGCTCGTCCACATTCCTGAATCGAAGTTCCGACCCGTCGTCGCATTCATCCTTGCGATCCTCGGCGTCTCGATGCTCATCAAGGGCCTGGGCGGACGGTGATCCAGGCCGGAAAGGACGGGCGGCATGCCTCGATTCACACGAACGGTTCCCTCCTGCGCGCAGGCTCGGCGTCGCGCGTTCATCCGGACCGCCCTCGCGAGCGGCGCCGGTCTCCTCGCTCCCCTTCACGTGATGGCGGCGTCGAGCTATCCGGCACGCGGCTCCTCGCGCGCCGCAGAGGACCAGCCGGAGGACATCGATCCGCCGGAGGATCTGATGCGCGAGCACGGCGTCCTCAAGCGTGTCCTCCTGATCTACGAAGAAGCCGGCCGCCGTATCGCCGGGTCCAGGGACTTGCCGCCAGCCTCGGTCAGAAACGCGGCGGACATCATCAGGACCTTCATCGAGGGCTACCACGAGAAGCTCGAAGAGGATTTTCTCTTTCCGCGATTCGAGAAAGCCGGTCGACTCGTCGACCTCACGACGGTCCTCCGGGCGCAGCATGTCGCGGGCCGGAAGCTCACCGCCGAGATCATCCAGCTCGCGACGCCGGCGACGCTCAAGGACCGCCCGTCGGCCAGCCGGCTCAACGCCGCCATGCAGCAGTTCGTCCGGATGTACAACCCGCACGAGGCCCGCGAAGACACGGTGCTCTTCCCCGCGCTCCGCGGCGTCGTGTCAAAGCAGGAGTTTGCGGCGCTCGGAGAAGACTTCGAGAAGCGGGAGCACAACCTCTTCGGCGAGGATGGCTTCGAGAAGATGGTCGATCGAGTGGCGTCGATCGAGAAGGAGCTTGGGATTTACGACCTGGCGCAGTTCACTCCTTCGCGGTGACAACGCGCCGTTGTCGAGATGAACGATCGCGATGTGGAGTCGTCGCAAGCCGTAGGACGGTGGTGTCCCTCCCGCCGCGTCGTGCATCTTGTAGGGCGAGGGCTTCAGCCCCGCCGTATGGGCGGCCCTTCAGGGCCGCCCGATCGTCGTCGCGACGCTGAAGCATCGCGACGCACGGCGCCCCTAAAGGGGACGCCCTACATTTTCGCGACCTACGGTGGGCCTACAGGACCGCCCCACAACTTCGGAACCAGCGCCGCTCACCACGGAACAGGATTCCGGTCGCGGAAGAACGCTCCGTTCGGCCCATCCGGAGGCAGCGTCGCCAGCCATACGATGGTGTCGGCGCCCTGCTCGACGGTGAGCTCGGCTCCCCGGCCTCCCATTCGCGTCCGCACCCAGCCCGGGCAGGCGGCGTTCACCTTGACGTGCCGGCCGTCCACGACCTGCGCGAACTTCAGCGTGAGCGCGTCGAGGGCGGCCTTGGTGATGCTGTAAGCCGCAGGACCTTTCAACCCTTCCGCAAAGCTACCGTACCCTGACGAGACGTTGACGACGCGGCCGTAGCCAGCCCGGATCATCGACGGCACGAAGCTCCTGCAGGTGCGCCATGCGCCAGCCAGGTTGATGTTCACCGCGTCGAGGAAGTCAGCGTCGGAGACGCCGAGCGCATCACCCTCCGGATATACGGCCCCGTTGTTTATTAGAACGTCGACGCGTATTCCCGCGCTCAACAGCCGGGCGGCGCACGAGTGGACCGACGCGGCGCTCGCCAGATCCAGTTCTTCGCTGCGCACGTCGAGGCCGCCTCCCCGCAGGAGGGCTGCCGCCTTCTCACCCGACGCGCGATTTCTCGCCGTCAGGACCACGTGGAGCCCTTTCGAGGCGAGCTGGCGGCACACCTCGAGGCCGATGCCGCGATTGCCCCCGGTGACCAGAGCGGTGTGAGCCATCCGGCGCGCCTCCTCGACGCGATCCTATCGCGGGTCGCGAACGGATCGGGGGCCGCCGGCGTTAACACCTCTCTCCCTCTGGCCGTCTCTCATCCAGGCACGCACTATCCGACTCGGGAGGCGTCAATGAGACATCGAATCGTGGCCGGAGTGTCGTTTCTTTCGTTGCTCGTTGCAGGTACGTCGATGCTCGCAGGAGGGTTCGCCGTAAGGCTCGGCGGTCCTGAGGGCAATGCCCAGTTGCAGGCGATGAACGCGATCGCAACCGTCAGGGCGTTCGGGTGCCACGACGTGGCGAAGGCCGAGGTCACCGCCGTGGCGGTCGGCCTCGTCCGAGGCGAGCAGCGGAGCATTCCGCTGACGCTCGTGCCCCTGACGGAGCCAGGCGCCTATGCGATCAAGCGCCAGTGGCCCGCGGAAGGCCAATGGGTGATTCGAGTCGCGGCGAAAGTCGACGGCCTCGCCACGGGGGCGATTGCCATGGTCACCGGCGATGGCGTCGACACGCAGTCGGCGAGGTATGTCGCGCGGGAGCCCACGACCGGCGATGTCGACTCGATGTTGCGCGTTCAGGCCACCAGGTTCGCGGCCCGCCGGTAAGTAGGGCGACCCCTTTAGGGGCGCCGTAGGTCGCGATGCTTCAGCGTCGCGACGATGATCGGGCGGCCCTGACCGCCTCCGCCAAGGCTGGGGCGGTCCGCCGAAGCGTTCCACGAAGGCGGAAGGGCCGCCCATGAGCCGCGCGGCGGTCTGGCGGCCGCGACCTCCGCACCCGCCGCGCGCGCTCGTGCTATCCTCGATTCGCAGCCTCCAGCTCCTGAGGCCCCTCCACCGGACGCGGCGGCCCCCGGAATGCAGCTGCGATGCAGCGGATCACCCGTCCCTCGCCGTTTGGCGCGGCCCTCGCAGCGCGGCCGCTCGCCGTTCGCGCCGTGGCTGAGGCGCGCTCCGAGTACGCCAGCGCCCGCACGATCGGCTCGAGCATCGAACATCGCCTCGCCGGCGCCCGCCTCCCTCGCCAGGACGGCTACATCGCGCCGGAAATCGACTACGTCCTGGAGGACGGAACCGAAATCACCATCTCGGTTCGCGATGCGGACGTTCGATACCTGGATCGTGTCCCGCGCGAAGTCGCCATCGAGCACGTCGACCTGATTCACCGCGCCAGGCGGGGCGAAGTCGATGCGGCGCGAGAGCTCGATCGGCGCCAGGCCGCGACGGGCCAGGCGATCGCCGCGCGGCTCGCGGGCCGCGTCCTCACCGACAACGAATTCGTCGTTCCGTACACGTCCTCCCGCACGTTCACCGAGGCGCAAGTCAGCCACAAGGGAGCGCTCCTGCTCGGCCTCTCGCAACAAGGCTTCGCGACGGCGGACTTCACTTTGCTCTCCGCGGGGGCGGCCCAGTTGCCGCCGGGCACCTTCGATCGGTCGGTGCTCGATGCGATCTCCGACCTCGAGATCCTGAGCGGCCGGCAGCTCGGCAACCCGGAGAACCCGTTGCTCATCGCGCTGCGATCGGCCATGCCCGCCTACATCCCGGGGTTCATGCCGACCTACCTGAACGTCGGCCTGACGCCCGGCGTGCTCCCGGGCCTGCCCGGGCGCTACGGGGAGGACGGCGCGGCCCGGATCAGGCTGAATAGCCGGAGGACGCTTCTCGAAGCCCTCGATCCCGAAGCCTTCGCGCTTGTCGAGCCGGAGGTCCGTCCCGACCTGACGCGCAGCGAGGCGGACGCGCTTTCGATCAGGATGGAAGCCCTCGTCGCGCGGAAGGCGCCGCACCTGCTCACCGATGCCATGGCGCAGATCCGGTTCTTCCTCGCCAGGGCCTACGCCTTCTACAACGACCACGTCGACGTCCTGCGAAATTTCATGGTGCGCGAGACGCACTACCCGGCCGTCATCGTGCAGCGCATGGTGTGCTCGGTCATCGACGATCGCTCCTACGCGGGCATCCTCTACAGCCGGCATCCGCGCCTGGGCCGTGGCGTGTTTCTTCAATACGCGAAGACGGTCTTCGGCGAAGACCTCATGACGGGCCGGCTGGCGCCGCAGGAGCGCCACTTCTCTCATCGAGACGAGGCGCGACAGGAGTTCGGGGCCGTCTATCACTTCTGGCCGAGGCTCTTTCAGCTCGAGCGGATCTTCGGCGGGCCGGTGATGGTCGAGTTCACCGGGGTCCACGGCACGTTCACCATCCTCCAGGTGAACGCCGCCGAACTCTCCGGGTCCGGCATGCTGACGGCGGCCATGGACATGCTTCGCGCGGGGCGCCTGCCCGCCGCCCGCGTGAGGGAGCTGATCAAGCCGTACCACGTCAGGCAGATCGAGTCGGACGCCATCGACCCCCGATCGATCGTGCAGCTTAAGCCGTTCGGGCGCGGCGTGGCGGTCCTCCCGCGCTCGGCGGTGACCGGGCGCCTCTCCTTTTCGGTCGCCACGGGCGACGGAAACGCCCAGCGTCGCGGCGAGCCGGCCATCATCCTGGCCAAGGCCCGGTTTACACCGCAGGACGCGATGGACATGCAGAGGGTCGGCGGCATCTGCTCGCTCAGTCCCGCGGCGATTCACGTCGTCACCACCGCGCAGAATCTCGGAATACCCGCGCTGCTCAACCTCGAGGAGGACGGCCTGAGGATCGACCCGGTCCGGCGATGCCTCGTCAACGCGAGCGGGCGCGAACTGCGCGAAGGCGAGTTCGTGACGATCTCGAGCCTCAATCGGACGCTCTATGAAGGCAAGGCGCTGTTCGCGCCCGCGCGGCTGCTGAGGATGATGGCGGGCGAGCAGGTTGAGCTCACCGAGGCCGAGCGGCCGCGATTCGAACAGCTGGCGGTCGACTACCGCGAGTACCGCCACCTGCTCGAGAGCGTCGACGCCACGGGATTCGAGAGCCTCCAGGACCTCGGCCACGCGATCCGTTACGGCGAGCTGCGCGACCAGCCGGATCGGGCGGAATCATTCGTCAATCAGTGCTTCGATGGGCGCCAGGACGAGCTGGTCGAGCGTCTCCTGGAGACGACCCTCGGCACGCACCTCATCAACCTGACTGCGTTCTCGCTCCTCTCGCCCGATCGGAAAGCGCTGCTGATGCGGTCGGCCGCCCGGCTGTGCACCTCGCGCGGCGTATCAGGCTACCGCGCCGGAGCGTTCGTCATCGGCAGTCTCGTGGAGCCGCGCGCCCCGGTTTCGTTCTGGCGCCGGTTCGAGCCCGACGAAATCGGGTTCATCGTGAACGAATGGGTCCTCCATCAGAAGTACCTCGACGTCGTCGAGGTGATCGGCGAACGGCGCATCCGGCAAACCCGGAACTCCATCCTCACCGGCGGGCTCGGCAGCCTGTCGAGCGTCGAGGCGGGCGCGGCCGCGTTCGTGTCGCTGAAGCTCAGCGGGGTGAATCTCGAGGAGGTTCGGAGGGCCGTGTCCGAGAACGGCGATCCACAGGCCGTGGAGCTCGTCGATCGACTGCTCGGGCCCTTCGGCGAGCTCGTCGATTACGCCAATCCGCACAGTGTGGGCGCCCTGGAGCGACTCTGCGAGGCCGAGGGACGGCGCATGCCCGCGCCGAGCGACCGATGACGCTTCTTCCGGCCGCGGCTACGGGGTCTGTTCCCGCCCAGCCGCGTCGGCCTGGGCCGGCGTTCCGGCCGAGAAGCTGAGGGGCGGGTTCGACGTCGCACCGGAGATCCGGCTCGCCAGCGTCTGGTTGCGAGACGCGCTCGCCGACAGGTACGCCTCGACGTCCCGCGCGATCGCGTCAGCCAATTCCGCCTGAGTCGCCAGTTCGTCGCCGGCCTCCCGGTCGTAGCGCCGGCTCCACAGGTGCTCGTCCGATCGCCCGTCGATGAGCTGGGCGACGACGCGTACCCTGGAGGCGCTTCGTGCCACCGATGTCTCGAGGATGAGATCGACTCCGAGCTCGCGCGAGATCGCGGGCACCGTCATCCGGCCCGCGTTCAATCGGCTCGAGGTCGTCCGCGAAATCACCGAGATCGCGTCGCGGCCGGCGAGGCTCGCCGTCACGATCTCGGTGAGTGCCCGGGCGAGTTGCGCCTGCCCGCCGAGGGTCGAGAAATCATCGACCGGCAGCACGACGAGCGATGGCACCGCCCGGCCGTTCACGACGCGGGGACGAGCCTCGCGCCCTTCGTACGAGATGGGGTTCTCGGCGGCCGGTGCGTTTCCAGCGTTCGCCGCCGGCGCCTGGTACCTCTGGATCAGCATGATGCCCAGCAGGATCGAAGCGGCGGATCCGACAAACTGCGCAACGATGCGGCCGGCGAAGGAGATCCACACGCCTCGCATCTTGGCCGACTTGTGCTTGTGGCGCTTGACCCTCTGGTGAGGCGTTACCGCGCCACCCGGAGCGGCGATGTTCGTTGCCTGCGCGCCTGCTGCTTGAAGGTCTGGCTCGGCGGACGCGACCTGCGATTCGCTTGGCTCGATCCTGATGCTCATTGTCGTGCGGCCTCGAGGTCCGGCCGGGACGCGGTGCCGGTTTGTTCTCCGGCTACCTGTGCGAGAGCCATGCCAACATCAGGGGCTCAGGTTCCAGCCGAAACTGGCGCTTGCATGCGCGGCGAGGGCCGCCCGGCTCTAATCGCGTAAAAGGGCTTTCCGGACACGAAAGCGCCGGCGGGCGGGCGCAATCAGTCGGCGGGCGGCGGCGCGGCCTCGCACCGGCCTCCCGGACACCTCGCCGCGATGATCATCCTGAGGATGGAATCGTATTCGGGCTGATTGACCGTGCGGCGGCGCTTCTCGGCGGCCGCATACACCGGGGGGATGTCCATATCCGTTTTATGCGCCACGACCATGTCCAGTTCCGGCAGCACGGTGATGAACTGCCCGCCGGCGCCGATGCCCGTGTGGGCGCCGCGAAACGGTCCGGGGGAATTCGGCGCGTCCCACACCCACCACATGTAGCCGTATCCCCACCGAGTGCCCGTCCCGAGCGCGCGGTGGCTCGGCGGGTTCATCTCGTTCATCGGCGTCACGAGGCTCGAAATGCGCTGAACCCACTCAGCCGATGCGATTCGCTTCCCTGCCCACTCGCCGCGACGCAGCATGAGCAGGCCGACGCGCGCCATGTCGCGAACCGACAGCCACATGTGATACGCCTGGTGCTGCGATCGCGTGACATCGCCGGACTTGCGCTGGCGCGAGCGATCGAAGTCCTGCATGCCAATCGGCCTGGCCAGATCCGCCTCGAGCGCGTCATAGATGTCGCGCTTCGTCAGTTTTTCGAAGATGGCGCCGGCCGCGTTGAAGTCCCAGTTGTTGTAGAGCTGATAGGTGCCGGGGCGCTGCGATCCGCGCGGAGGGGCGCTCGCCGTATCGTCTCCACTGTTCGATGCGGGGTGGTAGACGCCCGATCGCGCCGTGATGACGTTCTCGATGGTCGCTTCGAGCTCGCGCGGCATCAACCCGCCGACGTCCGTCAATTCGAGCTCCTTCAGCGTCCGGTTGAGCGCGATGGTGCCGTTCTCGACATACTTCCCGTAGAGAATCGCCAGCACGCTCTTTCGCACGGAAGCGAGGTAGCTCAGGTGCGCCTGGTCTCCGTATTCGAAGAGGACCCGCCCCCCGACGAGCACGATCATCGACGTCGAGTCGAGCGACTGGACCCAGGCTCCGAGCGCCTGGAGCCGTGGCGTCGAATAGCCGGCTCGCTCGGGAACCTGGATCCTCTCCCATGCGGTCCCCGGAAACACGGGCAGCTCCCGTCCCGGCGCGGAAGTCTGTCCGCCGAGCGGCCGGACGAGCAGCACGCCGAGAATCGCCGCGCCTGCCACGAGCAGCGTTCGCCCCCTCGAAGGACGATGGGCGCTGCCGATCGATCGTGATGGACTCGACATGCCGGCCTCCTGAGACAATCCGTCATCCGTCCAGGGTCTGTTGGAGCAGCTTCGCGACGAGCGCCGTCCACCCGGTCTGATGACTTGCTCCAAGTCCCGCGCCGGTTTCCGCGTGGAAGTACTCGTGAAACCAGATCAGGTCGCGCCAGCGCGGGTCGAAGTTGAGCCGGTCCACCGTCCCGTTGCACGGCCGCCGCCCGGTCTCGTCCCGGAGAAATATCCGGGAGAGCCGGCGCGAGAGCTCGGCGGCCAGTTCCCACAAGGTCAGCATCGTACCCGATCCCGTCGGGCATTCCACCTTGAAGGCGTCGCCAAGATGGTGATGGTACTTCTGCAGCGCCTCGACGAGCAGGAAGTTCACCGGGAACCAGATCGGGCCGCGCCAGTTCGAGTTGCCGCCGAAGAGTCCGGTCGTCGCCTCGCCGGGCTCGTAGTCGACGCGATGCTCCTCGCCGTCCATCGTGAGCACGTAGGGATGATCGCGGTGATACCGCGAGAGCGCCCGGACGCCGAACGGCGAGAGGAACTCCTGCTCGTCGAGCATGACGCGAAGCAGGCGCAGCAGCCGCGCCGGTCCGACGACCGACAGGAGATAGCGGTCGCCGCTCCCGGGCGTGTGCTGGCCGATGACGCCGTCGGTCAGCTCGCGGCGATTCTCCAGGAACCAACGCATCCGCCGGTTGAACGCGGGGAGGCGCGCGAGGTGCTCCGGCTCGAGCGTCTCGACGGCGAAGAGCGGGATGAGCCCGACCATCGAACGGATCTTCAGCGGGATGTGATCGCCGCCAGGCGTGTGCATCACGTCGTAGAAGAACCCGTCCTCCTCGTCCCACAAGTCGAGGCCATGCTGCCCGCCGCGATTGCCCATCGCATGCGCGATGTAGAGGAAATGCTCCCAGAACTTGCTCGCCATGTCTTCATAGGCGGCATTGCCGGCGGCGAGCTCCAGGGCGATGGACAGCATGTTGAGGCAGTACATCGCCATCCAGCTCGTGCCGTCCGACTGCTCGACGCGGCCGCCCGAGGGAAGCTCGGAGTTCCGGTCGAAGACCCCGATGTTGTCGAGCCCGAGGAACCCGCCCTGGAACAGGTTGTGCCCTTCGGCGTCCTTGCGGTTGACCCACCAGGTGAAATTGAGCAGCAGCTTCTCGAAGACGCGCTGAAGGAACACGCGATCGCCCGAGCCGCGCCGCCGCTTCTCGATCTTGTAAACGCGCCACGCCGCCCACGCATGCACCGGGGGATTCACCTGGCCGAGCGCCCACTCGCAGGCGGGCAGCTGTCCGTTCGGATGCATGTACCACTCGCGCAGCATCAGCACGAGCTGGTGCTTGGCGAACTCCGGATCGATGAGCGCGAGCGGGACCGTGTGGAACGCCAGATCCCACGCGGCGTACCACGGGTACTCCCATTTGTCCGGCATCGAGATGACGTCGGCGTTGTAGAGGTGCGTCCACTCGTGGTTGCGGCCCGACAGCCGACTCGGTGGCGGAACCGGCTGGCCCGCATCGCCGACGAGCCACTCCTTCACGACGTAGTGGTAGTACTGCTTGGACCAGAGCAGGCCGGCGAAGGCCTGCCGCATCACGCGTCCCGCATCCTCCGACTGATCATTCGGAATGATGCTGGCGTAGAACTCGTCGGCCTCCAGCCGGCGCAGGGCGACCACCTCGTCGAAGTCGGCGCCGAAGGGCTGGAAGGCCGGTGCGCCCGGCGCCTCGTTCGAGAGGCGCAGGCGCACGGTCGCCTGTCCGCCGGCCGCGAGCCGCAGCGCGTAATGGGCCGCGGCCTTCGTGCCGGTTCGCGCGGGGTTGACGGCGCCGGCATTCCCTCGGACGACCGCCTCGTTGATTCCGTCCTTGGCATAGGGCGGGCCAGGACTGCCGTAGAGCCTCGCGGTGTTGGTGTCGTTCTCGGTGAACAGCAGTTCCGGCTGGCCATCGCAGTAGAGCCAGCGGTGGCCGTACATCGGTTCGCTGAGTTCGACGATCCGGGCCGGGTCCCCCGGCAGGGCGCGCAGGCACGGCTTCACGACCTGGCGTCCCCACGACCACGTGTTCCGGAACCAGACGGTCGGCAGCAGGTGCAATGATGCGGGATCCGGCCCGCGGTTGACGGCTGTGACCGTCATCAGCACGTCGTCCGGGCCGTTCTTCGCGTGGACGACCGTCACGTCGAAGAACCGGTTCTCGTCGAAGACGCCGGTGTCGATGAGCTCGAACTCCGGGTCGTCCCGGCTGCGTCGCGCGTTCTCTTCGACCAGTCTCGAGTACGGAAACTCGGCCTGGGGGTAGCGGTAGAGCGCACTCATGAACGAGTGGGTCGGCGTGTTCTCCAGGTACCAGTAGCACTCCTTCACGTCCTCGCCGTGGTTGCCCTCGTCTCCGCCGAGGCCGAAGAGTCGCTCCTTGAGGATGGGATCGCGCTCGTTCCAGAGGGCGATCGACAGGCAGATTCGCTGGTGGCGGTCGGAGAGGCCCGCGATCCCGTCCTCGGTCCAGCGGAACGCCCGCGATCGCGCGTGGTCGTGCGGGAAATACCGCCAGGGCGCGCCCTCCGAGCTGTAATCCTCGCGCAGGTTGCCCCAGGCGCGCTCGGTCAGATACGGCCCCCAGCGACGCCAGTGGCCTTTCCGGATTCGATTCTCCTCGAGGCGGCGCTGCTCTGCGGTCATGGAATGGCCAGGGGGACGAGACTCGGGAGGGCGGCCACGCGCCCTACATGATGCACGATTCGGCGCCCTTCGACATCGCTCAGGCCAGGAAAGCCACCGCCCTACAACGTGCGCGCCGCGAGGGCGGCTTTGACCCGCTCTGGCGTAAACGGCACCTGGCGCAAGCGGGCGCCGGTGGCATCGAAAACCGCGTTGCCGATGGCGGCGGCGGTCGCCGTGATGGACGTCTCCCCTGCGCCTGTCGCCGCCTCATTCGGCTGGTCGACGAGCACGATTTCGATCGTGGGAACGCGAGAGCCGACTGGATACGTGCGATAGGTCCGCCAGTCGATCGAGGTGACCTTGCGGTCGTCCCACGTCACCTCCTCGAAGAGGGTCCGACTGATACCGTGCAGCGCGCCGCCTTCCGCCTGGTTCTTCAGCCCGTCGGGATTCGACACGGGGCCGCAGTCGAGCGCCATCACGAGCCGGGTCACTACAATGACGCCGGTGTCCTGGTTGACCTCGACATCGGCAGCCAGGCCGACGTAGCCGTTGTGCCCTTCATATGCGACGCACGAGAACCCGCGTCCCGTCACGATCCCCGTCCGGGCTGTGCCCGCGCGCGGAGAGGTCCGCGCCTGCCACTTCGCGGCGCGCGCCGCGGTGCGCACGACCTCGATGAGCCGCGGGTGACTCAGGTGCCGCAGACGGAACTCCACGGGATCCGCCTTCGCCCGTGCCGCCAGCTCGTCGATGAAGCTCTCGTGCGCGAAGGTATTCTGCAGGCGCTCGGGCCCTCGAAGAGGTCCGGTCCAGAACGGCCCCGTGATGCGGTGCGACAGCACGCGCTCGGCGGTGACCGATCCGGTCCCATGGCCCGTGCCGCGCACGCGTCCGGCGAGATACGACGGGATCGTGTTCAGGTTGTTGTCGTACGGCTCGGTCGGCTCCGGCGCCGGTGACTGCGGTGAGAGTGCCGCTGTCGGGAATCCCGCCAGCATCCCCGTGATGATGTTGCCGGGCCGGCCACCGGGCCTTCCGCCCAGCGCCGCAGACCAGCCTTCGTAGTCCCAGGCAACGATGCGTCCGTCGGCGTCGAGGCCGGCGCGCTCGTCGATGACGAACGGATAGCCGAAATTCTCCCACGCGATCTCGTCCTTGCGCGAGAGCTCCACGCGGACCGGCTTTCCGGCGGCCTGCGAGAGCAGCGCGGCGTCGAACGCCACGGTGTCCGCCCCGTTGATGCCATAGCAGCCCGAGCCTCGCGTGAAGATGACTCGCACGGTTTCGGGCGGCACGCCGATGAGCGCGGCAATCGATCGCTTCAGCGCGAAGACCGCCTGTGTCGCCGACCAGACCGTGACCTTGCCGGGCTGGACGTCGGCCACCGCGCACGAGGCGCCGATCGAGCCGTGCGCCTGGTAAGGATAGAGATAGGTGGCTTTCAGCACGGCTGCCGCGGAGGAGAGCTTCGTGTCGACGTCGCCCGAGTTCACGAGCAGCGTGTCACGCACGGGTTTCTGCGTGCGCATCCGATCGTAGAACCCGCGTTGATCGGGCAGGCCCGTGCCAGGCGTCCACGTCGCCTTGAGGTTCCGGACGGCCGTGATCGCCTGCCAGGGTTTCTCCGCGACGACGCCCACGAAGTTCTTGACGACGACGAGCTTGACGAAGCCCGGCATGTTCCGGACGGAGCTCTCGTCGACGCCGACGAGCGTGGCGCCAACCTCAGGCGGCCTCACGACTCGGCCGTGGAGCATGCCGGGAACGCGGACGTTGTGCACGTAGGGTTCGGCCCCCGTCATGATCGCCGGGATGTCGACTCGCGGGATCGGCTTCCCGAGAACCGTCCACTCGCCCCTGGGCTTGCGGCTCGCGGTCTGACTGACCGACAGGCTGAACTGCTTGCCGCCGATGAGTTCGCCATAGGTCGCGCGCCTGGACCCATCGGCCACCGAGACGATGGCGCCATCCCGAGCCGCGAGTTGGTCCTTCGGGATGCGGAGGCGCTCGGACCCGAGCTGGATGAGCGCTTCACGCGCCGTGGCCCCCGCCTGGGCGAGGTTCGCGTGATTGAAGTTGGTCGGCGTCGACTGCGCGCCCGACGTGGTGCCCTGGTCGGGGGTGACCCCCGTGTCGCACTGCACCAGGCGCACGCGCCCGATCGGCACGCACAGTTCCTCCGCGACGAGCTGGACCTGCGCCGTGAACAGGCCCTGGCCGAGCTCGCACTTCCCGGTATAGGCGGTGACCGTTCCGTCGCCGGCGATGGCCAGCCACGCGTCGAGCGAGCGCGCGCCCGGGCCGTCGACGCCCTGCCCGTCGGCCTCATCGGAGAAGAACGCCAGCTCGGCGGTCGCGAAGGTCACGAGCAGCACGCCCGTCGTCTTCAGGAACTCGCGGCGCGTGAATCCGGACGCGTCGAGCGCGCGGGCGGCATCGGGAGTCAGGTGCGGGTCCATCACACCCTCCTCTCGGCGTACCGCTTGACCGCGCGGATCATCCGCACGTGCGTGAAGCAGCGGCAGAGCACGCCCGAGAGCGCCTGCCGGATCTCCTCGTCGCTCGGCTTCGGATTGGCGTCGAGCAGGGCCTTGGCGCACATGATGACGCCGTTCAGGCAGAAGCCGCACTGCGCGGCCTGTTCGTCGATGAACGCCTGCTGCAGCGGATGCGGATGTTCCTCGGTGCCGAGACCTTCGAGCGTCGTAATCTCGGCGCCCGCCACTTTCGACACCGGCGTGATGCACGACCGGATGGCGCGGCCGTTCACGATGACGGTGCAGGCGCCGCACTGGGCGAGACCGCAGCCGAACTTCGGGCCCTTGAGCCCGAGGTCGTCGGCAAGGACGTACAGCAGCGGCGTCGACGGGTCGAGATCGAGCGCGTGCGTCTTCCCGTTGACGCGGAGGGTGATGCGGCTCATTCGATGCCCCCCGACGCGAGCGCCCCGCGATCAGGCGCTCGGATAGAGCTTGGTCAGGACGAACTCGCGATGACCGAGCGCTTCGGCCGCCGTCAGCCGCCCGTTGCAGGTCCGCAGCATGACCTCGATGAGCATGTCGCCCGCAACGTGCAGCGTCATCTGGCGCCGGAGCAGCCCCGACACGTCCAGGTCGATGTGTTCCTTCATCGTCCTCGCGGTCTTCGGATTGGCTGTCAGCTTGATAACAGGCTCGATCGGGTTCCCGATGATGTTGCCCTGCCCTGTCGGGAACAGGTGCACGACGAACCCGGCGGCCGCCTGCAGCGTGATGCACTCGGCCGCGGCCGACGAGGTATCCATGTAGTAGAGCCCCGGCCCCTTGGACGGCGCCTCGGCGGGCTTCAACACGTCGATGTATTTCGTGGTCCTGCCGATCTTCTGCAGGTTGCCAAACGCCTTCTCCTCGATGGTCGTGAGGCCGCCCGCGATGTTGCCCTTGGTCGGCTGCGAATCGGAGAGATCGTTCGTCTTGTGGCGGTTCACGATGTCCTGGTACGCGTTGAATACCTGCATGAAGCGTCGGCCAACCTCGGGGGTCGCCGCGCGGCTCGCGCACACGAGTTCCGCACCCGTCAGCTCGGTCGTCTCGCCGAAGCAGCTCGTGGCCCCCATCGGATCGAGCTTGTCGAGCAGGTTCCCGACTGTCGGGCACGAGCCCAGGCCGGAGGTCGTGTCGCTCTCGCCGCACTTCACCGAGACGTACAGCTCCTTGATCGGGCACCGCTCGCGTTGGAGCTCGGTCGCCCATTGCGCGAATTCCTTGGCCACCCGGGCGGCCGAGGCGATGGTCGCGAGGTCGCCGTTTCCCTCGATCGAGAACCCGGCGACCGGCTTCCTCGTCTTCGCGATGCCGTCGACGACGCGCGCCGTCCACGCGGGCTCGATGCCGACGACCACGCACGCCGCCACGTTGGGATTCGAACCGGTTCCGATAAGCGTTCTGAAGAACAACTCGAGATCCTCGCCGAACTGCAGCCGGCCGTACGCGTGCGGCAGCGCCATCGTGCCCGTGATCTGGCGGGCGACGGCTTCGGCGGCGGCATTCGACAGGTCGTCGAGCGGCAGGATGATCACATGATTGCGGATGCCGACGCGCCCATTCTCACGCCGGAAGCCCAGGAACTCCAGATCCTCCATCTCACCACCTCGCCGTTTTCAGGTTATGAACGTGCACGTGGCGCCCCTGGCCGATGTCGGCGACGGCCCGCCCAACGTCGTGCCCGTACTTCAGCACCGTCTCCCCGGCGGCGATGGCGCGCAGTGCGACCTTGTGGCCGAGCGGCACCGCGTCGAGGGCGTCGAGCGTGATGGTCTCGTCGGTCTCCATGATCCAGCCGGTCAGCTGGCTGCCGGGCTTGACGTCTTCGACCACCACGACGCCGACTGAGTCCGCCTTGTCGTGGACGATGAACTGCGTAGCCATCCTGGTGTCCCCTTTACCATGGTTCCTTCCCGTGCCCGCCGGCGCGAGCGGGCGTCCTGCCGTCGCCCGACACGGTCATGCCTTCGAGCAGGCGCGTGACCTCGGCGGCGGCCTGATGGACCTCGTCGCGCATGATCCGTTCGGCGAGCGACGGGTGGTGCGAGCGCAGGGCCCCGATCATCGCGCGCAGGTTGGTGATGCTCTGGCGTGATCTCGACGGAGAGCGCTGCGGGTGGCCGAGCCCGAGCGCGCGCCAGCGCCAGATCCGGCCGTGCAACGTTCCAATCATAGCTGACAGCGCCTCGCTCCCGGCGCCCGCGAAAAGCGCGTCGTAGAAATCGTTCTTCGTTTCGAGAATGCGGTCGGCGTCCTCACGCGTGTAGGCCTCGCCCGTGCGGTCGAGCGCCTGCTCGAGACGGGCCACGAGCGCCGCATCGGCGCGCTCGGCGAACAGGCGCGCGGCCAGGCCTTCGAGCACAGCGCGAATGGCGTAGAGATCGCGAGCCTCCTCGAGCGTGAGCTCGCGGACGACCGGCCCCTTGTTCGGAATCATCGCGATGAGGCCTTCCGACTCGAGCTGCCGCAGCGTTTCGCGAACAACGGTGCGCGAGACGCCGACGAGCGCGATGAGCTCGCGCTCGAGCAGGCGCGCGCCAGGGGCCAGCCGGCCGGCGATGATGGCTTGGCGCAATTCGTCGAGCACCTGCTCCCGGAGCGGCGCGGCCGAGCGCCTGAGCGCAAAGCCGGTGGCGATCGACGTGGCGGGCGCGGCGTTCCGGCGGGCCGCGGGCGGGCGTCTCGCGTGCACGCCGTCCCGGGCCGGAGACGGATCGGAGCTTGACGATCCGGTCATACGGTAATACGATATCATCACTTCAATCACCGTGGCAATCTGCGGCCTTGCGCCGGTCCCAGGCCGGCGCGACGCGGATGGCCGAGGGGAGATCGATGGGCTCTGACCCGTTGAAAGTCGGCATCGTCGGGCTCGGCCGCTGGGCCGCGGTGCTCTCGACCGCCGCGCGCAAGTCGAGTCAGCTTGAAATCGTCGCGGGTTTCAGCCGCTCGGAAGAGAAGCGCGCAGCCTTCGAGCGCCAGATGGGGGTGCCCGCCGTCCCGACGCTCGAGGCCATGCTCGGTCGGCCGGACATTCGCGGCGTCATTCTGACCGTGCCGAACGAGCAGCACCTGCCGGTCGCCGCCCGAGTCGCCGCGGCCGGCAAGCACGTCTATACCGAGAAACCGATTGCGGCGACGCTCGAGGACGGCCTCGAAATCGCGGCGCTCGAAGCGAAGTACGCCGTCACGGTCACCGTCGGCCACAGCGCGCGGCTCATGGGAGGGATTCTCCGCATCCACGACGCGATCGAGGCGGGCGAGCTCGGCCGCGTCGCGTTCATCGAGGCGAACTTCTCCAACGAACGCGCGCTCGAGCTGACCCCGAAGACGTGGCGCTGGTACAAGGACAAGGCTCCGGGCGGCCCGCTCTCGCAGCTCGCGATCCATCAGTTCGACGTGCTCCACTACCTCGGGGGGCCGATCGTCGAGGCCAGCTCGATGGCGTCGAAGCTCTCGCCGGTCGGGGCGGAGGTCGACGACCAGTCGATGACGCTCCTCAAGTTCGCCGACGGGAAGGTCGGGTACGTCGGCTCGTGCTGGACCTCGCCGGGTGTCTTTGCCGTGAGGGTATTCGGCTCGAAGGGGCTCATTCACTACGAGATCGATTTTCGAACCTGGGACACGCCCGACAGGCTGCACGAGACCTCTACGCTGTACATCCAGAGGGGCAAGCTGGGATACGCAAGCCGCGAGACGCTGGCGCCTCCCCAAAGCGACATGTTCCAGGCCGAGCTGGAGATCTTTGCCGAATGCTGCCGCACGGGCGTGCCGGGCAGCCTGAGCGCCGACAACGGGAACATCGCGCTCGCGATCGTCGCGGCCGCGCTTTCGTCGATCGAACGGAAGGGCAGCTACGTCCGCGTGGACGAGATGATCGCCGCCGCGAGGGAACGCCTCGCGAAAAGGAGCGGACGTGCCGGCTAGCCGCTCCTTCATCGAGCTGACGCAGCCGGAAATCGCCGCGAAGCTTCGAGCCAACCCGCTGGTGATCCTGCCGGCGGGCAGCGTCGAGCAGCATGGCCCGCATCTGCCGACCGGCACCGACATCTTCGCCGCCACGGCCATCGCCGGCGCGGTGGCCGAGCGGATGAACGCCCTCGTGCTGCCAGGCTGCCCAATCGGCGTCACGCCGCTCCACATGGGATTCGAAGGCACCCTCTCGCTGTCGGCCGACACCTACATCCGGATTGTCGTGGACACGTGCGCGTCGGCCGCGCGGCACGGCGCGACTCGCCTGCTCATCGTCAACTGGCACGAAGGCAACATCCCTGCGCTGGCGCTCGCGGCCGATGCGCTCCATCGCCAGCACGGCCTGATGGTCCTGACGGTCCAGGCGTGCTACGTCGCCGAGGAGCTCTATGGCAAGGCCTGCAACGGCCTGACTCATGGAGGCGAGATCGAGGCGCTCGGTGTGCTCGCGCACCGTCCCGAGCTCGTGCACCTCGATCGCATCGGCGGATCGTCGGACCAACAGCACGGCCGGACGATGGACGCCCTTCGGCGCACGCGATCGTACCAACCGGTCATCGCGGACGTCCGCGTGATCGCGCCGACAGGCTGGTACGGCACACCACAGCACGCCACGCGAGAGCGCGGACTTCAGATGGTCGACGACGTGGCGGACCGTATCGCGCAGGACGCTCCGGAGATCTTCCGGCAGCTCGCGCTGGCGCAGAACCAGGTCGCCGAACTTGGCGCGCCCGCCCGGGGACGCTGATGGCAAGCGTGTTCACGCAGGCGGCGGCGAAACGGCTCGGCCTGCCAGGACGCACGTCGCTCGAAATCGTCTCGGGCTCGAATGGCGCGGCGAGCGTGACACTCCGGCTCGCCGAGATCCCGCCCGCCCGTCCCGGTGCGCCGCCCAGGCAGCCGCACGCCCACGTCGACTGCGAGGAGTGCATGTTCGTGCTCTCGGGCACCGGCCGCACCGAGACCGCCGATGGCGAATACGACCTGCGTCCGGGCGACACCATCCTCATCCCTGCGGGTGAGTACCACGCCACGCGCAATACCGGGCCGACGCCGCTGCTGCTGCTGTGCTTCTATCCGCTGGCAGACATCCTGCCGGGCATGATCGAGCCCGGAGCCGAGGTCCGCTGACATCATGACGGCCCCCACCGTGCTCTGCCTGCGGCCTCGGGCCGATTTCGTGCGAGCCGATGCGCTCGCTCCCGCTTCGCTGCGGGTGGAGTACCGCGGGCCCGCCGATGCCGACGTGCCGGTGCTCCTCAAGGACGCCGGCGCGCTGGTGATTCCGGCCGTCGGCCCTCCCCTGCCGGCGGCGCTCTTCGCATCGACCTCGCTCAAGCTCGTGCAGATCACCGGCTCAGGGCTCGATCGCCTCGACCGCCACGCCCTGGTGAAGCTCGGCATCGCCGTGGCCAACGTGCCCGGCGGCAGCAACCTCGCCGTGGCGGAGTATGTCGTCACCGCCGCGTCGACGCTCCTTCGACGCTTCTCGTGGGCCGATGCCGAGCTCAAGGCCGGCCGCTACGCCGCGTTCCGATCCCGGATGATCACCGAGAACGTGGGCGGGCTCGACGGCCTGCTGGCGGGAATCGTCGGGCTCGGCACGATCGGGCTGGCGGTGGCCAGGGCCCTTCAAGCGCTCGGCTGCCGTATCGCCTACTGCGACCCCGCTCCAGCCGATCCGGCTGCGGCACAGGCATTCGGCGCGCGATCGATGACGCTCGACGAGCTGCTCGCCGCGGCGGATATCGTCAGCCTCCACGTGCCGATGGTCGCGGCGACCCGCCATCTCATCGGGGAGCGGGAGCTGGCGTTGATGAAGCCGGGCGCGGTGCTCATCCAGGCCGCGCGCGGCGGCGTCGTCGACGAGGCGGCGCTCTCGGCGCACCTCGCGAGCGGTCATCTTGGCGGCGCGGCGGTCGACGTCTACTCGACCGAGCCGCCGCCGTCCGATCACGTGCTGTACACGCTCGCGGGCGAGGCGGCCAGCCGGCTGTTGCTCACCCCTCACATCGCGGGCGTGACGAGGCAGTCGGCGTCGTTCCTGTGCCGGTCGGCCTGGCGCAATGTCGAGCGGGTGCTCGTCGAGGGTGCCGAGCCGCTGAACCGGGCGTATTGAGCACGCCGGATCTGACGATCCGGCCTACGAGAATCGCGACCTCCGTTCGACACCATTGGAGTCCTGATGTCTCAACGGCGTCCCTGGTATCGCGTGCTCTACATCCAGGTCCTGATCGCGATTGGCGTCGGCACGCTCGTCGGACATTTCTATCCCGACGCCGGGACCGCGCTCAAGCCGCTTGGCGACGGCTTCGTCGCGCTCATCCGCATGATGATCGCGCCGGTCGTCTTCTGCATTGTCGTCCAGGGCATCGCGTCGATGAACGACATGAAGAAGGTGGGGCGCGTCGGCCTCAAAACGCTCGTCTACTTCGAGATCCTCTCGACACTCGCGCTGCTGGTGGGAATGCTGGTCGCGCACGTCTTCCGACCGGGTGCGGGGCTCAACATCGATGCCGGCGCCCTCGACCCCACCGCGATCTCCGGCTACGTGCCACGCGCCGGGCAGTTCGGCTTCGTGCCCCGCCTCTTGTCGATCATCCCCGACACCTTCGTCGAGGGGTTCGCGAAGGGTGACGTGCTGCAGGTGCTGCTGCTCGCCATCCTCACCGGCGTCTCGCTCTCGCGGCTGGGCGAGGCGGGCGATCGGATCACGCGCGCGATCGGCTCGGCGGGAAAGGTCTTCTTCGGCATCATCCGGATCATCGTGAAGGCCGCGCCCCTCGGGGCGCTCGGGGCGATCGCCTTCACGGTCGGCAAGTACAGCATCACCTCGCTGGCGAGCCTGCTGAAGCTCATCGGCGTCTTCTACCTGACGAGCTTCCTCTTCATCGTGGTGATCCTGGGCGTCGTGGGGTGGCTGGCCGGCTTCTCGATTCTCCGGTTCATCGCCTACATCAAAGACGAGCTATTGATCGTGCTCGGGACGTCCTCGTCGGAAACCGTCCTGCCCGACATGCTGCGCAAGCTCGAGCGCCTGGGCATTTCGCGATCGGTGGTCGGCCTGGTGTTCCCGACCGGCTACAGCTTCAACACCGACGGCACGAACATCTACCTCACCTTGTGTGTGCTCTTCCTGGCGCAGGCGACCAACACGCCCCTCACCTGGGGCGAGGAACTCCGCGTGCTGCTCTTCGCGATGATCGCCTCCAAGGGCGCATCCGGGGTGACCGGCACGGGGTTCGTGACGCTGGCGGGCACCCTCACGGTCGTTCCGCACATCCCGATCCAGACGCTGGCGCTCGTGCTCGGCATCGACAAGTTCATGAGCGAGTGCCGCGCCGTCACCAACGTGGTGGGCAACGGCGTGGCGACCATCGTGGTCAGCCGGTGGGAAGGGGACACCAACGCCGCGCAGATTCGAGACGCGCTGGCGCACCCGCCGCCAGCGGAAGGCTAGTCGTCGAGGTCCTCCGCCATCCGGAGGATCGCGCGCCGCAGCGGGCGGTGCGCGTCGAAGAGATGGACGAACTCCGATTCCCGGCGTCCGCCCTTGGCTCTCACGATACGCCCGAGCGCGTAGCGGTCGCCGGCCGACCAGCGCTCGACGCCCGGGAGCGCCAGCACGAGCGGGCTCCATCGCTCCCAGGCCAGGCGCTCGCCTGCCGTGCCGCTGTCGACCGATCGCAGGCCGACGAGCCGGGCCGCGTCGCGCACGCACGCCCTGATGCCGTGCTCCCGTTCCTTGCCGTACCGCCTGGCGAGATATCGTGAGATGCGGAGCCCGATGTTGCCGAGCGAGACGAGGCCAAGCACGTCGCGACGGGGCCGGGCCGTGGACAGGAAGACGTACTCGGCCGAGAGTTTCTGCAGCACGGCGGAACTCGATCGGGCCTTCGGGTCGCGCCTGAACCGCCCGAGCTCATGGCGAACCAATCGCCGCACGCCTGCATCGAGGGGCCGATAGCCCAGCTTGTAGTAGAACCAGTACGCGCCGGATTTCCGCCCTTCCGCGTTGTCATGCCCGAGCTGGTACGGGTCGATCGAGAAGGTGTCGGCCCCGAAGAGCCACCGGATCATCGAGAGCGCGTGGCCGTAGATCCGGGCCGCCTCGCCACCTCGGTACGTGTCGAAGACATTGAACATCACCTCCGACGAGTTGAACAGGCCGCTGGCGAGCGCGTAACCGATCGGCACGCCGTTCTTGAGGGTGAGCATCCCGTACATCGACTCGAGCATCAGCCGGCGCTCCGGCACGAGGCCGAAGCAGGCGAACTGCAGTCCCTTCCCGTAGTCGAACAGGCGCACGTCGTTGCGGTCGGCGTGAATGAAATTGTCGAGGTCCCTCGCCCGGGTCACCATCGCTTCCCGCGCAAGATGAATCAGCCGGGCGCCGTCCTCGGGCCGCACCGGGCGGACCTCGAACGGCGGGCGCTGCAGCGCCCTTCGCAGGTTTGGCCTGCTGCGTTCGAGAGGCCTGGTCTGGAAGACTGCCGGGCCATTCTCGTAGCGCGCGCCGGTCCGGGCCGGCGTGCCGGGGCCAGGAGCGAGGCGCAACTGCAGCCCGAGCCCTTCGTACAACGTTTCCTGGCCGAACGGGCTCGGATGCAGGGCTTCGAATCGCCGCACGAGGAACGCCGCATCGGTCTCTCGCGACCCCTTCAGGCGATCGATCCACGCCCGAACCGGCAGCGACACTTCATCGAGCGCCGGGGTCTCCGAGTACGGCAGCATCAGCGGGAGCAGGCGTTCGAGATCCTCACTCTTGTCGAAGTGTTTCCAGTCGACCGTGAGGCACTCCGGCCACCAGTGCTCCAGCCACCGGGCCGTGAACCAGAAGAACGGGTACTCGATGGCGGTGCCGGCAATGCCCGAATCGGTCAACGCCCGGCGATGCCGCCGGAGATCAGGGCGCTCTTCGAACGCGTCCAGCATCTCCCGCACCTTCCCCAACGTGGCTTCGTCGTCCGGATACGCGTCAAGAAAGCAGAGGATCTCGTGGAGCCGCAGCACCTCGGAGGCCGAACGCAGCCGGCCGTGCTCGAGGACCCGCAACAGGTCGAGCTTCGCGGCGCCCGCCCCGCCGCCGAAGCTCGCCTTCAGCTGTTCCAGCCGCGCCAGCGCTACGTGCCCGGGCATCGTCAAGCCTCGCTCCGAATCTCCCATTCGGTCGATCCGGCCGTGAGCAGGATCAGGCCGAATCCCGCGATCGTCGTCGAGACGACCATGCGAAGCAGAAACGCCGTCAGCCCGAACACGACGTCCTGCTGATCGGAGATCACGGTGATCAGGTAGAGCTCGCGCTCGTTCTCGGCCGTCATATCCCGCATGTGCCTCGGCGGGGGCGTGAAGGTGTGCGCCAGGCGGACAATCGGCGTGTCGAATCCCCTGTCGTCGTATCCGCGATGTCCAAACCGCTGCCCCGCATACGAGGTGTAGGCCAGGGCGAGGAGAAGAACGGCCAGTCCCACGAGGATCCGCACGCGGCACCGGCCGCGGAGCGCGGACCACCGAAATCGGCTCTTGGGGAGCTGGAAGGCGATTGGCATCCGCCAATCCTAGCCCGGATTATTCATGAAGGCCCGACTAATCCGCCCTGACGGGCTTCGACTTCGGCCCGATTCTCGGGCCTTCGCTCAGGACTAGCCCGGGCGACGTCTTGAGCACCGCGCGATGCGCAGTGTCGAAACCGGCGGGCGCCACAACATCAGCGCCGCCGGCGCGTTATGAACGAGCGCGCAGCGCTCGTGAACAATGCGGGCTAGCAGGTGAGCGAAACGATGTCGCGATGTTCGTCTCGATCACCTAGGCGCGGCTCGACGCCGGTCCGCGCTCGGCCGGAAGGGTATAATCCCCGAGTCTTCGGCGTAAGCATCGCGCGTCGGTCGCGTCCGCACAGCCTCCGACATCCGGTTCCGGACACAGGAGTTTCCGTCATGAGTCGAAAGCGTCTTCTACTGTTCTTCGTCACGGTTGCGGTCGCACTCGCGTTCCAGCGCGTTCCGATTGCCGCGACCCAGGCTGCCGGCCAGACGCCCGCCAAGCCGGCGTCGCAATCGGCAACGCAGGACCCGGCGCCCGCTGCCGCAAAGGCGGGTCCGAAGGCGATGGAGCTTGCCGACATCCTGGCATGGAAGTCCATCGGCATGGCGACGATCTCTCCCGACGGTCAGTGGTTCGCCTACCGGATGTCGCCGCTCGACGGCGACAGCGAGGTTGTCATCCGGCAGACGCAGGGTGACAAGGAATATCGCTTCCCTGTGGGTGATTCGCGCAGCGGCGGGGGCAACGTCGGAATCTCCGAGGACTCGAAGTGGGTGGCCTTCGGCGTCGCGCCGACCAAGCGTGAGGCCGCGCAGCTCCGACGACAGCGCCGGCCGCTCCAGAACAAGGTCACGATTGTCAATCTGCAGGATGGGTCTCAGACCACGGTCGAGAAGATTCAGCGGTTCGCCTTCTCGGGTGAACGGGCCAACTGGATTGCGCTCAAGAAGTATGGCGCCGACTCCCCGGGCGGAGCGCCGTCGGGACCTCCAGCGGGCGGCCCGCCGCCGGCAGCAACCGCCGCCTCTGCGGCCGCCGACGAACGGCCCAAAGGCACCGACCTCATCCTGCGTGAGCTTTCCACCGGAACCGAGCTGAACCTGGGAAACGTCAACGAGTTCGCGTTCGACAAGTCGGGCCGGTTCCTGGCCTTCACGATCGACGCCGCCGACAAGCTCGGCAACGGGCTCGAGATTCGGACCATGGAGACCGGCACGGTCCTCGCGCTCGACAGCGGCAAGGCGTCCTACGAGCGCCTCGCGTGGACCGAAAAGGGCGACGCGCTCTCGGTGCTGAAGAGCACCGAGGACAAACGCTACAAGGACAAGGTCTACGCGGTCATCGGCGTCACGGATCTCGCCTCGTCGAAGCCGCAGAAGGTCGTCTACGACCCGGCGTCGGACAAGGCCTTCCCCGACGGGATGGGCATCAGCCCGGCACGGACGCCGGCATGGACTGAGGGCCTGGACGCCATCGTGTTCGGCATCCGCCAGCCGAAGAAGGCCGACGTCAAGCCGGGCGAGAAACCGGGCGAGAAACCCGGTGAGAAGCCCGAGGAGGGGTCAACCGCGAAGCCCGAGGCGCCGGCCCCGCCTGCGGCGGCCGCCGACGATGCCGAGGAAAAGCCGGACCTCGTGATCTGGCACTACAAGGATTCGCGCCTGCAGTCGCAGCAGATCGTCCAGGAAGAAATGGACAAGAACTTCAGCTACCTGTCGGTTTACCGCGTGAAGGAGAAGAAGTTCCTGCGCCTCGCCGACGACACCGTTCGGTCGGTTTCGGCAGCGCCCAAGGAGCGGTTCGCGGTGGGCACCGACCTGCGCGATTACGAGCTGCAAAGCAACCTCGATGGCCGGCGATACGTGGACGTCTACGTCTTCAACCTCGAGACCGGCGAGCGCAAGCTCGCGCTCAGGAAGGCCGCGAACATGGGCCAGACGTCGCCCGACGGCGCGAAGTTCTACTACTACAACGACGGACACTACCTCGCGTACGACATGGCGTCGGGCCAGTCGACCAACCTGACCAAGGCCGTTCCGGCTTCGTTCATCAACGTCGAGGATGACCACAACGTCGTGAAGCCGCCTCGGCCGGCGCTCGGGTGGACCAAGGACGGCGACGCGGTGCTCCTCTCGGACGGCTGGGACATCTGGAAGGTGCCGGTCGGCGGCGGCGCAGCCGTGAACCTGACCGTGAACGGCACGAAGGACGGAATCCGCTACCGCCGCCTGCTGCGCTTCGATCCGGAGGAGCGCGGTTGGGATCTGTCGACGCCCCGCTACGTGGATCTGTTCGGCGAGTCCACCAAGAAGGGCGGCATCGGGCGGATCGATCCGGGCAAGCCGGGCGTCCAGGCGCTCGTCTTCGACGACGCGTCGTTCAACCTGCAGAAAGCGAAGCGCGCTGAAACGTACCTCTACATGAAGTCGACGGCATCCAACCCGCCGGATTACTACGCGACCGATGCGACGCTCAAGCCAGGCAGGAAGATCACGGCGGCAGACGAGCAGGTCAAGAAGTTCACGTGGTCGAGCGGCTCGCGGCTCATCGAGTACACCGTCACGCTCGGCAAGGGCGGGCCGACCCGCAAGCTGCAGGGCTCGCTCTTCCTTCCCGCCAACTACGAGCAGGGCAAGACCTACCCCACCATCGTCTACATCTACGAGAAGCTGACGCAGGGCCACAACTCGTTCACGACGCCGTCGGCCAACGGGTTCAACAAGTCCGTCTACACGAGCAACGGGTACGCGGTGTTGATGCCGGATATTGTCTATCGCGTCAACGATCCGGGCATGTCCGCCGTGTGGTGCCTGACCGCCGCGCTGAAGGCCGCCGTCGCCACCGGCGTCGTCGATCCCAAGCACGTCGGCCTTCACGGGCACTCGTGGGGCGGCTATCAGACGGCGTTCACGGTCACGCAGTCCGACCTGTTCGCGGCGGCGATCGCCGGCGCTCCGCTCACGAACATGGTGAGCATGTACAGCCTCATCTACAAGAACACCGGCGGGACGAACCAGGCGATCTTCGAGAGCAGCCAGGGCCGCTTCTACGGCGGGTACTGGGACAATTGGGAATCGTATGTCCGGAATTCACCCGTGAATTCCGCCAGGAACGTGAAGACGCCGCTCGTCATCCTGCACAACGATCGCGACGGAGCGGTCGACTTCACGCAGGGCGTGGAGTACTTCAACACGCTCCGGCGCCTCGGGAAGCCTGTCGTCATGCTCGAGTATCCCGGCGAGAATCACTCGTTGGCGAAGCCGGCGAACCAGCAGGACTATACCGTCCGCATGAAGGAGTTCTTCGATCATCACCTGATGGGGAGGCCCGCGCCCGATTGGTGGGCCAACGGCGTGCCTCGCCTGAAGATGGAGGACTACATCAAAGCGCGGCTCGACGAGCAGAAGAAGAAGTCGGCGCCGGCGGCGCCGGCCAAGCCGCCCGCGAAGAAGTAGCCGGAGCTATCGCGGCAGTATTTCTATCGGGATCGCGGGGAGCGTGAGCACCGTCACCCGCCTGCGCACGGCCCCGGCGGGCGCATTCGGCGGAGGGACTCGCTCACCGGACACGGTCACGATGAGGTTTCCGCGAAAGCCCGCCTTGACCTTCGCGCTGTCGGCCTGAAGCACGAACTCGGCGGCGGGCCCGGTCATGGTGAGATCGCGAAGCGAAATCCCATCCGGAGGTTCGCTCAGCTCGGCTTCGAGCTTCTCGAACGTGCGGATTCCGGGCGGCACCGCCACGCGCACGCGTGTGCTTCCGCCGGCCGGCAGCCGGATCGGCTGAGCGTCGAGGAGCCGCGCCGGGACGCGAACGGCGCCGCGTTGCACGACCGACACCAGCAGATCGTGGCCCGAGGGCACCAGGTGCCAGTAGGCGAATGCCTGCATCATGTTCTCGGCCGCCACTGCGCGATGGACGACCGGCTTGCCCTGGACGACCGCGCGGCCCTCGAGGACGAGCGGCTGCGGTTCCTGCTCTACCCGGAGCGGCATGGTCAGCGTAAGCCGAACGGAATCGAGCCCGGACGGAATCGTACCGCCGCTCATGACGAACGGGCCCGGCGCCTCCTTTACACTGACGACGATATCGCCGGAAAAGCCGTCCTTCCGGATGGCGGTGATGGTGAGGGGAACCGTCGTGCCGGCGCCGGCGCTAACCGCCGAGGGCGAGACTCGCAGGTCGAAGTCGGGACGCGGCGGACTGACGCGGAGCCGGTAGGCGTACTCGGGTCCGCCTTTCCGTTGCGTATCCGACACGCGCAGGAAGTAGGTCCCGTCGGCGGGCAGCGTCGTCGAGAAATACGAATCGGCCTGGTGCGTGACGAGACCGGCGCCCTTGTCCTCGAAGTCGTCGTTGAACGCGATTCGCTTGCCGCCCTCATCGGTCAGCTCGATCGATGAGTCGAGCGGCGAGCCGAGCCGCCGGGCGAGCACCTCCGCGACAAGCTGCGCACCGGCCCGCCCTTCGAATCGGAACACGTCCTTGTCACCTGCCTGCGCGATGCGGCCGTTGACGATGGCCGGCGTCGCGAGCTTCTGTGCGTCTTTGGCGGAGTCGTTCGATTCCTTCTCGGACACCTCCGGGAGCACGTCGAGCGCGAAGGCGCGTCGATTGGAGACCGCGACGCCGCGGTGAACCGAGAGCGGGGCGATCGTCGGCGCGGCCGCGGCCGACGCGTCCATCGTGATCCGGTTCGACGGCAGGTTCCAGCCCATGACCTCGACATTCGTCTTCGACTTGACCGGGCCGCCGAGCGGGTAGATGCCGGTCACATACGGGAGCTCGCCGATCGAGATTCGATAGACGAAGTCCTCCCTGCCGCGGAAGAGCGCGTCCTTCACCTCCAGCACGTAGTCGCCGTCGCGCGGCACGGTGCAGTGAATCACCGGATCCGCCTGGAACTGGAAATCATCGTCGTAGGCAATCTCGTGCCCCGCTTCGTCGAGCAGCGTCAGCGCGGCCTGGAACCACCCCGGCACGGCGTCAGCCAGATAGGGCATCAGCTCGCGCGCGCTGGCCGCCATCACCAGCTCCTGCCCCTTGCGCGCGGAGAATCGATAGCGATCGACATCGCCGGGGGCGTACTGCTGTCCCTGGCGAAGCGGCGCCTGCAGGCGATCGGAATCGCCGGGCACCATGCGGCCGTTGACGGTGGCTGGAAGCGTGATTGCCAGCTCGGTGTCCGCCCTGGTCTCCTTGAGTTCCTTCTCCGTGAACTCGGGCAACTGGCCCACGGCGAACACCATCGGCTCGGTCGTCCCGAGCGGCGTCGCCAGCCGAATCTGGCGCAATCCCGGCTCCGCATCGGCGGCAACGGTCATCTCCACCGTGACGTACTCCGCGATCATCGGGTTGGCGTTTCGCCTGAGCGAATCGCCCATTCGAAGCCTGAGGTCGACGAGCTCCTTTCGGACCGCCGGGTCCGACGGCGCTTTCTTCTGAAGCGCCTGGACCTTCTCGCGCAGATCGTTGATCTGCATCATCGTCATCGGCTTGTTGTGCTCGATGATCTTGGTCGTGATCCCGCGGCTCGTGACGAGGACGAGGTTGACGCCGTCCAGGAACCGCCCGCCGATCTTCACCTGGCTCGTCGTGCCAATCTGCGCGCCCGCCGGATAGACGTAGCCGATGTGGGGCGAATTCTGCTGCGGCTGCTGGGCGTCGAGGCCCGGCGCCAGGAGGATCAGAATGGCAACGCAGAATCCGATGCAGGCGGCGCGACGAGCGATGCGCGGCCTCGGCCATCGCGGGCCTGTCGCCGACAAGGAAATCGATCTAGGTGCGTCCATGTGACATCGCCTACATGATTTCCTTCAACCGGGCATCCGGCCGGCCTCGTTCGGTGGCGGAAGGCACCAGCCGCGCATCGAGGCCTTCGGGATTGGGCAGCTTCGCTTCCGGGTCGAGCCCGAGCAGTTCGTACATGCTCGCGATGAGATCCTCCGGATAGACCGGACGATCCCGGACCTCTTCGCCGCGCGCGTCGGTCGAGCCGACCACATGGCCGCCTTTGAAGCCGCCGCCGGCGAGAACGGCCGAGAACGCCGGTCCCCAATGCCCTCGCCCGCCATTCCACGGAGCTTCCCAGCTGATCTTCGGCGTCCTGCCGAACTCCCCGCTCCACCACACGATGGTGCTCGCGAGCAGGCCGCGGTCCGACAGGTCCTGGAGCAGCGTCGCCATCCCTCGATCCATCTGCGGGAGGCGTTGCCGCATGGCCTGGAAATGTTGCTTGTGCGTGTCCCAGCCCTTGTAGTTGATCGTGACATACGGCACGCCGCGCTCGACGAGCCGCCTCGCCACGAGGCACGACTGGCCGAAGGTGTTCCGCCCGTAGCGCTCGCGCATCTCGTTCGGCTCCTGGCTGAGATCGAACACCTTGCCGGAGTCGCCGAGGATGAGCTCGTACGCCTGCCCCTCCGCCTGCGTGAAGGCCTGGATCTGGGGGCTCGACTCGAGCGTGCGGGCGAGCGTGTCGAGCTGGTGCAGCAACTCTCTCCGGTTGCGCTGCCGCTCGTCGGTGATGCCCGGCGTGATGATGCCCTGGACGGCAAATGGCGTCTGCTGGGGATCGCCACCCGTCGCGAACGGCGCGAAGCGCGGGCCAAGGAATCCCGCCTCGGAGAATCGCCCCTGCAGGTCCTCGAGGACGATGTAGGGCGGAATGAGGCCCTTGTAGCCGGCGTTGTAGCCCCTGAAGTGCGACACGACCGCGCCGACGCCCGGAAACACCAGCCGATCCCCCGGTTTGCGCCCCGTCTGGACCCAGTAGGCGGCCGTCTCGTGGGCGTTGATGCCGTGCGTCATGCTGCGGACGATCGAGTACTTGTCCGCCTGCTTCGCCAGCATCGGGAGCAGCTCGCCGACCTGCATCCCCTTCACATTGGACTCGAGGGGCTTGCCGAGCGGCCCGTGGTAATCCGACCCGGCGTCAGGCTTGGGGTCGAACGTGTCCAGGTGACAGGGCCCGCCCCACATCCAGATCTGGATCACCGACTTGGCCCGGGCGGACGGGGCCGCCAGCGCGCGGAGCCGCAGGCGATCGGCAAGCAGCAGCCCGGCCGCACCGAGCACTCCTCCGCGAATCGCCTCACGTCTCGTGAACACCATGGCCTCCGTCTGTCCTCTGTTCCGCGCCGGCTCTCGTCAATGCCTGAAGCGGAATTCCGCGCTGTTCATCAGGGCCCACGCCAGATCCAGCGCGGCCTGGCGGCGGTTGGCGCCCGCCGGCTGGGCATAGTTCCCGACGATTTTCAGTTCCTCGTCGGTCGGCAGCCGCGAGAGAATCGTGAGGTAGAGGCGTGTCACGGCCTGGCGTCCGTCTCCTCCGCCCTGGAGCAACGCGATGAGTTTTGGCCCCTGCAGGATCTTCCGCTGGATGTCGCCGCCATTCAGCATGTAAAGCCGTTGGCTCGAGGTCGGCCGGGCGCTGCGCTCGGAGGCCAATCCGGAGTCGCGCGGCGATTTTCCGAACGCTTCCAGGAACGCGCTGGTGATGCTGCCATCGCCAACCGCGATGGTCCGCCGGTCCGGAGGGATGAACGTGTACGGCTCCGGGATCGCGCTCTGGTATTGCTCCGACATTCCGGTGATCTGGTTGACCGCGTCGATGAGGACCTCGGCATCGAGCGGGCGCAGCATCGCGTGCGCGAAGTTGGCCTCGGCCGCCGGACTGGTGCTCTGCGGCAGCGACGACAGCTGATACGCGCTCGAGTTCAGGACCAGCCGGTAGACGTGCTTCAGGTCGAAGTGCGACGTCACCAGCTCGCGTTCCAGATACGCGAGCAGCTCCGGGTTGACCGGCGGGTTGTCGGGACGCACATCGTCCGGCTCGTGAACGATTCCGCGGCCGAACAGCCAGAACCAGACCCGGTTGACAGCCGTCTTCGCAAACCACGGGTTGCCGGGCGCGACGAGCCACGACGCGAATGCTTCGCGCGGATCCTGACCCGGATGGATTCTCACAGCGGTGCCATCGGGCAGTACCAGCGAGCGGGGGCTCGAGGAGTTGGCGCCGGCGGTAATCTTGTTCTCGTCGAAGTAGACGATCTCCTCTTTCCACTCCTTCGTCGGTTTGTATCCAATCTGCGAGAAGAACTCGGCCATCGCCTGCAGCCGCTCTTTCGGCCAGCTCTCCGCCCGCGAACCCATGAAGGTGAGCGCGACGACCGACGCGAGCGACTTCGGGTCCTTGCTCTGCACGGCGCGATAGAAGTTCACGGGCGGGACCCTGAAGTTGCTGCCGCTCTGCGTCAGCAACTCACGGGCGAAGCGGTCGTAGGGCATGTTCTCGCGAATGGCGGAACGGATCCAATGGTGGTAGGCCTGCACGGCGTTCGGCCACAGGTTGATCGGGAACTCGGACTTGACGCGCAGGACGTCGCCCCACTTCATCGCCCAGTAGTCAGCGAACTCCTCGCGCCCGAGCAACGCGTCGATGAGCGATGCGCGCTTGTCCGGATTCGGATCGGCGAGAAACGCGCGGGCCTCGTCGGCGGAGGGCAGCGTGCCGATGACGTCGAGGTACGCCCGGCGAAGGAACACGGCGTCGGAGCACAGGTTGGCCGGCCGGATGTCGAGCGCTTTCAGCCTGCCGAGCACGAGCTCGTCGATCCGGTTACGCGCCACCGGCGAGGCGCCCGTTTGGAACGGGCTCTGGGCCACGCTCGTTACCGTGACGGTGCAGAGCGCCGCGAACACGAACGGGGCCGCGAAAGCGAAGCGTCTCATGATGCGGATCGGGCGAGCATGGTGTCGTCCGTGGAGATCCGGCTGAAGGACCGGCCGACGGCGGCGGCGATGGCCGCGACCTCGGCCGCCATCCGTTCGAGTGCCACGAAGGTCAACGAATGCTGGCCATCGCTTCGTGCGCGTTCAGGATCGGGGTGTACCTCGACGAGCAGCCCGTCTGCGCCTGCCGCGACCGCGGCCCTCGCGAGCGGCGACACCATCCACGGGTGACCGGTACCGTGACTCGGGTCCACGATCACCGGAAGGTGCGTGTGGTGCTTCAGCATCGGGATGGCGTTCAGATCGAGGGTGTTCCTCGTGGACGGCTCGAAGGTCCGGATTCCGCGCTCGCAGAGGATCAGCTGATCGTTCCCGCCCTTGAGCACGTATTCCGCCGCTTGCAGGAGCTCGGCCAGTGTCGCGCTCATGCCGCGCTTGAGCAGCACGGGTTTCCGGAGCCGCCCGACTTCCTCCAGGAGCGTGAAGTTCTGCATGTTGCGCGAGCCGATCTGAAGGATGTCGGCGCATTCCGAGACGGCTTCGATGTGGCGGGCGTCCATCACCTCGGTGACGACAGGAAGGCCCGTTCGGCGTTTCACCTCGATGAGCAGCCGGAGCGCTTCTTCCTTGAGCCCCTGGAAGCTGTACGGTGAGGTGCGGGGCTTGAACGCACCGGCCCGGAGCACGCGGGCTCCGGCGGCTTTGACGGCCCACGCCGTGCTGAGCAGCTGATCGAGGCTCTCCACCGCGCATGGGCCCGCAATGAGGACGATGTCTCTGCCGCCGATCTCGGCTTCGCCAACCCGGACGAGGGTGTTCTCGTGGCGGGCTTCTCGCGCGGCGAGCCGGACCTCGGGGCTGGTGAAGATCATTCCGTCACGACCTGGCCGGTTCGCGGTCGCGCGGCATGATGGCGATCGCCTCGATCTCGACGAGAAGATCCTCCCGGCAGAGCCTGGCCTGGATGCCCGTGCTGGCCGGGAGCGGGTCGAGCCCCAGCCAGGTGAAGAAGGCGGTCCGCACCTCGTTGAAGTCCTTGTAGTCGCGCTCGATGTCCCGGAGGTAGCACGTGGTCCGGACGATGTCGTGCCAGGTGGCGTGCTCGGAGGTGAGCAGCGCGGTGATGTTCCGGTAGGTGCGCCACAACTGCGCGCGGAAGTCTCCGATGTGCCGCGTCAGGCCCGCGTCATCGATGCTGGCCGTCCCCGAGATCATCAACATGGTCTGGTCGCCGATGTCGAACCGCAGGCCGCGCGTGAACGAAGAGGGCCGCGGGTAGTCGTAAGCCTCGTTCAGCACCGAGCCGGCCCGGATGGCGCGCTTCTCGATCGGTCGGTCCGGCCCCTGCGCCTGCGGGGCCCAGGGCGGCGAGAGGAGGAATCCGTGTGGCGACAGGATGCCGAGGGCCTCCAGCTCTTCCCGTTCGGCTTCGGACTGCGACCGAAGGATCGCTTCAAGTGTGGCGTGCGGCTCTGCTGTGCTCGTACCCATCACGGATCCCTTCGAAGGTTCGACCCGACCGGTTGTGCTCGATGGAGTTAGACCGGCGCGAAATCGCAATCGTTACATGGATCAGCGGGAGTTCGCGCGCGATCCGCTGCTCGCCATCGGGCGATGTCAGGGCTGCAAGGTCGGCTATTCGGATCCGGCTCGGATCGTCGCGAGGAAGATCTCCTTGTGCTCCGCCACGCGCAGGATGAACAGCTGACGTCCGTCCCGCGACAGCGACATCCCCGCGAGCCGATCGGGCGCGACCGAAATGACGTTGGCCGGCGCGCTCGTCGCGGCGTCGACAAGCATCACCGTGCCTCTCGAGTCGGCGACGATCAGCCGGCGGTTGTCCGGCATGAACGCCGTCGTCCCGGAAAACCCAACCAGTCCGACGCACTCGGTCGACTGCGGGTTGAACACGAACGGGCCCGAGCTGTCTTCACCCGCCAGCATCGAGCCGTCGGGCGACCAGTCCCACAGAAGCGGCGTCGTGCCGCGGCTCACCGGCCGTCGCGCGTCGGGCAACGCCACGCGGCTCCGCGGCGGGGCACGGCGCGCGGCGGCGTCGAACAATCCGATCTCGCCGAGCCGGTTCACTGCGGCGATCTGCCGTCCGTCGGGCGACCAAATCGGGTGCCGCCAGCCCCTCTCGTCGCTCAGCGGCTCGTCGGCCTGACCGTCGCGGTTCAGGATCTTCAGCTGGCCTTCGTCCGCAGCGATCTCGCTGAATGCGAGGGCCCGGCCATCGGGCGACCACCGCGGATCGAGCGCCGCGCTCATCCCGCTGGTCACCTGTCGCGCGCCGGATCCGTCCGATCGGCTGATGAACAAGCGCTCGGGCGGGGGCCCCGACGAGTAGGCCAGCCAGTCCCCATCGGGCGACACCGCCACGCTCACAGGCGCCGCGCCGCTCGGCGCGACCAGGTCAGGCGCGTCCGTGATTGCGCCGTTTGACGGATCGATCCCGAGACGTTCGACCACCGACGACCCGCTCGTCCACGCGCAGGCGAGTCGCGTCCCGTTCTGCGAGATCGAGATGGCCGCCAGCTCGCCGGGCACCGCGACCGAACGGGGCTCCCCCTTCGGCACGCCCGTGCGTTCGTCGACCGCGATCGTCCAGAGGTTCCTGGTCCCGTTCCGGTCGCTGACGAAGTAAATCGCGCGCCCATCGGCCGACCAGGCCGGGCTCCAGTCGGAGAAGCTCGTGTTGGCCGCGAGCGAGGTCACGGGCCTGGCCCCGTCACCCCCGGGCAACACGGTCCAGATCACCCGGCGGCCGGTGTCCGATCGTCCCCAGTACGCGATACGGTGGCCATGCGGCGACCATCTTGGTGAGAACGCCTCGCCCGTTTCGAGCCGCCGCGCATCTCCGCCCGCCGCCGGCACGATCCACAGCGCGCTTGCCAGCGGCGCCGTATCGGAGGTGACGGCCGGTTCGGAGGCGATCGCGAGGTCCGATCCGCTTGGAGACCATGACGGCGTGTAGCCGAAGTCGGTGACGCGTTGGGGCGACTCGCCATTCCGGCCCATGATGAAAATGCCGCCGCCCTGCCGCGCCGACCGGAACGCGACTTGCCGGCCGTCCGGAGAGATCGATGGTTCGGTATCCGTGACACTCGAGTCGCTGGTCACGTCGAAGGCGACCTGGGACTCGACGTCCTGGACGAAGATATCGAAGTTACCCGGGCCGGCGCTGGCATACGCGATCCACGATCCGTCCGGCGAGAGGCTCGGGAGCACGGCGCCGCGGTAGGTGATCTGCGTGAACGAGGTGACGACAGGGGAAGATTCCACCGAGGCGGGGCTGATTCCCCGCAGCATCCAAATCGCTCCGCCGATTCCGAGTGCGAGCAGGGCGAGCGTCGCGATGACGAGGAGCCAGAGGACGGTTCGCCGCCGATGTCGCAGCTCGATGGTCGAGCGGGCCGCTCGAGAGAGCGGCCCGGACGATTCACTGTTCGGAGAGGATGACGGGTTTGGCAGAATGGCCGGATTGTAGCATCGAGCGAAAAGGGGCGAGCGCCGGAGGGTGACACCCGCCCCTTTTCAAGGCTGACGGACGACGGGCTCCGTCAGCGAACCACGTACATCGCGAAGCGCGGGAACGCGAACAGCCCGGCCTGGTCGTCGATCACGTTGACCTGGCACGTATAGAGCCCGGGAGCGAGCGTTCCGGGCGGCACGGTCAGCTCGAACCCGACGGCGCGGCGATCCGGCAGGTTGAGCGCCTGCACCGATATGACGTCCGTCTGCAGGACGGGTCGCGATCCTCTGAAGAAGGTGAGGTTCGACTGCAGGCGCACCGGCGCGGATGGCGCCGGGCTCGCGCCGCGCGGCGGCGCCTGGGGCTTGCTGCCGGCGGGCGGCGTGTCACGCGCGGCTCCCGCGGGCGTTCCGGGATCGTACAGCTCGTAGTACACGGCGATCGGCTGGCCGGATCTCACGACGCGGGCGACGCTCGGCACGATCTCCTCGGATCCGCGCAGGAGCGGGCTCGACGTCTTCTTCTTCGACGAAGCCGGCCGAACCGTGCCCAGCACGACCGAACTGAGCTTGACGTCCATGCGGTCGACGTTCGGCACGAGCAGCGCCGTGTCGAGCGAACCGACGGTGCCCACCTGGTTCTCGCGCACGACGACCTTGAGCTTGTAGAGCCCGGGCGGCAGCTCGAAGCTCGTGTCGTACTGGACGTTCTTGTGCGAGACGTCCTGCGTCGCGTCCACGTTCAATCGAACGGTGTCCCGGATCCACGCCACCGGCATGTTCCGCCCGTCACGGACGACCCCCAGCACGTCGAGCGTCGCCCGTTCCGTGCTGCTCGTTTTCGAGAACGGGATGTAGGACCCGGGCACGATGAGCCAGAGCGGCACGTGGTAGCGGTTCTCCTTCAGCCTGAAATACCCGGCCTCCCCGTGCAGCGGCAGATCGGTCACCGCCAGATCCGACAGCAGGTACTCCTGGAGCTGCTGCTCGCGATCGTCGCGCCCCGAGTGCGAGAAGTCGCGGGCGGCGTAGTAGCCGGAACGATATTCGAGCCTGAGGCCCGGCTGCTTCACGCTGACCCTGATGCGCCTGTACCGGCCGTCGCGATTCGGGTTGGTGCTCGAATAGCCGAGCAGGTAGTAGGCCGTCGTGTCCTTGATGACCTGGTCGAAGACGACCCCGAAGTCGTTCGTGTCGAAGAACGCCTTGCCGCCGGTGTCTTCGGCAATCTTCGACAGCGTGTCCTGGGACGCGTTCATCTGGTTGCGGGCGCTTTCGATCGCGCGCCCCGAGAACGCGCCCTGGCCCCGCACGCTCGCCCGGCTCGCATCGCCGCCGGGCGCGGTGGCCTGGAGACCCCGCGCGTCGGCGGCGTAGATCGACATGTTCGCCCTGACGGCGCGGTCGGTCAGCGTCCGCAGCGCGGCCTGGTTCTCGAGGCCCTGCTGCGTCATGCCCGAGCTGAAGTAGATCACCGACTTCTTCTGTTCGATCCCCGCGAGCACGTCGGCGAGCGATCGCAACGCGTCGATGCGGCGGTCGGTGTTGAAGATGTTGAACTCGGAGTCGTCGGCGACAAACGCATTGCCGGTGTCCGGCAGCTCTTCCGCCGCGCCGGAGAGCTCCTCGGCGCCGCTCGAGAGCAGCGGGTCGAGGAGGTTGAGCGTGCTGAGGAGCGCCTCGCGGTCCGTCGTGAAGTCCTGGTTCACCGCGAGCGAGGTGCCGAGCGAGACGATGGCCACCGTGTCGGCCGGCGTGAGCTTCGTGCCAACATACTCGCGCGCGGACTGCACGGCCCGCGTCACGTCCTCGGGCTGCATCGAGCCCAGATCGAAGAAGAACACGAGCACACGCCGGTCGCGGAGGTCCACGGCGGGGCGCGCCGAAAGGGGCGCGGAGGGCGTCGCCGCCGCCGCGGCGCCTGGAGGGGCCGCCGGCGCTTTCTGGAGGCCCGAGAGCAGCGGCGCCGCCGGCGAGGGGGCAGGATCGGGGGCCGCCGCATCGAGCTGTTCGAAGTCGAACGTGCTGATGCTTTGCGGCTTGTTGTCCTCGGTCACGATGAAGTCGCCTGCGGTGAGTCCGCGCACGACCTGGCCGCTCTTGTCGCGGACAATCACGTTCACGATGACGAGATCGCGCCCCGACCGGAAGGTGACGGTCGGCTGCGAAACCGTCTGCCGGGCCGCCTGCGGCGCCTGCGAGGCGTGCAGCGGCAGGCAGGCCAGCGCGGCGGAGGCGAGCGCGATCACTCGAGGAGACGGCAGGTGGTGGCGTCGCATGGCCTTAGAAGGATGCCCGCAGGAAAATCTGCACGCTGCGCATCGGGCGCATCGAGGTCACCTGTCCGAATGTCGGCGAGTTGAGGGTCGCATCAACGGATGCGAACTGGACGGTGTTGAAGACGTTCGACGCCTGGACCCTGAGGTTCAGGTTCCGTCCTGATCCGAGCATGATCGTCTTGTTCACGTTCATCGAGACGTTGAACGCCGAGGGACCCGTGATCATGTTGCGGCCGGCGTTGCCGAACTCGCCCGGGAGCGGCAGCGTGAACGCCGCCGTGTTGAAGAACCGGAGCACCGTCGGATCGTCGACCGCGACGGGCAGGCCCGTGTAGCTCGCCCGCAGCGTCCCGTTCACGCCCGACCCGATGTCGATCGCGCTGCCCAGCACGCGCGCGGTCAGCGGCGTCCCGGTCGCCCACGACGCGCTGGTCGACCAGGTCCAGCCCCCGAGGATCTTCGCGGCGACGCCGTCGTTGTTCAGCCAGTGTCGGTTCGGTCCGAACGGCAGCTCCCAGGTCACATCCGCGTTGAGCCGATGACGCTGGTCGAAGCTCGACGGCCCCCACTCGGCCGCCAGGTTCGTGTCGTCCTGAGCCACCAGGCCCGAGCCTCCCCCGCCGCCGAGCGAAGACGCATCGTCCATCGATTTCGACCAGGTGTAGGCCAGGCCGCCCCCGATGCCGCTGGTCGGCCGCTTCCGGACCCGGACCGAGAACGCGGTCATCTTCGAGTGGCCGCTCGAGGTCTCCCACGTGAACGCCTGGACATCGGGGATGCGGAGGCCTGTCGGCCCGCGGTTGGGCGCGCGCAGCACGTCGAGGTTGTTGCCGCGCGTGCCCGTGTAGGCCGCGCCCACGCTGATCGTCCGCGTGAGGTCGCGCTGGACGTCCAGATTCCACATCTGCAACCGGCCGAGCTCGTAGCCGGGATCGATGCCGAAGTTGTTCGTCGTGGCGAAGGTTGCCGGCGTGCCGAACACGCTCACGACGGACAACGGGACCAGTGCGGTGCCCGACCGCGTGTCGGTCACGGCGAAGGGCGGCTGTGCCGCCATCTTCTGCGCGATGCCCGCGTAGGTGGGCGAGCTGTAGCTGACGCTGTAGCCGCCCCGCACGGTCGTCTTGGTGTTCGGCCTCCAGGCAAAGCCGAGCCGGGGCGCGAGATTGTTCCAGTCGGACTCGAACCCGGCCTTCGTGAACGCGCCCGCGAACGGGCCGGTCCCTCCCGCAACGACAGGTGTCGCCGCGGTGAAGCCCGGGTTGACGTCCAGGTTGACGAGCCTGCCGTTGGCCTCGTAGTAGGGCGACAGGTACTCGTAGCGCAGACCCAGCATCAGCGAGAGGTTCGCCCGAACGCGCCAGTCATCCTGGACGAAGAGACTCCACGCGTTCGCGCGGTACCTGGTCATGCCCGGCCCGTACTGCACGCTCGCCTGCTGCGCGTCGCCGAGCAGGAAGTCGGCGAAGTCCAGCCCGGATCGGCTGCCAAGGGGAGCCCCGCTCGTCGCGTAGATGCCCGTGAACACGAACGACCCGCGCGGATTCGATTCGGCGCGCGAATCATTGCGCATCGTCCGGAAGTCGCCCCCCCACCGGATGGTGTGCCGGCCGCGGAGTTTCGTCTGCGTCAGCCCGATCGTCAGCGTGCGGTTGGTCCGTTCGGACGGATTGGTGTCGCGCAGCGACGTGAAGGTCGAGAAGGAGAGCGTCGGCACGCCCCACGTGAACGGGTCCGTCGAGACTCCGAGGATGCCCGACTGCCCCGCAACGTCGCTCTGGAACGTGTACTGATTGAAGTTCGTGGAGTGCTGGCTGTTGTACTGGACGTGCACCGCGCTGATGATGCCCGCCAGCGCGAAGTTGAAATTGATCGGAACATCCCAGCCCGTGGATTTGCTCGATCCGGATGTCGTCGGGAACACGCCGGCCGATTTGCCTGTCGAACGCGAGAAGTGGATGCCGACCGCGAGGTTCATGCCCTGGCCGGCGCGTCCGCCGCCGCGGCCCCCCCCGCCGCCGCGCCCGCCGCGACCGGCCTGCGGAGCACTGAACGAGCGCATCAGCCTGAAGTTGAAGTCGTCCTGGCTCCGAACCGTGGTCGTGGAGTAGTGGAAGTTCTTCGCCGTCCCGTCGAGGTTCGGATCGGGAAAGTACTTCAACAGCAGCTTCGCGGCAGGGCTGATCCGGTCGTCCGGGATCTGATTTCCAGGAAACGGCAGGCCCGTGAGCGGATCGTAGATGGAGGTCGAGAACGACGAAAAGTCGCCTGTGCGCAGCGCCGAGGTTGGCACCGTCGCGTAGCTGTCGGAGAGCGTCGAGCCGTGCGTCCCGGTGTAGTTGAGGAAGAAGTTGGTGCGCGGTCCCGCGTCGAATACGCCCGGGATCCTCAACTGGCCGCCGACATTCAGCCCGAAGCGGTGCTGCAGGTAGTCGGGCTTGGTCGACGCCGCCGACCCGAACGGATAAGGGGCGGCATCGAGCGGCGACCCGCTCAGGCTGTAGGTCAGTTGTCCGCGCGGACGATTGTTCTGCCCTCTCGCCGCCATGCCGAGGCGGCCTGCCAGCTGCGCGGGGCCACCGCCCCGCCCGCCCCCAGGTCCGCCGGCGCGTCCGCCTCCCTCCCCGCCGCCGCGGCCGCCTCCGGGTCCCGTGGCGCTACCGTCTCCGCCACCTCGGCCGCCGCGACCGCCGCCCGCGTCACCTCCGCCGAAGTTGGCTGCGCCTGGAAATCCCTCGAATCCCGGGAAGCCTTCCGACCCGCCGGCGGCGGTCGGGTCCCCCCCGAACATGCCCGCGAATCCTCCGCGCATGCCAGCCGGACCACCCTCTCCCATCGGCGCGAAGACCAGGAAGGGATTGATCTGACCCGCCGATCCCGATGCCGTCACGGCCACCGCGGACGTGTCGATTGAAAACCCGGGTGGCAGGCTCAGCTGCGCCGCCGCCAATTCGGCTTCCCGGACGGAATCGTTAGCAGAAGTCGGTTGAGTCGCCTCCGCGCTCGTGCCACCCTGGGCCCCCGCCGCCTGCCGGGCCAGCCCGGCGCGCGGAGCAGCAGCCGAGCGCGGTGCCGATGGAGCCGCGCCAATCGCGGGTTTGGACCCCGGCGGTGCGGCGGCCACCGGTTCGCCGCCCTGAGGCGGCGTGCCTGCTCCCGGCGCCGCCTGACCGGTTGCGGCTTGGGGTTCGGGCGCCCTGGCTCGCGATGCGAGCGTCAGGGTCAGCCTTATGCGCTGCTGGCATGGGTTGTCGAGCGAAACGTCTCCCGAATACGGTTCGAACCCGGTCAAGGCGGTCTTGATCTGGTACCGGCCAGGGCCAGGAAGCGCAATCGAGAAGCTGCCTTCCGCACCGGTTGAGGTCATGACCGTCGCGCCGCCCTCGGCGCCCGCGATCGTGATAGCGACACCTGGAAGCAGGTAGGCCCCCGACTCCACCGTCCCCGACAACGAGCAACCGCTCTGGGACGGCGCAGCCGGCGTCGTCTGCGGGGCACTCGTTCCCGGAAGCGCAAGAGCCAGCACGACTACCAGCGTTCGCATACGCAAACCCTGCCCCGGCACTCGAGGCTTGAAGGACGGAGTGATCCCCGGTTGTCTAAAGCATACGACGCCGGCTCCGGAATCGTTTGCCGGAGCCGGATCGCGAAGCTTGGGGCCGCCCGTATTCGTCAGTACCTACGCAGGACTCGTGGCGCCCCGACGGCAGGATTGTGAAAACTCTGTGACAACCCTACTCATCACGCTTGATGTCGGGGCAGAAGCCGGGCTCGAACCCCTTCGCGCCCTGTCGGCGCGTCATCGGATCGTCGCCGGGCCGCCCGGACGGAAGCACGCCGAGCTCGACGAGCTGCCTGCGGTACTCGTAGCGGATGTTGATCGTCGCGGCGGGCGTGGGATCGAGGTCAAGCGAGACGAGCCTCACGAGGTGATCGGCCCGGCGTCCTATTCCGGTGGCGGCGTAGTCGTTCGGCTCGGCCGCGCGCTGCGCCGGAGACGCCCCGAGAGCGGCGCCGGCGCTCGCCCCGGACGGCGCGGATTTCTCGGCTTCGTTTCGTAGCCTCGCGTCCTGCCCGGACGCGTCCGGCCGGGCCGACGAAAGCGGCACGATCGAGGCGACGCGCTCGCGGAAGAAGACGGCCGTGATGACGCCAAGGTCGTTCGTCGTGCCGAGCTTCGCCCCGTAGGAGAGCGCCTCGGTCGTGAACTCGAAACGGCGCGCCTGCGACATGCTGGTCTGCCAGCCCGAGATCGTGATCGTGCCGTAGGGTTCGATCACCCATTTTCGGGCCGTCCAGGCGTTCGTGTGCCGTGCATCGATCGTGTTCAGGCCGTCAACCGACAACGCGACGGCGACGCGCACCGGGAACGGATTGTAGACGCGCAACGAATACTCCTCGCCCTTGAGCGCCTCGACGAAGGTAGTGCCGAGCGCGACATATCGCGGGCGAGGCGTGCCGTCGACCAGCACGTCCAGGCTCGGACCGAGCGGGTGGCTGGATGATGAGGCCGGAGCGGCCGTGAGCAGGGAAAGCGCCAGAACAGCGGTCAGTCGGTGATGCATGTCGTCCTCCTGGAACTGAGAACGACGGGACGGCGAGTTCTTTCAGGCGGGGGGCTGGCGGCGAAGGCTGGGGCCGGCGGCTGGCTGGCTGAAGCGCCCGGCCGCCGACCGCCTGCACCATTCTGATGTCCGCTAGGTCGCGCCGCTCAAGCTCACGTTCAGAACCGTGGTTTCGCGCGCCTTGATCGTGACCTGCCTCGAGAAGGGCGCAAAGCCCTCCTTCTTGATCTCGACCCGGTGCACTCCGGCTGGCAAGTCAATCACGAGTCGCGCCTGTCCAGGAGCGCCCTGCCACACTTCCCCGTCGACGGTAATCTGGGCATCGGCTGGCTGGACGCGGATCGCCAGCTGCCCGAATGTCGACGGCTCGGTCCCCGGCTCAACCACCACGGGTCGCTCCTCAGGCTGGCCCGGAGGTGGCGGCTGAGGCGGCAGGCCCGGACGGGGCGGCGGCATCGCGCCGGGCTGCCTCGGCTGATACAAGCCAGGCTCGGGCTGCTCCTCCTGCGGCTCCGGCGGCGGCGTGGGCTTCGGTCCGCTGGATTCGCCCGGACCCAGCCGTATCATCCGCTCCTTGATCGAGTAGCCCTTGTTCGGACTGAAGTAGCGGCGGTCTACGATCGTCTTGAAGCCGTCGAGGTAGATCTGAATCTCGTGTCCGCCGGGCGTGACCTTCAGACGCTGGAACACTCCGTCGAAATCGTCGACGAGGCCGGCGTAGTGGCCGTCGACGAAGACCTCGGCGTTCTTCGGCTCGACCTGGATGCGCAGGTCAGCCGACACGCCGTAGCGGCGGTAACCGTACGGATAGGGGAACGGAAATTGGGGGTAGAACCCGAATGGTCCCCAGAAGGGGTAGCCGAATCGCTGGCCGACATAGACGCCGACGCGGACCGCCGGCCCGCGCAGTCCGGGCCCGCGGCGCCATTGCGCATCGGCAGGGGTCGAGGAAGCCGCCATCACGAGCATCGCAAGCGTGAAGACTCCGAGCGGCATCTTCCATCGCATGACACACACCTCCGGGGCAGGCGTCCAAGAGTACTGCAATCATGGTGCCGGAGCTCGCTCCGTCGTCGGGGGCGATTTGAACGCGGTCAGAACCGGATTGGATTGGCGCTGTCCTCTCGGGATGAGGGTGCTGTCACCATCCGTCACTCACCTCACAGGCCTGGCAGCGTCGCCTGCGAGCCAGCGCTCGCCTCGAACCAGCTGACGAAACTCCGCCGGTCGAGCGGCTTGGTCATCCAGGACGTGTCCGGAAGGGGCAGCTCGAGGCACTCGCGCACGGTCGGCCAGCGCGAGCCCAGCGCAACGACGTTCGGAGCGCCTCGACGGCTGATCCATCTGAGGTGCCGCTTGCTCAGGCACGCGGAGGCGAGCTCCAGGGTCCCCCTTGCGTCCTCGCCGCAGTAGGCGATGACTGCGTCGAACTCGCCGGCGCGCCAGTAACGGGGAGCCTGCTTGCCGTCGATCGCCGCGCGCGTCCCGTCGCGCAGCGCGACGTCGTGCAGTTTCTGCGACAGCCCCATCCCGGCGAGCGCGGAGTCGAGCGCGAGCGGGTGCCCGCGCTGGCACACGAGCCAGAACATCATGTCGACGCTCGCGAGGGCGAGACGCGAGCAGTCGTCGCGCCGGCCGCTCTCGAGCGCGAGCACCTGAAAATCGAAGCTCGTCCCGTTCCAGGTGACCAGCGTGTCTCCGCGCGCGGCCAGGCTCGTCAACTCGTCGATCACGGCGTCGACGCCCCGCCCGTTCATCGCGCGGGTGTCCGGATCGTAGAGCTCCGGACGCTCGGAGGGATTGAAGCGGACCTCGGGATGGCGCGAGCCCTCGCGCATCAGCGCCGCGCAGGCGAGGCCGAGCGGCGCAAGCGCGATCCAATCGGTCGCCTCGTCGGGAATGTCCTTTGCGATCTCGATATCGAATGCGACGAGCGCCACGGTATGCCCTTCTGCGTTGACCGCTGCCCATCCACCCGCGCGGCGTTCGCGCTACGGCGCCTTGCGGCGCGCGACCAGGTCGAAGCTGATGTCCAGCTCGTCGCGAACCCGGATGGTGCCGCCCGCGGCGGTGACGGGCTTGATTCCGAAATCCGTCTGCTTGATGGTGATCGATCCGCGAGCCCTGACCACATCGGGCCCGGCACTCGCCACCCCTTTCGCGACCATCCGCCGCGTCACGCCGTGAAGCGTGACGTCGCCGTCGAACTCGTCGAGTGCGACCTCAGCGGCCGTTCCCCGGCCCGGCGTGGAGGGCCGCAGAGAACGCAGCCGGTAGGTGATCGCCGGAAACCTGCCCGCATCGAGCACGCGCGGCCCGAGCATCGTCTGCTGGATTTCCGCCACGGTATCCGGCGATTCGTTCTTGTCGACCACCTTGAGCGAGGCGGAGGCGAACGAGAGCGAAACGTCGAAGGACCGGGTGAGGGTGTCGGCAACGACCCAGCCGGTGACCGCGGGCGCGGCCACCTCGTGGATGTGACCGGCGAATCCGAGGATGCCGGCTCTCCCGACGTGAATCATGACCGTGCTGGCCGCGGCATCGATCTCATAGCGAACCGGCTCGGCCGCCTTCGTCGACCCGCCGGGCGCATGCAACGTGAGTGTCACCGCCGCAAGAATCGCCACGGTCGATTTGCGCGTCGGCCCCGAGCGGCGTCGCGTCAGTGACATACCCCGCGTCCCGTGTCGCGAAACGAGCTGCCCGCCGCGGGGACGAACTCCCAGGAGTAGCCGGTCGATTCGAGCGAGAGCTTGAGCACGCCCCACGTCGAGCCTCGCACCTCGCTGTTCGGCTGCGGTGTACCTGAGCCGTACAGCTCGCCGCCGCCGGTGCCGACCGTGAACTGCCGGATGCCGCGCGCGTTGTCCAACTTCCCGTTCGGGTCCTGCGGCGCGAATCGTTCATACCAATGATCGTGGCCGTTGAGCACGATGTCGGCATTGTGCGCGTAGAGGATCTTCCAGACGTCACGCATGCCGAAGTTGTTGCCGTTCTTGCCCGACGAGAACAACGGGTGGTGCCAGTAGACGATCGTGCAGCGGGCCGAGTTCATGGACAGGTCGATCTCGAGCCAGTCGACCTGCGGCGATCCGATCCTCGAGTCAATCACGCTGTTGAGGGCGACGATATGCCAGCTCTGATAGTCGTAGCTGTAGTAGCCCTCGCCCTCCGGGCCCTGATATCCCTGGAAGTACTGGAAGTACCCGTCGAGCGCGCCCATCTCGTAGTCGTGATTGCCCGGCACCGGGCGCGTGCGCATCAGATGCCTGCCCCAGGACGGTCCGTAGCAGTCCCGATACCGCTGAAGCGTGGCGCCGCCATACACGTTGTCGCCTGTCGTGAAGATCATCCCGGAGATGCCGTCGAGCAATGCGGCGGTCCTCTGGGCGCCGGTGCCCGGGCACTGGCCGAGATCGCCGGCGATGTCGCCGGCTCCGACGAGCACGGGCGCGGAGGGCGGTGGGTCCGGCGGGATCGGTGATGGGCCTGACGAAGACGTCTTGTTGCAGTTGGTGGCGAGCAACAGCCCGACGGCGATCAGGGCCGCCTGAAGGACCGCTATGCCAGTTCGCGCCCTTCGAGTCGACGCGCGTAAAGTCGGGACTGACACACCGGACGCGGATTGCCACCCGTGAGGCACCTGTGCTAGGTTCTGGCCGTTCATTCTGATCGCGTCACGGGTGGTGGATGGAAGGTCCAGTCTTGGCAGCGTATCAAATCCACCCCGGGAATGGGAGCCCCGAATGTCAGTCCCGACCAAAGCCAGCGGGGACGGGTTGATCCTGTCGCCCCGCGAGGCGCTTGTCGCGGGTGGACCCGCCGAGGAGTTCGAGCAGCGCGTCCAGGAGCTCTTCAAAGCCGGCTACCGGAACCTCGTGACGGACCTTCGCGGCGTGACGCAGATCGACAGCGCGGGCATCCGGTCGCTCGTTCGAGGGCTCACGACATCGCAGCGGCTGGGCGGGAGCTTCCGGCTCGTCGCGCCTTCCGACGAAGTGAAGAAAGTGCTCCGGCTCTCGCGGATGGACTCGATCTTCCCGGTCTTCGACTCGGTGGCGCCGGCGATGACGCGGAAGCGGCCATGGAAGAGCATCCTGCTCTTCGCCGCGGGCGTGCTCTTCATCGGCGCACTCGGCTTCAGCGGGTTCTGGGGCGCGCTGCCGCTCCCGGGCGAGCCCAGCCAGCTCCAGCAGCTGACCGGCAGGCCGGCCCCGGGACTCGCCACTCCGCTCGTCTCCAAGTGGCAGCCGTTCTTCGAGCTGAGCAAGCTCATCCTGGCGGCCGCCATCGGCGTCATCGTGACGGCGGTCCATCGGAAGTACCGGCGCGAGCGGCCGCAGACGCAGTCGATGGAGCAGGCGCAGGTCCTGCTCTGCATCTCGGGCGCGATGATGATGATCATCATCGGCGATTCGCTCGCGCGGGCGTTCGGCATCGCCGGAGCGGCCAGCATCATCCGCTTCAGGACGCCGGTCGAGGATCCGAAGGACATCACGATCCTGTTCCTCTTGATGGGCCTCGGCATGTCGGCCGGGCTCGGGGCCTTTGGCGTCGCGGGGCTCGGCACCTTGTTCCTGTGCGGGTTCCTCGTGGTGCTCGACCGGGTCGGCGCGCGACGGCCGCGCGCGATGATGGTCGAGGTCGCCGCCGATGGCCGCGACTTCCCCACGTCTCACGTCCAAAGCGTCTTCGCCCGGAACAAGGTCATCTTCGAGCCTCGCGAGGTGTCGCAAGGCAAGGAACTCTCGGTCCGGTACCACGCGCTGCTCGACGCCGACCAGTCGCTCGAGGACCTGAGCGAGCAACTGATGGCAGGCGGCAAGGCCGGGGTCAAATCGGTCGCGTGGGAACTGCCCAAGAAGAGCGAATAGCCGATGCCACCCAAGGGAGGGTCCAAGGCGAGGAAGAAGGCGGGTCGGCATTCCGGCGACCGCGTGGTCATCGGCCCGAAAGGCCGGCGTGAGGCCGTGCTCGAGGTGATCGGCTCGGCCCGCAAGCGCCTGATCCTCTCGGTGTTCCGTTGCGACGATTTCGCTATCCTCGACGGACTGGCCGACGCGCTGCGACGCAAGGTGCGCGTCGAAGTGCTGCTGACGCCGAGGGCCAAGGGCTGGGAGAAGCGGCTGAAGGACCTGTGGAACGTCCTCGAGGGGATGGGTGCCACGCTTCATCGCTACTCGGACCCGGTCGTCAAGTACCACGCCAAGTACATCGTCGCCGACAAGGGCCCGGCGCTCGTCGCCTCGCTCAACCTGACGCGCAAGTGCCTCACGGGCACCGTCGACTTCATCGTCATCACGCGCAATCGCGGGGTCGTCTCCGGCCTGACCCGGCTGTTCGATTCGGACCGCAATAGTTCGGCCGGGCCGCTGCCCCGCGGGGTGAGCCCGCGCCTCATCATCGGGCCCGAGCGCGCGAGGCAGCAGTTCACCGCGCTCATCCAGGGCGCCCGGCGCAGCATCAAGATCATCGATCCGAAAGTGACCGACCCGGCCATGGTCGGCCTGCTCAAGGCGCGCAAGGCCGCCGGCGTGAAAGTGACGACGGTTGGGCGGGGGAGTTTCGGAGGGTTGGCGGCGCACGGCAAGCTGCTCATCGTCGACGGCCGGGTTGCCGCCATCGGCAGCGTGTCGCTCTCGGCGCTCAGCCTGGACTTCCGCCGGGAAGTGGCCGTCATCCTCACCGACGCCCACGCGGTCGAACAGCTGAACGCGTTCTTCGAGCGGCGGGCGGCGGGCAGGCGTCGCCGCCGCGGTTCTTCCTGAGGGAGCACCTCCACATGACGGCATCGCGGGCCTGTCCGGCCATCCTGTGCGCAGGACTTCTCCTGGCCGCGCCGATCCTGACCTGGGCCGGCAACGCGCAGGGATCGCCGGGCCAGGCGACGAAGCCCCAACCCGCCCAGGCTCAACCGCTCGCCGGTGAACAGGAGACCGCCAGCAAGAAGGAGAAGAAGGAAGCGAAGAAGGAGGAGAAGCGAGAAGCGAAGGCCGAGGCCGCCGACGCGACGGGACTCTTCTGGAAGGACCGCCCCGTGCTGCAAATCGGACGGAACTTCGAGATGGGACTGCGAGTCAAGCTGCAGGGGGTGTTCATCTCATCGCAGCTCGACCTGGCGCCCTTCGGATATTCGAATGCCCCGAGCGCGCGCCGGGAACGCCTCGGCGTCAAGGGCACGGCGCTGCAGCACCTGGAGTACGAGATCGAGTACGACTTCGTGAAGGGCGGCGAGTGGAAGGACGTGTACGGGAATCTCAAGTACTTGCCCTTCGCCCAGCTGCAGGTGGGGAAGTTCAAGATCCCGTTCGGCTACGAGCTGCTCACCGGCGCCGTCGACCTCGATTTCGTCTATCGCACTCGCGCGAGCGAGTCGCTGGCGTCGGGACGCGACACGGGCGTGATGCTCCACGGCCGCCTGCACAAGAAGTCGATCCAGTACGAGGTCGGATACTTCAAGCACGACGGCGACAACTCGCCGACGCTGACGCCTCCGCCCCTGCGTCCGGGCGAGGTGGCCAGGAGCCAGGACGGCGCCTTCGCGGCGCGTCTCACCGTCGAACCACTGAAGCTCGGGAAGACTCCCGCGCACCTGAACAACCTGTCGATTGGCGGGTCGGTTGTCGTCGGCACGATCCCGGAGGGCCAGAACAACCTGCACGGCCACATGGTCCTCTCGGATAATTTCTTTCACCGGGACTTCTACGTCAACGGACGGCGGTTGAGGATCGGGGCCGAGGCCTCATGGGCGCCCGGCCCATACTCGATCAGCGCCGAGTACCTCCGCTCGAGCGAGCAACGGCTCGGGCAAGGTGTCGGCAACGAGCAGGGCCCCGATAACGACCTGCCGCCCATTGTCGGCACCGGCTGGTATGTCGCCGCGACGTGGGCCGTGACGGGTGAGAAGAAGGAAGGGGGGATCAAGCCGAAACGGCCGCTCTTCCAGGGGGGAATCGGCGCGATCGAGATCGGGGCCAGGTTCGAGAAACTCGGGTTCGCCAGCACGGGAGCGGACACCGAACCGCAGTCGAAGAGCACGCGAGCGGCGAACGTCCGGCGCAACGCGGAGCGGGCGATCACCGTCGGCGTCAACTGGTACTGGAACCGGTGGGTGAAGTTGCAGTTCAATGGCATCAGGGAATCCATCGACGATCCGGGCCGCGGGCCGACGCCCCTCTCGCCGAAGACGTCGTGGATGAGTTTCGTGACGCAGTTGCAGTTCGTGATGTAGGAGGCTCGGCGCGCCCTCCCGGCGCGACACCGACCGCGGATCGGACGAGGTGAACCATGGGCACGGGTCGAATCATCGCGGGCGCCGCGCTGTCGCTCGTCCTGCTGAGCCTGCCGGGCGATGCCCGGGCGCAGACCGCCGACGATCTGTTCAACGACCAGGTCCTTCATCGCATCGATCTCTGGGTCAACACGCGCGACTTCGCGACGCTCAAGGCCGAATACGAGACGAACAACTACTACCCGGCCAACCTCAAGTGGAACGGGATGACCGTCACCAACGTCGGGATCCGGTCGCGCGGCCTCGGTTCCCGGAACGGGGAGAAGCCCGGCCTCCGGGTCGACGTCAACCGCTACGTCGACGGGCGGACGTTTCTCGGCCTGACCGCGTTCAACCTGAACAACATGACGCAGGACCCGACATCGGTCCGCGAAGTCATGGCCATGAAGTTCTACCGGGCGATGGGCCTGCCGGCGCCCCGCATCGCCGAGGCGGCGCTCTACGTCAACAACGAGTTCTACGGCGCCTACATCATCGTCGAAGAGATCGACGCGGTGTCGGCCGCGCGGCTGCTCGGCGAGAACAGCGGCTACCTGTTCGAGTTCAAGTGGAGGTTCGTCTGGTTCTTCGACTACCTGGGCTCGGACCTGGCGGCCTACAAGGCCATCTACGAACCGAAGCTGCGCCCGACCGAGTCGGACGCTTCGCTCTACGACCCGATCGAGGCCATGACCCGGACCATCAACAGCGCCTCGGATGAGGACTTCGTGGCCTCCGTCTCGCAGTACCTGGATCTGACGACCTACCTGCGGATCGTCGGCGTGCAGGCGTTCATCGCGGAATGCGACGGACTGCTCGGCAACTGGGGCATCGCCAACCATTTCCTCTACCGGTTCAACGGGAAGCCGCTCGGCCAGTTCATCATCTGGGATGCGTCGAGCGCCTTCTACACCAGCTCGTACCCGTTCACGGTCGGGCTCACCGATAACGTCCTCATGCGCCGGGCGATGGCGGTTCCAGCATTGCGGGCGGTCTTCTTCGGCGCGATTCTCGAGGCGGCCGCGTGGGCCGACCACACCGACGAGCCTGGCCAGCCGGGATGGCTCGAGTCGGAGCTGACGCGCCTGCAGAACCTGAATCGGGATGTGGTGCATGCCGACCGGGTCAAGCCGTATTCGAACGACGACTACGACCTGGCGTCGGCAGACATTCTGAATTTCGCAAGGACGCGAGGGGCGCTGGCACGCCAGATCGTGGCGCAGTTGACGGCGCCGAATGGTCCGTACCCGACGCCGCTCGCGGCGATGCTCCAGGCGGTCAAAGCGAGGAAATCCGGAAGCCCCGCGCCGGTTCTCAGGCCAGGGCCGAGGCGATAGCCCGCTTGGAGTGCTTCCGGCTCGCGCCGGCCTTCGCGCGAGCCTCGAGGTGCGCGACCATCTTCCGCCGGAGTTCGGACGGGTTGATGGGTGTCACCGCCGTTTCGAGCACGCCGCCGCAGAACTCGCCGAACCCGTCGGCCAGCTTGCCCTTCCAGCCTCCGGACCTGCCCCGCTCCTTCGCCAGGTAACTCAAGTCGGGCCTGGGCGCGAACGCGAGCACGTGACTCACCCACTCGGTCGGGAGCCCTGCGGCAGCGCCAAAGGCCAGCGCCGTTCCGACATACGGCGCGGCCACGACGATTCGGCCTTGTGCGAGGGCGGGCCTGATCTCCCATCGGACGCGAAACGCCAAGTCCGCGGCGTAGAGGAGAATGAGCGTCCGCGGCGAGAGGGTCAGATGCCGGCGCTTCCCGAGGCGAAGCTCGAAGAAGAGGCCCGAGGCGTCCCACCGGCTGACGCCGCCCTCGAGCTTGAGCCCGCGGACGTGCCGCCAGACATCCCTGGTGGCGTCCTCGACGTCGGACGCCCGGGTTCCGTCGATCGCAATAAGCCGTCGCCTAGCGACGGGTCGATGCGCCACCACTCACCTCCGCGGCCGACGGACTCCACCTCATCCAGTCAACGATGGCTTCCTGATTCCACTGGCTCCACGATCGCCGCTTGGCCTGCTCGAAGAGGCGGCGGATGTGGCGATGCTGCTCGTAGATCGGCTGTTCGGCGTCGATGGTGACGAACTGGAAGATCAGCGCGAGGGACTCGTATTCACGGATCATGCGTCCGATGAACCGCTTGTAGCTGATGATCGGATCGGCGACCTTCGTGATGTCCTGGCCGGCGTCGTAGTATTTCGGCGCGCGCGATGCGGCGACGCGCGTGGTCGAGGTCTCGGCCGAGACGGCGAAATAGTAGACAAGGTCCGGCCAGAAGAGCGGCGCGTGGGCGGCGAGCAGCCAGTCGAGGTCGAGCCCTCTTGCCGACGCGCGCGCGAGCGAGGTGAAGAGAAACCGGTCGGCGAGGACCACCTGGCCCTTCCAGAGCGCCGGCAGGATCTCGGTCTCGAGGCGGTGGCGGAAATCGGCGGCATGGAGCAGGCAGAGTTCCTCCGCGCTTAGCGCGCGAAGCCGCGTTCGCGTCTTGAGCAGCGGTCGGATCGCCCGGGAAGAGGTCGCCTTGACCACGAGCACGTCGTACCCCTCGTGCTCGAGCCAGGTCCTGAACAGCCGGCGCTGAGTGGTCTTGCCGGCGCCGTCGGGCCCTTCGAACGCGATGAGCATCCCGCGGGTCTTCTCGCGGGCACGAATCGCGTCGGACAGGCGGCGAGGACCTGATGTCCGCGTTGGTGGTTTGCGTGATCGCTTGACGGCCATCAGGATCGACAGGAATGAGATGGGAGCGGCGCCGGGCCCCGCCCCGTCGGCGGGACCCGAACTCGACGCCGCGTATTCTAGCCGAAACGACGGGCCTCGCGCGTGCCCGACCTACTGCCCGGTCTTCTTCCCGTCGGTGTCGTAGGTCTCGAGCGGCCCGAACTTCTTCAGCACCTCTCCGATTTTGGCTCCATCGCCGACGACGACGATCTGGAGCCGCGCCGGATCGAAGTACTTCCTGGCAGCCGCCTGCAGGCCGGCCGACGTCACACCGATGATGCGGTCGGGGTACTTGTCCCAATAGTCCGCCGGCAGCTTGTAGAGCCACCTCGTCACGTAGTTGTTGAGGATCGTGTCGGGCGATTCGAGCGAGAGCGCGAAGTTGGCGACGAGCAGCCGCTTCTTTTCCTGGAGCGCCGCCTCGGAGAGCGGCTGGTCGCGCAGCGCCGCCATCTCCGCGAGCGTTTCGCGAAGCGCGCCTTCGGTGACATCGGTGCGGACTTCGGCGCGCGCCACCCAGTCGCCCCTGAACATCGTCGCGGTCACCGAGCTGTAAGCGCCGTAGGTCCAGCCCTTGTCCTCGCGCAGGTTCAGGAACAGCCTGCCGGTCGGGCCGCCGCCGATGATCTCGTTGAGCACCCGGACCGTGTCGTAGTCCGGGCTCGTCCGCGAGATGGCGGGCGAGGCGACCGCCACGTTCGACTGCACCGAGCCCGGCCGGTTGATCAGGTAGACCTTCGACGGGCCGCTCTCCGGGGGATCGCTGACGGGCGGCCGCGCGGCTCCGGCTTTCTTCCACGATCCGAACGCGGCAGTGAGTTTCTGCCGGGCGATGGGTGCGGTGACGTCGCCGACCATCGCGATCAGCGCGAAGTCGGGGACGTAGTGCGCCTGGTGGAAGTCGACGAGCATCGCGCGGGTCGCCTTGCCGAGCGCCTCGGGCGTCGGCGCCGTGCGGCTCGCCGGATGCGTCCCGTAGAGCACCCGGTTCACCATCTCGACGGACAGGAAGTTCGGCTGGGTCCGGTTGTTCATCAGCGACGCGTTGGTCCGGACCTTGTACCGCCCGAGCTCCTCGTCGGAGAAGGTCGGGTTGAGCAGGATGTCGCTCGCGAGCGCGAGGACGGCATCCAGGTTGTCGGTCAGGCTGCTGCCGCTGATGGTCGCGGTCGTGCCCGACATGCCGACACCGACGCCGATATTAGCGGCGATGGTCTCGAGCTGCTGCGAAATCTGCGCGGAGGTCCGCGTCGTCGTGCCCTCGCGCACCAACGCGGCGACGAACTGCGCGAGCCCGGGCAGCTCCGGCGGATCGAAGTACCCGCCGGCGCCGGGGATGACGACCTGGAACGAGACGAGCGGCAGGCGGTGATCTTCCAGGACGAGGACGTGCACGCCGTTCGGCAGGTCGAATTCCTGCGGCTTCGGCAGTGTGACCTTGATGAGCTCCTTCGAGACAGGCGCCTTCCCCTTCAGCACGACGCCTTTCTGGCCCTGCCCCTGGGCGGCCTGAGCCGCCTGCGGACCCTGTGCCTGCAGGAAGGCGAGCGACAGCCCGCAGACGAGGGCGAGCGCCACGGCATGTCTGATGCGCATCACAGGCCTCCCTTCGACGCCGCCGGCTTGGGCATCGTGACGACCACGGTCCGGTTCTCCGGCGTCAGGTACTGCTTCGCGACGCGCTGAATGTCGGCGGCCGTGAGCTTCGCGATGCGTTCGGGCCGCGTATTGATGAGGCCCGGATCGCCGAAGTAGACCGCGAACTGCGAGATCATGATGGCCCGCCCGAGCGTCGAGCCGAGGCTCCTGATGTAGCTCGCACGCATCGAGTTGCGCGCCTTCTCGAGCTCCCAGCTCTCGATGGCCCCGGTCTTGACCTTCTCGATCTGGGCGCCGAGCGCCTGCTCGACCTCGGAGGGCGTCTTTCCCGGCGCCGCGAGCGCCAGGACCCGGAACAGCCCCGGCCCGCGGCTCTCGTCAGCCGACGCCATGACGTTGCTCGCCAGTTGCTGCAGCCGCACGACGTTCTCGTAGAGGCGCGAGCTGCGCCCGCCCGAGAGCACGGCCGCCAGCACGGTCAGGGCATCGTGGTCCGGCGTCAGGCTCTGCGGAATGTGATAGACCATGTCGACTCGCGGGAGCCGCGCGAGAGCGTCGTCGATGCTCTGGCGCTTCTCGGCCTTCTGCGCCGGCTCATCCATGACGACCCGCGGAGGCGGCGTCTGGGACGGAATCGATCCGAAGAACCGCTCGACCCGCGACAGGCAATCCTGCGTCTTCACGTCGCCGACAATCGCGATGACGGCGTTGTTCGGCGCGTAGTAGATCCGGAAGAACTCCTTCACGTCGTCGACCGTCGCGGCACTGAGGTCGGCCATCGAGCCGATCACCGAGTGCTTGTACGGGAACGACTCGAAGGCGAGATCGTCGACGACCTCGAACGTCTTGCCGTAGGGCTGGTTGTCGACCCCCTGCCGCCGCTCCTCCTGGACCGTATTGATCTGGTTCTTGAGGTTGTCCGGCGTGATGGCCGAGGCGAGCGTTCGCATGCGATCCGCTTCGAGGAAGAGCGCCAGGTCGAGCTGGTTGATCGGCAGTTGCTCGTAGTAGTTGGTGCGATCCTTGTTGGTCGAGCCGTTCATACTGCCGCCGTTGCCGAAGACCAGGCTGAAGTGCTCGCCGCTGCCGACGTTCTCCGAGCCCTTGAACATCATGTGCTCGAAGAGGTGGGCGAAACCCGTGCGCCCCTGTCGCTCGTTCCGGGAGCCGACGTTGTAGGTCACGGCGACCGAGAAGGTCGGCGCCAGGTGATCTTCGGCGATGATGACCCGGAGTCCGTTCTTGAGTGTCGTGTCGAGAAACTGGACTCGCGGTGCGGCGGCTCCAAGCGTGCCGGACAGACCGATGGCCACGACGAGCGCAAGCGCCGCTCCCCCCATGACGCGCCTCATTCATACCTCCCTGCTCAGGAAAGACCCGGGACGCCAGAGACCTCCGCGGGGCGCCACATTGTCGCACGATTCTCCGGCGGTTCCGGGTGAACGGGCTGCCAGAGGGTTGGAGGGGGCCCGAGGGCCCGCGCGCTTCGGGAGAATTCCCGCCCGAGAATCACCCAACCCGTTGTGGCTCAAGGGTAAACACCCGCGGTAGCATGTCGTATATAGTTCCGTAGACCAGGGGTGGGTGAAGTCTGCCCCGCGAGCATTCTTCAGCCGGTGGCTCCTCCGGGTTGTCCGGAGGTAATGGCCGGCCCGGGATACCTTCCGCTTCCTACAAGATCATGCGACGTCCTACACGCACTCGATTCACCAGCGCTGTCTCCCTTGCCGGTTTGACCGCGCCGCTCATCCTCGTCGTGGCGGTGGCCGGGTGCAACCGCAGCCCGGCGGCCGGCGGGCGCGCGGGCGGCGGCGGACGCGGCGACCGCGTCGCCGTTCGGACCGTCAAGGTCCAGCGCATCGCCGTCCAACGCCAGGTCGAAATCTCCGGCACCCTTCTTTCACCCGACCAGGCGAAAGTCAGCAGCGAGGTCGCCGGCATCGTTCGCGAAGTGCCCATGCAGATCGGCACCGTGGTTCGAGCTGGCGACCCGCTGGTCGTCCTCGACAAGAGGGAACTGTCGCTGGCGTTCGAGCGGGCCGAGAGCGCCCTGAAGCAGGTCGAAGCGCAGCTCGAGATCGACGGCACGACCTCCAAGGTACCGCCCGCCGACGATCAGATCGCGTCGGTCCGCCAGGCGGCCGCCACGCGCGACGACGCGGCGGCGAACCTGGCGCGCGTCGAGCGCCTCATGGCGCGCGGCTTGCTCGCGCAGATGGACCTCGACACGGCACGGACCCGCGCGAAGGTCGCCGACGCGACCTACCAAACCACGCTCGCTTCCGCGCGCAGCCTGAAGGCCAGCCTGCAGGACCGGCGGGCGTCGTTCGACCTCGCAAAGAAGAAACTCGACGACGCCGTGATCAAAGCGCCGGTCGACGGCGCCGTGGCCGAGCGGCTGGTCCAGCCGGGCGAGTACATCAGGGACAACACGCAGATTGCCACGATCGTCTCGATCAACCCGCTGAAGCTCCGGACCGCCGTGCAGGAGCGGTACGCGGGCCTCATCGCGCCGAAGCTGCCCGTCGAGTTCCGCGTGGCCTCGTTCGACACCGACGTCTTCAAAGGCGAGATGGCCTACGTGAGCCCGGCCGTCGACCAGGCGACGCGGACCTTCGTGGTCGAGGCGCTCATCCGGAACGACGATCGCCGCCTCAAGCCGGGGTTCTTCGCGAAGGGCGTCGTTACGACAAAGCTGGACCAGAACGTGCTGGCGGTCACCGAGAACGCGATTTCGACCATGGCCGGCGTGTCGGCGGTCTATGTCGTCGAGAGCGGCAAGATTCGCCAGCAGTCGGTGGAGACCGGCGTCAAGCAGGGCGACCTCTACGAGATCGTAGCCGGGCTGAAGGGCGACGAGATTCTCGCCGCGAGCAACCTGAACCAGCTGGCGACCGGCACCACCGTGGCGGCAGGCGAACCGGGCGGCCCGGCGCCGGAAATCGCCGCCGGGGCGGAGCCGGGCGGCGGGCGCGGCCGTGAGGCGGCGGGCGCCGGCGGGAACCGTGGCGGGGCGGGCGCGGGAGACGGAACCGGTGGCGGACGGCGCGGAGGCAGGCGCGGGCAGGGCGGCGGCGGGCAGGATGGCGGCCAGCGGGGAGGACAGCGGTGAAACTAGCCGACGTCAGCGTTCGGCGTCCGGTGTTCGCGGTCATGATGACCGCGGCGCTGATCGTGATGGGGTGGTTCTCGTACCGGCAGCTCGGTCTCGACCTCATGCCGAAGACCGACTACCCGGTCGTGTCGGTGATGACCTCCCTCTCGGGCGCCAGTTCTGAAGAGATCGAGACCTCGATCACCAAGCCGGTCGAGGAAGCCGTCAACAGCATCGCCGGCGTCGATGAACTGAGCGCGAGCTCGAGCCAGGGCAGTTCGCGCGTCTCGATCACGTTCGTCCTCGAACGCGAAATCGAGTCCGCGACACAGGACGTGCGGGACAAGGTCGCGGGTATCATGCGCCAGTTCCCGCGCGATACCCTGCCGCCGACCGTCAACAAGATGGACCCGGACTCGTCGCCCATCCTGACGATCCTCGTGTCGGGCCGGCGGTCGTCGAAAGAGATCTCGCAGATCGCGGACAAGCAGATCAAGCAGGTCATCGAGACGATCGAGGGCGTCGGCGGTGTCTCGCTCCAGGGCGATCGGCGCCGCGAGATCCAGCTGCTGCTGAACGCCGACCGGCTCAACGCCTACAACCTCAGCGTCGACCAGGTCCGCAACGCGGTCCAGCGGCAGAACGTCGAGATCCCCGGCGGCTCGTTCACCTCGGGTGCGTCGGAAATCGCGATGCGCACGATGGGCCGGCTGACGGAGGTCGACGATTTCAGCAAGATTCTCATCTCCTATCGTGACGGGATGGCCATCCGGTTCGGCGACGTCGGCCGCGTCTCCGACGCCATCGAGGAGATCCGGAGCTCCACGCGGCTGGAAGAGGGCCGCCCGGTCGTCTCGCTGATGATCCGCAAGCAGACGGGCACCAACACCGTCGACATCGTCGATCGGGTGCTCGCCCGCCTCAAGCGGATCGAGCTGACGCTGCCGCCCGATATCTCGATGCAGCCCACCCGCGATCAGTCGCGGTTCATCCGGAAATCGTTCGAAGAGATCCGGATGCACCTGCTGTTCGGCGGCCTGCTCGCGAGCATCGTGGTCTTCCTGTTCATGCGCAATCTGCGCCTGACCGTCATTGCCGCGCTCGCCATTCCGACCTCGATCATCGGCACGTTCAGCGTGATGAAAGCGCTCGACTTCACGTTGAACAACATGACGATGCTGGCCTTATCACTGGCAACGGGCATCGTCATCGACGACGCGATCGTCGTGCTGGAAAACATCTTCCGGTACATCGAGGAGAAGAAAGTCTCGCCCAGGGAAGCGGCGATGAAGGCCACGGGCGAGATCGGCCTCGCCGTCATGGCGACCACGCTCTCGCTCGTCGTGATCTTCCTGCCGGTGGCCTTCATGACGGGCCAGGTCGGACGGTACTTCTACAGCTTCGGCATCACCTCTGCCGCGGCCATCATGATTTCGATGTTCGTCTCCTTCACGCTGACCCCGGCGCTGTGCTCGTGGTGGCTGAAGTCGGTGGACGAGCGCGCGGGAGCTCACAAGTCGACCAAGTCGCGGGGCGCCTACGCCTGGATCGACCGGACCTACGGCCGGATGCTCTCGTGGTCGCTGCATCACCGCGGATGGATGCTCGCGATCGCGGGCGTGGTCGTCGCGTCGGTCGTCGTCATCTTCCCGTATGTCGGCAAGGAGCTGGTGCCCGACGACGACCAGAGCGAGTTCAGCATCAACGTCAGGCTGCCGCAGGGAACGAGCTACACGCGCACCGAGGAGTATGTCAAGACGATCGAATCGGAACTTCGGGATCCGAAGAAGCTGCCCGAAGTGGCCATGGTCCTGACGAGCGTCAATGCCGGCAGCGCGAACTTCTACATGGGGCTGAAACCGCTCGACGAGCGGACGCTGTCGCAGCAGGAGTTGATGCGGCGGGCCCGGTTGCTCATGCGCAAGTACCCCGGCGCGCGCATCGGCGTGTCGGGCGGCACCGACCTCTCCGGCGCGTCCAGCGGCGGCGGCCGCGGCGGCGGCGGCGGTTCGAACCGGCTCAGCATCCTCATCCAGGGGCCGGAAATCGAGCAGTTGCAGACGTATGTCGTCGAGCTCATGAAGAAGGTGCGGACGATCAACGGCGTGGTGGACGTCGATTCGAACTTCGAGCCGACGCAGCCGGAAGTGCGCGTGATGACCGACCGCGCGCGCGCGGCGGACCTGGGCGTTTCGATCGACTCGCTGGCGTCGAGCCTGCGCTCGCTCGTCGGCGGCGAGGAAGTCGGCAAGTTCAAGCAGGGCGACGACCAGTACTCCGTGAGGCTGCGCCTGGAGCAGCAGTTCCGGGACGATCCAGCCGGGCTCGCCTCGCTGCTGATTCCGACCGCGGGCGGGAAGACCGTGCGGGTGAGCGACGTGGCGCAGCTCGTGATGGATCGGGGGCCCGCCACCATCCAGCGCTTCAACCGGCAGCGGCAGATCTCGGTGAGCGCCAATCTCGACCGGGTCCCCCTCGGCGACGCCGTGGCGGCCGCGCGGGTCAAGGTGGCCGAGCTGAACATGAAGCCCGGCTACCAGGCCGTGTTCGGCGGCAGCGCCCGGACGCTCGACGAGGCCTCCAACGACTTCGTGATCGCGATCTTCCTGGCCATCGCGTTCATTTACATGGTGCTGGCGTCGCAGTTCAACAGCTTCATCCACCCGCTCACCATCATGACGGCGCTGCCGCTCAGCCTGCCGGCGGGCATCCTGTCGCTGATGGCGTTCGGGATGACGATCAACGTCTACAGCGCGATCGGCCTGATGATGCTCTTCGGCATCGTCAAGAAGAACTCGATCCTGCAGGTCGACTACACCAACACCCTTCGAGCCGAAGGCCTGGAACGCCACGAGGCGCTCATGGCCGCCAACCACGTGCGGCTTCGCCCGATTCTCATGACGACGATGTCGATCGTGGCGGGCATGCTGCCGATTGCGTTCGGCCGCGGAGCGGGATCCGGGTCGCGCGCGTCGATGGCGGTGACGATCATCGGCGGCCAGATTCTGTGCCTGCTGCTGACGCTGCTCATCACGCCGGTCGTCTATTCGTACTTCGACGACATGCGCGAGATGAAGATCAGCGAAATCCTGAAGGCGCTGCTCAACCGCCTCAAGGGCCGCAAGGCGGCCAAAGCCGCGCTGCCGGGCGCGGCGTCGGTGGGCAAGTAGAAGGGACGTCCGGGCTTCGGCTCGAGACGATTGGTCATCCACACAGCGGGGCCGGGAGGCAACCACCTTCCGGCCCCGGCGCGTGTACGGATGCCCCGCCGCCAGCCGCCTTGCCCCTGACTTCGATATAGACTGTTCAGCTGTCGTTTCTTCCGCGAGGCCACCATGAACAAGCCCGCTCGAATCCGAGTGCTCGCGTTCGCCGCAGGCATCGCCGCTGCGATGTCACTCTCTGCCGTAGAGCCGCCGCGAATTTCCGCGCAGGGAGCCGGCGCTCCGCCGGAGGCGGAGGCGATCAAACGCCTGCCGTGGCGGAACATCGGCCCAACCGCGCAGACCGGCCGCACCTCGGTGTTTGTCGGCCTGCCGGGTGATGTCTCGACCATGTATGTCGCCGGCGCCAACGGGGGCGTGTTCAAGACGACCAACGGTGGCGTGACGTGGAAGGCCCTGTTCGACAATCAGTCGAACATCTCGATTGGCGCGATCGCGATTGCGCCATCCGACGCGAACGTCATCTACGTGGGAACCGGCGAGGGCAATCCGCGGAACGATGCCTCGATCGGCGACGGGATTTACAAGTCGATCGACGCGGGCGAGCACTGGACGAACGTCGGCCTTCCCGACTCCGACAAGATCGCCCGCATCGTCGTCGACCCGCACAACCCGGACGTCGTGTATGCCGCTGCGCTCGGGCACGAGTGGGGACCGAACGAGGAACGCGGACTCTTCAAGACGACCGATGGCGGGAAGAACTGGAAGAAGGTCCTCTACAGGAACGACCTGACGGGCTGCTCGGACGTGGACATCGATCCGACCAATTCGAACGTCGTCTACGCCGGCCTGTTCACGTTCCGCCGCTGGGCCTGGTACACGGAATCGGGCGGCGGCGAGACAGCCGTCTACAAGTCGTGGGACGGCGGGGCGACGTGGGCGAGACTCTCAGGACCCGACGCGAACCGCGGCCTCCCGCGCGGGCCGATGGACCGAATCGGCCTCGCTGTCGCGCGAAGCAACCCGAACATCGTGTACGTGGTCAGCGAGACGAAAGAGGAAGGCGAGCTCTGGCGGACCGACGACGCGGGAGCGTCGTGGCGCGTCGTGAACCGCGACCCGAACATCAACTTCCGTCCGTTCTACTACAGCGACATCCGCGTCGATCCGTCCAGTCCCAATACCGTCTACGCGCTCGGCGGAGGTTTGAGCAAGTCCGAGGACGGCGGCCGGACGTTCGCACGAATCGGCGGCGCAACGCACGGCGATCACCAGGCGATGTGGATCGACCCGCTCATGCCGAATCGGCTGCTCAGCGGCGACGATGGCGGCTTCCAGGTGTCGTACGACGGCGGGCGGACCTTCGACATCCTGAACAACATTCCATTCACCCAGTTCTACAACATCGCCTACGACCTGCAGACGCCTTACCACCTGTGCGGAGGCTTGCAGGACAACGGGACCTGGTGCGGCCCAAGCCAGACGCCGGGCAGCCCGGGCACGCCGCGAAGCGCGTGGGTCAATGTCGGCGGCGGCGACGGGTTCTTCGCCGTGCCCGACCTCAAGGACCCGCACCTCGTCTACAGCGACCTCCAGGGAGGCGTCATCAGCCTGACCGACCTGCAGAGCGGGGCCTCGTGGGCGATCAACCCCTACCCTGCCGGCATCGGATCGAGCGGCCAGTGGATGGCGCCTCAGCGGTATCGCTTCAACTGGAATGCCCCGATTGTCCTGTCCCCGCAGGATCCGAAGACCGTGTACTTCGGCGGCAACGTCCTGTTCAAAACGACGAACTATGGACATTCGTGGACGGTCATCAGTACGGATCTGACGACGAATGACAAGGAGAAGCAGAAGTCGTCGGGCGGCCAGATCGTGACGGACAACACTGCGGCGGAATTCCACTGCACCATCATCACGATCGCCCCGTCTCCGGTCGACGCCAATGTGATCTGGGCCGGAACCGACGACGGGAATGTCCAGGTGACGCGTGACGGAGGCAAGAACTGGACGAACGTCTTCAAGAACTTGCCCGGTCTGGCGCCGTTCGCGTGGGTCTCGCGGATCGACGCGTCGCATTTCGACGCGGGAACCGCGTATGTCTCGGCCAGCCACTGGCAGGACAACGACTACGCGCCGTATTTCTACAAGACGGCCGACTTCGGGAAATCCTGGACGAAGATCACGACTGGATTGCCTGCGCGCGGATGGTCGCACGTGGTGCGGGAGGATCCGAGGAACCGGGAACTCCTCTACGGCGGCACCGAGAACGGACTCTACGCGTCGTGGGATGGCGGCGGGCACTGGGTGTCCATCCGCAACAACATGCCGCCGGTGCCCGTCAGGGACATCCTGATTCATCCTCGCGACAACGATGTCATCGTCGCGACCCACGGGCGCGGAATCTGGATCCTCGACAGCGCCTCGGCGGTGCAGGAGCTCGGCAAAGCCATGCGCGAGCCCGCCTACCTCTTCCCCGTTCGGACCGCGATCCGATGGGCAGGAGGAGGCGGCACGTTCCGGTCGAACGAGCGGGACTACGTGGCGCCCAATCCGCCAGCAGGCGCCTACATCGACGCGTTCTTCAAGGCCGCGCCGAGCGGCCCCGTTTCGATCACGATCACAGATAACGCCGGCAAGCCGGTTCGACAGCTCGGAAATCTGCGAGCGTTCCCAGGCGTGACCCGGTTCGTGTGGGATCTCCGTCATGACAACCCGGCAGTCGCGGCAGGCCGCGGCGGCGGAGGGCGCGGAGGAGCCGGCGGCGCAGAGCCCCCGGCTGAAGGCCGCGGCCGCGGAGGGAGTGCCGGGCCGCTGGTCCTGCCGGGCGAATACACCGTCACGCTTCGGACAGGATCGCAGGCGCTCTCCCGCCCGGTCACCGTCTCCCTCGATCCTGGCGTCCGGGCGGGCGCCGCGGATCTGCAGGCCCAGCTCGACGCGCAGTTCACGATGCTCGCTCTTGGGGCGCGGGTCACGGCCATTCTCGATCGCGTGAACGACGCGACCAGTCAACTCACTGCGCTCGACGAGCTCTTGTCGCGCGACACGCCGGCGCCAGCCGTCCGGGCTGACGTGCGGAAGGCCCTCGAGACGTTGCGGGGATTCCGCGACACGGATCTCGCCAGGCCGCTGCCTGGATTCGGCTATCGCCAGTACCCGCGGCTGCGAGAGGACGTGCAGTCGATGACGAGCGGGCTCGGGCGCGGCGTCCGGCCCCCGACCGAAGGCGAAAAGCTCAGGATGAAGGAACTGGCCGAGTTGACCGGCAAGGCGGCGGCGAGGCTGAACGCGTTCATCGCCGGCGACCTCGCGAGAATCAACGAGGCGATGAAACAGGCGCCCCGGATCCGCATCGAGCCGGTCAAGTAGGCCGACGACTCAGGCTCCGACCTCCTCGCGCACCACGCCGCCGGCGACTGGCCCGCCCTCGCGCTCCGCGTCGAGCCCGGCCGCCTGCACGGTTGCGATGGTCGCCAGGTTCACGACGTCCTGGACCGAGCTCCCGTACTGCACGAGCTGGACGGGCAGCCTCGTGCCGGTGAGGACCGGCCCCACCAGCACGGTGTCGCCCGCGGCCTGGAGCAGGTGCATCGCGAGGTTGCCCGACTGGAGGTCGGGGAACACCAGCACGTTCGCGTCTTTCTCGAGCGTCGAGAAGCTGAAGTACTTGCTGCGAATTTCGCGGTTGACCGCGGTCGCGATCTGCATCTCGCCGTCCACGACCAGGCCGGGCGCCCGCTCCTTCACGAGCTCGGTCGCGCGCCTGACCTTCCTCGCGAAGGCGTGGTCGGCCGAGCCGAAATTCGAGAACGAGAGCATCGCCACGCGAGGCTCGATGCCGAGCAGCCGGACCATCCGCGAGGTCAGCAGCGCGGTCTCCGCGAGCGCATTCTCGTCCGGGTCGATGGCGACCGCACAGTCGGCGAGGAAGTACACCTCCTTCCTGAGCAGGAGCATGTAGTAGCTGGAGATGCGGTGCACGGACGGGCCGGTCCCGATTGTCTCGAGCATGACCCGCAGCGAATCGGCGTAGTGATGCTCGATGCCCCCGATCAGCAGATCCGCGTCGCCCCCGTGCAGCATCATCGCGCCGAAGTACTCCGGGCGGCGCAGCTGCTGCTCGGCGGTCGGGTGCATGACGCCTCGCCGTTGCCGCATCCGCACCAGCTGTTCCACATACTCGCCGCGCTTCGGACTTCGCGCCGGGTCGACAATCGACAGGCCGGACGGATCGAGGCCGGCTCGCGCGAGGCCCGAGCGGATCGCGCTCTCGTCCCCGAGCAGCACCGGCCTGGCGATGCCCTCATCGGCCAGGATGACCGCGGCGCGCTGAATCGTGTCGGACGCCCCATCGGCGAACACGGTGCAAAGGGGCGTCTGCCTCGCGCGCACCATGAGGCGCCGCATCATGACCGCGCCGGTGCCGATCCGGATCGCCAGGCTCTCCTGGTAGGCCGCATCGTTCACCGGAGTTCCGGCGAGCCCCTCGGCGATGGCCTGGCGCGCCACGGCGGCCGACTCACGGACGCGGATCCTCGGGTCGATCGGTTTCGGCAGCAGATATTCAGGGCCGAAACTCAGGCGCTCGTAACCGTAGGCGCGGCCGACTTCGTCGGCGATTTCCTCTCTCGCCAGATCCGCCAGGGCGCGGGCCGCGGCGAGCAGCATCCCGTCGGAAATCCGTGCAGCGTGGACGTCCAGCGCGCCCCGAAAGATGTACGGGAAGCTCAGGTGATCGACGATGGCGTTCGGACACCGGGTGAGGCTGGTCGCCACGAGAACGTCGCGGCGGCTCTCCCGGGCTGCCTCGTAGCTGATTTCCGGTTCTGGCGTCGCCATCGCCAGCACGATCGGGAAACGGGCCATCGACCGCACCATCTCCTGCGTCAGGACGCCGCCGGTCGACGCGCCGATGAACACGTCGGCGCCCCGCAGGGCATCGGAGAGCGAGGCAGGGGCATTCGTGCAGGCGAATTCGAGCTGATGCGTCGAGAGGTCCGAGCGGTCCGGGCGGACGAGCCCATGCACGTCGTAGAGCCGGATCTGATCGGCGGAGGCTCCCATCCGCAGGAGGAATCTCGCGCAGCCGACGCCGACCGTGCCTGCCCCGCCGATGACGATTTGCACCGACTCGATGGATTTCTCCGCCAGGGCCAGCGCGTTCAGCAGGGCGGCGGCCATGACGACGGCCGTGCTCTGGAGGTTCTCGTGCACGATGGGAATCCGGAGCGCGCCGCACAGCCGGGAGTAGATCTCCAGCCCCTCCGGGGCCCGGATGTCCTTGAGGTCGATGCCGCCGAAGGTCGGTTCGAGCATCCGCACGGCGTCGACGAACCGGTCGACATCGCGAGTGTCGAGCTCGAGATCGAAGACGTCGATGTCGGCCAGGCGCTTGAACAGGACGGCCATGCCCTCCTGCATCGGCTTGGCGGCGAGCGGCCCGACATCGCCGAGGCCCGGCACGGCGGAGCCGTTCGTGATGACGCCAACCAGGTTCGCGCGCGCGGTGAACCGGAACGCGGCGTCGGGGTCCTGCTGGATGGACGCGCACGGGAAGCAGGCCCCGGGCAAGTACGCGAGCCGCATCTCCCTGGCCGTGATGCACGACTTGGTCGTGCGCACCTCGATCTTCCCTGGCCGGTCAGCCTCGTGGTACGCCATCGACTCGTCGGGCCGGATCATGGTGCCACCTCCACGGAAACCCGCACTTGAAGGGGATGACGCTCGAGGGTCTCCTGCCAGACGGACCAGGCCGACGGCACGGGACGGACTTGAAGCACGTTCAGGTGCGGACCCTCGAACGCGAATTCGATGTCGAGCGGCGAGGCGTACGCGTCTTCGAGCAGAAGAGCCGCACCGACGACCTCCACCAGCTCCTGGTACTCGAGCGCGGCGCGCAGCCGCTGGTGCGCGAGCGTGTCCATCTTGACGGTGCCCTGCCCGAACCGCTCGTCGTACACGAGTCGGCTTCGTTTGTCGCCAATCGCATAGCGGAAGCGGATCGGCGCCGACTGGTCCGGCGGCTTGGTGACGACGATGTGATCCACCGCGACGAGGCCCGACACGACGCCCTCGCCGAGCCCGAGGCCGACGTTGATCACGAGTTCGAGCGGCTTCGATTGCGCGGCATTGATGGTCTGGATGACACCTGACACGCGCGAATTCACCATCCGCTGTACGACGACGCCGCCATGAGGCGGCCGGGAGTCGCGACGGGCGGCTCGCCCGCGGATGGCGCGCGCGTTCCACAGGCCCGCCCAGACGCGGCTGAGCGTCGAGAGCACGGCTTGCTCGCCGCGGACGAAGAGAAACGTCTCGAACTGTCCCGCGCCGGATTCGCGCTCGGTGTCCTCCTCGAGCCCCGACGATCGCACCGCCACGGCCTCGGCTCCAAGCTCGCGATGGGCGCGAGTCACCTCCGCCTGCACGGCGTTCGGGATCGCAGCGCGCCTCCAGATGTCCTGGATCTCCTCGGCGTTGCGTTCGGGCGACGCGCCGATTGAACTGAGCACCGTCTCGATCGCCGTCCGAACGGTCGCTCGTGTCGAGTCCTGCCCGTTTCCTCGCGCCATCGAGCGCAGCGGACAATCGAGCGCGGCCTGAAACGCCGCGTCGGTCACCGTGAACCATGCCGGCACGGATTGGTGGCCGAGGATCTTCGCGGTCTCGCCGAGATTCGCCGCCTTGCCGCCGATGAGTGGCGCGAGGGTCAAGCCGCCGTCGCGAGGGGTGATGACGAGCCGGGCTGCGAGAGGCTCGAGAATCACGGCGTGGGCCGGCTGCCGCGGGATCCCGAGCACCGTATCGATTCGGCCCAGCACGCCGTCGAGCCGACGCCGCGCATCGCCGTCTCCCGACCGGCTGACTGCCTCGACGAGGCGCTCGCGGATGCGCGCGAGCCGGTCCGTTGCCAGCGCGTCGAAGTCGGTCGGATCGCCGAGTCCCACGATCCCCGACAGGCGCCCGCACTGCTCGATCACCGAATTGACGGGGACACACGCCTGGCGCCGCTCGACAACCGCAAGCCGGAGCGCGAGCACATCGTGCGCGGTCCTCGCCAGCGGGATCGACCCAAGGGCCTGCTGCCGCGCTTCCCCCAACCGCCTCGACAAGGCGGCGCACACCTGCGCGATCGCCTGTCCGGCGAAGGTCCCGACTTCCGCGTTGGCGGTCAGGCGCGAGAGCAACGGCACGAGGTCCGCGCCGCCGCCTGCGTGCGCCTCGACGGTCTGTCCGAGCAACAACTCCTCGACGGCGAGGCGCGCGAGCGCGGGCTCGCCGAGGCGAGGCATCAGCTTCTCCACCTGGTGCCGCGCGTGAATCCGGCGGCCTCGGGCCTCCAGGATCTCGTCGGGCGCGGCGCACCCGAGGGCGCGGCAGGCGTCCAGGTAAATCCGGACTGTCCCGTGCACCGTCGGCGCGAGCGATTCGCGCGCCAGGACCCGGACGATCCCGAGATCCGCATCGATGACGAGCAAATCCCCGTCGCGGATGACGACCTCGGTTTCGCGGACGTCAACGTAGCGCACCACGTCGAGGCCGCCCACGCGGCACGGTTCTTCGCGGTAGGTCCACGTCGGGCAGACCAGGACTCGACCGGCGGCCGGAGTCGCAGCCCAGACGCCCGCCACGATCACCGCAGGCCTTCCCGCTTCGACAGCGACGAGCGCGAGGTGGCTGAGGATTCCGCCTCCGGTCGACACGATCCCCGCCGACGCGTGCAGAAACGGCGTATCGTCCGGCTCGAGCCGCTCGGTGACGATCACGCTCCCGGCACAGTCCTCCGGCCGCCTGCCCTCCGTGCCGATCCGCGCGATGCCGGCCGCCCGCCCGGGCGACGCGGCCGTTCCGCGAATGACGCGCTCGCCGGGCATGGTCGAGAGTGGTGGACGGGGGCACGGAGCCCGGACGATCCGGCGGATCTCGGCGGCGACCACGTCGGAGTCGTCCTCCGGAGGAGGTCCCTCTCCGAGGTAATTCGCGCGTCGCAGCAGCTCGACGAGCACATCGGACCCGCATCGCGAGGTCTCGATCCACTCGCCATCTGCCGATGCGCGGCGGCGCCCGAGCGACGGTTCGAAGGCGGCACATCCGAGCCGGGCCAGACCTGTCTCGTCCCTGAGCACGAAGGCGCCGAGCGTCCGGCCGCCGAGCGGGACCGCCGCGCGATGCACCTCGCGCCCGTTGATGCTTCCCGTCGCACGGAAGCGCACGCTGCGCTCGATCATGGCGAGGACCTTCGCCACGCGCACCGCGTCCGCCACCTCGCGCGGCGGCCGATCGACGATCGCCGCCAGTTGATCGAGTTCATGGATGGATTCGAAACGCGACGGCGGGGCCGGCTCGAAGCCGCCGGAAATCTCGAGGATCTCGCCGCGGCGGAGGCCCTGCCTCAACGGCGCCAGGACGGTTCGATCGAATGGGGCTTGCTGGAACAAGGCTGCGGGCAAGCTCGGTTCGGCATGCAGGAAGCCAAGCGCCTTGGCGCGCTCGACGAGGTGCGCTATCGCCGGCGCCGGGACCTCGACGGTGAACCGATCGCGGTACGGGCCGTCCCCAGTCCACCGGTCCTCGAGCACGCCGCTCGGGCCCTCGACCCTGGAGACGAGGATGCCGCTTCCATCCCGCGTCAGGAACTGTTCGAAGGGCAGCACATCCCACGACGCGAAGAACGCGCTCCACGCCGAGGCGACCGCGCGACGGGCATCAGGTGGCAGCTGCAGCGACGCGATGGTCCAGTCGATGTCCATCAGGTACGGGACCAGGGAGAACAGCCGCGTCGCCTGGCGCACCAGGTCGTCGAGGCCGACGGCCCGTTCCTTGTCGTACCGCGCATGGATCCGCGTGGAATCGACCTCAACGATGTAGTCGAGTCGTTCGAAGAACTGCCGGATGGCATCGAGTGAAGGGCACGGATGCCAGGCAAGCTCGTTGTTGCTGACGCCCAGGTACTGCAAGTCAATCATGCCGCCCCGAAGCGGGGGCGAGTAGTCCACCCGGATGAACGCCGGGTGGTTGCGGAACCGGACGAAGTAGTGCACCTCGTTCCCGTAACAGAAGGCGCTCACGCTCGGGAGCTTCCTCGTCCCGTGCACCAGCTGGTGCGCGAATGCATCGACCAGGAGCGAGACGGCTTCGGGAAGCGCTCCCGGCCGATCGGGCGCGCTGTGCTCGTCGAGATCGACGAATTCGATCTGGCGCGAGACCTCGATCGGCCGCCCGCCTGAGACGATCGCGATGTCAACCGTGCGTGTCGCCCGCGGCCCCGACGGCACGAGGCCGAACGCGAGCTTCAGGCCGCGCTGGTGAAGGTACCGCTTCAGTCCGTGGAGCGTCCGGATGTCGCGCGGGCTGACCGGATCCTCGAACGCCTGCACCAGGCGGCACACGTCGGTCGGCACCGCCTCTCCGTCGCTGCGCGCCAGACCGAGTTCGATGCGCGCTTTCATGTCGGCGTAGAGGCTCGCCAGGTCGGCGGCCTCGTCGCGGTTGCCGCTGAAGATCGCGCCGAACTCCGAGACGAGGCGATCGAAGGTGTCCAGCATCGATCGGGTCCGGCTGGCGGTCAGCGGCGCCAGGTCGAGCAGCTCGGTGAGCAGATCCGCGTGCAACACGTTATAGGCGCGGAACCGCGTCACGGCGTCGATGCCCGCTTCGCCCTCCGAAGGATCATCTGCCTGTCCGCCGATGGCGACGACGACGAGCCGATCGAACGCGCGTCGCGCGTCCGGACATCCATCGAAGAGCGCGGCTTCCGTTTGGCTGAGCACCAGGGGAAACGAACCCGCGACGCTCACGCCCTCCATCGCCCGGATCTCGAGCCCACGGTTCATCCGGCTCCAGCCGAGCGCCGCCACGATCTCGCGAAGCTTCGCCTCGCCCCAGGCTCCCTCGGCGCGGCGAATCGACTCGAGCCCGCCGGGCGAGTCGACGAGCACGCGAGCGTGGAGCAGATCCTGATGCGTCGCCCGCGTGAACTGGAGAAGTGGTGCCAGCAGGCCGTGCCCGTCGATGCCGAGCAGGCGCCTGACGAGATCCTCCCGCGCCAATTCGCCGTCGAGATCGAGCAGGCGCGCCGCGAGCCGCCGGATCGCCAGCGTGGACCCGCCGGCCAGGAGGCACTCCTCGCGGGCCCTTCGCGACTGCGGAGTCTCCACATCGCCGCGGGCTCCGGTGAGGGATGCGAGGATGCTGCGTATCGACCGCAGCTCGCCGTCACCAGTCAAGGAGCTGGAGACTGAATCGACGGCGTCTGCGATCGCCGGCAGCACGGCGTTGCCCGGATCGATCGCGCCGCCCAGGGCGGCGCGTGAGACCGCATCGAGGGCGCGGCGGGCCAGATCCCCATCGTCTACGGCGAGCAGTCTGGCGAGCGTGGTCCAGGGGTCGGCCTGCGCGCTCGCGAACTCCTCGAGCAGGCCGAATGCCGCGGTCGCCACCGCCCCCGCGCGGCGGCTGAGCACTGGAAACAGGCGGGCAAAAGCGATCGCGCCGGAAGGAGTCTGCCAGCTGCCCCGCAGGGTCCGCAAGGCGCTGCAGGCCGCCTCCACCCTGTCGAGATGAGGAAGGAACGAGGAGGACTCGGCGACGAAGACGTCGATCGCGGCGTCGAGCGGGTCCTGGCCGCAAGACTCGCCAGTTGGACCCGACGCCGGCGGGAGAACCGCCCGAACGGATTCGACTGCTGACACCGCCCGCGACTCCCCGGGGGAACGCAGCTGCGCGTCTGCTCAATCCTGTGAAGGGGCAGGGGCGGGGCGCAGGTGAAGTATAAACCCGGGGGCGTCCGGGCGCGCTCGAACGGAACTTTCGGGCTATCGCGCCGTGGCGCGAAGGCGGCGCGCGTCAATGCTCCATGGCCCTGGACCCGCCGCGGACAGGTAGAGCCAGAAGAAGCAGAAGAGAATCGCCATCTCGCCGTGGTTGTGTATCGGCCAGAAGCCCGCGGGCGCGTGCGCCTTGAAATAGGCGACGGCCATCTCGCCCGACAGCACGAACGCCACCGGCCGCGTGAACAGGCCGAGGAGGATGAGCGTGCCTCCGAATGCCTCCAGGATCCCCGCGACACCGATGAGCGAGGCGAGGGGGACGGTGACGCCACCCGGCATGATGGCGAGTGGATACGCGAAGAGTTTGGCCGTGCCAGGCTCGATGAAGAGCAGCGCAGCCATGATGCGCGCCACGCTCAGCAGATAGGGCGCGAGGGACCGCCAACGAGCGAAGACTGAGTCCGTCATCTCTCGCCTCCACGGATTGAGGCTCCCTTCGGAGTCCTACGATGCGACGGCAGGTTTGTGCAAAGCGTAGTGCTCGCGAACCCACGCGGCCGTTGCCGCCGCGGCCAAATCGACGTCGGTCGCTTTCAGCCCGAACCGTTCACGAAACCGGCGATCGTCGATGACGAACGGCTCGTCCCACTGGTACATCATCTCGTCGATTTCCCGCACGAGCGGAGCGACGACACCGATGGCCTTCACGATCGACCGGGGCAGACTGGAGATTCTGATCGAGTGGCCGAGATGCTTCGATATGCGAGCCACAAGATGGCGAGCGCTTCCGGCGGGGGCGCACGGCAGCATCCACGGCCGCCCGAACGCGCCGGCGTCCGCGCAGCCGAGCGTCATCAGGCCTGCCGCAACATCGGGAACGTAGTGGTACGTGTGGACAGCGTCCGGATTGACCAGCAGCCATCCCCGCTTGCCGGCAAGGGCCCGTCCCCAGAACTGGTCGCCGAGATGGGTCAGGGTCCCGCCGGGCCCATAGTAGTCGGACGCGCGGCCGGTCGTGGCGAGCACGTCACCGCGGCGATGGGCCTCGAAGAGCCGTTCCGCCGCGCGGGCTCGAATCTCGCCTTTCCGGCTGCACGGATTCGGAGGCGTGTCTTCATCGAGCGGCCGGCCTCCTGGCCGGCCGAGCATGTACACGTTGTCGAGCACGACCAGCCGCGCTCCCGCGCGCGCGGCTGCGGCGATCAGATTGTCCATCCACCGCGGAAGGAGGTCGGCCCAGACCCGCGCGCTGTACGGCGGATTCATGCAGTGGTAGACCGTGGAGGCGCCCTCGGCGGCCTGCGTGCAGAATGCCGGATCGGCGGCGTCGCCCCGGATGAGCTCCGCGCCGTCTGGCACGCGGCCGGCCGATTTCCTGACGATACGCACGCGCCTGCCGCCGGCGAGAAGAAGTTGGGCGAGCTGTTGTCCGACCTGGCCCGCGCCGAACAGCACGTGGAGTTCAGAGAGCATGGTCCACCTCGCGGCCGACTCGATCATCATACGCCAGCCGCAAGATGGGTCCGCCGGACGCCCAGGCGCCTATCGTTTCGAGAGGAGCCTGAGCTGGTCTATCTTGAGTTGAAGCTGGATCTTGAGCTGTTCGGCTTTCAGCTGCAGCTGGATCAGGTCCCGGCGCAGCTGAAGGAGTTCAGGATCCTGCGCGGTGCTCCCCGCGGCGACGTTCTTCTGGAGCTCGCTGATTCGCGCGCGGACGACATCGATCTCCGACTCGACGCTTTTGAGGGTCTGCTGGGTGAGCTCGATCTCCGCCTGCGCCTCCCTGACGCCTGCCGTTCGCATCTCCATCGCCTGCTCGTAGCGCCGCTTCGCCGCCTCGAGCTTGAGCTGTAGTTCGAGCACCGACGACTGGGTCAATGTGCCCACCTCGTACAGCTTCTGCGCCTGGGCCAGGCGCTGCTCGGCATACTGAATGTCGAGCCTCGCCGATTCGGGCGTGAACGCTTTGTCCCCTGGTTCAACTCCGGAGGAGCGCTCAAAAAAGACGTCCCTGGACTGGGCGGCTTTCAGCGCCTTCTGAACGGCTTCGAGCTCGCGACGCAGCTGCGCCGCTTCAGGAGACACGGGCGTGAGGGCGTCGCCCTTTCCGAATGCTTCCTTCAGCTGCAGGCGGCTCGACTTGACGAGCACGGCCTGGTCCGGGAACTCGCGAACGACCCGCTCGTAGGCCGCGATCGCCCCTTCGCGCTTCCCGGCCTTCCGGTAGCATTCGGCGAGCCGAAAGAGCGCCGTGGCCGCCGTCGCTCGATCCGCGTCGAATTGCGCCACGATGTTCTGGTAGTCCTGCGCGGCCTTTTCGAGGTTCTTGCCGGTCTCCTCCTGCACGACAGCCTTCCGCAACTGGTCGGCCAGACGGGTCTGCCCGCCGGCGGCCGTCGATACGCCAATGAGTACCGCAACGGTCAGAACGGTTTTCATCTCGCGCCCCCTTTGACGGTCCTCGCGCTCTGGCGACTCACACTCGGTCGCCGGCACCGCGATCGACCGCCAGCACCAGTCTCTGCTGGCCGCCGGTTCGCGATTGTCACGGTTCTGCAAAAAAGGAGAGCCGGGTCCGTGGACCTCCCTCGAGGTCCGGACTGACGCCAGCGGACTAGTCGTCGCCGGACTCCAGGCGGTATCCGACTCCGTGCACGGTGGTGATCCATCGCGGCTCGTCGGGGTTGACCTCGATCTTTCCGCGCAGGTTCGCCATGTGCGTATCGACGGTCCTGGTGGTTGGAAACGCCGTGTAGCCCCACGCCACGTCGAGGAAGCGCTCGCGCGTCACCGGCCGCCCGCGGGACTGCGCGAGCAGACGCAGGATGGCGTATTCCCTTGTCGTCAGGTGAAGGGCCTCGGCGCCGCGGCGCGCCGACTGTTTCTCGAGGTCCACCACCGTCTCGCCGAGCACGAGGATCGACGGCGCGGATTCGGGCCGCGCCGAGCGCCTGAGCAGCGCACGGACACGCGCGAGCAGTTCGTCCGTGCTGAACGGCTTCACGAGATAGTCGTCGGCGCCGGTGTCGAGGCCCGCCACGCGATCCTCCACCTCGCCACGCGCCGTCAGCATCAGCACCGGGGTCTGGCTGCCGTGCTGCCTCAGCTCCGCGCAGAGCGAGAGGCCGTCGAGCTTCGGCAGCATGATGTCCAGCAGGATCAGGTCCGGCTTCTCCGACGCGGCCATCGACAGGCCCGTGTTCCCATCGCTTGCCGTCAGGACCCGGTAGCCTTCGGCCTTCAGCACATCTTCGACGGCCATTCGCATCGGCGCCTCGTCTTCGACGACCAGGATCCGGGGACCCGGCGCGGCGGGGGCTCCTTGGGGCGTCACGATTTCTCCTCGGCGGCCACGGGAAGTTCAATCGTGAACCGGCTGCCCAACCCGGGCCCGCTCTCGACGATGATGCGCCCGCCGTGCGCTTCGACGGCGTGCCTGGCGATGCTGAGGCCAATGCCGACCCCGCGGGTCTCGCGTCGCAGTTCGGGCCCCTGCCGGAAGAACGGCTCGAAGATTCGTTCGTGCTGATCGCGGGGGATTCCCGGCCCCTGGTCGGCAACGAAGATGCGGATCGCAGCCTGGTCCGCTTCGAGGCCGACAACCACGTCGGCCCCCGGAGGCGAGTGCTTGATGGCGTTGTCGACCAGGTTGACGAGGGCCTGCTCGAGAGCCTCGCGGTCAACCCGCCGTTCACCCGCCCCGACCGGCCCTGCCGATGGAGCGCCGACAAGCGAAACCTGGCGTTCGGCAGCGTAGGGCTGCATCAGCTCGATGATGCGGGCCACCAGCCCGTCGATGTCCGCGGGCGCGAAGATGTATTGCCTGTCCCCACGGTCAATGCGGGAGAAGTCCAGGATGTTCTCCACCAGCGTGGACAGCCGGCGCAGCTCCTCGCCGATCACACGGTAGTAGTCCATCCGGCGCGCCTCGTCCGCAATGGTTCCCCGCTCGAGGCTCTCGGTCATCAGCCGAACGGCGGCGATCGGCGCGCGCAGCTCGTGCGAGACGCTCGCCACGAAGTTCGACTTCATCTCGCCCAACCGGCGCTGGCGATCGAAGCTCCGCCAGGTGCTCCCGAGACCTCCGGCGACAGCGAGCGTCGCCGCCAGGACGAGACCGATTGCCAGAGAGAGCCTCAGGCGGTACTTGGCGTAGAGACGGTCGGGATCCGTGAGGTTCAGCGCGACGCTGAACCGATGAACGCCGGGCTCGCCGTTGAGAACGACCGATCCGCCAGGCGTCGGGCGTGGGACCGAAAACGCCTCAGGGGCGACGCGCGACAACTCGCCGGCGAAGATCGGAACGGTGTCCGCCGGCAACGAGATCGGGAGGCTGAAATGGCCTTCCGCCGACGCGAGCTCGGTGGACGCGCCGGATGCCGGCATCCGCGCGCCGGTGTTCCACGTTCGTCCGCCGAGGGAGATCGCGGCCGTCGCGTAATCTGGAATCTCAACGATATCGGACACGGCAGCGCTGAAGATCCGATCGAGGACCGCCGAGGGAACGAGCGTCACGTGGTACGCCCCGCGTTCGGGCGTCGGTTCCGCCCCGCCCGACATGAGTGGATGTACGAACGCCACGACGGCGTCGTTCCCGATCGCCAGCCAGGCTTCCGAGCCCCGAGTCCCTGCCGGCCGCAGGTCCCGGAGCAATTGCAGTGCGCGCTCGCTGGCGGACCAGCGCGCGCCGAGGCGCGCAATCGAATCGGGGCGTCGCGGGCGCCGGCCCATCGATTCGAAGAGCGTCGTCGTGAGGAAAGACGGCTGCTCGACGACCTGCCGGCGCAGCTCGGACACGAACACGGCAGGAGGATCGCCGCCCGGAAGCCCGTCGGCCGCCACGAGCAGCGCGAGCGCCGAGAGCGACACTCCTGTCTCGGTCGTGACGCCCGCCGATCGGCGCGCAAGATCGATCAGCCGGTCGGTGGTGGCCGGAGTCCTGGCGCGATTGACTTCGGCGCGCAGAATGGCCCACTCCGCATTGGCGCGCACGTCTCCGGATGCGGTGGAGAGCGCCGCTGCCGTGCGCCGGAGCGTGGCGGGGTCCGAGGCGACGGCAGTCGCCGACAGCGACCGCCAGCTTCGTGCCTCCGCGGCGCTCATGTCCCGAAGCCAGTCGGGCGGGGCGGGCAGCGCCGGATAGTCGAGCGGCACCCGGATCCGGCTGTTGATCACGAGGCCGCACATCGGCACGCCCGGCACTCGAGCCAGGCTCGGGACCGTTGACGGCGCTTCCAGGCCTGTTGGCGAGCACGCGTCGGGCACGAGCGAGCCCAGTTCGACCTCGACGCGAACGCCGAGGCGCCGGCCGAGATCGGGCGCGAGCACCAGCGCGTTGGCCCGCGCGTCCTGTTCGATGGAGGCGCGGTCCTGCCGCAGCGAGACGAGCGCCACGATCGCGAGCACCACGACCGGCGGCACGATGAGCATCATCTGCCGCGCCAGCCCGGCTCGAGCCGGTTTGCCCTTCAGAGGCCAGCGGAACATCGGGCCGAAGAATAGCACGGCCGCCACGACTCCGAATCGCGCGCTCTTGTCTGTCGCCGCAAGCACCGCCGAACTCGTGGGGCCAATTCGAAGAGAGCACAGCGGTCTTCGGGAGTATCATCGTGGCCGCATTCAGCCGCCGACAACTGCAACGAGGACGCTTTGGGCCACCTGGCCGGAAAAGACAAATATCGGGCCCTCGGTCGAAAGATCGACGGCCTGACCCTTCGAGCTCCCTGGAATGAGACGTTTCATTCCCTGCTGAAGGAACTCTACTCGGCCGACGAGGCCGACCTCGTCGTGCGGATGCCGTACAGACCGTCGACGGCGGCGCGAATCGCGCAAGTCGCCGGACTCGATCCGGCCCGCGTCGAGACGCTCCTCGACCGGCTATGCGACAAGGGCCTCGTCGTCGACATACTCCACGGCGGGGGCTACCAGTACGTGGTGTCACCGCTCGCGATCGGGATATTCGAGCTCACCATGATGCGGAAGGGCGACGGGCTCGACATGCGGAACTGGGCCCGGCTCTTCCATGCGTACTGGGACGGCGGAGAGGTCTGGAAGGCGAACCTGGGCCAGGGCCAGCAGCTGCAGCTGATGCGGACACTGCCTCATGAAGGAACCGTTGCCGCCGAGGACTTCGTCGAAGTGCTCGACTACGAGAAGGCGGCGGCCATCGTGGAGTCGCACGACGTGTTCGCGGTCGGCATCTGCTCCTGCCGGCACGAAAAGTCGCACCTCGGAGATCGCCTGTGCGAGATTCCGCTCGAAAGTTGCGTCTCGTTCCGCGGAGCGGCCAGGCACCTCGTGCGCCACAACATGGCTCGACACATCAGCAAGGCCGAGATGCACGACCGGCTCGTCCAGGCCAGGGAGTCGAAGCTCGTCATCAACGCCGACAACGTCCGGCGCGACGTGAGCTTCATGTGCCTCTGCTGCGGCTGCTGCTGCAACGTGCTCCGGGGCATCAGCCAGTTCGGATACCCGCACGCGGTCGTGACGTCGAACTACTTGGCGCACTCGGACGATGCGACGTGCGACGGCTGCCTGAAGTGCAAGACGGCGTGCCCGATCGGCGCGATTTCGCTCGAGCGCCTCGAAGCGCCGCTCGGCAAAAAGAAGGCCCGGCCCTCCATCGACGATTCGATCTGCATCGGTTGTGGCGTCTGCGCGCACGTGTGCGAGAGGAAAGCCATGCGGCTCAAGGCGAGGGCCAAACGCGTCATCTACCCGGAGGACACGATGGAACGCGTCCTGGTGCAGTGCCTCGAAGCGGGCACGCTTCAAAACCTGCTCTTCGACGACCCGAACCGGTTGACCGATCGGTTCATGCAGGCGTTCCTGGGCGCGTTCCTCCGGCTGCCGCCGGTGAAGAAGGCGATGCTCGGCGACGCGCTGCGATCGCGATTCCTCGCGCGCTTCCGACAGGCGGGAAACTAGCTAGAAGGCTGCAATTCGCATTCGTGTTGGGCGGCCTTTCCCTGGTACCGTTCCGGACCATGATCCCTGTCCTGACAGCTAGGACGCCGCTTTCTTGTGCGCGGCGAGGAACTCGAACACCTTCGGCATGTTGGGGGCAACGACGCTCGAGTGATTCCCTCCTGGAACCTCGACGTAGGTGACCTCCGACCCGAGCTGCTGCAATGCCGCCACCATGGCCCGCGATCCCGCCACATTCACCGTTGGATCGGCATCACCATGTACCACGATTTGCGGGATGCCCTTCATGCGGGCGGCGAGGGCCGGGCTGCCCGTCCCGGAAAACGGCGCGAGCGCGGCCCAGATTTCCGGGTACTTCGAACCGAGGTGCCAGGTGCCGATGGCGCCCATCGAATGGCCGAGGAGGTAGATGCGCCTCGGATCGACAGCGTAGTGCGCCTTCATCAGCCGCAAGACTTCCAGCACGTCCTGCTCGCTGAGCTCCGATCGGCGGCGCGCCGCCGCGTCGGCAGCGGCCCCGACGCCCGCGCCATAGAATCCGTCGACGCGATACCCGAGCGGCGCGGCCATCAGGAATCCGTGGCGCTCGGCGAGCGCGACCGGTTGCTTCGCGTAGGCATCGAACATGGAATCCTGGGTCGCGCCGAGGCCGTGAAGGGCGATCACAAGCGGCGTCAGCGTCGTGCCGGTGTAGGTCGTAGGTACGTACACGCGATATGGCATGACCTCGTTCGCCGCAGCCAGGAGATAGTGCCGCTCCATGTCGCCGGTTCGCCCCCTGAACGGGTCCTTTCCGGCCCGCGCCGCCGAGCGCGACGCCTCGGCGGCATCGAGCGCGCGCCCGACATCGAAGCTGCCGATGCCGACGCGCCCGCGATTGACGTTGGCGATGAAGTCCGCCGGGTAGAGCAGTTCGGCGCGCAACGGTTCGGGCACGCCGGGCGCCGCGTCCGAAAGCGCGCGTAGCCGGGCATCGAGACCCTTCCGGATCTGGACGCTCAACCGAGTCACGCCCAGCAGCTTCTCGCCCTCGGCCACCGACGCCTCAACGACGTACGCACCGTCGGGGATCGACGAGAGGTTCAACTCGATCGCGAACGGCGACTCGCGCAGGTCCCTGGAGACCCCATCAAAGGAGCCCATTTCTCGGGCCTGGCCCGGCCCCTCTCTCGCCGGCGCGCCCGGCTGAGCCGGATCGCGCCGGGGCCTGAGCGTCACCCGCGCGACAAGCGCCCGCGACAGCGCGATGTCCGGCCGGTAGATCTGTTCGAGCCGCAGTGCATAAGGCGCCATCGAGTCGACCACGGTCCGCTCGCTGCGCAGCACCAGCGAGTGCTGATAGTCGAGTTCGGGCGTCCACGACGCGCCGCCGAGCAGCGTCGTGCCTTTCGCCAACTGGCGCCGCACCTCGCCGGTCTGGCCGGCAGCGGTCGCTTCCGCGATTGCCCTGTCGACATCGGCGATCTTTGCCTTCAGCTCGTCGCCGAGCTTCGAAGTAGCCTTGCGCGTGTTGTACGCGACGCGAAGGCTGCTGATGCCCGGCAGCGCCTGGGCGGCGAGCTGGGTCGGCAGGCACCCGACGACGAGGGAGGCGATCGCAATCCAACGAGACCATCGATGCACGTGCGTCTCCTTGAGGCGAGGTTGAAGGATAGGACGGATCCGGCGTCGCCGACCTACGACTTCGGCACGACGAAGAGGTCCTCGCGAATAGGCGCGTCCGAGTGCAGGATCCACTGAACGGCTTTCGGGACGCGTGTGGCCACCGCATCTTCGATTGTAAAGCCGTGCGATCCGTCAAAGCGGTTCGATCGCCTCCCCTGCTTGCAGGCTCCAGGGTTGTCCGCCGTATCGTTCAGACCGGCCGGCCGGGCAGGAAATCGGCCCGCGCCGGCGTGAAGACGTCGATGAGCGACCCCGCCGCGAGCGCCACCGCGCCGTGGGGCACACCGGGCGGCACGAACCAGCTGTCGCCGGCCACCACCTCGGTTTCGTGTCCGTTCAGCGTGAAACGGAAACGGCCCCGTTCGACATACGTCACCTGGCGGTGCGGATGCGAATGCATGGAGCCGACCGCCCCTTCGACGAAGGTCACCCGCACCAGCATGAGTTCGGAATCGTGGCCCAGCACCTGCCGTGCGACGCCGGGTTCCGCCGGTTCGATAAGGGCTTCATGGCCCCTGATGATCATGGACACGCCTCGCATTCCACCGTGACTTCAGGAACTCACTGCGCCCCCGCGGCGCGTCAGAAGGTGACCCGCACCCCGAGCTGCGGCCTGGTGATCCGTCCCGTCACCGACCCACGCCTCAGCGCGCGAGTTTCTGGACTTCACTGCCGGCAAGCAGCAGGGCGCCCACGCCGTACACCTCGGTCGATTCGAACGTAGCCGAGCCGGGTTCCGCTCCGATCTGCTGCACCCAGCCGAGCTTGCCGTCATCATGCAGCGCCTTCACTATCGCCTGCCAGCCCCGGCGGGCGTGCGGCTCGAAGGTGGCGCGATCGAGGGATGGGTTGAGGGCCGGCTGCTGCGGCGAACTCGCCTGACGTGCCAGGCCGGCGACCGACGCGACGAGGATCATCCACACGAGCACTCCCGCGCTGACGGCGTTCCTCTGCATGGTCCCTGCCTCCCTGCTCGTGGCGGGCATCATACACCCTGTAAACCGGTACCTCTTACACGCCGCGGTGCGACCTCACCCCGTCTCCCGGGCTCGCGTCCCGACCGCGCTCCCTCGAATAAGGGCCTTACGGCTGGCGTTTTCGACTGGCACAGAACGTGAATCGGCTGGGTCTGACCCGGCGTGTCCTCGCCGGTGAATGAAGTCAAGAGAAAGGTGGCAAGACATGAAGCACCGCATCATGACGCTCGGCGTCGGCTTCGCCATCGTCGCAGCGCTTGTGGCGACAGGGCAGGTTGCGGGTCAGGAGTCGCAGCCGCCGAAGGCCGAAGAGATGACCTTGACCGGGTGCGTCGTGCAGGGAACCGCGCCCACCGTGTTCATTCTCGAGAACGCCAAGGTGGACCGGTCCGACCGCACCCAAAAGGGACGGAGCTACATCCTCGTCAGCAGTGTCGCGACGCTCTCGTTCGGGGAGCACCTGAACCACGAAGTCACGGTGACCGGCGTTACGGAAAACAAGTTGGCGCTGGCCCCGCGCGACGATGAGAAGGTCAAGGAAGCCGACCTGCCGAAGTTGAAGGCGACCAAGCTCGTCCAGGTCGCCACGACCTGCAGCTGACCGCCCGCCGTCACGAATGAAGCAAGGAGAGCGTACGAAGTGGGACGGGGCGAGTCGCGCGAGGCTCGCCCCGCCTCCACGCTGGGGTTAGTCTCGTCGGCCCGATGCCGCGACCGCCGGGCGGTCCACGCGCTCGCGCAACAGTTGGCGCACGCCCTTCAGAAGGTCCTCGTCCCGCAGGTCGACGAATCGAATGACGCCTTCACCGTCCAGCACGTAAGTTGTCGGCCAACCGAGCACATTCCAATCGGACGCGATCGACCCCCGGCCGCTTCTCTCGTCGGGCGGATCCCACCACGATCGGTAGCTGAGTCCGTTTGTCGCCTTGAGACGCCTGACGGACTCCGCAACGCCGGTTTCGACTCCCACGATGGCGAAGGGCCAGTTCGAATACAGCTCCTGCATCAGCCGGTAGTAGGGATATTGGCTCCGGCAGATCCCGCACCAGTCGGCGGAGAACGTGAGCACGACGACCTTGCCTCGAAAATCACTCAACTTGAAGGCCCGGCCGTCCAGATCCGTCCCGCTCGTCTCGGGCGCCGTCTTGCCGACCCCGAGCGCCCGCACCATGAAGCTGGATCGCTCGACCGGATCCTGATAGCCGGCATTCAATCGCCCGATGTCCCGCAGGTGCGAGAGCACCGAGGTCTCCTGGGACGGCGTCAATCGACCGGCTTGCAGCCGCCTGGCAAAACTCCACAAGGTCTGACGGGCCTCATCGACCGAGGGAGCCGGCAGCTGGTGAATGAGCATGGCATCGAGCGAATCGATCAGTCCGGCCAGTTCGCGATCGCTGAACCCTGAAACTTCGAGATCCCTGGCGGCCGGGGCGTCGAATCCGGAATGCTGGCGGGCTCCGGACGGGCCCGACCCAAGCGCGACGACCGTGACGGCGAAGACGAATGACAGCGAGTACCGAAGCTTCATGGACCTCACGGGTCGGCCTTCGGCCGATCCTTCCTGAGCATGTTTCGGTCGGGCGGAGCGGTACTGTCAGTCGATCCGGCACCTCGATTCCACCCCGGCCTTGGCCGGGGTATTGGCCGCACGCGGGAGGTCACCGCCTTGACGGCAGCCTTGAGGCGATGCCGGGAATCAACCTCCTCACTTGAACGCGGGAAACGTCTCCGGCCCCCACAGCTCCGCACCACCCGTGTGCGCGCCGACTGCCCACACGAGCGCCAGCGTAACCGCGAGCACGGCGACGACGAATCCGTTCGGCGCCTTGCCCCGCAGGAGCCGGACACCGAGCAACGCAAGCACGCCAGAGAGCGCCCCGCCGACAATGCCCAGTGCCTGGTGGCGCCAGATGCGCTCGTTAGCCGGCGCTCTGGGCACGAACAGTCCGCTCTGGACGTACGGCTTGCCCTCCTCGTTGTACCTGCCTCTGGCCGCCACCAGGCCGGTCGTGACCGTCGAAGATACCGTCACGAACGCCACGATCGAGAGCACGGCCCACAGGTATCCCAGTTCCTTTCGAGTCCAAATGAGCGCGGCAATCGCGCTCACGGCCGCGAGGACCGCCGAGGCCACCGGCAGGTGCACCATGGCTGAGTGGTTTTGTGCGATGAACAGTTGCACGCGACTCCTCCGTTCCGGAGCGGAACCGGCCATGGACGCCGGTTCGCGCTCCGACACCGCCGTTCAGTCCATCAGCACGGTGATCGTGCTGCCCTCGATCTGGACCGGGAATTTGCGCAGCCCCCGCTTTGCGGGTCCGCTGATGTAGCTCCCGTCGGTCTTGTAGCCGGATTGGTGACAGGGACACTGGATGAGCGAAGGGTTCTTCACCTTGATGCTGCACTGGGCATGCGGGCACACCACGCTCAGCGCCGTGTACTCCGACTCCCCGGATCGAATGACAATCAGGTCTCCGGCCGGGGTGCTCTTGACGGTGACGAATCCCCCCAGCCGTTTCAGTTCCCCGTGCTGCTCGATGCTGACAACGGCGAGCACGCCGGGCTGCGCCCGCTCGGCGGCATACCCTGCTTCACCCAGTGCGCTGGCGACGCCAATACCGGCCAGCCCGCCGATCAGGTTGTGAATGAACTCCCGCCTCGTGCCCGGATCACTGGGGTCGCTGTTCATGTTCGGCTCCTCGCGCCACGACGACGCACTCCTAGCGGTAGAGCGCCATTCGCAGCTGAAACGCATCGTCGAACCGATGGGGATTGGCGCCCCTGAAGGTGTCCTTGTGCTGGAACTCCGCCGTCACCCGAAGACCGTTCTGCAGGAAGAGCGTCGCGAACGCGGTGATGCCCTTGATTTCGTTGCCGCCCTTGTTGCGGGCGGGATCGAACAAGTCGTAGCGGGCGCCGACCGCGGCGTCCTGGGCGATGGGAATCTCCGCCGACAAGAAGTACCCGCCGCTCGTGAACGTGTCTCCGGTCTCGAGGTGGTCACGCCCGACTTCGTACCCGCCCAGCAGTATCAGGCGGCTGCCGATCGGGAAACTGCCGTAGGCGGCGACGCGTTCGAAGTCGTTCTTCCAGAACCGGTCCGTGGTTCCGAGGTACGGCATGCCCAGATGACCGTGGTAGTACACAACCGACACGCCCCCGCCGTTCGGCGTCAGGATCCGGGTCGCCGAAAGCTGGAAATCGGGCGAGCTCGAGGTGACCTGTCCGACCGGCTTCGCCAGCGCTCCGCCCTGCGAGCCGTAGACCCTCAGCGCTCCGTCTTCCTTTAGCAGGACCGCGCCGTTCAACATCGCGGCGCGAAGGGCGGTGCGGCCGATGTCGAGTCCCAGCTCGACGGCGGCCGACTTGAGGCCCATCGTGAAGAACTGGTTCTGGTTGTAGTTCGCCGGGGTGCCGGCGAAGAACGCGGAGGACAAGCCGATCGCGCGGTCGGCTGCGCCGTAGCCCTCGGCACCGAGCACGCCGAGCCGGACGCCGAAGAAGCGATCCCCGTCGCCTCGCGTGTAGCGCAGGGAGGCGGTGTTGAAGTTCACCTCTCCTTTCGGCGCGAAGTCGAGTTCGACTTTCGACGAGAAGTTCGCCCCGAGCGAACCCGTGAACGGGAACAGTTCGATATCGGAGAACGCGAGCTGGTTCTTCCGCGATGAGACGGGCGAGGTTTCAGTCTTGCTCAGGTCGTAGCGGGCGATCATCCCGATGGAGATGTACTCGCCGAGCTCGAACGGCCGGCTGTCGGCCTGGCCGATCCGATCGGGGACCCGGTATCCGGCCGCCCGGAATCGGTAGCCGAATTCATTCAGCCTCGGCATGATCGTGTGACAGGCGTGGCAGCCGTCAGCGGGGTTTCCGAGCTTGCGAAGGAAATTCGGCGTGGCTTCCGCGGTGGAAGCGCCGCCCCCGCACACGCCGAGGAGAACGAGCGAAGCGAGTACCGTGCGCAGGCAGGTGTACAGACGGACGAATGTGAATCGGCTCATGTGTCTTCCAGTCCTTTGATACGTGGTAGGGAGACGGCAATTGCCGAGCGGATCGACTGGGCAGTGCGCCGCGGCCCGGAAACGGCTGATTGAACCGGAGGGCTGACCCTACCTCCGGAGACCGCGTCAGGCCTCGGGCGAGACGTCGGATCGGCGAATCACCACGCCACACGATACGCGCGCGCCTGCGGCGAACGCAGCCGTGGAATCACCAGAGCTCGAGGGGAAATCTACGGTAAAACGGTTGGAATAACCCGGTACCAGCACCGAGGGTGATCACGACCGATGAGGCGAAGGGCGGGAACCGGCGCGCGTCGAGGTCGAAGATCACCCCGCCGAGGGAATCGCGGGCCATCCGGCCTGGAAGGCCTCGCGGCCGAGGACGCCGGAGGCGACCGACTGCAGCGTCCGGGACACCGGGCGCCCCGTGGCGAGTCCGCTCACGCACGCATACCCGATTTCGAGCGCGCCCGCACTGAGGCCGCCCGGCAGGATGCCTGCGAGAGCTCGCGAAAAGTTCTTCACCTCGGTCGTCCCTGGTTGCGATGACCATCGTCGCATGCGAGGACCCTTCGTCACTCGGGCCCCGTCCGCCTCCCGCCCTCCTACCTGCACGAAGGCGCTGCCCCGGCCCATCCGCGCGTCGTCTGCGCGTCGCGAAGCCATGCGGCTTGTTCGTTCCACTGGCGTTCGAGCTCGGCGCGCGTCGAACCCTTCGTGTCGGCGAACGGCGAATGCTGCGACACGAAGGCCAATGCCGCGTCGTCCGGAGCGTATTCGGCGAGCGGGATGAGCGCGACGCTGCTGTAGTCTCCGATTGGCGCCTGCCAGATGTAGCCGTCGGCCATGTCCATCAGGCGCAGGTCGGGATAGCCCAGCGCGTACTCGAATCCCTGCAGCTTCGACGGCCCGAACGGCGACGAGCCCAGGTCGAATCCCACGGCGCGACGGGACGAAGCCGCCGAGCAATCGATCGCGCCGTTGGCCGGCACGCGGCGGACAATCTTCCCTTCGAGGCGGAATCGCCAAGGGTGGTGCAGGATGAGGGAGACGACGTCTTCGCCGAAGCGGCGCCACAGCAGGTTGCCGGCTCGATCGAAGAACGCCTCGACGCGCGTTTCGCGCGGCATCTCGGGCTGGTGGTAGCGCGTGAAGACGTGGTTGAGGCCCGCGTAGAGGAGCACACGCGATTTCGGGACCTCCGCCAGGTGCTCCGCGACTTTCTGCGCCATGAACGTGTCGTAGGTCTGTCCCTTGGGCAGGAGCGTCTCGCGCCAGTCACTCGCTGGCCCGACAGCGAGCACGCGAAGGCTCGCGCCGCCGCGATTCGCCTTCCAGGCCTCGTGAACGATCTCCAGGTATTCGCGATAGGGCCATTCCGCGTTGCGCATGACGCCCATCACCAACCCGGGCTTCCACTCGGGCGCCTTCACGGCCCCGTCGAGGATCGCCTGGTCTGACTCCCGGAACATCTCGATCGCGATCGCGGTGACGCCCCGTTCGGCCAGCCTCGGGACGAGATCGGCGACCAGTTTCACGTCGTGCCTGATCCAGTGGGCTTCGCCGAGGCACACCACACGATGGTCGGCGAACTTCGACAGGACGTAGGCGATGGGCGTCTCGGCTCGGGCGACGAACTGACGCGCGACGTCGGTGTCCTGGCTGCCGGGCGCCGCGATCGGCGAAAGCGCGAAGGCGACAATCGTCGCCGCGGCAAGCGCGGCGGCGCGCCGGGCAGGGAACCAGAGAGGCTTCATGTGTTCTCCTTCAGCGTCCGTCGGCGTCGACCTCGTAGCGGGAGTATTCTACGTTTCCTTCCGCCCGAGTGCTGGTAGGAGTAGTAGACGCTCCGGGCCGATCAATGGTTGGACTTCGCTCCGGAGGCCTTGTGTGCAGGGGCGTCCTCGCCCTGTCACGTGGAGGGCGTGTCGCGACCGGGGTCGTCAGGAGGCGTGTCGCGCGTCACGCGCCAGCGCCTGGTCCCGCCGATATCTGGCGGGAGGAACGCCGTGCTCGCGCTTGAACGCGCGATTGAAGGCGGCTTCCGACTCGTAGCCGACTTCTGACGCAATCTGCGCCACGCTGTGACTGGTGGCGCTGAGCGCGCGGGCGCCCAGCCGCAGTCGCCATCGTGTGAGATAGCCCATCGGCGGCTCCCCCAGGAAACGTCGGAAGCGTTCCGACAGCACCGTTCGCGACACTCCGATCTCCCGGGCCAACTCCGCAACAGTCCACGGATGCGCGCACCGATTGTGAAGCAGGGTCAGGGCCCTTCCCACCTCCTCATCACGCGCGCCGGCGAGCCAGCCGGTCTGTCCGTCCGGCAGTCGCCGGAGGTAGCGGCGAAGTGTCTCGGCAAAAACTGCCTCGGAGAGCTTCGCCACCGTCGCGCCTGCTCCTGCACTGCGGTTGGCGGCTTCGGTGACGGAGAATCTCAGCGAGTTCTCCAGCCATTGCCCCGACGGATCGTCGCGGATGTTGACCTTGATGAGCGAGGGCAGGCCGCCGAGGAAGGCCTGGCTCAGGTGGGGATCGCACGACAGGAAGCCGCAGATGAACCGCGAGGAGGCGCCACCACCGCCAACGTGAAACAGCTCGAGGCCCCGTTCGAGGATGCCCGGCAAGGCGGCGCCGGCATCGATGGGGTTCACAAAGGGACCGCCCCCGAGCCTGTGCGAATGGCCATGCGGGAACGTGATGATATCGCCCGCCGCGAGCTCAACCCGCTCATGGCCCGTCAGCTGAACCGAAGGCCGGCCCTCGCAGACGAGGTGGTAGATGATGACGTGCCCGGAACGTTCGGTCAGAAGGGGTGCGAGCGCGCTCGACTCGGGCATGGCCACACACCACGGCTCGGAGAACTCGGCATTGAAGTAGATGGCCGAGTCGAGCTTGATGGCGCTGAGGATCTCCGAGAGCGCGTCCATCGACTCGTCCAGTTTAGCATTCTCTGACGTGGTGACTCGGCAATAAAATCCGCACGCCAGGCCAAGTGACCTGCCGAAGCCGGCCGCCAGGTCAATCGATCCGGACGCCCGGACAAACGTGAACGCGTCGGCCGGCGGCATAGTCGGTGGTAGGACGGGTCGCCGACTACGACCCACCAACACGTCACACAAGGAGAGTTGACCATGACGACCGTTGCCACGACCACCGACATCGACGCCCTCAAGCTCCGGCTCAAAGCCACGTGGATGGACGGAAACTACGATTACTTCTCCCGTTTCATGGAGTCGAGCGCGATCGAATTCCTGGATCGCCTGGGCATCGAGCAGGGCTCGTCCTTGCTCGATGTGGCCTGCGGCTCAGGTCAGCTCGCCCTGATCGCCGCGCGCCGGGGCGCCAGGGTGACCGGGATCGACATCGCCGCCAACTCCATCCAGGCCGCGCGAGGCCGTGCGGCTGCCGACAAGCTCGACGTGCGCTTCGACGAAGGGGACGCCGAGGCGCTGCCCTACGCCGATGCCAGCTTCGATGTGGTCGCCAGCATCTACGGCGCGATGTTCGCTCCACGCCCCGAGCTGGTGACCGCTGAGTTGCTGCGCGTGTGCCGTCCGGGTGGCACCATCGCCATGGGCAATTGGACGAGAGAGGGGTTCATCGGCAAGATGTTCAAGACCATCTCGCGCTTCGTCGCGCCTCCAGGCATGCCCTCTCCGGTCCTCTGGGGGGACGAAAGCGTCGTGCGCGATCGGTTTGGCGCAGGCGTGTCCGCGTTGAGGCTGACGCGCGTGCTGTACCGGTTCGATTATCCGTTCACGCCGGCCGGGGTCGTGGAGTTCTTCGGCGCAAACTACGGGCCCACGGTTCGCGCATTTGCCACGCTCGGCGAACCCGATCGGACTGCTCTTCGCGCGGACCTCGTGGAACTCTGGGCGTCGCACAACCAGACGACGGAACCGACCCGCACGATCGTCGACTCAGAGTATCTCGAGGTCGTCGGCGTTCGTGCGTGAAGCCGCGCGTGACCGCGCGGGAGGCTGAGGGCGTAGTCAGGAACCGGTTCATGAACCCGTAGGGCGGTGGCGTCAGCCCGCCGTGGGCGCCGACCTTCCGCCTTCGCGGAACGCTTCGGCGGACCGCCGCGTACGGTGTAGGGCGTGGGCTTTCCTGGCCTGAACGAAGTCGAAGGCAGCCCCGTGGTTCGACAGGCTCACCACGCCCTGAGCTTGTCGAAGGGGGAAGAGCCGCTCTACATCCTCATGGCCCTCGGCGGAGCAGCCCCCGGCGCGTGGCAGATTTTGAATACTCAAATATAAGTTGTTTATCAGTCAAAACCCGTGCTAGATTGGCAGCGAATGTTCCAATCCAGCACGGTCGAGAACTACCTGAAGGCGATCTATGCCGGCACGAGCCGTCTGTCACCGCCTCAGCGATTGCTGCCGATGGGTCAGCTGGCGTCGGCCCTCGGTGTCGTGCCGGGCACCGCGACGACGATGGTGAAGACACTGTCGGAGTCGGGGTTGGTGGAGTACGAGCCCTACACGGGAGTGGCGCTCACGCCGGCAGGCGCGAAGCTCGCAGCCATGGTGCTCCGGCGGCACCGCCTCGTGGAGCTGTTCCTGGTCCAGGTGATGGGCTACTCATGGGAAGAGGTCCACGAGGAGGCCGAGCACCTCGAGCACGCCGTCAGCGATCGACTCGTCGACCGCATGGATGAGATGCTGGAACGCCCCGAGGTGGACCCGCACGGCGACCCCATTCCCAACGCGCATGGGCTCGTCAAGCGGCAGGAAGGACAGACCCTGCTGTCGTGCCCTCTGGCGACCAGGGTGACCGTCGCGCGGGTGATGGACCAGGACAAGGGATTCCTGCGCTTCCTCGAACGCCACCACCTGAAGCCCGGGGAGTCTCTCCGGGTCGAGGAGCGCGACGCCGCCGCCGACCGCGTGCGCGTGCGCGGAAAGGGCAGGCAGCCCATCACGATGGGAACCCGGGCCGCTTCGAAGCTGCTCGTGCACGTGGCGAGGGCCGTAATGCTGCTCGCGCTCGCCGTGCCGGGCTTCGCGCAGGACCAGACCGCCAGCGCGCGGCACGAGCCGCGCACCACGCTCTCCGGCTACATGGACTTCCACTACAACAAGCCGGAATTCGAGGACGGGCGGCTCGACTTCCATCGCTTCGTGCTGCTCGTGACGCACACCTTCACCGACCGAATCCGCTTCGTCGGCGAGCTGGAAATCGAGCGCGGGTTTGTCGAAGGGCTCGAGGAGGCCGGCGAGCTGGAACTCGAACAGGCTTACGTGGACTTCCTCTTCACGCGCGGCTTCAACCTGCGGGCCGGCATGATGCTCATGCCCGTCGGCATCATCAATGAACGGCACGAACCGCCGGTCTACTACGGCGTCGAACGGCCGTTTGTCGACACCGTCATCGTGCCCACCACCTGGTTCGAGACCGGTGTCGGAGTGCATGGTGAAATCGGCGGAGGCTGGCGGTACCGCGCATTCGTGACGGCGCCCCTGAACGCGGCGGAGTTCACGGCGGAGGAGGGCATTCGCGGAGGCCGTCAGAAGGGCTCCAACGCGAACGCCGGACGGATCGCGACGACGGGCCGACTCGAGTACGTGGGCCGGCGCGGGCTCACGCTCGGCGCCAGCTTGTGGTCGGGACACTCGGGGTTCGAGTTCCGTCCCCGGTTCGACGTGCCCGTCTCGGTGGCAGAGGTGGATGCGCGGTATGCGCGCGATCGGCTCGAGCTGCGGGGCCAGTTCGCGCAGGTCTGGGTCGAGAACGCCGATGAGCTCAACGACGCCCTCGAGCGGCGCGTCGGCGTCTATCCCAACATTGCGCGAGTGATGCGCGGCTATTACGCCGAAGGCGGCTACCGGGTGATCTCCGGCTCGCGTGCCGGCGATGCCGGTGTCTTCGTCCGCTATGAGGACTTCGACACGCAGTTCCGGATGCCCGCGGGTGCCGTCGGGCTTCCCAGGTTCGACCGGACGGCCTGGGTCGTTGGTGCGACGTACTGGCCGGACCCGGACATCGCTATCAAGGTGGACTATTCGGTGGTCAGGAGCCGGAGCGGCGTGATCCAGGCCCCGAACTCGTTCAACGTGGGGCTGGGATGGTGGTTCTGATGCGCGACCTGGTCGGCACCTTCGCACTCGTGATGATCCTCGCCGCCGCGGCGGTCTTCTCGGCCGGCCACCAGGACCAGCCGGCGGACGACGTGCAGGTGGTCGAGATCTCGGCGGAGCGATTCCGTTTCACGCCTTCGGAAATCCGTACGAAGGCAGGCCGGCGCCTGGAGCTGCGGCTGCGAAGCGGGGACACGCTGCACGGATTCCACATCGTCGGGACGGACATCGACGTCGACGTGCCCAAACGCGGACGGGGCACCGTGAAAATCACATTCGCGCCGAAGGCCGGCCGATACACGTTCGAGTGCTCGAACATCTGCGGAGCGGGGCACGAGTTCATGCGCGGCGTGATCATCGCCACGGAGTAGCGGGTTCATGGGCCCTCGCGTTCCGTTGTCACCTGGCAGAGGCCTGCGGGCCTACGCTCTGGCGGTAGGCAGCGCCCTGGCGGCCATGGTCGCGTTCATGGCCGCGCAGCCTGGAGCGCCGCCGCCCGGGCACCCGCTCGCCGGCATCACGCCGGCCGAGTTCGAGGAATTTCGTCTTGGGCTCGACGACTTCCTCGAAGTGGAGACCCCCGAGGAAGGGCTCGGGCCCGCCTTCAACGGGACGAGCTGCGCAGGCTGTCACAGCGTGCCGGCCATCGGCGGGACCAGCCAGATCGCCGAGGTGCGGGCCGGCCGGCGGGGCCCGTCGGGAGCATTCGAGACGCTCGACGCCTCGGGCGAAACGCTCTTCCATCTCTTCTCGGTGCCGAGTCACGGCTGCCAGCCCGTCGTGCCGGCTGACGCCACCGTGTTCGCCAGGCGCGTGCCGATCCCGCTCTTCGGGGCGGGCCTGGTCGAAGCGATTCCGGACGACGCGCTCGTCGCGCTCGAGGATCCGTCCGATCGGAACGGCGACGGCGTGTCCGGACGCGCCGCGATCGTCGAGGACGTGGCGACCGGAGAGCGGCGCCTCGGCCGTTTCGGATGGAAGGCGCAGCACGCGACACTCCTCGCCTTCAGCGCCGACGCGTACCGGAACGAGATGGGCATCACGAACGACCTCTTCTCCAGGGAGGCAGCGTTTGGCGTCTCCGCCGAGCGCATGCGGGCGTGCGACCCGATTCCCGACCCCGAAGACGTCGCCGATCGGCTGACCCGTCGCCGCGGGATCGACAACTTCGCCAGCTTCATGCGTTTCCTCGCGCCGGTCGCGCGCGAGGTGTCGAGCGAGCAGATACGTTCGGGAGAAACCGTCTTCGCGTCCCTCGGCTGCCGCGCCTGCCACGTGCCCGCCCTGTCGACGGGCCCCAGCGCCAACCCGCTCTTCGACCGCAGGACCGTGGCCCTGTTCTCGGACCTGCTGCTGCACGATGTCGGGACCGGAGATGGCATCGCCCAGGCCGCGGCGGGGCCAGCCGAGATCCGCACGCCAGCGCTGTGGGGCTTGCGGCTGCGCCGGCCGTTCCTGCACGACGGGTCGGCGCCGACCATCGAGGAGGCCATCCGCCGGCACGGCGGCGAGGCGCGTCTCGCGCGGCTCGGGTTCGATCGGCTGGACGACGCCGACCGGGCGGCGCTGCTGGCGTTCCTGCGGTCGCTGTAATCGACGGCTGCATCACGAGGCGTCGTCTCCGGCGGCCGAGCGCTTGCTATGATGGCTCATGGCGCATCGAGCGTTCGACCTCATTGCATTCGACGGCGACGATACCCTGTGGCACAACGAGCGCAGCTACCGGATGGGCCGGGCACGGTTCCACCGCATGCTTGCGTCGGCCGGCGTCGAACTGGGTGCTGAAGACATCGACGCCCACCTCAACCGGATCGAAACCCACAACCTCAGATACTACGGGTATGGCGTGTCCAGTTTCGTGCTCTCGCTCATCGAGACCGCCATCGCCCTGACGTCGGGCAGGGTGGACGGCGGCACGCTTCACGCGTTGATCGAGCTGGCCAAGGACATGCTGACCGAGGACGTCGAGTTGTTCGCAGGCGCCGGCGAGGCCGTCGCGGCCATGGCGGCGTCCCACCCGGTCATGTTGATCACCAAGGGTGACCTGCTGCACCAGACGTCCAAGGTCGAGCGATCGGGACTCCGCGACCACTTCCGGTTCATCGAAGTCGTCAGCGCAAAGACCCCGGTGGTCTACGGGTCGATTCTGGCGAACCGCGGCGTCGAGCCCGGGCGATTCCTCATGGTGGGCAACTCGGTGAAGTCCGACGTGATGCCGGTCCTCGAACTGGGCGGATGGGCTGTCCATGTTCCTGCGGCGCTCAGCTGGTCGCACGAGGATGCCGCCGTGCCCGACTCGGCGCGCTCCCGCTTCGTCGAGCTGCCGGCGATCTCCGAACTCCCCGACCTGGTCCGCAGGTGGGAAGACCTCGCCACGCCTTCGCCGCGGTGAAGGGGCCCCGGGCTGGACGGTCCCGAGACCCCCTCCGAACGCCTAGAACACCAGCTTCACGGACAGCTGGACCTGGCGCGGATCGCCGACACCCTGCCGCAGGAAGCCGTCGAAGTTGAACAACGCCGGCGTCGAGAGCGGGTTGATGTTGTTGGCGTTGTTGAACGTGTTGAACATCTCGATCATCGGGATGATCTGGGTGCGAGTGCCAACCCGAAACGGCCGCTGCAGCCGCCAATCGACCGAGAAATACGCGTTGTCCTTGCGATCCCAATTGCGGCCGCGGTCTTCGTTGTTCAGGACGCGCGGCGAGGTCGTGATCGGCTGCGCCGATCGGGCCTGGATGCGCATGCTGAGCTGCACCTCGCCGGGCGCCTCGCCGTGGGCGAAGAGGTTGAACTTGTGGCGGATGTCGCGATCTGACGGGCCGTAGTCGAGGCCCGGGTCGTAGAAGTTGAACGATCGGTCGGTGAACGGGTCACGCTCGTTCGAGTCGTCGTCTTCATCCTTCGACAGCACGTAATTCGCCTCGAGCTGGTACCTGTGCGAGAGGCGTTTCCTCACCCCGACCGTGAGGCCCCGGTAAAGCCCGCGGCCGCGGCTGGTGGTCACGAAGACGTCGCCGAGGCCCGGTCCGAATGGCGCGTCGCCGACGTAGGCGGTCGTGTCGCGCGTGGCCAGCTGGGCGGGGGCGGCCGCGGTACCGTGGGCGTTGTAATTGAGGAACCTCGTCAGGTGCACGCCCTTCGCCACGGTGAATTCCGCGTAGACGGCCCAGTCGGTCACGACCTCCCGATCGAACCCGACGTTGAAGGCGTAGATGCGGGGGTTCTGGTAGTTGCGCTCGAACACCCGGATGCCCGTGAAGAGCGGGAAGGTCCCCGGAGGAACCGGGCTCGGCGCGAGCAGGTTCGGCCACACCGGCATGTCGGCGAACGCGGTGAACGTCGTGTCGCGGTAGTCGCTCTTCTGCTGAATGCCGTTGGTCGTCACCGACCCGACCTGGCTCAGCATGTTCTGGCGCGCGTAGTAGATGCCCGCGCTCGCGCGAACCACGGTCTTCCCGTCTTCGTTCACGTCCCATGCCGCGCCCACGCGCGGCTGGAACTGATTCCACTGATCCGGGATCGTGCCGTCGGACGGGAATCTCGGATCGTTCAGCAGCGCCGCGTAGGCCGTGGTCTTCGGATCGACCGTCTTGGGCATCAACTGGGCATCCCACCGGAGGCCGAAGTCAATCGTAAGCCCATGTCCCGCCTGCCACCGGTCCTGGATGAAGACCGCGAACTCCTCGTTGTTGATGTCCGACTCCCCGGCCGCGTCCCGGACGATGCCGTCGGGGCTGCTGCTCTGAAGGTAGAAGTACAGCGGCCCGCCGGTCGTCGTGGTTCCAGGCGGACAGGCCGCCGGGGCGGTCACGTAGGCGCCGTTCGAGCAGCCGACGGTATAGGGTCCGTACCCGCCCGGCGCCGCCGGCGACGCGTAGCGGAGGAACCCCGCCACGCTCTCGAACAGGTACCGGCCCTGGAAGAAGCCGCGGAACACCTGGAAGTTGTTGGTGTGCAGCCATTCGGCGCCGGTCTTGAGCGTGTGCCGGCCGACGACGAGCGAGAGGTTGTCCTTCACCTGGAACCGGTTGAGCACCTCGTCGATACTCGGCGCCAGGAAGAACGGGTGGCCGAATCGGAACGACGGTGCGAACCCGATGCCGGTGTCCGCGAGCAGGTTCGACGGGACCGCCGAACGCGGCCGGTCCTCTCGCGAGAAGGTGATGTGGAACTCGTTCACCGTCCGCGGCGACACGGTCGAGAACACGTTCAGGTTGAGCGCGTGGATGTTCGACGGCCCCTCGATGCCGTTTGCCGAATTGCCGTAGGCGCCGACATCGAAGGTCTGGTTCGTGTTCTTGGAGTAGTTGAAGTTGTACGACAGGGAGGCGTTGTGATGCCCCCCCATAGCCCAGTCGAGCTTCGCCAGGATGGCGTTGTTGTTGATCTCGTGCGAGACCGGCTGGCCCTCGTCCTGGTTCAGCGCGGCTTTGAAGTAGGTCAGGAGGGCCAGTCGCTGGCAATCCGGTTCCGACGCGATGAGCGCCTCGTTCGCCGAGATCGTCGGGTTCGCGACCGCGCACGGTGCGCCGATCGGGGCGGAGAGATTCGCCCGCGTGAACTTCTCGCGGATGCCCTCGGCCGCCACGAAGTAGAACAACTCGTCCTTCTTGAGCGGCCCGCCCGCCGTACCGCCGAACTGCTGGCGGTTGAAGTCCGTCAGCGATCCGCCGTCGGCGGTCTTCGACGTCAGCCCTTCGAGGCGCTGGAACCAGAACAGTGTGCCGTGCGTGCGGTTGGTCCCGGACTTCGTGATCACGTTGACCACGCCCCCCGCCGTGCGGCCGAACTCGGCCCCCGCCCCGGTGGCCACGACCTGGAACTCCTTCACCGCGTCGAGCGTGATGTCGATGGCCGCCCGCTGTCCGCCCATCTGCTCGCCGAAGAACCCGTTGTTGTAGTCCCCGCCGTCGAGGCTGATGTTGTTGAAGATGCCTCGCTGCCCGGCGAAGGTGATCTCGTCACCGTCCGGACCCTGCACGACGCTGACCCCGGGCGTGAGCGTGAGGAGATCTTCGAACTTCCGGCCGAGGATCGGGGTCGCCGCAATCGCCGTCTGGCTGAGGGTGCTCGCGGAGGCCGTGCGCGTGGTCTCGACATTCGCTGCCGCCGTCGTCACGGTGATGACTTCGGAGACGCCGGACACCTTCATGACGGGGCTGAGCCGAGCCGCCTGGCCGATGGTGACCACGACGTCCTCGAGCACGAGCGTCGCAAACCCTGAGAGCTTGAGCGTCACACTGTACCGGCCGGGCGGCAGCTGCAGCGCCGCAAACCGGCCTTCCCGGTCGGTGACGGTGTTGCGCGCGAAGTTGGTGTCCACGTTCCGGATCTCGGCGTCGACGCCGGGCAGGACGGCCCCGCTCGAGTCCACGACGACGCCCTGGATCACCGCAGTCGTAATCTGCGTCTGGCCGCTTGCCGGCGCTACCACCAGTAGCAGCGCAAGAGCCACCCACGAAAAACGCAATGTCCTGCGCATTCGGAACCTCCTTCACGCCGAGCGCCGGACCTTCGCCGCGAAGGCCGGAGTCGGGTCACTCCTGACCTGTCCGGGACGATGTCCGGGCCGGCCGTGTGGTTGTCGGGTTGCTCCTTCCAACCTAGCCGGAGGGCTGTCTTTGGGCAAGGGCTATTCCGCTCGCAGAGCCGAGCGCGGCGAGCGGGGCGCGATAACCAAGCTGCGGCCAGTTCGAGGGCTTGGCCGGACGCCCGAGCCAGTCAACAAACACCCGCGAACGCTCGAAGCCGTCCGGTGGCATCTCGGTGAACATCACCGGAAGCCCCAAGCTCGGCTCGACGTAGACCACTTGCCCCTGGACCGTGAGCGAAGCTTCGCCGGGAGTGCCGATGGCCATCGTCGTCAGCTCTGGTCATGCGAAATGGTCTGACCGCCCATGTGTATACTGGTGAGCCGCCGGCCGCCCGCTGGCCGCAGTCTCACGTCGACCTGCGAGGCGATTGATGACCACCGCGACACACTCCGCGAGGCCATCGCCGAGGGGCTGGCTCCTGCCACTCCTGGCGTTCCTCTTCTTCTGCTCCGGCGCCTGCGGCTTGATCTACCAGGTGCTCTGGCTGCGACTGCTGGGCCTCGTGTTTGGCGTCACAATCTTCGCCGCTTCCACCGTGTGGGCCAGCTTCATGGCCGGCCTGGCCATCGGGAGCAGCGGGGCCGGGCTCCTGGGCGACCGCCTGAAGCGTCCGCTCGTCTGGTTCGGCGTCGCCGAAGCGGCGATTGGATTGACGGCATTTCTCAGCCCACAGGCACTCGCCGGCCTCCAGGGACTCTACGCGGGCCTCTACCAGTCGATGCCACACTCCCTCGGCTGGATGACGTTCGCGCGATTCGTGATCGCCTTCGCTGTCCTGATCATCCCCACGGCGCTCATGGGGGCCTCGCTGCCGCTGATCGTCAAGTCTTCCATCGTCCAGCACGGTCGGATCGGACCCCGGGTCGGCCTGCTCTACGGCACCAACACGGCCGGCGCGATCGCGGGGTCGCTCGTCGCGGGGCTCTACTTGATTCCATCGCTCGGAATCCACAGGTCATTTGCCGCTTCCGCGATCCTCAACGCGATCGTCGGTCTCGTGGCCATTTCCGTCGGCGTTTCTGGCCAGCCGGTTCTTCCGCGCGAGGTCGAGGCCGCCAGCGGGCACGCCGCACCTGACGACCATGACCCATCGCTCGCGGTGAGGCGGCTGGTGCTCGCGGTTTTTGCAGTCTCCGGGTTCGCGTCCCTCGCCCTCGAGGTGGTCTGGTTCAGGGTCATCGTCCTCGTGACGCGCCCGACCGTCTACGGATTCTCCGTGATGCTCGCGACCGTGCTGCTCGGCATCGCATTGGGCAGCTGGCTCATCGCACCGCTGCTGCGCCGGCGTGGGCCCTGGCTCGCGGTGCTGGCGGGGGTCGAGATCGCGATGGCCTTTGCGTGTCTCTTCTCGTTCCGGTGGCTCGCCGATGTGCCGGTCCTGGATCGCTGGGCCCTGCCCTATGTGTCAGCCGTGTTCCCGGCGTACCTGACCTACCCGATCGTCGCCAGCGTTCCGGCCATCCTGCCGACGGCGTTGCTGATGGGGATTGCCTTTCCGATCGGGCTGCGGCTGTGGGCCGGCGGCTCGGACGCCGCCGGGCGCGTGGCATCGAGAATCGGCGTCTTCTATTCGCTCAACGTGTTGCTTGCCATTGCGGGCTCGGTCGTCGCCGGGTTCGTGCTGCTCCCTGCCGCAGGGAGCCGGTGGAGCCTGATGGCCATCGGGTCGCTCGTCCTGGGATCGGGCGTCGCGCTGCTCTTCGTGCTGCGAGCGCGGCTGGCCGCGCGCCTGGCCATCGCGGTTGTGACCGTCATGCTGTTCGTGCTCGCTGCCAAGTCGATACGCGACCCGTTCGACGCCTTTCTCGCGGTTCGCTACCCGAGACACGAAGTCCTGTGGCGGGAGGAGTCCGTGCAGACAACCGTGTCGGTTCACCGGGAGCCGCGCGGAGGACTCGGTCTGTTCCTGGACGGCAACCACCAAGCCAGCGATTCCGGGAGCACGGCCTACGTTCACCAGCGGATCGGACACCTTGGCCTGGCGCTTCATCCGGACCCGAGAGCCGTGCTCGTCGTTGGCCTCGGCGGCGGCGCGACCGCAGGCGCAGCGAGCCTCCACGAGGGCGTCGAGGTGGACGTCGTGGAACTCTCCGAGGCCGTCGTTTCCGGCGCAAGATTCTTCTCGCACATCAACCACGGCGTGCTGCAGCGTCCCAACGTCCGCGTGCACGTGGACGACGGGCGTAACTTCATGATGCTGTCCGGGAACCGCTACGACGTGATCACGGCTGACGTCATCCTGCCAATCTACGCCGGGTCCAACAACGTGTACTCGGCCGAGTACTTCCGGCTTGTCCGGAATGCTCTGAAACCGGGAGGCCTGGTCGTGCAGTGGGTGGCTGGAACGGAGGCGGAGTACAAAACCATCGCCAGGACGTTTCAGAGCGTGTTCCCCGAAACGACCGTATGGGCCGATGGCGTGCTGATGGTCGGTTCGCTCGTCCCGCTGCGCCTTCGGCGCGGGGACTTCGGATGGAAGACCGAAATGCCGATGTGGCGGCAGGCCCTCGAGGAACTCGGGGCCAGGACGTTCGATCAGTTGCTCGCCTTCTACAGGGCCGGACCCGGAGAGTTGAGACGATTCGTAGGAGAAGGGCCAATCCTCACCGATGACCGGCCGCTCGTCGAGTACTTCCTGTCCCTGCCGCGAGACGGCGATGCCGACCTCACCGGACTCGCCGGTAATCGGAACGACCTGCTGCGTTGAATCGGAGGGCGCCGGGGACGCCCCAGGGCACGACCGGCCGTCGGATGCCGATGAGCACGGACAACGGCCGCCTGGAACCTGAATACGCTATGGTGCTCGATCTTCAGACGCTCGGCGTGGCCTCTGACCGTTCACCGGCCAGCGCCGGTTTCACCTCGGCGTGCCACTTCCAGAGCTCGTAGATGGCCGGGTAGACCATGAGCTCGAGCAGGAACGACGTGAAGATGCCGCCGATGAGCGGGGCGGCAATTCGCTTCCACACATCCGATCCGGTACCCGTCGCCCACATGATCGGGATGAAGCCGAGGAACGTCGTGGCCACGGTCATGAACTTCGGTCGAAGCCGCTTCGCGGCACCGTGCACGATCGTCTCCTGAAGATCGGCCAGCGACCGCAGCCGGCCGTCTTTCTTCGCCCGCTCGTAGGACAGGTCCAGGTACAGCAGCATGAAGACGCCTGTCTCGGCGTCCACGCCCATGAGGGCGATCATTCCGACCCACACCGCGATGCTCATGTTGTAGCCGAGCAGGTACAGATACCAGACGGCGCCGATGGCCGAGAACGGCACGGCGAGGGCGACGATGGCAGTCTTCACCATCGAGCGCGTGTTGAAGTACAGCAGCAGCAAGACCAGGAACAGCGTGAGCGGGATGATGTATGCCAGGCGATCGCGCACGCGCGCCATCGCCTCGTATTGGCCGCTCCACAGCACGGCGTAGCCCGCAGGCAGCGTCACCTTGTCGCGGATCAGCCGGTTGGCCTCCTCGACGTAGCTCGCCAGGTCCCGGCCAACGACGTCGACGAAGACGTAGCCGGTCAGCAAGCCGTCCTCGTTCCGTATCATCGCGGGTCCGCTGGCCACGTTGACCGTCGCGAGTCGGCCGAGCGGAATCTGCCGCGCGCCGCCCGACGCCGGTACGAGCACGCGGCTGAGCGCGCCGACGTCAGAACGGAAATCGCGCATGTACCGCACGTTGACCGGATAGCGTTCCCGCCCTTCGACCGTCGTCGTGACATTCTCGCCGCCGATCGCGTTCTGAACGACGACCTGCGCTTCGTCCATGCTCAGGCCGTAGCTCGCCAGTTCGTCGCGGTTCCACGTGATGTCCAGGAAGAACCCGCCGCCGGTCCGCTCCGCAAACACGTTCCGCGTCCCGCCCACGGACGGCAGCAAGGCCTCGATCTGCGTGCCGATGCGCTCGATCGTCCGGAGATCGTCGCCGGAGATCTTGAGCCCGAGCGGTGTCCGGATGCCTGTCGTCAGCATGTCGATGCGCGCCTTGATCGACATCGTCCACGCGCTGGACACGCCCGGCAGCTTGAGCGCCCGGTCCAACTGATCGATCAAGCCCGCGGTCGAGATGTGGTCCGGCGTGATGGGGCGGAAGATCGGCTTCAGCCACTCGGGCGCCCAGGCAGAGTACCAGGTGGGCACGCGCCGCCATTCAGATTGTGGCTTGAGGGTGATGACCGTCTCCAGCATCGACAGCGGCGCCGGATCGGTACTCGTGTCGGCCCTGCCGGCTTTGCCGAACACGCGGTCCACCTCGGGGAACTGCCGGATGATCCGGTCGGTCACCTGGAGGAGCGTCTGAGCCTCGGCGATCGAGATGCCGGGCATCGTCGTCGGCATGTAGAAGAGCGCGCCTTCGTCGAGCGGCGGCATGAACTCGGAGCCGAGTGTGAAGAAGACTGGCACCGTCGCAACGCTCAGCGCGAGCGCCACGCCCACAACGGTCCACTTCCAGCGCAGCGTCCATCGCACGATGGGCTCGTAGAGGCGGCCGAGGACCCGGCTGATGGGATGGCTGTCCTCCGAGTGGATGTGGCCGACAAGGAGCGAGTTCGCGACGCGGCACAACCAGGGACTTCGGAATTCGAACCGGCGCACGCGCGTGAAGAGGAGGCGCAGCGCCGGGTCGAGAGTGACGGCCAGGAACGCCGCCACGATCATCGCCAGCGTCTTGGTGTAGGCCAGGGGCTTGAACAGCCGCCCTTCCTGCGCCTCGAGGGTCAGAACCGGGAGGAACGACACGGCAATGACGAGCAGCGCGAAGAAGCTGGCCGGCGCGACCTCCTTCACGGCCTCGACGACGACCGCCTTGTGGTCGGCGATCACGCCGGCTCGGCTTCGCTCATCCAGCTTCTTGTGCGTCTGCTCGACGACGACGATAGCCGCGTCGGCGAGTTCGCCCATGGCAATGGCGATGCCGCCGAGCGACATGACGTTCGCAGTGATGCCGAGCATCCGGAAGGGGACGAATGACACGAGCACGGCCACGGGGATCGTGATGACAGGGATCAGCGCGCTCGGCACGTGCCACAGGAACAGCAGCACGATGAACACGACCGTCAGGACGACCTCGACCAGCGTTTTAGAGACGTTGTCGATGGCGCGACGGATGAGGTCCGAGCGGTCGTAGATCGGGACGATCGAGACCCCGGGCGGAAGGCCCGGTTCGATCTGCCGGATGCGAGCCTTGGCACGGTCGATGACATCCAGGGCGTTTTCGCCCTGGCGCATGACAATAATTCCTGACACCGCCTCGCCGGTGCCATCGAGATCCGACACCCCGCGCCGGAGGTCGGGGCCGATGGTCACCTGGCCGATGTCGCGGATCCGAATCGGCGTGCCCGTTTCGCTCGACGCGACCACGATGCTCTCGAAGTTCGCGATCGACTGCGCGTAGCCGCGGCCGCGGACCATGTACTCGGTGCCGCCGAATTCAATCAAGCGGCCGCCAGCCTCGATGTTGCCGCCACGCACCACCTCGACCACGCGTTGGACCGAGAGGCCGTAGTTCCTGAGCTTGTTCGGATCGACGTTGACCTGGTACTGCCGGCCGAAGCCGCCAATCGAGGGGACCTCGGCGACGCCCGGCACCGCCTTGAGGTAGTACCGCAGCGTCCACTCCTGGTAGGCGCGCAGATCGGCGAGGCTTCGTTGGCCGATGTGTCGACGAGCGCGTACTGGAAGACCCAGCCCAACCCGGTCGCGTCGGGACCAAGCTCCGCCGTGGCGTCCTTCGGCAGGCGGCCGAGGACGCCCGAGAGGTACTCCGATGTCCGTGTCCGGGCCCAGTAGATGTCGGTGCCATCCTCGAAGATCACGTAGACGAAGGAGTAGCCGAAGTCGGAGAACCCGCGTACGGCGCGCACCTTTGGCGCGCCCAGCATGGCTGTGACAATCGGGTAGGTGATCTGTGCCTCGAGGAGGTCCGGGCTTCGGTCCCAGCGCGAATAGATGATGACCTGCGTATCGCTCAGATCCGGGATGGCGTCGAGCGGGACCCGCTCGAGCGACCACGCGCCGGCGATGGCCGCCGCACCGGCCAGCAGGAGAACCAGCCACCTGTTCCGGACGGAGAAATCGATGATGCGGGTGATCATGGGAACGTCATCAGGACGCGGGTTTCCGGCCCAAGGCGCTCTGGGCTGGTCCTGATTCCCGGTTCACTTCTTGATTGCGAACCGTTCAGGGTCCTTGTCAAATGTCTTCTTGCAGTCCGCGGAGCAGAAGTAGTAGGTCCTGCCCTTGTGTGCGCTCGTGAGACCTGCCGCCAGGGCCTTCTTCGGATCGACGTCCATGCCGCATACCGGGTCTGTCTCCGGCGCAACGGGGAAGGCTGCCGCGGCGGACTTCCCCGGCGCAGGGGGGCTCGCTGCCTCCGCTGCCTGCGGCCCCTTGACGAACTTCGCCGGGTCCTTGTCGAACTCGACCTTGCACTCCGGCGTGAGGAAGTAGAACGTCTTCCCCTGGTAGACGCTTCGGGGTACGTCCGGATCCGTTGTGTCGACCTCGGCGCCTGACACCGGATCGGTCGCGAAAATCGTCCGACCCTCCGCGTCGTTCGCGGTCATGTTCAGCGTGCGTTCAGCCTGGCGGAGCCGCTCAGTTCCTGGATCGGATGCCACGCGTTCGAGGGGCGTGCCCTCCGCCGCCGGCGCGGGAAGGCTGGGGCCCGCGGGAGACAGCCATGATCCCTGGTGCGCGTGTTTCTCCGGATTGGCGTCGAACTGTCGCTTACATGCGTCGGAGCAGAAGAAGTACGTCTCGCCGCGATATCCGCTGGTTCTGCCGGCGGACCTCGCCTTGTCCCCGTCGACCTCCATGCCACAAATCGGATCGTCCTCCGGCGAGAAGATTCCCATGGCGGCCGTCTTCATGCGGCTCTCGGAGTCGAGGAGAAAGATGCCCGAGATCACAATCCTCTCCCCCGGCATCAGGCCCTTCACCACTTCGATCCGATCGTCGAAACGCCATCCGGTCTCCACGCGCCTGGGCTCGAAGTACCCGTTGCCGCGATCGACGAACACCGTCTTCCTCCGGCCCGAATCCACCACGGCATCCAACGGCACGGTCACAGCACCCGGCAGACTCACCGCCAGGGACACATCGACGAACATGTCCGGCCGCAACGCCATCTCAGGGTTGTCAATCTCCAGTCGCAGCTTCAGCGTGCGGGTCGCAGGGTCGAACCGCGGCAGGACGTTGGTGACGCGAGTCTGGAGCGTCCGGCCCTGCCGGTAGGGAAACGAGAGCGTGGCGACTGTCCCGGGCCGGACATACTGGGCGTCATTCTCGAACAGGTCGGCCAGAACCCAGACTCGGCTGAGGTCGGCGATCAGGTACAGTTCCTCGCCGCGGTCGAGCCGTTGGTCGGGGAACACCGTCCTGGACAGCACGTAGCCGGAGACGGGCGAGCGCAGTTCGATGTCACGCACCAACTGACGAGTCTTGCCGATGGCCGTGATCTGAGCGTCAGACATGCCAAGGTTCCGGAGGGTGTCGACCGCTCCTCGGAGCTGCGCGTTGGTCGCGAGCAGCTGTTCTGTGACCTCGGTCGTGTCCTTCGATACGCGATCCAGCGTATTCAGGGCGTAGAAGTATGCCTGCTGCGCGGTCAGGAAGTCCGAACTGTAGAAGGTCAGCAGCACTTCGCCCCGCTCGACGAAGTCGCCCGTCGCGAACGGATGGAGACGCCGTACGATTCCGTCGGTCGTCGCGACGAGCCGGTAGACGCGGTTCTGATCAACCGCCACCCGCCCGACCGTCATGATGGATCGGTTGACAGAGGCGGCTTCCACGGCGCCTACACGGACGCCGATCAGCTGTTGTTTCTCGGCCGTGACCCTGAGCGCTCCGGGGGGCAGGGCCATGGTCGATTGTGCCGAGGCGTCATCCGCGTACACCGGCTCGAGGCGCATGCCGCACGACGGGCAGTCTCCAGGCCTGTCGGCGCGATACTGCGGATGCATCGGACAGCTGTAGTGAAGAATGCGCTTCGCGGATTCGGCAGGGGCGCGGCCGGACGACGCGCCAGGTGATCCACGAACCGGTGAACAGGCTGAGCGTCACCAGCCCCAGCAGTGCGGCGCCGATCCCGATCCTCTTCATGGCTGACATCGATTCACCGTCCGTAGCGAGGGCGCCGCCGAGACGGCCAACAGCGCGAGCATCATACACCGCAGGTCGGCCAGACGGAGGATACCTCCGGGGGGATGGGGCGCCTCATCCGACAAAGAGAGGGCCCCCCGGGCTGCTGCCGCCCGAGGGGCCTCGAGTGATTCGCGATCGGCGGACCGGACCTGCGGCTGAGACGCCGCCGGGCCGTCCCCTACGGTTTCCTGACGACAAACGGCCGCATCATGTCGTGCTCCTCGTGCTCGAGGATGTGGCAATGCCACACGTACTCGTAGCCCCCGGTCCGCGGGCTGACCGGCACGTTGACCGTCTTGTCGTGGTTGAGGACCCTGACCACCGGATCGGGCGGCAGCTCGAACTTCATGATCACCCGCGTGATCTGGCCGGGATCCATCCGCACGGTTTCCTTCCAGCCTCGCTCGTCCGGGTCGGGCGGCCTCCAGTTGGCCCCGCTGCCGAATATCGGGCCGCCGTCGCCCCCCGTCGCGAAATTCGCGCGGCCGATGATCTGGACGTTGACCAGGTGGAAGTGGATGGGGTGTGTGTCACCGGTGGTGTTGTAGATGTCCCACACCTCCGTGTCACCGACGGTGTGCTCATCGCTCCCCAGGGGATCCAGCGCGTCGTCGTAGGCCTTGCCGTGTTTCGTGAAGTTGTAGTTCGTGACTTCGTCGGTGCCCAGCATCGCGATCAGGCGGCCGTATTTGTCGATGCCCTCGCTGAGCGTTTTGTTCTTGGGAGTGATTCCCGTCGGGGGATCGAACACCTGCCCTATCAGCTCGTTGGGAATCGGCAGCCCGAGGTTGAGGCTTGCCAACGCCTTGTTGATCTCTCTCAGATGAGGCATCGGCTGGCCTGCGCCCGCGACGATCTCGATCCGCATCATCGTGCGGGTGTTTGGCCCGAAGCCCTCGGGGCCGCCCGTGCCGTCCGGGTTGCCGGTGTAATAGTCGAGGGCGGTATCACCGCCGTCAGGGAACGGTGAACCCGCATCGTTGTAGAGAATGAACTTCGTGCCGACGGGACACCCGTTGAAGTCGATCAGCACGTCTGCCCGCTCAGCGCCCGCCAGGACCAGGCCATACCCGGTGCGGTCGTGGGCGTAGTACTTGGCAACGTCCATCGCGCCGTTCGAAGGAACCACAGCGGCGCTCGGCAGGAACCCGCCCTCGGTGCCGATGACAACGAAATCGGGCCCCTCCTTGGCCTTGTTGACTTCGCCGGTGTGGCCAATCTCCCGGTACAACTGGAGGTTGAAGACTCGCGACTGTGTCCCGTTGAGCAACCGGAACCGGTGGGCGCCGGCGGGCAGCTTGAGGTATGGATAGGCCATCCCGTTGATCACGATGTTGTCCGCGAAGAACTCGGGCACCGCCGACGGTTCGGGCAACGGCAGGAAGCTACCGCCGTCAGGAGTGTCTTCCTGCTCACCGTAGAGCACCGGATAGTCGAGGTCTCCCTCTCGGCCGTACGCGTCGGCCACCACCTTGAAGGCCTTGTCCTGGAGCACCAGCGGGATACCGGGTATTTGTCCAGGGAGGAGTGCTCCGGTCGGACCGAACATCGCGAGTTCGTCGTTGTCGATCAACACGTACGGCGCCGCGAGCCCGGCATACGCATTGAGGCGAGTGATACCCACCGCGTGATCGTGGTACCACATCAACCGCGCGGACTGCGCGTTGGGGTACCAGTAATCATCGGTCTTCAGGCCAAGGCGGTCGGGCAGCCACTTGATGAGCGAAGGTCCATGGGTGCCGTTCGGGGCGAACCAATGAAACGGCCCGCCGTCGCTCGGCCACGGCACGAACCCGCCGTGGAGATGAACGGCCGCGCGGTTCACCTGCTGATCGGTTCCGGCGTACGGGATGGTCGTGTCCACCGGCAGGGGGTGAACCCTGGGCAACAGGTTGGTGAAGTTGATGCGAACCGGCTTGCCCTTCGTGGCCACGATCGCCGGGCCCAGGTAGCGGAAGTTCGGCAGCCCGCTCGTCATGTCAGCGTAACCCCAGAGCTTCGTCCCGCGATCGGGCAGATCCGGATGCATCTGCTGGCGGTACTGACCCAGGACGATCCTGTAGAAGTCCGTGCCGGGGTACAGCGCTGTGCCAGCGGCAGCCACAGGGATCCCCGTGGGGCCGAGGCCGGGGAGCGGCGCGATGAACTTCCGCAGATTCGGTGCCCACCCCGGAAGCTGTCCGAACACGTGCCGGCCGGCGAGCGCCACGCCGGCCGTCACGAGGGCGGACGTCTCGATGAACCTCCTTCTCGTCGTCTTCATTGCCATCCTCCTCTAGGCCCGGGTTCGAGTGAGCCGGGCGATGGGGGTCGTCTTCGCGGGTCGTGATGATGTACGACGGACGGCACCCGGGAGGGGGCTTGTATCATGAAGCCGGATCCTGTTCAGCCGAGCACGCGGGAAGTGCCCTTCTACAGATCCGGTCCGCTCGTTGCGCGAAGCGCGGCGAACCTGCCTCTCCCGCTCTGACTCAGGCCGGACCGCGTGTTTCTTCCTGGCGCCCCGGCGTGGCCTCCAGGACAGATGGCACTGGCTGCAACGCGCGCGACTCAGTATCGTCGGTTATCGAAGGGACGAGTATGGCAAGAAGGTCCCAGAGGGTGGGGGAATCTGGTCCCGGTCGATCTTCAATTGATCAGTACGAACGTACCGGCCGAGCCTCGTCGGGTGGAGGCCGGCTCCTCATCTCGAGAGCACTCGTGTGCTCTAGTCACGCCGCTCGCCGATCCGGCGCCACAGGTCGAGCACGTCGCGAATGAGCCGGTCGTGCGTCCGCACCGGCATGCCCTCCAACCGATCGGCCATCCAATGGTCCGCGGCGCGATCCGCGGTGGTCAGGAGCGTCAACAGCAGCTCGGCCGGCAGGTCGGTTCGAACGGCTCCGACTCGCTGCCCGCGATCGATCACGCGCGAGAGCCACGCCCGGCCCTGCTCGGCCTTCGACCTGATGAGCGAGTCCAGCCCGGCGGCAGGCAGCGGATCGTAGAGGAGGCGGCCGACACCCGCCAGCCACGGCCGCTCACGGATGCGCTGGCGGGTCGCCAGAGAGAGCGCCTCGAGGCTCGGCCAGAACGTGGACCGATCGAGCGACTCGACGTCGAATGTCCGGTCCGGTGAGAGCGTCTCCCAGGCCAGATCGACCACCGCCCCGAACAGATCAGCCTTGCTGTCGAAGTAGTAGTAGAAGACACCCTTCGACAGGCCGGTTGAATCGATGATGTGATTGAGGGATGCGCGTTCGAATCCGTGCGAAGCGAACTCCGCCGCGGCCGTTTCCAGGATGACCTGGCGTCTGGCCGGCGCCAGCTTGGAGAATCGTGGGCGCGGCATGTGACGGCTCTCTCGCCGGTTGGTCCGACCGATCGGTCTACACTCTATCAGACGTCCGTCCCTCTCGCCGGGTCGATGACTATCTCGCGCAGCCAATGTGACAGCCGCCCCTCGAGGGTGTAGAATCGACCCTGATTTCATAGGTGTCCCCGACGAAAAGGGCCCGCGGATCCCAGCAGCGGTTCCCTGTTGCCGGTCAGACGTGGTCCCTTCCTGAAGAGGTATACCGATGACGCGCTCCACATGTAAGCACCTGCCTGTCCTCGCTATCCTGGCTCTGGCGGCCGTCGTCGCAAGCGCGGCCACTGTGGCAGCCCAGACCGGCCCGGCCGACGGGACCAAGACACTGCTGCGGCTGGGCGGACCCTATCAGTTCTCCACGCCACTCAAGGATCTCGCGGCGGTGAAACGAATGGCAGCCAGGAAACAGATCCAGACCGACATTGGCGTGGTGTTGGACAAGGCAGGCATCCCGTCGCTGACGCCCGCCGTCATCGATATCCTGACCAAGGCTCAGCCGGATCAGATCACAGAGGTCGAGATCCAACCCGGCGACACGCTGGTGTGGATGGCATTCCGTCGAGGCGCCAAGCCCGACATCGTCCGCAACCTGAAGTGGGGAGGCAAGAAGCCGTTCCCGGCGTTCGCCTTCGTCATCGACGACATGGATCGCACCTACACCTTCATCCTGCCGAAGGCCTGCGGGAACCTGTCACTCCAGACGAGCGAGCCCAGCCGCGAGAAAGCCAAACAGGACGCGGAGCGCAGAGAAAAGGAGCGCCTGGAGCTCGAACGGGCCAACAAGGAGAAGGCGGCCGCCGAGGCGGCCCGACTCGAGGCCGAACGCAAGGAGCGCGAGCGGCTGGAAGCGGAGCGCGCGGCGGCAGCCGCAGCGGCCGCGGCGGCCAAGGCGGAAGTCGACAGGCAGGAGGCCGCACGGCTCGAGGCCGAGCGGCAGGAACAGGAACGCATCGCGGCGGAAAAGGCCAAGGCGATTGGGCTCTTCGGCGACTTCATGTTCGGCAAGGAGCGCCGCGTGCGCGTCGAGAACACCGGCGGAAAGTGCGCTCCCCTGTTCGGCGCCAAGGTCGGCTACATGTTCCAGGCATCCGAGAAGTTCTACATCGCGCCCGCGATCGGCGAGGCGCTCAACTTCGACCGGGGTGCGAACTCGAGCTTCTTCGCTGAACTCGAAGGCGACATCCGGGCCAACAAGAACCTCTTCGGATTCGGCATCGGCGTGTGGGACGTCACCCACAGCGACTGGGTCGTGCCGACCGCGATGGTGCACTACGGCCGCGAGCTCAACCAGGACTCGCGCGGAAACAAGATCTTCTTCCTCGGTGAAGGCCGGCTGTTCCTGAACCGGATGGGCGACGTGCAGAACAACTACCAGTTCTGGGGCGGGTTCAGGTTCCTGCTGCGCTAGCCTCGGGGTTCGAGCGCCGGGAACCAGGCGCTCAGCCGCTCGTCAGGGTCGTCGTCCCTGACACCTGCGACTGCTCGGGCCGTCATGCGGACTCGCCGCCGCGTGACGGCCCGCCGTTTGTACGGCGTTTCGCCGGGCGCGTCAGGACGTGTCCGCCACGTAGCGCTCCGCGAGCGCCTCGATCGTCAGCGGCGATGACCCCTCGGCCTTGTTGTTCACCAGCACGAACACGTGCCGGACGTAATCCACCGAGCGCCGGATGATCCCGATGGTGTCGCGCCGCATCGCGTCGTCGGGTTCCACCAGGCGGTCGAAAGGCGCAAAGACGTGGCGCTGTTCCTCGTACCAGGTTCCCGGCCGCAACAGCAGCCGGACGACGACGAACGGCTGTTCTTCCGGTGGAATGGCTCGCGCCTGTTCGCCGGGCACCGGCATCGCCGACCAGTAGTTGTACACGTGACCGGCGCCGTGTCGCTTCAGGACCTCGCGGTAGGACTCGGTCAGGAGAAACCGATCGCGCAGCTCCACCGCGTAGGAGAACTGAGGCGGGAGCTCGGCCAGGAACCGGTCGAGCGATTCGGTGAACGCCACGGGATCGTTCGGTTGTCCTGCCGGAGGCGCGGAGAATTGCAGGATGAACGGTCCGGTGTGCGCGGCAAACGATCGCGAGAACGGCTCGAGCATCTCGGAGGCGAATCGCGCGGCCGACAGGTAGTCGGGGTTCGGGCCCGGACGGCGGCGCGCGCCCGGATCACGAGCGGAAGTGACCCCGGCCGGCGCCTTGGTGCAGCAGAGAAACCCGTCGGGCAGTTCGCCGGCGTACTGGCGAAGATCGTCTTCGGGAATCGGAGCGTAGTACCCGCGATCGATGCCGACCGTCCGGAGAAGCGGATGGCGAACGTATTCGCGCAGGCCTTCGCGCGCGAGCATCGACGCGCCGCGGCGGCGCGAGTAGACAATGCCCTGCCAGCCCGGGAAGCTCCAGGAGCTCGTCCCCATCCTGAGCTCGCGGGGAAGCGTGGCCGCCAGCACGCGGTACCGTTCGTAGCGCTGTTCGAGGGGAGAGCCGGGCGCGGGCCATTCACCGCGCCTGCCCTTCCGCGCAGGCTTGCCGGAGTCGGATTCGAAGAGTCCGAGCTGGTCAGACATGGTCTGACCTTCGATTCTACATCCAGCGCTCGATCTGCACCTCGCCCCGGACGCCGACCTGCACGAGCTTGACGGGGATCTTGCGCGCCGCCCCTGCCACGGCCTGCTGGGCGAGCCGCACGAGCCCACTGCAGCAAGGCACTTCCATGATCGCGACGGTCAGCGTGTCGATGGCGGATTCCTCGATCATCGCCGTCAGCTTCCGGACGTAGATTTCCATGTGCTGATCGAGCTTCGGGCAGGCGATGGCGAGCGCCCGGCCGTCGAGGAACTGTTCGTGAAAGCCCGCCACCGCGAAGGGCACGCAGTCGGCAGCGAGCAGCACGTTCGCGCGGTGGAAGAATGGAGCCGTCGGCGGGACCAGGTGGAGTTGAATGGGCCATTGTCGCAGGCGCGATGGCCGAGTCGCGCCGGGATCAACACCGGCCCGGCTCTCGGCCACATTCGGCGGGCCGAAGCTCTGCAGGCGGCTCCCGGGACATCCGCCCCCGCGAGCGTCCTCGACAAGCCGGATGGTCGCGCGCGATGGCGGAACGGCCGGAACCTCAACCGCCTGAGGTGGCCGGTCGGCGGGTTCGCTCGCCGAGTGAGCCACGCGATCGACTTCAGCCTGATCGAATTCGGACGCCTCTTGTTCGCTCACGGTCAACGCTCCAGTCGGACACTCGCCCAGGCACGCGCCGAGCCCATCGCAGAGGACTTCGGACACGAGCCGCGCCTTTCCGTCGACGATGCGGAGAGCTCCCTCGTGACAGGCCGGCACGCACACGCCGCATCCGTCGCAGCGCTCTTCGTCGATGTGAATGATGTTTCGACGCGCCATCCGCCCTCCATCGGCCGCCAGCCTTCAGCCTACTCGAATCGCGGCGCTCGCGCGTATGACGGCCGTCAGGTCCGGGGCGGGCGGGCGTCCGGGAGGCCTGTGCTATGCTCACGCGGCAATGGCCGAATTCCGGCGTAGTTTGACGCTGTTCGACGTGACCATGATCGCCATTGGCGGGACGATCGGGTCCGGCATCTTCCTGACGCCGTCGAGCATCGCCCGCGCTATTCCGTCCCCGTGGCTGATGATCGCGGTGTGGGTCGCCGGCGGGCTGATCACGCTCGCGGGTGCGCTGACATTCTCCGAAGCGTCGGCGATGATGCCTCGCGCCGGCGGTCAATATGCTTTCCTCGCGAGGACCTATGGCAGCCTCGTCGGCTTCCTGTTCGGCTGGGCCTACTTCGTCGTCGTCAACGCCGGGGGCCTCGGCGCGTTGAGCGTCGCGTTTGCGACCTATCTCGGGTTTTTCGTGCCACTCGGCGCTGCCGGCACAAAGATCGCGGCTGTCGCCGGTCTGCTGATTCTCACCGGGGTCAACGTCGTCGGCGTCCGTGCCGGAGCGATCTTTTCCGACGTCTTCACCGTCCTCAAGATCGCGGGAATCATGGGCCTGGTCGCCGTCGGGTTCGCGCTTGGCTCGCCCCACACCACGGACTTCTCGCTCGCCGTTGAAACAGGGCCGGGCGGCTTGTGGGGTCCGCTTGCGCTGGCCATGGTCGGCGTCCTCTGGTCCTACGGCGGGTGGCAGCACGCGACCTACGCCACTGCGGAGGTCATCAACCCGCAGCGGACGCTCCCACGGGCGATGACGCTCGCGGCGATAGCCGTCACGGTGATCTACCTCTCGTCAAACGTCGCCTATCTCTGGTTGCTGACGCCGGCGCAAATGGCGGCCTCTCCGCGCGTCGCGGCCGACGCCGTGACCGGCGTCCTCGGCAACGTCGGCGGAAGCCTGATTTCGATCGCGATCTTCGTTTCGACCTTTGGCGTGGTCGGCATCTACACGCTGACGGCGCCCCGCATCTACTACGCCATGGCCGCCGATGGGCTGTTCTTCCGCAAGGTGGCCGAGATCCACCCTCGATTCCACACACCGGCTTTCTCCATCGTGCTTCAGTCGCTCTGGGCAGCGGTGCTCATCCTCTTCTGGGGCACCTTCGAGAACCTGATCTCCTACGTCGTCTTCACCGACTGGATCTTCTTCGCACTCGGAGGCGCGAGCGTCATCGTGCTCCGGCGGTCGATGCCCGATGCCGAGCGTCCGTTCAAGGTCCCGTTCTACCCGGTGACGCCGCTCTTCTTCGTGGCCACTTCGGCCTGGTTCGTCGTGATGACCCTCCAGCAGAAGCCCGAGCAGGCCTGGGCCGGATTGTTGTTCCTCGGTATGGGGATTCCGGTTTACTACTACTGGAAGCGGAAGAACAGGGCGACCGATAGCCGGACAGTGTAGGCTGGCGGTTGGCGGCTGGCAGCAGAGATTCACACACCATGCGCGGCGATCGTTCCAGCGAAGGCCAATTGCGCAAGCGTAGCCCGGTCCCCGCCGAGAACAAGCCTCGTCGACGTTGGCTTCGGCGCATCCTGCTGGTTCTTGCCTTGCTGGTCGTCGTCGCCGGGGCGCTGGCGTGGTGGCGGCTCGAGGCGGCATTGCCGCAGACAAGCGGCACCGTGCGCGTGGCGGGCCTGCGCGCCCCTGTCGAGATCATCCGAGACACCGACGACGTTCCTCACATCCGGGCGGCGAGTGAGGCAGACGCGCTGTTTGCCCTGGGATATGTGCACGCGCAGGAACGGCTTTGGCAGATGGAGTTCCAGCGGCGCGTGGCGCAAGGCAGGCTGTCGGAGATACTCGGCCCCGCGGCGGTGAAGTCCGACCGGCTCCTCCGGACGATCGGCCTCGCGCGCGCGGCGCACGCGACATGGATGCACCTCGACGGCAACGTGCGGGGCCTCGTCGAATCGTACGTCGCCGGCATCAACGCGTTCCTCGCCGGCCATCGCGGGGGCAGCCTGCCGATCGAGTTTGCGCTGCTGCGCGTCTCACCCGAAGCGTGGCGCGGCGAGGACATCCTCGCCTGGCAGAAGACGATGGGCTGGCTGCTGAGCATGAACTGGGAGGAGGAGCTGATTCGCGTCAAGCTGGCGGCCAGGGTAGGGATCCAGGCCGCCCGCCAACTGACGCCAGCCTACACGCTGAATGGCCCGACGATCCTCGGTACCGATGCCGCATCGAAGCCCGAGACGACGAGCGCGGCGAGGGTGGCCCGGCCTCCGTCGCTCGATCCCAGGGCTCGTCCGCTCGAACGCCTCGTCCGAGAACTCGCCGAGCTTGGCGAATCGCTTCACGGATTGCCGTACCTGCCTCGGGCAGGCGGGGGAAGCAACAACTGGGTTGTCGCCGGCGGCCGTTCGGTCACGGGCAAGCCGCTGCTGGCCAACGATCCCCATCTCGGTGGTCAGGCGCCGTCGATCTGGTACCTGGCCCATCTCACTGGCGGCCGGATCGATGCGATCGGCGCAACCTTGCCTGGCGTTCCCGGCATCATCATCGGGCACAACCGCCGGATCGCGTGGGGAGTGACGGCGCTGCTGACCGACGTCGAGGACCTGTACATCGAGCACGTGAACGCGACCGATCAGGCCGAGTACAACGGCGCGTGGGAGCCGATGACCGTGCTCCGGGACGTGATCAAGGTGCGCGGGGACCGCGACGTCCCGATCCGGATTCGCATCACCAGGCACGGACCGCTCGTGTCCGACGTGATCGAAAGCCCGGACGAGGCGGTCTCACTGCGCTGGACGGGTCACGATGCCGAGGATCACACGGCGGAGTGCTTCCTCTCGGTGGACACCGCCGGCTCGTGGGACGAGTTCGTCGCCGGGCTTTCGGGATTTCACCTGCCGATGCAGAACTTCGTCTACGCCGATCTCGACGGCAACATCGGTTACTACGGGCCCGGCGCCATCCCCATTCGACGCGGCAGTGACGGGACTCTGCCGGTGCCGGGGTGGACCGACGCATATGAGTGGCAGGGCTACGTCCTCCGGAGCGAGTGGCCCCGGGCCTTCAATCCTTCGCGCGGATACGTCGCCACCGCCAACAACCTGGTTGCGCCTCCCTCCTACCCATTCCTGGTCGGCACGAGTTACGAGCCGCCGTACCGCGCCGCCCGAATCACCGAGCTCATCGAAGCCACGCCGCGGATGAGCGCCGACGACATGGCGCGGATGCAGCGGGACATTCGTTCCGCGCAGGCCAAAGTGGTGCTCCCGTTTCTGATGAAAGCCCGGCCGTCGAATTCCAGGGGCCGTGAGGCGATCGAGCGCCTGGCGAAGTGGGACGGGTCGGTCGCCGCCGAGAGCCCGGAGGCGGCGCTCTACGAAGCGTGGTACGGCGCCGCCGTCCACCGGGTGTTCGCCGATGAGCTCGGCGCCGATCTCTGGGCCGAGTATTGGCAGCACCGCAGCCTGGTCGCCAAGGCTCTCGACCGCCTCATTCAAGCGTCCGACGCGTCATGGTGCGACGATGTGCGGACCGGCGAGCCGGAGAGTTGCGAAACGACGCTCGGGGCTTCGCTCATCGACGCGCTCGCCGAGGAAAGCGGGCGGCAGGGCACGTCGGATCTGGCGACCTGGAGATGGGATCGCGACAACCGCGCCGTGTTTCCGCACCTGCCCCTCGATCGCGTCGGCCTGTTGCGCAGGTTCTTCAGCCGCGCGGTCCCGCGTGGCGGCGACTCGTTCACCGTGACGCCGACGATGCCCGTTCGCGACCAGATCTTCATCTCGTCGTACCGCCAGATCGTCGACCTGTCGTCGTTCGACAACTCGCGGTTCATGATGCCGATGGGACAGTCCGGGTACGTGTGGAGCCGGCACTACGCGGACCTGCTCGATCGCTGGGCCAGGGCCGAATACATCCCGATGCGGTTCACTCGGGCCGCCGTCGATGGCGCGGCAGCCGCGAGGCTGGTGCTCGAACCCAAATAGGGAAACGCCCCACGAAGGATGGCCCGTCGTTCGTGTTCGCCCTGGCGTGGCCGGAACCGGGGGATAATACCCCCCTGCCGGCCGCTGCTCCCCCGCCGGCCCTCGCACGGATTCAGCAGGAGGCCACATGCGATCTCAACCGTCTACCCTCTCGCCCATCACGCGAGTCGTCTTCGCGGCCCTCGTGATCACGGCCGTGACCGGCGTCCTCTTCGCGCAACGCACGGTGAAGCCGGTCCTGCACGGGCGCCACTGGGTCGCGATCACGGGCAAGCCCCTCGGCGCGACGGCGGGCTCGATGATCTTCCAGAAGGGCGGCAACGCCGTCGACGCGGCATGCGGGATGCTCGGCGCCGTCACGACGATGTGGGACACCCTCGGCTGGGGCGGTGAAACGCAAGCGCTCATCTACAACCCGAAGACGAAGAAGGTGATTGCCATCAACGCGCTTGGGGCGGCGCCCACCGGCGCGACGCCGGAGTTTTTCAAGTCGAAAGGCATGAAGTACCCGCCCGAGTACGGGCCGCTCGCGGCGGTGACACCCGGGACGCCCGGCGGCCTGATGGTCATGCTCGCCGAATTCGGCACCATGAGCCTGAAGGACGTGCTCGCCCCGGCCATCCAGATGGCCGACGGGTACCCGATCGAGGCGCAACTCGCCAACGGGATCGAACAGCAGAAGAAGCGCATCAGGGAGTGGCCGTACTCGAAGCAGATCTTCCTGACCCGTCCGGGCCAGCCGCGCGAGGCGCCCGAAGCCGGTGAAGTCTTCAAGCAGGCCGATCTCGCGGCCACGCTCAGGAAGCTCGTGGACGCCGAGCAGCAAGCGCTCAAGGCCGGGAAGGACCGCAAGGCCGCCATCTACGCCGCATACGACCGCTTCTACAAGGGCGACATCGCGCAGGAGTTCGTGCGCGGCTCGCAGGAACAGGGCGGCCTGCATACGATGGTGGATCTCGCGAACTGGAAGGTCCACATCGAGGAACCGCTCGTCACCGACTACAAGGGCATCCAGGTCTACAAGCTGAACACGTGGGTCCAGGGCGCCGTGATGCTCCAGGGGCTGAACATGCTGGAGCCGCTCGACCTGAAGGCGATGGGCTACAACAGCGTGAAGTACATCCACACGCTCTACCAGGTGATGAACCTCACCTACGCCGATCGCGACTTCTATTACGGCGATCCGTATTTCCCGCCCGAGGAACCGATCAAGGGCCTCCTGTCGAAGGACTACGCCAGGGCGCGATCGAAGCTGATCAACTGGGACGCCAACGATCCCAACGCGAAACCGGGCGATCCATATCCGTTCGAAGGCAAGACGAATCCGTTCACGAAGGAACTCGAGCAGTGGGGCTCGCGGCCCGGGCTGAACGTCTCGACGATGACCCGCGCCGAGATCGACGCGTTCGAGGAGGCGTTCACCCGGGGCACGACCTCGATCGAGGCGGCCGACGAGCAGGGGTGGGTCGTGTCGGTCACCCCGAGCGGCGGCTGGAATCCCGCGTGCATCGCCGGCCGGACCGGCATCGGCATGAGCCAGCGGATGCAGGCCTTCGTGCTCGACGCCGCCGAATGCCCGTTCAACGTCGTCGTACCGGGCAAGCGCCCGCGCTCGACGCTGACGCCGAGCCTGGCGATGAAGGACGGGAAGCCGTTCCTCGCCTTCGCCGTCCAGGGCGGCGATTCGCAGGACCAGAACCTGATGCAGTTCTTCCTGAACATGGTCGAGTTCGGAATGAACGTCCAGCAGGCGACCGAGGCCGCCAACATCAACAGCGGCCAGATCCGCAGCACCTTCGGCGCCCACGAGTTCGCGCCCGGCAAGCTGACGCTCGCCGAATCGACGCCGGCGGCGATTCGCGCGGAGCTGGCGAAGCTGGGGTACAAGCTCGACTTCGCCCGGCTGACGTCGGGACCGATCAACGCGATCTTCTTCGATTGGGTGCACGGAACTATGTGGGGCGGTTCGAGCAACCACGGGGAAGATTACGGGATTGCCTGGTAGACACATGTCCGAACACAAGTACCGCATGCAGACCCTGGCCATCCACGCCGGCGAATCGCCCGATCCGGTGACCGGCGCGCTCGTGCCGCCGCTGCACCTGGCCACGACCTACCATCTTGGAACCGCTGAGAACGGCGCAGCCATTTTCTCGGGAGAGAAGGACGCGTTCGTCTACAGCCGGTGGGCCAACCCAACCGTGGCCGTGCTGGAGCGGCGGGCGGCCGCCCTCGAGCACGCGGAGTCCGCGCTCGCCACGTCGAGCGGCATGGCCGCGATCTCCACCGCGGTCCTGAGCGTCGTCAAGGCGGGCGACCATCTCGTGTCGGCCAGGGCGATCTACCCGAGCAGCATGCACCTCTTCTCCGAACAGCTCGCCTCGATGGGCGTCGCCTCGACCTTCGTGGATGCGACCGAACCAGCCAACGTGATGGCTGCCGTGCGCCCGAACACCAGGCTCATCTATCTCGAGACACCGGGAAATCCGATCCTCGCGCTGTGCGACCTCCAGGCGATTGCCGGTGCCGCACGAAAGGCCGGCATCCCGACCATTTGCGACAACACCTTCGCCACGCCCGTCAACCAGCGCCCGCTCGATCTCGGCGTGGACGCCGTCGTCCACAGTGCCACGAAATATTTCTGCGGCCATGGAGACGCCGTCGGCGGGCTCATCGCCGGCTCGCGCGCGTTCATTCAGCGGTGCGCGACCGAGCCGATGCGGTACTACGGCGGGATCATGGCGCCCTTCACCGCGTATCTCATCCTGCGAGGATCGCAGACGCTTCCGCTTCGCGTGCACCGCCACAACGAGAACGCCCTTCACGTGGCCAGACATCTCGAAGAGCACCCGTCGGTCGCGTCGGTGTCGTACCCCGGACTCCCTTCTCATCCCCAGCACGCGCTCGCCAGGCGGCAGATGCCGGGCGGGTTCGGCGGGATGATCTCGTTCGATCTCAAGGGCGGAGTGGAGGCAGGCGCCAGGCTGATGAACAAGCTGAAGCTGTGCTCGCTGGCCGTCAGCCTGGGAGACGCGCGCACGCTCATCACCCACCCGGCCTCGACGACGCACAGCGTGGTGTCGAGGGACGTCCGGTTGGCGCAGGGCGTCAGCGACGGGCTCGTCCGGCTGTCGGTCGGCCTCGAGGACGTCGAGGACATCCTCGAGGATCTGGACCAGGGGCTGGGATAGGACGCGGCCGATATCCGACCTTAGTCAGCCTTGAACGCGGTTTTCCGAAGTGAAACCATAGGGAGCGGCAACCCGGGAAGGTTGCCTCCCCTCCTGAGAGGATTCCACCGGACATGGTCATGCGCGTAGGTGTGCTGTTCTTCCTGGCTGTCGCATCGTTGTCGGGCGCGGATTGGCCGCAATTCCGAGGAATCAGTCGCGACAACATCGCCACGGAGAAAGGGCTCTACCGGAGCTGGCCGAAGGGCGGGCCGAAGGTGCTCTGGAAGACCCCGGTGTGCGAGGGGTACGCGGGCGCCGCGATCAAGGCCGGCATCCTGTATTTGAACGATTACGACGCCGCGAAAAAGGAGCACCTGGTCCGCGCGATTTCGATGGCCGACGGCAAGGACGTCTGGCGCTGGAGCTATCCCGTCGAGATTCGCCCGAGCCACGGAATCACCCGGACCGTGCCGGCGGTCGGGACGCGGCTGGTCTTCTCGCTGGATCCGAAATGCCGGTTTCACGCGCTCGACGCGAAGACCGGCAAGCTCGTCTGGCAGAAGAACCTCGTGCAGGACTACAAGGCGACGATTCCAGGATGGTACGCGGGCCAGAATCCGCTCCTCGACGGCGAGCGCGTCGTGCTCGCGACCGGCGGCGACGCCCTCGTCGTGATGTTCGATCAGGCGACCGGGAAGGAAGTCTGGCGGTCGCCGAACCCGGACAAGGACGTGATGTCGCACGTCTCGCTCATGCCGGCGACGATCGGCGGCGTGAAGCAGTATCTGTACATGACGATGAACAAGGTCGTGGGAGTGGCGGCGGCCGATGGGAAGATTCTCTGGAGCATCCCGTTCGCCATCAAGATGGCGGCGTGCCCGTCCCCGCTGTCGATTGGCGACGGCCGGATCTTCATCACCAGCGGCTACGAGGCCGGCAGCATGATGATCCAGGTTCAGGGCGGACCGGCGGGATTTACCGTTCGGAAGCTCTACGACCTGACGGCGGCGCAGTTCAATTCCGAGGTCCACACGCCTGTGCTGTTCCAGAATCACCTGTTCGCCGTCGGCAGCAAGACGCGGGGCCGATTCACGTGCCTCGGTCTCGACGGAAAGGTCGTCTGGCAGAGCCCGGTCACATCGGGCGACCCAGGCTCCACACGCACCTTCGACCTGGGCGGGTTCATGTTCGCGGACGGGATGTTCTACATTCTCGACGGCAAGTCCGGCATGCTTCGCCTGGTGGAGGCGAACACGAAGGAGTACAAGGAACTGGCGAGCGCGCAGGTCCTCTCCGGCGAGGACGTCTGGGGCCCGCTCGCGCTCTCGAACGGCAGGCTCGTGGTTCGAGACATGAACCAGATGGTCTGCCTGGAAGTGGGACCGGCGGAGAAATGATGGATGGGCGGGAGGCTGGAGGCTGGCGGCTGGTGGCGCCAAGCTCGTAGGCCGGATCTTCAGATCCGGCAACCCCGTCGGGTCTGAAGACCCGACCTACCAGACACGGAGCGTAGCCTGGAGCCTGACTGTTATGGATTCCGAACGTCCTGATCCGTCTCCTGTCAACCTCCGCGACCGGCTCACCAGGTCGTGGTTTCCACCCGCGGCGATCGTGGGCGCCCTGGCCGCGCTCTTTGGCGCTTCGTTGCGGGTGCGGCCCACGCCGAAGCCGGGTGCCGCCGGCGCGAGCCCGAGCGCGGCGCCATCTCTTGGCCCGAATCTCGCGCCAGCGGCCGCACCGACTGTCGTTCGGCCGGAGATCGAACGGCAGTATGCGCTGGTGAAGGTGCTCGCGGGGGCGACCTCGACCGACCCGTTCCGGCGCTATGTTGCCGGGGTCGCCGCCGATTCGCGCGACCGCCTCTTCGTCCTCGGCGACGATGAGGTGAGGACGTACAACTCGGACGGTTCGCGGGTCGGCTCGTGGCGCGCGGTCTCCAATGCGAGGTGCCTCGGCATCGGCCCCGATGGCCGGGTGTATGTCGGTGCCGCAAGCCGAGTCGAGATCTTCGACAGCAACGGAAACCGCGTGGGCGGATTCGAAGCGGGGGATCGCGACAGGCCCGCGGAGGTGACCGCCATCAAGGTGTTCGACGGGAACATCCTCGTCGCCGACGCCAGCGCGCGAATCGTCCGGCGCTACGACGCCCTCGGCCGGCAGCTCGGCGTGATCGGGGACCAGACGAAGACCGGCAGCTTCATGCTGCCGAACCGGGCGCTCGACATCGCCGTGGACTCCAGGGGAATCGTCCTCGCCACCGACACGGGACGGCACCAGGTCACCTCCTGGGCCCTGGACGGCAAGCCAATCGGCAAGTTTGGCAAGTTCGGCATGCTCGCGCCTGAGGACTTCGTGGGTTGCTGCAATCCGGTCAACATTGCCGTCACCCGCGACGGCCGGATCGTCACTGGCGAGAAGATGGTGGCTCGCGTGAAGGTCTTCGAGCCTGACGGCCGGCTCGTCGCCCTCATCGGTCCGGACAACTTCCACCCCGGCTGCACGCACATCTTTCTCTCCGTGGACTCGAAAGGACGCATCGTGACGGCTGACAACGCGAGCCGCGAGGTCAAGATCTTCTCGCCGGCCGCCCGACCGCGTAACCCGGCGCCCGGCACCGAGACGACCAAGGCGGTGGGCGGATGAGCGACAAGAGCACGCGGCGCCGATTTCTCGACCGGACATGCCGGCTCGCGGGTTTCGCGACCATTGCCGGGGCCGCGGGCCTGCTCGCGCGCCGCGCGTCGGCCAACGCCGTCTACCAGGTGGACCCGGTCAAGTGCGTGTCGTGTGACCTCTGCCGCACCTCGTGCGTGCTGAGCCACTCGGCCGTCAAGGCGGTGAACGATTTCGACAAGTGCGGCTACTGCATGCTCTGCCCGGCCTACATGGACGTGACGAGCAAGCCGGACGAGAAGGGCATCCCGACCGGCAAGGTCTGCCCGCAGGATGCCCTGAAGCGGCGGGTGGTCGGCAAGTACGACCCCGAGGACCCGAACAACAACTACTACGAATACGTCGTCGACGAAGCGCGGTGTGACGGATGCGGGAAGTGCGTGAAGGCGTGCCTGCCGCCTGCTGGAAACGGGTCGCTCCGCCTCGAGATTCGCTACGATCGCTGCGTCGAGTGCAACGAGTGCGCGATTCAGATCGCGTGCCCGGACAGCGCCATCGTCAGGCTGCCCGTTCCCGGCATCGCTCCGGTGGCGGCCTGGGCTGAGCTCGGGCGTGGTTAGCGCGCGGCCGGCCCGGGCAAAACTGCTCTGGCTCCTTCTGCTCCTCGCCGTCTTCGCCTCGGCCGCGCTCTCGGCGCAATACCAGAAGAAGCCGCCGGATTTCGGCGGCGTCTACAGCTTTCCAACGCCGACGCACCCCGAGCCCCGCGCAGCCCTCATCCGCTGGATCGATGTCGGCGCGCTGGCGGGGGGCTTGGCGCTTGGCGCGTGGCTCATCCTGAAGCGCCGGAACCGGAACGAGGTGCTGCTGCTCAGCGTGGCCGCCATCGCGTATTTCGGGTTCTACCGCAAGGGCTGTATCTGTCCGATCGGCGCGATCCAGAACGTGACGCTCTCGCTCGTGGATCCGCGCTACCTGATGTCGTTCGGGGTCATTGCCTTCTTCTTCCTGCCGCTCGCCGCGACGCTGCTGGTCGGCCGCGTCTTCTGCGGCGGAGTGTGCCCGCTCGGAGCGATCCAGGACGTCGTGCTCCTCAAGCCCGTCAAGGTGCCCGAGAGGCTCGATCGGGCGCTCGGCTGGCTGCCGTATGTCTACCTCGCGGCGGCAGTCTGGCTTGCCGGCTGGGGCCTGCAGGCGACCATCGGCTCCTGGCACATCAATCTCGGCCGCCGGTTCCTGATCTGCGAGTACGACCCGTTCATCGGGCTCTTCCGCATCTCGGCGCCCTTCAACATGCTCGCGCTCGGCGCGTCGTTCATCGTGCTCGGGATGTTCGTCGGCCGGCCGTACTGCCGCTGGCTGTGCCCCTACGGCGGCATCCTCGCGGTGCTGTCGCGAGTCGCCTGGAAGAACGTCAGCATCACGCCGGGGCGTGAGACCGACTGCGGGCTCTGCGCTGACGCCTGCCCGTTTGGCGCCATCAGGAAGCTCCGGGCTGACCGCGCGTCGTGCCTCGCGTGCGCGAGATGCTACGAGTCGTGCCCGATCGAGCTCGAGCGTCGCGGCATCCCGACGGGCGACAGCTATCCGATGCAGGTCTACAAGCCGTGAAAACGCCGCGGCTCGTCCCGATCGTGCGCGCGTGGATCGGCACAGTGGCGCTCTCGGTCGCGGCGATTGCCGCGGGGCTGCTCGTCGGCTACTTCATTCACTCCCAACTCGTGACACCGGGCGAGCTGTCGCGCGTCGAGGTGATGAAGCGGCAGGCAAGAACAGATGCCGAGATCCAGAAGGTTCTTCAGCCCGAGCTCGTTCGGCAGCACGAGGAGCTCGTCGTCCGGCGCCTGATCTACCGGTACGGGGGCATCACGTTCCTGATCTCGGCCGGCGTGTTCCTCGCCTGGTTCAAATGGCTGCGGCCTGCCCGCGAGGACTGGTTCGGGGTCCCACGGGAACTGGTCGAGTTGTTTGCCGTCGCCCGCGGACCGGTCGCGCTCGCCACCGCATTCGCGCCCGCAGCCAAGGATGGAGCCGCTGGCGGCGCGTTTCCGGACACGGATCGCCAGCTTGTGGTGGGTCCGGCCGCTCCGCCGATGGTCGATCTCGCCCCGGTTGAGGAGATCCTCAGTGCCGAAGGACGAGACGCGTCCGCGCTGATCCCCGTCCTGCAGGCGCTGCAGACGCGATATCGGTACCTTCCCCACATCGCCCTCGAACGCGTGTGCGAACAGAGCGAGATCACGCCGGCCCAGCTGGCGGGTGTCGCTTCGTTCTACGGCCAGTTCCGCCATCGGCCAACCGGCAGGCACATCATCCGTGTGTGTGAGGGAACGGCGTGCCATGTCGCCGGCGCGGTCGAGATCCGCACGGAACTGCGCCGCAGGCTCGGCCTGCAGGGCGATGACGACACGGATCGCAACGGCGGATTCACCATCGAGCGCGTCGCATGCGTCGGCTCGTGCAGCCTCGCTCCCGTCGTCACCTTAGACGAGAGCATCTACGGCCGGCTGACGGCGCTCTCCGCCGCGGGCCTGCTCCAGGGCCTTCTCGACTCGGACGCGGCTCGTCCGCACAACGGCCGCCTCCATCGCCAGCCGAAGCAGGACGCGTCACCCGCCGCGGTCAAGCGGGCCCGGGGCTCCCGGCCGTCAGCGAGCGCAGTCGAGATCCGGATTGGTGTCGGGTCCTGCGGTGTCGCGGCCGGCGCGCTGGCCGTCCGCGATGCCCTTGCGGCGGAGATTGACGCGGCGGGCGGCGGCGCCGTGCTCAAGCCGGTCGGATGCGCCGGGATGTGCCACAGCGAGCCGCTCGTCGAGGTCGTGGCGAACGGCAGCAGGACCGTCTATGGCAACGTCGACGAGGGCGACGCCAGGATGATCGTGAGGCGCCACGTCCCGACATCCGGCGTGCTCCCGCTGTTGCGCGAGGGATTTAGGGACCTGGGCGCGAAGCTGCGAGACGATCGCGCGTGGACACAGATCGACACGAGGGAAGTCGGATCCTCTCCGTACACGTCGAAGCAGGTGCGGATCGTGCTCGAGAACTGCGGGGAGATCGATCCGCTCTCGATCGAGGACTATCGCGCGCGCGACGGCATGAATGCCCTGGAACAGTGCCTCCGCCAGCAGGCGCCGGAGGCGGTGATCGATCAGATCCGCAGGGCGGGCCTGCGCGGCCGGGGCGGCGCGGGATTTCCGACTGCGACCAAGTGGGCGATCACCCGTCAGGCCCAGGATCCGGTCCGCTACGTGATCTGCAACGCCGACGAAGGGGATCCCGGCGCGTTCATGGACCGGGCCGTGCTCGAAGCCGATCCGTTCAGGGTGATCGAGGGCCTGATCATCGCCGCCTACGCCGTGGGCGCCGGCGAAGGGTATCGTATACGTCCGCCGCGAGTACCCGATCGCCGTGCGGCACGTGCGTGCCGCGATCGAGAAGGCTGAAGCCGCCGGGTTCCTCGGCAGGAACATCTTCGGCTCCACGTTCAGCTTCACGCTCCACGTCCGCGAGGGCGCGGGCGCGTTCGTGTGCGGCGAGGAAACCGCGCTCATCCAGTCGATCGAGGGCCAGCGTGGCATGCCGCGGCCGCGGCCGCCCTACCCCGCGGAGTCGGGGCTATGGGGCAAGCCGACGCTCATCAACAACGTCGAGACGCTCGCGTGCGTGCCGTGGATCGTCCGGCACGGGCCCGAGGCGTTCGCGGCCCTCGGCACGGCGACGTCGAAGGGCACCAAGGTGTTCTCGCTCGCCGGGAAGGTCAGGCGAGGTGGGCTCATCGAGGTGCCGATGGGCATCACGATTCGCGAAATCGTCGAGGACATCGGCGGCGGCATCAAGCAAGGCCGGGCGTTCAAGGCCGTGCTCGCGGGCGGGCCGTCCGGCGGCTGCATCCCGTCGCGCCTGGCCGACACGCGCATCGATTTCGAGGAGCTCGCGAAGACCGGCGCCATCATGGGATCGGGTGGATTCGTCGTTCTCGACGATCACGACTGCGCCGTCGAGATCGCGCGCTACTTCCTCAACTTCACCCAGGCCGAGTCGTGCGGCAAGTGCACCTTCTGCCGCATCGGCACCAAGCGCATGCTGGAGATTCTCGAGCGGATCTGCGATGGCCATGGTCACGAGCACGATCTGCAAACGCTCGAGGAGCTCGGCGGCGCCGTCCGTCGCGGGAGCCTGTGCGGCCTCGGCCAGACTGCCCCGAATCCCGTGCTGACGACGCTGCGGTACTTCCGGGACGAGTACGAAGCGCACATCCGCGAACGAAGGTGCCCGGCAGCGGTGTGCAAACCGCTCATCCACTACCGCGTGCTCGACAACTGCAATGGATGCACGCTCTGCGCTCAGGCCTGCCCGGCCGGGGCGATCGCCATTCGGCCGTATGTGAAGCACGAAGTGGCGGACGACCTCTGCACGCGCTGCGGCATGTGCGTCACAGCGTGTCCGGAGAAGGCGATTGGCGTGAGCTGAGCTGGCAGCAGGCTCCAGGCTTCGGGCTTCAGGCCGAGCAGGGCCTCCAGCCCCCAGCCTGAGGGCGAACTCGATACGGTGACGCGCGAATCATGGTGACTCTCGCAATCGACGATCGCGAAATAACCGTCGACGCCGGCACGACGATCCTCGAGGCCGCGCGCAGGCTCGGGATCCGCATCCCGACCTTGTGCCACGTCGAGGGCTTCCCGCCGTCGGCGTCCTGTTTCCTGTGCGCCGTGCAGGTCGATGGGCGTGAGAGCCACCTGCCCTCGTGCGCCGCGCCGGTCTCCGAAGGACTGAAGGTCCGCACGAACTCGGACGAGATCAGGGCTTCGCGAAGAATGGCGCTCGAGCTGCTTCTCTCCGATCATGCGGGCGACTGCATCGGGCCGTGCCGCTCCGGCTGCCCGGCCCGATTCGATATCCCGGGGTTCCTCACCGAGGTGGCGGCCGGTCGCACCGCGCGCTCGGCCGAGATCGCATCGGATTTCCTGACACTGCCCGGCGCGCTCGGCCGCATCTGCCCGCGACTCTGCGAGCAGCGCTGCCATCATTGCGACAAGGGCGATGCGCTCGCAGTCGGCAGCCTCCATCGATTCGCGGCCGATACCGATCTCGAGTCCGATCGGCGATACGTGCCCCGGAGGGAACCGGCATCGGGTAAGCGTGCCGCCGTTGTCGGCGCGGGTCCCGGAGGCCTGACCGCCGCGTACCACCTGCTGAGGCGCGGTCACGCGGTCACCATTTTCGACGCGCACGACGCACCAGGCGGGATGCTCCGGTACGGCATTCCCGCCTTCCGCCTGCCCCGCCGGATGCTTGCCCAGGAGATTGACATCATCCGGCTGCTCGGCGGCGAATTCCGGATGCGGCAACGTCTCGGGTCCGACCTCACGCTCGATGGCCTGAGGAACGAATACGACGCCGTGTTTCTCGCGATTGGCGCGCAGGGTTCGCGCGGGCTGGATTGTCCGGGTGAGGAGCTTGCGCTTCCGGCCGTCGACTTCCTGGCCGAGACCGCGAAGGAAGACGACGCCGGCGACGCGACTCGTAGGCCGGGTCTTCCGCCTCCTCTCGGAGCTTCGGCGGACCGCAGTGGCGGTAGCGAAGGCGGTCAGACCAGGCTAGGTTCTCGCGTCCTCGTTCTCGGCGGAGGCAACACGGCGATGGACGCCTCGCGCACCGCCGTCCGGCTCGGCGCTGAATCGGTGACCGTTCTCTACCGCCGCTCGCGTCGCGAAATGCCGTGCCTGATGTCCGAGGTCGAAGCGGCAGAGGCCGAAGGTGTGCGGGTCGAGACGCTGGCCGCGCCGGTTCGGCTCGAGCGTTCGAGCGACGGCACGCTGCACCTCTCGTGCGTTCGCATGCAGCTCGGAGCGCCGGACGAGAGCGGGCGGCCGCGGCCCGTGCCGATACCCGGTTCGGAATTCACGATCGACGCCTCGTGCGTCATCGCGGCGATCGGCCAGACCGTCGAGGGAGCGTCGCTTGGGGCGGGCGCCCTGAAACTGACCGCGCGCGGCATCGCCGCGGATCCGGCCACGCTCTCGACGAGCGTCCCCGGCGTCTTCGCCGGCGGCGACGCCGTGACGGGTGCCGACCTCGCGGTGCGGGCCGTCGCCGCAGGCAGACTCGCCGCGGTCTCCATCGACCAGTACCTGGGCGGGCGGCCGGTCGTCGGCGACCCGGAAATGGTCAACGTGTTGATCGGCCACTTCGACGATCTCGAACTGGCCGAGTTCTACCGCACGGTCGAGGAGTCTCCTCGCGCGCCGATGCCCGAATTGCCCGCTGCGGCGAGGGTGCAATCGTTCGACGAAGTGGAGCTGGGGTTCTCCGCCGAGGTCGCGCACGCCGAGGCCAGCCGGTGCGCCACGTGTGGATGCTGGAAGGCGTCGACCTGCCAGCTTCGTCAATACGCGACCGAATACGGAGCCGACCCGTCCCGGTACGCGGGCGCGCGCCGCAGGTTCAGCCGCGACCTCACTCATCCGGAGATCGTCTACGAGCCGGGGAAGTGCATCCTCTGCGGCGCCTGCGTGAAGGCGGCGTCCGAGGCGGCGGATGGCCTGGGCCTCGCGATTGTCGGGCGCGGCTTCGAGGCCGCCGTCGCGGTGCCGCTCCGAGGGACGCTGCTCGAGGGGCTTCCGACCGCCGCGAGGCGCGCGGCCGAGGTCTGCCCGACTGCCGCCATCGCCCTGCGCAGCGAAGGGAATGGCACCTGCTTCATGCTCGATCCGGGACCGGCGCTGAACGCGGGCGGACGGAAGCTGATCCCGCTCGTTCGAGATCGCCGGTAGCGCCGGCCCGAGCCGTCGTCGATGACGGCTCCCTGCCCTACACCGTGAACACCTTCAGCACCTCGTCGCCGTAGTGGTTGATCACCTTGACGGCGATCTTGCCCGTTGACGGGCGGGGCGAACGGGCGGCTGACGGTGGAATAGAGGCTGCTCCACGCCGCCTCGTCGATCTCGGCGCGGAGCGCGCGCTTCAGCTTCTCGTAGGGCTCGTCGGCGCCCGTGAAGTAGGCGTGGCGCACGAAGAAGCTCTCGCCGTTGTAGTCCGTGTCGATGAACCAGCACGCGATGTCGTCGGTCGACGAGCTGCGCACCGCGCCGGTCGTCGGATCGTAGATGTCGAGGCCGTGCAGCTCGACGCTCAGCATGCCGTCGGTGCCGACCGGATGGATGTCGATGTCGGGCTCGCCGAACACCATGAAGAGGTTGCCCGCGCCGGTCTTCTTGAGCAGCTCGTCGCCCATCGCGAGGTCGGGATTCATGCGCGTGACGAGCACGGTCAGGCTGCCGTAGCGTTTCGCCTCTTCGGTGACGTGCGGGTCGAAGGCGAAGCCGCAGACGATGAGCAGGTCGTGGCCGAGGCCCTGGACGGCTTCCTTGGCGGCCTCCCGGATGTGGAGCGGCCCGACGGTGCCGTGCTCGGGACCGATCGAGACGGCGACGCGCCTGAGCTTCTTGTCGCGCATCGACGTACTCCCCGTGCGCGTGAACCCAGGCGCCGGCGCATCGGCTCGAGGCGGTCGAAGACGAGGCGCTCCTGCTTGCGCGTGTTCTGCACGCCCGCCTTGCGCAGGTTGTCGAGGATCATCGTCTCGAAAGGCACCGCGCGAGGCGACCGCTGGGCGTCCGCCTCGGAGGCGGGGCGCTCTTCATCGGTCGAGAGGACGCGGTGCGGCGAGAGGCTCTCGACGGTGAAGGGGCCGGTCACGCGGATGCGCTTGCGGTCCTCGTACGGCTGGTCGAAGAGCAGCTCGGTGTCGGCGTGGCGGGCGATGGCCGTGTCGATCTCCTCGCGCGTCATGCCCTCGTGGATGTCGGGGTTGTTGGCGATCGACTTGAGGGTGACGTGCGGCACGCGCTTGTAGACGAAGCCGCGGCGGATGTCGCCGGCAGGTCGGCGGCTGGCGGCTGGCGGCGGCGACCTGGCCGCGTCACGCTCGGCCTCCTTGCGCATGCCGGCCCTCGGGAGAATCGGCGAGCAGGTAGTACGGGTATTTCGCCGCCATGAGGCGCGTGCGGGCGAGCGCCAGCGCCACGCGGCTCGTGTCGATCGTGATCCAGCGCCGCCCCCACTGCTCGGCCACATACGCCGTCGTCCCCGACCCGCACGTCGGATCGAGCACGAGGTCGCCGGGGTCGGTGGTCATGAGGAGGCAGCGCTCGATGACCTTCGTGATTGGTCTGGACGACGTAGACCTTGTCGGATCGCGAACCCAGCGGTCACCGTGTCCGTCCAGACGTTGTTCAGCGGGATACGCAGGGAAGTCGTCGAGGTACCGGACGTAGCGAGAGGCTGTCTGCCGGCTGACTCAAGACGGCCGGCCGACTCGAAGCCGGTCCATTCCCTCGCGATGTGTCGTCCATTCGCCGCTTGGCGGAAGGTAACTTCGTCCGTCGAACTCGACCGGAAAGTAACCGGTTCGCGCCTTCGCGTACGCCGTGGCGATGTCAGGTTGTCGAGCCGGAACACGCCGAGCGCCGGTCGGTATCGCTGACGCATCGTCGCGCTCCTCGAGGTGTCGCGCCGCGTCGATTGCCATCGGCGAGCTCGACGCAGCCATACGCTGTCGCTCCAGCTTCGCCCGCGACCTTTTCGCGAGTACAGCTGGCCGGTACTTCGCACGCGACTTGTCCTTCGCGTACCAGAGGAGGAAGTCGGTCGTGTTCGGCGAGGAAGTCGCCGGTGGTGCGCTCGTCGTCTTCGCGAACGCGATCATGAGCGACACGAAGTTCTCGCTCCCAAACACCTCGTCCAGCACGCACCGCACGAGGTGGACGTTCTCGTCGCCGATCTGGACGAAGATGCTGCCGGTGTCGGTGAGGAGGTCGCGGGCGACCGTCAGGCGGTCGCGAAGGTAGGCGAGGTACGAGTGGATGCCGAGCTGCCAGGTGTCGCGGAAGGCCCGGATCTGTTCGGGCTGGCGCGTGGCGTCCTCGACCTTGCCGTCCTTCACGTCGCGCTTGCGCGTCGAGACCTGCCAGTTCGAGCCGAACTTGATGCCGTAGGGCGGGTCGAAGTAGATCGTCTGGACCTGGCCCTTGAGGCCCTCCTTCTCGGCGAGGCTCGTCATCACCGAGCAGCGAGTCGCCCAGGATCATCCGGTTCGACCAGTTGCCGCTCGTGGTGGTAGAAGTCCACGCGCTGGTCGAACTCCTCGGGCAGGCCGTTGAAGTCCGAGAAGAGGAGCTGCTCGGGCTCGGGCTCGCCAGCCTTGGCCGTGTCGCGCAGGTTCTCGATGAGCGCCTGCGGGTGGATCTTCTCCTGGATGTAGATCGGCACGACGGGCACGGCGAGCGCCTCGGCGTCCTGCGCGTCCTTGCCCCTCCAGACGAGCTGCGGGTCGAGCGTCGGGTCGCGCGGGTAGAGCACCGATCCGCGGCTTCTGCTCGTCCTTCGACCACGAAGTCGCGCAGCTCCTCGGTCGGGATGTTGACGCGCGTGTCTTTGTGGCGAATCGCTTCGATCGGCGTCGGACTGGCGGGCTTCTTCTTGGCCATGAGGATCTCAAGAGGTCTGGGCCGGCGGGCTGAGCTGCCGGACGATCGGCTCGAGCACCGTGACAAGCGAAGGCACCTCCGTCGCCACGACTCTCCAGACTTTCGGCAGCCGCACCTCATCGTAGTCATGGATGAGGATGTTTCGCTGGTTGGAGATCCTGGACCACGGCACCTCGGGATGGGCGGCCTTCAGGGAATGCGACACCCGGCGGACGGCCTCCCCGAGCAGCATCAAATGATGGAGAACGGCCGCCCGGACCATGTGATTGGCCGCGAAGGCGGCCTCATCGAGGCCGGCAGTGAACGTGAGGATCTCCTGCGCGAATTCCAGCATGTCGGCGAGAACCGCCTCGTCACGCCGCATAGATCACCCGGTGATTCTCCAGGATGTGGCGCCGGCGAATCCAGTTGCGGCTTTGCTCGACCGCCGCGCGTTCGACCAGATCGACCTTGCGTCCGAAGATCGACGACAGCTCGGCCTGCATGTCGCCGAGGTCGAAGAGGCTCCACGGATCGTCCGGCTCGAACCGCACGAGCACGTCGATGTCACTGTCCGGCCGAAAATCGTCGCGCAGGACCGAACCAAACAGGGCGAGCTCACGGATCTTCCAGCGCCGGCAGAAGTCGCTGATCTGCCCCAGTGGAACCGGCACGGCTGGGGCAGACACCGGGTGACCGAATTCGCCGCTCTTGGCGCGGACGGTTTCCTCACCCCAAGGCTCGGCAGCCTCTCGCACCGCCGCGGGTTGGCTATGCTCCGGGTCGGCCAGGGCACCGGTCGTGGCCGATGCGGCCTCGGTCAGCAGCGCGAGCAGCTCGCCCTGGAGCGATCGGTGATGGCGCTTTGCGCGCGCCCGCAGCGCCTTTGCCACGCGATCCGGAACGTTCTTGACGGAGAAATCCACCGGCATCATTTGCCCCTGATGGTTCCATTATAGCTCCATAATGGAATCGCAGGATCACCGCACCAGGATGGCCCGCCTGATCGGCCCGATCGCATCGTAAACGTCGGTGACTTCGACGAACGACCACCGGCCGAATCCGCCGTGATTGTTGACGGAGGGCACCCAGAGCGTGCGCGCCGCGGCCACCTTGGCCGCCTTGTCCTTTCGGGCCTCGCCGCTCACCTCGATGAGAAGGTTCAGCAGATCGCCCATCCCACGCCCGTCATCCACGCGCGCGACAAAGTCGGGGTAGTACGCGTGCTCGTCGCCACTCAGCATGTAGGGAACGATCAGACCGAGGTTGTGGTTCTTGACGTAGCACCGCACCTCGGGGAGTTCCTCGAGCACCTGCGCCAGTTTCTGTTCCCAGGCGCCGGTGTCCGCCACGACGTGCGACACGTGGCACTTGTCGGCGCGGGTCGAGAAGACGGGGCGGATGGTGTCGAAGTCCACGTACCGCGTCGATCCGACAACGTCGTAGGGCCGCAGGATCGGTTTGAGCGCGGCGGCCTGTTCGGCGCCTGCCGCAATCGACTGGTAGATGCGATCGGCCGCGTCGTGGGCGAACTCCGCCAGGAGGAGGAGTTGCGGGAATGTGTGGTCTTTGAGCTTCAGGCACTCGGCCAGCCATCGCTTCGTGATGGCGAGGATCTGGGGAAAGAGCCATGGGCGCGTCGAATGCTCCATCGCCTTCGGCGACCCTGGGGCTGAAGCCCCAGGGCTACACCCGTCACGCGTTCCGTCCGCGGCCGAGCCGGCCGAGACGGAGACGCCGCCCTTCGACTCGCGCGCATCCGCGCGCTCGCTCGGGACGGCCGAATCGGCCAAGGCCGATTCGGCCGGAAAGTACCGTCTCGAGCGTGAGCTTTGCCAGGCGGAAGGCGACCTCGTTCGGGCGGCGCGTCTTCAGATCGTCGAGCGTATGCACGCTCTCCTCCCCGACGATCGGCCGAAGTTCGGTGATGGTGGCGATGCTTTCGGTCGAGAGGACATACCGCGAATCCGGGGAGAAGCTGGCCGACAGCCGCTCCGATGCGATGTCGTACCGATAGCCTGTCACGCGCGGAAACGTGATCTCACAGTCCCGGCGCTCGTCGAGGGCCCGGACACGCGTCGAAAGGCGAGGCGGCTTGGGTATGGGCCCGACGCCGGAGGTCGGGATGAAGGAGAACGGCACCCCGTAGACCTCCGCGTACTCCGGTTCGAACATCCCGTCTTCGTTGACGGCATAGCTCATGCGGCGCAGGCCTCGTCCCACGACCTGTTCGCACAGGAGCTGAGTGCCGAAGGCCCGCACGCCCAGGATGTGAGTGACGGTGTTGGCGTCCCACCCTTCGGTGAGCATCGACACCGACACCACGCACCGGATGTGTTCGCCGAGCTTGCCCGGCTTGCCGACGGTGTTCATCACCTCGCGCAACAGATCCTCATCTTCCAGGGCATCTGCGTCCCGTCCGGGGAACCGCGCGCGATACTCGGCCTTGAACTCCTCGATCTCGGTGGCCGCGATCCTCTTGAACTCCGGGCTCATGCCCTCGCCCGACTCGAGCTGCCGCGAATCGATGAGCATCGTGTTGGGCCGGTCCAGCCATCCGCCGCCGTTCACGTTGCTGAACAGCGGAAGCTGGCCCGGCACAAGCACGCGATTTCCGCCGGCAATCGGCTTCTCCCACCCGGCCACGTAATCGAACACGAGCTTCGAGACATTCGTATTCGCGCACACCACGACGAACACCGGCGGTGTCAGGCCGCGTGCCTGCGCCTCTGCGTTCGCCTGCCACCGCCTGAAGGCCTGTTCGTAGTGCCCGTAGAGGCTGTGCAGAGCGCCCTGCAGCTCTGCCGGCAGTTTGGGTTCGCCGGTCACCGCCTCGGTCTTGCGTCCCTTGCGAGGCAGGTCCTCGCGAATGCGCGGCCACAGCTCGCGGTAGGTCGGAAGCGTGCCGGTCATCGAATCGTCGGCCACCGGCACTCGCGGGACCTTGACGATGCCGGACTCGATGGCATCGATCAGGGAGAAGTCGGACACGACCCACGGAAAGAGAAAGCCCTCCCGATACCCGGAACCGCGCAGGAAGAACGGCGTCGCCGACAAATCGTACGCGGCGCGGATGCCCAGCTTGTCCTTCACGGCGTCCAGGCCGGAGATCCACACCCGGGCCTCCTCTTCTCGCTTCTCCGCTTCGACCCGTTCCTCGCCGGTCAGCTTCGTGGACCCGTCGTTCTCCGTGGAGGGGTCCTCCGGTTTGCTCCGGTAACAGTGATGGGCCTCGTCGTTGATGACGACGAGGTGCTTTCGGCCGCCCAGGTCGCGGCAGACGCGCCGGGCGACCTCGGAAGGCGATTCCACGAATGCGCTCCGCTCGCCGCGTGTGAGGATGGACTTGGTCAGTCGTGCGGCGTCGCCGCGATCCCGCGGCAGGAACGCGTGGAAGTTCGTAATGACCAGGCGCGCCTGGGCCAGACGATTGAGCAGATCGGGCGGCAGGATGTCGCGCTGCCGGTAATAGTTGTCTGGGTCGGTCGGCAGCAGCACGCGAAGGCGGTCGCGAATCGTGATGCCGGGGGTAACGATGAGGAAGGCGTCGGAGAAGCGTGCGTCCTGCCGGTCCTGCAGCTTGTTGAGCGCCTGCCAGGCGATGAGCATCGCCATCACGAGCGTCTTGCCGGCGCCGGTCGCCATCTTGAACGCGACGCGGGGCAGACCGGGGTTGTAGATCTCGTGTGCCGCCCGCAGCTCGGTCTCGATCCACCCGTCGCCGCGCTTGCGAGCGGCCTCGGCAAGATAGATGGCCGTCTCGGCCGCTTCGATCTGGCAGAAGAACAGCGGCTTGTCGCGATGCGGATCGGTCCAGTAGTCGAGCAGGCGCCTGGTCACGGCCGTGACGCCCGGGTGCCCGCTCTGGCGCCACTGACCGACCCGTCCCCGGATGCGATTGATGAACTCGGTTTCCTTGAACCGGCCGTCGATCCACTCAGGGCCGAACGAGAGCTGCACGCCCTTCTTCTTCGGCTGCGGGATGGGCACGAAATACCCGCTCACCCGCCGCCCCGCCACCACCTCCTCCGTGATCCCCTCATCGTCGAACCGGAAATGGCGGGTCGGCTCGTGGTAGGGCGAATTCAGGATCGGGTTGTCGATGGTGGCCGGCGACACGGCCGGATTCTACTCCCTCCCGCCCCGAGAGCGCGTAGGAGTTGCGATCCAGCTACCTGTTGACGCCGGCCTCGCTGGAGGGTTTCTGCACCTCGGCCACCGTCTTCATCTGTGCGAGGCCTCGCTCGAAATCGGGACCGATCATCTTGTCCATCCCGCCCATGAACAGGCACATCGCCTTTGAGAGGAAGTTGTTGTCTCCCGACATGACCCAGGTCACCGACGTCGCGTTGCCGCTACCGGCAAAGGTGAACTCGGTGTCGCTGGTGGAAGCGAATGGCTTCAGGAACTCGAGCTTGATTCGGACGAGCTCGCCGAGCTTGCTCTCCAGAACGGTCATGCGCCCTTCACCCACCTCGGAGTTGCCGGTCCACGCATAGACCGCGCCGTTCCCGGAAGGCGAGCCGGAATAGGTCTCCTTCATCGCCGGATCGAGCGTGGCCCACGGCGACCAGGCGCTCCACTTGTGGAAGTCGTTGACGAGCGCAAAGACCTGCGCCGGAGGCGCGGCAATCGAAGCGGTCCGGGTCACCTTGAAGGTCGAGGGTTGCAGGGCGATGGTCACAGCGAGCGCGACGAGGACGGCGACGACCACCAGCAGGATCTTCTTGAGCATCGGAAGCCCTCCAGATCGATACCTTACCAGAATAATAGGAACTGGGCGAAGTCCGGCTGACTTCCTGTACACTTCCCTACGATGTCCCACGGATTTGCCGAGCGCGAGCGCTTCGTCCTGCTGGTCTTCTACGCCGTCGTCCTGATCATCGGATACCTGGCATTCCTCGTCGTCGGTCCGTTCCTGGCGCCGCTGGCGTGGGCCGCCGTCTTCGCCATGGTGATGTACCCGGTGCGCGATCGCCTCGTCCGGCGGCTCGGTGAAACCTGGGCGGCATCGGCCACGACCGGCCTGGCCGTCCTGGTGGTGGTCGTTCCGGCGGTCTTCGTGCTCGTCCTGCTCGTGCGTGAAATCACGACGCAGATTCATACCGTGCAGGCCTCAGGGTTCCAGTTGCCGACGCCCGCGCGAATCCAGGAATGGTGGGACGCCCTGAGGTCGCGAGTCCCGCTCGTGTCCCTGCCGGCGGATCCGACATCCGGCCTCGCCGGACTCATGAAGTCAGTCGGCGCCTTTCTCGCCACGAACGCGACATCGGTGCTCGGCAACCTCGCCAGCTTCCTCTTCCAGACCGTCGTCATGATGTTCGGCCTGTTCTTCTTCCTCCGGGACGGCCCTCGTATCGTCGATCGGCTCCGCCAGCTGCTGCCGTTCGAGCCGGCGCGGCGCGATCAGATCCTGCGCCAGACGCACGACCTCGTCGTCGCCACCGTCGGATCGACCTTTGCCGTCGCGGCGATTCAGGGCGGGCTGACGGGTCTGGCTCTCGGGATGCTCGGGTTCAGAGCGCCGGTCTTCTGGGCCGTGATGACGGCGTTCCTCTCGCTTGTTCCGATGGTCGGCTCCGGCCTGGTGTGGGGACCCGCGGCGTTGTGGCTCCTGCTCTCGGGCGATATCTGGCGCGGCATCGTCCTGGTGGCTGTCGGGATCGGGGTGATTGGCATGGCCGACAACTTCCTCCGGCCGATGCTCCTGAGCGGCCGCACGACGATGAACGGGCTGCTGGTGTTCATCAGCCTGCTCGGAGGCATGGCGGCATTCGGATTCATCGGGCTCGTGATTGGCCCCGTCGTCATCGCCGCGATGGACACGCTGCTCGAGGCGGTCGTCGCGCGGAATCACACGCCGGACAGTCCGCACGCCGAGATCGAGTAAGACTCACAGCTGATTCGTCCGCCCTTCCGCCTCCGGATCGGATCCGGCCTCGCGCTCGACCCGTCCTCCCGATTCGATGTCTAATGTTGGTATCCTGCCATCTGTCATCGCGCGCCCGGCCACAGGGCCGGCCGCACGCCTGTCGCCTGGAGGAAACGCCTGTGTATCTGAGGATCCACTCGTCGCTTCGCCTCGCCGTGTCGGTCGTCCTGTTCGGCTCGTCCGCAACGATCTCGCTCGCGCAGTCGGCCGCCGCGCCTCCTGAGGCCGGCAAGTCCGCGGCCGAGGTCTACAAGAACATCCAGGTCCTGCAGGATGTGCCGGCCGCTCGCCTGCACGACGCGATGGTCTTCATGTCGGCCTCGCTTGGGGTCAACTGCCTCTCGTGCCACGTGCGCGACGAGCGCGGCGAGTTTGCGTTCGAGAAGGACGATCGCGAGCAGAAGCTCACGGCCCGGAAGATGATCCAGATGGTGCGCGGCATCAACACCCAGTACTTCAATTCCCAGGAACGGATGACGTGCGCGAGCTGTCACCAGTCGCGCCGGGAGCCGAGTCCGCTTCCGCCCCTGTCGCAAGCTCTGACGGCCGAACAGCTCGCCGCGATGCCGCCTGGAGGCAGAGGAAGCGCCAGTGCGCCTGCTCCCGGCCAGGCCGCGCCTGCTGGTCAGCGGGGCCAGATGGCCGGAGGCCCGCAGGGTCGCGGGGCCGGTGCCGCGCGACCGACGGAGACGGTCGATCAGGTTCTCGACAAGTATGCCGACTCATCCGGAGGCCGGGCGGCGCTCGAGTCACTGAAGACGCGCATCCGGCGCGGGAAGCTGACCGACCGACGTGGACAGGCCGAGAACGTGACACTGGAGGACACAGCCGCCGGACTCTACCGGATCACGATCGACACCACACCACCGGCCACCCGCGCCTTCGACGGCAAGGACGGCTGGGTGCAGGCCGGACCGCGGTCGCGCGAACTCGAGGGCATCGAGAGCTGGTATGTCGGCCTGATGGCGGAACTCGCGCTGCCACTTCGGTTGAAGGCTGGATATCAGAAGCTCGCGGTCAGAAGCTACGGACGGGTGAACGGGCACCAGGCGATCGTCATCCGCGGCCAGCGTTCGGCGGACGTGCTCGAGACCCTCTCTTTCGATCGCTCGTCGGGTCTGCTTCTCAGGCGAGCCATCGACCTCAGGACGCCGCTCGGCAGCCTGCCCGTCCAGATCGACTACGACGACTATCGGCTGGTCAGTGGAGTCCAGGTCGCGTATTCGGTTCGCGTGACCGACTGGGAATCCGTCTCCGACATGAAGTTCTCCGACATCCAGGTCAATCGGCCGATCGACGCGGCGCGATTCTCGAAGCCGGTGCAGGCGGAGCGTTAGAGAGCGTCAACCCTCGTGCGAGGCCAGCAGAGTCTCCGCCTCGAGCGGGACGGTGTGTTTCAGTTCCTGGCCAACCGCCGGATGGCATCCACGAGGGTGTCAGCGAGACCGCTCTTGGAAACGTATCCGACAGCCCCGGCCTGGCGCATGGCGCTGCCCTGGTCGGCCTCATCGAACATCGACAGGCCGATCACGCGAACCTCCGGCATCTCGGCATGGATGATCCGGGTCGCTTCAATGCCGTTCATGCCGGGCATGGAGATGTCCATCAGCACGACGTCGGGCCGAACCTGGGTGACCAGGGTCACGGCGGATGGGCCGTCGGACGCCTCCCCGACGATCGCGATGTCCGGCTCGGCACGGAGCAACCATGCCAGGCCCTGGCGCACGACGACATGGTCGTCCACGAGCACGACCCGAATGGCGTCCTCGGCCACCTTGACCCCCGGATGGGCGAGGACCACGGATACCTGACCGCGACCTTCGTCCCGGCCCTCGGCCTGGGCCACCGCGGCAGACGGCGCGGCGAGCGGCGCGACCAGCGTGAAGCGGCTGCCCCGGCCGGGAGCGCTGTCGATCTCCAGGCGCCCACCGAGCATGCCCAGGCGTTCGCGGATGCTGAACAACCCGAACTTCCCGGTGACGCCCCCCTCGGTACGGACTTTCGCGGGATCGAATCCGGCGCCCTCATCGGTGACCGTGATGCGGATGTCATCGTGTCCCCGGTCGACCCTCACGCGAACGGCCGTCACCCCGGCGTGCTTGACGGCGTTGAACAGGAGTTCGCGCGTGGCGTGGAAGAGCATGATGGCGACGTCCGGTCCGACCGTCGGCTCCGGTCCCTGCGCCTCCAGGTACATCGTCAGGTGATGTTTTTCTTCGACCCACCGCGCCAGCCATTCGAGCGCCGCCACCAGCCCGCTCTCCTCGAGGACCGGCGGCGATAACTCGGCCGTCAACCTGCGAGACGTTTCGATGGACGTGCTCAGCAACTCGCTGACTTCCTGCGCAACCTGGCGCGCGGACGAATCCGAGGACCGTCCCATCCTCGCCAGCCGCAGGTTCCCGGCGACCAGGAGCTGCTGGAGGCCGTCGTGGAGCACCCGGGCCAGCTTCTGCCGCTCACGCTGTTCGGCCAGGGTCAGCTCCGACGCCATCGCCCGCAGCTTCTCCGTCCGATCGAGCAAGGCCGCCTCGGCCCGCTTGCGCTCTGTGATGTCGAGATCCATCTCCAGAATCAGCGGGGAACCGTCCGCGTCCGTGAAGGGGTAGTCGTGTGCCTCGATGACCGTCTTGCCGTCAGGGGTCGTGACTTCCCAATGATGCGGTTGGCCGGTCCTGAGGACGTCGTAGCTCTCGCAGAAGTCACAGGGCTCGGCGAGCCCGAAACGGTATTCGTGGCAGCGCCGGCCGTTGGCCTCGCCGAATTGATCGCGGAAGCCACGGTTGGCAAAGGCCACGTGATGATCGGGCGTCAGCAGGCAGATCATCGCGGGCAGCGTTTCGAGCACATCGTAGAGGCGCTGGCGCTCGGCCTGGATCTTCTCCCCTGCGGCGACCAGTTCGGCTGTCCGCTCCACGACGCGCCGCTCCAACTCGTCTTTCGCGGCTCGCAGCGCCTCCTCGTTCTGCTTGCGCGCGGTGATGTCGACATACATGCCGAGATTGGCAACGTGTCGCCCGGAATCATCATGAACAGGAGTTCCGCTGACGAGCAGCCAAATCTCGCTGCCATCTTTGCGGCGCATCCTGATCTCGTAGTGCTCCTTGATACCTGCCGCGCGCTTTCGGGACAGTTCCTGAACTCTTGCCAGCTCTGCGTCATCGGCTACCAGCTCTGCACCGGGTCTGCCGATCAACTCCTCGACCGTGTAGCCGAGCATCTCCGACATTCGTCCATTGGCGAGAGTGATGACGCCGTCAGGGCTCGCCAGCAGGATGCCCTCGTGGGCAGTCTCAACTATTCGCCGGAACTTATCCTCGCTCTCCCGCAGGGCCTCCTCCGCCCGCATGCGCGCGGTGATGTCTTCGAACACCGTGGCGAACCGCCCCTTGCCGGGCGAGAAGATCGAGACATGGAAACTCTTGCCCATCGGCGCGAAGTGCGTCTCGAACGCCTCGGGCTGTCCGCTCGCTGCCACCCGCGCGTAGATGTCGAGATACGGCGGCTCGCCGGTGCCAAACAGCGCCGACGCCCTCGCTCCAACCGCCCGCTCCCGGGCGATGCCGGTGATGCGCTCGAACGCCGGATTCACATCGGTGAGGACGTAATCCACGGCCTTGCCGCCGGCATACACCACTTCGTGGCTGGCCAGTCCCTCCGTCATTGACGCGTACAGCGCGTTCAGCCGGGATTCACCCTTCTGGGACCTGAGCCGTGCGACGCGGGTGCCGTGAAGCATGCCGACCACGAACGCGCCAATCGCCATCGAGAAGACCAGCCTGGCGATCGTCGCGCCGTCCGGTCCCGTCGCAAACGACCCGACGACGAACACCTCCACCGCCACGTCCGCCAGCAGCATGCACAAGAGACCCGGCCCGATCCCCAACAGGATGGTCGTGGTGACGATGGCAAGCAGGGCGACGTTGTACGGGACGGCGGGCCCAATCCACGGGAGGATCGCCCAGCGCAGGACCGTGGCGACGGCCGCCATGGCGACGGCCAGTCCGTAACGCCAGCGCCAGGGCCAAGACCAGAGCTGGTGCGGCGTCAGCACCCGCAACAGCCGGTCGTCCCACTGCGCGGCGCCAAGCGACATGCGCCACGCGCCTGTGTCAGGGGAGCTGAATCGGCGACGCAGTCTGTCGTAGCCTGCCTCGATGCTCATTGAGGCATCCCTCTCGGAAGCCATGCGTCAGGTTTCGAAAGGCAACTTGCAGTGCCGCGTGGATCCTCTTCTGCGGCGGTGGATCCCGTTGCCGAAGGTGGCTGACAACCGGGCCCGATGGCTCACCGCCACCGGCCTCCGGCTGCCAGCCCCCAGCCTGTTTGGTTACTGCCCGCCTCCGGCGGCCGCCGGCGCGGCGGCCCGCCCCGCGTCGAGATCGTTCCAGTTCATGATCGCGTTGAACGCGAGGATGAAGCTGCCCTGCGTCTCGAAGCGCCAGAACGGCCGCACGCCGAACAGCACGACGTGACCCTTGCCGAGCGGTGCGTCGACGAGCGCCGGGCGCCCGGTCAAGTTCTCGCCGCCGACGAGCTCGCCCGAGAGCAGCAGGTCGTTCGGATCGTTCGGAAACGTCAGCACGACTCGCGGCGCCGACGGCGTGGCTCCACCCGCTCCGCCGCGACCTCCGAAGCCGGCAGCGCCGCCGAATCCGCCGCGGCCCCCGCGGCCCTCACCCGCGGCCGCTGCCGCCGACGGTGGGCCGTCGAGCGTGGTCAGCCTGGGCGGCGCAGCCATGGGCTGCAGGTTGCCGCCGCCAACACCGGGCGGGAGCGATCCGCCCCGTCCGCCGCCGCCGCGGCCCCCTCCGCCAGCTCCGCCGACGGCAAAGACCGGCCCGTTCTTGAACATCACGCCCATCGTGTTCTGATCGAAGCCGTAGAGAATCGGGCTCGCCTTGTCGGAGAGCACGGCCTTGAGCACCGACCCGGGCGCATAGAGCCCGGAGGGCGACTCGGTGGTGACGCCAGGAAGCAGCCGGTACTCGGGGAAGACGGCTGCCGGCGCGCCTTCGGCGATGAGCAACCCGCCCTGCCTGACGAACTGCTCGAGCGCCTCCAGGCCGTCACGTCCGAGGCCCCCTCGCCGATCGGCGGTCTGATCCGGGGCCGTGGCGATGTTTGGCGTCACGTCGGTCTTCTGATACGGCTGCGGGGCGCCGGTTGTCGGCATCTCGCCGCCGTCGACGGCGACCGAGCCGCTCGGATAGACGATGACGTCGTACTTCGCGCGGAGATTGCCCTGCCGGAGCTGGTTCTCGCCGAAGTAGGTGTAAGGGATCTTCAGCTTGTCGAATCCCATGCGCACCCAGCCCTCGTCCTGGGTGCTGCCCCACGAGTGCACGTAGCCGACCCGAGGCACATCCAGATCGTGGGAGGGCACGCTCGGCGCGGACGCGACCGCCCACGCCAGCAGGCCGAACTGCTTGATCTGGGGCTCGAGCGCCGCGCGATCCGCGTTGGCGATGATGAACGCGCCCGGAGCAAACTGGTGACCGGCCGCGTCGAAGGCCCGCTCGGCCGCCGACATCTTCACGTTCGCGTTCGCGAACCGGAACGTGGCGAGCGCGTTGTCGCTCGTGTGCTCGACGATGATCGTGGCGCCCGTGCCGGTGATAGTCCCGGCGGGCTTGAAGTCCGCGGCCGAGAGCGTCATCGGCTTGTCGAAGATGCTCTTGTCGTCGATGCGAGTACGCCTTGACATTGCGCAAGAGCGGGAGCGACCACCCGGTGTCGTCATACGGGCGCGGATTCTGCTCCGGGTACCACTGCGTGCCGAGCACCGTGTTGGCCAGCCCGCCGTACGGCTGATCGAGCCGGACGATGTAGTCGCCGGCGGCGACCTGGTTCTTGCCGATCGCGAACGCGGCAGTGGCGGTATGCACCTCGACCGCCTCGCGCCGCAGCGCGTTCATCAGGTCGGCCGCCTCGATGCGGCGGCGCTGCTCGGCGGGAACGACATACGCGAAGGGCGCGCGTGTCCTGCCCTTCTCGATCATCATCTTGTTCTTCACGTAGTAGTTCTCGAGGAACATCTCGGTGTTCTTCGCCACCGCGTTCATCGCGATGAGAATCGCGGACTGCTGCATGTTGATGTTCGCCCGGCCGCTCCACTGCACGCCCTCGGGCGGCACCGGGTAGGGCCGATACCACTCGCGGCTCTGGCCGGCGCCCAAGCCGCCGCGCCCGGCACCGCGCCCGGCCTGTGCGGCCTCACCGCCTCCTGCCGCGGGAGCCGCTGCCTGCTGGGCCGCCGCCGGCGCTCCGGCACGTCCGCCACCGGCGGGCGCGGCTCCCGCCCTGCCGGCCGCGCCAGGCGCCCCGGCCGGAGGGGCCGCCGCACCGCGGCCGCCGCCGTAGCTCTGCGTCTCGTAGAACCGCCCGATCGAATTGTGCGTGACGCCGATCCAGAACATGTAGTTCGGGACCCAGCCGTCGTAGTAGTTGTAGGTCCACACGCCGGGCACGCCGCGCTTGGTCATCTCCATGATTTCCGTCTGCGCGAGCCACCACCATTCCGTCACCTGGATCGGCGCGACGTCGGGATAGTACGGACCCGTTCCGGTCGACGTGTAGAGCAGCGTCACCGATTCGTGCAGGTCGTGGAACACCTGCGGATGCAGATCGAGGAACGACTTCAGCATGTACTGCGAGAGCGCGAGCCCCTTGCCGATGCCGTCCCGGTTGTTGTCGTGCGCGACGTAGCGCCCCCAGTAAGTCATGCCCGGCTGCGGCTGGCCCGCGTCCTGCGCGCGGCGATTGTCGACCTGCCGCTCATGGCCGTCGACTTCGCTCACCGGCGTGATGACCACGATGATGTTGTTCCGGATCTGGCGGATGAAGGGGCTCTCCTCGACCGCCAGCCGGTAGGCCAGCTCGAGCAGCATCTCGGGGCTGCCGGTCTCGCCCGAATGGATGCTCCCGGTCGCGTAGTAGATGGGCTTGCCGGTCTGGATGAGGGCCTTCGCCTGCGCGTCGGTCAGCTTGCGCGGGTCGGTGAGCTGCGCCGTGATCTGCTTGTACTTGTCGAGGGCCTTGATCGTCGCTTCGTCGGCAATCGCCAGCGCCACCGCCGCGCGGCCTTCCTCGCTCTTCCCGATCTCCCACAGCTTCACGCGAGGCGAAGCCTTCGCGAGCGCCTGGTAGTAGGCCACGATGTCCTTGTGGTAGGTCAGGCGGTTGTTCTCGCCCGGCACGTAACCCAGGAACTTGAGCGGAGACGGCACCGTCGCCGACACCGGAACGTGATCGACCAATTCGGTCAGGATCCGCTTGTCGGGCGTGTTGTCGAGAATGCGTTTCGCGTATTCCGCATCGTTCTTCTGAGCCGCCGCCCCGGCGGCTCCCTGCTGGCCGGAGGTCTGGCCCGTGCCAAAGAGGGCGAGCATCACCCCAATCAGGGCCACGAACAACAGGCCCGATTTCCGTCGCATCACGTGCATGATCACATCCTCCGTGGAGCAAGGTAGAGCATCCGATCCGCGAGGCGCGCCCGCTTCCCCGCGTCGGTCCGGGTTTCAGGAGTCCATATATTGGCACGACGGGCGGGAAGAACAAGGGAATTGCGCGCGGCGAGCCCGGGCGAGGCGCGATCCTGTGATATAACCCGTCCGCCGGTCTGAGCCCGCCTCAGCCGATTCTCCCCCTGTTCTCCGGAGATTGAGCATGAACCGTCGACTCTTCTTCAGCGTTCTCGTCGTCCTCATCTGCGCTTTCGCCTTCGAGCGCCCTGGCGCGCAGACATCGCAACGGCCGCAGGCCGCCCCGGGCAAGGCTGTATCAGCCAGGCTGGCCGTGCCGATGATGGCCAGCGTCGATCCCGCCCTCTTCAAGGGCCTCCGTTACCGCCTCGTGGGACCGTCCCGCGGCGGCCGCGTGACGACGGTCACCGGCGTGCCGTCGCAGCCGAAGACGTTCTACATGGGCGTCGCGAGCGGCGGGGTGTTCCGGACGACTGACAGCGGAGCCACGTGGACGCCGACGACCGACGGCAAGGTCCCGCTCGGATCGACCGGCAGCATCAGCGTTGCGGACTCCAACCCGAATGTGATCTATCTCGGCACCGGCTCGGATGGAGTTCGCAGCAACGTGTCGACGGGCCGCGGCGTCTACAAGTCGACCGACGCGGGAGCGACATGGACATTCGCCGGCCTCTACAACGCAGGCCAGATCGGCGCCGTCCGCATCCATCCCTCGAATCCCGACATCGTCTACGTGGCGGCGGTGGGCGACGCGTTCAAGCCGAACGCCGAGCGCGGCGTCTTCAAGACGATGGACGGCGGGAAGACCTGGAAGAAGGTGCTCTTCGTCAGCGACCAGGTCGGCGCGATGGACGTGGAGCTGCACCCGGCGAATCCGTCGATCGTCTATGCGTGGATGTCGCGGCTCGAGCGCAAGCCGTGGACGATCATCAGCGGATCGCGCGAAGGCGGTTTCTACAAGAGCACCGACGGCGGCGAGACCTTCGCCCGCATCATGACGGGCCTCCCCTCCGAGCTCATCGGCAAGGCGAACCTGGCGGTGACGGCGGCCAAGCCGGATCGGATCTACGCGCTGGTCGAAGCGAAGCCGGGCGGCGGGTTCTACCGATCGGATGATGCGGGAGCGACATGGGCGCTCGTGAACTCCCAGGGATCGCTCGTTCAGCGGCCCTTCTACTACACGACGCTCGGGGCTGATCCGACCAACGGCGACGTCGTGTACGCCGGCGCCGAGGGCTTCTTCAAGTCTGTCGATGGCGGGAAGACGTTCACCTCACTGCGCACGCCGCACGGAGACAATCACGACATCTGGATCAGCCCCAGGGACGGGAACATGATGATCCAGTCGAACGACGGCGGCGCGAACGTGTCGGTCGACGGCGGCCGCACGTGGTCCACGCAGATGAACCAGCCGACCTCGGAGATCTACGGCGTGTGGACCGACAGGCAGTTCCCCTACAAGCTGTACGGCGCGCAGCAGGACAACAACACCATCATCATCTCGAGCCAGGCCGATCCCAACTCACTCACCGACTGGCGGAACGGGCCGGGCTGCGAGACCGGACCGATCATTCCGCATCCGCGTAACCCGGAGATCGTCTACGGTTCGTGCAAAGGCCAGTACGCGGTGCTGAACCTCAAGACCGGCCAGGAGAAGAACTACTGGATTGGCGGGCAGTCGCTCTACGGGAATCCGGCGAGCGATCTCATCTACCGGATGCAGCGCGTGTCGCCGATGGCGATGTCCCCTCACGACCCTGACGTGCTCTATTACGGCTCGCAGTACCTGCACCGGACGCGGAACAAGGGTGTGACGTGGGAGCGGATTTCGCCGGACCTCACAGCCAGGCCGGAAGGCACGCAAGGCGCGAGCGGCGAACCGATCACGCGCGACGTGACCGGCGAGGAGTTCTATTCGACGCTCTATGCGATCACCGAGTCGCCGCTCGAGCCCGGCGTGATCTGGGTCGGATCCAACGACGGCCCGTTCCATGTCACCCGCGACAACGGCAAGACCTGGAAGAACGTGACGCCGAAGGACCTGCCGCCCGGCGGTCGCGTCCAGTACATCGAGGCATCGCCGCATCGGAAGGGATCGGCCTACTACGCCGTGTACCGATACCTGCTCGGCGACTACAAGCCGTATCTCTACCGCACCGACGACTACGGCGCGTCCTGGACGCGGCTGACCGACGGGACCAACGGCATCCCCGCCGACTGGCCGACGCGCGTCGTTCGCGAGGATCCCGATCGCGCGGGGCTGCTCTACGCCGGCACCGAGTTCGGGATGTTCATCTCCTTCGACAACGGGCGGCACTGGCAGACATTCCAGTTGAACCTCCCGCAGGTTCCCATCACCGACATCAAGGTCTACCGGAAGGACCTCGTCCTCACGACACAGGGCCGGGCGTTCTGGATTCTCGACAACATCTCATCCCTCCACCAGATTGGGCCGACGACGAGCACGGCCGAGGTACGGCTGCTCGAGCCACGCGACGGTTACCGGACGCGTGTCGCGCCGGCCGTGCTTGGTCCGGTCATCGAGTACTACCTGCCGGCGCCGCCCTCTGGGCCTGTGACGATGGAGATCCTCGACGCGAGCGGCGCGGTCGTGACGAGCTACAACAGCGAGACGCCCGCAGCGGGCGGAGGCCGCGGAGGACGGGGCGGAGGCGGCACGGCTGAGCAACCGGATCCCGACGCCGCACCGGTCGGCAGGGGGCGCGGCGGTCCGGCTCCTCGCGTGACCAAGGAAGCCGGCCTCAACAGGCTTGCGTGGGACATTCGGAATCAGGCAGGCGTTGTCATGCCTCCCGGCCGGTATCAGGCGCGGCTGAAGGTGGGCGCCACCTCGCAGACACAACCGTTCACGGTGCTCGTCGATCCGCGCGTGGCGGAGGACGGCGTGACACTCGCCGATCTTCAGGAGCAATTCGCGCACAACATGCGGATGCGAGAGCTGGTGACGAGCGTCAACCAGCTCGTCGCGCGCGTCCGCGACGCGCAGACGAAGGCTCGCGCCGCCTCAGGCGGCGACGTGGCCAGGGCGGCGGCGATCGACGCGTTGGCGGCCAGGCTCCTGCCCGAGCCGGTGCGCTACGGGAAGCCCGGCCTGCAGGCGCACATCACGTACCTGGCGGGAATGACGGGCGGAGCAGACCAGAAGATCGGGCGCGACGCGGTCGAACGATTCGCGGTGCTCAAGAAGGAACTGGACGCGGCGCGCGCCGAGGCCGATCGCGTCCTCGGCCCGGCTTCGAAGTAGCTCTCTCCGATTCGGGGTGGGCAGCCGGTCGCCGGCTGTCCACCCGCACCATGAATCGGGCGACGCACCGCGTCGCCCCTGCACCTACCGCCAACCGTCGTCAAAGTCCGAGCTGCGTTCGATCAATCCGCCTTCGGCGCCTTGCCCGCAAGTTTGAGCACGAAGTGCATGCACCGGTGACCGAAGTCCGCCGTCGGGCCGAACATCAGCGGACATCCGCCGGCGATGACCGTCATGCCGGCCTCGCGTCCAATCTTCACGGCCGAGTCCGACACGCTCCCCCCGCCGAACGAGCGATGCATCCAGGCCCTGGGAATGCCCAGCCGCGTGCAATCCCGGACGACGGCCTCCGCATCGGACGCTTTGGTCGCGATGACGACGGCGTCGACGCCACCGGGGATGGACCCGAGGTCGTGGTAGCAGACGTCCCCCTCGACCGTGTCGGCATGGGGATTGACCGCGAAGACCTGGTAGCCGCGGGCCTTCAGCCGCTTGTACACGACGTTCCCGCTCTCCCCGACGGGCTTTCGCGAGACGCCGGCGACGGCGATCCGCCGCTGCGCCAGGAAGTCGTTCACCGCATCGGTAACAGTCGCCATGGCACGATCCTCCCCTGGCCAGTCCCAGACGGTCGGTTTGGCGTCGATGGCAGATCGCGGAGGCAGTCTGGCGGCGGCGCTCGGTGACCGCCTACCACCCCATGCGCTCGCGCAGGCTCGTGATGTGCGCCGTGTGGTGGCGGCCGTGCCAGGCGTACAGCGCCAGCGCTCGATTGAGGCTGACCGGACCGTCGACCGAGTGCTGATAGGTCCGGTCGAAGGACGCCGCGTCGAGACTCCGAAGAAACGAAACCCATCTCGAGTGCACGGCATCGAGCAGCTTCTGCGAGGGCGCCAGGTCGACAGACGTCGCATCCGGAAATCGCGCCCACTTCGCCTCGTCGTACGCGGTCACGAGCGGATTGTCCGCCGACATGGTGAGCTTGAAGCGCATGTACGCGTTCAGGTGACTGTCGGCGACATGATGCACGACCTGCGCCACAGACCAGCCGCCCTCCCGGTAAGGCTGCTCGAGCTGAGCCGCTGAGAGGCCTTCGACTGCCGCCCTGAGACGCGCCGGCGCGGCTTCAACGAGCTTGATGCACTCGGCGCGGCTGTCGTGGCTGAACTGGTCGGGCGCAACGAACCGGCCAATCGGATAGCGAGGATCTGACATGCGTTCCTCCTGAAGGAGTATCATACCGTGTTCCTTTTCGAGGTCCGGTCCGCCCATGCCCCCATTCGATTCGAGCGCGATCCCTGTCTCCGCCCGGCCGGTTTCCGCCATCGAGCGCGCGCTCATCGGCCGGCGCGTTGGCGAGATCCGCACCCTCCTTCCCGGTCTGCTGCTTTCGGGCGCCGTCGTGCTCGTCTCGGTCCTGGCCGCCGACTTCGTGAACTCGAGCCTCGGCTACAAGGGCCTGCTGAGCTACATCATGACGGCGATCATCGTCGGGCTCGTCGTGGGCAACGCGATTCCGCTCCCGGCGGCAGTCGCGCCCGGCGTGTCGTTCTGCCTGACGAAGGGCCTGCGGCTCGGCATCATCATGATGGGCATCCGGCTGAGCATCTTCGATGCCGCCCGCATCGGGGCCTGGGGCGTGCCGATCGTGCTGATCTGCATCCTCACGGGCCTGGTGCTGACGACCTACTTCACTCGACTGCTGCGCCTGCCCGAGCGGCTTGGCACGCTGATGGCGGTCGGCACGAGCATCTGCGGCGCGACGGCGATCGTGGCGGCCGCTCCTGCCATCGATGCCGAGGACCAGGAGGTGGCCTACGCGGTGGCGAACATCACCGTGTTCGGCATCGCCGCGATGCTCTTCTATCCCTACCTGGCTCACGCGCTCTTCTCGGGCAACGTCGTCATGGCGGGGCTCTTCGAGGGCACCGCCATACACGAGACCGCACAGGTCACCGGCGCCGCGCTCATCTACGACCAGGTCTTCGGCGTGCATCAGAAGCCGAGCGCCGCGGACGTCGCGATCGTCATCAAGCTCGTCCGGAATGTCTTCATGGCCCTGGCCATTCCCGTGATGGCATACATCTATGCGCGACGCGCGGCCGGCCCTGGCGCTGAGGCAAGCCGCGTCAGCTTCGCCAGGCTCTTCCCGATGTTCATCCTCGCCTTCGTCGGCATGGCCATCATCCGTTCGCTCGGCGATGCCGGAATCGCAGGGAACGGCTTCGCATTGGGGATCTGGTCGAAGGCGGACTGGGCATCTACCGTGGCGGGCATCGGCAGCTCTGCCGGTTACGTGCTCGCGATGGCCATGGCCGGCGTGGGTCTCGGCACGCGGGTGAAAACGCTGAAAGGCCTGGGCATCACGCCCTTCTACGTCGGGTTGTTCGCGTCGGTGGTCGTCGGAGTGGCGAGCGCGCTGGCCGTGACGCTGATGGGCGGACTGGTCAGATTCTAGCCGCAGCGGCCGCGTGGCTGCCGATGGGCAGACGGCACAATCGGCATCACTTGCCGATGGCAAAGAGCGAGTGCTCGGCGCGAACGATCATCCTGCCATTGGAGAGCGCCGGCGTCGCCATCAACCGCTCTCCCATCGGGTTGGTCGAAAGCATCTGGAAGGCGCGCCCGGCCTTGACGACAAAGATGTCGCCGTCCTCGCTGGAGAGATAGATTCGCCCGTCGGCGGCGACCGGTGAGGCGCTGAACCCGCCGCCCTGGTGCGGGATCCGCTGGCGATAGACCTCATCGCCCGACCGCAAGTCGTAGCAGTCGAAGATTCCCGCGTTGCCGAGCACGTAGAGCAAGCCCTCGTAGACGAGCGGCGTCGGCATGTACGGCCCGCGCTGCTGCCGGCTCCACACCACGCGGTCGCTCGACGGGCTGCCCTTCGGCAGCGTGATGTCGCCGTTCGATCCGGCGCGCACCACGAAGATTGGCGCCTCGGGACGCCGGCCGCTGGCGACCACAATCAGGTCGCCCGAGAAGATCGGCGTCGGCGCGGTGATCTGCGAGCTGCCGCCCAGCCGCCACAGCTCCTTCCCGGTCGCCGGATCGTACCCGCGGATGAATTTCGATGCGTTGGTCACCAGTTCGTCCCTGGCCGGTCCTCGAACGATATTGGGCGTGCCCCAGGACGGGAGCTCGTCGCGGTCGGCCCGCCAGAGCGTCTTTCCGGTCGAGATGTCGGCGGCGAGGACGTAATCCTCGTTCGACGTGTCGCACTGGACGATGACTGAGTTCTTGTAGATCGCCGGAGAGCTGGCGGTGCCCCACTCGTACTCCGGCGCGTCGTAGGCGCCGAGGTTCAGCACGCCGAGATCCTTCTTCCAGAGCAGCCGGCCGTCCAGGTCGAGGCAATACAATCCCTGCGAGCCGAAGAAGGCGACGAGATGTCTGCCGTCGGTCGCGGGCGTCGAGCTCGCGTAGGTGGACTTGACGTGGCGCTTCTCTTTCGGGACGCCCTCATACACGGTTCGGTCCCACACGAGCTGGCCGGTCCGGGCGTCGTAGCAGAGGACCTTCCACTGGTGGACGGACCGGTCGGGCGACGCGTCGCCCTCGCCGAAGAGCCCGTGCTTGAACGTGGCCTCGCCGAGGCTGCTGACGGCCGTCGTCACGAAGAGGCGATTGCCCCAGACGATCGGGCTCGAATGCGCAAGGCCGGGGACACGGATCCTCCACTTGATGTGGTCGCCGGTTGCACCGCTCCATCCGTCGGGCAGGCGCTGGCCGTCAGCGACCCCGGCCGATTGAGGTCCCCGGAACGAAGGCCAGTCCGCTGCAGGCGCCTCTCTCGCACCCGGCACCGCGCTCGCGACTCCTGACAGAGCCGCGAAGAGCGTCGCGCCCGACGCCAGCAGCCCTCGCCGATGGTGGTGCCCGGCCATGGTACGCCCTCCCCTGCCTGCCGCGGTCAGCCGGCGCGCACGCAGAACAACGAAGTCTTGCTTCGCAGGAGGATCTCGCCGCCGGCTATCGCGGGCGTGGCGATGAAGACCTGGTCCTTCAGGGTGTTGGTCGCCAGCACCTCGAACTTCTCACCCATCCGCACGACGATGACGTCCTCGTTCTCGCTCGCCATGTAGAGCTTTCCGTTGACGCCGACCGGCGACGACTTGAACGAGTAGGTCTTGGGCAGCCGCGTCTGGTGGTAGTACGGCTCGCCGGTCTTCGCGTTGTAGCAGCTGAGCATGCCGGTGTCGGTGAGGGCGTAGAACTTGCCGTCGAAGACAACCGGCGACGGCGTATACGAGTTCCCCTTCGTCTGCGTCCAGACGATTGCATCGGTGCCGGTCAGGTCGCCCTCGCGGCCGAGCCGGATCGCCATCAGCCTCGGGTTCTGGTACCCGCTCATCACGAACACCATGTCGTCCTGCACGACCGGCTGCGGGATCGTGTTGGCGCCGAGCCCCGCGCATTCCCAGATGAGCTTCCCGGTCTCGAGATCGTAGCTCCGGACCTTGGTGGTGGCCGCCACGACGATTTGTTTCCTGCCCTTGTAGTCCACGACGAGCGGCGCCGCCCAGTTGGTCTTCTCGGGCCGGGCAACCCGGTAGATCTCGTTCCCGTTGGCCTTGTCGAGGACCGACATGAACGAGTCGCCTTCGTAGTCGAACACGAGGATGATCTTGTTGCCATGCAGCACGGGCGCCATGCCCTCTCCAAAGGCCATCTTCATCCGCATCTGCACGCCGTAGTCCTTCTTCCACACGAGAGTGCCCTTGAAGTCGTAGGTGTACATCCCGCGCGAACCGAAGAAGGCGTAGACGAACTTTCCGTCGGTGACCGGCGAATTCGACGCGAAGCTGCCGTACTGGTTGTGAGCGCCCTCGTGCGGCGCGGCGACGGTGGCGGTGCGATCCCAGAGGATCTTTCCCGTCTTCCGATCGAGGCACAGCACATCGAACCGGTGTTCACCCTGTGGGCCCGAGCCGCCACCGAACCCTCCACGGGCTCGCTCTGTAGGCGCTGCCGTGCCGGGCGTCGCGCCCGTCCTGATGGCCGTCGTCACGAACACGAAATCGCCCCAGACGACCGGGCTGGAGTTGCCCAATCCCGGGATCTCGGTTCGCCAGGCGATGTTCTGAGAATCGCTCCACGTCAACGGCGCGTCTCCGGCGGCCATCCCATCGGCTGCCGGCCCGCGCCAGTACGGCCAGTACTTCTCCTCCGCCACGGGCGCCGCGGCAAGTCCGGCCAAGACGATTGCGGCACATACGAACCGGACCGCCGCGCGCGAGGTACGGAACCTCCTCATGAGTCGCCTCCGATGCTGTCGAGCCCCTTCACCCTGCGGACGGGCGCGACGTTACTTGGCTGAGGGATGACGCTTGCCGATGCAGTACAGGAGCTTCTGCGTCCGGATGAAGATCTGGCCATCCGACACGGCCGGCGACGACAAGCGTATAGTCGCCGAGGTCGTTTTCCGCAAGCACTTTGAACACCGGGCCCGCCTCGATGACCGTCGTCACGCCATCCTCGCTCGTGACGTAGACCTTCCCGTCCGCGATGACGGGTGACGCGCTGTAGGTCCCGGATCGCACGCGCTGATTCCCCCAGATTTCGGCGCCGGTCTTCGCGTCGCGGCACCACATGATGCCGCGGTCGTTCACGATGTACAGGAGCTTCCCGTCGGTGGCGGGAGTCGGCACATCCGGCCCCTGGTCGGTGGTCCAGGCGACGTGGGTCTTGGAGATGTCTCCCCTTCCGCCGGATCTGATCGCGAGCAGCGGCCGCACCCGCGAGGGCGCGTAGATCATGCCGTCGGCGACGACGGGTGAAGCCACGATCCGGTAACTGCGGTCCTTGCCGGGGTTGAGCCCGCCTGCCCGCCAGAGTTCCTGCCCCGTCGCCGGATCGTGTCCCGTCACGTAATCCCCGCCGCTGATCACGATCTCCTCCGTGTTCGCGTACCGCAGCAAGGCCGGGGTCGTGTAGGCGTCGGGAGATTCGTTCACCGCGTCGGTCGGACGCTCGATTCGCCAGCGCGTCTTCCCGCTCGCCGCATCGATCGCGAGCAGGTACGACGGGTCGTCTGTCTTCATCCCGTGCAACACTTCGACGAAGAGCGTGTCGCGGCCGAGGAGCGGCGTGGACGCATAGCCCCAGTTGTGGCCGAACCGCCCGTAGTCCTTCTGGATGTCCCGCGACCAGAGCTCGTTGCCCTTGAAATCGAACGCCTTGAAGATTCCCGTACCGGTCATGACCCAGACCATCCGGCCGTCGGTTGTCGGGGAAGGCGACGACATGTTCTGCTTGCGGACCTTCGCGTTGCCGCTGCTCAGGTGCTTCTTCCAGAGTTCATCGCCCCGTGCGCGGTCGAGGCAGAGGAGGTACAGCTCGGAGCCCTCGGCGACATTCAGGAAGATCCGGTCGTTCCAGATGATGGGCGTCGAGCCGGAGAAATCCGGCATCGAGTGCGTCCAGGTCACATTCTCGGCCGGGCTCCACGCGGTCGGCAGGCCGGTCTCTGTGCTGAATCCGTTCATCGACGGCCCGCGCCAGTGCGGCCAGTTCCCCGCCGAGAACGACGGCTTGAATCACGGCCGCCATCGAAACGGTCAGAAACACTCTGCGCATCGTCGACCTCAACCGCATGATCACGTGGGGAGCGCACTGCGCGCGAACGCGTTGCCCAAGCTACTTCCCGAAGCAGTACAACTTGCTCCTGGTCCTCACGTAGATTCGGCTGTCGGCAATCGCCGGCGTCGCAAACACCTCGTCGTCGAGCCGATTCACGGCCAGGGTTTCCCACTGGGGTTGCGCCGACACCACCGAAACGGTCCCGTCCTGGCTGACGAGCAGAACCTTTCCGTCGGCGCCGACCGGCGAGGCGAAGTACTTGTCGATCGCCCCGGTCAGTCGGCCCTGCTTGAGCACCTCTCCCGTCGCCGGGTTGAACGACGAGAGGATGCCGCTGTCGTTCACCATGAAGAGCGTGCCCTGGTAGAGCAGGGTCGATGGCACCTGCGGAACCGGCCGCTGGTATCGCCACCTGACCGCACTGGCCGTCACGTCGCCCTCTCCGCCAAGCTTGATCGAGAGCAGGCCGTTCTCGGAAGCCATCATCATCCGGAAGACTTCCCACTCGCTCCTGGTCAGCTTCGCGTCCCGATCGAGATCGAACGCGTCGTAACCGAACTTGGGCGACAGCATCTGATCGATGGGCTCGGCGCCCGCGATCTCGTCGCGCCCGACCAGCCCGTCCTGGTTTCGGTCGTATCGCTTGAGGCCTTCCTCGAACGGAATCGTGGCCACGTGCTGCCCGGGCTGATTCTGCGGAAAGCCCCAGCCGTTGATGTAGAGGTAGTCGTTGTCGTAGCTCGCGACCGATTTCATCTCGCACGGCAACCCGCGGACCCACCAGATTCGCCTGCCGTCGACCGCCGAGTAGGCCGAGAGCTGGAACGACTCGGGCACGATGACCTGCTTCGGCCCGTTCTTCGGCGCGTAAACGGTCGGCGTCGAGTAGCCGGATATCACGCCAGGCCGATCGACCTGCCATCGCACCTTGCCGCGTCGCTTGTCGACGGCGATGAGGTACGAATGGATGTCCTGGTCCACCGGCAGGATGATCAAATCGTCCACGAGGATCGGCGACGCCCCGAAGCCGTAGAACTGCCCGAAGGGGCCCATCGGCAGGCGCCACAGCTCCTTGCCGTCGCCGTCGTAGGCCAGCATGCCGAATTCCTGGAAGAACGCCACGACGATCGTGCCGTCCGTCACCGGGCTTGGCGAGGCGGGGCCGTTGACGTTCTGCAGCCGGCCAGGCTGCACGCGCGGCACCTCGCGCTGCCAGACCACCTTTCCGCTCTGGCGGTCGAGCGCGATGACGGACAGTTTGTAGGTGTCCTTTTCGGCCGAGTGGGCGGTCAGGAAGATCCGGGTCGCCGTCAGCACCGGCGAGGAGTGGCCGGGGGGCACGTCCGTCTTCCAGACCAGATTCCGCGCCGGGCCGAACTCGGCCGGGAGGTTGGTCGTGGCCGAGACCCCGGTCCCGTTCGGACCGCGGAATCGCGACCATGCTTCGTCGCTGGCGGAAGTCTGCGGGATGACTCCGGTCAGGCAGACGAAAGACGCGGCAACGACCACTCGCACGGACGTTCGCATGGAGAACCTCTCACTCCGATCGAAGCGCGCTCAGTAGCGGGGATCGGAATGCCACCCTCGCCGCAATCGATGATGACATGACGCCAACAGCGAACACGGCGGCAACCAACAGTCCAGCCCCTCTGAACGACATGTCTCCGCCTCTCGCCAGGAGGGCCGGCAGCACCGAAACCGCCGCGCACGCCCCGCCGCAGGCGAGGCCCCACGTAACGAGCAGGAGGTTCTCGAAGACGACGACCGCAGCGAGGGTCCGCCCACGATAACCTACCGCGCGAAGCAGTGCCAGTTCATTCCTCCGTTCCAGGACATTCCGGAGGAGCACCGCGGAGAGGCCGACGGTTCCGAGGAGCAGGCCCAGGCCGCCGAGAAACTGGAACGTGGACAGGTACGTGTTTTCCACGCGGTGATACCGGTCCAGCCGATCGCGGGCGCTCTCGACAAGGAGGCCCCAATCCACCAGCCGCTGCTGCAGCGCGCGCGCCGTCGCGCTCGTTTCCGCGGCCGGCGCCTGGAACAGGAAGAACCTGTACCCCTCCACGCCCGGGAAGCTCCGGAGAAAGTTCGACTCGGACATGACGAGCCCGCCCTGCAGCACACTGTCGCGGAGCGCCGCGACGATGCGCAGCCGCACGGTGTCGCCTCGGCCGCCGCGTACCACGAGGTTCTGGCCAATCGAGAGGTGCAGGACATATTGAATGGTGTTCGCGTCCCCGATGACCGGAATCGCCCCATCGGTCGGACTCGACTCAAGCAGCGTCCACGGATTGCGTGACTCGCGTTCGGATCCGCCGAGCGAGGCCTGGAAGGCGAATCGCCCCATCACGAGAAACGCGCGCGGCGCGCCGAGAATCATGGGTTCCTTGGGCGCGTATAGGTTCAGACAGCTCGTGTCGTCGCCCGGCCGCACGCGGAACGAGTGCCCATCGCACCGTTGCGAGTTCGGGAGCCTGGTCCGCGGGAATGCCAAGCGCGTCTCGACCTTCGGCCGTGTTGGGATCCTGCAAGATCGGAAGCGCGCTCGTCCCGAGCAACGAAAACCCTCCGGTGCCTCCGTGCAGGTCCGATGAGGCCTCTCGCGAATCCCTCCGAAACGCCTCGACCGAGACGATGACGAACGCGGCTGCGGCGACGAGCGCAATCGAGAGGACGCTCCGGCCCGGACGGTGCGCCGCATTCCGAAAGGCCAGGCCCGCGAGTGCCATCCGGCTGCGGGTCCATCCCGTTCTGGCGCTCTCGCGGCGCAGCACGACTGCCGTGAAGCAGAGCATCGCCGCCAGGAGCAGCACGCCCGTGCCGAAGAAGCCCGCCTCGTCGGAGATGGCATGAAGACGCGCGGCAGCAGCCGCCGCCGCGGCCGCGGTGGCCAACGTGAACGCGGCGATGCGCAGGGCTCGCTGGCGCGCGCGGCCCGCTTCGAACGTCTCGAGCGCGCCGGAGAGGAGCGATCTCGATGAGGTTCGCCCCATCCCCCGAAGGGTCAACGCAATGGTGACGAGCGACACGGCGAAGCCTGAAAGCGCGCCAATCCACAACGGACCTGCCGAAGGATGCAGGTGCAGACGCGTGGTGCCGACCGCTCCAATCCACCACGAGCGAAGCCCGACGACGAGCAACGTGCCGTAGCCGAGAGATCCGAAGGCGCCGGCGGCCGATCCGAGGGCGGCGAGTACCGCGCCCTCGGCGAGGAAGCGGCCGGTGATCTTCCGATGCGAAAACCCAATCGCCTGGAGGGTACCGACCTCGCGCGCGCGCTGTTCGACACCAAGCCGGAAAAACAAGCCGGCAAGGAGGATCGAGGCTGAGATGAGGAAGAAGCTGAAATACGTGAAGTACTCCCCGAAGTCTGTCGAACCCGCGGAGGCGTCGAGCCCGAGCGCGCGCACTGCAGTGACGGAGAATCCCAATTGCGCGGGCTGCAGGCTTCCCAGCATGTGTTCGCCGATCGCGCGCACGGCTGCGGACCTTTCCCGCAAGCTGGCCGATCGGGGCGAACCGGCCGGCCCGTCGAGCGACACTCGAACCGCGGTGTATTGCCCGAACCGGTTTCTCCACAGTTCCTGGCCGATGCCTAGCGGCACGATGGCCTTCGGCGTCGCCCGATAGCGGTCCCAGAAGTCCTCGTCGACGCGCCGGATCCGATGCAGGTCGATTGGAAACGGCGGGTCCCAATCGCTGATGCGTCCGGCCTCGGTGATGCCCGGGAACTTCGGCGCCAGGGTCGCGTCGATTGGACCGCCGATCGGGAGGATTCCAGCCAACCGGAAATTCGCGGCTCTCGAAACGAGCCCGCCGCCATCGCGCCATCCGAAATAGTCGATGTCGACATCGGCGCCGGGCTTGACGTTCAGATCGCGTGCGGCCCAGTCGGTCAGCCAGATCGGCGGGCGATCCGCCGCGCCGCCCCCCGGCCGATCTGCCGGCCGGGCCTGGGCAGGTCCGGTCGACGCGTCCTGCCCGAGATTCGCGGCGGTGATGACCGAGTAGGGAATCTCGCGGCCCTCCGCGCGAATCGAGTTCGCCAGATACGTAAGGACGCCGGATGCGCTCAGGCCGAGGTCCGCGGCCGCCTCGAACGCCGCGCGCGCGGCAGGTTCGTCGAGCAGGATGCGCGAGCTCTCGATCGACACGATGCCGAGTCCAGGACTCGAATTGATCGCAATTCCGCCATCGTCGAGGGTCCACTTCTCGCGAAGGCGCCGTTCGATCGCGCTCGCATCGTTCGCCGAGAATGAACCGGAGATTAGGACAGCGTTCACCCGGCCGGGTTCCGCGATGTCGCGCTGGAGCTCGGCCAGGGGAACGAAGATTGAATCGACGTCGCCCTGAGAGGGTCTCAGTGCGAACTCGCCGAGGCGCTCCGGCGGAAGCACCTCGCGGCACGACAATCGAATCGTCCGGCCGACGTCTTCCCGCCGGCCGAAGAGCGACTCACGCGGAATGCCCTCGGTGATCTCGACTCGAAGGAGCAGCGCGTCGCCGGGTTCGATGCCAATCCGCCTCGAAAGCGCTCCACCGACCAACGCGCTTCGTGCATCGAAGCCCGCGTGCTCGGGGACGCCGTGGAACCTCCAGAACCGGTCATCCACTCCGAACACGTTGACGTTGTGTACCTGCTGGCCGCTCGCCTCCCGGACGAGCACGCCCGGCAGCGAAATGATCGGACACGTGTCCGGAGGACCACCCGGCGTCGACGAAAACGCAAGTTCGGAGGCGAGCCGGTCCCGGAAGAACCGATCGGCCGACACGACGAAATGGGTCGAACCGAGTCTCGTCACGACCAGATCGCCGAGGCTCGATCGAATCGACTCACCAACGAGCAGCGCGCCCGACAACGCGGCGACCGAGGTGGCCACGCCGGCGACAACGGCGAGGTTCGTGCGCCAGTAGTGGCGGAGGCTCTTGAAGAGCAGCGAGTTCAAATCGGTTCCAGGCGCGCGGCGCTCAGCCTGAAACGGCGGCTGAATCGAGCGGCGAGATCCGGGTTGTGCGTGACGACGATCAGGATGGACTGCTGCTGCCGGTGCAGGTCGAGGAGCAGATCCGAAACGGCGCCGCCCGAGGCGGAGTCGAGGTTTCCCGTCGGCTCGTCGCAGAGCAGCAGGCGCGGCTTGCGCACGAGCGCGCGGGCGAGCGCCGCCCGCTGCTTCTCGCCGCCCGACAGCTGGTGCGGCCGGTGGTGCGCTCGCGAACGGAGCCCGACCGCGTCGACCAGTTGATGCGCCCAGGCCTCCGCCGCTCCGTCTCTGGCCGGATCGACCAGCGTCGGAAGCAGCACGTTTTCGATCACGCTCAATTGCGGCAGGAGGTGGTGATCCTGGAAGACGAACCCGACGCGCGTGTTGCGGAAGCGTGCGAGCTCGCGGTCGGCAAGCTCGAACGGGTTCAAGCCATCGAGCCGGACGTTGCCGGAGGTCGGCGGCTCGAGCGCCCCGAGGACGTAGAGCAGCGTGCTCTTCCCGCTTCCCGACGGCCCGACGACCGACGCCGATTCTCCGGAGTCGAGCGAGAACGAAATCGCCGACAGCGGACGAATCGCTCCGGCTGGCGTTTCATACACCTTGGACAGGTCGGCAACTTCGAGCACGCTGCAACCCCCGGCTCATTCTACTGGCGGTCGGCGCAGGGGCGACCCGGTGGGTCGCCCGCGTCAGATGCGGTCAAGGGGCGCGCTGAACGATGCCCCGGTACACCTCGAGCGTGCGCTCGACCATGCATTCCGCGCTGTAGTGCCGGCGGACACCCTCGAACCCCCTGGCGCCAAGCTCACGGCGGCGGTCCCGGTCGTTCCACAATTCGAGGATGCCCTCGGCCACCGCTTCGGGACTTCCGGGCTCGACGAGAATCCCGCCGCCCGTGGTCTCGACGACCTCGGTGAAGGCGCCGCTGCGAGGCTGCACGACTGGAACGCCGCTCGCCATCGCCTCGAGCAGGAACTGCCCCTTCTGCCCGGCGTGCGGCGCGGGCACCGACAGGACGCTGAGCGTCTGCAGGAACTCGAGTTTTTCGTGCCGATTGATCGCGCCGTGGTAGCGGAACTCCTCGGCGAAGCCACCCTCCTCCGCCTGACGCCTCACCCTTGCGAGATACGATCGGTGCTCCGGTGCGAGGTAGCCGGCCACCGACACTCGACTCGGCCCGAGCCCGGGCCGCGATCGCAGCCGCCCATACGCGTCGCAGAGCACGTCGAGGCCCTTTTCCGGCGCGACGCGCGCGAGGTACCCGATCGTGAACACGTCACCATCGAGGCCGGCCTGAGAGTGGCCATCGACATCGATGCCGATCGGCACGACATGTATCCGCTTCCGATCGATGCCGAGGCATGCCGCCATCGCATCCGCTCCGTAGTGGCTGACTGCGATGAAGGCATCCACCTTCGATGCGTGTGCCTTGATGAGCGCGAGGGACTCGGATCGATACGGCTCACCCAATCCGTCGAGAAAGAGGTCCTCGCCCTGCAGCGTGCAGACGACCGGCACGTCCAGTGCCGACTTGATGGCCGGCGCGAGCGCGATGAGGAGCGAGTTCGGAATGCTGACGAGCTCCGGCCTGACTTCGTCAGCAAGGAACTGGACCAGCTCGAGGATGGCCCGGCGCTGGAACCCGTCCGTTCCCTTGAGCATCGACACGGTCAGGCGGCCGAGATGGGACGGCTCGACGCTGACGCCGCGCCGCGTCGCCAGCCTCAGCAGCGGTGCGGCGTCCAGAAGCCGGCTGATCATCCGCGGTGCCCGGCGGAAGAGCGCGAAGTGTTCCTGCAGGAACACGTTGATGCCACCGAGATACACGCGATGCATCGCGAGATTGCGCCCTTCCGAGCGCGTGGGCGTGTAGGTCGGAATCAGGAGCACGTCGTGGCCGGCCGCGATGAGGGCGGCCGCCATCGTGTTGTCGCGCAGGCAGCTGCCGCAGAACATGTGACCCGCGCCGGCGGTGATATGGGCGATTCTCATGCTCGTCCGGTCATCGTCCAAATGCGTAGAGCGTGCCGTCCTGCGATCCGATCACGAGCCACCCCGCGGATGCCGCCGGCGACGCGGAGAGCGGCGCACCAGCCGTGAACTCCCAGTTCCTTCGACCGGTGGCCAGGTCGAGCTCGTAGAGCACGCCGTCGTTCGATCCGACGAAGACGCGGCCGCCCGCGACGAGCGGTGACGATTCGACGCGCGCTCGTGTCAGGAACGTCCAGGCCGCCTTCCCGGTCGCGGGATTGATCGCGTGCACGAGCTTGTCCCGGCCGCCGAGCACGACGCGATCGGGCGTCGCGGCGGCAGACGAGTAGAACGGGAAGTTCCTCGTCGGATGCCGGTAGGTCCACGCGACCGACCGCTTCCCGAGATCGATGCCCAGGACGTCCTCGCCGAACGTCCCCACGAATGCGCGGCCGTCGCGCACGGAGGGTGACGCGCCGGTGTAGGAACCGAGCGGCAGCGCGTAGACTTGCGTGCCCCGAATGGCATCGATGGCCCGAAACGTCTCGTCACATCCGGAAACGAAGACCATCCCCCTATCAATGGCCGGCGTACCGTGTACCGGGCCCTCTGTCCTGAACTTCCACACGAGCGCACCGGTCAACGCGTTCAGGCAGTAGAGGTGCTGGTCGTATGAGCCGATGTAAACGCGATCGCCCACCACGTTCGGCGATGATTTGATCTCACCCGAGGTCTTGAACGTCCAGCGCGGCTTGCCCGACGCGGCGTCGACGGCGTGCAGGACTCCGTCGAGGTCGCCGACGAAGACGAGCCCTGCGCCAACCGCCGGAGACGACTCTTCGATACCGCCAGTCGTCGGGTACTGCCATCTGAGCGCCCCCGTCGCCAGGTCGAGCGCGCGAAGGGCGCTGTCCATCGAGCCGACATACACCGTCCCGTCGACGATGGCCGCCGACGATTCGATGGAGTCCTTCGCCTGAAAGCTCCATCGCAGCTTCAGCGGTGACGGCAGCTCTCCGGCCGAGACTCCCAAAAGCGCGGGCGAGCCGCGAAACATCGGCCAGTTGTCCTGGATCTCGTGCCCGGTCGCGCCCGCCGTCAGCATGGCGGCCATGCAGCCGGCGAGTGCAGCGCCCGGGACGCCGAACCGCGCGCCCCCGTTCATTTCGCGCTCGGAGCGGCGCTCGCCAGCGCGAACAGGGCCGATCGGTGCATGATGTAGAGGACGCCGTTGGCGGGAACCGCGGTCCCGTACACCGCGCTTCCCATGTTGTTCTCGGCGAGCTTCTTGAGCGTCTTTCCCGCCTGCAGCACCGTCACGTCGCCATCCTCGTCGCCGAGGTACACCTTCCCGTCCGCCACGAGCGGCGATCCCCAGACGGCCGCGAGCATGTCGTAGTTCCAGTACGCCTGTCCCGTCCTTGCATCGAGGCAATGCAGGAAGCCGCTGAAATCCGAGATGTAGAGCAGTCCATCGGCGGCGGCAGCGGTCGAGATCGATCGCCGGATCTTGTCGAACTGCCAGACCCGGCCGCTCGCGGTGATGTCGCCCGACCCGGCAGGATCGATCGCGTACAAATGGCCGATGCCTTCCCCGCTCTCCGGATCCTGTCCCACGGCCAGGAACACCTTGCTGTCGAAGAAGACCGGCGTCGCAATTCCGTCGTTGCGCGTCTTGGGCCAGACCGCATCCTTCGGATTCAGATCGAACCGCCAGAGCTTCTCCCCCGTCCGCGCGTTGAATCCGTAGAGCCATCCATCCCCGCCCGGGAAGAACACCTCCATCACGCCGCCGACCTCCCCCAGCGCAGGCGATGACCACTGGCCGTGGAGGATGCGATCGCCCGGCGACGAGTCCTTCCAGACCACCGCGCCGGTGTTCTTGTTGACGGCGAGGAAGCTCGGCGCGCCCGGCGAGGGCACCTTCTCGTGGTTGTCGTCGCGGCCGTTCGATGTTTCGACAAAGACCAGGTCGTTCCAGACAAGGGGCGACGAGTTGGCCATGTTGTGCTGGAAGACGCCGAAGTCCTTCATCATGTCGAGCTTCCAGATGATGTCGGCGTCCCCCGGGCCCTTCAGGGCCTCGGACTGAAACGGGCCGTCGTTCCGCCCGTCGATGAACCCCTCGGTGTCGAGGCAAACAAGCTCGGCCCGACTGGTGACGTAGTAGAGCCGCTTCCCCTCGACGGCGGGCGACGAGCAGATGCCCTGTTCGGGCCAGTCGTTTTCCTTACCGGACTCGAGCTTATCGGTGACCGCCTGCCAGAGGAACTTGCCGTCTGCTTCACGCAAGCACATGAGGATGCCCTTGTCGCCCTTGACGCCGGGATCCCGGGGGCTGGCGTTGTTGGTGCCGACGAAGACCTTGCCGTCCGCGATGACCGGGTTCCCGTACGAGGTCGAGCCCAGCTCCGCCTTCCACTTCACGTTCTTCATCGCCTGGACGTCCCAGGTGGTCGGCAGGTTGGGCATCGGCGATGACATGTTGCGGCTTGGCGCCCCGCCCCACATCGGCCAGTCCTGGGCAAACAGCGGAATGGCGGCGAGGCCCGCGCAGAGCGGAACCAGCCAGCGCAGGCACGAAGGAGGATACGATCGGTCGCTCATAGAAATAATGTAGGGGCGACCCGATGGGTCGCCCGCATCTCGCCGGGTCTAAAGACCCGGCCTCCGGCCCCCAGCCACCGGCCTCCAGCCGTCGTCATCGCGCCTTGACGTCGAACGCCGTCAGCGTGCCCTGGTTCCTGATGTAGAGCACCCCGCGCGCGACGACCGGGTGGGCCCAGCTCGGCCAGCCCTGATCCGGTATGCGGAACCTGCCGGTCTCGACGTATGCCGACGGCGTCGCCTCGGCGAGGCCCACGGTGTTCTCCTCTCCCAACAAATAGAGGTGGCCGTCGGCGTAGGTCAACGATCCCTTGCCGACGCTCCGGTTCCGCCACATGACCTTCCCGGTGGCGAATTCCATGCACGTCAGGATCGCGTTGGAGAACCCATAGAGATGGCCGCCCACGAAAATGACTCCGCCGTGGTGGTTCATCATCTCACGGCTGAAGTAGACCTCGGATGCCGTCAGGCCGCCGGCGCGATCCGCCTTCAGCGCGAGCAGCACGCTGCCCGTGTCGTACGCGGACGTGTAGAACACGCGATTGTCTGCATAGACGGGCGTCGTGCAGTTCGCGGTGTCGTTGGCGACTCGCGTGTTCCGCCACATGAGCTTCCCGTCGCTCGCGCGCACGCCGACGCCGGCCTGCGAGGTGAGCGTCATGATCGTTCGCACGCCCTGGACATCGGCGATGATGCACGACGAGTACGCGGCCGGGTCGCTCAGCTCCGTCGAGGCCCAGACGGTCTTGCCGGTCAGCTTGTCGAGCGCCACGATTCCGGCACGTCGTCCGCCGGGCGTGACGATGACCCGGTTGCCGTCGATGAGCGGAGACTCGCTGATAAGCCACGGGGGATTCGCGCCGCCGAAGTCGTGGAGGATGTTCCGCGACCACACGACCGACCCGTCGCTGGCGGAGAGGCAGGCCAAGTCGCCGTCCTCCGAGAGCGCGTAGATCCGCTCGCCGTCGATGGTCGGCGTCCCTCGCGGTCCGCCGCCCTTGTCCTGATCGAGGTCGCGGCCGAGGGCGCGGGCCCACCGGATGGCGCCCGACGAGCGATCGAGGCAGAAAACCACGCTTCGACCGCCCTGTGTGCCCTGGACGAAGATGCGATCGCCCTGCATCGAAACGGACCCGTAACCGCGCCCCAGGTTCGAGATGGACCAGAGTTGCGAGGGCCCCTTCGAGGGCCATTGCTTCAGGAGTCCCGTTTCGGCCGACACGCCGTCTCGTGCGGGGCCGCGCCACTGCGGCCAGTCCTGCGCGGCGAGCGGAACGGCCGCAAGCGCCAGGCCGATTGCAACGAGCCATCGAGGTCGACGTGACAAATGAGCGTTGTTGTTCATGTGCGCGCCGCCGGCGGCCAGCCTACGTGATTACTGCTTCCCAATCGCCACGACATGGCCCTGCGTCCGGAAGAACAGCACGCCGCCGGAAACGGCGGGGCTCGCCATGCAGACTTCGCCCATCGGATTCTTCGAGACGAGCTCGTACTTGGGACCGGCCTTGATCACATAGACGTCGCCGTCTTCGCTCGACACGTAGACCTTGCCGTCCCCCGCGACCGGCGACGCGCTGAAGCCTGTCATCCCGTTGCCCAGCCGCTCCTGGTATCGCTTCTCACCCGTTTTCGCGGCGTAGCAGTTCAAAACGCCGTTGACCCTGATGTTGTAGAGCAGGCCGAGGTAGGCCACCGGCGTGCTCATGTAGGCGCCCTCTCGAGGATAGCTCCACGCGACGAACTGGTTCGATGTGGACGTGCCCTCGAGCGAGATGTCGCCGGCCGCGTCGAGCCGAATCGCGAAGACCGGCGCGGTGGGCCCGTGAGCCCCGGTGATGTAGGCCAGGCCGTCGGCGACAATCGGCGTCGGCACCGGGATGTCGCCTCCACCCTTGAGCCGCCAGATCTCCTTCCCGGTCCGCGCGTCGTAAGCGCCGATATGCTTGAAGCCGTTGACGATCATCTGCGCGGTGTTCCCGGCCTCATGAATCGTCGGCGTGCTCCAGGTGGGCACATCGTCCCGCGCGGTCCGCCAGATGTCGGACCCGTCCTTCAGGCTCAGCGCCGCGATGAACGAGCCGTTCAGGACGTCGCACTGGACGAGCACCATGTCCCGATAGATCACCGGCGAGGCCGCGAACTCCCACTGCGCGTCCGGCGCGACGAAGAACGCGGAGTCCAACACGCCGAGATCGCGTTTCCAGATCTGCGTGCCGTCGAGATCGAGGCAGTAGAGCCCTTCGGATCCGAAGAAGGCGACGAGGCGCTTGCCGTCGGTGGCGAGCGTCGTATTTGCGTGAGTGGACTTCGGGTGGCGCTTGATCTTCGGCACGCCCGTGTTGACCGTCTTCTCCCACACGATCTTGCCGGTCTTCCTGTCGAGGCAATAGATCATCCAGCGGTGCTCGGTCGCGTCCTGCACCGACGCGATGTCGCCGTAGAGCCCGACTTTGAGGTCGGCCTTCCCGGCGCCGCCGAGCGCGCTCGCAACGAACAGCCGGTCGCCCCACACGATCGGGCTCGCATGCCCGAGGCCGGGGATCGGCGTCTTCCAGAGCACGCCGCGGGAGGCGGCGACGTCCCAGGTCGACGGAAGCGGGAACCCTTCCGCGATGCCGTTCGCGTTGACGCCACGGAATGACGGCCAGTTCGCGACCGCGGCCGGCTTCTGGTCGGCGAGCGGTGTCGACACGGCCAGCACGAGGCTCGCGAGCGCCACGCCCGTTGATTGTCTGAGAGATTTCACGAACGGCATTATATCGTTCGCCGAGTCGCACGACGATCGCCGGATCTGAAGATCCGGCCTACCAGCGCGTTCCGCGTGTCGGCGTAGGGGCGACCCGGTGGGTCGCCCGCTTCCGTTTGGCGGCCCGACCGGGGCCGGCGAGAGGCTGGCAGCTGGTCCGCCGTGTACAATCGATCGCCATGACGCATGACGCCATCGCGGTCGTCGATTTCGGCGGCCAGTACGCTCATCTGATCGCCACGAAAGTGCGCCGGCTCCGCGTGCTGGCCGAGATCCGGCAGCCTGAGGATCCGACGGAGCTCTTTCGCCGCTACAAGGGCATCATCCTGTCGGGCAGCCCCAGCCTCTCGGCATTCGGAGAGGACTCGGTCTACAACAAGGGCATCTACGATCTCGACACGCCGATCGTCGGGTTCTGCTTCGGCCACCAGGAGATCGCCAAGCACTACGGCGGCACGGTCGTTCACGGCGGACGCGAATGGGGCCCCTCCGACCTGCGAATCGTCGCGGACAGCCCGATCTTCAAGGGCCTCTCCGGGAACCGAGCGCGTGTGGATGAGCCATTTCGATTCGGTGACGAGCGTCGGGCCTGACTTCCAGGAGATTGGGTACTCGGAGCTTGGCGCGACCGGGCCGTCGCACCGTTTCGCCGCGATCGGATCGGCGAAGCTCCGTCGATACGGGCTGCAGTTCCACCCGGAGGTCGACGACACCGTTCACGGCACCGAGATGATCGCCAACTTCGTGTTCGGCATCTGCGGCTGCCGGCCGTCGTGGTCCATGGATCGGTATGTCGAGGAGCGCACCGAGCAGGTCCGGCGGCAGGTCGGCGATCAGTCGGTGTTCCTGCTCGCCTCGGGCGGCGTGGACTCGACGGTGGCCGCGCGGCTGCTCGGGATGGCCATCGGACCGGACCGCCTCCACCTCCTGCACGTGGACAACGGATTGATGCGAAAGCACGAGAGCCGCGACGTGCTGGAGATGTTCAGGGGATTCGGCCTCGAGCGGAACCTTCACTTCGTCGACGCGTCCCGGGATTTCCTGGCCGCGCTCGATGGGGTCGTGGAGCCCGAGCGGAAGCGGCGGATCATCGGCGACACCTTCATCCGCGTCTTCGAGCGCGAGGCGAAGGCGCTCGGCATCGAGGGCCACCTGCTCGGTCAGGGCACGATCTATCCCGACACGATCGAAACGGGCGGGACCAGGCGCGCCGACACGATCAAGACGCACCACAACCGGGTGCCGGTCATCGAGCGGATGATCGCGGATGGGCGCGTGGTCGAGCCGCTCGCCGACCTCTACAAGGTCGAGGTTCGCGAGCTCGGGGAGCTTCTGGGGATCCCGCGCGATCTCGTGTGGCGGCACCCGTTTCCCGGCCCCGGGCTCGGCGTCAGGCTGCTCTGCTCGTCGGGCGACGGAGAGCGGGAAGGGCTCGACGAAATCGAGCCGATGGTCAGCGAGTTCGGGGAGCGATCAGGCATTCGCGCGATGGCGCTGCCGATCAAGTCGGTCGGCGTGAAGGCCGACCTGCGATCCTACGAACACCCGGTGCTCCTCTGCGGCGAGGCCTCGTGGCCGCGGCTCGTCGAAACGGCCGCGGGGATCTTCAAGCACGTGTCCGGTATCAATCGATGCATATGGAATCTTGGCGGTCCGGCGCCGCGCAGCGTGCGCCCGCTCGCCGCGACCGTCACCTCGTCGCGGTTGGAGCTGCTGCGGGAGGCTGATCATCTCGTGATGGAAGGGCTGCGGCGACACGGGATCTACGATTCGATCTGGCAGTGCCCGACCGTGCTCGTGCCGCTCGAGATCGACGGCGCCGGCAGGGAGTTCGTAATCGTGCGGCCGATTCACTCCGAGCGCGCGATGACGGCGACGCCGGCACAGTTGCCCGATGCTCTCATCGACGAACTGCGCCGGCAGATCCTTCCCCTGCCGGGGGTGAGCGGCCTGGCGCTCGACATCACGACCAAGCCGCCCGGCACGATTGAGTGGGAATAGCCCGTGCGGAGAATGGCTCCTCGCGGCTTCGACCTGCTCTCACAGGAAGGCCGAGACAACTTGGTGGGGTCCTTCGGCCCGACTAATCTGGGCCGCCTGGCGCGGCTCGGTCAGTTCCCGGCCGCGCGCGAACGGCCTTGAGGTCGAGGCCGAGCGCCTGGCATTTCTTGTAGAAGTGGCTCCGTTCGAGGCCAAGTGCCCGCGCGGTCTCCGCGATCCGGAATCCGTGCCGCGCGAGCTCTCCCGAAAGCACGCCCCGCTCGAACGCGGCGACGCGGTCCGCCAGCGGGCCGCCGCCCACGCCCGGATCGGACAACGGCCGAGATGGCCCGGCCAGTGTCGCCCGGACCGCGTCAGGGCCCACCTCTCCATCGGTCAGGAGCAGCAGGCGTTCGACGACATTTCGAAGCTCTCGCACGTTTCCGGGCCAGGCGTAGCCGGCAAGCGACTCGAGCGCGGCCTGGCTGAAGGCGCGGGCTTTCCATCCGTTCTGCTCGACCACCAGCGCGGCAAAGTGGCCGATCAGCACGGGAATGTCATCACGCCGCTCGCGCAACGGGGGCAGCATCAGCGGGAACACGAACACGCGGTGGTCGGCCTCCCATCGCTGCGCCGTTCGAGCGGCCACCTTCAGGTGCGCGGAGATTTCCTTCCAGGAGGTCAGGCGATCGTGATTCGCCGTTTCGCGTGAGGCGTCTGGAGGATCTGGCATCTCGGATGCGCCGCGTCGAGGGCACCTTGACCGCGGAATCCTACCCGATTCGCCCGGAGTCATCAGCTTCGCCGACGGCGTTGCCGGGTCTGCCCTCGACTTCGCTCGGGCCAGGAATGACCCGGCCTACATCTGAGGACCCGGCCTCCAGCCTCCAGCCGCCGGCCGGGCGACCGTTCCTAGAACCCCTGATGCTCCGTCCTCGCGATGATTTCGTCCTGCAGCGCTGTGGTGAGATCGCAGAAGTAGTCGCTGTAGCCGGCGACGCGGACGATGAGGTCGCGGTGCTTTTCCGGCTCGCGCTGGGCCGCGCGCAAGGCCTCGGCCGTGACGACGTTGAACTGGATGTGGTGGCCGCCCATCCGGAAGTAGGTCCGAATCAGTTGGGTCAGCTTCTCGATGCCGGCCTCGCCCGCCACGACCTGCGGGTTGAATTTCTGGTTGAGGAGGGTGCCGCCCGTGCGCGCGTGATTGAAATGCGCTGCCGAGCGCAGGACGGCCGTCGGTCCGCGCCGATCCGCGCCCTGCACGGGGGAAATACCGTCGGAAACCGGCTCCCACGCCTTGCGCCCATCGGGCGTCGCGCCGCACACGGATCCGAAGTAGACGTGGCAGGTCGTGGACAGGTAGTTGACGTGATACTGGCCGCCGCGCGTGTTCGGACGGCCGTCGAGAATCTCGTGAAGGAGATCGACGACAGACGCGAGGATGCCGTCGGCATACGAGTCGTCGTTGCCGAAACGCGGCGTCATGTTCCACAACGTCTGTCGAAGCGGCTCGCGCCCTTCGAAGTTCGCCTTCACAGCCTCGAGGATCTCCCCCATCGTTACGTCGCGCCGATCGAAGACGTGGAACTTGATCGCGGACAGGCTGTCGGCGACCGTGGCCGGCCCGACCGGCATGATGTAAGAGGAGTTGTAGCGCGCCCCGCCCTCGTTGTAGTCGCGGCCATTCCTGATGCAGTCGTCGATGAGCGTCGAGAGGAACGGCGCGGGCATTTCAGTGGCGAAGATGCGTTCGATGACGTTGTTGGACCGCACCTTCAATTCGATGAGATGCCGGAGCTGCTTCGAGAACGCCGCGAACGCCACATCGAAGTTTTGCCAGCCGGCCGGATCGCCCGTGTCGATGCCGACCGTCTTTCCGGTCCGCGCGTCGAACCCGCGCGCGAGCGTCAGCTCGAGCACTTTCGGCAGGTTGAAGTAGCCGGTCAGAATGTAGGCTTCCTTGCCGAACGCACCGACCTCGACGCACCCGCTGGTTCCACCGCACCGCGCATCCTCGAGCGACTTGCCCTGGCGCAACAGCTCTTCGACGATGCAGTCGGCGTTGAAAACGGAGGGCTGTCCCCAACCCTTGCGCACGATCTCGCACGCGCGTTTGACGAACCGGTCCGGGTTGCGCGCGCTCACCTGGATGTTCGACGAGGGCTGCAGGAGCCGCATCTCATCGATGACGTCGAGGATCAGGTAGGTGAGATCGTTGACACCGTCGTTTCCGTCCGCGGTCAGGCCGCCCGAATTGATGTTGCAGAAGTCGGTGTAGGTGCCGCTCTCGGCTGCGGTGACGCCCACCTTCGGCGGCGCGGGCTGGTTGTTGAATTTCACCCAGAAACACTCGAGCAGCTCGCGCGCCTGCTCTTCGGTCAGCGTCGCCGCCTCGAGTTCGCGGCGGTAGAACGGATAGAGGTGCTGGTCGAGGCGCCCGGGGCAGAACGAATCCCAGGTATTGAGTTCGGTGATGACGCCCAGATGCACGAACCAGTACATCTGCAGCGCCTCCCAGAAGTCCCGCGGCGCGTGAGCCGGCACACGGCGGCAGTTCGAGGCGATGCGCAGGAGCTCCGCCTCGCGCGCGGCGTCTTTCTCGGACGCCGCCAGGCGCTCGGCCTCTTCCGCGTGGCGCTCGGCGAAGCGGATGATCGCCTGGGCGCAGATCCGCATCGCCCTCAACTCTTCGCGCTTGTCATACGCGCGCGGATCGTTGATTAGATCGAGCGCACCGACTGATGCATCGATCTCCGCGATCGCCTCGTCGAATCCTCGCCGGTAGATCTTGTCGTCGAGGACCGTGTGCCCGGGCGCACGTTGTTCCATGAACTCGGTGAAGACGCCCGCCTCGTAGGCGGCCTTCCACTCATCGGGCACCTGCGCGAAGATTGCGTCCCGAATCGAGCGGCCCCGCCAGAACGGGATGATCTCCCGCTCGTAGACCTCTCGCACGTGCCCGTCGACGGCGAACCGGATCTTCTCGCGGCCATCGATGATCTCGAGATCCGACATCGTGTGGCAGCACAGCTCGGGATAGGTGGGAGTCCCTTTCGGCGACGGCCCCCGCTCGCCGACGATGAGCTCGCCGGGATTGATGCAGATGGTCTTGTGCTCCAGGAGGTAGGCGAACGAATTCGCGCGGCGCACCGGAACGGAGAGCCCGGCCGACTCGTTCCGGTAGAACCGCGTCATCAGCTCGGCGCGCTCGCTCGAGAGCCACGGCTGCGCCTTCAGGCTCGCCGCCCTCAATCTGGCCACTCGATCCGTCATGGTCTCCCCCCGGCGACGGCGTCGAGGCCGAACCCCGACAGGATTCGGACCGCCTCACCCGCCTCGGCGACCGGCGCGGCGCCCGACAGCCGGTACTCGCGCCCGAGCGCGGGGTACTTCGCCGTGCCCGCCCGATGGTACGGCAACACGTCCACCCGCGACAACCGCAGATCGGCGAGCAGCCGGCCGACGTGCTGGAGGTGCGCCGGGTCGTCGTTCACGCCCGGCACGAGGGGAATCCTGATCCAGACATTCGCCCGGGCCTCGACGAGCGCTGCGAGGTTCTGGAGGATCTTCCGGTTCGAGACTCCGGTGAACAGGCGGTGGCGCTCCTCGTCCAGGATCTTGATGTCGAACAGGAACAGGTTGACGAGCCCGACGCTCGCGAGGAGCATCTCGCGATCGGCCATGCCGCAGGTATCGACGGCCGTGTGGATGCGCCTTCTGCGGCAGCCCTCCAGCATCTCGAGGAGGAACTGCGGCTGCACGAACGGCTCCCCGCCCGAGAACGTCACGCCGCCGCCCGACTGGTCGTAGAAGAGCGTGTCCCGATCGACGAGGCTGACTACGTCGGCTGCCGACATCGCGCGGCCGGTCCGGACGCGGGCTCCTGCGGCGCAGACGTCGGCGCAGCTTCCGCACCAGCGGCACAGCGCCTGATCGATGACGATCGAATCGCCGGCCATCGACACGGCGCCTTCCTGGCATGCTTCGACGCACTTGAAGCAGCGGATGCAACGCTCGGGGCGGTACATCAACTCGGGTTCGGAGGCCTGGCTCTCAGGGCTGTGGCACCACCAGCAGCGCAGCGGGCAGCCTTTGAGGAAGACCGTGGTGCGGATTCCCGGGCCGTCGTGAACGGCGTAGCGCTCGATGCGGAAGATGTTTCCGATCACCAACGACGAGCGTAGCAGATGGAAGAGCTGAAACGGAAGGCTTCAGGCTTCGGGCTTCAGGCTTCGAGCCCGAGGAGTCAGGCTTCGGGCTTCAGGCTTCAGGCCGTGAGCCAATTCAGCCGGTTTCTGGCGCCAGGCCCGACTAGCCAATGCCGCCCCTGCAATCCCTTGCACGAAGCGCTCGGAGCGGGCACAATCTGGCGCGACGGATGCCGCGTTCACCTCGACAGCCGGACGGACGACAGGCGATTCACCCTTGGAGGAACGTATGAAGAACCTCTGCTGGACGCTGATTGGCCTCGCGGCGCTCGCGTTCGTCGTCGGAACGATTCTCGCCTTCTCCGGGCGCACGTTCCTGCTCGCGCCTCAGGGCTACTGGCGGGGCGCGATGGGTTTCCTGGCGTTTGCCGTCGCGCTTCGGCTGATGGACGAAAAAAAGAGCTGAAGACGCGGCACCGACCAGCGCCCGCGTCCCTATCGATCGCGGTGCACGGTCCCAACTGAAAACGCGGGCAGGCAGACGGCCACGTACTCCGCCCCGCCCAGGTGCGGCGAGCTGTACTGCACCCACTCGCCCTTCCTTACGAGAACGGCCTGCCCGGTAGAGCCTCCCCGCTGCGGCGATGTAGACTGGTCGAGCCCCTCCTGGCCCATTTGCGGAGAGATCCATGAAAAAGTCGATCTTGCTTGCCGTGGCCCTCCTGGCGGCCTGCACCGCCGCCGATGCCGGTACGCCCGGCCGCTTCATGCAGTACCCCGATATTCTCGGCAGCACGATCGTGTTCAGCTGGGAGCGTGACCTGTGGATTGTCCCGGCCACGGGGGGTGTCGCCGAGCGTTTGACGACGCATCCGGGGATGGAGAACGAGCCGAAGTTCTCGCCCGACGGCAAGCAGATCGCGTTTCAGGGACAGTACGATTCCGGCCCCGCGATCTACGTCATTCCAGCCAACGGAGGAACGCCCCGGCGCGTGACGTTCTCCGGCGCGGGTGTCCAGCCGATCACGTGGACGCCCGACGGCAGGAAGATCGTGTTCCGCTCGTCGCATGAGAACACGTTCCGGCCCATCACCAAGCTCTACAGCGTCTCGCCCGCCGGGGAACTGCCGGAGCGCCTGCCGATGGAGCGCGGCATCCTCTGCTCCTACTCTCCCGACGGCAAGAAGCTCGCCTACAACCGCCGCGGAAACGAGGAGTACTACTGGAAGCGTTACAAGGGCGGCCAGTACACGGACATCTGGCTGTACGATTTCACGAACAACTCCTTCACGGCGCTGACCGACTACGTCGGCAAGAACGCGTACCCGATGTGGATCGGCAACCGGATGTACTTCGTCTCGGACCGCGGCGCCAACGGCATCGCCAACCTCTACACGTACGACTTCGCCACGAAGAAGGTCGAACAGGTCACCGACTTCGCCGACTTCGACGTGCAGATGCCCGACACCGACGGCAAGTCGATCGTGTTCATGCAGGGTGGATCGCTCTTCCTGCTCGACACGGCGACCAACAAGGCGCGCCGGGTGGCCGTCGAGATGCCAACCGACCGGTGGGCGCTCGCCGACCGCACGATCAACCCCCGCGACTACATCCAGTCGATGGCGGTCGGCAACGACGGCAAGGCCGCCGTCTTCGAGGCGCGCGGCGACATCTTCTACGTCTCGACCGACGACGGCGCGATTCCCCGGAACCTGACGAACACAGCCGGCACCCGGGAGCGCCTTCCGCAGCTTTCGCCCGACGGCAAGCGGGTCGCTTTCTACTCCGACAAGTCGGGCGACTATCAGATCTATCTCGTCGACGTCTCCGGCGACCGGCCTTGGGAACCGCTCACGACGACACTCGATCGGTACGCGTATCACCTCGAGTGGTCGCCCGACGGCACGAAGCTCCTCTTCGGGAACAAGGACTTCTCGCTCTTCTACCTCGAGGTGGCGACGAAGAAGCTCCTGAAGTTCGCGTCGTCGAACCAGATGAAGAACGACGAGTTCTTCTGGGAGGTCAGCGACTACTCCTGGTCGCCTGACAGCAAGTGGATCACCTACTCGTTCGTCGAGTTCAACCGCAACAACCGCGTCTTCGTCTACAGCCTCGAGCAGAACAAGAGCGTCCCGATCACCGACGGCTTCTTCGACAGTCTCAATCCCTCGTTCGACGCGAACGGTGACTACCTCTACTTCCTCTCGTATCGCGACTTCAAGACGCGCATCGACATCTACGAGGACGACCACGTGATTCCGGCCCCGGTGCAGGTGATGGCGGTGCAGCTCAAGGCCGGGTTGAAGCCGCCCTTCGCGAAGGGAGCCGACAAGGCCAAATCCTCGGACCTCTTCCGCATCGATCTCCAGGGAATCGAGAAGCGGGTGTTCAAGCTGCCGGTTGACTCGGGCCTATATTTCCACCTCAAGGCAGCCAAGGGCATCGTGACCTGGGCGTCCACCGAGTTCTACGGCGAGGGGGAGGTCGAGGAACTGTTCAACCCTGGGGGTGAAGAGAAGTGGACGCTTCACCTCTTCGACATGGAGGCGCAGAAGGACGTCTCGGTCGAGCCCGCCATCGGCGACTGGAAGCTCTCGATCAACCGCGAGCAGCTGATCAGCCGGAAGGGATCGAACTTCAGCGTGTCGGCGGTCGCGAAGGTGGCCGGCACGAAGGCGCTCGGCACGAAGATCAATCTCGATCAGATGACCTACCAGGTCTCCCCCATCGCCGAGTGGACGCAGATCTTCAACGACGCGTGGCGCTGGTACCGGGACTTCTTCTACGACCCCGGCATGCACGGCCGCGACTGGAAGAAGATCGGCGACAAGTTCCGAGCGCTGGTGCCCGACCTGAGCAACCGCGCCGAGCTCAACTGGCTCCTCTCGCAGATGGTCGGCGAGCTGTGCGTCTCCCACACCTATATCTCCGGCGGCGACTACAGCCCGGCGCAGCTTGCGCCCAACCCGGTCTACACGGGATACCTCGGCGCCGACATCACGGCTGACCCGAGCGGCTATCCGAGGCTCGCGCGCATCCTCGGGCCGACCACCTACAACCGCGACCTGGTCAGCCCGCTCGCCCGCGCGGACTTCGACGTCAACGATGGCGACCTCATCCTCGCCATCGACGGCCACGACCTCAAGGGCGTCAATCCATTCCAGTACCTGCAGGTCACCCGAGGTCAGAAGGTCAAGGTCACCGTCAACGCCGTGCCGGGCTCGGCGGGATCGCGGACCTTCGAGGTCGAGCCGGTGCGTTCCGAGGGCGACTTGCGTTATGAGCGCTGGCTGGCCGACAACATCGACACCGTGCTCAAGGCGTCGAACGGCGACATCGGCTACATGCACATCACGGCGATGAGCACGGACAACGTCGGCCAGTTCGACAAGTTCTGGCGGGCGTTCCGCTACAAGAAGGGCCTCATCATCGACGTCCGCGGCAACGGTGGCGGCTGGACCGAGTACTTCATCATCGACAAGCTCGAGCGCAAGATGACAGCCTACAACGTGCTTCGGAACATGGAGCCGTTCCGGTATCCCGGCTCGGTGTTGAACGGCCCGGTCGCGGTTCTCACCAACGAGTACAACGGGTCGGACGGCGAAGCGTTCGTCGAGCATTTCAAGGCGCGCAAGCTCGGCACCGTAATCGGCGTGCCGTCTTGGGGAGGCCTGGTGGGCATCCTCAACGGCCAGCGCACGATCGACAACGGCGTCGTCCAGCAGTCGAACAACGCCTTCTGGGGCGCCGACGGCAAGTGGATCGTCGAAAATCACGGGGCCGATCCGGACATCCTGCTCGAGAACGACCCGGCCTCGGCCACCGCGGGCAAGGATCTGCAGCTCGAGAAGGCCATCGATGTCCTGATGAAGCAGCTCAAGGACAAGCCGTTCACCTTCCCGGCCCGTCCGGCCTATCCGAAGAAGTAGGCGACGAAGATGCCGACACTGCTGAGCCCCCTGTCGTTCTCGAGCCTGACGCTCCGCAACCGCATCGCGATGCCGCCGATGTGGTCGGCCAAGGCGACGAGCGCGGGGCTCGTCACGCCGGCCATCGTCGAGTACCACCGGGAACGCGCCGCCGCCGGGTGCGGGCTCGTCATCGTGGAACACGCCTTCGTGCAGAAGCGCGGGCGGCACAGCAACACGCAGCTCGGCGTATACGGCGACGAGTGCGTGGCGGGCCTGTCGGTCCTGGCGAAGGCCATCCGGTCGGAAGGCGCGGTCGCGTGTATGCAGATCTCGCACGCGGGCTCGCGGTCGTTTCCGAGACTGATCGGCGAGCGATCGCTAGCCCCGTCGGCCATTCCCAATCCGCGCGAGCCGAAATCCAACGTCCCCGAGGCAGCAACCGCGGCGCAGATCGTCGAGGTGATCGACGCGTTCGCCGCGGCGGCCGATCGCGCCAGGCGGGCGGGCTTCGATGCGGTGGAGATCCACGCTGCGCACGGATTCCTCCTCTCGCAGTTCCTCTCGCCAATGACGAATCTTCGCGACGACGCCTACGGCGGGGATGACGAGCGGCGGGTGCGTCTGTGTCTCGAGGTGTTGACCGCGGTACGAGCGCGTGTCGGGTCCGGCTTCCCCGTCTTCGTCAGGCTGGGCGCACACGACGAGTACCCAGGCGGCTTCACGCTCGGCGCCGCGTGCCGGGCCTCGGCGAAACTCGCGGCGAGCGGCGCGGCGCTGATGGATATTTCTGGCGGCATGGCCGGCTCTGACGATCCTGGACGCGGACCGGGGTACTTCGTCGCGTATGCGGAGGCGATCAAGAAGGTCGTGCCCGTCCCGGTGATGGTGGCCGGCGGCATCGCGGAACCCTCGCATGCCGACGCCATCGTCCGCGGCGGGCAGGCCGACATCGTCGGAATTGGCCGGGCGATGCTCGAGGACGCGGAGTGGGCGAAGAAGGCGATCGAGAAGCTCCGTGCATAACGGTATAATTTCTTCGCGTGCCCCAGTCCGGGGCGACCCGGACAGGAAGGAGCTATCCCAATGAAACGCGTCATCGTGATCTGTGCTGTGCTGGCGGTCGCCGCGGCGACCATTGTCGCGGCCCAGCAGAAACCGCCGCTCAGCCCGCCGGCCGAGACCTCGGTCACCATCGCGGGCAAGGCCATCACCATCAAGTACGGGGCCCCGTCGGTTCGCGGCCGCCAGATGTTCGGAGAGGGCGGCGTCATCAGCAAGGACAAGACCTACCCGGCGTGGAGAACGGGTGCCAACTCCGCGACCTCGCTGCACACCGAGGCCGATCTGGACATCAACGGGCTCGCGGTCCCGAAAGGCGACTACACCATCTTCACGCTGGTGAACGTCGATCCGTGGCAGCTCATCATCAACAAGCAGACCGGCCAGTGGGGCCTCACCTACAACAAGGACCAGGACCTCGGCCGGGTGCCGATGACGATGAGCAAGCCCCCGGCGCCGATCGAAACCTGCAAGCTCACGCTGTCGGGCGCCGGCGGCAATGCCGGCAAGTTCCAGGTTGAATTCGAAAACTTCATCGCGTCGGTGCCGTTCACGGTGAAGTAGCCGGTGCCACCCGCCGCCTGGCGCCGGCCGTCCGGCCGCGTGCCAGGCCCATCCAACGAAGCCAGCCTCCCCAGCCGAACCGCGTCATGACGTGGATCGACTGGGGAATCGTCCTGGTGTACTTCGCGGCGAGCGCCGCGATCGGCCTGCACTACGCCCGCCGCGCCGGCCGAAACGTCGAAGAGTACTTCCTCTCGGGCCGGAGCCTGCCCTGGTGGCTGGCCGGCACGTCGATGGTCGCCACCACCTTCGCCGCGGACACGCCGCTCGCCGTCACCGAGCTCGTCGCGCAACACGGCGTCGCCGGGAACTGGCTCTGGTGGAACATGGCGATCGGCGGCGTCGCCTCCGTGTTCTTCTTCGCGAGGCTCTGGCGGCGGGCAGGCATCCTCACCGATGTCGAGCTGGTCGAGCTCCGGTATTCCGGGAAGCCCGCGGCCGTCCTTCGTGGCGCGCGCGGCCTCTATCTCGGTCTGCTCGTCAACTGCGTGATCATGGGCTGGGTCAACCTGGCGATGGGCGCGATCCTCGAAGGCATGCTGGGCGTGCCGCACGCGCAGGTCCTCTGGTGGGTGGCCGGCGCGCTCGCGCTGACGGCCATCTACTCCGCGATGTCGGGGCTCTGGGGCGTGGCCGTGACCGACGCGTTCCAGTTCGTCCTGGCGATGGCGGGCACGATCGCCCTGGCAGTCGTTGTGCTCGGCCTGCCGCAAGTCGGCGGGATCGCAGGCCTGAAGAGCCACCTGCCCGACTGGGCGTTCCGCGTGATGCCGTCGGTCGGCGTTCAGTCCGGCGCGCCGTCTGCGGGCGGCGCGCTGGCCATGAGCGCGGCGACATTCCTGGCGTTCATCGGCATCCAGTGGTGGGCGTCGTGGTATCCGGGCGCGGAGCCCGGCGGCGGCGGATTCATCGCGCAGCGGATAATGTCGGCCAGGAACGAGTCGCACGCCGTCTTTGCGACGCTCTGGTTCACCATCGCCCACTACTGCGTGAGGCCATGGCCCTGGATCCTGACGGGCCTCGCGACGCTGGTCCTCTACCCGGACCTGGCGCCGGAAGCCAAGCGGCTGGGCTACGTGTTTGCGATGAGGGACTTCCTGCCGGCCGGACTGCGCGGGCTGCTGCTCGCATCGTTCCTTGCGGCGTACATGTCGACGCTGTCGACGCAGCTCAACTGGGGCGCCTCTTACGTCATCAACGACGTCTACCGCCGCTTCGCGAGGCCCGCGGCGAGCGAGCGCGAGCTGGTCCGTGTGTCGAGACTCGCGACCATCGTCATCATGGGCGTGTCGCTCGGCGTGACGGCCATCCTCGAGACGATCTCGGGCGCATGGATCTTCATCATCGAGGCGGGCGCCGGCCTCGGGCTGGTGCTCATCTTGCGCTGGTTCTGGTGGCGCCTCAACGCATGGAGCGAGCTCGCCGCGATGGTGGTGCCGCTCGCCGTCTACGGGTTCATTCGCGCACGCACGTCCATCGCCTTCCCCGACAGCCTCTACCTCATCGTCGGCATCACGACGATCGCCTGGGTCACGGCCACATTCCTCACCCGACCGGTCGATCCGGTCACCCTCGACGCGTTCTATCGCCGCGTGCGCCCGGGCGGGCCGGGCTGGAAACGCGTGGCGGCGCGATGTCCTGACGCCAGGCCGGATCCGGGCTTCGGCTGGATGTTCGTCGACTGGGCGGCCGGCGTGGCCCTCGTCTATGCCGCGCTCTTCGCGGTGGGCAGCGCGATCTTCGGCGAGTGGACGCGGACCATCTGGCTCGTGGCCGTCGGAAGCCTGTCGGCCGCGTGGCTGGCCGTCAGGCTCAGGCCCGCGGCCGCCGATCGCCAACGGCCAGCTCAGTAGTACCCGTAATCCTCGGCTGCCCGCACGAGCGCGCGGATGTTCTCGGGCGGAGCGTGGGGTGGAACCGAGCACGCCGTCGAGAGGATGTACCCTCCGCCGGGCGCGGCGATTTCGATTCGCCTTCGCGCTTCCTCGAGGCACTGCGGCGGAGTTCCCCGCCATACCGTGTTGACAGGGTCGAGGTTCCCTTTGAGAAAGAGCCTCGCGCCGACGCGACGCTTGGCGTCGGCAAGATCGACATTGCCGATTGGCGGGGGATCGAGCGTGTCGATTCCCCGCGTGCCCGTCTCGGCCAGCAGCTCGAGCCGATCCGCCAGCCGGCCGCACGTGTGCGTGTAGACGGGCACGTCGGGATGCGCGGCGGCGAAGGAAGCGATGATCCGCTGCTCGAACGGGAGCACGAATCGCCGGTAGTCCTGCGGCGAGATGAAGCCGCCGCCGGCATACGCGCTCGAGATGAGCACGGCATCGACGCCTGCGCGCGCATGGCCGCTCATCAGTTCCACCGCGCCTGTCGAAAGGGCGTCCAGGCACGCGAGCACCCTGTCGGCGTCCATCCTGAGAGCGCCCATCACTTCTGCGACGCCCACGAGCTCCACGAGCTGACTGAACGGAGAGAACACCTCCCCGTGAACACTGATGTCCGGACAACGGGCCCTGACGATCTCGATCGTCCTCCACAGCCACGGCGGAAAGTAGCCGGACGGGCCATCGATGAGGAGGTGCCGGCGGGCTGGAATCGGCGCCGGCCGGTCGCCAAAGCTCCAGGTGAAGGGATAGGTCACGCCGGACAGATCGTGAGGCTCGATGTAGTAGAGCGACGCGGGATCGACATCCGACAATAACGGCCGGATGCGAGTGCATCCGTCCGGCAGGAAGACGTGCGGGTTGTCGTCGGAGGGCGCCCGCGTCACCCACCCGTTCTTCCAGACGATAGTTCGTTCCCCGGCTCCGTCATGGGTCGACGCGACGAGCCGTCGCCAGTTCGCGTCGCGTCCCGGGAGGTTGACGAGGATCCCGTCGAAGCCGTACGAGGCGCGAAGCTCGACGAGCGCAGCGGCAAATGCCTCGCTGTCGTGCCAGATCTCGACTGCGCCTGACCTGCACTGAAGGAAGTAGTGGCCGAGCGAAAGCTGGCACATCGCCGGCACGCGATCGGGCGCGCCGCCCTGCATCGCCACCGCCATACGCTCGCGGGACGTCATGTCATTTCGCGCGGCGTCAGTCCATCCTGCGGATGGCCATCAGCGTCACATCGTCCCGCTTCGGCCCAGACCGTCGGAACCGTTCGACGTCGGCCACGCAGGCGTCTACAACTTGGTCAGCCCTCGCGCGGCCGCCGCACGCAAGCGACGCGAAGAAATCCTTGAGCCGCTCGAGTCCGTAGTCCTCACCCGCGTCGTTCTCCGTTTCGGTGATCCCGTCGCTGTAAAGCAGCGCCATCTCCCCCGGCTCGAGCGAGACGGCCCGGCTCATGTATGTCGAGTTGCAGAACATCCCGAGCGGCAGGCCGGTCGATCCGATCGATTGGATGCCATTTCGCCGCGACACGAGCACGGGCATGTGCCCCGCATTGGCGACCCGAAGCTCGTGCGACGGCGTCGCGACGCAGCAGGCAAGCGTCGCGTAGTGCGTCGACATCGTGCTCTGGCAAAACAGCCGGTTCGCCCGGTCGAGCAGCGCCTCGAGCGTCGTGCCAGGGACGATGAGGCTTCGGAACGTGGCGTGGAGCGAGGCCATGAGCAGCGATGCCGCCACGCCCTTCCCGGAGACGTCGCCGAGCATGAAGTAGATCGATCCGTCTATCCCTGCCGGGGCGACGATGTCGCAGTAGTCACCGCCGACGTGTCCGGCGGGTTCGAAATGGTGGCAGACATCCCACGACCCGTAGCTCGAGCGGCACTCGGGCAGCATTGTCCGCTGGATTCGCTTGGCCAGTTCGAGATCCATGTCGAGCGCGCGCTGCTCGTCCGGCGTCAGGTGGTCGAGGCAGTGCCGCGTGAGCGGATCGGCGGCCAGACGGTCCGGTTCGATCGGATCCTGGCAGACCTCGCACCGCCCGTACGTCCGGTCGTCCATGCGCCGGAGGGCTGCGTCGACCTCGCTCAGCAGCACCGAGAGATCGGGCTCGTCCGTCGCGGCGGCGGTCGCGACTCTCAACCGCTCACGACGCGTCATCAATTCCGCGCGCAGCGACTCGGATAGATCTCCTGTCATGGAAATTCTCCCGGAGTGTCCCTACGGCTATTGTAGCGTTGCTGCGCCGGCCCTGGATGAGAGGTTCTGCTGGCGGGGACGACGGATGCGTGGAGCGAACACGAGCGATGCACCGTAGAGGGCGAGCGCAATCGCCAGCGCGCCCGGGCGCGAAGTCATGAAGTCCTCGAGCACCATCTTGAAGCCGGCGACGATGAGGATCGGGTAGACCAGCCAGCCCCACTCGATGAACCGCGCGCGGCTGCCAATCCACGCCACCACCAGCGCCGACACGGCCAGGACGCCAGTCCGGATCGTGGCCAGCGCGCCAGGATCGACGCCGCCGGCCGTCGTCCCGCCCACAGCCGGCGCGAGCGTGCCGACAATCGTCGAGCCCGCCACCCAGACGAGCACGAGGATGATCGCCATGCGCGGAATCCGGCTGTAGCCGGACGAGCTTCCCGCAAGACCGGTTGAGACGACCCACGCCGACGCGAGGCCGGCGCCGATCACGATCAGCATGGCGCTCGATGGCACCTGCCAGCTCCCGGCGGACCCGAAGAACGCGCCGGCACCGTAGGTGATGGCCTGCGACACGATGGCGGCCGCGAGGAGATACAGGCCGGCGTGAAGCCCGAGCGCGAGCCGCCCGTACCGCGCCCACAGCCACGCGGTCACGACGCCCAGCACCGACCATGTCGCCGTATTCATCGTCTCGCCGAGCACGAGGTCGGTCCCGGCCAGCATGAAGACAATCGCCAGGAACGCGTAGAAGTACACGTTTCGCCCGCGATGCTCCAGCCGGTCGATGAACGCGAAGGTCACGCCGTAGCTTGCCGCAGCGAAGACGAGGCTCGCCACGCCAAGCCCTTGCACGCCGATCCCCGACCGGACGGCGACCGCGATCGCGCCCCCGAAGCCGAGCGCGAGCGCCGCGAGCGTCTGGATGACCTCGAACGGGATTACGTTGCGGCCACGCACGAGCGTCCGGACGGCGATGCTCACCAGGTAGGACGCGAGCAGAAGCAGCTGGACGGCGATGACCACGCCGGCCGGCTCCTGCGGCCGGGCGGAGAGCGCCCGCAGGGTAAGGCCGAACACGATCAGGTCGGCAGTGGCCGCAACGGGCCAGCGCAGGAACAGCCAGTCGAGCGAGTAGCCCATCCAGAGCGTCGCGGCGCCAAGCGCGAGCACGACGATCAAGTACGGCACGACCTCGCCGGTACCGGCGATGAGTGCGAGCGCCGACGGCAGCGCGCCGGCCACGGCCACCCACGCCAGCGTCTGCAGCCTCCGGCGCCAGGCGATGCCCACGCACACGGCGACGAGCAGCGCCAGCACGCCGGCGCTCGCCCAAGGCGACAGGAACTTGAACTTGCTGGTGGCTTCCCAAACGAGCGGGAACGCGATGAGCGCCGTCGCGATGCCGTGGAAGTCCGCCGCAAGCTTGCGCCGCGCTTCAGCCGCGCGGTCGGCTGCGACAATCCACAGCGCTGCATATGCGAGGCCCGCGCCGATCCCGACGGCAGGAACGAGGCGGCCGGATTCGGTCAACGCCCGGAGCAGGAACGCGCCGCCGAGCACGATGAACAGGCGCCCGATGAGGGCGAGCACCCCGACCAGGTCGGGCCGGGACGGGCTCAGGCCCTCGACGGCCTCCCGCAGCGAATCGGTGACCGCGCCGCCCTCGACGGCGCCGGCCGTCCCCCGTGCCTCGAGGACGTTCAGGCGGCGTTCGAGCTTGTCGATGACACTGGTGAGGTCAGCGACCTTCGACTCGAGACGCGACAGGCGGTCGTCCATCGGGCCTGCTCCGGGACCGGGCGCCCCACCGGGCCATCACGCCCGCGTTGCCGCCGACTCCTTTTCGTGCCCCCATGGAGGCAGCAGCGAGATGAGCACCCACAGAATGACGAACGGCAGCAGCATCAGCGCGATTGCCGGCAACACCCCTTCGCGCGTGGCGAACTGCATCTTGTAGGTGGTGTATCCGAGGAAGCTCTTCGAGAAGAGCTGCCCCCCGATCACCACGTTCCACCGCATGGCGAAGATTCCGATCATCGTCAGCGCGCCGGCTACGACGTAGAGCGCGCGACGTGTCGCGTCGGCGAACCGGTAGAGCTGCGCCGCGCCGAGGATCGCGAGCGGGACGAGTGTGCCCACGAGGATCTGCAGCACGATCTGCGACATGAACAGCCTCGTGTGGACCATGAAATCCAGCGCACGGAACGATTCGTCGGCCTCGTAGACGCGCTGGATGAGGTCGAGCATCTCGAGCGTGAAGTCCACGGTGAATGCGTAGAAGAGATACTTCGCGATGGTGTCCACGCACGCCATGTTCACCGTCACGCGCCGGTACCAGCAGGTAACGAAGTACATCAGCAGGATGCAGGCGATGCCCGAGACGATCGCCGAGAAGAGGAAGACGATCGGCATCATCGGCGTCGACCACCACGGGTTCGCCTTGATCGATCCGAAGATGAACCCGACGTAGCCATGCAGCATGAACGCCGAGGGAATGCCGATGACGGTCAGCGCCTTGCCGATTCGATCGTCGAGCGCGAGCGCGGAGGGACTGATGTTGTTCGACCAGAGCGCCATCGCCCCGTAGACGAACCGCGTCAGCCCGGTGCTCCGCTGCCACTTCTCGACGATTTCCCTCCGGTAGTCGAGCCAGATCTCGAGCACGAGGACGACCATCAAGTACCAGAGGTAGACGAACCCGAACATCGCCATCGCCGACTCGGTGTGCGGCGTCAGGTACATCTCCAGCGACCGCTCCGGGTGGCCGAGGTGCAGCTGCAGCGGCAGCGGCGCCACCAGCAGGAAGGCCAGCGCCGTGAGCAGCGCCAGCCGGTAGGTCGGCTTGACGGCCTGCACGTTGAAGACCCGCTCGAGTGAAGCCAGGATGAAGGCGCCGGCGACCAGTCCCGTGATGAACGGGTACAGGACGATCAGGACGCTCCACTGCAGCTCCAGTTCGTTGGGGTAGATGAACCCTTCGAAGCCGTTCATGGTGTCCGCTCCTATCGCACTGACCCGTCGAGGCCGTTGTAGTACATCTTCGAACCCGTCGCCATCTGCGGTTTGAGGACCTGCACCTTGTGGTCGCGAAGAAACGCGTGAATCGGGTCCTTCGGATCCTTGAGGTCCGCCAGCTTGCGCGCCCCCGTCGGGCACGTTTCACAACAGGCGGTCGTCAGGCCCTTGGTGATCCGGTGATAGCAGAGCGAGCACTTGTCGACCGTCTCGGTGCGCGGGTCGATGAACCGGCAGCCGTACGGGCACGCCTGCACGCAGTAGCGGCAGCCGAGGCAGTAGGTCTTGTCCACCAGCACGACGCCGTCCGGGCTCTCGAAGGTCGCGCCGACCGGGCACACCTGGACGCACGGCGAGTGCGCGCAGTGGTTGCACAGCTTCGGCACGAAGAACATCTTCAGGTTCGGGTCCTTGACCTCGCGCTCGTGGAAGCCGTCGTAGCCGCCGTTTGGCGACTCGACCTTCGGATGATCGAGGTCGGCGGGATCGACCACGTAACGCTCGACCCAGGTCCGGAACATGTAATCGTTCATCGGCACGTCGTTCTCGGTCTTGCACGCGCGGACGCAGTTGCCGCAGCCGATGCACTTCTCGATGTCGATGGCCATGCCCCACCAGTGGTCGGTGGTTTTGTAGTTGGGCGCCGCCTCAGGCGCGCCCTTGAGCACGTGCTCCCACGCCGCAGCCGCCGACGCGGTGAGCAGCAGCAGCTTGCCGGTCTGACCGAGAAAGGTCCGTCGATCCTGGTTCATGGCGTGTCCTTCCTCGTCAGGAGAGCTTCGGGCTGTGCGGCTGCACGTGGCAGGCCGTGCACGGCCCTTCCGGCGCGTGGTCCGCGGGATCGACCTGAGGAAACGACCTCGGCTTGGAGATGCTGGCGGTGTGGCAGATCACGCACGTCTTGCGTGGATCGGGTTTGGCGGGCTTCACCTTGGTCGGCGCCGCGGCGTGAGCCGCAAGGGCCCAGTGGCAGGCCTCGCATCCCACGTTGGCGTGACGGCCCGTGGCGCGAATCTCGGCCTCCGCGGCGTGGCAAGTCACGCAGGCGGCCTGCCCGGCAAACACGATGGGACGGCGCGCGTTGTCGTCGATCGCGCCCGCCCGGTAATGACCGTAGACGCCGAATCCGCTCGGCACCATGGCCCACCGCAACACCAGGAACGACGAGATGCCGATGACAAACAGCCCGGCCATTCTCAGGAGATGTATGTAGTCCGAAGAACGTGGCTTCATGAACCCCTCGACCGACCAAGGATTGCGGCAGGACCTTTTCAGCCCCGCGGGTGACGGAAATCCGTGAATCTGGCCGTGATCAGGGGCTGAACTGCAAGCACCACGCCAGTCCGCGCCGGACCGCCGAGGGAGCCCGAGCCGTCGACGCGCGCCGCCCCAACCCGGCGGCTCTCGTGAGTTTCGATGCGGATTCCCGGGGTCTCTCGCAACTCCGAAACGCCAGGTCGGGGTTAGAAGCTCCGCCGCATCACGGGCGTTGCGGGGTACGCGCGCCTCGGGTCCAGAACAGATAGGCGGGGATCCCCAACGCGATGATGAGCAGGCCGGCCATGGCGTTCCAGAATTGGTTGATGAGAGCGTTGCCCGAGATGAACAAGGCCGCGCAGATGAAGAGGACCGGCGTGACCGGGTAACCCCACGTCCGGTACGGCCGCGGAAGGCCGGGCCGCGTTCGCCTCAGGACGATGACCGCGCCCACCGTGAGCCCGAAGAAGATCCACTGCCCGAACACGACGTAGTCGGCCAACTGCCCGAACGTCCCGCTCGCGCTGAGGATCATGGCCCAGATCCCGGTCGCCAGAATGGACACGTGGGGCGTCACGAATCGCGTGTGCACGCGCCCGAACCGCTCGAAGAACACGCCGTCGCGGGCCATCGCGAAGAACACGCGCGGCGCGGTCAGGATGTTGCCGTTCGCGGCGCCGGTGATCGACAGCAGGATGACCACGCCGAGCACGGTGGCGCCGAACTGGAATCCGGCGGCGGCGACCGCATCGCTCGCGACACGCGTGGAGGCGATAAGCCGATCGAACGGGAGGACATACAGGTACGCGAGGTTCGCCGCGAGGTAGAGCGCGATGATGATGAGCGTGCCCGCGAACAGGCCGATCGGCAGGTTCCGCTCGGGGTTCCTGATCTCGCCCGCGCTGAAGCTGACGGCCTCCCATCCCTTGTAAGCCCAGAGCGCGCGCTGGAGGGCGAGGCCGAATCCGCCGACGAGCGCCGCGGTCATCGGCGCCGGTGCCGGCGTGACGAAGCCCGCGGCACTCCCTCTCGCCAGCGCGAGGATGCCGAGCGACACCGCGACGACCGCGGTCAGCTTGATGAACATCAGGAGGTTCTGCACCCGCGCGCCCCAGAGTGTCCCGATGTAGTTCACGCCGACGAGCACCGCGATGAGCGCGATCGCGATGGCCTTGGTGGCGAAGGTGGAGATGGGTCCCGTGAACTGCGGGAGGTAGATCGACGCGAACGCCATCGAGAGGGTCGCGATCGCGCCGGAGTCGATCACCAGGAAGAGCGTCCATCCGAACAGGAACGCGACGGGCTTTCCGAACGCTTCCCGGAGGTACACGTACATGCCCCCGGCCTGCGGGAACGCGGCGCCGAGCTCGGAGAAGGCGAGGGCGCCGAAGAAGGTGAGCAGCCCGCCGACAATCCAGACCGAAAGCAGCATCACGGGCGAGCGGACGTACCCCGCGATCGCGGCCGGAACGATGAAGATGCCCGATCCGATGACCGTCCCGACCAGGATGCCCATGACGCTCGTCAGGCCGAGCACACGCGGGAGCTCGCTACCCTCGCCGGTGCCGCGCTGGGCATGCCGACCCTCGATGCCCGCGCCGTCACCCCCGAGCCGTCTCTCCGGCATCACGATCTCCTTCGGCCACGGGACCGTAGCCGCGCACTGCGCTGCGTGCGGGTCGAATTGGTTTCGTGAAAGGTGGCGCGAGCATACCGGCTGCCCGCGAGAGCGTCAAGGCGTCGGGCTGGAGGCGTCGAGTTGGACCTGCGAGCGGTTGCCGACGGCAGGGAGAAGGGCATTCGCCTGGCGAAGCTCATCTTTGTCCCCTGACCACTGCGGCCAGCCAGAAGATGCCGAGCGCGGTAGCAATGATGGCGGGCCGATATTGCCGCCACGGCAGACGCTGTGTGCGGTAGCTGAGATGCCCATTCCCGATCCGAAGAACTTCAGCGCCGATGGACCAGCTATCGCCGATGAGCACGGCGCCGAACACCGTCATCACTGACACGATGATCAGCGCGGCCAGCAGAGCGAATCGTTCATCACTGGAGAACCGGCGTGTGACGATCCCGACCAGTTGGTATGCGATCGCCATGTACGCGAAGCCGAACACGAGGAGGACGGCGGTGTCGAAAATGGTATCTCGTTGCTGAGCGTACTCACGCACAGTGGCTCCGTCGATTGCATGAATCTGAGAGATCCTCTCGAACAGCATCGACATGCACTGGTCGCGGACGTCCGCATAAGGACCGGCGCCCTGCTGCCGAAGCGGTGACACGTCGGCGTAGGCGATCGCCCAACTCTCCGCCGTCGCAGCCTCGGCACGAAGGTGAGCACGGTCGGCGAATCGGTCTAGATGCAACGGTCGCGGTCGCTCGGCCGGGATTTCACATCGACGCGCTTGGCCGTTTGCTGCTGGAGCCGGCAAGCGCTTGGACAGGATGACCGCTATCAGAAACATCAACGCGACCGCAACGGCTGCGCGAGCTGTGCGCCCCATCGGCACCTCCGGCCATCAGTTTGACACCGCGCCTGGGCATCGGGTTCGGTGGAGCCGGCGTGACAAAAGGACCAATTGACGACAGCGATCTGAGGTAATACCCGGCCGCCAGCGCTGGCTGGTGGTTCGCGGCTGCGGCAGCGGTGTGCGGGATGAACGATCGCGATTCGGAGTCGTTACGAGCCGCAGGGCGGTGGCCTCCCTGGCCCGAGCGAAGTCGAAGACGGCCCCGCCGGGTCGTGCATCTCGTAGGGCGTGGGCGTTAGCCCCGCCGTATGCGCGGGGCCTCGGCCCCGCGCCCGGTCGTCGCGACGCTGAAGCGTCGCGACCCACGGCGACCCTGAAGGGTCGCCCTACATCTTGATGCGCACCTCGGCCACGAGGGCGCGCTTGATGACGTCACCGAAGACGTGCTGCTGCACTTCCTTGTTCAGGATGTTGGTGCCCTTGATCGACGTCGTGACCTTGCCGCCCAGCCACTTCACGCCCACGCTCGCGTTGACGAGCTTGTAGGATTTCGTCCAGCCGGCATACCGCGCGTCCAGCACGTCCTGCCAGTAGGCCTTGCTCTGGTAGCTCACCGACACATCACCGATGAACCAGTCCACGTTCGCATTGAGGCCCGCGTTCACCCGGTGGTTCGGTGGCAGGTTGATCTCCGATTTGTTGAAATCCGGCTTCGGGTCCGGCGACCACGAGTAATTGAAGAACCCGTTCACGCCGGTCGTGAGCATCACGTCCACGCCTGCCTCGATGCCGTAGTACTTCACGCGCCCGAGGTTGAGGTACGTGTAGTGCGATGGCAGGCCCATGCAGCGCGGACCCGGCGCGGTCGCGCACGTGGGATCCTTCGCGCCGAAGGCGTCGGCCCCAATCAGCAGGTCGAGATACGGACGGCGGCAGCGGCCAGCCCGGCGGCACGTTCGCCGACGAGTAGGACGCGTCCTGCGTGAAGAAGACCTCGTCCGTCATGTCGTTGTAGTAGAACGCCAGGCTGACCGACGCGCGGTTCCGGATGGTGCTCGAGTACCCGATCTCGTACGCGTTCAGCGACTGCTGCTTCATGGTCTTGCTGTTGCCCTCCGCGGCCAGCGGGAACGTGTAGATCCGGCCGGCCATCGCGGGGCTGAGCAGCCCGAGGTCCAGCTGATTGAGGACGTCGACGTCCAGGTAGTTGTTCACGAGCGACGGCGCGCGGAACGCGTGGTTGTACGAGATGCGGAAGGTCTGCGACGGGCTGGGCTTGAACATCAGCGTCGTCCGCGGCGAGAACACCACGTCCTTCAGCACCTCGAACTTGTCGAGCCGGGCGCCGACCAGCCACCGGAACTGGGACCCGAGGAAGATCTCGTCCTGCAGGTAGACGCCGCCTTCCTTGCGCGACGTCTTGCCGGGCGCGATCGACAGCTTGAACGAGTTGTAGCGCGCGTTGCCACCGTAGCTCAGCACGTGATGCGTGCCGATGGTCGAGATGTTCCCGGCCTCCAGGTCGTAGGTCTTGGTGTTGAAGAGGAACGTGATGGGCTTGCCGTCGGTCCCGACCGAGAGCAGCGCGGGGGCCGTGCCGTCGAGCAGGTTGGCGAACGCCTTCACGCGCAGCGCGCCGCGCGTGTAGTCGGCCTTCCCGAAGGCCATGTTCGATCCCTTCTCGATCTGGAAGGGCCCGATGCCGGTGTGGATGATGCCGCTCGTCCCGCCGTAGCCTCCCGCGAAGGACAGGTGCTGCTGGCCGTCCGGGAAGTCATAATCGAGCCGGCCGTCGACCTTGGGCTGGCTGGTGCCCGTGTTCACGAAGGACGGGAACGGCGTCTTGAACGGGTTGTCGATGATCCCCACCGGCCGGGCGAAGGCGTCCTGCGTGAAATAGCCGCCCGAGACCTTGAAGGACCAGCGATCGTTGAGGACCTGCGCGTGGCTCACGCTCGTGTAGAACGAGCCGCCCGCGCCCGGGTCGCTCGCCTGCCCGTTCACGGTGCGATCGAAGGTCCCAAATCCCATCGTGAGGGTCGTGCCGGGGGCCTCGCGAGGGCGACTTCGTGATGATGTTGACGACGCCGTTGAGCGCGTTGGCGCCCCAGACCGCGGAGGCGGGCCCGCGGATGATTTCGATCTGCTTGACCTCGCTGAAGTTGACCGGCAGGAAGTCCCAGCCCACGAACCCGAAGAAATCGAAATAGACGGAGCGGCCGTCAACCAGCGCCAGCTGCGTCGTCGACAGCGTTCCCGTCGCGCCGCGGCTCGTGATGTTCAGATCGCGGGCCGAGGTCTGTGACACGTTGACGCCGGGCACCGAACGGAACAGGCTGGCGTAGTCCTGGTTCGACTTCGACGCGAGCAGCTGCGCGTTCAGCACGCTGACGGTCGCCGGGGCGTTCACCAGTTCCTGCTCGACCTTCGAGGCGGTCACCACCACCTGCTCTTCGTAGCGGGGGATCTCGCTTTCTTTCGGCTTCTCTTTGGGCTTCTCTTGACTCTGGGTGGCCGGCGGAGGGGTCTGCGTGGCGGATGGCGGCGGCTGTTGCTGACCGGCGAGCGCCGTCACCGCAACGAGCAGAATGCCCAGCACAAGACTGACGACTCGAGACGCCATCGGAACCTCCTGGAACGCGTACCGATTCGCATGGCGCATCAGGCGCCCCGTCTTCGCGTGCGTCCCACGCACTGATGTGACCCAACGTTCGTGGAGTCGGCTTCTGTCGCCTAGCCGAGCGACAGCGTCCAAAAAGTATATCGAAATCCGGACGGAATGTCAGGCGCCGCCGGAGCGCGCGAGCGCCTAGACCGGCTCGGTCCGGACCCGCAACGCCGGGTCCGCGAGCTCCCCGCAGAACTCACAGATGCGCGAAAACGCACGGAAGCCCACCAGCTCGACCTCGGTCGACAGGTAGTGAGGTTTGATGGGCTCCTCGCGGAGCAGATCGGTCGTCAGGTACTTCTTGTTGCTGTCGGAGAAGACCGTCACGACGCGCGCGTCGTGGCCGAGGCCGTTCTGCACCATCAACGCACCGATGAAGTTCGCGCCCGAGGAGATGCCGACCGCGATGCCAAGCTGCCCGGCCAGCCGCTGCGCCATCAGGATCGCGTCGCCGTCCGACACGGACACGACCTCGTCGAGCGCCTCGAGCTTCACGATCGCTGGAATGAAGTCGTCCGAGATGCCCTGGATGCGGTGGGCGCCGACCTTGTGCCCGGTGGAGAGCGTCGGCGACTCCGCGGGCTCGAGGGGATGGACCTTGACCCTCGGGCACTCGCTCTTGAGGCACCGGCCCACGCCCATCACGGTTCCGCCGGTTCCGACGCCGGCGATGAAGGCGTCGGGCTCGAGCTCGTTGGCTCGAAGCTGCGCCAGGATTTCGGGACCGGTGCTCGTCTGATGTGCCTCGACGTTGGCCTGGTTGGCGAATTGCCGAGGAAGGAAGACGCGCGGGTCCTCGGCCGCCATGCGCTCCGAGATCGCGATGCTGCCGATGAAACCGCCCTGCTCCCGGCTGACCGGAATGACCTGGGCTCCGAGACTCCGGATGATGTCCACCCGCTCGCGGCTCATCCAGTCGGGCATCAGGATGCTGACCGGATGTCCGAGCGCCCGGCCCAGCGCTGAAAACGCGATCCCGGTATTGCCGCTCGTGGCCTCGACGATCCGGTCACCCGGCTTGATGCTCCCCTCCTCGTACGCCCTCCGGAGGATATGAAGCGCCATCCGGTCCTTGATGCTTCCCGTCAGGTTGTAGTGCTCCGCCTTCGCGTAGATGGTGCGGGACTCGCCGCGAAACACGAAATCGATGGCCAGCAGCGGCGTGTTGCCCACGAGCCTGGACACCGTCTTGAACCGGCTGACCACCTGCGGATCGACTGCCTGCGCCACGAGCGCCTCCATCCGACACCTCGGTTTCGGGGGGCTTCGGACCCGAGAACGATATCACAGGGGATCCCGAGGCAATCTCACCGACACCTATTTCTTCGTCGGGCTGGCGCCTCGCGTACATCGAAGCGGCCAGTCGTACTCGGTGTTCCCGGACACCGCCTTGACGCGCGCCGTCCCGGTCAGGAGTTGGCCATCGGGCGCCAGGCTCACGGCGATGGTGTCGACGCGCGGATCCGGGGTCGCGGTGGGCTGCGGGGATCGATCGCGCGGCCGGGCGTAGGAGAACGTCACGGATCTGTCGGTCCCCGATGCCGCCGCGAACCTCGACCGCGCGTTCGCCGAGGTGACCATCAACCCGGTGGCTCCGCCAATCTCGAAGGTGAACGTGTCGAGCAGCGTCCCCGTCACGGCGTCGAATCCCTCGACTCGACCGAGCGAGCACACCCAGATCCCCGCGATCGCGCTGATCGATCCGCTCCCGCCGCGGTTCGGCGCTGGCGTCTCGCCCCCGCGCTTGGGCGGCGTCGGATCGCGCGGGTCCGTCCGTTCCGTGGTCACAGGTGGGGCGGTGACCGAACCCGTGGTAGGTGAAAGCGTGGACGGGGGCGGAACCGCGCTCGGTGGCGGTGATACTGGCTTCGGCGCGCCGGTCCTGCAATCATCGAGACCTTTCCCGGTGAGGCTCCGCTCGATGAATTCGCCCATCCGGCACAGGTTGTCCGACGTCCACCTGGTTCTCGTCTCCCAAAGATAGTGGAACCTGGTCCAGTCGGCCGGATGATCCGGGTTCCCGGTCGCGCGAGCGCCGCGCGATAGCGGCTGCGCCCATTCGTTGTAGCGAAGCGACACGCCGGAATTCGACGTGACGACGGCCGTGGTCAGCCAGCGGTCCATGAGCTGCTGGACCTCAGGGTTGTTCCAGGGATCGGGCTGATTGAGCGGTGAGACAGGTGGTGGCGGACCGACGGGAGGGCGTTCGCCGCGGCCGCCTTCGGCTCCGCCCGCTGGCGGAGGCGCTGCCGGCACGGCCCACCTCGGGAGTGCCGGCGCGCCGGTCCCGGTGGCTCTGGTCGAGGGCACTGGCGGAGCCGACAATATCGCGCCGGGCGGCAGCACCGCCAAGGCCATCACGCGCTCCCCTCCCCCGACCTCCAGCGACGCGAAGTAGGGACCTGCCGCCACCGCGCCGGGCGAGGTCCGCGTAATCGCCGCACCGGAAAGCGCGACCTTGCCCTGACTCACCTCGACGATCGTGAGCGTGGGATAGACGTCGAGCCTGAATCGAGTGCCACGGATTCTCGCTGTCGCGTGCGGCGTACGGAATGTCGGGAGGTCATCGAAGGACGGCACGCCCTCGGGCTTCACGTCGACATCGAGCGACCCTTCGGTGACTTCGACCTCCGGCGCGGGTTGCGCGGGCGGCGACGCCACTTTGACCGTGGTGTTCGGGCGCAGCGTCGTGGTGTGGTTTCCGCCGATCTGCAGCATCGCACCGCCGTCGCTTCCCGTCCGGACCGTCGAGCCGGGCGTGATCACTTCCTTCGGCGCGAGCGGCCGCGGGGCGCCGCCGGGAGGTGTGATCGTCGCCGAGCCGGACGCGCTTGTGACGGTCGCCGCTAGGCGAGGCGCCGGCGCTGTCGCCGATGCGCCCGGCACCCGGGCTTCTGCCGGTTCTCGCGTCACGGCCGGTGATGCGATCGGCCCCTCCTTCGGGCATATCACGACCGAGTCCGGGCCCTGGCCGCCGAAGTAGGACGCCGACGTTCGATTGTGACCGCGCAGGGCCGCGCACAGGCCGGCTTCATCAGGATAGGGTCCCGAGTACTCGCCCACCACGTGATAGACGCCTCCGTACCCGTCGCCGAGCAGGAAGAAGCCCTCCGCGTCCTTCTTCGGGAGCGACACGAACAGGCTCACGTTGAATTCACGCTCAGGCTCCTCGCGGACGACGTGAAACAGATACGCCGGTGCCCGGAGTCGCGCGTTGGCCTCGGGTTTCGCGGCGCTTGCGCCTCCTGATCGCGCCCCCGGGAACTTCGTGGCGCACGCCGCGTGCGCCCGGTCGTACTCTCTTCCCAGCTTCTCGAACGCCAGCCTCGCGATGACGCGGGTCGTGTCCAGCTGGTCGGCGAGGGCGGAGCTCGCGCCACCCGTCCGCTGCTGGCAGTCTGCCAGCTCCTGGATCGTCCGCTCGACATCGACGTTCAGTCGCGACTCGAGGCGCAGCAAGACGGCGGCCATCTCCGAGTTCACGCGATCGAGCGGCGCGAGGCTTGCCTCGTCAATCGGATCCAGCTCGTCGATGGAGTCCTGGAGCTTCTGGAGCCTGCCGGAGCTGGCTCGCAGCATCGACAGGAGCTCTCCCGTGAATTGCGCGAGAAACTGGGCATGGCGCGCCTTGAGCGAGGCGATGTCGTCGTTCAACGACTGGTTGAGGCTCTTGAGCCCCTCCCGCATCCGATAGTAGTCGGTGACGAGATCCTGGCCGTTCAGGCGCTCCTCGCGCAGGCTTTGGAACAGATTGATGGCCTCGGCGACTTGAGGGCGGGTCGTGACGACAATCGGGCCGGCGTCTTTCACGGCCCGCTCGTCGATCGTGCGGGACGTGGTGAGCTTCTCGACCTCCGCAGCCGACGCCTGCGCCTCCTGGTAGGCCTTCCGAGCGTTCGCCAGCGCGTCAGCGCTGGGGCACGACCTCGCCAGGTCGATCGCGCTGTAGAGCAGCGACTCGAGCCGGTCCTCCTCCCTGTCCGCGTTCGCCACATCGGCTGGCGTCGGTCCACTGCCGTTCGCGAGCGTGTCACACGCCGGCACGGCCGTGCGCCTCAACTCGTCGAGGACGCGGAGAAAGCGAAGCAGCCTGACGTTCAGTGCCTCGGCCAGCGAGCGTTCCTTCTCGCTCGTCGCCCTGAGATCGGCGAGGTACTGGTCTCTGCGCTGCCGAATCCCGCTGACTTCCAGCGCGACGCTGGCTTCCTCGGCGGAGAGTCTGCCCGGGAGGTCGGTGGCCTGGCCGGCCCCGGGCCCGGACTGCCCGACGGCGGATCGCTCGCGTGCCTCGGCCATCTCCCGCGCTCTGCCGTGAATCGCGCGAGCCGCCGCCGCAAAGCAGAGGTCGCTGGCCTTCTTGGCGGGATCCGGGCGGGACCCCATGTTGATGAGGCCCGGAAGGTGGTTGGTGACCTCGCGAACCGTGTACTCCTGCTGAATCGCGATGTCTGCCTGGTCCGGTGTTCCAGTCCATGCGGTGATCGCGAGCGGAACGAACAAGTGATACCAGATGCCCATCTTGTCCGACTGCGACGCGTCGCCGAGACTCCGAAGGTTGACGAGTTTCGAGGCGATGTCGCCGAGCCGGGCCGGAAACGCCAGGTCCTTGTTCTGACGCACCCGGACGTCGAGCTTCCGGCGTTCCTGACGCCCCTGGTAGGCCACGTCTTTCAGGAGGTTGTGCGCGGTCAGAACGGCCAACGGATAGTTGCCGTTTGCGACGTTCATCGCCCGCGCCATGACGTCGGCAGGCGTGAGTTCGACACGGCTGGCGCGGATGCTGTCCTCGAGCCGTCCCATGTAGCTCCTGGCATCGCCGTCGCCGGGCGGCTCGTTGGTCAGACGAACGTAGATGTTCTGGCCCTGAGACTGAACGTCGACTGCCGCGATCATCAGCGCTTCGAAGGGAGTCCCGGCCACGAGCCCGCGGTTGACGAAGAGATCCGCCGCCGCCCCAATCGTCGTGGCCTCGGTCGAGTGCACCGCCGGCTTCGGCATCGGCTTCCCGTGGAGCCGAGGCAGATCGAACGAGACTCCCGGAACGTTGACCACCTGACCGGCGAGCGCCGAACAGTCGGCCTGCGCCGGCACGGAGTAGGTCGTGTCGGTCGCGCCCGTGAACCGCCGGTAGTTCGGATCGTCGTCAGCGGTCCGGCGGCCAGGCGGCGTTTGCGCGCCGAAGGGCGCGAGCGCCATGACGACCGAGGCACAACAGGCCAGGCCCATCGAGACGAAGGCGGCCCTGCAGGTAACCATGATCATCGGACCTGTTCGAGGAGCTTCTTGAATTCCGCGTCCTTCTGAAGGGCCGCGAGCCGAGGGTCGGAGGTGAGCGCCTTCCGATCGCGGAATCCCGCCGCGATCGCTTTCCTGACCCAATCGAGTGCCTGGCTGCGCTTGCCAAGGCCGCCCCAGCATCGCGCGAGGTCGTACATCAGCTCGGCGGCCTCCGGTCTCAGAGAGAGCGCGAGCTCGGCTTGCGCGCGTGCCTGTTCGAATCGACGGAGATCGATGAGCACGCCGGCCAGGTTGCGGTTCGCCGTCCCGTAGGTTGGGTCGATCTCGAGGGCCTTCCTGTAGCAGGCCTCCGCCAGGTCGAGTTGCTGGAGCAGCTGGTACTGGTGCCCCATGTTGTTGAACGGAACCGCGCTGCGGGGATCGCGCTTCGCCGCCAGCTCGTAGACCGCGATGGCTTCATCGTGTTTGCCCTCGTCCCCGCCGAGAATGTAGCCGTAGCGGATGTGGATCCTGGCCAGCACCTGGCCGTCGTAGCCGGAGGCGGCTCCGGTCTCCGCCCAGGCGCTCAGAAGGCGGTACTCGGGAAGCGCCTGCCGGCGCTCGTTCCTGTCGAACAAGCTGGCCGCCAGCTCCATGCGGGCATCGATGTCGTTGGCGTTGAGCTCGATGGCGCGGCGGAACTGAGTCTCCGCCTGTTCGGTCCGCTTCTGCTCCTTCAGGAACAGCCCGTATCGATAGGGCACCGAATCCAGGCCGGGCGCGATTGCGATCGCGCGGAGAAAATGGTCCTCGGCGCGCTCAGGGAGCCGCTTCGACTTCCAGTAAGCGATCGCCAGCTCGAGGTGGGCGTCGGCTCGCGCGCGCGGGCCGTACATGGCAGACACCGCTCGCTCGAATCGGAGCAGGGCCTCGTCCACGTTGTTCTCCGCAACGAGACATCTCCCCTGGGCCAGATAACCGTTCGCCGAGGCGGGATCGGTCAAGACCGCTTTGTCCGCATCGTTGGCCGCCTCGATGCGCCGGCCTGCGCGGAGCTGTTCCTCCGCCCGCTTTGCATAGATGTCGGAAAGGGCACGCGGGCTCAGAAAGCCAATCGCGGCCGCAGGCGCCCTCGGGGCGTTCGACAGGAAGACGACGGCCTGAAAGCTCGGGTAGTACAGATCCTCGCGCCCGCCGTCTGGCCGATCGCGCTGGACGACGCGCGTCCCGTAGTCCAGGCCGGACAGACTCTCCGCCGGGATTGGCGTCGAGAGATACACATCGATTCGCGCAACGGTTTTCAAATCGCTGAAGTACTCGATGACGATGCGCGCGACACCTTCGGCCGCCGCTCCAGGGGACGGGCCGTACTCGTAGAGTTCGAGAACACTGGACAGCCGGCGGATGGCATCGCCAAGCCCCAGCTCGACTTCGGCCCGGGTGGTCGTTCCCGGGCGGATCGTCAGCTCAACATCGGTGCGGCCTGGCTTGTGCGTGACAAAGGCTGGAGCAGGCGCCGGCGAGTCGGTGCCCTGCGTCCTCGCAGAGCCGGAAATCGACAGCCACACCAACGCGACGATGAGGGCAGAAAACACCCGTTGATTCCTCTTGTCCTGGAACACGTCGTCTCCCGGAACTCGATTGGCCGGTCCCCTCGGCGGCCAAGCCGAGCCCGGGCACCACTACTGCGAGGGTACGCCCCGACGAGGGCAGCGGAGGATGGGGAGTCGTAGCATGGACTGTTCGCCAGAGTCAAACCAAAACGCGGTTCCCGGCTGGCCAGGCGGGCCGCTATCCCGCTCGCTGAAGGAACGCGATGAGCAGCGACACCGTGATCGGGCTCAGGATCGTCGTCACCACGACCGTCGCCGTAACGAACGCCGGGGCGACGTCGAACTCGAGCGCGATGATCGTGGTGATGACGGCGCTCGGCATCGCGGATTCCACGAGCGCCGCCTGGCGCGCGGGCCCGTGCAGCCCGAGAAGACTTGCGAGCAGGAATCCCAGCGCCGGACTGGCGACCAGCGTGATGAGCGCGGCGGCGCCCACCAGGCCCGGCCGCTTCGGCCACGCGCCCCGCTCGAGCTGCATGCCGAGGACGAGCATCATGACCGGGATCGCGGCGTCGCTCAGCAGCTGCACCGGCCGCATCACCCAGAGCGGGGGCAAGGCGCCGAGCGCGACAACGGCCAGCGCAGCGACGACGGCGTAGACGGTCGGCACCCGGAACACGCCGCGCGCGGCCTCCCACGCCGATCGCCGGCCGCTCGACGCGATGAACACGCCGAGGGTGTACAGCATCACGGCGCTGACGACGAAGTAGATCGCCGCGCGGGCGAGCGCTTCGCGCCCGAAGGCGAACAGGATCACCGAGAGGCCGTAGTTCCCGGCGTTCGAGAACATCACGACGATGAGGAAGGCCGCCAGCATCTGGCGGTCGGGACGGAAGGGCACGGCGACCAGCCTTCCCAGCAGACCGATACCGAGAACGAGGGCCACGGTGAACGCCCCCATTCGCCACGTCTCGTCCGGGCCTATCTGGGCGGTCACGATGAGATGAAAGACCAGGCAGGGCGCGAGGGCGTTGAATGACACTCGCGAGAGCATCTTCACGTCGGCGCCCAGGAACCGCGCCAGCGCGAACCCGATCGCACCCAGGACGAAGGTCGGCAGGATGTCGTTGAGAAGAATGGAAAAGAGAAGCGCCATGGTACCTCGGACGTCACGTCCGGCCGCGCGCGCCGAGGCCGGGAGCATTATTCTACCGGGGTCGGCTAGAATTCTTCTGCATCCCCTGAATCGCCCGGCCGCCAGGCGGGCGCCAAAAAGAAAGGGTCAGCCCGTGAAACGCCTCGCGCTCCTCGTCATCGTCGCCGCCCTGAGCCTGCTCGCCCTCGCGCCGGCTCCAGGGGACGTGGTGTCGCTCACGATCCTCCACACCAACGACACGCACGGGCACCTGCTGCCATTCAGCTACCCGACGATCGTGCCACGGGGCTCGGAGCTGGAAGGGCTCGCCGTTCGCCAGAACATCGGCGGCATCGCGAGACGCGCGGCGCTGGCGACGACCATCCGCGCCCGCGCGGCAAACCGGAACGGCACGACGTGGCTGGTCGATGTAGGCGACTTCTCGGACGGCACGCCCTTCTCCACCGAGTACCACGGCGAGGCCGACGTCGCCGCGATGAATGCCGCGGGGTACACGATGGGGACCATTGGGAACCACGAGTTCAACAACCCGCTCGCACAGACGAAGAAGCTCATCGCCAGCCTGAAATACCCGGTGCTTCTTGCCAACGCCACCGAGCGAGCCACGGGCAAGCCGCTTGCGCAAACCAGCCGGATCGAGCAGGTCGGACCGGTGCGCATTGGCGTCTTCGGCATGGTGACGCGTGAGGCCGCCGACTACCCTGCCGCCAAGGAAGGCGTCGATATCGCCGACGAAGTCCAGACGGCCCGTGCGATGGTCGAGTCGCTGCGTGGCAAGGCCGACATCATCGTGCTGCTCTCACATTGCGGCGAGAACGTCGACGCGCGCCTCGCCGCGGCGGTGCCTGCCATAGACGTCATCGTCGGCGGCCACTCCCACTCGAGGCTGCCGACCGGCGAGTTCGTGTGGCACGGCGATGAGCTGCGCGCCGACGAGGTGAACGGGACCGTCATCGTCCAGGCCCATCAGTGGGGCGGCGAGCTGGGGTCGCTCGAGCTGCTCCTCGCCAGGGACAGCCGCGGCAACTGGAAGGTCGATCGATACCGGGCCCGCCTGATTCCAATCACGCCCGATCTTCCGGCAGACGAGAAGGTGGCGGCAGTGGTCGACGAGTTCTGGCGGCCAATCGCACCGAAGTACGGGGAGGTCATCGGGACCGCGACCAGCGACTTCAGCAGCCGCGGAGACGACGATGCGGCGTACAACTTCGTCGCAGACGCCGTCCGCGAGACGATGGGTACCGACGTCGAGTTCGAGAACTCGGGCGGCGTGCGGGCGCCGCTCGTGGCGGGCGCGATCACGCGCGGTGCGGTGGTGGACATGGATCCGTTCAACAACACCATCGTGATGTTCAAGATCACGGGGAGCCAGCTTCGCCAGGTCCTCCTGCGCCATACGCCGTACGTGTCGGGCGTTCGCTACCGGATCGTGAACGGGCAGATTGTGGACGTCACGGTGGGCGGCCAGCCGCTCAACGATGCCCACATCTACTCCGGCTCCGCCAACTCCTACTTCGCGAGCTTCGCGCTCAAGGAGCTGACGCTGCAGGACACCGGCCGGGCGCGCCTCGACGTGATCATGGGCTACGTGAAGAAGCACGGCACGGTGAACCCGTCATACGACGGCCGCCGCGTCATCATGGGTTCCCGGCGCGCGCCGCAATAGCGGTCTGACCGCCGGGCCTCCATCGGTCAGATCACGATCGCCGCCAGCGCCGCCAGGAAAACGGCGGCAAGCGCGGTGGCCTGGAGGCCGCCAACAGGCACGACCACGAGCGCCGCAAGCAGCGTGGCGGCGGCGCCGCCGGCCAGATCGGCGGCGTAAAGCGCACCCAGACCCCGGGCACGATCGCCCGGCCATCGCGCGGCCGCATAGCCGAACACCGCTCCAACGAGCGCGCCCGAGAAACCAATCAACGCCGTCGTCTCTATCCGGCCGCCTCCACCCGTCATGACCCACGCCGACGCCGCCGAGAGCAGGGCGAGACCGATCACCGTCGCCAGGCCGTACCGGCGAAGCAGAGACGTTCCCGAATCGATCGGCTGCGCCCGGTCGATCGCAACGGCGCCCCCGGCCAATCCCGCCATGAACGCCGCGATGAGCAGGCCGATGTCCTGGAATACCACCCCGCTCACGATCTGATAATGCAGGAGGAGCGCCGTCTCGAGGAACATCCCCGCCGCGCCCGCGAAGGCTGCGAGGAGGAGGAGCCGAATCTCGCGCCGGGATCGGAAGAGGCGCGACAGGATGGCGGCCAGCGCCGCGACCACGGTGGCGGCCAGCGCCGCTGCACGCACCCATCGTTCGATTGCGTCCGCTGGAACCGCGGCCAGCCGGGGATAGAACTTCGAGAGCCAAACGATCATGGCGAAGTGGTAACAGGCGGGACGCACGTCGGTATTGACCGGAGCGTGCCCGGCGTCGAGCAGGCGTGTGACCTCGGATTGCCGATCGTTGGTCAGCAGGTAACGGATGAACGGTGCCGTGAGCGCCACCCTCTGCGTTCGGCGCTCGGCCATCCTCGAAGCGAGCACTCCAGGATCGAGGCTCAACCTCTGGCGGGATGCGACAAGCGTCAGCCTCGCGCCGGGAATAGCCACCACGTGCGGAAAGACCTGCCGGAGTGCCTGATAGACGCTCGAGACCTGTTCAGCAAGAGCAGGCGTCCAGAGGTTCTCCGCGGCTGAGAGTTGAAGGCCAAGCACGCCCGAAGGGCTCAAGGCCCGGGCGCTCGCCGCGAAGAACTCGCGCGTGTAGAAGCGACTCGCCGATCCGGACGATGGATCCGGCGTCGCGACGAGCAGGAGATCGTAGACGCCGCCACCGGCCGAGCCCACGAACGCGCGCGGGTCGGCGAAGATCACCCGAACGCGCTGCGCCGACCTCAGGGCCGGCTCCACGGCGAGGCTCATTCGAGCCGCTTCGTAGGCGCCCCGATCGAGTTCCACGCAATCGACGTCGCCGGAGGTGAACGCCGCCAGCTCTCGGGCGACGCCGGTGAGCGCGCCGCCGAGCACCAGCGCACTTCCAGGTGCGGGATGCTGGAGCGCCGTCAGCCCCGCGAAGAGTTCGGCGGCGATGCTCTCGCTGTCGGCCACGAGCGCATCGTCTGAAAAGACGGTCACCTGCCCTGCTCTGCCGGAGACGACGATCCGGCTATAGGGCGTGTCGCGGACGTCGATCAAATCGGGATGATTCCAGGAGATGAGGACGCGGTCGAGTGAGGTCGAGAATGCCAACGGGGCGCATAGCGCGACCGCCAGCCCGGCGCGCAGCCACGGCGCGCCTCGGCCGGCCCTCCCGATCGCATGCGACAGCGCCACGCCCAGGCTCACCGCGCTCACCCCGAGCGCCAATGTCATCGTGGAGGCGCCCAGGCGAAGGAGCCCTGTGACCACCAGTCCTGCGACGAGCGCGCCTGCGCCTTCGATCGCGTAGGCGGTTGCAGGGCTGAACCGGTTGGCAATCGCGCGCGTGGCGGCAAGTTGGAAAAACAGTCCAAGGAGTCCGCCGAGCGGCCCCGCAGCGAAGGCCACGATTGCGAGCTGAAGCGGGAAGGACAGGAACGCGCCGGGCACGGCGCCGAAGATCGTGCGGGCCGATCTCACGGCCACGACGACGATGAGCAGCCAGATCCCTGTGGTGGCGAGGAGCCGGACAACCAGGGAGTCGGACGGTATGCGCGTGCGGCCGAGTGCGGCCCCGGCAGCGGTCGCCAGCATCCAGAAGGCGAGCGCCACGAGATAGATGAGCTCGACGCCGTAGAGCGCAGCGGCCAGCTCCCGGATCACGACGACCTGGGAAAGGAGGGCCAGCAGGCCGGAGAGCAGGAGCCAGCTCACCGGAACTCGGACTCTTTGAAGACGTCTGCGCGAAAGGTCATGAACTCGGCGTTCTTGCCGCGCCACGCGCCGGCGGGAAGCCCCGCCTTCTCGCTCAGATTGTCGAGCATCTCCTCGCGTCCCCAACCCTGCTCGGTCGCCACCTGCGGCAGGAACACCGCGGATCGGTCACCGACGCGCAGCACGACGCCGTCTTTCCCGACGACGATGTCGTTCGGACCGCTGACGCGTCTCATCGGTGTGAGCACCGAGATTTCGACCTCGAGCCCGCTGAGCTCGCTCGCCCGCACCGGCTGGAACCTGGTGTCGTTGAGGGCCGACTCGAGCGCCATGCGAGCGACGAGCGGCAGCACTCCCCGATCGGCGGCCAGATGTCCGATGCAGCCTCGGAGCTCGCTGCCCTTGCGAAGGGTGACGAAGACCCCCGCGGGCCTGCGCAGCCGGGCGCTCGACGCACGAGGCAGCGGCGACGTGTCGGTGTCGAACCACGCGCGAATCGTCTCGCGAGCGAGTCGCAGGAGCGCGCGCTTGTCGTCGGCAGCGAGCGCGCCCGAGGCGTCCGGTTCCGTTCGCTTCAGCGCTGCCGTATCCGCGCCCTTGTCTCCTCGGCTCCACACGACAGCTCCGTAGCCGACGACGCGCGCGGGGTCCCCGGCTGCCGAATCCGCGGAGTTCGCGTAGCTGACGACCGTCCCTCTCACGGCGCCCATCGCACGGGCCGCTTCCATCGCGAGCAGTATCGCGCCCGCACCGCACGCCGTCGTCAGGAGGTTCGGCACGTTCCCATCCGCCACCCCGCGCTCGCCCGCCGCCACCGCGCCGGCGTCCATCCTGGCGACCGCCTCGAGCGTCGAGCGATCGACGCGAGCCGCGTCAGCCTCAGAGGGGTAGTGCGACAAATCGGAACTCGCCACCACGAGCACGCTCCGTCCCCCGGCCACCTTCGCCAGTGCGCGGCCGACCCGGGCGCACATCGCGGGATCGGCGGCGCCGGCAACGATCGGCAGGATCCGGGCCGATGGGAACAGCTGCTGGACAAATGGCACCTGCACTTCGATGGAGTGTTCCTGCCCGTGCAGGCGCGTGTCGAAGACGGCGTCGCTCGTCTCCTTGACGAGGGCGGCCCCGAGCTCCCGGTCGACCGCAACGGTCCCGAGGGGCGTGCGCCATGCCGTGCCGTCGTACACCGACGCACGCGAGAACCCGCCGGTCGTGTGATTGGCGCCGACAATCACGACGGTGTCGTAGCGCTGTCCCATGACCTGGCGAAAGCCGTCGGCGGCAATCTGACCGGAGAACGAGTAGCCCGCATGCGGCACGACAATCGCCACGGGGTCCTTGACGCTTGGGACCGCGGCGTTCGAGATCAGCATGGTGACCGCGGCTTTCAGCTTCGCGGCGTTGTCCGGATAGAACTGGCCGGCCACGGCGGCGGGCCGCACCGCCTGCCCCGCGTTCTGACGCGCTACGCCGCTCGCGACCCGTCCGGCGAGCACAATGAGCACGGCCAGTGCAATCGCCGAGCCGCAGTCAACCAGACCGCCGGAGCTTGCGCGCGAACGCCCGCTTCTCATGACCAGACTCCCGCGACGGGGCTGCCGCAGAATCCGCATCGCCCGTTCCTCACGTTCATCTCCGTGACGAAGAAGTCCTGCCGCCTGATCACGATGCGGCGGCACGACGGGCACGAGGTGTGCCCTCCGGGGTGGTTCGGGACGTTCCCCACGTAGACATAGTGAAGCCCTCGATCGAGCCCCATGGCACGCGCGCGCTCGAGCGTATCGATCGGCGTCGGCGGGAGGTTGAGGAGCTGGTAGTCCGGATGGAACCGCGTGAAATGGAGCGGAACGTCAGGGCCGACTTCGCCGTGCACCCATTCGATCAGGGCGCGGAGGGCCGTGTCGGAATCGTTGAGCGTCGGCACCACGAGGTTGACAATCTCCAGGTGGACCCCGGCCTTGTGGATCTGCCTGATGCTGCGCAAGACCGGCGCCAGCGCCGCTCCCGAGACCTTGCGGTAGAAGTCGTCGCTGAACCCCTTGAGATCGATCTTGACGGCATCGAGCGCGGCGCACATGTCGGCGAGCGGGCGCTCGTTCATGAACCCGCAACTCACCAGCACGCTCCTGAGCTTGGTCGCCCGTGCCGAGGCTGCGATGTCGAGCAGGTATTCCGTGAACACGGTGGCTTCGTTGTAGGTGAAGGCCACAACCGAGGCGTTTCGGGCCCGCGCCCTGCCGACAATCGTGGCAGGCGATACCGGCGTGATGTCGAAGTCCTCGGGGTTGGCCTGCGACAACTGCCAGTTCTGACAGAACTTGCAGCTGAGCGGACACCCGGCCGTTCCGAACGAGTACGCGTTTGAGCCGGGAAGGAAGTGGTAGAAGGGCTTCTTCTCGATCGGGTCGAGGTGGACCGAGATCGGCCTGCCGTAAACCAGGCTTCGAAGCTCCCCGCCAACGTTCATCCGTGCCCGGCACCGGCCGCGTTGACCGGGCCTGATCGCGCACGACTGGGCGCACAGAAGGCAGGACACCGTCGCGGGATCGTGCGTGTGCGGTTGGGCGCCTGCCTTGAGCCCGGTGAGATGACAGGTCGCGCAGGTGACGCCGGGCGTCCCGATGCTCGCCCAGTAGCGCGCTTTCGGCGAGACGCGTGCGAGTTCCCCGGCCGACTGGCCCCCAAGGCCGAACCAGGACGCACCTTCCGTACGGCCCTCGGTCGGCCCGGCGAGCGCCAGGGGGCGCGGAAGCAGTGCCGGCGCCGCGGTGAGGGCCGCCGAAAGGAATCCTCGTCGGGTCAGCATGGATGGCCGATCGCCCGGGGGCAGCCCCACCATGGTACTGCCGCGGCGCGTCCTGGGAGCGGGTTTTGATTAGTGGTATTCTCGCGCCGCATCGTGGTGCGCCGGAGCCGTTCGGACCCGGACGCAATGAGAATTCGGGCCTCCGCAGGCGGTCATCGAGGTTGCACATGAGACGATCGTTGAGTTCGGCCACGGGCCTTGTCGCGGCGTTCCTGCTCGCGTGGTGCCTTCCGCTCGGCGGCCAGTCGTCGATTCGGACACCTCTGCCCGAGAAAGTCGCCGCGCTCATCGCGAACGAGGTCTCGGGCCAGATGGCATTCAACAACCAGGTGCGGCTTTCTGGCGCCCCCTGGCTGCGCGACCCGCGAGAGTTCTCGGACACGCTCTTCGAAACGCGGACGGTTGCCGACCTCGTGAAGGGCTACGGCATCGAGACGAGCCGAATCGAGCGGTACCCGTCCACGCGCCAGGTGGAATACCCGTCGGCGGGCGAGTTGTGGGTGACCGAACCCGATCGCCGGCTGGTGGCGCGGCTCGGAGCCGACGCCGCCCTGGTCGCCGGCGGCTCGCAGACCGCCGATGTGACCGGAGCGCTCGTGTATGTCCCCCCGGTGGCGATCGACGAGGTGAAGAAGATCGTCAGTTCAGGTCCGGCCGGCCAGTTCAAGGGGAAGATCGCGCTGATGTGGTCGCATCCCCGCGAGGAGGTCGCGCGCGTGCTCGATGAAGCGGGTATCCAGGCGGTCATCGCGTACGCGTCGCGCGATCGTTATCTGGATCCGAACGAAGTCATCTACTCGTCCGGGGCCTACGCGCGGAACGCGAATCTCAAGTGCGGCATGACCGTGTCGTGGCGCCAGTGGTCGGAGTTCTTCGAGGACATCACCGCCGGCCGGGCGGTCACGCTGCGCGCCTGGGTGAAGATCGACACCTACCCTGACAAGTTCGAGGCGATCTACAGCTGGATACCGGGCGCCGAACCGAGCGCCAAGGGTGTCATCTTCACGGCTCACCTCTTCGAGGGCTACGTCAAGCGCGGCGCGAACGACAACATGAGCGGCGTGGTCGTCCAGCTGGAGATCCTGCGGGCGCTCAGCGCGCTCATCGCGCGCGGCGATCTGCCGAAGCCTCGCCGGAACATCTATTTCCTGTGGCCGAACGAGATTTCCGGCACCTACGAGTTCATCAAGCGGCACCCGGGTGTGGCGGCCACACTCAGCGTCAACCTCAACATGGACATGGTGGGCGAAGGGCTGCGGCGGAACAACTCGGCGTTCACGATGAGCGAGACACCCGACGCGCTGCCGAGCTACGTCGACGGGCTCGCCGATGCGGTCATGCGCTACGTCTGGCGGATGAACGACGTCGTCTATCTGCCGGACGCTCCGCGCAGCCGGCCCGGCGGGCAGTTCTTCCCGATGCCGATCTGGGAGAAGAACGGCTCGACCGACGCGTTCCGTTACTACAGCCATCGGGCGACGGGCGGGAGCGACCACATCTGCTTCAACAACCCGTCGGTCGGTGTGCCGGGCATCGAGTGGTTCACCTGGCCAGACCAGTGGTATCACGCCGACACGGACTCGCCCGACAAGGGTGACCCGACCGAGATGAGGCGCGTGGCATTCATCGGCGCGGCGACGGCCTGGACCGCCGCCAATTGCACCGACGAGGTGCTGCCCTCGCTCATCGACGTCACCTCGGCGTTCGGGTACCGGCGGATCGCGGAGCGAGACCTGCCCCGCGCGCTGGGCTACGTCGAATCGGCGGACGCGAAGTCGCTGGCCCAGGCGATCGACAAGGCGATCATCACGGTCGACTGGGCGGTGGATCGCGAGATCGGCGCGCTCTCCTCGATCGGAGACATCCACACACGCTCGGCGACGGCTCAAATGATGCTCGGCAATCGGCTCGAGCAGTGGCAGCTCTATCGAGCCGCGATCAAGAGCCAGGTGACGGGGTATGCGAGGCTGCGGAACGCTCAGTTCCCGCGGAAGGGCCCGACCAGCGCGTCCTCCGACCCGCTCGAACGCAAGTACGAGCACGTGGTGCCGGCCATCGATCAGTCCGTCATCGGCCAGGAGTTCTCGCTCGGGGCCAACGCGACGTTCCAGGAGATCATCAAGGCGCGCCCCGACGCGCTCAAGCAGCTCGGGCTCACCCAGCCCACGGCAAACACGATCCTCCAGTACGTCAACGGCCAGCGATCGATCGTGACGATCCGGAACGCCGTCGTCGCCGAAACCGGCCAGGACGTTCCGCTCTCCGCCGTGGCCGGTTATCTCGACCTGCTTAAGTCGGCGAAGTGGGTGAATTTCTGACAAGCGTGTTGCCTGTAGCGGGCTGAGGAAGCCACAGACTATGCTTGAGTAGCCGACACGCCCCCACCGTTCAGTTCATACACGCGAGACGAGGCGAGGGCATCATCGCATGGCACGCATCGACACGAAGCAACTGGCATTCGACACCAAGGTGATCCACGGCGGCGCGCACACGGACGCGTACGGGAGCGCGACGGTCCCCATCTACCAGACGTCGACGTTCGCGTTTCACAACGCGCAGCAGGGCGCCGATCGGTTCGCGGGCTCGGAAGACGGGTTCATCTACACCCGCCTCGGCAATCCGACGATCAACGCGCTCGAGCGCCAGATGGCCGAGCTCGAGAACGGCTTCGGCGGAATCGCCACCAGCTCAGGCATGGGCGCCGTGTCGACGGTGTATCTGGCGCTGCTCGACAAGGGCTCGCACGTTGCCGGGACGGCCGGCGTCTACGGCCCGTCGCGCCTGCTGGCCGAGAAGCACCTGTCCCGGTTCGGCGTGGAATCGACGTGGGTCGACACGACCGACCTCGACGAGCTGCGCCGGGCGATCAGGCCGACGACGCGAATCGTGTACGCCGAGAGCCCGTCGAATCCCGGGATGGACGTGACCGACCTCCGGGCCGCGGCCGAGATCGCCCACCGGCATTCCGCGCTGCTCGTGGTCGACAACACCTTCGCCAGCCCGTACCTGCAGAAGCCGCTCGATCTCGGCGCCGACATCGTGCTCCACTCGGTCACCAAGTTCCTGAACGGACATGCCGATGTCGTCGGGGGCGTCATCGTGGCGAAGACGGAGGCCCTCTACCAGCAGCTGCGGCCGATGATGACGACGCTCGGCTGCAACATGGATCCGCACCAGGCGTACCTCGTCATCCGGGGGATCAAGACGCTGCCGGTCCGGCTCGAGCGGGCGCAAGCGAACGCGATGAAGATCGCCACGTGGCTCGAGAAGCAGCCGCAGGTCGAGTGGGTGCGATATGTCGGATTGCCTTCGCATCCGCAGCACGATCTGGCCGGCCGGCAGATGAGCGGATTCGGCGCGATGATCTCATTCGAGCTGAAGGGCGGCCTCTCCGCGGGACGGACCGTGATGGACAGCGTGCGCCTCGCGACGCTCGCCGTCTCGCTCGGTGGCGTCGAGTCGCTCATCGAGCACCCCGCGTCGATGACTCATGCGAGCGTCCCGCGCAACCACCGGATTGAGGCCGGCATCACCGATGGCCTGGTGAGGTACTCGGTCGGCATCGAGGATGCCGGCGATCTGATCGCGGATCTCGCGCAGGCGCTCGCGCGAATCAAGTAACGGGAGAGTGGCCTCAGGCTTCAGGCATCAGGCTTCGGGCCCTGAGGCGTGACACCCTCGAGGCCTGTGGCCTGTGGCCTGAAGCCTGTAGCCTTTTCCTAAACCAGGTCCGCCTTCTTGAACACGGCCGTCTTCGCGGCCATGTCGTGGATCGCCTGCTTGGCGGCGCCGAGCACCAGGAAGCAGCCGACGAAGATGACGAGGCTCGCGATGGTTCCGAGCGTGCCGATCGCGGGCGTGGCGACGAGGAGCGCGATCATGGAGAGCAGCGTCCCGCTGTTCTTGACCGCCCAGCGGGTGATGTAGGTCGAGATCGGGGCGTTGTGCCCGTCGGCGGTTCCGATCTTCAGGCTCAGGAGCATCTTGCCCGGCGACGCCCCGGTCAGCGCTTCGATCAGGCTGTAGAGGAACCCGAAGACCGCCATCCCGATCATCATGCCGGCGATCGCGCCGAACACGCCTCCGAGCGCAGCGCCCGCCGCGGCAGCGCCTTCAGCCTCGCTGCCCGCCGATCCCACCGCCGCGCCGGCGCCCATGCCGAGCATCCCGCCCACCGCGCCGCCGAGCACGATGGCCAGCACTATCACGACCACGAAGTCCAGCAGGAAGGCCCCAAATCGCGGTCCGAACCCGACTCGTTTTTCCATCACGTCCTCCTCATCGGATCGCCGACCAACCGAACGCGCCCTGCTTGCACTGCTTGGCGAGCGAAGCCCATCTCGGGCACGTCTCAAAGCGGTGATGTCACAGGGCGCGCCAGTCTAGCACGGCTGCGCCACCCGTCGAATGTCAAATGCGCGGCTTGGGCATTTCGGGTGCCGCCCTGCCGGCTCGTCGCGCGTCGAGCTGCGGACGGTCCTGCAGCAGCGGGCGGAGCCGTAGTACCATCTGCGGGCGGGAGGCGCCCGTTTTGTGACGCGTGAACGGCGAATTCAGCTCATCGTGCTGCTGGCGGTCCTCGGAATGGCCGTCGTCGCGCCGTCGCTCGCCACGATCTACACCGATTGGCTGTGGTTTGGCGAAACGGGTTACCAGGGCGTGTTCTGGACGAGCCTTACCACGAGGCTCCTGCTCGGGATCGGCGCGGCGGCGTTCGCATTTCTGTTCGTCTACGTGAACCTCCGCCATTCTCTGGGCCGGCTCTCCGAGCCGTACCTCGTCCTGGGCGTCGCGGTGTCGGACGGCCACCCACTGATCCTCCAGCGACGCGGCATCGTCGTGCTCGTCGGCGCACTCTCGGCCATCGTCGCCATCCTCGCCGGTGTCTTTGCGTCCGGCCACTGGCTGGAACTCCTCCAGTACCGCAATGCCACGCCGTTCGGCGAGCGCGACCCGGTGCTCGGCTACGACGTGTCGTTCTACGTCTTCAATCTCCCGCTCCTGACCTACGCGAGGTCTCTGCTCTTCTGGGTGGTGTTCGTCACGCTGGCGGGGGCGGTGCTCGTGTACCTCCTGCCGGGACGGGCCGCGAGCCCGCGATCCGGACCGATCGGCCGGCTGCGCCAGGGTAGCCGCCACCTCTCCCTGCTCTCGGCGGCGCTCTTCCTGATCCTCTCGGCCGGGGCGCTGCTCGACACGACCCAGTTGCTGCTCGCCAGGTCCGACGTGCTGATCGGGGCGACCTACGCCGATGTCACGACCAGGAGGCCCGTGCTCTGGGTGCTCTCCGGCGTCGCCCTCTTCGGCGCGGTGCTCTCGCTGGTGCACGCGTTCGCGACGCGGACATGGCTGCTCACGAGCGCGTTCGCGCTCTACTTCACCGCGTGGCTCGGGGGCGAGCTGGTGGCGACGGGCGTCCAGCGCCTGGTCGTCACGCCCAACGAGCAGGTGAAGGAGACGCCCTTCATCGAGTACAACATCGCGGCCACGCGGAAGGCGTTCGGGCTCGATTCGATCGAGGAGCGGCAGCTCACGGGCGACAGCGTCCTCTCCGCGCGCGATATCGCGTCGAACATGGGAACCATCGGCAACGTCCGCCTCTGGGACCGGCGTCCGCTGCTCGACACGTTCGGCCAGATGCAGGAGTTCCGGCGCTACTACGATTTCACCTCGATCGATATCGACCGCTACGTCGTCAACGGTCAATACCGCCAGGTGATGCTCGCGGCGCGGGAGTTGAACGCGGAAAGCCTGCCCAACCGCAACTGGATCGCCGAGCGGCTGACCTTCACGCATGGCTACGGGCTCTCGCTCGGCCCGGTCAACGAGGTGACGCCGGAGGGCCTGCCGGTGCTCCTGGTGAAGGACATGCCGCCAGAGTCGCCGCCGGAGCTCGAGATCAAGGAGCCGAGCCTTTACTTCAGCGAGCTGGCCAGCGAGTACGTCTTCGTAAAGACGCGGGCGCGCGAATTCCACTATCCGAGCGGCGACGCCGACGTCTACCGGGCCTATGACGGCAGCGGCGGAGTTCCGGTCGGTTCGATGATCAACAAGATTCTCTTCGCGCTGCGCTTCCGGTCGGTCAAGGTGCTCCTCAGCGAGGACCTGACGCCGGACAGCCGCGTGCTGTTCCATCGGAAGATCGTGGAGCGCGTGAAGACGATCGCACCCTTCCTCACCATCGATCGGGATCCCTACCTCGTGATCGCGGGCGGGCGCTTGTATTGGCTGATCGACGCGTACACGACAACGGCCCACTACCCGTACTCCACGCGAACCGAGAGCGGCATCAACTACATCCGGAACGCCGTGAAGATCGTCGTCGACGCCTACCACGGAACGACGACCTTCTACCTCGCCGATCACCACGACCCGGTCGCGGCGACCCTGTCGCGGATCTTCCCCGGGCTGTTGCGCCAGCTGGGGGACATGCCCGCGGAACTCCGGCGCCACGTGCGGTATCCCGAGACGCTCTTCTCGATCCAGAGCGCCATGTATGCGACCTATCACATGACGAACCCCGCGGTGTTCTTCAACAAGGAAGACCAGTGGGAGATCCCCGCCATCGAGTCGGCCGGCACCTCGGCGCCGATCGAGCCCTCCTACGCCATCATGCGGCTGCCGGGCGAGCGGGACATGGAGTTCGTCCAGATGCTCCCCTTCACGCCGGGCGGCCGCGACAACATGGCGTCGTGGCTCGTCGCGCGCAGCGACGGGTCGCGGTACGGCCGGCTGGTCGTCTATCAGTTTCCGAAGGAGAAGCTCGTCTACGGGCCTCGCCAGGTCGTGGCGCGCATCAACCAGGACCAGATCATCTCGCCGCAGATCACGCTCTGGAACCAGCAGGGATCGGAGGTCATCCAGGGCACGCTGGTCGTCGTGCCGGTCGAGGAGTCGCTTCTCTACGTCAGGCCGTTATACTTGCGGGCGGAGGGCGGCAAGAGCCCGGAGCTCAAACGGGTGATCGTGTCGTATCAGAACACGATCGTGATGGAGCCGACCCTCGACGAAGCGCTCGACCGGGTGTTCCGGACCGGCGTCAGCCAGGCCGCCGTGGACGAGCCGCCGCCGTCTGACACCGATGTGCTTCGGGCGATCGAATCGCCCGAGACGCTCGCGCCGCTCGCTCGGGAGCACTTCGACAAGGCGATGCAGGCCCAGCGCCAGGGGAACTGGGCGGTGTACGGCGAGGAGATCAAGCAGGTCGGCGCCATCCTCGAGCAGATGACGAAGAAACCGGAGGCGCCTGAGCGGACCGACAAGCCGAAAAAGTCCAACAGGAAATCGGGAGGAGGGGGATCGTGAGACATGTCCGGCACGCACTACTCGTGTTCATGATGATGGCGACGGCGGGATGCCTGCAGTCGACAACCACCGTCACGGTCAAGGCCGACGGGAGCGGAACGATCGAGGAAGTAACGACGATGAGCGCGGAGGCCATCGCGCAGATGAAGGCGTTCTCCTCGATGGGCGGCGAGCAGGGCAAGGCCGGCGCGTCGAAGGGGCCGGATCTCTTCGACGCGGCCAAGCTGAAGGCCGCCGCGTCCAAGATGGGGCCGGGCGTCCGGTTCGTGTCGGCGACGCCCATCAAGTCCGCGACCGCGGAGGGTGTCAAGGCTCTCTATGCATTCGATGACATCACCAAGGTGACGCTCGACCAGAAGCCGTCCGGCATGGACTCGATGGCCGGCATGTCGACCAGCAGCAGCGGCGAGAAGGAATTCCTGCTCTTCAAGTTCGCCAAGTCGGCCGGCGGCAACCCGGTCGTGACCGTCGTGACGCCGGAGCCGAAGATCGACAAGTCGGCCGACAAGTCCAAGACGCCCGCCGCCGAGGCGCCCGACGCCGCGGCCGGCGTGGAGATGATGAAGCAGTTCCTGAAGGGCATGAAGATCGCGATCGCGCTGAGGGTCGACGGCCGGATCGTTCGAACCAACGGTCAGTACGTGTCCGGGCCGCAGGTGACGCTGCTCGAGCTCGACTTCGACAAGCTCGCGGCCGACCCGGCGGCGCTCAAGCGCGTCGGCGAGCCCAAGACGCTCGAGGAGGCCAAGCGGCTCCTCAAAGGCGTCCCCGGCGTGAAGTTCAACTTCGAGAAGGAAATGTTCGTCGAATTCGCCGGCAAGTAGATCGGCCGGGTCAGAACATCCACGCGTAGCCCAGCTTCACGAAGAACGTCCGGTCCTGGCGGCGCAGGTCCGCCGCGGGCGTGTCGGCCCCGGTGTAGTTGTCCGAGTAGCCAGCGAAGACCACGGTCTGCGGGTTCAGCTTGTACGAGAAGAGGAACTGCGTGAACAGCCGCCGGCTGTGCGCGGACGTCTCGTAGGTGTAGAGCGCCGGGTTCCGCGTGATGTCCGTGTACTGAAGAATCGCGCGGACAAACGACCGCACGCTCAGGTTGTAGACCAGGCGGGCCTGGGTGAGGTTGGCGCGGTAGAGCCGCCCGCCCGCCACCGTGAGCTCGTCGAAGCTGTGCGTCAGCGAGAGGCTCACCTGCGCAGCCGGCCGGTACTCGATGCTCGGCCCGAATTGCAGCGCTCGGGTCGCCTTTCTCGCGTTCGCGTAATCGACCCCGTCGCCGAACCGGCCGAACATGTTGAAGTTCGTGTTCCCCGTCGGTTTGATGCCGACAAAGAAGTTGGGGCGCCAGTAGTTGTACCGGATGCCCTGGTACTCCACCAGGTCGTGCGCGCCGTTGAAGGTGAACGACGATTGGAGCGGCCCTTCGAAGTTGACGAAGCCGGCGATCGTTCTGTCCGTGAGGCTCCAGTCCGACCGCGTCGAGGTCCAGCTCCGCATCCCCACGTCGAGGGTCGTGAACCACGATTTCGCCGCGCCGTAGAACCGGCGCTGGATCTGCCCGTAGGCGTTGCGGTAGTCCACACGCGAGACGAACCCCGAGTCACTTCGAAAGCCCGGGCTGTAGGCTTCGAAGGAGGCATAGCCCAGCCACTTGCGGCTCTGGTGCTGGAAGTCGGTGAAGAGCGCTTCGCCCCCGAACGCCCGGCTCGACTGCCCGTAGTCCTCGGCAATCTGCAGCGGGTATGTCGTGTCGCTGCGCAACAGCTGGATGCGGAGGCTCTTCGACGGGCTGATGCGGATGAACGTGTCGATCCCGTACTGACGGTTGTGGTAGTCCTTCGCTTCCCGGCCCGCGTAGAGCCCTCCGATCGTCGATCCGGCTCCGATGTCCCGCCGGAATCGCACGACAGCAGCCGTCGTCTTCTCGTCGACCGAGGCGTTGGAGGAACCCTGGTTCGCGGGGATGAGCAGGTTGTTGAACCGATCGAGGGTCACGAACACGCCGAGCGCGTTGGCGCCGTGTTTGCCGGTCAGCTTGAGGCCGCCGTACGGGTCCGCGACGGTGCGCGTGAAGACCGTCTGGATGGGCGTCGAGAAGTAATCGAGCCCCGCCAGAAAGAACGGCCGCTTCTCGGGGTAGTAGAGCGCGAAGCGCGTGTTGACGTCGAGCTGGGCGACGTCGGCCTCGATCTGCGAGAAGTCGGGATTGATGGTGCCGTTGAGCGTCAGGTCGGACGTCACGCTCCAGCGCCCCGTCAGCCCGGCCGCGCCGTCGATTTTCCCGCTCGTGAGCCCGGTCTCGCTGGAATCCAGCCGGTCGGTCCGCGTCGAGGTCAGCGTCGGGTCGAGCTCGAGATTACGCCCGGGCAGCAGGCCTTCGATCCCGGACAGCTTGTTCTCCTGGCAGAGGATGCACTGCTTGTTGCGGTCGCGGTACATCGACGAGATGCGATGCCGCACGTTCCTCGGCCACGACCTGAACGCTTCGAATCCCCACACCTGGGGCGTGCCGCCGCCCGGGAAGCGCAACTGCTTGAGCGGGAGCGCCACTTCGACGACATACCCGTTGTCGGTGACGCGCGCGCGCGCATCCCAGATCATGTCCCACGAGAAGTCCTCGATGCCGTCCTGCTCGCTGAAGATCGCGTCGGCCTGGACCGCGCGTGGGTTGACACGGAATTCGAAGGCTCGACGCTCGTCGTTGAAAGTGTCGATCATGATCCCGACGTGATCGCCCTGGATGAGCGTGTCGGTGTCATCGCGGTCCATCAGGGGCGAGCGGATCTCCTGGGGCCTCGGATCGTGGGCGCGGAACGCCACGTAGAAGTAGCCGTCGTCGTAGGTGACGAGGCAGTCGGTGCGGACGGGCGCGGGAATGTTGTCGCCCGGCGACCATTCGTACGCGAGCGGCACGGCGGTGGCCCGCTCCCACGCGGCCTCGTCGAGCACGCCGTCGATGCGAATCGGGGAGGTGGCGCGGGTCACGCCGAAGGTCGCCGTGGGCGGAGCCGTGCGAGTCGCGGATCCACCCGAAGCGTGCGCCGGCTGGGCCTCCGACGCGGCGGCCAGTGCCAAGGCGGCGAACGCGACGGCGCACCGGAAGACGCACTGCGGCATGGCTCCCCCTTGTGTAACTTAGACGGAGCGAATCGCCGAGAGGTTTGGTGAGATATGCGAATCCCGCAGACGGCTCTGGCTTGCCGCCGGGGCTGGCGTGGAAGGCCCCCGGCGCGTGGAATCATCGATGGTAAGATGCCGAGAAGTCGGGGCGTAGCGCAGCCTGGTAGCGCACCTGCCTTGGGCGCAGGGGGTCGCTGGTTCGAATCCAGTCGCCCCGACCACCCTTCGCCTCCGGGGTTCCACCGGGGTTCGATTCGGTCGTGGATCGTCACACTCCATCACCTCCCGGTCAGTCAGCCACGTGCAGTGTCGCCTGGAGGAACAGCCATGTGCCGCCGCCTGTCGCTTGCTCGGATTGTCGCGTGCTTCGTCGTGGCCGCGAGTGGATTGGTCGTGCATGCGGAGTACCAGTCGCGCGGCGGAGGCGCCGTCGCGCCTGCAATGGAGGGAAGCCTCACCATCGATCGGCTGATCGACATCAAGCACCCTTCAAGCCCGGTCTGGTCACGGGACAGCTGGTCCGTCGCGTTTCTCTGGGAGCGCGCCGGTGTGACGAACCTTTTCGTGGTCAAGGCGGACGAATCCGCCAGGCCGGTCGCGTTGACCTCCGATGGCGAGCCGATTGCCGGAGTGTTCTGGAGCGCCGATAGCCAGGCGGTCTACTTCATGCGCGGACCGACGCTGATGCGGGTGACGGCCGACGGAAGTCGCCCGCCCAGGCCCGCGTGGCCGCGCAGCCCCGGCCGCAACCTCGTGCCATCCCGCGATGGCACGCGAGTGGCCTATCTCACGACCGGAGAGCGGCAGGGCGGCGGCGAGCGGACCGGTTCGGGCGAATCCGCCCAACGCGCCGGCGACGCCTCCACGGAGATCCGGGTTCGTTCGCTGCTGGACGGCAGCGAGCATCTCGTGGCCACCGTCGATGGTGCCGTCGGAACGCTGGGATGGAGCGGTGACCTCGCGCAACTGACGTTTTCGCGCGGCGGCGTCCCGCAGATGATCCGGCACGAACAGACGCCAGCCTACTCGGGCTCCAAGATCATCTATACGGTCACCGAGATGGCTCCCGGCCAGCCGCTTGCGCAGTCCTTCATCGTCCCGGAGGCCGGCGGCGTACCTCGCGAGTATCAAGCCAGCTCGGGAGGCGGGGGCGGACGTGGATCGGGTGCGAGCCGCTGGATTGACTCCACGCATTTCCTTATCGAGCGCACCGTCGAATTCAAGCGCCGCGAGATCTCGATAGGCGACACGACGGGCGGGTCCCCTCGCCTGATTCACCAGGACGTCAAGGACACATTCTGGAGCATGACCGGCGGTGCGATGGGCGGCGCGCAGGCCTCGCCCGACGGCCGGTGGATCTCGTTTCTCAGCGATCGCGATGGATGGGATCACCTCTACGTGATGCCCGCATCTGGCGGGACTGCCGTCCAGGTCACCCGGGGGTCGTTCGAGGCGTGGCGCCCGTCATGGTCGCCCGACGGGACGCGCATCGTGTTCGACGCCAACGACGGCCCGAACCCTGGCATGCGCCATCTCGGCGTGGTCACACTCAACGGCGATCCGGCCCGGGCGCGCGTGACGAAGGTGACGACCGGACCCGGGACCAACACCGCCGCGCAGTGGTCGCCCGACGGACACAAGCTCGTCTACCAGCATACCGACTCGCAGAATTCAGCCGACCTGTGGGTTGTCGACGTCACGGCCGAAGGCGCCCGCCCGGTCCGCCTGACCCGGTCGATGCCAGAAGGCATCGACCGCACCGCCCTGGTGGCGCCGCAACTGGTGCGCTACGCAGGTCCGGACAGGAAGCCCGTATCCGCCTACCTGTTCGTGCCGAAGGGACTGGATCGAACCAGGAAGCATCCCGCCATCGTGTGGATTCACGGCGACGGCGTGAACCAGAACTACGACGGCTGGCACATCGAACGGAACTACGCCGTGTACTACAGCTTTCACCAGTACCTGCTTCAGCAGGGCTACGTGGTCCTGGCGCCCGACTATCGCGGCAGCATCGGATACGGTTCGGCCTGGCGCGAAGGCGTCTACATGGACGTCGGCGGCAAGGATTTCCGGGATGCCGCCATGAGCGCCGACTACCTGAAGACCCTTCCGTACGTCGATGGCGGCCGGATCGGGGTCTGGGGCCTCAGCTACGGCGGGTTCTTCACACTGCTCGCGGTCACGGAGGTGCCGACCACGTTTCGTGCAGCTGTCGACGTCGCCGGCGTGGCTGACTACGCGATGTACTACGAGGATCCGTACCACGGAGGCTGGACCGCGAGCCGGATCGGCACCCCGGAGCAGCATCCGGAGGTCTATGCGCAGGCCTCGCCGGTGTCGCACGTCGACAGGCTGGTGCGCCCCCTGCTCGTCCTGCACGGAACGGCCGACGTGAACGTGCCGTATCTACATTCGGTGCGGCTCATCGACGAACTGCTGAAGACAGGCAAGGGCCCGCTGGTGGAGTTCATGACCTATCCGGGTGAATTCCACTATTTCACGCGGGAGCACGTCCTGCGCGACGCGTGGACCAGGGTCAGCGCCTTCTTCGATCGGCACCTTCGGGCCGGCAGGAACGACTGAACGCACGGGCGGGACGCCTCACGCGCAAGGCAAAACGCGGATCGCGCAAGGCGGTCCGTGAGAACCCGTGTTCGGCCGTGCCAGGTCGTTTGCGTTGCCTTCACGATATGCGCTAGATTCTGACCGAGATTCTCCGCTCGGTCATCGTCGGGCCCCCAAACACGCCGGGAGGTACCCACGATGAAGCGCTTCGTTCGTGTGGCAGTCCTCGTCTCCGTAGCGGTCATGGTTGCCGGGCTCGCTTTCGCGCAGGTCCAGACCGGCAGCATCCTCGTCAAAGTCGTCGATGAGCAGGGCGCCGTCGTTCCCGGCGTCACGGTTACCATCAGCAGCCCCGCCGTGGTGGCGGGACAAATGGTGGGCACGACGGATGCCGGTGGCGTCCATCGTTTCCCGTCGCTCAACCCGGGCACCTACATGGTGAAGCTGGAACTGACAGGGTTCCAGTCCGTGGCACGCGGCGACATCATTGTCAGCGTCGGCCAGACCACCCCGATCGAGCTGGCGTTGAGCGTCGCGAAGCTCTCCGAGCTGGTCAACGTCTCCGGCGCCGCGCCGGTTGTCGACACAACCAGCGCCAACGTCAGTGTGACGCTCAGCCAGCAGCTGCTGCAGAGCACACCCGGGGGTCGCGACATCTGGTCGCTCGTCGAGTACAAGGTGCCCGGCCTCATCTCGAGCCGGCCTGACGTCGGCGGAGCCTCGGGAGGCCTGCAGGGCGCCATGGTGGCACGCGGCACGTCGAACGCCCAGAACTCGCAGTTCCTGAACGGGATCAACGTCGGCGACCCGGCGGCGATCGGCTACTCCGGCTTCTACTACGACTACGACGCATTCGAGGAGGTGCAGGTCTCGACCGGCGCCCACGACATCTCGGTGCCTGGCTCCGGCGTCTTCGTCAACATGACGACGAAATCGGGCGGCGACCGGTGGAGCGGCAAGACGTCGTACTTCTGGGAAGGCAGGGCCACGCAGGGCCGCAATGTCTCGGATACGCTGCTCGCACAGGGGTTCAAGCCCGACACGAACAAGGTCGACCTGGTGTCGGACCTCGGCGTCCAGGTAGGCGGGCCGGTCCTTGCCAACAAGGTCCGCTTGTTCACCAGCTTCCGCGACTGGCGCGTGCACGTGAACGTGCCGGCGGCCTTCTCACAGTCGGTCCTGGATTCCACCAACATGACGTCGGGCCTGGCCAACGTGACCTGGCAGGTCAACAACTCGAGCCGCCTGACGGGCTTCTACAGCCGCCAGTACTACAAGAAGCCCAACCGGTTCCTGGCTTCCTCGGCGCTCTACACGAGCGAGTCCAACTCCAACGAAGACGATGTGTTCGACATCTACCAGGCCTTGTGGAACACGGTGCTCTCGAACACGTTCTTCGTCGACGCGCGGATCAGCTACAGCCACATCTACTTCCCGCTGCTCTACAACGGCAAGGACCAGGCGCTCACGGACTTGTCGACCTCGATCCTCCTGCGCAACGAGGCGTCGGAGCAGATCTACATCCGCAATCGGCTGCAGGGGAGCGTCACCTTCAACAAGTACATCGAGCAGGCGCTCGGCGGACGGCACGAGATCCGCTTCGGTGTGGATCACGCGCACATGCCGACGAGCACCGAGGTGCACCGGTGGGACGACCTGGCGCTGACCTACCGGAGCGCGACCAACCAGTCGGTAGGCGTCACCTTCTACAACACGCCGGTGAAGTCGAAGGGGACCGTCGACGTAACGGCGATATTCCTCCAGGACAGCTACACGATCAAGCGCCTGACGCTGACGGGCGGCTTGCGGTGGGAGCGCGTCGAGTCCTACCTGCCGGCGCAGAGCAGTCCGCCGAGCCGGTGGTTCCCGGACATTCAGCGCAGCTACCCGGAGGTCCGCAAGTCGCCGCTGTGGCATACCATCGGCCCGCGCCTGGCGGCCATCTACGACGTGGACGATGGAAAGACCGCGCTGAAGGTGTCGGTCGGGCGGTACTACTACATCATCGCCTCCGGGTTCGCGAACGCCATCAATCCCAACTTCAGCGTCAACAAACAGTACGGCTGGAACGATCTGAACGGCGATCTCCGCTACCAGGTGGGTGAGGAAACCGGGGTGCCCGTGCAGGGCGGCGGATTGACGACCTCGTTCGACCCGAACTTGAAGCGGCCCTACACCGACGAGATTTCGGGCGGCATCGATCGCGAACTCATCCCCAACCTGCGCTTGAGTGCCGTGTTCACGTGGCGCACGGAGCGGTACCAGACCGCCAATCTCAACACGGCGGCGCCGCTGAGCACATGGGTGTCGATCACGCGGCCCGATCCGGGGCCCGATGGTGTGACGGGAACCGCAGACGATTCAACCTACAGCTACTACGACCGGACCTTGGCGGGCAGCTATACCCTCATCACCAACGACCCGACGGCCCGCCAGACCTACCGGGGGATCGAGATCACGGCCACCAAGCGGATGTCCAACCGCTGGCAGATGGTCGCCGGCTACACGTACTCTCGGGCGAAGTTCACCAACCTCTCGGTGGGCACGAGCCCCAACGCGTTCCTGAACACGGAAGGGCCGATCTACAACGATCGCCCGCACCAGTTCAAGCTGACCGGCAGCTACCTCCTGCCCTACGACGTCTATGTGGCCGTGAACTACCGCCTCCAGAACGGCCCGCCGATCAACCGGCAGATCAGCGCGCCGCTGTCGTTCGGCGGCGGCAGTGCGACCATCAACGTCGAGCCGCAGGGCGCGCATCGTCTGCCTTCGCTGCAGACGGTGGATCTGCGTCTCGCCAAGACCCTCAAGTTCGGCGGCCGGACCAGCGTCGAGGTGGACCTCGATCTCAACAACCTGACCAACGCCAACACGACCTGGGAGATGCGGTCGCTGACCGGGCGGATGAGCGTGCGGCAAGCCGGGGATCCGGCCGGCCAGTTGAACAACATCCAGCAATTCCTGTCGCCGTCGCAGATTCTGTCACCGCGCATCATTCGTCTCGGTGCGGCGTTCCGCTTCTAGCGGCCGCGCCTGAACCACGCCCGCGGGCCAAAGGGGACCGGCTCGAACCCGGTCCCCCTTGGCGTGGTCTTCCCTGGCCGGCTCCGCGACGAGCCCGATGGGTTCCCGCGCCGACCCGGCCGAGCCTTCGTCAGCGACGGCCAGTTCGCATGCCGGGGCTCGAGCGGGGCGTCGGCCGCGGAACGGCTGGCTCGAATCGGATCGCCCCGACCGCCATCCACCGGGGCGATCGTGAGCCTGTCGAAGGGTCGCCCCGACCAATACTTGAATTTGCGGTCTTCACCGATTTGAGTACAGCGCGAAGTGAAGGAACTTAGCGAGATCGCTCGACAATCGTATGGGTCGCGCCGTTTCCCATTTGAGCTTCAAGAGGAGCATGGTCTCGTCGCGCATTCCGCGGGCTCGGCGCAGCAGGCCTTTGATGGTGGTGTTCAGAGATTCCACCACGCCGAACCGTACGGCATGGAAGCAGTACGCGGCGATGCCCTCCAGATGACGGACCAGGAACTCGCCGAGGCGTTCCATCTCGGGCAGACGCTGCCAGCGCAAGGCCTTCAACCAGCCGACCAAGAAGTCCGCGAGGCCCTTCGGCGTCTTGTACGTCCACAGGCGGTCGAGGTCCTCGCGCAACACATAAGCCTTGAAGAGCCGCCGGTTGACCGCGAAGAGCGCTTCGAGCTCGCGGCGCTTCGACCCGTGCACCGTCTTCCAGCGACGCAGGAGCAGCCAGCGCTTCCCTCGACCGTGGGTGCGCATCACCGTCCCGGCGCGGAAGAATTCCTGACGCCGAACTTCGTCGAGCGCGGCGCTCGCGTGCTGCAACACGTGGAACGTGTCGAACACGACGTCGGCGCCGGGCAGCACCGCTTGGACGGCGTTCAGATCCGGTCGATGCATGTCGGTGCAGACCGCCTCGACGCGACTCCGTTGCGCCGCGTCCAGATCCGTCTCGAGCAACGTGCGCGCGGTCGCCTCCTTTCGGTCCTGGCGCAGCCCGATCACTTCGCCGTGCACAATATCCGACAGGACCGTCCAGAATGGCTGGCCTTTGCCGCGTTGGATCTCGTCGAGGCCGAGATGACGCGGGCGGCGGCGTGGTCGGCATCGACTGGCAGTCGAGGCCAATCAACTGCCGGAAGCGGCGGGTGACCCGCGCCTTCGGATCGGCGAACTCGACCCGCTCGGTTCGCACGCCACATTGACCACAGACGATCCGACGTTGCGCGTACACGACGGTGACGGCGTGCGCGGCCCATGGCAAATCGTCCCAGGTCCGGTCGCGCACGGACCGCACGCGACTCGTCCGACGGCCGCAACCACTGCATCGGTACCGGCGGATGCCCCTGCGCTCAATCCGGATCACCAACCGCGTCGCTTCCGCCAGATCGTCGCTCTCCGCCGTCACCACGCGAAATCCCGGCAGCCCCGGAATCCAGGTACAATCTCGTCGCGATCCCACCCGTCCTCCCTTGTTGGTCGCACATCAAGAGAAGACACCATCCAATTTCGGATGGCCAGTGGGATCGCGCTTCATCGTCCAGGCCGCCGAGCCGACCGCCCACCCCAACTGCGGTCCGCGCAGGCGGCCGGGTACTCACTCAGGTCTTGTACTCAAATCGACGAACAGCCCATCTTCTCGTGGGAGGCACGGCCCCTGTCGGGAGCCTCCGTACTCGTCGACAACCCATTGCCGCGCGCAAGGCGAACCGGCTCGAAGTCGTCAGGCTTCTCAACCGCGACGTGCTCCGCAACTCCAGGTGTATTGTGGCCGCCGGACCTCGAACCTGTGTCTGTGACTGTAACGGCCTCCGCCTCGGACACGGGATCGTTCCCGAGTCTGCGGTCGCTTCAGGTCTCCAGCAGCGAGCCGGACAACGGTCTTGGCGACGGGGACGTGGTCAACGACATTCAGGGATTCTCACTTGGAATGAGCTCGACCGGCTTGCTCCGCGCAGAGCGATTCGGCGTTGGGCCTGGGCGCACCTACTCGATTGCATTCGCTGCGTCCGGCCTAGCTGGGAGTATGACCTCGTGTCTCGCGACCGCAACCGGTGTGAACGACACGTCCGAGCGGCTCGAGGCGACCTTCGGCGAGGCCGTGCAGCGAGACTGCCACCTGAACCGCAAGTTCGGAGTGGCGAAGGCGCAGGACACGCTCCCCGACAGGATCCTCCACGAACCGCTCACCGAAGGGCCGACCAGCGAGTCGGTCGTCGAACTTCCGAGAATGCACGGGCAGTACTACGACCTGCATGAGCGGTAATCGCGCAAGCGGATCGGCCGGTATGGTATGGTAGGCGCGCGTCATGCGGCTCGCACTCCGGGGGTTCCCGTGGGGATGGAATGAAGTCAGCGCCTCCGCCTTCCGACGGCCGCGAATCACCGGAAATCCTCGTTGCCGCCCTCTACAAGGAACTGCGCCGGGCCGCGGCCGGGTACCTCCGCCGGGAACGGCCCAATCACACACTTCAGCCGACGGCCCTGGTCAACGAAGCGTATCTCCGGCTGGCCGCGCGGCCGGGGCCCGGCTTCGGCGACCGCGCGGCCTTCATGGCGGCGGCGTCCCATCTGATGCGCGAAATCCTGGTCGACTACGCGCGCACGCGCAATCGCGTCAAGAGGGGCGGCGGCGAGCGCCCCGTCTCGATTGAGGATGCCGGCGAGCCGGCCGCGAGAGCCGAGAGTCGACGTCCTCGCGCTCGACGAAGCGCTCGATGGCCTCGAACGTCTCGACCCGCAGCGACGAAAGCTCGTCGAGCTGCGCTATTTCGGCGGCCTGAGCATCGAGGAGACGGCCGAAGTGCTGGCCGTGTCGCCGGCGACAGTCAAGCGGGACTGGCGAACCGCCAGGGCCTGGCTGCACAGGAAGCTGAGCGGTGACCCCGCACATGGGCTCTGAGCGCTATCGCCAGGCGGTGTCGATCTTCCAGGCGGCCCTCGAACTCGAGCCGCTCGAGCGTGCCGACTTCCTGACGCGAGTTTGCGCCGGTGACGCGGAGCTCGAGCAGGAGGTGCAATCTCTGCTCGAGCACGACCGTGAAGCCTCCGGGTTCCTCGAGACGCCGGCGGCCAATCCGCGAGAGCGAACGCCGGGCAGCCATATCGGTCCCTACGAAATCCTCGAGCCGATCGGGGCCGGTGGAATGGGCGAGGTCTATCGGGCGCAAGACCCTCGCTTTGGCCGCGAAGTCGCCATCAAGTTTCTGCCGGACGATCTGATCCTGAATCCGGATCGCGTCGCGCGATTCAAGCGCGAGGCCCAGGCCGTCGGCCGCCTGAATCATCCGAATATTCTCACGGTCTACGATTGCGGAAGCGAAGGCGGCGTGCCGTTCATCGTCTCGGAGTTCCTGCAGGGCGAGACGCTCCGGCAGCGCATGGGACACTCGTCGATTCCGCCGGCGACGGCCTTGAACTACGCCGTGCAGATCGCGCGCGGACTCGGTCAGGCCCACGCCCGGGGGATCGTCCATCGCGACCTGAAACCGGAGAACATCTTCATCGCCCATGGAGGGGTGCTGAAGATCCTGGACTTCGGTCTGGCCAAGCTGCCCGAGGCGCCGACCGAAGCGGCTGATGGGTCACCAGTCGGCCTCACCAAAGCCGGCGTGGTGATGGGCACGCTCGGCTACATGTCGCCGGAGCAGGTCCGCGCGGCACCCGTTGACCACCAGTCCGACATCTTCAGCCTGGGTGTGATCCTCTACGAGATGCTGACGGGCAGGCGGCCTTTTGCGGGCGACACGTGGGCCGACGAGAATAGCGCAATCCTGGAACACGAACCGCCCGACCTCCCGCCGGGACTGCCGGGCATCGCGGATCCGGCCGCCGTGTCGCGCATCGTTCGCCGATGCGTGGCCAAACAACCCGACGAACGCTTCGAATCGGCGCGCGACCTCGCGTTCGCGCTCGAATCGCTGCTGGAGCAGAGCGCCCCAAAGCCCGCTCGCCACCGAGTTCAATTCGCGCTCGCCAGCCTGGCGATCGTGGCGGCCGTCTTTGCCGTGGCGTATGTCGTCGTGCCAGCCCTGGGCGTTTCCCCTCTCACGTTCCAGCGCGTGACCTTCCGCCGAGGCATCGTGCCGGCCGCGCGGTTCACCGCCGACGGCAATACCATCGTGTACTCAGCGGCGTGGGACGGCGACGATCTTCAGTTGTATTGGACACGCATTGACGGCCCCGAATCTCACGCGCTGGGACAATCGCCAGCTGTGCTGCTCGCCGTCTCGTCGGACGGGCAACTGGCCATCTGCAAGCCGACGGGAAGAACCCAGCATGGGTTCATCGGCACGCTCGCGAGAGTGCCGCTTGCCGGAGGCGGACCCCTGAATCTGTCCGAGAACGTCACCGCAGCAGACTGGTCTCCGGACGGATCAGCTCTCGCGGCGGTACGGGTCGAGCAGGAGCGGCCGCAAATCGAGTTTCCACTGGGACGCGTCTTGTACCGGGCCGAGCAATCGGGCGGCTACATCGAAGCGCTCAGAGTGTCGCCGCGGGGCGATGCGGTCGCGTTTCTCGACCATCCCCTGCCCGACGATTCGGCAGGCGTGGTGGCCCTGGTCGATCTCGCTGGCCACTATCAGATCCTGTCGAGCCGCTTCAATTCGATGCGCGGTCTGGCGTGGTCGCCCGACGGCCGCGAGATATGGTTCGCGGCTGCAAAACGCGGGACCAACATGGCGGTCTGGGCCGTCACGCGATCGGGCAAGGAACGCGTGGTCGCCCGCTTCCCGGCCTACACGTGCCTGGAGGACTTGTCGGCCAGCGGCCGGGCGCTTGTGACGTTCCACACGCTCTCGGATTCCCTCGTCCACGTCTCCTCTGACGGATCCTCCAAGGACCTCTACTGGCACGATCAATCGCAGGTGCAGGATCTTTCACGGGACGGACGGATGGTCCTCTTCTCCGAAAGCGGCGACGCCACGCGAGAGGATTACGAGGCCTACGTGCGCCCGTTGGATGGCGTGTCGCCGGCCGTTCGGCTCGGCGTAGGGCTTCCGCGATCGATCTCACCGGACGGACGATGGGTCATCGCGAATCCGGCGGGATCACCCGCGCCGCTCTCTCTGCTGCCAACCGGTCCGGGGGAACCGAGGGTGCTGGCGGCCGATGCCATCAACCACCTGGGTGCCGCGTGGCTCTCGAGCGGTACGGCCTTCGTTTTCGCCGGCATCGCTCCGGGAGAGAATCTCCGCTACTACGTCCAGGCGCTCGCCGGCAGCGTCCCGCAAGCCATTACGCCTGCGGGGGTGCATTACGAACGGCGAAGTCCCATCGTCGTGTCTCCCGACGGGCGCTTCGTCGCGGCGGTGGATGCCGGCGGACGCATCGCGGTTTATCCCACGGTTCCGGGCCAGCCACGGTCTGTTCCCGGCCTCGAGCCGGGCTTCACGCCGCTGCAGTGGTGTCCCGACGACACGCTGGTCCTGTACCGCTACGATCAGCAGCCGCCGAAGCTGCTGAAATCGGATATCAAGACCGGAACGCTGACGCCATGGCGGGATGTTGACCCGCTAGACAGAGTCGGCCTGATCGATCTGTCGCCGATTCGCGTCAGCGCCGATTGCCAGAGCTTAGCGTATTCACCGCTGACCGTGCATTCGCAGGTCTACCTGACCGCCGGTCTCCGGTAGCGCCCCCTTCCCGCCTTCCCCTTCAGCCCTGAGCCTGTTTCGGCGCAAGTGTCGCAGATCCCCATGAAGGAGATCGCGACGATGGCCGCGACGCTGATTACAGGCGCGACGGGTTTCATTGGCACACGCCTCGCCCGGCACCTCGCCGAACGAGGTGTTGAGGTGCGCGCCATCTACCGCCCTGGCGCGATCACTGCGCCTCTCGCCCACAACCGGATTCACCTGGTGGCCGGCGACGTGCGTGACGGCGGCTCCGTCCGGCGGGCGATGGCCGGCTGTGACCGCGTCTTTCATCTCGCCGGCTACGCCCGCAATTGGGCAAGCGACAAGCGGACGTTCCGGGAGACGAACGTCGGTGGCCTGCGGAACGTGCTCGACGCCGCTCGCGCCCTGGCCGTCCGGAAAGTCGTCTTCACCTCCTCGGCGCTCACGCTCGGACCGTCCGCCGGCCGGCCCGTGGACGAGCTCACCTCCCGCGTGGTGCCTCCGTTCAGCGAGTACGAGCGCTCGAAGATCGCTGCCGAGGAGCTGGCGCAGCAGTACGCGCATGGCGGGACCTGCGTGACGATCGTGAATCCGACCCGGGTGTTCGGTCCCGGTCTGCTGAGCGAAGCCAATTCGGCCACGCGCCTGGTCCAGCTCTACCTCGCAGGCCGTTGGCGGGTGATGCCTGGCGCGGGCGGGCAGATCGGCAACTGGGCGTTCGTCGACGACGTCGTTCAAGGGCACTTGCTGGCGATGGCTGCCGGCAAGGCCGGCGAGCGCTACGTCCTCGGCGGCGAAAACGCCTCGCTGAAGGACGTGTTTCGCCTGACGTCGGACATCTCAGGGAAACGTTCTCACCTGTTCCGGCTTCCATTCCCGATCGCCATGACGGTGGCGCTTCTCGAGCAGCTGAGGGCGACGGTCTCAGCCCACTATCCGCTCATCACGCCAGGTTGGACGCGGAGCTTCTACGAGAACTGGGCCTGCTCCAGCGCCAAGGCCGGGCGCGAACTCGGCTACCGAATCACGCCGCTTCGCGAGAGTCTGCGAATGACCATCGACTGGCTGCTCCGAGAGCAGGAGGTGACGCCATGCGCGACGCCCTGAAGGTCCTTGACGTGCGGATCTTCGTGCGTGCCGGACAGGCCAAGGCCTCGACAGTCCTGCTGCTGTCGGCCCTGCTCGTGGCGCTCCACCACTACTACGGGTCGATGAGGTTCGCGCTCGTCCTGTTCCCGGCAGCCTCGACCCTCCAAGCGGCCGGCTACATGTTCGTCACGGCGTTCCTGCTCATGGGGGTCGTTCCGGCCCTGATTGTCGCCGGAAGGGGCGAGAGATTGCGGGACCACGGCGTCAGCCTCGGCGACTGGAAGGCGGGCGTGCGCACGATAGCCGTCCTCCTTCCGATCATCGCCGTGCTCGCGTTGTTTCCAGCCTCCCGCACGCCCGAGATGAGGTCCTTCTATCCGCTCGCGCCTCAGGTGGTGCCGGTAGAGGTGGCGCGAGCCGTGTTCTTCTACACGGCCTGGGAGTTCTTCTTCCGCGGCTTCATGCTCTTCGGCCTGCGCGGGCTCGTGGGCGATTCAACGGCAATCTGCATTCAGACCATTCCCTCCTGCCTGTGGCACATCGGCTGTCCTGCCGGGGAAATCCTGGCCTCAATCCCTGGTGGTCTGCTGTTCGGCCTGCTGGCCATCCGAACCCGCTCGGTGATCTGGCCGTGGGTGCTGCACTGCCTCATCGGGATCACGATGGACCTCCTCATTGTGGTGACGCCATGACACGCCCCGACCTCCCCCTGATCGTGGATGCGGTCTGCTCCGCCTTCACAGGGCTTCTTCTGCTCGCGACGGTCGCGTGTCGCGATCGTGTTTCGGACTGGCAGCTGCTCGCCCTTCAAATGGCGACGGCCCTGGCCCTCTTCACGAGTGTGACCTGGGGCGTGCGCAGAATGCGCGGCAGCTTCCTGGCGGTCGCGCTTCGCACGTCCGCTGTGATCGTGCTCCTCTCGTTCCTCTTCGGGGCGGTCGCCAACCTGCAACACATCCTGGTTCGCGGCTGGATGGACGACTCGGTGCTGACGCTGGAACGGGCGGTGACCGGCGTTGATCCGTCTGTCTGGCTGCAACGGCTCGTCCAGCCCCTGGTGACCGAGACCATGATGTTCGCCTACGTCGTGTACGTTCCATTGCTGCCGGGCGTCGCGCTGCTCTGCTATCGCACGTCCGGCGCGAACGCGGCCTACGACTATCTGCTGCGCCTGGCACTGGCCGACATGGCGTGCTTCATCGGTTTCATTCTTCTTCCGGTGGCCGGCCCGCTGTATCACCAGCGAGAGCTCTACACCGTGCCGCTCGACGGCGGGTTCTTCACCTGGTGCGGCGAGTGGATTCGCCACAACGCCCAGTACGCCGGCGGGAGCATCCCCAGCCCGCACTGCGCGTGCTCCACGGTCATGCTGGCGATGCTCCATCGCTACGACCGGAAGTCGTTCTGGGTCGCGCTGCCCGTCGTACTGATTCTCTACGTGGCGACCGTCTACGGCCGATACCACTACGCCGCCGACGGCCTGATCGGCATCCTGGTCGCCACCGCGGTCGTGTCGCCAGCGCTCGGCAAAGGAGCGGTGTATGCACGTGCTCGTTACCGGCGGAACCGGATTCATTGGCAGCGCGCTCATTGAGCAGCTGAGACGACGCGGCGACGATGTCGTGTCGCTGGCGAAGGACCGGCTGAACTTCGCGCTGCTGGAATCGCTGGGCGTGCGGGTGGTGATGGGCGACCTGAACGAGCCCGGCGGGTTCGATCGCATTCTCGACGGGATCGAGTGCGTGTACCACCTGGCAGGCGCGACAAGGGCGCGACGCTCCAGCGAGTACGACGAAGGCAATCACCTTGCGACGCGGCGCCTGCTCGAACAGTGCGTCCGCCACGGCAAGAACGTTCGGCGTTTTCTGTACGTCAGCAGCCTCTCCGCGGTCGGGCCTGCCATCGATGGTCGTCCCGTCGACGAGGACACCCCATATCATCCCGTCTCCCACTACGGGATCAGCAAGATGCGTGCGGAGATGGACGTCCTCCGGCTGCGCGACGTGCTGCCGGTCACGATCGTCCGTCCCACGGCTGTCTACGGGCCCCGCGAGCGCGAGCTCTTCGAGTACATGAAACTCGTCGCTCACGGCGTCCAGCTGCTCATCGGCTTTGGAAAGAAGATCCTGAATCTGATCCACTCCGCGGACTTGATCGACGGAATCCTCCTGGCCGCCGCCAGCCCTCGCGCCGTCGGGCAGACGTATTTTCTCGGAAGCACTCACTCGAATACGGCTGAGGAGCTGGGTGACGCGATGGCGCGCGCGATGCGCTCCAGGCTGATACACGTCCGCGTGCCGCACGTGCTCGTCTACGGCATCGGGGCGGCTGCGCAGGCCGCCGGACGGCTGCTTGGGCGATCCGTGATGTTCAACGTGCAGAAGGTCCGGGAGTCGGTTCAGCCGGTCTGGGCCTGCTCGGTCAGGAAAGCTCAACGCGAACTGGGCTTCAGCCCCCGCGTGTCGCTCGACGAGGGCATGCAGCGGACCTACCGCTGGTACCGGGAGAACGGCTGGCTGAACTGACGGGCAGCCGGACGGATGCGCCTGTTCTGCCCGGAATGTCGCAGATGTAAGTGAGGGTGATCGCGATGACGAACATCAGGAAGCTGTTCCCGCTGGCGATGGTATTCGGGCTTTCGGCTGTTGGCGCGCTCTGCGCGGGTGACGGCGTAATCGTCCTCGATCCTCGCTCATCGGCCGACCTCGCTGACTGGAGCAAACACGTGCTCTCGAACAACGCCGTCTGGCAGATGGTGGGCGATTCGAACGATCGGATCGTCAGGCTTCGCAGCGATTCCTCTTCGGTCTATCTGGAGAAGAAGATCGCCGTCGACCTGAGACACACGCCGTACCTCGAATGGGAATGGAAGGTCACCGCGCTGCCGAGTGGCGGCCACTTCGCGGCTTCGAGGACCGATGACCAGGCGGGCCAATTGCTGATCACCTTTCCGAAGTCGGTACTCGAACGCAGGAAGGTCATCACCTACCTGTGGGATACGACCGCCGCGAAAGGAACCATGGCGGACGCCCCCGGTCCCTTCTTTCTCAACATCAAAGCCGTCGTCGTCGAATCCGGCAGCGAGGAACTTGCCGAGTGGATCGTCGAAAAGCGGAACGTGCTGGAGGACTTCCGCGCACTGTTCGGGTCGACCCCAACAGCCGCGATCGGGCTCCGCATCCAACTGAACAGTCAGCACACGCGCTCGGAAGCGGAAGCGTTCTGGAAGCACATCCGCTTCAGCTCCCATTGAGATCGGCAAGCGACATCGGACTGAGCGAAGGAGCGACACGGCCATGGGAACCACCCGACGCGTTCTCTGCACCGGTGCGGCCGGGTTCATCGGGTCGCACATGGTCAAGGCGCTCCGCGTGCGTGGCGACGAGGTCTGGGGGCTGCTCGGACCGGGAGATGAACCGGGTCCTCAGGCCGGCGTGCGCTGGGTACGGGGAGACATCTGTCGCCCGAGCACGCTAGGCGAGGTGCGCTGCCAGTTCGACACCGTGTACCACCTCGCTGGCCTCCTGACCTCGGAGTGTGATGACCGATACTTCGCGGTGAATTTCGAAGGGACCCGGAATCTCGTCGACGCGGTGCTGGCCGATGGGCCACCGCGGCGCTTCGTCCTGGCGTCGAGTCTCGCCGCGGCCGGGCCGTCTCCACGAGCGTCCGGCCGGCGCGACGAGGATCCGAGCCGGCCCGTGTCGGCATACGGACGCAGCAAGCGCATGGCCGAGCTTTACCTGGAGTCCATCTCAGAACGCCTGCCGTCCACGATCATCCGCCTTCCCCTCGTCTATGGACCGGGAAGTCACGGCGGCCTGTTCGCGTATTTCCGCATGGCGCGGGCCGGATGCTGCCTCGTCGTCGGGCACAGCCTCGCCACCGTCGGCTTCGTCGAGGACATCGTCCGCGGGCTCATTCTCTCAGCCGAGTGCGAAGCTGGCCGTGGGAAGACGTATGTTCTCGGCGAGACTCGTTCGTATCGGGACACCGAGATCATCGCGGCGATCGGAGCCGCATTGAGCGCGCACCCCGTCCGGATCCGGATTCCCTATTCCGTCGCGTACTGGGGAGTCGCCGTGGGTGAGGCGATCGCGGCGGCGCGAGGGCGCGTGGCGACTGTCAGGAGACAGGAGCTGGACGGCTATCTGAAGTTCCCGTTCTGGAACGCAGACACGTCGAAGGCCGCGCGGGAGATCGGTGTGAGCACTTCCGTGTCTCTCCGCGAGGGCGTCCAGCTAGCTGCCAACTGGTATCGGGACAGGGGAGAACTCTGATGGCAGATGAATCGACCGGCCGGCGCGTGCTCGTCACGGGAAGCACGGGGTTCCTGGGCCGGCACCTCCTCGACCTGTTGACCGAGCGGAACTTCGACGTCGTGTGCCTGGTCCGCAAAGGCACCGACACCCGGATTCTGGATGGTCGCCCGGTCAGTCGCGCCGCGGCGGACTATTCGGATCCTGCTTCGTTGAAGCGGGCGCTCGCCGGCGTCCGGTACGTCTTCCACCTGGGCGCGGTGCTCGGCGGGAATGACGAACAGGAGTTCTTTTGCGGCAACGTGGAAGCGACACAGCGACTCTCCGCGGCTTGTTTGAGCATGGCTCCGCATCCGCGGTTCATCTTCGCGTCGAGCATTGCCGCAGCCGGCCCGTCGAAGCACGGTGTGGGCAAAGACGAAACCGAGCCCTGCGAGCCCGGGTCGGCTTACGGGAGAAGCAAACTCCTGGCGGAACGTGCCCTCGAAGCCGTTCAGCCGGAGCTGCCACTCGTCATTGTCCGCCTTCCGAATCTCCTCGGCCTCGGTCAGCCTCAGCTCCGGGCCACCATGGCTCTTGTCAGGATCCGGATAGTCCCGATACTTGGCGGCCGGCGTCGGCGGACAAGCATCTGCTTCGCTCAGGATGCGGCGCGAGCGTTGCTTCTCGCCGCCGAAAGCAGCCCGGGACTCGGAGAGGTCTACTACGCCACCGATGGCGGGAGCTACTCCTGGCAGGATCTCGTCGAGCCGCTCGCGCGAGAGCTGGCGCCCGGACCGGTCCTGCGGCTTCGTACGCCGGTTCTAGTCGGGATCGCAGCGCTCATCGAGACATGGGCACGGATTCGAGGCGCGACGCCGTCGGTCACGGTCGGAGACATTCTGAGTGCGAGCCGCGACGACTGGCTCTTCGACGACACCCGAATCCGGCGCGTCCTGGGTTTCGCGCCGCGTGTCGCGTTCGCTGCCGAGATGGCGCGCCTGGCGCGTGCGTATCGCGAGGGCTGGTTCTGAGGGTAAAAGGGGACCGATGACGTCGAACGCGCGCGTCCGATTCGCCGCTCGACTCGTTATCTGCCTCGCGGTGCTGGCGCTTCTGGTACTCGTCCTTCGCCGCCAGCTGTCAACTCTCCGAGCCGACGCCCTGATCGGGCTCTTGCATCGAGTCGGGCCGGCGATGCTTCTGGTGCTGGTCCCCGCGTCTTTCGTCACACTGGCCGACGCGGTCGGATGGGGATCGTGCATCGTCTCGAGACCTCTTCGGCCCATGTTTCCGAGGCTGCTCGCCGTCCGGATCTCCTGCGACGCGGTGTGCAGCTCGCTGCCGGCGGGGGTCGCGTTTGGCGAAAGCCTGCGGGCGGCACTGCTGAAGGTTCAGTTCGGGATTGGGCTGCTCGAGGGTGCCACGTGTTGCCTGCTGGGCAAACTGAACCTCGCAGTGGCGCACATGGCCTATCTCGTGGTGGTCACGCTCGGACTGCTGCTCGGCACCGGCGGGCGAATCCCTCTCCAGGGCCTGCCCGGCGGCGCAGCCTCCCTTGTGGCGGGCGCCGCGGGGGCGGCGCTCATCGGGGGGCTGCTCGCCCTTTCGTACACGGGGCCGCGGCTCTCTCAGGCCATTCGCGGGCTCGGGCGCGTCAGGATCGGGATCATCCGGCGCACGGCGGCCGTGCTTGCGCCGCGCTTCTCACTGATTGACGAACAGGTCGGCGCGCTCGCCCGTGCGCACCCGGCGCATCTCGCGAGGTCGATCGGCGCCTATTTCTCGGGCTGGCTTGCTCTCGCTTCGGAATCAGCCCTCATCCTGGCTCTCCTTGGGGCAGACGTGCCGCTCGCTGCTGCACTCGGAATCGAAGCAGTGGTCTCGCTGATGCGGATTGCGTTCTTCTTCCTGCCTTCTGCCGTCGGCGCTGCCGAGGTCGCCTACGTCGGCATGCTGACCGCGCTCGGCGTCTCCGACCCAGTGACGACCTCGGCCGCATTCATCACGATCAAGCGCTCGCGTGAAGCGCTCTGGGTTCTTGTCGGTTACGCGGTGCTGCTCGGGGTGGTCCGGCCACCGCGTATTGTTGATAAGTGAATTGACCGCTTTCGAACGGGCCCGTCGCCCGCTCGCCTGCAGGCGGGTGCGCGTTGCCTTCATCGTCCGCAAGCGGCTCAGCGACGTACCCGTTCAGCGCGTCAACACTCCCCGTGGAACTCTGCTCATCTCTACCCCCGAGGCGACCGCGCTGGACCTCGTCGGCTACCCGCATCGAGCCGGTGGATTGAACCAGGTCGCCACCGTGCTCGGCGAGCTCGCCGAACGGCTCGACGCCGACACGCTGGTGGCCGTCGCCGACACCGCGCCGCCGGCCTGGTCGCAGCGTCTTGGCTACGTGTTGGAACGCGTCGACGCGGCCGAGAAGGCCGCTCCGCTCAAGGCATGGGTTCAGGCCCACGCGCACAAGTCCGCGGCTCTGCTGGCAGGCGCCAAGAGCAGCTCTAGGGCCCGGGACAAGGGCTGGAAGATCGTCGTCAACGCGCGCGTGGAGCCCGACCTGTGATCCCGTTCGACTACATCACCGAGTGGCGTGCCGAGGCGCCGTGGATTGACGATGCGCAGGTCGAGCAGGACCTGGTGATCAGTCGTGCGTTGGTCGAGATCTTCTCGCATCCGGTGCTTGCCAACGCGCTGGCTCTGCGAGGCGGCACTGCGCTCTCCAAGCTGAAGCTCCGGCCGCCCGCGCGGTACTCGGAAGACATCGATCTCGTGCAGACCACGGCCCGACCTGCCGGGCCGATGATGAACGCTCTGCGAGACGTGCTGGAGTCCTGGCTCGGCAAGCCGAAGTGGAAGCGGGGCGAGGGGCGGATCACGTTCTATTTCCGCTACACGGCGGAGGGCGCGTCGCCCATCCCGATGCGGCTCGAGGTCGAGACCAACACCCGCGAACACTTCGCGCTCTATGGCCTTCGGAGGGCTCCGTTCAAGATCGCCTCGCGGTGGTTCGAAGGCGTCGTGCGATATCCAGACCTACGAGCTCGACGAATTGCTCGGCACCAAGCTCCGCGCGCTCTACCAGCGCAAGCAGGCGCGGGACCCCACGTTGACAAGGGCGAGCGTGCGGGCGGCGGCGCTTGACACTCCCTGGCCGGGTAAGCGAAACTGGGGCATACCCACCCCATATGGGGAGGGGCTAGGGAGCCACGTGCCATGGATCACGCGAGCCACGACAGCCGGAAAGTCCTGGACCTTCTGAAGACCGCGCGGGGGCAGGTCGAAGCCGTCATCAGGATGGTCGAGGACGATCGCTACTGCATCGACGTCTCCAAGCAGGTGCACGCCTCGATCGCGCTCCTGAAGAAGGCGAACCTCGTCATCCTCAAGCAGCACATGAACACATGCGTCACCGACGCGATCCGGACCAACAAGGGTCACGAGAAGATCGAGGAGATCGCGCACATCCTGGAGAAATACATCGCCTGACCCCCGGGCGGCGAGCGACACCATGGAGCAGTCGGTTCACGTCTCCAACACTCGCGAGGCAGCCGGGCAGCCCTTCCCTGCCGACTCCGGGAGCGGCGCCCCCAAGGACGTCTCCATCCCGATCGGGGGGATGACGTGCGCCGCGTGCGCCCGTACGATCGAGCGCGCGGTCGGCAAGCTCTCCGGCGTCTCCAACGTCTCGGTCAATTTCGCGACCGAGACGGCTGCCGTTCATTACGATTCGCGGGCGACCCGGCTCAGCGAGATCAGGCAGGCCATCACGAAGGCGGGCTACGTGCCGCTTGCCTCCGATGCAGCCCCAGGCGCGGACGCGCATCAGGAGGCGAAGGCACGCGAGATTCACGTGCTCTGGGTCAAGCTCGCGGTGTCGGCGGCCGTTTCACTTCCCCTCGTGTACCTGTCGATGGGCGCCATGCTCGGCCTGCCGATCCCGGGTGCGCTCGAACCGACGGAGAACCCGCTGCGTTACGCGGTCGTTCAGTTCCTGCTCGTCATTCCGGCTGTCGCGGCGGGATACCGCTTCTACGTCGTCGGCGCCAAGGCGATCGTCAGGCTCTCTCCCAACATGGATTCGCTCATCGCCATGGGCACCACGGCCGCGATCGCGTACTCCGTCTACGGCGTGATCGCAATTGCCCGCGGGAACATTCACGCCGTCCACAACCTCTATTTCGAGACGGCTGGGATCATCATCACGCTCATCCTGCTCGGGAAGGCCCTCGAAGCGGTCAGCAAGGGACGGACCTCGGAGTCGATCAAGAAGTTGATGGCGCTCCGCCCGAAGACGGCCACCGTCGTACAGAACGGCGCCGAACTCGAGGTGACAATCGAGGAGGTCGAACCCGGGGACGTCGTGCTCGTCCGCCCGGGCCAGCAGATTCCAGTCGATGGCGAAGTCGTGAGCGGGCAGTCGAGCGTCGACGAATCGATGCTCACGGGCGAAAGCCTGCCGGTCGAGAAGGGGCCTGGGTCCCAAGTGGTCGGGGCGAGCCTCAACCAGTACGGCGTGATCACCTTCCGTGCGACGAAGGTCGGCGCCGACACGGTCTTGGCGCAGATTATCGCGCTCGTCGAGGAAGCCCAGGGTTCGAAGGCCCCAATCGCCGAGCTGGCCGACACCGTGTCGGGGGTGTTCGTGCCGATCGTCTTCGGCATCGCCGTCCTTTCCGCCGGCGCGTGGCTGCTGGCTGGCCAACCCGTGTCGTTCGCGCTCACGGTGTTCGTTGCGGTGTTGACCATCGCGTGCCCGTGCGCGCTCGGCCTGGCCACGCCAACCGCCATCATGGTGGGGACCGGGCGGGGCGCGGAGCGCGGCGTGCTCATCAAGTCCGGCACCGCACTCGAAACGGCTCACAAGATCGATACCGTGGTCTTCGACAAGACCGGCACCATCACGGAGGGCCGGCCCGAAATGACCGACATCGTCACCGCCTCGGCAATAGGCGACCTTGAGCTGCTTTCGATGGCCGCCTCCGCAGAGAAAGGGTCCGAGCACCCGTTGGGGGACGCGATTGTCAGGGCAGCCGTTGCGAGAGGAGCCCGTCTTCTTGCGGCGCGCGACTTCCAGGCGGTCCCCGGCCACGGAATCCACGCAACAGTTCAGGGAGTGCGCGTCATCCTCGGCACCGCCAGGCACCTGGAGGCGAGCGGCGTCAACGTCGACGCGGCGCTCGCTGATGCCGACCGGCTCGCAGAATCCGGAAAGACGCCGATGCTCGTGGCCGTCGATGGCCGATATGCGGGCCTGATTGCCGTCGCCGACGTGGTGAAGCCCTCGAGCGCAACGGCGATCGCGGCCCTGCACCGGCTGGGCGTGAAGGTCGCCATGATCACGGGCGACTCCGCGAAGACGGCCGCGGCGATCGCCCGCCAGGTCGGCATCGATCGCGTCCTGGCGGAGACGCTGCCGCAGGACAAGGCCTCGGAGGTCAAGAAGCTCCAGCGCGAGGGCCGCACCGTGGCCATGGTTGGCGACGGCATCAACGACGCGCCGGCGCTCGCGCAGGCCGACATCGGCATCGCCATCGGGTCCGGCACAGATGTCGCGATGGAGAGCGCGGACATCGTGCTCATGCGAGGTGACCCGGCCGGAGTCGCGACCGCGATCGCGCTCTCGAAGGCGGTGATGCGGACGATCAAGCAGAACCTGTTCTGGGCCTTCGGATACAACGTGCTCGGGATTCCTGTCGCCGCGGGATTGCTCTACGCGTTCGGCGGACCGCTTCTCAGCCCGATGTTCGCCGCGGCGGCCATGTCGATGAGCTCGGTATCCGTCCTGACAAACGCCCTTCGCCTGAAGAAATTCCAGACCCTCCATCACTAACCGAGGAAAGCACCGTCATGACCAAGCGTCTTTCAATCGAGGGAATGACCTGCGGCCACTGCGTCGCGCACGTGAAGTCGGCACTGTCCGGCGTCGACGGCGTCTCCGCCGTCAGCGTCGACCTCTCGACCAGGCTGGCGGTGGTCGAAGGGACCAAGCTCGACGACGCCCCGCTCAGGGAAGCGGTTGCGGAGGCCGGATACAAGGTCGTCGCGATAGAGCCGTAGCGCGCGGTCCTGCCGCTGCACGTCGCTCGCTGGCCCGCGCGGAATCAGGAGCGAATGAGCTTTCGTCCCGTGCGCAGGTAGTGGGCCATCTCCTCCTCCCACTCGTCCATCCACTTGCCGACCGAGTCCTCGGTCTGCGCCTCGACGAACGCGTTGCCCTCCGGCGACAGCCCGGTCCAGGTGTAGGTGACGCTGACCTGCGTGGGCCCCTGGAGAGGGCCCGACACCTGGATGCGAATCTCCGTCACGTCACGGCCCGCGGTGAAATGCACGTACCCGACCGTGCCGAGCCCGGGGTTCCAGTCGGTGAGCACCCAGACCTGTTCGCGCCTCTCCCTGGTGCGTCAGGAAGACCGCGCCCACAGCCGGGGGCCCGCCGGCGGGATACAACATCTCGAGATCCCATCCGACGGCCCACGCCCGTTCGTCGATCGCCCAGTGCAAAGGAAAGACAATCGGCCGGAGGTGCCGTGTAGTGCTGGACGCGCGTCCGCGTCACGCGCTTCGCCACGAAGTGCGGAGAAACCATCACGCTTCCTCCAGAGTCGGGCAGCCCGGCAATCGGTGCGGCCGATGGCTCCATCCGACAAGCATGGACGTGTGAGCTGTAGGCAAGTCAAGCCCGTGGTGGGCCCCAGCGGGGTGGTCAGGTGTTCGCGTGAATGCGCCCCGTCAGGCGGCGCGTCTCTTCCGCGCTGCACCACGCCGAGGCAGAGCGCGTTTTCGTTCAGCCGCTGCAGTTCGGGCCAGCTGAACTCAAGCTCGTCGGCGAGCGCCTGGTACTCGTCCTCCAAGCTGGTATTGAACATCTTCGGGTCGTCGGTATTGACCGTCACCCTCACTCCCGCGTCGAACATGGCGCGGATCGGATGCGAGGCAATTGCCCGCACGACGCCGGTCCGCAGGTTGGAGATCGGGCACATCTCGAGCGGCAGCTGCCGCTCCGCCAGGAATGCCACGAGCGCCGGGTCCTCGGCCGCGCGAGTGCCGTGGCCGATGCGGTCGACCTTCAAGACCGTCGCCGCCCCCCAGACACTCTCGGGGCCGGCGGCTTCGCCCGCGTGCGCGCTCGTTCTGAACCCGCGTTGCCGCGCCTCCTCGTACACCGCCTCGTAGGGCTCCGGAGGGAACGCCTGTTCGGATCCCCCGATGCCGATGCCGACGACCCCAAGGTGCTTCACCTCATCGACCTCGCGAAGCCAGCGCAGGCCCTTCTCGGGGCCGAAGTCCCTGATGAGGTCGGCAACGAGATTGACGTGGACAATGCCGGCGTGTTCATCGAGGCCGCGGCGCACGGCTTCCGTCAGTCGCTGCGGCTCGAGCCCGTGGCGCGACGAAATCTCCCGGCGAATAGAACGCCTCGGCGTAGACGATGTTCTGAGCAGCGAGGTCGGCGGCCACCCGCGACGCGATGAAGGTGAAATCGTCGTACTCGCGGAGAAAGCCGTTCTTCCAGACCCACGTCTCGATGAAGTGCGGAAAGTCGCGATACGAGAACATCCCTTCGAGGTCGGCGAGGCTAGAAATCTTCGCCGGGCGGCCGTATTTCGATAGCAGTTCCCACAGCGCCGTCAACGGAATCGCGCCTTCGAGGTGCACGTGGAGCTCGATTTTCGGCAGGCTTCGGGCGAGCGATCTGACGTCCATGACACCTCGATTCTACTGGAGCGGACTCCGGCCCGTCCGCGCGGCGGTTGAGACGGCCGTGACTACCGTCCTGTGTGTATACTGGCGAGCCTACTGGAGGGAACGACCATTCAGCACACAGGCACGATCGGATTCCGAATCTTCACCGGTATCTCACGCCCGGAATCGTCACTCGTCCAGCAGTTCGCCGGGCTCGCATCGTCGAACCTGGCTGACGCGATGGGCCGATTTCATTTCTGCGACCCTGGCATCGCGATGCGGACGGGGCAGCCCGTCTGCGGAATCGCGGTGACGGTTGCGGCGCGGCCGGCCGACAACCTGATGGTTCACAAGGCGATGGAGATTGCCATGCCCGGCGACGTCATCGTCGTGAACACGTGCGGGAACACGACGAGCGCCGTCTTTGGCGAGTTGATGGGCACCTCGGCCGTCGCGGCCGGGCTCGGCGGCCTCGTGGTAGACGGGGCTGTCAGGGACGTGGAGGCGCTGACGGCGCTGCGATTTCCGGTTTTCAGCCGTTCGGTCTCGGCGGGCGGATGTGACAAGGACGGGCCCGGCGAGATCAACGTGCCGGTCGCGTGCGGCCAGACCGTCGTGATGCCAGGCGACATCGTCGTGGGCGATTCGGACGGGGTGGTCGTGGTACCGCAGGCGGAGGCCGAGGACGTCCTGAAGCGCGTCGCCGCCCTCAAGGATCGAGAGGCGCGACGGATCGCCGAGATTCGGTCGGGCACCGTCTTCAAGGGCGAGATCAACGACACGCTTCGCGCCAAGGGCGTCATCTGATGGATCTGCGTGGGAGACATCCGGCCGGCTGGTGTGGCGCGGACGCCGAAGGCTGCGGGCTACGGGCCACAGGCCTTGCGACATATCCCGGGCTCGGAAAGTAATGCAGACGGACTGAATCAGATGCCCGGTAAAACCATCGCCGAAAAGTTCCTCTCGCGCGCATCGGGACGCGACGCACGGGCCGGCGACGTCGTGATCTGCGCGGTCGACTGTGCCATGGGGACCGACGGCTCCGTGCCGATGGCGCTCGATTATTTCGACGACATGGGAGGAACGAGGGTCTTCGATCCGGCGCGAATCCTGTTCGTCTTCGATCACTACGCGCCGCTGCCCTCCTCGCCCACTTTCGAGCTGCAGGCACGCGCCCGCGCCTTCTCGGAATTCCACGGCATCCCGCGCTATGAGTGCGGCGAGGGCATTTGCCATCAACTGATGATCGAGTCGGGCCGCACACGGCCGGGCACGCTGCTCGTGGGCGCGGACAGCCACTCCGTCACCGGCGGCGCCCTCAATGCCTTCGCCACGGGAATCGGGTCGTCGGATCTGGCCGCCGTCATGATCTGCGGCCGCATCTGGCTGAGGGTGCCTGACACCATCCGAATCATGCTGACCGGCCGGCTTCCGGCTGGCGTGTACGCGAAAGACGTGGCCCTGGTACTGGCCGGCGTGCTCGGAGCCGACGGCGCAGCCTACCAGGCGCTCGAGTTCACCGGCCCTGCCATCGCTGATCTCGAGGTCGAGGATCGGATCGTGTTGAGCAACATGTCCGTCGAAATGGGCGCGAAGGCCGGAATCTTCGGCTTCGACGCGAAGACCTTCGAGTACCTGGAGCGCCGGCCGCACTGGGCGCCCGCGGGCGCGGCCACAGGGCGCGCTCAGCCCCCCGATTCGATCGGGCCGGTCGAGGCCGACCCGGATGCCGTCTACATCCGAAAACTGACGCTCGATCTCGGGACGATGACGCCGACCATCGCGCGGCCGCACCAGGTTGACAACGTCGCGGCCATCGGCGCCGAGGCAGGCGTGCCGATCCAGATGGTCTTCATCGGAACGTGCACGGGCGGCAGGGCGGCCGACATCCTCAAGGCCGCACGCATCATCTTCGAGGCGGGCCGCATCGCGGCGGGGGTGCAGGTCGTGGTGGCCCCGGCGTCGCGTGAAGTCGAGCGGCAACTGCAAAGCGACGGGACGCTCGACCGCCTCGCCTCGATGGGCGCGCTCGTCATCCCTTCCGGATGCGGGCCGTGCTGCGGCACGGCCCCGCCGATCCCGGCCGACGGCGCGAATGTGATCTCCACGGCCAACCGGAACTTCAAGGCCCGAATGGGGAACGCCTCCGCGTCGATCTACCTGGCCTCGCCGGCGGCCTGCGCCGCCGCCGCGGTCACGGGGCGGATCACGGATCCGCGGGACTTTGGGGAGCACTGAGGCGATGCACGGCGTTGGCTCTGCGCCACCGACTGAATGTGGAAACGTCATTATCCAGGCCTGTAGCCTGAAGCCTGTAGCCTGTAGCCGATCGGCCCGTGGAGGTTCGTCGTGATTTTCGACCTCCACGGCCGCGCGTTGAGTCTCGGCGACGATGTGAACACCGACTACATCATCTCGTCGAGCCGGAAGAAGGTGACGCTCGATCCGCACGCGCTCAGCCGGTACCTGTTCGAATCGCTCTATCCCGGACTGGCCGCTGACATTCAACCGGGCGACCTGCTCATTGCGGGAAGGAACTTCGGCTGCGGTTCGGCGATGGAAGTCGCCGTGACCGCAGTGCTCGCGGCAGGCATCCCGGCCGTGCTCGCGCGGAGTTTCGCGCGGACCTACTACCGGAATGCCATCAACAACGGCCTGATACCGATCGAGTGCGACACGAACGGAATTCCCGAACGCGGCCGCCTTCGCGTCTCGCTCGACTCGGCAGGCATTCGCGTTGTCGACGAGACGCGCGGCTGCGAGCTCGCCGGGCATCCGCTGCCAGCCATCATGCTCGACATCCTCGGCGAAGGCGGCCTGGTGCCGTACATGAGGAAGCACAAGGGCTATGGAAACGTCTGACAACGCCCCCAGCCGCCAGCCCCCAGCCCCCGAATCCGGGTGCGAGCGCCCGTATGAAGCTCCCGGCCCGAATCCTCATCGGGCTCCTCGCAGGCGCCCTCTGCGGAATCGTCGCGCAGGTGCCGGGCGCCGAGTGGCTGTCCCGGGGGCTGGTCGCCATCGAGCCCTTCGGCACGCTATTCATCAATCTCATCCTGATGGTCGTGGTCCCGCTCATCGTCGGCAGCGTCTTCGTGGCGATGGCCTCGCTCGCGGACCGGCGCAAGCTGGCGGCGCTCGGCGGACGCACGTTCGGTTACTTTCTGACGACCACCTTCATCGGCGCCGTTATCGGCATGAGCGTCGCGCTCATCGTCAGGCCCGGTGCCGGGCTCGATCCGGCGATTCGCGATGGGCTCGCCGCGCAGTTCGAGGGGAGCGCTAGCCGAGCTGCATCGGCCGCCGGCGCTGCGCCAGGCGTGGTACAGCTGCTGCTGTCGATGATTCCGCAGAACCCGTTCGGAGCGGCGGCACGCATGGAGCTTCTGCCGCTCGTCGTCTGTACGGTGATTTTCGGCGCGGCGGCCAGCCGCATTGCGCCCGCGAGGCGTCAGGGGCTGGTGCTCTTCTTCAGCGGCGTCACCGACACCTGCATGGTCGTCATCGGATGGGTGATGACGATCGCGCCCTTCGCCGTCTTCACGCTCATTGGGGCCACCGTCGCGAAGTTCGGCGTCGACCTGCTCCGCCACCTCATGATCTATTGTGCTGTGGTCGTCGCCGGCCTCGCACTGCAGGTCGTGGTGATTTCGGCAGCGATCAGGTTTCTCGCGCGCATGAGGCTCGCGGAGTTCTATCGAGGCGCCTCGAAGGCGCTGCTCGTCGCCTTCTCGACCTCCTCGTCGAGCGCCACCTTGCCGGTCAGCCTGGAAGTCGCGCAGAAGAATCTCGGCGTGCCCGCGGAAGCGGCGGCGTTCGTGCTGCCGCTCGGCACGACGCTCAACCTGAACGGGGCGGCGGTCTACAAAGGCGCTACGGCCGTCTTCATCGCGACGGTGTACGGCCTCACGCTCGATCCGACGGCGTGCGTCACCATCGTCCTCGCTTCGACGCTCGCCGCCATCACGGGCGCTGGCGTGCCGGGTAGCTCGCTCGTGACGACGCTCGTCGTGCTGAACGCGATCGGGCTGGGGCCGCACGCGGTCACGGGCATCGCGCTCGTGCTCGGGGTCGACCGCCTGCTCGACATGCTTCGGACGACGGTGAATCTGACGAGCAGCCTGACGTGCGCGGCTTACGTGGGTCGAGGCGAGCGCGGAGGCGGGTTCGAGGCGGCCGACCCGCACACGGCCTGAGCGGCCCCACGTCTCGCGGGATGGAATCGCCGTCGACGCACGACGCCATTCGCCCATACCAGTCAAGCACTTGGCGCCTTTGTATCATCTCGGATACAGATTCCGAGCAGAATTGATGATATCTTCAGGCCGCGCCTGCAGATTTCGCAAACCTGAAGCCTGAAGTACTCGTCAAATCCTCTGATCGGTGGCGAACCACGTCCATTCAAATCTCGGCTCTCCGTTTCATTCGCCCTTCCGAAGCGACGCGAGGCCGGCGAAGAGATGGTCCGGCCGGATTGCTTACGCCGATGACCGAGATTAAGCCTGAGGATTGCACGGTTTCGCTCCGTCGGCCCGCTCGCCCGGTTGAGCGGTCGCGCGCGGCACGGTACACTGGCGTATTTGCTTCGAGCTTTGGGGGCCGCGCTACCGTTCAATCCGCCTGAAGAGGACTGTCACATGCGACTGGTCGTGTCATCGCTCATCGTGCTGTGCCTGACGGCTGGCTCGATTTCACACGCGCAGGCGCCTCACGCCGACGCGAACGCGATTCTGGCGCTGGCCCGGGAAGCCCTGGGCGGGGAGAAGAAGCTCGCCGCCGTCAAGAACTTCGTCGCGACGGGCGGGACCCGGCAGGTGAGCGGGATCAACCTCGTGCCGATCGTGTTCGAACTGTTCTGCGAGCTTCCGGACAAGTTCGTGCGCGTCGATGAGATTCCGGCAAGGGAAAGCGGTCCGACCTCCACGGGCTTCGTCGGCGACACGATCGTGCAGCTACCCGCGCCGCCCGAGATGCCAGCCGCCGCCATGGCCGCGGCAGCCGCGGCAGCGGCCGGTCGGGCGCCCGCGGGAGCTACGCCTCCTGGCGCGGCCGCGCCTGGTACACCAGCCACCCCGGGCGCGAGGCCCGCGCCTGGCGCGGCACCAGGGGCAGCGGTTCCTCCCGGCGGCGCTGCCGCCCCCGCCGGAGCGCCTCCGGGTGCGGCGGCGGGCATGCCCGGAGCGGCTGGACCCGGTGGCCCGGGAGGGGCGGCCGCCGCGAAGGTCGACCCGAAGCTCATGCGCGTGATGATGGCCAAGCAGGAGTTCGCGAAGTTGACGCTTGGCATGTTCGCGGCCTCGTTCTCGAGCTATCCCCTGACGTTCACCTACATGGGTGACGCCGAAGCGCCGCAGGGGAAGGCAGACATCATCGACGTCAAGGGTCCCGGCAATTTCGCCATCAAGTTCTTCATCAACGACGAGACGCACCTCCCGATCATGGTCAGCTGGACGACGCCGACGACCAACGTCATCCTCGACGTCCCGGGTGTCCCGAAACCGGAGACGATTCCCCCGGGCTCGATCATCGTGCCAGCTCCGGCGCCGCCCGCTCGAGACCGCTTCGAAGGACGACATCGCCGCCTACGCGAAGACGCTGCAGGACCTCCGGAAGAAAGCCCTCGCGGGCGCGAAGCCGACCGAGAACCGGCTGTACTTCGCCGACTATCGCGACATCGGCAACGGCATCAAGTTCCCATTCCGGCTCCGCAAGGCGGTGGCCGGGGAGACCATCGAAGAGACGACCTTCGACGGATTCAAGACCAACACGAAGATCGATCCGCGGAGATTCCCCGCAGTGAAGTGACCGGTCGAACTCGACCCCGGCCGCGGCTCCTCCGCGGCCGGGCGGTCGGATTCAGATATTCGAGGTTCCCATGAAGCGCCTGTTCCTGGCCCTGGTCGTGACGGTGGTGGCCCTCGGGGCCCTTCCGAGTGACGCCTTCGCGCAAGCGGTGCGCGAAGGCCGAATACTCGTGACGGTGGTCGATCAGTCCGGCGCCGTCATCCCGGACGCCCTGGTCACCGTCATCGGGCTCGAGGATGCCACGAAGAGGAAGGAGATCCCGGCGGTCAAGACGAACCCGAAGGGCATCGCGACGATCCCCGGGCTCGCCATCGGCCGGTATTCGATCCAGGGTGAGTTCCCGGGATTCGAGCTCGGCCTTCTCCGCGACATCAGGGTGAAGAACGGCGACAACAAGCACGTCATGGTCCTGCCCGCTCCAGAAGATGACAGAGGAGATCACCGTCGGCCGGGATCGCGCAGGCAGCCGCGTCCGATCGCGCCGGCACGTTCGGCACGGCGCTGACGCGCGAGCAGATCGAAGCGCTCTCCGACGACCCGGACGAGATGGCGCAGCAGCTCCAGCAGATGGCGGGCCCGGGGGCGGCGATCCGCGTCGACAGCTTCGAGGGCCAGCAACTGCCGCCGAAGTCGCAGATCAAGTCGATTCACATCACGCGCGACGTGTTCGCGGCCGAGAACCACTACGCCGGAGGGCTCTTCATCGACATCGTCACGCAGCCGGGCATCGGCCCGCTTCGCGGCGGCATGGGCGGCATGTTCTACGACAGCGCGATGGAGGGCCGGAATCCGCTGATCCCCAAGAAAGGGCCGGCGCGCACGGGGACGTTCCGCGCGAACGTCGGCGGGTCGATTCTCAAGGAGAAGAGCAGCTTCAGCGTCTACGTCTCCGGCGACAGCGGCTTCACGACGCCGAACATCTACGCGGCCACTCTCGCGGGCACGCGGGCCGAGAACATCAATCTCCACGTGCTGTCGACCAGCATGAATCTCGGGGCCAATCTCGACTACGCGCTGACCAAGGACCAGACCGTGCGGCTGTCGTTCAACGCCTCGAAATACAGCCAGGAGAACCAGGGCGTCGGCGCATACGACCTCCCCGAGCGGGCGTACTCCAGCGACTCCCGCAACTACACCCTCCGGGTCCAGGAAGTCGGTCCGCTTGGACGGCGATTCTTCATCAACACGCGCTTCGCGCTGAACGTCAGCGATACGAGCTCGCACTCGAACGTCGAGGCGCCGATCATCAGCGTCACCGACGCGTTCACCGGCGGCGGTGCCCAGCGACGGGGCGGACGGCACACTCGCACGTTCACGCTTCAGTCCGATCTCGACTACGTTCGGGGCATCAACTCGTGGCGGGCAGGCATCCAGCTCGACGGCGGCTGGTACCGGAGCGACGACTCGTTCAACTACCTCGGCACCTACAGCTTCGAGAGCCTGGAAAAGTACGACGCCGGGCAGGCCCGCGTCTACACGCGCAGGATCGGCGATCCGAACATCAAGTACACCAACATCCAGGCGGCGTTCTACCTGCAGGACGACATTCGCATCAACAGGAACTTCACCTTGAGCCCTGGCGTACGGATCGAGGCCCAGACGCACCTGAAGGATTACAACAATATCGGGCCGCGCTTCGGCGTCACCTGGGCGCCGTTCAAGAGCGGAAAGACGACGCTCCGAGCCAGCGTCGGCATCTTCTACGACTGGCTCAGCTCAGGGACCTACGAGCAGACGCTCCGCGTCGACGGGTTCCGGCAGCAGGAAGTGACCGTCGTCAATCCGACCTATCCGGATCCAGGCGTCCTCGGGCCCGGGCTGCCGACGAGCAGGTACCTGCTGGGCGACGACCTCCGGATGGCGGAGAACCGCCGGTGGAGCCTGGGTCTTGATCAGCAGCTCACCAAGGTCCTGCGGCTGAGCGTGACCTACTCGAACATCCATGCGCGCGGGCATTCTGGTCGGGCAGAACCTCAATGCGCCGGTCGACGGCCTGCGGCCCGATCCCGCCTTCTCGAACATCATCGAAACGGTGGCCGAGGGACGCTCCAGGTCACAGAACCTCGGGATCAATCTCATGACGGACCTGTCCCGATTGAACCCGAACCAGATGATGGGCGGCCCCTTCTTCAGCCCGACGCGCGGGTTGACTATGCTCGTCAGCTACACGATGGCCAAATCCGAGAACAACACGGACGGCGCGTTCACCACGCCCGCCAGCGGCACGCTCGACACGGAGTGGGGCCCGGCGGCTTTCGACAGCCGTCGCCGCGCTCAGGTGGTGTTCGCCACCCAGGCCGTCAAGAACCTGTCGGCGATCGTGATGGTGTTCTATTCCTCGGCCATGCCGTACACGATTCGAACCGGCGTCGACGATAACGGCGACCTGGTGTTCAACGATCGGCCCGCGGGCGTCGGCCGCAACACGCTGCGCGGCGCGCCGCAGTGGAATTCGAACGGTCAGATCATGTATTCGATCGGCTTCGGCAAGCGGAAGAACCCGCTGCCGCCTGGCATCAGGATCTCCGGCTTCGGACCGGGCCAGATGAACGTGCAGAGCGTCAGCATGGCCGACCAGCCGAGGTATCGCGTCATGCTCGGACTCAACTTCACAAATATCACCAACCACGCGAACTACACCGGCTACAGCGGCGTGATGACGTCGCGGTTCTTCATGCAGCCGACCAACGTGTCGGGCGTCCGGCAGGTGCGCTTCAACGTGAATTTTTCGTTCTGAGAATACCGAGGCTGCAGGCTCCAGGCTTCAGGCTGCAATACGGATTTTTGTAGGGTGGTCCTTCGGGGCGCCGTGGTCGCGAGAATGTAGGGCGTCCCCTTTAGGGGCGCCGTAGGTCGCGACGCTTCAGCGTCGCGACGACAGGCCGCGGGGCTAAAGCCACCGCCCTACATCCGGACGCCGCGAGATCCGATGTAGGCCGGGTCTTTAGACCCGGCTGCCGCCCTACGGATCGCCTATCCCCCCTTGGGCGATGGCGTGGGTACCGCGGCTCCTTCAACGAAGTAGATGCTCACCGTCTCGTTGTGAAACATCGGGCGGAAATGGAGCGGCGCGGCCGCGAACATTTCGTCGGAGCGCGGGTAGCTCGCCCGCTCCGCCGGCCCGACATACAGGTACTGCAGCCCCAGCCTCTCCGCCTGCGCGTGCGCCTTCACCCCGTCCGTTTGTGAAAACAGCTCGCGGACTCGTTCGCTGGCATCGTAGTACTTCTGAAGGGGAATCATCGAGATGGGAATCCCGGCGGTCATCCGCCGTTCGGCAAACGCCGGGATGTACGCCCAGGTTTCGTTATCCCGCGCGTACGGTTCGACCTGCACGGTCGCGTCGGGCGGCGTGTTCTGCTTGATCCACCGCAGCGCCTCGAGCTCATCCGGCGTCAGAATCACCGTCCACCTAAATCCGGGGCCCAGGTGCTGGTTCGACGTGTCCTGCGTGTTGTAGAGGTCGATGACCGTCATCGGCAACGCGGCCAGCGCCAACGCGCCGGCGACGACCCCTGTCACGGCACGCCTGGCAAATCCACCGGCCCACAATTCCTGAAGGGCGTACCCGACAAGAGGCGTGAACGCCATGAAGAGCAGGTGGCCTGCCCGCCAGCCGACATACACGTGCTGATGGTCCCGAACGTCCACGTAGAAGTAGAAGACGAACCCGACGATGATCACGAGGCAGAGAACGGCCATCCGGCTGGCGCGGCGGATGGCCGCGAGGCTCGCGCCAACAAGTGCCCCGAGCATCATGGGGCCGAAGCTCAGGACGATCGCCTCGAGCGCGTTGTTTCTGGCCATCGGGTTCAAGCCGAAGAACACGAGTTGGCCGCCCGACCGATCGACATACTGCAGCGCCCGGGAGATCAGCACCGCGCCGGCGAGGGGTAGGCCCGCCGCCAGGCTGGAAAGCACGATCGCCTTCCAGCAGCGTCGGACGAGCAGCCGAAGGCCCTGGTAGACCCCAATCACCACGCCGATCATCGCGGCCAGGAAAGAACTCAGGAGGAGACTCACGCTGAGCAGGACGCCAGCCAAGAGATTCACCCGCACCCTGCTCCCGTCGCGAGCCTGAACGAGGACGAGCAGGCCCGACAATCCGAGCGCCCATGCCGAGGCGTGATGCGGCTGGTACAACAGCAGGCGTTGAAGCCCATCCACCGGCAGGCTCCCGAACTTCCAGCGCGTGATCGCATCGATGTTCAGATCCCGCAGCACCTCGATTGGGACGCCTTGTCGCCAGAGCACCCAGAGCTGCTGGACGCCCTCGAAGCTCGAGCACAGCACCACTGCCACGCAGGCCGCCGCCGCCGCGGGAGGCGAATGCACGAACTGCCGGACGAAGGCGAACAGGAACGCCATGAACGCCAGGTCGAGGAGCACGGCGTTGCAGAGCAGGACCTGTTCGACGGTGAGAGACCGTCGAGACTCGCGATGCTCGATCGCCGGCAGCAGGTCGGCGAGCCAGTAGTAGTGAAGCGTGTCTCCGGCGAGGAACGGGTTTTTCGGCGGGACCTCGCCCTTGCTCACCTCCCCGGCCACGGCCATGGTCCACACGAAGTCGGCGATGAAATACGCGCGGTAGGCCCGGCCCTCGGGGCGCATCTCCCCCACCCGCGCGTAGGGACGGCCGACGACGATCGGCACCAGGCCGAGCACGATCGCGATCGCGACGGCATCGCGCCGAGTGAAGGCAGGCACCAAGAGCGATCCAGCCAAGTAGCCGGCTGGTATCGCCACCAGTGAGGCGGCCGCGGGCGCGACGAGCAGTACGGGAACGCTCCTGATGCCCGCCACCCACATCGCGAGCAGCACGAGGCTCGTCAGCGAGAATCCCCAGGCCGGCCCGAGCAGCAGCGCCTGGACCCACGTGCCGGGTTGCGAACCGTAGACGCGGCGCACCACGAGCAGGCCGGGCACGGTTGACCACACGTAGATGCCGATGAGAATGACGGCGGGCTGGACTGGCAGAATCGCGCGAATGGAGAGCGCGGTTCCGACCACCACCGCCAGGCAGACCGCCCACGTCCCGTACCGGTGGGCTGGATCAAACCGCGCTAAGGGCGGTTGCGACTCGGTCGACGGCGACGGTGCTGCGGAAGTGCCCATGCTACGATTGTGCCGCAAGTCTGACGCGCCCGCCGGGCGCGTCGCGAGGCGGCTGCGATCTCGAGCGGCCATCCCGTCGGAGCGACCGATTCTGCTGGCTCCGCTCGCGGTTGTCAAACGAGGTGAGCCGAACGCCGCGAGGTCAGCGAGGCACCCGGCGCGCGGGCCCGAACGACACGAGGGTCGATGATCACAATCGCCTCACTCCGGAAAACGCTCATCTGGGTCGTCGTCAACCTGCTCATCACCGCGGCGCTGCTCGAGGCCATTTTCGTTCTGCTGCTGCACGCTCCGCGCATGGTCGCCGCCTCGCCGAAGCCGGTCCAGGGCCTCGTGCAGCAGATGTACCGTCACTTCAATCGATCGCTCATCCAGTTCGAGCCCGCGTGCGCCCGATACGACCCCGAGGTGACCTACACGCTGAAGCCCGGTTCGTGCACGTTCGAGAACGAGGAGTTCTCGACGACAGTCCAGGCGAATCGGCTCGGCTTGCGGGACAGCGACGCGGCGCTCGTCGCGCCCGAGGCCATCGTGCTCGGGGACTCGCACGTGATGGGTTGGGGCGTGCAGCAGGACGAGACGTTGGCGCGCGTCCTCGCGCGCAAGTCCGGCCTGAGGGTCCTCAATGCGGCCGTCTCCTCGTATGCGACGGTCCGGGAGATGCGGATGCTCGGCCGGCTCGACACCTCGTCGCTCAAGATCCTCATCATCCAGTACGCCGACAACGACATGCCCGAGAACCGGACGTTCTTCCAGCAGCACGGTCGCCTCCCGATCACGAGCGAGGCGCAGTATCAGACCATCGTGCGCCACTACCAGTCGCAGCAATCGTACCTGCCAGGGAAGTACGTCTACCGGCTCTTCATGAAGGTGCTCCGGCTCGAGCGGCCGGAACCCGATCAGCTGAAGATGGATGTGCTTCCGCCGGCGGAAGAAGCTGACTACTTTCTCTATGCGCTCGAGCACGCGGGACGGACGGATCTTTCGAACGTCCAGGTGGTCGTCTTCGAGATGAACAAGCAGGAACCGACGCGGCCGTTTCTCGCCGGGCTCGATCGGGAACGGCAGACCGCGTCGCGGCCCGCGTGGGTCCGGCGTCTCATCGTGTTCGATGTCGGCCCACGCCTCAAGCCCGGCAACTTCTTCGTCGTCGACGACCACATGAACGCCAGCGGACACCAGGCCGTTGGAGAGGCGCTGGCGGCCCGCCTGAAAGTTCAGCGATAATGAAAAGTTCGTCTGAGCACTCGAGACTTCCGGCGGTGCCGTCAATGAGCGAATCGACAGTGATCCTGGGAATCTCCGCCTTCTATCACGATGCGGCGGCGGCCATCGTCCGTGACGGCGAGATCGTCGCGGCGGCCCAGGAGGAACGGTTCACGAGGGTCAAGCACGACCCGGGTTTCCCGCAGCACGCCATCGAGTACTGCCTGCAGGAGGCCGGCGTCTCGCCCGAAGATCTGAAGGCCGTCGCGTTCTACGAGAAGCCCCTGACGCACTTCGAGCGTCTGCTCGAAACCTATCTCGGCTATGCCCCGGCGGGATTCGCCAGCTTCAGGCAGGCGCTTCCGGTGTGGCTGAAGAGGAAGCTCCACTTGCCGAGGGAGATGGACCGCGGCCTGAAGAAGCGCTACAGGGGACGCTACGTCTTCCCCGAGCATCACGAATCGCACGCGGCAAGCGCCTTCTTCCCGTCCCCATTCGAGCAGGCCGCGATTCTCACCCTCGACGGGGTCGGCGAATGGGCGACCGCCACCTGCGGGATCGGCCGCGGCAATCGCATCGAGCTGACGCACGAGCTTCGCTTCCCACACTCGCTCGGCCTGCTCTACTCCGCGTTCACCTACTACACAGGCTTCAAGGTCAACTCGGGCGAATACAAGTTGATGGGGCTCGCTCCATACGGAGAGCCGCGATACGCCGATCTGATTCGCGAGACGCTGCTCGACATCAAGGCGGACGGCTCGTTCCGCATGGACATGCGCTACTTCAACTACTGCCAGGGCCTGACCATGACGAGCGCGCGATTCAATGCGCTCTTCGGGGGCCCGCCGCGCGAGCCGGAGTCGCCGGTCACGCAGAAGGACATGGACCTCGCCGCGAGCATCCAGGTCGTGACCGAGGACGTCGTCAGCCGCATGGTCCGGCATCTCCACCACCAGACGGGCATGAAGAACCTCTGCCTGGCCGGCGGTGTGGCGCTCAACTGCGTGGCGAACGGCAAGGTGCTGCGCGAAGGCCCGTTCGAGGATCTCTGGATTCAGCCCGCGGCCGGCGACGCGGGTGGCGCGCTCGGCGCGGCACTCTTCGTCTGGCATCAGTTGATGGACCGGCCTCGCAAGGCCTTTCCGCGCGACAGCCAGAAGGGATCGCTGCTCGGGCCCGCCTTCACCGACGCGCAGATCAAGCCGGTCCTCGATCGGATTGGCGCGAGGTACCACCAGCTCGACGATCAGGCGATGCTCGAGCGCGTGGTCGGACTGCTCGCCGACGAGAAAGTCGTCGGGCGATTCCAGGGCCGGATGGAATTCGGCCCTCGGGCGCTCGGCAACCGCAGCATTCTCGGCGACGCCCGCAGCCGGAACATGCAGTCGGTCATGAACCTGAAGATCAAGTTCCGGGAGTCGTTCCGGCCCTTCGCCCCCTCGGTGCTCCAGGAGGACGTCGCCAGTTACTTCGAGATGGACGCCGAAGTCGAGAGTCCCTACATGCTGCTCGTCGCGGATGTCCGCCCGGACAAGCGCCTGGACGATGAGGGAAAGCGGAAGGGCCTGAAGGGAATGGACCTGCTGAAGTCCGCGCGCTCGGTTGTGCCGGCCATCACCCACGTCGACTACTCGGCCCGCGTCCAGACGGTCGACCGCGAGCGGAGCCCGGAGTACCACCGGTTGATCGAGCGGTTCAAGGAGAAGACCGGCTGCCCGGTCATCATCAATACCAGCTTCAACGTCCGCGGCGAGCCGATCGTCGGCCGCCCCGAGGATGCGATCAACTGCTTCATCAACACCGGCATGGATGCGCTGGTGCTCGAGCATTTCCTGCTGCTCAAGTCGGAGCAGCCCGAGGGCCTGGCGGGCAACCAGGCGGAGTACCTGAAGGCGTTCAAGCTGGACTAGCGATCGATGGCGCGCGTTGGGGGTACCTGGCCGATGACATTCCGGGATATCAATTTCCACCCGAGCGACCGCGAGATGCGGATCTTCGCCGCGCTCTGGTTCGTGGGCTTCGGGCTGCTCGGACTGGTGACGGCCTGGCGCGGCGGAGCGTTTTCGTCCGCGGTGCCGATCGGCTGGCGCGCGCCCTGGCTCGCCCCGCTCATCATCTGGTCGGTCGCCGTCGCCGGGTCCGCGCTGGGCGCGGCGTGGCCGGCGGCGCTCAGGCCGATCTATGTGGCGTGGATGGTCGCGGTTTTTCCCATCGGGTGGACCGTCAGCCTGCTCCTGCTCCTCATCGTCTATTTCGTGCTCTTCACCTCGGTCGCGGTGGTCTTCCGCCTCATCGGGCGCGACGCACTTCGGCGCCGATTCGATCGCCAATCTGGGTCATACTGGGTCCGGCGGCCCGAAGCGCCCGCCGTCGAAGAGTATTTCAGACAGTCCTAGAAAGCCGACAGATATGGCCGACGATTCTCCCGGCGCGTTCGAGCGGCAGAGCACGGCCGGCCGGTCATCCCTGGCCGGGGAGTTCCTCCATTTTCTCGGACGAACCAAGAAATGGTGGCTCCTGCCGATCGTGCTCGTCGTGCTGGCGCTCGGTGGACTGATGTTCCTCGGCGGGACCGCGGCGGCGCCCTTCATCTACTCCCTGTTCTAGTCGGCTGGCGGCAGGCGATTTCGGGCTCACGGCCGACGCGACGCTGGGGCGTCGAGTTCCCGGTCCGGCCCGGCGAGCGTTCGGCCCCCGGCCCGTCTTTCCGGGTCCTAAAGGCTCGTCGGGCAGCCACCGATAACTCAGGTACCTGGTGTTCTCCGTGTCGGGGTCTGTCTCTCCGGTCGAGGGTTTTCATGAAACGGTTGCTGACATCAATTGTTGCCGCCACTGTGGCCGTCGCGCTGTCCGGCTGCGACGCCAAGAAGAGCTCGAATCCGCTGAGCCCGTCCATCGCGGGTCCCATCGAGGGCGTATCGATTAGCGCGCCGGTGCCCGTCACTCCGAAGGGGTCGGCGGTCGCCGTTGCGGACCAGCCCGTCACGCTGACCGTGGCAAACGCCTCGAGCTCCGGGGTGCGGCCGGTGACCTACATCTTTGAACTCGCCGTGGACGCCGCCTTCACGAACAAGCTCCTCACGCGCGAGGACATCACGCCTGGCGGGGGCGGGCGGACATCGTTCCGCCTCCCTGATGCGCTGGCTCCGGAACGAACCTACTACTGGCGCGCGAAAGCGCTGGACGGCGCGAACACCGGACCGTTTTCCGATGCCGTAAGTTTCGACGTCTATACGCCAATCGTCGTTGAGGCGCCGGCGCTGCTGGAACCGAGGAGCAATGAGATCCTGGGGATCCTGCGGCCGCGGTTCATCTGGGCCAACGCGGCTCGATCTGGTCCGCTCGGGACGATCCGGTACTTCCTGCAGGTCTCGACCAAGTTCTCCTTCGCCACCTACGCTGAGTTCGTCGTCCCGGAGAATTCCGGTCAGACCCGATTCGACTATCCGGACGACCTGGGTTATGCAACGGCCTATTTCTGGCGGGTCATCGCCACTGACGGGACCAATTGGGGTCCGTGGTCAGGAGTCGGGTCGTTCCAGACGCCCAATCCTCCACCGCCTCCACCGCCGCCGCCTCCTCCTCCTGGACCAGGACCTGGGCCCGGGCCAGCCCCAGGCGGTCACGTACCTCCCGGTCCGCTGACCGAGTCGCAGGCGGAAAAGGTCAACTACGCGACCTTCGACGAATTCCCGGGTTTGCACGTGGTGTTTGGATCGACTGAAGCCGCCGAAGGGGCCGCGGAAGAACTCATGCTCCGGACGATCTGGCACCTCCGCCTTTACGGCTTCAATGCCGCCAGGCAGCGAAACCCCTCCGGCGCGATGTCGAAGGACAAGCTGTGTATCCACATCGACGGCGTCTGGCGTTCATTCGACATCTACCGGCTCGGCGTGGCCGGTTCCGCGACATCGGTGCAATGGCTGGAGGTCTGGCCCGCGGGCCCGGTGTCCGACAACGGCATCCCGGACTGAGGTCTCGAATTACTTCTCGGTGTTCAGGAGAAGGTGGCTCGCCCGCTTGGGCTTCATGACCGAGCGGGCGAGATTCGCCAGGATCGCCGGATAGGCCTCGCACGGGGTCCAGCAGTGCGGGCAGTTCTCGTTCACGATCTCGCTTCGGATCTCCCGCGTCCGGTGCGCCGACCACAACCCTTCCAGATCGAAATTCGCCTCCCGGAGGTTGCCGATCTTCTCGTCCCAGATCGAGCACGGGTACAGATTCCAGTGGGCGTCGATGAAGCAGTTGGTGGCGAGAGCCGTGCACGGCAAGGGTGACTTCCCGGTGTCGAAGTACTGCTTGAGCAGCGCCTGATACCGGTTCTCCAGGAACGCGACCGGATGCCAGGAGTTACCGACCTCCTGCCGGTGCCGCTCGATTGTCTCGAGCACGGTCTCGTAGGGCGTGCCGCCGGTGTACCCGGTGTTTCCGAAGTAGTGCGAGGATTCGTGCCCGACGTTGAGGTGGAGCTCAGATCGGCTGAAGTCCGGGATGACCTGCCGGATGGCCGCGATCGACTCGTCGACCTTTGCGACGTTCTTGGCGACGAGCGTCATGCCCACGACGACCTGGAAATTCTCCCGCTTGATCGTCCGCAGCCGGCGGAAGGTCTCGATGCCCCGATCCCAGCTGCCAGGCAATCCCCGCAGCTCCTCGTGAATCTCCTTCGGTCCGTCGATGCTGATCGTGATCATCAGCCGCCCGATCCCGCGATTGAGGATCTGGTTGGCGAGATCGACCGTTCGATCCCCGAACCACCCGGTCGTCGGGAAGTTGATCATGAAGAGGGACCGGCAGTTCTCCTGGATGGCCCGGACGAGGTCGTCGATGTCGCGGCGCATGAAGATCTCGCCGCCCGACAGGTTGACCCAGCGGAAGCCGGACCAGCGGCTGAAGAAGCGTGCCACCTCATCGGCGGTCATCTCATCGACGCTGTGCTTCTTCCAGATGCCGCACATCTCGCAGCGGAAATTGCATTTGTAGGTCGTGACGAGCTGCATCCGGAACGGCAGGCGCGGATCGGCGATATTGGCCTTGAGGATGTCGTTCAGCAGTCCAATACGCCGGCCGAGCATCAGGGTCTCCGTGTCCGCGTCGGACGGTCTCCTTTTCGAGGCCGCCCGCCTTGTCGATGTGGTTCAGCTACGAGTGTCACTCAGGTCCGGTCATGGTGACAACCTAATTCCTTCGGCCGGCGAGACGGACTCCGCGGGTGTCGCGTGCCGCTGGACGATGACGTGGCTCGATGTCCCGGCGGTTCATTGACGGACCCCGGATCGGCGGCTAGACTGAGGGGCTGGTTTGTGCACCGCTCGCGACGATCTGACAGGCCCCGGAGGACTGATTGACTAGCTCGTCCGCTCGCGGATCCGTCCGCCCCGCCAACGTGCCGGTTGACCTGCCCGCATCGCCTCGAGTCACTGTTGTCGTCCCTACCCGAGACGAGGAAGGGATGATCGGGGCGGTCGTCGACTCGGTCAAGGGCTACGGCGACGAGGTGCTGGTCATCGACGGGCACTCGTCGGATCGCACGCGCGAGGTGGCCGAGGAGCACGGCGCGCGGGTCATGCTCGACGGCGGCAAGGGCAAGGGCGAGGCCATTCGAATGGCGCTGAAGGTCGCGTCGGGCGACGTGATCGTGTTCATCGACGCGGACGGCTCGCACGAACCCAGGGACATCCCCGCGATGCTCGCGCCGATACTCGCGGGCCAGGCCGACATGGTCGTCGGGTCGCGCGGCAAGGGCGGCAGCGACGAGTTGCACGGGACGGCCGAGCAGCTGCTTCGCTACGTCGGGTCGCAGCTCATCATGCTGGCCATCAACTACCGGTGGGGCGTCCGGCTGACCGACAGCCAGAACGGGTTCCGGGCGATTCGCAAAGACGTGGGCCTGGCGCTCGGCCTCCGCTCCAACCTCACCACCATCGAGCAGGAAATGCTCATGCGCGCGCTCAGGCTCGGGTTCCGTGTGGCGGAGATTCCGAGCCACGAGTTCGAGCGCAAGTGGGGCAAATCGAAGATCGTTGTCTGGAAACTCTGGTGGGCCTACGTCGGGTCGTTCCTCCGGAACTACTTCTGAGCCCGCTCCGCGCGCCCCGAACCTCCGAATGAGCACCTCCCCACTAACCAGCGGCCCGACCGAGCGCTCGTCCCGCATGCCGCGCTGGGGTCCGCCGGCGCTCCTCGCCCTGATCGTGGCGCTGGCGGCGGCGCTCCGCTTCGACGGGCTCTCCTGGGGTGCGCCGTACTACCACTTCCACATCGACGAGCACTTCGTGTTCGCCGGTGCAGAGCGCCTGCGGGTCAGCATGGAAGCGGCGGCGAACTCGGCCAAGTTCTTTATGTACGGCCCGCTGCCGATGCATCTGCTGAACGCGCTGGTGTGGGTCTACGAGGCGATCAAGGGACCGCTCGCGTTGACCGATTACCAGGACCAGGTGACCTACACGATGCTGGGGCGGACGATCTCCGCCATCATGGGAACCGCGACGGTCTACGTGACCTACCGGGTGGCGCTGCGCGTGGCCGGACGGCTGGCGGGCCTGGTGGCCGCCGTGCTTGTCGCCACCGCGGTCATCCACATCTCTGAGTCGCACAGCTTCAGGGTCGATCTCACCATGATCTTCTTCCTGACGCTGGCGTGGCTCTTCGCGCTCCGGATCGCCGAACACGGCCGCTGGAGGGACTATCTGTCGGCCGGCGTGGTGGTGGCGGCGGCGGTCGCCTCCAAGTACTCCGCGGCATTCGTCTTCGCGGTCGTCGCGGTGGCCCACCTGGCGGCGCCGGGCAGGCCGCGCACGTGGAGGGATGCCCGCGGTTGGGTCGCGTGGACCGCGCGCGGGGTGAGCCCGCTCATCGTCGGCGCGCTGGCTTTTGTTCTCATCGATCCGATGATGGTGCGCTACTTCCCCAGGTTCCGCCAGGACGTCTTCGAGCAGATCACGAATCCGCTGACCGGCGGTGTCCGCCCAATCTGGATCGCGCAATTCGCGGACGTCCAGCCTCAGTTGTACTGGTTCACGACCAACCTGTGGTGGGGGTTGGGACCGGCAATGGAGATCTGGGGCCTCGCCGGCATCGCATGGCTGCTCTGGCAGCGCACGCGTGTCGGCCTGGTCGCCGCCGCGTTTCCGATCACCTACTTCCTCGTGGCGGGAGGGACCGTCGCACCGATGGCCCGCTACGTGCTCCCGCTCGTGCCCGCGTTCGCGGTCGCCTCGGGCGCCTTCAGCGCAGGTCTCATCGGGTCCCGTCGCTGGCGCCGCACGGCTATCGCGGCGACCTGCCTGGTCGTGGCGACGACCTCCGGCTACGCGCTCGCGTACATGAATGTCTATCGAACGCAGGACGCGCGGCTGTCGGCCTCGGGCTTCCTCTGGCGGAACGTGCCGCCCGGGTCTCGCATCCTCGTCGAACCCTCCCACAATACTCCGCCGACCGGGTCCTACGCCCTGCGGCCAAGTTTCTTTCGGGACTATGTGCTCTGGGGAGCGCGCGACGAGCGGCACGACCGCTACATCCTCGTGGCGCTCGACACGTACCGATACCTGTACTCGCTCCGGACCTCCGCTGAAGAGAAGCGCGAGTACATCCGCTCCAGGATCGCCCAGGTGGATTACGTCCTGATGGACGACACCTACGTGCAGTTCTACCGGCACCTCCCGGCATCCGGCTACGCCGTGGTCAAGCAGTACTACGACGACCTGTTCAACGGCCGGCTCGGATTCGATCTGCTCGCGACCTTCAAGGTCTACCCCTCGCTCTGCGGTCTCACCATCAACGATGACGGCGCCGAGCTGTCGTCTCGGATCAACGATCACCCTCGTATCTACCTCTTCCGCAGACGGGCGGCCGGCGCGGGCGACTGACAGGTCCCGTGCGGCGTAGCCGCGGGTGACAGGGCGGCTCTCCCGCCCGGGCGACCGGCGCTACAATTGAAGGCATGGTCCCGTTCGTGGTGACCAATCCATCGTGACGGAGGGCGGTCATGGCCATGCCGGATTCAGTGATCGCGTGCGAGTGCTGGGCGCGCGACGGCCTGCAGTCGATGCCGGTGCTCGTATCCACCGCCGACAAGGTCGAAATGATCAATCGCATCGTCGGGGCGGGCTTCCGGAAGTTGGAGGTCACGTCGTTCTCGCACCCGCGGCTCCTGCCGCAGTTTGCAGACGCCGTCGACGTCCTCAGGCAGATCGAGCGCCGCCCGGGCGTGTCCTACGTCGTGCTCATGCCCAACGCGAAGGGCTTCGAGCGCTTCGAGGTCTGCCAGAAGGAAGGCTACGGTGCGAACGAGATCATCCTGATGATCTCGTCGTGCGAGAAACACAATCAGCTCAACTTCCGGATGACTCACGCGGAAGCCATGGTCGAGCACGCCGCGATCATGAAGCAGGCGCACGCGCTGGGCGTCCGGGTGATTGGCTGCGCCGGAACCGTCTACGGCTCCCCGGTTCGCGGCGACGTCAGCACCGCCGAGGTGGCGAAGATCGTCCGGTTCTACCTCGAGGAGGGCGCTCAGGCGATCATGCTCGGCGACACGACGGGCGTCGCCAACCCGAAGCTCGTGCGCGAACGGATTGGCGAACTGATGAGCCTCTTCCCCGGCGCAGAGTTCATCGCCCACTTTCACGACACCCGCGGAACGGGCATCGTGAATTCCATCGCGATGCTCGAGCTCGGCGTCCGCTACGTGGACTGCTCGATTGGCGCCATCGGGGGCCAGCCCGCGACGGGCGCGGCGAAGTATTCCGCCGGCTATACGGGCAACACCTGCAGCGAAGATCTCATGGGCGTGCTCGGTGAAATGGGCGTGCGGACCGGGATCGATCAGGAACAGCTGATCGACACCGGCCGGCGGGCCGAGGAGATTCTCGGACAGCGCCTCCGCTCGAACATCGTCCGCAGCGGCCCGGTCATTCACGGCGAGTCGTCGCCTGAGAAGGAAGCGGGGGCTTCGGTCGCCCGCGCATCGTAGCCGAATGTCGAGCGCTCAGGCGCCGACCAGGTTCAGGTACGGCAGCCCGATGCCGAGGAGCGCGGCGAGGAAGATGAGGCCGAAGATCAGCCCGAGGCGCCAGAAGTCCGCGCGCGAGACGAACCCGCTCCCGAAATAGACCGGCGCGGGCCCTGTCGCGTAGGGCGTGAGCACGCCCATCAACCCGAGCGAATAGCACAGCAGCAGCGAGACCGTCCTCACCGGCACACCGGGAACGGTGAGCGCCGCGGTCAGCACGACCGGCAGCACCGCGCTCGCGTGGGCCGTGAGACTCGCAAACATGTAGTGCACGAGGAAGAAGATTGAGACGAGGCTCGCGAGGACCGCCGTCATCGGCAGGCCGCTGAGCATGGCGGCGGCATGGCCGGCGAACCAGCCGATGAACCCGACCCGGCCGAGGCCGTCGGAGAGCGACACGAGCGTCGCGAGCAGCACCAGGACGCTCCACGCCGCACTGTTGCCGACGACCTCCTGCCACGTGATGAGGCCCGAGAGCATCATCAGCGACACGACGAGCAAGGCCGCAGTAGAGGCGTCGAGCCAGTCGCCGGCGAACATCCACAGGGCGACTGCGAGGATCGCGAACGCCCCCATCAGGATCTCGCCGCGCGTGACCGGGCCCATCTCGGCCAGCTGACGGGCCGCCCAGGCCGGCACCTCGGGCCCGCCCTTGAGCTCCGGCGGATACAGCACGTAGACGAGCAGCGGCAGCACCGCGACCAGCACGAGGGCGACGGGCCAGAATCCGGCCGCCCACGCGCCCATCGTGATGGTGACGCCGGCCACCTGTTTCACGATGCTCACGGCCAGGAGGTTCGGCGCGAGCGCCGTCACGAACATCGAGCTGGTGACGCAACACGCCGCGAAGCCGGTCCACATCACATACGCCCCGATGCGGCGCGCGGTCGGACCGGGGTGCGAGTCGTACAGCGCGGGGATGTTCCGGATCACGGGAAAGATCGTCCCGGCGCTTCGCGCGGTATTGGAGGCGGTGAACGGCGCCAGCGCGACGTCGGCCAACGTGATCGCGTAGCCGAGACCGAGCGTGCGCCCGCCGAGCCGCCTGACGAGCAGCAAGGCGATGCGCCGGCCGAGGCCGGTCTTTTCGTACCCGAGCGCGAGCATGAACGCGCTGAAGACGAGCCACACCGTGCCGTTGCCGAACCCGGTGAGCGCCCACTTGATCGAGTCGCCGGGATCGGACACGACCAGCCGCGAGGCCGCGGCCAGCGCGATGCCGATGAACCCGACGCCGGATGCCGGAACCGGCTCGAGGATGAGCCCGGCAACCACGCCGGCAAAGAGCGCGAAGTACCGCCAGGCCTGCGGCGTCAGCCCGTCCGGTGCCGGGCAGAGCGCGACAGCGACGCCGATGACGACCGGCGCCAGCCCTTTGACGAGCCGGCTGCGTGTCATGCTGGCTTCCCTTCGAGAGTGATGCTCGAGACCAGTGCGGGAGGATACCATGTTGACGCTCCGCGGCGGGCGGCGTACGCTCATCAGGCTGGTCGGCCCCTTCCTTCACGTGAAAGGCCCGGTGCGATGCCGAGACTCGTCGAATGCGTGCCGAATTTCTCCGAGGGGCGCGACCGCGCCGTCATCGACGCCATCGCGGCCGCGATGTCAGGCGTCACGGGCGTGAAGCTGCTCGACGTCGATCCCGGCGCCGACACGAATCGCACGGTCTACACCATGGTCGGGAGCCCCGAGGGCGTCCAGGAGGCCGCGTTTCGCGCCGCGAGAGTGGCGGCGAGCCTGATCGACATGACGCAGCACAAGGGCGCGCATCCCCGGATCGGCGCGCTCGACGTCTGCCCGCTCATCCCGGTCTCCGACATCACGATGGCCGAGTGCGCCGCGATCGCGCGATCGATCGGCCGCCGGATCGGGAGCGAGCTCGACATCCCCGTGTATTTCTACGAGCACGCCGCATCGAACGAGGAGCGGCGGAGCCTCGCGAACATCCGCGCCGGCGAGTACGAAGGCCTCGCACAGAAACTGCAGGATCCCGAGTGGGCGCCCGACGCCGGCCCTGCGACGTTCAATGCGCGATCGGGCGCCACCGTCGTCGGCGCGCGCGAGTTCCTGCTGGCCTACAATGTCAACCTGAATACGCTCGATCGAAAGCTGGCCAACGAGATCGCGCTCACCATCCGGGAGGGCGGCCGAGCCAAGCGCGACGGGCAAGGCGCAATCGTCCGGGATCCGGACGGCACGTCGGTCAAGGTGCCGGGCCGGCTCCGGGCCGTCAGGGCGATCGGCTGGTACATCGAGCAGTACCGCCAGGCGCAGGTGTCGATCAACCTGCTCGACTTCACGACGACCCCCCTGCACGTCGTCTTCGAGACCGTGCAGGAGGAGGCGGCCAGGCTCGGTCTGCGGGTGACCGGATCGGAGCTGGTCGGCCTGACCCCGCTCGGGCCGATGCTCGAGGCGGGCCGCTACTTCCTGCGGAAGCAGGCGAAATCGGCCGGCGTCCCCGAATCCGAGCTGGTCGAGACGGCCATCAAGTCGCTCGGGCTCGACAGACGTCTCTCCCTTCGACCCGGACAAGAAGATCATCGAATACCACTTCCGCCAGGCGGCGCCGCTCGTGTCGATGAGCGTCACGAGGTTCGCCGACGAGGTGTCGACCGAATCACCGGCGCCGGGAGGCGGGTCGGTGGCCGCGCTCGCGGGCGCGCTCGGCGCGTCGCTCTCGTCGATGGTCGCCAACCTCACGGTCGGTAAGAAGGGGTACGAGGCAGCTTGGGAAGACCTGCGATCGGTCGCCGAGGAGGCGCAGGAGCTCAAGGCCGCGCTCATCCGGGCGGTGGACGAAGACGCCGAGGCGTTCAACCGGGTCATGGAGGCGATGCGGCTGCCCAAGGCCACCGAGGAACAGCAGGCGGAACGGGACAAGGCCGTCGCGGACGCCTCGCGTCACGCGGCGAACGTCCCGCTCGAGACGGCACGGTTGTGTCTCGAGGTCCTGCGGCTCGGCCAGCGCGTCGCCGAATCAGGAAACAGGAACTCCGCCTCGGACGCGGGAGTGGCGGCGCTCGTGGCCCGCGCGGGCGTCGAGGGCGCGTCGCTGAATGTCCTCATCAACCTCGGCTCAATCAGCGACGAACGCTTCACGCGGGAGTGCCGGCACCAGGTCGACGCACTGGTCAGCGAATCGCGCAGGATCTGCGACGCGGTCCAGGAGAGAGTGAAGAGCACCTTCAAGTAGGGGCGGCGGCGGGTCGCCCCCGACGGTTCGGCTGGCGTTCTCAGGTTTCCGATTTCCCGCCCGCCGGCACGGCGATGAGCGCCTTCATCTCCTGATCGAGCATCGTCGGCAACGGCTCGTCTGCGATGAGGTACTCGAACTCGCGCCGGAACTCCTCGAGCGACAACCCGGCCGTCGACGCGAACTTGGCCAGCTCGTGCGCGTCCTGGAAGTCGTCGCGGCGGAGGCGGACCATGTAGCGCCGGGCGATCGAGTAGCTGGTGGCGTGGATGTCGACCCGCCTGATCTTCGCCCGGCCCGTCTTCGGATCGAGCATGGTGTGGAACGGGATCGGCACGAAGTGGCCGTTCTGCATCGAGATCACCACCGCGTTGCCGCCCGCCAGGAGGTACTTGGCCGCGCAGTATCCGAGGTCGCGGGTGTACTCCATGTCGTAGGCGATCGGGTCGGCGCAGCGCATCTCGTAGCCGATGTTCTTCGCGATGATCGTCGCCTTCACCCCGAACTCCTTCAGCCGCTTGTTGACCTGGGCCTTGAGGATCTCCCCGATGTTCACCTCCGCGATGCGCACGTTGCCGTGGGCATCCCGCTCGGCTTCTTCGAGGTGCGCCAGGTCGGCAGGGTCGATGTTCAGGACGAGCCCTTCGGCGAGCACGGCGACGCCGTCGCGGCGGTCGTAACTCAACCGCTTGATGATGGCGCCGGCCAGCGTATCGACCAGCGTCTTCAACCGCATCCGCTCCCCCGGGAATTCCTCCGGGATGAGCGACAGCGTCGCGCCGGCCGCCTTGCCGATCGACAGAGCCAGGTGGCCCGCGCCCCGCCCCATCGCGATGACGAAGTACCACCGCGAGGTCGTCTTGGCGTCGACCATCAGGTTCTTGATGATCTCGACGCCGTAATGGCGCGCCGACTGGAACCCGAACGTGTCCACGAAGGACGGGAGGTCGAGGTCGTTGTCGATGGTCTTCGGGACGTGCACGACGCGGATGCGCCCGCCAGCCCGTTCCTCCAGCTTCATCGCCGAGAAGGCCGTGTCATCGCCGCCGATCGTGATGAGCATGGACACGTTCAGCCGCAGGAGCGACAGGACGGTGTTCTCTAGGTGATCGGGGTTCTTGGTGGGATTGGACCGCGAGATGCCGATGTGCACGCCGCCCCTGAAGTGGATGCGGCTCACGGCATCGAGCGTCAGCGGCATCACGTGTTCCACGTCGCCCTTCATGATCCACTCGAACCCGTCTCGGATGCCGACGACCTCGAGGCCATCCATCACCGCCCGGATCGTCGCCGCGCTGATGACGCTGTTGATGCCGGGGGCGGGGCCGCCGCCGGCCAGAATCGCGAGCTTGTTCGGGTGAAGCACGATACAACCTCCCACCCTGCATCATATCGCGACGCGCGGGCGGGAGCGGTTGTCAGGGCCTCAGGCGGGTCTCGGCGCGCATCAGGCCGTCGGTGGCCTGGCCGAAGAACGCTTCCCACGCCAGCCTGAAACGATCGAGCTTGGCGGTGATGGCGGAATCGGTGGACCGGCCGGAGCTGACGAGGTAGATGAACGCCTCCCGGTGCACGCGCGACGAGTCCGCCGCGGAAGGCTGCCGCGGACCGAGTGCGTCGATGACGTGGTTGATGAGGACGTCGCGCCGGGTGCCGTTGAAGGTCACCCCGACCATCGGCGCCGAGTCGAACTTGCGGGACGGCACGACGTTGGTCGGGCTCTCGACGTAGAACGACGGAGGCACGTCCGAGGGAGCCAGCAGCCCCATCGCATACTGGTCGAACTTGCTGTACCGCTGGACCGCCGCCGTCGTCCTGAACGAACCTCCGCCGAGGTCTTCAATCTGGTTCCCCTCCATGACGGATGCATCCGAGTTCATGAAGAAGCTCCAGTGCGCGGCGTCGCGGCCGAGCCACGCGGTCGATACCCTGAGATCCTTGTCGAGAAACGACATGAATACGAGCCATCGGTGGCCCGCTTCCTGTCCGAGGAGGCTGAGCGTGGTGTTCTCCCCGTTGAATCTCTGGGCCGGATCGTCGGGGTACTTGTGCACGTCGTCCATCATCACCACGCTGCGAAGCGTGCCGAGACTGCCGTACGCTCGCGACAAGTCGTAGATGTCGACGCCGATGCCCCGAATCTCGTTCGCGACCGTCATCTCGTAGGCGAACGCGTCGTGGACCAGGTTGCGGTCGGTCCACACCAGGATCTGGTCGTATCCGTCCGGATGCGACGCGTAGAACTTCTGGCTGAGGGTGACCAGGTCGATGTCGTCGGTGGCCATGAACTGTTCGCCGAACGGACCCGATCCGCCCGGCACCGTCGTCGACGCGGCCGAGGCGAGATTGACGGGCGTGAACGTGGACGCGTTGCCGGGTGAGAGGCCGACGACGGCGTCAGTCAACGTCGTGCTCGCGTCGATGAGCGAGTCGATGTGGCCGTCGGGCCAGATAGTGACCTGAGCTGTCAGCGTATTCGTCGACTCGAAGCCCGGCACCTTGCACCAGGTGACGGTGAACGCGCTGGGGCTCGTGTTGACGAACACGCCTCCCCCGTTGGACGGATCGAGGTCGGCGAGGAACGTGGCCACGCGAGGAGGACCCGTGGCGAGCCGCGTGATGTCCCGGTCGGTGCTGGCGTTGTCCCCCACCTCGAACGTGATGTTGCCGTCGGAATTCACGAAGCCTGCCGTCTGGTTCTTGCCGAAGAATGGCACGGCGAAGCCGGTCGAGACCGGCCGGGTGTCGTCATCGCCGAGCGTGAGGCGGGTCCCGAGAGTCGACTGAAACGTCGAGGGCCCGCTGGCGATGTTGTAGCCTCCCGAGGCGGCCGGCCTGAAGGTGAGCCCGACCCCCTTCAGGTCGAGCGCATTCGCGGGCGTGATGATGTCGCCCTGGTCCTCGATGACCGCGATCTCGCCGACGTCCTGCGTCGCTCCAGGCGCCGCGGTAAGCGGCGTGGCGCGCCGCCGGGTGGCGGCCTCATGCCGCCAAATCGCCTCCTGGGCCAGCCTCCGGCCGTGGCGATCGAGCGCGGCCTGGCCTTTCGTGGCCGACGCCGCCCCGATGGCCGCGCCCGTCGCAGGCGCCTCCAGGCTGACGCTCGAGCACGGGTTGGTCGAGGGCGAAGGGTTGGGTCCTGGAAGCTTGCCGGACGATGAGGACGATCCGCATCCAATGGCGACGAGGAAGGTCAGGAGGACGGCTGCGAAGCTGGTTCGTGTCGATCGCGTCATTCAGTCACCGCCATACCCCCCAACTGTACATGAGACGCCAAATTGACGCCGGTGGTCTCGGCGGCCGGTCGCCTTCGCGGAAAGGGCTACAATCGAACGCCGAGGCCCGGGTGAGATCCCATGTGGTGTGAGCCGATCGACCAGCTCGACGACCCGCGGGTTGCCGAGTACCGGAATATCCCCGACCCTGAACTCCTCCGCGCACACGGCGTGTTCATCGCGGAAGGCCGGCAGGTCGTCCGCACGCTGCTCGAGGCGTCGCCTCTAGCCCTCGTCTCGGTGCTCGTCTCGCCCGCGGCGCTCGAGAGCATCAGGGATCTCGTCGAGCGGCGGGACGATGTCCCGGTGTATCTGGCGCAACCCGAGGCGATCGCAGGGATTTCGGGGTTCAACATCCATCGCGGCTGCCTGGCGGTCGGCCGCCGTCCGCCGGCGCGAATGCACCGGGAGGTCCTCGACCAGGTCAAGGGCTGGCGACTCCTCGTCATCTGCGAGCATGTTGGCAATGCCGACAACATGGGCGGGATCTTTCGCAACGCCGCGGCATTCGGCGCTGCGTGCGTGCTCGCCGGACCGGCTTGCTGCGACCCGCTCTACCGCAAGGCGATTCGCGTCTCGAGCGGCGCGAGCCTCCGCATTCCGTTCGGGTCGTTCGACGCCTGGCCGGACGGCCTCGAGGACGTGAAGTCGCGCGGGTATCGCGTCCTGGCGCTGACGCCCGATGCAGGCGCGCCCGACCTGACCGAACTTTGCGGCCGCGAGAGGTGGCCCGAGCGCGTCGCGCTGCTCGTCGGCCACGAAGGCTCCGGCTTGAGCGACGAGGCGATCGCCGGAGCCGACCTGCGCGTGCGCCTGGCCATGCAGCCCGGTGCCGATTCGGTGAATGTCGCGACGGCAGCAGGCATCGCCATGTATCACTGCGCGCGGCGATGGAGCGGCCTGATGCGGATCTGATCAAGAATGAGCACCGCCCCCGGGTCTGCCTCTCTTCGAACCGCGACGCGAGGTCCTCCATGAATCGACGACGACTCGTCTGCGCCTTACTCGGGGTCCTCTTCGTGTCGTGGCCGCTTCGGGCCGGGCCTCAAGCGCCTCAGAAGCCGGGGCCCGCGGACCAGGCGCTCGCGGCCGTGCGGGCGAAGTTCGCGCCCGATCGACGCCTCGCGGTCTTCGACGTCACCGCCGAGGCGAAGTCGGGGATCGCCATCGCCCGAGGGGAGGTCGAGAGCGCGCAGGCGCGCGACGAGGCCCTCCAGGCGATTCGCGCGGCCGGATTCTCCCAGGTCACCGACCAGATCGTCGTCCTGCCCGATCCCGCACTCGGGCCGGAGACGTACGGCATCGTGCGCGTGAGCGTGGCCAACGTGCGGACACGACCGTCGCATGCCGCCGAAATGGGCACGCAGGCAGTGATGGGCTGGCCCGTGCGGGTGCTGAAGAAGCAGTCCGGCTGGTACTACGTGCACACCGAACCCGACGGCTATCTCGGGTGGATTGAGGACCTGCAGCTCACGCCCGCGACCGAGGCGACCCGGGCCGCGTGGGAAGCTGCACCGCGCGTCATCACGACGAGCCCGGTGTCTGCTGTCAGAGTGGCCGCCGACCGCGCGGCGGATCCCGTGACCGACCTGGTCGTCGGATCGATTCTCAAGTCGGCTGGCACGGGTGGCGCATGGACGGAGGTCGAGCTCCCGGACGGCCGCAGAGGATTCGCGGCGAGCGACGACCTGCAGGAGCTGGCCTCATGGAAAGTGTCGCGGCGGCCGACCGGCGACTCGATCGAGCGCACCGCGAACCAGTACATGGGCGTTCCGTACCTGTGGGGCGGAACCTCCAGCAAGGGCTTCGATTGCTCGGGCTTCGCGAAGACGGTGCTCCGCCTGAATGGGATCGAACTGTCACGGGACACTGACCAGCAGGCGCGGGAGGGAATCGAGGTGCCCATTGCCGACGGGCTGACACGGCTGCAGAAGGGCGACCTGCTGTTCTTCGGAACGAGAGCCGCCAGCGACCGGCCCGAGCGCGTGTCGCACGTCGGGATCCACGTGGGCAAGCTCGAGTTCATCCACGCCTCCGGCCTCGTGCGGCGAAACAGCCTCGATCCCGCCTCGCCCATCTACAGCGAGAGCCTGCGGAACCGCCTGCTGCACGTGAGGCGGTTCCTGAAATAGTCGGCGATCTGCGCCCGTGGCCTTGAGCGTGCAGCCGGTCGCCTGACCGTGTCAGCAGAACCTGATCGCCGCCTCTGCCAGGCACGCGGCGAGGTCCGCGACCGACTGCAGATCGACCCACTCCTCCTTCGCGTGAGCGCCCTCTCCGGTCGCGCCCATGACGACCGTTTCGATGCCGGCCGAGGCCAGCAGCGCGGCATCCATCCAGGGCGTCTGTCCGATCGTCTCGGGCCGCCGGCCCAGGACAGCTGCGGCGGCGTCCAGCAGGCTTCTGACGATTGCCGCATCCCGGGAAACCTCAAAAGGCTCCCGCACGAGCATGACGCGCGAACTGGCCGAGAAGTCATCGTCGCGCGCGCGGAGGCGCGAGAGGATCGCCTCGACTTCCCCGATCACGGTGTCGGCTCGCTCCCCGGGAATCGTGCGGCGCTCGATCTGAAGCGTGCAGGACGCGGCGTAGGTGCTCAGGCCCGTCCCGCCGGCGAGCGTGGCCGCGTGCAGCGATGGCGGCCCGACAAGCGCGTGCGGCGTGCGCGCGTTGACGTTCCGCTCCAGTTCTTCCAACTCGTGGAGTACGCGTCCCATCCGCATGTTGGCGTCGACGCCGAGATCGAAGCGCGACCCGTGTGCCGCCTTGCCGTGGGTCGTCACCTCGATCCAGATGAAGCCCTTGTGCGCCACGCAGATGTCGAGCGCGGTCGGCTCGGTCACAATCGCGCCGTCGATGTGATAGCGGCCGATGAGATCGGCGGTGCCGAGACTCGCGTGTTCCTCGTCGGCGACCGCCGCGACCAGCACCTCCCCGCCGTGCGGGCATCCGGCGTCGGCGAGCGCTTTTGCCGCCGCCATCGACGCGGCGAGCCCGCCTTTCATGTCGAACGCGCCTCGTCCGTAGAGCCGGCCCTCCCGAACATCGCCCGAGAAGGGACGCGCCATCTCGTCCACGGCCACTGTGTCCTCGTGCGCGTTGAGCATGAGGCTCTTTCCGGGCCGGGCGCCGGGCAATCGACCGACGACACTCGGCCGTCCTGTCACCGGCTCGTGGACCTCGACGCTCATGCCGAGTTGGCGGAGCGCGCCGCCGACATACGCCGCGATCTCGGTCTCGCCCGGCTGGCCCGGGGCCAGCACCGGGTTGACGGAATTGATCTGCACGAGGTCGCGCAGTGTTCGCTCGAGATAGGCCCGATCGATCCTGAGCATGGTTTGGCCTCCCGCCGCCATCCGCGCAGAAGCCCTGCAGGTCGACCCGTCTGTCCGGATCGTGAAAACCTATCGCCGGAGATTCCGGTTCGTCCGCAATTGCGGAAGTTCCACGGGGACATTTCTTCCCGCCGGCCGATCGTCCCGGCGGCCGGAATTCCCTGGAGACCCGCGCCGGTTCGCTAGCTGTTTCTCCGCCCCACGAGCAGGCCGGTTCCGAACGGTGTTTCGATCCGCTTGGCGCCGGTCAGCCCGGCGCCGGACATCCAGCCGGCAATCTCATCCTCGGTGAACGTGTCGCCGTGCTCGGTACCAACCAGCATGTTGAGCGCGAACATCGCGCCGGCGGCCGGCATCACCCGATCGGCCGACATCAGCCAATCGACGATCGCCACGTGCCCGCCGGGATTGAGCGCCCCCGCACACTTCGAAACCAGCGCGGCGTTGTCCGCGCTGCCGTTGCTGTGCACGACGGCGCACAGGAACACCAGGTCGAATCCCGATGGCAGCCTGTCGGTCAGATAGTCGCCGGAGGTCGTGGTCACCTTGCCGGCAAGTCCCTCCGCGGCCACATAGCGGTCGGTGAGCGGCACGACGGCGGGCAGATCAAAGACCACCGCGCGAAGGCCGGGATGCAGGCGGGCCATCGCCGTCGCGAAGGCTCCCGACCCGCCGCCGACATCGAGCACGCGCGAGGCGGGACCGATGGGCAGCATCGCGGCGACCTGATCCGCCTGCGCCCTGGCGCGGTAGTGCATGGCCGCGATGAACGGCTCGGTCCACGCGGAGACCGGCTCATCGGCGTCTCGAACACGTGTCGGTCTGCCGCTTCGCACGGCGCCGGTCAGGCCCGTCCACGTGTGCCACAAACTCGACGTGTGGCCGAGTCCGGCGGCGTACTCGGGGCTGGTATCGACGAGATACCGACGCGTCTCGGGCGTGTTGAAGAACACGCCGTCGCGTTTCACGAGCAACCCGAGGGCGCCGAGCGCATTGAGCAGACGATCGGTCGCGCGAGGATTCGAGCGCGCCAACTGCGCCAATTGCGTCGAGGTCAGTCCCTGGTCGCCGATCAGGGTGAAGACGCGAAGCTCGACGCCGGTCAGCAGCACCCGGCTCGCCTGGAATGCCGTGGCCAGCTCCCTCAGCGACGCGGGTGTCCACGCGGGTGAATGACGGTCCTGATCCGACATGGCTCCCCTCCGGAGGCGGCGCCAATCGCGCACGCCCGATTCCCCGGGCCCGCCGTCACGACTCGGATGATTGTGACAGGTTCGCCGCCGCCCGGCCATCTCGCGCTATCCTTGAGCGCATGAAGCTCTCTCACCGGACTTTGCAATCCGGACTCGCCGCCGGCACTCTTGCGGCCCTTCTGATGATCGTGCCGCTCGCGCACGTCATCCACCTGGCGTTTCTCCCGAGCGAATCGTCCGAGGCCGAGCTTCCGCGCCGGCCGGCCGGCCCGCTCGCCCACACGTTTTCGATCGTGGCGCGAGACGCGGCAACCGGCGACATGGGCGTGGCCGTTCAGTCCCACTGGTTCTCCGTCGGCTCCATCGTCACGTGGGCCGAGGCGGGGGTCGGCGCGGTGGCCACCCAGTCGTTTGTCGATCCCGCGTACGGCCCACGCGGTCTCGACGCGATGCGAAAGGGGGTTGCGGCTCCCGATGCGCTCAAGCAGTTGCTCGCCGCGGACAAGGAGCGGGAAGTCCGGCAGGTCGCGTTCGTCGATTCGAAGGGAAGAATCGCCGCGCACACCGGCAAGCTCGCCATCATCGCCGCCGGGCATCACGTCGGCAATCGGTACTCGGTTCAGGCGAACCTCATGGCGAACGACAAGGTGTGGCCCGCCATGGCCCAGGCCTACGAGTCGGCGAAGGGGGATCTGGCCGAGCGGATGCTGGCGGCGCTCGAGGCGGGACAGCGGGTCGGAGGCGACATCCGCGGGAAGCAGTCGGCGGCCATCCTCATCGTGAAGGCCTCCTCGAGTGGCAGACCGTGGGAAGGCGCCGATCGGCTGTTCGACCTCCGCGTCGAGGACAGCCGTGAACCGATCCCCGAGTTGCGCCGGCTGGTGCGATACCAGCGTGCATACGCGCACGCCAATCGCGGCGACGAGTTCGTGGCCGACAAGAAGATTGAGCTGGCGCTGAAGGAGTACGCGGCGGCGGGCACGCTCGCGCCGGAAGTGCTCGAGCTGCCGTTCTGGCAGGCGGTCACGCTCGCCTCGATCGGGCGCGAGTCCGAGGCGGCGCCGATCTTTCGTGCCGTGTTCGCGAAGGAGCCCTACTGGGCGGACCTCGTTCCTCGTCTCCCAGCGGCGCAGCTGCTGCCGGATGACAAGGGGCTCATCCAGAGGATTGTGAAGCTGAGGGGGAGCTCCAAGTAGGCTTCAGGCTACGGGCTTCAGGCTACAGGCCGGGCGCAACGCGCCGAGGGCCCGAGATCGCGATGATCTCGAGCCCTCGAACTCTTCACGCTGTCGTTCGTCGTTCGGATGCGACGCTCATCGATACGCCGTGCGCCATCAAGGCCTGAAGCCCGAAGCCTGACGCCCGAAGCCTGACGTGCAACTGGCTTCCTACCTCACTATCTCATCCGCCTCGATGACGACCTTCGAGGTGTAGTCCTTGCCGCCGACCGAAAGCTTCACGAGGTAGGTTCCCGGCTCGAGCGCCGGGCCCCCGCCTGCGCCGCCCCGGCCGCCGCCGCCACCACCACCACCGCGGCCAGCTTGGCCGCCTGCTGGCGGCGTGCCGCGCAGATTCCACTGAATCCTGTTCAGCCCGGCGTCCTTCGTTCCATCCATCTGGCGGACGGCCCGGCCGGCGTAATCGGAGATGGTGATCTTGACGTCGCCCGACGCCGCCGATTTGAGGTAATAGCTGATGGTCGTTCCAGGCGTCGGATTCTGACCCTGGAAGTGCTTCGAGCCGCCAACGGTCCGCGCCAACGTCGTGTCGCTCAGCATCATGACGCCGGGCCTCGGATCGAACAGCGTGACATCGGCGGCCATCGCCTTATCGGTGAGCTCCTCCAGCGGACTGATGTCGTCGATGATCCAGATGCTGCGCCCGTGCGTCCCGACGATCAGGTCGTTGTCGCGCGGATGAACCAGGATGTCGTCGATCCGCACCGTCGGCAGCCCGTTCATGAACCGCTTCCACTGCTTGCCGCCGTCGAGCGACACGTAGAGCGCGTACTCGGTCCCGAGATAGAGCAGGTTCCTGTTTCTCGGATCCTCCCGGATGACGTTGGCGTTGCCCTCGGGGAGGTTCCCCGCGACCGAGGTCCACGTCTGGCCGTAGTCCCTCGTCACGAAGACGTACGGCTTGATGTCATCGGTGCGGTGCCCGTCGAAGGTCGCGTAGCAGGTCGCCGCGTCGAAATGCGACGCCTCGACGCGCGACACGTGCGTTTCCTTCGGCACGCCGGGCACGTTCGCGACGACGTTCGTCCAGGTGGCGCCGAAATCGCGGCTGACCTGCAGGTTGCCGTCGTTGGTGCCGACCCAGAGAACGCCCGGCAGAACCGGCGATTCCCCGACGGTGATGATCACGCTGTAGTTGGCGGCGCCGTCGTGCTTCGAGGCCATCGGCGCATCGCCCGCCACGCCCATGATCGGCCGGTCGAACCTGCCGAGGTTGTTCGTCAGATCCTTGGTGGCCGTGAAGGTCTCGCCACGGTTGCGCGAGATGAAGAGCTGGTTGCCGCCGATGTAGACGATGCTCGGGTTGTGCGGCGAGAGCGCCGTCGGCGTGTTCCAGTAGAACCGGTACTGCTCGCCGACTGGAGGCTCGGGCACGATGTTCGCGGCCCCACCTCCGCCGAAACCGCCCGCAGCCAGCGCCGGGGCGGCGGGCGCCGCCGGCTGGGCCTGCTGGGCCGGACCGGTGCCTGCCTGGGCCGGCGCTGCGCCCGCCTGCGCTGCCCGGCCCGCCCGCGGCCGGATGCTGACGCTGCTCCCGACCGACAGGTCGAGCCGGCTGACGTTGCCGTCCTGCGACTCGGAGTACACGACGTTGTGGTCGGTCGGATCCTGCTGAGTGTAGAACCCGTCGCCGCCGCCGACGCGGAACCAGTCGGTGTTGAGGATGCCGGTCGAGCTGCGGACCGCGCTCGGCCCGCACCAGGAGCCGTTGTCCTGGAGGCCGCCGCAGACGTAGTACGGCTTCCGCATGTCGGCGCTCACCGCGTAGAACTGCCCGACCGCCATCGTGTTGACGAACTCCCATGTTGCAGCCTGGTCGTAGCTGACGTCGAGACCGCCATCGTTGCCGATGATGAGGTGCCTGGCGTTCTTCGGATCGATCCAGAACGCGTGGTGATCGCTGTGCGCAATGCCGCCCACCGTATTGAAGGTCTTGGCCGCCGTCGATCGACTTGTAGAACGGCGCGCCCATCGTGTAGACGATCTGGTCGTTGGTGGGGTCGACGCGGATCTGGCTGTAGTACATCGGCCGATTGTTGTTGTTGCTCACCACTTTCCACGTCTTCCCGCCATCGTCTGACCGCCAGACGCCGCTGCGATCCGGGTTGGGAGGAGGAGGCGCCGCGGCCTGGCCACCGGCACCGGCCTGGCCGCCACGCTGCCCGCCGCCGCCCCCGCGCTGACCCGCAGCGGCTCCCCGCTGGCCCGCGACGGCGGCCTGGCCCCCACGCCCGGCGCGACCGCCGGCCCCGCCAGCTGCGGCCGCCGCGGCGCCCGCAGGCTGTTCTCCGCCGCCGGCACCGCCGCCAAAGCCACCGCCGAGAGGGGCTTGCTTTCCGTCATCGGTCACGTTGGCGCCCGTGCCGCCGCTCGCGCCGACTTCCATCTGCGCGTAGACGACCTTCGGCTTCGACCGCGAAATCGCCAGGCCGATGCGGCCGATGATCGCGGCGGCCGGCAGCCCGTTCCCCGCGAGCTTCTTCCACGTCTTCGCGCCGTCGCGGGTCTTCCAGATCCCGCTCATCGGCCCGCCGCCGTTGAAGCCCCACGGCACGCGCCGCCGCTGATACGATGCGGCGAAGAGCACGTTCGGGTCCCTCGGATCCATCACGAGGTCGGTGAAGCCCGTGTCCTCGTTGATGAAGTTCGTGTTCGTCCACGTCTTCCCGCCGTCAATCGTCTTGAAGACGCCGCGCTCCTTGTTCGGTCCGAACAGGTGGCCGAGCGCCGCGACATAGACGATGTTCGGATCCTTCGGATGCACGATGACGCGGGAGATGGTCTGAGTCTCCTTGAGGCCCATGTTGGTGAACGTCTTCCCCGCATCCGTGGACTTGTAGATGCCGTCGCCGAACGAGGAACTCTGCCGGTTGTTCGGCTCGCCCGTGCCCACCCAGACGATGTCCGGGTTGGAGGGCGCGATGGCGATGTCGCCGATCGAGCTGACCGGATAGGTGTCGAAGATCGGCGTGAACGTGGTTCCGTTGTTGACGGTCTTCCAGAGCCCGCCTGTCGCGAATCCCACGTAGAAGGTGGACGGATCCGATTCGACGACCTCGATGTCGTCGATGCGGCCGCCCATGTTGGCCGGCCCGATGGAGCGCCACCGGAACGACTTCAGGATCGGATCGTCGGATTGGTTGACGACCACCTGGGGCGTCGCGGACGCCTGCGGCGGCTGCGCCTGACCAACCTTGATCGACAGGGCGGCCAGTCCGACCGCCAGGATCGGAAGGATGATTCTTCGCAGCGATCTCATGTTCTCGTGTGCCTTTCGATGTGCGTGAACATCAGCTGGACGTGGTGTGCCGTTCTCCACTACGACCGGGCGCCCCCGGCGTTTCAGACAGGGGGCGGATCCGCAATGTTATACTCGAAATTTCATGTCCGCCCCGAAAGACCCCGTCTTTACGCCGCGCTTCTTCCTGATGTGCGGCTTTTCGTTCAGCGTCTTCCTCTCGGCGTTTCTGCTCTTCCCCACCGCTCCCTTCCGCGTCCGGGATCTCGGCGGATCGACCTTCGCGGCGGGCCTGTTCCTGGCGTGTCTGACCTACGCCTCGGCGTGCTCGGCGCCTGTCACCGGCACCGTCGCGGATCGGGTCGGTCTCCGGCGAACGCTCCTGACAGCCAGCCTCGCCATCACGGCGTTCTCCGTTGCCTACGCGTTCGTCGGCGACTACCGCCTGTTCCTCGGCCTCGCCCTGTTGCACGGGACGGTCTGGTCGGGACTCCTCACCGGGTCGGGCGCCTACATGAGCAGCCTGCTGCCGGTCTCGAGGCGCGCCGAAGGCATCAGCTACTGGGGGCTCTCGTCGGTGCTCGCTACGGCCGTGGCTCCGACACTGGGCTTCTGGATCTACCGGATCGGATGGAGACCGCTCGCGCTGACCTCCGCCGGGCTGAACCTGGCCATGGCGGCCATCGCCTGGCGGCTGCCCGAGGTGCATCCGGGCCGGGACGGCCAGGGGCCCGCGCGCCGCGGTTCGCTCGTCGAATGGCGGGTGCTGGCTGTCTCGTTTTCGCTCTTCCTGTATTCGTTCGGATACGGAGCCGTCACGAGCTTCGCGGCGCTCTACGCCGAGGCCATCGGCGTGACGCCGAAGCCCATCTTCCTCACGACGCTGGCGGTGTCGATCCTCCTCACGCGCCCGATTGCCGGGCCGATGGGCGACCGGATCGGCTACCGCCGCGTGCTCCTGCCCTGCCTCGGCCTGATCACGATCGGCCTGGGCCTGCTCGCGCTGACGCACACCCGGGCCGGCATCATCGCGGCGGCGGCCGTGTTCGGCACCGGCTACGGCACCGCCTACCCCGTGTTCGCGGCGTGGGTGCTCGGCCGCGTGGACGCCGCGCGGCGGGGCGCCGCCTTCGGCGCGATCATCGCCGCGTTCGACACCGGCATCGGCACCGGCTCGCTGCTGTCGGGGTTGATGGTGCAACGCTTCGGGTTCGCGACGGCGTTTGGCGCGGCGGCCGGACTCGCGGCGCTCTCGATTCCCTACTACCTCACGACCGCGCACGTGCTGCACCCGGCAGAGGGTCGCCAGAATGTAGGGCGTCCCCTTTAGTGTAGGGCGCCGCGGGTCGCGACGCTTGAGCGTCGCGACATCGGCCCGATCACGGGCGCGCGTTGAACAGCAGCCAGTCAACCGACAGCGGCCCCGGGCCGACGAGCACGATGACGAGCGCCACCAGCGCGTAGAGCGCGCACACTTCCCAGCTGTGCCCGCGCGGGTTGATGAAGGATTCGCCTTTCGCGATGAGGATCCGGACAGCCACCACCATGGTCGTCGCGATGGCCAGCGCGGCAAGCGGGGTCAACAAGCCCGCGATGAGCATCAGCCCGCCGAGGATCTGTGTCAGCTTCGCGGCGAGTGCCGCCGGAGGGGAGATGTGGTAGTCGGCGGCGAAGCCGCGAAGGTCGCGAATCCTCCCGAGGCCATGGAGGATGAAGACCACGCCGACGAACATGCGCAGCGCGAGCAGCGCCACGCCGAATCGCCCTGGCAGATGCGACCGGTACGCCAGGTCGAGCAGCGCCTGCATCGGAGCCTCCCCTGAATCAGCTCGGAGTGAATCGGCGAAGGGACTTATCGACCCCGCGGCACGAGCACGGTTGGAGCCTGGCCGGTGACTGCCGCGTATCGATCGACGACACGCGCCGATGCGGCGGCGGCTCGGCCGGACTTCGAGAGCATGACGACCGCTCCGCCAAACCCCCCGCCAGTCATCCGCGCTCCGAGAATGTCCGGATCGGCGACAGCCAGATCGACCAGCGTGTCGATCTCGGGAATCGAGACGTTGAAATCGTCCCGCATCGACGCGTGCGATTCGACTAAGAGCGCGCCGAGGCGGGCGGTGTCGCCCCGCCGCATGGCGTCCACAGCCTGGAGTACTCGTTCGTTCTCGGTCACGACGTGGCGTGCCCGGCGGCCAAGCGGTTCCGGCAGCAGGTCGAACCGCGCAAAATCGCGCGCCGTGACATCACGCAGTTCGGCCACGCCTAGCCGGCGAGAGGCCTCTTCGCACTGGGCGTGCCGCTTGGCATATTCACCCGTCGAATGCCGATGGCGGATACCCGAGTCGATGACGGCGAGCTCGACCCGGTCGGGAATGCGGACCTGCTCGTAGTGGAGGGTTCGCGTATCGAGGAAGAACGCCGATCCGGGTTCGCCCAGAGCGACGACCATCTGGTCCATGATGCCGGTGGGCGCGCCGACGAAGTCGTTCTCCGCCCATCGTCCGAGCTTCGCGAGCTCGACGCCGGCGATTTGAAGCCCGAGCGCCGCGACAACCGCGGTCGCGACGCCGATCTCCAGCGCCGCGCTCGACGACACGCCGCCGCCGACGGGCACCTCGGACTCGATCCGGACGTCGAATCCCCTCAGCTCGTGCCCGAGCGCCGAGAGTCCGGCCGTGATTCCCGCCACGTAATCGATCCAGGCACGCTCAGGTCGCTCGCCGCCAAGCGCGTATTCGTACGAGCGCTCCGCGGGCGGCATGTTCGCGCTCCACGCGCGGACCAGGCGGTCGTCTCGGAGCGCGAGGTCGATACGAGTGCGCTGCGGAATCACCGTCGGCAGCACGTAGCCGCCGTTGTAGTCCGTGTGTTCGCCGATGAGGTTGACTCGGCCCGGCGCGCCGGCATGAACCGTCGCAGGCCGCCCGAACAGTTCCTGGAACCCGGGCAACGATTCCATCCTTCACCCTCAGCCGGTGCCAGGGCCGGAGCCCCTCTCGCGCGGGCCGCCGCGGGCGAGCACGCTCGCTCCCGACATCCAGCCGACGACATTCGCGGAGGTTCGGAACATGTCCGGAATCGTGTCGACGCCCATCAGCAGCCCGATGCCTTCGACCGGGAGCCCGACCGATGTCAGGACCGGCGCCAGGACGATGATGGCGCCTGCCGGGATGCCGGGAACGGTCAGCGTCGTGAAGACGATGCTGACCGCGAGCGTCGCCAGCTGGGACGGTCCGAGCGTCGTCCCGTAGAGCCGCGCGAGAAACAGCACCGCGCCGACCTGGGCGATCGCGGCACCCACCCGGAAGACCGATGCAGAGAGCGGCACGAAGAAGCTAGCCATCTCGTCCGGCAGCCCGAGCCCCGACCTGACGCCCTCGATGCTGGCCGGCAGCGCGGCGAGGGAGGACCGTGACGAGAACGCGATGCCGACTGACGGCAAGGTGGCTCGAACGAATCGGCCGAGCGGCTGGCGGCCGATCACGACGGCGGACGGCACGAGCACGGCACACGTGAACGCCGTGCAGATGAAAGAGACGACCAGCATGTAGAACGCCAGCGCGCCCGCCGCACCGGTTCCCATCTTCGCGCCCAGGCCCATGGCGAGCGCGCACACGCCGGCCGGCGCGGCTTTGAGCACCCACCCGACGACGGTGAGCATCGACCCGGAGATGGCCTGCAGCACGCCGCGGATGGCCGACTGCGCGGCGTCTCCGACCCGGGTGACCCCGAGGCCGAACGCGATCGAGAAAACGATGAGCGGCAGCATGGCCCCGTCGGCCGCCGCCTTGATCGGATTGACCGGAACGAGATCGACGAGCCATTGGGAGAGGCCCGGCAGGCGGCCGGCCTGATCCGCGATGCCGGCTGAGGGCGCGGCTCCCGCGCGCAGGGCGGCGGCGACCTGGGGATCGACCTCCAGGCGGTTGAGGAGCGGCACGCCGATCGCGAGCGCGAAGAGCGTGGCCGCCGCGAGCGCGAGCAGAAACAGCCCGATCGCGCGGAGGCCGAGCCGGCCGACCATCCTGGCATCGCGCGTCGACGCCACACCGAGCATCAGGCTGGACACGACGAGCGGGATGACCGTCATCCTGATGGCATTGATGAAGAGCACGCCGATCGGTTCGGCGACACCGAGGACGGATCGCAGGGCCGGCGAGGATGACAACGAGATCCCGATGCCGGCCGCGAGGCCGATGACGAGGCCGAGGAGCACCTGGAGGGTGAACGGCACAGGGGCGGATTATACCGGATGGACGAGGCTGGACTTCACCGGCCTCCTCGCGCGGAAGAGGTAACGGCGCGCAGCACGTGGGAGTGGGAATCCCCGCTTGGAGAAGCCGCAGCCGGCTGGTGAGCGATCGCTAGCAGCCCGTGGTGAAGGTCCGTCGTCGCACCGAGACCGGCGATGCGCCCGGATCGCAAGGCGCGAAACGCGAGAATATCGGGAATATTTGAGCGTTGAGCAACGCAGCGAGGCGGGATGCAGCGCCGGTCGAATGCAGACGGACTTTCACCACCGGCTGCTACGCCTGGTTGGTCGCCGGGCGTGCGCGCTGGCGGCGCCGCTTTGACCCCTGGCGCCTGCCGCGTGGCGGTCCCACCGGCTCGACGCATGGGTGCGTGCCGCTGGCCGCGAGGTCGGCCAGCGAGTAGCGGTTGAGCACCGCGCGGACTTCCTCGGTCATCGCCTTCCAGACCTGGCGCGTGCTGCATTCCTCGCCGCGAGGGCATGCGTCGGGGTCGTCCACGCAGCCGATGAAGCGGAGCGGCCCGACGGTGGCGTCGAAGATCTCCTGAAGGGGAATCGCGGATGCCGGACGCGCGAGGCAATACCCGCCGGTTCGCCCGGTCCGCGAGCGGATGAGCCCGGAGCGGCGCAGCGGCCGGACGATCTGTTCCAGATACCGCATGGGCAGCCCGGTTGTGGCCGCGACCGTCCGGAGGCCTACTGGACTGGTGTCCGAATCCTGGCGCGCCAGTTCCGTGAGCAATCGCACACCGTATCGACCGCGCGTGTTCAGCTTCATGGCATCCTCGACAGCTTGCAGGGCACCGCCCGACTTCTAATTCCTATCCCTTTGCTATGGGGCCGTCAAGTCCATTCCGAAATTCCACCCAATCGACGAGTGCTTGACACCGGGTGCATTCGAGCCGTAGGCTCTACCCGGATCAGGTTGTCACGCCCAGCCTGATCGTCGTGCTCCCCAGCTGCCGGCACATTCTGTACGCGGCATCATCCTAACGTCCCCCGGCAGCTCGCGCCCTCTGGTCGATTGGCCCCCAGTAGATTGACCGACCGAACGGTCCTGAAGCGCCCGACTCCTTCCTCGGCAGCTTCCTGAATCGTCACGAAGCGGCTCACGCCGCCGGGCGGCCTTGTGCTGTCCGGCTCGTATGCCCGGCGCATGCGCGTGGCGCGTACACGCACCCCGCGCAGGCCCCGGTCGGGCGCACCGAACGGAAGTCGCTCCGTCGTCACGCCACGCGACGTGGCGGCGGAGGCTCGGGGGAATGAGCAAGCCGAGGGAGGTGCGGTCGTGAAGAACGGGACCCACTGCCGGTACGCCGAGGACGTGAACCCGGCCTTTCCACGCGACATCATGGCGCAGCCCGGCGGCGAGGCGCTCAGGGACTGCATCCAGTGCGGGACCTGCAGCGGCGCGTGCCCGATGTCGGTCTACATGGACCAGACGCCGCGCCAGATCATCGCGCTCACGCGCGCGGGCCTCGAGAAGGACGTGCTGGCGTCGGCCACGCCGTGGCTCTGCGCGTCCTGCTACGAGTGCCAGGTGCGCTGCCCGCGCGACATCCACGTCACCGACGTGATGTACGCGCTCAAGTGCCGGGCCATTGCGACGAAGCTCTATCCGAAGCGATTCCCGATCCCCGTGCTGGCCCGCCAGTTCTTCGGACTGGTCTCCCGTCACGGCCGCAACTCCGAGACGCGGCTCGTCATCCAGCTGATGCTCCGCACCAACCCGCTCGGCCTGCTCAAGATGGCGCCGCAGGGACTCGCGCTCATCAGGAAGGGCCGGATGCCGCTCGGCCAGGATCGCATCGCGGGGACCGGCCAGCTCAAGGCGATGCTCGACGCGATGGAGGAGTCCTGAGATGACCGCCTACGCCTACTTTCCGGGGTGCTCGCTGAGCGGCATGGGCAAGCCGTACGACGAATCGCTGCGCGCCGTGTTCTCTCACCTGGGGCTCGGCCTCGAGGAGATCCCGGACTGGAACTGCTGCGGCGCGACCTCCTACATGTCGATCAGCTCGACCAAGGCGGTCGCCCTCGCCACGAGAAATCTCGCGCTCGCCGAGGCGATGGGGAAAGACGTCGTGGCTCCCTGCTCGGCGTGCTACCTGGTGCTGTGCAAGGCGCAGCATGCGCTGGCCGAGTATCCTGCGATCGCCGAGAAGGTCCACAAGGGCCTCGACGCGGCGCACCTCTCGTATGCCGGGCGCGTCAGGGTGCGCCACCCGCTCGACGTGCTGATGACCGATGTCGGCGTCGACGCGATCGCGGCGCAGGTGAAGGCGCCGCTCTCGGACTACCGCGTGGCGCCGTACTACGGCTGTCAGATCGTCCGGCCCTACGCGACCTTCGACGATCCGCTCAAGCCCCAGACCCTCGATCGCCTGCTCGCCGCGCTCGGGGCGAAGGTCATCGACTACCCGCTCAAGGCCCGGTGCTGCGGCGGGTCGCTGATGGGCACGATGGAGGCCATCGGCCTGCGGCTCAATTTCCTGCTGCTCAAGGAAGCCCTGAGCCGCGGCGCCAATACGCTGGCCACCACCTGCCCGTTGTGCCAGTTCAATCTCGAGGCGTACCAGGGCCGCATGCACGGCACGTTCGGCGAGTCGGCCGACCTGCCCGTCGTCTATTTCACGCAACTGGTCGGCCTCGCCATGGGCCTCCGGCCAACGGCGCTCGGCCTGCAGAGGAACTTCGTCACTGCCGCGCCGCTGCCGGTGCCGGCGTAAGGGGGAGAGGGCATGTCAGCAGCAGACGAGGCGTGCCGCATCGGGGTCTACATCTGCCACTGCGGGCTGAACATCGCCAGCAAGGTGGACGTGGCGGCCCTCGAGAAGCACGCCGCCAGCCAGCCGAACGTGGTCATCGCGCGGACCTACAAGTTCATGTGCTCCGACCCCGGGCAGCAGCTCATCAAGGACGACATCGAGCGCCACCGCGTCACGCACCTCGTCGTCGCTTCCTGCTCGCCGCTGATGCACGAACCGACGTTCCGTGGCGTCATGCTCGATCGCAGCCTCAACCCGTACCTCTACCAGATGGTCAACATCCGGGAACAGGTGGCGTGGGTGACCCGGGACGCGGAGAAGGCCACCGAGAAGGCGCGGCGGCTGCTCACGGCGGCGATCCGCCGGGTGGCGCTCCATGACGCACTCGAGCGGTCGTCGGTGCCGGTCAATCCGAACGTGCTGGTCGTCGGGGGCGGCATCGCGGGCATCGCGGCATCGCTCACGCTGGCCGACGGCAACAAGCAGGTGTTCCTCGTCGAGCGCGACCCGGCCATCGGCGGCCACATGGCGCACTTCGACAAGACGTTTCCGACGCTCGACTGCGCGGCGTGCATCCTCACGCCGAAGATGACCCAGGTCGGAAAGCACAAGAACATCCATCTGATGGCCAGCTCCGAGGTGCAGGAGGTCAGCGGATTCATCGGCAACTTCACCGTGAAGGTGCGGCGCAAGGCGACCTATGTCGATCAGGGCACGTGCACCGGATGCGGCGCGTGCTGGGAAGCGTGCCCGGCGCGGCGCGTGCCCGCGCGGCGGGTGATTCGGAAGGGCAAACTCGTGATTGGACAGACGGCATGAGGGTGCGGCGATGACGCTCGCCGAGGTCTGCGCACGGCTCGGGGCAGACCGTGTGTACTGCCCCGACGACACGGTGACGATCGCCGGATGCACGGCGGCCGACCTCATGAGCGACGTCCTGTCGACCAGCCGGCCCGGGATGCTCCTGCTGACGGGCCTCGTCTCGGTGCAGACGATCCGCACCGCGGCGATCGCTGATCTCGCGGGTGTCGTGTTCGTGCAGGGCAAGAAGGCCGGCGCGGACGTCATCGCGCTGGCGAAGGAGAAGAACGTGCCGATCCTTGCGACAGCCCGGCCGATGTTCGAGGCCGCCGGTGAGCTGTACGGGGCAGGGGCGGCGAAGTAACGGGACGCTCGCCTTGGAGGGCTGAGTGGCTGAGGCTGCCTTCGAACGCACGTGGCCGGTTCAAGGGGCCGACTTCACGAACGCCGGGCGGGCCTCGACGAGCATCAAGGACACGCTGAAGCAGATGGGCATCCGGCCGGCGATCATCCGGAGGATCGCCATCGCGGCGTACGAGGCAGAGATGAACGTCGTGATGTACGCGGGGAGCGGCACCATGCGGCTGCGGGTCACGCCGCGCGCCGTCCAGCTCGAGGTCGAGGACGAGGGCCCGGGCATCGCGGACATCGGCCTGGCCATGCAGGAGGGCTATTCCACGGCGACACCCGAGATGCGCGAAATGGGGTTCGGCGCGGGCATGGGCCTGCCGAACATCAGGCGCAACACCGACACGTTCGACATCACGTCCGAATCGGGACGCGGAACGCGCCTGCGCGCCAGGTTCGAACTGACATGAGCGCCACAGAGAGCGGTCACTACCACTCGATCCGGTTCTCCACCACCCGCTGCAACGGGTGCATGTCGTGCATGCGCGTCTGTCCGACCCAGGCCATACGCATCCGGCGCCAGCAGGCCGTGATGCTGGGCGATCGCTGCATCGACTGCGGGGAGTGCATCAAGGCGTGCGGCCAGGGCGCCGTCGAGGCGCTGACCGAGCCGATCTCCGAGCTGCGGAAGTTCGACTACACGGTGGCGATCCCGTCACCGGCGCTCTACACGCAGTTCGACGCCGACGCGCCGCCCGGGGTGATTCACCGCGCGCTGCGCGAGTGCGGGTTCAACAGCGCGGCCACACTGTCGTGGTCGTGCGCCGCCGTGACGCGCTCGATCGAGCTGTACCTGTCCGGGTACCGCGGCCAGTACCCCCTCATCTCGTCCTTCTGCCCGACCGTCGTCCGCCTCGTGCAGGTGAAGTATCCGGAATTGCTCGAGCAGCTGATCCCGGTGGTCTCCCCTCGCGAGGTCGCAGCCTGCGATGCCAAGCGGCAGGCGGCCGAAGAGACCGGGCTGTCACCGGAGCGCATCGGATCGGTCTACATCACGCCCTGTCCCGCCAAGATGGTGTCGATTGTCGATCACCCGGGGCTGACGCGATCGTTCATCGATTCGGTTGTCGCGATTCGCGATCTGTACCCGGTCCTCGCGTCCGCCATCCGGCTTTCCCGCGGCACCCAGCCGGCGCCTCCGGAGCCCGAAACGGCAGACGGATTGAACTGGGCGTTCTCGATCGGCGCGCCGAGCTCGCTCCCGGCCGAGGACTCCATGTCGGTGGCCGGGCTGCCCAACGTGATCAGGTTGTTCGACGACATCGAGGAAGGCAAGCTGCGGCGCTACGCGTTCATCGAGGTCCACGCCTGCCCGGAAGGGTGCATCAGCGGGGCGTTGACCGTCGAGAACCCCTACGTCGCGCGGACCCGGGCGATTCGGCTGCGGCAGTCGCTTGCGAAGCGGAAGCCGGTCCAGCCGGGAGAAATCGAGCAGCGCTGGGCGGCCGGGGACTTCCGCACGAGCGAGTCCTTCACGGCCAGTCCGCTCATGCCGCTCGACAAGGACATCTCCGGAGCGATCGAACGCATGAAGGCCCGCGATCGCGTCGTGGCCGGCCTGCCGGGCATCGACTGCGGGGCGTGCGGCGCGCCGCGGTGCGTCGCCTTCGCGGAGGACGTCGTGCGCGGCGAGGTCGACGAGGGCCAGTGCGTGTTCGTACGGGAACGCCGCATCGAAGGCGTCGTGAAGCAGCTTTCGGCCTTCTTTACGCCGCCCCCGCGCAAGAGGCGGGCGGCGAAGGAGGAGGGCGTATGACAGTGGGCCAGGTGGCCGATCGCATCGGCGGACGCGTGGTCGGCGCCCCCGGCGGATCCGCCCGGGACGTGCTCGGCGGGTACGCGTCCGACCTGCTCTCGGACGTGATGGCCAACGCGCAGGAAGGCGACCTCTGGATCACGCTCCAGAAGCACGTCAACACGCTGGCCGTCGCTCAGTTGAAAGGACTCTCGGGCATCGTGCTCGTCAACGGCCGCCAGCCGGAACCCGACATGCTCGCGCGCGCTGAATCGGAAGGCATCGCGATCGTGACGACCTCGCTCCCGGCCCTCGAGGTCGCCGGAGTGATGTACGGCCTCGGTATCCGAGGAAGAAGGGCGTCCTGAAAGTGCTTTGCGTCGACATGCACGTGCATACCTGCCTCTCGCCGTGCGGGGATCTCGACATGCACCCGGCGGTCCTGGCTCGTGCGGCCGCGGACGCGGGGCTCGACGGCGTCGTCATCTGCGACCACCACGCGGTGGAGAACGTCGCCGCCGTCGCCCGGGCGGGCCGGCCGCACGGTGTGACAGTGGTCGCCGGCATGGAGATCACGACCGAGGAGGAGGTCCACATCGTGGCCTTGCTGCCGGACGCCGCGGCCGCGGGCGCCCTCCAGGCGCGGGTCGCCGCCCGGCTGCCCGGACGGAACGACGCTCGCGTCTTCGGCGACCAGGTCATCGCGAACGAATGCGGCGAAGTGCTCGGGTTCAACGAGCAGCTGCTCTCGGGCGCCACGACGTGGCCGGTCGATCGGGCCGTCGCCGAAGTCCACCGGGCCGGTGGCCTGGCGGTCGCGGCTCACGTGGACCGCGAGCGGTTCGGCATGGTCGGCCAGCTCGGGTTCATCCCGCCCGACTTGCCTCTCGATGCGATCGAGCTGACCTCGCGCACGTCCTTCGCGGACGGCCGGCGCCGGTTCGCGGGTGGCGGCCCGTTCCCGATCGTCACCGGGTCGGACGCGCACGCGCCGGGCGAGCTCGGGGCCGCTGTCACGTATCTGCTCGCCGAGCGCGTGGCCTTCGACGAGATTCGTCGCGCGCTGAGGGACCGGGAGGGCCGCACGGTGCTTGGCGGAGGACGCCCCATGGAAGACCTCGCGCTCCACATCTTGGACGTCGCGGAGAACGCCGTCGAAGCCTCGGCGACGCGCATCGAGATCGACGTCATCGAGGATCTCGACGCGGATCGGATCGTCATCGAGATCCGTGACAACGGTCGAGGCATGGATCGAGATGCTGCGGCGTCGGCGGTCGATCCGTTCTTCACGACGCGGACCACGAGGCGCGTCGGCCTCGGGCTGCCCATGCTCAAGCAGGCCGCCGAGGCCGCGGGCGGCGGGCTCACGGTCAGGTCGGAACCCGGGCGCGGGACGACGGTGACGGCCGCATTCGGCCATCGGCACCTGGATCGCGCGCCACTGGGCGATCTCGAGACGACGGTAATGGTGCTCGTCGCCTCGCACCCCGAGGCGGACGTGACGCTCACGCACCGAATCGGCTCGCGCGAGTATTCACTGTCGTCGCGAGATCTGGCCGCGGCCCTCGACGGGAGCCCGATTGGTTCGGCTGAGGGCCTGGCGCTCGTGCGCCGGGCGATCCGCCACGGCGAGGACGGCCTCTCTGCGGCCCCCGGGGGCGGTGAGACCGCGGGCGCAATTCACACGGGTTCCGGCGGGAGGAGGACCGCATGATTGACACGGCCAAAGTCGAGCACATCGTCGACGAGCACGGGTGCCGCAGGGAACATCTGATCGCGATGCTCCTCCACTGCCAGGAGGAGTTCAGTCACCTGCCCCGCGAAATCATCGAGACCGTCGCGCGCCGCGTCAGCGTGCCCGTGTCGGTGGTCCTGGGGATCGCGACCTTCTATCGCGGGTTCAGCCTGAACCCGGTGGGCCGCCATCCCATTCACGTGTGCATGGGCACGGCGTGCCACGTGCAGGGAGCGCCCCGCCTGCTCGACGCGATCAGCCGCGAGCTCGGAATCGCGCGCGGCGAGACGACGCGGGACCTCGACTTCAGCCTCGACACGGTGAACTGCCTCGGCTGCTGCGGCCTCGCGCCGGTCGTCACGATTGGATCGGACGTGCACGGCAAGCTGAAACAGGCGGCCGTTCCCAAGATGCTGCGGAAATACAGCAAGGACTACAAGGCGAAGGCCCACTGAGGCGCTCGCGAGGTGCTGACGATGGCGAGACTGACCATTGAGGATCTGAAACGGATGCGGGCGGCGTCGGCCCCGGGCATCCAGCTGCGTCTGGGCACCGCGCGCGCCAAGGTGACGGTGCACATGGGCACCTGCGGGATCGCGGCGGGCGCCCGCGACGTCATGGCGGCGTTGATGAGCGAACTCGAGCGGCTCGGCGCGAGCGACGTCATCGTCACGACGTCCGGGTGCGCGGGCCTGTGCAGCCAGGAGCCGATGGCGACGGTCGAGCTCCGGTCATCGGCCCCGGTGAAGTACGTCCACCTGACGCCGGAGAAGATCGTGGACATCTTCCGGCGCCACGTGCTGGGCGGGGAAATCGTCGCGGCGAGCGCGCTCGCCGCGGGTTGCGAGACGACGGCATAGGGCGGCCAGTTCGATCGAGGGCAGCGGCCAGGAGGACAGACGGACATGGCGTACCGTACTCATTGTCTGGTGTGCGCAGGGACGGGATGCGTCTCGTGCGGCTCCTTCCAGATCGGCCACGCGCTCGAGGCCGAGGTCCGCAAGCGCAATCTCGCAGCCGAGGTCCAGGTCGTCCGGACCGGCTGCCAGGGGTTCTGTGCCGAGGGCCCGGTGCTCATCGTGCAGCCCGACGACGTCTTCTACTGCGGCGTCAAGGAGAAGGACGTTCCGCTGCTCGTCGAGGAGCACTTCCTCAAGGGCCGGCCGGTCAAGAAGCTGATGTACACGCCCGCCGGCGACCAAGGCGCCCATCCCGACGCTCAGCGAGATTCCCTTCTTCGCCAAGCAGAAGCTGGTGGTGCTGCGCAACCGGGGCCTGATCGATCCCGAGCGCATCGAGGACTACATCGCGCGCGACGGCTATTCGGCGCTCGCCAAGGCGCTGACCGAGATGACCGCCGAGGAGATCATCCAGGAGATCAAGCTCTCGGGGCTGCGCGGGCGCGGCGGCGGCGGGTTCCCCACCGGCATCAAGTGGGCGACCTGCCGGCAGGCCGCCATCCACCGCGGGGTCGAGCCGATCGTCGTCTGCAACGCCGACGAGGGCGACCCGGGCGCGTTCATGGATCGCAGCATCATCGAGAGCGATCCGCACGCGGTCGTCGAGGGCATGATCATCGGCGCGCGGGCCATCGGCGTCGAAGCAGGGGTTCGTCTACATCCGGCACGAGTACCCGATTGCGCGCGAGCGGCTCGCAGAAGGCGCTCGACCAGGCGCGGGAGCTACGGGCTGCTCGGCCGGACATCCTCGGCACCGGCTTCGACTTCGACATCGAGATCGTCGCAGGGAGCCGGCGCATTCGTGTGCGGCGAGTCCACCGCGCTGATGGCGTCGCTCGAAGGGCAAGGTCGGCGAGCCGCGCGCGAAGTACATCCACACGGTCGAGTACGGCTACAAGAACCTCCCGACCAACCTGAACAACGTCGAGACGTGGGCCAACGTGCCGCTCATCATCAACCGCGGCGCGGCGTGGTTCGCGGCCATGGGCACGGGCGAGGTCGCCGAGAACCCGTGGAACGGCAGCAGCGGCACCAAGGTCTTCTCGCTGGTCGGCAAGGTGAACAACACGGGCCTGATCGAGGTGCCGATGGGCATCTCGCTGCGCGAGATCATCTTCGACATCGGCGGCGGCATCCCGGAGAGCCGCGCCTTCAAGGCCGTGCAGACCGGCGGCCCCTCCGGCGGGTGCCTGCCCGAGTCGCTCCTCGACATGCCGGTCGACTTCGACAGCCTGACGGCCGCGGGCTCGATGATGGGATCGGGCGGCATGATCGTCATGGACGACCAGACCTGCATGGTGGACGTCGCCCGGTACTTCATCAGCTTCCTCACCGAGGAGTCCTGCGGCAAGTGCGTGCCGTGCCGCGAAGGGCTGCGCTGCTCGCTCGACGTGCTGACGCGCATCACCGAGGGCAAGGGCGAGGCGGGCGACCTGGCGCTGCTCGAGGAGATGGGCGCGGTCATGCAGGACTGCTGCCTGTGCGCGCTCGGGACCTCGGCGCCCAATCCGGTGATCTCCACGCTTCGGTACTTCCGCGACGAGTACGACGCGCACATCCGCGACCATCGCTGCCCGGCCGGCGTCTGCAAGGCGCTCATCCACTACGAGATCGATCGCGGAGAAGTGCGACGGGTGCCACGCCTGCGTGAAGGCCTGCTCGACCGGGGCGATTACCGGAGAGGTGAAGTACCCGCATCTGCTCGAACAGGCCAAGTGCATCAAGTGCGGGGCCTGCATCGAGGCGTGCAAGCGCGACGCGATCCTGACGGTCTAGGGGTCGGGAGCTTCTGCTGGAGGCCATGAATGAAGCGCGTGAACGTGACCATTGACGGCATCGAGACAGAGGCCGAAGACCGGGCGCCGCTGCTCTCGGTGGCGGAATCGGTCGGCGTGAAGATCCCGACGCTGTGCCATCACCCGCTCATCGAGCCCTACGGCGTCTGCCGCATCTGCACGGTCGAGGTGCACATGCGGGGACGGGTGCGGATGGTGACCGCCTGCAACTATCCGGTCACCGACGGGATCGAAGTCTTCACGAAGACCGACCGTGTTCGCCGCAACCGCAGGATGATCCTCGAGTGGCTGCTGGCGCGATGCGGGCACGTCCCGGTCCTCAACACGCTGGCCGAGGAGTACGGCATCGCCGAGCCGCGCTTCGGCCGCGGAGACGACGACTGCATCCTGTGCGGCCTCTGCGTGCGGGTGTGCTCGGACGTGGTCGGCGCGCACGTGCTCGGCTTCTTCAATCGCGGCACCACCCGTGAGGTCTCGACGGCCTACGGAGAGACCTCCGACCGATGCATCGCATGCGGGGCGTGCGCCCAGGTCTGCCCGACCGGGTGCATCCGGATCGAAGACGACGCCGAGCAGGTCCGCCACGAGCTGCCGCTCGGGCCGATGACGCCCATCTACATCCCGACCATGCAGGCGGTGCCGCACAAGCCGGTCATCGATCGCGCGAGCTGCATCCACTTCAAGACCGACGGATGCCGCGTGTGCGCCAGCGTCTGCGAGGCGAAGGCCATCGACCACGGCCAGCAGGACACGATCGAGGAGATCCAGGTCGGATCGATCATCGTCGCGACGGGGTTCCAGACCTTCGATGCCCGGCGCGTTCCGCAGTACGGGTACGGCTCGCTACGACAACGTGTTCACCGCGCATGCAGGTCGAGCACATGGTGAACGCGTCGGGGCCGACCGGCGGCACGATCGCGCTGCACGACGGCTCGCAGCCCGCGTCGGTCGGGATCATCCACTGCGTCGGGTCGCGCGACAAGAACGACGCACGAGTACTGCTCCAGGGTCTGCTGCATGTATTCGCTGAAGCTCGCGCACCTGGTCCACGAGCGGAGCGGCGCGAAGGTCTACAACTTCTACATCGACATGCGCGCCTTCGGGAAAGGCTACGAGGAGTTCTACAACCGGCTCCTCGAGGAGGGCGTCGAGTTCATCCGCGGGCGTGTCGCCGAGGTCACCGACTGGGCCGTCACGCCCATGGAGCAGGGCAAGCTCGTCATCCGCGTGGAGGACACGCTCGCCGGCGTCGTGCGGCGGATTCCCGTGGACATGGTCGTGCTGTCCACCGGCCTCGAGGCGCGCGCGGATGCGGACCAGGTGCGCCGCATGTTCAACGTGTCGTGCTCGACCGAAGGCTTCTTCCTCGAGCGGCACCCGAAGCTCGCGCCGGTCTCGACCTTCACCGACGGCGTCTTCCTCGCCGGTTGCGCCCAGGGGCCGAAGGACATCCCGGACACGGTGGCGCAGGCCGGGGCGGCCGCCGCCGAAGTGATGGCGCTCGTCGACAAGGGCATGGTGGAGCTCGAGGCCTACACCGCCCACATCGACGGCGAGCGCTGCTCGGGCTGCCAGGTGTGCGTGCCGCTCTGTCCGTTTACCGCCATCGCGTTCAACCGCGAGAAGAAGGTGTCCGAGCTCAACCAGGCGATTTGCAAGGGCTGCGGCACCTGCGTCGCCGCGTGCCCGTCGCACGCGGCCCAGCAGCATCACTTCACCGACGCCCAGATCATGGCCGAGATCGAAGGCGTGCTGGCGATGTAGGGAGCGCAAGTCATGGCCACGTTCGAACCTCGTATCGTCGCGTTCTTCTGCAACTGGTGCACCTACACGGCGTCCGACCTGGCGGGGACCGCCAGGCTGACCTACGCCCCGAACGCCCCGGTGATCCGGGTGATGTGTTCCGGCCGCGTCGACCCGCAGTTCGTGCTCAAGGCCTTCGAGGAGGGCGCCGACGGCGTCCTCATCGGCGGTTGCCATCCGGGCGACTGCCACTACCAGGAGGGGAATTACAAGACCCTCCGCCGGTTCCGCCTCCTCAAGCGCGTGCTCGGCCAGTTCGGCGTCGAGGACGAGCGGGTCCGCCTGGAGTGGATCTCCGCCAGCGAAGGCGACCGCGTCCAGCACGTCTGCAACGAGATGACGGAACAGGTCCGGAAGCTGGGCCCCTGGCGCCAGGCTAGCGGAGTCCCGAGGAGCTGACGATGGCCGACAAGCCGAAAGTCGCGTTCTACTGGTGCGCCTCCTGCGGCGGCTGCGAGGAGGCCGTGGTCGATCTGGAGGAGAAGATCCTCGACGTGGTCGAACGCGGTGGACATCGTGCTCTGGCCGGTCGCGCTCGATTTCAAGAGGCGCGACATCGAGGCGATGCCCGACAAGTCGATCGCGGTCGCGTTCATCAACGGGGCGATCAGGATGTCCGAGCAGGAGGAATGGGTGCACCTGCTGCGCCGGAAGGCGGCGCTCGTGGTGGCATTCGGATCCTGCGCGCATCTCGGGGGCATCCCCGGCCTCGGGAACATGACGAACCGGCAGGAGACGTTCAAGACGGTCTACCACGACGTGGCGTCGATGGAGCCCGGTTCGAGGACGCTGCCGCTCGAATCCTCGACCGTCGACGGCCACACGCTGACGCTGCCCGCGTTCTGGGACACGGTCAAGTCGCTCGACCAGGTCATCGACGTTGACTACTACCTTCCCGGGTGCGCACCGCCGCCCGCGTTGATCTGGTCAGCCGTCATGGCGATCCTGACCAACACGCTCCCGCCTCGAGGCGCGGTCCTCAGCCCGAACAAGGCGTGCTGCGACGAGTGCCCGCGCAAGGACACCAAGCCGGATCGCATCGAGATCACGGAGATCAAGCGTCCGTCCACTCACCTGCTCGATCCGGAGAAGTGCTTCCTCGCCCAGGGGTTCGTGTGCATGGGGCCGGCGACGCGGTCCGGCTGCGGCATGCGGTGCATCGAGGGCAACATGCCCTGCCGCGGCTGCTTCGGCCCGATGGATGGGGTGTTCGATCAGGGCGCGAAGTTCCTGTCGGCGTTCGCATCGATCCTCGAGCCGAAGGACGAAGCCGCCATCGAGAAGCTCCTCGATCAGATCCCGGATCCCGCCGGGACCTTCTACCGCTTCTCGCTGCCCACTTCCCTTCTCCGTCGACGCAAGGTTGGGGCCACCCTATGACACAGCACATCACGATCGATCCGATCACGCGGCTGGAAGGTCACGGCAAGATCGAGATCTTCCTGGACGACCAGGGCGAGGTCGCGAACGCCTATCTCCAGGTGCCCGAGCTGAGAGGGTTCGAGCGGTTCTGCCTCGGCCGCGCCGCCGAGGAGATGCCCCGTATCACGCCGCGCATCTGCGGGGTCTGCCCGACGGCGCATCACATGGCGTCGACCCGCGCGCTCGACGCGCTCTATCACGTCGATCCGCCGGTGGCCGCGCACAAGGTCCGAGAACTGTTCTACAACCTGTTCATGTTCGAGGACCATACCCTTCACTTCTATTTCCTGGGCGGACCCGACTTCATCGTCGGGCCGTCGGCGCCAGCCGGCGAACGCAACGTCGTCGGCGTGATCGGCAAGGTGGGCCTCGAGATCGGCGGCAAGGTCATCGCCGCGCGAAAAGGCGCGCGCGACATCATGGTCGAGATGGCCGGCAAGGCCATTCACCCGGTGTTCGGGCTGCCCGGCGGCGTCAGCAAGCCGATGTCGAAAGACCTGGTGGCGCGCCTGCAGGCCGCGGCGCCGGGATTCGTGGATTTCGCGGCGTTCTCCCTCCAGGCGTTCGCCGACATCGTGCTCAAGAACAAGGCCTATGTCGACACGATCCTGGCCGACCATTACACCCATCGCACGAACTACATGGGCACGGTGGACGAAGCCGGGAAGGTGAACTTCTACCGCGGCGATGTCCGCGTCGTCGATCCGACCGGCAAGGAGATCCTGAAGTTCAAGCCGCAGGACTACCTGCAGCACCTGGCCGAGCACGTGGAGCCCTGGTCGTACATCAAGTTCCCGTTCCTGAAGCGGGTTGGGTGGAAGGGATTCGTCGACGGTGAAGCGAGCGGGCTCTACCGCGTCGCTCCGCTCGCCCGCCTGAACGTCGCCGACGGGATGGCGACGCCGCGCGCGCAGGAGCACTACGAGCAGATGTTCGCCACGCTCGGCGGCAAGCCGGTCCATCAGACCCTGGCCACGCACTGGGCTCGCCTGATCGAAGCGCTCCAGGCCGCCGAGACCGTGGAGCGGCTCGCGCACGATCCCGACATCCTCGATCCCAACGTGCGGCGGCTGCCGACCGAGCCGCCGACCGAGGGCGTGGGCATCGTGGAAGCGCCCCGCGGGACGCTCATCCATCACTACGCTACCGACGCTCGCGGCATCCTCACCTCCGTGAACCTGATGGTCGCGACCGTCCACAACGCGGCGCCCATCCAGATGTCGATCCAGAAGGCGGCGAAGGGCCTGATTCACGGCGGAAAGGTCGACCAGGGCCTCCTGAACCAGGTCGAGATGGCCTTTCGAGCGTACGACCCGTGCTACGGCTGTGCGACACACTCGTTGCCGGGAGAGATGCCGCTGCGCATCAGGATTCGAGACGCGCGCGGGGAGGTCGTCCAGACGATCGAGCGAGGGGTCCGGTGATCGAAGCGGAAGGCGCATCGGGATCGTCGTCGCCCGGGGCATCTTCGCGGACGATCATCCTCTGTCTCGGAAACGATGTCCGGTCGGACGACGGTGTCGGGTGGGAAGTCGCGGCGAGGCTCGAGTCGGACCTCCGCGGTGGCGCGGTCGTCAGGCGGAGCGGGCAGTCGGGTTTCTACCTGCTCGACGAGCTCACGGGCTATGAGCACGCCGTCGTGGTGGACGCGATCAAGACGGGCATCCACCCGCCGGGGACGGTGCTGTCGTTTCCGCTCGACTCCATCGGGACCTCCGCGGGCCCCTCTCCGCACTCGATGGGACTGCCGGCGATCGTCCGGCTCGGCCGCCAGTCCGGCGTTCCGCTTCCCGAGGCCATCGACATCGTTGCCGTCGAAATCGAGGACAGTGACACGATCGGCGTCGGGTTGACACCGGCGGTCCGGGCGGCGGTCCCCGTCGCCGCGATGGCCGCGGAACAGCTCGCCTGCGGCCACCCCGGGCCGCACGGCTAGCACGGGGGTCGAGGTGGACGGCAGAGGTGCCCTTTCGCTCGAAGCAGTCCGCGCCGTGACACCCGACATGCGGACGCGCCTGCGCCTGTGGACGGGCGGGGCCAGCATCCAGGGCCGGCTGGTTCGCAACTTCTCGCTGGCCATCCTGATTCCGGCCCTCATCACGGCCGTGCTCGGCGTGAGCATCATTCGCCAGCGCGTCTTCGTACAGGCCCAGGCCCAGGTCAATTCCGATCTCGAGGCCGCGAAGGAGATCTACCAATCCACGCTCGATCGCCTGCAGAACGCCGTCCGCATCCACGCGACGCGCATGGTGATCTACTCGGCGCTCCAGCGCGGCGAACCATCCGGCCTCGATGAGGAAATGGACCGCATCCGGCGGGCCGAGCAGTTCGATGTGCTGACGCTCACCGACGCGCAGGGGCGGCTGTTCCACCGCACGAGAAACCCCGCCGATCGCGGCAAAGAGGACGTCACGGACGACGTGGTCGCGAGGACGCTCCGTGAGCTTGCGCCAATCGCCGCGACCGAGGTGGTCCCCCGGCAGCGGCTCGAGAAGGAGTCGCCGGCGCTCGGCCGCCAGGCGTCCATGACGATTGCGGCGACGCCGCGCGCGCGCCCACGACACGAGGCAGAGATCCAGTCCGGCATGATGCTGGAAGTCGCGGCGCCCGTCTTCACTCCGGCCGGGCGCCACCTCGGGGTGCTCGTCGGCGGCATGCTGCTCAACAGGAACTACGAGATCGTCGACCGCATTCGCGAGACCGTGTTCAGGAACGAGGAATACAAGGGCCGCCCGGTCGGCACGGCCACGATCTTCCAGGACGACGTGCGCATCAGCACGAACGTGCGCAACGCCGACGGCACGCGCGCCGTGGCGACGCAGGCCTCGGCCGAGGTCGCCGACGAGGTCCTCGGCCGCGGCGCCGTCTGGCGCGGCCGGGCGTTTGTCGTGAACGACTGGTACCTCTCGGCCTACACGCCAATCCGCAACCTGAACGGCGTCACGATCGGCATGCTGTATGTCGGCGTCCTCGAGCAGCCTTACATCGACACGCTCTGGCGAAGCCTCTACTGGTTCCTGGGCATTGCCATCCTCGGCGTCGGCCTGGTCATCGTCATTTCGGTCCGCGTCGCCCGGCGCATCGCGGATCCCATCCACGCGCTCGCCGAGGCGGCCCACCAGGTCGCGGGCGGAGACTACTCGGCCAAGATCGAGACCCATTCCGAGGACGAGATCGGCTACCTGTCATCGAGCTTCAACACGATGACCTCCGAGCTCGATCGGGCACGCCAGGCGCTGACCGAGAGCGCCGACGACCTCGAACGCAAGGTCGAGCAACGCACGGCGGAGCTGAAGGCCATGCAGGCGCACCTGCTGAAATCCGAGAAGCTCGCGGCCGTCGGGAAACTCGCGGCCGGCGTCGCCCACGAAATCAACAACCCGCTCACCGGCGTCCTGACCAACAGCAGCCTGATGCTCCAGGATCTTCCCGAGGACCATCCCTGGCGCGACGACGTGCAGACGATCGTGAACGAGACGCTGCGCTGCCGCCGAATCGTGAAGGGCCTGCTGGACTTCGCGCGTCAGACCAAGCCCCAGCGGACCCTGCTCGACATGAACCAGGTCGTGCAGGACGTGCTGTCGCTCGTGCGCAACCAGGCCAGCTTCCGGAACATCACGATCTCGGTGAGCCTGCCGAACGACCTTCCGACCGTTCTGGCCGACGGGGATCAGATGCGGCAGGTGGTGTTGAACATCGTGCTCAATGCCGCGGAAGCCATGGCGGATGGCGGTGAGCTTCGCGTGACGTCGCGGCCCGCGCCGGGCGAGAGAGGCGTGGAACTTCGCATCAGCGACACGGGCGCGGGGATTCCCGACGAGGTCAAGGCCAAGCTCTTCGAGCCGTTCTTCACGACGAAGAAGACCGGCACCGGGCTGGGGCTGGCCATCGCGTACGGCATGATCGAGCGGCACCGGGGATCGCTCCGGGTGGAGTCCACGCCGGGCAAGGGCTCCACCTTCGTCATCGTCGTTCCAGTGGGCGGGGCGTCAGAAGATGAATAGCGCCGAAGGCCCGCGCGTGCTCGTCGTGGACGACGACCCGTCCGTGTGCCGGAGCTGCGAGCGAATCCTGACGCGCGAGGGCTACAAGGTTCGATCGACGCACTCGGGAGTCGAAGCCCTCGCGCTGCTCGAGCGCGAGTCATTCGATCTCGTGTTCAGCGATCTGAGGATGGCCGAGATGGGCGGGATGGAGGTGCTCGAGGCACTGCGGCTCCGGTTCCCCGACGTCGTCCCGGTCGTCATCACCGGGTACGCCACCATCTCGTCGGTCGTCGAGACGATGAAGGTCGGCGCATTCGACTACCTGCCGAAGCCGTTCACGCCGGACGAAATGGCCGCGGTTGCCCGCAAGGCCTGGGAACGCCGGCTGCTTCTGCGCGGGCGCGCCTCCTCGGCCGCCGGCGAGGATGCCTCGGGATTCGCAGGCCTGGTGGGCAGCAGCCCGCGGATGCAGGACGTCTACCGCCTCATTCGCAAGGTCGCCCCGACCTCCAGCACCGTGCTCATCGTCGGCGAGACGGGCACCGGCAAGGAGCTGGTGGCCCGCGCCATCCACGCGGAGAGCGCCAGGCGCCAGGAGCGGTTCATCGCCGTCGACTGCGGGACGCTTTCGGTGAACCTGCTCGAGTCGGAACTCTTCGGGCACGTGAAAGGCTCGTTCACCGGCGCCGTCGCCGACAAGCGCGGCATTTTCGAGACCGCGAATCGAGGCACGGTCTTCCTCGACGAGATCTGCAACGTCGACATCGAGGTGCAGCACAAGCTGCTCCGCTTCGTGCAGGAGCGGGAGTTCCTTCCGGTCGGAGGAACCGAACCCCGCCGCGTCGACGTCCGGCTCGTCTTCGCCACCAATCGCGATCTCGAGCTGATGGTCCGCGAGGGAACGTTCAGGGAGGACCTGTACTATCGGCTGTATGTCTTCCCCATCCGGCTGCCTCCCCTGCGGGAACGGCGCGAGGACATTCCGATGCTGGCGTGCCACATGCTCGGGCGGGCGCGCGAGCGCAGCGGCAAGCCGGTCGCGCGGCTCTCGGAGGACGCCATTCGCCTGCTCGAACAGTTCGACTGGCCGGGCAACGTGCGCCAGCTCGAGAGCGTCGTCGAGCGGGCGGTCATCGGCTGCGAGGGCGACACGGTCGAGCCTCGCCATCTTCCGCGGACGCTGACGCGGCAGCGCCTGCCGGAAGACATCACGATCCCGAAGACGAACCGTGAGTTCCTGACGATGAAGAAGCGCCTCCGGGATCTGGCCGTGGCGGACCTCGAGCGCGATTTCGTGATGGAAGCGCTCCAGCGGAGCGGCTGGAACGTGACCCACGCCGCGCAGCAGGTCGGCATCCAGCGTCCGAACTTCCAGATGCTGATGCGGCGGCACGGGATCCGGACCGGGTATGGCGAGGCAGGTGGCACCGAGCTCGGCGGCGAGGGCCCGACTCGCCGAAACGACTCGAAAGGCACGCCCACGACCCGGCCAATGAGCGCGGCTGGCCTCGGAACCCGGCCCGCCAGGCACCGGCCCGAATAGGACTGCCGACATCCTGTCCTGGACCAACGACCCCGGTCTGCTCCTCCTGCGTACCGTCCGAATCGCCCTGCATGCCGTTCGAAGGCACCCAGTCAATGGTGGCGTTCCGGCCTCGATCGAACGCACTTCGCTGAATCCAGGCCGTAAAGTGCGCCGGGTGAACCCTGGCCGGCACCTACTCTCGGTGCCGGCACGTTCGACAGACCGTCGGCCCGCGTACGCCGTGCAGGCACCCTCCAGGTTCGCGGGGGCGACGGGTGCCTCACGAATCTCCGTAACGAATTGATCTTCCTGTCTTTATGAGATCCGGCAGCCGCGGGCCCTCCCTGGCGCTCCGCTTGCAGCGGGAATGTTCAGAAAGCGAGGGTGTCATGGCAACCGCAAGCGAGAAGATGCGAATCCTGGTGGTGGATGACGAACGAACGGTGTGCAACGGCGTGGAGAAGATCCTGGTGCGGAAGGGCCACAGCGTGGAGAAATGCCTGTCGGTTTCCGACGCGATGTCCGCCCTCGAAGCCAATTCCGCGGTCGACCTGATTCTTGCTGACCTGATGATGCCCCTGTCCGGCGGGTTCGACCTGATGCGAAGCGTCAACGATCGGTGGCCCCGCATTCCGGTCGTGATCATGACCGGATACGCGTCGATCGCCTCGGCAGTCGAGGCCACGAGGCTCGGCGCCGCGGGCTACCTGCCGAAACCCTTCACGCCGGACGAGCTCGAGACCGCGGTGGCCCAGGGAATCCGCTCGTCGAAACCATCGCAGGCCCCCAAGACGATCGTGAGGACGGCGATCCCGATTGATGTCGACATGCCGTTCGATGCCGACGAAGTGGCGGCGGCGACGTCGCCGGCCTTCGTCGAGCACCTGACGCGAAGCGACATGCCCGTCATCGACCTCTGCGGCCTGGGACAGCGAGCCTGCAAGCGCTTCAAGTCGAAGGGCGAGTGCCAGCAGCCCGAGTGCCCGCTCATCGTCTCCGAGCGCCGGAAGGCCGGGCCGGCGCCGCACTCGGCGCACCTCTCCGATCCGATCGACGTGGACATGCCGTTCAGCGCGCGTGAGGTGGCGGCGGCAACCTGCGAGGCGTTCGTCGACGCGCTCGGCCGCGGCGACACGGCCGTCACGGGCCGCTGGAACCCGAACAAGCCGACCTCCCGCAAGGTGCTGGTCGTTGACGACGAGGTGGTGGTCGCAAGCAGCGTGCGCCGCTCGCTGAGCCGACGAGGCTTCCACGTCGACGAGGCGTTCACGTCGCGAGAGGCCCTGCAGCGCATTCTCACCGAGATGTACGACCTCGTGCTCCTGGACATCCGGATGCCGGACGGAAGCGGCCTCGAGTTGCTGCCCAAGATCAAGCAGTACCGCCCGCAGCTGCCCGTCGTCATGGTCACAGGCTACGCGTCGATCGACAGCGCGGTCGATGCCATCCGCCAGGGCGCGAGCGATTACGTCGCCAAGCCGTTCACACCCGACGAAATCCTCTCGACCGCGAACCGGGCCATCAGACGGGCCCTGATCTAGGAGGCCGTCCGACTCATCGGTGGACGGTCTTCTCATGGAGTCCGTGAACGGGCCGCTCATCACGGCCTTCTGCCAGAAGCAACGGCTGGACCTGGGCGCACGGCTCGTCCGCCGTCCCTTCCAGCAGTTGACCGTCCGGCCCCGGCCGTCTAGGATGGCGGCTGTTCCGCTGACAGGGCAACCAGCCAGTCCGGGCGGGGGTATGCGTCTTGACCGATTTCACGGTGAACGGGTTGATGGTCCGCGTCGAGGTCGACGCCCGGACGCCGCTGCTCACGGTCCTGCGCGACCATCTGCGACTGACGGGCACCAAGTGCGGGTGCGACGACGGCCGGTGCGGCGCGTGCACGGTGGTGGTGAACGGGCACGCGACTCGAAGCTGCCGGATGACGGCTGGTGAGGCCGCCGGATCGACCATTGTGACCGTCGAAGGGCTCGGGACGCCATCCGGGCTCCACCCCATACAGCAGGCATTCATCGAAGCGGGCGCTGTGCACTGCGGCTTCTGCACGCCCGGCCTCGTCATGGCCACCAAGGCGCTGCTCGACGCCCAGGCGTCGCCGGCTCGATCCGCCATCGTGCGGGCGCTCGGGACGAATTACTGCCGATGCACGGGGTATCGAACCGTCCTCGACGCGGTCGATCGGGCGGCGGCTCTCATGCGGGGCGAACACGTCGGACCTCCGCTCCTCCGGCTCGAAGACAGCTGGAGCGAACGCGACATGGCCAGCGGACGCGCGCTCTACGCGGCCGACCTCTACATCGACGGCGCCCTCCACTTGAAGGTGGTTCGCAGTCCACACGCGCACGCCCGGATTGTCGAGGTCGACCCATCAGAGGCCCTGGCGCTCGAGGGCGTCGAGACCGTGCTGACGGCGAACGACGTACCCAACAATCGGCACGGACGGATCGTGCAGGACGAACCGGTGCTCGCCGGAGACCGCGTGCGCATGATCGGGGACCCCGTCGCCGCCGTCGTCGCGACCTCGGCGGAACTGGCTGATCGCGCGGCCCGGCTGGTGCGAGTGACCTACGATCCTCTGCCGGCGTTGCGGACCCCGCAGGAAGCGCTCGCTCCAGGCGCCCTCTCCGTGCACGACAGCGGAAATGTCCTGGCGCACCAGGTCATCAAGCGAGGCGAGGAGTCCGCCGGCCTCAACACCGCCTCGGTCGTCGTCGAGGGCCACTTCACCACGCCGTTCAACGAGCATGCCTATCTCGAGCCAGAGGCGGCCATCGCACGGCTCGATGATGAGGGCCGGGTCGAGGTGCACTCGGCGACGAGTCATCCTCACCTGATGCGGCTCGAACTGGCGCGAATTCTCGGCGTGGAAGAGGATCGGGTGCGCGTCGTGCCGGCGATGATGGGCGGACATTTTGGCGGGCGGACCGATGTCGGCGTGCAAGGCATCGTGGCGCTGGCGGCGATGCGGCTTCAAAGGCCGGTCCGTTGCGTGTACACGCGGGAGGAGTCCTTCTCCAGCACGACGAAGCGTCACGCATTCGACATCCGCGGCCGGCTCGCGGTCGACGCGGCGGGCGTCATCACCAACCTCCGCATGGACATGACCGCGGATGGCGGCGCCTACGCGTCGGCCGGCCCGTTCATCATCGTGCGCGCGGCCGTCTCCGGCTGCGGGCCCTATGACATCCCGAACGTCTGGATCGGCGGGCCAGCCGTGTACACCAACAACACGATGGCAGGTGCGATGCGCGGGTTCGGCGCGCCGCAATCGACCTTCGCCCTCGAATCGATGGTCGATGCAGCGGCGGCACGGCTCGGCGTGCATCCAATCGACTTGCGGGTGCGAAACGCGCTGCGGCCGGGCGCGACGCTGGCCACCGGGGCCAGGATCGGAGAGGGCATCGGGTTCGTCGACACGCTCGAGGCGATCAGGCCCCGATACGACCAGGCCGTCGCCCGGGCTCGCGCCAGGAGCCGGCGCGGCCGGCTGCGCCACGGCGTGGGCGTGGCCTCGATGTGGTACGGCATCGGGACGACGACCGGGGAGCGGCCGAGCTCGGCCGAAGTTGAGCTGCTCCCATCCGGCCGCATCGAGGTGTCGGCCGGTGTGACCGATGCCGGCCAGGGCTCGGACTACCTGCTCCGGCGGGTGGCGGCCGACGCGCTCCATGTCTCGCTCGAGCGGATCGACCTCGTGCGAGGCGATACCGATCTCACGACGGATACCGGGTCATGCACCGGGAGCCGGGTGGCGTTCTATGTCGGGAACGCCGTCCGTCTCGCCGCGGAACAACTCCGCCGGCTGCTGCTCAGCGGCGCCGCCGCTGAGCTTCGAGTGCCACAGGCGAAAGTCGTGCTCGACGATCGAGGAACGCGCACCACGGCAGGCACCGGCCACAGCGTGTCATTGGAGGAGCTGGCGTCGCGGCTTTGCGCTGAACGATGGCCGATGCGGCAGTCGGGGACCTTCGTGCCAGACACCTCGTTCCTCGATCCGGAAACCGGCAAGGGCCGGCCGTACGCCTGCTACGCGTCGGCGACCCAGATGGCAGAGGTGGAGGTCGACATCCGAAGTGGATCGGTCCGGGTCGTCCGCGTGGTGGCGGCGCACGATGTCGGGCGAGTCTTGAATCCCGCCGGCGCGAGGGGCCAGGTCGAGGGCGCCGTCGTGATGGGGATCGGATTCGCCCTCAAGGAAGAGTTCCTGCCTGGCCTGACCAGGAATTTCGGCGACTACCGCATTCCCACCATTCACGACGCACCGGAGATCGAGATCCACTTCATCGAGCGGTCCGACCCGGCCGGGCCGTTCGGCGCCAAGGGCCTGGGCGAATGCGCGACCATCCCGACGGCCCCGGCGATCGTCAACGCCATTGCCGACGCCGCCGGCATCCGTATCAGCACCCTGCCCGCAAGTCCTGAGCGTGTGCTGGCTGCGCTCTCCGCCGCGCCGCGCGCCCGGTAGAGGGTCGCGCGAAGCCCCCGGGCCCTGGAAACCGGTTTCGGACTTATCATGGCCCATGCGCCCGCCCGGCCTTCGGCGCTTGCAACCCGTCGTCTCCCGCGAGACACGCCATGACACACACACGTAGAGACTTCATGCGGAATTCCGCCGCCGCCGGTGCGGCGGCGATGATTCCGTCCGGGACATGGCAGCAGGCGCCGGGCGCACGGACCTCCGGCGGTCGGCCGCGTCTCGTGTTGCGCTTCAGGCCCTACACGCTGCAACTCAAGCACGTCTTCACCATCGCCACCAACTCGCGAACGACCACCGCCATCATGCTCACCGAGGTGGAGTACGACGGCGTCACCGGCTACGGCGAAGCCTCGATGCCGCCCTACCTGGGCGAGTCGCACGAATCGGCGACCTCGTTCCTGTCGAAAGTCGACCTCGGCCGGTTTTCGAATCCGTTCGAGCTCGAGACGATTCTCGCCTACGTTGACGGCCTCGCCCCGGGCAACCCGGCGGCGAAGGCCTCGATCGACATCGCGTTGCACGACCTGGTCGGCCGGATGATGAAGCAGCCCTGGTACAACATCTGGGGATACGACCCGTCGAAGACGCCGACGACCACCTTCACCATCGGCATCGACACGCCGGAGGTCGTTCGGCAGAAGACGCTCGAGGCGGCCGAGTTCAAGGTGCTGAAGATCAAGCTCGGGCGCGACAGCGACAAGACGATGGTCGAGGCGATCAGGTCGGTGACCGACAAGCCGCTGACCGGGGACGCGAACCAGGGATGGACCGATCGCCAGCAGGCCCTCGACATGATCGTGTGGCTCAAGGACCGCGGCTTCCTGTATGTCGAACAGCCGCTCGCCAAGGAGCGCGTCGACGATCTGGCGTGGATCACCGAGCGCAGTCCGCTGCCCATCCTCGGAGACGAGGGCGTGCAGCGGCTCGAGGACGTGCACAAGGCGCACGGTGTCTACTCGGGCATCAACATCAAGCTGATGAAGTCGACCGGCATGCGCGAAGCCCAGAAGATGCTCACGCTGGCGCGCGCGCTTGGCATGAAGGTCATGATCGGGTGCATGGTCGAGTCGTCGTGCGGGATCTCGGCCGCCGCTCACCTCTCGCCGATGGTGGACTGGGCGGACCTGGACGGAGCACTGCTCATCTCGAACGACGTGTTCGACGGCGTCACCGTCGTCGGCGGCAAGGTCACGCTGAACAGCCGGCCGGGAATCGGCGTTCTTCGGCGTCCGGGCACGGGTGTCGCACCCTCGGCGCCCACGGCGGACTGAGCATCATCGGGCACGATCGCCCTCGGCGCCTTCCTTCGAAGTTCCCGGGCCGGCCGGATTCGCGACGAATCCCCGGTAGATCCGTTCGATCCTGTCGAATTCGAGCTCGAGCCTGGAATAGGCGGCGCCGAACTCGGGAATTCGCCTCTCGCGAGCCAGGCCTTCCAGCACTCGTGCCGCCTCCAGCCCCGACGCTCCTCCAAACGTGCCGAGCGTCGCCTTCAGTGTGTGGCAGATCCGCTGAACCGCATCGGCATCGCCCGCAGCAATCGCTTCCGCCGCTTGCCGCATCATGGCGGGCCCATCCTCGAGGAAGAGGACCGCCAGCTCGCGGAGCATGTCCAGGTCCCCTCCCACGCGTGCGGCCGCGAAGGCGACCGCATCGGCGCCGTCGCCGGGGTTCGGCTGCGGCGCGACTATCGTCCGGGCCATCGGAGCCGCCGCGTTGATCGCGCGAAACAGATCCGAGACGTCGACCGGCTTCGCGACATACTCGTCCATCCCGGCTTCGAGGCAGCGTTCGCGGTCGCCTTTCATCACGTGGGCGGTCATCGCGATCACCGGCATGTGCCGGCCGGTGCCCTGCTCGGATTCCCGGAGCCGCCGGCAGGCCTCCAGCCCATCCATCTCCGGCATCTGCACGTCCATGATGACAAAGTCGAACGCCCGCTCAGCCAGCAGGGCTAACGCCTGTTTCCCGTCTTCGGCAAGCGTCACGCGATACCCGTGCTTTTCGAGCGTGCGGGCAATCAGCCGCTGGTTGATCGGGTGGTCTTCGGCGACGAGCACGTGGCGATCGCTCCCGTCGTGGGACTCCTGCACCGATGGCCGGTCGACCCCCGCCTCTCGCGAAGGGGCGGCCGACTCCGGCCGCCGGCTCGTCGCCAGCGCCGTCACGATCGCTTCCAGCAGATCGGATTGCCGGATGGGCTTGATGAGGTACGCGACGATCCCGAGCTTCGTGCAGGCGGTGACATCGGAGGCTCGATCCGACGAGGTCAGCATCATCACGGCGGCGCCGGCCAGCCGTGGGTCCTGCTTGATGCGGGCCGCGACACCGAACCCGTCCAGGCCGGGCATCATCGCGTCGAGCAGCACCAGTGGATAGGCGCGGCCGTCGGCATGCGCCCGCTCGAGCGCCGCCAGTGCGGCGATACCCCCGTCGACCGCGGCGGGCTGCATGCGCCACTGCGAGAGCGTCTCGGTCAGGATCCTCCTGTTCATCGCGTTGTCGTCGACGACGAGCACCGGTAATCCCACCAGCGCTCCAGGATCTCCGGCCTGGTCGAGACTGCCCTCCGCGTGCGGTTCGCCGGTCCACGATCCGAACCGCGCCTCGAAGCTGAACGTGCTGCCGCGGCCCGGCTGACTCTCCAGACGCATCGTCCCGCCCATCAGCGAGACGAGCTTCGTCGAGATGGCCAGTCCGAGCCCTGATCCCCCGAAGCGGCGGGTGGTCGATCCGTCGGCTTGTACGAACGACTCGAAGATCGACTCCTGCTTGTCCGCCGGGATCCCGATCCCGGTGTCGCGTACCTCGAAGCGAAGCACCGGGTCGGCGGAGGCCGAGCCGGCCATCTCCACATCAACAGCCACTTCTCCGGATTCCGTGAACTTGACGGCGTTGCCGACCAGATTCACGACGATCTGGCGGAGGCGCCCCGGATCACCGACCACCGTTTCCGGCACCAGCGGCGCCACTCGCCACAGCAGCTCGAGGGATTTCTCGGATGCGCGAACCGACATCACCTTCATCGTGTCGCCGAGCAGGGACCTGAGGTTGAAGGGAACCGCTTCGAGATCGAGCTTCCCTGCCTCGATCTTCGAGTAGTCCAGCACGTCGTCGATGACCCGACGCAGCGCGTCGGCCGACGAGCGAACCATGTCCAGATACTCGCGCTGCTCCGCGGTCAGGTTCGTGCCGAGCGCCAGCTCGGCCATGCCGATAATGCCATTCATCGGCGTTCGGATCTCGTGGCTCATGTTTGCCAGGAACTGGCTCTTGGCGGTGTTCGCTGCCTCGGCGGCTTCCTTGGCGCGGGCCAGTTCCTCGGTTCGCTCCTGCACGGTTTGCTCGAGGATCGCCTGGCGCTGCCTCAGGCTCCTGAGCCGCCTTCGGTAGCCGAGTCCGGCCAGGGTCGCGACGCTGATGCCGCACAGGGCGTAGAACCACACGGCCTGGTAGTAGTGCGGGCGAAGCGTGATGGGAGCAGCCGACTGGGGCAGGCTCCACGCGCTCTCTGCCGTCGCGGCCATGACCTGGAAGGTGTAGGTGCCGGGCGGAATGTTCGTGTAGTACGCCGTCCGCCGGGAGCCGGCTTCGACCCAGTCCCGATCGAATCCTTCCAGCCTGTACCGGAATCGGATCCGTCGCGGGGCGTTGAAGCTGAGCGCGGTGTAGCGGAATTCCATGCCGCCGTCTCCGGGCTCCAGCACCGCCGGGGCCGAGGGGTCGATCGTACGGCCCTTGGCGATCGCTTCCTCGATGAGGATGGGCGGATCGGGCGCGCCGATTGTCGATCTGGACGGGTCGACAGCAACCACGCCCTTCGGCGTCGGGAACCACAAGCGGCCCGTTCGGTCCTTCCAGCCCGCGGGCTGCACGTTTCCGTTGCACTCGCTGACCGGCATCCCGTCCTCGATCCCGAAGGCAACCGAGTTCACTTTCGGGGCCGTTCCACGGGCCACGTTCTCGAAATCCGCCTTCGCCACCCGGAAGATCCCCCTGTTGCAGCTCATCCAGAGGGACCCGTGATCGTCGTCCAGCACCTGGAACACGACGTCATCGAACAGTCCCTGCCCGAAAGAGTAACGAGTGAATTGTCCGTCCTTCATCCGCGACAATCCGCCGCCGTAGGTGCCGATCCAGAGGACCCCGTCGCGATCTTCGAGGATCGTGTACACCAAGTTGCTCGAGAGCCCGTTCTCGGTCGTGAACGTCTCGAAGCCACGCCCGTCGAACCGCGTCAGCCCGCCGTTGGACCCGATCCAGACGTGGCCGTGCCGGTCGGTCATGATCGCGTGGACGATCGGATTCGGGACCGTGTCGGCGCCCGAGAACACCGTGAAGTGGCCGGCCTCGAGGCGGCACAGCCCGCCTCCCCTGGTTCCGATCCAGAGACGGCCGCCGGGATCCTCGTGGATGGCCCGAACCGCGTCGTTCGGCAACCCGTCCCTCGCCGTGTAGGTCCGGAACCGCCCGCCAACGTATCGTGTCAGCCCGCCGCTCGTGCCGATCCAGATGCTGCCGTCGCGGCTCTCGGCGATCGCCCACACCATGGCGCTTGGCAGCCCGGTGCCCATCGAGAAGGTCGTAAACACCCCGTCCACGAGCCGGCTGATCCCGCCGCCCTGCGTCCCGATCCACATGGCGCCGTCGCGGCTCTGCAAGACCGGCCGCACGAAGTCGTGCGCCAGCCCATCGCGCCGGCTATAGGTCGTGAAGGGCGCGTCCCGGAATCGGATCACGCCGCCCGTGTGAGTGCCGACCCAGATATTGCTCTCGCGATCACCATAGATCGCCGCCACGAAGTCGGAGGGCAGGCCGTCCTGGCTGCCGTAGTGATCCCACGCTCCGTCCTTCTGGCGGAAGAGTCCCCCGTCGGCGGTTCCCACCCACATGGCGCCGCTCTCGTCCCGGAAGAAGGACTGAACGTCGTGCCGGCTGATGAGTGCTCCCGCGCCTTCCTGAATGAAGCGGCCGCCCGAGTAGCGGGCCGGCCCGTGCGACGTACCGACCCAGAGCGTTGGCTCACCGTCGAGATAGAGCGCCTGCACGGCGTTGTCGGGCAGGCCATCACTTGTCGTGAAGGTCGTGAGCTTGCCGCCCTGCCATCGGCAAAGTCCGGCGTCTGTCCCCATCCACACGCTCCCGTCGCGTGCGGCGACAACCGCGTGCAGCACGTCGTGGGGCAGGCCCCGCTTCGCCGTGAGCTGCGTGAAGAGGCCGTTTCGCATCCGAATCGCGCCTCCGCCGAGCGTGGCGATCCAGAGCCCCCCTTCAGCGTCTTCAGCCAGTCCGGTCAGATAGGCGAAGGGCAGACCCTGGGCTCGAGAGTAGCCGGTGAAGGTCATTCCACGGCGAGCCACGAGCCCCGCAGTGGTCGCAATCCACAGCGTGCCGTCGCTCGACTCGAGCAGCGCCGTCACGTTCTTTCCAGGGAAAGCCGGCGTGTTTTGAGGGGCGAACACGTCCAAACGCACTCCGTCCGCTCGAACGAGCCCCTCCTGTGTCCCGATCCAGAGATAGCCGTCTCGCGTCTGCACGATGGTCTGTGCGGTGTTCTGCGGGAGGCCGTCCTCGACCCGCCAGACGCGCTGGCTGAACTGGCTGATTCGCTTGGCGGATTCCGCGGCATCCGCGGGAGTCACGCAGACGGCCAGCGCGCCGCAAACGGCGATGGCAAGAGCCCATCCTCGAGCAAACGGCACCCAACTCACGGTGTTCCTTCCCCGGACCCTCTAGGCGGTCCGTTTCGATGCCTCCACAGCCAGGGGCTCCTCGGCTGGTGATACCTGTTGCGACTGGTGCGGACTCGCCGGCAAGTCTAACCGGAAATGCAAGATCCATCCCAGATTCTCGTGCGGCATTTGCACAGTCTGGCCGGGCGAGAGCGGGAAAAGAGGCCCGCAAATCCCCTCTCGGGTTCTCGGGGACTCATCTGTGCAGGTGCACACGGGCGCTGGCGGTGCAGCGCACTGCGCGAGTGGCTACGCCCGGGCGACGCCGATGCGCGGCCAGAGCGGCGGCCCCACCACGGTCTGGAGGTCGCCGCCGCCATTCCACGCGGCGTCGGCCAGCCGATGCTCGGCGGAGGGTCTCGACACGCCGACTCGTCTCAGAATCTCCCCGGCGGAACCCGGCATCATGGGAATGAGCAAGATCGCGGCGATTCTGAGCGCCTCGGCCACTTCGTAGAGCACCAGCGAGACCCTGCCGGCGTTGGCCGGGTCCTTTGCGAGCTTCCACGGCTCGGTCTCGGTGATGAACAGGTTGGCGGCGTCGATGATCTGGTAGGCGGCCCCTGCCCCGTCCTGCAGGGCGAACTCGTCCATCGCGCGTCGATACGCCTCGACGGCCGAGGCGGCCGTGCCGGCCAGCCTGCCGGCCGGCTGCGCAGGCCGAGTCAAGCGTCCGCCGCAGTACTTGTCCGCCATCGTCGCGATCCGGCTGACGAGGTTGCCGAGATTGTTGGCGAGATCGGCATTGTAACGTTCTTCGAATCGCTCCCAGGAGAAGTCGCCGTCCTGCCCGTAGGCGAACTCCCGGAGGAGATAGAGGCGGAGCGGATCGGGGCCATGCTTGGACGCCGCCTCGAGCGGATCGACGGCGGTGCCGAGCGACTTGCTCATCTTCTCGCCCTTGAAATTCACGAACCCGTGGCCGAAGACCTGTTTCGGAACGGGGACGCCGGCGCTCATGAGCATCGCGGGCCAGATCACGCAGTGGAAGCGCGTGATGTCCTTGCCGATGACGTGCAAGTCGGCTGGCCACCACCGGTCGAAGAGCGAATCGTCCTGGCCGAAACCTACGGCCGAGATGTAATTGATGAGCGCGTCGAACCATACGTAGACGACGCTCGACGGGTCGAACGGCAGGGGAATGCCCCACGCCTGGTCGGCCCGGCTGATGGAGATGTCATCGAGGCCGCTCTCGAGGACGTTCAGGATCTCGTTCCGCCGAATGTCGGGCCGGAGAAACTCCGGATGCTCGGCGTAGTGGCGCAGGAGCGGCTCCTGGAAGCGCGAGAGCCGGAAAAAGTGGTTCTTCTCGCGGATCCAGTCGGGCTTGCGCTTGTGAATCGGGCAGAGGCCGTCCACGAGGTCCTTCTCCTGCTTGAACGCCTCGCACGAAATGCAGTACCAGCCCTCGTAGAACCCCTCGTAAATGTCCCCGGCAGCACGGATGCGCTCCACGAGCGCGATGACCGACGCTTCGTGCCGCGGCTCCGTCGTGCGGATGAAATCGTCGAACGAAATGTCCAGGAGCCGCCACACGTCGCGGAACTCGCCCTCCATCTGGTCGCAGTAGGCCCTGGGGTCGAGGTTCAACTCCCGCGCGCGGCGGAACACGTTGAGCGAGTGCTCGTCGTTCCCCATCAGGAAGTGGGTGGAGACGCCAGTCAGCCGTTTGTACCGCGCGATGACGTCGGCCGTGATCTTCTCGTAGGCCGTGCCGAGATGCGGCCGGCTGTTGACGTAGTCGATGGCGGTCGTGAGATAGAACGTCGACATGGTGTTCGCGCCGGCTCGCCAGGCCCGCCGCGATGCGGCGCGACAAGACGGCCTCAGAGTACAGCCTCCTCATCCTATCAGGTTCAGATGGAGTTACGATCGGGGCGGGTTTGCTATACTGGCTCCATGCCTTTGTACGAATACTCCTGCCGAGCGTGCGGCCATCAGTTCGAGTTGCTCGTCCGCCACGGCATCGAGCCCGTGTGCCCCGCCTGCCGCGCGGAGGACGTCGAGAAGGTCTTTTCCGTATTCGCCGTTGGCGCGTCGAGCCCGAAGCAGAACGCGATGCCCAATGGCGGCGCGTGCGCGCACTGCCCCAACCCGGGTGGCCCGGGTTGCAGCGCCGTCGAGAGCTAGAGATCGGACGCGCGCCCCCTTCCGAGCGCGGACCTACCGATTCCCCCGCGCGAGCTCCTCCGCCGTCACGAACCGCGGCTCGATATCCACCGGCACGCCGGCGAGCCGGTCGAGCGCCTTTTTCACTTCCGGCCTGACGACCGCCATCCTCTCGATGAGGGATTTCGCCTTCGCGTAATCGCCCGCCGCCTGCAACATCATGATCTCGCGCGTGAGAGCCGACACGGCTTCCCTGATTCTCCGGTCGTCGACCGAGAAGGTCCCGTCCGGATGCGCGGCGAACGCGCCGGCGTCGAGCAGGGTGTTGAGCTGGATGGCGATGCCGCGTCCGTGCGCCTCGCTCACACCGAACCGGATCGATCGAAAGGCCGAGGCCAGGAACGTCGTGTACATCGTCTGGGCCATCGACTTGTCGATGGTCCCCTTGTCCACCAGGTACTGCAGGGCAAACAGCCCGGAGATATCGGCCTTCGCTTCCTCGATGGAGCTATAGGTCTCTTTCAGTTCCTGGCGCACGGTCGTGGAGCGCCCACCGACGGTGATCGTGTGAGGGCCAAGCCCGTGCATGAGCTCGTGCATGAGGATGTGGGTGAAGAACGCCTCGAACGTCACCCGCTTGCGGTCGGAGAGCGAGAGGACAGTCCGGGAGATCGGCAGGAGCGCCTTGTTGAACTTCGCCTCCTGCATGTTCTTCAGCATGACGCGCTTGGCGCCTTTCTCGCGCACGACGCGCTCGTCGTTCGGCAGGTTGTAGGCCGCCGTCTGGACGCCGCGATTCCCGTCGCCGGCCGCGAGGACGACATTCACCACCCGAATTGGCGCCAGGCCGCCGAGCCTGGGATTGCGAAGAGAGGGATCGATCGGAAGGTGGTCCTCGATCTCCTGCAGTTCGCCGCCGAACCTCGCGAGCTTGGCCGACTCGGCCTCGTCACGAACCGCGATGAAGGCTTCGAAGGCGGCCTTGAAGTTGAACCACTCGTCTTCGTAGACCTCGTAGGGCCCGATGGTCGGCTCGATGGCCGAATCGAGCTCCATCCAGGCGACATCGCTGGCGTAGTAATCGTTCGACACGAAGGCGTCCGCCCGCGCCGCCAGAAACGTCCGGAGCGTGGGATCGGAGGTCAGCCACGCCGCCTCCCGAAGCAGTTCGGCCGCGCGTGCGAGTTCGCCCTGGTACTCGAGGCTGTAGGGCACGGCCTGGATCGAACCGCCTGGCGTGCGGCGCAGCGTGGTGAAGAAGCCGGTCGCGATCGGCCGCTCCGCGTCGGTCAGGTTCGCCAGCCAGGCCTCGACGTCTGCTTTGCCGGCGTTCGCAGGGTAGAAGTTCGCGCCTGCCGGCTTGGCCGGCACGCCGGGCACGAAGGGCGCATGGTGATCGAGGCGTGACCAGGGTCCCTTGTTGATCAGGAATTCGTGCAGGCGGGCCTTTCCGAGGAGTGTGCCATCGGTCAGCAGCTTGAGCAGGAGCGCCTCGTTGCCCGACCAGACCTGCCGCAGGAAGAGCGCGTCCATCACGTATCCCGCTTCGACCAGCTTCCCGAGCGCCTTTCGTTCGTTCTCCGGCAGCGCTTTCAGATCGATCCGGATGTCGACCGGGGCGAAACGACCGGACATGGCCTGGAGCTTCGTTGCGTCCGGCCACTGCGCCTGGTCTTGAACGCCATTCACGATGGCACCTCCCGCGAGAACGGCACTGACGAGCACACCGAGCGCAAGATGGACTCGCATGGCGGCCCCCCGCGAATGGGACGATGAGGACGGTCGAGGGCTCTCTCTCCCGTGCAGCCTTACTTGTACACCAATCAGGAGGATGCGCCGCAACGCGCGGCATTCAGCCCGCGAGGAGCCGGCGCGCGAGGCGGACGTAGAGGCGGACGCCTTCCTCGAGATCGGCAATCGCCACGTGCTCGCCGTCCGTGTGTGCGACGTGGATCGATCCGGGACCGAGAAGCAGCGGCGCTCCCCACGATCGAAGCAGCGGCAGGTCCGTCGTGAACGAGAACGCCGCGGACGGGAACCCCCCGATGGCTTCGAGCCGCACGGGAGGCAGTTCGAGCACAGTCTCAATTGTCACGAACTGCTCCAGGGGCTCGAGCCGCGAACGCAGGTCGGCCGGGTCACCCACGATCCGGAACATGATTTCGGCTTCGGCAGCCGCCGGAATCACGTTCGGCGCGACGCCTCCGGCAATGGTCCCGACCGAATAGGTGGTCGGACCGAGCACCGGGTCCTCCGGCAGCTCGATGGCGCGCAGCGCGACGATCGCATCGACCAGCTTGTCGATCGCCGAGACGCCGCGCTCTGGGTACGCCGAGTGCGCGGCGCGGCCCTCGGCTGAGACCCTGATGCGCAGGATCCCGCGCGTTGCCGATCCGAGGCGATTGTCGGTCGGCTCACCGTTGACGAGGAACCGGCTGCCCGGCGGCCGGAGGCCGGCCGCCCGCGCGCCGTCACTGCCCCGTTCCTCGCCGACGACAAAGAGCAGCCCGATCCGATGCTCCCCTTCCGCGTGCAATTGTTCGGCCGCCGTGATTTGTGCCGCGAGGATGCCCTTCGCATCCGAGCTTCCCCGCCCGAACAGGTTGCCATCGGCGACCGAGGACGGGATGAACGGCGGAACGCAGTCGTAGTGCGTGGAGAACACCGCGATTGGCCGCGATCTCGAGGCGAAAATGTTCACCCGATCACCGTCGACCGGCTGCTCCTCCACCGCGAAGCCGAGCGACCGCAGGCGCGACGCCAGGAATCGGCCGGCCGCGGTTTCCCGTCCCGTCGTCGAATCGATGTCGATGAGCTCGCGCGCCAGCGCGACGACATCTACCGGAGCCATGACTCGAGCTCGGTTCGTGAATCAGTTTTCGAGTCCCGGTACTTCACAATCACGGGCGTCGAGAGCGAGAGCCCCCACGACGCGCCGGCGCCGCGCGGCACTGACCTGGCGCCGGGAACGACCACGGCACCCTCAGGAATTACGAGGGGGGACACGGAGGTCGGCCGCAGGATCTCCTCCCGGACCAGATCGTACACCGGGGTCGATCCGGTGAGCACGGTGCCCGCCGCGATGACGGCGCGCGATCGGACGATTGCCCCCTCATAGATGCCGGTGTTCCCGCCGACGAGCACGTCGTCTTCGACGATGACCGGCAACGACCCGATGGGCTCGAGCACGCCGCCGATCTGCGCGGCGGCGCTCAGGTGCACGCGCTGGCCGATCTGCGCGCACGACCCGACGAGCGCGTGCGAATCGACCAGCGAGTCGTCCCCGACATACGCGCCGATGTTGATGTACATCGGCGGCATGCAGATCACGCCTCGGCCGATGTAGGCGCCGTCGCGAATGGACGATCCGCCCGGCACCAGGCGGACGTTCCTCCCCCGGTCCAGTACTTTGAGCGGAAGCGTGTCCTTGTCGAAGAACGGCAGCCGATCCCGGTCGACCGACACGTCGGCAATCTCGCCGCAACGGAACCCGAGCAGGATGCCGCGTTTCACCCATGCGTTGACGCGCCACCCGCCGGGCGCGCCGGGATCGGGTTCAGCCGCCCGCACTTCGCCCGCGGAAAGCGCGGCACGCAGCCGGCCGAACATCGCGCGTGCCGCGATCCGATCGGCGCGCGGCCCCTCGGCGGCGAGCCGCTCGCATTCCTCCCGCAACAGGTCGAGAGCACTGGTTCCCATGGGTTCCTCAGCTCGCTTTGCGCGCCGGGGACGCCGCGCCGGGTTCGATGAGCTCGAAGGAGGCCAGCACGGCCGCCAGTCGCGCGCGCGACGAGTCCGAGAGCGGCACGAGCGGCAACCTGTACCGTTCTTCGATGAGCCCCATCATGGCGAGGGCCGCCTTGACCGGGATCGGATTCGATTCCACGAAGTTGACCTGCATCAGCGGCAGCAGTTTCTTGTGCAGCGTACGCGCCCGGCTGTAGTCGCCAGACTCTGCCGCTTCGACCATCTCCACCATCGCCGAAGGGACTTCGTTCGAGGCCACCGAGATGATCCCGCGCCCGCCCACTGCCATGCACGGCAGCGTCAGCGCATCGTCGCCGGAGAGCACCACGAAGTCACCCGGCACGGCGCGGCAGACCTCGGCGATCTGCGCCATGTTCCCCGATGCTTCCTTGACGCCCGCGATGCCGGGAATCGACGCGAGGCGAACCTCCGTCGCCACCTCGACGTTGCACCCGGTCCGCGCCGGGACGTTGTAGACGATGATGGGAAGCTCCACGTGTTCCGCGATCGCCCGGTAATGCTGGAAGAGCCCCTCCTGCGTGGGCTTGTTGTAGTACGGAGTCACCGACAGGATGCCGGAGGCGCCCGCGCGCTGCATCTCCTCCGCCAGGTCGATCACCTCGGCGGTGTTGTATCCGCCAGCTCCGGCAAGCACGGGCACGCGCCCGGCTGTCTCCTCGACGACGATCTCGACCACGCGGATCCGTTCGCGGTGCGCCAGCGTCGGGTTCTCGCCGGTCGTTCCGCACGGAACCAGGAAATGGATGCCGCCCTCGATCTGCCGGCGGGTCAGGCGCCGCAGCGCAGGTTCGTCTAGCGCGCCTGTCTTGGTGAACGGCGTGACCATGGCTGTTCCACAGCCGGTCCATGCTGTCCGTGTCATCAGTCCTCCTCTCGAGTGTCCTTCGTCACCCGGACGAGCCGGGCTGGAACCCCAGCACATCCTGCAGGCCATACCATCCCTTGCGTCCGCAGACCCACCGCGCCGCGATCAACGCGCCGTGGGCGAAGGTCGACCGATCGCGCGTTGCGTGCACGAGCGTGACGGTTTCGCTGGGACCGTCGAATCCGATCGTGTGGATGCCCGGCACGTGGCCGGCACGGTTGGAGCCCACGTCGATCGCCCGCGAATACCCGGCCTCCTCCATGGCCGACTTGATGGCGAGCGCCGTGCCGGAAGGGGCGTCGCGTTTGGCTGCGTGGTGGATCTCGTGAATCCACGTTCCGAATTCGGGCCGCAGCTCGAAGAGGCGCGCCGCCTCGGCGGCGAGCTTCGAGAAGAGTGCGACTCCAATCGAGAAGTTCGGCGCCGCGACGACGCCGATGCCGGCGCGGGCTGCGATCTCCCGAAACTCGAGTTCGTGGGCCGACCAGCCGGTTGTGCCGACCACGACGTCGAGTCCTCGCCCGGCCAGCTTCGGGAAATTCTCGACGAAGGCGGACGCGATCGAAAAATCGATCGCGACGTCCGCCTCCGGCCAGGCGCCGGGAGGGAAGCCGGCGCCGCCGCCCGAGGTCGATTCGTCGACCCACCCCGACACCTCGACGCCGTAATCGGGGCAGAGGCGTTCGATGATTCGCCCCATCCGCCCGTAGCCGACGATCAGGATTCGCACCCTCGCCCTCCGATCGCTCATGCGCGCCCTCCGGCGCCGGCCACTCTCGGTGCCATCGCGTCGATCTCGTCCTTCGCCTCGAAGAACTCCTCGTGCAGCCGTTCAATGGCCGCCACCGTGTCACCGCCCTCGACGACCAGCGTCAGGTTCTGCCTGGAGGCCGCCTGCGAGACGATGCGCAGCGGCAATCCTCCGAGCGCGTGCAGCACCCGCGCGCACAGGCCGGGATCGGTCCGCAGCCGTTCGCCGACGGCGCACACGAGCGACAGGCCGCGCTCGACCTGCACCTCGGCGATCGGGGAGAGGTCGGCGACGATCGCGTCGACCGCGCGGGTGTCGTCAATCGTGATGGACACGCTGACCTCGGACGTCGTGACGACGTCTACCACCGTGCGGTGGCGATCGAAGATCTCGAACACGCGATTCAGGAAGCCGTGTGCCATCAGCATGCGTGTCGACGTAATGGTCAGGACCGTGACGTCGCGTTTGCAGGCAATCGCCCTCAGGGGCAGCGTCGAGGGCGGCGCAGCGGCCGTGATGAGCGTTCCGCTCCCGGCGGGCCGGCGTGAGTTCCTGATCCGCACGGGGATCTGCCGCGCCATCGCCGGCAGGATCGTGCTCGGGTGGAGGACCTTCGCGCCGAAGTAGGCCAGCTCGGACGCCTCGGCGAAGGAGAGCCGCGGCAGGAGGCGCGCCGAGGGCAACAGCCGCGGATCGGCGGTGAGCATGCCGTCGACGTCGGTCCAGATGTCGATGCGATCGGCCAGGAGGCCGGCACCGACAATCGAGGCGGAGTAATCGGAGCCGCCGCGCCCGAGCGTCGTCGTCCGCCCGTCGGAAGTGGCGCCGATGAATCCGCCGAGCACGACGATCCGGCCCGCCGCGAGGTGCGGAGCCACCAGTTCCTTCAGCCGGCCGGCCGTCTGGGTGATGAGCGGCGACGCGCGGGTGTGCTCGGCGTCGGTGACGATCACAGTACGCGCGTCGATCCACTCGGCGGGTGCCCTGGACCCGATGAGGGTCGCGGCCACGAACCGGCTGCTGACGAGCTCGCCGATGGCCGCGATCTCGTCCCGCTCTGCCGGCGTGGCCGGAGGCGCACCGGCAATCCGCCCGAGGAGCGCCTCCAGCCGCCCGAATTCGCCCTCCACTGCTCTGCCCGCACGCGAGAGCACGCCGAGCTCGCCGGCAAGCCGCACATGCCTGGTCCGCAGCTCCTCGACAAGGGCCATCGCATCGGCGAAGCGGCCTTCGTCCGCGAGCCTTCCGCAGGCGAACAGTTGGTCCGTCACGCCCGCGAGCGCCGAGACGACGACCACCCTCACCTCGGTGTCGCCGGTCACGATGGATTTGAGCCGGCGGATGGCCTCCGCATCGGCAACCGAGGTCCCTCCGAACTTGGCGACGATCATGTCAACAACCCTTCGACGTGGAGGAGCTCCGCATTGAGAATGGCCGCGCCCGCGGCTCCGCGGATGGTGTTGTCCCCGAGCGCCACGAACTTGAAACTCGATATCGGGCACGGCCGGATCCGGCCGATCGACACCGTCATCCCGTCACCCGACGACGCGTCGAGCCGTGGCTGCGGCCGGGCCGGGCTGTCGCAGACCACGACTGGAACGGCCGGTGCCGATGGCAGCCCGCGAACTCGAGGAGCTGCGCGGAACTCGACGAACGCCCGGCGCATCTCGTCGAGCGATGGCGCGGACTCGAACCCCACCGATACCGCCATCGTGTGGCCGTTCGGCACGGGCACGCGCGTCGCCTGCGCGCTCACGACGGCCGGGTGAGGATCGACCCCGCGCTCTCCGATGCCCCCGAGGATCTTGCGGGTTTCCGTTTCGATCTTCTCGTCCTCGCCGTCGATGAACGGAATGACATTCCCCAGGATGTCCATTGCCGGCACACCCGGGTACCCCGCGCCGGACACCGCCTGGAGCGTCGTCACCATCACCGTTCTCAAGCCGAATGGGCGAAGCGGCGCGAGCGCCATCGTCAGGATGGCCGTCGAGCAGTTCGGGTTGGTGACAATCGCCCCGCGCCCCCGGCGGCGGGCGCGCTGCGCGGCAAGAAGCTCGAGGTGATCGGGGTTGATCTCGGGCACGAGCAGCGGCACGTCAGGTTCCATCCGGTGGTTGCGGGCGTTGCTGACGACGATGTGGCCGGCGGCGGCCAGAGCCTCTTCGACCTCTCCCGCGACCGACGAGTCGAGCGCCGAGAACAGCAGGCTCGGCGTCGCGGCCGCTGAGACAGGCGAATTCACTAGCAGGCCAGCCTCACGAGGCGGCAACGCGGCCGGCAGTTTCCAGGCCACCGCCTCGCCGTAACGCCGCCCCTCGGATCGGCCGCTCGCGGCGAGCCACGTGAGCCGGAACCATGGATGGCTCGCCAGCCTCGAGACGAACTGCTGGCCGACGACGCCCGTGGCGCCGAGCACTCCCACGTCGATGCCGCCGTTCATGTGTGCTCCTTTGAATGAGCCTTCGCACGCCCGGGCAAAAAAAAACCCGCTGACCGTTGCTCAGGTCGGCGGGTTCGTCTGAATCTACGCTGCTTCGTGGAATCTGTTACATGCGTAGACCCCCACCGACACTGTTGGCCCGCTTGGCCATGAGCCGCTTTCGAGTGTCGGTGAGTTGTCGGTGCACGATGCCGACAGTATACGAACGAGCGCGGCTGCGGGTCAAGCGGCAGGTGTGGAGGACTTGCGCCGCGGCGGCCTACTTCAGCCTGATCGTCGTCGATCCGACCAGGTCCGCTTCGTAGTCGTACACCACGATCTTGACGAACCTCGGCTTGACCGCCGAGGACATGTAGGCGCTGATGGGGAGTCCTTCGCGCAAGTACCGCTGGAACGACTCGTCCCTGATCTTCAGGTCCAGCGTCTGGCGCGAACGCCCGATGATGCGTTCCTTCTGATCGCCGCAGGCGATCGCCATCTCGAGCGACGCGACGCGGCGCTCGTCCTTGGTCGTGAACTCGACATGGCTGATGTCGATGAACACGTCAACCGCAACGTCGGTCGAGCGGTCCGGCCTGGTCGCGGATGGACGCACCGTGATCTTGATGTCCTCCACGTCCTTCGCGTAGGAGGTGGCGGCCGCAATTCGGCGCTGGATCAAGTAGGAGCGCCTGTCGATGGGCGGCGGCGCCTCGTCGCCGTAATAGCCGTGCCGGTAGAGCACCTGCAGGCCGGGACGATTCACCCTGACGATGATCCGCCGGTACCTCGGGTCGCGAGCCGTGTTGGCCGGGTAGTACCCGAGGAGGTACCCGAATCTTGTCGTCGAGTCGATTCGATCGACAGCCTGGCGCGCATATTGCCGCGCTGATGACAACCCGCCCGTCAGGTCAGAGACAGTTCGCAAGCCCATGATCCGGCTTTGGTCCATGAACGTGAAGCTCATGCTCGGGATCGGAGGCGCGGGTGAGGATGCCGTCGGCGGCGGGCCGGGATCGATCCCGCCGGTCTGGATCGTGTCGATGACGACGCGGGCGTGGTTCGCGCGGGCGGCCAAGCCGGTTTCGGCCTCGACGCGGCCGAGGTTCATGCCGAATTCAGTGACGAACACGAGGTGCTTCTCGCCTTCGAGGTACCGCAGGTACTCGATGCCCGTGTAGAGGTTGCCGATGTCCTGGGACGTCTGGACGCTAAGGCGGGCGTAGGTCGCCAGTGAGTCGGGCTGGTTCTCTCGATTGATTTCGTCGAGCACATCGCGCGTCCGCACCTCCAGGCCGGCTTCGGCCTCGGCCTTGAGCACGGCATCGGCGGCGCGGCGGGAGTCTGCTGCCATCGTCGAAGCCCCGGTGACCTCGGCGGGAACGACGGTTCGCGACGCGACCGCGCCGGGGCCCTGAAAGACCGCGTCGATGTCCTTCTGAAGATTTCCCGGAATCTCCCGGCTGCCGTAGATCGCGGCGAGGCCGCCGAGCTGGTGCTGCAGGCTGAGTTCGATGCCTTCGTGCGCGCGCTTGTAGCGCTCCAGCACCTTGGCGATTTGATCGTGATCGTTGGTGAAGTCCGTCGCCCGGTTATAGGCCAATACCGCGACCTGATCCTGCGGAAGGAGACGATCGCGCACGAGGTGGATCAGGCCGTCGAGGCCTCTCGAAGGCGCCTGCAGCCTGCCTCGCCCGAGAACGATCAGGAAGATGCGCGACTGTTGTTCCCGCACGGCCGGGCTCGCTCTCGTGCGGAACGCGGGCCTGGCGCCGGGCTGAGGCGCCATCACGACAAGCGCCCGCGCGGAGAAGTACCGGACCTCCTGGCGCACGCCGTTCTCGAGAACCGTGAAGTCCTCCTGCTTCAAGTCCGTGACGGGCTTGCCGGCGCGATCCAGCACCCGCACGTCGACCGGAACGAGCATCGTCTCGCTGCGGAACGTGGGCTGACCCTGCGTGGGCTGCTGAGGACGACGCGCGTCGATGGAGGTGACGACGGCGAGAATCCCGAGAGCCGCAACGGCAGGGGGTGCTTTCATCGACATCCTCTCCGTCAGCCGCCAGACCGGCAGATGGCAAATCATCATAGTCCCGTTTCAGGCGCGCGGCCGGTGCTGGGCCGGACAACGTGTCCGGCGGTCATGCTGGGTCGAACCCGCAGTCGAACAGGCGTCGCCTCAGGATCAGATCACCGTTCCGGACCACCAGGACGTGCGTCGTGCGGACGGCTCTCGAAGCCTGTTGACGGCGCGCGCGGTGGATGGCATGGGGTCCCAATTCGACCCGGCCGCGGCGGAACAGATCCTCCAGGAACGCGCGGCTCGCGCGCGCGGAGGGAATCCGCGGCAGTGAACCCATGTCCGTTGCAGCGGCGGCGATCCCGTCGCGCCGGCCTCCCTCGGGAGCGGTCACGAGAAGGCGCCTGGCCGACAGGCCGAAGACCGATCCCGGAAGTGCGAGCCGGACGAGCCGGGGTGCGCGACCTCGTCGAGCGCCGGCAAGTCGCGCGGCTCTCCCGGCCCTGACGCCCGGGGATGCGGCGATCCGCGCCACGATGGCCTCGGTCCGGGCAAACAAGGTGATTGCCGCCGGCAGCGACAGGATGCCGTGGCGCACGAACGCGGCTCTCAGCCCCGAGCCGTAACGGGCGTTGAAGAGCGTGGCGTCGGCGAGCATCAGCTGCGCGGCCAGCTGCGCGAAATAGTCGGACGTGATCGGCGCGCTTCCGATGGCGGCCATGAGCAGGTGGCCGGCGTCGAGTGTGAGGCGGCCCAGCTCGTCGGAGGTCGGCTTCCCGCCGCGGCTCGCCAGCATGCCAGCCAGTGACTCCAGCCAGGCCGAGGTGAACACTCTCGAGAAGGAGTGGGGCTCGGATGACAGGTCGCTTGCCGGCGCCATGGGTGGGAGGGTCTCCGGATTCCTGTAGAAGAACGAGTTCACGGCGTTTCGGAGACAGTCCACGTCAACCGCGTCGGGATGGGATTGCCGGATGGCCCATCCGAGCTGTTCCGCCAACCGCGAAATCCGCGACGATCGATACAGCCTGCCGTCGGTTTCCGCCAGGACGCCCTCGCGCACCGACTCGAGCTGGAGCGCCGAGAGCATCGCGCTGATGTCGCCGAACGACTCGTGGAATGCGGCCGCCTCGATCGTCGCGGCATCCCACAATTCCGGCCGGGCGACGTCGAGCACCGCGTGACCGAGTTCGTGCGTCACCACGTCCGGGCTTTCGCCGGAGTACACCGGCACGCCCCGCACCGCGGCGTGGAAGAAACAAAGGCGTTCGCGATCGTAGTAGGCGTTGAGGTCGAGCCCTTCGTCGAGCGAGACGGGAAGAACGCCGCCTGGGTGCCACGAGGCGGCCGAAGGCAGAAGCCCGGCCCAGTACGCCGACGAGCGGGAAAGGGCATCGGCGGCGGTCCAGTATCGAAACGCCCCGGTCCCGGGGCGGTAGACCTTCGCGGGCGGCGCGGCGCCTTCAATCGAGACCTTCATGCGCAGCCGGGAGAGCGCCGGTTCGGGTCGTACGACCGGCTTCGTGTCGACCAGCGATTTCGGGTCGTCTTCCCACGCCGCGACGCGCCCTGAGACCCGGCGTTTCGGTTTCAACTCTGCCGCCATGAGCACCTCCTGAGGATGAGTCGAACGAGAGTGGGACTGCGGAGGATTCCGTTCAGATGGTAGAGAGAACACGGACGCCGTCCAACCCGGGTTGCACAGAGGTACGGGCCACGGCATCCGCCGGAGAAGATAGTGTGCAATCCCAAGGTCGCGACAGCGGGCGCCGGCGCGCGTGCGCGCCGCCTCAGCCGCGTGTCAAACGCGCGTGGGTCCACCCGGCGTGCTCGGCCACGCGAGGATCGGCACAGGAGGGTGAGCCGCACGCGGAGCGCCGCTCCAGTTCCGCTGGCGCCAGGGCGCCGGCCGCGGCGGGATCACCGGCATTGCCAAGCGCGACGGCGATGTTGCGGCGGAGGCGCACGACTCCCGCGCGCGAGAGCGCGCTGCCCTCCCGGGCGGATTCGAGTTCGGCATCTGTACGGGACCACAGGCCGACGAGCGTCGGACGATCGAGCCCCTCGCGGGGCAGCCAATCCGGACTCGAGGTCCGGGGCGCCGTCGCATTCCACGGGCACACGTCCTGGCAGATGTCGCACCCGAAAACATGAGATCCGAGGCCCGCGCGGTCTGCCTCGGGAATGGTTCCCTTGAATTCGATCGTTTGGTACGAAATGCATCGCCTGGCATCGAGCGTGTGAGGTTCGACGAGCGCTCCTGTCGGACACGCCTCGAGGCACAAACTGCAGGTGCCGCACTGGTCCAATGCCGGAGCGTCGGGCTCGAGGCCCGCGTTCGAAACGATGGCCCCGAGCAGGATCCACGATCCGATCGCCGGGTTGATCACGCAGGTGTTCTTGCCGATCCAGCCGACACCGGCGTACTGTGCGTAGACGCGTTCCTGAACGGGACCCGAGTCGACGAACCGCTGCCCTTCGAATCCGTCTCCGCTCGCGCCTCGCATCCACTCGAGCAGCCGGTCGAGGCGGCGCCCCATCACCTCGTGATAGTCGGTGCCCCACGCGTAGCGGGCGATGAGCGCCTGGCGCGGGTCCGCCACCTCGGTGGAATACGGGCGATCGACGTTGTAGTTGCACGCCGCCACCACGACCGATCGCGCCGAAGGCAGGAGGCGGCGCACATCCTGGCGCGCCGGCGCCGTGCGGTTGAGGTAGGTCATGTTCCCGGCGAACCCGCGGCGCAGCCAGCCCGGCAGCGCGCCGAGTTCCGGGAAATCACCGACAGGCGCCACGCCGCACAGGTCGAACCCGAGCGAGAGCGCCTGCCGTTTGAGATCAGGGGACGTCAACAAGGCCTGTCCTGAGCGAACGAAGCGAGTCGAAGGACGGCCTACTTCTTCTTCGCGAGTTGCCGCACGACTTTCTGAAGGATCCCGCCATTCCGGTACGCGTCGAGTTCCTCCGGCGTATCGATGCGCGCGGTCGCCGCGAACTCCCTCATGCCCGTCGGCCCGGCGGCGCGGACCTTCACCTCGCAGCGAGGCTTCAGCGCATCGGCGGCGCCGACGACCTCGTAGACCTCCTGCCCGGTCAGCCCGAGGCTCGCGGCGTTCTCGCCGGCTTTGAACTGGAGCGGCAGCACGCCCATGTTGACCAGGTTGCTGCGGTGGATCCGCTCGTAGCTCTCGGCGATGACGGCCCGGACGCCGAGCAGCGCCGTGCCTTTCGCCGCCCAGTCCCGCGACGAACCCGACCCGTACTCCTTGCCCGCGATCACGATGAGCGGCACCTTGGCCTCGCGGTACTTCATCGCCGCGTCGTAGATGAACATCACCTCGCCGCCCGGCATGTAGGTCGTCCAGCCGCCTTCGGTTCCGGGCGCCAGCTGGTTCCGCAGCCGGATGTTCGCGAAGGTGCCGCGCATCATCACCTCGTGATTCCCGCGTCTGGCACCGAACTGGTTGAAGTCCTTCGGTTGTACGCCCTGCGCAATCAGGTACTTGCCGGCCGGCGTGTCGGCCTTGATGTTGCCGGCCGGCGAGATGTGGTCGGTCGTGATCGAATCGCCGAGCACCGCCAGCACCCTCGCGCCCCTGATCTCCGCCGGAGGCGGAGGCGACAGCGTCAGGCCCTCGAAGAACGGCGGGTTCTGGATATAGGTGGACGCCGCGTCCCACTGGAAGGTCTTTCCCGCCGGCGTGGAAATCGCCTGCCACCGCGCGTCACCGTCGAACACGCGCGCATAGGTGTCGCGGAACATCTGCTGGTCGAGCGCGCCGGCGAGCGTCGTTTGAATCTCACGATCGGCCGGCCAGATGTCGCGCAGGAAGACATCGCGCCCGGCCTGATCCTTGCCGAGCGGCTCGGTCGTGATGTCCCTGGTCATCCAGCCCGACAACGCGTAGGCGACCACGAGCGGCGGCGATGCGAGGTAGTTGGCGCGAACCTGTGCCTGCACCCGGCCCTCGAAGTTCCGGTTTCCGGAGAGCACCGACGCCACGACCAGGTTGCGTTCGTCGACGAGCGCCGAGACCCGCTCGGGCAGCGGGCCGCTGTTGCCGATGCATGTCGTGCAGCCGTACCCGACCAGGTTGAATCCGAGCGCGTCCAGGTACTTCGTCAGCCCGGCGCGCTCGAGGTACGCCGTGACGACCTGCGACCCCGGTGCCAGGCTCGTCTTCACCCACGGCTTCGACTTGAGGCCGCGCTCCACCGCATGCTTGGCGAGGAGTCCGGCGCCGATCAGCACCGCCGGGTTGGACGTATTCGTGCAGCTCGTGATGGCCGCCACGACGACGGCTCCATGGTCGATGCCTTCCACGCTGTCCTCTCGCTCCAACACCGCCGCGGCCTTGGGCGCGGAAGCGCCCGCCGTCTTCTTCGATGCCGCGAGGATGCCGGGCAGCGCCGACTCGAACCCCTGCTTGGCCTTCGACAGCGGCACGCGATCCTGCGGGCGCTTCGGTCCGGCGAGGCTGGGCTCCACCGTCGCGAGGTCGAGTTCGATCGTCTCGGCATAGACCGCTTCCGGTCCGGACCCGTCGGCGAAGAGCCCTTGCGCCTTTGCGTACTCCTCGACCAGCCTGACGTGCGCTTCCTCGCGCCCCGTCAACCGCAGGTAGTCCAGCGTCAGACGGTCGATCGGGAAGATGGCGATCGTCGCCCCGTACTCCGGGCACATGTTCGCGAGCGTGGCTCGATCGGCCAGCGTGAGGTTCGCCAGGCCCGGGCCGAAGAACTCGACGAACTTCCCGACGACTCCCTGCTTGCGAAGCCGCTCAGTGATGGTGAGCACCAGATCGGTGGCGGTCATGCCGGGCTTGAGCGCCCCGGTGAGCCTGAAGCCCAGGACCTCCGGGATCAGCATCGAGCACGGCTGGCCGAGCATGGCCGCCTCGGCCTCGATCCCGCCCACGCCCCAGCCCACCACGCCCAGGCCGTTCACCATCGTCGTGTGCGAGTCGGTGCCGACCAGCGTGTCGGGATAGGCCCATCGCGCCCCGTCGGCGGGCTGGTCGAAGACCACTCGGGCGAGGTACTCGATGTTCACCTGGTGCACGATGCCGGTTTCGGGCGGAACCACGCGGAAGTTCGTGAACGCGCTCTGACCCCATCTGAGGAAGGTGTAGCGCTCCTTGTTGCGGGCGAACTCGATCTCGGCATTGAGCGGGAACGCATTCGACGTCCCGAAGTAGTCGACCTGCACCGAGTGATCGATGACGAGCTCGACCGGCTGCAGCGGGTTCACCCGGTTCGGGTCGCCGCCGAGCTTCGAGGTGGCGTCACGCATCGCCGCGAGATCGACGACCGCGGGCACGCCGGTGAAATCCTGGAGCAGCACGCGGGCCGGCGTGAAGGAGATTTCCTTCTCCAGCTTCGCCTTCGGATCCCACGTCGCGAGCGCCTGGATGTCGGCCTTCTTGACGAACGCGTTGTCCTCGTTTCGCAACAGGTTCTCGAGCAGGATCTTGAGCGAGTACGGCAGCCGGGCCACGCCGGGAAAGCCCGCTCGCTCGAGGGCCGGCAGGCTGCAGATCCGGAACGTCGTTCCTCCGAGCGTGACGTCCTTCACCGTCGAATATGAGTCGAGTTTCGTCATGATGACCAGCGCTCCACGTAGTCAAATGCAGATACGACGAACAACAAACGGCATCCCTGCATCGATCGCAGCGCGGGATGCACGGTACCGGGTTCGGCCTGCTGGAAGTCGCCGGGCCCGAGCCGCCGGCTCCCCACCAGCACTTCTCCCTCCACGACGAAAAGCTCTTCCGCTTCCGCGTGGGAGCGGCTCGGAAACTGGGCTCCTGGGGCGAGTTCCAGCAGCAGAACGACGCGTCCCTCCTCGAGGCCGCCGCCCAGTCGCTTGACCCGCACGGATTCGGTGCTCCCGATCTCCCAGCGGCCCTCAGCGGCGGTGACGGTGCGCACGCCGGGCTCTTCGCCCGCCTCGCCTCCAAGCCTCGCCATCAAACGCCGGCGGACGGTCGCCGAGGGCGGGACGGTTGACGGCAGAGCGAGCACGAGCAGCGCCGCCACGTCGTAGTACTTTCCGAACCGCACCCATTCCTCCGGCGTGGCCGATGCCAGGCGGGACCGGATGTCGGCACGTTCGCTGCTGGTGCACGCGCCGGCCGCGTCGAGAGCAGCCAGGTCTTCCAGGCGCTCCGCCCTCATACCGGTTCCTCCCTCGTCGTGAGTGGCACCTGATTGAGCAGCTCGCGCATCCCCATCTGGAGATGTGATTCGACGATGCCGATTGGCAGGCGATGACGCGCGGCTAGCTGGTGGTGATCGAATCCGAGATAGAACGCCTGCTCGATGAGCTGCCGCTGTTCGGCCGGCAGGCCCGAGAGGGCGAGCGCGGCCATGTGCTGCTCGCGGCCGCGTCCGAACCGCACGCCCGGCTGCAGAGAAGCACCATCCAGGCCTTGCCGGGTCCTCACACGGTAGGGTTTCGACTGCAGGCGCTCGATGGCGCGGAACCGGGCTTGACCGATGAGCCACGCGGCGACGCTTCCAAGAGAACGATGATAGGAGTCGCGCTGTTCGCCGATCTGGATGAACACGTCCTGGAGGACGTGCTCGGCCTCGGTCCCGTCGCGAAGAATGTGCAGCAGCAGCCCGAAGAGCGCCCCGGCATGGCGGTCGTACAGCTCGCCGACCGCTTCCCTGTCGCCCTCGGTGATTCGCCGCAGGAGTGCCGCGTCGTGATCGAACGTACTGTCTGAGTCCATGGGTGTGATTCTACATGGTCAGATAGAAACCCAGCATTCCCGATGGGTACGTGCGGCCGGCCTTGTCGATATGGTATCCGCCCTGGACGCGCGCGGCCCGCAAATCGACTCGCAGGCCGAATCGCCGGGAAGACCCCGGTTTCGACGGCCCCAATCCTATCTTCAGCCCGGCGCCCGCTTCAATCACCGACGCGGACTCCGAAAGGGTATTGCCCTCATGCAGTTGGCGGACGAGTCCTCCGCCGAATGAGGCGTACGGCTGAATCCGTTCCCGGGCGAACCTCAGTCGCCGTGGGGCGAAGACCAGGTGCGCTCCGAACTGGAGCTGCTTGATGCGCTCGCCGCTGAATTCGGCCGCCGGCGCACCCTCCTGATCGCCCGAAATGGCGACCCGCACCTCAGAGGTCGCGTACCAGAGCGCGGCTTCGATCGCGATGGCCGGAGAGAACCGGTAGCCGATACGGAGGTCGACGCCTTTCGCCCTCGCCAGATCGGTCGCCGCGGTGAACAGCACGTAGCGCGCCGTTCCCGCCTGATTCGGGGTGAGCGTGGCCTGCTGCGACCCGAGCGAGCCCCCGCCGGCCCACGCGAACGCTGCCGTGACCTCGACTCTCCGATCGGGTTCCGCCTTCGCGATCCGGATGGTCGCCTGTTGGGGCTCCCCCGCTGCTCCGATCCCGGCGGCGGCCAGCACGATCAGTCCAGCCGCCGCCACGGCGCCTGACCTCATCGGGCCACCACCTTGATTTCGACGCCAGGTGCGCCGCCCCCTTTGGGCACGATGACGAGTTGCTCGAAGTATGTGGCGCGGAAGCCCAGCTCGACCGCGGTGCCCGACGGATCGAAGAAGCTCGCGGTGTCGGCATCGTCCAGCGGTTCGGCGCGGAGGATGTAGACGCCGGCGCCGAGTCCGGCGATTCCGAACGCGCCATCCTTGCCGATCGAGAAGCCGCCGACGATGAGTCCGGTCTCGGTCTGGATGGCTTCGACGTGCGCCCCGTACGCGCCGCTCCCGTTCCTGGTGACCTTGCCGCTGATGCTGCCCTTGTCCCCGAAGCCCGCGCCGGGATAGAGGTCGCTGATCCCGGCCACGTCGTCCGCGCGGAGCTCGCGGTCGGACACGTTGCCCGACGTGAACGCGATCGGGAACATGACGGTCTCGGCGGCGATGACCCTCCGGCCGCCAGGGATGGTCTCCGTTTCGCCGATCGCCGAGTGCCCGAGGCCCAGCAGGTGCCCGATCTCATGCGTCGCGATCGACTGCAGATCGTAGCGGCCCGGCTCGCCCTGCGCCGCTGTCGACCATGGGTAGGTCGTGTTGAAGAGGATGTCGGATTCGATGAGTTCGCCGGTCTGCGTGTCGACGACGAAGCTGGTCGAGCCGAGCACCCGGTCGAGGTCGGGACGGGACTGGAAGCCCAGCACTGTCATCCCGTCGCCGCGCGACGGTGGTGCGCCGGTCATCCCGACGTCCTGCGTACTGATCGCCGCCGTCGGAACCTTGGCCCAGGTCGCAAACGACTGGTCGATCGCCGCTTGGAACTGTGAAGCCGTCACACCCGCTACGCCGAGATCCGTCGTGTAGTACCGGACGGGCATCCGGCTCCACCGCAGTGTCACCTGCCGGCCGCCGACTGTCGTCCCGAATTTCAGGTACGCCGCAGCCGGGGAGGCGAGGCCGAGGATGAGCGCCACAGCAAGACAGATCGCCACGCCATTGGCGCCGCGGACCGAGGCGAGCGCAGCCAGGATGCGGAACTTCATCGTCCCTCCCGGTTGAGCTTCCTCGGCGCCGGCCGCGAGTCGCGCTCCTCCTGGCGATCCGGCTTCAGCCCGTCCGCCTCGCGGACACGCGCGGCAAACTCTTCGAGCGTCACCAGCCGCTTGTAACCGTCGCCACGCACGACCGGCTCGGGCTGCGCCTGTCGGAGGGGCGGGGCGAGCAGACGGCGGACACCGTTGCCGTCCGGGAACACCCGCAGGACGCCCTGGTTGAAGCCCACCAGGATCGGAATCTGCGGGGCCTGCCCCTTCAGGAAACAGACGACTTCGTCGCCTTCGTGAAATGCGGGCGCGCCAACGACAATTGTGCGGTAACGGCCGATTTCGCCGCCGGGCACTCTGAAGGCGACCTCGCCTGAGCCGGTGCCCTTCAGATATCCGCCGACGGCCAATGTGACGATCGTCTCCGTCCCGTGATCGGCCGATCGGATCGCCACCGCGTTCGACACGCGCCCGTAGACGATGAGCTGCGCGCTCTGAACGAGGCCGGCGAGATCGGCCGGCACGAGCACCGTCGCCGAGAGGCGAGGCGCGAGCGCCGCGATCAGGAGCAGGCAGAACGAGGCGTAGGTGATGGCGTGGTTGCGCATTGTTTCAGTCTAGTGGCCCGATTCCGCCGCGGCAACACGACTTCAGACCCGGCAACTTCTGAGCACGGCTTCCGCCGCGCGGCGGCTGGCTCCGAACTCACCCAGCCGTAGGCGAACATCTCGCAGGCTCGCCCGGGTCGCGGAGGCGAGATCCGGGTCCTTCAGAAACGCGACGGTATGCGCGGCAACGGATTCCGGTGTGAATTCGTCCTGGATGAGTTCGGGAACGATTCGCCTGCCCGCGATGAGATTCACCATCCCGTAGGTGTCGACGCGCACGAATGGCCGTCCGATCCGATACGTCAGGGCCGAGAGGCGGTACACGATGACCATCGGGCACTGGTGAATCGCGGCTTGAACCGTTGCCGTTCCGGAAGCCGTCACCACGGCGTCGGCGGCACTGAGCACGTCGTCGGCCCGTCCCTCGACAATCGCGACTCGGCCGTCGCGCGATCGGCGCAGCGCATCGAGCGCTTCTGCAGGGATGCTGCGGGCCCGGGCCGCGACAAACTGGACGTTCGGCACCTTCGAGCGGATGATCGGCAGCGCGCCGACGATCGCCGGCAGGATCGCGCGCACCTCGTTCGGGCGGCTGCCCGGAAGCAGCGCCACCGTCGGGGCCGACGGATCGAGCCCGATGTCCGTCAGGAAGCGGTTCCGGGGCTCGGTCGCTGACGCGAGGTCGAGCAGCGGATGGCCCACGAACTCCACCGGAACGCCGGCGGCCTGGTAGAGCGCCGCTTCGAACGGGAAGATGACGAGCGCCTGCGACACCAGGCGCCGCATCGTTCGCATGCGGCCCGGCCTCCAGGCCCAGAGTTGCGGACAGATGTAGTAGACGACCGGGACCCCGAGCTTCCGTATCGATCTCGCGAGCCTGAAGTTGAAATCCGGAAAGTCGATAACGACCAGCACGTCCGGCCGGTCCGTGGCCGCTCGGTTCACCAGCGTCCGGTGCATCCGGAGGGCTCGCGGGACGACGCGGATCGCCTCGCTCAGGCCGGTGACCGACAGTCCGTGGTAGTCGCCGACAAGGTCCGCGCCCGACGCGCGGAGCTCGTCGCCTCCGAGGCCGTAGACCCGAACGCCGGGCCGCAGGCGGCGAAGCTCGCGGTAGAGCGCGGCAGCATACAGGTCACCGGAGGCCTCGCCGCACGAGATCATGATCGTGGGCATCTTCAGAGACGCTCGCCCGGACGATCGTTGTGGGTGGCCCGGCTCGTCCTCACTGCGGCTTCTGGAACAGGTTTGGAGGAAACGCGGGGTTCAGCTCGAACAGGGTCACGGTGCGTTCGACGACCGGCGTGCCGTCGCGCCGCACGACGGACTTCGCGGGCAACGACAGGCCCTGGACCTTCGTGTACATCGAGAATTCTTCGGTGATGGTCTCGGTCCCCGCCGGGCCGCGGTTTTCGTAGGACTCGCGCTCGATCCGTCCGGTTGCCGGGTCGAGAGAGAGGCGCACCGCGCCGAGGCTCTCGCCGCGAAGCTCGACCACCTGGAGTGTCCGATTGCCTTCCGCCGATTCGCTCGGAAGCATCCGGGGCGTCAGCGCCCTGGCCGCTGCGGCCTGCAGCACGGAGATCAGGTCCCGGCGGACGCTCATCTGGATCTGATCGCGCATGCCATCGGGCGCGTCGTGAACGCCGTTCGGGTCCTTGATCCAGGCCCGGCCATCCGCGTAGGTCTGGATCAGCGTGCCGCCCGGCAGCTTGGCCTCGACCCGGAACCGGTCGGGATACGCGATGTAGGTCTTGGTGTCGGCCTGCAGCTGGCCTTGCGGGGAAAAGAGCACCGTGGTCGCGCTGGCGGCCATGGTCTTGACCGCGCGGAGGTTCTCGAGCCCGCCTGCGGCGTCGATGGCGCGCATGACGAGCGATGTGGCCACTTCATCGGCGGGGGCAGCCGGCGGCGCGGCCGGAGCGGCGCCCCCGGCGCGGGGAGCGGCCAGGGACGGGGGCCCCGTTGCGGCAGGCGGTGGCGCCACGCCGCGCTTGCGTTTGAAATCGGGCTGGCTGAGGTCGAGATCGGCGAGCGGGACGACTTCGAATTCCCGGAACCCGACCCGTTTCAGTTGATCGACGAATGCGGAGGCATTGCCCACCAGCACCATCGACAGCCGGTCCGGCCGGAGGTAGTAGCGGGACACCCACTGGATCGCCTCGACATTGATGCTTTCGACGCGCCGCCGGAAGGTCTGCAGTTCGTCGAGCGGCAGATCGTAGAAGAGCTGCGTCAGGACTTGAGACGCGATCGAGTCAGGGGTCTCCAGCGTCAGCGGGAAGTTGCCGGCCAGGTAGTTCTTCGCGTTCTCGAGTTCGCGATCCCGCACATCGTCGCGCACCAGGCGGAAGAACTCGTCGACCATGAGGCGCAGCACTTCGCCGGTGGCTTCGGATCGCGTCTCGGTCGTTGCAGAGATGTCGCCAGTCAGCCTGAACGTGTTCAGGTCGGCCTCCGCGCCGTAGGTCAACCCCCGGTCGGCGCGCAGCACCTGGTGCAGTCGATTGCTCCCTTCTCCGCCCAGGATGCGGATCGCGAGATCCATCGCCAGGTAATCCCTGTTCTTCCTGGGAATGCCGATGTGGCCGATCCGTATGTCGGTTTGCGAGGCGTCCGGCTTGTCGATGATGACGATCCGCCTGGCCGATGACGGAGTCTCGGCCGGCTTGGCCGCGGCCACGTCCTTCTTCGCCCAATCCCCGAACACCCGTGTCGCCGCGCCGAATGCCTCGTCCACCGTCAGGTCGCCGACAATGGCGAGCAGGCTGTTGTTCGGAGCGTAGTAGCGATCGTGAAACGCCACCAGCTCGTCCCGCGAGATGCGTTCGATCGAATCCAGCGTTCCGTTGCCCGGCATGGCGTACGGGTGAAGCCCGTAGACGAGACGCTCGAAGACGGCCGTCGCCACGTAGCGCGGATCGTCGTTGCTCACCCTGAGGCTCGAACGGATCTGCTGCCGCTGGCGCTCGAGCTCGTCTCCGGCGAACGCCGGATTCCGGACAACATCGGACAACAGGTTCAGGCCGAGATCGACGCTGTCCTTCATCACCGTCACGGCCCCGAAGCTCAGGTCGGTGCCCGTCGCGGTGTGCAGCTCGCCGCCGATGGAGTCGATCGCCTCCGCGATCTGCTGCGCGCTGCGCGTCCGGGTGCCCTGGTCGAGCAGCGAGGCGACCAGATTCGACACGCCGGCCTTGCCTGCCGGATCCTGGGCGCACCCGGCGCCGACGAGCAGGCGCACGCTCACCACCGGCTGCTTGTCGTGCACGACGACGACGACTCGGAGGCCGTTCGGCATCGTCCGCACTTCGTAGGGCGGGAACGTGAAGGGACGCGCCGGAAGGGCCCTGGGCGGCGACTCGCTCGGCCAGCTCCTCGCCTGCGCGAGCGCACCAGGCGGCGCGAGCGCGATAAGCGCCAGAATCGCGGCCGGCCCGAGGATTGCGGCGACGCTCTTGCGCGGTGCCGGCCTCATTGCGCGCCCCCTTTCGGGTAGGCCTTCGGCAGAATCGTGAGCACGAGGCGGCTTTCAGTGGTGAAGTAGGTCCGGGCGACCCGCTGGATGTCCGACGCCTTCAGGTTCATGAAAATGTCGAACTCCCCGTCGGCCGTCGCGACGTCGTTGTGGATCACGGCCGCGTGCGCCAGGCTCTGCGCCTTCTGCCGATCGGTCTCGCGGCCGACGATGTAGTCGCGCGCGAACTGGTTCTTGGCGCGCTGCAGCTCGGCGTCGCTGACGGGCTCTTCTCGAAGACGATCGAGCTCCTCGGAGAGCGCCTGCTCGGCCTCCTGCGGGGTGTGGCCCGGCTGCACGATGGCGACCGCGAAGAAGAGGTTCGGGTGCTCGAGGATGTTGCCGCCGCCGAATGCCGCGAGCGCGATGCCGCGTTCGTAGACGAGCTTCCGGTAGATTCTCGAGCTCTGGCCGTCCGAGAGGATCTTGGAGGCCACGTGCAGCGGGTACGAATCCGGATGGCCGTCGAACGTGATGTGATGCACGACGACGACGACCGGCAGCGGATCGCCCTGTTCGAGCGTCACCCGGCGCGGCCCCTTGGGCGGCGGCTCCCGCGGGATGTCCCTCGGGACCGGCCGATCGCTCTTCGGAACGCGGCCGAGGTAGCGGGTCGCGAGCTCGAGGGCCTGCGCCCGGTCGAAATCGCCGACGAGCGCGATCGTGGCGTTCTCCGGCACGTAGTAGGTCCGGTAGAACTCGCGCACGTCGTCCACCGACGCGGCCTCCAGATCTTCGAGCGTGCCCGTCGGCGTGTGCTTGTACGGGTGCACGGCGAAGGCCTGGTTGTAGATGACTTCGGGCAGCCGGCCGTACGGCTGATTGTCGACGCGAAGCCGCCGCTCCTCCTTGACGACCTCGCGCTCGCGGACGAAGGTGTCTTTGTCGATCTTGAGCGTCGCCATGCGATCGGCTTCGAGCCAGAGCACGAGCGGCAGGAACTGCGACGGCACGGTTTCCCAGAAGACCGTGACATCTTCGGTCGTGTACGCGTTGCCCGTTCCGCCGACTCCCGAAATCATCGAGGTGTGCTGCTCGGGCTGGACGTTCTTCGACCCCTTGAACATCAGGTGTTCGAAGAGGTGGGCGAAGCCGGCGCGGCCCGGACGCTCGTCCTTGGATCCCACGTGGTACCAGACCTCGAGGTGGACAATCGGGGTCGAGTGGTCTTCGAGCAAGATCAACCGGATCCCGTTCGGAAGCGTGGCGCTCTGAAAGTCGAGCTTCGGCGGCCGAACGGCTGCGCCAGTCGACGATCCAGCCAGCAGGGCCAGCACCAACGCGTAGAGAGCGACGGGCATGAGCGGCCGATGCCGGGAGCCATGCGCGGCAGGAGAGATGAAGCCAGCCATAGCGGTGATTATGGCATGGCGGGAGGAGGGGCCGCTCAGCGGTTCGGTTCGGGTTTGGCGGGAAGCCGCGATTCGAGCTCGGCCAGGCGCCGCTCGAGATCGGCCACCGTCCGCCTGAGCTCCGGGAGGCGCTTGAACACGATGGACGCCTTCAGCCAGTCACGGTTGTCGATCGCAGGATACCCGGAGACGAACGCGCCGTCGGGCACGGAGTTCGGGATGCCGGACTGCGCGGTCACGCGGACGCCTTTTCCGATGCGGATGTGGCCCGCCGCGCCGACCTGCCCGCCAAGCACGGACCCGTCGCCGATCGTCGTGCTGCCGGAGATGCCGACCTGGGCGACCAGCAGGACGTTCCGGCCGATCTCGGCTCCATGACCGATCTGCACGAGGTTGTCGATCTTCGCGCCGGCGTGAATGCGCGTTTCCCCAACGGCCGGCCGATCCACCGTGCTGTTGGCGCCGATCTCGACGTCGTCCTCCAGGACCACAATCGACACCTGTGGGATCTTCTGGTAGGTGCCGTCGCCGCGAGGCGCGAACCCGTAGCCGTCGCCGCCAATCACGACGCCGTCCTGGAGGATCACGCGGCTCCCGAGGCGGCATCGCTCGCGGATCGAGACGTGCGGGTGAAGGATGCAGTCCTCACCGATCTCGACCCCGGGGCCAATGGTCACATGCGGATGGATGGTCGTCCGGGCCCCGATGCGCGCACCGCGGCCGACATACGCGAACGGACCGATTGACACGCCGGCGGCGAGCGTCGCGTCGGGGGCCACCAGGGCGTGCTCCGACACGCCGGGCGCCGGAATGGCGTCCGGGGAAAACTGCGCCATCGCGTTCGCGAACGCGACGTAGGGGTCGTGCGCCCTGAGCACGGCGCAGGGTGCGGACTCCACGCCATCGGCCAGAATGACGGCCGACGCCCGTGTGCCGGGCAGCGCAGACGCGTATTTTGGATTGGAGAGAAACGTGAGCTCGCCCGGGCCGGCCTCGGTAATCCGGGCCACGTGCGTGATTTCGATCTCGCCGTCGCCCTCGAGGCGGCACCCGAGTCGCTCTGCAAGCTCTGCAAGTCTCAAGCCCGGCGAGTATATCACGCGGCCGCGGGCAGCGTCCGCTCGAGGAACGCGTCGAGGCGCTTGAGGTGCAGGCGGCTCGCCACCTCGTGCACCAGATCGTGACGTGCGTGGCGCGGGCAGGTCACCGCCTGACGCAGATCGGCGAGCGCGTCGTTCGAGGAGAACTGCCACGCGACGCGCGTCATGCCGTGGCGGGCGCCCATCCACGCGAAGAGGTGGCCGGCGGTCCGGAAGACGAAGTAGTAGGCGAGGAGATTCGGCCCGGGGAAGAGCGAGAGCGGCAGGCACAGGAGGTAGCCGAGGAAGTCGATGACCATCCACCGTACGTGCCGGCGCGAATCGCGCCGGAGCGCCGCGGACATCCGAGCCTGGGCATCGGCGGGCGCCAGGTCCGAAGGATAGTGCAGCGTGGCCTCGGACGTTCCGCGGAGGTGCCAGAGGAGACGCTGCTCGGCGATCCTCTCGGCCAGCCACGCGACGATGCGATGGCGCAGGAGCGTCCATCGCCCCGGCCGCTCCTGCGTGACCGCGTCGAAGTGCCGTTCGCGCTCGCGCTCGACGAACTCGACCACCTGGTGGAACGACCGCGAGAGCCACGCGCGCCAACCGGTTGGCGCCGCGGTGTCGGCGCTCGCCGCTGAATCTTCGACCTCGCAGTAGAGCTCGTAGCGGGTTGCCGACAGCGCCACCAGGTACACGTCCATCCGGCGCTACTTCCCCCGGATGATCTTCCGCGGTGTGCGAACCCGCTCGACCGCCGTCAGGTCCGGGCGCCCCGCCGTCTCCCACGCCCCGATGATCACGGCAGCCGTCATCGTGATCGCTTCGTCGAGGCGGCGCTCGAGAATCGGCCGGGTCGACCCGAAGAGCGCGTCGAAGTAGCCGTCGTCGTACTCCGTGCGCGACGCCGCGGCGTCCAGATCCGCCTTGAGGACGGAGCCGACCTCCTTGGCGCTGGCGAGCAGCGCGTCGAAAATCGCGTTGCCCGGATCGATGATCGCGACGGGCGGCTTCGGCTCGATCCGCAGCTTCGTCACGTAGCGGCGGACGAGCTCCGACTCGAACCGCGAGTGCAGCCCGAGCTGGTTCGACAGCTGGCCGTCGTAGTTGAGCGTGGCGTGCAGGGGCTGGTGCGCGTCGGCGATGTAGTGGCTGACGACAGCCGACAACACCATGATCGTGTCGACGCCTCCCGGCTGGCGCTTCTGCTGCTCGAGCGCGCGAAGCAACCGGCCATGCATCTCGACGAAGTGCCACGGCAGCGTGCCGTTCTTGATGATCGTCTCGTGGCCGAATTTCGCGAGGGCGGCGCCGAACTCGCGCGGCAGGCTCGTGAAGGGAAATGCTCCGTACGCATCGTAGTCGAGGAAGTGTCGCGGCGCCTCCTCGTCGAACCCCATCGACCGCCAGAGATCCGGATCGGTCGATCGTTCGAGCAGCAGCGTCCGGTTCTTTTCGAACATCGGCTTGATGGGTGCGGGGAGGAGCGCGATGGCGCGATCGAGGATGAGCCGGTGCCCTTCCCCGCCCCACGCGCCGAGCGGTGCGCCGGAAATGGCCAGCGCGAGGACGATGAGTACGAATCTACGCATCATGTTTGTCACCAAAGACGTCCGCTTCGAAGCGGAACAGCCGGGCGCCGTGCTGCCAGGCGTCCGGACCGAGACCGGCCTTCAGGCAGGTTTGCCTGATGAAGGTCATCCGATCCCAGTGTTGCTCGGTCGCGACCTGCGGGAGGAGCAGTCCGCGGCGCCAGCCCTGCTCGGCAATCAACCCGTGGCGGCCAACCTCGATGTCCTCGACGCGCTCGACGGGTTGAATGTCGCCGAGCACAGACACCTCCACATCGACCTGGTCGAGCTCGGCGAGCGTCACCTCGTGGAACCTCGGGTCCTCCCGGGCTGCCGCGACCGCGCAGCGGCGGATCACCTCCGCGAGCGACTGATCGCTCTCCACGTGCCCGATGCATCCTCTCAGCTCGCCGCGATTGTGCAGCGACACGAATGCGCCGGCCCGTCGCGCCAGCACGCCGGACGGCGCACGGGACGCGGGCGGGCGGCCCTCCAGGGCGTCCCGGACCGCCCCGCGAGCCGTCTTCAGGATCTCCTCGCGCTCGGACGGTTCGATCAGCTCGGCCATGCGAGTGCCTCCAGGGGCCGGTCACGAAGGAGTGTCGGTGAAGATGCCGAGCGCCGCCGCAACGTAGCCGACGACCGCGCTCTTGTCGCCCGACACATCGCCCGAGTCCGCATAGCGGAGGACCCTCCCGTGCCGGGCGCCGAGCGCGATCGCCGCGCGCATCACCGACGCGATCGGGCCGCCGCCGCACGCGTGGTCCGGCGTGTGCGCGAGCGCGCTCTCGAGCCCGTCCGGGTCCAGCGTCTGAATCGCCGTCAGCACCACCGCGTCGAGCTTCTTCGCCGTGCGGGCATCCTGATAGTGGGACAGATCGCTGCTCGCGATGAGCACGGCTCGGCGGCCCTTGAGGCACGTCGCCAGGGCGGCGGCCAGTCCATGGATCGTGGCTGGACTCTGGAAACCCATGATCAGGGGCACGATCGGGGTCGACGGAAGAAAGCGCTGGAGGAAGGGCAGCTGCATCTCGAGTGAGTGCTCGCGTTGGTGCGCCGCAGGATAGTCGCAAACCGGCGCGCCCTCCGCCTGCAGCAGGGCGGCGATCTCCTCGTTGACGGCCATCGGCCCGCATGGCGTCTCGAACACGCCGCGCGGAAACAGCGCCACCCCCTCGAATCCCATGTAGTGCGAGGGGCCGACCAGCACCGCCACGTCGAAGGCCCGCCCTTCGAGCTGGCAGTAGGCGTGGGCGGCGACCGGGCCGGAGTAGACCAGCCCCGCGTGCGGAGCGATGAGGCCCAGCACTTCACCGCGAACCCGTCCCGGCACCTGCGCGCAATACCGATCGATCTCCCGCGAGAGCGACTCCGGAGCGTCGGGATACCAGCTGCCCGCGACCGCAGCCCGGCGGATTGGTTGCGGCATCATGGCCCTGATGTTAGCATCGGCCATGCCCGGGCGGGTCCATGAAGTTGACGTGAACGAGCTCGCCAGTCTCGTCAGGCTCGACCTGACCGCAGAAGAGCAGGCGCTCTTTGCGTCGCAACTCTCAGGCATCATCGCCTTCGCGCGGCAGGTGCAGGGCGTCGACACCGCATCGGTCCCGCCGACCTCTCGCGCGGCAGGCTCCGGCATACCCGAACGTGACGACGTCGCGGGCTCGTGCCTCGCCCCCGACGCCGCCCTCGCCAACGCGCCGGAACGATCCGGGCAAGGCGCCTGGTTCAAGGTGCCGAAAGTGATCGGATCGTGATTCCTGCCGAGTGGACCGTCAGAGGAATCAGGCAAGCGCTCGATCGGCGAACGTGCACGGCAGCGGCAATCTGTCAGGCCACGCTCGATCGCATCGCCGCGTCGGACGGAGGCCTGCACGCGTTCCTCTCGGTCGACTCCGAACGCGCCCTCGCCCGGGCGCGGGAGATCGATCGGTCCGGCGCCGCGTCCGGTCCCCTGCTCGGGATCCCGGTCGCCATCAAGGACAACATCTGCACGAAGGGACTCGTCACCACCGCCGGGTCGCGGATCCTTCCCCAGTTCGTCCCTCCGTACAACGCGACCGTTGTCGAGAAACTCGAACGCGCGGGTGGGGTCATCGTCGGCAAGACGAACCTGGATGAATTCGCGATGGGTTCCTCCACCGAGCACTCCGCCTTCGGGCCATCGCGCAACCCCTGGGACCCGGCCCGGGCGCCCGGCGGATCCAGCGGAGGATCGGCGGTTGCCGTCGCCGCCCGCATGGTCCCGGCAGCGCTCGGCTCCGACACGGGTGGCTCCGTCCGGCAGCCCGCGGCCTTCTGCGGCCTGGTCGGCCTCAAGCCGACCTACGGCCGGGTATCGCGCTACGGCCTGATTGCGTTCGCCTCGTCGCTCGATCAGATTGGCACGCTGACCCGGACCGTCGCCGACGCGGCGTCGATGCTCGAAGTCATCGCCGGGCCCGATCCCATGGACGCCACCGCGGATGGAAGGCCGGTTCCGCGATACACCGAAGCCTGCGGCCGGGACGTGCGGGGCCTGCGAGTGGGCGTCCCGTGGGACTGGCTGAAGTCGGGCGTCGACGGCGAGGTCGCCGGGGCCTTCTCGGCGGCCCTCGAAACCCTGGCATCCCGCGGCGTCGAAGTCGTGACGGTCGGCCTGCCCCATGCCCAGTACGCCGTAGCCGCCTACTACATCATCGCGACCGCGGAGGCGAGTTCGAACCTGGCGAGGTACGACGGGGTTCGCTACGGCTTCCGCGCCGGCGAGTCTTCCTCGCTCGGTGGGATGTACTCGGCCACGCGCGAGAGCGGATTCGGCCGCGAAGTGAAGCGACGCCTGCTGCTCGGCACCTACGTGCTGAGCGCCGGGTACTACGACGCGCACTACATCAAGGCCCAGAAGGTCCGCACGCTCATCGCTCGCGACCACGGCGCGGCGTTCACGAAGGTGGATGCGCTTCTGCTGCCCACCGCACCGACACCGCCATTCGCCCTGGGCGAACGGCTCGACGATCCGTTGCAGATGTACCTGGCAGACGTCTTCACCGTCGGCGCCGCGCTGGCGGGCCTGCCCGCGATCTCCGTTCCGATGGGGTTCTCGGCAAGCCGGTTGCCGATGGGCCTCCAGATGGTCGGGCAGCCCTTCGACGAGGCGACAATCCTGCGCCTCGCGAGCGTGTACGAACAGGAGGCGCCGTGGTGGAAAGAAGAGCCGCCGCGCCTAGGCGCGGGGGACGACCGCTGAGCGCGGCGAGGCCAGCTTCACCACACCCCAGATAATCAGCCCGAGCAGGACGAGCGGCAGGAGCGGCGCGAGGAGCGCCAGTCCCATCGCGAGCACCATGAGGAGCCCTCCGATCGCGAGGATCGGGAGCAGCAGCACACCGAGCACCAGCTTGAGCGCGACGCCGACAAGGCGCAACGGCAGGAACACTACCCAGAAGACGAGCTTGAGGAGGACGCCGATCACGCCGACGACGAGCAGGATGCTGCCCATGACCAGGCCGATTGCCAGTAGTTCGAACATCTCGACTCGCCTCCCTCGCGCAACCGGCCGGCGGATGCACGACTCAGCCGGGCCAACCGTACGTCCACGGCCGGACCGGCAATCCGGCGGATATCCGGATCTACGGAGGATGCGAGGCAGAGGTTTCCCCGGGGGATTCGGAGCGTCAGGCGCTGCGCCGGGATCCGGCAAGCTGGTCGTTGGTACCGCGGGGCGCCTCGGGCGGCAGGTAGCGCGCCGACTCACCCATCGACTCGTCGATCGACCGCACGGTCAGCGTCTTGGGCCCGCTGCGACGAAGCTTGGAGAGCGTCAGCAGCACGCACACGCTGATGAACAGCACGAGGATGAACACGGCCGCCCCGCCGGCGCCCTGGACGGCGGCGACGAGCAACTTGTAGAGTTCCGAGCCGCTCATGCGTCGCCCTTCGGCTCGGGTGGCGCAGCAGCGGGAACCGGCAGGTCGAACTGAATGAAGCCGCGCCGCACTTCTTCCATCGCAATCCGCTCAGCCTTGTGCGGAAGGACCGGGAGCGCGGACGCCGGGTCCTCATCGGGAGCGGGTGGAGGCGCCAGCCGGTTGAGGGCCCCGCGGCGAAGCTGCTTGGCACGCAGCGCCGCGACGTCCACGAACAGGAAGCGCTGGTCCTGCGGCACGACCGCGTATTTCGGGTCCGCCTGGGGCGGAGGTGGTGGAGTGGGCGTAGAGGTCTCGTCAGTCACAACACTACAGCGTATCGCACAGGTCGACTGCTGCGCAAGCAAATCGGTCGCCGGCCCGACGAATCGGGGCCGATTCGAAGGGCCGGCTGCGACTCCAGGCCGTCAGTCCGCGACGTGAACCTGGATCTGCTTCGGCTTGGCCTCCTCCCGCATCGGGAGCTTGATGGTGAGGACGCCGTTCTTGTAGTCGGCCGAGACCTTGCCGGGATCGACCGTCGGCGGCAGCGAGAAGGTCCGCGTGAAACTGCCGTAGGACCGCTCGATGCGATGATAGTTCTCGTCCTTGACCGAGGTGTCGATCTTCTTCTCGCCGGCGAGCGTGAGACTGCTGTTCTCAACCGTGATCGAGATGTCCTCGCGCTTCATCTCCGGCAGCTCGGCCTTGAGCACGAGCTCATGCTCGCCGTCGCGGTAGATGTCCACCGGCGGCATCCACGATCCGCTTCGAGTGACGTCATCGTCGGCGTTGCGGTAGAACTCGCCGAAGAGCCGGTTCATCCGATCCTGAACCGCCGAGAGCTCGCGAAATGGGGCCCATCGAACGATCGCCATGATCTTCCTCCTGTCTCTGGCAGGGCCCCGGGTCCGAGGCCCTGCTGTTTCCTGTGCCACCTGTTTCCCGATCCAGTCATCCCTGGTGCGCGCGACTAGCTTGCCTGCGCGTAGTCGGCGTCTACCACTTCGCCGTCCTTGACATCCCCTGACCCGCCCCGGCCTTCCGGGCCCGCCTGCGCGGAACGATCCCGATAGAGCTGTTCCGCCAGCGCGTGCGAGGCGCGCTGCAGCGCATCGGTGGCCCCTCGAATCGATTCGACGTCCTCGCCCTCGATCGCCTTCCGCAGATCCGCCTGGGCCGTTTCGACCCGGCGGACATCTTCGGCCCGCAGCCGCTCGCGATGCTCGCGGATCGTCCGGTCCACCGAATTCAGCAGGCCGTCAGCCTGGTTGCGCGCTTCGATCAGGTCGCGGCGGCCCTGGTCCTCCTGCGCGTGCGCCGCGGCATCCTTGACCAGCCGCTCGACCTCATCCTTCGAGAGACCGCTCGCCGCCGAGATGGTGACGCGCTGCTCCTTGCCGGTGGCCATGTCCTTCGCCGACACGTTCACGATGCCGTTCGCGTCGATGTCGAACGCGACCTCGATCTGCGGGACGCCCCGCGGCGATGGCGGCAGACCCGCCAGCTGAAACCGTCCGAGCGTCCGGTTGTCGCGAGCCATCGGGCGCTCGCCCTGGAGCACGTGCACCTCGACGCCTGGCTGATTGTCGGTCGCCGTCGAGAACACCTCGCTCTTGCGCGTCGGGATGGTCGAGTTGCGCGGAATGAGCGTCGTCAGGACGCCCCCGAGTGTCTCGATGCCGAGCGAAAGCGGTGTCACGTCGAGCAGCAGCACATCTTTGACCTCGCCGGCCAGCACACCGCCCTGGATGGCGGCGCCAACGGCGACCACCTCGTCAGGATTGACGCCCTTGTGCGGCTCGCGGCCGAAGTACTCTCGGACGAGCTGTTGCACTTTCGGGATGCGCGTGGAGCCGCCGACCAGGACGACCTCGTCGATGTCCGACGGCCTCAACCCGGCGTCGGCCAGGGCTTTCCTGACCGGGTCCATCGAGCCCGTCACCAGGTCGTCCACCAGCTGTTCGAACTTCGCCCGGGTCAGCGTGAGCGCCAGGTGTTTCGGTCCCTGCGCGTTGGCCGTGATGAACGGGAGGCTGATGTCGGTCTCGACTACGCTCGAGAGCTCGATCTTCGCCTTCTCCGCCGCCTCGCGGAGACGCTGCATGGCCATGCGGTCCCGGCCGAGGTCCACGCCTTCCGCGTTGCTGAACTCCTGGATCATCCAGTCCACGATCCGCTGATCGAGGTCGTCACCGCCGAGGTGTGTGTTGCCGTTGGTGGACTTCACCTCCACCACGCCTCCGCCGACTTCGAGCACCGAGATGTCGAATGTGCCGCCGCCGAAGTCGTAAACGGCAATCGTCTCGTCGTTCTTCTTGTCCAGGCCGTAGGCCAGGGCCGCAGCCGTCGGCTCGTTGATGATCCGCAGCACCTCCAGCCCCGCGATCTTGCCGGCGACCTTGGTCGCCTGGCGCTGCGCGTCGTTGAAGTACGCCGGCACGGTGATGACGGCTTGCGTGACCGGTTCGCCGAGGTAGTCCTCCGCAGCCTTCTTCAGCTTCTGCAGAATCATCGCGGAGAGTTCGGGCGGCGCGTGCCGCTTGCCCTGCACATCGATCCACGCGTCGCCGTTCTGAGCCTTGACGACCCGGTACGGCACACGCGAGGCCTCGGCCGACACCTCTTCGTGCTTCCGGCCCATGAACCGTTTGATCGAGAACACCGTGTTCTCGGGGTTCGTCACCGCCTGCCGCTTCGCGATCTGGCCCACCAGCCGCTCCCCGTCCTTCGCCAGTCCGACGACCGAGGGCGTCGTCCGTGCACCTTCCTGGTTGACCACGACTGCAGGCTGCCCGCCTTCCATCACCGCCACCACCGAGTTGGTGGTGCCGAGGTCGATTCCAATCACCTTTCCAGCCATCTTCCGTGCCTCCTCAGCCGGCCTCATCGCCAATACCCAGAATATAGAGCATATATTAGTGTATGTCAAGTATATTATCTTAGTGTAATGCACTAATACTTAAGTCTGGACCGATCGGACTGCTTTTCGCCCGGCCCTCCCCCGCCCGTAGCCCGATCCCGCGCGAAGTTGGTATCCTGAGGGGCCCGCAAGTCCTGTCCGTTGATCGCTTCGGTCAGGCCCGCTCCCGAGCGACACGCCCCCTCACGAGGATGAATTCATGGCGCGATACAAGATTGCGTGGTTGCCCGGTGACGGCATCGGGGTGGACGTGATGGAGGCCGCCCGCGTCGTACTCGATCATCTGAAGTTCGACGCCGAGTACCTTCACGGAGACATCGGCTGGGAGTTCTGGTGCAAGGAGGGCGACGCGCTGCCTCCGCGAACCGTGGACCTGCTGAAGTCGGTCCACGCGGCGCTCTTCGGGGCCGTCACCTCGAAACCCGTGAAGGCGGCAGAGGCCGATCTGGCGCCGTCGCTGCGGGGAACCGGCCTCGTGTATCGTTCGCCGATCGTGCGGATGCGCCAGCTCTTCGACCTTTATATCTGTCTCCGTCCATGCAAGGCGTACCCGGGCAATCCCCTCAATCACAAGGACACGATCGATCTCGTGATGTTCCGCGAGAACACCGAGGATCTCTATTCGGGTGTCGAATTCAACCCGGTGCCGGCCGAGCTGGCCGCCACGCTCACGTCCCTGTCGAAGCCGTTCGCGCACTTCGCCGGCCTCGCGGGCGATCAGTACGCGGTGTCGTGCAAGATCAATTCGCGTCGCGGATCGCAGCGCATCATCGAAGCGGGATTCGAGTTCGCGCGCAGCCAGGGACGCAAGAAGGTCACGGTGATTCACAAGGCGAACGTCGTCCGCGCCACCGACGGGATGTTCCTGGAGATCGGCCGCGAGGTCGCCGCCCGCTACCCCGACATCACCTTCGACGAGGCCAACATCGACGCGATGACGATGTGGCTGCTGAAGAACCCGCTGAACTACGACGTGCTCGTCGCACCGAACCTGTACGGGGATATCATTTCCGACCTCTGCGCCCAGATGGTCGGCGGCCTCGGCTTCGGCTGTTCGGGCAACATCGGCGAGAAGCTTGCCGTATTCGAGCCGACCCACGGATCGGCGCCGAAGTATGCCGGCCAGCACAAGGTGAATCCGATCGCGACGATCCTCGCCGCCAGGATGATGCTCGATTGGCTCGGCGAGCGGGAGATGGCTGCCCGGATTGAGCACGCCACAGCGGCCGTCATCCTGAAGGGCCAGGTCCGCACCTACGACATGGGCGGGTCGAACACCACGATGGAGATGGCCGAGGCCGTGGCCCGCGAGATGCCGGTCCACTGAATCGTCCCACCCGGCCGCGATGCGCCCGGCCAGGGCAAAGGGCGGCGGGAGGTTGAGATGCCGGAACTCATCGTCCATGAAGTCGGCCTGCGGGATGGCCTGCAGATCGAGGAGCAGACGGTCCCGACCGACCGGAAGTTGGCCTGGCTCGATCGCCTGATGCAATCGGGCATCGACATGATCCAGGTCGGGTCCTTCGTGCACCAGCAGAAGGTCCCGCAGATGGCCGACACCGACGATCTGTTCCGCCAGATCCCGGCTCGCGGCCTCCGCCGGCCGGGCGTGACGCTTTCAGCCCTCGTGCTCAACGAGAAGGGCCTCGAGCGAGGGATGGCGGCCGGCGTCGAGTATTTCTGCATGGGGGTATCCGCCAGCGACACCCACAGCCGCAAGAACACCGGGATGAGCACCACTGAGGCGGCTGATCGCATCGTCGCCATGGGCCGGAAGGTCGTCGAAGCAGGCATTGGCCTTCAGATGTCGGTGCAGTCGGCGTTCGGCTGCGGATTCGAAGGCCCGGTGCCAAAAGATCGGGTGCTCGGGCTCGTGCGTCGGTTTCTCGACGCTGGACTGACCGCCATCAGCCTCGCCGACACCGCGGGCCATGCCGACCCTGAACAGGTCGAGGACCTCTTCGCCGCCGTGAGGGCAATCGGGCCGACGACCCAGCTCGCGGCGCATTTCCACAACACGTATGGGCTCAGCCTGGCCAACACCTATGCGGCCGTCCGGGCGGGTGCGACGTGTCTCGAGACGGCGTTCGGCGGGCTGGGCGGGTGCCCGTTCACGGCCATCGCGGCGGGCAACACGTGCACGGAGGACCTGGTGCACCTGCTGCACCGGATGAACAGGCGCCGTGACATCGACCTCGGGCCCATCCTCGACGTGGTCAAGGATGCCGGCGCATTCTTCGGGCGCGCGCTTCCCGGGACGATTCATGCGATCGGGCCGATTCCGCACGCGGGCCGGTTTGCGGTCACGCTGCCGCAGTAGCCGCGGCCGAACGGGCACCGCGAGCTGGAGGCACCACCGATGAAGCTGCTCGAAGGCATCCGCGTCCTCGATCTCACCAATGTGCTCGCCGGGCCCTTCGCGACGATGCACCTCGCGCTCACCGGCGCTGATGTCCTGAAGATCGAGAACCCGGAGGGCGGAGACCTGGCCCGCAAGCTCGGCAACGTGCCGGCGCTCAACCAGGAATTGATGGGAACGAGCTTCCTCGCGCAGAACGCCAATAAGAAGTCCCTCACGCTCAACCTCAAGGTTGACGAGGCCCGGGCCATCTTCCGCACTCTTGCGAGGACTGCCGACATCGTCGTCGAGAATTTCCGGCCGGGCGTGATGGACCGCCTGGGACTTTCATACGGCTCGCTCCGCGCGGAGAACCCTCGATTGATCTACTGCGCCATCTCCGGATTCGGGCAGTCGGGCCCGGACGCGAACAAGCCGGCCTTCGATCAGATCATCCAAGGCCTGAGCGGCGTGATGGACGTCAACGGCGACGAGCGGCTGCACCCGCTCCGGTGCGGATTCCCGTTGTGCGACACGGTCGGCGGCCTGAACGCGGCGTTTGCGATCATGGGCGCGCTGTACCATCGGGAACGGACAGGTGAAGGACAGTTCATCGATGTCGCGATGCTCGATTCGGTAATGCCGCTGATGGGATGGGTGGCGGCCAACCTGCTCATCGGGGACCAGCCGCCGGCACCGATGGGCAACGACAACTTCACCGCGGCCCCGTCCGGTGTCTTTCAGACGCAGGACGGCCCCATCAACATCGCCGCCAACCAGCAGGAACAGTGGGAAGCCGTGTGCGATGTCCTCGGCGTGCCGGAGCTCAAGTCCGACGAGCGGTTCGAGAAGCGCGACGTCCGAAAAGCCAACCGGCGAATCCTCACGCCGCTGCTCGAGGCGCGGCTCAGGGAGAAGCCCACGGCCTATTGGGTCGAGGCGCTCAACAGGAGAGGCGTGCCCTCCGGCGAGATCCTCGATCTGAAGCGCGCGCTGGAGAGCCGGCAAATCGCGCACCGGGGCGCGATCCAGACCGTCGTCGAGCCGGGCATCGGACCATTGAAGCTCTTCAATCTGACGGCGCGATTCGAGAAGACGCCCGGGTCAATCGAGTCCCCCCCGCCACGGCTCTCGGCGGACACCGACGAGGTACTGCGCGGGCTTGGCTACTCCGCCGACGCGATCGCGTCACTGCGGCAGAAGGGAGCGATTTGATCCATGGGTATGACGATGACGCAGAAGATTCTCGCGCGGGCCTCGGGCCTCCGCACCGTGAAGGTCGGAGACGTGGTCGAGCCCGCGGTGGATCTGGCCATGTCGCACGAGAACGCGGCGCTGGTCATCAACCAGTTTCTCGAGATTCATCAGGGGACCGGGCTGGAGCCTCGCGTCTGGGATCCGTCGAAGATCGCCATCATCTTCGACCACCGCGTGCCGGCCGAGAGCGCGAAGACGGCGACCAATCAGATGAAGGTGCGGAGCTTCGCGGCCGCGCAGGGGATCACCAGGTTCCACGACATCCGGGGCGACCAAGGCGGCATCTGCCACCAGGTGCTGCCCGAGCGCGGATACGACCGCCCGGGCCACGTCATCGTCGGCACCGACAGTCACACGACGAGCCACGGCGCACTCGGCGCGCTCGCCTTCGGCATCGGGGCCACGGAGATGGCGTCGGTCTGGGTGCTCGGCCACGTGCTGAACGTCGAAGTGCCGGCCTCGATCAAGGTGATCGCGCACGGGGCGTTCAGGCCGGGCGTCGGCGCGAAGGACCTCATCCTGCATCTCATCGGGCGGCTGACGGCCGAAGGCGCGAATTTCAAGGTCATCGAATTTCACGGAGACGCGATTGCGAGCCTGCCGACCTCAGGCCGCTTGACGCTCTGCAACATGTCGGTCGAGGCGGGCGCAACCTCGGGCGTCGTTCCGCCGGACGGGGAAACGGTCCGCTACCTCCGCGAGGAAGCAGGCGTCGCAGACGGCCTTGACCTGGTCGCACCGGATGCCGACGCCGAGTACGCGCGGATTGTCGACACCGACGTGTCCGCCCTCGAGCCTCAGGTTGCCTGCCCGCACACGGTTGACAACGTCAAGGTCGTGCGGGAGGTCGCCGGCACGGCCGTGCAGCAGATCGTGATTGGCTCGTGCACCAACGGCCGGCTCGACGACATCGAGATCGCCGCCCGGACCCTCAAAGGGCGCCGCGTCGCCGACGGCGTCCGCATGCTCGTCTTCCCGGCGTCCTGGACGATCTACAAGCAGGCGATGCAGCATGGGTACCTCTCCGACCTGATCGAAGCGGGTGCGGTCGTCATGAATCCCGGCTGTGGCTGCTGCCTGGGCGTCCACCAGGGAGCCCTTGGCGACGGCGAGGTCGCCCTTTCCACGACGAACCGGAACTTCAAGGGACGAATGGGCAATCCGCAAGCCGACGTCTATCTGTGCTCGCCGGCCGTGGCCGCGGCCAGCGCGCTCACCGGGGTCATCACCGACCCGCGCCAGGAGGGATGAGCCATGTCGAAAGTCGTCTACCGACTCGGCGCCGATGTCTCTACCGACGCCATCTATCCCGGTCGATACATGGCTACCGTCCTGCCCTCCGAAACCCCGCAATACTGTTTCGCTGACGACAAGGCCTTCAACGGAGCGCTGCAGCGCGGTGAAGTCGCGCGCGGCAGTGTCATCGTCGCCGACGAGAACTTCGGGTGCGGCTCGTCGCGCGAGCAGGCGGCCTCGACGCTCAAGGGCCACGAGCTGGTGATCGTGGCGAAGGGCTTCGCCCGCATCTTCCTGCAGAATTCGATCAACCTCGGCCTTCGTACCGTCATCTGCCCGGGCGTCGAAGCCGTGCTGGGCGATGAGTTGGAGATTGGCGCCGCGTCGGTGACGAACGTGACGCGGGGAAGATCTTATCCGGTGCAGCCGCTTCCTTCGGCTCGCCAGGCCATCATCGATGCCGGCGGGCTCATTGCCTTCACCCGAAAGCGCCTCGTGGCGGCGCGATCCGGAACATAGGTCGCGAACATGGCAATGACCAGACGGGACTGCCTCCGTCGAACCGCGGCATGGTCGGCGCTCGCGCTTGCCGGCCGCGCGTGGCCGCGGGCCCAGGCGCGACCTTCGCCGCCCGCGGCAGTCGACGCGCGGAGGCTCCGCCAGCGCCTCGAGGCCCTCAGCGAATTCGGCCGGCCGAGCGGCGGCAGCTTCGCGAGCGGCGTGTCCCGGGTCGGGTACTCCGACGCCGACGTGGCGGCTCGCCGCTACGTCGATCGGCTCATGCGCGAGGCGGGCCTCGCAACCCGCATCGATGCCGCCGGGAACATCGTCGGCAGGAGGACGGGACGGTCGAGCGATGCACCGCCGATCCTGTTCGGATCGCACGTCGACTCGGTGCCCGGGGGCGGCAACTTCGACGGCGATCTCGGCACGATGGCGGCCATCGAGGTTGCTGCCTCGTTGTCTGAACGGAACATCCAGACCCGGCATCCGCTCGAGGTCGTCGTCTGGGCCAACGAGGAAGGTGTGGCGTACGGAAACGGCCTCGACGGGAGCCGAGCCGCCGCGGGCGAGCGGGTGGCAGGCGACCTGGACCAGGTGTGGAACGGCGTGCGCAAGGCCGACGCGATCCGCAAGATCGGCGGCGACCCCGACCGAATCGGCGACGCCAGGCGCGCGCCGGGGTCGATTCACGCGTATCTCGAGTTGCACATCGAACAGGGCGGCACGCTCGATCAGGCCGGCGTTCCCATCGGCATCGTCGAAGGCATCGTCGCGATCGACCGGTACGAAGCCGTGATCACCGGCGTCGCCAACCACGCCGGGACCACCCCGATGCCGCTCCGGCACGATGCCCTCGTGGCGGCTGCCGAGCTCGTGCTGGCGGTGAAAGATGTCGTCGGCAGTGAACCGGGCCGGCAGGTCGGCACCGTGGGACAGCTGTCGGTGACGCCGAACGCCCCGAATGTCGTGCCCGGCCTCGTCCGTCACACCATCGAGCTGCGGGATCTCTCCGAGCAGAAGATCGCCCGGCTGGCCGATACGATTCGCGCGCGGGCCGCGGACATCGCCAGGCGCACCGGGACGACGATCACGATCTCGCCGACGAGCCACCACGCAGCGGCACTGGCGCATCCGGACGTCCAGCGCGCTATCGAGGCGGCGGCCGATCGGCTCGGGCTCGCGCATCGCCGCCTGCCGAGCGGCGCCGGGCACGACGCGCAGATGATGGCCCGGGTGGGGCCGATGGGCATGATCTTCGTTCCGAGCGTCGGCGGCGTCAGCCACTCGCCCGCCGAGCTCAGCCGGTGGGAGGACTGTGCGCGCGGGGCGGCCGTGCTGCTCGAATCGGTGCTGGCGATGGACGAATTGACTGTGCGATCATGAGACACGATGTACCAGCTTGACGCGGCATCGCCGTTCACCGGCGAGACGGACCTCGCCGACGCGGTCCGCAAGCTGTTCGACGAGCTGGACCAGTCGCGCCCGCCGGATCAGCACCTGCCGCCCGGCCTGCTGTCGCCGACGCTCGACGCAGTGGAGACCGACGAGGCGGTGGAGATCCTCCTGGATTTGCCAGGGGTGAACGTGGAAGACATCCGCGTCCTCATCCGGGGGAGCGTCCTCATCATCGCGGGAGGGAAGAACCCGCCGCCGCCCTCGGAGCGCACCGACGCCAGCTTTCACCTGGTCGAGCGCGACTTCGGCCGCTTCGCGCGAGCCATCCGGCTGAACGGCGCCTTCCGCACGACCGACGCCACCGCCACGATCGCCAAGGGCGAGCTGCGGGTCAGGATTCCGAAGATCGGGGAGCGGCGCGGCCGCGACATCGTGGTTCCCGTCACGCGCGTCGCGAGCACCTGAGGCCCACCCTCCGCCGCACCCGGGACGCTTCATGCGCATCCTGTTCATCGGTGACGTCTTCGGCAGACCCGGGCGGGACCTGATCCGGCGCGGCCTCCGGCCGCTCGTCCGCGAGCTGCAGGTCGAGCTGACCATCGCCAACGCCGAGAACGCGACCGGCGGGTCGGGCGTGACCCGCGAGTCGGGCGACGAGCTGCTCGATCGCGGCGTGGACGTATTGACCTCGGGTAATCACATCTGGGACAAGCGCGAGACGATCGCTTACATCGGGGCCGAGCCGCGGCTGCTGCGGCCCGCAAACATGAACGGCCAGGCGCCGGGCCGCGGCACCTACCTGGCGCGCACCTCGTCGGGGCGCCCGGTCGGGGTCGTGAATCTCATCGGCCGCGTCTTCATGCACCCGGTCGACGATCCGTTCGCCATCGCGCGCTCCGAGGTCGCCGGCCTGAAGGAGGCGTGCCGGATCGTCATCGTCGATTTCCACGCCGAAGCCACCTCAGAAAAGATCGCGATGGGCTGGCACCTCGACGGGAGCGTGACGGCCGTCCTGGGCACGCACACGCACGTGCAGACGGCCGACGAGCGCATCCTGCCCGGCGGGACGGCGTATATTACCGACGTTGGCATGACCGGCCCGCACGACTCGGTGATCGGCATGGATCGGCAAGGCGCGCTGAACCGGTTCGTCACGGGCATGCCGGCCAGGCTCGAACCGGCCACGGACAATCCGCGATTCCAGGCCGTGGTGATTACGGCCGACGAGGACACGGGGCTGGCTCGCGCGATCGAGCGGCTGAACCTGTCGATGGACGATCTGCGCGCGATTCGATCGGACGAGGACGCGGCATCCTGACGCGGTACTGAGGCGACGACCTGGACCATGGCCGAACCGATCGACCTGCCGTTCGAGGACGATGAGCCGGAGCCCTCTGGCGGCGACCGGGCAACATCCGGGCCGCGCATCCTGAGCGTCAGCGAGCTGACCGCTGAAATCCGCTCTCTGCTCGAGACGCGCTATGCCGACCTCTGGGTCGAAGGGGAAATCTCCAACTGCCGCCTCTGGAACACCGGCCATCTCTATTTCACGCTCAAGGACTCGGGGGCGCAGCTGCGCGCCGTCATGTGGCGCACCGCGCTGCGCAACGTGAAGTTCAAGCCCGAGGACGGGCTGCAGGTCATCGCCCGCGGCCGAATCGGCGTGTACGAGCCCAAGGGTGAGTACCAACTCGTCTGCGAGCTGCTCGAGCCCCGCGGGTTCGGGGCCCGTCAGCTCGCCCTCGAGCAGCTCAAGAAGAGGCTGCAGGCGGAAGGGCTCTTCGATCCGTCCCGCAAGCGCCCGATTCCGCAACTGCCTCGGAAGATCGGCATCGTCACTTCGCTCGACGGCGCCGCGCTGCGGGACATCATCAAGGTGCTGTCGCGCCGGTATCCGGGCGCGCACCTCGTCATCGCGCCGACCCGGGTGCAGGGAGACGAGGCGGCTGGTGAGATCGCGAAGGCCATCGATGCGGTCGGCCGGATTGAGGGTGTCGATGTCGTCATCGCCGGACGCGGCGGCGGCGCCATCGAGGACCTCTGGGCGTTCAACGAGGAAGAGGTCGCGAGGGCGATTGCGCGCTGCCCGGTCCCGCTCATCTCTGCGGTCGGTCACGAGACCGACGTGACGCTTTCCGACCTGGTCGCCGACCTCCGGGCGCCCACGCCATCGGCGGCCGCGGAAATTGTCGTCGCGGCTCGAGAGGAGTTGCGATCGCGCATCGATCGATTGACGGAGCGCGCAGCCGCGGCGGGCAGGGCGATCCTGCACGCGCGCCGGCTGCGTCTCGAACGGCTGATGGCCAGGCCAGCCCTCGCGGGTTTCCGCGGGCACCTCGCGCTCAGGAGCCGTCATGTCGCGGAGTTGACATTCGATCTCCAGCGCTCGGCGCGCGGCGTCGTCGCCCGTCGCGGGCGCGCGCTGCAGGAACTCCGCGTGCGGCTCGAGGGGACGGACCTGCGCCGCTCGCTCGGCCGGGTCCGCGCGCGCATGGGCCAGGCTGACGTGCAGCTTCGAACCGCGATCGGCCGGCGGTTCCACGCGTCCGATATCCGCTGGCGATCGCTCGCCGGCCGCCTCGACAGCCTCAGCCCGCTCGCCGTCCTCGCGCGCGGCTATGCCGTGTGCTGGAATGCGGATCGCACCCGGATCGTCCGCGCGGCATCGACGGTGTCGGCGGGAGAGACGGTCCATGTCACGCTGCACGAGGGCTCGATTTCGTGCGAGGTGAAGGAACCAACGACGCCATGGAACTGAATATCAAGGACTTCGAAGCGGCGATCGCCGAGCTCGAGTCGGTCGTGAAGAAGCTCGAGGAGGGCGACCTCTCGCTCGAGACTTCGCTGGAGCTCTACGAACGCGGCGTTCAGCTCTCGCGGTTCTGCCACGCAAGGATCGAGGAAGCCGAGCGACGAATCGAAATCCTCGACGAGCGCGGGGAGATCAAGCCTGCGCCGGACGCAATCGCCGGCGCGGTCCCCGCCGCCGCCGATGAGGACTTACGTCGTTCGGGCGGAGCCGCCGATCGCCCCGAGAAGGGCCGGGCCCGGTGACCGCCGCGCCGCCGCAATCCCTCGAGGGGTACCTGAACGCGACCCGGGCCCAAGTCGACGAAGCGCTCGCACGTGCCCTCCCGGAGCACCTCGGCCCCGCCGTCATCGGCGAAGCGATGCGGTACAGCGTGTTCGCCGGGGGCAAGCGCTTCAGGCCCATCCTCGTGCTGGCCTCGGCTGAGGCCGTGGCGCCCGGGGATGCCGGACGACAGCGGCTCGCGATGCCGGCCGCGTGCGCGATCGAGATGATCCACACTTACTCGCTCATTCACGACGACCTGCCGGCCATGGACAACGACACGCTCCGGCGCGGGAAGCCGACGCTCCATGTCGTGCACGGCGAGGGGATGGCCATTCTTGCGGGCGACGGTCTGCTGGCCGAGGCCTTCGCGCTCCTGGCGCGCGAGCCGGACTCGAACGGAATGCCGGAGCTCTCCGAACGGAAGATGGCCGTCGTCGGGCGCATCGCCGAGGCCGCCGGCGCGTCGGGCATGGTCGGCGGCCAGGCGATCGATCTCCGGATGGCCGGGCATGCGCAGGATGCCGTCCTCGACGCGACGGGACTGCGCGACATGCACGCCCGCAAGACGGGCGCGCTCATCCGGGCCTCGGCCGTCTCGGGCGCCATCATGGCGGGCGCGTCCGGCGCGCAGCTCGATGCCGTCGATCGATACGCCGCCGCGCTGGGCCTGGCCTTCCAAATCGTCGACGACATCCTCGACGTCGAGGGCGAGGCGGAGCACCTCGGCAAGACGGCGGGCAAGGACGCCGCCGCCGGCAAGCCGACCTACCCGGCGCTCTTCGGCCTGGACGAATCGAGGCGGCTCGCTCGCGTCGCGGTCGGCGAGGCCGTCGGTGCGGCACGAGAGGTCGGGCCCTCGTCGAGCCGGCTGGCGGAGATCGCGGAGTGGGTGGTTGCCAGGAGCTCGTGACGGTGAAACGCGCCCGCCTCGACTCGCTGCTCGTCGACCGCGGTCTCGCCCCGTCGAGAGAGCGGGCGCGATCGCTTATCCTGGCCGGCCGTGTGCGAGTGGACGGCCGCGGCGTGGACAAGGCGGGGACGCCGGTTGACATCGAATCCGGCATCACCGTCTCGGAACCCGACTTCCCCTATGTCGGCCGCGGCGGCGTGAAGCTGGCCCACGCACTGGACGAGTTCGGTATCGCCGTCGACCTCAGGCAGGCGCTCGACATCGGCGCATCGACCGGCGGGTTCACCGACGTGCTGCTCCGCCGGGGCGCGGCGCGCGTCGTTGCGCTCGATGTCGGCCACGGCCAGCTCGACTGGCGGCTGCGGGAAGACCCACGAGTCGTCGTGCTCGAGCACCGCAACGCACGGAACCTCGAGCTTTCCTGGCTTCCCGGACGGGTGGACCTCGTGACGATCGACGTCTCGTTCATCTCGCTCCGGCTCATTCTCCCTGGTGTGCCCGCGGTCCTGACGCCAGGCGCCGACATCGTCGCGCTCGTCAAACCGCAGTTCGAGGCCGGCAGGCACGAGGTCGGCAAGGGCGGCCTCGTCAAGGATGCTGCCACGCATCGATCCGTGATGGATCGCGTCAGGGCGGCGGCCGCCGGCGCCGGACTCGAGGCGGTCGCGGCCACGCCGTCGCCCATCACTGGCGCGTCCGGGAACCAGGAATACCTGCTCCATCTCAGGCCGTCTTCCGACGCGGCACTCGCCGCGGCCAGCCCTCAGCTCCTCGAGAAGGACCCGCTGTGACTCCAGACACGCGTTCGCCCATCCGGCGCATCGGCATCGTGTTGAAACCCGGGTTAACGGCTGCCGCAAACGAGCTGGCGTCGATCGAGCGCTGGCTGGAGCGGAAGGGCGTCGAGCCGGTCTTCGAGCTGGAAACTCCCGGCCTGATGGGCAGAGGGCACCGCCAGCTCGTCGGCCGCGACGAGATCGCGCAGGCCGTGGACATGCTGCTCGTGCTCGGAGGCGACGGCACGCTGCTCGGCATGGCGGATCGCGTGGCGCAGGCCGGGCTCGAAATCCCGATTCTCGGCGTGAACTTCGGCAGCCTCGGATTCCTGACCGAGGCCGGGCAGGAAGACCTCTATTCGTCGCTCGATCAGGCGATCGCCGGGACGGCGACGATCGAGATCCGGATGATGCTGAGGGCCCAGGCCGAGCGCAACGGATCGGGCATCTACAACCGGGTCGTGCTCAACGACGTGGTGGTGACCGGCGGAGCGCTCTCTCGGGTCGTCGAGTTTTCCGTGTCGGTCGGCACCGAGCTCGTGGCGAGGTTCCTCGCCGACGGGATCATCATCTCGAGCCCGACCGGATCGACGGCCTACAATCTCTCCGCCGGCGGCCCCATCGTGCATCCGGCCGTCGATGCGTTCATCCTGAACCCGATCGCGCCTCACACCCTCACCCACCGGCCGCTCGTGATCCCCGCCTCCGCGGAGGTCGTGGTGCAGCCCCTGCTCACCGCCTCGAAGGACCCTGCCTACGCGACATTCGACGGTCAGCTCGGCCTCGAACTGCAGGGCGGCGACCTCGTCCGGATCAGGCGGGCCGAACGGCCAGCGCACCTGGTTCGCACGTCTCCGCGCAGCTATTACGAGGTGCTTCGGCGGAAGTTGAAGTGGGCGGAGCGCTAGCGTCGAGGCCGTGTCGGGTTCCGTGCGGCGCCGCCGGCGGATCGTCCGCCGCGAGGCGACGAGGCGACCGCCGGCTGGTACTTGCGAACGTTCCGGGCGTGTTCGGCGAGCGTCGACGAGAATACGTGCGACCCATCGTTGCGGCTGACGAAGTAGAGGTAGTCCACGGCGGCGGGCCGCACGGCAGCCTCGAGTGATGCCCGGCCGGGCGCCGCGATGGGCCCCGGCGGAAGGCCCGCGTATCGATACGTGTTGTAGGGCGAGTCGAACTTCAGGTTCTCGCGCGTGAGGTTGCCGGAGTAGCGGCCGGCGCGGTCCAGGGCATAGATCACCGTCGGATCGCACTGCAACCCCATCCTCCGCGCGAGGCGGTTGTGATAGACCGCCGACACGAGCGCGCGCTCCGAAGCGACGGCGGTCTCCTTTTCGATCATCGACGCGAGCGTCACCGCCTGGCGCAGGCTCAGCCCGCGGTCTCGTGCCACCCGCGACAACCCCTCATCGTAGACGGATCCGAAACGGCGGACCATCAGGGTCACCAGTTCCCCCGCCGTCGTACGGCGACCGATGGCGTAGGTCTCGGGGAACAGGTAGCCTTCGAGATCGCGCGCGCCGCGATCCAGCGGTTCGACAAGGGACGGATCGGATGCCGCTCCGATGAAATCGCCGGAGGTGCCGAAGCCGCGAGACTCGTACAACTGGGCCATCTGGCGAATGGTCAGCCCTTCCGGGAATGTCACCGTCCGAAGATACACGTCTCCTGCGACGAGCTTGACGATCACCTCGGCAGGTGTCATCGGATGATCGAACCGGTACTCACCGGCCTTGAGCCGTGTGGCCGCGTGGCTTCGCCAGAGCGCCACGCGATAGGTCAGCAGGTCGGCCACCACGCCGGTTCGCACCAGTTCCCGGCCGATCGACACCGGTCCGATTCCGGCCGGGATTTCGACGAACAGGTCCGAGCCGGAGTAACCCTGGTACGGCGTCGACAGGCGGCGCTGTTCGATCCACGAGGCGATCGCCACGGCCGCCACACCGAGTCCGATGCCCAGGAGGAGGGCCGGCCTCGCGCGCCGCACTACGCGGTCTCCTTCGCGTGGCGTTCACGCTGCTGCCGGAGGTCGAGATACTCCTGGAGGATGACGGCCGCGGCGGCAGCGTCCAAACGCTTCTTGCGGGCCCGCCAGTCCTTCTCGCGGAGCGCCAGGCGCTCTTCGGCCTCGCGGCTGGTCAGGCGCTCGTCGATGAACACGATCTCGGCCCGCGACGCCTCACCGAGGGCCCGCCCGAAAGCGAGCGCCTCCCCGGTCTGCTCGCTCGGCGTGCCATCCAGATGACGAGGCACGCCGACGACGATCGCGCCGACCGGTTCATCCCCGGTCACGAGCGTCCGGATCGACGACGCCGTCAACGCCGCGGATTCAGCGGGAGAGGCGCCGGCGGCGATCGTATCGAGCGGGGTGGCCAGCGTGAGGCTCGGATCCGCGACGGCGAGTCCGATCCGCCGGGTACCGAAGTCGACGCCCACGATTCGCATCGCCCTAGCATCTCATGACTCGGAGGCTCGCGGGCGGCGTGCGGCGCGAGCCGGCCCCGCGCCTGCGTAGCCGGCTACCGGGCGGAGTCGCGCGATCCCGTACGGTATACTGCGATCTCTGATCGATTTCTGATGCGACAACACCCCGTCCTGCGCGTCACCCTGGTTCTCGCGTGTGCCGCCGGGGCGTGCCTCGCGTCGTGCGGACGCGGAGCGTCGCCATCACCGCAGCGCTTCTCCCAGAAGGTCGTCATCCTCGGATTCGACGGGATGGACCCGCGGCTCACCGAGCGGTGGATGACCGACGGCAAGCTGCCGAACATGGCGCGGCTGGCCGCCCAGGGTGGCGAGTGCCGGCTGACGACCAGCCACTCGCCGGAATCTCCGGCCTCGTGGGCATCGTTTGCGACCGGGGTCCAGGCTGGGAAGCACAACATCTTCGACTTCCTCGTGCGCGACCCGAAGACCTACATGCCGGACCTCGGGCTCGTGAAGAAGACGCCGCCCGAGTTCCTCTTCAACTACATCCCGGTGAAGGCGCCCCGCATCACGTCGATCCGCGGCGGGACCTCCTTCTGGGTCACGGCCGGGAAGGCGGGCGTGCGATCGAGCGTCCTGACGGTGCCGGACACGTTTCCGCCGGAGACGACCGAGCACGGCGAGATGCTCTCGGGCCTGCCGCTTCCGGACATCCGCGGAACGATCGGGACCTTTTACTACTTCGCCACCGACCTGAGCCGCTACGAGGAAGGCAATACGGAGATGGGCGGGATCCTCAAGCGGCTCGTCTTCGACGGTGACGCGGCGAGGACGGAACTGGTCGGCCCGCCGAATCCCATCGTCAAAGCCCGGCAGCGCGCTCTCCTCGCGAAGGGCGCCTCGCAGTCCGCCGGCGACAAGGCGACGCTGGCCGCGCTGGCGGCTCACGATGATATTCGGCTGCCAATCGACATCACATGGCGCCGCGGAAGCGGCCAGGCGTCCATCACGATCCAGAGCACGACCATCTCGCTCGCGCAGGGCGAATGGAGCCGGTGGATTCCCCTCGAGTTCCGGGTGAACCTCCTCGTCCGCATCCGCGGCATGGCGCAGCTGTTTCTCGTCAAGGCCGGCCAGGATCTGCAGCTCTACGTCTCGCCGATCAACTGGCGGCCGGACTCGCCCGCCGTGCCGATCTCCGCGCCGTCGAGCTTCTCGAAGGATCTCTACGATCGGCTGGGAGTCTATCGCACGCTCGGCTGGGCGGAGGCGACCTGGCCGCTCAACGAGGATCGCATCGACGAGCAGACGTTCATGGACGATCTGTTCCGCGCGTTCGACGATCGGGCAAAGATCCTCCTCGATCGGCTGGCAGCGAAACAGTGGGATCTGCTCATCGGCGTCAGCGAGTCGACCGACCGCGTGCAGCACATGATGTGGAGGTTCCTCGACCCGGGCCACCCGATGTACGACGCGGCGCTCGCGGCGAGATACGGCGATGCCATCGAGCGGGTCTACCGCCGGGCCGACGATCTGGTCGGCGAAGTGCTCAGGCGGGTCGATCCCGGGACGGTCGTCATCGTCATGTCGGATCACGGGTTCCATTCGTTCCGCACGGCGGTCAACCTCAACACGTGGCTCGTGCAGGAGGGCTACCTCGCGGTGACCGGGGCCCGCACCGATCAGAAGACGCTCGACAACCTGTTCCTCGGCAGCGGGCAGTTCTGGGAAAACGTGGACTGGGCGAGGTCCAGGGCGTACGCGATGGGGCTCGGCCAGATCTTCTTCAACGTCCGCGGGCGCGAGGGCCAGGGCATCGTGAATCCCGGCGCCGACTACCAGGCGCTGGCCGGCGAGCTTGCGGCGAAGTTGATGGCCATGACCGATCCCGCGACGGGAACGCGGATCGTCAGCAACGTCTACAAGCGGGATGACATCTACACCGGCGAGTTCGTGAAGGACGCGCCGGACCTCCAGGTCGGCATGGTGGACGGTTATCGCGTGTCGTGGCAGACGACGCTCGGAGGATCGCCATCGGGCCTCTTCTATCCGAACATGAAGAAGTGGAGCGGCGATCATTGCGGCTTCGACTACCAGAGCATCCCGGGCGTGATCATCTCCAACCGCCGGTTCACGTCGGAGCGAGCCGGCGTGATCGACCTGGCGCCGACGATTCTGAAGTACTTCAATGTCGCGATTCCGTCTGACATCGACGGAAAGCCGTTGTTCTAGGTACGCCGGTCGCCTGGCGCCCCTCCGCGCGATCGCGTGCGTGAGCGTTGCCGTGCTGGCGAATCCCGGCGGCGAGGCCCGTCCGCAGCTCGCGCCGGCGCAGGTCCAGCGGCTCGAGACGGAAGCGCTGAACCGTCGCGCCGCCGATCGCATCCGGGCGTTGCGCAGGGAAGCCGATGCGCTGGCGTCTCGCGAGCGCTCGATGCTGGGCGAGCTGCGGCGTCTCGAGGTCGAGCGCGACCTTCGCACCGAGGAATACGAACGGACGACGCGCGAGCTCACCGACACCGAACAGCAGATCGCCGACGCCTCGTCGCGCCTGGCCGCGCTGCAGGAGCGGGCCCGGGCGCAGGTGCCCGGGCTCTCGGCCCGTCTCGTCGAGCTCTACAAGCTCGGCCAGGCGGGCTACCTCAGGCTGATGCTCGGCGTGGACGATCTGCGGGAGATGGGCCGCGCGTACCGCTTCGTGTCGGCACTCCAGGTCCTCGACGCCCAGCGCGTCCAGGAGCACCGCCGCACGCTCGCCGAGCTGACCGCCGCCATCACGGGGCTTCGACAGAAGCGCGAGCGGCTCGGAACGCTGCAGGCGGAGGCGCGCACCTCCAAACTCGAAGCCGAGAAAGCCGCCGCGGCGCGCGAAGCGCTCATCGCGCAGATCGATGCCACTCGGGACATGAACGCCCGATGGGTGGCCGACCTCCAGGCGGCCCAGCAGCAGATCCAGGATGCGCTCGCACGCATGGCCGGGACCGGACGCGCGGCCGACGCGACGCCGAGTCTCCCGCTGGCGCCGTTTCGCGGAGCCATCGACTGGCCGGCGGACGGCCGGGTCCTCACGAGGTTCGGGCTCCAGCGCAACGCGAGGTTCAACACCGCCATCATCCGGAACGGGGTCGAGATCGCCGCGCGGCCGAACTCGCCGGTCTTCGCCGTGCACGAGGGCGCGGTCGCCTTCGCCGACGTCTTCACCGGCTTCGGCAACCTGGTCATCGTCGATCATGGCAACCAGGCATACTCGCTCTACGGGAATCTCGCGGACATGAGCGTCAGGGCGGGTTCGCGCGTGGCGAGGGGCCAGAGCGTGGGCTCGACGGGCGCCTCGCTGCCAGGCGCGAGCGCCGGCGGGCCGCTCGTCTACTTCGAATTGCGAATCGACGGCAAGCCCGTCGATCCGGTAGAATGGCTCAAGAAACGCTAGATTTTAACGGATCGACATGACACCTCGCTCCCGTCTGATCGTGGTGCTCCTCTCGGCACCGATTCTCGTTTTCGCCGTCGTCGGCGGATACCTCGGCGGCGTGATGGCCCGGCAGGAGGCGTACCCGCACCTGCGCGTGTTCGACGAAGTGTTCAGCCTCACCACGAGCAACTACGTGGAGGACGTGAACGCCGACAAGCTGATGCACGGCGCCATGCACGGGCTCGCCGATTCGCTCGATCCGGACAGCGCGTTCCTCAGTGCCGAACAGGTCCGGCAGCTCGAGCAGGGCGACACCCTCGCGGCAGGCGAGCTCGGCATCGACCTCACTCGCCAGTACTACCTCCGCATCATCGGCGTGCGCGACCTGTCGCCCGCCGCGAAAGCCGGGCTGCGAACGGGAGATTTCATCCGGCTCATCGACCGGCAGCCCACGCGGGAGATGTCGGTCTGGGAAGGCACGCGGCTCCTGCGGGGCAAGCCCGGCTCGGCCGTCGCGCTCGCGGTCATCCGGGGGAATGCGGCCGACCCGCACATGATCGAGATCACGCGGTCCGTGCTGACGACGCTGCCGCCCACGACGCGCATGGTGAACGAGTCGGTCGGCTACATCCGGATCCCCGAGTTCACCGAGCGGACGCGAGCGGAGGTCGCCGCGTGCGCGGCGGACCTGGCGAAGAGTGGCGCGCGGCGGCTCGTGATCGACGTGCGCTCGACCGCACGCGGACCGTTGCCTTCGGGGCTCGAGACGGCCCGGCTCTTCGTGCGCTCCGGCACGCTCGCGATGCTCGAGACCAGGGGCGCCGACCGGCAGATCGTCGCGGCCGTCCCGCAAGACGCCACCATCCAGAGTCCCGTCGCCGTGCTGGTCGACGCGGGCAGTTCCGGCGCGGCGGAGCTCTTCGCCTCGGCACTCTCCGGCAACTCCCGCGCGGAACTCCTGGGCGAACGCACGAACGGCCGCGCGGCGTTGCAGCGCTTGTTCAAGCTCCCGGATGGGGGCGGGCTCTGGATGTCGTATGCGTGGTACCTGACGCCCGCCGCAGCGCCCATCCACGAGCGCGGCGTGAAACCGACAATCGATGTCCCTCAGCCGGACGTGGAGTTCGGCGCGGCGATGCCACAAGGCGATCCCACCCTCGACAAGGCGGTCGAGCGCCTGGCCGCGAGCGGCACAGGCGTACAGAAGTGATCACGAGCTCGTAGTCAACCGGAGTGCCGAAACGGCCGATTCGGGCGACACCCATGTCTCACCCGGGCAGACACGTTTCGCGCCAAGAGGAGGATGCATGAACAAGCAGGACATGATCGGCAAGGTCGTGGCAGACACGGGCGTGACGAAGGTGGCAGCCTCGTCCGTCATCGATGCGCTGCTCGACACGATCACCAAGACGCTCAAGAAGGGCGACACGGTGACCTTCGTGGGATTCGGCACCTTCAAGACCTCGCAGCGCAAGGCGCGGACGGCCCGCAATCCTCAGACCGGTGCTGCCATCAAGATCGCCAAACGCCGCGTCGCGCGATTCAGCGCGGGCAAGGCCCTCAAGCTCGCCGTCAAGTAGGGCCCGTCCGCACGATGCTCCGGGCGCCGTCGATCCCGGGGGATGCCGCAGTGGCGTCGCGTCGCCACGGTATCCGCCGGGGTCACGCCCGAGGCTGGCAGGCGCTCCTCTCGTTGACGCGTCCTCGACACGGTTGCTATACTGGCTGGTCCGTAAGCCTTGTCTTTTCAAGACCTAGGCGCGTAGCTCAGATGGTTAGAGCGCCTGCTTGACACGCAGGAGGTCGGCGGTTCGAGTCCGCCCGTGCCTACCACTTCCCCGCTGCCTGGGCCAGAGCTCGGAAGGTGTCGGGTGCCAACGGCCGAAGGGTGACGCCCGGGTCTCGAAGTTCTCGTAGATGAACCAGGTCACGATTACGCTTCCTGACGGGTCCCGCAGGGAAACGACTGCGGGAGCATCCGTCGCCGATCTCGCGGCGCTCCTCTCGCCGCAGCTGGCGAAGTCCGCCCTGGCGGCCGTCGTAAATGGCCAGTTCGTCGACCTGTCGTTCGCGCTCGAACGCGATAGCGAGGTCCGCCTGGTCACCGCCGAGAGTCCCGAGGCGCTGGCGCTGCTCCGGCACAGCACCGCGCACCTGATGGCGGCGGCCGTCACGAACCTGTTCCCGGGTGCGCAGTGCGGCGTCGGCCCGGCGACCGACGAGGGCTTCTTCTACGACTTCGTCGTCGAGCGCCCGTTCGTGCCGGAGGATCTCGACGCCATCGAAGCGAAGATGCGCGAGATCGCGGAGCGGAACCTCCGATTCGAGCGGAAGCTCCTCCCCAAAGCAGAGGCCAAGTCGTACTTTGCCGGCCGGGGCGAGCCGCTGAAGGTCGAGCTCATCGAGGAGAAGGGCGGACCGGTGGTGTCGTGCTACACCATCGAGGACGCCTTCATCGACTTCTGCACCGGGCCGCACGTTCCGGCGTCGGGGCGACTCCGGGCCTTCAAGCTGCTCAGCACGTCGAACGCGTACTGGAAGGGCGACGCGCGCAATCAGCCGATGCAGCGCATCTACGGCACCGCGTTCGCCCGGGAGTCCGAGCTCAAGGCGCATCTCGCCAGGCTCGAGGAAGCGAAGAAGCGCGACCACCGGAAGCTCGGGCGGGAGCTCGGCCTGTTCATGTTCCATCCCTGGGCTCCGGGCGAACCGTTCTGGCTGCCGAAAGGCACGGTCCTCATCAACCTGCTCGCCAATTACATGAGGTCGGTGCTCCTCCCCGCCGGCTACGTCGAGGTCCGCGCGCCGCTCGTGTTCAACAAGGCGCTCTGGGAGACCTCCGGGCATTGGGGCCACTACCGGCAGAACATGTTCCTGATGGAGGCTTCGGGCGACGAGGAGCAGGCGAGCCTCAAGCCGATGAACTGCCCCGGCCACATGCTCATCTTCGGCAGCGAGGTACGCAGTTACCGCGATCTGCCGCTGCGGATTCACGAGCAGAGCGTGCTGCACCGGATGGAAGCGTCGGGCGTGCTGAGCGGCCTGACGCGCGTGCGCGAGTTCATCATGGACGACGCGCACATCTTCATCACCGAGGAACAGATTGGCGAAGAGGTCGAACGCCTGCTTCGCCTGGTGCACCAGGTATACGGTGACTTTGGCCTGGTCCCCGAGATGAAGCTCGCGACGCGGCCCGAGGAATTCCTGGGCGAGAAGGCGAGCTGGGACCATGCGGAATCGGAGCTGAAGCAGGCGCTCGCGCGCGCCGGCCAGGAGTACACCGTCAACGAGGGCGACGGCGCCTTCTACGGCCCGAAGATCGACTTCGCGGTGACCGACGCGCTCGGGCGCAAGTGGCAGTGCGCCACGATCCAGCTCGACTATCAGCTCCCGCAGCGGTTCCACCTGAAGTACATCGGAGCCGACAACGCGGAGCACGTGCCGGTCGTCATCCACCGCGCGATCTTCGGCAGCTTCGAGCGCTTCATCGCCCTGCTGCTCGAGGAGCACGCGGGCGCGTTCCCGCTGTGGGTCGCGCCGGTCCAGACGGTCGTGCTGCCCATCGCGGATCGGCATCAGGCGTTCGCGGCCTCGATCCGTGACGAGCTGGCGGGCGCCGGGCTGCGCGTCGAGCTCGATGCGCGGCAGGAGAAGATCGGGTACAAGATCCGGGAAGCACAGCTCCAGAAGGTCCCGTACATGCTCGTCGTAGGCGACCGCGAGATGGCCGAGGGGAGCGTATCGGTCCGCAGCCGGGTTTCGGGCGACCAGGGCGCCCGGCCCGTCGCCGCCTTTATCGAGGCCGCCCAGGACGAAATTCGGCGCAAGGGCCACTAGCCCGCAGCAGAAGGAGGATCCTATCGCTTTCGATCGATCCGGTCCGCGTCGTGAAGAACGCACCAGGGTGAACGAGCGCATCCGCGTGCGGGAAATCCGTGTGATCGACGACACCGGCCAGCAACTGGGAATCATGGCGCCCCAACAGGCGCTCACCATCGCCCGCTCGCGCGGGCTCGACCTGGTCGAAGTGGCCGCGGCGGCCACGCCGCCGGTCTGCCGGATCATGGACTTCGGCAAGTACCAGTACCAGGAACAGAAGCGCGCGCGCGAAGCCCGGAAGCACCAGAAGGTGATCGAGGTCAAGGAGATCAAGTTCCGGCCGAAGGTCGACGAGCACGACTACCAGTTCAAGAAGAAGCACATCGAGCGCTTCATCACCGACGGCGACAAGGTGAAGGCCACCATCTTCTTCCGGGGGCGCGAGATGGCGCACCCGGAAATCGGGCGGCGGATCCTGACGCGGCTCATCGGGGAACTGGCCGAGCTCGCCGTGCCGGAGAACATGCCGAAGATGGAAGGCAACACGATGCACACCATCCTGTCGCGCAAGCCCGGGGCCGTGAAGGCACCTCCGCCGCCGCGAGCGGCGAAGCCGGCGGCCCCTGCCGGGGCGGACGCGGCCGAACCGGCGCCGGCGGACAGCGAGTAGCCATACGAGGCCGAACAGATCGGGATTCGAAGGAGATCGAGACGTCATGCCGAAGTTGAAGACCCATCGCGGCGCCGCCAAGCGGTTCAAGAAGACCGGCACCGGGAAGTTCCTCCGGGGATCCGCGTTCGCGCGCCATCTGATGACGAGCAAGACCACCAAGCGGAAGCGCCAGCTGGCGGGAACGCACGTCGTGGCGAAGCAGGATCAGAAAACGCTCGAGAGGATGCTGCCGTACAAATAGGTTAGAGGGTACAGGTTACAGGGTACAGGGTACAGGCCCTGAGGAGCCGCGAGCCGTCGTGATCCTCTATAACCTGTAACCTATAACCTGTAACCTGAATGGCGGCATCGAAGCGCTGGGAGATGGGGACAGCCACCCCCCTCGATCGGCTTCGATTCCGAACAGGCACGAGGGCCGCCGCGTGACGGCTGCCCAATGAAAGCTCAGGAGCGACGACATGCCAAGAGTGAAGCGTGGCACCGTGAGGCGCGCCAAGCGCAAGAAGCTGCTGTCACGGGCCAAGGGGTATTACGCCAACAAGGGCAAGTTGTACCGTGCGGCGAAGGAAGCCGTCGACACCGCCCTCAAGTACGCGTTTGTCGGCCGGCGCAACAAGAAGCGCGACTACCGCCGGCTGTGGGTCGTGCGCATCAACGCCGCGGCGCGCGAGAACGGCACGACCTACCGCGAGTTCATGCACGGCCTGAAGTTGGCCGGCATCGCCATCGATCGGAAGCACCTTGCCGATCTGGCCGTCACCGATCCGAAGGCCTTCGGGAAGATCGCCGAGCAGTCTCGCGCGGCAGCAGCGGCGGCGGCCAGGTCCTGACGCCGCGTGGGTGTCCCGATTCCGGAGTTCGCAGACATGGCGAAGGCAAGCCGCGTGGCCGACCTGGATCCGCTCGAACGGCTCGAAGAGAAGGTCAAGGCGCTCGTGGCGCTGGTCGGGCGTCTCAGGTCCGACCAGGCCAGGGCGCTCGAAGAGAACGGACGGCTGACCAAGGAGCTGGACCTGGCTCGGGCGAGAGTGGCCGAGGCCGACACGTTGTCGGCCGACGTGACCGCGTTGCGCCACGAGCGCGACGAGGTCCGAACGCGTGTGAGCTCCCTGCTGGAGCAGATTGAGTCGCTCAACCTTTAGAGGGAGCCATGGCCGAATCCCTCGTGCCGGTGGAGATCCTCGGGCAGAGCTACCCGATTCGAAGCCGTCTGGACCAGGGCTACGTCGAGTCGCTCGCGAGCTACGTCGACGCCAAGATGAAGGCCGCCGCCGAAGTGACGCCGAGCGCGGATACCCTGCGGCTGGCCGTGCTGGCCGCGCTGAACATCGCCGACGAATTCTTCCGCACCCGCGACGGCATCGGCCGGACCGACCTTGCGACCTCCGAGCAACTCAAGCGGATCGAACGACTTCTGGACGAGGCGCTGCAGGCGGCATCTCTTGACCCGCGGGGGTCACCGGTCTAAGATCACGCCAGGAATTTTGCGGGTTCCCTGCTTTGCCCGTGATGGTCGAAGGCTCGCTTGAGCCAACGTTCCATGAAAGCGAGCTGCGATGCCGCGCGGTGTGCATGCCTCCGTTGGAGGAAGCCTGAAACGCGGCTTACAAGCGGTTCCACCTGCTAGGCGCAGGTTCAACGAGCTCGCCACACGGCAAAGCGGGGGCTTTACCGACTGGCTCCCTCCTCTGGTTCCGTTGCCGCGGGGCCTCCCCGCTCAACCCGGGTGCCATTGGCCCCGCGAGACTCGGCCTTCGCGTGAGTCTCGAAAGGACGCGGCATGAGCGGATATTGGATCTTCGCCGTGAATCTCCTGGTCACCGCGGTGGCCGGGGGCGTCTGGTTCTTCGTCTGGATCGGCAACCGGAAGCGCCTCGCCGCGGAAACGGTCGGCCGAGCCGAGGCGCACGCCGCCAAGCTCGTCGCCGACGGCACGCGCGAGGCGGAAACCCGGAAGAAGGAAGCCCTTCTCGAGGCGAAGGAGAAGACGCACGACCTGCTCGTCGAAGCCGAAAAGCAGGCCCGGGAGCGCCGGCAGCAGGTCGCCGGCCTCGAACAGGCCGTCTCGCGCCGCGAGGAGAAGCTCGCTGAGCGGGTCGGCTCGCTCGAACAGCGCGATCGCGACCTGCGGGCACAGGAGACGGCGGTCTCCAAGCGCGAGCGCTCCGCCAACGAATCCGCCACGCGGTACGAACAGCTCGTCGCGGACCAGCAGCGCGAGCTCCAGCGCGTCGCCGGTCTGACCTCGGACGAAGCCCGGGACATCCTGCTCAAGCAGCTCGAGGCCGACGCGCGCCGCGACGCCGCCAACCTCGTCAAGCGCCTCGAGGCGGAGGCGCGGGAAACGGCGGCCGCGCGGGCACGGCAGCTCGTGACCGAAGCCATCCAGCGCAGCGCCGCCGAGCACGCCGTCGAGACGACGGTCTCGGTCGTCGACCTGCCGAGCGACGATCTGAAGGGCCGCATCATCGGGCGTGAGGGCCGGAACATCCGGGCCCTTGAAATCGCAACGGGCGTCGACCTCATCGTCGACGATACGCCGGGCGCCATCATCCTGTCCGGGTTCGATCCCTACCGCCGGGAGATCGCCAAGAAGGCCATCGAGAAGCTCATCGCCGACGGCAGAATCCACCCCGCGCGGATCGAAGAGGTGGTCGAGAAGGTCAATGCGGAGCTGGAAGAGGAAGTGCGGCGCGACGGCGAAGCCGCCGCCTTCGAGCTGGGGATGCACGACTTGCATCCCGAAGTGCTCCGCCTGATGGGCCGTCTCAAGTTCCGGACGAGCTACGGGCAGAACGTCCTGAGCCACTCGAAGGAAGTCGCCTTCCTGGCCGGCACCATGGCGCGCGAGCTCGGGCTGCAGACCAACGTGGCCGTCCGCGCGGCGTTCCTGCACGACATCGGCAAGGCCATCGACCGCGAGATCCAGGGGACGCACCTGGAGATCGGCGTCGATTTCCTTCGCAAGCACGGCGAGTCGGCGCCAGTCGTCGACGCCATCGCGTCGCATCACATGGACACCGACTGGCCGTCGCTCGAGGCCATGATCGTCCAGGCGGCTGATGCCATCTCGGCCGCGCGGCCGGGCGCGCGTCGCGACATCCTCGAGTCGTACGTGAAGCGGCTCGAGAAGCTCGAAGGCATCGCCGACTCGTTCAAGGGGGTCTCGAAGGCGTTCGCGCTCCAGGCGGGCCGCGAGATCCGCATCATGGTCGAGAGCGAGAAGGTGACCGACGAGGAAGCGGTGTGGCTCTCGAAGGACATCGCGCGGCGCATCGAGAACGAGCTGGAGTATCCCGGTCAGATCAAGGTCACCGTCATCCGCGAGACCCGCGCCGTTGAGTACGCCAAGTAGCGCCGGGGATATCGGGGAACACGGCATCATCGACCTCATCCGCAGCCGGGTCGGGCAGGCTCCCGGCTGGGTCCTGGTCGGGATCGGCGACGATGCGGCCGTCGTCGAGCCCGCGCGGAACCAGGTCGACGTCCTCACGATCGACGCGCTGGTCGAGGGCGTTCACTTCGATCGCGCGTTTGCGCCGCCAGCTTCCATCGGGCATCGTTCGCTGGCCGTCAACCTGAGCGACCTCGCCGCCATGGGCGCGTTGCCGCGCGCCGCGCTTCTGTCTCTGGTCTTGCCCGAGGCCCTTCCCGCGAGTGACATCGAAGAGATCGTCGACGGATTCCTGGCGCTCGCGGGCCAATACAGTGTGGCGCTCGTCGGCGGAAACGTCTCGCGGTCGCCGGGCGGGCTGGTCGTGGATGTCACACTGATGGGCGCATGCCGCCGGCGCCGCGTCCTGCTGCGAAGGGGCGCCCGGCCTGGCGACGATCTCTGGGTGAGCGGAACGCTCGGAGCTGCAACGGCGGGCCTCGAGTGTCTCCAACTCGGCGGACTGAACGCGCCGGAGACCATGACGGCGTGTGTCGAACGGTACCTGAGACCGAATCCGCGAGTACGGCTCGGTCGATCGCTCGCCGGCAACCGGGTCACGACCTCGTGCATCGACTTGAGCGACGGGCTCGCTGACGGCATTCGGCAGATCGCGGAAGCGAACGGCGTCGGCGCCGTGCTGGACGGGGGAGCGCTGCCGATCGATCCGTCGGCCCGAAGGTGGTTCGAGGCAGGCGGGCGAGACGCTATCGAGTGCACGCTCGGCGGCGGCGACGACTACGAGCTGCTCTTCACCGCGTCGCCGAAGCTCCGCGCGCGCGTCGGCTCGATCGCCCGGGCCGAAGGGCCGCTCGCGCGGATCGGCACGGTCACGTCGGACACTCGGCTGCTCGTCGACGTCGATCGGGAGCGGCGCCCCCTGCCCCACGGATACCGGCATTTCCGATGATCCACCTGGGCAAGCAAGTCGTCCGCAAGTGGCTCGGGACGCTGCTGCACATCCACGACTCGCCGCAGCGGACGGCGGCCGCCTACGCGGTCGGCATCTTCTTCGGGTTTTCGCCGTTCCTCGGGTTTCACACCGTGTTCGCGCTGATTGTCGCGTTCATGCTCGGGCTGAACCGCGTCGCCGTGCTCCTTGGCGTTTATTCGAATCTGCCGTGGATCATCGCGCCGTACTACACGATTGTGACCATGACGGCCGCGCGCGTGATGGGCGTTCCGACACCGCCGGGTTTCGGGACGCACGTGTCGCACCTCTTCAGCCGGTCGTTCTTCGATCCGGCGTTTTGGAAGAGGCTCGGCGAGCTGGTACATCCGTTGCTTTGGCCGTACAGCGTGGGGTCGATGACTGGCGCCATCGTCCTCGGCGCCTGTTCGTACTGGATCGCGCTGGCCGTGGTCGTCGAGGGCCGAAAACACATTCACCTGCACGGCCACGCGCCGACACACAAGGACCAGGGATGAAACGACCGCGCGGCCGGACACGCCATCTCGCCGCGCTCGTCATCGCCGTCTCGGCGATCGTGCTCCTTTACCAGGCGACGACGTTCGATACTCGCCATGCGGCGCAGCAGGCCGGGGAGAGCGCGTCGAAGACCGTGCCCGTCCCGGGCGCGAGGTTGAAGTTCGAAGCCACCGCCTACTGTCAGGGAGACGTCACCGCGTCCGGGGTGCCGCCTCAGCGAGGAGTCGCGGCCGCCGATCCGGACATCCTGCCGGTCGGCTCAGTGGTCGAAGTCTCGAACGTTCCGCCTTACAGCGGCATCTACACGATCATGGACACGGGCCCGATGATCCAGGGCCGGCGGCTCGACATCTATATCTGGAGCTGTTTCGAGGCGCTGGACTTCGGCCGGAGGCAGGTGGACATCACCGTGCTGCGGCTGGGCTGGGATCCGCGAGCCAGCTCCCCGGGGATGACCGACCGGAAGACCAGCCCGGCCGCTCCCCTTCCCTCCCGCGTTCTGCAACAGTCACCGCCCGCACAGCCGCCGCGCTAGCGCCGGCTGCCGCGTCCAGGAATTGCGCCGCCGCCGGCACCAATGGGAGCACTCTCCTTTCCGCCCGTGAAGACGGCGTATCCGAGGGTCTCCAGAAGAGGTGGCTTGTCCTGGAACCGCTCCTCGAGCGCCTCGAGGACAGCGTGTTGACGTGGGATGAGTCGCTGTAAATCGAGAAACGCCTCGACCGATGGAGTGATCTCCGCACTCCGAGGCAGGCCGCCGATTCGCAGCAGACGATCGAGCGTGCGAAGGTCGCTGGCGACCAGCCAACGCGCCGGCACCCATAGTCGACCGGCCGAGCGGATCACGGCCCGCAGGAGTCGGGAGAACCGCAGCGATGACCTTGGCGTGACGCCCGCCACATAGCATCGCTGCCTCAGAGCAGGAACACTCTTGCCCGTCAGGCTCGCCCAATGGCAAACGGTAGGCACGTCGTCTTGCGCCTTGACCACGCGCATCACGAGCAGCGCCCAAGCGTCGACGGCTGAATGAGATGTCCCGATTGCGGACGCATCGAGGTCCGGTCGTGATTCCTGCTCGGAAGGGGCCTGTGCGGGAAGGTCTCTGCGCATTTCGATGGAGGCTACACGCCAAGCAGCCTTCCTTCTAGCGTCAAGTTGCGTCAAGACGCGCCAAGTTGCGCCAAGTTGCGCCAAGTTGCGACAAGTCTCAAGAATCTGTGCAACGTAGCGTCATGCCCTGCCAATATGGACGCCGGGTGTCCGGTTTGGCCGAGCATGTGGGGCACCAAGTTCCCAGTAATTCCGGCGAACGGACGGAAGCGGCTGGTTGGCGCCACAACCTAGGACAGACGCAGTTGGCAACATCGCGATCACCGCCCCCGCCGGTCGACCTGTCGGTAATCACGATCTAGGGACCCCTGCCTGAGCGGTTTCTCACGAGCTTTCCCCCTTGACGAGGCGGTGTTTCTCACCACCTTTCCCCCCTGTGCGTGACGCAGCGATGATCGCTCTTCCGGCCTGGCCTCCCAGCCGGGCAGGAGGAGCGGATGGCGTATCGCGAGGTCACGATGATCGAAGTGAAAGAGGTCCTGCGCTTGTGGTTCGCCGGGACGGCGACCAAGCGCATCGCCGCCATGTTGGGGCTCGACCCGAAGACGGTGCGTCGCTATTTGGGCGTCGCCCGGGAAGCTGGGGTGGCGCCGGGGCCCGAGGGGGTGACCGACGCCGCGGTCACGACGGTGCTGCTGGCGCTCCACCCTCCCGTCATCCGGCCGCGCGGGGATTCCTGGGCGCTGTGCGAGGCCCAGCGGACGCCGATTGAGGAGTGGCTCGGAAAGCAGCTGCGGCTGACCAAGATTCGAAAGCGGCTCGGCCGCCGGGGCGTGGCCATCCCCTACGCGACCTTGCATCGGTTTGCCGTCGCTGAATTGGGCTTCGGCCGCGGGGCGGCCACGGTGGCGATCGTCGATGGGGAGCCGGGCCAGGAAGTCCAGATGGACACGGGCTGGGTCGGCTGGCTGCGCCCGGCCGGACCACGTCGGCGGTTTCGCGCGTGGATCTTCACCGCCGTGCGATCGCGGCACCGCTTCGTCTATCCCATCCTGCGGGAGACGACGGCCACGGCCATCGAGGCCTGCGAGGCGGCGTGGGCGTTCTTCGGGGGCATCTTCCACGTCCTTATTCCGGATAACACGAAGGCGATCGTCCACACGGCGGACGACCTGGAGCCGCACTTGGTCGATGCCTTCCTCGAGTACGCCCAGGCCCGCGACTTCCACGTGGACCCGACCCGTGTCCGGCATCCAAAAGACAAAGCGCGCGTCGAACGGGCCGTACCGGGCGTCCGGGACGATTGCTTCGCGGGCGAGGAGCTGATCGATCTCGAGGCCGCCCGCGCCTGGGGGCGTCACTGGTGCCTGGTCGACTACGGGCAGCGGCGCCACTCGCGGACCCAGCGGCGGCCGCTCGAGCATTTCGAGGCCGAGGAGCGGGCGGTGCTGCGGCCGGCGCCCAGCGAGCCGTACGACCCGCCGCTGTGGAATTCGCCCAAGGTCGGTCGCGACCATTACGCCCTCGTCACGGCCGCGCTCTATTCGCTGCCCACCCGGTGGATCGGCGCCCGCCTGCGCGCCCGCGCCGATCGCGCCACCGTGCGCTTCTACCACCACGGCTTCCTCATCAAGACCCATCCCCGCTGTCCGCCGGGTGGCAAGTCCACCCACGCCGAGGACTTTCCGGCCGAGCGCACCGCCTACGCGCTGCGCGACATCACGTCCCTGCAGACCCAGGCCGATGCGCACGGCGACGCGGTCGGCCGCTTTGTGCACACGCTGCTCGACGGGGCCCCTGCCTTGGACGCGGATGCGGCGCGTCTACGCAGTCCTCGGCCTCGCCCGTCGCTACGGGAGTGGCCGGGTGAATGAGGCGTGTGCCCTGGCGCTCGTCGCCGGCATGTTTGATGTGCATCGCCTGCAACGCATGCTCGTCCTCGCCGTGGCCGCCCCGCCGCCGGCGCCCGCCGCGCCCACGCCCGCACCGTCGCGCTTTCTCCGGCCCGCCACCCAGTACCGGCTGGCCCTCGTGCCCTCGACTCGGACATCGAAAGGAGACCCCGCATGACGCCCGACCCGATTTCGCCCGATCTCCGCACCGTCCTCCGTCGCCTCAAGCTCTCCCGGATGCTCGACACCTTGCCCGAGCGTCTCAGCCTGGCCCGCCAGCAGCAGCTGGCCTATCAGGACTTCCTCCTGATCGTCCTGGGCGACGAAGCGTCTCGGCGGGACGCGCTGACCGTCACCACCCGCGTCCAGCGCGCCCGCCTCGACCCCAGCATGCAGCTCGAGGCGTGGGACGCCACCGCGAGGGTGACCTTCGATCGCCCCCTGCTCAACGACCTCGCGTCGCTGCGCTTCCTCGAGGCCCACGCCCACGTCACGATCGTCGGCCCCGTCGGCGTCGGGAAGACCTTCCTCGCCCACGCCCTCGGCCATGCGGCCTGTCGCCGCGGCCGCACGGTCCTCGCGCTCCGCGCCGACCGAATGCTCAAGACCCTCAAACACGCGCGCCTCGATAACACCTACGAGGCGGAGTTACGGAAGCTCCTCGCCGTCGACCTGCTCATCCTCGATGACTTTGCTCTCGACACCATGGACGCGACCGAAAGTCGCGACATCTACGATCTGCTCACCGAGCGACACCGGGTCGGCTCGATCATCGCGACGTCGAATCGGGGGCCGGACGAATGGCTCGCCACCTTCTCCGACCCCGTCCGCGCCCAGAGCGCGATCGATCGCTTCACCAGCAACGCCTACGATCTCGTCATCGAGGGCGAGTCGTACCGGGGTCGGCAGAAACCCGGTCGGCGCAGCGGAGGCCCGGCGTGAACGCCCCGTGCCGACGGGCTGTGGAAATGGCGACCCTGGGGAAACCCAAGAACGGTTTCCTCAAGGGTCTTGGACATCGCGCCCAGAACGCGCGATGCCCACATTCCCACAAGCCCCTCGTCCCTCAACCTCAGAAAGGAGACACCGACCCCATCACTGGACAGCGCGTCGTCTTTGAGGCACGCTAAGTCCGCTCACGCACCTCGGGAAGTCAGGGAGGAATCCTTCTGAGAAACCGGGGTCCCTACCTCGTGAGTACCGACAGTCGACCCGGCTCCGCGAGCGACCGATGGCTCGTCTGGCCGGCTTGGTCGCGCGTGCCGGGCTGAGGGTACGCGCGCCGCGCACTCCCTCGGTCCCGCGTTTCTTGGCTGCTAAAGGCCTGGCGTTTCGCGGGCTGGCGGCCCTCCAGGCGATTGAATCACTCGTCCATCCGCGCGCGACCGGAGCGGATAACCACTTCAGTGCCTGACATCCTTTCTAACAGATAGTTACGTCACTATGTACGTCACTCCTTGTCTTGTGTACTGCGGACTTGCTAGGCAGAATTGGGCGAAGGGGTTGACGACAGAAAGCAAGTCCCAGAGCGGGGCGTGTGAAGGAGGCGCTGCCGGGTTCGCGCAATCGAAGGGCGAAGGTGACACCTCACGGGCCTCCTCTGGTTGTTTGGCAGCGGAGTCTACGAATCGCATCGGAGACGACACCCCACCACCATCGACGGACGATTTCACCGGCCCGTCAGGCCGCTGAGCCATTAAGGAGGCGCCAGTGAACCACTACCTTGTCGTCGCCATCCTCGCTACTTGCTCTATGGCTCTCGAGGGAGCCAGCATGCGTCCACCTGCGCAATCTCCGATCTCCAAAGCTTCCGCCACCATCGAGTTGGTGCCTAAGTCGCCGTTGGTCATCATTCACGTCACGAATCTCTCGCAAGCCCCGCTGGACGCATTGCAGATGGACATCTCGAGCAAACCGACGTCCGGGCTCGCGGAGGTCCTTGACCTAACGATCGACTTCTCGTCGTACGCCGGCAAGCCTGGAACGCCAGGCCGCGGATCCATTCAGCCCGGGGAAACTCGTGACGTGACTCATGGGCTGAACAGCATTCCGGTTAGCGCCTCCGTGGTGGTCCGGATGCTCCTGTTCGAGGGCGGCATCAGCGAGGGTTCCGAAGAACGAGCCGAACACGTGATAGCGCAGAGAGAACTCCGAGCTGTAACGTTTGGCGTTTTGATTGACGCACTGGAGGCAGCGTCTCACAAGCCGATGAAGGAGGCGCGAGCTGGCCTGTTGGGCGTTCTGGCTTCGGGGGCAGTTCGCTCCCGCGCCGGACAGGAAAACGATTCGGTGAGCAAGGAAGCGCTCGTAGCAGTAACTGACATCTTGAGGACATCTGACACCGATGCAGTGCTGAAGTCTCGTATCGCAGCGCTCAAGGAGCGGTTCGAATGGCAGCGCGAACGGGCTTTACGCCACAGATCTCGCTAGCCATCAGGAGGTGGAGATGCGCAGGCCAACTCGGTGTCTGTTCCTATCGCTTGCCTTAGTCGGTGTCACGACGCTTGAGGGTGAAGGAGTCCGCACGGACCTGGTGAGCTGGGTTGGGTGGACGTCTCCGTCGGGTTCGGGCGGAGACTGCAGTGGCACTCCGGTCGGGTTTGTCGTTCAAGGGATGTCCTGGCCGACGTATGGCAGGTATTGGTGCACAAGCGGCAACCAAGGAATTCTTGAAGCTGCTCCGAACCCGTTGCAGATCAATTCCCTCGCCGAATGTGGCATGTTCATAAAGTGGTGTGAGCCCACTTTCGGCGGTCCAGTAAACGGAGAAGACAGCGAAGGCCCGTACGCCGAGGCCAGTGCGACAATGAATGCAGTAGATCCCGTGTTCTGTTCCCCTATCTTCACGGGAATCGCGAGATCCAGGACGTTTAGTGTCTTCGACACGGACGGCGTCTGCCAGAAACGGGACGATGATAGCGACGGATATTCCCCTGAGGACGAATACCCGTATTGGGATTGTGACGACACGGATTCTGGAATTAATCCTGGAGTCGTACCGACCTGCGACAGCGGTTTGGGGCAGGATTTCAACTGCGATGGGATTGAGGATCTCTCCCAATGCCAGTCTCCCGTTGTCATCGATCTCGCGGGCGACGGGTTTCACCTGACTGACGTAACCGGTGGCGTCATGCTCGATTTGAATGGCGACGGTGTACGAGAACAGCTACCGTGGACCGCTGCTGGAACTGACGACGCCTGGCTCGTCCTCGACATAAATGGCAACGGTGTCATCGACGGGGGACAGGAACTCTTCGGCAATTTCAGCCCTCAGCCGCCATCCGAAGACCCCAACGGTTTTCGCGCTCTTGCCGTCTTTGATGGTCATGACGCCGGCGGGAACGGTGACGGGTGGATCGACCAAGGCGACGCTGCGTTTTCTCAACTTCGCCTGTGGAACGACCTGAATCACGATGGACGGTCGGAGGGTGAGCTTCGGACGCTCTCCAAGGCCGGAGTGCGTAGGATAGCTCTCGACTATCGAGAATCCCAACGCAGAGACCAATGGGGCAACTGGTTCCGGTATCGCGCAATGGTCCTGGATGTAAAGCACCAGCACATCGGTCAATGGGCGTACGATGTATTTCTAGCTGCTGGGCCGAGGCACGGTACTCCCAGAAAATGAGCATCACGGTCGCGTTCAGTGAGAATGGCCTGGCGGCAGTTCATCGAAAGAGGGCCCTAGTACGATTCTGTGTCGTACTGGGTAGGTCCCGCCTCTTGTGGGCCGTATTGTGTCTGTCTGTCGTTCTCGAGCTGGCTTGCCAGAGAAACTCATCTCTCGAGGAGCAGACGAGCGGCGGCCGTTCCGTGGAGGCGCTCGAGAACCGGCTGGCTGGGCTGGAGGCCAAGGTCGAGCAACTGTCGGCACAATGGGACCGGCGCCGCGGTTCGGCCGTCGATGCTGCAAAGTCGATAGCGAAACTGCCGGTCGAGCCACTTGATGTGAAGGGACTGGTTGCTGTCGGCGCCCCAGCTGCGCAGATCGCCATCATCGAGTACTTCGATTTCCAGTGTCCCTATTGTCGCCGTTACTCTGCCGACACTTGGCCACTTGTCGTGCACGAGTACGTTGAAACCGGCAAAGTCCGGTACTTCTTCTCTCAGCTGCCGCTGGAGAGCATTCATCCTGCGTCGCTGGCTGCCGCTGGTGCGGCCGACTGCGCAGGGCGGCAAGGGCGTTTCTTAGAGATGCACGACTGGCTATTCGAGAATCCGCGAAGCCTGGGGGCCGATGCAACGGTCCAATATGCAGCGGTGCTCGGGCTTGATGCGCTCCGCTTTGCGAGCTGCGTTGCCAATGACGCGCCGCTGAAAGTCCGCGCTGAGATATCTGCTGCTGCCCGACTGGGAGTCCATTCAACGCCAACGTTCTTTGTCGGCCGGTTGGAGGCGAACGAACAGGTTCGCGTGCTGTGGAGAATCGCTGGTGCGCAGCCGTTTCCGGTTTTCAAGGGCGTTGTCGAGGTGCTGTCCCGCACATCGGGCAAGGCCGATCAATAGCGCGAACTCCGCTGTCACCGAACGTTGGAGGGCGGCCACGGCGGAGCGTGTGAAGACCGACCACCCAAGTAGGGATCCCGACCTGCATGATGCCGCTCTTCTGATCAGGCAGTCCCCGCGGAGGGAAGGATAGTAGCCATGACGAAGATCTCAGGAGTCTTGCTCGCGAGAATGTTGGCCGACCGCCTAGCCTCAACTATCCCCTCGTCATTTCGGGTTTCTGCCGTGTGAATCTATCGGGTTTGTCCGAGGGCCCATTCGGAGAGAGGATGGGTCCCATGGCACGACCAAGTCGGTTTTCTCCTGAAGTCCGAGAGCGCGCGGTGCGACTGGTCCTGGAGCACGGAGCCGAGCATCCGTCGGAGTGGGCGGCGATCCGGTCCGTGGCCGAGAAATCGGGGTGTCGAAACGAAACGCTGCGGCGCTGGGTCCGCCAGGCCGAGCGCGACACCGGCGATCGCCCGAGCTTGACCAAGACAGAACGGCAGCGGTTGAAAGAGCTGGAGCGCGACAATCGAGACCCGCGGCGGGCCAACGACATCTTGCGCAAGGCGTCCGCGTATTTTGCCCAGGCGGAGCTCGACCGCCGAGCGAAATGATGGTCCGGTTCATCCATCACCATCGGGACCAGTTTGGGGTCGAGCCGATGTGCGCCGTGTTGCCCATCGCCCCATCGACCTACTTTCGCCGTCAGGCCGAACACACGGACCCGACGCGCCGCTCGGCGCGGGCGCAGCGGGACGACGAGCTGCGGGAGGCGATTCAGCGCGTCTGGGACAAGAGCTTTCAGGTGTACGGTCCGCGGAAGGTGTGGAAGGAGCTCCGACGCATGGGCCGGCAGGTGGCCCGCTGCACGGTCCGCCGCCTGATGCGGGCCATGGGGCTGCAGGGCGCCGTCCGGGGCCGAGCCTGGATCACCACCACGCAGCCGGCCCTCGCGGCGGACCGCCCGCACGACCTGGTAGAGCGCGACTTCACCGCCACGCGGCCGAATCAGTTGTGGGTATCGGACTTCACGTACGTCGCGACGTGGCAGGGCTTTGTGTACGTGGCGTTCGTGATCGACGTGTTCGCGCGGCGGATTGTCGGCTGGCGCGTCTCCGCCTCCCTCCGCACGGACTTCATGCTGGATGCGCTGGAGCAAGCGGTGTACGACCGTGGCGGCGCCGGGCTGGCGGGCTTGGTCCATCACTCCGATCGCGGCACGTAGTATCTGTCCATGCGGTACACCGACCGCCTCGCCGACGCGGGCATCGCCCCGTCGGTGGGCAGTCGAGGGGGACGCCTATGACAATGCCCTCGCCGAATCGGTGATCGGACTCTTCAAGACCGAGGTGATCCAACGACCTGGACCGTGGCTGAATCTGGACGCGGTGGAGTTCGCGACGCTGGCCTGGGTGAGTTGGTTCAATACCCAGCGCTGGCTCGAGCCGATCGGCTACCTGCCGCCGGCGGAGTACGAAGCACGTTGCGATGAGCAGGCTGCGGTGGCCTGACTCACACAATTCGCTCTCCGCGATTCCCGGTGCGGTTCAATCGGTTCGCTGAGGCTAGATCGCCATCACGTCGAACTGCTCGTGGTGCAGGTGCACGTCGGGCTTGATGGCGACGGTCCGGCCGAGCGCCTGCTGGAGGTCCTTCAGCACACCCGCCTCCTCTTCCTTCAGCGCCCGCGCGATGTCCGGGTTGACGCGAAGCACCAGGCCGTGGCCATCGAGGTCGGCGCCAATCTTCCTCACCTCGTCGAGGATCTCATAGCAGATGGTGGAGCTCGACTTGATCGTGCCCGTCCCCGTGCAATAGGGGCACGGCTCCGTCATCACGCGCTCGAGGCTCTGCTTCACCCGCTTCCGCGTGATGATGATCAGCCCGAAGTCCGAGACCTGCACGGCCTTCGACGGCGACCGGTCGCGCCGTAGCTCCTGCTCGAACGCCTGGAAGACCTTCAGCCGGTTCTTGCGCTCCTCCATGTCGATGAAGTCGAGCACGATGATCCCGCCAAGGTCGCGGAGCCGGATCTGTCGCACGATCTCCGTCACGGCTTCGATGTTGGTCTTGACGATGGTGTCTTCGAGGCGTCCGTTGCGCTTGCCGACATACCGCCCGGTGTTGACGTCAATCGCGACGAGCGCCTCGGTCTGGTTGATGACGATGTAGCCGCCGGACTTGAGCCAGACCTTGCTGCGCAGCGCCTTGTCGATCTCGGACTGGACGCCGTACTCCTCGAAAATCGGGAAGTCCTTCGTGTAGAGCTTCACGCGCCCGGCGAGCGACGGCATGATCCGCTCGATAAGCTCGTTCAGCCGCCGGTACTCCTGCTCGTCGTCGACGCGGATCGAGGCGTACTCCTCGCTCAGCAGGTCGCGGATGAGCTTGGAGACCAGTCCCTGCTCGCGATAGACGACCGCCGGACATCGAGACGAGTCGACGCGCTGCCGGACCTCCGTCCAGATGCGGTGGAAGTAATCGAGATCGCTGAAGATGTCTTCCTCGGGCCGGCCCGCCGCGGCGGTCCGGATGATGACGCCGCCTCCAAAGCCGTGCTGTTCCCGGTAGCTGCGCACGATGCCCCGCAGGCGGGATCGCTCTTCGCGGGCGTCGATCTTGCGCGACACCCCGATGTGATCGACCGTCGGCATGAACACCAGGAACCGGCCCGCCATCGTCACGTGCGACGTCAGCCGGGCGCCCTTCGTGCCGAGCGGCTCCTTGGCGACCTGGACGAGGATCTCCTGCCCTTCTTTCAGGAGGTCCTCGATCTTCGCGTCCGCCGACTTCTCGGTGTGTTTGGCACCCTCCGATCCCTCGGATGGCGCCTCCTCCCCGTCATCGTCCTCGCCGCCTGTCAGGCGCTCGAATTCCTCGAGCGTGTCCACGACGTCGGACACGTAGAGAAATCCGTCACGCTCGAGGCCGATGTCGACGAAGGCCGACTGCATCCCGGGCAGCACCTTGGACACGCGGGCCTTGTAGACGTTTCCCACGACGCCCCGCTGGCGTTCGCGCTCGACGGAGAGCTCCGTGACGAGGTCGTCCTCGAGAATGGCCACCATGGTCTGGTGGCCATTCGAGGTGATGATCATCTCTTTGGTCATGCCAGGATCTCCGGGACGGGCGCGCGCCCCTCCGGCCGGCGTCTCGACCGGCCGGGTCGTCAACCCCTGTGAGGCGACATTCGCGCGCGCGTTCCATCAATTCGTGAACCTTCGCATCCTGACGTTCAGGATGAGGCCGAAGCCGGCCATGGTGGCAATCAGTGAAGAACCGCCGTAGCTCATCAACGGCAGCGTCAGCCCCTTCACCGGCGCCAGCCCGGCCGACATCGTGATGTTGTAGGCAACCTGGAACGTGAAGCACGCGAGCACGCCGGCCACGAGGAACGTGCCGAGGCGGTCCTTCGCGAGCTTGGCCGTGTCGATCGATCGCAGCACGACGAACAGGTACAACCCGAGGATCACGAGCACGCCGACAAAGCCGTGCTCCTCGGCGAGAACCGAGAAGATGAAGTCGTTGTGGGCCACGGGCAGGAAGGCGAGCTGCCCCTGCGTGCCCTGGCGGAATCCCTTGCCCCACAATCCGCCCGATCCGACCGTGATCTGCGCCTGGAGCTGCTGATAGCCGGAGCCCCTTGGATCGCGGGACGGATCGAGAAACGTCAGGATGCGGGACTTCTGGTAATCCTTGAGCCCGTAGTTCCATGCCACGGGAAGGGCCAGCACGGCGGCCACCACCAGGATGCCGACGCTGCGCAGCCGGACGCCCGCGACGAAGACGATGCCGAGGAACACGGGTAGAAGCGTCGCCGCGGTGCCGAGATCCGGCTGCGGCGCGATGAGCGCGATGGGAACCGCCGTCAGCACGCTCGCGAGCACCAGGTCACCCGCCGCCGGGTCGCGCCGCCTCGAGTCGCCGAGCAGCCGCGCGAGCACCAGGGCCACGACGAGCTTGGCGAACTCGGACGGCTGCAGGTTGAAGTGGATGAACGGCAGCGGAATCCACCGGCGGCCGCCTCCCCGGACGAGGCCGAAGATCAGCACGTAGATGAGGGCGCACATCACGAGGCCGTACAGGATGTGGATCTTGTCCGCCAGCCGGCGGTAGTCGAACGCGACGCACACGAACATGGCGACCAGCCCGAGCGCCAGCGCGTAGAGTTGCGTGACGAACAGGCGCGCCACCTCGGGGCGCGTCGAATTGCCGGTCGTGCTGTGGATGAGCGTGATCCCGGCTCCGCAGAGCAGCAGGATCGCTCCGACGAGCGGCCAGTCGATGTGCACGTAGAGCCGACGTTCGAGCATGCGTGGCCGTCCTGGCTGCTACGGGACCCTGGCGGTTCCAGGCGCGGGCACGGGCCGCGCCGCCTGGGCGTTCGCCGCCGGCGGAGTCGGAGGGACAAACGGCGGGATCGGCCTCCCCTCCTTCTTCGCGAAATAGACCTCGAGCACGTAGCGCGCGATCGGGGCAACCCAGGGGCCGTGCTCCGCGTGTTCGCCGAAGATCACGCCCGAGATCTCCGGGTTGTCTTTCGGCGCGAAGAACGCAAACCACCCATGGTCCCGAAGGTCCATGTCCGTGGTGCCGGCCGCCGCCTTCTTGCCCTGGAGCGAAATCACCTGCGCCGTTCCGGTCTTGCCGGCCACGTCCCTGCCCGGAAGCCTCGCGCGTCCTCCGGTTCCCGCCCCGTTCACGACCATCCACAGCCCGTCGTGCAGCGCGCTCACGGTTTCCGGCTTGAGCGGCGCGCCCTCGACCTCGGCAGCCGGCTGTTCCTTCCACCCGTCGCCGGCATCGATGGCCTTCACCAGGTGCGGCACGAACCGGCGCCCGCCGTTGGCGATCGTGGCATAGACCTCCGCCAGGCCGATCGGGGTCACCGACAACGCCCCTTGCCCGATGCCGACCGAGATGGTCTCGCCCGCGTACCACTTCTCACCCATGCGGGCCAGTTTCCAGGCGGTCGAGGGAACGACGCTCTCGGATTCGTTCGGAATGTCGACTCCGGTTTTTCCCGGCAGCCCCAGCGCTTCGGCCCACTTGTGGATCTTGTCGATGCCGACCATGTTCGCAATCGTGTAGAAATAGACGTTGCACGACTGCTCGATGGCGTGGCGGAGGTCCATCAGGCCGTGCCCCTGCTTGAGGTGGCACTGGAAGAACCGGTTGTAGAAGATCGCGCCTCCCCGGCAGAACACCTTGAAATCCGGGGTGATGACCCCCTCCTCGAGCGCCGCGGTGGTGACGACGACCTTGAACGTGCTGCCCGGCGAGTACCGGCCCTGCACCGCGCGATTCTGCAGCGGCCGCAGCTTGTCGGCATTCAGGCTGCCCCAGGTCGCCCGATCGATGCCGGCGGCGAACAGGTTGGGGTCGTAGGCCGGCAGGCTGACCATCGCGAGGATTTCGCCGTTCCGCGGATCGAGGATGATGGCCGCGCCGTTGTAGCCGAGGCCGCGGAAGGCGTCCTCGGCCGCCCGCTGGAGATCGAAGTCGATCGTCAACTGTACGCGGCGTCCCTCGGTCGCGGGGATTTCGTCGAGCGTCGTGATCTCGCGGCCCACGCTGTTCACCGTGACGCGCCGTTCGCCGTCGACGCCCATCAGCAGCCGGTTGACGGTCCGTTCGATGCCTGATTGGCCCACGATCGATCCACTGCGAAGGCCCTCGGCGGACATCTGCGTCTCGGCGACCTCGCCGACATAGCCCAGCAGGTGCGCCGCGAGGCCGCCCGCGGGGTAACGGCGGGTCGGTACGCGCTGCACGACCACGCCGGGCAGTTCCGTGTCGAGCCTCCGGGCGAGCACCGCCGAGACCTGGCCGAGCGAGGCGTCATCGACGATGACGATCGGACGGTAGGCGGGCTCGGATCGATGCCGGGCCATCGTGTCGCGCACGCGCTGCTCGGGGACGCCGGTCGCCTGCGCCAGCAGGCGGATCGTGCGGTCGAGGTTGGCGCTATGCTCCCGCAGGATCGAGATCGCGTAGGAATCCCGGTTCTCGACGAGGACGCGCCCGAGCCTGTCGTAGAGCACGCCGCGCGGGGCGCGCAGCGGCAGCCGCCGCTGGTGGTTGTTTTCGGCCATGACCTCGTAGGTGGCGTGCTTGATGACCTGGAGGTACCAGAAGCCGATCGACAACGCGATGAAGATCGTGGAGATCGCGATCTTCAGTACCGTCAGGCGCAGCACCGTCCGCTGGCGCCCTTCCGGCCACGAGGAAAGCAGAGAGTCCATGGCTACCTGAAACGGCTCCTGCGGACGCTCGACCGCCTCGCGCGTCGGCGCGCGATGGCGCCCGGCAGGAACTCCGCCAATTGAAACAGCACCACACCCAGGACGGCGTTGCCCACGCCCTGGATCGACGTCGTCACGAGCGGCCGATCGAACCGCCTCAATCCAAGCAGCGCGTAGAGCGCCATGTAGATCGCGGCCTGAAGCACGGTCGCACCGAAGAACACGACGAAGCGCGGCAGGGCCTGGGTCACGATGAACTGCGTGCCGACGACACCCGTCACGAAACCGGCCACGCTTTTTGCGAGGCCTCCGATGCCCAGGATGCCGCCCGAGAGCGCATCCTGCGCGAGCCCCGCGAGGCTCCCGCCGAGCAGCCCTGCCACCCGGCCCCACAGCAGGGCGGCGAAGATCACGACGACCAGGACCAGGTCGACCGGCATCGTCCGGCCGATGACGAAGCTGGCGATCGAGGTCTGCAGCACCAGTGCGACGGCGATACCGGCGATGATCCAGAACGCCTTCATGGCGTCCCCGGTGGGGTTGCCGGGGGCGCCGTTTCACCGAGCACGACGAGCACCGTTTGCAAGCTGGCGAAGTCCACCGACGGCCGCACGCTCACCACGCGCGCCGGGCCAGTGCGGTCGATGCGCTCGACGCTTCCGATCACGAGGCCTTTCGGATAGATCCGGTCCGTTCCGGCCGTCACCACCTGGTCGCCTTTCTGCACGTCCGCCGTCGACGACAGGTAGTCGAGCCGCAACATCCCGTCCGGGCCGGCGAGCACGATCCCCTGCGCGCCGGAACGCGCGATCGCGGCCGCGGCAGCCGCGTTCGGATCGATGAGCAGCTGAACGGTCGACGCGCCGATGCCCGGCAGCACGACGCGGCCGACGACGCCGGACGGGCACAGGACCGCCATGTCGAGCCGGAGTCCGGCTTCCTTCCCCTTGTTGATCGTAATCGTCTTGAACTCCGGCGTCGCGCTGCCCGCCACGACCTCGGCCGCGGCCGTCACGAGCGGGAGCCTGGCCCTCAGGTCGAGCAACGTCCGGAGGTCGCCGGTCGTGCGCGCCAGCGCCTGCTCTTGCTGGAGCCGCACCCTGAGATCCGCGACTTCCTGCGAGAGCTTCTGGTTCTCGGCGCGCACGTCGCGCAGCGCGATGTAGCCGTCCCAGGCATTGTGGATGCTCGACTGCACGGCCCACGCGGCGCGCTGGAGCTGGGCGAAGCCGCCGAAGAGCACGGCCTTGAGAATGGGGACGCCGGTGCGCGAGTTGACCTGCGCGGAGATCAGGATGATGTGGCCCACCATCACCCCGATGAACAGGTAGCCGGTGCGATGGCGGATGTCCGTGAGCGCCATGCTTTGCTCGCCGCGAACGTGCGGGCCAGAGGGGCGGAGGTCCCGGCACCTTGCCGGTGCGCGCGCCGCCGAAGGGGCCCGATCGGTGTCAGTCGATGGAGATCTTCCGAAGCAGGTTGAAGTCCGAGAGCATCCTTCCGGCTCCCAGCACGACCGAGGACAGCGGGTCCTCCGCCATCGCCAGCGGCAGCCCCGTTTCCTCGCGCAGGCGCTTGTCGAGATTCCGCAGCAGCGAACCCCCGCCGGTCAGGACGATTCCGCGATCGACGATGTCGGCCGACAGCTCGGGCGGCGTCCGCTCGAGCGCCACGCGCACCGCGTCGACGATCACGTTGACCGTCTCGGCGAGCGCGTCCCGGATCTCCTCGTCGCTGATGGTAATCGTCTTCGGCACGCCCTCGAGCAGGTGCCGCCCCTTGATCTCCATGGTCAGCCGTTCGTCGAGCGGGAACGCTGATCCGATCTCCACCTTGATCTGCTCGGCCGTCCGCTCGCCGATGAGCAGATTGTAATTGCGCTTGATGTACTGAATGATGGCCTCGTCCATCTCGTTGCCCGCCACCCGGACCGCCTTGCTGTAGACGATTCCCGCGAGCGAGATCACCGCGATGTCCGTCGTCCCGCCGCCGATGTCCACGATCATGTTGCCCGAGGGCTCCGTGATCGGCATGCCCGCGCCGATGGCCGCCGCCATGGCCTCCTCGACCAGATGGACCTCGCTGGCCTTGGCGCGGTAGGCGCTGTCCTTCACCGCGCGTTTCTCGACCTGGGTGATCTCCGACGGCACGCCGATGACGATGCGCGGCCGCACCCACATGTTGCGGTTGTGGGCCTTCTTGATGAAGTAGGTCAGCATCTTCTCGGTGACGTCGAAGTCGGCGATCACCCCGTCCTTCATCGGCTTGATGGCGACGATGTTGCCGGGGGTCCGCCCGAGCATCTCCTTCGCCTCGCGGCCCACGGCCTCCACGCGGCCGTTGACCTTGTTGATCGCGACAATCGACGGCTCGTTGACGACAATGCCCTTGCCCCGCGCGTAGACGCAGGTGTTCGCCGTGCCGAGATCGATGGCCAGGTCGCTCGAGAACAATGAGAACAACGACCGAAAGCTCAACGCTGCAGCTCCTTGCTGACCCGTTCCGCGAGTCGCTCCGACGCCAATCGAATGCCGTTCTTTCCGCTGAGCTTGACCCGGTACATCGCCTGGTCGGCGGCATGGATCAGTTCGTCGGGCGAGAGGCCGTCTCCCGGCATGCTCGCGACCCCGACCGACGCCGTCAGGTGAATCGACAAGTGATCGGAGGCCAGGAAGGGATGCGCGGCCAGACGCTCCCTCACGCGGCGCGCGACCCGCATGGCGCCCTCGGCGCCCGTTTCGGGCAGCACCATCGCGAACTCGTCCCCGCCGTAGCGTGCGACCACGTCGGTCTCCCGGGCGCAGTCCCGCATCACGCGGGCCGCCTCGACCAGCGCCTTGCTGCCCTGGAGGTGGCCGTGCGCGTCGTTGATCGTCTTGAACCCGTCCAGATCGATGAAGAGCAGCGAGAGTTCCCGCCCGCCGCGCCGGGCGCGCTTGGTTTCGCGCCGCAGCGATTCGGCGAGGAATCGCGAGTTATAGAGCCCCGTGAGGTCGTCGGTGACCGAGAGCGCCTCGGCCCGCTGCAGCCTCAGCCCGTTGTCGAGCGCGCTCGCCGCGATCGCCAGCAGCGGCCGCAGGGCGTCGCGCACGCCCTTCCCGAACTTCGGCTCCCTCGCGCTCGGCACCTCGTCGAGCGCAACGATCGAACCGAGGATCTTCCCGCGGCACGTCAGGACCAGGGCGACCACCGTCGCGTCGAATTCACCGGTCGCGACGCGCGGGTCCCGCCGCAGGCTGCGCGAGAGGAAATCGTCGCCGCGCCGGACGACCCAGCCGCTCACGGCGATGGCCGCCCGCGTGGCCGGCGCGCCGAGTTCGCGTGAGGCGATGAGGGTGAGCTGTCCCCCGCTGTCCACCGCGACGACCGCCCAGCGCGGCGCGGGCAGCCAATCCGCCGCGCGGTCGATCAGCGCTTCGCCGATGCGCGCGGGGGCGATGTCGGCGTGGAGCGCCGCAGCCAGATCGGCCATCACCTGCGCCCGCTTCGGCAGCGCACGCAGAGCGCTCTGGCGCGCGGCGAGGCGCGCCGACAGGTCCACCGATCGTGAATCCCGCGCCGGCGCCGCGGCCGCTGACGCACGCGAGGAGGTACGCTGTTGGTCCATCGGCCGTGGGGCCCAGGCTGCCGTCAGTTGCGTCCGAGTCTTTCGCGCGAATGCTCACACCACGGGCGTCATGTGCCGGGCAGGTGGCGTGCATACCACGCTAAGTTCTTCAATCCTGAGCAAATATAGCACACAGTGTTCGCCAGCCATCCTGCGCATCCAACTTGTTGAATGCCCCCCGGCCGGCCCGGCCGCCCTCGGGTAGTCGCTCCCCGTTCCCGGGGCTCGCGGCCGCCGGGAATCCGGGCTGGCGCGCGGGGGTAGTGGGTCAGTTTGAAAAGTAGGCCCGCTGACAGAAACGGCGTGGCGTGCGACAATGAGACATGCCTAAACGTTCAAGCATCGACAAACGCCCCGGCACGTCTAGAGACCATGACTTTGCCACGGTTGCGCGGCAGGTGGTGGAGCAGGCTATTGGCGAGCACTTAGACGGCGCTCCGTTACGAGATCCTGATTCGCGGAAGAACCCGGCCGCTGTGGCGCTCGGCAAGCTCGGAGGACCGAAAGGGGGAAAAGCAAGGGCGGCCGCCCTCTCGCCCCGGAAGCGCCGGGCAATCGCCAAGAAGGCAGCGGCCGCACGATGGCATCGCTAGTTCAGCCAAACACACTCCCATCCACGTCGCTGGTAGAACCTGCCCGACAACGACGCAACGACTTGTCCTGTCCGCTTGTTGCGACCAATCGACCAGATCCACGCGGCCAGCTTCGCATCGCAGTAGTTCTTTGGATCCTTGCGCTTCGGCGGATGCATCCTTCTCGGTAGGATGTAATCACCTTCCTTAGTACGCCGACATCCTGACACGTCGAACGCTTCACCGCTCCGGAGTTCTTGGCGCATGTGCAGGTTCTTCATAGCCCCTCCGTGTTAGAGTAGAAAGGCCCACCACGGCAGCGACCCTTGGCCCGCGAAGACTCTGGGGCGCACGCCTTGATGGTTATGGCCTCCGCTATCGGTGGGCACGACAGATAGCGGGGGCTATTGCTTTTTTGGTCATTCCGTCCTCCGCAAGTTGAGAACTTCTACTTGATAGGCTCAGGCGGGTCCGCGTGAGTCGTCTGGTACTTGTCCAACTCATCGATCAGCCCGAAAACAAAATTGCGATCCGCCGTGCTCAACGCCATGAACTTGGTGGTCGCGGAGAGGGTCAGAGTCCCGCCGCTCTTGAGCGTCACTGAACGCGACTCGGCGGCTTGCGGCTGTTCCTCCTCGTCCTCCTCCTCGTCCTTATCATTGGTTCCTTCGTCGGAACGAGGGCGGGTCACACGGCGCCGGCGAGGTGTTGTGCCATTACCCACCGGTTTGGTCTTATCACGGAGTAAAAGGCCCGAGACCTCGATCTCTAGATAGGCAAGAGCCGCAAGGAAGAAACGGGTGGCCTTCAGCCGCGTGTCACCCGTAACGTTGTAGACCTTCGTCATCTGCTCTGCGAACTCGGCCGGTGTCGTCTTCATCAAGTTCAGAGCGAACAGCGGCTGGTACTTCTGCTCGATGAGCTTGCGAAGCGCGGCCCTTCTCTGCGATTCATCAGCGACGGACACGGCCAGCAGCGTAGGGGTCGGCTTGCCGTCGTCGGCAATCAGACCGAAGAAGCGGAACGTGAGCAGCAGCTGATTTTTCACGGTTCCCGACTGACCGGGAAAAGCGCTGGGATCGATGCGGTTGGGCATGTTGTGCGCGAGCGCATCAAGCGTGTTCGTAAAGGTCTTCCACGGGATGTAGGCTGGTGTTCCGGTCGGTTCGCCGTTTGCCATTTCCAATGTCCTTTCGTTGGTATCGGTCGGCACGAGCTACAATACCAAGCGTAATACCATACCGTCAATACCAAAACCACGTCAAGCCAGGATTTCTTGCGATTATTGCTTGCGGTATCACTTCGGACGCCGCATTATTGCGCCATGACAAAGCAACATCTTACCCTGCAACAAGTTACTGTCGCCTCTGCTCGCGGTCCAATTCGCCGCACCGTGGTAGCTGAAGTAGGAGACGTGCTAGTGCTAGCAGATCCGAGAGACGTAGACCAAGCGAAAACGTTAGGAATACAAAGGTATTCCATCGGTTTCAGGCGATCTGATGTGCTTGAGGTACACGGGCTTGACAATTCGGTATCGTTCAAGCATAATGTTCAGTATGAACAAGCTGAGCAACGCGAAGCGAGCGGCGGTTGTGGCAGCCCTGGTCGAAGGGAACAGCATTAGAGCGACGGTCCGCATGACCGGCGTCGCCAAGAACACCGTCGTCAAGCTGCTTGTAGACCTTGGCTCAGCCTGCGCGCGGTATCAGGACGAACACTTGCGGAACCTGCGGTGCAACCGGATCCAGTGCGATGAAATCTGGTCCTTCGTCGGGGCGAAAGACAAGAACGTCCCGGCCGAGAAGGCTGGCAAGTTTGGGATCGGGTCCGTGTGGACCTGGACGGCGCTCGACGCCGACACGAAGCTCGTCCCGTCGTTCCTGGTTGGGACGCGCGACCTCGGGTCAGCGTTCACCTTCATCTCGGATCTCGCCAGCCGCCTCCGGAATCGCGTCCAACTGACCACGGACGGCCACCGGCCGTACCTGTCGGCCGTTGAGGATGCATTCGGCGCGGACATCGATTACGCGGTCCTTCAGAAGCTGTACGGCTCAGACCCGCAGAGCGAGATCCGGTACAGCCCGGCACAGTGCATCGGCACGAAGACCGAAATCGTGACCGGCGACCCGGATCCGAAGCACATCTCGACCAGCTACGTGGAACGCCAGAACCTCTCCATGCGGATGTCCATGCGCCGCTTTACGCGCCTGACAAACGCCTTCAGCAAGAAGATCGAAAACCACATAGCGGCCGTGGCGCTCTACTTCATGTACTACAACTTCGGACGGGTGCATCAGACGTTGCGCGTGACGCCGGCGATGGAAGCCGGCGTTACTGACCACATTTGGAGTATTCAAGAAATCGTCGGCCTACTCGACCGCGCCTGAACTAGAATCAGGCCGCGTCATGGATGACTCAGGCCGACCGACACCATTCGCATTTACGGACACGAAGCCGTCGATTCCGGACAGCGAGCTGATAGCCGACCTTCGTCGGGTAGCCGCCAGCCAAGAACGCGCCGGCCTGTCTCAGCGGTTCTATCGCGAACACGGGTCGTATTCGACGACGGCAATCAAGCGACGATTCAAGTCGTGGAACGGCGCAATCGCGGTGGCCGGCCTGACGCCAATTGCCCAGCGCAACATCCCAGAAGACGAACTGTTTGAAAACCTTCGGAGCGTCTGGGTGGCCCTTGGGCGTCAGCCGCGCAAGCGCGAGATGGCCACGCCTCTCTCGAAGTACACTCATCATCCGTACACAGAGCGGTACGGTGGCTGGCTGAGCGCAGTTCGGCGCTTCTTGGAATCCGTCTCTGAAGATGCGACGGCGATAACCGCGATAGAGACAGTGGCGTCTTCGTCGCGAGGGCCGAGAGACCCGTCTTTACGGCTCCGTTTCCTCGTGATGCAGCGAGACCATTTTCGGTGCCAAGCGTGCGGCGCATCGCCGGCCACGTCGGCCACGGTCATACTGCACATCGACCACATCGTGCCCTGGTCAAGTGGCGGCGCGACCTGTCTCGATAACCTCCAGACGCTTTGCTTTGGATGCAATCTCGGCAAGGGCGACTTGGACCCTAGCGGGAGCAGAAGCTCAAACTGACCCACTACCCGCGCGGGTAACTGCTTGCCGCTGCGGGATTTCTAGGGCTACACTACGTGATTCGGCTGCGCAAGACCGCCGCGGGCGAGATCGGCCCGTCAGCGGGGACGGGCCCGGCGCAGCGCCACCTGGACTGGACCGGAGAGGATTGGAGTCGTTCGCGCCATGACCATGCTGGACCGGATGCGGCGTCACAAGAGCTGGCTCAAGTGGAGCCTGGCGCTCGTTTGCTTCGCGTTCATCATCTTCTATATTCCCGATTTCCTCAGGTCGTCAGGAGGAGGCGGCACGCTGCCCGGCGATCAGATCGCGTCGGTCGCGGGCCGCGCCGTGTCGGTGGCGGAGTTCCGCCGCGCCTACCAGAGCCAGATCCAGGCGTACCGTAGCGCGTACGGGCCGAACATCAGCGAGCAGCTCCTGCGGCAGATGGGCATCGAGCGCCAGGTGCTGCAGCAGATGGTCGACGAGGTGGCGTCGACGGCCGAGGCCGAGCGGCTCGGCATCTCGGTCGGCGACGAGGAGATCCGGCAGCGGATCCTCTCGATGCCCGCCTTCCAGCAGAACGGCCAGTTCATCGGCGAACAGCAGTACCGGAGCCTGCTCACCATGCAGCGTCCGCCGATGACGCCGAGCGAGTTCGAGGCGAACCTTCGGCGCAGCCTGATGGCGGAGAAGCTCCGCTCCGTGCTCACCGACTGGATCACGGTCAGCGACCAGGAAGGGGACGCCGAGTACACGCGGCGCAACCAGAAGGTGAAGATCCAGCTCGTGAACGTCTCCGCCGACACGTTCCGCAAGGACGTGACCGCGAGCGATGCCGAGGTCGCGGCCTACTTCGACAAGCACAAGGAAGCGTACCGGGTCGGGGAGCGGCGCAAGATCCGCTATCTCGTCGTCGACATCGACAAGCTGCGCCCGCAGGTCGTCGTGACCACGCGGGAGGCCGAGCGGTACTACAACGCCAACATCGAGATGTACTCGACGCCGGAGCAGATTCGCGCGAGCCACATTCTCCTCAAGACCGAGGGCAAGGACGAGGCGGCCGTGCGCAAAGCTGCCGAGAAGGTCCTGGCGGAGGCGAAGGCGCCGGGCGCCGATTTCGCCGCGCTGGCGAAGAAGTACTCGCAAGACGAGCAGTCGGTGAAGCAGGGCGGCGACCTCGACTACTTCAGCCGCGGCCGGATGGTCCCGGAGTTCGAGCAGGCGGCCTTCGCGATGGAGCCCGGTCAGACGAGCGACCTCGTGAAGTCGACCTACGGCTTCCACATCGTCAAGCTCGTCGACAAGAAGGCCGCGACGACCCGTTCGTTCGAAGAGGTGCGGCAGCAGATCCTCGACCAGCTCGCGATGGAGAAGGCCCAGAAGCTGGCGGGCTCGGTCGCAGGCGAGGTCGAGGCCCAGATCAAGGCGCCGGCCGATCTCGACAAGGTCGCGCAGGCTCGCGGCTGGAAGGTCCAGGAGTCCGGCCTCTTCACCCGCGAAGAGCCGGTGCTCGATCTCGGCCCGTCGCCGCAGCTGGCCGGACAGGTGTTTTCGATGACGGAGGGCGAAGTCAGCCCGGCCATCCAGGTGAGCCGCGGCTACGCGTTCGTGGCCGTGAGCGGCCGCCAGGATCCCTCGCTGCCCGCGCTGGCCGAGGTCCGTGACCGCGTCAAGGACGACACGATCAAGGAGAAAGCCAAGGCGCTCGCGCAGGCCAAAGCGGCGTCGATCGCCGCTTCGCTCAAGAGCGCGGCCGACTTCGCGGCGGCCGCGAAGAAGGCCGGCCTCGAGGCGAAACCGAGCGAGCTCGTGGCGCGCGGCGCCGCGTGGCCGGATGTCGGCGTCAGCGCCGTGGTCGACAAGGGCGCCTTCGCCCTGACCTCCGGCATGGTGAGCGATCCCATCGAGACGGCGAACGGAACGGCCATCATCAAGCTCGTCGAGCGCGCGGATGTCACGGCTCAACAGATCGCGGCCGGGCGCGACGCGATGCGGCATGAGCTCCTCAACGAGCGCCGCGGGCGGTTCTTCTCCGCCTATATGGCAAAGGCCAAGCTGAAGATGGGCATCGAGATCAATCGCCAGGTGCTCGACAGCGTGGTGGGCGGATAGCGGCCGCGGGCCCGCCCTAGCGCACGAGCGCCATCGGCATCAGCGCCAGGGGCTCTCCCCGGCGGAACACCCGGAGCGGCGCCGACAGCACGGCCACGGCTCGCCGTTCGTCGCGGCTGAGCAGCGCGGCCAGCCCCGCGCCCTGCTCGCTCGACGAGAAGGTATCGGTCAGAATCTCGTAGAGAGTGCGGCGCTGCGGATAGTTGACGATCTCCACGCCCTGCGAGGCCGGGATCTTCGCGCGCTGCTTCGCCAGAGCGACGGCGCGGTCGAGCCCTCCGAGCGCATCCACCAGGCCGTTCTCCTTGGCCTGCGCGCCGGTCCACACACGCCCCTGCGCGATGCGGTCGACCGCGTCCGCGTTCATCCGCCGCGCGGTCGCCACCTTGCCGACGAACTGCAGATAGAACGCCCGCAGTTGTTCCTCGAGCTTGGCCCGCTCGGAGTCGTTGAAGGGCCGGGCCGGGGAGTTCATCTCCGCGTTGCGGCCCGAGCTGACCGCCTCGATGTTCATCCCGAGCTTGGCGTAGGTGCCGCCGGTGACGATCTTGCCGCCGAAGATCCCGATCGATCCGGTGAGGGTGCCGGGTTCGGCGACGATCGTCGGGGCGGCCATCGCGACGTAGTAGCCGCCCGAGGCCGCCAGGTCGGACATCGAGGCGACAACCGGCACGCCGGGCCGTTCCTTGTCGATGAGTGTCAGTTCGCGCCAGATGACGTCGGACGCCACCGTCGATCCGCCGGGACTGTCGATCCGCAGCACGACGGCGCGAATCGACGTGTCGGAACGCACCCGGCGGATGGCTTCGACGAGCGTCTCCGAGCCCGCGACGGCGCCGTTGAGCGGGTCGTACCCGCTCCGGCCCGAGGCGATGAGGCCCGAGATGTAGATCACGGCGATGCGGGGACCCGTCGTGAGACCGGCGGATTTCGGCCCGACGGCGCTGTAGGTCTCCGCCGTGATGCGCACCGGCTCGCGGCCGATCGTGAGCTTGGCCTTGCTGTTGATCTGATCTTCGTACGCGAGGCCGTCGACAAGCCCCGCCTTGACCGCCGCCTCGGGCAGGAACGGTCCGTCGTCGACGATCTGCCGTACGTCGGCCTCGGTCATCTTCCGGCCGTCGGCGACGCCGCGGACGAGCTGGGCGTAGAGATCGCGGTTGAGCGATTCGCTCATCTCCCGGTGGGCCGCGGTGAAGGTCTTCTCGGTCAGCTGGTTGCTCGCGGTCTTGTAATCGCCGATGTGATGGAGGTCGGGCACCGCGCCGATCTTGTCGAGCGTCCCGCGCAGGAAGAGCTCGTAGCTCGCCAGCCCCGTCAGGTCGAGCGGGCTGGTCGGCATCAGGTAGACGCGCTCGCACGCGGTGGCCACGAAATACTCGCGATCGCCGCCGTATTCGAGGTACGCGATCGCGCGCTTGCCGGACGAGCGGAAGTCGCGAATCGAATCGCGAACCTCCTCGAGCTTGGCCCAGTACGGCGTGTCGATGGCGCCCGGCAGCACGAGCACGCTCGAGATGCGGGCATCGGTCTTCGCCTTCCGGAGCTGCTCGAGGAGGGACGGCAGCGTCAGCCGCCGCCGGCCGACGAAGGACCCGAACACGTTGTCGGGCGCCGTCTCGGCAAGGTCGCCTTCGACGCGAACGACCAGCACCGAGTGCTGCACCACGACGGGCTCCCGGCCCAGGACGAACGCCATCACCAGGACGCCCGCCATCGAGATGACGACAGCGGAGACGAGGATGGCGATCACGACCACGACACCACGAGGCCTGGCCACTGTCGTGCCCTCCTTCCAGAGTGAACCGGTGCCGAGTATATCTCAGGCGACGCGCACCGGGCTTCAGGCTGCGGGCTTCAGGCCCTGTCCGGCCTGCAACCGCCAGCCTCCGGCCTCAGGCGGCATGGTGCGTAACGGCGATCGTGCCTTGTTTGGCGCCGGCGCTCCGGTGTATCGTGAGCGGGCACGCGGGAGACGAACCGGTGGCCGACCTCCGCTCGTACGTGTTTCTCGATTCGCTGCAGCCGCAGCACGCGGCGTTTCTGGGAACGGTCGCGCAGGGCTTCCTGCCGCTGCCCGGCGACGCGTCGCTGTGGATCGAAATCGCGCCGGGCATCGAGATCAACCGCATCACCGACATCGCGGTGAAGGCGACCGCCGCCCGCCCGGGCATGCAGATCATCGAGCGCTTGTACGGCCTGCTCGAGGTGCACTCGCCCTCGCAGGCCGAGGTGCTCGCTTCGGGCGCGGCGATCCTCGACGCGCTCGGCCTGACCATCGAGGATCGGTGGAAGCCCCGCATCCTCTCGAGCCAGGTCATTCACAACGTCGATCCCCACCACACGCAGCTCATCAACCGCATGCGCCACGGCAGCCTGCTGCTGGCGCGCCAGAGCCTGTTCGTCCTCGAGGTCGAGCCGGCGGCCTACGCGGCGATTGCCGCCAACGAAGCCGAAAAACACGCCATGATCAACATCCTCGAGGTGCGGGCGTTCGGTTCGTTCGGCCGCATCTACCTCGGCGGCGAGGAGCGCGACATCGTCGCAGCATCGCGCGCCGCCGTGTCGGCGATCGAAGGCGTCACGGGCAAGGACGTCAGCCGGAAAGGGTGAGGCGGGCGCGGCGCCCGGGCACCGGTGAACTCTCCCCAACTCTCTTCCGTCATTAGTAGTGCGGCCGGGCGGGTGGCCTGGCCGGCCCATCGGAGCCGAGCAGGCGGCACCGCCGCGAGGAGTGGATGACCAGCGTTCGATCGGAGGCAGGCGAAACGCACTCATTCTTCCGAACGCTGAAGGAGGAGACGCGGCGGGCCTGGTCGGAGCTGCGGCAGCTCGGGCTCGCCAAGTCGTTCAAGCGGACCTTCGAGGAGCTGCAGGCGTTCTATCTCACCGAAGAGCAGCGCCACACCCTCGAGGGCATGCGCACGCTTCAGCGCTGGATGCACCTGCTGTGGTGGCTGTTCCGGGCGCTCTTCCTCAAGCTGACGCCTGCGCGGCGGATCCTCCTCGTCATCGCCCTGGTGCTGACGGTGGTCGCGGGCGTCAGCATCTCGGTCGGCAACGACCACGCGAGTGTCCGGGCGCCGATCACCGGGTCGGCGCTCCTCCTGGTGCTCATCATGCTGGAACTGAAAGACAAGCTGCTGGCGCGTCACGAGCTCGAGGCCGGGCGTGCGGTCCAGATGGCGCTGATGCCCGAGGAGAACCCGTCCATCCAGGGCTGGGACATCTGGCTCTATACGAGGCCGGCCAACGACGTGGGAGGCGATCTTGTCGATCACCTTTCGATCGGAAACGGCCATCACCGCATCAGCCTCGCGGACGTGGCGGGCAAGGCGCTGCCGGCCGCGCTCCTGATGGCCAAGGTGCAGTCCACGCTCCGGGCGCTGTGCACCGAGTTCGACTCGCTGACCGAGTTCGGGCAGCACGTCAATCGGATCCTCTGCCGCGATGGACTGCCCGATCGGTTCGTCACGCTCGTCCACCTCGACCTCGCGCAGGATTCCGGTCGGCTCAGATATCTGAACGCCGGCCACATGCCCCCGATCCTCGTGCAACAGGGTCGCGCCATCGCCCTGCAGCCGGGCAACATCGCGATGGGGCTCATCGCGACGTCGACCTTTTCCGAGTCGACCGTCGAGATCGATCCCGGTGATGCGCTCGTCGTGTACTCGGACGGGGTCACGGAGGCCATGAACGACGCCGGCGACTTCTTCGGCGACGAGCGGCTGATTGAGCTCCTGCCGGCCCTCTCGGCTTCGCCTTCCTCGACGATCGGGCAGCGAATCCTCGACGAGGTGAATCGCTTCGTCGGGGACGCGCGCTGGCACGACGATCTCTCCCTGGTCATCCTCAAGCGACGAGTGTAGGCTCCCCCGCCTGGCGGGCCCCGAGTATGATGGACGCGATCGGAGGCCTGACCATGCTCGATCGCAGACAAGTCGTCCGCTCGTTGCTCGCGGTGCCGGCGGCGGCGATCGCCGCCTCGGCGCGCGTCTCCGGCGCCGCCCCGATGCCGGCCCAGGAGGCGTTCGAGGACGGGGAATCGTACTGGAATCACCTGCGCTGGCAGTTCCTGATCCCCGAGGACCAGGCCTTCTTCAATACCGGGACGCTCGGCGCCTCGCCGCGCGTCGTCGTCGACGCCGTCGCGGAGCACCTCCGGTATGTCGAGCAGAGCCTCGCGTCGTGGGACTACAGCGCCGACCAGCCGGAGAAGCTCGCCGGCTATCGTCCCGAGAAGGCGCTCCGCCAGAAGCTGGCGGAGTTCGTCCACTGCGACATGGACGAGCTCGGCCTGACCGTCAACGCGACGATGGCCATGAACCTGGTGGCGAACGGGATCGACCTGCAGGCGGGCGACGAGGTGATCATCACCGACAAGGAACATCCCGGCGGCCGGAGCGGATGGGACGTCAAGCAGAAGCGCCTTGGGATCACCGTCAAGGAGGTGCCGGTCGCGACGAGCGTCAAGGACCCCGACGAGATCGTCGAACGCTTCAGAGCCGCCTTGACGCCGAAGACGAAGGTGCTGGCGGTGCCGCACATGACGTCGAGCCACGGCATCATCCTGCCCGTCAAGCGGTTGGCGAGCCTGGCGCGCGAACGCGGGATCTTCACCTCGATTGACGGCGCCCAGGCCGTCGGGCAGCTGCACGTGAATGTCCGCGACCTCGGGTGCGATGCGTATTTCTCGTCGCCTCACAAGTGGATGCTCGCGCCGAAGGGCAACGGGATCCTGTTCGTCCGCCGCGACGCACAGCAGCGGATCTGGGCGACGCTGGCCAGCTCGCAGTGGAACAACTACAAGGACGGGATGTTCAGGCTGCAGCAGTACGGGACGCTCAACCAGAGCCTGCTTCGCGGACTCGAGGTCGCCGTCGATTTCATCGATCGCATCGGGCGGGATCGGGTCGAGCAGCGCATCCGATTTCTCGGCGGGTATCTCCGGAAATGCCTCGACGCGATCCCGGGGGCCGTGGTGAACACGCCGCGCCACCCGGAGCTTGCGGCCGGCATCACCAACTGGGGCATCAAGGGCGTCAGCGGCCGCCAGCTTCAGGACGAGCTCTGGAACCGGCGGAAGATCCGGGTGCGAGCGAACGGCGAGACGGCGGTCCGCCAGTCGACGCACATCTACAACTCGGTCCGCGAGATCGACGCGACGATCGAAATCGCGAAGGCGCTCGCACGAGCGTAACTCGCGTGGTTGATCTCTACCGGGATCCGAGTGGCCGGACCGCCGACACGAGCTATCCCGTTCGGCAGACCCGGCACCCGGCCGGCCTCCTGATGGCCGGCGGCGAGATCGTCTGGTCCGAGGCGCACACAATCACGTGGGGGCCGAAGCCGTACGAGACTCGGTTTCGAGCCGTGTGGGATGAGGGCGGTCTCTGGGTTCGGTTCGATGCCGACGACGACCGGCCGTGGCACACGCATCGCCGCCGCGACTCGGCGCTGTGGGACGAGGAAGTGTGCGAGCTCTTCCTCGATCCGTGCGGCACGGGCCGCGACTATGCGGAGGTGGAGATCAGTCCGGCGAATGTCCTGTGCGATCTGAGAATCGCGGAGCCGTGGCCATCGCTTCGCGGCGAGATCGCGTGGGACTGGGCCGGAATGGAGACGCGCGTCCTGGCGCGGCCCGCGGCCGAGGGCATCGCCGAGGGATCGTGGACGGCCATCTTGTCGCTGCCCTGGAGCGGCCTGCGATCGCTGTCCGACGCTGCCGCCGGCAGAGTGCCGCCGCGAGCGGGCGACCGATGGCGCTTCAATGTGTTTCGAATCAAGCGGCCGGGCGGACCGGATCGACCCGAGGAGGGCGCCGTCTACGCCGCATGGTCCGCGCCCGGCGGGCCGAGCTTCCACGTGCCTGCCGTCTTTCGCGAGCTCGTGTTCGAGTAATACCGTCTGTGCGAGTGTTGACCGGCCCCCGGGAGAATCCCCATGGTCCGCAAGTGCGTGCTGGCCGCGATCGTCCTCCTGTCGGCGACGGGCTTCGCTCGTCTGGCTTCGGGCCCGACCGCGCAGGATCCGGCTGTCGCCGGTCCCCTTCCCGATTGGGAGAACCCCTCCATCGTCGGAGTCAACCGGGAGGCGCCTCATGCGACCATGACGGTTTTCGCCGGGCGGGCAGCGGCCATTCGAGGCGAGCGCGGCGGGTCGCCCTTCTACCGGCTCCTGAACGGCAACTGGAAGTTTCATTGGGTCGCGAAGCCTTCCGATCGGCTGAGTGAGTTCTTCAAGCCGGAATCCGACGTTTCTCTCTGGCCGACAATTCCTGTGCCGGCGAACTGGCAGCTCGAAGGCTACGATCTCGCCATCTACACGAACATCCCGTATCCGTGGGGCAAGCCCGATCCTCCGAGGATTCCGGCGGACAACAACCCGGTCGGCTCGTACCGGCGGACCTTCCAGGTGCCGGAGAACTGGACGGGCCGACAGATCCGCCTGACCTTCGACGGCGTCGCCTCGGCGTTCTACGTCTGGGTTAACGGCGAACGGGTTGGCTTCAGCAAGGACAGCCGCACGCCCGCCGAATTCGACGTCACGCGCTTCGTGCGCGCCGGCGACAACACTCTCGCCGTCGAGGTCTTCCGCTGGAGCGACGGTTCGTACCTCGAGGACCAGGACTTCTGGAGGCTGAGCGGCATCTTCCGGGACGTGACGCTGTGGTCCACCGATCGGTTGCGGGTCCGCGATCTCGAGGTACACGCCGACTTCGATCCCGCCGCTCGCGACGGCCGGCTCGACCTCAGCGTCCGGGCTCGCAACGACGGCGATCGGACACGCGAGGTCACGATCGAGGCCGAGCTGCTCAACCCGGGCGGCCAGCCTGTCCCCGAGCGGCTCGCGGCACCCTCCACGGTGGAGCCCGGGACGGAGGCGACCGTGACGTTCAGCCGGGTGGTGACAGGGGCGAAGCCGTGGTCGGCAGAATCGCCCGCGCTCTACAAGCTGCTCGTCACGCTTCGAGACGATGAGGGGCGCGTCGTGGAGGTGATACCGATCCGGATCGGATTCCGGCGATCGGAAATGAAGGACGGTCAGTACCTGTTGAACGGCGTGCCCGTCATCTTCAAAGGCGTCAACCGGCACGAAACGCATCCGGACACGGGCCAGCACGTCACGCGCGAATCGATGGTCGCCGACATCAGGTTGATGAAGGCGCACAACATCAACGCCGTGCGGACGGCCCATTACCCCAACACCCCAGAGTGGTACGACCTCTGCGACGAGTACGGTATCTACCTCGTCGACGAGGCCAACATCGAGTCGCACGGCATGGGGTACAACCTGGCTCGCACGCTGGGCAACAACCCCGCGTGGAGAGACGCGCACATGGATCGGACCATCCGTATGGTCGAGCGCGACAAGAACCATCCGTCGGTCGTGATCTGGTCGCTCGGCAACGAGGCGGGCGACGGCGTGAATTTCGAGGCGACCTACAACTGGATTCATGAGCGCGACTCGTCGCGGCCCGTGCAGTACGAGCGGGCGCTGCTCGGACCGCACACGGACATCTACGTGCCGATGTACATGCGGCCGGACAGCATGGCCAAGTACGCCTCGAAGCCGCAGATCCGCCCGCTCATCCAGTGCGAATACGCGCACGCCATGGGCAACAGCACCGGGAACTTCAGCGAGTATTGGGATCTCGTCTACTCGAATCGCCAGTTGCAGGGCGGATTCGTCTGGGACTGGGTGGACCAGGGATTGCGCACGCTGGTGCCCCCGCGCGGACAGAAAACGGAGCGCCCCGGCGGCTCGAAGCTGCTGGCCTCGGGCGCGATTGGGACGGGCCGTACATTCCTCGCATACGGCGGAGATTTCGGCCCGCCCGGAACGCCGAGCGACGGCAACTTCTGCATGAACGGCCTTGTCGCGGCCGATCGCACGCCTCACCCGGGGTTGCTCGTCGTCAAGAAGAACTACCAGTACGTGCGTGCGAAACCCGTCGACCTGGCGGCGGGGACCGTGGAGCTCACCAACTGGCACGACTTCACGATCCTCTCCGAAGTTCTGACGGGGCGATGGGAGGTTCGGGCTGACTCGCAGGTCATCGTTGGCGGCGATCTCGCGGGGCTCGATCTGGCGCCTCGCTCGAAACGCATCTTCTCCGTGCCGGTGCCGAAGATCACTCCGCAGCCGGGGGTGGAGGTACTGGCTCGATCTGTCATTCCGCCTGAAGAACCCGACGTCCTGGGGCGGGACGATTGGCCAGGAAATGGCGTGGGAAGAGTTCAAGCTGCCGATTGCCCGCGAGCCTGCCCGCATCAACGTGTCCGCGGCCGCGCCGATCAGGATGAAGGAGTCTGATGCGGCGGTGATTCTCTCAGGCACAGGGTTTGAGATCACGATCGACAAGGCGCGCGGGACAATCTCCTCGTGGCGGTTCAGGGGCACGGAGCTCATCGCCAAAGGTCCGCTGCCTGATTTCTGGCGCGCGCCGACCGACAACGACATCGGGGCGAAGCTGCACCAGAAGCTCGCGGTGTGGCGAACGGCAGCGGCCGACTGGCAGGTACAGTCCGTTTCGACGGCGAGACTTACCGACCGTGCGGTTCGAGTCTCGGTCGCCGCGAAGTTGCCGTCCATCGAATCGACATATCAGCTCGCCTTCACCGTCCTGGCGACCGGAGACGTCATCGTCGATGGAAGCCTCTCGGCTGGCCGCGCTGACCTGCCGATGCTCCCGCGGTTCGGCATGCAGCTGGCCATGCCGGCAGGATTCGAACGCGTCTCCTGGTATGGCCCGGGCCCAGAGGAGACGTATGCGGATCGCAAGGAGGCTCTCATCAACGTGTACCGGGGGACGGTCGACGGCCAGTGGACCGACTACTCCAAGCCCCAGGAGAATGGGAACAAGGTGGATGCGCGTTGGATTGCGCTCAGCAACCCGTCGGGCGTGGGTCTTGTCGCCGTCGGCATGCCGCTTCTGAGCGCTGCGGCCAGGCACTTCACGGCCGCCGACATCGAGTCTGTGCGCCACACCTACGAGATGACGCCCCGAGACGAGGGCTACTTGAACCTGGACTACCGGCAGATGGGAGTGGGCGGCGACGACAGCTGGGGCGCGCTGGCACACGAGCCGTATCGCATCCCGGCCGGCCCGTATCGGTACCAGTTCAGGCTGCGTCCGTTCCTGGCCGCAGAGCACTCGCCGGACGCGCTGGCGAAGCTCGCCGTGCCGCCGGAGCTAGTGGTGAAGTGAGCGTGACTGAGTGGGCGGGGTGCATCGCGTGAAGGGCCCGAAGCCTGTAGCCTGAAGCTTGGTGCCTTTGGCCTGAGGCGTCAGTTCCATGACCATCGAACAGATTCGTCGAACCTGCCTCGCCCTTCCCGGTGTCGCCGAAGACATCAAGTGGGAGGACTCGCTCGTGTTCTCGGTTGGCGGGAAGATGTTCGTCATGGTGAACGTCGAGCCGCCGAACCGCGTGTGGTTCAAGTGCTCGGTCGAGGATTTCGGCGAGCTCGTCGAGCGCGACGGCATCTCCCCTGCCCCGTATCTTGCCCGCGCATTCTGGGTGGCGCTCGACAACCCCGATGAGCCCATGGAGCGCCTGGAGCTCGAGGACTACCTGCGCCGCGGGTACGACCAGGTGCTGGCGAAGCTCTCGCGGAAGCGCCGCGACGAGATCGTGGCATCCGCGCGCAGCGGCCGGGCGCGCCGTGCGTGGTCACCCGATGGAGTCCCGATCTCCTATGTTGCGACCGGCGCCCATCCTGTGTCGCTCGTCTTCATTCACGGCGGGCTCGCGGGCCGCACCTTCTGGCGCCATCAGCTGGCGGCGTTGTCCGACCGCTTCACCTGCGTTGCGCTCGATCTCGCCGGGCATGGAAGGTCCGGCCGGAATCGACAGTTCTGGCCGATCGCTTCGTTCGCCGAAGACGTTCGCGCCGTGGTCGACGCGCTGCGCCTCACGCGCGTGGTGCTCGTCGGCAATTCGCTTGGCGGGGCCGTCGCCCTCGATGCGGCCGCGCTGCTTCCGGGCAAGGCCATCGGCGTCATCGGCGTCGACACGCTGCACGACGCGACGCAGGTCATCCCGGCGGAGTACGCGCATCAGCGCGCCGAGGCCTTTCGCACCGACTTCGCTGGCGCCTGCCGGGCGATGATCGGCAGTCTGTTTCACCCTGGCGCGTATCCGAAGCTGCGCGCGTGGGCCGAGAAATGCATGCTCGCGATGCCGCAGGACGCCGTTGTCGGCATGATGGACGGAATGGCGGGCTACGACATGGCCGTCGCGTTCCGAAGGGCTGGCGTGCCGATTCGCGCAATCAACGGCGATCTTTGGCCAATCAACTTCGCCGCCAATCGCGCGGCCGCGCCGGATTTCGACGCCGTGGTGATCAAGGGCGCAGGGCACTATCCGATGCTCGAGCAGCCGAAGGAGTTCAATCGGGTGCTCGCGGAAGTAGTCACCGCGCTCGCCTGATGCATTCAGGCTACAGGCTCCAGGCTTCAGGCCTTGTCTGATGTAGGCCGGGTCTTGCCTGGCCCAAGCGAAGTCGAGGGCAGACCCGGCGATCCCGCGCGACGCGCAGCGTGTCGGACGCGACGCTCGTCGTCGGGGCTGAAGCCCCGACCTACATCCTGACCCGCGTCCTCGATGTAGGCCGGGTCTCTCCCGGCGGGAGCGAAGTCGGGTGCAGAGTGGGCGTGCTGAGTGATCTGATGTAAGCCGGGTCTTTCCTGGCCCGAGCGAAGTCGAGGGTGGGCCCGGCGACGATGGCTCGTGCGGTTTGCAGGCTTGTGCCGCAAGGTCAAACTGAGACGTCCTGGAGTGTTAAACTCCGTTCGCGTGGGCTCCCACACCAAGCGGCTTAGCGTGAAGGTTCCGGAAGACGAGGAAAGGGAGAGGTGTCGAATGCGAGGAGCAATACTGGCGTTGGCGCTCACCCTGCTGACCTCGGCCGGCGTGCCGGCATTCGCCCAGACAGGCGACGGCGGCCTGGTCGGCTACGTGAAGGACGATTCGGGAGCCGTGCTGCCCGGGGTCACGGTCACGGCGACCAGCGCGGAACTCATACGGCCGGTCACGGCCGTGACGGATGGCGCCGGCTACTACCGGTTGCTGAGCTTGCCGCCGGGGACATACACCGTGACGGCGGAACTCCAGGGCTTTGCCACCTACCGGCGCGCGGGTATCGTGATGCGCGCCGGCAGCACGTTCGCCGTGGACATCCAGATGAAGCTTGGGTCGCTCTCCGAGACGATCACGGTGCTGGCTGAGACGCCGATGCTCGACGTGAACCGGCCCGGCAACGCCATGAACATCGATGGCCAGTTGCTGCGGTCGGTCCCGCTGACGGCGCGCCGCATCTGGAGCGACGCCATCGACATCACACCCGGCGTCAACTCGCGGACCGTGGACACGGGCGGCGGGCGGATCGTCTACTACGCCCGTGGCGCGGAGGTGTACAACCACTCGTTCAACGTCGACGGCGCGCCCGCGTCGGCCTTCGCCGACGGCGCGGCAACGGGGCTGTCGCTGAGCGGAGATGCGATCGCCGACGTCGAGATCAAGCTGGGCGCGGTCGACGCTTCCTCCCCCAGCACGACGGGCGTGGTGGTCAACATCGTCACGCCGAGCGGCGGAAACCGAATCAAGGGGTCGGTCGGGTTCACCTTCCAGCCACTCGACTGGAACTCGAACAACACCACGAAGGGCGAAGGCGGCGGCGTGCCGACGATCCAGGAGGTCAAGCAGTTCGACTTCTCGGTCGGGGGCCCAATCCTGAAGGACCGGGTCTGGTTCTTCGCGAGCGGACGGGCGGCCTGGCTGGTCAACGGCATCAGCCGCCGCGCCGAGGAGGTGGCCAACCTGAAGGCACTCAAGCCCGACTTCGAGCCGTTCAACAACAACAGCCAGAGCATCCAGCCGTACTCGAAGGTAACGGCAAGGCTGTCGGGCCGGCACGAGCTCTCGGGCGTCTTCCAGTCCGATCGCCAGCGCAACAACAGCGACCGCGAACTCGAGGCGCAGAGGCTCAACTACAGCGGGTACGGCGGGTCGCTGCTGTCAGGGCGCCTGAACTCGATCTGGAGCGACCGGCTCTCGAGCCATGTTCTCGTTTCCTGGAACAACAAGAGTCGAGAGAACGAGGACACCTGGAAGGATCTCAACGGGTCAGGCCCGCAGGTGCTGGTTCACAAGAGCACGTTCATCTCGGGGGGGCGTCCGACCGGGTCGGGCTCCATCGCGACGATGAACAACCAGCAGAGCATCAACCTGGCCCCTGCCCAGGCGCTGACGATCCGGGCCGACCTCACCTACTTCCGTGACAATTGGCTCGGGTCGCACGAGTTCAAGGCGGGCATCTACGCGATGCCCGACAGCAGGTACGACATCACCAACGTTTACCAGAACAACGGGTTCGTCCTCGAGGAGGCGAGGCTCGCCGACCCGGACAACTTGAGCTCGGCGCTCATTCCGTTCCACCGGCGCTACCGGTCACCCATCAGGCTGCAGACGCGCGCGGCTCGAGCGAGCGACATCGCCTTTTATGTGCAGGACTCCTGGAGGCCGACCCCCCGGCTGACGACAACAGCCGGCCTTCGAGTGGACATCATCCGGCGCAAAAACGCGCTGTTCGACATGACGACGATGAAGAGCACGGAGTACGGACCACGGGTGGGGGTCTCGTACCGCGTCACGGGGGACGCGCGCAGCATCCTGCGGGCCAGCTACAGCCGGGTGACCGAGATCGTCAACGGCCGCGACTCGCTCTCGGGCGGCCAGGCGCCGGGGGCGGAGACCCGAGACGTCTACGACGCCAACGGAGACGGCATCTTTGAGATCGAGCAAATCACGCCGCCGACCACCCGGGCTCTGGCCGATCTCGAGTTCGACCCCAAACTGCACCAGCCGTTCATCGACGAGTTCGTCCTGGGTGTCCGGCGACAGTTCCCTGGCCAGATCTCGTTGGACATTTCCGGGGTCCGCCGCTACATCAAGCACACGCCCGCCCAGGTCGAGATCAACGGCTTCTGGCCTTCGGGCCCCGGCCAGCCCTTTGGCGGCTTCGGCAAGGTGGATCCGACACGGGGCACCTTCTACCAGCAGACGAACAACACGTGGAGCAAGTACAGTCCTGACCGCGATCGACGTGGTGGTCGCAAAGAACATGTCGCACGGCTTCCAGATGATGGCCACCTTCAGCCGACAGTGGCAGAAACTGGACGGAACCTGGAACCCGTACTGATCCGGCCCGGTTCATCCAGCCAGACGCCTTCGCCAACAATCGCGAGATCCCCAGGACAGCCGGCAACAACGACGCGAACTCGCTTGATGGATCCGGCAGCCCGGTGACGGCGGCCTGGCGCCCCTTCACCTTCCGCGTCGCCGCGCAGTACCTGGCCCCGTGGAAGATCAGCCTTGCGGGCAGCTACATTCTCAGCGCCGGAGATTACTCCGGCCCCATCGTGATCAGGCTGCCCTCCAACGACCCGAGCCTTGCCGTCTACGGGCCGTCGAGCTTCAAGTTGTCCACGGGTTCGACCGTGTCGAACCCGCTGTCGACGACCATCAGATTCAAGTATGCGACGCGGGGAGAAGGACAGGTTCGCAACGAGTCGGTCGGGGCGGTTCAGTTCAAGCTCGGGAGGAGGTTCGTGCTCGGACGGAACGAGCTGGAAGTCGCGGTCAACGTCTTCAACGTGCTGAACGCCGGCAATTTCCAGCAGTACGCTGCCGGAGCGAATCAGGAGTACTCGACGGCCAACTTCATGAGGAAGTTCAACCGCCAGCCGACGCGCGGCGTTCAGTTGACCATCGTCAATCGGTTCTGAGTTCCGCCGACTCGGCCAGTCTCGTAGGCCGGGTCTTCGAACGGAAGCCGAGGTCGCCGGCTTCAGGCTACAGGCCACAGGCCTTGTCTGATGTAGGCCGGGTCTTGCCTGGCCCGAGCGAAGTCGAGGCAGACCCGCGACGATGGTTCGCGTCGTTTGCTCGATAAACTGATTTCGGTATACTTGATGTTCCTGCCTGCGGATCTCGTCCTTCAGTGCGGAAGTGGCGGAACTGGCAGACGCGCAAGCCTCAGGAGCTTGTGGCCGCAAGGTCGTGGAGGTTCAAATCCTCTCTTCCGCACCATTCGACTCGGTCGCTTCGCTCCCTCGCTCATGGCAAGCCACTTGACACCCGACCGAGTCGAATGGTGCCCTGCCTGTCCCGAGTGAAAAATAAAAAAAAAGGTTGCCCTTCCGGCTCATGCTCGGCTCCAGGTGATTGGAGCGGCAGAAGCGCCGCCAGGCGTCGCTGCCGTACTGCGTGCCTTGATCGGAATGAATCAGCGTGCCGCGCGGGCGTCGCCGGCGCACGGCCATCAGCACCGCGTCGAGCACGAGCTCGCGGTGAATGGTCGGTCCCGCCGACCAGCCGACGATCTTGCGCGAGAACAGATCCATGACGACGGCCAGGTAGAGCCAGCCCTGCCACGTCCGAATGTAGGTGATATCCGTGACCCACGCCTTGTTTCGCCGCGTCACCGTGAACTGCCGCTGCAGGAGGTTCGGGATCAGGACGGAGGGCTTGCCGACCGACCAGCGCCGCGTGCGATAGCCGTGCAGGGCGCGCAAGTGGTTCACGCGCATCAGCCGCGCGACGCGGTGCTTGCTGCAGGTCTCTCCGGCCTCCCGCAGGTCCAGGAAGACGCGAGGGGCGCCGTAGATGCCCTGACTCGCGGTGAACGACGCACGGATCAGGCGAAGCAGCCGGGCATCCTCTTGGGCCCGGTTCGAGATCGGCTGCGTGAGCCACTCGTAGTAGCCGCTCGGAGCCACGCCGAGCACGCGACACATCGCCTGCACGCTGTACTTGTCTCGATTGGCCTTGATGAACTCGTACGTCGAGCGGACTCGCCCCGCGCTCAGCTTCGTGGACATCGGCATCGCCCTCCGCGACTACGCGGATGCTAGCTACTGTCCACTAAATCCTGGGAACGCCGAAGGCCGAGTCGAGGGAAGCGGCCATTCGTCAGCAAGCGAGTCGAAGGGCTCCCCGTCGCCGCTCCCTCGCTCAGGACTGGTGTATTCATCTGGGCTGACCTTCGGCTGGCAAGCCAGTAAAGGCTCTCCGCTCGAGGAACCCTTCGAGAAATCCGTCCTACCTCGCGGCGCACTGAGCATATACTCCACCGGTCGGCTCATCTGGCAACCGAAAGGACAATCTCATGCCTCCTCTCTGGAAGCCCGCCACGCGGGCACTCTGCGGACCACTGGTGATCTGCCTGGCCGTGCCGCTCTTCTCACTCCTGGGTGTCGCAGGCAGCCTCGCCCAGACTTCCCAGAACACCACGAACGTCAAAGACGGCCACTCGGTGCTCGAGGAGCGCCGCATACGGGCGTTCACCTATCGCGGTGCCAACGAGGACATCGTCCGCCAGACGCTCCAGCGGATCACGAAGCAGGAAGGCGATGGACCAGGTGGCTGGGTCTACGAGTGGCGCATCCTCGGCGAGTACTACGAGAGCCCGCGGCGACGCCCTTCTCAAGACCGGGCCGCGTCGTGCCGCCCTCGACGCCTACATGACGGCCGTCGCCTACTACGCGATCGGCTGGTTCCCGAGGGTCACCAACGCCGAAGAAGCCCGCGACTACGAGCAGCAGCTGCGCGCGTACCAGAAGGGCGGCAAGCTGTTCGACGTGCCGCTGGAGGTGGTGAAGGTGCCGTTCAAGGACGGCGTGATCACCACCTACCTGCACAAGCCGGTGGGCGTCGAAAAGCCGCCGCTCGTCATCTGGAGCGGGGGCGTCGACCAGTACAAGGCGAACCACTACCGCGCCGTCCAGGACATGCTCGCCAAGGGACTGGCGGTCGCCACCTTCGACCTGCCCGGCTTCGGCGAGAGCCGGCAATGGGAGCGAGATCCGAAGTCTGACGCCCATTTCGCGATCATGGAGCACTACATCAAGCAAGGGGCGATCGACGCCGGGCGCATCAGCTTCTACGGGGCAAGCTACGGTGGGGGCGCCTCCCTGCGCGTCGCCCTGCGAAACGATCCACGCATCAGGTCGGTCGTGGCCATGTGTGCGGCTCTGCACTTGGGCAAGCCCAACTCGTTGGTGCCTGATGCCAAACCCGGACAGAAACTGATCAATGGGCCTCTGCTCGTGGCCAACGGCACGCGCGATCCCGGCAGTCCCGTCGCGGACATGATGTCGACCTACGAGGCGGCGAAGGTGGCCGATATCTGGCTGCTCGGACTCGGCGAGCACTGCGCGATCGAGTACAACCCGGTCATGATGCCGCACGTGGCCCAGTGGATCGTCGAGAAGTTCAACAAGCAGTAACCGTTCGAGGCTCACTGACGGACGTCTGCGGCCGGCTCCTAGCCGGCCGCAGACGTTTGCTTCAGCATGGACACCGTCAGGGTGTGCGAGGCGCACACGACATCCTTCCGGCCGGCTCGACAAGGAGACGACTCATGAGCCCTCGGACGATGTTCGCGGCGACGATGACCAGCGCGATGATGCTGATCGGGACGGCCTCGGCGCAAAACGTCGCGAAACCCCCGACGGGCTTTCGGATCTCGAATCTCGCGACCGTCTACGTCCTCGACAACGGCGGCAAGGAAACGAAAGGTGAGTTGCTCCAGTTGAATCCTGACGGCATTGCGATCGAGGCCGAGGACGGATCGATCCACCACTACGAGTTCGCCGACGTGAGACGCATCCAGAAGCGCGGCGACTCAGTGGCAAACGGCACCATCGCGGGCGCAATCGTCGGCACGGTATTGGGCGTCATCGTCGCGCGGTTCGTGCATGGGTCGGTCGGAGCGAAGGCCCTAGGGATTCTGGCCAACACCTGCCTTTACGCGTCCGTGGGCGCCGGGATAGACGCGCTCATCCCCGGGCGAAGCACGATCTTCGACGCGGGCACGACGATGAGTACGGAATACCCCCGTCCGCTTGCACGGCAGGCCTTTCCGGGGCGCATGGGCATGACCTTCGCCGTGACGTGGTAGCAGCCGATCTGCATGACCAATTGATGGATCAGACCGATCATGGTGCCAAGAATCGCTCCTACCACGGTCAGCACGACATCGCGCTCGAGACGCCGGCGCCGCTCCCGTGCGATGCTGAGGTAGGTGTCGATCTGCGCCCGTTCGACAGGGACGGGGCGTCCTTTGAGCATCCATTCCGCACCGAGATGAATTGCTTCCCTGAGCTCTTCGTCTGTCAGCAGTGTCAGCCTCAATCTTCGCGAGCAGCCTGTCGACCTCGGCCTTGTCTTGCTCCGCCTGGTCAGTGCCGAGCGATCGCGTCCGGTACAGGTCGTCGCCAAGAGTGACCGACGGTTGGACTCGTTGTCCTGGACTCATCTCCGAAGGAGTCCGTGTCGGAAACGGCACCGGCTGACGATTGGGGTCGTCGGAATCTCCGTCGGCCTCGCCTTTGCACTTGCTCGGTAGTCGCCGGAATCAGCACGAACGTCGCGCCACCTCTGCTTTCTCGCCGCAAGAAAGGACTATGCAGATCGCCTGCTGCGTTCTGCGAGCCATCGCGCGGCTGTTGTCTTGCGCAATACAGCATGGGACTCACCCTGGAAGAGCCGAGTCCGGGCGAAGGCGGGTCGCCTAAGGTAAGATGCGCGCGTGGGAGAAACGCGCGTCGATCTTCAGCACCTCCTCGAAGACATCCGCGACGCCTACACCGGATCGATCGAGGAGACCATCCTGACCGAAGTCGTGGCCAACGCGCTCGACTCGGGTGCGACGGCGATCCGTGTCGTCGCCAGCCCTCTTGAAGGCGCGCTCACCGTTGTCGACAATGGCCGGGGAATGCAACGTCGCGAGCTGGCGCGCTACCACGACATCGCGGCGAGCGCGAAGAAGCGCGGCGAGGGCATCGGCTTTGCCGGGGTCGGCATCAAGCTCGGCTTGCTGGTGTCCCGCGAGGTGGTCACCGAAACGCGGCGCGGCGCAACGCACGTGGCCACCCGCTGGCACCTCGCCTCCCGTCATCGCGCGCCATGGAAGTGGATCCCTGCTCCCGGCCTGCTCGCAGAACGCGGCACGGCCGTCCGGCTCACGCTCGTCAACCCGCTCTCGATGCTGCTCGACGCCGGCTTCCTGGATGAGACCCTCCGCCGCCACTTCGAGCCGCTCGTCGACCCGAGCTTTGCAGCGATCCTCTCGCGCCACTACTCGACCGGCATCCAGTTCGAAATCGATGGCCGTCCGATCGCAGGAGCCGTCGACGGATCGAGAGACCGTGTGGCCGTGGCGATTCGCCTGGCCCGACGCCGCACGGCCTCGGCTGTCGGCTACCTGGAGCGGTCCGAACGCCCGCTGCCAGAAGACCGTCAGGGCATGGCGTTCAGCACGTACGGGAAGATCATCAAGCGCGGATGGGACTGGCTGGGCGTGACGCCGCTTACGCCCGACCGCATCACTGGTCTCATCGAGGCGCCCGAGCTGGCGGCGTGCCTCACCCTCAGCAAGAACGACTTCTTGCGGAGCGGTCCTCGCGGCGCGACCTACCTGGCCTATCGGAAGGCTCTGCAGGAGATCGTGTCGCGCCAGCTCGCGAGCTGGGGCGACGATCGACGCCAAACGGATGCGCCTCGACCTCAGCGTCTCGATCGCGAATTGGAGCGGGTCCTCGAAGATCTGGCCGGGCGGTTTCCCCTCCTCCATTCGCTCGTCGACCGGCGTCCCGGAGGGCGATCGCAGCCATCCGACGGTGGCTCGGGCAACGGAGGGGTCGGGCAGCCTCTGCTGGCGATGCTGGAGAGGCCGCCTGTCACGGAAGAACCGACACCCCCGCCGTCATCGCCGTTCGCCCCGGAGGTGAGTCAGAGCCGCAATCCGTGGTGCCGCCCGAGGGGCCGGAAGCCGTCATCGCCGGCAACCAACCTGAAGAGAACCGCAACGCAACAGGCTCGACCGACCAACCCCCAGAATCGGATCAACTTCGCGACATCGCGGCCGTACCGGGAGAGGGAGCGCCGAAGCGAGGCAGCCGATACGGACTGAGCCTTCAATTCGAACCACGGCCGGACGATGACGAGCTCGCGAGGCTCGTCGACAACACCGTCTGGGTGAATGACGCACACCCAGCATTCCGGCGCGCCCAGCAGTCGCGATCGCTCGGCTACCACATGGCGTTGGCCGTTGCCCTGGCCCTCGCGCCACTCGCCGCCCCTCCGGCCGAGGAGCACCTGTTCGTCACCCGGTTTCTCGCCGAATGGGGCGGATCACCAACGCGGCGACGGTCCCGTCGCCGGCGTTCCTGAGCGGACAGGTGATCGACCGCATGCCTACCGTGAGGACGACCATGATTCGCTCGGCAGTGCATCTCGTCGTGACATCGGCTCTCGTCGCACTCATCACGCCTGTCGCGACAGGACCGCTCGTGGCCGAATCCGGCCAGCTCTCGGCCGCCGACGATGGAAGCCTTCGCGCGGCCGCCGTCAAGTCGTTCCCGGAGTTCCTGGAGTTCCTGGCGATCCCGAACGACTCGATCGTGCCGGCGAACATCCAGCGGAACGCCGCCTGGCTGGAAGCGGCGTTTCGCAGGCGAGGATTTCGGACGCGCCTCCTCGAGAACAAGGGGAAGCCGCTCGTGTTCGCCGAGCACCCGGGCAACCGGCCGGGGCGCAAAACAGTCCTGTACTACATCCACTTCGACGGACAGCCGGTCGTCCCGTCCCAGTGGTCGCAGAAAGACCCCTGGCGGCCGGTCGTCAAACGCCGCGGGGCTGACGGATCCTGGACCGAAGTCGACGCGTCGCAGCTCCTCCGGACCGATTTCGATCCTGAGCTGCGCATCTTCGCCCGCTCCGCCTCTGACGACAAGGGTCCGATCCTGATGTTCCTCGCGGCCATTGACTTTCTCGCTTCGCGCAAGCTCGAGCCGGCAACCAACGTGAAGGTCATCCTCGACAGCGAGGAGGAGGTGAACTCGCCAGGAATCGCGGCGGTCATCGGCGCCAACTCGCGCCTGCTTCAAGCCGACGCGCTCGTCATCCTCGACGGCCCGGTCCATCAGACCGGCAGGCCGACGGTGGCCTTCGGCAACCGCGGCATCGTCACGGTGACGCTCAGGGTGTTCGGCCCGCGCAGCCCGCTCCACAGCGGACACTACGGCAACTACGTGCCGAATCCCGCGCAGCGACTGGCGGAGCTTCTGGCCACGATGAAAGACGACGATGGGCGCGTAACGGTGGTCGGTTACTACGATCGGACGAAGTTGACAGCGGCGGACCGGACGCTGCTCTCCGAGATCCCCGATGATGAGCGCGCGCTGAGAACGCGCGTGGGGATCTCGGCTTCGGAGAAGGTCGGCGCAACCTACCAGGAGTCCCTTCAGTACCCATCGCTGAACGTTCGGGGGTTGGCCTCTGCCGGCGTCGGTGAGAAGTCCGCCAACATCGTGCCCCACGAGGCGATCGCGGAGATCGATCTGCGGACCACACCCGACGCCGACGCCGCATACCTGATCGACCTTCTCCGTACGCACGTGCAGGCGCAGGGCTATCATCTTGTGGGTGGCGAGCCGACCGACGACGACCGAGTGCGCTACCCGAAGATCGCCGAGCTGAGAGTGGGCCTGGCGGCGGCCGCGGCACGCCAGCCCTACGACTCGCCCGTCGGACGGTGGGTGACTTCGGCACTCGAGGCAGCGTTCGCCTCGCCGGCGGGCGGGATGAAGCCCGTCCGAATCCGCATGATGGGTGGCACAGTGCCGACACACGAGATCGTCACGCCGCTCAACCTGCCATTCGTGATCGTTCCGCTCGTCAATGCGGATAATAACCAGCATGCGTTCGACGAGAACCTTCGCGTGGGCAACTACCTGAGCGGCATGAGGTCGATCCTGGGCCTCTTCGGAACGACGTTTCCCGAGTGAGCCTTGTCGAGCGCGAAATGAAGCTCCCTACCGGAACACGCATCGGTCCTTACGAGATTCTCGAGAAGCTCGGCTCGGGCGGCATGGGTGAGGTGTATCGCGCGAAAGATACCCGGCTTGGCCGCGAGGTCGCGATCAAGACTGTCAACGCGCCTTACACCGAGCGCTTCGAGCGTGAGGCCCGCGCGATCTCCGCCCTCAATCACCCGAACATCTGCACGCTTCACGACGTCGGTGCTCACCAGGGCGCTGGCTACCTGGTGATGGAGCTCCTTGAGGGACAGCCGGTCCGCGGTCCGATGCCCTGGGCGGAAGCCGCCCGCCATCTCGCCGCGGTGTGCGACGCGCTCGACGCGGCCCATCGCAAGCACATCGTCCACCGGGACCTCAAGCCGGGAAACGTGCTGCTCACCCGGCACGGCGTGAAGGTCATCGACTTCGGCCTCGCGAAGCAGGAGCACGCCGGCGAGTCGACGGCGTCGGCCATGACGGCGCCGGGCTCGATCATGGGCACCATCACCTACATGGCGCCGGAACAGGCTGCCGGGAAGCCGGCCGACGCGCGATCGGATCTGTGGGCGGCCGGCATGCTGTTCTTCGAGCTGCTCGCAGGCCGCCTGCCTTTCCGCAGCCAGCACGCCTCGGCGATCCTCGCCGAAATCGTCGACCCTGCGCCGCTCACCCTGGAGTTCCCTCCGGGTGTGTCTCCAGAGGTCACGCGAATCGCGGAGAAGCTGCTGTCGAAGGATCCGGACGAGCGGTACCAGCACGCCGACGAAGCCGCCCTCGATCTGCGCGCGCTCCTGAAGACCGCCTCGTCGGAGCGTCAGGCCGTCGCGCAGCGCGCGGGCCTTTCGCCGTCGCGCTGGCGCCGACTGCGTTGGGTGGTGGCCGGTGCCGTGCTGCTCATCGCCGCGGCAGTCGCGGGCGTCTGGCAGTGGCGCTCGCCGAAGGTGCACCTCCCGCTGCCATCGAACGTGCCGGAGGCCAACGAGACCTTCAAGCGCGCGATGCTCTTTGTGAGCGCCAAGCCGGACCTGCCGCGGGCTCGCCAGTTGCTAGAGAAGGCCCTCGCCCTCGATCCTCGATTCGCGCACGCCCGAGCCTGGTACGGCTTCACCGACGTGCTCCTGATCGACTCCGGTCTCTCGAACGACACGTCCTTGCTCTACAAGGCCGAGGGCGAACTGCAGCAGGCCTTGCGGGACGATCCGTACTCGGCCCGCGCGCACGCGTCCCTCGCGAGCGGTCTATATCTACCAGGGCCGTCTGGACCTGGCGAAGATAGAAGCCAACAAAGCCACCGAGCTCTATCCCGATGAGAAGGACGGTTGGACCATGCTGGCGTGGATCCACCAGCTGAGCGGTGAGTACGATCAGTCACAGGTCCTGTTCAAGCGGCTCCTCGATTACGACCCGCTGTTCTTTCCCGCCGGTCCAACTTCGGCGAGAACCTGCGGCAGATGGGAGACCCGGCGGCCTCGATCCGGGAACAGGAGAAGATCTTCGAGCAGGATCCGAACAACATGTTCGCGCTGATGTGCATCGGCCTGGCTCGCATGAGCTCGGGAGAACTGCCGGAGGCGCGAATCGCGTTGACCAGGGCGCGAAGCCTCGAGCCGAACAACTACATGGTGCGCTATCCATGGGCACTGCTGCTCGCGCTGGAGGGCAAGCGCGACGAAGCGCTGCGAGAGATGGACCCCGAGCTGCTCAAGTGGGGCCAGCTCATCGTCGCCGCGTCGAACGTGGCCGAGTTCTACGCGGCGCTCGGAGACCGGGCCAAGGCCCTCGACTGGCTCGACACAGGCAGTGCGCGCGGGCGACGAGCGGGCGGAATGGTTCGAGCGGGACCCGCTGCTGGCGACCATCCGGGCCGAGCCCCGCTTCCGGCAGATCGTCGACGGCATCCGCGCCCGGCGGGAACAGCGGAAGCACCTGGCGCGCTGACGCGCCCGCGTCCAGCGCCCGGCGCCTCTCTCCCCTTCATCCTACGGCGTCGAGCCGATCTTCAGCTCCGCCCGGCCGAGCAGGTCGGACGCGAAGTCGTAGAAGATGACCCGGAGCTGCTGCGCGCCAGGAATCACCGGCATCTGCAGGGAATACGAGAAGCCGTCCTTCAGCGCTCGCGCGTACTCCTCTTCGCCGAGCTTCAACGAAATCGTCTCCGTCCGCATCCCCATGAAGTTGCCGCCGGTGTCCAGGCCGAACGCGGCAACATTGATCACGCCGATGCGCGCGCCCTCGACGCTCGGCGAGCTTGATCTTCGCGAGCTCGATCTTGCCCTTCACTTCCATCGTGTCCCTGCCGCGCATCGAAAGTGACGATTTGACCTTGATGTCCGTCACCGCCCGAGTGGTGCTCGCCGCCGCCCCGAGGCGGGTGTTCGTGATGTGGCCGCGGCGATCGAAGGGCCCGGCCTCGGTGGCCCGGTAGTAGCCGTGGCGGTGGAGAACGGTCACATCCGGCCGGCCGACCTTCACCTCGATTGTCCGGTAGTTGCCCTCCCAGCCGGAATTGGATGCCTGGTATTCGAGCAGGTAGCCGGTCCGGGTGATCCCGTCGAGCCGATCGAACATCGCCTGCCCCGACTCCATGATCGAAGCGATGCCGCCGGTCAGGCTCGAGATTCGCCTCAAGCTCTGGAGCGACTGGGCCTGCTGCACCGTGGTCTCCATCTCCCTGCCGACGTTTGGTGCGAGTTGCCCGCCGGTCTGCAGCGAGTGGAACATGCCGCGCGCGCGTCATTCGCGGCCGTCGCGATCGACTCGTCGTTCTCCTGGCTCGGCCACAGAAACCCATTCTCGGTGACGAAGACCACGTGCTTTTCACCGTCGAATCGGCGCAGGTATTCCATGAGCGTCATCACGTTGTCCAGGTCCTGGAGCGACGTGGCACAGGAGGCCATGAAACTGTCGAGCGACAGGTCGCCGAATGCCTTCGACTCGATCTGGTCGGACGTGAACAGGGCCGGCGGCGGGGCGCCTGGCCCGAAGAGCATCTCGTCGATCTTCTGCTGGACTTTCTTCGGGAGCGCGCGGCTGCCATAGAGCGCGGCCGCGCCCATCGGGCCCAGTTCCTGGCCGATCGAAAACGACACGGCCTCGTGCGCCTTCTTGATTCGCTCGAGCGCGTCGACGACGCGCTGCCGATCGGTCGTGAACGGCAGCGCGCGGTCGTACGCGAAGATCGCGACCTGGTCCTGCGGCAGAAGCTGCGTCTTCGCGAACCGGATGAGCGCGGTCATGCCTCGCGACACGGCCTCCAGGCGGCCGAGGCCGAGCGCGAAGACGAAGATCCGGTGATCCTGCGGAGACGCGGCGACGCCCGTCCTGAGGGCTGGTTTCGCGTCAGGCGAAGCCTGGCCCGCGCCGAATGCCTGCTGGGCGAACTGCCTGATGGTCTGGGGAACGCCGTCTTCGAGCACCGTGAAATCCGATTGCCTGAGATCGATGACGGGCTTTCCAGTTCGATCCACGGCGTAGACACTGACCGGGATCAGGTCGGCGGCGCGCGGCGCCGGCGGGGACTGCGTTCTCGCGGCGGCGGCCGGTATCCGAGGGCCGTCACGAGCGACAGAATCACGAGCGATCGAGGTCGTGCCATCGGGTTCTCCAGGCCGGCCGCCGCGTCGCGCAACCGGCTGTGCGCGTACGAATCACGCCCGGAATCCGGGGCGGAGGTGCACGAGCGGAACGAGAAAATTCTCGCGCCGGCGGAGCAGGCTGTCAACGGGTGCAGCCGATTCCTCGTGCAACCGATCATTGTGATAGCCTCATCCGCACATCTCACGGGCACCGGCGCCGCCCCGGCAAACGCCCCCTTGCCAGGCACGGTTTCGCCCCCGGCAACTCGACGATCGGAATCATCCTGAGGAGGACCAGCGTGCGGACTGCCAGATCGCATGTCAGCGGCAGATGGATCCGGGCGGTGGCGCTCGCCGCCGCCGTCGTGTGGCTTGCGCCACTCTCGGCCGGATCGATTGACGTCGCGACCTACCACAACCACCAGGCTCTCTCCGCCGCGCTCAAGGCGATCGCGGCGGCTCACCCCGATCTCGCCAGGCTCTCATCGATCGGCAAGACGCTCGAGGGTCGCGACATCTGGGCCATCGAGCTGGCCAATACCGCCGGGCACGCCAGTGGACGAGCGGCCCGGGCTGCTGGTCGCCGCGAATTTCGAAGGCGACCACCTGGTCGGCAGCGAGATCGCGCTCTTCCTGGCCGACTACCTGGCCGGATCCTACGCGACCGACGCAACGGTCAAGGAGCGCCTCGACCGCTTCGTGGTCTACATCATCCCGCGCGTGAATGCCGACGGCGCCGAGCAGATGTTCGCGTCGGTCAAGTCGACCCGGCGCACCAACCTCACCGCGTTCGACGCCGACAACGACGGCCGCGCCGACGAGGACGGCCCCCAGGACCTCAACAAGGACGGGCTCATCACGCAGATGCGCGTGAAGGATCCGAAGGGCCCGTACATGATCGACCCGGCCGACCCGCGGATGATGAAACGCGCCGATCCCGCGAAGGGCGAAACGGGCGGCTACGCGATCTACTGGGAGGGCATCGACAAGGACAACGACGGCTTCATCGCGGAGGACGGGCCGGGCGGCGCCGACATCAACCGCAACTTCATGCATCAGTATCCATACTTCCAGGCCGACGCCGGCCGCCACATGGTCAGCGAGTCCGAGACCCGCGCGATGCTGGACTTCGTGCTCAAGCACGCCAACATCGCGGCGACGCTGTCCTTCGGCGAGAGCGACAACCTGATTGTCGCGCCGAGCCGGCGGGGCGACCTCGGGCCCGCGACGCCGTCGCGCTCGTCGAGTTCGCCGACAGGAGCGTCGCCGATGCGCGCCGCACGGGCATGTTCCAGGACGCCGGCGGGCTTGGAGGGCGGGGCGGGCGCGGCGGCGGCGGAGAGTTCGAGGTGACCGGCGGCGGCCGGGGGGCGGCGCAGCAGCCAGCCGGCGGGCGCGGTGGCCCGGGCCGGGCGGCCGCGACGACGATCAATCCGGCGGACATCGAGTACTTCCTGACCGTGAGCGAGCAGTATCGCCAGTTGACCGGCGTGCGCGCGGCACCGCCGGTTACGAACGCCGGCCGGCGCCTTTTTCGAGTACGGCTACTTCCAGTTCGGCGTGCCTTCATTCTCGACGCCCGGATGGGGCCTGCAGCCGCGCGCGGCTTCCCCTCAAGCCCCAGGCACCCTCGCCGATGAAGAAATGACGCCCGGCCGCGGCCCGTACGTGCCGCAAGGCGGTGCCGGGCAACGAGGCCAGGCCGGCGGCGGCAGGGCCGGGGCCGGACAGGCTCCGGGCGGACGCGGCGGCGCGCCACAGCCGGGCGGAGCGGAGGCCGGAGGGCCCGCGTACGCCGATCAACGGCTCCTCCGATGGATGGACGCCGAGAAGATCGACGGGTTCGTGAAATGGACGCCCTTCAAGCACCCGACGCTCGGCGAGGTCGAGATCGGCGGCTTCAAGCCCTACGCGGCGAGCAACCCGCCAGCCGACCGGATTCCCGATCTCGCGGCCGGACACGCCAGATTCGCGCTCTATCTCACCTCGCTCTTCCCGAGGGTCAAGATCGCGAGCACGGAGGTCACCTCGCACGGCGCCGGGATCTTCCGCATCAAGGCGCAGGTGACAACACCGGCTACCTGCCGACCTCGCTCGCGCACGGCGTCGTGTCCGGATCCGTCAAGCCGACGATGGTGCAGCTCGGCGTCGACGCGAAGGACATCATCGCCGGCAACGAGAAGACGAACTTCATCACGGCGCTCGCCGGTTCGGGCGGCGTCCAGAGCTACGAGTGGATCGTGAAAGGCAAACCCGGGAGCACCGTCACGCTCACTGTCGTCTCGCAAAAGAGCGGCAAGGACACGCGCGACGCTGACCCTCAAGTAGGCGCCTGGACTTCCGGGAGGACATATCGATGACGACAGAGACCGATCAGATGGTTCGCCGCCGCCGGCCTTGCGCTGGCGTCGGTTGCATTCGCAACGCCCGGGCTGCTCGGCCAGGCGAGGCCGGCACCCGCGCCGCCGCCGCAGGCCAAGGGCGCCGCGGCCAAACCGGCGCCGGCCGCCCAGGCGCAGAAACCGTGGCTGCCCGATGCGCAGGCGCCGACCTCCGAGCGCACCTTCAAGGTGAAGCTCGACTTCAACCGCTGGCACGACGTCGCCGAGCTCATCGCCGACATGAAGACGATGGAGAAGGCGTGGCCGAAGTTCCTCAAGTACTCGTCGGTCGGCAAGACGGCCGACGGGCGCGACCTGCCGCTCATGACGATCAACAACCCGGACACCGGGCCCGAGATGAGCAAGGCGGCCATGTTCATCGAGGCCAACGTCCACGGGAACGAGATCCAGGGCGGCGGAGATCTGCCTCTACACGATCTGGTACCTGATGGAGAACTACGGGAAGATCGACCGGATCACGAAGCTCGTCAACGAGCGCGTCTTCTACCTCATGCCGACCGTCAACCCGGACGGCCGCGACTGGTTCATGCACGGCCCGGGCGGCAACGCGCGAAGCGGCCACTTCCCCGTCGACGATGACAACGACAACCAGGTCGACGAGGATTGGGCGGCCGATCTGAACGGCGACGGCGTCGTCGTCGCAGATTCGCAAGTTCGTCGGCGCGGGCAACGGCACCATGCGCAAGAGCGCCTCGGATCCGCGCATCCTCGAAATGGCGCCCTTCGGCAAGGGCGACTACATCATGCTCGGTTCCGAGGGCCTCGATCGCGACGGCGACGGGCGCATCGGCGAGGACGGGCCGGGCAGCTACGACGGCAACCGGAACTGGGCGGCGGACTGGCAGCCGGACTACGTGCAGAGCGGGGCGCTCGACTACCCCTTCCAGCTGCCGGAGGCCAACGCGATCAACCAGTTCCTGATCGCGCACCCGAACATCGCGGGCGTGCAGAGCTACCACAACAACGGCGGCATGATCCTGCGCGGCCCCGGCGCCGAATCGGTCGGCGAGTACCCGCGCGCCGACACGATCGCGTACGACGAGCTCGGCCAGAACGGCGAGCGGATGCTCCCCTACTACCGGTACCTCGTCATCTGGAGCGGCCTCTACACCGTGCACGGCGGGTTCATCGACTGGACCGCCGAGGGCCTCGGCATCCTGTCGTTCTCGAACGAGCTCTGGAACAACGGGCAGTACTACAACAGCCCGGCGCTCATCGAGCAGCAGAGGGACCCGGCGAGCCCGATCACTCAGCGCACGGCGAACTACTGGTGGAACGACAACCTCGAGTTCGGCGACCAGTTCGTCGAGTGGAAGGAGTTCGACCATCCGCAATTCGGCAAGGTCGAAATCGGCGGCTGGAAGAAGACCTACGGCCGCGTGCCTCCGCGGTTCATGACCGAGGAGCTGTGCCACCGCAACATGGCCTTCACGCTCTACCAGGCCGACGAGATGCCCATGATGGCGCTCGGCGAGACCAGGGTCGAGAGCCTCGGTGATGGCGTGTTCAAGGTCTGGGTCGACCTGACGAACCCGAAGGTCGTGCCGACTGTCCTGGCGGCCGCGGCGCGTGACGGCACGGTGCCGCCCGACATCCTGACCCTCGACGGCAAGTCGGTCGAGGTGATCTCGGCGAGCTGTCGTCCGGAGCAAGTTCCAGCCGGTGGTGCAGCAGCTCATCGACCAGAAGGACCTGAAGCGCATCGTCGTGCGCAACGGATTGCCTGGAAAGACCACGAGAACGATTCAGTACCTGGTGAAGGGCACCGGGGACGTCACCATCAAGTACGCCAGCCTCAAGGGAGGCACGGTGCAGAAGACGCTCCCGCTGAAGTAACGGAGAAGTTCCGCGTGCGGCCCGTCCGCCTGTTGCGGGCGGGTCGCACGGCGCGGCCCTTCCTGACGCGACCTCCCCTGTCGCTCGATCCGTCCCGAGAACGCCTTCCCGGGGCAGATGTCTCCTCCAGCCCGCTCGTCCGACGGCGAGTCCCGTCCGGCCCGGGGTAGGTGGCACAATCCTATAATCGAGGAAGTGTTCCCGCTCACGGCGCGCCGTCTCGCCAGGCAGGCGCAGGAGGATACATGCCCCAGGTTCCAGATACACAACAGTCCCGGCGGTGGTCCGGCTCCGGGCTGTCCTCGGCGCTCACCCTCGTTGGAGGGGGCGCGCTCATCTTCCTCGCGTTCATGAGATTCGGCGTGGCCGAGCTCGGATGGGTGGCGTTCGCGCCACTGCTCGCGTTCATCTACGAGCGCGGCACGTTCAGGCGGCATCTCGTGCTGCTCGCCACGCTGGTCGTCGCGTACACCGCGGCGGTCAGCAAGATCGCCACCTGGGAGATCCCGTGGGCCCCGGTTCCCATGTTCGCGATCCCCATCGCGACGGCGTACTTCGTCGCGATCGCGGTCGCCGGGGCGGCACATCGCCGGCTCGGGCCCCGCTGGGGTGCCTGGGTGTTCGCGTCGGCGGCGGTGGCGTTGGGGTGGGTCCAGTACGCCTTCACCCCAGGCGCAAGCTGGGGGGTGCTCGCGCATACGCAGGCCGACAACCTCCCGCTCGTCCAGGTCGCTGCGCTGGCGGGCCTCGGTGGGATCACGTTCCTGGTGGCCCTCGGCTCGGGGCTCGTGGCGGCGGCGTGGCGTTCCGGCCCTCGGGTCGTCCGGGCCGATCTCCTGATGTTCGGATTGCTGGTCGGATCGGCATTGCTCTACGGACAACTTCGACTCGCGAACGCCTCCCCCGGACCGTTCCTTCGCGTCGGCGAAGTCGTGGGTCCAGTCACCCACAAGGAGTTCCACGCCGCCGTGGAGTCGGTGGACACCCTTCGCCCGCTCGACGACGAACTGTTCGCGCGAAGCGAGAAGGCCGTCGACCTTGGCGCGCAGGTTGTCGTGTGGACCGAGATTGGCACGATGACCTCGCCGGCAGGTGAAGCCGCGCTGGTCTCGCGCGGACAGGCGTTCGCCAAAGCCCGCGGCGTCGTCCTCGTCATGGCGTACGGAGTGGCCACCTCGATGCGCCCGTTCCATTACGCCAACAAGTACCGGATGTACCTGCCGGACGGTTCGCTCGCCGACCAGTACGTGAAGCGGCACCCGGTCCCAGGTGACCCGAACGACAAGGGCGCGGCGCATGCGCGGGTCGTGCCGTATCGCGGCGTAAACCTGACGGGCGCCATCTGCTACGACTACTCCTTCCCGCACATCGCCCGGGACAATGCCAACGACGGCGGGGATCTCGCACTGGTGCCCTCTTCCGACTGGCTGGGAATCGATCCGCAGCACGGCCGGATGGCGATCATGAACGCCGTCGCGGCAGGCCTTCCGCTCGCGCGCCCGGTTCGCGCCGCCACGTCGTTCGCCACCGACCAGTACGGGCGCGTCCTCGGAAGCCTGAGCCTCGAACGCGGCGTGAGCGACGGCGTCATGGTTGTCGCCATCCCAGGCACGCGGGTGCCAACCCTCTATGCGCGCACCGGCGAGGTCGTGCCTGTCCTCGCGCTCGGGTTCGTGGCGTTGGCCGTGGCGCAAATGGCACGGGCGCGGCGGAAGACCCGCACTCCGTAACTCGCTGAGGCTGGGAATGAGGCCGCGGCGATTCCGATCGCGACGCCGCTACTGCCTGCGAAGCGCCGGAAAGAACGCCACCACGGCCACGGAGAACAGGAAGGCTACGGCAGCGTTGATGTTCACGGCGGCGGGCTCGCCGAGATGCTCGGCCATCACCCCCGTCACGAGCGCTCCGAGGGGCATGAACCCGAAGAAGATCCACGTGTAAGCGCCCATCACCCTGCCCCGCAGCTCGGGAGGCGTCGAGCTCTGGACAATCGCGTTGGCCAGGTTGAGGACGAGGATGGTGCCGACACCGACGGCGGCGAGCAGCACGACGCTGGCCGGCCACCAGCGGAGGGACGCGAAGGCAAGCAGCAGGATCGGATAGACGAGCGAGCCCGCCGTCAGCAGCTTCCCTCGAAAGGCCATCCGGCCGAGCGACGCGATCAGGAGCGCACCGCCCAGCGATCCGAGGCCACGGCCCGACAACAGCAGGCCGTTCAGAGCGGCATCACCGTGCAGCACGTTGACGGACCAAGCCGGCACGAGCGTCGCCATCGACAGCGCGCACAGGCTCGTCGCGGCGACCAGGCTGATCGCCGTCGCGATGATAGGGTGGCGGAGAACGTAGCGGATGCCTTCCGTCAGCTGCGCAAACCCTCCTGCCGTTCGAGCGGAGGGCGGACGCGCCTCGAGCTTCATCATCCGCAGCGCCACGATGACAGCGATGAACGAAAGGCCGTTCACGACGAAGCACCATCCTGGTCCCAGGAACTGGTACGCGACGCCGGCCACCGCCGGCCCGACGGCCGTCGCCGCGTGGAACATCGTCGAGTTGAGCGCGATGGCATTGGTCAGGTCCTCGGGCGGCACCAGCTCGCCGACGATCGCCTGTCGTGCCGGCGCGTCGAACGCATTGGCCACGCCGAGCAGCAGCGACAGGCAGATGATGTGCCACGCCTGGACCACGTGCAGGAAGGTCAGGGCCGCGAGCGTGAAGGCGAGGAGCATCATGCCCGACTGCGTCACGAGCATGAGCGTGCGACGGGGAATCCTGTCCGCGATGACCCCGCCGTAGAGCGTGAAGACCCACGTGGGCACACCCGCGGCGAATCCGACGAGGCCGAGGTAGCGCGGAGACCGCGTCAGCTCGTAGACGAGGAAGCCCTGCGCGGTGGCCTGCATCCAGGTGCCGAAGAGCGAGACGATCTGTCCTCGGTACCACAGGCGGTAGTTCCTGTGCCGCAACGCGGCGAAGGTCCGTTGCCAGCGGCGCGGCGCAGGGCCCGGCTCCGATTGACCGGAATCGCTCCTCGGAGCACTTGCAGGGTTCGTCACGTTACTTGACGGCGCCGATCCACGCCGCGATCTCTTCGATCACCTCCGGCGCCACGTGCCCGGGCGCCTTCGAGTACTCGGCGGGCGAGCTCTTGCCTTCGCCTGCGAGAAAGAGATGGTTCAGGGCGGGGAACGATCGGAACTTCACGTTCGCGCGGTCCTTCAGCGCGTCCTTCCACAGGCCGAAATCCGTCATCGTGACCTGGTAGTCACGCTCGCCTTGCAGGACGAGCATCGGCTGCTTCAGGGAGCCCGCCTCCCGGGCGGGGTCGTAGCCCTTCAGATCGAGCCAGTACGACACCGGGATGTCCAGCGGCAGATCGCCCGGCGATGCCTTGTCGCCCTCCTTCAACGTCTTCACCCGCGCGACCTGTGTCCTGACCCTTTCGATCTGCTCCAGAGCCGCGGGCGGATTGCCGGCGAGCGACGCCAGGTACGTGTATTGATCGACGAGCATGTCCTCGAACGGACGGGCGGCGCCCGCGAGCGCAATGAGGCCGGCGATCTTCTCGTCCCGGCGGCCGATGCGCGGGATCAGGTACCCGCCAAGGCTGTGTCCAAGCACGAAGATGCGCCGCGGGTCGACCACGGGGCGCGTTCGCAAGAACTCCACGGCCGCCAGGACATCGTCGACGGTCTCTTCCTGGACGGTGAACGTCTTCAGCGTCCCGAGCCTCGCGGCGGCGTAGCGAGTCCGTTTCTCGTATCGGAGGACGGTGATGCCGCGGGAGGAAAGCCCCTCGGCGAGATCGCGGAACGGCTTCTGCGGGCCGATCGACTCGTCGCGATCGTTCGGGCCCGAGCCGTGCACCAGCACGATCGCTGCCGGCTTCCCTGCGAAGTTCGGCACGGTCAGGGTGCCGGGCAACTGCCACTCGCCCTTTCCGATCGTGACCTCTTCGGCGCGGAACGCACCGACCTTGGCGTACGGCGCCGGATTCCACGGCGTGTCGGATGCCGAGGACGGCCGCGCAAACAGCCCGGCAATCTGTCCGGCCTTGTTGACCGACACGATGAACTCCCAGGCCGAGTGCTGGAAGACGATCGGGAGGACGACGACCTCGAGATCGTTGACCGTCTGGGTCTGCGGATCCAGGCGGCGCCGAACCGCGCCCGCGCTCTGGAGGATCGGCTGAAGGCCGGTCTGGAGCTTCTCCACGGGCAGGTTCGGCCGAATCTGGTCGGTGAACATGGCGACCACGTCGGCGTACTTCTCCTGGAGGAGCAGGTCCACGACCTGGCGCGCTCGCTCGACCGCCGGACCCGACGCGGCGGGTTGCTGGCGGGCCAGGGCGACCGAGGCGACCAGGATGAACGGGATGACGAATGCGTGACGGCGCATGATGGGCCTCCCAAGGTAGACGGCGCCAATCAGACTACCACCGGTAGAACCCCAAGCCGCCCGTTCGTCGTGGGATCGGATGCGGCGGTCACCGCCATCCGTGAGGGATTCGCTCTTTTCGAGTATCTTTGAATTGGGGCTTCGCCGACAAAGGAGATCGAAGATGCGGCCGATTCGCCAGCGGTTTCGGGTGTTGATGATCCTCGCCGCGCTGGTGGCCGTCCTGGCCATCGGCGCCGTGATGACGGGTACTGCGGCCGATCCTCAGGGCCGGGGCGCAAAGGTCAGCACGGCGCCTCCGGGACAATGTCCGCCGGGGACGACCGAAACCCGTCCCGGCCGCTGCCAGGCCCCGGACTTCCCGCCGCCCAGCATCATCGACTACAAGCCGCGGTCGACGCTCGTGGCGCCGGAGCACCTGGTGCCTAACGCCAGGTTCCCGGTCATCGACATCCACAACCACACCACCGTGACGGCGGAGTCGATTGACAAGCTCATCGGGGAGATGGACGCGTTGAACCTGCGCGTGCTGAACAACCTGAGCGGGGGCTCGAACCCGGATCAGATCAAGCAGAAGGTGGACTTCATCCGGGCGAGCAAATACCCGAACCGCTTCCGCGTGTTTGCCAATGTCGCCTGGAACGGCGCGGGGGCCCCTGGTTGGGCCGAGAAGGCGGTCGCGGATCTGGAACGGTCAATCGCCAACGGCGCCATCGGCCTGAAGATCTACAAGGATCTAGGGATGTTCGCGAAGAAGGCCGACGGGTCGCGGCTCAAGGTGGACGACCCGGTACTGAAGCCGGTCTGGGATGCCTGCGTGCGCCTGAACCTCCCGGTGCTCATCCACGTCGCCGAGCCGCAGGAGTTCTTTTCTCCGCTCGACATGCACAACGAGCGGTGGCTGGAGCTGGCGCTCTTCCCCGATCGCCGCCATTACATGTTGGCCGAACCGAGCTTCGACGAGCTGATGGGCGAGCGGGACCGGATGTTCGTGGCCAACCCGAAGACCCGTTACATCAACGCGCACTTCGGGTGGTACGGCAACAACCTCGGCCGGGCCGCGAAGCTGCTCGATCAGGCGCCCAACGTGGTGATGGACGTGGCGGCCGTGCTCTACGATTTCGGCCGCCAGCCGCGGGCCGCGCGGGAGTTCTTCATCAAGTACCAGGACCGGATCCTGTTCGGCAAGGACAGCTACGCGGCATCCGAGTTCCCGTACTACTGGCGCGTCTTCGAGACCGCCGACGAGTACTTCGACTACTACCGCGACTATCACGCGTTCTGGAAGATGTACGGGATGAGCCTTCCCGACGCGGTGCTGAAGAAGCTCTACTTCCAGAACGCGCTGCGGGTCGTGCCCGGCCTGCCGCAGACCGGCTGGCCCAACTAGGGCATCGCCGGCCGCGCTTCCGCCACCGAAAGCGGAGTGTAGGCGGCTAGCCGCCCGCTGCCGACAGCCGCTTCGCCGGAACGCCGCCCCACATCTCCCCCGGACCCACGACGGTGCCCTTCGGCAGAATCGCGTTCGCCGCGATGACCGCGCCGTCGCCGATGACCACGCCCGGAAAGATCACGGTCATGAGTCCCACGGTCACGCGGCTGCCGATCTTCACCGGGGCCGTCGTAATTACTCCGCGCTCGGCCGAGTGGGCGACCAGCGTGACGTCCCCGCCGATGACGCTGTCGTCGCCGATCTCGATCAGGTTCGAGTCGCCGATGATCGAGGTGTTGATCTGCACGCGACGGCCGATCTTCATCCCCATCAGCCGGTGGAACACGACGATGAACGGCGTGACCCGGATGAAGTTGACGCAGGTATACCGGACGAGCAGGATGAGCGCGTTGTAGCTCGCCCAGCGCCAGGCATCGGCCGAGTAGAATCGGAACGTGCCAACCGGCACGCGGGCGCGCGTCAGCACTCGAAACGCGCCCACGACGACGATCACGCACAGGGTGTAGGAGAAGTACGCGCCCCAGCCGAGACAGCAGCCGACGACCACCCGCCACCAGAGGCTGAAAGACGAGGCCGCCGCCCACACCCGAACGGCCACGTACACGCCGGGCGCGGAGGCGATCCCTGCCAGGATCGCGAGCTGGGCATAGAGCCCGAGGGTCAACGCGGCCTGAAGCGGCGTCGCGAACCGCGTGAGAAAAGGCGGTGAGGGCCCCTCTCTCATCATGGGCGACCAGTCTACCCTGTCGAAGGCGGCGGGGCGAGACTTGCCCGGCTTGCGCGAGTCCGCCGGACTGGCGTAGCGTTTGCTTGGCATCCAAGTCGTGCTCTCTCCCCTGTCACTGCCCCATCCACGGAGGCGAAGATAGTGGCGCGAATCGTGAGGCTTGTGGCGGTTGCACTCGTCCTGGCGGCTGCCGCAGCGGACACACCTGCCTCCGGTGCAGGACAGAATCCGCAGGTGCCGACCTTCACAGCCAGCGTGACGGCCGTCCCCATCGACGTGCGGGTCATCGACCGAAGGACGAGAAAGCCCGTGACCGATCTCCGAAAGGACGACTTCACGATTCTCGAGGACGGCGTGAAGCAGGAGATCCGGCATTTTCAGCTGCAGGCCTTGACGCCCGACCAGGTGCCTGGCGCTGCCGCACCATTGGCAGGCGCGACCGAGGCAGCCGCCTTGCCCTCGAAGCTTGTCGCTCGCGAATCCCCGCTCTCGCTCACGCCGCAGCGCCACCGGATCTTCCTCTTCGTCCTCGGCTACGGCCGGTTGCAGGGCGGACCGGTCAAAGGCCTCGACGCGGCCGTGTCATTTATCCGGACGCGCCTGCTGCCGCAGGATCATGCGGCGGTCTTCGCCTACAATCGGGCGACCGATTTCACGCTCGACCACGAGAAAGTCGCCGGGGTCATCGAGCGGTTCCGCGCCGAGAACGATGCGATCGTCGTGGAAGTCCGCCAGGCGATGTCCGGCCTGGCCGCGCTCTACGGCGGCAAGGCTCTGCCCCGAGCGGTCCAGGGCCGAATCGACCGCGTCTTCAGCGGATCGGGGACCATGCCGTTCAGGGCCACCGAGGCCGGGGAGAACCCGCGGACCTCCGAGCGCCTGAAAGAAGACGAGCGCAAGCTCACCGATGCTGCAATCTCGGAGCTCGTCGTCGGAGGTCGGCCGGTGGCCGTCCTGGAAAATGCGGCGGATGCCGAGCCGGTCGATCCAGGGCAGCGGTGGAGACAGTTCGACTCGTTCGTGTTGGACAACGCTGAGACGCTGGAAGACCTGGGGAATCTCTACGCGGCGGTCGCGTATCTGCAGAAACTCGAAGGCGAGAAGCACGTGGTGTTCGTCACGGCAAACGGCATCAGCCTCCCGCGGGCGGAGGACTACTCGGATCTTGCCGTTGCCGCCGCCAACGGTCGCGTGGCGGTGGACGTGGTCCAGACCGGCGAGGCCGGCGACGTGACGAACAACAAGCTGTTGAGAGGGCTCTCGGAGGACACCGGGGGGCTGGCCTCGATTGCCGGGACGGGAGACTCGGCCTTCGACCGAATCGACTCGGCAACCCGCGCCGGGTACCTGCTCGGCTACTATCCGAAGAACGCGAGCTGGAACGGCGCCGAGCGCGCCATCACGGTCAAGGTGAACCGGCCGGGCGTGGACGTCTACTATCGCCGGGGCTACCTCGCCGAACGCGTCATTCCGAACTTCGACCGGCAGGCATTCATCACGCGGTTCCGCCTCGCGGCGGCCATGCGGTTCGGAGGCGAGGTCAACGACATCCGCGTCAGACTGAGCGTCGCCGGCGCCAGGGTGGGCGGCGATCGCGGGGCGGCGATCGACGCGCGGATCGATCCCTCGAGGCTGCACTTCGACCTTCGCGGCGGCGTCCGCTTCGGGCGCTGCGACATCGCCCTGGTGTTCATGAACGAGAAGGACCAGGTGATCGGCGGAACCTACAAGAAGCAGACGGCGCACCTCGAGTACGGGCCGGACGAGTACGCATTCGTCCTCAAGGAAGGCATCCCCTACCAGGTCCAGGTGCGCGTGCCTTCGGGCACGCGCTACATCAGGGTCGTTGTCTACGACTACGCGGCCGACCTCCTCGGATCGGCGGGCGCGTGGCTGAACCAGTGATGCCAGCTCACGGCGTGCTGCCTTCACGCCGGCGGTTGGCTTGGCTTGCCGTCGTCGCGATCCTGGCCGTGACCTTCTTCGCGGCCGCGCGCCTGAAGCGAGACTACGTCGACTTCCTCGTCTACCGAACCTCCGGCGCGCGCGCCCTGCACGCCGAGCCGCTCTACCGCGCCGAGGATCTCCATTACCAGTTCAAATACCTGCCGGCGTTCGCGTTCGCCATGGCCCCCTTCGCCCCGATCGAGCCCGAGGCCGCGAAGGCGATTTGGTTCGCCCTCTCGGCCGGTCTGCTCATCCTGTTCGTCGATCGGTCGATTCGCGCGCTGCCCGATCGGCGCTGCGGCATTCGGACGCTCGGATGGCTGACGGGCCTGCTCATCGGCAAGTTCGTCGTCAAGGAACTGGTCAACGGTCAGGCCAACGTGTTGTTCGGGGTGATCATGGTGGCCGCGCTCGTCGCGGCCCAGCAACGCCGGCGCGTTCTCGCGGGCGCCCTGGCCGGCGTCGCCGTGTTCGTCAAGCCGTACGCGATTCTGCTGCTGCCGTGGCTCGCCATCGCCCAGGGCATTCCGAGCCTCGTGGGGGCAGGCGCCGTGCTGGCCGCCGGCCTGCTGGCACCCGCCATGGTCTACGGATGGGGCGGGAACCTCGACCTCCTGGTGGCGTGGTTCCGAACCGTCACCGGAACGACGCCCGAGAACCTGCTTCACAGCGAGAACATCTCGCTCGCAACGATGTGGGCCAAGTGGCTGGGCCCCGGCCCGACGGCCTCGGCCCTCGCCCTGGCGAGCGGCATCGCCTGTCTGCTTCTGGCGGTCGCGACGTGGACGATGCGCCGCGGCGTCCGCGAGGCGAATTACCTCGAGGTCGGCCTGCTGATGCTGCTCATGCCGCTGCTCTCGCCGCAGGGGTGGGACTACGTCCTCATTCTCGGAGTACCGGCGATCGTCCTGCTCATCGATCGATGGCGCGACATGGGACTGGTCTGGCGATTCGTGGCGGCGATCTCGCTCTGCGCGACGAGCCTCACGATCTTCGATCTGAACGGACGGCTGCTCTACAACTGGCTGATGGACGTGTCGGCCGTCAGTCTCGGCGCGCTCGGGATCGCCGCATGTCTGGGATACCTGAGGTGGCGCAAGCTCGCGTGATGGCCCGGCGCGCGCTTCGCGCCGTCACGCCGCGCGAAACGCCGGCCGCTTCGCCGCAACGGAGCGTACGGCCGGCGCCCGATCCCGCGCGCTACTTGGTCGTCGACGCCTTGACCCGGGTGAGATAGAACATGCCCGTCTGAAGCGGGCCCTCGGCCTTTCCGTAGCCCCAGGCCTCGTTGTGATGGTCCGCGTCGACGAAGGTGACCGCCAGTTCCCTCATGGCGCCCTGGCCCTCCGCGATGTTCGTGCCGTCCTTGAACTTGAAGGATACCTGCTTCGGCTCGGACGACTTGACCGCGCGCATCCGTGGCTGGTTGTGCGCCGCGCAGTAGTGCGTGGCGAGCAGATCCGTCCCGTCCATGTGGAACATGGTGACCATCTCCTGCGGCCCGCCCTCGTCGAGCACGTGCATGACCGCCGAACCGTCACCGGTCAGGCGGACCTTCACGCGGGTCGGCAGCTTCTTGCCGCCCTCCTCCATGTAGCCGTCCCATTCGCCGACCAGTGATTTGATCTGTTCCCACTGCGGCGTGCTGGCCACCTTCGAGGGCTGGGCGCCGGCCCGGGGAACCGATACGAACGCGACGACCGCCACGAGAAAAGCGACGCCGAAAAGCCCCATTCGCTTCACAGGAACCTCCAGTCCCTCCAGTTTATCCCCAGGACGCGATTGGCGGCACAACGCCGGATTCCCGGCAGACCTCGACGGCGTTCAAGCGCGCGCCGGCCCATCGACCGCCTCGCGGGCAGGTTCAACCTCGTGTATCGAACGACTCGAGGGGCTCTCTGATGGAACAGGACTTGCGTTCCCACCCGGCGTCAAAGCCTCCAACATGCCTACTGCGCCCCCTCGGGTTGCCCGCGTTCTTGCCGCCTGTCTGCTCAGCTTGATCGGCCCGTCTCTGGCCGAAGCGCAGACCGCTCACACCGATCCGACATCGCAGCCTCCCTCCTGGAAGCGTAGTTGGACGGTCCAGGCCGGCACCGAGTGGTTTTCGCTGCGCGACATCTCCCGAGCCGGCACGCCGATGGACGGGTCGCCGGTCGGATGGGCCGGGACGGGACCGACCGTTGTCCTTCGCCTCGATCGGGAACAGCCGAAGCGCCTGATCCGTGCCGAGATCACGATCGCGGCAATCGGCCATTTCTCCTACGACATGGGCGTGCGGACCTCCGCGCGCCCCGCCGAGGATCGCGCATTCAGCCTGGACGGCCGCTACGAACAGCGCTGGTTCTTCCTGCGCAGTCTCGTCGTGACCGGACTGGATCTGGGCGCCGGGGTGCAGGGCCGCATTGGATACGAGTACCTCAACCGCCACGTGCCGCCAGACATGGAATTCGGGTTGCACGGAACGAGAGCCGGCATCGGAGGCGTCGCGGCGATCCGCTTCCACCGGTGGCAGCGACTCACGATCGAGGCTGCGCTCCTCAACGGCGGCACCATCGCCTGGACGACCCAGCACCACACGCCGAGCGCCAATGCGAGCATGTCATCGTGGGGCGGCGGTTGGCTGACGGATCTCTCGGTGAGCGCCACGACACCCATCACGAGGCATGCCTCGGGTGTCATCTCCTACCTCGGCACCGGGGACGGTCAACTGGGATCCCACCTCGGATTCGCGACGGCCCGCCGTCACCTCATGATCGGGATCACGTATGCGCGGTAGGCCCGCGAGAGGGGTGATATCGGCCGCGCTCGGCGCCGCCGTGTTGCTCGGCACAGCCTGCAGCTCCTTCCTCGGCCCGAAGGCGCCCGACAAGAACTGGCACGTGCGGGACATCGGGCACTACTCACTCTATGCCCGGCCGGGTTCGTTCGCCGAGCAGCACGTCGACCAGCTCGCCGCGGTCCTCGAGGATCAATACGCGGTCACGCTGCGATCGCTCGACGTGAAGTACGAAGGCCGCGTCAGCGGCTTCCTGTACAGCTCGGCAGAGGACGCCGGCCTGGATTACGACCGGAGCGGCACCGCGTTTCCCGCGACCGAGGCATTCGAGGCCGTGTGCTCGCCGCCGCTCGACCAGAATCTCTTCGAGCTGCTGGCGCATGAAGCGAACCACGTCATCATCAACAATGCGCTCGGCCGTCCCGCGACGTCGTTCGTGAACGAGGGCATTGCGTCGGCGGTTCTCTCGGAACGGTTCCATTCGCTGGGCCGTCATTACCTCTACCCGTGGACCCGGACGTATCGGGCGCAAATCCCTCCCGTCCAGGACCTGTTGAGCGACACGAAGTGGCCGGGCTGGCCTCAGCAGATGTGCTACAACGCCAGCGCATCGTTCCTGGCCTACTTCCTCGACACCTACGGCCCCCGCGCACTCGAGCACGTCTACCACGCCACTTCGAGCGACTTCGGCCGCCGGGTCTCCGAGGTGACTGGTCGCAGCCTCTCCCAGGTCGAAGCGGACTGGCTCCAGTTCTGTCAGGAGTGGATCGGATAGAGACCATCGCCTTTGAGCGTTGCCGGGCAGGGCGCCGCCGAAGGCGTGCGACGGCCGGGGTTGCGACTCGATTGGCAGCTGTGCCGCGAGATCAGGACCCGGGTCGTGAGGCCCGGGCCCCGGGTTCGGTGGCGGTATGCAGCGCGGGCGAATCCGGAGCCTGGTCCGCGCCGCGGTCGCCGGTTTCGGCCTGCCTGAACTTCGGAAGCGGCGCGAGAATCGTGACTCGCGTCCCGTCGTTGGGCCCGCTGTCGATTTCAAGCGTCGCCCCGAACGACTGGAGCCGTTCGCGAAGCGCGAACAGTCCGAAGCCTCCCGACGCGGCGTGCCGCCCGCGGACGTCCCCGGCCTCGAATCCGTCCCCGTTGTCGCTGACGATGATTTGAATCGCGCGCTCCAGGCGGCTGATGCGGACGTTTGCCGCCATCACGCCGGCGTGCTTGACGACGTTCGTGAGCAACTCGTGAATGCCGCGAAACAGCGCGATGCGCATCTCCTCGGACGGCACCTCGATTTCCTGCTCGATCGTGAGTGCCACTCTGAGGCCGTGTCGTTCCTCGAACCACTGGACCAGCCACCGGACGGCCTTGACCAACCCGCTTCGATAGAGAACCGATGGACACAGTTCACTGGTAAGCGTCCGCGCCACGACAAGCGCCTCGCCGACCAGGTCATCGATCCTGCGCAGCTCGGCCTTCAACTCCGGGGTGCCTGACTGCCGGCTCGCAAGCTCGAGGCTCATCCTCGCGGCCGCCAGGAGCTGCTGAAGCTGGTCGTGGATCGTCTGGGCAACGCGGCGGCGGTCCTGCTCGTCCGCGCGGGACAGGTGCCTTGCCAGCGCCCGCAACTCCGCCGTCTGCCACTGCAAGTCGGAACTCCTCGCCTTCGCGCGCAGCTCGACGGATTCGTCGCTGATGCGCAGTCTCTGAGTGAGGAGAGAGACTTCGTCGTTCGAGTGCCGAAGCCCCGATCGTGCGAGCTCGAGCTCGTCGATCAGACGCCGGGATTCGGCCTCACGCTCTGCTTCGGCGACCGCGCGGCGCTCGGCCTCGGCGTCACGCACGCGGGCGCGCGCACGATTCACGAGGTGAACGAGGAGCACGATCGAGCCCGACGCCGCCAGGAATGCCCCGACGCCCAGCCAGCGTGTCGCCCCTTCCGGACCGGCGCCCGCCGGGTCGACCCAGAGGTAGGTCGCGAAAGCCGCCGAAACCACCGTCGCCACCAGGCCTGCGGACATCCCGCCGTAGAGCGCTGCGATGCCGACTGCCGGGTAGAACGCCAGGAAGGCGTCATACGGCAGGACGCGCCGCAGGACCGCGGCTTTGAAGATGGCCCCGAGCATCGGCAGACCGATGGCGAGGCCGCACGACCGCCAGTTCAGTTGTCCGCGATCGGGATCCAAGGCAGGGCCCATCAACTCACCGTTCCCCGGCGAAGTGTATCGCAGATTCGGCGTACTGGCCCCGCCCGGCTCCGATTGACGGTGCGCCATGCCGCGGGGGACAATAATCCTACTGATCAAGCAGTGCATTCGCGCCACACGCTCGGACCTCAGCCAGCGTCCGAAGCCGGAGGGACCTCCAATGAACGGACCCGATTCCGTACGCGCAGCCCTTGCCGCCGTTTCGCTTCTCGTGTGTGCGAGTCCGCTTTCGGGCCTCGCGAGCGCCCTCGTGCGAGGCGAGCCCGCGCCCACGGTTCGGGAAGTCCTGGCCGCGGAGCGCGGATCCTTCGCCCAGGACCCATCCGCCGATCGGCTCAAGGCGGCCCAGCAACTGGTCCGAGAGGGAAAGCTCGACGAAGCCCTGGCTATCTGCAACGAAGTGCTGGCCTCAGGACCCAACTCCTTCCAGGCCAACAACCAGGCGGGGGTGATCCTCGATCTGCAGGGGAAGTACCAGGAAGCCCGCACCCGGTTCGCTGCCGCGATTGCCCACGCGCCGTCCCCCGCGAACAAGGCGACCGCCCTTCGCGGGATGGCGATGTCGCACGCCTTCGAGCTCGACTGCAAGGGCGCCACGCCATTCGAGAGCCAGCTCTACGAGTCGTATCTGGCCGCCAAGGACTTCTTCAATGCCGGGGAGATCGCGAATGAGCTGGCGCGAGTCTGCATCGAATCGGGAAGCCTTGACGAAGCGCAGAAATGGTACCTCGCGGGGCGGGACGCCGGACTGCGGGAGCCTGACATCAAGGCGGATCGGCGCGACTTGTGGGAGTTTCGGACCGAACACGCGCTGGCCAGACTCGCCGCGCGGCGCGGCAGCCGCTCGGAGGCGACGAAGCACGTCGAAGCCGCGAAAGCCATCATCGACAGGGGCACCAATCCGGCCCAGGCGGTCTTCGTCCCGTACCTGACCGGGTACGTGGCCTTCTACCTCCGCGACTACTCCACGGCGCTCGAGGATCTCCAGAAAGCCAACCAGAAAGACCCGTTCATCCTGAGCCTCATCGCGCAGACTCACGAACAGATGGGCAACAAAGAAAAGGCGACGGAGTACTACCGGAAGGTGTTGACCTTCAACGCCCACAACCCGACCGGCGCGTTCTCCCGGCCGCTCGCGAAGAAGAAACTCGGCGTGCGCTAGGACGCCTCGATGAGCACGCGCACGGAATCGGACTCGCTCGGATCCGTCACGCTGCCCGCCGACGCGTATTACGGGCCTCAGACGCAGCGCGCCGTCGCCAACTTCCCCGTCAGCGGCTGGCGCCTGCCCTCTCGCCTGATCCATGCGCTCGGTCGCATCAAGCGCGCGGCTGCGCGGACCAATGTGGATCTCGGACTACTCGACGATCGCACGGGCCGCGCGATCGCCGACGCCGCGGCCGAAGTCGCCGACGGGCGCCTCGACGCGCAATTCCCGGTCGACGTCTTTCAGACCGGGTCCGGAACCTCGTCGAACATGAATGCGAACGAGGTGATCGCGAGCCGCGCCAACGAGCTGCTCGGCGGGCGGCGCGGGGCGAAGGCACCGGTCCACCCGAACGACCACGTCAACCTCTGCCAGTCGTCGAACGATGTCTTCCCGACGGCCATTCACCTGGCCGCCATCGATGCCATCGTCACGCGGCTCGTCCCCGCGCTCGACGGGCTTCGCATCGAGCTCTCGCGACAGGCGCGGGAGTTCGACGATGTGATCAAGGTGGGCCGCACGCACCTGCAGGATGCGACGCCGGTCAGGCTCGGGCAGGAGTTCGGCGGATTCGCCGCCCAGATGGAGCTTGCCGTCTCGCGCGCGCGGCGGGCGGTCAGCGTCCTCGCGGAGCTGCCGCTTGGCGGCACCGCCGTCGGGTCGGGCATCAATGCCCACCCGGAATTCGCGAGGCGCGTCATCGCCATGCTCGCGAGCGAGTCGGCGATCCCGCTGTCGGAGGCGGCGAACCACTTCGAGGCGTCGGGATCGCGCGACGCGTGCGTCGAGGCGAGCGGGTGCTTGAAGACCATCGCCGTCAGTCTGGCCAAGATCGCCAACGACATCCGCCTCCTGGGCAGCGGGCCGCGGTGCGGCCTCGGAGAAATTTCGCTGCCATCGGTGCAGCCCGGCAGCTCGATCATGCCCGGCAAGGTGAACCCGGTCATCGCCGAGAGCCTGATCCAGGTGTCGCTGTGGGTCGTTGGCGCCGATCTCACGGTGTCGCTCGGCGGGCTCCAGAGCGTGCTCGAGCTCAACCTGGGCATGCCGCTCATCGGCTACCAGCTCATCACCGCGATCGAGCTGCTGGCGGCGGGAACGGGCAACTTCAGCCGGGCGTGCGTGGCGGGCATCAACGCCAATCGGGAGCGGTGCGAAGCGCTGGTCGAGCAGAGCCTGGCGATGTGCACGCCGCTCGCGGCGGTCATCGGGTACGACAAGGCTGCCGACATCGCGAAGGCGGCCTCGCAAACCGGCCGGACAGTGCGTGACGTGGCGCGCGAGACGCTCGGCATGAGCGAGGAGCGGCTCGACGAGATCCTGGATCTGCGAGCGCTGACCGAACCGGGCATCCACGGCCGCGGCGGCGAGTGAGGCTGGCCACCGAACCAGTCGGAGGCTTCAAGCGGACGACGGATGCCGAACAGGGTGATGATCCTCGGCGGAGGTTTTGGCGGGCTCTCCGCCGCGCGTACGCTCTCGCGTGCGCCGGTGGAGATTTCGCTGATCGATCGCAACAACTACCACCTGTTCCAGCCTCTCCTCTACCAGGTCGCGACCGCCGGCCTGTCGCCGGGAGACATCGCCTCCCCGATCCGGTGGATCGTCAGGCGGCAGGCGAACGTATCGGTGCTGCTGGCAACCGCCCGATCGGTCGACGTCGCTCGGCGCACGGTGGCGCTCGACATCGGGGATCGCGCCTACGACTTCCTGATCATCGCAACCGGGGCGACCGACCAGTACTTCGGCCACGATGACTGGCGCCCGCACGCGCCCGGTTTGAAAACGCTCGACGACGCGCTGGCGGTTCGACAGAAGGTGCTGCTGGCCTTCGAGCGCGCCGAGGTGGAATCGGACCCGGCGAAGCGCCGCGCGCTGCTGACCTTCGTCATCGTCGGGGCCGGCCCGACCGGAGTGGAGATGGCGGGCGCGCTCGCCGAAATCGCCCGTCACAGCCTCAAGCACGAATACCGCTCGATTGAAACCGGCTCGGCGCGCATCATCCTCGTCGAAGCGGTTCCGTCCGTGCTGACGACGTTTCCTCAGCGGCTCCAGGCGGCGGCCGCGCGTTCACTTCGCCGGCTCGGCGTGGAAGTGAGAGTGGGCACGCCCGTCGCAGAGATAGGCGACGGATGGGTCAGGCTGGGCGAGGAGCGAATCGACGCCGGAACCGTGCTGTGGGCGGCCGGTGTCGGGGCGTCGCCAATCGGCCGAACGCTCGGCGCGCCGCTCGACCGGAACGGCCGGGTCATCGTCGAGCCCGACTTGTCCATTCCCGGGCACCCGGAAGTGTTCGTGGCCGGCGATCTCGCGACCTTCGTTCATCAGACGGGCAAACCGCTTCCGGGCGTCGCCCAGGTCGCGATACAACAGGCGCGTCATGCGGCCTTGAACATCACGCGCGCCATCGACGACGAGCCTTCGCTCCCGTTCCGGTATCGCGACCTTGGAAACCTAGCGACGATTGGACGGGCCGCGGCTGTGGCGGATTTCGGCCACATCACGATGTCGGGCTGGTTCGCGTGGGTGGCCTGGCTCCTCATCCACCTCGTCAAGCTCATCGGGTTTCGCAACCGGATTCTCGTGCTCGTGCAGTGGGCGTGGGCGTACTTCACCTATCAGCGGAGCGTGAGGCTGATCACGGGGCAGCGGCCAGGACCGGAGGAGTGACTGGAAAGAGGGCTACAGGCGACGGGCATGTCCGATGTAGGGCGGTGGCTTCAGCCCCGCCGTATGCGCGGGGCCTCGGCCCCGCGCCCGGTCGTCGAGCCGCTGAGACATCGCGGCCGGCGGCGGCCCGCGCTCGCCCTACTTTGCCGCGAAGATGCGCTTGGGCAGCTTCACGTGGACGCCGAGATTCGGTTTGTCCACGAGCTGCGTGATCGCCACATCGCCGGCGATGCTGACGAGCTGATATGCCTGATGCTTCGTCAGGCCCTTCTCGGCCGAGAGGAAGTCGATCATCTCCTGAATGGCGGCGTGCGTCGCCGCCGACAGGTCGGGATCGGTCGCCATCGAGATGTAGTCGGTCGCCGTCTCGGCCCTCGGAAAGTTCAGCTTCATACCCTTCCTGACCGTCAGCTGGACGCGCCCGTGCAGGGCGGTCTCGATGGCGGTCTGATCGACTTCCCCGTCGCCCTGGGCCGCATGCCCGTCGCCGATCTCGAACAGCGCACCCGGCACGAAGACCGGGATGTAAAGAACTGAGCCCGCCACCAGCTCCTTGTTGTCGAGATTCCCCGCGTGGCGGCCCGGCGGTGTGCTGCTGACGCGGCCGATTTCGGGCGCGGGCGCGACGCCCATGCTGCCGAAGAACGGCCGGAGCGGCACGACAATCCCCGGCAAGACCTGCGCGGTCATCGTCTTGCGGTCGAGCGGGATGATCCGCGAGCCGGCCGCGCGGTCGCAGTTCTCGGGAACGTAACCGCTGCAGCCGTTGTACCCGTAGTCGATGGCCAGATCGATCGACAGGATTTTCACTTCGAGCCCGTCGCCGGGCTCGGCGCCCTCGACGAAAATCGGGCCGGTCAGGATGTGCCCGCCGGGCCCGCGTTTCTCGTGCCCGCGCGGCAGCGCGGCCTCGATCGCCTTGAGCGACGCCTGGATCTTCCCGTCCGGCACTCCGGCGCGCGTCAGGCCGGATGGCGAGTTGGTGATCGCCGTGTCGACCTCCACGATATCTCCGGAGGCCACGCGGAGGACCGGCGGCGCCTGGGACCAGTAGTACCCGTACGCGACGGTCTCGGGACCGGCTTCGAGGCGGTGGACCTTCGGCCCCGCGAACTGCCCGGAAACACTGGTGACGGCGAGAGAGGCGGAGACGGCGGCGGCAATCAGCGTTTGGCGCACCATGCCGGTCATTCTAACGTCAATGCGCCGCCGGCGCAGTATCATCGATCCACACCTGCCCAGGGAGGACTGCAGCATGGCGACGATGACGGTTGTCCTTCGGCGTCGTGAGACTATCGCGCGGCAGACGCTGGCGTTCCACTTCGACAAGCCGGCAGGTTTCGAGCACAAACCCGGTCAGTCCGTTGACCTGACGCTCATCGACCCTCCGCCGCTCGATGATCAAGGCAACAGCCGTTCGTTCTCGATCGCCAGCTCGCCGCTGGAGCCCGAGATCATGATCGCCACCCGCCTGCGCGAGTCCGCGTTCAAGCGCGTGCTCGCCTCGCTGCCGATTGGATCGCCGCTGCAGCTCGACGGGCCGATGGGATCGTTCACGCTTCACAAGAACAGCGCGAAGCCGGCGGTGCTGCTCGCGGGCGGGATCGGCATCACGCCGTTTCTCGGCATGATCCGGCAGGCCGCCGCCGAGGCGAAGGCGCAGACCCTGCATCTCTTCTACTCGAATCACCGGCCGGAGGACGCGCCGTTTCTCGACGAACTGGAGAGGCTCGCGGGAGCGAATCCCCGATTCCACTTCGTGCCGACCATGACGCAGGCCGCCGCCAGCCCGTCGTGGAAGGGCGCGACGGGCCGCATCAACGAGCGGCTCCTGCGCGAGAAGCTCCACGACGTGCACGGCCCGATCTACTACGTCGCCGGGCCGCCCGACCTGGTGTCGTCGTTGAGCTCGACCCTGGTGCAAGCCGGCGTGGACGAGGACGACGTCCGCAGCGAGGAGTTCGCGGGGTACTGAATCAGCCCGCGAACTTGTAGCCAAGCCCGTGCACGGTGAGGATGTGCCGGGGATGGCGGGGTACGGGTTCGATTTTCTGGCGCAGCCACGCCACGTGCACGTCCACGGTGCGGGTGGACGGCATGGAGTGATAGCCCCACACCTCGTTCAGCAGCTCCTCGCGCGACAACACGGCGCCGGGATGCTCGACGAAGTATTTCAGCAGCAGGAACTCGCGCCCCGACAGCTCCAGTATCGCGTCTCCCCGCGAAACCTCGGCCTTGCGGACGTCCAGGACGAGATCGCCGAACCGGTATATCGCAGCCGATCCGGATGGCGCGGACGCACGCCGCAGCTGGACCTCGATACGGGCGACGAGCTCCATCATGTCGAACGGCTTGGTGAGGTAGTCATCGGCGCCGAGCTTCAGGCCTACGACCTTGTCGACGACCTGGCCCCTCGCCGTCAGCATGATCACGGGCGTCGTGATGCCCTTGCGCCGCAGCTCCCGGCAGAGGTCGAACCCGTTCATGCCGGGCAGCATCACGTCGAGGAGGATCACGTCCCACCGCTCGCGAGCCGCGCGTTCGAGTCCAGGCGGGCCCTCGGAGGCGGATGCGACGTCGTAGCCTTCGCTCTTCAGCCGATCGGTCAGCGTCAGCACCAGGCCGGGCTCGTCTTCGATGAGCAGGACGCGCCTGGCGGCCTGCCCGCTCACCCTGAGCCTCGCAGATCGCGTGGCGGCTCGACGCGTTCACCGGCAGGGTCCGGCGGCAGGTGCATGGTGAACGAGGCGCCCGAACCCGGCCTGGAATCGACGCTGACACGCCCTCCGTGCGCGTCGACGATCCGTTTGACGAGGCTCAACCCGATGCCGTTGCCGTGGATCTGGCGCTCGGTCGCGTGCTGGCCGCGGAAGAACGGCTCGAAGAGGTGGCCGGCCTCGGCAGGCGTGATCCCGCGCCCGCGGTCGCTGACCGTGACGCAGACCTCCGGACGTCCCCTGCCCTCCCCTGCCTTGACCGACACGCCCACCCATCGCCCGTCGGCGCCGTGCTTGATGGCGTTGGTCAGCAGGTTGTGCAGCGCCCGGCGGAGAGCGGATTCGTCGCCGAAGACCGGCGGCACCGGCGCGTCGCCGGAAGGCGGCGTGAATTCGAGCGCGCAGCCCGCCGCCTCGATGGCGGGCCGTTGGGATTCGACGACCTCGGAGACCAGCCCCGCAAGATCGACGGAACGCAGCGACCGGGGCCGCCGGTTGCCGGCGAGGCCGGCGTACTCGAGCACCTGCTCGATGGTGTCGGTCAGGCGCTGCCCCTCGGCCTCGACCAGGTCCCCGTATCGCCTGGCTTGCGCGGGATCCGACACGACGCCGGCCGAGAGATTCTGCGCCGCGGATCGGATCACGGCGAGCGGTGTTCGCAATTCGTGCGTCACCGAGGCGACAAAATCCATTTGGCGGGCGGCGAGGTGCTCGGCCCGCCGTGCGTTCAGCACGACCAGTCCGATGCCGATGGCCAGCACGGCGAGGATGCCGAAGCTCAGCGCGAGGTTGCGCCGGCGCGCCTTGGTCACGGCGGCGTCGAGCGACCCGGACGCGTGCTGGAGCACGACCCGCCAGCTCGGCCGGGCGATCCGGACCTGGCCCGGCACGAACCCGGATCGGAGCAACGTGTCGGGCGGATCGGGCGTGCGCTGCTGCACGACAATCGAGAAGCGGCTCGCCGAGAGCCCGGCCGATTCGTTCGACGATGGCGGCAGGGGCGACTTCGCGCGATAGGTCGTCGACGTCCCGTTCGACGCGAATTCGAACGCGAGGTCGAGGCGCAGGGTGAAGAACGGCGCGGCGACATCGGCGCGCTCCGCGTCGATCGCGGCGCCGGCCGGGAAGCCGCGTTCGAAGACCGGCGCGCCGGACGCCGAGAGCACCGCGATGCGATACGACCCCGGGCCCTGCTCGGGGAAGTGGCGCGAGGCGAGCGCCGGGATCATCGTCCGCTTCAGGAAGTCGCCGTCGAGGTCGAGCACGAGAAACGCCCCGCGCACCTCGATTCGCGCCCCGGATCGCATCGGACCTGCGGCGAGGTCGGTCGCGTGAAGGGTCGTGACGGCAGGACTCGACACGGGCACGATGAGCGCGGGCACTTCGGCCATGAGCGGCGTCATGGCGAACGCGATGATTTGGGCCTTGGTCGAACCGGCGAACTCGGTCTTCTGGATCGTGCCCGCAATCTGGCGGCGTACCGGCTCGAGATGATCCGGCCACCCGTCGAGGGTGGAGGGCCCGAAGGTGCGCGCGGCGCGGTCGTATCGCCGGAGTACGTACTCACCGTCGTACAGTTCCGCGAGATACGCGTCACGGATGACCTGAGGAAACCGGGCGGATTCCCCCCATCTGAGGTACGCGGCGGCGAAGCCGGCGAAGTTGCGCGACGTGACTTCTTCGGGCGAGACGCGCAGGAACTGGTACGGCCGGCTGATCTCGAGATCGAAATCGTCGGCGAATTCCCGCGCGTGCAGGGCCAGCGACCGCCGGAGCTGCTCGCGCTCGGCTTCGCTGACCTGCCCCAGCCAGCGATACTGCAGCGTCGCGAGCACGCCCACGAGCAGTACGAGCATCCCCGGAACCAGCAGGCCGATCGGAATGCCCCGCCTTCTCACAGGGGCGAGTGTAGCACGCAGGAGCGGCCCACTTGCGCGAGCCACGGCGCCGGTTTTACGTTCTTAACAACGTTTTGCACAACCTTTACGACTCCCGCGCGACGGACCCGGCTCGAATTCGTCATAATCGGAGAGCCGAATCGTTCATCGGTTCCATGGAGGCACAAGCAATGAAGCGGATGTTCATGGGCGTGCTGGCAACGGTGGCCGCAGCCAATCTCGTCGTTTCAGCGCAGGGTGGTGATGCAGACAAGGTGCTCGCCGACGCGCGTGCTGCGATGGGCGGCAACAAGCTCGCGCAGGTGACCGCCCTGACCGGCGCGGGGCGGGTGCTGCGGACCGATCAGGCCGGCAACACGCGCGAGAACGAATTCGAGTTGAGCCTGCAGCTACCCGACCGGTACCTGATGCGCAGTGTCCTGATGGCCATGGGGAACATGAGCATCTACCGGAACAGCGGCTTCAACGGCGACCAGCTCATCGAGGAGATCGATCAGCCGCCGAACCTGAGCGGCAACCACTTCATGATCAAGGTCCGCGGCCCGGGCGACGCCCCGACCGAGCTGGACAAGATGACGCCCGAGCAGCGCGCGGAGGTCGATCGCAAGCGCGTGCTGGTGAACAAGCAGGACTTCGCGAGGATCGCGCTCGGGATGCTCGCAGCCTCCCCCGCCTTCCCGCTGACGTTCAGCTACGCGGGCCAGGCGGAGTCGCCCGACGGCAAGGCGGACGTGCTCGACGTGAAAGGCGAGGGCGAGTTCAACGCTCGGCTCTTCGTGGACTCGCAGTCTCACCTGCCGCTCATGCTGAGCTGGACCGACAAGGAACCGATCACGATCCAGATGAGCGCCGGATCGGGGGGTGCCGGCGTTCAGCAGAAGGTGATCGTCGGCGGTGGTAGCGGCGGCGCAACGACGACGACCCGCCAGTTCAGCGCCGCTGGCGCAAAGCCTCCGTCCAAGGAAGACCTCGACAAGATGACGAAGGACATCGAGGCGGCCCGGAAGGAAGCCGAAGCGAAGCCGCGCCGCATGGTCGAGTTCCGGGTCTACTACTCGGACTACAAGGCCGTCGGCGGCGCCATGCTTCCCCATCAGATCCAGCGCTCGATCGACGGCAAGACGATCGAGCAGCTGGTCTTCGATTCGATCAAGGTCAATCCGAAGCTCAATGCCGACACCTTCACGCCGAGCAAGAAGTAGCGTGCGCACGGAGATGGGGGCCATGACTGCGCGTGCTGCGAATCGGCGGATGGGCCGGATTGCGGCCGCCCTCCTGGCGGCGGCGGTGCTCTGCTTCCCGGCCGATGCGGGCGCCCAGACACGGCGGGGCCGCCTGCTCGTGGGCGTCGTCGATCAGCTCGGCGCGGTCATTCCGAACGCCAAGGTCACCGTCACGGGCCAGGACGGCGCCGCGCAGGCCGAGGAGGTCGGGCCCGCCGCGACCTCCGGCCTGGGCGTGGCCCTTTTCGACCGGCTCGTCGAGGGACGCTACACGATTCGCGTCGAATTCGACGGCTTCGAGCCGGCCGTCGTCAGCGACGTGCGCGTCCGCGGTGAGGAGACACGCCGCCGGATCACCCTGCAGATCAAGAAGCTCGACGAGCAGGTGACGGTCAGCCGGGATCGGCGGTCCTCGGCGCTCGATCCCCAAGGCAGCGCGTTCAGCACCGTGCTGACGCGCGAGCAGATCGCGGCGCTGCCCGACGATCCCGAAGAGATGGAGGCGGTGCTGAAGGCCATGGCGCCGCCCGGGGCGACCTTCCGCGTCGACGGCTTCACCGGCGGCAAGCTCCCGCCCAAGTCGATGATCCGGTCGATCCGCATCCCGAAGATGGACATGTTCGCCGCGCAGAACCACGGCGGCATGGGCGGCATGATGTTCATCGACATCATGACGATGCCGGGCATGGGGCCGCTCGGGGGCAGCGTCGACTTCAACTTCATGGACGATGCGCTGAATGCGAAGAACGCCTTCAGCCCCGTCAAGGGCCAGGAACAGCTGCGCCTGTTCAACTTCGCGCTCTCTGGCACGATCTCGCCCAACAAGTCGTCCTTCTCGATCAACGGAGGCGTCAGCTCCCAGTACGGATCGTCGAATCTCTTCGCCAGGCTGCCCGACGGCACCACGGCCGACAGGCCCGTCCGCCAGCCGCGCGACTCGTTCTCGCTGTCGGCCCGGTTCGACTACGCGATCAACAAGGATCACGCGGCGCGCGCCAGCCTCGATCTCTCGCGGAGCAAGGCGGGGACGCTCGGGGTCGGCGGGTACGACCTGATGGACCGGGCGTTCGACAGCACGTCCTCGATGAACGTGCTCCGTCTGTCCGAGAACGGCCCGCTCGGCAAGCGCTTCTTCACCGAGTCGCGCCTGCAGCTTCGCTGGCTCGACTCCTCCTCGTCTTCATCGATCGAGTCGCCGACCTTTCGCGTGGTGGACGCCTTCACCTCGGGCGGCGCCCAGCGCCGGGGCGGGCAGCGCCAGTGGGATCTCGAGCTGGCGAGCGACCTCGACTACGTGCGGGGCGCGCATTCGTTCCGGACAGGGATTCAGATCGAGGGCAGCCGCTTCCGATCCGACGACCTCTCGAACTACCTCGGCACCTACACGTTCGCCAGCCTGGCGGAGTTCGAAGCGGGCCGTCCGCTCAACTACACGCGGCGCATCGGTGATCCCAACATCGGCTACTCGACGCTGCAGGTCGGCGCCTACGTCCAGGACGACTTCCGCGTGGCGCGGAGCGTCCTGCTCTCGGCCGGCATCCGGTACGGGCTCCAGCTGCACGTGAACGACCGCGTGAACGTGTCGCCCCGCGTGACGGCGGCCTGGTCGCCGCGACGCGACGGGTCGCTGACGATCCGGGGCGCCTACGGGTACTTCTACGACTGGATCGCCGGCGACCTCTACAAGCAGTCGCTGCTCGTCAACGGCTCCCGGCTCCAGGAACTGAATCTCGTGAACCCGTCGTATCCCGATCCCGGCATCGGCGGCATCGTCCTCCCGACCAACAAGTACCTGTGGTCGGACGGCCTGGCGCTGCCGAACGCGCATCGATTGAATGCCGGCGTCGACCAGTCGGTCAGCAAGAACGGCCGCATCAGTGTGACTTACTCGTTCGGCTGGGGCCGCGGTTTGCTGCGCGGACGCAACCTGAACATCCCGGTCTCCGGGGTGCGCCCGGACCCGGCCTTCGCCAACGTCATCGCGCTCGAGGCCGATGCGGAGTCGAAGTCGTCTGCCGTGACCGTCGCGTACAACCTGATGCGGATGGACTGGCACCGGACGTTCTTCATGGTGAACTACACGTGGGCCTCGGCCCGGTCCAACACGGCCGGCGCGTTCGCCCTCCCCGCGAGCGGTGACGAGCTGTCCTCGGAGTGGGGCCCGTCGCAGGGCGACATCCGCCACCGGCTCGGCGCCTCGCTCAGCAGCTCACCGACGCAGAACCTCAGTGTCAGCGTCAATCTCCGCGCGCTGTCGGGCATGCCCTACAACATCACGACCGGGCGCGACGACAACGGCGACGGCGTCCTGAACGATCGCCCGGCCGGTGTGGGGCGCAACGCGGCGCGCGGCGCGATGCAGTTCGATATCGGCGGCAGGGTCTCGTATGCGATCGGGTTCGGCACGCCCAAGGGCGGACCCGGCGGGGCCGGAGGCGGCCGGGTCGTCATCAACATGGGCGGCGGAGGCGGCCTGGCGCCGGGGTTCGGGGGCGGCGCCGCCGACAAGCGGTTCCGGATCGAGTTCTACCTGGCCGGCCAGAACCTGATCAACCGCGTCAACTACACGAGCTACAGCTTCGTTCAGACGTCGCCGTTCTACGGCAGGGCCGTAGCGGCGTCCCAACCCCGCAAGATCCAGGTCGGAATCAGGTTCGGGTTCTGAGGACAATTCATGATCCAACACGTTCGCAAGTCGCGGATTCTCCCATTGGTCTGCGGGGTCATCATTCTGGTGTCCACACTCGCGCTCGCGCAAGCCACGGCGATAGAGACAGGGAAGGACAAGGCCCAAGCTGCAGCAACGTTGCGGATAGACCCGCTGCTCGTCGCGGAGGCGGGAGAGGTTTGGGGCGTGATCGCCTCCTCGCAAAACCCCATCTGGCCAGGCTGGGACGCTTCCGGTACGCCGCTGTTGTTCTATCTGACCGGGGAGCAGGACGTGCTGCTCAATCACCCGCACCCGCCTGACGGGTTTATTCCCTATGAAGGTCCGGTGCGGTTTCCCGGCGGGAACGTATTTGTAAAGAGCGGCCCAACCCTCATCGACTGGGACGGGCAGAATACTTCCAAGGATGTGGGGGGAGTCCGGACGCTCGTTGTGGCCGACACGCTTTCCAACCTGAGAGCGCATGTCTCAAATTTGTTGCAGGGCCCAGGGCCGACGGCGGAGAAGATTCAGTCGCTGCATTTCCAGGAGTTAGCGACGGACCCCTATTCCCAACTCGCGATGGTGGCGCACGAGGCTTTTCACGTGTTTCAGGACAAACACGCTCCGGACAAGCGCGCCAACGAAATGCTGTTGCTGTACTATCCGGTTCTCTCGGTGCAGAACAACGTCGAGTTCGCGCAAGAAGGGTCGGCGCTTGCGGCGGCCCTGCATGCCCGGTATGACGCGGAGTTTCGCCATGCGGCGTTGCGCTGGTTGGCTCTGCGCCAGGACCGCCGGTCGGCCCTTCCGCAGAAAGCCCGGGAATACGAAGACGGCGTCGAATTCAGCGAGGGACTGGCCAAATACATCGAATATCGTTTGTTTCAGGTCCTGGAAGGCCGACAGCCAGGGCCGGCGATGTCCTGGGCACAGGGATTCGACGGTTACGCGAACCTCGCACCGCAACGCGAACAGCTCATCGAGCGGATGGTCCGGAACATGTACGGTGAGGTTTCGGTCAACAACGATCCGTACGGGACGGCTCCGCTGCGCATGCGGCTGTATTACTCCGGCATGGGCATAGGCGTTCTGCTCGACAGGCTGTCTCCCGAATGGAAGACCCGGATCCTGGCGCCGGACGTTTCACTGACCTCCCTGGCCCTGGAGGCGCTGACACCCTCTCCGGCCCAGCTTGTCGAAGCCCTCAAGGAGGCGAGAAGCGGAGCCGATTACGCCGCTCTGGTCGAGAAGAAGACCAAGTTGGCGGAGGACGGCAAGGCACATACCGATGCCATGGTCACGGAGATTGAAAGCGGTCCCGGCCTCGGCCTCATCGTGGACTACTCTCAACTGGGTTCGCCGAAGCTCGGCATGGCATTCACCCCGTTTGGCATCACGGCGGTCGACGAGAACCGTACGATCTTCGCGCAAGTTCCCATCAAGGTCTCTCTCGCGCCGGCCGGTGAAGTAGCCCAGACCGTTCCCGCGCCACTGCTGCGTGATACCGGACGAAAGCTCTTTCGCTTCCGTTTGCCCAGCAACGCAACCAAGGCGGAAATCGCCAAGGCCTTGGGCTCAGCGCCGGCCGACGGTAGCGTGGTTTCGCAACTGACCCTCGACCTTCCGGGAGCGACGATCAAAGCTGCCAAGGCTCAAGTGAAGTGGAGCGGCCAGGACCTGGTCATTGTGTTGCTCAAAGGAAACGCGGAGAGATAGAGCGTAGTACATCTACACGAGCTACAGCTTCGTTCAGACGTCGCCGTTCTACGGCAGGCCGTAGCGGCGTCCCAACTCCGCAAGATCGAGGTCGGAATCAGGTTCGGGTTCTGGTCCCTGCGCTCACTCGCGTCGCGACGCAAGCTTCATGCGCACCGACACGCGGTCCGAGGTGACGGGAACCCCGCGCGAACTGAGCTGCGGCGTCTCGAACGAGTACACGTCGCTCGCGCCGGGCATCTTGTAGGCACCCAGGCTCTGGCCGCGGCCGTTGATCTTCGGGTTGTTCATGATTTGTCGATCGATGACGACCCGAAGCTGCCGCTCGCCGGAGTCGGTGACCACCGCGGCTATCGCTCCGCCGACAAGTAACGTCGCAGGTCCGACCGAGGTTTCCACGCTGATCGGCTCGAAGTGGAATCGGCTGTTCGGCGAGGCCGGCACCCTCATCCGCTTGACGTCTTCACTTCCGTCAGGGCGAACGTGAACGAGGAAGAGGTCCACCTCGGCTGGTTCACCGAGTGAGGCGACGCCCGGACCGAAGACCGCCAGTTCACTCGACGCGGCGCCGCGGCCCCCTGCGGCTGCACCCGATCCGCTCGCACCCCTGGTCGCGGGATCCTGCAAGGGCAGAATCGGCACCACCCGCCCGCCAGCTGCTGCACCCGCGCCCCCTCCTCCAGCCACGGCGCCAACCGTGCCGGTCATCTTCGCCCTCGGAGGTGGAATCGGCCGTTCCTCCACCGTGGCCTCCAGCCGGACACCCAGCGCGTCGCACGAGTCGGACGGAGGGATGTCGAACTGATCGAGCATGATCCGATCCCCGATCGAAATGGAGAGCTGCTGTGATTCCTTGCGGCTATCGGTGACGAGCTTCCCCTGAACCCAGTGACGCTGCCAGTCGACCTGCGCGAGGAACTGCTTGCCGTTTCGCTCGAGCACGCGGCCCGCGATACGCCAGCCGAACTCCGGCTTCCGGGCCGTTGGATCGGAATTCGATCCGCCGATCGTGCACGGCTCAGGTCCAGAGTAGACGTATCCGTCGAACGCTTCCGGATCCGAGCCCGCGGCGTACCCGCGGACGCTGCCATCCGGATAGACGGAGATCACCCGCACCTGGAGCACCAGTTGCATCCCCGCCCGCTGGGGCGCCTCCGGCACGACTGCGGGACCCGAGAGCGCCGCGGCGATCATGAAGAGTTCGAGCATGTCAGTTCCCTCCTGGACGCTCGATCCAGTCGATGCCTGGTTCGAGCCGAATGATTCGGGTTGGCGCCGGAGCTGTGACTGCCTGAGTCGTCATCGGCGCTGCGCGGTCGGTCAGGTGGGCCGCACGATCGGGCGGGAGGGGTGAGCTGCGCCCGACCTGGTGGCCGACCGCGTAGGCGCCGAGCGCGCACACGAGCAAGGACGCCGCGAGCGCCCAGCGGGCGGGCAGCACGCGGCGAATGGGGCGCGGGACGAGGGCGGGCATGAACGGAAGCTGGCTGCTGCACTCCCGCAGTTCGAGCAGATCTGCGAGATACTCGCGTCCCGCGGGGCCCGAGAGCGCACGCATGAGCGCATCGCGATCCACCCGTTCTCCGTCCACGAACGCATCGATGACTTCCAGCTCGCTTTCCATGTCCGTCTCCATCACTCTCGCTCACTTCGGCAGCGTCAGCTTTACGGCTATTCGGGCCCGGCTGGCGGCGCCCGTCGAGAGCGACGTCCTCAGCTGTTGCCGGGCACGGTGCAGCCGGGATCTCACCCCGTCGGGCGTCAGGTCGCACGAGAGCGCGATTTCGTCGTAGGACAGGCCGAGCTTCTCGCGCAGCAGAAAAATGTCGCGATCGAGCGCCGGCAGGGCGCCCAGGGCTTCGTGGAGCATGGCCGCCGTCTCCTGGCTCGCCGCCGACGGGGGGTCGGCGAGTTCGACCGCCTCGGGCCGGCGGGCGCCGTCCCGCACGTGGTTTCTCGCGAGGTTGCGGGCGATCGTGAAGATCCAGGCTCGAAGGGCCGAGGGCTCGGCTTCGGGCGGCCTGGCGCGCGTCACCCGGAGGAACACCTCTTGCGTCAGGTCGCGGGCGGTCTCGGCCTGCCCGACGATGCGAAGGAGGTAGAGGAAGACTCCTTGGCGATGCCTGTCGAAGAGGACTTCGGTGCTCGTGTCCGCCATCATCTATACAGAACCCCGGGTGGGGACGATCCTCTCACGGAAGACAAGATATCGGCCTCAGGCTACAGGCTTCAGGCTACAGGCCGGATCACGCGAACCGGCGCTTCGCTGCAGGCTTCAGGCCTTGACAGAGCTGGTGAGATCGGGCCGGGAGAGACACGAGACGCACGGAGTCAGTGGACCGTCCGCGTCTTCTTGTCCATGTAGTCCATCAGGACGTACTCGCCGAGCGTGTAGGGCGTGGTGAAGTACGCCTTGCCGCGGCACATGGCGGTGACGCGACGGACGAAGGCCATCAGGTCGTAGTCGCGCGCCAGCATGAACGTGTTGATCATGATGCCGGCTTTCGCACAGGCCGCGACCTCGGCGAGCGTCTCGGTGAGCACGAGCGGATCCAGGCCGTACGCGTTCTTGTAGATCCGGCCGTCCGGCTGGGTCAGCGCGGAGGGCTTGCCGTCGGTGATCATCACGACCTGCCGCATGTCCATCCGCTGGCGCTCGAGGATGCGGCGGGCGAGGCGCAGCCCTTCCCGCGTGTTGGTGTAGTACGGCCCGACGCGCACGCGGCCGAGCGCGCGCACGGGAATCTCCTCGGCGCTGTCGTGAAAGAGCACGGCGTGGAGCGAGTCGCCCGGGTATTGCGTGCGGATGAGGTGTGAGAGCGCCAGCGCCACCCGCTTGGCGGGCGTGAAGCGATCCTCGCCGTAGAGGATCATGCTGTGGCTGCAGTCGAGCAGCAGCACCGTCGCGCACGAACTCTGGTACTCCCCCCTGGCGACCATGAGGTCCGGGTAGTCGACTTCGGCCGGGTCGCCCGTCCGCTGCACGGCGCCGAGCAGCGTCGCCGTGGCGTCCAGGTTCAGCGTGTCGCCGAACTCGTAGGCTTTGGGCGCCCCGCTCGCCTCGATCCCGGTCGCGAGATCCCGCGTGTCGTGGCGGCCGAGGCTGCTGTGCCCGGTCGACCCCAGGAGATCCCGCAGCGCCCGATAGCCCAGGAAGTCGAGCGCCTTGTCGGTGACTTCGAAGGTCACCTTGTCCGGCTCGCGCACATCGCCGGGAACGGCGCCCTGGGTCCTCTCTGCCTGACTGGCGGCGCGATCGGGCGGCGTCGTGATGTAACCCGCGGATCGCATTCGATCGATGATCTGCTCGACGAGCGCCTCGAGCCGATCGCGGGCGTCCTTCGTGCGACCCTCCGGGCTGTCCGTGAACAGCCGATCGAGCAGGTCCTTCGGCAGCACGCCCCCGCTGAAGAGCGCCTCCAGGATGGCGTCATGCAGGGCCTCGAGCGTGCGATCGAAGTGCGGCTCGCCCCAGCCCGCGCCGAACCCGCTCGACAGCAGCAGGTCGGACAGCTTCGAGGTGAGATCGTCGATGTCGATCTCGCCGAGCAGGTCGGGTTCGTACTTCGTGTAGCGGTAGCGCATCAGTTGTACTGCTTCCGCCGCTTCCGGCCGGCGCTCTCGGCCCGGTCGTCTTCCTGCAGGAAGACCGGCGGCGCCTCCGAGTTCGGCTGCGGGCTGCGAACGCGCTCGGCGCCGTGGTACACGTGTTCGTCGTTCCGGCTGATCCGCCGCTGGGCGTAGAGCCCCTCGAGCACGAAGTCGATGGCCGACGCCAGGAGCGGAACCGGCGCGCCATCGGCGACGCCGGCGAGCCGGCCGGCTTCGACGAGCTCCGGCACCCGGCGCGCCGCCTCGATGAGCTCCGAGGAGGGCGTCGTGTCCGTGAGGCTGAGCGAGCCGCCCTGGTCGAACCACTGGCTGATGGCGTCGAGGCGTTGCCCGTCGGCATACGAGTCGAAGACGTTCGACACGGCGGCACGCACGAGGTCGCGGGCAATCTGGTCGGCGCCCTTCAGCTCGCCTTCGTACTCCAGCTCGAACTTGCCCGTCATCGATGGAAGCGCCGCGTAGATGTCGGTGACGCGCGCGACCACGTCTCGCTCGCCGGCGGCCATCGCGCGCCTCTCCGCGTTGGATACGACCGTTTCGAGGACGCTGATCGGGAGCCGCTGACTGACGCCCGACCTCTTGTCGATCCGGCGTTCGCCCCGCGCCTGGAAGGCGACGTCCTCGACGATCTCCCGGACGAAGGACGGGACCTCGATCGGCAGCCCGCGGTCGACCCACGCTTCCTGCGACGTGATTTTCATCGCATCGGCGCGGGTCGCCGGGTAGTGCGTGCGGATTTCCGCCCCGATCCGATCCTTGAGCGGGGTGATGATCTTGCCCCTCGCGGTGTAATCCTCCGGGTTGGCGGTGAAGACGATCATGACGTCGAGGAGCAGCCGGACCGGGTACCCCTTGATCTGCACGTCGCCTTCCTGCAGGATGTTGAAGAGTCCCACCTGGATCTTTCCCGCGAGGTCGGGAAGCTCATTGATGGCGAAGATGCCGCGGTTGGCCCGCGGCAGCAGGCCGAAGTGCATCGCGAGGGCGTTGCCGAGCTGCAGCCCGCCCTTGGCGGCCTTGATCGGATCGATGTCGCCGATGATGTCCGCGATCGTGACATCCGGCGTCGCCAGCTTCTCGACATATCGCGCGTCGCGCGGCAGCCACGCGACCGGCATGGCGTCGCCTTCGGCCTCGGCTCGCTCGAGCCCGAACGCGGAGATCGGCGCCAGCGGATCGTCGTGCGTGTCGCTGTCGGGCACGACCGGCAACCATTCGTCCAGCAGATCCGTCAGCGCGCGGAGTATCCGGGTCTTCGCCTGACCTCGGAGGCCGAGCAGGATGAAGTGGTGGCGGGCGAGGATGGCGTTGACGAGCTGCGGGATGACCGAGTCGTCGTACCCGATGATGCCGGGAAAGAGCACGTCCTTGCGCCGCAGCCGCTCGGCCAGGTTGTCGCGCACCTCGTCCCGGACCTTCCGGCGGCGGATTTCGCCCCGCGTGATGGCCGCCTTGAGCTGACCGAGCGTACGAATGGATGGTTGAGGGGACATGACAATGGTTAGACGCAGGGCGGGAACCGCGAGGTGCCGGGGCGGCGCCGGGCCGCCTGCCACTCAGCGCGGAACGAAGTCGGTCGAGACCTTCTGGTAGCAGTCCGGGCAAATGCCGTGCGAGAAGCGGAGTTCGGAATGCGAGGCGAGGTAGCTGTCCAGGCGCTCCCAGTAGTCCTTGTCGTTCCGGATGAGGCCGCAGTAAGAGCAGATCGGGAGCAGTTGATGCAGCTGGTGAACCTGCCCTATGGCTCGCTCGAGTTCCAGCACCCGCTCGATGAGCGTGGCCCTCGCGACGACCAGTTCCCGCTCGGTGCGCTGGCGTTCGGTGACATCGCGCAACAGCACGACGTCGCCTTCGTGGCGTCCCGGGCCGAGGGGCGAGCTGAGGACCTCGATCGACCTGTCGAGGTGTTCAACGTGGGACACCGTCGGTTCCGACCCGTTCCGCGGCGGCTGGCTGGCGAGCCACGTCCGGAGCGGATCGCCGACCTCCGAGCCCAGGGCGATCGACGTCGAGGCCATCATCCGCTCGGCCGCGCGGTTCAGGTCGATCACGCGGCCGCTGCGGTCGATCACGACAACGCCCGTCTCGAGGCGATCGAGCACCTCGCCGCGCGCGACGGGCACCAGGTCGAACAGGCCGAATTGCAGGATGCCGAGCCCGAAGAGCGCGCTGGATAGCGCAAAGGAGATCGGCGTCGGATCCACACCCGGGATCGGGCTCAGCCCGGTGATGTAGATCACGCTCGTGCCGAAGGGCAGGAGGCAGCCGGCCACGACGGGCAGCAGCTGTCCCCGATACTGCTTCGGTGTCACGACGAGGTGGTGCAGCAGGATCAGGGACGCGACAGTCGCCAGGACGTAGAGCACCCCGATGATCGTGAAGAAGGCCCACCCGTGGCCGTAGAGGATTGCGTTCCTCCCGGGTATGGGCGTAAATCCCGTCCAGAGTTGATGGTGCCAGCCGTTGGTCCACGCGATGCCCCAGATGACAGCGGCCAGCATCGTCGCGAGCACGTTGACCTGGCGGCTCCGCTTCCAGTCGGGCCGCGTGTACTTGAGCGCAAACAACAGGTACAGGACCGGTACCGCGCCGATGCCTCCGTAAGAGATCTGCGACCACAGGATCTTCGTGCCCGTGTCGCGCACTGCGACTTCAAGGCCCGCGGTGACGGCCCAGAAGGCGGCCCAGACGAGCAGCCAGAAGACCTCGACGGCGCCCGCGATTCGGCGGCGCGGCCAGACGAGGACCGATACGGAGCCGGCGAGCAGCGCGCTGATGAGGAAGAGGAGGGCGGGGACTGAGAACTGCATCCGGCCAGATCGTGCGCCGAATGCGTGTTGGTGTCAACGCCATGGCGCGCCTCCCCTGGCCGTCGTGAGCCAACGGGAGGCGCCTTCCATGGTCGGAGATTGGGGCAGGTTCTGGCCGCGCGAACGCACGGGGCGGTGATGACTACTTTTTCTCGGTCATCTTCGTCGGCGTGATCCAGGTCTTCCCGTCCTTCTCGGCCACGGTGCCGGTGACGACGGCGCCCTTCTCACCCGAGCAGACATGCCCGAACGAGGTCGCGACGGCGTTCTTGGTGATGTAGTACTCCGCCGCGTTGTCCCCGTCCTTGACGACCAGCACGTCCTGGCACGCCTTGGCATCCGCCTTCTTGAGCGTGCACTTCGCGCACATGATGTTGCCCGTCAACGTCTTCTCATCGTCCGCGTTCACGGCGCTGGCGACACCGACGACGAAGGCCAGCGCGACGACGAACAAAGTCAACCTCTTCATGCAACCTCCTGGTTGGTCAGGCCCCGCCAATTCCTCGGAGCGGCGCCTGCGGTTATTGTACTCCGACTCTTCTTGTAAGGACGCCCCGGCTTTTTCGCGCGTTCCGAGTCACTCCCTCGGATCATGCCGCGCCGCCGCCGCGTGCGCCCCGGTCGCGCGAGGAGGGCGGGTCTGCCGCGACCGCGACCGATGGAGCGCGGCATCCCCGAACCGTTCAGAACTTGAACGTCACTCCGGCCAGAATCCGATTCTCTTTATAGCTGTCGCCGGTCGTGTGTTCGGCCGTCAGCTGCAGAAACAGGAGCCGTCCCAGATTCAGCATCCCCGACAGGCTGAACCGTTTCGAGTTCGGCCTCGTCTCGATCGTGACGCCGTCCAGCCGGACGAAGTGCAGGACCGAGAGCGAGGTCGTGTAGTCGGCCGTCACGTAGAGCCGGCCCTCGAAACTGCGCCCGAGCGAGATGTACCAGGAGTTCCACGACGACGCGTCGCCGCGGGACATCCGGTTGTCGGTGATGTTCAGATCGATGCCCGTGCCGGCGAGGTTGAAGGTGAACGCGCCGAAGGTCAGACGATCGGTGGCCTGGTCGTCCTGGTTGTTCGTGTCGCGGGAGTACCCGCCGAACACGCGGACGTTCTTTGCCAGGTTGACCGTCACCCGTCCGCCGTACGAGGAGTAGAGGAACCCTTCGAGCGTCTTCGCGTTCACCGGCCGGCCATTGAGCTGATCGGTCGTGACCGACCGGACGTCGATGGCGCGGCCCCGGTGCAGGAGGCCCTGGACCTCGACGTCCTTCGTAACGAGATACCGCGAGTTGAGGAAGAAGTACGTCAGCCCGCCATGTCCCTGCCCGGAGGGTCCGCTGAGATCGATCTCGGCGATTTGGTACAGAAACAGCTTCTTCTGCACCGGGATGTAGTTGGTCACCGAGATCACCGACCGCTCGATGAGCGAGTGGTTGTGGATGTTGACATAGCCGATGACGTGGCGCCGCATGTCGGGTGCCTCGAAGACGACGTACAGGCCCTTCTTCGAAACGCTCGTCATGTACCCGAGTTCGAACAGCTTCGGCTCGACGCCATAGAACGCGCCGACGCGCCATCGGGAGTCCTTGGCCGAGCCCTGGTGGATGTACTCGGCCGTAGCGCCGCCAATCGAGCCGAGGCTGCCCAGATCGTTCAGCCACATCTGCCCGAACCGCACGGAGAGCTGCCCGTCGAGCAGGCGCCCGCCGATCCACCCGTCATAGACCGAGGTCTTCGAGGCGCGGCCCTGGTTCGCGGGATAGCCCGCGTATCTGGCGTTGAATCCGTAGTCGAACCCTTCGGTCCCGTATCGGCCCGACGCGCCGCTGACATTGGTCACCAGTTCCGAGAACGACGTCGATGTGCCGCCGTCCGACGGTGTGCTGCTTCCCGTCTGCGCGAAGAAGGACACACGCGCCCATCCCGGAACGCTTGTGGGCTGGACGGTCCGGTTGGGCGCAGGCTGGGTGTCGCGGGCATGCAGCGCCGCCAGGATCAGGGTCGATTGCGCCGATGCCGGCGGGGCGGCCAGGAGCAGGACCGCGATCGGAACGCCGAACCTCCAGATCAGGAGTCTGGTCATAACGCACTCGGCTTCGGCTGGTCAGCCCGTCCGTTCGGGTGACAGCCGTAGCAGGCCACCGGGTCGTATCGATATCCGCTGCGACCGCGGTGTTCGTTGTCGGTCGAGGACTGCGAGTGGCACCCGTTCATGCAGGTGAACACCGTGTAGGCGGCGGCATTCGTGTGACAGGTCCCGCAATTGATGCCGGAGTGACGGCCGGACGCAATCGGGAACCACGTGTGGTTGAACGTCCCTTGGTTGAACGAGGTGTCGGTCGCCTTGTGGCACGCCTCGCAGGCGGTCCCGAAGCCCGCCGTGATGTGGTTCGGGTTGGTGGTCGCCACGTACTGCGCCTGATGGCACGGGAAGCAGGTCCTCGGCGTGCCGTGGTAGACGTTGTTGATATGGCACCGCGTGCACGCGGCGGTGGCGTGCCGGCCGAGCAGCGGGAAGATCGCGTTGTGGTTGAAGCTGCTCGTCCAGTTGGGCGACGAGGCGTTGTGACACGAATCGCACGTCGTCGGGAACATCGCCGCCGCGTGGTTGGGGTTGGTCGTCGCGTTGTACTGGGCCATGTGGCAGCCGGAGCAAATCCTCGACGTGCCGTGGTACACGTTGTTCACGTGGCAGGTCGTGCAGGCGATCGTCGCGTGGACGCCGACGAGCGGGTAGATCGAGCTGTGGTTGAAGCTGCTCGTCCAGTTGGGCGACGAGGCGTTGTGACACGAGTCGCACGTCGTCGGGAACATCGCCGCCGCGTGGTTCGGGTTGGTCGTCGCGTTGTACTGCGCCATGTGGCAGCCGGAGCAGATCCTCGACGTGCCGTGGAACACGTTGTTCACGTGGCAGGTGGCGCAGGCGATGGTCGCGTGGACGCCGACGAGCGGGTAGAACTGGCTGTGATTGAACGGCCCAGCGCCGTTGAAACTGCTCGCCGCGGGATTGTGGCAGCCGGCGCAGGCGGCGGGGGAGAAACCGGCGGCCTGGTGATTCGGATTGGTCGTCGCGTTGAACTGGGCCATGTGGCAGCCGGCGCAGTCGCGCGGCGTGCCTTTGAAGACGCTGTTCACGTGGCACGTCGCGCACGGCGCCGTCGCGTGCCTGCCGACCAACTGGAAGAACTGGCTGTGATTGAACGGACCCGCGCCACTGAAACTGCTCGCCGCGGGATTGTGGCACCCGGCGCACGCGGCGGGGGCGAAACCGGCGGCCCGGTGATTCGGATTGGTCGTCGCGTTGAACTGGGCCATGTGGCAGCCGGCGCAGTCGCGCGGCGTGCCTCGAAAGACGCTGTTCACATGGCACGTCGTGCACGTCGCCGTCGCGTGGGTGCCGACCAGCTGGAAGAACTGGTTGTGATTGAACGGGCCCGCGCCATTGAAACTGCTCGCCGCCGGGTTGTGACATCCCTCGCAGGCCCCGGGTGCGAACCCCGCCGCACGGTGATTGGGATTGGTCGTCGCGTTGAACTGTGCCATGTGGCAGCCGCCACAGTCGCGGGCGGTGCCCTTGAACACGTTGTTCACGTGACAGGTCGCGCAGGCGGCGGTCGCGTGCGTCCCGACCAGCGGGAAGAACTGGCTGTGGTTGAACGGGCTCCCGCTATTCCAACTGCTCGCCGACGGGTTATGACATCCCTCGCAGGCCGAGGGCGCGAACCCCGCCGCGCGGTGGTTCGGATTGGTGGTGGAGTTGAACTGCGTCATGTGGCAGCCGGCGCAGTCGCGAGCGGTGCCCTTGAACACATTGTTCACGTGACAGGTCGCGCAGGCGACGGTCGAGTGCGTGCCGACCAGCGCGAAGAACTGGCTGTGGTTGAACGTCGCGTTCCAGTTGGGCTGCGCGGCGTTATGACACGTCTCGCACGCGGTCGGGAAGCCGGCGGCCTTGTGGTTCGGGCTGGTCGTCGCGTTGTATTGCGCCTGGTGGCAGCCGGCGCAGGAGGTCGGCGTCCCCGCATACATGCTGTTCTTGTGGCACGTCGCGCAGGCGGCGGTCGAGTGCGTCCCGACCAGCGGGAAGTACTGGCTGTGATTGAAATTCGCCTGCTTCCATGACGTCTGCGTCGTGAGGTGACACGTCTCGCAGGTCGTCGGGAAGCCGGCGGCCCGGTGATTCGGACTGGAGGTGGAGTTGTACTCCCCCTGGTGGCACGTGGCGCAGAAGACGGTATTGGCCGTGAAGGTCCGCTGCTTGTGGCAGCCGTCGCAGCCGAGCGACCGGTGCACGGGCGTCAGCGACACGCCGGTCATCGCCGCGTGGTCCCAGTTCACCGCGGACCACGAGCTCGGGCGGTGGCAGGTGCCGCACTGGACGCCCAGCCGGGTCTCGTACGGATCGTCGTGCCGGCGCTCCCAGTGACAGGACTCGCAGCGCGACGGCGTCCCTTTGATCTGGTCGTTCACGTGGCACGACGAGCACTCGACCGTCAGGTGGCGGCCTTCGAGCGGGAACACGCCGACCTTGTGGAACGCCCTCGAGATCGTCGCCCATTCCTTGGGGGTGTGGCACGTATCGCACGTCAGGTTCATGGCGCCGCGGTGAACGTCCGCGTGGCAGCTCGTGCACGCCGTCCCGATGCCGGTGTACCGGATCGTCCTGCCCGCGCCCGACGGGAAGATGGAGGTTTCCATCTTGTGGCACGACTCGCAGGCCTTCTTCGAGTGCACGCCGACGAAGAACGTCTTCATGTTCTTGTGCGTGTACGGGGTGACCTTGAACGACGAGGTCGAGTGGCACGTGTCGCACTTCGGGCTGAGCTGGCCGAGGTGGCGGTCCTGGTGGCACGTGCTGCACGCCATCGACACGCCCTTCAAGCGGACCGCGGTGCCCGAGCCGGCCGGGAACGAGGCGGTCTCGGTCTTGTGGCACTTGGCGCATTCCACGCGCTCGTGCTTGCCCGTCAGCTTGAACGCCGACTTTGCGTGCGAGAAGGTGACCGGATCGAACTTCGGCGCGTCGACGGTGTGACAGGTCTCGCACTGGGTGCTGACCTGGCCGAGATGCACGTCGTTGTGGCACGTCGCGCAGGAGGTCGTCACACCCTTGAAGCTCCACTCCTTGACCGGCGCGGCGGGCTTGCGCGGCGCCCGGGCCGGCTGCAGCACGTGGCAACTGGCACAGGCGACCGGCCTGTGCTGCCCGGCGAAGAACTCCGGGAAGCGCTTGTGCTTGAAGTCGGGCACCTTGAAGGACGCGGTCGAGTGGCACGTGTCGCAGGTCGAGACGAGTTCCCCGCGGTGAATGTCCGCATGGCACGACACGCACGTCGTCGACACGCCGCGGAAGTCCACCGTCTTCAGGCGCGCCTTGGTGCGGCTGGCGAGCGCCGCCGACGTGTTCTTGTGGCACTTGGCGCAGGCGAGCGATCCCCCGTGCTTCCCGGTGAGCGGGAACTTCGTGTCGCGATCGTGGTTGAAGCCCGACGCGACCGGCCGGTTGAACCCGGCGACCGTGTGGCACGACGCGCAATCCTGCTTGAAGCCGCCTTTGTGCGGATCCTGGTGGCAGCTCGCGCAGCGGTTGAACCCGGTGAGGGCGACCTTGGTCGCCGGCTTGACGTGGCACGATGCGCAAGCCACGGAACTGTGCAGACCCGTGAGCGGGTACCCGAAGCGGCCATGATCGAACTTCGTCGATTTCCAGGTTTCAGTCGAGTGGCAGGAGGCGCAGGTCGACGAGGTGAACGGCTTGTGGTGGGGATTCTGGTGGCAGTCCATGCACACGGCGAACTTCAGGCCCGTCCACTGCTTTTTCACGTGGCACTTCGCGCACTCCACCTTCGTGTGGGCCCCGTCGAGCTCGAACTTCGCCTTCGAGTGGTCGAAGTTCTTTTCGGTCAGCTTGAATTGCACGCTCACCGAGTGGCATTTCGCGCAGTCCTGTCCGAGCGTGGGCTTGTGCACGTCGGCGTGGCAACCAACGCAGGTCGCCGGCGCCTTCAGGAACGAATGCGTCGTATGGCACTTGGCGCAGTCTTTCGCGATATTGGCGTGGCGCCCGTCGAGCGGATACCCGGTCTCTTTCTGGTGGTCGAACTTCTGGGTGTCGAACTGGCGGAGGACGCCGTCGCGGCCGGCATGCTCGGTGTGGCACGACACGCAGTCGTCCTTGACGTCCCGGTGCACGCCGCGCTTCTGGCGGATGCGTTCGGCCACAGGTTTGTGGCAGTCGAGACACAAGGACGCCATCACCTTGCGTCCGGCCTGGTGGCATTTCTGGCACTGTCCGACGCCCTCGAGGTCCGCATGCGCGCTGGCCAGGGGGCCCGGAGAAACGAGCTGCCCGAGAATCTGGGCGCGGGCGATCGACGCGCTTGTCATGACCAGCACCGTCACGAGCACGATCCGGTGAATGCGCGTCCGATGGTCTCGAACCGTCTGCCGCCGACCGGCCGTCATGGTATCCCCCGCTGGCAAGCCGCCACTCCCGTGAAACATCTATCTCGAACGCCCTTGCGAGGCGACCGCGTATCGCCCTCTCTGACCCCGATCGCGCTTCGCAAGGACGGTCACCACCACCGATACCCCATGTAGAGCGCCACGCTGACGTGAATGATGGCCACCGCGAACATGACGTAGACGAGCGGGCGGTGGAACACGTACCACATGGCGAACAACCGTTTGGTCTGGTTGAGGCGTCCGATTCGCCTGACCAGCCACGCTTCCTCTTCGATCGCGGCGAGGATGCCGCCGATGAGCCCGCGCTCGACACCCGCCTCCCGCAGGTCCCGTTTCAGCCGCCGGAGCGTCCGTTTCACCCCGAACGACCAGAGCGGACGCCCTTCGGACACCGTCGTGGCCTCGCGCTCGACCTGGTGCACCCGCTCGAGCAGGCCCGATTGAAGCGTCGCCGAGTCCAGCTCCTTCTTGAGCGTGGCGAGGCGCTCCTGGATGTCCCCGAGCGTCATCTCGGTGCCGCGGATCGTCTGCGGAATCCGCACGTACCAGTAGCGGCCCACGAACCCCGACAGCATGACCGCCATCATCGACCAGTAGGCGATAGAGACGATGCCATTGAACTTGAAGCTCGAGTGCAGCGTCACCGCGATTGGGCCGACGATGCCGCAGAAGATGTGCGCGTTGAGCCAGGCGGGCATCGAGCCGAGGTTCTTGAGCTTCTTCCACTTCTTCCGCACCGCGTAGAGCACCGGCATGAGCAGCAGCGTCAGGCCGATAACGCCGAGCGGGTGGGCGATGTAGCCGGTCGGACGCAGCGCCTTGTGGAGCGGTTCGTAGCCCCGGACGCGGAGCGGCGTACCGTAGTAGGCCCAGCCACCGAGGTCGAGGGTCACCCACGCCAGGAGCAGCGCACTCGCGACGAACGCGACGAGGAGGACGTTGAACACCGCCCGCCGACTGCTGGCTCCGGCCATCGTCTGCTGTCCCTCCTGCCAAGCCGCACTCCCGCACCACCCTCGCCAGGACTCCCGCGCGGTCGATCGTCGCCTCGACCGGACTCATCGCACGCACCCCTGACTACGCATCGAGCGCACAGTCGCCGCGCGCCCACGCGACGCACGGAAGGATGAAGCCCGCGTCGCGATCGCTGTCATCCAACGCATCCGAGTTGCACTCGACGTCCCCGTCGATCAACCGCGTCTTGCACGTTCCGCAGACGCCCGCGCGACAGATGTTCGGAATGTCCACGCCCGCCGCCTCGGCGGCCTCGAGCAGGCACTGCTCCGCCGCCACCGACGCTTTCCGGTCGCTCTTTACGAGCACGAGCCGCGGTGAGGGTGCCCCGGTGGTGCCGTCGGCCTCATCCGCCGCTCCGTCATCGGACGCCTCAGCCTCGGCGGGTGCCTCGGATGGCGCAGGCGCCTCGGCCGGCACAAGGGCATCCGCGCGCGCGCGGGGCGGCAGCTTCGCACCGATGGCGGCGACGGCCTGAAAGACCTCAGAACGAACCTGCGCGGCCGGAACGCCCGCCCGTTCGAGGCCAGCGCGTATGCCGTCGATCATCTGCACGGGCCCGCACATGAGGTACACGGCGGAAGAAAGGTCCTGCACGGCTTCCTGGATCATCGCCACGTCGAGGCGGCCGATTCGCCACTGCGACTCCGCCACTCCCGTCACGGTCCTCAGCACTTGCACGTGCTGATGCCGCTTCACCAGGACCTGCAGTTCGTCCTCGTAGGCGAACTCGTCCTCGGTCCGCGCGGAATACACCAGCGTCACGGGCCGGGTCGGATCCGCGACGACGGCGTGGCGCAGCATGCTCATGACCGGCGTGATGCCGACCCCGCCGGCGATGAGGACGATCGGCCGGTCGTCCGACGCGGGATACACGAACTTCCCGTTCGGCGGCTTGACCATCAGCGTCGAACCGGGCCGGGCAACCGAGAACAACATCCCAGACACGAGGCCCTGGCGCTTGACGGAAATCTCGATGTAGCCGGACGCCTCCGGCGCCGAGCTGATCGAATAGCAGCGGACGTGCTGTTTGCCGTCGACCTGGACGCGAACGGTCAGGAACTGTCCAGGCTCGAAGCCGAAGCCGGCCGGGCGCGCGAGGCGGAAGGTCCGAATCGTGGGCGTTTCGTCGTACACCGCCAGGATGGGAACCGGCGTGAAATCACGCGGCCGCGGTGCAGAGGCCGCCGCGGCGCTGCCGCCAGGCCTGGGAGCGGCTGCAGCCCCCAGGGGCGCGGCCGCCCGCTTCGAAGGCGGCACGGGGCGCGGGCCGCTCGGAGAGGGCGCCAGGGCGCGCTGCGGCTGGCGGCGCGGCAGCATCTTTTCGCAGGACACGAACCAGATCACGTGCACGGTCAGGCCAATCGCCAGCCCGACCGGCGTCTGGAAGACCCATGGGGTCGCGGTCAGCGCCAGTGAAACCAGCAACACGAGCGGAAGCACCGAAGCCTCGGTTCGCTCTTTGCGCAACGCCACCATCGCGGCGTGGATCGTCGTCGCGAAACCCAGCACCGAAGTCGGCAGAGCAATCGAGAGGCTCGGCATGGGCAGATCCCGGCTTCAGAGGTGGCGGCTCCCGCCTGCCGAATCGCAAGACGGGTGCCACTGAGAACGCTCCCCGGGTCACTTGTCGAGGGGGCGGGGCCCGGCAGGTTGATCCGGCCCCGGAAACGGGCGGGGATGGCGGCGTCGTGTAACGCCTATTCTTTGAATCAGCTATAGTTACCGGCACCCCATGTGCGGCGCTGGGCTCGGGCCGGACCGGCCAGGCGTTCTGGCGGGACGGTGCCCGTTCAAGACCCGTGACAAAAGGGGCCTTCCTCCACCGGGTGGGAGGGAATTACCCGATCCGACGAATCTACACGGTGATTCCCGGTCGCGGGCCGGAACCCGCCGGGGCGAACAGACTTGCGGCTGATCTATTCAAGTACCCGGCCGGCAAGCGCGTCGATCTCCTTCGCCAGCTCGAAGTCGCGCAACGAAAGACCGTCGATGTCATGACTCATCAGGTCGATCGTGACGCGCCGGTACGAGTTCGACCAGTCTGGATGGTGGTCCATCGCCTGGGCGACGATGGCGACGGAAGTCATGAAACCGAACGCCTGCGCGAAGGTCGCGAACTTCAACTCACGGTGCAGGCGGCCGCGCCGGATCTTCCAGCCTGCGAGCTGGAGGACCCGTCGGCGCGCCTCTTCCTCCGAGAGCCTGCCTGATCGTCGGGCCATGTCCGAGTCCTCGCGCCCGATCTGGATCGCCAGCCGGGCGGGACGGCTGCGCGCGGGAGTCCCCGTCGCGCGCAGCGAGTTGCCGGTCTGCTGTGATGGCTCTTCATCCAGTGTCGCACGACTCCGGCCGACGCGCGCGGTAAGGCCTTTCCTCGCCGGTAAGCCGCGGAGCGACGTTCGCTCGATTTTGCTTGGGAAATCGCGTGATCACGCCCGGATCACGGCTTGCAGCGCCTGGTTCCAGATGCTTCTCCTCGATCGATGACGGAGAGAGCTGGCACCCGTGCGCAGGAGGAAAGCCATGGCCACGAGCAGTAAGACACGGAGTTTGACCCGGCGGGATTTCACGCTCGCGTCGCTCAACGCGCTGTTTGTCGGGATGGTCGTGACGGTCACGGCTTGCAAGGGCGCCGGAGCGGGCAATGCGTCGGTCGGCCCGACACCGGGCCCGCCCCCAACCCCATCGCAGTCCGGCGACGTCACCGGGGCCGTTTCGAGCAACCACGGCCACACGGCCGTCGTCACGAAGGTCCAGCTGCAGGGCGGAGGGGGCGTCACGCTGGATATCCAGGGAACCGCCGACCACGACCACACGGTGGAACTCTCGTCCTCCCAGGTCCAGCAGGTCGCCGGGGGCACGAGGGTCACGAAGCTCTCGTCCGTCGGCTCGACGCAGATCAGCGACGGGTATGGTGGCTACTCAGCGTACGACCACACCCACAGCGTCACGTTCAACTGATCCCTGTGTCGTCCGCGGCGCTTCGCGGCGATGGCCGTCGAGTTGGAGTACGCTACGCCATGCGCGCGCCCCAGGCGGGGCGGGCCCATGATCTCGATGACAAGCTGGCGTACCCGCGCGGTCCTTCCACTGCTCCTCGCCGCGACATCCACGATCGCTTCCGGATGGCTGCTCCAGGAGCCTGGACAGAAGCCGCCTGCGACGCCCGGGCCGATGCTCGACGAGGGAACGATCGACTTCGATACCCCGGAGTTCACCCTCAGCCTGGTCCGCTCGTCGCAAACCGTCGCCGCCCTCAAGACGAAGAGCGCTGAACCGTTCGATTTCACTCCAGGCGACCTGCTCATCGAGCGGTCGCGCAACGGCTACTATCATCTCGGCGATCTCGATCTGCGGCTGCGATCGGGCACCTCGGGCCCATGGACGCCTTACTCCACCGCCTCGGCACGGGCGAAGGTCATCGCGCGGCCGGCGACTTCGCCCTCCCTTGCGTCAGCCGATCTCGCGCCGACCCTGCCAGCCGACATCCCGCTCGAGATCATCCGTTCGTGGCGGGTCGATCGCGGGAAGCTGACGCTGGGCTTCGACTTGAAGAACCGCTCGACCCGGTCGGTGCAGATCGGCAGCCTCGGGATCCCGCTCGTCTTCAACAACGTCCTCACGAACCGGTCGCTCGACAAGGCCCACGCGGCCTGCGTGTTCTTCGACCCCTACATCGGTGAGGACGCGGGCTACCTGCAAGTCACCCGGCTGGGCGGCCAGGGCCCTGCCCTGCTCGTGCTTCCGGAGGGCCGGACGAGCTTCGAGGCGTACAGCCCGATTCTCAATCCGCGCCGTGGTGCCGGCACGGCCGCAAGCGACGTGCCGATCTTCACCGACGCGACCCCGCGCGGAACGACCTTCGAGGGGTTCTTCGATTGGATGGTCCACACGCAGGCGTTTGCCGAGAACGAGTGGAAGGACGCCAGGCCGTGGAACCCGCCGACGCAGCTGACACTCGGGCCAGGAGAATCGAAATCGTACGGACTCGTGTTCGCGCTCGCGGATGAGATCCGCGGCATCGAGAAGACTCTGGCCGCCAACGGCAGGCCCGTGGCCGTCGGAGTCCCCGGATACATCCTGCCCACGGATATCGACGGTCAGCTCTTCCTCAAGTCCGCGCTGCCGGTGGCTTCGATGACCGTCGAGCCGAAAGAGGCGATGACCGTGTCGGGCGGTTCGTCGCGGCCCGGCGGCTGGCGAGCCTACACCGTGAGGGGTGCCAAGTGGGGGCGCGCTCGTGTGGTCATCACCTATGCCGACGGCTCGGTGCAGGCGGTGCACTACACCGTCATCAAGCCGGCGGCGGAGGCGGTGGCCGACCTGGGCCGCTTCCTGACGACGAAGCAGTGGTTCGTGGATCCCGCGGATCCATTCAAGCGAAGCCCGTCGGTGATGAGCTACGACCGCGATGAGAACCGGATCGTCACCGCCGACACGCGCGTGTGGATCGCCGGCCTCGGCGACGAGGGCGGATCCGCGTGGCTCGCCGCGGCGATGAAGGAGTACGGGCAGCCGGTCCAGGACGAGCTTGACAAGTTCCAGAAGTTCATCGATCACGTGGTCTGGGGCGGGCTCCAGTATTCGGAGGGTCCCCGTCAATACGCGGTGCGAAAGAGCCTCTTCTACTATCAGCCGGACCAGATGCCCCCGGGCTACTACCGGCCGGATCTCAACTGGGGTACGTGGACCAGCTGGAACAAGGAGGCCGCCGAGCGGGTGGATCGGTCGTACGACTACCCCCACGTGGCGGCGCTTCACTGGTCGATGTTCCGGCTTGCGCGCAACACGACCGGTCTCGTGACGAATCATCCGTGGGAGTGGTACTTCACGCGCGCGTACCAGACCGCGGTCGCGATGACCACCTTCGCGCCGCACTACGCGCAATTCGGCCAGATGGAGGGCAGCATCTTCCTCGAGATCCTCGCGGATCTCAAGCGCGAAGGCTGGATGACTCAGGCCACCGATCTCGAGTCGCGGATGAAAGCGCGCGCGGCTACCTGGATGAAACTGGCGTATCCGTTCGGCAGCGAGATGCCGTGGGATTCCACGGGCCAGGAAGAGGTCTACGGCTGGACGAAGTACTTCGGCGACACCGCCAAGGCGGCCGTCACGCTCAACGCCATCCTGGCGTACATGCCTGCCGTGCCGCACTGGGGGTACAACGGCAGCGCCCGGCGCTACTGGGACTTCCAGTATGCCGGCAAGATCCGCCGTGTCGAGCGTCAGCTGCACCACTACGGCTCGGGGCTTAGCGCGATTCCGGTGCTGAACGAGTATCGCGAGCACCCCGACGACTTTCACCTGCTCCGGATTGGCTACGCGGGCATGATGGGCTCGCTGGCAAGTATCGATCAGGAGGGATTCGCATCCGCGGCGTTCCACTCGTTCCCCGACACGCTGCGGTACGATCCGTATTCCGGCGATTACGCGCCGAACTTCTTCGGTCACGCCCTCACCACCGCGACCTACGTCGTCCGGCACGCGGAGCTCGGGTGGCTCGCGTTCGGCGGCAACCTCGAGGCGCGCTCGAGGGTGATTGGAGTCACGCCGCGGGACTCCTTTCGATCGCGCGTCTACCTGGCGCCGTTCGGCCTGTGGTTGACGCTCGACGCCGGGCGCTTCGAACGCGTGGAGTTCGACACCTCCAGGCACACCGTCCACATCGAGCTGGCCGCGGGGACGGCGAAAAATCCCGCGGCCCGGCTGAGAGTCGAGCAGCCCGCGGAGGTCAGGGGAAACGGGCATTTCGTGCCGGTGAGAAACCCGGCCGTCGAGCGCGGAGCCTACGTTATTCCGCTGAAGTGGGAATCGACGACCTTCGATCTCGTCGAGCGGATGGCGCCGGTCGGGAAGTAGACGGCTTCAGCGTCGAGCTGAGCCCAGAGACTTCAGCTTCTCGATCCAATTGAGCACAACCTCGATGTGCGAGGGCCAGGACGCCTCGCCCTCGCTCGTCACCATGACGAATCGCCGGCCGTCCGGCGCAACATCGTAGGACGGGTTGCCCGGCGTCGCCGAATCCACGACGAAGCTGCCTTCGAAGAGCAATTGCGCGGCGCCGACCGCCATCGGCGTGCGCGTCGTCACGCGCACGGAAAAATACCGGCGTCCGTTCCGGAAGAACAACTCGCCGCCTTTGCGGGACCAGACGGGCTCGGTGCCCCCGCCGGCTGACACCTGGATTTTCCGGCCCGCGGCGTCAGTCGCCCGGAGGTACACCTCGAGCCGCCCGGTTTCGTCGGAGACATAGGCCAGCGCCAGCCCGTCGGTAGAAAACGTGGCCTGGTCTTCCTTGGCCTCCGTGCGGATGAGCGCAGCCCGCGCTGCCCGGTCTTCGGGGTTCATCAGCCACACGTCGAAATCGGTCGGATCGTTCGTGTCCGAATCACTGATTTCGGAATAGGCCAGCACCTTTCTGTCGGGCGACCACGATGAAGGGAACTGTGCGCCTCCGTCGCGAGTGAGCAACTCGGTGCCTCCGTCCCTCGAAAGATCGCTCCAGGCCAGCTTCGGTTCGGGGACACCTTGCGATGAGCTGAACGTGATGTGCCGGCCGTCAGGGGTCCACACGGGAAACTGATTGACGCCTCGATGGGTCACCCGGCTCATCGTCCGTCCCGCGAGATCGTAGAGCCAGATGTCGTTCCGATTCCTCACCGCGACTCGCCGCCCGTCCGGCGAGAATCGGACGTCGGTGTAGAATCCGGCTTCGGTCGGCCAGGGTTCGATTCGGCCGAGGCGATCGACCCACACGAGACGGTTTGGCGCCGCGTTCGAAAGCTGGTGCGCGTAGACGAGCGTCCCGTTCTGCGCAATCGCATAATGCGCGGTTCCGGTCGACGGATCGTTCCAGACGCCTTCGAGCACAGGCACGGCCGATCCGCCGGCCTCGAGTCGTTCGGCATCGAACGGCACCGCGAGCAGTGAACCGCCGCGGGAGAACACCAGATAGCCTGGTGCGACGTAGCGGGCCGCGGCCGCCGACACTATCAATCGCCGGCGCGCGCCGGTTCGAAGCGACAGCGACCACACGCTCGCGGAATCGAAATCGCCCCCGGTCCAGCTGGTGTATAGCAGCACCTCTCCCCCCGGGAGCAGCTCGGGCAGCAGGTGGTTGCTCTCGCCGGAGGCGAAATCGACCTGCGTCACATCCTGGGGGACTCCTCCATCAGAGGACACGCGCTGAAGTCCCCTGCTGAAGTTCGGGCTGAAGTAGATCGTGCCGTCCTCGGCCCAGGCTCCACCCCGGGGAACGGGCGGGGCCTTGCAGATCTTCATCGGTGTCCCGCCGGAAACCGGCGCTTTCTTCAGATCGATCCCGTTGAAGAACGCGACCCAGGCGCCGTCGGGCGAAAAGAAGGGGCTCAACGCGCCTTCACTTCCAGCGACCTCGACCTCCTCGGCACGATCGAGCGTCCTGAGGATCAGGCGCGAGGTGCCGTTCCTGAGCGAGACATATGCGAGGCGCCGCCCGTCGCGTGAGATCGCCAGGCTCGACCCGCCGCCGGGCCGGTCATTCGGCACGAGCTTCGCGTGTGCCGGAAGCGCGATCGACAGCGCCGCAACCGCCGCCGGTCCGGGCGCGGCCCGGCCGGGCCGCCAGAACAGTCCTGCCGCGACCATCCCAAGAATCGCGCCGGCGGCGAGCGCTCCGGCGATGAGCCCGCTCGAGATCCTGCGCTTCCCCGTCGGGTCGCGATACGCCAGATCCGCTAGCGAGGCAAGATACAGCTCGATGTCGCGAGCCGACTGCCAACGATCCGGAGGGTCTTTGGCGAGACACTGATTGACGAGCCGTTCGAGTGACTCCGGAACCTCCGGACGCAGCTCGCGCACGCGCGGAGGCTCCCCGGTGAGCACCGCCGCGATGACCCCGGCCGTGCTGTCGGCGTCGAAGGCGCGCCGTCCGGTGAGCATCTCGTAGAGGACAGACCCGAATGCGAACACATCGGTTCGCGCGTCGATCGCGCGGCCTTCCACCTGCTCGGGCGCCATGTAGAGCGGGGTCCCGAGCAACTGTGTGGGGCCCGTCAGCGACACGCTGCGCGTGTCCTCGGCTGAGGGAACCGGCGAAGTGGAACCCGCGGGCGCCTGCTGCTTGGCCAGTCCGAAATCGAGCAGCCTCGAGCCCGTGCTCGTGAGCATCACGTTGCCAGGCTTGAGGTCGCGGTGAACGATGCCGTGTCGATGGGCGTGGGCGAGCGCGCGGGCCACCTCGCCGGCGATTCGCACGGCCTCCTCGATCGGAAGCCCCTCGGATCCCCCGGCGCGCAGGCGGGCCAGACGCTCCGCGAGGGTCTGCCCTTCCAGGTACTCCATCACGATGAAGTCGTGGTCGTCCTGCTGGCCGACGTCGAACAACGGACAGATATTCGGGTGGGAGAGCGCGGAGATGGACCGTGCTTCACGCTGGAAGCGCGCACGCATCTCGGGCGTCGAGGCGACCTCCGACCCCAGGACCTTGACGGCAACCTCACGCCCGAGGCGGCGATCCCGGGCTCGATAGACCTCGCCCATTCCGCCGGTACCGACCGGGGCGAGGATCTCGTACGGACCGAGCATCGCTCCAGGGGCGAGTGGCATGTCGGGTGCCGGAATCATACTCCAGCACGCGGGGCGCCGCAGAATGCGTTCTGCCCGCAGGAGCGCGGAGGGAATGGCGCCGAAACGGTCTCGCCCGGGAGTCGCGGGCTACCGGCACTTGAAAAGGCGCGGCGTTCTCCCGAATGTCAGCTCGAAGGGCCCGATGATCTGTCCGCTCTCGGTCAAGGTGATCGTCAGCGTCATGGTGCGGCCATCGGTCGTGCCCGAATACCGCGCCGGACGGGAGTCGGGCGTCTCGTCGACGCGGACCGGGCCTGGGCGCTCGCGCACGAATGCGCCGGCCGCTTCGAACCTGCCGTCCGCGTTGATGGTTGGCGGGCCGCCGCTGATCGTCCCGTGGGCGCAGTCGAATTCGACTGTCGCACCCTCGGCATTCACGGCGAGCGAAATCCCGGTGCCCCCCCAGGCGCCGGACGGAACGGCTCGTGTCGCGCCGGTGGGCGAATGGCCGCAGGTGTAGCCGTAGACCGCCAGCAGCGCAAGGAGTGCAACGGCGAGCCACGGGCGGCGCCGGAAGTCGTTTCTCAGCTGATCCATTGGTCTTCTCCGGTCTCGATTTGGCGCGCCCTGGCGAGTCGACTCCAATCTAGGATCAGGATACACCCGGGGCCGGACGGTGGTGAATGATGACGCGAGACCAGGCCGCCAGCCTCCAGCCTAGAAGTGCCGATTGACCCACTTGACCAGGGGAAACCCGAACGGCAGCAGGCGCGCCGCGAGCTTCGTCCGGATTGGCAGCCCGTTGCCCGTTGCGGCGGGCGGGGATGAGGCCAGATCGGCGTCGCGGATTCTTACGCGGAAGTCGAGAACCAGTTCCGCGTCGGAGGTCACGAAAAGCAGCTCCTGGTGCGTATGGTAGGCAAAGTAGTCGAAGTTCGATGACCCGATGATGAGCACGCGCGAGTCGATGAGCATCGACTTCATGTGGCTCATGCGCGGCAGGTATCGGAGTTCGAATCCTCGGCGGGCGCACTCGACGCGGTTGTACGAGTCGAACAAGCTCCAGTTGTTCGCGCCCGGCGTGATGATGACGACGCGTGCGCCGTGGCGGCGGGCAGCCTCGAGGGCGTCGAAGTAGGGCGCCGAAATGTACGGGCTCTGGACGAAGACTTCTTCGCGCGCCCCGGCGATCAAGTCGACGACGGCGTGTTGAAACGCGGGGCTGCGCTCGCCGTCGAGCAGGATGAGGCGGCCATCCTCGAACGTCCGGTCGAGCGCCTGGTTGTGCCCGTCGAAGGTCCGCTCGAAGTCCGTCGCGAGGCACGCCACCAGGGCCGGATCGTCGATCCGCAACATCAGGTCGTGCCAGGAGAAGTTGTGCGCGCTGAAGTTGATCCCGCCGATGTAGGCCAGGCGATCGTCGATCACGAGGATCTTCTTGTGGTTCCGGGCGGCCAACCGATAGACGCGCCAGCCCATGGGATTGGCCCACCGTACCCGAACCCCGCCGGCCTCTAGCGTCTCGACCAGCCTGAACGATGCGCGTGCTTCGCTCCACAGCTCGGAGTCCATCAGCGAGCCGACCGAGTAGAGGAATCGATCGTTGTGGATGAGGTGCGGGTAGTCGTCGATGATCAGGCGGCGATCGACCTCGGGCGGAAGCGATCCGAGCAGTTCGGCCAGGCCGGTTCCGGCGTGATCCGCCTCGAAGGCGAGAGTCTGAACGAAAACCCGGTTCGTGGCCGTTCGGGCGTCGGAGGCGAAGGCCGGCCAGAACTCGCCGGCATCGACCAGTAGCTTCAGCCCCACGAGAGGAGTTCCTTGATCGCGTGCGGGAACTGGACCATGAGCACCATGCGGATCGTGCGGCCGGCGAGCCCGGTCGCCAGGAACTGCCAGAACGGCATGCCGATGGCGCCGGCGAGCACGCTGATTGCAAAAAACGGCGGGACGCCCGTCAGCGCCGAGAAGAAGTTGAACCCGTTCAGGAACCACGGGTTCATCGCGGCCATCCGGCGCCGGAGCGCGGCCACCCGCTCGGGGGAGACCCTCCGGCCCGCCCGGCTGTTGAGGCCGGCCTCCGCGCCCCGGTAGAGGAGCGACTTCGCCGTCATCTGTCCGAGGGCCGCCATGACGCCGAGCGGCCACACCGAGGAGGTCGTCGAGGCAATCGCGGCGGCCGCGATGAGAAACAGCTCGATGTTGATGACCGGGATGAGGCCGCTCACGAATCCGACGACGAACGCGGCGGCCTGTGGCCCGACAAGCGCAATCAGGTTTCGAATCGTCAAAGCGAGCTGCCCACCCCGGCCCCTCGCCGGTCCGGTCTACTTCTGGAGCTTTGAGGCGACCTGCTCAACCTCGCGCCAGACGCGCAGGAGGTTCTCTCCCCAGATCCTCCGAATCTGCGGCTCGGTATAACCCCTCCGGACGAGCTCGATCGTCACGTTCGGGGCCTCGGTGTCATCGTTGAATCCCGGGATCCCGCCACCGCCGTCGAAGTCGGTTCCGATGCCGACATGATCGATGCCGGCGACCTTCACGGCGTAGTCGATGTGATCGACGAAGTCCTTCAACGACGCGGGAGGGAACTTCGCGTCGATCGCCTTCATCCGCTCGGCAAGCTGCTCCATCTTCTTCTGCTGCTCGGCCTGCTGCTCGGGCGTGAGCTGAGGAGCCGCCGCGCGGCCGCCCCCCGCCCCGGCGCCCGCTCGTCCGCCGCCGCCGGTTCCCCGACCGCCGCGAGCGGGGAGTCCGAGCTCTTCGCGCAGCTTGGCGATGGCCTCGTTACGCGCCGGATCTGCAGTCTTCAAGTAGCTGCCGAGGGCGACGGTCTGCATGACGCCGCCGGTCTTCGCGAGCGCCTTCAACTGGTCGTCCGTGAGGTTGCGGTCCGAGTTCGCGATCGCCTTGCAGCCGGAGTGCGAAGCGATGATCGGGGCCTTGGTGATGGCGATGATGTCCCAGAACGACTTCTCGGCGATGTGCGACACGTCCACCATGATCCCCAGGCGATTCATCTCGGCCACGGCCTTCTTGCCGAGCTCGGAGAGCCCGTTGTGGAGCGGCTCGCGCGGGCCCGACGAGTCCGCGAGCTGGTTGTGGCCGCTGTGCGACACGGTGATGTAGCGCGCGCCCAGGTCGTAGAACTTCTTGATGTTGGCGAGGTCGAGGCCCATCGGGTAGCCGTTTTCGACGCCGGTCATGATGACGCGCTTGCCCGTCTTCGCGATGCGTTCGACATCGGCGGGTGTCCTGGCAAATGCGCAGCGGTCCGGGTACATCTGCTCGGTGAGGCGTTTGAGCGCCTCGAATTTGGCCATCGCCTGGTCGTACGCCCGTGCGTAGCCCGCCTCGTCGAGCGGGCCCTGCCCGACGTAGACCGCCATGAACACGCCCTTGAGGCCGCCCTTCTCCATCTTCGTCAGGTCGCATTTCGAATTGGAGGTCGGCGCTCCGGGATCGACCGCAGCGGTCGCGAAGTTGCCGCCCGGGATGTCGACGTGCGTGTCGATGGAGAGGACGCGCTGGTGAATCGCGAGCGCCTTGGCGACGAGCGGATCGGGCTTCGCGGGTTGATCGGTCGATGCGCCGGCGGCGATCGAGAACACGACCAGGCAGAACAGGAGCGACCGTTTCAGGAACATGAAGTGCGACTCCAGTAGTCAGGAAAGATCTGTCGATGAGTCCACAAACGAACCCTGATCCTACACCAGGCGGCGAGGGCGCCGGCCGGTCCATGTCGTGACGGCGAAGAGCCGCCCGGGTCCTCTTTTCGTGTAGTCGCGCCTGGGGCGCTGTCCGCGAGGGATGTCCCCGGGAGTGGACATGCGGGGCAACGCGGTCGCGAACTGAACGATAAACCGGCCGGATCCGCCCGTTTTCGCGATGGCAAGCGCCTTGCGATTCACCCGGGCGACCGGCCGAAGCGGTCGCGGCAAAGCGGATCGACATCCGGCGCCGCAGCGCCGATTCAGGCAGGTCAGGTGGAGGGTCATCATGAGAGCCAACTCGATCATCACCCCGGCTGCACTGGCGCTCGCGCTGTCGATTGGTGCGGGGCCCGCGTTCGCCGACATGCTCGATCAGAACCAACGCGCCCGTCCGCGCGAGACCGTCGGACGCACGGCCGGACGTCAGCAGCCTGAGGCGCGCCCGGAGAGCCGGGGCCGCGTCGAGCAGAACGCCCCGCGCGGGCGCGACAACCGGGCCGTGGCCCGCGAGCCGCAGCGCAACGTCGCGCCGAGCCGCGACGGGCGCTATGACGCGCGCCGCTACCAGGCTCCGCGGTACCAGTACCGCGCGCCGTCGTACCGCTACCGGGGATTGGGCGGACTCTTCACCGGGCTGGGCCTCTCGTTCAACCTCGGCGGCTTGCGGGTGGGCATCATCGCCGGACGTCCGTTCCCATATCGCTACGCCTGGTCGGTGCCGGCGTATCGCTACAGCCACCCGATTCGGATCGTCTCCGGCGTGCGATACGGCGGGATCGCCCTCCGAATTACGCCGGCTGAAGCCGGGGTCTACGTCGACGGCTACTACGTCGGCATGGCGCAGGACTTCTACGGCGACGACCTCCCGCTGCCGCTCACGCCTGGCGTGCACCGGATCGAGCTCGAAGCCGGCGGGTTCGCGCCGATGGTCTTCGACGTGGACGTGATGCCCGGTCAAGTCATCCCCTACGAGGGATCCATGAGGCCGCTGCGCTGAGCCGCTTCGGCGGGCAGCCTGAACGAACCAGCTGGCAAGCGACGGGGCCCATCTCAACGGCAGCAAGACGCGGGCTGCAGGAGATGGGCCCCGCCGCCTGTACGGGAATCGATCCCTCGGGCTTCAGGCTTCAGGCTCCACGCTCCACGCTCCAGGCTCCAGGCTCCAGGCTCCAGGCTCCAGGCTCCAGGCATCGGACCGCGCCCCTCGCCCGACGGCCTCGCCAATCCAGCGTATACTCTGCGCGAATGTCGATCCCCGCCCAGGAGGTCTTCGCTCCAACTTCAGTCCGGGCCCGTCAGAGAGCCGGAGTCGTTTACATCATCTCAGTTGCGTTGGCTGCAATGGGTGGCGCTGGTACGCCTTCCGCGCAGCAGCAGCCGAAGTTCACGAGCAAGGTCGAGGCCGTGCTGGTCGACGTGTCGGTGCTGGACGGCGATCGGCGGCCGTTCAAGGGGCTGACCGCCGCTGACTTCACCGTGCTCGAAGACGGCAAACCCCAGGTCATCACGACCTTCACCGCCATCGACGTCCCGGAGGCCGAACCGCCCTCGGCCACCTGGCTCACGGAAGTCCAGCAGGATTACCGTACCAACACCGAAGACACGGCCGATCGACGCCTCGTCGTCATCGTCATGGACGACGGGCTGGCGATGCCGGCGGCTGAAGTCTTGCGCGCACGCGAGCTGGCGGCCCGGACGATAGAACGCCTCGCGCCGGACGACCTCGCGGCCGTCGTCTACACGATGGATCGAGACAGGGGACAGGACTTCACCCGCGACCGATCCCGGCTGCTTGCATCCGCCCGCAAGTTCACCGGCGGCATCGACAACATCGTCGGGATGGATGTCAACGGAGCGCCGACCGTAATCAGGTTCGACCAGTTCGACGTCGCCTCCGCGCCGAAATACGAGGCGACAGTGGGGACCCTGCGCGGCGTCGCGGAGGTGCTTGCGTCCCTGCCGCACAAGCGCAAGGCCGTCATCTATATCGGCGTCGGCATCCCGCTCGACCTCGGGGCTGCAGGCCCCGCCGAGAAGGTCTCGGCGGGCGAGGACGGATCGGTGCAGCTGCACTCGCGGGACGACCTGAGCGGCGTGGCCGGCCAGCTCTTCGTGAGCCTGCTGGACGTGTTTCGGGCCGCGCAACGCGCCAACGTCAACATCTATTGCCTCGATCCGGGCGGACTGCGTCCCCCCGAGTACACGCACAATCTGCTCGGGGGATCGGGACAGATGGCGGCCAGCCCGGGCAACCTCAACGCGGATTTCCTCAAGGCCGTTTCGGCCAATACGGGCGGCTTCACCGTCGCCGACACGAACGATCCGCAGGCCGGCATCGCGCAGGTGTTCCGCGAGAACGGATCGTACTACCTCCTCGGCTACCAGCCCGCCCTCTCCCGCGCCGACGGACGATTCCATCGGATTGAGGTGCGGGTGAACCGCCCCGGCCTGACCGTCAGGGCACGCGGCGGTTACTACGAGCCCCGGCCGGAGAAGCCGAAGAAGGCGAAGAGCGAGCCGACGGCGATCGATCGGGCGATGAGCGCGATCGTGCCGAAGCGCGACTTCGCCCTGCAGGTGACCTCCGCGCCGTTCGCCGTCCCGGGATCGCGCGACGCCGCGGTGGCGGTGGCCGTCGCGCTGCGCCAGTCCGTGCCGACGACCGAACAGGGCCGGGTCGAGAACATCGAGGTGGTGGTCCGCGCGTACGGCGAGGACGGGCGGCAACACGCGTCCGAACGCCTCCAGGCTCGCGTGGTGATGCGCCCGATCGGCGGCAATGACACCGCCATCGAAGTGTTTTCGCGTCTCCGGCTCAAACCCGGGCGCTACCAGCTTCGTATTGGCGCGGAGAACGTCGAGCGGGGAATCACCGGAAGCGTCTTCGCGGATCTCGACGTTCCTGATTTTGCGGGCGATCGTCTCTCGCTTTCCGGTACGGTGCTGTCGGCGGAGCCGGCGTTGACGCTGGCCGGGCGGGACAAGATCGCCGGCCTCACGTCGCTTGTGCCCACCGCGCGCCGTGCGTTCGGCCATGAGAGTCGCGTTCGCGCCGCCCTCAAGGTCTACCAGGGCGGAACGCGCGCGCTCGAAGCGGTCAGGCTGACCTCGCGCATCATCGATGCCGGCGACCAGGTGCGGTTCGATGCCTCGTCGGTCATCGAATCGGAACGATTCACTTCGTCGCGCGCGGCTGAATACACGGTCGATCTCCCGCTCACCCGCCTCGCCCCCGGAGAGTATCTCCTGGCGATCGGGGCAAGCTTCGCCGGGCCGGTCGATGGCGTGGCGCCTTCGAAAGGCGCAGGTCCGGCCCTGCGCCAACTGCGGTTCGCCGTTCGATAGGGACTCCTGAACGGCGCGGTTCTCGCGCGCCGCGCCCGCGACTGGCGCGTGCTACACTGCTTTTCGGCACACAGCCGCCACCCACCAGTCGTCGAGCGTCTTCCACGGATTGGTCTGGTCGTCGCCGGAGCGAGATTGAAGAGCCAACTGGGCGTCACCGCCGCGCTCATCCTGCTCGCCGGTCCGTTTGCGCTCGCGAGCGATCCGGATCCGGAGGCCCTGCGTAAAGCGGGCCATTGGAAGCAGATTCGCGCGATCGTCGAACCACTCTATCGGGGCAACCCCGGCGATCTGCGACAGCTGTACTGGATGGCACGGGTGAAGGTCGCCTTCGGCGATCTGCAGTCCGGGTACGAGCTGGCGAAGAAGCTCGTCGCTGCGAGCCCGGGGAACGCCGACCACCAGTTCGCGCTGGCCGAGGCGGTCGCCGGCCTGGCGCGCCGCGCGGGGCTCCTGAAGGCGCTGTCGTACCGGGGCGAATTCAGGCACGCCGTCGAAAAGGCGCTGGCGATCAATCCGCGCCACGCCGAGGCGCTCAACATGAACGCGCTCTTCTACCTCAACGCGCCGTTCATCGCGGGCGGAAACACCAACCGGGGCCTGGCGAACATTCGGAGCCTGGCACAGGTCGATCCGGCGCTGGCGTGCCTGGCAGAGGTGATCCACGCGCTCAACCAGAAGGACTGGGCCCGGGCCGAAACCCTGCTCAAGCAGGCGGCCGCGAACGACCCGAAGAGCTACCCGATCCAGGCGCGACTGGCCGGGCTCTATCTCAATGCCGAGCCGAAACGGCTCGCCGAGGCCGTGCAATACGCGTCGAGCGCCGTCGCCATCGAACCCGGCCGCGTCGCGGCCTACACGACGCTCGCCAGGGCCTATGCCACATCCGAGAACTGGGCCCAGCTCGACGCCACGCTTTCGCAGGCCGAACAGCATGTGCCCGACAACCTCGCGCCCTGCTTTCATGCTGCCCGAGTGCTGCTGGCGGCCGGAAGGGATCTCCCCCGCGCCGAGCGATACCTGCGCAAGTACCTTTCACGCGAGCCGGAAGCCGAGTCGCCCGATATCGCGACGGCGCACTGGCGCCTGGGCCTCGTGCTCGAGAAGCTCGGCCGGAAGGCGGACGCCGTCGTCGAGCTCGAGGCGGCCGTCCGCCTCAGACCCGATCTCGACGAGGCCGTGAAGGACCTGAAGAGGATGAGATAGGGTATAGTCCTTGCCCCGTCCCCTCCCTCGTGATAGAAACGCCCCGAGCAGCAGCCATTGCGGACCGACCCGGTCGACGGAAAACGTGACGGCGTGTCCGCCTCTTCCCTTCCTGCAAGGAGATCACTGGAATGAACCGGAAGCACAGGTACGCGCTGGCAGCCGTGGCGTTCATCCTCGCCGTGCCGCTCCTCGCGAGCGACGAGAGCGTCAACTTCGCTGACATCGCCAGGATCAAGGCCGAGGGTCTTCAGCGCTCGCAGGTCATGGAGCTCAACAGCTGGCTCTCTGACGTCTACGCTCCGCGGCTGACCGGCTCCCCCACGGCGGACAAGGCGGCCGAGTGGGCCGTCGCCAAGATGAAGGAGTGGGGCCTGGTCAACGTGAAGATCGAGCCCTGGCAGAACCGCAACGGGTTCGAGCGCGGATGGTCGAACGACAAGTTCTACATGGCCGCGACGACACCGCAGGGCACCTTCCCCATCCCCGGCACGCCGACCGCGTGGACGCCTGGGACGTCGGGCTTGCAGTCAGCCGGGGCCATTCTCATCTCGGCGACGACGCAGGAGGATCTGGACAAGTACAAGGGCAAACTGAAGGGCAAGTGGGTGATGACGCAGCCGATCCCTGACGTCGCTGCCTACTGGGATCCTCCTTCGAGGCGATACAGCGTGGATCAGCTCGCCGCGATGGAGATGGCGCAGGGCGCGCAGACCGAGTTCGGCGTAACGCCTCCGGGCGGCAGGGCTGGCGCGGCAGCGCCGGGCAGGGCGGGCGGACCGCCCGCCGCGCCCGCGGCACAGGCCACGCCGCCACCGCCGGGGCGGGCCGCAGCCGCCACACCACCACCACCCGGACGGGCCGCAGCCGCTGCGCCCCAACCTCCGGGGCGCGCAGCCGCAGCGCCGCCGCAGCCGCCCGCCGGCGGCGGCCGCGGAGGGTTCGGCGCGACGCTCGCCGACTTCATCCGCGCGGAGGGCGCGGTCGGTACGCTCACGACTGCGCCGCGCGGTCACGGCATTTACACCATCGGGGGCAACCGCGCGAATGATCCGGCCACGACACTTCCTGCCGTCGCGATCCCGGCCGAGCAGTACGGCCGCATCGCCCGCATGCTGGCCAAGAACGTCCCGGTGACAATCGAAGCCGACATCAAGAACACCTTCTATCCCAACCCGCAGGTCTACAACGTCGTCGGGGAGATCCCCGGCACCGACAAGGCCGACGAAATCGTCATGCTCGGCGGGCACATCGATTCGTGGCACGCGGCCACCGGGGCGGCAGACGACGGCGTGGGTGTCGCCGCCATGATGGAGGCGATGCGAATCCTGAAGGCTTCAGGCGTGAAGCTGCGCCGGACGGTTCGAGTCGGCCTGTGGGAGGGCGAAGAGCAGGGCCTGATCGGGTCGCGCGAATACGTCGCGGCGCATTTCGCGTCGCGCCAGGCGCCGCCCTCCGCACCCGGTGCACCGGCCGGGGGCGGAGGCGGACGCGGGGGTGCGCAGGGACCGCTCGAGATGAAACCCGATTACGAGAAGTTCGCCGCGTACTTCAACATCGACAACGGCACCGGTGCGCTTCGAGGCGTTTACCTGCAGGGCAACGACGCGGTGGCCCCGATCTTCCGCGCGTGGATGGAGCCGTTCCGCAGCCTCGGGTTCACGACCCTGACGATTCGGAACACGGGAGGCACCGACCATCTCTCGTTCGACGGCGTCGGACTGCCCGGGTTCCAGTTCATCCAGGACGAGATCGAATACAACACGATCGTGCACCACACGAACCTCGACACCTACGAGCGGCTCCAGCCGCGCGACTGCATGCAGATGGCAACCATTGCGGCAGGCTTCGCGTACCTGGCGGCCAACCGCGACGACAAGCTGCCGCGCAAGCCGCTGCCGGCGCCGGGGCAGGGGGGAAGGGGACGGGGGGGAAACTAGGTCACAGGTTACAGGGAACAGGTTACAGGGTGCCGGGCGTGGCAGGCCCCCAGCGGCCGGCCGCGAAGATGTAGGGCGACCCTTCAGGGTCGCCGTGCGGCGCGATGCTTCAGCGTCGCGCCGACGATCGCGGGCCTGAAGGCCCGCGAATACGGCGGGGCTAAAGCCCACGCCCTACAAGGCCCGCGGCCTACCGAGACAAGAAAGCCCGGCCAGAATCGAATCTGGCCGGGCTTGAAATCTGAACGGCCGGCGCAGCGGGCCGCGGTGGCCCGCTGCGATCCCGGTCCCTACCAGTTAATCCTGAACACGAGCTGCGACTGCCGGGCGATGTCGGCGCCGGTCACCCGATAGCTGTCCGGAGTGGCGCCGGTGTACATGACCGGGGTGAAGTTCGTGCGGTTGAGCACGTTGTAGACTTCCGCGCGCAACTCGATGTTGACGCGCCCGACCACCTGGATCTGCTTGATCACGCTCAGGTCGAGCCGGATGATGGGCGGCCCGGTGACGACGAGGCTGCGGATGCCGCAGTCGCCCCAACCCGACACGGTCTCCATGCAGTAGGAGCCGTCGGCCTGCGGGCCGTTCCCCGGACGGATGTACCGGCCGGTCGGCGGACCAAGGGTCCCGTAGCCGGTGGACGAAGTGGCGCTGACCGAGTACGCCTTGACCGTGTTGTCGATGATGTCCTGCGGGAGCATGTAGACCACACTCTTGTTGGCCGTGTCAATCCGCAGCTTGAAGGACTTCGAGAGCTCGCTCTTGCTCATGCCGACCAGCTGCACGTTCCCAAAGTCGAGCAGTCGGCCCGTCTGCGCACGGAACAGGCCGTAGAAGGTCCAGCCGCCAATCAGCCGGTTGACGATCGGGCCCGCGTTGCTCAGGAACCTGCGCCCCTGGCCGAAGGGCGCTTCCAGCGTGAAGTTCGCCTTCAGCGCGTGGGTGACGCCGCCGCCGCCGCCCGTCTGCCGGAACGGGATACGCGGCTTGGTGAAGGACATCCGGCTCGAGCTGGTCGAAATGCCGTAGGTGTAGTTCGCGGTGAACTCGAATCCCTGAGACATGCGCTTGCGGAGTTCGACCTGCACGGAGTTGTACCACGTCTGCCCGCCGTTCCCCGTGATGTTGGCGTTGGTAACGGTCGGATTCACCACGAGGAAGTTCGCCGGCAGGCCGGCGGTGATCGCGTTGGCCCGCAGCGCCGCGTCGCTGTGCAGGCTGCTCGCGTAGCCAAGCGGGTTCGGGTTGTAGTACGCGAGACGGGTCAACCACGACGAGTTGGAGAAGTTCGACGAAGTGTACTTCGACGAATCGCCCGAGGCGGAAGAGCCGTTGAAATACGCCAGCGTGATCGGCAGCGGGTTGGTGCCGGTCCCCGGACCGTAGTACTTGAAGTTCGAGCCGCGGCCCGCGGCGAGGTTCGCCTTCAGATTCGCCTGGGCCAGGCTGAACTCGTTGATCACGCCGGTCGAGTAGACGTTGATCTCGTTGTAGTCGTAGGTCGTCCAACCGGCGTAGTTGTTCGCGCCGATGTACCGAACCTCAACGGCCATCGTCCTCGTGATGGCGCGCTGGATGCCGGCCGTCCAGGTCATGGCGTAGGGCACCTTCAGGTTCGGATCGAACATGTTGAGATCCGAGCTGGCGCTCGGCACTGCCATCGGGTAAGTCCGGGACTCGGGGAACGACGCATTGGCCGTCGAACCCGGGTTTCGAAGCAGCACGAACTGCTGCCCCGGCGCGAGCAGGTTGCCGTTGGTCATGTTGCGGGTCGTTGAAACCGACACGCCCGGGTTGCCCCCGTACACGCCGGTGAAATCCGCCATGCCGTTCCGCTGATACGCCATGTTGAAACCGGCGCGCAGCACGGTGTCGCCGGGCTGGCCAACCAGCTTGCGGAGCAGGCCTTCATCAGCGGAGATCGTCCAGTTGAACCCGATGCTCGGCGCGATGTTGTTCCAGTCGGTGTTGTAGGCGAAGGTGCCCTTGTTCATCTGGATGTAGGTCGGGACCTTGCCTTCCTGCTTCGTCGTGAACAGGTTGCCAAGCCCCGAGACAATCGAGCTCGGAACGAACCCGGCTCCGGTCCCCGTCATGCCCATGATGTCGGAGACGGTCGTCGTCGAGTAGCTGCCATTGAGCGGCCGGTACGGCAGCTGGACCGCCCAGCGCACGCCGGCATTGACGGAGAGGTTCGGACGGGCCCTCCACGAGTCGGACGCGAAGAACTCCATGTCGTACAACCGGCCAATCGTGTAGCCCTGGCCGAATGCCTTGTACTTGTCCGTTGCGACGTCGATACGGGCGTCGCCCGAGACGCTGCTGACGCGCCCGGTCAGGACGGCATAGAGGTTCTTGGCGTTGGTGATGTCGGTGCTCGAAGAGCCGGGGAGGTTCGCCGACGTGAACATCGCGTCGGCGGGGTCCCCGGAGACGATGCCGAAGCCGACCGTCGGAATCAGAGTCTGATCCCTGTTCCACATCTGCGCCTGGGTCAGCGACGCGCCGAAGCTCAGGCTGTGCGACCCCTTCAGCCAGTTCAGGGTGTCCTCAATCAGCTTGGTCGACGCTTCGCGCGAGCTCACCCCGGTGAGCGGCGAGATGTTGGAGATGCTCATGGCCGCGCTGATGCCGAGCACCACACCGCCCTGGTTGTCGAACATGCCGACGTTCGCGTTCGGACTGAAGAGGGTCGGCCCGCCGGTGCCGCCCGCCCGGAACTCGTTGACCATCGACTTGCCGATCGTCGACCGCATCGAGAGCTGCACGGCGTAGCGGTCGGAATCCTGCAGGCCGCTGGCCGGCATGCCGGGGAAGCGCTTCTGGCGGGAATTGGTCGTGTCAGGATCGGACAGGAGGAGCGTCCAGTTGCCCGAGACCGACAGCCGGTGGTTCGACGTGAGGTTGTAGTCCAACCGGAATGTCGGGTAGTAGGTCGTGTTCGTCGTCGGCTGCATGTAGGAGAAGCGTTCAATCGCCGGATTGGTGAGCGATGTGATGACACCCGCTTCTCCGGATCCGATACTGCCCACCGCCGTGCGGATGAGCCCGAGGGTGTTCTTGATGCTCGGGTCGATCGTCGAAGTGTTGCCAGTCTTGGCTGCAAGCGCCATCAGGTCGACCGAGCCGCCGGCGTACTTGAAGATGCCGTTCGCCGCATCGAGCGTCAGGATGTCCCGATCGCTCTTGGTCGTGCCCGGCGTATCGGTCACTTCCATGTTGAAGAAGAAGAACGCCTTGTTGCGGCCGTCGAAGAGCTTCGGGATGACAATCGGGCCGCCGACCCGCATGCCGGGCTGGCGCGTCAGCACGTGGCCCTTCGGCAGGCCGTCGCGAATGTTGAACCACGTGTTCGAGTAGAACTTGTCGTCGCGATAGTAGTAGTACCCGCTACCCGAGAAGCGGTTCGTTCCAGAGCGGGTCGTGAATCGGACCTGCACCGCACCCTGGCCGGAGCCCTCAGCCGCCGTGCCGGCCGTGCTGACCGTCACGTCTTCAATCGCGTCGAGTCGCGGAGACACGCGGGTGAAGAAGCCGTCCGAGGTCTTGTTCGAGTTGTCCTGGATGTTCATGCCGTCGAGCGTGATGTTGATGGCGCTCTGCGGCAGGCCGAGGACGGTCGAACTGCGGACATCCGATGCCGTGTCGACGCCGGGCAGGTGCGCGACGAAGTCCAGCGCGCTGCGCGAGCCGAGCGGCATGTTGGTGATCTTGTTCATCGGCACCGTCGTGGCCACCGACGAGGAGGTCGTCTGCACGATTTCGACGCCGCTCTGCACGACGACCGTCTCTTCGAGCGCGCCGATCTCGAGGATCGCCCGGACGTCGGTCGGGATGGCCATCTGGTGCACGACGTTGCTGAGCACGCGGGTCTTGAACCCCATCAGCGCGACGGTGATGGTGTAGTTGCCGGCAGGCACGGCCGGGACGACGAACGTCCCGTTGGAGCCGGACACCGTGGTCGTCACGCTGCCGGTCCCGTTGTTCTTGATCGTGACGTCGGCCCCGGGAACCACCGCGCCAGACGCGTCAACGACCACGCCCGAGATTGTCGCGGCCGAGGAGCCCTGGCCATACGCCAGCGATCCGCCCAGCCCAAACAGGAGTATTAAGACGAACGTCCATACGCACTTGCACGGTCTGTACTTCATCGACCCCTCCCCGCACCTTGGGTGCGGCTGCTTCCGACCGGACCTGTCTCTTCCTCGAGATGAATCAGCTCCTCGTGTTCAGTAATTGAAGCGGCGGGTGGAACTCGAAACCGCGGCTATGCCTCCGGCACCGTCGCCAGAAGCGGGGGAAGCGTTGTGCGAACCCTACCGTGGCCGCCAGGAATTGTCAAACCCGCGCCACCACGGCCGATTTGCCGACGAACGAGATCGGGTAAGCCTCGATTTCGTGGCGGCCCGTGCGCCCTCATCCAAGACACTGAATGCTCGCATCCAAGATCTTGTTCGAGGGCCGAGACGCCATGGACGACCGGCCGGTTCCCCCGTTACCGCCGTTCGCCGATGGCCGCGTAGTCCATGAACCCGAACAGCAGCCGGTTCAGCTTGTCGGTGTTCATGTTGAGGACACCGGACCACCTCGCTGACGCGTGGTCCTCGGCCGCGACGCCGACCCTCTGGAGCCGTTGCTCTTCCGGGACCGGCGAGCGGAATGCGATCTCGATCCGCTGGAAGCCGCTCGCTAGCAACAAGTATTCCAGCGTGTCCGGGTGGACCGGACGCACGTGCGTCGGGTCGCGCAGGTAGCTCGAGAAGAACGCGAGCCAGCACGACGGGTTGATGGTCTCGAGCAGGATGCGCGAGCCCGGCCGCAGCTTGTGATAGGCGACATCGAGCAGCCGGACCAGGTAGTCGGGCGCCAGATGTTCGGCAACCTGCGCGGCGAACAGACCGCCGAGCGATCCATCGGGCGTGGCGGACAAATGCGCGAGCGCGTCGCCCTCCGACACCTCGAGGCCGCGGCCGCGGCAGATCTCGACCATCTCTCGATTGCCGTCGAGCCCTCGCGCCCGGATTCCGTGCTCACGAAGGAGGTCGAGGAACTCCCCGCGCCCGCATCCGAGGTCCAGCACATCCGACGCGCCTTCGAAATACCGGACGTAGTCGGCCTGGCTCGCGCGAATCGCGCCGGGCTCGCCACGATAGCACTGCTCGAAGCCGACGTACTTGTACGCGTCCGGGCCGGGGACGTATCCCTCGACGCCTCGAACGGCGGCGCCAGCGCGATCGCCGCCGAACCCTGGCGCATAGGAACCTCCCGTCCGCTCGAGTTCACGTTTGTTGGACAGGCTGAGCTGCTGGACGCTCGCGAGGCTGGTTGAGAGCTGGCGCACCTCTCGTGCAGTCTCCTCGATGGCGCTCGCCACGTCCGCGGCCGCCCGGGCGGAGTCCTCGTGCCGGTCCTTGGTATCGACATACGCGGTGATGCGCTGCAGGTACATCACCAGGCGCGACTCGAAGGCCTGTAGCCCCACGATCTGGTCCCTCAGCACGGCCACGGTGCTCTCGATCGACATCAGAACGGCGCGCTGCGGAGCGACGTTCCGGTTGACGTGATCGACAAGCGTGGAGTTGAAGGCCGCCTGCTGCTCGAGCGCCGGCCGGACCACTCGCCAGACGAACCGTGCCAGCCAGCCTCGCCAGCCTCGGAGCCCCGCGGCCGGGTCGAGGGTGAGGATGTTCCATCGCTGATTGAGCGGCGTGACCTGGTGCTCGTCGGGGGCGGGCGGCGGACGCGGCAGGTCGGGAATCTTCAGGACCGATGCGTCGACCTGCGCCAGGGCCGCGTGGTACTGCCGATCGGCCTCCTCGCGCTGCTGCTTGAGCAGCTCCAGATCGGCGGAGGTGGCCCCGGGAGGGATCTTCAGCACAATGGGACGCAGACTAGCTGCGATGCGCGGCGCCGTCAAGCACACGCGCCGCGCCGTGCCGACAACAGGCTACAGGCTTCAGGCTCCAGGCTACAGGCCTTGCTCCGTCACACTGGTCCTGCGTGGCAAGGCCTCGAGCCCGTAGCCTGTAGCCCGTAGCCGAACCGGCGATGCCCTACCGCCGTGCCCTCGGATCAGGCATGACGAGCAAGGGCTGAGCGTATGTCTTCCCGTTGATCGTCAGCCGCACGCTGTACGTGCCGGGCTGAATGACCGGTGCGCCGCCCCGGCCTCCGCCGCCCCCTCCCCCGCCGCCACCCGCGCCGCGTCCGCCTCCAGGTGGCTGAGTGCCTCTCAGGTCCCAGACCCAGCGATGCATCCCAGGGGCCGCCGACAGCGTCTCGGGCGCGGGCGCCCAGTGGGCTGGAATGTTCAGCGTGTTCGGATCCCGCACCTGCACCTTGTCGTCGCTCGCGTAGCGCCGGATCGTCTGGCCGGCGGCATCGAGGATCTCGAGCGTGATCGGCCCGGAGGGCGCGGACTTCAGGTAGTAGTCGATGATCGCTCCGAATGGAGGGTTCTCGGCGATCGGTTCGTCTTTCGGAAGCGGCGTGCCGTTCTCGGTTCCCGCCGGCATGGTCGTCGCCGCGGCCGGCCTGAACAGGCAGCCATCGGCGTTCGCGTTGACGGCCTCGGCCTGGCGCAGGGCGCTGATGTCGTCGAGCACCCAGAACCCCCGCCCGTGCGTGGCGACAATCAGGTCGTTCTCGTGGATCGCGAGGTCGCGCATCGAGGTCGCGGGCAGGTTCAGCTGCAGAGACTGCCACGTCTCGCCGTCATCGAAAGACACGAACACGGCCCGCTCGGTGCCGGCAAACAAGAGTCCCGGCCGCACGGGATCTTCCTTGACCGTTTGCACGTACACGCCCGAGGGCAGCCCTTTCGCGATGAGCTGCCACGTCTTGCCGCTGTCCCGCGTACGGTAGATGTACGGTTCGTAGTCCTCGAGCTGATGCCGTTCCACCGATGCGTACGCTTCCCCCGCATCGCTGTGTGACGCATCGATCATCGTCACCTTGCTCCACGGCGTCAGCCTCGGCGGCGTGACGTCCCTCCACGTCTTACCGCCGTCAATCGTCAGCTGGATCAGCCCGTCGTCGGTCCCGATCCAGATGACCGGCGCGCGCACCGGCGAGGGCGCAATCGTGTAGATCACTCCGCGGCGCCGGTCGGGTGGCGCGTCGGCGGCAGCCGCCGCATCGAGGTTCGACGGCACGCCGGGATCTTCGCGCGTCAGATCGGAACTGATGCGTTCCCACGTGGCGCCGCCGTCGACGGTCCGGTAGAGAAACTGGTTCGCGTAGTAGAGCGCGTGCGGATCCGCGCTCGAGAAGACCAGCGGCTGCGTCCACGCATGCCGGAACGGCCCGGTCTGTCCCCGCTCGGGCGACACGTTCTCGCTGACGCCGGTCAGCACGCTGCAGCGCGAGACCGTGCCGCCGAACAGGATTTCCGGGTGCAGCGGGTCCGGGGCGGTGTAGCCGCTCTCGCCGCCCGCGCAGAGACCCGTCCATTCGTGCATCGAGATGACGGCGTGCGGGCTGCGGGAGGGCGTGCCAACTGCCCCGCTATCCTGCTGCGCACCGGTCACCCAGTAGGGCACGCGATAGTCGGCGGCCACATGGTAGAGCTGCGAGGTGGGCTGGTTGTACCACGAGCTCCACGTCGCCGCTCCGTCCACGGTGACAATCGCCCCTTGATCGCTTGCCACGATCATCCGATTGGAATCCTCGGGCGCAATCCACAACTGATGGTAATCATCGCCGCCGGGCGCACCCTTGATGGGCGTCCAGGACTTCCCGGCGTCGGTCGATTTGTACAGGGAGGTATTGGAAACATAGACGATGTCCGCGTTGCGAGGATCGACCGCGACCTTCTCGAAATACCAGCCCCGGGTCCAGATGCGGTTGTCGCCGGAGATCCTCGTCCACGATGCGCCGGCGTCCTCCGAGCGGAACAGCCCGCCCTCCTTCGCGTCGACGATCGCATACACGCGTTTCGGATTGGTCGGGGCCGCGGCAAGCCCGATGCGTCCGAGGCCCTCGACGGGCAGGCCCTTGGTGAGCTGGTTCCAGGTCGTGCCGCCGTCCAGCGACTTGAAGATGCCGCCGCCCGGCCCGTTCGACGGCGCGTAGATGTACCACGGCGGACGTCGAGTCGCCCAGAGGGCGGCGTAGACCGTCTTCGGGTTGGCCGGATCAATCGCCAGGTCGACCGCACCGACGCTGTCGCTCGTGAACAGGACCTTCTGCCAGGTTGCGCCGCCGTCCCGCGAGCGGTAGACGCCGCGATCGGCGCTCGGTCCATAGGCGTGCCCGAGCGCGGCGACGTAGACGAGATCCGGGTTGCGGGGATCGACGAGGACCCGTCCGATCTGGCGCGTGGTGTCCAGGCCGAGATGCGTCCAGGTCGTCCCTCCATCCGTGGACCTGTAGACGCCATTGCCGTAGCCAATCGAGTCGCGCATGTCGGATTCGCCGGTTCCGACATAAACGACGCGCGGGTTCGAGGGCGCGACGGCGATGGCTCCGATGGAGGCGACCGGCTGCGCGTCGAAGACCGGAAGCCACGTGCGCCCGGCATTGGTCGATCGCCAGAGGCCGCCTCCGACCGATCCGAAGAAGAACGTGTTCGGCACTCCCGGCACGCCGCTCACCGCGTTGACGCGGCCGCCGCGGTGCGGCCCGATGAGCCGCCATTTCAGGCCCGAGTAGGCCGCAGCGGGTACGGGATCGGCCGCCGTCGCAATCGAGAGGGCGCTCCAGGCGCCGAATAATCCAGGCAGCAGACAGAAGGCGGTGGCGAATCGGCGAAGCGACATGGGGATACTCCTCCCGGTGCGACTTTCCCGGCCCTGGAACGATAGTTGTAGGGAAACGCCTGTCGCCGATTGTGTGGCGGCGGTTGCGCCACTGTCAACGGCGGCGGTGGTGCGACCTGCGGGTAGCGGCCTCGGTCTAAGTACTGAGCGGAGTGTCAACCCTGGTACGGAGGTCCTGTGCGACGAGCCCTGGTTGCGGTGGTTGGAGTGACGGCGGGTCTGGCGATGGCCGCGTCCGCTGGCGCCGGAGAGCCGCGCCTGGTTGCCGCAGCAGGCCGGGCCTATGTCACCGCCGAGGCCGGCGACTCCGCCTGGACGATTGGAAACGAGGCCCTCGCGGTGCGTGTCGGCCAGGAAGCCGGAGGCACGTTCGGCATCCGTGCCGTGGGAAGAGCGGCCTCTCCGGTCGGCTGGGCTGCCGGAGACACCGCGGACCTGAGCTTCGTGAGCGTGCTCAAGCGGCTCTCGCCGGGCCAGTCCGGCCTGGCGTTTCGCGAAGCCAGGGCCTCCGAAGTCGACGGCGGCGTCCGCTTGTCGGTCGTCTTCGAAAACGTCGACAGCCGCGTTCGCGTGACGCGCAACTACAGCTGTATCCCTGGTGCACCCGGCATTGAGACCTGGTCGACATTCGAATCGATCGCGACCACGTGGCCGGTGTCGATTTCGGACATCGGCGTCTGGCAGGTCTCCATCCCTGCCGAGGACGTCCACTGGATCACCGGGCTCAAAGCCATCGCGCGAGAGGGCGGGCAGTTCACCAGGCGCCGCCAGGTCCTCTCGGGAAATACGCGCTTCGAGCTGGGCTCGAGCGGGCGATCATCCGAGAACGCCGTTCCGGTGGTCTGGTTGACAGGCGCCGCCGGTCACTTCTTCACCGGGCTGATGTGGTCGGGAGCCTGGGGGCTCACAATCGGCGCGCCCGACGCGGGCGGCAGGGTGACGCTCCGCTGGACCCTCGGTGGCAGCAGCACGTACCTCAGGGCCGGCGAGCCGTTCGAGGGCCCGCACGCTTTCTTCGGCGCCGCGGGAGCCGAGGACTCCGACGTGACCTCCGCCATGCGGACCTTCGTCCAGGTGGACGTGCGGCGGGGGCGCCCGATCGTGCCGCTCGTCACCCAGAATACGTGGTTTGCGTACGGCACGAACATCGACGAATCCTCGATGCGCGCGGAGATGCGCAGTGCTGCCGCGCTTGGCGTCGAGCTCTTCGTCCTCGACGCGGGGTGGTACGCGGGGAGCCGCTCTTCCTCGGACTTCTCGAGCGGACTCGGCGTGTGGGCAGCCGACCCGGCCCGCTTCCCTTCGGGACTCCCGGCGCTTGCCGCCTACGCCCGAAGCCTGGGGCTGAAGTTCGGCCTCTGGGTCGAGCCCGAGCGGGTCGACACACGGAATGTCGGCCGCGACGGTCTCGTCGCGGAGCGTGCGCTCGCCATGAAAGGCGCGCGTTACGACCCCGGCACTGCGAACGCGAAGGCAAGCTCGGCGCAGATTTGCCTGGGTGATGCCGAAGGGCGTCAATGGGTGCTCGACGCGCTCGTGCGCCTCATCGACCAGGTTCATCCCGACTATCTGAAGTGGGACAACAATTTCTGGATCAACTGCGACCGGTCCGGGCACGGTCACGGCTCCGGCGCCGGCAACATCGCGCACGTGAACGGCCTGTACCTCGTCCTGGCCGAACTGCGCGCGCGTTATCCCGAATTGCTCATCGAGAACTGCTCAGGCGGCGGGAACCGGCTGGACTTCGGCATGCTCCGCTACACGGACGCGGGCTGGATGGACGATGTCACCACGCCATCGGCACATGTCCGGCACAACCTCGAGGGGCTCGGAACGGTGTTCCCGTCGGGCTACCTCCTGTCGTTCGTCATGAACGACGACGCCGAGCCGCTTCATGACGCGCCAGATCTGAACCTGTATTTCACGAGCCGGATGCCCGGCGCGCTCGGCATCTGCCTGGTCGGCGCGGAGTATTCGGCGCATGAGATCGAGGACATGTCCCGCCTGATCGGCCTCTACAAGCGCATCCGGGAGTCGGCGCCCGATTCCATCCTGATCAATCTCGGCAGCCAGGCTCCGCCCGCCGGCAGCACGGGATGGGACGCGCTTCAGCTGTTCTCCTCAGGAAACGGCGACTCGGTCATCGCGGCGTTCGCTGGCGGAACGGCGCCCGACTCGACCGCGATCAAGCCGCGGGCGCTCCAGCCGGAGGCCCGCTACACCATTCGCGACCCCCGCGGCCGTCCGCTCGGTCAGGCGACGGGAGCCGAACTCATGGAACTCGGAATCGACGTGGCGAAACGGGAGTACTCTGCCGCGCGAGTGCTCCTGCTCAGCCTGCAGTAGACGCACCGTCTGGCGGCCCCTCGAGACGAGACGCTGCAAAGCCCTCCGCTTTTCTGTCAGAATCCTTCTCCCGTAGTGATCGTTCCGGCTCCGGCGGCAGAGGATGCCGTCCGGAGTGCCGCGGCTCTTTGTCGACAGGGGGAAACCATGAAGCGCTCTCGATCCCTTCCCGTGATTCCGTGCGTCGCCATCGCGCTGCTCGTTCTCGTCTTCGTACCGAGCACGGCCTCTCCGCAGGGCGCGCTGGCCGACTACATGCGCGCGAATGGCCTTCGGGCGAAATACGACGGATTGGCGGTCAATCTCCCCGGAACGGCCACGTGGATCGAGAAGGCGACCCGGTTCTGGTACCGGAGATCCGTGAAGGGCGGCGGCGAGTTCCTGATCGTGGAGGCGGAGACCGGCGAGAAGCGGCCGGCGTTCGACCACGCGCGGCTGGCCGCATCGCTCGCGGGTACGGCGAACGAAAAGTACACGGCCGTGACGCTGCCCTTCAACACGTTCAGCTTCGTGGACGGCGAGCAAGCGATCCAGTTCGCCGCGGCTGGGGCGACGTGGCGCTGCGCGCTCTCGGACTACACATGCCGAAGAACGACCGAGGGCCGGGGCGCCGGACGCGGCGGAGCGGCCGGAGCCGGCGGCGGCCGCGGGGGGCTCACGCCCGATGATCGCCCGCGCGTATCCCCGGACGGCAAGCTCGAAGCGCTCATCAACAACTTCAACGTGATCGTCCGGCCGGCCGGCAGCACGACGACCACGCGCCTGAGCACCGACGGATCGGAGGGCAACTACTACACGCTGTCGTCGATCGCGTGGGCGCCGGACTCGAAGAAGCTCGCGGCCTACCGGGTCCGGCCCGGATATCGGCGCGAGGTGCACTACGTCGAATCCTCGCCGGAGGACCAGCTCCAGCCCAAGCACTCGACGCTCGTCTACGCGAAGCCCGGCGACGTGCTGGACCTCAACCAGCCGGTCCTCTTCGAGGTCAGCCCGGCGAAGGCAATCCCGGTCGACCCGACGCTCTTTCCGAATCCGTACGCACTCTCGCGTCTCGAGTGGCGAAAGGACAGCACCGCGCTGACCTTCGAGTACAACCAGCGGGGACACCAGGTCTACCGCGTCATCGAGGTCGACGCGGCAACCGGGCGCGCCCGCGCGGTCATCTCCGAGGAGACGAAGACCTTCTTCAATTACCGCGCCGCGAACGGCAATCTCGCGGACTCGGGCAAGAAGTACCGATTCGATCTCGACGGAGGGAAGGACGTCATCTGGATGTCGGAGCGCGACGGCTGGAATCACCTCTACCTCATGGACGGCGCGACCGGAGCGGTGAAGCATCAGATCACGAAGGGCACCGTGGGCCGTCCGCGGCGGTCATCAAGGTCGACGAGGCGCAGCGGCAGATCTGGTTCAGCGCGAGCGGGATGTATCCCGGCAAGGATCCGTACTTCCTCCACTACTACCGGATCAACTTCGACGGCTCGGGTCTCACGACGCTTCACCGAGGCGGACGCGAATCACGCCGTCGCGCTTCTCGGCCGACATGCAGTTCTACGTCGACACCTACTCGCGCGTCGATCTGCGCGCCGGTGCTCGGAGCTGCGCCGGACGGCCGACGCGATCGCTCGTCGCGCAGCTCGAGAACGGGCGACATCGGCCGACGCTGTCGAAGGCCGGCTGGAAGCCGCCCGAGGTGTTCACCGCGAAGGGCCGCGACGGCAAGACGGACATCTGGGGCGTCATCTTCCGCCCGACGAGCTTCGACCCGAAGAAGAAGTATCCGGTGATCGAGAACATCTACGCCGGGCCGCAGGGCTCGTTCGTGCCGAAGACGTTTCAGCGCGTTCAACGCCATGCAGGCGCAGGCCGAGCTCGGGTTCATCGTCGTGCAGATCGACGGCATGGGCACGTCGAACCGCTCGAAGGCGTTCCACGACGTCGCCTGGAAGAACCTGGGGGACGCCGGCTTCCCCGATCGCATCCTCTGGCACAAGGCGGTGGCCGCGAAGTACCCGTGGTACGACATCACGCGGGTCGGCATCTACGGCACGTCGGCCGGCGGGCAGAACTCGCTCGGCGCGCTGCTCTTCCACCCGGAGTTCTACAAGGTCGCGGTGTCGGCGGCCGGCTGCCACGACAACCGGATGGACAAGATCTGGTGGAACGAGCAGTGGATGGGCTGGCCGATCGGCCCCGAGTACGCGCGAATCGTCGAACGTGGACAACGCGCACCGCCTCGCAGGGCAACCTGCTGCTGGTCGTCGGCGAGATGGACAACAACGTCGATCCGTCCTCGACCATGCAGGTCGTGAACCAGCTCGATCAAGCACAACAAGAACTTCGACCTCCTCGTGATTCCGGGCGCGGGCCATGGCGCCGGAGGGGCGTACGGCGAGCACAAGCGGTACGACTTCTTCGTCCGGCACCTGCTCGGGCTGACGCCCCCGGCGTGGAAGGACGCCGTGGCGAAGCCCGCCGGCCCCGCGGCGCGTTAGACGCGGCGGCGATCCACCATCGGGCTGGCATCGGGAGCAACTGACGTGAAGGCGAAGAGGTGACGGCGTTGCGAATCCCGCGCGTCACGCGCGCAACGGCGATTGCCGCCGTGCTCTGGCTCTCAGCCGTGGCGGTCTTCTACGTGTCGATGCGGCAATACCACCATCGCCGGACCGGCTTCACGATGCTCATCCTGTTCGGCGACGAGTTCTACGACCGCTCGCTGCCGGCGCTGAAGAAGATCCCTCACTTCACCTATCCGAGCTCGGCCGGGTACGACGGCCAGTGGTACGCGCAGCTGGCGCTCGAACCGCTCCTGCGCGATCGGGCCATCGACGAGGCGATCGATTCGCCGGCGTACCGGGCGCGGCGGATCTTCTTCGCCTGGACCGCTTATCTCGGCGGCCTCGGCGATCCGGCGAGGGTGCTCAAGGCGTACGCGCTGCAGAACATCATCGCGTGGTACGCGCTCGCGTTCCTGCTGCTGCGCTGGTTCCCGCTGACGACACCGCGCCATTTCCTGCCGTGGTTCGGATGCCTGTTCGGCGCGGGCTTCGCGTTCTCGATCCGCTTCGCGCTGCTCGAGGGCCCGAGCGTCCTGGTGCTGACGCTGGCGATTCTCGCCGTCGAGCGCGGCTGGCACCGGACCGGGGCCGCCGTGATGGGCGTGGCCGGCCTGGGGCGCGAAACCAATCTGCTCGGAGCGGGCCTGCTCGCCGATCGGATCCCGAAGAACGCGCGCGAGATCGCACGAATCGCCGGCCTGTTCGCCCTGGCGGTGGCGCCGTTCGTCCTGTGGTCGCTCTATGTCCGCTCGGTCTATCCCAGGTTCAGCTACTCGAACCCGGACAGTTTCGGCTTGCCGTTCCAGGCCATCGTGCAGAAGTGGATGGCTACGCTGACGGAGCTGTCGAAATCGGGATGGAACTGTTACGCGAGGTTCAGCCTGGTCTGCCTGATCGGCCTGACGACCCAGGCGATCTACCTGCTCGTTCGATGGGACTGGAAGTCGGCCTGGTGGCGCATGGGCGTGGTCTATGCGCTCTTCATGCCGCTGCTCAGCCCTCCGGTCTGGGACGGCTATCCGGGGGCGGCCGTGCGCGTGCTCCTGCCGATGGCGTTCGCGTTCAACGTGGCCGCGTTGAAGGAGAAGGGCTGGCTGTTCTGGGCGCTGATGGTCCTTGGCAACGCCTCGGTGCTCGACGGGCTGGCCGAATACAGGCCGCCGATCATCGGGCCGTATCTCTGACGCCGACGGCTGGAGGCATGAGGCCCGTGGCCTGGGCCACCGGCCTGAAGGCCGGCGGCTACGGCGGGGCTGAAGCCCACGCCCTACGTCCGCGGCCGGCCGCAGTCGTTTCACCCTCCAGGCCTGAAGCCCGTAGCCTGTAGCCTGCCTCTATTTCTTCTCGTGAAACTCCCTGATCGCCCCGCAGACGCGGGCGATCTGCTCGTCGGTCAACTCCGGAAACATCGGCAGCGACAGGATCTCATCCGAGATCTTCGTCGTCACGGACAGGCGGCTGCCGCTCGCTTCCAGCTCGGCATACGCCGGCTGCTTGTGAATCGGGATCGGATAGTGGATGCCGGACTGGATGCCCTTCGTGTTCAGGAACGCCTGCAGCTCGTCGCGCCGCGGCGTCCGGATCACATACAGGTGGTAGATGTGAGCCAGCTCGTCGGCGGGCGGTGTGGGTGACACGACACCCGGAATGCCGGCGAGTCCCTTGTCGTACGCGCGCGCCGCGCGGCGGCGCCCGGCGTTGGACGCCCCGAGCCGCGGGAGCTTGACGCCGAGGATCGCCGCCTGCATCGTGTCGAGCCTGGCGTTCAGGCCCTTCTCGACGTGGTGGTACTTCTTCGCCTCGCCGTAGGCGCGCCGCTGCTTCACGGCCTTCGCGAGCGCTTCGTCGTTGGTCGTGACGAGGCCGCCGTCGCCCATCCCTCCGAGGTTCTTGCCCGGGTAGAAGCTGAAGCACCCGATCTCGCCGATGGCGCCGCAGCCCTGGCCCTTGTAGCGCGTGCCGTGCGACTGGCACGCGTCCTCCACCACCCGAAGTCCGAACTCCCTCGCGACGGCCATGATTCCGTCCATGTCCGCCGCCTGGCCGTACAGGTGAACGGGAACGATCGCCTTGGTCCGCTTGGTGATGACCGGGCGGATGAGCTCGACGTCGATGTTGTAGGTATCGGGATCGCAATCCACCAGCACCGGCACCGCGCCGAGTGCCGACACGGCCAGCGCCGTGGCGATAAACGTGTTGCCGGGGACGATGACTTCGTCGCCGGCGCGCACGCCGACAGCCTCGAACGCGAGCCGCAGGGCGTCGAGTCCAGAACTGACGCCGATGGCGTACTTCGCGCCGATGGCCTTCGCGAATCCCTGTTCGAACGCCTCGACCTCCGGCCCGAGGATGTACTTCCCGTGCGCGAGCACCTTGTCCACCGCCTCGCGCAGCTCAGTGCGGATGGGCGCGTGGTGCGCCGCCAGATCAACGAACGGTACGATGTCCACGATTCACCTCTTGATGCGTAGCCCCAGCAGGATGAGCGGCCGCAGGATGCTCCACCACCCGGTGATGGGCTTCATCTTCGTGTAGCCGAGCTCGTGCGGCGGATAGATCTTCGTCACCGGCACTTCCCTGACCGTGTAGCCCAGGCGGACCATCTTGAAGAACAGGTATGGCTCGAGCTCGTAGTGGTCGAGCCAGGCCTGGTTGAGATCGATCCGCGCATCTTTCAACGCCGCCAGCCGGATCGCGCGGAACCCGTTGGTCGTGTCGGTGAAGCGCCGCATCACGACGAGCGAGAAGAGCCACGGGTGCACGATTCGCGTCGCGAGCTGGCGGTAGAAGGGCATGTTGCCGAAATCCCCGCCGGGCAGGTAGCGCGACCCCTGTACGAGGTCGCAGCCCTTGTCGACCTCCGCGAGCAGCCGCTCGATCTCCGGCGGGCGGTCCTTGTCGTTGCCTGCCAGGATGACGGCGACATCGAACTGCTCGGCCAGTCCGTACGCGAGGGCAGTGCGGATCGCCGCGCCCGCTCCGGACCGGACCCGGTGCGTCAGGACCACGGCGCCTTTCCCGGCCGCCACCTTCGGCGTGTCGTCGGTCGAGGCGTCATCGACCACCACGACGCGATCGACCAGGCCCGGCGGGAACCGGTCGAGCACGCGCCCGATCTTGGCGGCCTCGTTGTGCGCAATCGAGGCGGCCATCACCCGGAGGGCAGTGCGGGAGGCCGTCACCGCTTCTTCGCGGACTTCCGGGCGGTGCGAGCCGCCGGACGGAGAGGCGCCGCGGGCGGGCCGGAGTATCGCTCGACGCCGTCTCCCGCCTTTCGATACTGGAGCCCGCAGGCCTTGCAGCTGAGCACGGGGCCGCGGCCCGACAGCGGCTGGCAGCATTCGCAGACGAATCCCCGGACGCGCCCGGGATTGCCGAGGACCACCGCATGGTCTGGAACCGGCCTGGTGACCACCGCCCCGGCGCCGATGAATGCGTAGCGGCCGATGTGGCAGCCGCACACGATGGTGGCGTTCGCGCCGATGGTCGCGCCTTCCTCGATCGTGGTGGAGACAGGGCTCCACGGCCGCTTGCTCCGCGGGCGGTTGTCGTTGGTCAGAGAGCAGTTGGGACCGAGGAACGCGCGGTTCTTGACCGTGACGTACTGCCACACGGCCACGCTGTTCTTGATGGTCACATCGTCGCCCACGACGGCGCCGTTCTCGACAAACGCATGATCGCCGATGTTGCAGTGGCTGCCGACCTTGGCCCCCTTCATCACGTGCGCATACGCCCAGACGTTGGTCCCTTCGCCGATGTCGTCCGTCTCTACGAGCGCCGTCGGATGCTTGAAGAATCCTTCCGCCATCGAGCCATCCCTCCAGGGGCTATTCGACCTTCACCGGGGCCCCGTTCCTGGCGATCGACTCGTTGATCGCCGAGAGCACCCTGACGACGTTCGCCCCGACGCGCCCGTCGCTCCTCAAGCGGTCGGGCGCGTCGAGCGCTTCGATGAACGCCTGCGCCTGCATCCGTAACGGCTCCTGCGGCGCGACGCGCGGCACGGTCACGTCTCCCTCGCGCGCGAGCAGCTGGAACTCGCCGAAGTCCGCGTATTCCGGGGGCTTCCGGGTGACGGTGACGCCCTTGTCGAACACCATCACAGGGCCGAGCGGCGCAAGGTCGTCCCAGGTCGCCATGCGCGTCTCCCCGACGACGGTGATCTCGCGCACTTTCTTCGGATCGAGCCAGCTCACATGAATCGACCCGACGACGTTGCCCGGGTACTGGAGCGTGATGACGCTGACGTCGTGAATGCCCGGCTGCAGGAACGACTTCCCCACCGCCGACACCTCGGTCGGCTGCGCGTCGAGCAGGTGGTTGTAGATCGACACGTCGTGGGAGGCGAGGTCGAGCACCGCGTTCACGTCGCTTCGAATCGGACCGAGGTTGGTCCTCCGGGCGAAGAGGTAGTACAGACGCCCGAGCTGCCCGCTCTTGACGAGTTCCTTCAACTTGAGAATGCCCGGATTGAACAGGAAGACGTGCCCGACCATCAGGCGGAGGTTCCTGGCCTCTGCGATGCCGACCAGCTCGTCTGCCTCGGCGCCCGTCAGGCAGAGCGGCTTTTCGCAGAGGACGTGCGTGCCGGACTGGAGCGCGGCCTTGACGACAGCATGGTGCGTCATGGTGGGCGTCGACACCACCACGGCATCCGGCCGGACGGCCGCCATCATCTCGGAGACATTCTGGAAGAGGGCGATGCCGGGCGACTGTGCCTTGATGCGGGCCAGCCGGTCGGCCTTCAGGTCAGCGACGCCAACCACGTCCACGTTGGGCAGGGCCGAGAAGTTCCTGACGTGGTTCGGCCCCCACGCCCCGCACCCGATGACCGCCACGCGCCACTTTCGCTGTTCCGCTGACACGTCCAGTGCTCCTTCCCGCGGGCAAAAAAACACTTGATCCTAGCACACGGGGGCGCGCGCCATCGCGGACAGGCCACAGGCTTCAGGCTACGGGCTACAGGCCGTGACACGCTGGCGTTTGAGACCCGGCGATGCTACCGGCGCAGGAACTCTCGATAAGAGTCGAGGATGGCGCGCACTGATTCGAATGACAGGTCCTCGGCCCGAATCTCGTCGGGCCTCACGAGCTCGACCGTCGCCACCTCCTCGTTCAGGCGGAGCGCGTCGAGCGACCGAGGACGGCACCGGAACACGATGTCGCAGGTGAAGTAGGTCAGCCCCTCGAAGACGTAGCGGTTTGGAAACGTGCCAAAGAAAGAGATGTCTTCGAGTTCCAGGCCCAGTTCCTCGCGGATCTCGCGCGCGAGCGCAGCTTCCGCACTCTCGAGAGGATTCAGGAAACCTCCCGGGACGTCGAGGGCACCGCGGGCGGGCTCATGATTGCGGCGCGTCAGCAGCAATCGGCCGGAGGGACACTCGATGAGCGCGGCGACGGCACTGGCGATGTTGAGGAAATGTGGAGCGCCGCAGACCTTGCACGTGAACGCGATGGCCGAACTGAACGCCAGATCCGTCCCGCCGCACCGGGGGCAGTGCCGGATCACGCGCTCGGGGTAGGTTTCTGTGGGATCGTCACGCATCTCGCCACAACCTCGCGATTGAAACGCCCAAAGGGACCGGGCGTTGATCGTATCGGATGGCGCCTGTTTGCTCCAGCACCCCCGGGCCCGCCGGACCGGCCCCGACCGGGCCTTCCGCGAAAGAACGCGCGGTCCCTGGCGCCAGGCAGCCGGCTCTGTGGTACCATGCGCGGCACTTGCGGCTGTCGTTGGTCCCCGCCCCCTCGAAACACCATTACAACCGATCAACGACACGTGTTTTTCCTGGAGTGACTTCATGAGAAGACTGATTGGGGCTACGGTCCTCGTCGTGGGACTGGTCGCGACGGCGATTGTCGGCGCGGGCCAGGGCCCGTCCGCCGGCGCCGGCATGACGGCCGACTTGCTGAAGAACTTCGAGCTTCGCAGCATCGGGCCCGGCCTGGCGACCGGGCGCATCGCCGACATCACGATCGATGCGAAGAACCCGTCGGTGTGGTATATCGCCTCCGCGTTCGGCGGCCTCTGGAAGACCACCAACCGGGGCATCACCTTCACGCCGATTTTCGACGACGGCGGCTCCTTCACGCTCTGCTGCCTCGTCATCGACCCGAAGAACTCCGACGTGCTGTGGCTCGGCACGGGAGAGCACAACAGCCAGCGCAGCGCGCACTTCGGCGACGGCGTCTACAAGTCGGTCGACGCCGGCAAGACCTGGAAGCGGATGGGATTGGCGACCTCCGAGCACATCGGCCGGATTGCGATTGATCCCCGCAACACGAACACCGTGTATGTCGCATCGCAGGGACCGCTCTGGTCGTCGGGTGGCGAGCGCGGCCTGTTCAAGACGACTGATGGCGGCACCACGTGGACGGCGGTGCTGACCATCAGCCCCGACACCGGCATCACGGACGTCGTGCTCGACACGAAGAACCCCGACATCGTGTTCGCGGCGGCGTATCAGCGGCGCCGCGCCGTCGGCCAGATGATTGGCGGCGGCCCCGAGGGCGGCATCTTCAAATCCACCAACGCCGGCAAGACGTTCACGAAGCTCACGAAGGGACTGCCCGCGGGCGAGATGGGCCGCGTGGGCCTCGCAATCGACGGCCGCAAGAACCCGGCGACGCTCTTTGCGATTGTCGACGCCAAGCGTGACGAGTCGGGCTTCTACCGATCGGACGATGGCGGCAACACGTGGGCGAGGATCGGAAAGACGGCGCCTGGCGGAGGACGAGGCGGCGGGCGCGGAGCGGGCGGTGCGCAGGCTGCGACGCCAGCTGCCACGCCCCAGGCGGGCGCGCGCGGCGCAGCCGCGCCCACACCGGCGGCGGCGCCCCCGGCAGGAGGCCGCGCGGCGGGCGCGCAGGCTGCAGTACCTCCCGGCGCTCCGGCCGGCGCGCAGGCTGGCGTTCAGCAGACGCCTCCGCCAGCAGGGCGAGGCGGCGGACCGGCCGATGACTGGTACCGCAACGGCGGCGCGCAGTATTACCACAAGCTCTTCGTCGATCCGTGGCGAGCCGACACGATTTACTCCGTCAACGTGAACATGGAGCGGAGCAAGGATGGCGGGAAGACCTGGTCGCAGGCGGGCTGGGAATCCACCGGCGTGCACGTCGATCACCACGTCCTGACCTTCGATCCGTCCGACAGGCGGCACATGCTGCTCGGCAACGACGGCGGCGTGTACGAGAGCTACGACGAGGGCACGACGTGGCGGTTCTTTACGAACCTGCCGGTCACGCAGTACTACCGGGTCTCGGTGGACAACGCGAAGCCGTTCTACAACGTCTGCGGCGGCGCGCAGGACAACTGGTCGCACTGCGGGCCGTCGCGCTCGACGAATCGCTGGGGCATCCGCACGAGCGACTGGATCGTGGTCGCGGGCGGGGACGGCTTCCAGACGCGCAACGATCCGAACGACCCGACCATCATCTACGCCTCCTCGCAGGACGGCGGCGTCTCCCGCTTCGACACGAAGACGGGAGTCTCGAAGGGCATCCGGCCACCGCAATCGCGCGGCGCGCGCGGCGGGTTCGGCGGCGGTGGTGACGATGCGATGCCGAGCGCACCGCCGGCCGGGCAGCCGGCGGGACAACCCGGGGCGCAGGGCGCTGCGGGCGCGCAGGGTGCACAGGGCGGCCGCGGGGCCGGCGCGCAGGGCGGACGCGGAGCCGGCGGCGATCGGGCGAACTGGGACGCGCCCTACATCATCAGCCCGCACTCACCGACACGCCTCTACTGGGCGAGCAACAAGCTCTATCGCAGCGACGACCGGGGCGACACGTGGGCTGCGGTCAGCGGAGACCTCTCGCGCAGCCTGAACCTTGACGAAATTCCCATCATGGGCAAGCTCTGGCCGGCCGGATCCATCGCGCGCAACACCTCGTCGACGGCGCTGAGCAACATCGTGTCGCTCGACGAATCGCCGCTGCTCGAGGGCCTCATCTACGCCGGCACCGACGATGGGCTCATCCAGGTGACCGAGAACGGCGGGAAGGCATGGCGGAAGATCGAGCAATTCCCCGGCGTGCCGCAGTGGACCTATGTCAGCGACGTCTTCGCCTCGCCGCGCGACGCCAACGTCGTGTTCGCGACGCTCAACAACTGGCAGCGCGGAGATTACAAGCCGTACGTGGTCAGGAGCGCCGACCGCGGCCGGACGTGGACCAACATCAGCGGCGATCTGCCCGAGAAGCACGACGTGTGGGCGATCGTGCAGGATCACGTGAACGGCGATGTGCTGTTTGCCGGCACGGAGTTCGGGCTCTTCTTCACCGTGGACGGAGGCATCCACTGGGTCAAGCTCAAGGGCGGCATGCCGACCATTCAGGTGCGCGACCTCGCCGTGCAGCGGCGCGAGGACGATCTGGTGCTCGGCACGTTCGGGCGCGGGTTCTACGTGCTCGACGACTACAGCGCGCTTCGCGACCTGAACGCGAAGGCACTCGCCGAAGACGCCCATCTGTACCCGTTGCGGGACGCGTACTCGTTCACCCCGACGGGCATGGCGCCGGCCGGCACCGCGGGCATCGGCTCCCTGTCGGGCAACTGGACGACACCCAACCCGCCGTTCGGCGCGGTGTTCACCTACAGCGTCAAGCAGGACCTGCCGGCCGACGCGAAGCTGGTACTCACGATCTCGGATGACACCGGGAAGCAGGTGCGGCGCCTCGAGATCGACAAGGCCGCCGGCTTCCGGCGAACGGTCTGGAACCTGCGGGCCGATGCTCCGGCGGCCGCGGCGGCACCCGGCGGTCAAGCCGGTCGCGGCGGGCAGGCGGGCGGGGCTGGCGGCGGGCAAGGCGGCTTCGGCGGACGCGGAGGTGCCGGCGGGCCGCTCCTGACGGCCGGGCGCTACACGGCGCAACTCGGCAGCCTCGTCGGCGACAAGGTCACGGCGATCGGCGGCCCGCAGGTCTTCTCCATCGTCGTGATTCCGCAGTAGGACGAAGCGACCGACAGCTGTTGCGATCGTGACGGGCCCGGCGAGTGACGCGAGCGTCACTCGCCGGGCCTTTGTTCTTTCTCGCCTTCGCCGGCCGTAACCGACAAGGGCGTCGAATCAGCAGAGGTGGTCCGGATCGAACCGGCTCGTCGCAGAAAAGATACAACCGCTTGTGTTATCGTTCGGCTGCGCCGCCTGACTGCCCCTGCCGCTAGGCTCGCCTTCGAAGGAGGAGCCGTGCGCATCCCCGTCCTCGTCGCCGCCCTCATCTGTCTCCTCGTTGCCGTGGTGATCGTTCCGGGACTGGCCGCGCAGTTGGCGCAGTACCCGGGCGCGATTCGATCGCAGGTGACGCTGGTTCCAGTCAACGTCACCGTGACCGACAGGAACAACAAGCCGGTCACCGATCTGAAGCAAGAGGATTTCACCGTCCTCGAGGACGGCGTGCCACAGACGATTGGCCACTTCGTCCTGCAACGAATGATGCCGGCCGTGCCGACTCCATCGCCGGACGCGGCGCCGGGTGCGCGTTCGGAGATCGGCCAGTTGTGGAAGGTACCCACGGCGTCGCTCACCCCACAGACCAGGCGGGTGTTCGTCATCGTGCTCGGTCGTTTCGCGCATCCCGGCGTATCGAAAGGCCTCGATGACCTGACCCGGTTCGTGAGGAAGGACCTGCTCCCGCAGGATCTCGTCGCCGTCATGGCGTGGAATCGAGCCACGGATTTCAGCACGGACCGCGAGATGACCGCCCGGGTTCTGGAACGCTACAAGAAGGGGCGTCAGAGCATCGATGCCAAGCTGCGGCTCCGCTTCAGCGGTGACGCGGCTGTGTATGGTTCCACAGGCGTTCCGGCAAACCTCCAGGCAGAGGTCGATGCCGTCTTCGGCGCGCCCGGCGCCGTCAACGCCCGACACCTCGCTCCCGGCGGACCGGAGGACCTCGCCAAGCTGGCTGAGCGCAATCGACGGACGGCCGAAACCGTGCAGCAGCAAGAGGTGGCGAGGCAGCAGCAAGAGGTGGCGAAACAGATCGCCGACGCTGAGGCGCGCAGGCGGCCACGGAACCCGGATGAGGCGTCTGCCGCTCGCGCGGAGCCGGCCGTCGATCGCTGCTTCGCCGGACTGGACACGGACAACAACTGCGATCTTCCCTACCACGAGTACGTCGCGTTGAGCGCGCAGACGACCCAGGAGCTGGAAAACCTCTATCGGGCGGTGGAGTACCTTCGCTATGTGGACGGCGAGAAGCACCTCTTGTTCCTCAGCGAGGAAGGACTGTTCGTACCCCGGATGGAGCACGACCTGAGCCTCGCCGCGATGGCGAACGACGCGCGCGTCACCATCGAGACGTTCCAGGCCAGCCAAGGCGTCGACACCGGTTCTCTGCCGTCATCGGAATTCTCCACGACGAGTTCGATGGCTGGTTTTGTCAGCGGCGACAGGACATCCGCCGGCGCCGGGCCAGGGGGCATTCAGGCGAATGTCCAGAATCAAGGCGGCGCCTTTGCTCGAATGTGGGGACTTCAAAGCCTTCGCAACATCTCCGAGCTGACCGGCGGCCGGTCGAGCTTCCGAGGCGCCGTCTCGCAGGGGCTCGACGCGCTCAATTCGGCGACGCGCGTCGAATACGTGCTGGGTTTCTATCCGTCGAACGCCAGTTGGGACGGCAAGTACCGGAGGATCACCGTCAAGGTGAACCGGCCAGGGCTGAGGGTGACGTATCGACATGGATACTATGCCCGCCAGTCCCTTCAACCATACGATCGGAAGGCCTTCCTGACCTACAGCCGCATTGTCGCGGCAGCGAGCTACGACCAGCCGATCCGCGACATCGCGGTCAAGGCCGAGGCCAGCCCGATGCCGATCGTCGCGGGGCAACCGCAGCAAATGAAGCTCGAGATTCTCATCGATCCAAAACGACTGCCATTCAGGACCGAGAACCGAGCCCACAAGGCGACGCTCGACGTGACAGTCTTCTTTGGAGGGGCGGCGAGCGGCTCGCTCGGCGACACGTGGCGGACGCTGCAGCTCAGCGTGCCGGAGGCGTCGTGGGAACAGGCGCAGAAGGACGGAATCCTGTATTCGTTGCGCCTGCCGGCCGTCAAGCGCGGCGACCTCTACAAGGTCATCGTCTACAGCTACGACGCCGATCTCGTTGGCACCGCCGACGCGACGATCAAGAGATAGACGGTGCGCGCGGGCGCGGACGCCGTGCTAGCATACCCGCCTTGGGACCTCCTTCCCGACTCGCCGAATCTTCTGAAAGGCGCACGAGATGTTCACACGCACCAGGCTCACCTCGCTCGTTCGTGCGGTGCCGTGGCTGGGCTTGACGGTCTTCGTGGCGGTTCTCGCCGCGGCGCCCGACACCGAGTTCACTCGTCTCCTGCGATCGCCGGGCGTCAGCGCGACGCACATCGCGTTCATGTATGCCAATAACATCTGGGTCGTCGAGCGCGCCGGCGGAACGGCGCGGCGGCTGACGAGCTTTCAGGGCGCGACCTTCAACCCGAAGTTCTCGCCCGACGGCCAGTGGCTCGCCTTCAGCGGCGACTACGCCGGCAACACCGACGTGTATGTCATGCCCGCCTCCGGCGGAGAGCCGCGGCGGTTGACCTGGCACCCCGGCGCGGACCAGGTGCAGGGCTGGACGCCCGATGGCAAGCGGGTCGTGTTCGCGTCCTCGCGCGCCACGTGGGCGCCCAGTGGGGCACCACGCTTCTGGACGGTGCCCGTCGAGGGCGGGGTCGAGGAACCCATGGCGCTCCCGCGCGCCTACCAGGGGAAGATCTCGCCGGACGGCACGCGCGTCGCCTACCGGATGAACAACTCCTGGGACGACGAGCGGCGCAACTATCGCGGCGGGCAGAACCGCCCGATCTGGATCGTCGACTTGAAGTCCTACGACCTGTCGTCGCCGCCGTGGACCGACTCGAAGGACGTCGATCCCACGTGGGTCGGTGATACGGTCTACTTCATCTCCGATCGCGACGGCGTCGCCAACCTGTGGGCGTATGACACGAAGGGCAAGAAGCTGACGCAGGCGACGAAGTTCACCGACTTCGACGTGAAGGCGGTCGATTCGGGCTCAGGCGCGGTGGTCTTCGAGCAGGCAGGAAACATTCACGAGCTCGATCCGAAGTCGGGCCGGACTCACGTCGTCAACATCAAGGTGACGGGCGATTTCCCCTGGATGATGCCGCACTGGGAAGACGTCACCAGCAGGATGACGAGCATCGCGCTCTCCCCCACCGGCAGGCGCGTCGTCGTCGAGGCGCGCGGCGAGATCTTCACGATCCCGGCCGAGAAGGGCGACACACGGAACCTGTCGCATTCGAGCGGATCGGCCGAACGCGATCCCGCCTGGTCGCCCGATGGGAAGTTCGTGTCGTACTTCAGCGACAAGTCGGGCGAGTACAAGCTGATGCTCGAGGCGCAGGACGGCCTCATGCCTCCGCGCGAGCTTGCGCTGCAGAATCCCGTCCACTACTACACGCCGTCCTGGTCGCCCGACTCGAAGAAGCTGCTCTACACCGACACCAACCTTCACGTGTGGGTGATGGAGGTCGCGACCGGCCAGGCCAGGATGGTCGGCCGGGATCCCTGGATGGTGCCCCAGCGGACGGTGAATCCCACGTGGAGTCCGGACTCGAAGTGGGTGGCGTACTCGAGCCACCTGAATTCCCTGTATCGGGCGATTTTCGTGAGCAACGTGGAAACCGGCGAAACCAAGCAGGTTACCGACGGTCTGGCCGATGCCATGTTCCCGGTCTGGGATGCAGGCGGCAAGTACCTGTGGTTCCTGGCATCGACCGATTACGGGTTGCGCTCGCAGTGGCTCGACATGACGTCGTACGACCGCGAGGAGAATTTCGGGTTGTACTGCGCGATTCTCAAGAAGTCGGATCCGAGCCCGCTCTTGCCGGAAAGCGACGAGGACAAGGGTGTCGGAAGCGCACCCGCGCCCGGTGAGACGCCGTCGGGTTCCGGCCGAGGCGGTCGAGGCGCTGGCGCGGCGGGCGCGGCGCCGTCGAGCGAAGCAGCAGGCGCGGGCGGCGATCAGGCGGCGCAGGCCCCGCGCGGTCCCCGGACTCCCGTGACCGTCGAGATCGATTTCGCCGGGCTCCCGCAGCGCATCATTTCGATTCCGGGCGTGCCCGAGCGCCAGTACTCGCTGTTGCGCGCCGGCGTCGCCGGCACGGTCTTCTACCTGGAAGCCGGAGCCGGTGGCGGCCGCGGGGGCGGCGGAGGCACGGGCGGCGGCAACTCGCTGCAGCGGTACCGCCTGAGCGACCGCAAGGCCGCGCCATTTGCATCGGGCGTGGCGACCTACGATGTCAGCGCGGACGGCCGCAAGCTGGTCTATCGCACGGCGGGCGGCGGAGGCGGCGGCAGGGGCGCCGGCGGAGCGGTCGGGGGCGGCGGCGTCAGCCTGTTCCTGGTCGACGCGGATCGCGCGGCGCCCCAGGCGGGTCAGGGCCGCCTCGAGGTCACGCTGAGGATGTACCTGGAGCCCAAGGAAGAGTTCAAACAGATCTTCAACGAGGGCTGGCGCAATCAACGGGATTACCTCTACGTGCCGAACCTGCACGGAGTCGACTGGCCGAAGATGAAGCAGATGTACGGGCAGCTCCTCCCCTTCGTCATGCATCGTGCCGATCTCAACTACCTCCTCGACAACATGGGAGCGGAGATTGCCATCGGCCACTCGTATGTCCGGGGCGGCGACATGCCCGAGGTGCCGCCCTCCTACGGCGGCCTGCTCGGTGCCGACTTCACGATCGAAAGCGGGCGGTACAAGATCGCCCGCATCTACGACAACGAGAGCTGGAATCCCGATCTTCGCGCCCCGCTCGCGGCGCCAGGCGTCGAGATCTCGGTCGGCGACTTCATCGTCGCGATCAACGGGGTCGAGCTGAGGGTGCCGGACAACATCTACCGGCTGCTCGACGGCACGGCGAATCGCCAGACGGCGCTCTCGGTGAACAGCAAGCCCGTCATGGAGGGAGCGCGCCAGGTGACGGTCGTGCCGGTCACGAGCGAGCAGGCCCTGCGCACCCGCGCGTTCGTGGAATCCAACCGGCGGCTGGTTGACAAGCTCTCCGACGGCCAGCTCGCCTACGTCTATCTGCCGAACACCGGCCAGCCCGGCTATACGAGCTTCAACCGGTACTACTTCGCGCAGCAGGACAAGAAGGGCGCCGTGATCGACGAGCGATTCAACGGCGGCGGCTCTGCCGCCGATTACATCATCGACGTGCTTCAGCGCGATTTCGACGGCTACTTCAACAACGTCGCCGGCGATCGCGTCCCGTTCACGAGCCCGGCGGCCGGGATCTGGGGGCCGAAGGTGATGATCATCAACGAGATGGCCGGCTCGGGCGGGGACCTGATGCCCTTCATGTTCCGGAACCGGAAGATCGGGCTGCTCGTCGGCAAGCGCACGTGGGGCGGACTGGTCCACACGGCGGACACGCCGGGTTTCATCGACGGCGGATCGATGATCGCGCCGCGCGGGGGCTTCATCGCACGCAGCGGGAAGATGGGCCGTCGAGAATGAAGGCGTGGCGCCCGATGTCGACGTCGAGAACTGGCCGAAGGACGTGATCGCCGGCAAGGATCCGCAGCTCGAGCGGGCGGTGCAGGAAGCGTTGCGGATGCTCAAGGAGAAGCCGGGGGATCGCATGATGAAGGAGCCTCCCCCGCCGACGTGGGGGAAGAGGAAGTAGGTTACAGGTTACAGGTTACAGGTTACAGGTTATAGGTTACAGGTTATAGGTTACAGGCTGGCGGCTGGAGGCTTGAGACTATGAGACGCAGGACCTCTCGTTGGACGAGCATGCCGCTCGCGCTGATGGTTGCGGCCGGAATCGCCGTCGGCCCTGCACGCCCAGGGCCGGGGCGGCGGACCTCCGAGCGAACTCACCGTCGAACCGCTCCAGTTCCGGTATGTCGGCCCACCGAGCGCGGGGCGCTTCTCCGCGATCGCGGGCATTCCGGGAGATCAGAAGACCTACTACGCGGGGGCCGCCTCGGGCGGCGTCTGGAAGACCGCTGACGGAGGCCTGACCTTCGAACCCATCTTCGACGGACAGCCGGTCCAGGCCATCGGCTCGCTGGCCGTCGCGCCATCCAACCCGAATCACGTCTGGGCGGGCACCGGTGAAGCCTGGGCCATCCGCGATGCCGACGTCATGGGAGACGGAATCTACCGGTCCACCGACGCGGGCAAGACGTGGTCGAACGTCGGCCTTCGTGAGTCGGGTCGCATCGGGCGAATCATCGTCAGTCCGGCCAACCCGGATATCGTGTTCGCGTGTGCGTTGGGGCGGACAACCGGTCCGCAGGAAGAACGGGGCGTCTACCGAACGACCGATGGAGGGAAGAACTGGCAACGGGTGCTGTTTGTCAACCCCGACACGGGCTGCTCGGGCCTCTCGATCGACCCGAAAGACCCGAACCTGCTCCTGGCCGGCACCTGGCACGTCGTGATGCACACCTGGGCGATGTTCAGCGGTGGAGCGGGCAGCGGCGTTTACCGGTCACGCGACGGCGGCGCGACGTGGCAGAGGCTCGAAACGGGGCTTCCGAAATCGCCGCTGGGCAAGATCGACGTCGCCATCGCCGCCTCGAATTCGAAGCGGATGTTCGCGCTCGTGCAAACCGCCAACCAGGGCTCGCTCTGGCGCAGCGACGACGCGGGTGACTCCTGGAAGGTCGTGAGCTGGGACCGGCGCCTCATCGGTCGGGCCGGGTTCTACATCCGCGTCGAGGTCAATCCGCAGAACCCCGATGAGGTCCTCATCGCGAACAGCAGCTTCCATCGCTCGACCGACGGTGGGCTGACCTTCCCGCCGGGCGGCGGCCGCTGCGGCGACTGCCACGATATCTGGATCGATCCGAAGAACGGCGATCACTGGGTGGTCACCGACGACGGCGGCTTGAACTTCACGAGGGATCACGCCAAGACCTTCCAGAACGTGCAACTGCCCGTCGGCCAGATGTACCACGTGGCCGTCGATGATCAGGTGCCGTACTGGATCTACAGCAATCGCCAGGACGACGGGACGATGAGGGGGCCGAGCACATCCCCGGTCCAGGTGACCAACGTCCCGTCGTATTCGCCGGCACAGGGAGGACGGGGCGGCGGGCCAGGTGCTGGCGGAGGCGGCGGCGGGCGCGGCGGAGCCGCCACGGCGTGGCAGGCCGGCATCGGCGGGTGCGAGTCGGGGTTCACGATTCCCGTGCCGCGCAATCCCGATGTGGTCTGGGCGACGTGCTACGGCAACGAAGTCACGCGGTTCGACAACCGGCTCGGCTCGGCCCGCTCGGTGAGTCCGTGGATCCACACGCTCGATTCGGAACCGAACAGGACGAAGTATCGTTGCCACTGGACGCCGCCGCTCGCCTTCGATCCGTTCGAGGCAGAGACGCTCTATTACGGCTGCCAGGTGATCTTCAAGACGAACGATCGCGGCCAGTCGTGGAACGTGATCAGCCCCGATCTGTCGACTCAGGATCCGAGCCGCATCGTCTCCTCCGGCGGCATCATCGGCGACAACCTCGGTCAGTTCTACGGCGAGGTCGTGTTCGCCATCGCGCCGTCGAAGATCCAGCGGGGGCTCATCTGGGCCGGCACCAACGATGGGCTGATCTGGTACACCACCAACGGCGGCGGCACCTGGAACAACGTCACGAGAAACATCTCCGGCCTGCCCGAGTGGGGCACGATCCGGAAAATCGAACCGTCGAGGTTCGACGCGGCCACCGCGTATGTGGCCATCGACTTCCACTTGATGGACAACCGCGACCCGGTCATCTACAAGACCTCCGACCTGGGCAGGACGTGGGCCAGGCTGAGCGACGGGCTGCCCAAGGGCCATCCGCTCGACTACGTGCTCTCGATCGCGGAGAATCCTAATCGCCGCGGGATGCTGTTTGCCGGAACGGGTCACGGTTTCTACTACTCGCTCGACGACGGGAAGAGCTGGCGGGGGTTCAAGGACGGGCTCCCGGCAGCTCCGGTGAGCTGGATTGAAGTGCAGCCGCAGTATCACGACGTGGTCGTCTCGACCTACGGGCGCGGGCTCTTCGTGCTGCGCGACATCACGAGGCTCGAGCAGCAGGACCTGGTCGACCCCACCGCGCCGGCGTTTCTCTATCCGCCTCGGCCCGGGTTCCGGATGGCGCGCAGCGGAAGCGTGGAGTTCCTGTACAGCCTGAAGGCAGCGTCGACTGAGCGGGTCCAGTTCGAGATCCTTGACGCGAACGGCGCGGTGATTCGGAAACTCGACGGGTCGGCGCGCGCGGGGTTGAACAGGACGAGCTGGGACCTCCGCTACGAAGGTCCGGCGCAGCCCGAGTTGAGGACGATTCCACCCGACAATCCCCATATCTGGGAAGAAGCCCGGTTCAAGGGGCGCGACACGCGGCCGATCGTGCACTGGGGCATCCAGACGGTGCAGCGACAAGGGCCTGTCGGAACCCCCGGGCGGTACCAGGTGCGAATGATGGCGGCCGGGCAGATTTACACCCGGCCGTTCGACGTCGTCGCCGATCCGAAGCTGCCGACCACCGCGTCCGACATGGCGGCGTCGACCTCGGCGCAGATCAGGATCCGCGACGATATCAATCGATCGGTGAAGATCATCAACCGGCTCGAGGTGATGCGGAAACAGATCGAAGACCTGCTCAAGGCGAACGCAAGCCGGAAACCAGTCGAGACGGCGCTTCGCGATCTCGACGCGAAGATGATGACGGTCGAGCTGCAGCTGCTCACGCGCACCGAGATGCACAGCGATGACAAGTGGTACGTCGAGGCCTACAGGGTCTACATGAACCTGCTGTGGCTCGGCGGCGTCATCGGCGGAGGCGCGAGCGACGTCGCGGGCGGCGCGGAGTATCGGCCGACCGATGCATCGCTCGAGGTGCTCGCGATGATCGAGAAGGACCTGGCCGCGGCCGAGTCCTCCTTCGCCACACTGATGGACAGGGACGTGCCGGCCTTCAACCGTGCGAATGCGGGCCGGAAGATCGCGATCAAGTAGCCTACGACGCCCGGCGGGCTCACCACGTGATGCGACGCGCGATTCGACTGCTCCGATCGGCACTCGTCACCGACGATGCCGTCGATCTGAAGAGCCGGTTCTACCGCGGCATCTGTTTCCTCGTCGGCGTGGTCGGCGCTTTCGTCGTCGTGCTCGTCAACTCGTTCCAGAACCTCCCGGCCATCGTCAGCATCGGATCGTTCGGCCTTGGGGCCATCGGATTCGCCCTGTACTGGGCCTCGGGACGAGGGCGCTACTATCCGAAACTGCTGCTGGCGGCGATCATCGTGACCCTGGCGGTGGGCTGGTTCCCTAACGCCGCATCCTCGGGAAGCATCGGCTATTACTTCTTCGGCGCGCTCCTTTACCCCGTTCTGTTTTTCGAGGGGAGGAGCAGGCGTATTGCCGTGGCGCTGGTCCTTTCCTCCGCGCTGCTGTTGATCTGGCTCGACTACCAGTTTCCCGACCTGGCGACGCCGTTCCAGCGGCCGATCGATCGCACGCTGGACCTGCTGACCGGCTTCCTTGTCAGCGGCATGGTGTGCGTGCTCTTCCTGTGGGTCATCATGGCCGGCTATCACCGCGAGCGGCAGCTTCTCGGCGCGACGGTCGGCGAGCTGGCGGCGAGCCGCGAGCAGTTCTCGAAACTGTTCGAGATGAACCCCGATGCCGTGTGCCTGGTGGACCTTTCCGGCGGGTGTTACCTCGACGCGAATTCCGGATTCGAACAGCTCACCGGCTGGACGAAAGCGGAGATCGCCGGCCGGCGCGCGGAAGAACTCGACGTGTTCGTCGAGGACGGGGATCGCCTGCGGCTGTACCAGCGGCTGAAGGCCGAACACCGCGTTCAGGGATTCGTGTCGCGATTCCGGCGCCGCGACGGTCAGGAGTTCTGGGGCTCCACTTCAGGCGGATGGATCGACGTCGGCGGGCGTTCGTGCCTCCTGTTCTCGACGAGGGATGTGTCGGCCGCCATCGAGGCCGAGAAAGCCGTGGCGCAGTCGAAAGCCCTGCTGGCGGCGATCCTCGACAATACCGACGACGTGGTGTGCCTCGTGGAGCCGACATCGCTCGCGCTCGTGCTCTACAACGAGCCGTTCGCCCAGATCATCAAGCGGGTTCGCGGCAAGGACGTGCGGCCGGGCCTCACGGCCACCGACCTGCTTCCGCCGGAGGGAGCCGAGCAGTGGAACGGGTTCTTCGCCCGGGCGCGCGACGAAGGCGCGTTCACGGTCGATTTCAACGTGCCGGGAACCGATCGCACGATGTTGTGCTCCTTCAATCCTGTGCGTCTCGGCGGCACGCTCATCGGCGTCTCGCTCTTCGCGAAGGACGTGACCGAGCGGAAGCGCGCCGAGGAGGAGCGGGACCGGATCGCGATGCAACTGGTCGAAGCCCAGAAGATGGAGAGCCTCGGCAGCCTCGCCGGCGGCGTGGCCCACGACTTCAACAACATGCTCGGCGGCATCATGGGCTATGCCGACATCCTGCTGGGCGAGGAGGCGAATCCGGAGCGGCGGGAGCACCTCCGGGCGATTCTCCAGGCCGCCGCCAGATCCAGCGAGCTGACCAAGAAGCTCCTCGCCTTCGCCCGGCGCGGCAAGAACATCGTCGAAGCCGTCGATCTGGCCGCTTCTGCCCGCGAGTGCGCCGGCATGCTGCGCCCGTCGTTTCGCCCCAATGTGAAGCTGGATCTTCGCCTCGGCGGAACCTGGACCGTCGACGGCGACCCGTCGCAGATCAATCAGCTCCTCGTCAATCTCTCCATCAATGCCAACGAAGCCATGCCCGGCGGGGGGACGCTTGCCATCGACACCGAAGATGTCTCGCTCGAGAGCGCCGCTGCACAGCCACTCGGCGTGCCGCCCGGTGAGTACGTCATGTTGCGCGTGACCGATTCGGGGGTCGGCATGACCGAGGAAGTCAGGGCGCACATCTTCGAGCCATTCTTCACCACCAAGGCCGGCGGCGAAGGCACCGGTACGGGGCTGGGCCTGTCGACGGTGTACGGCATCGTGCACCTTCACCAGGGAGCCATCACCGTGGATTCCACTCCCGGCGAAGGCACGGCCTTCACCGTGCTGCTTCCGAGGGGGAGGCTCACGCGCGAGCGCACGGCGCCCTCGGCGCCATCCGACTACGGCTCCGGACTGATCCTCGTCGTCGAAGACGAGCCCCTGCTCAGGAATTTCACGACCGTCGCCCTCTCGCGGCTCGGCTACAAGACTGTCGCCGCCGCCGACGGCGTCGAGGGCGTCGCGCTCTTCCGGCGCCACCAGGCCTCGCTCGGAGGCGTGATTCTCGATCTGAAGATGCCCAAGATGGACGGGCGAGCGGCATTTCTCGAGATGCGCGCGATCAATCCCTCGGTGCCGATCCTGATCTGCTCGGGCTACGGCGACAACGAAGAAGCCCAGGGGCTCATCACGCTCGGAGCCAAAGGGCTTCTCCCGAAGCCGTTCCGCGTCGCCGATCTTTCGAAGCAGCTCAATCTGCTGCGGAGCTGACGGCCCGGTCGATCCGGCCGTGCGAGCCGTGCCGCCGCGCGAGTCCGTTTCGTCAGCGCCTCAGGTAGTCCTCGAACAACTTGAGAATCCGTTTGTACTCGTCGGCCCAGCTCGTCTCTTCGGAGAACGAATGGTTCTCGACCGGGTACGGCGCGACCGACCAGTTGTCCTTCCGCAGCTCGATGAGGCGCTGGACCAGCCGCACCGTGTCCTGGAAGAACACGTTCGTGTCCACGACGCCGTGACAGATGAGGAGCTGCCCCTTGAGGCCCGGCGCAAAGTAGATGGGCGAGCTGCGTTTGTACGCATCGAGGTCGGCCTGGGGCAGGCCGAGAATGGGTGCCGTGTAGCTGTTGTTGTAGTGCGCCCAGTCGGTCACCGGCCGGAGCGCCGCGCCCGCCGCGAAGACATCCGGCGTCGTGAACATCGCCATCAGCGTCAGGAAGCCGCCGTAGCTGCCGCCGTAGATCCCGATTCGCTTCGGGTCCACCCTCTCGGTCGCGACGATGAACTTCGCCGCGTCCACCGAATCCTCGAGATCCTTGCCGCCCATGTGTTGGAAGATCGCGGTCCGCCAGTCGCGCCCGTAGCCGGCGCTTGCCCTGTAGTCCGGGCAGATCACCACGTATCCGCGCGAGGCGAGCAGGTGGTGGAACATGTGCTCGCGGTAGTACCCGGACGACCACGCCTTGTTCGCGAACTGCAGGTAGCCGGCGCCGTGGACGAAGACCACGCCGGGGTGGCGAGGGTCGCGCCTGGCGCCGACCATCTCGGGCGTGTACAGCCGCGCATAGACGAGCGCGCCGTCTCGGGCCTTGTAGGTGATGACCTTCGGGTCCAGCCACTTGAACGAGAGGAACTCGGGGGTCGGCGTCGTCGTGACTTGCACGGCCTTCGCGCCCGCGGCGAACGGCATGAGGTAGAGCTCGGGGGGCTTCGTGCTGTAGGAGTACACGACGGCCAGCGTCTTCTCGTCGGGCGACACCGTCACGTCGCTCGCACCGGTCATCGTCGTGATGCGCGTGGCCGGGCCCCCGTCGACGGGCATCGTGTAGAACTGCCGTTCCCCTGGATGGACCTCGCTCGAGGAGAAGTAGACCTTCGTCCGATCGTTCGAGAGCCGGGCGCTCGACACCTCCCACTTGCCGGAGGTGAGCTGCTTCGGCGATGGCGGAGTGGCCGTGACATCGAGCGAATACAGGTGCATCCACCCGTCCTTCTCGGAGAGGAACAGGAGGCGCCTGTTGTCGGGCAGCCACGCGACACCGCCTCCCCCGAACCCGCCGAATCCGCCGCCGGTGCTCGAACTGACCGAGCCCTCGCGGATCCAGGCATCGTCGTGCAGCGCGTCGAGCGCGGTGGCCTTGCCGGTCGCGGGATCCACGGCGACAAGCCATCGATCGTGGTTGTCCTGGGCGCGTACCGCGGTCACGCATCGGCTGAGGTCGTCCGAACAGTCCGGCACGCCCCAATCGACCATCCTCGGGCGGGGCGAATCGGCCGGCTTGACGGCCTTTTCGTTACCCGCGAACGATGACGGGTCGGCCCAGGTCGTCTTGTTCTGCTTGAGATCCAGGATCGCGAGCAACCGCCGCCCCTGCGAATCACCCACGTTGGATCGGCCGTTGATCATCTCGGTGTAGGCCGATTCGTTCACGTAGCTCGGGACGTCCTGGTTCCGCGCGGCCGTTTCCGGACGTTCGGTCACGCCGACAAAGACGTAGTTCTCGTCGGCCGACAGGACCAGGTCGGTGACCGTTTGCCGCGATGACGGCTGAAAGCGCGCGATCGCTTCCCCTGGCGGCGCGCCTCCCGGGCCGCCCTGGCCTCCGCGGCCGCCCCGGCCGCCGGTGCCTTCCGCACCGCCGCGGCCCGCCTGCTGGCGGAGCTCGGCCTGGCGCTTGATGTAGTCCATGAGGTTGCGCTCCTGCTCGCGCAGGACGCGCTGCGACTCGGTCAACGACTGTTCGGCGCCGCCACGTCCTGTCTGCGCGCCAGCCGCCGCTGCTCGTCCGCCGGTCGTCGCGGCCGCTCCGGTCGCTGCGCCAGCCGCGCGGCCGCCGGCCCCGGCCGCGTCAGGCGGCGTCACCACCTCGGTGAGCTGAACTTCGGAGGGCGCGTCGGACGCGGCCTCGAGCGTCATCAGGAACAGGTTTCCGTCGCGCATGAACGTGACGGCCTTGTCGCCCCGCGCCCAGCGCGGATTCGATTCGGCCGCGGCCGTCTTCATCAACAGGCGGCGGGTGTTGGAGGCGAGATCGTAGATGACGACGTTGCCGCTCTCGACGGCCAGCAGGCGCCGGCGGGCCCGGTCGGTGCGGCCGCTCACGCCGGCAATGACCTGGCGGGCTTCCTCTGCGGTCAGTTGCTTGAGATCCGTGCCGTCACGGCCGACGGCGTACGTGTTGGCGCGATCCTCGCCCGGCTTCTGCCACGAGAAATACACCTTCGACGAATCGGGCGCCCAGCGGATCCCGCTCGGCGCGCTTCCGATGAGCTTCGGCCCACGCATGATGCTGTCGATCGACAGCGTGAGCGGCCCGGGCGGCTTTGCCGGTGCCTCCTTCGCGGCGGCCTTGGCAGGAGGCGTCGCAGGGGAGGGCGGCTGCTGGGCTCGAACCAGCCAGGTACCCATGGCACAGAACGTGACAAGTGCGATCGCGAGACGGCGCATGATTGGTCCCTCGGAACTGAGATGGGTGTGGCCGCACGCCTTGGATGGCCGCGGCTAGGGCGCATGATACGCGGAGAACCTCCGATGCTACAATTCGCGGCGGTTCGATCCCCACCCCGAGGTCCTCATGCGAAACCGACTGCCCATTGCCCTCGTCTCCGGTCTGCTGGCTCTCGGCCGTGGAACCGCCGGCCAGGCACCACAGCCGCCCTCATCGGTAGAAAGCCGGGTGGATCGCGTCCTCAGCCAGATGACGATCGAGGAGAAGATCGACATGCTGGGGGGCGAGAACGGCTTCTACATCCGCGCCATCCCTCGGCTGGGCGTGCCGGCGCTTCGAATGGCCGACGGCCCAATCGGCGTCCGCAATTACGGACCCTCCACGGCCTACGCCGCCGGAATCGGGCTGGCCGCCTCCTGGGACGTCGATCTCGCAGGTCGCGTCGGGACGATGATCGGGCGCGACGCGAGGGCGCGAGGCACGCACTTCCTGCTGGGACCCGGCGTCAATATCTACCGGGCGCCGATGAATGGCCGCAACTTCGAGTACTTCGGAGAGGACCCGTACCTGGCATCGAGAACCGCCGTGGCCTACATCAGGGGCGTGCAGAGCCAGGGCGTGATCTGCACGATCAAACACTTCATGGGCAACAACTCCGAGTTCGACCGCCACCGGACGAGCTCGGAGATCGACGAGCGCACGATGCGCGAGATCTACCTGCCGGCGTTCGAAGCTGCGGTCAAGGACGCGCACGTCGGCGCGATCATGAGCTCCTACAACCCGATCAACGGGATCTACTCGACACAGCACGCCTACCTGAACAACCAGGTCGTCAGGAAGGAATGGGGCTTCGACGGAATCCTCATGTCCGATTGGGGCGCGACATACGACGGCGTCGCCGCGGCCAACGCGGGGCTCGACCTGGAAATGCCATCCGGCCGCTTCATGAACCGGGCGAACCTGCTCCCGGCGTTGAAGGACGGGCGAATCGCCGAACGCGTCATCGACGACAAGGTCCGCCGCATGCTCCGGAAGGCGATCGAATTCGGCTTCCTCGATCGCGAGCAGACCGACCTCTCCGTGCCGCTCTACAACGCGGAGTCACGTGCGGTCGCGCGTGACTCCGCGCTCGGCGGAACGGTGCTGCTCAAGAACGACGGGCGGCTGCTGCCGCTCGATCGTACGCGCGTGAAGACCATCGCGGTGTTCGGACCGACTGCGTACCCGACGCCCCCCGTGGCCGGCGGGAGCGGCCAGGTGCGCCCGTTCAGTACGCTCAGCTACCTCGAAGGTCTGGGCAACTATCTCGGAGCGTCGGCGAAGGTGCTCTACCATGCGGGACTCTCCCCGCGGTCCGCGTGGATCAACGCCTCGGAATTCGTCACGGCGCCAGCGGGAGGTCAGCCGGGCTTCACGCTCGAACTCTTCGGCAATCAGTCGCTCGAAGGCGAGCCGGTCGCCTCGCGCGTCGAACGGCGCCTCGACATCGCGAGCGATCGCGGCGGGTTCGGGCCGGGCGCACCGAACGGGCCGATGTCCGCACGATGGACCGGCTTCTTCGTTCCCAAGGCTTCCGGCAGTCATCTGCTTTCGGTCAGTGGCGCAGCCGAGCGCCGGGGTTACCGCGCGTACATCGACGGGACGTGCGTGCTCGACAACTGGGACGTGCCCCGCGCGCGCGTCGACTCGACGAGCCTGGACCTCGAGGCGGGACGGCCGATCGCGGTGAAGCTCGAGTACTTCGGAAGCGGCCCCCGCGCGGACGTGAATCTCGCGCTCGTGCCTTCCTCCGCAGTCGTCGATCCGCAGGTCGCGCCTCTCGCCTCGCGCGGCGATGTCGCGATCGTGTTCGCCGGCTTCGACCCGTCAACGGAAGGCGAAGGCGCGGACAGGAGCTTCGGGCTGCCTCCGGGGCAGGACGCGCTCATTACCGCGGTGGCCGGCCTCGGCAAGCGGACCATCGTCGTGCTGACCGCGGGCGGAAACGTGGACATGACGCAGTGGATCGATCGCGTGCCGGCGCTCATCCACGCGTGGTACGCGGGCCAGGAAGGCGGCGCGGCCCTGCCGCTGATCCTGTTCGGGGACGTCAGCCCGTCGGGCAAGCTTCCGGTGAGCTTCGAGCGGCGGTGGGAGGACAACCCGGTCCACGACAGTTACTATCCCCAGCAGGCTGGATCACGGAAGGTCGCCTACAGCGAGGGCGTCTTCGTCGGGTATCGGCAGTTCGACCGGGGCTCCATCAGGCCGCTGTTTCCGTTCGGCTTCGGCCTCTCCTACACCACGTTCGCCTACAGGGATCTCGCCGTCACGCCCGCATCGAGCGACCTGCGCGATCCGGTCACGGTCACCTTCACGATCACCAACACGGGCACACGCGAAGCGGCCGAGGTCGCGCAGATCTACGTCGGTGAACCGCGAATGCTCGTCCCCCGGCCGCCGAAGGAGCTCAAGGGCTTCGCGAAGGTCTCCCTCAAGCCCGGCGAATCCCGGACGGTGTCCGTCGCGCTCGATGCCAGGGCGTTCGCCTACTACGACATTGCCGGCCAGCAGTGGAAGGTCGATTCCGGCGAGTTCGACATCCTCGTCGGATCGTCGTCCGCGAAGATCGAGCTTCGACGGAGCATCACCCTCAAGGGATTGGCGATCGGCGGGACCGGGTCACACTAGCGGCGTCAGGTCTGCCGCGTCGGGCAGCCTGCGTACGAGCGCCCCGGCAGCAGGCGCTCGTGCTTCATGATCACGCTGTGCGGCGCGACCCGCGATCCGGCGCCGATCTCCGCGCCGTAAAGCATCACCCCGGCCGCCGCGACGGTTGCATGACTGCGAATCCACACGTGATCGATCTTGAGGACGCGATCCTCGAACGTGTGGGCCTGGAACTGACAGCTCACCGTCGAGTAGTCGCCGAAGTGCAGCATGTCGGGATCCACGACCTGCGAGAAGCCGGGACCGAGCACCACGCCCCGGCCGATCTCGGCGCCCATCGCGCGCAGGTACCACGTCAGCATGGGGGTGCCTTCGAGCGCCGTCAGGCTGCGCCGGCCGTACATCTGCCAGGCCACGTAGAGGAAATCCCACCGGCTGCACCAGCAGGACCAGAGCGGATGCTGGCCCGGCTTGACGCGCCCGAGCAGCGTCCACTTGAGCGCCAGCACGACGGTGCACAGGGCCAGTCCGGTCGCGAGGAACCCGAGCGGCATGACGAGCAGCACCAGCCGCCGCAGGCCCATCACGTCGTCCATCTCCGCCATGTACCCGAGCCAGCCCATCACGACGAGCCCCGGCAGCACCGGAAGCGCTGACCGCAGCACCTCCCAGAACACGCGCGTCGCGTAACGCGCCGGCGTGGGGTCGTGCGTAAACCTGCGGTCGCATTCGACCACTTCGCGCCTCGGCAGCTCGAAGGGCGGCTGGCCGAACCAGGAGGTGCCCGGCGGAATCGACATATCGACAAACGGCGTGCTCACCCCGACGAGCACGCCGTCGGGCACTTGCTCGCCCGCGGCGATCACCGCGTGGTTTCCGGCAAAGCACCCGCTGCCGATGCGCGTCCGCACGAGCGTCACCGTGCCCCGATGCACGCGCGGGCCTGCCAGGTAGATGCCGTCCGCGAAAAAGGTCTCGTCGCCGATCTCGACCAGCTCGGGCACCACGTCGATGATCGTGCTGATCTCGCAGCCTCTCCCGATGCTCATCCCGGAGAGCCTCAGCCAGACCGGCCAGAACAGCGTGCCGCTCAGCCAGTCGCTCGCCGATTGGAGCAGCCCGGTCTTCATCCAGACACGGATGTAGCCCAGGCTCCAGCGATCGATGACGCCCTCGCCGACCCGGCCGAGTCCCCGCATCACGAGCGCGTCCACGATGACCTTGAGCGGTGCGGCGGTGAGCATCACCGCGGCCAGCGTCAGGAGCATCCGCAGATGCAAGGACGGTCCCGCCAGCCACTCCAGCACGTGGCTGGAGGTCAGCCCGTTGAGGACTGCCGCGAGGACGAGGAGGCCGCCGATCGGCGCGACCAGCAGCGTCCGAAGCGCGAATCGCGTCAGGACGAGCAGGATTGCGTGTGCGAAGGGGGAGAGCGTCGTCGATGCACGCGTCACGCCTGGACGCGCGGGGGCGTGACCGGCCGGCGCGGCCGGGATGCCGTCCCAGCGTTCGCCCTTGCCGACGTGGGAGCCGGGCAGGAGGGCCGAGAGCGCCGTCAGCATGGACTCCTCGTCGAGGCGTGCACCCCCGCTGATTCCCGCCCGGACCTCGACGGTCGCACCCTGCCCGAGCGTGATCGGCGCCACGACGATCTCGCCGGCCTCGAGGTCGACGAGCTTGAGCGAGGCATCCTGCCCGATTGACACCTCGTCGCCAATCTCCAGCAGATCCCATCCGCCCTGGAGCAGATTGACGCCCCGGTGAATGTGGACGCGCGCGCCGATGCGAGCCCCGAGCGCGCGGAGCCCGAGGTGCTGGAAGACGGTTCCCTCCACCATCCACCACGGCACGGCGTGAACGGCGCGCTGGACGATCCAGTTCCGGACGTAGAAGCCGCCCCACGCAGGCGCGCGCAGCGGCCGGTAGGTACCGATGAGGAGACGCTTGATGAGCACCGCCGCGCCGAGGGCAACAGGCGCATAGACGGCGAGTGAAAGCAGCACGAGCGCCGGCGCCAGCAACATGGCCGGAAGCAGGCCGACCGCCGCAAGGAATGAGGGCGCAGCCCGGAAGACGAGGACGTATGCGATCACCGACGCCACGACCAGCGATCCCGCGATCCACCCGGCCTGGGCGAGCGCCGCGAGCACCATCCTCGTGCGGAGGTGCTCGTCGGCCCCGGGAGCCTCGAACGCCGGGGCCCGCTCTGGCGCCGCGGCCGCGGCACGGGCCGCCAAACCGGACACGGTCGGCGAATCGTAGACATCGCGAACCGTGAGGGTCGACGTCGCGGCATCGTCGCGGAGTTTCGAGATCATCTGAGCCGCGAGGAGCGAATCGCCTCCGAGGTCCCTGAAGAAGTCGTCGTCGAGCGCCGGGGGGTCGCCACGCCGCAGCACGTCGCGCATCACGCTCGCGATCCGGCGCTCGATGGGCGTGAGGGCCCGGCCGGCCCGCTCCGGTCGAGGCTCCGCCGCTGACGGCTTCAGGACCGGGAGGCGTTTCCGATCGAGCTTGCCGCCGAGCGAGGTCGGCAGGACCTCGAGGAATCCGATCGCGGCAGGGACCATGTAGGCGGGCAGCACATCGCCGAGGTATGCCTGCAAGCCCTGCGTGGAGGGCGGATGTCCCGGATCGGAAGGAACCACGAATGCGACGAGCGACGGTGACCTCTCGTCTCCCTGCACGCAGCAGGCCGCCGCGTGGACGCCTGGACGCCCGGACAGTCGCGCTTCGATCGCTTCCAGCTCGATGCGATACCCGCGGATCTTGACCTGCGTGTCGATTCGGCCGTGGCAGTAGAAGCGGCCGTCCGGTTCGCGACGGGCGAGATCGCCGGAGCGGTAGATCCGGCCGAGCGCCGGGTGGACCGGGAACTTCCGTGCGGTCAGCTCGGGGCTGTTGTGGTACCCGCGGGCCAGGCAGGCGCCGCCGAGACACAGTTCACCCAGCACGCCGTCGGCGACCGGCTCGAGCGACTCGTCAACGACCCAGGCGCGCACACCGGAAGCGGGAACGCCGATCGATACCGGCTCGCCTGGCTCGACACGGCCTCTGATCGCCGTGACCGTGCATTCGGTCGGGCCGTAGCCGTTGACGAGCATCCGCCCGCGGGACCATGTTTCGGCAACGTCGGTCGGCAACGCTTCTCCGCCGACGTAGACGAACCGGAGGTTCGGCAGCGCGGATTGGGGGTCGTCGCAGGCGGTGGCCCGAAGCTGTGTCGGAGGCGGGCAGAAAACCGTGATCCGCTCGCGAACCAGCCACGGGATGAGATCCGGACCGAGCCTCGCCGTCTCGTCGTCCATTGGGACGAGCGTGGCCCCCGCGGCGAAGGCCAGCCAGATCTCTTCGAGCGAGGAGTCGTAGGCCGGCGACGAGTTCTGCGCGACCCGATCGTCGGGCGAGACCCGGAACTGCTCCGCGTCAGCGCCCACGAGGTTCGCGATGCTCCCATGCTCCACCAGGACGCCCTTGGGCCTGCCCGTCGTGCCGGAGGTGTAGATGATGTAGGCAAGGCTCTGCGAATTCAGCCAGGCTGGATTCGGCGCGGGTGAGGCCCCTCGGCCCGCAGCGCCGGCACACTGGGTCAGGTCGATGACCCGCTCCCGGGAGTACCCGCACGCCGCGGCCCGCCGGGCTCCATCGTGCGTCGTGAGAAACGCGCACGGCCTGGCGTCCTCGAGCACTTCGCGTATCTGGCCGTCGGGAAACGAGGGATCGAGGCAGAGATAGGCGGCGCCGCTCTTGAGCACGCCGAGCTGCGCGGTGTAGAGCAGCTCCGAACCGCGCGGCAGCAGGATTGCGACCGGGATGTCGGGGCCGACCCGGCCCGAGAGTGCCCGCGCCACGCCGTCGGACTGGCGATCGAGCGCCGCGTAGGTCATGAGACGCCGCCCGGCGCGGCCGTCGCGGGCCGCCACGTCGACGGCGACGCGGTCCGCGAAGCGGAGGGCCGATCGGCGGAAGTAGTCGTGGAGAATCGGGAGCGGCTCGGATGGCGCGGCCTCAGTGACGGCGAGATCGAGGCGGAGGCCGGACTTCGAGTCGTGGGTCATCTACGAGACCTTCATTATACGGTCACTCGGGCGCATTTGACCCCAGGAGATCGCCGTCGCGATGCCGAGTGGAGTAGACTCGATTTCAGAGGTCAATCACACCCGCCAGCGGAGAGTCCGATGATGGTCGATGAGTCGGCCCGCCTCGAGGCGCTTCGGCGCTATCGCATCCTCGATACGAAGCCGGAGCGCGCATTCGACGACCTGACGCTGCTCGCCTCCCAGATCTGCGGAACGCCGGTCGCAGCCGTCAGCCTGATTGATTCCGATCGGCAGTGGTTCAAGTCGCGGATCGGCGTGACGATCGGTCACATCGACCGCAACCTGTCGCTCTGCCGCAACGTGATCGACCAGCGCGATCTCGTGGTCGTGCCGGACACTCTCGCCGACGAACGCCTGCGGGAGAACCCGCTCGTCGCCGGAGAGCCGCACTACCGGTTCTACGCCGGGGCGCCGCTTGTCACGCCCGACGGCCACGCCATCGGCACCCTGTGCGTCGTCGACCGGGTGCCGCGCACGCTCAGCGAGGAGCAGCGCACGGCGCTCCACGCGATCAAACGTCAGGCCGAAGCCCAGCTCGAGCTGCGCCGGAACCTGCTGGAGCTGAACGAGGCGCTCGTCGAGCGCGAACGCGCGGAGGCCGAGCAGATGCGCCTGGTCGCGGAACTGCGCGAGGCGCTCGAGAACGTGAAGCACCTCTCCGCGCTGGTGCCGCTCTGTTCCACCTGCCAGATCAACATGGTGATTCCTGCCGACCCCTGGAAAATCCCGACGGTGACCGGCGGCGTGGTGCAAATCCTCAAGGAACGCAGGTGGACCGAGGCGCGAATCTACGAGGTCGAGCTGGCGTTGCAGGAAGCCCTGGCCAACGCGATTCGGCACGGGTGTCAGAACGACGCCACCAAAAACATCCAGTGCTGCCTGACCTTCGATCGGAGCGGTGACGTGGTCATCGTCGTCCGGGATCCCGGGCAGGGGTTCGACGCGACGGCCGTGCCCAATCCGCTGGAAGGCGAGAACGTCCTCAAGGCCAGCGGACGAGGCGTCTACCTGATCAACGAACTGATGGACGAGGTGAGCTTCGGCGACGGCGGGAGCCGTCTCGAAATGCGCAAGCGCGGCGCGCCGGAGGCGGCGGCACAGCCGCAGCCGGGTTCCCGGCGGGTCACTACGGAATGAGGTGGCCTGGCTGGCGGGCGGACCCGGCCCCGCGGTTCAGGAATGAGACGAACTGGGCCGGATCCCGAGTCAGACCGGGGAAGGTCGAGATCGGCTCGCCGCCCGCGCCCACAATCGCATAAAACGGCAGCGCGACCGTCTGATACCTGGCCTGCTGCATCCGCTGCTGGCGCTCGAACATCTCTCCGTCGCCATCGGTGTAGAGCCGCACGAGGACGAATCGCGACAGCGCCTGCCTGACGTCCTCCCGCGGAAACATGTTGGACTCCATCCAGCGGCAGTTGGTGCAGGTGTAGCCCGTGAAATCGATGAAGACGGGCTTGCCTTCGCGCGTCGCCTGCGCGAGTGCCGCGTCGTAGTCGTTGAGCACCCAGACCGGCTCGTCCACGCCCGACCCTGCGGCGAGGTGCGCCGAGGGCTGTGCCGGAGGAAGGAACGCTTCGATCTCGCCGAGCTGCTTGCCGGCGAGCCCGGTGAGCAGCCACAGGCCGACGGTGCCGCACACGAGCGAGGTGACGAGACGGCCGGCGCCGACGCGCTTCACATCGGAATCGTGCGCGAAGCGGAAGAGGCCCAGCGTGTAGAGCGCCATCATCACGAAGAGCACGACCCAGCTTGCCAGGACGACGTCCCTCGTGAATACGCCCCAGTGCCAGACCAGATCCACGTTCGAGATGAACTTCATTGCCGCGGCCACTTCGAGGAAGGCCATCAGGACCTTCACCGAGTTGAGCCATCCGCCCGAGCGCGGAAGCCCGGCCATCCACTGCGGCATCAGGGCCAGGATGAAGAACGGAAACGCGAAGACCGTCGAGAAGGCGAGCATGCCGATGAGCGGCCACTGCCAGTCGCCGCCGGCCGCCATCACGAGCAGCGTCCCGATGAAGGGCGCGGTGCAAGTGAACGAGGTCAACGTGAAGGTCAGTCCCATCAGCAGCGTCGCGATGGTCTGGCTGCCCCCCTCCCGGCGGGTCATCGAGTCGAGCCGGGTGACGAGACCGCTCGGCAGCCGCAGGTCGAAGAGGCCGAACAGGCTTCCCGCGAACGCGAGGAAGATGCCCGTGATGAGGATGTTGACCCACGGGCTCGCCGCGAACCGGTTGAGGCTCGTCGCGCCGACGAGCAGGGCCATCGCCATCCCGAGCGCCGTGAAGGTGAGGATGATGCCGATCGCGTAGATGAGCGCCTGCTGGACGGCCTTCCGCCGGCTGCCGGCGGCGTGGCTCGTAAAGTAGGACACCGTGATGGGGACCATCGGGAAGACGCAGGGCGTGAGGAGCGACAACGCCCCGACGGTCATCGCGAGCCAGACGAACGACCAGAGGGAGTCGCTGCGCGCCGGCTTGCCGGGTGAACCGGCACCGGGCCGGCTCGCGGCCTGGGCGCCGGCCCACAGGTCCAGCGGACGCGCGGGTTCGTTCGAGGCTCTAACGGGCGCGACGGCAGTTCCGGCTGCCGCGCCGGGCCCGGTGATCTCGAGCGCCACCGTCATCGTCACCGTCTGCGGCGGAAAGCAGAACTGGTCGTTGCAGCTCTGGTATCGGACCTGGACGCGAAGCGGAGCCTTGCCGGCGCGTGCGGTCGCCGAGACTGCGATCGGGAGTTCGAACGCGCCGTTCCCCGCGTAGTACTCGGTGTCGATGCCGAAACTCGGGTCGAATGTGCTCTCGGCGAGCGGCGTGCCGATCTCGCCGGACAGAACGTAAGGCTGGCCGCCCGGCACGGTGATGCGAGTCGCGACGGGTGGCGGCTCCTGCGTGAGCGCGTAGACGTGCCAGCCCTCGGATGCGATCATCGAGACGGTCACCTGGACGGAGCCGCCGGGCTTTACCTTTGGTGACGACGAGGTGGCGGACCAGCGGACGGCATCGTCCTGAGCCTGCGCGTGCAGAACAGGTCCGATTCCGGCGAGCACTCCGACAATCAACGCCGTCCGCCGCCACGATCGCATCGAAGATCCCCTGTCGGAACCTGCCGGTGCCTGTTCTACTTCGGGCCGCCTGAGGCAGCCTTCGTGCACAGGTCGATGTACGCGGTTTGCAGGACCTTCCTGGAGGATTCGTCCTGCACGAATGCCACGACCGCGAGATTCGACTGATCGATCTCGTGCTTCTTCTCCATGAACTCGAACTTCCCGAAGCGCGCGCTGTGCAGTTCGAAATCATCGAGATGGGCCTTCGCATCCGCGGCAATCCGCTTCAGATCGAAGGCGTATTCGACGTTCAACCCGGCGGCCGGATCGATGGCGAATCCCAGAACGTTCGGCTCGTCGGAGCGCGCGCGCTCCACCGCAACCGTGGTCGCTGCTCCCGATTCCGGCTCGGCTGCCACCGCACGGGCCGGAGCGGACTCCGTTGTCGGGGTGGTCTTGCTGGCGAGACTCCGGACGACCATCGGGTGGAACCGTACGGCGTTCTCGCCGCTGTAACGGACCAGGTGCTCCACGAGCGCGATCTGGAGCTTCAGATGGCCCGCCTCAGGTGACGGCGCGCCGGCCTGCGCCCGGACCGTCACAATGCCGTCGGCGAAGGATGCCTGGAGCGTCAACTTCGTGTCCGCCTTGAGCGCCAGGTGCTTGTCCACCGCCGGTACGACGCGATCCTTGTAGATGCGCGGGGCCGCCTCGGCCCCTCCCCCGCCGGCGCCGTCGGTCTCGCCGTCGATGAAATAGGTCGGGACGCCGCGGATCTTGTAGAACCGCTCGCGCTCGAGCGTCCACGGATTGGTCATCGGGTCGGGACGCGGAATGTGGAGGTGGTACATGAGCACCGCGAGATCCTGTGGCCGATATCGCTCCATCGCCGCTTCGAACGCCAGATCCGCTCCCACGCACGGCGGACATCCGGATCCGGTGAACACCTCGGCCAGGACCAGTCGATCCGATCGATTCGCGGCGGGCTCGTACGGTTTCACCTCGACCGGGTTGGGACTCTCCTTTTCGTACCTGCCGTCGAGCCGCTCCATCAGCCCCGAGAGTGATCCCCCGTGCAGCTTCCGATAGACGGCTTCCATTTCTCCCCGGTTGGCGGGCGTGAGCCGGCCCGCGAGGGCGACGGCGGAGAGGTACTCGAACTGGCGATCGGATTGGCCCGCGGCTTTCGCGAACTCGGCAAGCCTGAGGGCCGCCGTGGCCGCCGCAGCGCTCTTTGGCGCCAACATGTAGGCCTCGGAAAGGGCCTTCTCGGCCTCCGCCGCCCTTCCGCGTTTGGCGACCACCTGGCCGTAGGTCACGAGTGAAGCCTGGCGGTCGTTCTTGAAGCGCGTGATCGCCGCCTGCTCGTCGAACGGGGGCATCCGAGCGGCCGTCGCGCCGGACTTGGCGCGCTCCTCTGCCTGCGCGACGCGGTCCCCGTACTCCTTCTTCCTCGCATCGAGGTAGCTCGCCTGGTCGAGCGAATCGAGCGCGGTCTTCGCGTATTGCTCCGCGAGGTCGAGGAGCACGCCGCCCGTCAGCAGGTTGTTCGCGACGGTTCGAAGGGTGTTCGTGCGGACAGCCGGAGCGGCCGCTGCGACGATGCGCTCGGCCTGCTCGCGGATTCTCGCGCCCGCCGGCTCGCCCATGGCCATGAGCGTGTTCAGGATTTCCCGGTTGGCTTGGTCGACGGCCGGCGTCTTCGGGAAGTCGGCGATCACCTTTCGCAGCGCCTCGATCTTCTGCTCGGGTTCCTTGAGCCCGGTGGCGGCGGCGAGCGGCTTCGAGTAGGGCGGCGTCGGGCGCGTCTGAGTCGTCTGCGGCTGGCTTGGAGCCGGAGCGGGCGGCGAAATCTGTTGGGCCGCTGCCGATGAAGTGCCCTGCCCCGGTTCGATGTCGAAGGCCGTGGCCAGGGCTGATGCCGTCAACAGCGATGCCACGACAGGAACGACGAAGGTCAGCCGCGCGTGTGTCATGAGTGCATGCTCCTCTATCTTCGGAAGCGTCCGCCGGAAGAGCGGCGAAACAGCCCACGTATGATAGCGGCAAACCCTCCGAACGGCGCGGAAGACCCCTTCGCGGGTAACCGGTTTCCCACTCGTGGGTTTCTGGCACCCCAACCGCCTGGGCAGGGGCCGCCATGATCGGCCGAAACGTCGAGGCGGAGCGGCGGCGCGAGTTTTGCTGCTGCTCCGCTCGACCATGGCACGACGCCTTCCGGCCCGCCTCGTCTCACTGACCGGGATGTTGCTCTGGACCTGGCTCGGCCCCGTCGCGGCCGGCGGCATTCACGCGCAGTCCGCCGGTCAGGTCGTCGTTCAGGGCACTGATGAGCAGCGGCGGTTTCTCGACGTGCGGCGGCGCCAGATCGAGTTGTCCGCCGCGCGCACCAACCTCAAGCGGACGCAGGATCTGTTCGCGCAGGGGCTGGTGTCGAAATCGGATCTCGACCGCGCCGAGGGCGCGCTGCAAACGGCTCAGCTCGGCTACCAGGAATCGGTGCTGGCGCTGCTCAACGTGCAGCCGCGATTGTCGGTCCGAGAGGCGATGAAGTCGCAGACGCCCGACGGCCGCCAGTTCGTCCGCTTGACGGTCGTCAACCTGACGCCCACCTTCGACGATTCGCAATTCGCGCTGTTGAACAACTTCGAGGGCGCCGATCCGATCCCGGAGGCCCTTCGCACCCGTGACATCCGCGACATCTACCTGTCGCTCAAGGACGCGGGCGGGCCGCCCGCGCCGGGCGCGACCGACGTCGCCCCTCGCGGCACCACGATTGCGCTGCCGTACGAGGTTCACGTGGAGCATCTCGGATACGGCCAGTCGCGCACGACGGAGTTCCAGCTCCTCCGGGACGTCAATCGCGTCGTCGTGGCGTCGACCTACAAGGGGCAGACGCAGGAGATCGATGTCGAGCTGCAGCAGGCGGCCATCTCCACGGTCGTGGCGGTGATCTCCGCGCAGATTTCGCAGGAGGCCGACCTGGGCGGCCAGGCCACCTTCGACCTGCGGCTCGAGCGCTCGAGCGTGGACGTGCGCCAGTTCGAGCTGAAGGTCGTGAACCTGCCGCGGCAGGTCAGCTACTCCTTCGTCGATGCGGGCGCTCGCGACGCCTCGAACCAGGCGCGACTCTCCCAACTGAGCTTCGCGAGCGGGGTGTCGCGGCAGTCCCTCGGGCTTCGGCTGTTCCTGCCCGAACGCGCCGACGACCAGGTGCGTATCGATCAGCCGCTGGAATTCTGGGCGCTCGTGATGACCTCCGACGAGGCCCGCCGGTTCAACATCGATCGCGTCTATTCTCCGCAGGAGATCGAGTCGAGCCGCGCCGGCGCCGTCAGGCTGGCGATCGTCCCGCGCGGCGCTGGCCGCATCGAGGTCTCGGCGCCGAGCCTGTACTCCGAGATCAACCCCGGCGATCGCGTCGAGGTCGAGCTGGTGGCCCGGAACACCGGCACGCGGCGGCTCGACAACATCAAGGTATCGGCGGACGCGCCGCTCAATTGGCGGGTCGGCTTCACGCCCGACATCGTGCCGGCCCTCGACATCAACCACGTCGGCGCCATCCGCATGCGGGTCGAGCCGCCGCCCGATGTCGCCGTGGGCGACTACGAGGTGCGGGTGAAGTGCGAGAGCTTCGCCTTCAACCGGCGGGTGCCATCCGAGGACAAGATCTATCGCATCAGCATCAAGGCGCGGACAAACGTCCTGGCGATCGCGGGGCTCCTGGCGCTGCTCCTCGGGCTGGTCGGGGCGATCATCGTGGCCGGGATGAAGCTGACCAGGCGCTGAGGCGCTCCAAGCGGACCTCAGAGGGAACGAGGACGACCTCTCATGATCGAGGCGATCGATTTGAGCAAACGGTACGAGGACGGGGTCATGGCGCTCGACGCGCTGAGCCTCAAGGTCAACCCGGGGGAGATCTACTGTCTGCTCGGCGCAAACGGCGCCGGCAAGTCGACGACGATCCACCTGTTCCTGAACTTCATCGAACCGACCTCGGGTCGCGTGCTCCTCAACGGCATCGACGTCGCGGCGTCCCCGCTCGAAGCGAAGCGGCACGTCGGGTACGTCTCGGAGAACGTGATGCTGTACGGGAACTTCACGGCCAGGGAGAACCTGGATTTCTTCGCGAGGCTCGGCGGCCGGCAGCGCCTCACGACGTCCGACTACCACATGACGCTGCGGCGGGTCGGCCTGCCCGAGCGGGCCTTCGAGCGCCGCGTCAAGGAGTTCTCCAAAGGAATGCGGCAGAAGCTCGGCATCGCCATCGCCATGATCAAGGACGCGCCCGCGCTGCTGCTCGACGAGCCGACCTCGGGCCTCGATCCGAAGGCGGCGGCGGAGTTCCAGGACACGCTGCGGGAGCTGGCCTCGCGCGGCAAGGCGATCCTGATGAGCACGCACGACATCTTCCGCGCCAAGGAGCTCGCCGACCGCGTCGGGATCATGAAAGAGGGCCGCAAAGTGATGGAGCGCACGCGCGAGGAACTGGAATTCGAGAACCTCGAGCATCTCTACCTCGACTACATGCGCGGCGGCATCGACTCCGAACCGCGAACCGGGCCACAGCCCGAGCGCCACTGAAGCGGGAAGGCTGGAGAACCGTGACGCCGCCCACCCGCTCGACCGTGATTCGGACCATCGCCGCGCGCGAGATCCGCGACCAGCTGCTCAGCACGAAGTTCTACATCTGCGTCGTGACGCTGGCGTTGCTCGTCGGGCTGTCGGTCGTCGTGATGGCGAGGGACTACTCGCTGCGGATGGAGAACTACTCGGTCCTTCGCGAACGGGCCAGGCCGCGGCCCGGCGAGTCGGGCGTGATGGCCGTCGTGGCGCCGCGCCCGCTCTCGGTCTTCGCCCGGGGGCTCGACGAGACGATGGACCGCGGCTATACGATCCAGGCCTATACCGGCGTCTCTCCGCACGATCGGCAGACGCAGGCTGTCAGCCTGTTTTCGCTCTTCGCGCCGCCCGATCTTCTCTACGTGGTGAAAGTCCTGCTCTCCCTCATCGCGATCCTGCTGGCCTACGACGCCGTGGCGGGCGAGCGCGAGCAGGGCACGCTGAAGCTCGTCCTGAGCGGTGAGGTCGCGCGCGGCGACCTGGCGGCCGGAAAGATGCTCGGCATCCTCGCGGCCGTCGTCGTCCCGTTCCTGCTGGCCGTCGCGCTGGCGCTCGCCGGCCTGCTCGTGTGGCCCGGCATCCAACTGGCCGGGCCGGACTACCTCCGGATCGCGTTCATGATCGGCGCCGCGGTCCTCTACGCGTCGCTCTTCTGCGGCCTCGGGCTCCTGATCTCGGCGCTCTCTGGCACCTCCGCGAGGGCGCTCGTGATTGCGCTGCTCGCGTGGTCGATGCTGGTATTCGCGCTGCCGAGTGTCGGCGCGCTCATCGCCGAGAATCTCGCGCCGGTGGAGTCGGCCGAATCGCAGGATCTCGCCCGCTACCAGGCGTTCGTGAAGAACCGGTTCATCAGCATCCAGTCCGAAGGGAAGGACCCGGAAGGGTCGATGGACGCGTTCAACCGCGACTACGATCGGCTCGCGGAGCGCTTTCGCGTCAGCGTGGACCACCTGACGACGATGAGCCGCGCCATCTGCCGGCTCGACCCGGCCGCTGCGATCACCTTCATCTTCACGGATCTCGCCGGCACCGGTCTCGCCGATCACCGCCGGCTGAGCCGCGCGCTCTCGGAGTACAAGACACGCAACCTGGGCGCGCTGCGGACCCAGAATACGAAGGCGGCCGGAGAGCTGACGGTGTTCGAGTTCCCCCCGGCTCCCCTTTCCGGGACGCTTCGAGCGTTCGTGGTTGTCGACCTCTCGGTGCTCGGCATCCTGACGGCCGTCGTGTTTGCGGCCGCCGCACTCGTGCTCGTGCGAATCGATCCCAGGTAGGCGCCGATGCTCCGCGTGCTGATTCGAAAAGAGATCCGCGATCATCTGCTCTCGCTGCGCGTCCAGTTCGGCGTGGCGCTCGCTCTCGTGCTCGTGTCGGCGTCGGCCTTCGTGCTCGCCGCCGACTACGTCCGCGCGCGGAGGGAATTCGACGACCGGCTGATCCAGGAGGACCGGTTCCTGCAGCAGTACTCGCACAGGAACCGCGACGGCTCCGTCATCAGGGCCAGCCGCCCTCCGGCGCCGCTCGTCCTGGTGACCGGCCTGCCGGTGGATATCGAGGTCGAGGCGGTCGACTCCAGCCCGATGCGCGAGCTGTTTCCGGCGATGGACTTCGGCGCCATCGTCGCGGTGATCTTCAGTTTGCTCGGCGTCGTCATCGGCTTCGACGGCGTCAACGGGGAGAAGGAACAAGGCACGCTCAGGATCGTGCTGGCGAACCGCGTCAAGCGCGCCGAGGTGATCGTCGCCAAGTGGGCGAGCGGCTGGCTGGTGCTGGGCCTGTCGATCGCCATTTCAGTCGCCGCAGGTATGCTCGTCGTCGCCATCAGGGCGGCCGTCCAGTGGGATCCGAGCGACGGGTTGGCCATGGCCGCCATCGCCGCGACCGTGTGGCTCTATTCGGGGTTCTACTTCACGTTGGCGCTCGCGGCATCAGCCGTCGTCGCCAGGAGTTCCGTCTCGGTGCTGATCGGACTGCTCGCGTGGGTGCTGAGCGTGCTCGTGGTTCCCAATCTCAGCCCGTACCTGGCGGCGCAGGTCGTCCGCGTGCCCTCGGTGGCAGCGCTCGAGCGCGACATCCAGTTCATCACCAGCGAAGAACGCGACGAGCTGGGCCGGTTGGAGATGGTCAAGCTCCACGAGAAATACCGGTCCCTCATCGATTTCGAATCGCTCGGGCCTCGTGAGGCCGAGCGCAGGTCCGCGGCCAATCCCGCCTTCAAGCAGCTCTACGCGCAATTCCGTTCCGAAGCCGACGGGATCTGGGCCTCCGTCAACCGCCAGCAGCAGGCGAAGCGGACCCGCTTGATCGAGGCCTGGCAGTCCAAAGCGACCGGCCAGTTCGAGCTGTCCCGGACGATCTCGTATCTGTCGCCGCTGCCGCCGCTCGTGTACGCGGTCACGGAACTCTCGTCCACCGGGTTCGGCAGCCTCGCCGAATACCGGCGTCAGGCAGGCCTGTACGGAAGCACGCTCAGCGAGTACCTCAATGCCAGGTATCAGGAGTCGGCGAGGCGAAACCCCGCCTACGACGTCAACGACTTCCTCGACGTCAGCACCCGGCCGCGATTCGTGTTTCGCCCGCCGGATTTCCCGTCACGCCTTCGCGCGGCGTTCGTGCCGTCGGTGGCGCTCGTGCTCTGGAACCTGGCGGGCATCGCGTCGGCGATGATCCTCTTCCAGCGGTTCGACCCGCGATAATGCCCGCCGGCCCGGCGGGCATGTTATTCGTCCTCGCGGCCGCCCCACTCCCCCGCATCGGCCTCATCGGTCGAAATCAGATAGTGACGCATCTTGTTGAAGAGCGTCTTGCGGCTGACCCCGAGGCTGTCTGCCGTCGCGGTCCTGTTGCCGTGGAACATCGCGAGCCGGCTGGTAATCAGGCGTTTCTCGAGCCGGGAGGTCGCCTCGTCCACCGCGTCGGAGAGGTGCATGCGATCGAGTGACGGCTCCGAAGCGTCCTCCCCGCTCTGCTCGCCGCGGATTCGACCGGGAAGATCCCGGGCCGTCAGGATGTCGCCGTCGCAGAGCACCATGGCCCGGCAGATCGTGTTCTCGAGCTCCCGCACGTTTCCCGGCCAGTCGTACGCGAGGAGCAGCCCGCGCGCGTCGTGCCGGATCGATCGGATCGCGAGGCCCAGCTCCTTGTTGAACCGGTCCAGGTAGTGATCGACGAGCAGCGGCAGGTCGCTCAGGCGTTCGCGAAGGGCGGGCAGCTTGATCGTGACCACGTTGATGCGCCAGTAGAGGTCCTCGCGAAACCGGCCGGAGGTCACCGCCTGCTCGAGGCGCTGGTTGGTCGCCGCAATGATGCGCACGTCGACTATCGTCGGGCGTTGCGAACCGATGGGCGTCACCTCGCGCTCCTGAAGGGCGCGAAGGAGCTTGGATTGCGCGTCGATCGCCAGTTCGCCCACCTCGTCGAGGAAGAGCGTCCCCTGGTGAGCCTGTTCGAAGCGGCCGGGACGGCTCCGGTCCGCGCCGGTGAACGCCCCCTTCTCGTGCCCGAAGAACTCCGCCTCGAAGAGCGCCTGCGGAATGGCGCTGCAGTTCACCGCCACGAACGGCTTCCCGTTCCTCCGGCTCCGCCGGTGTATGGCGCGCGCCACGAGTTCTTTTCCGGTGCCCGACTCGCCCAGAATCAGCACGGTCGCGTCCACGGCCGCCACCTTCGACACCAGCCTGAAGACCTCCTGCATGGGCGGGCTGATTCCGACGATGTCCGCGAGGCCGTAGCGGCGTTCGAGCTCGCCCGTGAGCGCTTCGACCTGGGCATCGAGTGCGCGCATCTTCGCGACGCGCTCGATGAGGATCAGCAGCTCGTCGTTGTCGAACGGCTTGGCCAGGTAGTCGAACGCGCCGCACCGCATCGCCTCGACCGCCGATCGGATCGTGCCGTAGGCGGTCATCATGATGCAGTCGCACCGGTTGTCGAACGCGAGCAGGCGACGCAGCGTCTCGAGACCGTCGATGCCCGGCAGGCTGATGTCCACGAGGGCGACGTTCGGGCGGAACGCCTGCTGCGCAAGCACGGCCTCCTCGCCGGAAGTGGCCTCGCGGATCTCGTGCCCGTGCTCGGTCAACAGCACCGACAGGATTCGTCGAATCGGCCTCTCATCGTCGACCACGAGAATGCGTGCCATGACTTCGGAGCTCCGGCTGGCGCCCGATTCAGACCTCCGGACCGCGCGCCTGAACGGCGAGCGGGATCCGGACGGTGGCAGTCGTTCCCCGCCCCGGCTCGCTCGCGATGTCGATTTCACCGCCGTGCCGTTCGACGATGCCGTGGCAGATCGAGAGACCGAGGCCGGTACCGTCGCGCTTCGTCGTGAAGAACGGGTCGAAGACGCGCTCGAGATGGTCCGGCGGTATGCCCGCCCCCGTATCCGCGATCGCAATGTCGACGGCCCGGGACGCGGCAGGACCCTCTGATGCCGCCACGCTCAGTCCGACGCGGAGCCCGCCGCCATCAGGCATCGCCTGCAGCGCATTCATCAGCAGGTTCATGCACAGCTGACGGAGCTCGCCCGAGTCGCCGAGCACGCGGGCCTCCGGAAGCGACGGCGCCTCCTCGAGCCGGACGTTCTGCCGTCGAGCCTGGGCCCGCACGAGGCTGACCGACTGGCGGACGATCTCGGCCAGGTCGACGATCTCGGGCTCGAACGACCGCGTCCTGGTCAGACTGAGCAGGCCGTCGACGGTCCGATCGATGCGATCGACCTCGGTGAGCACTTCGTCGACGAGCTCCCGCTTTGGACCGCCATCCTGGAAGTCATGGCGCAGGTATTGAATCGTGGACCGAATCGCGGTGAGAGGGTTCCGGATGTCGTGCGCGACGCCGGCCGCCAGCTGCCCGGCAACGGCCAGGCGCTCGGCCCGAAGCAGCCGCTTGAGTCGATCGCGCTGCTCTCGGTAGAGGAGCGCGTTCTCGAGCGCGAGCCCGGATTGGCCAGCCAGAAACAGCAGCCGATCGGCGTCCTCGCTCGACAGGGCCCAGGCAGGGCTCGTGGAACCGATCGTAATGATCCCCGTCAAACGATTCAGGCTGACGAGCGGCGCGCAGACGCGCGCCCCGATCCGGGCGAGGGCCGCCTGTTCCTGCTCGTCCAGGTACTGATAGACCCCCACTTCGGCGGGAACCGTCAACACGGTCTCGTTGACGAGGAGCCACCTGGCCAGCCGGCCGCGCTGGCGGAAGAAGAGCCCGGAGAGATCGCCCGGCTCGTATCCGACGGCATGTGCGGGCGTGAACAGCCCCTTGTCGGCCTCGAGCTGGAAGATGACGATGCGGGTGGCGTCGAAGAGCTCCAGGAGCCGGGTGGCGATGCTCGACCTCAAGGCGTCGAGGTCGACGATGAGGGCGACCGACCGATTGAAGTCCCGGACGATCCGTCGTTCCGCCGCCTCCATCTTCGACGCGGGTCCGCTGCGGGACTTGAACAGATCGAATGCCATGGGCGATCGCGCCTCGATGATAGCTGATCGGCCGTGATCCTGCTTCGACGCCTCGAGCGCCAGACTGCTCGAGGGCCGCGTCGCTGTGTTTTCGCGCTTGACGGGTCGTCTGGAGCTGTCTATCGTCATCAGGATCCCTGCGGTGACGGCAATTCCGGGTGCGGCCGCCCGGCCTGCACGGCTGCGGCAGGCTCGGGCGTATCGGGGCTCCGGGGCGATGGCAGCCGGGAGTCACCCATGCTGATACGAGACGCGAGGGGCGCGGGCCGCGATCGACTCACCTCGATGCGGCGGATCGCCGGGGCCGTCATGCTGAGCGCGGCCGTCGCGGCCGGCGGCGTGCTGGCAGAGCGGGCGCCGCAGGCGGCCGGGCAAGGCGGCACCTCGCAGAAACAGATCAAAAGCCTCACCAAGCTCGCCGAACCCTGGCCCGACGCCGCGACGAAGACCAAGCAGCGGATCGACGCCGAGAACCGTCAGCTCTTTCGCTCCGACGAGGTCCTGCCGTTCACGCTCAAGGCGGATTTCAGGTCGATCAACCGGGACCGCGACCGCGCAACCACCCAGGTCCATCCAGGCGAGCTGAGCTTCGAGCAGGACGGCCGGACCCTCGTCGTGGCGGTCGAGGTCAGGCCCCGCGGCATGGTCCGGCGCCAGCCACGCGTGTGCGATCAGGTGCCGCTCCGGATCGATTTCCCGAAGGGTGAGCGCGCCAAGCTCGACAAAACGCCGTTCGAGGGCCAGAAAGAGTTGAAGCTGACCGTGCACTGCCGCGACGAGCGCGATTTCGAGCAGTTCATCCTCCGCGAGTACCTGGCGTACAAGGCCTTCAATCTCATTACACCCCGATCGTTCCGGGCGCGCCTCGCGCGCGGCACCTACCTCGATCTCAAGACCGGTAAGCCCGTCACCACCCGTTATGCCTTCTTCGTCGAGAGCGAGGAGGATCTCGCCCGCCGCGCCGAGGCCAGGACCGCCGAGCTCCCGCGTACCCGATTCGCGGATCACGACGCCGACACGCTGGCGGCCATGGCGGTCTTCGAATTCATGATCGGCAACACCGACTTCTCGCTGTTCGGACTTCACAACATCGTGATCCTCAAGACTGAAGCCAACATCCTGTTCCCGATTCCGTACGACTTCGACATCACGGGCCTGGTGTCTCCGCCCTACGGGGCGCCGGACCGGCGGCTCGGACTCGAGTCGGCTGCGCGATCGCCTCTACCGGGGCCCGTGCAGGACCGCGGAGCAGCTCGAGCCGACGCTGGCGAAGTTCCGGGCGAGCAAGACCCCTCTCTTCAGCTTCATCGACGCCGAGCCGGGTCTCGAGCCGCGGTCGCGCGACCAGGTCAAGTCGTTCCTGGCGGACTTCTTCGATTTGGTCAACTCGCCCTCGCGAGTGAAACGCATGCTGATCGATCGGTGCAACAAGGAAACCGTGTAGGCCACTCGCACGCCAACTTCGAGACCATCATGACGACGCGGTCGAGACAGGTCGCCTCAACCGGACCGGGCCCGCAGTGGCTCTCCTCAGGCGGCCGAATTCTAGCCGGGCTCGCCGCCGCACTCGGACTCTTCGGTGGGGCCGTCCTCGCCGGAAACGCCCGGCCCGGCGGCGGGCAGATCCAGGTCCAGACGCCGGCTCAGAAGCAGGAACGATCGCTGGCAAAGCTCGCCGAGCCGTGGCCCGACAAAGCCACGCTCGAGAAGCGCCGTACCGATGCGGAGGGGCGGAGGCTCTTCCAGTCGAAGGAGCCGCTCGCGATCACGATTCGCGCGGACTTCAAGACGGTCAACAAGGACCGGAATCCGGACAGCACCAAGCGGTTCCCCGCAACGCTGACCCTCCCTGGCGCGAAGGGCGAGGACCTCGCGGTCCCGATTCAAATCGGCACGAGAGGACACCTGCGCCTGCGTCCGGAGGTGTGCGCATTCGCGCCGCTCAAGCTCGATCTGCCCAAGTCGGGGCTTGAAGGCACGGCGCTCTCTGGCCAGGATGGGCTGAAGCTGGTGACGCACTGCCAGAACCGTTCCGACTACGACCAGTACGTCTTGCGCGAGTATCTCGTCTACCAGTTGTTCAACCAGCTGACGCCACGGTCGTTCCGGGCCCGACTGGTGAAGGCCTCGTATGTGGACGCCGTTTCGGGAGCGCCGCTGACCACCAGGTTCGGGATTTTCATCGAAGATGACGAGGACGTGGCCCGCCGGATGCAGGGACGGCTGGCCCAGATCACCGGCCAGCGATTCCCCGGGCTCGACAACGACACGCTGCTCCTGATGTCAGTATTCCAGTGGATGATCGGGAACACGGACTTCTCGATCGTCGCTCGGCACAACATCGTGCTCGTGCAGGTCGAGTCGGGCGTCCGCTACCCGGTGACCTACGACTTCGACAGCGCCGGCCTCGTCGACACGCCGTACGCCGCTCCGGACAAGCGGCTGGAGATCGCCTCGATCCGCCAACGACTGTTCCGGGGCCCGTGCCGAACCATGGACCAGTACGAACCGATCCTCGCCCGATACCGCGAGAAGAGGGCGAGCATTCTGGCCACCTACGATTCGGCCGCCGACTTGACCGACCGTACGCGGCGCGATTCGAAGACGTACCTCGAGGACTTTTTCGGCGTGATTTCCAACCCCGACCGCGCCAAGCGCGTCCTGCTGTCGGAATGCCTCAAAGGGGCAGGGATGTAGGCAACTGGTCCGTCCACTCGGACCGCCAGCCTTCGGTCGAGGCGGGTTTTGCAGCATGCTCCCCGGGCGCGGCCTGGCCTCGAAATGTGCAAAATATAACCACAATTCAAGCAGGCAGCGCGTACAAGCCGCCTATTGACAGGTGACGCCTGGAAGCGTAGCGTCTTGAAGTGGATTTGCCTGATGTAGCACTAATTTCACATGTGGTATCACCACTGAGCCATTCATGAACCTCGACGAACTGACCCATCTCTTCGATTTCTCAGGACAGGTCATCGTCGTCACGGGAGGGACCGGCGTGCTGGGGGGCGAGATCGCCTGCGCCCTGGTCGGATGCGGTGCATCGGTCGCCCTGCTCGACCGCAACACCGAGCCCGGGCAAGGCCTCCTCGACCTCATGGGCCCGGGAGCCAGCCGCGCCGTCGTGACCCAGGGTGACGTCCTCGATCCCGCGAGCCTCGGACGAGCCGCCGATCTCATCGTCCGACAGTTCGGCCGAATCGACGCCCTCGTCAACGCCGCCGGAGGCAACAAGCCCGAGGCCACGACCAACCCGAACCAGTCGTTCTTCGACCTGCCGGCCGACGCGCTGCGCTGGGTGTTCGACCTGAACCTGCTCGGCACGATCCTCCCCTGCCAGGTGTTCGGGCGCCGGATGGCCGCCGCCGGAACCGGGTGCATCCTGAACGTGTCCTCGATGAACGCCGTCAGGCCGCTGACACGCATTCCGGCCTACTCGGCGGCCAAGGCCGGAGTCAGCAACTTCACGCAGTGGCTGGCCGTGCACATGGCGCGCGAGTACTCGGCGAGGATCCGCGTCAACGCCCTTGCGCCCGGCTTCTTCCTGACGCGCCAGAACCGATTCCTGCTGACAGACGAGGCGACCGGCGAGTTGACGCCACGCGGCGAGTCCATCCTGCAGCACACGCCGATGGGCCGGTTCGGCGAACCGTCGGATCTGCTCGGCGCCGCGCTATGGCTGCTCTCCCCGGCCTCGGCGTTTGTCACCGGCGTGGTGCTGCCAATTGACGGAGGGTTTTCGGCGTTCAGCGGGGTGTAGACGTGCGCATGCGGACCGGAGCACCGCCAATCCCCGTCATCGGCCAAGGCGCGACCGACCGCGACCTCTCGGCTGCCGACATCCGCCGGATCGTCGGCGAGGCGTTCGATGCGCTTCCGCTGGACGGCCAGCGGGTGCTCGTCATCATCCCGGACGCCACGCGCACGATGCCGATGGCGGTGATGCGGGAGGCGCTCGAGGCCGCGGCCATCGACCGCGTCGTGGCGCTCGACTACCTGGTCGCGCTCGGCACTCATCAGCCGATGTCGGATGACCAGCTGACCCGGCTCATCGGACGACCGGTCGTCGACGGCCGGTTCGGCTCGAGCCGGATCGTCAATCACCGATGGGACGACCCGTCGATCTTCGTCAGCGTCGGCCGCCTTCCGGCCGCCGAGGTCGAGACGCTCAGTCACGGCCTGCTCAGCCGCGACATCGAAATCACGCTCAACGGGCTGATCTTCCAGTACGACCAGGTGATCGTGTGCGGACCGGTCTTTCCGCATGAAGTCGCCGGGTTCTCAGGCGGATCGAAGTACATCGTCCCGGGTATCGCCGGAAGCGACATCATCGATTTCACGCACTGGCTGGGCGCGGTGCGCGGCAACTATCACACGATTGGCCGGGCGCACACGCCGGTGCGCGCGGTAATCGAGCGGGCAGCCGCGATGGTCGATGTCCCGATCGCCTGCTTCGCGCTCGTCGTGACGCACGAGGGTGTCAGCGGCCTCTATTTCGGATCGATCCAGGACTCGTGGCGTGCAGCCGCCGACCTGTCGGCGCGCAAGCATGTCGTCTACCTCGATCGGCCGGTGCGGCGGGTGCTCTCGATGATGCCGGAGATGTACGCGGACCTGTGGACGGCGGCGAAGGGCATGTACAAGCTCGAGCCGGCGGTCGCCGACGGCGGGGAGATCGTCATCTTCGCCCCGCACATCACCGAGGTCAGCTACACCCACGGCCGCGTGCTCGACGAAATCGGGTATCACTGCCGCGACTACTTCATCGGGCAGTGGAGCCGGTTCGCGCACTACCCGGGCGGGATCCTGGCCCATTCGACACACGTCAAAGGCCTCGGCAAATACGACGCGGCGACAGGCGTCGAAACGCCGCGCATCCGGGTCACGCTCGCGACCGGCATCCCGGAAGCGCGGTGCCGGCGCATCAATCTCGGCTATGTCGATCCGGCGACGGTCAATCCCGAAGAATGGGGTGGTCGCGAGGACGAAGGCGTGCTCCTCGTCCGCCGGGCCGGGGAGATACTGTACCAGCTGCGCCAGGCAGCCCAGCCGGCCGACGGCGACACGGCCGGCACACCCAACGCGCAGGAGCACCATCATGACGTGTGACATCGGAGTGGTCGGGCTGGGAGTGATGGGCAGCAACCTGGCGCTCAACATGGAGCGCCACGGATTCAGGGTTGCGGGCTACGAACTGGACGCCGCCAGGGCCGACGCCTGGCTGCATGGTCCGGCTGCCGGAAAGAACGTGGAAGTCGCGCCGTCGCCTGCCGGGCTGATGCGTGTGCTCAAGACGCCCCGCCGCGTCTTGATGATGGTCCCGGCCGGTGCCGCGGTCGACAGCGCCATCCGCCACCTCAAGGACCATCTCGAGAAGGGCGACATCCTGATCGACGGTGGCAACTCGCTCTTCTCGGATACGGAGAGCCGGAGCCGCGCGCTCGAGGCTGAAGGGTTCAACTTCGTCGGCACCGGCGTCTCGGGCGGCGAGCAGGGTGCGTTGTGGGGACCATCGATCATGCCGGGCGGCCAGCGCGAGGCGTGGGAAGCGCTCGCGCCGATCTTCCGCGCCATCGCGGCGAAGGCGGACGACGGCGAGCCGTGCGTCGAGTACATGGGGCCCGGGGGCGCCGGCCACTACGTGAAGATGGTGCACAACGGGATCGAGTACGGCGACATGCAGCTCATCGCCGAGGCCTACGACGTGCTGTCGCGGGGCCTCGGCCTTCCGGCCCCCGAAATCGCGGACATCTTCATCGACTGGAATCGAGGCGAGCTGAAGTCATACCTCATCGAGATCACGGCGGAGGTCCTGAAGCGGATCGACCCCGACACCGGCACTCCGCTCGTAGACGTGATTCTCGATGAAGCGGCGCAGAAGGGCACGGGCAAGTGGACGAGCCAGCACGCCCTCGACATCGGGGCCCCGATCCCGACGATCAACGCGGCCGTCGAGAGCCGGATCATCTCGGCCCTGAAGCCGCAGCGCGTGGCCGCAAGCCGGGTCCTGCGCGGCCCCTCGTCGAGATACGCCGGCGATCGCGCCAGCCTGATCGCGGCCGTCCGCGAAGGACTCCATGCCAGCAAGATCACGTCGTACGCCCAGGGCATGGGGCTGCTCAGTCTCGCCTCGCATGAGTACGGCTACGGCCTCAAACTGGTGGACGTCGCGAAGATCTGGCGGGCCGGCTGCATCATCCGGGCCAGCCTGCTCGGCGACATCATGGCGGCCTACCAGCGCGATCCCGGACTCCAGAACCTGCTGCTCGACGCGGCGTTCCGGGATGCCATCGATCGGAGACAGGACGGGTGGCGGCGGGCCGTCCAGACCGCCATCGGCCTGGGCATTCCGGTTCTCGCGATGAGCGCGTCGCTCGCCTACTTCGACGCCTTCCGGACCGAGCGCCTTCCTGCGAATCTCACGCAGGGACAACGGGACTACTTCGGCGCCCACACCTATCGGCGCGTGGACAAGCCGGGCGTCTTCCACACGGAGTGGTGAGCGCGCGGCCCCTGGATCGTCCAGGCCCCCTGGAGACGATGTGATGGATCACGGATTGCGGATCCCCGCCGGCGGCGCGCTGGACTTCGTGGCCCTCGGGGCCCTGGTGCACAGGCTCGACCCGGGCATCGTGCCGTTCAGGAAGGCCACCGAGTGCCAGATCCACGTCAGCGGCGGCGAGTTCAACGCGGCGGCCAATCTCGCCGACTGCTTTCAGCTCGCGACCGGCATCGCCACCGCGATGGTGGACTACCCCATTGGGGACCTGGTCGCGGAGCGCGTGAAGGCGATGGGAGTGCGCCCGTTCTACAAACGCTTCACTCACAACGGCGTCAACGGCCCGAACATCGCCGCCGTCTACAGCGATCGCGGATTCGGCGTGCGTGCGCCCGTCGTCTTCTACAACCGCTCGAACGAGGCCGCGGCGGCGCTCAAGCCGGGTGATTTCAACTGGGCGGAAATCTTCAAGGGAGGCGTCCGCTGGTTTCACAGCGGCGGCATCTTCGCCGCGCTCTCCGAGACGACCGGCGCGGTGATTGTTGAAGCCATGCGGGCTGCGCACGCGGCCGGGGCCGTCGTCTCGTTCGATCTGAACTTCCGCGAGAAGCTGTGGAACGTGTGGGGCGGCGAGCAGCGCGCCGTCGAGGTCGTCGCCCGCATCCTCGAACACGTCGACGTGCTCGTCGGCAACGAGGAGGACCTGCAGAAAGGTCTCGGCGTTCCCGGACCGGATGTCGCCCGGAAGTCGAAGCTGGATCCCGCGGCGTTTCTCGCGATGATTGGCGCCGTCGTGAAGAAGCACCCGGCCATCCGGATCGTGGTGACGACGCTGCGCGAGGTCCACTCGACCAATCGTCACGGATGGGGCGCCGTGGCGTGGGTCAACGGCGAGACGATCACGTCGCCGACCTGCGAGCTCGAAGTCCTCGATCGCGTGGGAGGCGGGGACGGGTTCGCGTCCGGCTTCTTCTACGGTCTGCTCTCCGGCGCTTCACTCGAGGAAGCCGTCAGGCTCGGATGGGCGCACGGCGCGCTGCTGACGACGTTTCCGGGCGACACGACCATGGCGACGCTCGATCAGGTGCGCGCGTTCGCGCGCGGCGGATCGGCTCGCATCCAGCGATAGACACGCCGGGCGACAGCCATGTCGCGCCACGCGTATCCTCAGCGAACGCCGGACGGGCGGCTGAGCGCGGGATACGCGGGCGGAGGCACCCGTCGCCTGGACGCCGCTTCGTAGGCCGAGGCCACCTTCAGAATGCGATCCTCGGCCCCTGGCTCCGCACGGAAGACGAGCGAGAACGGCAGCCCGGGCGCCGGTACGGTGGACGGCGTGTCGGTATTCCGCGCCTGGTACTGCCTCTTGTCCTGGCTCAGCACGAACGCCGGGTTGTACACCGTCTGAACGTAGCCCGCCGGAATGAGCACCTCGGTCAGGCCGGCGAACGGTCCCATCCGAATCTCGCCCCTAATGTCGCCGCGCGGGCCGGGCGGCGCCGCCAGCCCGATCTGCCCGGGCGGCAGCGGTGTGTGCAGGCGGACAACGACGTCGAGGCGGTTCTCCTGCATGACCTTCATCTCGACTCGCCGCAGCAGCTCGCGAAGCAGGATGCGCTCGTCGATGCCCTGGATTTCGCCGAGCGGTCGGCGGATGTTCTCGACCTCCTCCCAGTTCTTGAAGGCTGCCCGTTGGTCGTCGCCCCAGAACTTCGATCGCGCGTTGAGCGCGGGGAAATCCACCAGCGTTTCGGTGAAGCCGCGCGCCGCCCAGTCGGCGGCCCGGCGCGACGCGTATTGCGTGAAGTGGAACTTGAAGGTCAGCGATTCGTCGGGCACCTGCTGCATGAAACGGATGTTGAGGTTCTTCGGAGGCGGGATGTTCCCTTCCGCCAGTCCGATCATGTAGTCGATTGGCGTCATCGTGCCCGAACCGAACGTCCTGCCGGGCGCGAACTCGGTCGGCTTGATCATCGCCGCGAACTCCGGGAAGACCGGCGCGCCGGCGGCGGTCAAGCGATAGAGAATGGCGGGAAAGAACACCGGCACCATCTCCGCGAGCGCCCGCGTGTAGCTCGGCTTCATGTTTTCGATGTCCGGATCGTCCGGCCAGAGCGGGTCGGTCGACTCGACGAGGGTCGCGCCCAGGCGCCGGCCGAGCACCTCCTTGATCTCCGTCACCGCCGCCGTGACGATCGGCTCGTCCGCCTTGATGCCCGGGAAGATCAGCATCGACTCCCTGATGACGCCGATGCGCATGCCGCGCAGCGATCCGGCGGCGCCCGGCGCAGCGGCGGCCGCCGCATAGGGCGTCGCCAGCACGCTCGATCGCGGCACCGTCGTGAAGATGTCGCGCGGATCGTAGTAGAGGTTGACCGGATCCTTCAGCGCGTCGAGGACCTTCGCCGCATCGACGATGCTGCGGCACTGGATGCCCGAGCGGTCGTTGTAGATGTCGGATCCGATCGCGCCGCCTTGGAACGAGATGAGCGACTTGTGCGGCAGGATGAGGGCCACCGAGTTGTGGTTGGCCGGCCCGCGGCACGACAGGCTCGTCTCCTCGCAGAGGCTGCACACGACGAGGTTCGCGCCGACCGAGGCGCCCGACCCCGAGCTCGATCCGAGCGACGCGGCGCGCGTGCTGTCGTAGGCGCTGCTCGGATTGCCGGCCCAACTGCTCCGTTGATAGCCGAGCGTCGAGATGAGCACCTTCGAGGGCCTGTTCCGGCCGCCCGGATCCCCGGCGCGGCCGTTGTACTCGGTGTTGACCGCCTTGGCGTAGATGATGGCGCCCTTCCGGCGCAGCTGGGCGACCAGCGTATGGTCGCGCGCCGGGAAGTCGATGTCGTACCTCGCATCGGCTCCGGCCGTGGTCCGCATGTCCATCGTGTCGAAGGGATCCTTGAACGAGAACGGGATGCAGTACATCGGCAGGCGGGCCAGGTCCGGCGAGCTTCCGAATTCGCGGTCCAGTTGCGCCGCCCGTTCGAGGGCGTCGGGCTGCTTCCGGAATTCCTCGCACACCGCGGGCGATCCGGGCGGCATTGGTCCGGCCGCAGGTGGCCTGTCGCGGTCGCCCTTGCAGGTGACCGATCGTTCGCCTCGGAGGTTGAGCGTGCCGAGCGCGTTGATCTGGCCCGAGTCCGGCGTGCCGACCGTCATGCCGTATTGCTGCTGCACCGACGGATCGGAAGCGGTTGGCTCCATCCGGCCGAATTCGATCGGCGGGCCCGCGTACTGATCGAAGTCGGGCACGAGCGTCGAGATCGCCACCGTGTCAGTCGGAAACCGGATGGCGGATCCGGCCCGCAGGGTTCCGGGCGCAGGTGGAATCCGGGCGCCGTCCCTCGTCACCAGGCGATCGCTGGCGCCGTTGTACGCCTTTGCGCGATCGAGGTATGCCTGGACCAGGCCGCGGCACGTGATCTGCCCCGCGCGAATCGCGCGATGCACGTCGGCGATGGTCGCCTCTTCGAGGCGGAAGGGGGCGCCTTGCGTGCGAACCGTCCCGGCGAGGATTGGGAGTCCCGCAAGCAGGACGGCGGCGAGAACCGGCTGGAGATAGCGGGCGCCGAGCGTGCCAATTGGCATGGGAGCCTCCGGAACGAGTGCGATTCTAATCCCGGGGCTCACGTTCAATAAACCTCGGCGCCCCGGGCACGCGGGCTGAAGCCCGCGCGCTACGTTCCCAGCGCGTTTCCGACTCAGATCGGGCAAACGACGGTACAATCGGGGAAGCCCGCCTGGGCGGCGGGCCATCACCCATCTCCAAGGAGTCCGCCATGCCCTCGCTGCGAACGATCGGTCTCGCGACGTGTCTCGGCATCTGTCTGGCCGCCGTCCCCCAGTCCGCGCTCCTGTCGGCCCGACAGCTGGGGTCGCGGCCCGCCGATGACTGGATTGCGCGCATGGAGCGGCCCGAGCGAATTGCGGGCCTTCAGGTCGACGAGATCATCGCGCGGCTGTCGCTCAAGCCCGGACAGGTCGTCGCGGACATCGGCGCCGGGCCCGGAATCTTCAGTCTCTCGCTGGCGAAGTCGGTCGGGCCGTCCGGGAAGGTCTACGCGGAGGATGTCGATCAGGCCTTCGTCGATCGCATCCGCCAGAATGCCGATGCGCAGCATGCGGCCAACGTGACGGCGGTGCTCGGGGCATTCACCGATCCCAAGCTGCCCGCGCGCGACGTCGACCTGGCGTTCTTCCACGACGTGCTGCACCACATCAAGGATCGCCCCGAGTTCCTCGCGGCGCTCGCCCCGTACCTGAAACGGACCGGGCGCATCGCCATCGTCGAGTACGACGCGAAGACCGGCCCGCACCGGGACGACCCGTCGCTCGTGATCACGCGGGAGCAGCTCGATCTCTGGATGGCGGCGATCGGGTTCAAGCCGACCCAGCCGATCGAGGGGCTCTTTCACGACGCGCGATGGGCGGTCATCTACTCCAGGCAGTGAGGGCCGGCCGCCTAGCGTCCGGCCTTCGCCGACGGCTGCCGGTTCCAGTAGTCGATGAAGTTGATGACGTTCTGACTCCACTCCTCCGGATGCTCACGGTAGTGGAAATGGCCCGAGTTGTTCGCGATGATCATCCGGACGTCCGGATTCTGCACCGCGATGACGTCGAGCAGGGCCAGGCCGTTCTTCAGCATGGCCGACGGATCGTCCTTGCCCCAGTAGAGCAGAATGGGCATCATGAGGACCTTCTCCTTCATGATGCGGGCGTGGACCTGCTTCTTCCAGTCGTTGAACTGCGACGAGAGGGGTTCACCGGCCCCGGCCGCGATCTTCGCCCTCGTCTCCGTCGACTTCGGAAGGCTGGCCATGTATCGGCCCGTCTGAAAGAACGTGTCGTCGAAGGCCACGTCGGGTAGATGAGAGATGGCGCGCAGCCTGCAGCGCCACTCCTCCCAATCCGGCTCCTTCGGGCAGGCGACGAGCACGGCCTGGCGATTCGTCTCGCCGACCTGGGGCGAGGCCGTCCCAGTGTCGACGATGACGAGCGTCCGGACGATTTCCGGGTGCGCGACCGACAGGAAGAACACGCAGCCGCCGCCCCGGGACTGCCCGACGAGGTGCACCCGCCCGAGCTTCATCGCCTGGATGAACTGATACATGTGCTCGACTTCGCCCTGGATATTCATGTCCTTGTCGTCGAGCGGGTTGCCCGTCATGCCGGAGGCGAGCTTGTCGGCGGCGAACACGTGGAACCGCTTCGCGAGGATCGGAATGACCTTCGACCAGGTGTTCGCGCTCGAATGGCCGGACCACCCTTCGCCGTGGACGAGCACCATCGGCTCGCCCTGGCCCGCCTCGAAGTAGCGGGTCCGCACCCCTTTCACGTCGGCGAACTTCGCCTCGAGGCCGTCGATCGAGCCGGTCGGCGAGACGCCGGGAGGCGGAGGGGGATTCTGGGCGCGGGCGTTCACCGTGAGGCCGAGCGAGGCCGCGAGGGCGAGCGCCGCGATCGCGAATGCCGGGAAGAGCCCCCTCAGAGGGTGCACGAAGGATCTCATCGACATGGTGCCGCTCCCCTACTTCGCCGCCGCGTGGTTGTGTTTGAGGTGCGCGTCGAAGAACGCCATGAACGTCTCGAACGCCTTCTGCTGGATGGGGTCGGGCTGGTAGGACCCGTCGGGCTTGAGATACATGAACGGGTACCCGTGGACCGGGTGATCGAACGAGGTCCAGGTCACGTTCTTCCCGGCCTCCTTCGCCCACTCGTAGGTCAGCCTGAAGACGCCCTGCTGATGATCCTTGTCCCGCCCGATCACGAGCAGAGGCGTGGTGCCGATCTTCTTGATGCGTTCCATCGCCTTCGCCTTGTTGGCGAGCTTCTTCACGACCTCGACGTCCTGGAACTGGACTTCGTTGTCCTTGCGCGGCGCCGATGGTCCGTTGTCGACCTCGAGGTACTCGCTGGCGGCTCCCTCGATCGGGACACCCGCCCCGAAGTTGATCTGGCTGGAGGCCTTCATGATGAGCTCGCCGCTGTGGCTCACACCCACGCAGCCCACGGCGTCCTTGTCGATGAAGGGCTGGGCCTGCAGGTATTTGATCACGGCGATGTAGTCGTCGGAGTCGAGCGTCGCGGTGGACTTGAGGACGCGGTTGCCGCCGCTGACGCTGTCGGGCAGGTCGATGGCAGTGTCCTGCTTCTGGTAGAGGTACGGGATCTCATTCCTGGGCTCCATGTTCACGACCACATAGCCGCGCGCGAGCATGGCGTCGGTCATCTTGACGAGGCGCTCCGCGGTCTGGATGGCGCGCGGCATGCCGCCGACGCCGTTGCCGGCGCTCATCAGAATCGCGGGAAACGGCCCGGGCCCCTTCGGCCGGCGGAGCACGACCGGCACGTAGATCTCGTCGTGCGTGAACACAAAGGTGAGCTCCATCGGCGTATCGGAGCCCTTCATGGGCCTGGCAATCGAGTACCCGTGCGTCGGGTTCGGCGGAGGCGGGGCGTTGCCCATGCCCCTGATCTGCGGCGGCGCTGCCGCCACTCCAGAGGTCGACAGCCACGTGTCATGGGCTGCGCCTGACGCCAGCACGAGCACGAAGGCGACGAGAATGGTTCGTTTCATCGACGATGGCTCCTTCCCTGTCACCTGCCGCCGCGGCTGACGTCTGCGGCAACGTGCCCGGGCGGCGGTGCGCGAGGTCGATTCGATCGGTCCGGCTTGCACGCCCGACTCGGACCGGCGCGCGTTGCGCCGGCGGGATCCCGAGGGTCGCGGGGACACGCCGAATGAGAGGATGGAAGCGCCCTCCCCGGAGAAGGGAGGGCGCTTCCTGGAAGACCCCGGACGGTTCGTTAGAACACGAACCTGATGCCGAGTTGGATCTGCCGCGGCGCGGTCACGGTCGCCGTGATCTTTCCGGTGTTGGCGTTCTTCGTCGTCGCGTTGGTCCACAGGCCGGAGGCCGGGACCCTGAAGTTCACCGCGTTGGTGATGTTGAACGCCTGGATCTGAAGCTCGATTCGCTGGCCGCCCGAGAACCGGAACGCCTTCGCCAGCGACCAGTCGCTCGTGAAGAGGCCCGGCCCCCGAAGCGCCATGGCCGGCACGTTGCCGAGATAGCCCGCCTCGTTCATCACGAAGCAGTCGCGGTTGAACCAGATGACCGGGGTGCCGCTGCCGATGGCCCCGATCGCCGGATCCTTGATCAAGGCGCTGCTCGCGTCGCAGCCGGGCGCCCAGTTCGGCCGGTCGCCGAGGCTGCTCGAGGTCACATTCTGGCGCGAGCGGTTGAACCCGGTCGTCACGTTGAACGGATAGCCGCTCTGAACCGTCGTGATGGTGCTCCACCGCCAGCCGCCGAGCACCCCGCCGGCCACGCCCTTGAGGCTCTTGCCGGGCAGGTCCCACGTGGTCGTGAAGCTGGCCGCGTGCGTGCTCGTGAACGAGCACGGCCCGTAGCCGGTGCTGGCGTCGCGCGCGTACTGGAAGACGCCCGGTCCGCCGCCGTTGCCGAGGGCGGTATTGAGTTCGCCCGAGCCTTGGTTCATGCACTTGGACCAGGTGTAGCTGGCCGTGAAGCCGATACCCTCGGCCACCCGCCGCTCGAGCGCGGTCTGCAGCGACTGGTAGCTCGACTCGAAGATGAACTCGCCGTAGCCGATGCGGCCGAAGTTCGGGTTCGGACGGGTCCCGCCCGCGGCCCAATAGTAGGGATTGGTGGAGGTCGGGACGACGCGATTTCCGAAGTCGCTGTTCACGATGGTGCCGGAGGGCAGGTTGCGCCCCTCCGACCCGACGAAGCTGGCGGTGAGCGAGGTCCGCCACCCGATATCTCGCTGGACGGACAGGTGGTACGAGTACAGCACCGGCGTCTTGGGGTTCGACTCGATCGCCCCGAAGTCCGGCACCAGCGAGCCGATGGGCAGGCTCGAGAGGTTCGCGAACACGTTCGGGAAGCTCACGTTGTTCAGCGAGTACTGCGTCGTGATCGGCACGTTGTTGCTCGACTCGCGCAGGCTGAACGGGTTGATCAGGTTGTAGAACATCCCGCCGCCGCCGCGGACGCTCAGCTTCCCGTCGCCGAGGACGTCCCAGTTGAAGCCGACTCTCGGCGCGAAGTTCGTCTTCTGCGGGGTGATGACCGTGCTGCCGACCGTCGGCTTGGGATCCATCGGTCCGCCGACCAGGTTGGCGAACTTGCCGCGGGCTTCCGTGAGCGACGCGAGCAGGTCGTAGCGGAGGCCGATCGACGCGGTGAAGTTCTGCGAGGCCCGCCAGCTGTCCTCGACGAAGGCCGAGATGGTGTGCGCGCGGAACTGCTTGGTCGGATCGCTGCCGGGGAGGATGACGTTGGCGCGGGTCGCGACCCCCGCGAGGAACTGCGCCCACGTGTCGAAGCTGATCTCGCCTCGGGCCTGGACCGCCGTGAACGACCCGTTGTCAATCGAGTACAGCCAGGAGCCGCCGGCCTTCCAGGTGTGGCCGCCCTTGATGTAGCTGAACTCGGTGTCGAGGCTGATCCCGGTGTGCGTGTACCAGACGGGCGCATTGCCGCTGCTCGCCATGCCCGTCATCCCGAAGCCGAACCCGATATTCTCGAATGCGCCGCGCGAGGACGGCGTCACATACGGGTTCTCTGCCACATACATGCTCTTCTCAATCGGCACGACGGCCGTGGTCTCGTCGAAGTAGTAGTTCCGGTTCACGCCCAGCCGGACCGTGTTGAGGAAGTGATCCGAGAAGGTGTGGACATTCTCGAGGCTCGCGATGTTCTTGTTGCGGATGAGGAACGCCGCGAAGTTCGGATTCGCCTCCGGCGTCGTGCTCTTCGACCAGTCGCCGGTGTAGACGGCCCAGATCTGGTCCCGGTCGCTCAACCGGTGGTCGATTCGCGCGGTGACGTACTTCTCGTCGATCGACTGCTGCGGGTTGCTGTAGTAGTAGCCGAGCCCCGGGCCCGCCGCCGGCCCGTTCGGATCGGGGAGCAACGCGAGGAACGGCACGATCTGCGGCGCCACGCCGACAAACGTCTCGTTGCCCGCCGCGTCGAAGACATACCCCTGTTTCGCGCGGGGCGTGGGCATGGTGGCCACGGGCGACAGCGCAAGTCGCTGCCGGAACACCTCGCCGTTGACGAAGAAGAAGGTCTTGCCCCTGAAGATCGGCCCGCCGAGCGAGGCGCCGAACTGATCGCGCTTCAAGGGCGGCACGCCGGCCGTGTCGAAGTAGCCGCGGCTATCGAGGGCCTTGTCGCGGTGGAACTCGTACGCGCTGCCGTGGAAGGCGTTGGTGCCCGCCTTGGTGACCATGTTGACGACGCCGCCCTGCTTCACCCCGTAGGCGGCGCTGTAGTCGCTCGTGAGGACCTTGAATTCCTGAAGGCCCTCGACGCCCATGATGATGTTGGCGGCGCTCACCGGCGAGGTGCCGAAGGAGGTGGACGCATCGACGCCGTTCAGCAGATACCGGTTCTGCTCCGGACGCGAGCCGCGCACCGTGATGTTCGCGCCATACAGGCCGTTGTAGGACGCCTGCGACTGCACGCCCGGCTGCAGGACCGCGAGCTGCTGGATGTCGCGCGCGTTGAGCGGCAGCTGCTGAATCTGCTTCTGGTCGACCAGGGCCCCGACTTCAGTCGAGCTGGTCTGCACGACGGGGGCTTCCGCCGTGACGACAATCGTCTGCTCGACGCCGCCGACCTCCATCGTGAAGTGCATCGCGACTTCTGCGCCGATCGTGAGCTGGACGCCCCGGATCTGCTTCTTGAAGCCCTCGAGCTCCGCCGAGACCTCGTAGGGTCCGATCGGAAGCGCCCGCACTTCGAATCGACCCTTGTCGTCGGTGACCGACGACCGGCTGAAGGTCGTCGCCGTGTTCTTTGCCGTGATCGTGACGCCGGGCATGACCCCGCCGGTGTTGTCGCTGACCGTCCCGAGAATGGTCCCGGTCACGGTCTGCGCACTGGCGGAAATGCCGCCGCCCAAAATGAACGCGGCAGCCAGAGCCACGAGACAACACGGCGTCAACAAGGTTGCGGCCGGCATTCGCATCACGCCGGCAAGATGCCGAACACGCCTGAACGACCCCGTCATGTGTGCCTCCTCGCGAATTGCATTGCCTGCGGGCGCGCGGATCCCACGCGCGCATCGAGACGAGTGTCATTAGTCCAAGACTGCGCGAGACACGATCACCAGGCACCTGCGCCGCGCGAGCTCGACGACTCGAGACGCGCCAGGAAGCGCACGCTCGCAGGCGGCCTCTCCGTTGGTCGAGGCAGCCAGGCGCGAGGATGGTTCGCAGCAGGTCGGCTAAGCGACATAGGGGCTGGTTTCCGTGGTTGGACCACTCTACCACCAGACGACCAGACCGTGTCAAGCGAAGTCGTGGTTGATTACCGACTGGAAATGCACGGAATTCAGGCGCCCTGACGTGCATGCCGCTTGGGAATGCGCTGGGGCGTCACGAGGAGTTCGGGTGCGAGGACGGCGGACTGCCTCGCGCCCAGGAAGGAAGAAAATACTCGCGTACACGCGGTCGAGAGCGGATTGGCGGGGCCGCCGAAGGAGGGCCCCGCCATGAGTCAGGCGTGCGGGAGATGCCGCCGTCAGCCCAGGTATTTCTTGAAGAACGCCACCGTTCGCGTCCACGCGGTCGCGGCAGCCTCCTTGTTGTAGCGCGCGGCGTTCGTGTCGTTGTTGAACGCGTGATTCGCGCCCTCGTAGATGTACTTCTCGTAGGTCTTCTTGTTCGACTGGAGCGCGGCCTCGTAGTCGGCGATCCCGGCGTTGATCCGCTGGTCGAGCGACGCGTAGTGCAGCATCAGCGGCGCCTGGATCTTCGGCACGTCTGCCGCAGGGGGCTGCGGGCCGTAGTAGGCCACCCCCGCTGCAAGCGAGGCCCCGGCGGCGACGGCCACGCGGTTCACCATCCCGCCCCCCCAGCAGAAGCCCACGACGCCCACCTTCCCGGTCGAACCGGCGTGCTTGGCGAGGAACGGAATCGCCGCCGCCAGCCTCGCCACCGTCTCCGCCGCGTCCAGCTTGCCGATGAGCTCGGTCGCCTTCGCCTCCTCGGCAGGCGTGCCGCCGAGCGGCGACAACGCATCGGGGGCGAGCGCCAGGAAGCCCTCGGCTGCGAATCGCCGCGCGACGTCCTGGATGTGCGGATTCAGACCGCGATTCTCGTGGATGACGATCACGGCCGCGTGCTTCTTTCCGTCCTTCGGCTGCGCCAGGTAGCCCGCGACCTTCCCGCCCGCCGCGTCGTATTCCACCCTGGCGGTCGTGAGACGCGGATCGCTCTCGGCGATCGTCTGCGCGAAGGCGTAGTTGTTCTCGAGCAGCGGCAGCAACGACAGCGCCGCTGCGGCGCCACCGGCGGCCTTGGCCAGCCGGTCCAGGAAGTCCCGCCGGGAAGTGCCTCCGTGGACGTACTCGTCGTAGAGGTCGATGATCTTCTGGTCCATAGTCGGTCTCCTCTCCGCAGATCAATCCCCTGCCAGTGTAACCCGGTCAGCCTTGTGTCGCGATCGGCACGAGCGGCCGCGTGCCGAGCCGCGCGGCGCCCTTGTCGGTGACCCGGATCGATTCACCGAGCTGCACCGACCGGTTCCGCTCGCCCACGTCCTTCGTCTTCGTGCGATCGAGCGTGACGGCGGGTTTGAAGTCGAAGGTGTGTCCGGGCTGCATCACCACGAGGTTGTCCTCGGCCGACTGCCGCGGACGGGACAGGAAGCCCAGCCCGCCGCCGTGGGTGTTGAGCCCGCCGCCCTTCTCGCCGAACTCCTTGAAGGTCTTCTCGTTGTTCGCCATGAAGTCGCCGTAGGTCGTCTTGCCCGGCTGGATGAAGGCGATGGCCCGCTCGATCACCTTGGCCAGCAGCTCGACCGCAGTCCGATAATACTCGTATCCCGGCGTCGATTTGCTGCCGATGAAGAACGCATGGTTGATCTGGGAGCCGTACCCCTGGTAGGCCGAGCTGATCTCCTGGTTGCAGATCTGCCCGACGCGCACGGGGTAGTCGGCCGGCTCCCCGAGCGACGCGTTGCCTCCGGCGTCGAACCCGATCGAACACCGGACGACATCCTCGCCGGCACCGGCATACATCTCGGAGAAGCACGCCCACCACAGATCCGCCTGGCGCGGCGCCCCGTCCCGGGCGGCTGCGATTGCCGCGGCGATCCCTCGCTGGTTGAGCTCGACCGACCGCCGGATGACCTGAACCTCCTCGGGCCCCTTCGACATCGAGGCGTCCTCAATCGGCCCCGTGTCGTTGCCCGCCTGCGGCGGGAACTGATCGATCGGCAGGAACTGGACGCCGGGCAACGCCGCCTTGAGCCGTTCGAGCCAGGTGTGCGACACGAGGCCTTCCGGATCGAAGCGGCTGCCTCGCAGCTTGGCCAGGCCGATTCGAGCGCCTGGACGGTTGTAGCCTTCGGCGGCGAGCAGCTTGGCCAGCGCCTCGGAACCGGACTCCGCCTTCAGGACCAGCTTGCCGTCGGAGAGCCAGAGGTTCGGCTTGAGCCTGCGGGTCCATTCATCCACGTGCCGGGTGCCGCTGATGTGGGCGATCACCGGTTTCGACGCGTCGCGCGGGAAGAGGACCTCGGGCGCGGCTTGCGAGTACTTCTGAATCACGATCTGCGTGAGGTACCTCGCGTTGTTGCCGAGCGCGTCGCTGCCGGCCGTGATGATCGCGTCGAGGTTCCATTGCGGCCGCGCCATGTTCGCGCGCACGGCAGCCCACCGGCGGTTGCGCTCGGCGAGTGTGAAGACCGGGTTCGGCACCGTGAAGGCCGGGAACTTCTTCGGCGGCTGCGCCGCAAGAGCGCCGGCGCCAAGCGCGTGGCTGAGCGGCACTCCCACGCCGGCCGCCGCGGCCGTCTGCAGCATCCGCCGCCGGGAGAAGCCTCGCGTCTCGATCTCCCGCCCCGCTTTCGTTCGTGACATACATCGTCTCCCTTCACGATCTACGGTTGGGTCGCGATCGGCACGAGCGGACGGGTGCCGAGCCTGGCGACGCCCTTGTCGGTGACGACGATCGCATCGCCGAGCTGCACCGAGCGATTCCGCTCTCCCACGTCCCTGATGGCGGCGCGCTGCAGCGCGAGGGACGGCTTGAAGTCGAACACGTGGCCTGGCTGCATGATCATCTCGTTGTCGCGGCCGCCGCGAGGCCGGGCCTGGCCCAGTCCGCCCGAGTGCACCGCCACGCCCCCGCCCTCTCCGCCTCCCGCGTCGACCAGCGCCTTGCGGAGATACTTCTCGAAGCCGTCGTAAGTCGTCTTGCCGGGTTGAATGAACGCCAGCGAGTTCTCACGGGCCTTGACGAGCGCCTCGAAGGCCGCGCGGTAGTAGTCGTACCCGGGCGTCGACGGGCCCCCGATGAAGAACGTGTGGTTGATCTGGCAGCCGTAGCCCTGGAACCCGCTCGAGATCTCCTGCGAGCAGAACTGCCCCACGCGGATCGGATCGCCGTTCGCCTCGCCGAGCGAGGCATTCCCGCCTTCGTTGAGGCCAATCGACAGCCGAACGATGTCGCTTCCGGTCGCGGCCACCATGGTGGTGAATCCCGCCCACCAGAGATCGGCCTGGCGCGCAGCTCCATCCCGGCAGACCGCGACCATCGCGGCCAAGCCTTGTTCGTTGGCCTTCACCGCCCGCCGGATGACGTCCTGTTCCTCCCGGCTCTTGACGAGCATGACCTCGTCGACAGGGCCGGCATCCTGCCCCCATTTCTCGATGGGCAGGAACACGGCGCCCGGCAGCGCGGCCTTCAGCGTGTCGAGGATCGTCGATGAGACGACTCCGTCAGGGTCGAACCGCGTGCCTGTCAACTTGGCGATGCCGATCCGGACGCCCGGCCGGTTGAACCCCTCCGTCACGAGCAGCTTCGCCAGCGCCGCGCCACCCGTTTCGGGCAGGAGCTTCATCCTGCCGTCGGCGAGCCATCCGCCATCCTTGAGCCTGGCGGTCCACTCCTCGACGTGCCTGGCCGCGCTCGCCTGGACGAACACCGTCTTGGCCGGGTCTCGAGCGAGGAGTACTTGCGGCCCTCCGCCTGAGTACCGCATCAACTCGACTTGCGAGAGGTAGCGCGCGTTCAGCCCCACCGAGTCGCTGACGACGGTGATGATGGCGTCGAGGTTCCACTGGGGCCTGGCCATGTTGGCGCGCACCGCGGCCCAGCGGCGATCCCTCTCGCCGACCGAGAACGCGGGCGGAGAGGCCGCGAACGCAGGAAGCGCAGGCCGGCCTTGCGCGTCCGCGCCAGTCGCGACGAGCGAGTGCGCGAGCGGCCACGCCGCACCCGCCGCCGCGGTTCGTTGCAACATCTGGCGGCGTGAGAGCCGCGAGGGCACGGCTGCACCGTCCGGACTGGTTCGGCTCATGCGATCTCCAATTCCGCCCTGGCCACGATTGACAGGAGCGATCCTGGATGAGAATTCGCGATTCGGAGTCGTGGCGTGCCGTAGGGCGGTCGCTTCCGCCTTCGCGAAACGCTTCGGCGGACCGCCGAGTACGGTGTAGGGCGTGGGCTTTGGCCCCGCGCCCTACACAAATCCGAATGGCGGCCTTCTCTCTAGAACGTCAGCCGGATGCCAACCTGTGCCGTGCGGTATTCACCGCTGATGTGTTGCTTGTAGTCCGGCCGGTTTTCCTGCGTGCCGATGGTCCAGTTGGGCGAGTTGAGCAGGTTGAACACCTCGGCGATCGCGTCGATCGCGACGCGGCCCCTGAGCTGAATTCTCTGCTGGAGCCGCAAGTCGGTGCGGCTCTGCGCTGGGCCGACCAGCGAGTTGCGCGGAACAATGGTGCCGTCCGGGCGCAGTCGATCGGTACCGTCCACGCCCAGGCCTCGGACGTCGGTGCCCCAGTTGGTCGCGAGCCTGACGCCCGAGCCGATGTACTGCAGCGCGCTGACCTGGAAGCCGTGACCGACTTGCCAGATCGCGGAGAACGTGGCGCGGTGGCGCTGGTCGCCCGCGCCGAGCGTGTACTCCCCGCCCAGGTCGGGCACCGTGGGGAACGGCACCTCATCGATGCCGGCGAAGGGCCGCGGCTCCGCATCCCAGAACCACCGCAGCGAATACGTGCCCGACGCTTGCCAGTGGCTGCTGAACCGCTTCGTCACGCTCGCCCGCACTTCCTGCGTGGCCGAGCGCCCGGTATGCACGCTCAGGTTCACCGTGCCCCAGTTCGGGAAGGCCCGCTTGGTCCGGTCGCTGAACGGATAGGGCGCGCCGGTCGCCGGGTCGTAGGTCACGTTGGCGTTGTCGATGATGCCCTTCTCGTTGGCGCTGTGGTTGTAGATCCAGTCGAGCTCGACGCCGATCGTCTCTCCGATCTGGTGCTGGACGCCGAGGGAGGTTTGCCAGTTCTCTCCGAGCTTCTCGTACTTCGGGTTCATGATCACTTCGTTCGCCGTGAGCAGGAGGCAGCCCGGCGCGTTGTTGTTGTTGTGGCAGAACATCGCGTTGGACTGCTCGTAGGTCGGCAGCGGCCCGTTGGCCGGGTTGGTGACAAAGTCGGGCCGGCCGTCGTTGGTGAACTGGATCACGTTCTGGATCGTGTTGCTGACCCCGCGCGTCTCGTCGCCCGAGGTCGCGCCTGCGATGTAGAGCCCGACGCCGCCGCGCACGACCGTCCGCTCGTTCACCCGCCACGCGAAGCCGACGCGGGGCTGGAAGTTGTTCCAGTCGTTGTAATTTCCGGTCGACTCCCACGGCGGGAAGTTCACATTCGCAAACGCGCCGATCTCCGCGTCGTAGCGGACGCCCAGGTTCAAGGTCAGGCGGTTCGACACCTTCCAGTCGTCCTGCACCCAGGCGGCGAGCTTCTGCGAGTAGACGTTGTTGTTGAAGTTGCCGACGCCGATGAGGATCGTCCGCGTGTACGGGGCGAGGCAGTCCAGGCACCAGGTGTCGACGTTGTCCCACACGGGGAACCACGCCTGCAGCTGGGCGGCCGAGGGCGTCGGGAGCTTCCGGGCGTCGATCTCCCCGCTCGAGTTCAGGCGGTTGTATTGCAGCTGGTGCCGCCACAGGTACTCGGCGCCGGCTCGCAGGTCGTGACGGCCGGCGGCGTCGTACGAGTAGGTGAAGTTGTCGCGGACGTTCCAGTACCACTGGGCCTGGTTCCGCGGCAGGTTCCGGTTCTGGGTGATGTTGAAGGTCGTGAACCGGACGCGGGGTGACCCGTTCGTCGTGCCGTCGATACCCTGGAGCCAGTGTTTCGACCAGCTGGTGAGCGCCTGCTCGTCGAGGCCGTACACGGCCCGCCCGCCCTCGATCTCGTTCACGGCCTTGCTGCTGATGACCCACGTCATCCGCGCGTAGCCTTCATTGTTGTAGTCGCCGAACTTGCTCGTTCCGGCCGGGTGATCCGCCCCTCCTGCGCCGAACGGCGTGGACGTCCTCGTGTCGGAGCCCTTGACCATCAACCGGATCTTCTCCGACAGCTGATAGTCGATGCGCGCGCCGCCCTTCTTCTGGGTGGCCGTGCCGTTGAGCGTGATGTTGAAGAACGGGTACGCCGTGTTCCAGGCGCTGGTGGTCGGTTCCCGCTCGTACTCTCCATTGACGAAGAAATGGAGCTTGTCCTTCATGATCGGGCCGCCCACCGCGGTGCTGATCTGTGTGTTGTCGATCGGCAGGACCTTCTTGAGCACCGGCTCTTCAGAATTCAGCTTGCCGCTCCGGTAATTGCCGCGCACGACGCCCGAGAACAGGTTGGTGCCGGACTTCGTGATGATGTTCACCAGCACGCCCGACGACCGCCCCATCGTCGCGTCGAAGCGGTTGGCGACGTACTGGAACTCCGAGATCATGTCCTGGCTGTACTTGGGCTGCGATCCGGTGCCGATGTCCCTCGTCACCTGCTGCCCGTCAAGGTTGATCTGAAACTCGCGCACGTCCTGGGCCCGGCCCCTGTCTGGCAGCGGCTGGGTCGCGTTCATCGTCTGGGTCCGGCTCCCGGGCGCCAGCAAGGCCAGCGCCATGAAGTTGCGTCCAGCCACAGGGAGCTCGGCCACCTGTCTCGGGTCAACGTTGCCTCCCAACGTCGAGGAGGTCGTGTTGACGAGCGGGGTTTCGCCCGTGACGGTGATGGACTCCGAAACGCCGCTCGGCTTGAGTTGGACATCGATGGTCGCCGTCTGTCCGAGCAGCAACTGGATGCCCGTCCGCGTGACGGTCGAGAATCCGGACAGCTCACACATGAGCTTGTAGGCGCCCGTCCGGACCTGGATCCGATACCGGCCGCCGGAATCGCTGACCGCCACGAACGAGTTGCCCGTGGCCTCGTTGACGGCCGTCACCGTGACACCGGGCAGCACACCCCCGGTGGAATCGGTGAGGGTGCCGTTCAGCACCGCTTCCTGCGCGTAGCCGACGGCTGGGATGGCGAGGATGGCGCACACCACGAGGAAGCGCCGGACGACGCTCATAGAAACTCTCCTTGTTGCTTGATGGTCCAGGCCGGGCGAGAGCCGGCCCTCGTCGAATGGAGGGATCGAGCCGCGGATCGTCGAGACGCCGGAGCTGGCATTCTCACCCGCCTCCCTCGGGTTCCGTCGGAAACGGCCCCGTGAGCCCCCCGGGGCTGGCAGGATTTCGGCTGAACAGGTAAAGTGGTGCGGTCACTCTACCATCAGGTGGTCCAACCATGTCAAGCTAGAATGTAATCAGTCTGGACTTGCGGCTCAGTCGACCCCGACATTCCTGTAGGACAGACCAGAAGAAGCCGCGAGGCTTCGCCTCGCATGGTGGTGGATCGCCCGGGCGTGTTCGACGCGCACTACACACAGCCGAAGGAGGCGGGTATGCCGAGTCGGAGGGAGTTCCTGGGAAAGGTCGCCGGAGCCGCCGCGGGATTCGTGGTCGCCGATCGGGCGCTCGCGGGCGCGGAAGGTCCGGTTCTGCAGCAGGCAGCCTCGTCGCGACGGGAAGTGTTCCTCGGCAAGCGCCGCATCACGGTGATCGACATCCACGCCCACTGCATCATCGCCGAGGCGTCGGAGATCGTGAAAGGCACGCCGCTTGCCGAGGGCGCGCGCGGCGGCGGCGGCAACATCCTCGGGGCGCAGCGCCTCGAGCTCATGGACCGGCAGGGCGTCGACATCCAGGCGCTCAGCATCAATGCCTACTGGTGGTACGGGGCGGACCGGGAAACCGCTCGCCGAATCGTGCAGGCTCAGAACGAAGGCATGGCGAGGTGGGTGGCGGCGCACCCGGATCGATTCGTGGCGCTCGCGTCGGTCGCGCTGCAGTTTCCCGACCTGGCCGCGGAGCAGCTCGAACACGCGACGAAATCGATGGGAATGCGTGGCGTGTCGATCGGCGGACACGTGAAGGGCGAGAGTCTGACCCTGCCGAAATACGATCCCTTCTGGGCCAAGGCGGCCGAACTCGGCTCGCTCGTGCTGATGCATCCGCAGAGCGCCACGAATCTGATTCGCGACGGCGCGCTCGACGGACGCGGCGACCTCGGCAACATCATCGGGAACCCGCTCGAGACCACCGTGTTCCTCTCCCGCTTGATCTTCGACGGCACGCTCGACAGGTTCCCCGGGCTCAGGATCTGCGGGCCGCACGCCGGCGGCTACCTCGCGTCGTACCTCGGCCGGACCGACGTCACCTGCGAGGTCCGCGGCAACGCCAACTGCGCGAACAAGCGCCGCCCGCGCGACTACTTCACGCGCGAGATCGTCATCGACACGATGGCGTTCTCCGAAGAGGGCCTCCGGCACCTGGTGGCCGAAGTGGGCGCGGGACAGATCCTCTACGGGACCGACATCCCCTTCAACTGGCCGGTCACGGTCGACCTGGTGCTCAAGGCCCCCTACCTCGGCGACGTTGAGAAGGCCGCGATCCTGGGTGGAAACGCCGCGAGACTCCTGCGGATTCCCGCGGCGGGTTGAAGGCCGGGGACGGGTTGCCTCCAGGCGGGGCGGGTGCTACGCTAGGCGGTAGAGTGGTCGGACCTGGTACCCGCCGGTTGGATCGGTTGCAGCCCCCTCAGCCCCCCTTCTTCAGGCGAATCTGATCCCCGCGTCCTGTAGAAGCCCGTCAGCGGGCACCCGTCGTACCGGCCGAGGCGCGTGGAAGCGCGTCGCGTTCCGAGCGCAACCGCGGGAGGACAGCACATGTACACCGCCATCAGGACCTCGCGTCTCTACCAGCAGATCGTCGAACAGATTGAACAGTCGATCCGGGCCGGCACGCTCAAGCCCGGCGATCAGCTGCCTGCCGAGCGCGACCTCGCGCAGCAGTTCGGCGTGAGCCGCACCGCGGTGCGCGAGGCGGTCAAGGCTCTGTACGAGAAAGGGATCGTCGAGGCGATTCCCGGACGAGGCACCTTCGTGATTGACGGGACTCACCAGGCAATCAAGCAGTCGCTCGATCTCGTGCTCAGCTTCGGGCGGTCGGAAGGATTCACGTTCCTCGAGGAAGTCCGGGAGATCCTCGAACCGGAAATAGCGGCGCGTGCTGCGGTCCGCGCCGGCGAGAAGCAGCGGGGCGCGATGCGGGAGGCCATCGAGGCGATGGACGCGGCGCCGCACGATCCTCCCGCCTACATCGAGGCGGACCTGGACTTCCACCTGGCGCTGGCCGAGGCGGCCCAGAACCCCCTAATCCTCGCGCTCATCGACTCGATCGTCGAACTGCTGCGCGAGCAGCGCGAGAAGGTGTTCGACGCCGCCGAGGGGCCGATCCACGGCCAGATTCACCACAGGCGAATCCTGGACGCGGTGATCAGGCGTGACCCGCAGGCGGCGCGTCAAACCATGACCGCGCACCTCGCGCAGGTGAAGGAAGACGCGCGGGCCGGCGCAGAGCCCGAGGGCGATCCGGTCACGATCCCGTAGTGTCCCATCCCGCGAGAGCCCCGGTTAGGGCCTGTTAGCAAACAACGATTGCAGCGTTTGTTTGCTTACAGGCCCTTATGGCGGGCCCACACGCTCAGCATGCGACGGTAGTTCATTTCCAACGCCCTATTTGCGCCCGTTCCAGAAGTCGATGAACCCGATGAGGTCGGCATTGAACTGCTCGGGATGCTCGCGGTACATGAAATGGCCGCCCTCGTTCGCGACGACCATGCTGACCTTGGGGTGCTTCGCGCCAATCATGTCGAACAGCGCCAGCTCTCCCGCCAGGCTGGCGGCCCCGTCGGCCTGAGCCCAGTCGAGCACGTCCTGCTTGCCCCCGTACATCAGCACGGGCATCGTCAGCACGCCGTCGTTCCTCACGCGATCCCAGGCCTTCTGGCGAAAGGCGTCGTTCATCGCGCGCCACGCGTCGTTGCTCAACGCGACGACCTTCGCGCGCGCCTCGATCGATTTCGGCTGCTTCGCCATGAACTGATCGGCGGCCCAGTACTCGCTATCGAAGCAGGTCGGCAGCCACGCCAGCGCTTCGACTCGGCACTTCAGGCCTTCGTACACGTTCTGATCCGGGCATTTCTCGAGTCGCGGCGCGAGGCGGTTGGGCCTCGTATCGACCCGCGGGTTGGCCGGGCCGTGCGCCACGATCGACAGCGTCCGGATGATCTCGGGGTGGAGGGTCGCGAGGTAGAACGCCGCGGCGCCGCCGGCGGAATGGCCCACGAGGTGGATCTTCCCTAGCCCGAGCGTCTGGATGAAGCGGTACACGTGCTCCACCTGGCCCTCAGTCGAGTAGTCCGCGTCGCGAAGCGGATTGCCGGTCAGGCCCGAGCCGAGCCGATCCACGGCGTACACGTGAAAGCGCTTGGCGAGTCCCGGCAGGTTTCGCGACCACACGTTGGCCGTCGAGGATCCGGCGGTCGAGCCGCCATGGATGAGCACCATCGGCTCGCCCTGCCCGGCCTCGTAGTACCGCGTCTTCACGCCCTGGACGTCTATGAACCTGGCCTGCAATCCTGCGATCGATCCGTTCGGGGCGGCCGTCTGCGGAGCCGCGGGTGAGGGCGCCGCGGACCTCGCGCGGTCGTAGTGGTCGATGAAGCCGACGAGATCGGCGTTGAACTGTTCCGGATACTCCCGGTACGGGAAATGGCCGGCCTGGTTGAACACCACCATCTTCACCTTCGAGTTCTTCGCGCCGATGATGTCGAAGAGCCCGAGCTCTCCGCGCAGCTGCGCGGTCGGGTCGGCCTGGCCCCAGTCGAGCACGTCCTGCTTGCCCGCGACGAGCATCACGGGCATCTGCAAGACGCCGCTGTTCCGCACGGTGTCCCACGCTTTCTGTCGGTATGCCGATCCGGCTGCGCGGAACGCGTCGTTTGAAAGTGCGACGACCTTGGCGCGCGCCTCCTTCGACTTCGGCTGCATCGCCATGGTCGCGTCCGCTTCCCAGTACTCGGGATCGAAGCTCGTCGGCAGCCAGGCCAGCTTCTCGACGCGGCACTTCAGGCCCTCGTACACGTTCTGATCCGGACACTGCGACAGATCGAGCCGCGTCGGGCCCTCGGCCGCCGGCGGATTCTCCGGTCCTTGTCCGATGATCGTGAGCGTCCTGGCGATCTCGGGATGGTGGACCGCCAGGTAAAACGCGACGGCGCCGCCAGCCGAGTGGCCGACCAGATGGACCGCTCCGAGCTTCATCGCCTGGATGAACTGGTAGATGTGCTCGACCTGCCCCGGCGTCGCGTAATCCTCGTCCTTCAGCGGGTTGCCGGTCAGGCCGGAGCCGAGCCGGTCGACAGCCAGCACCCGGAAGCGTTTCGCCAGGCCCGGAATGTTGCGCGAGAACACGTTGGCGGTCGAGGAGCCGGCCGTCATTCCGCCGTGAATGAGGACCATCGGCACGCCCTGCCCTTCGTCGTAGTAGCGCGTCTTCACGCCCTTGACGTCGACGTACTTCGCCCGGAGTCCGCCGATCGACCCGTCGGGCCCGGGCGCCGCCGCGTTCAGCACGCCGCCGGACCCGGGCGCCGTGAGGACGATGGCGGTGAGCAACGCGCCCCGCCGGGCGAGTCGCGACACGCGTGTCCGCATTGAAGTCTCCGCCTCGCTGCATCTGGTCATCATGGTTACGAGTCGCTCCCTGGTTCGCCGCCGCGCGCCCTCGAGCGCCGATGCCGGCGGGTTGCGTCGTCCCGAAGTCAATACCGGAAGGCGTACTGGGACTTCACGAGCAGCTGGTTGGAATCGAACCGCCACCGGTCGTCCTCGTCCCGGACGTTGTGGTTGTAGATCACGAACAGGTCGCCGAACGACTTGACCGTCCAGCGCAGCCGGCTGTTGCTGCCGAAGGATCGGCTCACCGAGTCGTACTGCACGTAACTCGACACCTGGAGATCGGGCGAGATATTGAATCGCAGGCGCGTGCCGGCGAGGCTCTGATCGAAGCGGCCGGCGGGAAGCCTGCCGACATCGCGCTCGATCGACAGCTCCAGGGTGAAGAGCGGGTGCGGGCTCCAGTTGCCGGTCAGTGCGATCTCGTGGAGCGTTCCGTTGTAGAACTGCCCGAACCACCACGCGAGCTCCCCGGAGAGCGGCCGCTTGCGGGCGGTGATGGCATCGACGCGGAAGCGATTGAAGTGGTAGCGGCCCGGATCGAGGGTCACGCCGGGCGAGACCTCGAAGGGTTCGTCGAGATGCTCGGTGTTGAGCGATCCGTCCGCCTCCAGCATGTCCCCGCTCTCGAACACCCACTGGCACGGCACGAGGAAGAGTTCGTGGCTTCGCAGGTTTCCCCGGAGGTCGGTCCAGAGCCGTTCGTGCGCCTCGAAGATCATCTGGCGGAGGCCCATCGCCCCGCGGATCCGGTAGATCCACTTCGAGTCGTACGCGCGCTCGCCGCCTGGCAGCTCGATGAAGCCGAGCGACGGGTCGAAGTCTCTCCCGACCAGGCGCGCCCTGATCCAGAACTGGAGGTTGTCGTTCGGGTACTCGATCGAGATGCCCTTGGCCGTGCGGTCGCTGCCCGTGCCGTCTCGACCCATCGTCATGCCCCACAGCCCCACGGCGAAGTTCTTGTTCCCGAGGAAGTGAGACGTCTGGTAGGTGAAGTCGCCGCCCGCGAGCCAGCTGCCCTTCCGCCCGAGCGGATCGCCGAAGGTCGCGATCATGCCGACCGACGACTCGGCGAACACGTTCTGCTTGATGCGGACAACGCCCATCGTGTCGCCGGGCGCGACGCCGGCGAGTTCGCGCGTGCGGACGAATTGCGCCCCGATGTTGGTCGAACCGGTCCGTCCGTTGATCTTGCCGCCGATCGTGATCGGCACTTCCTGGCCGTTGACCAGGCCGATCCGCCGGCTGTAGTACGGCACGATGAAGTTCTTGAGGGCCAGGCCGAACCCGAAGATGTTGGCGCCCTCGAGGAAGAACGTGCGTTTCTCCGGAAAGAGCAGCGGGAACCGCGTGAAGTTCGTGCGCCGGGTGTCGACCTCGGTCTCCGCGAAGTCCGTGTTGAGCGTCAGCGACCCGAGCAGATTCGGGCCCAGCCGCTTCGTCACGTCGAGGCTTGGTTCGAGCGTGCCGGTCCCCGCTGCTCCGGGGGCGGGTGTTCCGACTCCGCCGACAATCGAAGGCCGGACGCTCACGCCCCGGCCCAGGTCGAACTCGGGGAGATCTTCGAGCACGCCGGCGCGGCTGGTCTGCGTGACCTTGACGTCGCGGCTCGGGTTCGCCCAGCGATCGGATTCCAGCCGGCGCTGAATCCGGCGCTCCACGTTGAAGTCCCACGAGGTCAGGGCCTTCTTGAAGCTGAGCGTCGCCACCGGAATCCGCATCTCGACCGCCCACCCGCGATCGTCGCGGCGGGTCGCCGACTCCCAGATGCCGTCCCAGTTCGCGTTGACCGACGTGCCGTCCGGCTCGATGAGCGCGTCGTAGCGCGCGCCGCCCGGGTTGATGGAAAACACGTACCCGTACCTGCCGTCCCGAGACGTCCCGAGGACGACGGTGACGTTGTCTTCCGCGCCGAGCGGGGCGTCGCGTACCTTGGTGTGGCTCACGATGCCCTGCGGATCGGGGTCGGTGCACTCGATGCCGATGACCAGGACCCTCCGGTTCGCCAGGACCCTGACCCGTGTGGCTCCCGTCGGGACGCCGCCAAGCGTCGGCTCCCACATCGTCAGGGTGTCGATCGCCGGCGCTCCCGCCCACGCCGCCTCGTCGAGGGCGCCGTCGATCCGGATTGAACCGGTGAGCGTGCCGGCCTTCAGCGTCGGAGTGGCCGCGGGTTGCGCGGCGGCGCTCGAGGCGGCGGCGTGAAGGGTCGCTGCCGCAAGCGCGAAGGCGGCGAAAGGAGAGCCGCCGCCGAAGCGGCGGCTCGAGGCGGAACGGCGACTCCAACCGCACGGGGCCCCGCCGGCATCCGCCGGCGGGCGCTCCGATACGGTCTGCGACGAACCGAGGGGGCTTCGGTACGCCATGAAGGGCTAGACCATCCGGCTCAAGCCCCGTCCGAAGAAGAACGCCGACGGCGTCGCATCATCCCATCCCGCATTGAGGAACGGCAGGGTCCAGCGATCGATCTTGCGGGGCTCGAGGACGGGTTTCCCGAGCGCCGGCGACGAGAGACAGTAGGTCCCGGCGTGCGTGGCGAGCCAGATCAGGTTGCGATCCCACTCCACGAATGCCCCTTCGGAGGTGCCCCGCCACCACGTGCTGTATTCCTCGATATTCCCGTCCCGCGCGGGCACATACCACGCGACTTCCTTGACCCTGGTCGGATCGGACAAATCGTGGATCCGCACGCCGGCGACGTCCCACGCGCACGTGAAGAGCTCGGGGCGCGCGGTGCCGGGCGCGATCCACGACTGGCAGTTGTGCGTGCCGAAGCGGCCGCGGGCCAGGCAGAAGTCGGCGTACGGCGCGTCCTTCGGCGGCTTCGGCCGGGGGAAAAACCCGATAATCCGCGGATCGGTCGGGTTGCTGATGTCGATGACCCGCGGGAAGCGGACCGGCTCGCGGCAGTCGGCCTGGATCGTCTCGGCGACGCCGATGACATACTTCCCGTGATTGGGGAACTGCGGCGTCGCGATGAGCGGGAGCACCGTGTGATAGGGAATCCCGCCAGGCGTCTCCTGATCCCAGATGTACTGCGCCGCGGCCTTCGGCTTTGTGATGTCCGCGAAGTCGTACACCACGAACCCGTATGCGCAGTGCGCGCCGTAGCCGTACCGGCCGCCGTCCTCGATGCGCTTCGGGACCGACGGGCCGCAGTGCGTGCCGTTCCACGCCGCGCCGTCGCCCGCGAACCAGTACCTGTAGTACTCGGCTTCCTCACCCTTACGCTCGCCGGGTACGTGGAACCTCGAGACTTCCTTCACGTGCGCCGGATCGGTCAGGTCGACGACCATCATTCCTGAACCGAACGTGCGCTGGGTATTCTCGAAGAAGAACTGGTCGTCCCACCCGGCGGCAAGGTACGCGTACTTCCCGCCGTCGTAGAAGTTCATGTGCGTGCCCCAGCCGGTCGCGCCCGTGCTGAACTCGCACAGCATCACCGGTTTGAGCGGGTCGGTGATATCCCACGTCCGGACGCCGCGAAGTCCCTTGTAGCTGTTCGACCTTGCGGCTTCCTCAGCGTGATACTGCCCGTCGGGGAACTCGGGCCGGGAGCTCGTGATCGGCTGCGAGGCCGAGCTCATGGCGAGCCACTTCTTGAGCCGCGTGTTGTAGGCGATGCAGCCCCCGGGCCGCGGGGCCCGCGCCTCGCCGCCCTCTTCCCCGCCGCCCCTGCCGCCGCCGCGCCCGCCAGCGGCGCCCGCAGGGCGCCCGACGACAACCGGCGTCTTGGGCTCGCTGATGTCGAGCCAGCCGCCCCCTCCCGGGAGCATCCGCTGTTTCCCTCTCGCCCACAGGTTCATCAGCGGCTCGCCGACACTGACCGTGACGCCGGGCGTGAAGGAGATGATCTCCATGTTGGAGATGTACTCTTTGCGATCCAGGTATGTCATCGCGCCCTTCGGCAGGCGATAGGGGATCGTCGCGCCGCCCGGCCGGACGCCGGTCACCTGGGCGTTCAGGCCAACCGCCCCCGCAGCGATGCCTGCCGCGGCGCCCGCCGCGCGCGCGAGCAGATCCCTGCGGCTCATGCCCTTGGAGTCGTCGCGGGGCGCGTGATCCGCGGCATCCGAGGACTCCGGGTCCCTGGAGAAGAACGACATGCTCCACCTCCCTGGTTCATTGAATGCCGGGCCTCGAGGCGAACCTCCCTCGAGGCGGCGCATCGACCCGCACTAGCTGGTGGTCAATTGTTGGACCACTATACCACTGTGCCACTATACCAGAAGGTCGCTTTTGTAAATCCCCCTCCAACAGGCGAGAATGTCCGCGCGGGCCTCTTCCACAATGCGGAAGTTGCCTCAATCCGGGGAATCGACCGACGGGGTTGTCGAGAGCCGAAAGACCCAGGTCGGCAACGCCGGGAGGGTCGTGCGCGCGTTGATGTTCGACGAGGGGGAGTGGCGCGGGTAACGGCGCGCGGATCGCTCAGCGCTTCGCGTCCAGGTAGCGGATGAACTCGGCCATGTTGCGGATGTAGGCCTGCGTCGAAATCCCGGGGAGGTGGCCGGCTGGATACGGCGACGTGTCGCTGTCATCTCCGACCATCGTCCGCGAGTAATCTCCGCCGGCAGGCTCACGTGTGCCGTCGCCGCGATATGGATGACTCGTGGTGCCGAGCTCGGTCAGCCAGCAACCCCGATCATCGAGCGCCGCAATCAGCCGCGTCACGCGGTCCTCCGGGGCTTCGCGTGTCCCCGGCCCGAATCTCGATGGCGGCCTGGCGATGAAGTAGCGGGCCAGCGGCACCACGCCCGCCCCGGGCACGAGCGGCGAGCCCTTCACGGCTTCTGCCGGAGAAAGCGCCTTCGCTTCATGATAGAGCTGACGAAGACGGGGGACGTCGATCTGCCTGAACGAGCTGTAGTGGGCGATGGTATTCAGAGGATTGTCGTCCACGTAGTACGCGCCATTGAAGACATTCGAGCCCCGGCGGTGAACGTAGAGAGGCTTGTTCGTACCCGGGGCGATGAAGGTCGGGTGTGTCCGGTCCCCCGCGATCGCCGCCACGTCCGCCGGCAGCCGGACGCGGTCGAGCCAGTCGATCGCTTCGGGAATCCGCGCCAGAAACGTCGCGTCTCCGGTGAGTCGATAGAAGCCGACGAGCTTCTCGATGTTTTCCGCCGTCGTGTGCGTGGCGAGGGCGGCCGGTTCGTAGGTGCGCGCGGCGGCAGGCTTCAGATCGGGCGTGTACTGCAGCGCCCAGGCCGGCTGGGGCGCCGCCTGCTGGCTGGCGACGAACGCATGCATACCGCGGAGGATCGCGTCGCGCAGCCGCGCCTCCCCGAGGGCTTGGTAGCACGTGACGAGGAGATCGATGTTGCCCGCGGTCACCGCGTCGTTGAAGGTGGGCAGCGAGGTGTAGTCGAACCGGGCGTTCTTCGGTGCTTCCTGCGCGGGCGGATAACGCTGCGGCCACGCGCCGCCTGGCAGCTGGCTATCGAGCACGAACTGAATGGCCTTGTCGAGCGCCGGCTTGAACCGGGCTTCGCGCTTCTCGAGGTACAGGCGCAGGAGCAAGCCCGTCGCCTGCGCCGTGCCTCCATCGTCGAAGGTCGCATTGCCCCAGTAGTGCTGGAATTCCTCGAGCCGCCACGCGTTGCGCCCGATCGTGTCGTACCACCGGCGCATCGATTTCTCGCCGGCGAAGTCCACCATGTAGTGCCAGCCGCCGGAGCCGAGCTGGCCCTCGATGAGCGATCCCGCCGCGGATGAGGCGGCGCGGTAGTAGTAGTCGTCGCCCGTCGCGTGGTACGCGTCGAGGAACGCGTGGCCCATCCCCGTCGTGCCTGGAGGCTGGACCCAGATCATCGTGTCGAACGCCTCCAGCTCTCCCCAGCGGCGCGAGAGATCCGGCAGATAGCTCCACACGTATCCGCCCCGGGTGGCGACGCTCTCCACCATGAACTTCGTGGCGCGCTTCATCGCATCGAGTACGCGGTCCCGGCCTGGCGGTCCGGCCTGCGCCGGGGGCTGGCCGGAAAGACGTGTGCCAATCGTGCTGAAACCAACGAGTGACACCGTCGCGAACACCAGACACAGACTCGCCGGCCGCTGACATCTCACCTCGGACATCCTCCAGGTCGCGTTACGACAGTCAAGAGCTGTTTAGGGCCTGTTAGCAAACAAAGGTCGCAGCGTTTGTTTGCTTACAGGCCCTTATGGCGGGCCCACACGCTCAACATGCGACTGTAGTTCATTTACAGCGCCTTACGTGCCCGGCTGCAGGTAAGGGACCTGCTCGAAGAGCCGGCGCTCCCCCCCGCGCGGATCATCGGCCACCGTCGACTCGACATCGACGAGCAGCGTCGACCGGTGCGCCAGATCGTAGGCCGGCCACCGCGGGATGCGCGAGTGGTTCGGGTTGCCGGTGCGGGCGAATGCAATGATGGTGTTACTGAGCGTGTCGGCAACCCGCTGCGCCTCCCGGCCTGCTCCGGTCATCTGGGGCGTCAGCGCGACATTGTCGAACACCATCGGGATGTCGAGGCCATGGGGCGCCCCGAGCCTTCCGCCCTGCACCGGGGTCCGCCAATCGAACTGGTAGACCCACGTATGGCGCGCCGCCCGCGGATCGGCCGCGCGCCGTTCGGCCTCGATGACCTGCCCGCGCCACGACCGCGACGCGGTGGTGGCCGCGAAGAAGACGTCGCTCGCCGAATAGTTCGGGTACATCCGGCGGTACTCGGCGATGACCTTGCCGCGGTCCAGGTCACCCATGAACGGCGAGTTGGCCTCGAGCGTTGCCTGGAGCGTGGCCCACGTGAGTTCGAACAGGCTCGGATCGCTCCCGCCGATGAGGCCTCGCGTCTCGTCGTGCGTGTTGCCGAGAATCATCGGCACCTCCGCGGACAGCGGCGGCGCGTCCGGGTCGAACGGATCGCGCGGCAGCGAGCGGCCGTCCTTGACCGGACCGAAGTACCCACCCGGACGCCGCGCCTTCAGCAACGCCTCCACCGGGAGCGTTCTCAGCTCACGAAGACGATCGGGTGTGATCTGCAGCGCGGCCAGGAATTCGCTCGCGTTCCGCGTCGCGGTCGAGGGCCGGCTGGCCGTGATCTGCTGCCCGCTCATCGTCGCCACACGGTGAAAGAGCCCGTGGGCCGCAGGCATGGCCATCAGCGTCGCCGACTTCGCGCCGCCGCCCGACTGGCCGAAGATGAGCACCGCGTGCGGGTCGCCGCCGAACTCCTCGATGTTGTCGCGCACCCACTGAAGCGCCAGCACCAGGTCCAGCATGCCGGCGTTGCCCGAGTCAGCGAACTCCGGACCGGCGATTTCCGCCAGGTAGAGGTATCCGAAGACGTTCAGCCGGTGATTCACGGTGACGACCACCACGTCGCCGCGGCGGCAGAGGCGGACGCCGTCGTAGGCGGCGGTGTTGCTGGTCATGCTGGAGTAGGCGCCTGGATGGAACCAGACCATCACTGGCCGCCGGCCGCGGTCTCGCAACGCCGGAGTCCAGACACTCAACGAAAGGCAGTCCTCGCCAGTCGTTCGGGATTCATCCGCGGGAAAGAACCCGCTCGTGCCCCGCGGCTGAGGGGCCGTCGGCCCGAACGCGATTGCGTCCCGGATACCGGCCCACGGTTCCGGGCGACGCGGCGGCATGAATCGGCGCGTCGAGGTATCGGCGCCGTACCGAATCCCCTTGAAGACGTTGATGCCGTTGTCCAGGTATCCGCGGACCTTCCCGGACGTCGTTGCTGCGATCGGCGCCGGCGCGCTCCGGCCCTGGCCGAGCGCAAGCGGTCCCACGGCCGACGCGAGTGCCAATGCACCCGCGCCGCGCGTCAGCTGGCGCACCGCTTCCCGCCGATCCATCGCCGGCCTGTTTTCAGAAGCCATGAAGGGCATTCGAGCCATCAGCGGCGCGCCGCGGCCGCTAGCGGCACCTCGTTGTTCCTCCGCGTGATTTCGTTGAGCGTTCGCCCGGGATCGATCACGATCGAGCACCTCGCAGGGTCGACACCGGCCGGCAACAGGAGGGTGACGCGCGAGGTGCGCGGGAGCAGGTCGACAGGAGGCTCGAGGGCGGGCACAGTCGCCCTCGCCAGCTGCTCTCCGGACGCGCTCGTGGCGGCAAGTATCGTCGAGGGTGCGGGCACCGATCCCAGGCTGTGCACGACGACGCTGATTTGCCGACCCGCGAGCGTGACATCGTGCGAATCGATCCCGAGATCCGGGCGGCTCCAGTACGGCGTGCCGGGCGACACCAGCTCGAACTCGAATGTCGAACTCGCCCGCGGCGGAAACCGCAGGTCGATCGACGTCGTGCGCTCGAGCGCAATATCCCGGTGAACCGCGCTCGCCTGAGAGGCGGACGTGCCTCCCCCACCTATCGTCTGGGTTATTCGCCAGCGGCCTGGATCCACGCCCCACGCGGTCATCCTGGCATCGACGGGCCGGGAATCGAGGTTGAACGCACGAATCGTCATCCGCGTGGGCTGAGGATCGGAAACGAGGATTGCCACGCTCGACGAGGTCGCGGGCGGCGCGAACTGCCAGCTCACCAGGTGACCCGGGTAGATGGCGTTCCGGACGAGCGCAACACCCCCAAGACGCGATCGCTGGATTTCAGCGGAGTCGACGATCACGCGGTCGATCCACGGATGGCCTTCGGTGTTGAAATACTCCCGGAGAGCGGCCGCTTCGATCTGATCCGCGTAGAGCGCCTCGAGGTAGTTGAGGTTCCCGGTCAACTGCCACGCGGCGTGGCGCAGCCTCCCGTTGGTGCTTGCGAGCACCTCGGCGCGCCATCGATCGCGCACGCCCAGACGATCGATCGCGCTGGCGTTGATCTGCGCCAGGATGTCGGGCCCGACGTCGACGAGCGGCGCCGCATACCGCGCATCGCCCGTCCAGACAAACGGCGCCCAGAAGATCGCCCACATCCGGCCGAGCGGCCCGGGCGTTCCCTGGTCGGAGTCGAATCGAATCGTCGTGTCGAGGCGGAACGGTCCGTCACCGTCCCGTCGGCGGTGCTGAAGCAGGCCGTCCGCGATCTCGGTCACGAGCCGCCTGGCCCGCGGATTCCCGTTGAATTCGACGAGCTCCAGGGCGGGATGGAGGATGAGATACGATGACGCCTTCGCCACTCCCCAGACCGAGTCGGTCGCGACTGTTGTTCCACTGAAATACGCGCTGCGAATGTGCCGGTGACCGGCCGCGTTCACGGCGGTGATGCCCTCGACGCCGCGGATGGTCCCCATGGCGCGTTCGATCTGCCGCGGGCTCCCGTAGTCCAGCATCATCGACTGGCTGAGAGCCTGGATGCCTTCCTCGTAGCTGTGGAGCTCGTCGGTCTGAATCGTGGAGAGCCCGTTGGTGAACATGCCCTGCGCGTAGTAGGCGTCGGTTTCACGCCGCAACGAGTCCTGAATCTTCTCCGGCGCGGTCCCCATGTATGCCAGGCCCGGCCACGCGTTGGTCAGGTCACCATCGTCGGAAAGGCCTCCGCCGAGCTCGCCATTGGCGACCTGCCGGTTGTCGACGACCCACATGACGACGCGCTCGAGCCGGCGCAGGAGCTCGACCTGACGGAACGCCCAAAGCGGTACGCCAGGGGGCGCGGCCGGCTGGACAAAGGGCGGCTTGGGCGAGCCCGGCACGCCTTCGAACCGGTACTCGAGGCCCCGCTGATTCGTTGGATCGACTCGCAACAAGTCGTCGATGTCGGACTTGAAGCGGGTGAACAGGTCGAGCTTCGGCGAGGCCGGCCGCTCCTCGACGATGTGCGCGTACAGATCGCGCGCTTGCGTGAAGCGATCGAGCACGTGCTCGGGTTTGGCGCGGTCGCGCGGCTTGAAGACGAGTCGCAGCCGGGCGCCGCCAAGTGACGAGGGACCGAAGTCCGGACCCGCGCCGGCAATCACGAGGTGGAGGCACTGGCCCGGCGGGAGGATGCGGTCGCGCGTGTCGAGCCACAGCGTCCGCGCCTGTCGGGGCCTCACCGAAAACGAGAAGTCGAAAAGATCGCGGTGAAGCCAGAGCGGATCCTTGACACGAATGTTGAGCGGGAAGAACTCGCCGTGCGACGGGCCGACTTCGAGCGGCGGCAGATCGATGGCGATACCGTCGAGACCGTCCTCACTCGCGTCCTGAGCCGGGACGATGATGTGGACGATCGGCATGCCGGCGCGGGTCGGCTGCGGTTGCCGGGGAACGGCCGACTCCACGGGACGGGCCGCCAGGGTTCCACGTTCATCTGCGGTAAAACGGCCGGCGATGAACGCGACCAGCGACTCAGCACCCGGCACGGCTTCCCCGGCATCGGACAACACATACGATCGCGTCCGTGCGCCGGACGGCTCGGAGCCGGCGTGCACGTCATACGCGGACAGCTCGCCGATCGGAGTCTCCTGGACGGCGTTGTCGAAGCGCAGGGTCCCGCCGCGCACGGGCGACGGGAGTGCATTCACTGTCTTGTACGCGCCTTCGGGCCGCTCGAACAGGCGCTCTTCGCGACCGGCGGAGGAGACGTTCATCGCTCCCCATGCCGCTCCCGAGATTTCGAGGTGGTTCCATGGCTCGTCGGGCATGAGGAAGCGCACCGATCGGCCGGAGTCCGAATAGCAATCCCAGTCCGGCAGGACGAAGTAGTCGAGGCGGCCAGGCAGGCGCGATCGGTTGAACACGCCCGGCCAGGTTGTCTCGCGAATGCCGTCGGTCGCCTTCCACCACCAGCGCTTGATGTCGTAGACGTCGTGAATCTCGACCTTGCGCACCGAGGTCGAAGGCGAGTCGAGAACCGGCGGCGCGCTGAGATCCCAGCCGTAGCGGTGCCACCACTCGTCGCGCCAGCGGGGCTCACGCGCGCTTCGGACCGGCGCGGCTCCGGAGGGCGGCGCGTCCATCGAACGTGCGATCCCTGCGACTTCTTCGTCCGAGAGCCTGTGGTCGTAGATACGCAGCTCGTCCAGATCTCCGCCACGAACGAAGTTGTACGCGCTCTGCACCTGGTACGGACTGATGATGCGAGAGTGCGGTCCGAACTGATCGAGGGCGGCGTCGAAAACCGCGCGCCCGTTCTTCGCCGCGGCGAGCCGGCCGTTGACGTAGAAGCGAAGACCATCGGTCTCGTCCCATGAAACGGCCAGGTGCGTCCACTCGCCGGGACCCGGAAAGACGGGCAGCGTCACCGACACCCGTGTGCGCGCGAGGTTGATGTCGGTCACAAAGGCGTCGAATCCGTGACCGTTGTAATCGACGCGCAGGAACACCATGTCCCAGCTGGAGTGATCGGCGTAGCCGACGCGGAAGATCGGGAACTCCGTGGGGCCGACCGCCTCGCGCGATCGCCAGAAGAACGCCAGCGTCCCTCGTTGGGCGTAGATGTTGCCGGGCGCGCGGTACGCGAGCAGCTGGGTGTGCCCGCACTCGATGGCGCCATGCCTGGCCCCATCGGGAATCAGCCGGACGTTGGCCTGGAAGTTCGGCTCGGCGCTCCCGCCCGCCTGGTCCGCCGTGAAGGCGTGGTCGCCCGACAGATAGAAGATCAGCCCTGAATCGCCGGATGATGGCGCGCGGTCGTGCGTGTGGCCTCCAGCAGCGAGCCGCCATCCTCCCACCGCGATCAGGAGAATCGCCGCGGCAAGCCATGGAGCCTGCTTCAGACTTCTCGTCGTGCGCACGGTGCCGGACTCCAGGTGCTCGATCGACACGCTGATACGATCCCGCATCGGTCCCCCGCTATCGAGCGGGAGCGGCGAGCATCCGGCCGGAATCGAGCGCCTCGGCCGAGATGCGAATCGTGCTGATTCTCCCCTTGAACCACGACACGCGATTCTGCCTGACGCCGATCGAGGTGCGTCCAGGACCGAGCGGCCGAAAGGCGACCTCTCCGGTGAGTTGCCGCTCGCGGTCGACGAAGTGCGACATCGTCCTGCCGTCGAACCGCAACGCGGCCGCGTGCCAGCTTGCGGACGCCTGGCGCTTGTCCCGGTCGATGAGCGTCAGCGACGCGTCCCCGTGCCGGAGGAACGTGTCGAGGCACCACGTGCGGTCCGGCATCAGCCGCAATTCGACGAGGGCGCGGTTACCTGTGTCTGGTTCCTCGATATGCAGGAACCGTTGCTCTTCGCTACCGTCGGCGGCTGGCTCGAACACCACTTCGATCGTAAATCGGTCGAGGCCGGCGATCGGGTTCGCGTCGAGGAGGAGGCCATCGCTCGTGCCGTTGAACTCGATGGCGGGCCCGCCCGGCGTGGCCACCACGCGAGGGCTGCCGATCACGCTCACGGGTTGACCGCCGATCCTGGTCAGACTATCGAGTTTCCACACGACCGGTTGAGGACCCGCCACGCGGGCGACGGGGTCCCGCATTGCCTGTGCGCAGAGCGTCACCGCGGCCACCATGACGAACGGGCGGATGAGTGGTTGGATGTGCTGTCGCATCGGACCCGCGCCCGCGCCGCGCGTTCGGGCCGGGCGGGAGGTAGGCGGCGCCGGGTCGGGTGGTTCCCCGCCCCGGCGCCTTCGGAAGCCGTCTCTAGAACACGAACCGCAAGCCGATCTGCATCTCCCGTCCGTTGCCGTCGACGCGCTTGCGCGTGACCTTGCCGAAGTTCGCGCTCGACAGCGTCAGGTCCGGGGTGTCCCAGATGATCGTGTTGAACGCGTTGTAGGCCTCGATGCGCGCCTCGAGGCGGTACCTGCGAACCGAAGTTGAACATCTTGGTCAGCGTCATGTCGGCGACGCTCCAGCCCGGGCCGTTGAGGCCTTCGTAGTACCACGGGTTCGACCGAGGCGTGTAGGTGTCGGCCACGGCGAACATGGACGTGTCGAACCAGCGGTCGCGCGTCGGGTTGTCCAGTTTGGGGTTGCCACTGACGAGATAGCTGTTCGAGAACAGCAGCGGGCGGCCTGAGTAGACCCGCATCGCCGCCGAGTACTGCCAGCCGCCGACGACGTAGTCGAGCGCCGCGGGCATGCTGGAGAGGAACCGGCGATCCTTGCCGACCGGGATCTGCCATGTCAGCGCACCGGTGAAACGGTGACGCGGGACATCGGCAGTAGGACGCCATTCCCAGCCTGACTTGCCGTTACTCTTGATCACCTTGTACTGATGCGAGATCGTCGAACCACTCCTGGCGCTTCTCGTTGTTGTAGGCATACGAGACCAGGAAGCTCAGGCCGTTGGTGAACGGCCGCTGCAGCCGGACTTCGACCGTGTGCGTCCGCATCTTCCGGCCGTTGGTGTTGGTCTGCGTGATCGTGCCGTACTGCGGATATGGGACCAGCAGGCTGCGCGATGCGAGACGGTCGACGCGTTGCGCAGCGACCCCGGGAACTTGTCCACCGTCAGGTAGTTGCGGAACGGGTTGGCGACCTGCGCGTTGATGGCCGTCTTCTGCTCGTACCTGAACGCCGGGTCCATCATGTTCAGGTTGCTTGTCGTACGGCACCCGCGTTCCGTAGTTGAAGAAGTAGCTGAGGTCGCCGACGATGCCGAACCACAGCTTCCGCTGGAGCGAGAGATTGAACCGATCGTTGATCTGCGGGCGCAGCTCATACTGATCGAGGCTGATCGCGCCGCCGAGGTTCGTGTAGCGCCCGTAGGCCTGGCCATAAGGCTCGATCACCGGGTTGACGCCGGCCGGGAACGGGTTGGCCAGTACCTGGCGCGGCACGCCGCTGGCCAGGCCGAGGGTGGTCGTTGTCTGCGCGAAGCCCGCGTACTGGTTCACGAAGTCGCCGAGCGTGTCGCGGACCGCCTGCGACGGCATCAGGTAGCGGGCGTACGCGAAGCGGATGACCGATTCGTCGCCGAACCGGTAGTTGACGCCGACGCGCGGCAGGAAGGTCCACGGCGTCGAGTGCCACGCGTGCGGATTGTCGTCGCTCGCGAAGCACCCAGGCGCCGTTGTAGCTGTAGCTGTAGCCCTTGCTGGCCATCAGCGTCAGGGCCTGCGCGTTCATCGCCGGCGGCGTCGACTGCATCTCGGGGATGGGCGGACGTGAGATCGTAGCGCTGCGAGAGCCGGTTGTTGGCGTCGGTCGGTCCGGGCTCGAACTCCCAGCGCAGCCCGAGGTTCAGCGTGAGGCGGTCGTTCACGCGGATGTCGTCCTGGAAGTAAGCCGCGTAGCTCATCAGGTTCGGATTCTGCAGCGGCACCAGGCGCGCCGAAGAGTTGGCGTCGAGCGCGCCGAGCATGAAGGTCGGCCCACTGGTTGCCCGAGTTCACGACGTCGGGGCTGTCGGAGCTGTTGGCCGTCAGCGTCGAGTTGAACACCAGGTTGATCGGCTCGAACCGCGCCGCCTTGCCGTAGTAGGCGCGCACGTCCCCGCCCGACTTTCATGCTGTGCGAGCCCTGGTACCAGTTCATCCGGGCCGACGTCGTCCAGGCGTTGGGCCGCTGATACCACTCGCGCCCCTGGCGGCCCAGGCGGTTGGTCGTGACCGTGCCGGTGCCGCCGGTCACGTCGAGCGCGGGGTAGTACACGTAGCCGCTGTTGTAGAGCGACGAATACCACGGCGTCGACCAGTAGTTGCTCAAGCCCGAGGCCCCCAGCTCGAGCGCCGGGTTGTAGAACTCGTCGGTCATGTTGTAGTAGCTGCCGCGCACGTTCAGGGTCGTCTTGTTCGACATGACCCAGACCGAGTCGGCGGCGACGCTCAGCCGTACCGGTTGCTGCCAGACAGCGGGAAGAAGCCGCCGTCGGTCGGGTTCTGCTGGTAGAGGTTGGCCTTGAACTGCCCGTAGCGCGCGAAGATCTTCCAGTTGTCGGTGATGTTCAGATCCACGCGCTCGGAGAAGTTCCAGTACTCGACGTTCTCGTAGAGGCTGCCCTGCCAGTTGTCGACGTTGCCCGGGCAGGTTCGGCAGCGGAATCTGCGCCAGCATCTTCAGGGCGACCGGATCGATCAGGTTCGACGGGATCTGGTTGCCCGCGAAGGGCGTGCGCACGACCTTGCCGGTTGCCGGATCGAGGACCGACGTGAAGGGGTTGTAGATCGTGCGGACCTTGCCGCCGAGCACCGACTGGCTGAAGTCGCCCGTCGCGCTCGAGGTCGGTCGGCACCGTGCGCACGATCGTCAGCGGCCGCTTGTCGTTCCACTGCTCGAAGGACGTGAAGCTGAAGAGGCGGTTCTTCATGATCGGCCCGCCGACCGTGGCGCCGAACATCTGGAGCATCGTGCCGCGCCGCGCCCGCGTGTCCGGACCCTGCAGCGTCGGATCGTTCAGCGCGTTCAGGCTCGGATCGCGGAAGTAGCCATAGCCGGATCCACTGGATGCTGTTGGTGCCCGATTTCATGTTCAGGCTGATGATGCCGCCGAGGCTGTGGCCGTTCTCGGCGTCGGCGCTGGCCTTCGACACGGTAATCTCTTCGACCGCGTCCATCGACGGCGTGTACGCCGTCTTGTAGCTCGCGCCGAGCGCGCACGCCGTCGAGCAGCACGTCGTTGGCGCGCCGCGTGCCGCCGCCCGCGTCGTAGTCGTTCGCGAAGGCGTGGTGGTAGGGCCGGTTCTCGTTGGCGGTCGTCCCGACGCCCGGATTCAACGTGGGATCGAGCATCGCCAGGTTGTACGGATTGCGGCCGCTCAGCGGCACCTGATCGATGAGCTGCCGCTCGAGCGTGATCTGGGCGTTGCTGCTGTTGAGCTGCACCTGCGTGGCCTCGGCCTGCACGGTGATCGTCTCGTTGAGCGCCGCCGATCTCGAGCGTCAGGTCGGCGGTCACGTCGCCGCGCTGCTGCACGCGAGAGGTTCTTCCGCTCGGCTTTCTTGAAGCCGTCGAGTTCGGCCGTCACCGAGTAGGTGCCGGGTTCCACGAAGTCGAACAGGTAGCGTCCCCGGTCACTGGTCTGCCTGACGACGGCGATATTGGTACCGAGGTTGCGCAGCGTGACCGTGACGCCTGGCAGCACGGCCTTGCTGGCATCGCTGACGACGCCCTGCACCCGGGCACGGTAGTCCTGCGCGCCGGCGCCAAGCGGCGCCAGCAGGCAAAGGCACCCGGCCATCGCGAGAATCCACACCAACTTCCTCATCGCTGTTCCTCCTCGGGACGCGCGCTAAATCGAGAGCGCGGGTCGCTACCGGCGCAGATTGATTCGGGCCTCATCGGCGTGATTGCTCCTGAACTCCGCCGTGGGGGAACCGGGCCTGCCTGCTTTCCTCTGCCTTGAGGCAAGTGGACAGTCCAGTCAGCGAACGGCTACAGAAAAGACCATTCCTCGACGGAAGTCAAGATCTTTGTGATGGGCGCGCCAGGTCGTGGTATTCTGGCGCAAATTTGGCCCGAAATCGACCAGCCGCTGGCGACGCCCCAGGGCCGCGACCGCTTGCGGCGGAAAGTCCAACCGGTCCGTCATTAGGAGTAGTGGTCAGTCCTCTTGGCCGTTTTGGGCCCACGCCGCTGACGAGGGAGAGCATGCACATGAGTCCGAACCCCTTTGCTTGCCTTCTGGCGGGGCTGCTGGCCTGGGGTGCGGCGTCACCGCCCCTCGCGCAGACACCGCGCGAGGTCACATGGGCGCGCGGCTTCGAAGGCCAGCGCAAGGCCGATCTCGGGGATCGCACCTATCTGAATCCCGTGCTGGCGGGCGACCATCCTGATCCCTCGGTGGTGAAGGATGGCGCCGACTACTACATGACCCATTCGTCCTTCGACGCCTACCCTGGACTGATGATCTGGCACTCTCGGGACCTGGTGAACTGGGAGCCTGTCGGGCCGGCCTTGACCCGGAACGTCGGGTCGGTCTGGGCGCCCGACCTCATCAAGCAGGGCGGACGTTACTTCATCTACTTCCCGGGCCGTCGTGCGGGTTATGCCTCCAACTACGTGACGTGGGCTGACAACATTCGCGGCCCGTGGAGCGATCCGATCGATCTCAAGATCGGACGCATCGATCCGGGGCACGCGGTCGACACCGACGGATCCCGGTTCCTGTTCCTGAGCGGAGGCTACCGCGTCCGGCTGGCCGCCGACGGCCTGTCGGTGGTGGGCCACATGGAGAAGGTCTACGACGGCTGGAAGTACCCCGACGACTGGGTCGTCGAGACCTTCGCCCAGGAGGGGCCGAAGATGCTCCGCCACGGCGACTACTTCTACATGGTGCTCGCCGAGGGAGGGACCTCCGGTCCTCCGACCAGCCACATGGTCGTGGCGGCCCGCGCAAGGTCGCTCGCGGGGCCCTGGGAGAATTCCCCATACAACCCGATTATCCGGACGCGATCGGCCACCGAGCGGTGGTGGTCCAAGGGTCACGCTACGCTGGTGGAAGGTCCGGGCGGAGGTTGGTACGCGGTCTACCACGCCTACGAGAACGGCTTCTACACCCTCGGGCGCCAGACGCTCGTCGAGCCCATCGAGTGGACGAGTGACGGGTGGTTTGCCGCGGCCGGAAAAGATGTCGCGAAGCCGATCCCGATGCCCTCGGGTACGGCCGTCACGCACGGGATGCCGTTGTCCGATGATTTCTCGACGAACAAGATGGGCGTGCAGTGGAGCTTCTACAATGGCGACGCATCCGACCAGCTCCGGTACAGGTACGAAGACCACAGCCTCATCCTGAAGGCGAGGGGGACCGCACCGCGTGACAGCAACCCGCTGTGGTTCGTCTGCGGCGACCATTCGTACCAGGTCGAAGTCGAGATCGCCATCGGCCCCGGGACCACCGCGGGACTGCTGCTCTTCTACAACAGCCGGCTCTACGCGGGGCTCGGCGTGTCGGCGACGACCTTCGTCATGCACCGCTACGGCACCGAGCGTCCTTCGGAGAAGCCCGCCGCTCTCGGCCGGACGGTGCACCTCAGGCTCACCAACGATCGCCACATCGTGACGATCGAGTACAGCGGCGACGGGTCGAACTGGGAGAGGTTCGGGACGCGGATGGAGGTGTCCGGATACCACCACAACGTCGCCTATGACTTCCTCAGCCTGCGGCCGGCGATCTACGCCGCCGGGACCGGCGAAGCTCGCTTCAGCCGCTTGACGTATCGCGCGCTGCCACCTTCTGTCCCTTGACAGTGCGCCGCGCTCGAGTAGAGTGTCAGGCCAGTGGTCAGTCCACTTGAGTCGCGACGAACTGGAGTGAAGCCGAAACCATGAAGAAGCTAGTCACCACCGGCCGGGCACCTCGGGAGAGGGGGGAAGGGTCGACCGAACAAGTGGTCTCCCACGTTCGGTCCCTGATCGAACAGGGCCAACTTCGGCCCGGTGACCGGCTGCCCGCGGAGCGTGACCTCGCTTCGCAGATCCGCGTGAGCCGCCCCACGATCCGGGCCGGGCTGCGCGCGCTCTCGGCGATGGGCGTCGTCCAGTCGCGTCACGGGTCCGGCACCTACATCCCCGCGGGCCGGCCGACGCTCGGCAGCGACGCCCTGGGCTTCCTGGCGGCGCTTCACGGATTCACGCGAGAGGAAATGTACGAGGCGCGCCGGATCCTCGAAGTTGGCGCGGCCGGGCTGGCCGCCGAACGGGCCACACCGGATCAGCTCGCCACGATGGCTGAGGAGGTGGCGAATCTGTTCGCCGCGATCGACGACCCGATCGGGTTCCTGGATCACGACGTCGATTTCCACCGGTCGGTCGGCGCGGCCTCCGGGAACCCGATCATCGCCGCCGTGATGGAGATGATCTCGAACCTCTACTACAAGCGCCGCCGCGAGACGGCCGGGCTTGCCACCGATCGGAACCTGCGCGATGCGGCCGAGATGCATCGCCGCGTGTATCAGTCCATCCGATCCCACGACGCCAAGGCGGCCCGCGACGCCATGAACGAGCACCTCACCCAGGCCGCCGCGTACCAGGCGCAGGAGGCGCAGGCCGGCGGCGACGCGCCGGGCGCAGTGCCGGCTGCAGACGCCCCGGGCCGTTCAGCGGGATCGATTCGCGCGGCAGGCCCGGGAAGGACTCGCCGCCAGGCGATTGCTACGCCCTGACCCTCGTCGCAAAGAGCGACAACATCTGTTCGACCGGGTTCTGGTCCGTACGCACGAACACGTGATCCATCGGCACCCGGTAGAAGGCCTGCGTGAGCGCTTCGCGGCGCTGCCGGGCGCGCTCCGCGAATGCCGCTCGGGCGCGCCGGCCCAGCCCGACCGTCTCGACCCGGCCCGACTCCAGGTCCCGCAGGCGGAGGTAGCCGAGCCCGGCCGGCAGCGTCGACTCCGCGGGGTCCTCAGGAACGACCGCGATGACGTCGTGATGGGCGGCCAGCACGGAAAGGTCGCTGCTGCCGAACACGTCCTCGTGGGTCATGAAGTCGGACACGAGAAAAATGACCGTCAGCCGCTTGAGCCTCGACACCAGGGCGCGCACGGCGGGCAGAATCGTCGTGCGCCCCGGGCGCGGAGCCTGCGACCAGAGCCGCTCGAGAATCATCCAGGCATCGGCGCGCGCGCGCCGGGGCGGCGTGAAGTCGACGACGCGGTCGGCAAAGGCGAGGAAGCCGGTGTTGATCTGGTCCGAGAGGGCCGAGAAGAGGAGCGACGCCGTGATGATCGCGAGCGCCTCCTTCTTGGACGCGTGCGAAGTGCCCAGCTCCATCGATCGCGAGATGTCGAGCGCGATCATGATGTCCAGTTCGCGCTCGGCGCGGGTCTCCCGCACGTACGGGGCGTTCATGCGGGCGGTCACGCTCCAGTCGATCGTGCGCACATCGTCGCCGGGCCTGTAGGGTCGCAGCTCCTGGAAGTCGAATCCGGTGCCGCGAAGCCGGCTCGTGTGAGCGCCCACCCGCAGGTTGCGGATCTTCTTGGCCGAGTACACCTCGAGATACCGCAGCTCGCGCATGATGTGGTCGGGAATCATGTCTGGTCCGTGAAGTGCGGAATCGTGTAGAGCGCCAGGGTCAGCGCGAGGCAGACGAGCGCGGGCAGCACGAACCAGTGGAAGACCGGCACATCGCGCAGGTACACCTTGGTCGTGATCACGCCCTTCTCGATTCCGTCGATGTTGCGCGAAGCGGCGTCGAGATCCGCGACCGTGTTCGCGTCGAAGTAGCGCCCCCCGTAGCCCCGGACCGCCGCGACCAGGCGCTCGACGTCCGGCTTCTGCCGGACCCGCGCCTCCAGATCCACGCCCACGATGTGCACGCGGATATGCGCGGCATCCGACTGCGCCAGGACCTCGATCGGATCACGGCCGCGGTTGGTCTCGCCGTCCGTGAAGAGCACCACCACGCGACCGCGCGCGTCGCCAGGCACGGTCTGGCGCGCCAGCAGGTAGTTGGCCAGCGCCAGCGCCTCGCCCACCGCCGTCATCCCCTCTCCCTTGAGGAGCTCGCTGTCGACCATCTCGATGTACCGCTGGATGGCTTCGTGATCGGCAGAGAGAGGGCTGACGACATACGCGTTGTCGGAGAACACGACGAGGCCGAGGCGGTCGCCTCGCCGGCGGGCCGCGAAGCGCCTGATGGCGTCCCTCGTCGCTTCGAGCCGGGTCTTGAGTTCAGGCTGAACGGCCCTCGGAGCCGTCGATCCCTCGACGATGGGCCCCGCGGAGCGCTGCATCGCCTGGATGCCGATCGGCTCCTGCATGCTGGACGAGAGGTCGAGCACCATGACGAGGTCCAGGCCTCGGGACTTGACCTCGCCTTCGGAGTACGGAAGGACCGGCTGCATGAACCCCAGGCCGGCCAGCGCCAACGACGCGAACAGCATCAGCGAGGGAATCCGGCGCACGAGGCTGGCGCGGCTGGAGGAGTCCACGAGGTCGATGGTCGTCGACGCCGCGTAGCGCCTCCGCCGCCGCCACTGGATCAGGAGCACGACCGCCAGCGCCAGCAGGAGCCACCAGCCGTGGTCCGGCCGCAGAAAACGCATCAGGCCCGCCCGAGGCCGACCAGCCGCTCGGCCCGATCGATGGCCGCGTGGCATGCCTCGCGCGACGGCAGCTCGGCGGCGCTTCCATATCTCGCCTTTTCACAGGTGTCGAGGAACGAGGTCGCCTCAGCCGAGAGCTCGCTCTTGCCCGCCTCGCGGAGCGCGGCGGTGATTTCCGCCACCGTCAGGCCGTCGGCGTTCACGCCCCACGCGCCGGTGACGTGCTTCCGCACGAGCGCGCTCAGCTGGTCGAAGACCTGCTTGCGTCCCTCCTCGCCCCCGACGTCGAGCGCCCGCACGTCGTCGAGCGAGACGCGTTCGTCGTGCCGCAGCTTCCTCGCGCTCTGGCGGCGCCGGCGGTGGCGCCATCGGCGCTCGAGCGAGAAGACCAGGAGGGCCGCCGGCACGATGGAGACAATCACGAGGCCGATTCCGATACGCTCCATCTGCGCGAACACCGCGGAGCGCGCCAGCGGCGGCCGATCACTTCGGTACTTGGTGAAGTTCGCGTCGTCGGGCAGCAGGCTCCGCACAGAGACCTGCGTCCCGGGAACCAGGACTTCCCCTTCGGGCGCGATGTCTTCGGTCCGCTGTCCAGGGCGCCGCACGAAGTAGCGAAGGCGCATCTCGCGGATGTTCTTCACCGGCGGCTCGAAGCTGTAGGTCGTCAGCCGGTAGACGAAGCGGTACGCGACGCGGCCGTTGCCGCGGTCATCGCGCCTCTCCTCCACGCCGAGGATGTCGAGCTCGTCGAGCTGAAGCCGATCGCGAGAGAGATCGTCGGTCAGGATGTCCGTGCCGTGGCTGCACTCGACCTCGACGATGAACGAGAAGCGGTCGCCGATCCAGACCGCGCTCCGGTCCACCGACGACTTCACCACGACGTAGTCCCTGAGGCCGGCCGCCTCGGTCTGCCGCTTCTGGCGGTCCGGCTGGACCGCACCCTTCGGCGCCGGCTGGGCGGAAGAGGGCCTGGAATTCGGCGCCGGCTGCGCGGCGATCTCGGCCGGCCAGACGATGCCTGCCGCGACCGCGAGTCCGGCGGTCAGGATGGCGACGAGGGCGGCCCGGCTGGAGCGCTCGGATGTCATGGGATCGGCACCGTTCTCGCGAGTTCGAGGAGGATTTCGTCGACGTCCACGTTTTCTGCCTGTGCGCGGACGGTCCTGATGATGCGGTGGCGGGTCGCGTCGCACATGATGTCTTTCACGTCGTCCGGCAGGACGTAGGCGCGGCCGTGGAGGAACGCCGTCACGCGCGCCAGCGCGAACATGTGCTGATACGAGCGGGGCGAGATGCCGAGCAGGATCAGTTCCTTCAGGTGCGGACAGCCGGCTTGGTCGGGGGCCCGAGTCGCCCGGCCGAGTCTGACGATGTACTCGCTGACGCGATCGTCGACGTGCACGCTGTCGCGGATGAATTCGCGCAGCTGAACCACCTGCCCGGGGGAGATGCGCGGCTCGACCGAGGTCCTGGCGAGCCGGCGGCGCAGCATCTGGGTTTCCTCGTCCGCCGATGGATAGCCCACGCGCAGCATCATCGAGAACCGATCGAGCTGGGCTTCGGGCAGCGAGTAGACGCCCTCCTGCTCGACCGGGTTCTGCGTGGCCAGGACCCAGAACGGATCCGCCAGGGGAAACGTCTCATCGGCCAGCGTGACCTGCCGCTCCTGCATGGCCTCGAGCAGCGCGCTCTGCGTCTTCGGCGTGCAGCGGTTCACCTCGTCGGCAAGGAGGATGTTCGTGAAGATCGGCCCTTTCTCGACCCGGAAGGTCGCCGTGGCCGCATCGTAGATCCGCGTGCCGACGATGTCGGCCGGCATCAGGTCGGGGGTGAGCTGGACGCGCTGGAACTCGGCGGCGATCGCCTGCGCGATCGTGGTGGCGACGAGCGTCTTGGCAACACCGGGCACGCCCTCGAGCAGGACATGGCCGCAGCCCGTGCTGGCGCCGCTGCGCAGCGTCGCGAAGGGAATGGCGGCGAACAGCGAGGTCAGCAGCCGCCTGATGAGGGCGTGCTGGCCGACGATCACCTTGCCGATCTCCTGCTCGAGCGCCGCGACAATTTCGAACGCACTCTCGGAGGTGGTCGGCGCCTGGAGGGTGTCCTGGTCTTTTCGCATGACGGTGGGTTGTCTGCCTAGAGGATCAGCCACAACACCGCGCCGGCAACGATCGCCGCCGCCAGGCCGGCACCGTACAGATCCCTGTAGTCTGTCGTGGTCTTCCACCCGACGAGCTTGCGCTCGCCCCGGACGATGGCGTCGATGGCTGCGGCCATCTCGGTTCCGCTCGACGATCGGAGGTAGCGGCCGCCAGTGATGTCGGCGATCTGCCGGAGGGTCACCTCCGAGAACCGCGTCATCATCGGGCGGTCCTCCTCGTCGAGAAGCGCCGACTCCCCGCGCGACTCGAGGGCCGAGCGCCGCGCCGCCTCGAGCTCGTCCTTCTCGTTGATGATGACGGCCATCTCGCTCTGGTTCGGGCCGGCCGGAATCGGCGCCGGGATGTCGGATCCGACGCCCAGACAATTCACGCGGATGCGCGCGGCGCGGAACCGGTCGAGTGCCCCGGCCAGTTCAGCGCCCAGGTCCTCTCCGTCGGAAATCAGCAGCACGAGCTTCCGCGTCTTGCGCTGGTCCTTCTCGATCAGGGCGAGCGCCTTGTTCAGCGCGCCGCCCATGTTCGTGCCGTAGAGCGGCGTCGGATCGTCGTCGATCCAGTCCATGTAGAAGAAGAGGCTGCCGAGATCGGCCGTGGGATACGAGAGGACGAGCGAGGAATCCGCGAATCCCACCAGCGCCACGCGGTCGATGGCCTCCGGGCGGTGCCGGAGGAAGTTCCGAATCTCGGCGGTCGCCCGGAGGAGTCTCGACGGCGCGATGTCGCGGGCGCGCATCGAGACCGAGCGATCGAGGACGATAATGAGGTCCTGCCGCTCGTATTGGGGATCGCTCGAGGCCACGCTGAGCTGCGGCCGCGCCAGCGCGACGACCATCGTGCCGGCGCAGAGGACGGCCGCGGCGAGCGTCGTGGCCCGGGTGCGGGCACCCGTCCGCCGCGACAGGTCGCGGAACCGCGGCGACACGGGCGAGGCGCGTCCCACCCGTCGCCGGTAGTAGCTCTGCAGCATCCAGCAGGCCGCGAGGACCGGCAGAACCAGCAGCCATTGCAGCATGTCGGGGCGAAGCAGTCGCATCGCAGAATCCGATCAGCCTGCGCGCTTGATCGGTGCGGAGCCCGGCGCGGGGTCCGGCCTGAGCAGCTTCATCACGTCGCCCGGGGGTGTCTTCGGCCGGCGGCGGATCTCGAAGGTGAGTCGCAGCGCCAGCTCCAGGTCGTACTTCGCGTCCCAGTCGTCGGGCGCGGCGGCGACCGCCTTGATCAGTTCCTGTTGCGCGCGGCCGAACCACGCCAGCCTCGAGGACGAGTCGTCTTCCGCTCGGCCCTGCTCGAAGCACGCAGCGGCCGCCCAGAAGTGCGGGTTGGCGCCCTCCGGCGCGCGCGCCGCCTTCTCGACCGTGTCCTCGTTGCGATCGGAGTGAAAGAGCAGCTGCAGCTGGTTGGCGACGATACGGTCGTACTCGGACGGCAACAGCCGCTTCAGGAGCGGCAGCGCATCGAACCGTTTCTCGGCAGCCGCATAGGCGTCGAGTGCGCGTCCCACCTCACCCGCTGAGAGTGCGGCGTCCGCGGCAGCGATCGGCTGCCCCCAGCGTCCATACGCGATCATGGCGCTCCCGCCGAGGAACAGGAGGACCATGACCGACGACCCGACTGTGGTCATCCACGATTTCATCATCGAATCCTGCCGGGCCTCGTTCTCGCCTGGACATTCAGGCCGGCCGCGTCTGCGCCTGGACGTCGCTCCCCGACGCGCTCGTGTGTGCGATGTTGGCCGCCCGCCCGGATAGGGTTCGGGCCAGGGCTCAGACAGGCCGTTTTATCGCAGAATTGGTTGGACCACTCTACCACTCGATGACTAGACCATGTCAAGAAATTCATTGCGTTGTAGATCGGATGGGTGTTACCCTCCCTGGTATGGTGGTTGGACCAATGGGCTGGTCGACTCCATCAACAGTCCAAACGACCGGCCAGGTGGTTCGTGTCGCCTGAGCGAGTCGGTCGGTCGGCGTGAGCAGCGGTCCTCAGATGCCCCAGACGTGGTTGGCCGTGCGAAGGATGGGCTCGGTGGCAGCAGAGGGACCCTCATATGTATACAGCAGTGCGGGCATCCAGGCTCTACCAGCAAATCGTCGAGCAAATCGAGCAGTCCATCCGCGCAGGACAGCTCAAACCCGGAGACCAGCTGCCGGCTGAGCGTGAGCTGGCGGAGCAGTTCGGCGTCAGCCGCACCGCGGTTCGCGAGGCCGTCAAGACACTCTGCGAGAAGGGCCTGGTCGAGGCGAGCCCGGGGCGAGGCACGTTTGTCATCGACGACATCTCGCATCCGGTCCGCCAATCGCTGGCGTTGATGGTGAACCTCTCGCGGCCGGAGGACGCGGCCTCTCTCGAGGACGTGCGCGCGATCCTCGAACCCGAGATCGCCGCCCGCGCGGCCGCGCGCGCCGAGGACCGCCACATCGTTCAGCTGCGTGAAGCGCTGGCGGGGATGGAAGCCAATCTCGAGTCCGCCGACGCGTTCATCGAGGCGGACCTGGACTTCCACCTGGCGCTGGCCGAGGCCGCGCAGAACCCGCTCGTCCTGGCGCTCATCGATTCGATCGTCGGCCTGCTCCGCGAGCAGCGTATGCGGGTGTTCGGCTCTCAGTTCGGGCCGACGCACGGCGTCGAGTATCACCGCCGCATCCTCGAAGCCGTCGAGCGCCGGGATGCCGACGAGGCGCGGCGCCAGATGCGAATGCACCTCGAGCAGGTCACCGTGGACTCCCAGCCCGATGCGGGCACCGACTCGAGCCGGAAGGCCGCCTCTCTCTAACCGGATCACAGACCTCACACCATGGCAAACCTGGGATTCGTCGGCCTCGGACTGATGGGCGGTCAGATTGTCAACCGGCTGCTCGAGAGGGGACACGCCGTCACGGGCTACAACCGGACCCGAGCCAAGGCGCAGTGGCTCGAGCGGGCGGGCATGCGCTGGTCCGACACGCCACGAGGCGTGGCCGAGGCCGCCGACATCACACTTTCGATGGTGACCGACACCAAGGCGCTCGTCGGCGTCGCCGAGGGGCCCGACGGGATCCTGGCGGGCCTCGGACGCGGGAAGCTTTTCGTGGACATGAGCACGATTAGCGCCGCGGCCAGCCGCGATCTGGCGTCGCGCGTCGCCGCGAAGGGCGCCGAGATGCTCGACGCACCCGTGTCGGGCAACCACATTTCGCTCAAGAACGGCACGCTCGCCGTCATGGTCGGCGGGTCCGCGCCGGCCTTCGAGCGGGCGAAGCCGGTGCTGCTCGACCTGGGGCCGAAGGTCACGCACGTCGGCGCCAATGGGCTGGCGCTCTCGATGAAAATCGCGTCGAACCTCGGGCTGGCAGTACAGATGCTGGCGTTCTGCGAAGCGGTGCTGCTCGCCGAGAAGAGCGGCATTCCACGGCAGACAGCCGTTGAGGTGCTCGTCAACAGCGTCATTGCCTCCCCGATGATCAAGTACCGGGGCCCGTTCGTGATCGCGCTCCCCGACGAAGCGTGGTTCAACGTGAACATGATGCAGAAGGACATGAACCTCGCGCTCGCGATGGGCCAGCAGCTGAACGTCCCGCTGCCGACGACGGCCACGACCAATGAGTTCCTGACGGCGGCGCGTGCAATGGGCCACGAGAAGAAGGACTTCGCCGTGATGTTCGACGTACTGGCCGCGATGGCCGGGACGGCTCGCTAGGCCGGCAACCGCGCTGGCGCGCCGGCCGCGCAGCCCTGGCCAGCGACCAGACTGACGGGGATTCGGGCAAACCGGGAGGCGGCTCTCCCGAGGTCCGTTGGGGGAAATCCGGAATGGCAACGGTCGGTTTCGTCGGACTCGGCGTGATGGGCGGCCACATGGCCAAGCGGCTGCTCGACAAGGGCCATACCGTCGTTGGCTTCGACGTCATCCCCGAGAAAGCGAAATGGCTGGTGGACGCGGGCCTCACGATGGCCGACTCGGCGAGGTCCGTGGCGCAATCGTGCGATCTCGTGTTCGCCTCGCTCCCGAACACCGCGGCGCTGCGCGGCGCGACGGGGGGCCCGGACGGAATCCTCGCGGGTCTCGGCGCGGGAAAGACCTTCGTCGACATGAGCACCGTCGACGCCGATGCCAGCCGCGAAGTCGCCGCCAAGGTGGCCGCGTGCGGAGCCGTCATGCTGGACGCGCCGGTGTCAGGCAGCGTCGTGACTATTCAGCGGGGCGAGCTGTCGATCATGGTCGGCGGGCCGCGTGACGCGTTCGAGCGGGTGAAGCCGGTCCTCCTCGACATCGGGCCGAAGGTCACGCACGTCGGCGGCAACGGGCTCGCGGTGGCGATGAAGATCGCCGTGAACCTGAGCATCGGCGTTCAGATGCAGGCGTTCGCGGAATCGGTGCTCCTTGCGGAGAAGAACGGCATTCCGCGCGATGTCGCGATCGAGGTGCTCCTCAACAGCGCGGTCGCCTCGCCGATGCTGAAGTACCGGGGGCCCTTTCTCCTCACGCCGCCCGACCCCGTGTGGTTCAATGTGATCATGATGCAGAAGGACCTCAACCTCGCGCTGGCGATGGGCCAGCGCCTCAATGTGCCGTTGCCCTCGGCGGCCGCCAGCAACGAGGTTCTCACGGCGGCCCGAGGCATGGGATTCGCGGAGCAGGAGATGTCGAGCGTGTTCGACGTCCTCGTCCGCCTGGCTGGAGTGACGAAGTGACGACTGCCACGACGACCCGGGGCGCCGGGCCGACCCTCGCTGTCGAACGCGCGCTGCAGATGTACGACCAGATGGTCCACATCCGCGCATTCGAGGACAAGGTCAACGACCTGTACAAGCGCGCCATCATGCCAGGCCTGGCCCATCTGTATTCGGGCCAGGAGGCCGTCGCCGTCGGGGTCTGCCAGGCCCTGCGGAAGGACGATTACATCACGAGCACCCATCGGGGCCACGGCCACTGCCTGGCCAAGGGAGCCACACCGGACCTGATGTTCGCCGAGTTGCTCGGCAAGGAAGCCGGCTACTGCGGGGGCCGCGGCGGGTCGATGCACATCGCCGATCCGGACACGGGCAATCTCGGCGCAAACGCCATCGTCGGCGGCAGCGCCGGCATCGCGACCGGCGCGGCGTTCTCGGCCAAGAAGCTCGGCACGGGCGGCGTCTCCGTGTGCTTCTTCGGGGAAGGCGCGCTCGGCCAAGGCCTGCTCTACGAGGTGATGAACCTGGCGGGGCTCTGGGCGCTGCCCGTGATTTACGTCTGCGAGAACAATCTCTACAACGAGTACACCCATTTCTCGGAGACGACCTCCGGCGAGATTCTCGCCAGGCCGGCGGCCTTCGGGATCCCCGCCGAGCACATCGACGGCCAGGACGTGCGCGCGGTGCTCGCCTCCGCCACGCAAATGGTCGCGCGTGCCCGCGCGGGCGCCGGCCCCGGGTTCCTGCTCTGCGACACCTACCGGTACCACGGCCATCATGTCGGCGACATCAACCGCGCGTACTACCGTTCGAAGGAAGAGGAGCACGAGTGGCAAAACACCCGTGATCCGATCGCGCGGTTCGGCGACTGGCTGTGCGAGCAGGGCATGGCCACCCCGGAGTCCCTTCAGCAGGCTCGGGCGCACGCCGGCGAGGAGATCGAGGCTGCGGCGCGCTTCGCTCTCGACGCCCCCTATCCCGTCGCGGCCGATGTCCGACTTCACGTCTATGCCTGAGACCACCGAACGCGAGTTGACGTTTGCCGAGGCGATCCGCGAGGCGCTCGCGGAGGAAATGCGCCGCGACGCCCGCGTCGTCATCCTGGGCGAGGACGTGGCCGAGGCCGGGACGCCCTTCAAGGTCCTGTCCGGGCTGGTGGAGGAATTCGGAACCTCGCGCGTGATCGACACGCCGATTTCGGAGGCCGGGTTCACCGGCGTGGCGGTCGGCGCCGCCATGACCGGCATGCGGCCGGTCGCCGACATCATGTTCGGCGACTTCCTCACCCTGACGATGGACCAGATGGTGAATCAGGCGGCGAAGATTCACTACATGTCCGGCGGGAAGCTCAAGGTCCCCATGGTGCTCCGCACGACAATGGGCGCCGCCCGGCGATCGGCGGCGCAGCACTCGCAGTCGCTTCACGTCTGGCTCAGTCACGTCCCGGGCCTGAAGGTCGTGCTCCCCTCGACGCCCTACGACGCGAAGGGGCTCCTCAAGACGGCCATCCGCGACGAGAGCCCCGTCGTGTTCATCGAAGACAAGATGATGTTCCGCCTGAAGGGCCCCGTGCCGGCCGAGGAATACACGATTCCCTTCGGCGTCGCGGACATCAAGCGCCCGGGCACCGACGTGACCATCGTCGCGACGAGCAGCATGGTGCAGACCGCGCTCGAGGCCGCGCGCCTGCTGGAGCCGCTCGGCATCAGCGCCGAGGTCATCGACCCGCGCACGACCTCCCCGCTCGACCGCGCGACGATCGTCGAATCGGTGAAGAAGACCTCCCGTGCCGTCGTCGTCGACGAGGGCCACCAGCAGTACGGCGTGACGGCGGAAATCGCCTCAATCATCGCGGACGAAGCGTTCTACCACCTGGATGCGCCGGTGAAACGGCTGGGCGCCATGGACGTGCCCGTGCCGTTCTCGCCGCCGCTCGAAGACGTCACGGTTCCGACTGAACAGGCCATCGTCGAACTCGTACGAGGCCTCTTCAAGTCGAATTGAGTGCAGGAGACCATCATGGGGATCAAGACATACGGAACGATGGCCGTCGACTGGGAGCAGCGGATCGACTTCGACCGACTGCGCCGCGAACGGCTGGCGCGCGCGCGGGCCGTCATGGAACCGACCGACCTCGGGTCGCTGCTCTGCTTCGACATGACGAACGTCCGGTACCTGACCTCCACGCACATCGGCACGTGGGCGCAGGACAAGGCCAACCGGTTCACCCTGCTCCCCCGGGGCGACGAGCCGATCCTCTGGGACTTCGGCTCGGCCGCCAGGCACCACCAGCTCTTCTGCCCGTGGCTCGGCGAGCGATCGCGCGCGGGCATCTCGATGCTACGCGGCGCGATCACGCCCGACATGGGCCGCGCCGAGGACGTGGCGAAGAAGATCAAGCGCGAGCTCGAGATGCGCGGGCTCCACAAGGCCCCGGTCGGCATCGACCTGATCGAGCCGCCGGTCCTCTTCGCGCTTCAGAAGGAAGGCCTCACGATCGTCGATGGCCAGGCGATGATGTCGGAGGCGCGGGTCATCAAGTCACAGGACGAGATCGCGCTGCTCAACCACGCGGCGATGATGGTCGATGCCGCCTACGACGATCTTTACCGCGCGATGAAGCCCGGGATGCGTGAGAACGAGGCGGTCGGCCTCGTGTCCAAGGTGCTCTACGACCTCGGGTCGGAGTATGTCGAGGCCGTCAATGCGATTTCGGGCGAACGGGGCAACCCGCATCCGCACGTCTTCTCCGATCGGTCGCTCAGGCCCGGCGATCCCGTCTACTACGACATCCTGCAGACCTACATGGGCTACAAGACCTGCTACTACCGGTGCTTCGCCATCGGCTACGCGTCGCACAACATGGTCGACGCCTACAAGCGGTGCCGTGAGTACCTGGATGCCGCCATCGAGCTCATCCGGCCGGGGCGCACGACCGCGGAGGTCGCGTCGGTGTGGCCAAAGGCGCAGGAGTTCGGCTTCCCCAACGAGGAAGCAGCCTTCGCGCTCCAGTACGGGCACGGCGTCGGCCTGGCGATCTGGGAGCGGCCCGTCATCAGCCGGCTGGTTTCGCTCGACCATCCCTACACGCTCGAACCGGGCATGGTGTTTGCGCTCGAAACGTTCTGGCCATCGAAGGACGGATTCGGCGCGGCACGCATCGAGGAGGAGATCGTCGTGACGCCGACCGGCCACGAGGTCATCACACGGTTCCCCGCCGAGAAACTCATGGTGGCCGGCGCCAGCTACGTCACGGTCGAAGGCCCGCTGCCCACAACGCGCGAGCACGAGAATCCGCCGAGCGAGCGGGTGAAGGAGATGATTGCCGCCGCCGGCCTCAAGCCGACGGTGGAGCCCGAGGCCGTTTTGAAGCGTTAGGGGAACAACGGGATGGCAACCAGCGTCGTGATGCCTGCGCTCGAGATGGTGCAGGAGACGGGAAAGCTCGTCGCGTGGCACAAGAAGGAAGGGGACGTCGTCGCGAAGGGTGACCTGCTGATGTCGGTGGAGACCGACAAGGCGGTCATCGACATCGAGGCCGACGCCGGCGGCGTGCTGGCCGGCGTCACCGCGAAGGCCGATGAGGTCATCGCGGTCGGCCAGGTCATCGCCTGGATCCTCGGGCCGGGCGAGGCGCTGCCCTCCCGAGCGGAGTTGCACGTGTCGGGCCGAGCCGGCATCCCGGCGGTCAAGCCCGACGCGCAGCCGGCCGAGGTGCCTCAGCCGGTGAAGCCCGCGGCCGAGCGCCCGATGCTCTCCCCAAAAGCGAGGCGCCTGGCGGCCGAGCGCGGCCTCGATCCAAGCGGCGTGGCGGGGTCGGGACCGGGCGGCGCGGTCACCGCCGCAGACCTCGAGGCAGCCTCGCGCGCGCCGAAGGGCGGATCGGCCATCGCGCCGAGCACAACCTGGCGAATCATGGCGGAACGCGTGACCTCGGCCTGGACCACCGTTCCGCATTTCTTCCTGACGCGTGATCTGGATGCCGCGGCCCTGATCGAGGCGCGCCAGCGCGCGAACGCGCCAACCGAGGGCGGGCCGGCCGAGCCGGTCACCGTGACCGACCAGCTCGTCTCGGCCGTCGCCGCGGCCGCGCGCACGCACCCCGGCGTGAATGCGAGCTGGGTCGATGGCGCCGTCCGACCGCATCCCGATGTGAACGTCGGGATCGCGACAGCGGTCGATGACGGCCTCGTGGTGGTCGTGATACACGGCGCCGACCGCCTCTCGCTGCAGGACATCGCGCGCCGCCGGCGGGAGCTCGTGGACCGGGCGAAGGCGGGCCACCTCCGTCCGGACGATCTCGCGCGAGGCACGATCACCATCAGCAATCTCGGCATGTACGGCGTCGACGGCTTCAACGCCATCGTCAACGCTCCGCAGGCGGTCATCCTGGCGGTTGGGCGCATCGCCGATCGCGTGGTGGCGCGCGACGGGGTCCCGGTCGTGCGGCCCCGGATGACCGTGACGCTCTCGTGCGATCACCGCGTCGTGGACGGCGCGCGGGGGGCCGAGTTCCTCCGCGATCTCGGCCACGCCGTCGAGCATCCCGAATAGCCATCCGTCATCATTCACTCCGTGCTGGAAGGAGGAAGACGTGGCGCCAGGTGCTGACAAGAAAGCCAAGCCCTTTTACATGAAGTTGTGGGTGCAGGTCCTGATCGGCATGGGGATCGGCGTCCTGCTCGGCGCGGTCGATGGCAAGACCGGCGCGGCGATGAAGCCGCTCGGCGACGCGTTCATCAACCTGATCAAGATGATCATCGGGCCGATCATCTTCGTGACGGTCGTGGCCGGCCTCGCCAAGATGTCGAACATGAAGGAGGTCGGGCGCATCGGCATCCGGGCGATCGTGCTCTTCGAGCTCGCCTCGACCGTGGCCCTGCTGCTCGGGCTGGCCGTCGGCCTGATCTACCGGCCCGGCGTCGGCTTCAACGCCGACCCGGCCGCGCTCAAGAGCGTGCAGGCCGCCGCGCCGCCCGCGATGCCGACCGGCGTCGACTTCTTCATGAACATGATCCCGAAGACGCCGACCGGCGCGTTCGCCAGCGGCGACATCATCCAGATCATGGTCTTCTCGATCCTCATGGGGATCGCGCTCCTGAAGCTCGGCGAGAAGGGACGCCCGATCCTCGACCTGGTCGAGAAGGTCTCGTCGTGGCTCTTCGCGGCCCTGGCCCTCATCATGAACCTGGCGCCGATCGGCACCTTCGGGGCCATGGCGTTCGCCGTCGGCAAGTTCGGCCTCAAGAGCCTGCTCCCGCTGCTCAACGTGGTGGGCGCGGTCTACGTCACCTGCATCATCTTCATCCTGGTCTTCCTCGGCGTCGGCGCGCGCTTCGCGGGCTTCCGCATCCTGAAGTACCTCGGCTACATCAAGGAGGAGATCCTGCTCGTGCTGGCCACCTCGACCTCCGAGGTCGCGATGCCGAGGCTGATGACCAAGCTCCAGGAGGCGGGCTGCAAGCAGAGCGTGGTCGGCCTGGTGGTGCCGACCGGCTACTCGTTCAACCAGGACGGCTCTGCCATCTACCAGTCCATCTGTGTGCTCTTCATCGCCCAGGCGATGAACATCCAGTTGACCTGGACCCAGCTGATTTCGTTCCTCCTGGTCCTGAAGATCACCTCGAAGGCCGGAGCGGGCGTGTCCGGCTCGGCGTTCGTCGTGCTGGCCGCCACGCTCGCGACCATGCCGACGGTCCCGGTGGAAGGCATGGCGCTCCTGCTCGGCATCGAACGCTTCATGTCGATGGCCCGCGGCACGACCAACATGATCTGCAACGGCGTCGTCACGATCATGGTCGCAGCCTGGGACAAGGCGCTCGACACGGCCGCGCTCGCCAGGGTGTTCAACGGGAAGGCCCCGGAAGGCGCCATCGAGCCCGCCAGCTAGATCGTGACCGGCCGGCCGGGTCCGCCCACCTCGAGGGCCTCCCGGCCGGAAGAACCCGAGGCACGCGACATGCGAATGAACCGAATCCCGATCTTGTGCCGGTGCGGCGTGGCGCTGGTCGCGCTCGCGCTGCTCGGCGCCTCGACGGCAGCGCCGGCGACGCCAGCCGGTGCGCCCGCACAGGCGAGCATGACGATTGTGAGAGTGATTTCCTTCAGCGGCATCTCCACCATCCCGCTCCTGGCGGCCGAGGCGCAGGGGCTCTTCGCCAAGTACGGGATCAAAGCGGTGGTCGAATTCACGCCGAACTCGACCGTCCTGCGCCAGGGCCTGGCTGCCGGCAAATACGACGTCGCGCACGCGGCGGTCGACAACGCGGTTGCCATGGCCGAATCCGACGGCGTCGATGTCGTGATTGCGCTCGGCAGCGACGACTCGATGACGGAGCTGATCGTGCAGCCCGAGATCGCGTCGGTCGCCGCGCTGCGCGGCAAGACGGTCGCCGTGGATGCCCCGAACACGGCCTACGCCCTTCAGCTCCGGAAGATTCTCCTGATGAACGGTCTCGTGGCCGGCCAGGACTACACCATGAACGCGGTCGGCGGAACGCCGCAGCGGCTCCAGGCGATGCTCAAGGACAAGGAGCTGGCGGCGACGATGCTCAATCCGCCGTCCTCCATCCAGGCGAAACGCTCCGGGCTCAAGAGCCTCGGGAGCGCGTCACGGCTGATCGGGCCGTACCAAGGCGTTGGGGCGTTCGCGATGCGGGCGTGGGCGAAGGAGAACCGCGACACCTTCGTGCGGTATCTCGCCGCCTACGTCGAGGCGCTGCGCTGGTTCATGGCGCCGGCGAACAAGACAGAGGCACTCGCCCTGCTGTCGACCGGCCTCAAGGTGCCCCCGGAAGTGGCCGCCGACGCGTACGCGCAGGGGCTTTCTCCCAAGGGCGGCCTGGTCCCCGACGCGCGCCTCGACATCGAGGGGCTGAAGAACGTTCTGAAGCTGCGCGCGGAGATCGAGAAACAGTGGAACGGCTCGCCGCCCTCTCCCGAGAAGTACTATGACCTCAGCTTTCACCAAGCCGCGGTGGCGCTCGCCGACAAGGGGAAACGCTGATCGCACGGATTCGACATGCCCTCCGAATACGAGTTGAAAGTCTGGCGCGTCAACGTCCGCACGAAGTCGCTCACGAAAGAACCAGTTCCTGAGACCTGGGCCCGGCTCGGCGGACGGGGTCTGCTGGCCCGAATCCTCCTCGACGAAATCGACCCGACCTGTGAGCCGCTGGGCCCGAAAAACAAGCTGGTCTTCGCGCCGGGCCTGCTCGTAGGCCACATGCTCAGCGCGTGCGATCGCCTGTCGGTCGGCGCGAAATCACCTCTGTCCGGCGGCTTCAGGGAGAGCAACTCCGGCGGGAGCACCGGGCTCCACATCACGTCGATGGGCATCAAGGCCCTCATCCTGGAGGATTGGCCCGAGGACAACCGGCTCCGGATTCTGCACCTCAGCATGGACGGCGCCCGGTGGGAGCCGGCCGATGAGTTCGTTGGCCATGGCGTCTACGAGGTGGCTCCCCGGCTGCTCGAGCGCTTCGGGAAGAAGGTCGCGATCTCGCTCATCGGCCAGGGCGGCGAATACCGGCTCGCGTCCGCGGGCATTCAGAACCTCGACAAGGATCGCGTGCCGGCCCGCATCAACGCCCGCGGCGGCATGGGCGCCGTGATGGGATCCAAGGGTCTCAAGGCGATCGTCTTCGACGATGCCGGCGGGCAGAAGCCGCCAATCCAGGACCTGGCGGCGTTCCGGGCCGCACAGAAGGCATACAACCAGGCGCTCTCGGTTCATCCGACGATTCACACGTACCGCGACTACGGTACGGCCGCCAACGTCATGGTGTGCGACGCGCTCGGCGCGTTGCCGGTGCGGAACTTCTCTGCCGGCAGCTACGGGAAGGCCGAGGAAGTCAGCGGCGAACGTGCCCGCGAGCTGATGCTTCAGCGCGGCGCCCCGTCCAACCCGACCCATGCGTGCATGGCGGGCTGCACGATTCAGTGTTCGAACGTCTTCGGCGGCGACGATGGCCAGGTCATCGTGTCGCCGCTCGAGTACGAGACGATCGGCCTGCTCGGGCCGAACCTCGACATCCCGAGCCTCGACGCGATCGGCCGGCTGAACCATGCCATCGACGACATGGGCCTGGATTCGATCGAGGTCGGTGCCGCGATCGGCGTGGCCTGTGAGGCCGGGCTCATGCAGTGGGGTGACGTGGATCGGGCGATGGAGCTGCTGGGCGAGATTCGCCGGAATACCCCGCTCGGGCGGATCCTCGGATCTGGCTCGGTGATGACCGGCAAGGTCCTTGGCGTCGAGCGCGTGCCGGCGACCAAGGGGCTCGCGATGTCCGCCTACGACCCCCGCGCGATCAAGGGCACGGGCGTGACCTTCGCGACCTCCACCCAGGGCGGAGACCACACCTCGGGCCTGACGCTGCGCATGAAGATCGATCACCGCGATCCGAAGGGCCAGGTGGCCGCCTCGCGCACGGCCCAAATCAATATCGCCGGGTACGACACGCTCGGCGCGTGCATCATGTCAGGGCCGGGATTCACGACGGCGCAAGGCGCGCTCCGCGACCTGCTCAACAGCCGATACGGCTGGAGCGTCGGCGAAGACGTCCTGCAGGAACTGGGCAAGATCACGCTGAAGCTGGAGCGCGAGTTCAATCGCCGCGCGGGATTCACGCCGGCGCACGATCGCCTGCCGGAGTGGATGACGCGTGAGAAGCTCCCGCCGTACGATGTCGTGTTCGATGTCCCGAACGAGGAGATGGACGAGATCTTCAAGGATCTGGACCAGATGGAATAGGCTTCAGGCTACAGGCTTCGGGCTTCAGGCTTCAGGCCCGACGACCCGCGCGCGTCGCAGGGGCGATCCGGTCTGGTCGCCCGATTGGGCACCAGGGCGTTCAGCGCAAATGCAAATCACTGTCAGGCTCTTCCTCGCGTTTCGAACCGGGCGGTTCCACACACGGGTGCTCGACTACCCCGACGGTTCGACCATCAGGCAGATCGCAGACGCCCTCGCGCTTCCCGAGGCGGACATCGGCAATGCGATCATCAACGGACGGGAGGCCGAACTCGACCGGGTACTCGAGAGCGGCGACACCCTGCTGCTCTTCCCGCTTGTCGGAGGCGGCTGATGGCGCCAGGCGAACCAGCATCGAATCGGCAGCCGGATACCGACTCCGTTCGGCGGTTCCTAGACGGCCGCGTCGAGGGGGACCTGCTGTCATGGCCGGGTCAGCTCGCCGTGATGGAGCACTTTGGCCTGACCTGCGCGGAAAGCGAGGACGCGATCCTCTCGGCCGGAGTCCTTCCCGTGCGCTATACGCGCAATCGCGCCATGCTCTCGATCGACCTCCAGCTCAGGCTCTTCCGAAGCCGGGTCGCGGTGGTCGGCTGTGGCGGCCTCGGCGGGTACGTGCTCGAGGAACTGGCTCGTCTCGGCGTGGGCCACCTGATCGCGGTCGACCCGGACAACTTCATCGATCACAATCTCAATCGGCAGCTGCTGGCGACGCTGTCCAATCTGGGGTCCAACAAGGCAGACGCGGCTTCGGCCCGGATTGCAGCGGTGAATCCCGCGGTCACGGTTCATGCCATCACCCGCGCGTTCGGGATCGACGACACGTCGGCGCTCGCCGGGGCCGACGCCGTCGCGGACGCGCTCGACGAAGTGCCCGCGCGGCTCACCCTCGCGGACGCGTGCGGCACGCTCGGGATCCCGCTCGTGCACGGGGCGATCGCAGGCTGGTACGGCTACGTGACGACGATCTTCCCTGGCGAGCGGACGCTCTCCCGCCTGTACAGCCGCCACGCCCGGGATCGCGGGATCGAGGCCCGGTTCGGCAACCCGTCGTTCACGCCGGCCGTTGTTGCGAGTCTCCAGGTCGCCGAAGTCTGCAAGGTTCTGATAGGACAGGGCACGCTGCTGCGCAACAAGGTGCTCACCGTGAACCTGCTCGAGATGGAGATCGAGACGATTCCTCTCGAGTCGTGACTGGCCGCGTGCAGGTGCCGGCTCTGAAGAGCCGGCCTACGAGAGAGGGCCGCACGGGCTTCGGTCCGCTGGCCTTGCGCCCCCAGCCCCCAGCCTCTACCTGGCAGCGATCAACCCGGCGGCCTCCGCCGCCACGTCCTCCACGCACGCGTCAATCTGGGCCTGGCGCGTCCGGAAGCTCAACACGCACACGCGCGCGAGAAACCGGTCGTCGACGGCGCACCCGGTGATCATGACGCGGCCCCGCGCCGTGACGCGGGTGAGCAGCTCGCGCGTCATCCGGTTCTCGTCCTCCGTCGAGGCCCCCTCCCTCGTGAGATGGAAGGCAAACAGCGAAAGCTGGGGCGTTGCATCCATGACGATGCCGGGCAGCTGGCCGATGCGGCGAGCGGCATCGAGCGTGAGCGCCCGTTTCTCGGCGAGCGCGGCGCGGAATTTCGCGGCGCCGAAGAGCTTCACGCTGAGCCAGACGCGCAGGCCCGGAAACCCACGTGACAGATCCGGGCCGTACTGGCTTGGATCGTAGAACTCGTCGCCCTCGGGCGTGTGCGGGAGGTACCCGGCCGACATCGAGTGTGCCGCGCGCAGGAGCGATCCGTTCCGGACCAGGAGCGCGCCCACGCCGTACGGCATGAACAGGCCCTTGTGCGGATCGAGCGTCAGCGAGTCTGCCCTGTCGAGCCCCTCGAGCAGGGGCCGAAGCTCCTCGCACATGTGGAAGAACGCGCCGTAGGCCCCGTCGACGTGGTGCCAGAGCCCTTGGCTGGCGCAGATGTCGGCGACCTCGTCGAGCGGATCGACCGCGCCCGTGTTGGTCGTGCCGGCAGTCGAGACGGCCATGAACGGGACGAGCCCGCGCTCGCGGTCCTCGGCGATGGCCTGCGCGAGCGCGCCGGGCCGCATCCGGAACCGACCGTCGACCGGGAGCGTCCGCACGCGGTCGGCGAGGATGCCCGCGAGCTTTGCCGCCTTGACGACCGAGTGATGCACGTGCGTCGACGTGTAGAGCGTGCCCGATCGGAGCTCGGGTCCGAGGTACCGCTCGCGCGCACAGAGAATCGCGTTGAAGTTCGCCATCGATCCGCCGTTGGTCAGCAGCCCGCGCGAGGTGGCAGGAAAACCCATCCAGGTGCGCAGCCATTCGAGGACGTTGGCCTCGAGCTGCACCAGAGCGGGCGCCGCCATCCAGACACCCGTATAGCGATTCGTGGACGCGCTGATGAAGTCCGCGAGCGCCCCTGGATAGAGCCCGCCCCCGGGGATGAACGCGAGATAACCGGGGCCGGGTGTCGTGAACGAGCGGGGTATGCACCGATCGAACAGCTCGTCGAGCAGCGGCGCCAGCGGCACGCCTTGCTCAGGCGGCCCCTCGCGCATGGCGCGGCACAGGTCCTCGACGTGCACGTCGCCGCAGGACGGCTGTTGCCCGACGGAGCCGAGATGCTCCACGATCCTGGCGAGCGTCGCTTCTCCCATCGATCGCATCTCGTCGGGAGTGAATTCGAGATTGGCCAGTTCCTCGCGTGTCTGCACCGCGCATTCCTGTCCTGGAGGCACACGGGGCCGGTCGAAGATGACGAGTCGGTGCCGCCCGGGGGAGTACTATAAGATGCCCTGTGCCCCCGCGGCCAGCCTCGCGCCGTCCGACTGACTGACCTTTCGCCCATGGACATCGACATCGCTGTCGTGCCGGTCGCCGGCCTGGGGACGCGGCTGCTACCGGCGACCAAGTCCCAGCCGAAGGAGATGCTGCCGGTCGGCCACAAGCCGGTCGTGCAGTATGTCGTCGAGGAACTGACCCGAGTCGGAATGAAACGGGTGCTCTTCATCACCGGCCCGGGAAAGGCCTCCATCGAGAATCATTTCGATCTGAACGGCGAGCTCATCCAGACCCTGCGCCAGACCGGGAAGGAGGAGCTGCTGGCCGAGCTCGGATTCGAGCGCGCGGCCGTGCAGTACTTCTACACGCGCCAGCGGCAGACGCTCGGGCTCGGCCACGCCGTGCTCTGCGCCCGCCCGCTCGTCGGCGACCGGCCGTTTGTCGTCGCGCTGGGCGACTCGATCATCGGCCTGCACGCCGAGAGCGACGTGGTCGGGCGCATGACGCGCTGCTTCGTGGACCGTCAGGCAGCAGCCGTCATCGCGTTCGAGGAGGTGGCCGAGTCGGAGGTGTCCAACTACGGGATTGCCAGGCCGAAGACGGCCGGCGACGTATTCGAGGTCGAGGATCTCGTCGAGAAGCCTCGGCCGGGCGATGCGCCAAGCCGACTGGCGATTGCGGCCCGTTATGTCCTGTCGCCCGCGATCTTCGACGCCCTTGCCCGGACCGAGCCGGGCACCGGCGGCGAGATTCAGCTGACCGACGCCATTCGCGACCTCATCCGCGGCGGCGGCCGGGTCTACGGCGTCCGGCTTCGCCGGGATGAACGTCGGTACGACATCGGGAACTTCGATTCCTACTTCCGGGCGTTCGTGGAATTCGCGCTCGCCGACCCGCGCTACGGCCCCTCGCTTCGGCGCCACCTCGAGAGATTGCTGCATGTTCCTCACGCGTAAGCGGGCCTTCGCGAGAGCGGGCCTCCTGGGCAACCCGTCGGACGGATATGGCGGCAAGACGATCTCCATCAGCGTCAGGAATTTCTTCGCGGAGGTCGTGCTCTACGAGTGGGACTCGGTGGACATCGTGCTGGCCGAGGGCGATCGCGCCACCTTCGCGTCGGTCCACGACCTGGCGCGGGATGTGCGGCTCCACGGATACTACGGCGGCATCCGGCTCATCAAGGCGACCGTCAAGCGGTTCGTCGAGTACTGCGATGCCCGGCGGCTGCCACTTCACGAGCGCAATTTCTCCGTGCGGTACGAAACCAACATCCCGAGGCAGGTCGGCCTCGCCGGATCGAGCGCGCTGATTGTCGCCACGCTCCGGTGCCTGATGGAGTTCTACGGCATCGACATCCCGCGCGAGGCGCAGCCGACCTTCGTCCTGCGCGTCGAACAGGACGAGCTCGGCATCACCGCGGGGCTGCAGGACCGCGTCATCCAGGTCTATGAGGGCCTGGTCTACATGGACTTCGACCGGAGCGGTCAGCACGAGGTCGCCGGTCTCGTCTGCTCGCGGTACGAACCGCTCGATCCGGCGCTCCTGCCGCCGGTCTACGTGGCCTACCACGGCGAGCTCAGCGAGCCCACCGAGGTCTTCCACAACAACATCCGCGAGCGGTTCAACCGCGGCGAACGGAAGGTCGTCGACGCGATGGCGCACTGCGCCGAGCTGGCGGCGCTGGGACGGGATGCCATCCTGCGCCGGGAGGCTGATCGGCTGGCGGCCCTCATCGACGAGAACTTCGAGGCGCGCCGGAGCATCTACAGCCTGCCGCCCTGGCAGATCCACCAGGTCGACACGGCGCGCGCCTGCGGCGCCAGCGCCCACTTCGCGGGCTCGGGCGGCGCCATCCTGGGAACATATCGAGACGACGCGATGTTCGAGCGGCTGAGGGAGGAGCTGGGCCGGGTCGGCTCCAGGACCATCAGGCCGATCATCAGCTAACGCGCCCCTACTGCCATTTCTCCTTGTCGACCTTCCAGGCGTTTCCTTCCTTGATCATCTGGACGGCGCCGGTCGACTTCTTCCGTTCGGGCGTGGTGCCTTCGACCGAGAGCTCGACGCCCTGCGGGTTGGGCGTTTCCTTGACGACCTTCACGCCGCGCGTGTCGCTCATCATCTGCATCATCTCGAACATCTGCTTCCGCTCGGCGGGCGGGGTCTTCATGATTTGCGCGATCACGCTCTTTCCCATGAACGGGAGGATTTCGTCGATCGACTTCGCTTTCTCGAATACGGCTCGATACTCGAGGAACACCTGGCTGGCCGTCTTCGGCTTCTGGGCGAGGCTCGCTGAGGCCGCGCACAGCGCAAACACGACCGCAAGCGCAGCGATCCGATGTCTTCCGATCATGGCCACGAGCCTAGCAGGTCGGCGGATGACGCGCAACCCGGGCGAACACGCGTGCGCCGTCTACGCGGTTCTGGTGACGCCGTCGGCGGCTCGGCCGAGCGGGAAGCCAAAATAGTCCCGTGCGTTGAAGAAGCTCACGTTCTGGACCAGCCGTCCGAGCAGGTCCCTGTCGTCGGGAAGCCGGCCCCTTCTCACATCCTCCGCGAGCAGGTTGCACAACAGGCGGCGGAAGTACTCGTGGCGGGAGTACGACAGGAAGCTCCGGGAGTCGGTCACCATCCCCACGAATCTCGACAGCAATCCCATGGCCGAGAGCGCGTCGAGCTGCGCCGTCATGCCGTCGAGTTGATCGAGGAACCACCAGGCCGCGCCGTACTGCAGTTTCCCCGGCACCGTGCCGTCCTGGAAGTTCCCGATCATCGTCACCATCAGGGCATTGTCGCGCGGGTTGAGGTTGTAGAGGATCGTCTTCGCGAGCTCATCCGACTGGTCGAGCCGGTCGAGCACCCTGGCGAGCGGCCGGGCGAGGTCGAGGTCGCCGATGGAATCGAATCCGGTATCGGGACCGAGCGCGCGGCGGAGCCGCGTGTTGTTGTTCCGCTGCGCGCCGAGATGGAACTGCTGGACCCAGCCCCTCGCGTGATCCAGGATCGCGAGCTTGTAGAGAAGGGCCGACTTGAGGCGCAGCGCCTGGTCGGCGCCGAGCGGATGCCCGGTGCGGAGTCGATCGAAGTCCCGGTCCACGTCCGCATCGGTCCACTCCGCCGCGAACATCGTGTCGAGGCCGTGGTCCGACGCGCGGCAGCCCATCTCGTGGAACGCGTCGTGCCGCCGCTTCAGCGCGTCGACGAGCGACGAAACGCGTCCGCCGACATCCAGGCCCGAAGCCTTCTCGAGCGCGGCCACCCAGCCATTGAAGGCCGCCGGATCGTCGACCGAGAACACCTTGTCGGGCCGCCAGGTCGGGAAGACGCGCGTATCCGGCTCGGGACGCGCCGCGAGCTGCCGGTGCGGCTCGAGCGAATCGACGGGATCGTCGGTCGTGCACACGACCGCGACGCCGAAGGTGCGCAACAGCCCGAGCGCCGAAAAGCCTTCCTCGTTCAACCGATCATTGCACCGATCGAAGACCTCGCGAGCGGTCGCCGGCGAGAGGAGCGCGGTCACGCCGAAGGGGCGCCGCAGCTCCATGTGCGTCCAGTGGTAGAGCGGATTCCGGATCGTGTCGGGTACGGTCCGCGCCCAGGCGTCGAACTTCTCCCGGTCGCTGGCGTCGCCCGTGCAGTACCGTTCGGGCACGCCGTTTGACCGCATCGCCCTCCACTTGTAGTGATCCCCGTCGAGCCAGATCTCGGTAATCGAGCGGAAGCGGTGATCCCGTGCGATCACGTCTGGCGAGAGATGGCAGTGGAAGTCGATGATGGGCAGCCCGTCGGCGAACCGGAAGTAGAGATCCTCCGCGATGTCGCTCTCGAGCAGGAATGAGTCGTCGAGAAACTTCTTCATGACCTCTCCGCCGGGGCCTTGGACCGGGCGAGCGGTTCGAACGTCGGCGACAGCGCGTGATGGATGGCGAACGCGATCAGGTACGCAGACGCGCAAATGGCGAACAGGATCGTGTACCCGCCGGTCACGTTGCCCGCTGCGATGAAGCGGTCGAGCAGCTTGCCCGAAAACCACGGGAACAGGATGCCGCCGATTGACCCCGCCATGCCGCCCAGTCCCACGATGGTGGCCACGTCCTTCTTCGCGAAGATGTCCGAGGTGGTCGTGAACAGGTTGGCCGACCACGCCTGGTGGGCCGCCCCGGCCAGGCCGATGAGCAGCACGGAGGGCCAGTCCCCGACCTTCGTCGCGAAGAGGATCGGCAGCACGCACAGCGCGAACAGGAACATCCCGGCCTTGCGCGCCTTCGTGACGCTCCAGCCCAGCTTCTGGAGGTATCCCGTCAGCCATCCGCCGATGATGCTCAGCACCGTCACGATCGCGTAGATGGTGACCAGGTGGATCCAGCTCTGCTTGATGTCCAGCCCACGCGTCTTTTTGAAGTAGTCGGGCAGCCAGATCAGGAAGAACCACCAGACCGGATCGGTCATGAACTTGGCGACGATGAACGCCCAGGTCTGGCGCAGCCGGAGCGCGCGGAGCCAGCCGATTGGCGCCCCGGCGGATCCGGATTCGCCCTTGTCGCTGTTGATGAATTCGAATTCGGCCTTCGAGAGCTTCTTGTGCCGGTCGGGCACGTCATAGAAGGGCACCCAGAGGAACAGCCACAGGAAGCCGGCCGCGCCGGCGAAGAGAAACGCCGCGCGCCATCCCATCGTGAAGGCGATCGCCGGCACCAGGGCCGGCGCGATGATCGCGCCGACGTTGGTCCCCGAGTTGAAGATCGCCGTGGCGAACGCCCGCTGGCGCTTGGGGAACCACAGCGCGACGGCCTTGATCGCGGCCGGAAAGTTCCCGCCCTCGCTCACGCCGAGGAAGACCCGGGCGGCGAAGAACCCCCCGACCGACGCCACCAGCGCATGCGAAGCCGCCGCGACGCTCCACATCGCGATCGACACCCCGTAGCCGATCTTCGTCCCGTACCGATCGATGAACCAGCCGAACGCGAACAGCCCGACGGCGTACGCGCCCTGGAAGGCCGAATTCACCAGGCCGAACTGCTCGTTGGTCCACCCGAGGTCACGATCGAGGAATTCCTTGATGAGGGCGAGAATCTGCCGATCGATGTAGTTGATCGTGGTCGCCAGGAAGATCAGCGAGCAGATGAACCAACGGACGTTTCCGAGGCGCGCGCTTGCGCCCGTGGCAGCCGCGGAGGGCGCGGAAGCGCCCGAGCTCTGAGTCATGGCGTGCAGCCCCCAATTTGCACACGATTCGCCAACCAACCCGGCGCCGCGCCGGATGCCTGCTTACCGGCTCACGCGCGCGGTCCCGCCCTTCATCACGCGCTCGACCTCCGCCCGGGTCACCATCGTCGTGTCGCCCGGGGTCGTCATCGCCAGGGCCCCGTGCGCCGCCCCGCACTCGACTGCCCACTGCGGCCCCTTCCCGGCCAGGAATCCATAGATGAGCCCCGACGCGAAGGAGTCTCCTCCGCCGATGCGGTCGTAAATCTCGAGGTCCGCGCGCGATGGCGCCTGGAACAACGCCCCGTTCGTGTAGCACACCGCTCCCCAGTCGTTCCGGGTGGCGGTCCGCGCGTGGCGGAGCGTCGTCGCCACCACCGCGAAGTTCGGATACGCCGAAACGGCCCGTTCAATCATGCGCGCGAAGCCCGCCGTGTCGAGCGCCGAGTGCTGCTCGTCGAGACCCTCGACTTCGAACCCGAGCGCGGCCGAGAAGTCCTCTTCGTTGCCGAGCATCACGTCCACCAGGCCGGCGAGTTCCCGGTTGACTTCCTGCGCCCGGGCCTTGCCGCCCATGGCCTTCCAGAGCGACGGGCGGTAGTTGAGGTCGTAGGACACCACGACACCGTGGCGTCGCGCCGCGGCCATGGCGTCCTTCGCGACAATGGGCGAAGTCTCCGACAGCGCGGCGAAGATCCCGCCGGTGTGGAACCAGCGCGCCCCGTCGGTGCCAAAGATGGCGTCCCAGTCGACCTCCCCGGGCTTGAGCTGCGAGATGGCCGTGTGGCCGCGGTCCGAGCAGCCAAGCGCCGCGCGGACCCCGAACCCGCGCTCGGTGAAATTCAACCCGTTCCTGGCGATCCGGCCCACGCCGTCGTCGGCGACCCATCGAAGGTGCCGCAGGTCGACGCCGCCCTGGAACATCAGGTCCTCGACCAGGCGCCCGACGGGGTTGTCGACGAGTGCCGTCACGATGGCCGTGTCGAGACCGAAGCAGCGTTTCAATCCCCGGGCGACGTTGTACTCGCCACCGCCTTCCCACGCCCGGAACGACCGCGTTGTCGCGATCCGGCCGTCGCCGGGATCGAGCCGGAGCATGACTTCGCCGAGCGCGACGAGGTCGTAGCGGCACGACGACTTCGGCTTGATGGCCAGCCCGCTCATGGCCGCGGCCCTTTCCGGGCTTCGCTGACGCTCGCGACGATGAGCCGGGCGTTCTCGGTGATGCGGCGGTAGTCGCCCGAGGCGATGGCCTTGGCGTCGAGGAGCGAGGTGCCGGCGCCGACGGCAACCGCACCGGCCTTGATCCAGGCGCCGGCGTTCTCGATGGTGACGCCGCCTGTCGGCATCAGCTTGATTTGCGGAAGCGGCCCTCGGAGGTCCTTGAAGTACCCCGGGCCCACCGAGGTCGCGGGGAACACCTTCACGATATCCGCGCCCTGTTCCCAGGCGGAGAGAATCTCGGTCGGCGTCAGGCAGCCGGGCATGGCCGCGACGTCGTAGCGGTGGCAGGTGGTGATGACCTCGGGCCTGAACACCGGCCCGACGATGAAGGCCGCTCCGGCCCCGATCGCGAGGCGGGCCGTCTCCGCGTCGAGCACGGTGCCCGCGCCGACCAAGAAACCGGCCGGCAGTCGCGGCGCAAGCTCGGCGATGAGTTCGATGGCCCGCGGCACGGTCATCGTGATCTCGAGCGCGCGCACGCCGCCCTCGGCCAGCGCGTCGACGACCGCGCGCAGCCGCTCCGGCTCCTGGAGCCGGATGACGGCCACCACCCCACCCTCCTCGATCGCGGCGACCACGTCAGACCGTTTCATGCGTGTGACTCCTGCGACGTCATTACCTGCCCATCCAGCCCCCGTCCACGACGAGCACGTGGCCGTGGACGTAGTCGGACGCCCGCGAGGCGAGGAACACGACCGCGCCGCCCAGGTCGTCTGGCGACCCCCAGCGGCCCGCCGGAATCCGCTCCGTGATCTGCTTGAATCGAGCCGGGTCCTCGACGAGCGGCTTCGTATTGTCGGTCACCATGTAGCCGGGGGCGATGGCGTTGACGTTCACGCCTCGTCCGGCCCATTCGTTGCTGAGCGCCCGGGTCAGGCCGGCGACGCCGCTCTTCGCGGCCGTGTAAGCCGGGACCGTGATGCCGCCCTGGAACGAGAGGAGCGAGGCGACGTTGATGATCTTGCCCGACCCGCGCCGGAGCATGTGCGGCGCGGCGGAGCGGCAGAGCCGGAACACGGCACTCAGATTCGTCTCGATGACGGCGTCCCAATCGTCATCGGAATACGCGTCCGCGGGCGCCCGGCGGATGATGCCGGCGTTGTTCACCAGGATGTCGAGCCGGCCGAGGGCGTCGAGCGTGGCGGGAATCACCCCGTCCGCCGCCTTCCGATCCGAAAGGTCCGCGGTGAGGCACGCCGTGCGCACGCGGCTCGTTTCGAGGATCTCGCGCTCGGTCACCCTGGGCGGCGTATCGCGATCGAGCAACGCGACGTCCGCGCCCGCCTCGCCGAGCGCGCGCGCCATGGCCGCGCCAAGCCCTCGGCCCGCCCCGGTGACGAGCGCGACCAATCCGTCCAGCCGGAAGCTCTCCATGAAGTGACCTCGCGCGCGGGGCGTTCTATCGGCCCCGGTCCAGTCCCGACCCGCCCGCGGCAAATTCGGGCTGCACGTTGACGACGCCGAATTGGCGATCGACACCCTCACGCGAGGCCGCCATCATCCAGAGGAATCCAATGGGGCCGCCTGGCGCGGCGACGTTCGGGTGATACCCCTGAGGCATCACGACGAGATCTCCCTCGTGCACGATGGTCGCCAGCTCGGGCTCGTCCGGATTCGTGTAGACCAGTTGCACGCCGAACCCGGGCCTCGGCATCGCAATGTAGAGATACGCCTCCTCGGCGAGCACGCCGTGCTCGTGCGGAGGCCACGACGTCCAGTTGCCGGGATCGCTGAAGGTGACGCCCGCCATGATGCGCCCGGCCTCGACGTTCTTGCCGAGCAGGATGTTCAGGCTCCGGCGCGCGGCCGCGCCGCCGGTCTCGAAGTGCAAGCCCGGGTCCTTCTGGATCCCCGCGAAGGAAACGAAGGTCATCGGGTAAGCGCGCTCGACCGCAGCCGAGAGCTCCGCAAAGTCGCAGCCGTCAGCGCCGGGCGCCAGCGTGAATGGCGTGGCCCGCGGCACATAGAGCGTGTCGTATGGAGCCGCGGCGAACTCCGACGAGCCGGCCGAGAGCGTGGCGGTCCCCTTCAAGCAGACGAGCCCGGTCTCGTGGGTCCCCGGGTCGATCCGGATCGGCGCGTCACCGCCGTCGAGGATGATGCGGCCGACCTGCAGGTGTCGCGCGGCACTCGCGCCCGGCCGCAGCGCGCTTGTGCGGCCTTTGCGTGCGCCGGTGTTCCGGATGACGCAGGTGGAACGCGTAATGGCAGGAAGAGACATCGAATCGGCGCCTCCCGCGCGCGACGCCGGTTCGGGCCGGCGGTGGAACTCGACTCAACTGGTCAAGCCACATCGTCCATCGCGCGCCTGCATAGACTACTACCGCAATTCCGATCGTGCAACCTCGCCGGGGCTGGATTCGGTGGGCCTCCCAGGCAGAGTCGCGATGAAACGCGCATGAAATCGGGGCTCATCGCGCTTGACTCCACGCGGACCCGGGCGATAATGATGCGTCGCCCGGGCGGGGGCCGTGGCGCAGCCGATCATCATGTGGTTTGTCCACTAGGAGCCTTATGCCATATTCCGATGCCTCCCGACGGGAGTTTCTGAAGCTGGCGGGGACAATCGGCCTGGCGTGGCTCTCGCCCGTGCCGATCCGTGGATTCACCGATCGCCTGCTGGCGCGGCGGGCTCTCGGCCCAGGCCTCGCCGGAGATCCGTGGGCCGAGGCGGCGTCCATCGTCTCGCGAATCGTCCCTCCCGTGTTTCCGCCGAGGGATTTCTCGATCGCGCGGTACGGCGCGGTCGGGGACGGCGCGGCCGACTGCTCGCCGGCAATCCGTGAGGCGATTTCGGCGTGCGCGGCCGCCGGCGGAGGGCGGGTCGTCGTGCCGCCCGGCACCTTCCTCACAGGCGCCATCCACCTCAAGAGCGGCGTCAACCTCCACGTCTCGCGCGGGGCCACGCTCAGGTTCAGCCGCGATCCCGGCCACTACCTCCCCGTCGTGTTCACCCGCTGGGAAGGCGTCGAGCTGATGAACTACTCGCCGCTCATCTATGCGTTCGAGCAAGAGAACATCGCGGTGACCGGCCCGGGCACGCTCGACGGTCGTGCGGACGCGACGCACTGGTGGCCGTGGAAAGGCAACGACCCCAAGACTCCCGGCCCGAATCAGCTGGCCGCCCGAACAACGCTCATCGAGATGGGCCGCACGGGGGTTCCGGTCGCCGAGAGGATCTTCGGAGAGGGCTCCTGCCTGCGGCCGAATTTCGTCCAGCCGTACCGATGCAAGAACGTCCTCGTCGACGGGGTGACGATCGTGAATTCGCCGATGTGGGAGCTGCACCCTGTCCTGTGCACGAACGTCACGATCAGCCACGTCCACATCAACAGCCACGGACCGAACAACGATGGCTGCGACCCGGAGTCGTGCCGCGATGTGCTCATCGACGGCTGCACCTTCGATACCGGCGACGACTGCATCGCCCTCAAATCCGGGCGCAACGAGGACGGACGCCGCCTCAACGTCCCGATCGAGAACGTCGTCATCCGCGACTGCACCATGAAGGACGGGCACGGGGGCGTGGTCATCGGGAGCGAAGTCTCCGGCGGCGCGCGCAACATCTTCGCCGAGGCGTGCCGCATGAACAGCCCGCAGCTCGATCGCGCGCTCCGGATCAAGACCAATTCGGTCCGCGGGGGCGTGACCGAGCACGTGTACATGAGGAACGTCACCATCGGGCAGGTCGCCGAAGCGGTCGTCACGATCAACTTCTTCTATGAAGAGGGTGACGCCGGCAAGTTCCCGCCGACGGTTCGCGACGTCGAGGTCAGGAACGTGACCAGCCGGAAGAGCCAGTATGGCCTGCTGCTCCGCGGCTACGCCCACGACCCGATCAGCGACGTGCGCGTCATCGACTGCTCCTTCGAGCAGATCGAAAAGCCCGACGTGCTCGAGGGTGTGAAGGAGATCGCGTACGTCAATACGAGGACGAACGGACGGCTCCGAAACGAGCGGATCACGAGATAGGCGTCCCGTCCAGCCGAGTGCAGCTCATCGACGAGAGGGCGGAGCTTCCATGGTAGGCTGTGGGATACTTTGGTCAGCCCGGAACGGGTCAGAAAGGGGCCATATGAGAACGTCGGTACTGATCGTGGCAGTGGTCGTCGCGCTGTCGCTTGTCGCGGGCAGCGCACAGGCGGGACCGGGCCCTGCCCGTCAGCAGGACCCCAACAAGGACCAGAAGGCTCCGGTGTCGCTTGCGGGCAACTGGAACATGTCGGTCAACGGCCCTCAGGGTCCGATGCCGGTCGGCATGTCGCTGGCCCAGGACGGCAAGAAGATCACGGGCACGCTGTCGAGCCAGATGGGCGAGACGCCGCTCGAGGGAGAGTTCGCCGAAGGCAAGCTGAGCTTCTGGATCACGTTCCAGACGAGCGGCGGCGACATGCAGATTACCTTCACCGGCACGCTCAAGGAAGACGGAACGCTCGAGGGCACGCTCACCGGCCAGATGGGCGACATGACCTGGACGGCGGAGCGGGTGAAACAGTAGGTCTATTTCACTCGCGCCTTCCAGGCCGGATATTCTCTCGCGAGCAAGTCGGTGGCGTACGGGCCCAGCCACGAGTAGCCCGCGCGCCGCTCCGGTTCGATCTCCGCCAGGGTGTATCGCACGATGCCGTCCCTGCCCGAGTAGATGGGACGATTGCTGCCGATTTCATAGAACCGCGCCCACAATGGCGGCGCTCCTGGATCCGCGACCGCCACGACATCCTGCCCGTGCGGAAGCGCGGGGGCCGGCTTCGATTCGAGCCGGAGACCAGTGACCGGGTGCTCGCGATAGTAGGCGATGGCGGCCTCGATGGCCGCGACGACCGCCGGGGCCGGTCGATCGATGGCCATCAGGTAGCGCACGATGTCCACGCTCTCCTTGCCGCTGATCGACGGATGTTCGTAGGTGCGGGCGCCCCTCGGCTCGAGCGTGACCGGATCGATCTGCGCGCACCACGCGGTCAGCCGTCCTCCAACGCGAATCTGGGATTTCAGGATCACCTGAAGCCCGCGCTCGATGGCCGCAGCGGCGCTCGCACGGCGCCGCGCATCGACAAACGCGTAGGGTGCCTTCGACGCGGAGATGTCCCTCAACAGCGTCATCGCGCCGATCATCGCGTTGTCGTTGAACGTGACGTTGCGGGAGTAGTTCTCTCGCAGAGGATAGTATTGAGGCCAGCCGCCGCCCGGGTACTGCGCCTTCAGAAGGAAGTCGATACCCGAGAGGAACGCCTTCCGGTACCGGTCGTTTCCAGCCGCTTCGAATAGACGAGCGAGAAACCGGAGCTCGGTACACGTCGCTCCGTTGTCGATCGTGGAGTCGTTGAGATCCGTCTCGTCAGTGACGGTCGCGATCTCGGTCGGCGTCAACCGGCGGGCCATATCGATGTTCTTCGGCCAGCCTCCCGAGCGGCGCTGATAGAGAAGGACGTTGTCGGCAACTCGCGCGGCCTCTGCACCCGCGTACCACGACGCCGGGCGATCGAGGACGTCGGGCCATCTCGCCGCTTCGGAGGGTTGCTCGGCGGTCGCCGCAGTGGCCGCTCCGATGACGAGACACGCGGCCCACTCCAACAGTCCGGCGCGTCCGATCGGCATGCACCGTCCGAATTGAAGCGGCGTTCGCATCCGTTTCGTCCCTTCTCCCCTGCCAGCGGCGCGGCGATTATTGGCGAGCCACGTATGGCGCCAACGCCGGCACCACCCTGGCCAACTCGTCGGCGACGATAGACCCGAACGTCGTGCCTGCGAGCCTGGACAAATGCGTCTTGTCGGCTGTTCCGTCAGCCTTGGGCACGTCGAACTCGAGCGCGGCGGCCGGTCCGATCCGATCGAGCCAGGCCATGCTCAGCCTGTGAAGGTCGATGAGCGGGATGCCCTTCGATGCCGCGACCGCGGCGGCAGCCGCCGCGTAGTCGCCGAGGTCCGACTGCACCTTGCCGTCCTCGCCGAAGATCCGTCTCGTGATCGAGCTCACGATGACCGGAGCCGCGCCGGCCGATCGCGCCTCGTCGACATAGCGCTCGAGGTTGGCCTTGTAGGTGGTGTTCGGGTCGGTCTCGCGATCCGGTCCCTTCCCGGGCATGTCGTTGTGGCCGAACTGAATCAGGATGTAGTCAGCCCTGGCGTCCAGCGCCTGGGTCCAATGTCCTTCCGCGAGATAGCTCTTCGAGCTGCGGCCGTTTCGCGCGAGGTTGACGCAATCGGCGCGGTCCGCGACTCGCTCCTTGAAGCCGTACCCCCAGCCGATCTCATCGGTGACAGTCGAGTCGCCGACAAGCACGATGCGAATGCGCCAGGGCGATGACGCTCTCACTCGATCGCTTGCGCCTCTGGATCGCGACTGCGATCCCGTGCCTGTCTGCGAGTTCACACCGTGTTCCCCAATCGCTGGCGGTGATGGGTGCATCGCCGTCCCGCTCTTCATCGTCTCGAAGGTCCAGATCGATCCGGCTACGATCCCGGAGGCGGTGATGGCGTCGACCCGCCAGAAGTATCGCGTTTCCGGCTTCAGAGAGCCCGGGTCGAAGCTGGTCGACGAGGTGTCTGCCCGAAACGGCGGCGGCGACGAAGTGCCGAACGCCAGCTTGTAGGACACCGCGTTGCGCGCGCCCGTCCATCGCAGTTGCGTCCCGGCCGGGGCCACCTGCGTGTCGCCAGTCTCCGGCCGGGGCGTGCTGGCGAAAGGCAAAGCCCTGGGCAGTGCGCCCTCGGGATCCCACCTGCCCTGGAACGTCCACGCCGGAGTGATCTGTCGAGAGAGCGGCTGTCCTTCCGCCTGCGGCAGGTTGTCGGCAAACCACGCGAAGTTTCCGGCGGCACGGCGGTTGTTGGCGTAATAGGCGCGAGCGGGCCACTGATACGAGTCGTCGGAGGACGGCCTGTAGATGGGCCGATCCGCCATCGTGGCCGAGAACTGGTTGTCGAGCAGGAAGAACTGGCCGTCCCGGTTGTTCCGGCCGAGCGCGAACCCGGGTATGCCGCCGAATATCGAGCGGCGGATCACGAATCGCTGGTCCCGATTCCTGCTCCCGTCGTGCCAGATGCTCGCGGTCGGGCTGTGCCCGAAGAATCGCGAATTGGTGATGTAGCACCAGCCGCGCGGGCAGACGTAGTCCACCCAGCCTTCGAAGTCGCAGTCGGCGTGGTAGTACATGCCGTTGCCGGTATTCCAGAGGCTCAGCGTGTCCCCGCCCGATGCGAGGACCTTCGCGTGAACCAGCGTGATGCGCGTGGCGATTCCGCCGCTGCGGATCGCGAATTGATGATCCGTGTCGCCGTGGATGGCCCCGTAGTTGTTCGAGACGGTCAGGTTGCCGATGAACACATCCGTGACGTCGTCGCCGATGTTGACTACGGCAGCGCCCCAGTCGTCCGGATGGGTCTTCCGCCAGTTCTTGCGGAGCTCAGCGAATTCGATTCGCGTGCGGTCCCAATCTTCACCGACCAGCGCCACATGACTCGATCGAATGAAGAGTTTCTCGTGATAGGTCCCATTTCTGACCAGGATCACCTTGGTCGAGGTGTTGTCGCGGGGCACGGCGTCGAGTGCCGGTTGGATCGATCGGTAGCCGCCGCTGCCATCCGCGGCGACGATGAGGTCGGCCCGCTCGGGCCGGTCTTCGCGCGCCCGTTGTTCCGATTCGAGCGCGCGATTGCCGGCAAGTGCGAGTCCGAACACCGCGAGCCAGGCGAAGACGGTTCTGTCGGACATGTCTCGTCGCAGCACGTCTCATGGAGGCCGGATTGGCGAAAATCATATCGTTTGGTCATACCACTTTGCAACCCGCCGGGTATCGGCTATCATCCGGACCGGCGCGCCGCGCCCAGAGCCGGCCCCCACGGAAAAGCCCCCTACTCGGCCAGAAACCTCGCGACGTGGCCGATCCGGCGCCTCCAACCGGACGGCAGCGGCGGCGGAACATCGCTCCTCGCCGCGCTGCCGTGACGCGCGCCAACGTGGTTAGTGGTTTGACCATTCCCGGCGGCCCGCGGGATTCCTGGCGGGCCGCCACGGAGGAAATCGACGATGTCCAGCGGGATTCGGTGCTCAACCCTCGCGGTGATTGCCCTGATGGTGTGGCTCGCCGCGCTCGGCGCCGCTGCCCAGCAGGTCCGCCCGGCCACCGGCCCCGATGCGGTCGTCCAGCAGACGGGTCGAAGCGATCCGTCGTTCACACAACCGTCGGTGGCGCCCGGAGTCGACTACACCGTCCCGACTGAGGATGAGATCAGGCAGGTGCTCGATCGGATCCGGCAGTACTTCGTCCGGGCCACGCCCTACCGGGTCGTCGACACCGCGACGAAGCGGACCATCACGGACTTCACCACGCCCATCAAGACGGCCGGCATCGATACCACCGGCGGTGAGTTCAACGACTGGACTTATTCGATGGGTGTCGTGATGGCGGCGATGCTGCAGGCGGCGGAGGTCACCGGGGACTCGCGATTCCGTGACTACCCGATCAGGAACTTCGACTTCATCTTCGATCACCTCGACTACTTCAAGCGGCAGGCGGCGGAGTTCGGGCCGCAGCCGCGCGGCTACCGGCGCTACATCGACATGAAGGAACTCGACGATTGCGGGGCCATCGGCGCGGCGCTCGTGAAGCTCTACGCGATCAAGAAGGACGAGCGTTACAAGGCAGGCATCGACCTCACCGCGGCCCACATCGCGACACGCCAGCTTCGGCTCGCCGATGGCACGCTCGCGCGCCCACGGCCGCAGAAGGTCTCGGTGTGGATCGACGACGCGTACATGAGCATCCCGTTCCTGGCCCAGATGGGCAAGCTGACCGGCGATCGGAAGTACTTCGATGACGCCGCGAAGCAGGTCATTGGCATGACCAACATCCTCTTCGACCGGACGCTCGGGCTGTACGACCACTCCTGGTTTCAGAACTCCGCCTTCGACGCGAAGTTCTTCTGGGGACGCGGAGCGGGCTGGATGCTGATGGCCATGGGAGAGTTGTTGAGCGTGCTGCCCGAGGACCATCCGGACCGGCCGCAGGTGCTCGAGACCTTCCGGCGCGCGGTACAGGGCGTTGCCGCCGTGCAGGGCGGCTCGGGACTCTGGCACAACCTGCTCGACAAGCCGGACAGCTATCTCGAGACGTCGGCGTCGGCGATGTTCACGTTCGCCGTCGCGCGCGGCGTCAATCGCGGGTGGCTGGCGCCCGTCTATGCTCCGGTCGCGCAGGCCGGCTGGAAGGCCGTTGCGCGACGTGTGCACGCCGACGGCCGGATTGAAGGGATCTGCGTGGGCACAACGGCTGCCTACGACGCCGTGTACTACTACCACCGGCCGACCGACCTCGGCGCGATGCAAGGGTACGGACCCACCATCATGGCAGGCGCCGAAGTCATCACCATGTTGCGGACCTTCGACATCGACAGGACCCTGAACACGTTCCACTACCGCGCACGGGCGAAATAGGCCACGCCGACGCCCGGGCGGCGGGAGGCGCGAGGAGGCCTCTGGCCATGACCCGTCTATCGACTGCGCTCGTCGCCGTCCTGGTCCTTTCCGTGACAACGGCGGCCACACCGCCCGCGGGGCCGACCTCCACCGTCACGGTCAGGAACCCGATCACGAGTGCCAGGCCGTCCGAGACGATTGTCCTTTCCGCCCCGGACCTGCAGCGGCTGCTCGCGGTCGACGATGTCCGCAAGATTCACGTCACCGACGACATGACGCAGAAGCCGCTCGTCATCCAGGCCGTCGACACGAACGACGACGGGACCTTCGAGCAGTTCCTGTTCCAGATCGACATCGGCCCGCGCGAGACGCGAACCTTCACGTTGAGCGCGGGCGAGCGGCAGGTGCCCGCGATTGGCGACTTCAAGGCGTACGGCCGGTTCGTGCGCGAGCGCCGCGACGATTATGCGTGGGAGAACGACCGCATCGCGCACCGGATGTACGGCGCGGCGCTCGAAACGTGGGAGCGCGAACCGCTGACGAGCAGCGCCGTTGACGTGTGGACCAAGCGCGTCCGGCGGCTGGTCATCAACGACTGGTACATGGTGGACGACTACCACGCCGACAACGGCACCGGCGGCGACTTCTACTCGGCTGGAGCGAGCCGCGGCTGCGGCGGCAACGGATTGTGGGTCGACGGCAAGCTCTACCCCTCGGCCAACTTCCGCGAGTCGCGCACGCTGGCGAACGGACCAATCCGCGTCATGTTCGAGCTGCGCTACCTGCCCTGGCAGGCGGGCAGCTCGAAGGTGTCCGAGGTGAAGCGCATCACGCTCGATGCGGGGCAGAACCTGGACCGCTTCGAGAGTTTCTACACGGTCCTCAGCGGCCAGCAGCCGACCATGCATGCGATCGGTATCAAGAAGAACCCGGCGTCCGCCGCGATATCGTCGAAAGAGCTCGGACTGATGCGCACCTGGGAAGCGTTCAAGGGCGACGCCGGCAGCCTGGGGTGCGGCGTCATCGTCGAGCCCGCGCGCATCGCGCAATTCGTCGAGGCTGACGGCAACTACCTGGCCGTGGCCGCCTTCCCCGCCGGAGGCCCGGCGAGCTACCTGGCCGGATTCGGCTGGGACAGGAGCGGCGATTTCCGGAACGTCGAGGATTGGGATCGCTATCTGCAGCAGGCCGTCGAGCGGCAGCGTTCGCCGCTCGCGGTCGAGGTCGCCTCCAAGACGCAACCGCCGGCTCGCTGAGCCGGCACCCGGGGCCTTCCCCCGCCCTCAACGGGCAGATTGGTTTAGCCTCATAGGCTGGACGCAATTGTGTGGTGTTTCCGCAGGCCCCTTGCCAGCCTTCACCGCGTTTGGAGGGAGGAACGCGAATTTGGCTTTCCGATGGCCCGAAGGTCCCTGAATCAACCATGCTCGCCCGGCATTGACAAACGCCCTCCGCGGGTGCATTCTTCGCAAAGTGGCTTGTCCACTTGGGCGTTCGCACCGGCGTCGGACTCACTCGACTCGGATGGTCGCGGCATGATCCAAAAGGCCCCGCACCCGACAATGCAGAAGGTCGCTCCCGCCGAACCCGTGCCTGACCGGGTCGAAGGGTCGACCGAGCAGGTCGTGTCGTATGTACGTGCCCGGATCGAGCAGGGCCTGCTGCGGCCGGGCGACCGGCTGCCGGCCGAGAGGGACCTCGCCACCGAGATTGGCGTGAGCCGCCCGACCGTCAGGGCGGGCTTGCGGGCGCTCGCGGCGATGGGGGTCGTGCAGTCCCGCCACGGGTCGGGGACCTACATCCCGGCGGGGCCGCCGACGCTAGGCAGCGAGGCGCTCGGGTTCCTCGCGGCCCTGCACGGGTTCACCCGGGAAGAGATGTACGAGGCCCGTCGCATCCTCGAGGTCGGCGCCGCCGGCCTCGCGGCCGAGCGGGCGACGCCGGGTCAGCTGGCCGCCATGGCGGAGGAGGTCGCGAATCTCTTCGCCTCGATGAACGACCCGATCGGCTTCCTGGTCCACGACATCGAGTTTCACCGCTCCGTCGCCGCTGCCAGCGCCAACCCGATCATCGCGGCGGTGATGGAGATGATCTCCGAGCTTTACTACGAGCGGCGGCGGGAGACGGCGGAGCGGGCGACCGATCGCAACCTGCATGATGCCGCCGACATGCACCGCCGGGTCTACCAGGCCATTCGATCGCACGACCCGCAAGCCGCCCGGGCCGCGATGAACGAGCACCTCCTGCAGGCGCTCGCCCATCAGACCCGTGAACCGCAGGACGGAGTCATGGGCAGCGCGCCCCCCGCGGCCGAGCTGGCGAATTCGCGCCGGAAGCGAGCGACGGGACCGTCCAAGCGCCCCCGCAGGCAACCGGCAATCAGCTAGCAGTCGAGCGGCCGGGCCGGGGCTCCGGTCCGGGCCGCGTCGAGCTGCCGGAGGGAAACCATGATCCGCACCGAGGCTGTCCTCTCATTGCCTCACGTCCGAGCGATTCCGGAGTCGCTCGTCGAGTCAGCGGGAGCGGCCTACTGGTACGGCGAAGAGGATGGATCGCCGCGGATGGTGGTGGCCGTCGCCGGCGCGTCGACCGCCCTGCTGGACGAGTTCGACGGCGTGCGCGGCGTCCACGACGAACGCAAAGTGCTCGTCGGGCCCACCAGTGCGCGGAACGCCGCCGCCATCCGTTCGCACTTGAAGCACCTGACCCCGAAGCCGATCGGCCTGCGGACTTCCTTCGGATTCGGCGACCGGCTCGGCATCGCCACGCCGGGCCACGTGCTGGCGATGCGCCGCGCCGGACAGGGCATCATCCCGATCTTCGCCCAGCAGTCGGCTCGGGAACTCACCCGTACCGGGCGCACCGCTCGAGAAGTCATGGACGCGGCCACCTGGGGCGCCTTTCGCCAGGGCTGGACGACGGATGTCGGAGCGGACGCGGATCACCTGAAGAACGAAGCCGACGTCGACGCCTACCTCGGTGCCGGCTTTTCGATGTTCACCATCGATCCCGGCGATCACGTCGGTCGTGTGCCTGCTGGCGCGACGACGGTAGAGCTGCAGGCCCTGTACGAGTCGCTCCCGTGGGCTGCCATCGAAGACAGCGCCGCGGGACACCTGTCGCGGTACGCCGGACGCGCGTTCGACATCGAAACGACCCGGCTCACGATGACCGGCGGGGAGCTTCGGACCGCCGCGATCAAGTATGCGAAGGCCGTCGCGCACGTCACCCGGCTGTTCCGTCACTTGAAGCAGGCGGCGGGGTCGCGGCCGGTCGAGCTGGAGGTATCCGTCGACGAAACCGACGCCCCGACGACCGCCCTCGAGCACGTGTATGTCGCCTCGGAGCTGCTGAGACGCGGCATCGGATGGGTGAGCCTCGCGCCGCGGCTGGTCGGATCGTTCGAGAAAGGCGTTGACTACATCGGAGACCTCCGGCAGTTCGAGGCGGAGTGGGCGATCCACGCGTCGATCGCCCGGGCGCTCGGACCCTACAAGCTCAGCCTGCACTCCGGATCCGACAAGTTCAGCCTGTACGACACGGTCGCGCGCGCCACCCACGGTACGGTCCACGTGAAGACGGCGGGCACGAGCTGGCTCGAGGCACTCCGCACGATCGCTGCCGTCGACGCTCACCTGTTCCGCCGCATCTACGCGTTCGCGCGCGAGCGCTACCCGATCGATCGCGCCAGCTACCACGTATCCGCGAAGCTCGAGGCAACGCCGCAGGCGGAGGCGCTCTCCGGTCACGATCTGCCGGCGCTGCTCGACGACTTCCACGCGCGCCAGATTCTGCACGTGACCTTCGGGTCCGTGCTCAGGGAGACTGGCGCCGACGGCAAACCGGTGTTCCGTGACGAGCTCATGACGGCACTCGAAGCCTCCGCATCGGAGTACGCGAGGAACCTGGAAACCCACTTCGCCCGCCACCTTGCACCGTTCTCCCGGACGGCCTGAAGGACGAGACCGGGCCAATCGGGTACACTCCGGTGTCCGCGCCGGAGGCGTCCGAGGCCGCCGCGGGCGCGGCTCGAGGGCCTGATGTTCGGATACCAGGGGCGGTGGGCCTTTGTCGATCTCGGCGAGCGATCCGTGCGGATCGAGCCGGCCGACGAGCGAGCCTGCCGCGAGTATGTCGGCGGGCGCGGCGTGCAGGCCGCGTTGATCCACGATCATCTGCGCAGGACCGGCCCGATCCGGAACCCGCTGTCGCCGCAGAACCGGATCGTCATCGGCGGCGCGGCGTGCAACGACACACCGGTGCCGACCGCCGGCCGCGGCTCGTGTTCGTTTGTCTCGCCGATGACACGATCGGCCGGGCCAGCCGCCTGGGTACCAAACCACCGGCCCGTCTTCGGCCTGCCCACCCACTCGAGCGCAGGAGGCAGGTTCCCCAACACGCTCAAGCGGGCCGGCATCGATCAGCTGATTGTCGACGGCCGAGCCGACAGGCCGGTGAGACTGATTGTCGCTGGCGGATCGGTCCGGATCATCGAGGCCGAGGCCGAGCTCTTCGAGACGGCCGCCGGCCGTGTCGTCCTGCGGCCGACCTCGGAGGTCGCCGGCGCGGCAAGGCGCGTGTCACCAGCTTCGTCGACGGTCTGCACGGGACCCGCGGGCTGGAATCAGGTGCCCTTCGCCTGTCTCACGAACGATCGGCATCGGAACTTCGGAAGAGGCGGCGCGGGCGCCGTGTTCGGATCCAAGAACCTCGTCGCGATTACCGCGTCGGGTGATGCGCCGACCGAGGCCGCCGATTCCGCGAGGTTTTCGCGCGTGGCGCGCGCCATCGATCGGCTCGTGCGCGAGCAGGTGACCGACCCGGCGCGTACGGCATCCTTCCGGCCACGCACGGGCACGACCTGGTGGCTCGACCGCGCATTCGACGGCCGGTTTTTCGGCCGCGAGGGCGGCTACCTGCCCTTCCACAACTTCGACGAGGGCACATTCGACCCGTCGGGCTTCGAGCGGGTCAGCACGGAAGCGTTCGAGGCGATCGCGGGGCGGCACGAGGTCTGCAGCCGGTGCCGGCACCTCACGTGCACGCGGTCGGCCTCGGTGGCCGGCGGACCGTACGCGGGGCGCGGCGTCAGGCCCGAGTTCGAGTCGATCGCCTTGTGGATCAACTGCGGCGTGACCGACCGCGAGGCGATCTTCCACGCGAACCGGCTGTGCAACGAGCTGGGCATCGACACGATGTCGTTCGGCAGCGTGCTCGCCGCCGCCATGGAGCTCTCCGGCCGGAACCTGATGCGCGAGTTCCCGGACGCCCCGATCTTCGGGAGCGCCTCGGACATGATCACGACGCTCGAGGCCATCGCCTTCCAATCGTCGAGGGTCGGCGCGCTGCTCGGCCAGGACGGCGACGCGATCATCGGGGCGCTGGCGGCAGGCGGGGACCGCGCGCACGCGGCGGAAATCGCCCGGGCTGTCACCTTCGCCTACGGCGGGCTTGGGTATGCGGGGGTCGAGCCGAAGGCGTTCCCGGGAATGTTCACCGCCTACAGCACGTCGAACCGCGGGCGCGGCGATCACACGCACGCCTGGACCGTCCAGGCCGAGGAAAACGGCCTCTCGGGCCCGGCGCAGCTCGGCCAGTATGTCGCATCCGCGCAGGCGGCCAAGGCACTGGTGGACTCGCTCGGCCTCTGCGAGTTCTTCACCGCCGACGTGCTGTCGGATCAGTTCCTCGATCTCTATGGGGCGCTCACCGGCGTCAGCTATTCGCCCGAATCCTTCGAGGCGTGCGGGCGGCGCATCTATTCCGTGGAGCGCCGGGCCAGCGGCATCCAGGGCCGCGCCCGGGCTTACGACGCGTTCATTCCGGAGAAGTTCACCGAGCCGCTTCGTGCGGGGCCGATGCGCGGGCGCGCCGTCGACCCGGCGTTCCACGCGCTGGCGCTCGATGCGCTCTACGCGCACCACGGTTGGGCTCGCGGCGGGCTGGTCGAGCCAGACACGCTGGAGAGATTGGGCGTCGAGCCTTGACGCGGTCTCGAACGTCCGGCTTTCGGTCGATTCCGCTCGGTACACGACAGTGACCAGGGGCGTATCCGGCGCCTCGGGAAGCCGGCTGATCTCGTGCGCGGCCGCATCGATGAGCGCCACCGCTTCGAGGGCGGGCTCGCGGAGCTCCTCGGTCAAATCATCATCGAGCCGCGACGCCTCTCCGCCCTGGTGGTAATTCGTGACCGGCCTCTCGCTGCTGTACACGATGCCGCCGAGATAGCGGCCCGCCATCACGAAGACCCTGACGTCCCAGAAGCGCCCGTGGCGAAGCCGCGGCGTCACACGCTCACAGAGCAGAGACGGCTCAGGGAACTCGGCGACGGTCCCTCCTGGACCGGAGACCTGAACGCCGAACCCGCCCCAGCCGACACGGGGCTTGAGCACGAATCCCCGCCGGAAGGCCTCAGGGTGTGCTTCGAGGACGGCCATCGCCTGCGCTCGGTCGTTCACGGCGAAGCTCGCCGGCACGCGGAACGTGCGCGCGCCGCCCAGGTACTTCGGGTACGACGCCTTGTCTCTGACGATGGCCCACAGGCAGTTCGGGTTGATGACGAGGATGCCGGCGCGCTCGTAGCTCCACGGCAGCCCGTACCACCAGCGGAACACGCTGTCGGGCCTGACATTCCGCCCGTCTCGCGAGGTCAGCTCGTTGCGCCACGACTGATTCGCTTCGACGTCGCAGACAATCGGTTCGCGGGCGAGGTGCCGGGACAACCTGGCGCCAATCCAGCACGCGTCTTCCACCGCGCCGGGCTCGGGATCGACCGCGCGCCACAACAGGCACGGTGTGCTACCGGCCTCGTTCATCCTGGCAGCGACCAGCGCGAAGGGCCGATCGTCTCCGAAGGTCTCGAGGTACTCGATCATCATGTGCGACGATCGATTGGCGTCGAGAAGGACCGGCCGGCCGTCGTGGTCGAACATGAAGTCCAACCCGGCCCACAGGTAGTGGCGGACGGCTATGGCATCCATGACGTGGACCCTGGCCTCACGCCCGCCGGCGACGCGTACGAGGTCGGGTCAGCCACCCCGGCCTCGGCGAAGGCTTCCCGCCGCCTGCCGCACTTGATACAGGACCCGCAGTGCTGTTGGCCCCGCGGCGTGATGCAGGACCAGGACAGGGCCAGCAACGCGGGATCGCACGCCTTGATGATCGCCGGCTTGCTCAACTCGATGAGCGGCGTCAGCACGGACACCTTCCGCCCGAGGGCCATCGACAGGAGCCGTTCGGACGAATCGAAGAAGGCCCGGGATCCGTCGCCGAAGTGATTGTCGGCTGTGGTCCCGGCGGCGATCACGAGTTCGGGAAGCGCCCGGAACCGGATGGCCGCAGCGGCGAGCAGGGTGATGTTCCGCAGCGGGATCTCCAACCCGTCCGGCAGGCTGCCCCACACCGGTGCGTCCGATCCGGTGAAGGCCCAGTGAGACTGCAGGACGCCATCGAGCGGAAGCCCCACCTCCACGAGGGGCAGCACTCGCTCGCCGCCGCACGCGGCGACGAGCCGGATCAGGCTCGCCGACTCCCGGGCCTCCCACGCGAAGCCGCACCGGACGTGAAACGGCTGGACGCGGTGCCCGCCGGCGATGAGTCGCGGCAGGAGCGCTGAGGTTTCGACGCCGCCTCCAGCGAGCAGAACGATCGGGTCAGCGGCGCTCACGGTCCGGTCCTTCCCGTGCCTTCACGAGCCACTTCATCGGGCACCAGCCTCCGCCGTGACGAAGAGCATCGAGAGCGGATCGACGGCGGCGCTGCCGATGCGGAGCGTCCAGTGCAGGTGGGGGCCCGTCGCGCGGCCCGTCGCGCCCACTGCGCCGACCACCGCCCCGCGCGCGACCTCCTCGCCTGGGTGGACGCCGATGCGGGACAGGTGAGCGAGCAGGGAGTGGACGCCGAGTCCGTGATCGAGGACGACCGTGTTGCCCGAGTAGTAGAGTTCCTCCGCCAGCACCACCTGGCCCGCGTTCGGCGCTCTCGCGGGCGCACCGGCCGGCGCGCTGAAATCGGCGCCGCGATGGGTCGAGAACAGCTTTTCGTTGTAGATGCTTCGCACGCCAAAGCTCGACGAGGCAGGCGCATCGACTGGGGGCTGGAATCCGCCGGCCCAGATCCTCCGTGGCGTCACCGTCGACAACAGCGCTGCCAGCTTCTTCTGCTCGCGTTCAATGCGTGGTCGCTCGCTTGCCGGAGGGGTCACGAACTTCGGATCGACCGTCAGCTTCCTGGCCGGGAACTGCCTGGACACGACGCTCAGGGAGTACGGCGCGCTCAACGTCGCGCCGTCCTCCGTCTTCGCGGTCACCACGAACCGAGCCGGCCCTGGAACTGCGTCGACGTCGATGCCAATGACCGCATGCCACTCGCCAGGACTCCCGTCGCGATAGAATTCGACCGCCTGCCCGAAGGCGTCCGCCCTCATCGAGGCGATCGGTCGCCGCGCCGAAACCGACAGGAGCACGGCCTCCCCTGGCCGCAGCGCGCGGGCATGATGGGTGACGGTAAGAAGAGCCTCGTCCTGCGCGGTGAAGACGCGCAGGGCCAGCACGGCGCAGCACGCGAAAGTCGCGACGAGTAGTGCCGGGCGGTACGCCCGGCCGGCCTGAGCACGCATGAGACGGGCGGCCCGCGGCCGACGCGTGCGGACCGGCACGGTCGTCGGGCGAATGGGCCTCTTCACGATACTCCGACAGGCGGGCGGCGGCGCAAGGGAGGAGCGAGGGCGGCGAAGGGGCCGACGCGGGACCTCCGGGCGACCGACGGCCGGCCGGTGTGCTATACTAACCGGGTTAGGTGGAAGCCCGCCTCTGCAGCGCTGCGCCACGAGCCGATTCAAGTCTGACTCGCTCATCCGCGACGTTCTAGCTTAGTCACGAGCTGCCATCAGAAACGATCCATGTGGATCGTCGCGTGTGAAACAGGCGGCTCGGCTTCGTCCGGCCGCCCGAAGGTCCCCCATGTCCGGGGGCAGGAGCAGTGCAGAATGGGTCGTAAACTTTACGTCGGCAACCTTCCCTATTCCACGGGCGAACAGGAGCTTCAGGAGCTGTTCGGCGCGGTGGGCGCGGTCGAATCGGTCAGCGTGATGCGCGACATGGCGACGGGCCGTGCTCGCGGGTTCGCGTTTGTCGAGATGGCCACGGATGCCGACGCGCAGAAGGCGATCACCGAGCTCCACGAGAAGGAGTTCGGCGGCCGCAACCTGACGGTCAACGAGGCGCGGCCGAGACCCGAACGGTCCGGCGGCTTCGGCGGCGGCGGGAACAACCGCCGGCGCGAGCCACGCTGGTAGGCAACTGACCGAATCCAGAGTCCGACCCGGGGCCGAAATCCTTAACGTTCGGCCCCGACCGGATCCCCTCCGCAGCGCAGCACTCACCCGCCGCTCTCATCCGCTCCCAACCAGTCTCCGGTTGAACTCGACGGCAGGCACCACTCCGGTGCACGCACCAGCGGCCTCCCTCCGGCCATTCTGTCCGCGTCATAATGCATCCATGCAGAGATGCATTGCGAGTCTCGCGATCGTGCTCTTGTTCCCCGCGGCAATCGCATCGGGCCAGGATCGGGCGGTCTACGTCCAGATGAACGGCGGAGCGACACTGCCGCTCGGCGGCGTCCGCGACAACTTCGGCGGCGGGTGGAACCTGGGAATGGGGATCGTGTTTCCGGTGTCGGAGACCGTGTCGCTCCAGCTCGACGTCATGCACACGCGCGTGGCCGATCAGGCGAAGGCAGTGGACTCGGCCGACACACCCTTCGCCGCCTCGCTCGTCTCCATCACGGCCAGCCACTTCATGGACGCGGGAACGGCCAGCGTCAGGTTTACCCCTCCTCGACAATCTCGCCGGGTGAAGGCGTATCTGCTCGGCGGCGTTGGAATCTACTATCGCAAGGTGACGCTCAGCAGCTCGACGAGTGGCCTGGTGGCTGTCTGCAACCCGTGGTGGTTCGTCTGTCCCGGGCAGGGCGTGACGATGGATCAGATTGTGGGCCGCAGGAATTCGGTCGGGTTCGGCCTCAGCACCGGCGCAGGGGTCGCCTGCGCGGTGAACGACGATGTCACGGTCTTCCTCGAAGCGCGGTTCCACGACATCATCGGCGCGCCGAGCTTCGCGATGCCGGGCGGCGGCACGCGCCGGGCGACCGGCAAGTACCTGCCGGTGTCGGTGGGAGTCAGATTCTGACCGGGGACATCGTGTGAACGATGCCCCCGGTCGGGATCGAGCCGTTCCCTAGAAATTCCGCACCCTCAGCGCGAGAGTCAGTGTCCGCCCGCGCGCTGGGGCGAACTGGAACTGCTCCCGGTAGTACGCGTCGAACAGGTTCTCGAGGGCGACGATCAGCGTGAGCCGGCCCGTGCGTTCGTGGCTGACATTGACGCCGCCCGCGATGCGGTGGACGGTGAACCCATCGAGCGAAAGCAGGTCCTGCGCGATGAGATAGGGCGACTCGAGGAGCGTCGGCGCCACGCGCGACACCTTCGACTGCACCCGCGCGCCGTACTCCAGCCAGAACCGGCCGCGCACATCCGTGAAGCGCACCGAGAACAATCCCTTGAACGGTGAGATGTTGTCCTGCGGTGTCCCCGCGAGCGAGCTGCCCGTCAGCGGGTTGCTTCCTCTGAGCACCTGCCCCCGGGTGTAGGCCGCGTCAGCCGAGAGCGTGACGACGCCGGCACTGAGAATCACGGGAATGTCCACGTCGCCCTCGACGCCCTGGATGCGGACGTCGGAGAAGTTGATCGCCTGCGACAGGGGTCCGGACGGTGCCGTCGTGACGATCTCGGTCGAGATGAACCCGTGATACGTGTTGTTGAAATACGACAGCGACGCCGAGTAGCGGCCCGGCCGGTACTTGACGCCGAGGTCGAAGTTGTTCCCGGTTTCCGGTTCGACTTTCACGTTGGGCGCGATCGCGCCGACCGTCGCCGGTCCGGAGAAGAGCAGCTCCTCGAGGTTCGGATGGCGATAGCTGCGGCCGTACCTCGCGAGGATGCTCGTCTGGTCGTTGGGGCGTACGACGAGACCGAAATCCCCGGTCAGGGAGTTCCTCGAGATGCGATCGCCGCCCACCGAGGGCAGCGTCGACGGGTCGATCGCCGGCGAGGCGCCTGCCACGATCGACGCGACGTCGTAGCCCGAGGTCGGATCGGTCACGACGCGGTAGTGATCGTAGCGGAGCCCGGCGACCACACGAAGGTAGCTCGTCGCGTCCCATTCGTCCTGCACGAATGCGCCGATGTTGGTGAAGCGCGCGTTGGGCACGCGTACCGGGCGGGTCACCGACGGCGGGCCGAGCAGCTGGGGCGCGGGGAAGACGTTGGCCTGCGGCCCCCTGGGCCCGAGATCGACGTTCCCGATGATCGCGGTCTCGGTCGTCGAGGTCCGGTCGTCCACGCTGCGATCACGGTAGACCGTGCCGCCGGCCGTCACGACGTGATCGCGAGCGGCCAGGACGGTGGCCTGGACATCGAGGCCGGGCGTCCGGACGTGCTGCTGCGTGTCGCTCAGGATCCGGAGCTGATAGACGCTGATCGGAAAGAACCCCGGCGAGGGTACCGGGAACTGGACCGGGAACTGATTGCGCAGCAGCCGGTTCTGATCCTGGACGTACGCCGAGACCTTCAGGTTCGCCAGCCACGGCGTAATCTCCCGGGCCTCGTAACGCGCGGAAATCCGGTCCAGGTTGTTGAAGGGCAACGACACCCGCTGGAAGAACATCGGCGGCGCGAAATCCGGGAAGCCGGCGTCTTCGATCCGGCGGCGGATGTACTTCACGACGAGCGTCTGATTCGCGCCGATCGCGGCCATGCCGCTCGCGTTGATGTTGTTGCCCCGGGCCGCCGACGTCGGGATGGTGGAGGAATTCCGGACATAGGGCGAGTTGAACGGGTCCGGAAACGCGTTGAAATGGAACCCGAAGTTCGTATCGATCGTGTCCTGGCGCTCGATCTGGCCGCTCGCGAAGTACCCGGTGGTGTCCTCGGTGTGCCCGCCCCCCGCCTTGTAGTCGTCGAACTGCTCGGCGGTCGCGACGAGCTGGAACGCCAGGCGGCTGTTGCTCACTCCGAAGGTCCCGGATCCGCGCCGGCCTTTTTCGTTCGAGCTGTAGAAGAGATCCGCGCCGTAGTTCAGCCTGAGCACATCGCTGAAGCGAATCGGGTTCGTGATGATGTTGATGGTGCCGGCGAGCGCGTCGGTCCCGTAGAGCACGGAGCCCGACCCTCCGACGACCTCGAGGCTGTTGACCGTCGCCACGTCCGCGAGCCCGACCTCGGTGCCGGATCGATCGGTGGCGGTGCGCGCATTGTTCAGCCGCTCACCGTCGACGAGGATCAGGAGCCGCGTCGAGTCGAGCCCCCGCAGCCGTGGCCGGACTTCCATCGGGCCGCTCCCGACCAGCGTGATGTTCGCGGCGGCGTTGAGCGCGTCGCCGGTCGAGGGCGGGGCCTGCATCTGGAGCTGCTCGTTCGTGATGCTCTGGGCGCGAAGGGGAATCAGCAGGGCGTCGCGCTCTCCGCGCGTCGCCGTCACGGTGACGCCGAGGTCGACGCCGCCCGGCGACAGCTTGAATTCCAGCGCCGTCGGATTGCCCGTCTCCGGGACCACGACTGTCTGCGAGCTTGGCGTGAGGCCTTCGTAGGTGACCGACACGAGGTAGCGGCCCACCGGCACGTCGAGGAACGTGAACCTGCCCCGCTCGTCCGAGATCGTCGAACCCTCGACGCCCGTGACCAGGTTGCGGATGGTCACCCTCGCCGATGCCAGCACGCCTCCGGTCGCATCCTGCGCCGTCCCCGTGATCTGCCCGGCCGATGCCAGGCCAGCCGAGAGAACCACGGCCAGTACCGCCGCCACGAATACGAATCTATTCATAGTGGTTGTCCTCAATCTCCATCTGCCGAAACGAACTCGGGCCGCGAGCACGCCCGATCAGGCCGCCGACGTGTCCTCGACTCCCATCAACGCCGTCGAGCGGCTGGTCGAGCACGTGCGTTCCCCGATCCAGATCAGGATCAGTCCGATGCATTCTCCGACGTAGAGCGCTTCGACCATCCCGGCCTTGGCGAAGGATCCGCCGATGCCCGGCAGCAGCGCGCCGAAGGCAATCAGCGAATTGCCGACGACCCGATTCCCCGAGCCGCCCTGGCGCCGGTACCGCCACGCGCTCATCGCGGCCCCTCCGATCAGGAAGAAGGCCGCGTAAGTGTTGATGAAGGGTGTGACCAGCCGGACCCATCGCCAGGCGAGCACCGCGCCGGTCGGGCGCTGGGGCTCCAGGTTGGCGAGGATGACCGGCGAGATCATCACGAGCACGGCGCTCAGAATCACCACCGGCAGGCTGATCGCGGTCAATCGGTTCGCGAGTTTCCTGGGGTACGAGAGATACAGCGAACCCTGCGCCAGGGGATAGCCGCCGAGAACGGCCCCGGTGATGTACCACGCCTTGGTCAGGAACACCGAGTTCCCGAACAGGGTGATCAGGGTCTCGACGAGCGTTCCGGATCCATAGCAGGCGACGCCGATGGACCACCAGAGCAGCTGCTGCGATCGCTTGACACGGTAGCGTTGAAACAGAGACAGGCTGAAGGCCACCGCGACAGCCGTCGTCACGATCGGCAGGTAGTGGACCCACAGCACGTTGGTTGGGCTCGACATCGATGACTCCCCTTGGGCCGGATCGGCATGCCCGGACGCCCACGCGTCACGCGCGAGGCACCCGGTGCCGACTCGCCTCTTCCCGAACTGATGCGTTGGCTGACGGCCGGAACGGCCGCCAATTGTCAGGACAACTGCAAGGCGGGCGGCGGGCGGCACGTCACCTGCAACAGGTGACCGGACGCCAAGCGGCTGATGAACGATGGCGAGGTCGCGCGGGACCGGCGAAGGCGGGGCCTGCGCAACCCGCCGCGAACGAGCAGGGAGAGGAGGCACGCGCCGAGCACCGTGCCCGCCGTTCCGGCGGCCAGGCCGGCCAGAGCCGCCGCCGCCTCAGGGAGCTGAGCGGCATCGAGGCGGGCCGGCGCCTGCGCCGCGGCCTGGACGTGAAGCATCGCCACGAGCAACCAGAGGATCACGCCGTAGCGTCCCCACACGAGCGACGCGCCCTTGCGACGAAGCGTGAGGAAGCCCGCGGTGATGAGCGCTGCGGCGAGCCATCGGAGCGCGACACCCGGGTCGAGCACCCGGCCGTTGAGGATGTGCGATGAGAGCAGCGCGACGTGGAATCCGACGAGGGTGAGGAGCGAGAGCCGTGCGAGGAGCGCACGGAGCACGCGGCCGATCGCGCGGACAGACGCATCGCGGCGGTGGCGCGGCAGCCGTCTCGCGTCGAATCCTCGTCCGCCGATCACGACTTGACCCAGGAACATCGATTCAGAGTACGCTTCAGTCGGTGTTTTCAGCAAGTGCCGCTGCCGGAGATCCGACAAAAGCTCGAGCCGTTCAGAATTTGAGCAAGAACCGATCCGGCGTTGGTTTCTGCGGGACCCGCGCGGCAGACAATGCCGTAAGTCTCATCAACACAATATCTTACGGCGTTGCACGTGCTCTACTTCGCCACGATGACAACATCGGTCGATTCGCAGGGATCGTAAGAAGTATCCGCCATCGTTCCATAGACATGGCGGTCCGCGAAGCCGGCGTGTCCCAACGCCGATTCCAGGTCGGGGCGCAACCAGCCGTGGAGCGGGACGTTGTGGCTGCTGACCACTTCGAGGGGCGGCTGACCGTCGGGCCGATACCTCAGCACCGAGGGCGTGAAGATGACTCCCCCGCCCGGCTGGTGCGTCATGACCCGAAGGAAGATGGATTCGCCCTCCTCGTCCTGAATGAAGGTGAGCGGGAGGCATCGCTGCCCGTTGCGGACGAGGCGTTCGTAGTTGAGCACCTGGAGGATGAACGGCGCGCCCGGCAGCAGCACGCGCCGCACGGCAGAGAACAGGTTGGTCAGCGCATCCAGGTCGGTGACGTGCGTCAGCGTGTTGCCGAGGCACACGGCGCCGCCGAAGCGCCCGCTCACAAGCTGGTCGACGTGCACGAGATCACCGTGCAGGAACGTGACGCCCGGCGGGACGCCGCCCTCGCGCGCGCGCTCGAGCATGGCTTCGGACACGTCGACGCCGACGACCTCGAATCCTTCGCCGGCCAGGAACCGCGCGTGCTCGCCCGTCCCCGATCCGAGGTCGAGCAGCCGCCGGGACGGGCCGGCTGAGAGGGGCGCCTTTAGGAACGCCCATTCACGAGCCAGCCGCTTCGGCCACGCGATGAGCTTGCGGTAGTCGAGGCGGGCGTAGTGATCGGTCGTCGAACTCATGCATGCCTCCGCCGATGCGGGACGGCGCGAGCCGATCGCGCGCCGTGCCGTGCGTATTGGAGGCACTCTACGTCCCCGGCCGCGCGGCGTCAACCGTGTCAGAATAGGGGCCTCGATCTCCCGGAGGACGATGAATGAAGGTGGTGCCTCCCGCGGTTTCGTCCCGGCTGCCCGATGTCGGTGTGAGCATCTTCGCCGTGATGACGCGGCTCGCGAACGAACACGGCGCGATCAACCTGTCGCAGGGTTTTCCCGATTTCGACTGCGATGCCGAACTGGTCGCCACGGTCCACCGCCACCTGCAGGCCGGACACAACCAGTACGCGCCGATGCCCGGCGTGCTGGCGCTTCGGGAAGCGCTCGCCGCGAAGATCGAGCGGCTCTACGGCGCATCCTACGATCCGGCGACCGAGATTACCGTCACCTCGGGCGCGACCGAGGCGCTCTTCGACGCGATCACCGCCTTCGTGCGTCCGGGCGATGAGGTGATCGTTTTCGAGCCGGCCTACGACGCCTACGTGCCGGTTGTCCGGCTGAACGGCGGCATTCCGCGGTTCGTCACGCTCCGGGCGCCCGACTACCGCGTCGACTGGGACCAGGTCAGGCGCGTGCTCTCGGAGCGGACGCGGCTGCTGATCGTCAATTCGCCGCACAATCCGACCGGGATGATTCTCTCCTCGGAGGACGTTCGCGAGCTCGCGCATGTGCTCGAGGGGACGGGCGCGGTCGTGCTCGCAGACGAGGTGTACGAGCACGTCGTCTTCGACGGGCTCGCGCACCAGAGCCTGGCGGGCGTCCCGGAGCTGCGTGCGCGCAGCTGCGTCGTGAGCTCGTTCGGAAAGACGTATCACACGACGGGCTGGAAGATCGGATATGTCACCGCGCCGCGCGCGCTCACGGAGGAAATCCAGAAGGTCCACCAGTTCGTGACCTTCGCGAGCAATACGCCAATCCAGCTCGCCTACGCCGAGTTCACCGCACGTCGGGAGCGATACGACGATCTCTCCGCGTTCTATCAGGCGAAGCGCGACCTGTTCGTCCGCCTGCTCGAGGGGTCCCGCCTGCGGCCGCTGCCCTGCCGCGGCACCTACTTCCAGATTCTCGACTACTCGTCGGTGAGCGGTGAGCCCGACGTCGCGTTCGCGGAACGGCTCCTGCTCGAACACGGCGTCGCGTCGATTCCGACCTCGGCGTTTCTGTACGCGAGCGAGGCGCCGAAGGTGCTTCGGTTCTGCTTCGCGAAGAAGGACGAGACGCTCGAGCGGGCCGCAGAACGGCTGCGGCGCATCTAAGGGGGAGGCACGATGGCTGGCCCATCCGTGGTCATCGGCGTGGCGGGCGGATCGGGCTCCGGCAAGTCGACGGTCGTCAGCCGCATCGTCGGGAGCCTGGGCGACGAGCAGGTGACCGTGCTCGAGCACGATCGGTACTACCGGGATCGGAGCGAGCTGCGGCTCGAGGAGCGTGCCGCGCTCAACTACGATCATCCCGACTCGCTCGAGACGGACCTCCTCGTGCGTCACGTCGAGGCGCTCAAGCAGGGCCGGCAGGTCGAGGTGCCGACCTACGATTTCGCGCGCTATGCGCGGAAGGCCGTCACCGAGACCGCGCTGCCTCGTCGCGCGATCATCGTCGAAGGTATCCTGATCTTCGCCGACGCGGCGTTGCGAGGCCTGATGGACGTGAAGGTGTTCGTGGACACGGACGCGGACACGCGGTTCATCCGGAGATTGCGGCGTGACGTCGCCGAGCGCGGCCGCACGATGGACTCCGTGATCGAGCAGTACCTGAACACCGTGAAGCCCATGCACCTGGAATTCGTCGAGCCGAGCAAGCGGTACGCCGACGTCATCGTGCCGCAGGGCGGGCACAACCTGGTCGCCATCGACATGCTGCTCACGCTGATTCGAAGCCTCGCCTCGAGGTAGAAAGGGAGAGACGCCATGATCATCGTACTTGTGAACGCCAGGGTGAAACCGGAGGGTGTGGCCGCGTTCCGGCAGGCCACGCTCGCAAACGTGGAGCACAGCCGGAAGGAGCCGGGAGTCGCGCGGTTCAACGCGATCCAGCAGCAGGACGACCCGACGCGTTTCGTCCTGATCGAGCACTTCCGCACGCCGGAAGCGGCGTCCGCGCACAAGGAGACGGCGCACTACAAGGCGTGGCGGGACCAGGTTGAGCCGCTGATGGCCGAACCGCGCGTCGGCGTGAGGTACGTCGACGTGTCCTCCTAGCGGAGCGAGCCCCTGTGCGATTCGACATCTCCACCGCCGGGCGCATCCTGTTCGGCGCGGGGACGATCCGCGAAGCCGGCGCAATTGTCAGCACCCTCGGCTCCCGCGTGATGGCCGTGACGGGCGCCTCGTGGGAGCGTGCCGATCCGCTGCTCGCGGAGCTTCGCGCGAAGCGCTTCGACACGCTGATCCTGTCGGCCGAGCGGGAGCCGGACGTGGAATTCGTGCGGGTGGGTGCCGCCTTCGCGAGGGCCGAGGCGATCGAGGTGGTCGTGGGCATCGGAGGGGGGAGCGCGATGGACGCCGCCAAGGCGATCGCCGCGCTCGCGACCAACACCGGCGATCCGTTGGACTATCTCGAGGTCGCCGGACGCGGGCTGCCGCTCGGCGCCGCCCCGCTGCCGTTTGTCGCGGTGCCGACCACCGCAGGGACCGGGGCGGAGGTCACGCGGAACGCCGTCCTCTCCGTGCCGGATCGAGGCGTCAAGGCGAGCCTGCGCAGCCACCTCATGCTGGCCCGCGTCGCGATTGTCGATCCGGAACTGACGCTCCATCTGCCGGCGGAGATCACCGCGTCGACCGGCCTCGACGCGCTCACCCAGCTCATCGAGCCGTATCTGTCGCCGCGGGCCAACCCGGTCACCGACGCCCTGTGCCTCGACGGCATCCCGCGCATCGCGCGCTCGCTTCAGTGCGCGTACGAGGATGGACATCGGATTGACGCGCGTACCGAGATGGCCATCGCCGCGCTAGAAAGCGGACTTGCGCTCGCCAATGCCGGGCTCGGCGCGGTCCACGGTTTTGCCGCGCCGATTGGAGGCCGCTTCTCCGCGCCGCACGGCGCGGTGTGCGCGGCCCTCCTGCCCCACGCGATGCGCGCAAACGCCCGTGCGCTTCGTTCGCGGGCGCCGGGAGCCGAGGCCCTCGAGCGGCTGGATCGCGTCGGTTCGTTGTTGACCGGCCGCCACGACGCCGGTGCGGACGAGGGCGCCGCCTGGGTCGAGGCGACCTGCCGTGCGTGCGGCATTCTCGCGCTCGCCGCCTACGGACTCTCACCCGATCACGTGCCGGACATCATCGAGCAGGCGCGGCAGTCGAGCAGCATGAAGGGAAACCCGGTGGAGCTCACCGACGAGGAGCTCGGCGAGCTCCTGCGCTCGGCGATCGGATAACTCAACGGCGCGCTCACCCCTTCACGAGCAGCGCCGCCGCATGGACCGCCACCTTCACCGCGTTCTGCTCCCCGAGCATCAGATCGGACTTCGTGATCGACTCGCCTCGCGTGCGATTGACGACGACGCCGGCCACGCAGCCGCCGCGCAGCCCCATGGCGGAGGCGAGTGTCAGGACCGTCGACGATTCCATCTCGTAGTTCAGGACGTGGAGGCGCCGCCATTCCTCGGTCGCGCCCTGAAAGCGGCGAGGCACGTAGCCGGTGAACGAGTCGGCTCGCTCCTGGCCGGGATAGAACGTGTCGCACGACGCGCTGATGCCGGGCCGGGCGGGCACGCCGCACCGTTCCGCCGCTTCGATGAGCGCGCGCACGACGTCGTGATGGGCGACCGCCGGGTACTCAATCGGCGCGTAGTGCGTCGAGGCGCCGTCGAGCCGCACGGAGCCCGTTGTGATCACGACGTCGCCGACGTCTATCTCCTCCTGGATCGCACCGGTGGTGCCGACCCGCAGGAACGTCCGGATGCCGAGCTGCGCGAGTTCGTCGATGGCGATCGACGCGGACGGTCCGCCGATGCCGGTCGAGGTGACGAGCACCGGCGAGCCGCCGAGGCGGGCGATCCACGTCCGGTACTCCCGCTTGTTCGCCAGCTCCCGGCCGCCCTCGAATGGCCCGGTCGTCGCGATGGCCTCGACCCGCCCGGGATCTCCGGGCAGCAACGCGAGCGACGCGCCTTCGAGCATGCTGGTGTCGAGATTCAGGTGGTAGACCGTTCGATTCGGCATCGCAACTCCTCCCGAACGTCACATCAAGACGAATCCGAGGGCGCCGTTGTCCGCACGTCCCGGCGCGCGATCGTACTCATATGAACGAGCAGCCGATCTTCTGAGATTCGGCCAGCATGGCGAGATACCGGGTCTTCGGGATCTCGATGGCCCCGAGCGAGGCGAGGTGCGGGGTGAGCCACTGGATGTCGAGCAGGCGGTACCCCTGCTTGGTGAGGCGGTTCACCAGAGCGGCCAGCGCCACCTTCGAGGCATCGGTCACGCGATGGAACATCGACTCGCCGAAGAACGCTCCGCGCAGGCTCACCCCGTAGAGGCCACCGGCCAGTGCGTCTCCCTGCCAGGCTTCGACCGAGTGCGCCAGGCCCAGCCGGTTGAGCTCGACATACGACGCGATGATCTCGCCGTCGATCCAGGTGCCTTCCTCGCGATCGGCCGCGCAGTTCCTGATGACCTCGCCGAAGGCCCGGTCCACCGTCACGGTGAAGCGGCCCGAGCGCACGACTCGAAGCAGGCGGCGTGGAGGGCGGAAGGCGTCGATCGGCAGGATGCCCCGAGGGTCGGGCGAGAACCACTGGATCCCGCCATCGTCCATCGCCATCGGGAAGTACCCCGACTCGTAGGCCGAGACGAGCCTCGAGGATGGGATCACCGTTGCACTCCGCGTGCCACTGTACCCCAGTCGGCATCGCGGCCATAGAGCCGCGGCCAGGCGACCCGAAGCGGGCGGATGCCCGTACGGCCGAGGGCCAAACCCGCTACACTCGGAAGACGACCCGGGTGCGCCTGACCAGGGCGGGACCGTGGAACTGACCACGACCGAATCTGAGGCGCTCGTGGAGTGTATGTCGCGGCCGTTCATTCGCCTCCTGGCCGCCGCCATCGTCGCGGCCTGCTTCGTTCAGATCGCCTGCAGCAAGGCTGCGCCTCCCACGTCCGCCTCGGCAAGAACGGCGGCGCTCCGTCGCGTCACGCCTGTCACTTACGACCGCGCCGTCACCGACACCGCCCGCGTGCTGGCCGGGCTTCGGCCCGAGAATCCGCCGCGATTCGCGCGCGTCCTCGATCGCCCGTCGTGGAAGGCTCACGCGGAACTGTTCAATTCGAACTGGGCTCACAACGAACAGACGCGGTTCGGCCTCATGCGGAAGTGGCGCGACGAAGAGTTCGGCCGGATGACTTCGAACTGCGACGTGCTGTTCTATCCCTTCGGCGGGCCGGACGCGCTCAATGCCATCCTGCTCTTCCCCGCCTGCCGCAGCTACCTGCTGTTCGGCCTCGAGCCGATCGGGTCGGTGCCTGCGCTCGACACGCTGCCCGAAGAACGTCTCGACAAGCTCACCGGGGAGCTGCAACAGTCGATGGCCGACCTCTTCCAGCGGAACTACTTCATCACCAGCCGAATGATGAAGGACCTCCGGAAGCCCGAGCTCGACGGGAACATGCCCCTGTTCCTGCTGTTCCTTGCCCGCCTCGACGCCCGCGTCGTCGGGATCGATCACGACGGGCCGTGGAAGGAATGGAGCCTCCCAGGCGTTTCGATTCGGTTCGTCGTCGGCGACTCGGATCGCGTGCAGACGCTCACTTATGTCCGGGTGAACATGGAGAACCGCGTCTTCTCGCGGAAGACGGGGCTCGTGAACTACCTGAAGAACGTGGGGCCGCTGACGACCTTCGTCAAGTCCGCGTCCTACCTCATGCACGACCACCGGTTCTCGGAGGTCAGGGACATCACGCTGACCAGGTCCCGGCTCGTGCTGCAGGACGACTCGGGCATTCCCATCTCGTTCTTCAAACGCGGCGGCTGGAGCATCACGCTCTACGGTCAGTACCGCAAGCCGGTCAAGGACTTCAACTACGGATTCCAGAAGGATCTCGACGCGGCCTACAAGGTGCCCGGAGCGGCCAAGCCGCTGCCCTTCTCGTTTGGCTACCACTGGGGCGACGGCGGGTCGAGCGTGATGCTGGCCGTCAGGCTGCCAAGGTAATCGGCCGCCGGCTATCGATTCGGCGGGCCACTCCCGCCCTGGCTCGCGAGCACCTCATCGAGGGCGCCCCAGGTTTCGTGATCCTGTGCGGCGAGCGTGGCGAGGTAGAGCCGCACGTCCTCTACCGGGAATTCGGCCGATAGCCTTGCGGCGGCCTCCGCGACCTTCGACGGGTCAGGCGGATCGATGTGGCCCGCGATGAGCCCGTCCTCGTGCGGAATCCCGAGGTGATCGAGGAACGCCCGGAGCATCGGCCGCTTCTCGGCGAGATGGAATGCAATGAGCGCCCGGCCGGCGACCCCGTCCGGCACGCCGGGCACCGTTGCCAGCAAGCGGACCAGTTTGTCGGGCGGCAGCTTCTGTACATACTGAGTCCGGAACTTCATCTGTTTGGCGATATGGACGATGGCTTCGGCGCGCTGAGACGTCGATTCCTCGTCGCCCCACATGGCGCCGGCCAGATGGAGCCTCTGCTCGTGGGTCAACCGTCGCCAGAGGCGCGCGGGGCTCGTCGGTGCGGACTGAGGTGCCATCGTTCGTGCTCCTTCGCGCCGGCGCCTGCCGGGGCGCCGGCCGTGATACTGCGCTGCGCCGCTAGTGCCCGCGCGAGCGGTCGAAGTACCGGGTTTCTCCGTGCGCGGGGATCCACAGCCGATCCTCGGGCCAGCCCTGCCCGCGCCATGCGAGGCGTGCGCGCGCGGGCGGCTCGTCGAGGGGCTCGTCGGTCAGCCTGAAGGTGCCCCAGTGAATCCCCATCATCACCGCGGCGTCGGCCGCGGGGTGCGCGCTTCGCAGGTCGATGAACGCCTGAAGCGCCTCCTCCGGGTTCATGTGGATCGGCTGCATGAACCACCGAGGCTCGTACGCGCCGATGGGCAGGCAGGCGACATCGAACGGACCGAACCGCGCGGCGACACCCTTGAACACCGGATGGTAGCCGGTATCGCCGGCGAAGTAGATCCGCCGGTCAGCCGATTCGAGCGTCCATCCGCACCACCACGAGCGATTCCGATCGCCGGGCCGGCGTTGGCTGAAGTGCTGGGCCGGCACGCAGCCGACACGGAGCGGCCCGACGGCGGTCTCCGACCACCACCCGAGCTCGCTCACCTTCGATGCGCCTCGACCGACGACCATCGGGGAGAGGCCGAGAGGCGTCAGCCACCGAGCCTGCGGCATCGCGGCAGCCAGGCGTTCGATGGTCGACGCGTCGAAGTGATCGTAGTGGCTATGCGAAAGCAGCACGACATCGATAGGCGGCAGCTCGTCGAAGCGCACGCCGGGCGGAACGATGCGCGCGGGGCCGGCCCATTGAACCGGTGAGGCGCGGAGGCTCCAGATCGGGTCGGTCAGGACGTTGCAGCCGCCAATCTGGATGAGCAGCGTCGAGTGGCCGACCCATGTGACGCCGAGTGCCTGCGGGTCCGCACGTGGCATGGCGATCGCGTGTCGCTCCCTCGGAAAGGCCGACCCCGGAGGCTGCCTGGGAGGCCGGGTCACGAGCCGGGTCAGTCCCCACTTCAGCACGCTGAACGGTCCCCTGACGCGCACCCCGGGCCAGGGATTTCGGTAGCGGGTACCCACTGTCTTGCAGCTTACCATGCGCGAAACGGACGGCCCGGTGAGCGCCGTCGCGCGCGCGCGAGTGGGCTGGCCATTCCGCATCGACGGATTGATCGCGCGGCGAGACCAACATAAGATGCGTGCGGACACGCTTCAGGCGAGGTACCCGGCATGCATGTCTCACGCTGGTGGCGCGAGCGTCGGTTCGAGAAGTCGTATCGCAAGGCCGTGCGCATGGACCTGGCCCGCCTCGGCAAGGAGTACGAGAAGCGCTTCAAGGAGGCCCGCGAAGGCAACGACTTCGACGCCACGTTGAAGGCGTACCTGGCGGACTGCCGGCTCTCGGATCTTCGGCTGGAAACCATCCGCAGCCGGCACCTGCGCCAGCAGGCCGAGCGGTTCGGCATCGATTTGCCCCGTGAGTGGTGGGAGCACGACGAGACGCACGACCTGTGGTACCTGAGCCCGATCGGCCGCCGCCAGTTGAAGAAGCGGGTGACGCAGGAACGAATCTGGGGCGTCCGGCAGTGGCTGAATGCCTCGATCCCGGCCGTGGCCATGCTGGTCGGCGTCCTCGGGATCGTGATCGGCCTCATCGCCGTCTGGCGCGCGCGCTAGGGCGCTGTAAATGGAATACAGGCGCGTGTTGAGCGTGTGGGCCCGCCATAAGGGAATCGCCATGAGATCCACTGTCGTGCTGCTCGCAGCGGCCGTGCTCACGACCGCCGTACTGACTCGCGCGGATGGGGGCACACGCCCGCGCGCCCGCGATCTCGGCGTCGCGCCGGGGGTGTATCCGCCGGGCGCGTTGAATGCGATCACCGATGTCCGCGGCGTCCGTGTCGGTCACCTCACGCTCAAGGAAGGATCGGGAATCCGGACGGGCGTGACTGCGGTCGTCCCCCACGGCGGAAATGTCTTTCAGGAGAAGGTCCCGGGCGCGGTCTTCGTCGGAAACGCGTTCGGCAAGCTCGCCGGATCGACGCAGGTCGAAGAGCTCGGCACGATCGAAACGCCGATCGTGCTGACGAGCACGCTCAGTGTCGGCGCCGGCATCGACGGCGTCGTGCGGTACGTGCTCGATCAACCGGGCAACGGCGACGTGCGCTCGGTGAACGCCCTGGTCGGGGAAACCAACGACGGCGGGCTGAACGACATTCGCGGCCAGCACATCACGCGCGCGCACGTCCTCGCGGCGATTGCGAGCGCGGCTGAGGGACCGGTCGAGGAAGGGACGGTCGGCGCGGGAACCGGGACGCAGTGCTTCGGGTGGAAGGGCGGAATCGGCACCGCGTCGCGGGTCCTGCCCGCACGAAATGGCGGGTATACGCTTGGCGTTCTCGTTCAGACGAACTTCGGCGGGAACCTCGTCATCGATGGCGTGCCGGTTGGCCGCCTGCTCTCCCGCCCGGGCAGCGGTCCCGCCCGGGACACCCCGTCACTCGGGGCCGCCAATCCTGACGATGGCTCCTGCATGATCGTCGTGGCAACCGATGCGCCGATCGACGCGCGCGACCTGAAGCGGCTGGCCGCCCGGGCCGTCTACGGGCTGGCGCGGACCGGGTCGTCCTACAGCAACGGGAGCGGCGACTTCGCCATCGCCTTCTCGACCGCGCTCGAGAACCGCGCGCGGCACGGGGAAACCGGGCCGAAGCCGCGGCTCTTCCTCCCCACCGAAAGCGTGTCGCCGCTCTTCCAGGCCGCGCTCGAGGCGACCGAGGAGGCCGTCTACAATTCGCTCTTCCGCGCGACGAGTGTCACGTCCGGATCGCGCACGGTCGAGGCGATCCCCGTGGACAAGGTCGCGGAGATCCTGAAGGCCAATCGTCCAGCCAAGTAGGCCGGGCCGCGCCTCCCGCCGCTCAGAGCGCCAGCGGGTACGAAAAGAGCGGCTCGGTATCGAGCGTTTGCGGCCCGCCCTCGGTGCAGACCGCGTATTTCGACGGGTACATCGAGACGCCGGCGTATTCGCCGCGCGCGTTCAGGATGTAGAAGTTGAGGCCGAAGTTCGGGCTGCCCTTCGAATCGAGCAGCCGCTTCTCGACAGTGTTCGACTTGACGCGCTTGAGCGCGTCCATCCCCGCATCCTTCGGCGAGAGGCCTCGCCGCAGGCTCTCGACGATGAGGAACGAGCAGAGCCCGTACAAGTTGGCCTCGCCCCGCCCGGTCGATCCGGCGGCTCCGACCTCGCCGTCCACGTACACCCCCGCACCGAGGATCGGCGAGTCGCCGACGCGGCCAGGGATCTTCCACGCCATGCCGCTCGTGGTCGTCACGCCGCAGATCTCGCCCTTCGCGTTGATACCATCGCAGTTGATCGTGCCGAAGTAATGCTCGGGATCGATGAGTCCCTCGCGCACCATGTCGAGCCCCGCCTCCATGCCGGCTTCGAGACGCTTGGTCGGATCCAGGTAGTGTTCGGGGTCGACCCGGCGTTTCCACTCGAGCCAGAGCGCGCGAGAACGTTCCGTGTTCAGATCGTCTTCGATCTTGAAGCCCATGCTGCGCGCGAACTGCTGGGCGCCCTTGCCGACAATCAGGTGATGGTCGGTGGTCTCCATGACGGCTTTGGCGACGAGCGATGGCGTCCTCACGCCCTCGATCGCGGCGACGCCCCCGGCCCGCTTCTTCGGGCCGTGCATGCAGCTCGAGTCGAGCTGCACGATGCCGTCGGCGTTCGGGAGTCCGCCGTATCCGACGCTGGTGTCCTCGGGATCGAGCTCGTTCAGGTTGACGCAGGCGATGAGCGCGTCGAGCACGTCCGAGCCGCCCGTCATCAGCTTGAACGCCTTCTCGACCCCGGTGACAGGACCGCCGTTCTTGAACCGGTTGCCGTTGACCGACGAGATCACGACCGGCCGGACCGACTTGCGCGTCATCACCGTCGGCGCCTGGGCGGTGAGGCGCACCGGCGCGGCTGCCGCCGCCACCGCCGCCGCGCCCGTCAGCACGAAGTCCCTTCGATTCATGTCGCTCATGGGATGTCCTCACATCGAGAAGAAGCGCTCCATTCTACCCGCATCGGCGCCGTCCGAACGAAGCGGCGCCGCGGGAGCGGGACCGGATCGTTCGATTGACGGCGTATGGCCGCGGCCACTAGCATGGAAATTCCGGGTCGATGACGCGTTGGCGGTAGCGGTTCCTGCGGGCTGATCGCGCATTCGGCCCAGGGTGTTCCCATCGAGGACACCGACGACCATGACGCCGACCTTTCCCCGTTTCCCCGAACGCATCGCAGAACTGGGTGAGCTGGCCTCCGACCTCTGGTGGAGCTGGCACTACCGCGCGCGCGACATCTTCCGCCGGCTCGACTACGCGCTCTGGGCGCTGACGAGCCACAACCCGGCGCGGATGCTCCGCCTGGTGGCGCCCGAGCGCCTCGACGAGGTCACCCGGGACCGCTCCTTTCTGGCTCTCTACGACGACGCCATCCGGGGGCTCAAGGCCGCGCGCGCGGCGCGCGACACCTGGTGGGCCCAGACGTTCGATCACGGCGCCAATCGGACCATCGCCTATTTCTCGGCCGAGTTCGCGATTCACCAGTCGCTCCCGATCTACGCGGGCGGCCTCGGCGTACTCGCCGGGGACACCTGCAAGGAGGCGAGCGATCTCGGCCTGCCGCTGGTCGGCGTCGGGTTCATGTACCCTCAGGGCTATTTCCACCAGCACGTCTCGACCGACGGCTGGCAGATCGAATCGTACGAGCGCCTCGACTGGTCCGACGCGCCGATCGAACAGGCGGCCAAGCCGGACGGATCGCCCTGCGTCGTGCGCGTGCCGGTCGGCGACCGGATGATCCACGTCGGCGTCTGGCAGGTGCGGGTGGGCCGCGTGCGGCTGCTCCTGCTCGACACCGACCGGGAGCCCAACGCGCCGTGGGACCGCGAGCTGACCGCCCGGCTCTACGGCGGCAACCAGGAGACGCGGATTCAGCAGGAGATCATCCTGGGGCTCGGGGGGGTCGGCGCGCTCGAGGCCATGGGCATCCACCCGGACATCTGGCACCTCAACGAAGGCCATGCGGCGTTCGTGGCGCTGATGCGCATCCGGCAGATGCTCGACGAGCAGATCTCCTTCGACGATGCGCTCGAGCGGGTGAGGCACACGACGGTCTTCACGACGCACACGCCGGTGCCGGCCGGCCACGACGCGTTCTCGTTCCAACTGGTCGAGAAGCACTTCGGCGGCAACTGGGGCAGCCTCGGCGCTCACCGCGATCGCATCCTCGCGCTCGGCGCGCACGACAGCGGTGGAGGCGCGAACTTCAACATGACGGCGCTCGCCATCCGGACGGCCGGCGCTATCAACGCGGTGAGCCGGCTGCACGGCGACGTGACCCGCAACATGTGGGTGAGCCTCTGGCCGAACACGCCCAAGGAGCGCGTCCCGATCCGGACGGTGACCAACGGCGTCCACCTGCCGACGTGGCTCGCGCCGGCGATGGGCAAGCTGTTCGAACAGCACCTCGATCCGAACTGGCGCATGCGCGTGGACGAGCCGGAGTTCTGGGACCGCGTCCTCGACATCCCCGACGAGGAGCTGTGGCGCGTGCGGCTCTCGCTGCGGGCCGAGCTGTTCGCGTTCATTCTGAGCCGCGCCCGCGAGCGATGGACCAACGAGCGCGTCAGCGCGGCGCAGGTCGTGGCCAGCGGAACGCTGCTGAATCCGTCGGCGCTGACGATCGGCTTCGCGCGCCGCTTCACGGGCTACAAGCGGCCGGAGCTGATCTTCCACGACCCCGCCAGGCTCAACGGGATTCTCTCGGCGCTGCGCCGGCCGGTCCAGGTCGTCTTCGCGGGCAAGGCGCACCCGGCCGACGACATCGGCAAGCACCACCTCCAGGAAGTGTTCAAGCGGGCGGCGGACCCGTCCTTCGGCGGGCGGGTCGCCTTCGTCGACGACTACGACCTGCACGTCGCGCACTACCTCGTTCACGGCTGCGACGTGTGGCTCAACAACCCGCGTAAGCCGCTCGAAGCGAGCGGCACGAGCGGCATGAAGGCCGCCATCAACGGCGTCCCGCATCTGAGCATCGGCGACGGCTGGTGGGCCGAAGGCTACAATGGCGCCAATGGCTGGCTCATCGAAGGCCGGCCGGACAGCGACGACCCAGCCGCGGTGGATGCGGCCGATGCCGACGCGCTCTACCGCCTGCTCGAGCAGGAAGTCGTCCCGGCCTTCTACGAACGCGACCAGCACGACATCCCGCACCGCTGGATCAAGACGGTCAAGGAGGCGTTGCGGACGGTGCTGCCGGAATTCACGACGCGGCGGATGGTGAAGCAGTACGTGCACGAGATGTACGCGCCGGCGCTCGGCGTCGAGGTGAAAGGGTGACCGAGCGGCCGCCGCATCTCGGCCTGCGGCACCTGGCTCTCAAGGTCAAGAACCTCGACGCGATGCTCGCCTTCTACGTGGATGTGATGGGCTTCGCGGTCGAGTGGCGCCCGGATGACGACAACGTGTACCTCACCTCAGGACGCGACAACCTGGCGCTGCATCGGGAGGCGGGTGGCCCCGGCGCCCTCGGATCCGAATCAACGCTCGATCACCTCGGGCTCGTCGTCAGCGAACCCGCCGACGTCGATCGGTTCGCCGCGTTCCTCGAAGAACGCGGCGTGCGCCTGGACGCGCGGCCCCGGACGCACCGCGACGGCGCGCGCTCGTGTTACCTCCGCGATCCGGACGGCAATCGCGTCCAGGTCATCTTCCACCAGCCGATCAGCGACAAGCTGTGAGCCCGGCCGAAGCCTGATACAATCGGCGCGATGACACGAAAGGCCGTTGAGAAGACGCGATGCGCCCTGTGCGGGGCGAAGGACGTGTCGGAGCCGCGCGGCGAGGAGCGCTACTGCCGCGACTGCTGGGACAAGAAGATCGCGGTCGAGGAAATCGTCGCCAAGGAATACGCCCTCAAACGGTACATCCGCGCCCACAGCGCCGAGAAGTACCTCGTCTACCACTCCACCATCAAGCGCCCCTGCGGCCAGCTCATCGTCATCGACGATGGGTACGACCTCTTCCTGACCCTGGTGCTCTATCCCAGTTTCGGGTGGGACGAGCCCGCCTACCATCTGGAAGGCGATCCGGAGATGCGCAGCTTCTCCGAGATTCTCGTCGACGTCGTCGTCACCGAGGTCATCGAGCCCTGGGGCGGAGGGAAGTGGCACCTCGAGGTGTACCGTTCCAGCAATGTCGAGCCGGAAGACTGGAACGGCGAGGTTTAACGGCTCGCCGGCGCCAGGTTGAGCTTGATCCAGAGAGCGACCTATAATCTGCCGTTGTGGGACGGCCGCGCGCCTGTGCAGGTCCGGACCCGTGGAGGAACTATGACTCGCCCATCATCCGTGGTGCTTTCCGCCCTTATCGTGTGCTTCCTCGCCGCAACCATCCTCGCTCAGACTCCCAGGACGTTCGCTCCGGCCCGCGGAGAGGCTGAAATCGCTGTAATCGTCGGCAAACCCAAGGTCGAGAAGGACATGGTCATCACGGCGGTTCGCGTCAAGAACATGATGCCGAATAACTCGATCGCCGGTCTCAAGGTGGAGGAATTCTGGTACGACGGCAAGAACCCCGTCACCGGCGGCTCGTTCCGGCTGAAAAAGCCGCTTCAGCCCGGCGAGATCGAAACGATGACCATTCAGACCCAGAAGGTCCCCAACATGTTGTCGAATTCCTACCTCTTCTCGCACGCGAACGGGAAGATCAAGATTCGGAAGGGCGAGAAGTTCTAGGCGCCCTCTCCGTCCGGCGCCTGCCGGAGATCGAGAAGCCCGCTCGGGCGCGGCGCGGCGTGAGGCGGCCGACGAGACGGGCTTCCGTCGTGTACCGGGAGTGTGGGGCCTCTTGGCGGGTTACGACGGCACGACTCGAATCAGCATTTCGCGGGCAGCCGTCGCTTCCCTGCCGAGGGTGGACCGCGCGTCCACCTTCAAGACGTAGAGTCCCGGCTGGAGATCCTTGAGCGGGATCTGCGTGGTGTAGCCGTACCCGCCTCGCTTTCCGCCGAGCTCACTGCTGGCGCGCATCTCGGAACTCTTGAAGACGACCCGCCCATTCTCGGCCAGCAGGGTCGAGGTGATTTCAACGCGGTGCGTCGCCTTGCCCACGTTGTCGTAGACCTCGGTGACGAGCGCCAGGACATCGCTCGCCGCAAAGTCGCGGACGGTGGTCGGCGGAGCCGGCAGCATGTCCTTCAGGACCGGGTCGACTCCCGCTGTAGGAACCCGCCGGCTGGCCTGGGCCGATGTCACCGCGATGCCGCTCATCGAAAGCGGCACCTTCGAGAAATCGGGAATCTCCAGGTCGTAGTGCACGGATCCCTTGCGGCCTCCGTTCTGCTCGATGACCGCCAGCCGGACTTGATACTTGCCCGGCGGGACCTCTGCGCGCGTCTGCACCTGGATGCCGTTCCGCTGCACGGCCTCGAATGTCTGGGGTTTGAGCGCCAGCGTGACGCTGTCGCTACTCGCGACCTTGGCTTTGCCCTTCTCGTCGACGAGGACGTATGCGACATCGAGCACGTTGTTATGGGTGCCGTCCCGTTCGACGAACGCGAGGTCCCTGCCACGCACGCGGACGACGAGCAGCACGGAGGCGTTCTGAGAAATGCCCTTGAAGGGCGCCGCGAAGATCGACAAGCCAAGGCCGGACTCCTGGAGCGGGCTGTCGAGCGCGTTGCGAATCTCCGGCGGCATCTTCTTGTCGTCGGCGACCGCCTTCGAGGCGGCGGCCTTGCCCTGCGGCGCGAGATAGCCCTTCCGTGCCCGAACCTGCAGGCCCGGCTTGTTCAGCCTGACCTCGATCCGGCGGAAGCGGCCGTCCCGCCGGTCGTTGGTCGAGTAGTAGCCCATCACGTAGTACGAGCTGTTCTCCTCCACGATTCGGTTGAACGTTGAACGCACGTCGTTGGCGTTGACGGCCGCGAACCCGCCGGTCTCGTCGGAGATCGTGCGGAGACTGTCCTGCGACAGCCGGAGCTCGTCCTGGAAGGCGGTCCTCGAGATGCCGAGCGACGGATCCTCGGGCATCGACCCGACCATCGCGATCGCGTCCTCCATGCCGGTCACCAGGCCCCTCGGATCGATGGCGTAGAAGTTGACGTTGCCGCGGCTGGCTGCCGCGATGGCCTCGCGGGTCTCGGAGCTGATCGTCGTGGCTTCCGGCCTGTTGATCGGGTCCGTGATGTCGTAGTCGATCCCCTCGCTGATGAAGAGGACGGCCTTCCGGCGGCCGTGGATGTCTGATAGCCAGTCCGCCAGGTTGCGCAGCGTGTTCAGGACGGTCCGGGCGTTGAAGGCGCGCTGCTGCTCTTCCGGGTCCTTGAGCGGCTGGCCGGTGACCGGCTGCATGTTCCCCATCAGGTTGTACTGGTTGACCTTCTGGAGGGTCGCGGACTCCAGCTTTCTCCCCATGAACCGGTCGATCGCCTCGTCGAGCCGGCGCTTGTTGTTCGTGAAGTCCTGCGCCGTGTTGTCGCGTCCGCTCGTCTGAAGCACGGCGGCCATGTCGTTGGCGCCCAGGTTCAGGTCGACGAACAGCTTCGCCGCTCGGCGGACCCTCATCGATCGCTGAGGGGCCGTGTGGATGTCGTCGAGCACGAGCACGTAGAGACGCCCGCCCCCCGAATCGGTGTTCGACAGGACGTCGGGCTCAACGGGTCTCGTCACGAAGAGCGGCTGCTCGGCGTGCTCGACCGGAATATCGACAAGCGCAAACGCGCTGATCTGTTGCGGCTTGCCGTCCTCGAGGACCTGGAAATCGTCCTTGCGAAGATCCCTGACGAAGTTCTGGTCCTTGTCGACAACGACGGCGTCGACCTCGACGTAGTTGATTTCCGCCCGGAACGTAATCGGCGGCATCTGGGCGTCGGGCCTCGTCTGGGGGGGCTGCTGCGCCGCCAGCCCCATGGCGGCAGCCGACAGGACGACGAAGGTGAGTGCTGGTCGAAGCATGGGCATCGAGACGAATCCTTACTCTATTGGACGCCGATCGCGCTCCGAAGGACTTCTCATCCGGCCAACTAGCCCCTGGCGCCTGGTCCCTAGCCCTTGATCACCCCGATCGGCTTGAGCTTCGCCACGCGCACGCTCAGGCCCGCCCCTTCCACCACGCGAACGACGTCGGCCACATCCTTGTACGCCTCCGGCATCTCCTCGGCCACCGTCGCCATCCCGGCGGCCATCACGAAGACGCCGCGGCTCTCCATCTCGCCGATGAGCGAGCGTCCCTTCACCGCTCGCTTCGCCTGGTGGCGGCTCAAGCGCCTTCCGGCTCCGTGGCAGGTCGAGCCGAACGTCTCGTCGAGCGCCCGGGCCGTGCCCGCGAGCACGAAGGAGTAGCGCCCCATGTCCCCGGGGATGAGCACCGGCTGGCCGACTGAACGATAGGCTTCCGGCGTCTGCGGGTGGCCCGGCGGGTACGCCCGAGTCGCGCCCTTGCGGTGAACGCAGAGCCGCCGCTCCTGGCCGTCGATCGTGAAGGTCTCGAACTTCGCGATGTTGTGGCAGACGTCGTACACCACGTCCAGCCCCAGGCGTTCCGGCGCGCTCCCGAGTACCGCCGCGAAGCTGTCGCGCACCCAGTGCGTCATCACTTGCCGGTTCGCGAACGCGAAGTTCGCCGCTCCCGCCATGGCCGCGAGGTACTCCCGCCCGGCGCTCGACACGATGGGCGCGCAGCAGAGCTGCCGGTCCGGCAGGTCAATCCCGTGCCGCGCCGCGGCGTGCACCATCGCGCGCAGGTGGTCCTCGCACACCTGGTGGCCGAGCCCTCTCGACCCGCTGTGGATCATGACGACGATTTGATCGAGATGGAGGCCGAACGCGGCGGCAATCCCCGGCTGCAGGACCTCGGCGACGTACTGGATCTCGATGAAGTGGTTGCCGGACCCGAGCGTGCCGAGTTGTGTTCGGCCGCGCTCCTTCGCGCGATCCGACACGAGCGTGGGATCGGCTCCGGAGAGGCCGCCGTGTTCTTCGATGCGATCCAGATCGCCATCCCACCCCAGCCCGCGCGAAACCGCCCACGCGGCGCCGCGGTGAAGGACGGTATCCAGCTCCTTCGGCGAGAGGCTGAGGTCCTTGCGGCTCGCGCCGACGCCGGAGGGGATGGCCCGGAACACCTGCGCGACCAGGTCGCGCAGCGTCGGGAGCAGGTCGGTGCGGCTCAGACCTGAGCGCAGCAGCCGGACCCCTCAATTGATGTCGTAGCCGACTCCCCCTGGCGAGACCACGCCCTCTTCGGCGTCCATCGCGGCGACGCCGCCGATCGGGAACCCGTATCCCCAGTGGATGTCCGGCATGGCCATCGACGCGCGCACGATGCCGGGCAGGTGGGCCACGTTGCGGACCTGCTGCAGGCACGGATCGTCGCGGATGCCGGCCATGAGGCCGTCGTCGGCGTAGACGATGCCGTCAACGAGCATGCCGCCGTCGCGGGGGATTCTCCAGCGGAACGCGTCGATCTGCTTGATGTCCATGGCAGAAGAGATCTTAGCAGACAGACAGGAGTTGCCGCCCGGCAGGACATGACGGCCGTGATCTGAAGGGGTTCAGATGTCGAACACGACGGTGGCGCGCCAGCCCTCACCCGTGCGATCGACGGCCAGCGCGTGGTAGGTGACGGCCTTGATCTCGACCTTTGTCGGGTGTCGCTCACGATCGAGGAGATCGAACGCGAGGCGGGCCTGAAGGCTCCAGAGGCCGCCGTGCCGCGTTACGGCCACCGATGCCGAGTGCGGGAGCCGCGCCTTGGTGTCGAGGTGAAACAGGACCTCGCTCAGGAAGTCGTGCAGCAGCAGGTCGAGCCCCGGTGCGCGGCACGAGAGATCGATCGTCTCTCGTGCTTGCACCGCTGACGGGTCGGTGACGATGTCGGCGAGCGCTTCAACGGCAGATTCGAAGAGCGCCGCGATCGAGCCCGCCCACACGCGGACGCCGATGTCGCCGGTGTGGGGAAAGAACTCGTGAGGCACGGCGCATCGCTACTTCTGGCCGATGGCGACGTCCTTCCGGTCCACTCCGCCGCGCGTCGATCCGATCGTGATTGTCGCCGTTCCTGGACCCTTGACCTGCCAGGAGACGGTCCGGGATTCGCCGGGCTTGAGCCAACCGATGTCGATCGACGGCCGCTGGGCCGGTTTGCCCGCCGCGCTCTTCGCCAGCTCCTGGCCCGGCGCCAGCCGGATGGCCACCGAGTCGGGCCTGACGATCTTCACCCGCTTGGCCATCTCGAGCGCCGTCGGGATGTTGCCGTCGTTGGTGACCGTCGCCTGCACGTCGAAAACGCCCTCGGTGGGCGCCACGCCCTTGGCCGGGGCGGCATTCGCCGCACTGACCCGCACCTGCGCCAGCTGCTGCGCGAGGTACAGGTTGAACATCGCCTCGTTCCTCGCCCACGTCTCGATCAGGTCGGCGGGCGGATTCTGGCTGTAGAACTTCGGATTCATGCCGCCGATCTCGACCTCGCCCAGCTGCGGGTGCTTGAAGGCGGTCCAGTCCTTGAAGTCGCCCTTGCCCGGACGGTTCTCGTCGAGCCACCGCATGACCTCGAGCTCGTCGACCCGCCCGTCCTTGTCGAAGTCGACGAACCGGCCGCCGTTCCAGATCTCGTCGCCGTACCAGATCACGCCGTAATAGAGGTAGCCGAAGTCCGGCCCGTGGCCGAAGATCGGCGAGTCGGTCGGCGGCTCACCCGTCGTCGGGTTGGGACCGCCCCGCGTCGCGTAGACGTGATAGGTGTCGCCGGCCCACGGATACCCGGTAATCTCCAGGCCCTTCTTGTCGAACTTGATCGCCAGCGCGGCGTCCTCCGGGAACATGCCTTCGTCGGTCGTGCTCGTCGATGGGCCGCGCAGGATCATCGGCACCGCGGTATCGAGCGATTGCGCGAGACCGACGTTCGGGTGCGTGAGCAGGAACAGCACGACGGCGCGCGTCTCCGGCTCCGACAGCGGGAACTCGCCGGATCCACCCTGGGTATAGCCCCGGCCGGTGGCCTCTCTGGAAGGACGCCAGTTCTCGGGGTAGTTCCGGTGGAGGTCGAGGCCGCCGATTCCGTCCTCGTTGTATCGCCCGTCCAAATCGTTGTCGATCCCCTCCGAGTAGGTGAGGTAGTCGCCCTGGCCCTGCTGCAGGCGCCGCATCACGCGCCCCTTCGGGTCGCGCGAGTCCTTGGTCGCGTTGCCCTTGCCCGCGCCGACATACACGCGGACCTGCCGGATGTAACCGTCGCCGTCGAGGTCTTCGGGCGGATCCTCGTCGAGCAGTCCGTCGCCGTCGTCGTCGTTGGGACGCACGGTGCTGCGCGACGACTGGGCGGTCAGGTGATAGAGGGTGTTGCCGTCGGGATCGTTGTTGGGCTTGACGTAGAGGGCTTTGGTGTCGACGAGCCTGGTGATGGCCGGGTCGCTGCCGTAGCTGGAGAGCACGTGATTGATGAAGTAGAGCGTCGTCTCGATGCCGCTGATCTCGCCGGCGTGCCGGCCGCCCTCGAGGAAGAATGCGGGCTTGTCGGTGTCTCTGCCGGTCTTCTTGTTCGTGATGGTGACCTGCCAGATCTCCCGGCCTTCGAACGACCGTCCGACCGAGTAGAGATCGACGAGGTCGGGAAATCTCTGCGCCCACATCCTGAGCAGGCCGATGGTCTCCTCGACGGTGTGGTAGTGCTTGAAGTCCACCTCGCCGGCCTTGAGCGGCTTCATCTCCGGGTAGCTCGACAACGGAAACACCGATGCGCCGTCGCGAACGCCGCCTACCTTGTGGACGGCGGCCGGGCGCGGCGGCCCGATCTCGGCCCCGCCCCGCTGCCCTCGCTGCGGTGCGGCGCCGAGCCGCGCGCTCCCGGCCCACACGGCAACGACGGCGACGCCGGCCGCCGCGATGCTCATCGCGGCGCGCATCGCCGGCGCGGACGTCCTGATCACACGATGGGACATGTCACGCCTCCCTGCCGGCCGCAAACTTCCCCCGGAGCGGCGGCGTCAAAGTATAGGAGAGCCAAGATGATGTCAAACCGGGATCCCCTCCGGCTCCCGATCCCTATGCGCGACAGGAGTATACTGAGGGATTGAGGATCGGACCCTCGATCCGGCCGATTGCGCCCCGTTCCGGCGCGGTCGATGCTCGATCGTGGCCGGTTCCCGGACGGCTCGTGGAATCGCGCAGTTGAGCAGTGGATTGTTGGAGGATCAGGAAGATGTCAAGTCGAAAGACCACGGTGTTCTACGGAGGGCTGATTGCCGTCGCGTCCCTGGCCGTCGGAATGGTGATCGCGTCGCGTCTGGATCTCTCGCCGCGCTCCGAAGCGCAGCCGTTGAGCCTCGCGCCCCAGGTCGTGATGGGCGGTCCCGGCTCGGGCCCGCTCGATGCCCAGACGTTCCGGAACATCGCCAGGATGCAGACGCCTGCCGTCGTGAACATCCGCACCCAGTCGAGGCGCCGTTCGCAGGAGATCATGGATTTCTTCGGCGGCGGGCAGGACGATCCGTTCAACCGGTTCTTCCGCCAGCTTCCCCGCGACCAGCGGCCGCGTGAGGAGGTGGCCGTGGCCGCCGGCACCGGCTTCATCATCAACAAGGATGGCTACATCCTGACCAACAACCACGTCGTGGATGGCGCCACCAAGATCGAAGTCGGGCTCTACGGGGAAGAAGACCAGGTGTACGACGCGAAGATCATCGGGCACGATCAACTGACCGACAGCGCCCTCATTCAGCTCACCAGCAGGCCCGATCACCCGCTGCAGGAAGTGAAGCTCGGCGACTCGACGCAGATGGCGCCTGGCGACTGGGTGATGGCCATCGGGAATCCCTTCAACCTCAGCCACACGATCAGCGTGGGCGTCATCAGCGCCATCGGGCGGCCGATGATGGTGACCGAAGGCCGGTTCGAGGACGTGCTCCAGACCGACGCGGCCATCAACCCCGGCAATTCGGGCGGGCCGTTGCTCAATATCCGCGGCGAGGTCATCGGCATCAACACGGCGATCTACACCGATTCGGCGAGGGCGGCCAATATCGGCATCGGCTTCGCGGTGCCGATCGCGTCGGTCCGGGAGATTCTGCCGCAGCTCCAGACCGGCAAGATCGTGCGCGGCCGCATCGGCATCACGGTGCGCGACGTGGCCAGGGAGGCGGTCGCCGAATTCGGGTTGAAGGAGCGGAAGGGCGCGGTGGTGGCCTCGGTCATCCCGAACGGTCCCGCCGCGAAGGGTGGAATCGAGCTCGGCGACGTCATCCTCGAGGTCAACGGCCGCCCGGTGGCCAGCCGCAACGACCTCGTTCGGATCATCATGGGGACCAAGCCGGGCACCACCGTGCCGATCAAGGTGGTGAGAGACAAGAAGGAGAAGAGCCTGTCGGTCACCGTCGAGGAGCTCGACCTCGCGACCGAGGGCAACCAGGCCGAACAGGGCGCGCAGGAAGAGGAGACGAGCGGCGGATTCGGCATGACGCTCGCCCCGCTCAGCGCCAACGCGGCCCGCAGCCTGAGGCTGCCTTCCGGAACGAAGGGCGTCCTCATCTCCGACATGGAGCCGACCGGCTCGGCCGCACAGTCCGGGCTGCAGCCCGGTGACGTCATCCTGCGAATCAACCGGCAGCCGGTAGAATCGGTTGCCGAGGCGAGCCGGGCGCTCAACGCCGTCAAGCCCGGCGGCACGGCGTTCCTGATCATCATGCGCGACCGTCAGGAACAGTTCATCACGATGACCAAGAAGTAGCCCGGACCCGAGGTCCGAGGCACGGCATGCCACTCGACGGTCGCGGGCTCGTCGCGGAGTCAATCCGGCAGAAGGGCCCGCTGACCGTCGCGCAGTACATGGAGCTGGCGCTCTACGCGCCCGAGGTCGGCTACTACTCCCGGCGGGTCCAGGCCTCGGGCCGCGAGGGTGACTTCTATACCAGCGTCGATGTCGGTCCCCTCTTCGGCCGCCTGCTCGCCTTCCAATTCGCGGAGATGGCCCGCGCCCTCGCCTCTGATGGTGACGACGCTCCGTTGACGATCGATCTGGTCGAGGCGGCCGCAGGCAACGGCCGACTGTCACGAGACATCCTGGACGCGGCGGAAGTGCACCATCGGTGGTTCTACGACCGCGTCGCCCTGCATCTCGTCGAGCGCAGCGCGTCCGCCCGGGCCGCTCATGCTGACGGGCTCGGGCCTCACGCCGGCAAGTTGCGGTCGTCGTGCGATCACCTGCCAGCCAGGATCACGGGTGTCGTCTTTGCGAACGAGCTGCTCGACGCGTTGCCGGCGCACCAGGTCGAGATGACCGCGGACGGCTTGCGCGAGATCTACGTGGACCTGGACGGTGACCGCCTGGTCGACCGGGCCGGCCCGCTCTCGACGCCGTCGCTCGATCGATACCTCGACCAGGTCGGCGTCCGGCTCGATGTGGGTACGCGAGCGGAAATCAATCTCGACGCACAGAACTGGGTGCGCGACGCAGCCGCGCGCCTCGCTTCGGGCTACCTCGTCATCATCGACTACGGATATCCCGCGGCGGAGCTCTACGGGCCGCATCGCTCCCGCGGAACGCTCTCGACCTTCGCCCGCCACCAGCTCGATGGGCCGGGCGCGCCGCCCGGGCGGGCGCCGGCCTGGCTGGCCGATCCGGGGTCGCGGGACATCACGGCGCACGTGGACTTTACGGGAATCCAGAAGGCCGCCGAAGGCGCCGGCCTGACGTTGGCGGGCGTGACGGACCAGACGCACCTGCTCATGAACATCGCGGCATCGAGCGGGCTGCTCGATGAACTGAACGCTTCGGAACGCGTCAAGGAACGTCTCGCGCTGAAGACGCTCGTGGTACCCGGAGGACTCGGCAGCACGCACTCGGTGATAGTGTTCGCGAGCGGCGGTGTCGGGACCAAGCTGACGGGGCTCCGGAAGTTCCGTGATTAAATGAGCCGGCCAGCCTGGCTGGAGCCAACCCCCGCCGGCGCCGGATCGTCCAATCGGAGGGAGGGTCATGTCCGCCACGGTGGAACGCGAAATCAAGTTGCACTTCGACAGCGCGGAGACCGCCCGGGACAGCGTCGTTGCGGCGGGGGCCACTCCTCTGCACGGGCGCCGCTTCCAGGAAGACTGCCTGCTGGACACAGACGACGAACGTCTCAGGCGCGAGCGCAGCGTGCTCCGGATCCGGACGGAAGGCAACCGCAGCCTGCTCACCTTCAAGGGACCGGTCCAGCCGGGGCTGATGAAGGTCCGCGAGGAGCTCGAGACCGTCGTGGCCGACGGGGAGCTGATGCGGCTCGTCCTCGAGCGCCTCGGGCTCCACGTCTGGTTCCGCTACCAGAAGTACCGCGAGGAATTCGGTCACGAGGACGTGATCATCGCGATCGATGAAACGCCCATCGGCGTGTACGTCGAGATCGAGGGAAGCGAGCAGGGAATTACCTCCATGGCCAGCGCCCTCGGGAAGGGCCCGGCCGACTACATCGCCGATTCGTACCGCGGACTGTTCTTGCTGAGGCGGGAATCGTGCGGGCTCACCGGCTCCGACATGGTGTTCGCCGATCGATAGCACCCCCGAGATGACGACTGCCAAGCCACCACTGGCTGAGTGGCCGGCGCTCGTGCTGACCGCCGGAACGGGCACACGCGCGAGACCGCTTTCCTCTGTGCGCGCGAAGCCCGCATTTCCGGTTGCCGGCGTACCGCTCGTCGAGCGCATCCTCAGATGGCTTGCGGCGTCGGGAGTTCGGCACGCCGTGCTGAACCTGCATCATCTGCCGCAGACCATCACGGAAGTCGTCGGGGAAGGCGCCGACCTTGGGCTCCGCGTGCAGTACTCGTGGGAACGGCAACTGCTCGGCAGCGCGGGCGGCCCGAGGCGGGCGCTGCCGCTCGTCGAACAGCCGCGATTCCTGGTCGTCAATGGAGACACATTGACCGGCGTGGACCTCGCCGCCCTGTGCGCGGACCACCTGCAGTCTGGCGCGCGTGTGACGATGGCACTGGTTCCCCATCCTGATCATGGGAGCTACGGCGGAGTGGCCGTCGACGGTGAGGGCCGCGTCGTCGGCTTCGAACCGGCGGGAGCGAGTGGGCCGAGTTGGCACTTCACCGGGGTTCAGGCCGTGGATGCGAGCGTGTTCGCCGACCTGCCGGCAGACAAGCCATGTGACACGGTCGCGGGAATCTACCCCGAACTTGTCGAGCGCGAGCCCGGCAGCATCCGGGCCTTCTGCTCCGGCGCCAGGTTTCGTGACATCGGCACCGCATGGGATTACCTCCAGACGAGCCTCGAATTGGCGGAGATCGAAGGCGCCGGCTCGGAACTCTGTGGACGCTCGTGCAACGTCGACGCTGCCGCGACAATCACGCGCACGATTCTCTGGGATCGCGTGGTGGTCGGCGCCGGGGCCCGTCTCGACCGTTGTGTGGTCGCCGATGCTGTCGTCGTCCCGCCTGGGGCCCACCTCGAACGCGCGGCCATCGCACGTGCGATAGACGCGCCCGCCCGTCCCGGTGATATGGTGAGAGACGGGATGCTCGTGTCTCCCTTCGCGGTCTAGGTGACCGGGCGGTCGGCCAGGCTGCCGGGCGACGGCACGAACCCACCACTGGAATTCGGTCGCAGAGAGGATCGCGGACGATGACTCCGCTCAAAGGCCGTTCCGACGTGCCGCTGCCCGCGGGGGTTGCAGGGTATCTCGAGCGGGTCGGGCTCGCCGGGGATCCGTCGCGCGTCGTCCCGCTCACGAGCGATGCGTCGGACCGGCGCTACTTCAGGGCCCACACGCCGTCCGGCGAGTCGATCGTGCTCGCGCTGCACGCGTCGCCGTTCGAGATGGCCACGCTGCCCTTCGTCAACGTCGCGCGGCTGTTCAGCCGGGTGCCGCTCCCGATCCCGAGAATCCTCGGGCACGCCGACGATCTCGGGGTGCTCGTCGTCGAGGATCTCGGCGACGTCACGCTGCAGGCTCACCTCGGCGCCGCCGAGCCCGGCGAGCACGCCGCGCTCTACCGGCAGGCCATCGGCCTGCTCGACGTCTTGCAGCGCCGCGGGCAGGAACTCGCCTCGGACGAGTACATCCCGTATCGCGTGGCGTTCGACGCCGAGAAGCTCACCTGGGAGCTCGAGTTCTTCGTGAAGCACTTCGTCGAAGCGTATCGGGGAGTGACGATCCCGCCCGCGGCCCGCGCCGCGGTTAGCGCCGAGTGGGCGCCGATCGTGCAGGAGCTCGCCTCGGAGCCGCGCGTGCTCTGCCATCGTGACTACCACAGCCGCAACCTGATGTGGCACGACGGCCAGTTGTTCATGATCGACTTCCAGGACGCGCGGATGGGGCCGGACACCTACGATCTGGCGTCGCTGCTGCGCGACTCGTATGTCGACAACACCGAGGATTCCGTTGAGGATTTCCTCGCCTACTTCCTCGCGCTCAAGGGACTTCCGCAGTCGGGCCGCGAGGTGGCCGAGTTCCGCCGGCGCTTCGACCTGATGGCGCTGCAGCGAAACCTGAAGGCCCTCGGGACGTTCGGGTATCAGACGGCGACCCGCCTCAATCCCGTGTACATCCAGTACATTCCGCGCACCCTGCGGTTCGCTGCGACCAATCTCGCCAAGTACCCTCGATGGGCGCGCCTGCGCGACCTGCTCTCGACCCACATCGAGGAGTTCAGGTAGCGACCGCGGAAGCGCCTCGCGGATTCAGATAGAATGGTTGCTTCAGACCTCTGATCCGGAGCGGTGCGGTGCGATTTGGTGTCTCGACCCTGCTCTATCACGGCCAACGGCTGTCCGAGATCCACCTGCGGGAAATCGCGGCGAGCGGGTTCGATACGATCGAGGTGGTCGGGACCAGCACGCACTTCGACTACCACGATCCCGCCGCGATCGACCGGCTGGCGGGCTGGCTCGCCGATGACGGGCTTCACCTCCACTCGATGCACGCGCCGTTTGTCGAGAGCTTCGCGGACGGTCAGTGGGGCACTCCGCTCTCGGTGGCATCGCGCGACGAGCACAGCCGCACGCGCGCCGTGGCGGAGACGAAGGCGGTCCTCGGCGTCGCCCGGCGGGTGCCGTTCCGCGTGCTGGTCCTCCACCTGGGCCTCCCGGACTCGCTCCCGCCCGCGCCCGGCGACAACCAGATCGAGGCGGCGGTCCGGAGCATCGAAGAGCTCGCCGCCGCGGCCGACGAGGTCGGGGTGCGCCTGGCGGTGGAGGTGATCCCGAACAGCTTCAGCACGCCGGATGCCCTCGTGGAACTGGTGGAGAACCGGCTGGAGCTGCCGCGCCTCGGGACCTGCCTCGACTTCGGGCATGCCTTCATGATGGGCGACCCGGTCGATGCGGTGGAGGCGCTCTCGGGCACGCTCGTGGCGACCCACGTGCACGACAATCACGGCGAGTCCGACGAACACCTCGTGCCGTTCGAAGGCAACATCGACTGGCCGGCCGCCGTTACCTCGCTCGAGAAAGTCGGATACGACGGCCTGATGATGCTCGAGCTGGTCGATACGAGCACCACCGAGACTGTGCTGCGGAACGCTCGCGGGGCGTGCGCCCAGCTCGAACACGTGATGGAGACCTGGACATGACCGACGCCGGCAGCGTGGCCCATATCGAGGATATCGCCCGGTGCGACGGGCAGGTGGTCACCATCCGCGGCTGGCTCCACAACCGACGATCGAGCGGGAAGATCCACTTCCTCACGCTGCGCGACGGCAGCGGCTTCATCCAGGCGGTCATGTCGAGATCGGGCGTCGACGAGCGGACGTTCCTGCTGGCGGATCACCTCAGCCAGGAGACGTCGCTTCTGGTCACCGGCCGGGTCCGCGCTGATGCGCGCGCGCCCGGAGGCTACGAACTGGACATCTCGGGTCTCGAGATTGTCGGCGAGTCGGCGGACTATCCCATCACGCCGAAAGAGCACGGCATCGACTACCTGATGGACAGGCGCCACCTCTGGATTCGCTCCGAGCGGCAGCACGCGATCCTGCGGATTCGCCACGAAGTGATCGCAGGGGTCCGGCATTTCTTCGACGATCGGGGCTTCATCCTGGCGGATACGCCGATCTTCACGCCCGCGGCGTGCGAGGGCACGACCACGCTGTTCCCGGTGCAGTATTTCGACGAGGAGACGGCGTTCCTGACGCAGAGCGGCCAGCTCTACAACGAAGCCAACGCCATGGCGCTCGGCCGCGTTTACTGCTTCGGGCCGACGTTCCGCGCGGAAAAGTCCAAGACCAGGCGCCATCTCACCGAGTTCTGGATGGTCGAGCCGGAAGTGGCGTGGGCGACCCTTGAAGACGTGATCACGCTCGCGCAGGATCTCGTCGTGTCGGTCGTCGGCCGCGTCCTCGAGCGGCGCGAACTCGAGCTGAAGCGGCTCGAGCGGGATCTCTCGAAGCTCGAGTGCATCAAGGCGCCTTTCCCCCGGATGTCCTATGACGACGCGGTGAAGCTGCTCAGGGAGAAAGGCCAGGCCTTCGAGTGGGGCGGCGATCTCGGTGCGGCCGACGAGACGATCCTCTCGTCGCAGTTCGACCGGCCCGTCTGCGTCCACCGGTACCCGGCGCACGTCAAGGCGTTCTACATGGAGCCGGACCCGGACCGCCCCGATCTGGCGCTCTGCGTGGACGTGCTGGCGCCGGAAGGCTACGGCGAGATCATCGGCGGCAGCCAGCGAATTTCTGACTACGGGCTGCTCCTCGAGCGAATCAAGGAACACGACCTGCCCCCGGAAGCCTTCGAGTGGTATCTCGACCTTCGCCGGTTCGGCACGGTGCCCCACGGGGGCTTCGGCATGGGAATCGAGCGGGTGGTCAGCTGGATCTGCGGCCTCGATCACCTCCGGGAGTCCATCCCCTATCCGCGGATGCTGTACCGGATCTACCCGTGAAAGTCGGTTTCTTCTCGCTCGGCTGTCCCAAGAATCTCGTCGACTCCGAAGTCATGATCGGCTTGGTGCGCCAGGCGGGGCACGATCTGACCTCGGATGCGAAGGACGCTGACGTGCTGGTGGTCAACACCTGCGCGTTCATCGATTCGGCCAAACAGGAGTCGATCGACGCCATCCTCGAGATGGCGCAGTACAAACGCGAGGGCCGCTGCACCAGGCTCGTCGTCACGGGTTGCCTGGCTGAGCGATACCGCGCCGAGCTCCGGGCTGAGATTCCTGAAATCGACGCGGTGCTCGGGACCGGTGAGGTGCCCTCCGTGGTCGGCGCCGTCGACGGCTCGGCGGTTCCCTCGGCCGTTCCCCTTCGAGTCTTCCGGCGGGCTCCCGAGAGCACCAGTCGCCTGGAGGCGGCAGCGCCTGAAGCACCCGGGCGCAACGCGCTGCCCGAGTACCTCTACGACGCGGATACGCCAAGAAGCCTCGTCACGCCTCGGCACTATGCCTACGTCAAGGTTGCCGAGGGCTGTGACTATAAGTGTTCGTTCTGCATCATTCCGACGCTTCGAGGCCACTACCGCAGTCGATCGATCGACTCGATCGTCTCGGAAGCGCATCGGCTCGCCGGCCAGGGCGTTCGGGAGTTGATCCTGATCTCCCAGGACACGACCTTCTACGGCGTCGATCGGGGCGAGCGCGGCGCGCTTGCGCGGCTCCTGAAACGTCTGAATTGCGTCGACGGGCTCGAGTGGATTCGCCTGCTCTACCTCTACCCCACGACCATCTCGGATGACGCCATCGACGCCATCGCCTCGTGCGACAAGGTGTGCAAGTACATCGACCTGCCCCTGCAGCACGCCTCGGCTGCCGTCCTGAAGCGGATGAAGCGTCCCGGGACGGGCACCTCCTACAGGCGCCTGGCCGACAGGATCCGCCGCCGGATCCCGGGCGTCGCGCTCAGGACGACGTTCATTGTCGGATTCCCCGGCGAGACGGCGGAGGAATTCAGCGAGCTCGAGCAGTTCGTCCGGGACGTCCGGTTCGATCACGTCGGCGTCTTCACCTACTCGCATGAAGAGGGGACGAGCGCCTTCGCGCGGCGCGACGACGTGTCCGCCTCGGCGAAGCGAAAGCGCCGCGACCGGATCATGGCGGCACAGAAGCGCATCGTCGCCGCGGAGCAGCGCCGTCGAATCGGCGAGCGGGTTCGCGTGGTCGTCGACGGCGCCTCGCCGGAGCATGGCCTGGTCCTGCGCGGACGGCTTGCGACGCAGGCCCCCGACATCGATTCGTGCGCCTACCTGAATGAAGCGGACCCCGAACGCTACGGGCCCGGCTCGTTTCTCGACGCCGTCATCGAGGCCGCGCGGGGCTACGATCTGATCGTGCGGCCGTTGCCGGGCGCCGAGAGCGAGTGATATACTGTCTTGCTTCGGAAGTCCGGGGCTGAAGACATCTGGAGTGGGCTCGTGCCCACTTTTTGTGTTTCAGGGAAGGGTCACGGCCGTGGAGCAGGCTTCCGGGGCAGGTACCCAGGACCGTGTTCGGGCCATCGCTGAGCGCGTGGCCGCCTCCAGGGGGCTGGACCTCTTCGAGGTCCAGTTCCGGCGGGAGTCGCGCGGCTGGGTCCTGCGCGTCTACCTCGACAAGCCGGGCGCGCCGGTGCGCGCCGGCAAGGCCGGCGGCGGGGTCGCCGGGGAGAGCGTGACCATCGAGGATTGCCAGCGCGTGAGCGAGGACCTCAGCGCGATCCTCGATGTGGAGGATGTGATCGGTGTGAAGTACGTCCTGGAGGTTTCCTCTCCGGGACTCGATCGTCCGTTGCGGAAGCTGGACGATTACCGGCGGTTCGCCGGCTGTCTCGCCAGCATCGTGCTCGGCGAGCCGCTCGACGGACAGACCTACCTGCGGGGGCGGCTGCAGGGCGTGGATGAGGACTCGGTGCTGTTGGTGGACGAACGAGGAGCGGCCAGGCGGGTGCGGTTCGCCGTGATCATACGCGGGCAGCTGGAAGTGGAGTTCTAGACGTGGCTGGCATGAACAACCCATTGATGCAGACCATCGAGGCCCTCGCCAAGGAGAAGGGCATCGGTCCCGAGGTCATCGTGGCGGCCATCGAGGATGCCGTCCTGACGGCGTCCCGCAAGTACTACAAGACCAACGAGAACCTCAAGACGCGGTTCAACCCGGAAACCGGTCAGGTCGAGCTGTTCGCCGTCCGACTCATCGTGCAGGAGGTCGCCGACCCCGCCACCGAGATCGCCCTCGCCGAAGCGCAGACGATCTACGGCGAGGAAGCGCTGGTGGACATGGAGATCGAGTTTCCCAAGTCCACAGAGGTTCTCGGCCGCATTGCCGCCCAGACGGCCAAGCAGGTCATCTTCCAGAAGGTGCGGGAGGCCGAGCGCGAGAACGTCTTCGCCGAATACAACCAGCGCATCGGTGAAGTGGTCAGCGGCGTCGTGAAGCGGTTCGAGAACGGCGACATCATCATGGAAGTCGGCCGGATCGAGACCGTGCTGCCCCGCAAGGAACAGTCCCGCGCCGAGAGCTACGCCCCCGGCGATCGCGTCCGCGCCGTGATTCGCGCCGTCACCCGGAGCACCAAGGGCCCGCAGATCGTGCTCTCCCGGACCGACGCCGCCCTGCTCGTCAAGCTCTTCGAGCAGGAGGTGCCCGAGATCTACGACGGAACCGTGGTCATCAAGGGCGCCGTCCGCGAGGCGGGCGATCGCGCGAAGGTGGCGGTCTACTCGAGGGAACGCGACGTGGACCCGGTCGGCGCGTGCGTCGGCATGAAGGGCACACGCGTCCAGGCCATCATCCGCGAGTTGCGCGGCGAGAAGATCGACATCGTCGAGTGGTCGGACGACTCGCAGCTCTTCGTGACCAACGCCCTCAGCCCGGCCAAGGTGCAGCGGGTGTCGATCGCCGACGATCAGGAGCGCGTCATGGAGGTCGTCGTCGAGGACAAGCAGCTCTCGCTGGCGATCGGCAAGAAGGGGCAGAACGTCAGGCTGGCGGCCAAGCTCACCGGCTGGCGGATCGACATCAAGAGCGAGGAAGAGAAGCGGCGCGAGGTCGAGGTGCAGTTCCAGGATCTCGAGGGGGAGACGAGCGAGGCCTCCCCTGCCGAGGCCGGCGTGGAGATCCTCGATCTGCCCGGCATCCACGACGAAGTGGTGGCCGCGCTCCAGCAGGCCGGATTCGCCTCGACGGCGGCGGTTGCCTCGGCGACGTCCGAGGCCCTGTTGGAGATCGGGTTCGATCAGGAGACGATCGACGCCGTGCTGCAGGCGGCGCAGGCCCGTATGGCGGAGCTCACGGCGGCCGAGACGGCAGAGCCGTCCGCGTCGAACGCGGAACCGGAGGAAGACGGATCGGAGGCCTGACGCCATCCGGGCGGCATGCTGGTCCCCCGTCCAAGAGGTCGAGGTAAGAGTTGTCCACAGTTCGGATCTACAAGATCGCAGAATTGCTCGGCACGTCGAGCCAGGAAATCGTCGCGCTGCTCAAGCGCGACCACGGGATCGAGGTCAAGAGCGCGTCGAGCACGGTTGAGGAAATCGTTGCCCGGCAGTTCGTCGAGCGAATGGCCCGCCAGCGAGGTGTGGCCCTGCCTTCGGGGGACGTCTTCGCGGAGGGGGCCGCCGCGAAGGTGCGCAAGCCCGGCGTCGCGAAAAAGCCCGAGCCGCCAAAGCCGGCCGCCCCGAGCCTTCCGCCCCCGCGGCTGATCAAGACATTGCGGCCGCACGCGCCTGCGGAGCCTTCACCGGAGCCGGAGGCTGCACCCGAGCCCGAGCCGGTCGTCGAGATTCCGCCAGCCGCTCCGCCGCCCGCCCACCCGCACGTCGAGCCCGGACCGCGGATTCGCGTCGAGCAGCCCGCTCAGGCCGTCGAAATTGCGCCGCATCCGCCAGCTGCGGCCAGGCCGAAGCCGGAGGAGCTGGCCGCAACGGCAGCCGAGACTGCTTCAGCGGCGGCTCCGGCTGCGCCGCCCCCCGCAACTCCAGGCGCGCCTTCTCCCGCGGCCAGGACGCGTGAGCACGCGCCAGCCGTTCAAGCTGCTCGGGGACCAGAGACAGTTGCGCCTGAGACGCCGCCGGTCGGCCGCCTCGTGCCGCCGACGCTCAGGCTGCGGGTCGAGGAACCACGCAAGCCACTGGCGAAGCCGGAACCGGTGGCGCCTCGGCCGCGCCCGCAGGCGCCTTCGGCCGTCGTCCGCCCGCCCGCGGCGCCGGCCCCCGGCCAGTCGGCGCGACCGGCCGGGGCTCTCAGGCCAGGCGTGGCGGCTCGCCCGCCAGCCGCTCGCCCGATGTCGCCAGCCGCCTCGGGCGGCCCGCGGCCGCTGCCATCTCAGCCCATCCGGCCGCAGCCGTCGATGGGGACCCGGCCCGGCGGGCCCGCTCCGCTTCCGGCGCGACCCGCCGTTGGCCGTCCGCCCGGACGTCCGGGCGGACCGGCCTCGCGGCCGCCCGTGTCGCGCGGTCCCCGCCGCGATACCGGCCGGGACGTGACGTCGGTCGGTCAGGCCGTCGCCGCCGCGCCGCCGCCGGTCACACGCACGATCACGCTGGCCGAGGGCATGACGGTCAAGGACATCTCGGAAAAGCTCGACGTGCGCGCCAAGGAGATCCTGAAGAAGCTGCTCGATCGGCGCATCATGACGACGATCAACACGACGCTCGATACGGAGACCGCCACATGGCTGGCCCGCGAGTTCGGCGCCGACGTCAAGATGCGCTCCTTCGAGGAGGAAATCCTCGAGACGGGAGTCGACGAGACCAACCCGGATCAGTTGACCAGCCGCGCGCCGGTCGTCACCGTCATGGGCCACGTCGACCACGGCAAGACGACGCTGCTCGACGCCATCCGCGAGACGCGGGTCGCGGAGCGCGAGGCCGGCGGCATCACGCAGCACATCGGCGCGTACCACGTGCAGGTTCACAACCGGAGCGTGGTCTTCCTCGACACGCCGGGCCACGAGGCCTTCACGCTGATGCGCGCCCGCGGCGCGCGTGTCACCGACATCGTCATCCTCGTCGTCGCCGCCGATGACGGGGTCATGCCGCAGACCAGGGAAGCGATCGATCACGCGCGCGCCGCAAACGTGCCGATCATCGTCGCGATCAACAAGATCGACAAGCCCGACGCGAACCCCGATCGCGTGAAGCAGGCCCTCTCCGACCTCGCCCTGGTGCCCGAACAGTGGGGCGGCCAGACCGTCATGGTCGAGCTCTCCGCCAAGAAGCGGACGAACATCGACCTGCTGCTCGAGATGATCCTGCTCGTCACGGACATCGGCGAGCTCAAGGCCAATCCGACGATTCCCGCGCAGGGCACGGTGCTCGAAGCCAAGCTCGACAAGGGCCGCGGACCCGTGGCGACCGTCCTCGTGCAGAACGGCACGCTGCACGTCGGCGACACCGTCATCGCCGGCCCCGTCATCGGCAAGGTCCGGGCGCTGCTCGACGATCGCGGCCACGCCGTCAAGCGCGCCGTCCCGTCCACGCCGGTCGAGGTGCTCGGCCTGGCCGGATTGCCGCAGCCCGGCGACTCGTTCCAGGCCATCGCCGACGCGGCCAAGGCCCGCCAGGTCGTCACGTTCCGCCAGAACCTGGCCAAGGAGAAGGCGCTCGGCGCGAAGGCGTCGCGGCTCACGCTCGAGTCCCTCCAGCAGCAGATCGCGGAGGGCAGCGTGAAGGAGCTGCCGATTGTCATCAAGGCCGACGTTCACGGATCGGCGGAAGTCCTGAGCGATACCCTGACGAAGCTCTCGGACGAGAAGGTCAAGGTGCGGATCATCCACAGCGGCGTCGGCGCCATCAACGAATCCGACATCCTGCTTGCGTCCGCCTCGAACGCCATCGTCATCGGGTTCAACGTCCGGCCGGATCGCGGCGCGTCCGACCTCGCCGAGCGCGAGCGGGTCGAGATCCGGCAGCACTCGATCATCTACAACGTGATCGACGAGATGAAGAAGGCCATGGTCGGCCTGCTCGAGCCGACGTTCCACGAAGTCCGGATGGGCAGCGCCGAGGTGCGCGAGACGTTCCGCGTGCCGAAGTTCGGCGTAATCGCCGGCTGCATGGTGGTCGACGGCACCGTCGCCCGGACCGCCGACGTGCAGGCCAGGCTCCTCCGCGATCACGTGGTCGTTTACGAAGGCCGGATCGGCTCGCTCCGCCGGTTCAAGGACGACGTCGGCGAGGTGAAGGCCGGCTTCGAGTGCGGCATCGGCTTCGAGCGGTTCAACGACATCAAGATCGGCGACGTGATCGAGGTCTTCAAGACCGAGAAGCTGGCCCAGGCCGCCGCTTCGTCGTAGCAGGCGGGCCCGGGGCCCGGCCGGGGCCCGCGCGGACACTGACGATGGTGGTCGCCCTCCTGACGATCGAGATGTTCCTGCCCGCGTCCCAGTCCCTGAAGGACAAGCGGGCGCAACTGCGCCGCGTCAAGGATCGACTGGCGAAGTTCAACGTCGCGGTCGCCGAGGTCGCGTACCACGACTTGTGGCAGCGCGCGGCGCTGGGCGTGGTCACCATCGCGACCTCGGGCGATCACGCCGATCGCGAGCTCGCGGCGGTTGCCGACGAGATCGAGCGGGTCGAGCCGGGCCTGATCACCCGTAGCGAGGTCGAATTTCTCCGTTGACGCTGCACCAACCATGAGCCAGGGTTTCCGTCCCGATCGGCTGGGCGATCAGATCCGCGTCGAGGTCAGCGAGCTGCTCGCCCGCGAGGTGCACGACCCGGGCATCGGGTTCATCACCCTCACGCGCGTCACCGTGACGCCCGATCTCCTCCTCGCCCGCATCTACTACACGACGCTCGGCGACGAGGCGGCGAAGAAGCAGACGGCGCGCGCGCTTCGCCGTGCCGCCCCGTTCGTCCGGCGCCAGATCGCCGGTCGTCTCCGGCTCCGCCGGGTGCCCGAGATCGAGTTCCGGTTCGATGAGTCGGTCGGCTACCAGGATCGCGTCGAGCGCATCATCCGCGAGATCCACGAGGAGGACGCCGCGCGGGCGGCCGAGATCGGTCCGGACGGGGCCGATGAGGAGGGCGGCGGCACCGATGACTAGTCGCGAATCGTGCGCCGGTGTCTGCGAGGCGATCGGCGGCGCGCGCCGCGTCGGCATCACGTCGCATCTGCGGCCCGACGGCGACGCGATCGGCTCGGAGATGGGCCTGGCGCTCGCGCTGGAGTCGATCGGCAAGTCCGTTCGCGTGGTGAACGCCGACCGGACGCCCCCGCCGTTCGACGAGATGCCGTCGGTCGATCGCATCCAGATCGCCGACCGGTACGGCGAGGCCGCCGATGCCATCGTCGTGCTCGAGTGCGGAGCGTTGGACAGAACCGGGCTGACCGACCTCAAGGGGCGGCAGGTGATCAACGTCGACCATCACCCCGGCAACCTCGCGTACGGCGCGATCAACTGGTACGACCCCTCGTCGGCCGCGTGCGGTGAGATGGTGTTCGACATCCTCGAAGGACTCGGTGCGACGCTCTCCGCGGAGGTGGCCTCGCACCTGTACATGGCGATCCTCACCGACACGGGATCGTTCCGGTACTCGGCGCTTTCGCGGCGCACCTTCGAGATTGCGGGCCGCCTGGTCGAGGCCGGCGCCGATCCGGTCACGCTCGGCCGGCTGGCGTTCGACAGCAATTCCATCGGCCGGCTGCGCCTGTTTGGAATGGTCATGAGCGCCATGGAGGTCGATCCCCGCGGGCAGCTCGCCATCCTCCATCTCGATCACGCGATCGCGGAAACGAGCGGCGGAACCTACGACGACACCGACGGGCTGATCAATCTACCGCTGACCGTGCGAGCCATCCAGGCCGTTGCGTTCTTCAAACAGGGCGACCCCGGGCAGTACAGGGTCAGCCTGCGATCGAAGGGCGGAATCGACGTTGGCAGCGTGGCCCGTGAATTTGGCGGGGGCGGCCACCGGAACGCCTCGGGCTGCACGGTCATGGGCAGCTACGAAGACGCCCGAGCCGCCATCCTCGGCCGCGTGCGTGCTGCCGTCGATACCGGCCTCGGCAGCCCGGCCTCGAACGCCTGACGGACACCGGATTTCCGTGGTCAATCAACGTGCGAGCACGCCGCCAGGGATCGCCGGCGCCATCGAGCGCGGCGGCGTCCTGGTCGTCGACAAGCCGGCGGGGCCCACCTCTCACGATGTCGTGACCGTCGTTCGCCGTGCGCTCGGCCACGTGAAGGTCGGCCACACCGGCACGTTGGATCCGGCCGCGACCGGGGTCCTGCCGATCGTCATCGGACGCGCGACCCGGCTCGCGCAGTACCTGTCGTCGACTGAGAAGGAATACGACGCGGAAATCCGGCTCGGTTCGTCGACCGACACCTACGACGCCACCGGGCACGTGACGTTTCAATCGCCTGAACCCGCGACCGGGCTATCCCGGGACGCGATCGAGACAGCACTGCTCGCCTGTCGAGGGAGGTTTCCGCAGGACCCGCCGGCCTACTCCGCGAAGCAGGCGGGCGGCGTCCGGGCCTATGACGAGGCGCGCAGGGGCAGGACGCCGGAGCTGGCGCCAGTCGAGGTCGAACTGCGGTCCGTCGAGATCCTGTCGTTCAACTGGCCGGATTTCGCCGTAAGGCTCGTGACCTCCTCCGGCTTCTACGTGCGGTCGTTTGCGCACGACATGGGCAGACAGCTGGGGACCGGCGGACATCTCCGTTCGCTGCGGCGTCTGAGGAGCGGGCCGTTCGGCCTCGACGCCGCCATCACCCTGGACACGGTCGTGAACGAGCGGGTGTCTCTCGCAAGCCGGATGATCGGCATCGACTTGCTCCTGCCGGAGCTCCCACCGGTGCGCCTGAGCGAAGAGGGCTGCGCGTGGATTGCGCACGGGCGCCCGCTCCACAGGCGCGTGCTGATCGACGGACTTGCGGCGCACGGACCGGACCTCGTGCGCCTGCTCAGTCCCGATGGGAAGCTGCTCGGCCTGGGCCGGCGCGGGGCCGACGGCACTTTGCATCCGGCTCTCGTGCTGGTGTAACATATTGATTTTGTTGGTGTAACAACTGGTCGTGACGGCGGACGCCGGGGCAGCCGAGTCGCTCGCACCTGGGCCGTACGTGGAGGGAAACGGCGTGGCACTGAACAAGGAACGCAAGACGCAGATTATCGATAGCTACAAGACCCACGAGGGAGACACCGGGTCGCCCGAGGTCCAGGTCGCCATCCTGAGCGAACGGATCGCGTATTTGACCGAGCACTTCAAGGTTCATGCGAAGGACCACCATTCCCGGCGCGGGCTGCTGATGCTCGTCGGCCAGCGGCGCCGCCTGCTCGACTACGTCAAGGGGAAAGACCCGGCTCGCTACAACGATTTGATTCAGCGACTCGGCATTCGAAAGTAGATGCGCGGCAGCCGGGCATCGGCACCCGGCCATCCGGCGCGCGAGAGGGCGCGATGGGAGCTGGATGCCGGTTGCCGGCCGAGGCCCGCACCAACCCTGTGACAACCGCCGCTCATCTTCCCGGTGTCTGGCTCCTGCCGCCGCGACGCGGTGCGGGGGCGATCACGGCTCCGGTTATTCGAGAACTGGCCCGCACACCCGGCCCGGGGGAAGCCCGGGAACTGAGGCACCAACGATGCACAAGAGCGAACTGAACGTCGGCAACCAGACGTTGTCGATCGAAACGGGGCGGCTGGCCAAGCAGGCCGACGGGTCGGTCCTCGTGCGCTACGGCGACACGGTGGTGCTCGTCACCGCGTGTTATGCCCCGTCCGAGCGCCTGGGAATCGATTTTCTGCCGTTGACGGTCGACTACCGCGAGTACACCTACGCGTCGGGGCGCATCCCGGGCGGCTTCTTCAAGCGTGAGGGCAAGCCGACCGAGAAGGAAGTCCTGACCAGCCGCTGCATCGACCGGCCGATCCGCCCGTTGTTCCCGTCGGGCTGGCACCATGAGACGCAGGTCATCGCGATGGTGCTCTCGGCGGACTCCGACAACGATCCGGACGTGATCGCGATCACCGGGGCCGGCGCCGCCCTGGCGTTCTCCGAGATTCCGTTCCAGAAGACCATCGCCGGAGTCCGGGTCGGCCTGCTCGAGTCGAACATCATCATCAATCCGACCTACGAGCAGCGGCGGCGCTCGCGGCTCGACCTGGTCGTGGCGGGCACGAGCGAAGGGCTGGTGATGGTCGAGGCGGGCGCCAGGGAGGTCGGCGAGGACGACCTGCTCCGCGCCCTCGACGCGGCCCACGCCGCCATCCGCGAGATTGTCGCCTGCATCGACGCCTCGGCCAGGGAGGTCGGGAAGGTCAAGCGCGCGGCGCCGGAGCGTGCCATCGGGGCGGACTTCTACCGGGAGGTCGAGGAGAAGCTGCTGGTGCCCCTGAGCGAGGCGATGCGCATCCGCGGCAAGCTCGAGAGCTACGAGCGCGTCGATCAGCTGCTCGAGGAGCTCATCGCGTCGCTGCCCGAGGAGGAAGTCGAGCGGAAGACCGAGGCGAAGGCCATCTTCAAGGAGCTCAAGGAGCGCGTGATGCGCGAGGAGATCCTGGAGCGCCGACAGCGCCTCGACGGCCGCGCGTTCGACGAGATCCGGCCGATCTGGTCGGAGGTCGGCGTCCTGCCGCGCACGCACGGGTCCGCGGTGTTCACACGCGGCGAGACCCAGGCGCTCGTGACCGCGACGCTCGGCACCTCCGAAGACCAGCAGAAGATCGAGATGGTGGACGGGGAGACCTACAAGCGGTTCATGCTCCACTACAACTTCCCGCCCTTCTCGGTCGGCGAGGTGGCGTTCCTGCGCGGCCCCGGACGCCGCGAGGTCGGCCACGGCGCGCTGGCGGAGCGGGCGCTCACGCCCTCGATTCCGGGCGAGGAGGCGTTCCCGTACACGATCCGCGTCGTGTCGGACATCCTCGAGTCGAACGGATCCTCCTCGATGGCGAGCGTCTGCGGCGGATCGCTGGCGATGATGGACGCGGGCGTGCCCCTGAAAGCGCCGGTCGCCGGCATCGCGATGGGGCTCGTGATGGACGAGAAGTCCGGAAAGTTCGCGGTGCTCACCGACATCGCCGGCGCCGAAGACCACTACGGCGACATGGACTTCAAGGTCGCCGGGACGCGTGAAGGGGTCACCGCCCTTCAGATGGACATCAAGGTTACGGGCATCTCTGCGGAGATCATGCGGCAGGCCCTCGAGCAGGCACGCAAGGGGCGGCTCGAGATCCTCTCCAAGATGGACGAAACGCTGCGGGCCCCGAGGACCGACATTTCGACCTTCGCTCCTCGGATCATCACGATCAAGATCCCGGTCGACAAGATCCGCGACGTCATCGGACCGGGCGGCAAGATGATTCGCAGCATCATCGAACGCTGCGGCGTCAAGATCGACGTCGAGGACGATGGCAGCGTGAATGTCGCGTCGGCCGACGAGGAGTCGGCCAAGAAGGCCATCGCGATCATCCAGGAGCTGACGGCGACGGCCGAGCTCAACAAAACCTACCTCGGCAAGGTGCAGCGCATCACCGATTTCGGGGCCTTCGTCGAGATCATGCCCGGCACCGACGGGTTGCTCCACGTGTCGGAAATCGCGAAGCACCGGGTCAACGACGTTCGCGACGAGCTGACCGAGGGCGAGCAGATTCTCGTCAAGGTCATCAACATCGATCCGTCGGGGAAGATCCGGCTGAGCCGCAAGGCCCTGCTCGAGGGCGACGACAAGAGTGGCGAGTCCGGAGGCGAGGGATCGCCCGCGCCGGGCTACGACCGGCCGCCGCACGGCCCGCGGCCGCCGCGCCGTGACGGCCACGGCGGAAGAGACCGCGGCCCCAGATCCCGGTAATCGCCGAAGATCCGTCCTGTCTGGCGACGTGCCGGCTCCTGGAAATCGGCGACGGGAGCCGGTACAATAGTCGCGTCATCCATTTCCAGGCTCAGCGCGCCTCGCGAACAAGGAGTACGCTGATGGTTGCCCCAGTCCTAGCCTGGCGGTCGCTCCAAGCGCTGGTTGTCGTCGCGCTGGCCGGCGTCGCCCCGGCCGGTGGCGGCAGCACGTCCGCCGCCACCGCGGCGAGTCTCAGGATCGTTGCGCCGCAGCAGGAGCAGGCTCCGGCGCGACGCGAATTCACGGTCGTCGGGCGGCGCTACAGTTTCACGCCCGATCGAATCGAGGTCAATCAAGACGACCAGGTGCGGATTACGCTGGCCGCCGAGGACATCCCACACAGCTTCACCATCGATGCCTATCGCATCGCGAAACGCGCGGCTCCCGGGCAGTCGGTCACCTTCGAGTTCCGGGCGGAGCGGCCGGGCACCTTCGAGTTCTATTGCAACCTGACGACCGACGACGGCTGCCGCCGCATGCGGGGGCAGCTCATCGTGTCAGCCCGTCCGCGCTGACCCTCCTGCCTCGCCGGATTCGGCTGCTCGGGCGCCTTCGACGCCCCGGGCCTGTTCGGAGGCCGCCCACTCCCGGGCCAGCCGGATTCGTTCTTCCACGGGAGGATGCGTATAGAAGAACGCTCGCGCGAGCCGCGGCGGGCGTTCCTCGGCCAGGTTCTGGGCGGCCATGCGGCGCATCGCCGCGATGAACGCGTCGGGCTTCTGCGTCAGTTCGAGCGCGCCACGATCCGCGCGTCGCTCGATCCAGCGGGACACGAGATTCGCGAGCGGCGTGGCGAGCAGCGAGCAGGTGCCCGCGCCAAGGAGCAGCGCCGGCAGCACCGCCGGATCGGAGGGTCCTCGCAACCGCAGGACAGGCTGAGCGGCCTGCACGGCGCTGCTCGCGGCGAGGAGACCGCCGATGGAGAGGACGGCTTCGCACGCCAGCGCTATCCAGACGTCGTGATGCCGGTGGTGCGACAGTTCGTGTGCGAGGATCACTTCGATCTCGTCGTCGGAGTAGTCCGCCAGCATCGTGTCGGAGATCAGGATCCGGCGCGTTGCCCCCAGCCCGACCAGTGCCGCCTGAACGCGCCGCGTCCGGTGCCCCATCGTCCATTCGTACGCGCCGGGCACGGTCGTCCGCACGCGCGCCGCGAGCGCGTGGAGCCTGGCGTGGAGCGAGTCCCGGCGAAGCGGGGTGAGGGTGAAGAGGAGCGGCAGGAGGACGACCGGCGCGATGCGCGCCAGGACCACGGACGCTCCGACGAAGGCGGCCCACACCGCCAGCCACCACCCGCGCGGCCATGCGTCCCGCGCCGCGAGCGTGAGCCATGCGGCAGACACGGCGACGATCGCGAATAGGGCCGCGGTCTTCGCGTGATTCCACAGCCACGTCCTGGCGTGCTCGTTCGAGAGACCGAACCGGCGCTCGAGGAGGAAGCCGCGGTAGTACGCCAGGGGCAGAGCGACCAGTCCGTGGAGGATCGCCAGCAGCAGCACGAACGCGGTGGCCCTGGCAGGGACGATCCACCACGCCGACGCGCCGCTCCCTGTGGTGAGGGCGGTCGCGAGATCGCTCAGGACATGCGCGCCGTCCGTCAGGCTGAGCCCACCGAGCAGGGCGCCGCTCCACATCACGCCCAGCGCGTCGACGCGCCGCCGGAGCCGGTGGTACCGGGCTGCCTTGTCCTCGTTCATCGAAAGGCCGTGTCTCGACGGGCGGCGGACGCCCCATCGGGCATCCGTTCCCGTCTCGACACTTTACAACGGGAAGTGGCGCGGCATCGGCCGACGAATGAGGCGAGGTTGAGGGGCGGGCTTACGAGACCTTCCGGAACCGGATTCCCCCGTTGACCGTCTCGGCGCGCAGCGTCGGACCGCCGCCGTTGACGCGCCCGTCAAGCTTCCGGCGATTGCTTTCGCCCGTCCGCTCGAAGCTGAGGCCATCGACGCTGATGCCGCCGTTCATGCAGCGCGCGAGCAGGTTCGCTCGAACGGTGTCGAAGAGCCGGACCTCGATCGAGCCGTTGGTCGTCTCGAGTTCGGTGCCCTCGGTTCCGACCTCTGTCAATTCCACCTTGATGCTGCCGTTGGTCGTGCTGGCCCTGACGGCTCCCGCCAATTGGCGGCCCTCGACGCTCCCGTTGCTGGACATCGCCCGTGTCCCGCCCTCGATGCCGCTCACGCTGATCGCTCCGTTGGCGGTCTCCACGTTCACCTTGGCGGTCTTCGGCACCCGGATCGAGTACACCACCTGCACGCCCTGCCTCAGAAACGTCTTCTTGTTGCGCGTCTCGATGCGGACGCGCGTCGGGCTGGCTTCGTCCTTGATCTCGACCTGCGCGAGCAGCTCCTTGGCGGCCTGTTCCGAACCGGCGCGGGCTGTCAGCTCGGCCTTCACTTCGACCGTCCGGCCCTCGCTTCCCTGAACCTCGATCCGCCCGTTGACATTGGCGACCACGACCTCGACGCCGGAGGCCGAGACTGGATACGTCTTCGTCCACGTCCTGGTGGCCTGCGCCCCGCCCATGTGGCCGTGGTCGAGGGTTTGTACGAGGACGTCACACCCGGCGGCGACGAGGGCCGAAGTGGCGATGATCGCGGCCGAAAAGAGCCGATGAACCGTCCGGGAATTGCTCATGCCTGCCTCCCCCTCGAGTTTGACGGAGGCCCCCGCTCCAAAGTTCCTGTGCGCGCTGAACTTAGCGGCCCGTTCGCCTCCAGCCGCCAGATGGGCCCGCCGGAGCGTTAATTGAACCGCACCGAAATCAGCTTCGAGACGCCGGCTTCCTCCATCGTCACGCCGTAGAGCCGGTCGGCGATCTCCATCGTCTTCCGATTGTGCGTGATCAGGATGAACTGCGTCTCCGACTGCATGTCGCGCAGCAACTCCACGAACCGGCCGATGTTCGCATCGTCGAGCGGCGCGTCGATCTCGTCGAGCACGCAGAACGGGCTCGGCTTGTACTTGAAGATGGCGAACATCAGTGAGATGGCGGTCAGCGCCTTCTCGCCGCCCGAGAGGAGCTGGACATTCTGCAGGCGCTTTCCCGGAGGCTGCGCGATGACCTCGATGCCGCTTTCGAGGAGATCGTGCTCGTCCATCAGCGTGAGCCCCGCCCGCCCGCCGGCGAAGAGCTTGCCGAACATCTCCTGGAAGTTCGTGTTGATGACATCGAAGGCCTGGCGGAACCGCTCGCGGGTGGTCTGGTCGATGCGCTTGATCGCTTCGCCCGTTGACGCGATCGACTCGACGAGGTCCTTTCGTTGCGCGGTCAGGAAGCCGTGCCGCTGCTCGAGTTCGTCGAACTGCTCGATGGCCATCATGTTGACCGGTCCAAGGCGATCGATCTTGACCTTGAGCGCCGCAATGACCTCCTCGGGGGTCGAGGGCGCGGCCGCGAGCTCCGCCGGCCGTTCCGCGGGCGTGGCCGGCTCGGCCTCGCCCTCGGCAGGTCCTTCGGTCGCTTCCTCCTCGGCGTCCACCGTCTCGATCGTCCTCCAATCCGGGCTGACTTCGCCGTTCCGCTCGAGCCGCTCAACCTCTTCGACGACCTCTCCGATCGAGAGCTGCAGGGTCTCCTGGCACGATTCCGCGAGATGTCGAAGGTCGTTCTCGGCCTTGGCGTGCTGGACTTCGATTTCGCCGATCGCCGAGCGCACGCCATCGAGCGAGCGCCGCGCTTCGCGAATGGAACCCTCCTGGGCGTCACAGCGCACGCGGCAGAGGGAGACGGACTCGTCTGCCTGCCGTACGTCCTCGCGCAACCCGTCGAGCGCAGTCAGGTCTTCGTCGAGCTGGCGCCGGAGGTCGACCAGCGCCGCACGCAGCCGATCCTGATCCGCCGCGTTCTGCTGCCGCTCGGCGTGCCGCTCGGCGAGCCGGCTTTCGAGATCCCGGTGCGACTCTTCGACGCGGTTCAGATCGATGGTCAGCGCGGCGGCCCGCTCGAGCAGGCGCGCGTGCACCGACATCGCCTCCCGAACCCGGTCTGCCGTTTGGCGGGCCATCTCGCGGCCCTCGGCAAGCCGCTGCTGGGCCGTCGCGAGCTTGTCTTCGACGGCCCTCTGCTGCGCGTCCAGCCGCGCGATCGACTCGCGCGCTTCGACCTGCCGGGCCTCCAGCCCGGCCATCTCCTCGCGGCCGCGGCGTTGGTCGAGGTCCACCAGCTCGCGCTTCTGGGCGAGGCGCCGGGCGTCGTCCTCGAACTGGCTGATCCGCATCCGGAACCCGACGATCGCCTTCTCGTGATCGTGCACGAGTCCCGTCAACGATTCGATGGCGGCGGCCACCGCGATGATGTGTTCGTCCAGAGCGGCCACCTCGGCAACCAGTTCGGACGATCGGGCGCGGAGCCGTTCACCTTCCAGCCGCAGCTCGCGGATCTCGCGCTTGGTCGCCAGGATGCCCGTGGTCTCCTCTCCGGCTGCCCCGCCGACCACCACGCGGCCTCGCCGGCACACCTCCCCGTCGAGTGTCGCGACCGGGTGGCCTGTCCGGGCGGAGGCGAAGAGCGCCGCATCGAGCGTGCGGGCGATCCACCCGGCGCCTGCCAGCGGACGGAGGACATCAGCGTGCTCGCCGGCGACGTTGACGACCTCGGCGAGCCGCACCACGTCGGGTGACGGCTCCCCTTCCTGACCGTGGTCCGGGCCGCCGGGCGCGTTCAGGATCACGAACCCGCATCGGCCGGCACTTCGTTCGCGCGCGAACCGCAGGCCGGCCTCGGCGTCCTCGCGCGTCGGCACCACCACGTGCTGCAGCAGGTCCCCGAGACAGGCTTCGACGGCCCGTTCGTATCCGGGCTTCACATCGAGCGAGTCGGCGACCGCGCCGCAGTGCTCGAGCCGCCCCGCGGCCTCGGTGAGCACCAGCCGCGCCCCGTCGCCGAAGGCCGCGTGCGCCTGGTCGAATTCCTCGAGTGAATGCAGCCGGGCCACCCTGGCGGCGAGCGTTTGCTCCTGCGTGCGCAGGTCCTGTGCCCGCTCCTCGCGCCTTGCCCGCAGCCCGGAGAGCGACGCTTCCTGCCGCACGCGCTCGTCGATCGATAAGTCGAGCGCCGATTGCGCCCGATCGAGCGCTGAGCGGGCGGCTTCGCGATCGGATTCCACGCGGTGTGTCTCGATGTCGAGGTCCGAAGCCTCGGCTTCGAGCCTGGCGATGTCGCGCGACACGCGCTCGTGCGCCGCCGCCGCGGTCTCTATCGCGTGGCGCAGTGCCGTGGCCGCGCTCGCGCCCGCGTACTGTTCGCTCCTCGACGATTCCACCTCCGACTCGAGGCCCTCGATGGAGGCCTGCGACGCTCTCTGCGCCTGATTCGCATCGTTCAGGACGATCGATGCCGCGTCCCGATCCCGGGAAGCCGCCGCCGCCTGGTCCTGCACCTTTGCGAGTTCCACGCGCAGCGGCTCGCGCCGGCTGGCGAGCAGCTCGATCTCGGAGGCGGCCTCCACGGCCCGGGCCGAGAGCGCGTGGAGCTGGCGCTCGTCGTATTCGATCTGCTGCTGCCGGCGGCCGATCGCGAGTTCCCTGGCATGCGCGGCTTCGCGGCGCGCGACCGCCGATGATTCCAGCTCCGCGAGCTCAATCCGGACGCGCTCCAGGTCGCTCTCGAGCCCGCCCAACCGGGCGGCGGCGGCCGTTTCCCGCGATCGGATCTGCTCCAGCCGGCCCTGCGCTGATTCGATGGCCTGCATCAGCACGCGCTGCCGGCGGGCGAACAGCACTTTCTCCCAGCGGCGCAGCTCCTCGCGGAGGCGCTGGTAGCGCCGCGCTTTCGCCGCCTGCCGTTTCAAGGCGTTGCGCTGCTTTTCGATTTCGAAGACCACGTCGTCGACGCGGGTGAGGTTCTGCTGGGCGGCTTCGAGCTTCAGCTCGGCGGCCCGCCGCCGCGCCTTGTACTTCGTGACGCCCGCCGCCTCCTCGATGAGCTGCCGCCGATCGGCGGGGCGCGTGCTGAGGATCATCCCGATCTTGCCCTGCTCGATGATGGCGTAGGCCTTCGCGCCCAGGCCGGTGTCCATGAGCAGGTCGTGAACGTCGCGGAGGCGGCAGAGGTCGCCGTTGATCAGGTACTCGCTTTCGCCCGACCTGAACAGCCGGCGGGTGACCTCGACCTCCCGCATGAGCGGCTCGCCGTCCTCGTCAACGAGCGTCGAGCTCTCCAGGGCGCCCGGCGCGATGGGGACGCCCGCCAGCTGCAGCCGCACCTCGGCCGCGGCGTTGGGTTTGCGCGCGTCGCTGCCGCTGAAGATCACGTCCTCCATGCGATCGCCCCGGAGGCTCTTGGCGCTCTGCTCGCCGAGCACCCAGACGATCGCGTCCGCGACGTTGCTCTTTCCGCAGCCGTTCGGGCCGACAATCGCGGTCACGCCGCGATCGAAGGACAGCTCGGCGCGGTCGCAGAAGGACTTGAATCCGCTGATTTCCAGACGTTGCAGACGCATTGTGACGATGAGTCCCGGTGTGAGACGAACAGGAATGCCCCGTCCGGCCGGGGCACTTCAGTGCCCGGCCGCGCGCGGCGATCGATTGACGAGCCCATGGTCCATCAGTGTGACTTCGCCGCCCGCGCCTTGGCGGCGGCGACCAGCCGCTCGGCCTCCGGGAACTGCTCGAGCGCCAGCAGCGCCTGCGGGTCCTTGGCGATGAGGTTTCGGCGGGCTTCCTCGACGTTGAAGACGTTCAGATCGATCTCGTAGCGGATCATCGCCTGGATGAAGTCGATGTCCTGGGCGAACGCCGCCTCGTCGAGCTTGATCTTGGACGCCTCGAGCTGATGCCGGAAGTCGGCCAGCATGGCCGCGTCGACGACGAAGTCCCGCGTGACGTACTTCCGGTCCTTCGCCGTTCCGGGGATTCGCGTGTCACCCACCGCCGAGAATCGCTGCGCGAAGTTGGCGAACTCCTGGCGCGCGTAGAGCATGCGGCCGAAGCGCGACGGGTTGAACCCCTCGACGGGACCCTCGATGCGGTGATCCGGCTCGATGCCGCCGCCCCCGTAGACCTTCCGTCCGGCGTCGGTGAACCGGAGATCCACCTCGTTGTGCGGGCGGGGCGCGCTCTGGTTCCTGCTCGTGTAGTTGAGGTACTCGTCGAAGGTGCCGTCCCACGGCCGCTGGATGAGCCGCCCGCTCGGCGTGTAGTACCGCGCGGTCGTCAACGCGAGCGCCGCGTTCTCGGGCAGCCGGTAGACCGACTGCACGAGCGCCTTGCCAAACGTCGTCTCGCCGACGATGACGGCCCGATCGTGGTCCTGCAGCGCGCCGGTGACGATTTCGGACGCGCTGGCGCTGTTGCGGCTGACGAGCACGACCACCGGCAGATCGAGATAGTCGCTGCGCTCAGTGACGCGGTAGTCCTGGTCGGAGTTGCGGATCCGGCCGCGCGTGTACACGATCATCTCGTTCTGAGGCAGGAAGCGGCTCGCGACCTTGATCGCCTGGTCGAGCGGGCCGCCCGGATTTCCCCGGATGTCGAGCAGCAGGCGCTTCATGCCCCGGCTCTTGAGGGCTTTGAGCGCCTCGCCGAAGTCGTGGTCGGTGAGCTCGGCAAAATCCTGCAGCCTGACGTAGCCCGTCGCGGTGTCGATCATGAACGACGCGGGAATCGTCGGGATGTTGATCTCGTCGCGCGGCACCTCGAGATCGATCAGCTGGTCGTACCCCCGGCGCCGCAGCGAGATCTTCACCAGCGTGCCCTTTGGTCCCCGCAGCCGACGGGCGGCCTGCTCGCTCGTCCAGCCCTTGGCCTCGTCGCCGTCGATCTTCGCGATGACGTCGCCGCGGCGCACGCCCTTTCTGTAGGCGGGCGACCCTTCGAAGAGGCTGACCGCGGTGATGTCGCCGTCGATGACCTGGATGGTGATCCCGAGCCCATAGTAGCGCCCTTCCTGGCGCTCGCGCATCTGCGCATAGGTGCGGGGGTCGAGGAAGCTCGAGTGCGGGTCCAGCGTCTGCAGCATGCCCCCGATCGCGGAGTAGACGACCCGGTCGGGTTCGGCCTTCTCGATGTAGCTCGTCTCCACGTCCCGGAGGGCCGTGGTCAACTGTCGGTAGCGATCGGGCAGTCGTTCCTGGCTGAGCGCGGTCGTGCGACCGAAGAAACCGCCGGCGATGGCTGAAACAACGAGCACCGTCGCAGCGACGGCGGCGAACCGAATTCTACCCATGGCTCGCATCGTACCAGATAGGCCGTAGCGCATCAACGACTGCGCGGCGTCCGGATGGGGGCCCGCGGGCCGCTCCATGTCGGACCATCCTCAGCGGGGATGCGCGCGCGAACATCGGTCGGCTGCACCACATCGGTCGGCTGCCTTGCGTCGCGCGCGCCATGGTTCCTATAATGGGAGCGTCCAGGTCCGCCAAGTGGGCGCTACGCGCCCGGCCGACGACTCACCCGTCTGGTGCGTCCGGCGAAGGGTTCGTCCAGCAGGAGCGAACGACAGATGTTTGGATCGATCGGCATGCCCGAGTTGGTCGTGATCTTCGTGATCGCGCTCCTTGTCTTCGGACCCCGCAAGCTGCCGGATCTTGGTCGCTCGCTCGGCCGGACGCTGGCCGAATTCCGGAGAGCCTCGAACGAGCTGCGCAACACCCTGGAAGAGGAAGTGCGCCTGGACGAACAGAAGCCGACCGCCCAAGCTGCCGTCACGCAGCCGGGGGTGATCCCGCAGCCGGCGCCTCCACAGCCCGTCGTTCCGCCCCCAGCCGATCCCGCTGCGCCGCCAGATGCTGAGCCTGCCGCCGGCCACACGCCTCCGGCCGCGAACTGACCGGCCCGTCACGGCACATGGCGTTTTCCCTTCGCAAAGCGGCGGCCGACATCAGCCGGTCCGGCGGCGATCCGCCCGAACCCGACGACACCGGCCCGCCTGAAGAAACCGACGAGCTCGGCGGCGCCAAGATGTCCTTCCTGGACCATCTCGACGAGCTCCGGAAGCGGCTCATCGTCTCGGTCGTCTCGCTCGGCGTGGGATTCCTGATCGCGCTCGCGTTCATCGGCAGGATCTTCGACTTCATCATGCGGCCGCTCTGGAAAGCGCTGCCGCAGGGCTCGAAGTTGATGTACATCGCGCCGACCGAAGCCTTCATGCTGCAGTTGAAGATTGCGGCCATCGTGGGACTGATCGTCGCGATCCCGGTCATCCTGTGGCAGCTCTGGCTCTTCGTCGCCCCGGGACTCTACGCGCGAGAGAAACGGTACGCCCTGCCGTTCGTGCTGTTCTCGACGGTCTTCTTCGTCCTCGGCGCGGCGTTTTCGCACTACATCCTGTTCCCGTGGGCGTGGGTGTTCCTCGGCAGCTTCACGACCGAGTACATGGTGTTCCAGCCGACGATCTCGGCCACCTTCTCGCTCTACGCACAGATGCTGCTGGCCATGGGCGCCGTGTTCGAGCTGCCGACGCTCGTGCTCTTCATGGCCAGGATGGGTGTCGTCACCGCGGGCTTCCTGCTGCGGAAGATCAAGTTCGCCGTGCTCATCATCTTCGTCGTGTCCGCGGTCATCACCCCGACCGGCGACATGGTGACGCAGTCGCTCGTCGCCGGGCCGATGATCGGCCTCTACCTGTTCAGCGTGCTCGTCGCGTGGATCTTCGGCAAGCGGCGGAAGCCGAGGTCCGGCGACGCGATCGCGTCGACCGGGACCGAGGAGTAGTCCTCCGCCACGCGGCCGTCCGCAGGGTGATCCGTGGCCATTCGACGGTCTGCGGCCCACGAAATCCAGCGCCTCGTCGCGGATCTGTCCGCGCCGGATCCGGCGGGGCGGGAAGCCGCGACTGCCAGGCTCAGCGTGATCGGCGAGCGCGCCGTTCCGCATCTGATCGACGGGCTCGCCGCGTCGAAATCCGCGGCGGGCCGGGCGGCGATTCTCAAGGTGCTCGAGGCCACCCGGGATCGGCGCAGCCTGGATGCGGCGGTCCAGATCATCAGGAACCCTGCCACGGAACCGCGCGAGGCACTGGCCGCGACGAGCCTGGTCGGAAGGTTCCTCGACTCGGAGCGAAGCCAGGAACCGCTCGAGACGCTCATCGAGATCGCCGTCGATCCGACGGCGTCGGACTGGCGGCGCGTCGCGGCGCTTGATGCGCTCTCGGGCATGCCGGCACGGGTCCTGGAGCCGCTCCGGAAGCGCCTGGCTTCGGACAGGAGCCCGGCCGTGCGGGCCCGGGCGAGCGGCGGGGAGACGGCCGCGCCATTCCACTCCGATCCGCTCGCCGCGCTCGACGCCGCCGCGAGCGGAGGGCCCATCGATCCGGGCGGGCTCAAGCTGCTGCTGAAAGCGGTGGAATCGGCCGCCCCGATTCCGAGCCTGCACCGCCTTGTCGAGTCCATCAAGGCCCGCGAGCAGTCCGCGCCGAGCGCGGTCGATCGCGCCGAGTGGCAGGAGGCGCGCGGGTTGGTCCACTTCGCCCTCGCGGCCCGAGGGAGTCGAGTCGCCCTCTACGATCTGCGGGAAACCGCCTCGGCCTGCTCGAAAGAGATCCCTGCGGCGTTCCTCGCGGCGCTCGGGCTCATCGGCGACAAGAGCTGCCTCGAGCCGATCGTCGGCGCACTGGCTCGTGCGACGGGCGACCGTACCGTCGGCGCGGAGTGGCGGGGCCGGCTCCTCGCAACCGCCCGGGCGATCGTGAGTCGGGAGAAGTTGACGCGCCGGCACGGAGTCGTGCGGCGCGTCATCGAGCGATGGCCGGGTGCGGCGGCCGATCTGCTGGCCAAGCCCGGCTAGGACCGCACCCGCGTGCCCGCGGAATCGTCGAATCAGTACGCCTTGGCGAACCAGGCCTCGGCCACCGACGGCTTGGCGCACCTGACGCACGGCGCGCCACTCGTTCCGCCGTCAATCGGCAGGTTGCGGACCGTGGCCTGCGTCTCGGCCTTGATCGCCGCCTCGCATTCGGCCTCGCCACACCATGGCGAGATCACGAACCCCGGCCGGCCTTCCATGATCTGCTTGAACTCGTCGTAGGACGCTGTTTGCGTCGTGTGGTCCTTCTGGAAGGCCAGCGCCCGTTCGAACAGGGCATCCTGGATCGCATCCAGCAGGCCGGCGACGGTTCCCGCGAGTCCATCCATTGACGCGGGCAGTTTCGCTCGCGTGTCCCGCCGCGCGAGCATCACCTGGTTCTTCTCGATGTCCTTGGGACCGATCTCCAGACGCAGCGGCACGCCGCGCAGCTCCCACTCGGAGAACTTCCACCCGGGCGTATACGCGTCGCGGTCGTCGAGCATCACGCGCACGCCTTTGGCGACCAGATCGTCCCGGATGGCCTGAGCTCTGGGCAGGACGGTCGTCCGCCAATCGCCGCGGGGAATCGGAATGATGACGACTTGGTACGGTGCGACGCGGGGCGGCAGCACCAGTCCCGTTTCATCGCCATGCGTCATGATGACCCCGCCGATGAGCCTGGTCGACACGCCCCACGACGTCCCCCAGATGTACTGCAGCGACTTGTCCCGGGCCTGGAAGCGGATCTCGAACGCCTTGGCGAAGTTCTGGCCCAGGTTGTGGGACGTGCCGGCCTGCAGCGCACGTCCGTCCCCCATCAGCGCCTCGATCGAATAGGTGCGGGCGGCCCCCGCGAACTTCTCGCTGTCGGACTTGATGCCGGATATGACCGGCATCGCCAGCTCGCGCTCGGCGAAATCGCGGTACGTCTCGAGGATCAGCCGCGTCTCGGCCTCAGCCTCCTCCTGCGTCTCGTGGGCGGTGTGGCCTTCCTGCCAGAGGAACTCGGTCGTGCGCAGGAAGAGCCGCGTGACTTTCTCCCATCTCACGACATTGGCCCACTGGTTCACGAGGATCGGGAGATCCCGCCACGACTTGATCCACTTGGCGTACATGGTCCCGATGATCGCCTCGGAGGTCGGCCGGACGACGAGCGGCTCCTCGAGGTCCTCGGTGCCGCCCCTTGTCACCCAGGCCACCTGAGGCGCGAACCCTTCGACGTGCTCGGCCTCCTTCATCAGCAGGCTCTTCGGAATGAACAACGGGAAGTACGCGTTGACGTGACCGGTCGCCTTGAATCGCTCGTCGAGATTCCGCTGAATGAGCTCCCAGATCGCGTAGCCGTACGGGCGGATGACCATGCAGCCCTTGACGGGCGAGTAGTCCGCCAGCTCGGCCCGGCGCACGAGATCCGTGTACCACCGGGAGAAGTCCTCCGACCGTGGCGTGATCGCCGTGATGAACGACTCGGGGTTGTCACTCATGGATGCGTATCTCTCCGCGCGAGTGTCGAGAGAACAGGCACGGAGCCGGCCCGAAACCTCGTGCCCGTGGTAGGTGTTATCCTACCATTGACTTCTCCCGGACCGGCAGGACCGCGCATCCGCAGGAACGGACATGACGGAGCCGACACGCATCGAAGTCGCCACCCGCACTCGCGACTACCCCGTGCTGATCGCGCCGGGCCTCGTGCCGCGGATCGGATCGATCCTCGACGAGATCGGGTGCGGTCCGCGGCGGTTCATCGTGTCGAACCCCACGGTGTGGCGCTTCTGGGGCCAGCAGCTTTCGGAGGCCCTGCCGGGCGCGACGACGATCCTCGTTCCCGACGGCGAGCGGTTCAAGACGCTGGCGACCGTCTCACGCATCTACGACGATCTCATCCGCGCGGAAGCCGACCGGGCATCGGTCATTGTCGCCGCTGGCGGCGGAGTCGTCGGCGACATGGCCGGCCACGCCGCAGCGACCTTCCTGCGCGGGGTCGCCTTCGTCCAGGTGCCGACGACGCTGCTCGCCCAGGTCGACGCGTCGGTCGGCGGAAAAGTCGGCGTCAATTACGGCGACGGGAAGAACCTGGTTGGCGCGTTCTACCAGCCGCTGGCCGTGCTCATCGATCCGCAGGTGCTCTCAACCCTTCCACGGCGAGAGTTCCGGGCCGGGCTCTACGAGATCATCAAGTACGGCATGGCATGCGATCGGGAATTGTTCGATCGGCTGCGCAGCGACCTCGGCGCGCTGTTCCGCCGCGAGAGCGCGGCGCTGATGCCGATCGTCGCCCACTCGTGCCGGATCAAGGCCGGGATTGTGTCGGCTGACGAGCGGGAGAACGGGATCCGCCGCGTGCTGAATTTCGGCCACACCGTCGGGCACGCGCTCGAATCGCTGACGCACTTCCACCGGTTCCTGCACGGGGAAGCCGTCGGCTTCGGCATGCTGGTCGCCGCGGATCTCGCGGTGCGCCGGGGATGTCTCGCGAGCAGCGATCGGCAGGAGCTCGTCAGGTTGATTGCGGAATTGGGACCATTGCCCCCGATTGGCGACCTCTCCGCCCGCGAGACACTCGAGCACGTACGGAGGGACAAGAAGATTCTGGACGGGCGGCTGCACCTGGTATTGCCGACCGGCGTCGGACAGGCCCGCGTGGTGAACGATGTCACCGAAGCCGAGCTGACGCAGTCCCTGGTTGGCGCGGGGCTCACCGAGTAATGCGGCGGCGGACCGGCAGGCCCGCGAAGGTCGTCGCGAAGGGCGCGGCTAGCGCAGCCACCCGGGCGGAACATTGGCCCGGCGCGCCTCTTCCTCGATGTCTTTGATCCGCTTCTCGAGCGCGAGCTGGTCTTTGCTCAAGCGATCGCGCTCGTCGAGCGCTCGCTGCCGATTCTGGGCGATGACGGCGCGCTGCGCTGGATCGTCCCGTGCCGTGAAGTCCGCCCACAGCCCGTTGATCCGGCTCTCGAGCGATTCGAGATACACCGCGTTCCGATCCCGCTGCGCCCGGGCGTCGCCGATTCGTCTTCGCCAGTACGCTTCGTCCTTGAGGCCCCCGGTCGTTGACGGCGTATCCGCTCCCGCCGCCCCCGGCGCGTTGGCGGCGCCGCCGGCCGCCGGAATCGCGGGCGCCGGCTTGTCGGCCGGCGCCATGGCGGGCGGCGTGCCGGCCGGCACGGCATCGGTCACCGCGGCGGGCCGGAGGCTCGCATTCGTATAGAGTTTCGAGGGCTTCTTGATCGCCTTGCGCCGCGCTTCTTCCTGGCGCGCCACGTCCGCCAGCGTCTGGCCCGAGGTCGGCGACGCAATGATGAAGAAGACAGCCAGCGCGAGCGAGGCTTCGATCACGAGCCGCAATCGCCGATGCAGATGAGCGCGCATGATGTTCCCGCTGCTCCTGAGGTCAATCGTAGGCCGGTTCCAGGCGGGATACCAGCCCGTCGTATTGTTATCGGCCGATTCGCACCTCGGGTTTACAGCCGCGAGTCACATCACTGTAATTCCCGCCATCCTTCCACTCTGACCGGCGGGCGCCCGCCTCCCTCTCGCACTCCGCCGCGGACGAGTGTCGCCTGGATGGCCCGATGGGCGCCGACCGGGCCAAACGCCGCGACTCGAACCTGCACGACACCAAGGCCGGCGCCGGACGGAACTCCGTCTTCGCCGGCAAGGGCGGCGCCTCCGTCCCGGGCCGGATCCGCGTCGGTTTCGGACGGGTCGTCGGCGACCCAGGCGACCACGTAGAACAACGAGGTCGAGCCGGGCGGCAGCCACGATCTGAGGGGGCCGTACGCAAACGGCCGCCATCGAGGGTTGTTCGGACCCCAGGGCCGCTCCTTGGTGACCTGGTCGAGCTCGCCGTCAGTGCAGGCCCCCGGATGATTGCAGTTGGCGAGATTGGTTTCGCTGCCGAGGTCGAGCGAGGCGCCATCGGGGCGCGCTTTGACACCGGTCGGAGCGCCGTCGGCGTGCGGAGACGTCGCGGCGCCCGAGAGGACCAGGTTCCAGTCGTCGATCGAGGCCACGTCTGCCGCAACGCGAGCCAGCCCGGCATCGGTCGCATAGAGCGCCTCGAGCGACCGCGTGTGGTTGGCGGCAATGGTCAGGTCGACACTCGCGACGAGCGCAATGCCAATCGCCATGACCAACAACAGGCTCAGGACGGCCATCGTCATCAGCAACGCGACGCCACGCTCACTCGAACGAGCTTCGCGCGTCATCGCGGTGGAGCGGCGCCCAGATTTCTCAGGGCGACGTCGAAGGAGATCAACTCATCGGGAAGAAACCGCGTCGCCGCGGTCGACGACCCCGGGCGCGCAAAGAAGGACGTCGACTGGCCGCGCAGCCCGTCGGAGGCCGCCTCGACCCGGAGCGACACGCGGACGAGCCTCACCCGCAGGAGGTCAGCGTCGTAGCGGTTGATTGAGCCCGGGCCGGGACACCACGGGCCGTCGGTCAACACTGCAGGATCGAGCCGGGACAGCCCGCCCCGGTCCGCGGTCAGCCGGTCCAGGCGCGGGATCTGCCGCTCGCCGTCCATTCGAAACACACAGTTCTCGCCTGCCGGCCAACCGGTGCCCTCCGCCGACTCATCGGGCCGAGGCGGACGGGGACCATAGGTCGTTCGCGGGCCGGCCGGCGCGGACGCCGGCTCCGTCAGCTCAGGCGGCACGGCAGATCCGAAGTACTCGAACCGCAGGCCGACGATGTGTTCGCACACGGGGAGTTCGTTTCCGGCGCCATCCGATCGCACCAGTTGCGGGGTAAGGGTCGAACTGTCGGGACGCAACCGGTACACTCTCGCCTGCAGTGCGGCCACCGCCGATCCTGCCGGATAAGACGCCGACAGCCAGCCGGCTGCGTGTTCGATCGCAGGGACTGGCAGCTGCACCGCGGTCACCTCGAACGCGTCCCAGGTTCCGTGCCCGGCCGCCACCAGCGCAGACATGCCGGCCTCGAACCCGCACGCGAGGTCGCCAAGCGGACATCCCGCTCCTGGATCGAGGGGAATCGGGTCAGCGGGTGAGACGCCCGACCGCGTCCGGCACTGGATCGACGGGGAACTGAGCGTGAGGATCGAGAGCGTATCGCTTCGGAACGACCCGGGCGGGTCCGCACCTGCGGCTGCCGCTCCGAGGCGATACGGGAACACCGCGGGCGCGACGAACGTGAGCGGACCTGCGAGCGGTCCGTCACCGAAACCCGCCCCCGCTTGGGCGAGGTCGCGGTGCAGCACATCCACGGCGACCCGCACGCGCTGCTGCAGATCGGCGATTTCGGGCTGCAGCCGGAAGATGTCGTGCGCGGGAACTGCAAGTGCGACGAGCGCGCTCATCACGACGAGCGTCAGCGCGCAGGCCACCATGAACTCGACGAGCGTGTGGCCGCGCGAGCCGGCCAGCCGCCTGCTCATGATCCTCCCCGCCGCTGGATCGTGGAAAGCCGCGCGGCCATGGCTGGCGGTGCTCCAGCGCCGTCTCCGCCCTCACGGCTCTGCGACATGAAGGCTACGACCTCGATGACCACCGTGCGGCCCTCATCCCCGTCGAACGGCTGCACGGACCATCGCCGCACGTACACTCCGCCGCGCGGTCGGCCGTCACCAGATGGAAGAGGCTGACCATCGGGTCCCAGGTAGTCGACAAATCCCGCGACGTCACGCAACAGGCAGCCGGGCGGCGACTCGGCCGGCGCCGTCTCACCGGCGAGCGATTCCAGTTTTTGACTCGCAAAGACTGCCGCGTAGGTGGACGCCCGTGCGCCAACGCTGGCCTGCAGCCCCCGGCCAAGCAGCTGCGCGAAGGCCACGAGCGCGACGACGAGTATCGCCAGGCTGACAATGACCTCGACCAGCGTGAATCCACCGCATCGACGTGCGCTAACGCTCGGAGCCATGGCCGGTGTGACTGCAATCCGCGCGCCCGAATCCGCATTGACCAGGCGCCCGCGTGCAAGCGCGCTTCCCCACCGGACAACTGGCCTGATTTCGTCGTTTCCGGCAATGTTGCTGGGCGACTCGCAGCGACAGCCCTTCGGGCGGTGGCGACAATCTCAATCCCTGCGAAGACGGGACGTGGCAGGAAGCGCGACCTCATGAAGGCGCGCGGGCCGGGCATCGTTCGGCGGTCCGTCCCGGCGAGGTCTGTGGCTACCGGTAGAACCCGGCGTACCAGCTCACAATCGGGTCTCCCCAGGCGGCTGCGAACAGCGCGCCGATGGCGAGGAAGGTCCCGAACGGCAGGGCATACTTCATCGTGCCGCGCCCGGCCGCGATCATCCCGACGCCGACAAGCGATCCGAGGCACGATCCGGCAACGAGCGTCAGCAGCATCAGTTTCCAGCCGAGAAACCCGCCGATCATCGCCAGCATCTTCACGTCGCCCATCCCGAGCCCTTCCACCTTGCGCATGCGAAGGTAGATCTCGGATACGAGCAGCAGGCTCCCCCCGCCGGCGACGACGCCGATGAGCGAGGCTGACCACCCCGGCTCGGTCACCAGGCTGAACAGGAATCCGACGATGATCCCGGGGAGCGTGATCACGTCGGGCAGGATGCGATGTTGGATATCGATGACGAAGAGCACGACCATCGCGCAACCGAAGAGGATCCGCGAGAACAGCAGCGGTTCCAGCCCGTAGTGCGTCCACGCCCACGCGAACATCACGCCGGTGACGGCCTCGACAAGCGGATACACGATCGAAATCGAAGCCCGGCAGGTGCGGCAGCGTCCGCCGAGGACGAGCCAGGCGGCAACAGGAACGTTTTCGAACCAGCTCAGGGGCCGATTGCACGTCGTGCAATGCGAGGCGGGCCAGACGAGCGACTCTCCGCGCGGAAGGCGGAAGATGCACACGTTCAGGAAGCTGCCGACGGTCAGGCCCAGCAGGCCGGCGAAGGCTGCGTACGCCCAGTCCGGGGTCACTTTTGCGGCCTCACTCTCAACGAGGATCCGGTCGGAAGGGGGAACAACTTGGATTGCTCGTCGACGGTGATCGTGCCGGAGGCTGGATCCATGACAAGGGGCGTCCCGGACGGATCGGCTGGAATACCCCGCAGCCATCCAGCCGTCAGGAGGTCTTTCCAGCTCGCCGGAGTCCGGCCGGTGACCTGCTTGAAGCGATCGACGAGCTTCGTCAAGGCGTCGATCTCGTCGAGCGCGTCCAGCTGAGTCAAGCGGTGCCTGGCGTTGTCGCGGAGCCAGTCGTTGTCGGCCGTGCTGAAGATGCTCGCCCAGAGCTGGCGCGACGCCTGCCGATCGCCTCCCTCCGCGAGGACGTTTGCCGCCAGCGACCGCAGCCACCACGGCGCGCCCGGGATGCTGCTGGCGCGGCCGAACCACTCAGCAGCCGTGCGGTAATCCTGCAGCCACCAGTAGTAGACGAACCCGGCGTCCTGCGCGTACTCCCACTTCTCAGGCTGGGCGGCGAGGCCTCGCTCGAGCAGCGCGATGGAGAGGTCGGGCCGCCCCGGGCCGTCCGGCATCTTGTCCGCCAGGAAAATGGCGCCAAAGCGGTACGCGATGGAGAATCTCGGGTCAAGGGTCGTCGTGATGTTGAGGAGCGGGTACAGCAGATCGTAGTTCTTGGCCGGATCGTTCGACCGGCGCGTCCCGCCGAAATGCTGGATGGCCCGGATCCAGTACACGTCTGCCGCGAGCGCCCGATAGGACAGGCTGGCCTTCGCCAGAAACGTGCCCGACTGGATGTAGAGCGAGGACGGCCCGATTTTCGGCAAGCTGACGGTTCGATCGCGGACGAGTTGAAAGCCGAGCGCCGCACCGTACATCACGATCGCTGCCGACAGCGCGGCGGCCATCGCCAGGCGCCCCGGACGCCCTTCGGATGTGTCACCCCTGGTCACTTGAAGTCCCGGCGCGCGAAGATCAGCATGGCCAGGCTGAGGAGCGCGGCGCAATACAGCAACCCGTAGCCACCGCTCAGCGCCAGGTACGACACGGGGACGGGCTGCCCGTGCACGACGGCGGCGCTGATGTCGAGCGACGCCATGTCCGGCAGCACGTAGTAAAGTCCGCGCGCCAGCCAGGCGGCGAACCGCGACGAGACAACGGATTCGAAGTGCGCCAGGTCAGCGTTGAAATGCCCCGCGACGTAGAGCCCGAAGGTGAATGCGGCAGAGAGCATCGGGCTCGAGAAGGTCGAGAAGAACAGCGCGATCGCCGTCACGAGGAGCAGCTGCACGAAGATCATCAGGTAGACCTTCAGCAGGTTCGGATCGAGGACCGGCGCTTCGACGCTGGCCTTCACGAGCACGGGCTGAGCCCAGGACATGTAGGCGAGCACCAGGTAGAGCGCCGCCGCCATGACGGCCAGGTTGACCGCCAGGGTCAGCGCCAGGCCGAGGAACTTCCCGGCGATGAACCAGGGACGCCGGATCGGCTTCACGAGCAGCGCGTAGACGCTGCGGCGGTCGACCTCCTTCCACACGAGGCCGACGCCGATGAAGATGGCGATGAAGAGGCCGAAAATCGAGCTCGCGCCCAGCCCGAGATCCTTGATGATCTTGAAATCCTGTCCGGCGGTCAGCTGGCCGATGAGGTAGGACGCCGAGATCAGGACCAGCGCGAACAGGACGAGGTTGTAGAGCACCTTGTCCCGCACCGACTCCTTGAACGCGTGCAGCGCGACGAGGCTGATGATTCGGATCATCAGCCCTCCGGCATCACCGGCCCGGCGGCCTGGCCGGCCCGCCGGGATTCGACCTGCTTGACGAAGAAGTCCTCGAGCGTGAACCGGATCGGGTTGACCGACACCAGCCGCCCGCCCTGGTCGCGCAGCCGCCCGAGAATCCGATCGGGCTCGGCCTGCGGGCCGAGATCGATCTGATAGCGCCGATCGGCGATTCTCATCCACCCGCGACAGTCCGATCCGATCTCGTCCAGCCAGGCCGGATCAATCTCCGACATGACGAGCTCCCACCCGGTGATCTCGAACGCCAGGATCTCCTTCAGGCTGCCCGACGACACGAGCTGGCCGGTCACGACGATTCCGACGCGGCTGCAGAGCGCTTCGGCATCCGAGAGGATGTGCGAGCTGAAGAACACGGTGCACCCGCGGTCGCGCAGCCGCAGGATCATCGCGCGCACCTCGCGCCGGCCGAGGGGGTCGAGGCCGGACATCGGCTCGTCGAGGAAGACGACGTCCGGGTCGTTGATGATCGCCTGCGCCAGCCCGACCCGCTGCAGCATGCCCTTCGAGAACTTCCGCAGCTGGAGGCGGCGCGCCGCGCCGATGCCGACTTCGTCGAGCAGCCGGCTGACGCGGCCGCTCCGCTCCGCGCCCCGGTAGCCGAACGTGGCGGCGAAGTAGGTCAGGAGCTCTTCGGCGGTCAGGTTGTCGTAGAAGTACGGCGCCTCGGGCAGGTAGCCGATCCGGCGGCGGACGGCGAGATCGCCGGCCGGCCGGCCGAGAATGGTCATCCGGCCGGACGTCGGGTAGATGAGCTGCATCAGCAGCTTCAGCGTGGTCGTCTTGCCGGCGCCGTTCGGCCCGAGGAACCCGAACACCTCGCCCGCGTCCACCCGAAGGGTCAGGCGGTCGAGCGCGCGATGCGGGCGTTTCCTCCAGAACCCGATCGCGAAATCCTTGGTGAGCGCCTCGGTGTCGATCGCGGCCATCGATGGCGTTACTTGACCTTGCCCGCCTTCTTGAGTTCCATCAGGATCGCCGTGTCGAAGAGCTGCGGCGGCAGCTCCCCTTCCAGCTTCACGCCGTTGATGAAAAACGTCGGCGTGACCCTGATGCCGAGGACCGTTGCAAGGGCGATGTCGGTCTCCACCTGGTTCAGGACGGATGGATACTGGAGGTCAAAGTCCTGAACGTCCGCGATCTCCTTCGCCGCCTGTCGAACCGCCATCGGCGTGAGCATCGAGTGGTTCCGATAGAGCCAGTCCTCCATGGCGTCGCCCTTGCCGCGGAGCCGGGCCAGGCGGACGGCGGCGGCCGATTCGCAGGCGGACTCGTGCAGGTCGCGGGGCATGTTGCTGTTGCACTCGCGTTCGAGCGGGTAGTCCTTCGTGACGAACTTGATCGCCCCCGGGTACTCGGCGTTGTACTTTGCCAGGATGTCCTTGTAGTCCAGGTAGCTCTGCGCGCAGGCCGGGCACTGGAAATCGGAGAACTTGACGATGAGCACTGCGGCGCCCTCGGCCGACACGGGGACCGTCAGGCGCGGCGCATTCTCCCAGCCGCGGACAAACTCGCTCTGGCGATCCTCGGCCGTCTGCCCCGCGGGCGGCTGGGCCTGGGGCGTCGCCTGGGCCCCGCGCGGGTAGAACGCCAGGGTCGTCGTCAGCGCAGCGATGAAAACGAGCGAGGTGACGAGCGCAACCGGGCTGCCGATGACAGCCCTGAGATCGCGAAGGGCGCGGCGCGGAAGACTGGTCATGGGATACGAGGTCCTTGCTCCGGAGAGCAGAAAGATGCCCGTCACCGCCACGTAGGTGGCGACGCACAACAGGCACACGGCTTTGATCACGAAGAACGCGGCGTAGCCGAGGTAGAGCACGGCGCCGAGCCCGACGGTCGCCAGCGCGAAGATGTAGCCTGGGACGTTCTCCGGCAGCGGCGGGCGGCCCCACCTGGAGGCCGCGAGGAGCAGCAGCACGAAGAGGTACCAGAAGGCTCCCATGATGGCCACCGGGAAGCCCGCCACGGTCGAATACCGGCTCAAGTAGACGGTCGTGCAGCTGATCGTCGCGTTGACGTCGCAGAAGCTCGTGAAGCCAGGCTGGTGGGTCGCCTGGTAGTGCACCCTCGCGGAGATGAGCGCCGTCACGAACCCGAGGAGCGCCAGCAGGAACAGCACGCGTCGAACGGTCGTCGTCATGGGCATCGGTCGGGAGCGGGTACTCGGTTGCGGCTCACGCAGTTGTAGCGATTAACGGAGGGAACGTCAAGCGGGTGTCGCGGGCGGCGGCCCGGAGTGGAGGATAGGTCGGGCGGCGCTACTGGACGGGAGTGGCTCCGGCAGGAGCGGTCGTGTCGGTCATCGCCAGCTGGACGATCTGGACGGCCTGGTAGATGACGCCGGCGGAATTAGTGCCGAAGGCGCGGGACCCGGCGCCGATTGTCGGCGTGGCGGTCGCCCAGTAGGAACCAGCCATCGTACCGGCCGCTTGTCCGTTGCAGGTCGCCGGGGCGTTGGCCGCGGGCCCGGCTGTGCTGTCCATCGTGAAGGTGTACTGGCTTTTGACGACCGTGATGGCCGAGGTCAAGTCCTCGGCGAGATACGGCGCCCCCGCTCCTCCTACGCCCAGCACCGGCAGACTTGGGGCGAAGTAACCGGCCCCGCACGTTGTCGCGAAGACGAATTGCGCACTGTTGATCGCCCGCAGCGATCCGACGGCTGAAGCTTCGCTGCCCGCCTGCCGCGCACGCAACAGCCCAGGTATCGCCAGTGCCGCCACGATCCCGAGTATCACCACGACGATGAGCAGCTCGATCAGCGTGAATCCCCGTGCGTCTCGAGCTTGATTGATGAATGTCCTTCGCATCTTCCCGCTCCGTCGGCCTCAGAACTCGCACGGCTCGACCGAAGGCTCGCAGTCCTTCGGAGGCACGGTACCGGCCGCGATTCTGCCCGACGACACCAGTGATCGAACGAGATGTTGACGAAGCCGAAGACTGAGGGGGCGCTTCGATCCAGGAGATAACGTTCGACAGGCTCAGCTCGCCCAGAGCCTGTCGAACGTCGTAACACTGCGCGACGCGCGCAGTACTACTGGATCGGTACGGCACCAGCCGGCGCCGTCGTATCGGTCATCACGAGCGCCGCCAGCTGAACCGCGAAGTAGATCGTGCTGGTGGTGTTCGTGCCGAACGACCGCGTGCCGGCGCTGGCCGTCGGGTTCGCCGTGGCGTTGTAGCCCTGTGTCGACGCGCCGGCCGCCAGGCCGTTACAGGACGCCGGAGCGCCAGCCGCCACGCCCGCCGAGCTGCCCATGTTGACGTCATAGCCGCTCTTGGTCACCGGCGCCGCACCGGTCAGGTCCGGGCTGAGGAACGGTGTGCCGTTTGCCGGCGGAATGCCGAGGTTCTGCAGCGTCGGAGAATAGAAGCCGGCGGCGCAGCTGGCGGCAAAGGTCGACTGCGCGCTGTTGATGGCGCGCAGAGAGCCGATCGCCGACGCCTCGTTGCCCGACTGCCGTGCGCGCAGAAGGCCCGGCACCGCGATGGCTGCGATGATGCCGATGATGGCGACGACGATCAGCAACTCGATCAGCGTGAAGCCCTTGGTGTTTCTGATCCGCATGAGTACTGCTCCTTCCGTGTCCTGCCAGAGGTTGACGTAGCCGTCCTCTCCTACGCAGCGTGCCTGGACGCCACGCCGATTCGAGGGAAGAGTCACTCGGCGCGTAACAGGGTTGCAATCGAGGTGCCACGATAATCAGCAGCCAGCAGTGATGAGTAAGTTGCTTTTCATCAAACACTTAACCAGTAGACACGTCGCGCCATGAACGGCAGTTTCGAGGTGGATTGACGCGATTTGTCAGCCCAGAGTGACAATTTTTGTCACTCTGGCTGCCTGAGGGAGTGTTTGTCGAGCAGGTAGCGGAACTGGCGCGGAGAGATGCCGAGCAGCCGGGCCGCCTTGTCGTGCCGCCCAGCGCTCTGCCGAAGGGCGCGCGAGACGAACTCCCGCTCCTGGGTTTCGAGGTGCTTCGGCAGATCGACACCGTTCTCCGGCAGGTTCGCCTTGTCCGGGCGGGAGTCGCTCCCCCCTCCGCTTACGCCCCGGACCACATCGGCCGGGAGGCTCGCGAGCTGGATGTGGGATCCCCGTTCCAGGGCGACCGCGCGCTCCATGATGTTCTCGAGCTGGCGGACATTGCCCGGCCAGTCGAATTCCTCGAGCGCGTGCAGGGCCTCGGGCGCGACGCCGGAGGTTTGCTTGCCCATCTGCCCGCAGTACTTCGAGAGGAAATGCTCGACGAGCAGCGGAATGTCCTCGCGCCGGTCGCGCAACGGGGGCAGCTGCACCGGGATCACATTGATCCGGTAGTAGAGGTCCTCGCGGAACTTCCCCTGTTCGACCAGGTGCCCGAGATCCTGGTTGGTCGCCGCAATGATCCGGATGTCGGCTTCGATCTCGTCGACGCCTCCAACGCGCCGGAACTTGCGTTCCTGAAGGACCCGCAGCAGCTTGACCTGCATCATCGGGCTCATTTCGGAGATCTCGTCGAGGAACACGGTGCCGCGCTCCGCCGTCTCGATGAGACCCTTCTTGTTGCCCGCGGCCCCCGTGAACGCTCCGCGCACGTGGCCGAAGAGCTCCGACTCGAGCAGCGTTTCGGGCAACGCCCCGCAGTTGAGCGCGACAAATGGCCGCTCGTGGCGCAGCGAATTGAAGTGAATCGCGCGAGCGACCAGTTCCTTGCCGGTGCCGGACTCTCCCGTAATCAGGATCGTGCTGTTGGTCGGCGCCACGGTCTCGACCAGATCGAACAGGGCGTGCATGACCTTGCTCTTGCCGAGGATGTTCGAGTACTCGGAGGACGAGCGAAGCGCCCGTTTGAGCAGGACGTTTTCCTGGCGCAGCGCGCGGCGTTCGAGCGCGTTGCGGACCTTGGCCTTCAGCTCGTCGACGTCGAACGGCTTGGTCAGGTAGTCGTAGGCGCCCAGCCGCAACGCCTCGACGGCGGTCTCGGTGGATGCGAAGGCCGTCACCATGATGCCGACCAGGTCCGGATCGAGCCGCTTCGCCTCGCGCAGCACCTCCACGCCGTTCATGTCGGGCATCTTGATGTCCGAAATGAGGACGTCGGCGGGTTCCCGCTCCAGGATCGCGATCGCGGCCCGGCCGTTGTCCGCCAGCCGCACGTCGTAGCCTTCACGCCGCAGGACGATCTGCAGCAGCTCACGCATCGACGGCTCGTCGTCTACGACCAGGATGCTCCCGGTGGAGCGATCCGCCGCGCTGGTGGCCTGGCTCGTCATGTCACTCTCGCCCGGCGGCAACGGGTGCCTGCGAAGGAAGCCTGACCTCCACGGTCGTTCCGGCGCCCGGTTTCGAACGCACCTGGATCTCGCCGCGATACTCGCTCACGATCCGGTACACGATGGCCATCCCGAGGCCCGATCCCTTCGAGAACGAGCCCTTGAATGGCTGAAAGATCCCTTCGAGCTGATCTTCCGGGATGCCCACGCCCTCGTCCTGCACGGTCAGCAGGGCGCGATCCCAGCCGTTCCGCTCGAGCCGGGCCGCGAGGCGCAACCGGCCTCCGTTCGGCATCGCCCGCAACCCGTTGGTGGCCAGGTTCCAGACGATCTGCCGCAGCTGCCCTTCGTCGGCTTCGCACCAGACTGGCTCGTCGGGCGCGTCGACGTCCACGACGTGGTCCTGGTGCACCTCGGCGCTGTTCCGCAAGAGCAGCGCGGTGTCGTTCAAGAGCGGCCGGAGATCGAGCCGCGCGATCTCGAACCGTTGCGGACGCGCGTAGGCCAGGAATCCGCGGATGGTGTGGTTGAGGCGCTCGGATTCGCGCAGCACGATGTCCATCAGCGCGGCCTGCTCCTCGGTCAGCGGCAGCTCCTTGCGCAGCACCTGCATCGAGCCGGAGATCGAGGCCAGCGGGTTGCGGATCTCGTGCGCGATCCCCGCCGCCATTTCGCCCGCCGCCGCGAGCCGCTGCTGGATGAGGGCGTCGCGCTCGAGCTTCCTGGTGGCGGTGACGTCCTGGAACGTGAACAGGTAGCCCGCGGGACCGCGGCCCGTGACGAGGTGCGCCGCGCTCATCCGCACGTCGATCACCTTGCCCGGCGCGATCGTGAATTGATAATCGATCGACTGGTTGAGTGGCGCGTCGCCCGATGCCCGGACTCTGGCGAAGAACTCGGGCGGCAGCTGCAGCCCTTCGGGGACCGGGCGTCCGATCACCGCCTCGGCCGGCAGACCGGTCAGCCCTCCCCCTTCCGGTTGAACGAGGCGACCCGCCCTTCCCGGTCCGTCGTCACGATGCCCATCGTCAGGCTGCCGACAATGTGCTGATTCAGGGCCTGGAGGGTGGCGATCTCGGTCGACGCGTCTGCGAGCCTGACGTCGGCGCGCCGCAGGCGGGCCGCGAGCGACCCGCTGAGGAACCCCACGGCCAGGAACCCCAGCACGTTGATGGCCACCGTGTATTGGGCGACCTGGGCGGAGGGAAGCGGAAGCGTCGCGCTGACGCCGTCGAAGTGCGGGTATTGCAGGATGACAATGGTCGTGTAGAGCAGCGTGCTGAAGAGAGCGAGCAGCAGGCCGCCTCTGCGGAGCTGAAGGGCGCTGGCGCCGATGATCGGCAGGACGTAGAGCGACGGGAAGTAGCTCACGATCCCGCCCGTGATCCAGATGAACGCCGACACGACGAGCGCGTCGGCGGCCAGCTGCAGGTCGATGAACCACGGGCGGCGCTCCGCCAGCCCGAGGGTGGCCGCGTAGAGCGCCGACAGGCCGAAGGTGACGCCGATGAGCGTGTAGAGCGGGCCCGTGCGAGAGCCGTCGCCCCCGTCGAGCTGCAACAGGATCGCGGAGCCGAGCAGCATGGTGCTGATGACGAGCCGGACGGTCATCAGCGCCACGAGTTTGCGGCGCACGGGGCTCTCGGGCATCGGGATGACCCTACCCGGTCATCTTGCTGATCAGGTCGAAGATCGGCATGTACATCGCGATGACGATGCCACCGACCACGCCTCCGAGGAACGCGATGAGCAGGGGTTCCATCAGGGTCAGGAGGCCGGCGACGGCGGTGTCCACCTCCTCCTCGTAGAAGTCCGCGATCTTCGCGAGCATGGTGTCGAGCGCGCCGGTGGCCTCGCCGACGGCGATCATCTGCCCAACCATCGACGGAAAGACGCCGGTCTCCCTGAGGGGCGCCGAGATGGTCTCGCCGCGCTCGATGCTCTTGCGAGTCGCCATGATGGCGTCCTCGACGATCGCATTGCCGGCCGTCTTGGCCGTGATCTCGAGGCCGTCGAGGATCGGCACGCCCGAGCTGATGAGCGTGGACAGCGTCCGGCAGAACCGGGCGACGGAAATCTTGCGCAGGATGATGCCGATGACCGGCGCCCTCAGTAGCAACCGGTCGATCACACGACGCCCGCCGTCGGTCGAATAGTACTGGCGGATCCCCGCGACCGCCGCGATCAAACCGATCACGATGAACGGGAGGAACCGGATGAGCGTGTTGCTGAGCCAGATGACGAACAGCGTCGGGAGCGGCAGGGTCGCGCCGAGGCCGGCGAACAGCGCACTGAAGGTCGGGATGACTTTCCAGAGGATGATCGCGACCACGATGACGGCGATCGAGATGACGGCCGTCGGGTAGATCATGGCGGACTTGACCTGCCCCTTCAGCTTGACGTTCTTCTCGATGTAGACGGCCAGCCGCTTCAGGATTGTGTCGAGGATGCCGCCCGCCTCGCCTGCCGCCACCATGTTGGTGAACAGCGCATCGAAGCTCTTGGGGTGCTTGCGCATCGCGTCGGCGAGCGACAGCCCGCCCTCGACGTCGGAGCGCGTGGCCAGGATGACGGAGGCGAAGTGCTTGTCGTCCTCCTGGCCGCCGAGGATCTCCAGGCACTGGACCAGCGGCAGCCCGGCATCGATCATGACCGAGAACTGCCGCGTAAAGACCGCGAGGTTCTTGGAAGGAACTCTCTTGCCGCGTTTCGACGGCGCCGCGGCCTTCTCGGTTCTGGCTTTGATCGGAGAAATCTTGGTCACCAGCACCTGCTCCCGCCGGAGCATGGCGACGGCGCCTTCCATCGTGTCGGCGACCCGCTCGCCCGACACGGTCTGTCCAGTGCGCGTTCGACCGGTGAATGAAAAGTTCGGCATGGCGGACGACCTCTATGATCGGCGCGCGGGCGGCACCGGCCGTCCAAGCCCGGCCCCCGGCACCACCCCGACGCCGCGGTTCATCATGTCCTGCAGCTCGTCCTTCATGGACGAGGCGGAGAGCGCCGTATCGCGCGAGATCTGATGGGCGAAATAGAGCGAGGCGAGCGATTGGTTGAACGTCTGCGTTCCGATCTTCTCCTGTCCCGCCTGCATCGACGAGTAGATCTGGTGAACCTTGTCCTCGCGGACCAGGTTCCGGATGGCGGGCGTCGGGATGAGGATCTCGAGCGCCACCACCCGCCCGGTGCCGTTCACCTTCGGCAGCAGCGACTGGCAGATGATGCCTTCGAGCACCATCGAGAGCTGGGTGCGGATCTGGCTCTGCTGATGGGCCGGGAAGATGTCGACGATGCGGTTGATCGTCTGCGCGGCGCTGTTGGTGTGCAGCGTCGCGAAGGTCAGGTGGCCCGTCTCGGCGATACGCAGGGCAGCCTCCACCGTCTCGAAGTCGCGCATCTCGCCGATGAGCACGATGTCGGGATCCTCGCGCAGCGCGGCGCGCAACGCCTCGGAGAAGCCGTGCGTGTCGCTGTGAACTTCGCGCTGGTTGACCAGGCACCCCTTGTGCGGGTGGATGAACTCGATCGGGTCCTCGATGGTCAGGATGTGCTGGGCGCGCTCGATATTGATCTTGTCGAGCATCGCGGCGAGCGTCGTGGACTTGCCGCTGCCGGTCGGCCCCGTCACGAGCACCAGCCCCCGCGGCCGCTCGGCGAGCTGGACGACGACATCGGGCAGCCCCAGCTCGCGGAAGGTCCTGGCCTTCTCCGGCACGAGCCGGTAGACGGCAGCGACCGCGCCGCGCTGGTTGAACACGTTGCAGCGGAACCGGGCCAGCCCGCGGACGCCGAATGAGAAGTCGAGCTCGAGCGTCTCCTCGAACCGCTTCTTCTGCGCGTCGGTGAGCACGCTGTAGGCGAGCTGCTTGGTCTCGCCCGGGGTCAGCTCCGGCAGCGGGAGGCGCTGCAGCCGCCCGTGCACGCGGACCTGCGGCGGCGTGCCGCTCGTGATGTGGAGGTCCGAGCCCTCCATGTCGAGGGTCTTCTTCAGCAGTTCCGGCAGGGTGGCAGCCATCGGTCCTCCATTGGGTCAGCCGGGGGGAGCGTCAGCCGACCGTTTCGCGGACGACTTCCTCAATCGTGGTCACCCCGTCGCGGATCTTGGTAATGCCGCTCTGGCGCAGCGTCAGCATCCCCTCTTCCATCGCCTTGCGCCGGAGCTCGATGCTGGACGCCCCGACCAGGATGAGGTCGCGAAGCGCCTCGGAGACCTCCATCACCTCGTACAGTCCGACGCGGCCCTTGTAGCCGGTGCCGTTGCACTTTTCGCACCCCGAGCCCTTGTTCGGCACCACCGAACGCGCCTCCTCGGCACTGAACCCCACCTTGATGAGGGCGGCCGGCGGCACGGGGCTCGGCGTCTTGCACTTGCTGCAGACGCGGCGGACCAGGCGCTGGGCGCAGATGAGATTGACCGAGCTCGACACCAGGAACGGCTCGATCCCCATGTTCATCAGCCGGCTGATCGTGCTCGGCGCGTCGTTGGTGTGGAGCGTCGAGAGCACGAGGTGGCCCGTCAGGGCCGCCTTGACCGCGATTTCCGCCGTTTCGAAGTCGCGAATCTCGCCGACCAGGATGATGTTCGGGTCCTGCCGCAGGAAGGACCGCAGCGCCGCCGCGAAATTGAGGCCGATGTTCTCGCGGATCTGCACCTGGTTGACGCCGACCATGTTGAACTCGACCGGGTCCTCGGCCGTCATGATGTTGGTCTCGGGCGTGTTGATGCGCGAGATCGACGAGTAGAGCGTGTTGGTCTTGCCGCTGCCGGTCGGGCCCGTGACGAGCACCATGCCCCACGGCTTCTGGATCGCCTCCTCGAAGCGCGCCAGCGAGTCCTTCTCGAAGCCGAGCTTGGTCATGTCCAGCATCAGCTTGTCGCGGTCGAGCAGGCGCATGACGATCTTCTCGCCGAACAGGGTCGGCAGCACCGACACGCGGAAGTCGATTTCCTTGGACTGGCCGTTGTCGTTGTAGCGGATCTTGATGCGGCCGTCCTGCGGGAGCCGCTTCTCGGCGATGTCGAGCTTCGCCATGATCTTCACGCGCGACGAGATCGCGTCGCGGAATTTCATGGGCGGATTCATGATGTTGTAGAGCACGCCGTCCACGCGGTAGCGGACCCGCAGCTCCTTCTCGTACGGCTCGATGTGGATGTCGCTCGCGCCCTTGTGAATGGCGGACATGAGCAGCACGTTGACCAGCCGGATGACCGGGGCCTCCTCGCCTTGCCGGGCGAGCGCCTCGACGCTGATCTCCTGGAGGTCGTCGAGCACTTCGACGTCCGCATCGCTCGTCGTCGGCATCTCCTCGAGCGCGCGCGTCGCCGCGTCCAGCGCGCTCGGGCCCATGACGAGGCCGGCCCGGACGGTCGGGTAGTACTTCTGGATGGCCTCGGCCACCGACGCTTCCGAGGTCACGACCGGCTCGACGTTGTAGCCCGTCATGAACTTGATGTCGTCCATGGCGAACACGTTGGTCGGGTCCGTCATCGCGATCGTGAGGGTCGCGCCGGCGCGGCTGAGCGGGACGATCTGATACTTCTGCGCGGTTTCGGCGGGGATGAGCTTGATGACCGACCCGTCGATTTCGAACTGCGAGAGATTGACCGACGGCACGCCGTACTGCTTCGACAGCATGCTGGTGATCTCTTCGTCCTTGACGACGCCGAGTTTCACCAGGTTGTAGCCGAGCTTCCCCCCGTTGAGCTTCTGATAGTTCAGAGCTTCCTGGAGTTGTTCCGGGGTGATCCGGCGCTCCTTGAGGAGCAGCTCGCCAATCCTCACAGCCATGGGCAGACTGAACTATATCGAGGTGACAATTCTTGTCAACAACGTCCGATAACCGTCAGCAGCGCCGAAATTCGTCAGGACTTGAATCGCGAAGACCCGGAAGTGGAGCTTGCGAGTTCTGTGAGCGTGAGGCCGTGTTGGTCGAACGACAGAAGGCGTCGCCGGGCCGAGACGGAGACACACGTCCATGACGTCGCTGCAACCGCCGCTCCAACACGGACGGAAATCTCCCGTTCATCCCACGGGATGCTTCGCGCCCTCTGGTGAAGTTTTCGGCAGAACCGCCCGGGCGCATCAGGGTTTGGCGATCGAATCGGGATGCGCGACCGCGTGCTCGCGCGCCTCAACCGCTCCGAAACTCGGTGCAAACTTGGAACACGAAATGACGGGAAATCGTCTAAGATTAGAAGGTTACGGCGCCTTTGGCGGTCGGTTAAGCATCGGGCGCTCTCTGCCCCACTCCATCACCTGCACGAAAGGCTGGACCGATGACTGAATCAGCTGCTGCGCCCTCTCCTGCGCCTCCCGAAGCGGGTGGACTAAATCTGTTATCCCGCTTCCTGGGAGCGTTGACGGCTCCGCGCGCGATGTTCACCGACGTGGTCGCGCACCCCCGGTGGGTCGGCATGGTTCTCGTCGTCATCCTGGTCGGGGTGGTCGCGGCGACCTCGATCATGTCGACCAGCGTGGGTCGGACGGCAGCCCTCGACGCGGCGCGCACGCAAATTGAGAATTTCGGCATCAAGCTGTCGGCAGAAGCCGAGGCCCGGATGGAACAGGCCATCAATGAGACGCCGTTGTGGAAAACGGCCCTCCAGACGGGAATCTCGCAAGCGGTGATCGGGTTTTTGGTCCCGGTCATCATCGCCGGAATCCTGTTTGTCGCCTTCAATGCGGTGCTTGGCGGTGACGCGAGGTTCAAGCAGCTTCTGGCGACCGTCGTCCACGCGAGCCCGGTTCAGGTGGTCGGCGTCATCGTGTCCACGCCGATCATGTACTTGAAGGAGTCGATGACGAGCGTCACCAGCCTCGGCGTCCTCCTGCCGATGCTCGACGAGTCCAGCTTCCTGTCGAAGTTCCTGGGCTCGATTGACCTCATCCGGGTGTGGTGGATTCTCGTGCTGTCGGTCGGCCTGGGCGTCCTGTATCGAAGGAAGACTTCGTCGGTCGCGACGGCGCTCTTCGCCGTGTATGCCGTGATCGCGGGACTTTGGGCGGCATTTCTGGTCAGCCGCGCGGGGGCGTGAGCGTGAATCGAAAGAAGATCGTCATTGGCGTCGTCGTCGTGCTGGTCGTGGCCGCCATGGTCAGCGCCAACCTGCTCTACAAGAAGACCCCCGGCGTGGCCGTGCAGGTCGAGAAGCTCGAAAAACGCGATCTCGAATCGATCGTCTCGGCCTCCGGGAAGATTCAGGCCAAGACCACGATCAACGTCAGCGCGAACACGATGGGACGGGTCACCAAACTCGCCATCGAAGAGGGCGATCGGGTGAAGGCGGGCCAGTTCCTCCTGGAGATCGATCCCCGATCCACGCGGTCGGCGGTGGAACGCGCCGAGGCCGGCCTCACGGTGCAGGGCACCGCGGTCGAGCAGGCCAAGGTGAACCTCGAGTCCTCGAAGTCGAGCCTCGAGCTCGCGCGGCAGACGCTCAAGCGCCAGCAGGATCTGTGGAAGGAACAGTTGACGACCAGGGACGCGCTCGATCGCGCCGAGAACGAGGTCAAGCTGCGCGAGCGGGACATCGAGGCGCGCCAGGCCGAGATCTCGATGCAGACCACGCGCATCCGGCAGACGGCCGCCGACCTGGACAACGCCAAGTACAACCTGTCACAGGTCACGATCGAGTCGCCCATCGAAGGCATCGTCACCCGGCGGAACATCGAGCAGGGCGAGACCGTCGTCATCGGCACGATGAACAACGCCGGCACCGTCCTGATGACGATCGCCGACATGTCGGTCATCGAAGCCGAGCTGGAAGTGGACGAGACCGACATCCCGAACCTGGCGAGAGGCCAAAAGGCCAAGATCACCATCGACGCGATCCCCGACAAGTCGTTCACCGGCAAGGTCACCGAGATCGGCAACAGCCCGCTCCAGACGACCTCCGCCGGAACGACGCGGCAGGCGACCAACTTCAAGGTCAAGGTGACGCTGGACGGCCAGATCCCCGAGGTGCGGCCGGGATTCACGTGCACGGCGGACATTACGACGGCGACTCGGGCCAAGGCCCTCTCGGTGCCCATTCAGGCGCTGACGGTCCGCGAGGTCGTGCTCGACGAGAAGGGGGCCGTGGTGCACCCTCCCGCTCCCGACAAGAAGCAGCCGCGGACGCCCGCCGCCAACGGCGCGAAGCCGGAGCTCAAGCCCGGACAGACGAAAAAGGAAGTCGAAGGGGTGTTCGTCATTGCGGACAACAAGTCCACCTTCGTCGCGATCAAGACGGGGATCGCGGGCGAGAAGTACTTCGAGGTGGTGTCGGGCCTCAAGGAAAACGACGAGGTCATCACCGGGCCGTTCAACTCGGTTCGTGATCTCAAGGACGGCGATCCGGTGAAGCTGGAGACGCCGAAGAAGAGCTGACCGGTCCATGACGCAGATTCTCGAGGCGCTCTCCATCGCCCTGGGCGCGATCTGGGCAAACAAGCTGCGTTCGTTCCTGACGGTGCTCGGCAACGTGGTGGCCGTCACCTCCATCATCGCCGTCGTGTCGCTCATCCAGGGCCTCAACGCCACCGTGAAGGACGCGATCGTGTCCGAGGTGGGCGCCGATGCGTTCCGCGTGGAGCGCTACGGCATCTCGATGAACGAGCGCGACGAGGACGAGATGCGGAACAACCCGCGCGTCACGCTGGATGATGCCGACGCCATCAGGCGCTACAGCCCGATTGTCCAGGCCGTGATGGCCGAGGCCAACATGAGCGGCGAGGTGTCCTACGGCGAGCACGTGCTGGAGAGCGTCAGGATCCAGGGCGTGACCTCCGACTACGCGCAGTTCTCGTCCTACGACGCGGAGCGCGGCCGCCTGGCGAGCCCCACCGAGGTCGATCGGCGGCGGAACATCGCAATCCTCGGCTGGGGCACCGCGGATCGGCTGTTCGGACAGACCGATCCCATGGACAAGGTGGTGCGGATCGAGGGCGTGCACTTCCGCGTGCTCGGGGTCAGCAAGAAGAAGGGCTCCATCTTCGGGCAATCCCAGGACGAGTTCGTGGTCATCCCGCTCGGCGCGTTCCAGAAGCTCTTCGGCTCGCGCTTCGGCGTGAGCGTCGCGGTCAAGCCGATCGACCCGTCGCTGACGAAGACCGCGATGGACGACGCGACGGTGGCCCTGCGGATCGAGCGCCGGCTGAAGCCGAAGGAGAAGGACAACTTCGGCATCTTCACGTCCGACACGGCGCTGAACCTCTACTACCAGGCGACCAGCGGCATCTTCGCCGTGCTGGTCGGCGTCGTCGCGCTCTCGCTCGTCGTCGGCGGCATCGTCATCATGAACATCATGCTGATGGTGGTGTCGGAGCGGACCGCCGAGATCGGCCTCCGGAAGGCGCTCGGCGCCCGGCGCCGGCACATCATCCTGCAGGTGCTGACCGAGTCGGTCACGATCTCGGTCGCCGGGGGCGTCATCGGGACGACGTTCGGGTTCCTCGTCGCGCTGGCGATCTCGAAGGCCACGCCGCTGCCGGCGGCCGTGCAGGCCTGGTCGGTGGCGCTCGGCATCGGCATCACGGCCATCGTCGGGCTCTTCTTCGGGGTCTACCCGGCGATGCGGGCGGCGTCGCTCGATCCGATTGAAGCTCTCAGGCGGGAATAGCATCATGGCCGTCCGCTTCGCGCTCTTCGCCGACATCGTGACCATGGCCTTCGGCACGCTCCGCGTGAACAAGCTGCGGTCGGCCCTGACGGTGCTCGGGGTGGTCATCGGGATCACGGCGATTGTCGGCATGACGTCGCTCATGCGCGGATTCGACGAGTCGCTGCGCGACAGCATCCGCGAGCTCGGGCCGAACACGATCTTCGTGGCGAAGTTCAGCGGCGTCAGCTTCGCGGCCGGGAAGGAGTTCAAGGAGCTGATCCGGCGGCCCGTGCTGACCGTCAACGACGCCAAGGCGATCGAGCGCGACGCGCCCGCGGCCGGGCGCGTCGACGTCTGGCTCGGCGCGTGGGGCATGCCGACGCGCGAGCGGGCGTTCTTCAAGAGCACCCGCAGCAAGGAACTGTCGATCATCGGCGTGTCGGAGAACTACGCCGCGGTCAATTTCCTCAAGATCGAGGAGGGCCGGTTCTTCACCGCCTCCGAGGTCCAGCACCGGCGCATGGTGGTCGTGCTCGGCAATTCGCCCTACAAGGCGCTTTTCCCCAACCAGGATCCGATCGGCAAGTCCGTGCGCATCGGGAACGGCCTGTACGAAGTGGTCGGCGTCGTGGCCGAGCGGCCGAGTGTCGGCGGGTTCGGATCGCAGAAGGACGAGTTCGCGGTCATCCCGTACACGACGCATCAGAAGCTGTTCGGCTGGCAGCGGCGCCGGGGGAACATCCACATGGGCGGCACGACCGCCGACGCCAGCACGATGCAGAGCGCGATGATCGCGATCGTGCCGAGGGAGGGCGCGACGCGGGACCAGGCGATGACCGAAGTCGAACAGGTCATGCGGATTCGCCACGGCCTGAAGCTGGAGCAGCCCGACGACTTCGATCTCATCACGCAGGACGCGGTGCTCAAGGTGTGGGACCAGATCAGCCAGGCCACCTTCCTCGGGTTGGTGGTCATCTCGTCGATCGCGCTGATGGTCGGCGGCATCGGCGTCATGGCCATCATGATGATCTCGGTGACCGAGCGGACGCGCGAGATCGGGGTGCGCAAGGCCCTCGGCGCGAGGCGGCGCGAAATCCTCTGGCAGTTCCTCCTCGAGGCGGTCACGCTCACCTCGGTCGGCGGCGTCGGCGGCATCGCGCTCGGGAGCGCCATCGGCATGTCCGTCCACTGGCTGACCGGATTCCCCGTCTCGCTGCCGCTGTGGTCGTTCGCGCTCGGCTTCGGGTTCTCGGGGTCGGTCGGCATCTTCTTCGGCATGGTTCCCGCCATCAAGGCAGCGCGTCTGGATCCCATCGAAGCGCTCAGGCACGAGTAGACTCCAGGCTCCAGGCTTCGGGCTCCAGGCCGAGTCACGCTGCTGCACATCGACTCTCGCAAGTCTCGAGATCTGCCGGGACGTGTGTGGCGGCACGTGTTCTCAGCAAGGCCTGTAGCCTGAAGCCTGTAGCCTTCTCGGACAACCGCCTAGCGCCGGTGCAACCGGAAACATCGGACAAACCAGACCGGTTACATGGGTAACACTCAGCCGGTCGTCGTAGCCGCTCCTCCGCACGGGGCGAAGGCGTCGGTCAAGGCCACGTCAGTGCCCCGCGTGAGCGGGGTCGGAGCGAAGCGGAGAGCCTTGAGGGCCGCCGAGCCCCGCGCTCTCGTCCGGGCCGACGACCGCGCCGGCCGTTCGTGCCTGGCGACGGGAACCGCGCCAGGCCTGGACAAACCGGCCGCTCCTGCGTTCGATGCGCCCGAGCTCGATGTGCATGAAGCGCACCGTCCAGTCGCCGTGCTCCGTCTCCTCGAGACCCACGCATTCTCCGGCGACCGCTTCACTGATGAAGGTGACCGCGCCCTGCCATTTAATCTGCCCGGACTCTTTGACACGGCGGACCTGGTGCCGCGCGTCATACCACGGCTCGTCAAGGCGGCCGGGGTAGGGGCGCGGAGACGCCCGATACCACTCCGCTGGCGTCTCGAAGTCCAGCGCTTCGTGCGGCCGCTCCGTGTTGAACTCCACCCGCAGGCGATCGAACCGCCGCTGCTGCGCCGTGGGCGTCGCGGAGGGCGGGGTGCTGCCTTCCGTTTGCAGCGTCAAATGAAACCGCTCGTGCCGCCCGTTCTGCTCCGGATGCCCGGGCTCCGTCCGGTCCAGCGCGATGCCCAATTTCAACCACCACACCGCCAGGCGCGAGAGGCCCGCCGCGCCCGTCGTCGCAAAGGGCGGCCCATTGTCGGTGCGCAACGCGCGCGGCAGCCCGTACTCTCGGAAGGCCCGTTCAAACCAGGGACGGACGCCCGCTCGACTGGGCCGCACAATGCGGCAGCACAACACAAACCGGCTGTAGGCATCGGCGAGCGTGAGCGGATCGCACCGGGTCCCATCCTGCGTGCGAAACCAGCCCTTGAAATCCGCCGTCCACACCTCGTTCGGCGCCGTCGCCGCCGCCAGGGGCTGCGTCAACGGCACCACATACCGAGTCCGGCGGCGCGGCGTGCTCAGGCCTTCACGATGCAGCAGATCCCCCATCGTGCTCGCCGCCGGCCACACCGTCTTCGGCTCCTTCTTCTTCAGCCGTTCCCGCAGCTTGCGCGGCCCCCAGTACGGGTGGGCGCGTCGCTCCGCCAGGATCGCCTCTCGACGCTCCGCGTCCATCGCCCGGCCGTGTGCCTTCGGGGCGCGCGAGTGATCGACCAGCCCGGCTGGACCATCTGCCGCATAGCGGTCCAGCCACTTGTACGCGCTCTTCCGACTGATTCCATACCGACTCGCGAGCGCCGTGATCGTCCACTCGGCTCGCAGCCAATCCCCAATAAACGCGACCCGTTGATCCACGGCACAGGTTTCCTTCCAAGGCATCGGTCAGGACTCCTCCTGACCCATCATGAAACCTGTTACCCATGTATCCGGTCTACGCTGTCACCAATCTATCCGGTCCGGACCCGCCTCGCCCCTAGCCCCTGGTCCCTAGCCCCTAGTATGATTAGGGCTTTGGCGTTTGCGGATTTGTCCCTAAGTGAGGGCTAAGGTCCATGAAGGTCTACGACGCGGCAAACATCCGGAACCTGGCCGTCGCCGGCCACAGCGGATCGGGCAAGACGCAGCTGGTCTCGTCGGTGCTGTTCGACACGGGGATGGTCAATCGCCTCGGCAAGGTCGACGAGGGCAACACGGTCACCGACTTCGACGACGAGGAGATTGCGCGGAAGCACACCCTCTCGTGTTCGCTCGCCTACGCCGAGTGGAACAAGACGAAGATCAACCTGATCGACACGCCGGGATTCGGCAACTTCTTCAGCGACACCCGCGCCGCCCTGCACGTGGCTGACGCGGTGCTGGTCGTCGTGGACTCGGTCGGCGGACCCGAGGTACAGACCGAGAAGGTCTGGGAGGAGGCTGGGGCGCTGGGCCTTCCGCGTGTCGTCGCCCTGAGCCGCATGGACCGCGAGCGCTCGAGCCTCGATCGGACGATCGAAGCGCTGCGCGCGCTCTTCGGCCGGACGGTCATCCCGATTCAGCTTCCGATTGGAGAGGAGAAGGACTTCAGGGGTGTCGTGGATCTGGTGTCGCAGAAGGCCTGGACCTTCGCCGCCGACGGATCGGGCAAGCCCACCGAGGGCCCGGTGCCGGGCGACCTTGCCGACAAGGCCTCCGCGGCGCGTGACGCGCTGGTCGAGATGGTGGCGGAGGCCGACGACAGCCTGATGGAGAAGTTCTTCGAAACGGGCTCGCTGACGCAGGAGCAGCTGGTCACCGGACTCCGCACGGCGACGCTCGCCGGCAGGATCATCCCTGCGATCTGCACCTCCGCCATCGCGAATGTCGGCATTCAGCCGCTGCTCGACACCGTGCTCACGATCCTCCCCGCGCCGGGCGACCGCCCGGTGAAGGCGCTGGCGAAGGGCGGCGTCGAGACCGACCTCGCCGTCACCGAGTCCGGCCCACTCGCCGCGTTCGTATGGAAGACCATTGCCGATCCGTTCGCCGGGCGCATCAGTATGTTCCGCGTGATGCGCGGGACGATGAAGTCGGATACGACCGTCCTCAACCTGACCAGGGAAGCGCCGGAGCGGCTGGGCCACCTCTTCCTGCTGCAGGGCAAGACGCAGGCGGACGTCCCCGAGATCAAGGCCGGGGACATCGGCGCGGTGGCGAAACTCAAGGACACCCAGACCAACCATACGCTCGGCGAGAAGGACAGCGTCACATTCAAGCCGATGGCGTTTGTCGAGCCTGTGCTCTCCTACGCGATGGAGCCGAAGAGCCGCGGCGACGAGGAGAAGATCAGCTCGTCACTCCAGCGGTTGATCGAGGAGGATCCGACAATCCGATACAGCCGCGACGCCCAGACAAAGGAGCTACTGCTCTCCGGGCAGGGCCAGCTCCACATCGAGGTCACCGTCGCGAAGCTGAAACGCCGGTTCGGCGTTGAGGTGAATCTCAAGCTGCCGAGAATCCCGTACCGCGAGACGATCACCGCGTCGACCGAGGCCCAGGGCCGCCACAAGAAGCAGACGGGCGGCCACGGGCAGTTCGGCGACTGCACGATCAGGGTGGACCCGCTGCCGCGCGGGGCCGATTTCGAGTTCGTGGACGACATCTTCGGCGGATCGATCCCCCAGCAGTTCCGGCCGGCGGTCGAGAAGGGCATCCAGGAAACCCGGATGCGCGGCTACCTCGCCGGCTACCCCGTCGTCGATTTCAAGGTGACGCTCATCGACGGCAAGTTCCACGCGGTCGACTCGAACGAGCTCTCCTTCAAGATGGCCGGACGCCTCGCCTTCAAGGACGCGATGTCGCGCGCCAGGCCGACCATCCTCGAGCCGATCATGAACGTCGAGGTCTACGCGCCGTCCGATTTCGCCGGCGACCTGATGGGAGACCTCAACAGCCGCCGCGGCCGGATCAGCGGCATGGACTCGCGCGGCACGATGACGGTCATCAAGGCCCAGGTCCCGATGGCGGAGATGCTCACCTACGAGCAGCAGCTCGTGTCGTCGACGGGCGCGCGCGGCACCTACAGCATGGAGTACTCGCACTACGAGGAGGTCCCCTCGCACCTGCAGGCGAAGATCATCGCCGCCAGCAAGGCTGAAAAGGGCGAGGAAGCGGAAGAAGACGAGTAGGCGGCGTACACCCTACGACTTTCGCCCCACGAAAGAGGGCGAAAGTCCCCCCGCTTCACCTTCCCGGTGCGCTTGACACCAGACGGCCTCCGGCGTAGAGTCGGGGCCTCCGGCGTTCTTCTCAGCACCAGCCCCTTCTGGACCCTGTGTCTATCCTCGGGGGGCGCGGTGCGTTGGTGCCTCTGAGGGGGAGGGTAGCGTCATGCAACGTGCGGCGTTGTGTGTGTGCGTGTCTCTGTTTCTCGTCCTGGCCTGCATTTCCGTAGCCTCGGCTCAATCCACCGCCTCGATCGCCGGCGCGGTGCGAGACTCTGCCGGCGGCGTCGTCCCCGGTGCGACCGTGCTTGTGAAGGACGACGTCAACGGTCGAACCTACGAGGCGGTTTCCGGCGCTGACGGAACGTATCGAATCTCGACCCTGCCGGCCGGGACCTACACCGTGACGGCGTCGCTGACCGGGTTCAAGACCGCGGTCGCCAACGGGCTGAAGGTCGCGCCCGGCCAGCCGGTTACGGTCATGCTCACGCTCGAGGTGGGCCAGCTGACCGAAACGGTCATCGTCACGAGCAGCTCCGAGCTCATCAACACGGAGACCGCCACCGTGGCGGCCACGCTCAACTCCGACCAGCTGACCCGGATGCCGACGCCCACCAGGAACGCGTTGAACGCGATCACGTTCCTGCCTGGCGTCAACACGCCCGGCGCCAACCGGGACTCGACCATCAACGGGCTCCCGGAGAGTTTCCTGAGCATCACGCTCGACGGCGTGAGCAACAACGACAACTTTCTGCGCAACACCGACTCGTTCTTCGCGACCGTCACGCCGCGCCAGGATGCGGTCGAGGCCGTGGCGGTGACGCTGGCCGCGGGCGGCGCGAGCGCCGGCGCGGGCGCCGGGGCGATGACGATGGCCTTCCAGACGCGGTCGGGCGGCAACAAGTTCACCGGCAGCGCCTACGAGTACCACCGCGACCCGTCCTACAACAGCAACTACATTTTCAACCGGTACAACAACCAGCCGAAGAACGCGGTCAAGCTGGACCAGTTCGGCGCGCGCGTGGGCGGCCCGATCGTGATCCCGGGCGTCTACGACGGGCACGACAAGGCGTTCTTCTTCTTCCACTACGAGCAGATCCGGTTTCCGAACACTTTCACGCGGACGCGCACGGTCTTCAGTCCGCGGGTCCTGGATGGCTGGTTCCGCTACCAGTGCCCCGCCGGGACCTGCGAGGTCAACGTGCTGGACAAGGCGCGGGAAAACGGCCAGATCTCGACGCCAGATCCGACCATGACGAAGATCGAGAGGATGATCTACGACGCGACGCAGACCGGCGGCAAGCGCAGCCCGCTCGCCGACCCGCTGTATGACTCGTACGTCTGGCTCAGTCCCTCGACGCTGCTCGAGTACCAGCCGACCGCGCGCCTCGACTACAACCTCACGAGCAAGCACCGGATTAGCGCGTCGTTTGCGGTCATCACGGCCGAGCGCACGCCGGACTACCTCAACTCGGCCGATCCGCGCTTTCCCGGGGCGCCGAACCACCGCGACTTTGCGTCGACTCGGCCGTTCGGCTCCCTGGCCATCCGATCGATCCTGGGGGGGAACATCACCAACGAACTACGGGGCGGTTTCTCGTCCATCTGGAGCGGGTCGCACTTCGGCTACCCCTCCAGCCAGGAGTCGGGCAACGCACCGAGTTCGTTTGCCGACCAGGGCGGTTTCGCGATCACGACGCCGACCTCCACGACCGACTGGTATACGTCGAACAACCCGTCCTGGCGCATCGCGCCGACCTGGAGCGCCGACGACACGCTGACGTGGGTCAAGGGATCGCACGCGATGACCTTCGGCGCGTCATTCCTGCTCTCGAATGCCGACTCCGGCAGCGAGCAGATCGTCCCGGGGATCACGTTGGGCTTTGACACGGCCAACGATCCGGCGGCCGCCATGTTCAACACGGGCAACTTCCCGGGTGCGTCCAGCACGCAGCTCGACGCCGCTCGTGCGGTGTATGCCGTGCTCACGGGTCGTGTCGCCAGCGTGAACAGCGCGGCGGTGCTCGACCCGGCCTCCGGCAAGTACGTCGAGCTCGCTCCGGTCGACTACAAGGGCGGTTTCAAGGTCTTCAGCGCGTACGCCCAGGACTCCTGGAAGGCCTCGCCGACGCTGACCTTCACCGGCGGGGTCCGCTGGGAGGTCCAGACGCCGTTCTCTCCCTCGACCGACCTGATGTCCAACGTGAGCATGGCGAGCATCTGCGGCATGTCAGGCATCGGGAGCGGAGGCGTGCTCAACCGGTGCAACGTCCTCAACCCGGCTGCCTCGGGCGGCGCGGTTCCGGAGTTCGCCCTGTTCAAGTCGGGCTCGACGGGTTACAAGACCGACTGGAACAACATCGGACCGTCGGTGAGCGTGGCGTGGCGGCCCAATGTGAAATCGGGCCTCTTGCGCGCGCTGCTCGGCGATCCGGACCAGGCCACGCTCCGAGCCGGCTACGCGATTGCGTTCGATCGCCCGGCACTCACCCAATTCACCGGGCAGTACGGGAGCAACAACGGAAGCCAGCTCTCGCTGACCCGCAACGCCAACTCCGGCCTCGTGCCGGCAGGTGAGTCGTGGCCGGTGCTGCTTTCCCAGACGAGCCGGCTGTATTCTGCGCCGTTCAATCCGACTCCGAGCTACCCGATTCCCGTTCGCGCAGGCCGGGTCGACGGCATGTGGACCTTCGCGCCCGACATCAAGATCGGCCGCGTCCAGAACTGGAACATCGCCCTGGCGCGCTCGATCTCGAGGGACATGGCGATCGAGATTCGCTATATCGGCAACGTCGGCGACCACGAGTGGGCCACGATCAACTACAACACCATCCGCGGCGACGGCCTGGTGGCCAACGGGTTCATGAACGAATTCACGCTCGCGATGGCCAACCTCAAGGCGAACAACACGGCCGGTGGAAGCCGAGTGGGATCGTTTGCCTACTTCGGTGCGGGCACGGGCACCAATCCGCTGCCGATCTACCTCGCGTACCTCAACGGCAGCAGGGATTCCGGCAATCCGGCCGCGTACACGGGAGGCTCAGCGACCTGGACGAGCTCGTCGTTGGCCGCGCGCCTGGTCGTGACAAACCCCAATCCTACGGCGGCGGCGGGTGATCTCGACGGCACCGCTTCTCGCCGGACAAACGCCCTGAATGCCGGGTACACGGCGAACTTCTTCGTTCCCAACCCGGCCCTCGGGACCGACAGCGTCTACGACAGCGGGTCGAGGAGCCGGTACGATGCCCTCCAGATCGAGCTGCGGCGGCGGCTGTCCCACGGCCTGTCTGCGAGCATCAATTACCAGTTGGCGTTCTCCAAGACCGGGAACTTCGACGGGTTCAGCTATGGCTACGCGTTGGCGGCACCGGGCGCGGACGTCCGCCACTCGATCAAGGCGCAATGGGATTGGACCCTGCCGTTCGGCCACGGCCAGGCGATCGGCGCGAACTGGAGCACCCCGATCAACGTGCTGCTGGGCGGCTGGAGCTTCAACGGGGTCGGCCGCACGCAGACCGTCATGATGGACTTCGGCAACGTGCGCCTGGTCAACATGACGACGTCCGACCTGCAGAAGATGTACAGGTACTACTTCAAGACCAATGCCACTTCCGGCGTTCAGGAAGTGTGGATGCTGCCCGACGACGTGATCCTGAACACGAGGCGGGCGTTCAGCACCAGCTCGACGACGGTCAATGGGTACTCGACGAGCCTTGGGCCGCCCGATCCGAACGGGCGCTACATCGCACCCGCCAACTCGGCCAGCTGCGTCCAGGTCAGAGCCGGCGACTGTGCGCCGCGCAACGTCCTCGTTGCCGCGCCGTGGTTCATCCGGTTCGACATGGGCGTGACCAAGCGGATCGACATCAAGGGGAGAATGAACGTCGAGCTCCGGTTGGACCTGTTGAACATCTTCGACAAGCCGAATTTCAACCCGGTCGCGAACCCGGGCTCCGGCGCGACGATTTTCCAGGTGACCAGCGCCTACACGGATGCGAGCAACACCTACGACCCGGGTGGCCGGGTCGGCCAGGTGATGATCCGGTTCAACTGGTAGCGGCCAGACCGCACAGTCCGCCGTCTCGCGGACCTGCCCCAACCCGGCCGGTGGACCCCCTTCGGGTCCACCGGCCTTTTTTCATGTGAGGGCCGCAGATGAAGCTTCGGATGCGCACGAGCCTGGCCGCCACGATCGCCGTCGCGGCATTCGGATCAGGTTCGGCCCTCACTCTACCGGTTCGCCAGGCCCGACCTGCGAGTGATCCGGCCGCCGGCCTCGCCGTCGACTTCATCGCGGTTCTGGAGAACGGCGCCCTCGTGGGGAGTCTTCAGTCCTCGGAGGTGGAGGTTCGCCTCGACGGCAGGCTCAAGCCGGTGCGGTCGCTTCGGATCGTCACAGCCGAAGTGCCGGCGGCGGCACCCGGCGCGCCAGCCCGGACCCGGCCGCCGTTCGGGACCAATGCGGGCGTGCCTGGCGGCCGGAGCTTTGCGCTCGTCATCGACCAGGAGTCCTTCACCGCTGGCCGCGAGCAGGCGCTCAGGAAGGCGGTTGAAGGACTGCTCCACCAGCTCTCGCCTGCCGATCGGACCATGGTGGCCGCGCTGCCGTACGGCGGAGTGCGCCAGGCATTCACCGGGGAGGTCGACCGCATCAGGCAGGCGATGGCCGAATTGTCGGGCCAGGGCAACTCGACGGAGACCGGGTCGGATCTGGCGTGCCGGACGCGCCGGTTCCTCGAGTCGCTCGACGGATTCCTGCAGGCCCAGAGCCATCGCGTCTCTCCCCTGACGGTGATCCTCTTCACGGCCGGACTCGCCGCGCCCCGCAGGGACGCGCCGATGGCGCTGGCCCCGGGCATGTGCGAGCTCCTCGTCGACGATTTCCGCCGGGTCTCGACGGCCGCCGGCGCCGCGCGCGCCAACTTCTACCTGGTCCACCCCGACGACATCGCGATGGGCGGCGCGATCTGGAAGGAGAATATCGCGGGGGTCGGCAGCCTCGGTTCCGACAATCCCCTCCTGGGCATCGAGCACCTGGCCGGCGTCACCGGCGGCGCGAGGTTCCCGCTCGATGCGGCGGGAACGGGAGCGCTCGTCCGCATCGCGCGCGAGAGCTCGGCGTACTACGTGGCGGATGTCCAGCCGGAGAGTGGGGAGGTCTTCGGCCGCAGCCGCTCGCTCTCGGTGCGCGTCCTCCGTCGAGGCGTCACGGTGCGAGCCCGCCCGGCGATCACGTTTACGGAGCGCGCGCCGCGTAGCGCGCCAGCGCCCCGCACGCTCGCCGACGTGCTCGTGTCGAGTGAACTCTTCACGGACCTCCAGCTCCGCGCCGCCGGATTCACCGTGCGCGAGCCCGGCGGGCGCCTCCGCGTCGGCGTTGTCGTCGAGGCGGTCGATCCCGGCGCGGCGCTCGCGTCGGTGGGGGCTATTCTGGTGGGGGGCGACGGGCGGATCGCTGGCCGATGGTCCGCGGCCGATGCATCCAAACGCCCGATTCTCGGCGCGATGGCGGCGCCGCCCGGCACCTATCGGCTCCGCGCGGCCGCGATCGACGCCGCCGGCCGCATCGGCGCAGCGGAAGAGCTGGTGGACGTGGGACTGACCTCGATCGGTCCGCTTTCACTCGGCTCGCTGCTCATCGGCGCGTCGGGCCCCGAGGGCCTGGTGCCGAGGCTCGAATTCGCCGCCGAGCCGACAGCCATCGTGTCGTTCGATATCTACGGCGGGTCCGAAACGACGCGCCTCTCGGCACGGCTGGAACTGGCGAGGTCGACCGACGGGCCGCCGCTCGTTGCCGTGCCGCTGGTGCTCGCGCGCGCCGATGCCGACCGAGTCACGGCGACCGGCTCGGCGCCCATCGGCGCGCTGCCGCCGGGCGATTACGTGGTGCGCGGGATCATCCAGCTGGAGGACGGAACGACCGGGCGCGTCGTGAGGACGTTGAGAAAGACTGTCAAGTAAGCTGCCAGGCTACAGGCTTCAGGCTACGGGCCGGATCACGCGAGCCGGACCAAATCGCAGACAGGCTTCAGGCTACAGGCCTTGTCACGCGGAGTACAGAACCAGGGCCCGGTGAGCGCGTGCTCCCCGGGCCCTTGAATTTCCATCTAAAAGGAAGCGGGACCGTGTGATCCGGCCTGAAGCCCGAAGCCTGGAGCCTGCAGCCTGGCTCTAACCCTTCCCCGCGCGTCCCGCCTGGCGGGGCTTCGCCGTGCTCTTGGTCCAGGCCTTGGTGTGCTCGTGGACCGAGGCGCCGCCGGACTCGTCCTCGTCCGCCTTGCGCCCGCGCACGCGATCGGCAGCGGCCTTCAGCTTGGTGCCGAGACCCCCGCCTTCCTTCCCTTCCTTCTTGGCTGACTTCTTCTCCTTGTCGGCGGCGGCCTTCTTCGGATCGAACTCGCTGCCGAGCAGCTCCACCTGCGCGAGCTCGGCCGCGTCGCCTTTTCGCACGCCCGACCTCAGGATGCGGATGTAGCCGCCGGGCCTCGATGCGAAGCGCGGCGCCACCACGTCGAACAGCGTCTTGACCACGGCCCGGTCCTGGATGTCCTCGAGCACCATCCGCCGGGCGTGCAGGGCCTGGCCGTTCCCGCCCTCGGCGACGCCGCGCTTGGCGATGGTGATGAGGCGCTCCACGAACGGCCGCAGCTCCTTGGCCTTCGGCACCGTCGTCTCGATGTGCCCGTGGCGCAGGAGCGCGGTGGCCTGGTTCCTGAGCATGCTGAGGCGGTGCTCGGTGACTCGTCCCAGCTTGCGCTGGCCTACTCGGTGACGCATGTCCTTCTCTTTCTACCGTTGGTCCGCCGAGGCGTGGGCAGAGGAACTCTCCAGCCTCATCCCGAGGCTGAGGCCCATCGTCTGGAGGATGTCCTTGATCTCGTTGAGCGACTTGCGCCCGAAGTTCTTCGTCTTGAGCATCTCGCTCTCGGTCTTCTGCACGAGCTCGCGGATGCTCTTGATGTTCGCGTTCTTCAGGCAGTTGTACGACCGGACCGACAGCTCCAGCTCCTCGACGCTCTTGTCGAGGTGCTCGTTGGCGGCCGCCGGGTGCGGCAGGTCGGCCTGGGCCTCGGCGGGCAGGTCGGCCGCCTCGTCGAGGTTCACGAAGATGTTCAGGTGGTCGCGCACGAGCTTCGCCGTGAGCGACACCGCGTCGCGCGGGCTGACGGCGCCGTTGGTCCACACGTCGAGCGTCAGTTTCTCGTAGTCGGTCGTCTGGCCGAGCCGCGCCGCCTCGACGAGATAGTTGACCTTCTTCACCGGGGAGTGGACCGAGTCGATCGGGATCCAGCCGATGCCGAGGTCCTCGTCGAAGTTGCGGTCGGCGGTGATGTAGCCGCGGCCGCGCTTGACGCGGATCTCCATGTGGAGCTTGCCGTGCTCGGAGACGGTCGCGATGTGGGCGTCGGGCTCGAGGATCTCGATGTCCGCGTCGCCCTCGATGTCGCGGGCGCGGACCTCCCCCGGCTTGTCCACGCGCAGGTACAGCGTCTTCGTGTAGTCGACGTGCATCTTGAGCGGAATCTGCTTGAGGTTGAGGATGATGTCGGTGGCATCCTCGACCACGCCCGGGATCGGCGAGAATTCGTGCAGGACGCCGTCGATCTTGACGGCGCTGAAGGCCGCGCCCTCGATCGACGACAGCAGCACGCGCCGCATGGCGTTGCCGATGGTCGTGCCAAACCCCCGCTCGAACGGCTGCGCGTAGAAACGCCCGAACCGATCGGTCGAGGTCTCACGCTCGAACTCCAGCCGCTTGGGCCGCTGGAAACTCTTCCACATCATCGCTGGCGTTCCTTTCTGGCGTCTCGATCCACCGGACAACCCGGGCGGGCCGCGCCGCGCGGCGGCCTGCTGTCTTGAGGCCGGACCCTTACTTCGAGTAGAGCTCGACGATGAGCTGCTCCTGCACCGGCAGGTTGATCTGCGCGCGGGTCGGAAGCGCGACGATGCGCCCGGTCATCTCGTCGGTCTGGAGTGCCAGCCATTCGGGGATGCCGCGCCCCTTGACCTCTTCCATCGCGTGCAGGAGCGCCGCGCCCTTGCGGCTCTTTTCGCGTACGCCCACCACGTCGCCCTCGCGCACCAGGAACGACGGGATGTCGACCTTCTTGCCGTTCACCGAGAAGTGCCCGTGCCGCACCAGCTGGCGGCCCTGCGACCTGGACGTCGAGAAGCCCAGGCGGTAGACCACGTTGTCGAGCCGCCGCTCGAGGCTCTGCAGCAGCACCTCGCCGGTGATGCCGCGCATGCGCTCGGCCGACTCGAAGTAGCGCCGGAACTGGTTCTCCAGCACGCCGTAGATGCGCTTCACCTTCTGTTTCTCGCGCAGTTGCAATCCGTAGCCGGCGAGCTTCGCCTTGCGCGCCTTGCCGTGCTGGCCGGGCACGAAGTTGCGCTTCTCGATCGCGCACTTCTCCGTGTAGCAGCGCTCGCCCTTGAGAAACAGCTTGGTGGCCTCCCGGCGGCACAAGCGGCAAACAGGTCCGATGTATCGTGCCATCGCGTCTCTTCCGTTCCTGGTTCCTGAATCCCGGGCCCTACACCCGCCGCCGCTTCGACGGCCGGCAGCCGTTGTGCGGAATCGGCGTGATGTCCCGGATCGACTTGACCTCGATCCCGATGGTCTGCAGCGCCCGGATCGCCGACTCGCGGCCGGCGCCCGGACCCTTCACCCGCACCTCGGCCGACCGCATGCCCATCGTCTTCGCGGCGTTGCCCGCGGAGATGGCGGCCTGCGTGGCGGCGAAGGGCGTGCCCTTGCGGGACCCCTTGAAGCCGACGCCTCCCGCGCTCGACCACGCGACGACATTGCCGTCGGCGTCGGCGATCGTGATCGTCGTGTTGTTGAACGAGGCCTGGATGTTGATGATGCCGTGGTGGACCACGCGCTTCTCGCCTCGCTTCTTGAAAGTCTTCTTCGCGCCCTTCTTGCCAGGCTCTTTCTTCTCAGCGCCTTCGACGGCCGGTTCAGTCTTTGCCATCCGCTTACACCGTCTTCTTCTTGGCGACCGCGCCGCGCCGCGGGCCCTTGCGGGTCCGGGCATTCGTCTTGGTTCGCTGGCCCCTGACCGGGAGGCCGCGGCGATGCCGCAGGCCGCGGTAGCAGCCGATGTCCATCAGCCGTTTGATGTTCATGGAGATCTCCTTGCGGAGATCGCCCTCGACGCCGCCCTGGTCCTCGATGACGCGGCTGATCTTCCGGACGTCGTCCTCCGACAGGTTCTGGACGCGCGTGTCCGGGCTGACGCCCGCGACCTTGAGGATCCCGTTCGAACGGGTCCTGCCAATCCCGTAGATGTAGGTGAGCCCGATCTCGACCCGCTTGGTCCGTGGCAGGTCCACCCCCGCGATACGTGCCATGTCGCTACCCCTGCCTCTGCTTGTGTTTCTGGTTCGTGCAGATCACCCGGACCACGCCCTGGCGGCGGACGATCTTGCACTTGTCGCACATCCGTTTGACCGACGCTCTGACCTTCATAGCTCGTTCATCCTTGCAGCCCCTCCCCACGAACGCCCGGCGCGCGCCCTCCGTCTGGACGCGCCGCAGGGCCCGGCTCGAGACCGCTTGCGGCCCGCTACTTGTAGCGGTACGTGATCCGCCCGCGGCTCAAGTCGTAGGGCGACAGCTCGACCAGGACCTTGTCGCCGGTCAGGATGCGGATGAAGTTCTTCCGCATCTTGCCCGACACGTGCGCCAGCACCTGGTGCTTGTTCTCGAGTTCCACCCGGAACATCGCGTTCGGTAACGACTCGAGCACCACCCCCGTCACTTCGATCGTGTCGTCTTTAGGCACCTGCCTCTAAGCCCTCCGGCTTGCGCCTGCGCGCGGTCCATGACCGTCCGACTCCCCGACCGTGTCCGGCAGCGTCAGGATCAGCGGGCCGTCGGCGGTGACGGCCACCGTGTGCTCGAAGTGCGCTGCCAGGCTCCCGTCCTGCGTGACGGCCGTCCACCCGTCGCCGAGCACCTTGACGGCCGCCCGCCCCATCGCCACCATCGGCTCGATGGCGAGCACCATGCCGCCCGAGAGCCTCGGGCCCCGCCCCGGCTGCCCGTAGTTCGGCACCTGCGGCTCCTCGTGGAGCGAGGCGCCCACCCCGTGGCCGACGAATTCGCGCACGACCGAGAACCCGTGCGCCTCCACGTGCCGCTGCACGGCGTGCCCGATGTCCGACACCCGCCCGCCGACGCGCGCCCTGTCGATGCCGGCGAAGAGCGATTCCTCGGTCACGCGCAGCAGCTCATACGCCTTCGGATCGACCCGGCCCACCGGCACAGTGATCGCGGCATCGCCGTGGAACCCGTCGAGCAGCACGCCCACGTCGATCGACACGATGTCCCCATCGCGAAGCTTCACCGAGGGCGACGGGATCCCGTGGATGACCTGCTCGTTCACCGACGTGCACAGCGTCGCCGGGAACCCGTGGTACCCCTTGAAGGACGGCACGCCGCCCGCCTGCCGCACCTTGGACTCGGCGATCGCGTCGAGGTCGGCGGTCGTCACGCCCGGCGCGACCATCGCTTTCAGGGCCTGGAGCACGTCGGCCACCACTCTCGTGGCCGCGCGCATCCGCCGGATCTCCTCATCCGACTTGCAGATGATCACCGCGTCCGACCTTCGGGCATCAGCGTTCCTCATCAGCCGCGGCGGCCCCTGATCCGGGTCTTCTTCATGAAGCCGTCGTAGTGCCGCATGATGAGCTGCGACTCGATCTGCTGAACCGTGTCCATGGCCACGCCGACGACGATGAGGAGCGAGGTGCCGCCGAAGTAGAACTGCACGTTCATGCCTTCGGTAATGAACTTCGGCAGAACCGCGTCCAGCCGTTCGCCGATGAACGGAATCGGCGCCACCTTGAACCCGGTAATCAGGAACTCGGGCAGGATGGCCACCATCGCCAGGTAGATGGCGCCTGCCAGGGTGACGCGCGTCAGGATCGTGTCGATGTACTCCGCCGTCCGCTTGCCCGGCCGGATCCCGGGCACGAACCCGCCGTACTTCCGCATGTTCTCGGCGACGTCGTCCGGGTTGAAGATGATGGCCGTGTAGAAGTAGGCGAAGAAGATGATGCCGACGATGTAGAACAGGTTGTAGAGCGGCATCCCGTAGGCGAGCTGCGCAATGACCGCCTGGCCCCAGCTCCCGCTCGGGAACATGCCGGCGATGGTCGCCGGGAACGCCAGAATCGACGAGGCGAAGATGACCGGGATGACGCCGCCCGTGTTCACCTTGAGCGGAATGTGGGTGCTCGACCCGCCGTACATGCGCCGCCCGACCACCCGCTTCGCGTACTGGACCGTGACACGCCGGTTGCCCCGCTCGACGAAGATGATCGCGCCCACCACGGCGACCATCAGCACGATGAGCAGCACCAGGCGGATGAACCCCATCTGTCCCGTGCTCAACTGGGTGAAGGTCGTCAGCACCGCGCCCGGGAGGCCCGCCACGATCCCCGCGAAGATGATGAGCGACATCCCGTTGCCGACGCCGCGCTCGGTGATCTGCTCGCCGAGCCACATGATGAACGTGGTGCCGGCGGTCAGCGTCAGCACCGTCATGAAGCGGAAGCCCCACCCGGTCGTGTAGACGAGCGGCAGGCCGCCGACAATCTGTGTCTGGCGCTCGAGGAAGAGCGCGATGCCGAGCGACTGCACCACGCTCAGCAGGATCGTGCCGTACCGGGTGTACTGCGTGATCTTGCGCCGGCCGAGATCGCCTTCCTTCGAGAGGCGCTCCAGGTACGGCCAGACGACGGCCAGCAGCTGGAGGATGATCGACGCGCTGATGTAGGGCATGATGCCCAGCGCGAAAATCGTGACCTTCGAGAGGCTGCCACCCGAGAACATGTCGTACAGCCCGAACATCGTGTTCTTGGCCTGCTCGGCCAGCAGCGCCAGGGCGGCCGTGTTCACGCCCGGTGTCGGGATGTGATGACCGATCCGGTACACCCCGAGCATGGCGAGCGTGAAGAGCACTCGCTTGCGGAGGTCCGGGACGTTCCAGATGTTCTTGATGCTCTCTACCATAGGTCTTCAGACCGCATCAGGCGCCCTCGAGCGCCTCGACCGACCCGCCGGCGGCGGCGATCTTCTCGGCCGCCTTCCCGCTGAACTTGTGCGCCTTGACCGTCAGGGCCACGCCGATCTCCCCCCGGGCCAGCACCTTCACCGGGCGCCGGGATCGCACCAGGCGCTCGGCACGGAGCAGCTCCGGCGTCACGACGGTGCCCGCGGCGAACCGCGCGGCCAGGTCGTCGAGGTTGACGACCGCGTACTCGACGCGGAACAGGTTGAAGAAGCCCCGCTTCGGCAGGCGGCGGTGCAGCGGCATCTGGCCGCCCTCGAAGCCGCGCTTGCGCTTGAAGCCCGAGCGCGACTTGGCGCCCTTGCTGCCGCGCCCTGCCGTCTTGCCCGAGCCCGACCCGTGGCCCCGGCCGATCCGCTTCCGATTCCTGGTCGCGCCCTTCGGCGGTTTCAGTGTGCTCGAATCCATACGTGGTCCTGATCTTCCTGCCTACTCGACCGTGACGAGATGACGGACCTTGTGAATCATGCCGCGCATCTCAGGCGTGTCGGGAACCACGATCGTGTGGCGGATCCGGCGCAGCCCCATGCTGCGCACGACCAGCGCCTGCTTCCGGTTGAAGCCGATCGTGCTCTTCACCAACGTGACTTTCAGCTGCTTTTCGCTCGTCATCTTCCGTGCCTCGTCTCCCCGGGCCCCGGCCCGACCGCCGGCCCTCAGGCGCCCCCGCCTTCGAGATCGGCCAGCTCGCGGCCGCGCAGGCGGGCGACGGTGACCGGGTCCTTGAGCGACATCAGCCCGGTGAAGGTCGCGCGCACGACGTTGTGCGGGTTCGCCGATCCGAGCGACTTGGTCAGCACGTTGGTCACGCCGGCCGACTCGACCACCGCGCGGACCGCCCCGCCGGCGATGATTCCGGTGCCGTCGGGCGCCGGCTTGAGCAGAACGGCCCCGGCGCCGTAGCGGCCGGTGATCGTGTGCGGGATGGTCGATCCGATGAGCGGCACCCGGATCAGGGCCTTCTTGGCCGCCTCGATGCCCTTCTTGATGGCCGAGGGAACCTCGCGGGCCTTGCCCACGCCGAAGCCCACGACGCCGTGGCCATCGCCGACCACGACGAGCGCACTGAAGCTCAGGTTCTTGCCGCCCTTGACGACCTTCGTCACCCGGTTGATGGAGACGACGGTGTCCTTCAGCTCGAGCTGCGAGGCGTCGATCTTTTCGCGCGTTCTGATCATCGTATCCGTTCCCTAGAACTCGAGACCCGCCGCGCGTGCGGCCTCGGCCACCTCGCGCACCCGCCCGTGATAGAGGAATCCGTTGCGGTCGAAGACGACCTGCTTGATGCCCTTCGCCTGCAGGCGCTCGGCAATGGTCTGCCCGATGTGCTTCGCACCCTTGACATTCCCGCCGCGCGCGCCGCTCTTCAGGCCGCCCGAGACGGCCGACTCGACGCTCGACGCCGACGCAATCGTCCGCCCCGCCCCGTCGTCCACGGCCTGCACGTAGATGTGCTCCAGGCTGCGGAACACCGTCAGGCGCGGGCGCTCGGCCGTGCCCCGTACGCGCTTCCGGATCCGCAGCTTGATGCGGTCCCGCCGATCTTCCTTGGTCTTGATCTTCATCGCTGCCTCGCGGCTACGCTCCGGTCTTGCCGACCTTCTTCTTCAGCTGTTCGCCCGTGTAGCGGACGCCCTTCTGCTTGTACGGGTCGGGCTTGCGGAACGCGCGAATGTTCGCGGCCACCTGGCCCACGAGCTGGCGATCGGCGCCGGTCACGACCAGGTGCGTGTTCTTGTTGTCGATCGCGATCTCGATGCCCTGCGGGATGTCGAGCACGATCGGATGGGAGTAGCCGAGGGCGAAGGTGATCTGCCGGCCCTTGAGCTCGGCCTTGTACCCGATGCCGACGATGTCGAGCTCGCGCTTGAAGCCGTTGACCACGCCTTCGACGGCGTTGGCGACCAGGCTGCGGGCCAGCCCGTGGAACTTGCCGAGCCCGGGGTCTTCCGTGTCGGTCACCGCGCGGAGCTCGGTGCCGGCCTGGGTGAAGTGGATGCCCGGGGGAACCCCCTGCCGCAGCTTGCCCTTCGGACCCTGGATCTCGACGGCCCGGCCGTCAATCTTGACGGACACGCCCTTGGGGATCTGAATCGGTTTCTTGCCAATACGGGACATGGCGTAATTCCTGCCTCTACCGGGCCGCTACCAGATATTGCAGAGCACTTCCCCGCCGACGCCGGTCTTGACGGCCTCGCGGCCCGTCATCACGCCGCGCGAGGTGGTCAGGATCGACGTCCCGAGCCCGCCGAGCACGGGCGGCACCTTGTCGCGGCTGAAGTACACCCGCCGGCCCGGCCGGCTGATGCGCTCGATGCCGCTGATCACGCGTTCGCCGTGGGGCCCGTACTTCAGGAAGATCCGGAGCGACCGCTTCGGCGAGACGCTGCCCCCGGGCGCGGCTTCCGCGATCGTCTTGAACCCCTGGATGTAGCCCTCATCCTGGAGGATTCGCGCGATCTCGGCCTTGAGGGTGTTGGCCGGAATGTCGACGCGCGCGTGCTTCGACTGCACGGCGTTGCGGATGCGCGAAAGCATGTCAGCAATCGGATCGGTCATGGCTTCTCAACTCGTCGTGCTACCAGCCGGGCGGTTTCGGCCTTCCCGGAATGGGAGGACCGACCTGCTCCACGGCTACCAACTGCTCTTGATGACGCCTGCGATGTCGCCCTGCAGCGCCAGCTTCCGGAAGCAGAGGCGGCACAGCGCGAACTTCCGGATGTAGCCGCGCGGCCTCCCGCAGAGCCGGCACCGGTTGCGGCCCCGGATCTTGTACTTCAGCGGCTTGGCTTCCTTGGCAATCTTCGCGGTCGTGGCCATAGTCCTCAGCTCGTGCGGAACGGCATGCCGATGAGTTGCAGCAGCCGCCTCGCCTCCTGGTCGGTCCTCGCCGTCGTGCAGACCGAGACGTTCATCCCGCGCGCCTTGTCGACGCGCATGTAGTCGATCTCCTGGAAGATCAGCTGGTCGCGCAGCCCGAGCGTGAAGTTGCCGCGGCCGTCGAACCCCTTGGGCGACACGCCCTTGAAGTCGCGCACGCGGGGCAGGGCGATGGCGATCAGCCGATCGAGGAACTCCCACATCCGCTCGCCTCGCAGCGTGACTACCGCGCCGACGGCCATGCCCTTGCGCAGTTTGAACTGCGCGATGGACTTGCGGGCCCGCGTGATCACGGCATGCTGGGCGGTGATCCTCGACAGCTCGTCGGCCCCCGTGTCGGTGATCTTCACGTTCTGCGTCGCCTCGCCGAGGCCCATGTTGACCACGACCTTCGTGATCCGCGGCACGGCCATCACGTTCGTGTAGCCGAGCTCCTTGGTCAGGGCCGGCACGACCTCCCGCTGGTACCGTTCTTTCAACCGGCTCATTTGTCGACCACTCCCTCGCACTTCCGGCAGATCCTGACCTTGCGGCCGTCACCGAGGATCCGGTGCCCGATGCGGGTCTGCTTGCCGCACTCCGGGCAGAGCAGCCGGACGTTGGCCGCCGAGAGCGGGGCCTCGCGCTTCATGATCCCGCCCTTGATGTTCTTGCCGGGGTTGGGGCGGGTGTGCTTGCTCACGAAGTTCGCCCCTTCCACGACCACGCGGTTCTTCACGGGCAGGACCTTGAGCACGCGGCCTTTCTTGCCCCGGTCCTTGCCGGCGGTGACGACGACGCTGTCGTTCCGGCGGATGAGTGTCTGCAGACGTGACATGACGCTAAATCACCTCGGGCGCGAGCGAAATGATCTTCATGAACTTGCGCTCGCGCAGCTCGCGGGCCACCGGGCCGAACACGCGCGTCCCGATGGGCTCGTGCTGGTCGTTCACCAGCACCGCCGCGTTCCGATCGAACCGAATGTAGCTGCCGTCCTTGCGCCGCTGCTCCTTGGCGGTCCGCACGATGACAGCCTTGACGACCTGCCCCTTCTTGACGGTGCCGTCCGGCGTCGCCTCTTTGACCGACGCCGTGATGATGTCCCCGAGCCGCGCGTATCGCCCCGTGGACCCGCCGATCGGGTTGATCATGGCAATCTTGCGCGCCCCCGAGTTATCGGCGACGTCGAGGATCGACCGCATTTGAACCATGGCCCGCTCCTCCGCTTCCTCTCTACCGCCCGCTCGCGGGCTTGGTCGCGTCGTCGATCTCGGCCGCCCTGGCAGGGCCAGCCTGCGCGACGATGCGCGTGATGACCCAGCGCTTGCGCCGGCTGAGCGGCCGGCTCTCGACAATCACCACCGTGTCGCCCGTGTGGCTCGCGTTGGCCTCGTCGTGCGCCATGAATCGCGACGTCAGGCGGTGAATCTTCCCGTACATCTGGTGCCGCACCTGGCGCTCGATGGTCACGACCCGGCTCTTGGCCATCTTGTCGCTCACGACGACGCCGGTTACTTCTCGGTTCGCAGCCATACGTTACTCGCTTGCCTCAACTCAGGAAGGTTCTTTCTCGCGCAGAATCGTCTGCACCCGGGCCAGGTCGCGCCTGAGCACGCGGACCTTGGTCGGCGAGTCGGTCTGCCCCATCGCCGACTGGACCCGCAGCCGGAAGATCTGGTCCTGCAGGTCACGCGCCTTGGTCCGCAGATCGTCGGCGCTCAGCTCCCGGATCTCGTGCGGCTTCATGACTGCTTCTCCTCGGCAAACCGCGCCGCGAACCGGGTCTTGATCGGCAGCTTCGCCGCCGCCAGGTTCATCGCCTTCCGCGCCTCGTCGAGCGTGACCCCCTCCATTTCGAAGAGGATCTTGCCGGGCCGGACGACGGCCACCCAGAACTCGGGCGCGCCCTTGCCCTTGCCCATGCGGGTTTCCTGGGGCTTCTTGGTGACGGGCTTGTCGGGGAAGACGCGCACCCAGATCTTGCCGCCGCGCTTGATGAACCGGGTCATCGCGACGCGCGCCGCCTCGATCTGGCGCGCCGACATCCAGCACGGCTCCATCGCCTTGAGCCCGTAATCCCCGAACGACACATCCGAACCGCGCCACGCCTTGCCGCACATGCGGCCGCGCTGCTGCTTCCGGAACTTGACCTTCTTCGGCATCAACATGGGTGGGAACCTCGCCTGCCGCCTACATGCGCGCCGCGCGCCGTGGCGCGCGATACTCCTCCTCGCGCCCGATCCGCGGCGTCAGCCGCTCGCCCTTGTAGAGCCACACCTTGACGCCGATCAGCCCGTAGGTCGTGTGCGCCTCGGCCTGGCCGTAGTCGATGTCGGCCCGCAGCGTCTGCAGCGGGAGCTGCCCGTGCAGGTACCACTCCGACCGCGCGATCTCCGCGCCGTTCAGCCGGCCCGACACGCGCACCTTGATCCCGCGCGCGCCGAAGCGCAGGGCGGATTCGACCGCCTTCCGCATCGCGCGGCGGAACGCGATGCGCTTCTCGAGCTGCATCGCCACCGACTCGGAGATGAGCTGCGCGTCGAGCTCGGGCTTCTGGATCTCCTGGATGTTGATGAAGACCTCGCGGCTGGTCTTCTTCTGGATCTCCTGCTTCAGCTTGTCGACCTCGGTCCCCTTCCGGCCGATGATGATGCCCGGCCGCGAGGTGTGGATGTCGATCTTCAGCTTGTTGGCGGCCCGCTCGATCTCGATCTTCGACACGCCCGCGTGCTGGAAGCGCGACTTGAGCGACGCGCGGAGCGCGAGGTCCTCGTGCAGCAGCTTCGCGTAGTCGCGATCGGCGAACCAGCGCGAGCGCCACGTCTTGTTGAACCCCAGCCGGAATCCGTACGGGTGAACCTTCTGGCCCACAGCAGCTCCTACTCTTGAGTGGCGGCCGCTTTGCCGCCCGCCTTCGTGATCTTCTTCCGCGTCCGCACGCCCTTGCCGGCGTCGGCTTCCTGCGCCGCCTTCACGCGCGCCGCCCTCGCCCGGGACTTCGCCGTCGCCGCGGGCGCCAGCTCGGGCGTCTCGGCGACTTTCACCGTGAGGTGAGCCGTCCGCTTCACGACGCGGTAGGCGCGGCCCATCGGCGCGGGCCTGACCCGCTTGGCTGACGGTCCCTGGTCGGCATAGCACGCCGACACGACCAGCCGATCGACGTCGCCGCTGAAGCCCGGCTTCTGCTGGGCGTTGGCGATGGCCGACCGCAGCACCTTCTCGATATCGCGGGCCACGCGCTTCGGCGTGAACTGGAGCGTCGCGAGCGCCTGGTTCACCCCGCGGCCCCGGATGAGTGCCATGACGAGCCCGGCCTTCTGCGCCGAGGTGCGCATGTAGCGGGCGGTTGCGCGCGCTTCGATCATGACTGGCCCCCCGAAGCGGGCTTGGCCGCGGGCGCCGCGGCGGAAGCGGCCGCGGCCGGAGCCCCGGCGGCCGGCGCGGCTGCGGCCAGTTGCGCGGCCTTCTCGGTCTTGCTCGTGTGCCCCTTGAACCCGCGCGTCGGCGCGAACTCGCCGAGCTTGTGTCCGACCATGTTCTCCGTCACGTAGACCGGGATGAACTTCTTCCCGTTGTGCACCGCCAGCGTGTGGCCCAGCATCTCGGGCACCACGGTGGACCGCCGCGACCACGTCCGGATGACCTTCTTCTCCGAGACCCGGTTCATCGCCTCCACCTTCTCCAGCAAGGCGGTGTCGACAAACGGCCCTTTCTTCAGGGATCTGCTCATAGCAAACCTTTGGTCTCTCCAGCCGCCTACTTCGGCCGGCGCTGGATGATGAACTGGTCCGTCGCCTTCCGGCTGCGGGTCTTGTATCCCTTGGTCGGCATGCCCCACGGCGAGACCGGATGCCGGCCGCCCGAGGTCTTGCCTTCGCCGCCGCCGAGCGGGTGGTCGACCGGGTTCATGGCCACGCCGCGCACGTGCGGCCGCTTCCCCAGCCATCGGGTCCGGCCCGCCTTCCCGAGCGAGATGTTCTCGTGATCGAGGTTGCCGACCTGGCCGATGGTCGCGCGGCACTCGATGAGGATGCGCCGGATCTCGCCCGAGGGCATCTTCACCGACGCGTACTCGCCTTCCTTGGCCACCAGCTGGACGGCCGCGCCGGCGCTGCGGGCCATCTGGCCGCCCTTGCCGGGCCGCAGCTCCACGTTGTGGATCTGCGTGCCGAGCGGGATGTTCTTGAGCGGCAGCGCGTTGCCCGGGAGGATGTCCACGTTGTCGCCGGCCACGACCTGGTCGCCCACCTTCAACCCGATCGGGTGAAGGATGTAGCGCTTCTCGCCGTCGGCATAGGTGACCAGCGCGATGCGGGCCGAGCGGTTCGGATCGTACTCGATGCTCGTCACCTTGCCCGGGATCCCGTTCTTGTCACGCTTGAAGTCGATGATGCGGTAGAGGCGCCGATGCCCGCCGCCGCGCCACCACACGGTGATCTCGCCGTGGTTGTTCCGGCCGCCCGTCTTGTTGAGAGACTCGGTGAGCGGCTTGAACGGACCGGTCCCCGACAGCTCGGAGTTGTCCTGGTGGGTCTGGAAACGCCGTCCCGGCGACGTCGGTTTGTACTTGCGGATAGCCATCTTCGGACCCCTGCCTTACGCGCCTTCGAGGAATTCCGGCATCTTTTCACCGTCACGCAGCCGGACATACGCCTTCTTCCAGTCGGACCGGCGACCGGAATACCGGCCCTGCCGCTTTACCTTGCCGTGCGCGATACTGGTGCGAATCGACGCGACCTTCGCGCCGAGCAGGTGTTCGATTGCCTGCCGGATCTCGATCTTGGTGGCGGCCGAGGCGACGTGGAACACGATCGTCTTGCCGTCCTCGCGCAGGATCGAGGTCTTCTCGGTGATGAGCGGCTTGCGGATCACACTGGTGAGCATCATGACGCCAGCACCTCCTGCAGCCGTTCCGCGGCGGCCCGGGTCACCAGCATGCGCTGGCAGTTCATCAGGTCGCGCGCGACGAGCCGCCCGCTCGCGACGCACTGCACGCCGGGCAGGTTCCGCACGGCGCGAGCGAAGCCCTCGTCCGGCTTCACGTCGACGACGAGCGCTGACCCGTCGACGCCGAGCCGTCGCAGGAGCTCCGAGGCGGCCTTCGTCTTGGACAGCTCGCCGAACCCGGTGACTACCGTCACGCGCCCATCGCGCAGCTTGGCGGAGAACGCCGCCCTGAGCGCGCCGCGCTCGGACTTGCGGGGCATGGCCTGCTCGTAGCTTCTCGGCTGCGGGCCGAACACCGTGCCGCCCTTGCGCCACAGCGGGTTTCTCGCCTCGCCGACGCGCGCCCGGCCGGTGCCCTTCTGCTTCCACGGCTTTTTGCCCGTCCCGCTGACCATTCCGCGCGTCTTGGTCGCGTGCGTGCCGCGCCGGTCGCCGGCGTTGCTGCGCACGACCGACTGCCAGACCAGGTCGCCGTTGATGCGGCCTCCGAACAGCTCGTCGCTGAGCTCGAGCGAGCCGACTTTCTCGTTCTGATCGTTGACGACATCCAGTGTCATGGCGTCCCTACTTCTTGCCCTTCTTCTGCTTCACCGCCTGCGGCTGCGGTTCGGGCTTCGGCGCGAGCGCCTTGCGAACGACGACATACCCGCCGGAGGCGCCCGGCACGGCGCCGCGCACGAGGAGCAGGTGTTGCTCCGCGTCCACCTTCTCGAGACGCAGGTTCAGCGTCGTCACCCGCGCGTCGCCCATGTGCCCGGGAGCGCGCATGCCTTTGATGACCCGGGACGGATACGACGAGGCGCCGATGCTGCCCGGCGCGCGGTGGAACATCGAGCCGTGCGTCGCGGCGCCGCCGCGGAAGTTGTGGCGCTTGATGACGCCCTGGAAGCCCTTGCCCCGGCTCTTGCCGATGACGTCCACGCGCTCGCCGGCGGTGAAGATCGAGCAGAGCACCTGGTCGCCGGCCTTGAGCGCGTCGCCGCCGGATTTGAGCGCCACTTCGCGCCGGACGCGCGTCGGGGGCACGCCGGCCCGCTTGTAGTGCCCGGCAATCGGCCTGGTCACCTGCGCGGGTCGCTCCTCGACGAGCCCGAGCTGCACGGCCTCGTAGCCGTCGTTGTCGACGGTCTTGGCCTGCACGACGACACAGGGGCCGGCCTTGATGACGGTGACCGGTTCGACGGTCCCGTCGGGGCGGAAGACCTGCGTCATGCCCACTTTCCTGCCGATGATGCCTGTAACCATCGCCTACTTCCGATCCTTGCCGAACGCCTTGATCTCGACGTCCACGCCGGCGGGCAGGTCGAGCTTCATGAGCGCGTCGACGGTCTGGGAGGTCGGTTCGAAGATGTCGATGAGCCGCTTGTGCGTCCGGATCTCGAACTGCTCGCGCGATTTCTTGTCGACGTGCGGCGAGCGGTTCACCGTCCACTTGTTCAGCTCGGTCGGCAGCGGGATGGGCCCTGCCAGGCGCGCGCCGGTCCGCCGCGCGGTGTCGACGATCTCGGCCGTCGACTGGTCGAGCACCCGGTAGTCGTACGCCTTGAGCCGGATCCGGATCTTGTCGCCAAACGCTGTAGACATCTCAGATTCCTGTGGGGCTGCAGGCTTCAGGCTCCAGGCTCCAGGCCTCGAAGCCGCGAACCCCGTGCCCTGTAACCTGTTCCCTGTACCATACCTGTTCCCTGTCACCTATTCGAGAATCTCCGTCACCGTGCCCGCGCCCACCGTCCGCCCGCCCTCGCGGATCGCGAACTTCGACCCCTTCTCAATCGCCACCGGCGTGATCAACTCGGCATTGATCGCCGTGTTGTCTCCCGGCATGATCATCTCCACGCCCTCGCCCAGGTGCATCGACCCGGTCACATCCGTCGTCCGCAGGTAGAACTGCGGCCGATACCCGTTGAAGAACGGCGTGTGCCGCCCCCCCTCGTCCTTGGTCAGCACATACACCTGCGCCTTGAACTTCGTGTGCGGCGTAATCGACCCCGGCTTGGCCAGCACCTGCCCCCGCTCCACGTCCGTCTTCTCCGTCCCCCGCAGCAGCACCCCGACGTTGTCCCCCGCCACCCCTTCGTCCAGCAGCTTCCGGAACATCTCCACCCCGGTCACCACCTTCTTCATCGTCGGCCGGAAGCCCACAATCTCCACGTCCTCCCCGACCTTCACCTTCCCGCGCTCCACCCGTCCCGTCACCACCGTCCCCCGCCCCGAGATCGAGAACACATCCTCAATCGGCATCAGGAACGGCTTGTCCACCTGCCGGTCCGGCAGCGGCACATACGTGTCGAGCGCCTCCATCAGCTTCAGGATCCCCGCTTCCGCCTCCGGGTCCCCCTGAATCGCCTTCAGCGCCGACACCCGCACCACCGGCACCTGCTCCCCCGGGAACCCGTAGCTCGTCAAGAGCTCCCGCACTTCCAGCTCCACCAGGTCCAGCAGCTCCGGGTCATCCACCGCGTCCACCTTGTTGAGCGCCACCACCAGGCACGGCACTTCCACCTGCCGCGCCAGGAGCACGTGCTCCCGGGTCTGCGGCATCGGCCCGTCGGTCGCCGCCACCACCACGATCGCCCCGTCCATCTGCGCCGCGCCCGTGATCATGTTCTTGATGTAGTCGGCGTGCCCCGGGCAGTCCACGTGCGCGTAGTGCCGCTTCGCCGTGCTGTATTCCACGTGCGAGGTCGCAATCGTCAGGATCTTCGTGTCGTCCCGCCGCCCCTGCGATTCCGACGCCTTCGCCACCTCGTCATACGACACATACTTGCCCCACCCATGCGATGCGGCCACCTTGGTCAACGCCGCCGTCAGCGTCGTCTTCCCGTGGTCAATGTGGCCAATCGTCCCCACGTTCACGTGCGGTTTCGACCGATCAAATTTCTCTTTCGCCATGGGTGTCAGTCTCCGTTGGTGCTTCCTGCTGGAGTCTTCGCCTGGCCAGCTCCTGCGGCCCGGGACGCCTAGCGTCCCTGAATGCGCGCGACCACTTCCTCGCTCACCGCCTGGGGCGCCTGCTCGTAGCGATCGAAGTGCATCGAGTAGGTTGCGCGTCCCTGCGTGCGCGATCGCAGGTCGGTGGCGTAGCCGAACATCTCGGACAGCGGCACGCGGGCGCGCACGATCTGCGTGCCGCCCCGGGCCTCCATCGCCTGGATCTTGCCGCGACGGGCGTTGATGTCACCCATGATGTCGCCCATGTACTCCTCGGGCACCACCACCTCGACCCGCATCACCGGCTCGAGCAGCACGGGGTTCGCCCGCCTCGCGGCGTCCTTGAAGGCGAGCGACCCGGCAATCTTGAACGCCATCTCCGACGAGTCGACCTCGTGGTACGAGCCGTCGTAGAGCGTGACGCCGATGTCGTCCATCGCGTAGCCGGCCAGCACGCCGCCCGACATCGCCTCGCGGATGCCCTCGTCGATGGGCTTGATGTACTCGCGCGGGATGGCGCCGCCGACGATCTCGTTGACGAACAGGTAGCCCTCGCCCGGCTTGCGCGGGGCGACGCGGATCCTGGCGTGGCCGTACTGGCCGCGGCCGCCCGTCTGCCGGATGTAGCGCCCCTCGCCTTGGGCCTCCGCGGTCAGGGTCTCCTTGTAGGCGACCTGCGGGCGGCCGACGCTCGCCTCGACGCTGAACTCGCGCTTCAGCCGGTCGACGATGATCTCGAGGTGCAGCTCGCCCATGCCGGAAATCTCGACCTGGCCGGTTTCCGGGTTGGTGCGCACTTTGAAGGTCGGGTCCTCCGCCTGCAGCTTGCCGAGGCCCATGCCGAGCTTCTCCTGGTCGGCCTTGGTCTTGGGCTCGATCGCGAGCGAGATGACCGGCTCGGGAAAGTCCATTGACTCGAGCACGACGGGCTTCTTCTCGTCGCAAATCGTGTCGCCGGTGCCGACGCTGCGCAGCCCGACGGCTGCGGCGATGTCGCCCGCGTAGACTTCCTTGATCTCCTCGCGCTTGTTCGCGTGCATCTTGAGGAGGCGCCCGATCCGCTCCGTCTTGTCCTTGGTCGGGTTGTAGACGCTCGCCCCGGACTGCAGCACGCCCGAGTAGACGCGGATGAAGGTGAGCTGTCCGACGAACGGGTCGGTCATGATCTTGAACGCCAGCGCCGCGAAGGGCGCCTCGTCGGACGAGGGGCGCTCGACCGCTTCGTCCTTGCCCGGGATCGTCCCGATGATCGGCGGGATGTCGACCGGCGAGGGCAGGAAGTCGACGACGGCGTCGAGCAGCGGCTGCACGCCCTTGTTCTTGAACGCGGCGCCGCAGATGACCGGGACGAACGGGGCCTTCTCGCTGTGCGCCGACGCGACCGACTCAATCGTGCGCTTGCGCAGCGCGGCCTTGACGTCCTCTTCCGGCAGCGGCTCGCCGTGCAGGTACTTCTCGAGGAGCTTGTCGTCGACCTCGCTGATCTTCTCGACCAGGTGCTCGCGGTAGGTGCGGGCTTCCTCGCGATACTCGTCCGGGATCTCCTCGACGACGTAGTCGGCGCCGAGCGTCTCGTCCTTGTACCGGATGGCCTTCATCGCGACCAGGTCGATGGCGCCGGTGAACCCGGCATCCGCGCCGATCGGCAGCTGGATGGCGACCGGGTTGGCCTGCAGCTTCGTGCGGATCTGATCGAGGGTCCGCTTGAAGTCGGCCCCGACGCGGTCCATCTTGTTCACGAAGCAGATGCGGGGGACCCGGTACTTGTCCGCCTGCCGCCACACGGTTTCGGACTGCGGCTCGACGCCGGCGACCGCGTCGAAGACCGCCACGGCCCCATCGAGCACGCGCAGCGATCGCTCGACCTCGGCCGTGAAATCGACGTGCCCGGGCGTGTCGATGATGTTGATGCGGTGCTCGCGCCAGAAGCAGGTCGTCGCGGCCGAGGTGATCGTGATGCCGCGCTCCTGCTCCTGCTCCATCCAGTCCATCACAGCCGTGCCGTCGTGCACCTCACCGAGCTTGTAGGTGATGCCGGTGTAGAAGAGCACACGTTCAGTGGTCGTGGTCTTGCCGGCATCGATGTGGGCCATGATGCCGATGTTCCGCGTCCGACTGAGTGAAACGGCCCTGGGCATGGGAGGCTCGGCTTACCAGCGGTAGTGGGCGAACGCCTTGTTCGCCTCGGCCATCCGGTGCGTGTCTTCGCGCTTCTTCACGGCGCCGCCGCGCAGGTTGGCCGCGTCCATGAACTCGTTGGCGAGCTTCTCCTGCATCGTCTTGCCGTCGCCGCGCGAGCGCGCGTAGCCGACCAGCCAGCGGATGCTCAGCGAGAGGCGCCGGTTGGGGTTGACCTCGATCGGCACCTGGTAGTTCGACCCGCCGACGCGGCGCGACTTGACCTCGAGCGCCGGCTTGACGTTGTCGATCGCCTTCTTGAAGACCTTGAGCGGCTCGTCGCCCGTCTTCTCACGGATGATGTCCATCGCGCCGTACATGATGCGCTCGGCGGTGCTGCGCTTCCCCGCGCCCATCACCGTGTTCACGAACTTGGTGACCAGCGTGCTGCTGTAGATCGGGTCGGGCGCGATTTCTCGCTTCGGGACTTCTCGTCTGCGTGGCATGGTTCGCTTCCCCGCTCCCTACGCCTTGGGCCGCTTGGCCCCGTACTTCGACCGGCTCTGCTTGCGTCCCTGGACGCCCACCGCGTCGAGCGTGCCCCGGACCACGTGATAGCGCACGCCCGGCAGGTCCTTCACGCGGCCGCCGCGGATGAGGACGAGCGAGTGCTCCTGCAGGTTGTGCCCGACGCCGGGAATGTAGGTCGTGACCTCGATCCCGTTGGTCAGCCGGACGCGGGCCACCTTGCGAAGGGCCGAGTTCGGTTTCTTGGGCGTCTGGGTGAAGACACGCACGCACACCCCGCGCTTCTGCGGGTTGTCCTGCAGCGCCGGACTCTTGGTCTTCGTCACGATCCGGCTGCGCCCCTGGCGAACGAGCTGGCTGATGGTCGGCACGGTGGCTCCGTACACAAGTGACCGACGGCACGATCCCACGGGAACGCCCCGTGACGGACGCGGCCGCCGTCTGCTTCACGTCGACTCCGCGACCCGCGGGAGGGCACGTGACCTCGTCCCCCGAGTCTCGAAGTCCCTCCAGGCCTAGAAGCGATGCCGGCCATCGACGGCCGGGCGCTTGGCACCTGCAGGTGCTTGACCCTATGACAGTGGTTACTCGCCGAGGAGCGGACGTGACGTCCGCACGACCTTCAGGGCGGTCGGTCACTAGATAGGGTTTCCTAGTGCCGAAGAACCTTACGAGGATAGCACGAGGGTCCGAGCCCACGCAAGCATGGGGCCGGAGAGACCCCCACCCGCGGGGCCGGCCCGAAGGCTCGGGCGTCCGTCACCTCCGTTGAATTCCTCCTTATACCTTCATACACTGTGCTCGGATTCGTAACTGGGCCACGCCAAGGAGGCCGCCGTGCTTCAGGCTGCGGGGCGCACCGATCCCGGCCGGGTCAGGTCTGGCAACGAAGATTCACACGTCATCGTCCCGACCCTGGGTCTGGCGACGATGGCCGACGGCATGGGAGGCCACAACGCCGGCGAAATAGCCGCCCGGATTGCGGTCGACACCGTCGCGAGCTTCGTCCGCTCGTCCGGGTACGACAGCAGCATCACGTGGCCCTTCGGTTTCGACACGACGCTGTCGTTCGGGGCCAACCAGATCACAAGCGCCATTCGCCTGGCGAACCGCAAGATCCACGATCACAGCCGCCGCGACGACGCGCTCTCCGGGATGGGATCGACCATCGTCGTCGCGCTCGTGATCCGCGAGGAGCTGATGTACGCGAGCGTCGGCGACAGCCGACTCTACCGGTGGCGCGGCGGCGGACTCGCCCAGCTGACGGAGGACGACTCGTGGGCGGCGTCGATGCTGAAGGCCGGCGCGGACCCCGAGTCCATCCGCCACCACGAAATGCGCCACGTCCTGACGCGCGCGCTCGGCGCGGCCGACGAGCTCGACATCCAGGTACAGCAAACGGCGATCGAAAAGCACGACCTGTTCCTGCTCTGCAGCGACGGGCTCTACGGGCCGCTTGGAGACTCGGGCATTTCACAGCTGCTCGACGGGAGCGGCGAGGACCTCGACGCGACCGCCGCAGCGCTCGTGGACGCGGCGAATCGGGCCGGGGGGCCGGACAACATCACGGCGGTGCTCTTTCGCACGGCCTCAGCAGGCGAGGAATATGCCGGCGCGGCCGCGGCAGGACGGAGACCGGCATGACGTTCGATTCCGAGGAGACCATCCGCGCGAAGACGATTGGGCGCTACCAGATCCTCGACGAGCTGGGGCGCGGGGCCATGGGGGTCGTGCACCGCGGCTACGATCCGCTCATCGGCCGCACGGTCGCCCTCAAGATGATGCTTATCGGACTCGGCGGCCCCGAAGCCAAGACGCTTCGCGAACGGCTGTACCGCGAAGCGGCGGCCGCCGGCGCGCTCTCGCATCCGAACATCGTCACGATCTTCGACATCGTCGAGTCGGGCGGGGCCACGGCCGTCGCGATGGAGTTCATCGAGGGCACAGACCTCGCCACGATCATCGGCCAGCGCGGGCCCCTGCCGCTCGACACGGCGCTCGATCTGTTCGAGCAGATGTGCGCGGGGCTCGACTATGCCGGGAGCCGCGGGGTCGTGCACCGGGACATCAAGCCCGCCAATATCCTCATCACCGGCGACGGCCGGGTGAAGGTCACCGACTTCGGCGTCGCGCGGCTCGCCCTCTCCACGCTGACCCAGGCCGGCACGGTCCTCGGATCGCCGAGCTACATGTCGCCCGAGCAGGTCCGCGGCAACCCGGTCGACGGACGGTCGGACCTCTTCTCCGCCGCGGTCGTCTTCTACGAAATGATCACGCGGGAGCGTCCCTTCGGCGGGGACGATGTCGCGACCACGATGTACCGGATCGCCCACGAGCCGCCCACACCGCCCGGGCAGTTCAACTCGCTCGTCAGCCCGGAGATCACCGCGGTCATCGAGCGGGCCCTGCAGAAGAACCCCGACGACCGGTACCAGCGCGGCGCGGAGCTCATCGTCGATCTCCGGCTGGCGGTCGCGCACGCGAACGTGCCGGCCTCGCCGCCCATCTACGTGCTGCTCGAGGGCCTGCTTCCCGCTCCTTCGTCGCAGTCAGGAACGCACGGCGATCAGAACGCGCCTGCGACGGCTTCGTCATCGCGCGAACATTCGGGAGGAATCCCGGTATCGACGGCCCCATCAGCGAGGTCCACCCCGGACGCCGCGCCGACAACGGTGCAGACGGATCGAAACCTGGTCGCGGCGGCCGATGTGACGGTCCCCGCGATGAGTTCCGGCCCGGTCGCGCCGATCCGGCCCGCGGCGTCGCCGGGTGAAGCATTGCCGGTGACACCCGTGCCCGGCCCGGCCTCGGCGCGAACGGCCGCCAAGTCTCCCGGTGATCGCTCGGTCCGGGGATTCCTGCTCGGATTCGTCGGCGCCGCCGCGGTGCTCGCGCTGCTCGTCGCGGGTTTCTTCTTCGTGCGCGCGAGGCAGAACGCCGCCACCGTTGACCCGTCTCGGCCGGGCCCGGCCGGGACGCCTGCCGATTCAGCACCTGCGGGCGCGGCAGCAACCGCAGCGGCTCCCGCACCCGCCGCCACCGATGGAGGCCAGCGGCCGGCCGACGCCGCCGCGACGCGGGCAGACTCCGCCGCCGCGGCTGCCGCACCGCAGGCTTCGGGTAAGAGTGGTCGCGGCGCGACAATCGTTCAGCCCGGCGCGAACCGGCCGTTGCCCGGATCGAAGGACCGGGAGAAGGGCACAGTTCCGCCAGCCGTGCAGCACGAGACCGTTCCGCCTCCCCCTCCGGCCGGACCGCCGCCAACACCGCCTCCGGTTGTGCCTCCGGCAGGGCCGATCTACGAATCGAACGCGGTCGATGTGCGCCCGGTCACGATTCAGCAGGTCGAGCCGGTCTATCCGCCCGAGGCCATCGCGAAGCAGCTCGAGGATGTCGTCGTGCTCCGGCTGCTCGTGACCGCCACCGGGCAGGTCGCCGACGTCCAGGTGCTTCGCAAGTCGCAGAAGGATCCGGCGTTCGATGGCGCGGCGGTCGCCGCAGCCCGCCAGTGGCTGTTCCGGCCCGCGACTCGCCGCGGCCAGCCCGTCGCCTGCTGGTTCAACGCCGGGGTGTCGTTCAAGCTTCCGAAGTGAACGGGGTCCAGTAGATGGCATCGAACACGATCGGCCTGCCCCGAGCGGATCTCGAGCAGATTGTCCAGGGCCTCAAGCTCCCGCTCCTGGTCTTCCAGGGCCGGCGAGTCATCTACCTGAACGACGCGGCCAGGGAATTCGAGTCCCGGCTCCGCAGCAGGCACGCGGCGGAAACGTCGGTCCTGCTCTTCAATCACATCGACGCGCTCGGACCGCTGCTCACCGAGAAAGAAGGCGCCAGCAGCCTCCTGACGGCGCCGAATGGCGAGACGTTCGCCGTGCACGCCCGCGCGATCACCTCGCGAGGCAAGCGGCGAATCGCGGTGCTCGTTCGCGGCCTGGGGATCGAGCTCGAGGCAATCTGCCGGAGCTACCGGCTCACGCCGAGGGAAGGTGAAGTGGTCCAGCTCCTCCTGCGGGGCTACAGCAACAAGGACATCGCGGCAACGCTCGCCATTACGCTCGCGACCGTGAAACGCCACCTAAGTCGTATCTTCGACAAGACCGGGACCGACAGCCGGACGCAGCTCGTCTGCCGCCTCGCCTGACGAGATGGCCGGCGGGCGATCGCCCTGCAGCCGCCTGCCTTCGTTGAAGTCCCTCGCCGATCGATGGTCTCTGCTGCCTCGGATTTGCCGACCTTTCGCCTTGTATTCGTGCGCTGAAAGTTGTATTGCACGGCTGTAAGGCGATCCCTAAGATTTCATACCCTGGGGGGTCCGTCTCTATGGCTCTTGCTGGACCGTGGCGGTCGTACGGCCGTTCGGAAACCGGACCGGTCCGGCGGGGGAACGAGGACGGCTTCGCCGTCGACGACGGCCTCGGCCTCTATGTCGTGGCCGACGGCATGGGCGGCCACAACGCGGGGGAGGTGGCCTCCCGGCTGGCGCTCGAGACCATCACGGGGTTCATCCGTCGATCGAACGACGAGCGGGAGTTCTCCTGGCCGTGCGGGATCCTCCCGACGCTCTCCTACGACGGGAACCGGCTGCGGACGGCCGTCTATCTCGCCAACCGGCGGGTCTTCCGCACCGCGGAAAGCCAGGACGATTACCTCGGGATGGGCACGACCGTCGTGGCGGCCCTCGTCTCCCCGGGCGGAATCGTGATCGCGCACGTCGGCGACAGCCGCGCCTACCGGCTTCGCGGCGGGGCGCTCACTCAGTTGACGCGCGACGATTCGTGGGTGGCGACCGTGCTCGCCGCGGACCCTGGCGCGGATCCGCAGACCTTCGCGAACCACCCCATGCGAAACGTGCTCACCAACGTCCTCGGCGCGCGCGAGGACATCGACGTGCACATCCAGGAACCGCCAACCGAGCCGGACGATGTGCTGCTGCTCTGCACCGACGGCGTGCATGGCATCGTCGACGCGGCCCGGATCGCGTCGATCCTCGGCCGGTCCGCTGCCGCTGACTCGGTGGTCGATGCGCTCCTCACTACGGCGATCAACGGGGGCAGCCGCGACAACATGACGGCCGTCATCGTCGGCTTCAAACGAACGGGTAGCGCCGCATGAACAACAGCCCTCGGTCCGGCGGGTCAGCAGGCCAGGCGCCGCTGCCGTCCAAGATCGGCAAGTACAAGATCCTCGAGCGCATCGGCCGAGGGGCGATGGGCGTGGTGTACAGCGCCCGCGACGAGATCATGGATCGCGTGGTGGCGCTGAAGGTGATGGCCGGGGATCTCGAGGCCGAGCCTGAAACGCGCGCCCGGTTCTATCGCGAAGCCAAGGTCGGCGGGCAGTTGCTCCATCGGAACATCACGACGGTGTTCGACCTCGGTGAGTCCGAGGGGCGGCTCTACATGGTGATGGAACTGCTGCGCGGACAGCCGCTCAACCAGTTCCTGTCGAGGCCCGAGGGCGTCACGCTCGAGTCGAAGCTGGACCTGATGATCCAGCTGTGCGAGGGACTGGCCGCCGCGCATGCGCACGGCGTGTTCCACCGGGACATCAAGCCGAGCAATCTCTACGTCCTCGACGACGGCACGCTGAAGATTCTCGACTTCGGCATTGCCCGCCTCGCCACCTCGACCATGACCGCGACCGGGTCGATCGTGGGCACGCCGGATTACATGTCTCCGGAACAGACGATAGGCCGAGACGTCGATCAGCGATCCGACATCTTCTCCGCCGGGGCGCTCTTCTACGCGATGCTGACCGGCAGCAAGCCCTTCTCGAGCCCCGATCTGCCGACGGTGCTGCGGAAGGTCCAGAAGGAGGATCCGCCCCCGATCACCTCGCCCGACGTGCCGGCCGGACTGTCGCGCATCATCATGAAGGCCCTCGCGAAGAAGAAAGAGGACCGCCACCAGACGGCGCGCGAGCTGGCCTCGAGCCTCGTCCAGTTCCGGCGCGAATGGGAGGCCGAGGCGAGGAGCATCGCCGAGCGGGCCCACGGGGTGTACAAGACCATCGAGTCGCTCCTCGAGGAACAGGTGCACATCGCTGAACGCCTCGGCACGGAGAAGCCGCAGGTGCCGGATCCAGTGCTGGCCGCCATCCACGAGGAGTACCCGGTCGTCGCCGACCGAGGGCCGGACGTGCTGCTGCGGATTCCCTTCAAACGCGAAGTCATCACGACGATTGCGGCCAGGCTCGACGAGCGCCGGCGGGAACTGGAAGCCGCGGTCGAGCGGCTCCATGCCGCCTCGCTCGCGGCGGCGCCCGCCGGGGAGATGCCTCCATCTGCGAAGGTCTTTCACGCGCCGATCGGCGCGCCGGGAATGTCGGAGCGGTCGACGGTGGTCGTGCCGGCGTCAAAGGCAGCGCCGCGCGTCGCGGCTTCGGCCGCCTTCGAGATCGAGCAGGCGCAGGCACGGTTCGATGCCGGGGAGCGACGCGAGGCGATCGCGGGACTGAGGGCATTGCTCTCCGCCGGCCCCGGCATCCCCGAGGTGAAGGCCGCGATCATCCGGCTGTCTGCCGAAGCCGATCGACTCGCCGAGATCGAGCGGCGCCAGCGGCAAGTCGCCGCGCACGTCGAAGCAGCGGAGGCCGCCTGGACCAGAGGGGACGCCGAGCGCGCGCGAGACGAGGCATCCGCCGCTCTGGCGATTGACACGTCGGCCGACCGGGCGGCCGACTTGCTGATGGACGCGACCGCTCGCCTGCGTCGAACGGCGCTCGACGCGGCCAGGCTCGCCGACGCGAATGCCGCCCTTTCAGAGGCGCGCGAACTCATTGGCAAGTCCGACTGGGCGCGGGCGGCGTCCCGCGCCTCATCGGCCGCTCTCGTTCCCGAGACTGCCGCGGCGGGCAAGGCCCTGTTGCTCGAGGTGCTTCGACACGAGAGCGAAGAGCGGATCGAGAACCTCCGCGCGCGTGTCGATCGGGATCGGCGCCGGGAGGTGGATCGGCTCCTGACCGCGGCGCGCGCCGCCCTTCGTTCGCGCGATTGGAACGCCGCGCGGTCTTCCCTGGAGGACATCCTGTCGCGCGAGGCGAGCCACGCCGAGGCGCGCACGCTCTTCACGCACGCGATTCGACGTGAGGTGCCGGCCATGGCCCCGCCTGCCCCACCCGGGCCGCGCGCGACGCCGCGAGCGCCGGCGGAAGACTCCCGCGACGGTGCGACCGTGCCGATTTCCCGCCTCGTTCAATCCGTGGCGAAGCCGGCGGCAGCCGAACGCGCATCCACCCGCGCGCCGCTTCCCCGCGGACCAGCAGTCCCCTCACCCGCGCCGCCGCATGCGGTGGCCGTGGCGCCACCGCCGGAGAAGCGCAAGCCGTGGTTCCTGAGGGGACGAAGCAAGCGAGATGACTAGCTCTCAGCCCAACACGACCGGGACACGGACGTCAGAACGATGCCGAAGCTGATCATCTTTCGCGACGGCCGGACGGAGCGTGAGGTCGAGCTCGGTGCGCGGGACCTGCTGATCGGGCGATCGTCCGACAACGACGTCGTCTTGGACGACCCCGAGCGAACCGTATCCCGCCATCACGCCGAGGTGCGGGTCGAGGATTCGCGGTACGTGCTCGTCGACGTCGGCAGCCAGAACGGCCTCCTGCTCGGCGACGAGCGGGTCCAGCGCGTCGAGCTCCGCCCGGGACGCTTCGTGTCCATTGGCGGATTCGTCGTCGGGCTCGAGCTCGAAGCGAGATCCCAGGCGGCAACGACCGAAAGCGAATCCACGATTCCGATCGGGCTCGACCTGCCGATTCGGCCCGCGCCTCAACCCGCCCGTGTGCAGGAGCAAGCCGATCCGCTTCCGCTTCGTGCCGAAGCCGGACCGGGTGCGTTCCGGTCGGCGGGGACCATGCGCGTTCAGAGCGTCGATCTCGACATCGCCGGCAAGGCGCACCTCGTGACGGACACGATTCGCGATCCGGCCGCCTACGCCGCGCCGAGCGCCGAGCCCCGCCGTCCCGCCCCGGCTTCCTCACCGCGGCGCCGCGTGCCGGTCGCCGCCATCGTCGGCACGCTCGCGGCCGTCGTCGTGCTTGCCGCCGCGGCGTATGTTCTCGTCCTGCGGCCGCGGCCGAAACCCGTCGAGGTGGCGGCGGCACCTGTCGTCGTGAAATCGTCGCCAGGCGAGGTGGTCTACAAGTCGCTGTTGCAAGCCGAATACGCGCTGGGCGGAGGCCGCCTCGATGAGGCGCAACGGCTCGTGTCGATCGCACTGGCCGAGAACGGGTCGGACCCGCTGGCGCTCGATCTTCAGACACGGGTGCGTGCCGCGGTCACTGCCAGGCAAGCGCCTGCGTCGCCCTCGGCGGAGGGCGCGGCGGGCGCCGAGCGGCCCGCCGATCGCGCCGCGCCGGCACCGCCGGCGCTCCCGGCCGGATCCGAGGGCCGTGCAGGCGGCGCGCCCGCAGCAACTGCGGCACGGCCCGAGCCGGCCACGGCAGCGCCGGCCGCGGCTGAGGCCTACCGGCCCTCCGCCGGTGGTTACCCACCGGTAACGAGGCGGACTGGCGAAAGCACCGAGGCGTGGCGTGAGCGCTCGCGATTGTTGAACGACTGGTACCAGAAGGCCGTCGAGCTGATGCGGACCGCCAAATACCCCGAGGCCATCTCGGTGCTGTCGGCCATCGCGGCCGAAGAGCGTGGTTATCAGTCGGTCACGAGCCTTCTCGCCGAAGCCAAGTACGGCCTGGCCACGCAGGCGCGCCTGATCATCGCCGGCGCGAGGAAATTCGAGGAGGGGGGCGACCTCAAGCAGGCGCTCGCGGAGCTCGAGCGCGCGCGACAGGCCGATCAGTCGCTCGCGGAGGTCGGCGAACTCATTCGCGTGCTTCGCGAGCGCATCGAGCGCGAGGCGGCGGACGCGTTCGCGAAGGCCAGGCAGCATGACGCGGCCGGACGAAGCACGCAGGCCGCCGAGCAGTACGACCGCGTGCTGAAGCTCCTGGCGCCGACCGACGAGCGATACCAGACGTCGGCCGCCAGGCTCAAGGCACTTCGGACGGTCGGGCGTTGAACGAGGAAAGGTAGGGAGCAGGCGCGTGGGTGATCCGTCGAGCATCGGACGCTACGAAATCGTCGAACGAGTCGGACGCGGCGGCATGGGCGTGCTCTATCGCGGGCGCGACCCGGTGCTGGATCGCGAGGTGGCCATCAAGGTGATGCTCGCCGACCTCTCCGATGACGACGAGGCGAAGGCGAGGTTCTTCAAGGAGGCCCGGGCCGCGGCCCGGCTCCAGCACCGGAACATCGTCACCGTGTACGAATTCGGCGAAGCCGACGGGAACTCGTACATCGCGATGGAGTTTCTCAAGGGCCAGAGCCTCGCGGGCCGCATGCGCAAACAGCCGCCGATGACGCCCGACGAAAAGCTCGACGCCGTCATCCAGCTCTGCACGGGTCTCCATCACGCGCACGCCTCCGGCGTCATCCATCGCGACGTCAAGCCCGCCAATGTGTGGATGCAGCCCGACGGCACCGTGAAGCTGCTGGATTTCGGGATCGCGCGCGTCGCGGCCTCGACGGTGACGCAGGGGGACAAGTCCTTCGGCAGCGTGGCGTACATGGCGCCGGAACGGTTCGGCCGCGGAGCGGTCGATTCCCGCGCCGACATCTTCGCCGTCGGTGTCGTGCTCTACGAGTTGCTGGCGAACCGGAAGCCGTTCGACGGCGAGTCGCCGACCGTCATCGCCCACCGGATCCTGCAGGAGGCGCCGGATCCGGTCACGCTCGCCGATCCCTCCATCTCGGCGGGGCTGGCCTCGTATGTCGATCGCGCCCTCGCCAAGGACCCGAACGAACGTTACCAGACGGCGGCGGACCTGGCGGCCGATTTGCAGCTCGCCCGGATGGAGCTGCAGTCGGGCGGAACCGTCGTCGCGCCGTTGAAGGCCGCCCCGGCCGGGGCGGCGGTCATCAACGCGACGGTGCCCGGCCGGCCCGTTGCCGGGCCCAAGGTGCCGGCCGGGATCGTCGATACGGGGACGCTTCAGGGTACCGGCGGGATGAGCAAGCTCACGGTGGGGCTCATCGGCGTACTCGTCGTCGCCGCGCTCGGCATGGCTCTGTGGATCGGGCTCAGACCGACGCCTGCAGAAGACGTCGGCACGACCCAGCCGGCGGGGAGCCCGGTCAAGAACACGCCGGCGACGCCGGAATCAGCTCCCGCGAAGGCCCTGCTTCGAATCGAAACGACGCCGCCCGGCGCGTCGATCACGATCAACGGTTCGTTCGTCGCCAAGCCGACGCCTGCCGACATCGAGGTCGATCGCGGATCGAAACCCCAGCTGCGCCTGGCGCTTCGCGGATTCTCGGCCATCAGCAAGACGCTGACGGCCGAGGAAATCGCTTCCGGGCGCGTCTCGTTCCAGATGGAAGCTGCACGCCAGGAACCGGTCACGGTGGTCGCGGAGGGCGCGTACTCCTTCCAGATCATGGAAGGCGGAAGGGTCCTCTCGCCACCGGCTCAGACGCACCGGATCAGCCTGACTGGCCAGCACGTGATCCGGCTGGTCGCTGCGGAGTACCTGCTCGACTGGGCGGTGACGGTCGATCCGGCCGTGAATCGGCAGCCGGTCATCGAAGCGCCCGACCTCGGCGAGCTGCACCTGACCGTGATGCCGGCGCTCGAAGCGTGCCGGGCATCGGTGGGGCCGAAGGACCTGGACTACGCGCCCTTCGCGCCGGTATCGCTCGCTCCGGGCACCTACTCCGTGAACCTGACCTGCCCGCCGGGCGTTGGCAGGAACCGGAAAGAGCCGGTCACGATCCGCTCCGGCGGAGCGGCCAAGGTGAACATCCAATGAGAACCCGTCACCTGATCCTCGCGGCGATCGGCCTCGCGTTCCTCGCGGCGCAGGGCGCCAGCCTCGCCGCGCAAATGCAGTCGATCGAGGAGCAGGCGCGCATGCGGCTCAACGCCGGCATGAGCTTCCTCGAGAACCGGAAATTCCAGGAAGCCATCAAGGACTTCAGGGCGGTCGTCGAACAGTACCCCACCAGCTCGGTGGCCGATGTCGCGCTGCTCCAGATTGCCAACTACGAGCTCGACATCGCCGGGAACCCGAACGGCGCGCAGGAGAACGCCGACCTGCTGCTCAAGAAGTACCCGCAAAGCGCTTCAGCGCCGATGGCCTACGTCCTGCTCGGGCGAGTGGCCATGGCGAAGGGCCGAACAGCCGAGGACGCCGATGCGGCCATCGCGAGCTTCGCGCGGGTCGGCATGCTCTTCCCGAGGAGCGATGCGGTCCCAGCGGCCGGATACTATTCGGGCGAAGCGCAGCGGCTCCTCGATCGCAACGACGACGCGATGGCGAGCTACCGGGAAGTGGCCGGCAAGTATCCGCGCTCCATCTGGTCAGCCCGGGCGCAGATCGGCATGGCGCTGTCGCTCGTCAAAGTCGGACAGCCCGCCCGAGCGATCGAGGAGCTCCAGCGTGTCCGCATCAGGTTCAGCAACACCCCTGAGGCGGCCCGGGCGCTCGCGCTCAACACGATTCTCTATCGCATCTACGTGCTGCCTGGCACGGGCCTGCCCGCCTATTCGTACGCGAACAAGACGCTTGGCGGCGGGCCGACCGGCAAGATCAAGAACGTGGTAGCCCTCGCATCCGGCCGCGACGATGCTCCAATCGTGGCGTGCGAGAACGCCGTGCTCTATTTCGACCGGGCCGGGAAATTCGCGCGGTCCGTGCCAGTCGACCCGGTGTATGGCGTCTCGGTCGCTCCAGACGGGCGCTCGGTGATTTCCGGCAAGGGATCGCTCCGCTTCGACCAGGATCCGCCTATTCTTCTTTCGACGCCGAAGCCGGACAAGACGCCGAAGGCGCTCGACGAGGTTCGCGCGGCCGTCGTGCAGACCTCGGGTGATGTGCTGGTCGCGGACGCGAACTCGCAGTCGGTGCTTCGGTTCGGTTCGTCCGGCGGCTTCGTCGGCCCCTTCGCGGCCATCGACGCCAGCCGCCTCGCCATCAACGCGCTCGACGAACTGGCGGCCCTCGATCGCGACACGAAGGCCGTCGTCGTAACCGACCGCGACGGCAAGCCGTTGCGGAAGATCCCCAACAAGGGCACAGGATACGAGTTCAAGAACCCGGTCGACATCGGTTTCGATCCGTTCGGCCACCTCTATGTGCTCGACCGTGAGTCGGAGTCCGTGCTCGTCTTCAAGCCGGATGGCGCCTACACCCTCACCTTCAACGTGCCCGAGAAGAACCCGGGGGCGTTCCGGCGGGGCCGCGCGCTGATGCTCGATTCGGCGGGCCGGCTCTTCGTGTACGACGAGCGAACGGAAACCGTTCTGATCTTCCAGTGAGGCGCGCGATGAGGCTGTACCCGACCGTTCGACGCGAGCGCATGAAGGCCGGCGGCTGGCGCTGCCGCTCGCTGGCCATCGCGCTCGCCGCCATCATCGCCTGCCTCGCCCTGCCGAACCCGTCCGCGGCCGCGACCGGACTCCCGCAGGCCGGCAGCGGCCTGGACGTGCTCGCGGAGGCCCGGAAGGCGTACGACGCGCAGGACTACGCCGGGGCGCTTCCCCTTCTGAACCAGGCGATCTCGAAAATCGAAGTCCAGGTGGCGTCGGATCCGGCGGTCGTCGCGGTGCTCGTGACCGCACTCGAAATGCGAGCGCGCTGCAAGGCGTTCAAGCAGGACTGGGAGGGCGCCAGGGCGGACTTCAAGCTGCTGCTCGAGCGCGACCCGAGGTACGACCTGCCGGCGTCCACTTCGCCCCGCATCCGGACGCACTTCGCCGAGGTCAAGAAGCTCAACATCTCTGACGTTCAGATCTCGGTCACACCCCAGGACGCCCAGGCGGAGGTCGACGGCAAATCGATTGCGGTGGACAAGGGTCCCCTGACGCTGCCGCTCGTCGTGGGGTCGCACATGCTGACGGCCAAGCGGTTGGGGTACGCGCCGTATTCGAAGCCGTTCCAGGTCGCCGCGACGACGCCGAACCAGGCGGTCGCGGCCGAGATGGAACGCGTGTCGGCGGTCGTGCGCGTCGTCACGAGCCCGGCCGGCGTCGAGGTCGTGATCGACGGAACCTCGAAAGGCACCACCGTGCCCGGGCCGGCGCCCGCGGAGTTTGCCGACGCCCTGGCGAGAAAGAACGCCACCCTCGCCACTGCGTCGGCGCCGCTCGTCATCGCCGACGTCACGCCCGGGGCGCACACGGTGGAATTCCGCAAAGAGTGCTACATGACGGCGCCGGGGCAGCTGACCATCAAGGAACCATCCGACTACACGATGGATCCCGAGGTCCTGGCGCCTTCGGTTGCCACGGTCCGCGTCGAAGGCGATCCCGCAGGCCTGTCGGTGTTCCTGGACGGCGAACTGAAGGGCGCGACTCCGATCGGGATCGACAACGTGTGCCAGGGATCGCACACCGTGGATGTCCGCGCCAGCTGGGGGCGCTACATCAAGCGCGTCGATCTGAAGACCGGCGACACCGTGTCGCTCAGGCCACGGGTCCGGCCGGCCATCGCGATTCTCGCCGTGACCGGACTGCCGCAAGGCCTCCGCGGCGGGCCGGATCTCCGCCAGCGGCTCGAGCAGACGACGGCTGAAGCCGGATCGGTGATGTTCTATCTGCCGGCAGGAGAAGCCGTCCGGCCCGTGATGCAAAAAGCGCAGCTCGACGACGACTGGCTGGCGTTCGATCGGAATCACTACGCGCTCAGCGACTCGGCCAAGAAGGTGGCGGCCGACGCGCGCATCGAGCTCTCGGCGCAGATGGCCGGCGCGCTCGGCGTCCAGGGCGTGGCGACCATCGCGCAGGTGCCGAACGGCAAGACGGGCCAGGTGTTCGTCTCGATTCTCGCGGCCGGGAGCGGCGAGCCGGACGTCCTCGAGGTCGATCTGAACGACCAGGCCTCGAGGCTCTCGATGCTCGCGCAGCTCGAGGAGATCCCCGCGAGGTTCGTGCCCTCGGTGGGGATGCTCGCCATCGACGTCCTGGAACGCGAGGGCGCCGTCGTCGTGCGGGTGGATCCGGGCGGCGCCGCGGCTGGCGCCGGCATCGTTCCGGGCGATGCGATCCGGCGGGTGGACGGCCAGAACGTGGCGAGCGGCACCGCCTTTGCCGCGCTCCTCGCCACGCGCCGGCGCGGGCAGAAACTCGCGGTCGAGTGCATCTCGAAGACCGGCGACCCGAAGACCGCCGAGCTGACCGTGACGACGACGCCACGCGTCGTCCCGATGACCGATCAGACGGTGCTCTTCAACAAGCTGCTGCTCGACTACCGGGCGAGGCTCGCCGAGAAGATCGAGCCGGCCGAAGCGTCGGTCCTGCACCTGAACGGCGCGATGGCGCTCATCGCGCTCGGGAACTGGACCGAAGCGCGGAAGGAGCTCGACCAGGTGAACCTGCCGCCGGGGCCCGGGGTTTCCGCGACGACCGTTCAGTACCTGCTCGGCCTGTGCGCCGAGGGACTTGGGCAGATCACCGTGGCCGAGAACCTCTGGCGCATGGTGGCCGCCTCCACCGGCGCCCTGCTGACCGAAGAGGGTCCGGACGTCAAGGAGCTGGCCGAGCGCAAGCTCGCGCAATTGAGAAAGCTGCAGCGGAGGTAGTCGGTTAGCCCTCGCAGCACGGCCGATCACTCCCGCCGCGGTTTCGTCAGCAGCGGCCCGCCGCCGAATCCCCAGCTACTTTTGCGAATGCGCTGTTGCAGTCACGGCCCGGCCGTCGGCGCTCCGGAAGGAAATCCTGCAGTTCTCGTACGACGAATCGTCTCCGACATAGGTGACATACCACAGCATCTCGCCGTAGGTTTTCACAATCGCGTTCAGTACGCCTCGGACGGTCGTGTTGCGGACCTCGATCGAAATGGTCCTCGCCATGCCCTGTTGAATCTGGGGGCGGCGCTCGACTGCAGACCCGGGCACGTACGGCGGCCCACCTATCGAACCACCCCATCCCCCGGACCGGTAGTCGTGGGCATACAACCGGTGGACGGCCTCGAGGAGATGCCCGATCGTCGCCTCCTTGGCCGTGAACTCTCGCACTGTATTGTCGAGAATGCTCGGGTGTTGCGGGTCAGGAACGGGCCTCACAAGAACAACACCGTCCAGCTCTTCCCACTGATAGCCTTTCGCGTATCCAATCATCAGTCGAAGTCCCTCGCCGAGGGTGAGCTCGGAAAGGTCGAGCCTCCGTTCCAATCGACTCGTCGGACTTGCCAGCCAGACGGCGAAGGGCCGAGGGGTGCCCTCGAGACCTATGCAGGCTCGAGTCATTGTCCCCATCGAGAGAACGGTCCTTTCGACTGCCGGACCATCGAGAGGAAACGTCACCACCATCCGGCCAAGACGCCGGTCCAGGGAAGACGGCACCTGGACGATGCCAAGAGACGACACGAGGAGAGCGACGAGAGCACGCGTCACGCGCCGCCCTTCATCCTCGCCAGCTCGGCCTCGGACGCGATTAAGCCGAAGGGCATCCAGTTCGGCCCCGTGATGATCTTTTCGAAGAGCTGTCTAGCCTCTTCTTTCCGGCCGTTGTAGAGATGCCAGTTGGCCACGCCGTAGGCGACCGTCGCGGCTGACACGGGGTCGCCTCCGGCCTTGAGCAGATCGTCAGCCGTCTTCAGTCCCTTGTACATGAAGAGCAGGTCGTAGTACCTGCTGGTCCTCTTTGACCTTCATGCCCGGCACGATCGACTCCAGCACTTTCGCCGCCTCGCCGGCGCGGCCGAGCCGGCGCAGCGTCATGTACAGCCAGTGGCTCACGCCCGCCATCTGGTCGTCGTTATTGACCCTGGCCACCGCCAGGCACTCCCGGTAGACGGGCAGCGCCCGTGCGAAATCGCCCTCGAGATAGTGCGCCAAGCCGAGGTGATAGTAGATGGCGTAGTGCAGGGTCTCGCTTCCCATCACCGTCGGGTTGGCCGTCGACGGCTCCATCTGATCGGGCTTCCCCGCGACGAGCTGCGACGCCTTCGCCAGGTCGGCAATCGCCTTGTCGAATTCGCGCACGGACACGTAGCGGTGGCCCCTGTGGCGATAGAACCGGGCATCCGCAGGGAACTGCTCGATCCCTCCTGTGAAGGTCTCGATCGCCTCGCGGACGTGTCCGGCGACGGCCGCGCATCGGCCCAGCCACAGCACGGCGTCGGCGCTCCCGGGCGACTTGGCGAGCGCCTCGCGCGCCGCCTGCAGGTTCGCCTCGGCAATCTTCTTCGCCTCGGGGGCGAGCTCGATCGGGTACAAGGGCCGGCCGAGGAGCGAGGTGGCCTCAGGCCTGGCGGTGGGCTGTGCGCCCGCCTGGGCTGACGAAGCCACCCGCGCGCCGGTCGCCGCGACCGAAGCGAGAACGAGCAGACTCAAGACGATGGCGCGTGCGGGCGAGTGCATGGGAACACCTCCGGGTTGGCGCTGCGCGGTCGAGAAGATGGGTCGATTCGGATCCGAGCCGACCTGGCCGCTCTGCAGGACCCATCGTCTCACCGAACTGGCCCGCCGACAAACCCGGTACGATTCAGTCGACGTGGACGTGCTCGTGGCGGTACCGGTGCCGGACTGACTCGACCTACTCGACGATGAACTTTGAGAAGTTCCTCGAACGCCAGGCGGCGTGGCAGCGGTCGCGGCGAACTCTCACTTGGGCCGAGAAGGTCCGTGTCGCCGAGCAGGTCCGGGACTCGCTGGAACCGTTCCGCGCATGGCGTTCGAACCGGCCGGCCGGACGCGACGTCGAGTGCGGCGACACGGCCCGTCCCGCACTCCCGGCACGCCGCGGCTGAAATCAGGCCATTGCGCCGCCGGCCCAACGAAGACGGGGGTGACGGCTCCGGAGAACCGCCACCCCCGTTGAATCGGCCGAATCGACAGGGCGATCGAGGCTCGGCGAGAGCCCCGGTCGCCTCTTCCCTATTCCTTGACGTCCGCCGGCGGGCCGAGCGCTTCCTCGGGCTCGATGAAGTACTCCATCTCCCGCTCCAGCTCCAGCTCCTCTTCAGACGGCGGCGGCGGTGGCGGCGGCTCGTCCGGCGGAATCCGCACTTGCCGGTAGTACTCGAATCCCGTCCCGGCCGGGATCAGCCGGCCCATCGTCACGTTCTCCTTCAGGCCCCGCAGGAAGTCCACCTTCCCCGAGATCGACGCTTCGGTCAGCACGCGCGTCGTCTCCTGGAAGGAGGCGGCCGAGATGAACGATTCGGTCGAGAGCGACGCCTTCGTGATCCCGAGCAGCACCGTCCGGCCCTTCGCCGGCGTCCGGCCCTCGAGAATCACGCGCTCGTTCTCCTCCCGGAACCGGAACTTGTCCACCACGTCCTCGACGAGGAACTCTGTGTCGCCCACGTCCTCGATCTTCACCCACCGCATCATCTGGCGCACGATCGTTTCGATGTGCTTGTCGTTGATCGTGACGCCCTGCAGCCGATAGACCTCCTGGATTTCGTCCGTCAGGTACCGCTGCAGCGCCTTCTCGCCGAGCACGCTCAGGATGTCGTGCGGGTTCTTCGGGCCGTCCATCAGCGCATCGCCGGCCCGAACGCGCTCCCCTTCCTGGACGTTCACGTGCACGCCGCGCTGGATCTCGTACTCCGGGTGCTCCGGCACCGTCGCGTCGTCGGGGACGATGATGATCTTCCGCTTGCCCTTCACGACGCCGCCGTAGCGGACCATCCCGTCGATCGCGCTCATCACGGCCGGGTCGCGCGGCTTGCGCGCCTCGAAGAGCTCCACGACGCGCGGCAGGCCGCCCGTGATGTCCTTGGTCTTGGTCGTCTCGCGCGGGATCTTCGCGAGCACGTCGCCCGCGTAGACCTCCTCGCCGTCGTGCACCATCATGTGCGCCCGCGACGGCATGTGGTACCGCCGCGTGCCCTCGTGCGTCTTGATCTCGATGGTCGGCTGTTTCTTCTCATCCGGCGAGTCGACGATGATGAGGCGCGAGAGGCCGGTGACCTCGTCGACTTCCTCGTGCACCGTCACGCCCTCGATGATGTCCTTGAACCGGATCTGGCCGCCGATGTCGGTGAGGATCGACACGGTGTACGGATCCCACTCGGCCAGCACCTGGTCCTTCTCGACCTGCTGCCCTTCGCGCACCTTCAGCCGCGCGCCGTAGACGATCGGGTGGCGCTCGCGGTCGCGGCCCTTGTCGTCCTGCAGCACGAGCGACCCGGCGCGGTTCATGACGACGATGTTGTCAGAGCCGTCGACCTGCTGGCGGCCGCGCACGGTCTGCAGCCCCTGGAACTTGACCATCCCGCGATGACCGGCCTCGAGCGTCGACTGCTCGGCGACTCGTGACGCCGTCCCGCCGATGTGGAAGGTCCGCATCGTCAGCTGCGTGCCGGGCTCGCCGATCGACTGGGCCGCGATGACGCCGACCGCTTGCCCGAGCTCGACCAGCCGCCCGGCCGCCAGGTCGCGCCCGTAGCACTTGGCGCACACGCCGCGGCGCGACTCGCAGGTCAGCACCGAGCGGATCTTCACGCGCTCGATGCCCGAGTCCTGGATGGCCGAGCCCAGGTCCTCGGTGATCTCGTCGCTCCCCTTGCAGATGGTCTCGTTGGTGAACGGATCGTTGATGTCCTCGAGGGCCACCCGGCCCACGATGCGGTCCCGAAGCGGCTCGATGATTTCGCCGCCCTCGACGATGGCCTGCGCCTCGATGCCGTCCATCGTGCCGCAGTCGTGCTCGGAGATAATCACGTCCTGCGCGACATCCACGAGCCGGCGCGTCAGGTAGCCGGAGTCGGCCGTCTTGAGCGCCGTGTCGGCCAGGCCCTTGCGGGCGCCGTGCGTCGAGATGAAGTACTGCAGCACCGTCAGCCCTTCACGGAAGTTCGACGTGATGGGCGTTTCGATGATCTCGCCGGACGGCTTCGCCATCAGGCCGCGCATCCCGGCCAACTGCCGGATCTGCTGCTTGCTGCCGCGGGCGCCCGAGTCGGCCATGATGTAGACGGCGTTGAAGTTGTCGCCCTCGCGATCGTTGGCCTGCATCCCGCCGAACATCTTGTCGGCGATCCGCTCGGTGACGTCCGACCAGATGGCGATCACCTTGTTGTAGCGTTCGCCGTTGGTGATGGCGCCCTCGAGGTACTGCTGCTCGACGCGGATCACTTCCTGCCGGGCGGACTCGACGAGCGCCTCCTTTTCCTTCGGCACGACGAGGTCGTCGATCCCGATCGACAGGCCCGACATCGTGGCGTAGAGGAACCCGAGGTCCTTCAGGGCGTCGAGCATCTCGACGGTCTTCGGGAGCCCGAACCGCAGGTAGCAGTACTGCACGAGCTGCTGGAGACCCTTCTTTTTCAGCTGGCCGTTGACGTAGGGCATCTCCCCGGGCAGCGTGTCGTTCAGGATGACGCGCCCGACGGTCGTGTTGATGATCTTGCTGTCCACCGATTGCACTTCGGTGTGCAGCACGTCCTGGTTGTCGCGTGAAGCCGTCAGGTCCTGCAGCTCGCCTTTGTACCGGAGGCGGATCGAGGTCAGGGTCTCGACCTCGCCGCTCGCCAGCGCGAGCAGGACGTCCTCGGTCGTGCCGAACGCGCGGCCCTCGCCCTTCGCGCCGGGCTTGGCGCGGGTCAGGTAGTAGACGCCGAGCACGATGTCCTGCGAGGGAATCGCGATGGGCGATCCGCTGGCCGGCGACAGGATGTTGTTCGACGACATCATCAGCACCGAGGCCTCGATCTGCGCCTCGGGCGAGAGCGGAATGTGGACCGCCATCTGGTCGCCGTCGAAGTCCGCGTTGAACGCGGTGCAGACGAGCGGGTGGATCCGGATGGCCTTGCCCTCGACGAGCACCGGCTCGAACGCCTGGATGCCCAGGCGGTGCAGCGTCGGCGCGCGGTTCAGGAGCACCGGGTGCTCGCGGATGACCTCTTCGAGAATGTCCCACACCTCGGGCTTCTGCTGCTCGACCATCTCCTTGGCCTGCTTGATGGTCGCCACCTGGCCGCGCTCTTCGAGCTTGTTGTAGATGAACGGCTTGAACAGTTCGAGCGCCATCTTCTTCGGCAGGCCGCACTGGTGGAGCTTCAGCTCCGGGCCGACGACGATGACCGAGCGGCCGGAGTAGTCGACGCGCTTGCCGAGCAGGTTCTGGCGGAACCGGCCCTGCTTGCCCTTGAGCGTGTCGGAGAGCGACTTGAGCGGCCGGTTGTTCGCGCCGCGAAGCACCCGCCCGCGCCGGCCGTTGTCGAAGAGCGCATCAACGGCTTCCTGGAGGATGCGCTTCTCGTTCCGGATGATCACGTCGGGCGCCTTGAGCTCGATGAGCTTCTTCAGCCGGTTGTTCCGGTTGATGACGCGCCGGTAGAGGTCGTTCAGGTCGGAGGTCGCGAAGCGGCCGCCGTCGAGCGGCACGAGCGGCCGGAGCTCCGGCGGGATCACCGGAATCACGTCCAGGATCATCCACTCGGGCTTGTTCGTGGACTTCCGGAAGGAATCGACGACCTTGAGCCGCTTGGCGTACTTCAGTTTCTTCTGCGCGGAATTCTCGCCGCGCATCTTGTCGCGCAGCTCGAGCGCCATCTTTTCGACGTCGACCCGCTTGAGCTGCTCCTTGATCGCCTCGGCGCCCATGTGCGCGCGGAACCGGTTGCCGTAGTCCTCGCGGGCCTTGCGGAACTGCTCCTCGGTCAGGAGCTGGTTCTGCTTCATGTCCGTGTCGCCCGGATCGACGACGACGTAGGCCTCGAAGTAGAGGATGCGCTCGAGGTCGCGGAGCGAGATGTCGAGCAGGTGGCCGATCCGGCTCGGCAGGCCCTTGAAGAACCAGACGTGGCTGACCGGGGTCGCCAGCGTGATGTGGCCGAGGCGCTCGCGGCGGACCTTGGCCTGCGTGACTTCGACCCCGCACTTGTCGCAGATGACGCCGCGGTGCTTCATCCGCTTGTACTTCCCGCAGAGGCACTCCCAGTCGGTGATCGGGCCGAAGATCTTCGCGCAGAACAGCCCGTCGCGCTCGGGCTTGAACGTGCGGTAATTGATCGTCTCCGGCTTGGTCACTTCACCGTGCGACCAGGACTGGATCTTCTCGGGCGACGCCAGGCTGATGCGGATGGCGTCGAAATCGGCCATCAACGAACCCTTGTCGTGAAAACTAGGTCTCATGGGTTCCTTCTCTGTCACCGTTCGGGCGGCCTGCCGGGCCGCCTTCCACATCGGGGCTGACCGCCTTGGCCAAGGCTCCGGCGGTCCGCCGAAGCGTTCCGCGAAGGCGGAAGCCCCGCCCTACACTTCCTGGAGCGCCGGCTGTTCCGGAGGCGCCACCTCCGGCGGCTGCGGCTTCTTCTTCGTCTTGAGCAGCTCCACGTCCAGGCAGAGCGACTGCAGCTCGCGGATCAGCACGTTGAACGACTCGGGCAAACCCGGGGTGAACGACGCGTCCCCCTTGACGATGGCCTCGTAGATCTTCGCGCGGCCGGTTACATCGTCCGACTTGGCCGTGAGCAGCTCCTGGAGGATGTGCGCGGCGCCGTAGGCCTCGAGCGCCCAGACCTCCATCTCCCCGAACCGCTGGCCGCCGAACTGCGCCTTGCCGCCGAGCGGCTGCTGCGTGATGAGCGAGTAGGGCCCGATCGATCGGGCGTGGATCTTGTCGTCGACCAGGTGCGACAGCTTCAGCATGTAGATGTAGCCGACCGTCACGTCCTGCTCGAACGCGTCGCCGGTCATCCCGTCGAAGAGCCTCGTCTTGCCGGTCGAGGGCATGCCGGCCCTTTCGAGCCAGTTCTTGATCTCGCCTTCGGTCGCGCCGTCGAACACGGGCGTCGCGAAGTAGAGGCCGAGCGCCCGGGCGGCCCACCCGAGATGGGTCTCGAGGATCTGGCCGACGTTCATTCGCGACGGCACGCCGAGCGGGTTGAGCACGATCTCGACCGGCGTGCCATCCGGCAGGTACGGCATGTCCTCTTCGGCGAGGATGCGCGCGATGACGCCCTTGTTGCCGTGACGGCCGGCCATCTTGTCGCCGACCGACAGCTTGCGCTTCATCGCGACATACACCTTCACCAGCTTGATCACGCCCGGAGGCAGCTCGTCGCCGCGGCGGACCTTCTCCTTCTTCTCCTCGAAGAGCTGCTTGATCACCTCGACCTGGCGCTCGGTGCGCTCCTCGAGGTCCCGCAGGTCGTCTTCGAGCCGCGGGTCATCGCCGGCCACCTTGATGCGGACCATGGCCTCGTAGGGCACAGGCTCGAGCCCGTCCTCGGCGAGCACGGTCCCCTTCTTGAGGATCCGGTCGCGCCCGAACTCGTCGAACAGGTCCGTGCGGACCGTCTGCCCGACCAGCATGCGGACCACGCGCTTCTTCACCTCGTCGTGGAGGATTCTGACTTCGTCCTGGAGGTTCTTCTCCATCATCTCGAGCTCTTCGGCTTCGATGGCCTTGGCCCGGTCGTCCTTCTCGATCCCCTTCCGCGAGAAAATCTTCACGCCGACGACGATCCCCTCGATGCCCGGCGGGCAGATGAGGGACGCGTCTCGGACATCGCCGGCCTTCTCGCCAAAGATCGCGCGCAGCAGCTTCTCTTCCGGCGTGAGCTGCGTCTCGCCCTTCGGCGTGACCTTGCCCACCAGGATGTCGCCCGCCTTCACGTTGGCGCCGATCCGGATGATGCCGCTGTCGTCGAGATCGCGCAGGAACGTCTCCGACACGTTCGGGATGTCCCGCGTGATCTCCTCCGGCCCGAGCTTCGTGTCGCGCGCCTCGATCTCGAATTCCTCGATGTGGATTGAGGTGTAGTAGTCGTCCTTGACCATCCGCTCGGACACGAGGATCGCGTCCTCGAAGTTGTACCCGCGCCACGGCATGAAGGCGACGAGCACGTTCCGCCCGAGCGCCAGCTCGCCGAGCTCGGTGCACGGTCCGTCGCCGAGCACCTGGCCCTTGGCGACCTTCTGCCCGACGCGGACGATCGGCTTCTGGCTGATGCAGGTGTTCTGGTTCGACCGCCGGAACTTGGTCAGGTTGTAGATGTCGGCGCCCATCTCCTTGCTGACATCCCCGCCCTCCCCTTCCACGCGGACGACGATGCGCTGCGAGTCGACGTAGTCGACCGACCCGCCCCGGCGGGCCACGACGACGGCGCCCGAGTCGCGGGCCGTCACGTACTCCATGCCGGTGCCGACAAAGGGCGCCCGTGCGCGGAGCAGCGGCACGGCCTGGCGCTGCATGTTCGATCCCATCAGCGCGCGGTTCGCGTCGTCGTGCTCGAGGAACGGCACGAGCGACGCGGCGACCGACACGAGCTGTTTGGGCGACACGTCGATGAACTGGACGTTCTCGCGCGGCGCGAGGATGAAGTTGCCGGCCTGGCGGGCGTTCACGCGCTCCTGCGTGAGGTGCAGGCTCTCGTCGAGGCTCGCGTTGGCCTGCGCGATGATGTACTGGTCCTCCTCCCAGGCGGAGAGGTAGAACGAGTGGGGCTCGAACTCGATGCCCTTCTTCGCGCGCTTCTTGCCGCCGCCGAGATCCTCGATGATCTCCGACGCCTCGACCACCTCGCCAGCCTTGTGCTTGCTCGTGCCGGCATTGGTGATGATCGCGTAGTCGACGACCCGGCCGTCCTTGACCTTCCGGTAGGGCGACTCGATGAAGCCGAACTCGTTGATCCGCGCGTAGCACGAGAGCGACGAGATCAGGCCGATGTTCGGGCCTTCCGGCGTCTCAATCGGGCAGATGCGGCCGTAGTGCGTCGGGTGCACGTCGCGCACCTCGAACCCCGCCCGCTCGCGCGACAGCCCGCCGGGCCCAAGGGCCGAGAGGCGCCGCTTGTGCGTGACCTCCGAGAGCGGGTTGGTCTGGTCCATGAACTGCGAGAGCTGGGACGACCCGAAGAACTCGCGGATCGCGGCCATGACCGGCTTCGCGTTGATCAGGTCGTGCGGCATGGCGGTCGCCATTTCCTGGTAGACCGACATCTTCTCCTTGATCGCGCGCTCCATGCGGACCAGGCCGATTCGGAACTGGTTCTCGAGCAGCTCGCCGACCGAGCGCACGCGCCGGTTGCCGAGGTGGTCGATGTCGTCCACGTAGGCCGGGTTCTTGCGCAGCTTCAGGAGGTAGCGGATGACCTCGTAGAAGTCCTGCGGGTGCAGGATCTTCTCGTCGAGCGGGGTCGTCAGGCCGAGCTTGGTGTTCAGCTTCAGGCGGCCGACCCGCGAGAAGTCGTACTTCTGCGGGTTGAAGAACATGTTCTCGAAGAGCGACCGCGACGAGTCGAGCGTCGGCGGGTCGCCCGGGCGGAGGCGCCGGTAGATCTCGATGAGCGCCTCTTCGTGCGTCCGGATCGGGTCCTTCTTGAGCGTCTGCGAGATGGTCGAGCCGACCTCGTCTCGCTCGGGGAAGAACACGTCGACGCGGTCGACGTTCTTCTCCTGCGCGAGCGCGATGACGCGGTGCGTCACCTCGTCGTTGGCTTCGAGGATGATCTCGCCCGTCTCCGGATCGACGACGTCAGCCGCCGCGTGCGCGCCCTCGCGCTCCGCCTCGTCCACGCGGATGGCCTCGACGCCGGCCTTGCGGAGGGCGGTGATCGCCGACAGCGTGATCTTGCGGCCCTTGGCGATGACCGTCTCGGTGCCGGGGATGGGGATGTCCTCACCGGCGCGCAGGCCGACCAGGCTCTCGGCGACGCTCCAGTAGAGCGCGCCCTGCCGGAGGTAGATGCGATCGACGTTGTGGAAGGTCCGGATGATCTCGTCGCCGCCGCGCAGCCCGAGGGCGCGCAGGAAGACGGTGGCCAGGAACTTCCGCTTGCGGTCGATGCGCACGTAGAGCAGGTTCTTCGCGTCGTACTCGAACTCGACCCACGAGCCGCGGTACGGGATCACCTGCGCCACATACAGCGCCTTGTCCTCCGAGTGGAAAAAGGCGCCGGGCGATCGGTGCAGCTGCGAGACGATGACGCGCTCGGTGCCGTTGATGATGAACGTGCCGTTCTCGGTCATCAGCGGGATGTCGCCGAAGTAGACCTCCTGCTCCTTGATGTCGCGGATGGTCTTGGCGCCCGTCTCCGGGTCCTTGTTCCAGACGACGAGGCGGATGGTGACCTTGAGCGGCACCGCGAAGGTCATGCCCCGCTCCTGGCACTCCTCGACGTCGTACTTGAGCTTCAGGGAGACCGTGTTGCCGCAGATGTCGCAGACGTCGCCGCGCGCATCGTTGCCCTTGCCGCAGCGCGGGCAGAGCACCTCGCGGTCCCCGTACGGGTCCGCGACGAGGATGGCCCCGCAGTGGGCGCAGGGCTTCCGCAGGTGGTGCAGGCCCTGCAGCTTGCTGCACTTGCACTCCCAGTTTCCGATGGAGTAGTCGATGAACTCGAGCGACGAGTTCTCCCGGAAGTCGCTGATCGGGAAGACGGACTTGAACACCGACTGGAGGCCGGCGTCGTCCCGTTCGTTCGGGAGCCGGTTCATCTGCAGGAACCGTTCGTAGGATTTCTTCTGGATCTCGATCAGGTTCGGGATCGGAACCGTGGTCTTGATCTTGGAGAAATCGATGCGCTCTCGGTAGACGTTCTTCGGAAGGCTGTACATGCTTCTCTCGGAGCTACGGGCAGGATCGCCACATCAGTCAGGCACGCGCCTGACGCCATTCTCGTGACCCTCGTCTCGCCACGGCGGACACTCGGAAGGGTGGCGCGTCGCGCCGCAGCCCGGAGGGCAAAGGCGGACGCGCGCCCGGATGCCGCACTGACCCGCGCTACTTGACTTCGACCTTGGCGCCGACGTCCTCGAACTTCTTCTTGATCGCGGCGGCCTCGTCCTTCGGCACCGCTTCCTTGACCGGCTTGGGCGCGCCCTCGACGAGGTCCTTGGCTTCCTTCAGCCCGAGGCTCGTCACCTCGCGCACGACCTTGATGACGTTGATCTTGTTCGCGCCCACCTCGGTCAGGACGACGGTGAACTCCGTCTGCTCCTCGGCCGGCGCCGCTGTCGCCGCGCCCGCCCCGCCGCCGGAGGGCATCATCATCGGCATGGCCGCTGCCGCCGACACGCCCAGTTCCTTCTCCAGCGTCTTCACGAGCTGCGACAGCTCGAGCACGCTGATGCCCTTGATGTACTCCACCACCTGCTGTTGGGTCAGTTCGGACATTGCTGCTGTTCTCCTCACCAATCAAGAATGCCTGTGCTTCTCTTCGCTGCCGCGGCCACGCGTCGATCCCGGTCTCGCCGGGTCTGAAGACCCGGCCTACAACGATTCCCTTTTCTTCTCCGCCTGCGACAGCACGTTGACCAGGTCGCGCGGCGCCGCGTTGAGCACCCTCACGAGCTGGACCATCGGGGCCTGCAGCAGGAAGAGCAGCCTCGCGTAGAGTTCCGCCTTGCCGGGCATCGTCGCGAGATCCGACACCTCGACCGGCCTGATCGCCCGCCCGTGCACCACGCCGCCCTTGATGTTGAGCGCAGGCGCCGACTTGGCGAAGCTCGTCAGGACTTTCGCGAGCGCCACCGGGTCGGCGCCGACCGCCACGGCGGTCGCGCCCGCGCAGAACTGGCTGATGGGCTCGAAGGCGGTGCCCTTGACCACGCGCTTGACGAGCGTGTTCTTCACCACGCGGTAGCGGCCTTTGGCCGATCGGACCTGGCGCCGCAGCTCGGTCACCTGCGGCACGTTCAAGCCCTTGTAGTCGAGCATCACGGCGCTGTCCACGCTCTTGAACACCGCTTCGAGACTCGCCAGTTCGTCGTGCTTTTCGCCTCGTGTGAGTGCCATTCGTCTGGTTCCTTCTCGAAGTGGCCTAGCGGCGGACGGCCGACTCGACGGTCGCGGTGTCAATCCTCACGCCCGGCCCCATCGTCGAGCTCAGGGTGATGCTCTTCATGTACTTGCCCTTCGACGCGGCCGGCTTGGCTTTGATGATGCTGTCGACCAGCACGTGCGTGTTCTCGACCAGTCGATCGGTCGCGAAGGACGCCTTGCCGACCGGCGCGTGGATGATCCCGGTCTTGTCGACGCGGAACTCCACCTTGCCGGCCTTGATCTCCTTGATCGCCTTGCCGATGTCGAAGGTGACCGTGCCGGTCTTCGGGTTCGGCATCAGGCCGCGGGGCCCGAGCACCTTGCCGAGCTTGCCGACGGCCCGCATCATGTCGGGCGTCGCCACGACGGCCTCGAAGTCCATCCAGCCGCCCTGGATCCTCTCGACGAGCTCCTCGCCGCCGACCTCGTCGGCGCCGGCGTCCTTGGCTTCCTTCTGTTTCTCGCCTCCCGCGATGGCCAGGACTTTCTTGGTCTTGCCGAGCCCGTGCGGGAGCACCACCGTGCCGCGCACCATCTGGTCCGCGTGCTTGGGATCGACGCCCAGGCGGATGGAGAGCTCGACCGTCTCGTCGAATCTGGCAAACTTGACCTTCTGGACGAGCGGCACCGCCTCCTCGATCGACAGGGCGCGATCGGGCACCTGCGCGCGGGCGGCAGTGAATTTCTTGCCTGCTTTTCGCATGACTCCTCCGTGGTTCAAGCGGGCCCTTCTCGAGCCCTCCCACCGGTTTCCGGCCCGGGTGCCGTCCCGGGCGGTCTACTGAATGACGTCGAGCCCCATCGAGCGCGCCGTCCCTGCGACGGTCTTGACCGCCGACTCGAGCGAATCGCAGTTCAAGTCGGGCATCTTGAGCCGGGCGATCTCCTCGACCTGCTTGGCAGTCACCGTCCCGACCTTGGCCTTGTTGGGCTCGGCCGAGCCCTTGGCGATGTTGGCTGACCGTTTGAGCAACACGGCCGCCGGCGGGGTCTTCGTGATGAAGCTGTATGACCGGTCCGCGTACACCGTCACCACCACCGGAATGATGAGGCCCTCTTCCTTGGCGGTCTTCGCGTTGAAGTTCTTGCAGAAGTCCATGATGTTCAGGCCGTGGGGCCCGAGCGCGGTGCCCACCGGGGGCGCCGGCGTGGCCTTGCCCGCCGCAATCTGGAGCTTTACGATTGCCGTGACTTTCTTTGCCATATCGTCTCGAGCCGCCTGTCCTAGATTTTCTCGACCTGCAGGAAGTCGAGCTCGACCGGCGTCGACCGGCCGAAGATCGTCACCATCACCTTCAACGTATTGCGATCGCTGTTGACCTCGTCCACCACGCCGTTGAAGCTCGCGAACGGCCCTTCGTTGATCCGGACCTGGTCACCCTTGTCGAACGTGTATTTCGGCTTCGGCTTCTCGGCCGCCGCGCTCACCTGCAGGAGGATTTGATCGACCTCCTCCTTGGTGAGCGGGGTTGGCCGCGTGCCCGCCCCGACAAAGCCCGTCACCTTCGGCGTGTTCTTCACCACGTGCCACGCGTGGTCGGTCATCGACATCTCGACCAGGATGTAGCCCGGGAAGAACCGCTTCGAGGTGACGACTTTCCGGCCCGCGCGCATCTCGACGACGTCCTCGGTCGGGATCAGCACCTCGCCAATCTCTTCCTGGAGCCCGTACGCCTGCACCCGCTGCTGCAGCGACTCGGCCACTTTCTTCTCGAACCCCGAGTAGGTGTGGACGATGTACCACTGCTTGGACTGGAGCTCCGTCATGCCGCACCAAGCCACAGGAACAGCCGATGGACCAGGTTGCCCAACACGAGGTCAAGCCCCCAGAGATACACGCCGAAGAAGATCGACGTCAGGATGACGACGACGGTCGTCGCGTAGACCTCCTTGCGCGACGGCCACGTCACCCGCTTCAGCTCGTTGCGGACTTCGGAGAGGAAGGTCCGCAGGCTGGACCACCAGCCCCCGATGCCGGCCAATCCGCTCTTCGGTGCGCCCTTCAAGGTTTCGAGCATGCCCGTTCCCATGTCTCCACTTGCGCCGATCCCCTCGACCTATCGCCTCGCGCGGCTTCGCGCGATGACCTGACCGCGGGGCTCCGGCTGCCGTCCCGGTCTGGCAGGCCACGAGGGACTTGAACCCCCAACCCCCGGTTTTGGAGACCGGTGCTCTACCAGTTGAGCTAGTGGCCTCTATTCAAGTTACAGGGAACAGGGATCAGGTCACAGGCTGCACGCCGGCACGCGGTCTCTCGAGACGGCCTGCTGTGCTCACGCTGTAACCTCATCTCCTGTACCCTGTAACCTGTAACCTATAATCTGTAACCTTCACTTCGTTTCCCTGTGCGGCGTGTGCGTCCGGCAGAACGGACAATACTTCTTGATCTCCAGCCGCTCAGTCGTCTTCTTCTTGTTCTTGGTCGTGCTGTAGTTGCGCCGCTTGCACTCGTTGCACGCCAAGGTGATGATGTCGCGCATGTAATAGAACCTTGTCGGGCTTCAGGCTCCAGGCTCCAGGCCTTGACGCCGCAAACCCCTGCTCCCTGTAACCTGTTCCCTGTAACCTATAACCTGTTCCCTGTCACCTATTCGAGAATCTCCGTCACCGTGCCCGCGCCCACCGTCCGCCCGCCCTCGCGGATCGCGAACTTCGACCCCTTCTCAATCGCCACCGGCGTGATCAACTCGGCATTGATCGCCGTGTTGTCTCCCGGCATGATCATCTCCACGCCCTCGCCCAGGTGCATCGACCCGGTCACATCCGTCGTCCGCAGGTAGAACTGCGGCCGATACCCGTTGAAGAACGGCGTGTGCCGCCCCCCCTCGTCCTTGGTCAGCACATACACCTGCGCCTTGAACTTCGTGTGCGGCGTAATCGACCCCGGCTTGGCCAGCACCTGCCCCCGCTCCACGTCCGTCTTCTCCGTCCCCCGCAGCAGCACCCCGACGTTGTCCCCCGCCACCCCTTCGTCCAGCAGCTTCCGGAACATCTCCACCCCGGTCACCACCTTCTTCATCGTCGGCCGGAAGCCCACAATCTCCACGTCCTCCCCGACCTTCACCTTCCCGCGCTCCACCCGTCCCGTCACCACCGTCCCCCGCCCCGAGATCGAGAACACATCCTCAATCGGCATCAGGAACGGCTTGTCCACCTGCCGGTCCGGCAGCGGCACATACGTGTCGAGCGCCTCCATCAGCTTCAGGATCCCCGCTTCCGCCTCCGGGTCCCCCTGAATCGCCTTCAGCGCCGACACCCGCACCACCGGCACCTGCTCCCCCGGGAACCCGTAGCTCGTCAAGAGCTCCCGCACTTCCAGCTCCACCAGGTCCAGCAGCTCCGGGTCATCCACCGCGTCCACCTTGTTGAGCGCCACCACCAGGCACGGCACTTCCACCTGCCGCGCCAGGAGCACGTGCTCCCGGGTCTGCGGCATCGGCCCGTCGGTCGCCGCCACCACCACGATCGCCCCGTCCATCTGCGCCGCGCCCGTGATCATGTTCTTGATGTAGTCGGCGTGCCCCGGGCAGTCCACGTGCGCGTAGTGCCGCTTCGCCGTGCTGTATTCCACGTGCGAGGTCGCAATCGTCAGGATCTTCGTGTCGTCCCGCCGCCCCTGCGATTCCGACGCCTTCGCCACCTCGTCATACGACACATACTTGCCCCACCCATGCGATGCGGCCACCTTGGTCAACGCCGCCGTCAGCGTCGTCTTCCCGTGGTCAATGTGGCCAATCGTCCCCACGTTCACGTGCGGTTTCGACCGATCAAATTTCTCTTTCGCCATGGGTGTCCCGCTCTTTCGATGAGTAGTGCGTCGTTGACTGCAACCGCTCTATTCCGCCATTACGATCGGGCCGCCTTCGCTCATCGCCATGCCACCGTGCGATGAGCTACGGCGAGGCATTGCGCCGTAGCGCCCTTGCCACCGCTCAGGGCGCGGAGGCGAATGGAGCCGATGACCGGGATTGAACCGGTGACCTCGTCCTTACCAAGGACGCGCTCTGCCTACTGAGCTACATCGGCCCGACTCCGATGCCACAGACAGCCTTCGCGCGAGTCTTCTCGGCTGCCCGCCTTCGCTCATCGCCACGCCACCGCGCGATGAGCTACGGCGCGCCTGGCTTGCCAGCCGTCGCTCGCGAATCGTCCGCCTTCGCGCGATTCGTGAGCGAAGGCTGGAGCGGGAGACGGGGATCGAACCCGCGACCAACAGCTTGGAAGGCTGTGACTCTACCACTGAGTTACTCCCGCCCTTCCGGAGCCGACTGCCCTGACCCGCCCGAAACCTGCCAGCACTCGTTCCGCCGTCGCCCTGCGGGCGCCGGCTTCGAGGCTTGCCATGAGCGAGGCCCTTCGACTCGTTCTCACTCGCTCAGGGCACCATTCGACCTCGGCCGCACGGCCGAGTCGAATGGTGGGGAGGGGAGGATTCGAACCTCCGAAGGCGCTTGGCCGACAGATTTACAGTCTGTTGCATTTGACCGCTCTGCAACCTCCCCTGGCGGCCCCACGCGATCCCGCTCGAGGCCTCGCCGGAATCAAGATCTCAAAGAACCTCATGGCCCGGGTTCAATCCCCGCGCGCCTCTCCGGCCCGTCGGCCGCGACGCTCGCCGGCGGTGACGATGGAGCTGGCGGAGGGATTTGAACCCCCGACCCGCTGATTACAAATCAGCCGCTCTACCGTGCTGAGCTACGCCAGCCAGACGAAAGGATTTATGGTAGCACGTACTGTGCCACACCCGCAACGCAAACGCCTCCATCCAAGCCAGTTCCGGTCCGTGGACCACGACGCCTCGACGGCGACTCCCGCGCTGCTTGGCGCAACTTTTGATTATACCTTGGGTCGGGTCACCCCTGGCAAGAGGTGCGCCGTGTCCAGGCCCTGGCCATCAGGGCCCGGCTGGCGGAATCGGTAGGTTCTTCAGCGAATGCGTTCGCTCGTGTCGACTCGAAACTGCCTGAAGTTCGTGTACCGGGCAATCCCCGTCAGTTTTTCCTCCACCGATCCGGATCGCAAGTCGTGCGCCTCCTCCATCCGCACGGGCACACGAATGCCGAGCTTGGGTTCCACGCGGTACTCGACGTCGATCCGCATCTCCTTCACGTCCGACCGGGTCTCGAGCCGGGTTCGCAGGACGGCTCCCGTTTCGGGTTCGATCCAGTACCGGCCGCTGGCCGGGACGTCCTCGTCGCGCTGGTTCCGGATGAAGGTCGGCCGGGAGGCCTCCCGATACACGACGACGCGCGTGACGTGTTCGTCCACGCGATCGTTTCCGCCATCCTGGAATGCGAAGTGGCCGACGGCGTCGGGCAGGAGAAACTGCAGCGCAAAGGTGGGCACGTTGATGTCGCGGACGGCGGATCCGATGTTGTACCTGCTGCTCTCGTTCCGGATTCGCTCAGCCTGCGCGATGCGGTCGGGGTTGGGCTCGATGAACAGTTTCACGAGGCGGTCTTCGCGGTCACGTATTGCGCGTCCGTCGACCGAGTAGACGTCTCGGAACGAGAGCCAGCCGGGCACGCCGGGTACCTGGACGAGCAGGAGGTCCGACACGAGCGCCCTCGATTCCAACACCGCTTCGTTCCGCGACAACTTCGTTCCGCCGTCCAGCATCTGGCTCGCCGCGCCCAGGTCCCGAATCCGCGGACGCGTCAGGCTCTGCTCGTAGCGTTCCTCGCAGACGACGGAGGACAGGGACCGCACGTACTCGACGGCATACGCCTTGGCTCGCGCAAGGACGAGATCGATGCCGGCTTGACGTGCGTCGGCCTGGCCGATTGGCGCGCCGGTTCGGAACGAGGGCGAGAGGGCTGGTGCGGAGAGAAGGATGACCGCTACGGCGCACGGAGTCAGCGCTCTCATCGGGGTCCTCCGCGTCACGGGCAGGCTGCCGGTAATTATAGCGCCAAACCCTCGCCCTTCAGCGCTTCTCGAGCGCCGCGCTCCGCCGCTGTCGCACGGCCTCGAAGAGCACCACCGCCGCCGCCACCGACACGTTCAGGCTCGCCACGTGGCCGAGCATGGGAATCGACACGAGCGTGTCGCAGTGCTCGCGCACCAGGCGCCGCAGACCTTGCCCCTCCGCGCCGAGGACCACGGCGGTCGGCAGTGTGAAATCGATCGCGTCGTAGGACGCCGCCGCGCCGGCGTCGAGCCCGACCGTCCACACACCGAGCTGCTTCAGCTCCTCGAGGGCGCGCGAGATGTTGACGACATCCGCGATGCTGACCCACGCGGCCGCTCCCGCCGACGCCTTGGCCGCCGCCCCGCCAACCGACGCGGCCCGCCTCGTCTGCCGAATCACGCCGTCGACGCCCGAGGCGTCCGCGGTTCGCAGGATCGCGCCGAGGTTCTGCGGATCTTCGATGCCGTCGAGCACGACGATGAGCGGCTTGGTCCGGGCGCGGCTGACGAGATCGGCGGGCGTGCAGGCGTCACCCGTCTCGACCTCGGCTGTGACGCCTTGATGCACCGCGCCTCGCGTCGCCGAGTCGAGATCGGCGGGAGCGGCGTCGGAGACGCGAAGGCCGAGTCCGACCGCCATCTGGCGCAGCTCGCGCACGCGCGGACCCGCGTTCGAGCTGATGCGGAGCGAGGTAACGCGCCCCGCGCGCAAGGCCTCGAGAACGGGGTTGATGCCGTAGATCAACATGGATGGTGTTCGGGCACGGGCAGCAGGCTCCAGGCCGGCCCCGAGCCGGTGAGGGCGCACTCGACGCGGGCGACCCACCGGGTCGCCCCTACGCCTCCAGCCCTCAGTCCCCATGCCCCGAGCCTCAAATCAACTGACGCTTCCCGTTAATGCTCAGTCAACGCGGCGGCGAACTGGGCCGCGCGTTCGCGGCAGCCGAGAATCGGGACGAGCCCGCAATCGGCCGGGAGCTCCGCCCCGCGATCGAGGGCCGGCACGGCGAGGTCGAGCTCAGGTCCGCCGCTCTCACCCGTCAGCGCCACACGGATCGGGTGGAACAGCGCCTTGGCCTTCTGTCCCGTGGCCTGCCGGACACGCGTCGCGACCGCCCGAAACGCCTCGCGGTCGAGCCGCGGCGCACCGGCGAGCTCCTTCGCGAGCTGTACGATGACCTCGTGCGCGCCAGGCTCGCGCAGCACTTCCTGCACGTCGGCGTGCGTCATGGCCACCCTGGCGTCGAAGCAGAACAGGAACCTCAGCCGATCAGGAATCTCCTCGAGCCGATCGACCGATCCGAGCGCCATCGGCATGGCCTGAGTCAGGAACCCGCGGGCCTCCGGCGACGGCTTGGACGCGTAGCCCCGTTCCTGGAAGTAGTGCACCGCCATCGACGCGATTCGTCCCGGCTCGGTCACCCGCAGGTAGTGGCGATTGACCCAGGCGAGCTTCCCGACGTCGAACACGGACGCGCTGTGCCCGACCGCCTCGAGCGCAAACCGCCGCGCCAGCTCCGGGACGGGCACGATCTCTTCGCCGCCTCCGGGCGCCCAGCCGAGCAGTGCGAGGTAGTTGACGAGCGCCTCGGACAGGTAGCCGCGCGCGCGGAATTCCGAGACCGACGTGGCGCCGTGCCGTTTCGAGAGCGGCGAGTGATCGGGCCCCAGCACGAGCGCCAGATGGGCGAAGGTGGGAGGAGCGAATCCCATCGCCTCGTAGAGCAGGACCTGGCGCGGAGTGTTCGAGATGTGGTCCTCGCCTCGAATCACGTGCGTGATCCGCATCAGCGCATCGTCGACGACGACGGCGAAGTTGTAGGCCGGCAGGCCGTCGGACCTGACGAGCACCGGATCGCCGATGACCTCGGTGCTGAAGCGGACATCGCCTCGTACGGCGTCGTGGAAGACGACCTCGCGGCGCGCGGGAACCCTGAACCGGACGACCGCCGCTTCGCCGCCGGTCACCCGGCGCCGCGCCTCCTCCAAGCCGAGCTCGCGGCATCGTCCCACGTATTGGGGCGGGCGGCCCGAGGCGAGTGCGGCCTGCCGATCGGCTTCGAGCGTCTCCGCCGAGCAGAAGCAGTAGTAGGCACGGCCCGACTCGAGCAGCTCCGACGCGTACGAGTGGTACAGGTCGAGCCGCTCCGATTGCCGATAGGGCCCGTGCGCGCCCCCGACATCCGGACCCTCGTCCCAGTGCAGCCCGAGCCACCGCAGGTCGTCGAGAATCCCGGTCTCCGATTCCCGCGTCGAGCGTTCGGCGTCGGTGTCCTCGATGCGGAGGATGAAGGTGCCACCGCCGCCGCGGGCCAGCAGCCAGTTGAAGAGCGCCGTGCGCGCGTTGCCGACGTGAAGGAGGCCGGTCGGACTGGGCGCGAACCGCAGGCGCATGGTGGTGCGGGGCTCAGTCACGGTTCCCTCTCCACGAGCAAGGCGACGGCGTGAACGGCGATCGCCTCCTGCCGTCCGATCTCGCCGATGCCTTCGTTGGTCTTGCCCTTCACGCTGACCTGTGACACGTCGATGCCCAGCGCCCCCGCAAGGCTCCGCCGGATGGCGTCGGCGACGGGCGCGACCCTGGGGCGCTCCGCAATGACCACGGCATCGACGTTCGCGATGCGGTAGCCCGCCCCTGCGGCCAGAGCGACGGCGTACTCCAGCATCGCGATGCTCGACGCGTCCTTCCAGCGCGGGTCGGTGTCCGGGAAGTGACCTCCGATGTCGCCCGCGCCGACGGCGCCGAGCACCGCGTCGGTGATCGCGTGGCAGAGCGCGTCAGCGTCCGAGTGTCCGTCGAGCCCCTTTTCGGATGGCACCTCGACGCCGCCGAGCACGAGCCGCCTTCCCGGCACGAGCCGATGAAGATCGTAGCCCGTGCCGATCCGGGGCGTTGCAGACGCCGCCCGCCCGCCGCGCGCGAGCTGCCGGGCGCGCGCCAGATCCTCGGCGGTCGTGATCTTGAAGTTGGCGGGATCGCCCTCCACCAGGCGGACCGTGAAGCCGGCCGACTCGGCCAGCGCGGCTTCGTCGGTGCCGTGCGCTCCCGCGGCGCCTGCCGCGACGGCGGCGCGAAGGACATCGCCTCGGAAAGCCTGGGGAGTCTGCGCCAGGTACACGTGTTCGCGGGGTACCGTCCGAGAGACGATCGGCGCGCCTGCCGGCGCCCTCGCGTCGACGAGCTTCACGGTGTCGTTCGACGGCAGAGCGGCAACCGCCGCGCCGGACTCCGCGGCCGCGTCTATCGTGCGCCGGATGAGGTCAGCGGTGACGAGCGGCCGTGCCGCGTCATGAATGACGATCAGATCGGCGCGCCCCTCCAGGGCGGCGAACCCGTTGGCCACCGAGTCCTGGCGCCGCGCGCCACCGGCGACGACCGTGATCGGCTTCGGCGACCTCCGCAGGAAGTCGGGCGGCTCGGCCGCCAGCTCCGGAGGGAGTACCACCACGACTTCGTCGATCTGATCCGAGGCGACCATCGCCTCGACGCTCCGCTGGAGCATCGAGCGGCCGCCGAGCATGAGGAGCTGCTTCGGCACGTCCGCGCCGAGGCGAGCACCGCGGCCCCCGGCGGCGACGATCGCGGCAACGTGCACTACGCGTCCCTCAACACATCCACGTGGCGATCTCCTTGCCTCCGGCGAAGGTCCCGTATCGCTCGACAGTCCGGGCGAGCACCCCTTCGAGCCGACGAGCGTCATAGGCGCGCGGCGCAAAGACCACGACCAGGACGCGCCTGGTCGCCGGGGTCACCATCGTCCGTGCCGAGTCCGACGTGGGATTCCCGAACGGCCCCTTGGCGTCGGCCAGGACCAATCGCCCGTCCAGGTGAACGTCGTCCTTCCGGATGCCCGGGTAGGACTCGCCGGCCGACCCGAGCCGGAGCCGGGCCTCTCCGTCGATTCGATCGGCGTCGTAGAGGCCATACGGCAGCTGCGCCTCGACCGAACACCAGTTGCAGATATCGACGGCCGTGTTCACGCGCGGCAGCCCCTCTCCCTTCCTGATCCGCCTGAGCAGCGCTTCCGACGAGGGGCGCGTCTTGGTCGGGTCGATGCCGATCGATCGGTACATCGCCCGCGAGGGTCCGACGTCGACGTCCGGCTGCTCCCGGAGTTTCGCCGCGGCTTCCGAGAGCGGCTGGTCGAGCGCCGGATCGGGATCGATCACGCGACCGAGGGCGCACAACGCGGCGGCGCACCTGATGACGCGCTCGAGCGCCGGATCGATCGTCAAAGGAAACGCCATGGTTCGGCCCGATCATGCTGCGGCGATCGGCTCCCGGTCCGTCCGGCCTGCGGTCACTTCGACGACGGTCCCGGCGCCGGTTGAACGGCAGGAAGAGGCCGGGAGCGGCGCGCGGAGTCGTCGCGATCCGGCCCCTGCGGCAGTGGCGGAACGGTGCCGGCCTCGATGAACCGGCCGAAGATCATCTTGCCCGCCGTGGTCTGCAACACGCTCGTCACGACGATGTCGATCGTCTTGCTGATCATCTTGCGCGCGTTGTCGACTACCACCATCGTGCCATCGTCCAGGTATGCGACGCCCTGGTTGAATTCCTTCCCTTCCTTCAGGATGAAGACCTTCATGATCTCGCCCGGCAGCACGACCGGCTTGAGGGAATTGGCCAGCTCGTTGATGTTGAGGACCGGGATGCCGCGCAGCTGGGCGACCTTGTTGAGGTTGAAGTCGTTGGTGACGATCTTGCCCTGGAGCGTCCGCGCCAGCTCGATGAGCTTGAGGTCCACTTCCCTCACCTCCGGGAAGTCGATGTCTGAGATGGTGACCTCGACGCCTGCCATCTTCTGGATCTTCTGCAGGATGTCGAGACCGCGGCGCCCGCGGTTGCGCCGGAGCGTGTCGGCCGAGTCCGCGACCTGCTGCAGCTCCTTCAGCACGAACTGCGCGATGACGAGCGTTCCGTCCAGGAAGCCCGTCTCGCAGATGTCCGCGATGCGGCCGTCGATGATCACGCTCGTGTCGAGCACCTTGTAGCGGCGCTGCGGGCCGGCGTTCCGGAAGAGCGCCACGAGACGGGCGGGCTCGAGCCAGTCTCCGTGCCGCGCGCCGACGACCGAGCCGATGTAGGGCAGCGCAAGGAGAACGAAGCCCTGGAGGAACTCCACCCGGTGATCCCCGGCCGGCAGCCAGAAAAGCGATGTGCCGATGCCCTTCGCGAAGAGCAGACCCATCGTTCCCCCGAGCAGGCCGCCGAGCATGTGGGTGGCGCTCGCGCTGTGCAAGCGGTACTCGAGGACGACCACCAGGCCCGCGAGCACCGCGCCGCAGGCCGTGTTGGCGAGGGCGCCTGCCGCGAAGGGCTGGTAGAAGGCGGCCGTTGCGGCGACCGCGATGACGAAGACGACTCGAAAACCGAGATACCAGGCCATGGGGCCTCCGTTCTGTATGAATCCTGGCGTATGAATCAGAGCGATCGGTCCACCCGCGCCTCAGGCCATGAGCGACTCCAGTGCCTGCTGAACCGAGTGGACTCCCGTCAATTCGCAGTTCGCGCCCGAAAGGGCCGGATCCGAGCGATCGACGTTCGCCGCGGGCATGATGCAGCGCGTGAATCCCATCTGGGCCGCCTCGCGCACACGCCGGGCCGCCTGGGTGACCGCTCGCACCTCTCCGGCCAGTCCGACTTCGCCGAATACCGCAGTGCCGGGCACGACCGCCTTGTTGCGGACGCTCGAGGCGACCGCCCCGACAAGCGCGAGATCGACGGCGGGCTCGTCAGCCGTCATCCCTCCCGCCACGTTCACGAACACGTCGTCGCCGCCAATCTGCAAGCCCACGCGCTTCTCCAGCACCGCCAGGAGGAGCGCCAGCCGGTTCTGATCGACACCGACAGCCATCCGCCTGGCGTATCCGTACATGCTCGTGCTGACGAGGGCCTGCACTTCAACGAGCATCGGGCGCGAGCCCTCGATGCAGCACAGCACGGCCGACCCGGGGCTCCCCGCCTGCCGTTCCGCCAGGAAGAGCGCCGATGGATTCGGAACGGCCTTGAGCCCGGCGGCCGTCATCTCGAACACGCCGAGTTCGCTCACCTCGCCGAACCGGTTCTTCGCCGCCCGGACGATGCGGTGCGCGTGATGGCGTTCGCCCTCGAAGTAGAGCACCGTGTCCACGATGTGCTCGAGCGCCTTCGGCCCCGCCAGGTTGCCTTCCTTCGTCACGTGGCCGACGAGGAAGATGGGCACGTTCTGACCCTTCGCCGCGAACAGGAGCTGCGTGGCCGCCTCCCGGACCTGGCCGATGCTGCCGGGCGCGGACTGCATCTTCAGCGAGAACACCGTCTGGATGGAGTCGACGATCACCAGCGCGGGCTTGATCCGCGCGATTTCCTCCAGCACCCGCTCGAGGCACGTTTCCGCCAGCAGGTAGAGCGGCGCGTCCTCGACGCCGAGCCTGTCCCCTCGCGACTTGACCTGGTGCTCGGATTCCTCTCCGGAGCTGTAGAGCACCGGGCCGACCGACCGCGCGACGTTGCCGGCCGCCTGCAGGAGGAGCGTCGATTTGCCGATGCCCGGCTCGCCGCCGAGGAGCACGAGCGAGCCCGGCACGACGCCGCCCCCGAGGACCCGATCGAATTCGTCGATCCCGGTCGCCATTCTCGCAGAGGCGGACGTCTCGATGTCAGCGTAGAGCCGGGCGCCACTGCTGGCACCAAGGGCGTATCGATGCGAGGCCGGTGGAGCGGCGGCTTCCACCGGACGTTCCTCGACCATCGAATTCCATGCGCCGCACTCGGGACACCGGCCCAGCCACTTCTGCGACTGGGACCCGCATTCCTGGCAGACGAACACCGGGGTCTTCGGCTTCATCGTTCGACCGCTCGATTATATATAGATTCGCTCGATTCGAGTCCCGACCCGGCAGAGGATCTCGTAGGGAATCGTCCCGATCGCCTCCGCCATCTCCCGCACGTCGATCTCGTCGGCTCCCTGCCGTCCGATGAGCACGGCCTCGTCGCCGGGCCGCACGTCGAGGCCGGTGGCGTCGACCATGAGCATGTCCATGCAGACCGCGCCGACAATCGGCGTCCTCCGGCCCCGAATCAACGCCGATCCCCGCCCGGCCAGCCGGACATCGAGTCCATCCGCGTAGCCGGCCGGAATGACCGCGATCGAGCCGGGCCGCGAGGCTTCGAACCGCGCGCCGTACCCAACGCATTCGCCGGGCCTGATCCCCTTCACCGCGACGACGCGGCTCCTCAGGCTCATGACGGGCTCGAGCTCGAGGCCCGCAGGCCGGCGATTGGGCGTCACGCCGTAGAGCACCAATCCGGGGCGCACCATGTCGAACCACGTCTCCGGGTCGTTGAGCATCGCCGCGCTGTTGGCGGCGTGCACGACGCCAGGCCTGGCGCCGAGCGATTCGAGCTGCGAGAGCACCTTCGTGAATCGGGATTTCTGTGTCGCGAACAGGGGATGTTCCGGCGTGTCGGCGGTCGCGAAGTGCGTGTAGAGGCCCTCGAGCTCGAGATTCGGAGCCGCGAGCAGCTCGGGAACGGTGCGGGCCAGGTTGTCGAACCGGAAGCCGAGGCGGTTCATGCCCGTGTCGACCTTGAGGTGGTATCGAACCCGGACGCCGCGCGCCGCCGCCGCGGTCTGCAGGGCGCGGCCGGCGACAGGCGTGGAGACGGTCGGGACGAGGCGGTAGTCGAAGACCCCGTCGAGGTCGCTCAGGCTGAGCGCGCCAAAGACCAGGATGGCCGTCCTGAGGCCGGCCTGGCGCAGCGTGATGGCCTCCTCGATGTCTGCGCAGGCCACCATCGAGGCGCCTGCGCGCTCGAGCGCGAGCGCCACCTGGGCGGCGCCGTGCCCGTACGCGTTGGCTTTGACGACAGCCGCGACGGCCGGAGGGCGCCCGGGGCGCCGGGCGGCCAGGTACGCGGTCATCGCCTGGAAGTTCTGCGCGAGCGCTCTGAGGTCGACGTGGGCGAAGGTGGAACGTATCACGGTGCGGGGGCGCGCCAGGTGGTTCAGGAGGCGGCTGGACGCTTCCATTCGAGATTCTCGAAGCGCGTGTACTCCTTGATGAACGCCAGCTTCACCGATCCGGTCGGGCCGTTACGCTGTTTGGCGACGATGAGCTCGGCGACGCCCTGGTTCTCCGGCGTCTCCTCGTACATCTCTTCGCGCCAGATCAGGATGACGACATCGGCGTCCTGTTCGAGCGCGCCCGATTCCCGCAGGTCCGACAACTGGGGGCGGCGTCCGGGACGGTTCTCCGGCGCGCGGCTCAACTGCGAGAGCGCGACGATGGGGATATTGAGCTCCTTGGCCAGCGCCTTGAGGCCGCGCGAGATCGACGCGAGCTCGGTCACGCGGTTCTCGAACCGCCCGCGGCCCTGCATCAGCTGCAGGTAGTCGATGACCAGCATGTGCAGGCCGTTCTCGGCCATGAGCCGGCGGGCCTTCGCGCGCATCTCGAGCACGGTGATCGACGCCGAATCGTCGATGAAGATCTTCGCGTCGCCCAGTGTCGCCAGCGCCGCGGTCAGCTTCGGCCAGTCCTGCTCACCGAGGAAGCCCGTGCGCAGCCGGTGGCCGTCGATGCCGGCCTCGGAGGTCAGCATGCGAAGGAAGAGCTGCTCCTTCGACATCTCGAGCGAGAAGAAGCCGACCGTCATGTCGGTGCTCAACCCGACGTGCTGGGCGATGTTGAGCGCGAGGCTGGTCTTCCCCATCGACGGACGTGAGGCGACGATGACGAGGTCCGAGGGCTGCAGCCCCGACATCATCTCGTCGAGCTCCTGGAACCCGGTCGGCACGCCCGTGATGAGCTGCTTGCGCGCGTGGGCCTGCTCGACAGCGGCGAAGCTGGCAGTCGCCAGGTCGCGCATCGACACGAACCCGGCGCGGATCGAGTCCTCCGCGATGGCGAAGATCGACTGCTCCGCGCGGTCGAGGATCGCGTCGGCGTCCTGCTCGGCCTCGTATGCCGTGTTCAGGATCTCGTTGGCCGAGAAGATCAGGTTCCGGAGGGTGGCCTTCTCCTTGACGATCCGGGCGTACTCGGCGACATTCGTTCCGTGGGGCAGTCCGTCGACGAGCGAAGCGACGTAGGCGGGCCCGCCGACCGTGTCCAGCTCGCCCGACCGGCCGAGTTCGTCTTTCAGCGTGATGAAGTCGATCGCCTGCCCGCGTTCGAGCAGGCGGACCATCTTGTCGAAGATCCGGCGGTGAGCGTCGCGGAAGAAATCCGCGGCGTCGATGACCTCGAGCGCCTCGTGGATGGTCTCGCCGTGGAGCAGTACGGCCCCGAGCACCGCGCGCTCGGCGTCCAGGTTGTGCGGGAGGGAGCGATCGACTGCGGCGTCGGCCATCGGCGTGCCTCGAGCAAGGCCAAGAACGTCAACCGAAAGCGGTTCAACCCGGACGGCTGTCGAGATCCCCGGACGCCCGGACCGGGAAGGCGCCCGCGGAGCGGCCTCGACAGCAGGTCCGGAACCTCCGGGCGGCCCGCGCTATTCCTGCAGCGCGGAGACGATGACCTTGACCTGCCCGACCACGCTGTGGTGCAGCTTGACGGACACGTAGAACTCGCCGAGCTGCTTCAGCGGTTCGTGCAGCTGCACCTTCCGCTTGTCGATGTCGAATCCCTTCAACGCCAGCGACTCCGCCACATCCGCGGCTGTCACCGAACCGTAGAGCGTGTCGTTCTCGCCCACGCGGCGGGCGACCGAGATCTCGACCGAGGCGAGCTGGGCCGCGATCGCGTCGGCGTCGGCCTTCTCCGCCGCTTCCTTCACTTCGAGGATCTTGCGCTCACGCTCGATGATCTTCTTGTTGGCCGGCGTAGCCGTCAGCGCCATCTTTCGCGGCAGCAGGTAGTTGCGGGCGTAGCCGTCGGCGACCTTGACCAGGTCGCCGCGGCGCCCCAGGTTCTCCACGTGTTCACGAAGAATGACTTCCATCGTTCGTCACCTAGTCTGTCAAATACGGCACGAGCGCCAGCTGCCGCGCCCGCTTGATGGCGGTCTGGAGCTTCCGCTGATGCATCGCGCAGCAGCCCGAAATCCGCCGCGGCAGGATCTTCGCGCGTTCGGGCAGGAACGGCGCCAGCATCCGCACGTCCTTGTAGTCGATGTAGTCGATCTTGTCCGCGCAGAACTTGCAGACCTTGCGCCGCCGGAACAGCCCCGACCTGCGCTGGCCCTGCGCCTTGTCGCCCGCTCGCCCGCCGCCACGTCCGCCCCGCCCGCCCCCGCCGCTTCCTCGCCGTTCCTCGCTCATCGCCCCACCTCCGCCTCGTCCTGATCGTCGTCCCGGTCGTCATCCGATCGCCTCCGCGCGCCCTCGGGAGGCAGGCCGCGGTCGCCGCGCTTCTGCGCCTCCGCCTGCCGGCGCGCCCGGGTCCGCTCGGCGACGCGCAGTTCCTCGTCTACGCGGACGATCAGGTGCCGGATGACGTGATCGCTCACCTTCAAGCGCCGGTCCAGCTCCTTGGTCATCTCACCGGTGCCGGAAAGGACCTCCAGCACGTAGGTGCCCTCGCGGTGGCGCCCGATGCGGTACGCCAGCTTGCGACGGCCCCAGTTCTCGGTCTTCTTCAGCTCTCCCTGGAACCTTGCGATGATGGACTCGACCTGCGTGTGCAGGTCGGTGACATCCTGCTCGGTCGCATCCGGCGACACGATGTAGACGAGCTCGTACAGTCGGCTGTTGCTCACGTGCGCTCCTTCTGGACTAACGGCCGCCCCGGTGCCGGGGTGGCAAGGAGGATTTCAGGCGGGCTCCTCTGCCCGGTTGTATTGATTCATCGCAGCCTCGATCCCGTCGGACAGGAACGTCCCCACGGCATCGGCTGCCCGATCGACGGCGCTCTCCGCCGTCGCTTCCTCCTCCGGCTCGAACCGGGCCAGCACGTGGTCGGCCAGATCCCGATTGAGATCGCCGCGCCCCACGCCGACCCTCAGCCTGGGGAACTCCGGCGTCCCCAGGTGCTGGATGACCGACCGGAAACCGTTGTGCCCGCCCGCCGATCCCCGGGCCCTGACGCGCAACCGCCCGAGCGGGAGGTTCACATCGTCGGCAACGACGAGGAGGTCGGACGGGTCGATCCGGTAGAACCGGGCGAGGCCGGCCACCGCTTCCCCGCTGGCGTTCATCATCGTCAGCGGCTTGGCCAGCCTGACCGTCTCATGCCCGAGCCCGAAGCGCGCCGTCAGCGCGTCAGGCCGCCCGTGCTCGAACGCCACGCCCATCCGGCGGGCGACCTCGTCGGCCACCCGGAACCCGACGTTGTGCCGGGTCCGATGGTAGGTCCTCCCGGGATTGCCCAGCCCGACGATGAGCTTCACTGGGTCGCCTGCTCTCTCGGGAGACGCGCGGCTACTCCTCGGCTTCGGGCTTCTCCGCCTTGCCCTTCTTGATGACCTCCGGCTCGGCCGCGGCCACCGGCACAGCGGCCGCCTCGGCCGCTACCGGCTCGGGCTCGGCCTTGAGCGCGACGACGTGCGCCAGCATGATGTCCAGCTCGCTGACCGGTGTCCATTTCGGATCGTTGGCGATCTCGCGGAGCCGGATCGCCTGTCCGAGCATCAGCTCCGAGACGTCCACCTCGATGTGCTCGGGAATGTCGGAGGGCAGGCATTCGATCTGGATCTCGCGATGCACGAAATCGAGCAGGCCGCCCTGCTGCTTGACGCCCTTGGGCTCACCCTTCAGCACGATCGGCACGGTGACCGTCAGCGGCTTGTCCATCGCGATGCGATAGAAATCCACGTGCAGCATTTTGTGCGTGACCGGATCGAGCTGGTACTCGCGCACGAGCACCTTGACGTCCTCATCGCCGTACTTGAGGCCGATGAGCGTGTTGACCCCCGATTCGGAGTGCAGGATGCGGGACAGCGCCTTCGGATCGACGGCGATGTTCGCCGTCGGGGGATTGGCCGTGCCGGTCATGCCGCCGTACAGGACGGCCGGGATCTGTCCCGTCGTGCGGAGCCGGCGCGCCTCGTTCTTGCCGAACTCCTTCCGCTCAACTGCTTCGAGTCTCGCTTCCATTGCCTACCGTTCCTTCACGATGCGGCCCACCGTCCCGCGAGGGCGGGAGGCGGCCTGACGTTCCGGTCACACGAACAGGGACGACACCGACGTTTCCTCGTTGATGCTGCGGATGGCCTGCGCCAGCAGCCGCGCCACCGACAGCGTCACGATCTTCTTGCACTGGGCCCGCTCGCCGGCGAGCGGAATCGTGTTCGTCACGATCAGCTTCTCCATCGGCGACTGCTCGATCCGCCCGATGGCCGGCCCCGAGAGCAGGCCGTGCACGGCGCAGGCCAGCACGCGCTCGGCGCCGTTGGCGAGCAACGCCTGGGCCGCGTTCTGCATCGTGCCGGCGGTATCCACGATGTCGTCCTGGATGATGCAGGTGTGGCCCTTCACATCACCGACGACATTCATCACCTCCGCGTGCCCGTCCTCCGGCGATCGCCGCTTGTCGATAATCGCCAGCTCGGCGCCCAGCCGTTTCGCATACGCCCGCGCCCGCTCGGCCCCGCCCGCATCCGGCGACACGATGGTCAGCCGCGGGAAGTGCTGGCGGGCCAGGTAATCGATGATGACCGGCGCCGCGAACAGGTGATCCACCGGGATGTCGAAGAACCCCTGGATCTGCGCCTTGTGCAGGTCCATCGTCAGCACCCGGTTCGTGCCGGCCGCGCTGAGGATGTTCGCCACCAGCTTGGCCGAGATCGGCACGCGGGGCTTGTCCTTGCGGTCCTGCCTCGCGTACCCGTAATACGGAATCACCGCGGTGATCCGCGCCGCCGAACTCCGCCGGAACGCGTCGATCATGATCAACATCTCCATCAGGTGCTCGTCGACCGGCGGCGAGGTCGGCTGCACGATGAAGACGTCGGTTCCGCGGATGTTCTCGTCGATCTGAAACGACACCTCGCTGTCCGGAAACCGCCGAAGCTTGGCCTGGCCGACCTGGAGGCCAAGATGTTCGGCGATCTCCCGGGCGAGCTCGGGATGGGCGCTACCGGCAAACACCTTGAGTTCGGCGAAGCCCCTTCGCATAGGCGCTCAACCCCCACAAAAGCTGGCTGGGGCGGAAGGATTCGAACCTTCGGATGCGGGATCCAAAGTCCCGTGCCTTACCAGCTTGGCGACGCCCCAACGTGTCGCACGAGTCCTGCCGGGCCGGCCCGGCCCCGTCCGCCACGACCCGGTCCTTGCGGCGTTCACGCGCTCATGCGTTCCCCCGGGCGCACCCGTCCGCGCTCGCGGTCATGCTCCTCTTGGCTCCGTGCTGGAGAAGGATGAACCTCACAGGCGTGACGCACCGAGGGCGGTGCAAACGGAAAGTGTATACGATTCAACCCGGAGCCGACAAGTTCGCGGGTCAGACGTCCCGGCCGCGCGCCGCGCCGACGAGACCCGCCAGCGTGCCGTTCGACCGGCTTCTAGCGCCGCACGACCGGTTTACGTCGCCGCAAGTACTCGCCGCGCCCGATCGTCTCGGTCAGCACCGCTCTGAAGCCGTTCCGAACAAGCGCCACCGCCGCCCCCGCCGATCGGGCGGCGTCATCGAAGAGCCCGAAGACCGCCGATCCGCTGCCCGTCATTCGAGCCGCCAGCGCGCCCCGCCGGCGCAGCCGGCGGACCAGTACGGCGATCTCCGGGTGCCGGCCCGCGACGGGATCCTCCAGGTCGTTCCCGATCGCCAGGTCGCGTGCGGGCCAGGCGCGGACTCGGTCGCCACCGCCGCGGAACGCCTCTCGGGCCGAGGACGTGTGCTCGTCGAACCAGCGGTAGGCCTCTGCCGTCGACACGCCGAAGGGTGGAATGGCGAGCACGATGTGCAGGCGCGCGATGTCCTCGAGCGGATAGAGGTTGTCTCCGCGCCCGAGGGCCAGGGCCGTTCCGCCCACGTGAAAGTACGCCACGTCGGCCCCGATCCCGCTCGAGGTCAACGGCAGGTCCGGAGCCCGCCCTTTTCTGGAGGGCCAGAGGCAGGAAAGGCCGACGAGCGCGGCTGCGGCGTCGGCGCTGCCGCCGCCGAGGCCGGCCCGGAGGGGAATCCGCTTGGTGATCGCGATCTCGACGCCACGCGGCTCCCCGGCACGGCCGAGCTTCTCCCAGAGCGCCGCGGCGGCTTTCCAGGCCAGGTTCGACTCGTCTGTTGGCACCGCGGGATCCGAGCACGTGACGGCAAACGGCCCGGGCCGGGGCGTAAAGACGAGCGTGTCGTGGAGAGCGATCGACTGGAAGACGGTCTCCAAATCGTGAAACCCGTCGGGCCTTCGGCCGACCACGCGCAACGACAGGTTGATTTTCGCGAACGCATGGACGCGGCATCGTGTGCCCGTCATCAGCGATACCTGTCGGCCGAGCCCGCCAGCGGACCCGATCGCCTCAGCTCGTCGATCGTCAGCCGGTCGGTCCCCGGCGGAATGGTCACGGTGAACGCCTTCGGGTCGATCGCGACGTTGGTCTCGACCTGGGACAGCCGGAACGCCAGGGCGGCGGATGCCCGGACGCCCGCTTCGGCATCCTGCCACACGTTGATCTTCGTCGGCAGCCCCGCCGCGAACTCGCCATACTCGACCGTCAGCCATGCGCCCTGGCCACCCGCGGTCCCCAGTCGCTCTCCCGCCACGACGCGCCAGGCGCCGGCTATCCGCCTGAGATACGCGCGCGAACCGCCGTCGAGGGACACGAGCAGCCAGTCGCCACGAAGGCTCTGGCCGTCGGCGGCGCGGGGCCGAGGCACCACGCAGCCTGTCAGCAGCGCCAGGAGATCGTCGGGAGCACAGTCCAGTCCCGTCAGCGCCTGGATGATGTCCCGCGAGGTCGCATCGCTGAGCACGCGCCGATCGCGGGGCAGCAGGAGCACGGCCTGGCCGGGGCTCGATGCGAGGATGAAGTAGGGTGATCCGAACGGGGCCAGCGCTTCGAGCCGGAGCGACCCCGGGCGCTCGAATCCGGACAGCACCCGGCCGCGCAGCCGCTCTCCGGCAACCTTGCCCGAGACCGCGATCTCGGCGGTCACGGTTCGCACGCCCTGGCACGCGGCCACCGCGCCTGCAAACGTCTCGGCAAAGTCGGCGGCCTGGAGGCCCGGACCTTCCGGCAGGCGTATGCGGGCCGGCACGCAGCTGGCGGAGAGACAGGCGGCCAGCAGCGGCGCGAGGGCGGTCGCGCGATGGCCGGCACGCCAGATCATCGCCGCGTCGCTTTCTCCTGGGCTGACTTCATCTTGCGCTCGACCTCCGCCCGATCGATTGATTCGCCGTCGCCGGCGAGCGCTCGCTTCCACGCCTCGATTGCCTCATTCGGGCGCCCGCGGCGCGAGAGCAGGTCGCCCAGGTGCACCTGCACGGCCGAGTCGCGCGGCAACTGGTCGGCAGCCTGCTTGAGGTACTTCTCGGCGAGATCGAGCTGGTTCAGCTTGAAGTGCGCCCAGCCGAGGCTGTCGATGTAGGCGCCGTTGTGCGGATCGAGATCGATCGCTCGTTTGATGAGCGAGAGCGCCTCGGTGAGCCGCTCGCCGCGGTCGGCCATCATGTAGCCCAGGTAATTCAGCGTGGGCCCATGCTTCGGGTCCTTCGCGAGAATCTGCCGGAAGATCTTCTCGGCATCCCCGAACTGCTTCTGCTTCTCCAGCATTGCGCCGTACTGGAACTGGAGCGTCAGGTCGTCGGGCGAGCGCGGCATCTGGGTCTTCAAGACACGGGCCGCCTCCGCGTAGCGCTGCGCCCCGGCGTAGTACTCCGCCAGCTCGACCGCGCTGTCGGGATTCGCTGAACCGGCTCCCGCGACTCCCATGAGCAGCGCGGCGCCCTCGTCGACCTTCCCGGTGCCCCGGAGCGCTTCGGCCTCGAGCCTCGCCAGCCGCAGGTTCCTCGCGTCCTTCTGCCGCAGCTCGCGGACGAAGGCCAGGGCCTGGTCGTACCGCTTGGCGGCAATCAACGCCTGGAGGAAGTACATCCGGAGCGACGGGTCTTCGGGCGACAGGGTCTGGGCGCGCTCGAAGGTGGCGATCGCCTGATCGAAGAGGCCGAGCTCGAGGTACGCGAATCCGAGATGCGTCAACAGCAGGCTGACGTCGGCCTCGCGGCCCGCCGTCTCTTTCGTCACCAGCGGCTCGAGCGCGGCGACCACCTTCTTGTAGTCGCGCCGCTGCTCGAGGACTTGCGCCAGCGCGTGCGGTCCCCAGGCGCGGTCGGGCGCACTGGCGATGAGCCGCCGCGCACTTTGCTCGGCACCGTCGAGATCGCCGGTCTCGCGCTGCGCCTGCGAGAGCAGGTACAGCGGCCAGCCGTTCGCCGGGTTGAGCTTCACGACGTCGCCGAGCATCCTGCGGGCCTGTTTGAGCTCGGCATCGCCTCCCGAGTTCATGAGGGCGTAGGCCCATTTGATTTTCAGGTCCTGATCGGCGGGCTCCCGGGCCGATGCCTGGGCGTATGCGTCCGCGGCATCGCTGAATCGCTGCGCCTTGTCGTAGGCGTCGCCGAGCAGGCCGTAGAAGTCCGGGTCCTCGGCGACGGCGTCCTTCAGGAGCTCGAGCGCTTCGCGAGTCTTCCCTGTCGTCGAGTAGCTGTCGGCGAGCAGCGAGATCGCCTCGGGCATGAACGGCTCGTCCGCCAGCAGCGCGCGCAATGCGGGAATCGCCTTCTCGTAGAGCTGGCGCTTCACGTAGAGGCGCGCCAGCGCGAGCCTCAGCCCGGGCGGCGTTCGATCCCCCATGCTCTTGTATGCGGCCTCGAGGTGGTCGATGCCGCGCGAGAGGTTCGTCGGCGCGGCGCCGGGCTTGTCGGCCTCGCTCGTCTGTTCCTGCTCCGCCAGTTCGGCAGAGATCGACCCGAGCACGGCGTGCGCGCCCCCATGTGCAGGATCGAGCTTCAGCGCCTGTTCTGCCGACTCGACGGCTTCGCGAACACGGCTCTGACGGGCATAGAGCGAGGCGAGTTCGGCCGGAATTTCGGCCGATTTCGGGTCCAGCTCCCGCGCCTTCCTGTACGCCGCGATGGCGCCTTCGACGTTTCCGCGGGCTTCGCGATAGCGACCGAGCATGAACTGGAAGTAAGCCTCGGCGATGGGATCGGTCGCCGCGGCGGCGGCCGGGGGTTTGACGGCCGTCTGCGGCGTCGTCGCCTGCGAAGGCGCCGGGGGCGACGGTGGCTGCTGCACACCGACCATGAGGGCAAGAACGAGATGGATCATCTCCACTGATTGTTCCACAAATCACCAAGGGTGTCAGCCTGCAGGCCCCGCGTTTCGCGCGCGATCCGCGGCAGGCGGCCCGCGTCCGGTCTGGTATAGTGGCGGGAGCAATTCGAGGAGGGTGCGGATGCCGGTCGATCCTGAACTCTTGGCGATACTCGCGTGCCCGGTCTGCAAGACCCCGGTCGTGCTGGTGAACAACGGGTCGGGCCTGAAGTGCAGCCAGTGTTCGCGCGTCTACCCGATCAAGGACGACATCCCGGTGATGCTCGTCGACGAAGCGACGATCGAAGGGACCCCCGGCAAGGCGTGAAGCCCGACGCACCGAAGATCCTCCTGATCCGCCTGCGCCTGATCGGCGACGTCGTGCTCACGACGCCTGCGATTCGGGCGCTGAGGCGGGCCCATCCCGCGAGCCGCATCGCCTACCTGGTCGAGCCCGGAGCGGCGCCGGTCGTCCAACAGAATCCCCACCTGAACGATGTCATCGTCGCACCGCAGAGCCGGGGCCTCGAGCGATGGCGCGACGATCTCCGCCTCGCGAGGCGCCTGAGGCGCGAGCGGTTCGACATCGTCGTGGACTTCCACGGAGGCCCTCGCAGCTCCTGGCTGGCCCTCGCGAGCGGCGCGCCTGTTCGCGTGGGCTACACCGTGAAGGGCCGGAGCTGGATGTACACGACGCGGATCTTCCGGCCGCGCGGACACCGGATGCGCCACTCGGTGGAGAACCAGTGGGACCTCATCGAGCCGCTGCTGCCGGGGCTCCCCCGGCCGACGCCGCAGCACGACTTCGTCGAGATGTTCGACGAGCCCGGCACCGCCGCCCGAGTCGCCGAGCACCTGAAGCGCGCCGCGATCGGCCCGGAAGACCGTCTCGTCGTCATCCACGTCGGGGCCGGCAACGAGTATCGGCGGTGGCCGGAGGCGTCCTTCGTCGAGACGGCGGGCTCCATGCTCTCCGCCGACCCAAACCGACGTATCATCCTCACGACCGGCGCGGACCAAGCCGACGTCGGCGTGCGCATTCGCGACGCGGTGCGGGCTTCGCCCGGGCTGGACCCAGGCCGGATCCAGGCCTGGTGCGATCTCGACCTGTCCGAGCTGAGAGAACTGATCGCGCGGTCGATCCTCTTCATCGGCGGGGACAGCGGTCCGGCCCACATTGCGGCGACGACGGCCACGCCCATGGTGGTGATCTTCGGGCCGACGGTGCCGGAAGTCTGGGGCCCGTGGCGGAATCCGTCGCACGTCACCGAGCAGGTCGACGTCGGCGCGCTGCCCTGCCGCCCATGCGATCAGCGGGTGTGCGTGCCGGGGGACTTCCGCTGTCTTCGCACGCTGGCCGCCTCGAGCGTCGTCGCGGCCGCCTCACGTGCGCTGCGGCGTCAGCGTGACGCGGGCGGGCCAGGCGCCGCCACTCCGGGATCCGGTCAGTGAAAGGTCTGACGGCTGTGGACATGATGCTCACCGAAGGCACGCCGCCGAGATCGTGGCTCGAGCTCATCGGCCTCATCAGTTTGCTGGCGTTCGGCGCCGTGATCCAGTTCTCGATCGCCGGCGCGGAGATCCTGCTCGGCATCGCCGGTCTCTGCTGGGCGGCGCGCCTGGCAGCTCGGGAGACGAGATTTGCCGCGCCGGTGTTCTTCCGGCCGCTCGTGCTCTACGCGGTGCTGACGCTGCTCTCCTCGGCGTTCTCGGTTCAGCCGATGACGAGCCTGGTGGACTGCAAGCAGCTCCTGCTCTTTCTGGCGGTCCCCATCACCTTCGACCTTGCCCGAGGCGCGCGGGCGAGGACCGTGATCGCGATCACGATCAGCATCGGCGCGGCGAGCGCGGCCTACGGGATCATCCAGTACGGCATCCTGCACTACAACAACCTGGGACAGCGCCCCCTCGGCACGCTCGGCCACTACATGACCTACTCCGGGCTCCTGATGCTGACGGCGACGGCCGCCGCCGCGCGGGTGCTCTTCGAGCGGCGCAACCGGATGTGGCCGGCGCTCGTGCTGCCGGCGCTGCTCGTCGCCCTCGTCACGACCCAGACCCGGAGCGCGTGGGTCGGCACGCTGGTGTCCTTCGCCCTGCTCTTCACGATGAAGGACTTCCGGCTGATTGCGGGGCTCCCGGTGCTCTTCGCGCTCTTCTTCGCCGTGGCGCCGCCGCACCTGGTGCAGCGGTTCTATTCGATGTTCGACCTCCATGATCCGACCAATCGCGATCGCGTGGCGATGCTGCGCGAGGGCGTCCGGATGATCTCGGCCGATCCGATGACCGGGATGGGCCCGAACATGGTCGAGAAGGTCTACCCGCGCTTCCGGGACCCCGAAGCGGTCGAGCGCCTCAACCCGCACCTGCACAACGTGCCGATGCAAATCGCGGCCGAGCGCGGGCTGCCCGCGCTCGGAGTCTGGGTGTGGTTCGTCGGATCGACCGCCACCGGGCTTGCGCGCATGCTGCGCGCGGGCCGTCATCGGTTCCTGGTGGCCACGGCCTTCGGCACCGTGGCCGCCATGCTGTCGGCGGGGATGTTCGAGCACAACTTCGGCAACTCGCAGTTCCTGATGATGTACCTCGTGCTCATCACGCTCCCCTTTGCCGCGGAACGTATCGACCGCGCCGAAGCGCGGTCGGCCGCGGCGGAGATCGCAGCCTGATCCGGAGAAGCGTCGCGTGAACCCTTTCCCCCGCCTGACCGCCGCGCGTGCGCGCGAGATGCTCGACCGGATGTCCGGCGTGAAGGTCCTCATCGTCGGCGACGTCATGCTCGATCAGTTCGTCGTCGGACGGGTGAATCGCATCTCGCCGGAAGCGCCGGTTCCGGTGGTGGAGTTCGATCACGACGAATTCCGCGCCGGCGGAGCGGCGAATGTCGGTGCGAACCTCCGGGCGCTCGGCGCGCGCGTCGATCTCATCGGGGTCGTGGGAGCGGACTCGGCCGGGGAGGTGCTCCAGACCGAGCTGCGGCGGGCCGGCATCAGCCCGGACACCCTCGTCGTCGATCGCGATCGGCGCACCACCACCAAGCTCCGGGTCGTCACCAACCGGCGGCTCCAGGTGGCGCGGATCGACTACGAATCGGACGCCGATCTCGCCGGGGCGGTCGAGCAGGCCGTGATCGACCGCGTCGCGGGACAACTCCCGCAGGCGCAGGTGGTCATCGTGTCGGACTATCTCAAGGGCGTCGTGACCCGATCCGTCATGGAACACGTCGTCTTGCGGGCCCGGGAGCGGAGAGTGCCCGTGCTGGTCGACCCGAAGATCCCGCACATTGACCGGTACGCCGGCGCGACGCTCATCACCCCAAACCATCTCGAGGCGGAACTGGCCACGCGAATGCGGATCCGATCGGACGAGGACGCGCGGCGCGCGGCCAGAGCCTTCGTCGAGGTCGCCGGGTGCGAGGGCGTCCTCATTACGCGGGGCGAGCAGGGGATGTCGATTGTGGACGGGAAGACCGAGGCGCACTTCCCCGCCGTGGCCCGGGAAGTTTCCGATGTCACCGGGGCGGGCGACACGGTGATTGCGACCTTCGCGCTCGCGATCGCCGCGGGTGCGAGCCGCGATGAGGCCGCGCAGCTGGCGAATCAGGCCGCCGGCATCGTCGTCGGGAAGTTCGGACCGGCGACGGTGGCGCCCGAGGAGTTGATCGCCGTCATCGGCCGGTAGGAGGCATCCGGTGATGGCGGGCGACCCGCCGGGTCGCCCCTACAACGATCCGCGCTGGGAATGTAGCGCGCGGGCTTCAGCCCGCGTGCCCGGGGCGCCGGTGCTCAATGCGAGTGCGCCCCGGGATCAATGCCTGAAGTGGCGGCGGCGTGTGAAGATCATCGCCAGTCCTCGCTCGTCGGCCGCCGCAATCACCTCCCCATCCCTGACCGATCCTCCCGGCTGAACGACTGAGGTCGCGCCGGCGTCCGCCACCGCATCGAGTCCATCTCTAAACGGGAAGAAGGCGTCCGACGCGGCGACGGATCCGCCGAGGTTCACCGGCGGCTTCGAATCCGCCGCCTTCATCACGGCGACCTTGACCGCGTCCACCCGGCTCATCTGGCCGGCGCCGATCGCGAGGGTCCGATCGGCGCCCGTGAAGATCACGGCGTTCGACTTGACGTGCGCGCAGATCCGCCAGGCGAATCGGAGAGCCTGCCACTCCGCAGGCGCCGGCTGCCGTGTCGTGACGACCTCGATCCCGGAGGTTCCCGGCCATTCGCTCGAGGCCTCGGCGACCCGATCCTTGACCTGGAAAAGGAACCCGCCGAGGGCTCCCCTGATGTCGGGCGCGGTTGTTCCAGCCCCAGGCCCGAGGAGCGAGGGCGGCAGGATCACGACGCGCAGGTTCTTCTTCGTGGCGAGGATGGCCCGAGCGGATTCCGAAATGCCCGGCGCGACGACCGCTTCGATGAAGGTCGCCGCGATCGCCGTCGCGGTCTCGTCATCGATCCCGCGGTTGCATCCGACGATGCCGCCGAAGGCGGAGAGCGGGTCGGCATCTCTCGCTCGGACATACGCGTCGGCTAGCGACGATCCCGTGGCCGCGCCGCAAGGATTCGTGTGCTTGATGACGACCGAGGCAGGCTCGGCGAACTCGGACACGATTCTCGCGGCCGCGTCGAGATCGAGCAGATTCGTGAACGAGAGTTCCTTCCCCTGCAGCACCGCGGGCAGATCGCCATCACCGGACAGCTCGGGGGCGAACCAGGCGGCCTCCTGGTGGGGATTCTCGCCGTAGCGGAGATCGCGCAGCTTCCTCAACAACATGGCGGCGTGCGGTCCGAAGGCGGGCCCGCCGGTCAGGACCCGGTGGAGACCCTCCGGCCCGGCGGCGACCCGCGTCAATTCGGCGGCGATGGCCCCGTCGTAGAGCGCGGTGTGCATGAAGGCCTTGCGGGCGAGGTCCAGCCGGAATCCGAGTGCCGGTCCACCGGCCTGATCGAGCGCGTCGAGAATGGCCTGGTAATCGGACGGCGAGACCGCGACCAGGACGTGCGGGAAGTTCTTCGCGGCGGCGCGGATCAGGCTCGGGCCGCCGATATCGATTTCCTCCACGAGGTCCGGCACCGTCGTGTCCTGACGTGCGGCCGCCTGTCTGAACGGGTAGAGATTGACGGCAACGATGTCGATTGGCGTGATGCCGAACCGGTCGAGCGCTTCCCGGTCGCCGGCATGATCGCGGCGAGCAAGGATGCCGCCGTGAATCCGCGGGTGGAGCGTTTTCACGCGGCCGTCCATCATCTCGGGTGCACCCGTAATCTCCGACACTGGCATCACGTCGACCCCGGCGGCAGCGAGCGCACGTGCCGTGCCGCCTGTCGATGCCACGGTGAATCCGCGCGCGGCGAGGCCGCGCGCGAACTCGACGATGCCGGACTTGTCAGAGACGGAGAGGAGTGCATACATGATGGTTGAACTCGCAGGATGATGTCCGGCGCGCGACAGCCGCCATTCGATCGGACCGCGATCCCGGTTCGCGGCTCCGGCGGCACTCGCGGCGCCAACGAGCGGCCATCGTACTGTGACGGAGCCGGTTTCGGCAACGCGGCTCGGCGCGGGCGCGCCAGTCAGCGTGTGGCGGCTGCCGGGTTGTATCAGTCCTGATACAACACACCGCTCGCCGAACGCGGTGTTTCGCGCCTGAAACGCGCGGGAATCGCGCCGCGATCCTTGACACGTTCGCGGAGCGCTGGCTATTATCGCTAACGGCGCTCAATCGAAACCTGTTGCTTCCTTGAGCCGCCAGTACTTTGCCCCCTCTCGCCGGACGTGGTGCATGGGGGGTCGTTTGGCAAGAGACGGCGTTGCACGCCGCGAACACGCAAGGCAGGGAAGGAATGCGCATTACAGGCAAGGTGAAGTGGTTCAACAACGCGAAGGGGTACGGATTCATCGAACGCGAAGGCGGAAGCGATGTATTCGTGCACTACTCGGCCATCCAGGGCAACGGATTCCGTTCGCTCGAGGAGGGCCAGGCGGTCGAGTTCGAGATCGTTGACGGCCCGAAGGGACCGCAGGCCGGCAACGTCATCAAGATCTGAGGACCCGATACCCCGGGGTCCGGCCGCACCGGACCTCGGGCTTCCCCACCATCGCCGCCGGAAACCTCGACACACAACCAGGTCGCAGCAGGCCGCGAGCCTCGGCGGGCCACAGGGCTGCCCGGCCCGGGGACGGCCACGGGCGTGCTCCGGAGATTACGCTTTCTTCTTGGACGGACCTTTGCGCGCCCGCGCCGTGAAGCTGACCTTGCCGTCGCGCACCGCCAGACGGAACGTCACTTCCGGGGAGCCTGTCTTCCTGAGGGTCTCGACCTGCTCCCGCACGAGGCCGGCGAACTTGTGGAATGGCAGCTGCGGCTGGCCGATCTCCTCGCGCGCCGCCGTGAATTTTTCGTAGAGCTCGTGGAGCTTGTCTTCCTCCTTGAGCGGCTCGGTGAAGACCGTCACGTGCAAGACCCGATCGGTCGAGGGCCCGGAGGGTACCTCGACCGGGCGGCGAATGGGAGAGAAGGGGCCGGGACGACCCTCTTCGCGCGCCTTGAGGCCGCGGTCCCACAGATCGGCGAACGCCGAGTAGCGAGACTGCAACGCCTGGAACCGGAATCGATCGGCGTACTGCCGATTCTGGGCCGTGGCGCGGTCGAGCTGCTTGATCTGCGCCTCGACGCGGCCGCGCAGCTCCAGCGGCGGACGCTGAATGCGCCCGGCGAAGAACGAGTTGTACTCGATCTCGAGCTTCCTGAGCTCGACCTCGAGCGAGCGAAGCGCCGCCTCCAGATCGAAGTCGGCAGGCACTAGCGTGGAATCAGAAACCAGAACAGGGGCAACCACAGCTCGCGCGCGTACGGCACCGGCCGGCCGTCGAGGAGGACCTCGCTCGAGCCGAGCCGGCCGACCAGTTCCCACAGGTTACGCAGCTCGAGCACCTGGTCGGGCCTGAAGCTGGCCCGGTGACTGAGCGTGCCGCCCGTGCGGGATTCCTGGTACGCGCCCGAGGCCTTCGCCAGCTCGACTGCCCGGGCGTAATCGGCGCCTTCGAACGGCTGGAACACGAGGGTGAGAGCGAAGGGCCGCGCGGGCGGGTTGTCGTACAGCGCGGCCTGCAGGTCCGGATCGAGGCGGGCCAGTTCCTCGTCGGACGGCTCCTCGCCGAGCTCCACATACGGCCAGAACTGATCGCGCGGCCTGAATCGGGGCGTCCCGGAGGCAGGGCCTTCGGGCTGCGCGCCCTCCGGGCCGGCTTGTTCACGCGGTTCGCTCATCGTCTCGTTCGCCCGGCGGCCGCAGGAGCCGCGAACCAAGTCCGCTTGATGCTATCCTGACTCCGACAGCCGGCGCAACGGAGGTTGCACACAGACGGAACGGCAGCACGCTGGTAGCTCCTTCATGGCCGATTTCCGGATGATCCCGTCAATCGAACAGCTCCGCCAGCGTGATCACGTGCGGACGCTGGTCGATCGGTTCGGCCACGAGCCCGTCGTGCGGGCCCTGCGGGAAGAGACCGACCTGCTTCGCCAACGCCTGGCCGGTCGCCTGGAATCCGCGGGCCAGCCATTCTCCGCTCTGCCGTCGACTTCCGCCGAGGCGGCCGCGCTGATCGAGGCGGGAGCCGAGCCGCGCCTGGTGCGGGAGTTCCAGCCCCTGCTTCGGCCGGTCATCAATGCCACCGGCGTCATCGTGCACACGAACCTCGGCCGGGCGCCGCTCGCGTTGCCTGCCATCGAACAGGTCGCGCGGGCGTCCTCACGCTACGCGACGCTCGAATACGACCTCGCGAAGGGCGAACGGGGCAGGCGGGATGAGCATGCGGAAGCGCTGCTCTGCCGCCTGACGGGAGCGGAAGCGGCGGTCGTCGTCAACAACAACGCCGCCGCAACGATGCTCATGCTCGCTGCCACCGCAGAGGGCCGCGACGTCATCGTCTCGCGCGGAGAGCTCGTGGAAATCGGGGGCGGGTTCCGCATCCCCGAGGTGATGGCGCTCTCGGGAGCCATCCTGCGCGAGGTCGGCACGACCAACAAGACGCGCGCTGCCGACTATGCCGCGGCGATATCGGGTGCGACCGCTCTCATCCTTCGCGTGCATCGGTCGAATTTCCGGATCGAGGGGTTTGCCGAGCAGCCCGCGCTCGAGGAGCTCGTGCAGGTCGGCCGGCGCGCGGGCGTGAGGGTGGCCGAGGATCTCGGGAGCGGCAACCTCATCGGCGGCATGGCCAACGCAGCCGGGCTTGCGGGCGCGGCGATCTCGAAGGTTCCAGGACTCGAGCGGCTCCTGGCCCAGGAGCCCACCGTGCAGGCCAGCATCGAGGCCGGAGTGGATCTCGTCTGCTTCAGCGGCGACAAGATCCTCGGCGGACCTCAGGCCGGCATCATCATCGGGAAGCGCGATCTCGTGTCGCCGATTCGCCGCCATCCGCTGATGCGGGCGGTCCGCACCGACAAGATGGCCTACGCGGCGCTCGGGGCGACGCTCGTGGAGTACGCCTCGGGCCGCGCGACCTCGACGATCCCGGTCCTCCGGATGCTCATGAGGACGCCGTCCGAGATCGAAGCGCGCGCCCGCCGCGTCGCGGCAGCGGTCGACGGTTCCGGATCCTTCGCCACGGCGGTCGTGGATGGCGAGTCGACCATCGGCGGGGGATCGACACCGGGCCTGACGCTGCCGACCCGGCTGCTGGCGCTCGAGCACCGGCGCCTTTCCGCCGATGAGCTGGCGGCGGCGATGCGGCGGCTGGACACGCCGATCGTCGGACGGATCGCCGACGGGCGCGTGGTGCTGGATCTCAGGACGGTCTTCGAGGACGAAGACGAGATCATCGCGCGGTTGCTTGCGGCCGTTCCAGTCAATCCCTGACGGCTGAGCCAGGGCATCGATTACCAACCGGGCGCGCACGGAAGGAGTCACGTGGACTTCGGCGCCTACGACTACGTGGTCGTCGGGTCGGGCTTCGGCGGGGCCGTCTCGGCCATGCGCCTGGCCGAGAAGGGGTACTCGGTTCTCGTCATCGAGCAGGGCAGACGTTTCCGCGACCAGGACTTCCCGAAATCGAACCTGCGGTTCTGGAAGTACCTCTGGATGCCCGCGCTGCGCTGTTTCGGCATCCTCCAGGTCAGCCTGCTTCGGGGCGTGATGGTCCTGCACGGCACCGGCGTCGGCGGCGGGAGCCTGGGGTACGCCAATGTGCTCGAGTCGCCCGACGACCGAACCTTTGACATGCCGGTGTGGAACGAACCGGTGCCCTGGAAGGCCCGCCTCGCGCCCCACTTCCATGAAGCACGCCGCATGCTCGGCGCCGCCGTCAACCCCCGCTTGTGGCCCGCGGACTCCGCACTTCGGGAGATCGCGGCCGAGCGGCAGCTCGAATCGACGTTTCGCCCGACCGAGGTCGGCGTGTACTTCGGCGCCGAGGGCCAGCAGGTCCCCGATCCGTACTTCGGCGGGAGCGGCCCGAATCGATCCGGCTGCACCCATTGCGGCGGGTGCATGGTCGGCTGCCGGCACAACGCCAAGAACACCCTTCCCAAGAACTACCTGTACTTCGCTGAGCAGCACGGCGCGAAGATCCTGGCCGAATCGCACGTCACGCTGATTCGCCCGATCGAGACTCGCGAACCGGGCGACCCGCGCACGCCAGAGCTCCACGGCGTTCGGTACGAGGTGACGCTCAGGAGCAGCACGGCACTGTTCCGGCGGCCCGCCTCAACGGCGCGCGCCAGAAACGTCGTCGTCTCGGCCGGCGTGCTTGGCACGCTCGAGCTGCTCCTCACGTGCCGCGACGAGGCCGGCACGCTGCCGCGACTTTCTCCGCGGCTTGGCGAGCGCGTCCGCACCAATTCGGAGGCACTCCTCGGCAGTATCAGTCGGACAAGCCGGGTCGACTATTCGGAGGGCATCTCCATCACGTCGATCGTCGACGCCGACGCGGTCACCCGGATCGAGCCTGTCCGCTACCCGTCTGGTTCGGATTTGATGAGGATGCTTGGCGCTCCACTGATCTCGAACGCCGGCTCCATCGCGGCGAGGCTCGTCGAGGCGTTGATCTGGGTGATTCGCCATCCCGTCGACTTCATGCAGGCCGCCCTTCGCCCGGGCTGGGCCCGCCGCACGACCATCCTGCTCGTCATGCAGAATGTCGACAATCGCATGGCGCTCCGGCTGGGCCGGTCGCTACTGACCCTCTGGCGCAAGCGGCTGGTCGCCGATCCCGATCGCGAACACGAGATTCGAGCGCGGGTGGACGCGGGCCACGACGTGACCCGGGCATTCTCGCGGAAGACCGGAGGCGTCCCGATGGGCTCACTCGGCGAGAACCTGCTGAACTACCCGACGACGGCCCACATCCTCGGCGGATGCCCGATTGGACGGTCAGCCGAGGATGGCGTGGTCGGCGAGTCGCTCGAGGTTCACAACTACCCGGGCCTGTTCGTGGTGGACGGGTCGGTGATGCCCGGCAACCCCGGCGTGAACCCGTCGCTGACCATCGCCGCTCTCGCCGAGTACGCCATGAGCCAGATCCCCGCGCGACCACAGGCCGGCTGAGCACTACAGCACGTTCGATCGGAAGTGGTAGGCGGCCCAGAGGCCAGCGATCTGAAACCCGTATAGGCCAACGACGGCCAGGGCCCGAAGCGGCGCCAGGCGCCGGTCCCCCTCCGAAACAGCTTCGCGCGGGTAGCCGCGAAGGAACAGGACGTACGCCATCAACGCCAGCAGCGTGCCGGCGATGACATCGACGACGTAGTGCTGCTTGGTGTAGAGCGTCGAGACTCCGATGAGCGCGGCCCACAGCACCGCGAGGAATCCGACTGTCCTGTTCACCCTGTACGCGATCAGTGCCGACACGAACGAATTCGCCACGTGCAGCGAGGGGAAGCAGTTGAACCGCCAGTCGAGCGAGTACTGAAGCCGCAGGCACCAGGCCGCGAACCCGTCGCCGGGCACATCGCTCGGCCTGGGCCCCACCGTGGGATAGGCAACGAATCCGACATACGCGACGGAGAGCGTCACCAGGTACGTCTTCATGGCGCGGCGAAACAACTCCCCGTCGCGCACGACGAACACGGGCAGGAGCAGGAACACGAGGAGCGATCCGTAGACGAACATCCAGGCTGGTTCCACGGCGACGGCCCGGTCGAGAGCGACCTCGGGGGTATGAAGCCTCAGCCCCAGCGTATGCGGTCCGACGCCGAAGTAGAGCGGGACGAGCGACACGACCGCGCTGGCGAGCGCCGTGCCCGAGAGCATATACACGACGATCCCCGGGAGCGCGCCGAGCAGGAAAATGAAGACGCATTCCGCCAGGAGCCCGTCCGGCAGGAGCTCGGCCAGGATGGTGGCGGCGACCGCGACGCCGACGAGCAGCCACACGGCCGTTCGGCGCCGGCGTGGCGGGACTCGCTCGAGGCCGCGCAGCAGTGCCCGGCCCGCGACCGGGGACACGAACACGCCTATGGCTGCGGCAATCAGGATCGGATCGAGCACGATCGGTCTCCGGAACGTTTCAGCGACCGCGAATCACCCTCGGCGTTGGCCACCTTGATCCACCGTTCCGCCTGTGGTAGTACTGCGGTATGAAAGTAGCGTTGTCGATCCCGAACGAACTCTTCGACTCAGGTGAAACGCTCGCCAAGAAGCTCCGCGTGTCACGAAGCCGGCTCTACGCTACCGCGTTGGCCGAATTCCTTGCGAAGAGCCGGGGTCGCAAGACCACCGAACGATTGAACGCCGTCTACTCCGCCGAGGAAAGTCGCCTCGATTCTCGGTTGAGGCACCTGCAGAATCGCTCCCTCTCCGGGCCCTCATGGTAGTCGAACGCGGCCAGATTTGGTGGGCCGATCTGGGCGAACCTGAGGGCTCAGCGCCTGGTTTCCAGCGCCCCGTCCTGGTCGTCCAGGATGACGCATTCAATCGGAGTCGAATTCGCACGGTCCTCGCGGTCGTACTGACATCGAACCTGCGCCTGCTGGATGCGCCGGGCAACGTGTTGCTTCCAGCCAAGAGCACTGGTCTGCCGAAGGATTCCGTGGCGAATGTCTCTCAGATCGTGACGCTTGACCGCGATTTCCTGATCAAGTCCGCCGGCCGGGTTCCGGGCCAGCTTCTCGGCGACGTCGATTCCGGGCTCCGCCTCGTCCTTGGCCTGTAACGTTCCAAGCTGGCAAACGAACGCGCGTCACCCGCCTCCTGGCTCCAGCCGAACTTCCGCACCCGGATCATCAGCGCGCCGATCTACTTGTGAGCGCGCCGATGGCAGCATAGGATAGGCGACGCGCGTTGCGGCCCGCGGCTCGAATTGACGATGGGGCGGGTGCCGGCCCGGCGCGCGGGGCGTATCCCATGGCCGAACCGGTGGAGGAAATCAGCGCTCGACCGCCGCGGCCGAACGGCGAAGGCCGGGGCATCCGCATCGAAATCAGGACCCGCAAGGATCTCGTCCACGCGACGAAGCTCGCCGCCACCAAGATGGCGAACTGACGCCGGAGATTGCTCGAAGGTGACTCATCACTACAAGAAGGAGCCAGATATGCACCGACTCGTGACCCCCGGGCCGACCGCCCTGGGGCGCGCGCTGGTCCTCTGCGGACTGGCGATCGCGTTCTCGATAACTCCGATGGCCGCGCCGATGGCGCAAGGCCCGTCGGCGGCCGATTCCCGGTCCGCCGTCTCCACCACGCCGAGAGCGAATTACGACCTCGCGTCGCAATGGACGACGCAGAAGGTCGGCCGCCTGCTCTTCGACACCTCGGTCACGCCCCGATGGCTCGAGGGCGCCGATCGGTTCTGGTACGCCTTTCAGACCCGCGAGGGCCGCAAGTTCTACATGGTCGACCCGGCGAAGAAGTCGAAGGCGCCGCTCTTCGATCACGTCAAGATGGCCGAAGCGCTGATGTCGGTGACGCTCCAGCCGTACGACGCGCAGCACCTGCCCTTCTCGACCGTCCGCTTCGTGAAGAAGGACACTGCATTCCAGTTCGACGTCCAGATCCCTCGCGACGCCCAGTATGTGAAGCCCAAGAAGCCGATCCAGGTCGGCCCGCCGGCTCCCGTCGACAAGAAGGCCGCTGAGGCCGGAAAGAAGGCGGCGGCAGACGCGCAGAAGGACGCGAAAGCCAAGACCGAGGTGGAGAAGAAGCAGCCCGCCGGCCTTCAGGACGATGACGTCGATCTGGACGACGACCCGCAGCAACAGCAGCAGCAACAAACGCAGCAGCAGCAACAAACGCAGCAAACGCAACAACAGACCCAACAGCAACAGCAGGGACAGCGCGGACAAGGCGCCGGGCGAGGCGGGGCGGCAGCCACACCGCCCCGGCCGCGGACCTTGCGTTTCGAGTACGACCTCGCGGCCGGCACGCTTGACGTGGTGAACGAGGACTATCGCGCGCCGCAGCGGCCGCGGTGGGCCTCGTACTCTCCCGACGAGAAGACGGTGATCTTCGCCCGCAATCACAACCTGTTCATGATGGACGCCGAGAGCTTCGCTCTTGCTCAGAAGAAGGCCGACGACCCCAAGATCGCCGAGACGCAGCTCACCAAGGACGGGGTCGAGTACTACAGCTACGCGCGCACGGCGCAGCAGGGCGGGCAGATCGAACAGCAGCAGCAGGACGAAGAACAGACCGGCACCGAAACTGACTCGACCGACAAGAACGCCCGCGTACCGGCCGTCGCGGCCGTCTGGTCACGCGACTCGCGCAAGTTCGCCGTGGTCCGCCGCGATTTGCGCAAGGTGTCTGATCTGTGGGTCATCGACTCGCTCGCGAACCCGCGCCCGAAGCTCGAGACCTACCGCTACGCGATGCCCGGCGAAGCCAACGTCCCCCAGGCCGAGATCAATGTCTTCGACCGCGAATCGAAGTTGATGGTCAAGATGAAGGTCGAGAAGTTCAAGGACCAGACGGTCTCGATCTCCCAGATGCCAACGCGTGCGGGTGCAGGCGGCGGGCGCGGAGGCCAAGGCGGCGGCGCCGGCGATGTTCCGCCGCCTCCCCCGCAGTGGCTGAGCGAGACGAACGACAAGCTCTATTTCACGCGCGTCGGCCGCGACCAGAAGAAGGTGGACGTCTGCGTGGCAACGCCGGACTCGGGTGACGTCAAGGTGCTCATCGAAGAGCGCCTGAACACCTACATCGAGACCAAGCCGCTCCGGCTCATCAACAAGGGCCAGGAGCTCATCCACTGGTCGGAGCGCACGGGCTGGGGCCACTACTACCTCTACGATGCCGCGACCGGCGCGCTCAAGAACGCGATCACGTCGGGTGAGTTCGTGACGACCAGTCTCGAGGGCGTCGACGAAAAGGCCCGGGTCGCCTTCGTCACCGCCGTCGGACGCGAGCCGAACGAGGATCCGTACTACCCGCACCTCTACCGCGTGAATCTCGACGGCCTGGGGCTCAAGCTGCTCAACCCGGGCGACGCCTCGCACGCGGCCAGCCTCGCGGAGTCCACCAAGTATTTCGTGGACAACTCGTCGCGCATCAACAGCGCGCCGGTGTCCGTGCTGTACGATGCGCTCGGCACGCCAATCACGGCGCTCGAAACCACCGACGTCACGGCGCTCCGGGATGCGGGGTTCGGATTCCCCGAGCCGTTCAAGGCCAAGGCCGACGACGGGATCACGGATCTCTACGGCGTGATGTACAAGCCGTTCGACTTCGATCCCGCGAAGAAGTACCCGGTCGTGCTCTACGTGTATCCGGGACCGCAGACCGAGAGCGTCACCAAGACGTTCAACCCGCGCAGCCAGAGCATGTCCCTTGCCCAGTACGGCTTCATCGTCGTCGAGGTCGGGAACCGGGGCGGAAACCCGCTGCGATCGAAGTGGTACCACAACTTCGGGTACGGAAACCTGCGCGACTACGGGCTCGCCGACAAGAAGGCCGCGGTCGAGTACCTGGCGCGAAAGTTCTCCTACATCGACGTCAACAAGGTCGGCATCTGGGGCCACTCGGGCGGCGGCTTCATGTCGACGGCGGCGATGCTGGTGTATCCGGACTTCTTCAAGGTGGCCGTCTCGGAATCGGGCAACCACGAGAACAACATCTACAACAACACCTGGAGCGAGAAGCACGACGGCCTGAAGGAGGTCACCGACAAGGACGGCAACGTGACGTTCGAGTACGACATCGACCGCAACTCGGAGCTGGCCAAGAACCTGAAAGGCCACCTCATGCTCTCGACCGGCGAGATCGACAACAACGTGCACCCGGCCAATACGATGCGGCTGGTGGATGCCCTGATCAAGGCGAACAAGCGATTCGACCTGGTCGTGCTACCGGGCCAGCGCCACTCGTACGGGCCGATGGGCTCGTACTTCAACGCCGTGCGCGCCGACTATTTCTGCCGGTGGCTGCTCGGCCAGTCGGCTGACTCGGTTGACATCGTCGAGCTCAACCGGGAGAGCGAACAGGTGGGCGACAAGGCGCGGCGGAGGCAGTAGCCGAAATCCTTACGGAAGCGCGGCCGGCCGCCGCGCTTCCGCACGCACCCGAGGCCCACTGCCCTGCTGCTCGGCGCAGGCAGTGGGCCTCGGCCCTTCCTGCCGTCTGGATCGCCGCCCCACTTCCTGAAGTCTTACCTCAAGTGACGGACCGAGTGCCGGTCCGAACTGTAATCGGGGGTGTGTGTATGGCTGGAAAGCCGGTTATCGCGGTTGTCGGTGCCACGGGCGCCCAGGGCGGCGGCCTGGTGCGGGCCATTCTCAACGATTCGTCGGCGAACTACGCCGTCCGCGCGATCACGCGCGATGTGAACTCGGACAAGGCCAAGTCTCTCGCGCGCCTCGGGGCGGATGTGGTCGCCGCCAGCCTAGACGACGAGGCGAGCCTGTTCAAGGCGTTCAAGGGGGCGGATGCGGCCTACTGCGTGACGTTCTACTGGAACCACTTCTCGCCTGAGCGGGAAACGGCTAATGCGCGGGCGATGGCCCGGGCGGCGCGCGAGCATCGCGTTTCGCACGTCATCTGGTCCACGCTCGAGGACACCCGTAAGTTCGTCCCGCTCACCGACAACCGCATGCCGACGCTGATGGGCCACTACAAGGTCCCGCATTTCGACTCGAAGGGTGAAGCGAACGCGACCTTCATCGAGCTCGGCGTGCCGACGACGATCATGAACACCTCGTTCTACTGGGAGAACTTCGTCCTGTTCGGCCTCGGGCCGAAGAGGGGCCCGGACGGGACGCTGGCGATTACGCTTCCCATCGGCTCGAGCAAGCTGCCGGGCATCGCCGTCGACGACATCGGCCGCTGCGCGTACGGCATCTTCAAGAAAGGGAGCGAGCTCATCGGCAAGGAGGTGGGCATCGCCGGCGAACACCTGACGGGCGCCGAGATGGCCGCCGGCTTCGCGAAGGCCCTCGGCCAGCCGGTCAAGTTCAACGACATTCCTCCGGAGGTCTATCGCGGCTTCGGGTTCCCGGGCGCGGAGGACATGGGGAACATGTTCCAGTTCAACCGGGACTTCTCGAAGGAGTTCTGCGCCGCGCGCGACATCGGGTTCTCGCGGTCGGTGAACCCGGCGCTGGAAAGTTTCGACGCGTGGCTGAAGGAGAACGCGAAGCGCGTGCCGCTCGAGTGAGCGGACCGCCTCCTAGAACAGCGTCGCGAGCGAGGTCGCGGCGATATCCAGCACCCGCGTCGGCAGGATGCCGAGGTAGAAGACCACCACGGCCGAAAAGGCCAGGGCCACCATCGCCGATTTCGACAGGGCGGGCGGGGCGAGGCTGCCTTCGGGCGGCGCCGTCATGTACATCATCACGATGACGCGCAGGTAGAAGAACACCGAGACCACACTCGTCAGGACGCCGATGATCGCGAGCGGCACCTGGCCGCCGCGGATCGCGGCGCTGAAGACGTACCACTTCGCCACGAACCCCGCGGTCGGCGGCAGCCCGCCGAGCGAGAGCAGGAAGACCGTCATCAGCCCGGAGAGCGCCGGGTGCGTGTGCCAGAGGCCCGCGAAGTCCTTCACCTGGTCACGCGGTTCCTCGGGGGTGCCGACGATGGCGATAATCGCGAACGCGCCGACATTCGTCACGGCGTAGACGAGCACGTAGAAGAGGATCGCGCCCTCGCCGATGTCGCCGCCCGAAAGCAGCGCCAGAAGCAGGTAGCCGCCGTGCGCGATGCTCGAGTACGCGAGCATGCGCTTGAGACTGCTCTGCACCACCCCCACGACGCTCCCGAGAATCATCGTCAGGGCGGCAATGACGCCGAGCGCCGGCGCCCACGTGGCGTGCATTGGCCCGAAGGCCGCCATAAACACGCGCACGAACGCGGCGAAGGCCGCCGCCTTCACGGCCGTGGACATGAAGCCGGTCACGACGGTCGGCGCGCCCTCGTACGCGTCGGGCGTCCACATGTGGAACGGCACCGCGGAGACCTTGAAGACGAACCCGACGAGCAGCAGCGCAATGGCCGCCACGAGCATCGGATTGCCCGTCATCGATCCCGACGCGATCTCGGCGGCGATCCGATCGAGCCGGGTGCTGCCGACCACGCCGTACGTGAAGGCGATCCCGTAGAGGAAGAACGCGCTCGAGAATCCGCCGAGCAGGAAGTACTTGAACGCCCCTTCGACGCCCGGCGCGTCGCGGCGGATGCCGGTCAGCACGTACACCGCGAGCGAGAACACCTCGAGCGCCAGGAAGATGACCAGCAGGTCGGTCGCGACCGCCATCAGCATCATCCCGCCGAGCGAGAACAGGAGCAGCGCGTAGTATTCGCCGACCGGCATCCTGAACCGTTCGAGCACGCTCGACGAGTACACGATCGTCAGGATGCCGATGCCGACGAGGACGAGGCAGATGAAGAGGCCGAAGTCGTCGGCCAGCACCACGCCGAAGCTGCTGACCCGGCGGCCCCAGAGCAGGATCGACGCGGCGGCCGCCCCGGCCAGACCGATGAGGCCGAGCCCGCCGATCGGCATCCGCTCGCCCTTGTCGCGGAAGGCCTCGGCCAGCATGCAGGCCAGCCCGCCAAGGATGACGCAGATGATCGGAACGACGCCGTTCAGCGAAGGACTCATCATGACGGGCTTACCGCACGCCTCGCGCCGATGACGGCGCATCGATGGACACGGTTCGCGCCGGCGCGGGCGGCGCCGCGTGAACGACCCGGGCCGGCTGGGCCTCGGCCATGCGCGCCGCGATCCGCTCCACGGCCGGCCGCATCGGCTTCAGGAACACGGACGGCGCGATGCCCATGAAGACGGCCATGGCCACCGTCGGGCCGAGCACCCACCATTCGCGCGCGCTCAAATCCTTCAGGTTCTCGTTCTTCGGGTTGGTCACGGCGCCGTAGTTCACGCGCTGGAACATCCACAGCATGTAGACGGCCGACAGGATGACGCCCGTCGCGGCCACCACCGCGAACTGCGCGTCCCAGCGGAACGTCCCGAGGAGGATCAGGAACTCCCCGACGAACCCGTTCAGCCCGGGCAGCCCGATCGAGGAGAGCGTGATCAGCATGAAGACAGCGGTCAGCCGCGGCATCACGGCCTTCAGCCCGCCGAACTCCGCGATGAGCCGGGTGTGCCGCCGATCGGCCAGCATGCCGACGATGAGGAAGAGCGCGCCGGTGCTGACGCCGTGGTTGAGCATCTGGTAGACGGCGCCCTGGAAGCCCTGCATGTTCATCGCGCAGATCCCCAGCACGACGAACCCGAGGTGGCTGACGCTCGAGTACGCCACCAGCTTCTTGAGATCGGGCTGGACCATCGCGACCAGCGCGCCGTACACGATCCCGATGACCGCCAGCACCGCGAGCATCGGCGCGAAGTACACCGCGGCCTCCGGGAAGAGCGGGAACGCGAAGCGGAGCAGGCCGTAGGTCCCCATCTTCAGCAGGACGCCGGCCAGGATGACCGACCCGGCCGTCGGGGCCTCGACGTGCGCGTCGGGCAGCCAGGTGTGGAACGGGAAGAGCGGGACCTTGATCGCGAATGCGAGCGCGAACGCCAGGAAGAGCCAGCCCTGCACCCGCGCGGGCAGCGCCAGCTGCATCAGGCTCTGCAGGTCGAAGCTGTACTGCCCGCCGGTCGCCTGCGCGTGGAAGTAGGCCAGGCTCAGGATGGCGACGAGCATGAGCACGCTGCCCGCCATCGTGTACAGCATGAACTTGACGGCGGCGTAGATGCGCCGGTCGTAGCCCCAGATCCCGATGAGGAAGTACATCGGGATGAGCATCGCGTCCCAGAAGATATAGAAGAGGAAGAGGTCGAGCGAGAGGAAGACGCCGATCATCGCGCTCTCGAGCGCGAGCATGAAGAAGCTGAACTGCTTGACCTTCTTGTGGATGGACTCCCACGAGCCGAGCAGCGCGAGCGGCGTCAGGAAGCCGGTCAGGACGACCAGGAACAGGCTGATGCCGTCGATGCCGATCGCGTACGAGATGCCGAACCGAGGAATCCAGGCGTAGCGTTCGACCATCTGGTAGTCGGCGCTCGCAGCGTCGAACCCGGCCCAGATCCAGAGCGTCACCGCGAATTCGGCGATCGAGATGGCCAGTGCGGCCTGCCGGACGAACCGTTCGTTCCGGTCCTCGCCGTTCGGCACGAACAACAGCAGGACCGCCCCGACGAGCGGCAGCGCGATCACGAGGCTCAGGATGGGCACTACCGCCATACGTAGTATCCAAGAAGCAGGGCGACACCAATGAGGACCGAGAGCGCATACGCCCGGACCGATCCGGTCTGGAGCCGGCGCAGCCGATCGCTCCAGACAGACACGGCCGTACCCGCTCCGTTGACCGCGCCGTCGATGACCTGCGCGTCGAAGATCTTCCAGAGCCCGCGCTCGGAGGTGGCGCGAATCGGCTCGACCACGACCGCGTCGTAGAACTCGTCGACGAAGTACTTGTTCAGGAGCAGCCGGTGGACGGCCGGGAGCCTCGCGACCAGCGCGTCCGCCGCCTGGCGGCGGCGCAGGAAGAAGTAGAACGCGATGCCGATGCCGGCCAGCGCCACCCCGCTCGACACGAGCATCAGGTTCAGCTCGAGGCCGTGCTCCGATGCGGCCGCGTCCGTTTCCTCGACCACGAGCTCGGTCGAAACGGCTGGCGGCTCGGTCGCCGCGGTCCCACCGCCGCCCATTGGCTCGAAGCTCTGTTCGAGGAAGTGCTCGAGGCGGTTGCTGCCGCCGAGCACGCCCGGCACGCCGACATACCCGGCGAGGACCGATCCGATCGCGAGCACAACGAGCACGATCGCCATCGCTGGCGGCGCGTCGTGCAAGTGTCCACCTCCGCCGCCGTGATCGTGAGCGGCTACGGCGGGCGCCCGCTCGCCGTGGAAGGTCAGGAACACGAGCCGGAACATGTAGATCGCCGTCAGAAGCGAAGCCACCACCCCGACGAGCCATACGGCCGTGTGGCCGCCCGCATACGCGCGGTAGAGCAGTTCGTCCTTGCTGAAGAAGCCCGAGAGGAACGGCACGCCCGCGATCGCGAGCGCCCCGACGAGGAACGTCCAGTAGGTGACGGGCAGTTCCTTGCGCAACCCGCCCATCTTCCGGATGTCCTGCTCACCCGCCAGCGCGTGAATCACCGCGCCGGATCCGAGGAAGAGCAGCGCCTTGAAGAACGCGTGCGTGTAGAGGTGGAAGATCCCGGCACTGAACGCGCCGACTCCCATCGCCACGAACATCAGCCCGAGTTGCGACACCGTCGAGTAGGCCAGGACGCGCTTGATGTCGTTCTGCACGAGGCCGATCGTGCCGGCCATCAACGCGGTCGCCACGCCGACCACCGCCACGATCATGAGCGTCTCGGGCGCGTGGCTGAAGAGCACCGCGTTCCGCCCGATCATGTACACGCCCGCCGTCACCATCGTCGCGGCATGGATCAGAGCCGAAACCGGAGTCGGGCCTTCCATCGCGTCGGGCAGCCAGACATACAGCGGAATCTGGGCCGACTTGCCGGTCGCGCCGACAAAGAGCAGGAGGGTCGCGACGGACACGACACCGAACTCCGTTTCGAACGGCAGGCCGCCGGCGGCCTGCGCCACCTGCTGGAAGTCCAGCGTCCCGAACTGCGTGAAGATGAGGAACATGCCGAGCAGGAAGCCGAAGTCGCCGATGCGATTGACGATGAAAGCCTTCTTGCCGGCGTCGGTCGCGGATTTCTTGACGAACCAGAACCCGATGAGGAGGTACGAGCAGAGCCCCACGCCTTCCCAGCCGATGAACATGACCGGGAAGCTCGCGCCGAGCACGAGGACGAGCATGAACGCCGCGAAGAGGTTCAGGTACGAGAAGTAGCGCGCGTACTCGCTCTCGCGCTCCTCGTGCATGTAGGCGGTCGAGTAGACGTGGATGAGGAACCCGATGCCCGTCACGACGAGAATCATCAAGGCGCCGAGCGGGTCGAGCCTGAGCGCGAAGGGCACGACCAGGTCGCCCGACTCCAGCCAGGGAAAGACGTCCTGGACGATCCCGCGCGATCCGGCCGGCATCTGGACGAGCGACCACACCGAGGCAACCGACACGGCGAACGCGCCGAACATCGCCAGGCACGCCACCCATCCCGACGCGGCCCGCGAGATGCGCCGCCCGAGTGTCGCGTTGACGAGGAAGCCGGCGAACGGCAGCAACGGAATGAGGACCAGCACGGATCCCCTCACCACTTCAGGCTCGAGTAGGTGTCCGGGTTGAGCGACTCGCGGTTCCTGAACATCGCGATGACGATCGCCAGCCCGACGGCCGCCTCGGCGGCGGCGACGGTGACAACGAAAAAGACGATGATCTGGCCGTCGACCGACACGAGGTTGCGGCCGAAGGCGATGAAGGCGAGATTCACCGCGTTCAACATCACCTCGACAGAGAGCAGCATCGTGATCACGCTCCGGCGGAGCATGACGCCCGCGACGCCGATGGCGAAGAGGATGGCGGAGAGCGTCAGGTAGTATCCAAGAGGGACCATCGCGCTACAGCTCCCGCTTGGCCAGCACGACCGCGCCGACCATCGCCACAAGAATCAGCACCGAGGTCACCTCGAAGGCGAACGAATAGTCCGTGAAGAGGACCCGGCCCAGCTCGCGCACCCCCGAAATCCTCGAGGGATCCGCCGACGCGACGGCGCCGATAACGCCGTCGCCGGCCCGGCCGGCCCGGACGAGCGCCCACGCGAGCTCGGCCACGACGAGGATCGCGAAGAGCACGCCGAACCCGCGCGCGGCGTTGCCGCGCGGGATGAATCCCGCGTCGCCGGGACCGTCCTCCTTGTGCGCGTTGAGGAGCATCACCACGAACAGGAACAGCACCATGATGGCGCCGGCGTAGATGATGATCTGGATGACGGCTGCAAACGGCGAGTCGAGCTGGATGTAGAGGCCGGCCAGCGCAGCGAAGGTCACGATGAGCAGCAGCACCGAGTGCATGGAGTTGCGCTGCCCCACGACCATGAGCGACGCCACGACCGCCACCGCGGCAAGCGCGTAGAAGACCAGGTACTCAGTTCCCAAAGTAGATCACCCCCGCGGCGGTCGCGACGAGGTTGACGACCGCGAGCGGCAGCAGCACCTTCCAGCCGAACTGCATCAGCTGGTCGTAGCGCAGCCGCGGCAGCGTCCAGCGCATCCAGATGTAGAAGAAGCAGATCGCGCCGACCTTGGCCAGGAACCAGACCCAGCCGAGGTATTCGGGCAGAAACGGCCCGTTCCATCCGCCGAGGAACAGGTTGGTGGCCACCGCGGCCGTCGTCACGATGTTCAGGTATTCGGCGAGGAAGAACATCATGAAGGGCGTGCTGCTGTACTCGGTGTGATAGCCGGCGACCAGCTCCTGCTCCGCCTCCGGGAAATCGAACGGCGCGCGGTTGGTCTCCGCGACCCCGGCGATCATGAAGATCACGAAGCTCAGCGGCTGCAGCAGGATGAACCACCGTGGGACGAACCCGAACCAGGTGCCCGACTGCGCGCGCACGATGTCGGTCAGCGAGAGGCTGCCGGCCACCAGGATGACCGAGGCAAGCGCGAGCCCGTACGACAGTTCGTAGCTGATCATCTGCGACGCGGACCTGAGCGCCCCGAGCAGCGAGTACTTGCTGTTCGAGCTCCAGCCCGCGAGCACGATGCCGTAGATGCTGACCGAGGCGATCGCGAAGACGACCAGCACGGCGACGTTCACGTCGGCGACCTGCAGCCTGACCGGCTCCTCGAGCAGGCCGAACAGGGTCGTTTCGGCGCCGAACGGCACGACGGCGAACGCGGCGAACGCGGCCGTCGCGGAGATGAGCGGGGCCAGGGTGAAGAGCACCCGGTCGGCGCCCTTCGGCCGCAGCGTCTCCTTGAAGATGAGCTTCACGACGTCGGCGATGGGCTGGAGCATGCCCTTGGGCCCGACCAGGTAGGGACCGTAGCGCTGCTGGATGACGCCCGCGACCTTCCGCTCCGCATACACCATCACGGCCGCCGAGGCGAGCATCAGCCCGAAGACCACGACGACCAGGCCGAGCTGGGCGATGTAGACAGGAATCATCAATGGCCCCCGCCCGTCCCCCGGCGCCACCCGGCAGGCAGCGGGCATCGTCCCTCGCGGATGTGCGCCTCGTACTCGGCGCGGAAGTGCTGCAGCGTGCTCAGGACGGGCGCGACCTCGGCCTCACCGAACGGGCACAGCGTCTTGCCGTTGATGTTGCGGGCGATGCTCTGCAGCAGGTCGAGATCGCGCATCTCGCCGTTGCCGCTCTCGATCTTGTGCAGGATCTTCAGCATCCAGCTCGCACCCTCGCGGCACGGCGTGCACTTCCCGCACGATTCGTGGCTGTAGAAGTGAATCAGGTTCTCGGCCGCCCAGACCATGCAGGTCGTCTCGTCCATGACGATCATCGCCGCCGATCCGAGCATGGAGCCCGCCTTCGCGACGCCGTCGAAGCTGGCGGGCACGTCGATCGCATCGGGCAACAGCACCGGCGTCGACGACCCGCCCGGGATGAGCGCCTTGAGCGCATGGCCGTCGCGAATCCCGCCCGCGTAATCGTAAATCAGCTCGCGCAGCGTCGTGTGCATCGACGCCTCGAAGACGCCCGGCTTCTTCACGTGTCCGCTGACGCAATAGAGCTTCGGCCCCCCATTCTTCTCCGGGCCGAGGCCGGCAAACCACTCCGGCCCGTTCAGGATGATGAACGGCACGTTGGCGAGCGTCTCGACGTTGTTAATCACCGTCGGGCAGCCGTAGAGGCCGACGACGGCCGGGAAGGGCGGCCGGAGCCTCGGCTGCGCGCGCTTGCCTTCGAGCGACTCGAGCAGCGCCGACTCCTCGCCCGCCTCGTAGGCCCCGGCGCCGCGGTGCGTGAAGACCTCGCAGTTGAATCCGCTGCCGAAGATGTTCCGGCCGAGGTACCCGCGCGCGCGCGCTTCCCGGATCGCGGCGTCCAGGATCTCCTGCACGTGCAGGAACTCGCCCCGGATATAGATGTAGGCCGTCGACGCGCCGATCGCGTAGCACGCCACCATGCACCCTTCGATCACCAGGTGCGGGTTGCGCTCCATCAGCACGTGGTCCTTGAAGGTGCCCGGCTCGCTCTCGTCCGCGTTGCAGCAGACGTATTTCGGCTTCGGCGAGTCCTTCGGGACGAACCCCCATTTCATGCCGGCCGGGAAGCCCGCGCCGCCGCGCCCGCGCAGCCCCGACGCCTTCACCATCTCGATGACCTGGGCCGGCGCCATCCTCAGCGCCTTGCGCAGGCCTTCGTAGGCGCCGTGCTGCAGCGAGGCGTCGAGCGTGAAGCTCATCGGCTCGGCGACGTGTCGGGTGAGAACTCGTTCCATGCTTACTTCCGCCGCTCCACGCACAGGTGGCATCCGCTCAGCGCCTCTGACCCCGCGGCGCGCAGATCGTCCACCAGCCGGCCGGCCGCCTCGGGCGTCACCCGCTCGTGCCAGTGGTCGTTGACCATGATGACCGGCCCGCGATCGCACGCTCCGAGACACTCCATCTCGATGAGCGTGAACGTCCCGGTTGGATCGGTTTCGCCGGGCCCGATGCCGAGCTTTCTCGCGAGCACGTCGGTCACGCGTTCGGCCCCGTTGAGCGCGCACGACAGCGTGCGGCACACGCCCAACACGTACTTGCCGACCGGGTGATCGAAGAACATCGCGTAGTACGAGACCACGTCCTCGACTTCGGCCGCCGTGCACCCGATGCTCCTGGCGACCGTTTCCATCGCCCGGGCGGAGATGTAACCCTGCTGCTGCTGCACGAGATAGAGCGCGGGCAGGAGCGCCGATCGCCGGCGATCAGCCGGGTACCGCGAGGCGATCTCCTCGAGTCGCGCCTGGTTCTCCGGCGTGAACTCGAAGGCCTGGCCTTCCTCCGGCAGTGTGCGCTCCGAGGCGTGGAGCGCCGCGCCATACGGCATCTTCGGGTGAAAGGTCACCGGTCCACGTCCCCCAGCACGACGTCAATCGATCCGATGACGGAAATGACGTCCGCTATCAATCCGCCTTTGACCATCGCTTCCATCGCCTGCACGGCCATCAGCGAGGGCGACCGCATCTTTACACGCATCGGCCGGTTGGTCCCGTCGGAGACCACGTGGCAGCCGTGTTCGCCGCGCGGGCCCTCCACCGGGACGTAGGCTTCCCCGGCCGGAACCATGAAGCCCTGGGAGAAGAGCAGGAAGTGCTGGATGAGCGCTTCCATCTCCGTGTACACCTTGTCCTTCGCTGGCGGCACCACCCGCGGATCCGCCGCGGCCCACTCGCCGCGGGGCGAAATCCGTTCGAGCGCCTGCCTGCAGATGCGCACGCTCTGCCGCATCTCGTCCATGCGCACGAGGTACCGGTCGAACACGTCGCCCTTCGCGCCGACCGGCACGTCGAAGTCGAACGTGTCGTAACCGCTGTACGGGAACGCCTTCCGCACGTCGTAGGTCGAGCCAGCCGCGCGCGCGATCGGGCCGGCCAGGCCCCAGGAGATCGCGTCCTCCGTCGAGAGGGCCCCGATTCCGCGAGTGCGACGGATGAAGATCTCGTTCTTCGTCAGCAGGTCCTCGAAGACGTCGATCCGGCCGGGCATCCGATCGAGCACCTCCTGCACCGCTTCGGTGAACCCGTCCGCGAGGTCCTCCCGCAGGCCGCCGATGCGGATGTAGCTCGGGAACATGCGAAAGCCGGCGATGAGCTCGTTGATGTTGAGGATCCGCTCGCGCTCGTTGAAGGTGTAGAGCATCACCGTCACGGCGCCGAGCTCCATCCCGTGGGTCCCCAGCCACACGAGGTGACTGTTGATGCGCTGGAGCTCGACGAGCAGGACCCGGATCCACTTGACGCGGTCGGGCACCTCGAGGCCGAGCAGCTTCTCGACCGACAGCACGTAGCCGAGCGTGTTCGAGTGGGAGCTCAGGTAGTCCATCCGCTCCACGAGCGTCACGACCTGCTGCCACTTCTTCTGCTCGGCGGTCTTCTCGATTCCCGTGTGCAGGTAGCCGACGGTCGGCGTCACGGACACGACCGTCTCGCCGTCGAGCACCAGCACGAGGCGGAGCACGCCGTGCGTGGACGGGTGCTGCGGCCCCATGTTCACGGTCATCGTCTCGGTGCGAAGTTGAGCCATGGCGCCGGTCTTCTTCCGCTACCTCGTCAAGTCGCGTTCGACTAGTTCACAGATCGCGTGGAGCAGCGTCCGGTGGACCTCCTGGACCCGCGCGGTGTCGGACGAAGGCACGTTCACATGAATGTCCGCCACGCGGCCCGCCTCGCCGCCGTCGCGGCCCGTGAGCGCCACGGTTGTCAGCCCGAGCCTCCGCGCGCCTTCGAGCGCCGACACGACATTCGGCGAATTGCCGCTCGTCGAAATGCCCACCGCCACGTCGTACGGCCGGCCGAGCGCTTCGACCTGGCGGAGGAACACCCGGTCGTACCCGTAGTCGTTGCCGACCGCCGTCAGGATGCTCGTGTCGGTCGTGAGGGCGATGGCCGCCGCGGCCTTCCGTTCCCGCACGAACCGGCCGACGATCTCCGCCGCGACATGCTGCGCGTCCGACGCGCTCCCGCCGTTGCCGAAGAGCAGCACCTTGCCGCCGCGGCCGAGCGAGGCGGTAATCGCGGCCGCCGCCTTCACGGTCGCGGCTACCGAGCCGGCCTTCGCCTGCTCGTGCAGCCTGATGGTCTCGTCGATGATGGCCGCGACTCGCGCCGCGTCATCGCCGGGCATCAGGCGTCACCCTTCCGCGCCTTGCGATCTTCCTCGAGCCGGCCCCAGAACTGCGACGGCGTCATCTGCAGCGGCTCGCTCGACTTGGCAACCGTGTCCACCTGGACCGGGTAGTCCTTGCGCAACGGATGCCCCTGCCAGTCTTCGGGCGTAAGCAGCCGGCGCAGGTCCTGGTGGCCGTCGAACGCGATGCCCATCAGATCCCAGACCTCGCGCTCGAGGTATCCGGCCGACCTCCAGACGCCGGTCACGGTCGGCACGCGCGGATTGGCTCCAGGCAGCTGGACTTTCACGCGCAGCCGCGCGGGCGCGTCGGGCGCGACCAGGCTGTAGTTGACCTCGAACCGCGGTTCGGCCGGCAACCGGTCCACGCCGACGATGTCGAGGAGATACGTGAACTGGAGCGCGGGATCGTCGTGGAGCGCCTCGCACACCGCGACGAGCCCGGCGCCGGGCACGAGGATCACGGGTTGGTCCACGCTCGCGAGCGCCGACACCTCGACGCCCGGGACGAGCGCTCGGAGTGCGGTCACGATCGCCGTTGAGTCCATGAGGAACGCGGGACGGGTTGGCGAACCCGGGTGCATCAGGCCCAGATCCGCGATTTGTCGATCTTCCGCTGCAGCTGGATGATGCCGTAAATCAGCGATTCCGGACGGGGGGGACATCCGGGGACGAACACGTCAACGGGCACGATCTGATCGACGCCCTGCACGATGGCGTAATTGTCGAACACGCCTCCGCACGACGCGCAGGCGCCCATCGAGATGACCCACTTCGGCTCGGGCATCTGGTCGTAGATGCGGCGGAGCGCCGGCGCCATCTTCCGTGACAATCGGCCGGCGACGATCATCAGGTCCGATTGCCGGGGCGATCCGCGGAAGACCTCGGCGCCGAACCGCGCGATGTCGTAGCGCGACGCGCTCATCGACATCATCTCGATCGCGCAGCAGGCCAGGCCGAAGGTGACCGGCCAGATGGACGATCGCCGCGCCCAGTTGACCATCTTCTCGACCGTCGTCGTCAGGAATGGGATGTTCGGTTCGGTCGGCATCGTCACACGTCAACGCACCGGATCGGCCTCGGAGGGTCCGCTCAGGCGCAGGAATTTCAGTCGAAGAAGTAGTCGCGTCGAGCACCCGCGACCCCAGAACCGCCTCAGGGCCGATCCCAATCCAGGGCGCCTTTCCGCCACACGTAGACGTAGCCCGCGACGAGCAGGGCGAAGAACACCACGACCTGCAGGAACCCCATCCATCGCAGATCCTGGATGGCCATCGCCCACGGGTAGAGGAACGCCACCTCGATGTCGAAGAGCAGGAAGATCATCGCGATCAGGTAGAACTTGATCGGTTGCCGTTCCCGCGCGTCTCCAACAGGCGGCATTCCGCATTCGTACGGGGCTTCCTTCTCGGGCGTCGGCTTGTGCGGGCCAAGCACCCGCGCCATCAGGATCGATCCGACCCCGAATGCCGCCCCGAGCAGCGCCAACAGCAGGATGGACAGCCAACCTTGCATAGTCGGCTTCATGCTAATGGACCGTGAGACGGGGTGTCAATGAAACGGAACGAATGGCTGGCGCCAATCAGGCTACAGGCGTCAGGCTTCAGGCTCGGCCATGTCAATTCTGGCTTCAGGCTACAGGCTACAGGCCCCAGGCCTGGTCGAAAAGCACAGACCGCTGTCTCGTCGGTGGCCGCGGACTGTGCTAGCTTGTCTCGTGCCCGCGCGCCTGGCGTGGTTCAGTCCGCTGCCGCCGAATCGGTCCGGCATCGCCGCCTACAGCGCCGAGATCCTGGGGGCGCTCTCTCGGCGCCACCGGATTCACGCGTATGTGGAGACCTTGGCGGACTCGGCGCAGCCCGCGCAAACGGCCGCCGCAGAAACCCGGACGCCGGGCCTCGCGGTGCTCGACGCGCACGAATTCATCTGGCGCCACGCGCTCGAACCGTACGATCTCATCGTCTACCAGGTCGGGAACGACCTCAGTCACGATTACCTGTGGCCGTACATGGTCCGCCACCCCGGCCTCGTCGTCCTTCACGACGGACAGCTTCACCAGGCGCGGGCAAAGGCGCTGACGTGGAAGCGGAAACGGGCGGAGGACTATCGCGCCGAGTTCCGATACAGCCATCCCGACGCGCCGCCAGGCGTCGCCGACCTGGTGGTCGCGGGCCTCGGCGGACCCATCCTCCATCAATGGCCGATGCTGCGCGTGCCGATCGAGTCGGCCCGCCTGGTGGCCGTGCACAACGCGTGGCTCGCCGAGAGGCTCGGCAACGAGTTCCCCGACACGCCGGTCCGGCACATTCGGATGGGCGTCGCCGACCCACAGCCTGCCGCCCGGGCAGAGCCGTCGGAGGTGCGCGAGCGCCACGGCATCCCTGCCGGCGCGCTGGTGTTCGCGGCGTTCGGCCGCGTGACTCCGGAGAAACGATTGTCGGCGTTTGTCGAGGCGCTCTCCGGCCTGGCCGGCGACCACCCTGAAATCCGCCTGATGATCGTTGGAGAATCGGTCGGCTATTACGACCTGCTGGCCGAGGCCCGAAGCCTCGGAGTCGCCGACGCGATCTCGGTCTGCGGCTACGTACCGGACGAACGCCTTCCCGAATACCTCGCGGCGGCCGATATCGGCGTCTGCCTCCGCTGGCCGACATCGCGCGAGACATCCGCGTCGTGGCTGCGTCTCGTGGCCGCCGGTAAGCCTACGCTCGTCCACGACCTGGCGCACATGGCGGATGTTCCCTGGCTCGATCCGCGCACCATGGAACGCCTGAGCGTGCCGGGAGTCACCACGACGGGCGTGGAGCCGCTCGGAATGGCCATCGATCTTCGCGACGAGGCCGGGTCGATCGCCGCGGCCATTCGCAGTCTGGCGGCAGACTCCCGGCTCCGGCGCGGTCTCGGCGAGGCCGCGCGGGACTACTGGCTGCGCCACGCGACGCTCGAGCACTGCGAGGGCGACTACGAGGCGGCGATCGAGCAGGCGATTGCCACGCGCTTCGTGCCTCGCCCGGACTGGCCGGGCCACCTCCGCGAGGACGGCAGCGAGCGCGCCTCGGCGACGGCCCGCGAACTCGGCGTCACGATCGACTGGCGATAAGATAGAAGCGATCGCGCATGGTGGTGCGGTGACTATCAAGCTGAACGGCGAACCCTACGAATTGGACGGCCCGGTAAGCATCAAGGCGCTGCTCGATCGCCTGGGCGTCGACGACCGTCGCGTCGCCGTCGAGCGGAACGTCTCCGTCGTGAAGCGCGCGATGTTCGAGTCGGTCATCGTCGCCGCGGGCGACGAGATCGAGATCGTCAACTTCGTCGGAGGCGGGTCGGGGCCCCGTGCCCTCGTTCGCGGTGGGGATTGAAGATGCCAGACGCGCTGGTGATTGCCGGCCGATCGTTCTCGTCGCGCCTGATCGTGGGAACCGGCAAGTACTCGACGTTCCAGGTGATGGCGCAGGCGCACGAGGCGTCGGGCGCGGAGATGGTCACCGTGGCGGTCCGGAGGGTGAACATCACCGACCGGGGCCGCGAGTCGCTGCTGGACTACGTGGACCCCAAGAAGTACTTCATCCTGCCGAATACCGCGGGATGCTACACGGCCGAGGACGCGATCAGAACCGCCCGGCTCGCGCGCGAGGCCGGGTTGTCCAACTGGGTCAAGCTCGAGGTGATCGGCGACGAGCGGACGCTCTTCCCCGACAACGAGGCGCTCCTCCAGGCGACCTCCGTGCTCGTGAAGGAAGGGTTCGTCGTGCTGCCCTACACGATCGACGACCCGGTCGTCTGCCGCAAGCTCGAGGACGCGGGCGCCTCGGCGGTGATGCCGCTGGCGGCACCGATCGGATCGGGCCTCGGAATCCAGAATGCGAACAACCTGCGGATCATCCGCGAGTTCGCCCGCGTGCCGATGATCGTCGACGCGGGCGTCGGCACGGCATCGGACGCCGCCCTCGCCATGGAGCTCGGTGCGGACGGCGTGCTGATGAACACCGCCATCGCCGGCGCCGGAGAGCCCGTGCAGATGGCGGAGGCGATGAAGCTGGCGGTGCGGGCCGGCCGCCTGGCCTACCTGTCGGGCCGCATCCCGCGGAAGCTCTATGCGACGGCGAGCAGCCCCGTCGACGGCATCATCCGCCGGGCCGCGGGCGACTGACGAGGCACGCGATGTTCTTCGGGCGAGCGCTCAACCGCGAGGAGATCGACCGGCTCAAGGCCGAGCGGGAGGAAGCCGACCGCGCCTACAACGATGCGCTGACCGAAGTCGACCGGGCGATCCCGAAGCTGCCCGACCTTCCGCACCCGCCGCCGCGCCACGACGAGCACCAGATCGGCGCGCTCAACGATCGCTGGAAGATCCTCGACGGTTCGCCCGTCGAGGCCTTGTCCGGCTGGCGGCGCAGGGCCGCGGTGTTCGTCTGGCGGCTTGTCGGACCGATGATCGAACGCCAGCAGGGCTTCAACGCGGCGCTCGTCGATCACGTGAACCGGAATGTCGGGGCGCACCGGGCGGCGCGCGAGGCGGTCGAATCGACCATCGGCGCCCTCCGGAGCCAGCTCGAGGCGCTCGAGGGCCTGCACAACAAGCTCATCCTCTACCTGCAGAGCATCACGCTGTATGTCGACACCAAGGACCGAAGCGAATCGCTGGCGCTCATGGTCAGCGGCCTCTCGGGCGCGATGGACGGGCTGAGCAACGAATTCCTGAAGCGGTCGGAAGCGATGGCCGCCCGCGAGCAGCGGTTCGCCGCGGCGGCCGCCGAGATGCGCGAGGCGGTCGCCACGATCGAACGCGGTCAGGCCGCGCTGCGGGCGCAACTCGAGAAACTCACCTCGGCGCGATCCGTGTAGGTCGGGGCTTCCCTGGCCCGAGCGAGGTCGAGGGCAGACCCGACGGAGATCGCCGGCTCTAAAGAGCCGGCCTACATCCGATTCCTGCCGCCGATGATTAAGGTGTGGTCCGGTTCCTTAGAGCCGGCGTGAGTAGCCTGTAGTCCGATTACCCGGCCGCGGTTCTACAACTTGAAAATGTTCGGCGCCTTGATGTCGCGAAGGGCGTTGCGGGTGTCGACGATGAGCCCGGCCCGCCCGGCGATGTCGGCGAAATCGTACGCGTCGTGGTCCGTCGTGATGACGATGCAATCGGGCTTTCCGGAGAGGGCCTGCTCGATCGGCACGGGCTCGTAGCGATGGCCGGCGTGCGTGAAGGACGGCACGTACGGATCGCTGAACCCGACGATGGCGCCCCGCTGCCGGAGGGACTCCAGGATGTCGAGCGCAGGCGACTCGCGCAGATCGCCGACGTTCTTCTTGTAGGCCACGCCGACCAGGTGGACGCGCGACCCGTTGACGGCCTTCTTGACCGTATTGAGCGCGTCGGCCACGCGCGTCACGACATACTCGGGCATCGAGCTGTTGACCTGCCCCGCCAGCTCGATGAAGCGGGCCTCGAACCCGTTCTGGCGGGCCTTCCATGACAGGTAGAACGGATCGATCGGGATGCAGTGCCCCCCGAGGCCCGGGCCCGGATAGAACGGCATGAACCCGAACGGCTTGGTGCGCGCGGCGTCGATGACCTCCCAGACGTCGATGTTCATCTTGTGGCACATCAACGCCAGCTCGTTCACCATGCCGATATTCACGGCCCGGAACGTGTTCTCGAGGAGCTTGGCCATCTCGGCGACGACGGTCGAGCTGACCGGCACGATCGAATCGGTGACTTCTCCGTAGAGCGCGCACCCGAGCTCGAGGCTCGTCTTGTCGATGCCGCCGACCACCTTCGGGATGTTGCGCGTCTGGAAACTCGGGTTCGACGGGTCGACGCGTTCCGGCGAGAACAGGAGGTAAAAGTCCTTGCCGCCCTTGAGCCCGCCCGCCTCGAGCATCGGCTGCACCAGCTCGTCGGTCGTGCCGGGATAGGTGGTCGATTCGAGCGTGATGAGCTGGCCTCTGCGCAGGTGCTTCGCCACCGCTTCGACCGCCTGCACGACGAAAGTCATATCCGGATCCTTCGTCTTGCGAAGCGGTGTCGGCACGGCGATGTCGATGGCGTCCATCCCGGCCAGCTTCGTCATGTCCGTCGTCGCGCGGAACCGCCCGGCCTGAACGACCTTCGCAAGCTCGGGCGCCGGCACATCCGGGATGTAGCTCCGGCCCGCGTTCAACTCCCCCGCCTTCCACGCGTCGATCTCGAATCCGGTGACGTCGAATCCGGCCCTGGCGAATTCGACCGCGAGGGGCAGGCCGACATACCCCAACCCGATGACACCGACCTTCAGATCCTTGTTCTTGATGCGCTCGAGGGTCACCATAGACTTCGACCTCAGGGCTGGCGCCCGACCTTTGGACGGGCGGACTGAACGCGCGCAAGGTCCGCGTCGACCATCATGCCGATGAGCGTCTTGAAGTCGACCGTGGGCTCCCAGCCCAGGACCAGGCGCGCCTTCGCCGGGTTGCCGACGAGGTGGTCGACCTCGGCGGGCCGCAGCAGGTCCGGATCGACCTTGACGTGATCCTCCCAGGACAGGCCGACGTGACTGAACGCGGTCTGGACCAGGTCCTTCACCGAGTGGCTCACGCCCGTCGCGATCACGTAATCGTCCGGCGTCGGCTGCTGGAGCATGAGCCACATCGCTCGGACGTAGTCGCCGGCATAGCCCCAGTCGCGGTGCGCCTCGAGGTTCCCCAGCGCCAGCGAGCTCGCGCGGCCGAGCTTGATGCGCGCCACGCCGTCGCTGACCTTCCGCGTCACGAACTCCAGCCCGCGCCGAGGCGACTCGTGGTTGAAGAGGATCCCGGAGCAGGCGAACAGCCCGTAGCTCTCCCGGTAGTTCACGGTGATGTAGTGCCCGAAGACCTTCGACACCCCGTAGGGGCTTCGCGGGTAGAACGGCGTCAGCTCGGACTGCGGAGCCTCGCGGACCTTGCCGAACATCTCGCTCGACGAGGCCTGGTAGAGGCGGACCTTCGGGTTGACCTGGCGGATGGCGTCGAGGACGCGCGTGACGCCCAGGGCGTTGAATTCACCCGTCAGCAGCGGCTGGTCCCAGGAAGCCGGCACGAAGGACATCGCCGCGAGGTTGTAGAACTCGTCGGGCTGCTCCTCCTCGATGAGGCGGATGAGCGAGAGGGAATCGAGCAGGTCGGAGGGACGAAGTTTGATACGATCCAGCAGGTGCTCGATCCGATCGTAGTTCGGCGCGCTCAATCGCCGGACGACGCCCGTCACGTCGTACCCCTGGTCGAGCAGCAGTTCGGCGAGGTACGAGCCGTCCTGGCCCGTGATGCCCGTGATGATGGCGCGCTTCGGCATGAACGTGCATCCTCCGAGGAACAACTCGCCATCTTATGTGGATCGATCTGGTGAATCAAGGAAAGTGTCCCGGCGCTTCGCCCAGTGGAGAAGATTGACGTCGCGGTAGTCGGCGCCGGCGTCGTCGGCCTGGCCATCGCCGCGGAGGCGGCATCGGCGGGCGCCGGCGTCTGTGTGGTCGAACGCCACCCCAAGCCCGGGATGGACACGAGCACGCACAACAGCGGCGTGATCCACGCCGGGATCTACTACCCGGAGGGCACGCTCAAGTCGCGCCTGTGCGTCGAAGGCCGCCCGCTCCTCTACCGCTTCTGCGAAGCGCATCGAGTTCCTCACCTCCGCTGCGGCAAGCTCATCGTCGCCTCGAACGCCGAAGAAGCGGCCGGGCTCGCCGCGCTGAAGGCGACGGGCGATGCCAACGGCGCCGAGGGGCTGGAGATCGTGGACGCCGCGTTCATTCGGCGGCGCGAGCCGCATGTCCGCGCCCTCGCGGCGATCTATTCGCCGGAGACGGGAATTGTCGAGCCCGAGTCGTTGGTCGACGCGCTCGTGCGGGTATGCGAAGATCGCGGCGTCATCGTGCTGCGCGGCACGCCGCTCGTGGCGGGCGATCGCGGCGCTTCCGGACTCGTGCTCCGCACTGATCGGGAGGACATCGCGGCGCGGGCCGTCGTCAACGCGGCGGGTCTGTACGCCGACGCGGTGTCGGCCATGTTCGGCGGCGAATCGTTCCGCATCCACCCGTGCCGCGGCGAGTATGCCGAGCTCGCGCCCTCCAAGCGCCACTTCGTCAACGCGCTCGTCTATCCCGTTCCTAACACGTCGGGCCACGGTCTCGGCGTGCACCTGACGCCCACCACCCGAGGCAGCGTGCTCATCGGCCCGAATGTCCGGCATCAGCAGAGCAAGGATGACTACGAGAGCGGCCGCGCCCCTCTCGATTCGTTCGTCGAGCCGACGCGCGCGCTGCTTCCGGAGGTGACCTTGTCGGATCTCCGGCTCGGCGGCAGCGGCATCCGGCCGAATCTCAACCCCGCCGACGTCGCGTTCGCCGATTTCATGATCCGCCACGACGCGCGATGCCCCGGCCTGATCCAGGCGGCGGGGACCAGCTCGCCCGGACTGACCTGCTCGCTGGCGATCGGAAAGATGGTGGGAGGGCTCGTGAAGGAAGCGCTCGGGTAAGAGAACCCCAGGCCCCAGGCTTCAGGCTACAGGCTGCGGGCTAACCGCGACTGGCCTCAGGCTTCAGGCTTCGGGCTTCAGGCCGGATCACGCGATCACGCTACTACTTCGCCGCTGCCAGAAGCTGGTCGAACGCCGGATAGCCTTTGAGGCGCTCCAGTCCATTCACCGTGGACAGCCTGCCTGCCCAGGCGGGATTGACACGAACGGCTTGCTGAAGCAATCGCACCGCCGCATCCTTCCTGCCCCTTGACGCCTCGATGCCCGCCAGCCCGATGTAGCAGTCGGCCGTGTCGGGATGATCACGGCCGAGTACGCGGCGCATCCGCTCGAGCGTCTCCAGCCAGACAGGCTCGGCCGCATCGTACCGGCCGGCATCGCCGAGCATGGTCGCCAGCGACGCTCGGGTCGCGAAGGTATCGGGGTGGTCCGGGCCGAGCAAGCGAACCTGGGCCGCGAGCGTGTCCCGGAAGAGCGACTCGGCGCGCGGGAAGTCCCGCTCCAAGCGCGCTACGTTCGCGAGGCCGAGCTTGGTCCCCAGCGTCTCCATGTTCTCGGGACCGAAGAGACGGAGCTTGGTTTCGAAGGTCTGCTCGAGGATGCGCCTGGCGTTGGCGGGGCGCTGCTCGCTCTCGTAGATTGTCGCCAGCATGTCCTGCGCGGTGAGGGTATTCGGATGGTCGCCGCCGACGGTCCGCGAAAGCCCCGCGATGACGCCGAGCAGCCGCTGTTCGGCTTCCGCGTAGCGCCCGGCCCGGAACTCCGAAATGGCCAGGTTGTGGCCGGAGGCGAGCGTGTCCGGGTGGTCCGCGCCGAGCACCCGGCTGCGGCGGTCGAGCGCCTCGCGCATCAGCGGCTCTGCCTTGTCGTATCGCCCCTGGGAGTCGTACAGGTTCGCGAGATTGACCAGGGTCTTGATCGCGTTGGGATGATCGGCCCCGATCACCCGCCGCTCGGAGGCGAGCGTGGAGGCGAGCAGCGATTCCGCCTGGTCGGTCTTGCCTCGAAAGTCGTAGATGCAGCCGAGCAGGCTGGATGCCCGCAGCGTGTCGACAGCCTCCGGCCCGAGCTGCGCGCGCCGGATCTGCACCGACCGTTCGACCAGCACCTCCGCGCGGTCGAGCACCCCCAGGTTCCTGTACACGTCGCCGAGCGTCAGCAGCAAGCGGGCCTGGAGGACGGGGTCCCGTCCGAGGTCCGTGTCGATGCGCGCGGCCCCGATGTCGAGCACCTCTCGCGCGGTCAACGGCTTGCCGCGGGCCTCGGCCGGATCGGACACGCGGAACAGCGCAGAAAGGAAATCGGCGACCTGGATGGCGGAAGCGGCCTCCAGGTTGGCCCGCTCGGCCTCCCGGTTCGCGCGGTCGCGCTCTCGCGCGATGCGCCCGGCCTGGATTGTCATCACGGCGGCAAAGCCCACCAGGAGCAAGAGGAACGCTCCCGCGGCCGAGACGCCGAACCGGTGGCGCCGCGCGAACTTCCGGGCCTTGTAGATCGCGCTCGGCGGGCCGGCGAGGACGGGCTGATGGTCCAGGTAGCGCTCGAGGTCGGCGGATAGCTCCGAGACGCCGCCGTAACGGCGGGTTCGATCCTTCTCGAGCGCTTTCATCGCGATCCAGTCGAGGTCACCCTTGAGCTGGCTCGCCAGCCGGCCCGGTTCGGTCCGGCGGTTGTGCGCCGAGGCGATCGATGAATCGCCGAGCGTGCTGACCCTGGTGCTCGGTTTCGGAGGATCCACCTCCCGGATTCGCCGGCGGATCTCGTCGAGCCCGGCTTCCCGGAGCGCGCGCGAATCGAACGGCAGCGAGCCGGCCACCAGTTCGTACAGCATCACCCCGAGCGAGTACACGTCGGTGCGTGTGTCGACGTCGAGGCCGGTCAGCTCGGCCTGCTCCGGGCTCATGTACTCGGGCGTGCCGATGAGGACCCCGAGGGCCGTGAACAGCGTGCGCTCGGTGAGCTTCTGCGAGGTCGCCTTCGCGATGCCGAAGTCGATGATCTTCGGGACCGGATGGCCGTCCTGGAGCGTGACGAGCACGTTCGAGGGCTTCAGGTCGCGGTGGATGATGCCTTTCTGGTGCGCGTGCTGCACGCCCTCGCAGACCCGGAGGAAGATCGCGATGCGCTCGGCGTTCGACAGCCGGTGGCGGTCGCAATAGGTCGTGAGGGGCTCGCCAGGGACGTACTCCATCGCGAAGTACGGGCGGCCGCTCGACGTGCTGCCGGCGTCGTAGATTCTCGCGATGCCGGGATGATCCAGCATCGCCAGGACCTGCCGCTCCGCCTCGAATCGCGCGACCACCTGCGCCGTGTCCATGCCGTGCTTGATGATCTTGACGGCGACCCTCCGGCGCACCGGCTCGCGCTGCTCGGCCATCCACACCTCTCCCATGCCGCCCTCGCCGATGCGCTGCATCAGGTGGTACGGACCGATCGTCAGGTCAGGGCGCTGGTGGTCGGGCTGAATCTCGGTCGATTCGTCGTCAGACGGATGGGGCGGAAGATTCTCCGGGCACATACGCCACCTCGTTTGGACAGTGGCCGCCTCGGCACGCGGCGATCATATGCTGCGGTCGCGCAGAGTCAAGCTGCCGCGTGTCGGGCCGGTCAGCTCCCCGGCCCGGCTTTCCGTCTCGCCGCGATGTAGCGAGCGAGGGCATCCTGCCATCGCGGCATGACGAATCCTGTGGTGGCGAGGCGTGCGGGCGAGAGCGCGCAGTACAGCGGTCGGGCGGCCCGAAGCTGAACTGACTTGAATTCAATCGGACGCAGGCGAGGCGCGAGGCCCATCACGCGGGCGGCCTCCACGGCCAGCTCCTGCCAGGTGCAGGCGCCGCTGTTGACGCAGTGATACACGCCAGGCTGGGCCTCGAGGGAAATGACGTGCCGGGTCGCCGCGGCGACGTCCACCACGTAGCTCGGCGACACGGTGCGGTCGACGAACACCGGCATCTCTTCGCCCGCTTCGATGCCCCGCACGATCTTGTCGACGCTGGAGCTGCGGCCTGACCAGTCCGGCGCCGCGCCGAAGAGGCTCTCGACGCGCAGGACATACGCGCGTGAGGCCTTGCGTGCCAGCCACTCGCCGAGAAGTTTCGAACCCGCGTATACGCCCTTCGGAGCGGGCGCATCCTCCTCGGTGTACGGGTGGTCTGCCTGCCCGTCGAAGACGAAGTCCGTGCCGTAGTGGACCAGGGCCGCGCCGCACTGCGAAGCGGCCCTCGCGAGCGATCCGACCGCCAGTGCGTTCGTTTCGAGGGCGAGAACGGGCTGATCCTCCGCCCCGTCCACGTCGTTGTAGCTCGCGCAGTTGATGATCGCCGCCGGGCGCGCGGTCAGGACGGCGTCCATCACGGCGGGATGGTCGGTGATGTCCAGGTCGGCCCGCGTCCAGCCGATCACGTCGAAGTCGGCCCCGAACGCGCGAACGATCTCCGCGCCCAGCAGGCCGGACGCACCCGTGACGACCACCTTCTGCGCCATCAGGCAGCCCGCTCCTCCACCCCGTAGTTTCTCATCTTCTCATCGTCGAAGACGCCCTCCCAGCGGGCGACGACCGCCGTCGAGATGCAGTTGCCCATCACGTTCACGGCCGTGCGGCCCATGTCCATGATCTGGTCGATGCGCGAGCAGGATCGCGGCGCCCTCGAGCGGCAGCTTGAACTGGGAGAGCGTCGCGGTCAGCACGACGAGCGCCGCGCGCGGCACGCCGGCCACGCCCTTGCTCGTCAGCATGAGCGTCAGCATCATGATGAGCTGCTGGCCGACGTTCATTTCGACGTTGAACAGCTGCGCCACGAAGACGCTCGCGAGCGAGAGGTAGAGCGTCGTGCCGTCGAGATTGAAGCTGTACCCGGTCGGCAGCACCAGTCCGACGATGTTCTTCGGGCAGCCGAAGCGCTCCATCACCTCGAGCGCCTTCGGCAGCGCGGCCTCGGAGCTCGCGGTGGTGAACGCGATCAGGAACGGCTCCGGACGGCCCTGACGAACTTGAAGAACGGCACCCGGATGATCACGGAAACGCCGCCGATGACGACGAGGGCGAAGACGATCAAGCCGCCGTACATCAGCAGGACGAGCTTGCCGAGCGTCAAGAGGATGCCGAGGCCCATCTTGCCGACGGTGGCCGCGATGGCCGCCATGACGCCGATCGGCGCGAACTTCATCACGTAGCCGGTGAACTTGAACATCGTCTGCGCGACGCTCTCGAGGAAGTCGACCACCGGCTTGCCCCGCTCGCCGATGGCGGCGACGCCGATGCCGAAGAAGATCGAGAAGACGACGAGCTGCAGGATGTCGCCGCGCGCCATCGCGTCGAAGACGGAGGTCGGGAAGAGGTGCACCAGCATGTCCCAGCCGCTGTGCGCCTTGGTTTCCTGGAGCGTGCGGAGCGTGTCAGTGCCGAGTGTGGCGATCGGCAGGCCGGCGCCGGGCTGGAACAAGTTCACGAGGAAGAGGCCGAGGAAGAGGGCGATCGTCGTGGCGACCTCGAAGTAGATGATGGCCTTGAGCCCGATGCGCCCCATCGCCTTGATGTCGCCCGTGCCGGCGATGCCGACGACGAGCGTCGAGAAGAGCAGCGGCGCGATGATCATCTTGATCATGCGCAGGAACGTGTCGGCCAGCGGCTTGATGCTCTCGGCGTAGCCCGCGAGGTGCGTGCCGTTCACGTCGGTGGACGGCCAGAGGTATCCGATGACGATGCCGAGAATGAGGCCGATGAATATCTGGGTCGTGGTGCCGGGCATTCGCCCCTTGCGGGCCGGCGCGGCATGGGCGGTGACGTCTACCTTCACAGGACCTCCGCGATGCAGTCGACGACGTAGCGTTGCTGATCTTCGGTCAGTTCGCCGTAGATGGGGAGCGCCAGCGTCTCGGCAGCCGCCTGCTCAGCCTTCGGGAACTGGCCGGGTTTGTAGCCGAGCGGCGCGAAACACTCCTGGAGATGGAACGGCACCGGGTAGTAGATGGCGTTCCCGACGCGCCGCGACTCGAGGTGAGCCTTGATGGCATCCCGCCGCTCGAGCCGGATGCACGAACTGGTTGTAGATGTGGTAGCGGTCGCCGAGCGCCGCCGGCAGTCCGACCTTGCCAGCGGGCGTGCGTTCCGCGAAGCAGGCGGGTGTAGCGTTCGGCGTTTCGCCGCCGGCCCTCGGTCCAGCCTGCGAGGTGCGGCGCCTTCACGCGAAGCACGGCCGCCTGCAGCGCGTCGAGGCGGAAGTTCCCGCCAATCACCGAGTGGTAGTACTGCTTCTCGCCGCCGTGCACGCGGAGGATCCGCAGCTTGCGGGCAAGGGCCTCGTCGTTGGTCGTGACGAGCCCGCCGTCGCCGAAGGCGCCGAGGTTCTTGCTTGGGAAGAACGAGAAGCGCCGAAGGTCCCGATCGATCCCACGGCCCGTCCCTTGTAGCGGGCGCCGATGGCCTGTGCCGCGTCCTCGATGACCGGGACGCCCGCTCGAGACGCGGCCGTCATGATGGGATCCAGGTCGGCGCTCTGGCCGTAGAGGTGGACCGGGATGATGGCCTTCGTGCGCGGCGTGATGGCCGCCGCTGCCGCGTCCGGATCGATGTTGAACGTCACCGGGTCGATGTCGACGAAGACCGGCGTCGCGCCGAGGCGCGCGACGCATCCGGCCGTCGCGAAGAACGAGAACGTGCTCGTGATCACCTCGTCGCCCGGGCCGATGCCGAGCGCCATCATGGCGAGCAGCAGCGCGTCGGTGCCGGATGACACGCCCACGGCGTGCCTGACCTCGAGCATCGCGGCCAGTTCCGTCTCGAGGCCGTCGATCTCCGGGCCCATGATGAATCGCTGGCTGTCGCACACGCGGGTGATGGTGGTGAGAATCTCGTCGCGGATCGGAAGATACTGCGCCTGCAGATCGAGAAGCGGCACGCCCGTCGCACCCACTGGAGAAGCCGGACCGGATGCAGTCATCGAGAACTCCCCGTAAGAGTCTCGTATCCTAGCATCGCACCTGGGAAGCGCCAAACGCGCCGGCGGTGCGAGCGACGACCGAACGCGGTAATGTCGCGGCTGACGCTATACTCCGCCAGGGGGCTTTGGACTCTCCGATGACGTACGACTTCGACGAGATCATCGATCGCCGCCACTCGGACAGCACGAAGTGGAATGTCTATTCCGCCGACGTGCTCCCGCTCTGGACGGCGGACATGGATTTCCGCGTGCCAGAACCGATCGTCGACGCCCTGCGCGCGCGGGCGGAACACGGCGTGTTCGGATACTGCCGGGAGCCAGCGGAGCTGCGCGACCTGCTGGTGGAGCGGCTCGCCCGCCTTTACCAGTGGCAAGTTCGCCCTGAGGAAGTCCTCCTGCAAACGGGTGTGCTGGTCTCGTTCCAGCATGTCAGCGCCGCGGTGGCGTCGGAGACGGAAGGCGTGCTCGTGCAGCCTCCGGTCTATCCGCCCATCTACGGGACGCCTCGCCACAACGGGTCGATTCATCAGGAGGCGCCGCTTCGCCAGCGCCCAGACGGCTCGTACGAGATCGACTTCAACGCGCTCGACGCGGCCATCACCGACCGGACCCGCGTGCTCATCCTGTGCAATCCGCACAACCCGGTCGGCCGGGCCTTCGCGCGCGCCGAGCTCGAGCAACTGGCGGCCATCTGCCTCCGTCGCGGCGTCCTGATCTGCTCGGACGAGATCCATTGCGACCTGCTGGCCCCGGGCACGACGCACACGCCGATCGCCTCGATCGACCCCGAAATCGCGCGGCGGACGGTGACGCTGATGGCGCCGAGCAAGACGTTCAACGTGCCGGGGCTGAGATGCTCGTTTGCCGTTGTTGCGGATGCGGACCTGCGGAAACGCCTCGCCAGGCCGAGCGTCGGGGACTTCTCGGAGGTGAACAACTTCGGGCTGGCCGCGGCGACCGCGGCGTACCGCGATGGACAACCGTGGCTCGAAGAGCTGTTGGCCTATCTCGATGGGAATCGCAGGCAGGTCGTCGACTTCGTGCGCCGCGAGATGCCGCCCGTCCGCGTCTCGTCCCCCGAAGCGACCTATCTTGCCTGGCTCGACTGCCGGGAGAGCGGCATCACCGGGAGCGCGTACCGGTTCTTCCTCGACCGGGCGCGCGTGGCGCTGTCGGATGGCCAGGCGTTCGGGACCGGCGGGCAGGGCTTCGTGCGCCTGAACTTCGGCTGCCCGCGCGCGACGCTGATGGAGGCACTCCGCCGGATGAAGGCCGCGCTCGGCGCGCTCTGAGCAACCGCGCCAACTACATCGGAACGGTCAAGCCCTCTCTCGCGACGTCAGGGGCATCGAGTTCGGCGTTGGTGTTGTTGACGTGGACGAACCAGAGCTTCGCTCGGGCCCCGGCCAGCAATTCGCGGGTTCGTTTCATCAGCGGGTGGGGGATGTCTTCGATCGGCCGGTTGATCTCGGTTGGCGACGCGAACGTGCCGTCGAGGAACGCGTAGTCGACCGTATTGGCGAGGGCGCGGATGTCGCGATCCCACTTCTCCCAGCGGTCGATGTCAGGAATGAACAGGGCCGCTCTGCGGGGGCCATCGATGCGGAATCCGACCGTGTCCGAGTACTCCTCTCGATGCGGCACCCGGAACGCCGTGACGCGCACGCCGCCGCGAAGCGCCACAGGTTCGTCATATCGAATCGTCGTCAGTACGACGTTGCCAATCGACACGAGCTGGCTCCACGGACCATTCGCGCGAAGGAACCCACCCATCCGCTCGGTCGCATACACGGGCACGCCGGCCGCGTTGAGCGATTCCCGGCCGAGGAACATCAGGCCCGTGTAGTGACCGATGTGCGCGTGCGTCAGGAAGATCGCCGCCGGCGGGCGTCCGCCGGTCAGCCTCTGCAGCTGCGCGGGAAGATCGGGCGTCGCATCGAAAAGATACCCGTCACCTGTCCGTCGATTCAGGAGGCCGAGGCTCGCGACCTTCTCGGCCTTTCGCTTGCCGGCTCGAATCTCCCGGCACGCGGGGCTGGTGCAGCCGAGCTGCGGAATTCCGCCGTCCTGCGCGATGCCGAGAACCATGAGCTGCCAGTCCGTCGGCCGGCGCCTGTGCGATTGCGGCGTCAGCAGCGATCAGCCACGCCGCGGAGCCCGTGCTCATTGCGAGGGCGATCAGCAGAGCGGCGCGGCGAGCGCGCGAACACCGCTCCCGGTTCATCGCTGCCGTTCCTTGACCGCAGCCCGGGTCTCGCGATCGATTTCACGCCGCCTGATGGTCTCCCGCCGATCGTGATCCTGCTTGCCCCGGGCCAGGCTGATCGCCAGCTTCACGCGGCCGTTCTTGAAATACATCCGGACGGGTACGAGCGTCAGGCCGCGCTCGACCGTCTTGCCGATGAGCTTCCGGATCTCTTCACGCCTGAGCAGGAGCTTCCGTTTGCGCAACGGATCGTGCTCGGCGTAGCCGCGGCTGCTGTACGGACCGATGTGGATGTTGAGGACGAAGATTTCCCCGCCTTCGACTCGGGCGAAGCTGTCGCGCAGGTTGACGCTCCCCTCCCTGATGGCCTTCACCTCGGTGCCCACCAGCACCACACCCGCCTCGAAGGTCTCGAGCAGGTGGTAGTCGTGATGCGCCTTGCGGTTCTCCGAGATGATGCGCTCGGCCTTCTTCCGTTCCGCGTTGTCGGTCATCGCGCACCGCGCCGGGAGGTCTTGCCCGTGGCGAGCCGCGAAGCCAGCAGGATGGCCTCGACGAGGCTCCCCGGATCGGCAATGCCCTTGCCGGCGATGTCGAACGCGGTCCCGTGATCGACCGACGTGCGGATGATCGGGAGGCCGAGCGTCACGTTCACGGACTTGCCGAAGGCGAGGAGCTTGACCGGGATCAGGCCCTGGTCGTGATAGCAGGCGACGACCACGTCGAACTCGTTCCGCTGAGCCCTTACGAATACGGTGTCGCCGGGGAACGGTCCCTGGACGTCGAGCCCCGCGGCACGGCACGACTCGACGGCCGGCGCGATCACGTCGCGATCCTCCGTGCCGAGCAGGCCGCCCTCTCCCGCGTGCGGGTTGAGGCCCGCGACCCCGATCTTCGGTGACGGGTACCCGAAACGCGGCAGCTCCCGGGCGGTCAGCGTGAGCACTGACGACATCTTCTCCTTCGTGAGGATCTTCGGCACCTCGGCGAGCGGCACGTGGACCGTGGCGAGGACCACCCGGATCGGCTCCGAGTAGAACATCATCGCCACCTCGGGCGCGCCCGTCAGGTGCGCGAGCAGGTCCGTGTGCCCGCGCCAGGGCAGGCCGGCCAGCGCGAACGCCTCCTTGTTGATCGGAGCAGTGGCAATGGCATGCACACGGCCTTCGAGGGCGTCACGGACTGCATCCTCGATTGCGCTGAACGCCGCAAGCCCGGCTTCGGCTGAGAGCTGGCCGGGCGGAAACTGACCGTGGTCGTCGCGGCCGTAGAGCACAGGTTCGCAGGCTTTCGTCACCCGCGAATCGGCGACGGCCTTCCGCGCGATCTCCAGGCCGATGCCGGCCGGATCGCCGAGCGTGATGGCGACTCGTGGTAGCGACATGGCTCGAGGGATCCCTGGACTTCGATTACTTCCCGGGGGCCTCGGGGTTCGGACGATCGTCGGCGGCGCCGGGCCGCTCGTCGCGTTCCTTCGGGAACGATCCCGGCGGCAGCTCGTACCGGAGGCAGCATTTCAGCCGGCCGCACAACCCGGACAGCCTCGACGGGTTCAACGCGAGGTCCTGCTGCTTGGCCATCTTGATGGAGATCGGATCGAACGTCGTGAGAAACGCCGTGCAGCACAACGGCCGGCCGCAGGTGCCATACCCGCTCAGCAGTTTCGCCTCGTCCCGGACCCCGATCTGGCGGAGCTCGATCCGCGTCTTGAAATCGGAGGCCAGCTCCCGGACGAGCTCGCGGAAATCGACCCGGCCCTCGGCCGTGAAGAAGAACACGAGGCGCGACCCGTCGAACACCTGCTCGACGCGCGTGAGCTTCATCGCCAGGCCGCGCTCGCGGATCTTCATGATGCCGACGCGGTACGCCTCGCGCTCCCGCTCGCTCTGCCGCTGGCGAACGGCCAGGTCCTGATGCGTCGCCCGCCGCACCACCCTGGTCAGCCCGACGCCGTTGGCCAGCCGCAGCAGCACCACGTCGGCGGTCGCCGTGACGTGGCCGAGTTGCGGGCCGGATTCGGTCTGAACGACCACGGGATCGCCGGGCGAGAGCGGGCCCTCGTGGTCGAGCGCCGCGACGACCCGGTGCCATCCGAGGGGCAGGGTCCGCACCGTGATGACGGCGCCGGAATATCCAGCGCTCATAGGCACCTGCATCTATGCCGGCGATCGTCCGGCGCGGGGCGCTACAACTGGAACGCCAGCCAGTCGACGATGATCTTCGGGCTGCCGTTGTGGCGTTCCAGGGCGCCGAGCGCCTGGCCGATTGCCGAGAACGCGCGCATGACGCCGCCCTGGTCGTACGACCTCGCGAGAGAGGCGAGTTCCGTCCTCAAGTCGAGGTTGACCAGCGCCTCGTCGGGCGCGCGGGTAAGTACTATGGCCACGTCGCGCAGCAGCGATCCCATGGCGCGCAGGCGAATCCCGAGCGCCCGGCGGTCCGGCGGCTGCGACGACCTGTCCGATTCGGACTCCCGGCTCTTCTTCTCCCTGCCTTCCTTGCTCTTCCTGCTCGGCGCCTGCAGCAGCGCCGCTCCGGCCGCAAAACGCTGCCGGGCATCGCGGCTGCCCACCGTCTGCTGGAGGACCACGGTCGCAATCGTGCGCGCCTCGGTCAATTCGTCGGCGCGCGCGGCGAGCGCCCGGCCGAAGCTGCCGTCGGCGAGCGCGGCAACCGCGCGCGCGTCGCGCTCCGCGTAGCCGTGACGCGACACGAGGCCTTCCGTGATCTCACTCGCCTGCAGCGGCGAGAACCTGAGATGAGAACAACGCGAACGAACGGTGTCGAACAGCATGTCGGGCCGCGACGTCACCAGAATGAACACGGAGCTTCGCGGCGGCTCCTCGAGCGTCTTGAGCAGCGCGTTCTGCGGCGGGCCCAGCATCAGGTCGGCCGGATCGACAATCGCCACGCGCACGCGCCCCTCGAACGGGCGGTATGCGGTCCGCTCGATGGCCTCCCGAATCTGGTCGACCGAGATCGTCGCGCTCTCCTCGGGCTGGATCGTCCACACGTCCGGGTGCAGACCTCGAGCGATCTTGCTGCACGACGCGCACGTGCCGCAGGCGTCACGTCCGCCCGAATGCTCCACCGCTTTCAGGCAATTGAGCGCCTGCGCGAGCGCCTGTGCAACGAGCCGCTTCCCGACGCCTTCTGGTCCTGAGAAGATGAGACTCGGCGGGACGGATCCCGACCCGACCGCCCGTTCGAGCAGCGACACCAGGCGCCGGTGGCCGATCACGTCTTTGAATGGCATCGGGTCCGCGAAAGTTCCGCGAAAATGCTACCACACAAGAGGCTGGGGGCTGGAGGCTGGGGGTCCGGCCGGCCCGAGCAGGGCGATCTTCGCAGAGAGCAGCAGGACCATCACCGCGAGCCCGACGACCGCACGCCATTCGCGATTGCGCCAGGCGCGTGACCAGCTGAATCGCCGCTCGACGCTCACCGCCTGGCCCAGGCAGTACGCCTGATACTCCTCGCCGAACCGGCCTCGGAGGAACGCTTCCTCGGACCGGATGGCCGCCGTCAGCGTGATGGCGAGATAGCACGCGGTAATCACGGCCACGACCACGCTGTTGCACGCGACCATCACCCCGACGCCCATGATGCTCGAGCCGAGGTAGAGCGGGTGGCGCACGAACCGGTACGGCCCCGAGCGCGTCACTTCCCTGCTCTTCTCGAGGTGACCCGCGGACCAAATCCGAATCGCCTCGCCCAAGCAGGCAACCAGGCCTCCCGCGAGAATCGTCATCCACCCGGGCCGGGCGAGCACGAGGACGGCCAGCGCGACGGCGAATCCGATCGGCACGCGCAGCCGTGCCAGGCTGGCAGTCAGGCTATTCATGAACGGGAACGGACATCAGGCGGTGATCCACAGCGGCGATGACTTCGGCGATCGAAATGTCGATGATACATGCGGTCGGCCGGCTGCACCGGCGTTTGTGATGGCACTCGCACGCCTCGAACCTCGACACGCTCACGTCCTCCGGAACGAACGCGCCGTTTCGAACGGGGCTCGTCGGCCCGAAGAGCCCGACCGACGGGGTGCCAAGCGCCGTGGCGAGGTGAAGCGGCCCGGTATCGCCGGAGATGACGAGCGCTCCGGCGCTGATGAGCGCCGCAAGGTCGCCAAGCGTCGTCCGAGGCGCCAGGCACGCGCAGTCGCGGGACGCCGCGACAACCCGCTCGGCCAGCGCGCGCTCGTTCGGTCCCCAGATCACGATCGATGGCAGCCCGTGACGCTCCTTGAGATGAGCGGCGATCTCGCCGAAGCGCGCGGGGGGCCACTGCTTGTTCGGCCAGCCGGCGCTCGGGTTCAGGACCGCAAACGGATCGCGCGCACCAACTCCGAGCGCCCCGCGCACGTCGCTGGCGATTGACGACGGCGGGATCTCGATCGGAAAGCGCGGCGGTCCGGTTGGCACGCCAAGGGCCGGCAGCACCGACATGTTCTTCGCGATGACGTGACCGTCAGAGGGCGGCGTCACCGTCTCGGTATGGAAGAGCCTCGCGGCACGCTCGCGCAGGTGGTCCGGGTGGAAGCCGATGACGCGCCGCGCACCGGTCCACCGGGCGAGCGCAGCGGACTTGAGAAGGCCCTGCAGATCGATCGCGACGTCGTACCGGCGGCGCCGGAGCGGCAGGACGGCGAGAGGCCAGCTGTTCGCGCCGACCTCGATCACCCGGTCCAGCCCGCGAGCGAGCTCCAGCACGCCGCGATACCGGCGGTCCACGACCCAGTCGATCTGCGCATCGGACCAGGCGGATCGCAGCGCGGCGGCGACCGGCAGGGCGTGGACGATGTCGCCGAAGGCGCCGAGACGCACAATCAGGACTCGCGTGATCATGGGCTCGTAGAAAGGCCACAGGCTACAGGCATCAGGCCGCAGGCCGTGATCAGGCCCGAAGCCTGAAGCCTGGAGCCTGCCGGGTTCAATGCTCGCCACCGATCCGCGCGAGCAGGTCACGCGTGGAGTGGTCCTTCGGGTCGCCGACAATCGCCGTTCGGCCGCCATATGCGCGGACGATGTGGCGCTCGGGAACGGAGTCGACGGTGTAGTCAGTGCCCTTGCAGTGAACATCGGGCATCAGCCGCGTCAGAACGTCGCCGACCGTGCGCCCCGGAAAGAGCACCACGTAGTCGACCGCTCGCAGCGCCGCCACCAGCTCCGCGCGATCCGCTTCGTTCATCACCGGCCGGCCCTCACCCTTCAGCATCCTCACGGATTCATCGTCATTGATCGCCACGATCAGGATGTCGGCCTCGGCCGCCGCGCCATCGAGGTAACGGATGTGCCCGACGTGCAGCAGATCGAAGCATCCGTTCGCGAGCGCGACACTCTTCCCTTCGCCCCGGGCCGTGGCGACGATGTCGTCGAGCTCCGCGAGTGTGACGAATCTGCCCATGCTGTTCACGAAGCCGCCGGATGATCGAGCAGCCAGACGACCGCGTCGATGAGGTCGCGGCAGACGGCGTCGGCGGGCGAGCCCCCGTGAGGCCGCACCGCTTCGGACACGCCGTAGCCGGTCCTGACGAGGATGCCGCGGGCGCCCGCGTTGTGCCCGAGCTGCACGTCCATCACCTTGTCGCCGACGACGACCGATCGCCTGACGTCGATATCGAGCTCCCGCGCGGCCTGGTCGATCATCCCGGTCCGGGGTTTCCGGCACGTGCAGTCGAGCCTGAACTTCTCGATGTCGGCGTCAGGCAGGTGCGGGCAGTAGTAATAGCCGTCGAGCCGCTCGCCTCCCTCGGCCAGCCGGTCCTCGAGGAACTGCCGGCCTTCCGCGAGGAAGCTCTCCGGAATGAGGCCCTTGGCCACGCCGCCCTGGTTCGTCACGACAACGGCCAGGTAACCGGCCCGGTGGATCAGGCGGACGGCATCAATCGCAAAGGGAAAGAGCACGATGCGGTCGACGCGGTCGATGTAGCCGGCCTCTTCGACCAGCGTGCCGTCACGATCGAGGAAGACAGCGGGGCGTTTCATACCAGGCTGCAGGCAACACCAGGCTACAGGCTTCAGGCTACAGGCTACAGGCCGTGAGCAAAGACATTCACCATGTCACGCTACGTGCCGGGCTTCAGACCGCCCGCTGAAAGCCGCGCGCGGACTTCGCGGTGCACCCGCTCCGGCGCGATGTCCGTCATGCACGCGTGATCGAGCGGGCACTCGCGCAGCATGCAGGGCCGGCACCAGGTCGGCGAGGTGAGCAGCGCGTGAGGCGTCGCAGCCTCACCCTCCACTGGCTCGACCTCGAGCGGCGAAGTCGCGTGCTCTTCGGTCGGCCCGAACATCGCAACCACGGGAATGCCGACCGCTGCCGCCGCGTGCATGGCGCCCGAGTCGTTCGACACGAAGACCCGGCAGAGCCCCATGACGCCGAAGAGCTCCCGCAGCGTCGTGCGCCCCGCGAGATTGATCACCATCTTACCGGCTTCCCGTTCGATCTCGCACGCCACCCGGTAGTCGGCTCGGCTCCCGACGAGCACCGAACGCGCACCATCCGACGAGGCGAGGCGGGAGGCGAGCTCGCTGAAGTAACGAGGCGGCCATTGCTTGGCGCGGCCGTAGGCGGCGCCTGGCGCGACGCCGACGAGCGCGTCGTTGCCGTTCCATCCCGACGAGCGCAACAGGTCGTACGACGCCCGGCGGAGATCGAGGGGGATCTCGAGCCGCGCGCGCAGCGGACCGGAATCGATGCCGAAGGCGCGGACGAGCTGGCGGTAATACTCGGCCTGGTGGACCTTGCCCTTCGGTCGGCGTGCCTTCCTCGTGAGCAGCCATCGACGGAAATCGCGCGCATACGCCCAGCGCTCTGGAATGCCCGCCTGCCTCGCGAGCAGCGCGGAGTGCATGGAGTTCGGCAGCAGGATGGCGACCTCGGCCCCCACCTCGGCAAGGGCCCGGACGTCCGCCCCGAAATGCCGGATGGCGCCGAGCGTACCGCCGCCGGTGAGCGTCACCACCCGATCGACGCCCGGCACGAGTTCGAACACTCCCGCCACCGATCGGCGCGCCGCCACGGCCAGGGCTTCGGATCGGACGTGACGCCTGATGTCGGCGAGCGCGGGCAGCGCCATGACGGCGTCGCCCAGCCAGTTCGGCGCGAAGACGATCGTCGTCATGATCCGTTTTCGCCGCGGCCCGCCGCCGGGAACATCCCGCGGTCGCGAGGTTCGGTGAGTTCGTTCTCGCGCCAGCGCCGGTGCATCCAGAGCCAGAGCTCCGGATGACGTCGAACGTACATTTCGAGCACGTCGGTGCAGCGCTGCGTGAAGTCGCGGACCGATTCCGGCGTGTCCTCGGTCGGGGGATCGACCGGATGGTCGTAGATCAGCCGGTACCGCCCCGGCCCGAGCGGCAGCGCGAACACGGGGATCACCGGCGCGCCGGTCCGCTGCGCCAGTACGGCCAACGCCAGCGTGGTGGCCGCCGGCCGGTTGAAGAAGTCGACCATCACGGCGTCGGGCATCTGGATGTGCTGGTCGATGAGCATCGCGACGCCCTGGTTCGCCGAGAGCGCCCGGAGGATCCGGCGGAGCGCGCCGCGCCGGTAGATGACGCTGTTGCCCGTGGCGCCGCGCACGCGTTCGACCAGGGCGTTCAGCAGCGGGTTGTCGAGCGGGCGCGCGAGCACCGCGATCGGGGGCAGCACCGCCGAGTGCGCGATGGCCTGGACCTCCCAGAATCCGAAGTGGCCGGTAAAGAAGAGCACCCCGCGCCCGAGCGCAAAGGCGTCACGCGCCCGGGCCTGCCCTTCGAACTCGACGCGCGTCAGCATCTTCTTCGGCGTGAGCGTGCTGAACTTGAGCAGCTCGAACAGCACCCGCCCGAAGTGACGAAAGACCCCGCGCGCGAGCAGCTTGTGCTCCGCCGGCGTCTTCAGGGGAAAGGCGGCCGCGATGTTCTCGAGCGTGATCGTCCGGTGCCGCGCGTCGAGCGCGCAGAAGACCTCGCCCAGGGCTGTGCCGCAGGCGGACACAAGCCCCCACGGAAACAGGCGCACGGCCTGGATGATGACGGCGACGAGCAGGTATTCGAGACGGTGCCTCACGATGATCTAGGGGGAAATCGTGCCCTGGGCCGCGCGGTCCTCGACGAGTTTCGCTTCTCTGGCGGAGGCCAGCTCGGCCGCCAGCCAGCTCTTGAATTCCGGCGCCGGCTCGATCGCCAAGGCGAGCGGCACCCACGCAATCGGCAACGCCGGCTCGCCGTAGGGCTGCAGCCGGACCAGGTCTTTTTCGGTCGTGACGATCAGCCCGGCGTGGGCTGAGGTCGCTTCGGCCACGACGTCCTGAACGTCGCGTCGTGTGTACGGGTGATGATCGCGGAACGCGCGGGTGCCGGCCACCCGGAAGCCCAGCCCGGCCACGTCGGCGAAGAAGCGCTCGGGCCTCGCCACGCCGGCAATCGCAAACACCGGAACGCCGGGCCGGATCTCGACGACGCGTCCGCCCTGCCGGGTCCGCGCCGGGCCGATCGTTCGCGCCGCCCGGAACACGGTGGCCACTCCGAGCAGGTTCGCCACGCTCCGCGCTTCGTCGCTCGTGGCTTCAGTCACGACGACCGCATCGGCGGAGCGCGCCGCATCCATGCCCTCGCGCAGCCGGCCAGCCGGCAGCGTCCGCGCGTCCTGCAGGTCGTGAGGCCGGACGAGCAGCAGGTCGATGTCGCGAGCCAGTTCCAGGTGCTGGAACCCGTCATCGAGCAGGTGCACCGTGCAGTCGAGGTGCAGTTCCGCAAGCCGGCCGGCCAGGTAGCGATCGGGCGACGACAGCACGGCGACCTTGTCGAGCGAGCGGGCGAGCATGAGCGGCTCGTCGCCGCTCCGGTCGAGGTCGCCGACGACCTGCCTCCGGTCCGAGACGACCACGACCCCCGCGGCCGAGTCCTTCCGCGCGTAGCCGCGACTCAGGATCGCCGGCCGTTCACCGGCCTGGCGAAGGAGCGCCGCCAGGTGCGCGATCATCGGTGTCTTTCCGCTGCCGCCGACGGTCAGGCTGCCGACGCTGATGACCGGACGGTCGAGCCGGCGCTTGCGGCCGGGCCGCTCGTAGTAACGCCGGCGCGCGCGAGCGGCTGTTTCGTAGGCCAGGCTGAGCATCGGAGCACCGTCAGTGCGCGACCCTGAAAGGCACCACCGTGCGACGGGCGGCCGGCGATTCCTCCGGGATGAGATCCGCGATGGCCGCGAGGCTCTTCGCGCGCGCGCCGCGGTTCGCTTCGACGAGCCGCCGCGCGGCGTCGCCGATCCCTTCGCGCCGCTCGCGGTTGGTCAGCAGCTCGAGCAGCGCGTTCTCGAGCTCGGCCGCGCTTGTCACGCGGACGGCCGCCTCGTGCTTGAGGAACGTCTCGGCGATCTCCGCGAAGTTCTGCATGTGCGGCCCGAAGACCACGGCCTTCCCGAAGATGGCGGGCTCCAGGATGTTGTGTCCGCCGGTGTCGACGAGGCTGCCTCCGACAAACACCGCCGTCGCCACCTGGTAGACCTGTGCGAGCTCGCCAATCGTGTCGAGCACGACCACGTCAGCGCGCGGCTCCTGGTCGATCGTGAGCTCGGTGCGGCGAAGCGTGCGGAAGCCGTACTGCCGTGCGAGCTGCAGCACCTCGTCGAACCGCTCGGGCTTGCGCGGCGCGATGATGAGCAGCGGATGCCGCGTCATCGTCCGAATCCGCTCGAAGCTGCGGAAGACCTGCTCGTCCTCGCCGGGCATGGTGGATCCGGCGACGATGACCGGCCGCTCGTCCGGGACGCGGAAGAAGCGCAGCACGCGGTCCGCGGGCCTGCCCTGCACCGGGGCCACCTGCAGCGCGTCGAACTTGAGGCTGCCGGTCACGACGACCCGATCGGAGGGCGCACCGAGATCGATGATTCGGTTCGCGCTCTCCTCGCCCTGCATGCAGAAGCGATCGACGAGCGTCAGCACGCGCCGGAAGAGCGGCCGCACCATTCGATAGCGCGGGTACGAGCGGGCAGAGATTCGGCCGTTGAGCATCATCGTGCGAATGCCGCGCTCGTGGCACGCCTTCAGCAGGTTCGGCCAGATCTCGGTTTCCATCATGATGAAGAGCCGCGGCTTCACCACCCGGAGCGTGCGATTGACGATGAACGGGAGGTCGAACGGGAAATAGAAGAGCCCGTCGGCCATCTGGAAGCTGCGCCGCGCGATTTGTTGTCCAGCGATCGTCGTCGTCGACACGAAGAGTCGAAGGCGCGGGTAGTGCACCTTGAGATCCTCCGCGATGGCGCGGGCCGTGAGCGCCTCGCCGACCGAAACGGCGTGAATCCAGATCGACGGATCGCCGTCCAGGTTGAGCGAGACCGGCAGCAGGCCGAATCGCTCCCCGAGCGTCCCGACGTACTTCTTGTATCTGATGGCCTGGTAGAAGAAGTACGGCGACGCCACGACGAACAGGGCGACCATCACCAGGCTGTAGAGAAGATACATAGGGTCGAGGCCAGAGGAGCGGGCAGTCCGAGCCGGTATCCTGACCGCGGGTCAGGCCGGGCAGGCGCGAAGCATGTCGGACGGGAGAATCCAGGCGGCCATCGAGCCCGAATCTACGGCCGTGGCGCAGTATAGCATGCGGGTTTGACCCCCCCGCAACCCGTTCATTACAATGAGTGTTTGGCCTCTCCAGCGGCCCGCCCGGCGTGCAGCCGGCCTGAAAGGCCGCCAACGGATCTGGCCGGAGGACGTTCATGGCGATTCGGGTCGGCATCAACGGGTTTGGCCGTATCGGCCGGAACATCATGCGGGCGGCGCTCGGCACCCGCGCAATCGATTTCGTCGCTGTCAACGACATCACCGACACGAAGACGCTCGCCCACCTCCTCAAGTACGACTCGATCCTCGGCAACCTCGACGCGACAATCCAGTCGGGCGAAGGCTGGATCAGCGTGAACGGCGACAAGTTCCAGGTGCTCTCGCAGCGCGACCCGGGACTCCTGCCGTGGAAGGACCTGGGCGTCGACGTCGTGTTCGAGGGCACCGGCAAGTTCACGAAGCGAGACGATGCCGCGAAGCACGTGGCGGGAGGCGCGAAGCGCGTGATCATCACGGCCCCGGCGACTGGGCCTGACGCGACGCTCGTGATGGGCGTGAACCACGACATCTACGATCCGGCCAGACACGTCGTCGTCTCGAACGCCTCGTGCACGACCAACTGCCTCGCGCCCGTCGCGAAGGTGCTGCATGAGACATTCGGCATCCAGAAGGGGTGGATGACGACGATCCACTCCTACACGAACGACCAGGTGATGCTGGACTTCCCCCACAAGGACCTGCGGCGCGCGCGGGCGGCCGCGTTATCGATGATCCCGACGACGACCGGCGCGGCGAAGGCCGTCGGTGAAGTGCTGCCGCCGCTCAAGGGCAAGCTCGACGGGTTCTCGATGCGCGTGCCGACGCCGAACGTGTCGGTGGTCGATCTCGCGGCGATTCTCCAGAAGAAGACCACGGCCGACGAGGTCAACGCCGCGTTCAGAAGCGCGGCGGCCGGTCCGCTCAAGGGGATTCTCGCCGTCGAGGACGCGCCGCTCGTGTCGATCGACTTCCGGGGCAACCCGAACTCGTCGATCATCGATTCGGCGTACACGAAGGTGATGGACGGCGACTTCGTGAAGGTCCTGGCGTGGTACGACAACGAGTGGGGCTACTCGAAGCGGTGCGTGGACCTGGTCGTGTACATGGCCAGCAGGGGATCTGTAGGCGCGCGGCCAGGCTAGGCTTCAGGCTTCGGGCTTCAGGCCGTGTCTCGGATCTCGTAGGCCGGGTCTTCAGACCCGGCGGACCAGGCTGGAGGGGCAAGGCGGTTCGCCGTGTGCCGTTAGCCGGTGGTAATCATGGCTAAACTCTCCATTCGCGATCTCGCCCTCGAGAACAAGCGCGTGTTCATCCGCGTGGACTTCAACGTCCCGATCAAAGAGGGGCGCATCAAGGACGACACGCGGATCCGGGCGTCGCTGCCCACGATCACCTTCGCGCTCGATCACGGCGCCACCGTGATCCTGGCCTCGCACCTCGGGCGCCCGAAGGGCGGGCCGAGCCCTGAGTTCAGCCTGAAACCGGTGGCGGACCACCTGGCCACGCTTGTCGGCCGGAAGGTGACCTTCGCCGAGGACTGCGTCGGCGACGCGGCGGCGCGCGCCGTCAAGGACGCGCAGGCCCACGGCAACAACCTGGTCCTGCTCGAGAACGTGCGCTTTCATCCGGAAGAGGAAAAGAACAATGCGGCGTTTGCCGCTGCGCTCGCCGCCAACGCGGATCTGTATGTCAACGACGCGTTCGGATCGAGCCACCGCGCGCACGCGTCGACCGAAGGCATCGCGCACCTCGTTCCTCGCCCGGCCGCCGGCTTCCTGATGGAGGACGAGCTGAAGTACCTCGGCAAGGCGCTCGAATCGCCGGAGCGGCCGTTTGTCGCGATCCTCGGCGGCGCGAAAGTGTCGGACAAGATCGAGGTCATCGAGAACTTTCTCAATCGGGTCGATGCGCTCATCATCGGCGGAGCGATGGCCTACACGTTCTTCAAGGCCCGAGGCGTGCAAGTCGGCAGGTCGCTCGTCGAGGACGACAAGCTCGACGCCGCGCGCGCGGTCGAGAGGCGCGCGAAGGAGCGGGGCCTGCGGCTCGAGCTGCCGATTGACCACGTGGTGGCGCCGAAGCTCGAGCCGGGCATCACCGTCGAAGTGATTCCGGTCGGCAGCGACAAGATCGGCGATCGCATGGGCCTCGACATCGGCCCGAAGACGACGGCGCTCTTTGCCACCATCATCCGGGCCGCCGAGACCGTCGTCTGGAACGGTCCGATGGGGGTGTTCGAGGTCAGCCCATTCGACGCGGGCACGACAGCCATCGCGCACGCGGTGGCCTCGGTGAAGGGCACGACGATTGTGGGCGGCGGCGATTCGGTCGCTGCGCTCTCGAAGGCAGGGGTGTCGGATCGGATCACGCACATCTCGACCGGCGGAGGCGCGTCGCTCGAGTTCCTTGGCGGGCGCGTGTTACCCGGAGTGGCGGCGTTGAGCGACAGGTAGATAAGCGCGTGGCGTTCGGGTTCGGGTAGGGCGGTCCTTTAGGGCCGTAGAGGCGGCACCACATGGCGACTCGCATCCCGTTTGTCGCAGCCAACTGGAAGATGAACAAGACCGTCCTCGCGACGGTGGCCTATATCAAGGAGCTTGGCCTGCTCGCCAAGGACGTCGACGACGTGGAGATCGTCGCGGCGCCTCCATTCACCTCGCTCTACGCGGGAGCCGAGGAAGCGCGGCCAACGCATGTCGGCATCGCGGCGCAGGACCTCTACTGGGAGAAGGATGGTGCCTTCACGGGCGAGATTAGCGCCGAGATGATCAAGGAGGCCGGGGCCGCCTACGTGATCATCGGCCATTCGGAGCGGCGGCGGCTCTTCGGCGAGACCGACGCGTTGGTCAATCGCAAGCTCGTTGCGGCGCTCGCCGCGGGCCTCACGCCGATTGTCTGCATCGGCGAGACGCTCGAAGAGCGCGACGGGGGCAAGACGCTCGTGGTGCTCGACCGGCAGATCAAGGACGGCCTCGACGGATTGACCTCCGAGCAGGTGGCCGCGCTGGTGATCGCGTACGAGCCGGTGTGGGCCATAGGGACCGGCCGCAACGCGACGCCGAAGCAGGCGGGCGAAGCGCACACGCACATCCGGAGCCGGCTGCGCCAGTGGTTCGGCGGAGACGCCGCCGACGGATGCCACGTGATCTACGGCGGCAGCGTCAAGCCGGACAACATCCGTGATCTCATCGCGTTGCCCGACGTGGACGGGGCGCTTGTCGGCGGGGCGAGCCTCGACGCCCGGGTGTTTTTCGAAATCGTGAAAGCCTGCCGAAGGGTATAATGATCGGATGCTCTACTACCTGTTGACCGGCGCGTACGTGCTCGTTTGCCTCTTGCTGCTCCTCGTCATCCTGCTGCAGCAGGGGCGGGCGGGCGATATCGCGAGCGCATTCGGCGGCAGCAGCAGTCAGACCGCGTTTGGCGCCCGGTCGGGCGCGACGCTGCTGACGCGCGCGACGGCGATTCTCTCGGCGCTCTTCATCCTGGGTGCGGTCGGCCTGGCGGTGGTTTACCAGAAAGGGCCGACCTCGGCGATGAGCGGCGTGAAGCTGCCCGCGCAGACGGCGCCGGCGAAGTCCGGAAGCGCGCCGGCGACAGCGCCCGCGTCGACGACCCAGCCGGCCGCGCAGCCCGCGGCGCAGCCGCCGGCGGCTCAGCCTGCAGCCGCTCCGGCGGCGCCTGCGCCGACGCCCGCGAAGCCGACCGCGCCGAAGAAGTAGGGGCGACCCGGTCTGGTCGCCCGCGCGTCGGGTTGACCAACCCTCCAAGTGCGGTAGTGGCGGAACTGGCAGACGCACCAGCTTGAGGGGCTCACCAAAGCCCCTTTTCAGTCTCACCGTAAATACCAACACAAACAGGGCTTAGCGCTGATGTTCGACGCGCAAGAACTGGCCTGTTGTCAAGCGCGTTGTCACGTCCGAGGGTCTCCAGCCGTGGACCTCGGGCAAGATCCGGCACGACGTCGTGTCTGTCTTCCTGGGGCGGCGTCGACCACTGTCGCCAAGCGAGATGGCACATGGTCGGATGTCCGGTCGTCCGAATTCTGCCGCGCTCACGCCGATCGGTGATACGCTCGCGCCTCCTCGCGACAACACGAACTCGACCTCGGCAATCAGACAGAGGGGGACCCATGCCGGCAAGAACCCGTCAGACGTGTCTACTCATGGCGATCGCACTCGGGTTGGTGATCGTGGTCGCGCCCGCGGTCACGACGTCTGCCCAGTCCGTTGATCCGAGCATTGGCACCTGGAAAGTCAACCTCGCGAAATCGACCTACGCTGCTGGCACGCCACCCAAGAGCGTCACCACCAAGCATGAGGTGGCAGGCGCGGGCGTCAAGTCCACGGTTGATTCGGTGGATGCGGACGGCACAGTGAGACACTGGACCTACAGCTCCAACTATGACGGGAAGGACAACCCGGTGACGGGAAACTGCCCGTATGGCGATTCGATTTCACGCACCCGTGTCGACGCGAATACGACAAAAGCCATCTACAAGAACGGTGGGACGGTTACCGCTGCTCAGACATCCGTTGTGTCCAGCGATGGGAAATCGCGGACCGTCACGACCACAGGCACGAATGCCAAGGGGCAGGCCGTCAATTCGGTAGTTGTCTACGACAGGCAATAGGCGGTACGGACCGCCAGTCCCAGGAACCTCGTCGCAACGGACACATCACTTCGGCATACACACAAGAGGAACCAATGCAGACAAGAAGGTGGCAGACGTGTCTACTCGCGGTGGTCGCATTCGGGTTGGTGGCTGTGCTCGGAGGCACGGTTCTGGCTCAGCCCGGCAGTTCGAATCTCGGCACCTGGAAGCTGAACCTCGCGAAGTCGACATTTGCCCCTGGCACGGCACCGAGGAGTTCCACGTTCACCAACGTCGTCGCGGGTGCGGGCGTGAAGTCCACGACTGATACGGTGCGAGCGGACGGGACGGCGGTCCACTCCGAGAACACGGAGGTCTACGACGGGAAGGAGTACCCGATTTCAGGCAACAGCCTGAACGGGGACACGGTGGCTGGCACGCGTGTCGATGCCAACACGATTACGTTCGTCTACAAAAAGGCTGGGAAGGTCACAGTCACCTCGACCAATGTCGCGTCCAAGGATGGAAAGACCTACACCATCACCGCCAAGGGCACGAATACCCTCGGTCAGACGGTCAATACCATCGCGGTGTACGAAAAGCAGTAGCACCTCCAGACCGCCAGTCGCGCAATTCGTGTCGACGTGGAGTGGCGAGGCGCCACTCCACGTCTTTGCACGGCCGAGTCACCTGATTGAGGCTGACGAGACGTTCTGACTTCCCGTCCCGGGACGCTGCCTGCCCGTTGAGTGCGCTCACCTTTTTCCATATACTGGCAGGGCACCGTCGATGGCGGCGCGGGTTATTCCCACCCGTAGTCGAGAGCGTGCGATCAAGTCCCTCTGACGCGGAAGTGGCGGAACTGGCAGACGCACCAGCTTGAGGGGCTGGCGCTCGCAAGAGCGTGGGGGTTCGAATCCCCCCTTCCGCACCAACCTTCGCTCACCTCCGGCTTGCCACTCTCCTCGGTGAGCTACGGTTGGCAAGCCAAGTACAGGCGAAGGTTGTCCGCCGTAGCCCGAAGGGCGAAGGCGGACGCCCACACCAATCCCAGGCGAACGCGGTCTCGCCGAAGCCCGACGAAGCTCGAAGAGCGGAGTCGAGGCGATGGCGACCTCCATCGCCTCAAACCCCGCCCTACTCTTCCTCCGGAAGTTCCGTGAACGGATTGAGCACCTTCAGCCCGGGCCGACGGAAGTCCTGGTCGTTTCCGGTCACAATCGTCAATCCGTGTCGGCGAGCGGTGGCGGCGATGTAGCTGTCCTCCACCGGCATGCGATGGCCAGCCTTCGTCAGTTGGTGCTCCTTCTCAGCCCAGACGTGCGCGACCGAGACGTTGAAACCGTGAATGCGGCCCTGCATCGCGTCGACCAGCCGCGTGAGCCACGCCTGCAACTGTTCTCGTTGGCGACCCTGCTTCGTGCGGACCCAGTAGGCAAGCTGCGCGATGACGACGGCGCTTGTGTAGCATCGGTCCTTCTCGCGCTGGAGCCAGGCGATCACCCTGCGATCGCCGTGGCGCTTGGCGGGTTGTGAGAGGACGTCGGTGTCGAGGAGCCAGCTCACAACTTCCTCCCGCGAGGGAGTTCCCGACGGCGGGCGGGCAGATCATCCATGCTGACGGGGCACTCCGCGAGAATGGTGAGCCAATCGCCGCGTGCGGGCAGGCGACGGAAGACAATGGCGTCTTCTTCAGCGTCGAAATGGGCGTCGAAGTACTCGCCCGGCGAAGCTGGGGCGAGCGACGCCGGGACGGTAAGGCGGCGTTTTGCGTCCAGGGTCACAATCATGGTGGGATTATCCCACCACGGACCTTCTTTCGTCAATCGGGCTGGGCGGTGGGAGCACGACGGAATCCCTCGAACGGAATCCAGACTGAGCCGCGCCGCGCGACGCTACGGCTTCAGTTGGGCGCGCGCGGCGCCGAGCGGCCTCGAACGCGTGTAGACCTGCAGGTATAGCCTGCCCTCCGCCAATTCGCTCCGATCCCGAGGCGTGAGCTGGATGGTGCCGGTCCCCGAGGCCACGCCGGGCGCGACCACGCGGTGCACCACGGGTCCGTTCTCGCCGGGAGCGCCCCGGTGAAGGGTCACCGCGAGGACATCGCGAGCCGCGATGCCCATCACGCGCAGGTCGAAGCGCAGCGTTCCCATCACGCGATCGAATTCGAACGACGCGCTGATCCGACCGGCACCTGGCGCCGCCGGTGGGACGACGTTCGCCGCCTCCGGCTGCACGCGGAAGAGAACCGGCGCCGGCGGTTGTCCGTTGACCAGGGGCGGCGTCGAGAGAGGCGCGCGCCGCCTGGGCGCGGCCTTCTCGAAGGCGAACGCGAGCGACACGAGGCGCCCATCGCTCCACGGGAGCCCAAGCAGTTCCAGGCCGACCGGAAGGCCGCTCGGTGTAAAGCCGGCGGGCACGGCAATCGCGGGCAGCCCCGACTGCGCGCTCGCCTGGCACGCGCTTCCGGACTGCGGCTCCCCGAGCAAGGCAGGCCGGCGCGTCATGGATGGATACGCGAGTGCGTAGAGGCGCTGCTCGGTCAACGTCGCCGTCAGGAGCTTCGCGAGAGCCTCGCGCGCCGCGAGCGCCTTCCGGTAGGCCTCGCTGTCGCGGCTCTCCACCCCGTTGCGGCGGCGAAACGTCTGCTCGAGCGCGGCGTGGTAGAGGCCGCGGTCCAGGATCTCGCCCAGGGTTTTCACCGGCGCGGACGGCTCCCGGGCAAGGTAATCCATCAGGTCGAACTTGAACTCGAATTGTATCAACGAGCTGGTGGTGAGGAGCCCGGTGAGCTCGGGGATGGTCACGTCCACGAGCTCCGCACCGGCCTTCTTCATGTCATCGAGTGCACGGCGCACGGTCTCCGTCACCTCGGCATCTGCGCCGTCGCCGCCCGTGGCGTCTGTCTTCAGCACGCCGATTCGCGCACCCTTCAGGGCGCCAGCGTCGAGTGCGGCTTGGAAGCTCGCGGGACGACGGCTGTCCCCTGCGGATGTCGCCGGATCGTTCGGGTCGCCGCCCACGGTGGCATCGAGTGCGATCGCGAGGTCGGTCACCGTCCTCGCGAGCGGCCCGCCGATGTCCTGCGTGTGCGAGAGCGGGATGATGCCGCTGCGGCTCGAGAGCCCGGCCGTCCCTCTCAGCCCGACCAGGTTGCCGTGGGCCGCGGGGATCCGGATCGACCCGCACGTGTCGCTGCCCATCCCGAACACCGCGAGGCTCGCCGCGACCGCCGCACCGGTGCCGCCGCTCGATCCGCCGGCGTTGCGCGCCGGATCGTACGGGTTCCTCGTCTGCCCGCCGAGCGAGCTGATGCTGATGATGCCCGCGGCCAGCTCGTGCAGGTTGGTCTTGCCGAGGATCACGGCGCCCGCCTCGCGCAGCCGGCGCACGAGGTAGGCGTCTGCCGCAGGCGTGAAGCCCGCCAGCCCCAGCGTGGAGCCGGTTGTCGGCAAGTCGGCCGTGTTGTAGTTGTCTTTCACGACAATTGGGATGCCGTGCAGCGGGCCACGCGGACCCTTCGCGGCCCGCTCGCGGTCGAGCGCGTCTGCAATCTCCCGCGCACGCGGGTTCAACGTGACGAAGGCGTTGATGCGGGGCCCGCGCTGATCGTAGGCGGCAATGCGCGCGAGGAACGCGTCGACCAGACGGCGCGACGTCACCGCGCCTCGCGCCATGGCGTCCTGGAGTTCCAGGACGGTCTTCTCGGTCACGTCGAAGTTCGGTGCCCGTGTCGGCGCGACGGCCTGGGCGGAGGGGTGTGCCACCGCGACGGCGATCAGCAGGGCCTGAAGAAGTCTGCGCATGGCGCAAGCGTATCGCATCCCCAGCCGGCGGGAGGTGGTGCGGCTGCAAGTCGACGAGATCGACCAGAATCGGCGGCACGCGCGCGGGTGGATCCCTCCGTCCTCTGGAGCCGCCATGACCCAGGCGGCGGCGTCACCGCTGTTTAAGCGACCAACTGATGCTCACCGCTCCCGTCACACCGTTCAGATTATCCGTCTCGGGTGCCGGATAGCTGCTCGAGCCGGTCAGGTCGGCCTGGGCGATCGCCTTTGCAGGCTGCTCGTACGTGCTTTGGTCGTTGTGCCCCATTTCGGCCCGTCGCGATGGGGTGGCAGGCGCGTCGGGCGTGGCGGGCCAGTCCGGCGTTGGGCACGCCGCCGTGATCCGATAGACCAACCGCCGATTCGTGTCGTCTCGCTCGAACTCGACCGCCAGGAGCCCCGGTCCGGTGATCGCGCCGGTACGGCTCTGGCCCTGCTCGGACTCAGTTGCGCTGCCATTGCAGGTGGCGACTCCTTTGACGACGTCCACCTGGACGTGTTCGCTGAACTGGGACCCGGGCGCGGACAGGCTGCTGGTCCAGCGGAACGTCCCGCTGTACAGATGGGCATAGTTGCAGAAGACGATCTTCATCTCGCACCCGGCGACGACGCCTTCGCCTCGAAGGGGGACCGTGGCACGCTCCCCGCGCCGGTTCGCGACGATGAGCGTGGCGGTCTTGACACCCACCGAACTCGGCCTGAAATCCATGTCCACAGGGCAGCTGCTGGTCGGGCGGTAGTCGGCGTCACTGCACTGAATGCCAGATTTCCCGGCCGGGTCCACGCCGCCCCCGCCCACCATGGCGATGATGAAGTCGGCCGCGTTTGGCCCCGTCACCGAGAAGTCGAGCCAGTCGCCCGTTGCGGACGAGACTGTGAACCGGTGCAGCGAAGTCCCGCCGGGGACCGCGGTCTTCCCGAAATCGTATTGTGCCGGCGTGACGGTGACCGCGGCGCCGGCGGCCGCCGTCACCACTGCGATCACAGCGGCCATCGTCAGGCGCTTCACCGCTCCTCCACGGCCACCCCGCCATTCTGGGCTTCGCCCCCCGCCGACAAGGTTCGTCATGTCGCCGTGCTCCTTGAGCAGACCGATCTGAGCGTACAGTGAGGTTGGCGCTAGCATAGCGCGGTTCCAAACACCGCGCCAGGAGCTCGGGCTTTATTCTGTTCCCCTTCCAGTTGATGCGCCCTGCGTGGCTGCGGCTCACCGCCCCTGCACGAGGGGTTTGAATCGCTGAATGCGGCGGCCCCAGTTCGTTTCCGCGACGTAGACGTTGCCGGCCGAGTCGATGGCAATCGTGTGTCCGTGTGTGAAGCTCCCGGCCTGGTGCCCGGGACGCCCGAAGGTCGACAGGATCCGGCCGGTCGCATGATCGAGGACGTGTATCGCCTCGTTGCGCCCGTTCATCACATACAGGAACCTCTGCCCGGGGTCGCGTGAAAACTCCACCCACCACGCGGTGCCGCGCGGGTCGGGCAGGGTCGCGGTGCCCGTGCGGATCCAGATGTTGCGGACGAACGTTCCCATCTTGTCGAACACCTGCACGCGATCGCCCTGGCGGTCGCACACGTAGACCAGGCCGGCCCGGCTGATGGCCACGCAGTGCACGACATTGGCGAAGGCTCCGGGTTCGCCGGCGGTTGATTCGGCCGGGGTCGCCTGCCTGCCCCACTGGCGCAGGAAGCGCCCGTCGCGATCGAACACCGCCACGCGCTTGTTGCCGTACCCGTCCGCTACGTAGATGTCGCCGCTCGCGGGATCGATCGCGATGCCGGCAGGAAAGTAGAACCCGTCGTGGCTGCCATTCCTGAATGCGCCCTTGGCCGTGCCGTCGGAGGAGTCGAATTTCCCGTGCGTGCCGATCTGCAGCAGGAGCTTCCCCTCGTGGCTGTACTTCTGAATGAAGGCGTCGTCGTTGCCGGCCACCCACAGGTTGTTGCCGGCGTCGAACGTGCAGCCATGAATGGATTCCGGCACGGTCCTCGGGTCGCCAAAGGAGGCGACGAGCGATCCGGCGCGGTCGAACATGAGGATCGGCGGCGCCTGTTCGCCCGTTTCGGCTTCCTCGTCGGTGATGTCGCGCCGGTTCACCACCACGACGTGGTCGTGCGCGTCGACACACACGCCACCGAGCTGCCCGGTGATCCACTTCTCGGGCAACGGCTTCGGCCACGAGGCGTCCAGGACGTAGGTCGGCGGCGCCAGAGTCGCAGGAGGCTGCAGTGAACCGGTCAGGGCGGCGAGCAGCAGGAGTTGTCTCGTCACGGATGTGTCCGTCTACGCGCGACCGCGATCACCAGGAGGTTGCCGGAGCGCCTGCGCCCGCCTTCGCACCCTGTTGTGGATTTGAGTCATGATACGAGCCGCCATGGGGATTTTGCAACGCAGGCACTTCCCAGCCAGCTCCATCGAGTGGCGGGCGAGACGAACGCGAACAGGACGGACGATGCTGATGACCGGGCACGTGCCTGGTCTACTCTCCATGTTCGTTGCCATTCTGTCGGCCACCGGGCAACCCGCGACTCGAGACATGAGCACAAATGCCGGCGCCCCCGCTCGCGGATCCGCGGAGTTCGAGTTCGTCTTCGAGACGGCCCCCTTTGCCAGCGCGCACGCCTCGACCATCGTCGAGACCCGAGAAGGGCTCGTCACGGCGTGGTTCGCAGGAACGCGGGAAGGAGCGGCCGACGTCGGCATCTGGCTCTCGCGACACGTCGCGGGCCGGTGGACTCCGCCCATCGAAGTCGCGACGGGTACTCAGCCGGATGGCATGCGGTACCCGTGCTGGAACCCGGTGTTGTTCGAGGTGCCGCGCAATGGGCTGATGCTCTTCTACAAGGTCGGCCCGAGTCCGCAACGCTGGTGGGGATTGGTCGCGAACCTCTCGCGACAACGGGCGGACCTGGACCGACCCGCGACGCCTGCCGGACGGGATCCTGGGCCCCATCAAGAACAAGCCCGTCCTGCTTCGCGACGGAACGATCGTGGCCCCGAGCAGCACCGAGTCGCCGTGAATCTCCGAGCGCATGGCGAGTGCACTTCGAGCGCACGGTCGACGACGGGCTGACTTGGACGCGTGCGTTCCCGCCCGCGCCTCCGCGCGAAAGCCCGATCGACGCGATCCAGCCCAGCATCCTGGTGCATCCCGACGGCAGGCTGCAGGCTCTCGGGAGGACGCGGTCCCAGCGGGTATTCGAGACGTGGTCCGCCGACGGCGGTCGCTCGTGGGCTCCGCTATCGCTCACGTCCTTGCCGAATCCCAACTCCGGCATCGACGCCGTCACGCTCCGCAGCGGCCTTCACCTCATCGTGTACAACCACACCACCGAGGGCCGGTCGCCGCTGAACGTGGCGGTTTCTCGGGACGGCACGAGGTGGGAAGCCGCGCTGGTCCTCGAACGCGAGCCGGGCGAGTATTCCTATCCGGCCGTCATCCAGGGCTCGGACGGCAACGTGCATGTGACATACACCTGGAAACGGCAGCGCATCCGGCATGTCGTGATCGACCCGACGCGGCTGAAGCCGGTTCCGATGCTCGGTGGAAAGTGGCCGCCGCAAGTTCAGTGAGCTACGGCTGGTCGAGGACCTGCCGTACCTTGACGCCGAGGGCCTTCGGCGTATACGGCTTCGCGATAAACGAGACGCCTTCCTTCAGGACGCCACGATGGACAATGGCATCGTCCGTGTAGCCTGAGGTGTAGAGCACGCGAACCCCCGGACGGATGGCCTTCAGCCGATCGGCCAGATCGCGGCCGTGCATGGAGGGCATCACGACATCGGTCAGCAGCAGATGTATTGGACCGGCGTGGCCCGACGAAAGCCGCAGCGCTTCGTCGCCGCCTCCGGCGACCAGCACGCGGTAACCCAGCCGCTCCAGCGAGCGCCGCCCGATGTTGCGCACCACTTCATCGTCTTCGACGATCAGCACGGTCTCGGTGCCGCGGCGTTCCACGGCATCCGACCCGTCGGAGACCACAGGCTCGGACGCCGCTCGAGGGAGATGAATCGTGAAGGTCGTCCCGACGCCCTCCTTCGAACTCAGGTCGATGTAGCCTCCGCTCTGCTTCACCGCGCCGTAGGCCGTGGCCAGGCCAAGCCCGGTCCCGCGGCCCTTGGGCTTGGTGGTGAAAAACGGCTCGAACACGCGTTCCTGAATCTCCGCGGGAATACCCACACCGGTGTCGGTGACCGACAGCCTGACGTAGTCGCCTGGCTCGACGACCGGAGGGCGCGCGGCTTCGTCATCCCGGTATGACACCACGGCGGTTTCGATCGTCAGCGTGCCTCCGGTCGGCATCGCGTCGCGGGCGTTTGCCGCAAGGTTCATGATGATCTGCTCGACCAGTCCCGGGTCGACCAGGACCCGCGCGGGCTCTCCCACGGCCGCGGTCCGCAGGATCACGTCCTCACCGATCAACCGCGTCAACATGTTACGCATGTGGCCGATGAGATCGTTGAGGTCCACGACCTTCGGCTCGAGAATCTGCTTGCGCGAGAACGCCAGCAGCTGACGCGTGAGCGCGGAGGCGCTACCGGCCGCTTTCTGGATCTCGTCGAGATAGCCTGCTGCTGGAGATCCGGGATTCACCTCCGAGGAGGCGAGCTCGGCATTGCCGAGGATCGCCGTCAGCAGGTTGTTGAAGTCGTGGGCGACGCCGCCGGCCAGTACGCCGACCGATTCCATCTTCGCCGCCTGCTGCAACTGCTCGGCGAGCCGCCGGTTCTCGGCCTCCTGCCGGCGTCGCGCGGTCAGATCACGCGAAATTCCCAGGCACGCGCGCTCCCCCCCGAACTCGACCGCCGACAGCGCCAGATCCACGACGAGCGTGCTGCCGTCCTTGCGTCGATGAATGGTCTCGAACGCGGCGTGACCCTGCTCCATGAGCGCCTGCCGCGCCCCGAGAATCTCTTCGGGAGGCCTCGCCGAGATTTTCGTGAGCGGCATCCCGATCAGTTCTTCTCGCGTGTAGCCCAGCTGGCGGCACGCCGCCGTGTTGGCCTCGACGACCACCCCGTCCATGTTGGCGATGAAGACCTCGTCCATCACGGTCTCGAACAGGTGATGGTACTGCTCGCGGCTGCGGCGCAGGTTCTCCTCACCCATCAGCACGCGAGCGATGCGCAGCCGCTCCAGTGCCGCATGATGCCGCTGGAACACGAGGAGCAGCACACCGGCCACCGCCACCGAGACCACGATCCCGATGCCGGTCATTCTCCGCTGGATCGGCAGATCCGTCACCGCCAGTTGAGCGATCGCCACGGCGACGACCGCGAGGAGCACACCGAGCACCGAGCGCCACGAGAACGCCATGGCGGTGAGCAGGACCGGCACGATCGCGGTCGTCAGGATGGCGATCTCCGCGTGCGGGTCGGGAACGAACGGGGCGGTCACCGGCAGAACCGCGGCGTTGGCGATGTAGATGGCTATCGCGGTGCGATAGAAACCGGTCCGAAGCAGCACGTACGAGACGCCGATGATGAGAACCGCGGCCACGACCACCCAGGTGTCCAGGTCGTCCCAGATCGTATCGCCGGTCGCCTGCGTCCAAAACACGCTGACGGCGATGACGAGCGCCACGACAATCGCGATGTGGACCAGCATGAGCGTGCTGAAGAGGCGCGCTCCGAGCTGGTCGTCGGGATTGGTGATGCCTGCGGGTGCGTCGATGAGCGGAGCGAGCAGCCCGTATTTCCGGGGTGTCTCGGTCACGGCGGCCTCCGTTCGGCGTCTCCACTCGTGCGCGGCCGCCTGACGGCGGCGTCGAGGAAACTTGCGGCTACCCGATGGCCGACCACGAGTGCCGAAGGGTGCAGGGAAGAGGACCGGTCCGTCGAGCCGCAAGTATAGCGATCGAATGACCTCCAGGGAATCCCGATCGGGCCTGGTCGGGCTTCCCCGGATACCTCCTTGGGTTTTCGGGCAAAGGGAACTCATCGGAACCGCCGGGAATGAGGCGCGGATGGACGTGCGCGGACGCGGAATCCCCGATAACAGGAGTCCGCCGAGCCTCCGGGCGCGGAGTCCGATGATGCCAAGCTCCAACGTGTCGATCGCAGCGATCTTGAATCGGCTCGAACGGCATTACGGCAAACAAGCGCCGGTCTGGCCGACCGATCCCTACCGCTTCATCGTCTGGTGGCAATGCGGGTATCCGCCGAGCGACGCGGCGTGCGCCCGTGGCTGGGAGTCACTGACCGGACGCGTCGGTATCGAGCCTGCACAGCTTCTCGCCGAGACGCCCGCCCGCCTCTCCGCCGCTTTGAAACCGGGCGGCTTGATTCCGCAGCTTCGCGCGAAGCGGCTCAAGGCCATCGCGGCACGAATCCAGGACGAGTTCGGCGGTGACCTGTCGAGCGCGCTCGCAGGACGGCCGGCCGAGGCACCGAAGATCCTCAAGCAGTTCCCCGGTATCGCCGGACCCGGAACCGACAGGATTCTCCTCTTCGCCGGACTCGCGCCCTTTGCGGCCGTGCCCTCGAACGCGCCGCACGTGCTTATCCGCCTCATGCGGGGGCGCGAGAGCGGGAACTACGGCGCGAACTACCGGGACGCGCAACAGATTCTCGCGCGCGGCGTGGCCGCCAACGTGCGGGCACGATCGCGGGCCTACCTCCTGCTGAAGCAGCACGGCCAGGCCACCTGCAAGCGCGCCAGGCCCGCGTGTGCGACGTGCCCGGTCAACACGGTTTGCGCGTTCGTGTCCGCCGGCATCAGTTGAGGATGCGACCGCCGCCATGCCGTGAGTCGAGCAGCTGCTCCAGCGCGCGAGACACGAGCGCCCTTCGCCTCGTCGAGCTGATTCGTTTCACGATCGACCGGGCTATCCGGAAGTTGAAGCGGCTCGGCCACTCCAGTTCAGGGAGCGCGCGGAACAGCCTGGATCGGGCGGGCCTCAGGTAGAGGAAATCGACGAGCGCCTTCTCAGGCGTCGCGAGGCGGCCTCCACGTCGGCCCGCGTCCTCGAACCCGAAGAAGAACGCCGGCTGGACGTGGTGGATTGACACGGTGCCGAGCGGCGATGTGAACCGCCTCGTTCGCGCGAGCGAAACCGCGTATGTCAGGGCAGGCATCTGCGCGATCATCCCGTGCAGGTAGAGCGCGCTCTGGAGCGAGACGTAGGCGGGCAAGGGCGCCGTCAGGCATTCGGGGAGCGAGAGCGCGTCGACGCGGTCCGGCAGCGCCCAGACGCCGCGCCGGAGTCTGAGCAGATGGCCCGCAGAGGCGAGACGCCCGAGCGACACGCTCGCGTGCCCGTTTGCCACGCGAAGGTGAGCCGCCGCGTCGCGCGTGGTGAAACTCGGAGCGTCCATCCTCTGGATTGCCGCCAGCACAGACAGCAGCGTCATGACCGGCCTGCCCGAAGCGCTTCGACGAGCTCCAGCACCATCGTGTCCCAGACCAACTGCGAGCCGAATCGGAGCTGCTCCTCGGGCGGAAGGAACGCAAACACCTGGCCCTTGAACATGCCGAAGTCGACGCGCAGGGCGTTGGCGCTCGCGCGCTCGGCGACGGCAGGCTCGAGCGCTTTCACGTCGACCGTCGCGCCGGACGCGATCAGGTGATGCGCATCGAAGACGTCGCGCGCCTGAGTCTGGCGCCGACCTGCGAGCGCACCGATCTTCTGGCCGAGCGCAGCCTCCGCCCCGTAGTGACTCAGCATGAGGGGCGGCAACTGGTAGGTCCGCGCGATGGGCGCACCGATGCTCCCGAACATCACGCCATCGTCCAAGCCCCGGTGCGAGCACTCGATCTTTGTCGGAAGCGCGATGGGAATACTCTGCACGCGCAATCCGAACTTCCACCATTGCGTGGTGTCGGTCTGTTTCGGCTCCGTCACGCGTGCGACTTCGATGCCCCTGGCCTCAAGGGTCTGGCCGAATGGGCGCGACGCGAGGAGCTCGCGCACCTTGTCGCGAAACGCGTCGACACTGATCTCGCCAAGGTCGAGGTCCATGCCCTCCGAGTAGCGGATGCTCTTGTGGAAGAAACGCAGATTGCAGCCACCCTTGAGCACGAAGAGGGACGGATTCACTCGCCGTCCGAGCTGCGCCAGGAAGAGCAGGTGAAACTGTTCGACGAATGTGACCGGCGTGATCGGATTCATACGGTTTCGTAATCATAATACCTGTAATCAACACATATGTCATTTAGATGTTTTGATACGCACCCGGCCAAGTCGTGGCCAGGCCCGCTGGTCCGCGGCGCCGCGAGAACGCGGTTCGGCGACGCGGGCCTACTTCCGAATGACGCCGCACGCGATGCGGTCGCCGGCGTTGCCCGCCGGGTCGGTCTTCATGTCGTCGGCTTTGGCGTGGATGACCAGTGCGGTACCGCCGTTGGCGAACAGCGAATTCGGCTGGCCTTCTTCAAGCGTCACCTGCTCGTTCAGCACGCCCGTTCTCAAGGTCCCGTCCGCGCCGACGATGATGTTCATCATGTCACCGTTGTGAGAGCCCTCGGGGTTCTGCAGGCCGTGCTTCTTCGCGTTGGGGTTGAAGTGCGGTCCGGCCGAGGTGAACCCGGGAGCTCCGCACGCCGCATTCTGGTGGATGTGGATGGCGTGCTCGCCAGGAGGCAGGTTTCTGAGCTCGAGCGTCATCGACACCGCATGTCCCTTGGCCACCAGCACGGCCGTGCCCACGCTTTCACCCTTCCCGTTCTTCAATTCGACGGTTGTCCGGGCAACCTGGGCCGATCCAACAGCAGTGGCACCGACGACCGCCACGAGCGCCGCGAAGCAGAGTCTCATGTCATCCTCCAGGGGATATCGACATTATAGGCCGGCTCTGGGACGCCCCCGCCGCCCTGGAAGGCGCAAGGCGCGCCACCAATGGATGGCTCAACTCGTCGAGGTCTTCGATGAGAATCGTGCCGGCTCCGACTTGCGCAGCTCACCCGGCGTACACACTCGCACGTCGAGCGTCCCGAACGTCCTGTTGTAGGCCGGGTCGCCGGAGGGCGAGACGAGGTAGTTCTTCCCCTTCGGGTAGTAGCCGCGAAAGACGCGAAGCGCCGTGGCGTCGAAAGCCGCCGGGACCCACTTGCACTCGATGACATCGATGAGGGCTCGACCGCGGTTCAGCACGAAGTCGATCTCATGCCCGGCCTTGTCGCGCCAGTAGAGAACAGGCGTGTCCGGGACATGCGCCTGCAGGTGCTCGAGCACGAGATGCTCCCAGAGAATGCCGAGGTCATCGGTCCGAAGCGGGTCCCAGCCGCGCGCGAAGCTCACCATCCCGGTGTCGAACCCGTAGATCTTGGGCTGCCTGATGAGCTCGTTCTGGCCGCCGCCATGAAAGGGGCGCACGACAGACGCGGCGTTCGTGATCTCCAGCGCGCGCAGATGGCTTTCGACCGTGGGACGCGCGAGCCCGAGGTCGCGGGCGGCGGAGGTCACCTCGAACTGCCCCCCGCTCTGGCGGAGCACGTACTCGAAGAAGGCGTTGAACCGGTTGATGTCGCGGAATCCGAACAGCCGCTGGATATCGCGCGCGAAGAACGAGTCGAGCCATTCCCGGTAGAAATCCGGCGCCTTCCCGGCAGCAAGCAGCGCCTGCGGCAGGCCGCCGCGGAAGAGCCGGTCGTTGAGCGTGGCGCCGAACGCCGGGAGCTCGTCCCAAAGGACGGGGAGCAGGTGAACCGTCCGCTTTCGTCCGGTCAGAGTGTCGCGAAACTTCCGGCTCGCCGCGAGCGTCGACGAGCCTGTCGCGACGATCTTCAGCTTCGGAAACCCGTCCGCCCCGATCTTCAGCACGCGCGCGGGGTCGGGCAGCTGGTGGATCTCATCGAAGACCACGATTGGCCTGGCCGCGGATCGGAAGAAGACCGCCGGGTCGCGGACCATCTCCGCCGCTGCCGGCAGGTCACAGTTCACGAAGAGTGCCCGGCCGGCGCCGAGGCTCTCGGCGAGCGTGGTCTTCCCGGACCGGCGGACGCCGCAGAGCCACGCGATCGGGGCGCCTCGCCACGCGTGCTCGAGGCGCTGCTGCCAGAAGGGACGTTGAACCATGTCACCATGCTCTACATATAGTGAGCGTTTATGTATAGCATGGTAGCCGCGTGAGATCGTCTCGGGCGGGCTCAAGAACGGCAAGATCGAGAGCGACGCCGCCGTCCCTGAGCTCAGCAGGTTCGGCTCGGACCCGCTCGACCCCAAGGATGTCATCGGCGGGCTCGACGCACGCTTCGACGAGGGCGACAGGCGGCCCCGGCCCACGTGCCTACTGCCGCACGATCGTCCCCTCCTTCATGACGAACCGCACGGTGCGCACGGCGGACGCGTCGCGGGTGGGATCGCCGGCGACCGCCACGAGATCGGCCAGCAGACCGGGCTTGATTTGTCCGAACTCGTCTGCCTTGCCGAGCAGCTTCGCATTGACGGACGTCGCCGCTTTGAGGGCCTGGACGGGTGTCATGCCGTCGCGGACCATCCACTCGAGCTCGCGATAGTTGTCGCCGTGGGCGAACACGCCGACGTCGCTGCCGAGACCGATCGTCACGCCCAGGGCGAGCGCCGCCCGGAAGGCCCGCTTCGCGTCGCGCATGTCGGGCGTCGGCGGCGTCACGCCGGCCTTGTAGCCTTCGAAGTACTCGCCGTACGCTTCGGCAGTCGCGAGCGTGGGCAGCCACCCGATGCCGCGCGCGGCCATCATCTTCAGCACTTCGTCGGTGGCGCGATAGCCGTGCTCGATTGTATCGACGCCAGCCACGATGGCTCGGCGCATGCCTTCCGGCGTGATGGCGTGCGCGGCAATCGGCCGGCCGGCGCCGTGCGCCTCCGCGACGGCGGTCTTCAGCTCCTCTTCCGTGAAGGTCGGCACTTCCGGCCCTCCTCCCCTTCCGAAATCCGCATAGACCTTCACCCAGTCCGCGCCGTGACCGATCTGCTCGCGCACGGCTCGTAACATCTCCGCCGTGCCGCTCACTTCCTGCGCGCCTTTCGGCGTGACGAACGACGGGGCGTAGCCGCTCGGACCTGGGCCGTAGCTCGCCGTGGCGACAATCGCCAGCGTCGACACGAACAGGCGCGGCCCGGGGATGCGCCCTTCGTTGATGGCGCGCTTGACGGACACATCGGCGAAGCCCGCGCCCTCGGTGCCCATGTCCCGCAGCGTGGTGAACCCGGCCTCGAGCGTCTGCCGGCAGTGGAGCGTCGCGGCGATGGTGCGATACGCGGCCGGCTCCTTGAGCACCTGGTCGTCCCAGAGCGTCTCGTTGTAGGGATGCAGGAAGAGGTGGGAATGCGCGTCGATGAGGCCCGGGATGAGCGTCGTCCCCGGCAGGTCGACGATGCGGGCGTCGGCGGGCGCCGGCACCTGGCCTGCCGGACCTGCGGCGGCGATCTTCTTGCCGGTGACGAGCACCACCCACCCTTCGTGCGCCTGGTCGGTGACGCCGTCGAACACCCGGGCCGCGCGGATGAGCACACTCGATTGAGCCGCCGGGGCGCCTGCCGTCCCTCGCTCCTGCGCGGCGCCTTCAGGCTGGGGTGATACCACCAGGCAGGCAACGAGCGCGGCTACGGCAATTTGCGGGCGCATGATCCCTCCTGACGTCGGCGACGCGATCCTACTCCTGCCCGTCGTGAACGATGAATGCACCCGGCGACAGGCCGGGTGCGCCGGATTCGGCCGGCCGTCGCTACAGGCGCCCGGCGTCGACGAAGATCGTGTTGAAGAGCGATCCCGCGCACGCGACGTAACCGCGGGGCCTGAGCCACTTTGCGATGGGCGAACTGTCGTGCGAGGTGTCCGGTCCCTTCGTCTCGGCGCAGATGACTGCGGGGCGGTGCTTCCGGAGATTCAGCGATCGCAGCACGGCGTGATCGAGGCCTTCTATGTCGATTGACATCAGGTCCGGCGCGCCGTCGAAGTGCTCCGCGATCAACCGATTCACCGAGATGAGCGGCATCTTGACGACCTTCTCGACCGGGTCAACCTTCGACGAGCGGCGGTACTCCGCAACCTTCTCGGGAGAGAACGTATTCAGCGGCCAGTGATCGCGAATGACGTAGTAATCGCCGTCCGTCTGCCCCTCGAGTCCCACGCCAACCGGTACGACCACGTCTCTGGGCCGGACGGTCCGCAGTTTCTCGACCAGCGTTGGATTCGGCTCGACGAGCACGCCATGACCGCCCGTGTTGTAGAGCAGGTAAGTGTTGTTGCCGAGCACCGGATCGCCTGCGCCGATGTCGAGGTAGCGTGGTGCGGGCAGCTTGAGGACGTCCCGAAGGAGGTTGAAGAGAATCAGGTCCTCGCCCTGCTGGGAGAACGACAGGCGTGACGGCTCGCCTGGATCGCGCGGTGGCAATGTCCGGGCGCCTGCGGGCGCCTGCGGCGGCGCGGGAACCGCCCTCGCCTGCTGCTCGGCGGCGGGCGGTGGTGCGCTCTCCGTTCGTCGGTCCGGAAACGCACCCGCCAGGCCGGCAAGGCCGCTTGCCGCGGCTCCGGTCACGGCTCCAACCACGAAATCTCGCCGGTTCATGCTCGCACCGCCTTCCAGCCGGAGCGGAGCCCGTCGGTGTGCGTCCTCCGGCTACGCCGGCACACGCGGGCACGGAATCGTTCGGACATGGCTGACATGGTACCAACCTTCGCGCGAATGCAGGTAGGGCGTCCTTCGACAGGGCGCTCGGGCGGCTTCCGCGGAACGACCCGCAAGTCGTCGACTCGATCCATAATCCATCCTGCCGTTGCTCGGTGGAGGTACCCATGCTGATCGCGCCCGGAGTCGCCGTCGCTCTCGCGCTCGCCGCGCCCCAGCAGCCCGCCCCGGTCCAGAAGGCCCTGCACGCGGTCGAATGGACCGATGCGGCCGGCGATGTCGGCCGCCTCAACACGAGCTCCGGAACCGAGCCCGGGTTCGACGTTGTGAAGTTCGCCATCTCGAGCGACGGCGCGCAGATCACCTTCACCGCCACGCTGAAGGCGCCGCCCAAGCCGACGTTCGCAAGCGACGTGATGCGGATCTACATCGACACCGATCTCAACAAGAAGACCGGCGCCGAGATGTTCTGGAGCAAGCAGCCCGGGTTCGAGTACCTCGCTGAGCTCGACTTCTGCATCATGTACGAAGGTGATTCGTACGTCTGCACGGGCGGCTTCACCAAGGAGAAGGTCGAGAGCTACTTCGCCGTGGCCGAGCTCGGCAGGTTCGGCACGGACCCGCTCAATCCCAAGGAAGTCGTCAGTCCGCTCCGCGCGCCCAAGGTGCCGGTCAAATGGCCCGTCGTCTCCGCCAGCCTCCCCTACAAGGCTCTCGGGGTGAAACCCGGCCAGATCATCCGCATCATCGCGCGGGAATCCGGCGGACCATTCGACGCGACGGCGGATTTCCCCGAGGTGCTCCTCACGCTGAAGTAGCCCCGCGGCTCATCGGACCATCGGACCTTCCCTGGCGAAATTCACACCGGGCGCTGATATGATGTCCGCCTGCGCGGACAACTGGAGGCTGGAGTCCCCACGGACGACGCCGGCGGCGCCGTCCCCAGACGAGCGAGGAAGACCGATGACGATCCGCAGGATGCTGTTGGCGTGTCTGGTACTGTTGTGCACGGCTGGCGCGGCGTTCGCGCAGGCGACCCCGCTGCCGAAGTTCGTCCCGCCGGTGATGCCGCTCACGGAGCCCTGGGAGTCGTTCGTGTTCACGGAGCCCGTGGTCGGATCGGACATCCCGGTCGACATCACGCTGCTCTCGACGGTCGATGGCCTCTTCACGCCGATCGGCATGCGCCATCCCAAGGGCAAAGGGCCGTTCCCTGTCGTGCTGTTCTTCACGGGCAACGGCGGCGCGGGTGTGAAGCCCGTTCGCGAGTACGTGAACCAGCACGGCTACACGCTGGAGCGGTTCCTGAAGGAAGGCTACGCGGTCGGCTGGCTCAACTACCGCGCGGAAACCTGGTTCGAGTACACGCGCGTGCCGCCGCTGCTCGTCTCGCACCATCAGGCGAACCAGCTGATGAACCGCCCGCCGCTCGAGTACAACGACCTGATGACGATTGTCGACTACGTCAAGCGGCTCCCGTACGTGGATCCCAACCGGGTCGGCCTCATCGGCAACAGCCACGCGGGCGGGATGATCCTCAAGGCCGGCGCCGAGGGACTGAAGGTCGCCGCGGCCATCTGCTCGGAGCCGGACACGAGCGAGTTCCTGCAGATCGATCCGGCGGGCTTTGCCGGAGACGAGAATCAGCTGCCGACGGTCGAATCGGTCGCACCGTTCCTCAAGAACAAGGACGTGGCGCTCGCGCGGATCAAGCGGGTCGGCTTCCCCATCTTCTTCGTCAACCGGGATCACGACTCGCTGCAGGGCCTCTTCGAGACGACCTACGCGTGGATGAAGGAGGCCGGAAAGACCGTCGAGCACGTCTCCTACGATCACCCGGTGCACGGATACATCGTCCGGGTGCCGCGGGACGCGAAGGGCGTCTACACTCCCGACGAGATCCAGCTCAAGGTCATCCAACAGGCGCTCGACTTCTTCAAGAAGTACATGGGGCCCGCAGGCGGAGCCGCGAGGACGACCGGGGGCGAGTAGAGAGGCCCGGCAGCGCCTGGCGGCGCCCAGGCGCTACCGGCCGACGTTCCCGTATCGCGGCGAGATCGCCGTGATGGTGAGCTGTGTCCCGGCTGGCAGGACCAGCTCGTCGAGCCCTTCGACCAGGATCGTGCCCGCGGCTCCAACGACCGCGCCAACCGCGGCGCCCTTGCCGCCTCCGAGGATCCCTCCCAGGATGGCGCCGATTGCCGCGCCGATTGCGGCATCACGGCCGATCGACTCATTGCGAGGCTCCCGATCCCGGACGGAGCCCGGCCGATCGACACGAATCCTCGCCCCGCCGGGAGCCCTGACCGATTCAATCTCGCCCTCGAAATGTCCCGACCGGCCGTTGGAGAGCCTGATCCGATCGAAATCGAACGCCATCTCGGCCCGGCCGCTCCGGCCGCCGAAGCGCGCGACCACGCCGTAGATCACGGCGCCGCGATACCGGCTCCCTTCGATCACGGTCGCCGTGAACGGCTCGCCTTCGCGGGAGGTCCGGGTCGAGAGTCCGCGGTCAAGCCGGACCGTCAGGCGCGTCCCGTCGGGAACGAGCACGCCGCGGCCGCCATCGTCCCACAGGCTCCATCGGGGCTGCGCCGAGACCCGGCGGTACTCGCTCTGCACCGTCACGGACGTCTGCAGATATTCGCTGTCGAGCTGGCGCGTCACACGGAGTCCCCTCGGGGCGGGCTCGAAGCGTGCCGTGAAATCACTCCCGCGGATGCCGGAGGTCGAAACGACCAGGACGTCGCGGTCGAGATCGGCTCGAGTGATCATCGTCCGGCCGCCCGGGCCCGGCTCGTTCCGGTCGCGCCCGTCCGCGTCGAAGGTGAGGCGCGGCGCGTCGGATGACACGATGGTCACCGAACGCCCGCTGACGTCGATGGCCAGCGTGTCGGGCGAATCGAGCCTGTTGATGAGGCTCCGGTACACGCGATCCCGGTCACCCGGCGGAAGCGATCGCGTCAACTGGTCCACGATCCGCTCGGGATTGTCGCTCCGGACGCGATCGAGCTGGTAGGTCCCCGACAGACGGCTGATCGCTTTCTGTCTGTCGCCGAAGCGGCCCGGCTGGGCGGTGGCGTTCGTCCAGGCGGCTGCCGTCATCGCGATTGCGCCGGCGAGGACGAGGCCACGTCGTAGTGAAGTCATGTTCCCGGTCTCCTTGCATGAAGTCAGGCGCGAACGGGGCGTTCAGGGCAGACTCACGCCTCGCTCTTGCTTGCATCGACCGCGGCGGCGCCAACCGGCGCCGCCGACCGAGTCGCGGCGTGCACCGAGTGCGGCACGCTCGCCGCCGCCGGCTGCTTCACCCGCTTCCGCCGGCCCAGCCATCCCTGGAAGTTCTCGAGGTAGATGTAGTAGATGGGCGTGATGAAGAGTGTCAGCGTCTGCGACACGACCAGGCCGCCGACGACCGCCAGCCCGAGCGGCCGTCGCGCTTCGGAGCCTGCGCCGAACCCGAGCGCAATCGGCAGGGTCCCCATCAACGCCGACATCGTCGTCATCATGATCGGCCGGAACCGGACGCGGCACGCCTCGTAGATCGCGTCGGCCGCGGAGACGCCCCCGCGCCGCCGCGCCTCGATCGCGAAGTCGATCATGATGATCCCGTTCTTCTTCACGAGACCGACCAGCATGATGATGCCGACAAACGCGTAGATATTGAGGTCGTGCTTGAAGAGGAGCAGCGTGATCAGGGCGCCGAAGCCCGCCGAGGGCAGGCCCGAGAGAATCGTCAGCGGGTGGATGAAGCTCTCGTAGAGGATGCCGAGCACCGCGTAGATCACGAAGATCGCGAGGACGAGCACGACGCCGAGTCCCGCCATCGAATCCTGGAACGCCTGGGCCGTCCCCTGGAAGCTGCCCGAGATGGTCGCGGGCAGAATGTCGCGCGCCGCCGCCTGCACCCGCGCGACCGCATCGCCGAGCGCGACGCCGGGCTTGAGGTTGAACGACAGCGTGACCGACGGCAACTGGCCGGTGTGGTTCACCGAGAGCGGGCCGACGGTCTGGCGCGTCGAGACGACGGCCGAGAGCGGCACCAGCTTGCCGGTATTCGACTGGACGTAGAGGAGCGAGAGGGCGTTCGGGTCGCGCTGGTACTGCGGCGCGACCTGCATGATCACCTGGTACTGATCGTCTGGCGCGAAGATCTGCGAGACCATCCGCGAGCCGTACGCGGAGGTCAACGCCGATTCGACCTGGTCCACCGTCAGCCCGAGCGCTGCGATCTCGTCGCGGTTGAGGCTGACGTTGATTTGCGGGTTCTTGATCTGCAGGTCGGAGGTGACGTCCTGGATCCCGTCGATGCCGCGGAGGGCCGATTCGAACTTCGGCGCGAACGCGTACAGCTCGCCGGTGTCGGGATCCTGGAGGGTGAACTGGTACTGGCTGCGCGTCGCCATGCCGCCGAGCCGGATGGCCGGCGGGTTCGTCAGGAAGACCCTGATGCCGGGAATCTTCGCGAACTTCGGCCTCAGCTCCTCGATGACCTGGTCGGCGTTGAGCGAACGCTCGTTCCGCGGCTTGAGATCGACGTTCACCCGGCCGCCCGCCCCGAAGACGTTGGAGGTGTAGCCGGCGACGTTCGGATCGTGGTCGAGCACGCTCATCACGTCCTTCACTCGCGCGACGGTGGCGTCGAAACCGAGCCCCTGGAGCATCTCGATCTGGCCCGAGAGCTGGCCGGTGTCCACGTTCGGGATGAACCCCATCGGGATGAGCGAGAACAGGTACACCGTGCCCCCGAGGAGCGCGGCCGAGGCCAGCATCGCCGCCGCCTTGAAGCGGATCGTCTGGCGCAGCGACCACGAGTACCCGCGCAGCCAGAGATCGAAGAATCGCTCCATGCGGTTGTAGAACCATCCGTGCTTGATGTCGTGCGGCGCCTTGAGGAACCGGCTGCAGAGCATCGGGGTGAGCGTCAGCGAGACGAGCCCCGAGACCAGGATCGCCGCGCCGATTGTCACCGCAAACTCGTGCATCAGCCGGCCGACTACGCCGCCCAAGAAGAGCACGGGAATGAAGACCGCCGCGAGGGAGAGCGTCATCGAGACGATCGTGAACGCGATCTCCTTCGAGCCGTCGAGCGCCGCCTGCAGGCGCGGCTTTCCCATCTCCATGTGCCGGACCACGTTCTCCAGCATGACGATCGCGTCGTCCACGACGAACCCGACCGAGAGCGTCAGGGCCATCAGCGACAGATTGTCGAGGCTGTAGCCGAGCGCGTACATCACGGCGAAGGTGCCGACGATCGAGAAGGGCAGCGCGAGGCTGGGGATGATCGTCGCCGACACGTTCCGCAGGAACAGGAAGATCACGAGCACGACAAGGCAGATCGTCAGCTGCAGCGTGAACTTCACGTCGTCGACCGACTCGCGGATCGGCACCGCCCGATCGCTCCGGACCCTCAGGCTGACCGAGGCCGGCAGCTGCTGGCTGAGTTGCGGCAGCAGCGCCCGGATCCGATCCACGACCTCGACGGTGTTGGTACCGGGCTGCCGCTGGATGGCGAGGTAGATCGTGCGGGCGCCGTTGTACCAGCCGGCGTTCCGCTCGTTCTCGACGCCGGCGTAGACATGCGCCACCTCGCTCAGCCGCACCGGGCTGCCGTTTCGCCAGGCGACGACGATCGAGTTGTAGCCTTCGGCATCGAGCAGCTGGCCGGCGGCCTGGATCACGTAGTTTCTATCGGGCCCGTAGAGCGTTCCGGTCGGCCGGTTGACGTTGGCCGACGCGATCGCGCCCGCGACCTGGTCGATCCCGATCTGCCTCGAGGCGAGATCCATCGGGTCGACGTCGACGCGGACTGCGAACTTCTGCGACCCGAACACGTTTACCTGCGCCACGCCCGTCACCATCGAGAGCCGCTGCGCGAGCAGGTTCTGCGCGTAGCGATCGAGCTGGGAGAGCGGGAGCGTGGGCGAGCTCAGCGTGAGGAAGAGCACCGGCGAGTCGGCGGGATTGACCTTCTGAAACGACGGCGGGGAGGGCATCCCTGGCGGCAGCGAGCGCTGGGCGCGCGCGATCATCGACTGCACGTCCTGCGCCGCCGCGTCGATCGATCGGCTGAGATCGAACTGCAGGGTGATGGTCGTGAATCCCTGCGAGTTGCTCGAGCTGATGGAGCTGACGCCGGCGATCGCCGAGAACTGCTTCTCGAGCGGGGTCGCGATCGACGCCGCCATGGTTTCGGGGCTGGCGCCTGGCAGCGTGGCGTTGACCTGGATCGTCGGGAAGTCGACGGTCGGCAGATCGTTCACCGGCAGCAGGCGATACCCCAACGCGCCGAAGACGAGAATCGAGACGACGAGCAAGGTCGTTGCGACCGGGCGACGGATGAATGGTTCCGCGAGATTCATCTTCGTATCCTCACGCTACCGGCCACCTGGACCCGTGCCGCTTCTTCCCTCTCCGCCCTCGCCGCGCTCCGATACGCGGGCCCCCGGCGTCAGCCGAAGTTGTCCATCCGTGACGACGACCTCGCCCGCGGATACTCCGCTCGCGACCACCACCTGGTCGCCGTGTTGACGATCGACCTTGACAGGGCGCATTTCCACGGTGCGGTCGGGCTTGACGACGTAGACGAACTGGCCCTCCTGAGACGCCTGGACGGCTGTCGCAGGCACGACGAGCGCATTGGACTCCGTGGTCAGATCGAGCGTCACCGGCACGTAGGATCCCGGCCACAACTGCTGGCCGCCGTTCGGAAACGTGCCCTTCAGGCGAATGGTCGCCGTCGCCGGATCAATGGCGTTGTCGATGAAGCTGACCGCGCCCTGCACGGGATCCCCGGCGGAGCCGGCAGGCCCATCGCCGCCATCGGCCGCGCCGGCGGAGGCATGAGCGCCTGTTCCGTCTGCAGCCGCCCGCGGCGCGCGTCGGCCGCCGCCAACAGGCGCGATCGCCACGACGCCGAGCGGCCGGCGCGACTGGTACCGGCGGATCTCGGCGAGGTAGCGGCCGGGGACCGAGAAGGTGACGTAGATCGGCGCGAGTTGATTGATGACCACCATGGCGTTGGTGTCGTTCGCGCGGATGAGATCACCCGTGTGCACGCTCTGCGCGCCGGTTCGTCCGCTGATGGGAGCCGCGATCTCGGTGTACTGCAGGTTCAATTGCGCGCCGTCGACGGCGGCCTTGTCGGCCGCGATGGTCCCCGCGAGCGCTGCCACGCTGGCAGCAGCCGACTCGTACTGATCGCGCGGAATCAGCCCGCGCTGGAAGAGGCTTTCGGATCGGGCCTGTTGCGACTGGGCGTTCTTCGACGTGGCCGTGTCGCGGGCGAGCACCGCCTGCGCCTGCTGCAGCGCGACCTGGAACGGCCGGGCATCGAGGCTGAAGAGCGGCTGGCCCTTCTGCACGTCCTGCCCCTCGGCGAAGTGGATGGCGCTCAACTGGCCCGTGACCTGCGCGCGGACCTGCACGGAGGTGATCGCCTCGACGATCCCGACGGCCGGCAGCGTGACCGGCATCGATCGCTGCTCGACGCGCGCGGTCACGACCGGCACGGCGGAACCCGGCGCGGAACCGCCTCCCCGGCCGCCCGGCGCCGGAGCGTTCGCCTCTGGCGGAGACGAGCAGAACGCCAACGGGAACGACAGCGCCAACAGGACGGCGAGGTCACGTCTGTGCATGAGAGATGAGCCTGTTGATCGTGGTTACGACGGTTCTTCCGCCATCACGCCGCGAGCGGGCGTCCGCAATACGCGTCGTGCAACATGTGTGAATCACCTGGCGGATCAGCCGCTTCCTATTGTACGTGATGCGTCGGCCCGCAAGGCGTCGCATTTGCGAGCGAGTCTCATCCGGCCCCACGACGGTGTGGCGAACGCGCGCGCGACATCCGATCGAGCGCCGCGATGAACGGCCCGGCGGCCTTGGGCGGTTCCATCGTCCCCATCACGAGCAGCACGAGGTCGACCGTCTCGCCGGACGCGGGCCTGACTGATGCGAGTCGGGTGGGATCCCCACCGGCCCGGCCTTGCCTCTTCCTTTCCTGCCCGATCGTGTAAGCGAGGATTTCCTTTTTTCAGGGCGCCTTAGGGTCGGACTTCTCAGGCCCTGGACGGGTGCGAGCGGCGCACGTGGCGTGTTTGCACCCAAATCGAGACGGGAACCCACCCGAATCGGACCCAAAGATCGGGCACCCGGCGTCCAGAGCCTCGGGCTCGAGTCTTGCTACCGACGGACGCCGTCAACCTCTCGCTCAACGAACCGATTCGAACACGCACACGGCACCTTCCAGAGACGAGCGGGACGTGCCGGGCGTCTCACCTGCCCAACCCGGAAAGGGGCACCGCCATGGTCCGGCGACTTGGAAAGCACTCATCGTGGATTCGAGCCACGTTCTTCTTCGCTGCGCTGACCGCACTCTCCATCATCTGGGGCTCACCGCGAATGGTCGGACACTCCAGCCAAACCTCGGACGAACCCGTGGAGAGATATCCGCACGGCATCGATTCGACGCGTGGAACGGTCGAGGGTTTGCCGCGGGGCTGGACGGCAACTACCGCCTGAAGTTCACGCCGACGCCCATCATGATGCTCGGGCTGCCGACCAGCCCGATGCCGATCTCCGTGAAGAAGCCGTCACGGTGCTGCATGCCGAGGAGCACTTCGGCGCCGCCGCGGACCTGGGAGCTGTCCCCGAGGCCCCGGCGGTTGTTGACGGTTTCGACGATGATCGCGGGGCCCGCGCCGACGTAGAGGGACCACACGGATCGGCTCAGCGGGATGCCGTACAGGAAATCGAGATTGAACCCGACGCGCGTGAGGCCGCTGCCGAAGCCCGCGTCGACGCTCGGCCTGAACCGCAGCTCATCCGCGACGCGCCCGGCGTCGTAGTGAAGCCCCAGGTAGAACTGGTCAGGGCTGTCGCTCGCCCCCGCCTGCAGGCCGAAACGCTGGGCGGATGCGGAGGGCGCGAAGACGAAGCACGCACAGATCGCGACGAGGAGCCAAGGGACGATTCGTCGAGTCACGTTGGCCTCCAGACTGGAGACGGCCGCGGCACGTTTGCGCCGCCGGCCGGAATGAGACAGACCTGGTACTCGGTTCCGGGGCCCTTCAGGCCCTCGGGCGACTAGGGGTAAACAGGCAAGACGTGTGCCGCTCGAACCAGGCCAGAGATCAGGCCATTTGCGAGGTGTACCGGGAGGTTCTTACACGCCAGGGGTGCAAGGCTGGACCCCGTGCGACAGAGGCGGAGTCCTAATGAGGCCGATGAAGGCCGCCAGATCTTCCCGCGCGCGTTACCGGGATTTCCGGGCACGATTCAGGGCTCGAACCCTCGACGACTCGATCGATCAGGACGACCAGTCAACGCGGCCGCACGACGGGAACGGTGAAGGCGGAACCGGGTCCGCCGAACCGACGTCCGAGTCGAAGATCGAGCGCCGCCGCAAGCGGCGCGCCTACATGCGCGCCTACCTGCGCTGGTTGTGGCCGCACCGCTACGCGGTCGCGACCTTCTCGGTGCTGGCGCTCGTGGCAGCGGGCCTGCAGATGATCGAGCCGCTCTTCATGCGGTTCATCATCGACCGCGTCCTGTTGAGCACGGGGCTCGACGGCGCCGCACGCCTGTCCCTGCTTCACATGGCGGGCGCCGCGTTTCTCGGAGTCATCATCTTCTCGGGGCTCTTCGGCGCGCTCAAGGACTACCGCCAGCGCCTGCTGAACGTGCGGGTGATGCTGTCGCTCCGGCGCGCGCTCTTCCAGCGCCTGCTGCACCTGCCGCTCCCGAAGCTCTGGGAGATGAAGACCGGCGGCATTCTCTCGCGCCTGACGGGCGACGTGGACACGACGACCGGCCTCCTCCAGATGGCGATCGTCTCGCCGGCGATCTCGGTCGTCCGCCTGATCATCGCGGTCGTCGTGCTGCTCGTCCTCAACTGGCGCCTCGCGCTGACGGCGCTGGCGATCATCCCCGGCGTCATGGTGATGAGCCTCACCTTCGCCAAGCGGGTGCGGCCCATCTATCGATCGATTCGCAAGGACGCCGAACGGATCGACGGCCGCGTCGGCGAGACCTTCTCGGGCATCCGTGTGGTGCGCGCGTTCCGGCGCGAGAAGGGCGAACTGGCGGACTACATGCTCGGCCGCCACACGGTCCTGCGCAAGGAGATGTTCGCGCAGCGCCGGGAAATGGTGCTGTGGACTTCCTGGGGCCTGCTCCTCTCGGGCGTGAACGTCGTCATCATCTGGTATGGCGGGCACCTGAACCTCGCCGGCGGTGCCAGCATCGGCGACATCATGGCGTTTCAGTGGTACACGTTCCTCCTGCTCAGTCCGGTGTGGCAGCTCGTCAACTCGTTCTCCGAGCTGCAGCGATCCCTCGCCGCGATGGAGCGCGTCTTCGAGGTGCTCGCGATGCCCGAGGACAAGCCCGATCGGCCCGACGCCCGCGACGCCCCGACGGTCGTACACGAATTGCGCTTCGAGGAGGTTGAATTCGAGTATCGCGAGGGCCGGCCGGTCGTCCGGGACTTCAACGTGACGGTGCCTGGCGGCACGGTGGTGGCGCTCGTCGGCAGGAGCGGCGCGGGCAAGACGACGATCACCGATCTGGTCGCCAGGTTCCACGATCCGACGCGCGGGCAGATCGTCCTCAACGGCGAGGACATCCGGAACTTCCGCCTCCGCACGTATCGGGATCTCCTGGGAATCGTCCAGCAGGACGTCTTTCTCTTCGACGGATCGATTCGCGACAACATCGCCTACGCGCGTCACGACGCGACTGACGCCGAGGTCGAAGACGCGGCCCGGCGCGCCAATGCGCACGAGTTCATCGAGCGGCTGCCGGAGGGGTACGAGACCTTTGTCGGCGAGCGGGGCGTGAAGCTCTCGGGAGGCCAGCAGCAGCGGCTCGCCATCGCGCGCGCGTTCCTCGCCTCGCCCCGAATCCTGATCCTCGACGAGGCCACGAGCAACCTGGACACGGAGAGCGAACAGCTCATCCAGTCGTCTATGGCGACGCTCATCGCCGGACGCACGACCTTCATCATCGCTCACCGCCTCTCCACCATCCGCCGCGCCAGCATGATTCTCCTCATGGAAGACGGCCGCATCGTCGAGCGCGGGACGCACGACGAGCTGATGAACGCCCGCGGCGTCTATCACGGGATGGTCCTCCGCCAGATGGAATCGGCGGAGCGGGAGACGGAACAGGTGTTGCGCTGAGACAAAGAAGGCTTCAGGCTCCAGGCTACAGGCCACAGGCCCTGTCACGAATGCGCCGCCGCATTCCATACGAACCAAGCTCCAGGCAACACACGACGGGCGACAGGCCTCGTCACAACTGTCCTGCTCCTGAATGTGCGGTAGAATCTGCCCCTGCAACTGCATCAGGAGGAGCCCGATGACCCGTTCCAGCCGGATGATGGTGTCCGCAGGCCTTGTCGTGTTCGTATTGGCGTTGGGCTTGTGGGAAGCCGGCGGCTTGTCCGCCGCGCCCCAGGCACGACAGGGCGCGCCTCGGCAAGCTGGCCCTGCCGCAGCACAACAGCCATTCACCGGGCCTGTCGATCCGGCCCTCCTCGCAACCTTCAAGTGGCGCAGCATCGGGCCCGACCGCGGCGGCCGCTCTCTGGCGGTGGCCGGAGTCATCGGACGCCCGAAGGAAGGCTATTTCGGCGCGACGGGGGGCGGGTTGTGGAAGACGACCGACGGCGGTGAGACGTGGGCGCCGGTGACCGACGGGCAGATCACGAGCTCATCGGTCGGCGCAGTCGCCGTCTCCGAGAGCCACCCCGACATCGTCTACATCGGCACCGGGGAGTCGTGCATCCGCGGCGACATCCAGCCGGGTGACGGAGTCTACAAGTCGATCGACGCGGGGAAGACGTGGACGTTTTCGGGCCTGCGCGAAACCGAGAACATCTCCAAGATCCGAGTGCACCCGACCAACCCCGACCTCGTTTACGTCGCGGCGTTCGGCAAGCACGGCGTGCCGAACGGCGAGCGGGGCGTCTTCAAAAGCGCCGACGGCGGCAAGACCTGGAAGCGCGTGCTCTTCCGCAACGACCGGACGGGCGCAGCCGACCTCTGGATCGATCGCCGCAACCCCTCGACCCTCTTCGCTTCGTTGTGGGAGGCGTACCGCGTCGAGCACCAGATGTCGAGCGGCGGACCGGGCAGCGGGCTGTACAAGTCCATCGACAACGGCGAGACCTGGACCGAGATCACGCGCAACCCCGGCCTGCCGAGCGGCGTCGACGGCCGCATCGGCGTCTCGGTGTCAGGGGCCGACTCGAACCGCGTCTACGCGGTTATCGAAAACGAGAACGGCGGCCTGTTCCGGTCGGACGACGGCGGCGCCACGTGGCAACTGGCCAACAGCAGCAGGAACATCCGCCAGCGCGCCTTCTACTACACGCACCTGACGGCCGATCCGAACAACAGAGACATCGTCTACGTGCTGAACGTCGGCACGTTCAAGTCGACCGATGCGGGCAAGACGCTCACGAGCTTTGTCGGCGGAGACTCGCACGACCTGTGGATCGATCCCGGCGACTCCAAACACGTTCTCCATGCGAGCGACAGCGGCGGCGCCGTCACCTTCACTGGCGCGCAGCCCTTCACGGCGCGAGACTATCCGACCGCACAGTACTACCACGTCATTACGACGAAGCACCTTCCCTACCACGTCTGCGGCGCGCAGCAGGACGGCAGCACCGTCTGCCTGCCGAACGAGCTCGGCGGAGGAGGCGGACGGGGCGGTGGCGGCGGTCGCGGCGGAGCGGCGCTGACGGCGCAGTCGCAGGCCTACAGCCCGGGAGGCGCCGAGCCCGCCTACATCGCGCCCGACCCGAAGGACCCGGACCAGTTCTTCTCGGGCGGCAACAACGGTTCGTTCCTGGTGTGGACCAACCGCCGGACGGGCCAGAGCCGCGAAGTGCACCCGTATCCGCGGATGTTCTCGGGCGAGCCCTCGAGCGCGCTCGTCGAGCGCGTGCAGTGGACCTTCCCCATCGTGTTTTCGCCAGTCAATCCGTCCGTCCTCTTCACGGCAACGCAGCACGTGTGGAAGACGACCAACGGCGGGCAGACGTGGGCGAAGATCAGCGGCGACCTCACGCGACACGATCCGAAGACCATGGGGCCCTCCGGCGGTCCGATTACCGGGGACATGAACGGGCCCGAGGTGTATGGCACCGTCTTCGCGCTGGCGCCCTCTAAGGTCGACCTCAACGTCATCTGGGCGGGCTCGGACGACGGCCTCATCCACGTGACACGCGACGGCGGCAAGACGTGGACCAACGTCACCCCGGCGGCCATGCCGGAATTCGGCCGCGTGAGCATCATCGACGCCTCCTCGTTCGACGCCGGGACGGCGTACGCCGCCGTCAAGCGATCGCTCAACGGCGACCACGCGCCGCACCTCTTCCGCACGCACGATTTCGGGAAGACCTGGACGGCGATCAACAACGGCATCCGGGCCGACGACTACACGCACTCGATCCGCGAAGACCCGAAGCGGCGCGGGATGCTGTACGCGGGTACACAGCACGGGATCTACTACACCTGCGACGATGGGGAGACGTGGCGGTCGCTGTCGCTGAACCTGCCGGACGTGCAGGTGTCGGACATCTGGGTCGAGGAGACCGATCTCGCGATCTCCACGCACGGGCGATCGTTCTGGATTCTCGACGACATCGCGCCCCTCAGGCAATTCGGCGCGGAGGCGGCGCAGGCGCCCGACGTGTATCTGTTCGGTCCGGACGTCGCCACGCGCTCCTTCGGCGCCGCCACGTTCCGCTACTGGGTGAAGAAGCCCGTGCCGGGCGTGAAGATCGAGGTGATCGACGGCAAGGGCGCCGTGCTTCGGACCTACGACAGTGCGCAGGCCGCTGGAGCGGCCGGTGGCGGACGCGGCCGAGGAGGCCAGGGCGCGGCGCCGGAGGCCGAGGCGCAAGGCGGAGGGCGCGGGCGCGGAGGCGCCGGCGCCGTCGCAGCCATCCAGTCCGGCGTCGGTCTCCAAAGCGTGTCCTGGGATCTCCGCTATCCCGGCGCGTCGACCTTCCAGGGAATGATCCTCTGGGGTGGCAATGCGAGCGGCCCTGTGGCGGCCCCTGGTACCTACCAGGTCCGTCTGACGGCGAACGGGAAGACCCAGGCGCAGAGCTTACGGGTGCGGCGCCATCCGCTGTTCAAGGACGTAACGGACGCCGACTTGCAGGCGCAGTTCGATCTCGCGATTCAGATTCGTGACAAGGTGAGCGAGGCGAATGACGCCGTCATCCGCATCCGCGCCGTCAAGGATCAGGTCGCGGATCGGCTCGGCAAGTCCTCCGACGCGGCTCTCAAGCGCGCGGGCGACGCGCTCACGGCACGACTGAGCGCGGTCGAACAGGACATCTACCAGGTGAAGAATCAGAGCGGGCAGGATCCGCTCAACTTCCCCATCAAGATCAACAACCGCCTCGCCTCCCTCCTCTCGGCCGTGAACCGCGGCGACGGACGGCCGATCGGGAACGCGCCGATCATCTTCAAGGACCTCTCGGCCGAGCTGAAGGTTCAGTTGGACGCGCTCGCGCAGGTGCTCGCGAAGGAACTCGCCGCCTTCAATGCGGAGGCGACACGGGCGGGGGTGGCGGGGGTGACTTACAAGTAGGGCTTCAGGCTACAGGCGTCGGGCGCCAGGCCTGGAGCCTGGGAGCGAGAATCTGAATGTAGGCCGGCTCTTTAGAGCCGGCGCGTGGGCCCCGCGGTTGCCGGGTCTGCCGCCTGACGCCGGGTCTGAAGACCCGGCCTACATCAGAAAAACCCTGGAGACCCGTCACCATCTGACAAGACCAGTGGCCTGGAGGCCTGTAGCCTTCGACCGAAGCCCCCTCAGGCTCCGCCAGGCGCCCTGCGCGAGTGCCGCCAGCGCGCGATCGCGCTCGTACTGCGACTTGAGCGATTCCGCCGCCGCGACATACGCCCTCCGGAACGTCTCATCGACGCGGCCGCCGCGGGTCGCGGCAATGAGGACATTGGCGCGCTCGTAGTCCTGCGTCATCGTCGTCACCGACTGCACGACGAGAAGCCGCAGATCCAGGCGCGCCGATGGCGTATCCAGCGCGGCCTTCAGGACGCGGCCGCGCTCGTAGTCGCTTTCGATCGTCGCGACCGCCTTGAAGAACGCGTCGAGCGAGGCGCCCGAGAGCGGCTGACCCTTGACGAACTCGATGAGCAGTCCCGCCTGCTCGTAGTTCGACTTCATCCGGGCGGAGTTGTCGAGGAGCTTCACCCGGACGCTCTCGTCGAGGGTCCGGTCCTTCAGGAGCGCCGAGAGCGCCCGGTGCCGCTCGTAATCGGACTTCATGCCATCGGCGAGCGTCACTGCGAGATCGATGCTGGCCTGGTTGAGCGACGAGCCCTTGCTCACTTCGATCAGGAGGCCGGCCAGTTCGTAGTCGGACTTCATCGTCCGCGCGGACTCGATGACGGTTGCCGCAACCTGCGCGGTCATCGGCCCGCTGCCAACGAGCGGCGAGAGCGCGCGGTGCTTCTCGTAGTCCGATTTCATGCCACGCGTCGCATCGGCGTACGCCTGCCGTGACGCGTCGTCGGGCAAGCCTGCCTTGGCAATCGAGACGAGCAAAGTCGCCCTCTCATAGTCGGACGTCATCTCGGCGCCCGCCTGCCGAATCGCGCGGGTGGTCAGCGCCGGATCGAGCTTCGTCTTCGCGAGCAGCTTCTCGACGTAGATCCGCCTGACATACGAGGACTTCAGGCGCGAGACCTCGTCGAGCACGCCCGCCGCGCCCTTCTCTCTGAGGATCCGCGTCACCCGCGCGTCGGCGTTGATGCCCGACTCGCGCAGGACTTCAGGCAACACCCGCGCGAGCCACGCGCGGGCCTCCTGGCCGGCGGGCTTGCCGTTCCACAGTCGCTCGATGGAGCCGTCGGACTTCCCTCGCGCCTCGTAGGTGTTCGATCCGCCGTTCCGCTCGGTGACGATGAGATACCCGCCCGGTATCAGGCTCTTGACGTCCGTCTCATCGTCGGAGAACGTCACCGTGCCCTGCGAGCGCACGGAGAGCTGACGTCCGTTGTTGCTCCACGACCACGTCGACTGGCCGCTCCCGGCGCCCCACATGCCACGCATGAAGTCGACGAGGTTCTGGAACAAGTGGCCGTCGAAGAAGCCCTGAAGCTCGTCGGGCGGCGCCGGGGGTGCAGGCGGCGCCGGTGGCGCGGGGGGTGCCGGAGGGGCCGGAGGGGCCGGAGGGGCCGGCGGCGCGGGAGGTGCTGGTGACATCGGCGGGGCGGGCGCAGCCGGCGGCGCAGGCGGATCGGGCGGCGCCGGAGGCAGCTGAGGCGCGGGCGGCGCTGGCGCCGGCGGCGGTACGGGGAACTGAGAATCCCGCTCGCCCTCGGTCGACAGCACCTGCTGATCTGATGCGGCCTGCGGCCGGGGCTCCATCGCGGCCGATCCGACCAGCAGGCAGGTCAACACCAGGAGCGCCGATGCGGCCGCCTGCCATGACGGTCCCTTGCCTCTGTGGGAGTCCGACCCGCCGATCAGCCGCTTCACCCGCTCGAGCAGCGACCCACCGGCAGCGGCCATGGCCATCGACGCCCTCGGCGAGCGCAGTTGCTCGAGCTCGGCGAGCGCGCGCGCGTACCCGAGTGAGTCTCCGCAGAACTCAACGGCGAGATCGTCGCAGCAGAACTCACGCTCCACACGCGCGCGGTGGGAGATCCACCACACTGCGGGGTGGTAGAAGAGGAGCGTCTCGATGGCCGTCTGGAGGAAGTTGACCAGGTAATCGAAGCGCCGAATGTGAGCCAGCTCGTGCGCGAGGATCGCCTCGAGCTGATCGGGCGACAGACCGGCGAGCGCGCTCGCGGGCATCAGGACGACCGGCCGGAGCCAGCCCAGCGAACACGGCACCTCGGTCAGGGCCGACTCGATGAGCCGCACGCTTCTCAGGATGCCCATCCGGGCGGTCAGCCGGGCCAGGCGCTCCTGCCACGCGGCCGATGCCGGCTGACGGACGGCGCGGAGGCGGCGGTGCAAGATCAGCCAGCCGGTCATGAGCCGAAGCGAGAGGAGCAGGACGCCAATCGCCCAGGCGGCCAGCACCGTCGGAATCCACGCGTCGATCGCGGGGCGCGGAATCGCGGGGAACCCCGGTGATGGTGCGCTCGTCTCGACGTTGCCCGACGAGGCCGTCCCTGCGACGCTCGTCGCACGGCCTGGCGTCGCACCGGGCGCGCCGGAGGCAGCCAGATCGGCGGCGGTCATCGATGCCGGGGATCCGAGAACGACGATCGTCGTGGCGATTGGCGCCAGCGCCATGAGCGCGAGCGCCGCGACGGCGACGAGGTATCTGACCTGGCCCCGCGATCGGCCGAGCCAGGCCATGACGAGCGCGGCGGCGCCGCCGATCACGGCGCCCTGCCACAGGAAATGGATAAGCGCCCAGCCGATGGCCCGGGCGACGGGATGGCCAATCAGCGCGCCGATGGTCTCGAGCGTCATGTGTCACTCCGTGCGTGATCGTCGATCAGCCGGCGGATTTCCTTCAGCTCCTCGGGCGTCGCTCGCCGCGTGGCCAGCGCCTGCATCACGAGCTTCGCCGCCGACCCTTCGAACGCCCGCTCCACCAGGTCGCCGACCAGCTGGCGCTGCGTCTGCTGCTCGGTGCGGCGGGCCCAGTAGACGTGGGTCCGCTCGGTCGCATCGCGCTCGACGAGCCCCTTCTCCGTCATGATCTGCAGGAGCTTCAACGCCGTGGTGTACCCGGTCGGCCGGTTCGCCTCGAGGGTTTCCTGGACCTGGCGGACGGTGCACTCGCCGCGGTCCCAGAGCACGCGCAGGATTTCGAGCTCGGCTTCGGTCGGCTTGGGCGGGAGAGGAGTCATGGGCCGAGAATATACGAAGCTATTCGTAGATGTCAACGAAAGAGTTCGTACTCAGACGCGCAGGCCACGCGCGACGCGCGCGTAAGTGACCCAGAGCACGGCCGCCAGCGCGAAGACCACCACCCGCTCCAGCCAGTCGGTAATCAACAGCCCTTTGAATCCCTGGCTGTTGAATACGATCGTCAGCGGCAGCGTCGTGACGTAGATGGCGACTCCGAGCAGGATCCCGCGCAGTCTGAGGCGGCGGCGCGTGTGCAGGAGCGCGCGCTTCTCGATCGAGGGTTCGGGCAGCCCCACCTCCGGCAGGGCGCTCTGCCGCGAAGCCGCCACTTGTTTCGCCAGGTCGGGATCCTTCGCGAGCCAGTCCTCGACGGCCTTGCGCGTGTCGGCCGACGCGTCGCCGGCCAGGTAGACGGCCAACAAGTCCTTGACGATTTCGCGCGTGAGAGTCATGGCGTTCGAGCCTCCCTGGCGGAGTTTCCGTTCATCGAGAGGCGGGCCTCGGCCAGCTTGAGGCGCGCCCGGTGGACCTTCACTTTGGCCGCGCTGACCGAGATGCCCAGCGCGGCGGCGATTTCCTCGTAGGCGATCCTGTCGTCGGCGCGCATGAGCAGCGCCGCCCGGTCGATTTCCGGCAGCTCTGCCAGGGCGGCCAACACGACGCGCAGCTCGCTTCGGCTGCTCGCCCGATCCTCAGGCCCCGGCCGGACGTCGGCGACTTCCTCGTCGAGCGGTCCGTGGTTCCGTCGATCGCGCAGGTGGCGCAGGAACAGGTTCCGCACGATGGCGAAGAGGTACCCGCGAACCGTTGGCAACTCGACGCGGTCGCGGGCGTCCCAGACGCGGACGAACGCCTCCGAGACCAAGTCGTCGGCGAGCGCCTGATCGCCCGACAGGTACAGCGCGAACCGACGCAGGTCGCGCGCGTAGGCGCTGTAGAGGCCCGCAAAATCGATGAGCGATGCCGCCGCCGGATCAGAATCGCGGTCCATCGCTCCGTGGCCTCCGTACTGATCTATCCCGATCTGGGCGTGAAGTTACACGCCTCAATCCGCGACGTCCTCGAGGCGGCGGGGCCAGTCGGCGCCGAGCAGGCGCGACATCGCCCGATCGGCAAGCAGCCGCCCGCCGGTCTGGCAGCGGGCGCAGTAGTTCGCCTCGTTCTCGGCGTAGACAATCCGCTGGACGGGTGACCCGCAATCGGGGCACGGCTGCCTGAATCGCCCGTGAACGGCCATCTCCGGGCGGAACGCGGTCACCTTCTCGGGGAACCCATCGCCTGTCTGGACGCGCAGCCGCTCGGTCCATTCGCGAAGCACCGAGACGACGCCCGTATGAAGCCGCGCCACCTCATCGTCTGCGAGGTGGCGGGTGAGCTGCAGGGGTGACAACCGCGCGGCGTGGAGGATCTCGTCGGAGTACGCGTTGCCGATTCCACTGAAGAGGCGCGGGTCGGTCAGCGCGCGTTTCAGCGTGTGGTTCTCGGAGAGGAGGCTCGAGCGGAACTCCTCGAGCGTGGCGTGCCTGACATCGACGCCGCCCCGCTCCAGCGCGGCGAGCCCGGCTGCTCCGGCCACCAGGTGCAGCGATGCGCGCCGCTTGCTCCCGGCTTCGGTGAGCGTCAGCGTGCCGCCGCTGAAGTCCAGGGCCGCGATGTCCTGGCGCCGGCCGAGCTTGGCTCCGGCCGGTTTCCAGTGGAGCCGGCCGGCGATCATGAGGTGAATCACCAGGTGAAGGCTGCCCTCGACGGAGAGCACGATCCGTTTCCCGAGCAGGCTCACCCGTTCGACCGGCTTGTCGCGGACCTCCTCGAGCGGCGGGTCAACAGTGCGAAGGACGAACGGATTGCCGAGGCGTACCTCGACCAGGCGAGTGCCGGCCACGCGCCGCTCGAGCGCCTCGACGTAAACGGTGAGATCCGGCAGCTCGGGCACGGTGGTTCATCGTAGCGCAGGTGTGATGAACGCTCCGAGGCGCCGCAGCCTGACAACGGGCCGCCCGGCCTCGCGCGAGGACGACAGCGCAATCTCGAATTCGGCCACCCAGTCGTTGAGCATCTCCGGATCGACGAGCATCTGCTCGACGGACCAGTTGTCCGGCTCCCGGGACGAGTCGACGTGCGTGTGCCTCAAGTTCCGCGCTTCCGGATCGAGCCGCAGGCGTCCGTGTTCGGGAAGATACGCGGCCCACGCCACCTTGAGCCGCTCGGATGACCAGGGCTGGTCCTCCGCGTCGAGCGGATCGTCGAGCGCGCCGAGCGCGGCATCGAGGGCGAGGGTGGACCAGGCGCGGAGGAACGTGAAGATGCGCGTGCGAATCGCCGCTGTGAAGCGCCTGGCATCCCTCGTGATGTCCCGCTCGGCCTCCTCGGCGCCCGGCGGTCGAAGCTCCGGCGCCTTCCGCCCGGGCGTCTGAAACGGCTGATACCCGGGGTCCTTCATGCGTTCCCACTCGTCGGCCAGGCTGGAGTCGACGTTACGCACGAGCGCAGAGAGGTAATCCTCCATCTCCAGGACGTCGTCGGTCTTCGCCGGGTCCGGCACCGTCTGGCTGAGGACCTTGTAGACGCTGTTCAGGTGGCGCAGCAGCAGGCCTTCGGACCGCTGCAACTCGTAGTCCATCACGTACTCGGCGAAGGACCGGAACTGCTCGAACATCTCGCGAGCGATCGACTTGGGCCGGATGTTCTCCTCACCCACCCACGGATGCCGATCGGCGAAGGCGTTGAACGTGGTGTAGATGAAGTCGCCGAGCGGCTTCGGGTATTCCAGCTTCTCGAGCTCCTCCATGCGCTGGTCGTACTCGACGCCCTCGGCTTTCATCTGCGCGACCTTCTCGTCCTTGATCCGGTCGAGCTGGCGCCGCAGGATGATCTCCGGGTTCTCGAGAATTGACTCGACGAGCGTGAGCAGGTCCAGCGCGTAGTCCGGAGACGAGGCATCGAGCAGCGGAACGGTCTCGAGCAGGTACATCGAGAGCGCCTGGTCCATCGAGAAATCGTCCTGCAGGTCCACGTTCACCCGCAGGCGGGATCCTTCGTCCGTCCTGGGGACGATCTCGACGATGCCGCGCGAGACAAGCGCACGGAAGAGCTGCCACACCCGCTTCCGGTGCGCCGCCTTCGCGATGTCGCCGTCGTGGCAGCGCCGGATGAGGTCGCGCATGGCCGCGCAGCCGTCCCCGCGGCGGCTGAGCACGTTGAGGAGCATGCCGTGCGACACCCGGAACCGGGAGGTCAGCTGCTCGGGCTGCGAGGCCATCAGCCGCTTGAAGGTCCCCAGGTCCCAGTTCACGAAATTGTGGTCCGGAGGCCGGCGCTTGGTGACCTTCTTTCCGTCCCGCGCGGCTTTCTCACTGAGCTTGAGGTTCTCGATCACATACTCCGGGGCCTGCGCGACGACGTGGCCCTCTGTGTCGAAGCCCTTCCGCCCGGCCCGCCCGGCGATCTGGTGGAACTCCCTCGCGGTCAGGTGCGCGGTCTTCCTCCCGTCGAACTTGCAGAGCTTCGTGAAGAGCACCGTGCGAATCGGCACGTTGATGCCGACGCCGAGCGTGTCGGTGCCGCAGATGATCTTGAGCAGCCCTTTCTGCGCCAGTTGCTCGACCAGGACCCGGTACTTGGGCAGCAGCCCGGCGTGGTGGAGGCCGATGCCGTGCTTGAGCCACTTGCGAATCTCCGAGCCGTACGGGCTCGAGAACTCGAAGCCCGCCACGATGTCCGCCAGCGCGAGCTTCTCCTCGCGGGTGCAAACCTTGAGGCTCGTGAAGTCCTGGGCGCTCGTGGCGGCGTCGGCCTGCGTGAAGTGCACGACGTAGACCGGCGTCTTGCCCTCCTCCGCGAGCTTCTCGAGCGTGTGGGCCAGGGGGATCTCCGAGTACGCGAAGTCGAGAGGAACCGGCCGGTCGGCCGATTTCACGCCTGAGGTGGGCCGGCCGTTGAGAGCGGTCAGGGCCTCCTCGAAGAAGCGCGTATCGCCGAGCGTGGCCGACATCAGGAGAAAGCGGGCCTGCCTCAGCGTCAGCAGCGGCGTCTGCCAGGCGACGCCCCGGTCGCGATCGGCGTACCAATGGAATTCGTCCATCACGACGTTGTGCACCCAGGCGTCTGCTCCCTCCCGCAAGGCGATGTTGCCCAGCACCTCCGCCGTGCAGCACAGGATGGGCGCGTCGCGATTGACGGATGCGTCGCCCGTCGAGAGCCCCACCTGTTCCGGGCCGAAGTCGCGGCAGAGGGCCATCCACTTTTCGTTGACGAGGGCCTTGATCGGACAGGTGTAGACGGACCGCTCGCCGCGCGCGAGCGCCGCGAAGAGCATCGCCGAGGCCACCAGCGACTTGCCCGACCCGGTCGGCGTGTTCAGGACCACGTTCTTCCCGTCGAGCAGCTCGAGGACGGCTTCTTCCTGGGCAGGATAGAGGGTCAGTCCCTTGTCCTCGACGTAATCGAGGAACGATCCGAGGAGGGCGCTGGACGACTCGTCGCCGTCATTCGGGAGGAACTCTCGCAAGGGTCTGGTCATCGCCACACGTTGTACTCCGAAACCTCCGGCTGGCGACAGTCCAGATCGAGTGACAGTGCCGACCTCAGACACTATGATCGGCCTTCACCGGTTCGAGCCCGCCCGAACGACCTTCCGGAGTTGACCATGGCGTCGAGAGGAACCCTCATCGGATGCATCGCTGCCGGGCTGGTCGTCTGCTGCCCAATGGTGGCCGTCAGCCAGGACTTCGTTGAGGTCCGGCTGGCGGACACGAAGTACCGATACGCCGACTGGAGTCACACCTGGAGCAGTGGCGCCGTCCTCGACCTCTTCTACGTGGGCGTGCCTGGCAGCAACGAGTTCAATCTCGGCGGCGGATTGGCGATCAAGCGCGGCAGCGTGGTCCTGACGCCGCTCGTCTACGCCGTGATCGGCAAGGAGGCCGGAGAGCGGGGCATCAAGGTCGCGCTGCTCGTGTCGTTCGACAGGAGTGGATGGAAGCTGGTGTCGTTTCTCGCCGACTACATCCCGGTGTCCGGCTCGGTGACGACCTATCAGGTGCTCGACACGCTCGACCTCACACGAACGATCGGCACACGGTGGGAGGCGGGAATCCAGGCCGGGTTCTTCCGGACCGGCGGGTCTTGGAATACCCAGGTCGGGCCTGTCGTGAAGATGAACGATCGCCTGGGCGGGTGGGCTATTTCGTACAGGTTCGGGTCCGAGAACGAGGTACGTGTCGGCCGGGTGGTGACCTTCTGACCGTCTGCGGAATGCTTGGGCAGGAATTCGAAGAACGCGATCAGCGATCGGGCAGCGGTCCGTATTGGGATGCAGAGGTCGGCCAATCGATGCCGGCGAGGATCACCGGCGTCACCGGAGGCAGCGCGCGCGGTGGGACGACGATCGGCTCGGGCGGCGGCGCCGCTGCCCGGACGGGTATGCGATACACGCGCCCCGCGCGAATCTGCGTCGTTGCCAGGCCGTTGGCCTGCATGATCGCGCGGATCGACGTACCGTAGCGTGACGCCAAATGGCCGAGCGTCTGACCCGGTCTGACGAGATGCGCGAGGGTGAATACGGGCGGGGCCATCAGCTTCAGCTGGACCAGCACCGGGTGCGCTCGCCGGCCCAGCTCCTGCGCCACCGGGTTGTAGAACCGCACGTGGTAATGCGTCCGGTGATTCGGCAGATGCTGGATGATCGCGTCGCGCGCTCCGCGGGAGAACTGGAAGACGCGGTCGAGCCACGCCCTGTCTTCGTCGATGCTCAACGCGTACTGGTAGAGCAGCCGCTGGATTCTCGTGTCGACGAAGATCACGTCGACGTCGGTCCGCGCGATGATGGCGCGCAGCAGCGCCCAGTTCCGCGGCAGATCGAGCGTGGCCGCCGTGCCCACCGTGAACCACATGCCCTTGCCGGGCTTGTAGTAAAAGCCGAAGTCGACATCCCGTCCGCCCTGGTGGCTCTCGTGGCGTTTGAGCCTGCCCCCGTCGCGATCGCTGATGTCGCCGATGGCGACGTTAGGCGTGTCTGGAAACAGCCGTTGAACCGTATCGATCGCGGTCTCGATGGCCTCGATGGTCTCTGAGGTGGCCCAGCAGTCGGACCCGGGGGCGATCGTCAGCCCCGGTCCAGGTTCGAGACTGACGGCATTGAAAAGCACCGCGCTCCCTGGAGCGCCGATCGACACCGAGCCGATCGAGCCGGGATCGGCTTCGATCTGCGCCGCGAGCTCCGCGTCGCCGAGCCGCAACAGCGACGAGGGACCGACGTGCGACGCTGTCGCGGCAGGCGAAGCGATCCGCGCATCAGGCAGCACCCGGCCGATAGGCGCCGAACTCGAGGACGCGGGTTGCGCCGCGAGCCAGAGGGACACGATGACTTCGATCGGAAGCGGCATGGCGAATGGTCGTCGCACTCTCTTACGGATCGCGTGAGCAAGTCAAGCCCGTTCGCGCACGAATCAGGCGCGACGCGGACGTGGGGTGCGCGAACGATTTGGGGGTCGATTTCGGAACGACGGTCGCACCGATTCTCGATGCAATTAGTAGGTCGTTATTGCGTTGAGTTCTGTCGCGGCACGTTTCACTTCGAACGCCAGGTTTCGTGTCGTTCTTACCGTGTCAGCTCGCCGGGAAGGACCGTCGCGCCCCGACGCCTCGCGTACCCTCTCACCGTATCCCCTTTCCGATCCGGCCCTTAGCGTCATGCGGCGCCGGCCGGGTGAATCGGTCCGAGGCTTGCACTTCACTGACACTGGCTTCGGGCCGCGTGGTGTCTCGCGCGCTTCGCGTTGTCACGAGCGGGAGGACGTATGCGCGGATTACTTTCAGTCGTCATATTGCCGCTGGCTCTTCTTGCCGGCGCGTGTGGTGGAAAGGCGCTTCCTGCGTCGCCGTCACCAAGCCCCGCGCCGGCAGGATCGAGCGGCAGCGCCACGGTTGGCGGAACCATCACGGCTTCGTCGAGTTCGGGCGCAGCCTTCAGTCCTTCAGCAATGAGCGCGCTGAGAGTCGAGGTTCTTGGCACGAGCGTCAACTCGGCGGTCAGCGCCGCAGGCGACTTCTCGCTCCAGCACGTTCCTGCGGGCGATGTCTCCGTCAAGGTCAGCGGGTCGGGCGCCGACGCCGTGGTGATGGTGAACGGCGTCGCAGAGGGCGCCACGATCCAGGTCAGGATTTCGGTCCAGGGGAACCAGGGCAGCCTCGATTTCGTTTCGCGAGGCGGAGCCTCAGGCAAGGTGGAGCTCGAAGGACTCATCGAGTCCAAGACGGCGCCGGACATGCTCGTCGTCAACGGTCAGTCGGTGAAGGTGGCCGCGACCGCCGAAATCCGCAAGGGCGGAACGGCGATGACCTTCGCGTCGCTGACGGTTGGCTGGCGCGTGCACGTCCGGGGCGCCATCAGCGCGCCGGGCGTCGTGCCGGCGCTGCTGATTGCCGACCTCGTCATCGTCCAGAACATGGGGGGCGGCGGCGGAGGCGGTGGGCAGACGGCCGTGCACGGCGCGCTCTCCGCCTTGGGCGGCTCGTGTCCCGCCCTGACGTTCACGGTCGGCGGCAGCACGCCGGTCAAGACGGATTCGTCGACGACATTCAAGCCGCCACATGGCGGCTGCGCGGCGCTGAAAAACGGTGACAGCGTCACCGTCGAGGGAATGCTGGTCAGTGGAACACTCATGGCCAGCAGGGTCGAGCGCAATTAGGGGCGCTTGATCACAAGGCGTACGCCGGGCCGGTTTCCGCTCGCACCGGACCCGGCGTCTCGCCTTGACCTGCGGCGCCTGCCCGAATCCTCCGGCACGGCCTGACCTGGCCGGCCTCATTCCCCGCCCAACGTCGGAACTCGCCGCCTCATCGCGTTCCTCTTCCGGCTCGGTTGGTGCCGATCCGCCCTTCGCGTGCCTCGGGATCGCGTCGGCGTAGTAACATGCGCCCCGCCAGAGCTCCCCGTTCTCTTCTTGCGGGCGGCTCCTGCCGGCTCCCGGTCCATGGGCAGGAAGCAAAGGAGTGTCTCGATGGTACCTGCAGAGCGTTCCCGGAAGTTACCCGCCATTCATCGCGTGTTGATTGCCGCAACCGCGGCGCTGCTCGTCGGTGCGTCCGGCTCGGGCCTCCTGGCACAAGGCCAGCGCCCGGCGGGCGTCGGTCCCAACGGTGAAGTCGACGGGTTGACCGCGAGATTCACCGACGTCGCCGGCGTGAGGACACGCTACTTCGACTACGGCAAGGGCGAGGTGATCGTGCTCGTCCACGGCGGTGTCGGGATGGGCATGTCGTCGACCGCCAACAACTGGTCGCGGAACATCCTGGGGCTCTCGAAGCGCTTCCGCGTGCTCGCGGTGGACCGCGTCGGCCAGGGGATGACGACCGTGCCGGCCGACGAGAAGCTCGTCACCAGCCAGTACGGCATCGAGCACGTGTACCAGTTCATCCGGAAGATGACGCCCGAGAAGGTTCACCTCGTCGGCCACTCGTCGGGCAGCAGCCTCGTATTCAACCTGGCGCTCGCGCATCCGGACGTCATCAAGACGCTGTCGCTCATCGCGCCCGGCGGCATCGTGCAGCCGGAGAACGCCCCGCCGCCAGTTCCGGCCGACCAGCGGGGGCCGAGCAAGCTGCAGGCCACGCTCGACAAGTGCCCGCCCGCACCGAGCCGGGAGTATTCGTACTGCCGGTTGATCGCCCTGGGGTTCGACGAGCACACCTTCCCGAAAGACTACGCTGACGCCGACGACTGGATGTCGACGCAGCCGCCGGCCATCGCCACGCAGAAGCTGCTCGACGCGCGCAAGGCCGCCGCAGGGCCCGCGGCGGCGGGCGGCGGCCGGGGCACCCCGCAGCAGCAGGCGACGGCGCGCGCCGCCACACTCGAGAAGATCAAGAACGGCGTCCTCTCGATGCCGATCCTGATCGTGCACGGCATGCAGGACGGCCTTGCCTGGCGCGCGTCCGATCCCTGGCGGGACTTCACGAGCGAGCTCGGGTCGATGGACGCGATGGGCCTGGGTGGCAAGAACCCGAAGATCTCGATGATCATCATGAACGCCTCGGGGCACTTCCCCTACCGGGAACATCCCGAGGCGTTCAACGCGCACCTGATGACGTTTATCGACATCTGGAACGCGCGGCCCGCCGGCAAGTAGCGGGCAGGCAGCCTCAACCAGGAGAAGATTCATGCGTCGCCTGATCGCGGGTGTATTCGTCGCTCTGGTCGCGGCAGGATTGGGATCGGTTGGCCTGGTCGCCAGGACCCAGGCCGGCCGGACCGACATTCCGGCCGCAATCGACAAGATCTTCGATCGCTTCGACCGCCCGAACTCGCCCGGGTGCGCGGTCGGCGTACAGTCGAAAGGCTCGGTCGTCTCCACCCGCGGCTACGGGATGGCCAACCTCGAGTACGGCGTGCGCATCCGTCCCGACACGATCTTCGAGTCCGGGTCGGTCGCCAAGCAGTTCACCTCGGCGGCCATCGCGCTCCTCGTGCAGGACGGCAAGCTGTCGATCGAGGATCCGGTCCGCAAGTACATCCCGGAGCTTCCGGATTTCGGCGCGCCGATCCTCATCCGGCACTTTCTCAATCACACGAGCGGGCTCCGAAGCCAGTGGCCGATGCTGTCGCTCGCCGGCAGGCCGCCGGGCCAGGCCGTGCACACAATCGACGAGATCCTCGAGCTCGTCAGCGGCTACAAGGAACTGAACTTCAAGCCCGGCGACGAGTACCTCTACAACAACACGGCGTTCACGCTGCTGAGCGTGGTCGTGGCGCGCGTGTCGGGAAAGTCCTTCTCCGAGTTCTGCGAGGAGCGCCTCTTCAAGCCGCTCGGCATGAAGCACACGCAGTGGAGGGACGACTTCACGAAGATCGTCGAGAAGCGGGCGACCGCCTACCGGCGCCTGCCGAACGGTGAGTTCAGAACGAACATGTCGTTCACCAACGTCATCGGCAACGGCGGGCTGCTGTCCACGGTCGGCGACTTCCTCATCTGGAACGAGAATCTCGACAATCCGCGTGTCGGCGGGAGGACCATGGTCGAAGGGATGCAGACCCGTGGGAAGTTGAACGACGGGTTCGAGAACGAGTACGCCCGGGGCCTCATCGTCACCGACTTCATGGGCGTTCGCGAGATCAGCCACGGCGGCTCGACGGCCGGGTATCAGACGTTCCTCGCGCGATGGCCCGAGCACCTGCTGTCGGTGGTTGTACTGTGCAACACGACAGGAACCAATCCGAGTCAATACGCGCACGAGGTTGCGCGTCTCTTCCTCGGCGACGCCCTCAAGCCGCCCGCGAAGGTGAAGGCGGATGAGGTCCCGGCCGAGTCGTTGCAGAAGCTGGCGGGCGTCTACCGCGAGCCGCTCACCGACGCGGTGATGACCGTCACCTACGACGAGAAGGCGAAAGCGCTGCGCATCGGCGGCTCGACAGTCGTCCCGATCTCGGCCACCGTGCTCTCGACGCAGGACGGCAGCCGGTCCGTCACGATTGAAACCGGGCCGGGAGGTGCGACGAGGTTCACCGATCGCGACGGGCGCTCGAGGCCCCGCGTCTGGGAACGGCAGCCCAAGTTCTCGCCGAGCCCGGCCGAGCTCGCGGCCTATGCCGGCGATTACGTCTGCGAGGAGCTTGGAGGGCTCGTTATCACGTTCTACGTGGACGGGACCACCCTCAAGGCGCGCGCCAGGCCGGCGCAGCGCTATTCGCTCGCTCCGGCCTTCCCCGACGCGTTCATCGGCGACGGCGACACGATTCGGTTCACGAGGGACGCGAAGGACAAGGTGGAGGGCCTTCGCATCTACGCGGGCCGCGTGTGGCACTTGCGGTTTGCGAAGAAGTGACACGCGCCCGGAGGGCGATGGCCAAGGGCGACGGGACGCCCGGCCTCCGCCAGCTCAGGACGCCGGGCTCGCGGGCACGTTGCGCGATCCGAGCAGCCAGCGGCCCGCCACCGCGAAGAGGCCGAGGACCGCGCCTGACACGACCCCAATGATCGGCCCGGTGACGGCCATCATCAGCCGCGGCGAATCCGCAAGCGGCATCGAAGTCATCATCTGCGCCTGCTCCGGGTGCGAGGCCATGTACTGCTCGAAGAGCATCACGTGGATGGAAGTGATCCACACGCTGTTGCACACGCCCACGAGCAGCCCGTGCAGGAAGTAGCGCCCGCCCGCCCGGGTCGCGATGAAGTACGCGCAATCGATGAAGATGACGAACCAGACGAATGGCTCCACGTTCGCGGGGATCACGTAGACCGTCGCAATCGCCATCGCGAGCCCGAAGAGCGACAGCCGCAGGATGAGTTTCGAGTTCATGCGCGTACTCCTTTGCCGGAGAGTCACCACCCGCAGGCCGGCGCACTTGGAATCGTAGCGGCGCCGGCGATTGGCGGCAACCCGAGGGCGCCAAGCCGCGTGTTCAACGCCGGCACTCCAGCCTGATTGAGGTCCCGCCACCCGGCCAGAGCGTTGAGGTACGCCTGGCAGACCTCCTCGGCCGCGGCGCGTACCGAGGTCGCGGGCCGGGCGTCCCCGCTTTGGAGCATGGCGAAGATGCGGGCCAGGTCACGGTTCACCGGGCCGAGACCGGGCGAAGCGGCGGTGCCGCTTTGCACGGCCACCACACGCTCGTCGAGCTTGCGGGCTTCCGCGGCGGCCGCCTCTCCCCCGCTCCTGCCGGCGAGCGCCTTCAGCCGATCGGCGATGGCTCCGCGGAGGGCCGTCGCCTGCGGGTAGGCATCGAAGGTCGATTCGAGGACGCCGGTTACCTTCTTGAGCAGCGACAGTTGCTCGACGAGATCGGCCTGCGTTGCCCCAACCCGCGGATCCGGCTTGATGGTGAGCGGCTGGCGGAAGGTCTTTCCGCCGGCCGCGATCTCGACCGTGTATTGCCCAGGCACGACGAATGGCCCTTCGGGCTGCTCGCGCGGCGTCCGGCCGGGGATCGCGTGCAGCGCGACCGTGTACTCGACGTAGGTGAGGATGCCTCCCGAGTACGCGAACGGCAGCACCTTCGGATTCGCGTACCGCAGGTTCCATGCGAAGCGGTTGAGACCGGGGTGCTTCGTGGCAACCGGCGGGTTGGCGAACCAGTACTCAGGGGCGTTGGCGAGGAGTTTCGGGGGAGGTGGCTCAACCGACGAGACGGCGCGCACGAGATCGCCGCGGGAGTCGAGGATGGTGATTCTGACGTCACCGGGCGGCGCCGACTTCAGGAAGTAGTCGATCATCGCGCCTTCAGGAGGATTCGCGCCAACCGGCGTTTCGATCGGCAGCGGCGTGTCTTCGTTGACGTCCCAGCGCACGCGCGTGGCCGCGGCCGGAGTGAACAGGTGCACGTCCTCGTTCAGCAGTTCGTTGGTCAGTTGCCGCAACGGCGTGATGTTGTCGAGAATCCAGAGGCCGCGCCCATAGGTGGCAAGCACGAGATCGTCGCCCTTCACCACCATGTCTCTCATCGAGGTGGCGGGGAGATTGAGCTGCAGCGGCTGCCATCGATCACCATCGTCGAACGACACGTACACCCCGGCCTCGGTTCCGCAGAAGAGCAGGCCCTTTCGAACCGGATCCTCACGGATCACTCGGGCGATGGCGTTGTCGGGCAGTCCGCTCGTAATCGCGTTCCACGTCCTGCCCCTGTCGCGGGTCCGGTAGATGAACGGGTGAGTGTCCTGCGGAACGATGAAGGTGGCGAACGCGGCGGCGGCATCGTGACGGCCGGCGTCGATGATCTCGAATCCCCCGCGCTCGGGCAGGCCGGATGGCGTGACATTGCGCCACGTCCGGCCGCCGTCTTCAGTGAGGTGCGCGAGCCCGTTGCTCGTTCCAGCCCAGATGACGCCGGGCCTGCCGGGCGACGGCGAGAATGTGGTGATGACGCCGGGCTGCGGGCGCGGGCCCGCCCCGCCTGGCGGCGCGGCCGGCGCGGCGGCGGCGGTGGCAGGCGGCTTGGCGGGCTGTTCGGTGAGATCGGGACTGATTGGGCGCCAGCTCATCCCGGCGTCGACCGTCTTCATCAGGTACTGCGTCCCGAGCAGGAGCGCGTGCGGGTCCTCGGGCAGGAACGCCATGGGCGCGTTGCTCGCGAGCCGGAATTTCGATCCCGGCGCGAAGACGTGAACGATCTGGCCGGTCTTCCGATCGTAGCGGACGACGGTCCGGTACCACCCGCCAGAGAACACGACGTCGGAGTTCAATGGATCGGCCATGACGTATCCGAACTCGAACCCGCCTGCCGGGTACCAGTCACGGTAGCTGATCTCGCCGAAGTTGCTCCGGCTCGGCACGGCCGCCGTGCCGCTGTCCTGCTGCGCCGCATAGACGCGATAGGGAAACGCGTTGTCGGTGGACACGTGATAGAACTGCCCGGTCGGCTGGTTGTACCAGCTGCTCCACGACTCGCCGCCATCCGCGCTGACGACCGCGCCCTGATCGACGCCCGCCAGCAGGCGGCGCGGATCGGCCGGATCGATCCAGAGCAGCTGGAAGTCGTCGCCGCTCGGCGCCCCGGCGATGGCCTCGAACGTCCGGCCGCCATCCGACGAGCGGTACATCGCTGTCTGCGTGACGTAGAGCACGGCAGGGTCTCTCGGGTCGGTGATGACGCCAAACGGCCGGATGCGCGGATCGGAGGTCCATCGCGTCCAGTTCTCGCCGCCATCCACCGATCGATAGAGTCCGTCGCGAAGTCCCGCGTACAACTCGCGTCCCCGCGATCCGGCAGCGATCGCCAGGCCTTGCCGCCCGGTGGCGGGCCCGGTCAGGCCCCGCCCGCCGGCGCGTGTCCACGTCACGCCCGCATCCGTCGAGCGAAAGACCGACGGCCCTTCGACGCCCTGGACCTGGCGCGCCCCCGCGCCGCGCGACCCGTTCGCCGGGTACACCGACGCGTACATCACGTTGGGCGCGTCGAGCGCGGAGACAATCGACGGGCAGCCGCTCTGATCGTCGCGAGTGAGCACCTTCGTCCACGTCGCTCCGCCGTCCGCCGTGCGATAGACGCCCCGGTTCGGACCAGCGGTGCGATCGCCGATCGCCCCGACCAGCACGACATTCGGATTGACCGCATCGATGAGGATCGATCCGATGTAGTGCGTCTCCCGTAGTCCCAGGTGATGCCAGGTGCGGCCGCCATCGGTGGACTTGTAGACGCCGTTGCCCTGGGTTTCTTCGCCGGTCCCGACGTAAATCGTGCCGGGGTCGGACGGGGCCACGGCGACTGCGCCAATCGACGCCACGCCGGTCTCGTCGAAGATCGGGCGCCAGGTCTGGCCGGCATTGGTGCTCTTCCAGACGCCCCCTCCCGCCGTGCCGACATAAAAGACATTCGGATTCCTGAGGTCCAGGGAGCCGGCGGACACCCGTCCGGCGCGGAACGGTCCGATGAGCCGCCATTTCAGAGCACCGAACCGCGCGGGATCGAGTTGTTGCGAGTCGACGACGGTCCCGGCGAGCGCGCAGAGCGCGAGCGGCACGACGATCCGAAGACGCAGCATCGGGAATCTCCTTGGCAGTTCCGCAGTCTATCACCTGAGGATTCGACCGAACGGCCGGAGGCGGATCGACTTCAGGCGGGCGGCGACTGTTTCGCGGCGGTGATTTCGACCTCGACGCGCCCGGGTTGCGATCCGATCTGCGCGAACCAGATCACCTGGTTGGACACGCAGTCGACCTCGAGGACGTAGCGGCCAGCGGCCTGGGGAGGCAGCAGAAGCCGGCATCTCACCGATTCGCCGGGACCGATCTCGCGGGGCGGATCGGTTGGCGGCCGCCGGTCTGCCTCGAACTTCAGCAGCTTCCCGGCCGCGTCGTAGAGATGCGCGCCGATTGTGACGCCGCCGTGCTCGACATCCGACGCGAGCCACCGTGCGGTTCCGCTGTTGGTCACGATCACTTCGACCGCGACGGCCTGGCCCTCTTCACCGGACACGGCAGGGCTCAGTGGAAAGATCTCGCAGGCCAGCCCCGCTGTCGAGTGACTGTCGACCACCGTTGCGCCGGGTTTGAAGAGGAAGAAACTGCGGAGGTTTCGCAGGAAGGCGCGCGTTGAGCTCATCCATCCGGCTCCGGCCGGGCCGCCTGCCACGAGGTCTTCGAAATCCGCGAGCGCGAGGGAGAACGGCAGGCCGTTGAACACGGCGACCTTCAAATCCTGGAAGCCGGACTTGCGCGCCGACCGCCAGATCGCGTGGACGTCGACGTCGTTCTCGATCGATCAACTCCGATCCGAAGTCGAGACTCGCAAGCGATACCATCCCGATCCTGAAGCCCCAACGATCGGCGCAAAAATGATTCACCTGGCGCGCTCGAACTGCGAAATCGCCTTCGGGCCTGACCAGCCGATTTCAGAGCGGATAATCTTCCCTTTCTCACCGAGCCAAAGCAACGGAATTGAGGACGCGCGTTTTGTCCGCTTTCAAGACGGAGATTCGCCGCCAATCTACTATGCGACGTACACGGCATATGACGGCCGAACGGTCCTTCCCCAGCTTTTGGAAACTGAGGATTTTCTCCATTTCAAGGTTTGCACGCTTAACGGCCCCGCAGTGCAGAACAAGGGGATGGCCCTGTTTCCAAGAAAGATTAATGGGCTGTACTGTATGCTCTCCCGTCAAGACAACGAGAACATTCATGTGATGTTTTCGGAACACCCGCACTTCTGGTATGACTCGCGAATAATTATGCGTCCCGCCGAGCCTTGGGAGTTTGTCCAGCTCGGGAACTGTGGATCGCCGATCGAAACGGACGCGGGTTGGCTCGTGCTGACGCATGGCGTGGGCGCAATGCGCAAGTACTGCATACGGGGCGATTCTGCTGGATCGCGATGATCCGAGCCGCGTGATCGGGCGGCTTCGCGAACCCCTAATCAAACCAGAATCCCACGAGCGTGAGGGCTATGTGCCGAATGTCGTGTACACCTGCGGAGGAATGATTCACGGCGGGCAGCTCATCCTTCCCTACGCGGTATCGGATTCGGCCACTTCGTTTGCCATCGTCGCGTTGGACGAGTTGATTCGGCTCGATGCTCGGATAAAGCCCTCGCGCGCAGGCGCAGAGTTCCCGCGTGCATCGGACCCCTTCATTTATATACTCCTTGAGAATGCCAATCTACGAATTTTATTCGCCGGATACCAATCGCATATACAGTTTTCTAGCGAGGAGCCTGGCTCAGGGCCAGTTGACACCACGTTGTCCCGACAACCCTCAAGCGCGCATGGAGCGAATGGTTTCAAATTTCGCGGTGACTGGCCGAGCAAAGGAAAAATCAGATGCTCCCGCGGAAACGGACAGCATGGATCCTCGCATGGAGCGGGTGATGGCGGAAATGGAAAGCGAAATGTCCTCGATGAATGAAGACAACCCCGATCCGCGGCAGCTGGGACGCTTGATGCGCAAGATGACAGAAGCGACCGGCCAGAAAATGCCCGAGGCGATGGAGCAGATGATTCAACGACTCGAACGGGGTGAGGATCCGGAGAAACTCGAGGAGGAATTCGGCGATTCGCTCGAAAACCTTGGTGAAGAGTTCGCCGAGAGTGAGACGGGTGAAGAGAAGCCTGCCCTCACAAGATCTCCGCGCAAGCTGCCGACCCGTGACCCGGCCCTCTACGAGATGAGTGATTACCTTTAATGTTTCGATTGCTTCGCCGAGGAGGCAGGAATCGCGCTTCCCGCAAGACTGCGGGCCGTGGCCAGCGTATCGATGTCGCGAACGCCTTTGTCCCAGCGAACGCGCTTGATGCGCGGGAATCGCAAGGCCAGCCCACTGGCGTGGCGACTGCTCACCTGAATCGAATCAAAAGCAACCTCAATCACGATCACCGGTTCGACCTCGATCCTGTTGCCTCGCCGCGAGACGGCAAGCTTGAGGAACCTGGCTGTTAAGTCATCGATCTCCCCGTCGGTGAGCCCTGAATAGGCCTTGCCGATTGGCGGTAACGCGCCCGTAGCTTCGTCACGGACGGCGAACGTATAGTCGCTGAGGACCTTGCTGCGCCGGCCATGCCCATATTCGACAGCAACGACGACCACATCGAGCGTCGCGAAATCCTTTTTCAATTTGATCCAGGACAGGCCGCGCCTCCCGGGCGTGTAAAAGCTGGCGGGATCTTTCGCTACCAATCCCTCATTTCCACGCCGGCGGGCGGCCAGAAAGGCTGCTTCGATCTCGTCCGAGCTGAGGGCGCGAGAGAGTTGTGCGCGAAGCAACGGCCCAGCCAGGGACATACTTTCGAGCAGCCGCCGGCGTTCGCCAAGAGGCGTCTTTAGTAGCGAAACGTTGTCCAGAAGAAGGAGATCGAAAATCACGAAGACAACGGGAATCTGCCCCCCAAGGAAAAGGTCGGGCTCGCGGCGTCCGAGCCGTTTCTGCAACTCAAAGAACGGCAATGCGCGGCCTGCATGCCAGGCGAGAACTTCTCCGTCGAACACCGCGTGGCGATCGAGTTGACGAGCCGCCTCGGCGATTTCAGGAAAAGTGTCCGTGATGTTGCGAAGGTCGCGGGAGAAAATTTGAGAGCGGCCGCCTGCGCAATGAATCTGCGCGCGAATCCCGTCGAGTTTGTCCTCAATCCAAACGACTCCGCTTCCGCCGAGCCGATCCCAAACCGCGCCGCTGTCGGGCTCGGGACTTGCGAGCATGCATCGCACGGGCTGAAACAGGGTCAACTCTGCCTCAAATAGACGACCTTCGCGGGCCAGCAGCGCCATTCGTCCGATGTCCGCAAGGAGCATGTGCGCCTCCCTCACCGCGGCAGGGTCCTGATCAAAGGCTCTGGCGATCGCATCCTCGAGAAGGCCTTCCTTTAGGCCGATGCGGAGATCTCCGGTTACAATTCGGACGAGGTAGCCGGAGGCTAAAGAGGGAAGGGCTGCGAAGGCCCCGGCGAGGATCTCCGCTTTTAGGACCGGGCCGCGTGCCGCCCGCAGCTTGTGAATAATTTCACCGATTTCCGCAATTGCGAGCGCCCGGTCTCTCGGTTTGGTTCGCATCGCCTCCTCGGCGGTCATCCCGCTATCATTGTGCTTGCGAGCAATCGCGCGGAGTTCGTTCTCTCGGAGAGTCCGCTTGCTGAGAGGAGGGCGCGCCATATCACGGCACCGCCCAGATTGAGCGGATGAGGATCGCGTTGAGCAAAAGGGCGCCCGGTCAACCAGACGGCTGCAAGCGGAAGTTCCCTCACATCGAGCGAGCAAAGGTATTCGGCAAGCCTGCGAACCTTGTCCAGTTTTCCCGTTGACCCGCGCACAACCTGGCACACCTGACAAAATCGATTGAAACCAAAGTCTTCGCCCGGCCCATCGGGATCGGGAGAGAACTTTGGTGCAGCCGGTGAAGCGGGCATTGAAATGGAGAACTCGAGTTGATTTGCTCCGGTAAGGGACCAGGCCTCGACGCCCCGCTCGCGGAGATCACGCGCAAACTCCTGTGCGAATCCATGAAGGGTAAGAACGCGATCGGGACGCACGGCTTGCACATATTGCAGAAGATCGCCGTAGTCGGCGTGGTCCGAAAGGGGAAACGCGGCATCCACCTGAAGCCGGTGAGCCGCTCCGGGATCCATCGCCCATCCGGTAAGCGCGGCCACGCGGCCCCGAAGACTGCGCAGCATTCTCGAGCCGTTCACGCTGGGGGGACAAATAAGCACGTGCCCGGCCGCAGTCGCCGCTTCGAATTCCGCGTAAGGTGGAAAGGCACTGCCAAATTCTTCGTAAACCTTCGCCATCCTGGCAATGGAGCCGTGCACCATGACAGGAAGCTTCACACCTTGAAGAGCCGCGAGAATCTCCTGCGCCTTCCCGAGCGCATAGCCGAGGAGCACGGGCGTTTCTCCGTCCTCGAGCGCCTCCATGCAAAACTTCACCACGGCTTCGAGTGTCTGGCTGACAGGGGGAAACTGATAACGCGGCAGGCCATAGGTGGTCTCCATAACAAGCGTTTCCGCGTGAGTCGTGACGGCGCCTTCGGAGGATAGACTCTTCCGCAGCTTGAAATCCCCGGTGTAAAGGAGATCGCCCCTGCCGGACTCGTAGAATAGCTGCGAGGATCCCAGGATGTGACCCGCGGGAAGCAGCTTTACCGACCAGCCGTCGAAGGCCCCGATCTCGCCAAAGGCCAGAGTTTGAAATACGCGGGCATCGAGTCCGACTCGCACCTGCATAAAGCGCGCCGTGGCGGGCGAGCAGAGAATGCGCTTGTGAAATCCGATGTGGTCGCTGTGCGCATGAGAGATAAAGGCCATTTCGCGCGGGTCGCGCGGATCAAGCCAGAGCCCCGCCTCCGGCAAATGCACGCCCCTCTGATATTCGACGACGACCATTTCGGCATCCGGCCATTACTTCCGCCTGCGACCAATTGGAAAGGCAGGGCGCAGCCACGCCGAAACGAAAAATGCAAAGCCGATGAGAAGCAGGAAAAGCGAAAGAAATTGGCCGCGCGTGAACGGCCCTGTGAACGGAGCGTCCGGCTCGCGAAAAACCTCGCCCATCATACGCAAGATCGCGTAACCGGCGAAGAACAGCCCGGTCAAGACACCGTTGCGAAGTTGGAGACGTGTGCGCAAAAACCAAAGGATCGCGAAGAGAACCAGCCCTTCGAGCACGGCCTCATACAATTGTGAGGGATGACGCGGAGAGAGCGTGCCGGCGAGCTGAGCCTTGAGCCTCTGCGGAATGGCCAACATTTTCAATCACGTCTTCGACGCCGGTCCATTCGGGATTGATGGTGGCGGCTTCGCTGAGGGCAAGTTGCACCGTCTCCGGCGGCGCCTCGTAGAGTTCCTTTGGAAACTGCACGGCCCACGGCACGCTGGCGACACGCCCGTAGAGTTCCGTTGATAAAGTTCGCCACGCGCCCAAGAAAAAGACCCAGAGGCGCGGCGACCACGAGATTGTCGCCAATGTTGCGCCAGGAAACCTTGTGCCGGAAGGAGTACCAAAGCGTGTAGAGGGTGAGACCAAGGATACCGCCGTGAGCCGACATCCCGCCGTCCATCACTCGAAAGAAAATGAGCGGGTTGCGCAGGAAGTTCTCCAAGTCGTAAAAGAGCATGTAGCCGAGCCGCCCGCCGAGCAGCACCCCGAAAATCGCGCCCCCTATGATGAAGTCGGAAACTTTCTGCGCAGGAATGTCGCAATAGCCAAGTTGTGAGAGGCGTCGGACGATGAGGATTCCGATAAAGAAAGCCGCCACATACGCCAGGCCGTACCATCGCACGCCATAGTTCTCGCTAAAGCGCAGAACGAAGGGACTCAGGTCATGGATATAGTAGGCAAGCATGAGCGGGAGACTCTCACCGCTGCAGGCCTTTGTCTCAATGTTCAAGTTGTCCCGGATTGACAGTTTCCGTTAGAAGCGGTTTATCTCTGGGTCGTGAAACCACCCCTTTTCCTGATCGTTGTCGCGGCAGGAGCCGTCTGGATCAATCTGAGCGAATACGCCACGGCGTGCGGTTACCGGCTGGACCGCAAGGCCTCTAGCCGCAACAGCGCGGTCTCAACGTCATGCACGACGCTGGAAAATCGGGCCGACCTTTACTCTCCGCAAAACTATTTTGCCAACGGTCCCTACACCCGGATAGCGCGCAAATTGAACCGCTGCATCTGCGCTCGAATTCCCAAGGTGGAACGAATCCTTGTGACCGTGCGCACTCCCGTCTCCGGCTCTTTTCAGGGCGGCAAGTAGCCGTGCGGAGCGCGAGGTCGCGTCACTCGACTGTCACGCTTTTTGCGAGATTCCGGGGCTTGTCGACGTCGCAGCCCAATTCGACGGCGATGTGGTAGGCGAGGAATTGGAGGGGAATGATCGAGAGGATCGGAGTCAGATAGTCAGGAGTCTTCGGGATGAGAATGACGTCGTCGGCGATTTTGGCGAGCGACTCATCGCCTTCGGTGCCAATGGCGATGACTTTGCCCTTGCGGGCCTTGACCTCTTCGATGTTGCTGAGATTCTTTTCGAAAACCGCGTCGCGCGGTGCAATGAAGACCGAGGGTGTCTCCTCGTTGACCAATGCAATAACACCGTGCTTGAGCTTCGGCGCTCGGATATCCCGAAGCGGCAATGTAACTGATCTCTTTGAGTTTCAGGGCGCCTTCGAGAGCGATGGGATAGTTGGCCTGCCGCCCCATAAAGAGGAAATTCCTGGCGCCGGCATATTTTTTTGCGATGGCCGCCACCTGGCTGCCGAGTTCCAGCGTTTTTGCGACTTTATCGGGCAACTTTTCGAGTTCGGAAATTATGTCGAGCCCCTCGGCATAGGAAAGGTAGTGAATACGGCCGAGCAAGAGAGCGAGCAGCGTAACGACGGTGATCTGCGAGGTGAAGGACTTCGTTGCCGCCACACCAATCTCCGGCCCGGCATGCATGTAAACACCCCCGTCGCTTTCCCGAGCGATTGTGCTGGCGACGTTGTTACAAATCCCCAGGGTTCGATGTCCCTTGCGCTGGCTTTCGCGCAGGGCGGCAAGCGTGTCCGCCGTCTCCCCGCTCTGACTGATCACGAAGACGAGCGTGTCGCGTGTCATCGGCAGATTGCGGTAGCGTAGTTCGCTTGCAAATTCACACTCCACCGGAAGGTGCGCCAGCGCTTCGATAAGATACTCGCCGACCATTGCGGCATGAAAGGCCGTGCCGCAACCGCTCAATACAATTCGCTCGACCTGGCGAAGCTCAGCGTTGGTCATTTCGAGGCCACCGAGCTTGGCGGTGGCTTCCTCCACCGAAAGCCGTCCCCGCATTGCATCGCGCACGGAGTTCGGCTGTTCGAAGAT
>CAVOHU010000004.1:0-763670 GCA_963695795.1 uncultured Acidobacteriota bacterium | reverse complement strand
AGACCGAACTCATACCGCGTAGGTTTTCCGTGGTCATGAGAGAGTCGAGGTCCTTTTTGCCCAGGCGCGCGGCGGCCTCCTCAAATCGATCGAAGACCTCGGGCAGCGCCTGCGCCAAGACCTTGGCGGCACTGCGAGGGAGGTCCGTGGCAGCATCGTCCGGACTGCGGTCGTTGCCGCGGAAGAAGATTGTCCCTGTAGAAGCGACTGCTTGATTAGCCGGGATAATTCCCCCTGGTGGCGGCGAAGCCGGAGTTTTTCCTCGGCCGCTAGCGTGCTCTCGTCCTTGGTCTGGGCACCACGCTCCTTGAGGACGAGGATCTCCCTGGCCCGGAACATCTCGACGGTCTCACGGTCGATGGCCTCGTCGATGGCAGCGACCCGAATCGCCTTGGTCTCGGTCTGACTGCGCATGCGCGCCTCCTCGACTCGCTCGGCTTGGTCTCTCCCGGTCTCGGCCAGGTTCAGATGAACTGAGATGTCGCCCTCAATCATCATTCGACCGCCGAGGTAGAGGCCTGCCTGGAACACCTTCACGTGAGACGCGTCGACGGCTGGGGCTGCCAGAGGCCCGTGATTACTTCTGCGTGCAATCGGCTCACATCTCCGGGCTTTGGCGATAGGCCCGCCCGCTGTCGCTCCCAGTCGTCCTCTGCTGGCGTCGGGATTCGGTAGCCGTCGTCGCCGCGGCGCACCATGTGCGCCTTTTCGAGCGCGGCGAGGGCAGCCTTCACGTCGACGAGTCGGGAATCGGCGTCGACTGTAGGGTGAAGTGCCGCCGCAATGTTCTCCGGCGTTCGGTGGATGCTCCGCACATACTGGAGTAGACAGATGGACTTCGCCACCGCTTGAGCGAGCGGATGATCGACCTTCTTGCCGATGTCGTCGATCTTGCCACGCACCTCGCTGCCGATGTTGCCAGACACCAGGTCGTAGATCTGGTCGATGCGAGCGAGCGCGCCGACCGGCTTGCCCTGGAGGTCGACATCAGGATGAATCAGAAGCTCCTGGGCAAGCTTGATGATGGTGCGATTCGCGCCACCTACGTGCTTGCTCGCTCCGCCTTGGGTTCGTAGACCCGAGACGACCTGGATGATGAGGTCGATCTGGTACGGCAGAAGCGGATACAGGTCGATAAACGCCTCGGTGGAAAGTTCGAGCAGCTTGATGTCTGCTGTAAGACGCGTATTGTCAGTCAGGCGCCCCCGGTGCTCCGTGAATAGCTCGCGTAGGGTCTTCTCCGCTTCCGCATTCTTGGACAGAACACGCTTGCTCGTAACTTCGGAGATGTCAGACGGTTCGAGATGTACCTGCAAGGGAAAACGGTCCATGAGACGGGCGAGCTCGACCCGCTTGTCGTCAAGTCCGGCGACGAGTTCGGTAAGCCGCTCTTGTGATGTCACGACGAGCCACATCTTGCCGCGACCAACTCGACCCAGGTTCTGCACGACTGCCTGCAAGTCGAGCATCTTCTGAACGTCGCGCGCGACGAACTGACCGACTTCGTCGATCACAAAGAGGAGCGTCTTGCCGGGCTGGCGGCGTCCCATCAGCTCAATGCCACGCTTGGCAAGATCGCCTGCAGAGATGTCGGCCCGCTTCATTGCGGATTCGCGCCAGCTGTCCGCCGTCGGATAGGTGGCTGGCTCCACTTCGTGCATGACGCGGCTCGCCTGCTGCACCGCGATCGCGATCTTGCCCTTCTCGACGTCCCACTCTTTGCGAAACACCTCTCGGTATTTCTGTTTGAAGATGTCGAGGCCGCCTGTTTCTTCGAGTGTGATCTCGAGTTCAGAGAGGTCCAGATCCTTCGCATAGCCGAGGCTCTGCAAGAGGAGGCGGTACATGATCTCGGTGATACTCTGGTTGCCGGTGCGAATGCCACGGTCGGTGGAGACGTCAAAAATCACCGCCGCCGTCGGAATCTTCTCGGCGATATTCGTCAGCAGCACCTGGGCCTTCTGGTCGCCCGTCCGCTTACCTAGTATCTGCGCTGCCCCCTGACCCAGGATCTTTCGGTCTTCGAGGGCAAGTCCGAGGTACTTGGCGAAGCTTGACTTGCCGGACCCGAAGAACCCAGAGACCCATACGCCGACGCCCTCGTGCGGCTTCTTGGGTGTCTCCCAATAGCGCTCGAGGATCTCAGTGAAGTGCTTCTTGATCGAGTCCGTCACGACGTTACTCGGTCAGCTCCTCCTGGATGATCTGTTCGTCGGCCTGATCGACCTTAATCACTTCCTCAATGCGCCGGGAAATGTCACTAGCGAACAGCGTACTGATGGTCTTGTCTGTCATCTCGAGTACCTTCAGAAGATCTTCGGCCGGTAATTGTGCTCGGCGTCCAGGACTCCCATGAATCGAAGACCTGCGGCGCCGTCAAGCTCGCCTGGATAGAAAAGCACGGCCGGGACACGTACCTTGCCCTTGAGCTGCTCAAGCAGGGAGGAAGTGCGATAAACCGGGAAAAGAGCGCCAGCCCGGACGATGAACACCACGTCGCGGAGAGGGTCGACGCCAACGGGTATGCGTGAAGCAACCAAGTCGTCCAGGGGCTGGTACTCGCTGAGCACCTGGTGGATCGTCTCGACCGTCGACTCGAGACCGACCGACTTCTCGGCATCGACGAGCGCCTGGGTACCGAGACCCTCGGCCTCAAGTGCGGCGCTCATGCACTCGGCGAGCGATATCGTCGTCACGCGCTTGCCCGCCTGCTCGAGCCGAGTCCTGAGTAGTGCGACTTCCTGGCGGACCTGGAACTCGTCTTCCGGAGGGTAGCGGAAGATGGCGTATGGCATGTCGTGGTATGCGCTGATGCGAGGTCTCGGGTCAGCCGACATCAACGCCGGTTCCAGGTCGCTGACCAATCGTTGCTTCCAGTCATCAGTCATGATGTCAGTCCCTGTGCGAAGTCCGTAGCTGTCGGAAATGGCAACTTGAGCTGGGCGAGGCTACCGGCAACCTCGTAGTGCAGCTTCCTGAACTGGTGCAGCCTCAGGACCTCACGCTCCACGTCGGCGGATTCCATCAGGAACATGCGCCAATCCTCCGCGTCAATGATGCGCCGCGCGTTCGGCTCGCTTTCCGCCATTGCATGCAGCACGTAGAGCAGGCTCTGCTCCGGAATGTGATAGGAGATGAACTCCTTGACGACCTTGCCCTTCAGCATGCCGAACTCGGTTGAGGTCTGAAGCAGGCCGCTAGCGACCCGCCGCAGTGTCGGTGCCTGCCACGGTTGTCGCAATCGCGATTGGATTCTCTTGTCTGTTAGGTAGGGGATGACCGCGTCCGGAGTGATACGGAAGGTTCCGCTGGTGAACGCAGGCCAAAGGCATCTGATCAGGAAGTCCCGGACCAGGAATTCGTTCCTGGTCACGTGCCAGAGGAGGATCGCCCGCCAGACTTCGAATGGACAGTCCCCCTTGGCCAGCACCGTCAGCGTCTTGTCTCGACCTCCTGGATCGAGGCGCCTGCTTATCGCGGAAACGATGTCCCTCCGCCAGAGATTGGTCACGGCCTCGATCGCCGATCCCGTCTGGAGCTCACGGAAGTTCTCATCCCTCGACTTCGTGAAGTCCCACGCCCTCAGCGCTTCGTGGGTCTGTTCGATCAGGCCACCCCGGCAGATGGACGTTGACGAGATCTCATTGGCGAGAGGGCCAAACACGATGGCTAGTCCTCCAACCTGGCGTAGGGGATGGCGGGGCTGCCGGACTCCCCGCGGGAGAAGCCGACAGCTAACAGCGTCAGGGTCTCATCATCCAAGCGGCGCGTGCCCGGCAGCGGAACCGCCCGGTTCTCCGCGGCACGGCGAAGTCGACTGGCGGCATCTGCCTGCTCGTTGTTCACCAGCCCGAAACTCCGCAGCACACCCAGAAGATCGGCGTCATTCACGGTCATCAGTCGCTCGAAGAACGGAGTCCACTTCTCCATGTCATCTAGCCAATCTTGCCAGTGCTCCTCAAACTGATCCTCGACCTTCGCTGGCAGGCTCCAGAGCGTGGCGCATCCGGGCGGATCGAAGAGCTCAGTGGCATCTCGCCCGCGCTACGGTAAAGACGACGCGCGCCTGGGCGAAGCAATGCGTATGTGGAAAACCACGCGCAAGGACGACTTTGCCCCGCGTCCCAAGCAGGCCCTGGGTATTCCACCAGCGTGCGAGATCCATCTCACCGACCCTGGCGACGACCAGACGGAGTTTCAGAAGGCGCTCGTAGTCGATGGCGTTCTGGGTCATTCTGCGTCCTTCGATGCGGGAGCCACGCGCGTACCGGGCCGGAAGTAACCAGCCGCCTCCCCCTTAAGTTGCCAGATCGTTCTGAAGCTGACTGCCCGCTTGTCCTACCAGCAGTCTCACGTGGGAGTGACAGGCGAGGTCATTCGCGACGTTCATCTCGACGGCAACCGCGGGGCGAGCCAAGTATAGCCGGGGCGGGGTCGATTCCGCGTCGCTGGCGTGAGCGCGCTGGCGTGAACAGTTGGTCTGAGTCGGTAAGCGCGTCAAAGTGCACACAGTGCCCAGCTCCCAATGATGCGCGGTTTCTACCCCGACCGGAACCAGCATCCCGCGTTTGGCGTCGCGTGTTGACCGGGCACTTCAGACTTGAATTGAACCCCGATGCGCGTAGCGGGCCTGTTTCACGGCGGAGGTCGGAACGGGCCGGACTGCTTGAAAGCTCCGACGTGAGGGCCAAGAAGGGCAAGTGCTGGGCGCCAGTAAGTGTACCCAAGTGGCTCAGCAGGTACGACGTAGGGAATGAACGGAAGCTCCGGACGGCACGGGGACGGCTGGCGACGTGCCTCAGCAAGTCCGGACCGTACAACCTCCTGACCTTTGCGGGGCGACTCGCTTAGCTAGCAATTGAGTGTTGACGGCTTGTCGACGTTGCCAGCAAAGCGTAGCATTGGCTTCACGCAGACTGGCATTCCGCCAGCCTGACCCGTGCTTTCTCGAGCAACAGGGCGGTGCGCCATGGGCGAGAATGGGGATGCGGCGCCTCCACAGACCTGTCGTGAGTACTACGAGTTGCTGCAGAAGCAATGCAGCGACGCGGTTCGGGACTCCTTCGACTCCGATGCGGGCGGGCTCCATGCACGCAGCCACAGTTTCGTGCGGGATTTGGAGGTCTGGCTGGTTGCCCTCGATGGAACGCCAGAACGAGACATGTTGATCGCCGCAATGCGAGAGTACCAGTTCGCGCTGCTTGCGGTGGTACAGGCCCAGTACCGTCAGGCGTTCACGGCTTTGAGGCTGTGTTTCGAACTGCTACTCAGCGCCGTCCAGTTGTCGGCAAATGAACTCGAGCTGCGTACCTGGCTGAGAGGGGACCGCGATTTGAACTGGAGTGCGCTAGCCGATGCGGACACGGGACTCTTCTCGAAGAAGTTTGCCAGAGCCTTCTTTGAAGAACTAGAAGAGCAGTCCGCGCACTATCGAGCGATGGCCGGAGCTGTGTACAGAGAGTGTTCAGAGTACGTCCACGGAAACGCACACACTCTCGGGCACCTGCCGGACGGGGTTGCATTCGACCAGGCGGTGTTTCGGGAATGGCACGGCAAGGCCCAGACCGTTCGTCTTGTCTCGGTGTTTGCTTTGTGCGTCAGGCACTTGCGCCAGTTCGATGCTTCTCGACTGCACTCATTAGAGTCCGTCGTGTTGGACAACGTAGGATTCATACCCCAAATCCGGACGGTGTTTGGGTCTCCAGTGGAGCCGAGCAATGGCTGAGTTCTTCTTCCGCACAGAGGACATCAAACCAGACGAGGTTCTGCATTACTTCGTGGAGACGCGCCGGGACCGGGAGATTATCAACGAGCTCAAGGCACGGAATCCGGTGGTACTCGCTGGCAGCCGTGGTGTAGGGAAGTCATTTCTTCTCCGGGTTGCGGAGGCTGAGCTCCAAGCGAGCTTCGCGCAGGCTCGCGTCTGCCCCGTCTACGTGACGTTCAGCAAGAGCTCGTTGATCAACACGACCGACCCTAGACAGTTCCAGCACTGGATGCTCGCACGGGTGTGCTCGCGTCTCGCGCGGACGCTGGTATCAATGGGGCTGTCTGGAACCGTGCCGACCAGCTTGTCAATCCTGACCGGCGACGATCAGGCATCACCGATGCCCCAGGAAACGAGAATCGAACGAATCGCGGCAGAGTTTGAGGAGTCGTGGAAGCGATCCCCTGGAGCCGTTGACGTTGTCGCGCTCCCCAGCGTCGACGCATTCAGAGACGCGATTGAGGATGTCTGCACACGCCTGAATATCGCTCGGCTTATTGTCTTGATTGATGAGGCCGCGCACATCTTCTTGGCAGAGCAACAGAGGCAGTTCTTCACTCTGTTTCGCGATCTCAGGAGTCCCTATCTCAGCTGCAAGGCCGCGGTCTACCCTGGCGTTACTGTCTACGGCGACACCTTTCAGCCGTTCCACGACGCCACGATGCTGTCCCTGGATAGAGATCCTCTGGACGAGACCTATATCTCGAACATGCGAGAGATCGCAGAACGACAGGCCGAGAGTGGATTAATTGAAGACATCGCTCGGCACGGCCAGAACTTCGCGGTTGTGGCATATGCTGCTAGCGGCAATCCACGAGTCATGCTGAAGACGCTTGGAAGAGCAAAGAAAGTCGGCGCTCAGCAGGTCAACGAGATTATCCGGGAGTACTACAGGACCGACATTTGGTCGGAGCACTCGACGTTGCCCGAGAAGTCCCTGGACATAGGGCCCTCATCGACTGGGGGCGACAGTTCATCGAAGCCGACGTGCTTCCGGATCTCCAGAAGAAGAACATCCAGTACCTGGAGGCCGAGCGGAAGTCTACGTGCTTCTTTTGGGTTCATCGCGACGCTCCTCAGCAGGTCAAGGAATCCCTCAGGCTTCTTGCATACACAGGCATCGTGAGCGAACACGCCTCAGGGATCAAAGCGACGAGAGGCGAAATCGGCACACGATACGCAGTGAATCTCGGGTGCTTGTTTGCCCTTGAGTCGAGTCCGGCCGCGACGGCATTCCAGATAGCCTCAAACCTGACGCCGAGGCGCATGAGCGAGTATGGAGCCAATCACGGTGCGTACCAGACACTGCTCGCTGCCATGCCGAGTTTCGAAGTTTCGAGTGCAGGCGGCACGCTCGAGCGACAACTCGGCAAGCCCGTCGGCGTGCTAGACATTACGGATTGGCAGATGGAATCGCTCATGGCGGCGGGCATGCGGACGGTCGGAGACGTGTTGCACGCCAGCGAGGCGAAGCTCCAAGAGCTTTACTACGTTGGCCAGGTAAGGTCCCGCCGAATGCGGAACGCAGCGCTGGCCGCGGTGTACGAGTATCTCTCGGGCTAGGAGCGAGCGTCACATCATATTCGGCGCCCGCGTTGCCATGCCAGTCAGCTGGCTGATCCGTGCTTCGATGCCTCGTCTCGCGTACCAGCCAAGAGTGCGATGCGCCGCCAGAACTCTGCGGAGGGACGGCGCTTCCGAGACTCCCACTGGTAGACGACGGCTTTGCCGGCGGCTCCGATCTTTTCCGCCAGCCGTATCTGCGTGAGCCGGAGTTCGCGCCGGATGCGCAAAAGATGCAGAGGCCAGTCTGAAGGCACACGAGTGCGTTCAGGAAGTCGTGGCTTGGGAGCGAAGCGGGAGTATGACATTCTGTAGTACCGCTCCATGAACGCCCGCCCAGCCGCGATCGTTGACCTCGGGACCGGATTCCGAAATACGACGTAATTCGCGTACGTCACTTCAAGACGCCCACTTCGCGCCGCATCTCGCAAGGTGCGAACGTGGACGCCGAGTTCAGTGGCGAGTTCCTGCAACGACCTCAGCCGGCGGGGATCGTTCGAGGCCGCCAACTCTCGGGCCTTGTCCAACCACGCGGGTGGCACCACCCGCCGGCCCGAGTCCCACGTTCGGTACGTTTCCGCCGAAACGCGGAGCAACGCTGCGAACTGCGGTTGCGAAAGCTGCAGCCGCATCCGAAGTCCGCGGATCTCGCTTGAGCCGGCGGTAGGCGGGTTTCGAGTCATCGTGCGTCATCACGATTACCTCGATTCCCGAAAGAAAAGCCACCGAGTATTTCAGTGAGCCGGAGGGTGACCGGTCCAGGCGGCGCGTCTTCGGCGCCGCCGGGTCTGAAGACCGGGCCTACATTCGGAGAAACTGGCGGAAACTGGCGCGCCCGCCGCGACTCGAACGCGGGACCCCCGGCTTAGAAGTCCCATGTTCTATCCGGGTGAGCTACGGGCGCGCCGACCGTTGGTGAAGTGCAGGGCGTCGCCCAATCTACGTGGCTGAAGCGGCGTACGGGTAGCTAGACCGCTTGGCCGGGCGCTTGATGACGATCGTAATCACTACGGCGTTTATCGCGACTAACCGGTTACGTTCCTTGAGGCCGTTGAAGGTGACGGGCCAACCCGGCCACAGCAAGGGAACCTGAAGGCCGAGGACCACAAACACTCCGGTGCCCGCAGCGGACGACCGTCGCTATTGAAAGCACGGAGCACGCACAGCACCGCGGGCACCCTGCCGACGAACATGGACCGGCACGGCAGTCTGCCCTATAGTGGTGTCGCCTGAACCAACATGAGCCGATCCCCCGCAATGGACATCTACTTCTCCGATGTGTTCAACGTAAAGCCACGCGTGATCGAACGCTATGGCGCGTTCAACATATCGCTGGTCGCGGATCTGCCCCTTTTTGTTGACCCGTTCCTGATCTTCAACAGCCGCAGGCGGGTGTACCGGGAACTCCACCGGCAGATCGTCAGGTACCTCGAATTCCTCTACGACAAGGCGCAGTCCCAGAAACTTGAAGATGGCCTCGTCGCCGCCTGGTATCGCTTTCCGGAAATCGAGCAGAACTGGCTGGGATTCTCGGCAACCGGCAACCATGGCCGCGGTCTTGGTGCCAAATTCGCCGGTGAACTGCACAAGAACCTCGGAGTATTTTTCAAGGGACTCAATCAGGCACACATCACCAAGGACGTCCACCTCGAAAAACTCTGCCTGGTCAGCGACCGTGTCGGCAAGGACAACATCTCCGACTTCACCAACAACCTGATCCACGGGTTCCTACTCGACTACACCTCGGCGTTCGCCAAGAAGTACATCGACAAGCCCTTACGCCGGATCGTCGCAGTGCAGAAGGTTCGCTTCAACTATAAGACCGAGATATGGGCGTCAGGCCGATTCGATCTACCGGTTCACAGCGGGAAGCACGTCCTGCTGACACCAAGGGACCTCCTCACGAAGGACGATACCTGGATCAACAAGACCGACCTCTTCGACGACTTCGACCAGATTCCGCAAGCGATCCCAAACCTCGAGCTTCGTCAGCAGATCAACAACTACTTCCGAAGCTTGCTGCCGCGCCGCCGCAAGAAGCCGATCAAGAAGTCCGAGAAGGATGCCGCGATCGTGGACACCGTCAGACGCTTCCCAGAACTGGTCGACTACTACATCCGCTTCAAGGAGGAGCACGGCGCCACAGCGGTCAGCATCAGCGATGCCCGAGTCAAGGAATCCGAACAGCTCTACGTACGCCAGATTGGCGATTTCGTCGCTTTCTTGGCCGCCAAGACGGACTTCTACAAGGACGGTGCTGACTCGTACGATGCCGCCCTCCGCCGCGCTCGATTCCTGAAGGACGCTATCGAGAACAAGGGGTGCCACCGAATCTTCTACGTGAATGGCACGCCGATCCAACGCGAATCGGACCTGCAGATCCTCTATCGACTGACATGGTTCGGCACGTCGCTGGACGTGACGCGCGAGGCGAACGACGGACGAGGACCGGCCGATTTCAAGATCTCCAGAGGAGCCAAGGACAAGTCGCTCGTTGAGATGAAGCTCGCGGGCAATACGCAGCTCGAACGCAACCTGAAGAACCAGTCGATGGTCTATGAGAAGGCCAGCGACGCCAAACGGTCTGTGAAGATCATCATTTACTTCTCGGTGGCTGAACGACGGCGCGCTGAAGCGATTTTGAAACGGCTGAGGCTTGAGCGCGACGAGGCCATCGTTCTGATCGACGCGCGCGCCGACAACAAGCCGAGCGGCTCGAAGGCGTAGCTCGATCGCCGCCCCTTGTCCACGCCGAAGCTCTTTTCAGACGCGGTCGTCCTCTCCGTCCGCCATTCCGGGCTGTTCTCGTCGAGACCTCGTCGTCAGCACGGTGTGGAGCGGCACTGAATCGGATCGGAAACGAGTAGTCGCCCTGGGCGGATCCAGCATCCGCCCAGGCGGGATCGCTTCAAGCCAGGTTCGATGCCGAGGCGGTCGTGCACCGCGTGCCGGAGCTTCTGCTGGCACCGGTCATGGACGTACCGAGGTACTCGCCTCCGAAGATCCGCCTCGGCGTTGAGAACGTCTTCCTGAACGACCCTCATCCACCGGCGGCAGGGCACGTTCGGTCTGGATCGGCGCTTTGTCAATGAGACCCCAATTGACAGCCTGCCCAACGCCGGTTGTACTGGACCATGGCCTCCGAGCCGTCCGTGACGCTCTCCTGCCTTCACCCGCACACGGCGGCGAATGAACCCGTGACGTTGCTCGAAGGTCCGGTCAGGATGCCGGCCGCCGGCAACACGGAAGCGGAGGGAACGGGCGCACTCGTTCTGCGGTGGCTCCCGTCCACGGGTTTGCGCCTTGAGGCTGAACTGTCATCGGCCGGATGGAACGCGCCGCATCCCGGCGCGCGCGTCAAGGCTGTCATCGAGGGCGAGACCGTGGAGATGGTGGTCAACAGCACGCGCTTCAGCGTGAAGGATGGCGTGTCGTCCTCAAGAGTCTCGGGAAGCGCCAGCACCTTCGTGAAGGGCTCCGGCGAGAACCTCGAGCACCTTGGATTCCAAGTGGTGAACTTCTCCGACTTCATCACGCCGGGCCCAGGGCCTACCCTTAAATTCGGGTATCCGCCGTCGGTCGCCGAACTGCAATGGGACGGCTGGCGCATCCGCCTGAGCGCGGTCGAGCATTCGACGGATGTCTTCAAGAGCCTTGAAGAGACGGGCGGCTACGCCTTCACGCACATGGGCCGTTTGGACCGGACGGACGGCTCACACTTCAGCGCGCAGGACGCGGAGGGCGTCCTCGATGCCCTTAACCGCTACCTGGGCTACGCCCGAGGGGCCGCCTCGAACCTCGCGATCCGCTGGGGCGTAGATACCGGCGGCGCAACCGTTTGGGAACGCTGGGGCTCTCCGGTCGTCGATCCCTGGAAGGGCCGCGACAACTGGTTCGACGAACACCACGGCAATCTTCTCTCCGAGATCTTCCCAGGCTTCGCTGCGGCCCATGCCAACCCCGAGCTGTGGGAGGCGTTGAGTCTCGCGCTGCACTGGTACCAGAAGAGCAACACGCGGGCAGGTGGCATGGAGGGGGCAATCATCCTCGGCCTTACATCGCTCGATCTGCTCGGCGCGCTGGTCGTTGTGGACAAAACGGGGACGATGGGCGCCTCGAAGTACGACAACCTGAAGGCCGCCGAGAAGCTCCGCCGGCTCTTGGCCGTGATCAAGGCCGACCCGGTGTTTCCCGCACGCTCGGCCAATCTCGCCGCGTTCGCCGCGAAGCAGGGTTGGACGGACAGCGCCGAAGCCCTCGCCGAGGTCCGTCACGGCTACGTTCATGCGAACCCGAAACGGAGGAAGGTCGTGCTTTCGGCCTCGAACCTCGCGACCTTCGAGGCCTGGCAGCTGTCGCTCTGGTATCAGGAGCTGGCGCTGCTCTACCTGCTCGATCACAACGGCGAGTACCGCAATCGTATGACTGCGGAAGCAGTCGGTGACGTTGACAAGGTGCCGTGGCAGTAGCGGTCCCGACATGAACGCGTATGCGTGCCGCAGCCTGTCAGGTTGGGGAACTCTTGCGCGAGCACGGGCTGGCGAACCCCTGTCCGTGCGTCGGCGCTGGACGCGGTGCAGGGCCCAGCTGCCCTGTGACCCGCCCGAGGTTGCTCAGATCTCAGGGGTGGTCAACCAGACCTTTTGACCTCCGCCACGAAGCCGTCCACGATATCCGACAGGATCTTGTCGGAGAGCACGAAGTAGTCGAACAGTTCGAAAAGGGGCGTGATGAAGGTCTTCACGAGAGCCGTGAGCTCGGTCTCGATGCCTTCGAGCGTTGTCTGCACGCGCGTCTCGACCCGGTCTTCTGCAGACTTGCGGTCCATCGACATGTGACGCATGGGATCAGCGGATGCGAGCGCGCGCGCCGCAATGCCGCCGTGGACGATCTTGATGGTGACCTGTGAAGTGGGCGACGCGCCGAGCCGGTCATACAGGCGGCGGCAGTACAGCAGCGTCTCCGTTATGCGCACGATGCGAGAATCGAAGTAGACGACATTCGCGCCGGGCCTGCGGCCGTCCTCAAACAAGGTGTGCAGCAAGTAGAAGTCACCATTGCGGCGCAGGGCCCAGTAGTCGTAGCTCGCGTGAGTGATAGTGGCGATGATCTCGGCCGCGATGCCGTCGGCGCGCGGCCTTGGTGCAGCGTCATCACGCGTCAGAACGACCCCGATTGGCCAGCCGAACGCGTGGACCTGAGCGCTATCGGCCGCCCTGAGCAGGTCGCGCAGTCCGACCGAGGGCTTGTCCCTCAAAAGGGAGAAGCGCGCCTCCATGTAAGCGTTGAACCCGGTTTTCTTCAGGCCCTCGGTGGCGATCGCGCGCTGTTGCGCCGACCATTCCTCGTCGAAAGGTGGCTCGGCGGCAGGCTTGGGCAGGATGGCCTGCCGGCGCCGAATGCGCTTTTCCAGCTCGGCGCGGAATCCGGGCAGGTCGTCTGGATGCCAGAAGAGAACGTCGTAGCCGGCAAGGTCGAAGTGGATCTTGGGTCCGCCCGGCCGATGGTTCTTTGACTCGAGGTTATGGTCCTCTCGCGCGCAGAGGATTAGGTTGCGGAACTTGTCGAGGCCCATCGCGTAGCCGATCTCGAGGTAGCAGTTCGGCCGCTCGTTGGTGAGTTCCGCGACGATGATTTCGGCGTCTTCGATGAAGCGGATGATTTCGCTCTTGAGAAGGCCACCGGCGTTGTGCTTGTCGACGCGCTTGGCGTTAAGGCCGCAGGCCGTCAGGGCGGGCGCAATGGTGTCGGCACAGACCCGGTCCAGATCGGGATTGCCGATCTGCATGATGATGAAGCCGATAGCCATGGCAGTTGTAGCAGATTAGCGAAACGCCAGCTCGTCTTCAGTATCGCCTTGGCGCACGCGTTCCGGGGGCGCCGGCGGGCAGTATACTGACGCCACCTCCAGATGACCAATCAATAGGTCACGATCAGTCGCCCAGGGTCTACCGATCCACGGCGTGCAGTTCATCTGTGCTCATCGAGGGACGATCCGACAAGTGCTTCCCCAGACCCCTTCGACGAAATCGAGGCGCGGCGCGCGTCCAGCCTGGCTCCGCCTAGGGCCTCCACTCGCTGCCAGAGGACCGGCGACGGCGTTCTCTTTCTCGACTCCCAGTGGTAGATGACAGCCTTACCAGCCGCGCCAATGCCTCGAGCCAAGCCAGCCTGCGTCAGTCTGAGCCGACGACGAAGGGTCCGAGCTGCTGGTCGTAGTCCGGCGGAACCGTCGGCAGGGGCGCCGGGCAGGCCTTCTGTCCGCCGAATCGGCGGTAGTGCGTGGCCATGAACCTCTCGGTGGCGGTCCGCGTCGCAAGTCGCAGAGGCCTGCCAAACACGGACTTCACTGAAAAGTGCGCGTCGAGTCGGCCGGTCCGGACGGCGGCCCGCAATGTTCGGATGTGGACGTGGAACTCGTCGGCCAGTTGGGCAAGTGGCAGCAGTTCGGTCTGTCGCGCGTGGTCCGAGATTGCCGCTTGGGCGCGCTGGAGCATCGCGGCGGGAATCGGTCGTCGCCCGCTATCCCACGTGCGGAAGTGTCTCGACCGGTACAGCGAGCAGCGCGGCGAACTCTCGCTGGCCAAGACCGGTCGCTCGGCGCAGATCGCGAAGCTCGTACATGCTGGTCACAGGATGCCATCCGTCGATCCGGACGTAAAGCGACCTCCGGCATTCATGCCCGGTGATCACGATGACTTTTCCGCATGGTGCGCTGATCGGGCAAATTGCGAATCGCGCGAATCGTTCGGGAAATCGCGTGGCGTGGATTCGCCGAGTTCTGGCGCGAACTCGCAAGACCGGTCACTTTGTTCGATTTGTGTTCGCCGCGAGATCTTTCTCTCGATCGAAATCGGCGAATTCTTTAGGAATTGGCGCGCCCGCCGCGACTCGAACGCGGGACCCCCGGCTTAGAAGGCCGGTGCTCTATCCGGCTGAGCTACGGGCGCGTAACCGGCGAACACTATTCTACGATGTTCGGGCCACTCGACGGCTGCCCGCTTGGCATCACTCGAGCGGAGCCAGACGCTCAAGTGGTTCAAGCGCACGAGCGCGGTCCCAGAGGTCGAGCAGTTGTTCGCGGCGCGCCATGGCCCACTCGACCGTGAGACCAAAGGCACGCGGGGGTAGCCAGCCGTCGATGACTGCCAGCGAGGAGAAGCGACAGATCTCAGGCAATCCTCGCCTCGCCCTTTAGCGACGGAAACACGTCCGCCGGTGACTTGCCGGTGACGCGAAGGTACAGGGCGTCCGCGCAGAGGTCGAGTCCGTTGGGCCACAACAGTTCGCCGCTCGAGCCGATTCTGACCTGCTGAAACAGATTGCCGTCTGCCAACGAGGCGAAGACACCGCGGCCTATCAGGCCCGAGACATCCGCCACGCCTTCGGTCCCATTGTCGAATCGCAGACGAAGCCTGTAGTCGGGCAACGGGCTCACCTCGATGATGCGATTCATGGTGCTATCCGCTCCCTCCCATCCACAGAGCTTGCCTCCGGACGAGGATTCGGCGGTCCGGGAAGGCCGGTGCTCTATCCGGCTGAGCTACGGGCGCGTAACGACGGTATCGTAGCACGCAGGTCGGAACACGATCGGCCAACGCGAGAGCAGGCGATCGGCGGGTCTGATGACCCGCCCTACGAGAAAACTGAAGGCCGCACGGGCCTTCGGGCCCGCGCTCGTCGGCGCGACGCTGAAGCATCGCGCCATACGGCGGCCTTGAAAGGCCGCCCTACAATCTCGGGACCTACGACGTTCACCTCGTCTATCTGTTTCCACGGCCACGCTGCCGTGCGGCGAGCTCGACGAGCCGGCGCAGTTCCTTGATCGGCTCGGGGTTGTCGTCGACCTGCAGGCGGAGCACGACGTCGTTGTGGAGCCAGACGCCGCCGTCCTTCTTCACGATGAGCATCGCGGCCGACTGCATGCCGCGCTTGTCGCCGCCCGCGGCCTGCCCCGCCTCGAGCGCCGCGAGCAGCCGCATCGACAGGTGCCCCGTCGTCTCCTCGAACGCCTTGACCATACCCTTGACGACGTCTTCGCCCGCCAGGATGTTGCCCTGCGCGGTGCAGAACTTGCCGCCGAGGTTGCCGGCCCACGGAGTCGCCTGCGGCCCGGTGAACGCGGCGTACTCGCCCTTGGTGTTCATCACGGCGAACTGACGCCCCTGCTTGCTCCAGTCCTTCGGGCGCGGATCGGGATCGGCGTCGAGGATCCGCTTGATGATCTCCGTCGGCGCGACACCCTGGCGCAGTAGAACGAGCGCCTGCGGCCCGTAGCTCACATCCACGATGGCCTGCGTCGCGGCCGCGCCGACACCGGCCTCGGCCCAGAGCACGCCGTTGCCGACCGAGAACACGCGCGACTGGACGGCGGCGCCGACCTCGCCGGTGGCCGGGTCATAACCCAGGATCGAAAACGTCGCGACGGGGTCCCAGGGCAGATTCTGCGCGGCGCGAGGCGCGGACACGACCATCACGGTCACCAGCACTACCACGCCGATCGACACCATCGTCACGCGAGACGCGTTGCGGAACACGGGAGTCTCCTTTGCACGGAACGGACACGGGATCGCGGGGACTGAAGTCCCCGCGCTACATCAGGTACGCAACATCAGGAACGCCACGCCAACCAAGAATCATCGACACAGCCCCGGGGTCTGCCTTCGACTTCGCTCAGGCCAGGAAAGACCCCGGGCTAGCCGCAACAACGGACACGGAGCGCGCGCCGAGCCACCCCTACTTCTTGTGGAAGTTCGGGAAGGCCGGGCGCTTCGGCGTCACCACCGGGTTCTTCGCAAGCGCCGCCATCACGGCCTCGATCGCCTTGTCGAGTTGCGGGTCCTTCCCCTGCCGCACGACCTCGGGATCGAGCTCCACCTCGATGTCGGGCGCGATGCCGTTGTTCTCGATCTCCCACTGGCTCGTCTGCGCGTTCCACACGCCGATGCTCGGCGCCGTGACCGCGCCGCCATCCATCAGCGTCGGGTAGCCGCCGATGCCGACCAGCCCGCCCCACGTGCGCTTGCCGATGAGCGGGCCGAGCCCCGCGCGCTTGAAGAGCCACGGCATCGCGTCGCCGCCCGACCCGGCGAACTCGTTGATGATCATCGCCTTGGGCCCGAAGATCGCGCCCTGCGGCTGCCAGGTGTCGTCGCCGTCGCGCGGCGCCACGCCCGTCATGAGCTTCCGCTGCAGGTACTCGACGATGTCGGTCGCGAGCGACCCGCCGCCGTTGAACCGCTCGTCGATGATGACGGCGTCCTTGCCGACCTGCGCGAAGAAGTACCGCTTGAACGCCGTGAGCCCGCCGGTCGAGGTGTCGGGCATGTAGACGTAGGCGATCTTCCCGCCGCTTCTCGCATCCACCAGGCGGCGGTTGCCCTCGATCCACGCGAGGTTCCGGAGCCCGCTCTCACTCGCCACCGGCACCACGGTCACCTCGCGCGATCCATCGGTCGTCGGGTTCGGGCCGACGCGCAGCCTCACGCTCTTGCCCGAGAGCGCCTCGAAATACGAATACACGTTCTCCGCGGAGGTGGCGTTCCTGCCGTTCACCTCGAGGAGGTACTCCCCGGCGACGACGTTCACCCCCGGCTGCGTGAGCGGCGCGCGAAGCTGCGGGGTCCAGTTCTCGCCGTTGAAGACCCGCGCGAACCGGTACCGGCCGTTCTCGATCGAGTAGTCGGCGCCGAGCAGGCCCGTCGGCACCCGCTTCACCTCCGGGAACTCCCCTCCCTGAATGTACATGTGCCCGACGCTGATCTCGCCGAGCATCTCGCGGAAGAGGTAGTTCAGATCGACGCGCGCGGAGAGCCCGTCGAGGTACGGCGCGTATCGCTTCGAGGCAGCCGCCAGATCCAGGCCGTGGTAGTTCGGGTCGTAGAAGAACTCGCGCTCGATCCGCCACACGTCGCGGAACATCTGCTTCCACTCGGCGCGCGGATCGGTCCTGACCTCGATGGCGTCGGTGGCCAGGGCGCCACCTCCACTCGCCGCAGGCGGCGCTGAAGGCGCCGCGCCTCCTCCCCCCGCACCCGCCGGCGCCATCGGCCGAAGCGCCGCGATGATCCAGCGCGTGCCCTGGCGCGAGAGCGCCTTGTCCCCGCCGAACGACATCTCGAAATAGCTGAGTCCGGAAAGCGGCACGTCGGCCCTGCGCGCCTTCAGATCGTAGCGGTGGAGGATCGCGCCCTGCACGTCCGGCCCGGCCACCGGCGACTCCAGCGCGAGCAGCACGCCCGCCTTGCCGACCTGGAGCCCGGTGTAGCGGCGCGCAGGCATCGGGATCGCCAGCACCCGCTGCAGGATGTTCGGGAAATCGATCTTCACGTCGGGCGTCTTCGGCGCGGCCGGCTTGGCGGTTTCCGGCGCGGCCGGCTTCGCCTGATCGGGCTTCGGCGGCTCCGGCTTGGCCTGCGCGGCCTTCTCGGTCGCGGGTTTCGCGCCAGTCGCCGGCGCGGCCTCCTTCTTCTCCGGGACCGCGCCCGTCGTCGGCTTCTCGCCTTCCGGCTTCTTCTCCTCCGTCACCTTCTCCTCGTCGCTCTCGGGCGCGAATGGCGACGGGTCGTCCTTCGACAAGACGACGAGGTAGATACTGCGCGTCACCTGGCGCGTGGCGGCGTGGAGATCGAACTCGAGCGACTCGCCCACGTCGGTGCTGGCCGTGAAGAAGAGGTACTTGCCGTCCTTGTCGAACACCGGGAACCGCGCGTCGCTCATGCCGTCGGTCACCTGCGTGGCCTTCGCGTCGGTCAGCGAGTAGAAGTAGACGGCCGAGAGGGCATTCCGCAGCCGCATCGTGTAGCCGATCCACTTCGAGTCGGGCGACCACGCGGCGGTCATGTCGCTGCCGTAGCGCGCGGTGTCGACCTTGACCGGCTTCTTGCTCTCGAGGTCGATGTACCAGAGGCCGAGGTGCGCGTCGGTGTATGCGAGTTTCTTGCTGTCGGGCGACCATCGCGGCGAACCGTAGAATCCCGGCGACGGGCCGAGCGAGATCTTCGTGACCGCGCCGGTCGCGTCCTGCGCGCGCAGGTGCAGCATGTACTCGCCCGACTCCTCCGAGAAATACGCGATCGTCTTCCCGTCGGGTGACCACGACGGGCTGCGCTCCATCACGCTGGTCGTATTCGTCAGGTTGCGGACGTCGCCCTTCTCGGCCGGCACCGTGAGGATCTCGCCGCGCGCCTCGAAGAGCGCCCGCATCCCGGTCGGCGACACGCGCGGGCTCGCCAGCCGCTGGCCGACATTCACGAAGTGCTCGCGCACCTCGGGCATGTCGCCCGCCACGCTGACGGTCACGGCGCGGCTGCTGCCGCTCTTCGGATCGAACACGTGGATCCCGCCGAACTGCTCGTAGACGATGCCGTCGGGACCGGCGCTGGCGGACTTCAGATCGAGCCCGTTGTTGGCGATGGCCTGCGCCACCCGCTTCGACGCGAGGTCGTACGAGATAGAGCGTCACCGGGCCGTTGCGATCGGACAGGAAGTAGATCCGATCGCCAATCCACATCGGGTTGAAATCGTTGGCCGTCGTATGCGGGACCTTCTCGATTCGAGACGAGGAGAGCGACGCGATCCAGATGACCGCCGCCTCACCCCCGCGGTAGCGCTTCCAGGACTGGAACGCGCGCGGCAGCGGCATGTAGGCGAGGCGCGTGCCGTCAGCCGAGTAGCTCGCCTCGAATCCCATCGGCAGCGGCAGCTTCTGCTCGGCGCCGCCGCCGACCGGAACGGTGTACAGCTCCTCGAATCGCGAGAAGGCGGTCCGCGCCGTCGAGAACAGGATGTTCTTGCCATCGGGCGTCCAGCTCGACACGTTGTCGGCGGACGGATGCCAGGTCAGCCGCCGCGGCACGCCACCCGCCGCCGGCAGGACGAAGACATCGACGTTCCCGTCGTATTCGCCCGTGAACGCGATCTGCGTCCCATCCGGCGAGAACAACGGATTCCGCTCGAGCCCCGGGCCCGAGGTCAGGCGAATCGCCGCCCCGCCGGCGCGAGGCACCGACCACAAGTCTCCCGCGAACACGAACACGATGCTGGTCCGGTTCATCGTCGGCTGCTGGAGCAGCAACGGCGCGCCCGGCTGGGCTTCGAGTCCAGCGATGAAGAGTGCCACCGAGACGAGGATCACGAATCGGCGCATGGATGCCCTCCGCTTTGGTGAAGACGGACCACTGATGGCCGTGATGACGATGCGGGGGCGGCTCAGGAATCGACGACGTCCGGCGGGGGTGCCTGGCGCTCAGGCCCCGCCGCGCGATTGCGGCGCCCGCAAAGGCGATGTTACACTGAGAATTCTTCGGTACGGTGGGTATAGCTCAGCGGTAGAGCGCCGGACTGTGGCTCCGGAAGTCGCGGGTTCGAACCCCGTTACCCACCCCATATCCTTCCTCGAAGCCCTGCAACAACTGTCGGTTACCTTCTGCCCCGCGGCCCCGGCCGTGGTACGCTGCACGCCGGGGAGAACGGAGGCAGACGGTGCTCGCCATCAAGCTGCACGAAAAACCACGACCGTGGCTCGGGAAGGAGTCGTTCCTGGTCCCCATCGTGGACTGGAAGGCCGGGCGCGTCCAGATCAGGGCATGGCTGCGGTACACGAAGTATCGCTACGCCACGCTCGTCCGGATCCCCGATCGCCACCCGGTCCGGATCTGCTTCACCTACGGCAACAGCAACTTCATCAAGCAAGTGGTCTGGCCCATGGAGGCCATGCCCCTGGAGAAGTGGCCGCGGGAGTATCTCCGTGCGCTCACCGAATGGTGGGACGCCCGGCCCGGAGGGGGCCCGGGCTCAACGGAGACCGGCGGCCTGATGGTTGACGAGCCGCGCCTGTTCCTGGAGCGCGCGCTGCCGGATTCGCACGTGAAATGGACGAAGGATCTGCGGCTGCTCTATCGGCGCAAGCCGGCCAGGCGGTCCGGACACAGCCGTCGAGCGGACACCGAATAGGCGCTCGCGCCGCCGCCAGCGAGGACTACATCCGCGGCCGTTCGGCCCAGAAATGCCAGATCCAGATGAAGGCGAGGATGAGCCCGCCGAGCCAGCCGACGATGGCGAGGAACGTCCAGGGGCCGAATCGAATGCGGATTTTTTTCAAGCGGTGCGCCCACCAGGGTTCAGTATAGCCGCAGCCGGGTCCTGGTCAACGCCTCGATCGCCAGGTCTTGCGGTCAGGGCTGACCGCAACTATTCTTCGCAGAAGCGGGCCACCGAATCTCCCTGAAGAACCACTCCGGGAGTGTTTCATGCGGATCGCGACACGTATGCCCTGGCTTCCCCCGGCCGCTCTCGCCATGGCGCTCCTTGGCGCGCTGCTTGGCGCGCGGGCCTCAGCCGAGAACTGGCCGCAGTGGCGAGGCCCGGGCGCAACTGGCGCTTCCACCGAAACCGGGCTGCCGCAAACGTGGAGCGACACGAGCAACATCGCGTGGAAGGTGCGCCTTCGGGGCGTCGGCGTGTCATCTCCCGTCGTGTGGGGCGGCCAGGTGTATGTCACCTCGCAGCTTGGCGGCGGCGAAATCCGCGAGGGACCCCGGCTCGGCCAGGGCGCCGAGGCGAATCCGTCGGAGCGCCCGCTTTCAACCGGCGCGGCGAAGGACCGGCAGACCACGCGATTCCTGATCGAGGCCTTCGATCGCGCGGCCGGAACACGCGCCTGGACGTTCGAGATCGCGGCCGAAGGCAATCTCCCCGCGGTCCACGAGAAGCACAACCTCGCGAGCGCGAGCCCGACGGTCGATGGCGAACGCGTCTATGCGGTCTTCGGATCGGGCCAGGTCGTCGCGGTCGACTTGACCGGCAAACAGGCCTGGACCCGGAATTTCGCCGCGGAGTTCGGGCGCTTCGAGATCAACTGGGGACCCGCCAGCTCACCGGTCGTGCATCGTGGCAGGGTCATCCTGGTCTGCTACCACGACGGCGCGTCGTACCTGCTGGCGCTCGACGCCCGCACCGGCCGGCAGCTCTGGAAGACGGATCGGCCCAAGGGCGTCCTCTCCTACAGCACGCCGCTCGTCGTGCCGGGGCCGGGAGGCGACGAGCTCGTCGTGAACTCCTCTACTGGCGTCGAGGCCTTCGACCCGGCGACGGGCACCTCGCTCTGGCACTTCGACGAGCCCAACAAGATGGCGATTCCAGGGCCGCTCTATCACGACGGCGTGATTTACGTTTCGCGCGGCTACCGCAGCGGACCGTACATGGCCATCCGCCCCGGAGCGCGAGGCGCGCTCGCCAAGACGAACCTCGTGTGGCACGTCGCGACCGGCGCCCCGTACGTCTCGTCGCTGCTCTACTACGATGGGCTGCTCTACATGGCCGGCGACACCGGGATCGTCACCTGCGTCGACGCGAAGACGGGCGAGATGGCCTGGCGCCAGCGCATCGGGGGCATCTACACGTCCTCGCCCGTGGCCGGCGACGGCAAGGTCTACCTGCTCAGCGAATCGGGCGAGGCGGTCGTGCTGCGAGCCGGGCGCACCCCTGAGATCCTCGCGCGCAACACGATTGACGGCCGAATTCTCGCGTCGCCCGCCATCTCGGGCGGCCGCCTGTTCATCCGAACCGACGATTCGCTCGTCGCCATCGGGCGGTAGGCGTCCTTCGCCACCCGCCGGGCCCGGTCACGTGGGCGGTTCGGCTCGACCCGCCTGATACCACGCCCCGCTCACCGGCAAATCGATCAGTAATGCGAACGACGGGTCTGAGGCGCGGTTTGGGCCGGTTTTCGGGGACGAACGGCCAGGATATTAAGCCGACGTAAAATATCGGGCCCAACCCAACGCTCTGCCGCGGCCGCCGTCTAATGTATTGAAAGGCCACGGGACGGTCGGCGGTCACCGGGTTCCGCGACTGTTCGCACTCATCGAGAGATTGTCCGGTTTCGGGCACATGAGGCCCCGGACCGGACAGGGCGCCAACGCCGGATCTGGCCGATTCTGAACGGATATCCAGTGACGTCAGCCAGTCCGGGCGTGGCAAGCGTTGTGCTAGGGAACGGCTCGAGGCCGAACATGTCGCTGTCCATTACCGGGTTGAGCGTGATCGGAACGGCGGCCGCCGTCTCAGCGGTGCTGGCCGGCGCCACCGTGTGGCTGCTCCTCACCAACCCGGTCTCGGTGGCCGATGCCATCGGCCAGGGCGATCCGACGCCGCTCGTCCGGCTCCTCGCCGACGCGCTGGTCGGAGCGGTCCGATCGCTCTTGTCGTATCTCTAATCCCGGGACTCCGGTGCATTGAGCACCGGCGCCCCGGGCACGCGGGCTGAAGCCCGCGCGCTACATCTCGGGCGCGCCGCGAGTTGCATCGGTATTTCGACTCCAACCTGCCCAAGCCAGATGCACGCGCGATCGTGTGCCTCGCCATCTTTCACTCAATCGATCCAGCATCCAACTGCGATGCGATGCCGCGCGATACGACGCGCGTTTGATCGCCGATCCCTCATCGAACGATCGCCGCCGAACGCCGTATCACGTTCATAGAGGGCGTTGCCATGCTTTCGAATCCCGGAGCGCGCTTGCGTTGAGCGGTCGCGCCCCGGGCACGCGGGCTGAAGCCCGCGCGCTACATTCCCAGCGCGTACACAACTCAATCGTGCGCTGGGTCTGGTCGCGACGCCCCCCAAAGGACGGCATGGCATGCGCGCAAGATGGTTGACCCGATGCTTCGTCGTGTGCGCCGTGTTCGTGATCACGGCGATCCCGTCTACCGGGAACGCGGGTTCGTACGTAAGGGGACTGAGCCCGGAATCCCAGCGCGTCGTCGACAGCGTCATCGACGCGTCTGAAACGGTCGCCCGGCTGGTCCGCCAGATCGAAGAGCACAACGTCGTCGTGCTCGTCCAGCTCACCAACCTGCCAGGCAAGCTCACGGGCGAGCTGGTCCTCATCGGCACGAACCACGACTGGCGATACCTGCTGATTCGCCTCGTCAACGGCGCGCCGTTCCACGAGATGGGGGGACGCCTCGCGCACGAGCTGCAGCACGCGCTCGAAGTCGCCACGCACGAGGACGTGCGGGATCAGGCGGACATGATCCGCCTGTTCGGCCGCATTGGATCGGGTCCGAGCGGCGGGCCGTACGAGACGTATGAGGCCATCGAGGCCGGCCGCGACGTGAGGAGGGAATTGTGGGGCATGGCGCCGCCGAAGCCCGCGCCGTCCCCGGCCGGGTCGCCCCGCAACGGACGCGAACCGGTAGCGAGCTAGTCCGGGGCCGAAGTCGCCTGGATGGGCCTGGCGCGGCTACTTCTTGCCTGCGACGAGCGCCTTGATCTCGGCGGGCAGCGCAAAGCGGTCGGCGGGGATCGTGACGTTGTTCTCGACCTTCATTATCGTCACGACCCGCTCCTGCCCCGCTTCGATGATCATCGCGCGATTGGAGAAGGGCATCAGGATCCCGTCGACCTTCCGGTAATCGGACGGCTTCGTGGTGACGTTGAACCGGGAACCCGCAGCTTCGGTCGTGGACTCGACCTGCGACGATCAGTCCCGTCGACCGATCGAAGTAGAACGTCTGCGGCGTTCCCGTCTTCGGCGTGACGAGCACCTTGTAGGCCGGTTTGCCGTCGACCGTCGCGGTGCCCGTGCACTCGGCCGACTTGACGTTGTCGCGCCAGTGAATCAGCCGGTCGAACAGCGCGTCGCGCAGCGCATCGTCACGCTCGCTGCCGGCCTTGAGCACCACGCCGCGCTGCTGCGAGATTTCCCAGGCGACGCCGCCGCTCGTACCGCTCTCGATCTTGCCCGTGGCAGGAGACGAGGCCACGGTGTAGATGTTGTCGGGCGCCGAGGCATACACCGTCACGTTGAGCGCCAGGCCCGCAGCCGGAATCTCCATCGTCGCCTCGACGACGCGCGTCTTGATCGACTGAAAGGCCGCGGCGCCGCCCATCGCTTCGACATACTTGTCGAGCACCGCGGAGCCCGCCGGCAGCTTCTCATCCTGGGGCGCCGCTTGTGAAATCGCGCCGGTGTAACCGATGCCGAGCGCGAGGGTGGCGGCGATCGAGATACTCCAGTTGGCGGCTCTCTTCATGGTCCACGTCCTTCCGAGGCGCAATCGATCTCGCCTACCTGTCATGCAGGATACCTCCGAACGCCGATTTTCATCCGCTTCCGGCAATGGAATTCCGCGTGCGGCGCGGCGACGAAGCTGCCCTGTCTAGGGCGCGATGGCCGGAACCTGGTTGGCGGCGGCGCACGTCTTAGACGTCATGGCTACCGTCTTTCGCGGCGCCTTCGCCGCTTCGCTCGCTGCCCTGCTCGTGCTCGGCGCGCCTCGCGCTTCATCGGCCTGCTCGATTTGCCGGTGCGGAGACGCGACGTTCAATGCGCTCGGCAAGGATGGATTCGCGGGCACCGGGCTTCGGCTGTCGTTCGACACGGAGCGAATCGACAAGACGGAAGGCGCGCCGGACGGGGAATCGGAGTCCCAAGTCGAACACCGCATGACGGCGATGCTCTCTTACGGGTTCTGCGAACCCTTCTCACTCTTCGCCAGGATTCCGTTCAGCGATCGGAACCTGACCACCCGCGAGCCGCTCCTTGGATCCGGCCGCGTCCACACCGCTGGATTGTCCGATCCCGAGATCCTAGGGAGGCTGACGGTGTGGGCTTCGCCCTTTGCGCCCGGCGTGGGACGACGGTCGTCGTTGTCGTTGACCTTCGGGGTCAAGACGCCGTTCGGGCAGAACGACGTGACGCGCGGCGGGGAGCGCGTGGACGAACACGCGCAGCCGGGCACCGGCTCGACTGACCTCTTCGGCGGTGCCGCGTTCCTCTACCTGATCGACTCCCGCTCGGCTGTGTTTCTCTCCGGAACGTATCGCCACACCGGAGCGAATCGCCACGGCTATCGATATGGGAGCACCGCGCTCGCCAACGCGGCGTACGAGCACAAGCTCGCGTCGCGGTTCGACGCGGTGCTGGAGTTGAACTTCCGATCGGCCGCGAAGGACCGCGTCAGCGCGGACGGAACGCGCGGCGATGACACGGGCGGAACGCTCTTCTACGTCACGCCACACGTGCTCGTCGATCTCGGCCGCGGGATCGTGCTTCGCGCCTCGGCTCAGATTCCGACGTTTCGGCGCCTCAATGGCTACCAGCGGGAGCGCGTCGTGCTCAACGCGGGCCTGACGTTCGTGATGCCGCAGTAGCCGGGAAGGCCGAGCCGCCCCCGCCCCGCCTGATTTCGTAGAGCGAAATGCTCAACGGTGGAACCTCGAGCGACGAGGACACCTGCGCTCCGGCGGTCTCCACGATCGCGACCACAGGTGGTTTCCCCGGCTCGTTGAATGCGGCCTCGCTGTCTCCCGCGATTCGCCACAGTCGCGCGGCCGACGGCAGCGCAACCCTCGCGATCTGGAGCTTCAGCGTCTGCGCGGACTTCGTCGGATTGACGACCGACACGGTCAGGGACATTCGATCGGCCGTCCACGCGGCGGCGACATCGAGCGGCTCGGGCGCGCCGGTCACTTCCACAGGGATAATGCCGAAGTGCGCCCGGTAGAGCTTCAGCACCAGGCCCGTCGTCTCGAGCGCGGCGGCCGTCTTGCTCGTCTTGATCGCGCCGATCACGTTGACCGTCTGCGCGTAGTTCGCCATGAAGATGATGTCGCTCTGGCGCGAGTACTCGTGGACGCCTTCCGCGATGCCGAGCGCGTCCTTCAGGAAATAGCGTGTGCCCAGCTCGCCGTACACATGCGGCCCGTACCAGAAATTCCACTCGTCGAGCGCGACGCGGATGTCCGATCCCGCCAGCGCCGGAATGCTCTTTCGATAGGCACGGTGGGCAGTGGCAATGCGCCTGATCTCGCGCGGAATCTGCGAGACGTGGGCAAGAAGTCCCGGCCGTTCGCTGCAATAGAAGTGTTCGCTGATGAGGTTCATGTCCTTCGCGCAATTCGCGAGCATGGCTTCGTCCCACGCGCCGACCGATCCGACGGCGATGATCCGGATGGACGGATCCTTCGCGCGCATCGCGCGCGCGAACTCCGAATGCCGCTTGACGTACTCCGCGAGCGGCATGTGCCCGAGCTGCCAGTCGCCGTACATCTCGTTGCCGACCGACCAGTACCGGCACCTGAACGGCTCGGCGCGCCCGTTCTGCGCGCGCACCTTTCCCTGCGGTGATGAGCTCGGCCCGTTGACGTATTCAACCTCATCGACCGCTGAGGTCGAGTCTCCCAGGCCGCTGTTGACGGCGATGTACGGCTCGGTCCCAATCAGGCGGCAGAGCGCCAAGAACTCGTGAATGCCGACGTCGTTGTGCTCGACGCCCTGCCACGCGGGGTTCTTCCTGGGCGGCCGCCTGTCGCGATCGCCGATGCCGTCGCGCCAGTTGTAACCGCTCACGAAGTTGCCTCCGGGCCATCGGTAGACCGGAGCGTTCAACTCGCGCAGGAGCGCCAGCACGTCGGACCGGAAACCCTCGACGTTGTCCGCCGGCATCAGGGAGACCGTGCCGACGCGAAGCGATCCCTTCCCGTCGGCCACGATTTCCAGGCGGCCGGACTCGGTGGCCGCTCCGCCCCGGAACGCCAGCGGGATCGTTCGATACGTGGCGTCGAGCTTCGAGACGACGATGGTCTCGCGGTCCGACGGGCGGTCGCCCCAGACGAGGCTGACGCGCACGGGCGCCATCGACGGATCACCCGCCATGACGATCCGTCCCGTGTACTGCTTACCGCCGATGATCGCGAGCGCGCCCTGCGCAAGCCCGACCCCCGAAGCGGCGCCTTCAGACCGGATCACGGGAGAATGCGCGCCGACAAACGGCGAATCGGAAGCCATCGTGACCGCGTCGGGCGCCCCGACCGCGCGCCACGGCGATTCCTTCGCGCCGATGGCGTAGAAGAACTTCCGGTCCTCGAGCATCTCCGCCCAGATACCGCCGTAGATGCATCGCCCGAGATGCTCGATGAACTGTCCATAGATGAACGGCGACAGGGGCGCCCGCGGCTTTGCCGGCTCGATGTTCACGGCCGGGTTGAGCTCCCTCGTCTCCAGCATCTCGAGCTTCACATCGTCGTACCAGGCGGTGCCCCGCGCCCGGCCCCATCCGCCGAAGAGGCAGTTGATCTGAATGGCGTCGTTCGCCTCGCTGTCGAACTCGAGCGTGACCTCTGTCCAGTCGCGCGTGCCGGTGACGGCTTGCGTTGCCTGCTGGCGGCCGAGCTGATGGAGGTTGAAAAGGGCGCCCCGGCTCGTACCCTGCTCGAGGCCATCGGTCTTGATCCATCCGGAGAGCCGGTACTTCGAATACGGGCGGATCGGCACGATCACCGTCCAGCCGGCATCGCCGCCATCCTTGGAGGAAATCCTGACCGAGCGCTCACCCGTGCGGGCCACGCTGTCGACCGCTAGCTCGGCCGAGCGCTGAAAGGTCGCGCGCCGCCATCCCGCTGGATGATCGCCATCGAGCAGCTCGAACGACGGATTCGGGACGAGCGATGGCGCCGCGGCCGGCTGCGCCTGGCCGGAAGCGATCCACGTTGCGCCGGCTTGCGTCAGCGCGGACGCGAGCAACGCGACGAGTATTCCAAAGTCCAGGAGTCGCCGCCGCTGGCGTTCGTTCATGTGTCAGCCTCCCGAGTGATCAAGGCACCGGCTCAATTAATGACTCGGCCTGAAGCCTGGAGCCTGTAGCCTGTTTCCGGCTCCGCCTCACGCCTTGGCAATCGCCTCGAGATGCACGAGATGGTGCAAGTCGTGCCCTGCCAGTTGCTCGACGAGCCAGCCGACCTCCATCGTGCCGCGCTCCGGGTGGTGAAAGCTCCGGCTCCACTCCTCCGGCGTCAGGCTCCGGAAGAGCGGCAGGTGCCATTGACGCATCGAGTAGAAGGCCTGGAATCCGCGAATGGCGTCGACGAGCGAGTCGCGCGCGAGCCAGGCGTCCTGGTCGAACGGCTGCACGACGTACGGGTCGGTCGTGAGCGCCATTCGCACGCGATAGCCGAACGCCGACTCGACGTGCGCCAGGTGCTGAAAGAGCTGAGACGCGTTCCACTTCCCAGGCTTGTAGCTCTTCAGAAACTGCTCCGGCCGCAACTTGGCGGCGATGCTCCGAATCCGCTCAGGGGTCTGTTCGAGCGCCGTCAGGACGTCGCGATCGCCGAGCACGGCGCGGTAAGGGTTTGCTTCCCACATGGTTTGCTCCACTTACCCGGGGAGACGCTCCCGCGGGTCGCGCGGTTCAATCTGCGTTTCGCTGCCCGCCGCCTTGCAACAACCGCCTGGTCGCCGGATGCGTCGGGTTCGCCAGCACCTCGACGGGATCGCCCACTTCGACCACCACTCCATCATCCATCACGACCAGGCGCGTCGCGAAGTCCCGCACGAAGTCGTCGTCGTGACTGACCGCGACGAGCGTCCGGCCCGACGCGACCAGCTCGCGGAGCGTCTGGCCGAGCTCGTTCCGCCTGGCCGGATCGAGCGATGCCGTGGGCTCGTCCATCAGGAGGAGCGGCGGTCCCACGGCGAGCGCCCGGGCGATGGCAACGCGCTGGGCTTCGCCTCCGGAGAGTTCGCGCGGCAGCGCCGTGGCCCGTGCGCCGACGCCGAGCTCCTCCAGCAGCTGCGTGCGCCCGGCGTTCGGCTTCCTTGCGCGGCACGCGGTGCACGTGAATCGGCGCGAGCGCCACGTTCTGAATCGCCGTGAGGTGCTCGAAGAGGTAGTGGAACTGGAACACCATTCCGACCTTCACCCTCAGCGCCCTGAGCGTGCCGTCCGCGGGAAGCTCGCCGGGACTGAGGTTCACGCCATCGACGATGACGCTGCCGCCCTGGAAGGCTTCGAGTCCGGCGACGACCCGCAGCACGGTCGTCTTGCCGCCGCCCGAGAGCCCCATCAACGCGACGAGCTCGCCTCGCGCGACCTCGAGGTTCACGCCCTTGAGGATCTCGCGCGATCCGCGAGCGAGCTTCAGGCCGCTCATGGCCAGCACCGGCGCGGCTACTGCGTTGGGGCTTTCCATCGTTCTTCCATCCGTCGCGCAACGCGCGAGAGCGGCAGCGACATGGCCAGGTACATCGCGGCGCAGAGCGCGCCGGGGAGCACCCAGCTCCCGATGTTCGCCGCGAAGATCGACGTCTGTTTCGTGAGCTCGACGACCGTGAGGACCGACACGAGCGACGAGTCCTTGAGCAGGGCGACGAAGTCGTTGGTCATCGGCGCCAGTGCGAGGCGAAGCGCCTGCGGGCCGCGCACGAGCGTCAGAATCTGGCGTTCGCTGAGGCCGAGGATGCGGGCCGCGTCGAGCTGCCCGCGCGGGACCGCCTCGAGCGCGCCGCGATAGATCTCGCTCTCGTACGCCGCGTAGTTCAGTCCGAGGCCGAGGAGCGCGGCGACAAACGCGGGCAGTCGCACGACGGACGCGAGACCGTAGTAGAGCACGAAGAGCTGGAGCAGCACCGGCGTGCCGCGCGTGAACTCGACATACGCGGTCAGCAGGGACCGAAGGATGGTCCCACCGTACACACGGCCGCTCGCGACGAGGACGCCGATCGTGACCGCGAGCGCCATCGAGAGGCAGGACAGCACGATCGTGATGAGCGCCGCACGGAACAGGGCCGGCAGGTACCGTATCGCCGCTTCGAATCCGTCCGGAGGCGCAGGTTGCGACTGGCCGGGCTGAGCGTTGCCCGCGGCGCCGGCGCCCTCGGAGGTCAGCCGCGCGTAGAGCCGGGCTTGGTCGTCGTTCCAGAGGTCGTACCGCGTGAAGATGCCCTCGAGCGTCCCGTCGCGCATTGCCTCGCGGAGAAACCCGTCAATGCGATCGCGGAGCGCGGCCTGCCCGGGCGCGAGGACGCCGACATAGTGGCCGATGGCCACGGCCTCGGGCTGCGTCGCCAGGCCCTGGTGGAGCCGCATCGCCTTCTCCGCCAGCACGTGATCGAGCAGCACGCCATCGAGCCGGCCCATCAGCAAGTCCGAATACGGATGGGTGTCATCGTCGTACGACACGGCGGTGAGGCCCTGTGTCGATTGGGCCTCGAGGAGGATGTCGTAGGCGATGGTCCCGCCGAGCGTGCCGACGCGCCTCCCGCGGAAATCGGCGAGCGAGCGGAGCGTGGCGCGGTCGCCAGCGCGGACGGTGATGACCTCGCGGAATTCGAAGTAGGGAATCGTGGCCGCGAGCGCGGATCGGCGCGCGGGAGTCTCCTCGATGCCGCTCAGGCCGATCTCGAAGTCGCCGCGCTTGACCGACGCGTCAATCGAGGTGAACTGGACCGAGACGAACCGGGGCTGGAGTCCGAGCCGTCGCGCGATGAGGTTGGCGACCTCGACATCGAAGCCGACGACCCGCGACGGATCGGCCGGATCGGCCTCGACATACGGATAGCCGCCTTCGGGATCGCCTCCCCAGCGGAATTCGGCTGGTTTCTGCGGCTGCGCGGCGGCATCGGGCCGAGCGGTGAGGGCCACGACCAGCAGGCCGCCGAGCGACAGCGCGGCGACGACCCTGATCGGCCTGGGGCCCGGCCAGCTGAAACGCCTTCCCACGGTCGCATTATACGGCGCGTCTCGCGCCCCGCCGCGCGGGCCTGATCGGATGCATTGCGCGATCTGATGTACGCCGGGTCATTAGACCCGGCGCGTTCCGATGTAGGCCGGGTCTTTAGACCCGGCGATCCCGCGCAGCGTGCGGCGTGTCGGATCCGACGCTCGTCGTCGGGTCTAAAGACCCGACCTACATCCCGAGATGCGTGATCCGATTCGGCGTGTCCGATGGAGGCCGGATCTTTAGACCCGGCGCGTTCCGATGTAGGCCGGGTCTTTAGACCCGGCGCGTTCCGATGTAGGCCGGGTCTTTAGACCCGGCGATCCCGCGCAGCGTGCTGCGTGTCGGATTCGACGCTCGTCGTCGGGTCTAAAGACCCGACCTACATCCCGTCACGACTCCTCATCCCGTCGTCGCGTCTCGCATCCGACGCTCGTCGTCGGGTCTAAAGACCCGACCTACATCCCGAGATGCGTGTTCCGATTCGGCGTGTTCCGATTCGGCGCGTCGTCGGCGTGTTCCGATTCGGCGCGATCCGATTCGGCGTGTTCCGATGTAGGCCGGGTCTTCAGACCCGACTCTCGCGCGCATCGCGCTGCGTGTCGCATCTGACGTTCGTCGTCGGGTCTAAAGACCCGACCTACATCGACGATGCGAACGCGGCGTCGAGGGCGGAGCTGGCGGCGGCGATGGCCGCGTCGATGTCCGCATTGGTCATCGCGGCCGAGACGAAGTTCGCCTCGAACTGCGATGGCGCGAGCGACACGCCGCGCCGCAGCATCTCGTGGAAGTACACGGCGAACCTCTTCGTATCGCAGCGCGCGGCGCCCGCCCAGTTCACGACCTCCTGGTCCGTGAAGAAGAGCGTCCACATCGAGCCGACCCGCGCGATGCGCGCCGGATACCCGCGGCGAACGAGGTGATTCGCGATGCCCGACTCGAGCCGCGCGCTCAGGCGTTCCAGTCGATTGTAGAACTCCGGATCGGACGCGATGACCCGCAGCGTCGCCAGACCGGCGGCCATGGCGAGCGGGTTGCCAGAGAGCGTGCCAGCCTGGTAGATGGGGCCTTCCGGCGCCACGCGCGTCATCAGGTCCGCCCGTCCGCCATACGCGCCGACCGGCAGTCCCCCGCCGATGATCTTGCCGAGCGTCGTGAGGTCCGGCCGGATGCCGTACCGCTGCTGCGCGCCGCCACGCGCGAGGCGGAACCCGGTCATGACTTCGTCGAAGATCAGCACGGCGCCGCTCGTGGTGCAGAGTTCGCGCAGCCCGTCGAGGAAGCCGCGGCGCGGCGGCACGACGCCCATGTTGCCGGCGACCGGCTCGACAATCACCGCGGCAATCGCGTCGCGATGGACGGCAATGAGCTGGGCGACGCCGTCGAGGTCGTTGAAGGCGACCGTCAACGTGTCGCGGGCCGTGCCCTCGGTCACGCCCGGGCTGTCCGGCACGCCAAAGGTCGCGGCGCCGGACCCCGCCTTGATCAGGAACGAATCGCCGTGGCCGTGGTAGCACCCTTCGAACTTGATGATCTTCGGCCGGCCCGTCGCGCCTCGGGCGACGCGGATGGCGGCCATGGTGGCCTCCGTGCCCGAATTCACCATGCGCACGCGCTCGAGCGACGGCACGGCGGCAACGACCTGCTCCGCCATCTCGACTTCGAGCCGGGTCGGCGCGCCGAACGACGCGCCGTTCTCAATCTGCTCGTGAATCGCGGTCACGACCGCGGAGTGGAGGTGGCCGAGAATCAGCGGCCCCCACGATCCGATGAAATCGATGTAGCTCCGTCCGTCCTCGTCGAAGACCCGCGCCCCCTCGCCGCGGGCGATGAAGCGCGGCGTGCCTCCGACGCCGCGGAATGCGCGAACCGGCGAATTCACGCCGCCGGGGATCAGCTTCTTCGCACGATCGAACAGCGCCTCGCTCGCGCTGCCGCCGCCTGACACCTGCGAGGGCACACCACACCTCCACGCGACTACGGCCGGGCGTCACGCGAGGGCGCGCGCGGCGTCCCGGGCAAAGTAGGTCAGCACGATGTCGGCGCCCGCCCGCCGGATGGCGACGAGCGACTCCATCATGGTCCGGGTCCCGTCCAGCCACCCGTTGGCGGCTGCCGCCTTGATCATCGCGTACTCGCCCGACACGTTGTAAGCCGCCAGAGGCACCTCGAAACGGGTCTTGACGCGATAGATCACGTCGAGGTACGGAAGTGCCGGCTTGACCATCACGATGTCGGCGCCCTCCTCGAGGTCGAGCGCCACCTCGCGAAGCGCCTCGACTGCATTCGCCGGATCCATCTGGTAGCCCCGGCGATCGCCGAAACTCGGCGCCGACCCGGCGGCCTCGCGGAACGGTCCGTAGAACCCTGACGCGTACTTCGCGGCGTAGGAGACGATGACCACGTCGGTGCGGCCCGCGTTGTCGAGCGCGTTCCGGATGGCGCCGACGCGGCCGTCCATCATGTCCGAAGGCGCGACGATGTCGGCGCCCGCATTCGCGTAGGCAACGGCCGCCCTCGCGAGGAGGCCGAGCGCGCGATCGTTGTCCACGTCCACGTGGCCGTCCGCGTAGGTCTTGAGCGGGCCGCAATGCCCGTGGCTCGTATACTCGCAGAGGCACACATCCGCCCAGAGCGAGAGCGTTGGATGCTCGCGCTTCAACGCCGCGAGGGCCTTCGCCACGGGGCCCTGCGGGTCGGCCGCCTCGCGCCCTTCCTCGTCCTTCTGGTCCGGCAGGCCGAACAGGATGACGCCCGAGATCCCAAGGCTCCTGATCTCGGCGCACTCCTTGACGACCTCGTCGACGCTGAGCTGGAAGCACCCGGGCATGGCGGGGATTGGCCGGCGCACGCCCTCGCCCGTGCAGACAAACAGCGGCTCGATGAGGTCTCCGGGCGACAGGCGCGTCTCGCGCACCAGGCGCCGAATCGTCTCGTTGAGCCGAAGTCGACGCGGCCGGGTGATCGGGAAGCTCATGACGGCACTCCGTGTAGTGGTTTCCAGGAAGTCAGTAGCGCCTCGGCGAGTCCGTCGCCGCTCGGCGTCCAGGCCTCGACCGCCGGAGGCGCGCCGAGGCGGACGAGCGCCTCCGATGTCGCCGGGCCGATGCTCGCGACACTCGTTCGGCCGGCCAGGAATGAAAGCGATCCGAATCCCAGCGCGATCGAGAGCAGCTCGGCGCTCGACGGCGAGAGAAACGTCACGGCGTCGATTCGGCCCGTCCGAATCGCCTCGACGAGGGCCTCCCTGTCGGGCAGGGGCTGGCCGACGGTTCGATACACCACGGGATCGACGACCGTCGCGCCGGCAGCGGCGAGCGCAGAGCGAAACTCCGGCCGCGCAATGTTCGATCGCGGCCAGAGAATCGACTGGTCACGGAGGATTCCTCCAGCCGCCTCGATCATGGCCTGCGCGAGGTGCGAGCCGCCGTGCTGCCGGGGGCGCAGGATGTGCTCAACGCCTCGCGATGCGAGCGATTCGGCCGTTTGCGCGCCGACGGCCGCCACGCGCGGCCTCCCCGATCGCGACGCCACCCACTCGCGCCACGCCGGCCGGCCGGCAATGATCTCGACGGCGCGGGCGCTCGTCACCGCGAGCCAGTCGAAGCGGGCGAGGACCGCGAGGCATTCGTCGAGCTCGCGGGTGTCGCCGACGGGCTCGTAGGCGAGAACGGGCGCCTTCCAGATGCGGACGCCAGCCGCAGCAAGGCGCGCCTCGAGCCTGGCGCCCGTGCCATCGCTTTGTGTCACGACAACGACTCGGGCCGCGGCTTTGCCCCTCATGGTCGAGTGTTCCCAGGATTGCCGGAGACTCTCGCTCGGCGGCGGACATCGCCGAGCACGTCGGCCCCTCCGGATTCGAGCAGGCGAAGAGCCAGGCGACCTCCGATCGACTCCGCCTCGTGATCGCTGTTCACTGTGGCCGATTCGCTCCCGCGCACCAGCCGGGTGCCATCGAGATCGGCGATGAGCCCATCGAGTCTCAGGACATCGCCGTCAAGCGAGGCCAGGGCTCCCACGGGGACCTGGCAGCCGCCCTCCAGCCGCGCGAGCATCGCACGCTCGGCCGTTGTCGCCAATCGCGCAGGCAGATGGTCCAACTCGCCGGCGAGATCGAGCATGCGGCGATCGTCCGCGCGCGCTTCAACCGCAAGCGCTCCCTGCCCCGGCGCGGGTAGCATCGTTCCCGCGTCGAGCACCGCGGAGATTCGATGGTCGAGCCCGAGCCTCGCAACGCCCGCTCGCGCCAGGACGATGGCTTCAACCTCTCCGCGATCGAGTCGGGCGAGTCGAGTCGGCACGTTGCCTCGGATCTCCACGACCCTCACGTGAGGATTGGCGGCCATCACCTGGGCCCGCCGGCGAAGCGATGCGGTGCCCACGCGGCAACCGGGCGCGAGCGTCGCGAGGGTCGCACCCGGCGGACCGACGAGCACGTCGCGCGGATCCTCACGCTCGATGACCGCGGCGATCGCCAGACCTTCCGCGAGAGCCGTCGGCAGGTCTTTGAGACTGTGCACGGCAAGATCGATGGCACCAGCGGCCAGCGCGCGATCGATCTCGTTCGTGAACAGCCCGTTCTCCCCGTCGGTCCAGGGCGGCGCACCCGCGCCACGATCGCCGGCCGTGGGGATGACTCGAAGGTCGACTGCGAGCTCCGGATGGCGCGCGCGAATCAGGCTGGCAACATGGTTCGCCTGCCACAGGGCCAGTTCGCTGCCGCGGGTTCCGATTCGAATCGCCGGAGATGAGTCAGCTTGCGCCATGGGGAGTCGCCGCGGCACTTCGGCTGCCGTCGAGCGCAAACAGCACGCGGATCAACTCGAGCTGCGCGGCCTCCGCATCGTGCGACAGCTCACCTGAGGTCAGCCGCGTAATCGGCTCGCGAAGCAGGCGGGCCAGGAGCGACTTCGTGAGGTGGTCGACCTCCGCGGCCTGCTCCGGGCTGAACCGCGCGGCACGCCGCCGCATCTCCTCGAGACGGACCTTCTCGAAGTGTTCCGACAGCTCGCGAACCACCGAGATCGTGCCGAGGTTGGCCAGCCAGCCCGCCACCTTCCGGCACTCCTCGTCGACGATCGCCTCGGCTCGCGGCCGCTCGCTCAGGCGATGGGCCAGGCTCCGGTCGACCATGTTCTGAACCGCGTCGATGGGATGGAGCACGACACCAGGGACACTGCCTCCGGCCGGATCGATGTCGCGAGGCACTGCCAAATCGACCAGCACGAGCGGCCGGGCGCCTCCACGACCGATCATCGCCGACCGGGCCATCTCTGCAGTAATGACGAACCCCGGGGCGCGGGTCGCCGATACGACGGCGTCGGCATCGGCGAGCGCGGCCGCAAGCGCGTGGAGGGCGATCGGCTCGCCTCCGAACGCCTCGGCGACCGCCGCCGCGCGCGCGGGGGATCGATTGGCGACCACCAGCCGCGCCGGCCTGCGCCCGGCGAAGTGCTGCGCGGCCAGCCGGCCCGTGTCCCCGGCGCCCACGACAACGACCGAGCGCCCGCGCAGGTCGCCGATCGTCTGTTCGACCAGGCTGATCGCGGCGGACGCCACCGACACGGCTCCCATGCCGATGTCGGTCTCCGTGCGCGCCCGCTTGCCGGCGTGAATCGCCGCCGAGAACAGCCGGTGCATCACCGGTCCGATCGACTCCGCTTCGCGCGCGAGCGCGAGGGCGTGCCGGACCTGGCCGAGCACCTGGTGCTCGCCGAGGATCATCGAATCGAGTCCGGCGGCGACCTCGAGCAGGTGCCGGATCGCATCCTCTTCGATCCGCCAGTACGCGTGCGCGTCGACCGACGGACTGCTCGCGCCCGCATGCTCCGCGAAAACGCGACGTAGCGCGCGTTCAGCTTGCTCGGGGTCGGGTCCGCACGCATAGATCTCCGTGCGGTTGCAGGTCGCGAGGATGGCCGACTCGGCAATCGCCGGATCGCCCCGCAGCGACCTCAGCGACTCGCCGGCGGCGGCGCCATCCATCGCCAGGGCTTCGCGCAGTTCAATGGGGGCGGTTCGATGGTTGATCCCGAGCAGTTGAACGTGCATGCCACCCTCGATTGAGGCCGTCAGTGCCACTCCCACTCGATGTATCCCGGCTTCACGCCCTGCATCGCGTTGACGACGAGCTCGGCGAGGCCGCCGTAGAGAATCCGGTGACGATCCCACAACCCGTAGTAGCGCCAGCAGGTCGCGGAACTGCCCCTTGCAGTTGCTGCACGGGGCGCAGAGGTACTTCGGCGTCGAGGGCTCGAGGCAGTCGCCGAAGGCATCGAGGACCTGTTGCAGCTTCTTGCGTCCGGCCACGTGGCGCCGCCAGTCGGCGAAGTTGTGGCCGTTCATGATGGCGAACCCGCTGCCGCCGCCGCAGCAGTAGTTGTCCACGCCGTGCGGGTGCATCTCGCGGAACTGCGAGGACAGATCGCCCGGACGATCTCCCGCTGCGGCTCGACAACGCCCATCAGGCGGACCACGTTGCAGGGATCGTGCAGCGTGACCGGGAAGTCGTTGCGAGTCGGATCGAACGACAGTCGCCCGCTCGTCACGATCTCGCGCAAGAGCGTGAGCGCGCTCTCGCGCGGAATGGTCAGGTCGCCCGCAAGCAGCCGGTCGGCGATGATGGCGAGCGCCTTGTGCGCGTGCCCGCACTCGCCGATGACGATCTTCCTGACGCCGAGCTTCTGCGCGATCTCCGCGTGTTTCAACGCCACTCGCGCGCACTGGACGTCGTCGTACCAGAGGCCGTAATTGACGGCGTCGTAACCGAGCGAGATCGGACGAGAGCGTCCACGAGTGCCGGCCGCGTTCAGCACGAGCGCGAACGCGCCGAGGTTCTCGGGCCAGGCGAGGATCTCGCCGGCGTTGTGGATGAGCAGCACGTCGGCGCCCTTCACGTCCCAGGGCGTCTCGAACCTCGACCCCGGTGCGCTCCGAAGTCTCCTCGTCGATGAACGCGACGTTGTCCTTGACCACCTCGGGAGTCATGCCGGTCGAGGACCCGGACTTCAGCTGGAGCATCGATCCCTGATCGTGGAGCTCCTTCGGCGCGATCCCCATCTCCTGGCTGAAGAGTTTCCGCAGTTCGTGGGCGACCAGGCCGTTGTCCGCGCCGATCGGACAGGACTGCGCGCACCGGCGGCAGAGGTTGCAGCGATATGCCAGCTCGATCAGGCGGGCAACAAGCGGCCAGTTGACCTCGATCTCGCCGTGCTGCCATGCCGACCAGATGCCGCCGCCTCTGACGTGTTTGAAATAGAGCCGGCGGAGGATCTCGCTCCGATACGTCGGACGATAGATCTCGTTCCGCCCGCTCGCCTCGAAGATGTGGCAGGACCCCGCGCACGTCTGGCACTTCGCACAGTGCTCCATCGTCAACACGAGCGGCTGCAGGAACGTCCAGTTGTTTTCGCGGGAGAACAGCTTGTCGAGGCCTGAGAGAAACCTCCCGACGAGTTCGCGTTCGTCCTCTGGTGTGGCAGGCCGAGGCACGCTCACGGCGCAGGTGTCATCCAGTCCGCATTCGTAGCGCGAGATTGCCTGATCGGTGAGCGGCTTCCAGGGCGCGTCCGAGCCGGGCGCGTCGAGTGGAGGCGGAAGCGGCATCAACGCCTCGTTCTCGAGATGCACGATCGGCTGGCGATCGTCTCGGGCCATCGCGCCCAGGCCGACGCGTCCTTCCTCGCGCGCGCTCATCGTCCGGCTCCCTGCTTGGGTTCGTTCGACGCGATGTCCAGCCAGGACCTGACGCCATCCGCCTCGACGTGGCGCGCGGACCACGTCGGCCGCAGCTTCAGCTGCTCGGCCACCTTTCGCTCGATCGTCCCGCCGGGTTTGGCCAACGCGTCGTCCCATCGCACGTCGTGATACGTGAAGAACTTCGCGACGAAGTGCGACATGTGCGTGAACGGGATGTACGCGACGAGCACTGCCGAGAGCACGAGACCCGCGCCAAGCAGCCCCGGAACACGCACGGAGGTATCCCATCGAAGCAGGCCGGTGACGATTGTCAGGACGCTCGCCGCCTGGGGTGGACGGACCAGGTATCCGATGCCCAGGAGCCCGACTGCGACGATGAAGAAACCCAGGTTGAAGAAGTCGCCTGGCGCGGAGTAGATCCTGAGTTCCGTGTCGGTCCAGCGTCGATGCAACAGGCCGAGCGCTCCCGCGAACGTGAAGGCCGCGCCCAGCATCCCGGTCACTCGATATGACATCGCGAGCGTCCGGCCCCACCCCGAGGCTCTCAGGAACGGCGGCGCGACGAGGGTTGCAGCCGCTGCCGCAAGCAAGAGCACGATGGTGGCAGCGAGAAGATAGAGGCCCGCGTGGAACAGGTAGGAGCGGCGCCAGAGCGGCCGATTGTTCTGGCGAAGCGCCGTGAACGTCAGGATCTCGGCCAGGCTCGCCGCGGCAGTCGACGCGCGGTGATTCGCCACGGGCCGAGTCCACCAGTCGGTTTCCTCGTAGCGAGATCGGTGACGCGATCCACTCAGTGGCGATTCGTGCGGAATCGGGTAGATCTCCCAACGCAGGTGGATCGGAGCCCTGGCGTAGCGAATCGCGCGTGCGACGACCGAGACGACGAATATCAGCGCCGACGCGACAATGACGCCGTAGAACGCCAGGGTCATCACGCGTTCACCTTCGCGGCGTGCGAGCGTGCCGCAGCGATCAGACCCGCGGCCCACTCCGGCGTCGCTGCGGCGTGAAGATGCGTGAACGCGGCCCACACGTTGTTGACGACAATCCCGTCCCTGGATGCGACGCTTCCGGATCCGCGGCGGACCGCGCAGGAGGTCAAGAGTCCCTCCGCGGCCTGAACGACGCGGGAGTAGTGAAACTCGTGGCCTCGAACGACGAGGCCTGGCGTGAAGAACGCGTTTGGAGATTCGACGAGGAGCTCGGTGTACCCGTGGCCCTGCGGGGACCGGCACAGTTCGACATCGCACGGCAGCACGCCGGCCATCTCGGTTACGCCGCCGTTCTGCCGAAGCGATCGCGAGAGGAGCATCAACCCGCCGCACTCGGCGTAGATTGGCAGGCCTCGCTCAGCCCTGCCCCGGATTTCGGCAAGCAGCGATCGGTTCGCCGCGATGCGAGGCGCGTGCGTCTCGGGAAATCCGCCGCCGATGTAGAGCGCATGGAGCCCGGGCGGCAGCCGCGGCGACTCGACGCTCGAGATCGCCACGAGCTCGGCGCCGGCCGATTCGAGCGCTTCCAGGTTCTCCGGGTAATAGAACGTGAACGCGGAGTCGCGCAGGTATCCGATTCGAAGGCCTGCGCCGCCCGATCCATGACTCACGCGGCTGGCCGGCGCGCCTCGTGTTTCCGCCCGGTTGGCGATTTCGAGGATTCGAGTCACGTTCAGGTTGGCCTCGCCGATGCCTGCAATGCGCGGCTCGATGTCCGCCAGGCTGCCGTGCTCCTCGGGAGTCACGAGCCCGAGGTGACGCCCCGGAATCAGCGAGTCACCGGCAATGCGCGGAACGACGCCGAGGATCGGCACGCCGCAGACGCTCTCGATCGCCTCGGTTGCCACCCGTTCGTGCCGCGACCCGGCGACGCGATTCAGGACGACCCCGGCGATCATGACCTCAGGGTCGAGATGCTGGCAGCCCAGCACGCACGCGGCCAGCGTGCGGGTGACCTTCGCGGCGTTCACGACCAGCAGCACGGGCGCCCGCAGCAGCTTGGCCAGCGCGGCGGTGCTGTGGGTGCCGTTCGCGTCGACGCCGTCGTAGAGCCCCCGATTTCCCTCGATGACCGCCAGATCGACCTTCGAGGCGTGCAGGCCGAACGAGTCCTGCACGCGCGGCCCACCCATCAGGTAGGTGTCGAGGTTCCTCGCGGGCCGACCGGACGCCCAGCGGAGCCACGCCGCGTCGATGTAGTCCGGTCCTTTCTTGAACGCCGCCGTTTCGAGGCCACGCTTGCGTGCCGCGTGAATGAGCCCGAGGGCGACGAGCGTCTTGCCCGAATCGCCTCCGAGACCGGCGACGACGATGCGCGGCGGCCATCGGCCCGTGCCGATCGATGTATCGGGGCCGGTCATCTGGCCGATTCCGCTCGCACCATGGACGTGATGCGGAAAAAGAGCGTCACGAGCAGGCATCCGAATGCCCAGATGCCGACGGTGATCAGGATTTCGTTGAAGGCAGGGGCGTATCGGGGCAGCTCGCCGAGTGGCGATGGCACGAGGCCGCCCACGATCAGGCCGAGCCCCTTCTCGATCCAGATCGACACGATGACCATCGCGCATGCGGCGGCCAGCACGCCGTGTTTCAACGGTCGTCGAAGCGCGAGGAGGATCCCGAGGGACAGTGCCGCGAGCAGCGCCGACGACCACATCCACGGCGCGAGCGGGGCCTGACCGTCCAGGCCGACATAGAGATACGCGAAGTGGGCCCGGTCGTCAGGGATGCCGCTGTAGAGCGCCGTGAAGAGCTCCAGCAGCAGGAAGAAGACGTTCGCCAGCATGGCGTACGACACGACGTTCGTCAGCTTCTGGAGCGGACCAGCGCCGACGTCGAACCAGCGCAGCCGGGCCATCAGGAGACACAGCAGGATGAGCAGCGCGGGACCGGCCGCGAAGGCGGACGCCAGGAAACGCGGCGCGAGCAGCGAGGTCAGCCACAGGCTGCGGCCCGGGAGGCCGTTGTAGAGGAACGCGGTCACGGTGTGGATGCTGACGGCCCACGGAATCGACAGGACGATCACCGGCCGGATCCAGCGGGGAGGATCGATGGCCTGCCGTTCTGCCGTGAGCACAGCGCGCGTGATGACCACGTTGATGGCGAGATACCCCGCGAGCGCCAGCAGGTCCCAGAACATCAACGAGCCGGGCGACGGGTAGCGCAGCATGTTCAGCACCCGCATCGGCTGTCCCATGTCCACGACGACAAAGGACATGCAGGCAATGACCGATGCGATCGCGATGAACTCGCCCAGGATCGCGATCGGACCGAACGCCCGGACATCGTGCAGGTAGTAGGGCAGCACCACCGTCACGGCCGACGCCGCGACACCGACCAGGAAGGTGAACTGCGCGATGTAGAGTCCCCACGTCACGTCGCGCCCGAGGCCCGTCAACACGAGTCCGGCGTCGAGCTGGCGGAGGTAGGCGGCGGCGCCCGCGGCCATCACGGCGATGAGGGCGAAGATCCACGCCCAGTAGCGCCGGCTGCCGACCAGGGCCTTCTCGAGCATGAACATGGGCGTCGCCTTAGACGAGGTAGTAGACCGACGGGGCCGTGCCAAGCTCGGGCCTGCGGCGGATCGAGAGCCGCCTGGCGAGCCTCGAACGGACCTCGGAATCCGGATCGTCGAGATCGCCGAAGACGATCGCCCGCGACGGGCACGCCTCGACGCAGGCGGGCTGCTCGCCTCGCGCGAGCCGCTCCTCGCAGAACGTGCACTTCTCCACTACGCCCTTGGTTCGCGTCGGGTAATCCGGATTCACCGCCGCGATCGCGGGCCGCGGATCGCTCCAGTTGAAGCTGCGCGATCCGTACGGGCACGCCGCCATGCAGTAGCGGCATCCGATGCACCGGTGCACGTCCATCATGACGAGGCCGTCGCCGCGCTTCCAGGTGGCGCGAGTCGGGCAGACGCGCACGCACGGCGGGTGCTCGCAGTGGTTGCAGAGCACGATCGCCGGCTGGCCGTGCAGGCGCTCCGGCAGATAGCCGGAGTCGACCGAGGGGAATGCGCGATCGAATCGTTCCTTCCAGACCCATTTCACTTCGCGCGCCCGATCGGCGATCGCCGGGACGTTGTGGATGCGGTGACACGCGTCGATGCACATGGTGCACTCGCCGGTATCGAGGCACTTGCGCTGGTCGATGACCATGGCCAGGTGCCGGCCTGTGCCGGCGCGCGCGACATTCCCCGCGAGCGCCAGGAGCCCGGCCGCGCCCAGAAACTCCCGCCGGCTGATGCTCATGGCGTGCTCCTCCCCTCGGCGGGAGTGTCCGCGTGGCAATCCCAGCAGGCCGGGGCTGCGCCCGCGAACGTGTGGCATCGATCGCAGAAGTCCGCGTGGCGGCCGTGGCAGCGAAGGCAGGTGCCGGTCAGGCTCGCCGTGTAGGTCACGCCGCCCGGCGATGTCCAGCTGCGCACACCCTGACGGACGACCAGGTCGCGCCACTCGGTCAGCACCTGCATGTGCGAGCTCCGCATGAGCCCGACATCAAGCACGCAGGCCGTACCCTCGCGCGCCCGCGGCAACTCGGGCCGGCCCGGCGCGTGACCCGGCCGCGCGTGCGTACCAGATCGGGCCGGTCACGAGAACGCAGCACGATCACCGCGCCGGCGAGGATGACGGGCCGGTCACGCATGGGCGGCCTCCAGCTCGCGGCCGGGGATCGGCTCGCCACGCAAGTCCGTCGTCCGCTCGCGCGCGCCCTTCATCACGAGCGCGTTGCCGACCAGCTCGTGCACGCCGGCCACCTCGACGCCCGGCATCCAGTACTCGAGCAGCGGCGGCAGCGTCGCCTTGTCGATGGCGCACATGCACGCCACCAGGTTCACGCCGTGCGTCTCGCGGACGTGACGGACCGCGTTGGCGCGCGGAAAGCCTCCGCGCAGGCGCATCTCCAGGTTCTCGTCCGTGCCGAGCCCGGACCCGCTGCCGCAGCAGAACGTCTGCTCGCGGATCGTGTTCTCCGGCATTTCGTGGAACTCGCTGGCACGACCGGCGGATCAGGTAGCGCGGCTCCTCGAACATCCCATGCGCTCGGGCGGGATTGCACGAGTCGTGGAAGGTCACGGTCCACCGGTCGTTGCGCGACGGATCGAGCCGGAGCGTGTCGTGCCGGAGCAGGTCGGCCGTGAACTCGCAGATGTGTACGACCTTGGTGGACGCGGCGTGCTCGAATCGCGTGCCGGTGGCGGGCGAGACCGGCACTTCGAGGAAATCCGCCGGGCCGTTCATCGTGTCCATGTACTGGTGCAGGACGCGCCACATGTGGCCGCACTCTCCGCCGAGGATCCACTTCACGCCGAGCCGGCGCGCCTCCGCGTAGATCTTCGCGTTCAGGCGCTTGATCATCTCGTGCGACGTGAAGAGGCCGAAGTTCCCGCCCTCGGACGCGAACGCGCTCAGCGTGTAGTCGAGGCCAATCTCGTGGAACACCATCAGGTAGCCGAGGAGCGTGTAGTAGTGAGGCGTCCCGAAGTAGTCGGCCGACGGGACCACGACGAGCACCTCGGCGCCCTTGCGGTTGATGGGCGCCTCGACGCGGACGCCCGTCATCTCCTCCAGCTCGTCGACGGCGAAGTCGATGCTGTCCTTGAATCCGTGCGGCTGGATGCCGAGGTGGTTGCCGGTGCGGAAGCAGTTGGCTGCCGGCTCGAGAATCCAGTTGATGTTGCAGCCCACCAGCCTCAGCAGCTCCCGCCCGATCATCGTCACTTCGGCGGTGTCGATCCCGTACGGGCAGAAGACGGAGCAGCGCCGGCACTCGGTGCACTGGTGGAAGTAGTAGAACCACTCCTTCAGCACGTCCTCGGTCAGGTCGCGCGCGCCGACGAGTCCTCCGAGCATCCGGCCGGCAGTGGTGAAATAGCGGCGGTAGACCGATCGGATCAACTCGGCCCTCAGCACGGGCATGTTCTTCGGGTCGCCCGAGCCGAGGTAGAAATGGCACTTGTCGGCACAGGCGCCGCACCGCACGCAGATGTCCATGAAGAGGCGGAACGATCGGTAGCGGTCGAGCCGCTCCTTCATGCCGTTCAGGATCGTGGACTTCCAGTCCGGCGGGAGTTTCCAATCGGCGTCGAACGGCTGCCACTCGCGGGGGTTCGGCAACCCGAGCGCCACCAGGTTCTTCGGGGCGGCGCTGTAGCAGAAGGTGCCTTTCCGGAACTCGACTCGCGGATCGAGCCAGCTCTTCCCGCGCGGCTCGTAGTCGACGGTGCTCAACGCGGCTGGCGTCGGTTTCGGATCCGGCATGTCGATCAGGCCCTCTCGACGGGCAGCCCAGCGGTCTTCATCTTGTCGCGGAACTCGTCCTCCCACTCATCGTAGGAATGAACCGCGACCGGCGCGTCCCACGGGTTGACGTGCCGCGTCATCCGGCTGGTGTTCGCGAGATTTCGCGTCGGGCTCAGCACGGCTCCCGCCGCGTGCACGAGCTTGCTGAACGGCAGGCACGCGAGAAGCGCCGCGGCCAAGGAAACGTGAACGACGACGAAGACCCCGAGCGCGGACGGGACGCCAGGCGCGAGCGTCACGAGCCCCATCGCCAGCTCCTTGGCGGCGACGACATCCTGGCGAACGACATGGCGCATGAGGACGCCGGAGGCGACAACGGCTGCGAGCAGGAAGAGGACGAAGTAGTCCTGCGGCAGCGAAATGAAGCGGACCTTGGCGTCGAGCAGGCGGCGCAGCGTCAGGTACGCGAGGGCGGCCATCAGGATCACGTCACTGGCGTACAAAACCGGCGAGCCGATCTGGAAGAAGCCGTCCGCGGCCGCGACGGCGGCGACCAGTCCCGGCACCGGCTCCATGACAAGTCGCAGGTGGCGAATCGCGATGACGAGGAGCGAATAATGGAAGCCGAGCGCCGCGAGCCACAGCCACTTCTGTTCGCCCTCGATGAGGCGCCTCGCGAGCGGCGCAGTGTCAATTGCGCCACGTGACCCGATCGGATCGCTCAGCTCGATCCAGGTTGCGGCGCGCGAGTTTCGAAAGAGCGATCGAAACGCCAGCAGCTCGAGCGCCATCCGCGCGACGACGCCGGCCGTGCTGGAGGGGTTTTCGATCCGACTCGCCTTGATCCATCCAAGCGATTGCTGCTGACCGCAGGTCGTCGGAATGCGGAATGGCACCGGCGTCGCCGCAAAGCGCCAGACACGAACGGCCAGTCCGCCAAGACACACCACGAATCCCAGCGCCGGAATCAGCAGCGCGAACACCGGTCGCGTGACATCAAGAGCGGCACCGAGCCACGCGATCGCCACCAGCACCACGATCGCGCCGAGGGCGACGAGCGCGTTCATTTCGGTTCGACCCCGTCGCCCGGTGGAGCCGCGTTGGCCTCGCTGTCGCCAGTCTTGAGGGCTCGCGGCTGCGCCCGATCGGCCACGAACGTCCGCCGGCGCGCGGCACGCGCGGCGATGCTGCACAGGTCGGTCCGGCATTGCCAGAAGAGCTCGGCGGCGAGACGTTCCACCTCGAGCAACCGTCCCGCGACCAGGTCGTAGACCGCCCGCTCCTCGAACCCGGCATCCGGCCGCGTGAGCACGCGGTGGAACACGGCCCGGGAGGAACGAACGAGCGCCACGCTCACCTCGGGACTGACATCGCTGAGCGCTCGCAGCCGAACGAGGTCGACCAACCCGTCTCGGAGCCTGCCGGGATCGAGATTTCCGGTGAGCTCATCGACCAGCTCCGACGTCGCGCGGCGGAGCGCCGCTGCCACCGGGTTGCGGAAGGGATCCCGATCCCACCTCGCGGGCCGGTCGGCCTGGCCGGGGAATGCGCGCGCCATTTCCGCCAGCCATCCGTCGATGAGCGCCTGGCGAGTGAATTCGGCGAGCCGCGATGTCATACCCATACCTCTGATTCGCGCGCGGCCAATCGGCGTGCGTCCGTCACACGCACCCGGTCGGCTTCGGCAGGCCGGCGAGTTTGCACGCGCCCTTGGCCGGACCCGACGGAAACAGCACGTAGATCTCGTTGAGTTTGAACCCGGTCTCCTTGCAGAGCTTGCGGATCATCGGCGCGATGCCGAATTGGGTGTAGTAGTTCCGCAGGTAGTTGAGCACCTTCCAGTGCGCATCGGTCAGCGCGTCCACGCCTTCGGTCGCGGCGAAATCCGCGGCGACCTTCTCGTTCCAGATCTCGGGGTTCTCGAGAAACCCGTCTTCGTCGACGTGGTAGCTGGTTCCGTTCAGTTCGATGGTCGGCACAGGTGGCAGTCTCCCTAGATGAGGTCGATATAGCCGCAAGGACATTCCTCCGCGCACTTCTTGCAGCCGTTGCAGAGCTCCAGCTTGATCCGGTAGTGCTGCCCTTTCGGCAGCTTCTCGAAGCCGTTGTTCGTGCAGTACATCCAGCAGGTTTCGCAGTCCATGCACATGCCGCACGACATGCAGCGCGCGGACTCCGCGAACGCGTCAGGTTCGGCGAGACCTTCCGCGATCTCGGTCTCGGGCGCGCGGAGCGCGGGGCCAAGATGTGCGCGGTGGTGACGGTCGGCCGGCTTGAACCACCCGGGCTTCATGCGCTCGACGGGAATGACCGGCGGTCCTCCCGGCTGCCCGGGCTCGACGCCGCGAACCCACGCATCGATCGCTTCTGCCGCGAACCGGCCCTGCCTGACGGCGACCGAAACCAGCCCGAGCGCCGCGTCGTCGCCGCCCGCGTACATTCCGGGCAACCACGTCCTGCCCCAGGTGTCGATCGCGATCCAGCTCCGGCCGTTCCCGGGAATGCGGACCGTCTCGAGATCGGGCTCCTGGCTGACGGCGGCGATGATCGTCGAGGCGGGGAGTTCGAATTCCGATCCGGGGATCGGGATCGGCCGCGGGCGGCCGGAGGCATCTGGATCGCCGAGGCTCATCCGGGTGCATCTCACCGCGATGGCCGCCCCGTTCCCGTTCAGCACCTCGACGGGCGCCGCGAGCAGCTCGAGGGCGACGCCTTCTTCGATCGCACCGTCGATCTCGCCGCTGATCGCCGGCATCTCCGCGCGGCTCCGGCGGTAGAGCACCGTCACCTGCGCGCCGAGCCGCCGGCTGACGCGCGCCGCGTCGATCGCCGTGTCGCCGCCGCCGACGACGACCACGCGCGTGCCGACCTCGGGCGGTGTGCCGCTATTCACCAGGTTGAGGAATGCCGTTCCGGTCAGCACGTTCGGCTCATCCTCTCCCGGAACGCCGAGGTTCCGGCCACGATGGGCCCCGATGCCGACGAACACCGCCCGGTGCTTCGACCTGAGCTCTTCGAGTGAGACGTCGCGCCCGATCGTGGTGTCGCAGCGCAGGTTGACACCCAGGTCGAGGACGCGCTGGATTTCTGTGTCGAGCACGTCGATCGGCAGGCGATACCGGGGAATCCCGTAGCGGAGCATCCCGCCCGGCCGCGCAAAGGCCTCGTACACGGTGACCGGATATCCGCGCAGGGCGAGCTGGTACGCGCAGGACAGGCCGGCCGGGCCGGAGCCGACGATCGCAACCGGCGCGTCGGCTCGAATCTGTGAGGGTTTGTCGAACGAGAGGCGGCGGGCAATTGCGAAATCGCCGACGAACCGTTCCACGGCGTTGATGGCGACCGGCGCTTCCTTCGCGCTCCTGTTGCAGTGGTCCTCGCACGGATGCGGGCAGACTCGCCCGCAGGTCGCCGGAAACGGGTTGCGGCGGGTGATGAGTCTCCACGCGAGTTCGTACGCCTGGTCGTGAGCCCGGCCGTACGCCTCGGCCTGGGCGATCGTGGTCATCATGCCGCGGATATCGGATCCGGCGAGGCAGTGCGCGCTGCAGGGAGACGTCTTGGGCGCATAGCGCGGCCGAAGCGGGCTGATTTCGCCGCCCGCCTGCACTCCGCCCTTGATGACCGGCTTCTTGACGTCCTTGAAGAGCGGCATGAACTGCCTCAATCACCTCCGCCTGCCGGCCAATGGCTCTCGACCATCGGCCCCGTCACGCGCGCCGGCGCTGACGTCCTAGTCGTTCGCCGCGCCTTCCTTGTGAGGCAGCGTGATGTAGCTGCCGCCGAAGTAGCTGTAGACGCAGCGCCCCGAATCGATGAGCTCGCGAATGGCCTGCTTGCACGCATCCTTCGTGCAGTTGGCCTCGCCGTGCTTCGCGATCATCGCCTTGGTCAGATCGCCCGCCTTCAGGTTCTTCTTTCCCATCGTCTCGGCGACGAGCTGGAACATGTCCTCGGCCAGCGTCTCGATCGGAACCGGCATGGCCACCTCCTAGTAGCGGATGTGCGTCGAGCGCGCGTAGCTCAGCCCGGCATGCTTGAAGTCGTCGATGTGGTAGCGCGTGAACGGCGATGCCGGTCAGCTCGAAGAATCGCGGCCAGCCGATCCGCTCGATCCACTCGCCCATCCGCTCGAACTTGCTGCGCGTTGGCCGCGTAGACGTCCACCAGGTTCACGACCGCCTCGACGACCTCGGGCCAGCGCGGCGGGTTGTTCGGGAGGAAGGGAATCGCCAGCTTCGAGAACTTGCGGCTCGCTGCGCGCGTTGCTCACCTTGCCGCCGACCCAGATCGACAGGCCGTCGTTCTCGGGATCGTTGAGCGGCATCGACGGGCACACGGTGTAGCAGTTGCCGCAGAACATGCACTGTTCCTCGATCACCTCGACCGACTGCTTGCCGTCGACCGTCGCCGGCCGGATGGCGCCGGTCGGGCAGGAGGCGATCAGCGTCGGGATCTCGCACATCTTCGGCAGCGTGTCGTGGTTGATCTTCGGCGGGCGGCGGTGGACGCCGAGGATGGCGATGTCGGAGCAGTGCACGGCGCCGCACATGTTCAGGCAGCAGGCGAGCGCGATGCGCAGCTTGGCCGGCAGGTCCTCGTGCGTGAAGCGGTCGTAGAGCGCGTCCATGACGCGACTTGACGATGCCCGAGGCGTCGGTCGCCGCCGAGTGGCAGTGCACCCAGCCCTGCGTGTGGACGATGTTGGTGATCGAGTTGTTGGTGCCGCCGACGGGGATAGCCCATCGCGGCCAGGTCCTGCGTGAGCGGCTCGATGTTCTCCTGGATCGTCGAGCAGGAACTCGACGTTGTTGCGGCTCGTGAACCGCAGGTAGCCGTCGCAGTACTTGTCGGCGAGGTCGGCGAACTTGCGGAGCGTCTGCGACGCTCAGCAGCCGCGGCGAGCCGGCGCGCACGGTGTAGAGCCGGTCGCCCGACTCGGCCACGTGGCACGAGCACGCCGGGCTCGAGCGATCTCGTGGTACTTCCACTGTGCCGTAGTTCCTGCCGATGATCGGGTGCAGGAACTGCTGGAACTGCGGGGGGCCGATATCGGTGATTCGCTTGGTCGGTGTCGCGCTCATCTGCATGTCTCCTCGGCACCCTCGGTGGGGCGCCCGGCCGGGAACGGGCTACTGCTCTTCGTCGGGCTTCTGATAGAAGATGTACGGGTTGTCGCGCGGCGCCGAGACCATCTCCGGCACCGGGTCGAGCCCGATCGCGTCCAGGAAATTGGCCAGGCCGACGCGCTGGATGAGCTCGCCGACCCGCTCGCGGTTCTTGCCGTACTCGTCCCAGAACTCCCAGACGCGCGTCGAGCAGCTCCTTGATCGTGTCGGCCAGCTCTTCGGCCGGGACGAAGGGGACGAGCACCGAGGAGAGCAGCGCGCCCTGCACGATCGGCGCCTTGGAGCCGATGAGGAGCGTCGCGCCCCGCTCCTTGCCGGGCCGCAGCGCCTTCGGCATCACGTTGATGCAGTGCATGCAGCGGACGCACTCGCGGTTGTCGATGGCGAGCGTGCTTGCCGTCCCAGCTCATGCACGTGGTCGGGCAGCGGTCGCAGACGTCCTTCTGGATGTCGAGGCCGTCCGCCGCGTACTCGCGCAACCGCCGCGTCGTCCTGCCGGATGTCGTCCTTCCAGGTGCCGATGACCGACAGGTCGGCGCGGGCGATGGAGGCCACGCAGTCGTTCGGGCAGCCGGCGAACTTGATCTTGAACTTGTACGGGAAGCGACGGGCGGTGCAGCTCGTCCTGGTAGTGCGTGCGTCAGGTCGTAGCACATCGCCATCGTGTCGTAGCAGGCCCACTCGCAGCGCGCCTGGCCGACGCAGCAGCGACGGCGTGCGCAGGCTCGAACCCGAGCCGCCGAGGTCGAAGCCGGCCTCGGTCAGCTCCTTGAACGTCGGCTCGAGCTCCGTCGGTCTTCGTGCCGAGGAAGACGATGTCGCCGGTCGACGCCGTGCATGTTGGTCAGGCCCGAGCCGTGGCGTTCCCAGATGTCGCAGAGCGTCCGCAGGGCGTCGCTCGTGTAGAACCAGCCGGCCGGCTGGTTGATGCGAAGCGTGTGGAAGTGCGCCACGTTGGGGAACTTCTCCGGCAGGTCGCTGTAGCGGCCGATGACGCCGCCGCCGTAGCCGTGCACGCCGACGATGCCGCCGTGCTTCCAGTGGCCCATCTTCTCTTCGTAGGACTGCTCGAGCTGGCCGAGCAGGTCTTCGCCGACCGGGCTCGTCTTCGCGGCCTGCTTGATCTCCTTGACGAAGCTCGGCCACGGTCCCTTCTCGAGCTCGTCGAGCAGCGGCGTCTTCCTGCCATCGTCTCCCATCGTGTCCTCCAATTACGCCGGGCGGCCGGGCCGCGCGTCGATCAGACGCTCGACCCGTGCCAGATCCCCACCTGCAATCGCTTCCACGATTCCGCCTGCGACGGCCGCCTCGACGGCAGACCGGATCTCTTCGTTGCTTCGCCCATCCGCGCGCATCCGCTGGCGCATCGCCGCGAGGTGTTCCACCGCTTCGCCGAATTCGGGCCCAAGTTGCCCCTCGAGCCGGTCGCGCAGCAGCCGCGCGTACGCGGGGCACTGGCCATCGGTGACGATGCCGATCGTCAGCAATCCGCGGCGCAGGAGGGCCGGCATGGTGAAGTCACCGAGGGCCGGGCGGTCGACGACATGCGCCAGCGCGCCCGCCGCGTGCGCGTCTTCCGCCACGAGGCGATTGACCTCGTCCGAGTTGGTCGCCGAGACCACGACGAACGCCCCCCGCGCGTCGCCGCGAGCGTAGGCCCGGCGTTCGATGCGAATCGTGCCGTCGCGGGCGAGGGTCTCGATCTCGCCGCCGACCTCCGGCGCGATCACCGTGACGCGCGCGCCGCCCTCGACGAGCGCCCTGACCTTTCGCGCCGCCACCGGCCCGGCGCCGGCCACAATGACTCGGCGGCCGCGAACGTCGAGATTCACCAGGTAGCTCATCGGCTGCTAGCGCGCCTCCACTGAGGCTGCCACTGCCTCCGCCGCGCCGGCCCGAAGGGCGGCGAGTCTGCCCCGCACGCGCACCACCTCGCCGACGACGAGCGTTGCGGGGGACTTCATGCCCGCCTGTTCCACCACATCGCCAATGGTCTCGAGCGTCGCTTCGACGACGCGCTCTCCGTCCCAGTACGCCGATTCGATCATCGCGGCGGGCGTCGAGGCCGGCCGGCCGTGGCCGATGAGCCGAGACGCAATCGCGCGCACATTCTGGAGCGGCATCGCGACGACGAGCGTGGGCATGCGGCTGAGGGCCTGCCAGTCCAGGGCGTCGGTCTTCAGATCGGACTCGTGGCCGGTGACGAACGCGACCGATGAGGCCATGCCGCGAAAGGTGACCGGGATGTCCGCGCGAAGCGGCGCGGCAAGCAGCGACGACACGCCCGGCACGACTTCGAACGGGATGCCATGGGCCGCGAGGTACTCCGCTTCTTCTCCCCCGCGGCCGAACATGAACGGGTCGCCGCCCTTCAGCCGGACGACGAGCCGGCCGGAACGGGCATGCTCGACAAGCGTCTCGTTGATGCGGTCCTGGGTGTGGACGTGCTCGCCGGGCGTCTTTCCGACGAAGAGCCGCTCGGCTCCCGCGCGGGCGAGCGCGAGGACTTCAGGCTGGATCAGGCGGTCGTAGAGGACGACGTCCGCCGCTTCGAGCAGCATCGCGGCGCGCCTCGTAAGGAGGTCGGCCGTCCCTGGTCCGGCTCCGACCAGATAGACCTTCCCAAGTGGCACGTTGGTTCCCCTGCAGTCGCGCGAAGGCCGGACTCGCGCGTGAGTTGAACGTGGGTTGATACGGCCCCGGGAACTGCGATTCGGGAATGCGCGGCCGTGAAGACGTTCTCTGAGGGGGCAACCGACCGTGGCGATGATACGAACCGAGGGCGAAACTGTCAAGGACGTGATGCTGTAGGATTACGCACGGAGATCACGTCATGACACTCAGGACAGCCAGCGCCCTCATACTGTTGGCAACCCTTGCGCGAGTGGCCGAAGCGCAGCCGGCGACGCCGGCAGTCCTGCACACGTTGATGCCCGTACCCGCCTCGATGGCGTTCGGGCAAGGCCGGCTCGCCGTGAACGGCACCTTCACGGTGGCAGTGTCGACGCCGTCGGACCCGCGCCTGGTGGCCGGAGTCGAACGCGCGATGAGGCGGTTGGAACGGCGGACCGGGCTCGAATTCCCTCGGGCGTTTGCAGCGGACGCCGCTTCCGCCGCGCTCGTCGTGACCTCAGCCGGCCCAGGCGCCCGCGTGCCAACGGTCGAAGAGAACGAGAGCTACTCGCTCGAGATCGACGACAGGCAGGCGAGGCTGCAGGCCGCAACGACAATCGGTGTGCTGCGCGGGCTCGAGACGCTGCTGCAGTTGCTGCAGGGCGATCGCGACGGCTACTTCCTCCCGGCCGTGAGCATCCAGGACTCGCCGCGGTTTCCGTGGCGCGGCCTGCTCATGGATGTCGGCCGGCACTTCCTGCCCATCGAGGTCATCAAGCGGAACCTCGACGGCATGGCGGCGGTCAAGCTGAACGTCCTCCACCTTCACCTCACGGAAGACCAGGGATTCCGCGTGGAGAGCCGGAAGTACCCCAAGCTCCACCAGATGGGATCGGACGGCCTGTTCTTCACCCAGGATCAGATTCGCGACATCGTCTCGTTTGCGGCCGAGCGCGGCATCCGTGTGGTGCCGGAGTTCGACATGCCCGGGCACACGTCGGCGTGGATGGTAGGACATCCGGAGCTTGCCAGCGCCCCGGGGCCCTATCAGATCGAACGCAAGTGGGGCGTGTTCGATCCGACGATGGATCCGGCGCGGGAACAGACTTACAAGCTGCTCGACGGTTTCCTGGGCGAGATGGCCGGGCTCTTCCCCGACGCCTACATGCACATCGGCGGCGACGAGAACAACGGCAAACAGTGGAGCGCGAACGCCGCCATCAAGGCCTTCATGGTGAAGCACAAGCTGGCCGACGCGCACGCGCTGCAGGCGTACTTCAATCAGCGCCTCTCGAAGATCCTGAAGAAGCACGGCAAGAAGATGATCGGCTGGGACGAAATCCTCCACCCCGATCTGCCCACCGACATCGTCGTGCAGTCGTGGCGCGGGCCCGCGAACCTGGCCGATGGCGCGCGGAAGGGCTTCCGGGGCATCCTCTCGAACGGCTACTACATCGATCTCATCCAGCCCGCGTCGCAGCACTACCTGGTCGATCCGCTCCCGGCCAGCTCCACGCTGACCGCCGACGAAGCCGCTCGCGTGCTGGGCGGGGAGGCAACGATGTGGGCGGAGTGGGTGACGCCGGAGACGGTGGACTCGAGGATCTGGCCGCGCACCGCGGCCATTGCTGAACGGTTCTGGTCACCCGGCTCCGTGCGGGACGTGCCGGACATGTACCGGCGGCTCGCCGTCATATCGCTTCAGCTCGAGGACCTCGGTCTCAGGCACGAGAGTCAGCAGGACGTGATGCTCCGGCGCCTGGCGAGGTCCGCATCGATCGAGCCGCTGAAGGTCCTGATCTCGGTCGTCGAGCCGGTGAAGGGGTACCGCCGCGGGTCCGCACAGCCGGGCACGCAGCTCTCGCCGATGACGCGTCTGGTCGACGCGGCCCGGCCCGAGAGCCTCCCGGCGATCGCGTTCAACGGGCTCGTCGATGACCTGCTCTCTGACGCGCCGCGATTTACCGACCGGAGACTCGATCTTGCGGGGGTGTTCCAGGCGTGGCGGAATCTCGTTCCTGCGCTCGACCGGATCATCGATCGCGCGCCGGTCCTGGCGGAGATCGGCCCGCTCGGCCACGACCTCGCGTCGGCCGGCACGATTGGACACGAAGCGCTCTCCTTTATCGCGTCCGCCGAGAAGCCGCCCGCGGCCTGGCGGGATGGCGCGATGGCCCTCCTCGACAAGGCGGCGGCCGTGCGCGGGGCCGTTCAACTCATGGTCGTCCCGGCGCTCCGGACGCTCGTCGTCGCTGCCGCCGAGATCGACCAGGCGTCGGCCATGCCGCCCTCGGCGTGGAAGCAGCGGGTCGAGTCGCTGGCCCTGCCGCCGAAGAAATAACGGAGCACGCGGAGACCTCGCGGGAACGCCGCCGGGGGCCCTCACCAGCGCGTTTTGACACGCACCCAGGCAAGGCTGACGGGCGGAATGACACACCTGTCGGGCCGTTCCGGCGGGGCCTGGGCCTGCCTCAACCGACCAATCGCATCTAACGTGAAGCGCCAGTTCGGGTTGGAGCCGGGCTGGTCAGGCGCGCTGGATATGGACCGCTATTTGCGTACTGGTGAGGCATCGAGACACTGTCGCAAGCCTCCCGGTGATGCGGCGGCCTCCGTATCGCCGGCCCAAGAAGAGGCGAGCCTGACCCACTCGCCTCTTCGACTCCTCCTCAATCACGCATCAGATTTCCCGTGTTCCGCCGTAAGGGCGGGGCACGGGAAACTCTGGCGGCAGGGCCGGCGCAGCTCGTCGCCGCGTCCTCATAGCATCTGAAGACCCGGCCTACGAGCTCGGTCTGGTGTAGGCCGGCTCTTCCCCTTCGGCGAAGCTCAGGGGACCCCGAGCCTTGTCGAGGGGTCAGAGCCGGCGTGGGGAGTCTCAGGATCAGGCCAACTTCTGGCCAATCGGCCAACATGTGGCCACGCAGTTGCCGGGTCTAAAGACCCGGCCTACATCTGATTCGAGGACCCGGCCTACATCTGATTCGGAGACCCGGCCTCCGGGTTGGCCTATTCGTATCTCAGCGCTTCGATCGGATCGAGGCGGGACGCGCGCATGGCCGGCCACAGGCCGCTCAGGATGCCGGTCAGCATCAGGATGAGGGTCGTGGAGAGCAGCACGTCCGGCGTGAGGAGCAGGTGGATGTCGGTTCCTCGCGTCGGATCGCCGATGAGATCGGCGAGGAACGGCTGCACCCCCGCGAGGTTGATGACGATGGCCGTCAGGACGACGCCGGCCGCGCCGCCGAAGGACGTGATGACGAGCGCCTCGAGCAGGAACTGCAGGAGGATGTGCCCGCGGCGCGCGCCGAGTGCCTTCCGAAGCCCGATCTCCCGGGTGCGCTCGTTCACGGACACCAGCATGATGTTCATCACGCCGACGCCGCCAATCATCAGCGTCAGCGACCCGATGAACACGAGGACGATCTTCAGCCCCGACGCCATGTCCCCGACCATCTGGCGGATCTCGGCGCTGTCGTTGATCTGCACGGCCCGCTCGTCCCGCGGATCGAACTGATGCCGCTCGGCGATCACCCCGCGCACCTGACGCATCGCCCGGTCGTGGAACTCGGGCGAGATCGTCTGAACCACGATCGTGTCCAGGTAGTCCTGGTGGAAGATCTGCTCGGTCGATGAGTACGGGATGAAGACGCTTCGCTTGTCGGAGTAGAAATAGCTCGAGAGCTGCGCTTTGTCCGCCAGCACGCCAATCACCTCGAACGAGACGCCCCGGATTCGAAACGTCTGCCCCACCGCCGGACTGTTGCCGAACAGCTTGATGGCCACGTCCGTACCGATGAAGGCGACCCGCCGGCGCCGCTCGACATCCTCGGCATTGATGAACCTGCCGTCCGAAGGCGTCTCCGACCGCATCACGCCGTACTCTGGGGCCACGCCTCGCACGCCGGCCGTCGTCTGACGATTCCCGAAGGTCAGCGGCAGCGACTCGTAGATCTCCGGGCTGGCCAGCTTCACCAGGCCGAGCTGGCGAATGGGGTCGACATCGTCGAGCTTGAGGAAGACGCGCTTGCCGGCGCGCTCGCCGCCGGCCTGCATGCTGGTCTGGCCGCCCCAGATGACCGCGACGCCCGTGTTGAACGCGTTCCGGAACCCGAAGAACAGCGCGTCGTGAAATCCGTTCCCGTACGCCATCAGCGAGGTCACCGTCACGATGCCCCACGCGATGCCGAGCATCGTCAGACCGGCCCGGAACCGGTGCGCGACGAGCGAACTCCACGCCTGGGTGAGGACTTCTTTCAGGAGCATTATCAGGCCTCGAACCTCAGCGCTTCGATCGGCGGCAGCATCGCGGCACGGCGGGCCGGATAGGTCGAAGCCGCCACGCCGACCAGCACGAGCATCGCCACCGCGAACAGGTTCACCTGCCACGTGATGATCATCCCGCTGAACCGCATCGGCATGGGCGTCAGGTTGATCAACCCGCAGAGCCCGGCGCCGAGCAGGTATCCCACGATGCCGCTCAATCCGGTCAGCAGCAGCCCTTCCGCGAAGAACATCCACTGAACGCTGCGCGAGGTCGCGCCGAGCGCCTTGCGAATCCCGATTTCGGAGGTCCGCTCGCGCACCGCAACCAGCATGATGTTCATCACGCCGATGCCGCCGAGCATCAGCGTCACGATGCTGACGGCCAGGAAGAATCGATCCATGCCCTCGATCATCTTGGCGAACATGACGGACTCGACCGCCGTGTTCCAGAAACTGACCGCCTCCGGATCCTGCGGATCGAAGTTGTGGCGCCTGGCGAGCACGTTGCGGACGTCCTGCTCGACCGGCCCTCGCGAGTTCGTGCCGAAGTACGCCCGGACGTCCTTCTCCCGCTCCATGATCTCCCGAATCACGGGAAGCACCTCCGGCCGGGGCCCGGCGATGATGGTCGACAGGTGATCCGGGGTATTCAGATTTCCGGGCAGCGGGAAGTCCTTGCGCGCCGTCTCGTACGGCATGAACAGCCGCTGGTCGTCCTGGCCCGTGTAGTTCGAATCCTGCTGCTTCTTCCGGACGCGCCCGATCACCGTGTACGGCAGGCCGTTCAAGGTGATCGGCGAGCCGATCGGATCACGATCGGCGAAGAGCTGCTTGGACGCGTCGAACCCGAGCACGACGACGCGCCGCGCCTGCGCGCAGTCCTCGTCGTTGACCAGCCGGCCGCGGTCCGCCTCGATCGTCCGCAGGTATTGATAGACGGGCCAGATGCCGCTGATCTGGAGCGAGCTGGCGTTGTAGGCGCTCTTCGCCATCAGGCCGCCGCGGATGAGCTCCGGGCTGACCGACTCGAGCAGCTTCGTCTCGCGCCGCAGCGCGTGAAGGTCGTCGAGCGTCAGCCTGACCAGCTGCCCGGCCCGCGCGCCGCCCGCCTGCATGCTCGTCCGGCCGTTGCGGATGATCAGGATGTTCTTGCCGAGCTCTTCGATGACCTTCTGGTTGCCGCGCGCGAACCCCTCGCCCATCGCGGACAGGACGAGAATCGAGATCACGCCCCAGACGATGCCGAACATCGTCAGGAAGCTGCGCAGCTTGTTGGCGCGCAGGTTCGAGAACGTCTGGGCGAAGAGATCAGCAATTGAAGGCATGTTCTGGCCGTTCGCCGCCAGCCGATAGCCGTCTGCCGGCTACTGCAATACCACCTTCTGCCCTTCCGTCAGCCCGCTCAGGACTTCCGTCTTCGTCCCGTTGCTCACACCGACCTTGATCGGCTTCCGCTCGCGGCCGGTCTTGGTGCCCGGAGCGGCGACGTCAACCGATGCGTTCCGCTTGCTGTCGTAGACGATCGAGGCCTCGGGGATGATGAGCGTGTTCTTGTGGAGCTCGAGCACGATCTCGGCGTTCGCCGTCATGTTGGCGAGCAGCTCGCCCGAGGCGTTGTCGATCGACACCTCGACCTCGAAGGACACGACGTTGTCCTTGTCCACGCCCAGGGGTGAGATCTGCGTCACCTTGCCTTCGAACTGGCGATCGCGGAACGTCTCCACCTTGATGTGCGCCGGCTGCCCGAGCCGCACCGCGCCGATGTCCGCTTCGTCGACATTGCCTCTCACGAACACCTTCGAGATGTCGCCGAGCACGACCACGAGCGTCGCATTCGCGCCGAGATTCAGGATCGACGACACCGGGCTCCCCAGCTCGACCGGGCGCGAGAGCACGATGCCGTTGATCGGCGAACGGATGGTGGCGTTCGCCAGCTCCTCGGCCGCCCGCTCCTCGGCTGCCTTCGCCTGCGCCACCGCGGCCCTGGCCTGCGCGACGCGCGCCGCCGCCACGGTCAGCTGCGTTTGCGCGGCGCGCTGGGAATTTTCGGCCTGCTCGAGCGTGCTCTTTGCGTCGTCGAGCGCCTGCTGCGAGATCAGCTTGTCCTGGAAGAGCTTTGACGCCCGCTCGACGTTTCGCCTCGCGAACGGGACGCCCGGGCCCTCCGCCTCGACGCGATTCTTCGTGAGCTCGGCTTCCGCGGCCTGGAGATTGGCTTCGGCACCTTCGAGAGCCGCGCGCGCCTCGCGCAGCCTGGCCGCCAGGTTGGCCTTGTCGAGCTCGATGAGGATTTGCCCTTCCGTGACTCGGTCGCCGACCTTCACCTTCATCTCCTGGACGATTCCGTTGGCCTTGGACTTGGTTTCGACCTTGGAGATGGGCTGGATGCGGCCGGTCGCGACGACCGACTTGGCCAGGTCACCGCGCTCGACGGCCACGATGCGGGACGCGTCGATGCTGGCCGCGGTCTTGGACATCGTCGTCCAGGCGATCAGCACGATGAGCGCCACGGCCACACCTCCAACCACCAGGAGCTTTGGTCGTCGTACTTTCACGCTCGTCACCTTTCGCTATGTGTATGAAGGATCGGGGGATCGGCCTGCTCGAAAACCGTTACTGAACCATACGGCGGCCGGCTGGCGCGGGTTCCTGAATCTCCAGCCTCCAGCCCCCAAAGTTAGACGGGATGCCCGGGGCGGGCGTCTGCGGACCTGCCTCCTCGGCTTCTGGCGACCCGGCTCCGCAAGGCGCGGTCGGGCCGACGGGCGGCTCAGCCGTTCCCGTCCCCACGTGGTAGACTCAGTAGATTCCACGATCATTGCTCGGCGGTCAGGCGCGCCGTTGTCCCTGTCACCTGCGCTCGGTGCCGCTGAGCGGATTTCGCAGACGGAGCAGTTATGGCCAAGTCACGCAAAGGAATTGAGAGCGCGGATCGCGGCGAATCCGAAGCCCTGCCGGCGCGGAAAGCTCGCCGGACGCGACAGTCGTCGGCCCCGCGCGGGGCGCGGGCTTCGTCCGCCGATCGGTCCGGGCTGAGCGAGAGGTCGCCCGCTCCGGAATCCGCGCCACTCCCGAAGGATCCTCCAGCGGCCAGGCGGACGCGCAATGCGGATTGGCCTTCGACGGTCACTCCTGGCGAGCCCAAGCATGCCGAGATCGCCCAGCGGGCGTACGAAATCTACGTCAGGCGAGGCGGCGCACCCGGGAACCCGACCGATGACTGGCTGGCTGCGGAACGGGAACTGAGGGAGCGGCGGCATTAAGGGACAAACGCGGCCGATGGCCGGAGATTGACGCCGCGATCCCTCAGTTCTCCCTGAACCCGGGCGCCTGCAGCAGCAGCACGGGCACCTTGACGTGGTGCCGGACCTTATCGGCCGTCGCGCCGAACAGCAGGTCCTTGATGAGCGTGTGCCCATGCGTGGCCATCGCGATGAGATCCACGTGCTCCGCCGCGGAGATCCGGACGAGCTCGTTGGCCGGGTCGCCCATCGCGAGTTGCGTTTCGACCTCGAAGCCGAGGCGCGTGAGCTGTTCCTTCCGCCGTTCCAGGTAGGCGCGGTCGTCCAGGATTTCCTGCGACTCCCGGAGGTTGAGCTCGTCGAACGCGCGCGCCACCCAGCCGTCTGCCACGTGCACGAGCAGCAGGCTGGCGCCGGTGAGCCTGGCGAGCCGCTGGACGTGCTCGAGGATGGTGTCGTCGGCGGGTGAATTCTCGACGGCGACGAGAATGCGTTTGTACATCGTTCCTCAACCCTGTTGACGCGGCATCCGGCCCGCCGTTAGAACCACTCGCCGATGACGCCCCATAACATCCAGCCATTGAGCGCCGCGATGGCGCAGGCCGTCGGCCAGGCCAGCACCCGCATCCAGACGGGCGAGGGCAGACCTTTCATCAGGACCTTGTCGGCGGTGAACCAGACGAGCGGGAATACCGCGAAGGACAGCTGCAGACTCAGGATGACCTGGCTCAGCACGAGCAGCGCGCCGATGCCGCGCTCGCCATACAGGATGGCGACGATGAGCGCAGGCACGATGGCGAGCAGCCGCGTAATCAACCGCCGCAGCCACGGCCGCAGGCGGATGTTGAGAAACCCCTCCATGACGATCTGGCCGGCGAGGGTGCCCGTCAGCGTCGCGTTCTGGCCGGCGAAGAGCAGTGCGAGCGCGAAGAGCGTGCTGGCCATCGTCGTCCCGAGCAGCGGGGCGAGCAGCTTGTAGGCGTCCGACAAATCGGCGATGGACTCGTACGCGGTTCCGTGGAAGGTCGCCGACGCCACGATCAGGATCGCGGCGTTGACGAAGAGGGCCACCGTCAGCGCGATCACCGAGTCGAGCGACGCGAACTTGATCGCCTGCCGCCGGCCCGCGTCCGAGTCCCCGTAGGCCCGCGTCTGCACGATGGACGAATGCAGGTAGAGGTTGTGCGGCATCACCGTGGCGCCGAGGATGCCGATCGCGATGTACAGCATGTCGCCGTTGCCGATGATGGCCGGATCCGGGATGAAGCCCTTCAGCACGCCGGCCACGTCCGGTCGCGCGAGCAGGAGTTCGATGGCGAAGGCTGCGGTGATTCCGAGGATCAGCATCACCACGAGCGCCTCGACCACGCGAAAGCGGTACTGCTGGAGGTAGAGCACGATCAGCACGTCGAGCGACGTCAGCGCGACGCCGATTGTCATTGGGATGCCGAAGAGCAGCTGCAGCGCGATCGCCGAGCCAATCACCTCGGCGAGGTCGCATGCGGCGATGGCGATTTCCGCGAGCACCCAGAGCACCAGGCTGACCGGCCTGGAGTAATACGCCCGGCAGGCCTGGGCGAGATCGAGCCCGCTCGCGATCCCGAGCCGCGCCGAGAGCGACTGCAGCAGGATCGCCATCAGGTTCGAGAGCATCACCACGGACAGCAGCGTGTAGCCGTAGCGCGCTCCACCGGCGAGGTCGGTGGCCCAGTTGCCCGGGTCCATGTAGCCGACCGCGACCAGGTAGCCTGGCCCGGCGAACGCGAAGAACTTGCGCCAGAAGGAGGCGGTGGCCGGCACGGGAATCGAACCGTGCGAGTCGGCCAGGCTCTTGGCGCGGACCGGATCGCTCACGATCTTAGGTTACACCAGGGGGCTTCGGGCTTCAGGCTACGGGCCGTGAAACGGACAGGGCCGATCGCGGCGGGCGGCGCCGAACCCGTGTGCTAATATGGATCGCCTTGCGCCCGTAGCTCAGCTGGATAGAGCGCCGGACTTCGAATCCGTAGGTCGCAGGTTCGAGTCCTGCCGGGCGCGCCATTCGACTCGCCCGTCGCGTGCATCTTGAACGAGGTGCTCGCTCATGGCGAGCCAATGACGGCAGCCCGAGTCCTGAGCGCAGTCGAAGGGCCGGGCGCGCCATTCGACTCGCCCGTCGCGTGCATCTTGAACGAGGTGCTCGCTCATGGCGAGCCAATGACGGCAGCCCGAGTCCTGAGCGCAGTCGAAGGGCCGGGCGCGCCATTCGACTCGCCCGTCGCGTGCATCTTGAACGAGGTGCTCGCTCATGGCGAGCCAGGTGTTTGACGTGCGCCCGTAGCTCAGCTGGATAGAGCGTCGGCCTCCGGAGCCGAAGGCCACAGGTTCGAATCCTGTCGGGCGCACCATTCGACTCGCGTATCGAGCGCACATCGTCACCGCGCTCGCTCATGGCGAGCCACCTGCGTCCGCCTCAGACCCTGAGCGTGCCGACGCTCCGCAATCGCGTTTGTCGTTCACGCAGCCCTGCGACGCGGGAGCCGAGGCGTCACACTGCGACTCTTTCCGGGCGCAACATCCACCCGGAGAGACCCAGCACGACAAGACAGGGCACGAAGCGCGCCAACATGACCCAGGTGAGCGAGCGCACCATCAGTTGCGCGGTCGCGACTGAGATCACGCTCTGGACGATCACGAACACCAGGGGCACCCCCACCCACAAGAGGCAGAGCAAAATCCTGCGGCGCGAGTACGGCGCGATCGCAAATCCCAGAAGCGCGAACGCGGTGACGGCGATCGAGGCCCACACCCATTGAATCGTTGCCAGGCCCAGACGGGCTGCCCAAGAGAACTCGGGGGACGTGGACACAGTTCGCAGAGACGGTGGAACAGCCCACATCCCGATCGAGGTCGCAACCAACCCTGCGATCACACCGATGAACAAGGCCGTCTTGACGCGCTGTTCGCCGAACGCCCCCGAACGCGCCCACCAAAGGACGAAGGCAAAGACGGCGAACGGCATGACCGAGGCCAGTCCCTCGACCACTAGGTACGGCATCCATGAACTGCGCAACGTGGGCGTGAAGAAGAGCACGGCGGGCAGAAGGCGCAGGACGATCACGTAACACGCGAGCGCCAGCGTCGTCCCCGCGATCAATCGGAGCATGACATGTCGGTCCATTGATGATCTCTCCCAGATCAGGTCGAGACACAGCACCTGCCAGAACGCGGCGTATCCGCGCCATCTGATCCACAGCCGCCGCAGAAAACGCTTCTCGCCGCGCAGTTCATGCTGCAGATCGGCCAGCGTCGGCTCGATCACCTGCAAGACTGCCCGGGCATCGAGGACGCGCCTCGCCGCGGCATGCAGCCTGCCTCCGATCCTCGGCGCGGCCTTGCTCATCGCGACGTCTCCCATTCGAGCTCACGCAAGAGTCCTCTCCATGCGCGCAACACGCGTTCGCCAAGCGGCGTTGGGCGGTAGATTCGCCTGGGCAGACCGATCGCGCCGGGCGGCGAGGGTTCCTGCTCGGATTGGACGTACCCTTTGAGTTGCATCCGGCTGAGCGTGACGTAGATCGTGCCGCGCTTCAGCGCGCCGCCCGACGCCGCGACCATGTGGAGGCCAAACATTGGTCCTTCGGACGTCAGCAGTTCGAGGACGAGGCGCTCTTTCTCGGAGAGTGACGGAGTCGGCTGCCTCATGAGGTAGATAATACAACTTGTAAGACCGATGTCAATTGCCTAATTCACACGCCACCGTTGACTCGCGCCGAAACCTCGCTCGCTGAGATCAGGACGGACGACGCACCTCAAGAAGGGGATCAGGGTGCGGCGACGCCACGGATGGCCCTCACCCTAGCTCCGGCGGCCGCCGAAGACGATGGCGGAGGCGTGGAACGAGGTGCGGCGCGCCACGTGGGCCGACGGGGCCACACTTCCCGCCCCGCCGCCGCCGAGCCGGACGAGCCAGCGCTGCCGTTTGCAGCCAGACGCGGAGCCAGACGTCGAGGAATTCCCGGTAATGCGCTTCCGAGGTTCCCGCCAGGATCAACTCGGACTTGATCATGATGTCGCCGTCCTGGTCGCGGCATAGGTGGGCGAACGGCAAGGTCTCGGATATCTCGAGGATGTCCCGGTCCTTGACGTGGCCGGTCCCGTCGATCGCCGTCAGGAATGAGACGCCCCGATACGTCCCGGATCGGCGATCCGAAGGGTCGCACAATTCGATCACGAATCGAAATGGCTCCTCGACGATGAGGATGCGGGCCGCCTCGCGACGCTCCCGGCCTGGCGTGCTGGACAGAGGGTCCGGGCGCCTCGCCACCAGTCCTGCGGACTCTGTCAATTTGCGCACGTCGCCGAGGTTGACCCCGGTGAACACGGCTCCGGGCTTGGACCGCGCGTCAGACCGCCGATGTACTTTCAGCGTCGCTCGACCTCGATAGTCGTAGACGTCGTAGAGGATCCGCAGCAATTCCTCAGCCAGGAGCCCGGCCGAGCCGGCATCCGGTGCGTGTAGGGTTCTCTGGAAATTCCTCGCCGATCCGCCGACCCTGTAACCAAGGGCGGCGAGCGCGCGACGCCGCGGAAGCTCACGCCCTGGTCACGTTCGACCTGGATTTCAGCGTTGGGCGGACGTGACCCTGGCCTTCTGAAGTAACGTTTGAGTCCTGGTATCACGAGAAAGAGGGTGCCCCATGAGTAGATCGCTCGGTGCCGGAATCGCAGTCGCAGTTGCGCTTGGTTACTTCTTGTTTATCATCGGTGCTCTGGCTCAGGAATCGCCTAAGGCAGCGAAGGTGTGGTCGTACGGAGAAATGAAGTGGCAAGTGGACAAGGAACTTCTGGCTGTTCGGAGTGTGCCGCTTTGGGGAGACCCGACGACCGGGGAACACGGCATGCTTCGGAAGTTTCCCGCGGGCTATGCGCCGCCACCGCACAAGCATCCGTCAGTAGAACGGGTCGTTGTGATCTCAGGAACGATTATCGTGCGGTATGCCGGCTCGCGTGAAAAGACTCTTGGTCCCGGTTCGTACTCAGAAATCCCTCCAAACACGGAGCATTCTGTCAAGTGCGGAAAACAGTCAGAGTGTGTATTCCTGCTAGCTTCGTCGGGACCTTTCGCGCTCATCCCGAGCGCCCCTCCGCACAATCAGTAACCCCGAGGAGGCAACAGCGCCGCCCAACAAACGCTTGCAGCGGACGTGGCCCGCTGCGTCGCCGCGTTCCAAGTGCGTTACCATGGCGCGTCGCGCGCCACGCCGCTGAAGCGTGCGATATCCGCCGCCACGATCCATCGGGGACTCCGGGGATCATCGTGCTCCGGCTGCGCAGCCAAAGCCTGCCGTCAGTTCGAAGGGCGGCAACGGTAGCGACGCCACCAGACGCGCTGAAGCGTGAGGGCTACCGCCGCGGCGGCGTGACGCGGTTCTTGATCTCCTTGAAGGACTCGGCCAGGTCCTTGGTCAGGCTGCCCCTGATTTCCTCGCGCATCTTGGCCGCCAGGTCCCGGACGCCTCCCTCAACCGGCGTGCCCGCCCGCGCGGGACGCATGACCGTGAACGCGCCCGTCGCTTCGAGCGCGCCGAGGATCCACGCCGCGCCGTGGGCGGCCGAGGCCTCGAAGACCTCGACCGGAATCCGGCAATAGCCTCGGTCGCCCCACTCCTGGCCCCAGCTGTTGCGGATGAGCAGGGTTCCCTCGTCGAGGTCGTAGCCGACGAGCAGCATGGCGTGCGTCCCGCAGTCGGTGCGCACGGCGTCGAGCTCCGCGGCAGCCGGCGCCGGAATGCGGCCCGTGCGGCCGGCCTCTTCGTAGCACCGGTCCGGCAGGCTCGTCGCGAACACGACCGGATGCTCGCGGGCGAGCGCGCCCTTGATGGCTTCGGTCCCGTCCACGCGCGCGTATTCCTCGGGCTGATGGGGCAGCGCTTCCTTGTAGATGGGCTGATCGGGTTCCCAGGTCACCCGCTCGGGATCGTACGGCCACTGCGGCTCGGGCGGGGCGCCATACGCGAGAAACGCAGCCATGGCTTCCGGAATCGTCGCCCCGAGGTCCATCCCTGCCCGTCCCCCCATTCGGCGCGAGTTGTAGTAGACGAAGAGGCGGCTCAGATCGACCGGCGCCAATCCCTTCTTGCGCTCCAGGAACTCCATCGCACCGACAATCGCGTTCGCCGTGCAGCTTCCCACCTGGCCTTGGTCTTCGACCGCCGAGCAGTCAGGGCGCAGATCGACGCGCCGCGGGAGCGACGCCAGGTTCGGCACCGCGTGGAAATCAGCCGCGGATGGCGCAGCGGGCAGGCAGCCATCGAGGCGGCGCCCCATCGCCGCCCCGGGCGCGCCGAACCTCGTGTAGATGGCCTGGCCGCACGCCGGACACCGGTTGCCGGTGGGTGGAAGCAGGGCCCCGCACTTGTAGCACTTCATGCCGGCTCTCCCTTCTCTTCGAGGCTCCGACCCGACGGCAAGGCCCCGTCGCTACTGGACGTGATTGATCCGGAAGTCTCCCCTGGTTCCGTCAGCGAGCATGTAGCTCAGGTGCGGCATGCCCACCCCGCACATGTACAGACTGCCACTGCCTCCGATCACCACGCCGCCCCCGGTTCGCATGATGAACTGCGCGCCGGTGATGGTGAGCGTCCCGGTCATGTTCACGATGCCGTACCCGACGACGAATCCGTCCGCGATGAAGTTCACGCCGTCGTGCTGCACGGTGAACCGGTTGCCGTTCGGATCCAGCCAGTAGCCGCCGGCGTTGAATGGCGCTGCGGCGGCGGAGGCTTGACCTCCGGCGGCGGCAACGGCGGCGGCTGCCGCTGCCCTTGTTGCGTTTCAGGCGGCGGGGGCTGCACGGTCGTTCTGCCCGCCTCGCGATCCCCGATCATGTTGCCGATGATGCCGATCAACACGAACACGATCCCGCCGGCGATCCACAGCTTGGCGCGATTCGAAAGCGGGAACAAACGCCGCGGGACCGTGACGTTGATCGGCGTGTCGTGAACAGGCACTCTCGCCATCACCTGGCCCATCGCCGCGTCGAGGGCGTGGTCGAGTTCTGCCGCGGTCGCGAACCGGCTGCGCGGCCTGGCGGCCAGTCCCTTCTCGATCAGGTCGTCGATGCCTTTGGGAATGCCGGGGCGGCTCTTGCCCACCGGCTCCCAGCGGGACTGCGGCGGCGCCTCCATGAGCAGCTCGTAGAAGATCACGGTCAGCGAATAGATGTCGGCGGGCGGCCCGACGGCGTCGGCCGACGTCATCTGCTCGGGTGCCATGTAGATCGGCGTGCCGACCGCGTTCCCGCTTCGTGCTGAGGCTGGCGCGTTGACGGCCCGGGCGATGCCGAAGTCCAGGATCTTGAGGTCGAAGTTGCCGGCATACGGGTCGCCGCAGAGCAGCACGTTCTCGGGCTTGAGGTCGCGGTGCACGACGCCCATCCGATGGGCCTCGACTACGCCTGCGAGCATCGACTTCATCAACCCCGCGGCGATCTCGAGGCTCGTCTCCCGGCCCCTGCGTATCGCATCGACCATCCACGATCGCAGCGACACGCCCTTGACGAGTTCCATCGTGAAGTAGGGCTGGCCGTCCGCCTGCGCGACGTCGTACACCGCGACAATGTTGGGATGGCGAATCTGGCGGGCGGTCAGTCCCTCGGACATCAGCCGCCTGACTGCGTGCTCTCCGGATACGAGGTCGGGATGGATCAGCTTGAGCACCAGCTCCTGCCCCGTGCCGGTGTCCTTCGCCTGGTAGACGATGCCCATGCCGCCTTCGCCTATCTTGCGAATCACCTGGTAGCGTCCGGCGAACAGTGCGCCTGGTTCGAGGGCGGTCGTGGTGGATTCTCGCATCGGCGCGACCGTGCTGAGGCCGCTGTAGGTGCGGGCACCTCCACTGGCCGGGGGCGCCGCCGCGCCTGCCTCTGACGGCCGGGTGCCGCAATTCGGGCAGAAGAGCGCATCGGCGGGAAGCGGAGCCTTGCACTTCGCGCAGTTCATCGTTGTACTCTCCGGCCCGGGACGGACCTGACGCAGCCAGGATTGGTCATGGCGCCATCCCCGGAGTGCGGCTGATGGCAATCCGGTCGACCGATCCGACCGATGCCGAGAATCTGACCTCCAGCGCGAGCTTGTCCGGGCGGCCGGGAATGGGCGCGAGCCGGTCACCTTCCTCGAGCGGCTCGACGCGGCCGGACTCCAGCGGCTTCCCGTTCAGCTCCAGGCCGTGCGTGGACCGCGCGTGGACAGAGAGGCGATCGTTCACGACGACCAGGTCGAAGTGATGGCGCGAGATCGCGAGCGTCGCAGGCTCGTCGACCGCGCCGCTCCGCGGATCGTAGGCGCGCAGGCAGATGTCGTTCGGGATGGCGCCCGTGCCGGGGTCGGGCGTGCGCGCGTTGCGCCCGCAGGCGAACCGGCCGCCCTGCAGCATGGTGCTGCCATCGGGCGGACGCTCGGCCGCGCGGAAGCCGTGGAAGCTGAATTCCACGTGCCGAGGCACCCGCAGGTTCAGCTCCCGATAGCCGCGGATGCCATGCTCGAGCTCGAACTTCTCCGCGCGCTCGAGCGAGAGCACCGTGCGATCCTGGAGCGCGGATGGTGAGGTCCCGGACGCCTGGCGGGTATTGAGCTGCGTGTTCACCAGCCCGCCGGTCTGGAACTGCGCGCCGCTGAGATTGATGTTCTGGACGATGAGCTGCGTGTCCTGCCCAGTCACGTTGATGGCCATGCTCGCCGCGAACGCGTATTCCTCTTCGAGTCCCTTGTAGCGGGAGGCGATCACGATAATCGCCCGCAGCGTGTGCGTGCCGCCCTCGGAGATAGGCGGCGTGTCGAGCGTGAAGTGCCGTTCGGCGCCCGCCTCGATCTGTTCCCACGTGAGCGCCACCGGTTCGTCGACGCGCCCGTCCCACTTCACGATGCGCTTCACCCAGAAGGGACGCGCCGAGGGAGTGGCGTTGCGCAGGATGAGCGGTACCGACAGGCGCTCGCCGGCCTTCGACTGCACGACAGCGCCCGCGTCGATCATCAGGGCCGGCGCCACGCACACCGGGCACGCCTGGGTCGGCGTGACGAGGCTGCCGCAGTCCGCAAAGGCCATGCAGCGAAGCAACGCGTGGCCGCAGTCGGGGCAGAAACCGGCCGCGGCATCGATCGCGTGGCGCTGGCAACAGGCGCCGTACGGATTCCACTCCATGGGCTTACTGCCTCATCTGCCGCCCGCAATACCGGCAGTGCCGGTCCGAAGCGGGGATGACGCGATGACAGCCGGGGCACTCGGTCGTCGCGCCCGCGGGCGCGGGCCCTGTCCCGCCACCGCTCAAGGCCGCGCCGCCCGCGACGGCGCCGCCGACGCCCTGGGCCACGCCGGTCGCCCCCTGCATGGCGGAGTCGAACAGGTGACGGGCCTGCGCTTCCGATGACACCCTGGCGTCCTGCGCCTGCTGGATCATCTCGCGCATGAGCGCCATGCGATCCGCCCCGTCCGCGGCCCGGGCCCGGGCCTGCTCGATCATGACGTTGGCGACCTGCGGCGAGAAACCCGCGTTGATCGCCATGATCTGTTCCGGCGTGGCATCCTTGAGCGCCTGGATGCGCGACAACGCCGAGTCCTCGGCCAGCTTCGCGGCGTCCATCTTCCGGCGGTGCTCGGCGTCGCCGCCCTTGATGTGGACGTCGAGCCGGCGCGACTCCCCATCGATCTCGACGTCCTGGAGCCCGCGCATCGTCCTGATCTGGTCCTCGTGCGCCCTGGCGGCGATGTCGAGCCGCTGCAGCTCTTCCAGGCGCCCGAGCGCAAGGGACTGCTTGCGGTCCATCTCCTCAATCGACCGCTCGACGACCCGGATGTCGGCCTGGATCCGCGTGACCTCGAGCTGATGGGTCCGCTCGCGAGTCTGGATGTCCAGCTCGACATCGCGACGAAGGCCGCCCGTGCGCGTCATTTCGATCGTGTGCTGCTCGGCCTCGAGCTGGGCCTTCAAGCCATCGAGCCGCTCGGTCCGGTTCAGCTGCAGCTCGTGCTCGAGCGCCTTCATCTGCTGGATGCGCACGCCGGCTTCGCGCGCGTCGACGAAGTTGAGCTCGTCTTTCAGAATCAGGTTGCGGAGCTCGTCCTGGGTGAGCTCCTTGGCCTTCTCGACGCTCAGGTCGGCCGTGAGCTGGATGACGGTGGTCTCGGCCTCCCGGTCGACCTCGCGGCTGAGGATCCTGAACTCGCGCTCGAGCCGCTCCTGCTCGCGCTCCTGCTGGCGCTTGAGGATCTGGGCCTGCTCCTCTTCGTTGGTTCCCCAGCCAACCGTGACCGCGCGCGCCAGGAGGCCGACGTCCGCCGCCAGGCGTTCGACCTCCCTCATCGCGTCGGCCTGGATCTTGTCCTGAAGCCCAGGGTTGCCGCGGAGTTCGAGGGCAGCCACGCGCGTCGCGGCGGCGTTCAGGACGCGCTCGAACAGGTGCGGCGAGAGCCGGCCGAGCACGCTCGACTTGGTGACCGCGCTGTGCTCCTTCATGAGCCCGAGCACGTTCGCCGGTTTGTCCGGGTTGACCTGGAACTCGATGGTGAACTCGCACGCGATTGGCACACTGTCCTTCGTCAGGGTGCTCGCCGAGGTCGTCAGCTGGAACGGCTTCAAGTCGGCGATGAGCAGGCGCAAGGCGTGCCGGCCGGCGACGGCGTCCTTCAGCGTCCGCCAGATGCCCCCGATGGCGAGGTGCGCGCCGGCCGAGGCTTCGGCGATCTGGCCGTCGCGGATGAGCAGGGCCAGCGTGTCGGGCCCGATGGCGAGACGCTGCTCGAGCACGCCCTTGAAGGTTTCGAGCGGCACGTACTCACCCAGCAGGTTGTCGTCGCTCAGCGTGATGTTGGTGGTCGCCATCTCATGCCTCCGCTAGTGCTTGCCGGCTGCCTTCCTGATCGTCTTGACGGTCGCGATGATGTTCGCTCCGATGACGGCAATCGCCACCGCCGCGGCGACCTTGTGCTGACTGACCAGCTGGGCGAACCGGTCCCACGAGCTGAATTGCTTCAGTCCCTTCTCGATCGTCTCGACCGAGTCGAGCGTGTAGAGGACGGTCGCGACCAGGGTGAGGATCGCCGCCGATGTCGCGGCGATTCGCGACCAGTACCAGGCCTTCTCGACTGTCGCCGCCTTTCCGGCGGATTCGGTCTCGCGCGCGGCCAGCCTGGCGTCGTATGCAGCGCCCCGATCGAGGGCCGCCTGGCGCTTGTCCTTGTCGACCTTCAGGAAGTCCGGCTTGATGTCGCGTGACTTGCCGGATTCGGCGTGCGTGAGGTTGTACGCGCGCCGGTAGAAGTACCTGATCACTGTCGTGATCAACCACACGGCCGCAAGAGCGACGAGGACCCAGGTGAGAACTTGGAGTATGGCGTCCGCCGTACCGGATGGCGCCAGAGCCTCGGTCTGCATTGTCGGCCCCCTTGTCACGGAACGCGCTCAACAGCAGCCCCGGGCGGCGGACCCGGAGCCGTGAGGGTCGTTTACGCCGACGGACCAAGGGGGCGTGCGCCGAATGCCCGGGCAATGCGCCTCGAGATACCGGAGGTGTGCGTGGTGTCTCTTTGGGCTGAGCCCGACCTCACCGGTGCTGACGCGGACACGGGGGGGCCACGAAATCAGGCACCGCTGATTATGTCCCCTGAGGGGAACATGTCAACTGATTGTATTGACGCTTGACGCCGCATTGACGCGCGCCTGGGGGCTTTTGGCCGCGGGCTGGCGGGTCAGCCAGGCTCAGTGCAACACCTCGCTGGCCGAAGGCGCGCCGGGCTTCACCTGGAAGTCAGGTGCGAGCTGCTTGGACGCTTCGAGCCACACCTGGAGCCACATTCGGAGATTGGACCGGTAGTAGTCCTCCGTGGCCCCCGCGACCAGCAACTCGTAGCGCATCACGACGTCCCCATCCTCGTCGCGATGGAAACGCGCGAACGGCGTTTGCCGGGTGATCTCGACGAGCAGGGCATCGGTCACGTGCGGCGTGCCGCCGAACGCAGCCAGAAAGCACACGCCACCGAACGAGGCCTCCGTGCCGTCCGTTGGCGCGCACATTTGAATGAGGAAGCCGAACGGTTTCTCCACACGCAGCACACGCTCGGCTTGACGACGCTCCTTTCCTGCAGGGTAATCGGCGGGATCGACTGGCCGTACCTGCAGGCCCGCCGCGGCCGTCATCTTGCGCACATCGTCAATCGTGATCGACTCAAGGATTCGGCCCGCCGCGCACCGGGAGTAGGACTTGCGCTGCACACGCAGGGACTGGCGCCCACGATACTCGTACACCTCGAACAGAATCCTCAGCAGTTCGTCGGCGAGATTCCGAGCGGCGGCCGGCCCCGGAACATCGACGATCTTCTGGAAATTCCGGGCCTTTCCGCCGACGCGGAAACCGAAGCCCGTGAGCGCGCTGCGCCGCGCTGGAGTCATGAAGGCGCGAACGGGGGCGGAGCGCGCACCGGAAACGGCTTCCGCAAATACAGGGTCTCCCGGCTCCGTGAGAATCTGAACGTAGAATACGCGCCTGGCGGTCGCGGCGAAGTCCAAGATCATGTACCTCACGTCGCCGAGGCTACCGTTGGCGCTATTGGGCCCCCAGTCACACATGGCCGCCACCATCCGCGCAAGGGGCGGCAGCATTTGCACGCGAAGCTCCGCCAGCGTCAGGTCCTTCCGGCCCGCCCGGCACAGCACTTCCCCGCGGCTGCCCTTCGTGTTCTTCCACCCGGATCCGCTCGTCATCAATCGGCCTCCTGTCTCGCATCCCGCGGCGCTCGAGGTGATCGTAGCCGGCCGATGTGACAGATCGGGTCACGTGCGCGCCTCGAGCGCGATCGGCCCTCTACCCTAGTGCGTGGGCCCTCGAGGCCAATTGACCTCTCCTGTCACACCCCGCTCCTAGACTGAGTGCATCAAGGGCAGCGCCACCGCTGGACACGCGCGGTGCGGCTGTCACGGCTCACGAAAGGAGCATTCATGGACCCCATCGTCGCGGCGATCGATCGACTCGAAATCGGCACGCCTGTATCGTCGGCGAATCTCACGATGTTCCCGCTCCTCCTGCCGGAGGAATCCGCGCCCGGGTATCTCACCCTGGACGAAGCGCTCGCCGCCGGTCTGGTATCGGTCACCGAAGTGTCCGAGTCGGGCAGCGTGCCCGAGCTCCTCGTCAGGAACCGCGCGAAGCAATCCATCCTCATTCTGGACGGCGAGGAGCTCGTCGGCGCCAAGCAGAATCGCATCGTCAACCTCACGATCCTGGTCGCGGCGGGATCGACGCTGCACATTCCGGTATCCTGTGTCGAGGCCGGCCGGTGGGCGCACCAGTCCCGCGAGTTCGCCGCGGCAGGGCGGGCGCATTATGCGGCGGGCCGGGCGCGAAAACTGGAGCACGTGTCGTATTCGATGAGCGCGTGTGGAACGCGTGACGCGGACCAGGGCGAGGTCTGGGAGGACATCGAGGAAAAAGCGCACCGGCTGCACGTCGACTCGCCGACCAGTGCCGCCGCCGCCATGTACGACGAGAACCGCACGACGCTCGACGGGTTCCTCGAGGCGCTCGAGGCCGTGCCGCGGCAGGCCGGGGCGCTCTTCACCATCAACGGCGTCGTTGCCGGCCTGGACGTCTTCGACAGCCAGGCGACCTGGCGAAAATCGATGCGCAAGCTCGTCGAGAGCTACGGCCTCGATGCGCTCGACCAAACGGATCCGGGCTCGAGCGGCGCGAAACCGCAGCCGAAGCGGTTCCTGTCAACGCTGAAGAACGCCCCGCGGGAGCGATTCGACGCAATCGGCCTTGGGGAGGACCTGCGCATCAAGGGCAACACGATCAGTGGCGGCGGCCTGGTCGTCGACGGGAAGGTCATCCACCTGGTCGCGTTCCCGAAATCGAAGGCGCATCGCACGCCCAGGCGGCAAGTCATCTATGAGTAGCGTGAGCAGGGTCGGGCGACGCGAGGCGCATCTGGCGCGACTACCGGAGCAGCGTGGACGTCTGCTTGACGCGGTCCATCCAGCCGCGAAGGTCGTCCGCGTAGACGCGGGGCACGCAGTCTCCGCAAATTCCTTCGGCCAGGCGCGACATCGCGGACAGGTTCTTCGCCAGAACGGCTGATCGTTCAGGCACCTGGCCGCACTTCAGCAGGTCGACCAGTTCCTGGAGCGATGCGGCAAGGCTCGACAGGATGCCTTCGAGCACCTGCTCGTCGGGCGTCTGCTGCGGCCGGTACAACAGGTCGTGGATGGCGCGCATCTCTGCGGAGAACACGAGCACGGCGCTCTCCAGGCGTACGCGGATCCGCGCCTTCTCCACCCGCCCCTCTTCACAGAGCGTCGCGATGCCCTGGAGATCGGAAAGGACGAGGTGCAGATTGGTCTGCACGCGATCGAGCCGATCCTCGAACGCGAGGCGGTGCGTCTCTTCGACCAGCCGCTCCTGCTTGCGCGACACGAACTTGGAGATGACGGCGCCGAAGAGGAGCAGGCCCGCGGCGGCCTCGGCGATCGCAACCGCCCGGAGGACTCCAATCGGCACGACGTCGCCGTACCCGACCGAGGTCGCCGTGACGAAGCTGAAGTAGATCGCCGTGACCAGGCCGCTGGAATCGAAGGGAACGGGGTGCCCCGCCTCCAGCAGGGAGTGCGAGGCCGATGCCCCGACGGACCAATACACCATCCCGCAGACGACGATCATTCCCGCCCAGGCCTCCAGCAGCTGGCCCGTGCTGCGGCGCTCGAAGAGATCGACGATCCTGTCCGCACAGCCTCGCCGCGCGCCAGGGGATCGGGTCGAGGCCACGCCGGGAGCCTCATCCGATTCAGATGCCGAGGCGCCGTCCGGCTCGGATCCGCTGACGGTTGGCCAGCCCTGCTCCATCCATTCCTTGATTCCGCCCCGATAGTCCCGCGCACGCGGGTAACCCAGTTCGCGCAGCAGGCCGACCGCCTGCCGTGAGAGCGTTCAGGTATCGCCGCCGCAGTAGACGACGATCTCCGCGTCGAGGTCCGGGAACGCGCTCAGCAGCGCCGGCTCGGTCATGTCCGCGTAGGGGAAGCTGATCGCGCCAGGGATATGCGTGATCTCGTAGCTGTCCCGGGAGAGGACGTCGACCAGCACGAGGCGCGAGTCGCGTGCCTCGACGCGCGGCCGCAACTCCTGGCCGGAGATGAACAGATCCTCGCCGGACTCCGCGGCGCTGTCCGCTTCAGTTGTGTGGCCCACGCTCCTACGCTACCACGAGGCCAATGCGGCGCGTCGACCTGCCTGCGGACGCCACTCTCTGGTCGGTTTCTGCCACGCGTTGGATGCGCGGAAGTAGCGATTTCCTCAACGCCAGCCAGGAGAGGCCATGGGTGGCCACGGAACACAGGGGGCCCGGCGAGGATCGAACGTTGCAGCTAGGGCGTCACGTGGTCCTCGGGCCAGGGCATTGACGGATGTGTATGAGTCTGCGATTCTTACACATACCGAGGACGCCATGCGAACGAACATCGATCTGGATGACAAATTGGTGGAGCGCGCCATGAAACTGACTGGCGAACGGACCAAACGCGCCGTCGTCCATCGTGCTCTGCGCTTGCTCGTTGCCACACAGGGCCAGGCCGCGATCCGGCAGCTCAAGGGCCGCATTCGCTGGACGGGCGATCTCGAAATGAGCCGGCAGGGTCGGGTGCCGCGCCGGTAGCGGAATGGTCATCGTCGACACCTCCGTCTGGGTGGACTATCTGAGTGGCACCGTCACGCCGCATGTCGACTGGCTCGACCGAGAACTGACGCAGCAGAGGATCGGTGTGCTCGATCTGGTGCTGTGCGAAGTCCTCCAAGGAGTTCAGTCCGAGCCGGACGCCGAGCGCGTACTGCGTGCCCTGCGCCGGTTCGAGATCTTCTCGACGGGAGGCCCAACGCTCGCAACCGAATCCGCCCGGAACTACCGGCTGCTCCGCTCGCAGGGACGCTCGGTGCGGAAGACCATCGATTGCGTGATCGCCACATTCTGCCTGTTACATGGGCACGCTCTCCTGCACGTCGATCGCGATTTTGATCCGTTCGAGAAGTTCCTGGGCCTTCGAGTCCTCCACCCCGAGTCGGGCGGCCGCGCGTAGGACTGCAGCCCCGCCATTGACGTCCATTCGCTAGTAATCCTTCGCGCGTCCGTGTAGGCTCTCGTCGAGCATCGCAGGAGGAGGACGACGGCAGAGGAACGCAACCGGGAGATCGTGCGGCAGTGGAGCATCCTGCGCGACATCGAGTCGGCGGCCGACCTGACGATCGCGAGCCTGGCGAGCCGATACGGCGTGTGCCAGCGCACGATCCGGCGCGACCTCGACGCGCTGCAAGCTGCCGGGTTCCCGCTGTACCCCGAGCGAAGCGAAAGCGGCGCCAACTGCTGGAGGCTGAGCGGCAAGCCGTTCAGGAAGCTGTCCGAGACCTCGTTCACGCTCTCCGAGCTCTGCGCGCTCTACGCGACCCGTTCGCGCCTCGGCGCGTCGGGCGCATCGCCGATTGACGCCGACCTGAAGTCTGCGCTCACCAAGATCGTGCGCTCGCTCAGCCCGCACATGAAGGCCTATCTCGACAAGCTCGCCGCGGTCGTGACCTACCGCCGTCCGCCCGGCGGTCTCGGGGTGCAGAGCGTGCTCGTCGACAGCCTGGCCGGCGCGACGGTCGATCGCCGGCGCGTCGAGATGGACTACCACTCGTTTGCGTCGAAGAAGATCAAGCGATACGAGGTCGAGCCGCACCGGCTCGTGTTCACGAACGGCGGGCTCTACCTCTATGCCTTTGTTCCCGGCTACGCGCAAATGCGCACGTTCGCGCTTCAGCGGATCAAGCGCCTGAAGGTCCTCGAGGCGCCGTTCACGCCGGTCGAGGTGGACAGCGAGCCGTACCGGCATTCGCTCGGCCCGTTCTCGGGCGGCCGGACCGAGTGCGTCGAAATCGAGTTCACCTCCTCGGTCGCACCGTATGTCGCGGAGCGCGAGTGGCACGAGTCGCAGGCTGTCACACGCCTCGACGACGGCTCGATCGTGCTGCGGATGGAGGTGGCGGTCGACTTCTCGCTGCGGGCGTGGATCCTGGGCTTCGGCCACCAGGCGCGCGTCCTGAGGCCGTCGCGGCTGGCCGCGGACATCCTGGAAGAGATCGAGGAAGCTCGCGAGCAATACGCCCCGCGGATTCCGTTCGAGGCAAGCGTGCAGTCGTTTGCGGAATCCGCGAGGACCCACCTGCTGTTCGAGCCCCGCGGGTCGACTGCCTCCCGTCGAAGCTCGCCGCGTCGGCCCTCGATCAATCGACTGTCCTGACCTACCCTCTCTTCTTCCGCCTCGCCTTGCCGTCAACGTCGCGGTCGTGCATGAGCGAGTAGGACGCGAAACGCGCTTGCTTCGAAGCCAATGGCGACAACAGTTCCGAAAAGCTCCCGGCGTCCTCGCGCAGGCGGCGCACGATCTGCGCGAGCTGAGGATCATCCCCTGCATAGCTCAGGATACGCGCGGCCGCCGCTTCGAGGATCGAGCGCGCCTTCTCGAACTCACCTGCCCGATTGAACGCCAGGGCCTCGTGCCGCGCGCGTGCCGCGTCAAGGGCAGCCACGGCGCGATCCACGATGCGGTACCGGGGCGCAAGTCGGACGACGGACTCCGCCGCGCCAATCCACGCCACGTCCTGCGGCGGCGCCGACAACGCGCCGTCGCGGTCGGCGAGCGAGACGCGCAGGCCCAGTAACTGACCCTCCGCGGCGGCCGAGAAATCCACGCGGATCAGGACCTCCAGTTCCTGGCCCGACACGAGATCTCCGAGCGCGATCCTGATGCCATCCTGGGTCGCGGCGGACTCCAGGCGCGTGAGCGGCGAGGCAAACACCCCGGCCGGCAGCTCGAGCGCAAGTCCCGCGTCGCGCGCCACGACCTCGAGCGCCTCACCGAGCTCGCTCGTGAGCAGATCCGGAATCTGCGCCGGCGATTCGATGTAATAGAAATGTCCGGCGCCCTGCTCGGCGAGCGCCTGGAGCAGCACCTCGTCGAAGTCCGCCCCGATGCCGAAGGTCGACGTCACGACATGCTGTGCCCGGAGGGACGCCGCGCGCGCCGCCAGCTCGCCCGCGTCCGTGACTCCGGCGTTGGCCAGACCGTCGGTCAGAAGCAGGCAGCGTCCCGGCTGGTCAGCCGTCGCGCGAGGCGCAATCTGATCGCAGCCGGCCGCCCATCCGCCCGCCAGGTCGGTCGAGCCCCGCGCGTCGATGTCCTCGAGCCGCGCGAGCGCGTGGCGCTTCGCCTCGGACGAAGCGCAGGTTGACTCGACGACGACCTCGACGCGATCGTCGTAGGCGATGAGCGAAAAGCGGTCATCCGACCGAAGCATCCCGAGCGATTGCTTCACGGCCTCCCGGGCCAGCCTGATCTTGCTTCCGCCCATCGACCCGGAACGGTCGAGGACGAACGCGACGTCAATCGGTTTTCGTTCGGCCGACCCGGGGCGCTTCGGGCGCCGTGAGCAAGACCTGAACGTATCGAGTGGACGGCGACCCGGCCGGGATGACCTGGACATCAGTGCGCAGCGAGATTGTCGTCTTGTGGCTCATGTCATCAGCCTACGCGGGCGCTATGACAAGGTAGGTCCCGTCCGGTGGTAGTATGCGGCATCATCCTGGAGCACGACCATGTTCGATCGACGTCGTTTTCGTCCGCTGGCGATCCTCGTGTCGATGGCCGCGATTGCGAGCGTTCTACTTGCCAGCACTGCATTCGCCGGACAATTTCCGCAGCAGAGTGCCGCCAGCGGTCCCGTCGCGCCGTTGCTCGGCGCGCCTCAGTCCGCTCCGCTGCAGGCGCCGCCCGTCCCCAAGGCCTTCTCGAACCTCTTCAGCCCGAGGTTCGACATCGTCGTCGATGTCGTGGCCTCGAAACCAGGGACGGTTCAGGGCGGGAAGTCAAGGGTGGTGTGTGGCTTGACTGTCTTCCAGGCCGATCCTTCAATCGACCCGAAGTTCGTGCTCAAGCCGCTTGACCGCAACGTGAAATACACGATGCGGACCATCGAACCGTCCATCTGCAAGTAGGGCGGGCGGCGTCGCTCAGAAATAGACCTGCATCCGAGTCAGCAGCACGTCTTCTGTCGGCCGGTCAGCGCCCCCAGCCGCGCCGGCATGAAACGACGTGTGCTCGAGCGCGCCGTACCGATCCGGTGGCGACCACGGAAGGCGCGAGGTCGTGGAAGAAGATCTGCTGGCCCGAAGCGTGACGCGGGGCGGAAGTCCGGGCACGGCCTGAGGCCCGGAGCCTGTAGCCTGAAGCCTGCCTGTGTCAGAATGAGCGCGCTTCAGCCGTCAACACGCGTCCGACTGCGGAGCCGACATGTCCGTCAACGCCGGAGCCCGCCTCGATCGCCTGCCGTTCTCATCCGTCCACCGGCGCGTCATGATGCTCGTCGGCCTCGGCATGTTCATCGACGGGTTCGACGTCTATGCGTCGGCGACGATCCTCGGCGCGACGCTCAAGGGCGGCTTCTCCACCATCGACGAGAACGCGAGCTTCGTGTCGGTCACCTTCATCGGCATGATGATCGGATCGTTCCTGACGGGATTCCTGGGCGACCGCTACGGCCGCCGCTTCACGTATCAGGCCAACCTCCTCATCTTCGGCCTCGCGTCGTTGGCCTCGGCACTCGTGCCGACCATGGACTGGCTCATCGTGCTCAGGGGCATCATGGGCGTGGGCCTTGGCGCCGAGATGGTCGTCGGGTTCTCGACGCTCACGGAGTTCGTGCCGCCGCGCTCGCGCGGCAGATGGGTCGGCGTGCTGTCGGTCATCACCGTGTCGAGCCTCCCGGTGTCGGCGCTGGTCGGCACACTCATCATCCCCGGCCTCGGCTGGCGGGCGATGTTCGTCCTGGGCGGCGCCGGCGCGCTCGTCGTCTGGTACATGCGCAAGGCGATGCCCGAATCGCCCCGCTGGCTCGATTCGGCCGGCCGCCACGAGGAAGCGGAGGCGGTGCTCCAGGCGTTCGAGCGCGATGCCAGGAGTCGGGGCATCGAGCTCGCGCCGATCCCCGCCGCGCCCACGCCGGGACCGCCGCTCGGCACGGGCGCCCTCTTCGGCCCGGCGCTCCTGCCCCGCCTGCTCGTCGGCGCGACCACGCTCGTCGTGGGCAACACGCTCATCTACGGGTTCGTGACGTGGCTGCCCACCTTCTTCGTGCGCGAAGGCCGGAGCATGCTGACCTCGTTCAGCTACTCGCTCATCATGTCGATTGGCGCCCCGATCGGATCGACCATCGCGATGCTCACCGCCGACTCGTGGGGCCGGCGCCGCGTGATTGTCGGCGCGTCGGCGCTGGCGATCGTGCTGGGCGGCATCTACCCGTTCGTGACGAGCCGTTTCTGGCTCCCGGCCACGGGATTCCTGCTGATGATCCCGATCTACATGCTCGTGACGATCCTCTTTGCGATCTACATCCCGGAGCTGTTCCCAACCGAGGTCCGCCTGCGGGGCGCCGGCATCTGCAACACCTTCGGCCGCGCCTCCGCCATCGTTACGCCCTTCGCGGTCGTGTACCTGCTGCGCTCACACGGGCTCTCTGGCGTCGTCTCTCTGCTGATTGGGCTGCTCGTCGTGCAGATCGTGGTGGTGATGGCTTTCGGCATCGAGCCGAGCCAGCGGCGCCTGGAGGAAGTCAGCGATTCACGCGGAGCATGACGGGCGACCCGCCGGGTCGCCCCTACGGGGTCGGCGGGCTGCTCCCCAGCACCTTGTTGTGGCCGATGCCGAGCGTCTTGATCCAGCGCTGCTGGCCGAGCGTCAGCGCGACGAAGAAGCCGAGCTCCACGATTTGCGGCACGGTGAAGTGCCGGTACAGCCTCTCCCACAGCTCATCGTCCGCGATCTCGGCGTCCCAGGCGATCGCGCTCGTGTAGGTGAGCGCCGCCTTCTCGCGCTCGCTGAACTTCTCTGACGTCTTGAACTTCAGCAGCTCGTCGTACTTGTCCTCGGTCAGGCCTTTCCGTCCAGCCTGGACGGAGCGCTGGACCCCTCAATACTCGCACTCGATGGACTTCGAGACGTAGACGCGGCACATCTCCTTGATCTCGTGATCGAGCACGCCGTTGCGGAACGTGAGGGTCCAGGCCTGCGTGAACGCCCGCATCACGTCGGGCGTGTGCGCGCGGATGGCCTGGCTTTCGGGCCGCGGCGTGCCTTCGCGCGCGCATCGCTCGAACTCGGCCGCGAGTTCGGGATCGGTGATCGTTGCGGGATTGACGTATGGAATGCGCTGCTTGGCCATCTTGGGATCTCCTCGGACCGTCTGGATGAGGCCCTATCCTAGCCTGACTCGGCCGTCCGCGCGCATCGGGCTCATCTGCTTCTGCGGCGTCCGCAACTCCGCCCGAATCTCCATCAGGATCGTGCAGTAGCGCCAGGCGTCGCGGGCATTGGCCTCCTCGTGGTGATCGGGCCGCAGCACGAGGTCGCCCGTCGCGAGCAGGACCGTCCGGACTTCGGGGTTCTGCCTGACCTTTTCCTTCATGGCCGCGACGATGAGCGCGTAGTGTTCGCCTGGGCGATCTGGCCGATAGGGAAACCGGCGCCCCTCGAAGCTGACCCACTCGATTCCCATCCGCGCCATGTTCTGCTCCGCCGCGGTCCCGGCGTCTTTCGCGGCGAAGCTGGCCATGGCCGCGACCTGCTCGCGCGTGAACCGCCAGTTCAGACCTGGAAATCTCGCGCGGGGATCGTCGGAACCTTCGGGATAGAGCATCATCTGCCAGAAGCCCTCGAGGCTGGCGTACCGCCGTCCGTGGAGCACGAACGGCGTCGGCGCGAAGTTCGACAACAGGCCCAGCTCGTGGCGCTTGGACACGATGACCTCGCCGGGACCGGCGGCCTGCGGGAGAATCTCCCAGTCAGGCGCACCCTTCGCGGACACCGGCGCCCACCAGTGCGCGGGGTACTTCGCCCGCTCGCCGAGCATCTCTGCCGAGCGATCCTGCCCGGTCGAGGCGGTCTCGCGTGAGCCGGCAAACGCCATCACCGCGCATGCGACCAGGGCCATCGGGACACGTTGGGCTGGTTTCGTCATCGTGCTTTCACAGTCTACTGCGGACCCCGATGCCCTGGCTGTCGACGACGCACCAGGGTGGGCTCGTGTGAGGGCGAACCATCTTCGAGGTGCGAGCGTCTATATCAAGTATAGATTCCAGATAGCAGCATCCTGAACCTGCAGTTGGTGATCTTCTCCGCGCGCGTGGGAACCTCGGGTGGACGCGTGCGGTTCACACTCTCCTTCCCTGCGCACGTGCGGCGGCTGCGCGGTGATCGGGCGATCGCGTCGGGCGAGCAATCGTGCCGGGCGGCTCGCATCCGACTGCTCACGGATGTCCATGCTCGGAGGAGCGACTCTTGGCTCTCTCGCCGAGAAGACATCTCCGGTGGATCGCCGCGGCCGTGTTCGTCCTCGGCGGTCCGTTCATGGGACTGGTCACCTTCCGGCTCGCGGACCGGCTCGAGCACGAGCGCGCGTCGGCGCTGTGCGTCGAGTACTTCTCCGAGCGCGCGGCCGCGCTGACGCGCGAGCTGCACGAGATCACGGACGAGCTGCAGCACCTGCGTTCGCTCTTCGAGAGCCTGGGCCGCGTGAGCCGCGCGCAGTTCCACCAGTTCACCGCCGAGATTCCAGCCAGGCATCCGGCGATCGTGGCCATGGAGTGGGTGCCGCGCGTCGCGGGCCGCGATCGCGAGCGCCACGAGCTCGAGGCGAGGCTGGACGGGCTGGCCGGCTATCGCATCAGCGTGCCGGCGCAAGGTGGCGGCATGAGGCCGGCTCCGGCGAAGGACGTGTACTATCCCGTCTATTTCGCCGAGCCCGCCGGGCGCAATCACCGCACGCTCGGCTTCGACATCTCGTCGGAGGACTCGCGATCGGCGGCGCTCATGTGGGCGAGCCTGACGCGCGAGCCCGCCGTCTCCGCACCAATCGACCTCATGCCCGACCCCGAGCCGTCCAAGGGGATCCTCGTTCTGCTTCCAGTCTTCCAATCGGCCGCGGCCGACCCGCCCGCAAAACCGGCCCCGCCCGACGGGCTGGTGCTGCTCGTCGTCAGGGCGCGCGAGGTCTTCGCCCGCATGCTCGGCAGCGGCGGCGGTGCCCGCAACATGGACTTCGAGCTGCTCCACGAGCCGCCCGGCTCCCGCCCCGTCGTCCTGGGCGAAACAGGCAGCGACATCCGACGCCGCTCGTACAGCGATTGGGTGTTCGCGGAATCGATCAGCATCGGCGGTCAGCGGTGGCGGTTGAGCGGCAGGCCTTCGCTCGAGTTCGTCACGAGACACCTGACATGGGAACCCACCGTGCTGGGCATCGGCGTCTTCTTTCTGTGGGAACTGCTCGGCGGGTTCGCCCTGGCCGTCGTGCGACAGGCACGCGACGCGGCGTTCCGCAGGCAGACGCGGATCGTCGAGACCGCCCTCCGCAGCCTGAACGAAGGCGTGGTCGTTGCCGACGGGGAGGGCCAGCTGCTCTTCTCGAATCGCGCGGCAGAACGGATGATCGGGCCCGGGCCGCGTGATGTTCCGGTGCCCGATTGGGCCGGGACCTGGGGCTGCCTGGATCCCGACACGCAGGCGCCTGTCCCCGTCGATCGGTTGCCGCTGGCCAAAGCCATTGGCGGAGTCGAATCGCAAGCCGAGGTGATCGTGCGGGATGGCGCCTCGCGCGAAAGCGCGTGGCTTACCATCAGCGGCACGCCGCTCAGGGACGAGCGCGGCGGATTCGAGGGTGCGGTGATCACGCTTCGGGATATCACGCAGGCGCGCATGTCCCAGGTCCAGCTCCAGCTGCTCTCGAACGCGGTCGAGCAGACCGCCGATGCCATCCTCATCACGGACCGCGAAGGCGTCATCGAGTATGTCAACCCGGCCTTCGAATCGACGACCGGGTATTCGCGGGCTGAAGCGATCCGTCAGACGCCGCGCATCCTGAAGTCAGGCCAGGTCCCACAGGAGTTCTATCGAGAGCTCTGGACGACGATCTCGGCAGGCGAGGTGTTCCGCGGAATGCCGATCAACCGCCGCAAGAACGGCGAATGTTACCAGGCCGAGCAGACGATCACCCCGATCCGGAATGCCGAGGGCCGCATCGTGCACTTCGTGTCGGTCATCAAGGATGTCACCGACCGAATCCGGGCGCAGCACCAGGAAATCGAGCTGCGTTACGCCGCCGAGGTGCAGCAGAAGTTCTATCCCCGCCAGTCGCCCCGTATCCCTGGCCTGGACATTGCCGGCGCGACCGTTCCGGCGCTCGCCAACTGCGGGGACTATTACGACTATTTGGAGGACGGCGATGGACGGATCAATGTGGTCATCGCGGACGTCTCGGGGCACGGCCTCGGCCCGGCGCTCATCATGGCCGAGACACGAGGATACCTGCGGGCCTTTTCGGCATCGTGCGGCGATCCGGGAGACGTGCTCGACCGCGTGAACCAGGCGCTCTGCGGCGATCTCGACGAGAACCGCTTCGTCGCCATTGTCATCGCGCGGGTCGACGTGGCCACGCGCCGTGTCGTGTACGCGAACGCCGGCCACACGGCCGCCTATCATCTCGGCCGCAGCGGCCGCGTGAAAGCGGTCCTCGACAGCACCGGGCCTCCGCTGGGCATTCTCGCGAACCGGCACTACGCCAGCCGCGACGGCGCGTGCCTCGAGGACGGCGACGTCCTCGTGTTCCTGACCGACGGCGTTACCGAGACCGAAGACACGGCCGGCCGCGAGCTCGGCGCCGAGGCCGCGCTCGACGTCGTCCGTGGCCACAGCGCGGAGCCGGCCTCCGAGATCATCGGCCACCTCCAGCAGGCGACGAGGCAGTTCGCGCAGGGCGCGACCCAGGAGGACGATGTGACGGTGGTCATCTGCAAGGTGAGGGGGGAGTCGTAGGGGCCGGAGGCGGGAGGCGGGAGGCTCTGATCACCAGATCAGGCCCCCAGCCTCCAGCCCACAGCCTCCAGCCTCCAGCCTGTTGACTACTTGAACATCGGATCCGGGCTGACCGTCAGCCGCTTGGTCTCGACGTCCTTTCCATCCACGGTGAGCGTGATCTTGTAGACACCCGTGTCGATGGTCGCGCCGCGGCCGCCACGCCCGCCGCCTCCGCCGGCCGCGAGTTGCGGCGGCTGATCCGGGTTGTTCTGCACGGCCGCATCGGGCGGGGCGCCGGGCGCTCCCGGCCCTGCCCCGCCACCCTGCGCGCCTCGCCCACCGCCGCCGGCCCCGCCGGCAGCCTGGCGATTCAGGCCCCAGAAGACCTTCTGCAGCCCCTTCTTCGCGCTCGGGGTGAACTCGATGATCGTCGTGCCCTCGAGATCCTTCACCGTCAGCTTGACGGCCTTCGCGTCGGCCTTCAAGTAGTAGTAGAAATTCGCTCCGATCGGCGGATTGTCCGCCTTCGTCATCTCGCCGAGCGTGTCGCCGCGCCGCTCGAAGCGGTTCCACTTGATCGCGGTCTTCGGATCGAACAGGTGCGCCGCTTCCTGGAACACCTCGGGCTTGAATTCCTTGATCGGCCCGATGTCGGCGACGTAGATACCGCGGCCGTAGGTGCCGATGGCCATCTCGCGATCGCGTTTCTGGATCGCCACGTCGCGCACGCCCACGTTCGGCGCGCTCGTCGAGAACGCCGTCCAGCTCTTGCCCTGATCGATCGTCACGAACACGCCGTTCTCGGTCGCGAGGTACAGCACGCCGGCATTGTCGGGATCCTCCTCGAGGTCGAGCACCGGGTTGTTCATGCCGCCCGAGATGTTCGTCCACGTCCTGCCGAGGTCCTTCGTCACGAACACGAACGTCGTGTCCTCGTTGTGGCTCCGGTAGCCGCTGAACGCCGCATACGCCGTGTTCTCGTCGAAGGCCGACGCCACCACGCGCTTGACCCACCGGTCGTAGGGAATCAGGTCACCCTTGATGCCCGCCTTGGGCTTGCCGGTGGCATCGTAGAACTCGCCGGTGATGTTCACCCACTTCATGCCCCCGTCCGCCGACATCTGCAGGTTCCCATCGTCGGTGCCTGCCCAGTAGAGGCCGGGCTTCCTCGGGGATTCCGAGAAGGTGTAGACGGTCGCCCACCGCAAGTTGGTCTTTGACGCCAGGGCGAGCTTCTCCTTGCTCGCCTTGGTCAGGTCGGGGCTGACTCGCACGAACGTGCCGCGATCGCCGTGGCTGAGCGATCGCCAGACGTACTGGGACGCGACGTAGACGATCCCGGGGTTATGCGGAGACAGGACGATCGGCGCGTTCCACTGGTAGCGGAGCGCGGGCTCGCCGGCGGCGATCTGGGCCGGCGTCAGCTGCGCGGCGAGGCTCGAGGTCTCGCCGGTCTTGAGATTCATCCGGCTCGACGCCCCGAACTGGCTCTCGTAGTACACATACTCCGGGTTCCACCAGTCGCGCACGGCGACAAACCCGTCGCCGGTCGGCAGGTAGAGCCAGTCGGCGCCGAAGAGGCCGTAGATGTTCCGGTTCTGCGAGGGCCCGAGCCACGAGCCGTTATCCTGCGTGCCGCCCATGACGTTGTACGGCTGTTCGTTATCGACCGACACGTCGTAGAACTGCTGGGCGTTGATGGCGTTCTTCTGGCTCCAGTGCGAGCCGCCGTCCCAGGTCTCGGAGACGCCGCCGTCGTTGCCGCTCAGGATGTGTTTGGAATTGAGCGGATCGATCCAGATGACGCGATGGTCGACGTGCGTCCTGCTGCCGGCGCTGCCTCCGCGATCCCAGGGCGCCGTTTCGAACGTCTTGCCTCCGTCCTTCGAGATCGTGGCGTTGGTGTCGCCGCACATCACGACCTTGTCGTCGATCTGATCGACGACGATCCGCCCGTAGTAGCCGCCTTCGGTCTGGTTCACCTGGACGCTGCCGGACTGGGCCGCCGCCGCCCGTCCGGAGGGCGCCTGGCCGGCGGCCGCACGGCCCGCCTGGGGCGCCGCGGCTGGAGGCTGGGGGCTCGCGGCCGGAGGCTGTTCGCTCTCGCTCTGAGCCGCCGCCAGGTCGAGATCCTGGTCGACATCCGCGTCACCGCGTCCCTGCGCGCCCGGCGCGGGCATCTTGTACTCGGTCATCCGCTTCCAGGTCTTGCCCTGATCCTCGGTGCGGTACACCACCCCGTTTCGCTTGACCGGCACCAGGTTGCCGATCGCGCCCGCGTAGAGCATCTCGATCACGTTGCGGTTGACGATCTGGACGCGGGCCTTGGCCTCGGCTGATTCCGCCTCCGCGGCCGGCGCTTTCACGAGCTTCTCGACCTCGGCGATGTTGGCGAGGAGCTCCTCGTTGCCGACGAAGAGACGCCTGGCCGCCGCCTGCATCTTCGCCACGTCCGCGCCCGACTTGGCGATGAGGTCTTTGTCCTGCACGAGCTCGTTGAACTTCTTCACCAGCTCGGCTTCGTTCGCGCCGGTGACCGGCGTGAATTTCGGCGCGAGCGCCGCGATTTCCGGATTGATCTTGAACGCCTTGAACTGCGCGAAGGTGAAGTCGGTCTCGAAGAGCGGCGTGCCGAGCGCGCCGCCAAACCCGCCGCCGCCACCACCGCCTCGGCCGGCGCCGCCCGCGCGGAAGTTCGCCACGCCGTCGCGCTGCTGGAACCCGAGGCTCACTTCCTCGTCGACGCGCGCGTAGACGATCTTGGGGTTCTTCTCGAAGATCGCGAGGCCGGTGCGGCCGAGCGCGACGCCCTGCGGGAGCCCGCCCGTCAGCTTCGTCCACGTCTTGCCGCCGTCGGTCGTCTTGTAGAGATCGTTGCCGAGGCTCCGGTCGATGTAGGTCCACGCGCGGCGGAAGTGCCGGTACGCCCCGGCGATGATGATGTTGGAGTTCTTCGGGTCGACGACGAAGTCCCCGACGCCGCGATCCTTGGCGACCGAGACGAAGATGTTCGTCCACGTCTTGCCGCCGTCGGTGCTCTTGAAGAGCCCGCGCTCGCAGTCCGCCTCGTTGTCGTAGAGCTTGCCCTCGGCCGCCGCGAACACGATGTCGGGGTTCTTCGAGTCGATTTCGACCTTCGGGATGTAGAAGCTCTTCGTCAGGCCGATGTTCGTCCACGTCTTGCCCGCGTCGGTCGACTTCCACATGCCGTTCCCGTGCGTGCTCGATCGGGCGTGCATTGGCTCGCCGGTGCCGAGGTACAGGACGTTCGGGTTCGACGGCGCGATGGCCATCCAGCCCATGCTGCCGGTGCCGTACTTCTCGAAGATCGGATCGAAATGGATGCCGCCATCGACGGTCTTCCACACGCCGCCGCTGGCCGTCAGCACGTAGTAGGTCTGGCTCTGTCCGCGCGGCACGGCAAAGCCCGTGATGCGCCCGGAGAAGGTCATCGGGCCGACGAAGCGCCAGGTGAACTGGTTGAAGTCGTCCGCGGTGATCCCGCTTTGCGCGGCCTGCTGTCCGGCGTTCTGCGCGGAGATGATCGCGCCGAGACAGCCGATGGCGGCGATGCACGCGATGAGAAATATGATGCGGGATGATCTGGCCACTGCTCCTCCTAGTGGGGCCTCTCGCGACCGGGCGGAACGCGGCCGGGCACGATCGCCATACCCTACCAGAAGGCGGAGCGTACCGCAGGGGAAACGCCCGGAGGCTGGGGGCCTCAGGCACGGCACGAGACGCGATGATGCGAGAGACGGCGCAATCTGGTCGGACATCGGTCTATCTGCATGTTCAATCCAACCGATTGAATCGTCAGCAGCGGCAGGACTCGGGTCTCGTCCAATCGCGCGCGGATTCCCTCGCCGCCCGTGGCGTCGAACTTGCTCACCGCACGGCAGGCGAGGGGACCGGTTTATCCAAGGCACGAGAACTGGGGAGCATTTCCGCGGAGGCCGGGGATTGCTCCCGTATCAGGTCCGGTTTCCGGGCATCGAGTTCCCGCTTGCCACGGCGATCCCCTTGACGTAAGGTATGCGGAAATCGTCGACACGTGGGGCAAGTAGCATGCGCAGTTCAGCTTGCGCTCCTCACGGGTCGCCGGGGCCCCGCACTGGCAATCCCAGGCGGGACCAATCGGCCACGCGGATGTGACTGGCTTCCACCTCAGGCCCCCACAATCATGCTGCCGGCCACGCACCGGCAGGATGCGGCCCGGGGCTCGACAACGTCTCTTGTCGCGTGATCGGGAACTCGGAGTGTCAAGGGCGAACCCTCAACCCGGTTCGCCCTGCAGGGATGCGACCAGGCTCCCTTCGGCGATGGAACGAACGCGCGCTGACGCCTAGCCTGGCTGGACCCACCTGCCACGGCATCGCAGGCAAGGCGGCTTCATCCAGTCGGTCTGACCCGGGCGCGGCTACCCGGGTGGTCGCGTACGGGACTGCTGATTTGTCTTGCGTGTTGAGGAGGATTACATGAGGAAAGCATCACCTTGCGTGATGTGGGCCATGGCCGTCATCGCCATGGTCGCCCTGGCTGGCCCGCCGGCCTATGGTCAGGCCGGCAGCAACGTGGCACCGCTCTCCGGACGCGTCACCGACGTCTCGGGCGGTGTGATTCCGGGTGCGGACGTTCTGGTCAAGAACAACGCGACGGGCACGGAGGACCGGTCGGTCTCCAACAACGCCGGTGAGTTCGTGGTGCCGGGTCTCGTCCCCGGGACCTACACGCTGAAGGTCTCGCTCATGGGATTCAAGACCTTCGTGTCCCCGGACGTGAAGATGCTCGCGGCGACGCCCGCGAACGTCAAGGTGACCCTCGAGATCGGCGCGCTCGAGGAAACCGTGGTCGTGGAGGGATCGACCGAGATCGTGCAGACCCAGTCCGCCACCGTGCAGACCACGCTGCAGGTGAAACAGATCCAGCAGCTGCCGCTCTCGACGCGGACCGCACTGGACTACATCGTGTCGCTGCCGGGCCTGAACACCAGCAGCAGCAACAACACGCGCGGGTCCACCATCAACAACCTCCCGCAGCGAGCGATGAATATCACCTTGGACGGCGTGAACGTCCAGGACAACCGGTCGAACGCCGAAGGCTTCTTCATGTACATCCGCCCGATGATGGACTCGGTCGAGGAGATCACGGTCTCGACGTCCACCTCAGGGGCGGAAAGCACGGGCGCCGGCGCGGCGCAGATCAAGATGACGACCCGCGCGGGATCGAACGTGTTTAGCGGGGCGCTCTACAATACCTGGCGCAACCAGGCCGGCACCAACGACGCGGACACGCTGACGCGCACGAAGAAACCCGGCCTGCTATGGCGGCTCAACACGCCCTACTGGTTCAACAAGCGCGACATCCCGAAGACGGCGGCCGGCGTCGACTACATCGACGACATCCGCCTGCAGACGCCCGGCGGCCGCGTCGGCGGCCCGGTCTTCAAGGACAAGCTGTTCTACTTCGCGAACCTGGAGTTCTTCATCTGGCCGAACTCGGCCAACCGGACCCGCTACCTTTTGAAGGAGAACGCCGCCAACGGCCTCTTCACCTACAAGGACCTGAGCGGGACCACCAGGACAGTGAATCTGCTCGCCATCGCGGCGGCCAACGGTCAGACCAGCACGCCGGATCCGACGCTCAAACAGCTCTATGCCGACATCCGACAGGCCGCGCAGACCACTGGCGGCATCGACCCGGCCTACGACCTGAACGAGGACAAGTTCACCTACAGCCCGACGGGAGACCAGTTCCGGTACTTCCCGACCTTGCGCCTCGACTACAACCTGACGGCGAAGCACCGGCTGACCCTGACGGCGCGCCACAATCACTTCGGCGGACAGCCCGATGTCCTCAACAACAACGAGCCGGCGTTCCCGGGGTTTCCCAACCAGGGCGGCCAAGGGTCGGATCGGTATTCGGGCACCCTGGCATTTCGATCGGCGCTCAGCCGGACCATGTTCAACGAGCTCCAGGTGGGCTTCACCGATGCCACGGGGATGGGGACGTACTTCTCCGTCGGCGTCACGGCTGACCAGTTCAACTGCAAAGGGCTCGGCTGCGAGAGCATCAACGGACAGGGATACGCCTTCAACATCAACTCGCAGAGCCCCGGGATCAGCGCGCTGACCAACCCGTACCGGTCCACCGCTCCGAGCGCGGACGTGGCCGCGACGAAGAACATCGAGAACACCCTCACGTGGCTGAAGGGCTCGCACTCCTTCAGCGCCGGAGCGAACTACACGCGCATCACGTGGCGGTCGTGGTCGGATACCGTCGTGAAGGGAGGGACGATCTCGTTCGGCACGAACTCCCTCGACACGGTGGCCTACAATATGCTCGGCAACGTGACGGGCGCCGCCAACTATCCGGGCGGCATCGACGCCACGCAGGCGGGCTACGCGAGGGCGCTGTACGCGCTGGTCACCGGCCGCGTCACGGGGATCGATGGGACCTACCGATCTGACAAGAGCGGCAACTACGCGTTCAACGGTGAAGGCGGCGGCGGGGTCATCCAGCAGACACTCGGAGCATTCGTCTCCGATTCGTGGCGCATCAAGCCGTCGCTAACGCTGACCGGCGGCCTGCGCTACGAGGTGCAGCTCCCGATCCGCGACAACTGGGGCTATGCCGCGCCGCAGACGTGGCAGATGGCGTACGGCCTGACCGGAGCGGGTTCGGGCGCGTGGGGACAGGGGAACATGTTCAAGCCGTCGCTCGCTCCGGCCGGAACGAACCCCGTGTTCGTGAAGTACGACAACTCGCACCCCCAGTACAAGACCGACTGGAACAACATCGCGCCGAGCGTCGGATTCGCGTGGCACCCGACACTCAAGCCGTCCATCCTGTCGTTCATCCTGAGCGGTGAGCCGGTGTTCCGCGGCGGCTACTCGATGTCGTTCACCCGGTACTCGACCGCGATGTTCACGGGTCCGTACGCCAGCAACCCGGGGCTGACCAGGTCCGGGAACCGGACGACCAGCTCGGGCAACCCGTTCATCGGGTACGACGGCTTCCCCGTGTTATTGAGGGAAACGGGGCGGTTGACGCCGGGCGTTGCACCCGCAGCGCTCAGTTATCCGTTCGCGCCGGCCGCCAACGAGACGGTGCGCGCGATGTATCCGGACCAGCCCGTGCCGCTGACGCATCAGTACAGCTTCGGCATTGCCCGTTCGCTTGGACGAAACATGTCCCTCGAGGTCCGGTATATCGGCAACTGGAACGTCGGCGAAATCCAGAGCTGGAACCTCAACGACAACTCGAACTGGAGCATGCTGGCGGGCGAGAACGGATTCTACGACGAGTTCCGCAATGCCCAGGCCAATCTTCGCGCCAACATCCTGGCGGGCAACGGAAACAACTTCGCCTACACCGGCGCGCCCGGCACCAAGCCGCTCCCCATCTTCATGGCGTACCTCCAGGGCATTCCCCTGAACGACGCGCGGAACCAGAGTCCGGCGAACTACACCGCGGCGCAGTTCAAGAACTCGTCCTGGTACAACCAGCTCAACATGTATGCCCCGGGCTTCACCGGGATTGCCGGCACCGGCAGCTCCGGTCTCTCGAACTCGGCGCTCGAAGCCAACGCGCGGACAGCCGGTCTGCCCCTCAACTTCTTCTTCGCCAGCCCCTCACAGAAGAACGGCGGCAGCTCGTACCTGTATTTCATGACCGGACAGCGGCGGTTCAACTCCGTCCAGGTGGAGCTGAAGCGGCGGATGAGCGGCGGGCTGACGCTCGGGGCCAGCTACCAGCGGCAGTTCGCCGTGAAGTCCAACAACTGGAGGACGCTGCGTGAGGACTGGTACTGGCGTGACAGCACGAGCGCGCCGGTCCACGCGCTCAAGGGCAACTGGGTCTACGAGCTGCCCTTCGGCCAGGGGCGGAAGTTCGGCAGCGGCGTATCACGCGTGGTCGACCTCCTGATCGGCGGGTGGGAATTCGACGGAGTCCTTCGGACGCAGAGCGGCGACCGGTTCAACTACGGCGGCTACCGGCTCGTCGGCATTTCCGAGGAGGACTTCAAGAAGTCGTTCAAGTTCTACAAGACGACCGACGCGGCCGGCAAGCCGCGCGTCTACATGTTCCCGATGGAATTCATCAACCAGTCGATCATCGCGCTCTACAAGACCGACGCGACGACCACGACCGGGTACGCCAACAACGTCACGCCGACCGGGGCCTACCTGGCACCCGCCGACGGCCCGGATTGCGTGCAGTACACGAACACGCTCTGCCCAGGCACCAAGGACACCCGGATTATCCAGGGTCCCTGGTTCTTCAAGGCGGACATCAGCATCGTGAAGCGCGTGCCCCTGTTCAAGAGGATCAGAGTCGAGGGGCGCGTCGACATCTTCAACGTGCTCAACAACATCAACTTCGTGCCGACCAGCCGCATGGGTGCGACGACCAGTGCATGGGAAGTCAACGCGGCGGCGACTGACTTGAACGCCGCACAGGATCCGGGCGGCCGAATCACGAGCTTCGGCTTGCGGATCACCTGGTAGGGTTCATTCCTTTGGGTCTGGAAGGGCGGGGCCACGGCCCCGCCCTTTTCTTGTACTTTGGCACGGCGCGTTAGCTGGGCTGCCCGAGGCCCTGGGTGCGGTGTCGTCGAAGAAAGGCGCGGGCTTCCTTGTGCCACGGGCACAGCCGGTCGACCTCGCGCCAGAATCTCGCGGAATGGTTCAGGTGCCTGAGGTGGACCAGTTCGTGGATCAGAACATAATCCGCGACGCGGGGAGGTAGCTGGATGAGCCGCCAGTTGAGCGAGATGCGGCCGCCGGGCGAGCACGATCCCCAGCGCGATTTCTGATTGCGGACGCCGGCGCCGGAAGGCTCGAAGCCATGCGCCCGGGCGAGCTCGGCCAGCCGTTCCGGCAATTCGCGCGACGCGACCAGGCGCAGGCGCCGCTCGACGTGCGCGCGCAAGTCCGGGGCGGCGGCGGCGGGCAGAGTGAACGAGAGTTCGCCCAGCCCCACCGTGAGCCGTGAGCCGTCTGGTTCGACCCGCAGTTCGGTTTCGATGCCGCGGACGAGCACCTTCGATCCGTCGTGCCAGGGCGCGTGCGGCACGGCTTCTCGGGCCTGTCGGGCGCGCTGGCGCGCGATCCAGGCCATCCGCTCGCGAAGGAACCTCTCGGCATCGTCGCGCGAGCCGGCGCGAGGGATCGTCACGCGCACCGAGCCGTCCTCGCGCACGCGGATGACGTAGTGGCGCGCGCGACGGTGGCGGATGAACTCGACCGGCACCTCCTGTCCGCCGGCGACGATGACCGTCGAGGCGGGTTTCGGCGCCCGGTCGAAATTCAGTCGGAGCTGCATGCAAGGGAGATCATACGACGGCGGATGGCGAGATGCAGCCGGCGGGCGACCCATCGGGTCGCCCCTACTTCAGCTGGCGAGCCAGATCCTCGACGGCCTTGCGCGCGGATTCGTTTGCCGGGTTGATGCGCAGGGTCTCGTTGAAGGCGGCGAGCGCGTCGTGGTCCCGGCCGGCCCTGAAGAGCGCGACGCCGAGGTTGAAGCGCGCCAGCTCCCAAGACGGATCCAGGCGCACGGCCTCGGAGAATTCGCCGATGGCCTGGTCTATCCTGTTTTCGGTCGCCAGGGCGATCCCGAGGTTGTTGTGCGCGGCAGCCGACCGCGGATCGAGGCGCAGCGCGGCGGTGTACTCGTCGATGGCTTCGTTGATCTGCCCCAGGCTGGCCAGCACGGCACCCAGCCCGACGCGGCTCATCGCATCTTCGGGATTGAGGCGAATGGCTTCGTTGAACTGCTTGACGGCTTCCGCCGGCCGGCCCTGCCGAGCGAGCGTCGTCGCCAGGTTTTCGTGTGCCTCAGCGGAGCGCGGTTCGAGCCGAACTTCGACGGAGTACCGCGCCACCGCCTCCGGCAGCCTTCCCTGCTTGTGGTAGACCTCACCGAGGAGACCCCGGTACTGGGCCGCCGATGGGGCGAGCCTGACGGCTTCCTCGAAGTGCGCGCCCGCGTCCTTCAAGTTTCCCGCCTCCATCAGCACCGAGCCCAGTCCGGCGTGCGCCCGGTGGTTTCCTGTGGTCACCTCCAGCGCGTGGCCCCACAGCGCCGCGCTGTTCTCCCAGTGCCACACCTGCGCCCGCGCGCCGATCGCGAGCGCGAGGATGGCGGCCCCCGCCGCGACCGGGAGCGCGACGCGCGAGAACGACCAGCGCCGCAGCAGCCCGGGGAGGCCCCACGCCGCGATGATGGCCACCCCGACAAGCGGCACGTAGGTGAACCGATCGGCCATGGCCTGATCGCCGGCCTGGAGGAGACCGATGACGGGCGCGAGCCCGACGAGATACCAGAGCCAGCCGGCGAGCACGTATGGGTGCTGCCGTCGCGCGCGCCAGGCGAGCGCGGTGATCACCACAATTGTCAACCCGGCGAAGCCGACCTTCCACCACTCCGGCAAGAGCGGCGGATACGGATAGAACGCTGCCAGCCCGGCAGGCCACAGCGTCTTGCCGAGGTAAGCCACGTACGAGATCACCGCGTTGCTCGCCCGGAACTTGAACGGCAGCGTGTCGAGCGCTGCGACGGCGCCGGCGCTTCGCTGGACGACGAAGGTCGCAACCGCCGAGGCCGCTGCCATCGCCACGAGCGGCAGCTTTTCGACGATGAGGCGGCCGATCGAAGGACGAGCGGCGAGCTCCCTCGAGGCGTTGCCGGGCGGCGCTAAGAGCCTGACACGCCCAAGCGGCCAGAAGTCGAGCACCAGCAGGATGAGCGGCAGCGTCACGAGCATCGGCTTCGCCATCAGGCCGAGCCCGAAGAGCGCAACGACCGGCACGAACCGCGCCTTCGTCGGCTGGGTGGCGTACCTCGCATACCCCCAGATGGCCAGCAGGAGGAACAGCGTGCTCAGCACGTCCTTCCGCTCGGACACCCACGCGACCGATTCGACGTGCAGCGGGTGAACGGCGAAGGCCGCCGCCACGCAGGCGCTGCGCCAGTTGGCGCCTGTCATGCGCCGGAGCAGCCAGAAGAGAAGCACCGTGTTGGCCGCGTGGAGCACGACGCTCGTCAGGTGATGGCCCCCGGCGCTCATGCCGACGAGCTGCACGTCGAGCATGTGGGAGAGCCACGTCAGCGGGTGCCAGTAGAACTCGGAACCGGCCGTCATCGCCCACGCGACGGCATGCCAGGTGAGGCCGCCGGCGACATGCACGTTCTTGGAGACGTACCAGGGGTCGTCAAACGACACGAACGCGAACTGGCGGACCGGGTAATAGACGGCGAGGACGAGCGCGACGAGGCCCGTGGATATCCACAGAGCCCGGCGCGTGGAAGGTGAAAGTGGACCGGCCATGGGGTACATGAAACGCCGCCGACGGATATCAATGACCGAGAACGGGAATGACACGCGGCGGGAAACGAGGAGGCGGGATCGCGACCGGCCGCAGACGACTCACGAGCGCTGACCCTACATACTCCAGAGGTGCACCGATCGTTTCACTCCGCGGCCGCCCGACCCTCTGGTGTAAACTTGAGTGCTCTGATGCATCGTCCCGGCGACCTCACCGGTCCGGTTTTGAGGGTCCGAGGCCGCTGTCCCACCGAGAAGGGCGTTCGCTGTGGCCATCAATCTTGGTCTTGATATAGGCGCGGTCGGGCTGAAGCTGGCGGCGGTTGCCACTCCCGATGACCGCCCGCTGCTCGACAGGCTTTCTGCGGCTCACCCGGCGTTCCGGTTCGTCGAAGAATCCCCGACACCGCTCGTCATCTCCGACTACCGCCGGGTCTCGGGCAGCCCGATGGAGTCGACCTACAACCTCCTGCACTCCATCTACGAAACAATTCCCGAGGCGCGGATCGAGGGAATCCGCGTGACCGGCTCGGGCAGCCGGACGATCGCCAAGATCCTCGGCATCTACTACGAGAACGAGTTCAAGGCGACGGCCCACATGGTGTCGCTGTTCCACCCGGACGTGAGGACGGTGTTCGAGATCGGCGGCGAAAGTTCGAGATACATACGGCTCGAGCGCGCCGAGGGCGAAGAGGAGAGCGTCATCGCCGACTACGAGCGCAGCGGCGAGTGCGCGGCCGGCACCGGCTCCTTTCTCGATCAGCAGGCCCTCCGCATGGGTTACTCGGCCGAGGAAATGGGAGACGTGGTCAGCACGGCGTCCTCGGCCGCCCGGATCGCGGGGCGGTGTTCGGTCTTCGCCAAGTCCGACATGATCCACGCCCAGCAGAAAGGCAGCACGCCGGCCGAGATCCTCCGCGGCCTCTGCCGCGCCGTGGCGCTGAACTTCAAGAGCAGCGTCGTCAAGGGCCGCGCGGTGACACCGCCGGTGCTCTTCATCGGCGCCGTCGCGTGCAACGTCGGCGTCGTCAGCGCCGTGCGCGAGGCGTTCGAGCTCGACGAGCAGTCGCTCGTCGTGCCGCCGCTCTACGCGTGGTCGGCCGCGATCGGCGCCGCGCTGCTCGAGGCGAGCGACCCGCAGAAGCGATCCTTCGGCGAGATCCACCGGCTGCGCCAGCACGACACGCACCGGAACAGCCACGAGGGCATCCCGCTCACGCAGGGCAGAGTCATCCAGCTGCGCGACTCGGTCACGCCCTACGTGCCGCCGCCCGGCCACGGCATGATCGTCGGCTACCTCGGCATCGACGTCGGGTCCGTCTCGACCAACGTCGTCGTCATCAACGAGGTCGGCGACGTGGTCTTCGACGACTACCTGCGGACGGCGGGCCGGCCGGTCGAGGCCGTGCAGCAGGGCCTGACCGACCTGCGGAACGACTGGGGCGACCGGCTGATCATCGCAGGCGTCGGGACGACGGGGTCGGGGCGGGAGCTGGTCGGGGAGTTCGTCGGCGCCGACGTCGTCAACGACGAGATCACCGCGCACAAGACCGGCGCCATCCACGTCAGCCAGGTCTTCAACGGCGAGCCGGTGGACACGATCTTCGAAATCGGCGGACAGGACTCGAAGTTCATCTCGCTCGAGAACGGCATCGTCGTCGATTTCACGATGAACGACGCGTGCGCCGCGGGCACCGGCTCGTTCCTCGAGGAGCAGGCCGAAAAGCTCGGCGTGAGCATCAAGGGGGAGTTCGCGCGCCTGGCGCTCTCCTCCACCAGGCCGTCGAGGCTCGGCGAGCGCTGCACCGTGTTCATGGAGCACGACGTCACGCAGTGGCTGCACCGCGGCGAGTCGATTCCCGACCTGGTGGCCGGTCTCTGCGTACTCGATCGCACTCAACTACCTGAACCGCGTCGTGCGCGGCCGCCACATCGGGAAGACGATCTACTTCCAGGGCGGCACCGCGTACAACGACGCCGTGGCCGCCGCGTTTGCTGCCTTGCTCGAGCGGCCGATCATCGTGCCGCCTTACAACGGCGTGATTGGCGCTATCGGCATGTGCCTGATGGCGCGCGACTGGCAGCACGCCACTCACGCGCAGACGCGGTTCCGCGGGTACGACTTCAACCAGCTCAAGCAGGTGGCGCGCGACTTCGTGTGCAAGTCGTGCACGAACGAGTGCGACATCCGCGAAGTCACCATCGAGGGCCGCAAGACGTACTGGGGCGACAAGTGCTCGGACAAGTACCGCCGGCCGTCGCCCTCGGCCCGCGTCCCGGTCATCGAGGACCTCTTCGCGTACCGCGACCGGCTGGTCGAGGAGGTCACCGGCAAGCCGATGGCGCCGCCGAAGACGCTCGCGCCCGGCGCGATCACCGTGGGTATTCCGCGGACGATGACGACTTACGAGCGGTATCCGTTCTGGAATGCCTACTTCGAGAAGCTCGGCGTGCGGACGGTATTCTCGCGCGCGACCGATCGCGCCATCGCGTCGAAGGGCGTGGAGCTGGCGCTGGCGCAGCCGTGCTACCCCATCCAGGTTGCGCATGGGCACGTGGCGTCGCTCTTCCAGCTCGGCACCGACTACGTGCTGGCGCCGAACATGGTCGACTCCGAGTCGCACGAGGACTCGCAGTGCATCGCGCACTTCTGCCCGTGGACCCAGACGCTGCCCTTCGTCGTCCGGACCGCGCCGGGACTGAGCGAGTACGCGTCGAGGATCCTGGCGCCGACGCTCCACTTCCAGCTCGGGCACGAGCACGTGAAGGGCGAGTTGGCCGAAACCGGCCGGCGCCTGGGCGCGTCGAGGCGCGAGAGCGACGCGGCCGTCGACGCGGCGTTCGCCGTGCAGCGCGACTTCCAGCAGCGCCTGCTCGACACGGGCCGGCAGGCGATGGAGATTCTCGATCAGACCGGCGAGCCGGGCATCGTGCTCATCGGCCGGCCGTACAACATCTACGACCGCAGCATCAACTGCGACATCCCGCGCAAGCTCCGGCACTACTACGGGGCGAACGTCATACCGCTCGACTTCCTCGTGACCGGCCGGGAGAAGATCTCGGACCTGCACGAGAACATGTACTGGATCTCGGGGCAGCGGATGCTCGAAGCCGCGCGCATCGTCGCGTCGCGGCCGAACCTCCACATCATCTTCCTGTCCAACTTCAAGTGCGGCCCCGATTCCTACATCCGATATTTCACCCGACAGGTCGCCGGCGAGCCCCTGCTGCTCCTCCAGTTCGACGGGCACGGCAATGATGGCGGCTACCTGACCCGTTGCGAGGCGTACCTCGAGAGCAAGGGCATCCTGCGATGTTACGGCGACGAGAAGCCCCCGAGCCAGGACCAGGACGGCTCCCGGCTGACCATCCACTGAAGGGCAAGACGGTCTACATCCCGCCGATGGCGCATGGCGGCGCCCGTCTGTTCGCAGCGGGCTTCCGCGCGCTCGGCGTGAATGCGGAGACGACGCCGCCCTCCGACGAGCGCACCCGCGATCTGGGCGCCCGGTTCACGACGGGCGAGGAGTGCTATCCGGCGAAGGTGACCGTCGGCGACTTCATGAAGGTGCTCGAGCGCCCCGGCAACGAGGCCTCGGCCACGGTGTTCTTCATGCCGACGGCGGACGGCCCGTGCCGGTTCGGCCAGTACGCCTACCACCTGCGCCACGTGCTCGACGCGAGCGGCTACAAGGACGCGAACGTGCTGTCGCCATCGAGCAAGAACTCGTACGGCGACCTCGGCAACCTCGCGCGCCCGTTCGTGCGCACCGGGTGGCGGATGCTGGTCGTCTCGGACATCCTGCAGAAACTGCTGCTGCAGCACCGCCCGTACGAGGTGACGCCGGGGGCGACCGACAAGGTCTACGAAGAGTGCCTCGAGGACGTGTGCTCGACCGTCGAGAGCACGCCGACGCTGCCGGCGCCGCAAATCCAGGCGCTGAAAGCAGCGGTGCTCCGGTGCCGGGATCGGTTCACGTCGATCGAGCTCAGGCGCAACGAGACTCGGCCGCTCATCGGAGTCATCGGCGAGATCTTCTGCCGCCTCAACACGTTCTCCAACGAGGACACGGTGAAGCGGCTCGAGGATGCCGGCGCCGAGGTGTGGCTCGCGGGCGTCACCGAGTGGCTCTGGTACACGGTGTCGGAGACGTATCGAAAGCTGAAGCTCGTCGGCCGGCAGTACTCGATGGACACGTTCGGCACGTGGGTCCGCGAGAAGGTCCAGCACCGCGATGAGCATCAACTGATGGAGCCCTTCCATCATTTCTTCAGCGGGTACGAGGAGCCGGACGTCCGGGATGTGCTCGAGGCCGCGGGGCCGTACCTGCCGGTCGGAGGCGCGCTCGGCGAGATGGTGCTGAACGTGGGACGGACGGTGTGCCTGGCCCGGCAGGGCGTCGACGGCATCATCGACATCAGCCCGTTCACGTGCATGAACGGCATCGTGTGCGAAGCCGTCTACCCGAGTGTTTCGAAGAACCTGAACGGGCTGCCCATCCGCACGCTGTATTTCGACGGCACGCCGCAGGACCTCGAGGCGAACCTGCCGGTTTACATGGACCTCGCGCGAGGGTATCAGCGCCGCAAGACCGCGAAGCGGCCTCCATCCGCGCCGATGCGGCGGAACTAGGGGCTGGGTCGTAGGGGCGACCCGGCGGGTCGCCCGGATCGGCGTCTCACCTCATCGGGCGACGCACCGCGTCGCCCCTACGGCGATTGCCGAGGCGACGTGGCCATCGTGCGGTCCAACCTCGCCATCGCGAACGCGTAGGCCCCGATCGCAACCGCCTCGCTCGTGCCCAGCCGCGTGAGGCCGACCGCCGTCCGATCCATCGCGTCGTGGCGGACCGTGCGCGAGCTACCCGGGACCTTCGCGTCGCGCGGGTCGCCGCGCAGGAAGGCCTCGCGTTCGGCCGCGTGCTCGAGATTGAACACGCGCTGCGTGAGGCGCGGCAGATCGAACCTCGCGTGCGAGTACTTGTCGCGGACGGCAGCGACGAGCATCGGCATGAACAGTTCGTGCGCGCCCGAGATGCCGCCGCCGACGACCGCGAGACCGTCAACCAGCGTGAGACCCTGCGCGATGACATCCCCCGCGACCTCGGCCATTCTGCGATAGGACTCGACGGCTGCAGCCCGGTTCCCTGTCGCGCGCCCCATGCCGATCTCGAAGATCTCGCGCGGGTCAGGTGCCTCGTCGAACGTCAGTCCGGCCTCGTTCGCGTATTCCCGGCGAACCGCGCGAATCGACGCGCCCTCCTCGGCATTGAGATCCTGGTCGAGCTTGTTCCTCGACAGCCAGACCTCGGCGGCAGACGAGTTGTCGCCGATGAGCATGTGGCCGTCCGATACGATGCCGCCGCCGAGGCCGGTGCCGAGCGTGATCCCGAAGAGCGCCCGATAGCGCTTCGGGCTGCCCGCCTGCTCCAGCAGACCGTTCACATACGGCAGGAACCCCGCGATGGCTTCGCCGAATACGAAGAGGTTGCCGTCGTTGTTGATGTAGACGGGGACGCCGAATGCGTCCTCGAGCATCGGTCCGAGCGCCACTCCGCCGCGAAACCCGGGGAGGTTCTTGAGGTCGCCGATGATTCCGGCCGGATAGTCTGATGGGCCGGGGAACGCGAAGCTGATGGCCGCGGCCTTCGCCGGAAGTTCGTCCTGCACCCTGCGGAATCCCGAAACGATGTTCTCGAGGCAGCGCGCGAGGTCGTCGCCCTCGGTCTGGAGCGTCGTCGGGCCCACGAGGATTTCGGTCCCGCGAATGGCGGAGAACTTGAGGCCGGTGCCGCCGGCATCGAGCGTCAACACGACGCGCGGATCGGTCGGTGTGCTCATCCCGTGCAACCTACCTCGCGGCCGCCGCGGCGGCTGGCGCGCGCCTGAGATTCGCCACCGCGACCCACGTGATGTAGAGGACCGCCGCCAGCGGGACCGCAAATGCGACCTGCACAGAACCGGCGGCATCCGCCACGAGGCCCATCAGGGGCGGCAGGAATGCGCCGCCGACAATGGCCGTCACCATGAGGCCGGACAGCTTGTTCGTGTGTTCCGGCATGCTGTCGACCGCGATCGAGAAGACGAGCGGAAAAATGTTCGCGAAGCCGAGACCGACGAGGAAGAAACCGGCGACCGCCATCGAGCTCGACGAGGCGAAGAGCCCGAGCAGTCCGACGATTGAGATGGCGCAGCTGACGATGAAAAAGACCTTGGGCCTGATCCAGCTCAGCACGACGCCGCCCCCGAACCGGCCGATCGTGAGCGCGAGGAAGAAAAGGCCGGTGCCGAGCAGGCCGGTCCTCGTGATGTCGATCCCGAACCGATCCTGGAGATAGAGCGGGATACTCGAGCTGACCGACACCTCGGCGCCCACATAGAAGAAGATCGCGAGCACCATCAGCAGCACGTATCTGTTGCTTAGCAGCGCGAAGCACGACCCAAGCGTCGCGGTGGCGCCGGTGGACGATGTCGCCGCACCGATCTTGATCGTCGTCGCCGACAGCAGCGCAATCAGAATCGCCACGCTGTAGACCGGGAACACGATCCGCCAGTCGAGGCCGAGCGCCTGCGCGGCGATGACCGGGATCAGCGCGCCGCTGAGCGATCCGATCGCCTTCACGAACTGCGCGAGCGAGAGATTGCGCGAATACCGCCCTTCCTCGGACACGTCCCGCATCATCGGGTTCCCCGCCACCTGGAGCGTCGTCGCGCCCGCCCCCAGGAGAAGCACCGTGAGGAGGAAGACCGGGAACGACGACAGGCCGAACACGGTCGGGATCAAGACGCCGCCGAGCATCACCGCTAACCCGATCAGCAGGATGAACTTCTTCCCCTTCCGATCCTGGTAGACGCCCATCGGCACCGAGACGATGCCGAACATGATGAATCCGGCGAAGGCGACGAGCTGCGCGACGAAGTTGGAGAGGTGGAAGTCCTGCCTGGCGAGGCTGACGAAGGGCCCGGCCGCGTCCGCGAAGCCCATGGCGAGGAACGCGAGGAACACGGGCCCGGCCTGCAGCAGCGATGGGCGTGGCGCGGTGGGCGCAGTCAACATGAGCGGATAGTATCACTCAAGGGACCGCTGGCAGCTGACGACTGGCGGTCCGCGACCGGCGCTCAGCGCAACGCTTGTGCGGCGCCCGAAGCCTGGAGCCTGTAGCCTGAAGCCGGAGGCCGTGAGAAGCCGAGCGTGCTACGATTCGCCTTCGATGTCCACGCGTTTCGTCTTCGTCACCTTCGGCGAACGGGAAGCGCTCCACGTCCAGGCGTGGTACTCGCTGCTCTCGGTGCTCTCCTGCGCGCCTCGCGGCTGCGAGGTGGTGATGGTCACCGATGCTCCCGAACGATACCGATGGTTCGGCGATCGGATTCGCGTCGTGCCCATCGACGCGGGCCGAATCCGCGCATGGCGCGGGAAGCACGATTATCTCTGGCGCGTGAAGATCGAGGTCATGCGGCTTGCCGCGGGTCTTGGCCCGGAACCTCTCGTGTATGCCGATTGCGATGTCGTCGCGCGCGCGGACCTCTCGCCGATGATCGCCCATCTGGAGTCAGGCACCGTCCTCATGCATCACCACGAGATCGAGCTCGGGCGCATGAATCGCCGGACTATGAGGGCCCTCAGAGATCACGTGGCGGGACGGACCTGGGCGGGTATCGCGGTGACCGCCTCCGACTCGATGTGGAACGCCGGCGTCGTCGGAGTTGCCGATCACGCGCTCATCGACCGCGCCCTCGCGATGTGCGACGAGCTGATGGACTCGGGCTTTCATCACTCCCTCTACGAGCAGTTCTCCTTCAGCCTCACGCTCGCCGCGACCGGCCGCCTTGCCCCGGCCGATCCCTGGACCGTGCACTACTGGGACAACAAGGAAGGCTGGTCGATCTCGATCGCAGAGAACATCGCCGAAATCGCCGTCCGTGGCCTCGATGTGGACGGCGCCATCGCTTATCTCCGATCGCACCCCATCGATCGTCCGGTGCAGGTGCGGAAGCGGTGGTGGAACAGGTATTTCGTGACGCTGGCTGGCAGGGATTACTAGGACTCCACAACCAGCGGCGTCAGGCTTCGGGCTTCAGGCTACAGGCTACAGGCCACAGGCCGGGTCACGATGCCGAGCTTCATCTCTACAGGGCTTCAGGCGACAGGCAGCCAGCCGGGAGCTTCGCAGCAGGGCTACAGGCGTCAGGCTTCAGGCCGGGTCGGCTTTCGAATCACCGGCACAGACACCCCGCAGCACGAATAGCTCGCCGCCGTAACGTCGGGTGCGGGCCGCGCACCGCCTTCCGCTTCGAGGCGGCGCAGGTCGGTGCCAGTCGAGGGCAGGTGCGTCAGGCAGTGCACCGCGCAATCGAGCAACGCACGGAGCACCGAATCGGCCGGCTTCGCCAGGCGGTAGTGCACCCAGAGGCCATCGCGGCGCGTTTCGACCAGTCCCGCCCGCCGGAGATACGCCAGGTGGCGCGACGCGGTCGGCTGCGGAACGCGCAGGCTGCCGTGGATGTCGCACACGCAGGTCTCGCCTGACATCAGCAGGCCGAGAATCCGCAGCCGCGTCTGATCGGCCAGCGCGCGGAGGACCGTCTCCATTGATGCCAGCGCCTGGCGGGGGGCGTCCGCCCGTTTCGAAGTCCGCTTCATATTCGCCTTGACAAATATATCACGGAACCGTATCGTTCATATATTCGTCTGTGCGAATGTAGCTCACCGAGTCACCGAAGGGGGACATCATGAAAGCCGAGGCGCTTCGAGACGTCATCAAGGAGAAATACGGGCAGGCGGCGACGAGGGCCGTCAAGGGCACGGGCGGGTGTTGCGGCCCATCGTGCTGTGACCCGATCACCACCAATCTCTACTCGAAAGACGAGGTCAAGGACCTGCCTTCCGACGCCGTGGCCGCCTCGCTCGGCTGCGGCAATCCCACGGCCCTCGCCGAGCTGCGGTCTGGCGAAACCGTGCTCGACCTTGGCGCTGGCGGCGGCATCGACGTGCTCCTCTCGGCGAAACGCGTCGGCCCGGCCGGCAAGGTCTACGGCCTGGACATGACCGACGAGATGCTCGCGCTCGCCGAGGAGAATAAGCGACGGGCCGGGGCGAGTAACGTCGAGTTCCTCAAGGGCGAGATCGAGCACATCCCGCTGCCCGACAACTCGGTGGACGTGATCATCTCGAATTGCGTCATCAACCTCTCGTCGGACAAGGGCCAGGTCCTTCGCGAGGCGTTCCGCGTCCTGAAGCCCGGCGGCCGCTTCGCCGTCTCGGACGTCGTCGTGCGCGGCGAAGTGCCGGAAGCGATCCGTCGCAACGTCGAGTTATGGATCGGCTGTGTGGCGGGCGCGCTCGAGGAGTCGGAGTATCGCCGGCTGCTCGCCGCGGCGGGATTCGAAGGCATCGACATCGAAGCGTGGCGGGTCTACAAGGCCGAGGACGCGCTGGACTTCGTGATCGCGAACGGCATCGATGTCGCGGCGTTCGCGCCGAAGGTCGACGGCAAGTTCGCGAGCGCGTTCGTGCGCGCCGTCAAGCCGGTTCCGGCCGCCTAAACTCGTCGCGTTTCTCGCAACCCGGCGGGGCTGGCCCGATCGCGGATTCTGCCGGCCCCGCGCAGCGTTCCTTTGCTGATCCGTCCGACTGGCTCCGCTCCATCGTTCTGCCGCTCTCGGCACGGCACGTGCAGGGACGACGATGTAGAATGCGGGACATGCCGCGGATTGCGCCGTTCGATCGGCCGGCGACGTACGACGACCTCATCAAGCTTCCGGACAATCTCGTCGCCGAGATCGTCGACGGCGAGCTGCATGCCTCGCCCAGGCCGGCTCCGAGGCATGCGGTCGCCGGATCGACGATCGGGGCCACGATTCAACCACCGTTCGGGCTGGGTCGGGGCGGTCCTGGCGGTTGGTGGATCATCGACGAGCCTGAGCTTCACCTTGGGGCGGACGTCGTCGTCCCGGATCTCGGCGGATGGCGGCGGGCTCGCATGCCCAAGCCGCCCGACACCGCTTACTTCCCGCTCGCGCCCGACTGGGTCTGCGAGGTGTTGTCCCCATCGACGGCGAAGCTCGACCGCGCGAAGAAGCTCCGGATCTACGCGCGAGAGCGGATCGAGTTCGCGTGGCTGGTTGATCCGCTCTGCCGAACGCTCGAGGTGCTGCGGCTCGACGCGGGCGCGCTCGTCCTTGTCGCCATGCACGGCGGCGATGAGCTCGTCCGGGCCGAGCCATTCTCCGAGCTCGAGTTCCCGCTCGCAAGCTTCTGGATCGATTAGCGGCGCGGTCGTTCTGTTATAATGGGATGTTCCGGCGCCGCAGCCGGACGCGCCGATCGGACATGCGACCGGCGCGGCACTCCTCGATGTGGGCCGCTAGCTCAACTGGCAGAGCAGCAGACTCTTAATCTGCGGGTTCACGGTTCGATTCCGTGGCGGCTCACCACATCTTTGCACCCACTTCCCGCCGATACGGGCCATCGCCCAATCCTCGTCCGGTTTCGCGAGTGAGGCGGACAGTTGCGTGGTCTCGCGGCTCGTGGCCTACCCGGGCGACGCTTCACGTTGCTTTGAGTGGTGCCGGCTTCCAGCCGATGGTGACGGGCGCGGCGGGATTACCCGCCCGGCGTCCGGCGCGGAGCCACGCCGTGACGGAGTCGTGCAGTCCTCCGGCATCGCCGCGAACACCGCGCGGCATCTCCGGGCCGAACTCAATTGCTGGCGGACGAGGAAGGAATCGGGCGGGTGCTGACGTGGCCGGGCCATTGGGCCGGCACCGACGCCGTTCACGGAACGTTCTGAAGCCGACGGGAATGCAAGATCGAGGAGCCCGGCCCTGAGCGGGGCCGGCGGCTCACATCACCGGTCGCGGTCTTCTGCTCGAATTGGCGAGGAACGAGGCAGCACACTCGTGAAGGCAGTCGGAGGAAGCGCTCGCGGGAAGGCAATCGCCACGAGCGAACGCCCGAGGACGTGAACGTCCAGGCGGACCGTGCGACGCCGAAGATATCGCGCGTACCCCTCGAGCTTGAAGGGCACCAGCACCTCGCGATAGAAGCGGTCCCTGTCACCGGGAACCGAGTCGAGCAACTCCTCCTCGTTGAGCAGCGCAATCGTCACAGGGTCGGTCAGTCCGGGTCTGTATCGCAACACCTCCGCCCAGGCAGGATCGTCGACATCGACGTAGTGCGGCACTTCCGGTCTCGGGCCAACCAGGGACATGTCGCCCCGAACGACGTTCCACAACTCGGGCAGTTCATCGAGCTTCGTTCGTCTCAGAAACCGACCCGTCGGTGTCGTGCGCCCGTCGCCTCTCACCGTGTAGAGAGGCCCCGTGCCGTTCTCGCGCATCGTGCGGAACTTGATCAGCGCGAACAGCCGCCCCGCTCGGCCGACCCTTTCTTGACGAAACAGGATGGGGCCGGGCGACGACAACCGGACCGCGAGCCCAAGGACCGCGAGCAACGGCGCCAGCACCAGCAGCGCGGCGCCCGCAATCGCGGCCTCGATCCAGCGGGGGATTCCCGATCGGGCTTCGGCGACCGCCCTGTCTGCAGACTCACGCATGGCTCGGCGTCAACAGTCCTTCCACTTGCCGTCCACGAAGACCCCGAACCAGGTCTCGAGCACGACGAGCCTCCAGACGATGCTCCTCAGGGCGTCGTCTCCGGCCAGATATCTCTCGCCGATCCCAGTCGCGGCCGCATCGACCACTCCCCTGTCGACGAGCCCTCTCATTCTCGACCGGAGAAGGCCCGATCCGCTTGCCCTGAACCAGTCCTCGAGCGGAACGATGAACCCATGCTGCCTTCGCCTCCGGATGGCCTCGGGAATCCTTCCCCGCATGGCCTCTCTCAGCAGCCGCTTGGTCGTGAAAGCGGTGCACTTCCTCCACGGCGGAACGCCCATCGAGAACTCCACCAGCTTGTGGTCGAGAAACGGCGCCCTCGCCTCCACGGAGTGCGCCATGCTCATCTTGTCCACCTTCACAAGAAGATCCGACGCGAGCCACCCCCTGATGTCCGCGGCGAACGCCTTCTGAAGAGGATGCACGGATTGATCGACGCCGAGCTGCTGCCGGGCCCGCTCGATAGACCCATCGAAGCAGTCCCGGAGATCTGGCGGCATGATCGTTCGAATCAGTCCGAAGCGGTCGAGCTCCCTCCCGAAGAGGAGCGTCTGGTAGAGCCAGGCGTCATTCCCCTGCCGCCCGAGCGTGCTCGACAGACCTCGACAAGCGGGAACGAGGGACGCGATCCTGGCGAACGCACTCAGCGCGTTGCGGTTCCGTCCCGAAACCGTCGAGATCAGACTCGAAACCTGGTACCGCGAATATCCAGCATTGACCTCGTCGGACCCCTCGCCCGTGAGAACGACCTTGAGGGATCGTCCCGCGGCTTCGAAGAGACGGAAGGTGGGAATCACTGCCGGATCCGCGATCGGTTCGTCGAGGTGATAGACGATGCATTCGAGCTGGTCCAGCGACCCGGGCAGCTGTCGTTCCACGTGATGGTCGGTCTCGAAGCGGCGGGCCACCATGCGTGCGTAATCGCCCTCGCCGATCCGCCCGTCGGCCGAGTCGAAGGTCATCGTGAAGGTCTTGACCGGAGTCCGCGAATGCCCCGCCATGGCGCAGACGACGCTGGTCGAATCCAGTCCGCCGCTCAGGAACGCTCCGAGGGGAACGTCGGCCATGAGTCGTCGTGCGACGGAGTCATCGAAGAGCGAGTGGAACTCGGCCGGCCAGTCCCGATCATCGTCGTGAAGCTGGAGAGGCAGTTCCCAGTACTTCCTCCTCGCCATTCCATCACGGTCCACACTGATCGTCTCGCCCGGGAGCACCTTGTAGATGTTCTTGAAGAGAGTCTGCCTGCCAATGGAGAACCTGAATGCCAGGTACTCCGTCAGCGCCTCGTCGTTGACGTCAACACCTATGGCTGGGTGTTCGAGCAGGGCCTTGATCTCGGACGCAAAGACGATGGTCCGCTCGTTCCGATAGTAATAGAGGGGTTTCTTGCCCAGCCTGTCCCTTGCCAGGGTGAGCTGGTTCGCTCTCCGGTTCCACAGGGCGAAGGCGAACATCCCTCTCAGCTTGTCCAGGTAGGTATCCGGAAATTCCTCAAAGAGGTGCACCAGCACCTCGGTGTCCGTTTCTGACTTGAAGACGTGTCCCCTACCCTCGAGATCGGCTCTCAGGTCCGGGAAGTTGTAAATCTCTCCGTTGAATGCCACCCATACCGAACCGTCCTCGTTCGACAGGGGCTGCCGGCCGTTATCGGACAGATCGATGATGCTCAGCCTTCGGTGCGCAAGGCCGATGTGCCGGTCGACATAGAGGCCGTGGTCGTCAGGACCGCGATGACGGATTCTCTCGCTCATCCGGTCGAGGGCGGCCCTGTCGGCGTCGTCGAGCCGATCTGCGGCGTAGATTCCCGCAATCCCGCACATCTCTTCGCTCGTCTCCGGCGTCTTCAAGAATTCCGGGCGCGTTCCGATGAGCTCCTGGAACCGAATCCGGGCGGATCCGGGGAGCCCTGCGCGCACGAGCGCACGCGCCGATCCGGCTGCGCGGTTCGCCTGGACACTCGCTCGATGGCGCGCCGATAGGCGGCGGCGATGTCCCGCGCGACGGCGGCCACGTCGAACTCCGCTTCGACACGTGCCCGTCCCGCTCGACCCATGCGTGCGCGCAGGTCGTCCGATGCCAGGAGGCGGAGGATCGCCTCGCACATCTCATCGACCGCGCCGGGCGCGACCAGGAGTCCGTTCTGGCCATTCGACACGGTCTCGCGACACCCGGGAACGTCGGTGGTCACGACTGGTTTGGCCATGGCCATCGCTTCGAGATTCGCGCGCGACAGGCCTTCCCGCCACGAGGGGTTCACGAACACGTCGGTGAGCGCCAGGATGGCCCGCGTATCGTCGCGGTGGCCGAGGAACTGAATCCTCCCACCGGCCTGGCCAACCTGCGCGGAAGCCAGGATCCGCTCTGCATCGTCGTCGGGATCGCCGATGATCAGGAAGACGACATCCGGCCGGACGGAGGTGACCGCTCGCGCGGCGGATACGAAGTCGGCAATGCCCTTCTGGCGCTTGAGGCGCCCGATGAAGGTCACCACCAGAGCGCCGGGAGGTATCCCCAAATCGAGCCTGAGGCGCAGGAGAGCGTCCGGCGAAACGGTGTCAGGCGCAAAGTCCCGCGGGCACACGCCGTTGCCGTGCGTCAATTGAGCCTTGCCTGGCGGCAGAAAACCGAAGCGAGCCTGGTCCTCCGAGTTCTGGAAGAACACCGCGGACATTGTCGGAGCCAGCAGGCAGTAGCCGCCGAGCAGCACCATCCGAGCGATGGAGGTCTTGAAGTGGAAGCGCTCGCCGACGAAGGGATCGCCGAGCCCCGTCACATGCTGAAAGCGTACCGGGACGCGCGTCAGCGCCGCCGCGACTCCCGCGTAGATGTTCGCCTTGTGGCCGAATGAATGGACGATGTCGAATCGATGCCGGAGCAGCACCCCGACCAGGTCCCGGATCGTGCGAAGTTCCGTCGACGCGGAGACCGAATGGCGATCGAGACGGTAGCGAACGACGGGGACTCCGGCCCGCGCCATCCGATCGGCGTAGGCATCCTCACCTCTCGGAAGAACGAAGGTGACCGCGAATCCCTCGTCGGCAAGCGCGGAAGTCCACCCGAAGCGGCCGGTCAGCTCGCCGCGCGCGGAGTTCGACACGAACGCGACCGGAATCATGGACGCTCCGGATCCGTCCCCGGCTCAGGAACGGCTTGGGGAGAGAGTTCCACGTCCGCCCCTCGGACGGCGCCGCCCAGGTCAGGAAACGCTTCGAACGTGGCCGCGTTCAAGACCCGAACGAGGCATACCATCTCGTCCGAGCCGAGCGCCGGCACCAGCCTCCATCCGCACTTTTCGAAGGCCCTTTGGCTCCTGAGATTCGAACGGTAGACGCCAACCCTGATCGCAGTGATCTCCCGCGATCTGCAGATGGCTTCACAGCGCCGGACCAGTGAGGGAAATACGCCGTTGCCCCGGCTGTTCGCGTCGACAGCGATGTAGGTCAACTGGGCGACACGCCGACTCGCGCAGAACCTCGAGACCCACTCCGGGTGCCCCGTCGTCCTGGTCAGCCTTGACCAGAGACGTCGATTCGCGAGAAGTCCTGGACGTCGGACAAGCCCCGCGACAAGGGCCGCGGCGCATCCGTGGATCATGCGGCCCGTGAACGGCCCGTCGCACACGCCGCAGAGGCCCACGAGTCTCCCTCCGGCCTCTGCGACGATCGCGCACGCAGACTCGTCCCTCACGTGCCACCGGTAGGATGCTCTGATGAAGGCCTGTCCGAGCAACACGCCCAGATGGTCGTCAGTGGAGAACGACGCAAGGTGCAGCCGTACCATGCGCTCGACGTCGGCGCGAGCGGCGACGCGTGTGTCCACGACCATGTGCCCTCCTTCAGAGCCCAAGACGGACGCGCGTGAGCGGGGGCAACGGGCGCGATGACCCGCGGCGATGGCACCGAGTCAGCGGACCGCGTCCGCCGCAGCTGCACAGAACGTCGCCCGTGTTGGGCGAAGAGAAGACAGCTAGCGCGCATCCCGGAACATCGGCGCATGGCCGATGAGCCACGGGAACCGGCCAAAGCTGTCCCGCGCCACCCGTGCGAGGTCGGTCACGGGCAGAGCCATCGACCTCGCAAACGCTTTTGCGGCTTCCCGGACGGGCCGTTTGTGGACGTCGTCCAGGACGACGGCCGTGGCGCGGTGCATATACCGAGAGAGCTCGGGGAGGACCTCGCAGCGCGTCTCACTCGAGCCGATATCGTGAAGCACCACATCGGCCCTCAATGCATTCAGTTTCGACACCTCGTCCCACAGAAAGAGATTCCGATCGCAGAGTCCGTGCTGCTTCAGGTGAACACGCGTCCGCGAGAGCCAGTACGGATCGTCATCCACTGAGTACACGACCGTGCCAGGCCTCGCCTGCGTGTAACGCCGAAACACGTAGGAGCTGAACCCAGAACCCAAATCGAGAATGACGCGAGGCTCGAGGCGCTCGCAAAGGAAATACAACACGCATGCGAGATCGAGGGAGATCGCCATCGACTGGTCGGAGACGTCGGCCACATACGCTCGATAGGCAGGCGTCAGCAGCTCTCGCAGCCTCGGTTCGTCGTCCAGGAATGCCTGCCGGCATGGCCACCGGCGGACGTGCGTGATGGAAAAGACCGCGTCGTCGACTTCCCGGCGCACGCGACCGGGCGCTCTTCTGAGGCGACCGGCCGCGGTCTCCAGAGCGCGAATCAGAGGCATGCGCGCCATGTCAGATGTTCACGCAGTCCCGTCCGCCGGACGTTCGACGATGAAGCTGCCGATCGCCAGCACTTCGAGGGCGCCGTCCTTCCAGGCTCGAATGGCATCGTCGGGAGAGCAGACGATCGGTTCCTCGTGGATATTGAAGCTGGTATTGATTAGCGTCGGAATACCAGTTCGCTCGCGGTAGCGCGTCAACACCCGGTATAGGGACCGATTGACCTCCTCTGTAACCAGCTGTGGCCGGGCTGTGCCGTCGACATGAACGGCCGCCGGCGATTGTGCCTTCATCGTCGCGGAGCAGTTCGTCGTGACGGTCATGAATTGAGCGGCATGCCGTACGTGGCCGATCCCCTCGTAGAGCTCCGCCGCGTGCCCGTCCAGGGACACGGGGGCGAACGGCATGAATTCGGTCCGCCGGAGGCGCGCGTTCAACCACTTGTTCACCGACGGTTCAATCGCGGGGTACAAAATCGAGCGGTTACCGAGCGCACGAGGCCCGAATTCCATCGCACCGGTGAAGCGGGCGATGACCTTGTTGGCGACCAGAAGGTCAGCGAGTTCTGATTCAAGGTCGGCCGCCTTTCGATACGCGAGCCCCGCTCGGACGAGGGCTCGCTCGATGGCGGCGTCGTCGTATTCCGGGCCGAGATACACGTGCGGCAACGGAACGGGGGTGCCGCCGCTCAGGTCCGCGTGCAGCGCAATGGCCGCTCCCACTCCGGCGCCGCCGTCACCCATGGCAGGAAACACATAGAGATCCTCTATCCCGTCGAGCTCGACGATCCGCTGGTTGAGTTTGACGTTGGCAAAGACGCCGCCGGCGACCGCGACTCTCGATGCGCCGATTCTCCGCGCCCACCGGCCAATGTAGGTTGTCGCCACATCCTCGAGCACCCGCTGGCCTGCAGCGGCGATGTCAGCGGGAGAGTGGCGGGCGAGGAGCGAGTTCACGAAGTACGGATTCTGGGGAGACTTGATGCGGAAGTAGTCGGCGTGCTCCAGATCGACGTACCGCCGGATGTCGGCGTAGAGCAGATCGGGATTCCCGAATGCGGCCAGACCGACGATCTTGCCCTCGTGCCGGTTGGGTCTGAAGCCGAGCGCCTGTGTGAGACGACGGTAGAACGTGCCCAGCGAGTGCGGGTAGGGCACCATCGTCAGGAGCTTCAGCCGGCCGGCCTCGCCGAGATGGAACGATCCCGCGTTGCCGCTCCCGTATCCGTCGAGGGACACGACGAGGCACCGATCGAATCCCGACGTGTAATACGCGCTCGCGCAGTGCGCCACCTGGTGGTCGACGTGAACGAGCTTGCCGGCAAGCCCGAGTTCCGCCAACCCGGCGATGAGTTCGTTCTGCCTGGCGCCTTTCGGCATCGTCCACAGGACGTTGCGGGTGTAATTGGCGAGATGGGCCACCTTGCGTCCGGGTTGTTCGCTCGCCGCGACCACGTAGAGAATGTTCTTTCCGTAGGCGGCGAGGTCCCGCAGTCGCTCGCATCGGTACCGAAGCGACGCGCAGGCGACGTAGTCCACGTCGGCGGACTGCAGCCCCGCCTGTCGCAGGCAGTATTCGACGGACTTGAATGGGAACCCTGCCTGGTTCTTCACCCTCGTGAACCGCTCTTCAGCGACCGCCGCCACCAGCGTGCCGTCCACGAGGATGCCGGCGGCGCTTTCGTGCGCGGTCGGCGATATGCCAAGAATGTTCAGAGGCGCCGCCCTCCACGGGCGTTTCGCAGTCGACGGTTATGAAGACCGGGCGCGCCCGCGAGCGAGGCCGCGCATCAGGTTCGCGTACTTCTCCGTGATGAGCGACACGTGGAAGTCGGCTGCGCGCGCGCGTCCCCTAATGGCGAGTCCGGCGGCCAGGGTCGGATTCGTGAGCACCCGCAGCATTCCGGCAGCGAGGGCATCCGGGCTGCCAGCCTGGACAAGCAGGCCGTCGGCACCGTCCGTGATGATCTCGCCGGGGCCGTGCGGGCAGTCGGTCGCCACGACCGGCACGCCGCTCGCCATCGCCTCGACGACCACGTTGGCGAACCCTTCGAAGAGCGACGACAGAACGAACACGTCCGCCGCCGCCATGTACCGTGACGGTTGAGCCTGAAACCCCAGAAACGTCACCGCATCGGCGATGCCGAGCGCGCTGGCGCGGTCGGCAAGGCGGGCGCGTTCCGGCCCCTCGCCCAGGATCCACAGGTGGGCCCGCAGCGACCTGCGCACGGCCGCGAGGGCGTCGAGCAGCACGTGAAAGCCCTTCTGTGGGGCGAGCCTGCCGCACGCGATGACCAGGCGCTCGCCCGGCGGCACGCCGTTGCGCGGAACCGGCTGCCTCGAGTTCTGCACGACGGCCTCGTCGTTCGCCGCGTTCGGAATCACCTCGGTAATGGCTTGCAGTCGAGGATCGAGCGTAAGCAGTTCGCTCCTGACCCCCTGCGACAGCGCGACCACGCAATCGCTCCAGTGGTAGAGATGGCGGATGCAGAGCCGTACCAACACCGACATCGGAGACCTGCCGCTGAAGGCGAACGTTGGAGAGACCTGAACGCACAGCATGATCGGCGGAGGCCGACGCATGCCGCGCGTCGCGATCAGCGTGGCGACGTTGACATGGTCCAGGATGGAGCACAGCACGGCAGGGCGAAAGCGCCGCACCACTGCCCGCAGGCGAGGGACTGAGAGAGCGACCGATCCGGAGCTCGAGGACGCCCACTCGTTGAGCGTGAAGACTGGCACGTCGGCGGCGAGCATCGGCTCGTACGATCCACCCGCTCGCGCCACGGCGAGCGCGGGCTCGAACTCCTGGCGGTCCAGGGCGTTCAGGACGCGCAACAGGTGCATCTCGGCGCCGCCGCCGCCGAGCGTGGCCGTCACCCAGAGGACACGCAGCTTCGCTTCGCGGTCGATCATCGAGCGGGCAGGAGTGATCGCATGAGGCCGACAAGTCCGTCGCGGCAGAAGGCGGCGTACTCGAGCGGCCTGGCAAGCCGCCCTTTCTCCCCCGCGGCGGTGCGGAGCGCTTCGGCGAGTCCGGTCGCGGCGCCGGCGATGGTGAACCGCTCGCGAACGATTTCGCGGCCGCGGCGCCCGGCCTGCTCGCGCCACGAGGCGTCGCCAGCCACACGACGGATCGCCTCCGCGAGACTACGGGCGTCGCTACTCGGCACGAGAACGCCGGTCAATCCGTCCGAGACCTGTTCCGAAACGCCCGGGAAGTCCGACGCGATGACTGGCCGCTCGGCCGCCATCGCTTCGAGGATGCACCGCGGCAGTCCCTCGGCGCACCTCACCTCGAGCCTCGTTCCGTCATCGAGCGCAAGCCTTTCACGAGTGATGGTCGGACAGATCAGCGCGTCGGAGGCGCACAGCAGAGCGTGCGTGTCCTCGACGAAGCCGAGGAAGTGCACGCAGTCCCGCAGCCCGAGGACCTCACGCCGGTTGTGCAGCCAACGCTCGTACGGGTCTCCGACGCCCGTTCCGGCCAGAAGGAAATGCGCGTCGAGACCGAGCCGCTTCGTTTCGGCGGCTGCGTCCAGAAGATGGTGCAGCCCCTTGAACGCGACGGGCGACGACAGCGACAGAAACACGGGCGCGCTGTCGTTCGCCAGGGCGAGGCCGAACCGATCGCCGACGTCCCGCCGCGCGGCCTCGCGCTCAATCGCCGGGAGAATCTGAACGCCGTTGTACACCACGCACGCCCTGCGTCGCAGCGCCGGAAGAAGCTCGCTGCGGAGCGCGTGGCTCACCAGCACGAACCGGTTCGCGACGGCCTGCGCCATCAGCCAGTAGCGGAACTCCATCGCGGCCGACCCGCGAACGTGCAGCACGGCATTGCGGCCTGACAGGGGAGCTGCCGCTCCCGCCATGATCGCCGCCCGTGGGCTGTTGACGTGAATGACGTCGGCGCGCAGGTCGTCGATCAATCGCGCGAGCCGCCGGGCATACGGGAACACCTGCCGAAGCATGATGCCCGCCTGCGACCAGATGCTCTTTCGGGTGAGGGCCCGGCCGAACGCGTGAAAGGCCGGCGGCGCCGCGAGGACGACAACGGCCAGCCCGGCTCTTCGGCAGGCATCAGCGAGAATCCCGTCCGACGGGACGACGACCGTGGGTACGATGTCCGCCTCGTGGATCACCGACAGCGCGGCAATGAGACTGCGCTGGCCTCCGGCGAGGCGGTGAGGCGTGTCGGCGAAGAAGAGGGCCCGTGTCACCTGCACCTCATCGACGGTTGGTCAGGGGCTTGTACACCTGTTCTTCGAGGAGCGCTGCGTTCCGGCGCGGATCGAAGTGGCTCCGAACGTGGTCCTTCGCCGCCAGTCCGTACGAGCGGCGACGTGGGTCGTCCTCCTGCAGGTGCAGCACGGCTTGAACGAGTTGTCCCGGCGAGGCGCAGACGAGACCCGTGCGGCCTTCGACAATCACTTCGTCGGCGCCGGGAAAGTCGAGCGCGACCGACGGCACGCCGTACGACGCAGCCTCGAGGATCGCGCGTGGACTTCCCTCCCGTCTCGAGGCGCAGATCAGCACATCGAGGTCGCGGTAACAGCCCTCCATGTCGCGTCGAAAGCCGAGCATCTCGATGCTGTGTCCGCCGCCGGCGGACGCGATGTGGCGCCTGCAACGCTCGGCGTAGGCGGCATCACCTTCCGGGCCGACCAGCTGCAGTCTCAGGTTGCGAGTCTCGGCGCGTTCACACCATTCGCGGAGCAATTCGAGCTGGTTCTTGAGCGGCTCGACGGCGCCGACAATCGCGACGGTGCCGGTGCGAGCGCGGGGCGCGTCGTCGTCGGGCATGGCGACGCTGTTTCGGACGAACGAAATCTTGGAGGCGACGCGACGACGGAAGGGCGCGGGAGTGTCCTGGATGATGCTGTCCCGGAGGGATCGCGAAACGGCGACGATCGCATCCGCTGCCGCGAACTTCAAGAGCGCCCGCGAATGGACGCCGTTCGTGAGCCAGCCGCGCACGTACACGACGGTTCGAGACGCACGCGGCCACCCGATGCCAACGGCCACCGGAAAATGCTCGTAATCTGACTGCACGATCGCCGGGCGGATGCGCCGCGAAACCGCCCAGCCCCCCACGATCAGACGCCTGTACGCGGCCCGACGCTCGCGCCGCCACAAGCTGCCCGTCGTGTTGAGACTCTCGCGGGCATCAATTTCGTGAACCGGAACGCCGATCCGACGACATTCGGCCGCGACGGCGCTGCCCCGGAACGTAAGGACGTGGGGCTGAACGCCGGCGAGATACTGCGTCAGGAGCAGATTGCTGCGCGCGCCGCCCCTGAGGCTACCGCCCGACGGTAGGATGAAGAGAACGACTGCCCGGTCTGCCCCGGGTGGCGGCGGCATTGTTGATCCCCTGAAGTCCTGCGACAAGCAGAACCGGCCAGCCGAGAATCATCGTCTGCACAATGTCCAGGTTGCCCAGGCCGCGACCGACCCCGAGGATGGCGGCCGCATAGAACCCAATGATGATCGGGTCATTCGAACCCGCTCGGACAGTCGCGTACAATTTGCGCACCACGTAGCCGTGGAGAATGCTAATGAGCAGGACCGACGCCACGCCGAACTGCAGATAGTAGTCGGCTATGGTCCCGGCAGGACTGGTGGCGTAGTCCTCGGCGTGTCCAGGCTCGAACAGGTCGGCGTACACGTTGGCCTCGGTGAGGCCGGGCTTGCCCGACCAGACGTCCCGTGGCACCAGCGACTGCGGGACTCTCAGGTAGGTAGCCCCGAACTGGAACCCGACGTCGCGCGGCACGCCCGATAGGAAGATCAGGAACCGATCGATGCTGCCCCGCGTCCTGACGTAGTCGACGAGATTCGTCACGGGATTCAACGTGACCGACGCCGGCGATCGGACCTCACCGGAGGTGGACGAGCTCAACCTCATGTCGCCGACCACCTGGACGTACGCAATCCCGATCACGGCAAACCACACCAGGACGTTTGGCGTCAGGAACCGGCGGCGTGTGTAGTTCACGCCGATCATGACCGCCAACGCGGCGTTCAAGAAGGCGGATCGGGCGCCGAGCATCAGCGTCACCAGCACGGCCGTCGAGGCCAGCAGCCACGGCCACACCGCGCGCCGACCGCGGCGTCCGACCAGGAACATGGCTGCCGCCACCGGCGCTCCTTGGATGAACACGGTGAGCCATCCGCGACCCGTGAGGACGTCCCGTTTCTGGCCGATCCGCTGCACGTACGAGCCGACGCCTCCGCCGGCGTGGACGATCAGGATTGCGGCCAACGCCGCCACCACAACCGAGGCGAGGGCGACAGTCCCATACAGGCGTGAAGGCCGCGATTCAGGTCGGGGGCGCGGCCGCAGCGTGATGGATCGGCCGCCGAGCGCGTAACCGGAAAAACACGCCAGCTGCCCAACCAACGTCAGGAGGAGCGCCTGAACGAGCAGGGGTGCGACGATCGTCCTCCCACCGAGGTCGAAGTTGGTGAACCAGCCCTCGGTCGTCGCCAGCTGGATGGCTCGCAGCGCGGCCATGAGGCTGCCGGGCAGCGCGAGGGTGAACGGGTGGAGGAAGTCCCGGGCCTCTCGCACCTCGTCCTTCCCGGTGGCAACGGCCCCGGCAACAGCGAGCCCGAGCGAGAGCAACGCCAGGGCGCAGACCACCACCGACGTCCCTGGAACCGCGTCGTTGCAGAGATAGAGCACGGTTGCGAGGCTCGTGAGGCCGAGCAACAGCGGCGGCAAGGAACGGCTGGTGCGGTACATCCTGTTGCAGAGCGGCGGAGGCCCCACCAGGACCTCCAGCGGTTCAGTTTGACGTCTCGTGCTCGGAGGCGGGTTTCTCGTGCCAGAGATGTCCGGGGGCGATCGCCCGCAGCCACTTCTGCACCACCGCTCGGGATCGAAGAGGCTCGATGAGATCCTCGCACCGCCGAACGGTGCCGGGCAGCAGCGCGCGGAGGTGGGTGACCAGAGACTCCGCGCATCGAGGCCCGAGCGGTAGGACCACGCCTGCCCCCGCTCTCCGGACGAGTTCCGCCGCGTAGGAGTCAGGGGGCACCAGGGCGACAACGGGCTTCGCCAGAGCCAGGTAATCCGCCAGCTTCGTGTGCATGATCACCTTCGTGTTCGGGAGATCGGCCAGCGCGAGCAGGAGCACGTCGCACTCGCCGGCGGCCCTCATGGCAGCGGCGTAGGACGTGCGCGGAAGTACTTCGATCCACTCCTCAGCGGTGGATGGGCGGAACGGGGCGGCAGGGTCACCGATCAGCCGCAGTCCGAGATCGGCACCCAGCGTCCGCGCGGTTTTCAAGGTGGCGATGACTTGCTCACCCGGAACCTTGGGCTCCTTGAAGATGCCGCCAAGGACGCCGATCAGGTGCGATCCTCCCGATCGGGTCGGTTGAATGTCCCACGGTTGACCGTCACGATCGACGGGATTCACCGCATGAGGGATGGAGACGACACGCTCAGGAGGCACGCCGTGCCGGCGCATGACCACCTCCCGGGCCTTCGGGTTCGTCACCACGTTCATGTCCGAGACATCGAAGATCTGCTGTTCGAGACGTTTGACGTCAGCCAGGAGTCGACGGGGGATCGCGTTCGCGTAGTACTCGTCGTAGGTCCAGAGGTCGCCCCAGTCCACGACCCAGCGTGCGGAGGGATATTTCCTCTTCAGCCATAGACCGAGCACGCCGAGATCGTGCGGCGGCGCAATGGTGATGATCGTCACCGTGTCGCCCGCCGTCAGCGTTTCGTGAACTGCGGGTTCGACGCGACGCCAGAACGCCCGTGCGTACCGGATCCTCGGACTCGGGAAGTAGAGCATCGCGTTGAGCGCCGACGCAGCACGCGAGAAGCCGGCTCGGCGAACGAGAGACGTGACCGGGGGCCACACCGAAACGGCCATTCGATGGCCGTCCAGGAGATCCCCGTCCTCGCAGACGATGGTCAGCCTCGGCAGCCAGTGACGCAGCTCGGCAAGGGTCGCCACGCGGCGATCCTTCGAGTAGTAGGCTGTCTGCGCGACCACGACCGCGGCCGGTTCCTTGTCCATCACTGATCGCCGGTCAGTCTGACACGACGTCCTGGCCGTCGGGATTCGCTTCCGAGTCCGCCAGTCGGCCCGGCCTCGTCAACAGAGGCCCCAGCGTCCAGACGAGGATGCCCGCCTGAACGACGTAGTACACGCAGAGCCCGGCCGCCGCTCCCAGCCCTCCAAGGCGAGGGATCAAGAGGAGTGAGCCGAGGAGCTGGCAGGTGGCGGCGGCGGCCACGCTCAGATTGACCACGCCCAACCTCCTTGACGCGATTAGCAGGGCGCCGAGCGGGCTCAGCAGCACACCGATCGCACAGGCGAGGACGGTGACCTGGACCGTGGCGCTGGCCGGCAGATACTCCGATCCCACCAACAGCGGCAGCGTGTAGCGCGCCCCCAGACAGAACGCGAGGACGAACGGCGCCACGACGGCTCCGCTGATGGCGACAGCGCGCAGCAGGGTCGACCGCTCGGCCCACTTGCTACCGGCGGCGGATTCTCGCGCGAACTGCGGGTAGGCGGCCTGTTGAACGGGAAAGGAGAGCATCTGCATCTTGGCCGTCAGTCTCTGGGCAAGCACGACCGACGCCGCTTCCGACACGTTCGTCATTCCGGACACCAGGAGCGCCGGCAGCTGCTGTTGCGCGATGCGTAGCGTCGCATGGAGGTTGTTGCCGAGCGCAAACGACAGCAAGTGGCTCCTTTCCCTCCTTAGCGAACGGATTGCCGCTGCCGCTCCGTGGTGGCCCCGACAGATCAACGAGCGTTGGTGCGCGGCATAGATCCACCGGGTGAAGGTGGCGAGGGCCGCCGCCATCGCAGTGGCGATGATGAGCGGTTGCGCTCCGTGCGTAAACGCAGCCGCCGCCACCACGGACGCCATTGAGAACACTGCCCCCCACAGTTCAGCGATCGAGAATCTGGTGAAACTCCTGTCGAGCATCAGCACCGCGCTGGCGGTGGCTCCGCCCGACCCAGCCAGAACGACGAGGGCACCCGCGGCAACGGGCCCGGAATCCGCGGTGTGGAGGATCAGCCTGGCGATCACGTCGCCGGCGAGCCAGACCGCGACCGCACCGAGCAACGCGCTGGCGATGTCGAGCGTCAGGGACACCAAGAAGATTCCGTACCGCTTGTCGGCATCATCCGGAGCCGAGTAGGCCGAGATGAAGGTGATGAGGAACTCATGCGAGCGCGAGTCGAACAGTTGTCGCGCGGCGGTAGCCGTCGTGACCACGACGCCGTACAACCCGAAGTCGTGGAGTCCGAGATGCCGCGCCGCCACGGCGACCGACAGTGCAGCCAGACCGGCGGAGAGCAGTCGGGCAGCCCACAGCGGTACGAGCTGGTTCGCGAACGGACCGAGCAATCGGGCCAGGACGCGTTGGGCCTTTCTCAGCATGTGCGAACCGGGCTGACGAGGGTGCCGTCTGGCCACCACGGCCGGCGAGAGCGAAGCGTATGCGGTCTCCGATTCCCGAAGCGGCGCTCGACCCTCCGGATGGTGCGACGCGGAGATCGCGGACGTTTCGGGGCACACACTCCGTCCCCGTGGCTTACATCCGGGTTCGGCAGGTGGGGTAGGTGTTAGGTCGGCCTGGCAAGTCGCGACCACGCCGGGATGACCCGGCCCCCGACTCGGATGCCAGCCAGACGAACTGTCAGAGGAACGGTCTACTTCGATGCGCGGCTAGGGGGCAAGCGCGCGGTAAAGTCTCAGCGCGGCTGAGATTCTGGCATCAGGGTCAGGTCGTGTCAAGAGACGGATCGAACGCCGTACGGCGACGTCATTGCTGGACCCCGAAGATGAGCGGTACGTTCACCGCTCGCTCCGCGCGCCCCTCCGCTTCTGCAGGGGCGTAGTTCTGACTCCCAAAGGGCTCCACCGGCGCGCGTCCTACTCTGCGATGGTCGTCACGCGGTTGCTCGTGGCGGCTCCACCCGGATTGCGTCGCGCTGCGTCGAGTTGCTGCGTTCTGCACACAGAAAGCGTATGGAATCCTCGGGGGTCCGAGCTGTGCTCGACGTTTGGAGCGACTGCTACTCTGCGGGTTCACGGTTCGATTCCGTGGCGGCTCACCACCTTCCCCGAACAGTTCCGCGAGTGCTGAGGCGTCGATCGCGGCTTCCATCCGTTCTGATTGCGCGCGGATTGCGTTTGGTTGCGCGTCGGGGAGGTCTACATCTTTCCGCGACGGGGCGGACAAGTAGTGCGCGTAGGCGTGCAGCGTGACCGAAGCGTCCGCGTGCCCGAGCTGCTGCGACGCGTAGGTGATCGGCGCGCCCGGCCTGCTGCCGCACGTCGTGAATACCTAAGCTGCGCGCCGGGTGTGGATCGTTCACGCGGGTGGCAGAAGAACAACAACGACCCGGAGATCCGAATACGGCCCCCCGGTGTGGGGCGCGCGCACGAACCAGAGGAGGGCTGCCCTGCCGGCTCCCAGCCGGAGCGCTAGTGCCCGCGTAGCGGGGGGTACATCAGCGCCGGCCGCTTGAACTCGACCTGCTCGACGTCGCTCCACGGCACGTACTCAGCGCGCTCACGGCCGTCGACGAAGATCAGCATGCCGGCGTTGCCGTCGCCGAGATCGCCCGCGCGATCGAGCTGCAGCTCCCCGCCGCCATGGAGCGTCACCCTGGCGCGCCGGGCGCCGCCCTCGTCGCGGCCTGCGGGCACGATTGACGCGACCAGGCCGAACGGGACGGTGTAGTCCACACCCCGAGACGGGGCATCAAGTGTCTCGGTGGTCTCGCTTTCGTCGAGGTCGTAGACCAGCCGCCCGGTGAGACGGCGGCCGCCACGGGTGGTGACGGTTCCAGTGAGCGTGCGCCCAGGCGGGTAGTCCATGTAAGCGGGCCCGCTGGCGGCGGCGCTGAAGTCGATGCGCTCGAAAGCATCCCAGGAGACCAGGACCCGGCCGTAGCGAGGGTCGTCGACGTAGATCCCGCCGTTGCCTTCGCCGACGGCGCGGGTGCCGGAGAGCGCGATCTCGCGGCCGTCCCGAAGCGTCACCAGCGAGCTGCGCGAGCGGCGCGCGATCGAGCGGATGGTCTCGAAACGCACGCTGAGCGGACCCTCGGCGGTGCGGCCGGCGAGCACGTCAGAGGTGACGCACGCCTGCCGGTCCCACTGGATGAAGCCCGTGAAATCGCCGTGGCCCGTGCGGACCGTACCGTGCAGCCGGCCGGGGACGGCGCCGAGGGCGGCGGTGGGGACGAGTTCGATGGTGCGGATCCGCACGCGCGCTGGCGGCGGTATTCCACCGGCCCAACTGACGAGGTCGACGACGCCCCGGCTGAGGTCCCACACCCGCACGCCATCGTCGAAGTCGTTGGCGGCGATGCGGTTGAGATCGAACACGCTGCCGCTCTTGAGCGTCACCCGCACGTGGCGGCCGCGCGCCTCGATGCGCGCGATGTCGCCGAAGCGCGCCATGAACGGCCGGCCGAGATCGACCGGACGCGCACCGAACGGGATCTCGAACCCGAAGATCGTGAACGTGCGCCGCTTCTGGCTCAGTGCTGCATTGTCTGTCTGGGCCGCCCACGGGTTCTCGCCTTTCAACCCGTTGAAGTAGTTCCCCCAGAACGCCTCCTCGTCGCGGCCGAAGCGCAGCCGCCCGACGTATGTGCCGCCCTCGTCGGTGGTGATGCGCCCGTAAAGGAAGCCCTGGTGAGACTGATCTGCCGGCGCGGTCGGTGAAGTAGCCGCGGACGGTGCCGCCGTCGCCGTGTCGACGTCCCGCCTGACAGCCCGATGGTTTCCGGCGAAGACGACGACGAGAACCGTGAGGAACAAGGCGGCAGAGATCGTGGCTTTCTTCATGGCCGGCACTCCGAAGGTGACACAAGCGCACAATACTTTACATTACAAAGTAAATCAAGTGCGGCGAGCGAAGCGTTGGTGGAGGGGGTCCGGTGTCGTCCTCACCCGTCGCGCGATCGTCTCCCCAATCTCCTCATGAGCGTCTGTGTAAGCCCAGACCGGAAAGGCCTGTTGGGTCGGGCGCAGGATATGACTCCAGAGGTGGTGACCCCGGGACTCGCAAGCGACAGACAGTTCCACGCTGGCGGCCAATACGTGATATACTTAGGGTTCGTCTATACGCCGCTTCTACGCTGAGCCTGAACTGCATTCGCCTCGCCCACCCTCCCGGTGGGTGCACGAACCCTTCTGGAGCACGCAGACGAGTCGAAGACGATGGCGCGGGTTTTCCGTGCCTCGGCCCGACGGGCGTTTTTCAGTTCAGATGAACTGGGAGTATCACATGTCATCCAAGGGCACCATCAAGCGTATCGTCGCGGCCAAGGGCTTCGGCTTCGTGGCCGACGAAGCGGGCAACGAGTACTTCTTCCATCAGTCGGCGTGCCAGTCGTTCGACTCGCTCCGTGAGGGGCAGGCCGTCACGTTCCAGACCGGGCAGGGACCCAAGGGTCCGCGCGCCGAGAACGTCCGCGAGGCCTAGGCGCTTCAGCACCAGGTGGTGAGAGGGCGCCATGGCGCCCTCTCCTCGAATCCCGGGCCCTCTCCTCTGGCCCCCGCCCAGTTCTCCAACTCTGTCCAGTCTCCCCCCTCGTAATCTCATCATGCATCCCACCCGGCATTGAGGTGCGGGCGCGTCCAGTGCGGAATCACGCGCGGCTCCAGCACGGGCTCGCCCAGGAATGGACACGACAGGCAATACGCCCCCGCGTGGGTGCCGAGCCAGATCAGGTTGCGATCCCATTCGACGAAGACCGTTTCCGAGTCCCCCCTGAACCAGGTCGCGTAGTCCTCGAGCTTGCCGCCGCGCGGCGGAATGAAATACGCCACCTCCCTCGGAGCGGTGGGCTCGGAGATGTCGAACACCCGGATGCCCGCGTTGAAGAACGACAGCACGACGACCTCCGGCCGCGCCGTGCCGGGCGCGACCCAGCACTGGATGTTGTGCGACCCGAACCGCCCTCTCGACAGGCAGAAGTCCGCGTAGGGCGCTTCTGCCGGCGGCTTCGGCCGCGGAAACACCCCGATGACGCGAGGGTCGCGCGGGTTCTTCACGTCGACGATCTGGATCGACTTGTACGGCTCACGGCAGTCCGAGAGCAGCGTCTCGGGCACGCCGATGACGAGGTTCTGCAGCTTCGGGTGCTCTTTGTCGGCGACGACCGGATAGCAGGTGTGGTACGGACAGCCGCCGAGCGACTCGTAGTCCCACCGGGCAATCCCGTACGGCTTCGGATTCCTGATGTCGGTCAGATCGAAGCACACCATGCCGAAATGCCCGAAGCCGCCGTAGCCGATCGTGCCGCCGTCCTCGACGCGCGTCGGCACCGTCGGCCCGCCATGCGAGACGATCCACGCGCACTGGCTGTCGGCAAACCAGTACTTCTTGTACTCGTCTACCTCTCCGATCATCTGTCCCGGGATGTGGTATCGCGACACTTCCTTGACGTTGGCCGGGTCGGTCAGGTCGACGATCATGAGCGCGGATCCGCTCGCGCGCCCGACGTCCTCGACCCGCAGCTGCTCGGACCAGCCGGCATCGAGATACGCGTAGCGCCCGCCGTCGTAGAAGTTCATGTGGGTGCCGACGCCGACCTTGCCGGTGCTGAACTCGGAGATCAGACTGGGTTCGAGCGGGTTGGTGATGTCGAAGACGCGGATGCCGCGAAGGCCCGTGTAGCTCTGGAGCCGGCGGTGGATCTCGGGATCGAACTGGCCGAGCGGGGCCTTGGGCGTCCGCTCGGCGTGCGGCTCGGTCGCCGTCGCCACCATCAGCCACTTCTTCAGCTTCGTGTTGTAGGCGACGCAGCCTCCGATGCGGTTCTTGCCCGTGCTGATGAACGCCGGCTTCGCCGGGTCGCTCACGTCGACCCAGCCCGCGCCGCTCGGCAGCAGCCGCTGCCGGCCCTTCGCCCACATCGCCATCAGCGGTTCGCCCCCGGCGGTGCTGTGCTCTGGCAGGAACGAGATGACCTTCATGTTCGAGATGTACTGATGCTGGTCGAGGTAGTTCAGCGATCCCAAGGGCAGACGGAACGGGATGACGCCTCCGCCCGGGCCGATGCCGGTGAACTGGGCGCGCGCGCTGGCCGCGCCGGCCAACCCCGCGAGCGCGGCGCCGGCCGCGCCTTTCAGCAGCGCCCTTCTGGTGATGCGATCCTCGACGGGCTGGGCCGTTCGTTCAGGCTGGTTCACACCGCGAATCGTCTTGGACATGTCCAGGTCCTCTCCTGCATCGGGTTGGTGCGTCCGCCTCCGTCGCGCCTTCACCGGCAGCGGCGTAAAGCCGTAGGGCTCCCGCCTGCGTCAGCCGCGCGGCCGGTTCATCCTGCGCCTCGAGCGAAGTTGGCAACGGGTTGCAGGAAATCGAAACACACGCCCGCGTGGGGTGTCAAGAACGATGCACTGAACCGGGCCGGATGATGGTGGACGAGCTGACTGCCGTGCCGAGGAGACGCCTCGGAACGCTCGTCAATACTAGCCGCTTCACGCCGCGCCGCGGCCCCTCGAGTTCCCGCAGCGGCCCGGCCAGCCTCGCCTCGGCGATCCTTGTCCCTCGGGTCGAGGCCCACGCCAAGAGTCTGCCGCTCAGAGGACTTCTCCGGCCCCACTCCACAGCCTCTGTTCCCGAATCACCGCGCAGATTCGAGGTACGACGAGTGCCACTGTCGCTCTATCTCCTACCTAATTGCGTGTTATATTCGATTGCTCTGACCAAACTAGTCCATAAAACGGGGGGCAGCATGTCCGATAGCCGATGCGGTTGGTTCCCGATCCCATGTCTCAGGAATCTGGCGGCGTTAGCTTCGTTCTGTATCGTCTTGCTCGTCGCCTTGCCGGCGCCGGCGCAGCAGCCACCCCTCTCCTTCTTCAAGAACTACTTCATCACCGGCGACTACGTCGTCCGCGGCGTGAGTCTCTGGCGGAAGGGCGTCAACGGTACGGCGGTCGCCGTCATCCCGAAACTCGGCGGTCCCGGCGGCGTCTCGCCCAACGCCGACATTCTCGCGGCGTTTCTCTACGTGCAGACCGCCGAGAGCGTCCAGGGTTCCGGCATCGAGCACGCGAAGTTCCGCGGTCACGACCTCGGGCCCTTCACCGATCCCGGTTCGCCCGACCCTGGTTCGGGCACGTTCGCGAAGCCGCTTGTGAGCTGGGAGAATGCCCCGACGCCCTGCTGGAGCGTCAACGTCCCCGGCGGACGCAGGCTGATGACCTACCGGGTGGACGTCCTGCGGTTCCTGCCGATCAACCCTGCGACCGGAAAGCAGGACTTGAACACACCGTATGGCGTGTCGGTTCCGGATGCAGGCCGCTTTTTCGGTGATGACGACGAATCCTGCCGTGAAACGACAGCATCGCCCCTTCCGCGGGCTCTCGGCGCCAGCCTGGTCGTTGTCTACCGGGATCCGGCGATGCCCTATTCGGCAGTGGTCATTTACGACGGTGCGTACACGAAGCGCGCGCTCGGGAAAATGGTCCAGCCGATCGCGGGGTTCTACCAGTCGTCGCTGACGGCGCCGGCGGCCAAGATGACCCATATCGTCGGCGATGGGCGGTTGCTCCTTTCCGAACAGGTGCTTCTTGGGACGCAGCTCGTCGCAAGGAATCCGTTCATCAGCGTCCTTGGCGCCAAGTGGGACAATCCGACGTTCGCCGGCCTGCCGCTGCCCGCCGGCGCCGGCTCGACCACCGTCACGGTGGACCGTTACGGCCTCCTGCCGGATTGCCTGACCTACAGCGCGATGGTCTTCAGGACGACGGTTCAGGATTCGGACGGCGACGGGTTGATTGACGACTGGGAGACGAGCCCTCCGCCGCTCGATCCGAACGGCAACGCCCTCCCCGATCTCGGGGCGATGGGAGCCAGCCCGTTCCACAAGGACGTCTTCGTCCAGATTGGCTACATGGACGCCGCCGAGGGAACGATGTACGGCGGGACGCCAAAACCGAAGCACACGCATCGTCCAGGGCAGGACGCCTTGAGGATGGCGGCAGAGGCATTCGACAGCGCGCCTGTCGCGAACCCCGATTCGACGACGGGGATCAGGGTTCACTTCGACATCGGGGACGAGTACCAGGGAGCGCCGTACATCATCCCGGCAGGCCTCGCGCGCGGTGGCCAGAGCATATCCGAGACGAAGGCCTGTCCCGATCCGGCGAACCCCGACACAGGGAAGCCCGTCGAGTGCGCGACGTTCGACGGCGCCGGCAACGTCACGTCGCAGGCCGCCATCCCTGGCCAGTACCCGCTCTACCCGGGGACGGTCGGTTGGAAGACAGGCTTCCAGCTCCTTCGGGACGAGCTGCTCGGATTCGACTCGACCCGGAAAGACATCTTCCATGACGTCCTCTTTGCCCACTCAGTTGGCATACCCAAAGAGCCGTGCCAGAACCCCGATGGCACATCGAACCTGAGTTGCCAGGATAACAATCCGGATTTCCACGTGCCTCGGACGAACTCGGGCATCGCCGACTTCCCCGGCGGCGATCTGCTCGTGGCGCTCGGCGCGTTTGAAGACGAGAACAAGCTGCCGATCGGCACGCAGTTCATGCAGGGCTCCACGCTGATGCACGAACTGGGGCACAACTTCGAGCTGACGCACGCCGGCTTGCAGTCGCTCAATCCACTGGTGCCGCGGGAGCCGAACTGCAAATTCAACTACCACAGCGTGATGAACTACCTGTACCAGTTGCGGGGCCTGCCCGACAGCAATGGCATCGTCCGCATGGACTTCTCGGCTGAGACCATCGGCGGGCTGAACGAGAACCTCTTCGCCGACGGCTTCCTCGCGCCCGTGCCTCGGTACCGCTCCGGCTGGTATGCCCCCTGGGAGACGAGTTATCTCAATAACCTGGCGATGCCTGCGACCAAGCACTGCGACGGATCGGATCTGCTGAGAGACTCGGCGGGCAACCTGCTGGAGATTCCGATGGTGCGGGTTGACGCCGCCAGCGTCGGCGACGTGATCGACTGGAATGCGGATGGCAGCCAGAATGCGGCAGGGTTCCTCGGTATCCAGGACGTCAATTTCGACGGCATCCTCGCGCCGCTGAACCAGGGTTCGAGCGACTGGGCCAACCTCCGCCTGAATCAGATCGGAAGCAGGCGCAATGTGGGCGGGTACTACGTCGACTTGCTCGGGCGGAAGGCGGTCGGGCCGTTGTCCCTTGACGTCGGGCGCGGCGACATCGGACGTGGCGACATCGGGCGCGGCGACATCGGCCGTGGTGATATCGGACGCGGCGATATCGGGCGCGGCGACATCGGCCTGGCGATCGGCCGTGGCGATATCGGGCGCGGCGACATCGGGCGCGGCGACATCGGCCGTGGTGATATCGGGCGCGGGGATATCGGCCGAGGCGATATCGGGCGCGGCGTGTTCGGGGGAGGCGACCTCGACGTCGGCGGCCTGAACGAGCCGATTGGCGAGCTCGACCTGGAGACGGCGAAGGCCGTTTCCGGAAACGCTCCCAGCCCGGCCAAGGAGCTCAACGCGTGCCTGACGACCGGAGGGGAGTGTGTGGTCGAGAGCGGAAACGCACCGGTCAGGCTGGACTGGCAGGCGCCTCACCTCGATCGGGCAACGAGCTACTCAATCTACCGATTCGAGGTCGACCCGGAGGCGATCTTCCCGCCGGCGTCCCTTCCAACGGAGCCGGTCGCCACGCTGTCCGGAGAAGGCGCACCGCCGACGACCTATTTCGACTCCACCGCGCCGTCCGGCCGGACCATTGCGTACTTCGTCATCGCGCATTTTGCAGACGAGAGCTCGAGCGGCATTTCGAACTTCGCCAGGGTGACGACGCCGGCCAGTGTTCCGGAGGTGACCATTACGAGCGTGGTCCCGGCGCCCGCCGCCGCGGGCTTCGGACAGCTGATTACGCTGTTCACGGCTGGCGCTCCGGCTGGCATGCCAACAGCGACCTTCACGCAGGGCGAGACGACGTTCGGGGGCTTCGTATTCGAATCGCCGTCACACGAGAACGAGTACTTCGTACGCCTGCCGCTGGACTTGGGGACCGGGCCCGCAACAGTGCGCCTCGGCTTCGTCGGAGGTTCGTCCAGCGGAGACTTTCCGCTGACCGTGGCGACCACGCCAGGCACACCGCAGGCCCGCTTCGTGCTCGGGATGGGGGGCGAGGGCGAAGGTGGGTGTGGTTCGCTGCTCTCCACGACGCCAGTCACGGGAATCGAGCGTGGGCACCAGATCGCAATCTCGGCGTACGGCATCGACACAACAGGTGCGAGGGCGGTGTTCACTCAGGGTGATACGTCAATTGAAGTCGGCGTGACTCCCTGCGCCGTCTCTGGTTCGGCCTACGGCATAGCGGCCGTGTTCACGGTACCCAGCAGCCTGGTGTCGGGACCCGTGACCGTACAGGTAGGGACAACCGTGAATGGCGTGCCAAGCGACTTGAGCAACCCGTTGTACCTGACCGTGGAGGACGAGACCATCCCCGTGCCTCTCGAGTCGATCGGTTCGGCCATGATCCAGCAGAACAGGACGGACGTCGGGTCTTCCGCCGACTCGACGTTCACATTCAGGCAGCGCAACGCAGTCGTCGCCGACATGAAGTCGAGCCGCGCCTTCTTCAACTGATTGTCAGCCGCCGGCGCGGCGGCGGACTTCTGAGAGGAGCGGATCTTCCTTCGAGCGGCCACGGATGCCGAGATAGACGCGATACGACTCGGCGAAACCCGCGTTCTTGAGACCCTCGCGGACGCGGCCCTGGTAGTAGTAGACCGGCGGGAAGTAGCCGTAGGTGGGCTCCTCGTCGAGGAACAGGGATAGCGCTTCGCCGCGGCGTTTGATGCAGCGATCGAACTCCGAATCGGCCTGTGTGAACGCGCCCGCTTCCAGGTAGGCTCGGCCCAGATCGAAGTGGGCGATCCACGTGTCGAAGAGCGCGTTCGCCTCCGTGAATGCCCTGGCCGCCTGGCGGGCGTCCCCGCTCTTGAGCGCGAGGTTCCCGTCGACGATTTTCGCGTACGCCTGGGGCTCGGCTTGAAGGTCCGACGCGAGGCTGGCTGCGAGGGTCCGCGCGCGGGCGACGAGGTCCGCCTCGACGAACACCCGCGCGGCCAGAAGCCGGATCTTCGCCGCGCCGCTGTTCCCAAGCGCCTGTTCGGCGGCAGCGGCCGCGTCCTTCTTCTGTCCACGCAGGAGCTGGCTGTAAGCGAGCGAGGCGAACTTGTTCGCGGCCCGGTCAGGATCCTTGGACGCGAGATCCGCCGCGGCGCCTTTGGTGAAGAGCGCGACGGCGTCTGACAGCCGCCCCTCATAAAGGGCGAGATCGCCGAGGCCGGACGCCGTATACGACGCGCCCAGATCGTCGAACTTCGTCAGGCTCTGGTAGGTCGCCGTCGCCTGGGGCAGCTGCCCCTGCAACAACTGGGAGAACGCGACCGCGAGCAGGGCGAACAGGCCGGGTTCCTGGAAGGCGCGCGCCTCTTCTTCCGGCGTCCGGACATCTCCGCTGTAGGCCGCGTAGAGCGCGAGATTCTCGCGGTAGAGCGCCCGCTTCGGCAGGATCTCGACGACTTTCCTCATCTCTTCCACGGCCCTCGGCATGTTCCGCAGGTAGGTGGAGCACAGCGCGAGATTGTTGCGGGCCGAGGCGTCCGCGGAGTACCTGGCAATCAGATCGCCGAACTCCTTGACGCAATTCTGATAGTCGCTGGTGATGAAATAGAACAGGCCGCGCGTGCGGTACCGCTCGCGCTCGGTCATGCTGTCGAGGTGCCGGACCGCCTCCCTGATGTACTTCTCGGCATCCTGTTGCTTGTCCAGGTTCCTGGACGCGATCGCCATGCCCGCATGTCCGAGGCCGAAGTTCGGATCCAGCGAGACCGCCTTCGAGAAGTTCTGGAGCGCGTCCGCGAACTTGCTCCTCGACATCGCCTCCGCCGCCGCCGCGTACTCGCGCACCACGGCCAGGGAGGTTGCGGAGAGGGTCTCCATGGCGAAGCGCCTGGCTGAGTCCGACGTCTCGTCCCCGAGCGCCCGGCGCACGGCGGCCGCCAGGTTCGTGGCCACGCCCAGCACCTGGGTCTTGTTGGATGCGCTCTCGTGGACCTCGGTGACCAGGTTCCCGGTCACCGCCTGGATGGCTTTGAGCGACACATCGTAACGACCGCCCTGAAACCCCAACGAGCCCGAGAGCACCACGCCGAGCCCTTGCCTGACGGCAATCTCCTGCGCCGCGCGCTCGTCCAGGGTCTCGGGGGGAACCACGCCGAGGCTGCGGCGGATCGCGTTCCGATCGAACGCGGTGACAAACCCGGCATCCTCCAGCGCGATCTTGAGCATGGGCTCGAGCGTGCGGTCGAATGTCGCGTCGCCGGTGCCGTTGCGGACGTCTGCGACGACGACCGAGACCGGCGCGTGCTCGGCTGCCGGCGGTCGCGGCCGGAACAGCCACAAGCCGCCGGCGGCCAACGCGAGCACGAGAGCCGCGGTGCCGGCAACGAGGGGCCACCTCTTGCGCGCCTGGATCCTCGCCGCTGGCCTGGGTTGTTCGCGTACGGCGTCGAGCGCCGCGGCCACCGGCCCAAGGGTGGCGGGTCTGCCTCGCGAGGCACTCCCCGGGGACTGCTCGACGCGGCCGCCGTCGGCGAAGAGATCGAGGTCGCGCAGCAGGTCGGCGCTGTTCTGATAGCGATCCGCGGGTTTCGGCTGCAGGCAACGCGTCACGATGGCTTCGAGCGCCTCCGGGATGACCGCGTCGAGCGCGCGCATGGGCGACGGCGCCACATGCATGCGGCCCATCAGCTCTGCGAACGCCGTGGTGGCTCCGGTGTGCCGACTGCCCAGGAGCATGTCCCGCAGGATCAGGCCCAACGCGTAGATGTCGGCCCGCTGATCAACGGCTTCCCCATTTGCCTGCTCCGGCGCCATGTACTCCACCGTCCCGACGATGACGCCCGCGACGCTGATGCCGAACCCGGCCGCGGCGGAAGTCGAGCGCGCGATGCCGAAGTCCATGATCATCGCGTGGTCTTCGCCGTCGATCATGATGTTGGCCGGCTTCAAGTCGCGGTGCACGACGCCAGCCTCGTGCGCCGCAACCAGCCCCGCGACGACCTGCCGGGCGATTGACAGCGCCCGGCCAACCGGCAACCGGCCCTCGCGGGACAGAACGGTCGCGAGATCCGAGCCTTGGACATACGGCATCGTGATGTACTTGATGCCGTCGATCTCGCCAATGTCGTGGATGCGGACCACATTCCGGTGGGTGACCTGGCGCGCAAGCAGCAACTCGCGCTTGAAGCGCCGTTCGACGTCCCCCGCCGCGGCGGGGTCCGCCATGGCCTCCGGACGGATGACCTTGACCGCAACCGGGACGTCCAACTCCTGATCCCACGCCTGGTAGACCGATCCCATGCCGCCCGACCCGAGGAGGCGGATGATGCGGTAGCGGGTGCCGAACTGGTCGCCGATCGTGAGCGGGCCCGTCATGTGGATCTGGTGCTGGCCGGTTCTCCCTGACGGGATGGTGGCTCCCATCGCAGCGGCGTCGAGGCCAGCGCCGCGCCCGCGAGCGGCGTCCGAACCCGAGATCGCCGTCGGCGCGGGGCGGCCGCGAGCGGGATCATGGCCTGGCAAGGCCGTCGCGCCGCAAGCGGGGCAACGTCCCTCGATGGGGGCGACATCGGTCCCGCAATGAGCACAAGGCATAGAAGGTCCCATTCCGACCACGGATAGCGGAATAATTATCGCCGAAACGGGTGCGAGACAATCAACCGATGATCAGACCGAGAGCACGGCGGCCGGCCGACGACCCTTGGCCTGCACGTCGGGGTCAGGCGCGGTCGACCTGCGTGTCGGGATCAGGCGAGGTCGAATCGATCGAGATTCATGACCTTGTCCCATGCGGCGACGAAGTCACCCACGAACTTCTTCCGCGAGTCGTCGCTTGCGTAGACTTCCGAGAGTGCACGGAGCTGGGAGTTCGAACCGAAGACGAGGTCGACGCGGCTGGCGGTCCACTTGATCGAGCCCGTTCGGCGGTCGCGGCCCTCGAAGACCTCCTCGGCCTCGGAGGTCGCCTTCCATGTCGTGTCCTGATCCAGCAGGTTCACGAAGAAGTCGTTGGTCAAGGCCCCGGGCTGCCTGGTGAGGACGCCGAGCGGGGACCGCTCGGCGTTCGCGCTCAGCACGCGCAAACCGCCCACGAGCACGGTCATCTCGGGAGCGCTGAGCGTCAGCAGCTGCGCCCGGTCGACGAGCAGCACCTCCGCCGGATGCTGGTGCCCCGCCGCGAGGTAGTTCCGGAACCCGTCTGAGGTCGGCTCGAGCACGCCGAATGACTCCACGTCGGTCTGCTCCTGCGACGCGTCCGTGCGTCCCGGCGTGAAGGGCACCTGCACGTCGTATCCGGCGTTCTTGGCGGCTTGCTCAACGGCGGCACACCCGCCCAGCACGATCAGATCGGCAAGCGACACCCTCTTCTTCCCGCCAGCCTGCGCGTTATTGAACGTCCGCTGGATCCCCTCGAGAGTCTGCAGCACCTTCGCCAGCTCGGGTGGATTGTTGACGTCCCAGTCCTTCTGCGGGGCGAGGCGAATGCGAGCGCCGTTGGCGCCGCCACGCTTGTCGGTCCCGCGGAAGGTCGACGCCGACGCCCAGGCCGTCGAGACCAGTTGAGAGGTGGAGAGTCGCGATGCGAGGAGCTTGCCCTTGAGGGCCGCGATGTCCGCCGCTCCGATGAGTTCATGGGTGAGCGGGGGGACGGGGTCCTGCCACAACTGCGGCTCCGCGGGAACCAGCGGGCCCAGGTACCGCGAGATGGGCCCCATGTCGCGGTGCGTCAGCTTGAACCACGCCCGCGCGAACGATTCCGCGAACTCGTCCGGGTGCTCGTAGAAGCGTCTCGAGATCTTCTCGTAGGCAGGGTCGAAGCGCAACGAGAGGTCGGTCGTCAGCATGGTTGGCGCGTGGCGCCTGGACGCGTCGTGGGCATCCGGAATCGTACCGGCGCCCGCGCCACCCTTCGCCATCCACTGATGCGCACCGGCCGGGCTTTTCGTCAGTTCCCATTCGTAGCCGAACAGGTTCCAGAAGAAGTTGCTGCTCCACCTGGTCGGCGTGGAGGTCCAGGTGACTTCCAGGCCGCTGGTGATGGTGTCGCCGCCCTTGCCGGAGCCGTAGCTGTTCGCCCAGCCGAGCCCCATCTCCTGCAGGGGAGCAGCCTCGGGCTCAGCTCCGATGTGACCGGCAGGCACAGCCGCACCGTGTGTCTTGCCGAACGTGTGCCCGCCGGCGATGAGCGCCACGGTCTCCTCGTCGTTCATCGCCATGCGACGGAACGTCTCCCGGATGTCCCTGGCCGCGGCGAGCGGGTCAGGGTTTCCGTTTGGCCCCTCCGGGTTCACATAGATGAGGCCCATCTGGACGGCGGCCAGAGGGTTCGCGAGCTCACGATCGCCGCTGTAGCGCTTGTCGTCGAGCCACGTGGCCTCGGCGCCCCAGTTGAGCTCCTCCGGCTCCCACACGTCCTCGCGCCCGCCGCCAAAGCCGAACGTCTTGAAACCCATCGACTCCAGGGCGCAGTTGCCGGCGAATATCATCAGGTCGGCCCACGAGATTTTCCGCCCGTACTTCTGCTTGATCGGCCAGAGCAGCCGGCGCGCCTTGTCGAGGTTCGCGTTGTCCGGCCAGCTGTTCAGGGGCGCGAAGCGCTGCTGGCCGCTCCCGGCACCGCCGCGGCCGTCGCTGATGCGGTAGGTGCCGGCGCTGTGCCACGCCATCCGGATGAGGAGCGGCCCGTAGTGGCCGAAGTCCGCCGGCCACCAATCCTGCGAGGTCGTCATCACCTGCTCGATGTCCTTCTTCAAGGCATCGAGATCGAGGGACTTGAACTCCTCGGCGTAGTTGAACTCCGCGCCCATGGGATCGCCTTCGGGCGGGTTCCGGTGGAGCACGTTCAGGTTCAGCTGATTCGGCCACCAGTCCCGGTTCGACGTGCCGCGTTGCGCGTTGCCCGGAAACGGGCACTTCTTCTCGCTGTCCATGATGATCTTGACCTCCGCTGTGATGGGATCCAGCCTCCAGATTGTCAGTCCCTGGAGATCTTCTTCACCGTCCGTTGACGGGATCGTCGGGCCTTCGGCACGGGAGCCTTCGCTCTCCTTGACGAGCCGGTCGGGCCGGAGCGGGAGGGCACCTGGAGCTGAGCCAGGCAGTCCGGACAGCGCCCCCAGTATACGACCTCGGCCTCGTCGATTTCGTAGCCCCTGTCGTCGACCGGCGTGAGACAGGGTGCCGAGCCGACCGCGCAGTCGACGTCGACCACACGGCCGCAGATTCTGCAGATCAGATGGTGATGGTTGTCGCCGACACGGGCCTCGAAGCGAGCCGGTGATCCGGAGGGTTGAATGCGCCGGAGAAGACCCTCGGCGACCAGAACGCCGAGGGCGTCGTACACCGATTGGAGCGAGATGGCGCCGATCTCGGCCCTGACGGCCTCGGCGACGGCGTCGGCCGAGATGTGAGGTTGGCGCACCACCGCCCGCAAGACAGCCAATCGCTGGGCCGTTATCTGGATACCGCGTTGCCGAAGGAGGTCTGCCGGGTCGGTGGGCACGCCGATATGATAGATCGATATTTTGAATAATTCAAATATTTGATCAAGTACGGTGTCCCGCGGCCGCGAAGGCGCGGGCCTTGGCCTGATAGCCGCTGCCGAACCAGACAGATTGCAGCCGCCGGGGATCGGGCGAAGGAGCGGGCTTCAGCCGGCGATCGCCGTGATCGATGAGCTCGGTGACGGCGCTGTACGCCGCCCAGAGCGTGCCCTTGACGCCCGGTTCGCTGTTGCCCCGGCCCTGCTCGAAGAAGTATCGCGCCCAATGGCGGTTGTTCTCGACGCGCTGCGCCGCCGCGATAATGGATGTTACGGGGCTCCCCGGGCCGGCGCCGCGACAATGAATCGAAGGCCGCCAATCGGACTTGTGTAGGGCGCGCGCTTCTAGCGGCGCCGTAGGGCCGGGGCCTTCAGACCCCGGCCACGGTCGCGACGCTTCCCCTTCGACGAAGCTCAGGGGACCCCGAGCAACGCCGAGGGGTCAGCGTCGCGACGACGAGCGCGCGGTCTAAACGCTATATATATTTAATTCAGCCGCCGATCGGCGAAAGCGCTTCAGCGCGATCGCGGATCGATAGCTCGTGACCGCTGTACGCCGCCCGAGCGTGCCCTTACGCCCGTTCCTGTTGCCGCCCTGCTCGAAGAAGTATCGCGCCCAATGGCGGTTGTTCTCGACGCGCTCGCCGCCGCGATAATGGATGTTACGGGGCTCCCCGGGCCGGCGCCGCGACAATGAATCGAAGGCCGCCATTCGGATTTGTGTAGGGCGCCCGCTTTAGCGGCGCCGCAGGGCCGGGGCCTTCAGACCCCGGCCACGGTCGCGACGCTTCCCCTTCGACGAAGCTCAGGGGACCCCGAGCAACGCCGAGGGGTCAGCGTCGCGATAACGATCGGGCGGTCCTAAAGGGCCGCCCGTACGGCGGGGCTAAAGCCCGCGCCCTACAAGACGCCACGACTCCGAAGCGCGATCATCCATCAAGTCGCGCGGATGAAGTGAGCGCCGCTCATCGCTTGCGCGCGAGCAGGAACCGGGCGCCTTCGCCGGGCTTCGAGGCAAAGAGCGGGAGGTGCTCCTCCGGCACGCCCGCGTCGCGCGCGAACTGCTCAAGGTCGCGCAGGATCACGCGCACGTCGTCGAACCCGGCGTCGCGCCCGAGCGACTCGAGCTCGCGACTGTCGTAGAAGCGCAGACGGGAAGCCATCGGCTCGGGGGCCGCGGGGGTGCCCTTCATCTCGGGATCGCTCCCCAGCCATGACGTAGCGACCGCCGCGCGCCAGCACTCGCCGGATCTCCCGGAGCGCCGCGACCGGATCCGGAAGGAAGCCGAGCACGCCGGTCATGACGGCGCAGGAGAAGGTCGCGTCCGGAAACGGGAGCGCGTCGGCGCGAGCTTCCTGAATGGCGAGGCGCCCCTCGGAGGCGGCCTCGCGGTTGACCTCGAGCGCCAGGCGCACCATGTCCGGGCTGTGATCGATCGCGGCGGCCCGACAACCACTTCGAAGGGCTTCCTTCAGGAGCGCGCCGCCTCCGCAGCCCACCTCGAGCAGGTAGTCGCCTGCATCGAGCGCGAGCTCGGAGAGGAGCACGCGGAAGTTGGGATAGTGGTAGAGCGGGTCGCGGTAGACGGCGCGCGACTGCGATCCCGACGGACGGCGGGCCCGGCGATCGGTGAGCCAGTCTCCGAGCGAGGACGGCGCGCACGACCAGAGCATCGGCGCAAGGATCTCGCCGGCGAACCAGCCCGCCAGCTCGCCTTCCTCGCCGATGAGACCGCCCCACCCGCGCAGCTCGAATGTCACCTCGGTCCGGCCGCCGGAGGGCGCGAGCCGCAACTCCACTTGGGTGACCTCGGCGGGATCCCAGTCGGCCGGATGCCATTCGATCGAAGCGCCCTCGCCCGGCTTCCACGCCACCACGCGGCCCACCTCCGCCTGATGCTCGAACACTCGCCCGCCCGCGCCGGCTTCGAATCGAATCCCGAACAGATTCAAGGCGTACGCCAGCTCGCCGGTCAGCAACTCGAACGCTGCCGCCGGATCGAGTGCCAGGTCGACGCTCGTGCGAATGGTCGACATCGGATCCTCCGCGTGCGTTCCCGTCAGCGCTGCCGGTCTGCGACGGCCCGAATCGTCGCCGTGGCCGGCGGCAGGCCGTCAGCGCGTCCCGTGAGCGTGATCTCGCCGGCGGCACCCGTCGATTGCACCAGCACCTGCGCGAGCCCGTTGAAGAGCCTCCGGTGCAGCGGCGGCGAAGGCCGGAGGCCGAAGAGCGCGACGCCGCGTCCGATCCCGCCAGGCCCGGCGTCGTTCTTGACGACGACGACCAGGTCGTTGGCGCCGACACGGAGGGCGGATTTCACGTCGAAGGTGAACTCCTGATCCCAGCCTCGTGTCTTCCCGATGAGGGTGCCATTCATGTAGACGGTGCCGGAATCGTCGACCTGCCCGATCGACAGCGTCCGCAGCCCGGACGCCAGCTGTTCCTCGTTCAACTGCATCGTCGTCCAGAAGGCCCACGTCGAATTGGGCGGCATCGCCCGGGCGTCGCGGTCGATCCGCGCCGGCTTCGCGCTGCCCCGCGCGGCGAGGTCAGTCACCCTCGGCGCTTCCGCCGGCTCCGAGTCGAGCGGCGCGGCGAGCCAGCCGGTGACTGGCAGGGCCACGGTCACCTCCGCCACGCGATCGGCTTCATGGCTGCTCGGATCGCCGTTTCCGAGCCCGAGGATCCGGCCAGGCCCCTCGAGCTCGAACGTGATGTCGCTGGCCGCGCTCGGAACCTTGCGCCCGCGCGAATCGAACGCGCTCACGTTCACGACCGACACATCTCTCGAATCGGTGCTGATGGTGGACCGGTCCGGCTCGAGCCTCATCGTCGATGCCGCGCCGGTCGTCTCGACGAACGTGCGGGCGATCTCCCGGCCCGACCGAAGCCCGACGGCCTCGAGCCTCCCCGCCTCGAAGGGCACGCGCCACTCGGCGCGCCCGAGCCGCTCCACTTTCCGGCTTTCGAGGCTCTTGCCGTTCAGCGAGAGCCGCACCTCGTCGGCGTTCGTGAAGGCCCAGACCTCGATCGGCTCACCGGCCCTCCCCGTCCAGTTCCAGTGCGGGAAGAGGTGCAGCACGGGCTCTGAGGTCCACCAGCTCTTGTAGTACCAGAACAGGTCTTTCTTGAACCCGCAGGTATCGAGAATGCCGAAGTGGGAGCTGATGCACGGCCACTCGTAGGGCGTCGGCTCGCCGCGATAGTCGAAGCCGGTCCACACGAATCCACCCGCGAGAAACGGCCGCGCGTCGAGAAACTTCAGCCACTCGGAGGCCAGCTCGCCCCATGACGGTGCGTGGCGATCGTAGGCCGAGAGATAGCCGCGCGCCTTGTCGTCGGCGTACTCGCCGCGGGTCGACACGGTGCTGGCCACCTCCGAGAGCACGAGCGGCTGCGAAGGGTGCTCGCGGTGGTAGCGATCGACCTCGCCGAGGTAGTAGTTGAATCCGCGCACCTCCACCAGCTCATTGACGCCGGCATACGCGCCCGAGTTGCTCGCATAGGTCACCGGCCGAGTCGTATCCAGCCGCTTCACCGTTCTGATCATCGACTCGGCGACACGGTGGCCCCGCGGTGTCGCCTGTTCGGGCTCCTCGTTGCCGATGGACCAGAGGATGACCGACGGGTGGTTCCGGTCGCGCCGCACGAGCGTGTCGAGGTGGCCGATCGAGAGCGGGCTCGAGCTGAACAGCCGCGTTTCGTCCATGACGAGCACGCCGAGCTCGTCGCACGCGTCGAGAATCTCCTGCGCCGGCGGGTTGTGCGAGGAGCGATAGGCATTGACGCCCATTTCCTTCAACCGTTCGATCCGGTATCGCTGCAGCCGATCCGGCACGGCCGCTCCGACTCCCGCGTGATCCTGGTGGCAGCACATCCCTTTGATGAGCACGTGCTCGCCGTTCAGGAAGAACCCCTTGTCGGGATCGAACCGGATGGTGCGGATGCCGAACCGCGTCGTCGTCGCGTCGACGACGCGGGGGCCGTCGTTCGCGATCGACACAAAGCGGTAGAGCGCCGGTTTCTCGAGCGACCACAAGATCGGCGTTCGAAGACGAGCGGTCTCCTTGATCTCGACCGACTTCCATGGCGCCACCTCGACGGAAGGCCGTGATCCCGACGCCGCCTCGGTGCCGTCAGGCCCGATGATCTGCCACGCGAACGATGGCCGGACCGCGGCAGCGGAGTCGTTCGTGATCGTGGCGACGAGGTCGATCGACGCCTCCCCGGCTTCCATCCGCGACGAGACGAAAATGCCCCATTTCTGAAAGTGGAGCGGAGCGGTCCTCACCAGCCAGACGTGGCGATAGATGCCGGCGCCCTCGTAGAACCATCCTTCGGCCTGGGTGGCGTCGACGCGGACGACGAGCACGTTGTCGGCGCCGTCGTTCACCGCATCGGTGGCGTCGAAGCCGAACGGCGCGTAGCCGCCTTCGTGGCGGCCGAGGAGCACACCGTTCAACCAGACCATCGCGTCGCGAAACACGCCGTCGAACTCGATGGAGATCCGCTTCCCCTTGTCCTCCGGCGACAGGGAGAAGCTCCTCCGGTACCAGCCGATCGACGTCGCGGGAAACGCGCGGCCGATCGGCTTGAAGCCGTGGGAGGTCAGCTCGCTCGACGGCGGCGCCTGCACGAAGGGCGTCTCTACTGCCCAATCGTGCGGCAAGTCGACGCGACGCCACGCCGCGGCGTTGAACCCCGGCCGGATCGGGCCTCGCCAGCTCGTGATCTTGGCGTAGGACTCGCTTCCGCCGAACCCGAAGTCGCGATCCAGATCGGCGGCGTCGCCCAGGGCGAACCGCCAGTCGCGATCGAGGAGGACGACCTGGCGATCGCTCTGGATCTCCGGAGGTGATTGGGCGTGACCGACGGGGCGGGGCCCGATGGCGTTTGCGAGGACGAGGCAGGCGAGCACGAGGATCGACGGACGGACGGCCATCACCATGTGCCTCCGATCTCAGGCCATGGTGTGCGCGGCGTTCCGACGGTGTCAAGGCAAGGATGAACGGAAGCGGCGGCTTACTCGGTCCCGGGCGATTGCGCCCGCGCTCTGGCTTGGCGCCTCAGGTCGATGGATGCGAGGATCTGCTTGAAGCGGGGTTCGTTGCGGATGCCCGCGAACAGCGGGTTTCGGCCGAACCACTCGGCCCGCTCGTCGCCGTTTCGCACGGCGGTCTCGAGCCACTCGAGCGACTTCGTGGCGTCGTGCAGCGCGGCATGGTATTCCGCCACCCGCGACGTCAGGTGGGGAACCATCGCCGCGTATTTCAGGACGTCCTCATCCATTTCCTTTCGGGCGTTCTCGAGTTTGCCTTCGAGCGCGAGCTGAACCGCCCACGCCAGCCGGACCTGGAAGTTTCGCCGGTCTCCGGGGCGCGCGCGTTCGAGCGCCAGCCTGGCCTTGGGCAGGTCACCCTGCTCCTCGTACGCGCGTGCGAGCTTCACGACGGCGAACAGGTTCTGCTCGTCCTGTTCGAGGATCTTCTCGAGCTGCCGGACGGCCCCCGCAAAGTTTCCGGTTTGGCGCAGGAACTCCGCCAGGTTCATGCGCGCCGGGTACATGAGCGGCGCGGCCCGGAGAATCTCGTTGGCGAGGGCCTCCGCCGCACCGTAGTCCCCGTTGAGCTGCTGATAGTTCAAGAGCCAGATCTTGGCGTCCAGGCTCTCGGGGTCCAGCTTCAGGGCGGATTCCACCGCTCCCGGCACCAGATCCTTCCTCCCCTGGTAGAGAAACACGGCCGCGCGTGTGGCGTGGGCCACGGGCGACCGGGGATTGTCCCGGAGCGCGGCACTGGTCTCGTTCTCGGCGTTGTAGAGCAGGCTGGCATCGTTGGAATATCCGCCGTCGATGAGCACGAACTGGCAGAACGCATGGTAGGCCCTCGCTTCGGCGAAGCGCGGGTCGAGTGTCAGGGCTTTCTCGAACATCTCGATCGCATGGCGAATGTCGAACCGGATCCTCAGCGACTGCAGCGCGATCTCGTAGTAGTCGTTGGCTTCGGCGTTCGAGGAAGGGAGGGCGCCATCACTCAAGCGCCTCGCCCCAACTGCCGGCGCCGGCGGCGCCTGCCCCGCAGGGGGCCCCGCCGGCCGTGCGCGCCACATCGTGAAATACAGGCCGAGACCAACGACTCCGACCAATGCGGCGGCGAGGGCGCCGTACGCGACTCGCCTGGACTTCTTTCCGCGAGGAGCGGGGGGCGCCAGCGGAACGGTCTTCGACGGCCCCGAATCGAGGTGGCGCTTCAAGTTCCTGAAATCGGTCACGAGCTCCCGCGCCGACTGGTAGCGGCGCTCGCGGTCCTTCTCGAGGCACTTGCGGATGATCCGCGCGAGCTCGGGCGGAACGTCCTTGTTGAAGGAGGCGATCTCCTCGGGCTCCGAGTGAATGATCCGATCGATCGTCTCGACCGCACTGGCGCCGCCAAACGGCCGCCGCCGGGCGGCCATCTGGTACAGCACCACGCCGAAGCTGAAGATGTCCGACCGGTGGTCCACATCCCTCCCGAGCGCCTGTTCGGGACTCATGTAGTGGACGGTTCCCAACATCATGCCTAACGCCGTCCTCGTTTGCGTCTCGGTGGCCATCCCGGCCATGGAGGCCCGGCCGTAGCCGACCTGGCGCTTCGCGAGCCCGAAGTCGAGCACCTTCGCCTGGCCACGCGGCGTGATCATGATGTTCGCCGGCTTGATGTCACGATGGATGACGCCTTTGTCGTGCGCTTCGTCGAGCGCCTCTCCCACCTGGATCGCGATCTCGATGAGCTCCCTTGCGTCCAACTCGCGACCGAGGAGCGTCGCCTCGAGCGTCACACCGGCGATGTGCTCCATCGCGATGTACAGGAGCCCGTCATCCGTCCGGCCGACTTCGTGAATGACGCAGACGTTCGGATGGTTGAGCGCGGACGCCGCTTTCGCCTCGCTCATGAAACGCTGCACGCGGTCCCCATCCGCAGCCATCTCGGCGGGCAGGATCTTCAACGCCACTTTGCGATCGAGCTTCGTATCGTCCGCCAGGTACACCTCGCCCATTCCGCCGGCGCCCAGCTTCTCGACGATGCGATAGTGGCCGATGGTTCTGCCGATCACGGCGCTGTGACCCTCCGGCGGACAGGTGCTGACCGGTGGAAGTCCGACGCTGCATTATAGGGAGTGCGGAGGCCGCGGCAAAGCCGTTCCGGACCGGAAGCCAAGGCCCGAAACGGCTGCACAGACCTACCCCAGGATCCCGCGGAAGTTCGACGGCCTGATCGTGTATCCGGGGAAGATGGGTGACGTGTCGGCGACATCGAGGTGCCGCGTGACGATCTCCCCGAAGACGTCCCGGAAATCGGTCGTGAGCGCGAGGTCGCGGCCTTCGTAGCGCTCGTCGGGCCCGAGGCCGGGCCACCGGCCGTACACGCGGCCGCCCCGAACGTCTCCGCCCATCACGAGCATGACGTTGGCGTGGCCGTGGTCGGTGCCGCCGGTGCCGTTCTGATTGACGGTCCGGCCGAACTCCGACATGGTCAGCACCATCACGTCGGCCATCCGGTCACCAAGGTCCGCGAAGAATGCCGCGAGACTTCGACCGAGATCGTCGAGGCGGCCGGCGAGCTGGCCGTTCCCGGCTCCCTGGTTGACGTGCGTGTCCCACCCGCCGATGTCCGCGAAGGCGACCTGCAGGCCGAGGTCCGCCTTGACGAGCTGGGCGATCTGAGCCATCGCGTCGCCAAACGGCGTCGGCGGATACTGGGCGCCCGGCGACGGCCGATACTGCTGCGGGTTCGCGGTGCGAAGGCGCCTGATGGCGTCGAATGCCTCGCGGCCGGTGGCGTTGAGAATGCGGTCCGCGGCGGCCTCGTATTCCGACGCGAATGCCTGCTCCATGTTCGCCCCACCCTGCCCGGGCTTCACACCGAACTGGGCGATGCGGCTGAGCGCGAGGGCCGGCGCCTTCCCCTCGAGTGCCCGCGGCAACCGGGCGGAGAGCGCCACCGCCCGGAACGGCGCGGGCTCGACGGGCGCCTGCGCGACCTGGAGGTACCGGTTCAACCAGCCGTCGCGTGTGCTCTTCATGCCCGGCGTGGCCGACTCCATGTAGTCCTGCGCGTCGAAGTGCGAGCGCGTGCTGTCGGGCGACCCGACGGCATGGACGATGGCCAGGTGCCGCGAGTCGTAGATCCGTTTGAGCGGGGCGAGGCGTGGATGCAGCGCGAAGAACCCGTCGAGATCGATCGCCGCCCCGTCTCCGCTGCCGGGCTTCGGGATCGCAATGGTTGGCCGGGAGGCGTAGTAGGCCGCCTCGCCGTAGGGCACGACGAAGTTCAGTCCGTCAACGGCGCCGCGCTGGAAGATCGCGACGAGCGTCTTCCTTCGTGGTGCGCTTGCCGTCAGCGTGCGCGTCAGGAACGTCGGGGCGAAGCCAAGGCTGACGAGCGCCAGCGCACCATCACGGACGAATACGCGCCTGCTGATCATGGTCGTCACCGTCGCTGAAATTCAGGGGACCCTATCGTGAGCGCCGCGATCTGCGGTAGCGTGGCCGCCTGTTCGATCGACGACCGAGTGGCGGGCGACGCGCGGTTGTCGAGCAGCCTGGCGAGAAGCGCCGTGCGCACCGCGGCGAGCTCGCTCGAGCCCGAGAGTGACGCGATGTCGAGGCGGACGCCCGGCACGCGATTCGCGACGAGAGCGAGCGCGAAGTTCATGCGATCGAGCAGGGCCCCCGTATTCACCCAGGTCTCGGCCGAATCGCCGTAGCCATTGGGCGTCGCGCAGCCATAGATCGGCATGCCGAGCGTCCGGACGGCCTGAACGAGGCCGGAGGCGTTCGTGATTTCGGCGCCCGTCGCGCGGACCGCGCTGACCACGAACTCGAACGGCGATTTCACCTTCCGCGGCTCGTCGCCGGCCGCCCGGAACTCCCTCGACGTGAAGATGGCGCGATAGACCGCTCGCAGATCGCCGTTGGTGTCGCGAAAGCGCTTTGCCACGCGATCGACGAGGTCAGGCGGCGGCGAATCGGACACGAATCGCCGGACAAGCTTGGTCGCGATGAAGCGTGCGGTCGCCGGGTGCCTGGCGAGGATGTCGAGCACGGCGTCGCCGTCGCGCTTTCCCCCGCCGGCCCCGATCACGCGACCGAGTACCAGCTTCTGCCCGGGATCGTGCTGGCGCGCATCGAACCGGAACTCCCCTCCTTCGCGCGGCTGAGCGATCGTCCAGCCGGTGAAACTGCGCGCCACTTCGATCACATCCTGCTGCGTGTATCCGCCGTCGACGCCGAGCGTGTGCAGCTCCATCAGCTCGCGCGCGTAGTTCTCGTTGAGGCCGCGCTTGGGAGCCCGGGCCGGCGGGCGGGCCATCTGTTGCGGCGGCGGCGCACCCGGAGCCATCCGGCCGGGAAGCGGCCGGCGGATGGCGGGGCCCGGCCCGAGGAGGCGCGGCCGAAGGGAGATACTCAGGTTCGCGGCAGGGTGCGGGCCATTCGGGTCGACGCTCATCCAATTGTCGAGATAGAAGAGCATCGCGGGGCTCTCGGCGGTCGCGCCGAGCAGTTCCCGGAAGGTCCCGAACACGTAGGGCCGAATCACGTCGCGCTCGTAGGCGGTCACGAGGCCCCGATCGGCGCCCTTCCCCGCGAACACGTTGAAGTGGTTGAACCAGAAGTCGACGAGAACTTCCTGGAGTTGGCGCTGGCTGTACACCGCGCGCAAGACCTTCTGCGCGGAGGCCTCCGCCATCACCATGCGCTCTTTTCGGAACGCCTCCTGCTCTTCTGCCGTCGGAACTGGAGGCGCAGCCTGTCGCGGTTGGCCGACCCCGGGGGGAGCCGCCGCCGCGGGCGCGGCGGATATTGCCGCCTGCCTGGCACGGCGCGCCGCAATCGCCGGCTGGTAGTACCGCTCGGCGATGTCCTTCGAATTCAGCTTGAGCGTCTCGAACGGCGCCAGCCGCGCCTCGAGCGCGCCATCGTCGATCCGATCGGGATGCATCTGCCGATCGAGGAACGACTCGACGCCGGAGCGTTCGACGGAGGCGAGGAGTTGAGAGGTCGCGGCGAACGTGGTGCGGCTCAGCAAGTGCACCAGCGCCGCCGCGTCTCGGGGAGACCGGGCAATGGTGGCGGCCCCAGCCGGCGGCGAACCCGATCGCCCGGAGGACGCGCAGCCCGCAAGCAGGCCGGCCAGGACCGGGGTCACCAACGACAGAACGAGCGCGCGGCTGGGGGACGGACGCATACACGCCTCCGGGCGCCTGGGGGCAGCCTACGGCCGCCCGCGCCGACTGACTCGCCGCCGGCCGTTGGCCCGGCGGGCTGGCTTCTCGAATTTGTGCCCTATCCAGTTTAGACCCAGTCTGGACCACGAAGGTTAACGGACGGGTCAGGCGTTTGGAGCGTTCGGGCCACTCACCCGCCAGGAGACCATCCGAGTGATCGGTTGACGGCCTTCCAGGAGCGTGACTGGGGATTGCTCGGAGACGCTCCTGGTCGCGCGCGATGACGCTCGACCCCAGGATGCATCGGGTATATATTTCGGCGGCCGACTACACGACCTCGCCACCGGCGGCTGCCGGCGAGAATCTGCAGTGCGCGCAGATGGTCGTCGGGTCGTTCCAGGTCGTCGTCTGCGAGATGGCCGGGAAGCCCGCCAGGTAGGCCTGCCCGCCCCCGCTGTAGATGTTCGAGGCAATCGCTGCCTGACTGGGATTCCCGATCGGGCTGTCGGCATCCTTCGAAGGAGGTTCGATTCATATGGTGCGCAAAGGTACGGCGCCGGCAGTCGTATGCGTCGCGATGGGGTTCCTGGCGGCCGCGCTCCTGGGCGCGATTCCAACATCGGCCCAGAAGCCGTCCGCGGAGTGGCAGCAGGCGTTTGCCGTGACACCCGCTGATCTGACGAGCGTCGGCGAGAATACCTACTTCATCCTGACGCCAGGGTACCAACTGACGCTCGAAGGGAAGGAGTCCGGCAAGACTGTCAAGCTCGTGGTCTCGGTGCTCTCCGAGACGAAGCCGATCGCGGGATTCGAGGCCCGCATCGTCGAGGAGCGTGAAACGGTCGATGGAGCGATCGCCGAAGTGTCGCGCAACTACTTCGCCATCCACAAGACGACCAAGGACGTGTACTACCTCGGCGAGGACGTCGACGTGTACAAGAACGGCAAGATCGTGGACCACGAGGGCGCGTGGCTTCACGGAAGCGGCGGCGCGAAGCTCGGCCTCATGGTACCCGCGGCGCCGAAGGTGGGTCAGCGGTACTACCAGGAAGTCGCGCCGAAAGTCGCGATGGATCGGGCCGAGGTCCTTTCGGTGACCGAGCGCGTCACGACGCCGGCCGGGACCTTCGAGCGCTGCCTCAGGACGGAAGAAACGACGCCCCTGGAATCGGACCGCGGGCTGAAGATCTATGCCCCGGGGATTGGCCTGATCAAGGACGGCACGCTCGAGCTCGTTTCGTACACGAAGAGGTAGGACAACGTGAGAGGTCTTCCCCTGGCCGGCGCGATGCTGGCGCTTGGCCTCGTCCACGCGCTGGCGGCCCCCTCACCCGTTCGTGCTCAGACTGGAGCCGGCACGGCTCAGGGCGCCGTGTCTCCGCTGACGTTCCGGCAGGTGCTCGACCTGGCAACCGCGCAGAACCTCGAACTGGCAGCGGTGCGTCGCAGCCGCGCCGTCAGGGCTGCCGAGGTTCGCGCGGCGCGCCAGTGGGCGAACCCCGAGTTCTCGGCCGAGATCACCAAGGACGTGCCGCACGGGGACCTCGCGCTCGGATTCCCGCTGGACATCGGCGGGACCCGGTCGAAGCGGGTCGCCTTGGCGACGGCCGGCCTGGCGCTCGCCGACATCGATGAAGCGAACGCGCTGAAGCAGCTCCGGCGCGACGCGCGCCTCGCCTTCTACGGCCTGCTGGCCGCCGACGAAGAGCTTGCGCTCGCCGAGAACATGCTCAAGGTGGCGCAGCGGTTCAAGGAAGTCGCGCAGGCGCGCTTCGAGGAAGGCGCGGCGCCGCGCCTGGAGGTCATGCAGGCCGAGTTGCAGGTTGTGCGCGCGCAGGCCGATTTCGACGTCGCGCGATCGTCGCGCCGCTCGACGCAGGCCGAGCTGAACGCGATCCTGAACCGGCCGCCCGGCATGGCCATCGCGCTCTCCGGCGATGCCGGCCAGGCGCCGCCGATTCCAACGCTCGATCGCGCCACGGCAACGGCGTTCGCGACCAACGTCGACCTCATGGCCATCGAGCGCGAGGCCGCGATCGAATCGAGCCTGCTCAACCTGCTCAGGGCCGAGCGCGTGCCGGCGCCGACCTTCTCATTCGGCACGGCGCTCAACGCGCCGGGTGAATTCAACGTCGGCCCCCACGCGGGCTTGAGCTTCGAGATTCCGCTCTTCTCCCGCAATCAGGGCGAGATCGCCGGATCGCTGGCGCGGGCGGACACCATCAAGGCCAGGCGCGAGTCGATGCGGCGACAGGTCGAGGCGAAGGTCTTCGCGGCGATCGAACGGGTGACCGCGCAGCGCGCACAGGTCGAGGCCTATCGAACGACCCTGGTGCCGACGGCGACGACGCTTCAAGGTCTCGCCGAAGAGAGTTACCGGCTTGGCCGCGACTCCGTCCTGGCCGCGCTCGAAGCCCAGCGAAGTCTCAGAGACGTCAAGGTCGAGTACCTGCAGGCGCTGCTTGGTCTCCAGGCGGCGATTGCGGATCTGGAGGACATCCTTGGTGGACCGATCCAGTAGCGCACCGTTCCGCATCCGAACGAGCCTGCTCCTGTCCGGCGCCGTCCTCGCCGCGCTCGGACTCGGCTCGTGCGCCAGGCAGGCCGCCGAGGAGGAGATTGCGTCGGCCGAGGTCCCGACGATCACAGCCTCGGTCGGCACGGTCACCCGGCTGGATCTCGTCGAGCCGCTCATCGTGCGTGGATCGGTCGTGGCGATGCCGAACCAGGACGTCAAGATCGCCGCACAGGTTGCGGGCCGCATCGACAGCCTCTCGGTGGCGGAGGGCGATTTCGTCAAGGCCGGCCAGGTCATTGCCGAGATCGACCCACGGCCCTTCAACGACCAGAAGCGCCAGACGGCGGCCGCCCTTGCGCAGGCCAAGGTCGCGCTGGACGCCGCGCGGCTCAATCTCGATCGCACCGAGCGCCTCTTCCAGCGCGGGATCGCGGCGGGCAAGGAAGTGGACGATGCGCGCGCCGAGCGAGCGGCGGCCGAGGCGGCTGTCGAGCAGGCGACCGCGGCGCAGAACACCGCCGACCGCGACCTCGAGCGCGCGCACGTCGCGGCGCCGATTTCAGGACAGGTCGTCAAACGCCTCTTGAACAAGGGCGAGCAGGTGGATGGCACCGCCGCGCAGCCGATCGTCGAGGTGGCCAATCTCGATCACGTCGAGATCGCCGCGGGCATCCCGGCCGATCATCTCGGCCGCGTCGCGGTCGGCCAGCCGGTGAAGGTCACGTCAGACGCCTACCCCGACCACCCGCTCTCGGGCCAGATCATCGCCATTGCCCCGTCGGTGGACGCCGCGACCAACACCGGGCTCGCCCGCATTCGCATCGCGAATACCGGAAGGCGGCTCAAGGTGGGCATGTTCGTCCAGGCGCTGGTCGGTCTGAGCGAGCACAAAGGCGTTCTGACCGTTCCGCCCTCCGCGATCAGCAAAGGCGATGAAGAGGCCGCCGTCTACGTCGTGACGGGCGACACCGCCACTCGGACGACGGTGAAGCTCGGTCTCGAAACGTCGGCCGCCGTCGAGATCACCGAGGGCGTGAAGGAAGGGCAGAGGATCCTGACGTCGGCCGTCCACGGACTCGGCGAGCGGGCCCGCCTCGCGCCATCCAAATGAACGTCGCCCGATTCGCCTCGCGCAACAGCCGCGCCATTCTCCTCGCCATCGTCCTGCTCTCGCTGGCAGGACTCTGGTCGATGACTACGCTGCCGAGCAACATCTACCCCGAGGTCGAGTTCCCGCGGATCGTCATCGTGGCGAAAGCGGGCGATCTCTCGCCGCGGCTCGTCCAGCTCGCCCTGACGCGCCCGCTCGAGGAAGCCGCGCGCACCGTGCTCGGCGCCCGGCGCGTGAGCTCGAAGACCATTCGCGGCGCGTGCGAGATCTCGGTGCTCTTCAACCCGGCGACCGACATGCCGTACGCCCTGCAGCTTGCCCAGGGCAAGATCGACGCGGTGAAGGGCGAGCTGCCGCCAGGGACGAATGTCACGGTCGAGCGGATGACGCCTTCGCTCTTTCCCATCTTCAGTTTCAACGTCACGGGGTCGATTCCGCCGGCCGATCTGCGCGACCTCGCCGAATTCGAGCTGCGGCCGCTCCTGAGCCGTGTGCCCGGCGTGGCCAACGTCGAGGTCCTGGCGAGCGAGGAGCGCGAGGTGTCGGTCATCGTCGATCCCGCGAAGCTCAACGCGGCGAAGTTGACGATCGACCAGGTTGCCGAATCCCTCGAGGCGACCAACGTCGTCACCGCGGTCGGCCGATTGCCGAAGGACTACCTGCAGTACCTCGTGCTCAGCACCGGCGAGCTGACGAGCCTTGACGATGTGCGGAAGGTCGTGGTGACGTTTCGCGAGCAGACGCCGGTGTACCTCGGGGACGTCGCGGAGGTGCGGGAAGGCGTCATCGATCGCACGACGCTCATCTCCGGGAGCGGCAAGCCTGCCGCCATCGTCAGCGTCGCCCGCCAGATCCGCGGCAACATCCTCGCCGTGGTCGACGGCGCGAAGGCCGTGCTGAACGACTACCGGGCGTCGCTGCCGCCGTCGGTCCGCCTGACGGTCGTGTACGACCTCGCCGAATTCGTGCACAACGCCGTCGCCAGCGTGCGCGACGCGATCGCGATCGGCGGGCTGCTCGCCGTGCTCGTCCTGATTTTCTTCCTGCGCGACTGGCGGGTCACGACGATCGCCGCTATCTCCCTGCCGCTGACGATTGTCGGCACCTTCTTCATCCTCGACCTCTTCAATGGCACCATCAACCTGATGTCGATGGGCGGCCTCGCCATCGCCATCGGCCTGGTCATCGACGATGCGATCGTCATCGTGGAGAACATCCACCGTCACCGTGCCGCTGGCGAAGGCGCAGCCCTCGCGGCCGAAAAGGGCACGCAGGAGCTCGTCGCCGCCGTGGTCGGATCGACGCTCACGACGGTCGTCGTCTTCGTGCCGCTCGGGCTCCTGCAGGGGGTCGTCGGCCAGTTCTTCGCGGCGCTCTCGACGACGCTCGTCGCCGCCGTCCTGCTCTCGCTCGCCTACGCGCTGCTCTTCATTCCCGGTGTTGCGGGACGCTTCCTGCGCGAACACGACACGCCGACCTCCTCGCTCGACTGGCTCTCCCGGCGCTACCGGTCGATGCTGTCGTGGTCGGTCAGGCGGCCGGTGCTCATCATCGGGGCCACGCTCGCCTTCGCCGCGCTCGGAGCCGTCCTCTTCACCCGGCTCCCGACCGGGTTCCTGCCCGACATGGACGAGGGCGGCTACATCGTCGACTACTGGACGCCCGAGGGCACCTCGCTCGCCGAGACCGATCGCATGCTGAAGCGGGTCGAGGCGGTCCTCGGCTCCACACCCGAAGTGGCCAGCTTCGCCAGGCGCACGGGAGCCGAACTGGGGCTCTTTGCGACGGCTCAGAACACCGGGGACATCGTGGTCCGGTTGAGGCCGCGATCGGAACGGACGCGGACGGCGGAGGAAGTCATCGAGGAGCAGCGGGCCATCTTCGACACGCAGATGCCGGGCATGACGATCGAGTTCGTGATGCTGCTCCAGGACATGCTGGGGGATCTCGAAGGGAGCCCCGAGCCGGTCGAAGTCAAGATCTTCGGCGACGACATCAAGACGCTCTCCGATCTCGCGGAACGGACCTCGGCGCGCCTCGAGAAGATCCCGGGCCTGGTCGACCTCGTCGTGCCGCAGCGCGGCAATCCCGAGCTGAACGTGCGAATCGACCCGACCAGGGCCGCCAAGGCCGGCTTCACGGTGGAACAGGTCACGAGCCAGTTGAGCACGGGGCTGCTCGGAAAGAACGCGACGGCGATTCGCCGGGGCGACCGCCTGATCGACGTGCGGGTGCGATTCGAAGACCGCAGCCGATTCGACTTCGGCTGGATCCAGGAGTTCCCGCTCACCTCGCCGGACGGCCACATCGTGCCGCTCTCCGCGGTGGCGGGGCTCGAGACCGCCGAGGGCGAAACCGAGCTGCATCGCGAGGACCTCAAGCAGATGATCCCGATCACCGCACGGCTCGAGGGCCGCGACCTCGGAAGCGGAATCCGGGACGTGAAGGCGGCGCTCGCGGCCGAGACGTGGCCCATCGGCTATTCATGGCGGCTCGGCGGGCAGTACGAGAGCCAGCAGTCGTCGTTCGGCTCGATGATGCTCGTGCTGTCGATCGCCGTCCTCCTGGTCTTCGGCGTGCTGGTCGCGCAGTTCCGTCGCTTCGGGCCCTCGCTCATCATCCTCTCGGCCGCGCCGCTCTCGCTCGTCGGCGCCTTCGGGCTGCTCATCATCACCGGCACGCCGCTGAACGTGTCGTCGATGATGGGCCTCATCCTGCTCATCGGCCTCATCGTCAAGAACGGGATCATCCTGGTGGACTACGCGCACATCCTGACCGGCAAGGGGATCGGCCTCGTCGACGCGCTGGTCGAGGCGGGCGCCGTGCGGCTGCGCCCCATCCTGATGACGACCCTCTGCACGCTGTTCGGGCTGCTGCCGCTCGCGCTCGGGCTGGGCCCCGGCGCGGAGATGCAAAAGCCGCTTGCGATCGCCGTGATCGGCGGCCTCTCGGTGTCGACCGTCATTACCCTGATCTTCGTGCCCGTCGTATTGTCGCTGACCACGGCACGCACGCGCGCTGCGCAGGCGTAACGCCGGACGCGGCGGGGTCCCTTCTCAGCGCTTCGTGGCTGGCGCGGCGCCGGGCTTCCCGACGAGCGTCTCGAGATACGCGGCGAGGTTGCGCATCTCGCCCGGCTCGAACTTCGGCCAGAAGGTCGATCGCTCGGCCATGATCCGGTGCATCTGCGGTGCGTGATTCCACATCGCCGAGGCGAGGGCCGCCCGGTCTGTGCGCCGCACCACATCGGCGAGGCTCGGCGCGCCGCCCGCGCCTTCCTGGTGGCACGACGCGCAGCCCTTGAGCTTGAACACCGACGCTCCGAGCTTCGGATCACCCGGGTTCCCGAGGTAGCCGAGGAAGTACAGGTAGGCGATGAGATCGGACATCTCGGACCCGGCGAACTGCGGGAACCGCACGCCTTGCGCGCCCATTCGCGCGCCCATCGCGTAGCTGTGGTTCCAGAGGAGCCCGGTGATCTCCGAGGCGGACTTCGAGAGCGTCGAGCGGGCCAGCTCCGGCGCCGATCGCCGGCTCCCGTCGTGGCACGCGCCGCATCCCTTGTTCCGATACACAACCGAGCCGCGGGCGGGACTTGGAAGCGGCTCCAACGTGGTGTCCCGCCCGCGCCGGCGTCCTTCGGATCGGATGAAGGCCTGGATGTCGGCCATGTCGTGGCCGGTGAACTCCGGGATCGGGGTTCCGGTTTGCACCTGCTGCTGCTGCATGCGCGGACCGGCGTTCCACATCGCCTGCGCGAGCGCGGTCAGCGAGGGGAAGGCGCCGAATCGATCGAGCGCGCCGGCCATCGATCCGCCACGGGAACGCAGGGTGTGGCACGACGCGCACTGAAGGCGCGAGTAGGCTTCCGCGCCGCGATCCAGGTTGCCGGGCTCGTCGAACAGCCGCAGGTAGTAGAGATAGCTCAGGATATCGGCCATCTCCGTCGGATCGAGCGTCGGCCACGGGTAGCCGAGCTTGACGCCCTGATCGATCATCTGCGGCGTGTGGTTCCAGAAATCTCCCACGAGCTCGTAGAACGACTTGCCGGCGACGGCCACGCTCATCTCGGGTCCCGACGTCCCGCCGTGGCCCCAGACCGAGTGGCACGTCGCGCACCGCTTCTGCTCGAACCGCTGGCGCCCCGTGAACGGGTTGCCCTCGGGCGGCGCGGCCTCGGTGCGAGTGCGGCGTTCTGCCCGCGGGCCGACACGCCTGCGGCGAGCGCGGCCAGCACCACGAAAGGCGACGGCCAGGCCGGCCACCAGGCGGATCGTGCCGGCGCCGGCCGGCCGGGGGCGTCGAAGGTTGCGTGGCCCGATCATGCGTCCCCCGTCGCGAGATCGTCGGGGAGATACGAGCCCACGCGCTCGGACACCTCCTCGACGGACTTCTCCCGTCCTTCCTGGATCTCCCAGATCGAGATGATCGGGAAGAACTTCGTGGCGACCATGTAGACCAGCACGAATCCCGAGAGCGTCCCGGCCATGATCGACAGCTCGACCCACGACGGGAAATACGGCACCGGGGGCGCGGCGATCCGCGGATGGAGCGAGGTCGGCACGACGATGTTGAAGCGCTCGAGCCACATGCCGATCACGACGGCAATCGACGCGATCGTGCAGCCGGCGACGTTCCGCGTCGCCCGGCGCGCCATCAGCGCGAACGGGATCACGAAGCAGCACGCCACCATCGTCCAGAACGGGAACGCGAACTCGCCGGTCAGCTTCGCGTAGAGCGTCGCCAGTTCCGACTCCTCACCGCCGTACCAGACCGTCAGGTGCTCGGCGAAGGTGAAGTAGAACCAGAGGACCGTCATCACGAAGAGCAGGAGGCCCATGTTGTTGAAGTGCACGTGCTTGAAATAGGCCTCGAGGTGGTAGACGCGCCGGAGGATGGCCATCGCGATGATGAGCGCGGCAATTCCGGAGAAGATGGCCCCGACGACGAAGTACGGCCCGAAGATCGCGCTGTGCCACATCGGCTTGAGGGTCAGCGCGAAGATCCAGCCGATGACGGTGTGCACCGACACGGCGACCGGGATCACGGCCACCGCCAGGATGCCGATGATCCGCTCCAGCGTGTGCCGCGACTTCGGCGTGTCGTGGTACCCGATCGCCATGAACGAGTAGAGCGCGCGAGGCCAGAGGCCGAGGTCGCGGATCCGCGCGAGGTCCGGGATCATCGGCACGTAGAGGTAGATGCTGCTCGCCGTGAAGTAGAGGCCGATGCTCAGGACGTCCCAGAGCAGCGGCGAGAACGGCTGCGCGTGGAGGAAGACGTTCAGCACGCGGTCGGGCCGCCCGAGGTCGAGGATCGGCTGCACCGCCCCGAACCCGATGACGAGCACGGTGATGAACTCGGCCGAGCGCGTGATCGATCGGCGCCACTCGGCGTTCGCCACGCGAAGGATCGCCGAGATGAGCGTGCCGGCGTGCGAGATGCCGATGAAGAACACGAAACAGATGATGTAGATGCCCCAGTATTCCGGCGTGTTCAGCCCGGTCGCGCCGAGGCCGTGCCGGAGCTGGTAGACGTACGCGAAGGCCCCCCACGCGGCAATGGCGGCAAACAGCGCCGCGAACCGCCAGTAGGCCTTCGTCGTGCGCACGAGCGGCATCAGGATGACGCGCTCGTCCTGCGGCAGGCTGGAGACGATTTCGAGGTCGGTCACGTGTCAGTCCCGTCGAGACAAGTAGTAGACCTTCGGCTGCGTGCCCAGGCCTTCCTGCAGCCGGAACGCCCGCGGGTCGTGCGCGAGCTCCGCCGCGCGGTGCGTCGGATCCTCGAGGTTGCCGAAGACGATCGCGCCGGTCGGACAGCTGTCGGCGCACGCCGGCTGGTAATCGTCCTCGCGAAGCTGGCGGCCCTCGACGCGCGCCTGCTCTCGGGCTTTCTGCAGCCGGTGGCTGCAGAACGTGCACTTCTCGATCACGCCGACCGGCCTCACCGACACGTCCGGATTCAGGCCGGGCTCGGTCGAGGCCGGATGATCGGGCCGGTGCCAGTTGAAGAACTTCACGGTGTACGGGCAGGCGTTGGCGCAGTACCGGCAGCCGATGCACCGCGCGTAGATCTGGTTGACGATGCCCTCGTGATCGATCGAGGTCGCCTGCACCGGGCAGACCAGCGTGCAGGGCGGGCGATCGCAGTGCATGCACGGCTGAGGCACGAACCTCGAGCGCAGGTCGGGCCATTCCCCTTCGATCTCGGTGCGGACCTGCATCCACGAGATCGTGCGGTGATCGTCCGCCGCCTGCCTGCCGCCCACCGCGACGTTGTTCTCGGAGCGGCAGGCGACCTCGCAGGCCTGGCAGCCGTTGCACCGCTCGAGATCGATGACCATGCCCCAACGCGCCATGCCTGTCTCCTCAGATCCGAACGAGCCGGACTCGCGTCGAGTACCAGTCGGGCAGTCCCGTGGCCGCATCGGTGCGAGCGCCGACGGCGGCGAGCGGGTTGGCGCCGCGCGCCTCTCCCCATCCCTCGACGTGCGAGTGCAGGCCGTATGGCACGTTCACCACGCCGGGCTGAGCGCCGGCCGAGATTCGGATGGCCGCTTCGAAAGCGCCGTCCGGCGACTCGACGCGCACGCGATGGCCAGCGAGCAGGCCCTGCCGCCTCGCCGTGTCGGGGCCGACCTCGATCCAGGTTTCCCAGGCGTCGCCGTTCACCACGCCGAGATGCTCGAGCAGCCACGGCATCAACGGAGTCCCGCCCGACGCAAGCGTCATCACCCGGAACGGAATCATCCGGAGCGGGAAGTCCGAGGCAGGGGCGGCCGCGGAGTTCGGCGCCTCGTCGATTGGGAGGAATCCCTCGGCGAGGTGGCCTCCTGCTTTCGCCACACGCTGCCTCGCTTCGGCTGGGAAGATCCACACTCGTCCGTCCGGATGCTGCGAGAGGCCGCTCCCGTCGTACTGGTCCACCAGCGGATCGAACCACCCGCCCGTGTCGAGCATCGACTGCCAGAACTCGTCGGCCGACTGGCCGTGCGGCAGCCAGTATCCGCGGCCCTCCAGCTCGCGCAGCTCGCGCTGGCGAAACTCATCGACGAACGTGCTGCCTCGGTCCGCCTTCGCCAGCGCCAGCCCGCGCTGGTGCACCAGCTCCTCGACCGACGGCCAGCGGGCGAGCGGCGCGGCGTCGCCCGCGATCCGCGAGGCGAGGCCGAGAATCACGTCGCCGGTCGCGCGGGTATTCTGCAGGGGTTTCACCACCGGCTGCACGACGCCCCAGACCGGCGAGGCCGCCGAGGCCGGCGCGAGCCCGTCCTGCCAGCGCTCGAGGTAGGTGTGATCCGGAAGCAACAGCGTGGCATAGCGGGCGCTCTCGTCGAAGAACGGCGAGAAGGACACGACCATCGGGCTGCGCGCGAGAGCCTTGCGCGCCTCGTCGCCGCGCGCGCTCGACGCGACAGGATTCGCGTAGTAGAGGAACGTGACCTTCGGGGCCGCGGCGGACGCGCTTCCTGCCGATGGCCAGCTGGACGCGGTCAGCGCCGCGTGCGGCAGATCCATCGCCGCGCCGCGCGAAGAGACGGCCGGGCCCGGGAGTTGCGGCATCGGGCTCTGCGACAGCAGCCCGCCGGGACGATTGAGCCGGCCGGTGATGGCGTTGAGCGCATGAATCGCGAGCGCGTCGGAGAGCCCGCCGGTCCGCCACGAGACGGCCTGGTCCCACACGGCCACCGCACGCCTGGCGGTACCGAATGTCTTGGCGAGGGCCGTCAGCTGGCCGACCGGGACGCCCGTACGGGCCGCGACCTCCTCCGGCCTGCCGTGGCGAAGGACGAGGGTCCGGAATCCGAGATGCCTCGCGCCATCCGGATCCGTCCAGTCCTCCCAGCCCGAAACGTTGCGCGAGATCGCGTCGGGATCGTACAGCCCCTCCTTCACGATCACGTAGGCGAGCCCGAGCGCCAGCGTCCCATAGGTGCCGGGCTTGACGGGCACGAACTGGTCGGCCGCGACGGCGCTTCGTGAAAGCCGGACATCGGCCTGGATCCATCGCGGTCGGCGGCGCGCGTCGGCGTCACGAGCACGGGCGGCCTGGATCATCGCGGACCAGGCCTCGGCATACGCCGCGCCGAACGAGAGCACGACGTCCGCGTTGCCGAGGTCGTACGCCGGCGCGACCGGGATGCCCTGGCACATCCGCATCACATCCGCGGATCCGTCCCGATAGTCGTCGACCGTGACGCGCGTGATGCCGCAGGCGCCGCAGAATCCGCCGATGAGCTCGGCCATGACTCCCGACGTATCCCCGGCGAGCCACTCGATCGCGCTCCCGCCGTTTGGCGCCATGGCGCCCTTCACGGCCGAGGCGAGACGGTCGAGCGCGGCGTCCCATTCAATCGGCTCGAACCGATCGGATCCGGGCGGCCCGACCCGTTGCATCGGCCCCTTCAGCCTTCCCGGGTGGTACAGCAACTGGAGGCCCGCCCGGCCCTTCGGACACAGGCCGCCCTGGTTCACCGGGTGCAGCGGGTTGCCGTCGATCCTGATCGGACGCCCGTCGACGAGGCGGACCTTGATGCCGCAGTGCTGCGGGCAGAGCAGGCACGTCGACGCGACGAACGTTTCCTCGCCGGGTGACCAGTCCGGGCCGACATGCGGCGATGCGATCGGGAGCTGATGGGAGAAGGCCCCCAGCCCGAATCCGATTCCGGCGCCCGTGGCTCCGACGAGGAAGGTCCGGCGGGAAATGATCACATGCGTCCTCGATCACCTGTGGCAGGCCGTGCAGTCGGTCTGCACGCTCTGGCGCGTGTGACAGTCCGTGCACACCTTCATCGTGATGCTGACGAGCGGCCGCTCGGGCGGGGCAGTCGTTTCGGCGATCGCACCGTGACAGATCGGACACTGGAGCTTCGCCACCGTCACGTGACGGCGGTGCGAGTAGTACGCGTGGTCCGGCAGCCTGAAGAGTTTCCTGAAGACGGGCGGCGCAGCCTCGGCGGCCAGTTTGATGAGCTTCAACTCCTCGGGAGACTTTCCGAGCGGCTGCTGGTGACACGCGGTGCAGGTCGCGAGATCGGGAAGGCCGGAGTGCTGGTGATCGGCGTACAGCTGGTGGCACGCCGAGCAGTCGAGGCCGACGTCCTTGACGTGCTTCTGATGATTGAACTGGATGGGCTGGGACACGGCGCCGGACGGGCTGAACGCCAGCCGGCCCGCCGCGAATCCGCCGGCGGCCATCGCGATCGTGAAGGCGCCAATCAGGAGCCGTTCGGTCGGGCTGAATCTGTCGTCGAATCCCACGACGTCCGGCTCCTTTTCCCGCTGGCTCCCGGGGCGAGATCCCTCAGGCGGCGCCCAGGCTTCGCTGAAGCTCCCTCGCCCACAGCGCCTGGAACATCGAGAGGCGGTTGGCCATCAGTTCCGACAAGGCCTCGAGGATGACCCGTGCCGTCTGCTGGTCGCGCTCGAAAAGCGTCAACAAGTCGTGCCGGGCGAACGCGACGATCTCCGTCGAAACCGCCGCTCGCGCGGAAAGCGTGAATCGGTACGGCTTGACGAGCGCGGACCACCCGACCGTCTTGCCCGGCCCCGCCGACTCGACGGTGACGTCCTTGACCTCGCTCCCGTAGCGAAGCGGGAAGCAGAGCTCGATCTGGCCCGTGGCCACGATACAAAGGTGCTGTGCCGCATCGCCGAGCAGGAACAGGTACTCGCCGGATCGCAGCGTCCGCGGCCTGCCGGCGGCGGCCAGGTGCTGCAACCCGCTCGGGCTGACCCCGCTGAACAGTTCAGCCGATCTGATCCGATCGTCCATTCGCGTTTCCGTCCAACTTCCACACGTGTGCCGTCAGCCGATCGACGCACTCCCCGAGGGCGCTTCAATCGGTCCTGGAGCGACGCGCCGGCGCTGATTCAATGTGTCTGGATCGGCGTTCCCGCCCGGCGATAGAGGTTGTCTATCGACGGATGATGGACAAACTGCGCGACGAGCGTCTGCTCGAGGCGCACGTGATTCTCGAGCCGGTTGAGCAACGCGTCATCGAACACCAGGCGGGAGGGCGCGGGCACCTCCGGCGGAGGAGGAGCGAAGAACTCGAACGCGGCGCTGCGAGCGACCGCAAGGCGCGCCGATTCGGCCTCGCGCGCTTCGGCTTGCCGTGCGCGTTCCTTCTCCGTGTTCAGGTATCCGAATGTGAGCAGGAGCGTAATCCCGACGAAGAGCGACCCGATCACCACCACGAGTGCAGTGCTTCCTTCCATGTCGTGTCCTCCCCGGCTGGCGATCTAGCAAGTCCCGTTCCCCGGACGGGCCCGGCTACAAGCCAGACCCCGGCAACCAATGCCTGGATGCGGGCGGCCCCGGTCGCGGCGCGCTGCTGCGGCGCCATGCCCGGCGCGACAGGATCACCCTGCGGTCCGCACGGGTCTCCCGGCCATGTCGAAACTGTCAGGTTGGGAGCGGGTGGGTTTGTCAGAAGTGTCAGGATCGGCGCTCTGGCCGCGCTCCGTCGGCGGAGGCCCTCGCGTTCGGCTCCTCACGATGGCGCTCGAGGATCCGATAGAAGGTCCGCTCGGACATCCCGAGCGCCTGGGCCGCGCGCGACCTGTTGCCCGAGACTTTGTCCAGTACCCATTCGATATGCCGGCGCTGGACCTCGCGCAGCGAGGGAATCCCGTCACCATCGCCCGGACGGACTGGCCCATCGTTCCCGCCGATCGAAACCGGGAGGTCCTCGACGCGGAGGATGTCGCCGTCGCAGAGCACGTAGGTCTGCTCGATCACGTGGATGAGCTCGCGCACGTTCCCGGGCCACGCGTGGCGCTTCAGGAGGTCGAGCGCGTAGGAATCGACGCGTTTGACGGTCGAGAACCGGCGGTTGAATCGGGCGATGAAATGGTCGACCAGGTCCGGGATGTCCTCGGGCCGGGCTCTCAGGGGCGGAATCGTCACGGTGAAGGTGGCGAGGCGGTAGTAGAGGTCTTCCCGGAAGTGGCCGCGGGCGGTCGCCTGTGTCAGGTCCCGGTTGGTCGCGGCGACGACCCGCACGTCGACGGCGATCTCGCGCGTACCTCCGAGCCGGCGGAATCGTCCCGTCTCGAGCACCCGGAGGAGCTTGGCCTGCGATTCGGGGCTCGTGTCGCCGACCTCGTCGAGAAAGATCGTGCCGGTGCTGGCGACCTCGAACAGGCCGTGTTTCAGTCGATCGGCGCCGGTGAAGGCGCCTTTCTCGTGGCCGAACACCTCGCTCTGGAAGAGCTCGTCGTGGAGCGCCGCGCAGTTGACGGCGACAAACGGGGCGTCGCACCGGCTGCTCTGCGTGTGCAGCCTGGTCGCCACCAGCTCCTTCCCGACGCCGGTCTCGCCGAGGATGAGCGTCGTGGAGTCGGTGCGGGCGATGCGCGCCACCGCGTCGAGCAGCTTCCGGTTGGCCGCGCTCGACCCGACGATTTCGGCGCCCACCCGAGGCACCGCGTACCCGTCCTCCAGGACGCGCTGCCGGTTGACCGCGCGCACGTGCTCGTGCGTCTTCTGGATCGCCAGCTCGAGCTTCGCAATCGGGCACGGCTTCTCGAGATAATCGTGCGCGCCGAGCCGGATGGCCTTCACCGCCGTGTCGATCGTCCCGTGGCCGGTCAGCACGATGATGGCGCCCGCGCCGTTGCGCGACCGCAGCTCGCGCAGCACGTCGATGCCGTCCATGTCGGGGAGCTTCAAATCGAGGAGCAGGACGTCCGCGTCGGCTCCGGCGGCCGGGTCCAGCGCTTCGGCGCCCGAGGCCCTCGTCTCGACCGCGTAGCCGCGGCGGACGAGCTCGCCTCCCATCACCCGGCGGAACACCGGGTCGTCGTCGACGAGCAGCACGCGGATGTTCTTGTCGGTCGCGCTCACGAAGCCTCCGGGAGCGAATACGGGAACACGATCTCGACGCACGATCCGCGCCCGACCTCGCTCTCGACCAGGCGCACGTCCCCCTTGAATCGCCGCATGAAGGTCCGCGACAGGTAGAGGCCGAGGCCCGTCCCGTGCGGCTTCTGCGTCCGGAAGGGCTCGAACAGACGCTTCTGCACCTCGGGCGGAATCCCGCACCCGTTGTCACGAATCTGCAGCCGGATGTCCGGTCCGATGCTGAAACGGAGCACGACACGGCCGCCTGCCTCGCCGCACGATTCGATGGCGTTGACGAGGAGGTTCAACACGACGTGCTGCACGACCTCCGTGTTCGAGGTGACGATCGGAATGGAGCCATCGCCCTCGAGCACCAGTTCGACATCGCTTGCGCGGGCGGTCGGCCGGGCAAGCGACATCACGCTCCCGACAACGGCGTGCAGGTCGATCGGCTCGGTCGCCGGCGGGATGCCCCGGGCGAAGCGCAGGAACTGCTCGGTGATGGTGCGGCAGCGGAGCACCTGCTCGCGAATCACACGGGCGCTGTCGTTGATGGATTCGAGCGTGGATGGCTCGACCGGATCGTGCCCGTTCCCCTGAAGCTGATCGATGATGGCCTCCGAGCACGTGAGCATGCTCGCCAGGGGTGTATTCACCTCGTGCGACAGGCCCGAAGCCAGGACGCCGAGCGAGGAGAGGCGCTCGAACTCGGCCAGATGCTCCTCCTCCCTCACACGGTCGGTGATGTCCCTCCACGCTTCCACCACCTGCCCCACCGTGCCATCGTCGGCGTAGACGGGCGAGGCGTAGATTTCGTAGACGCGCTCGTCGCCCTCGCCCGTGGGCGGCAGGCGAAACGTCGCCTGCTCGAGGCGCCCGGTGGCGAGACAGCGCGCGGTCGGACACTCCGGATCGTCGAGGCACGGCAGGGCGTGTCCGGCCAGGTGGCGGCAGGTCTGGCCGCGGAGCGTCTCGGGGTATCCCCCGAGCCACTTCGAGATCGAGCGGTTGGCCGCAACGACCTTGAAATCCCGGTTCAGGACGATGAGTCCGTCGTCGAGGCTGTTGAGCACGCCGGACATCTGCTGCTCGCGCTCCTTGATCTCGGCAATCAGGCGCGAGGTGGCATCCGCCATGGCGTTGAAATCGTGAGCGAGCGACGCGATGACGTCATCGCCGGAGGTGTTGGCCCGCTCGTTGAGCGCTCCGCCCGCGATGGCACGGGCGGTCTGCCGTAGCCTTCTCAGCCGGGCGATCACCGTTCGCCGCACGTGCCAGCCCGCGCCCGCGATCATCAAGAGGCCGACGAGCGCGGTGGCCCCGCCCAGCCAGCGCACATCGCTTCGAAAGCGCGCCTGGACCGGCGCCAGGGAGACATCGAGCACCAGCATGCCGTTCAGCTTGGCCGCCGGGTCGTGACACCTGTGGCATTCGACGCGGTTTTCGATCGGAAGCACGCTCCGCAACACGTCGGTGCGGCCTTCCTTGAGCAGCACCCAGCGCTGGCGCTCGGAGGGCGACGCGGCGTGGCAAACCAGGCAGGTCGGCGAGGATCGCGACGTCTGGATCCCGGCTTCCGAGGGACGGCTCGACATCTTGACGATGCCGTTGTGGTCGATCACCATCGCGCGGATAACGTCGGCCTCGCCGCCGACCTCTCCCAGAATCCGCGTCATCAGCCTGGTGTCCCGCTCGACCATCTCATGGCGGAGCGCCGCTTCGAGAATGCGGTTCTCGAGCTCGGCGGCCCGCTGCCGGGCCTCGACGGCGTGGTCGTACTGGAATCGGGAGAGGAGGTAGAAGCCTCCGAGCAGGGGAACGATGAGCAGCACCGTCATGCCAATGGCGATGCGTGCCGTGAGCCGCTCCACCCTGGGCAGTCGCAGGCGTCCCATATTGGGGTCTTCGGGCCCGGGGAATCGGGCCAACGCCGTATGTTGTCGAGGTCTCACGTAGTCTAGCAGCATTCACGCCAGGGCCGCACGCGGGGCCCCGATCACGGGGGTCGAACCCGGCTCGGACAAGGCCAGCCGACCGGGTTCAGTTCTCGTCTTCCTGACAGATGCGTCATGCCCGCGTCGCTTGCGGCTGTCAGATCTGGCAGGCCTCCGAACCTCCTCGATCGATCACCGATACGGCACAAAGCGCGACACCGTCTGTGCGTGGCCGCGCGGACTGGCAATGTGAGCCCCGAAGACGAGGCGGCGTGCCGCCATCGGAACGCGATTTGCTCGCTCGGTCCGTGGGGGCGCCCGGCTGCGGTCCGAGCTGCAGCCGCCGTGCCGCCTGATTCCCGCCCGCAGGTTGACTCGCAACGGGAGAACACCATGAAGCGGTCAGTTCACCGGGGAGGCTCGTGTGCCTTCATGCTCCTCCTGGGCTTCGGCGTCGCGTCGACGGCGCACGCACAGGCGGGTTCGGCCAAAACCGTTCTCGAGAAAGACGCGGTCTGCACGGCGTGCCACAACGAAACGTGGGCGACACCCGTGTTGTCGATCTACCAGAGCCGGCACGGCGTCCGGGCCGATTCTCGCGCCCCGGGGTGCCAGGACTGCCACGGGCCGAGCGAGGCCCACGTCAACGACTTCAATTCGTCACCCGACGTCGTCTTCGGCGCAAAATCCCGTCGCGTGTCGACCGCAGCCGCGCGGAACGCGTCCTGCCTCACCTGTCACGACTCTCGCATTCTGCCCCGGACGCACTGGGCAGGCAGCCTGCACGAAATTCGCGGCGTCGCCTGCACGGACTGCCACAACGCGCACGCCGCCGATCAAAAGGTATTGAACAAGGCGACTCAGGCCGAGGTCTGCTTCACGTGCCACAAGGCGCAGCGCGCCCAGGTCCGTCGCATTTCCGCGCATCCGCTGGCGGTGACCGGCATCGGCGGCCCGGCGAAGATGGGATGCTCGGATTGCCACAACCCCCACGGCTCGACGGGCCCGACCCTCCTCGTCAAGAACTCGGTCAACGAGACCTGCTACACCTGCCACGCGGACAAGCGCGGGCCGTTTCTCTGGGAGCACGCTCCCGTCATCGACAACTGCGCCCATTGCCACACGCCCCACGGCTCGAACAACGCTTCGCTGCTCAAGACGCGCGCGCCATGGCTCTGCCAGGAATGTCACAGCGGGGATCACGGCAACCAGGTGAACAGCGGCGCCAACCTCGCCGGCGGAAGCGTGACGACGGTGAACGGCGTGCAGCGTCCCGGAGCCGCGGCGACGCGGGCCCAGATGGCCGCGCGAGCCTGCCTGAACTGCCACGTCCTGATCCACGGGTCGAACCATCCGGCCGGCTCGAAGTACCAGCGCTGACCACCATCCAACCGGGGACGACTGTATGACCACGAACACGACAGGAAAGGCGACCCGGATTCGCGTGGCGGCCGGGCATTGCGGACTGATCGGGCTCGTCGTCGCGGTAATGGCCTCGCCATCCGCGGCGCAGACGGCCGCGGACCTGACCAGGCCCGCGAGCGTCGTCGAGATCGGGGGCGCGGCGGTGACCGACGGCTCGTACAAGGCGGGGGAGTTCAACGGGCTCCAGAAGAAGGGCGGAGCCGCGATCGGGAGCCTGGACTTCAGGGGCGGAGGCCTCTACGACAGCGACAACGCGTTCCGCTTCCGCGTCAGGGCCCATGACCTCGGCCTCTCGACGGGCGGCGCGACAGCCGAGGCGGGCATCCAGGGCCGGTTCCGCGTCACGGCCGGCTTCGACATGCTGCGCCGGAACCGCTCCGACAGCTACCAGACGCCGTACAACGGGGCGGGAACCAGTTCGCTCACGCTGCCTGGGTCGTGGCTGGTGCCCACAGTCGCCGGGAGCTCGGGCAGTAACAACGCGGTCAACAACACGAGTGCCAGGGGCCTGGTCCCATCAATCGGCACCGCGCCGTACATCGACCTGCAGACGACCTCGCCGAATATCGGCACGGCCATCTCGCCGAATGCGACGCAGCGGGCGCTGGTCGAGGCGGCGGCGAATGCGGACCTTCCGCTCTTCCACCAGTACGGCATCTACACCACGCGGACCCGTTTCGATGCGGCCGTCGCGGTGAATCTCAGCGAGCAGTTGGGGCTCGACGCCAGCCTCCGTCCCGAGCACCGCGAGGGGACCAAGCTGATGGGCACCGTGTCGCGTAACACGGGGGGCGACATCGCCACGATCATCCCCGACAGGATCGACACGGACACGAGCCAGCTCAACCTCAGCCTGAACTTCAAGAGCGCCAGGGCGTTCGCCCAGGCCGCATACTACGGGTCGTCCTTCACGAACAACGTCGCGTCGATCTCGTGGCAGAACTGGGCGACGCCCTCGGCCACCGTCAACACGATGAGCAGCACGCCCGGCAACAATTTCAACCAGTTCAGCGCGTCGGCGGGCGTGAATTTCACGTCCACGACCAAGCTCGTGGCGGCCGGATCCTACGGCCGCAACACGCAGAACGGCGCGTTTCTGACCGACATCACGACACCCGTCGTGCCGGTCACTTCACTCGACGGCCTGATCGTGAGCTCGGCCGCCAGCGTCAAGCTGACGAGCCGGCCGGTGAAGCCGCTCTTCGTGGCCGCGTCGTACAAGTACGACAACCGCGACAACCGGACGCCGATCCACATCTATCAGTACGGAGATGCGGGCGAGCTGCCCAATATCAACGCGAACTTCCCTGCCGGCGCCGGCAATCCGCTGGGTCCCATCCTCGCCGACAACGCGAACGCCAACCGGCCCTACAGCCGGAAGGTGAACCAGGCGAATGTCGATCTCGACTACGCGATCGTCGCCGGCCAGCACCTGACGGGCAGCTACGAATATCAGCGCACGAACCGGGAGTGCCCGGGCTCCTGGGCTGATTGCGCCGATGCGCCGGTGACCAACGAGTCGATCTTCAAGGCGGCGTGGCGCCTGGCGGCCGGGCCGGACGTCGCAGCCCGGCTCGGTTACGAATACGCGCGGCGGAAGGCTCCGGGCTATAACGAGGACGCGTTCCTCGCGCTCGTTCCGTACGCCAACGTCGTTCCAGCGGGCCAGACCATCTCGGCCAACCAGGCGATGAGCCTCTACAAGCTGACCGGGTACGGGCCGATGACCGGGTACAACGGCGGCGTCTTCGTCGACCCCGTCTTCTTCCCCTCCAACAACGCGCTGGCCAACGCGCTCTACGGCAATCGCAACCGGATCAGCGAACTCGCCGGCATGAGGCGGTACTACGTGGCCGATCGCAATCGCAACCGCGTTCGTGGGGCCCTGACGTGGCAGCCCGGCACGGCGATCGCGTTCCAGGCCAACGTGGACTACGGGAAGGACGACTTCCCCACCTCGACATACGGAGTGCAGAACTCAAAGACGTGGACCGCCGACGGCGACGCGTCCTACGCGATCAGCGACCAGCTCTCGGCCGACGTGTTCTACACCTACGAGCACATCGTGTCGGGCGCGGCCGGTAACACCTACACCGCCAACAGCAACGCCTCCTCGGTCAACGGATTCACGGCCGTCTCGGGAAACGGTTGCGACGGCTACACCTCGCTCCAGCAGCGGAACAACAACAACAAGCTGGATCCCTGCCTCGACTGGTTCTCCACGATGACCGATTCGGTCAACACGATCGGGTTCGGGCTGAGAGGCCGGAGCGGAAAGCTCGACGCCGCGCTCAACCTCAGCTCGAGCCAGGCGAAGACGGACAACGCGTTCAGCGGCGGGAACTGGGCCAATAACCTGCTGGCGCTTCCGGGCGCGCCGCCGACGACCGTGGCCGCTTTCTTTGTTCCGGCGTCCGCGACCCCGAGGGTTTCGACGAGCACGATCGAGTTGCGCCTGAACGCCTCTTACGCCGTCGCGAAGGGGCAATCCGTTCGGGTGGCCTATACCTACATGCACATGAAGTCCAACGATTGGGTGTACGAGGGCATGCAGATGGGTTCCGGCACGCCGAGCGGCGTGTTACCCACCAACGAGCAGGCGTTCAACTACACCGTGAACGTGATCGGGGTGTGGTACACGTTCGGATTCTAGCGGGAACGACGCAGGCTTCGGGCTTCAGGCGGGGATCCTGCATTCCGATCTCGACCGATCCCAAGCCCCCGAATTCCGTTTCAGGGCCCGCCATCCACATTTCCCTGAATGGGGATAGCGGGCCCTATTTTTGTTGAGCGGGATCGGTTACTTCGGCGGGGCGGCCTTGAGCGTCTTCAGGTAGGCGACAACCGCGTCCACCTCGCCCGGCGCCCACGCGACGGGCGGCATCTTGATCTTCTCGTCCGGGAACTCCTTCGCCGGGTTCATCAGGATCCGGCGCAGAGCCGCCTCATCGCGGAGTTCTGACACACCGTCGAGCGGCTTTCCGATCTTGCCGCCCTTGCCGGCGACAAGATGACACATCGAGCACTTGTGCTTCACCGCCAGGGTCTGTCCCTTTGCCACGAGCTTCGGATCGGGAGCCTGGGCGGCCGCCGCAAACGCCGCGATGATCGCCACAACACCAACGAGCACACTGATTCTCTTGACCATACCTCCTTTTTACAGCAATTCCCGATCCACGTCCGAATGACCCGCCTCGGCCGCACTTGACACCCGCGCGGCGTTGCGGATGATAGGCAGGCGGGTGGCGGGGTGTTCGGCGCCACCCAGAGGCCGTTCAGTCCCACATTCCGAGGTTGCCATGTTTTTCATTCGCGTCAGCCGTCCTTCCGCCAGGCCGGTCGCCGGGCTCGTCCGCCGGCGGAACCGCGCATGGGTTTCCTTCTTCGCCCTGACCGTGCTCGTCGGTCCGGCGGCCCTGTCCGGACGGAGCGCTCCAGGTCCCGGCAGCGCCGCGGTCCAGCCGCAGGCCCAGCCGGGGGCGACGAAACGCCCGATGACGTTCCTGGACATGCAGAAGATGCGGCAGGTCAACCTCGCCACGCCGAGCCCGGATGGCCGCTCGATGCTCTACGTGCTGTCGACGCCCGACTGGAAGGAAGCGCGGCGTCAGTCGGACATCTACTGGGTGTCGCTGCAGCAGGGGCTGCCCTCGACCCGCCAGCTGACGTTCACGAAAGACAAGAACGAGACGGACCCCAAATGGTCGCGCGACGGGAGCTTCTTCGTGTTCGCCTCGAACCGCGAGGCACCGTCGAGCGCCGCGAGCCAGAACCAGCTCTACCTGATGCGGCCGGATGGCGGAGAGGCCCGGCGCATCACCGACGCGAAGGACGGCGTTTCCACCTTCGCCTTCAGCCGCGACGGCCGCTCGCTCGTGTACCGGAGCGGTAAGGCCGGCGAGGAACAGCTCTACCGTCTGCCCGTCGACGGCATCGACTCGGCCACGGCGGAGCCGCTCACGAAGCAGGCTGCCGGGCTCGGAGCGTGGCAGTGGGCGCCCGACAGCAAGCGGATCTACTTCGCCGGGCCCGAGGCATCGGACGGGGACGAGAAGCTGCGTCGCGAAAAGAAGTTCACGGTCGACATCCGAAACGCGGAGACGCCGCTCGCCAGCCTGTGGGCCGTCGATCTCGAGCCGAAGAGGGTCACGCAGTTGACGAAGGACCCGACGATCACGGTCGCGGACTTCACGATCTCGGATGACGGGAAGTGGATCGGTTTCCGCGGGATCTCGGCGGGACGGTACGAACGGAACATCACCGAGCAGAACATCAATGGCAATCCCTACCTGCTCGAAGCCGCCACCGGTCAGATCGAACGGCTGCTCGACAATCGCGAGGTCGGGGAGAGCGGGCTGAGCTTCTCGCCGGACGGCCGGTTCGTAGCCTTCGCCGCGCCGAACGATCTCACGCAGTACAGCATGACGAGTCAGCGCGTGTATGTCCGCGCCCCCGGCGACCGCGGCGGCAAGTGGCGAAAGCTGGGCGGGTCGTTCGACGGCGACGTGTCGATCGGGTTTTGGTCGAAGGACGGCAACACGATCTACTTCAACGAGGGCATCAGGGCGTCCGACCAGGTGCTGGCGCTCGACGTCGAGAAGGACGCCGTCCGCCAGATTACCAACGAGAAGGCCTCGCTGACGGCCCGACGAGACGAGGACACGGGCGTCATCTTCATCAACTACGCTGATGGCGCAACGCCTCCGGCGCTCTACACCATTGCCGACATCAGCCAGGCGGCCACCCGATCGGCGTGGAAGCAGCTCACCGACGCGAATCCGCAGGTCCGCGATTTCGCGCTCGGCGAACAGTCGGAATTCACCTGGAAGTCGAAGGACGGCAAGACGGTCGGCGGCGTGCTCATCAAGCCTGTCGGCTACCAGACCGGCCAGCGCTACCCGCTCATCGTCGCGATTCACGGCGGACCGGCGTCGGCCGACACCCTCGGATTCAACGGCGGTTACGGGTCCCAGGTTTATGCCGGAGCCGGGTACGCCGTGCTTCGGCCGAATTACCGCGGGTCCACCAACTATGGCGAAACGCATCGCAACGGCATCGTCGGCAACTACTTCCCGCCCGGCTTCGACGACATCATGACGGGGGTGGACGCGCTCATCGCGCAGGGCCTGGTCGACGGATCGCGCATGGGCGTGCTCGGCTGGAGCGCCGGCGGCCACTGGTCGAACTGGATTCTCACGCACACCGATCGCTTCAAGGCCATCAGCTCAGGCGCCGGCACGTCGAACTGGATCTCGATGTACGCCCAGAGCGACGTCCAGCGGAACCGGCAGTTCTACCTCGGCAACAAGCTCCCTTACGATGATTTCGACGCCTACTGGGTGCAGTCGCCGATCAAATACATCAAGGCGGCAAAGACGCCGACAATGATCCACGTCGTGCTGGGCGATCCGCGAGTGCCGAGCCCGCAGTCGATCGAGCTGCACATGGCGCTCAAGCGACTCGGCGTGCCGACCGAGCTGCTCGTTTACCCGGGCGAGAGCCACGGCATCCCGGACTCGCGCAACCAGTTCGTGAAGTCGATGGCCGAGATGGCGTGGATGGACTTCTACGTGCGCGGCATGGGCAAGAAGTTCGCGTGGCGATCGGTGCTCGAGACGCTCGACGAACCGGCCACGGACGCGAAGAAGCCTGGCGAACCCAAGGGCGGAGACAAGTAGCCTGCCGGCCCGGGTTCACTTCCCCGGGCCGCACACCGCGGCGAGCTTGCCGAGCAGGCCCCTCGGAGAGTCATCCATCAGCTCGCCGGAGCGCGAGCCGACACCCCAGGTGTTGGCCACGACAGCCACCGAGAGGCCCGCGTCCCGCCAGACGGTCACTCCCGCCTGAAGTCCGGCGTTCGATCCGCCGATTCCCAACCGCTCGGGATCGGCGCGAACATACCACCCGAAGCTCATCGTCGATTCGACGCCAGCGATGACCGGGCGTGTCCAGACCAGGCGGAGCGATGGCGCCGACAGCAGGCCCGGCGTACGAAACGCCAGACCGAAGCGCGCGAGATCGCCGGAGGTGGCCACCAGGTTGCCGGCGGCCATGTTGTGGCTGTAGTCCCAGTCGGGCACCCGGACCGGCTGGCCGGTCAGTTCGTGGAAGTCCTTCAAGTCGTACCACGAATACCGTGCCGGCCGTGCCTTGCCGCCGAAGCCCGGCCGGTCGAACGCCACGCTGGTCAGGCGAAGCGGCCGGATGATTTCGCGGCTGACGTAGTCCTGGTACCGCACGCCGGAGGCCCTCTCGATCGCGAGGGCGATGAGGTTGTAGCCGTAGCTGGAGTAGTTGTATTTCGTCCCTGGCGGCACCGCGAAGGCGTCCTCTTTGAAAAGCGGCAGGATCTCGGCGACATCGTCGAAATGCCTGGCGTAGAGCGCGTCGTTCCGCTCGGGCCCCCAATGACGGATGCCGCCGAGGTGCGCTGCCAGCTCGCGAATCGTCACCGCGCCCTGCGGGTGACGCGGAAACTCGGGGACGTACCGTTGGATCTCCGCGTCGAGGTCGATCTTGCCTGCCTCGTGCAGCTTCAGCAGTGCCGAGCCTGTGAATGCCTTGGTGATGCTGGCGATGCCGAAGGCGGTCGACGAAGTGGCTCTGACGCCGGCTTCCTTGTCGGCCCAGCCGAATGCCTCCTCGTACACGACTCGCCCGTCAGCCATGACCGTCGCAGAGAGTCCGACGTTCTGCTGGCGCGATTGGAATTCCTCGATGATCTTGCGGAATTCCGGGGCGGCCGCGGAGCACCCGCTCCGGCCGGCGGGGAGGGCCGGAACCATGAACGCCAACAACAACACCGCGGAGACCTCACGCATGGCAACCTCCCAGGAGTGGCCGACGGGCAGTCGAGTGACGGACCCGTTCGGTTAGACAGGGGACCCGGGCGAAATGGTTGCCAGGACCGCTCCCGAAGTAGCCGTCACTCCGGGAGCGATGTCCGCCGTTCAGCGAACTGAGGGTCCCCCGCCGCGCCCGCCTTGGGCGGCAGGCGGCACGAGCTTGAACTCCTTCGGCGGCTCGACGCCGAGCAGCCAGCGCACGAAGTAGTCCCAGCGCCGCCGCATCATGTAGTTCGACGCGTCGCCGTAGCCGTGCGCCTGGTTGGGCAGGAGCAGGAGGTCGAAGTCCTTGTTGGCCTTGATGAGCGCGTCCACAACCAGCAGCGTGTTGTAGGGAGGCACGTTGTTGTCCATCGTCCCGTGGGCCAGGAGCAGGTGGCCCTTGAGCTTGTCGGCGTGCGTCTGATTCGCCTCGATCGCGTAGCTGTCCTTCCCCGACGCGTCCTTGACCAGCAGGCCCTGATACCGCTCGCCCCAGTCGTCCTCGTACTGGCGCTGATCGTGATTGCCCGACTCGGAGATGCCGACCTTGAAGAAGTCGGGGAACTGGAACATGGCATCCGCGGCGATGAATCCGCCGCCGGAGTGGCCCCAGATCGCCGCGCGATCGAGATCGATCCACGGGAATCGCGTTGCCAGGTCCTTCATGCCGGCCACCTGGTCGGGGACCGTGTTGTCGCGGCCCATCCTGCCGTAGTAGTAGTCGTGGAACGATTTCGAACGGCCCGGAGTGCCACGGCCGTCGATCGAGACCACCACGAATCCCAGCTCGGCCAGGGCCTGCCGATCGCCGCGCGCGGCGGCGAAGGTGCGCCCGCCAACGCTGCCCGACTGCGGACCCGGGTAGGCCTGGTTGATGATGGGGTACTTCTTCGCGGGATCGAAATTCGTCGGCCGGAAGAGCATGCCGTAGAGATCGGTTTGGCCGTCGGCGGCCTTCACGGTAACGGCCATCGGCGGTTTCCACCCCGTCGCGACGAGCTTCGAGATGTCGGCCTTCTCGAGCTCCATCACGAGCTTGCCGTCACCGCTGCGGAGCGAGGTGACGGCAGGCGTCTCACAGGTCGAATACGTGTCAATGAGAAACCTGCCGGTCGTCGAGAGCTGTGTCTCGTGGTCGCCGGCATTCGGCGTCAGCGACACGTAGTTCTTTCCGTCGAGGCCGATCCGGTAGAGATGGCGGAAGTACGGGTCCTGGTCCTTTTCGCGGCCCATCGCGGTGAACCACAGCGTTCGCGCCTTCTCGTCCAGCCGCACGATCTGCGTGACCGGTCCCTCGCCGGACGTAATCTGGTTCTTCAGTTTTCCGGTAGCCAGGTCGTAGAGGTACAGGTTCCCCCAGTTGTCGCGCTGCGAGTACCAGATCACCTCGTTTGTCGCCCAGAGCACGCGCCACCCCGTCCTCGACTCGAAGTGCGTCTTCTCGGACTCGTCGAAGACCGTGCGCACCTCGCCCGTCGCGGCGTCGGCGATCCGGAAGATGGCCTGCTTGTGATCGCGCGTCGTCGAAACGAAAGCGAGCTTCGAACCGTCGGGGCTCCACTGCATGTCGCTGAGGCTGAAATTGTCGCCGAGCGTCGCGCGATGGTAGTCGGGCGGCATCTGGAAGCGGACCATCCTGCCGGTGTCCGCGTCGATGATGACCCGCGAGAGCATCGCCACGACCTCGTCGCCCGGCAGCGGGTATTTCCACGCACTCAGCACCGGATGGCCGACCTCGGTCCTGACGAGGTACATGTCGCCGACCTTCCGCTCGTCCTGCTGGTAGGTCGCGATTTTCTTCGAGTCGGGGGACCACAGCACGATCGCCCGCGAACTCGATGCCCACCCCGCGTTGTCGGTCGCGTAGCCGAAATTCTTCTCGCCGTCTGCCGTCAGTGGCTTCTCCGCTTTCGTGGCCACATCCCTCACAACGAGATTCCAGTCCTTGATGAGCACCTCCCGCTTGCGGTCGGGTGATGCGACGGCGTTCGCGGCGCCGCCCCGGCCGCCGCCCCCGCCTCCGCGTCCGCCCCGCCCTGCCGCGGCAGGCTCCGGCTCGGTCGCGTCGCCGGTGGATGCACACGCATTGCCCTGGACATCGCACGACCAGCGGCGTTTGTCGTGATTGAACGAGATCGACTTGCCGTCGGGCGAGAACTGGAACGTCTGGAACGGCAGCTGGCGCGCGTTAATCGTTCCGCTCGCGGCCTTGGAGAGCGCGGCCGCGAGCTTCGCGTGATCGAAGGCCGGCCCGCGCGTTCTGGTCGCCGGAGCGACCAGGATGAACTCGGATCCGTCCGTCGTCTGATTCCGGTACCAGAGCCGCTCGTCGGGCAGCCAGTTGGGCGAGACGCTGCCGGAAGTGACCAGCGGATTGACGGCGCCGGCGAGGAACTTCACGGCGCGCTCGTAGTCGGCGGAGGTCACCGCCGCCGGAGCGCCGGCCGACTGGGCGTGCGTATACGCAGAAGAGGCAGCGAACACGAACAGAGCGCTTGCAAGGGACAGGCTGACGCGCGACCGTGCAGCAGACATGGGCACACTCCTCGTTGGCCTGCCGAGTCCGGGGGGAGATCGACAGAATGCGCCGATCATACACAAGGGCGGACGCGAATGTGAGATGAATGGGCCGTGCCGGCCGCCCCTCTTGGTATGCTTGGCCGCGAGGTGCAACGCCATGGCGGTCCGACATCTGATTTCTGACCCGTTCCACGTTGAGCCCCACTTGCTCGGCCAGCCGCTCGCCTCGCCGTCCAGGCGCGGCTTCGCCTTCGCCATCGACGCCGTGATCCTGGTTGTGCCCACGCTCGTGGCGGGACTGGCAGCCGCAGTCCTGTCGTTCTATCTCAACGATCGCGCGGGGTTCGATGCGTTGCGGCAGGTCGGCCGGCTCGGGAGTTCGGACCCGGCCGTTGCGGCGGCCGAGGCGCGGGCGCTCGTGCCGGTCCTCGTGAGGCTCGAGGCTCCCGGCGTTCCGAGAGCGATGGCGGCCGCCGTGGAGGACGGGGACCTCGAGCGGGCGGCGCAGATGATTCGCGACTACAACATCGTGTTCTCCCTGCAGATCAGCGAGGAGTTCAGCGAGGCCGCGCCGCCGCCGAAGACCGTTCGCTTCCCGGTCGAGCGGCTGATTCCGGCGCGCATCCGAGCCGTGGCCCTGCTCGGCGTGCCCGCGTTCTACTTCGCGGCGTTCGCGCGCTCGCGACGCGGCGCCACGCTCGGCAAACGGCTGCTCGGCATCCGCGTCGTGCGGCTGGACGGAGAGCGGCTGAGCTGGGTCGAGGCCCTCGAGCGGTTCGTCGGTTACGTGCACATTCCGGCGACGGCGTTCGTCGGCGTGCTCGATCTGTGGCGCGATCCAAACCGCCGCCTGCCACACGATCGCACGGTGCACACCGCGGTGCTCCGTGTCGAACCGGGAACCCACGCCGCGCACTCGCGGCCGGCGGACTGAAAGCCGAAACCAAGCGGACAGCGGCCGGCAACTGGCTGGTTGAGATCCATGTAATAGTCGGCCTCCTGGTGCGTCTAGGCTGGTGAGGCGAGCCACGTGACCACAGCCAGCCCGCAGATTGCCGATGAGCAGCCGATCGCCATGACTTCCATGTCTGCGCCGATTGGATTTGCCGAGCTGTACGAGCGCCACTACGAGACGGTCTTCCGCGCGGCCCTGCGCGTCACCGGAAATCCGGCCGACGCCGAGGACGTTCTGCAGACCGTGTTCCTGCGCGTCCTGGCCCGAGGTGGAGACGTAGAGGTCGCTCCGCTGCCCGCCGCCTACTTCCGGCGCGCGGCCGTCAACGCGGCCGTCGACCTGCTGCGCCGCCGGGCGGTCTCATGCCGAGTCGGTTTACGACGATCAGGCGCCGCACGCCGCCGTCGAGTCCCCTTCGCTGCTGAAGGAGCGGCTCCGGCGCGCCATCGCCACCCTCGAAAGCGAGGACGCGGCCCTGTTCCTGCTGCGTCACGTCGAGGGGCTGTCGATCGAAGAGCTGGCCGGGATGTTCCGGCTGGAGAAGAACAACGTGTCGGTCCGGCTCCACCGGATCCGGCACCGGTTACAAGGCGAGTTGGAGCGATAGAGGCTCGCCGAAGCCGCGCCTTAGCTCCCAGGTTGCCGAGGGGGAGCGTAGGCGGGCAAGCGGAAATGGAACGCTAGCCGCACCAGGTCAAGAAGGAGGTCGGCGATGTCCGAAGACCGTCTGGAACGGGCGCTACAGGAGACTGAAACAGGAAGACGTCGACGCCGGGGACGCTCGAGGCTGCGCGGGCACGCGTCTGGGACGAGGCTGACGAGCGCCAGCGGCGCCACCTGCGCGGAGTTCCGGCCGGACTTCCGCGCCTATCTGGGCGGAGAGCTGGGCGGCAGCCGGCGTGTCCTGGTGGAAGACCATCTCAGCCGCTGCCCCGCGATGCCGCGCCGTCGATCGCCGGGATGAAGGGCGAAAGGCGGGTGGTCGCCATGCCGCAGCGGTCGCTCCTCCCGCTTGACGCGATGGGGAACCCTGGCCGCGGTTGCCGCACTGCTCCTCGTGGTCCTTTATCTCGGACGCGACGCCATCGACGCGATGATGGCTCCGGGCGGACCGCGGGCCACGGTCGTTTCCGCCGACGGCGGCCTGTACCGCCTGCCCGGGGGACCACTCAGAGCCGGCGCCGCGATCGGCGAAAAGGAGCTGGTCCGCACCGGCCCAGGGGCTCACGCGGTGTTGCGGCTCGCCGACGGATCGGCGGTGGATGTCAACGAGCGAACGGAGCTGTTCGTGACCGCCGCCTGGAGCGGCCGGGCCATTCACCTCCAGCGCGGCGACGTCATCGTCCGGGCCGCGAAGCAGCGCCGCGGCCACCTGCGCGTCCTGACTCGCGATTCGATCGCGTCGGTGAAGGGAACCGTCTTCGCGGTCTCCGCCGGCATGGGGGGCTCGGTGGTCTCGGTCGTCGAGGGATCGGTGGCGGTGAATCAGCCCGGCAGAGACGTCCTTCTCAGCCCCGGCCAGCAGGCCGCCTCCAATCCGGCGCTGGCGACGTCGGTCCAGGAGGCCGTCGCCTGGAGCCCCGAGGCGGACGAATACCTGGCGATTGCTCGCGTCGTTCGTGAAGATCGAACGTCAGCTGGCGGAAACTTCCCCTGGCGAGCTGCGCACCAGCTTCGGCACTGCTCTCGTACCTTCCGGCAGGGGCCTTCGTCTACGGCGCGGTCCCCAACCTTGGCGGCAAGATCGGCCAGGCCCTGGTCCTGGCCGAGCAGCAGGCGTCCGAGAACGCCACGTTCGGGGCCTGGTGGAACTCCGAGACGGGACGGCTGTTGAAACAGATGGTCGACCGCGTCGCAGTCGGTGAGTTCGCTGCTCGGTGACGAGATCGTCTTCAGTGTCGGCTCTCCGGGACCCGACGAGGAGGTGCCAATGGTGATGGCCCGCGTGCAGCCCGGCAAGCGGGCGGAGCTCGCGAGCGCCCTGGGTGGGCTGTTCGCTGTGACGGGCGAGGCCGCGCTGCCGTATTCGGTGTCCGAGGACCTGATGGTCGTCGTCGAACTCGCCGTCGCACCTGGCGTGGGCCCTCGGTCATCTGGGGCAGGGCGCCAGCTCCCCGTTTGCGGCAGCCATCGGGGAGCGGTATCGGCGAGGCGCCGGCTGGCTGGTCGGCATCGATGCCGCCCCGGTGATCGCGATGGCGGCCGGAGACGACGCCCCGCCGGTCGAGCTCGCCGGCATGATCGGGATGAAGTACCTCTTCCTCGAGCAGCGTGCCCCGGCGGGTGCGGAAGAGAACGAGGTCACGCTGGTGTTCAAGGGCGCGCGAACGGGGATGGCGTCGTGGCTGGCCGACGCCGGCTCCGGGGGCGCGGCGGAGTATCTGCCGGCCGATGCGCTCCTCGCCGGTTACGTGTCGACGCGCGAGCCCTGGCAGCTGTTCCAGGAATTCACTGCGCTGATGACGAAAGAGAATGAGTCATTCGAACGCCGACCTGGCCCAGGCGAACGAGAAGCTCGGCGCCGGCTTCATCGAGAACCTGACGGCGGCGATGGGAACCGAGGCGGCCTTCGCGCTGAACGGGTTCTCCGTGAACGGTCCGACGTGGGTGCTGGCCGCCCTGGCGAACAACCCGACGGTCATCGACAGCTCGCTGCGGAAGCTGGTGGACGCGTTCAACGCCGAGCTTGCGCCCGAAGAACAGGACAAGCGGATCGTGTTCGAGCAGGAGAGCGCGGGCGGACGCGTCTGGAACACGATGAAACCGGGAGGCCTTCCATTTGGCGTGACCTGGACCTACGATCGGGGCTACATGGTGGCGGCCTCCGATCGCGGCGTCCGCGGAGCGTGCGATCGCGACCCGGAACGGCGGCTCTCCAGCTCGTCTGGTCGCCGGTGTTCCTGGGCCAGCTCCCCTCGTCTGCCGGAATCCACCCGTCCGCGTTCGCCTGGCTGAACACGAAGGGGGCGCTCGGGATCCTCTCGGCGCTGGCCCCGAACCCGGCCCTGACGAAGCTGCTGGCCGAGCGCGACCCGGTGCTCGTGGTCTTCGATGGAACGGCGGAACGAGATCCACGCCGCCAGCCGTACTCGTCTATCCGGTGTCGATGATGGACGTGATGCTGTTCCAGAGCCTGGCGCGCATGGAGACCGTTCGCAAGTGACCCGCCTTCGCGTTTGCTCCGCCTGAACTGGGCGTCGCAAACGCTACGGCGCGGCAAGCACCGCTCCTGCGGAGGAGCCTTGGATATACCGGTCGTCGAACTCGAGAACCTGAAGGTCAGGCTGGGGCGGCGGGAGATCCTGCATGGGATCACCTGCCGTCTCGGCGTTTCGGGCACCGGAAAGGCGGTGGGGCTGCTCGGGCCCAACGGGGCGGGCAAGTCCACGCTGATCCTGACGCTGCTCGGGTTTCTCCGGCCCAGCGCCGGGCGCGCCCGCATCCTCGGCCTCGACTGCCGGCACAGCATGGGCGAGGCCCGGTCGCGCATCGGCTACATGCCCGAGAACGACTCCTTCATCGGCGACATGACGGCGGTCACCTTCCTGCGCCAGATGGCCGAGCTCTCCGGCCTTCCGCCGAAGGCGGCGCTCGAGAAGGCCCACGAGGTCCTCTTCCACGTGGGGCTCGGCGAGGCGCGCTACCGCGAGCTGCGGACCTACTCGCTCGGGATGAAGCAGATGGCGAAGCTCGCCCAGGCCATCGTGCACGGGCCGGAGCTGGTCGTGCTGGACGAACCGACCAACGGGCTCGACCCGGCCGCCCGCCGGCGCATGCTCAAGCTCGTCGCCGAGATGAAGAAGGAGCAGGGGATGAACGTGCTCGTCTGCTCCCACCTGCTGCGCGACATCGAGCAGGTGTGCGACGAGGCGGTGATCATGAAGGACGGCGTCGATCGTCCACCAGTGCAACCTCGAGGAAGAGCGGCGGTCGAACAGGTGCTTCGTCGAGCTCGAGGTGACCGGCGACGATCGGAACCTGCGCGCGGCGCTGCCGGAGATCGGCGCCGAGGGCGTGTCCGAAGGCGGCGGCCGCTGGCGCATCGTCCTGCCCGCCGGGGGTCGAGGTCGAAGCCATCTGGGGACTCGCGGCGCGGCAGAACCTCCTGGTGAGGAAGCTCACCCACCGCAGGGACACGCTGGAGGAGATCTTCCTGAAAGCCATGGGGCACCTGGCGCATACGCCCGGAGAGGGCGCGGGGCTGGAAGCTGGACGGCCCGAAGCCTGAAGCCTGAAGCCGTTCGCAGGATGGAGCATGGCGGTCTACAAACGAGGATACCGGCGATACCAGGGACCCCTCACGGGGCGCTGGACCAGGTTCCTGGTGTTGCCGCGCTACGCCTGGCGGAGGCTCTACCAGCAGCGTCTCGTCCTCCTGCTCACGATGCTGGCGTTCGTCTGGCCCCTCCTGTGCGCCGGCTTCATCTATCTCACCAATCACGCGGAGCTGCTTGCAGGGGCTCGAGCCGGAGTTCCGTCAGTTCATCCAGGTCGACGGCAGGTTCTTCTCGATCTTCATGTACGTCCAGGCGGGCTTCGCCGTCTTCCTCGCGGCCCTGGCCGGGCCGGGCCTCATTGCGCCGGATCTCGCGAACAACGCGCTTCCGCTCTACTTCAGCCGGCCGCTCACGCGCTGGAGCTATGCGCTCGCGCGGCTGACGGTTCTCGTCGGGATGCTGTCGGTCGTCACGTGGATTCCGGGCCTGCTCCTGTTCGGGCTGCAGGTCGGCCTGGCGGGCGGCTGGTGGTTCTGGGCGAACTGGACGCTCGGCGCAGGCATGGTTGTCGGGTTTCTCCTGTGGCTGCTGGTCCTGAGCCTGGTGGCGATGGCCAGTTCCGCGTACGTGAAGTGGCGGGTCGTGGCGGCCGCGGTCAGCCTGGCCTTCTTCTTCATCCTGAGCGGCGTGGCCGAGATGATCGACAACGTCTTCCGGGTGACCTGGGGGCACGTCATCGATCCGGCCTGGGCGGTCAACCAGGTGTGGTGCGCGCTGCTGGGCGTGGACGCCGCCCGAAGGCCCAGGTGCCGGGGCGTCGGCGTGCGCGCTGGCGGCGATGGTCCTGCTGCTCGTCCTGGTGATCGAGCGCAAGCTGCGCCCGGTGGAGGTCGTTTCATGACGCGCGCCGGTCCCGCGGTCGTCTTCGACGAGGTGTCGAAGTTCTACGGCGAGGTGCTCGGCGTGAACCGCGTCACGCTGAACATCCCGCCGGGAATCACGAGCCTGGTCGGGCCGAACGGCTCCGGCAAGACCACGCTCATGAACCTCATGACCGGCCTCATCCATCCCGACCACGGCCGCATCCTCATGCGCGGGATCTCGCCGCGCGATCCCGAAGCGCTGATGCGGATGACCGGGTACGCCACGCAGTACGACACGGCGCCGCGCTGGGCGACCGGGTTCACCTTCATCACGACCGGGCTGCTGCTGTTCGGATACGGCGCGACGGAAGCGGAGGAAAAGGCGTGGAAGGCGCTCGAGCGCCTGGGGCTGACCGACGCGGCGAACCGCAAGGTGGCGGCGTATTCCAAGGGCATGCGGCAGCGGGTGCGGCTGGCGCAGGCGATCGCGCACGATCCCGAGCTGCTCGTGCTGGACGAGCCGCTGAACGGCCTCGACCCGCTGGTTCGCGCCGAGACGATCGACCTGTTCCGCTCCTGGGCGGCCGCGGGGAAGCACGTCATCCTCTCGAGCCACGTCCTCCAGGAGGTGGACGTGATCAGCGACCAGGTCGTGCTGATCGCCAACGGGATGATCGTGGCCGAGGGGAAGATCCGCAACGTGCGCGACGAGATCGAGGAGCATCCGAGCCAGTACATCGTCCGCTGCCGCAACGCGTCCGAGGTGGCGGCGCTGCTGTTCGGCGAGGATCACATCACCGAGATCAAGCTGAACGACGACCGGATGGGCATGCTGGTGATGACCCGCGACCGGGAGCAGTTCGCGCGTGCGCTCGGACGGATCGCGCTCGACGGCCACCGAATCGACGGGGTCGTGCCGGCCGACGAGAACGTGGACGCCCTGTACGAGTACCTGATTGGAGGCGAGTAGCGTGCAGGACGGCCGCCATTCCTTCTTCGGGCGAGCACGGGCCCTCGACGTCGCTCGGGCCAGGCAGGCCTGGACGATCGCGAAGATCGAGCTCCGTCGCGTCTTCTTCGCCAGGCGCGCGCTTGTGGGTCTACGCGCTTGGCGCTCCTGCCCGCGGTGATCTTCTTCGGGCACGGCGTCGAGACGAAGTTCCGGGGCGAGCGGCTGGCGCGGCGCGGCCTGACGGATCCGGCCCTGATGGACAGCGTCCGGAAGGGAGAGGCGGTCGACGGACGTGAAGAAGCGGCTGGGCAAGCCGGCCGAGGAGCGCTGGTCGGTGCGGAGCAAGCGCGTCCGGCAACAGCACCGGGAATGCGGGGACGACGACCCACGTGATCGAGCCGGCGGTCGAAGCCCGCTTCGTCCGCCTGAACGTCATTCGTCCGTCCTACAGCGGGGAACCGATCGCCAGGATTTACGAGTTCGAGATCTACGGGCCGGATGGCGCGAGTAATCTCGCGCTCGGCCGTCCCGCCACCGGAAGTCTGCCCTGCAGCCTGGACCAGGGGCCGGAGAAGGCCGTGAACGGCAGCGTCGCGGGAGGGGAGACCGACAGGTGGTGCGCTGACGACTGGCCCTTGTTCCTGCAGGTGGATCTGGGAGCGACTCGTCCGGTGAAGCGCTTCGTCGTGAAGCACGCCAGTGCGGGAGGCGAGAAGCGAGGAGTCCGACACCCGCGAGTTCAACATCCAGGTGAGCACGGACGGCAAGCTCTTCACCACGGTCGAGACGTCGACGGGCGCCGGGTTCGTCGAGGAACGGACCGAGTATCGCCAGATCGTCTACTTCGACGGGCGGCGGGACGCCCGGCTCATGTTCGTCGACGGCAAGCTGGAGTCCTGGAACATCAGCCGCCTGCTGAACTTCGAAGAGGATCGGGCGATCTTCGCCGGGATCTTCCAGTACTTCTACCTGCGGCTGGCGATCTTCTTCGGCTGCCTCGGCATGTTCATGTATCTCTTCCGCGGGGAGATGACCAACCGCACGCTGCACTACTGGTTCCTCGCGCCGGCGCGGCGCGAGGTGCTGCTCGCGGGCAAGTACGCGGCCGGGCTGATCGCCTCCGCCGTGATCTTCGGCGGCGGCGCCCTGCTCGCCTTTGCGGCGATGGTCTGGCCGCACGACGCGGTCGAAGTCCAGGCCTACTGGAACGCCGGGGGCCTGGGACACGCGTTCTGGTATGCGAGCGGCGGCCGCGCTCGGCTGCGTGGGCTACGGGAGCGTCTTCCTCGCGCTCGGGCTCTACATCCGCAACCCCATCGTCCCGGCCGCGGTGCTGCTCGCCTGGGAGGGCGTCAACGGCGTCCTCCCGCACGCGCTGCAGAAGCTGAGCATCCTGTACTACCTGCAGTCCCTGTGTCCCGTCCCTGCGCCGATGGACGATGACGCGCCGGCGCTGATCCGGCTGCTGGCGGCGCCCGCCGCTCCCGCCTCGCGTCCCGGCGCGATTCTCGGGCTGCTGCTCCTGACCGCGATCGTCCTGTGGATCGCCGCCCTGCGCCGTCCGGCGCATGCAGATCTCCTACGGCACCGAAACGTGATGCGAGCCTCCGCCGCGTTCGGCCGCGGCGGGGACGACCGAGGCCTCCGAGGTCCGCTTCCGAGGCCACACCACGGCGTGGGCCCAGGCAAGGTCGCCCGGAGGCAGTCGGTGACGCATGCGGCTCGTCCCCTCACCGCGCGCCCACCAGCCGCACCAGCTGCTGGAAGCGCGGCTCGTCCCGAAGCGGGTCGAAGTCCGGCTCCACCGCGAGGTTCACGAGCGACGAGCATCGTTGCGCCGAGCAGGCCTCGAGCAGCGCGATCGCCTCATTCTTCTGGCCAAGCTGCGCGTAGCAACGAGCCGCGGCGACAGGCGTCCCGCCCTTCCTGAGCGTCTCGCCGCTTTCGCGGAGGAGGGCGTCGAAACCGGCCTGTTTGAACCTGCGCCCGATCTCTTGCGCCTGCTCCGGCGTCGCCACCGCCCGCCGCAGGGCCACGGCTTCCTTGAAGAGTCCCCGATGGCGGAGCGCGCCCTCCAGCCAGAAGAGCGCGACGCCGAAATGCGGGTCCATCTCGAGCGTTTTTCGCGCCTGGGTGATGGCCTCGTCGTAGCGGCGCGCCCAGTAGAGCGCGCGCGTCAGGTTGGCGTTTACGATGAGCGAGAGCGGATCGAGCTGGCAGGCGCGCTGATGCTCGGCGATCGCTTCGTCGTGCCGGCCGCGCAACGACAGGTAGCCGCCGTACCAGTTCCGGCCCATGGCATCGTTCGGATTTAGCTCGAGCGCCCGGCGAAACTCGCGATCCGCATTCGGCCAGTCCCAGTCGTACCAGGTGTGGGCCGTCGCCAGCGCGAAGTGAGCGCTCGCGAGCGTGTCGTCCAACTGGAGTGCCTTGGCCGCCGCCGCCTTTCCGCGCGTCAGCGCCTCATCGTTGGGAATCGATCCGTACGCGCCGGCCACCAGGTAGACGTCGGCCAGGCCTGAATAGGCGGGCGCAAAGCCCGGGTCGCGCCCGATCGCCTGGTTGAAATACTCGATTGCCCGCTGCCAGCCCTGGCTCGTGTACTGATGGAAGGAATAGCGTCCCTTCAGGTACAACCCGTAGGCCTCCGGATTCACGAGCCGCAGCAGAGACGGGGGCTTCACCACCAGGTTGACCCGCCGGGCGATGTCGGTGGCGACATCGCTCTGCAGGTCGAGGACCTCGCGCATGTCTCGTTCGTAAACCTCCGCCCAGAGGTGCATGTCAGTGGGCACCTGGATGAGCTGCGCGGTAATCCGCACGCGACTGCCGGACCGCGTGATGGTTCCTTCGACCACCGCGTCGACGTTCAGCTCGCGCCCAATCTCGGCGATGCTCCGCTTGGTTCCCTTGTAGCGCATCACCGAGGTGCGGGATGTGACCCGCAGGCTGCCCATCTTGACCAGGTCGGTGATCAACTCGTCCGTGATCCCGTCGGCGAAGTACTCGCCCTGGGGATCGCGTGAGAGGTCTTCGAGCGGCAGCACGGCCAGCGCCGAAATCTCCCGGACAACCCCCACGCGCCATCGGCCTCCCATCCACTCCGGGACGTTGCCGGGACCGGCGCCGATGACGATGGCCACGCCCGCGACCAGCACGGCCGACACCGTGAGCCGGCTGCGCCATCGCGGCCGCCGCGCAGCCTGGTCCGCGCTCCGGGCCTCGATCGTGACCGGTGCGAGGAATCGATAGCCCTTGCGGGGCAGGGTCTCGATGAACTGAGGGTGTTCGGCCGAATCGCCCAGGGCCCTTCGCAAGTGGTTGATGGCCTTGTTGAGCCCCCGATCGAAATCCACGAAGGTATTCGGTGGCCACAACCGGCCGATCAACTCTTCGCGCGTGACCAGGTCGCCGGGCCGTTGCAGCAGGGCCAGCAGCAGCTCGAGCGGCTGGTCGCGCAAGGGCGCCCGGCGCCCGCCGTTTGTCAGCTCGCCGGTCCGAGAGTCGAGGGCGAATTCCCCGAAGCGGAACACCTGCACGGTCTCGAGGGCGGCTCCCATATGTTCCCCCCGGATTGCACGGCTTTCTTGCCAGTCTATCACCGCACAAGGAAGTCGGATTTCACATCCAGGGAACATCCGGGGAATTGATCCGGCCGGGTCTCCGAACCACATTCCACCAAAGCCAATGGCCGGAACCGGCCGAAGGAGGGCACATGAGGTCGATTCACAAGGGGTCCGCCGTCCCCCGAGGGGGCGTGCTCATGCTGGTCGTCGCCGCTCTCGCCGCGACGGGGTTGGTCAGCCAAGGGGCGGGCGAGGGCGATCGTACCGATCATCGGGCGAAGACTCTCTACATCTGGGCCGGCGATCAGGCCCGCGTGGCACCGGACTTCCTCGCCGTCATCAATTTCGACGAGGAGTCCGACGACTACGGGAAGGTCATCCGGACGGTTCCGGTCCCGGCCCCGGGCAACACCGGCAACGAACCCCACCATTGTCACCTCTCTTCCGACGAAAGCATCCTGGCCTGCGGCGGCCTCCTGAGCGTGCTGCGCGGACAGAACAGCATCTTCTTCTTCGACGTGTCGCGGCCGCGCAAGCCGAAGTTCCTGTTCTCGGCCAACGCGCCGCAATCCAGCATCACCGACGATTTCGTGCCGCTCGAGGGCGGGGGCTTCCTGGTCACCCAGATGGGGTCGGCCAACGGCGGGGCGCCCGGACGCCTGGCCGAATTCGATGCGAGCCTGAACCTGATCCACGAATGGCCGGACACGCCTCCGCAGGACGGCTTCAACCCGCACGGGGTTTCGGCGAGGCCGGAGATCAACCTCATGGTCACCTCCGACTTCATCCTGCCGTCGAGCACACTGAACGTCGTGCCCGGTGATCCCGTGCTGCGCGGCGCGATTCGTGTGTGGGACTTCCAGCACCGGACGATTCTCCGGACCGTACCGATTCCCGGCGCGCCCGGCACGATGGACGTGAAACTGATTCCGGGCGATCCTCTCGGCCGTGCCTTCACGGCGGGGATGTTCGACGGGCTGGTCTACCTGGTGGACACGAGCACTGGAACCTCGCGCGTCGTGTTCGACTGCGAGAACATCGTCCCGCACATCGACGTCCCGGTTCGCGGCGGGATGGTCCAGCTCTTGGCCATGCCGCAGAGCGGGGACCGACTGATCTTCAGCTCTTTCCTAGCGGGTCAGATCGGGATGCTGGACGTGAGCGATCCCGAGCACCCGGTCCAGACGGGGATTGTCAACCTCGGTCTGAATGCAGGCCCGCACGACATCGACCTGACCGAGGACGACAGGCGGCTGATCGTGACCGACTACTTTCTCAACGAGGACGACTTCGGCAAGGTCCACGCCGAAGGGGACCATCGGGTGCACGTGATCAAGGTGTTCAGGAATCGCCTGCAGCTCGACCGGCGATTCGAGCTCGACTTCAACACGGCGTTTCCGACCGGACCGGCACGCCCGCACGGGATTGCCACGAAGTAGGCCGCGCACGGGGACCTGCGGCGAACAGGATCGTGCACCGGGCGATGCCCCGATCCTGTTCGCCGCAGCCCCGACATCGCTACGCGGTGCTCTCGAACTCGACGCGTGTTCTCGCGTCAGCGCGACGCCTTTCTGAGCGCCGCGATCCGCGGCGCGCGGCTTTTTGGGCTGTCGAGGCTGAACGAACGCGCATCGCCGAGCTCGTCGCGGACGAACGCCTCGGTCCGCTCGACCTCCTCCTTGAGCGCGTTGTCGGCGGGTCCGAACGACGACCAGGCAATCGACCCGGTCTCCGGGTCGTATTCCCACAAACCGATGAGGCGACCCCGATCGAGGATCGCGTGGCTCGGCAAGTCGACGAGGTTGCCGACGTCGCGCAGACCCTTCTCACCCATCGACTTCTGCTTCGCGTCCTTCGGATCGATGAGCGAGGCGAGATCGCGGCGCAGCAGGAACAGGCTGTCGACGCTGCTGACCAGCGCGTACTGCGGTTTCGCGGGCGGCTTGAACTGTTCGAACTCCGCGAGATCTCCTGCGAATCCGAGCTTCCCGGAATCGCCGTTCCACGGCACCAGGCCGAGAGGCTCGATGGCGGCCTTCGCCGCTTTGACGCCGAGCGCGGAGAACCCCTGAAACTCGGCGATGGTGGCGGGCCCGGCCCAACGGAAGTATCGCCTGGCCAGCTCGACATACGCCTGATCGGTCGAGAGCTTGAGAGAGGCGAGCGGATTCGGTTTCCACATGGCATAGCGGTACCGCTGCTGGTCGAGGCGGCCGTTGGTCGAGATGCGGCGGATCTGTCCCGTCTCCTGGAGGCGGCCCGTCGCCAGCGGCATCGTGGAGTTCAGCCCTTTCTTCTTCCCTGCCTCGCCGAGGCTGCGGACGGCCCGGCCGGCGGCCTCGCGCAGCTCGTCCGGCTCGAGCGGCCCCTTCGCCAGCGCCTTCAGCACGGCCTCGCACAGGGCGTCCACTTCCTTGTCGGTCACGCCGAGTTTGCGGGCCACGTTCATCTCGCCGTCGAATCCCTGGCCGACCTTCAGGCCAAGCGCGAAGTCCGAGGCGGGCAGCACGTAGGTGCAGCCCCGCGCGGAGGGCAGCTCGTGAATCTCGAGCGACGAAACCGCCTCGTCGGCCTGGGCGCGAGTGACCCCGGCCCGCGAGAAGAGCGTGAGATACGGCCCGACGCCGCCGACCGAACGGGCCCAGCCGGCGCGGTCGAGGACGTCTCGAGCGGTCGCGCCTGCCAGGGTGCCGTCCAGTCCTTGCCGATGCGACCACCACGCCCGGAGCTTCATCGAGTCCATCGGGCTGCCCCTCCTCGTTTGGATTCTGCCCATTATGCGTCACATGGAGCGGCATGTGGACAGGGTCGCCGATGGCAGGCCGGCTCTCCGCCGATTCCCTGAACCCCGCCTGCGGTCCGGCGCGTCCCAAGGATGGCTGCCTGGCCATCCGGCCGGGCCCCGGAGGGAGTTTGAGATGCGTAGACCGCTAATCGGTGCACTGCTGATTGGGTTGCTTGCTGCCGCGCCCGCGCTTGCCCAGCCGATGGCCTCGGATCGCCCGGCGCCGAGCCCACTGGCGACATCCTTGGGGCAGTCGTTCGGCTTGGCGAAGGGTTACATCACCAAGGCCGCCGACCAGGTACCCGACAATCTGTACTCGTTCAAGGCCACACCCGAAGTCAGGAGCTTCGCGCAGCTATTCGGCCACATCGCTGATGCGAACTACATGATCTGCGGTACGGCCGCGGGCGAGAAGCCGCCCGCCGGTGATATCGAAAAGACGAAGACCACGAAGGCCGACCTGGTCAAGGCGGTCTCGGAGTCGTTCGCCTACTGCGACCAGGTCTACTCGGCCTTGAGCGAATCGGACGCTTCGTCGCCGGTCACGCTCTTCGGCATGTCGACCACGAAGCTCGGCGCGCTGTCCTTCAACACCGCCCACGACTTCGAGCACTACGGCAACATCGTGACCTACATGCGGATCAACAAGATGGTGCCGCCCTCGAGCCAGGGCGGCGGGATGTAGCTTGCTGGGGCCTACGCCTTTCCGAAGATCCGCTCCAGCACTTCCCTCTTCGGGGGCGGCGTCATCAGGCTGACGATGACGAGCAGACCGATCGAGATGAACGCCGAGGGATAGATGCTGGGGATCCCCCACGGATCGGCGCCGAAGAAGGACGCGCCGGTGGCGCCGGGTGCGGCTTCGAGCACGCCCGGCGCCAGGCGCGGCAGCACGAGCTCGAAGAACACCGTCGCGATCGCGCCGCCGACAATCGACGCCATCCCGCCCTGCCACGTCGCGCGCCGCCAGGTCAGCGCGGCGAAGAGCGCCGGCGTGACCGCCACGCCGTACATCGTGTAGGCGAAGTAGGCGTACTGCAGGATCGAGATCTCCCACTTGAAGTAGGTCGGCACGAAGATCATCAGGAACGCGCAGAAGCCCATCACGACGATGAACACCTTCTGCAGCGCAACCATCTTGTTCGGATCGGCGTTCGGGTTGATCATCCCCTGGTAGATGTCCCGCATCACGTTCGAGCTCGACGAGAGCAGGTAGTTCATGCCCGTCGAGAGCACCACCGCGCATGCCGCGCCGAGCAGCAGCACGCCGACCGGCGTCGGCACCATGTAGCGGGCCGCGTTCAGCACGAGCGCGCGGCCGTCCCAGCCCAGGTGGTGCTCCAGGTTGTACGACGAGGCGTAGACGGCAATCGCGATCACAATCGTCTCGACGACGATCGTGCCGACGATCCAGATGGCGACGGCGCGTCTTGGCCTCGGCCGGGCGCTTGGCCGCGTAGAACTTCTGGTACATCGACTGCACGCCCATCAGCAGCAGCAGCGTGGACAGGAAGTAGGCGAAGCCCTTGAGCGCCGGGTACTTCCCGAAGTCGGCGGCGAACACCTCGAAGCGCGACGCCGGGAGCACCTGCGCCGCGTGCGCCCAGCCGCCGGCCGCGACCACGACGAAGGGGATCGCCAGCAGGCAGGCCGACACGATGATGATGCCGTTCGGCAGGTCGGTGTGCGCGACGGCGACCATGCCGCCGATCGCGACGAAGAGAATGACGAACGCGGCGGCGATCGCCTGCCCCATCTCGAGCGACACCTTCCCGTCGGTGATCACGTTGAGGATGTAGCCGCCGGCCCGGAACTGGTACGAGACGATCGTCGTGAACGCGATGATGAGCGCGATGGCGCCGAAGAGCCGGGCGAACCTCCCGTAGCGCACCTCGAGGATGTCGCCCACCGTGTACTGGCCGAAGGTCCGGATCTGCGCGGCGATGAAGTAGATGATGGCGATGCCGAGAAAGGCGCCGGCCGGCTGCCAGATGGCGCTCCAGCCCGCGTAGGACGCGTACTCGGCGCCGGCGATGAAGGTCCCCGATCCGATCCACGTGCAGACCAGCGTGAAGACCATCTTGGTGAGCGACAGGCTGCGCCCGGCCACCATGAAGTCGTCCTGGGACTTGACCTGCCGCGACCGGTAGATGTTGTAGCCGGTGAGGACGAGCAGGTACACGAGGATGACCCACAGATAGATGCTCACGGAAACCTCCGGAATTCTGCCGGGCTACAGGCTTCAGGCTACAGGCTTCAGGCTACAGGCCGTGACAGAACCACGGGGAGCCAGCGCCGGACTTCAGGCTTCAGGCCAGCCCGGCGCGCCACGGCCGCCGAAGAATAGCACACCCGCTCGAGCCAGCTCATCTGACGACGCGAGAATTGACGAGCCGCAGTGCGGATGGTGTCGTCGCCAGGCCGCCCTTCGAGGTGCAGCGCAGCTCTCCCGGCAGCATCCGGCCGACGGCGTAGACGGCGTCGATCGTGTCGTCGAGCGGAATCGGATTGTGATAGCCGCCGGCGACGAGGTCGGCGCACACGAACGCGCTCGACGCCGCGACCGCGTTGCGCGTGTGGCACGGGATCTCGACGAGCCCGCCCACCAGGTCGCAAACCGAGCCCATCGTGTTCTGGAACGCGATGGCCGCGGCGTCGCACGCGACGGCGGCCGGGCCGCCCGCGGCTTCCACCACCGCCGCCGCCCCCATCGCGCCCGCCGCGCCGATCTCCACCTGGCAGCCGGCCACCTCGGCGGCAAACGTCGCGCGAGTGGCAAGCACGACGCCGATCGCCGACGCCGCCAGCATGGCCATCAGCGCGCGCTCGCGCGGGAGTTGCCGCTCTTCGACAAGCGTCACGAGGATGCCCGGGAGCGTGCCGGCGGATCCTCCCGTCGGCGCCGCGCATACGACACCCATCGAGCTGTTGACGTGCATGACGGCCATCGCCCGAGCCGCGGCTCGTGTGTGAATCCCGCCAAGCGGGAGCCGGCCAGCCGCGTCCGCCTCGAAGATGGCCCGCGCGCTTGGCGACAACAGTTTCATTCCGCCCGGCTGCTCTTCGAGGCCCCGGTGCACGGCGGCCTCCATGACCGTGAAGCGCCGGCCCAGCTCGTCCAGCACCTCCGGCTCGGGCAGTCCGAGCAGCGCCGATTCGTACGCGAGAGCGGTGCGCCCGAGCGACCACCCCTTTTCGCCGGCCATCCGTATCATGTCGGCGGCGCTTCGAACGATGGCCGGCCCGCGCTTGACGAAGGCAATCGGCGGCGCCTCACGCACGACGAGATCGGGCGACAGTCCCGCGAGTGCCCGCCGAGCCTCGTCGTCACCACCGGCGAGGCGCCGCACCTCGACGAGCGTGCGGCTGCCCCGCTCGTGGCGCGACGGCTCGTCCGCAAGCTGTCCGGCCGAGCGGACGATCGCCTCGACCGCGCCCGAGCACGCAGCCGGCGAGTCCACCAGCAGCAGGAACGTCGATCCGGTGAGCCTGACGGGCCAGCCGTCGACCGACGTGATTTCGACCGCGCCGCCGCCTGTCGATCGCGCCAGCGCCTGGAGGCCCCGCCCGTCCGCTGAGCGGAGCCGGATCTCGACCGTGTTGGGATGGTCGGATTCTGCCAGCGGCCTCACGAGAAACCGCAGCGCCAGCCCGCTCGATGCCGCGAGCTCGAGCGCCGAGAGAAATCGATCGTCGGTCAGCTCCCATCCGAGCAGACCAGTGGCGAATCCGAGGTCGACGCCCTGCTGCCGATACACCCGCGCGTAGGAGCCGCCAGGATCGAACGCGAACTCCGCGTCAACCGCCGGCGCTCCGAGCAGCGCCGACACGAGCCGTCCGATGTGGTACGAGCCGGCGGTGTGGGAGCTCGACGGGCCTCGCATGACCGGCCCGAGCACGTCGTTGAGAATGCTGATGCGCCGGTCGTCGGAGCCTGACTGCATGGGGGTGGTCACGAGGACATTATCTCAGGCCGGCGGTGCGGATGTTCGGGCTGGCAGTGCCTTCAAAGCGTCAGCTCCACTCCAAGCTTGTCCTGCACGGCGCGGCGGAAGACAACGTCCGCGACCGCGATGTCCTGGACGGCGAGCCCCAGCGACTTGAAGACCACGATGTCGCGGGGCGATTCGCGAGGCGCCATCCGGCCGAGAATCACCTCGCCGAGTTCCCCGCGGATGTGATCCGGGGTAAACCGGCCCTCGGAAATCGACTGGACGATATCCCCCGATTCGACGAGCGCGGCGTCGCGCGAGTCGACGAACAGGCGGGAGGCCGCGACGAGCGCCGGGTCCATCTCGCGGTGATCGCGGCGGCAGGCGCCGACTGAAACCACGAGCGTTCCAGGATCGATCCACGCCCGCTCGACGACCGGCACCGCGGATGAGGTCACGAGCAGCACGACATCGGCGAGCCGCGCGGCCGCGTCTGCGCTCGCGGCCGCGGCGATGCTCGCGCGAACCGACGGCTGCATCTCGTTCACGAAGGCCGAGCGATCGTCATACGGACTCCAGACCTTGACCTCTTCGAGCGCCGGGAGCATCGCGCCAATCGTCCGGAGATGGCTTCGCGCCTGGACGCCGCATCCGAAGATCGCCAGCCGCCGGACCGGGCGTCCGGCCAGGTGCCGGATCGCAATCGCGGACACCGCGGAGGTTCGCAACTCGGTAATGGAGGATCCATCCATCACCGCCGAGAGCGCGCCGGTCCGATCGTCGAAGAGCAGGACCACGGCGTAGTGGCTCGGCAGCCCCAACTCGCGGTTGGAGTTGAACACGGTGACGAGCTTGCTCCCGAGCGCGGAGCGCGAGGGCAGATGCGCGGGCATCAGCCCGAGCACCGATCGTTCCGGGCCGACGAACACGGCGGTGCGGACCGGCTGAACGACCCTCCGAGACGAGAACTCGCGGAGCGCCTCCTCCATGAGTTGCACGAGATCGACCGTGGCGATCGTCCGCCGGACGTCGGACTCGCTCAGGAGGCGGAATCTTTGGGACATCGGCTACTGTCCCACGGCGTTGATCGCGATCCAGGCTCCCAGCGCGAAGACGATCATCCAGCGGAGGTAGCCGGTCAGCACGACTCTCGCCATCGAGGTGCCGAGCTCGCGGACGAAGCCCATGGCCGGCAGGATCAGGCCGCCGGCGAGCGCACCCTGGCCCCAGTACGGGAGCCGATCCCACGCGCTGCGTCCGTGCATGAGATCCCAGTAGGGCGTGCCGCGCATCCAGCCCATGACGAAGGCGTAGGTCGCGTAGAGCCCGAGCGCCAGGACGACGATTCGGAACCAGGTCCATGCGCCCTTGAGAACGGCCACGCGGAACACCGCGAGCCAGGCCACGAGCACCGAGATGCCGGAGAGCACGACAGGCGTCGGCTGCTTCAACATCACGAGGCCCTGGGTGAACCCCTTCGAATCCGACGTCGTGAACACGAGCAGCCCGAGCAGGACGTAGAAGGGAGCGGGCGTTTGCGTGACCAGGCCGGGCGCGGCAAGCCTGGATCCCTGCAGCACCGCCCACGCCGTCAGCGCATAGAAGACAACGGCGGCTGCGACAACCCATCGTCTGCCGGGCGCGTTTCCCAGCCAGGTCTCAACAGCGGCGTCGATGAGGAGCGCGTCCAGCGCGAGCCGCGTCAGAAGCGTCGCGAGCCGGCGGACGCGGCTCGAGCCTGCCCGAGAGGAGCCCTCCCGCTGCGATCGGGATGCGCCGGATGAATCCCTGGATTGAGACGAGTCGAATGCCACGAATGCCTCTGCTGTTACGTCCCCTTCTTCAGCGCGGCCTGAATCCTGGCCGGCGTCATCGGCAGCTCGGCCAACCGGATGCCGGCGGCGTCGAAGATCGCGTTGGCGAGAACGGCGCCCATGCAGACAATCGGCGGCTCGCCGCCGCCGGAAGCGGGCTGGTCGGAAGCGTCGATGAGGATCGTCTCGATCCGCGGCACCCATGAGAACCGCGGCAGCTCGTAGGTGTCGAAGTTGCGGTCGAGCACCTGGCCGTCGCGGAAATGCACGCCCTCGCTCAGGGCGTAGCCGAGGCCCATCGTGACGCACCCTTCCATCTGCTGGCGCGCGCCGTCGGGATTCACGACCAGGCCCATGTCCTGGGCAGAGACAACTCGCACGGGCTGAACGCGGCCGGTCGCCTTGTCGAACGCGATCTCGATGCAGACAGCCACGAACGTGCCCGAGTAGATCGCACAGGCCGCCCCGAATCCGCGGCCGCTCGGCGCGGGTTTCGGCGTCCATCCGAAGCGCTTCGTCGCCGCTTCGAGCACGCGTCGCACGCGCGCCTGCACGGGATCGCTGCCGGCCAGGTTGCCCAGCCGGAACGCCACGGGGTCGACCCCCGCCTTCGCGGCCATCGTGTCGATCTGCGATTCGCGGGCGAAAGTGTGCGTGTTGACCGACGGCGCCCGCCACGGCCCGACGCCGAACGGGTGCAGCCCGGGCGGCTGATTGCCCTGCCAGCCGCCGCGCGAGACCGTGCGCTGGTGCGGCACGTCGTAGAACTGCCGCGCGTCCCGGTCGCCGGCGCAGAAGGACTCGTAGTCCCACATCGTGATCTTCGCGGCATCGTTCATGCCGCTCGTAATCTTCACGACGGCCGCAGGGCGGAACGTGTCGTAGAAGAACTCCTCGGCGCGATCCCAGATCACCCGCACCGGCTTGCCGACCTTGCGCGCGAGCAACGCGGCTTCGACGGCCTGCGGCCCGGAGGTCTTCCCGCCGAAGCCTCCCCCGACATACGGCGGCATCACGACGTGGACCCTGTCCGCGGGGATCTTCAGCGCGCCAGCCACCTGAGACTTGACCCCGAAGGGCCCTTGCGTCGATGCCCAGATGGTGACCCGATCGCCGTCGAACGCCGCGACGGCCGAGTGGGTCTCGATCGGCGCATGCGCCACGTACGCGTTCAGGTAGGTGGCTTCGAACCTCGTCGTGGTCAACGGGACCCCGTCTTGCGGATTGCCGGCCGCTCCGACGACCTGGCCGTTCGGCGCGGCCTTCATGAGGTGGTCGAAGATGTTGGCGTCGTTCAACCCGGGAGCGGGCGGTTCGAAAGTGGCCTTGATGAGATCACGGGCTCTGTCCGCTTCGTCTCGATGCGGATGCAGCACGGCGATGATCGCGGGCCCCGTCGGATTGCCCGCCGCGTCGGTCAAATCGACGATGGTGACGCCGGGCACCGCCGCGGCGGCCTTCGTGTCCACCGCGGTCAGCTTCGCGCCGTGGGAGGGCGGCCTGAGAATCCTCGCGTGGAGCGCTCCGGGCGGAATGACGTCGCCGGCGTACTTCGCCTTTCCCGTGACCTTGTCGATCCCGTCCCGGCGCACGGCGGGCTTCCCTACCACGGTGTATCCGGATACCGCTTTGAGCGCCGGCGGCTTGCCCAGGTGGCGCTCAATTGTCTTGCCCGCCGCCAGGTCTCCGTAGGCGACGCGCCTGGCCGGATCGCCAGAAACGCTGATCACGCCGGACTTGGCGACCAGGGTCTCCACCGGCACCTGCAGCTTCTCCGAGGCGAGCTGCATGAGGATCGTGCGGGCCTCGGCCCCGGCGGCCTTGAGGACCGGCCCGAACTGCCTGATGCTGAGCGAACCGAACGTGCCCATGTCGGGCGGGCAGATGTCGGTGTCGCCCATCACGATGTCGACCTTCGACAGTTCGACGTCGAGCTCTTCGGCCAGCAGCTGCGGCAGCGCGGTCATCGAGCCCTGGCCGAGTTCGACCTTCCCGACCAGGCAGGTGACCCGGCCGTCGGTGGCGATGTGCAGGTAGGCGTTGAAGTCGCCGGGGTAGCCGCCGCGCCCCGACGGCAGCCGCGCCGGCTCCTGGGCCCATGAGGAGAAGTCCACCGTGAAGACCAGGAGCAGGCCGGATCCGGTCAGCTCGAGGAAGTCGCGCCGGCTGATGACGCCGAGCCCGTCGGTCTTCATCGCGCGCCTCCCTTCAACGAAGCGGCGGCCGTCTCGACCGCCTGGATGATCCGCACGTGCGTGCCGCAGCGGCAGAGGTTGCCCTCCAGGTGCTTGACGATATCCGCCCGGGTCGGACGCGGCGTCTTGAGGAGAAGCGCGTGCGCGCTGAGGATCATGCCCGGCGTGCAGTAGCCGCACTGGTACGCGAGGGCGTCGGCAAACGCCTTCTGGAGGGGATGGAGGCTGCCGTCCGCGGAGAGCCCCTCGATCGTCGTCACGCGCTTGCCCGCGACGTCTTTCATGGCGGTGGCGCACGATCGCACCGCGTCGTTGTTGACGAGCACCGTGCACGCGCCGCACAAGGTCGCTCCGCACCCGAACTTGGTCCCGGTCAGGCCGAGATCATCGCGAAGCACCCAGAGCAGCATCCGGTCGTCGTCGACCGTCACTCGCGTGGGTTTGCCGTTCAGCGTGAATGAGACCGGTCGAATCATGAATGTCTCCTGGCGTGCATCCCCTTCGGGCTGATCAGGGCCTGTTAGCAAGCAAAGGGCGCAGCGTTTGTTTGCCTACACGCCCTTATGGCGGGCCCACACGCTCAACATGCGACTGTGATTCATTTACAGCGCCTTAGATGTCGGCCGCGCGATCTTCGGCGGGAAGCGGGGTCCCGCGGACCGTCCGTTCGCGTGGAGAACCGGCCGCGCCGGCGATGACGGGCCGATCCAGCGCGAAGGCCCTGCCAGCGATCCACGCGTGGAACCGCCTCGTCGTTGCGATGCAGGCCACGGCGCACGCCGCGCCGGCCACGACATCGACGAGGTAGTGATAGCGGAGGTAGAGCGTCGCGAACACCAGCAAGGACCCGATGACGGTGAGCGGCCACCGGAGGGCCAGGCGGAATCGCCAGGCCCAGACGACCGCGATGATCGTCATCATCGTGTGCCCGCTCGGGAAGACGTCCCGGTTTGCGATCGCGACGGCGACCGCGTTGGCCGCGCCGGCGGGAACGAGGCCGCCGGCGTTGACAAACGAGCGGAGCGCGGGCGTCAGGAGCAGCCCCGGCAACTCGCGGTCGAGACTGGCGAAGTCGTGCAGCGTGAACCTGGGCCCGACGGCCGGCACGAGGAGGTAGCCGAGATAGGAGACGAGGAACCCGAACGCGGAGGCGAACACGAAGAACTGGAACTGAGCGCGCCGTTTCCGGGCGTACAACTCGACGCCCACGGCGATCTGGAGCGCGTAGAACGAGGCGTAGGCGACCTGGCTGATCTCGGTCAGCCACGGCGTCGAGAACTGCGCCAGCCACAGCGTCGGGTGGACGCCGAGCACGGAGCGGTCGATGGCCATCAGCCAATCGTCGGCCACCCAGCCTTGGTGGATCGGGCCCACGATCCAGTAGAGCTCGAGGTAGATCACGTAGACAAGCGGCGGAAACGACCACTGGTGCAGGAACCGCGCCCATGCCGACGAGGTCCGTTCGTGCAGCGTCGCGAGGCCGAGGACGCACCCGACGACGAGCGTGCTGACCAGGACGACCGCCGGCCACATCGTGATGCGCGACGGGACGGCCAGCGCGAGCGCGACGAGCAGGCCGCTGAAGGAAACCGTCAGGATGTCCGAGGCATAGAGGCGGCGGGTCCACCGCTGCAACGGCACCGCGACCGGGGCGGCGGGCGCGCCGATTGCCGCGGTCCCAATGATGCGGGGCGCGAGTTCGCGGTGGACGTTCGCTTCTCTCTGCACGGTCAGATCGCCTTCACGAAACAGCGGCGGCGCCGGTGCTGGCGCGTCTCGAAGTACTTCCATTGCGCCTGGATCTTCTCGTTCTCCTCCAGTTCGGGGCCGGTCTCCGCGTAGCGGATACCGTTCCGGATGGCCACCTTCCAGGTCTCATTGATGAGCACGGCGTTGATGCCCTTGTTCTGGAGATCGCCGCGCACGGCCGTCAGGAGCAAGTCGAGGCGGTCGTTCTTCCTCAGCGCACGGAACAGGTGGATGAACCCCACGGGGAACAGCCGCCCGCGGCACTTCTGGAGCGCACGGGAGAGTGAGGGCATCGCGATGCCGAAAGCGGCCACCTGCTCCTGCTTGTCGAGGATCACCGTGACGTACTCGTGGTTGATGAAGCCGAAGAACGCCTTGGTGTAGTAGTCGATCTGCTTCCCGGAGAGCAGCACGACGCTGTAGAGCTCCTTGTAGGTGTCGTTGATGAGCGCAAACACGCCCGGGATGTAGGGCTTCAGGTCGTGCTTGCTCTTCGTCTGGAGGAGGTGCAGCTTGGCGCGCTCGAGCGCGATGCGGGCGATCCGATCGACGTTGGGCGCCATTTCCGCCGGCGGCTTGACCAGGAACTCCACCCAGTCCACGTCCTTCCGGTATCCCATCCGCTCGAGGTGCGCCGGGTAGTACGGATAGTTGTAGTTCGTGATGAGCATGTCCAGCTCGTCGAAGCCCTCGACGAGCATGCCCTCGCGATCCATGTCGCAGAAGCCGAGCGGCCCGTGCACTTCCTCGAGTCCGCGCTCCTTCGCCCACTGCTCGACCCGGCCGACAAGCGCCGAGGACACCTCGGAATCGTCGACGAACTCGATCCAGCCGAACCGGGCGCGTTTCTTCTTCCACGTTTCGATGTAGCGTTGGCTGATGATGCCGGCGATGCGCCCGGCCGGAACGCCGTCCTTGTACGCCATCCAGTACCGGGCTTCGCAATACTCGAACGACGGGTTGCGATCGGCGCGCAGCGTATTGAGCTCGTCGGTGACGAGCTTGGGCACGTAGTACGGGTGATTCGGGTAGAGCGTCTCGGCGAACGCCGCGAACCGCCTCAAGTCGGAGTTCGACCGCACTTCCCGAATCTCAACCATTCACGACTCCACTGCTCGGAGCTTGCACGACGACGACGACGAACGCGTTGATGACCGCTTGGAACACGGGGATTATGCCCGAAATGCCTGAGCGGTGCTACGGAGAATCACGCGCGGAGAATCACCCGGGCCCCGCTCGCTTGGATGTCGGCCCGGCTCCAGTTATGCTGGCACTTCGATGCACATCCCGGACGGGTTCCTGAGCGCGGGAGTAGCGGCCGGCACGTGGGCGATCGCGGGCATCGGCGTCGCTGCGGCGACCCGGGCCGAGCGCGTGGATCCGAATCCGGTCCCTTCCGGCACGCTCGGCGCGGTCGCCGCGTTCGTCTTCGCCGCGCAAATGGTCAACATCCCGGTGGCTCCCGGCGTCAGCGGCCACCTCGTCGGCGCCGCGCTCGCGACCGCCATTGTCGGACCATGGCGGGCCGTGCTCGTGATGGCCACGGTGCTCACGGTCCAGGCCGTGCTGTTCCAGGATGGCGGCCTGTCGTCGCTCGGCGCGAATCTCGTCGACATGGGGCTCGCCGGCTCGCTCGCCACCTACGCCTGCTCCATCGCCGGCGGGCGCCGCGCCGGACGTCTGCGAGGCTTCGCCATCGGCACCATGTTCGGCGCGTTTGCGGCGACGATTTCAGCCGCTGCGCTCGTCGCCGTGTGGCTCGCGATGTCGGGGCTGTATCCGCTGCAGGGCATCCTTCCGCTGATGCTCGTTACGCATGCGGCCGTCGGGGCGCTCGAAGCCGCGCTGACCGGAGCGATCGTCGTCACGCTCTTGCGGTGGCGCCCGGATATCGTCCGCGGCATCGATCCGGGAGGCCAGAGGGCCCGGCCCGGCGCCTTCGCCGGCGGGCTGCTCATCGTCGCGATCGCCGTCGCCGCATTCCTCGCGCCGTTGGCCTCGGCCCTGCCGGACGGCCTGCAACGGACTGCGGACAGACTGGGCTTCGCCGACCGCGCGCAGGCGTTGTGGGCCGCTCCGTTTTCGGGAAGCAACCCGGCGATCACCGCCTCGGCCCGCGCGGCGACGCTCGCCGCCGGAATCGGCGGGACCTTGGTGGTCGCCGCCGCCTCGTGGCTCATCAGCCGGGGTCTTTCGTCGAGTCGCCATGCCTCTCACCGATAGGCATCCCGGAATCGTGCTCGCGACGCTCGTCGGCACCATCCTGGTGGCCGCGCTCGCTCCCGCCGGACTCGGCGGTCAGCAGGTGCCCGCGTGGTCGTGGCTCGTCTGGTCGGTCGTCTTCGCGGCCGGCGTGGCGCTCTTTCGCGCGGCCGGGCTCCCGCTTCTCGAAGCGGCACGACGCGTCGGCTGGCTGCTGCCCGCCGTCCTGTTGCTGGCCGTGCCTGCCGGGCTCCTGGCTCCTGCCGAACATCGGGGCCTCGTGATGGCGGCGCTCGCGGCACGCGCGCTGGCCGCGGCGACCGCGGCGGCAGCTTTGGCGAAGGTGCTCGGGCCGCCGGGCCTCGTCCGCGGGGCTCGGGCCCTGCGCGCGCCCGATCGTCTCGCCGACATCCTCGAGGCGACGCTCGCGAGCGTCGCGGTCGTGCTGCGGCAGGTCAAAGCCATGCTGCGAGCCCGCGAGGCCCGCAGGCCCGGGTTTGGCGCGTGGAGCGACCTCGTCGCGGCTCCCGCGGACACGCTCGTCGGGCTCGGCCGATTGATCGCGGCGCTGCTCCTGCGATCGCTGGAGCGCGCAGAGGCCCTGGAGCAGGCGCGACGGGCCAGAGGCGGTGGAGCGTGACGGGGGCTGCGCGACAACCCGTCCGGGTCGAGGTCGACGCCCTGCACTACCACTACCCCGATGGCTCGGGTGCGCTCCACGGCGTGGCACTGAAGATCGAGCCCGGTGAGCGTGTCGCCCTGCTCGGACCGAACGGAGCGGGCAAATCGACGCTGCTCCTGCACCTGGCCGGCCTGCTGCCGGAACGGCGGCGCTACCTTCACGTCCACGACCCCGGCGGCCACTCGCACCGGCACGGCCTGGTCGGGCGAATCGTGATCGACGAGGTGGAACTCCTTCCCTCATCGGTCAAGCGCATCCGCGACGTGGTCGGCATCGTCTTCCAGGATCCGGACGATCAGCTCATCGGGTTGACCGTCGGCGAGGACGTGAGCTTCGGCCCACGGGCGCGCCGGTGGAGCGGAGCCGAGACCGCGCGGGCCGTGGCCGAGGCGCTGGACGAGGTTGGACTGAGAGGGTTCGAGACGCGTTCACCGCATCACCTTTCTGCCGGCGAAAAGCGGCGGGTGTGCCTGGCCGGCGCGCTCGCCTGCAGGCCGGGCCTGCTGCTGCTCGACGAGCCATCGAGCGGACTGGACCCCCGCGGACGCCGCGAGCTCGCGGCGCTGCTCTCCGGCATGGCGGCGACGCAGATCCTGGCGAGCCACGATCTGCAGTTCGTGACGAAACTCTGCCCGCGCGCCGTCGTGCTCGATCGTGGCGAGGTGGTCGCGGACGGGCCGACGTCGAAGATCCTGGCGAACCAGGATCTGTTGGTCAGCCATGGGCTGGCGTGAGGTTCGGCCTTCGGCTCGCGGCTGGCGGCGTGGCCCACCACAAGCCGTAAGTCGAAGGCCGCAGGCCGACCTCGTCCTACTCGAGCACGTTGATGTTCTTGCGCGCGCAGATCTCTTTCAACTGCTTCGGCCACACGGTGACGCTCACCTCGCCGAGATGCGCCTTTCGGAGCAGGAGCATCACGACGCGCGACTGGCCGATCCCGCCGCCGATCGACAGCGGAATCTGATCGTTCAGGATCGCCTGGTGATACGGCAGCTTCAGGAAGTCGGTCTGCCCTGAGAGCTCGAGCTGCTTCCTGAGCGTATCCTTCGTCACCCGCACGCCCATCGAGGTCAGTTCGTGGCGGCGCTTCGTCACGGGATTCCAGACGAGGATGTCGCCGTTCAGCCCGAAGGTGTCCTTGCCCGTCCACTGCCTGGTCGGCGTCACCCAGTCGTCGTAGTCGGCCGCGCGCATCTCGTGCGGGTATCCGTCCTTGAGCACCGACCCGATTCCGATGATGAAGATGGCCGGGTACTTCTCCGCCACGATCTTGGTCTCGCGCTGTTTGCGCGGCAGGTCGGGATACATGTCCAGGATCTCTTCGGCGTGCAGGAACTTCAGCTCGTCGGGAAGCTCGGGGTAGCGGGGATCCCGGAGTTTGGGGAACTCCTTCAGCACCATCGTCTCGGCGCCCTTGAGGACCGACCAAATCTTCCGGACCGTGTCCTTCAGGAAGTCGAGGTTGCGCATGTCGGCGGTGATGACGCGCTCCCAGTCCCACTGATCGACATACGAGCTGTGGTCGTGATCCAGGAAGTAGTCCTTCCTGACGGCCCGCATGTCGGTCATGATGCCCTCGCCCACGGCGCAGTTGAACTCCCGCAGCGCCAGCCGCTTCCACTTCGTTGCGGCCTGGACCACCTGCGCTGTCATCCTCGGATTGATCCCCAGCCCGCACGGGAATTCGACCGGCGTGCGCGATCCGTCGCGATCGAGGTAGTCGTTGATGCCGCTGTCGCGATCGACGATGAGCGGCACCTCGACATGGAAGAGGTTGAGCGCTTTGCAGAGACCGTCCTCGATGTAGCGCTTGACGGCTGTAATGGCGTGCTGCGTTTCCTTGTTGTCCAGTAGCGCCCGGTAATCGCCAGGCAGGATCTTGTCCACCTCCGGATAGGTGCTGATACCCGGTCCGGCGAGATCGGCCTTCTTGTCAGACATGCTGATGCCTCCTCACGGCAGGATAGATGAAAGGCGGGGGCACTTCCAGGGGCGGGGCGATCGGCGACGAGTGACGCGCCGTGTAGCGCCGATTATCTGCGAGGGAACGGAGGCGTCAAGTGATATTCGTCTGCCAGGACGATCGGACGCCCGGCTGAACCACGGCGTGAGGCCACTGGCTGGGTCCGAGAATTACGTGGCACAATGCAGGCGAGCCGGCTGACAGCCAGCCCGCAACACGCGGCCCGGCCGTTCGATTGACCGTTGTCTGCGCGGCCGCGCTCGAGAGGTGTCCGTGTCCGACGGCCTGGTTTCCCTCGACGACGTTCAGCACGCGGCAGAGCGAATCCGCGGCCTGGCTCGCACGACTCCCCTGCTCGAAGTCGATCTGATCGACGGCGAGGCCTCCCGCCCTGGCCCGCTCTGGCTCAAGTGCGAGAACCTGCAGCGAAGCGGGGCGTTCAAGATCCGCGGCGCCGCCAACGTGATGCGGCAGCTGGCTCCTTCGGATCTCGAGCGCGGAGTCATCACCTTCTCGTCCGGCAATCACGGGCTGGCGCTCGCGCTCGCCGCCCGGCTCATGAACGTGCCCGCGGTCATCGTCATGCCGGTCGGCGCCCCGCCGGTGAAGGTCGAGGGCGCCCGTCAGCTCGGCGCCGAGATCGTCTTCGAGGGGACGACCACCATCCAGCGAAAGACGCGAGCGGAAGCGATCGCAGCCGAGCAGGGCCTGATTGTCGTGCCGCCCTTCGATCACGAGTGGATCGTCGCGGGCCAGGGCACGGTCGGCCTGGAAATCCTGGCTCAATGCCCCGATGTCGGCGCGATCTACGTCCCCGCGAGCGGCGGGGGACTCATCGCAGGCGTGGCGGTCGCCGCGAAGGGCCTCAAGCCCGGCGTGCGCATCGTCGGCGTCGAGCCGGCCGGTGCGCCGAAGATGACGCGATCGCGCGCGGCTGGAATGCCCGTCACACTCGAGCAGTCCCGCAGCATTGCCGATGGACTGCTGGCCGTCAGGCCCGGCGACATCACGTTCCGCCACGTGCAGGCGCTGGTCGACGACCTCATGACGATCGAGGACGATGCGATCGCGGGCGCCGTGCGCTGGATTTTCGCCCGGACTCATCTCGTCGCCGAGCCGAGCGGAGCGATCACACTCGCAGCGGCGCTCTCCGACACTCGTGCCGATGGCGGGCCCAGGGTCGCGGTCATCAGCGGCGGCAACGTGGAGGCTTCTGCGTTTGCGGGATACATCGCGAGCTGAGGCGTGGGAACGGAAGTTCAGTCGACGCGTGACGCGACCAACAAATGGAGCCCGACATGGCAGGCCGTGATTCTCTGCTGGACCGGTTCATCCGCTACGTCAAGATCGACACCCAGTCCTCCGATTCCTCATCGACCTACCCGTCAACCGAAAAGCAGAAGACCCTGTTGCGCCTCCTGGTCGATGACCTGAACGCGGCCGGCCTGACCGGCGTGACCATGGACCAGTGGGGCTACGTCTTCGGGACGCTGCCATCGAACATTCCGGCAGGCCATCCGGCGCACGGCAGGGTTCCGACAATCGGGCTCATCGCGCACGTGGATACCTATCACGAGGTGACGGGGGCGAACGTGAAGCCCCAGGTGCACCGGAACTACGACGGCGGCGATATCATGCTTCCCGGCGATCCGTCGATCGTCATCCGGGTGGCCGACGAACCCGCCCTCGAGGGCTGTCGCGGCATGACCATCATCACGACGGACGGGACGACGCTGCTTGGCGCCGACGACAAGGCCGGGGTCGCGTCGATTCTCGAGGCGATGTGGCGACTGCGGGAGGAGCCGCGGTGGCTGCACGGTCCGATCCGCGTCGGGTACACCCCCGACGAGGAAGTCGGACGCGGCACCGAGCATTTCGACGTGAAGACGTTTGCGGCCGATGTCGCCTACACCGTCGACGGCGCCGATGTCGGCTCGCTCGAAGCCGAGACGTTCTGTGCGGACTCGGCATTCGTCACGGTCACGGGCGCGGATGTCCACCCCGGGTATGCCAAGGGCAAGATGGTCAGCGCGGTACGCGCGCTTGGCGCGCTCATCCAGGCGCTGCCGGCGGATCGGACACCCGAAACGACCGACGGCCGGCAGGGGTATCTCCACCCGATCACGTGCTCGGGCAACGTGTCGGAGGCCAAGGCACATTTCCTCGTCCGCGATTTCGAGGAGGGCGGGCTCGCCGAGCTGGAAGCCATCCTGAAGGACGGGGCCGCCGAGATCGAACGCCGATTCCCCGGGTGCAAGGTCGCGGTCGACGTGAAGCAGGCGTATCGGAACATGAAATACGCGCTCGCGGCCGACCCGCGGGTCGTGGACTACGCCGACGAGGCGATCCGGCGGGCGGGCCTGGTGCCGAAGCGCACGTCGATTCGAGGCGGGACCGACGGCTCCCGCCTGTCGTTCATGGGCCTGCTCACGCCGAACCTGTTCAGCGGCGCCATGGCGTTCCACAGCAAGAAGGAATGGGTGCCGCTCGAGTGGATGGAGAAATCCGCCGAGACGCTCCTGTATCTCCTGACGGTCTGGGTCGAGCACTCGGCGCGGCATTGACGCGGCAGGCCAGATGGACCGCCTCCTCATCGCCAACGGCACCCTCGCGACCGCGGCGGGCACCTCGCGTGCGGACGTGCTCGTCGAGGGCGAGCGCGTCGCTGCGGTCGGGGCGGGCGGAGCGCGACCTGCCGATCGCGTGATCGACGCCACCGGCCTGATCGTCATGCCCGGTGCCATCGACGTGCACACGCACCTCGACTTGCCCTCGGGTGAATTCCACTCATCCGACGATTTCCGGACCGGGACCGTCGCCGCCGCCTGCGGAGGAACGACGTGCATCATCGACTATGCGACACAATCGCGCGGTCACGGCCTGCGTGATGCCCTGGAGGCGTGGACCGCGCGCGCCGAGGGCCGCGCCGTCATCGATTTCGGGTTCCACATGACGGTTGTCGAGGCCGGCGACACTCTCGAGCGTGAGATGGACGAGATGGTCGCCGCCGGCGTGACCTCCTTCAAAGTCTTCATGGCCTACCGCGGCCGCATGATGCTCGATGACGGGACCATCTTCCGTGTGCTCAGGCGGACCGCGGAAAACGGCGGCCTCGTGTGCCTGCACGCGGAGAACGGCGACGTGATCGACGTGCTGGTCCGCGAAGCGTTGCAGCGCGGAGACACGGCGCCGAAGTTCCACGCGCTGACCAGGCCGGCGGCGCTCGAGGGCGAGGCGACCGCGCGCGGCTGCCGCCTGGCGGCGCTTGCCAGGGCCCGGCTCTACGTCGTGCACGTGAGCGCGGCGGAGGCCGTCGACGCGATTGCCTCTGCCCGGCGGGTTGGCCAGGAGGTCTACGGTGAAACGTGTCCGCAGTACCTCTGCCTGACCGATGAACAGTACGACGAGCCCGGATTCGGCGCCGCCAAGTACGTGATGAGCCCGCCGCTCAGGTCGAAGGCCGATCAGGATCGCCTGTGGCAGGGCCTGGCGGGAGGCGACCTGCAGACCATCGCGACCGATCACTGCCCGTACAACCTCGAGGGAGAGAAATCTCGCGGGCGCAATGACTTTTCGAGGATTCCGAACGGCGCGCCGGGGATCGAAACCCGGCTGAGCCTCGTCCACGACGCGGGGGTGCGGACCGGGCGCCTCTCGTTGACGAAGTTCGTGGACCTGATGTCGACGGCGCCGGCGAAGGTGTTCGGTCTCTATCCGAGGAAGGGCACGATCGCGCCGGGCTCTGACGCCGACCTGGTGCTGTTCGATCCGGCGAAGCCGGTCACGCTTTCGGCATCGGCGCTCCACATGCGCGTCGACTACAGCCCGTACGAGGGGCGCACGGTCACGGGCGGGGTCGTATCCGTGCTTTCGAGGGGCCGCGTCATCGTCGAGCGGGGCCACTTCGTGGGCGGGACGGGCGGAGGCCGGTTCGTCGCGCGGGAGCCGAGGTCAGCGCAGCATGCCGATCTGAAGTGAGCGCCGCAGATCCTCAGCCATCCGGTTGAGCTTGACGTCTGTCTTGAACCCCACCGACTGCGCCGCTCCCACCATGATCGCGTAGGCGACCTTGGTCGGCACGTCGAGCTTCTGTGCCAGGTCGATGATGACGGCCGCCTCGGCGTCCATCAGCGCGCCGTCGGCGAGCGCAATGTCGGTCAGCCGCGAGAGGACGAACTTGCGATCCTCGGCATCGCCTTCGGACCGGATCACCTCGATCGCCTCGGGCAGCCGCTTCTTCACTTCGTCCTGGTCCGTGATGATTTCCTGCTCGGGCTCGTCGGTGAACCACCGGTGGAGGATCTGAACGAGGATCTTCACCTCCTCGGACGCGATGTCCTTGTCGGAGCCGAGCAGCATCGCCCCGGCGAGCGCCACGACGCGCATGATCGCGACGTGTGTCGGCTTGTAGGGGTACCGCCGCGTCAGCCGCACCAGTTCGTCGACCGAGCCCTCGAGCTCGTCGTCATTCATCGGGGTTCCTTCGACCGGGAATCCGGAGCGTTTGGCTTTCTCCGATCGTGAGAACAACTCGGCGGCCTTGAGGCGGATCGGCAGGAGCGGGTGCGAGGCAAAGGCCTCCTCCATCATCTCGGGGTGGCCTTTGATCTCGTCGACCTGGCTGACGAGGGCCTGAACGTCGAGATTCAGGTTCTTCTCGCTCAGGCCGAAGGTGGCCTTCAGCAGCGAGGTCGCCGTCGCCCGGAAATCCCGGCTCGCGATCAGGCTGACACGGTCGGCGCTGATCTCGGCCTTCTTGCGCCATCGCAGGAAGAGGCTCTCGCCAAGCGGCGGCAGGACGGTCATCGCGGGGTTCTCGGCATCGGTCGAGATGAGCGCGGAGAGCCGGTTGTTGCCGAACAGGATGTGGCCGAGCTCGTGCGCGAGGATGGACTTCATCTCGGCGTCGTCGAGCTTCTCGAGCGCGCGCGCGGTCACCCCGATCAGGGAATACGTGACCGACTTGCGGACGTCCATCGTCGCGAAGGCGTTGATCTCGGCCGAGGGCAGGCAGAAGACCTCGGCCTGGGCCTCGATTTCGAGCGCGTGGCACATCTCCTGGAACAGGCGGTAGATGCGGGGCGAGAGCCGCTCGCTCAGGCGGATGCCCTCTTTGATCAGGCGTTCGCGGATGCCCTGATCGATCTGGCGGCGGTTTTCCTCGAAGGTCTCGAGGTAATCGGAGATCCGGTACGACGTGACCAGTTCCTCGACGTCGCGCGCATCGCCGCGATACCGTATGTCCTGCCAGTTGATAGCCATGACCACCTCGGATGATCCCCGCGCGCGGTCGTCCCGGAGGGCTCCGGCGCGCCGGGCAGGGCGATTCTACATCAGCGGTCGCCGACAGCGTTTCTCACGACAATTCACCGCCTTCTCAGGACGCGGGACGCCGGAAGGTCTACAGTGAGGAACGGGTGCGACGGCGTCAGGTGAATCTGCCGCGCTGTCCCGTCCGTGGAGGGCCTCATGAATCACGCAGCCCGATGGTCGCGAATCCTGGTGATTGCCGGTCTTGTTGCCATGCTGCTCGGTGCCCTCGACCCGCTGGAGGGGTCGGTGGTCATCGTGGCAGGCCTCGCCGCGAGCGCCCTCGGCGCCTGGATTGGCGGCAGCCGCCACCGCTCCTTCCTGGCCGCGTCGTTCGGGCTGGCCGCGATTGGAGTGGCCGCGCTGTTCGGCATGAGCGCGATGGGAGGCGTTGGAGGGACTAGCGGCCGCTCGATCTGGTGGCTGCTTCTCGCGTTGCCTTATCCGATCGGCTGGGTGATGGGACTGGTGGGCACCATTCGACGATTGCGCGAACCGCCAGCCGATCCCGCCCGAGCCAGCTGACCACCCGCGCGCGCCGCGGACGCGCGCATCGAGGCGTGCGTCCTGGCGCAACCGCCTGGTCGGTCCGGTCCCGAATTCGGATTCAGAGCTGTGTCTGAACTAGAATGGTGGGTCGGACTGATGATCATGGCTGATGCCTTGCGCAAGGTCGGCACACTGGGGATTGCAGGCGCGCTGGCACTGACGCTGGCGGGTTGCTCCATCAAGATGATGGCCATCAACTCGCTCGGAAACGCGCTCTCCGAAGGCACCTCCGGCTTCGCGACCGACGATGACCCCGAGCTCGTCCGGGATGCGGTTCCGTTCGGCCTGAAGACGATCGAGAGCCTCCTCGCCGAGGCGCCACGGCACAAGGGGCTGCTGACGGCCGCCTGCAGCGGGTTCACTCAATACGCCTACGCCTTCATCCAGATGGAGGCGGATTACACCGAGGCCCAGGACCTCGCGCGCGCGACGGCCATGCGCGCGAGAGCCAAGAAACTCTACCTTCGCGCGATGGACTACGGCCTGCGCGGGCTCGAAGTGGACGTGCCGGGCTTCCGCGGCCTGCTGCGGACGGACGCCGACGGCGCGCTGGCCAGGTTGAAGCGGAAACACGTGACGCTGCTCTACTGGACCGGCGCCGCGTGGGCTGCCGCGTTCGCCGTCGACAAGACCGACTCGGAGCTCTCCTCCGATCAGTCGCTGATGGAAAAGCTGATGACGCGCGCGCTGGCGCTCGACGAAGCGTGGGAGATGGGGTCGATCCACGATTTCTTCATCACGTGGGAGGCCGGGCACGCGGGCGCCGGCGGCACGATCAAGCACGCGCGGACGCATTTCGATCGGGCGGTTCAGCTCTCGGGCGGAAAGCGCGCGGCGCCCTTCGTGTCGCTGGCCGAAGGGGTGGCCGTCGCCGAGCAGAACAAGAAGGAATTCCAGCAGCTGATGGAGAAGGCGCTCGCGGTCGACATCAACGCCGCGCCGGAACAGCGCCTGGCCAACGTGCTGTCGCAACGGCGCGCCAGGTGGCTGCTCACGCGCCTGGAAGAACTGTTCGCGGAATAGGACGACACCTACAAGGGTCATGACATGAGATGCACGGATCGGATCGTGCGCCGGGCGGTGCTCACCGGCGTTCTTCTGGCGGTCGTCGGGCTCGTCCCGCGAACCGCGTTCGGACAGACCATCACGGTCAAGATGGCCACGCTCGTGCCCGAGGGCTCGTCGTGGCATCTCGTCCTGAAGGAGGTCGCCGACAAGTGGAACAAGATCTCCGGCGGCAAGGTCCGCGTCATCATCTATCCGTCCGGCACGCAGGGCGACGATCCTGACGTCGTCCGCAAGATCCGCCTGGGCACGTTGAATTCGGGCGTGCTCACCTCGGTCGGGCTCGCCGAGGTCGATCGCTCCGTCTACGCCATCAGCATCCCGATGGCGTTCGCCGGCTACGACGAGGTCTACTACGTTCACGAAAAGATGCGGGCCAGGTTCGAAGCCACGATGGAATCGAAGGGGTTCGTGGTGCTCAACTGGGCCGACGGCGGCTGGCTGCGATTCTTCACGCAGAAGCCCGTCGCCACGCCGAACGATCTGAAGGCCCTGAAGCTCTTCCAGTGGGCCGGGGACACGCCGACGCTCGAGATCTGGAAGGCGGCCGGCTTCAATCCCGTTCCGTTGCCGGCCACCGAGCTGGCGACGGGCCTGCAGACCGGGCTCGTCGAGGCGTTCGCCGCGTCTCCCCAGGTGGCCGTGATCACGCGCTACTTCGAGAACGCCAAGAACATGACCGACCTCAAGTGGGCGCTGCTGCTGGGGGGGACGATCATCTCGAAGGCCACATGGGAACGGATTCCCGCGGACATCCGCCCGGCGCTGCTCCAGGCGGCCCGCGAAGCGGGCGCGAGGCTGCAGACGGACATCCGGAAGAGCGATCAGGGCGACGTCGAAGCCATGCAGAAGCGCGGATTGAAGGTTGTGCCGGTCGACGCGAAGACCCGTGAGCTGTGGCGAGCGATCGCCGAGTCCGCCTACAGCAAGGTCCGCGGCGGATTCGCGCCGGCCGACGCCTTCGACGAGGCGTTGCGCTATCGCGACGAGTACCGGAAACTGCATGCGGCTCCCAAGGCTCCCGCCGCCAAGTGAAGCCGGCCACCGCCTTCTTCCGCCGCGTCGAGCGCGGGGTGCTCGTGGCCACGCTGGGCCTGGCCACGCTGCTTCCCATCATCGACATGTTCGGACGCCAGCTCGGGGGCTTCCACATCCCCGGCTCGTCCGACTACGTGCAGCACCTGACGCTCTGGCTGGCGTTCGTGGGCGGCGTCGCAGCGGCCAGCCAGATGAAGCACCTCACGCTCTCGACGACCGAGTTCTTCGAGGAGGGCCTGGCGCGCCAACTGGCCCGCGTCCTGGCGTACGCCGTGGCGGCGGCGGTGACGGGCGTGCTGACCTATGCCAGTTTCCAGGTGGTGATGGCCGATCGCCTCGGCGGCAAGCTGCTGGCCATCGGACTTCCCGAGTGGGTCAGCGAGCTCATCATGCCGGTCGCGCTCGGCCTGATGGCCGTGCTCTTCGCGTGGCAGTCGTCGACCCGCTGGTGGGGACGGGCGGTGGCGCTGCTGGCCATCCCGGCGGCGTTCTCGATCGGCCTGCTGCCCCCCGAGGCTGTGAGCAGCGTGTGGCCAATCGCGCTCGTCGTGCTCCTGGCCGCGCTGCTCGGGGCGCCGGTGTTCGTGGCGATGGGCGGCATTGCCCTCGTGCTCTTCTTCCGCGACGGCGTGCCCGTCTCGGCGGTGTCGGCCGAAGTGTATCGGCTCATCGCCTCGCCGACGCTGCCCGCCATCCCGCTGCTGACGGGGGCCGGGTTCATCCTCGCCGAAAGCGACGCGGCCGAGCGCCTGGTCCGGTTCTTCCGCGCGCTGTTCGGATGGCTGCCGGGCGGCATTGCCGTTATGGTCGCCGCGGTCTGCGCGCTCTTCACGACCTTCACGGGCGGATCGGGGGTGACGATCATCGCGCTCGGCGGGCTCGTGTACCCGATTCTGCGCAAGGACGGGTACCCGGAGGGGTTCTCGCTCGGGCTGGTCACCGCCTCGGGTAGCCTCGGCCTGCTCTTCCCTCCCAGCCTTCCCGTGCTCCTCTACAGCGTCGTCGCGAGTTCGCGCGACCAGGTGATCCCGCTCGATGAGCTCTACATCGCGGGCCTGCTGCCCGGCCTCCTGCTCGTCGTCATCACGGCCTTCTACGGCATCGTGATCGGCCGGCGCGTCCAGCGTGAGAAATCCGCGTTCTCGATCAGGGAAGTGGCCGCCTCGGCGTGGGCCGCGAAGTGGGAGCTGTTTCTGCCGGTGCTCATCCTGCTGCTCTTCGGAAGCGGGTTCGCGCCGATGGTCGAGACGGCGGCCGCCGCGCTCGCCTACACGGTCATCGTCGAGTGCTTCATCACGCGCGACATCCACATCTTCAAGTCGCTGCCCGAGGTGATGCTCAAGGCGGCCGCGATGATGGGCGCCGTCCTGATGCTGCTCAGCATCGCCATGGGGCTGACCAATTACCTGGTGGACGCGCAGATCCCGGCTCAGCTGCTGACCTGGGTCAAGACCCACATCCATTCGCAGATGGGGTTCCTCCTGGCGCTCAACGTGCTCCTGCTCGTGCTCGGCAGCGTGCTCGAGATCTACTCGGCGATTATCATCCTCGCGCCGCTCATCGCCCCGATGGGCGCGGCCTTCGGCGTCGATCCGATCCATCTCGGCGTGATCTTCCTCGCGAACCTCGAGCTGGGATTCCTCTTTCCGCCGGTCGGCCTGAACCTGTTCCTCTCGTCGTCGAGGTTCAACAAGCCGCTGGTCAGCCTCTACCGGCACGTGCTGCCCTTCCTCATCATCACGGGCATCGGCGTGCTGCTCATCACCTACACCGACGCCATGTCGCTCGGCGTGTTGAAGCTGCTCGGGAAACGGTAGCCTCGGTCCCGAGCTTGCGGTCTCGCCCCGTGCGCCCGTCGCGCCCGGTGTAGAATCTCCGGCATGCGCTCATCGAGATTCCGCCTGATTCTCGTGGTGGTCGCGGCGCTTGTCGCCGCGGCCGTCGGTTCCGTCGCCGAACGGGGCCCAGCCCCGCCTGACTGGCCCAATACGCGGATTGGAGAGGTCACGCTCCTGCCGAACGGGTGGAAGATCTCGCCCGCTGGACGGCACATCTTGGTCGGCGATCTGCCGCTCAACATGGTGCAGACGCCCGACGACGACTACCTGATCGTCACGAACAACGGATACACGAAACCGACGCTGACCGTGGTCGACTTGAAGCGCGGCTACGTCAAGTCGCGCCTGGCCGTGGAGCACGCCTGGCTCGGCCTGGCGTGGCACCCGGATGGCCAGCGCCTGTTTTCCTCCGGCGCGAACCAGAACTCGGTGCTCGAGCTGATGTACACGCCGGGGAAGCTGGCGCTCGCCTCCACGATTCCGGTCGCGCGCGATCCCCAGCGGACCTCGCCCGGCATCAGCCGTCCCGAGCCGATCCCCGACGGATTTGTCGGCGGAATCGCGCTTTCGCCCGACGGGGCGCGCGTCTATGCGGTCCACGTCATGGGTCTCGGATTGAGCCTGATCGACGTGAAGTCCGGCCGGACCCGGGTGTCGATCGATCTCGAGGCCGAGCCCTACACGTGTCTCGTGTCGCCCGACGGCGGCCTGCTCTACGTGTCGCTCTGGGGCGGAAAGAAGGTGCTCGTGTTCGACGCCGTCACGCTCCAGGCGCGCGGTGAGTTCGTCGTCGGCGAGCATCCGAACGCGATGGCATTCAGCCGGGACGGCAGGCGGCTGTTCGTCGCGTGCGCCAACACGAACGCGGTCTGGGTCGTGGACCTCGCGGCTCGGAAGGCCATCGAACAGGTTGCCACCTCGCTCTACCCGGGCGCGCCGCCCGGATCCACGCCGAACAGCCTCGGGCTCTCGCCGGACGGGAAGCGCCTGCTCGTGGCAAATGCCGACAACAACACGGTTGCCGTGGTGAATGTCGCCGAGGGTTCGGCCTCGAGGGTCGAGGGATTCATCCCGACGGGCTGGTACCCGACCGGAGCGATCTTCAGCCGCGACGGCAGCGAGATCTACATCCTGAGCGGCAAGGGATTGAGCTCCTCGCCGAATCCGCGAGCGGGCCATCCCGGAATTCCGGGAGCCGACGGCCAGTACATTGCGGCCCTCATCCAGGGCACGCTGTCGATCGTCAAGACGCCGGATGAGGCCGCGCTGCAGGCGTACACGAAGACCGCCTACGCCCTGTCGCCCTACAGCGACGCGATCAGGCTGGCTCCCGCGGGCGCGCCGGTCGCCTCACCCATTCCGAAGAAGGTGGGTGATGCTTCGCCGATCAAACACGTGTTCTACATCATTCGCGAGAACCGCACCTACGACCAGGTGCTCGGCGACCTCGGCCGAGGGAATGGCGATCCGAACCTGTGCCTGTTCGGCGAGGACGTCACCCCGAATGCGCATGCCCTGGCGCGCGAGTTCGTCCTGTTCGACAGCTTCTACGTCGACGCGGAAGTCAGCTACGACGGCCACGCGTTCTCGACTGGCGCGTACGCCACCGACTACGTCGAGAAGATGTGGCCGACCAACTACGGCAATCGCGGCGGGCGGTACCAGAGCGAGGGCGGCGGCGAGATGCGGAATCCGTACGGCAACGTGACGGCCCCGATGAACGGCTACCTCTGGGACGCCGCTGCGCGGGCTGGGGTGTCGGTCCGCAGCTACGGCGAGTTCGCGATGCGCGGGCCGGAGCCGCAGGACGAGCACGACACGGGAATCGGCGAGGTCATCGCCACGGTTCCGGGCCTCAAGGGGCTCGTGCACCCGAACTATCCGCCCTACGACCTCAAGATCGCGGACGGCGCGCGCGCAGACGTCTGGCTGAAGGAGTTCCGCGCGTTCGAACAGAACGGAAGACTGCCTCGGCTGAACATCATCCGCCTGGGCAACGATCACACGGCGGGCACCTCGGCGGGCTACCCGACGCCGCGCGCCATGGTCGCCGAGAACGACGTCGCGCTCGGCCGAATCGTCGAAGCGATTTCGAACAGCTCGTACTGGAGGGATTCCGCCATCTTCGTGCTCGAAGACGATGCGCAGGCGGGACCGGACCACGTCGATGCTCACAGGTCGCCGGCATTCGCCATCAGCCCGTTCTCCAGGCGCAGCGCGATCGACAGCACGCTCTACACGACCTCCGGCATGTTGCGCACGATGGAGCTGATTCTCGGGCTGCCGCCCATGAGCCAATACGACGCGGCGGCGACGCCGATGTACGGGGCGTTCCAGGCAGCGCCGGTGCTGACTCCCTACAAGCTGCGGCCAGCCCGGATCGACCTGAACGAAAAGAACCTGGTGACAGCCTGGGGCGCGGCGGCCTCGGCGCGGATGTACCTGGCGGAAGCCGACCGGGCGCCGGAGCAGGAGCTGAACGAGATCGTGTGGCGGTCGGTGAAGGGAGCGGATTCGCCCATGCCGCCACCGGTCCGGGCAGCGTTCGTGCGGGCGAGGGGCGAGAACAGGTGAGCCGGGCGACCGAGACGTATGCCGCCGTACAGAGAATAAGCCCACCGCCGGATTCCCCAACGCTGACGGGCCCCCATCCGTCAACGTCAAGGCCCCAACGGTGGGCCGTCGGCTTCCATTACGCAAGCCGGGTGCCACTACGGGCACGTCCCCGATCGTCCCGTTTTTCGAACGATCAGGCGGGTACCCTCGCTCGAGACCGGCGGGCCTGCAACGGTATCTCGGCGCCTCTCTCGGGGACCGCCGGAACTCCGGCGCCGTCAATCCGGCGCCTGGAACCGCCCGTAACTCGGCACTTCGTGAGATCTGGCATCTGCCCTACGACTCATTCGGCGGTCGCCGGCCGATTTCAGTTCTCGACCTGTGCAAGCCGATTCGTGACGACCAGCATTCGCGGCAGAGGCGTCCTGTCGAGGAAGTCGCGAAGCCTGCCCTCGAAGACTGGAGAGGCGGCGACCACTCTGGTTCTCACACCCAGCCGCGGGCCGGACTCGCGGTAGTCGGCCTCTCGCATGATGCAATACGCGCTGCCGTTCGCGTGAAAGTAATCGCGCACCTGAGCCTCGTCCATCAGGAAGCTCACATGGCGCTGCAGGTAGAAGACCAGGCTCGGCGCCGCGACCCGGTAGGTCGCGACCTTCGGCGGTGACGCGGCGTCGTGCACGATCGCCGCTGCCAGCCGCGGCATCGGCTTGAAACGCTCGTACGCGGGCAGCAGTTGAAGGACGAGCACCCACTCTCCAACGACCACGACGGCCGCCACGGCGGCGAACGCCGCCAGCCATGCCCTCCGGAACGCGAGGAGCATCGCCGCTGCCGCGCCGATGGCCAGGACGACCCCGGCAAGCCGTGCCCCTGGGAGGGCCATCGGCGCGCCGTCCCCACCGACGAGCCAGCCAACCAGGCCGAAGACGACGCAGAGGATCGCGGCAACGACGACCAGGCCCGTGCGCGTGAACGGCCGAACGCGCGAAGGTCCCATTCGGGAAAGTGAACCATCGAGGGCTCCGCCCACGAGCGGCGCGGCTGCCGCCACGAAGGGAAGCACGTAGAGATCCTGCTGACCGTGTGACGCGGAGAAGAAGCCGACAATCACCACGATCCAGAGTCCGAACAGCAGCCTGATCTGATCGAGCGTCGCCGGGACCGCCGGAGACTCGCTGCCCCAAATCGCGCGCCACGGCCTTCTCCGCCACAACGCCCGCCACGGAACCAGCGCCAGCGCAGCGGGCAGCAACAGCGACCACGGAAAGTACAGGTCGGCGAACACCACCGGGAGGTAGAACAGCGGCCCCCGGCTCGGCGCGCCCACACCCTCGGCGAATCGTGCGAGGTTTTCCTCGAAGAGGAACGACCGGATGTAGGTCCAGCCGTGCTGCGCGTAGAGGGCGCCGTAGTACGGCAGAACGATGACGGCCAGGATCAGCACGCCTGCGGGCAGGAGCATTCGCCTGATCGTGTTCAGCCGGCCCGCGGCCACGAGATAGATCACGAACACCAGGGCGGGCAGCAGCGCGGCGACCGGTCCTTTCGTCAGGACGCCGAATCCGACGGCGGCGTACATCGCCACCAGCCATTGTCGGCGCCGCGCCGGCTCGGTTTCGGCAAGCACGAAAAACAGCAGCGTCAGCCCCAGGAACGTTGTCGTGTAGATGTCGATGATGATGCGCCGCGAAAAGAGCAGGAATCGCGGGGCCGCCGCGAGCGTCAGCGCGGCGATGAGGCCGGCATCGGTCGAGAACGCGATCCGGCCGAGCAGGAACACCGCGGCGATGAGGGCCAGGGCACCGAGCGCGACGGGAATGCGGGCGGACCAGAGCGAGATGCCGAACGCATGGTACGAACCCGCGACGACCCAGTAGGAGAGCGGCGGTTTGTTGAATCGGGGTTCGTAGTTGAACGCCGGATTGATGTAGTCGCGCGCTTCGATCATCTCGCGCGGCGTCTCGGTGTAGAACGCTTCGTTGGCATCGATGATCGACGTCGAGCCCAGGCCGACGAGATACGGGGAGGCGGCCGCCGCGAGAAGGATCAGGAATAGGGCCCGGCGAAGACTCATGGCCGCCGATCGTACCACACGCGTTTCCAGCGCATCGCGACGCGATCGAGCGGCTCGAGGAACCCCTGGCGCACCGAGCGGTCGAATCGGTACCGGTAGAAGGATCGGTCCGGGTAGTAGCGCATCAGCTTCTCGTTCTCCGGTCCGAGATCGAGGACGAAGAGGACCGGTCCATCCTGATCGGCGCCGTTGCGGGTGAGGTCTTTCGCACTCATCGAGCGCTCACCGCCGGTCCTGGTGGAAAGGAACACCACGGCGTGATCGAGCTTTTGCCCGCCTGCCAGCCGGAACGGTTCGCGCCGCGCCCAGATCACGCGGGACTCGTTGGCGGCATGCCAGGCAAAGAGCGGAAGGCAGGCGAGCATGGAAGCGGCGAACAGATACGTGGCGAACCGGCCGGAGGGCGGCTTCTCAGCGAATGACGGCTCGCGGGTCACCATCGAGGTCGCGGCGAGGACCATGAGTGGGAAGGCGTCGTACCAGAACCTGGGGCCATATCGGTTTCCGCCGCGGTCCATGTAGATGAAATAACCGAACACCAGGCACGGGAAGATGAAATCGGTGAACCGCCATGCGCTTCGCGGGGTGCGCAGCCACCACCAACCGTAGAGGCCGGCCAGGGCCGGAGGGGTCCACGACGCGATTGACACGATCCGGCCGCCGAGGTTCTCGAAGGCACGGGCGATCCAGTAGCTCGGAAAGAACTGCGTATCGAAGTGGCCGAAGTGTCCGCTCAATCCCGTCACGAACGGATGACCCATCGTCGAGGCGTTGTAGGCCAGGTAGGCAATCACGAACGGCACGCCGGTTGCGCCAGCGGCTGCGAGGGCCTTCAGGCCGAATCGTCCCCTGCGCGCGAGCGCCCATACGAACGGCAGCGTGCACCACGCCGCCGAGTAGTTTCGCGTGAGCAGCGCCGCGCCCGCCGCCGCCCCGGCCAGCGCCGCGAAGAGGGCGCGCTGGTCCTCGATCGCGCGGAGTCCGAAGTAGGCCACTGCGAGGATCTGCAGGCTGCAGATCGTGTGGGAGAAGTACGACCCGCCGTTGAGCAGAAAGAAACTCGAGGCGAAGGTCGCGCCAGCCGCCAGGAGAGCCGTGCGCTCGCCGTAGAGCCGGCGCCCCAGCAGGAACAGCACCACCAGGGACAGCCAGCCCATCACCGGATTGACGAGCCACAGCGGGAGACGCGCCAGCCTGGCGGCAGCAAGCACGGCCGGCCAGCCCGGCGGAAAAATGCTGAAGACGCGATCGCCGGCCTGCCGGACCCAGGTGAACTCGAAGAAGGGCTGCAGCGGATGCGCCGGATTCGACGTCCGGCCGTGCACAATCGTGTCGGCCTCGTAGAGATAGCTATACTCGTCGCCTGAGTTGGGAAAATCCTGCAGCACGAAGAGTGCGATGGCGGCGAGCGCGCCGACGCACAGCACCCCGGAGGCGACAAACGCCGCGCGCCGTCTCGCGAGGACGGCGTCCGCAGCGCGCAGTAGACCGTTGTACGCGTTCCCGGTGAGGCCCTCGGCGAAACGCCAGGCGAAGAGGACCAACGCCGTGCCGGCAAGGGCGATCGCTATCATCCACGCCAGCCGATCGGCGACGTCGAGGTAATCGGGCAGGGTGACGGCGGACTGGCCCGCCAGGATGTTCTTGATGATCCAGCGCTCGCCGTGCCCGTACGAGTCGATGACGTAGCCGCGCGCGAGGCCGAGGTAGCACGCGACCCAGGCGGCGGCGACGACCGCGAGGGCAGCCGCCACGAACGAGCTTCGGCGTGTCGTCACCCGCGCCTCCGGCGGCCGGAAGCCCGCGTCGAGCCTGTCAGCATGGTGACTCACGTTATCACCGCCGTCAGGGCCGGGGGAATACCGGAAATCTGGCCTACAATCCCATCCACGGAGGTGCGCCGTGCCACGTCGATCTGCCAGCTGGCTCCTGCTGCTCGCGGCTGTTCCCGCCGCCGTGTCGCTTCGGGCCGCGGCCCCCGGTGACGGGACGATTCCTCGATTCGCGAAGGATCCCAGTCCCGTCGCGCTGACCGGCTCCGCGCGCGTCGAACGGTACATGGAAGCGTCGGGCCGCCGGGCGGCGCTCCTCGGGCGCGAGGACGGCAGCTTCGAAGCGTGGGTGTATCCGCTGAAAGTCCTGCACGATTTTCACATCTCGTTCGGCGTCAAGGCTTACGCAGATCCGATTCCCGCTTCGAGCCTCGCCACCACCGTCGATGTGCGGCCCGAGGCGAGCACGATTCGCTATGCGCACTCGGTGTTCACCGCCGATGCCACGTGGCTCGTCCCGCTGAACGAGCCGGGGGCGCTCGTGCTGCTCGACGTGAACACGTCGGAGCCCATCACCATCACGGTCAAGTTCCGCATCGACCTGAAGCCGATGTGGCCGGCGGGGCTTGGCGGGCAGTACAGCTACTGGGACAACACGCTCAAAGCCTACGTCCTCGGTGAAGGCACCCGGAAGAACGCGGCCCTCGTCGGGTCGCCGCTCGGGCTGGAACCTCCCGAGCAGCCGGCGCACAACCTCCCTGACGCGCCGACGCAGTTCCAGATCGCGGTCACGCCCGAGATGGCGTCGCAAGGGCTCGTGCCGATCGTGATCGCCGCGAGCGTCGAGAACCTGGACGGGGCGAGAGCCACCTACCAGAGGCTGCTGGCGTCGGCCGAGGCCTTCTACCGCGAATCCGCCGCCCACTACCGGGCCGTGCGCGAGACGATGACGAGCATCGAGAGCCCGGATCCTCGACTCGACCTCGCTCTCGAATGGGGCAAGGTCGCCCTCGACAAGGGATTTGTCTGCAATCCGCACCTCGGCTGCGGGCTCATCGCGGGCCTCGGTCCAAGCGGCACCAGCGAGCGGCCCGGCTTCGGCTGGTATTTCGGCGGCGACGCGTTCATCAACGCGTGGGCGATGACGGGGTACGGTGATTTCGACACCGTCAGGCAGGCGCTGGAATTTCTCCGCAAGCGGCAGCGCGCCGACGGCAAGATGATGCACGAGCTATCGCAGGGCGCCGGCTACATCCGGTGGTTCGAAGACTATCCGTACGGCTACTACCACGCCGACACCACGCCGCTCTACATCATCGCCGTGCGCGACTACGTCCGCGCGAGCGGCGATCTCGCCCTTGCCAGGGACTTCTGGCCGTCGATCAGGAAGGCGTACGACTACTGCGCGTCCACAGACGAGGACGGCGACGGGTTGATGGACAACACGAAAGCCGGCCTCGCGGCGGTCGAGACCGGGACCCTCCGGAGCCGCGACGTCCTGACCGATGTCTTCCTGGCGTCCGCATGGACCGAAGCCGCAGATGCCGCGAGCGAGCTGGCAGGCATCGCGGGCGACGCATTCGCGGCGACGTCCCGCCAGGCGGCTGTCAAAGCCCGTGGCGCCATCAATCGGCGATTTCTCGACGATGACGGACGGCGGATCCATTTCGCCGTGATGAAAGACGGCAAGGGACAGGCCGAGCCCACCGTCTGGCCGGCGTTCGGGCTCTGGCGGGGCGTCTTCGATCGCGATCGGCCGGCGGTTCAGGGCGCGCTCGACGATCTGGCTGGAGCCGGTGTCGGCTCGGACTGGGGGGCGCGGATGCTCTCGATCGACAGCCGCCTGTATGAGCCGCTCAGTTACAACAACGGCGCGGTGTGGCCGTTCCTGACCGGATTCGCGGCGCTCGGCCTCTACACACACGGGCGTGCGGATGCGGCGTGGGGCTACCTCGACACCACTGTCGACCTCACGTTTCTCGAATCGCGCGGGTATATGGCCGAGTTGTTCTCGGGCGATCGGCTGAAGTCGGTCGATGCCGCCGTGCCGCATCAGCTCTTCGCGACGACGGGACTTGTCTCGTCGTTGCTGCGGGGCCTACTCGGTCTCGAGGCGCTTCCGGAAGAAACGCGTGACGGCCGATCCCTGCCTGCCCGCTTGAAGATCTCGCCTCGTCTGCCCCCTGAGTGGCCGTCGCTGACGATTCGCCATCTCCGCTGGCACGGCGTTGCCGCCGATGTCGTGATCTCGCGAAGCGCGGACGGCATCGCCGTGAGCATCTCGCCGCAGGGCGGGCCGCTTCCCATCGAGCTCGAGATCGCGCTGCCGCCTGGCGCGGCCCAGACGACTCGCGAAACGAGGTGGCGCCCGATCGGCGGAAACGCCGACGCGAGCCGCGGCATCCGGCTCACACGGTTCGAGACGGTGACCTCGCCGGCCACCTTCGTGCTGCCGTTCCGGGGCGGCGTCGAAGTCATACCGCTTCACGCCCCGCTCGCCCTGGGCGACCGCTCGACGCGTCTCCGGATCATCGATGCGAGGGTCGAATCAGGCCTGTACCGGCTTCGAGTGGAAGGGCGCCGCGGCAGCACCTACATGCTACGGCTGAAAGGTGCAGGTGTCGGGTCGGCCATCGCCGGCGCCCGAGTCGTGGCGTCGGATGCGGGTAAGGTCGAACTTGCCGTCGCCATTCCGCCGCCTGACACGTCCGGCACGAGCGCGGTCTCCCGACGAACCGAATGGGCGAGCTTTGAGATCACCGCGAAGCTCGCTCCCTCCGGCCGCTGATCGTTCGGCCGCGACGGGCATCTACCGGTCAGGCGTGTTCGTATACCTGAATCAGGGCGCCGGCTCTGGACGGGATGTCGAGGTGAGCCGTGTTGAAACTGCTGCTGTGGTTGATTCTATTCGTGCTCTGCTGGCCTCTCGCGCTGCTGGCGCTCGTTGCGTATCCGTTCGTCTGGCTGATCACGCTTCCCTTCCGTCTCGTCGGCATTGCCGTCGACGGGGTCTTCGGCCTGCTCCGCGCCATCCTGTTCCTCCCGGCGCGCGTCCTCGGTCACCACTGACGACAATGGCCCTCGGACCTGCGCGATCCGAGGGCCACTGTCGACTCCGACGTCTACCGGTCCTGTGCTACCGCTACCAGTTGAACCGTCCCACGAGCTGGACAACCCGGGCGGAGTTGGCGCCTGTGAGCGAAGTCACCTCGTAGCTGGCCGCCTGGTTGCCCAGGTAGCTCTGCGGCAGGTAGTTGACGTTGTTGAGCACGTTCAGGACCTCGAGGCGCAGCTCCAGGTTGGTGCGGCCCACGATCTGGATGCGCTTCGAGAGGCTGACATCGTGCTGCTGGAACCAGGGTCCCCTCATGATGAGCGACCGCGTCGTTCCGGGGCACCCGCCGTAGCCGGCGCCGTTGTCGACCTCGATGCAGTCCGGCCCGTTCGCCGGGCCGAAATACTGCCCGCCCGGCGCGCCGAGCGCGCCGTAGCCGGTCGTGGAGGTCGCGCTCACGCTGAACGCCTTGACGGTCTGGTCGATGATGGCCTGCGGCCACATGTAGACCTTGTGGGTCGTGGGATCCTCGCGGATCTTGTACATCTTCTTGACATCGGCGGCGGTCATCCCGTAGAGCCGCACGTTGCCGAGGTCGACGAGATACCCGCTCTGCACCTTCGAGCTCAAACCGACCGACCACCCGCCGACGATTCGCTCGAGGACCCCGCCGGCATTCCCCAGGAAGTGGCGGCCCTGGCCGAATGGCAGGTCGTAGACGGCGTTGAGCTTGAACGCATGATCGATGTCACCGGTATTGCCGGTGCGGCGGGCCATGAACACTTCCCTCCGCAGCGTGCGGAAGACCGACTGCGTCCCGTGCCCGAAGGCGTAGCTCGTCGAGAACTGGAACCCGCCCGAAAGCCGCCGGCGGAACTCGACCTGAAGGCTGTCGTACCTCGTCTTGCCCTGATTTGTGGTCAGCGTGGCGCCGCCCTGCAAGTCAGGGTTCATGATGAAGAAGTTCCTCGAGAGCCCCGCGTTGGCGGCGTTGGTCCGCTGCGTCGCGTTGCCGTAGAGACTGCCGGCGATGCTGAACGGATTCGGGTTGTAGATCGCCAGCGGGTTGACGTAAGTCGACGAAGTGAAGTTCGACGACGTGTACAGGGTCGCGTCGCCGGCGTTCGCCCTCTGCACGCCCGAGAAATACGCCAGCATGATCGGCAGCGGTGAGGTGCCGGTGCCGGGGCCCGCGTACTTGAAGGTCGAGCCGCGGCCCGCCAGGATGTTGGCCTGCAGGTTGGCCTGCGCCAGCCGGAACTCGTCCGCGAACCCGTTGTCCCAGATGTTGATCTCGTTGTAGTTGAGGTTCGCCCAGCTGTCCTTCGACCGTGTGCCGACGTAGCGGATCTCAACGGCCATCGTCCGCGTCAGCGCGCGCGAAATGCCGAGGCTGAACGAGTCACTGTACGGCACCCGGATGTTCTGATCGAACACGCGGATCTGCCCGGTGATGTCGGACGTCAGCGGATACTGGGGCGCCGCCGCGAAGGCCGGCGGAGTGAGACGCGCCGAATCGCTGAAGAGCAGAGGCAACGGGCTTCCCAGGTTGCCGAGCGTCAACGAGCGCGACACCGGGATGGTGAGGCCCGGGTTACCGGCAAACCGTCCCGTGAAGTCGTTCATCCCGTTTCGACTGAACGCGCGCGAGGCGCCCGCCCGGATGACCGTGTCGCCCTCGTGGCCGAAGAGGAATCTGAGCAGTCCGGAACTGCCTCCTATCGTCCACGCCACGCCCGCATTCGGCGCGACGTTGTTGGAGTCGATGTTGTAGCCCTTGGTGCCCTTCGCGTACTGGACGAAGACGGGCGACTTGCCGGACTGGATGTTCGGATTGAACAGGTTGCAGTTGCCGGACGAATCCACCCCGGAGATCCCGCAGAAGTCCGCCATCGTGCCCATCGAGTAGGCGTTGTTCATCGGGTAGAACGGGAACTGGAGGTCGTAGCGCACGCCGAGGTTGACCGTCAGGTTCGGCTTGACGCGCCAGGAATCCTGCGCGTAGAACCCGACCTCCGGCATGCGCGCGCGCTCGGTGCCCACGCCCATGTAGGCGTACTTGTCGGTCGCCTCGTCGATGCGGGCGTCGCCTGTGAGCGCCGATACGCGACCCGTCAACAGGGCGTAGAGGTGCTGGGCCGCAGTCAGGTTCGTCGAGGAGCCACCCACCATGGCGGACGTGATCATGCTCTCGGCAGGATCACCCGTCACGATGTCGAACGAGACGCTGGGAACGAGGGCCGACATCTTCTGCCAATACGTGTACTGGGTGAAGGACACGCCGGAGGTGATGCTGTGCGCTCCGGCCAGCCACGTCACGGTGTCCTCGATCGCCAGCTGCCACGCGTTGCGCGACTGCGGCGACGGGGCGGCGCTGGGATTGGTGAGCCCCTGGCCGACAGACCCAAGGCCCATCTGGTAGCCGTTCTGATTGCCGACGCTGGTGCCCTTCCACATGCTGGTGGTCAGCTCGTCGAAGAACTTGACCGGCGCGCTGCTCATCCCGACGCGGAACTCGTTCATCAGGTTGTTGCGCAGCGTCGACTGCACCGTGTTGCTCAAGCCCATGCGGATGGACGTCTGGCCGGCGGCTACGGGGAATCCCGGCCAGTTCGCATCGCGGCTGTTGAGCGTGTCCGGGTAGTCGGTGAACTTCTGATAGTTGAATGCCGACGAGAACCGGTGCGCCTTCGTGATGTTGTAGTCGAGCCGGACCGTCGGGTAGATGCGCGTGGATTCGACGGGCAGGTTGTAGCTGAACCGCTGGGTGTTCGGATCGAGATCGGTCAGCGACCCGCCACTCGTCGAGTTCCGGATGTCGATGAGCAACTGCTTGATCACCGGATCGACCGTCGAGATCTGGCCCTTCGATGCCGCCAGCGCCAGGAGGTCGAGCGACCCCCCTGCGAAGGAGTAAATGCCCTGCTGGGCCTGCGTGTTGAGCAGGGTGCGGTTCCGCGTCTGGTCGCTCGGCGTCGTCTGCCGCTCCATATTGACGAAGAAGAACGCCTTTCCGCGGCCGTCGAAGAGGCCCGGGATCATGATCGGTCCGCCGACGCGCCCGCCGTACTGATCCTGCTTCAGCTTGGGCTTCGCGACCTTGTCGCGGATGTTGAACCAGGTGTTCGCGTTCAGCGAGTCGCGCCGGTAGTACTCGTAGAGGCTCCCGGAGAACCGGTTGGTTCCGGAGCGCGTGACGAACTTGATCTGCACGCCGCCCTGCCCCACGTCGGCGCTCTGCCCGGCGGTCGTCACCGACACCTCCTCGACCGCGTCGAGCCTGGGCGCCACGATGGCGAAGAAACCGTCGGTGCTTCGCAGCGTGTTGTCCTGGATGTTCACGCCGTCGAGCGTGATGTTGATCATCCCCTGCGGGAGCCCGTTGACGGTCGACTGCCGGTTGCCGTTCGGGGTGGTGACCCCGGGCAGGAACGTCACGAAGTCCATCGCGCTGCGGGTCGTCAGCGGCAGCTTGTTGATCTGGTTGGTCGTCACGGTCGCCGAAATCGTCGCCGACTGCGTTTGCACGATTTCAGCGGTCGACTGGACGACTACGGTCTCCTCGAGGCCGCCGATCGACAGCGTAGCTTTCACGCTCGCGGGGGCTGCGGACGTGATCACGACGTCGTTGGCCACGAACGTTTTGAACCCCGTGAGCGTCACCGTCACCGTGTAGGTTCCGATCGGCAGGTTCGAGAACGTGAAGACGCCCTCGGAGTTCGACACCCTCGACTGGCTCACGCCAGTCGCGCTGTGCTTGACGACAACATCGGCACCCGGAACGACGCCGCCGCCCGAGTCGACCACCACGCCGGAGATCGTGTTGGTCGTCCCGCCTTGGGCGAAGGCGAGGGTGCTGCTGAGCAGGAGCACGGCGAGTAGCGCTCCTGTCCGTACAGACGAGGTTAGACGGGTCCTCATGGGACAATCCTCCTCAAAATCAACCGCACAAGGGTCCGGGCAAGTCGAGACGCGGGCAGTTGAGGTCAGTATGAGCGCCGACCGGGCGAAGTCAAGCGAAATGAGAGGTTACGGAATGCTGGATCAAGATCCGCCAAAGATCCAGACGGCCGTATCGGATCAGCTGGCCCGGCTTGCATGACATCCGGACGAATGCTCGGTCCCACGCCGGGATCCAGGCGGCGCGGAGCAGCAAATGCCGAGATCCTCAGAGAGGAAGTACGCGTCAGCTCTCCGCAAGGACCGCGGCGATCCCCTCGAGGCCGCGCTCGAGCGTCCCGGCGTCGATCCCCACGCCGATCCGGAAGTGCGAGGGCGCTTCGAAGAAGTGCCCCGGGACCACCATCGTGCGGTGTTCCTCGAGAAGCGTCCGGGCGAACCGGCGGCTGTCTTCACCGCTCCGAAGCCTGGGAAACGCGACGGTTCCGCCGTCGGGGCGCACCCACTCGAGGCCGGGTTGCGACGCGATGAAGGCGCCGAGGCGCGCGAAGTTGGGTTCGAGGGCGGCGCGCGCCTTCGCCTCGAGCGCGGCCCGGTAGTCGAAGGCGACGACCGACGCCCGCTCCGTCAGCACGGATCCGATGCCGTCGACCAGGTCCCGGGTCCGGCGGATTTCTTCCGCCACCGCGGGAGCGGCGAGCACCCAGCCGCAGCGCAGCTGCGAGAGCCCGTAGCACTTCGTCAGGCTGCTCGTCGCCACGAACACTTCACCGAGCGATGCGGCGGATGGTTGCGAGGCGCCCCTGATCAAATCGAGATAGATCTCGTCCACGAGGACCCGGGCTCCGCGGCGCGAGGCGAGCTGGCCCAGACGCACGAGGTCGTGCACCGGCGTCGCGACACCCGTCGGATTGTGCGGATTGGTGACGATGACGAGCCTGGTGCGCGGGGTGAGCGCGGCGGCGACCGCGTCGACGTCGATGCGGAAGCCGTCTTCGAATCGCCGCTCGAACCGGGTGATCGTGGCTCCGATCAGGCGGGGAACGGCCAGCAGCGGGTCGTACGCCGGACGCTCGACCAACACGTCGTCGCCTGATCTGACGAGCGCCGCGCAGGCGAGGAAATTCGCGCCCGACGCCCCGCTGGCGGTCGCCACCTGGTCCTCGGCCACGCCGTAGCGCGACGCGATCGCGGCAATGAGCGGCTTGTAGCCGGTGTCGTTGCGGCCCTTCAGCTCGAGCCCGGCGCGCGCGCCGGGCAATTCGTCCAGTGAGAGCGCCGGCACGTCGCTGCGGGCAAGGTCCGCCTCCGGATGGGCGCGCTGCTTCGCCCAGTACAGATAGGCCGCCCGGGGGACGCTGCGTACGCCGGACGACGCCGCGTCGCCGTGCTCCGGCTGGTCAGGCACGTCGGTCTTCGACAAGAGCATCCTCCCGGACTGCCAGCTTAGCGCATCCCCCGCATCCGGAGGATTCCCGGCCCCGGACGGTTCGACTCCCGCCTATAATTCGCAGCCAGCGCCGGCCGCGCGGCGCGCGCCGTACGAGAGGGACCCATGCATCTCCATGCCATCGACTACACGATCATCGGCATCTATTTCGTCTTCGTCCTGGGCATCGGCGCCGCCCTCAGGCGCTTCATGAAGACGAGCCTCGACTTCTTCGAGTCGGGGCGGAGCCTGGCCGCGTGGATCACGGGGCTCGCGTTCATCTCGGCCAACCTCGGTGCGCAGGAGGTCATCGGGATGGCGGCGAGCGGCGCCAAGTACGGCATCATGACGAGCCACTTCTACTGGGTGGGCGCGATCCCGGCGATGATCTTCGTCGGCGTGTTCATGATGCCGTTCTACTACGGCAGCCGCGCGCACTCGGTGCCCGAGTATCTCCGCCTGCGGTTCGACGAGAAGACGCGCGCCCTGAACGCCGTGTCGTTCGCGGTGATGACACTCTTCTCCTCCGGCATCTCGATGTACGTGATGGGGCGGCTCTTCCAGCTCCTCCTCGGCTGGGACATCAACCTGAGCATCTCCGTCGCGGCCGTCGTCGTGCTCGTCTATATCCTGCTCGGCGGGCTCACGAGCTCCATCTACAACGAGGTGGTGCAGTTCTTCCTCATCGTGTTCGGCTTCCTGCCGCTTGCCGTGCTCGGCATCGCGGGAGCCGGCGGCTGGACGGGTTTGCAGGAGCGCCTCGCCCGGGTCGCGACCGATGCCGGGTTCTCCGCGGGCGCGTGGACGCAGTCGTGGCAGCACATGGGCAGCCCGTCGTCCAACCCGATGGGCGTCGAGTGGTTCGGCATGGCGATGGGACTCGGATTCGTCCTCTCCTTCGGCTACTGGTGCACGGACTTCCTCGTCATCCAGCGGGCCATGGCGGCCAAATCGATGAACGCGGCCCGCCGGACACCGCTCATCGCGGCGATCCCGAAGATGTTCTTCCCGCTGCTCGTGATTCTTCCGGGGATGGTCGCGATCGCGCTGCTGCCCTCCGGGGCGTTCGTCTTCAACGGCAAGACCGACTACAACATGGCGATGCCGCTGATGCTGCAGAAGTTCTACCCGCCGGGCCTGCTCGGACTCGGCCTGACGGCGCTCGTCGCGAGCTTCATGTCGGGGATGGCCGGGAATGTCACCGCGTTCAATACCGTCTGGACCTACGACATCTACAAGCCGTACATCCGGAGCAACGCGGGGGACGCGCACTACATGTGGATTGGCCGGATGGCGACCGTGTTCGGCACACTCGCGAGCGTCGCCACGGCGTATGTGGCGATGCGGTTCGGCAACATCATGGATCTGCTCCAGCTGGTCTTCTCGTTCATCAACGCGCCGCTCTTCGCCACCTTCCTGCTCGGCATGTTCTGGGCGCGAGCCACCGCGAACGGCGCCTTTTGGGGCCTGCTGTCGGGGACCGGCGCGGCGGCCGTTCACTACGTCCTGACCGGTGTCGGCGCCGCGAACGGCCGGCTGCACTCTTACCCGAGCGACATGGCCCAGAACTTCTGGGGCGCGATCTGGGCGTGGAGCGCGTGCTTTGTCGTGACGATCGCTGTCAGTCTCGTGACGCGGCCGCGCGACAGAGCGGATCTCAAGGGCCTGGTGTATTCGCTGACGCCGAAACTCATCGAGCCCGGCGTCGTCTGGTACCGCCGGCCCGCCGTGCTGGCGGTCATCGTCGGGATCGGGGCGGTGGTGCTCAACGTGTACTTCTGGTAAGGACTACAGGCTACGGGCTACAGGCTGCGGGCCTTGAGAATGAACGCCGTGTGACGAAGTGCCCGGCCTGTGGCCTGAAGCCTGAGGCCTGTAGCCTGGCAGGAGTTTTTCATGGATCTTCGCGTTCCCCTCGGTTCGATGTTCGGACTTCTCGGGTTGGTGCTGCTCGGATACGGGCTGCTCGGGGACCAGAAAATTTACGATGCATCGCTGGGCATCAACGTGAATTTCTGGGCAGGCCTGGGCATGACCGTGTTCGCTGCGCTGATGCTCCTCGGCGCGCGCCGCTCCCACGCGAGCTCGACGAACAAATAGGCAGGAGGCGGATCAATGAATGAGGCGCGACAGCCGTGACCAGGCCTGTAGCCTGTCGCCTGAAGCCTGTAGCCTGTTAGCGCCTGAAGCCCCTGGCCTGTGAGCGCCTGTCGCCTGCGTGTCGCCTGGAGCCTGGAGTCTACGCTCCCTTGACCCAGATCAGCTCCTGGCAGGCCGGGCATGCGTATGCCAGGCGAAGGTCGGAGACGAACGAGACGAACCCGCCCTCAGCCTGCCGCTGACAGGCGGGGCAAATGGCGGGAGTGCTCGCCTGGAGCGTGGCAATCGTGAGGCTGCGGCCGGTGTCCGGACAAGGAATGGAGCGAGGGTGCCCTTCTCGCGCGGCGATTCGGCCGCGTCCATCGCCGAGTGACTGCCAGACGAAGAGGCCGTGGTACAGATCGTCGCGGGTCGGAGTATTCACTGGCGCGGGACTCTAGCACAGCCGCGATTTCACGCGCAACGATTACCGGGTGTCGGTGGGTTGTTTGCACCCGTACTGTCGGGGCGTGGCGTGCGTGTCTGTTGACGCGGCCTGAAGCCTGGTGCCTGAAGCCTGACTTGTCCGTCCTCCTGGTTCATTGACCCCCCGGAAAACGGCATGCTACCCTAGGCTTGTTGGTGTTCCCGGTTCGTCACGACGCCTGTCCGATGCCGCGGCAGGTTATCGCGGTCAGGAGAACCCGAACGCGCGAAAGTGGCGGAACTGGCAGACGCGCCGGACTTAGGATCCGGTAGCCGCAAGGCTATGGGGGTTCAACTCCCCCCTTTCGCACCATCTCCCTAAAACCTGGGGCCGCCAGAAACCGTAGCGGCCGGGCTGGCGCCTCAGGCCCAGCCCTGCACCTGCCGATATCACTCCATGAAGGCCGAGCTGGTCGACGTGACGGAAACGCGGAAGAACCTGGTTGTCGAGGTCCCGAGCGAGGTCGTCGACGCCGAAATCGAGCGGGTCGCGGCCGACTATGCCCGTTCGGCGCGCATTCCGGGCTTCCGTCCCGGGAAGATTCCCCCTCGTGTCGTCCGGCAGCGCTTCAAGGAGCGCATCCTTCACGACGTGGCGCACGAGCTGGTGCCCAAGGCCGTAGACGAGGCACTTGGCGCCAGGGGGATGGACCCGATCGAGACACCGGATGTCACCGAGGTCGTCGTCGAAGAAGGCAAGCCGCTCACCTTCAAGGCGGCGTTCGAGACGGTGCCGCCGGTCGATCCGGGCGCGTACGAAGGCCTGCCGCTGCGCCGGCGGCCGGTGGCGATTGAGGCCGGCGCGGTCGACCAGGCGCTCGAGCGCCTTCGCCAGAGCGTGGCGCGGTTCGAGCCCGTCGAGGCGAGGCCGCTTTCCGACGGCGACTGGCCAGTCGTCGACCTGGATCGGCAAGTCGTTGGCGAAGGAGAGTCCGCACCCAAGGAGCATCACGAGAACGTGACGATCGAGCTCGGCGCGTCGGCGAACCCGCCGGGATTCGACGAGCACCTGGTGGGCCTCGAACCCGGCGCGGCGGCGGGCTTCACGGTTGTCTACCCCGCCGACGCGGAGAAGCATGGCGAGCTGGCCGGGAAGTCGGTGGAGTACGCCATTACCGTCAAGAGCATCAAGCGGCGCGTGTTGCCGGAACTGGACGACGAGTTCGCGAAGGATCTCGGCTCGTTCGCCACCCTCGACGAGCTGCGCGAGCGCATCCGGCGCGACCTGTTGAAGGAAGAGGAATCGGAGGTCAACCGCGAGATGCGCGCGGATCTGCTCTCGACGCTGGCCGGGCGAGTGACCTTCGACGTGCCGTCGGTGCTCGTCGAACGTGAGCTGGATCGCCGGATGGAAGATCTCGCGCGGCGCCTGATCGAGCAGAAGGTCGATCCGCGGAAGGCCGGGGTCGACTGGAACGAGTTCCGGCGGGCGCAGCGCGGCGGCGCGGTCGATTCGGTCCGGGCGACGCTCGTCCTCGACGAGATTGCGCGCCGGGAGAACATCGCGGTCGTCGAGGAAGACGTCGAGCAGGAGGTGGCGAAGTACGCGGCCGCGATGGGCCGCACGCCGGCGGCGGTGCGCGCGCAGCTCGAGAAGGATTCAGGCCTGTCCCGCCTCGCCACCGGCCTCCGGCGCGAGAAGACGGTGGCGATGCTGGTGGAGCGGGCCACCATGACGAACGCCTGAGGGAACCGAGGACCCATGAACCGATACGGCGGCACCCCACACGCCCAGCTCGTGCCGATGGTGGTGGAGCAGACCAACCGCGGCGAACGCGCGTACGACATCTTCTCGCGCCTGCTGAAGGACAACATCATCTTCATCGGCACGCCGATCGACGACACGGTCGCCAACCTGGCCATCGCGCAGATGCTGTTCCTGGAAGCGGAGGATCCGGAGAAGGACATCCTCCTCTACATCAACAGCCCGGGCGGATCGATCACGGCGGGGCTGGCCATCTACGACACGATGCAGTTCATCCGGCCCGACGTGCAGACCTACTGCCTGGGCCAGGCGGCGTCGATGGCGGCCGTGCTGCTCGCCGGGGGCACCAAGCAGAAGCGCTACTCGCTGCCCAACTCGCGCATCGTCATCCATCAGCCGCTGATGCAGGGCCTGGCGGGACAGGCGACCGACATCGACATCGCCGCGCGCGAGCTGCTGCGGATGCGCGAGAACCTGAACCTGATTCTCGTGCACCACACGAGCCAGCCGCTGGAGCGGATTCAGCAGGACACCGAGCGGGATTACATCATGTCGGCGGAGCAGGCCAAGGAATACGGTATCATTGACGACGTGATCCGAAAGCGAACCTGACGCGACGCAGGCTCTCTTTGGGGGGCCGGGGGCGACCTGCAGCCCCCCGCGCGACGCGCGGGTCCGCGGTGGACCGAGGACACATGGTGAAGAAGAACGGCGACACGGAAATCCTCCGCTGTTCGTTCTGCAACAAGGACCAGAACGACGTCCGCAAGCTCATCGCCGGTCCGACGGTGTTCATCTGCGACGAGTGCGTCGAGGTCTGCAACGACATCATCGCGGACGACAACCGGTACGAGAACAAGGGCGCGCGGACCTCGCTGCCGACCCCGCAGGAGATCAAGAAGTTCCTCGACGACTACGTGATCGGCCAGGAGAGGACCAAGAAGAAGCTGGCGGTCGCCGTCTACAACCACTACAAGCGGATCGAGATCCAGAAGCAGGCGCGCGGGCGGAACGACATCGAGCTCACCAAGTCGAACATCCTGCTCATCGGCCCGACCGGGACGGGCAAGACGCTGCTGGCCCAGACGCTGGCGAAGATGCTCTCGGTGCCCTTCACCATCGTGGACGCCACGACACTGACCGAGGCCGGGTATGTCGGCGAGGACGTCGAGAACATCATCCTCAAGCTGCTGCAGGCGGCCGGCGGGGACATCGAGAAGTGCCAGCAGGGCATCATCTACATCGACGAGGTCGACAAGATCTGCAAGAAGGACGAGAACCCCTCGATCACCCGCGACGTGTCGGGCGAGGGCGTCCAGCAGGCCCTGCTCAAGATCCTCGAGGGCACCGTCGCCAACGTGCCGCCCCAGGGCGGGCGCAAGCACCCGCACCAGGAGTTCTTCCAGGTCGACACGACCAACATCCTCTTCATCGTCGGCGGCGCGTTCGTCGGGCTCGAGAAGGTCATCGAGCGGCGCATCGGCAAGAGGACGCTCGGCTTCAAGGCGGACGTCAAGCCGGCGCACGCGCGGGACCTGGGCACGACGCTCGAGCGCATCGAGCCGGAGGACCTCATCAAGTTCGGCCTGATCCCGGAGTTCGTGGGCCGGCTGCCGGTCGTCGGCACCTTGCACGAGCTCGACCGGGCGGCGCTCGTCCAGATCCTCACGCAACCGAAGAACGCCATCACGCGTCAGTACCAGAAGCTGTTCGAGTACGAGAACGTCAAGCTCCGGTTCACCGACGATGCCCTGGAGGCGATCGCGGAGGCGGCGCTGGCCCGCAAGATCGGCGCGCGAGGGCTGCGGATGATCATCGAAGAGCTGATGCTGGACCTGATGTACACCCTGCCTGGCCAGAAGAAGATCCGCGAGTGCGTGCTGACGCGCGAAGTGGTCGAGGCGAAGGCCCAGCCGATCACCCTGATGGAAAAGGCTGGCTAGGCAGCCGATTCGCGACTGGCGTCCCATGGAAGTCTACGAAACCCTTCCGATCGTTCCGCTCCGCGACCTCGTGATCTTCCCGCACATGATGGTGCCCTTCGCGATCGGGCGCCCGGCGTCGACCCGTGCCCTCGAGCACGCACTCGGCAAGGAGAAGCGCATCTTCCTCGCCGCGCAGCACGACGCCTCGGTGGACGATCCGCAGCCGCAGGACATCTACACGATGGGCTGCGTCGGCAACATCGTCCAGAGCCTGAAGCTGCCCGACGGCAACGTCAAGGTGCTCGTCGAGGGCGTCGAGCGCGCGCGGGTGATCGAGTGGAAGGAGGATCGCGGGTTCTTCCGCGTCGTGGTGAAGATCCTGCCGCGGCAGAAGGACGCCGCCGGCGACGTCGAGGCCGTGATGAGCCGCGTCGTGTCGCTGTTCGAGCAGTACGTGAAGCTCTCGAACAACCTGCACTACGACGCCATGATCGCGGCCGTGCGGGTGGACGACCCGAGCCGCCTCGCCGACACGATCGCCGCGCACCTGGTCGTGGGCGTGGACGAGAAGCAGAACCTGCTCGAGATCGTGTCGCCGCTCGAGCGCCTGAACCGCATCAGCAGCATCCTCGAGGCCGAGGTGGACAAGCTCCAGGTGGACCGCCGGATCCAGTCTCGCGTCAAGAAGCAGATGGAGAAGGCGCAGAAGGAGTACTACCTCAACGAAAAGATGAAGGCGATCCAGAAGGAGCTCGGGCGCAAGGACGAGAAGGGCAACGAGATCGACGAACTGAAGAAGAAGATCGAGGAATCGCGGATGCCGAAGGACGTCGAGGAGAAGGCCGTCCAGGAGCTGAAGCGCCTCGAGGCGATGCCGCCGATGTCGGCGGAAGCCACGGTCTCGCGCAACTACGTCGACTGGCTGATTGCCGTCCCGTGGCACAAGAAGACGAAGGAGAGCCGCGACCTGAAGAAGGCCGAGACCATCCTCAACGAGGATCACTACGGCCTCGAGAAGATCAAGGAGCGCATCCTCGAGTTCCTGGCCGTGCGGGCGCTCGTCAAGAAGCCGAAGGCCACCATCCTCACCTTCGCCGGGCCTCCCGGCGTCGGCAAGACCTCGCTCGCCAAGTCAATCGCCCGATCGATGAACCGCAAGTTCGTGCGGCTCTCGCTCGGCGGCGTGCGTGACGAGGCCGAGATTCGCGGCCACCGCCGGACCTACATCGGGGCCTTCCCCGGCCAGATCATCCAGATGATGAAGAAGGCCGGCACGACGAACCCGGTCTTCCTGCTCGACGAAGTGGACAAGATGTCCATGGACTTCCGCGGGGACCCGTCGGCGGCGCTGCTCGAGGTGCTCGACCCGGAGCAGAACCACACGTTCCTGGATCACTACCTCGACGTCGAGTTCGACCTCTCGAACGTCATGTTCATCTGCACGGCCAACGTGCTGCACACCGTGCCGCAGGCGCTCAAGGATCGGATGGAGGTGCTCCAGCTCCCGGGCTACACCGAGCAGGAGAAGACGGAAATCGCCAAGCGTTTCCTCATCCCGAAGGCGGTGGATGGCGCGGGCCTGACCTCGGCGAACCTCACCTTCAGCGAGGACGCGATCCAGACGATCATCCAGCGCTACACGCGCGAGGCCGGCGTGCGGAATCTCGACCGCGAGATCCAGTCCATCTGCCGGAAGATCGCGCGCAAGGTCGTCATGGAGGGCGCCGGCTATGTCGAGAGCGTCGACGCGGTGAAGGTGACGCAGCACCTCGGCGTGCCGCGGTTCCGCCCCTCGATGGCCGAGGAGACCAACGAGGTGGGGATCGCCACCGGCCTCGCCTGGACCGAGTTCGGCGGCGAGATCCTCGTGACGGAAGCCACGCTGATGCCGGGCAAGGGCCACCTCATGCTGACCGGCAAGCTCGGCGACGTCATGCAGGAGTCGGCGCAGGCCGCGATGAGCTTCGTCCGGTCGAAGGCCGAGGAGTACGGGATCTCGAAGGAGTTCTACCGCAAGCTCGACATGCACATCCACGTGCCTGAGGGCGCGATCCCGAAGGACGGCCCGTCGGCCGGGATCACGATGGCCACCGCGCTCGTCTCGGTGCTCGCGCGGGTGCCGGTGCGCCGGGACGTCGCGATGACCGGGGAGATCACCCTGCGCGGGAAGGTGCTGCCGATCGGCGGCGTGAAGGAGAAGGTCCTCGCGGCGCATCGCGCCGGCATGAAGCACATCCTGCTGCCCAAGGACAACGAGAAGGACCTGGCCGACATCCCGAAGAACGTGCTCGACGTGCTCGACGTCTACCTCGTCGACACGATGGATGAGGTCCTGAAAATCGCGCTGACCGAGATGGTGGCCGGGCGGCCCGTCACGGACACCGACGCGGTCAAGGTCGAGAACACGGCCGACGAAGCGATCACGCACTGATCGACGCAGCGACGACCTCTGCCCGGCGGTCACCTCGAGCGATGAAGCCTCCGAAGGTCGTGGCGGCCCGGTTCGTCACGAGCGCCGCCGGCGCGGCCGGGCTGCCGCGGAACGGGCTGCCCGAGATCGCGTTCGCGGGCCGCTCGAATGTCGGCAAGTCGAGCCTGCTGAACGCGCTCGTCGGCCGGAAGCTGGCGCGGACGAGCGCGGCGCCGGGCCTCACGCGCCTGGCCAACTACTTCGAGATCCGGCTCGACCGCGGCCCGGCGTTTCACCTGGTCGACCTGCCGGGCTATGGGTACGCGCGTGGCGCGAAGCACGGCAACACGTTCGCCACGCTCGTTCACGAGTATTTCTTCGGAGAGGCGGACGCCGGTCACCTCCGATCGCAGATCGCCGGCACCGTGCTGCTGGTGGACGCCAGGCATCCCGGGCTCGAGCCGGACCTGGAGGCCTGGAGCTGGCTCCGAAGTTCGGGCTGCCGCGTGGCGCTCATCGCCACGAAAATCGACAAACTGTCGCGTGGCGAGCGACACCAATCCGGGCGGGCCCTTTCGGCCCAGCACGGCGTTCACGCATTGGTGAGCTCGACGCTCACCGGGGAAGGGATCGACGAACTGTGGAAGCAGATGCAACAGTGGCTGGAACCCCGCAAGCCGCGGGAAGTGTAGATTCGAAGCAGCTCGACCTGGCCGCGCTGAAGGAGATGAGCGTGACAGCGCTCACCGCGGTCGCCAAGCAGCTCGAGGTGCCGGGCGCGACCGGGCTGCGCAAGCAGGAGCTGATCTTCCAGATCCTCCGCGCGCGGACCGAGCGGAACGGCCTGATGTTCTCGGAAGGCGTCCTCGAGACGCTGCCCGACGGCTACGGATTCCTCCGCGCGCCCGACTACAACTACCTGCCCGGCCCGGACGATGTGTATGTCTCGCCGTCGCAGATCCGGCGGTTCGACCTGCAGACAGGCGACACGGTGTCGGGCCAGATCCGGCCACCGCGGGAGGGCGAGCGCTACTTCGCCCTGGTCAAGGTCGACGCGGTCAATTTCGAGCCGCCAGAGCGCAAGAGCGGCCGCGTGTTCTTCGAGAACCTCACGCCGCTCTATCCGCAGGAGCGGTTCTCGCTCGAGACGAACGCCGACAACCTCTCGGCGCGCGTGCTCGACCTGCTCGTCCCCGTCGGCAAGGGGCAGCGAGGCCTGATCGTCGCGCCGCCCCGCACGGGCAAGACCATGCTGCTGCAGAGCCTGGCCAACAGCATCATGACCAACCATCCCGACGTGTACCTCATCGTGCTGCTCATCGACGAGCGGCCCGAAGAGGTCACCGACATGCAGCGCTCGGTTCAGGGCGAGGTCGTCTCCTCGACCTTCGACGAGCCGCCGCAGCGCCACGTGCAGGTCGCGGAAATGGTGATCGAGAAGGCCAAGCGGCTCGTGGAAACGGGCAAGCATGTCGTGATCCTGCTCGATTCGATCACGCGCCTCGCCCGCGCCTATAACACGGTGGTCCCGGCGTCCGGCCGCGTGCTCTCGGGCGGCGTCGACAGCAACGCGCTCCAGAAGCCGAAACGCTTCTTCGGCGCCGCGCGCAACATCGAGAACGGCGGATCGCTGACGATTGTCGCCACGGCGCTCATCGACACCGGCTCCCGCATGGACGACGTCATCTTCGAGGAGTTCAAGGGCACCGGCAACCTGGAGATCCTCCTCGACCGGAAGCTGGTCGACCGGCGCGTGTTTCCCGCCATCGACATCCAGAAGAGCGGCACCCGCAAGGAGGAGCTGCTCATCGAGAAGGACGTGCTCAGCAAGGTGTGGGTGCTGAGAAAGGTCCTCGACCCGCTCTCGGCCGTGGACGCGATGGAGCTGCTCCTCTCGAAGATGGCCAAGACAAAGACCAACGCCGAATTCCTGGCGTCGATGAATAGCGGACGGGGCTAGGAGGGTTACAGGGTACAGGGCACAGGTTCTAAACAGCACGCTGACCAAGACACCGGGGCCGCGTGATCCTCTCTAACCTGTAACCTATAACCTGTAACCTGTAACCTGTGACCTCGTCCCTGCGGCGCAGCGCTGCTACTGACCATGCGTTACCGCACCTTCGGTCGCCTCGGCTGGCAGGTTTCGGAGATCGGCTTCGGCACCTGGGGCATGGGCGGGTGGAGCGGATTCGACGATGACGAATGCGTCCGGGCCCTCGAGCGGGGGCTCGCGCTCGGCTGCAATTTCCTGGATACCGCGCTCGTCTACGGCGACGGACACAGCGAACAGCTCATCGGCCAGGTTCTCCCTGCGTGGACGGGGCGCCGGCCGTATGTCGCGACGAAGATCCCGCCGAAGAACGGCCGCTGGCCTGCGCTTTCGACCTACAGGCTCGAGGACACATTTCCGGCCGACCACATCCGGGCTTCAACCGAGCTCAGCCTCAGGAACCTCGGCGTCGATCGAATCGACCTGCTTCAGTTCCACGTGTGGACCGACGCGTGGGCCCTCGACACGCGCTGGCAGAAGGCCGTCACGCGGCTGCGGGACGAGGGTGTCATCGCGGGAGTCGGGATCAGCATCAACCGGTGGGAGCCGTCGAGCGTGCTGACGGCCTTGAAGACCGGACTCGTCGACGCCGTTCAGGTCGTGTACAACATCTTCGACCAGGCGCCAGAGGACGACCTAATCCCGCTCTGCCGGGAACTGGGCGTCGCCGTGATCGCCCGGGTCCCCTTCGATGAAGGCAGCCTGACCGGGTCGCTCACCTCCGGCTCGAAGTGGCCACGAGGTGACTGGCGGAATCACTACTTCTCCCCTGCCAACCTCGCAGCCACGCTTCCGCGCGTCGAGCGCCTGCAGCCGCTCGTGCCGCCGGGCACGGACCTCCCGGAGCTTGCGCTACGGTTCATCCTGCATCACCCCGCGGTCAGCACGATCATCCCCGGCATGCGCACCGTCCGTCACGTCGAACGGAATCTCGCCGCCGGCGATGGACGCCCGCTGCCGAAAGAACTCCTGGACCAGCTGCGGGCCCACAGGTGGGACCGGCGCCCGGGCACCAGCACCTCGTAGGGCTACGCCGGGCCATCGCCATCTCGGAACAAGGCACCAGCCGGGGTGTCTAACCCCGCCAGAGGGGGTTCTCGTGCTCGAAGCCAGGCACCTGGTCAAGCGCTACGGCGGCGCGCGCGTCGTCGACGACGTCAGCTTCTCGGTGGGACCGGGCGAGGTGCTCGGGTATCTCGGCCCGAACGGCTCTGGCAAGACGACGACGGTCAACCTGCTCACGGGCCTGGTCGAGCCGAGCCAGGGCCACGTGTTCTTCGAAGGGAAAGACATCCGCGAGAACCTGGTCGAGTTCCGGGCCCGCCTCGGCCTGGTGCCCGAGGAGCCGTATCTCTATCCCTACCTCAGCGGGACCGAGTACCTGGCGCTCGTCGGGCGCCTGCGCGGCATCGCGCCCGGACCGCTCGCCAGGAAGATCGGCGGCTTCCTCGACCTGTTCTCGCTCAGCGCGGAGAGCGACACGCCGCTCTCGTCCTACTCGAAGGGCATGCGGCAGAAGATCCTCATCAGCGCCGCGCTCATGCACGACCCGGACCTCGTCATCTTCGATGAGCCCATGTCCGGCCTCGACGCCGCGTCGTGCCTCATGTTCCGGCACCTGGTCCAGTTGCTCGCGCGGGCCGGAAAGATGGTGCTCTACAGCTCGCACGAGCTCGAAACCGTCGAGAAGATCGCGACCCGCGTGATGGTGCTGCACCACGGGAGGATCGTCGCCCACGATTCGGTCGAGCGGCTGCGCGATCTCGCGCGAGTCGAAACGCTCGAGCAGGTGTTCGCACAACTCGTCATGCGGGAGGAGCCCTCGCTTGTCGCCGGCCGGATCGTCGAAGTCATGACGGCAAAGGGATGAAATGCGATCGGCGCGAGACCAGTTCAGCGTCCTGAGGCGTCACTTCTTCCGGGAATTCCTCGACAACGACCTGCTGTCGCCCGGGGGCGATCAGCACGGCGGCCTGGTGCGGGCCTTCTCGGTGCTCCTCCTCCTGGGCGTGCTCTTTCCCGCTCTCAAGCTGTTCAAATACCTCAACCCGAACCTGTCGTCGATCGAGCGGGACATGCGGTCGTGGAACGACAAGTGCCTGTTCGTGACGGTCGCGATGATCGCGCTCGCGGGGCTCGCGGTCCTCAATTGGGAATCGCTTCGCCCGAACCGTCGGGACCAGGCGATCCTCGGGCCGCTGCCGGTCCGGAGTGACACGATTCTGTGGGCCAAGCTGGCGGCGTTTGGCGGGCTGCTCGCCGTGTTCACCGCGGCCGTCACCGGGGTGGCGCCGTTCACGTACACCTTCGTGGTGTTCGGGCCGACGCAGGCCCCTGTGATCGAACCGCTGCGGTTCGTGGTCGCGCACGTGGCGGCGTCGGCCGCGGCGGCCGCGTTCGGCTTCACCGCCATCCTCGCGCTCCAGGGCCTTCTCGTCTCAGCGGTCGGCCCGAGCGTGTTTCGCCGCGTGAGCGCCTGGTTCCAGTTCAGCCTGGTGTTCGGGCTGGCGATCGCGCTGATCCTCCTGCCGCTCATCTCCAACGCCGTCGAACCGCTCAAGGCGAGCCGAAACCCGTTGATGTGGTGGCTCCCGCCGATGTGGTTCCTGGGCCTGTACGAGTGGATTGGCCGGGCGCCCGATCCCGACTGGGCTCCGCTCGCCCGCCTTGCGCTCCTCGGGCTCGGCGCCTCGACGGCGCTCGCGCTCTTCACCCAGGTGGCGGGCTACCGTCGGCAGGTCGGCCGGTTGCTCGAGGTCCAGGATGCGGGAACCCGGCCTGGCACGCTGGTCCGCACGATCGGAGCGGCGATCGCAGGCGCCTTGGCGGGACGCCACATGGTCGCGCGCGCCCTGTTCTCGTTCACCATACAGACGCTCGTTCGAAGCGCGCGCCATCGATTGGTCATGGCGGCGTCGCTCGCGGCCGGCTGTTCGCTCGCGGCGATCGGCGTGTTCTCCTCGGCGTTCCGGTCTGGCAGATGGGGCCCTCCCGCGGTCGAGGCGCTGCTATCGGTGCAGTTGATCCTGGCTTTCTGCATCGTGTTCGGCGTGCGGGTCGCCGCGTCCATCCCTTCGGACCTCCGCGCGAACTGGGTCTTCAGGCTCCTCGATCCCGGCCATCCTGGACCGCTGATGCGCGGCTTCCGGCGGGCCGTCTGGTGGTGCGGGCTCGTGCCCTCGATCGCGCTGCAGCTCCCCGTCAACGCGTGGTGGCTCGGCTGGCGCACGGCCGCAACTCATGCGGTCGTCGGCCTGGTGCTCTCCGGAACGATTCTCGAGATCCTGTTCATGGGATTCCGAAAGGTGCCCTTCGCGTGCAGCTATGTCCCTGGCGGTCCTCCACGGGCCCGCTGGGCGTTCTACTGGTTCGGATTCACGTTCTACGCGTATTCGCTCGCCTCCATCGAGGCCGGCCGCCTTCACGACTTAGCGGCGCTCGTCCGCTTCATCGCCGTCGCGCTCGGGTGTCTGGCGGCGCTCGTCGTCTACCGCAACCGGCGGCTCTCCGAAGGGTTCCCGCCGCAGTTCGAGGACGAGCCCGACTGGTCGTGGCAGACGCTGAACCTTGGCCCATGAGGTCCGGCGCATTGCTTCCGAATGCGGGTGAAGAAATAGCGCAGGCCTGGCTCAGGGGCCTTCCGCGTGACCGGAGGAGCCTGATATACTGATAGTTTCCGGTCCTCCGGAAGGAGCCCTATGAAGGACAAGATTCACCCGAAGACATTCGAAGTCGAGGCCCGGTGCGCGTGCGGCGCCACCTGGAAGACGCATTCGACCAAGCAGGAACTTCATCTCGAGATCTGCAGCAACTGCCATCCGTTCTACACGGGCCGCCAGAAGATCGTCGACGCCGAGGGCCGCGTTGAGCGGTTCACGAAGAAGTTCGGTGCGCAGACCGTCGAAAGCCGCAAGAAGGCCGCCAAGGGAAAGAAAGCCGCTACGGGCGCGTCGGCGTAACGAACAGTCGCGCGTTTCCCGCGGCCGCTGGGGGCGCTTACCGCGCCCTCTTCAATCCCGCAGGCCCGCACCCATCCATCTTCCGCTCGAGGCGATTCAGCCTGTGCTTCAGCGCGTCGGCTTCTGAAGGGTCCCGTGCCGATTCGAGTCCCTGCCGGGCGTATCCCCTCGCTCGTTCCAGGTCCTTGACGCGATGTTCGTGATGGATGGCGAGCGCCTGAATCGCCTCCGCGCGATATGTCCGGAACTCGTCCATCGCGGCCAACTGGGTCCAGGCTTCGGCCGCTTCGAGGTAGCGGCGCTGCCGCCGGCGCAGAACGGCCAGACGCCTCAACGCTTCCGCGCGGACGCCCGCCTCGACCGATGCGGGTTCCCAGGCGGCGTCGCCGATACCGGCCACTCGCCCGTAGCACCTCACCGCCTCCTCGCCGCGGCCTGACCGTTCGAAGGATTCGCCGAGCGCGAGCGCTTCTCGGGGCGAGATGGCCGATGACGGCCCGTCTTCGACCAGGCGGGAAGCAACGGCGGCAATGGCGGCGAGCGAGAGCACGTCGAGCCGATTGTGCTCGAACACCGCCTCGAGTCCCGATCCGTCGCCGGTTCGGAGGTAGTGGAAGTATCGGGAAGGGATCTCGAAGCCGGGAACGTCGCCGTCGCGGCCGACGCCGAGCACGTCGAGTTCCAGGGCGCCGAGGGTACAGCTTTCGGATCCGGGCGTACGGCCTGACCTTCCCCGGATCCCGTCCTCGAACGCGCTGCTGCGGCGGCGCCACAGCCGGCGCGCCGGAGGCAGCATGTCGAGGTGGGGCACGCCCTCGAAGGGCGATTCGAGCCGGTGAAAGAGATACCGCGTTTCGACGATTGGGATGTCGAACGTCCGCCCGTTGAACGTCACGAGGCCGGCGAATCGCTCGAGGAGCGCCGTCAGGGCTGCGAGCAATTCCCGCTCGGCTTCGTAACCGCTCAGGAAGAACTGTTTCGTGTGGAATCCGTCGGGTTCGAAATGGCCGCAGCCGACAAGGAAGGCCACCGTACCGGCGCCTCCGCTCAAGCCGGTCGTTTCGATGTCGAAGAACAGCAGCGGTCCGTCGAGAGGGATGGCGTCGCGGCGATCGGAAGCAGACGGCCCGATTCTGTCGCGAAAGTCGAAGCCGGAGCGGGGAGGCGACTCGTCCCTGGCCGGGCCCCTCGATCCGAGCACCGCGAAGGCGCCCCGGCTCTTCTCGAGCGCCCCCGCATAGTCACCGACCGGCATCCGTCCGTGCCAGAAGTCGAGATCGTAGTGGCGCTCGATGATCGCGCACCCGCCCGGAGCGGACCAGAGCGCATCGGCATCCGGGTCGGCGACGTAGTGAAGTCCGCTCGTGGAGCCAGGCGGCGCGTCGCGGTCGTCGAGCGGCCGCACCTCGTCGCTCGTGCGCGCCGGATGGCGCGCGCCGCGAACGAGGTCGCGGATGCGAGAGGCAAGCCGTGATGAATCGAGCGGCATGTAGGCGAACTTCGTTCGGCTACGTTTCCATCCTAAGGGGATCAGCAGTTCGTTTCAGAGAGCCCATCGCCGTCAGCCGTTAGCCGTTAGCCGGTTGAGTATCTCCAGCGCGACCTCCTTCGCCATCGGGCCGGTGTCGCCGACGGGCCCGACGCAGGAGGGACAGCCCGATTCGCACGGGCAGCTCGATATGAGCTCGCGCGTCCGGGCGATCAGGCCCGGGTGCATCCGGAACAGCGGCTGGCTGAATCCGATGCCGCCCGGATAGTTGTCGTACACGAAGATGCGTGGCTCGTCGCCGTCCGCCTCCGATCGCGCCCAGGCCGACGGCCGCAAGGCCTCTCCGCGGTCTCCGCCCTCGTCGGCTTCGCCCGCCCCCGGACCGAGCGAGATGCCGATGTCGTGCCCATCGCACATCAGCAGGAGCTGGGCGACCTGGCGCATCGCGAACGAGAGGCCAACGACCCCGTCGCGCCGATCGTCCGCCTGGTACGGCAGCGCGGTCATCATCTCTCGCGGCAGCGTCAGCCAGTACGAAGTCGTGTGCATCTGCCGCTCGGGCAGATCCAGCTCACCCGATCCGACGTTCTCATTCGTGTAGAACTTGATCTTCTTGAATCCGACCACACGCGATACCACGTGCACTTCTCCGTGCGACCAGGCCGGACCGGGCGCGGCGCCCTCGGACGCAAACGTGTCGAGCACGGTCACGCGGCTGTAGGTGATGGCATCGGTGTAGTAGTCGCAGTCGATGTGCCGCACGTAGGCCTTGCGGCCTTCGAAGTCCAGTTCCTCGACCTGGAAGAGCTTGCCCTCGACGATGTAGATCGCCTTCGGGTGGAGAATCTCGAGCGCGCTGTTGAAATCCGTCTCGCCGATGACTTTGGTCGTGTCGGTCCGGTCGACGACGACGAAGTTGTCGGAGGAGACGCTGCGAAGGCTGATGGCATCGGCCGGATACGACTCGCTCGTCCAGTGCCAGTTTCCCGGGGCGCCCTCCCCCGCAGGCCGGCTCAGGTGAACGAGGCCCTCCTCGGCCAGCACCCCGAGGACTTCCTGCACGTTCTCGCGGCCGTAGGCCTCCTCGGTCGAGAAGGGCAGCTCGAACGCCGCGCACTTCACGTGGTCGACGAGGATCTGGAGGTTGTCGGGGTTGACGAGCGCGTGCTCCGGCGAGGCGTCGAAGAAGTACGACGGGTGCCTGACGACGAACTGATCGAGCGGCGCGGAGCTGGCGACCATCACGGCCGCCGATCGGCATTCGCGCCGGCCGGCGCGGCCGGCCCGCTGCCAGGTCGAGGCGATGGTCCCCGGATACCCCGCGAGCACCGCCGCGTCGAGCGCGCCGATGTCGATCCCCAGCTCGAGCGCGTTGGTCGAGACGACGCCGCGGACCGATCCGTCGCGCAGCCCCTTCTCGATCTCGCGGCGCCGGTGCGGCAGGTACCCGCCGCGGTATCCGCGAATGACGTCCGAGGCGCCGGGCTCCCCTTCGTGCGCGTCCTTCAGGTAGCGCGTGAGGATCTCGGTCGAGAGCCGGCTCTGCGCGAAGACAATGACCTGCAGCCCCCGGCGGAGGAATTCCAGCGCGACGCCTCGCGTCTGCGCGATGTAGGACCGCCTGATGCCGAGCTGCTGGTTGACGATCGGCGGGTTGACGAACAGGAACCACTTCTCGCCGCGCGGCGCCCCGCTCCTCTCCACCAGGACGAAGGGCTGCTCGACGAGGGATTCGGCCAGGTTCACCGGGTTGGCGATGGTCGCGGAGCAGCAGACAAACGTGGGCTCCGATCCGTAGTGCCGGCAGATTCGCCTCAGCCGGCGGAGGACGTTCCCAAGGTGGCTGCCGAACACGCCGCGGTAGGCGTGCAGCTCGTCGATCACGATGTACCGCAGGTTCTCGAAGAGCTTCGCCCACCGCGGATGGTGCGGCAGGATGCCCGAGTGGAGCATGTCGGGGTTGGTCAGCACGACGTGCGCGCGTCCGCGAATGGCGCGCCTGGCATCCTGCGGCGTGTCGCCGTCGTAGGTGAACACGCCCACCTCGGTCGCCGCGTTCGACGCCATCAACTGCGTGAGCCGATCGAGCTCGGCCAGCTGATCCTGCGCCAGGGCCTTCGTCGGAAACAGATACAGCGCGCGGCTGGCCGGGTTCTCCAGGATGCCGTTCATCACCGGCACGTTGTAACAGAGCGTCTTGCCTGACGCGGTTGGCGTCGTGATCACGACGTTCCGGCCCGCGAGCACGTGCTCAATCGCTTCCGCCTGGTGCGTGTAGAGCCGGTCGAGGCCGCGGCTGGCCAACGCGTCGATCAGGCGCGAGTCGATGCCCGGCGGGTACGCCGCGAATCGAGGATCGAGGGCGGCCTGGCGCCTGACCGCCGTCACGAAGCCGTCCGGCGAATCGAGCTGATCGGCCGACAGTCTGCCGGGCACGAACTCATGGAGGGCGAGTTCGAGGGCCTGGTTCCGCCGCTCGTCGTTTCGCGGAAGCTCCGGCAGTGAAGGCATAGGCGGCATGCTACCAGCCGATCACCAGACGATCAAGTGGCGAAAGGGAAGATTAGGCGAAGAAGCCACAGGGTGTTCGGATATGATGCTCGTGCCGACGCCTGCCGGGGACTCCCATGATGCCGCGTCCGAGGATCGCCTGCCGCCTGGCGCCTCTGCTCGTCGCCCTGATCGCCTCCATCGCTGGCTTCGCTCCGCAGGCGCCAGGCCTCGCGCGCGGACAGTCCGTGTATGTCGTCGCGGTGCGCGACGCGCACGTGCTCGTGCGGTGCATGGGTGGCGGCTCGGCACCGGGACGGTTAGGCCCGGTCACGGCGCGAGAGTTGGTCCCTGCGTGGGCCGAGCCCTTTCCCGGCATTCCCGACGGGCGCATGCGCGAGTACGCCGAGCAGGTGATCCGCGAGCAGGGTCGATTCACGATCGCGCCGAGTGTTGACGCCGCCGATCTCGTGTTCATCCTCGATTCGGTGTATCGCGCGGCGTTCGAGGTGCGCCTCAAGGGCTGGAGCGCGTTCGAAGGGGAAACCCTCGTCATCGCAGACTGGCCCGACTGGAATGCCGATACGTTGTCGCAGCTCACGGCGATCGCGGTACCCGCGGCCACCTATCGTCGGGATACAGCCGACCTGTCCGCCATTGAGAACGCCAGGCTCTGGGACGGCATCGCCAGCGGATCCAACGGCGTGCTCGATTCGCCGGAGAGCCTCGTGCGCGCGTTTGCCGCGGGCAAGGGGCGGACGTACCGTTCGGGCCCGAGCCCCAGTCGAGGCCAGGAGTCCGTTTGTACGACGCCGCAGCCTTCTCGCGCTGCCTGGTTGCCGGTGCCCGAGCGCCCGTCTGCCGCGCGGGTCATCGTCGTTCCGTTCGCGGCAACGAATGCCTTGGGCCAATACGTTGACGACCTGGACGCCTCCGACATCCGGTTGAGTGATGGCGAGGCCGAGCGGCGCCCTGACGGGTTCATCCCGGCCGCCGAACCGTTGACGATGGCCGTGCTGATCGATTCGTCCCCAAGCGTTCGCTCGCAGACCTCGGCCGTCAGGGACGCGGCCCTGGCCCTGCTCGAGGCGTTCAGGCCTCGGGACCGCCTGGTTGTCACGTCGTTCAACAGCCGAATCTACGTGGACTGCGAGGCGACGGCGAGCCGCGACGAGCTGCGCCAGGCCATCGGCGGGACGCGCGCCGGCGGAAACTCGACCAGGCTATACGACGCGCTGGATACGATTGTCGCCGAGCGAATCACGCGCCTGCCGGGACGCCGGGCGGCCGTGCTCCTGACCGATGGCATCGACACTGGAAGCGCCTGGGCCGGCGAAGCAGCCGCCATCGATCAAGCCGAATCGTCTGGCGTCCCGATCTATGTCGTTCAAATCGATGAGCCCGCGGCCTCCGGACTACGATTCTCGCAAGGTGTGCCAAAGGACGCCGAGATCCTCCGGGCGCCCGACGGGTATCTGAAACCCGCCGAGAAGACCGAGCAGGCCACGAGGTTCCTGCAACGGTTGGCTGGGGCAACCGGCGGTCGCGTCGAACGCGCGCGCGGCGACCAGCTGACCACCGCGGCGCGGCGCATCGCGGACGAGATCCGGCATCAGGTGCTGCCCTATTTCGTGGCGCCGGAGACCGCTCGCGTCCCATCGCTGCGCGCGATGCGCATCAGCATCAGTCGCCCGGGAGTCACCGCCATCACGCGTCCCGCCTGGCGGGCGATCCTGCAATAGAGAGCCGCGCGGGTTCTCAGGCCAGCAGCCCCTTGCCGCCGTCCACGACGATGGTCTGTCCCGTGATCTGCGAAGATTCCTCGTCGCAAAGCGATCGCACGATCGACGCCACCTGGCCCGGCTCGGTGAGCGCTCCAGTCGGGGTGTCTGCGACCGCGCGTCGGATCCGCTCGTCGAGCTGGGGCAACGCGCGGATCGCCTCGGTCAGGACCAGGCCGGGACAAACGAGGTTGACCGTGATGCCATCCGGGGCCAGCTCGCGGGCGTAGTGACGGAAGAGCGCCTCGAGGGCGCCCTTGGTGGCCCCGACTGCCGCGTATTGCGGCACGACGCGCGAGCCGCCCGGAGAGGTGATGCCGATGATCCGGCCGCCGCGGGGAATCCGGTCTCTCAATTCCCGCGTGAGCCGGTGGACGGCGAAGAGGTTGACCTCGAAGGTCCAGCGAAGATGCCGATCCGAGAGCTCCATTGCGGGCTTGTGGACACCGCTGGCCGCCGCGTGCACGAGGAAGTCGATTGTGGCGCAGGCGCTCCGCACCCGCGCGACCGACGCCAGGAACGTCTCGTCGTGCGCGAGATCGCCGCGAATGGTCGTGATCGCCAGCCCTCGCTGACGGGCCTCCTGCTCGAGTGCCTCGGCGCTGGCGCGGTCTCTCGCATACAGCGCCTGCACGGCTGCGCCGCTCGCCGCGAGTTCCAGCGAGATGGCCCGCCCGATCCCTCGCGTGCCTCCCGTCACGACGGCATTCCGGCCCTCGAAGCGCGTCATGACGAGCAATCCCCGAGCGACAACCCGCCGTCGATGACCATCACCGCTCCCGTGATGTAGCGGGCCGCGTCCGAACACAGGTAGGCGATGAGCGCGCCGACATCGTCTGCCGTCCCCGGGTATCCCGCCGGAATCGTCCGCCTCATCGCGCGCGGGTCCTCGCGCAGGCGGCGGACGAAGGGCTCGGTCATCGGCGTTTCGATCAGGCCCGGAGCGACCGCGTTCACGGTGATGCCGCGATGCGCGACCTCGAGCGCGAGCGTCCGGGTGAAGGCGATCATGCCGCCCTTGGCCGCCGCGTAGCTCGCCTGGCCACGATTCGCGAAGAACCCGCTCGTCGAGCTCACGTTCACGATCCGGCCGAACGAGTTGCCGTACATCGGCTTGATCAACAGGTGGCAGAGCGCCATGGTCGAGAGCAGGTGTTCGCGCACCAGATGTTCGTGGTCTTCGAACGAGGTGGTCATGAAGAACCCGTCACGGATGCCGCCTGCCGCGTTGACCACGACGTCGGGCGAGCGGCCGAACTCGGCGGTGACTCGATCGACGAGGACGCGGGCGCTCTCGCGTGGGCCGAGGGGCACGGCGAAGGCGTGCGCCTCGGCGCCCTGCGCACGGAGCAGGTCGAGCGCGTCCCGGGCCCGGTCCGTGTTACCCGCGTGGCCGAGCGCGAGATCGCAGGTCCCGGCAAGATGACGGGCCGCGCCAAGCCCGATGCCCGAGGTTCCACCGGTGATGAGCGCCAGCCGCTTCGCCATCAGTCGAATCTCCCGACGACCAGGCAGGCGTTCTGCCCTCCGAACCCGAACGCGTTGTTCAGGATGTAGCGGACGTTGGCGTCGCGGCTTCCTTCGGACACGTAATCCAGATCGCATTCCGGATCCGGCACCTTCAGGTTGATCGTCGGAGCGAGCCGCTGTCGCCGCAGCATGAGCACGCAGGCGATCGTCTCGACGGCTCCGGAGGCGATCGTGGGATGGCCGATCTGAGACTTCAACGAGCTGACGGGCACCTGGTAGGCGCGCACTCCGAACACCTTCTTGAGCGCGAGGGTTTCGAGCCGATCGTTTTGCGGTGTCGACGTGCCGTGAGCGTTGACGTAGTCGATGTCGTCGGCCGTCAGCCCCGCAGTGGCAATCGCCTCCTGCATGGCCTTCACCGTGCACCGGTTGTCGTCGCGTCCGTCGGTCAGCCGGTAGGCGTCGGAGGTAAATCCGAATCCGCACACCTCGGCGAGGATCTCGGCCCCGCGCGACGTCGCCGCCTCGAACGACTCGAGGAGCAATGCCGCGGCGCCCTCCCCCTTGACGAAGCCGGATCGGTCGAGTGAGAAGGGCCGGCTGGCCTCGCTCGCCGGGACATCGGCGGTCGTCAGGGCGTTGAGGAGATGGAAATTCATGAGGCTGCTCGCCCACGCGCCCGAATCGACTCCCCCGACGAGACACCGCGTCCACCGGCCGCTCCGTATGCGCTCGAAGCCCAGGCCGATGGCGTGGATGCCTGTTGCGCACGCGGTGTTGAGGCTGAGGAGCTTCGCGGCCGAAGGAACCTGATACCCGGCGGCCTCGAGTCGCGCCGCGATGCGCTCGAGCAACGTCTCCGCGCGGGTGTGGGCCCACGGATACGAGTCCATATCGAACTCGCGGAACGTCTCGGCCACCAGCTCGAAGTAGATTCCCCCGGGGGTGCCGAACACGATCGCATCGAGCGCCGACCCCTGGGGGAGAGCGCCCATGGCCTGGTCGGTCGCGACGAGCGAGTATCGCAGGGCCTTCGACGAAGGCTTGGCGTCGAGGGCGAGCCCGGCAGGCAACACCAGGTCTTCCTCGTTCACCACACCCGCGAACGGAACGGGGAAATTGGCGGCGACGAGCCGGCCGCGAATGTCCTGGATCCCCGATTCCCCGGCGAACATCCGCCGCTCGAACTCTGGAACGGTATTGCCGATCGGGCTGACGATGCCGCAGCCGGTGATCGCGACCCGATGCACGTCAGCCCCGGTCCTTCACGTGCGCGAGGTAGGCGACCAGGTCGCCGACCGACAAGTCGGCGACGTCGGGGCCATGCTTCGCCCTCACGAATTCGAGCACCGTCGGGAAGTTGAGCTCCACGCCGGTCCGTTTCTCGACCTCGAAACTGATGTCCAGGAAATCGATGCTCTCCGCGCCGAGATCGGTTCGAAACCGGCTGGCATCGGCAAGGCTTCCGGGAGCGACATTCAGGACTACGCGCACGGCGTCGGACACCTGCTCGAAGAGTTCACGCTCGTCGGCCATCCTCGGCCTCCCCCTTCATACGGGCAATCTGAACGATCAATTGATGACTGATGCCGAAAAACTCTTCGGTCTGATCGTAGCCGACTTCGTCCCAGCGTGTTTCACTGGCGTTGCCGGCGAGCAGCAAGGCGCCCGCCCCCTCGCACAAGACGCGAGCGCCGAGTACCGTTCGGCGAAGGCGCTCCATGGCAAGCGGATTCTCGAAGCTGAATGCACTGCAGACGAGCGCCGCGGCTACCCGGTGATTGCACAGATCGATCTCCGCCTGCTCGAGCGCCTGCGCCGAGCCGTGCAAGGAGTTGTTGAAGACGTGCATGGGGCCCTGAATCCCCAGGAAGATGCCGGCCTGTGCCGCGACCAGGTTCGGAAGCTGCCGGAGATGCATCTTCGGGTTGAAGAGCTTGCGGTACCGCTCCGCGAAGCGCTCGCTCGGGACGGTCGACATCTCCCGGACCGCTGCGAAGTCGACCGGGCCGTTCTCCACGGCGCAGTAGACGCCGACGCTGAACGGGTCGGCCTCGAGCGCCGGCTCGAGCGCGAGGGCCGATCGGAGGCACACGAGCGACAGCAGCACGCCGGTGCGGCTCATCGATCGGCAGGCGCGCGGGTCCGGCAGGCCCGCGTCGCTCTCGACGACCGGCAGCGCGCGCGTCCGGCTGATTCGGATCGCATCACCGTAGTGCGCCGAACGATACTCGCAGATCGCCACGTCGCCGCCGGGAACCATCGTCCCGCTCCACAACACTTCGCTCATGTCAGGCCGGACCTCCCGATTGTCCGCCGTGCGGCGGCTCAGGCCGCCGGCCGAGACTCGCCGGCATCGGCACGTGGGCGAGCATCAGTTCGACGGCCGAGACCTGGCGGCTCTCGACCTCGAGGCGTGCGTGCACGACGGAGTACTGATCCCGAAGCTCGACCGAGGCCGAGATGATCACCTCGTCGCCGGGCTCGATCCGCCTGTAGAACTTGGCCTGCTTGACCGTGGCGAGCAGCGGGAGCACATCCGGGCGGACCGCCGCGATGCAGGCGCCTCCGGTCTGCGCCGCCAGCTCGATCAGAAGCACCCCGGGCACGAGCGGAAACCCGGGAAAGTGTTCCGGGAGGAAGAACGCGTCCGGCGTGCAGGTCCAGGCGGCCACCGCCGAGCGGCCCGGGTCGAGCGCCGTGATGCGGTCGATTCGAACCCAGCTCATGCGGCTAACCTCGGGGCCCCGGGCGGATGGGAGTGCACAGGCGGAAGGTGATGCCTGCGTGCGTACAGGCCGCAAAGGTCGAGTCCGGCGCCAGCATGTCCTTGAGCGACGCGTTGCAGACCTTGCCGTTGCCGGTCCGCGGAAAGCGTCGCATCACGCAGATGGAGGACGGCCGTTTCGCGGGGTGCGCCAGGGCGTCTCTGACTGCCTGGGACATCGCCGGTGCCATCGCCGTGATCTCGCCGGCCGATGGCACCCGATCCGTTTCGAGGAACAGGACGGCCCGCACGCGGCCCTCGCTCTCCACGGGCAGGCACCGGACATCTCGCACGCCCGGAAGCAGCGACGATCCGGCGCGCTCGATCTCAGTACCCGAGACGCGCTCCCCGTCGACCTTGAAGATGGCGTCGCGCCGTCCGTGCACCACCAGCTGTCCATCAAGAGCGAGCTCGCCGAGATCTCCCGTCGCAAGGAACCCGTCCGCGGGCGGCGCGGCCAGGTCGTGCTCGTAGCCGAGCATCAGGTTCGGGCCGCCGACGAAGATCTCACCCACGGTGCCGGTTGGGACCGATCTTCCCTCCTCATCCCGAATCTCGATGCGCTGTCCAGGAAGCACCGTCAGCGCGGCATTCTCGAGGAACGATGAAACCTCGCTCGACGACTGCGCGACACGGATCGCTTCGGTCAGACCGTACCCCCGATGAATGACGGCGCCCGGGAAAAGGTCAGCGGCCAGGCGCATGTCGTCGTGGCGGAGCGGGCCGCCGGCCAGTTGTACCTGCCTCACGGCACCGGCAGCAGGCAGCCTCCGGCGGGCGCGCTCGTCGCGGAAGAGCGCGAGCAGCCGTGTGACCAGTCCGAGGAAGGTGCAGCCCGATTCGAGGATGGTCCGGTAGGCCGTGGACAGCCCCATGACGGTATCGACGAAGACGCTCCGGCCGCCGGCGAAGAAGGTGGGCAGAAACTGCGTATTCAGTCCCATCGTGTGATGAAGCGGGAGCACGGATACCGAGACGGTCGACTGATCGAGCCGGAACCGGTCGATGAGGTGATCCACCGTGTAGCCGATCGCCGCATGCGACAGCTGGACGCCTTTCGGTTCACCTTCAGACCCGGATGTGTAGAGGACGACCGCCGTTCCGCTGCGCGGCAATCGATCGGTCGATGGCGCGACGGGTGAGGTGGACACGTCGATCCGGCCATCCCATCCGACGCGGATGAGACAGCACGCCTCCGCGCCCGACGGCGCCGTGGCCGTGTTGCAGATGAGCGCGTCGGAGGAGGAGGGCCGCGCCGCGCCGCCGGTGCGCGGGCTGAGAACGACGGGAACGCGCTTGAGCGCGATCACCCCGAGAATGGCCGCGGCGAGGACGGCCGAGTTGTCGAGCCGAACACCGATTCGGCCGCCTTCGTTCGAGTGTTGCAGGATTGGGCTGCTCAGGTCCTCGAGAAACGCACCCAGCCCGGCGCCGGTGAACGAACTGTTGGCGTCGGTGAGCAGCGTCCGGCGTCCCGCCGCTTCGATTGCCGCGAGCACGCGGGCGGAGAGATCGTTTGTCCGTTCCAGCTGGACCACACCAACGCCGACGTCCATCTGCCGCCACTCCGGAACACATCGGCACCAGTCACGGGCGGCAGACGCGCGCCATCCACGTTCCGCATGACCGTCCACCCGAGCCGGTCCGAGGGCACGCGCCGATTGTAGACCAGAAGGTCTGCGGCGGAATCCGCTTTTTCGCGCCGCAGGCGGCGCCGCCGGACGTGTCGCGTGTAAGATGTCGTCTTCGCGATTGCGGGGCGGATGCGGGCATGGCGCGGATTCTCATCACGGGCGGAACCGGATTCCTCGGCCGGGCGGTCGTCGCGCGCGTACTGGCGGACCTGCGATACCAACGCGTCGACCTGCTGGTCAGGCCGGAGCGAGGGCTGTCGCCTGACGCACGAGTGCGGGCGTTGTTGCAGGAGATTGTCGCGCCCTCTCGAATGGCCGATGCCGTATCGCGCACGCACGCGGTTCCGGGCGACCTGACGAGCGAGAACCTGGGCCTCTCAAGCCCCGCGTACGAGGAGCTGGCTGCCTCGGTCGACAGCATCCTGCATCTTGCCGCATCGACGGGGTTCAATGTCCCGCTCGACTCGGCCCGCGCGACCAACGTCGCCGGCACGAGGCGGATGCTGGATTTCGCGAAAGCCTGCGCCGGACGAGGCGGGCTCACCGGATTCGATTACGTCTCGACGGCCTTTGTCGCCGGCATTCATCGCCGCGAAGCCCTCGAGACCGATCTGAATCGCGGGCAACGATTCGCCAACACGTACGAGCAGAGCAAGTTCGAAGCCGAAATTGCGGTCCGCGCCTGCCTGGAGCAGATCCCGACCCGGATCTATCGGCCGTCGATCATCGTTGGTGATTCCCGAACGGGCTACGCGAGCAGCTTCAGCGTCATCTATTGGCCATTGAAGGTGCTGTCGCTGCCCTCGTTCCGGTTCGCCATACCCGGATCGCGGCGCGCGCGGATCGACCTCGTCCCGGTGGATTTCGTGGCCGACGCGATCGCGAGCGTGACGGCGAGCACGGACCATCGGGGCGCGACGTTTCACCTGACGGCCGGCCGCGGCAACGAGGTACGCCTGGGTGAGCTGGCGCGTGACGCCGCACAGGCGTTCGGCCGGGCTCCCCTCCCCCTGATCCCGGTGCGGCTCGCCCTCGCCCTGTACCGTTCGCCGCTCCGCCACCTGCTGCCGCAGAGATACGGCGCTCTCTTCGGCACCGCGCTTCCCTATCGTTCGTACTTCGAGGGCGCCTCGGCGCCGTTCAATTCGGAGTTCACGGCCGGGGTGCTTGCCGCGCGAGGCATCCGCGTTCCTCGATGGCGGGACTATCAGGATCGCATCTTCGCGTACTGCCGGGATTCGTCGTGGGGACGATCTCCGACCGCGCCGACCTACGAATACTACCCCCAGGCGCCCGCAGTGGAGTGATGCCCGACAGGGTCGGGCAAGGGGCAGGCCCGCGATTGTACCGGCGCGCACTTGGGCCATAATGGGCGCGCCTGATTTCGCGTTCGCCGAATACTTACGGATGCTGGAGGACTCTTGATATGCGCGTGAAGCTGAACTGGCGCACCTTTGCGCTGCTGGTCGGCGTGTTGCTGACCGTGCAGCTCGCATTGATCGCGCAGGCGCAAAGCACCGCGAAGCGCCCGATTTCCTACGACGTCATGGACTACTGGCACTCGATCGGCGGCACGCGGCTGTCGAGCGACGGCGCCTGGCTTGCCTACTCGGTGACCTCGCAGGCGGTAGACGGGGAACTCATCGTGCGAAACCTGCGCACCAACCAGGAATTCCGCCATCCGCGCGGCACCTCGCCGACCTTCACGGAAGACGGGAAGTTCCTGATCTTCTCCATCGCCCAGACGAAGGCCGAGGAAGAGAAAGAGCGGCTGCAGAACCAGGCGACGGGCGGCGGTGAAGCCGGCGCCGGAGCGGGCAGCGGGCGCTCGGGTGGCGGCCGCGCCGCTGGTGGTGGACAGGCGCCGGGTGCCCAGGGCACCGGCCGCGGTGCCCAGGGCACCAGGAATCAGCCGCGGACGAGCCTCGGCATCATGACGCTCGCCGACGGAAAGGTCACCACCATCGAGCGAGTCGGCAGCTTCCTCGTGCCGGAAGAATCCTCGAACTGGCTCGCCTACTACAAAGGTGTCGGGGGAACCGGCGGCGGTGGCCGGGGCGCGGCAGCCGGCGGGCGCGGCGGCGCGGGCGGGCGAGGCGGCGGCGCGCCACCAGCTGGCGGCCGGGCTGGCGCGGGCCAGGCGGGCGAGCAAAGCTCGGCGTCAGCTTCGCGCGAGAAGCGCAAGGATCCCGGCTCGGACCTGATTCTTCGCAACCTCTCGACCGGCGAGGACGTGACGATTCCCGAAGTGAGCGAATACGAGTTCGACCAGAAGGGTTCGTCTCTGGCGTACGCCGTCTCGTCGAACGACGCGCCGAAGGACGGCGCGTTTGTCCGCCACCTGAGCGACGGCGTCGTGAAGCAGCTGCTCTCGGGCAAGGGCCACTACAAGAGCCTCGCGTTCGACGAAGCCGGCCAGCAGCTCGCCTTCCTCAGCGACCAGGCGGACTACGACAAGCCGGTGTCGCCGTATCGGCTGTACCTGTGGAGAAGCCCGGACTATGTCGCGGCTGCGCCGGCCAAGCCAGGCACGGCTCCCGTGGGCGGCAAGATCGTCCCTGCTACGCCGAAGGCGGCGCCAGCCGCACCGGCCGCAGCAGCGGGCAAGCCTGCGACGGGCACCGCGCCGGCAACCGCGACAGCTCCGGCCTCCGCCGAACCGCTTGCGATCGAGCTGGCATCCGGCGCGACGGCGGGCATGCCGAAGGGCATGGTGGTGGCCGACAGCGCGCCGCGCTTCTCGCGCGACGGATCGATGATCGTGTTCGCGACAGCCCCGCCTCCGCAGGCGCCGGCCGATCCGAACGAGAAGGCGCCGGCCGCGATCCAGGTCGACCTCTGGTCCTACAAGGACCCGATCATCCAGCCGATGCAGAGGGTCCGCGCCGATCAGGAGCGCAACAGGACCTACCGCGCCGTGGTGCACCTGGCGGACCGGAAATTCGTCCAGCTGGCGACGCCGGACCTGCCGAACGTCAACCCCGGCGACGACCCGGTTCGTGCGATTGGCACCTCTGATCTGCCCTACCGGAGGGAGTTGTCGTGGGACCAGACCTACAACGACTACTACCTGGTCGAACTGAAGACCGGCAAGCCCCAGCGATTCCTCGAGCACTGGGGCAGCGCCGGCACGGCACTCTCGCCCGGTGGGAAGTACGTGCTCTACTTCGATGAACGGAACGGACACTGGTTCACGTACCGCATCGCTGACGGCGCGCGCACGAACCTGACCGACAAGCTCAAGGTCAGGTTCCAGCAGGAGAACAACACGCCCGACCTGCCGGGCTCGTACGGGACGGCCGGCTGGACGGCCAACGACCAGTCAGTGCTGCTCTACGACGAGTTCGATATCTGGGAAATCAAGCCCGACGGCACAGGCGCCCGGATGGTCACAAACGGCGAGGGCCGAGGGCAGGGGTTGGTCTACCGCTACCGATCGCTCGACCCGGAAGAGCGTACGGTCCCGGCGAACAAGCCGCTGCTGCTGTCGACAACCAACGATCGGACGCGGGCGACCGGTTACTACCGGGTGCCGCTCATGGGAACCTCCGCGCCCGAACGGATCGTCATGGTCGACAAGGCCATGGGCGCGCTGACCAAGGCCCGCAAGGCCGACACGGTCGTCTTCACGCAGTCGCGGTTCGAGGAGTTCGGGGACCTGTGGGTCAGCGACCTGACCTTCAAGGACATGAAGAAGATCTCGAACGCGAACCCGCAACAGGCGGACTACGTGTGGGGCCGATCGGAGCTCATCGACTACACGAACGCCGACGGCAAGGTGCTGCGGGCGATCCTCACCAAGCCGGACAACTTCGATCCGTCGAAGAAGTACCCGCTGATGGTGTACATCTACGAGGAGCTGACCAACTCCCTGAACAGCTACACCGCGCCGAACGTCGGCACGAGCATCAACGTGACGCGGTATGTCAGCAACGGCTACGTGCTGCTGCGCCCCGACATCGTCTACACCACGGGCTTCCCCGGTGAGAGCGCCGAGAAGTGCGTCATCCCGGCCGTGAACACGGTGGTGGCGATGGGGTTCATCGATCCGAAGCGGATCGGCATCCAGGGCCACTCCTGGGGCGGCTACCAGATCACGCACCTCATCACGCGGACGAATCTGTTCGCGGCGGTCGAGGCCGGCGCGTCCGTGTCGAACATGATCAGCGCCTACGACGGGATCCGCTGGGGCACGGGCATGGTGCGGCAGTTCCAGTACGAGAAGACGCAGAGCCGCATCGGCGCGGCGCCCTGGGACGCGCCGCTCGAGTTCATCGAGAACTCGCCGATCTTCTGGGTCAAGAAGGTGCAGACGCCCTACCTGACCATCCACAACGACGCCGACGATGCGGTGCCGTGGTACCAGGGGATCGAGTTCAACATGGCGATGCGGCGGCTGGGCAAGGAGGCGTTCATGTTCGCCTACAACGGCGAGCCGCACGGCCTCCGCAACCGGGACAACATGAAGCACTGGACCGTCCACATGGACGAGTTCTTCGACCACTACCTGCTCGGGAAACCGCGCCCGAAGTGGATGGACGAAGGCGTGTCGTTCCTCGACAAGGGCAAGCGCGACGTGGCGCCGATGTTCAAGAAGAGCGCCGCAGCCGTCAAGGCCGACGCGCAGGGACAGAAGTAAGCACGCGCCGTGCTCGCCGGGTCTGAAGACCCGGCCTACATCGGATTCGGAGGCCCGGCCTGCATGAATCTGGTGTAGGCCGGGGCTTCGGACCCGGCGCAATCGAGTTCCAAGGATCCACCGTCCGCCGGTCTCCTCCCTCCACTTTCGCCACAACAGACGTAGAATTCCTCGATCGCGTCGCTCGGATGCTGCCGCCGCGTTCCGACACCGCCGACTGTTCAGGAGGCTCCATGGTCGCTCGTCGCACATTCGCCGTCGTCTGCCTCGGCGCGCTCATCTTCCTGTCGTCCTCCTCGCCGAGCGCCCGGCAGTCACCCTCAGTCCATCCGTCGCTCTTCAGCGAATTGCGATGGCGTGCGGTCGGTCCCTACCGCGGAGGACGCACCAAGGCGGTGACCGGAGTCGCGAGCCAGCCGTTCACCTTCTACATCGGCGTCTGCAACGGCGGCGTCTGGAAGACGACCGACGCCGGCAGGACGTGGCGTCCGATCTTCGACGATCAGCCAACCGGGTCGATCGGGTGGATCGAGGTCGCGCCCTCGGATCCGAACGTCATCTACGTCGGAAGCGGCGAAGGCCTGCCTCGCCCGGACCTCTCGACCGGCGACGGCATCTACAAGTCGACTGATGCCGGCAAGACGTGGACACACCTCGGTCTGCGCGACGGCCAGCAGATTCCCAAGATTGCGATCGACCCCCGCAATCCGAACCGCCTGTTCGTCGCGGTACTCGGCCATCCGTACGGACCGAACGAGGAGCGCGGGATCTTTCGGTCGATCGACGGCGGGAAGTCCTTCCAGAAGGTGCTCTACAAGGACGAGAACACCGGCGGCAAGGACGTGGACATCGACCCGTCGAACCCCGACACCGTCTACGCGACGATGTGGGAGACGCGGCAGGGGCCGTGGGAGAACGCGGCATGGGGCGGGACAAATGGCGGTATCTTCAAGTCGACCGATGGAGGTTCGACGTGGAAGCAGCTGACCAAGGGCCTGCCTGACGGGCTGACCGAAGCGGAACTGGCGATCGCGCCGAGCCTGCCGTCACGAATCTATGCGACGTTGAATGCGGGCGGCGGCGCGATCTACAGGTCAGATGATGCCGGAGAATCGTGGATGCGCACCACGACCGATGCGCGGCCGGCCGCACGCATCGACGAGGCTGTTCCTCATGTTCATCCGCGGTTCCCCGACACGGTCATCGTCACCAACATCGTGAGCTGGAAATCGATCGATGGTGGCCGGACGTGGGTGCCCTTCAAGGGCGCGCCGGGCGGCGACGATTACCAGAACCTGTGGTTCAACCCGGTCAACCCGGACATCATCGCGACGGTCGCTGATCAGGGCGCTGTCGTCAGCCTCAACGGAGGCGAGACCTGGAGCTCGTGGTACAACCAGCCCACCGCGCAGCTCTATCACGTGATGGCCGACAATGCGTTTCCCTACCGTGTCTGCGGTGGGCAGCAGGAAAGCGGATCGGCCTGCGTTGCCAGTCGCGGCAACGACGGTCAGATCACGTTCCGTGAATGGCACCCGGTCGGCGTCGAAGAGTACGGCTACGCCGCGCCCGATCCGCTCGATCCGGATCTCGTGTACGGCGGCAAGGTGACGCGCTATGACCGCCGCACGGGCCAGGTCTCGAACGTCGGCCCCGTCGGGGGTGGACGCGGCGGCGCGCCAGCCGCCGTGTCGTACCGCACGGTCCGAACCCAACCCGTGGTCTTCTCGACAATCGACCCGCACGCGCTCTTCTACGCGAACAATTTCCTGTGGAAGACGATCGACGGCGGCATCACCTGGCAGCGGATCAGTCCCGACCTGACGAGGACGAGCTGGACGCCGCCGAAGAGCATCGGCAAGTACGCGGCTCAGCCCAGCGCGCAACCGCGCCAGCTCGGTGTGATCTACACGATCGGGCCGTCGTATCGCGACATCAACCGCATCTGGGTCGGCACAGACGACGGGCTGATCCAGACGACCGCGGACGGCGGAGTGCACTGGACCGACGTCACGCCGCCGCAGATGTCGCCGTTCATGAAGGTCTTCATCATCGACCCGGGCCGGTTCGACGCGCTCACCGCCTACGCCGCCGTCAACACGCTGCGCGTCGACGACATGCGGCCGCACATCTACCGCACGCACGACGGCGGCAACACCTGGATTGAGATCGTGAACGGCATCCCGCCGGGCGCGGCGGTCAGCGTGGTTCGCGAGGACCCGAGGAAGCGGGGATTGCTGTTTGCGGGGTCCGAAACCCAGGTCTACGTCTCGTTCGACGATGGCGACCATTGGCAGTCGCTGCGGCTGAACATGGCGCCCTCCTCGGTGCGCGACCTGATCATCAAGGACGACGATGTCGTGGCGGCGACGCACGGCCGGGGTTTCTGGATTCTCGACGACATCACGCCGCTCAGGCAGATCGACGCGCGCACGGCCGGGACCGACGCGGTGCTCTTCGAACCCACGACGGCGCTGCGCGTGCGATGGAATACGAACACCGACACGCCGCTTCCGCCCGACGAGGCCAACGCGCCCAACCCGCCGGAAGGCGCGATCATCAACTACTACCTGAAGGCCAAGGCATCCGGCCCGGTCACGCTCGAGATCTTCAGGAAGGACGACCGGCTGGTGCGCCGCTACTCGTCGGCGGATCCGATCGTGCCGAGTCCCGACCCGTCCACCGCTCCGCTTCCCCTCTATTGGTACCGTCCGGTGCAGGCGTTGTCTGCCGAAGCGGGGATGCACCGCTTCACGTGGGACGTGCATTACCAGCCGCTCGCAGGCGGCGGAGGAGGTCGAGGCGGCCTGCCGATCGCGGCCGTGCCCTACAACACCGCGATGCCTCCGCCGACGCCGTGGGTGTCTCCCGGCAGCTACATCGTTCGCCTCACGGTGAACGGCAGGAGCTATCCGCAACCGATCGTGGTGAAGGCCGATCCGCGCGTGAAGACGCCGGCGACTGTGATGCAGCAGGTGTACGCGCTATCCGATGCGGCGTACTTCGGCGCCATCGACGCGCAGGAGGCGAGCGCAGGGCTGACGGCGCTGCGCACCTCCATCGCAGAGAGGCGAGGCAAGGCGCAGGGCGCCGCCGCCCAGGCGCTCGAGGCATTCGACCGGAAGGCGGAGGCGCTCCAAGGCGCTGGCGCAGCGGGCGGAGGCGGCAGAGGAGGAGCCGCCGGCGGACGCGGAGCGGCGGGTCGTGGGGGCGCGTCGCCGGGCGCGACGGAGCAGGCCGGATCCGCCACGAGCGCCCCGGCTGAGACGCTCACGGCCGTGAGCGCTTCGCTGGCTGGCGTGATGAACTCACTCCAGGCGGCGGACGTCCAGCCGACGGCCATCCAGCTCGCCGCGATCTCATCCGCGACGCAGATCGCCGGCCGGGTCATGGCGCGCTGGGGCGCCCTCGCCGGGCCGGAGCTCGTGGCGCTCAACGCACAGCTTCAGGCCGCGGGGATCGACGCGATCGCCGTGAAATGAGTGCACGGAACGGCAGACCCCCTCGCCCTCAGGCGTGAGAGGCCTGAAGCCCGAAGCCTGAAGCCGGGGGTGCAGGAACGGCTCTACGCCAGGTCCTCCACCCGGATCGGCAATCGCCGAACCCGCTTCTTCGTCGCGGCGAAGATCGCGTTGGCTACCGCGCCGGCAATCGGCGCGGTGGCAGGCTCGCCAGTTCCCGTCGGGGGCTCATCGCTCGGCACGATGTGCGTCTCGACCACCGGGGCCTCGTCGATGCGGACGACTTCGAACGAATCGAAGTTGGTCTGCTCCACCTGCCCGTTCTTGATCGTGATCTGCCCCTTCAGCGCGGCCGACAGCCCGTAGATCGTCCCGCTCTCCATTTGCGCGGCGACGATGTCCGGGTTGACGACCCGCCCGCAGTCGACCGCGGTCACCACGCGATGGACGCGCAGCTTGCCGCCCTTGTCGACCGACACCTCCGCCACCTGCGCCACATACGACTGGAACGCGTAGACCGCCGCCACTCCGACCCCGTGGCCGGGAGGAACCGGCTTTCCCCAGCCCGCGTGCTTCGCGGCGTGCTCGAGCACCGTCTTGAACCGCGTCGTGTCGAGGGCCGCCGCCCCGCCCGGCGGGACGTGGCGCGGCTCGGCGAGCAGCCCGAGCCGGAATGCCAGGGGATCGGCGCCAGCAGCGTAGGCAAGCTCGTCGATGAATCCCTCGACCGCGAAGCCGTTGATCGAGTGCTGGACCGATCGCCAGAACCACACCGGGATGGCGTTGGGCGCGGCGCGGTACTCGACGCGCACATTCGGGACCAAGTACGGCATGTCGTCCGCGCCGGCGACCTCCGTGCGCGCGGGGTTGCCCCCGCCGAAGAACATGCCGGCGATGGAGGTGGACGCCATCTGATCGATCCAGGCCACCAGCTTGTTGCGCTCGTCGAACCCGCCCTGGAACCGGTGCATCGCTGCCTGGCGGAAGAAGTCGTGCTGGAGGTCATCGTCGCGCGTCCAGACCAGCTTGACCGGCGCCCCAACGGCCTTCGAGACGAGGGCGGCCTCGGCGGCGAAATCCGAGAGCGCCCGGCGTCCGAACCCGCCGCCCATGAGTGTCGTATGCACCACGACCTTCTCCGGCGGCAGACCGGCGATCGCCGCGATGACGCCCTGCGCGCCCTGCGGCGACTGACTCGGCACCCACGCCTCGGCCGCGTCCGGCCGGATGTCCACCGTGCAGTTCATCGGCTCCATCGTGGCGTGCGCCTGGAACGGCAGTTCGTAGACCGCGTCGATCTTGCGCGCGGCGGAATCGAAGGCCGTGACGACGTCGCCGGTGTTCCGGACGACCATCCCGGCCTGGTTGACCAGGCGCTTGAACGACGCCGACAACGACTCGGAACTCTCGGCCGCGTTCGGACCATGGTCCCATTCGACCGCCAGCGCATTGCGCGCGCTGATCGCCGCCCACGTGTTCTCCGCCACCACGGCGACGCCGCCCGTGCTGTGCGCATCGGCGATGGCGGGAATCTCACGCACGTCGCGGACGCCCCTGACCGCCTTCGCCTTGGTCGCGTCGAATCGGACGACCTTGCCGCCAATGGTCGGGCAACGCGCCACGACGGCATACAGCATGTTCGGCACGCGCGTATCGATGCCGAACCTGGCCGATCCATCGACCTTCAGCGGGATGTCCGCGCGCGGCACGCGAGTGCCGATGATGGCGAACTTGGAGGGGTCCTTCAACCTGACGGTCGCCAGGTCGGGAACCGGCAACTTCGCCGCGTCGGCCGTCAGCTCGCCGTAGGAGGCGCGCCGTTTCGATATCGCGTGCAGGACGGAACCCTTCACCGTCGAGCACGACGCCGGATCGACCTTCCAGCGCGCGGCCGCGGCGAGCACCAGCATCTGCCGGGCCGCCGCCCCGGCCTGGCGCAGGGGCGTGAACGAAGTACAGGATGGCGTTGCTGCCGCCGGTCCCGTGGTTGTAGACGGTGGCATTGGTCGGCGCCTGCTCGACGCGCACCTGCTTCCAATCGACGTCGAGCTCCTCGGCAAGGATCATCGGCAGTGAAGTCATCACGCCCTGCCCCATCTCGGACTTGGCGAAAATGAGCGTGGTCGTGTTGTCCGGGGCGATCCGGATCCAGGCATTGAACGGGCTCGGAACGGGCTTCCCACCCGGCGCCTGGCGCGCCAGCGCGCCCCAATCCCCGATTCGGAAACCGACGACGAGCGCCGCTCCGGCCGTCGAGCCGAGCAGCATGAACTGGCGCCGCGAGACGGGGCTCATCGCTCGCCTCCCTTCCCGGAGGCCGCGCGGTGAATGGCGCGCCGGATCCGCTGGTAGGTGCCGCAGCGGCAGATATGGCCGCCGAGCGCCTCGTCGATGTCCGCGTCGGTCGGCCGAGGCTTTCTCGAGAGGAGATCGGCGGCGCTCATCAGCATCCCGGACTGACAGTAGCCGCACTGAGGAACCTGTTCGGCGATCCAGGCCCGCTGGAGCGGGTGATTCCGGCCGGTAGACAGGCCTTCGATGGTCGTGATGTGTTTGCCGGCGATGCTGCCGACCGTCGTCACGCAGGAGCGCGTGGCACGCCCCTCGACATGAACCGTGCAGGCGCCGCACAGCGACATCCCGCATCCGAACTTGGTGCCGGTCAGGCCGAGCGTGTCGCGCAAGACCCACAGCAGTGGCGTGTCCGGATCGACATCGGCCGCCTGCGGCCGGCCGTTGACGGTGAATGAGACTCCTGGCATTGGGGGCCCTCCTGCCTCGCAAGGAAGCGGCCGGTGAAAGGCGTGCGCGTCGGACGAGATCACGCCTGTTCCGACCGCCTGATTCAGGTGGAACAAATCTCATACTAACGCAAAAGGAGATCGGGAGATGTACGCTCAAGACTCGGGCGGGTGTCGGAAAGAGCGGACAGGGCTGTCCGAATTCTGCTGTACGCCGGAGGGCCGATGGTAGGATACGCGGCATCCGGTGTCACGCATAAACAGTCGGCAGCCGAACCCGTCGCAGAAACGGGGCGAGGAGGGTGCATGTCCAACACGAAGTGCAACCTGGAGCGGCGGAATTTCCTCAAGGTGAGCGCGGCAGCCGGAGCGGCGGCCGTGGCAGGACTCGCGGGCGCCAGAGGCGCGTTCGGGCAAGGGCTGCAGGGCCTGCCGAACGGAGTCGGCACCACGCCGTTCCGCAAGCCGATTGGAGCCCTGCCGTACCTCGATCGCCATCAATACATCCGCAACATGGAGATCATCTCGCACATCGAGGGCCCGAGCACGGCGGGCGGCGAACCGCTGATGGCGATGTGGGCAAAGGGCGCGCAGCGTCTCCTGCCCGTCGGCGGCGCCGGATGGCTGGATGTCAGCACGCCGCGCAAGCCCGCGGTCGTCGCGGCGAGCGGCGGGGCGTCGGGTTGCGTGATCTACAACACGAGGCTGAAGAAGTGGCTCATGGTGAAGTCCGCCGGCCAGCCGAACTCCTCGCCGAAGCCCGGCGAACATCCGACCGGCCAGTTCGACGAGGAGTTTCGCAGGCAGATCATGAGCTACAAGGGACTCAGGGGCATCCGCGTCTACGAGATCAACGATCCCACGACGCCCAAGTTGCTGAGCGAGTTCTCCACCGGGCCGACGGGCACGGGCACCCACATGAACTTCTACGACGGCGGGAAGTACGCCTACCTCGAGGCCGGATGGACCGACCAGCTTCGCTTCGACAACTCCGGCCGCGCCAGCAGCAACGCGTTGATGATCGTCGACATGACCGATCCCTCGAAGGTGACCGAGGTCTCCCGGTACCACGTTCCCGGCATGCTCGTCGGTGAAGAGGACGAATGGAAGAAGCACTGGTGGGCGGGCAGCCAGGCCGCCTGGTCCAGCAACCATGGCTCGGCGACCGTTCCGATCCGCGTCGAGGACGGAGGCACGGTCGGCTACAGCGGGTTCGGACACTATGGCATGGTGATCCTCGATCTGCGCGACATCAAGAACCCGAAGCCGTACTCGATCGCGCAGTGGGACTATGAAACGCTCGACGGCATTCCGTACCACACCTGCTATCCGGTGATGGCGCCGGCGGGCCATCGGCTCCACAACATCGTGATCGCGATTCCGGAAGGGCACCTGCCCGACTGCCGCGAGCCCTACAAGCCCCAGCACCTCATCGACGTCAACGATCCGCGCAAGCCTCGTTATATGGGGCAGTTCCCGCGGCCGGTTCCGCCGCCCGAGGCGCCGTACGCGGACTTCTGCCTGGCGAACGGGCGATTCACCACGCACAACATCCAGTGCTGGGTCGCGCCGGGCACCGCCAGGCCGGAAATCACCGTGACGACGTGGTTCAACGCCGGCATCCGCGTGCACGACCTCTCGGACCCGACCAACGTGCGGGAACTCGCCTATTTCATTCCCCCGCATGCCGGCAAGCCTGAGGACTACGACAGCTGGTTCCGCGGCGACGCCGAGAAGGTGTTCGTGGAATGGGACCGCCATCTCATCTGGTTCGGCACCCGCACCGGCACGTACTGCCTGTCGTGCCCGGCGCTCGGCGCACCGGTCTTGGAGCCGCGCCCTATCAAGAACTGGACGATGCCCCACCTCAACGCGGGCTGGGACGCCAGTCAAGGCTGATCGGCGGTGCGCGAGCGTTGCCGGAGACCGGGGTCGGTATCGACTCCGGTCGTCCTCCCCGCGCCACATCGGTTCGTCGCGACCGTGCACCTTCGCCACTTCGGATCGGTCGCGATCAAAGGCCGCCCGGGCCTGCTCCCCCGGGACCGCTGACACTCCCCCTCTTCTGCTATGATTCGCGGCACGTTCCCAAGGTGGAGGTCCGAATGCCGCGGCTGCCAGGCTGGTTCCTCGCGTCCCGACAGCAGGTTCTCGCCGCCGTTTCCTGCGCGCTTGTTGTCCTGGCGCAGGCGTCGGTGCCCCGTGCCCAGCAGGCTCCCGCGATCGGCCGCGCGCTGACGATCGAGGACTACTACCGGATCCCGCAAGTCGGGAGCCCGTCAATCTCGCCCGACGGCCGCTTCGTCAGCTACACCGTCTCGAACCGCATCGAAGACGACAACACCTCGCGCGCCGAGACGTGGGTCGTCGCCGCTGACGGCCCAGGGCGACCGCGGCGAGTGCTGCACTACGGAAGGGATGTGTCTGGCGCCCGCTGGACCGACGCCAGCCGGCTCGAGTACTCGGCGGACCGCCTGCAGTGGACGATCGATCCCGCGAGCTCCGAAACGCCGCCGGCCAGGTCCGCGCGGGGAAGGACGGCCGCGGGACGGGGAGGGCGAGGCGGCGCAGCCGGGCCTGGTGAGGGAGCAGGAACCGGCGTTCCAAGCCCCGACGGCAGGTGGATCGCCACAACGGTCGACATGGCCCAGCCACGGCGCGAGCCCGAGCCGATGACCGACTTCGAGCGCCGGCACCAGGAACGCTTCAAAGGGGTCACCTTCGATTGGAAGGACTTCCAGCGCGACGGTCAGCCGTTTCCTGCGCCCAACACGCGCGCTCGCCCGGCGGCGCAGATCGTGCTCGCCTCGCCCGATGGCCAGGAGCGGAAGACCATCGTCGGTCGCGACGACATCCGTCCGGCAGGCCTCGCGTGGCGCCCCGACAGCGCGGAGATCGCATTCCTGGCGGACCCGGACTATCGGGACGAGTTGAAATACGAGAGTCCGGATCTGTTCACGGTCAACCTCGAGGGCCGCATCACGCGCCTCACCGACGATTGGAATGTCTACAGCGACGTGAGCTACTCGCCCGACGGGAAGTTCCTGTCGTATGTCCGCGATCCCGGCACGGATCTCATCATTCGCGAGAAGCGGAATCACGGGGGGCCGAGCGACCTGTACATCCGGCCCGTCGCCGGCGGCGAACCGATCAACCTGACCGCGGCATGGGACCTGGAGCCGGGTGCGACGCGGTGGTCTCTCGACAGCCGGTTCATCTACTTCCCCGCCGCGATCGGCGGAGAGAACCATCTGTTCCGGGTCTCAGTGCCGGACGGCCGGGTTGAACAGGTGACGAAGGGCCCGCGCCGCCTCAACGGGATCACGTTCGACAAGGCGTTTACCCGTATGGCCTACACCGTCGGCGTCCACGACTCGCCGCCCGAGGTGTATGCGGCGAATATCGACGGGACCGGCGAGCGCCGGCTGACGAACGTGCACCTGGGGCTCACCGCAGAGATTGCCTTCAGCCGCGCCGAGCGGCTGAGCTGGAAGAGCAAGGACGGCACGCCGATCGAAGGGTGGCTGCTGCCGCCTTACGGCTTCGATCCGAGGAACGGGCCGTATCCGCTGATCGTGATGAGTCACGGCGGGCCGCACGCGGCGACCGGCTACAGCTTCGATTTCAAGGCGCAGTTCTTCGCCGCGAACGGCTACTTCGTCTTCGACACGAATTTCCGCAGCTCCACCGGCTACGGCGAGGCCTTCAAGTGGGCCACCTGGGGCGAGTGGGGCAACCGGGACGGACAGGACGTGATCTCGGGCATCGACTTCGTTCTCGCCCGCTACCCGGTCGATCCCAGGCGTATCGGCCACACGGGGCATTCCTACGGCGGGTTCATGACGAACTGGCTGATCACGCAGTATCCGGACCGGTTCGCGGCGGCGATTACCGGCGCCGGCATCACCAACTGGGTGAGCGACTACGGCACCGCTGACATCTATCGCACCAAGGAAACCGAGTTCTACGGAACGCCGTGGGATCCTTCGGCCCGCGATCGCATGATCAGGCAGTCGCCGCTCACCTACGCCGGCAACGTGAGAACGCCGACGCTGTTCATTCACGGCGAGGTCGACCAGCGGGTGCCGTACGAAGAGGGCGAGCAGATGTATTTTGCGCTGCGGCGCCGCGGCGTGCCCGCGAGGATGATCCAGTACGCCGGCCAGCCCCATGGCATCGCCGGCCACTGGAACAACGTGCACCGCATGATCAACGAGCTTGGCTGGTGGGAGAAGTACCTGAAGCCGGCGCGGCCGGTCGCGAAATGACCGATCGGCCTCCCGGAGCAGCCTGATGGATCCCGACCGTGGCAGATGAGGTGTGACCATGATACGACGAGCGCCTTTTCTTACCGTTCTCGTGTTCCTGACCATAAGCACGCTCGCGGCGGCGGCGCCGGTCAAGCTGGCGCGCCACCCGGACTTCCGGGCCGGCCGGATCGCCTTCAGCTACCTCGGCGACATCTGGCTCGCCAACGAGGACGGCTCGAACGTGTTTCACCTGACCGACAACGTGGGCCGCGACGTGTACCCACGGTTCTCGCCCGATGGCAAGTGGATCGCGTTCTCGTCCAACCGCTACGGCAATTACGACGTGTTCGTCGTGCCGGTCGGCGGCGGAACGCCGAGACGGCTGACGTTCCACACGGGCAACGACGAGGTCGTCAGCTGGTCGAGGGATTCCGAGCGGGTGGTCTTCCGCTCGGCCCGCGGCGAAGGGGCATTCCCGAGTGTCGCGACGCTGTACGAAGTGCCGGTCGGCGGCGGGCTCGAAACGGCGCTGCCCGTCGACTGGGGCTACTGGGGCGCGTTCTCGCCGGACGGGACGCAGGTCGTCTTCAACCGCCACCCGAGCGTCTGGTCGCGCAAGCACTATCGCGGGAGCTACGCGGCCGACCTCTGGATCGGCGACATCGCGAAGAAGACGTTCAGGAAGATCGGCGACGAGCGCTACAACCGCTACTGGCCGATGTGGGGGCCCAAGGACGAGATCTACTACGTCGCCGACCCGCTGCCGAACGACAAGTCGGTCAAGCCGGGCAGCCCGCAGGTCCGGGAGAGCGTGAACAACATCTACAAGGTGAGCGCCGGCGGCGGGCAGCCTGTGCAGGTCACCCGGCACTCGAGCGGCAGCCTGTTCTGGCCTTCCATGTCGAGTGACGGCAAGGTCATCGTGTACGAAGAGAACTTCGGGATCTGGAAGCTCGACGTCGCCTCGGGCCGGACGAGCGAAATCAAGCTCGACATCAGCGCCGACGAAAAGGGCAACCAGTCCGACGTCGAAACGGTGGCCGGAGACGTGGATGGCTTCGACCTGTCGCCCTCGGGCCGCCGGGCCGTCGTGTCCACCCGGGGCCAGATCATCACGATCGCGACCGATCGCGGCGACATCACCCGCGTCGCGCCCGACGGGATGGCGTCCCGAAGCCAGTCGCCCAAGTGGTCCTCCGACGGCAAGTACGTCGCGTTCATCTCGGACCGCGCCGGTAACGACGATGTGTGGCTCTGCGATCCGGACGGCAAGAACCTGAAGCAGGTGTCGGCTCTCGCCAACGAGAAGGGCACGCTGCTTTGGACGCCCGACTCGAAGCTCCTGCTCTACACCGCCGCAGACAAGGCGCTCTTCGCGTACTCGGTCGCCGACGGCAAGACGGCCACGGTCACCTCGACCGACATCGGCCGGATCGGATCGGTCGCGGTGTCACCCGACAACAAGTGGGTGACCTTCTCGAAGCACGATCGCACGATGCGGAGTCACGTTTACGTGGCGCCCATCACGGGCGGCGAGGAGCGACACATCTCCGACGACAGCCTGCTCTACGCCGAGAATGCCGCCGTCTTCACGGCCGACGGCAAGTACCTCGTCTTCACCTCGTCGGCCGGTGTCAGCTCGGGTGTCGCCTCGACGGGCGGCCGGTTCCCGAGCACGATGGAGATGTGGGTGGTCTCGCTCCAGGACCAGGACAAGAACCCGGTGAATCGCGACATCGACACCGAGGCACAGGGCCTTGCGGCCGAAGCGGCGTCGCGGCAGGGCGGCGGCCGGGGCGCCGGTGCGACGGGAGCACAGATGGTCGAGGTCAAGTTCGACTGGGACGGGTTCGCGCGCCGTGCGCGGCGGCTGAATCCGACCGGCGATACGTTCGGCGGACTGACGCCGACACCGGACGGCCACTCGGTGGCCTTCACCTCTTCGACGGCCTCGGCTGGAGGCGGTCGCGCCGGAGCTGGAGGCGGAGCGGCCGGGCCGGCGATCTACATCATCAACGTCGAGACCGATCAGGCCACGCGCGTCCCGCAGCCGGCTCCCGAAGCGCCGGCCGCAGGCGGTGGCGGGCGTGGGGGCGGCGGCGGCTTTGGCGGGGGCGGCGGCATGGTCTTCACGCGAGATGGACGCACCATCTACTTCCGATCGGGCCGGGGGCTCTACGCGGCTCCGGTTGGCGGGGGCGGCGGCGGAGCCGCGACTCCCGCCTCGGGCGGGGCGGCCGGCGGCAGGGGAGGACGTGGCGGCGCAGCGGCCGCACCGGAGTCCGCACCCTCGGCCGGCGGCGCGACGGCGCGCCGCGTGAACTTCACGGTGAACCTCGAGGTCGATCACAAGGCATTGCGGCGCCAGGTCTTCAACGAGGGCTGGCGCATCATGAAGAACCGTTTCTACGATCCCAAGATGCACGGCGCCGACTGGAATCTCGAGAAGAAGACCTACGAGCCGCTGCTCGACTACCTGGTGGACGAGGAAGAGCTGCACGCCGTGATGATGATGATGATCGGCGAGCTGAACGCGTCGCACACCGGCGTGAGCGGCGGGCCCGCGGCCGTCGAACGCTCCCCGGCGCAGACCCGGTTTCCGGGCTTCGACCTCGTGGCGGATCCATCCGGGTATTTCAAGGTTGGTCACATCTACAAGGCGGGGCCGGCCGACCACGACTACCTGAAGATCCACCAGGGCGACTTCATCATCTCGATCGACGGGCACGAGCTGAAGACGTCGGAGAACTACTGGAAGTACCTGACGCTCGCCTCGGGCCAGAAATTCCACTTCCTGTTGAACAACAAGCCCGTGAAGGACGGGGCCTGGGAGCTGACGATCGAGCCGATCAACAGCGGCGCGTTCGGCAATCTGCAGTACGCGAAGTGGGTCTCCGATCGGCGCGACATGGTGACCAAACTGAGCAACGGGGAGATCGGCTATCTGCACATCCGCGCCATGGACGCGCCCTCGCTACGGCAGTTCGAGCTCGACCTCGCCGCCAACCGCACGAAGAAGGCGCTCGTGATCGATCAGCGGTTCAACGGCGGCGGCGGGATCGACCAGGAGCTGCTGTCGATCCTCGCCGGACGGAAGTACCAGTTCACGGTTGGGCGCGACGCGAACATGCAAATCGCCCGTCCGCAGAATTTCTACGGCCCGATGGTGGTGATGCAGAACGAGCGGTCCGCGTCCGACGCCGAGATGTTCCCGGCGGGATTCAAGGACCTCGGGCTCGGCAAGACGGTCGGCGTGCCGACCATGGGAGCCGTCATCGGCACCGGGTCGTACACGCTGCTCGACGGATCGTCGATCCGCACGCCGGGCAGCGGCGTGTGGACGGTGAAGGGCGAGAACATGGAAAACTACGGCGTGCCTCCGGACGTGTACATCGACAACACGCCCGCTGATTTCGCCGCCGGCCGCGACGTGCAGATCGAAAAGGCGGTCGAGGTCCTGAAGGCCGAGCTGGCAGCCGGGAAGAAGACACGGCCGTAGTTGGCGTGTATCATCGCGAACGATCCGGCTACAGGCTTCAGGCGGCACAGGCGACAGGCTCGGGGCTTCAGGCTCCGGGCTTCAGGCTTCAGGCCTTGTGCCTCCGGCAACGCCATGCCGAACGGTGTGCCCGTGGTCTTCCGACGCTTCCGTCTGGGATTCTGAAACGAGGCGTGACAAGGCCTGTGGCCTGATGCCTGGAGCCTGCAGCCGACTATCGAAGTCCCCATTGTCTAAAGGAGTCCGTGTGATTAACGGTGCCAGCCCCTCCCGTCGTTTCCACACGACGGTCCTGCTCGGATCGCTCGTGGCGCTGATGGCCATCGCCATCGCCGGTGCGCAGCAGACCGCTACCGAAACCCGTGATCCGAAGCAGCGGCAGGACGACTCGTTCGCGAGGGACTACAAGGAGTGGACCGGCGAGGCCCGCTACGGCAGTCCGCTGGTGGACCATCTGCCCCTCGTCAAGGGCATCCCGACGCCGAAGGACGTCATCGGCTACCACATCGGGGCGCCCCGGAAGCTGACTTACTATGCCGACATCCTCAAGTTCTACCGCGCGCTCGCGGCGGCGACGCCGCGGGTGAAGGTGGACGTGATCGGTAAGAGCGACGAGGGCCGTGACCTCGTCGTCGTCTGGGTCTCGTCCGAACAGAACATGAAGGGCCTCCAGCAGAATCGCGACAACCTCGCGAAGCTGGCGGATCCTCGGGGCCTTGCCGACGCGCAAGCCCGGACGCTCATCGCCACGACCAAACCGAACTACCACCTGATTGGCGGGCTCCACAGCACCGAGAGCGGACCCTCGGAGATGCTCATGGAGCTCGTCTACCGGATCGCCACCGAGACCTCTCCGCTCATCACGCAGATTCGCAACAATGTGTACGTGTCGGTCACGCCAGTCGCCGACGCCGATGGGCGCGACCGGGCCGTCGACTGGTTCTACCGTGGGCTCGAAGTATCGCCGGCGCAGGCGGCTGCTGCGCCTCCGCCATCGGATGCTCCGTCGGACCAGACCAATCCGCCCCCGGCGGGCCGGGCGGGCCAGGGCGGCGCGCAGGAGGGCCGCGGCGGTGCCGGCGGCATCGGCGCGGTTCCGTATTGGGGGAAATACGTCTACCACGACAACAATCGCGACATCAACGTCGCGCTCGTGCAGATGCGCGCCCTGACCGACTGGTACTACACCGCGCATCCGCCCATCATGCACGACCTGCACGAGTCGATGCCGCTGCTTTACACCTACAGCGGCGGACCGCCGCAGAATCCGAATCTCGACCCGCTCCTCTTCGCCGAGCTGCCCTGGTTCTCGAACTGGGAGCTCGCACAGATGACCAAGTGGGGCATGCCTGGCGTCTACACCCACGCGTTCATGGACGGCTGGTCGCCTGGCTACCTCGGATCGGTCGCCTACAACCACAACGGCTTGATGAAGATGTACGAGACGCAGTCGGGCCGGGACCCCGGGTCACCGGCGACCGGACGGGGAAGCTCCACGCCGGCGCCTGCTGCCGCGCCGGCTCCGTCGCAGGCGCCTCCGCAGACTCCGCCTCAAGCCGCGACCGCACAGGCGGGGCGCGGGACACAAGCCGGCCGCGCAGGCCAGGGTGAAGCGGGCCGCGGCAGCCAGGGAGAAAGCGGACGGAGTGGGCAACAGGCAGAGGCCGGCCGCGGGGGCACTCCGGAAGCCGGCCGCGGCGGACCGCCCGAGGGACCGGGCGGCGGAAGAGGGCCTGCACTGCCGACCGGGCGCGGCGGCAACCAGGATCGCGAGTGGTACCGCGGCATTCCGGTGCCGCCGAACGCGGCGAACTCGTTCACGCGCCGGAACAACACGAACTACATGGAAACGGGCGTGCTCTCCTCGCTGCAGCTCACCGCCATGTTCCCGAACGTCGTCGTGGAGAACTTCTACATCAAGTCGCGGAATTCGATCGAGGACGGCAGATCCAAGGCGCCGTACGGCTTCGTCATTCCCGTGCAGCGCGAGATGACCAAGGTTGCCGAGCTCGTTCGAATCCTCAGGGTGCAGGGCATCGAGGTCGGCCAGCTCACGAGCGACCTCAAGCTGGGCGACGCCACCTTCCCGTCCGGCTCGTTCGTGATCAAGCGGGACCAGCCCTATGGACGGCTTGCCAAGAACCTGCTCGAAAAACAGGTCTACCCCGATTCGAGGCTGACAACCTACGACGACAGCGGCTGGACGATGGGCCTGCTGATGCTCGTGGACGTCAAGGAGATCTCGGACCCGGCCATCCTCAAGGCCGCGACGACCCCGGTGAAGGATGTGGCGCTGAAGGGCAAGGTCGCCGGCAGCGGGAGCGCCGGCCTGGCCGTGGCGCACTTCGGATCGAACCAGATGATCGCGTTCCGCTACCGGCTGCGCAACGTTCCGATGAGGATCGCGGAGAAGAGCTTCACGGCGGAAGGCATCGAATTCCCGGCCGGATCGTTCATCGTCGGGGGGCTGCCCACCGCCGCTGCGCGCGCTGCCATCGAAGAGCTGGGCCTGACCGGCGCGGCGCTCGCGAGCCTGCCGTCCGTCGCCGCTCACGACGCGGCCGTGCCGCGGATCGCGATCTACTCGCAGTGGACGAGCACGCAGGATCTCGGATGGTACCGGTTGACCTTCGACCGCTTCGGCATCCCTTACGACCTGATCTACAAGGAGCTGGTACGCAAGGGCGACCTGCGGAGCAAGTACGACGTCATCATCATGGCGGCTCAGAACATCAACCGCCAGACCGTGCTGCAGGCGGCGGCCGCGCGGCCCCAGCCGTACCAGAAGAGCGACAGGTACAAGTTCCTCGGCGATTACGGTGAGACCGCGGACATGTCGGGCGGATTCGGGCAGGAGGGCGTGGACGCCTTCGCGAGATTCCTCGAGGGCGGCGGAACGCTCATCACGGCCGGAGCGGCGAGCCGGTTCCCGATCGAGTTTGGATGGGCGCACACGATTGACGCCGAGCCCGTCACCGGCGTCACGGCGCAGCGGCCCATCATCCAGGCCGAGATCGCGCGCCCCGAGCACCCGATCTTCTACGGGTACGCGGTCAAGACGCTTCCCATCAAGTATGTGGGCGGGATCACGTTCCGCGTCGGCGTGGCCGACCAAGGCAATATCCTCGGCCGTTATGCCGGCGGCGACGCTTCGGTGCTGAGCGGCAACATGACCGGAGCGGATCAGCTGCGCCAGCGCCCGTTCGTCGTGGATGTGCCGAATGCCTACAACGGGAAGGGCCGCGTGATCCTGTTCGCCAGCAACCCGGTCTACCGCTGGCAGAACCACGGCGAGTTCAACATGATGTTCAACGCGGTGCTCAACTGGACCTACGTTCCGCCGGCTCCACCGATGACGCCTCCGCCGGCGACAGGCGGCCGAGGGGGCCGGGGCGGAGCGGCGGAGCGATAAGCCGTTCATCGGATCCAATCGACGCGTGGCGCGAGCGGCAGGCCGACATCAGTTGGCCTGCCGCCTGCCTGAGATAGACTGCGTCTTGTGATCGAAGTTTCCCACCTCACCAAGACCTACGGCACCGTCAAGGCGGTCGACGATTTCTCGTTCGCGGTGGCGCCGGGGGAAATCCTCGGACTGATCGGGCCGAACGGCGCCGGCAAGACCTCGACGCTGCGCTGCCTGGTCGGCATTCAAGCGCCAACGCTCGGCACCATCACGATCGACGGCCACGACATCGTCTCGGATCCGGTCGAGGCGAAGCGGCGGGTCGCCTTCATGGCGGACGAGCCGCAGCTGTTCGAATACCTGACGGTGATGGAGCATCTCCGCCTGACGGCGCGGCTCTACAGGGCCCGCGACGCGGAAGCGCGCGCCGCCAGGCTGGTCGGAGAGCTGCAGCTCTCCGGCAAGGAACGGGCGTTGCCCTCCGAGCTCTCGCGTGGCATGAAGCAGAAGCTGGCGATCGCCTGCGGGCTGCTCCACGACCCGGCGGCCATGCTCTTCGATGAGCCGCTGACCGGGCTCGACCCGCTCGGCATCCGCCACATGAAGGAGACCATCGTCGCGCGCGGCCGGGCCGGGGCGGCCGTTGTGGTGTCGTCGCACCTGCTGCACCTGGTCGAGGAGATCTGCACGCGGATCATCATCATCGATCACGGCGTGAAGATCGCCGACGGCACGCTCGACGAGCTTCGGGCCCGGCCCGAGCTCGCGGCGGCAGGGTCATCGCTCGAGCAGATCTTCCTCAAGGCCACCGCGGGCGATCCCTAGATGGCTGGAGCCTTCCTGTATCTCTCGGTCTGTTCGATCAGGAACCGCGTGCGCCGGTGGCTCTGGCGGCTGCGCGAGCCGCGATACCTCGTCGGCCTGGTGGCCGGCCTGGCGTACTTCTACCTGATGTTCTTCCGAGGGAGTGGGCGAAGCGGCCGGAACGTGGCCGTTACCGGCGGCGCGTCGGTGCTGAGCATGCTCGCCGTGCCGGCGCAGGTCCTCGGCAGCCTCCTCCTCTTCATCGTGGCGGCCGTCGGCTGGGTGCTGCCGGGCGCCGGCCGGGCGATCACCTTCTCGCGGCCCGAGGTGCAGTTCCTCTTCCCGGCGCCTGTCACGAGGCGCGAGCTCATTCACTACAAGCTCCTTCGCTCGCAGCTCGGCGTCGGCTTCAGTTCAATCATCCTCACCCTGTTCATGCGGCCGGCTTCTCTCGGCCAGGGGTGGATGATCACCGCCGGAGTGTGGCTGCTGATGATGGTGGTCAGCCTGCACTTCACCGGTGTCGCGCTCAGCCGGATGAGCCTCGCGCAGCACGGGCGAAGCGGCCTTGCCCGGCAGTGGGCTCCGCTCGCCGTGGTGCTCGGGTGCGTGGCGATCCTGATCTGGACGCTGGCGGAGAACCGCGCCGCGCTCGGCGCCCTCCTCGAGGATCGCGGCAGGCTGATGGACGAGCTGCTGCGCCTCTCGACGACCGGGGCGGCTGGCGTCGTGCTCTGGCCGTTCCGGGCGCTCGTGCGGCTGCCGATCTCGGCCACGCCCTCCGAGTTCCTCTCGGCCCTGCCGCCGGTTCTCGCCATGCTCGCGCTGAACTACGCCTGGGTGCTCCGGTCCGACGCGGCGTTCGAGGAAGCGTCTGCCGCGCACGCCGAAAAACGGGCGATCGAGCGTGCGGCGCCGAAACCCGTCGCGCGGAGCGGGCGCACCGCCACGCCGTTCCGGCTCGCGATCGACGGTCCGCCGGAAACCGCGATCCTCTGGAAGAACCTCATCCTGCTCGGGCGATACGCCTCGGTCCGCACGCTCGTGCGAATCGTGCCGTTCGTGCTGATCCTCGCGCTCGCGGTCCGGGGCTATGGCCGGGGCCTGGGAGGCTATGCCGTGTTCTTCGGCGTCACCAGCCTGGGATTCGGCGCCATGATGATGCTCATGGGCCCCCAGATGATGCGCAACGACCTCAGGCAGGACCTTGCCAGCCTCGCGCTGCTCAAGACGTGGCCCGTGCGGGGCGCCGCGCTCGTTCGCGGCGAAGTGCTGGCGCCGACCCTCGTGATGTCGGTCGTTGTCTGGACGCTCGTCCTGACCGGTGCGCTCCTCACAGGAGACCTTCCTCGCGGCGGGGGCTTTGCAGGCGTCATCCCGGCGAGCAAGTGGTCGTTCGTGGCGGCCGCGATCGTCGTGGCGCCCGCGGTCCTTCTGCCGCAGATCGTGCTCCTGAACGGCCTTGCCGTGCTCTTTCCCGCGTGGTCCGTCACCGGCGCGTCGAGGGCGCGCGGCATTGCGGCGATGGGTCAACGCATGCTGATGCTGGCGGGGATCATGCTCACGCTCGCCGTCTCGCTGCTTCCCGCCGCGGCCGTCGCCGGGCTCGTCGTGTTTGCCGTCTACTTCTTCACGCACGCCCTGCTGATTGTCCTGCCGGCGTTCTTCTTCACCGCGTTCGTCCTTGCCGAGTGCTGGCTCATCATCGAAGCCCTCGGCCGCGTCCTCGATCGAATCGACGTCACGGCGATCGACGCCGCGGAGTGACGGGGCCGGCCTTGGACCCGATCCGGGAAGCGTGCCATCATGATCGGAGGAGGTCTCATGAGAACCAGCGTCGCCATGCTGGCCTGCGTGCCAGTCATCCTCGTTGGCGCATCGGTCGCGTTCGGGCAAGGCACGACGCTGCAGTATCGCTGGATCAAGGGAGACGATCTCCGCTATCGATTCACCGTGCAGGGCAGCACGACGATGAGCGGTATGCCCGGCGTCGCCGAGATGCAGATGGAACAGACCAGTGTCCAGGTTGTTCGCCTGAAGGTCCTGGACGTGGCCGCCGACGGCAGCGCGACGCTGAGCCAGACCGTCGAGTCGATGCGCATGGAGATGAGCACGCAGGATGGAAAGACCGTATTCGACAGCGCGGCGGCGGACACGGCGGCTGATTCGGGCCCGCCGGAACTTCGCGCGACGCTGGCCGCGATGCTTGGCGAGCCGATCACGATCACCATGGCACCGACCGGGGCCGTCATCAAGGTGGAAGGCCTTTCCCGTATCGTCGACAAGATGATGAAGACTATCCCGCAGGGCGGGGCAGCGGCGCTATTCGTCAGTCAGCTAAAGGCTGGCATGACCGATGAAGCGGTCAGGAGCACGTTTAGCCAGGGCTTCGTGACGTTTCCGGATCATGCCGTCACGACTGGCGGCACCTGGACGGGCGAGTTCCCGATGAGCATTCCGAATATGGGAACGCTCTCGACGTCGAAGACCTCTACGCTTGTCGGCATCGAGAGCAACAGCGGGTCACCAGTCGCCCGAATCGCGACGGCCATCTCGATGAGGCAGGTAGCGCCGTCCCCGCAAGCCGGTCCGATGGGGATGACCTTCAAGATCGCCGATTGCAAGGGTGAGGGCGAGGTCTTGTTCGACATCGCCAAAGGACGCGTGCTGAAATCATCGTACAAGAGCGACATGCCAATGACGATGTCGATGCCGAGCCCGGGCGGCGAGCAAGTCAACGTCAAGAGCCTTGTCCGGTCCACCGCGACGATGGAGATTGTGGACAAGTAGCGGGCAGCGCGCCTGTCCGGTACCGTCGCAGCGAGTCGAACGGCCGCCGGACGTTCATGCCTCTACTGCTTCCTGCAGAAGTCGAATTGGCGGGTGAAGTCCCGAATCGCACTCTCGTCGGCGGGCGAGCCCTTGAAGTTCGCGGTCTTCACGGGGGCCGACGGATCCGGGTCGGGCCCAAACCAGATCCCAAGCCGTGCCCGCCCGTCGCTGGGGCATTCGATGAGCAACATGGCGGTCAGTCCCTCGACCTCCGCGTCGCGCATCTCGACGCGGCCTCGTTGCGCCACATACAGGATGCGGCGCTGCTTGTCGTGAATCTCGCCCCGCCCGACGACTTCGCCGTGCCGCAGGCGAATCGACTGCTGTCTGAGCATGCTGGGCTCGTCGGCATTTCCCTCGAAGAAGTCCTTGAGCTCGGTCTGCTGCTTCGACGCGGACCGCATGTTCACGTAGATGAAGCCGCGGAGATCGAACGGACGGCCCCCGGACGGAAGACCCTCCCGATCGGAGAGGATCGCCATGTCCATGAGGAAGGGAATCGACAACCCCATGGCCGGATAGTATCCGTCCGGGATCGTATCGGCGCCGAGCACGGTCTTGACCTTCGCTTCACGCGCGACGGGATCGTTCAACTCGGTTGAGACCTGGCGGGCGAAGCGGTACCCGACATACCCCACGACGACGACAGCGATCACGATGAGGCCAACGACGACTCCACAGCCGATTCCCACATAGACCCAGGGTGACGTCTTCTTTTCGGTCGACATCAGGAGCCTCCCGCGAACCAGTGCCTAGAACAACGCTCTCGACTGCCCGCCGTCGACGACGATGCAGGCGCCGCTGACCCAACTGGCTTTCCGCGAGGCGACGAAGGCGACGACGTCGCCGATTTCCTCGGGCGTGCCGAAACGGCCGAACGGGATTTCGCGCCGCACGAATTCGGCGATGCCGGCCGGGTCGGCCTGCTGGCGCTTCCACCAGGAGCCGCCGGGGAACAGGATCGAACCCGGCGCGATGCTGTTGACGCGGATGTTATCGCGGGCAAGCTGCCGCGAGAGCGACTTGGCGAGGCTGATTTCGGCCGCCTTCACCGCGTTGTAGGTCATCCTGCCGCCCGTTTCCCGCCCGAAGATCGAGGCGATCATCAGGATGACGCCTCCACCTCGCGCACGAAGATGCGGCACGGCCTGCCTCGACGCCCGGATCGCGGGATAGAGCGTCTGCTCGATCGCCTCCTGCCACTCATCGTCACCCGTCTCGAGCAGGTCGCCCCCGCCGGCCAGCCCGAAGTTGTTCACCAGGATGTCGATCCCGCCGAAGCGGGAGACCGCCTTCTCGAGCACGCCGGCGATTCCGTCCGGCGTGGCCATGTCGGCTCTGACGGCGAGCACGCGAGTCGGATCGCCGCAGCGCGCCGCCACTTCGCCTTCAGCCCGGCGCAGCTGGTCCGCGCCGCGGGCACAGAGCGTGACGTGGCACCCCTCGTTCGCCAGCGAGATGGCGCTGGCCAGCCCAAGTCCGCGGCTCGAACCGGTGACGATGGCGACTTTACCAGCGAGTCCAAGATCCATGGGGTGACTCCTGACGGCGACCGACTTCACAAGCCAGCCTGCTGGCTTCAGGACGTGCAAACGATCAGCCTCGCAACACACCGAAACTCGCGAGGAACCACCAGAGCGCCGCGTTGAAGGCATCCGGGCGCTCGAGGTTCGAGAGATGCCCCGCGCCCGGGATGACGGCCATCGACGCGGCTGGAATCCCCTCGGCGAGCGCGACGCTCTCGCGGGCCGGCGTCAGCGTGTCTTCCTCCCCGACGATGACCAGCGCGGGGCAGGTGATCGTCCCGAGCTGCGGAACCGAGTCGGGCCGGTTCATCATCCGGCGGATAGCGTGGCGGATGCCCGACTCCCCTGCGCCCAGCACCATCGTCGAGACGGCTTGAACGATCGCCGGCCGCTCCCGCTTCGTCGTCTCGCCAAGGAGCCCGGGCAGCATCTCGGAGGCAATGGCGGGCGGCCCTTCGAGGTCGAGCTTGTCCAGCATCGCCAGCCGGCTGGCAATCCCCTTCCCGGTGTCGGCGGTTGCGCGCGTGTCGGCGAGAACGATCCCGGACACGCGATCCACCCATCGCCGAAGCACGGTGAAGAGCGTGTAGCCTCCCATCGACAACCCGCAGAAGAGGGCCCGCTCGACGCCCAGATCGTCGAGCAGCCGCACGATGTCGCCGGCGTAGTCGTCGAGCGTCGACCCCGCGCCCGAGGGGTCAGTGTCGCTGTCGGATGCGCCGAAACCGCGAAAATCAGGCGCCAGGGCGCGCCAACCCGCGGGCAAGTCGCCGAGTTGCGGCGCCCACATGCCGGAATGGAGGGGAAACGCGTGCAGGAAGACGATTACGGATGCGGCTTCGCCGTGCGAGGCGTCCGTGAAACTCAATCGGCGGCCGTTCTGCACGACCTGCCGGCGTGCCGTGCGGACAGGCATCCCGGCATGATACAACAGGGTCCATGCTGACCGCCGCGACGCTCGGGCTTGCCGGCTACGGCGTCTACTCCGTCGTCGCGGCCATCGCCGACATGATCGTCTTCGCGCGCCTCGAGTGGTGGGCCGACATCGGCGGCGGCATGCTTGGACTGTCGCTGCTCTTCGCCGCCGTACTCGTCCGCGCACGGGTGCCCGGCGGGCTGGCGTTCGCGCTTGGCGGGCTGCTCGGCCTCCAGGCGCTCGGCCTTCACAATTCGATGCACCTCCACGGGTCGATCCAGATCATCGAGGAGAGTGCTCGCGCGGGGTTCGGCATCCTCCTGATGGTCCTCGGATGGATCGGCGGGAAGCGCGAGCCTCCGGATTCTGGTCCGGGCGGGCCGACCACTGCGCTCACGTAGACAAGTCGATCTCCGAACGCCTCGACCGCCAGAGATGCAGGCCGCTACGGCTTGACGGCCGGGCGTCGCCAGCGGACTACTTTGTCCCGCTCGCTTCCCCGATCGTAGAGCTGTTGAACATCGTCGTTCGCGGTCGATCTGCCGCCAATTCGGCCCGGACCGGGTTGGTGGAAGCGCCAGGAGCTTGACATGCCGCCCAGGGTGGCGGTCAAGCGGCGCTGGGTGGGCCATCTCGAGAATCCCTTTCTTCGGTCCCCCTACTTTTGCCTCCAAGCGGCCGCAGGTTGCCGCAACGTCGCGGTGTCCCGGGAAACACCTGCATTCGGTACGCTGCGGGCTGTGGGCTTGGCCGAACGACCCCGAATGAGCCGCGCGCCGTTCTGACGGAACACGCGAAGATGGCGGCGCGTCGGCTCCATTCGGCCGTTAGCCCGCCTTCTTCCGGATCCGCGACCCTGACGTCCGTCGGGCTGGAGGCGGAATCGCCGCGATGACCGATCGCAGCAAATCGTTGACGGCCTTCGAAGAGGTAAAGACCTGAGCGACATCCGGGTCGAGCACGACCGTGACCGTGCTGTCGCTGAACTGGCTGGCAAATCGGTTTGGTCGCGCTCGCGCATAGTCGAAACGGTATTCCGGCCGCGTTTCTCGAACCGCTAAGGGTTGCGCCGTTCTACTCTCTCGCTTGCTCATAGTCGTTGCGTTCCTGGCGCGTGGCCAGCCGCGCGCTGATGATGCGAATGCGTCCCGATCGCTCAGTGTACGCCACGAGCACCAGCCGATTTCTCGCCGAGTGTCCGATGATGAGCTCCCGTCGTTCGGTGTCGGAGTGATCCGGGTCGTCGAAGATCCTGGCAAGCGGATCGGCGAACACTGTCAGCCCTTCGTCGAAGGCCACCCCGTGCTCGGTGAGGTTCTCTTCCGCCTTCGAGGCGTCCCATTCGAAGTCGAGCGCCATGCAGTACTCGGGAGCCTATCACGACTCGCCACGTCCACAGGATTGGACGGGCTAACGTCGCCGCCCAGCCGCAGCGCACTCGGGCGCCCCAGCGCCGACGGCTGCAGCGGCTTGTTAGGCGGTCGGTGTCACCTGCCGAGAGATCCCCTCGCGATGATCACTTCGAGCCCCGTCACTTCCTGACTCTGCACGAAGTCGATCGGCTTGTTCGTAATGTCGACGCCATTGTGCCTGATGGCCTTCACGACCCACCCTGGTTCTTCGATGATGACTCGGACGCGGCCGGGGATCGGCCAGGTCTGGAACTCGAATGTAAGGTCCTCGCGCGGTGAACCCGGACGCTGCGGGCCGGGATTGCCGTCGAACGGGTCAGGGCTTGCACCAATGCTCACTCTGCGGACATCGAGCGCTACCCGGTCAGCGGCATCCACTAGGAGCCGACCGCTGGCTCGCACCATTGTCAGTGGGACGACGCGAACGCCTGTGACGTCGGCGTCGATGATAGTGACCTTCGCCTGCGACACGTTCGGAATGACGCCTCGGGGCGGCGGCCACTGGCTTCCATGGAACTGGAGAAAGTAAGTGCCTGGCTGCAGGCCGAGTGCGCGAAATGTCCCGTCGGCGCCAATGAGCACGGCACGCCCATCGAGTCCGAACAGACCGTCACCGTGCGTCAAAGCTAGTGTGCCGCCAGCGGCCAGGTGGCCATTCAATCCAATCACCGCGCCAGCGACCGTGCGGATGAGGACCGGTAGCAGCGTGATATCCGCAGTCGACGGGATCCCCGGACGTACGCTCACCGCCTTCGCCGCTGTGAAGGATGCGACGCTGGGATAGAATGTGTTGCCGAATCCGGTGCGTTTCGGTGTGCCGTTCGTATCGGCATACGCGTTGTGCGGGAGCGCGATCAGGAAGTACTCGCCGGCGTTGAGACCCTCGAGTCGGTACTCGCCCCGCACATTCGTCATCGCGCGCAACTTTACGCTGACGGGTCTGAAGGCGCGGCCCGGCGTTGGCGCACGGCGGAGTGCCGTGACAAACGTGTTCGGCGCGGGCCGCCCGTCCGGAGCGAGCACGCGGCCACCGATCGCCAAACCTGAAGCCACGGCGCCGCGCTGCCTGTCTTGCGCTGGGAGCACGGCGACCGCGCACACTGCCACGCCGACAACAGAAACGTATCGGAGTAACCGCTTGGCCATCATGGCCTCCCTCGCTAATGCGACTAGATGGCAAGCACCATCGTGATTCGCATCATATCCGCCTAACGATCCGCGCTGAGCCGCAGCGCGTCTTCATCTTGGCTGTCGTCGCGCTGTCGGTTCCAGCGCGTTGCTAGGCCGATGGTTCGCGCCTGGTATCGATGATCTGGATGACGTTCTCGCGACACCAGGTCCTCAGGGCTGCTTCCGTCTCGCGAGCCTCGAACGCGTACCACGCCTCGAGCCTCCCCTCGGTCAAGAAGAGATCTTTCAGTCGCGAGTACGCGCCTCGGCGGTGAAAGAAGCCCTCGATCCTCTTGTACTGATTCGGCAGCTCTGCCGCTACGAAACGTAGGACCAGGTCCCTGCCCAGGTCCAAATCGTTCTTGTGCGGAATCGAGAGGTACCGATCCGATTCGCCGAGGTCGTCCGGGACGTCGTCGCCAGAGTCAGCATCCGTGTCCCAGTAGATCGCTCCCGTGTCCAGCGAGATGTACGCCGAGTGTTCCATTGGCGCACCGAAGCTGACGAAGTCGAACGCCGCGGAAAGGTCCTCGTACGTCACGGATACCATGAGTCGGTTCCATCCGGCCTAACGCCGGGCTTCAGCCGCGGCGGCCATCATGGGGCAGGCCGGCGTCGGGTGCAAGGCCTTGTTCGGCGGCGTTGTCGATGGCTTGCACGTGTGTTACGATGTAAGACAATGAAGAACACGCTCACCATCCGCATCGAACCTGACCTAGAGCGGTTGCTGGATCGCCTCTGCCGAGAGACGGGTCGGACCCGAAGCGACCTTGTGCGCGATGCCCTCAGACGACAGCTGCAGTTGCTGCGTTTCGAGACCCTTCGCCGTCGGGTGCTGCCCTTTGCGGAAGCACGCGGCTTCCTGACGGATGACGACCTGTCGAAGGTCGTCTCGTGAGGGTGTTTGTCGACACCAATGTCCTTGCGAGCGCCTTTTCCACCCGTGGCCTGTGCGCAGACGTCCTGCGCCACGTCCTTTCGGAGCACGATCTTCTTGTCGGCGAGGTCGTGCTCATCGAGCTGCGGCGCGTTCTTCGCGCAAAACTGCGCGTGCCAACCGACGTGATCGACGATGTTGAGGCTCTGTTGCGGGACCACGAGGTCGTTCCCAAGCCCCTGGAGCCCAGCAGCGCCGAACTCCGAGATCCGGGTGATCGATGGATCCTCGCGTCGGCCATGGCCGCGCATGCCGATGTGCTCGTGACCGGAGATCGTGATTTGCTCGACGTCGCCGACCGACTGCCTATCCGCGTACTCAACCCTCGCGAATTCTGGAACTTCGTCCGGAAATCTGGCGCCTGAGTCTTTCCGACTCACAGTTTGTCCGCCGAACGTTCGCGCTTCAGCCGCGGCCGGCGCGCAACGAGCCTTCGACGATGTCGGCTCCTTCGAAGGCGCCTCGGCTGTCGGCTGCAAGCCGTTGTTGGGCGGCGCTCACCGCATGAGATTCCGGTCGATTCACAGGTGCTCCCGATGCTCGGCCGCCGGCTCGAAGAAGATGGGCTGCCCTACCGCGAGGCGCCCGCGTCGAGTGGTGGTGCCGTAGACCCCAGCCTTGTTGTCCCTCACCCGCACAATCGCCTTCAGCACCTCGGCGGCGGGGCGTGCCGAGCCAGGGTCGAGGTTCACCATCGAACAGCGCTCGTCGCGATTGGTGATGCCTATGGCGGCGGCCTCGTTGGTTTCTCCGAACGAGAGGACGCCTCCCACCCATTCGTCCTCCTCGAAGGGGACTGATCGCAGTGATGCAATCAGAATGTTCGGTCGGAATCTTCGGACGTCTGGGCGCTGCGCCGTGAGCCTCCCGATTTCGCCGACCGTGGTGGAAGTAATCACGGAGATGCTCGCTTCGTCGAAGATGCCACGGTTGAGGTACATCATCTCGACCGGTGAACCATGGCGGCGACCGACCTCCGTCGCCAATTCTTGGCCGAAAACAGCCAGCTCTTTTCCTTCTGGCGTGCGAACGTGCGTCGGGAGGTTTCCACCGACGGCGGGTCCCCGCCGCTGTGGAGCAAAGAGAAGCAGCTCTGGAAGCTTGGTGGCGGACAGCCAGGGGAAACCGCCGCGATCGTCAACCCGACGGAAGGCCAGGCGCCGGTCGCCGTCAAGACCGTGCCAGCCCAGGTCGGCGACCTCGAGAAGCTCGCCGCTCATGGACTTCACTGGGTACCGGAAGAGCGCCTCTACTTCACCAATCTTGACAGGCATATTCGATCTCGTCCGGCCAACGCCGGCGCTCACCCGCAGACGCGCGGCGTCAGTTCCGCGGCTGTCGGGTGCAGCGCCATGTTATGCCGCCTATTCACCGCGGGATGTAGTCAATAACCCCCTCCAGGAACCAACTGACCCAGCACTTGGCCTGGCTCACATAGCTCCATGTTGCGTTCTGACTCCCGGATGTAGCCGAAGCGGCGAATAAGCTCGTGGCGGCTCTGACGTCCTCTGGACTCACCCGGCACCTCATCTTCGCTCTCAGCTCCTGCTCGCGCTTGTCCACGGCACCTTCGACCTGTCTGCGGTAGACCTCTGGCGTGACATAGGCCACCATCGCTTCGAACACCGCGATCTCGGACGCCGTCAATCGTCCCTTGTTCGCTTGGATCCAGCCTTCCATGTGTGATCGCTTGAGGCTGGCCTTGTTCTGCGGGGTCATCGCCGCGAACCGCGCACGCCTCTGGTCGGCGGGGAGCGCCATGAACTCCTTGTAGACGCCGATGGCGCTGCCATCTCGAACGCCGCCCTGGATCGGCTGATGGCGAGCAACTGCGGACGCCGCCGCCACAACGATGATCGTTCCGACGAGTCCGGTCCTGATCATGGTCGCCTCCTGCTTTGCTTTTGTGGTCGCCGCCAGCTTGCGCCGCTCGTGACGGCATAACATCCGATAGCTCGTTGGCGCCATTTGCCGGGAGGTTCCGGCGAACGGTCGCCTGGGCCGCCCGACCACGGCGTTATTCGACGGCATTCTCCCCCCTGGCGACGCCGACGGCAACTGACTTTCCCGCATGACTTTCGGGGTGTCCAGGCGCGCATCGGCCACGGATTGCTGCCGGCGGCATACGTCAGGAATCGGCGGGTCAGCTGCACGGAGCCAAGTGGCGGCGATGTGTGTTGCTCCAGATGTTGCGTGCGTTCCGACAACGCTCTCCGGTGGTTGGAACCAGCCCCGAATCAATGACCTGCATCGGGGTAGCCGGCTTCGTTCAAATACACCTGTTTCTCGAGACGGCCTGCGCGCCATCAGCAGTCGATCAGTGGCATCTGAAGCAGCTTGGCTCGCTTGAAGACGCGCCGAAGGGCTGACGGGGCGGGCGCACAGGCCGTCGCCAGGTTGTGGCGCCAACCGCTATCTGAACCCCCAGAAAACAAGGCCCGCCAGGACGCTTCTCGCGTCTCGGCGGGCCTTGATGGGTCCCGAATCGGTTCGGGCGGCGCGGGCTATCCTACGCGCATCCGCTCGTGCTGCCGCAGTTGGCGCACTTGTAGCAGCTGCCGCTGCGCACCATGATGGCCCCGCACGTCGTGCAGGGCGGTGCGTCCTCCTGGTTCTGGATGGCCGCCATGGCCGCGATCCGCGCCAGGCTCAGGCTCGCCGATTCGGAGGGCGGCGAGACGACGCTGAGCTTCAGTTGCTCGCCTTCGGGTCCCCTGCGCTCCGACGGATCCGGTCCGTTCACGCCGACCCTGAACTGCGCTTCCGGCGACATGAACTTGGTCGCGAGCCACCGGAAGACGTAATCCACGATCGACTTGGCGAATCGCACCTGCGGGTTCTTCGTCATGCCCGAGGGCTCGAACCGCATGTGGCTGAACTTGTCGACCAGCACGGGCATCGGCACGCCGTACTGGAGGGCGTACGAGATCGCCTGCGCGAAGGCGTCCGCGAAGCCGGAGATGGTCGATCCTTCCTTCGCCATCACGAGGAACAGTTCGCCGGGCGTGCCGTCCTCGTAGAGGCCGACGGTGAGGTAGCCCTCGTGCCCCTGGATGTCGAACTTGTGCGTGATGGCCTGGCGCTCCTCCGGCAGCTTTCGCCTGATCGGGTGCGCCGGCTCCTTCGCGGCCGCCTGGGCGGGGGGCCCGGCCTTGTCCTTGCTGGTGTTGAGCGGCTGGGTCCGCTTGCTGCCGTCGCGGTAGATGGAAATCGCCTTCACGCCCAGCCGCCAGGCCTCCATGTAGGCGTTCGAGATGTCATCGACGGTCGCCTCCTTGGGCACGTTCACCGTCTTCGAGATCGCGCCGGAGATGAACGGCTGGGTGGCGCCCATCATCCGGATGTGGCCCATGAAGTGGATCGACCTGACGCCCTTCGCCGGCTTGAACGCGCAGTCGAAGACCGGCAGGTCCCTGTCCTTGAGGAAGGGCGCACCCTCGATGGTCTCGTTCTTGTCGATGTGCTCGACGATCGCCTTGATCTGCGGCTCGGTGTAGCCGAGCCTGGCGAGCGCCGCGGGCACCGTGTTGTTCACGATCTTCATCAACCCGCCGCCCACGAGCTTCTTGTACTTGACGAGGGCGATGTCGGGTTCGACGCCCGTCGTGTCGCAGTCCATCATGAAGCCGATGGTGCCGGTCGGCGCCAGGACGGTGGCCTGCGCGTTGCGGTAGCCGAACTCTTCGCCGAGCTCGACGGCCTTGTCCCAGGACGCCCGTGCGGCCTTGTGGAGGGTATCGGGGACGTGCGCGGGGTTGATGTCCTTCAGCGCATCCCGGTGCTTACGCATCACGCGCAGGAACGGCTCGCGATTCTTCTCGTAGCCCGGGAACGGCCAGCCGTGGTCCCGGGCGATCCGGGCGGACTGCGCGTAGCCTTCGCCGGTCATCAACGCGGTGATGGCGCCGGCATACGCCCGTCCGGCGTCGCTGTCGTACGGCAGCCCCCGCGACATCAGGAGGGCGCCCAGGTTGGCGTAGCCGAGGCCGAGCGGGCGGTACTCGTGGCTGTTCCGCTCGATCGCCTTCGTGGGATAACTCGAGTTGCCGACGATGATCTCCTGCGCCGTGATGAGGGTTCGCACGGCCGCCGAGAAGGCCTTCACGTCGAACTCCCCGCCGTCGTCGACGAACCGCATCAGGTTGATCGAGGCGAGGTTGCACGCCGAGTCGTCGAGGAACATGTACTCCGAACACGGATTGGACGCGTTGATGCGATCCGTGGCCGGGCAGGTGTGCCACTCGTTGACCGTCGTGTCGAACTGCATGCCCGGATCGCCGCAGATCCAGGCGGCCTCCGCGACCCGGCGCATCAGATCGCGGGCCTTGTAGCTGCCCATCGTCCGCTTGTCGCTCACGGCGCGGGTATGCCAGGGCCCGTCGTCCAGCACGGCGCGCATGAAGTCGTCGGGGACGCGGACGCTGTTGTTCGAGTTCTGGAAGAACACCGACGCGTAGGCGGGACCGGTGAACGACCCGTCGTAGCCCGCGTCGATGAGGGCCCACGCCTTCCGCTCCTCCTCGACCTTGCAGGTGATGAAGTCGAGGATGTCCGGGTGCTCGGCGTTGAGGATGACCATCTTCGCCGCGCGCCTCGTCTTGCCGCCCGACTTGATCACCCCCGCGAAGGCGTCGTAGCCCTTCATGAAGGACACCGGCCCCGAGGCCGTGCCGCCCCCGGCGAGAGACTCCTGCGAGGACCGCAGCGTCGAGAGGTTGGTGCCGGTGCCGGATCCGAACTTGAAGAGCATCCCCTCGGTCTTGGCGAGCGAGAGGATGGAGTCCAGCGTGTCCTGCACCGAGTTGATGAAGCAGGCGGAGCACTGCGGGTGCTTTTCGATCCCGCAGTTGAACCAGACGGGACTGTTGAACGCCGCCTTCTGGTAGACGAGCAGGTGTTTCAGGTCGTCGCTGAAGGCCTGCAGATCGGCGTCCGACGCGAAGTACCGGTCGGCGCGCGCCCACGCCGTCAGGGCGTCGACGACGCGGCCGATCAGTTGCTTGACACTGCGCTCGCGTCCCGGCGTCTGCAGCTGTCCCCGGAAATACTTCGAAACGACGATGTTGGTCGCCTGCTGGGACCAGAACGTCGGAATCTCGACGTTGAGCTGCTCGAACACGGCTTCGCCGCGTTCGTTCGCAATCACCGCCGAACGGACGTCCCACTCGATCTCATCGAACGGATCGCGTCCCGCCTGGGTGAAGCTTCTCGGGAACCGCAATCCAGGCGCGGCATGGCCCGCGCGCGCTCCCTGCGAAACCTCCTGATCGGCGCGATCGGCGCCGACCTCTCCCATATCCTGCACGCCTCGCTGCATGCCCCCTCCGGCAAGAGCGGACACCACCCGTGCCCCATCGGGCGGAATCCCGAATCAAGTCAAAGCCAGTCCGAGGCCGCGGTCCCTTCCGCCCACGCCCTGCGGCGGGCACCCGCGACACGAGTACCATCGACACGTTTGCCTGATGACCCACCCCCCGAGTAGCGCTGTTCATCGTGGCGGCTAATCGGAATCGACGCGAACCGAGGCAAACGTGAACCGGACAACGTGGCATCCAACCCAGGCGAGAAGCTGGGAGATTCTCGCGCGGCCTGTCAGCTACGAGCGTCCAATATCGCGCTCGCCCGCATTGTTGTCAAGGTCCAGTCCCACCACATATAGTGTGTCTGAAATGAAACAGACGCAATATCCTGTGGAATTTCGGTTATTATAGCACCTTTCGTATTTTATTCGATCGAAATTAGTTTTTCGAGTGGTCTGACGCCGAATCGGGCGGCCCCTGTCCGGCCACCCCCGTCGCCGCCTGGAGTGCAGAGTGTCCCTTCGAGCGTGGTAGAGTCGCAGCTCGATGGCTGATCACCCAGTCGCCGAGCCCGACGGCCCCACCGCAGCCGCACACGACGGAATCCTGGATACCACGCGATCGGCCCGGATCGTGGCCTCGCTCGAGGTCGTGGCGGCCTCGGGCTTCCCTTCCCAGATCGGCCTGAGCGTGCTCCTCGTGGCTCTCGGCTACCGCCCGATCGACAATCGGGGCGGCCTCTCGTTGCCGTTTGTCGCTTCGGTCTGGCTGCTCGACCTGGTCGTGCTCATCGGGTTCATCCTCTGGAGGCTTCACGCGAGCCGGGAGTCGCCGGTCGGGCTCTTCCTCGGTGCCCGATCGATTGGGAGGGAGGCGGTGCTGGGGCTGGCGCTGCTCCCGGCGCTCTTCGTGCTCGTGGCGTGCGTGCTGGGCCTGATCCGGTACGTGGTGCCCGCGCTCCACAACGTGGCGGCCAACCCGCTCGAGGGACTCGTTCGATCACGGCTCGATGCGTGGATTCTCGGCGCCATGGCGGTGCTGAGCGGTGGGCTGAAGGAGGAGGCCCAGCGGGCGTTCGTCCTTCATCGGTTCGATCAGCACCTCGGCGGCGCCGGCGTTGGATTGGTGGTGTTCAGCCTCGTGTTCGGCATGGGCCATTTCATCCAGGGCTGGGACGTCGGCGTGGCAACGACGCTGCTCGGCTTCGTGTGGGGAGTGCTCTACCTGCGGCGGCGCTCGGTGACGGCCGCCGTCGTCAGCCATGCCGGATTCAACGTGATCCAGATCGTACAGTTCACGATATTCGGTGCGCGGTAGGAGGGCCGACCTGATCGGGCCGGCCGCCTCCGGGCTCCTTCTTCTGCGGCAGGTAGAGCTGGACGACATCGGCGCGGCGGCGCAGCCTGGCCATCCAGGCCTCGATGGCGTCCCGCCGGCGGGAGTCGACGAACCGCGCGAGGATTTCGCCCCGAACCTCCTCGAGCGGCAGCACCTGCCCGTCTCGCGTGAACTGACCGGCGTTCGCCTGGTAGTAGTTCTGCACCTCCGCGTCGCTCGGCGGCAGCACGGCTTCGAACCGCCGGTCGATGTACTGCTTCACACGCACGTCATCGCGAGCAAGCGCCCTCAGGCCCGACTCGTCGGTGCCGGAGGCGGCGAGCGCTTGCTGGAAGCGTTCCGCCTCCGGGAAGCGCTCGCGGACGCGTTCGACGCGCCGGGTCACCAGTGCCGGGTCCGGCTCGGGCACCACCGAGCGGTCGAGTTCGTCTAGCACCAGTTCGCGATCGATGAGCGCCTTGAGCGCCGCGTCGATGGGATCGGCGGCGCCGGTGGTGTTGACAAACCCCAACAGGATGGCCGCGCGCGCCTCGGAGAGGGTGATGATGGTGCCGGACACCACGGCGAGGACGCGGTCGATCACGTCGGCGGCCCTGAGGCCCGGAGTGGCGGCCGTGAGCACCATGAGGAGGGCGACCATCGCGCGGCCTGGGATGAGGTGCCGCATCAGAACGCCTGTCCGATGCTGAGGTGCAGCGCCGTCCGCGACTCTCTCGTGGACGCGAAGCTCAGCAGGCTGCCAAGCTTGAATCCAACGTCGAGCCGGAGCGGTCCGATCGGCGATTTGTACCGGATGCCGAACCCGGTTCCCGCCCGAAAGTGGCCGAGACCCAAGTCGGTCACCTTGGAAAAGACGTTTCCGACGTCGAGAAACGAGACGACCCCGACGTCGCGCCAGATGCTGACGCGCAGCTCGGCGTTGAACACGGCCAGCGCGTGGCCGCCTTTCGGCTGGCCGTCGCGGTCGAAGGTCGTGGGCGTTCCAAGGTGATCGAGCTGGAAGCCCCTGACCGTGGTGTCGCCGCCGGCGAAGAAACGCTCGTTCGCGGGCAGGTCGCGGACGGTGACATACGCCACGGTCGGCAGGTTGGCGCCGCCTTCGGCATCCGGCGCCGGCACGGTTCGCGGAAACCCCGTCGCCAGGCCGAGCCGCGCCCCAGCTGCGAAGACCACCCGGCGCTCGAGCGGGAGGCGCCGATACGTGTAGACCTGAAGGAACGTCTTGGCAAACCCGATCTGGGAGCCGAGCGGCACGAGTGCCAGGTCGCCGTTCACCCCCACGAGCGATCCCGCGCCCGGGTCGATCTGATCGTCGCGGGTGTCGCGGACGGCGGTGATGGAGAAGGTCGAAAGCCGCACGGAGGGAAACAGCCGGTCGATGAGCGGCTTGTCGACGGGGTTCAGCCGCTCCTCGAGCAGGTCGTTCCGTTCGAGCGCGTACTGACCGGCCACCGAGTAGATGCGACTGAACCGGCGCGCCAGCTCGAGGCGGACCGACCGCCGCCGGAAGCTGAAGCTGGTGCGGCTGCCCTGCTCGAACAGAACCGACCCCTGCAGGTCGGCCCGCGTCATGAGGAATCTCGGCTCCCGGTACGAGCCGACCACCCGGTACTCCGTGAACAGGTGGGGAACGCTCGTCGTCGATCCCGCCTGGCCGGAGGAGGCGCTCGACGAGATGCTGCTGCGGCTCCGGAAGCTGACCCGGGAATACAGGTTGATCGATCGGTTCTTCCCCCAGAGGTTCCGTCGCCCGAGCTCGAAGAACCCGCGCGGCGCGAACTCGGAGGTTTCGACTGTCTGGAACTCGACGCCGCCGCCGAACCCGATGGTCGTCGACGGTGATTCCTCGACCGTGACCAGGATGTCGCGCCGGGTCTCGCCGCGGTGCTGCAGCTCGGCAATGGTCACCCGGCGGAACAGCCCGAGCGCCACGAGGCGCTGCTGGCTGTCGTTGAGTTTCGCCAGGCTGAGCGGCTGCCCGGCCTCGATCACCAGCTCGTGCCGGATCGTGCTTTCGCTGATGCGCTGGTTGCCAACCACGAGGATCTGGTCGACGAAGACCTCGGGGCCTTCCCGGATTGTGAAGGTGACGTCGGCGCGGGTCCGATCGTCGCTTTCGGCGGTCTCGGCGTCGACCTCCGCCATGCGGTAACCGCGATTGAGGTACTCGACGAGCAGCTGCGCCTTGTCCGCTTCGACCGATCCGGGATCGAACGGATGGCCGGGTCTCGTCTCGATCAGCGCCTCGAGACGGGCGGCCGGCACGGCCGCGTTTCCCTTGATCGTCACGGCGCCGAACACCGTTCGCGGCCCTTCGACGATCGCGAGCGCCACGACGATCAGGCGCTGGCCTGCTGGCAGCCCCGGTGAGGAGACCACAGACTTGGACTCCGTCACCTTCGCGGCGGCGTATCCGCGCCGATGGTATTCCGACGCGACCGCGGCCACGCCCTGGTCGACGCGAGCCTGCACGAACGCCTGTCCGGGGGCGATCCTGAAGAGCGTCCGCAGGTCCTCCTGGCTGAGCGACGCGACGGAGGGAAGCTGAACCGCCGCCACCTTGAAGAGCGGCCCGCGGCGCACGGTGAAGACGATACGGAGCGTTCCGGGCGCCTCGGTGCGGACAAAGCGGGCTTCGGCGTCGCGGTAGCCTTGCGCGTGCAGGTAGTCGGCGATGCGCCGCTCGGAGTCCTCGAGCAGGTCCTCGTCGACCGTGCCTTCGCGCGAGATCGGCACCAGCTCGGCGCGCTCGCGCGCCCCGAGCGGATCGCCCTGGAACTCGACGGTCACCAGCGGCCCGCGTTCGAGCGTCACGGTCAGCGACACGGCGTCCTTGGCGTCGTTGACCTTGGCGACCCGGTCGAGATGCGCCTCGTAGTATCGGGCGTTGTGCCACTCGTCGAGGTACTGCGTGATTCGAGTTTGCAGCGCGGCGGGATCGTACCGATCGCCGGTGTGGAGTTGCAGCCGCTGGAGCAGCGACGCGTTCAGTCCGGGATCCGTCCCGTCGAGGACGATCGCCTGGATCCGAGCCGGAGGCCCTGCGGCGATGTCGACGCCCAGATCGCCCGACTCCGAGGACTCGTCCGCCGCGGCGACCGGCGTGACCTTCGCGCGAAGGAACCCCCGATCGTGCAGGAGCTCCTCGAGGGCAGCCGCGATGTCGGCCGCACGTCCGATGGCGGGAGTCGGGCCGAAGCGGTCCTCGACCGCCGAGCGAAGCGTCAGCTCGGGCAGGCCGAGATCGCCCCGGAACACGACGCGCTTGACGTCGCGCAGCGGCAGCAGGTCGAAGACGACGCGCACGCCGTTCGGCACCGAGGACGCGTCGACGCGGACGTCCTGGAACCGGCCGAGGCCCATCAGGTGGACGACGCTCTCCCGGATCGACGCGACCGTCAGCGGGCGGCCTACCCGGACGTCCAGCACCGGTCGCAGCCGCGGGTCGGTCACATCGGTTCCGGCCGAGACCATGCGAATGTCGGCGACGATCTTCCCCAGGTACTGATCCACCGTGTTGGTCTGAGCCGCGGCGCGCGCGGCCCCGGCCAGCGCGGCCGCACAGGAGATGAGGACCGCCATGCCGATGCGGCCGGCGAGGGACCGCGACGCGCGCCTGGCATGGCCGCCCGGTTCCCGGATCATCTGAACGTGTGCCGGACGCGAACGTCGAGCGCGTAGGTGCGATCCTCGTTCTGCGTCAGGATCCAGGACAACCGGTCGCTCTGGTCGTATTCCAGGAGGATCACCTGGTCGCGGACCGACGAGGTCAGGCTCCGCGAATAGGTGAGGAAGATCCGGTCGGACACGCGCTTGTTGATGGTCAGCCGTGCGCCTGGCGCGAAACGCGTGGATTGCTGGCTCGGGTCGGTGAGCAAGGGCGTAATCTGCACCGTGTCCAATCCGAGCGTCTGCTCCACCGCACGCTGGACGCCCGAAGAAATCTGGCTCGCGAACAACCTCGCGGCCCGCGCCTGGACCAGCGTCTGTTCCGCGGCGGTGGGCGACTGCAGCCCCCGCAGCTCCGCGTCCTGCGTGGACCGGGTCTCGCCGAACATCAGCGTGACGATGTCGACCGGGCTGAGCGGCGGATCCGAGGACCAATCGAGCTGCTGGATTCGCTGCGTGGTGCCGGTGGCGCGCAGGGTCACGTTGTAGGTCTGACCGGGGACCCGCACGCGCGTCTCGGCCTCGAGGTCGAAGAACGGCTCGATCTTGTTCGGGTTGTTGAAATCGACGGTTCCGCGCGTCACGACGTACCGCTGGCCCTCGAATCGCACTTCGCCCCGGTTCAACTCGACCCGGCCGAAGAGCAGCGGCCGATCGAGCGTCCCTCGTACGGTTACGTCCGCGGTCGCCGCCAGCCGGCCGATGTTGTTGTCCATCTCGAGCGAGTTGGCCGGCGCGAGCACCTTGATGTCCAGTCGAAGGGGCCGCTGCGCTGCAGGCGGGCCGGGCGCGGATGCCGAGACGGGCGCCGCGGCCAAGTCGATGAGGCCGGCGCCGAGATCGATGCGCCTCCGGTACACGGCGCTCCGGATCGAGACCTGTCCGCTCAGGGTCGCCGCGTCGGCCGTGCCGCGCAGCGCGAGATCGGCGTCGACCTGCGACCGGAGGCCCGGCACGAGGCGCAGCTGCATGTTCTCGCCCGTAACGGTGATGTCGTACAGGGACGGGGCCAGGCCGGAGAGGTCGATGCGTCCCCCGAACCGCACGTCGCCTTGCGCCAGTTTCGCCGTCAGCGGCCGCCTCTCATCGTCGAACCGGACGCTGCCCCCTGAGAATTCGATCCGCCCGTTGATGTTCTCGAGGGCGTGCGGCATCTCGAAGTGGCGAAGCCGCCCGTCGGCAATGGTCGCCAGACCGGAGATGACGGGCTTCTCGATCGGGCCCTCGATGTCCGCCGCGATCTCGGCCGTGCCCGATCCACGGACGGTCCCGCTGATGCCCTTGATGATGTTCAGCACCCCGAGGTTGGCCGCGCCCTCGGCGTGCACGTTCATCTGTCCGAGGTTGCCGTTGATGCGCCCGCTGATGGCGAGGTGCGTGTCCTCACCTCTGAACTTGACCTGGCGGAGATTGAACACCCCCTGGTCGATCCGGATGTCGAGTGGTCCGTCGCTGTGCAGCGGGTAGTCGTACAGGTTGATATCGGCCTCGTCCACCTTGAGATCGGCGACGATGGTCTCCGGCTTCGCGAACGAGCCCCGCGCGCGGACCGAGCCCGTCGCCACGATGGAGGTGAACTGGGGAAGCCCGGGCTGCGCCAGCCGAAGGTACGGATCGATCGAGGTCTGCATGAAGCGGAGGCTGATTTCGCCGGTGTAGGGCTTGAGCCGCGTGGTCTTTCCCGACCCGGTGACGACGAAACGGGGCGAGGCCGCGTCGAAATCGAAACTCGTCGTCTCCCCGCGCACCGCGACGTTGAACTTCGCCGGTCCGATGCCCTCGTCGCGCACGAACAGGTCGAGCATCCGGCCGTTGACGTCGAAGGTCGGCACCGCGAATTCGCCGCTGCCCGATGCCTTGAACTCTACGGTTCCCGTGACCGGCCACCGCGGGAACTGCATCATCGTGACGTTCTCGGCGGGGATGCCTCGCCCATCGACACCAAACGAATAGGTGGCGTCCCAGCCCACGTAGGCGGCTCCCTTGACCGTGCCCGATCCCTTGGCCATCTCGAGGGCGTCGAGCCAGACGCCGGCGCCCTCGAAGCGCAATGCGGCCGTGACGCTCGAGAACACCTCCTCGAATCCGGTGAACGGCGCGACGGTCAGCCGGCCGTAGCCGAAGGGCCGCGTGTAGGCGCCATAGAGGTGTAGCTCCCCGGTCATCGGCCCGTCGAGCGGGTAGTCGTCGAGGTCGAACCAGTGGCGCAGATCGGACGCCTGCCAGGCGTCGATATCGAAGGTCGCGTTGATCTCCTCACCCCGATCCCTGCGCGGATAGCCGAGCGCGAATCGGCCGTCGATCTTCAGGCGCGAGTCCGCCTTGTGCACTTCCCCTTCGCCGACGTCCAGGTAGGCATTGTCGTAGACGACCTTGGCGCGGCCTCCGCCCCAGTCCACGTCCCAGGCTTTCAGGCGCTCGGCCGAGACGTGCCCTTCGATTCGAGGACCGCGGATCGAATTGACCAGCACGCCGTCGAATACTCCCGCCCCGTCGATCTCGACCGGCGTGGTCGGCGAGCCCACGGCCGTCATGATTCCCGTGAGAAGCCGGTCGCTTTCCTGCCAGTTGGTGCTCGCGACGTGAATCGGGAGCGTGCATCGCTCGCCATACGCCGTGCGCCCCTGGAACTCGATGTGAGTCGTCGGAGTGGCCGCATGGCTCTGCGCGAAGTCGATCCACTCCGGTCCGTAGCTGTAGACGACCTTGCCGCCGATGGGCACGTCGATCATGGGCGGAAACCCGTCCCCGTGTACGTGCGCGACCGGCGGGCTCGGGAGCGGGCTCGGCAGGGCACGTCCAAGCAGGGTGACGCCGGGCGGGGGCTCGACGGTGATCTCGCCAGTTCCCGAGTGGTCCTTGAATCCTCTGCCGAGTGTCCATTCGAGCAGGTTGTGTCCGGATGCCCGCCCCGAGAGGCGCAGGCCCGGCCAGGTCAGCGCGGAGGCGAATGTGCCGAGATCGACCGATTCATAAGTCGCGTCCAGGCGCGCGCGAGTGGGGTCCGGGGAATTGAGCGGCGCCATCGCGTAGGTGAATCGGAGCGTGCCCCCGTAGAGCTCGGACTGCGCGCGCGATACGTCGAACCGGTCGCGCACCCACCTGAGGGATCCCTGCAGAGATGGAAACTCGTACCGGTTGAGCCGCGCCAGCTCGCTCGAGAAGTCGCCCTTGAGCTCGCGTCCGCCACGGTAGAGGTGAAACGTCCCGGTGAACTGCCCTTCGCCGTCGAGGGAGAACGTATCGTGCGCCCAGAAGATCTCCCGCATCTGCGGGAGCGCCATGGTGGATCTCACCTGGTACAGCATCTCCGGCCACTGCGCGACATCCACCGTCCCGACAAAGGACGTCTGTGCACCGGAGGTCGCGACCTCGGCCCGGTCCATGAACACCTTCGACTGCGCGATCCGGAACCACGCGCGAAAGTCGGCCGACATCGGCTCGTAGTCCATGATCTTGATGGTCCCGCCCTGGGCGGTCGCGTGGCCGCGGTAGCCGGCGAGCTGTGTCACCGTCACGTCCAGATCGCGAAGGATGGCAGACCAGGTGGGATGGTCGAGGTACGAGAACTGCCCGCGCCGCGCCCGGACATACTGCAGCGTCGTCGTGAACTGGCTGGGGCCGTTGCCCGACTTGATGTTCGGGAAGCTGTGGCGGCCGCCGGCGAACGACTCGACCACCATCTCGAAATCGTTCATCTCGACGCTGTCGATCCGGATCTCGCGGTTGAGGACGGCCCTCCACGGGATCGACACGACGATCTCTTTGGCTCTGAGGAACGGCGTATCGTCGGCGCTCAACCCTTCGATGACGACGTCGCTGGCCACGAACCGGCCGTCGAAGAGCCTGACCTTGAGCGAGCCGATGTGGACGGGCCGGCCCGAGAGGACTTCGGTGAGCATCTTCTCGGCGCGCACGCGGACGACCGGGCCGACATCCACGCTCACCGAGGTCACGAACGCCGCCCCGAGCAGTGCCACCGTCACCATCCACGTCCGTCGGAGGTGCGACAGGAACCGGCGGGCCGCGTGCGAAAAGCTCATGGCAGACCAACCGTCATTCGACCACGACCAGGACCCGGCCCGCGACGACCGACATGCCTTCGGAGACGGCGACCTCCCGGACGCGGCCGTTCTTCGGCGATCGGAGCTCATTCTCCATCTTCATCGCCTCGACCACGACCAGGCCCTGCCGGACCTTGACCTCGTCGCCGGGTGAGACCAGCACCTTTACGACCTTGCCCGGCATCGGCGCGACGACCTGCTGGAGCCCGGAGGCCTGGGTTGCCTCCCCGGCTGCGCGAGCGGATTTCCTGGAGCCGTTCAGCACGCGGACGCTCGACACGCCGGAGCCCGTGTGCACGGTCAACTCGCCGGCGATCGTGGTCTCCGCGATGCCGACTTCACGGCTCGCCTGGGAGTCGCCGGTGAACACCAGCGACAAGGTCGTTTCGTCGATCATCGCTGCGTCGATTTCGGCGGCATGGCCGTCGACGCTGACGCGGAAGCGGCCGCCGATCGGTTCGATCGAGACGTGACGAACCTTCCCGTTGACTTCGATCTGCAGATCCATGTGCAGGTCCTGCGCGCGGCCCGTGCGGGTCAGCGAAGCCCGCGCCGCCGCGCGTCGCGTTTCCAGGCGCTCCCGTCGTGCTGCGGCGCCTTCGCGGCCCTGGCGCGCGCTTGCAGGCGGTTGTAGGTGTAAATGGCGGCCGCAACAGCCGCGAGTTCCTCGTGTTCCGGCGGCACCTCCAGGAACGGCCGGCCGTTTCGTTCGGCCAGCGCCTCGTCGAGATAGCTCGTGTTGAACCGGCCTTCGAGGAAGTCGGTCTCCGCCAGCAGCCACCGGAAGAACGGAATCGTCGTCTTGATGCCCCGGACGTCGTATTCGCCGAGCGCCCGCGTCATACGCGCAATCGCCTGGCACCGATCGGCGCCCCACGCGGACAGCTTGGCGATGAGGGGATCGTAGTACACCGGCACCTCCACTCCACCTGCCGCGCCGCCATCGTCGCGCCGGATGCCCGGCCCGGCCGGCGGCCGCAAGGCCTGGACGCGGCCCGGCGAGGGGAGGAAATCGCGGTCGGGATCTTCCGCGTAGATGCGGCACTCGATGGCGTGGCCGCGCGCGCTCAGCACGGCCTCCGGCGCGAGCGTCAGCTTCTCGCCACGGGCGATCCGGATCTGCCAGTGCACCAGGTCGGTGCTCGTCACGAGCTCGGTGATCGGGTGTTCGACCTGGAGTCTCGTGTTCATTTCCAGGAAGAAATGCTCCCCGCTCTCGGTGACGAGGAATTCGATCGTCCCGGCATTGGTGTAACCGACCCTGGCCGCCACCGCGGCCGCCGACGCGGCCAGACGATTCCTCAACTCGGGCGTGACGGCGATCGACGGCGACTCCTCGACGACCTTCTGGTGACGCCTCTGAATGGAGCACTCCCGCTCGACAAACGGCAGGACGGTTCCATGGTGATCGGCGAGCAGCTGGATTTCGATGTGGCGGGGCCGGATGAGCCTCCGTTCGATGTAGACGTCCGGATCGCCGAACGACGAGGCGGCCTCGGACCGTGCGGCTCGCAACGCGCCGGCCAGATCGGCGGGATCGTCAACGGTCCGCATGCCCTTGCCGCCTCCCCCGGAGACCGCCTTGATGAGCACCGGGTAGCCGATCCGCGCGGCGTGGTCGGCGACCGCGGCGTCCGGAACCTCCGGGCCGATTGGCGCTTTCAGGCCCGGCACGACCGGCACGCCGGCGTCGATGGCCGCCTGTCGCGCCGCCGTCTTGCTCCCCATCAGCTCGATCGCCTCCGGCGAGGGCCCGATGAAGACGAGTCCCGCATCACGGCAGGCCGCCGCGAATGCGGCGTTCTCGGCGAGAAAGCCATAGCCGGGGTGGACGCTGTCGGCACCCGAGGCTCGCGCGACGTCGATGAGCTTGTCGATCCGCAGGTAGCTCTCCCTGGGGGGATTGGGCCCGATCGGGTACGCCTGGTCGGCATAGCGGACGTGCAGCGCGCCTCGATCGCACTCCGAGTAGACCGCGACCGAACTGAGTCCCATCTCACGGCACGCCCGGATGATGCGGACGGCGATCTCGCCTCGATTCGCGATGAGGACCTTGTTCAAGGAGACACGCATCCAGCGTCAATTGTAGCACTTACGGCGATTCCACCCGGCCAGATGGAAGCGGGCCAGCTCACGACGCGAAAGGACGTGAACCAGGGACTAGAGCGGAATGTTCCCGTGCTTCTTGTGAGGGTTCGTGTCCCGTTTGTTGACGGCGACCTCGAGCGCACCGACGATCCGCGCGCGGGTCTGTCTCGGCAGGATGACCGCGTCGATGAATCCTCGCGAGGCCGTCACGAACGGATTCGCGAACTTCTCGCGGAACTCCGCGGTCTTTTCCGCGCGCAGCGCCGCCGGGTCGGCCGCCGATTCGAGCTCGCGGCGGTACAGGATATTGACGGCGCCCTCGGGCCCCATCACGGCGATCTCGGCCATCGGCCACGCGAAATTGAAGTCGGTCCTGATGTGCTTGCTGGCCATGACGCAGTACGCGCCGCCGTAAGCTTTTCGCGTGATGACGGTCACCTTCGGCACGGTGGCCTCGGCGAACGCGTAGAGCAGCTTCGCGCCGTGCCTGATGATGCCGCCGAACTCCTGGACGGTACCGGGGAGGAACCCTGGCACGTCTTCGAGGGTCACGAGCGGGATGTTGAACGCGTCGCAGAAGCGGACGAAGCGCGCGCCCTTCACCGACGCGTCGATGTCCAGCGTGCCAGCCAGGTGCGCGGGCTGATTGGCGACGAGGCCCACGGTGCGCCCGGCCATCCGGGCGAACCCGACGATGATGTTCTGCGCGAAGAACTGATGCACTTCCAGGAAGTTCCCATCGTCGACGAGGCTGTGAATGAGATCCAGCATGTCGTACGGCTGGTAGGGCGAGACAGGGACGAGCTGGTCGAGCTCGGGATCTTCCCGATCGGGCGGGTCGCTGCTCTCGCCGCGGGGCGGATCGTCGAGGTTGTTCGAGGGCAGGAACCCGAGCAGCTCCCGGATGAGCGCGAGGCATGCCCGGTCATCGTCGACGGCGAAGTGCGCCACGCCGCTGCGCTCGTTGTGCGTCATCGCGCCGCCGAGATCCTCTTTCGTCACGTCTTCGTGGGTGACGGTTTTGATGACGTCCGGGCCGGTGACGAACATGTAGCTCGTGTTCCGGACCATGACGTTGAAGTCGGTGATGGCCGGCGAGTACACGGCGCCGCCTGCACACGGCCCCATGATGGCCGAGATCTGCGGAACGACGCCGGAGGCGAGCGTGTTGCGGAGGAAGATGTCGGCGTAGCCGCCGAGCGATGCCACGCCTTCCTGGATCCTCGCGCCGCCCGAGTCGTTCAGGCCGACGATCGGCGCGCCCATCCGGACGGCCAGGTCCATGATCTTGCAGATTTTGGCGGCGTTGGTCTCGGAGAGCGAGCCGCCGAACACGGTGAAGTCCTGCGCGAAGCCGTAGACCAGCCGCCCGTCCACCCGGCCGTGCCCCGACACGACCCCGTCGCCGGGGATGATCTGTTCCTCCATGCCGAAGTCGCGGCACCGGTGCGTCACCAGCTTGTCGAGCTCCTCGAACGAGCCGGGATCGAACAGCGCTTCCATGCGCTCGCGCGCCGTCAGCTTGCCCGCCTGGTGCTGGCGGCGGAGACGCTCCTCCCCGCCGCCCAGGTTGGCGAGCCGTTCCAGTTCGGCCAGCCGGTCGAGTGAATCCTTCACGCCTTCGCCCCCCTGGCCTTCTCCCAGTCCTTCAGGAACCGTTCGAGGCCGATGTCGGTCAGCGGGTGCTTGAAGATCGCATCGAGCACGGTCGCGGGACACGTGGCGATGTCGGCGCCGAGGCGGGCGGCCTGGGCGACGTGAATCGGGTGGCGCACGCTCGCGACCAGCACCTCCGTCGTGAAGTCGTAGTTGTCGTAGATCTGAAGGATCTGCTCGACGAGCTGCATCCCGTCGGTCGCGATGTCGTCGAGCCGCCCGACGAACGGGCTGACGAAGGTCGCGCCGGCCTTGGCCGCAATGAGCGCCTGCGTCGGCGAGAACACCAGCGTGACGTTGACACGGATCTGCTCGGCGCGCAGCGCCTTGCACGCCTTGATCCCTTCCTTGGTGAAGGGCACCTTGACGACGATGTAGCCGGGGTCGATGGTGTGGAGATCACGGCCCTCCCGCACCATCGCCTCCGATTCGGTCGAGAGGACCTCTGCGCTGACGGGTCCCTGGACCGTCTGGCAGATTCGCTTCATCAACGAACGATAGTCGCCCGACTCCTTGGCCATCAGCGAGGGATTGGTCGTCACCCCGTCGATGATGCCGAGCGCGGCGTAGGTCTCGATTTCCTTGATGTTGCCGGTATCGATGAACAGTTTCATGGTTGTGGCTCCTGCCGACCATCATCCCGCCATCTGCACGGGATTGGCGAGCTCGCCGACGCCCTCGACCTTCACGACGACGGTGTCGCCGGGGGAGAGCGACCCGATCCCGGACGGCGTCCCTGTCGAGATGATATCGCCCGGGACGAGCGTCATGACCGCCGAGATGTACTCGATGAGCGCCGCGGCGCCGAAGATGAGCTCGCGGGTCCGCGAGGCCTGGCGGCGGACGCCGTTCACCCAGCCCTCGACCGCGAGATCGTCCGGGTCGAGGCCAACCGCGATGCAGGGACCCACCGGCGCGAAGGTGTCGAACCCCTTGACGTGCGAGAACTGCATGCCGCGATTCTGCATGTCGCGCGCGGTGACGTCGTTCACGCACGTGATCCCCAGGATGTAGTCGCGAGCCTGGGCCGCCTTGACGTTCCGCGCCCGCTTGCCGATGACGACCCCCATCTCCGCTTCGTGGTCGATGCGGCCCTTGCCCGGCGGAAGCATGATGGCTTCACTGGCCGCGATGACCGAGGTCGACGGTTTGAGGAAGAACTGCGGCTCGAGGGGCAGCGCCTTCCCCGTTTCGAGCGCGTGATCCCGGTAGTTGAGCCCGATCGCGACGATCTTGCTCGGGTCGACGGGTGACATGACTCGGATGCGCGGAGAGAATCCCGTCGGCACGGATTCAGCGATTCGATCGCCGATGCCGTACGCGCCGAACAGGTCGCCGGTCATGAGGCTCAGGACTCCGTCCCGCTCCACGGCGTGACGAGGATGGCCCTGGTATTCGATTCGGTAGATGCGGTCCATCGCGCGACTCCCTCGGTGTCAGGACTCTCCCGGGGGCGCGTCGTCCAGCACCACCCGGTCACGGTTGCTGATGGCGGGAGATCGGTGCCGGCTCCCGCAGGGGCTGCTCAACGTATCGATTCTTCCACCTTGTTCGACGGCTCGCTGCGGTTGGGCGGCGACGCCGTGTCCACGGCAACCACCGCGTAAACATACCGCACCCCGGGCCGCGCGGTCGTGTCGCGGAATGTGGTTTCCTTGATGGGCGCCGGTGTGATCGGATCCAGCTTTCCAGAATCCACCTCGCCCCGGAGCACGAGGTATCCCGCCAGATCCGGCGCGTCCACGGCTTCCCAGATCAGGCTGATCGCGCCTTCGCTCGCCACCGCGGCCAAGCCGGAGGGGACAGGCGGCGGAAACGTATCCGTCGGCGTCACGCACGCGCGCGGCGATGGCTCGCTCTCGATCGCGGCTGCACCGACCGTCTCAACGGTCCGCACCTCGTAGCAGCGCTGCTGGCCGAACTGCAGGTGATCGTCGTCGAAAGCGGGGGCTGGCAGCGGCTTCTCGTTGAGGGGCGTTGGGAGCGGGGCCGATCCATCTGCCGGCAGCGCGGCAGGCGGCGCATCGGCGACGAGGTACACGTTGTAGCCTGTGGCTGGCGGCTGGCTCGAGCCAAGAACCCGCGACTTCAAATCGCCGTCCCCGGGCGGTTCCTGCACCGGTCGCGGCAGGCCTTGCGGTGTCGGCCACGCCAGCTTAATCGCCTTCTCGCCGTAGGTCGCCGCCGGATCGGTGACGCTCGGCGGCAGCGGCACGAGTGGGATGCCGGCTACCGAGGACGGCGCGGATTTGCGTCCATGGCGGCTCACGCCGACAGCCACATAGTACCGGCTGAGCAGCCGCAACTGGTCGGCGCCGCTGAAGGGGCCCTTCTCGAGCGCCGCGCGAATCAATGCCTCTCTGGCGGCCGCCGCGCGGTTCGGCCTGACGGCGATTGGGACGAGGGACCGGCTGGTCAGCGGCTCGGTGACCACGGCGATCGCGCCTTGGGTTATCCCTGGCTCGGGCGGCCTGGGCTTCGGGGCAGGACCGGGTTTCGCGTCCTTTGCCTGGCCGTGCTTCGCCCTCGAGTCCGGCGCGTCCGGATCCGGCGGCCGGCGAACCCGCACGGTGGCCACGACCTCGGCGTCTTTGAGGTCTGACACGGCCGATTCGGCCGTCGCAGTGTAGGCGTAGACGTCGACGCGCGCGATGTCGGCCGGCGTGGTTCCATCCTGGTTCGATGACGGGATCGTGAAGCGCGCGAAGATGGTCTGGCCGATCCGGCGTGCGGTGAAGTCGGCGATGCGGGCCGGCTGGGGTGTCAGCGGCGCCAGCGGCGGGCCTTGCTTGCCGCAGCCCGACAGCAGCACTGCGGCAGGCAGCAGGAGCGCGGCGGCGCGACGGCCCCACGGCTCGCCCCGGCCATCGCGGCGCGGCACGTCAGGCCGGGAGAAGGCGGACCTCACAGGATGTATCGTGCCAGATCTTCGTTCTTGACGATCTCGGAGAGCATGCGGTCCACATACGCGGCGTCAATCGTAATCGATTTCTCCACGAGGTCGCTGCCTTCGAACGAGATCTCGTCGAGCAGCTTCTCCATGACCGTGTGGAGCCGTCTCGCGCCGATGTTCTCGGTCCGCTCGTTCACGAGCGCCGCCAGCTCCGCAATCCGATCGATGGCATCGTCGGTGAACTCCAGGAAGATGCCCTCGGTCCCCATCAGCGCGGTGTACTGGCGGACGAGCGCGTTCTGCGGCTCGCGCAGGATCCTGACGAACTCGCTCTTGCCCAGGGCCTCGAGCTCGACTCGAATCGGGAACCGGCCCTGCAGCTCCGGGATCAGGTCCGAGGGCTTCGACACGTGGAAGGCGCCCGCCGCGATGAACAGGACGTGATCGGTCCGGACCATCCCGTGCTTCGTGTTGACGGTCGTGCCTTCGACAATCGGCAGGATGTCGCGCTGCACCCCTTCCCGGCTCACGTCGGGGCCGTGCCCGCCTTCGCGGCCGGCGATCTTGTCGATCTCGTCGACGAAGATGATGCCGCTCTGCTCGACGAGGTGGACGGCGGTTCGCTGGACGCTCTCCATGTCCACCAGCTTCTGCTGCTCTTCCTGGAGCAGCATCGCCCTGGCCTCGGGCACCTGGACCGACCGCCGCCGCGGCTTGCCCTGGCCCTGCATGATCCCTGAGAACATGTCCTTGAGGTTGACGCCGATCTCCTCGACCGATGTGCCGGTGATGACCTCGAACGACGGAAAGCCCTGCTGCGGGGCGTCGAACTCGACGGTCCGCTGATCGAGCTTGCCTTCGCGAAGCTGTACCCGAAGGCGCTCACGCGTCGGAGTGTGTACCTCGCGCGCCTCGGCCTCGGTGCCCGGGATGGGAGGGGGGCTCGGCGGCAGCAGCAAGTCGAGCAGCCGCTCCTCGGCGCGCGCTTCGGCCTTGTGCTGGACCTCGCGATTCCTCTCCTCGCGGACCATGCCGATCGCGATTTCCACCAGGTCGCGGATCATCGACTCGACATCGCGACCGACGTAGCCGACCTCGGTGAAGCGCGAGGCTTCGACTTTCAGAAACGGCGACTGCGCGAGCCGCGCGAGGCGGCGCGCGATCTCCGTCTTGCCGACGCCGGTCGGGCCGATCATCAGGATGTTCTTGGGCGCCACCTCCTCGGCCAGCTCCGGTGCAAGCTTCTGGCGGCGGATCCGGTTGCGAAGCGCGACCGCGACGGCGCGCTTCGCCCTCGCCTGTCCGACGACGAAGCGGTCCAGCTCGGCGACGATCTGCCGGGGCGTGAGCGACGAGGCCAGCGCGTCTGTGGAAGCGGGAAGGTGAAAGGACATGGTTCGGATTCTACGGAAGGCGCCGGGCCCGAGAGATCGTGCGCCGGTTCCCGGTCGAGGGAGACTACAGTTCTTCGATCGTGATCTGCGAGTTCGTGTAGATGCAGATCTGGGCCGCGATGCCCATGGCGGTCTCCACGATGCTGCGCGCATCGAGATCCGTCACCTGCACGAGCGCCCGCGCAGCCGCCATCGCGTACCCGCCACCCGATCCGATGCCGATCACGCCATCGTCGGGCTCGATGAGATCCCCCGTGCCGGAGAGCAGGAAGGTGACGCGCCGATCCGCCACCACCAGCATCGCCTCGAGTCGCCGCAGCGCCCGATCGGTCCGCCAGTCCTTGGCAAGCTCGACCGCCGACCGCTCGAGGTTGCCGTGGAACTGCTCGAGCTTGGCTTCGAACCTCGAAAAGAGCGCGAACGAATCGGCGGCCGAGCCGGCGAAGCCTGCCAGGATCTTGTCGCCGTACAGCCGGCGGATCTTCCGGGCGCCGTGCTTGACGACGGCATCGCCGAGCGTGACCTGGCCGTCGCTGGCCATGACGACGCGGTCCTTGTGGCGGACCGAGAGGATGGTGGTGGCGCGAAACATGTTGGGCACGGCCGGCAGCCTCGTCGAGCAGGCCGAATTGGCCACTGATTCGCTCGGATGACGACACCCGCAGTCTATCGGACGCCAGAAAACAGTGTCAAGAAAACGGGACGCCTGACGGGCTCAGAGTGACCCCGCCACTGGACAGACTGCGGCAAGAGGCGTAAATTCTCCTTGGATTGCCGCGCTGCCTGCCTGGCAATGGAGTTGCTTCCGATCCGATCGGGGCGCCTGGACCTCTTTCGGGCGCTCCGGGGCTCGGACTGGAGGACGTCATCATGACTCGCCGAAGTGCCTTGCTGATGAATCTGGCCGTCGCGGCGGCGATGGTGTCGATTCTCGCGGTGCCTGCGGATGCGCAGAATCCCAGGCAGGGAGGCGGCCAAGGGGGCGGCGGCGGGCAGGCCGGCCCCAGAGTGAGCGGTGGTGGAGGCGGCAACGCCGGCGGGGGCGGCGGGGGCGGACATGCCCCGCAGCCAAGCAGCGGCGGGGGCGGCGGCGGTATGGCCGTTCCGCGCGGATCCTCACCCTCTTCACCTCCTCCGTCAGCCCCTGTGCGCTCGGGCGGCGGCTGGAGTTCCCCGCCTCCGTCGAGCGGCGGAGGAGCGGCGAGACGCGCGCCGGCGGATCCCGGCGCGAGGACCGGTCAGGCTCGAAGCCGATCCGGCGGCTCGACCTCCTCGCCCACGCCCATTCCCGATTACAGCCGGCCCCGGGGCGATCGCCCGTCGGATGGCACGGCAATCCCGGGCTACAGCAGACCTCGGGACGGCAGGCCGGTCATCGGTTCAGCCGTCGCAAGACCCGGCGGGTATGAGGGCCGGCCCGAGCCGATTATCACCAGAGGGTGGGGCTACTATCCCGGCGGATACTGGGGCGGGTCGTATTGGTACTCGCGAGCCTACTACCCGTGGGGCTACGGCATGTTCGGCCTGGGCTACTTCTATTACGACCCGTGGTACTGGAACTACTGGGACAGCTACGCTGGATACGGCTCCTACGGTGGCTACGGCTACGGCGATGACTCGGGCGGTCTCCGGCTGAAGGTGACCCCCGATAACTCGGAGGTTTACGTCGACGGGTACTTCGCCGGGACAGTTGACCAGTTCAACAGCTGGTATCAGAAGCTGTCGCTGCAGCCCGGTGCCCACAAGATCGAGCTTCGCGCGGAAGGCTTCCAGACCGCGATCTTCGACGTGAACATCCGGACCGGAGAGACGATTACCTACAAGGGAGATCTGGCGCCGCTTCCGAAACGGATCGACAAGGATCCGGGCGGACAGTCGGATCCGGCCATCCGCTAGCGGGCCGCGGCGCGTGGCCCACTCCACAGGCAATACCGAACCCCGGGGCTCCGGCCCCGGGGTTTTCTTTTCCGGTCCGACGCCCCTTCGGATCGTCGCGGCCTGCTCCGGTCTCTACGATCTGACCATCGGCGTCGGACTCGCGTTCTTCCGTCCCGTGCTCTCCGCGTGGTTCTCCCTGCCTGCTCCGGCGCCTCCGATTCACGCGGACCTCAACGCGCTCTTCACGATCGCGATCGGCCTTGGCTACCTCCTCCCCTATCGCGACCCCGAGCGATACCGCGCGTACCTGTGGCTGATGGGACCGATCCTGAAGGGAGCGGGAGCGGCGCTTTTCGTGGGAGACGTGATCGTGCGCGGATCGCCGAGCTCCTACTTGGTCTTCGCGCTCTCCGACGGTGCGTTTGCGCTCGTGACGCTGGCGGCGCTCCTGGCGAGCCGGCGGCGGAACAGCAGGTAGACCGGGATCCCGGCCAGGATGATGAGCGCGCCCCACCTGGACGGCCCAGGGCGGCCCAGGATCGCCGCCACCATGATCGCCAACGACGCGAGCACGAAGACCGCGGGCGCCACCGGATATCCGAGCGCGCGGAAGGGCCGCGGCTCGTCCGGATTGCGCCACCTGAGGATGAACACGACCGAAACGGCGACCGCTGAGAAGAGCAGGACGGCGAATCCCGTGTATTCGGCGAGCTGATCCTTCGTGTTCGTCAGAATGAGGAGCGCGCTCCACGCCGTTTGCAGGAGGATCGAGGCCCACGGCGTGTGAAAGCGCGGGTGCACGCGGGCGGCGACCGGAAAGAACGCGCCGTCGCGCGCCATGGCGAAGTAGACGCGTGGACCGGCAATCGTCATCGCGCTCAAGCTGCCGAGCAGGACGATCACCGCAAGGACACCGAGCAATTCCGCGGCCATCGGGCCGATGAGGCGTTCGGCGGCAACCATCGCGATCTCGGATTGGCCGCCGCCGCCGATCTCGCCGATTGGCACGGCCCAGATGTAGAGGAAGTTCAAGCCGAGGTACAGCAGCACGACGGCCAGCGTGCCCAACGCGAGCGCCCGCGGCACGTTCCGCCCGGGATCGCGAATCTCCTCCGCGACATACGACGCCGCGTTCCAGCCGCTGTACGAGAACATCACGATGATGAAGGCCAGCGACCAGTTGAAGGATCCGCCGGTCGGCGCAGCCTGCAGGTTGGCGAAGCTGCCCCGGCCGAGGCCGAGGCCGACGGCCACGAAGAGCGCGAGCGCGCCGACCTTGAATGCCGCCAGCGTGTTCTGGACGAGCCGACCGGGCCCGAGGCCCCGGATGTGCACGAGCGCGAGCGCCACGATGATCGTCAGCGCGACCAGCGTCTTTGGCGAAATCACGAGCGGCAGGCCCGGCACCGGAATCGTCACGAGCGCGGTCGCGTCGGCTGCAACGGGGATGAAGCGGCCCAGGTAGTCCGCCGCGCCCAGCGCGCCGGCCGCGATGGCCCCGGCAAAGCCTGCCACGAACGAGGTCCACCCGGTGAGGAACGCCGCCAGAGGGCCATAGCCCTCCCGAAGATAGACGTACTCGCCGCCGGACCGGGGCCTGAGCGTGCCGAGTTCCGCGTACGCCATGGCACCGGCGAACGCCAGAACGCCGCCGGCCAGCCAGACCCCCAGAAAGGCCAGAGGGTGCGGAATGATCTGTGCGATGATTCGCGGTGTGATGAAGATGCCGACGCCGATGACGTTCGAGATCACGATCGCGGCGGCGTCAAACGGGCCGAGACGACGGTCCAGGGCGGGCGCAGTTGTGTGGGAAGTCACGGCCCGCATTATAACTGGTGAGACATCGGTTCGCGCTCGCTCGTAGAGGCGCCGCCGCGACGGCGCTGCTCTTCGCGTCGATGAACACCGACTGGCCACTCGTCCAGGATCAGTACGCCGCGGCGCGAGCCGAAATGGTCGCCCGGCAGATCGCGAACCGGGGCGTCAAGGACGACCGGGTGCTCGCGGCCATGCGGGAGATCCCCCGGCACCTCTTCGTGCCGGACTCCGAGCGCGCCGATGCGTACGAAGACACGCCGCTCTCCATCGGTCACGATCAGACCATCTCGCAGCCGTACATCGTCGCGCTGATGACCGAACTGGCCCGGCCGAAGGGCACGGACCGGGCACTCGAGGTGGGAACCGGGTCGGGATATCAGGCGGCCGTGCTCTCGCGCGTCGTCGCGCACGTCTACTCCATCGAACTCGTCGAGCCCCTGGCCAGGACCGCGCGCGAGCGGCTCGAGAGCCTGGGCTACCGCAACGTCACGGTTCGGCAGGGAGACGGATACGGGGGGTGGCCCGAGCACGCGCCGTTCGACGTGATCCTCGTCACGGCGGCGCCGGACCACGTGCCCTCCACCCTCGTCGGCCAGCTGAAAGCCGGCGGGCGGCTGGTGATTCCCGTCGGCCAGTCGCTCGGGGTACAGGACCTGCTGCTCATCGAGAAGGGCGAGACCGGCCGGGTCACCTCGCGCAGTGTCATCCCGGTGCGATTCGTGCCGATGAGGAAGGGAAAATGACGGGAATCCAGCCTCACTGCGTGAGCAACTGCCGCTTCAACTGCACTGCCATCAGCTTCGTGAAACTGGCTGAGCCGTACTTCGCGAAGATCTCGACCTTGGCGTCCCTGAACTGCGCGTGCATCAGCATCTGGTTCCGCGGCTGCTCGCCGGTGAATCCCCAGGTCGCGCGCGACACGAGCGGCTTGCTCGTCGCGCCAGGGCCAAGCGCCTCACTTCCGCGCAGCACCAGCAGCGAAGAACCCAATTCCTCGGTCTCGTTCAGGAACCTGAACACGGTGTAGATCTGCAGGCCGCTGAGCGTGTCGGTTCCGTTGTTTGTGACGGTGAAGCTCGCGCTCGGGACGAGCTTGTTCTTGCCGTCGACTATACCGGCATCGAACCAGCCGGTGGTCAACTCGGCGATCTTCAGGCTCTTTGTGAGGTCCACCTCCGAAGGTCCGCACCCCTCAACTGCCAGGACGAGGGCCAGGACACACACCAGCGCGCCGAGGGAAAGTGATCGCATGTTCCACCTGTTCGTCGGCGGCGCGGGACTCGCCCGCCGGCCGATCGGCCACCACGGCCGATCCGCCACGAGTATCCCACGCGCTTCAACCCGGCGCTCAACCGAACCGGACGGCAGCCACGGACTCCGTCGAGGGGTTAGTCACCGGGCGAAACGAAAGGTTCCGGGAAGGATGGCTCAGAATTCCTTGATTTCGACTTTCTTCCGCGCTTCGTCGCGGGTGATCTTGCCCGCCTTCAAGGCGAGGACGTCGCTCCCCTTGATGCGGATCTGGATCGCGCCGTACTGGTACGGGTCTGCCGCGTCGAGACGTCGATCTCCACCGTTACGCGCCGCCACCGTCAGCCATTCGTCGTGTTCGATCGGGAGGGAGTTGCTGTAGGTGAGGATCGCGTCGACCAGGGCGTTGGTCACCTCGGTCGTGTACGCCACCTGCGGGTCCATCATCGCCAGGTCGGACAACGAGTTCACGTTGGCGCCGGTGGCTGGAGCGCTGGTCCGGCCCGCGACCTGGGTGGGCAGTTCCCCTCCCTGGGGGTTGACCAGGGACGGTGTCCTGGCGGCGTCCGTGTACTTCGGGATCGGACCGACCTGGGCCTCGAGCCGCTTCAGATTCGACTCGAACCGCTGCTTGATCGCAGGATCGCTCACCGTCCTAATCAACTCACGGAGCGCCTGGATCGCGTCGGAAACGCCGGAATTGTCGCGGTTCAGGATCGACCAGCTCCAGAGCATCGTCTGCCCGAGGTTGGGCACCTCGACGTCGAAGAACAGCCCGTAGCCATCCAGGCGGAACCCGCGCGCGCGTGCCGACCCGCTCAGCATCATCATGTCCGGCGAGATGGCCCGCCACTCGCGCGTGATCGCGCGCGCCCCCCGCTGCACGGCGGTCTCGAGTATGCCCTCCATCACGGCGATCTGGTAGCGGGCCGCCGCCTGCGGATCCACCCGCCTCTGCAGGCCGGGCGGCTGGACCTGGGCCCAACCGGTCGCCGCCAGAGCGAGGACGAGCACCACGCCGACTCCGCGCACGATGTGTTGAACGCTCACGACTCTCCCTCCGTCCTTGCGCCCTATTTCTGGGGCTCCTGCCGCAGCGACACCCGTGTGAGATAGCTCATGATGTCGCGCTGCTGCGCGACCACCGCTCCGGTTCGTCCCTCGATCGCGCCAAGCCCGTCAGCCACGCGAACCATGTCTGCCCTTCGCTGCGATTCCATGTCACGGACGATCTCGGCGAGCCTCACCGCGAGCTCCCGCTGCGTGACGACGTTCGACGGATCGATGAGCAACTTCACCCGCCGGGCGAACTCGGCGTCGCTCATCGGCGGGACGGAAGATGAAGCCATCCTGGCCCCGGGAACCGTTGAGGCCGGCGAAGCCGCCTGGAATTCCCGGCGCAACTGCTGCTCGAGAGCGGCGAGGTCCATCTTCCAGGGAGTCGAGCCGTCCACGGATGCCGGAGTCTGCCCGGTCGCAGGCGAGGCAGCCTGCGCTGAAGGAGCCTGCCTCTGCCAGCCGGTGCGAACGACCAGGCCGTTGCTGTCGTACCGCACTTCGAGCCCTGAGAGCGCGGTCGCGGCGGCGACGATGAGCGAGGCGGCCGCCAGCTGCGCCCACGCGGGCATGCGCAGCCACGCCCACGGGTCGCGCTTCTGCGTGTCTTCGCGCACGACCTGGAACCCGAGGACGGTGTCCGGCGGACTCCACTCGGCGAGCTCGCCGCGCACCCCGCGCAGGCCTCGAATCTCGTCGCTGCACCGGTCGCACTGCGACAGGTGCGAATCGAACGCGGCGCGATCCTCGCCGCTCAATTCGTCGTACACGTACGAAACGAAGATATCGTGATTGCCGCAGATGTTTGCGTCGCTCATACGCCTCTATTCGCCGCTCTCAGCGGCACGACCGACCCGCGCCTCTCGAGTTCCCGCCTGAGCACCGACAATCCCTGATACAGGCGGGTCTTCACCGTGCTCAGCGGGCATCCCTGAAGATCGGCGATCTCCTGGAAGGTCAGCCCGTGGTACTCCTTCAAGATGATGGCGGAGCGTTGTTCCTCCGGCAGCGCCTGCATGGCGCGGACGACGTGCCGGCTCAAGTCACGCCTGGCCAAGCGATCCTCGATGGACTCGGTCGCCGAGGGAGTCGCGGCGGCCAGTTCCACGGCATCCATGCCCTCAGGAGGCTGGACGACCGGCGTCCGACGCTCGCGCCGGACCCAATCCCGACAGAGATTGAGCGTGATCCGGTAGAGCCAGGACGAGAACTTGGCGTCGCCCTTGAACCCGGGGAGCGCCCTGAACGCCCGGAGGAACGCCTCCTGCGTCACGTCGCGCGCTTCTTCCTCCCGGCCGATGGTCCGGTAGGCGAGAGCGTACATCGGCCGTTCCCAGCGCGTGATCAGCTGGTTGAAGCTCTCCTTGTCGCCCGCCATGCTACGGGCGACGAGTTCTTCGTCGGTCACGGTCATGCCGGCTCGTGAGCCCTACCCCCGACGATTCCGTCGATCGGGCGTTCTTCCATTCAACCGCCCTCGAGAAGTTAGACGCGCTGGAGATGCGGGCAGTCGGAACGCATTCAGCGCCGGTGGGTTTAGCCCGGATCGGCTCATTTTAGGCCGAATGCCGCGGATTCCCTGCAGGGTGCCGACCTGTGTCCCGATAAGGGGACCGACCGGTGGGAAACGAGGCCTGGGCACGATGGTTAGAGCCTGGCACCCCCCGTGAGGTGTAGGTAGCATGCCTACACTGATTAGGCTATATTCAAGCAAGTCGTAGTTGTTCGCCTGAACTGAGCCCATCCCGGCCACTACGACTAAAGTCCACTATACTTCCGTTTCGTCAGCCCGATACAATAGTTGTGACGCTGAAGGTTCGAACGGTCAGCCATCCTCGCCAGGCGATCCAGCAGACACAAGCGTCACGGGGCCATTCTCGCCAACTGGTCTGCTGTCAGTCGTATCACATTCCGGACGTCGGCAACCACGGCCACAGGCACGCGCCGCGGTAATTCCGCCGAGTCACAGTCTGGCGTGCCATCAAGCGAGGCACCGGGCATAGCCCGGAGGAGAAGCAAATGCGAAAGTTAGTTCTGTTCGTTGGAATCATGGCCCTTGTCGTCGCCAGCGTTCAGCCGGCGGCCGCACAGGTCACGGCGACTCAGGTCGTCTCGGTTTCGGCAACCGTCTCGACGACCGCGAAACTGACCGTCGGCAGCCCGACCGTCAGCTTCCCGAACGCGGATCCAGACAATACGCCGAGCATCCAGGCCTCCGAGGGCGCGATCGCCATCACGGCCAAAGCGAAAACCGGGGCAGCTGGCAACGTCACGCTGACGATCCTGGCCGGCAGCGATCTGATCAGCGGCTCCGACAGTATCGTGATCTCGAATGTGACTTGGACAGCCGGCGGCACCGGATTCGTGCCCGGCACTATGAACAGCGTGTCGGCCCAATCCGTTGGGTCCTGGACCGGTTCGGGCAACTACTCGGGTACTCAGACCTTCTTCCTGGCGAACAGCTGGAACTACCGGGTTGGCAACTACGGCGCCAGCGCGACCTACACGCTGACCGCTCCCTGACGGACGGTTGGTCATGACATCCGCGGGAGACTCGCCACTCCCTGCGGGGACAGGAAATGGCGGCGCCTACGGCAGGCGCCGCCGACTGGTCCTTCAAACTGATTCTGACTCCCCGCGCGGGAACCCGCGCTGGAGTTGAGGTTCACGGCCTTGGCGAAATATGGTCGTGCCCATTCGGGTTCGTCGGCGTTTGAGCACACGGGTGCGCACAGGACCCGCGTGACTGGCGGGTGGGTTTTCGCCCTCATGTGCCTGGTCCCCTTGTGGACCGCGAGTCCGGCGAAGGCGCAGACCCTGACACTGACCCTGTCGCGCTCGACCATCACGTTCAACTCGGCCGACCCCGACACCACACCCTCCGTCACGGCCCCGGCGATCACCGTCACCTATCGAGTCCGCCAGAACGGCGGGGGCAACTGGCAGATCACGCTCCTGGCGAACCAGGACCTGACGAGCGGCTCAGCGACGATCAACGTCACCAACGTGACCTGGACCGCTGCGCCGTCACCTCCGTTTCAAAACGGCACGCTCAGCCGCTCAGTCGCGCAACGACTCGCGGGAGGGTCGGGAAACGTCAACCCGGCCAGAACCGGCACCGTCGTGTTTTCCCTGGCGAATTCATGGACCTACAACGTCGGCGTCTATACAGCGACCGTCAGCTTCACGCTGGTCGCTCCATAGCCCTCGTCCTGGCTCTGACGGGACTCTTCGCGGCCCGCGCCGGGGCGCAGGATCCGACCTCTATCGAGGTGACGCCCCTGCGCGTGGAGCTGAAAATCAGCGCCGGCGGGACCCACACACAGGCTGTCACGCTGAAGAACGACGCCAGCAAGGCGATTCGCGCGCGCGCGCGCGTTGACGACTGGTATCTCTCGAAGGACGGCACCCCTCAGTTCAAGCTCGCGGATCCCGCCGATCCGTTTTCCGCGGCGGCGTGGATCCGGCTCAATCCGACCGAGCAAATCATCGAGCCGGGGGTCACGGCCACCGTCCGATTCACCACGACCGTGCCGGCGGGCACGCGTGAGGGCGGGTATCGATGCGCGGTGATGTTCGAATTCGATTCGCCGTCCGCTGAGCTGGCTACCCGCAGTCGCGGAGTCGCGTTCAGGCCGCGCGTTGCGACGCTTCTCTATGCAACGGTCGGCAACCCGGTACCGGCCGTCGAGCTGACGGACCTCGACGTGCGATTCAACGCGGCGGGCATTCCGGAGGTCGTGGCCACGCTCAAGAACACCAGCAGCGTTCATGTTCGTACCAAGGGCACGGTGACGATCCTTGGCGCGGAAGACGGCAAGGTCATTCGGAATCTCTCCGTGCCAAACGTGCCGGTGCTGCCACAGAGCGAGCGCGAGGTGGCGATCGTGACGAGCGACGAGCAGTCCCCTCCGCTTCCCCCCGGACGCTACCGCGTCGAGGTCAAGATGGATGTCGGCCTGCCCACCATGCTGGTGGGAGAGACGAATGTGGAAGTCGTCGCGAAACGGATCAAGTGAACATGTGCGTGAATGACGGCCTCGGCGCGTGCGCGGCTCCCGCCGGCGTCGTGAACTCTCGACGCCTGGCGTTGACATGCGTCGCAGTGATGCTCGCGGCGGTCATCATCGACGCGGCCACCCGCACCCGGACTGCGACCGCGACGGCAACCATCAACGCGCTGGCCAAACTCACGTTCTCGACGACCTCCATCGCGTTTCCTGACGCGGACCCTGACTCCGTGCCCAACATCGCGCAGACCGGATCGCCGTTGACCATCACCGCCAAGGCTCGGACGACGATTGGCAGCGCCGTGAATCTGTCGGTGGCCGCCTCCGGCGATCTCCGTTCCGGCCTCAACCTCATCCCGGTGTCCCAATTGCGCTGGACGGCAACCGGGACCGGCTTTGCGGCGGGCACGATGAGCGCATCGACGCCGCAGACGGTCGGCACGTGGACGAGCTCCGGCTCCCGGAGCGGAACACAGTCGTACTACCTCATCAACTCCTGGTCGTACGCCGCCGGCACCTACACGACCACGCTCACTTATACGCTGTCGGCACCTTGAGCATGGCGACCACCTGTCACCCCGACGTGGCGAAACGCCAGTTAATCGACGCGGCCGAGGTCGCTCCGGCGATATCGGCATGCACCGATGGCGGGACGCGCGCGGGAGGGCCGCGTGGCGGCGTCATGAAGCGGGCCGGGTGCGCTCTTGCCGCGATGACCTTCCTCGCCGTGGCGCCTGCTGCCGCGCAGCAGTCGTCGTTCCAGGTCATCGCGGCTACTCAGATCGCCACCGGCTCCGAGGTCCGTCTCGGAGGCCAGCACCGCTTCGAGCCCGATCTCGGGTTCCGCCTCTTAGCCCCCGGCTTCCGCTTTGGATCGCTGCAGGTGGAGGCCGACGTCACGAGGCGAGGCGATCGAGTCGTGTTCGGCCGCGGTCTGATTCACCTGGACGGCATCTCGCTTGCGGGCATGAAGTGGTCGTTTGGGGCTGGCGACGTCTGGAGCGCCCCGCTCGTCGCGGATACCACCTTTGCAAACCTGTTCGCCCCGCCGGTCACCTATCGGGGATTCTCCGTCTCCGGACGGAGCGCCGCGACGACTGTCGAGGCGAGTGGCGGCCGGATCACGATTCAGCGCAGCATTTTCGGCACGGACAGCCTCCAGGTCGGGCAGGACCTGTACCAGGTGTCGGTCACGCACAAGCCGTCGCCCCGCCTCGAATTCTCCGGGAGAGGCGCGTACGTGAACGGCGGTCAGCTCGCCTACTACACGGCGCTGGTCGACCGCAGCCTCGACGTTGGCGCCGCCATGCGCGTCTCTCCGTCGGCAGCGTGGCGAATCACGGCAGATGGCGGAATCTCGGTGTTTCAACGTCACGGGTCTCCCGCCAAGGAATGGGCCCCGTCCTGGCTGGTTGGGACCGCATGGGCGGGCGCCCACGGCATGTTCCAGGTCAATGCGCAGCGTTTCTCGATTGGCCGCTACGCCGTCGTCAACAACCCGTACCTCGATCGGACCGGGGTCTTTGCGCTCGGTGAGTACGATCTCGGGTCCCGGGCCCGGCTCTTCGGGGGCGCCGAGACGATTCGATACAACCTCGACGAACTGGCCTCGCTGAAGGCCGTATCGGCAGTGTCGCCCGGCTCGAACGAGCGCGCGTTTGGTGGCGTTCGGTTCCGGCTCTCGCCCCGTTCCGTGTTGGCCGTCAGGGTCGAGGGAGGCAACCGGAAGGCGCGGCCCTCCAGCTTCACCAGCGGATTCGATTCGGACACGGGTGTGGTGACCACCGAGTGGCATGGCTCATTCGGCGGCAGCAGCAGCTTCCTGCGCTATGAACGCCGCGCCAACGTCGACAGCCAGTCCGTGCAAGGCAGCTTCACGCAGCACGACGTGATGGCGGAGACGTACGTGTCCCTGAAGAGCGGCCGTCAACTGTTCGTGCAGGGGTTGTTCTCGCGACGAGCTGACCGAACGGGGACAGGACAGACGCTGTGGCAGGCCGGCGGCGGCGCCCAGCTGCCGATTGGCCGCGTCTTCGGGCGCATCCAGGCGACCATCGGCCGCATGCTCGAGTGGGACACGGGCCTGGCTTCGAGCCGGATCGCGATAGCGGCTGGACTCTCCGGTCAGATCGCGCCGCGGCTGTTCCTGACGGTGGACACCAACCTCGAACGTTCACCAACATCATCGCTCTCCGGCAGCCCTTGGGTCACGCGTACCATGATTCGGGTGACCAGGGACTTCAGTTTCGGCACCTCTCGAGCGCGCTCGGACGTCGCAGCCGAGTCGTACCGCGGTCCCACCGGAAGCGTCCACGGCCTCGTTTTCGTGGACTGGAACGGGAACGGGCGGCGCGATGCGGGCGAGGAGCCTGTCAGCGGCGCCTCAGTCGCCGCGGGCCGCGCCAGGTTGCAGACCGGATCCGATGGCCGATTCGCGTTCACCGCCATGCCCGTCGGCGAAGGCATCGTGTCGCTCGACCCCTCGACGGTAGCGGCGGACTTCAACCTGCCGCCCGATGCCACACGCAAAGTAGGAATCGCCAGGAACCGCGTCACGATCGTGGAGTTCGCCCTGGCGCCGGTCGGCGCGGTGCACGGTTCAGTATTCCAGGACGTCGATGGCGACGGCCAGGTCGGTCCCGCCGATCTGCCGGTCCCCGACGCCGTCGTGGTCCTCGACGATGGGGCCCGCTCGGAACTCGTGCGCGACGGGCGCTACCGGTTCGAAAACGTCGGAATCGCCAAGCATTCTGCGACGCTGCTACAGGACTCACTACCCGAAGGGTCGCTGATTGTCGGGACCGCCACCGTCGAGGTCAGCCTGACCCGCACGCAAATGACCGCCCAGGTCGACTATCTCATCAAGATCGAAAAGCGCCCCGAGGTTCGAAAGGTGTTTCCGCCGAAGAAGCTGGATGGGACCAGAGGATCAAGGGGCTCGGGCGGAATCTTCTGAGGCTCAGGGCGTGGAGATGACGAAGCGCAGGGGCACGGCCGTCGTGTGCTGAGGGCCCGCGCCTCTCACGGTGAAGGTCAGCCGCCCGCTTCGAATGCCGCTCCCGACCCAGCGCGCTGCGACCTCAGGCGAGGTACTGAGCACGCCGGCCATGGCGCCCGAAGCCGAACCCTCGAACTCGATGGCCGTCTCGCTGAGGTTGCCGCTTCCAGGCAGCGTGTCCAACCCGGCCAGCGCCTCGACCGTCAAGACCACTTCGCCGCTGTTGTGCGTGCGCGCGGCGGCCACATACTCGATGGTCCCTACCACATGCGGCCCGAGGCTGCCCGCCGGCGACGGCTCGATGCGGAGTTCGCTGCTCGACACCCGCAACGAGGTCGTCGCGCCGACGCTCGTGCCGAAGCGGACCAGCGCATTGTCCTCGTTCGCTGCGCTCAGGGCGACCGGCAGCATCACGGAAGCGGCCATCCCGAGCACCCCGACCCACAGTGTGCGGCTGCGTTTCATACACCGGCGTAGTGAGATCTTCGTGCCAGGATCCCAGCCTGGCCTTCGTCAAGGGCCTGCGCAGCGCCCGTTGCGAAGAACAGGCCTGTTTTCGGGCTGGAATCTCGATCCAGGCCCCGCTGCGCGGCCCTCCGGGGGGCCGGTGTAGTACCATGGCGGGCTGCACACCACCCGAAATGCACACGCAGTGTGCACAGTCCGCACACTTAGGCGGTGTGACGAGCCTCTTCGAGCGGGCATGATTCAGCTGACCTCCCTGACGAAGGCCTTCGGCGACCGGACCCTTTTCGAGAATGTCACCTGGCAGGTGTCCGACCGCGAATGCGTCGGTTTGTGCGGCCCGAACGGCGCTGGAAAGACGACGCTCCTGCGGATTCTCTCCGGGCTCGACGAGGCGGATGCCGGCCGTGTCGTGAAGCCGGCGGGAACCCGGGTCGGCTACCTGCCCCAGGACGGGCTGACGCATTCGGGCCAGTCGCTCTACGACGAGGCCGGCACGGCGTTCCGCTGGCTCCTCGACCTCAAGTCCGAGATGCATGACATCGAAGAGCGTCTCGGTGATCCGGCGGTCGCCGAGGAGGACCACGGGGCCCTGCTCCATCGCTACAGCGACATTCAGGATCGGTTCCGGCTGAACGACGGCTACTCGATCGATCTCCGAATCGACACGGTGCTTCGCGGGCTGGGGTTCAAGCCGGCGGAGTACGCGCGCCCGACCGAGACGTTCTCAGGCGGCTGGCAGATGCGCATCGCGCTGGCCAAGCTGCTCCTGTCGCGGCCGGATCTGCTGCTCCTCGACGAGCCCACCAATCACCTGGATCTCGACGCTCGCAACTGGCTCGAAGAGTACCTGCACGACTACCCGCACGCCGTCATCCTCGTCTCGCACGACCGGTTCTTCCTCGACACGGTTGTCGATCGGATCACCGAGATCTATCTTCGGACGCTGACCGACTACGCCTGCAACTACAGCAGGTACCTGGTCGAGCGCGACGAGAAGCTCGCGCGACTGCGCGAGGCAAAGCGCCAGCAGGACGAGGAAATCGCGCGCGTGAAGATGTTCATCGACCGCTTCCGCTACCAGGCGACCAAGGCGGCGCAGGTGCAGAGCCGGATCAAGCTGCTCGAGAAGGTCGTGCCGATCGAGGTTCCCGCCGAACGAAAGCGCGTGCATTTCACGTTTCCGACCTCCCAGAAGAGCGGGCGGATGGTCGTCGAGTTGAAGGACGCCGCCAAGTCGTACGGCGAGACGCGCGTGTTCGCGGGTGTCAACCTGCACATCGAACGTGGCGATCGGATTGCGCTCGTGGGGCCGAACGGCACCGGCAAGTCGACGCTGATGCGCCTGCTCTCGGGTGTCGAAGCGCCCGATTCGGGCGCGCGCACGCTCGGCCATCAGGTGGTGCTGCAGTACTTCGCCCAGGACGAGCCGGCGAGGCTCGAACCGGACCTGACCGTGTACGAGACGCTCTCCTCGGGATCTCCCCTTCACATGGTTCCGGCCATTCGAAACATCCTCGGCGGGTTCCTCTTCTCGGGCGACGATGTCTACAAGCGGGTGGAGGTGCTCTCGGGAGGCGAGCGCACGCGGCTGGCCGTCGCGCGGATGCTGCTCCGGCCGTCGAATACGCTGCTGCTCGACGAACCGACCAACCACCTCGATCTGGATTCGAAGGACGTGCTGCTCGATGCCCTGATGGACTACGGCGGCACGCTCATCGTCGTCTCACACGACAGGTATTTCATCGACAAGCTGGCGACGAAGATCGTGGAGGTGGGGAACGGCCAGGCCCTGCTCTATCCCGGCACCTACGAGGAATTCCACTGGCGGAAGGAACATGCAGCCGATGGCCTCGGGATGCCGACCTCGGTGAAGGCGCCGCCGCCAGGCAAGCAGGCGACTGGAGGAGATCGCGGCCGCCGGACAGGCGGCGCGGGCGGGACCTCCCCGAAGGAGGCCGGCAAGCCGGTTCACGCCGGCGCCACGGCGCCGCCACGTGATCGCATGGCAGAGCGCGAGGCGAAGAAGCGATCTGACGCCGAGGTGCGGAAGGTGCAGCGGGCTCGAAGAAGCCTGCTCGAACGCATCGCCGTGCTCGAGATCCGGATCGCGGAGCGGGAAGCCGCCATCAAGGAGATCGAAGCGAAGATGGCCGCCCCGGGATTCTTCGAGAACCGCGAGGCGAGCAAGCCCGTCATCGACCGCCACCAGGCGCTGATGTGGGAGGTCGGCGAGCTGATGAGTCAGTGGGAAGCTCTGCAGGTGCACGCGGGGGAGGCGGAATGAGGGCGAAGCCAAGGCCTTCAGGCTACTTCGTCACCGCGCTGCTCATCGCGACTGGGTTGGTCGTCGTTTCAACGGCCTTTCAGCCGCGACCGCTTGCGGTACCGACGCCCCAGCAGCTGCGCTGGCACGATCTCGAACTTGGCATGTTCATCCACCTCGCTCCGCAGACGTGGCAGGACTCGGAGAACGATCACCTGACCACGCCGCTCGAGGCGATGAACCCGGACCGGCTGGACACGGACGCGTGGGTGCGAGTCGCCGAGTCAATGGGTGCCCGGTACATCGTGTTCGTGGCCAAGCACGAAGGCGGCTTCTGCTGGTGGCAGACGCAGTCCACCGATTTCGGCGCCCGCAACATTCCGTGGCGCCAGGGTCGCGGCGACGTGCTGGCGGATCTCGCAGCATCGTGCCGGAAACGAGGCATGAAGCTCGGTGTGTACCTGTCGCCGCAGGATCGCAAGCACGAGATTGCCGTGGGCGGGCGCGCGAAGGATCCCGCGCGGCAGGCGGACTACGAGCGGCTCTTCCGCCAGCAGCTCACCGAAGTCCTGTCGCGGTACGGGGAGATGGCCGAGGTCTGGTTCGACGGCAACCTCGTCTTCGACGTCGGCGACATTCTCGCGGCCTACGCGCCTGGCGCGGTGGTGTTCCAGGGGCCGCAGGCCTCGATTCGCTGGGTCGGCAATGAAGACGGGTTCGCACCGTACCCCGCCTGGAACGCCGTCGTTCATCCGAAGGCGAAGCCGAAGTGGGGCGACTACACAGCGGCCGACAGCGACGCTGGCGGGAACCGGTGGCTGCCGATCGAGTGCGACGCGCGGATTCGGTCGACATGGTTCTGGAGGACCGACAACGCCCGCACGATCAAGAGCGTCGAGCGGCTGATGGAAATGTACGACCGGAGCGTCGGGCACGGGGCGGTCCTGCTCCTCAACCTCACGCCCGACAGGAGCGGGGCCATACCGGAGGCGGACGCCGCCCGCGCCGCCGAGTTCGGTGCTGAGATCCGGAGGCAATACGGCTCACCGCTCGCCGTCACGCACGGATCTGGATTCGACCTCGCACTCACGCTCCCCTCCGCCGCGGCCGTGGACTCGGTTGTGTTGATGGAAGATCTTTCGAATGGCGAGCGTGTGCGCCGCTACGTGGTCGAGGCCCGCCTCGACAACATCTGGGCCGAAGTCGCGACCGGCACCGCGATCGGGCACAAGAAGATTGACCACTTCGCGCCCGTGAGGACCAACACGTTGCGCCTCCGCGTACTCGAGTCGGTCGGCGATCCTCTCATCCGATCGTTTGCGGCGATTGGCGGCTCGCAACTGCCGTAGGGGCGACCCGGCGGGTCGCCCGGACGGGCGTCTCACCTCATCGGGCGAGGCACCGCCTCGCCCCTGCATCGAATCACGGCTGCTTCGCATCGCCGCTTCCGAGACCCCGCCCGCTGCTGAGATACACCGCGAAGCTCCCCAGCCAATGCCCGCCCTCGTAGTGCGCGCCCGTCACCGAAGCCAATCCCGCGGCGCGATGCTTGAGCGCCATGGCCTGGAGGGCGGGACGGCGCGGGTCGGAGGGCGGCAGTCCGAAGACGATACCGTCGAGCATCCACGCTCGGCTAAGGTTCAGGCCGTCAAGGTGGGCAAGCTTGGGATCGGTCGGGTCCGTGACGATGGCAGGCTCTATCCACCTGGCCGATCCGTCAGCCGGGATTCCAGGCAGGAAGGCGCGGAGCCAGTCGGCGAATCGGGCCGGCGGTAGGATACGCCGCATCAGATCGGCTTCGGCGAGGCACGGCGAGAGGAAGTCCTGGCCGGAGGGTTCGTAGGCGATCGGGCAGTTCCGATCGAGCAGATAGAACTCTTCGATTCGCTTCGTGAGGAGATCGGAGGTCGCCGTATCGTGCGAGGTCCGCGCCCAGTCGAGGATCAGGCCGAAGGCGAACGCGGTCTGATCGTGCTCGCCGATTCGAATCGGGCGCGCGAGTTTCGGGAGCCAGTCCTTGAGTCTCCGGGTGGCCGCCTCCTCGAGAGGGCGCACCGTCGAGGCCAGCGTTCTCGCCTGCGGATCGTTCCACTCGCGCAGCTCGGCGGCGAGTTGCAGGAGCCACGCCAGTCCGTACGGGCGCTCGAAGCTGGTGCGCCCGGCGCCGTTCATGTACGCAACCTCGACTGCAACGTGCTCGGGGGTCAGGCTCTCGGCCACCGCCTGCCTCGCGGCCTTCGTGAAGGGCGCATCCGGGAATGTCCGGGCCAGGCGCACGAGCAGCCAGTGTCCGTGCACCGAAGAGTGCCAGTCGTAGCACCCGTAGAAGGCCGGCGTCAGCTCCCGCGGCGGCTTGACATCCGCATCGCTGCTGAGCACGTGAGCGATCTTGTTCGGATACTCCTTGTGAATGCACGCGAGCGCAAGGTCCGCGAATCGCGTCGCGGGCCCGGCGCCGAAGCCATCGGATGCCTGAGCCCGCCGTTTGTCGGCAGGCCGGAACCACGCGCTCGCGGGAACGGGCTGCGTCGCGATCCCGGGTCCGCTCCAGCCGACGCCAAGCTCGAATCCACCGGACAACTCGAACATCGAGACGGTAACCCGGTGCAGGCCGGCGCCCAGGGCGACGACGCCAGTCGCCTCTCTCGAACTGTGCAGTCCGTCGTTATCGACGATGAGCTGGTCTCCGATCCACAGCCGGCTTCCATCGTCCGATCGCACGTGAAAGCGATACACGCCGGTCGATGGAACTTTGATGAAACCGCGGAGTCTGATCGCCCAGCCCGCTTCGCGCGTCCTCGGGGTCGGGTCGATTCCCGCAATCGAACCGGACTTCACGATCGAGGCCTCTACAAAATCGGGAAGTTCCTTGAACTCGCCTTCGACCACGTCGAACAGGAGCCCCGGCGCGACATCGGGCGCCTGCTCGGCCCGGCGGGGACTGACCCTGGTGAATGTCCCCTCGCTTGTCGGGCTGACGGCGCGAGACCCGCGAAATGCGCGCGCCTTGACCGTCGCGGTCTGGCGCAGGCGAACGGGCCCTCGGGCCACGGGTGATCCGCTCGTGGGCTCGCTGCCGTCCGTCGTGTAACGGATCTCGACGCGCGCGCGATTCGATGTGATGGCGACGTCGATCCCGTCGACGAAGATCGGCGTTTCAGCCGCGATTGACGGAGGCACCGTGACGTCGGGCCGGCCCGAGACCTCGAGGACGACGACCGTGTCGATCGGGTCGGGCGGAGGTCCGGCCGGCAGACTGATCCGGAGCGCGTCCTCCCGGCGGGTCACGGCGAGCGGCGCCTTCGAGCGGTCGGCCAGGAGGTGCGCTGTCCTCGGGTCGTTCAGGAGCCCTGGCACCTCGAGCACGCCGTCTCGAGGCCAGTCGAACACGTGCAGGTAGAGGCGCGTCGCGCCGGCTCCGAGCGGCCGCTCGGTCGCCCGTCCCCACGCCAGCAACGGAAAGGGGCTCGCCTGTGTCCCATGAATCGACTCGCCGTTGGCGTCCATCCACGCGCCAATCTCCCGCAGCCTCGTCACGCTCTCGGGCGGGAATTCGCCGTCCTCTGTCGGACCCACGTTGAGCAGCAGGTTGCCGCCCTTCGATGCCACGTCCGCCAGCATCCTCACCAGCTCCGCCGACGACTTGAAGTTCTTGTCGGCCCGGTTGTACCCCCAGTTCCGGTTCATCGTCATGCAGGATTCCCAGTCGAGACCGGGAACGCCTGTCGCCGGAACCTCCTGTTCGGGCGTGCCGAAGTCGCCGATGAGGCCCTGTTCCCGGTTGAGTCCGAAATCCCCGCCCGCCCGGCCCACTCGATTGTTGACGATGATCGATGGCTGGAGTGATCGCACGTAGCTGTACAGGTCGCGGCCGCGCTCGTTGGTCCAGCTGCCTTCCCATTGGCCGTCGAACCAGAGCACGCCGATCGGGCCGTACGCGGTCAGCAGCTCGCGCAGCTGCGCCTTCATGTAAGGCACGTATTGGTCGAGGTCGGCGCCGATCGCGGGCCGGATTGTCGCTTCCCAGTCGCGCCGCGGCAGATAGTCGGGATGGTGCCAGTCCATGATCGAGTAGTACCAGCAGATCCGAATCCCCTCCTTCGCCGCGGCCTCGGCCAGCGCCTTCATGACGTCGCGCCGGAACGGCGTCGCCATCACGTCGAACTCGCTCACCTTCGAATCGAACAGCGCAAACCCGTCGTGGTGCTTCGTCGTGATGACGATGTACTTCATGCCCGCCTGCTTGGCGAGCCTGACCCACCCCTCAGGGTCGAACTTCGTCGGATTGAACCGGTCGCGGAACCGGTCGTAGACATCGAGCGGAATCCGGGCGCTGTGGCGGATCCACTCGCCGTAGTCGGTCCGGCCGTTCCACTCGCCCGCCGGTACGGCGTAGAGTCCCCAGTGAATGAAGAGGCCGAATCGAGCCTCGCGCCACCAGTCGAGCCGGGGATCGGGCGCCGTAGAAGCCGCGGTGCTCGAGGGCGGTTGGATGGCCGGGCCCGTCCTGCCGGCAATCGCCAACTGAATCGCGAGCAGCGCTCCGAGCACGAGGACGACGCGGACCGAGTGGGAAAGCCGCGGACTCATGAGGAAACCCCGCTGGAGGAGGGGGCACGTCTCGGGAATTATGCGGCAGATCGTCAGCGCGTTCCACTGCCGGCGATGCTGGGGCCGCTCTCCCCGAGGAGGTTGTCGGGCCGGCACGCCACGGAGTAGAGTGAACGGCACCGGCACCACGAGAACCCGTTCGGAACCGCGGCAGGGAGAAGCCTCTTCGGGGCCCTGGCCGGCGCGCTCACCTCACTGTCCGCGCCCGGAGGATCACCTGGATGTTCAGGCGCGAACGCTTCGTCCCGGTCTGGTTCACGCTTGGATACGGGTGCGTGCTGTTCCCGTGGGCGTGGAGCGTGGCGCACGCGACGAGCCGGACGACAGGGGACTGGGCGCTAGTGGCGCTTGCGGCAACGGGGTTCGTCGCGTTCCACGCGTACTGGTTCGGCGTCCGGACCCGGCGTCAGAAGGCGATGTGGGCAGCCCTCCACGAACGCGGATTCAGGACCGTCGCTCCCGAGGATCCGTCGGTGCTGCTCGCCGTCAACCAGTTGTGCCCGACTTCATTCACGCCGAAGGTGCGCCGTGCAGCCAGGAAGATCGACGGTCCGGCGTCCTGCTACATCCTCGACGCGTGGACGAGCTACCACCGGACATTCCCGCGGCGCGAAAACCTCGTCGAGAACTGGACCTACCTGCTCGAAGCCCGGCCGCTCCCATATCACGACGACATCTACGTGATGTCCCGAAGCGATCGCCTCCGTGAAACGATGCGCGACTTGACGGCGCTCAGCGCCGGCCTCACCGAGGAATTCAACGCGAACTTCCTCGCGCTCTCGAAGGGTGAGGTCGGCCCCGCCGTGCCTCCGAAGCTGCAGGAGGTGCTGCTTCGGTCGGCCGAACCCGCTCTTCTGGGCACGTTCTGCCTGAAGCTCGGACCGAGAGGGTGGGGATTCAGCACGTCTCCGGTGAAGACGCAGGCGTGGATGGAGCGATTCCTGCGATTCGCCGGCGAGCTCGGCAACGCGATTTGAGGGGCGCCGCGTTCCGGATCCCGAGGCGGCTTCGGCGGACGGATGCCCCTACACGCGCAAGTCGATCGGGCGTCCGTCGAATGTCACGCGGCGGATCCGGCTTTCGCCTGCGACTCTGACGTCGATCGGTCGGGTCGCGGGCGCTCTCCGGCGCGACCCGGACGAGAGGCGCATCGACAACCGACGTTCTCGGTCGTGCCATGCGAGCTCCAGGCGCATCCAATCCCCCTTCCGATACGCGAACGTCTTCCCATCGTCGTCGTAGGGGGTCGCGGTCCCGTCGGCTCCCGGGTAGACCACAAGGGTCAGGGGCGCGCCGCCCGGCTCGTCGACGTACTGGCGAATCGGGCCGAACGGCAGTATCGCGCCTGCCCGCACGTGCAATGGCATGGTGGCGAGATCGACCGCGCGATCGATCTCACGTCCGCCATCGAGCCGCTCCTCGGTCCAGAAATCGAACCACGTTCCGCGGGGCAGGTACAGCCGGCGGCTGGACGCTCCCTTCTCGACAACTGGCGAAACCAGCACGTCGCGTCCCCAGAGATACTGATCGCCACGTGCGACGGCGTGGCCGTCGTCGGGATAGTGGAGCCACAGCGCGCGAATGACTGGCAGGCCGGTTTCGCAACAGTCCTTGACCGCGGTGTAGGTGTAGGGCAGCAGCCGGTAACGCAGTTCGAGGTACTTCCGCAGGATCGGCTCGACCTGTGGATTGTGCAGCTCCGCCGGATCGGGCTTGAAGGCCGTCGTCTCCGGCGGGCCTCCGTCTCCACCATCCCATCCCCACGGGAGACGAAGGTGCCAATGGCGACCGTGCGCGCGGAACGAGGTGCAGAAGGCGCCGAACTGGAACCACCGCACGTGCAATTCGCCCGTGTATTCCGGCGTCGGAATGAACCCGCCGATGTCGGTGCCCCAGAACGGAATGCCGGAGAGACCGGCGTTGATCGCCACCGAGACGTGGTTCTTCAACGTTTCCCAGCGCGACTGCACGTCTCCCGACCACAGGAACGCCCCGTACCGCTGCATGCCGGCGCAGCCGTTTCGATGCAGCGCGAACGGCCGCTCGTCCGGCCGCAAGAGTTGCGAGCCTTCCCAGTACATTCGGATGCGGTTCAGGCGCGACCGGGCGTCGTAGCCGTCGCCCTGATCGGGCCACCACCCGTCGACGCCAAGATCGTAGAGCGGCTTGTGGTACGGCCAGTAGCACGGCACGCTGCGATCATCCGGCCACGTGTTGTCCGGGCGCCTGCCGCTCGGTACGGCTCGCGACGGATCACAGGGCTGGTCAACCGTCCCGTCGAGCCTCCTCCCCTCGATGACGATGTGCAGCACGACCTGGAAGTGCTGATCGTGAAGCGTGTCGATCGTCGCCTTGGGCTCCGGGAAATTCCCGTTGTGCCAGGTGAATTCGCCGTTGCGGGTATTCCAGCCCGACGGTGTGAACTCCGTGCCGAGGTAGATCAGGCCGTCACACGGCAGATGCTTCTCACGCAAGGTCCGCGCGACGGCGAGCACTTCGTCGCGGCCGGAGAGTGTCCGGTGCGACTGCATGTAGCCGAGCGTCCAGAGGGCCGGCAGTTCCGCCGCTCCGGTGATGCGCGCCCACTCGCGCATGATCACCGCCGGTTCGGACGAGGAGACGACGAAGACGTCGATCGGGAGCGCGTCGGATGCAGGCACGAAGCTCCCTTCCGTGCCGGTGAAATCGAAGCTCCCGAGCGGCTGGTGCAGGAACATCGCCCAGCCGCCGGTGCCGATGAGCCACTGAATCGGCACGCGTCCGCCGTGGGTTGCGAGCTGATACCCGGCCTGTCCGCTCCGCATCCGGTCGGTGCTTCCCTTTCGATCGAACTGGGGCCCGCCCTGTCCCAATCCCAGCAGTGGGCCCTCCGGAAGCAGGAACCGAAGCCCCGGCTTCTCCCGGTCGAGCGTGAGGCGTTGGACCCGGCTGCCCTTCACGGTCTCGACCTGAAGCGCCAGCGGGTCTTGAGTGAACCGGACAACCAGGTTGCCCGCACGAATGGGCGAATGTCGATCCGCCGAATCGTACCGGCCCGATGCGGTGCCCTCTGCCGAGCCGATCAGGGCGCCGTCGATCGGAATCGGGCGGGGGCCGCCCGGGTCCCGCTGCCGAACGGTCATCCGTACTGTCGAGGGGCTGACACTGAACACGTCAATCTCGACGCTCAGGCCGGCGACGATGATGTCGGCGGAGTTGGCGCGGCCGAACCGGCCTGCCAGGACGGCGCCCGCACCAGCCGCGCCGATTCGCTTGAGGATGTCACGACGACGGAGCTGGGACGGCATAATGGTGGCCTTCAAAGGCTTGAGGCGTGAGGTCCGAGGCGAGGCCTGAAGCCTGGCGCCTGAAGCCTTGAGCCGGGTGAGTTTCACTCCTCCCGTATCCACACAATCGAGGTCGCTGGCCGCGGTGGCGGACGGGTGCCTGCCGGCGCGCCCGCGGGCACCTCCGGCGGGGGCGGCAGAGCCGGATCGCGGTTGGTTCTCGCAAAGTTCGGAACCGCCAGCAAGGGCGAACCGTTGGCAAACGCGCCCTTGATGACCATCACTCCGCCGAGCAGATCGGCCTTCCATTCCGTCGTGAGCGGAGAGCCCGAGGCGAGCGTGGTCAAGATGTCCTGATCGACCGTCTCGATGTTGTACAGGAGCGGCCCGTAGCGGAGTGCCACGCGGCCCTTCGTCGCGGCGATCTTGTCGCTCGCGTGCACACGCTGAACCCGCATCGGCAGCACGAGGTCGATCCGATCGCCGGCCTTCCATTGGCGCGTCACGACCGCGTACCCCTTCTCGACCTCCGGCCTCACGATGGCGCCGTTGACCTGGAGCGACGCGATGCCATTCGCGTCAGGCGTCGCCGCGTAGAGCGCGCTGACCGTGCGGCTCGGCATCCGGATTCTGATCGAGAACCGCCTCGGCTCCTGTGGATTGATGAGCAGGGTGACCTTGCCGCTCCACGGATAGTCGGTCCGTTGCACAACCCGGATCGAGGTGCCGGCGACATTCCCGAGGTTCACCGAGCTGCCGATGAACAGGTTGACGTAGAAGCCGTCGGCGCCCGTCGCGTACATCCACGTCGGCAGCATCAGCATCGTGCGGCTGAGGTTGCCGACGCAACACGGACAGTTGTGCCAGCTCGTGCGGGGCGCGTTGGCGTCGAGCGGGTTCGTATAGTAGAACGACCGGCCATCAAGAGCGAGTCCCCCAAGCAGGGCGTTGTACAGGGTCTCCTCGTAGAGATCGGCGTACTTCGCGTCGTGGTACAGGAGATTCATCTTCCACTGGAAGAAGACCTCCCCGCAGCTCGAGCACGTTTCGCAGTACGAGTTGTTCCGCAACGAGTAGTTCGGTCCGAAGCCTTCGGAGCTTTCGCCGCTTCCAACACCGCCCGTCACGTAGTACTTGCGGTTGACGATGTTGTCCCAGAGCGAGATGACGGCGCTCTGGTAATCCACGTCGCGCGAGTGAAGGGCGACGTCGGCCATGCCCGAGTAAGTGTAGACAGCGCGGACAGCGTGTCCGACCGCTTCGTACTGCTGCACCACTGGAAGATGGCTCTGGTCGTACTCCGTGCCGCCGCGGCGGCAATCGAGCAGGAACTTCGCCAAGCCGAGGTACCTGTCGCCCTTCACGCCGGGTTCGAGTTCATTGACGAATCGGCCGAACCTGACGAGCGCCTGCTCCATCTCCTGGTGGCCGTCGAACCACTCCTGCTTGGGTGCCGGGCCAATGTGGTCGTACCAGCAGTCGGCGAGTTTCTTCGCGGCGATGAACAGCCGCGCGTCTTTCTTCCCGGTCATCAGGTAGTGATTGATCGCCGATTCGAGAAAGTAGCCGGCTGTGTAGCCTTCGTGGTTGCCGCGGCCTTGGGGAGTCCACCGGTCAGCCCATCGTTCCCGATTCCGCAGCGTGTAGGCCGTCTGCAGGTAGCCGTCGGGCTCCTGCGCCGCGAGGATCTTCGGGATCCAATCCTCGAGCGTGGCCTTCATCTTCCGGTGCGCCTCGATGATCGCCGGATCACCCTTGGGGTCGATCATCAGCGCGATGCTCATGGCCTCGACCGTCTGGTGCACCCACGCGTTGGAGAACACGTAGCCCTTGTGCGCGCCGTGGGGCTCGCCGCGAAGCGCCTTGGCCGCCTCGATGAAGTTGTCAATGCCGCCCGGACCCTGCTTCAGGTCGGTCCGATTGATCTGATCGATGCAGTGCGGAATCCAGCTCACCATCAGCGCCCTGGCGAGACGCTCCCAGACGGGGTTGTCGATGCGGTACGGCAGCGTGTGAATAGGGCTGAGAGATGTCGCAGGCGGCGGAGCCTGGACCTCGACCCGCAACGTGGAGGACGTCGTGATCTGTCCATTGTCCGCGACGAGCTTCAGAACGTAGACTCCCGGCGCCGAAAACGCCGCCGTCGTCACCGGTGCGTGCGCATCGGCGAAGGTGACCTTCCCCGTTTCTGACTCGGCGCTCCACGTAACGGTTGGCGCCGGACCGGGCGGCTCGCGCGGCGGCGCTGGCTGTTGGCCGCGCCCTCTCGCGGGCCTTGGCGGGGCGCCGTACCCGGCCCACCCGTTCAGATACGTCTTGCCGGGTGTCACGGCAATCCGGTCGGGTCCGGGCAGGGCCGTGAGCGGCAGCGGCGCGGACTGCGCGGCCAGTCCGCCGGGGTCAGCGACGAGCAGCTGGACGAGCGGCGTGAGAGCCACCGACGCGACGCCCATCTTGCCGGCCTGTTGCAGGAGCTGGCGCCGAGTCAGCTCGCCATCTGGTGTGTCATCAGGCATGTTGCACCCGGATCCCTTAATCGCCCGCGGAGGATTCGTTTCGCCCGGCCGCCCTGTGTGGACGATCCCGTGACGGATACTATACGACCGGCCCGGCTCGCCGTGAGTCCAGGCCTTCGCCTTGCCTCGACCGGGCCCTTGTGACACACTTTCGGCCGCCCCTTCGGCCGAGCCGTGATCTCAAGCCCCCATTCAGGCCCCAATTGAGTTTCTCCGCGAGGGAATCGCCATGAATCGGACAACTTTCAGCATCGTGTCGACAGTGTGCCTTGCACTCGTCCTGCTCACCGGCGGCCCCTCGTCCGCCCAGCCGGCGGTGCCAAAAGCCCAGGCCCCGGTTCTCGTGACCTCGTGCGGCCAAAGCCCGGGCCCTGTCCGGATCACCGTGTTCATGAAGAAGCTCGGCATCGATTTCGACTACAAGGAGATGGCGACCGCGAACGACCTCGCGGGCAAGAAGTACAAGTCAGTGATCATCGTCACGGGCGCGAGCCTCAAAGGAATGGGCTCGGCCGGAGTGGAGATGAAGGATGAGTTGGCCCGGGCGGCCGCGCTGATCGACGAGGCCCGCAGGCAGGGGGTGCTCATCATCGGCGCCCATGTCGAAGGCATGGCCCGGCGGGCCCAGGGGGCCGCGCCCGGCGACAATTCCGACGAACAGTCGATCGACGCCGTGTGCCCGAGGTCGCAGTTGCTGCTCGTCCGGAAGGACGGCAACGAGGACGGCCGGTTCACCACCATCTCGAAGACGAAGAAGATCCCGCTGCTCCTGTTCGAGAAGAGCCTCGAAGTCGCAGACGTCTTGAAGTCCCTGTACGCCAGGTAGGCGCACCGCCGGATCCGTGAACATGTTCGCGCAGGCCAGCTTCGTTCTTGGCGTCATGGTCGCGGTGTACCTCGTCGTGCGCCTCTTCCGCCTCTCGACAGAGCTGTCGATGCTGGCCGCGGCAATCGCGGGGGCCGTGGCGGGCGGGTTCGGCGTGCCGGCGCGGCACGTGGCCGAGGGCGCGGTTACCTACCTCGACATCAACCTGATCTTCGTCACCGCCACGCTCTTCATGAACCTCCTCAAGGAGTCCGGGGGCGTGGCGTTCGTCGTTCGGGCGATTCTCACGCGGTTTCATCGCCGGCGGGCGCTGCTCCTGATCCTGTTGACGCTGCTCCTGCTGATACCCGGAGCCTTGACGGGGGCGGGAAGCGTGACCGTCCTCATCGCAGGCGGAATGGTGTCGGTCGTCCTCGGCTACATGGGCATCCCGAAGGTTCGCGTGGCCGCCATCGTCTTCATCGTGGCAGGCCTGAGCGCGGCGGCGCCGCCGGTCAGCCTCTGGGCCATGATGACGGCGGCCGGCGTGAACATGCCGTATGTCGGGTTCTTCGTTCCGTTGGCCCTCCCGTGCCTCACCGCCGGGTTGCTGACGAGCTTCATCCTCGGCTGGCGCGGATCGGCGCCGGACCTCGCCAGCGCACTGGCGGAGCTGCCGCTCCCGCCCGGGCAGATGCGCTGGTGGAAGGTCCTGTTGCCCTTCGCGGTATTCATCTGTCTCATCCTGGTGGGGAGGCTCTGGCCCTACTCCACGCCGATTGTGGGCCTTCCCCTGATGTTCGCCGGCGCGGCCGTCGTGTCGTGGCTCCTCTCGCCGGTCCGTCTCGATGTCTGGCGTATCGCACGCGACACGATCGATCAACTGCTGCCGCTCCTGGCCACGCTGACCTGCGCCGGCGTGCTCGTGCAGATCATGACGCTCACTGGGGTTCGGGGCCTGATGGCGGTGACCGCCGTCACGCTGCCCGTGTGGCTCGTGTTCGCCACGATGTTGCTGGTATTGCCGGCGTCGGAAGCGGTGCTGATGTGGGGATCCGGCCCGGTGATCGGCGTGCCGCTCGTCCTGCTCTTCAACACGATGGGCCTCAACCCGATTGTCGCGCTCGCCGGGATGAGCCTCATCTGGCCCCTTGGCGACGCGCTGCCCCCGACGGCGATCATCGGGCGCCTGACGGTGGACGTGGTGGGATTCAAAGGATCGTACGGTGCGTTCCTGCGGGCGTGTTTCGTCCCCGCGCTCATCATCGTCGTGATGGGCACGCTGATGGTGGTCTTCAGCTCGCGGCTGGCGTTTCTGACCGGGATCTAGGAGAACTGCCGAGGCCGACGGAGATGGTCACACTGCAATCCATCGTCACACTGCTCTACTACGCCCTCACAGCCGCGACCGCGGTGGTGCTGATCTACAACTTCGTGAAAGCGCGGAGGTGGGAGCGCGAGGTGCTGTATCTCATCGTCCTGGTTCCGTTCGTGCTGCGCGTCCTTCGATTGAAGTGAGCACGTGATGCCATCTGGGCTCATTCGCAAGATCGTGGTCGCGGCCGCCGGCCTGGCGCTCGTCGTTCCCGCGGGTGCGAGCTTCTACCGGAGCCGTCACCTGCAGGAACCCGTTGTGCTCGGCCCCGGCGTCACCGCCGTGAAGACACTCGGCGAGTACTTCGACGGCATCAAGGGCACCATCAACGATATCCACCTCTACGTCCTCGAGGGCAGGGAGCCCGGCGGCACGGTGTTCGTGATGGGCGGCACGCATCCAGAGGAGCCGGCGGGGCGCCTCGCGGCCTGGCTCATCGCCGAGCAGGCCGTCGTCGAGCGCGGGCGGCTCATCGTCGCCCTGAGCGCGAACCGGTCCGCGTCCACCGCGACACGGCCGTCGGGCGCGTACCCGCCGGATTTCACCATCGACACCGCGTGGGGCGGCCAGACATTCCGGATGGGCGACCGCTGGAGCAATCCGCTCGACCAGTGGCCGGATCCCGAGGTGTACATCCACTACCCGAGCGGCCAGAATCTCGCCTACGTGGACGTGCGCAACCTGAACCGCGCGTTCCCGGGACGGCCGGGCGGCACGCTCACCGAGCGGACGACCTACGCCCTGATGGAACTCATCCGGCGCGAACAGGTGGACGTGGCGATCGACCTGCACGAGGCCGAGCTGCAGTACCCCGTCATCAGCACCCTCGTCACGCACCAGAAGGGCCAGGACCTGGCGACGATGGTCTCGATGACGCTCACCGACGTCGAGGAGTTCAAGATCGGGACCGAGTTCTCGCCCAAGGGGCTCCACGGACTCTCGCATCGCGAGATCGGCGACTACTCGCAGGCCGTGTCGCTGCTCTTCGAGGCGCCGGAGCCATTCCTGGATGCGACGCGCGGCATCACGACGCGCGAGCAGCTCCTGACCGGCCGGGACGAATTCGTGGTCAAGGCCGGGAAGCACGGCCTGCTCTTCGAGAAGATCGACGAGACGGGATGGCCGATCGCGGTGCGCGTCGGCCGTCACACGTCGTCGATCGCGCAAGTGCTCGAAACCTGGTCCGGGGATCACCCTGGCCGCGAGGTCGTCGCGGCCGGCATCCCCCGTTATGCCGATGTCATCAAGCGGGGTGTCGGCGCGTATCTGCGTGATCCGGCCACGGCGCCAGCCAACCGGATCGTCTTCGAGTGAAGGAGCCAAAGGCTATGAAAGTGCGCACTCTTCTCGTTCTGTGCATGTTGGCGCTGACCTGCGGCCTCGCGAAGGACATCGTGCCCGTCCAGGCCCAGCAGGGGCAGACGCAGTCGGTGAAACCTCCCTCGCCGCCGCAGCCGACCACACCGAACGTCAACGGCGTGTTCTGCAAGTGGGGCGGGTGGGGCACCGCGCCCGACGACATCGACGCGGAGGACATCTGCTGCCACTGCACCTCGATCCCGGTCGGCAAGGACGCCTCGACCGACGGCTCGACGATGACCACGCACTCGTGTGACGGGCACTACGAGTTCCGGATTCGCATCGTGCCGGGCGGGAAGCACACCGCGGGTTCGATGCGCCCGGTCATGAAGGGCGGCGGCCTCGGCGCCGATCGCCCGGCCGCCGTGAAGGTGGGCGAGATCCCGGAGGTGCCTGAGACCTTCACGCGCTACGACGCCTCGTATTCGTTCATGAACGAGAAGCAGCTCGGCATGGGCGAGACGACGATCAGCGGCCGGCAGGAGCTTTACAACGACGAAGGCTGGTTCGACATCATGGAGTTGCAGCGCGTGGCGCTCGAGCGGACCGCGACCGCGCGCGACGCCATCGCCTTGATGGGCGATCTCGGCACCAGGTTCGGCTATTCGGATGGCGGCGAGTGCCTGACGATCGTCGACGGGAACGAGGCCTGGATGTTCGAGATCTTCGGGCCCGGGCCGATGCAGAAGGGCGCCGTGTGGGCCGCGCGCCGCATCCCGGCGGGCGAGGTGGGCGTCAGCGCGAATCACTCGCGGCTGGGCGTGCTCGACCTCGGCGACAAGCAGAACACGATGGCGTCGGCCAACGTCCAGTCGGTCGCCGAGGAGCTCGGCTTCTGGAAGAAGGGCGAGGTCTTCAACTTCAGCAAGGCCTACGGCGGCAATGCGTCCTACGGCAGCACCCGCCGCGAGTGGCGCGTGCTGAGCATCCTGGCGCCCTCGGCCAACCTCGACCCCTGGGACACCGAGCTGCCCTTCTCGGTGAAGCCGGACAAGAAGGTCAGCCCTCGCGACCTGATGGCGATTCACCGCGACTCGTACGAGGGCACCGAGTTCGACATGACCAAGGGGCTCGCCGCCGGCCCGTTCGGCAACCCGACGCGCTGGTCCACCAACGTGCGCCCGCCCCAGGGCAATCTCGGATGGGAACGGACCATCTCGATCTTCCGTTGCTCCTACGCCACCGTCGTCCAGTCGCGTGCGTTCCTGCCGCCGTGGATCGGCGGTCTCGTGTGGTTCGCGGAAGATGATCCGAAGACGTCGGTGTACGTGCCGTTCTACGCCGGCCTGACGGGGGTCCCGAAGTCGTACGAGAATGGGACTCGCGCCGAATTCGATCGCACGACGGCGTGGTGGGCGTTCGACTTCGTCAGCAACTGGGCGCAGATCCGCTTCAACGCCATGCTGGAGGACATCAAGAAGTCCTACACGACCTTCGAGGACGAGTTCTTCGCGAAGCAGGCGGAGACCGAGAAGCGGGCGTTGGATCTGTACAAGCAGAATCCGCAGCAGGCGCGCGAGTTCCTGACGCAGTACTCGAATGCGAGCGCCCAGCGGATCGTGGACGCGTGGTGGAAGTTCTCCGACACGCTCATCGCCAGGTACAACGACGGCTACATCAACGCGCCCGGCCAGGAGCGCTCGAGCGGCTACCCGAAGGAGTGGCTCGACCAGGTTGGATATGGCAAGACGAAGATCCAGCCGAAGGGTGCCGGGACGCCGGTCAAGAAGTAGGCGACGATCTGGCGGCCGGCTGCAGGCTGCGTGTCGAGCGGCAGGTCTCCCGGAGCGGGTTCGCACGGACCCGCTTCGGGAGCGGCGAAATCCCCGACGCCGCACTCCCGGTTCGAGTACTCGCTTCCGTCACACTCCCCCCAGCGCCGACAGCGGAGGTGGCGCGCGCTGACGCGCCTCCGGGCGTCGGAAGTTCCCGAACTGATGCTCAACAACGGGCACGGACCTTGCGGAGGTGACTTGCGCCTCTTGGATCCAGCGTACGAAGTCCCGTCCTTTGGACGGCCGGTCGAGCCCTGGAAGTGGATGAACTGAGCCTCCTCGGAAGGGAGTCGGCCGTGCGGTAGCGCTTGGCGGATTGGGCCCCGGGGCTTACACTATTGAAATTACAGAGCCTCCGTCTGCCGTTCATCAGCGCTGATATGGCCGCTCCTCCTCGTCGCCGAACCTCTGTTCGACCCACCCGCCGGCCGGCCGCTGCGGCCCCGGCCGGCAGAGCCAATGGGGTCCGGAGGCGGAACGGGCCGTCAGGTGATCGGTTCTACCGGGAGATGGTCCAGAGCATGCGGAACGGGGTGCTCGGGATCTCCCGCAATGGACTGGTGGTCCTCGCCAACGACGAGGCCTACCGGATTCTCGGCCTGCAGCAGCGCGCGGGTGATATCGGGCGGCACTTCAGCATTCTGCTTCAGGGACACCCCGACCTCGTGCGCATCCTGGCCGGCGCCTTCGAACTGACCAACCTCCCGAACCGGGCGGAGCTGAGGCTCAAGGCGTCCGGCAAGGTGATCGGCTACACGCTGTGCCGCGTGATGAGCGACGGCGGGCGCGCGACCGGGGCTGCGCTCTTCTTCAAGGATCTCACGCTGGTCGAACAGGCCGAAGAGCGCGAGCGTTTGCGTGACCGGCTCGCGGCGGTTGGCGAGATGGCCGCGGTCATCGCCCACGAGGTCAAGAACCCGCTGGCGAGCATCGAGGTCATGGCGGGCCTGCTCCGGCGGCAGCTCGCCGACCGGGCCGACTTCCACGCGCCGCTCATCGACATCATCAACGAAGCCAAGATGGCCAACGCGATCGTGCTCGAAGTGCTCGAGTTCGTGCGGCCGATCCGGCTCGAGATGGATCGCACGTCGATCACGCGCGTGGTCAGCGAGGCGGTCGCCATGGCGGAGGGCCATGCGGTTCGCGGCGAGACGGCGGTCAAGGTGGACATTCCCGGCAGCCTGCCCCTGATGCTGGCCGATCATCACCAGCTGCGCCAGGTCGTGACCAACCTCCTCATCAACGCGTTCGAGGCGCTCGAGGGGAAGGGTTCCGTGACGATCAGCGCCATGCACGTGCAGTCGCCGGAGCCGTCGAGGGCTTCGTCGGTCCTGCTCGAGATTGCCGACGACGGGCCCGGCATCGGGCCGGGGGTTACCGATCGGATCTTCAAGCCCTTCTTCACGACCAAGGCGAAGGGATCCGGCCTCGGCCTCGCGATCGTGCAGAAGATCGTCGACGCACACGAGGGCCGCATCGACATCACGTCAACCCCGGGCCACGGCGCGACCTTCCGCGTGACGATTCCCGTCGTGGCGCCCGGTTCGTTGCCGCTCTAGAAGGGAACGAGAGGCGGACATGGGACGGATCCTGATCGCAGACGATCACGACGCGCTTCGGCGGGGGCTGGCGCGGGCCATGGTCCAGGCCGGCCACGACGTCGAGGAAGCGCCGAACGGGAACATCGCGATCGAGCGCCTGCACGAGGGCGCCTTCGACGTCGTCCTGAGCGACCTGAAGATGGGCGGCAGCGACGGGCTCGACGTCCTGCGGACCACCAAGGTCCTGTACCCGGCGACAGCGGTCATCCTGATGACGGCGTTCGGGTCCATCGGCACCGCGGTGGAGGCCATGAAGATCGGGGCGTTCGATTACGTGCAGAAGCCGTTCGAGATCGAAGAGATGGAGGTCAAGGTCGAGAAGGCGCTCGAGATGCGGCGCATGCGGCACGAGCTCGACTACCTGCGCCACACCCAGACCGACATCTACCAGTTCGACGCGATCATCGGCAGCAGCGGCGCCCTCAAGCGCGTGCTCGACATCGTGCGGAAGGTGGCCAGGAGCAACACCACCATCCTCATCCGCGGCGAGACCGGCACGGGCAAGGAGCTCATCGCGGGGGCCATCCACCACAATTCGCTGAGATCCGGCCGCAACTTCGTCAAGGTGAACTGCGCGGCGCTCCAGGAGAACCTGCTCGAATCGGAGCTCTTCGGGCACGAGAAGGGCGCCTTCACGAGCGCGGACAAGCAGCGCATCGGCCGCTTCGAGCAGGCCGACGGCGGGAGCATGTTCCTCGACGAGATCGGCGACATGAGCCCGAGCACGCAGGCCAAGATCCTGCGCGTGCTGCAGGAGCACGAGTTCGAGCGGCTCGGCGGCACGCGGACGCTGAAGGTCGACGTCCGCCTGATCGCGGCGACCAACCGGAACCTCGCGGGCATGGTGGCATCGGGACTCTTCCGTGAAGACCTCTACTACCGCCTGAACGTCGTCTCGGTGGAGATGCCTCCGCTGCGCGACCGCAAGGAGGACATTCCGGCGCTGGCGGCATTCTTCATCCGCAAGTTCGGCGCGGAGCTGAAGAAGAAGATCGACGGGCTCGCGCCGGAGGCGCAGAAGCTGCTCATGCGCTACAACTGGCCAGGCAACATCCGCGAGCTCGAGAATTGCCTGGAGCGCGCCGTGCTGCTCGCCGAGTGGCCGATCATCGCCGTCGACGACCTGCGCGTCGGGGACTCGGTCGGAGCGGCGGGCGACGAGAAGGGCGCGCCCGTGGTGCGCATTCCGCCGACCGGCATCGCGCTCGAGGAGATCGAACGCCAGGCCCTCATCGAGGCCCTGCGGATGTCGAACTGGGTGCAGAAGGACGCCGCCGAGCTGGTCGGGATCAGCCCGCGTGTCATCAACTACAAGATCAAGACGCTCGGCATCGAGATTCCCAAGGGACGCCGCGCCGCGACCGAACCCTGATCGCGCCGTGGGTGGCGCGGACAACGAGACCGGTCGTCCCGCATGAACGCCGCCGACATCGGGCCCGTCGCGCGCGAGTCGCGCACCCAGCCCGGCCTGGACCTCTTCTGGATCTTCGCCGGCGCGAACATCGTCGCCACGACGCTGCAGGTCGGCGCGACGCTCTCGGCCGGGTTCACACCAGCGGTGGGCCTCGTCATCATCGCCGCTGGTGCAACGGCGGGATCGCTGCTCGTGGCCGCGCTCGCGGTGCTCGGTCCGAGGCTCGGCGTGCCCTCGATCGTCGCGGCGCGCGGCGCGCTCGGCTTCGGGGGCGCCGGGCTGGTCGCCGTGATCCTCTACCTGACCAATTTCGCGTGGATCGCGGTGAACAATGTCATCGCCGCATCGGTTTGCGCGCGCCTGCTCGGGGGCCCCACCTCGCTGCCCGCCTGGATCGTGCTGCTTGGACTGGTCTCGACCGCGGTCGTCGCGCTCGGCCCTCGCGCCGTGGGCCTGGCCGATCGGTTCGCGGTGCCGCTGCTCCTCGTCGTGGGCGCCGCGATCACCTGGGCCGTCATTCACGCCACGGCAGCCGCGCCGCCGACCTTCTCCAGCCCGACTGCCGCAGCGGGCTGGGTCCGGGGCTTCGACATCGTCGCGGGATACCAGGTGTCGTGGATTCTCATGTTCGCGGACTACTCGCGCTACTCGAGGTCGGAGCGCGTCAGCGCCAGGGCCGTGTTCCTGGGATTGCTGCTGACGAGCCTGTGGATGATGCCGCTCGGGCTCTTCGCCGCGCGCATCGCAGGCAGTGCCGACCCGGGCGTCATGATGGAGGCCATCGGCCTGGGCTGGGCCGGGGCGACCTTGATGGTGCTCGCCACGATCACGACGAACTTCGTGAACATCTACGTGTCGGGGCTCGCCTGGAAGAGCCTCGTGCCCCGAATGGGCCAGCAGTGGTCCGTGTGGTCGATCGGCGTCGTCGGCACGATCGTCGGGCTCTTCTACGGCGGCTGGCTCGATCGCTACGCGGACTTCATGCTCGTGCTCGGCGGGGTGCTCGTCCCCGTCGGAGGCGTCCTGGCGGCCCACTATCTCATCGGGCGCGCATCGCCGAAGGTTCCCGACCTCTACGATTCGGCAGGCCCCTATCGAGGGCTGCTCGCCCCAGGCCTGATCGCGTGGGCGCTCGGTGCAGCCGTCTACTATCTGGCCGGAAGGTGGGGCGGAACGGCCCCGGCGCTCGTCACGGCCGTCGTCGGGTACCTCGTGTTGCGAGCGAGGGTCGGGGTCAGGCGGCCGGCGTGAGGCGTCGCGCGCCGAAGCCGGTAGAGAAGCTCCGGCGGCCGACCGCCTACGTGCTCTGTCTGGCGGCTCGCGGGTGTGCGCGGCGGTAGACGTCGATGAGCTGGGCCGCGCTGACGTGGGTGTAGCGCTGCGTCGTCGAGAGCCGCGCGTGACCGAGCAGCTCCTGGATGGCGCGCAGATCGGCGCCGCGTTCGAGCAGGTGCGTAGCGAACGAATGCCGAAGCGCGTGCGGGCTGATGCCGAACCTTGCGCTGCAGGCGGCCACGTAGCGGCGCACGAGCCGGTGCACGCTTCGGCCCGTCAGCCGCCCGCCGCGGTAGTTCACGAACAGCGGGCCTGCGCCCGCGGATCGGCGCGCGGGTCGGTCTGCAGCCCGGCCAGGTCTCGGTGGGCCCTCCCGAAACCTGGAAGCCTCGCGCTCGAGCGCGGGACGATCCTTCAGATACGTCCGAATGGCATCGGCCGCGCTGCCGTTGAACGGCACCATCCGTTGCTTGCCGCCCTTGCCGAGTACGCGCACCATCCGGCCGCTCAGGTTGACGTCTTCGAGATCGAGGCCGACCAGTTCCGACAGCCGGAGCCCCGACGCGTAGAACAGCTCGAGCATCGCCCGGTCGCGGCGGCCGAGCGGCGTCGAGGTGTCGGGCGTCTCGACCAGCTTCGTCATCTCGTCGATCTCGAGGTGCGCGGGCAGCCGCTCCTCGACCCGCGGCGTGGCGACGAGCGACCCGGGATCCCCCTCCAGCAGGCTCTCGCGGCGAAGGTACCTGAGAAACGTCCTGACCGACGCGAGTTTCCGGCTCGCCGTCGTGCGCGAGCGTTTGCCGCGATAGAGTTCTGCCAGGAAGGCGCGGATCGAGGCGACCGTGCAGTCGGACGGTTCCAGATCCTGGCCCGCCTTGCCGGTCGAGACGCTCAGCATCCCGAGATACTGCGACAGATCGCCTTCATACGCCCGCACCGTGTGCGGCGACATGTTCCGGTTGAAGCGGAGGTGCTCGAGAAAGGCCCTGAGATAGTCCTTCATGCCGTGCCCGACCACGCCGCGAGCTCACGAAGCGCGCGCTCCGCCATGGCCCGCCTGCGCGCCTGCGTATTCCGCGGCGGCGCGGAAAGCGGCTCCATGATACCGAAGGTGATGTTGGTCGGCTGGAAATTCCCGGCAGCCGCGTGCGACACGTAGTAGGCCAGCGCGCCGATCGCCGTGCTCCTCGGGGCGGGTCGCGGGTCGCGGCCGCTGCACAAGGCCGCCGCATTGATCCCCGCGAGCAGGCCCGAGGACGCCGACTCGACATACCCCTCGACACCCGAGATCTGACCCGCAAAGAACAGGTCCGCCGACCGGCGGGTCTGCCACGTGTCGCGCAGCACGGCTGGCCCGTTGAGGTAGGTGTTGCGGTGCACCATGCCCAGGCGAACGAACTCGGCTCGCTCCAGCCCCGGGATCATCCGCAGCACGCGCTCCTGATCGCCCCATTTCAGCTGCGTCTGGAACCCCACCAGGCTCAGGTGATCCCCGGCGAGGTTGTCCTGCCGAGCTGGACGACGGCGTACGGCTGCCGCCCGGTCCGCGGATCGACGAGGCCGACCGGTTTCATCGGCCCGAAGCGCAGCGTATCCGGCCCCCGGTGGGCCAGCACTTCGATTGGCAGACAGCCCTCGAAGAACTATCTCCCGGTCGAAGTCGTGCACCGACGCCGACTCGGCCTGCGTGAGCGCGGCATGGAACGCGCCGTACTCGGTCTCGCTCATCGGGCAGTTCAGGTAGTCGCCCGCCTGATCCTCGGCGCCGGGCTCGGAGCCCTGTCCTCTCTCCACTTGCACCGGCGCGAGGCTCCGGTTCCAGCGAGATGCCCGGAACACTCTGGACGTATCGATGCTCTCGGCCAGCACGATCGGGCTGATTGCGTCGTAGAAGGAGAGGTGCTCCGCCCCGGCAAACGCTGCGATGTCCGCCGAGAGCCGGTCCGAGGTGAGAGGCCCGGTGGCGATGATGACAGGCTGGTCAGCCGCCCGGGTCCCGGGGATGGCGTCGACTTCGATCCGTTGGAGCGTGATGCGCGGGTGCGTCTCGATCGCCGCGGTGATCGTCTCCGCGAATCGCTCTCGATCGACGGCCAGCGCGGCACCGGCCGGCACACGCGTGGCATCGGCAGCCCGCATGACGAGCGACCCGATCCTCCGCATCTCCTCCTTGAGGAGGCCGACCGCGTTGTCCAGCTTGTCGCCGATCGAAGGGAGTTGCTGCAGACGAGCTCAGCCAGGCGGTCGGTGCGATGCACGGCCGTCTGCCGGGCGGGCCGCATTTCCGAGAGGACCACCGGCACGCCGCGTTCGGCCGCCTGCCACGCGGCCTCGCAGCCAGCCAGCCCGCCCCCGATGATCCGGAGCATCGGTGCCCTTCAGGAGCGCGCGCGTCGAGTGGCAGCAGCCCGGGGCCGGCCGGCGCCCGGCCGCCCGCGCCGGACGCGAGATGGCGGGCCGGCCTCGGCCCGCGCCCGCAACAACGCGACCGCGTCCTCGGTCGAGAAGGTCGCCGGGTCGGCGCTCTTCGGAAGCGACGCGTTCGTCGTGCCGTCGGTCACATACGGGCCGTACCGCCCATTCATCAGCGTGAGATCCACGCCATCTCCCGGCCGCTTGCCCAGCGAGCGCAACACGGTCCTGGCGACGTGCGGGCGGCGGGATTTCTTCGGCGCCGCGAGCAGCTGCAGCGCCCGTTCCCGCGTGATGGTGAACACGTCGTCTCCCTCTTCGAGCGAACGGAACTCGTCGCCGTGCTTGACATACGGACCGAACCGCCCGCGGCTGGCCAAGACGATTTCGCCCGATTCGGGATGGGCCCCAAGCTCTCGCGGCAGGCTCAGCAGCTGAAGCGCCTCGGCGAGCGTGATCGCGGAGTGCGACACGTCGGTCGGTACCGACGCGCGCTTCGGTTGGCCGGTGGCCGGCGCCTTCGAGCCCTTCCCGGCTCTTCTGCCATTCGCACCGCGCGGGCCCGTCCCGGCACTCGTGGGCGTCTCGCCAAGCTGAACGTAGTGCCCGAATCGACCGTGAATGACGTAGACCTTCTGCCCGGTCACCGGATCCACGCCGAGCTCTCGCGGCCCCTCGGCCTTCGCCTTGAGGAGCGCGAGCGCGCGCTCGATCGACAGGTCGGCAGGTGGCGTGTGCTTCGGAAGAGTCGCCGTGTGCCCAGGCCCGCCTTCGCCGCGCTGCAGAAACGGGCCGAACCGCCCGATTCGGACGCGGACTGGCTCGCCCGACGACGGGTCCTTGCCGATGTCGATGACGGGATAGTCGATATCGGGCTCGGCGCGGATGACCATCTGCTCGAGCCCCGGATGAGTGCCGTTGCCGTCGCGAAAAAACGACCGGATGAAGTCGAGCCATTCCCGCTCGCCGTTCGAGATCTCGTCGAGCGTCTCTTCCATCTCAGCCGTGAAACCGACGTCCACGTAGTCACCAAAGTGATTGCGCAGCAGGTTGGTGACGGCGAACGCGGAGAAGCTGGGCACCAGGGCCTTCCCCTGCCTGAACATGTAGCCGCGCCGCTCGATGGTGGCGATGGTCGGCGCATAGGTCGACGGGCGGCCGATGCCGGCCTGCTCGAGTTCCTTGATGAGCGCGGCTTCCGTATAGCGCGCGGGAGGCTGCGTTTCGTGCCCCTTTGCGTCGAGGGCTTCGAGGACCATCCCCGGCCGCGTGGACCCGTCCTCCGAGGGCGCTTTCCCCTGTCGCGATCCCGGCTGCTCGATGCGATCCCCGATCCGCATCGCCGGAAGAAGCGTCTCCTGGTCGGCCAGCTCGGCGTCCGGATCGTCGCTGCCTTCCACGTACGCACGCCGGAACCCGGCGAATTCGATTGCCTTGCCGCTCGCCGTCAGCACGCAGACCTCGCCGTCGGCCCCGGCGCCGCTGATCTCCACCGAGGTCTTCTGCACCCTCGCGTCCGGCATCTGCGAGGCCATCGTTCGCTTCCAGACCAGCTCGTAGAGCCGCTGCTCATCCGTGTCGAGCACGCTCGTCAGGCGCTGCGGGGCGAGGCGAAAGTCGGTCGGCCGGATGGCCTCATGCGCTTCCTGCGCGTTCTTGACCTGCGTCTGGTACCGGCGCGGTCCGGTGTAGTACTCCGCGCCGAAGAGCTCGCGGATCACCCGGGCCGCCTCGTGCAGCGCCTTCTCGCTGAGCGTCGTCGAATCGGTGCGGTGGTAGGTGATGAGACCCTCGATCTGGCCGTCCCCGATTTCCACGCCCTGGAACAGCCGTTGCGCGATCTGCATCGTGCGCTCGGTCGAGAACCCGAGCTTGCGGCTGGCCTCCTGGGTGAGCGTCGAGGTCGTGAAGGGCGGGGCCGGCCGTTCGACGCCGGGCTTCACGTCAACCGCCGTCACCTGCCACGGGAGGTTCCGCCTCAGGGAGTCGGCGTGCCGGCCGGCTGCAACCTGGTCGAGATGCCGCACCCGCTCGGTCTGGAGGCGACCGGTCGCCGGATCGAAGTCCCGGCCCGTCGCCACCCGCACGTCGCCGATTCTCGCGAGCGTCGCCGTGAACAGGCGCCCTGAACCCGAGATTCGGGCTTCCAGATCCCAATAGGCGCTCGTCCGGAACGCCCGTCTCGCCTCCTCCCGCTCGACGAGCAGGCGCACGGCGACGCTCTGCACGCGGCCAGCGCTCAGGCCGGTCTGGACTTTCTTCCACAGAACGGGCGAGAGCGTGTAGCCATAGAGGCGATCCAGGATCCGCCGGCTCTCCTGGGCTTTGACCAGGTTCTCGTCGATGTCGTGGGCTGTCTCGAGCGCCTCCGTGATGGCGTCCTCGGTGATCTCGTGAAACACGATGCGCCGGACCGGGACGCGCGGCTTCAGGATCTCCTTCAGGTGCCAGCTGATGGACTCGCCCTCCCGATCGGGGTCGGTCGCCAGCACGAGCTCGGACGCGTCCTTGAGGGCCGCTTTGAGCGACTGGACGTACTTCTTTTTGCCGCTGGGAACGACGTAGTACGGTTTGAAATCACCGTCCGTATCGACGCCGAGGCGTCCCCAGGACTTGCCGCGGATCTCGGCGGGTACTTCAGACGCCTTCTCCGGCAGATCGCGGACGTGGCCGTAGCTGGCCTCCACGCGGTACTTCCGCCCAAGGAATCTGGCCAGCGTTTTCGCCTTCGCCGGCGACTCGACAATCACCAGGGACTTCGGCATGCCGCTCCTGTTGACGATTTTGTTACCTTAGCACGTTCGTCCGGCGCGAACGAATCCAGCCGCCCGCTTCCCGCTCGATGAGGCCGCGCATCTCGAGCTCGGCCAGGCGAGCCAGCAGCGCGGCTGCGCCGAGGCCTGTGAGGTCGATAAGTCTCTCGAGGCCAGACACTTCGCCGGGGATCATCGCCCGCGCGATCGGATCCCGTTCGGCGGCCGAATCGACCCGCTCGTCAGAGGCGGGCGCCGGCATGTCGAGGCGCAGCTCCTGCAGGATGTCCTCGACTCCTTCCACCACCCGGGCCCCGTCTTTCATGAGCGCGTGCGCCCCCCGGTTCCTGCCGCTCAGCACCCCGCCCGGCACGGCCATCACGGTCCTTCCCTGCTCGAGCGCGCAGGTCGCGGTGATGAGCGATCCGCTCTTCTCGGAGGCCTCGACAATCACAACGGCCAGCGACAGGCCGCTGATGATGCGGTTCCGCCGGGGGAAATGCCAGCCTTCCGGCGCGGTCCCAGGCGGCAGCTCGCTCACGACGGCCCCGTTCTGCTGGACGAGTGCCGCGAGCGGGCCGTGCTCGGCCGGGTAAACCACATCGACGCCGGAACCGAGCACGGCGATGGTGCGTCCGTCCCCAGAGAGCGCGCCCCGGTGCGCGGCCGAGTCGACACCGCGAGCCAAACCGCTCACGACGGCGACACCTGCCCGGGCCAGATCCTCGCCGAGTCGATGCGCGACCTCGAGGGCATGGGACGTGGCTGCGCGCGAACCGACGACGGCGACCGCGAGCGGAGGGAACTCCACGCTCCCGCGGGCCCAGAGCACCGGAGGAGGGTCCGGGATGGCGGCGAGCTGGACCGGATAATGCTCGCCGCCTCGCGCGAGGGCCTCAATGCCGGATGCCCTCGCCCGCTCGAGCAGAACGCGCGCGCGGTTGAACAAGGCGGACTTCCGGCGAGCGATCTCGCCGAGCGGAACACCCCGCGCAGCGAGCTCAATCCCGAGAGGATCTGCCGGCATCGAGAGCGCGTCCGGGCGAACATCGGGTGGCGCGCCGGCGGACTGGCACGGGAGGAGCTGATCGGGCGCCGGCGATCGCTTGCGGCGCGGGAGCGGCTCGGTCCAGATCACCGAGAGCGCGACGGCTTCGATGAGGTCGGTCATCGCGGTGGTGCCTCGGGACACGCGGCACACCGGCGGTCCCTTGCCAGGATCATGCCACTTCGGCTTGCGCCCCCCGTCACCGGGCGTTATAGTGGGATCGTCCTGCCCTAGACATCCGGGAACCGTAGCGCAAGGTGTTCATGTTCGGATCGCCGAGATCTCTCGCAGTTGCGGCTGCGATGTCTCTCCTGCTCGCAGCCCCGGCGGTCGCCGGCGATCGGGCGACAGCCCGCTCTCAGGTCGACTTTGGCATCAGGGTGGCCCAGCAAGGCCTGTGGCGCGAGGCCATCTACTGGTGGGAGCATGCCGTCCAGAGCGATCCGAAGTATGCGGCGGCCTACAACAACCTGGCCGTCGGCTACGAGCACGAGGGCGCATTCGAGAAGGCGAAGGCCGCCTACGAGACCGCGCTGAAACTCGATCCGAAGAACACCTACGTCAAGCAGAATTTCGACCTGTTCAAGGAAATCAACGATCGTGCGAACCGCCAGAATCCTCGTTAGCATCGCGGTCGCGCTCGCCGCGGCCGGATGCGTCAACTTCTTCGAGATTCCGGTGGAAACGCCCATCCAGGCGAAGCTCGACGTGGCCGAATTCCAGCGGGTGCTGGTCGCCGGCTTCGTCGCGGGCGGGACCGACGATGTCGACGCCAACCTGGAAACGGTGCGGCTGCTGCGGACCCAGCTCCGCAACAAGTCGTCGTTGAAGGTCATCGATTCCGACGTGCTGCCGCTCATGGAGGTCGCCAGCCAGGCCAGTAGGACGCAGGAGTCGCCGGCCGGGGACGGCGCCGCGCAGGATCTGCCCAAGCAGATCAAGGATGAGAAGGAACTGCAGTTGTTCGACCCGCTGTTCGCCAACACGAACTACTGGAAGAAGATCGGCGAGGAATTCCAGGGGCCGCTCATCGTCACCGGGACGGTGATGTTCATGCCGCACTCGCGGTCCGGGTTCGTCACACGCGAGCAGGAAGTCTACGATGCGGTCGGGCGGCGCCGCGTCGTGCCTGTGCGGACCTACCAGGATCGGAAGGGCTTCATCCTGAAGCCGAAATTCGTGTTCATCGACGGACGGACCGGAACCACGCTCTACTCCGAGACCTTTCGGGAGGAAGTCCTCTATAGCGCCGACCAGACCAACCCGGCGCTTTCTTCGTACTTCGAGTTGATGGATCGGCTCGTCCCCGCCTTCCTGGGCACGTTGAGCAGTCAGAAGATTCGCGGCACCAGGTACCTCATCAGGTAGGCGAAAAGCCACCGGCGCCTGTGGTATACTCGACTCTTTCCACGGGCCCTGATGGCGCGCGCCTTGCGTGCGTCCGGCCCCGGCCAACAGGAGTCAAGTCGTGTACGCGATCGTTCAGAACGGCGGACATCAAGTCAAGGTCGAGCCGGGCGCCGTCGTCACCGTGGACCGGAACGCCGTCGAGGCGGGCGCGGAGGTGACGTTCAACCAGGTGCTGCTCGTCGCGAAGGACAGCGGCGACGTCCTGACCGGAGCCCCGTTCGTCGCGGGCGCGAAGGTGGTCGGCGTCGTCGAGGACCACGTGCGCGGCACCAAGGTCCGAGTCTTCATGAAGAAGCGCCGGAAGCAGATGCGCAAGAGCCGGGGGTTCCGCGCGGACCTCACGCGGGTCCGGGTCACGAGCATCCTCGTCTAGCAGGGAACGACCACCATGGCACACAAGAAGGGGCAAGGCAGCTCGCGCAACGGCCGCGACAGCAACTCGCAGCGGCTGGGCGTGAAGCGGTTCGGCGGCAACATCGTCAGCGGCGGGTCGATCCTCGTGCGCCAGCGGGGGCGCCGATTCAAGCCGGGTCTGAACGTCGGGCTGGGTAAAGACGACACGCTCTTCGCCAAGATCTCGGGCCGCGTGAAGTTCGAGGACCACGGCAGCCACGGCCGGTTCATCAGCATCGAACCCATCAGCTAGACCGCACTCCGATCGAGGGCCACGGACCGGGTTCCGGAGCCGTGGCCCTTCGTTTGTACTGCCTGAGGCCTGTCGCCTGTAGCCCATGATCCGGCCGACTGCCGAATGCCGATGGCCGGTGGCCTTGTGATACCGTGATACCGAAATGTTCGTCGATGAAGTCGAGGTTCACGTCATGGCCGGCGATGGAGGCCGCGGCTGCGTCGCGTTCAGGCGCGAGAAGTTCGTGCCGCGCGGCGGCCCTAGCGGCGGCGACGGCGGCGACGGCGGCTCGATCGATGTCCGGGCCAGCTCGCACCTCAACACGCTGGTTAACTATCGATTCCACCCCGAGTTCTCTGCCCAGCGGGGAGGGCACGGCGAGGGGTCGAACCGGCACGGACGCAAGGGAAGGAACCTGACGCTCGACGTGCCCATCGGAACGGTCGTCTTCGAGATGCAGCCGGATGGCGGCGGGCCCATTCAGGTTGCGGATCTTGTCGAGGATACCAGTCGCGTCCGGATCGCGCGGGGCGGCCGGGGCGGACGAGGAAACGCCCGATTCGTATCCTCGACGAACCGCGCGCCGAGGCGTGCCGATCCGGGCGAGCCCGGCGAGGACAAGCGGCTCAGGCTGCAGCTCAAGCTCCTCGCCGACGTGGGCCTGGTCGGGTACCCGAACGCCGGCAAGTCCACGCTCATTTCGCGCATCTCGGCGGCGAAGCCGAAGATCGCCAGTTATCCCTTCACGACACTCACGCCGCATCTGGGCGTCGTGTCGCTCAGCCGCGACAGGAGTTTTGTCGTGGCAGACGTGCCCGGGCTCATCGAAGGCGCGCATCGAGGGCTTGGCCTCGGCCACCAGTTCCTGCGGCACCTCGAACGAACCCGTTTGCTCGTGCACCTCATCGACGTGTCTGGCGAAACCGGACGTGATCCGATCCACGATTTCGAGACGATTCGGCGCGAGCTGGCGCTCTATCGGCCCGAGTTCGCTGACAAGCCCCAGCTGGCGGCGGCAAACAAGATGGATGTCGTCGAGAGCCGCGACGCGGTCGCCCAGCTCGCGGATCATCTGGCGGAATTGCAGATTCCCTTCTTCCGTATTTCCGCCGTCACCGGAGCCGGAGTCGATTCCCTACTGAAGGGCGTATGGCGGCACCTCCAGCAATCGATCGAGGCGTGATGAAAACGCGCGCAATCGGCATTCTGGGGGGAACGTTCGATCCGATTCACGCCGGACACCTGGCACTCGCGGATGCGGCCTGCCGCGCGCTCGAACTCGATCGCGTCCTGTTCGTTCCGTCGAACATCCCCCCGCACCGGCCGGCGGACACTCTGGCGTCTCCGTTCCATCGCTTTGCCATGGTGGCACTGGCAACAGCATCCGATGCCAGGTACCTGGCGTCTGATGCAGAGTTGCGCCAGCCGGGGCCATCCTATACGGCCGATACGTTGCGCCGGATGATCGCGGATGGATACCTCGCGTCGCAGTTATTCTTCATTGCGGGCGCGGACGCCTTTGCAGAAATTGCCACATGGAAGGGGTTTCCGGCCATCCTCGATCTGGCTCAATTCGTGGTGTGCTCGCGGCCGGGACATTCAGCCCTGGAGATCCCGCGGCGGCTACCGGGGATGGTGTCGCGGATGCTCGACGCTTCGCGTCGTCGAGGCGACGCAGGTGCTGACGAGACGGCTCGCATCTGGCTCGTCGACGCGAAGACACCGATGGTCTCGTCCACCGGCGTGCGCTCGCTGGCCGAGAGCGGTCAGCGAATCGGTGGCCTGGTGCCACCAGAGGTCGAATCCTACATCTTCCGTCACGGGCTGTACGGGGTGACGAACCCGTCAGGCGGCCCCTCCGCTCCTGCGGCAGTCAACTTGCATGAGTAGACCCGACACGAAACGGCCGCCATCGCCCTTGTCGTTGCCCGAACCGCTGCGCCTGGCGGCGCGCGCGGCCCATGACAAGAAGGCCGACGATGTCGTCGTGCTCGATCTGAGGAATCTGGCTTCCTTCGCCGACTACTTCGTCGTGTGCTCGGGCCGCAATTCGCGCCAAGTGCGGGCGATGGCGGACGGCGTCGAACGGGTCCTCAGCCAGGCCGGCATCGAGCCGGCGCACGTCGAGGGCTACGCGCAGGCGGACTGGATTCTCCTCGACTATTTCGACTTCATCGTCCATGTGTTCAACGCCGACACGCGCCGCTTCTACGGCCTCGAGCGGCTCTGGGGAAGCGCCTCCCGCATCGAGGTGCCAGACACTCCGGCGTGACGAGGCGACGGTCAGGACGCAGCCTTCAACGCTGTCGTCCCACCGCCGCCTCCTCGAGAACGGAATCGAGATCCTCGATGGCGTCCTGGCCGTCGCGATTGCGCCGGCCTGCGCCGCCTGCGGTGCCACGCTCGAACATCCGCTCGCTGGAGCGGTCTGCGAGACGTGCTGGGCAGCCATTCGTCCTATCGCGCCGCCGCGGTGTGACGTCTGCGGCGACCCGATGCGGACGCTTCGAATGCGCCTGGCTCCGTTTCGCCCGCCGACCGGGCCCGCGGTTCGAGATCGCCCGGATCATCCCGCGTCCGCCGACCGGCAAGCCGGCGCGGCGTCGGTCTGCCGGCGGTGCGTGGAGGGCCGCCGAGCGATCGATCGCGGCGCGGCGGTCGGCGCATACGAGGGCGCGTTGCGCGACGCGATTCACGCTTTCAAATACGGGCGCCGGCGGTCGATCGGCCGGAGGCTCGGGGATCTGATGCGCATGCATGGCGCGGAGGTGATTGCCGGCGCGGATCTCGCCGTCCCGGTTCCGCTTCACCGCCTTCGCCAGCACTCCCGGGGGTTCAACCAGGCCTTTGAGCTGGCCGTGCGCCTCGGGCTTCCTGTACGAAGCCCCATCGCCCGGCGGCGCGCCACCCGCCCGCAAGTCGAGCTGCCTGCCGCCGACCGCCGCCGGAATGTGTCCGATGCGTTCGCGCTGCGGCGCTACGCTCGCACGGGCAGATGGAAATGGCAGTCGGTCGGCCGCCTCATTCACGGTGCGGTCATCGTTCTTGTCGACGACGTGAGCACGACCGGAGCCACGCTGGATGCGTGCGCGCGCGTCCTCAAAGCCGGCGGGGCGAGAGAGGTCCGGGCGCTGACGGCTGCGAGGACTGTCGGGCGGACGTGATGATGGGGTTCGCTGCGTTCGGGCCTGGCCATCACCCTCGTCTGATCGTTCTTCAGCCTCGTCGGCTCTTGCCGGTACGTGCCGGTCGGGCGGGCTGTTTTCGGGGGCGGTCACCCGGCAGGCGAAGCCTCGGCGGCTTCGGCCGGGCGTGGCGAGGCTCGTAGACGCCAAGCGCGCCTCCGCCGGGCAAGGTCACCTTCGTCAGCAGCCCCCAGCCCTGATCCTGGACCGGCGCACACTTGAGCCCGCGGCGATCCATCTCCGCCATGAAGGCGTTCACGTCGCGGCAGACGAGGTAGAACTCCTGCACGTCGTTCATCTCGGACGGGTGCACGGCTACCTCGGATGGAGGCAGGCCGAAAATCAGCCAGCCATTCCCGGCATCAACGTGAGGCAGCTCGAGGACGTCCCTGAAGAACGCGCGGTCTTCCACGGGCTTCCGACTGTAGATGATCGAATGCGCGCCGACGATCATCGTCGATGTTCCCCGCCTGGTTCGCTCGCTCATGATAGCCCCCGGTCAACTCGTGTCTCACCCGCGCGCGCCGACTGGCCGCGCACACTTCGCCCGCAGATCGTGCCGTCCCACCATGGCCGCGAGGCGTTTCTCGTCGCGAAGAACGGTCGCATGGATCCACGTGTAGTGCCCCTTGCGCTCGATCCCCGGGTCGGTGCGATCCGTGCCGGGCAGCTCGCAGTCCGCCACGATCTCCAGGTAGCACGCGACCGGGTGCCCTCACGTGCTGTAAGAGGTCTCCGCGCCTTCGGGCACCCCGATCGGCGCGCCGGGATACACCCAGCGAAGCTCGGCCACCGCCGCCGGCTGCAAGCCGATATTAGACGGGTCGATCCAAGTTACGGAAACGCGAACTGGCGACCTGAACACGAGCGTGTACGAGCAATCATCTGCTGAGGAGCAAGACGATCCCCACGAGCAGACCGAAGGCGTGCGCGATGATCGGAGGCGCGAACGGCCCTCCTCGCAATAGTGTGAAGCCGGCCACTCCCACTACGCCGACCGCGACGCCGCTCCAGCCGAGCCATATCGGGAACAGCGAGCCGCCAAGCATTGCGCCGCCGAGAAGTGAGAAGCTCACGTACGAGAGCAACATGTGACCGACGTAGAGCGCGCTGGCGAGGCGATCGCGTCTCTGATAGGCGAGGGGGACGGCGCCCGTGCGAACCGTTTCAGCCGCGGCGCGCGGCGTGGCAGTCAGGTGAAAAGCGAGGGACCCGAGGAACGCGAGGCAGCCCGAGGCGAACGCCGCAAGACCGATAGCCGCCATGAGCCCGCCACCATCCAGGCATAAATCCACATCCATCGGCGCCGGTGCGCTTCCACCTCGCGTAACCTGGGAGCGAGGGGCTGTTCGAATTCTCGTACGAGCCAGAAACCAGCTCCGACGAGGAAGACGGCGAAGGCCGCCACCAGCAGTGTTCCGGTGGATTGCACGGCCACAATAGTCCTTTCGAAGCGGTCCTTTCGGCTCCGCCTAACCGTTCGCGATGAGCCGTGGCGCTCTACCGACAGACGCGCCATCGGCTCCATCGCGGTGTTAGACCGCGTTCATTCAGGAAGTTCCTCGAGTCGGATACCTCGACCGGCCTGCAACGCCGCCCTGGCAGCTGCAATCCGCTTCAGGAACTCCGGATGGTGTTCCAGACGATACTCAAACCAGTCGTCTTCGGAATTGAATCCGATCAAGATTCCGGCCGGGCGGCCGTGTCGGGTGATAATCACCTCGCGGGTCGCCGCCAGACGAAGGTACCTCGACAGATCATCCTTGACCTCGGCCAAAGCCACCGCCTGGCTCTGGTGACCCCCCGGCGTCGGGCCAAGCTTGCGCCTCCGCCTTGGTGATGATGGCGAGGACTTGGACTGTCGTTTCTGTAACGTCATAGAACACCCTGATTTCGCCCACGCGAAGTCGATACTGTGGCCGTGCCAGCCCGCGAAGGCGCTTGATTCTGCTCTTGACGCCAGTCTGGGCGGCGGCGCGCCGACCCGGGCAGGGCGAAAGAACGTAGCTGACGCCACCAACCCGGTTTGTCACGAAGCGACCCGCCGAGCGCGCAGCGCCTGGATCGCGAGGATCACGGAGAACGCACCGGTCACTCCGAGGACATAGAGAGTCCAGATGAACAGCAGCGCACCGGTCTTCTCGAGAAACTCCGGGCGCATTCCATTCCGCATGTGCAGGGGCAGCATCCCGGCGGACATCACGCCGCCAAGTAGCATGATCACCATGCCCAATGGCCGTTCTCGCAGCAGTGAGGCGCCGCAGACAATCACGAGCAGGATCGCGACGCCGACAAGATGATTGAGCCCCGCGCGGTCGAAGCCGAAGACGATGTCCTGCGAGATGTGCAGGGCAAGCAGAAGCACGGAGAGTATCGAGGTCACACTCAAGAGATCGTTCTGTTTCACAGGTAGCGCTCCGTAAGAGTCCGATGGAATACCGATATGCGACCTGTTTAGCGGGGTTCCAGCGGTTTCGGCCTGTCCCGACTGCCTAACGGCTTGCCGCTCAGCCGCGAGCGGCGAACTCGATGTTCACTGTGCTCCGACCCGCCCGCCGCTCGTCGGCTGCAGCGGCTTGTTAGGCGGCGGGTCCCGTGTTCACTTTCGCAGGTGCTACTGTTGCCTGGTACGCGACAACGCGCCACTGACCTTCCTTTCGAACGTACACTTTCAGAAAGCGCCAGTCGTCACGGACGGTCTGGCCGTTGAAATTCCGCTCACGCAGCAATCGGCCTGTCACGACGCCCGCGTTCTCGTAGATTCGAACCACAAGGTCCGATGTTTCGTACCGCGTGATGACACTGCGACCCGACCGCCAGAAGCTCAGGAGGTCGGACTTGGTCATGAGCGGCATCTCCGGGACAACCACTGTCAAATCGTCGTGCCAAATAGCCGCAAGCGCGTCGACGTCTGCACGGACGTGAGCCTCATTCCACACAACCTCTAGGCGACGAAGTTCCGCGTTGTCCACCTGATCGCCTGGCGCAGCACCAGGCGGCCCGATGGTGGCTGCGCAGGCCAGTACCACTATGAGGCACAGCATCTCTTCTCCCTCCGCACGGCCGATCTCCCGGCGCAATCACGTGTCCGACGGCTGCCAATCTTCGCCCCGAGTCAAAACGAAGTCGGCAACGGGATTTGCCCAAAGAATGACCGCCCAACGACTCGCGCTCACCCGCCGGCGCCCACCGGCGCACCGGCGCCGGTCGGGTGCAGCGCGCTGTTAGCCGGCCTGTTCCACCCACCGGTATTGCTCGCTCTTCGTGAGGCGGAAAGCGGGCTTGTTGTACAACGTTCGTCGCCAGCGCAGAATCAAATACTCTTCAAGTTCCGCCCGACCGAACTCTACCGGGATGAACGCGATCTCGAACCGTTTCGCGAGCAATGCGTTGAGATCCGCCTCTTTGCTCGAAGTCGTATTCGACAGCTTGCGCACCGTTCGCCGGAAAGTATGGTTCGGAGTACGCCCAAGATCCGCCATTCGCGCATGGAGCCCAGACGTTTCGCCGACGTAGACCGGTGCGCCTGAGCGCTTGTCCCAGATGGCGTACACCCCGGCGAGCCGAGATACATCCCGCGCCCATTTCGCGTCGGAACAGGGCCGACGCCGCGGCGCCCTGTCCAGCGCTCGCTCAAGTCTCTTGAGACGTCGTTGTATAGTTAATCGCATTCTCCGGTCCGGCTAACGATTCGCGCTGAGTCGCAGCGCACTCATGCTTTCTTCCAAATGCGCTGTTGGCTCCAGCGCGTGGTTAGGCAGCACCGTGGGGCCGCCTCTGGCTCACCCTTACTGTTTCTGTTCCTGGTACTGAATCGATATGACCTCCGCCCCGGCGGGAAAGAGCTCGGTCTTGATGTCGGTCACCAGGCCCCACTCCCTTGCTTGGTCAGGATTCAATGTCGTCCGGTCGAGCATGGCCTGGGTGACTTCGTCGACAGTCTTCCCAGTGTTCGCAGCCACAACCTTAGCCAGGTTCTCGATATCGATCCTCACGCTCTTGAGTCGCTCCTCGATCTGCTTCTCTTCCAGACTGATGCCTTGCGGAAAGCTGGCACTGACACCGTGCAGAAGGAAACGCGCCTGCGGAACGCAGCGGCGGACACTTCCGGCGCAGTAGAGGACTACTCCGATCGAATCGACGCTTCCGAAGTTGTGCGTGGAAATCGAAGCCGGAATGCCCTTCAAGTAGTTGTAGGCACTGAGTCCGTGAAAGACTGAGCCCCCACCCGAAGAAATAAGCAGAATGAAGTCTTTGACGCCCTGTCTCATCTTTTGGTCAACGGCATCCATCAGGGCGTTGATTGTGGCCTCGTTGACGGGAGCGAAGAACTTGATGACGATTTCTGGTGTAGCCACGGACCAATGGGATCCTGTTGCCGATCGGTTTGTGCCTGCCTAACGCCCGCAATTCTGCTGCGGCGCGACTACAACAATGCGGCTGGCGAATGAAATGAGCCAGCCGCGTACCGTAGCGTGCGCCGCCAGCAGCAATTGCTCGTTAGGCGGCCCGCGAAACGGGACGTGCCTTGCGGCGTAGCAGGGACGCCAGATACAACGCAAGCACCAACAAGACGGGCGCAGTGAAAAGCCCGGGCGTGTAGGCGCCTTCGCGGACACTCCAAGCGGGATGCCCGACACCGTTGATCACTTCGATACCTACCCAAGCCCAGGCGAGCGTCGCTGCGGATCGCCAGCCTTGTTGGACCGGCCAGAAATAGCACCACAACCCAAACGCGACGAGAGCGCCATTGATGATGATGAACCCAAGCTCTCGATCCGGCGAGACAAGGCCCGTCAAGAACGTCGCCGGCGGAAACGACTCCCAGAGGCGACCGACGTACTCCTCGATTGAATGCGCGGCCTGCGTCGCGACTAAAGCGCCGAACGCACCTTTAATGCGAGTCATTCTGTCTAGGTCCGCCTAACTTGAACTTGTTATTGACCTGCGAAGCATGCGGCGCTGCCTTCCGAATATCACTGCGCGCCTCGCAGCCTAAGACCGTATTCCTGAACGCCCCCCAAGAGCCGTAACCCGAACTCGATCAACGACTCACCAGACGACGAACGGGAAATATGCACTGCGCTGAATGCTGCAGAAGACGAAGACGCCGGGTGACGCCGCGCGAGGAGAGGATCGCAGCAATGAGCGCCAAGGCGTCGATGGCGGACCGTCGGGCAACAGAAGCCTGGCGCCGCCGGAATCCTACCACGCCGCGCAATTTCTGCAACCCATAACGGCTCGGACGATTGGAGGTTCTGTGCAGCCAAACGAAGCTATATCTCCATCCTCCGGCACAGCGAGTCGCGCGCAGAAGCCGGTGCCTGGGATCGCGGGAAATGCGGCCTGTTTCCCATATCCTCACTCAAGGCCACCCAACATGGTCCGCGGCAGTCCTCATGCTCCTGAAGACCCGAGCGGTGGCCTGCAACTTGCTCTCGACTGGGCGACGACCGATGGCATCTGACTTCGCCATCCCGAAGGGTGGCAACGCGGATCCCGTGGCCAGCACCGCGCTCGAACTCGCCCGCCCTCCCAAGCTCCTCTCCCGCCTCCGCCTCGCCTGCCGCGTCCGGCATCTGAGTCCCAGGACGGAGCGGACCTATGCAGCCTGGTGCCGCCGATTCATCGTCTTTCACGGAATGCGCCACCCGGCCGGATTGGGCGCGCCCGAAATATCCCGGTTCCTTTCATGGCTGGCCACACGGCGCGGCGTCAGTGCGTCCACGCAGAACCAGGCGCTCGGCGCACTCCTCTTCCTCTATCGCGTCGTTCTCGCCATCCCCATCTCCTCGATCGATGACGTTGTCAGGGCCAGGGCTCCCGGCCGTCTTCCTGTTGTCCTCTCCGTCCATGAAGTCCGGGCGGTCCAGGAGCTGCTCGGTCGCTCGGACGTCGCGACGACGATGATCTACACACACGTGCTGCAGCGCGGCGCGCTCGGCGTCAGGAGCCCGGCGGACAATCTCTAGTCCGCGGGACGGATTGTGGAGAGGGCGGCTACCGGTCGCGACGACCGCCCAGGCCAGGTTGAGGTCGCGGCCGGGCCGCCGTCACTGGCCCGGTGGGCGGATGCTCAGCCGCGCCAGCACCTCGCGCGACACCGCGGCCGACACGTCATCCACCGGCCTGGCCCCATCGACGACGACCCAGCGGTGCAGCCGCGCCTGGTGCAGATAGCTGTCTCGGACGCGGCCGAGCATCGCCAGGTCGCGCTCGTACTTGTCACGATCGTGTTGCTTCCGCCGGGCCGCGTGCTCGGCAGCGATGTCGAGGAGCACCGTCACATCGGCCTTCGGCAGGCCGAGCTGCACCGCGTCGAGCCATGCCGAATCGAGGCCCTGGGAGGATCCGTAGGCGACCGAGGACGCCGTGTACCGATCGCAGACGACCATCCGGCCGTCGGCGAGCCACTCTTCGATGCGCGGGCGCCACTCGTAGCGATTCGCGATGTAGAGGAGCTGCATCGTGTCCGGGCCATAGTCGCGCTCGCCCCGCAGCGCGCGGCCGATTTCGGCGCCAATCGCCGTCTTGTAGTCGGGAAACGAGAGCGATTCAACGCGGAACCCGCCCGACTCGAGACGGGTCCTGAGGCGGCGCGCCTGTGTCGCCTTGCCGCTCTGATCCATGCCTTCGAAGGCAATCAGGGATCCTCGCATGCTCGTCCTACTCTTCGAGGGCGACCAGGTCGTCGATCGTCTGCCGCTTCCTGATGACGCGCCAGGTTCCGTTATCCACCAGCACTTCGGCCGGCATCGGGCGGCGGTTGTAGTTGGACGCCATCACCGCTCCGTAGGCGCCCGTATCGCGGATGGCGACGAAGTCGCCGACTTCGATCGGGCCGAGCGATCGGGCGCGCCCAAGCGTGTCGCTCGATTCGCAGAGCGGTCCGACGATCTCGTAGACCGCGTCGGGCCCTTCTCGCCGGCGCACCTCTTCGATCTGATGAAAGGCGCCGTAGAGCGCCGGTCGGATGAGCTCAGTCATCCCGGTGTCGAGGACGACGAAATCGGGCGAGCCCGGGTAGCTCTTGCGATCGGTCACGCGGCCGACGAGTACGCCGGCCCGCGCCACGAGGAAGCGCCCGGGCTCGAGCAGGAGGTGAAGCCCGGATTCGCGAACGATCGGGAGGATGGCCCCCGCGTAGGTGTTCGGATCGGGATCGGGTGAATCGTCGTACGCCACGCCAAGGCCCCCTCCGAGATCGAGGTGCCGCAACGTGACGCCCGACGCGCGGAGCGTCGCGGCGAGATCGACCAGCGCCCGGGCCACCCGCGCGATTGGATCCATCTCGACGATCTGGGATCCGAGGTGCGCGTGGAGCCCGACCGGCTCGAGCCCGGGCTGTCCGGCCATCGAATGAAAGAGTCCCGGCACCTCCCCGATGGCCACGCCGAACTTGTCACGGCGCTGACCGGTCGTGATATGGGGATGGCTGCCCGGATCGATGTCGGGGTTGACGCGTACCGCGACCCGGGCCCGCACGCCGCGCTCCCGCGCGATGAGGTCGATCCGTGCGGCTTCGCCCTCCGACTCGATGTTGATCGCTTTGACGCCGAGCGCCACCGCCCGTTCGAGCTCGTCCCGCGTCTTGCCGACGCCCGTGAAGACGATCTCCGAAGGCTGGAAGCCGGCGCGGAGCGCGACCTCGATCTCGCCGCCGGAATTGGCGTCGGCCCCGCAGCCGAGCGATCGGAAGAGACGGACGATCCCGAGCGTGGAATTGGCCTTGAGCGCGTAGTGCACGGAGTGCGGATACGCGGCGAAAGCCCGGGAGAAGGCCGCGTGCGCCTCGCGCACGCGGTCCGCGCTGTACACGTAGAGCGGCGTCGACACGTGGCGGGCGATGAGCGCGAGGGCCACGCCGTCACAGGTGAGCTCGCCGTCGATTCGCGCCAGTCCAGCCACGGTTGGACGATTCTAGTCCAGCCGATCGGTGGTTTGACACTCGAAAACCCGTGGGGTATTCTGCGACGCTGCTTGAGTTCATGCCACAGCCAACCGCCATCCCTGTCGCCGCCGACGCCAACGCGTTGATCGAACGGTGCTTGAAGGGCGACCAGATCGCGTGGGACGCGATCGTCCGGATGCACTGGCGCAAGGTGTTCAACGTCGCCTACAAGTTCGTCGGCCGGCACGACGAGGCCGAGGACCTGACGCAGGACATCTTCCTGAAGATCTTCAAGTCGCTCGCGACCTTCGACCGCCGCGCGAACTTTCAGACCTGGCTCATCAGCGTCAGCCGCAACCTCTGCATCGACCACTATCGAAGCGTCCGCAAGGAGCGCGAGACGATCGACCGCGACGTCAACGCCGACGACCTGTCACCGAGCTCCGCCGATGCCGGGCCGCTCCGCCTGATGGAGCGCCGGGACCTGGCCGAGCAGCTCCGGACGGCGCTCAACCAGCTGGCCCCGGCCCTGAAGCAAGCCGTGGTGATGCGGGACATTCAGGAACTCTCGTACCAGGAGATCGCGGAACAGTTACACTTACCGGAGGGCACGGTGAAGTCGCGCATCAACCGCGGGCGCCGGGAACTCGCCCGGCAGATCCGGCGGATGCCCGATCTCGCCGAGCCGCGTGCAGCGGCCTTCGACCGTTCCCGGGGCCGTCGATCCGGAGCATGAGCATGAACCTGACGATTGATCGCGTCAAGAACGTCGCTGTCGTTCGCGTCGGCGAGAGCCGGATGATGTACCCCCTGCTCTCCGAGTTCGCCGCCGCGGTCGTCTCGCTCATCAGCGGCGAGACGCCACGGATCCTCGTCAACCTGGGCCCCGTCGTCTACATCGACAGCGCCACCATTGGATGCCTGATGGACCTCTACCGGCAGGCGACCGCCGCCGGCGGCACGATGAAGCTGTGCGGCGTCCAGAAGCGCGTCGAGACGATGCTGTCGATGACCGGCGCCCAGAACTTCATCGACATGCACGCCGACGAGCAGGGCGCCCTGGCGAGCTTCGGGGGATAGCGATGCGCACCATCAAGACCAGCACCGGCGTGGAGATTCCGCTCGACGCGGATCTGCTCCTGGTGGTCGAGACGCTTTACCAGGAGGTCACCGCCAAGCGGAAGCTCGAACGATCGTTCGAAGACATGATGCGCGAGATCCGGCACCTCATCGACCAGATGACCGATGAAGAACGGCGCGCGTACCTCATCGAGAGCGTGTTCCTGAACACGGTGACCTTCGAGAACGACAAGCTCGGCTCGTATATGAGGAAGCTCTCCGGCAAGCGTTAGCCCGCCGCGACGGACCCCCATGTCGCTCAATTACCTCGCAAGCCGGTTTTCGTGTTCCTGGCCGTGGAGCATGGCGACCCTGCTCTGCGACGGCCGCCTCGTCTGCGGGTGCGCCGATCCCTACGGCAAGCGGGTGCTCGGCGACACGCGAATCCATAGCATTCGCGAGATCTGGCAAGGCGGCACCGCCACGCGGCTGCGACGGGACCTGAATGCGGGCGGATCGACCTTCTGCGGGGACTGCCCCCTCAAGCTGCCGCTCGCTGACGGCGAGGCCGCCCCGGAGCGCCCGCTGGAGGCGGGGCCTCAGCCGAACCGCATCTGGATCGAGTGCACCGCCGCCTGCAATATTTCGTGCTTCGAGGCGTGCTGCGCGCCCGAAACCGGAATCACGCGCACCCGCCAGGCCGGCATGCTCGATTTCGACATCTTCCGCCGCGTCGTCGACGAGACGGGCGCGGGGCTGGTGCGCATCGACTTCTTCAACTATGGCGAGACGTTTCTGCACAAGCGGGCCGTGGAGATGTGCGAGTACATCAAGACGCGTTTCCCGCAGATCTACCTCTACACGAGCACGAACGGCCTCGCGCTGAAGGAGGAATCCGCCAGGCGGCTCGTCCATTCCGGCATCGACGAAGTCACCTTTTCGGTCGACGGCGCCACGCAGGAGTCGTATGCCCGGTACCGCCAGCGCGGCCGGCTCGACGTGGCGCTCGGTAATCTCGGCACGATGGCCGAGGAGAAACAGAAGGCCGGCCGGGATCTCCCCTTCCTCAACTGGCGGTACATCCTGTTCAACTGGAACGACAGCGACGAGGAGATGAGCCTCGCCCGGAAGATGGCCGCCGAGATCGGTGTCGATCGCCTGTCGTGGGAGATCACCGATCATCCCGAGCAGGCGTTCTCTCAAAGGTTCCGGCCGGGCACGCCGGATTTCGAGCGGATTCGCGGGGAGGTGTGGGACACGAGCAACCTCGGCAACGCGCTGCCTGGCGCGACGCCGCGGGCGCGGATTGACGTGCGGACGCTCTGGCCGGGGCGGCCGATTGTCGCGCACGCGGGGACGACAGCCCGCGTGAAGACGCGGGTCCACAACCTGTGTTCCCGCCCGTTTCCTGCCACGGCGACCTACGGCCGACGGCTCGTTCGCCTTGGCGCCCAACTGTGCGCCGAGGACGGATCGCTCATCGACTTGAACCACGCGCGCTCGTGGCTGCCACGGGCGCTGCCGCCGGGTGAGCAGATCGATATCACCGTGGAGGTCCCCGCCCCAAGCCGGCCCGGCCGCTATCAACTGAAGTTCGATCTGGTCTACGAGGGTGTGGACTGGTTCGAAGCGTGCGGATCGCCGACGACGACGCACTCCTTCAGAGTGAAATGACTCGCTGTGGGCTTCAGGCTACAGGCGACTTGCCCCAGGTCGAACGGCAAGTGGCAGGCTTCCGGCGATGCGCGAATCCGCTGCCGTGTTGGCCGAGAGGTTTCTGGGCGCTACGCCCTGGCGGGAACTGCGACGGCCGCTTCGGCCCGCTCGGCCTCTGGCGACAGCTCGACGAGCGTCCAGCCTTCGCGGTACTCGAGGACCTTCCGGGCGATGTCGGTGTGAAGGGCATGGCCGGCCCGGTGCGCCACCACGTGTCCGATGATCGGATGGCCGAGCAGCGCAAGGTCGCCGATCGCGTCGAGCATCTTGTGGCGGACGAATTCGTCCTCGAAGCGCAGGGGGTTGTTGAGGACGCCGGTCTCGCTCAGCACGATGGCGTTCTCGAGCGAGCCGCCGAGCGCCAGGCCGTGCTGGCGCATCATCTCGACCTCGTTCAGGAACCCGAACGTCCGCGCCGGCGCGATCTCGTCGACAAAGGAATCCTCGGTCACCTGGAGCGTGTGCGCCTGGTGACGGAGCATCGGGTGATCGAAGCTGATGCTATAGGTGATCTTGAAGCCGTCGGCGGGATAGAGCGACATGATCTTGTCGCCCCTCGCCACGGTGATGGGGCTCGTGACCTTGAGGTAGCGCCGCGGCACGCCCTGCGACTTCGTGCCCGCCTCCTGGATCAGGTAGACGAAGGGCGCCGCGCTGCCGTCCATGATCGGGACCTCGCGGTGATCGAGCTCGACGATCACGTTGTCGATCCCCATGCTGACCAGCGCCGCCAGCAGATGCTCGATCGTGTCGACCGTCGCGCCGTCACGGCGCAGCCCCGTCGCCAGGTTGGTCGCCGAGAGGCACAACAGTGAGGCGGGGATTTCCGACCCGCCGATGTCGGAGCGGCGGAACCTGATCCCGAAGTCCGCGGGTGCGGGTTTGAGCGTGAGTGTGACCTTGTTGCCCGTGTGGAGGCCGATTCCGGCGCAGGCCACCTGACGTCGAACTGTCCGCTGTACGCTCATGAAGGTCTCGTCGAATCCGCCCGCCACCGATAGCGCTGCCGGAACAGCACGGGATGAGCCGAAGCAATCGTCATTCCGCCGTCAGTACAGGGGCATTCTGTCAGTTAACACTTTATATATCACACATTTAAGGCATGACTAAGAAAGTCGGGTAATCCCGTCACCGGCCGGTTTGTGGTGATGTTGCCACGGCCAATCTGCCTACTGGTGTGGCTAATTCACCACAAGCACCACTCGCCATGGGACCTCACCCTCTGTGGCGGCTCAGCCCGCCGCCACGTGCGATGACGCACCGGGCGAGCCCGGTACTCGTTCCAGCCATCGGCCGGTATGGGATGTGGGATGCCGAGCCAGCTCCTCCGGAGTGCCTTCCGCCACGATCTTTCCGCCGGCTTCACCGCCCTCTGGCCCGAGATCGATCACGTGGTCGGCAGTCTTGATCACGTCGAGGTTGTGCTCGATCACGATGACGGTGTTGCCCTGGTCGACGAGCTTGTTGAGGACGTCGAGCAGTTTCTTGGTGTCGTCGAAGTGCAGGCCGGTCGTCGGCTCGTCCAGGATGTAGAGGGTCCGGCCGGTGCCCCGCCTGGACAGCTCGCGCGCCAGCTTCACCCGCTGCGCCTCGCCCCCGCTCAGGGTCGTCGCCGACTGGCCGAGCGTGATGTAGCCGAGGCCGACGCTCTGCAGCGTGCGCAGCTTGGACGCAATCGGCGGGAAGTTCTCGAGCATCGGCTGCGCCTGGTCGACGGTGAGTTCGAGCGCGTCGGCGATCGATCGCCCGCGGTACTTGATCTCGAGCGTCTCGCGGTTGTAGCGGCGCCCCTTGCACTCTTCGCAGGTGACGTAGACGTCGGGCAGGAAGTGCATTTCGATCGCGATCACGCCGTCGCCCTGGCACGTCTCGCACCGCCCGCCCTTGACGTTGAACGAGAAGCGTCCCGGCTTGAAGCCCCGCGCCTTGGCGTCGGGCATCATGGCGAAGAGCTCCCTGATGAACGTGAAGAGCCCCGTATACGTCGCCGGATTCGAGCGCGGCGTGCGTCCGATAGGAGACTGATCGATCTCGATGACTTTGTCGATGAGCTCGATTCCTTCGATGCGCTCATGCGCGCCCGGCGCCTCGCCCGCCCGGTAGATCACACGCGCCAGCGCGCGGTACAGGATGTCGTTGACGAGCGTCGACTTGCCGGACCCGCTCACTCCGGTCACGGCGGTGAAGAGCCCGAGCGGAATCCGGACGTCGAGGTGCTTCAGGTTGTTGGCGCGTGCGCCGCGCACGATGAGCTCACCCTTGAGCGCGGGCCGGCGGGCTCGAGGCACCTCGATCATTCGTTCGCCCCGGAGGTACTGTCCGGTCAGCGAATCCGGGGCCTGCTCCAACTGGGCCGGCTCTCCCTGAAAAATCACCCGGCCGCCGTGTTCTCCGGCGCCTGGCCCCAGGTCGATCACGTAGTCGGCCCGCCTGATCGTCTCCTCGTCGTGCTCGACGACGATGACGGTGTTGCCGAGGTCGCGCAGCCGCCGGAGCGTGGCGAGCAGCCGCTGGTTGTCGCGCTGGTGCAATCCGATGGACGGTTCGTCCAGCACGTAGAGCACGCCCCGCAGGTTCGCGCCGATCTGCGTCGCGAGCCGGATGCGCTGCGCCTCGCCTCCCGACAGCGTGGCCGCGCTACGGCCGAGCGTCAGGTAACCGACGCCGACATCGGCGAGGAACCGGAGCCGATCCTCGATCTCCCGCCGGATGCGGCCGGCGATGAGCGTCTCGCGTTCGTTGAGGGGGAGCGACTGAAAGAGGCCGAGCGCGTCGGCGATCGGGGTGTTCACGAACTCCGTGATGGTGCGGCCCTTGACCTTCACGGCCCGGCTCTCCGGCCTGAGCCGCTCGCCGTGGCAGCCGGGGCAGGGCCGCAGCGAGCGGTAGGCCTCGAGCTCTTCCTGCTCGACCCAGCTCCCCTGCGTGTACCGCCGCCGGAGATTCGGGAGGATTCCCTCGAACCCGCCTCCGAACGGGTCGCGCGAAGACCTGGCGGCCTTCGAGCGTCCGGTCTTCCCCGCCGGCGCGCGCTCCTTCGCCCGGGCGCCGGCTGGCGCGCCGTTCAGCAGCAGGTCGCGGGCGCGTCGCGGGAGCTTTGCAAAGGGCGTGTCGAGGTCGATGCCGAAGTGACGGCCGAGCGACTCGAGCGCCTCGCGGACCAGACGCTGATCGCCTCGCGCCCATGGCAGGATTGCGCCTCCGAGCAGCGACTTCTCGGGGTTGGGGACCACGCGTTCCGGATCGAAGTCGTAGAGGGCGCCGAGCCCCTGGCAGTCGCGGCATCCGCCCTGCGGGGAATTGAACGAGAAGGCGCGCGGCGTCATCTCCGGGATGCTGATCCCGCACACGACGCACGCGAGCGTGCGCGAGAAGAGCCGATCGCCCTGGTCGAGCGAGTTCACCACGACCACGTTGTCGGAGAGCCCGAGCGCCATCTCGATCGAATCGGCCAGCCTCCGCGCGATGCCCGGCCGGATGATGGGCCGGTCCACGAGAATCTCGATGGTGTGGTTGCGCCGGCGATCGAGCAGGATGTCGTCCTCGAGCGCCCGCAGCTGGCCGTCGACGCGCGCGCGGGTGAAGCCGCGCTGCCGCCAGCCGAGCAGTTCCTTCTTGAACTCCCCTTTCCGGCCTCGAACGACCGGCGCCAGGATGCTGATGCGGGTGTCGACCGGGTACGCCTGCACCTGCTCGACGATCTGCTCCACGGTCTGCGAGGCGATTTCCCGGCTGCACTGCGGGCAATGCGCCACGCCGATGTTGGCGAAAAGCAGCCGGAGGTAGTCGTAGATCTCGGTCACCGTTCCGACCGTCGACCTCGGGTTCGACCCGGTCGTCTTCTGCTCGATCGAAAGCGCGGGCGAGAGCCCGTCGATCGAATCGACGTCGGGCCGCTCCATCTGCTCGAGGAACTGGCGCGCGTAGGCCGACAGCGACTCCACGTACCGGCGCTGCCCTTCCGCGTAGATGGTGTCGAAGGCGAGTGACGACTTGCCGGAACCGGAGAGACCGGTGATGACGACCAGGTGGTCGCGAGGGATGTCCACGTCGATGTTCCGGAGGTTGTGGACCCTCGCGCCGCGAACCTTGATCCAGCGATGAGTCATGATGCCGAAGCGTTGGCCGGCCGATCGGGGCACAGAGAGCCCTTCAGAGAAGTCGCCAAACACTCAATTCTAGCACGCGGCACGGTATAATCCGGAGCACGCGACCTCGCGTGTCCCCATCCGGGAACCCTCGAATCTCCGCGCACCCGCCGCCTCAGGGAGGCTGCCGCATGCCGCGCGTCGTCGGGCGCAACGTCACGCGCAAGGACGGACACGACAAGACCGCAGGGCTCGCCCGGTATGTCGACGACCTCGACGTGCCCGGGCTCCTGTACGGGCGCACGATTCGCTCGGCTATTCCCTGCGGAACGATTGGCGGAGTCCGATTCGGCTTCGACCTCTCGGGCTTCACCATCGTCGACGCCCGCGACATCCCGGGCCGGAATGTCGTCGCCGCCATCGAGGACGATCAGCCGTGCCTCGCCGACGGCGAGGTCCGCCACTTCGCGGAGCCGATCCTCCTGCTCGCACACGAGGACCGCGAGCGCCTCCTGCAGGCTCGCGTGGACATCTCGTACGACGCCCATCCGCCCGTGTTCGATCCCCTCGCCTCTCCCCGGACCTTCAAGCACGTGGTCATCGAGAAGGGCGATCTCGGCGCAGGCTTCCGCGAGGCCGACACGATCGTCGAGGGCGAATACAAGACGGGCCACCAGGAACAGCTCTACATCGAGCCGAACGGCATGCTCGCCATCCCCGAGAACGGCGGCGTCACCGTTCACGGCTCGTTGCAGTGTCCGTACTACGTGCATCGGGCGCTCTGCGTGTTGCTGGGGTTGCCGGAATCGAAGGTGCGGATCATCCAGGCCGAGACCGGCGGCGGATTCGGCGGCAAGGAGGACTATCCCTCCATCATCGCCGGCCACGCATGCCTGCTCGCGCTCAAGTCCGGGCGTCCCGTCAAGCTGATCTACGACCGCATGGAGGACATGGTCGCGACGACCAAGCGCCATCCCTCTATCGTCCGCCACCGCACAGGCGTCACGCGGGACGGCCGTCTGACGGCCATAGATATCCAGATTGTCATGGACGGCGGGGCCTACTGCACGCTGAGCCCGGTCGTGCTCTCGCGCGGCGCCATCCATGCGACCGGTCCGTACAGGTGCGATCACGTGCGCGTCGAGGGCCGGGCCGTGATGACCAACACGCCGCCAAACGGCGCGTTTCGGGGATTCGGCGCACCGCAGACGCAGTTTGCGGCCGAGGTGCACATGGAGCGCATCGCGGAGCAACTGCGCATGGATCCCGTCCGCCTCCGCGAAATCAACGCGCTGCGCGCGGGTGACACGACGGCCACCGGACAGCGGCTCGGACGCGACTGCGCCGCACGGGAGGTTCTACGCGAGGCCGTCAGACGAAGCAGCTTCCGGCGGAAGCGCCGCACCTCCAAGGGGACGCGGCGGGGGATCGGACTGGCGCTCTTCTTCCATGGGTCCGGCTTCACCGGCAGCGGCGAGGACAAGCTCGCCTCGAAAGCCGCCCTCGAGCTGACGCCGGACGGCGTCCGCGTTCACGTCGCGAGCGCCGAGATCGGCCAGGGCTCGCGCACCGTCCACGCGCAGATCGTCGCCGAGACCATGGGACTGCCCTACGACCGGGTCGAGATCGGCGCGGCGGATACGAAGCTCGTGCCGGATAGCGGGCCGACCGTCGCCTCCCGGACGTCGATGGTGGTGGGCGGCCTGCTGGAGCGATGCGCACGGGAGATGCGCGACCGCCTCGGCGCGCTCGCCCCGCGCGAATATCTCCGCCGGCATGGCCCCTTGGTGGTGATGAAGCAGTACGAGCGGCCGCCGGGAATCCAGTGGGACGATGACACCTACCACGGCTCGGCCTACGGCTCGTACGGCTGGGCGTGCGACGTCGTCGAAGTCGAGATCGACCCGGACACGTGCGAAGCGCGCCCGCTGCACGTCACGGCCGTGCAGGAAATCGGCAAGGCGCTCTATCCGATGGGGGCCCGAGGCCAGATCGAGGGTGGCACCGTACAAGGCCTCGGGTACGCGCTGCTCGAAGAAGTGGTGATGCACGAGGGCCGGATGGTCAACGCGCAGCTCACCAATTACGTCATCCCGACGACCCTTGATACGCCGCCAATCGACGTCGTCATACTCGAGCGGGCGTACAAGCACGGCCCGTTCGGGGCTAAAGGCGTCGGCGAGATGCCGATCGACGGGGTCGCGCCGGCGGTCGTCAACGCCATCCGCCACGCCGGCTTCGACGTGCGTGAAGCACCCGCGACGCCGGAGCGGATCATGAAGGCTGGAGGCTCGCGGCAGGCAGCGGAAATCACTCCCGGAGTGATTTCCAACAGGCGGAACGGGAGACGACACCGTGGAAATCACTCCGGGAGTGATTAGCTTCGTCCTCAACGGCAAGCGCACCTCGGTCCGCACCAGTCCGATGCGGCGATTGCTCGACGTCCTTCGCGAAGATTGCAGGCTGACCGGAACCAAGGAGGGCTGCGGCGAGGGCGAGTGCGGCGCGTGCACCGTGCTTGTCGACGGCGTGGCCGTGAACGCGTGCCTGGTCCCCGTGGCCCAGGTGCGCGGGTCGAAGGTGCTCACGATCGAAGGGCTCGGCGGCCGTCATCCGCTGCAGCAGACGTTCGTGTCCCAGGGCGGCGCGCAGTGCGGGATCTGCACACCAGGGATGATCATGGCGGCCGTTGCGCTCGGCCCGGCGCCCACCCTCGAGCAGGTCCGGATCGGGCTCGCCGGCAATCTCTGCCGGTGCACGGGTTACCAAGGCGTCTATCGGGCGATCAAAGAGGCTTCTCGAATCGGCGCGCACGAGAAGCGCGCTCCACGCTCGAAGCGGACGCCGGCCGGGTCCGGCCGGAGCAGGCGCAGGAGTGACCGCCCGTGAGGACGGCACTGTCGGACCGGACGCTCATCGAGCCTTCGACGCTCCGCGAGGCGCTGCGCGTCATGCAGGACGAGGAGGTGGTGCCGCTCGCCGGATGCACGGACGTCTATGTCGGGTTCAACTCGGGGACGCAGCCGGCGCGGCGATTCATCAACCTCTGGCCGCTCGACGAGCTTCGCGGCATCACTCCGAAGGGCGGGGGCCTCCGCATCGGCGCCCTGACGACGTGGACCGACATCGCCCGATCGGCGCTCATCGGCCGGCGGCTCCCGATGCTGGCGGCGGCCGCTCGCGAAATAGGCGGCATCCAGATACAGAATCGCGGAACGATTGGCGGGAACGTCGCCAACGCCTCCCCGGCGGGCGATTCACTTCCGGTCCTGCTCGCCGCTGAGGCGAGTGTCGAGCTCGCCTCCGCGCGAGGCGCGCGCCGCGTGCCGATGGCGTCCTTCTACACGGGCTACCGTCAATCGCAGCTGCGCCGCGACGAGTTGATCGTGGCGATTGAGGTGCCGCCCGTCGACGGCGCGCAGTGGTTTCGAAAGGTCGGCACGCGTGCGGCCCAGGCGATCTCGAAGGTCGTGATGGCAGCCGTGCGGCGGGATCAGCCCCGTATCGCCCTGGGAAGTGTCGCGCCGGTCGTGATGCGGGTGCCGCGGACTGAGGCCGCGCTCGCTTCAGGCGCGCATCTCCGAGACGCTCAGAGAATTCTGCTGGAAGAGATCCGCCCAATCGACGATGCGCGGTCGTCAGCCGACTACCGCCGGGCGGTCGCGGCCAACCTGCTCGCGAGGTTCTGGGTGGAGACTGGCCAGGCAGGGCGGGCCGGGACAGCGCGCGGCCGAGTCGCGCTGTCCCGCCGAAGAGCGCCTCACGAGGAACCGGCTTACCGTCCGCCGAAGTAGAGCGAGAAGCCGATCCCGAAGATGAAGCCCGACGAATCGAGCGACGGCTCGGATGCGGCCGCCTCGGAGTCCTTGATCGTCGATTTCTGGTAGCGCAGGCCCACATCGAACGAGGCGAGCTCATTGATGTGATAGCTGATCCCGCCGCCGCCCTCGAAGAACTTCACGTCCATCGTCGAGGCGGTTCCGCCCGAGGGCGTCGTCGTGTTCTTTCCGATCCCGGCCGCGCCCTTGATACTGAACGTCATCTTGCCGGACCCGAACCGCAACGCGATCAACGGGCCCCCGCCGTATGTGGTGATCGTCGTCTTGTCGCTGCTTCCGGAGCCCGACTCCGACACTGACGTGTTCTGGCCGAGGACCGCCACGCCGATGCCGATGGACTTGGAGAAGAAGTACGTGCCGGTGAAGTCGACCTGCGTGGACGTGTTGGTCGTAGTGCCCGTGACGTCCTTCTGCGAGAACGTCTGGCGATTGACGGTCGCTGCCGTCGCGCCGGCAAGCACCCACTGACCGGCCTTGAGATAGTCCTGTGCGTTCGCGACCGTCGCCATCAGGACGATGGCTGCTGCCAGGATCAGACTACGCCTCATGATGCGCTCCTTGTAAGTGCGTCGGACCCGACCGTCCGGACGGCTGTGACTGGCTCCTCGCTCCTGCCGCCCTCCCGCCCGGAGATTATCGGATTCTGCCAGAGCCAACTCGACGCGCGGGTGATCCCGATCGACGAGCCGCTTTCGGGGACCAGGGAAACCGAGGGCCGCCGGTAGCGCGGGTAGAATACCACGACACGTTGAACCGGCCCACAACAATGGCGGCAGCGGGCGGGAACGTGCGTCGCGTGCGCCTCTCGCCGTCGAGAGGCGATCCGCCTGACCGCGGAGCCCTTCGGCACGAAATCGCTGTGCTATAGTTTGGCTCGGCACTGCAAGACCGCGCGATCAGCCAAAGCGTGCGCCCCGCACCGCGGGCGGTTCTTCCATGGTGATCCTCTCCAAGGTAACAAAGGTCTATCCCGGCCGGACGCCGGTCAACGCGTTGCGCGGGATTACGCTGTCGGTTGCCGACGCCGAGATGGCCGCCATCATGGGCCCGTCCGGATCGGGCAAGTCCACGCTCCTGAACTTGATCGGCGGGCTCGACGTGCCCTCGACGGGATCGGTCGTCGTCGAAGGCACGAACCTGGCGGACCTCGACGAAGAGGGGCGCTCGATCTTCCGGCGGGGCCGCATCGCATACGTGTTCCAGTCGTATCACCTGATGCCCACGCTGACCTGCGCGCAGAACACCGGCCTCCCGCTTCACCTCCAGGGCCTCCGGCGCAGCGAGATCCGCCAGCGCGTGGACCGGGTGCTCGTCGATGTCGGGCTCGAAGAGCGGGCCCACCATCTGCCCGACGAGTTGTCGGGCGGCGAGCGGCAGCGCGCGGCCATCGCGCGGGCGCTCGTGACGAATCCGTCGGTGCTGCTCGCCGATGAGCCCACCGGCAATCTCGACTCAGCGAACGGCGAACAGATTCTCGCGCTGCTCCAACGGATCCATCGGGAGCGGAACGCGACGCTGCTGATGGTCACGCACGATCCGCGCGCCGCGTCGTGGTGCGAACGGGTCATCCGGCTTCGGGATGGCCTGGTCGAGGACGGCCACCGGGCGTGAAGTTCCTGCTCCGGACCCTGTCGCTCTCGTACCTGCGCCGCCACGGCCTCAGGACGTTCCTGACCCTCGCCGGCGTGACGGCCGGCGTCGCCATGTTCGCATCCATGCAGACGGCCCAAGGCGCGCTCGTGGCGAGCCTCCGGAGCACCGTCGACGAGATCGCCGGCTACGCCCAGGTGCAGATCACGAGCGGGGCAGGCGTCGCCGAAGAGGTCCAGGAAACCGTGCGCGAGGTGCCAGGCGTGCGCGCCCTCGCGCCCGTCATCGAGCAGGTTGTGCCGCTCCAGCCGGCCACGCTCGGCACGGTGCTCATCCTCGGCGTCGATCTGCTGGGCGATCACGAGATGCGGGGATACTCGTTCTCAGGCGACAACGAGGACGTGGACGATCCCCTGCTCTTCCTGGCGCAGGCAGACTCCATCGCGCTCTCGAAGGTCACTGCCAAACGCGGCGCGCTGGCGCAGGGAGCCGCGCTCACGCTCATGATCGGTCAGACCGAGCGGCGCGCCGTCGTCCGGGCGTTGCTCGAGCCGGCGGGATTCGCACGAGCCTACGGCGGCAATGTCGCCGTCATGGACGTGTACGCCGCGCAGGACCTGCTCGGGCGCGGGCGCCGGTTCGATCGGATCGACGTGCGGCTCGAGGACGGCGTGGCGGTCGAGGACGGCATCCGGCGCCTCCGGCAGCGGCTTGGACCGGCCTACGAGGTCGAGACGCCCGATCAACGGGGTTCCCAGCTCTCGGCGCTCGTCGGCTCGCTGGCGGTCGGCGTGAACATCACGAGCGTCTTCGCGCTCGGCATCGGCGTCTTCCTCGTCTTCGACGTCTTCGCTGTCGCGGTCGACCGGCGCCGGCGGGACATCGGAATCCTGCGCGCCATCGGGGCGACGCCTCGCCAGGTGCAGGCGCTCTTCCTGATGGAGGCCGGGCTGCTCGGGGCGGCGGGCGGCACGCTCGGCTTCCTGCTCGGGTCCGCAACTGCCGAGACGCTCACGCCCCAGCTTGGCACGGCGATGGGGCGCCTGTGGGGCGTGCAGACGATTGCGCAGCCGAGCGCCGGATCCATGCTGGCTGTCTGGTCGGTCCTCATGGGCATCCTGGCGTCTCTCGCCGGGGCTTGGGTGCCGGCCCGGTCGGCCGCCGGCATCAACCCGGTGCACGCACTGGCCACTGGCGTCCACGCGGCACGCGCCCCGATGCCGCGCCTCCGCCCCTCGCTCCTCGAGGCCGGCCTGCTCGTCGTCGCCGTCACGACCGCCGTCGCGGCACCAGCCAGGCACCCCGCGACGACGGTGGTCGCGCTGGTGACCGGTGCGCTCGGGACCGTGCTGGTGCTCGGCCGAATCACCCACAGGCTCACCGCCAAGGCCGCGGGCCTGCTGCCCGGCCTCGCGCCGTTATCCGGCCAGCTTGCGTCGGACTCGCTGCGAGGCCACCCCAGGCGCGCCGGCCAGACCACGCTGGCCGTGGCGCTCTCCTTCGGCCTGGTGCTCACAACCGGCGGCTATTACGAGTCGATGCGGTCGGCCATCGTCCGGTGGATGGATGTTTCGGTCACGGCCGATCTCTTCGTCCGCGCCTCGGCGAAGTTCAACATGACGGTCTACCGGTTCGCGCCGCAGCTGCGCGAGTCGATCAGGCCTATCCCGGGAATCGCGGCGGTTGGATCGCTCCGCCACGACATGATTCACTTCAGGGGCGAGCGAGTGAAGCTGGCCGTACTCGACGAGGAAGGGGTGCGCCTTCACCTTCGCCAGGACTACAAGGCCGGCACCCAGGCGGAGGCCCAACAAGCGCTGCGCTCGGGCCAGGGCTGTGTCGTCTCGGAGAATTTCTCGACGCGCTACACGCTTGGCCTGGGAGACGTCGTCGAGCTGCCGTCGCCGACCGGGTTGCTCCGACTCCCGATCGCTGCCGTCGTGACCGCGTACCTCTCCGACCGTGGGAGCATCTTCGTCGGCGCCGGGATGTTCGAAGCCCGATGGAAGGACGATCGGGTCGATATCTTCGAGGTCCGCCTGGCGCCGGGCGCGGACATGGAAGCGGTGCGCCGCGAATTGCAGAGGAGATTTGCCGAAGTTCCCGCGCTGATCTCGTCGCGCCAGGAATTCGTCGACGAGGTGACGCACGGCCTCGACGGCTTCAGCGCGGTGACGCGGTCAGCGTCCCTGATGGCGCTCGCGATTGCGGTGGTGGGCATTTTCACCTCGCTGCTCATCTCGGTCGCCGAACGGTTCCGCGAGATCTCGATCCTGAAAGCGCTCGGCGCCCGTGGAGCGCAGATCCGGCGGTCGGTCGTGCTCGAGGCGCTGAGCATGATGATCGTCGGGTTCCTCATCGCGTTGCCGCTCCACGCCCTGATGGCCAGGACGCTCGGCGCCTGGACAACCGAAACCTACACGGGCGTCAAGCTCCCGTTCACGTTCCCCGGAGACCTCTGCGCCCAGATCCTGATCCTGTTGCCGCTGCTCACGCTGGCGGCCGCGTGGCTGCCCGCGTACCGGGCCGCCCGTGTCAATGTCGTCGAGGGGATTTCGTATGAATGACCACGCGCGCCGCCTGGCGCTCGCGGCGATGGCAGCCGCCCTCCTCTTCGCCCGCGGAAACAGTGCGCTTGCGGCCGCAGGTGACGCCCGCGCGATCCTGATCGAAGCGGAGAACCGCCAGCGGAGCCGATCGCAGGAATACGTCGGCGAAGTCGTGGTCGTATCCGCCTCGGGCAACGAGCATCGAAAGACCTGGAGGAGCTACCGCGAGGGGGTTGCCGGGAACGCGAACCAGCTCATCAGGTTTGTGGCCCCGCCCGAGGTCAGGGGCGTCGGGTACTTCTCGCGCAGCAGGCCCGGCAAGCCGATCGAGCAGTGGCTCTACCTGCCGTCGATGAAACGGGAGCGGCGCATCGCCAGCCAGGATCGCGACAGCTCGTTTCTCGGCACGGATTTCAACTACGAAGACATGGAGGAGTTCGATCACCAGAAGTACGAGGTGGGGATGCTCGCGGACGAGACGATCGACGGCGCGCCCTGTTACGTGATCGAGCTGAAGCCGCGCAACCCGTCCGTGTATGCCAGGAAGATCATCGCGCTGCGAAAGGATCGGCTGGTGTCGGTGCGAATCGACCTGTACAGGCGAGGCGACTCGAAAGCGTCGAAGAGGCTGACGCTCGCCGGCTACGAGCAAGTCAGCGGGCGATGGTCGGCCCGCACGCTCTTGATGCACGATTTCCGCAAAGGCAGCCGGACCACGGTGACCCTGGCCGATCTCGCCTTCGACCGGCCTCAACCGCAGGATCGGTTCACGATTCAGAATCTCACCCGTGAGGGCGGCGAGGACTCCGCTCCCTTCAAGAGGATCAGTCAGCGCGGACCGGCAGGACCAGGCGCGGCGGCATTCTTCAGCCGCGCCTCATTCCGCCAGAACGAACCGTCTCGCCCCGGCGCGAGCTGGGGTCTGACCGGATACCTGGGTTCCACGGTGTTCGGATACACGAACCGGTCGGGCATGAACGAACCGAGGGTGACCGCGTGGACGACGCTGCTCATCCGGCACGAAGGGCGGCTGCGAAGCGTGCGCACCGTCGCCTCGCTCCGCGCCGAGTTGCTCCCTGAGGCCGATCGCGGACGGCTCACCCTGGATCTGGCCGATCGGCGGCCGGAGCGATCGCCGATGTCGCTGCGGGAGTTGTCCGTCGCGTTCCCCGTCGCGCCTGCCATCGACGTTCAGATCGGCCGGTTCGAGATCGGCTGGGGCCGGACCGATGTCTATTCGCCGGCGGATTCTTTCCTGCCTCGCGACGCGTCGGACGCGCTGGCCATGGAACGGATGCCGCTCTGGGGCGCCCGCCTTCAGGGGGAGCGGCGGAACGTCCGCTTCGAGTTGTACGGGTCGTTCGTGACGACACCCTGGAGGCTACCGTCGATGGAGGGCCGCTACTCGCCCTACGCGGCCATTGATTACTACCTGCGTGCCACCCCCGACCGCCCGCCGGCGGGCGGATTCGCGTCGGCACGGATTCTGAGGACCGGCGAACGGCTGGACTTCGGCGCCTGGGCCCGCACCGGCATCAGGCCGATGCCGCTCATGGTCCCCGACATCGACAGCGCGATCGAGGACGGCCCCCGGCATTTCGTGCCGACCCGCCTGCGGTTCATACACGAGACCGGATTTGGCGCGGAGATCTGCCGGACCTACGACAACTGGATCGTCCGCGCCGAGGCGGCGGTGCTCGTCTCGCGCGATCCCGCGGTGGGGACGACGATTCCCTGGAGCCTCGAGGGAGAATTCCCGTTCAGAAGCGGCAGCATCACGGCGACGCTCGCCGACAATGCGCGTGACCCGCCGGAGGATCCGAAGGTCCCATTTCAGATCCAGTTCTTCCCGGGCTTCTGGATCACGGTCAATCAGAGCGAGTGGTGGGGAGACTGGCGAGTCGTCTGGGCGGGAACCTTCGAACGGGTCGGCGCAATCATCGCCGGCGAAGCGTCCCGCGCCTTGACCGACACGCTCAGAGTGATCATCGGAGCCGATCTGCCGTTCGGCGCACGGCTCGGCACGCCGGGCGCGTACTACCAGGCCCGCCGCCTCCGGGCCACGCTTCGCTGGAGCTGGTGAGCGCTCGTTCCTGCCGCTTCGAACCCAGGCCTGCCTCGACGATTCCCCCTGAGAACTGGTCCGCCAGCAGCACGCCCTACACCTTCGGGTTCCGGCTGTTGTACGCGCGAAGCAGGCTGTGGCGCACGCCGTACGCGAAGTAGATCAGCATCCCGACCGCCAGCCAGACGACGAACCGCACCCACGTCACGATCGGCAGTTGCAGCATCAGGTACCCGCACATGACGACGGCCAAGAGCGGCACCCAGGGCACCAGGGGCGTCCGGAACGGCCGCGGCCGGTCAGGATCGGCCCGTCGGAGGATCACGACGCCGATGGACACGAGGATGAAGGCGAACAGCGTACCGATGTTCGTCAGCTCGACGACTTCGTTGATGTTCATGAAGGTCGCGAACACGGCCACCACGACGCCCGAGAGGATCGTCGTGACGTGCGGCGTGCGGTAGGTCGGGTGGACCTTCGCGGCCCACGGAGGGAGCAGGCCGTCGCGCGCCATCGAGAAGAAGATGCGCGGCTGGCCGAGCTGGAACACGACGAGCACCGAGGTCGTGGCGAAGACCGCTCCCAGCGAAATGATGCCCGCCGTCCAGTGCATGCCGAGCGCGGAGAACGCGGTCGCAAGGGGCTCGGCCGTTCCGAGCTGATCCCACCTGAGCAGCCCGGTCAGGACGAAGGCAACCAGGATATAGATGACGGTGCAGATCGCGAGGCTCGCGATCATGGCGATCGGCATGTCGCGCTGCGGGTTCTTCGTCTCCTCCGCCGCGGTCGAAACGGCATCGAACCCGATGTAAGCGAAGAAGATGATGGCCGCCGCGCTCGAGATGCCGCGGAATCCGTTCGGCGCGAACGGCGTCCAGTTCTCCGGCTTCACGTAGAAGGCCCCGACGATCACGAAGAACGCGATGATGGCCAGCTTCAGCGCGACCATCGCCGAGTTCAACCACGCGCTCTCACGGATCCCGCGAACGAGCACCCACGTAATGAAGGCGACAATCAGAAATGCCGGCAGATCCAGGATGATGGGAATCCCGAGGAGGCGGGGCGCGCTCGCGTACGCGTTGGCCGCGTCGGTCATGGCAGCGCCCAGAGTTGCCACGTGCCCGCCGGACGCCGTCAGTTCAATCACGTCCTTCGCGGCTTGCGACGCCGAACGGAAATCCGTGCCGAGCCACCCGGGCCACGGGAGCCCGAGGCCCCTCAACAGTTCCTGGAAGTAGCCCGACCAGGACACCGCGACCGCGACGTTGCCGATCGCGTACTCGAGAATCAGGTCCCACCCGATGATCCACGCGATGAGCTCGCCGAGCGTCGCATAGGCGTAGGTGTAGGCCGAGCCGGACACCGGCACCATCGCCGCGAACTCCGCATAGCAAAGCGCGGCAAACCCGCACGCAATCGCCGTCAGCACGAAGGAGAGAACCACCGCCGGGCCCGCTCCCAGATGCACCGACCCGCCCGCCGCCGCCGACCCGACCGACGAGAAGATCCCCGCCCCGATGATGGCGCCGATGCCCAGTGCCGTCAGCTGGACCGGGCCGAGCGTGCGTTTGAGCTGCTGACTCGGGTCTCGGGTCTCTCCCATGAGCCGGTCGAGCGATTTCACCGCGAAGAGTTGCGACATGGCTCTCCTTGGATTGTCGTGCGGGAACCCGGGCGTCACCGGGCCGGACGCCACGGAAGCATGGGCACGTCGAATCTGTAAACGGTATCATTCGACGCGACCGCGAGGCCACCCGAAGGATCCATCGCGAGGCCCACCAGTGACGGGGCGGCGGCGACCAGCTCTCGCGGCTCGCCTTCACGGACCCTGAAGACCCCGGCCGATCCGGCCAGCGCCTCGACCACGTACAGCTCGCCCTGCTCGTCGAGCGCCACCCCCTGCGGCCGTCCGAAATCGGACGAGATCACCCGAATCTCGCCGCGCCGGTCGACCTTGTAGACGTGATCGTAGGTCCCGATGGTCGGCCCGGTGACATACAGATCGTCCTCCGGGCCGACGGCGAGATGATAGGCGGCGACACTTGGCGGCAGCGTCACGAAGGGCGTCGCGCGACCGGCGGCATTGACGCGAAACACCGTGCCGCTTCGATCGCCGACGTAGAGCGTGCCGTCAGAGCCGAACGCCAGTCCACAAGCGACCCCAAGCTCGTTCGCGAAGGTGTCGTATCCGCCGTCGGGCCTGATCCGGTACACGGTGCCTTCGAACCGGCTCGAGACGTACAGGTCGCCGTCCGCATCCCGCGCCAGCGACGTCGCGTTGAGCAGCCCGGTCACAAACGGTTCGCGCGATCCATCGGGCCGCACGCGGAACATCGACACCGGGACCTCGCGGCCGCGCGACCCGCTGTAGGTCACATACAGGTTGCCGCGGTCGTCGAAGATCGGGTTGTCGACCTGGTGAAGGCCCGTGGCGAGCGGCGTACCGACGTTGACTTCCAGGTTGGGCCCGCCGATTCCCTCGACTTCGATCTCGTGACGGCCCCGGGTGAGGCCTGCAGGCACGTAGAGACCGAGCGCCGTTCGTGAGGCCATGGCGACCAGCGCGCGCCCCCCCCCGACCCGCACCTCCGGCGCGCGCCCGTCCGGCACCGGCAGCGCGGTCCCCTCGAGATCGAGGCGCGCGCCGAGAACCGCGAGCGCGGGCCGGATGGAAGTGAGCCGGGACGTTGTTCCGATGGCCACGCGTCGCGTCCAGATCGGTCGGGCTCGACTACTCGTCGTCCAGCTCGACGTTCCAGTAGAGGTAATCGCGCCAGCTCTCGGGCGCGCGCCGCAGGCCGATGGTGATGCGCAGGGCCGGCATGGATTCCGGACGCCTGGGCATTCGCACCAAGCGCATCCCGGCCTGGTGGGGCGTCCGTCCGCCCTTCGTCCGGTTGCAGCCGATGCAGCAGGTGACGATGTTCTCCCAATCCTTCCGGCCGCCCTGGGCGACCGGTACGACGTGATCGAAGGTCAGCTCGCTCGTCGGAAACGCCTCGCCGCAGTACTGGCAGGTCGAATCGTCCCGGGCATAGATGTTCGCGCGCGAGAACGGCACGTAGTCGAATCGCCTCTTGATGCGGACGTATCGGAGCAGACGGATGACCGAGGGCAGCTTGAAGGTGATCGAGACACCGCGGATCTCACGGTCGTAGACCGAGATGATCTCAACTTTCCCCTGGCACCAGAGCGTGATCGCTTTCTGCCAGTGCACTACCTTGAGGGGTTCGTACGAGGCGTTGAGGAGGAGCGTCTGCTCCATGCGCGCATTTTGCCGAAGCGCAGCCGAGAGTGTCAAGCCTGCCAGTCCGTGTGTAACGCCCTAAGCCGATGCGAGTTAGGTGATTTTCATCGATCATCTCACGTCTGGGGGTCATCGAGTCTGGCCATTGTCGGGCATTTGTCCGATAGTTGGATCGATGGACGTTCGACGACCGCTGGTGGGGGTCTACGCGGTACTGGCGATGGCCGCATGCGCCGGCGCCAACGCGCCCCGGGTCACGGTGCTGCCGCCGCGCCTCTCCCCCGTGAACGCCGAACCTTCTTCGGTCGTTGCGCCGCCGGTCAGTCCTGCGCCCACCAGGCCGGCAACAGGACACGTGACGGTCGTGGAAACCGCGCAGGCCTATCTCGGGGTGCCCTACGTCGAGGGCGGCAGTTCGCCTGCCGGGTTCGATTGCAGCGGCTTCGTGTGGTACGTGTTCGCGCGGGCGGGCGCCCGCCTCCCGCGGGAGCTCGTCAGGCAATTCGACACCGGCGCGCCCGTCGCGCTGTCATCGATCGCGCCCGGCGATCTCCTCTTCTTCCACACGACCGGTCCCGGCCCGACCCACGTGGGACTCTCGCTCGGCGGCGACGACTTCATCCACGCGCCGAACTCGCGCGGAGTCGTCCGCATCGATCACCTCTCGACACCATATTGGACGGTCCGATTCCTCGGGGCCAGGCGCGTCCCGTTCTGACGGGCTAGGCGGTTTCGCGGGATGGCGTGGGATCGCCGCGCTTCTGCCTGGCCCGGGCGAGCCCGTGCGTCTCGTCCCGGTCCTTGATGCGGAAGACGCCGGTCGGCAGGAATCGACGAATCTCCAGGTCGGCCTCGGTGTAGGCATGCGGGCGGGCGGGCTCGGAGAGTGGAACGACGTGCGTGACCTTCGGCGTCTTGGGCTGTTCGGCGAGCGCCTCCCGGTATCGCTGCGGGAAGGACGGATACGTCCGGAACGTGGTCGCGACGACGCCGCCAGCGCGCCTCGCCAGCGCCTCGAAGTTCTGCTGGAGGAAGTCGTACATCCTCGGATCGGGCCTGGTGGCAAGGTACTCGTGCACCATCCGGGCGACCTCGGCGAAGAACTGCGGCGTGTGCGTCATCGCGGCAGGCCGGCCATCGCTTCGAACGCTCTTCCGGATCCCGTTCCGGTGCGGATCGACGTGAAACAGCTCGTGGACGATCGTGTCGAGCTTGGCGAGCCAGTCGGCGCCTTCCGGGTAGAGGTCTTCTTTCTGGGAGCCCTTCAGCGTCTGGTCGCAGAACCGCGGCAGCGTGATCGAGATCAAGTACGAAATACGGGCGTGGCCGATTCGCACGTGGGGTGATCGGGCCACGAACCATTCCGATCGCCGGGTCAGGCGGCCGGTCCGGCGGTCGCGCCAGAAGTAATACCCGGGATCACTATCAGGCAACGTGAGGCTGTGGCAGGTCGCGAACGCGCCGTCGGTGTCGGTCTTGCCCCACCGGGCGAACACGAGCACTTCTCGAAGGTCGATGAACGAGAGGTCCGGCACCCTCCGGACGATGTCGCCCATCAACAAGCGGACGCGCTCGGTGTAGTCAGTCATGCGCGGCAGGACATCGATTCGAGATCGGTCCGGCGAAGAGTGGGTGCGGTCCGGGGACGACTGGTCTCCGTAGACTATCTCGGCGTTGGTGGACCGCGGCTGTAGCCGGATCCGGGCGGGGCCGGCAGTTTGCTGGCCAGAATCCGCGGGATCGGGGCATCAGAGACTCGATTACAGCGTTTTTCCGCCTGTCGCCGGCTCAGATTTTGGAGGCGCGACGACCCCGGGAGGCCCCTCGCCTGGCGGCGCGGGCACGCTTTCGGAGGGCGGGGGTTCGACAATACCCATGCGCCTCAGGATGAGCTGCTGCCGTCGCACCAGGAATGAAGAAGGCCGAGTGGCGTCGTACCGCCGGGGATTGATGATCACCGCCGCCAGCATCGCGGCCTGCTCCGGCGCGATCGCGGAGGCGGAGACGCCGAAGTACTGGCGCGACGCGGCTTCGACGCCATAGAGGCCGTCGCCCCACTCGATGACGTTCAGATAGATCTCGAGGATGCGCCGCTTGCTCAGCTCCGCCTCGAGGCGGCGCGCGATCAGGAACTCCCGGAGCTTCCGCAGCGGGTTCTTCGAGGGCGAGAGGTACAAGTTCTTGGCGAGCTGCTGGGTGATGGTGCTCCCACCCCGCAGAACCTGGCCTTTTCTCCAATTGAGCTCGATCGACTTCTCGAGCTCCTCGAAGTCGATGCCTTCGTGTTCGAAGAACGCGGCATCCTCGGTGACCAGCACGGCCCGTTTCAGATGCGTCGAGATGCGGTCGTAAGGCACCCACCGTTGTACGCGGCGGACCGGCCTGCCGGCGGCGCGCGCTTCGGCGCCGCGAATGTCGATGAACGCCGTCGTCTGAGGATTGACCTTGATGAGGGACCGGACGTCAGGCAGCGTGAGGTACGCGTAGGCCAGGCAGGCGAACACCGCCGCAGCCAGCGTCGCGACGGCAATCCCTCCCCAGCGAAGCAGCTTCATCGTCCAAGCACGTCGATGGCGGCGGCCGTGCCGGCGCCGCGCGGGATCTTCGCCCCGTGGGCGCGCAACACCTGCTCGAACGCGCCCAGGAACAGCATGATGATGTTCGGCGTCGAGCTGGCACCCATCAGGCCGACGCGCCAGATGCGCCCGGCGAGCGGACCGAGTCCCGCTCCGACCTCGATGTCGAACTGCTGAAGGAGCTGCTTCCGCACCGACGCCTCGTCGACGCCATCCGGCACGCGGACGGCGTTGAGCGTCCAGAGCCGCTCGGCTGGCGGCGGAAGCAGATCCAGCCCCATCGCCTGGAGCGCGGCGGCAAGCGCCAAGTGATGGCGCTGGTGCCTGCCCCATCGGGCTGAGAGTCCTTCCTCCTCGACCATTCGCAGCGCTTCGCGCAGAGCGTACACGAGGCTGGCGCAGATGGTGTGGTGGTACTTGCGCCGGACCCAGTAGTCCTCGAGCAGGGTCAGGTCGAAGTAGAAGCTCGGCGAAGCCGTGCGTCTCTTCAGCGCGGAGGGCGAGAAAACGACGGGCGCGATGCCTGATGGGGCGCCGATGCATTTCTGCGCGCAGCTGTAACACGCCCCGAGATTCCACGTCTCGACCTCGAGCGGGTGCCCTCCGAGCGAGGTGACGGCGTCGACCACGACCTCCGCTCCGTGCTCACGGGCAATCGCGGCGATGGCCTCGAGCGGGTTGAGGACCCCGGTCGACGTCTCCGCGTGAACCAGCGTGACGATATCCGCCTGCTTCTCGCGAAGCGCGCGCCGGACCGAGTCGGGGTCGCATGCGCGTCCCCACTCGTACTCCAGGCGCGTCACCGTGCCGCCGTAGCGGACGCACATCTCTGCGAGCCGGTTGGCGAAATACCCGCCGACGATCGAGAGCACACGCGTGCCATCCGTCACGAGGTTGGCGATCGAAGTCTCCATCGCCGAGGTTCCCGTTCCGGACACGGCGAAAGCAAAGGCCCCGCCTGGCGCGCGGAAGACCCGGAGGAGCTGGCCGCGCAGCTCGTCCATCATCGCCATCAGGTCGGGGTCGAGATGGCTGAGCATGGGCGCGGCCATCGCGCGCATGACGCGGGGCGCCACCATGCTTGGACCCGGACCGAGCAGCACACGTTCGGAGCCTGGAAGTTCGTTCATTGGAAAGACTCGAAGACGAAAGTCACGATTCCCGGGTGAGCGCATCGAGCTGCCGCTTGAGCGACTCGATCATCGCGGGTGTCGCACGCCGCAGCGGGCTCCGGGGCTCGCCGCCCTGGTAGCCGGCCAGATCCATGGCCGCCTTCAGGCCCGCGACACCGAAGCCCGAGGTCACCGATTTTGCGAGGGGCGTGATGCGCCGCTGCAGCGCACGGGCTTCGTCATGGCGCCCGGCGATCGCCAGCTCGTGGAGCCGCACGCACAGATCGGGCACGACCCCGGCGATCGCGACGATGGCGCCGACGGCGCCCACCAGCACGGCCGGATGCATCGTCGGGGCCGAACCGACGACGACCTGGAAGCCAGCCGGGGTCCGGTTCACCTCGTCGGCCACCTGGGCGACGTCGCCGTTGGAGTCCTTGAGGCCGATGATGTTCGGATGCTCCGACAGCTGCACGATCGCGTCGATCGGCAGGTTGATGCCGGTGTACACGGTGACGTTGTAGAGCAGCACCGGGATGGGCGACGCGTCGGCCACCGCGCGGTAGTGCTGCACGATCGCCTCGGTCGTCATCTGGCTCTTGAAATACGATGGCGTCACGACCAGTGCGGCGTCGGCGCCGGCCTTCGCCGCGCTGCGCGTCGCACTGATGGTCGCGCGGGTGGACTGGCGCCCGGTGCCGGCGAGCAGCACCCGATCGGCCGGCACCGACTCGCGCGCCGCCGCGACCAGCCGCGCGGCTTCGTCGTCATCGACGAGCGGGGCCTCGCCATTCGAGCCGAGCGCGAGCACGCCGCGAAGCCCCGTCTTCATCAGTCGCGAGACGTTCGACTTCAGCGCGGCGAGATCCAGTTCGTCATTCCTGAACGGGGTGGCGATAGGGGGAAAGACGCCTTTGAGGTTCATGACGATCGGTCATTCTGTCACAGCGCCGAGGAGCTTCGCCAGTTCGCCGCCGCCGTCCCGGACGACAGGCGAAGTCCGCACTCTGGCTGGCCATTCAGCGTGTCGGGGTTGCCGGTAAACCTATGCGTCGAAGCAGCTCGCGAAAACGGGGATCTTCGCGAATCGGATCGAATGCCGGGTTCGCGCCGAGATGCAACAACAGCGGGAGATGGGCGGCGTAGGCCTTCTCGAGCCAGCTCATGGCCTGGTCGGGAGATCCGGCTTCCGCGTAGAGCCCGGCGATCGTGAGAAACATCGCAGGGCGCGCCTTGCCCTCCCGTGACAGGTAGTCGCCATACGCCTTCATCGCCTCGGCCGGTCCGCCCCGGCGGAACGCGCCGTCGAGGATCTTCCAGCCTTCCGGGTCGGACCCGAATACGAGCTTCTGCTCCTCCATGGATGCCTCGAACTTGCGCTGGCGCCAGAGGGCATCGGCGATGGCCGCACGCGCCGGCGTCTCGAGCGACGGGAAGACCTCGAGTGCGCGCCGCGCCTCGGCGATCACGTCGCCGTACCTCCTTGTGGCCATCGTGTGAAAGATCAACACCTGCTCGGGAAGCGGCGAAATGGGATCGAGGTCTCGGCCGAGCCTGACCTGCTCCAGGCTCTGATCGAACCGGCCCGTGACCATGAAATAGTCGGCATACGTGTGGCGGAGGAACGAGTCGTGGGGATTGAGCGTGACCGCTCGCTCGAGCAGGGGTCTGGCCGTTTCGAATTTCCAGTCGCGGTACAGGGTGATCGCGCCAAGAGCGGCATACGCGTCACCGTCGTTGGGGTCGAGGGACAGGGCTTTCTCGGCGGCCTCGCGGCCAGAAAGTTTCGTGCCGCGCCCTTCGCCCGCCCCGAAGATGTTCAGCATGCCCGTCGCCATCGCGAGCCCGCTCCACGCGCTGGCAAGACCGGGATCGAGCGCGGTGGCCCGTTCGAAGTCCGCGGCGGCCTCGGTGATCGATTTCACGGACAGCGCCTGCCTGATGGCGGCCCGTCCGCGGAGGTAGGCTTCGTATGCCTGCGGGCTGACACGCGGCACGGACGCTGGAACCGCAGGCGGAGCGGGCATCCCCGCCGCCGTGGTCCGTACCTCGGCCGCGATCGCGCGGGACACTTCGCTGATGAGCCTGAGCACGTCCTGGGGCTCACGGTCATAACTGTCGGCCCACAGGTGTTCGTCGCTTTTGCCGAGGATCAGTTGCGCGGTAATGCGGACCTGATTTCCCGCGCGGAGCACGGATCCTTCGATGAGCGCATCCACCCCCAGTTCCCGCGCCACATCCTTGAGCGACCGCGTTCCCCCCTTGTAGCGCATCACCGAGTTGCGCGACGTGACGCGGAAGACGCCGAGCCTGGCGAGATCGGTGATGAGGGCCTCGTGCATGCCTTCGACGAAATAGTCCTGCGCGGCGTCGTGCGTCATGTTGTCGAATGGCAGCACGGCAATCGAGGCAATGGTCCCGGCGGCGCCGGATCCCGGCCGGCCCGATTTGAAGATCCCGATCGCGAGCGCGACGGCCGCGACGATGGCGACGGCCCAGCCGATCCGGATCGGCCGCCAGAACCCGCGCCGGATGCTGTCAGGGCCCGCCGCACGCGGCGCGTCCGGCGCCACTGGCAGGTCCGAGGCCCGACCTGGCTGCTCGACAGGGGTGGCGACGGGAACCGCCTTCGATGCTGACGATGACGATCGCGAGCTCCTGAGCTCGTCGGCGAGGTCCTGCAACTCGTGCTTCAAGTCGATCGCCGACTGGACACGGTGCCGTGGATCCTTCTCCAGGCACCGCAGGACGAGCCGGGTGAAGCGGGGAGGCAAGTCGCCACCCAGGTCTTTCGCAGACGGCGGATCCTCCTTGAGGATCGCCGCCGCGACATCCGCGCTCGAACTCCCGCGGAACGGCCTGGTGCCGCTTGCCATCTCGTAGAGCAGGACGCCGAAGGCGTAGAGATCCGTCCGCGAGTCGACGCGTCCGCCGCGGAGCTGCTCCGGCGCCATGTAGGGCACGGTCCCGGCGATCTGGCCGCTGGAGGACAGATCGAAGGTGGTCATTTCGGAGGTCGAACCCGGCCGCCCGGCCGGCGAGTTCTTCGCGAGCCCGAAGTCGAGCACCTTCACGAGGCCGAGCTCAGTCACCATGACGTTGGCGGGCTTCAGGTCCCGGTGCACGATGCCCTTCTCGTGCGCCGCTGACAGCGCGTCGGCGACGGGCGCGGCAAGCTCGAGAATCCTCGCCACCGGCAATCCCCCCGGCGGCATGATTTCACTGAGCGTCCGGCCCTTGATCCGCTCCATCACGAGGAACGGCACGCCGCCCCACTCTTCGACCGCATGGAGCGTGACGATGTTCGGATGATTGAGTCCGGCGACGACGCGGGCTTCGCGCTGGAGGCGCGCCAGACGGTCGGGGTCACCCACCAGCTCTTGCGGCAGGACTTTCAGGGCAACTTCCCGGCCGAGCTTGAGGTCGCGCGCGAGGTACACCTCGCCCATGCCGCCGGCGCCAAGCGCCTCGAGGACCTCATAAGCTCCGAGCTTCGTGCCCGTTGTGATCTTCATCATCGCCTGCTTCGTGCGAAGGCAGGGAACGCCGCGCGCGCATCATAGCGCGATCCCGGCCCGCCGCGCGGCGTGGCGCGAGCGGTGTCCCGAGGCCGGCGGCTCGACGAACAGGTTGACCGAGAGCACCGTGAGGAAGATCGCGCCGGCAGGCGCCAGGGTCCACGGCGCATCCACGAGCGCCGAAGCGCTGGCGGCTTCCTGCAGCATCGTGCCCCAGCTCGGTACATGGTCGGGAAATCCCAGGCCCACAAATGACAACGTCGCTTCGGCCAGCACGAACGCCGGAACGAGTACGCTGGCCTGGTTCGCGATGAACCCGCCCGCCGCCGGCAGGAGGTGTCGAATGAGCAGGCGCCACGGGCCGGCGCCGGCGGCCACCGCGGAGGCCGCATACTCGCGCGTCCGCTCGACCGACACGATCGCCCGAACGCCGCGGGCGACGAGCGGCCAGCCGACGGCGGCCAGGATCCCGGCGACCAGCAAGAAGATTGTCGCCGGAGAGAGCACGAGCGGCAGCGCCGCTCGAAGCGCCAGCACGACGTACATCGCCGGCAGGACGAGCACGAAGTCGGAGACCCGCATCAGGCCCTCGTCGAGCCAGCCGCCGGCGAGGCCGGAGAGTCCACCGACGAGGCAGCCGATGGCGAGCGCGCCGAGCACGGCGAGGATGGCCACCGCCATCGAGACTCTCGCGCCGAACACGAGACGCGACCACTGGTCGCGCCCGAGGCTGTCGGCGCCGAGCGGAAGCCAGGGTCCGTCCGCCTCCTCGGTCGCTCGTACCAGCGTTCCGCCGCTGAACCACGACAGGCTCATGCGCCGGGTCCGATCCTCTTCGAAGCGGCGCTCGAGCCGATTCGCCATCCGCTGCGGGTAGACGAAGGGCGCATGCCACGCGCCATCCTCGCCGATGACGTGGAGGCGCATGGGCGGAGCGTAGGCCCGATCGACGAAGCGATCGGACGGGTCGTGCGGAGTGAGCACGGGCGCCAGCAGCGCGGCGAGCGCGAGAATCACGAGCATGGCGGCGCCGAGCGCCCTCATGCGCTTCTCTCCGCCAGGCCGCCGGCTCGCGGATCGATCGCGCCGAGCGCCACGTCCGAAACGAGCCCGCCGAATGCGAGGAACGCGCCACCGGCGGCCGCGCAGCCGGCCGCGAGATACAGGTCGCGCGCCCGCAGCGCGTCGTACATCAGGCGGCCGAGCCCGGGCCACGCGGTGATGATTTCCACGATGAACGACCCGCTGAGCAGGCTGCCGAGGATCATCCCGTAGATCGCGGCGAGCGGCCGGAGCGATGGCTTGAGCGCATGCCGCCAGACGATGCGCCGCGCGGTCGCGCCTCGGGCCGCCACCGCGGCGATGAACGGCTCCTGCAGCGTCCGCGCGAGCGACTGCGCCTGCAGCCGCTCGATCATCGCGCCGATCGGCACCGCCAGCGCCGTGGCCGGGAGGATCAGATGCCAGCCGACGTCCGCCAGCCTGGCCCCGAGACCCGGCCCGGCGCCTGAAAGAGACGTCATGCCCCCGAGAGGAAGCCAGCCGGTCCTCGCCGCGACAAAGACGAGCACCAGCGAAGTCAGGAGCGAGGGCATCGACAGCGCGAGCAGCGACGTGCCTCGAACGAGCGCACCGATGACCGGCCGCCGCGTCGAGCCGGCAATGACCCCGAGGGGAAGGCCGAAGAGGGTGGCGGCAAAGAGCGCCACGCACGCGAGGAGCGCGGTATTGAGCACGCGCTCTGCGACGAGCGCGGCCACGGGACGTCCGTAGAGGAGCGAGGTGCCGAAGTCGAGCCTCGCGGCCCGGATCGAGCCACTTCGAGTACCGCTCCGCGATCGGCCGGTCGAGTCCGAGCCTGGCCCGCTCAGCGGCGATCGACATCGCCGAGGCGCCGCCTCCCACCTGCTCGGTCGTCATGTCGCCAGGCGAGAGTCCGGTCAGGAGCAGGGCCCCTGACGACACGAGGAATACGAGGAGGAGCGCGGATCCGATCCTGCGGAGAATCGTTCGGTGCATCGGTCGGCACGATCATACGCGCGGGCCGTCACGGTCGATAGGGGAAAGGTGCGCGCCGGGGCGCACTGCGCGCGTCCGGCGCAACGGCGAGGGCGCGATTCGATGGACCGCTACGATTTCGCCTGGCCGGACGTCTTGAGCGCGGTGCGCACCACGCTCGCGAGATCGTCGAAGCGATAGGGTTTCTGCAGGAAGCCGGCGAGCGTCAACCCGGCCAGCCGGGCGGCGACCGTCTGCTGATCGTAGCCGCTCGTCAGCACGATTGGAACGCCCGCGCGGATCTCGTGGAGCTTCCGCACGCACACCTCCCCATCGAGCCGCGGCATCGTCAGATCGAGCAGGACGAAGGTGACCTCGGAGGCCCGCTCGCGGAAGCGCTCGATCGCCTGCTCACCGTCGGCGGCGGTCACGACTTCGAATCCGAGGCGCTGCAGCATGTCCTGCGCCAGCCTCCGCACCGGATCTTCGTCGTCCACGACGAGCGCGAGGCCCTGGGTCCGCGCCGCCGGACGGGCGCCGGCCTCCACGGGCCCCGCGGCGACACGCGCCGCCGAGGCCGGGAAGAGGACGCGGACGGTCGTGCCTTTCCCGGGCTGGCTGTGGACCTGGATGCTGGCCCGGTGGCCGCGGACGATGCCAAGGACGGCAGGCAGGCCGAGGCCGCGCCCGGTGAACTTGGTGCTGAAGAACGGATCGAAGATCCGCACGCGCACCTCGGGCGACATGCCCACGCCGGTGTCACGGACGTCGAGGTACACGTACTCGCCTTCGGGGTTGTCCATGCCGTAGACGGCGCCGCTGAAGCTGCGGCGGTCGCACCAGTGCCGGCCGACGGAGATCGCAATCTCGCCCCCCCGATCGCCCATCGCCTCGGAAGCGTTGGTGACGAGATTCATCACGACCTGGTGCATCTGCGCGAGGTCGGCGTCGATCGATGGCAAGGCGGAAGCGAGCGACAGCCGGATGGTGCAGCGCTTTGAGACCGAGGCCTGCAGGAGCGGCAGCATGTCGCGGACGACCGAGGGGAGGTCGACGGGCTGGACGACGAAGCGGCCCTTGCCCGAATAGACCAGCATCTGCTGCGTCAGCTCGGCGGCCCGCCGCGCGCTCTGCAGTGCGGTCTCGATGTAGTGCCTTGCCTTCGAACCCGGCTCGAGCTCCATCAGCGAAAGATCCGCGTTGCCGAGGATGGATGTCAGCAGGTTGTTGAAATCGTGCGCGATGCCGCCCGCAAGAACGCCCAGGCTCTCGAGCTTCTGCGCCTGCTGGAGATTGCTCTCGAGGAGCCGCTCCCGTTCCACCGCGTCCCGGTGCTCCGTAATGTCCCGTGTCGTGCCGACCAGCGCGAGCACGCGCCCCGCCAGGTCCCGCACCGACCCCCCCTGCGAGGCCACCCAGCCGGTCGTGCCGTCCTTGCGCGCGATCCGGAACTCGAGGTCGAAGCGATCGGTCCGGCCCTCGACCGACGCACGGATGGCCGAGCTGACGCGGGCGCGATCCTCGTGAAAGACGATGCCGGTGAAGGCATCGAGCGTCGAGAGATCGCTGTTGGTATAGCCGCCAAAGGGATCGAGCGGTCCGTGGGTCTCGAGGTGGCCGGTCGACGCCTCGAGCCTCCACACCGTCATCCGCCCGGCCTCGGTCGCCAGGCGGTACCGCTCTTCGCTGTTGATGAGCGCGGTCTCCAGACGCTTGCGGGTGGTGATGTCGCGGCGCGACAGTACGACGGTCGCCGATCCGTCCGGCTCGACAAACGGCACGAGCCGCACCCAGTACCAGCGGCGCTCCGGAATCCCTGGCTGCGGGTCTTCCTGGAACTCGATGTCCACCGGCTTCTGAGAAGAGAGCGCGCGTTCGTATGCGAGCCGTGCCTGTTCCCGGGTGGATTCGCCGGCGTACTCGAACGCGTGTCTTCCAACCACGTCCGGCGTCGACTGGCCGGCAGGCGTCCGATTCACGTAGCGGATGACGCCCTGAGCGTCGGTCACCATCAGCTGATCCGGCGACTGCTCGACCAGTCGCCGCCAGCGTGCCTCGGCCTCGGCTAGCGCGCGTTCGAGTCCCGTGAGCTCGATCTTGTCATGGGCGATGCCGGCAATGGCTGCAACCCGCCCGTCCCGCTCCCGAACGGGCACGAGCATCAGGGAGGTGTCCTTTTCGGTGCCGCCAGGCGCGATGAACCTCGCGTGGGGCCAGGTGACCGTCTCGCCGCCGCACGCGCGGGCGAGCGCCTTCTCGAGCCGATCGGCCTCGTCGGCTGCGAGCATGCGGGCAAGCGGCGCGCCGAGCGCATGGGTGACATCAACCCCGGTGAAGCGGGCGGCGCCGGGATTCCAGGTGGTGATCTGCCCGCTCGCGGAAATCGTGAAGATCGCGGCGTCGCTCGCCTCGACGATGGCGGCGATCTGCCGGAGAAGGCTATGGGGCAGCGAACCCTTTTTGGTCTGCACGGTCTGAAATCGCCGCGGCGCTGAGGCAATCCGCCGCATCTGAAGTACAGCGCGCGGCGGGTCACCTGGACCTGCCGCGACGCGCAGGACTATTTTCCACCCGCCACCCGGAGACGGCAAGACGCTTGTTGAGCTTGCGGACCGATTTAACGGGCGCGAGCCCTCAACGTTGTATCCAAATCGTCTCAGGCGCCCAGAGGACGAGCGGCCGCACCGCGGCGGGCAGGGTCCCGGAGAGCCGTGAGTTCATCGCGACAAAAACCCGAGGGACCGCGAAGTAGAGAACCGGCACGTGGTCGGCCAGGATCTTCTGGGCCTGCGAAAAGAGCTTCTGCCGCTCTGCAAGGTTCGGATCCGAAGCCTGTTTGAGCATCACCGCGTCGAGCTCGCGCTCCCACGGCGTGGCCGGCTGCTTCTGATCCATGTCCCAGACGTGGGCGCTTCCGGAGCTGAGCCAGAAGTCGAGATTGAGCGCCGGGTCGCTGTCAGTCGTCAGGAACCTGTAGTAGATTGCGTCGTAATCCGCCTTCATCAATCGATCGACGAGCGCGCCGACTTCGAGCGCCACGACGTCCACGCCGATGCCGACCTTCTTCAGATCGTCGCGGATGACCGCCGCGCCCCGCTCGAGAGCCGTCGGTCCCTTCTGCGTGAGCAGCGTGAAGCGGGCCGGAGATCCCGACGCGTCTTCGAGCATCGAGTCGTTGTTCCGATCGCTGAGCCCCAGACCGGCGAGCAGCGCGCGGGCCGCGGCGGGATCGAACGGCAACGACGGGATGACGCCCGAGCCTGCTGGCGGATACCACGTCCGATTCGCGGGCGACACGGGCCCCCAGATGGGATCGGCCGCGCCGAGAAACACCGCGTTGACGAAGGCCTTCCGATCGACGGCCAGCGAGACGGCGCGCCGCAGCTCGAGGCTCTGGAGCCAGGCGCGGCGAGGGTCGTTCGCCTTCGCGGCGGTTCTCAGGTTGAACCAGAAGCAGTCGGCATCGAAGGCCAGCCCGGCGTCCACCAGCTTCAACCGTCCGGCGCCCTCGGCGCGTTTGAGCATCGCGAAGTCGTCGGGGCGCAGCTCGGTCTGGGTGAGATCGGCCTGGCCGGACTCGAGCCGCAGCAGCTCCGCGTTCTGATCCGGGACGACCTCGAGCGTGAGCGCGTCGAGGTACGGCAGCCGCTGTCCGGACGCGTCGGTTCGCCAGAAACGCGGGTTCCGCGAGAAGACCAGCCGCTGACCGGGCAGGTATTCCCGAATAACGAAGGGTCCGAGTCCGGCAATCTCGTCAGGCTTCGTGTCGGTGCCCCAGGTCTTGCCGAGCGCGCCGGCCTTCAGCGCCGCTTCCAGCTTGTGACGCGGGAGAATCGGCAGATTGTCGAGAACGCGCACACCCGGTCCGAACGGCGACGGGAACCGCACGACGATGGTCGACATATCGGGAGCGGTGACCTCGATTGGCTTGCCTCCGACGACGACCGATTCGGCGAGCGGGCTGGAAGTCGACGGGTCGTAGATCGCCTGGAACGCGAAGAGGACGTCGGCCGACGTGAACGGCGCGCCATCGGAGAAGGAGACGCCCTTCCGCAGGTTCAGCGTGCAGGAGCGCGCGTCCGGCGTGCAGCTCCACGACTCGGCAAGCGAGGGTTCCACCTGCTGCGTCTGCCGGTTCACGCGGACGAGCCTCGCCTGTGTCAGGAACGAGATCACTTCGGAGACGAAGTCCCGGCTCGTGTACCGATTGAACGACCGCGGCTCGGCGCGGATCGTGGCGACGAGATGTCCCCCCTGGACCGGGGCGCCTCGCTGCACGGGGTCCGCCGCATCGAGGCCCCGCCGCGCTTCCATCCGGGCCGTGCCGGGCGCGGTGGCGGCCAGCGCAGCCACGAGGCAGATGGCAGCCGCCGGGCCCGCGGGTCGAACCATGACTGCCGTCCTCGAGAGTCTCCGAATCCGGGATCGGGGCATGAGGCTGCCTGCATTATGCCCGATCGGGCCCGGGCGGCACGGGCTGGACAATCTCCGGCACCCGCGCGCATTCCCGAGAAGATCGAACCGTCCACCAATTGGCCGACCGGCCAACGAATGAGCCGGTCAGCGTATCGCGCGCAAACTTTAGTCCCAGTCGATCTCCTGACGTAATTCTCTGTGCAATCTGTGGTTGCACGCTGATTGCGGCTGGCGGATTCACCTGGTACCAAACACGCATTGTCTGACACCGGAGGTGTGCACCGATGTTCCTGGACGACTTCGATCCGTTTGCATCCACGCCACTTCGGAGCGTGTCGATCGAGCAGGCCGGCTATCTGCTCGGCGTCTCGCGCCGCACCATCTACTACTGGATTCGCTCGGGGCGTCTCGAGACGGTCCGCACCCGCCTCGGCTCGCAGCGTGTGCTGACCGACTCGTTGAAGTCGCGCTGGCTCCTCAGGTTCTAGCCGCCCTCGATCGCCGGCACCGCCCGCGCGCCAGGCGCAAGGGCAGCGTGCCCGCGACATTCGAGGGCGGAGCGTCACCTACGGGTCAGGCAGCCTCAACGGTCGGTCCGGAGCGGGAGAAAGATTATGACGAGCGGGATCAAGGCCAATCGGAACCGGGTGGTGGTTGGACTGGTGGCGGCGCTGGCGATTCTCGTCGCGGCCCTGCCCGCCCATGCCCAGCACCGGGCCCGGCTTTCACACGACCTTGCCGAGTATCTGCAGGCACCGGCCCGGCAGACGCAGGCCGTCATTCTCGAAGGCAGTCCGGCGCTGATCCAGGACGTGGCCGCGCGTCACGGGCTTCGGATCAAGAAGTCGCTCGCCTCCGGCGCGGTGCTCGAAGGCACGCCGGCGCAGATCGACGCGGCCGCCGGCGACCCGGATGTCGCGCACGTATCGGGCGACGCCGAGGTCAAGGCCAACATGGCGGTGACGCGCGAGGCGATCGGCGCTGAAATCGCGTGGGCGGGATTTGGCGGCGTTGCCGGCGTGAATGGACGCGGCATCGGCGTCGCGCTCATCGACTCCGGCGTCAGCCCGCACTCGGCGATTGGCAACCGCGTCATTGCGGCCCTCGACTTCACGGGATCCTCGAAACCGTTTGTTGACGAGTACGGTCACGGCACGCACGTCGCGAGCATCATTGCCGGTGACGCGTCGCGCGCGGGCACGTCCGAGGACTACAGCGGCGTCGCGCCCGGCGCCCGCATCGTGTCGCTGAAAGTGCTCGACTCCACCGGCGCCGGCCAGACGAGCGACGTCATCCGCGCGATCGATTGGGTCATTGCCAATCGCTATCGTTTCCGTCTGCGGATCATCAACCTGTCGCTCGGCCATCCGGTGTTCGAGTCGTGGACCGACGACCCGCTTTGCCGGGCCGTCAATCGCGCGGTGAAGGCGGGGCTGGTCGTCGTGACCTCCGCGGGCAACTACGGAGTCCTCGACAACGGCACACGGATCATCGGCGGGATTGGATCGCCGGGCAACACGCCGTCGGCGATCACCGTCGGGGCGTTGAACACGAAGAGCACGCCCGAGCGCGGCGACGATGTGGTGGCGAGCTACAGCTCGATGGGCCCGACCTACTTGGACAACGTGATCAAGCCGGACCTGGTGGCGCCGGGGAACAAGATCGTGGCGGCGCAGGTGGTGGGGAGCACACTCGCGAAGACCTACCCGGGGCTGCACGTGGCGGGGAGCGGGACGAGCGCGTTCATGATGCTGAGCGGGTCGAGCCAGTCGACCGGCGTCGTGAGCGGCGCGGCGGCGCTGCTGCTCGACGGCAACCCGAATCTCACGCCGGCGCAGGTGAAGGTGGCGCTGCAGTTGTCGGCGACGTTCCTGCCCGACGCGGGGTTGCTCGGGGCGGGGGCGGGGAGCCTGAACGTGCCGGCGGCGCTGTGGGTGGCGGAGCACGGGCCTGCGGCGGCGTATCCTGGCGGGATCCTCGAGGGGTCGGGGGTGGCGTTCCTGCCGAGTCAGCAAGCTGGGGCGGGGGGCCTGATTTCGGGCGACTCGATTATCTGGGGCTCGTCGATCATCTGGGGCAACTCCATCATCTGGGGCAACTCCATCATCTGGGGCAATTCGACCACCTCCGGTCAGTCGATCATCTGGGGAAGTTCGATCATCTGGGGCAGCTCTACCATCTCAGGGGACTCGATCATTTGGGGCAATTCGGAGATTCGGGGGGATTCGATCATTTGGGGTTCGTCCATCATTTGGGGATCCTCGATTATCTGGGGAAATTCCATCATCTGGGGCGTGTAGATCCAACAAACCGATCACTGAACTCGGTTGTCGACGCAGGTGGCTGACCGCGCGACTCAGCGCGGTGATGTGAACGAACGACCACTTGACGTCGTCGGCCGCCTGACGCACGATTACCTGCGCAGAGTACGTGCTTTGCACCTGACTACGGCGGAGCCAAGACCCACTTCGCTCTATTCATTCCGTTCTACAACTCGTTTGGTTATCCTCCGCCGTGTTCGCTGAGAAGGAACTGGGTTTCTCGTTAGTGGGGCAGAGTCTTCTACGGATCTGATCCCTGGAAGGGCGAGGCCGTGTCGAGCGCGAATCCCACGCGAGTGACCGAGTTGGTTGAAGCAGGCCGTTTTCGAGAAGCCCTCTCGGAATTCAAAGCGCATCCCGGATCACAATCAGTAGGGGCTTCACCCCACCTACGGCTGATATTCGCCGAACTTCTTGAGCAGGTCGGGGATCTGAATGGAGCCGAACGGGTTGCGTCAGCCGTCGAATCAGCCAGCAACACACCCGCTGCGACTCAGTCTAGCGCGGCAATCGTCCTCGGTCTCGTAGCGAGGCAACGCGGTCAACTGCACGAGGCCACCAGACATTTCCAGCGCGCGAACCTACTCGCAGAACGTGCGGCCAATCTGGAATGTATGTGTTGGGCCCAGCTTCGCCTCATGACCGCTCTCTCACGGGACGCCGGACTGGAGGCCGTTAGGAACCTGAAGTCAGAGGTCCGACGAAAGGTCGCCGCACTGGGCGAGCCCAGAGTGTCTGCCGCCTTTCATCTCTTCATTGCAGAAGTCGAAGGAAGAAGAGGCGACCTTGATGCATCGCTGAACCATACGGTGGTTGCTCAATCGATCCTCTCGCGAAATCCGAATCTCTGGCTGGAGGGCGTCGCGTCGATTCAACAGTGCTGTATCGGGTTTATGACCTCCGACTTCGACGCGGCGCTTGCGGCGGCCAGGGAGGCACTTCGGCTGTCAGAGCGTTCAGGGCACTTTCGAACAAAGGTCGCGGCGCTTGCGGACATGGGTGCACTTCATCTTGGTCGCGGCGAATTTGAAGCAGCATGGATCAGTCTAAGTAACGCGTTGGCGATTTCTATTCCAGGCGGGGAAAGTCACTTCGCGCTACTTGAAACCTGCGCCGATCTGAAGCTGGCACAGCGGGACTGGACGGCGTGCGAAGAGCTGCTCGACCGCATGAAGTCGGCGGTCTCCGGCCTGTCGCTGAGCCACCCCGATTGGCACGAACGATGGTGCGTCCTGACCAGGCTGCGCATGCTGCAACAGCAGGGCCGGCGGGCCGAAACGGTTGCGCTCGCCCGCGACGGTGCCGCGCTCGCGGCCGCCCACGGCGACGAGCCGATGCTGCGCCAGTTCCGGCTCCTGCAGGCCGCCGGCCACATCGCGCGTGATGAGTTCCCGGCCGCAACCCGGCTGATGACCTCGGTCGTCAACGCCGCGCGAGGGCCCGACCTGGCCGTGCTCGCCGAGGTCGCCCGGCTCCAGGGCCTCGCAGCCGCCCGCGATGGCTGCCTGGCATCCGCCAGCCGTCACTTCGAACGCAGCCTCATCGTCCTGGGCGGGCTCGGGAATACGCGGGCGCGGATTGATGCCGTCGACGACTACGCCGCCACGCTCTGGGACTACTCCCATCCGGAGACCGACGATCCGGAACTCACCGAGCCGGGCGCGGAAGAGGAAGCCGAGCGCCCGACGAAGATCTCGCACCGCCTGGACACTTGTTCACCGATTGTCGAGTTCAGCGACGACGATCCGACGCTCGCGATTCAGGAATCGGTCCGGCTGCTCGACCTGGCGACGCACCCGGAGATCTTCGGAGAAGAGCTCCTGAGACTGCTGTACAGGACCGAAAGCCTGCGGTATGGGGCGCTCTACTCGGCGAGGCTCGGAAAGAAAGCCGAGCGGATGATCTGGTGCGGCGAGCCAATCGAGGTCGACGGCGCTCCGAGCGATCTGCCGATTCGAATCGTGCTGAGGGACGATCCCGCCAGGGAGATGTTCCTCGAGTTGTGGCCCAATCCGTCGCTGTCCTCCTGGATGGCGTGTCTCGATGCCGCCAGGATGGGGCGGGCGGCCGTGCAGCCGGCCGGCATGACGATCGACGAAGACGCTGCCAGCGCGTGGGTCGAGGATCGATCTGGCGATACCGAGCTCGGCGTCTTCGGCTCGCCGACGACAATCGAACTCCTCGGAAACGCACGCCGGATCGGACCGACGAGCCTGAACGTGCTCATTACCGGCGAGAGCGGGACCGGCAAGGAGGTGCTCGCGCGGGTCATCCACAAGGCTTCTCGCCGCGCCGGCGCGGCGTTCGTCCCGTTCAACTGCACCTCGATGCCTCGCGACATGGTCGAGAGCCAGTTGTTCGGCTATCGACGCGGCGCGTTCACCGGCGCCGGTGAAGCGTTCCCCGGGGTGATTCGAGGAGCGTCGGGCGGGACGCTGTTCCTCGATGAGATTGGGGATTTCGCGCTGGAGCTGCAACCGAAGTTGCTGCGGTTCCTGGACTCCGGCGAGATTCACCCGCTCGGGGAAGCGGCCCCCGTCAAAGTGGACGTGCGTGTGATCGCCGCGACCAACGCCGATCTCGACAAGCTCGTGCTCGATGGCCGTTTCCGGGAAGACCTGTACTACCGCCTGAATGTCGTCCGATTCAGGATTCCGCCGCTTCGCGATCGGCGCGAAGAGATTCCGCTCTTCGTCACGCGGTTCCTGCACGAGTTCACCGAAGAGAACGAGAAGCCTGGCCTGAAGGTCGCCGACGAGACGCTCGAGTACCTGCTGCTCTATCGATGGCCCGGGAATGTCCGCCAGCTGGCCCACGAGATCAGGCGCTGTGTGGCGCTGGCCGAACCGGGCACGACGCTCACTCCGGAGCATCTCTCGCCGGAAATCGTCGCGAGCCGGCGTACCGTTGCTTCGACGCCCGGCGTCGAGTCCTTTCCGCGCGTGCTCGTCCCGCTCGACCAGCCGCTTGCGGCCGGCGTCGAGGCCCTCGAGCGGGCCATGCTCACGCACGCCCTCGCCGCCGGCGCGGAGAACTTCGAATCGGCCGCGCGCAAGCTCGGCCTCTCCCGCAAGGGTCTCTATCTCAAACGCCAGCGGCTGGGCATCTGAACCTGGGCCTTGCCTGCGTGGTGCACAGGCGCCCCAAGCACGCGGGCTAAAGCCCGCGCGCTACGATCTTAGGGCGGCGCCACGGGCACGCGGGCTGATCGCCCGCGGTACCCGTAGGCGGCCGCCAGAGCGCCGGCCAGGCTCTCCGTCACGAGCCGTCGTTCAGTGACGCCCAGGGGAAATCGTCGATTCGAGAGACGACCTGGTCTGCGCCGGAGGCGGCGAGCGCGTCGAGGCTGAAACCACCGGTCGCCACGGCCAAGCTCCTTACGCCCGCGCGCCGCGCAGCCTCGACGTCGAGCGGCGTGTCGCCAACGACCAGCACATCGGCTGGCGCGAACTCGGGCGCGCCCATCGCCCGGGCGCGATCGCGCGCCACCTGCACGAGCTGCCATCTCTCGATCGCATCCTCCCCGAACGCTCCGCACCGGAAGTAGCGCCACAGGTCGAAGTGCGCGAGCTTGATCTCGGCCGCGCGCGCGTAGTTCCCCGTCAGGAGCGCCAGGAAGACATCGTCTCGAGGCAGGAGCCCGTCGAGCGTCTTGCGGACGCCGGGATACACGCCCTTGAACTTCCGCCAGACGGCCGGGTCGTCGCTCCCCGCCGGGGCCGGCTTGTCCACCTCTTCCTGGAGCATGCGGAAGTAGACCTGCATGAACCGCGCTTCCGCGCCGTTGCCCGCGACGACCCCAGCCTGGACCATCGCGTCGGCGAGGATGCCAGGATCGGTCCGGCCGGCGAGGTGCACGCCGTGGAACGCATCCGCGATGCCGTAGATCTCGCGGAACGCCCGGTCCATCCCGCGCATGCCGGCGCCGCCGGTCAGGATGAGCGTCCCGTCCACGTCGAAGAGCAGCAGCTTCGCCATCAGCAGACCAAGTCTGTCACAACCGCCGCACGGGATCGAGACGCGGCCTATCCCAGGAAGCGCCGCCACCCCGATCGGTTTCGGAGCCGGCCGGCCGCTCCTCCGAATTCGTAGATTGCCCGAGCCACCATCCGCGCGAACTCCGGGCGCGCCGACAGCACCAGCACCGCCAGTCCGCGCGCCGCCCCGACGCGGTTCACGTCGCGCGCGAACACGGCGGACGCCCCGGGCGCATCGCCCTCGAAGAGCGACGAAGGGTGCTCGAGCACCAGGAACTGGGGATGTGATGCGAGCGCTCGCGCCAGATGAACACGGGCGCGCACCAGCGCGGACGCGCCCCCAAGACGAAGGGACGCCTCGTCGGCGCCAAGCCCGACCTCGCCACACAGCCGCTCCACGCTCTTCGCAATCTCATCCGGAATCGAGTCGATCGAGAGCGTGAAGGGCATCGCCAACGCCTGCGCGACCGACAACTCGCCGACGAGCAGTGCCCGTCCCGTCACCATCCCGATCCGATCGAGCGTGGCCATCCAGTCGTCTGCGTCCGTGATGGCGGAGGTCGGCCGGCCGAACAGCCGCACCTCCCCCTCGTCTGGAAGCGTCGCACCGGTCACGAGATTGACGAGCACTTCGGCCGCCGGCGCGTCGAGCCCTGTCATGGCTACGCGCTCGCCCGCCCGAAGCGAGAACGCCTGGATGCGCAGCGGGCGCAGCGAGCCATACGGCTTCGTCACGCCACGGATCTCGAGGATGGGCGCGACGCTCATGGGATCTTCTGCGCGACGATGGAGGCCGACGAAACGGCCGGATCGTCGAACTCCGCCGAGTGGAGGATGCGCCATCCGTCGAAGACGCGGCGGAGCTCGCCCGGCTCGAGCAGGTGCGCCGCCGACCTCGGCCCGCTCGGCTTCGTTCCCTGCGCGTTCGTGAAGGTCTCGTACATCACGAAGCCCAAAGGCCGTACCATCGCCTTCACTTCGTCCCATCGATGGCGGACGAGGAAGCGGGTGCACAGCAGCAGATCGCAGCAGCCGCGCGGCAGCGGATCGCGCTCGAGATTCGACGCCCAGGCATGAATCACGAGGCCGCGCTCGGCCGCTCCCTCTCTGGCGACGAGCAGCCGGTCGACCGCCGCATCGACACCCCAGGTCACGAAGCCCGCTCGCGCGAGCGCGCGAGCGTGCCGGCCCTCCCCCATCGCCAGGTCGACGGCAACCCGGCGGACCCCTGGCACGACAAGCTCGGCGGCCACGCGTGGCAGCCACTCGGCCACGAATGGCGAGACGAGCGACGGCAGGTCGGAGGGAGCGCCGGAGGAACCAGGGTCGCGGGTCACGACGACGGGCGTTGGCCGGGCGCCGCGGCGTCAACAGACGGATGCGAACCGCGCAGCGCGGAGAACCGTTCGAACTCGGCGGCCGACAGCGTGACCGACCCAAACGCCGCCGCGCGATGGGTCTCATCGCCGTGGCAGTCTGAACCGCCAGTCACCGCCAGGCCGCGGTCACGTGCGAAGGCGAGGTATCTCGCGGTCGCCGCCCGGTCGTGTTCGGGGTGATAGGCCTCCACGGCGTGGAGACCGTTCCGGCCGAGCTCGTCGAGGAGCTCGTCCTGGTCCGTGACGCCGGGATGGGCGAACGAGACCAGGCCGCCTTCCTCCCTCACGAACGCGATCACATCGTGCGGCGTGCCGGCCGCGTGCTGCACCCAGGCCGGCGCGCCGGCCGCCAGGTATTGATCGAAGGCTGCCTCGGTGGTCGGAACGTGGCCTGCATCGACGAGCGCCCGTGCGATGGCCGGCCGCCCGATCGACCGGAGATCGGCCGACGAGAAAAGCGCGTCGACGTCGAGCGGGGCGCCGAGCGCTTCGAGCCGCTCGGCGATGCGCAGGGCCCGCTCGGTCCTCGCCCCGGCCCGGGCCGACAGGAACGCGTCGACGCGGGCCGATCGGCAATCCAGGAAGTAGGCGAGCAGGTGCACGTCCCTCCCGCTCCACACGCTCGTAATCTCGATCCCTGGAACGAAGCCCAGCCCGGCTTCACGGGCGAACGCCTCGACCTCCGGCACGGCGGCCATCGTGTCGTGATCGGTCACGGCGATGGTCGCGAGGCCGGCCGCCTCCGCCCGTGCGACGAGCTCGCTGGGAGACCAGGCGCCGTCCGACGCGGTCGTGTGCAAGTGAAGGTCGATCATCGAAGGCGAAGCGTGCCGGGCGTCACCGCGGGCATCTGGCGTCGGGGCCGATCGGCCCTTCACGACGGCTGGCGCCTGGATCCGCCCCGCCCGCGCGGCTTCGAGGCATCCTGTCCGAGCGCGATGTACTCCCGAAGCAGCATGTCGAGGTGCGCGCGCTCGCCTTCGGCGAACTCGAGGAAGATCTGCCGGCTCACCTGGTCTTCGAACTGCTCGCCGTAGCGCTTGAAGAACCGGTGGGCGATGCGCTCGCACTTGATCGCCAGGCGAAGCGCCTGCCGGTCGTCCACCCCCTTGGCGACTTCCTGCGCTCCCGAGGCGAACACGCCGTTGGCGGCGCCCTTGAAGAAGAGATACGTCGGCCGGGATTCGAGCAGCGCGTCCTGCGAGAGGAGCTGCTGGTAGCGATTCTCCAGCATGCCGAGGTGGTCGCGCTCCGCGTCGGCCAGCTTGAGGAAGACGCGCCGTCCGCGCGGGTGCCTGCCGAACCGCGAGGCCTTCGTGTAGAACTCGAGGCCGCTGCGCTCGGTCGCAATCGCGATGCGCAAGGCGTCTCGCGCGAACACGAGGTGCGAGGAGCCCGCCTCGCCCTGCGCGGGCTTGCCGCTCCGGCAGTCCTCGCAGGTGCCGTAGATCTGCAGCACGCTCTGGCGGGCGGCGAAGTTCCTCGCGACGGCCACTTCTTCGATCTCCGCCTCGATGTCGGAGCTCAGGAACTCGAACGAGCGGTTGCAGGTCTTGCAGATGAGGTGGAAGTGGCGCGGATGGCGGTACGAGTGCTCGAAGCGGAAGCGGCCTTCGCCGAAATCGACCTTCCGGGCGATGCCGGCGTCCACCATCCACTGGAGCGTGCGGTAGACGGTGGCGCGGCTGACGCCGTGATCGTCACGGCGGATCAGATCGACCAGGTCGTCGGCGCTCATGTGGCCTTCGTGGTGAAGGAACACGTTGAGAATCCGCTCCCGCTTGGTGGATCGTTTCCCGCCCGCCGGGCGCAGGCGGGAAACATCCGGAGCGGCGAGGTCAGTGTTCACATTCACGAACGCCCTGGCCGGGAAACGCTAGTCGGTCGCGAAGGATTGCCCGCACCCGCACGTGGACTTCGCGTTCGGGTTGCGAATGGTGAAGCCGCCGCCGGTCACGCTGTCCACGAAATCGACCTCGGCTCCGGTGAGATACCGGGCGCTGATCGGATCGACGAACAGCCGGATCCCGTTCGACTCGATCTGCTGATCGACCTCTCCGGGAGCGTCCTCAATCATCAGGCCGTACTGGAATCCGGAACATCCGCCGCCCTGCACGAACACGCGGAGGCCGCTACTGGGTTTCTGCTCTTCCGCCAGCAGCTCGTTGATCTTCGTTGCTGCCACCGTCGACACACTGATCATGGTGAGATTCACTCCAAAGCGTTGAGATCCAATCAATTATAGCCCGCAAACACCGCGTTCCTGGGTGCGGGCCACTCGGGGGTGAAGCCGGAAACGGTCCTTATGTCTCTATTCTACACTGACTTATCGGCGATCCGGGCGCGGTCCGTGAATTTCGACAGGCGCCCCCCGGCGTGTCAGACTAGCCTCTGGCACCTGGCATCCGGACCCCACGCCCCGGCTCCGCGGAGGTTTCTCGTGGCACCCGAATATCCGTTCTTTCTCGCCGGTTCATGGCAGCGCTCCTCGCTGGTCCACCCGGTCCTCAACCCGTACGACGACTCCCTGGTCGGCACGACGTGGCTCGCGGGCATCGCCGAGTACGAGCGCGCGACGGAAGCGGCAATCGAGGCGGCCGCCGTCATGCGCCGGCTCCCGGCCTACGAACGCGGCGCCATCCTGGCAAAAGCCTCGGCCGAGCTGGCGCGGCGGCGCGACGAGGTCGGCAGAATGCTCGCGGGCGAGGCGGGCAAGCCGCTGCGCGACGCGCTCACCGAAGTCGATCGCGCGACGATGACCTTCCACGTCGCGAGCGAGGAGGCACGGCGCATCCTCGGCGAGGTTATCCCGCTCGATCTCGCGCCGCACGGAAAGGGCCGGTTCGGCATCGTGCGGCGCTTTCCCATCGGGCCGGTGGCCGGCATCTCGCCCTTCAACTTCCCGCTTAATCTCTCGGCCCACAAGCTCGCGCCGGCCATCGCCGCCGGCAATCCGATCGTGCTGAAGCCGGCGAGCAAGACGCCGCTCTCGGCGCTCGCGCTGGCGGCCATCCTCGACGAGGCGGGCCTCCCGAAGGGCGCGCTGAGCGTGCTCCCGATGCCGCGTGAGCTCGGCGATCGGCTCGTCACCGACGACCGCTACCGCCTGCTGACGTTCACGGGCTCGCCCGCGGTCGGCTGGGCCATGAAAGCGCGGGCCGGCAAGAAGAAGGTCGTCCTCGAGCTCGGTGGAAACGCGGGCGTGATCGTGGACGAAACGGCCGATCTCGAGTTCGCCGCGAAGCGCGTCGTTGCGGGCGGATTCGCGTATGCGGGCCAGAGCTGCATCTCGGTGCAACGCGTCCTCGTGCAGGACTCGATCTTCAGCCGCTTCTCGCGAGAGGTGGTGTCCCGCGTCAACGCGCTCGTCATCGGCAGCCCGCTCGATCCGAAGACGGAACTTGGGCCGATGATCGAGAACGCGGAGGTCGATCGGATCGACGGGTGGGTGCAGGAGGCGATCGCGTCCGGGGCGAAGGCGCTGACCGGGGCGAACCGGGTGTCGCGCTCAATCTACGCGCCTACGGTGCTCGTCGACGTGCCCGAGCCAGCCAAGGTCTGCGCGCAGGAAGCCTTCGCGCCGCTCATCGGCCTCTACCGGTTCCGGGAGTTCGACGAGGCGCTGGCTGCACTGAACCGGTCGCAGTTCGGCTTGCAGGCGGGCGTGTTCTCGAACGACCTCGCGAGGGTGCTGGCCGCCTACGAATCGATCGAGGCGGGAGGGGTCGTCGTCAACGACGTGCCGAGCTGGCGGATCGATCACATGCCGTACGGCGGGGTGAAGGATTCCGGCCTCGGCCGTGAAGGCCCGCGCTACGCGATCGAGGAGATGACCGAGCCGAAGCTGCTGGTCATCAACCAGCTGATGGAATAAGAGCCCCGGGGCCGGGAGCGGCTAGCGCGACGCCGGCAGGGCGGGAAGGGCCGGCGGGTTCGACGTGAGGGCACCAGGCAGCCGCGGGGCGGGCGCGACGCGCCGCGGGCGATAGAGCTCGAGCCCGTCCGACGCGGAGATGAACTCGAGATCCAGCAGGTCGACGGAGATTCGCCGGAGCGGTTCGCTCGCGCGGGTGGTGTCGACGACGACGTACCGGATCCGGGCGAACTGGCAGAAGCCGTTGCGGGCCCTGCGCGCGGCCGCCATCGCCGTGGCATCGGGCTCGGCGTTCTCGCTGAGCGTGAGCAGGACGTTCATCACCGGCATCCTGCGCTGCCGAGCCAGCCGCGCCGGAGAGATCCTCGACAGGTAACCGCCCACCACGGTCTTCCCGTGGAACCCCTGGTAGAACTGCGTCGCGGCGCTGAAGTTCCCGACCGCCGACGTGCCGTCTCGCACGCCGGTCGGCAATTCGAGCACCCTGGCAGAGCGGTCAGGGTCGGCGGCAATCACCCGGTAGATGTCCGGGACCCGGGCCGAGAAGAGCCGGCGAGGAACACTTCCGAGCTCCAGCGCCAGGGCGGCCGCGACGCCGACGGTCAACACCAGGCGCCGCCGTGTCGCGTGCTCCCGAAGCGACGCGAGGCCGAACGCGAACAGGATCGAGAGGCCCATCGAGGCGACGATGGCGAAACGGGATGGCGAACGAGCCAGCCCGATCACGGGCACGTAGCGAAAGAGCGCCCACGGCCCTGGCACGCGGGTGTTCACGCCTGCCACGTGGATGAAAGGTCCGAGCGCGAGCAGCGTGAAGAACGCGAAGCCGGCGATCCACGGCCAGGGGATGGCCCCGCGCCGGATCCGCCACGCGAGGATGGCGACGCCGAGCGCGACGAGAGAGAAGGAACCGTTGTACTCGACCACCCCATCGGGCCGATGCTCGTTCAACCACGTGCGGAACGGCTCGCCAATGAGCTTGTTCGTCGGGTTCGGCATGACGAAAGATAACGCGTCGACACCCGGCGGGCTGCTTCGCCACTCCGTCGTCGGGCTGACGAACCGGCCTTCGTGAGCTCGCTTGGCGAATGCCGCCAGCAGCGGCGAGAGCACGACTGCCGCCACCAGGGCCGTCACCGCCATGAACTTGAGGGCTGAGCGGGTCCGTGTAAAGGGCGGCAGCCTGAACTGCCGTCCCGCGGCGAGGACGACGCGCAACGTCGCCGCGATCGTGAGGATGAGCATCGGCGTGTAGATCGTGCTCGTCCGGATGTGGACGCCCGCGATGCGGACCGATTCGGAATGCGCGATGGCCAGGGTGATCGCGATCGCGGCCTGGACGAGCACGACGCCGTCGAGGATGTGGATGGCCACCCGCCTTCGCCTTCCGGGCGGCACAGTGGTGCTCCGCCAGGTAATGAAGTGATCGGCGAACGCGATTGCCGCCAGCATCACGCAGTAGACCGCGAAGTACGCGTCGCTGTACCCCGCCCAACCGAGGATCGCGCCGGCAGCGACGGCGTTTCGAACGCGCCCGTCGCGCCGGTAGCACAGGACGGCCAACAGGAAGAGCGCGAGCGGCGCGGCCGCGACCAGCGAGAAGTGACCGATGCTTCGGGCCGTCAGGACCGGAGACGCCATGAAGACCGCTCCGGCCAGCCAGGACTCGACCGGCCGTTTCGTCAGGAATCGCGTGAGAAGGAAGACGGCATATCCCGAGGCGGCGAGCTGCAGCAGAAAGAGGATGTTGAAGGTTCGCACCAGGCCGAGGCGAGGGATGACGGGCGCCGCCAGCATGTCGCTCGCGAGCGTGTAGTTGTGAAGGCTCAGGTCCGCCTCTCCCGACAACGGAAAGAGCCGAGTCGTGTAGAGCGGCATCCGGCCGCGTTCGACCAGCTCGTGACGGAACACCCACAGGTTCCACACATACACCCCGGCATCGCCAGCGGGCGACGCGGTCAAGTGCGTGGACAGATGTTTGGGAAGGGGCCAGGTCAGCAGGATGGCCAGGGACACGAACGAGGCGAACGAACAGACGTGGCGGGCCAGACGTCGCATTTCGGTTCGCGAGAGACGGGGCATGCTATCACGTTCGGTCAGGGGCATCGCACGATTCGTGCACGGCCGAAGTGGCAACCTATGCCAATCGGCTCGGGTTTCGAGCGCATTCGTGGTAATTTGGCGATCCAGCACGTCGACCGCGCGGGAGAGATTCGCGCGCTGACCGCCCAGGCACGGCAGCCCTGAGGACAAATCATGAAAAGGTGGCTGATCCTGGCCGGCATCATCGTCGCGGGCCTCGCGGCGGGCAACCTGATCCAGGTCGGCGGGGACGTGAGCGGTGCGAGGCCGTCCTTCGTTGCGCGGGGCCTCGATCTGTCGGCGTTCCCGGCAACGGCTCCGTTGCAGCCAATCGACCTCCTGTTCATCCATCATTCGGTCGGCGAACAGCTGCTGGCCGAACGAGGGCCGTCCGACAACCGGCAGGCGATCCTCACGCGTCATCCGAACGGCGGCGGACTCGCGGCCCTGCTCTCGAAGAACAATTACCGGCTGCACCACGCGACCTACGGCAGCAAGGTCGGCGACAACACCGACATTATCGATTGGCCGAGGAAGTTCCAACAGGCGATGGCCGCGGTGCTCTCCGTCAAGAGCCAGGACGAAGCGCTGTCTGCGGGAGAGTCAAACCGCGTCGTGCTGTTCAAGTCCGGGTTTGAGAACAGTGATTTCGTGGGCGCGGGGGGCGGCAACGGGAATCCCGAAGGCCCCGAACTGACCGAAAGCAACGCCCGCGCGGCGATGAACGCCATTCGCACCGAGTTCGCGCGTCATCCCGACACGCTCTTCGTCTACCTGACCGCTCCCCCGCTTGCCCCGAAGACCTGGCAGGAGCCGCTCTGGAAGTGGCTCGCCAAGAGGTCGTTCGGCCATCTCACACACGACGATGAGGTTCGGGAGTCCGGAGCGCTGGCACGATCGTTCAACAACTGGGTCGTGGATGCGCAAGGATGGCTGGCCGGCTTCGGGCAACACAACACCGTGGTGTTCGACCTGTTCGACACGTTGACCGGCCACGGCGCGTCGAACTTCTCGGTCTACGCGACGGGTGACGGCTGGGATCCGCACCCTTCGTCAGAGGGCAACAGCAAGGCGGCTGAAGAACTCGTGGTCTTCCTCAACCGCGCGGTGCGATACGCTGAGATCGTCCAGTAGCACGGACCGGGTGCGTGCTCAGCCCTGCGGCCTCCCCTCGAGCTTCCTGATTCGATCTTCGTGATCGACGAGCCAAGGTCGGACCATGTCGTCCAAGGTCCGCTGTATGCTGACCACGCCCTCCGCGACAATGCGAATGTCGTCCTTCAGGCTCTCGTAAAGAAGCCTGGATTCCTGCCTCGAGCGGTCAATATCGAGCTGCAGTTCTTCCTTCGTCGCGCGAAGTTCATTCTTCGTCGCGAGGACGGCAACGGCCGCGCGCAACTCCTCCTTGGTCGCCAGAGTTGGCAGAAACTGCTCGACCCGCTCGAGCCGGACGTCGATGTTATTGACAGCGGCTTCGAAGTCCATGGGGCGGTTCGCCGGGCTTCCCTCTCTACAGCGGCGGGTTTTCGAGCACCTACTCGCCACGCGGAGGGGAGACGACGAATCCTACCATCGTCTGAACGCAAACGGGATGCCGCCGCTCCGGGGCGTCACTTCGATCGATTCGGAGACAGAACATCGACGAGCTGGCTGATCCTCGGCAGCGCCTCGGTACCTTCAATCGTGGTCATCGCCCGCGCTATCTCAGGCTCGCCGAGCAGTCCCGATGCGCAATCGGCGAACTTCGCCCGAAGATCGTCGCGGCTGAACGGGTTGTCAGGACCGCCGCGGTACCGCTCGTCGGCTCGCTGCACGAGCGTCCGGCCGTCCACGAGATCCACTTCGACGGTGCTGCGGATCCTGTCGAATCCCAGCGCCTCGATGGCCTCGTCGCGGACCGGGGTGACGCGCCGCATCATCTGCTGAACCGGCGCGCTCGCGACGAACTCGTCGGAGAACTCCCGGATGCCGGCGCGCCGCCGCAGAATGATTGCCGACATCAGGAACGGCACCGAGAACTTCGCCTCGAGCTCCGTCTTCGCCACGAGGTACCGCAACGGATCGAGGATGTTCCTGCCGGCGCGCAGCCGGACGCTTCTGACCTGGTCCGGCTTCACGTCGTTGTCGACGACGAGCTTGAGCATGGCGTCCATGCTGGGATGGCTGAGCGACCCGCATGGATACGGCTTGAACGAAACACCGGGGTTCACAATGGACCAGGTCTTCCCGATGACGCCTATGAGCCGGTCCGGGTCCGCGCCATCGCCCAGCACTTGGAAGAACCCCCACTGACCATCGAGGCCGAGAGCGCCGCCCGTGAATCCGCGCGACGCGAGGTCCGCGGCGAACACGCCGTTCTCGCTCGCGCGCGCCACGTTGAGCGGCTTGCTCATCGAGCCGAAGTTGACGCGGATGCCGCTCGAGAGGCTCGACGTGATGGCCAGCACGTGTCCGATCTGCGCGTCGTTGAGCTTCATCAGCTTCGCCGCGGCCGTCGCGGCCCCGAACGCCCCGATCGTGCCCGAGCTGTGAAAGCCTCGCGTGTAGTGATTCGGGTCGATCGCCTCGGCCATCTTGCACTCGACCTCCACGCCGGTCAGGTAGGCTTCGAGGAAGGCCGCGCCCGAGGCACCGGCCCGCTCGGCGACGGCGAGGGCCGCGGAAAGGGCCGGCACCGTAGGATGCGTGAGCAGGCCGAAGGTGCGGTCCGAAGTCGACGAGAGCTGCGTGTCGTCGTAATCGAGCGCGTGGCCTGCGCCTCCATTGGCGAGCGCGGCGGCGGCGGCAGGCACGACCATCCGCTCGGGCCCGAGAACGGTCGACTGGCGGACTCCGCCCCCGGCCTTCACGAGCTCCCTGAGGATGCGGCTTCCCTCCGCCATCGAGCCGGCGAGGATGACACCGAACCCGTCGACGAGACACCGCTTGCCCTGCGCCACCACCTCCGGCGGCATGTCGCGCAGGCTCGCGCCGGAGATGAACCGGCCGACGGCGTCGGTCATCCCAGTGATCGCCGGGCCCTGCACCTTCCGGGGCATTGCAGCCTGCGCAGCCTGCCCGCCTTGCGCTCGAGCAGCGTCGCCGACTGTCGGACCTGCCGCGGTCAGCAGCGCGCCGCCCCCGGCCAGCGTGAGGAACTCCTTCCGGGTCAGTCGCATGATTTGCTCATCTCAATTGGCCTGGCTCGCCTTCGCCGCCTGCGCCGCGCGCGCCTGGCGTTCCCGAGTCAGGTGCGGCACGAGGCCGAGGAGCCGCTCGACGACCATCAACTGGGCGCGATGGTGCATCTCGTGTTCCTTCGCGCTGAGGATCATCTCGAACCGGCTCTTGCTCGGCGGCTCTGCGGGCGGGGAGAACGGGATTTCGTCGGCCAGATCGCCCTCTGAGACGCCGTCGAGATACCCCGCCCAGGCCTGGCCGCTGCTCCGCAACGCGTCGAGGATCTGCGCCTTGGTGGCGAGCTGCTTCTCCTGCTCCTGCCGCTGGCGCGCCAGCGCGGTGTAGTCGATGCCGACATAGGTCGTGATCCTGCGCACTGCATGGTTCTCATAGTGCGCGCGGGTGATGACGGCGATATGGGCCAGGATCTCCGCCACGCTGCGGCTCTCGGGCGTCGGGCGGAAGCTGTACCTGTCTTCGGGGATGTCCTCGGCAACGATCAGGGTGTTCTTTCGAACGGTCCGGAAGCTGCGGGCGAGTTCCTTCGCGCCGTAGTTGGTCATCGCATTGCGCTCCTTGGCGATTGGGAATGTGGATTGGCATCCATTCTATCGCCCGTCTGGACGGGCGTGCCTCGTCGCGGTCGCCCGCACCGCATTTCAGAGTCCGTAACACTCCCGAGCCGTCGGCCCAGGAAATCCACCCCGTTCTGGCCCGGCAGCATGGTGAACGGGAGCGCCTCGGGCACTACTACCGGAACGTTCCCACCCAGATGTCGCTCTCGGTCATGTTGCGCAGGAAGTAGAGGGAACGGCCGTCTGCCGAGAGCGCGATTCGCATCAGGGTTCCGTCCGGTGCGGGGAGGATGAGCCGCGACGCCCTGGGGCCGGCGCGGATCGCTAGGTCGAGCACGCGGATCCCGTCGCTCGTTGTCAGGATGGCGCTCCGGCCATCGGGCGTGAACACTCCGGAGTTGGCGCGGATGCCGAGGCCTTCGCACGCCTGGTTCGCGGGCGTGCACAATATGGCCTCCGCCATGGCCCTGAACCCATAGTCGACGCCCGGCCCCAGTGCCAACAGGCGCGTGCTATCGCGAGACCAGGACCACGGCCAGCGTGACTCGAACTCGAACACCTGCGCGCCGAGAGATGAAGACCCCGCAGCTCCCGTCACGAGCGGGAACACCGCGACGCGGCCACCTTGGCGGCCCGCGGCCAGGAATCGGCCGTCAGGAGAGAGCGCCGGGTAGAAATAATACGGTGACTTCTCAGCCGTCAGCGGCAAGACGTTACTCCCGTCGCCGGCGATCGAGTAGATGGCATAGTCTCCCTCCCGGCTGGAGTAGAAGACCAGGCGGCTGCCGCCCGGGGTGAAGACGGGCCCGCGGTTGCGATATTCATCACGCGTCAGGCGGCGGAGCTTCTGACCGTCGACCGAGACGAGGCAGAGGTCCTCGTTGCGGCCGACCGTGCGGGTGGCGAGCGTCATTCCATCGGGCGAGATGACGAGATCATCGAACGAGGTTGAACTTCGCCGGAGAACGACGGGAAGGCCGATCGAATCGTGGGTGCCGGGGTCCAGCGTCAGCTTCTCGATCGTCATCTGCTCGGCGGGCGCGGTGAAGGCGATCCGCCTCCCGTCGCGTGATCCACGGAAGGAGCCCTGAAATCCCCCAGTCCACGTGACCGGTAGCGTGACCGACTCGGGCATGCCGCGCGGCACGCCTGAGGCCTCGTCGATCGGCACGCGCCAGAGGTTGTAGCTTCCGCCCCGGTCGCTCCCGAAGTACAGGAACGAGCCATCCCCGGACCAGAACGGACTGAAGTCGACGGCCGAGTCGTTTGTGACCGGAACAGGCGTCTCGCCTGGCTCGAGACCCTCGAGCGGCACGGTCCAGACGTCACGCTGAGCTGTCTGGCCAGCGAGCCCCCAATACGCGACCCGCTTGCCGTGGGGTGAGACGGCGGGCTCGGTTGCGTCGGGGCCGAAGATCGGCCGTTCCTTCCCGGTGGCCACGTCGACCGCAAGGATGTGGCTCCGGATCATCCGTGAGAGCGGATGGCCAGCCGCCTCCTCCGCAAAGACGATCTCTTTGCCGTCCGGGGTGAACACTGGTCCGTAGCCGCCACGGGTCTTGCGCAGAACCGATTCGCCGTTTGGGCCCATCGTGAAGATGCCGCCGATCCCGTTTTGGGTGGTGCGAAACGCGATGAGCGAGCCGTTCGGCGAAACGGCGGGATCGGTGTCGGACGCCTGTGAATCGGCGGAGAGGTCGACGGGCTTGTCGCTTCCGACGTGCTGGATGAAGATGTGCGAGCGTTCCCCGACGACCTTCGCGTACGCCACGCTCTCCCCATCGGGCGAGAGTGCCGGGGAACGCTCGATGCCCGGCTCGGAGGTGAGGCGTTCGAACAGCAACGACGGCGCTGCCGGGATCTGCCGCCCGAGGCGGCCGCCGAAGAAAGCGGCCACGAGCAGAACCGCAGCGACAGCGGACAACGTCGCCCATCGAGAGACGATGCGCGAACGCGCGAGCGCTGGCGTCACGTGACCTGCCGAAGAGTCCGTTGAGAGGCTCTCGAGCGCGAAGGCGATGTCGCGCGCGGACTGGAAGCGCTCACCGGGTTTCTTCTCCAGACAATGCTGGACGATGCGCTGGAACGCGGGCTGGATAGACGAGGCACCGCTCGTCGCCGGCTCCGGCGGGTCTTCCTTCAGGATCGCCGTCATGCTCTCCGCCGCCGTCTCGCGCGTGAAGGCCTGCCGCCCGGTCAGCATCTCGTAGAGCACGACACCGAGCGAGAAGATGTCGGAGCGGTGGTCCGCGTCCTCGCCGCGCACCTGCTCCGGGGACATGTACCCGACCGTGCCCATCACCGTTCCCGGCCCGGTATGAGTCTCGCGCGTGAGCAGAGCTCTGTCCGAATCGGTGGTCGGGCCCGTCTGCTTCGCCAGGCCGAAGTCGAGGAGCTTGACGCGCCCATCCCCGGACACGAAGATGTTCTCGGGTTTCAGGTCGCGGTGGACGATGCCCTTCTCGTGAGCCGCGGCCAGCCCCTCGGCGATCTGCACGGCAAACTCAACGGCCTTCCGCGCGGGAAGCGCGCCCGGCCCGAGCCGCGCGCGCAGCGTCTCGCCTTCCAGCAGTTCCATGACGGCGTATGCGGTGTCTCCCTGCCGCGCGAAGTCGTGGATGGCCAAGATGTTTGGATGCGAGATCGCGGCGACGGCCTGTGCTTCGCGCTCGAACCGCGCGAGAGCGACCGGATCGGATGCGAGCGTCTCCGGGAGGATCTTGATCGCCACGTCGCGAGTCAGTCGCGCGCTTGTCGACCGGCCTGCCCTTGCGCCTGCTCCGGCGCTCATGTAGGCCGCGGTGCCGAGGATCATGCCCAGCCTCGGTCATGCGCGGGCGTCGTGATCGTCGGCGAGTTCGACGGCGCCGCCGGCTCGGCCGCGCTGCCCGCCGGCGTCCAGCGCCTTCGCCAGCCCGAAGTCGAGCACCTTCACCGTGCCGTCGGCGCGCACCTTGATGTTGGCGGGCTTCAGATCGCGATGGATGATGCCCTGCTCGTGCGCCGCCTCGAGCGCCTCGGCGATCTGCTGCGCGATCGGCAGCGCCTCGTCGAGCGGGATCGGCCCGCGCGCGATGCGCTCCGCCAGCGTCGTCGCCCTCGACCAGCTCCATGCACGAGCGCGCCGTGCACGCCGCTCGGACGGCTCTTCGAGGCCGTAGATCGTGCGCGATGTTCGGATGGTTCAGCGACGCCGAGCGTCTGCGCTTCGCGCTTGAACCGCGCCAGCCGATCGGGGTCGTGCGCGAACGACGTCGGGCAGGATCTTGAGCGCGACGTCGCGATTCGAGCTTCGTATCGCGGGCGCGATAGACCTCGCCCATCCCGCCGGCCCCGATTGTGGCGACGATCTCATACGGACCCAGCCGAGTGCCCGGATTCAGTGACATGGGGGCCCTTTCAGGGACGACACGGATCCTCGAGTTCTACGGAGTGGGCGCGAGTATAGCCCGGATTCCCAATCGGAGCACCTCGACCCGCGCGGCGCGCCGCGCCCGTGCGACTCCCCGATGGGGCCTGCGGAGGGTCGCGTGTGGCCCGGCGTGTTGACGCCGGATCGAACTAAGTGCATGATAAGTGCATGGCTGTCAAGACCATCACCATCGACATGGAGGCCTACGAGGCGCTGGCGCGTGAGAAGAAGCCGGGGCAGTCCTTCTCGCGCGTGATCAAGGCCCATTTCGGGCCGCCCAAGACCGTGGCGGCCTTCCGTCAGGCCCTGTCCACCGCCGGCGTCTCTGCGCCCACACTGAAGGCCGTCGATGCGATCGCCCGATCCCGCAGGAAATCCAGCGCCAGGATGCCGACGCTGTGATTCACCTCGACACGACCTTCCTCGTCGACGTGCTGCGTGAGCGACGGCGCGACAGGGTCGGGCCGGCCTCGGTCTACCTGGAGGCACTGCCGGGCAATGACGTGCTGGGCGTCAGCGTTCACGTGGTCTGCGAGCTGATGGCGGGAGTGCACGCCGCCGGTGCGCCGGCCGCCGAGAGAGCCCGTCTCTCCCGTCTCTTCGATACGCTGATCGTCCGCTACCCCGACGAACGCTTCGCCGCGGAATACGGGCGGCTGCTCGCCAGGATCCGCGCCGCCGGTACATCGATCGACACGATGGACCTGCTCATCGCCACGTCTGCCGTGCTCGATCGGGCCCCCCTTGTCACCCGCGACGCGCGCCACTTCTCGAAGGTGCCCGGCCTCGCGATCGACGAGTACTGAACGCCGAATCCCCACGGACGCGCGCGACGCTGCTCGACCCGAGGCGCCACGCGCTTTTGGGCGTCTTCGAGGAGCCCCTTATCCGCATCCTTCCACAGGTCGAGGAACTTCGTGAACTGCTCGCGCGCGCGGGCCTTGTCGCCCTGCTTTTCGGCGATCAGTCCCAGGTGGTAGAAGCTGCGGGCGTAGGTCGCGCCGAACGCCAGTCTGCCCGTCGTCAGCGCCGTAATCTTCTCGTAGGTCTCGCGGGCCTTCGTCAGATCCCCGGCCACCTCATGGGCCTGGGCCAGCAGGTCGAAGATGACCGCGTGCTCATCCGGCTGCGGCATCCACGCGGTGGGCGGAACTTCTAGTTGGTACCGCAATAGGGCCGCCGCCCGCTCGAGGGCGGCGACCGCCGTCGGCCCTTTCCCCGCTTCAACTCCAGCGCCCCGGACAGAGCGAGGCTCAGCCGGTTCTTCGGCTTGACGAAGAGGCCCTCAGGAAAGACCGTTAGGTCATCGAGTGTCTTCTGGGCCTTACTGATGTCGCCCGCAGCCGCGTGCGACAGCCCCAATCCCGACAATGCATACACCGCGTTCGAGGGGCTGGATGCAATAGCGAAAGCGGCCAGACGCCTTGAAACACTTGACGGCGAGGTCGAGACGGCCAGTTTCCAGCTCCACCCACGCCAACCACTGATCGGTTGTGCTTGTGGCCGTCGAAGCCTGCACCTGGGCCCGAGCCTTCTCAAAGCGGCCCAAGGTCAGGTAGAGCCATCCAAGCCGAACGCTGGCGGTCCGCCGGTCCGCCTCCGCCGCCTGCGTCAGAAGCGACACGTACTCGCGCTCGGACGTTCCGAAATCGCCCAGCAGGTGAGCCACATCGCCCTTGAACTGAACCGCAGAGACGTGCCCCTGATCGAGGCGCGACGCTGTGTCCGACTCGCGACGTGCCTCCGCGAACTGCCCTGCGACCAGGTAGCCCCGCCCAAGGGCGACGTGCACAAGCGGATTGTTCTGATCGCGTTCCAGGTAGCTTTCGAGGGTGCTCTTCCTCTTGTCATGACGCCCCAGCCACCCGTAGGCCTTTGCGAGGTCGTACGAGCCGATCCACGACGGGGCGACTCGCACCTCGGTTTCCAGAAGCCGGGCGCATGTCTCGGTCTCCTCGACGTCGCAGTAGACGAGGGCCAGATAGAGCAGCGCAAAGCTGTCGTCCGGGTACTTCGCCAGCAGCTTGTTGCAGGCGTCGATCACCCCGGGATAGGTGGCCGTCGAGCCGAAGTATGCCGTCACCTGGATTTGGTACCGGAATCGCGCGGGCAGACCACCGCTCAGGTCGAGCGCCTTCCTGGCCGCTGTATCTCGCTTCGCTCGTTCTCCGATGTTCCCGTAGCAGGCGGCCTGACCGCGGTACGCCATCGCGAATCCGGGATCCGCGTCGATAGCCCGCTGATACGAGAGGATGGCGTCACGATTGGCGCCGTTGTTGACGAGTCGCCGCGCCTCGGTATAGTGCTTCAGCGCCTCGGGGGACGACGTCAGGACCTCGCCGAGCGGCTGGCGGCTGTCGCCGGCAATCGCCTGCGGGCGAGAGGTTGAGATCGGTCTTGATCCCATTGGCCAGCTCATCCACCCTGGAAAGGATCTCCTCGTCCCTGAAATCAATCCTCTTCGGGGGGCTGATCGCCTCGCTGGGCGCCGCCTTCTGCAACCTGGCCGTGATCACGGTGGTCTGCCCGGCTTTCATGACGCTGCACGTCAATAGATACTGCGCGTGGCCTTCCCTGGCCACGGCCGCCAGGTCGTCGGTTGAGAATCGCTTCGCATCGCCCAGGCTCAGCGTCTTCAGGATGGTGAACATACTCTCCGACGACACGACGTTGAGGAGCAGCGACTGCGACAGGCTCGTGATCAGAAGCTCTGGCAGGTCCGTTCGCCACTTGGTGAGCGCGGGGTCGCCTGAGTTGTTTTCGCAGTAGAGCACCGCAAGCGTCGGCTTGCCCCCGGGCGGCATGACGTTCGCCGCCTTGCGCGGCCACAGGCGCCACGCACCGACGATGACCACGAGCAGCGCTGCGACGATCAGCGCCGGCACCCGCAGTTGCCGCATCGTGAAGGGCAGCGTATTCTGCTTCGAGGAGGACGTCGGCGGATGCGGCACCACCTGCGCGCTGGTCGGCAACCCCTGCTCGATCCGAACCAGATCCGCGTGGACATCAGCTGCGCTCTGGTACCGCTTCGCTGGGTCCTTCTCGAGGCACTTCACGACGAGTCTGCCGAGGTCCGTCGGAATCGCGGCATTCAGCGCCAGCGGATCTGGCGGCGCCTCCAGCTTCTGTTTCATCGCCACTGCGAGCGCGGTGTCGCCATCGAAGGGGACCCGCCCCGTCAGCATCTCGTAGAGCACCACGCCCAGCGCGTAGAGATCCGACCGCGCGTCCACGCCCCGCGCCTCGACCTGCTCGGGCGACATGTACTGCGGCGTCCCGATCGCCACTCCCCCGTCGGTGATGCCCTTTGCCACCACCGAGTGGGCGATCCCGAAGTCCATGATCTTCGCCTGGCCGCCCCTGTCGATCTGGATAAGCGGTCAATTCACCTGTCCACAGTTCGTGGCGCGTGTCAGTCAGAAGCGCGGCCACGCGGCGATCCAGGCCTTCCGCGCCGGACGCCGCCCACACGATGATATGGGTGTCGAGCAACAGACGCATGGACTATTCGAGAGCGTTCCAGTCGCGGGTGGCCGTCACGGGCGCGACAAGCTCACCAGCGTCACCGACAATCGTGGTCGCGTCCTTCAGAAATCCCAGCGTCCGAGTGGCCGGCATTGCAGGACCGGCGGGTACCACGTCGGCCACCGGGCGCCCGTATCGCGTGACGCGCACCGGACGTCCGGTCCGGCGCACGCGGTCCATCACCGACAGGCACTGGGCCTTGAAACGTGAGATGGGCATGGCGTCCATCTACTCAGGCTAGCATGGTCAACAGTGTTGGTCAACATGTGACTCCGGCTTCGGTGAACGCGTCCGGGCACGCGTCTCGACCGACACTGCGGAATCCGTGCGGCCGGACGGCAGGGCGAAAGCGCGCTCGGCGCGGGGCTTCACGCCTCGCTCGGGCGCCCCGACCCGCTACTGCACGAGGTGTTTCCGCGCGTCGGCGACTTCCGGGAGGCCTTTGTCCGCGTCTTTCCAGAGCTTGAGGAACTTCGTGAACTGCTCGCGCGCGCGGGGCTTGTCGCCCTGCCGCTCGGCAATCACGCCCAGGTGGTAGAAGGCTCTCGCATAGGTCGCGCCGAACAGCATTCTGCCTGTCGTGAGCGCCGTGATCTTCTCGTAGGTTTCGCGGGCCTTCGCCAGATCGCCCGCGACGACATACGCTCGGGCGAGCCATTCGAGAACAAGTGCGGTCTGGTCGACCAATGGTGAGTAGACCGGCGCCAAGGTCGAAGCCGCCCGTTCAAGATCGGCGACCGCTGCCCGCCCGTCGCCGCGTTTCGCGGCCACCGCTCCGGACAGCGTGAGACTCACCCGGGTCTTCCGCTTGACGAAGACTCCCTCACGAAAATCCTTCAGACCGTCGAGGACCTTCTGCGCCTGACCGATGTCTCCCGCCGCCACGTACGCCAGCCCCAAGCCCAGGCGTGATTGCAGGACTTCCGCGGGGCTGGATGCGACATCCGGATCCGCTAGACAGCGCTGAAACGTCCTACCGGCGAGGTCGGGACGCGCTGCTTCCATCTCGACCAACCCCTGCAGCGCGATGGCGCTGCCCTTCGCAGCGAGGCCCTGCACCCTGTCCCGCGCCTTCTCAAAACGACCCCGAGCCAGGTCCAGCAACCCGAGCCGAATGTGGGCGGTCCGCCGACCCGCCTCGGAGTGCGCCGTGTCCATCGCCACCGCGAGGTAATCCCGCTCGGCCCCCGCGAGATCGCCCTGCAACAACGCGAGGTCCCCTTTGGACGGAGAGGCGGAGGCGCTCCGCGGATCGAGGACGAAGGCTTTGTCGAACTCGCGTTGGGCCTCCGCGAATCGCCCCAGGAACAACTCGGAAGCACCGATGAGACGATGCGCATTCGCGTTGTTTGGATCGCGCTCGAGGTAGCCCTCGAGGGTCGCCATCGTCTTGTCGTACTGCCCCAGCGACGCGTAGGTCGTTGCGAGGTTGTACATGTGCAAGTAGTTTGGACTCACTCTCATGGCCGCTTCCCGCAGCTCAACCGCCTTCTCGTCCTCCTCCGCGACAGAGTAGACGTTGCCGAGGAAGGTCAACGCCACGCTGTCGTCTGGGTACATCGCGAGCAGTTTCTTACAGGCGTCTACCAACTGGGGATAGGTGGCCGTCGACGCGTAGAATGCGGTCATCTGAATTTGGTACCGAAATCGATCCGGCAGCCGGTCGCTCAGTGTCAGCGCCTTCTTGATCGAGGCGATCTGATTGGGCCGGTCGCCGATGTTCGAGTAGACAGACGCGACGGCGCGGTACGCCATCGCAAAGCCCGGATCCGCCTCGATGGCCCGCAAATACATGGGGATCGCTCCCGGGTAGTCGCCATTGAGATGGAGCCGGTATGCCTGCGTGTAATACTTCAGCGCTTCGGGCGACGAGGTAAGAACATGGCCAAGGGGCTGGCTGATGTCGCCGGCGATCGCCTGTGGCGAGAGATTGAGGTCGGCCTTGATCCCGCTGGCCAGCGCATCCAACCTGGGGAGGATTTCCTCGTCCTTCAGCGACTTGATGGTTTCCGATCTGACGATGTCGCCGGTTGACGCTTGCTGCAGCTTGACGGCGATGATGGTCTGCTGCCCGATCTTCATGACGCTGCCGGCCAGCAGGTACTGCGCGTTGGCCGCTTTCGCCACGGCCGCCAGATCGTTGCTCGAAAACCGGCTGGCGTCCGCCAACTTCAACGTCTTGAGAATGCTAAAGATGCTGTCGGATGACACGACGTTCAGCAGCCGCGACTGCGAGAGGCTGGTAATCAGCAGTTCCGGGAGGCTCAATCGCAACGTATTGAGCGCGGGGTCGCCCGAGATGTTCTCGAAGGAGAGCACGGCGATCATGGGCTTGCCGATCGCCGCCACCGCAGTCCCCGGCACCCCGTTCGCGATCTTACGTGGCCACAGGCGCCACGCGCCGACGATGACGACCAGCAGCACCACCACGACCAGCGCCGGCACTCGCAATTGCCGCATCGTGAACGGCAGCGTGATCTGCGTCGACGTGGACGGGGGCGGCTGCGGCACGACCTTCGCCGTCGTCGGTAACCCCTGTTCAATCTTCACCAGGTCCGCGTGCACGTCAGTCGCGCTCTGATACCGCCGCGCCTGGTCCTTCTCGAGACACTTCAGGATCAGCTGGCCGAGGTCGACCGGGATCGACGCATTCAATTCCAGCGGATCCCGCGGCGCTTCCAGCTTGTGCTTCATCGCCACGGCGAGCGGCGTGTCGCCGTCGAAGGGCACGCGCCCCGTCAACATTTCGTACAGGATGACGCCCAGCGAGTAGAGATCCGACCGCGCGTCCACGCCCTTCGCCTCGGCCTGCTCCGGCGACATGTAGTGCGGCGTACCGATGCCATCCCGCCGTCGGTGAGGCCCTTGGCTCCCGCCGGGCGCGCGATCCCGAAATCCATGATCTTGGCCTTGCCGCCCTTGTCGATCATGGATGTTCTGCGGCTTCAGGTCCCGGTGGACGACGCCAAGCCGGTGCGCCTCGGCCAGCCCGTCGCAGACCTGTTTCGCGATGCTGATCGCGGTCCCGACGCCGAGCTGCCCCGACATCGCGATCATGCTCTTCAGGTCCTCCCCGACACGTACTCCATCGTCAGGAAGTAGGTGGTGCCGTCGGCGCCCGAGGTCGTACATCCGGCAGATGTTCTTGTGGGAGATCGCGCGGGCGAGTCGTCAGCTCGCTGGCGGAAGCGGTCGATGGTCGCCTGGTCGGCGGCGATGTCGGGGCGAATGAGCTTGAGGGCGATCTTGGCGTGGACTTCCTGGTCGATGACCTTGTAGACGCGGCCCATGCCGCCGCGCCCGAGTTCCTCGATGATCTGGTAGCGGCCGGCGAAGGTCGTGCCCGTCTCGAGCGCCTCGGAGGGCGGCCGCGACTCGAGGTGGGTGGACGCGTCACTGACCTCGCTCGCAGGAGTGGCAGGCTGCTGTCTGGCGCCGCATGCGGCGCAGAAGGGCTGCGAGTCCGAGGTCGACGCCCGACACACGGGGCAAATCATGGGGGCCTTTCGCTGATGCGGGCTGGTGCGTGCCCATTATGCGCGGCCAAGGCGGATTGTCACCAACAATTCACCACACCCTGGCCGTCCTGTCCGGCAGAAGTTTGCCATCCCGGCGGGCATGTCGCATACACTGGCGCCGACGCTTCTGATTCCACACGTCTACCCGGGAGGTTGCCGATGGTCGTAAAGGACGCGCTGTCCCGGCGGGGCTTCATGGGCGGAGTCGCAACCGCCCTGGGATATCTGACCTTCAGGCCCGACGCTGCGTTCGGAGCGGAGGGCATCACGCGGCAGGCCGCCGGGCAGCCTTCGCGTCCCAGCGCGTCGGAGGAGCAGTACCGACTCGTTCGCAAAGCTGGGGTACAACGAGAATCCGTACGGCCCGCCCGAGTCGGTGCTGAAGGCGATGAGCCGCGCGATGAAGTACGCCAACCGGTACAGTTATCCGGACGGGGGCATCGTCGACGAGATCGCGAAGCACCACGGCGTGAAGGCCGAGAACGTCATGATCGCGGCCGGCTCAGGAGAGATTCTGGACGTGGTCGGCTCGGCGTTCGCCTCCTCAGGGAAGAAGGTCGTTGGCGTCGAACCCTCCTACAGCCAGGTGTACCAGCACGTCACAAGCGTGAAGGGCACGGCGTTCACCGTGCCGCTTCTCGAGGATTTCAGGCAGGACATCCCGGGTCTGATCCTGGCCACCAGGCGGCACTACCGCGACGTGGGCTTTGTCTACCTGTGCAATCCGAACAACCCGACCGGGCGCACGGTGACCACGCAGGAGATCCGGCAACTGCTCAACGGCATTCCCGAAGACACCGTGGTGCTCGTCGACGAGGCGTACCATCATTTCGTCGAGGATCCGAACTACAGCACGTCGGTGCCGTACGTGCTCGAAGGCCGGCCGGTCATCATCGCTCGCACGTTCTCGAAGATCGCCGCGCTGGCCGGCATGCGCCTCGGCTACGCCGTCGCGCCCAGGGAGCTCATCCAGCAGATGCGCCCCTTCAGCACGGGAACGGTTAACGCCATCGTCAAACACGGCGGCGTCGCGGCCCTCAGGGACACCGACTCGCAGGCCACTGTGAGGCGGCTGACCCTCGACCTGCGCAAGAAGACGACGTCCGATCTTCAGGGCCTCGGCTACAGCGTGATTCCGTCGGAGACGAACTTCTTCATGGTGCACATCAAGCGACCGGTGCAGCCGGTGATCGCCGAGTTCCTGAAAGTAGGCGTGGTGGTCGGTCGTCCGTTCCCACCGATGCTGGAGCACCTTCGAGTGTCGGTCGGCACGGCGGACGAGATGAGCCGGTTCATGACCGCGTTCAAGGAGATCATGGCCAAGCCGGCCGCGTGACCGTCCTCAGGCAGTTGAACCGAGTGGGACGTCGGGTGGATATCGAGGCCCGGACCCCGTGACGGGAAGCTCCTCGGAATCCGGGCCGAATGCAGGATCGCGGCGCGGCGCGCCGCGGGAGCTACTTGTTCATCGCGGCGAGCTTCTCAGCCGACGCCGCCTCCACGTCCTTGTGCAGGCTGTTCCCGTGCGCAGTCCATCGTGACGATGGCCGGGAAGTCCTTCACGTGCAGGTGCCACATCGCCTCGGGCACGCCGAACTCGAGGAGCGAGACGCCGTCGACGCGCTCGATGCAGCGGGCGTAGAACTGCGCCGCGCCGCCGATCGCGTTCAGGTAGACCGCGCCGCACTCCTTCAGCGCCGCGAGCGTCTTCGCGCCCATGCCGCCCTTGCCGATCACGCGCGCGCACGCCGAACTTGCGGATGACGTCGGCCTGGTACGGCTCCTCGCGGATGCTCGTCGTCGGGCCGGCGGCCTTCATCTTCCACCGCTCGCCGTCCTTCAGCACCACCGGGCCGCAGTGGTAGATGACGCGCGCCGTGCAGGTCGACCGGCGGGTCGTTCTTCATCGAGGTACGAGTGCACCGAGTCGCGGCCGGTGAACATGCGGCCGTTGAGCAGCACGCACGTCGCCGACCTTGAGCGCGCGGATCGTCTGCCTCGCTCGAGCGGCGCCGTCAGCACGACCTCGCGGCCGGTGCGCGGGAAGCCCGCCTGGTCGGCCATCGGCACCACCGGGCTGCGACGGATCGCGGTAGAGCCACGCGCGTGATGGCGCCGGTCGTCGGCGTCGAGCACGACGCCGAGGCGGCGGAAGGCCCAGCAGTCGTAGGCCACCGACACGAAGAAGCTCGCCGGCAGCCGGTTGAGCGCGCCGATCTTGCAGCCGATGAGCGTCGTCTTGCCGCCGAAGCCCATCGTGCCGATGCCGAGCGTTGTTGACCGTCCCCATGATCGTCGCTCTCGAGCTCCGCCAGCGCCGGGTCCGGGTTCACGTCGTCGAGCGTGCGGAAGAGCTGCTGCTTGGCGTGCGCGTAGCCGCGACGCGCGGTCGCCGCCGATGCACACGCCGACGCGCGCCCGGCGCGCAGCCCTTGCCCTGCGCCTGCCAGACGGCGTGCAGGATGCACTTGCGGACGCCCTCCAGGTTGCGGTCCGCGCGGCCGAGGTGCGGCGAGCTCGCACCGGCACCGAGTACTGCGCATTGCATGTTCTCGCAGCCGCCGCCCTTGAGGAGCAGCTTCACCTCGATCTCGTCGCTCTGCCCACTGCTCGAAGTGGATGACCGGGCGTGCCGGGGCCGAGGTTGTTGCCGGTGTTCTTGCCGGTGATCGAATCGACCGAGTTCGGGCGCAGCTTGCCGCGCTTGGTGGCCTCGGCGATCGGCTTCGCGAATCTGCTCCGCCATCCAGCAGCTGGTTGGCGCCCGCGCGGCACGTGGATCTCGAAGGTGGGCATCCCGGTGTCCTGGCAGATGGCCCCTTCGCCGTCGGCGGCCTGATCGATGTTGAGCGCTGATGATGGACAGGGCCTGTCCCGACCTGGGTGTCGGGCGGTTCGGCTTCGAGCGCGGCCTTCATGGCCGCGCGCACGTCGGGCGGAAGATCGGTCGACGTCTTGATGATGAGTTCGAGCATGCTCGCGAAGAATTCTGGTAACATGGCGGGAAGTATACTTCGGTTCGATCCAGGCTTCTAAGTATTTGATGTTCCAGCAGATAGCGTCGAATCGCCGGTCGGATCGCGCGCCGCGACGCGTCCGGGACCCGGCCGCATCGCTCGGATTCTGGCGGCGGTTTCCGCCGTGGCCGCGCTCGTCCTGCACCAGGACGCCGCGGCTCGATGCGCAGAGCGCCGCGGCAGCCGGGCGGCTGTTCGCCCCGCTGGATCTGGGCCTGCTCGAGAGGCCGGATCGCGACCTCTGGCAGATGCCGGACCGAATCATGGATGCCCTCGGCATCGCGGAGGGCGCCGTCGTGGCGGACCTCGGCGTCGGGCGGCGGGCTGGTTCACGATCCGCCTCGCGCGCCGCGTCGGGCCGAACGGTCTCGTGTACGCCGAGGACATTCAGCAGCAGATGATCGAGGCGACCGAGCGCCGCGCTGGCCCGCGAAGGACTGCGAAACGTCAGAACGCGTGCTGGGCACCTCATCGGATCCGCGGCTGCCGGCCGGCTCGCATCGACGCGGTGCTCATCGTGGACACCTACCACGAGATCGAAGACCCCGTGCCGCTGCTGCGGAACATCGCGCGATCGCTCAAGCCTCAGGGCCGCGTCGGCGTGATCGATTTCAAGAAGGACGGGCTCGGTCCCGGTCCCCCGATCGACGAGCGGGTCGATCCAGAAACCATCGTGCGGGACGCCGAAGCGGCGGGCCTTCGACTCGTCAGGCGAGAGACGTTCCTGCCCTATCAGTTCTTCCTGGTGCTCGGCCGGAAGTAGCCGCGTCCGAGCATTCTCCACAGACCGGGCATGACCGCGGCCGCGACGAACAGCTTGACGAGGTCGAGGGCCACGAAGGGATAGAGGCCGGTCTGCAGCGCCAGCGCGAGCGACGAGCCGGGATGAGCCGGCGCCAGTTCCAGCGCGAGCCAGCAATGCCCGATGCGAAGATGACGATGAGCCCGGCGGCCATCGAGAGGACCGAGGTCAGGTAGCGGCGATCGAAGCCTCGCTCGGCAAGCCAGCCGGCGACGAACGCGGCGGCCGGGTAGCTCATCAGGAATCCGCCGGTCGGCCCGAGCAGGCGCGCGGCGCCCGGCGGCAGCAGGGGCGAGGCAGCGAACACCGGGAGGCCCGCGATGCCGGCCGCGAGGTAGCGCAAGCTGGCTGGCGAGTCCGAGACGGGAGCCGAGCACCGCGCCGCCAAGCAGCACGACCATCGGCTGCAGGGTGAGCGGGACCGGGGTGAACGGCAGCGGCACGCTGATCTGCGCGGCGACCGCGGTCAGCAGTGTGACGAACACGACGGAGGCGGCGCGGATCGCCAGTGAGGCGGCGCGCGCGCGGGAATCCGTCAAGGCAAGGAGCAGCGGGCTCGTCGGCGCGAGCGCCAGCGCTTCGCGGTCGGCTGACATCATTGGCGGATCTTAACGTATGAACCTGGCGATGACAATTGCGGGATCGGATTCCGGCGGCGGGGCCGGGATCCAGGCGGACCTCAAGACGTTCGCCGCTCACGGTGTGTGGGGCGCGAGCGCGATCGCCGCGGTCACGGCGCAGAACACGACCGGCGTCACGGCCGCCTTCGCGCTTCCAGTCGAGATGATCGTGGCGCAGATCGAAGCCGTGGCATCCGACATGCGGATCGACGCCGTCAAGACGGGGATGCTCGCGACTTCCGAGGTCGTGACGGCAGTCGCCGGCGCGATCGCGCGCCTTTCCCTGCCGAACGTCGTCGTCGATCCGGTCATGGTGGCCAAGAGCGGCGCGAGGCTGCTGCAGGACGAGGCGGTCGAGGCCGTCAGGATCAAGTTGCTGCCGAGGGCGACCGTCGTGACGCCCAATGCCGAGGAAGCCGAAGTGCTGGCCGGGATCGCGATCCGCACGACGGCTGCCGCGCGCGAGGCCGCGCGCCGGATTCACGGCCTTGGCGCCCGCGCGGTCATCGTCAAGGGCGGCCACATCCCCGGCGACGAAGTCGTGGATGTCGTGTTCGACGGCGAGACGTTCACCGACTTGCGCGGGCCGCGCGTCGAGAGCCGCAACACGCACGGCACCGGCTGCACGTTCGCGGCCGCGCTGGCCGCGAACCTGGCTCGCGGAGAAACGCTCGTCGAAGCGGCGCGGCGCGCGAAGGCGTATGTCGAAGGCGCCATCCGGGCCGGGTTCCCGGTGGGCCGCGGCGTCGGCGTGCTCGATCACTTCTGGAGGAATCCGCCGAAGGACTGAGTCGGCGGGCCTGTCTGGCCTCGCTCCGGCTACGGGCTTCAGGCTACAGGCTTTGGGCCTGGTCACGCCCGATCCAGTCAGCCGATAGCCGATCGCGCGACTTGCTATACTGAGATTCGGCCGCATCGATGAACGATCTGCTCCGCCTGACCACCGACCCGCTCGATCTCGAGTCTGTTGCGAGGCTGGTCGCCGACCAGAATTCGGCGGGCCGCGACGGGGCCGTGGCGGTCTTCGCCGGAAGGGTTCGGGCCGAGAACCTGGGACGACAGGTGACTGAGTTGGAGTACGAAGCGTATCAGCCGCTCGCAACACGGTCGTTCGAAATCATCGCGCGGCGAGGTGGCCGAGTTCTGGCCGAAGGTGAAGCTGGCGCTGCACCACCGGCTCGGCCGGCTGGCCGCCGGCGAGGCGAGCATCGTGATCGCGGCCGCTGCGCCCCATCGGGGTGATGCGTTCCAGGCCTGCCGGTACACGATCGAGCGCGTCAAGCAGATCGCGCCCATCTGGAAGCGCGAGGTGTTCGAGGGCGGCGAGGCGTGGGTCGAGGGGGCCACGGCGGATCCGGCCGACGCCGCCGCGAAACAGGCGGCCTACCGACGAGCATGCGGATAACGATCCGGCTGTTCGCGCGGCTGCGCGACATCGCGGGCGCGCAGGAACTCTCCCGGGAGCTGCCGCCGGGGACGACCGTCGAATCGGCGTGGGCCGCCCTGTCGGGCGAATTTCCGGCGCTCTTGCCGTACCGCGCGTCGATCTCGTGCGCGGTGAACGCCGAGTACTCGAAGTTCGGCGCCGCCCTCGCCGACGGCGACGAGGTGGCGTTCCTGCCCCCGGTGTCGGGAGGGTAGCTCGGGAAATCACTCCCGGAGTGATTTCCGGTGGAGTGAGGTTCGTTCACAAGTGACTGACGCATGCTAGACAAGCTCCAGGCGCTCGAAGCGCGTTACAACGAATTGATGGGACTGCTCGGAAGCTCGGCGATTCAGTCCGATCCCTCGCAGTACCGCACCCACGCGAAGGCGCTCGCCGAGATCGAACCGCTCGTCGAACACTTCCGCCTCTACAAGGCCGTCGCGACCGAGATCGCCCAGCACGAGGAGATCGCCGGAGGGCCCGACGCGGAGATGCGGCAGCTCGCGCTCGAGGAGCTGCCGGAGCTCAAGGCCAGGGCGGAGCGCCTCCTGGCGGAGATCAAGGTTCTGCTGCTGCCGAAGGACCCGAACGACGAGAAGAACGTCATGCTGGAAATCCGGGCGGGCACCGGCGGCGACGAGGCGGCGCTGTTTGCCGGCGAGCTGTTCCGGATGTACAGCCGCTACGCCGAGCGGCAGGGCTGGCGGGTCGAGGTGATGTCGACGAGCGAGACAGGCGGCGGAGGCATCAAGGAAGTCATCGCCACGATCGAGGGCAAGCAGGTCTACAGCCAGCTCAAGTACGAAAGCGGCGTGCACCGCGTCCAGCGCGTCCCGGCCACCGAGGCGAGCGGCCGCATCCACACGTCGACGGCGACGGTGGCCGTGCTGCCGGAGGCCGAGGAAGTCGACATCCAGATCGACGCCAAGGACCTGCGGATCGACACGTTCTGTTCGAGCGGCCCCGGCGGCCAGAGCGTGAACACCACCTATTCGGCCGTCCGCATCACGCACATCCCGACCGGCCTCGTCGTGTCGCAGCAGGACGAGAAGTCGCAGATCAAGAACCGCGCGAAGGCGATGAAGGTGCTGCGCTCGCGCCTCTACGAGATGGAGATGCGCAAGCAGCAGGAGGCCATCGCCAAGGACCGCCGAAGCCAGGTCGGCACCGGCGATCGCTCCGAGAAGATCCGCACCTACAACTTCCCGCAGAGCCGGATCACCGATCACCGCATCAACTTCACGACGCACCGGATGGTGGATGTCCTCGATGGCAACCTGGCCGAGCTGGTCGACATGCTGGTCACGCACTTCACCGCCGAGGCGCTGAAGGAAGCCACGACCGTGACGAACTGATCGCCGGGATGACGCCTCCCGAAACCCTCCTCGAGTTCACCCGCGACGCCCGCGAACGGTTCGAGCGCGCGGGGATCGGCCCCGACGAGGCGGCGCTCGATGCCGAACTGCTGGCCCGGTCCGTTCTCGGCGGCTGGACCCGGGGTGAATTCCTCGTGCGGCGGCGCGAGGCCGCTCCCCCGTCGTTCGCTGAGGCCTTCCTCTCGCTCGTCGGCCGCCGCGAACGCCGCGAACCGACGGCCTACCTGACCGGCCGCCGCGAATTCTGGAACCTGGAGTTCGACGTCACACCCGACGTCCTGGTGCCCCGGCCCGAAACCGAGCTGCTGGTCGAAGAGGTGCTCGGCCGCGTCTCGGCCGACTCGGCGCTGCGCATCGCGGACGTGGGCACGGGGAGCGGGTGCCTTGCGGTGTCGCTGGCTCGGTGGTTGCCGCGGGCCCGCGTGGTCGCGGTGGACGCCTCGCTCGCCGCCCTGAAGGTGGCGAAGCGAAACGCGCTTCGCCTGGGGGCCGGAGACCGGGTCGAGTTCGTGCAAGGCGACCTGATGAACGGACTGCGGGCCCGCTTCGACGTCATCGTGTCGAACCCGCCCTACGTGCCGACCGCCGAGATTCGAACGCTCCAGCCAGAGGTGAGCGCCCACGAGCCCACGGGCGCGCTCGATGGCGGGCCGGAGGGCGTCAGCATCATCGAGCGTCTGCTCCCGGACGCGGCCGGCCACCTCCTGAGGGACGGCCTGCTCGTCTTCGAGTTCGGGTTCGGTCAGGCCGCGCGCATCCGCGCGCTGGTATCATCGGTGCCTGGGCTCGAACTGCTCGACATCCGAAACGACTTCTCGGGCATCCCGCGCGCGGCGATTGCGCGCGCCAGAGGCACCTCACCGGAGGCGTGAACATGTCCACGTGTCTCTTCTGCCGAGTCGTGGAGGGCGAGATCCCGTCGAAGAAGGTCTTCGAAGATGACGAGCTGGTTGCGTTCCACGACGTGAACCCGCAGGCCCCGACGCACGTGCTGATCATCCCGCGCAGGCACGTGGCAACCGTCAACGATCTCGTCGCTGAGGATTCGGCGCTCGTCGGCCGGATGGTGCTGCGCGCGGCGGCCATCGCCCGCTCGCTCGGCGTGGCCGAGCGCGGCTATCGCCTCGTCGTCAACTGCAACGCCGAGGCGGGCCAGAGCGTGTTCCACGTGCACCTGCACGTCCTCGGCGGCCGCCCGATGCTCTGGCCTCCAGGCTGAGTGACGGTGAGATCCCGGGAGACCCGTCAGGGGCGGTGGCGCGGATAGCAGCCCAAGACGCGGAGCGTCAAGGCGTACTCGGCCAGGTGGTCGAGCGCCTTTCTGACCGCGCCTTCGGCGGTCGATCCGACGAAGTCGACGTAGAACAGGTATTCCCAGGGCTTCCCGACGAGCGGACGGGACTCGATCTTGGTCAGGTCGATTTCGCGCAGGGCAAACACGCTCATCGCCTTGAACAGCGCGCCCGGCAGGTTGCTCAGGGAGAACACGATTGACGTCTTCGCGTCTTCCTTGGGAGCGACCGGCGTCCGGCCGATCGCAAGAAAGCGCGTGTAGTTCTCGGGGTCGTCCTCGATCCCCTCGTCGAGAATCTCCATTCCGTATAGCTCGGCCGCACGCCGCGAGGCGACAGCGGCCGTCGTCCGGTCTCCCGAATCCATCAGCATCTTGACGCCACCGGCCGTGTCGAAGACCGGTTCGGCTGTCACGCCCCGCATCGCGCGCAGGTATCCGGCGGTCTGCCCGAGCGCCTGCGGATGGCTGATCACCCGCCTGACATCATCCTTCTTCACACCTGGCAGAGCGATCAGGCAGTGGCGCACCCGGAGGAAATACTCGCCGACGATTGGCAGGTCGTGGCGCAGCAGGAGATCGTAGTTCTGGTGGACGCTGCCGGCGAGTGAGTTCTCGATCGGAATCAGGGCGAAGTCTGCCCCGCCGCCGCTCACCGCCCCGAACGCGTCGTCGAAGGAGACGCAGGGGAAGGTTTCGACCGGACCAAAGTATCCGTAGACGGCCTGCTCGGAATACGCGCCCGGCTCGCCCTGGAACGCGACCTTCATGGAACGTCCCCGACCGAGTTGCGAGCATCAGATCCCGGGCGGCTGGAGGATGTCGTTCGTGCCAGCAGGTAGTGTCCGCGTTCGTTCGCGGTGTCGAGATCGAAATCGACGACCGCGTAGCCCCGGCCGAGGTACTGACTGAACAGCTCGCGCGTGTGCAGACGCCAGGTATTGGCAGCGGCCGGATCGAGTTTCAGCATCTCTGTGAACCCGACCGGGATCGTCACCCGCAACTCAGGATCTGATCGGCTGAGATCGACGCCCGACGGCGCAATCCACTCGTCGCTCCTGGCGACCGCGTTCACAGACGGCGCTGGGCTCGAGACCCGGGCGCTGGGGTCGCCATCGCCGCGGTGCTCGATCGCGCGTTTCACGCGCTCCGAGCGGAGCTCCCACTGGGCGACGAACCGGTCGGTCGGAGTGCCCATGTGCAGCGGGCTGGGCGAGTTGCTGTAGACGTCCTGCAGGTACTCATCGACCGTCACGCCGAGGCGCCGGAAGTTCAAGTGTGCGTTCACGGCCTGCAGCGGGTCGTAGGTCCACTCGATCAGATCGAGGCCCATCGCGAGCGTCGCGCGCCGTTGCTCGAGCTTGAGCAGGCGCCCGACGCCGGTACCGCGATATCCGTCGGCGACGCCGAGCATGTGCGACCACTGCATCGGACGGCCGGCCTTGAGCCCGGGAAACGAATAGACGAATCCGACGAGGCGGTCCTCGTCGAAGGCGCCGAGCAGGATCCCGCCCCGCTTGAGTGTCGCCGCCATCATGGTCCCGCCGACGGCGTCGGCCGCATCGGGCAGTCCCCAGATCTCGCACTCGAGCCCGACGACGCGCGCAAACTCGGCGTGGGTTGACAGCGGCCGGATGATCATGGCGCCGCTCATCCGTTCTCGATTCGCCGCGGAGCGGAGAGCAGCAGGTCGGGCAGCTCGGTCAGGCTACCGATCACGCGGACCTCGTCGAATCCGGGCTCGAGCCCGGGCTGGAGCGGGCTTCCCACGCCGTCGGTCCGCCGCACGAGCACGGCCCCCATGCCCACCTGCAGCGCGCCGGCGATGTCGTGCTTCACGCTGTCGCCGACCATCATCGACTCGCGCGGCGTCACCGCCAACGCCGTCATGGCCGCCTCGAAGATGCTCGGATGGGGCTTCAGGTATCCGTGTTCCGAGGACGAGATCGACCCGGCGATGAGGCCCTCCAGCTCGAAATGGCTCGTGAAGGCCTCGAGGCTCCGGTGGGTGTTCGAGATCAGCCCGATTTTCACGCCGGAACCGACCAGCCGCCGGAGGCACGCCTCGACGTCGTCGTAGAGGAAGAAGTGATGGCAGGCCGCCCACTCGCGGTAGATCTCGCGAGCGGCCTCGGTGGCGCCGGGTCCCGTGCCGCCCATATGCTCGATGATCGACTGCGTGTAGTCGACGAACATCTGCGCGTCGTAGTTCTGATCGACCGCGTGATCGAGGATCGGTGCCGCTCGCTCGACCGCGCTCTGGAAGCGCGAGGGATCCACGGTGACGCCGTGCCGCGCGCAGAAGAACTGGTAGCCGTGGCCGCGCAGCGTCGGCCCCGGGTAGATGAGCGTGAAGTCGACGTCGAAGAAGACGGCTCGTATCATCGGCGCCGCATCCTCAGTCCAGCCGGATTTCTGGACTACAATTCATAGGATAGGCCCGCCTTTCGCGAGTCTATCATCCGAACGCCATGGCTGACTGGAAAGACACGCTGAATCTGCCGAAGACAAAGTTCTCCATGAAGGCCAATCTGCAGGTCACCGAGCCGCAGATGCTGGCCCACTGGGATGAAATCGGCTTGTACCGCCTGTTGCGGGAACAGAGGCGCGGCGCGCCCGTCTTCATTCTGCACGACGGGCCCCCGTACGCGAACAGCGACATCCATCTCGGCACGTCGCTCAACAAAATCCTCAAGGACGTGGTCGTCCGGTCGCACTCGATGATGGGGTTCGACTCGCCGTATGTCCCCGGCTGGGATTGCCATGGCCTGCCCATCGAGCTGCGGGTCGAGCGCGAGCTCGGCGCCAGGAAACGTGACATGCCGGTGGCCGACTTCCGGCGGGCGTGCCGCCAGTACGCGTCCCGGTTCATCGACGTGCAGCGCGCGCAGTTCAAGCGCCTCGGTGTGATGGGCGACTGGGCCGACCCGTACCTGACGATGGACTATCGGTACCAGGCGGCCATCGTCCGGGCCCTGGGCAAGTTCGTCAGCCGCGGCATGGTCTACAAGGGCAAGAAGCCCGTGCACTGGTGCATCCACTGCCGCACGGCGCTCGCCGAAGCCGAGGTCGAATACGAGCCGCACACGTCTCCGTCGATCTACGTCGAATTCCCCTTGGCGGACAAGGCGGCCGAGGAACTCGCGCAGCGCGTGCCCGCGCTCCGGGGCCGCCAGGTCTCAGCCCTCATCTGGACGACCACTCCGTGGACGATCCCGTCGAACCTCGCGCTGGCCTTCCACCCGGAGGCGACCTACGGCGCGTATCCGTTCGAGGACCGGGTCGTCATCGTCGCGGAGGCGCTCGCCGGGCGGCTCTCGCAGGAGCTTGGCCGCTCCTTCGGCGAGCCGATCGCGAGGGCGCCGGGCACGGCATTCGAACGGATCACGTTCCGGCATCCCTTATACAATCGGGATTCGCTCGGATTGCTGGCCGACTACGTGACGCTCGACACGGGCACGGGCGTCGTTCACACCGCTCCGGGCCACGGGTCGGACGACTATCACAGCGGCGTGCGTTACGGGCTCGAGATCTACGCGCCGATCGGTCCTGACGGCCGATTCCACGACACGGTCGAGCGGTTCGGCGGCCTTGGCGTGTTCGAGGCGAACCCCAGGGTCGAGGAGGCGCTCGCCGCCGCGGGCCGGCTCTGGAAGACGGAGAAGTTCGAACACTCGTACCCGCACTGCTGGCGGTGCCACAACCCGGTGATTTTCCTCGCCACGTCCCAGTGGTTCATCGGGCTGGATCAGACCGGCCTGCGCAACGACGCGCTCGCGGCGACCCGGCAGGTCGAGTGGTTCCCCGCGTGGGGCGGCGACCGGATGCGCGGCATGTTCGAGTCGCGCCCGGACTGGTGCATCTCGAGACAACGTTCGTGGGGCGTGCCCATTCCGGCCGTGACGTGCACGGCATGCGGTGAGGCGATGATGACGGCCGGGATGATCGAACGCGCAGCCGCCGTGTTCGAGGAGGCCGGGGCCGAAGCGTGGTACGAGCGCGCGCTCGACACCTTCCTGCCCCCGGAGTCGCGATGCCCGGCGTGCGGCGGCCAGGCGTTCGAACGCGAGCACGACATCCTCGACGTCTGGTTCGACTCCGGCTCGAGCCACGAGGCGGTGCTCGCTGTTCACCCTGAGCTCCGGTGGCCGGCCGACGTGTACCTCGAGGGCAACGACCAGTACCGCGGCTGGTTCCAGAGTTCGATGCTCGTCGGGCTCGGCACCAGGAGACGCCCGCCGTACCGCCAGGTGGTGACCCACGGCATGGTGGTGACCGACGAAGGCAAGAAGATGTCGAAGTCCCTTGGCAACGACATCCGGCCCGAACGGGTCATCCAGCAAAGTGGCGCCGAAATCCTGCGTCTCTGGACCGCGATGGTGGACTATCGCGAGGAGGTCCGGTTCGGCCCGGAGATTCTCGCGCGCATCGTCGAGGCGTACCGGAAACTCAGGAACACGCTGCGCATCCTCGCCGCGAACCTCGCGGATTTCGATCCGGCCGACGACAGCGTGGCGCCGGAGGAGATGATTGAAGTCGACCGGTATGCCCTCGCGCGCTACGCGGAGGTGGCCAGAACCGTTCGAGAGGCGTACGCGCGATACGAGTTCCCGATCATCTTCCAGGTGCTCAACCCGTATGTGGCGGTGGATCTGAGCGCGTTCTACGTCGATCTCACCAAGGACCGCGTCTACACGTTCGCTCCGCGGTCCCTCGCGCGCCGGTCCGCGCAGACGGCCATGTACCGGATCGCGACGGGGCTGGCGCGCCTGATTGCGCCGATTCTCCCCGTCACGTCGGATGACTACTGGCAGCACCTGCCGGGAACCGGGCTCCCGTCGGTTCACCTCGCCGAGTTCGGCAAAGACGACGCGCTGCTGGATCCGGAACTGGTGGCCAGATGGGATCGGCTGCTGAAACTGCGGGCGGCGGTCAACGCGGAGCTCGAGGCGCTCCGCCAGGCCAAGACCATCGGCCAATCGCTCGAAGCGGCGGTGCACCTCAACGCGATCGGTCCGCTCGGCGATCTGGTGGCCGACTACCTCGCGGATCTCCCGATGTTGTTCATCGTGTCGAGCGTCGATGGCGCGACGACCCCGCCCGTGCCGAATAGCGCACCGGAATCGGGATCGGTGTTCGTGGAGTCCGAAGGATCGATGGCCCACATCGAAGCCACACGCGCCGGCGGCCGCAAATGCGACCGCTGCTGGCGGTACGTTCCGGAGACCTCGGCCTCGCCGGGCCAGGAAGGGCTCTGTCCGCGCTGTGTCGCCGTTCTGGCGGAGAGAACCGCGTGATGGAGGGCCCGCCCGTCCCGGCCGATCCATCGGCTCCGCCCGCGCCCGCATCGACGCAGGGCCAGGCACTCGATGGCACCGCGTTCCGCCTGCACGCCTCCGAGCTGTGGACGTCTCTGGCGATCGTCGCGGCCGATCAGGTTTCAAAAGCGGCGCTCCGGGCGAACCTCCCGCTCTACGACAGCGTCGATCTCATCCCAGGGTTCCTGAGCCTGACCCACGTCAGAAACACCGGTGCGGCGTTCGGCCTGCTGAACACCGTCGAGTTCCCGTTCAAGTCCGTCATCCTGGCGCTCGTCGCGACCTTCGCGCTCATCGGTATCGGGTTGTATGCCGCGCGCCTCTCGGTCCACGAGCGCGTCGCCCGGCTCGGGCTCTCGCTCGTCGTCGGCGGCGCGATCGGCAATCTGATCGACCGGCTGGCGCTCGGATCGGTCGTCGATTTCGTCGATTTCTACTGGCGTGATTTCCACTTCTGGGCGTTCAACGTGGCGGACGCGTCCATCACGATTGGCGTGGTGGTGCTCATGCTCGACATGATGGGATGGCGCAGGCATGTTTCCAAGACTGTTTGAGATCGGACCCCTGACCGTTTACAGCTACGGGGTGATGCTGGCGGCGGCCTACCTGCTCGGACTCCAGCTGGCCGTCAGGCGGGCGCGGCGTCACGGGATCGACGGCGACCGGGTGCTCGACCTGGGCATCTACGCCATCATCGCGGCGCTCATCGGCGCCAAGCTCCTGCTGCTCGTCGTGGATTTCAACTACTTCCGCAGCCATCCGGCCGAGATCTGGTCGCTCGCGCGCTCGGGGGGTGTGTTCTACGGCGGCCTGATCGTGGCATTCCTCGTCGCGATCTGGTACATCCGGCGCCACCGTCTGCCGCTCTGGGCGACCACCGACATGTTCGCGCCAGGGATCGCGCTCGGCCACGTGGTGGGCCGGCTCGGCTGCCTGCTCGCGGGCTGCTGCTACGGCAGGCCGACGACATTGCCATGGGGAATCACGTTCACGGACATGTTTGCCGCCACCAACGTCGGCACGCCGCTGCACGTATCGCTCCATCCGACGGAGCTCTACGAAGCCTCGGCGGAGTTGGTCATCCTCATCGCGCTGCTCGTCACCGAAAGGCGCGGACGGCCGTTCGCGGGCCGGACCTTCTGGTTCTACGTCGCGCTCTACGCGATCTCGAGGTTCGTCATCGAGTTCTTCCGCGGCGATCCGCGAGGCATGATGTGGGGCCTCTCGACCTCGCAGCTCATCTCGGTCGGCCTGTTGCCGTTGAGCATCGTGATGCTGCTCCTGCTTGGTCGCCGTGGCGCCGCCCCGGAGCCGGCGCCGGCTGCCGGCGGCAAGCGCCGGAAGTGAACGACCCGGGACATGCGCCACGAGGATCTGCTGGTTGACGCCGAGCAGGCGGGACAACGGCTCGACCACTTCCTGGTCGCGCAGTTCCCCGAGCAGTCCCGATCCCAGATCCAGAGGCTGATCAAGGACGGCCACGTCACGGTCACCGGGCGCGAGTGCCGTCCGAATCTCGCCGTGCGCGCCGGGGATCGCATCGCCATCGAGTTCCCGGATCCGGCCCCCGCGGAGCCCCAGCCGCAGGCCCTGCCGATCGGTATCCTGTATCAGGATGCCGACCTCGCCGTCGTGAACAAGCCCGCCGGAATGGTCGTGCATCCGGCGCCCGGGCATGCGGATGGCACGCTGGTCAACGCTCTGCTGCATCACGTCGAGGATCTGAGCGGGATTGGCGGCGAGCTGCGGCCGGGCATCGTCCACCGGCTCGACCGCGGCACCTCGGGCGTCATGCTGGTCGCCAAGCACGACAGCGCCCACCGCGAACTGCAGCGGCAGTTCGCCGATCGGGAGATCGAGAAGGAATACGTCGCGCTCGTGTGGGGCCTGGTGCACGCCGGCCGCCGGATCGATGCGGCGATCGGCCGCGATCCCGTGCACCGGCAGAAGATGTCGGCACGGGCCAGGCACGCTCGGACCGCGGTGACGCGCGTCACGAAGGCCGAGTACCTCTCCGGAGTCTCCTACGTTCACGTCGCGATCGCGACCGGGCGGACCCATCAGATCAGGGTCCACCTGAGCGCGATCGGGCACCCGATCGTCGGCGATCCCGTGTATGGTGGCGTGAGGCGCCATGTCCCGGGCCTGTTGCGCTCGCTCCTGCGGCTCGAGCGCCCGTTCCTCCACGCCATGCGCCTCGCCTTCACGCATCCGTCGGATGGACGAAGGATGGAGTTCACCGCGCCGCTCCCGCCGGATCTGCAGAGTGTCCTCGACGAGCTGGTCGAACGAGTACGGGCCCGGGAGGAGTGAGGCGGGCTGGAGCATCCACATGGACGAACCGCGCGGCATCTGTCATTCGAGCGAAACGAGATTCACGGGACGGATCTTCACCGTGACATCCGATCGCGTCACGCTGCCGAATGGCAGGACCGTGACGATGGAGATCGTCAGACACCCGGGATCCGTCGTGCTTATTCCCGATGACCGACGACCCGTCGCACGTCGTGCTGATTCGCCAGTATCGCTTTGCGCTCGATCGCTGGATCTGGGAGCTGCCGGCGGGCAGCCTGGAGCCCGGCGAGGATCCAGTTGCCGCCGCGGCTCGCGAGTGCGAGGAGGAGGTCTCGCTCGTGCCGAGCCGAGTGGAATTCGCCGGATCGTGGTACCCGACACCCGGATTCGTCACCGAGGCGATGCACTATTTCAAGCTAACCGGCCTGCGGCCGCCCGATCCGTCAGGTCCGCAGGCCGAACTCGACGAAGACGAGGACATCCGGTCGGTCGTGGTCCCCCTCGAGGAGGCCCGAGCGATGGTGCGGCGCGGCGAGATCATCGATCTCAAGACCGCCTGGGGGCTGACGCTGGTCTGATCAAGTGCCGGGGCAGGATCTTCCAACCGAGGCGGTCCCGCCGTCGTCAAATGCAGAGGCGCGTCGCACCTGAACCTGTCATGGCGCGCTCAGGCCGGCCAACTCGTCGCGCGTGACCTCGACTGAACCGGCAACCCATCAACCATCAGGCGGAGGGATCGATGGACGCAGATCTGACTGCCAGGCTCGCGATGTGTGAGCGCACCAATCGCCGTCTCATGAGGCTCATCACCGGCCAGTTCGTCCTGCTCGCGATTCTCGGCGCCTCACTGGTGACGGGTGGCGTGTCCGGTCAGCGGGCGACCGGTGCCGCCGGAGCGCCGCCCGGCCCACTCCGGGCCACCGAGCTCGTGGTGGTCGACGGGAACGGCGTTGAGCGAGTTCGAATCGGCGGCGACCTGCCGGATGCGGTCATCAACGGGAAGCGCGTCCCGCGCGGCGAGAAGGCGGCGGGCCTGCTGATCTACGACGGCAGCGGGCAGGAGCGCGGCGGATACGTGACCTGGGAGCCGTCGGGCAACGCCGGCCTCACGCTCGACACCCGACAACGACAAGTCGCGCTGCTGGTTGCCGGCCCCGACTCCGCGGCGGCCTTGCAGCTGTCGCACGGCAAGGATGCGATCGAACTCCGTTCCGACGAGGACGGTTCACGGCTGACCGGCGCGCGCGGAGGGCAGGTCGTGGTCCAGGAGCCCTCCGTCTCACAGATGAGCGAGCCCACCTGCCAGGCCTATCGAGGCGCCGTCGGCCGCGTGAGCATGGATCGGGCGATGCAGGATTGCCGACGCCGATTCACCGACGGAACGTGCCGCGCGTGTCTCGGCGCGCGCTGATCCCCCTGCTCGCGAACCGCGTGACGGCGCGGCCGGGGACGCCGGTCGCGCTAAGGCGGTCATCGGGCGTATCATGAGCGAGCATCCTCCTCATTCCGCCGAGTGTGGAGCATTCCGTACGACCCGCCCATCCCAGGTCGTCTGAAAGGTCAGGGGTTCATGCCGCATCCGAAGGGCACGCGCGCGCGCGTGCTCCTGACGTCGGTCTTCGGTCCGTACGCGCAGAACGACTCGTTCGGGAGCCGCGCCATCAACCCGATGGAGCTGTACCATAACCAGGTCACGCGCGAGCAGGGTCCGTTTTCACTGAGGCTCTTCCACCGCTCGTGGGGCATCATCTTCATCCAGCACAACATCTCGGCGCCCTGCGCCGTTCTCGATTTTCCGACGCGCGAGCGCTTCATCGAGGAGCTCCACGCGCAGGACTACGACATCGTCGGCATCTCGAGCATCATCGTGAATGTCGGCAAGGTCCGCGAGATGTGCCGCCTGGTGCGCGCCCACGCGCCGAAGGCGACCATCGTCGTCGGCGGCCACGTGACGGCCATCCCGGGCATCGAGCACCTCGTCAACGCCGACCACTGCGTCAAGGGCGAGGGCGTCAGGTGGTTCCGCGAATTCCTCGGCGAGGATGCCGAGGCGCCGATCACGCACCCCGTCATCCCGTCCGGGTTCGGATTCAGCGTGATGGGGCTGCAGAATCCCTCCGGCAGCGGAAGCCCGACGGCGACGATCATCCCCTCAGTCGGCTGCCCGATGGGCTGCAACTTCTGCACGACCTCCGCGTTCTTCGGCGGCAAGGGCAAGGTCGTCAACTTCTTCGAGCGCGGCGCCGACATCTTCCACGCGATGTGCGACGCGGAGGCGCGCCTTGGCGTGAAGTCCTTCTTCATGATGGACGAGAACTTCCTCCTGTACAAGGCGCGCGCCATGGAGCTGCTCGAGCACATGAAGGCGAAAGGCAAGGCCTGGTCGCTCTATGTGTTCTCGTCGGCCAACGCCATCCGGAAGTACCGGATCCGCGAGCTGGTCGAGCTGGGCATCTCGTGGATCTGGCTGGGGCTCGAAGCGCCGAAAAGCGCTTACGCGAAGTTGCGGGACTCCGACACGATGACGCTGACGCGGGAGCTCCAGGCCCACGGCATCGGCGTCTTGGGATCGACGATCGTCGGCCTCGAGCACCACACACCGGAGAACATCACCGGCGAAATCGAGCACGCCGTGGCCCACGAGACGGACTTTCACCAGTTCATGCTCTACACGCCCGTGCCTGGCACGCCGCTCTACCAGGAGATGTCCGACGAGGGCCGGCTGCTCGCTGACGTCGACCTGGCGGACATTCACGGGCAGGATCGGTTCAACTTCCGGCACGCCGCGATCTCGCGCGAGCAGTCGAAGTCGATCCTCGACTGGGCGTTCCGGCTCGACTACGAACGCAACGGGCCGAGCATCTACCGGCTGGCCCGGACGATGATGGAGCGGTGGCGGAAGTATCACAACGACCCCGATCCCCGCGTTCGGGAGCGGATCCGTGAGACGGCGCGGGATCTCCGGAGAGGATACGGCGCCGCGTTGTTCGCGATGGAGAAGTACCTGCGGAAGTCGAACGCCGAGGTCAGTCAGCGAATCCGCGATCTCAGGAAGGATATTGAGCGCGAGTTCGGCAGTCTCACACGATGGATCGATCGCGCGGCCGGCCCGGTGATGTTGTGGTCGGCCCGGCGGGAGGCGAGGAAGTACCCGCACGGGCGCCGGCTCGAGCCGACGACATTCCTCGAACGGCGCAACTGGCCCGAAACGGCCTGACGCGACTCTCGTCGGACATCAGGCCGGCAGGCGCGCCGGATGCAGCTCGTCGCCCGGGCTGCCCTCGACTCCGTCCGGGCCAGAGAAGCCCCGACCTAGATCCAGAGGCCAAGCCGGCCGGTCCTTCTGCGGCTGGACGGCCGGGTAGCTGTCCTGCTGATGGGGGCGAACCTCAGATCGTCTCGACTGCGACCGGCTCGGGGGCCGGTTCGGGCGCCGCCGCGGGTGCGATTTCTGCCGGCGCGGACGCCGCCTCCGCCGGCTGCAGCGCGAGTCCCAGCACGTCGTCGATGTCCGTGACGTAGTGGACGCGCATGTCTCGCCGCAGGTCTTCGCTCAGATCCTCGACGACGTTACGTTCGTTCTGGCGAGGGAGGATGACCTCGCGGATGCCGACGCGCCGCGCAGCGAGGACCTTTTCCTTCACGCCTCCGATCGGCAGCACGCGGCCGGCGAGCGTGATTTCGCCGGTCATCGCCAGGTCGCCTCGCGCCGGCCGCCCGGTCAGCTCCGACGCCAGAGCGGTCACCATGGCGACGCCGGCCGAGGGCCCGTCCTTCGGGATGGCTCCTGAGGGCACGTGGATGTGAATTTCTGACTTCTTGTAGAAATCGGCCTCGATGGCGTACTTCGGTGCGTTGGCGCGAAGCCACGAGAGCGCGGCGCGGGCCGACTCCTTCATCACGTCGCCGAGGTGGCCGGTGAGCGTCAGGGTCCCGGAGCCCTGCATGCGCGACGCTTCGATGAAGAGGACCTCACCGCCGGTCGGCGTCCACGCCAGGCCGATCGACACGCCGGGCTGCTTGGTGCGGTCGGCCATCTCCTCGTCGAGGATCCTCGGCGCGCCGAGCATCTCGATGACGCGCTCGGGCGTCACCTCGACGGGCGACTCGTCGCCCTCGGCCCGCCGCCGGGCGATCTTGCGGCAGAGCGATCCGATTTCGCGCTCGAGGTTGCGCACGCCCGCTTCGCGCGTGTAGCCGCGGATCACGCTGCGCAGTGCCGCGTCGGTGAAGGCGGCGACCTCGGAGGTCAGCCCGTGGTTCGTGACCTGCTTCGCGACCAGGTGCTCCTGCGCGATCTTGAGCTTCTCTTCCTCGGTATAGCCCGGCAGCTCGAGCACTTCCATGCGGTCACGCAGCGCGGGCGGCACCGGGTCCAGCACGTTGGCGGTCGTGATGAAGAGCACCTCGGAGAGATCGAATGGCACGTCGAGGTAGTGATCGCGAAACGTGTTGTTCTGCTCCGGGTCCAGGACCTCGAGCAGCGCCGAGGCGGGGTCGCCCCGGAAATCGGAGCCGAGCTTGTCGATCTCGTCCAGGATGAACACCGGGTTCTTCGACTCCGCACGGCGCAGCCCCTGGATGACCTGGCCCGGCAGGGCGCCGATGTAGGTCCGCCGGTGGCCACGGATCTCCGCCTCGTCGCGCATGCCGCCGAGCGAGACGCGCACGAACTTGCGCCCGAGCGAGGAGGCGATGGACTTGGCGAGCGAGGTCTTCCCCACCCCCGGCGGTCCGACGAAACAGAGGATCGGCCCCTTGACCGCCGGATTCAGCTTGCGAACGGCCAGGTACTCGAGGATGCGGTCTTTTGCCCTCTCGAGGCCGGAATGATCGGCGTCGAGGATCGACTTGGTCCTGGCCAGGTCGATGACCTCATCGGTGCGCTTCGCCCACGGCACGGCCACGAGCCAGTCGAGGTAGGTGCGCGACACCGTATATTCGGCCGCGGCCGCCGGCATCTTCGAGAGCCGATCGAGCTCGCGTAATGCCTCCTTCTTGACGGGCTCGGGCATCCCGGCCGCCTCGATCTTCCCGCGAAGCTCCTCGATCTCCTTCGTCTGGTCGTCGCCTTCACCGAGCTCGCGCTGGATGGCCTTCATCTGCTCGCGCAGGAAGTACTCGCGCTGGTTCTTGCCGACCTCGGACTGGACTTGCGACTGGATCTTGGAGCCGAGTTCCAGGACCTCCAGCTCCTTGATCAGGATCCGGTTGAGGTTCGCCATCCGCTCGCGCAGATCGACGGTCTCGAGGATCTCCTGCTTGACGACGGTGCTGATCGTGCTGAGGCTCGAGGCGATGAAGTCCGCGAGCCGGCCGGGTTCGGTGATGTTCAGGGCCAGCGTCTGCAGGTCGTCGGAGAGGAGCGGCGAGAGCGAGACGACCTGCTGGAAATTCGTCTTGATGTTGCGCTGCAGCGCGTCGACTTCGAGCCGGTCCTCGTCGCGTGAGATCTCCGCCGCCCTCGAGACGTCCCCTCGAATGAACGGCTCGACCGTGACGATCCGCTCGAGGCGCACCCGCGCCAGCCCCTGGACGATGAGCCGCAGGCTGCCGTCGGGCAGCTTGAACATCTTGTGGATGTGCGTGGCGGTGCCGATCGGGTAGAGATCCTCCTGCCGCGGCTCCTCGACCGACGCGTCGCGCTGCGTGAAGACGGCGATGAGCTTCCCGCCGCCGATCGCCTCGTCGATCAGGCGCACCGAGCTCTCGCGCGCCACGGCCAGCGGCATGAAGGAGTTCGGAAAGAGCACCGTGTCGCGCAGCGGCAGGATGGGCAGTTCGGGCGGAATGGCCAGAGCCTTCTCGCCGCCGACGAGATCCTCGAACGGAGGCCGATCAGGAAGATCGCTCATGTGCAACCCTTCCGGGGGGCGCCATTACCGCGCGACCCGCTGTCTTTCCTCCGAAACAGGTGGAATGGCCGACGGTTCCCGGCGCCGGGGATGGCGCCGGAAACCGCGAGAAGAATGCCGCAGGTTAGCTGGAGATGTCAAAGAAGAGCGAGGAGGGTGCGGAGCGCTGGGCGAGCAGGCGCTCGCGGTTCGCGGCGGTCTCGCGCGCTTCCTCGCAGTCCTTGCATCGCACGGCAAAGGGCAGCGCCCTCAGTCTCTGCTTCGTAATCTCCTCACCGCACTCGAAGCAGTACCCGTATTCGCCTTCCTCGAGCCGGGACAGCGCCTCGTTGATCTTGGTGAGCGTTTCGGCCTTCATCTGGATGAGCGCGAACTCGATGTCCTCCTGGATGTCGGCCTCCGAGCTCTCGCCGGCGTCGAAGACCTCGCTCAGCTTGCCATGGGTGCCCTCGGTGCGGACGTCTCGAATCTTCTCCTGCACCTGACTCATGATCTCCTTCCGGCGCTCCTCGAGCATCCGCTTCAACTCGTCGTACCGCTCGCCTTGCATCCGGTTCGTCTTCGATTCGTTCGTAGTCATGGTACCCACGCTCCTTTCGCCCCCTTCCCGTGGTCGCCGGGATCCCGGTAGCACCCCTAGGCCTGCAAAGAACCTGCCATTCTACTCACCTCGTACACTCCTGTCAAGAGGCGATGGCGGACGGGACGCAGGCATCCGGGAATCGCCCGAATCACCCGACTGAATGCTGATGAATTAGCTCTGAACCTATCCATCATGAATTCAGCCACTTACGGCGCGTCAAGTAGGTTGTTGAGGTTCCTCTGACGGCTTCCCGTCAGCCATTTAGACGCCGACCTCCCGAGAAAGGTTCTGTCACCGGAAACACCTCGACCTGTCCCCGAAACCTGATTCGACAGGAACGCCACGGCGGGGCTTCGATGTGGTTTTCCGGACACGTCAGGACACACCACTCTGGTAAGCGAACCTCGGTGATCTCTGGCGTAATTGGTCGACGTACCGGCGCACGGGATCGCACAATTTCCATTCCGCGACGACGTGTGTCGGTTCGCGGCGCGCGTGCGGCGGGTCACGTTGACGGTCGTGGGGGATCGTGTAATTCTTGCAACATGCGTTGCCCACTCTGTCAGTCGCGCTCCGCGCGCCGCGCATGTCCGGGTGTGCGCCAGGACATCTGTCCGGTGTGCTGCGGCTCGAAGCGGCTGACGGAGATCAACTGCCCCGAAACCTGCGTGTACCTCACCAACGCCAGGGCGCACCCCGCGGCCACGGTGCGAAGGCAGCAGGATCGCGATCTGGCCGCCATTCTCCCGGCGTTGCGCGTGCTGAGCGAGCCCCAGCAGCGGCTGTTCATGCTCTGCCTGACGCTCGTCGATCGCTTCAGGGGAGAAGGGCTCGACACCCTTCAGGATTCCGACGTCGCCGCGGCGAGCGCGGCACTTGCCTCCACCTACGAGACCGCCGCCAAGGGCGTGATCTACGAGCACCCTGCCGAGTCCAGGCTGGCCGGGCGCCTGGCCGGCGACATGCGAACCGTGTTCGACGAGGCCGGCCGCGACCGGCCATCCGCTCTCGCCATCGACGCCGCCGCGGCCCTGCGGCAGATCGAGCATCGCGTCAGGGAAGTCGCTGCCGCATCGCCTGCGTCTCCGCGGACGTTCATCGAGCTCTCGGGCCGGATGTCGCGCCAGTTCCGCCAGGATGGCGGTGAGCCCGCGAGGGCCGCCGCTCCGGCGGCCGCGCCGTCATCGCTTCTGATTCCGTAGCCCGCGACCGGGCGCGCAGGGCCCGTGTTATACTTGGGGTTTCGTGCCTGCCCGCGAGGACGCGCAGGGCGAAGAGAGACGAGAGATCACCATGGCACAGCGCTGCGAGATCTGCGGGAAGGGGCCCGTCGTGGGCCGGAACATCAGCCACGCCCACAATGTGACCCCCAGGCGGTTCGAGCCGAACCTGCAGCGGGTCCGGGCGACCATCAACGGCGGAACGAAGCGGATTCGCGTCTGCACCCGCTGCCTCCGCTCGGGCAAGGTCGTGAAGGCAGCCTGACACCCGTCGATTCCAAGAGGGAGCATCGGTCATCATGCGTCACGCGATTGCGACTTCAGGGGCTCCCCAGGCCATCGGCCCGTACTCCCAGGCGGTGCGCGCCGGCAATCTGCTCTTCGCATCGGGCCAGATTCCGCTCGACCCTGCGACCGGCGCGATGGTCGAAGGCGACATCTCGGCGCAGACACGCCGCGTGCTCGATAATATCGGCGCGATTCTGAGAGAGGCGGGCGCCTCTTACGAGAACGTCGTGCGGACGACGGTGTTCCTCGCGGACATGAACGATTTCCCGGCGATGAACGCGGCCTACGCGACCTACTTCACCGCGCCGGCGCCCGCCCGGTCGACCGTGCAGGCGGCGCGGCTCCCCAAGGACGCGCGCGTCGAGATCGACATCATCGCGGTTCTCTGACACGGTCAACTGAACAACGGGCGGTTCCCGCGGGCGACCCACCGGGCCGCCCTACGCCCCTTTCTCGGGGGCGCCGGTCGCCACCCGCCGTGCCCCATCGACCGGCACCGACCGGGACCGGTCCACCGATAGCACGCCTTTCGCCGATCGCAGCGTCTTGATCACCTTCTCGAGGTGCTTCATGTCGCTGATCTCGATCGTGACGTGAATCTGGCCCCGGCGCTCCTCGTCGATGTGGGCGTCGATGCCCGTGATGTTCGTCTTCATGCCCGCGATGCGGGTGCTGATCTCGGCGAGCATGCCCGGGCGGTCCTCGACCTCGATGGCCAGGTGCACGGTGTAGCGGCCCGAGTCGTCGCCCTTGTCCCACTCCACCTCCATCCGCCGATCGGGATCGAACAGGAGATTGGTGACATTCGGACAGTTGACCGAGTGCACCGACACGCCCTTGCCGCGGGTGATGTAGCCGACGATCTTCTCGCCCCGGATGGGATTGCAGCAGCGCGCCCTGAAGACCAGCAGGTCATCGGCGCCGCGCACCTTGATGCGGTCGCCGCCCAGGCCCATCGCGCGCTTGACGACCGAGGCGACCTTCGATTCCGGCTTCTCGGTCAGCTCCTCGCCCGGGGACAGTTTCGAGAGCACCTGGCGGGCGCCGACCTTTCCGTATCCGATCGCCGCCAGCAGCTCCAGCCCCTTCTGCACGCCCCACTCGTTGGCCACCCGGTCGAGTCCGTCGCCCTCGAGCAGCGACTTGATGTTGACGTCGAACCGCCGCGCCTCCTTTTCGAACAGCCGCCGCCCGATGTCGATCGCGCGGTTCTTCTCTTCGGTGTGCAGGAACTGCTTGATCTTGTTCCGAGCCCGGGCCGTGACGACGAAGTTCAGCCAGTCGCGGCTCGGCCGGTGCTTCGCGGCCGTGACGATCTCGACGATGTCGCCGTTCTTGAGCAGCGTGCGGATGGGCATCATCTTGCCGTTGATGCGGGCGCCCACGCACTGGTGGCCGACGTCGGTGTGAATCGTGTAGGCGAAGTCGATAATCGTCGCGCCCCGCGGCAGGGCCTTCACCAGCCCCTTGGGCGTGAAGGTGTAGACCTCCTCGGGGTAGAGATCCACCTTGAGGTTCTGGATGAACTCCTGGGGATCGCGGACCTCCTGCTGCCACTCGAGCATCTGGCGCAGCCACTTGAAGTAGCGCTCGTCGCGCGCCGCGCCGACCCGCCCCTCCTTGTACTTCCAGTGCGACGCGATGCCCTCCTCCGCGTGCCGGTGCATCTCCTCGGTCCGGAGCTGCACCTCGAACGGAATGCCGCGGTCGCTGATGACCGAGGTGTGCAGCGACTGGTAGCCGTTCGGCCGCGGGGTCGCGATGAGATCCTTGATGCGGCCGGGCACCGGCGGCCACGTCTGGTGGATGATGCCGAGCGCCGCGTAGCAGTCCTTCACGGTCTTGGTGACGACGCGCAGGGCGAGCAGGTCGTAGACCTGCGTCAAGTCGATCTTCTGGCGCTTGAGCTTGAGGTGGATGCTGTAGAGCCGCTTGATGCGCCCTTCGATCTCGACGATCGGCACCTGTGATTCGTCGAGCTTCGCGACGACCGTCTTCCGGATCTCCTCGACAAGGCCCTCGGTTTCCTTGCGCCGCCGCTCCACTTGCACCTTGAGCGCCTCGTAGGCCTCGGGCTCGAGAAAGCGGAACGCCAGGTCCTCGAGCTCGTTCTTCACGCGGCTCATGCCGAGGCGGTTGGCGATCGGGGCGTAGATGTCGAGCGTCTCCCGCGCGATGCGCTCGCGGTTTTCGTCCGGCATGTACTGGAGCGTGCGCATGTTGTGGAGGCGGTCGGCGAGCTTCACGAGGATGACCCGGATGTCGTCGACCATCGCGAGGAGCATCTTGCGGAAGCTCTCCGCCTGGCGGTCGGCGGCCGTCGAGAACGGGATGGCGCCGATCTTCGTGACACCCTCGACGAGGTGGGCGACTTCGTCGCCGAAGAGGTCCCGGATGCGGTCGCCGGTGGCCAGCGTGTCCTCCACGACGTCGTGCAGCAGTCCGGCGATGATCGCGGCGGGGTCCAGGTGCAGGTCGGCCAGGAAATCGGCCACTTCCAGCGGGTGGACGAGATAGGGTTCGCCCGAGCGCCGGACCTGGCCCTTGTGGGCGAGCGCCGAGAAGACATACGCCTTCCTGAGCGACTCGATGTCGTCGGCGGAGACGTAGCCCCGCACCTTGTCCACGAGGTCTTCGAATCGAATCATCGCCGGCGGTGTCTAACCGTGTAGAGTCCTCCGGCCACCCGGGCCTCCGGAAGAACGGGAGCGTCTGGTCAGGCTGCTCGCATGCGGTCGCAGGTGGGATGCGGCCCCTCCAATGATAGGAGCCGACTCTCGGCAGGGTCAAGGCAGGCGGATCGACCGGCATTCTGGCGGGATGAGAGTTGCTTGACTTGCGTTTTTTCGGGACACTATACTGCCTCTGCTTGGGAAGATGTCTTCCCTTCGCGGGAGCGGCGACTGCCCTGTCTGGCCGTCATTCTTCGCGATTTACACCGATTCATCACCGCGGCCGTCTCCGGCCGGTCATTACCGCGCATCGCGCGTAAGGGGGACACAATGGACAGGCGTAACTGGCGCGTCGGACCGCTGGCAGTGATTGCCCTGCTGGCGATCTCACTCGCCGCCTGTAGCCAGTTCGGGACGCTGAAGGCGAAAAAGGCCATCAAGGAAGCGCACTCACTCTACCAGCAGCAGGAATACAAGCGGGCGGCGGTCAAGTACGAGGAATGCATCGCGAACGACCCGAAGCTGACGAATGCCTACTTCTACCTCGCCAACAGCTACGATCAGCTTTACAAGCCGAGCCGGAAGGGCGAGGCGGAGAACGACAGCTACCTGACCAGGGCGGTCGAGAACTACAAGAAGTCCGTCGAGTTCGAGCCCGACACGAAGCTCAAGAAGCTCGCGCTCGACTTCCTGCTCGCCGCGTACGGGCCGGACAAGATGAACGACTCCAGCCAGTCTGAGCCGATCGTGCAGCAGATGCTCAAGCTCGACCCCTCCGATCCGGAGAACTACTTCAAGCTGGGCAAGGTCTATGAGGACGCCGGCGAGTACGAGAAGGCCGAAGCCGCGCTGCTCAAGGCGAAGGAAGTGAAGCCGAACGACTCGGCGGTCTACATGCAGCTCGCCGGCTTCTACAATCGCCAGGAAGAGTTCGACAAGGCGATTGATGCGTTCGAGCAGCGGGCGGCCCGGGAGCCGAACAATCCCGAGGCGTACTACATGATCGCCACATATTTCTGGGACAAGGCGTACCGCGACTTCCGTCTCAAGGAAGCCGAGAAGAAGAAGTATGTCGAGCAGGGCATCCAGTTTGTCGACAAGTCCCTCCAGCTGAAGGCTGACTACGTGGAGGCCATCGTCTACAAGGGCCTCCTCCTCCGCCTGAAGGCCAACATTGAGAAGGACCCGGCCATCCAGCAGGCCCTGCTGAAGGAAGCCACCAAGCTGAGCGACCAGGCCGATGCCCTCAAGAAGAAGAAGGTGTCAGGCATCCAGTAGCGCCGTCCCCCTGCGTCTCGAGTGCCTCGACGGGCCGTCTCACCGGAACCTCCGGTGGGACGGCCCGTTCCGTTGTGGGCCGCCCTCCGGGGAGCCGGTCTGGGCCGCCCCGGCCGGCAGTCTTGCGATCGCAACGGGGCGTTCCCGCGTTATTCTTGTTGAGGCGAACGTAGCCCGCACAAGATTGCCAACCGCCGCCGCGACCAGGCCGTCGTGAAGGAGCTCGAGATGCCGAGTGGGTACGATTTCGCCATACGCGTGGTCGGGATCGGGACGGTCCTGTCCGTGGCCCTCGCAGCCGCCGGCGTCCGGTTGAGGTTGTCTCCCCTCCGGATCGAGTTTCCTTCATCGGATCGCCGCTTCTACACGAGCGTCGCCGTCGTCGCATACCTGCTCTGGCTGGTCGCCTTCGAGGTGGTCGGCAGCCTCGCGGCCACGCTCCAGACCTTCGACCTGACGACGCGGCTCGATCGCGCGATCCCGGTCATCCCGGCGTTCGTGTGGCCCTACGAGCTGTGTTACCTGTTCCCGTTCCTCCCGCTCCTCGTCCTGCGAGATTGGCGCCGATACAACGCGGCCTTGCTCGCATTCGTGCTGGCGAACGCCACCGCCTTCGTGCTCTACCTGCTTCTACCGATCGCCTTCCCGCGGCCCACGCTCGGCTCGTCGCTCAGCGCGCGGCTGCTGGCGTCCGAGTACGCGGCGGATTTCAACCCGGGCGCCAACAACCTGCCCAGCATGCACGTGGCGATTTCGTGGATCGTGTGGCTGGTGATGCGGGGCGAGCGCGGCCGCCTGCTGGACGGCGTGACGTTCGTCATCGCCTGCGCCATCACCGTCTCCACGCTCTTCGTCAAACAGCACATGGTGGCGGATGTCGCCGTGGGAATGGTGTGGGGCGTCGGATGGTGGGCCATCGCGCGCCGGCTCGACGTGAGGCTGACCGAGCCCGCCGCGTCGCCCCGGGAGGCGCTGGTCCAGTTGTTCGACTTCCCTCGCTGGCCGGCGGCGCTGCTCGGGCGGCGCGAGGCGACCTCGAGCGAACCGTAACGGGCGGGAACCATCCTCCGCCCGCGGCCGGTGAGGATGAACACGATGGACGCCGCCCAGGATCGAACGGTCACACGAACGCGCCCGGCCCGAATCTGCCCCTCACGCCTCATCCTTGTCAACGCGATCTGCCTGATCGTGCTGTCGTTCGGAGGCGGCACGCTCCGGCAACACCCCCTCGTCGCGGCTTCTCAGGATCGCAACCAGCTGAGCAAACCTGCTCCGCGCGCCCAGTCTCCTCTGGCCGCCGAGCTCGTGGGCTCGTGGAGCCTGCCAACCGGCCGCACGCTCATCGTGTTCTCCGACGGCTCGTTCGACCTCTTTCAGGGCAGCAACCTGATTGACGGCGGACAGTGGGCCGTCACCGACCCGGAGACGCGCGAGGTGCGGTTCACTCATCGACTTGGCATGGTGGTGGACACGGTGGTGCTTTCCGCCGACCTCCGCTCGTTCGACGGCACGAACACCGATCGCCAACCCGTGCGCGGCACGAAACGCACCGTGACGCCGGCCCGAGGGTCGCTCGACGCCGAGCTGGTTGGCACGTGGATCTGGGTGGCCGGACGGACGATCGTCATCTATGCCGACGGGACGTTCGACCTCCATCAGGACGGCCGGTTGATTGGCGGGGGCCAGTGGACGGTCCTCGACGCGTCGATTCGCACCCTTCGCCTCACTTATCGCCCGGGAGGCACGGTGGACACCGTCGCGCTCTCGGCCGACGGCCGCACGCTGACCGGCACTTCCAGCGACGGCGCGGCGCTTCGGCTGGCGAAGCGCAGCGTCGCCGTCGCGGCCGGAACGATCGATGCGGACCTCGTCGGCACCTGGAATTGGGTCTCCGGCCGCACGTTCGTCGTCTTCGGCGACGGGACGTTCGACCTCTACCAGGGCAGCAACCTCATCGGCGGCGGGCAGTGGGTGATCGCCGACCCGGCACGGCGCCAGGTTCGCCTCACGCATCGAGGAGGCCGCGGGGTCGACACGGTGACGCTGTCTGCGGACGGACGCGTCCTGGAGGGCAAGAGCAGTGACGGCGGGGCCGTGAAGGGGACGAAGAGGTAGTGAGCGAGTTGCGACGAGCTGCTCGCGGGTGACCGAGCGTCAGGCACCTGCTCGGGCAGGACCCGCGAGCGGCGGTACAAAGCAAACGGCTGCCCCATCCCCGGTGGGACGAGGCAGCCGTCAGATTTCCTCGATTCGCGAGCGCCGAGCCGCCTGGCCCGCCGCGCTAGTTCCCGGCTCCGGGCCGGACACCCGCGGCAGTTCGCATGGCCTCGGTCACGATCCCGACCTTCTCCACGCCGGCGCCCTTCGCCGCGTCGATGACCTCGACGATGTCGCCGTAACGGAGCGCGGCCGTCACCGACGATGAACATCGTCTTGTCCTTGCGCTGCTCGAAGATGTTCCGGAGCCGCGTCTCGAGGTCCTGGATCGTCACGTCCTGCTTGTTGACCGCGATGTGGCGGTCCGCCGTGTACTCGAGCACGATCTGGCTGCTCGGGTCGTTCTGCTGGTTGGTGTTCTTCGTCTCCGGCGGCAGGTTGATGTCGATGCCCTTCTGGGTCAACGGCAGGGCCGCCATGAAGATGATCAGCAGCACGAGCAGGACGTCGATGAGCGGGGTGACGTTCATGTCCGCGGTGGCATGAAGCTCCTTGCCCACCACCACGTCTTCGGCGCCGAAGTGCTTGTGAGCGTGTTTCATCACTGCCCTCCCACTTCGCCGCCGCGAACCTTGCGCTCGGTGATGAGCCCGATGTTCTCGATGTGCGGCTTCGCGAAGCCGGTCCATCGTGGACATGATCGCCGAGTACGGAGCGTCGATCGTCGCCCTTGATCAGGACGACCTTCTCCTTCCGTGTCTCCATCACCGCATTGACCTGCGTCAGCAGGTCGTCCTCGCGCGTCGGAATGCCGTTGAGGAACAACCGCCTGTCGGCGGTGACCGCGACGACGGTCTGTTCCTGCGTTTCCGGCTTGTCGGCGCTGTTGGACGCCTGCGGCAGCTTCACGTCAACGCCCTTCTGCAGCATCGGGGCGATGAGCATCATGATGATCAGCAGCACCAGCATGACGTCCACGAGAGGCGTGACGTTGATGTCCGCCTTCAGGCCGCCCTTGGCGCCGCCCACATCCATTGCCATGTGGCCGTCTCCTCTGTCGTGCTACCGTGGCCGGTCAGGCCGGACCCGTGTGCGCGGCCTACGCCGTCTTCTTGATGAAGTAGTCCACCATCTCCGACGAGGAGTTGTCCATCTCCACGTTGAAGTACTCGATGCGGCCCGTCAGGTAGTTGTAGAACCAGACGGCCGGGATGGCCACGACCAGCCCGAGCGCGGTCTCGACCAGCGCTTCCGCGATGCCGGCGGACACGGCGCCGATGCCGCCCGACCCGGTGGCCGCGATGCCCTGGAACGCCGTGATGATGCCGACGACCGTGCCGAGCAGGCCGACGAACGGCGCCGTCGCGCCGATGGTCGCCAGCGAGGCGACGCCGCGCTTCAGGTCGGAGGCCGTCAGGGCGCTGGCGCGCTGGATCGCGCGGCGGACCGTGTCGACCACGTCCTCGCGGCTGCAGGCCGGCGTTGGTCTCCTGCTGGAACTGGTATTCGTTGCAGGCCCGCCAGGACGACCTTCGCGAGGTGGCTGTAGCGGAATTCCTTCTTCTGCGACAGCGCGATCGCGTCCTTCAGGCGGCCTTCCTTGAGGTGCTTGGCGACCTGCGGGGCGAACAGCTTCGACTGCTTCCGCGCGTTGAGGAAGGTGTAGATGCGCTCGATGGCCACGCCGAATGAGATCATCGACATGATGAACAGGATCACGGCGATTCCCTTGGCCACGACTCCCATCTGATTCCACATCTCAATGAGGTTCATTTCTCTCCATCCTCCGGGTATCCAACGTTACTGCTGTCCGCCGAAGGGCGCCCGCGGCCCCCCGGTCCCGTTCGCACGCTTCAGACCGACAGGGCCTACTGCAGCGTGAAGTTGACCGTGACCGTCATGATGACGGGCACCGGCACGCCGTTGAGCAACGTCGGCGTGAACTCCCACTGCCGCACGGCCTCGAGCGCCGCCTGATCGAGCAGCGGGATCGAGCGCAGGACTCTGGCGTCCTTCACCTTTCCGTCGGGACCAATCGTCGCCTCGATGATGACCACGCCCTGCACGCGGGCCGACTGGGCAATGCTCGGATAGACGGGTCTGACATCCTTCACCTTGGTCGGCGGCCTGATGTTGCCGCCCACGCGGACCGGCGCCTGGCGGCGGCGGCGGCGGCGGGGCTTCAGGCAGCCCGCCCACGACTCCTCCCACCACGCCTCCCGGCACGCCGCCCTCGACTCCACCCGCGACGCCGCCCTCAGGCGCTTCGATACCGGTCTCGGGTTTGATCTCGGATGGCGCCTGCACGGGCGCGGCCGCCGGGTTCACGTCCATCACCGGCTTGGGCGCCGCGGCTGCCGGCGGCGGTGGCGGCGGCGGTGGCGGTGGCGGTGGCGGCGGCGCGGCCACGAAGGCCATCATCGCCGGTGGCGTCGGCAGGATGTCGGCCGCCATCAAGGGAATGATGACGAGCGCGGCAACCCCCACGGTGTGGACGAGTAATCGAGAGCGGAACCGTGTACCATTTCCGGCTCCCGAGCGTGATTGAGGATTTGACGACATCCCCGAACATGTCGCGTGGCACCGGTCTGTCCTCCTAGCCTCTCCGAACGTCCAGTTTGCACGAAGGCGGCCGATTATAGCCGCGCCATTAAACGGGTGTCAACGAACGGGATGCCCGGGCGCGGGCCCGCCCTCCCGCCGTCGACACCTCTGGTGCTCCTGCCACGGTTAGACACCGGATTCCAAAAAGTGGCCATCCGGGACTTCCTCCGCCGAATTCCCCGATCCGCGCCCGTTTCATGCGGCCGAACCAATCCGCATCCCGTAGAACGACCGCCAGACGAAGAACAACGCGACGAGGAAGAACCCGAGCGCCAGCACACGCGACAGGGACGGTCCGCCGTCGGCCGCAGGTACACGCCGAGCTCCACCGCCAGCAGGCCGAAGAGCGTCGTGAACTTGATCACGGGGTTCATGGCCACCGACGAAGTGTCCTTGAAGGGATCGCCCACCGTGTCGCCGACGACCGTCGCGGCGTGCAGCGGCGTGCCCTTCAGCTTGAGCTCGGTCTCGACGATCTTCTTCGCGTTGTCCCACGCGCCGCCGGCGTTGGCCATGAAGATGGCCTGGAACAGCCCGAAGAGCGCGATCGAGATCAGGTAGCCGATGAAGAAGAACGGCTCGACGAACGCGAACGCCAGCGTCGAGAAGAAGACGCCGAGGAAGATGTTGAACATCCCCTTCTGCGCGTACTGCGGTGCAGATCGCCACCACCCGCTTGCGTGTCCTCGACCGACGCCCTGGTGGCGCCCTCGAGCTTGATGTTCGCCTTGATGAACTCCACCGCGCGGTAGGCGCCGGTCGTCACGGCCTGCGTCGACGCCCCGGTGAACCAGTAGATGACCGCGCCGCCCGTGATGAGGCCCAGCAGGAACGGCGGATGCAGGATCGACAGCAGGTCCTTGTTGGTCGTCAGCCCCTCGGTCAGCGCCACGATGATCGAGAAGATCATCGTCGTGGCGCCGACGACCGCCGTGCCGATGAGCACCGGCTTGGCCGTCGCCTTGAAGGTGTTGCCGGCGCCGTCGTTCTCCTCGAGCAGGTCCTTCGCCCGGGTGAAGTCGAGGTCGAAGCCGAACTGCTTCCTGATCTCCTGCTTGATCCCGGGCAGCGTCTCGATGACGGAGAGCTCGTAGACCGACTGCGCGTTGTCGGTGACCGGGCCGTAGGAGTCGACCGCGATCGTCACCGGGCCCATCCCGAGGAAGCCGAACGCCACCAGGCCGAAGGCGAACACCGCCGGCGCCTGCATGAGCACGGCGAGCCCCGTCGTGCTGACGAGGTACGCCGCCGCCATCAGGCCCATGATCGTCAGGCCGAGCCAGTAGGCGCTGAAGTTGCCGGCGACGAAGCCGGACAGGATGTTCAGCGACGCCCCGCCCTCACGCGACGAGGTCACGACTTCCTTCACGTGCCCCGAGGTCGTCGAGGTGAACACCTTGACCAGCTCCGGGATGATCGCGCCGGCGAGCGTGCCGCAGGTGATGACGGTCGAGAGCTTCCACCAGAGCGTCGGATCGCCGCTCAGGTCCGGAATCATCAGGCCCGACACGAGGTAGGTCAGCGCGACCGAGACGAGCGAGGTCAGCCAGACGAGCTGCGTCAGCGGCGCTTCGAAGTTCATCTTGTCGGCGTCGCGGAACCGGGCCTTCGTGATGCTGTTGCTGATGAGGTAGGACACGCCCGAGGCGACGATCATCATGATGCGCATCATGAAGATCCACACGAGCAGCTTCACCTGGACGAGCGGGTCCTTCACCGCGAGCAGGATGAACGAGATGAGCGCCACGCCGGTGACGCCGTAGGTCTCGAACCCGTCGGCCGTCGGCCCGACCGAGTCGCCCGCGTTGTCGCCCGTGCAGTCCGCGATGACGCCGGGGTTGCGCGCGTCGTCTTCCTTGATGTTGAAGACGATCTTCATCAGGTCGGACCCGATGTCCGCGATCTTCGTGAAGATGCCGCCGGCGATCCGCAGCGCGGCCGCGCCGAGCGACTCGCCGATCGCAAACCCGATGAAGCACGCGCCCGCGAGTCGCCCGGGATGAAGAGCAGGATGCAGCAGCATCATGAGCAGCTCGACGCTGATGAGCATCATGCCCGACGCTCATCCCCGCGCGCAGCGGAATCTCGTGGACCGGGAACGGCTTGCCCCTCAGGCTCGCGAAGGCCGTCCGCGAGTTCGCCAGCGTGTTGATGCGGATGCCGAACCACGCCACGCCGTAGCTGCCGCCGATTCCAATCAGGCTGAAGATCAGGATGATGACGATCTTGTAGGCTTCCAGCCCGATCATGGCGAAGTAGGCGACGATGATCGACCCGATGAACAGCTCGAGAATCAGGAGGAACCTGCCCTGCTTCACCAGGTAGGTCTTGCAGGTCTGGTAGATCAGTTCGCTGATTTCCGCCATCGACTGGTGCACGGGCAGCTTCCGGACGCGGGTGTAGGTGAGCTGGCCGAAGAGCAGGCCGAGCACGCACACGACCAGGCCGAACATCGAGCAGCTGGTGCCCGTTCAGCCCGAAGAATTCGCCCTGCTCGAGACTCGGCAGCTTGAGGTTCACCTCGCCGCCCGGCGTGTGGTGCACGGCGACGGGCTCGGTGGCGGCCTGCACGGTTTCGGGCTGGCCGGGCACCGGCCCGGCGATCGCCGGAGCGCTGACCAGCGCGAGCACGCACACGCTCGCCGCTGCGACAATCCCGGCGAGCACAGGAACGCGTCGTCTTGGACGACCCCCGGACAGATAACGCATGACGTTCATCCCTGCCTCATGTTGCGGTTGTGGTCACGAAAAACGCTCGAATTCTACCCTACCCTCGCGCGTCGCGGCGGGCGGGCCCTTCCGTCTTCCCCCGCACCGTCTCGGGCATCGCCATGCCGCCGGTCAGCACGATGCGCACGCCGTCTTCGACGGTCAGCTCGGGAAAGACCGCCTTCGCGCGCGGCAGCACGTACACGTCGCCCAGGTACAGGTGGTTGGTCGGGACATACACCGAAATCATCGGCACCGCTTCGCCGCCGACGTCCAGTGTGAACTCCTTCGTCAGAAACCCGATCGCCATGCCCCGCCGCGCGTCCTCCACCAGCACGACGCGCTTGAAGCCGGACTCGCTGTCAGGCGAGAACGCGCCGACCAGCTGGCGGACCGGCGAATAAATCGTCCGGAACACCGGCACCCGGAGCAGCGTCGTCTCGACGCCCTTCAGCAGCCGCTTGCCCAGCACGTTGCTGGCCGCGACGCCGATGACGAGCACGATCAGCGCGGTCGTCGCGATGCCGATGCCCGGGACGCGGAACCCGATCCAGCGCTCGTAGACCGGCTGGACGAAGCCGTCGATGAGCGTGAACATCCAGACCAGGGTCGCCAGGCTCACGACGAGCGGCACGATCACGAGCAACCCGGTCACGAAGTTGCGCCGCAACCACAGGATCACCGGAGCCTAGCTCCTTCCGAGGGCCCACCACGCGACGAAAGACGCGGCCAGCGCGAACCGATACCACGCGAACACCGCGAGCGAATGGCGCGTCAGGTAGCTCAGCAGGAACCTGATCGCGCCGAAACCCACCACAGCCGACACCGCCATGCCGACGGCGAAGAGGCGTGCCTCGCCGGCGTCCAGGCCCGTCCGGACCAGCCCGAGGCCTTCGTGCGCCGCCGCCGCCAGGATCGCCGGCACGCCGAGCAGGAATGAAAAACGGGCGGCTCCCTCCCGCGTCAGTCCGAGGAACAGCCCGACCGTGATGGTCGCGCCGGACCGGGACACGCCCGGCACCAGGGCCGCCGCCTGTGCGAGCCCAATCCCGGCCGACTCCGCATGCGTCAACGCGGTCTCGGCCCGCGTCCGGATCCCGAATCGATCGCCGGCAAGCATCAACGCGCCGACGAGGACCAGCATCGCGGCTGCGACCCAGGGATTCCGCAGACGATCCTCGAGCCGGGCGAGCGGAAACCCGAGCACGAGGATCGGGATCGTCCCGGCGGCGATGAGCTGCGCCATCCTGGCCGCGCCCGTCGCGCCGCTCGAGAACGCGCCGCGCGCCGCCCGCAGCATTGCCAGCAGATCCCGGCGGAAGTACGCCAGCACCGCGATGAGCGTGCCGGCGTGGCACGCCACGTCGAAGGCGATGCCGAGCTTGCCGGAATCCACGCCGAGAAACGTCCGAACAAGGATCAAATGGGCCGAACTGGAGACAGGCAGAAACTCTGTGAGCCCTTGTATCGCCCCGAGCAGCGCCGCCAGCAGAAGGTCCAACGCGCCAGACCGTCGAGCCTACGAGGCCTTCACCTTGCCGCCGGCCTTCTTGCGGGAGGGCCCGCTGGCGGACGCGGGCGCGGCGGCAGGAACCCGGGTCGCTGCCTTGCGCTTCCAGAAGGTGACGATCGTCGAGGCGATGAACACGCTCGAATACGTGCCGGTGATGACGCCAACGAGCATGGTGAACGCGAACCCCCGGAGGACCTCGCCGCCGAAGAGAAACAGCGCGGTGACGCTCAGCAGCGTCGTGCCGGCGGTGATGATCGTCCGTCCGAGCGTCTGATTGACGGCCCTGTTCACCACATCGTCGAGCGTGTCCCGGCGCATCCCGCGCAGGTTCTCGCGCACGCGATCGAAGATCACGATCGTGTCGTTGGTCGAGTACCCGGTGAAGGTCGAGGAACGCCGCGATCACGTTGAGCGACATGTCGTAGCGGAAGAACAGGATGAACGACAGCGTGATGAGGATGTCGTGGATCGTGGCGACCACGGCTCCGACCGCGAACGAGAAGCGGAATCGAAATGCGATGTAGGCCAGGATGCCGGCGAGCGAGAGCACGGTCGCCCAGAACCCCTTGCGCGTCAGCTCCTTGCCGACGATCGGCCCGACGATTTGCGTGCCGCCCGGCTTGAAGTTGCCGAGATTCGCCTTGCCGAGCGCGCCGAGCACCTGGTCCGCCGTCCTGCTCAGGCCCGTGCCCTGCTCGACGCCGGCCTCTGCCAGCCGCACCATGACGCGGCGTGCCGACGCGGGACCGTACTGCTGGACGACGACGTTCTGGCCGCCACCTCCGCACCCCGGCGCGATCGAGGGCCGAGCGGACCTGATCGACCTCGGGCATCTTGTCGAACTCCACGATCACGATCGTGCCGCCCGAGAACTCGACCGACAGCGGCAGCCCCGCGGTGAAGAACGTGATCGCGCCGGCCACGATGATGGCCCACGACAGGAACAAGGCGTGCCAGCGCCAGCGGAGGAAGTCGTAGTTCGGGTTCTTGAAGATTTCCATGTGCCCCTAGTCCGGTCGCTAGATGCTCAGCGTCTGGACCTTGCGGCCCGACAGCACCAACTCGAAGATCGTCTTCGACACGAAGGTCGAGGTGAACAGGTTCGACAGCAAGCCGATCGACAGCGTGGTGGCGAAACCACGGATCGGGCCGGTCCCGAACTGGAACAGGAACGCCGCCGAGATGAGCGCGGTGATGTGCGTATCGAGCAGCGTCAGGAACACGCGGCTGAACCCGGCGTTCAGGGCCTGCTTGACGCCGCGTTGCGCGGCCAGTTCCTCCTTGATCCGCTCGAAGATCAGCACGTTCGAGTCGACGCCGATGCCCATCGTCAGGACGAACCCGGCGACGCCTGGCAGCGTCATGGTGGCGCCGATATACGCCATGAGGCCGAGCAGGATCGTCAGGTTGAACAGCAACGCGACGATGGCGTTGACACCGGACAGCCGGTAGTAGATCAGCATGAAGAACACGATCAGGCCGAGGCCGACCGCGCTCGCGATGATGCCGGAGCGCATCGAATCGGCGCCGAGCGTCGGGCCGACGGTGTTCTCCTCGAGGTAGGTCAAGGATGCCGGCAGCGCGCCGGAGCGCAGCACGAGCGCCAGGTCCTGCGTCTCCTGCACCGTGAAGTTGCCATGGATGCGGCCGGACTCGTTGATGCGCTCCTCGATCGACGGCGCCGACTGCACCCGGCCGTCGAGCACGATGGCGAGCCTGCGGCCGATGTTTTCGCCGGTGGCCTTGCCGAACTTGCGCGCGCCATCGCTCTTGAGCTCGAAGCTGACAGCCGGGCGGTTGTTCTCGTCGAGCGACGGCTTCGCATTGCGCAGGTCGCGTCCCGTGACGATCGGCACCTTGCGGACCAGGTAGTACACCGTCTCGGCGCGCTCGCTGCTGGAGGTGTCGGAGGCGCCAGGGAGGACTTCCATGTTCGGCGGAACGGCGCCGCTCGAGCCGGTCAGCAGCGCGGCCTTGTCGCTCGCCGGACCCTGTTCGACCAGCTTGAGCTCGAGCTGCGCCGTGGACTGGATGATCCCCTTCGCGCGCTGGGGATCCTCCATGCCCGGCAGTTCCACGATGATCTGGTCGTTGGCGGCGCCCGAGGGCGCGACGAGCGGCTCGGCGACGCCCAGCTCGTTGACGCGCCGCTCGATGGTCTGCAGCGACTGCGTCACGGCGTCCTCGCGGAGCTGCACGGCGATGTTCGGCTTCATCGTGAACGTGTAGCTGCCCGCGACGCCGGATCCCCGGTTGAAGGTCGACTGCACTTCGTTCGCCGCCTCGCGGAAGGCCGCGTCCTGCGCCGCCGGAATGCCCTCGACCTTGAACTCGCTGCGGAGTGAGGACCGTGAAGGTCGCCGTCGTGATGCCCTTCGCCTCGACCGCCTCGCGCAACTGTTCGAGCGTCGTCTCCGTGTCGAGCTGGAGCGCCTCGTCGGTCTCGACTTTCAGGACCAGATGGACGCCGCCCTTGAGGTCCAGTCCGAGCTTGATGCGGTCCTTGGGCGGCACGATCGCCCAGACCGCGAGCCCGATCACAATCAGGGTGGTAAGCACCCGCCAGCGAATGTCCTTCATAGCGTTCTACTGAGTGGCTGTGGTGTCCGGCTGGACCGGCTCCTGGCCCTGGTAGCCGCCGATGGCGGCACGGGCGATCTCGATGCGGACCTTCTCCGCGATCTGGAGCTGGACGCTGCGTTCAGAAACCTTGGTAATCGTGCCGTAGATGCCGCCGGTCGTGACGACGCGGTCGTTGACCTTGAGCGTGGAAAGGAACTCCTGCACCTTCTTCTGCTTGCGCTTCATCGGCAGCAGCATGATGAAATAGAAGATCCCGATCACCACGCCGAAGCTGAGCAGCATTCCCAGCGGGTTGGCGCCGCCGTCGGGCGACGCGGCCATGGCGAGGACCGGCCACGTTCCAGGATGTCCTGTCAGTGTCATGAGTCACCGAGACGGGCGGGTATAAGCTGAGCGCAGGGACTGCCTCACGCTCGCCAACGAGCCAAACATAATAGCCTGTCTAATCCTCGACATGGTGTCAAGGTAAAACTGCAGATTATGGAGCGTATTGAGCACCGCCGCCGCGATCTCGCCGGAGAGAAAGAGGTGACGGAGGTAGGCGCGCGAGAACGTCCTGCACGTGTAGCAGCGGCACGCGGGGTCGGGCGGCGCCGGGTCGGCGGCGTAGCGGGCGTTCTTGATGACGAGGCGGCCCTCGGAGGTGAACAACTGCCCGTTGCGCGCGTTGCGGGTCGGCATCACGCAGTCGAACAGATCGATTCCGCGCGCGACCGCTTCGACCAGGTCGAGCGGCGTGCCGACGCCCATCAGGTACCGGGGGCGATCCGCGGGCAGCCGCGCCGCCGCGTGCTCGGTGACGTCGTACATGACCGAGGGCGGCTCCCCGACGCTCAGCCCGCCGATCGCGTACGCCTCGAACCCGATCTCCGTCGTGCGCTCGACGCTCAGTGAGCGGACTTCGAACGATGTTCCGCCTTGAATGATGCCGAACTGGGCCTGGCCGGGGTTGGCGACCTCCGGCCACGCCGCGCCGGCGCCGTCCCAATCCGCCCCGGACCGATCACGAAGCGCGAGGAACCGATCGCGGCACCGCCGCGCCCACCGCGCGCTCAGCTCGGTCGACGCGCGAACCTCGAGCGCGCCGGCCGGCTGGGCGAGACACTCGTCGAGCACCATCGCGATGTCGGATCCGAGCCGCGCCTGGATCTCGACCGCGCGCTCGGGGCTGAGAAAGTGATCGCTGCCGTCGAGGTGCGATCGGAAGGCAATGCCCTCCTCCGAGATGGTCCGGCGCTCGCCGAGGCTGAACGCCTGGTACCCGCCGCTGTCGGTGAGGATCGGCCGGTCCCAGCTCATGAACCGGTGCAGGCCGCCGAGCCCGGCAATGAGCTCGTCGCCGGGCCGCAGGGACAAGTGGTACGTGTTGCCGAGGATGATTTCCGCACCGAGATCGACGAGATCGCGGGGCGTGACGCCCTTGACCGCGCCGCGCGTGCCGACGGGCATGAAGGCCGGCGTCTGGACGACGCCGTGGGCGGTCGCCATCTCCCCGCGCCGGGCGGCGCCGCAGGTGTGAGTGATGCGGAAGCCGAACGTGGAGGACATGGGCTGGGTGACAGGCTCCGGGCTTCAGGCTTCAGGCCGCGCAAGCCGACCCTGACGAATCTCGAGTAACTCGGAGGACACTCGGACCTCGCTTTCGCATGGGCTATATTAGCCTTGACGTGATTATCGGGCCTCCTTCGCCCGGCTTCCGGCGGTCGGTTCTGCGGTCGCAGACGCGTCCCCGGGGCGCCGTGGGTAGCCGCGATCCCTGTCGCCGGTCGAGACTCGTCCTCGGTCCGGCGGGAGGTTCATTCGTCCCGACGAGCCTGAAGCCCGGAGCCTGAAGTCAATTGCCTGACCTCGTGAGGTCCGCACCGTGAAGCGAATCCGTGTCGGAGTGATGTTCGGCGGCAGGTCGAGTGAACACCTGGTTTCGATTCGGTCCGCGAGTTCGGTCCTCTCCAGGCTCGATCGCCAGCGCTACGACCCGGTCGCCCTGTATGTCAGGCAGGACGGCCGATTGGTCGTTCCCGACCGCGCGCCGGCCGCCTCGACCGAAGCGGACGCCAAGGAGTATCTGCGCGAGTACGAGTCCCGGGTGTCTCGCGTCGGGCGTGAAGCGCACCTGGTCGCCTATCCGAACGGCGACGATACGGTGCTGACCGTCGAGCGCCGGGGACCCGAGCTCGCCGCCGGTCAGGAGACGACCCAGGATCTCGCGCTCGTGTGGGGCCTTCGCATCGACGTCGTCTTCCCGGTGATTCACGGGCCAAACGGCGAAGACGGCACGCTGCAGGGCCTGCTCGAGCTGGCCAACGTGCCGTATGTCGGGGCGGGCGTGCTCGGCTCGGCCGTGGGCATGGACAAGGCGGTCATGAAGGTGCTCTTCGCTGCGCAAGGCCTGCCTGTTCCCGAGCACGTCGTCGTCAACAAACGCGAGTGGATTGCCGATCGGTCCGGCTGGATCGAACGAATCAGCCGCCGGTTCGCGATGCCCGTCTTCGTCAAGCCGGCCAACATGGGGTCGAGCGTCGGAATCACGAAGGTGAAGGACACGGGGCTGCTCGCCGCCGCGATCGACCTCGCGGCTGGGTTCGACCGAAAGGTCCTCGTGGAAGCCGCGGTGCCCAACGTGCGCGAGATCGAATGCTCGGTCCTCGGCAACGATCGTCCCGAGGCCTCGTTGCCGGGTGAGATCGTTCCGGCGAGGGAGTTCTACGACTACGAGGCGAAATACCTGGACGAGGGATCCACGCTGCACGTCCCGGCCCGCATCGCGCCGGAGAAGGCTGAGGAAGTGAGGCGGCTGGCCGTCGAAGCGTTCCGTGCGGTCGACGCATCGGGCATGGGCCGCGTGGACTTCCTGATGAACGGCGAGACGGGCGCGCTCTTCGTCAACGAGATCAATACGATTCCCGGGTTCACGACCATCAGCATGTACCCGAAGCTCTGGGAGGCTTCGGGCGTCGACTATCCGACCCTGCTCGATCGCCTCATCGCGCTGGCCATCGAACGGCACGCCGACAGGCAGGAGCGAAGAACGAGCGCGCTATGAGGCGTGGCCGGGGCCTGTCCATCAGCGCCCTCACCATCGTGCTGCTTTCCGGAACCATCGGTCTCGACGCGGGCGGTCCCGCGCCCATCAGGGGATTCACCGGGGCCGCGGGAATCGCGGACGCCTACCGCCTGGTGTATGACGCCGACTTCGCCGGCGCGGAAGCGAAACTGGCGCAGGCCTGCCCGCCCGCCCCGTCCGAGGCGTGCGCCCTTGTCAGCGCCGGGATTGCGTGGTGGCGGATCGCGATCGATCCGATGAACAAGCGCTACGACGCGCCGTTCATGGAGAAGGTCAACATCGCCATTGCCGGGGCCGAGAAATGGACCGGGCGGGAGCCTCAGCGCGCCGAGGCGTGGTTCTATCTCGGCGCCGCCTACGGTCTCCGCGGCCAGTATCACGTGCAGCGCACCGAGTACTTCTCGGCGGCCCGCTACGGCAAGCGCATCAAGAACGCCCTCGAGCAGGCGATCGCGCTCGACCCCGGGATGTCGGACGCGTATTTCGGGATCGGGCTCTATCAGTACATCGCCGACATCTCGCCGACCGTGCTGAAGATCCTCCGCTTTCTGCTGCTCATGCCTGGCGGCGACAAGGCGAAGGGCCTGCAGCAGATGATCGAAACGCAGCAGCGGGGGCTCTACCTGGGCAGCGAGGCGGATTACCAGCTCCACCTCATCTATCTGTGGTACGAACATCAGACCGAGAAGGCGCTGGCTCTGCTGCGGACGCTCGAAGCGCGCCATCCGCGCAATCCCTTCTTTCCGGCGAGCATCGCCGACCTGTATCACGTCTACTTCCAGGATCACGCCGCGGCGCTCGCCACCTATCGCGGGATGCTGGAGGATGTGCGGAACGGCGCGCTGCGGCTGGCCGATCTGGCCGAGGTACAGGCGCGGCTGGGCGTCGCCGCCATGCTCGATGATCTCTACGAGACCGATCGCGCCATCGACGAGTTGAAAGCCGTCGTGGCCATGCGGCCCGAGATTCCATACAGCGCGATGGCACTCGCCAACTTCGCCCTCGGCCGCGCCTACGACCGGATCGGGAATCGGCAGCTGGCCATCGCCGCCTACCGGGCCGCCGAAGCCACGGCGCCTCAGGCCGACCCGTACCGGATTCGCGGCCGGACCGGGGACGCCATCGGCGCGGATCCCGACCGGCGCAGCGCCGAGGCGTACCGGCTGTCACTCGAGGGCTGGCGCGCGCTCGAGCGCGGCGGCATCGCCGAGGCGGCCCCGCTGCTCGACCGGGCCTCGCAGCTGCGCCCCGGCGACCCGGTCATCGCCTGCCGCCACGCGAAGCTCGACGAGGCGCGAGGCAACCCGACGCGGGCCATCGCGGAATACCTGAAGGTGGTGCAAAGCCGGCCGCTGCCGCCGGACACGTTCGTCGCGACGGCCTACGTCGGGCTCGGGCGCCTGCTCGAGCCGAGCGATCGCCCGCGCGCGATCTCGATGTACCAGTACGCGGCCAAGGTCCGCGGAGGCGAACCCGCGGTGCGCGCAGCAGCCGAGCGCGCGTTGGAGCGGTTGAAGCGGTAGCGACGTGCTCCGAAGCATGCAGTCCTGCACGAGAGCGCGATGCACATCGCGCAGCGGCGCATCGACGGCCGTTTGTCCACTGCCGATGGACAATCGGCGAAGGCTGAAGCGCCATCGTCGAAGGCCGATCGCCGCTCTTCGCGCGCCGGTCCGCGCGCGAAGAAAGTTGCGTGCGATGTCGGTTTGTGCTTGACATCCACTCACTCTCATCCGTAATCTACAGCTTGTATGAGCTTGGACGGCTCAGCCTAGGGCTTGCGGTACATGAGTACTGCCCCTGGAACGGCAATCCAACGGCCTAGGAGGAAGAATGGCGAAGAAAGCTAAGAAGGCAACGAAGAAGGCGGCCAAGAAGCGCTAAGCGCGGCCACCTGAGAAGGGGGTGACACTCACCCCCATTTTTTTTGCCCGCTGATCGCTCGAACTCCGGTTCGGGCTCTCGATAGAGCGGAGAGCGGGACGAACGCTCAGGACTCCACACCGAAAGGGGGGATGACAGATGGCGAAGAAGCCAGCGAAGAAGGCGACGAAGAAGGCCGCGAAGAAGCGCTAATCGTGGTTCTTCGGACAGCATTGGGGGCGGCTGGCGCCCCCTCTGTTCTTGTACGGGGCCTCACGGCCCGCATCCCTCCACCAACTACCGCACGACCAGCTCAATCCCGTCCCACACACGCACGCGGCGGATCTGGTCGCCAACCTCGAGCCGATCGGCAACCTCCATCCCGGAGACCACGCGGCCAAACGCCGTGTACCGTGCATCGAGATGCGGCTGCGGCGCGAGCGCGATGAAGAACTGGCTGCCGCCCGTGTCGGCCCAGTCGAGCGCCATGCCAACCGTCCCGCGCAGGTACGGGATCTGGTTGATCTCGTCGCGAATCGTGTAGCCGGGCCCGCCTTCTCCGTCGCCGCGGTTGTCGCCGTCCTGCACGACGAAATCCGGCACGACACGATGAATCGTCAGGCCCGTGAAGTAGCCCTGCCTGGCGAGCCGGATGAAGTTGTCGCAGGTCTGCGGCGCGTCGATGACGGCCAGCTCGATTTCGACGGTCCCTTTGGACGTGTCGAGATAGACGTGGGGCGACACGGTCGGCTGGACGAGTTGCGGGACCGCGTACGCCTCGGCTGGGCGCGCGGGCGCCGGGCGCATCGAGGGCGCCGGATCGAACGCCGGTTCCAGTCGGCCGAGCAGGGTCGCCGCCTGCACGCGGACCGCCCAGTCCTTGTCGCCGAGCGCCTCCTTCAGCATCGGCACCGCAGCGGCGCCGGACTCGGCGAGCGCCGTGAGCGCAGCCGCGCGCGCCTGGTACCCGGCGTCGCGCGAGGCCGCCCGGTAGGCGTCGGCGAGCGCGCTCTCAAGGCCGGCGATCTTCGCCTTCCCGATCGCCTCCGCCGCGGCCGCCCTCACCATCAGATCGTCGTCTTTGAGCGCCTCTGCGAGCGTCGTGCCGAGATCCGGGCGCTTCAGCAGCGAGAGCGCTCCGACGACGGATGGCACGACGCGCCGGTCCCGGTCGCCGAGCATCGCCTTGAGCCGAAGCGCCGCGACGTTTGGATCGAGCGTCGCGAGGAGAGGCGCGAGCGCGGCCCGCGCCCGCCAGTCTGGATCGGGGTCGAGGCCCGAGAGGGACATCGTGAATGTATTCTGATCGAGATCGTGTACCGCGCGCAGCGCGGCGATTCGCATCTCGGGCCAGGGATCGACGAGCAGGTCGGTCAGCCGATCGAGCGACCCCGTGTCGCCCAGGCGTGCGAGGGCCGCCACGACCTCGAGCCGGAGGTTCGGCGTCAAATCCCCGGCGGAAAGCAGCTTGCGCAAAGGCGCGATGCCCTCCGGGCTTCCGATCTGGCCGAGCGCGCGAATGCTCTCGACCGCCACCCGCGGATCGGTGCGCCAGGCTTCGGCGATCGGGACGAGCGGAGGCGCGGCCGACTTCTCCTTCAGCGCGCCGAGCCCGCGCGCCGCAAACGCCTTGGCGATCCGTCCTTCACTCCGGAGCACCGACAGGAGGGCCGGCACGGCCGCCGGATTCGCGACGCGCTGCAGCGCGTAGGCGACCGGCCACCAACCGATCGCGGGCCGCCCGGATCCGTCGAGCACGCACTGCGACAACGCCGGCCACGCCTTGAGCCGGGCCAGCGCGTAGATGCCGAGACGAAACGCCTCTGCCTCGCCGCTCTTCGGGTAGGCCTCATCGTCCGGATCGAACGAGGCCGCGCCGGAAGCGCGAAGGCTGGCCGCGGCCATCGCGGCAATTGCCGTGGCCGAGTCCACGTCGCCGATCGAGCCGAGCGCTTCGGCCGCGCGTCCCCGGACCAGCGCGTTGGCGTCGTTCAGGGCGGCGCGAAGCGGAGTTGCGGCTTCGCGGCTGCGCAGGAGACCGAGCGCGAAGGCCGCCATCTGGCGGACTTCCGGCTCGGTATCGCCCAGCAGAGCGGCCAGTGTCGCGGCGCCTTCGCGCAGCCCGACTCGTCCGATCGCCAGCGCGGCACGGCGCCGCACCCGCGGGTCGCGGTCCGCCGTGAGTCGAAACAGATCAGGCGGGGGCGGCGGCTCACTCACGGCCCCGCCAGCCTTGCGCGAGCTCGCCGATGAGACAGGCGGAGTCATCGCTGGAGCCGGAGCGCGGAGAACGCGCTCGTCTTCGAGCTGGAGCATCCAGGCCACCTTCATTTCCCAGGTGACCACGACGGGTACGAGCTTGGGTCTCGACGGGCCGCACTGAACGGCCGACAGCCCCAGGAGCACCGCCAGCGCCGTCCGGGCGACCACCGCGGATTCGAGGCGGCGCCCCGCACCGGCGGGGGCCTGGGCTCCGGAACGTTCTTGGAAGCCTGGGAAGTTCACTGGCGCACGCGTCACGGGCCCGGCCTGACCGGTCTCAGCTCGACCTGGCGAAGAGTCGCCCGCTCGACGCGGCTAGCGACGAGCTCGACGCCGATCCCCGGGCCAGTCGGGACCGCAATCGTTCCGTTGGCCTGGACCTCGATCGGCGGCTCGATCAGATCGGGCTGGTAGTACCGGCGGCTGGCGGCCACATCGCCGGGCAGCGTGAAGTTGGGCAGCGTCGACAGGTGCAGGTTGTGCGCGCGCCCGATGCCGGACTCGAGCATGCCGCCGTGCCAGACCGGTATGCCGCTGCGCGGCGCAGAGATCGTGCAGGCGGATCGACTCGGCGTGGCCTCCCACGCGGCCCGGTTTGATGTTGATGATGCGGCACGCGCCCGCTTCGATCGCGTCGCGCGCCGCCCGGACCGAGTGAATCGACTCGTCGAGGCAGATGGCGGTCTTCAATCGGCGCTGGAGCCTTGCGTGGTCCGCGATGTCGTCGTAGTCGAGCGGCTGCTCGATCATCATGAGGTCGAAGGGATCGAGCCTCGCGAGCGTCGCGGCGTCAGCCAGCGTGTAGGCGGCGTTCGCGTCGACCATCAGCGGGATCGGACCGAACCGTTCGCGGACCTTCTCGACCGCGTTCACGTCCCAGCCCGGCTTCACCTTGATCTTGATCCGGCGGTACCCGGCCGAGAGCTCGGTCTCGATCCTGTCGATCAGCTGGCCGAACGAGTCTTGAATGCCGACGGAGACACCGGACGCGATTTCGCGTGCCGTGCCGCCCAGGACCTGCCACAACGGCTCGCCCCGTTGCCGGGCGAACAGGTCCCACGCGGCCATCTCGATCGCGGCCTTCGCCATGTGGTGACCGCGAACCTGGCGGAGCGCGCCGAAGATCTCGCGAGGGTGTCCGAAGTCGACGCCGAGGACGAGCGGCGCCAGGAATCCGGTGATGATGTGCCAGGCAGTCTCGGTGGTCTCGGCGCTGTAGTAGGGGTTGTCGTCCGCGACGCACTCGCCAAGGCCGGCCGCGCCTTCGCCGTCGAGCCGGACCAGGAGGAAGGTGCGATCGTGCACCCGGCCGAAGCTGGTCTCGAAGAAGTGCACGAGAGGCAGCCGGAGCATCCGCAGTTCGAGGCGTTCGATTCTCACGGTGTGTGCTGTCCGCGGCGTCGGGCGAAGCGCGGCGTTGGCGGCGCGCGGCCCCTGCTTCGTGTAACGGCGAATCGATCATAGCACGCGCGTCCGGCGGCCCTTGCGAAGCCGGCAGGAGGTTTGCGCTCGCGGCGCCTCTCGAGCGGCAACCGGCTCCCGCGGCGGGCCGTGCGCCGTGAGCCCGCCCGGCCCGTTGCGGTATACTCGCCCCCAAGTCGCCTTGGACTACCGATACCTTGCCATCGAAGGCCCGGTCGGCGTCGGAAAGACGATGCTGGCCGAGCGGCTTGCGGTACGCATCGACGCCACCGCGGTGCTCGAGGAGGCCGAGAATCCGTTTCTCGCCGACTTCTATCACGAGCGGCCGGGCGCGGCCCTTCAGACGCAGCTCTTCTTCCTGCTTGAACCGGCACCGCCAGCAGGCGGCGCTTCGGCAGGCGGACCTGTTCAACCAGGTCACGATCTGCGACTACCTGTTCGACAAGGACCGGATCTACGCGTACCTCAATCTCGACGACAACGAGCTGTTCATCTACCAGCGGCTCTACGAGCTGCTCGCGCGCGACGTCCCGGCGCCGGACCTGGTGGTCTACCTTCAGGCCCCGACCGAGCTGCTCGTCAAGCGCCTGCGGGATCATCACCGGAACCACGAGGGCGACTCGCACGAGTTGAGCCCGGCCTACATCAAGGAAATGAACGAGGCGTACCAGCACTTCTTCTTCCACTACCGCACCACGCCCCTGCTCGTCGTCGAAACCGCGCAGCTCGACCTCGGCAGGAGCGACGAGACCGTCGACGATGTGCTGCATCAGATCAAGGCCATGGGCCGCGGGACGCAGTACTACGTCCCGAGAACCGGGTAGGGTGTCCGTCATCGCGCATCGACCGTTCGGCTGGCCACCGCCGCGCGCGGGCGGATCACGCGCGCGCGGCGGGAGGACACCCGCGCCTGCTTTGAGATAAGCTGACTCCTGCATGAGCTGGTTCAAGAAGACCAAGACGCCAATCGCCGCGACCAAGGACAAATCGGTGCAGGTGCCCGAGGGCCTCTGGGTCAAGTGCCCCGGTTGCGCGCAGGTGATCTACAACAAGGACCTGCAGGCCAACCTTCAGGTCTGCCCGAAGTGCGCGCACCATTTCCGGATGTCGGCGGCCGAACGGCTGCAGATGCTCTTCGACGGCGAGTGGGAGGAGTTCGACAGCGGGCTGACCTCCACCGATCCGCTCCAGTTCAAGGACACCAAGCCGTACCGCGATCGGTTGAAGGCCAGCATCAAGTCCACCGGCAGGCAGGACGCGGTGGTCACGGCAGCCGGTTCGATCGACGGCATTCCGGCGATGGTCGCCTCGATGGAGTACACCTTCATCGGCGGCAGCATGGGCGTGGTCGTCGGAGAGAAGATCACCAGGGCCATCGAGCGCGCGCTCGCGGGACGAATGCCGGTGGTCATCGTGTCGTGTTCCGGCGGCGCACGGATGATGGAAGGCGCGCTGTCGCTGATGCAGATGGCGAAGATCTCGGCGGCGCTCGCGCGCCTCGATCGCGCGGGCCTGCCGTACCTCTCGATCCTGACCGATCCGACAACCGGCGGCGTCACCGCAAGCTTCGCGATGCTCGGCGATCTGAACATCGCCGAGCCGCTCGCGCTCATCGGGTTCGCGGGCCCGCGCGTCATCGAGCAGACGATCCGCCAGAAGCTCCCCGAGGGGTTCCAGAGAAGCGAGTTCCTGGTCGAACACGGCATGCTCGACATCGTCGTCGATCGCCGGGAGCTGAAGGCGACCATCGTGCGCGCGCTGCGCTTCATGGGATGCGAGCCGCCTCCGCAGGCGCCGCCGCCCGAGGCCTGACAACCTCAGGTCGTCGTCTCGATCCGCCAGACGTCTCACCATCCGGCATGTCCGACGCGCTGAGGTACCTCTTCGGCCTCGAGACCCTGGGCATCAAGTTCGGGCTCGACAACATCCGCACGCTCACCGGCGCGCTCGGCGAGCCGCATCGCGCCTACCGCACACTCATCGTCGCGGGCACCAACGGGAAGGGGTCCGTCAGCGCGATGGTCGCCTCGGCCCTCACCGCCGGCGGCCTCAGGACGGGCTGCTATACCTCGCCGCACCTGGTCGAGCTCGAAGAGCGCTTCACGATCGATGGCGAGGTGATCGGCCGCGATGACCTCGAGCAGGTCGTCGGCGATCTCCGGAACGTCATCGACGAGCTGCTTGGCCGGGGCGAGCTGAAGGCTCAGCCGACCTTTTTCGAGGTCACCACCGCGGCCGCCTTCGAGATCTTCAGACGGCGCCGGGTGGACATGGCTGTCCTCGAGGTCGGGCTCGGAGGGCGGTTCGATGCCACCAACATCGCGTCGCCAATCGCCGGAGCCATCACGTCGATCGACCTCGATCACGAGCGGCTGCTCGGCCGGACAATTGCCGAGATCGCGTTCGAGAAGGCCGGGATCATCAAGCCCGGCATGACGATCGTCGCCGGCGAGCAGAAGCGGGAGGCACTGGACGTCTTCGCGGGCGCGTGCCGCGAGCGTGGCGCTCGCCTCATCCGATCCTGGGAGGGCGTGACCCTCGAAAGCGAGATGGTCGCGGGCCAGGCCCGACTCGGGCTGACGACCCCGCGGCGGCCGTACCCGGCGTTCACGCTAGCCCTGCGCGGACGCCACCAGGTGCAGAACGCGCTCGTGGCGATTCGCCTCCTCGAGGCGATCGAGGAATTCGGCGTGATGGTCGACGAGCGCGCCATCCTCCACGGACTGACCCTTGCGCGCTGGCGCGGCCGGCTCGACCTCGTCGCGATCGGCGGCGGGCGACAGGTCCTTCTCGACGCGGCGCACAATCCTGCCGGCGCCGCCTCTCTCGCCGCCTACCTCGGCGAGGTGTACCCGGGCGGCGTTCCGCTGGTGTTCGCCGTCATGGCGGACAAGGACCGCCGGGGAATGCTCCAGGCGCTCCTGCCCCACGCGACGCGCGTGGTGGTCACGGTCGCGCCGACGCCCCGTGCCGCGTCGACCGCCGAACTGCGCGCGGCGATAGCGGAGGTCCGCCCGGAACTTCCGGTCGACATCGAGGAGGATCCGAGGCGCGCCCTGGATCTCGCCCTGGCTGACGCGCCGGTCGTGTGCGTGGCGGGATCGATCTTCCTGCTCGGCGCGCTCCTTCCGTATCTCGAGTCGATGCGGCCGGAGCGGAACGAACGCCGTTGACTGGCCGCTCTTCCCGGCCCGTGCTAACCTTCGAGTTGCATGGCCAAGTGGCGCCTTTCCGTCGCGGTCGCGTGCGTGGCGGCGGCTCTCGCGCCTGCGCAGGCGCTTGCCCGCCAGGGCATCCCCGGGGTTGATCACGCCTGGTCCGAGAAGTCCGAGCGCGTCGACAAAGACCACTGGAAACTCACGGGCGACGTGGAAATCCAACGCGACGATGTGAAGTTCTTCGCGGACGAAGTGGACATCTTTACGGACGTCCACATGCTGCACGCGAAGGGCAACGTGCTGTTCACCAACGGCACGACGCGGATCGCCGCGGACACGGCCGAGTTCGACTACGAGACCAAGCTCGGCGTCTTCTATCACGCGGACGGCGTCGTCACCAAGGGTGCGGCCGAGGGTCAGGCGCCCTCGCTCATGACCGGACCGGCTGAGCCCGAGGTGTACTTCCGGGGCGAGATTCTCGAGAAGATCGGCGATCGAAGATACAAGATCACGCGCGGCGGTTTTACGACGTGTCTCCAGCCTACGCCCCGCTGGGAGCTGACGTCGGGTTCGGTGACCATCAGCGTCGACCACTACGCGCTGCTGACCAACTCGCTTTTCAAGGTGAAGGGCGTGCCGGTCATGTATCTTCCCGTCGTCTACTACCCGATCAACAAGGAAGGCCGCTCGACCGGGTTCCTCATGCCGATGTACGGGACCTCCACGTTCCGCGGGTTCACGCTCAGCAACGCCTTCTTCTGGGCGATCAGCCGCAGCCAGGACCTGACGCTGCTCCACGACTGGTTCACCAAGACCGGCCAGGGATTCGGGTCCAGCTACCGCTACGTCGCCAGCCCGACCTCGAACGGCAATCTCAAGTTCTACCGGCTGAGCGAGAAGGCGACGACCTCAAGTCTCAACGGCGTCGAGACCACCACGGCCGCCAAGCGGAGCATGTCTCTCAACGGGAGCTTGAACCAAGCTCTGCCGCTCGGATTGCGCGCCAGGGGGCAGGTGGACTACTTCACCGACGTCACGGTCCAGCAGACCTACAACACCAACATCAGCGCCACTTCGAATCGCGAGCCCTCCTTCGGGGGAAACATCTCCGGAGCTTGGGGCGAGTACTCGACAAACCTGAACTTCGACTACCGGAAGCACATCTTCGACGCCGCCAACTCGACACTCAACGGCACGCTGCCCCGGCTCTCACTTACGAAGAACGACCGGCCGCTGTTCGGCTCTCCGGTCTATTTCCGCGTCGCTGGCGAATACGTGTCGGTGTTGAGAAAGACGATCAAAGACGGCGCGAAGATCGATTTCGGGCTCAGCCGGTTCGACGTCTCGCCGGCGATCCGGGTCCCGTTCAACAGCTGGCAGTTCCTCACGATCAACTCGGCCGTTTCCCTGCACTACACGCACTGGGACCAGAGCCGGGATCCCGTGACGACCCTGCAGGTGAAGACGCCGATCTCCCGCACCTACGGCGACATCCTGGTCCGCATCGTCGGGCCGGTCATCTATCGCATCTGGAACCTGAACGGTGGGTACGCCGAGAAGCTGAAGCACACTATCGAGCCCTTCGTCGACATCCAGCGGGTTGGCGCCATCGACAACTTCGATCGCATCGTCCAGCTCGACTCGATCGACGGCGTGATCGGGAAGGCGACCCGGCTCAGCTACGGGCTCACCAGCCGGCTTTACGCGAAGCGCAAGATCGGCGACGCGCCGGCGCGCGCCATGGAGATCGTCAGCTTGTCGGTCTCGCAATCCTACTACTCCGACGCAGTGTTGGCGCAGTACGACGCGGCGTACCAATCGAGTTTCGGGAAGGCCCCGCCCAGCCGCCTCTCGGCGCTCTCGCTCGGTCTGCGCGCGACGCCGTTCGAGAGCCTGAACGCGTCGGTCCGGGCTGAATACAACACCAAGTTCCGGGCGATTCAGACCATGTCGGCGCAGGGCAGCTGGCGGGGCGGGGAGAATCTGAACCTGAACGTCGGATGGAGCCTGCGCCGGTACATCCCCGGGCTCTCAGGATTCGACAATCCGCTCGGCGCCAGCCAGTCTCTCACGGCGGATACGAGCGTCCGGTTCGCCGGCAACCGCTTCGGCGGCACGGCGTCGATCAACTACGACGTCGGCCACAAGCTGTTCCTGCAGCAGCGTTTTGTCGGATACTACAATGCGCAGTGCTGCGGGTTCGGGATCGAGTACCAGAACTTCAGCTTCGCCGGCATCAGCTCGTCGCCGGTCACCCAGGACCGGCGATTCAATTTCACCATCACGCTGGCGGGACTGGGGTCGTTCGGGAACAACTTCGGCAGCGGGGGCGGTCTCGGCGGCGGATCCTCGACCATCCGCTAGTCCGCACGGCTCCTCGGCCGGGCACGCTCGGCACGGACCGCGGACTCCGGCGGCGCCGGACGCGGCGATCAGGCATGACGCAAACGACCATCACGCGTAAAGGCATCATCCTGGCCGGCGGGGCGGGGACGCGGCTTCACCCGGTGACGCTCGCTGTCTCCAAGCAACTGCTGCCCGTCTACGACAAGCCGATGATCTACTACCCGCTCAGCACGCTGATGCTGGCGGGCATCCGGGACGTCCTGGTGATCTCGACGCCGCAGGACACCCCACGCTTCGAGCTGCTACTTGGCGACGGATCGCGATGGGGCCTGTCCATCCGGTACGCGGTGCAGCCGTCGCCGGACGGCATCGCCCAGGCGTTCATCATCGGCCGGGGCTTCATCGGCCGCGATCATTCCGCCCTCGTGCTCGGCGACAACATCTTCTACGGGAGCGACCTTCCCGCGCGACTCGGCGAAGCCACCTCGCGGCCGGCGGGCGCCACGGTCTTCGGCTACCACGTCGAGGATCCGCGGCGCTACGGCGTGGTCGCCTTCGACGCCTCGGGCCGGGCCACCTCGATCGAAGAGAAGCCGGCGGTGCCGAAATCCGCCTTCGCCGTCACGGGCCTGTACTTCTACGACACCGAGGTCGCCGACCGCGCCGCCTCGCTCGCGCCGTCGAAACGCGGCGAGCTCGAGATCACCGATCTGAACCGCCTCTACCTCGAGCGGGGCGCACTCTCGGTGGAAATCCTCGGGCGAGGCGTGGCGTGGCTCGACACCGGGACGCACGAGTCGCTGCTCGAGGCCGGCCAGTTCATCCAGACCATCGAGCGGCGGCAGGGGCTGAAAATCGCCTGCCTCGAGGAGATCGCCTACCGGTTCGGGTACATCGACGCCGAGCAGGTCTCGCGGCTGGCCCGCGATCTGGGCAACAGCGAGTACAGCCGGTACCTGCTGCGCGTGCTGTCCGAGTGACAATCGGGATCGAAGGGGGTTCTGACCGTGGTTGAACCGACCAGATTCAGGCAGCGCGAATCGAGCGGGCCGCTCATCGCCGGCGTACACGTCAAGCCGCTCAAGGTGGTGGCCGACGAGCGCGGCTACCTCATGGAGATGCTGCGGGCCGACGATCCGTTCTTCGACCGGTTCGGGCAGGTCTACGTGTCAGCCACCTACCCCGGCGTGGTCAAGGCCTGGCACTACCACAAGCAACAGATCGATCACTTCGTCTGCGTGGCGGGCATGGTCAAGCTGGTGCTCGTGGACACGCGGCCGGATTCGCCGACGCGCGACGCCGTCAATGAGTTCTTCCTCGGCGAAGAGAACCGCGCGCTCGTGCAGGTCCCGAACCTGGTCTACCATGGCTGGAAGTGCATCGGGCCCGCGATCGCCCTGGTGGTCAACGTGCCGTCCGAGGTGTACCGCTACGACGATCCGGACGAGTTCCGGATCGAGCCTCACGGCGTGCTGGCCTACGACTGGAGCCGAAAGGATGGTTGAGGTCCTCGTCACCGGCGGCGCGGGGTTCATCGGCAGCAACTTCGTCCGGCGCGCGCTCGGCGCGCACGAGGACTGGCGCGTCACGACGCTCGACAAGCTGACCTACGCCGGCCGGATGGAGAACCTGCACGACGTGATCGATCATCCGCGCCACCGGTTCGTCAAGGGCGACATCGCGGATGCGGTCGTGGCCGCACCGCTCGTCAAGGCCTCGAACCTCGTCGTGCACTTCGCCGCCGAGACCCACGTCGATCGATCCATCCAGTCGGCCGGCGACTTCATCCGCACCGACGTCTTCGGCACCTTCGTGCTCCTCGAAGCCGCACGCACGGCGTCCGGCCTGCGCACGTTCGTCCAGATCTCCACCGACGAAGTCTACGGCAGCGTGCCAAGCGGCGCCTCGAAGGAGACTGACGAGCTGCGTCCGCGCAACCCCTATTCCGCGAGCAAGGCGGGCGCCGATCGGCTCGCGTACAGCTACTGGGCCACCTACGGCGTCCCGGTCATCATCACCCGCGCCTCGAACAATTACGGCCCGTACCAGTTCCCCGAGAAGGTCATTCCGCTCTTCATCACCAATGCGCTCGACGCGGTGGGCGTGCCGCTCTACGGCGACGGCATGAACGTCCGCGACTGGCTGCACGTCAGCGACCATGGCCAGGCGATCGATGATGTGATCGCGCGGGGCACGCCGGGAGAGGTCTACAACATCGGCGGCGGCAACGAGATTTCCAACATCGAGCTGACCAGGCGTATCCTCCGCCTGCTCAATCGGCCCGAGTCGCTCATCACCCCGGTGGCCGACCGCCCCGGTCACGATCGGCGTTACGCGCTCGACACGGCGAAGGTGCGCCGGATCGGCTGGACGCCGCGGGTGCCCTTCGAAGACGGTCTCCGCTCGACGGTCGACTGGTATGTCGCCAACGAGTGGTGGTGGCGTCCGATCAAGCAGGACGACCCGGCGTTTCGCGCCTACTACCAGGCCCAGTACGGCGGCTCTCCCGCGCGCGAGGCGGACCACGAGAACGATGGCCGACCTGACTTCCGCCGGTAGGACGACCACGGTGCTCGTGACGGGTGCGGCTGGATTCGCCGGCAGCCACCTGCTCGACCTCCTGCTTCGCGACCCGATCCGGCTCGTCGCGTGGCGCCGGCCCGGCATCGGTGCCGCGGTCCAAGCCGCGTATCCTGGCATCGAGTGGGCCGAAATCGAGTTGCTCGATCGGAAGGCCGTCATCGATCGCGTCGCGGCGATCGCGCCGCAGGTGGTTTATCACCTGGCTGGGGCGCCGCACGTCGGGCAGTCCTGGGACAAGTCGGCGGACACGCTCGCGATCAACGTGATGGCCACCGACCACCTCCTGGAGGCCCTTCGCGCGGCCGGGCTCCGGAGCCGCGTGGTCGTCCCGAGCTCGGCGTATGTCTACCGCCCGGCGGACCACGCGCTTCGCGAAGACGACCCGCTCGAATCGAGCTCCCCGTACGGGTTGAGCAAGATTGGAACCGAGCTGGCCGCGTTCCGTGCAGCGCGCTATGACGGCCTCGAGGTGGTCGTCGCCCGGTCGTTCAATCACTTCGGCCCCAGACAGGATCCCTCGTTCTTCACCTCGAGCGTCGCCCGGCAGATCGCGATGGCGGAAGCGGGCAGATCCCAACCGGTGATCGTTGTCGGCAATCTCGGCGCGAAGCGCGACTTCACCGATGTGCGCGACACCGTGCGCGCCTACCAGGCGCTCTCGCGCGGCGGACGCGCCGGCCGCGTCTACAATGTCTGCTCGGGCGCGGCGCACGAGGTGTCGGAACTGCTCGACGGCCTGGTCGCCCGCGCCCGCACGCCGATCACGGTACACGTCGATCCCGCCAGATTCCGGCCGAACGACACGCCGCTGCTCCTTGGCGACCCGGCGCGAATTCGGGCCGAGGTCGGCTGGGAGCCGGTTATTCCTCTCCGGCAGACGCTGCTGGACCTGCTCGACTACTGGCGCGAGATCGTGTCGAGGGACGCGTGAACGTCCTGGTCACGGGGGCCACCGGGTACCTTGGGCAGGCGGTCGTGCGCGCGCTGCACTCGGCGGGCCATACGCTCGGTCTCTACGGCCGCAGCGTCGCGTCGAGCGGCTTGCCGGGAACGCCGCGGACGGGCGACATCCGCGACCTTGCCAGCCTCCGCAAGGCGGCACAGGGCGCGGACGCGATCGTTCACATGGCGGCGCTCGTGGCGGTCTGGCGCCGTCTGCCCTCCGAGTTCGACGCGGTGAATGTCGGAGGCCTGACGAACGTCATCGCGGCCGCGCGGGCGCTCGGGACGCCGCGCGTGGTGTACGCGTCCTCGTTTCTCGCGCTGCCGCCAGCCGACGCGGCGCGTCCGGGCCGGTGGAATGACTACCAGCGGACCAAGGTGGACGCCGGCCGTCTGGCGGCGCGGGCCGTCGAGGAGGGCTTTCAGATCATTCCGCTCTGCCCGGGCGTCGTGTACGGACCTGGCCCGTTGACCGAGGGCAATCTGATTGGAAGGCTGCTGGACGACCACCTCCGCGGCCGGCTGCCGGGACTGGTCGGTGCCGATCGCATCTGGTCGCTGGCGTTCGTGGATGACGTGGCGGCGGCGTTCGTGGCTGCGGTGGAGCGCGGGGCTATCGGGAAACAGTACATGATTGGCGGCGTCAACGCCCCGCAGGTGCGCGTGTTCGAGATCGTCCGCCGCCTGACGGGCCGCCGTCTCCCGATTCGCATTCCCGGCTGGACCGCGACGCTCGCGGCGCTGGCCTACGAGGCGCGCGCGGGCGTGTTCGGGCTTCCGCCCAGGCTGACGACGGGAACGCTCGAGATCCTGCTGCGCGACTGGCCGCTTCCATGCGACATCGCGCAGCGTGAGCTTGGCTACCGTATCACGCCCCTCGAGGATGGCGTCGCGCGCACCCTCGAGGGGCTCGCTCATCACCGGAACTGAGATGACTCTCGAGACGAGACGCCAGGGCCTTCACATCGCGATGGGGATCTTCGCGCTGGCGCTCCGGTTTTTTCCGTGGTGGGAGTCGGCAGCGTGCGCGCTGGCCGCGCTGGTGTTCAACGCGCTGGTGCTTCCACGTGTGGGCGGCGAATCGCTCAATCGTCCGGGGGACACCTCGCGCGGCTACCCCATCGGCATCCTGGCGTATCCGCTGGCGGTGCTGCTGCTCATCGTGGCCTTTCCGCGACGGCCCGATATCGCCGCGAGCGCGTGGGGAATCCTGGCGGTTGGCGACGGGGTGGCCACTCTCGCCGGGCTGCGCTTCGGGCGCCATCGGTTGAGGTGGAATCCGGACAAGAGCGTCGAGGGCAGCCTGGCGTTCTTCATCGCGGGAAGCGCTGCCGGCGTTGCGCTCGCCTGGTGGACCGCGCCGGCCGTCTCGCCGGCGCCGCCGCCCTGGTTCGTATTCGGTGCGCCGATCGCCGCCGCGTTCACCGCGGCACTCGCCGAGACGATTCCGATTCGCCTCGACGACAATCTCGTCGCTCCGGCCATTGCCGGGGCCACGCTCTGGGGATTGAGCCTGGTGACGCCTTCCGCCTGGATGGCATCGTGGGTCCTCCTCGCCCATCGACTTTGGCCGGCGCTGCTCGTCAACACCGTGGCGTCGGTGGCGGGTTGGCGAATCGGCACGGTTCGAGTGTCGGGCATGCTGACGGGCTGGTGCATCGGCTTCGTCATCTATTCGTGCACGGGCCCGGTCGGCTGGGCGATGCTCTTCACGACCTTTCTCTTCGCGGCGGGGTCCTCGCACCTGGGCCTCCGCCGGAAGGCGCTTCTCGGCATCGCGGAGGAGCGCGGCGGCCGAAGGGGCGGCGGCAACGCGTTTGCGAACACGGGCGTGGCGGCCATCGCGGCGCTGGTCGCGGTGCTGACGCCCTACTCGGACGCGGCGCTGCTGGCGATGGTCGCTGCGCTCACGGCCGGAGGCAGCGACACCGTGGCAAGCGAGATCGGGAAGGCGTGGGGGAGAAAGACCTTTCTCATCACGACCTTGGCCCAAGTGCGGCCCGGCACGCCCGGCGGGTTCTCGCTCGAAGGCACGGCGGCCGGGGTGGTCGGGGCGTTCGCGCTGGCGGCGATCGGCGTGGGCGTCGGCCTCATTCCCCAGAGCGCGATTTGGATCGTGGTCGGCAGCGCCCTCGCCGGATCGGTCGTCGAAAGTGCGCTTGGGGCCACGCTCGAAGCGCCCGGCATCTTGAACAATGACGTGCTGAACTTCATCAACACGTCCGCTACGGCCATCCTCGCCGTCGCCATCGGGACGTAGCTCGCCAATGACCTCACCAGCCGTCCACGCGTCGCGGGCGCCGGGTCGACGCTGGTGGCGGACATACGCGGATTTTGCGAGGCCCTTCACGCTGGTCGCGCCCGCGCTGGGCTTCCTCTCGGGCGCGGCGACGGCGTTCGGGGCCTTTCCTCCGGAGCACTGGCGGGTCTCGGCGATCGTGCCGCCGCTCGTCGGATCGCTGATGGCGGCCGTGCTCAACGCCGCGTCGAACGGCCTGAATCAGATCTTCGATCTCGAGATCGACCGCATCAACAAGCCCACGCGGCCTTTGCCAAGCGGGCGGCTCGGCGCGGCCGGCGCGTGGCGGTTCACGATCGGCGCCTTTGCCATCGCGTTCATCCTGGCGTGGCTCGTCCAGCCGGGGGGACGTCATGAATGTTTCTGGATGGTCGTCGCGGCCACGATCATCACCTGCCTCTACTCGGTGCCGCCATTCCGCACCAAGCGGCTGGGCGTATGGGCGAACCTGACGATCGCCATCCCGAGGGGCGTTCTGCTGAAGGTGGCGGGCTGGTCGTCGGTCAAGACGGCGCTCGGCTTGGAGCCCTGGTTCATCGGGGCCGTCTTCGGACTGTTTCTCCTTGGCGCGACAACGACCAAGGACTTCGCCGACATGGAGGGCGATGCCAGGGGCGGGTGCCGTACGCTGCCGATTCAGTTCGGCGTCACGCGCGCGGCATGGATGATCTCGCCGTCTTTCGTGCTGCCGTTCCTGCTGATTCCGATCGGCGCGTGGGCGGGCGTGTTGACAGGCAGCTTCTGGCTGCTGCAGGCGCTCGGCGCCGTGATGACCTGCTACGGCCTCTACGTGTGCTACCTGATGCTGCGCAGGCCGGACGAACTCGCGGTCGAGGAGAACCACGTCTCGTGGGCCCACATGTACCGCATGATGTTCGTGGCGCAGATGGGGTTTGCGGTTGCGTACTTGTTCTAGAGAGCCAAGGCGAAGGCTACAGGCTTCAGGCTACAGGCGGCCCTGGCCCGCATGCCGACGCCTCGACAACGTCCTGTCATGACTCGAAGCAACAAACCGCTTGGTGCAGTTTCTCTAACGCACGCACCACGTCGCCACAGCACTTTCTGCAACGAGCCACCTCTGTTCCCGACAGCATCGACAGGTCCTCCGACAGCTGGAGCAAATACTTGAGCTCTGTGGCTGAGCCCAGCGCGATCTGGAGAAACCTCGCGTATTCACGCCCAGTTCGTCGCGCGGTCCCCTCCACGATATTGGCAGGGATTGAATACGCGGCTCGACGTATTTGCGCGAGAAGCCCGAATCGCTCGGAATCAGGCAGTGTTTTGGTGATCTGGTAGATATCAATCACCAGACGGTGGGCGAGTCCGAACACGGCAAGTTTCGCTGCGTCTCTGGCCATACGCAGAGATACAGCAACAACCGCGCCGCCTGTGGCCTGGAGCCCGAAGCCTGAAGCCTGAAGCCTGCCGCCGTTCGTGCACGGCCTGTAGCCTGGAGCCTGACGCCCGATTCGTACGGCCTGTGGCCTGGTGGCTGTGCTACGTCCTTCCGAGCAACGCGTTGATGCGCGCGTCGGTGGGCGGGTGCGTGCTGAAGATCGACAACAGGCCGGAGACGCTGAAGGGCTTGATGATGAACATGTGCGCCGTGGCCGGGTTCGCGTCGAGCGGCACGCGTTTCGACATGACGTCGAGCTTCTTCAGCGCGTCCACCAGACCGTGAGGGGTGCCGACGATCGCGGCGCCGCCGGCGTCGGCCGCGAACTCACGCGAGCGCGAGATGGCCGCCTGGATGAGCATCGCGCCGAGCGGCGCAAGGATGATCGTCGCCAGCAGCCCGATGGGGCCCGGGCCGTCGCGATCGTCGCGGCCGCTGCCGCCGCCGAAGAACGCCGCCCACTGGGCCATGCGCGCGATCATCATGATCGCCGCGGCGAGCGTCGCGGCAACGGAGCTGATGAGGATGTCCCGGTGCTTGACGTGCGCCAGCTCGTGCGCGAGCACGCCCTCCAGCTCGCGCTGATCGAGCGTCTGGAGGATGCCCTGCGTGGCCGCCACGGCGGCGTGTGACGGATTCCGGCCCGTGGCGAAGGCGTTCGGCGACGCATCGGGAATCACATACACCTTCGGCATCGGCAGGCCCGCGCGCTGCGCCAGGCCGGCGACGATGCCGTAAAGCGGATGTTCGGGGCCGACCAGCTGCGCACGATACAGCCGCAGCACGATCTTGTCGGAGAACCAGTACGACACGAAGTTCATCACGACGGCCAGGCCGAATGCGATCTGCAGCCCGCCCGGTCCGCCGAGCGCATCGCCAATCACCAGCAGCAGACCGCTCAACAGCCCGAGCAATAACGTCGTTTTCAGTGCATTTCCCATGATGGCAGCTTCAACCTCAGCAAGTTCCTGATTTCAGTGTACACCAGCCGGCTTTCCGCACCCCGCCCTCCGCATTGAAGGTGATCGACTCAAGCCGTCCGGACCGCCGGCGCCGCGGACCGGCCGCGAGTCAGCGGGCGAGCACGCGCTCAATCAGTCCGGCCAGGAGCGCGGCGCGCCATGGCAGGTGGCTGAGCACGACGTGCTCGTCCGCGGAGTGTGCGCCCGCGCCGACGGCGCCAAGCCCGTCAAGAGTTGGGACGCCGAGCGCCGCGGTGAAGTTCCCGTCGGACCCACCGCCCGTGCTGCCCTCCTCCAGCGCGCGTCCGAGCGTCGCCGCGATGTCGCGGGCGTGGCGATAGAGCGTCGCTACCGCCCGCGTGCGTTCCAGGGGCGGTCGATCGATCGCGCCGGTAATCTCGATCGCCGTGCCGGGAACGACCGTCTTGAGGCCGCGAATGGCGGATTCGACGCGGGCGGCATCCGCCGCTCGCGCGATTCGGACGTCGATGCCGGCCCACGCTTCAGCGGCGATGACGTTGGTTCGCGTCCCTCCTCCCACCGTGCCCACGTTGAGGGTCACGCCCGGCGCCAGTTTCTGGATCGCCTCGAGGGCGCGAAGCTGGTGGCCGAGCTCTTCGATCGCGCTCGCGCCTTCGCGCGGATCGGCGCCGGCGTGGCCGGCGACGCCCTTGACCTTCAGGACGAACTCGCCGCAGCCCTTCCGCTGCGTCTTGACAGCGCCACCGGGCAGCGCCGGCTCGAGGACGAGCACCGCGCGGCTCTTGCGAGCTTCCGCTTCGAGGATGCTTCGCGACGAGTCGCTGCCGGTCTCCTCATCGCTCGTCATCAGGATGACCACCCGTCCGGGAACGCTGCGCGGCTGCGAAAACAGCGCCCGCACCGCAAGCATGCCGATCGCGATGCCGGCCTTCATGTCGAAGACGCCAGGGCCGTACAGCCGGCCATCCACCTCGTGAATCGGCATCTCGGCGAGTTGACCCACGCGCCACACGGTGTCGTAGTGGCCGAGCAGCAGCACCTGGTTGTCTCCGCGGCCGAACTCAGCTCGAACGTGATCGCCGACATCGCGCTCGGCCAGCCGCTCGGTGCGGCCGCCGATCGCGGACAGGCGGAGCTCGAGCTCGCTCGCACATCGATCGGCCGCGGCCTTGTCGGTTGTCGGCGACTCGAGCCCAACCAGTCCTTCGATGGTGTCGACGAGCCAGGAACGGTGGTCTTCGCAGAACGCGAGATGCGGCATACGGTGATCATACAGAGCCACGGCCATGCTCTGCGACTCGTCAGCCACTGCGGCCAACTCGGGCATATAATGTCGGCATGTCTCGTGGAAGGTTCATCGCCGTCGTGCTCGGGGTTGCAGGCGTCCTGGTCGCCGCGGCCGCCATGGCGGTGCAGCCGCCCGTTGCGAAGCCTGTCGATCCCCCGGGAACGGTGCGGCCGGGGCAGCCGACGACCAAGCCCTCCGATCCGGCAGGTACCGCGGACGGAACGAAGGGCCAGCCTGTGGCAAAGCCCGCCGATCCGTCTGGCAACGCCGCCAAGCCAGCCCAGACGACCGGCGGCACGACGGGCGGAGCGCCAACCGGCGGGACCGCTCCGTCCCCGCCCGCGGCAGGTCCAACGACCGAGCAGCTCGGATTGCCGATCTATCCGGATGCGAAGTTCATCACGTCGTACGAGGCGGGACTCGGCCAGCGGTTCTACCTGTTCGGAAGCGCGGCCGCGTTTGCCGACGTCGTGAGCTTCTACAAGCTGCAGTTGAAGCTGCGCGGCGAGCTGATTTTCGACATGCCGGCCACGCACACCTTCGAGGTGGGACGCTACAAGGAGTCGGAGGTGGCGTTTCCGCCCGGCGTCACGGTCAAGGACTACACCTGGAACGGATCGAACGGACTGCTCAACCCGGTTCCCGGTGCACAGCCGGCCAGGTTTCCGACCGTCATCCAGCTCGTCCCAGGCCCAGGCGGGCTGCCGGTCAAGCGCTGAGAGGCGGATACAAGGCATCAGGCTACAGGCGACGGGCTACGGGCCGTGAGGCTGTCACGCCTCAAGGCCCGAAGCCTGGGGCCTGAAGCCCGCTGCTATGACGCCTGGATCCGCGTTACTCCCTGTCCGCCACCGGCACGTAGAGTTCCTTCTGCTTCAGGAACTCCGCCGACCGCTCCTTCATGCCAGCCTGGATCGCGTCCGCGTCGGCGAGTTGATGCGATGCCGCGAAGTCGCGGACCTGTTGCGTGATTTCCATGCTGCAGAACTTCGGCCCGCACATCGAGCAGAAGTGCGCGACCTTCGCGCCTTCCGCCGGCAGTGTCTCGTCGTGGAATGCCCTCGCGGTGACCGGATCCATCGCCAGGTTGAACTGGTCGTTCCACCTGAACTCGAATCGCGCCTTCGACATCGCATCGTCCCAGGCCTGGGCCCGAGGATGCCCCTTCGCCAGATCCGCCGCGTGCGCGGCAATCTTGTAGGCGACGACGCCGGCCTTCACATCGTCCCGATTGGGCAGCCCGAGGTGTTCCTTCGGCGTCACGTAGCAGAGCATCGCCGTGCCGTACCAGCCGATCATCGCCGCGCCGATTGCGGACGTGATGTGGTCGTAGCCGGGCGCCACGTCGGTCGTGAGCGGCCCGAGCGTGTAGAACGGCGCTTCGTCGCACCACTCGAGCTGCTTTTCCATGTTCTCCTTGATGAGGTGCATGGGGATGTGGCCGGGCCCCTCGTTCATCACCTGCACGTCGTACTCCCACGCGATGCGCGTCAGCTCGCCCTGCGTCTTCAGCTCGGCGAACTGCGCCTCGTCGTTCGCGTCGGCGATCGACCCGGGCCGCAGACCGTCGCCGAGCGAGAACGCCACGTCGTAGGCCCGCATAATCTCGCAGATCTCCCGGAACCGCGTGTAGGTGAAGTTCTCCTGGTGGTGCGCCAGGCACCATTTGGCCATGATGGAGCCTCCGCGCGACACGATCCCTGTCACGCGCCTGGCCGTCATCGGGACATACCGCAGCAGGACACCCGCGTGAACCGTGAAGTAGTCGACGCCCTGCTCCGCCTGTTCGATGAGCGTGTCCCGATAGATCTCCCACGTCAGGTTCTCGGGCCGCCCGCCGACCTTCTCGAGCGCCTGGTAGATCGGCACCGTTCCGATCGGGACGGCCGCGTTGCGGAGAATCCACTCACGAGTGGCGTGGATGTCCTTGCCGGTCGACAGGTCCATCACGGTGTCGGCGCCCCAGAGCGTGGCCCATCGCAGCTTCTCGACCTCCTCGTCGATCGAGGAGGTCACGGCGGAGTTGCCGATGTTCGCGTTGATCTTCACCAGGAAATTCCGGCCGATCGCCATGGGCTCGAGCTCGGGGTGATTGATGTTCGCCGGGATGATGGCCCGGCCTCGGGCCACTTCCGACCGGACGAACTCCGGGTCGAAGCTCTCTCTGATGGCGACGAATTCCATTTCGGGGGTGACAAGGCCCTTGCGCGCATAGCTGAGCTGCGTCACTGGCCCCAGGCCGCGGCGCGCTCGCAGAGGTCGCCCGGCCGACAGTCCGGGAACGGTGGCTTCGTCCGGCCGGAGTTGCAGCGCGCGGTCGACCTCGACGAAGCCGCCACGTTCGGCGATCCAGGCGTCGCGAAGCAGCGGCAGACCCTGCCGCACGTCAGCGCCCTGCGGGCCGCTCGTGTCGTAAAGCCGAATCGGCGGCTCGCCGCCGGAGAGGCTGACTTCCCGCATCGGCACGCGCGTGCGGGGGCCCTCGACGAAGACCTTGCGCGAGTTCGGAAACGCGCCCGCGAGATCGGCAGGCGCGGCAGCAGGCGTTGTGCGGGCAGACATTTCGGGTACTCCTCGATTCGAAGCGGAATCCTGACTCGTGGGATCCCAATGAGCTGCGAACGGAAGGATGAAGGCGGGACGCCGCGCTCCCTCCGCCGGTCTCAACCGGGTCCGCCCGAGCCCCGAAGGGGTTCGGTGCGACCCCGCCTTCGCTCGCTCCGCGAGCTATGGCGGGTCAGGTTCCAAGGGTGTCTCTCAATCCTTTTGGGATACCCCTGGCGGCTTTAGGCGAATATAGCATGGCTCCGGGCTCCAGGCGTCAGGCCGCGTCAAGGCCGGGAAGATCTGTGCGAAAATCCCACGCCGGGCCCGGTTTGTCCTCAACGCGAAGGAGACCGAACATGCACCGCACCGTTCGATGCCTCGTCATTGCGGCTGCCGTCCTGTCCATGGCGCAGCCCACTTCCGCGCAGACGAAGGCGAAGCTCCTCGACAAGGACACCTTCTTCCAGATGGAGTCGGTGTCGAACCCGCAGATTTCGCCGGACGGGACGGACATCGTGTTCTCGCGCGGCTTCGTGGACATCATGAAGGACCAGAACACGTCGAACCTCTGGGTCGTCGACGTCAAGGGCGAGCGGCTTCGCCAGCTCACCGAAGGCACGGGGAGGGACTCGGCGCCGGCCTGGTCGCCCGACGGAAAGCGCATCGCGTTCCTGTCGGACCGTTCGGGCTCGAACCAGATCCACGTGATGTGGGTGGCGACTCGCGAGACGCTCCAGCTGACCCGCGTGGATCGCAGCCCCGGCGGCATCAAGTGGTCGCCGGACGGCCGCCTCATTCTCTTCACGACCAGCATCCCCGACGACACGCCGATCCTGCCGGTCAAGCTCCCGTCGACACCGCGGGGCGCGCAACTCGCCCGGGGCGCCGTCATCGTCGATCGCCTGTCGTGGGGTTCGGACGGCACGGGGCCGACCACCAAGAGCTTCACCCAGGTCTTCACGATCGACGCGCTGGTCGGCGGCACGCCGCGCCAGATTACCTCGGGTTCGTTCAACCACGGCGCCCCGGAGTGGTCGGCCGACGGCAGGCTCGTCTTCGTCTCCGGCATCCGCAAGCCCGACGCCGAGTATCTGCGAGGGGATTCGGAGGTCTACGCGATCGACCTGGCCACGCTCGGCGTCAAGGCCCTGACCGATCGGAACGGCCCGGACGGCAATCCCCTCGCGTCGCCCGACGGAAAGTGGATTGCCTATACGGGGTACGACGACAAGAACCTGACGAGCACGCTGTCGAACCTTTACCTGATGGATGCCGCGGGTGGAGGTAAGCGCCTCTGGGCGGGCAGCCTGCCGAGCTCGCCCTCCGATATCGAGTGGTCCGCGGACGGATCGGGCGTCTACTACTCGATGGAAGATCACGGCGAGGCCAACGAGTACTTCCTGCCGCTCGCCGCGGGCAGTACGCCGAGGAAGCTCACGACGGGTGCCCACATGCTCACCGCGCTCTCCTTCTCGCGCGGGGGGCAGGTCGCCGCGATCCGGGCGACTTCGGTTCTGCCCGGCGTGCTGGTCACCTTCCCGCTCGCCAGGCCCAACGAGATGAAGACGCTCGTCGACGTGAACGCCGACGTGCTCGATGGTGTCTCGCTCGCGGGCACGGAGGAGGTGTCCTACGCGTCGCCGGATGGCGTCACGATCCAGGGCTGGCTCATGAAGCCGGCGAATTTCGATCCCGCCAAGAAGTACCCGATGGTCCTGTGGATTCATGGCGGGCCCTGGAGCATGTACAACGTCGGGTGGAGCTGGGCGTTCCAGAACTGGGCGGCCAACGGATACGCGGTGCTCTGGACGAACCCCCGAGGCTCGACCGGCTACGGGCAGAGCTTCGTGAACGGGATTCAGTTTTCGTACCCGGGCAAGGACTACGACGACCTCATGGCCGGCGTCGACGCCGCGCTCGCGAAGGGCTGGATCGACAAGGACAACCTGTTCGTCTGCGGAGGTTCGGGAGGCGGGCTGCTGACCGCATGGATCGTCGGGCACACCGGCCGGTTCCGCGCGGCGGTGTCGATGCGGCCGGTCATCGACTGGGGCCCGTTCGTGGGCAACACCGATGGTGCGAGCTGGTACCGGCAGTTCCAGAAGCTTCCGTGGGAAGACCCGATGGAATACGCGGTTCGATCGCCGATCCACTACGTCGCCAGCGTGACAACGCCGACGATGATCATGACGGGTGAAGCGGATCTGCGGACGCCGATTCCCCAGACCGAGGAGTTCTACCGGGCGCTGAAGATGGTTCGCAAGGCGGACACGCTGATGGTCCGCATGCCGGAGGAATTCCACGGCTGGCGCCGCCCGTCGCATCAGCTCCTGCAACAGCTGTATCTGCTGGCGTGGTTCGAGAAGTACCGCACGAAGGAGAGCAAGACGGCCATTCCGGCGATCGATCGGTAGGCGGGTCGATCTACGGACGCGCCTCCGCGGGCGACCCCCGGGTCGCCCCTACTCGAGTCTTCGGAGGATGAAGCACTTCAGATAGTAGGTCTCCGGGACGCCGACGAGCACCGGATGATCGCGCGCCTGCATGCGCTTCTCGAGGACGGTGACCTGCGCGCGGGCATCGACGGCCGCCTCGTAGACGATCTGTCCCAGCATGCTCTCGTCGACGTGGTACGAGCAGCTGCACGTCACGAGCGTGCCGCCCGGGCGCAGCACCTTCAGCGCCCGGAGGTTGATCTCCTTGTAGCCGGCGATCGCTCGCTCGACGGCGTCCCGGTTCTTGGCGAACGCGGGGGGATCCAGGACGATCGTGTCGAAATGCTCGCCGGCGCGCTCGAGCCTCCTCAGCTCGTCGAACACGTTGGCGCACCTGGCCTCGACATTCGAGATCCCGTTGCGAGCCGCATTGCTCGAGATGTGCGCGACGGCGTCCTCCGACACGTCGACCGCCACGACGGACTCGCACGGCCTCGCCATCTGCAGCGCGAAGCCGCCATGGTAGCTGAAGCAGTCGAGCAGGCGCCCGCGCGCGTAGGAGCGTGCGGCGATCCGGTTTTCGCGCTGATCGAGGAAGAGCCCGGTCTTCTGGCCGTGCCAGAGATCGACGTCGAGCTCGATGGCCGCGTCCCGGACGGTGACCGAAGGCGGCACGCTTCCATGGAGCAGTTCGACACCCATGCCGAGACCCTCGAGCTGGCGCACCTTCAGGTCGTGGCGGGCGAGGACGCCGGTGGGCCGGATCACGTCCGCGAGGATCCGGACGATCTCCGGCAGCAGCCGATTCACGCCTTGCGAGAGGGCCTGGACGACCAGGAATTCCCCGTACTGATCGACGACGAGCGAGGGCAGCAGATCGGCCTCGCCGTGCACGAGGCGGCAGGCGGTGGCGTCGATGTTCAGTCCGCGTCGAAAGGCAATCGCCGCCTCGATGCGCTTCCGCCACAGCTCGAGCCCCGCCGGGACATCGCCGGCCGTCAGCATCCGCACTGCGATTTGCGATCGATCGCTGTAGAGCGCGCGCCCGAGCGTGCGCCCTCTCGTGTTGACCACGCGAACGATATCGCCGCCCGACGCCTGCGGATCGCGAACATCGCTGCGGTACACCCATGGGTGTGCGGCGCGCAGGCGCTCCTCTCCGCGTGGCGAGATGACGAGGGTGGGTTCACTCATGATCGGCGGTGCCGGAGACCCTCCATGATCCGAAATCCCGCCCGGGAAATCGAGTAGAATTCAAGACGTCGTGAAGATCGCACTCGCCGCCGACCATGCCGGGTTCGCGCTGAAGGCCGAGATCGCCAGGTACCTCGTCACGCGGAACATTCCGTTCGAGGACTTCGGTACAACGAGCGATCAGTCCGTCGATTATCCCGATTTCGCCGCCGACGTCGCCACACGCGTCGCCTCGGGTGCGTTCGACGTCGGCATTCTCATCTGCGGAACGGGCGTCGGGATGGCGATCGCGGCCAACAAGTTCCCCGGCATCCGCGCGGCCCCGATCTGCGATGAAGCGACCGCGCGCCTCAGCCGCGAGCACAACAACGCCAACGTCCTCACTCTCGGCGCGCGCGTCACGCCAGCGGATCGGGCGCTGGCGATTGTCGCGGCGTTCCTCGAGACCCCCTTCGCCGGCGGACGCCACCTCCGCCGCATCGAGAAGATCGCCAGACTCGAAGTCCAGGGATAGCTCAGCCATGAACGTCACCGACCGCGTCGCCTCGCAGATGAGACGCCTGGCGGACACCGACCCGGAGATCGCAGACGCCCTGCGCCGGGAGGTCCGCCGTCAGGCCGAGGGCCTCGAGCTCATCGCGTCCGAGAACTTCGTCAGCAACGCCGTGCTCGAAGCGACGGGCTCCGTGCTCACCAACAAGTACGCCGAAGGGTACCCGGGGCGCCGGTACTACGGCGGCTGTGAGGTCGTGGACATCGCCGAGCGCCTCGCGATCGAACGCGCGAAGGCGCTCTTTGGCGCCGATCACGCCAACGTCCAGCCGCACTCGGGCGCCCAGGCGAACATGGCCGTGTACTTCACGCTCGTGAAGCCCGGCGACACGGTGTTCGGCATGAACCTGTCGCACGGCGGCCACCTCACGCACGGCCATCCGCTCAACTTCTCGGGCAAGCTCTACACCATCGTGCCCTACGGCGTGCGGCGCGACGATGAACGGCTCGACTACGACGAACTCGAGCGGCTGGCGCTCGAGCACAAGCCGAAGATGATCATGGTCGGGGCCAGCGCCTATCCGCGCACCATCGACTTTCCGCGGATTCGGGCGATCGCGAACCAGTCCGGCTCGGCGATCGTCACCGACATGGCGCACATCGCGGGGCTGGTCGCCGCCGGCGTGCATCCGAGCCCGGTGCCCGACTCGGATTTCGTCACCACGACCACGCACAAGACGCTGCGAGGGCCCCGGGCGGGCCTCATCCTCTGCAAGGAGAAGCACGCGAAGGACCTCGACCGCAACGTCTTCCCCGGCGTCCAGGGCGGGCCGCTCATGCACATCATCGCGGCCAAGGCGGTGTGCCTGAAGGAAGCCGCCGAGCCGGCCTTCGCGGAGTACCAGCGCCAGATCGTCGCCAACGCCGCGAGGCTCGCCGCCGGCATCGCCTCGCACGGCTTCAGGCTCGTCAGCGGCGGCACCGACAATCACCTCATGCTCGTCGACGTGTTCTCGAAGGGGATCACGGGCAAGGCCGCCACCGCCGCGCTCGGCAAGGCGGGCATCACGGTGAACCAGAACACGATTCCCTTCGATCAGAATCCGCCTCTCGTCGCGAGCGGCATCCGGATCGGGACTCCGGCCGTGACGACGCGCGGGATGACCGAGCGGGAAATGGAACTCATCGCCGATCTGATCGCGCGCGTGCTCACCTCGCCCGACGACGATCGCGTGGCGGCCGCCGTGAAGACGGAAGTCGAGACGCTGTGCCGGAAGTTCCCCCTGTACCCGGACAAACTGGCCTGACCGAGGCCGTTCGCCGGGTCTTCTCGGACGAGGGACCGCTCTCGAGGGCGGTGGCCGGCTTCGAGCCCCGCCCCGGCCAGCGGGACATGGCCGCCGAGGTCGCGCGGGTCTTCGAGCAGGGCGGCGTGCTGCTCGTCGAGGCCGGCACCGGCACCGGGAAGACGCTGTCCTACCTGGTCCCCTCGGTCCTCGCCCGTCAGCGCGTGTTGATTTCCACGGGCACGAAGAACCTCCAGGAGCAGATCTACTTCAAGGACCTTCCCGTCCTGCGCGAGGCCCTCGACGTCCGCTTCTCGGCGACTTACATGAAGGGCCGCGCCAACTACCTCTGCCTGCACCGGCTCTCGGCGATGCGCGAGGAGGGCGCCGGCTCACCCGCCGATCGGGTCTACCTGGAGCTGGTGGATCAGTGGTCGAAGGAGACCGAGACCGGCGATCGCGCCGAGCTCGAGGATCTCCCCGAGGACGTGCCCTTCTGGAACGCGATCTCGGCCACCTCCGAGCACTGTCTTGGCTCAGAGTGCCCGCGGTATCAGGACTGCTTCATCACCCGCATGCGCCAGCGCGCCGCGGACTCCGACATCGTCATCGTCAATCATCACCTGTTGTGCGCGGATGCCGCGGTGCGGCTCAGACTCGTACGGCGAGGTCATTCCGCCGGCAGCGTTTCTCGTCGTCGACGAGGCCCACCAGCTCGAGGACGTCGCCACGCAGTACTTCGGGTTCTCGGTGAGCAACTACAGGCTGGACGAGCTGGTGCGCGACGCCGAGCGCGTGCTGGTCGGGCGCCGGATCGAGGACCCGGCCGGCTCGCTCAGCCGGACGATCGCCGACGTCAAACATCGCGCGACCATGTTCTGCGCGATCCTCGTGATGACCCGGAGCGAGCAGCCGGCGCAGGCGGATCGATCGACGGGCAGCGGCGAGGATCGCACGAGGATACGCCCCGGGATGCTCGAGCCCGCCTTGGAGCCTGGACAACAGCTGATCGACGCGCTCGATGCGCTCGAAGGCGTCGCGGCGAACTTCAAGGACGCGCCGGAGGACCTGATCGCGGTCTGCCGACGGGCCGGCGAAATCCGTGACGAGCTCAGATTCCTGCTCGATTCGAGTGACTCGGACTACGTCTTCTTCGTCGAACTCCGCGGCCGCGGGATCTTCCTGCGCGCCTCCCCCATCGACGTCTCGGCACACGTTCGCGAGCTCATTGTCGGGAGGAACCACGCGACCGTGCTGACCTCGGCGACCATGGCGGTCGCGGGAGACTTCTCGTACATCCGCGGCCGGCTGGGCGTCACGCGCGCCAGGGAATTGCGGCTCGAGTCGGAATTCGACTACACACGGCAGGCCATTCTCTACCTCCCGCAGCGAATGCCGTCTCCCAAGCACCCGGACTTCGGCAGGGCCGCCGCGGAGCAGATCGTCGAGATCCTGAGGCGGACCAGGGGCCGCGCCTTCGTGCTCTTTACGAGCTACGCGGTGATGCGCGCGGTCGAAGACACCGTCGAATCCTCGCTCGACTACCCCATCCTCGTGCAGGGTTCCGCGCCGCGATCGGCGCTGCTCAAGGAATTCCGGTCGACGCCGAACGCCGTGCTGCTAGCGACGTCCAGCTTCTGGCAGGGCGTCGACGTTGTCGGTGAAGCGCTGAGCTGCGTGATCATCGACCGGCTGCCGTTCGCCTCGCCGGGCGACCCGCTCGTGGCGGCCCGCATCGAGGCAGTGGCGGAGCGCGGTGGGGACGGGTTCCAGGATTTTCAGCTGCCGCTCGCCATCCTGACGCTCCAGCAGGGCCTTGGCCGTCTCATCCGGCACCGGACGGACCGCGGCGTGCTGGCCATCCTCGATCCCCGGCTAAGGACGATGGGGTACGGGCAGCGATTCCTCGGCTCGCTTCCGCCCGCGCCGGTCACGACGCGCCTGGACGATATCGTCGAATTCCTGGGGTGAAGACGATCAGCTTGACCGTCCGGCCACTCTGCGCTGTAGACTACGGGGCTACGCCAAACGTGCGGCGGGTCATGTGCGGGTAGGAGTGGGATGAGTGATCGCGTGTCGGCCGGGGTTCGCGTCGGACTGCTCCTCGGATGCAGCCTTTTCACGGTGTCGTGCAAGGAACCGCCAACGCCGACGCCCCCGTCTCCGCCTCCGTCGCTCGCGCTGAGCTGTCCCGGCAACCAGTCGGTGGTCTCGCACTTCAACCAGCCCGTGACCGTCACGTGGCCGGACCCGACGGCTGGGGGCGGCGTTCCGGCGCTGACGACATTCTGCGCTCCGCAGTCCGGGACGGCGTTCGCCGCGAGCTCCACGGTCAACTGCTTCGTGCTCGACAGCTACAACCAGCACGCCGCGTGCTCGTTCCAGGTCACCGTCGTTCGCATCCCGCAGCTCGAGGTCACGAAATTCGTGGCCTTCGGCGACAGCCTCACCGAGGGCAAAATCTCATTGCAGGCTGCGCCGATTCTGCTGCTGGCAGGCCCCGAGGCGTATCCTGTCAAGCTAATGGCAATGCTGTCTGCCCGATACGCGGACCAGTCGTTCTCGGTCGTCGACGAAGGGCTCGGCGGCGAGAGAGCCTCGGACGGCGTGCAGCGGCTTCGTGGCGTGCTGAGCGCGAGCCGCCCCGAAGTGCTGTTGCTGCAGGAGGGCGCCAACGACCTGAACTCGCCGGAGGGCGCCGAAGCGATTCCCGGCCTCGTCGACTCGCTCGACGCGATGATTCGGATGGCTCAGGCGCTAGGCGTGCGGACGTTTCTCGGGAATCAGCCCCCCCAGCGGGCCGGCGGACTGCGGGCCGGCGGCGCGCCGTACGTGGGGCCCCTCAACATCCGGCTGGCGGCCCTTGCGCAGAAAGACGGCGTGCCGCTCGTCGACCTGTATTCGGCGATCAACACCGCTCCCGATGTGAACATCGGCCCCGACGGGCTTCACCTCACTGACGCCGGGTACGGAGTGATGGCCCAGGCCTTTTTCGACGCGATCAAGAACGCCCTGGAATCACACACCGCCCGATAGCGAAATTGCGTTCGGCGCCGGGGCCGGAGTGCGGCAGTCCGGCAGTGGTCAAGTTTGGCCGGGGGGGGCGATCTTGCTCTCTAGGCTTGCCCTTTGCGCCGCGAGCCGGAGAGGGATAGGCTCTCTCGCATGCCATGGTACGAAAGCACGCTGTTTTGGGGTGCGCTTGGCGCGGTGTTCGCCCTTATATGCACGGTCGTGGCGGCGATGGTGAGGGACCTCCGCTGGTTGTTGTGGCTAGCGTGGCCATTCGCCGTGCTGGCGATTTGGAGCGCATTGCGGTCCCTTGAGCCTCGCCGTTCTGCGTGGCTTTTTGTCATTGGGGGCGCTCTGTTGGTGGCGGGTGGCCTCAACTGGCTTCATGTGGTCCTCGGGCGAGTGGTCCAAACCGAGGCGGTTCCAGTCGCGCAAGCCGACCGAGGCGAACACTTGAGCACGCCCGTCTTCACGATTGTGGCCCGCGGGGGCAATGTGTTTATTCCCGATCAGGATCAGGGCGTGACCGGCATTGCGCTTGAGATACAGGTCAGGAACGCCGGCCTGCCGAGTATTGCGGTGGATTGGGCGATGTCGCTCGTGATTCCAGGTGAGTCGCACCCAATCAAGGCCCAGTTGACTCACCCCCCGGCACGACTCACGCTACACGGACCAGCGGGGACCAGAGTCCTGACTGAGTCGGATTTTTCGCTTGAATTGGCGGCTTCCAAGACACCTTTACGTGTGAACGATCCGCCCGTGCAAGGCTGGCTCCTCTTTTACGTGGAATTGCCAAAATCCAAGGTGATGAATCCGCAAACCATCATTGAGGTCAGTGCGAATGACTACATGGGGGCGAGGTTCAGTACCAGACAGACAATGGGAGACTGGATGCGCCGCTGATCAGGTCAGCCCAGTAGACCGATGATTTCGTGAAGTGTCCAGACGTGATCCGAGAGTCCGGCCTCCATCGCTGGAGTCACGCGAAGCGTCTGATGGACGCGGGCGAAGTTGTAGTGCATGAAGTGAATCGCAACGGCCGCCGCATGGTTCTCGATCTTCTTGCTGAAGCCGTTCGTCAAGCGAGTGAACCGCCGCATGTGCATCCGCATGGTCAAGTTCTGCCTCTCGACGTAGCTGGTCGAGATGTGGTCAGGATCGGGATTGCCGGAAACGACCTGACAACGCGTTCCGATGCACTGAGCGGGGCTATACCGCTTCTCGGCTGATGGGTCAGAGCCATAGAGTTTCTGAAGCATCGCGTAATCCACTCCGCCGCGGAAGGCATCTTCAACCGCATCCAAGTAGGGCTGGTGGCCGTCCGTGGTGAGTTGCACGCGGTTCAGAAGGCGGCTCGCAACGTCCGACATGAACTCGTAGGCCGAGCCGGAGTCCCGGCTTGCGACGAGCCAGGATACGATCAACTTGCTGTCTGCGTCGATGCCCACCCACGTCCAGACTGATCTTCTACAGTCCCAAAAGTGAAGTCCCGGTGGCTCAGCGAGTTACGGCGTCAGAAATCCTGTAGTGTCATAGCATTTCGGCGCCGCCGCGACGGTCAGCACGGCCGGACCACCGGCGGCAAGGCGACGCCACAGGCCTGGAAGACCTTGCCCGCGACGCCGGTGACCTGGCTGCGCACGAGGTAGGCGGTGTCCTTCACTTGGAGCCGCGTCTCCTGAACGCGGTCCAGGTCGCGGACCACGTCGGCCCATTCCACCTTCCATCCTTTGCGGTCCAGACGCGTCTCCAACTCCTGGCGGAGGATGAGGGCGAGAAATGAACAGAAGACGTGGCCGCGAATCGTGGCGTCGAACTTGTGGTAGACGGGTCGCGTGTCGAGCAGCGATTTCATGGATCGGAAGATGCTCTCCACCATCCACAGGTGTTTGTAGGCGAGGGCGGTGACCATCGGACTCAGCTCGGTGTTGGTCCGCAGGATCCACACGCCGTCGTAGCGCGCGTCGGCCTCGACCTTCTCGTCGTCGATCGCAAACCGTTCGCCGCTCGTTTTCAGAAACTTCCGATAGCCGTGGTTGCCGACCAGCGCCTTGTCGCCGTGCCGCAGCGCGTCTCGCAACGCGGCCACGATCGCCTCGCGGTTGTGGCGATCGGTGATCCGTTGATCGTCGTTCACGCACACGATGTACCGACGGTCGTCGACCAGGACCTCTTTCACCTTCAAGGCGGCCGGCCCGTGGCGCCCGGCTCCGCGAGCGAAGACCACCTCGTACGGTCCGCGATCGGCCAGCACCTCGTGATGGGCTTCTTTCTGGGCACGCATCCGCACGCCGAGGATGTAGCTCCAGCGCCGCGCCTCGAGCGCCTCGATCGTCTTCGCGCTGATCAGGCCGCGGTCCGCCACGAGGCACACGTGCGCAATCTGGAACTGCTGCTGCAACCGCGTGGCGATCGGCTCGAGCGTGGTGATGTCCGTGGTGTTGCCCGGCCACACCTCGCTGCACACGGGATACCCGTCCGCGTCGAGGACGACGCCCACGACCAGTTGTTTGCGGTCGGGCCGATGATCCTTCGAATGCCCGTATTGCCCCAGCGATTCGCCGCCGGCCCCTTCGAAGTAGATCGACGTCGTGTCGAAGAAGACCAACGAGAGCGTCGAAAACAGGTCGCGTCGCCGGGCGAAGAGCCGCTCTTCAATGACGTCCTTCATCGTCCGCGGCCCGAGCGGGCCGGCGCCGCGCTGGTCGGCCACCGGACGGCCCAGCCACGCCATCGCGCGATAGAGATGATGCAAGTCGAGGTCGTCGCCGCCCGCGACTGCCTGATCCGTCTTCCACCGCTCGGCAGCGCGATCACTGCCGGGCGCGAGAAGTCGATGCAACACGGTGAGAAAGATGGCGCGCTCGACAGGGAAGCTGAAGTGCCGATCCCCCAGGGCCTCGGTCAACACGGCCCGAATCCCACAGGCCTCCCACAACCGCTCGAAGATCAGGGGCGCGCCGATGTGTCGCGTCTCGGCCGTCAGCGCCTCGCCGCGTTGCTGCGCACTGAGGACCAGCACCTTGTCGGCGAAGCGACCGAGACTGGCGAGCAGACTATCGAGCTGACCGGAGGCCCGCAGCTCGTCGAGGCGGCCAAATCGGTGCAGGATGCGCTGGCGAACCCGCGCCCCGTCGCGCGTGCTTTCGGCAAGAAGGAGATACGTCCCCGAAGGGGTGTGCTGGGTGCGGAGGAACATCGCCACCTCCACAATGACAGCACCATGATATCCAGATACTCAGCAGCCTGTCAATCTCATTCGCTCACATCAGGCCCTCACTTTGCCACTACACTTTTCTGGCCGCCTCGCGAACCACCAGGAATCTCGGCCAATTCCATCAATTCTGTGCTCGGACAGGCCGCAAACTGTAGAAGATGAGCCAGACATCCCCGTAGCCGAACTGCCCGCGCTTCTCGGCCGGGACGTTCTTCGCCTTCGCGTAGACGTACTGCCAGATTTCATCGCACTGAACCCGCCGCGTCCGGACGTTGCGAACGATCCGATCGTGATAGCGCGTGCAGGCATCTCCAAGGTCGGTCAGGAGCTTGAGGATGGTCGGCTTCGAGACGCCGGTCATTCTGGCCGTTGCCCGGACGCTGTTGCCTTCCACGAGAGCCCCCACAACCGCCGCTCGCTTCGCGATGCTCAGCTTGTTCATATCTCTAATATATGCTTGAGCGGTCAAGCTGTCAAGTGGAAACAGCACGCACGGAACAAGGCGTTGACTTTCATGCGTGCATAGATTACCATGCAGGCATAAACCTGTCGAGAGGAGAACGCATGAGCGAAAACGGAACAGGGAACGCAATCGTAAGAACAGGGGCCAAAGGCGGCCTGGCGCGCGCAGCGGCCATGACACCGGAGCAGCGGAGCCATTCGGCGCGGTTGGCAGCCGAGGCGCGATGGGCTGGCGACTTGCCACAGGCCACACACGACGGCTCACTCCAACTCGGAGGCAGAACGCTCGTTGCGGCGGTGCTGCCTAACGGGAAGCGTCTCCTCAGCCAAGGCAGCTTTCTTCAGGCGATTGGACGATCGAGGACGCCTAAGGCCGGAACCGGGGCGTTGGGCAGTGTCGACGGGATACCGTTCTTTCTGCGGGCGGAGCAGCTTAAAGCGTTTATTTCTGAGGAGTTACTGCTGTCGACCACTCCTGTCCGTAGACACGGGTATTCCGCATCTTGATAGACAACTGACGTCAACGATGACCCTGTTGCAGATTTCTGAAGGCAAGGACGAGTTCGATCGGCACTACCAAATACTTCATGGACGACAGGCGAGGCTGCAATTCGGTGAGCCGTCGATGCGCCTTACGCCCTAGTGTTTCCACCGAGCCGCTGCGGCCTTCTTCGCGATGGCGGTTCGCTTCCGTGGTGAGAGCTTCTCGGCCCTGGCCTTGCCGCCCTTGAGCCCGCCCAGGCGCCCCAAGGCGACCGCGGCCGGGTTCTTCTCGGACTCGGCCTTCGGCTTCGTGCCGGCCTTGCCCTCGGTCTGCTCGATGACGTGCTGGACAGCGGCAAAGGCCGTTAGGTTCGGGTCGGAGGATGGCTGGCGTCTGCTTGAGCGCTTTGGCATGCCCTCAGTATGGGGTGAGACGCCGCTTCGCGCAAGGGGCCGCGTTAGTCAAACTTGACCACTACCGGCAGTCCCCAGGTCGCGGATCCCTCTCTTTTGGGTGTAAACTTAATCAGTTTGGCCCCCGTCGGCCTTATTCTCATTACTCAGTCTCCTGGAGGAGCTCCAATGCTTCGCCTCTTTTCATGCCGCCGCCTCCTGGTGCTCGCGGCAATCGTGTCAGCCGGCCTCCTGCTCGCGGCTCCCGGCTACGCTCAGACCGGAATGATCAAGGGCAAGGTCGTCGACGGTGCTGGGAAACCACTCGAAAAGGCCAAGGTGCTCATCGAGAACACGGACAGCGCGAACCGGAAGTACGAGGTCCAGACCAACAAGCGCGGCGAGTTCATTCAGATCGGGCTGCCGTCCGGCAACTACAAGGTCACCGCGGAGTTCAAGGACCTCGGATCGCAGACCTTCCCCGTGCGCCTGACGCTGTCCAACCCGGGCGACGTGACCTTCGTGCTCGGCGGGGGCGGGGGGAACACGCTCAGCAAGGAAGCGGCCGCCAAGAACGCGGCGATTAAGCAGGTGTTCGAGGAGGGCGTCGCGCTCAGCAAGGACGCCAAGTACGACGACGCCATCGCGAAGTTCACCGAAGCCGCCGGCATGGTGCCGTCCTGCTCGGATTGCTACTACAACATTGGCTACGCGTACAACCAGAAGAAGGACTACGACAACGCGGAGGCGAGCTTCCTCAAGGCCATCGAGATGAAGGCGAACTACGTGGACGCCTACAACGGTCTCGCGACGGTCTACAACGCGCAGAAGAAGTTCGACAAGGCTCAGGAAGCCAGCAAGAAGGCCGCTGAGCTGGCAACGGCGGGGGCCCCTGGCGGCACGGCGGGCGTGGACGCCCAGTACAACCAGGGCGTCATCGCGTGGAACGCCGGCAAGATCGACGAAGCCAAGACCGCCTTCGAAGAAGTGATCAAGATGAAGCCGGACCACGCCGACGCGCACTACCAGCTCGGCATGGCGAACCTGAACCAGGGCAAGCTGCCCGAAGCGGTGGTGATGTTCGAGAAGTACCTGGAGCTGGCGCCGACGGGCCAGTACGCCGTGCAGGCGAAGGGCATCCTGTCCCAGATCAAGAAGTAGGTTCGGCTCCCACCAGGCCGCCGGCCCCGCAACCTGGCTGCTGCGGGGCCGCGGCCCGTGTCGCGCACCGTCTCCGAAGGGTGAACACGACCGACGCCATCGCCGCCAACCTCGACGAGGTGAGGGCGCGCATCGACCGCGCGATCCGTCGCGCCGGGCGCACGAGGGAGAGCGTGCGGCTGGTGGCGATTTCGAAGACCCACCCCATCGAGTACGTGCTGGCGGCCGCCCGCGCCGGCCAGAGGGATTTCGGGGAGAATCGCCTCCAGGACGCTCTGGAGAAGATCTCCCAATCCGCCGATACGACGATTAGTTGGCACCTTGTCGGCCACTTGCAGTCGAACAAGGCGCGGAAAGCGGCGGAAGCGTTCGCGTGGATCCACTCGATCGACAGCCGTGAGCTGCTCGAACGCGTGGACGCGGCGGCCGGAGCGGCGGGCCGCCAGCCGGATCTGCTCTTGCAGGTGGATCTCGCCGGCGAGCCGACCAAGCACGGGGCCCGGAGCGACGAAATCGTTTCCTTGTTCGAGGCGGGACGCTCGTGCCGAGCGGCACGGATCGTCGGGTTGATGGTGTTGCCGCCGTTTACGCCCGATCCTGAAGCGGCGAGACCGTTCTTCAGGCGCCTTCGCGACATGCGGGACGAGCTCGGCCGGTCCGGCGTTCCCACGGCGATGCTCGGCGAACTGTCGATGGGAATGAGCCACGACTTCGAGGTCGCCATCGAGGAGGGTGCGACCATCGTCAGGATCGGCACCGCGATCTTCGGATCCCGGGGCTGAGCCGGCACCGGGCGGGCCGGAGACGCGGCCCGGCGCTGCCAAGCCAATCCGCCCTCGGACCATGCATCGTTGATGAGAGGCTGTGACATGAACATCACCCCGCTCGATCTCCGCCAGCCGAATTTCCGGTCCTCGCTCCGTGGGTTCGATCGCTCGGAAGTGACAGCGTTTCTCGAGGAGGTGGCCGACGACTACGAGGCCGCCCTCCACGAGGCCGAGCGCCTGCGGCAGGACGTGGCCCGGCTGGAAGCCCTCGTCAACGAGCATCGGGAGCACGAGCGCAACCTGCGCAACACGCTGCTGACCGCTCAGCGCCTCGCAGACCAGATCAAGGAAACAGCACACGACCACGCGCGCGGCGTCATGCACGAAGCCGAAACGCGCGCCGGCCTGATTCTCGAGAAATCGCAGGCCCGGCTGGAGGACCTTCAGCGCGAGATCGACGGCCTGCGGCTGAAGCGGAAGGAAGTCGAGACCTCTCTCGAGTCCAGCATCGCCGCGGTCCGGGGCGCGCTCGAGTTCGTGCGCGAGCAGGACGCGCGGGATCGCGATGAGAAGGTGCTCCTCCACCGGCCCCGTTCGTCGGAGCCCGCCCCGCACCCGAGGCCTGCGACCGCGCAGGACGACCTGCCACAGGTCGGCGACCGGAGGAGCTGACGGGAGTTTGCGGGAGCCGGGGAGGGCCCGGCTTCACTCCGGCGGGTTGAACACCACTCTATTCGTGGAGCGGTAGGTGATCGTCACCGCCTGGTGGCGCTCGCCGAAGGACGCGTGGCGAATGGCCACGTCGCGCGTGCCGACGCTGACCTGGACCGTGTCAAGCGGCGCCGTCCCGACAGACTGCCCGTCGATCAGGACTTCCGCGCCCGCCGGCGCCACGATCTCGAGCTCGACCTGCGGCAGCTCGACGTTCACGGCCGCGATTTCCCCGGGCTTGACCATCACCGTGCGCGAGGCGCGGTAGCCGAGCCGCTCGCTGACGAGCTCGATCGTGTGCTCGCCGGGTCCAACCATGAGGTGGCCGCTCTCGGTCGTGCCGATCTTGCTCCCGTTGTCGATGACGTCGATCTCGACGGGAGCGAACACCGCGATCCATCCCGAATAGATCGGCACCAGGAGATCAGCCTGCGCGTCAGCGGTGACGTTGACCGATCGGCTCACCGTTCCGGCCGCGCCCCGCACGGTCACCGTATGGGTCCCCAGGCTCACATCGTCGAGTGAGAGTGGCGAGACGCCTCGGACGGCTCCGTCGATGAACACCTGTGCGCCGTCCGGCTGGGAAACGACGCGAAGCGATCCCGCGTGCGACCACCGCCGAAGCACGGACGCGATCGCCACCTCCTGCCCTGCCTGGACCTCGAAGTCGGTCTGGCGTCCGAACCACCAGGCGCCGAACTCGAGACGATGTCGCCCGCCGGAGAGGCGGAGCTCGAACGGACCCTTCCCGTGCGAGACACCATCGATGAAGACCGACAGGCCGGATGCCCTGGTGGAGAGGCGAACGGTGCCGGCCTGCAGGTCTTCGCGCAACCATCGCTCCCGCGCCACTTCGAGACCCTGCAGCGCGAGCGGGACGATGAGCCCCATCAGCAGGTACTGCGGGCGAAGCATCGGGAATCCGCGCCTCGCGGCGCGGCGCCACATCCACTCGAGCGGGCTCACCGCCGCCGACCCGATCACCTGGACGGCGCGGACCGCGAGGCCTCCTCCGCTTGCGATTCCTCGTACGCCCGTTGTCCCCACGGCGCCGCCCACACGGCCGGCCCCGCGCGCCGTGGCGCCAAGGGCCGCCACGAGCACCGTTCCAACTGCGCGGATCGAGCCCGACAGAACCCGGGCGAACCTGGTGAACCCGCCGAACGCGGCACGGGACGCGGAGGCAGCCGTGCGCGCCGTTCCGCGAACCAGCGCAGCAATCGCGCGCCAGCCGAACGACCCGACGGCTCGTGCGGCTGAGCCGATGCCAGCGGCAAGTCGAGCGGAGCCCAGAATCAGTGCGCGGATGACGACAATCGGTACGCGGAGCAGCAACCAGACGACGAACACCGCGCCGTATAAGAGCGTGGCCGACCCGCGCGCCACCGTTCCGCCAAGTCGGCCGAGCGCCGAGCCAAGTCGGCTCAGGGCGGGCTTCGACGAACGTGCGCGCCGGCGCGACGCCGTCCGGCTCGGCGGCCGATACGCGATGGACGGATACCGCTCGGAGTGGTGCTCGGACGGAAGGTGGTCCGGGCGATCATGGTCCGGCGCCCACGCATGCGAGATATTCGGATCGCCGATCGTCGCGCTCTCGTCCGGCTCGGCCGATAGCGTGTGGCGCGCCTCCGAGGGTGTGATCGGTGGGCGGCGGCTCAGGCTGCCAGCCAGGGAGAGCGCGCTTTCGACCTCAACACCGGACGCCGGCCATGGCTGGGATTCGAGACTCGGCGTCTCGGCCGGAGCGGAGGAGGAAGCCACCGGTTCTTCATGGAACTCGCGCGCGGAGAAATGGTCTGCGGCCGGCTGATCGTCGTGGGTCCTGATCTCGGGCAGCCTGCCCCGATCGTCGTCCACGAACCATTCGCGTCGGGTGAACTCGAACAGCGAATCGGAGAGGCCCTCCTCGAATCGCAGCTCGATCCGCTCGTCGTCGGGATTCGGCTCGGCACCGGTAGCCTGTGCCGACGAAATGCCCGAATCACCCGGTTCCTGGATTGACGGCCCTTGTGCGGCCGGCGAGGCCGCCTGGGGTAGATACGGCGGAACGAGATCGACGGACGGCAGCTCCACGAATGACGCAGGCACGGGACCGGCCTGGTTGAATGCGGTGACGGCGTCGAAGGCCGCTTCACCCGGCGCGGCGGGCGCGACGGGCTGTACGGCGGCCGGCGGCGCTGCAGCCGGAGCGGCATCACGTGAAATCGGGATGTCCGGTGGTAGCTCGGGCGCGGAGGCGACCGGCTCCGCGATGACCGCCAGCGGCAATCCCGGTGCGGCCGCACTCAGGTCGAACTGCGCGGAACTCCGTTCAACCTGGGCTTCCGGCGCCACCTCGGGCACGGACGCGGCAATGTCGGCCGCGAGCGATTCGATCTCGGCGGCCGAGAGAACCGAGAGCGCCGGAGCCAACCCGGGCGCTGACGAGGCCGCCTCCGTCACGCGGGGCTCGACCTTGGCCGCGCCCGGCTCGGCGGAAACCCCCCGCCGCCGTTCGGAGGTGGATGCCGCGATCTCTGCTGCAAGCGATTCGATCTCGGCGCCCGAGAGAATCGAGTCGTCCTGCGGCAGCAGGAGTGATGGCGGAACGGCCTCGACGACAACCGGCTCGGCGACGACCGCCTCTGCCGCAATGGGCTCGGCGAAGAGCGGCTCGGCGACAACGGGCTCGGCGACAGCCGGCTCGGTCCGGATCGTCTCGGAGATGACCGGTTCGCCAACGATCAACTCGATGACGCCCGGCTCGGCAACGACCGCCTCCGCCGCAACCGGCTCCGCGACACCTGGCTCTGCGACAACCGGCTCGGTGACGATCACCTCGGCCACGATCGGCTCAGCGACGACCGCCTCGGAGATGACCGGCTCGGCAATGATCGCCTCCGCCACAACGGGTTCGGCGACAACTGGCTCGGTAACGATTGCCTCCGCCACAACGGGTTCGGCGACAACTGGCTCGGTAACGATTGCCTCCGCCACAATCGGCTCGGCGACGACCGACTCGACGGCGGCCGGGAGCAGGTCGAAGGGCGCTGCCTGCGGCAAGTCGGGCGCGGCGGAGATCTCGGCCGCGGGACGTTCGAGGTAGGCGGCCGGCAACCACACCGCTCGCGGCGTCTCGGGCGGGGGGGTGGATGTGTCGGCGACGAGCGCTTCTCCCGCGGTGATAATCGGACTGATCTCGGCGGGGAGTTGAATCGGCGTCTGTCGGGGCAGTTCGGAATCTGGCGCGTCGGACTCAGCCCCGCTCTGCGGCTCGGCGGACTCGGCCGCGGGCGGCTGGTCAGTCGACACCACCGCGCCTTCCACCCGGAGGTTCTTGCGCGGGCGGAGGCGCGGGACGAGCGTCAGTTCGGCCTCCCGACGAAGCGACTCGACGGTGATGGGTTCCGGCCTCGCCGGCGCCTTCGCGGGCGCCGCATTGGCCGGTTCGATGAGGGACTGATGCCTCGCCGCGAGCGTCTTGAGCGAACTGGCGGTCGTCTTCAGTCCGGCGTGCTTCGAGATCGCCGACTCCAGCTCGAATTGCGCCTGCCGGGCCGTCGCAATTCCGGAACGGTCCTCGAGGCCGATAACGTGTTCGAGCCAGCGGGCGATCGCGGCGGGCAACGCCTGCCGTTCCCTCGGGCTGTCGTTTGTCTTGAGCGATCGAATGATCGACGGGATGCCCCGCGGATAGTCACGCGCCTCGAGCAGGCGGCCGGCCAGCAGCGCTACCGCGAGCACGCCGATCTGCGTGAGGTCGGCCCGGATGCCGTCGTCGCGTTCGGCCCCGGCGGGCATCGCGATCCGGAACTCGCTCCAGAGCCGGCTGCGCGGGATGCGCAGGCGTTCAAAGGCCAGCCCGAAGACGTAGTCGCAGACGACCACGCGGCCTTCGCGCGTGATGATGATCCTTTCCGGCCCGATCACGCCATGAGTGACGCCCCGCGACTCGTGGAGCAACGCGAGGGCCGCGAGCGTCTCGCGAACGATGTGCAGGGCGGCGCCGGGCTCGACAATCAGGGGTCCGGACTCGGAAGCTCCGAGAAGGTCTGATAGCCGGAGTCCCGGTACGTGATCGGAGAGGATTTCGATGACGGCCGGATCGTCGGGTGCAACTTCGACGCTGCGGACCGGCACAAACCTGGCTTGCCGGAACTTGGCCAGGCGCAGGACTCGCTCGCGGATCGATTCGCGCATCGCCGCGAGTTCGGGGATCGGGCGAAACGTCTCATACGCCTCCCCCGACGCGTCGGTCATGACCCGTCGCGCACCCAGCCTGTCCGGGGCGAGCTGCGGCTGCGGCGGCGGGTCTACACGAGAAGTCATGGCGAGATGACTAGGCATGCGACTGAGGTAGTCGCTGCAATTGGCGCGCCGTTTGCCGGCGATCGGTCAACGGCCCGAAACGCCCGGCGTCGAACCGATGCCGCCTGGCTTCGCCTCAGGGGCGAACGTGCCCGGAAAAGGGGATGACCCGGGACCACCGACGAGATCGTACGTACGGTTCCGGTTTTGTCTTTCCAGGAACCGCGACCGGTCAAGGCGGCATAGAATTCGGCCATGGCCGAGACGCTAATCATTCGACACGCATCCACCGTGCTCACCTGCGCGGGCCCCGCGCCCAAGCGCGGTCCGGCCCAGTCAGAGACGTCCGCCGTCAGTGACGGCGCCATTGTATCGCAGGATGGCAAGATCGACTTTGTCGGATCCGACGACGAATGCGGCCGGAGATATGGCGCCAACCTCCGGGCGACGGTGGTCGATGCCACCGGATGCACGGTCTTGCCGGGCTTTGTCGACCCGCATACGCACGCGGTTTTCGGAGGCGACCGGCGGGAGGAGCTCCGGCGGCGCCTCGCGGGCGCGACCTACACCGAGGTCGCCTCGGGGGGCGGAGGCATCGTCGCGACCGTACGGGCGACGCGCGAGTCGACCGAGAACGCGCTCTTCGAGGCCGGCCGGGCCCGCCTGGACGAGATGCTGGCGGAGGGCACGACGACCGTCGAGGTCAAGAGCGGGTACGGGCTGGATCGTGACGCCGAGCTCAAGATGCTTCGCGTCATTCGGCGGCTGCGACAGGTCCATGCCGCCGACATCGTGCCGACCTTTCTCGGCGCGCACGAAATTCCCGTGGAGTCGCGGGGGAATCGCCGGGAGTACATCGACCGGTTGACGCGCGAGATGATTCCGGAGGTCGCCGCCGAGGGGCTCGCCGAGTGGTGCGACGTGTTCTGCGAAACCGGGGTGTACACGCCAGACGAGTCGATCGAAATCCTCGAGTCGGCGCGGGCGCACGGCCTCAAGGCGCGCATCCACGCCGACGAACTCGCCGAGAGCGGAGGGTCGATGGTGGCCGCGAAGGTCGGCGCCCGATCGGCGGACCACCTGCTCTTCGCCGGACCGCGGAGCATTGCCGCGCTCGCCGCGGCGGGCGTCGTCGCCACGCTCCTCCCGATCGCGGCGTTCTACCTGAAGCTCGGCCGATACGCGCCCGCACGCGCGCTCATCGAAGCTGGCGTGCCGGTCGCGCTCGCGACCGATCTGAATCCGGGCGGAGGGTTCTCGCCCTCGATGCCATTCGCGATGGCGCTCGGCTGTTTTGCGATGCAGATGACGTTTGAAGAAGCCGTCGTGGCGTCGACGATCAACGCGGCCTATGCGCTCGATCTGCACGGCCGTGTCGGCAGTCTCGAACCGGGCAAGCAGATGGACGCCGTGATCGTCAACGGCGAAGGCGTGGATCTGCTGAGGATTGGCGTGCGGTCGATTCGATCGGTAATCAAGCGTGGCGCGATCGTCGCGTAGCAGGCGCGAGCCGCCGGCCTGGAGCCCTCGGCCTACCGCTTCGGCGCCATCTTGCCGCCCGGCACGAACCACCCGTGGGCGCTGATGGTGAAGTTCCACGGCTTGCGGAGGCGCGGAAGCAGCTCGATCTGTCGCGTGTACCAGACATCGATGTAGAGGTGTTCGGCCTGCTTCCGGACCGCCACGCGTTCGGCCTGGACCGGGATGCCGAGCCGCCCCGCCTCGTCGAGGATCCGCGCGCGAATCGTCTCCTCGTCCTTGTCGACGTCGAACTGCGCGACCTGCTGGACCTTGTCGTCGAGCCGATAGTGCTGCCAGTAGGCGGTGCCCACCTGCCAGGCGGCGTAGAGGAACAGGACGGCGATGACGAGCTTGATGAGTCGGCTGATCATCAGTGTATCTGGTGGAAGAGTCGAGACCAGCGCGTTCGCGTGAAGAAATGCGCAGCGACCGAAGCGAGGCCCCGCACGGAAGCGCCAACCCCCGATCCCTGGTAGTCCTCGCGCTCGGATTCGTAGGACCAATAGATCATCAGGGCCCGGCCCTTGATGTAGTCGCGCGGCAGAAATCCCCAGTAGCGGATGTCCTCCGAGTTGTCGCGGTTGTCGCCCATCACGAAGTACTTGTCGGCAGGAACCGTCACCGGACCGTAGTGTTCCCGCTTGTCGTCCGGCGTCGACTCGAACTGGTCGGAGTGTGCGGGCCGCGGCAGGTAGTGCGCGTACGGCTCGTCGATGGCCGCGCCGTTGATGTAGACTCGCTTGTCGCGCAGCTCGACGCGTCTCGCCAGGCAGCCCGATGACCCGCTTGATGAAATCGCGCTCGGGATCCTCCGGGTACTTGAACACGATGATGTCGCCGCGGCGGACGTCGCGCGTCGGCAGCAGCGCCTGCTCGACGCCCGGTCGCGGTCGGCCCGAGCAGGAACTTGTTGACGAGCAGGTGGTCGCCGATGAGCAGGTTCGGCTCCATCGATCCGGTCGGGATCTTGAACGCCTGGACGACGAAGGTCCGGACGAAGAGGGCGAGGATCACCGCGATGACGATCGACTCGAAGTACTCGCGGGCGATCGACTTCTTGAATGGCTCACCGCTACTCCTCCGTTCCCGACCTTCAGCACGGCCAGGAACGCCTCCTGCGGGATCTCGACCCGGCCGACCCGCTTCATGCGCTTCTTGCCTTCCTTCTGCTTCTCGAGCAGCTTGCGCTTGCGCGTGATGTCGCCGCCGTAGCACTTGGCCAGCACGTTCTTGCGCAGCGCCTTCACCGACTCGCGGGCGATGATGCGGCTGCCGATCGCCGCCTGGATCGCGACCTCGAACATCTGCCGCGGGATGAGCTCGCGCATCTTGCGCGGCGAGCGCCCGGCCGCGCTGCGTACGCGGAGTCGCGGTGCACGATGATCGACAGCGCGTCGACCGGATCGCCGTTGACCAGGATGTCCAGCTTGACGAGCGGCGACTCCCAGTAGCCGGTGACGTGGTAGTCGAGCGATGCGTAGCCGCGCGAGATCGTCTTCAGCTTGTCGTAGAAGTCCAGCACGACTTCGTTGAACGGCAGCTCGTAGGTGATGAGCACGCGGTCGCTCGGCCAGGTACTCGAGCGACTTCTGGACGCCGCGCTTCTCCTGGCAGAGCTGCAGGATGGCGCCGACGTGCTCCGACGGGCGTCAGGATCATCGCCGTGATGACCGGCTCCTCGAACGTCTGGATGCGGCCCGGATCGGGCAGCTTCGCCGGGCTGTCGATCTCGTGGACCTCGCCGTCGGTCGTCGTGACGCGGTAGAGCACGCCCGGGCGCCGTCGTGACCAGGTCCTGGTCGAACTCGCGCTCGAGCCGCTCCTGCACGATCTCCATGTGCAGCAGGCCGAGGAACCCGCAGCGGAACCCGAATCCGAGCGCGGCGGAGGTCTCCGGCTCGTAGAAGAACGACGCGTCGTTCAGGCGCAGCTTCTCGAGCGCGTCGCGCAGCTCGGGATACTCGTGGCCTTCGACCGGGTAGAGCCCGGCGAAGACCATCGGCTTCAGCTCCGGAAGCCCGGGAAACGGCTCCGTCGCCGGGCGGGCGGCCTCGGTGATCGTGTCGCCGATCTGCGCGTCGCTGACCTTCTTGATGCCGGCCGTGATGAAGCCGACCTCGCCGACGCCCAGCTCGTCGACCGGCACCGGCTTCGGCGTGAACACGCCGACCTGTTCGACCTCGTACTCCTGGCCCTGCGCCATCAGGCGGACCTTCGTCCCGGCCGCGCAGCACGCCGTCGAGCACGCGGACGACGATCACGACGCCGCGGTACGCGTCGTACCACGAGTCGAAGATGAGCGCCTTGAGCGGGGCCGACGGGTCGCCCGACGGGACGGCGGCAGCCGCGCGACGATGGCCTCGAGAACGTCCCGCGACGCCGGTGCCCTCCTTCGCGCTGGCGAGGATGGCGTCGACTGCCGTCGAGGCCGATGATGTCCTCGATCTGGCGGCGCGCCTCCTCGGGCTGCGCGCCGGGCAGATCGATCTTGTTGATGACCGGGATGATCTCGAGGTTGTTGTCGACGGCCAGGTACGCGTTGGCCAGCGTCTGCGCCTCGACGCCCTGCGAGGCGTCGACCAGCAGCACCGCGCCCTCGCAGGCGGCCAGCGACCGGGTCACCTCGTAGGAGAAGTCCACGTGTCCCGGCGTGTCGATCAGGTTGAGGACGTACGTCTGCCCGTCCTTCGCGGCGTAGGTAGAGCCGGACGGGATGGGCCTTGATCGTGATGCCCGCGCTCGCGCTCGAGGTCCATCGAGTCGAGCACCTGGGCCTCGCATCTCGCGCGGCTGCAAGGCGCCCGGTCAGCTCGAGGAACCGATCGGCGAGCGTGGACTTCCCGTGGTCGATGTGCGCGATGATCGAGAAGTTCCGGATGAGGCGCTGGTCCATCAGGGCGCGCGCCTCGCCAGCGGCCGGTAGATCAGGCCGACGATCACGCCGTAGAGCGCCATCTCGAGCAGGGTATCGACGACCCAGGCCACCGCCAGCCGCCCGCTGATCGGAAGCGCCACGTAGTTCCAGATCACTTCGAAGCCGACGAGCACGATGCCGACGATCACGCCGTACCGGAGGCCTTCCTGGAAGCCGCTCCCGCCCTCATGGCCCTTGGCGAAGGCGTAGGCGAAGGCGAAGAACCCGAGGAGGGCGCCGCCGAAGCCCAGGACCAGGTTCATGTCGCCTTGCGCCCTGAACACGTGTGAGTGCTGCGCGTACAGCTCGCCGAGCACGAAGAGGTTGACCGCGTAGCTGACACCCAGGTAGGCGAACCAGGCAACCAGCGCGGCAGCCGCGAGTCGGCCGAAGTTCATGAGAACCTACTTGCCGCGAGCCACCTGGGTCTTCAGCACGACGCCGTCGCCAACGATCTGCTGGTACACGGACAGGAGCCCCATGTAGAGGAAGCCGACCTGGAAGAGCACCAGGAACGGCAGGGTCCCGTAGATGCCGTTCGCCAGGGCGTAGAACACGGTCGCCGTGAAGTACAGCCCGAGCGCGATCTCGATGAAGGGCTGGACGGCCGCGGCCTGGCGGTACTTCTTGGTCGACCAGTCGTCCTTGCCGCGCTCGATGCCGTACTTCGGCGTGCGCGCGAACTCGGTCTGATGCCCGAGCAGCGCCTCGAGCACGGCCCGCGTGTTGTTCACGGCCAGGCCGATGCCGATCGACATGAGGAACGGCACGTACTTGAGGCGCGACTTCCAGTCCGGGTAGAGTTCGCGCTGCGAGACGACGTAGAAATTGGCCACCGAGGCGGTCGCCGCGAAGAAGAGCGGCACGTCGATGAGCAGCATCTCGTACCAGCCCATGTTGTAGCGGATGACCATCGACGGGAACATCAGGATCGAGAGCGCGATCATCAACAGGTAGTTGAAGTTCGCCGTCAGGTGCATGAACGCTTCCGCCTTGACGCCGAACGGCTGGTCGGAGCGCAGGATCCGCGGCAGCAGCTTCAGGCAGGTCTGGATCGACCCCTTGGCCCACCGGTGCTGCTGCGACTTGAAGGCGTTCATCTCCACCGGCACCTCGGCGGGCGCGACGAGATCGGGCAGGAACAGGAACCTCCAGCCCGAGCAGCTGGGCGCGGTAGCTCAGGTCGAGATCCTCGGTCAGCGTGTCGTGCTGCCAGCCGCCGGCGAGCCGCGATGACCTCGCGCCGCCAGATGCCGGCCGTGCCGTTGAAATTGAAGAAATGCCCCGCGCGGTTCCGGCCGCCGTGCTCGAGCACGAAGTGCCCGTCGAGCAGGATCGACTGCACCTTGGTCAGCAGCGAGTAGTCCTGGTTGACGTGGCCCCACCGCGCCTGCACGAGCGCCACCTTCTCGTCCGCGAAGAAGGGGACGGTCCGGCGGAGGAAGTCGCGGCTCGGCACGAAGTCGGCGTCGAAGATGGCCACGAACGTTGCCGCGCGCGACCTTCAGCCCGGCGTCGAGCGCCCCGGCCTTGTACCCGGTGCGATCGGTCCGGTGCAGGTACTTGATGTCGAATCCCTGCGGCGACGCACCGCTCGACCGCCAGCCTGGCGACTTCCTGGGTCTCGTCGGTCGAGTCGTCCAGCACCTGGATTTCCAGCAGCTCGCGCGGATAGTCGATGGCCACCGTCGCGTCGATCAGGCGATCGACGACATACATCTCGTTGTAGATCGGCAGCTGGATGGTCACCGGCGGGCAGCGGGTCGAGTCCCCGGTCGGGCAGGACGGGCACCTTGTCCTTGTGGTGCATGTAAACATACACCAGGTAGTAGCGGTGCCAGCCGTAGATGGCCAGGATGCACGAGAATGAAGAAGTACGCCCCGAGGACCAGCGTGTCGAGAAGCGTCATGACGTCTCAGTCGGGCCAGTCGAGAGTTGTTCGGAAGGACACAATCAGCCATTATACGCCATGCCCGCACGGAGCAACAACGAACCGGACTGGTCGATGAATCTCTCCCGTCTGCGCGACATCCTCGACAAGCTCGAACGCCACGAGATTTCCGCCTCGCAAGCGCAAACCTCGGTGGCTGAACACCTTCGGGACCTTCCCTTCGAGGACCTGGGGTTCGCCCGGGTCGATCACCACCGGGCCCTCCGTACGGGCTTCCCCGAAGTGGTCTTCGGGATGAGCAAGACTCCGGCGCAGCTTGCGGCCATCGCGGAGCGCATCGCGGGCCGCGGCCAGACGCTCCTGGTCACGCGCGCGAGCGAGGCCGGGTATGAGGCGGTGCGGGAGAAGGTCGCCGACGCGGTGTGGCACGCCGAGGCCCGCCTCATTTCGCGCCGCCAGGATGACATTCCGGCGGGCCGCGGCACGATCCTGGTCGTCGCGGCCGGCACCTCCGACCTTCCGGTGGCCGAAGAGGCCGCCGTCTCCGCCGAGGTCATGCACAACCCGGTCGACCGCCTGTACGACGTCGGCGTCGCCGGCCTGCACCGCCTGCTCAGCGAGCAGGACCGCCTGACCGCCGCGCGCGTCATCATCGTCGTCGCCGGCATGGAAGGGGCGCTGCCGAGTGTGGTCGGAGGGCTGGTGACCGTGCCGGTCGTCGCCGTGCCGACATCGGTCGGCTATGGCGCGGCCTTCGGAGGCATCGCCGCCCTGCTGGGCATGCTGAACTCCTGCGCCCCGGGCGTGGCCGTCGTCAACATCGACAACGGGTTCGGCGCAGCATGCATCGCCAGTCTGATCAACCACTTGTAAGGAAACCGGCTCCGGCCGATGTCCTTGACAAAACGGAAGTCGTCACCTAAATTGGACTGTTACCGGTTTCGCGGCTGAAGTCATGAGCGTGGCCTGAGGCTCGCCTTCATCAGACGCGGCAGGGTCATGGAGAGGCCTCATTCCTCAACCTCTCCTCGAGCGAGAATCCTACGACCACTATGCAGCCAGCCGTACTGCAGGTCCTCGAGTTCAGTCGCATCGTCGAGGCGGTGACGGGGTTTGCGGCCACGCCCCTCGGGACCGCCCGGATCGAAGCACTCAAGCCCTCGACCGATCCGCGTCGTGTGGCGCAGTGGCAGGCGGCGACGAGCGAGGCGGCCCGGTTCGTCGAGCAGAACGGGGTGCTGCCGCTTTCGGCGTCGCGCGACCTCCCGGCCATCCTGAGCAACCTGGCGATTGAAGGCCGGGCTCTCGAGCCCGCCCGGCTGCTCGCCCTTGCGGACTATCTCGACTCGATCGACGCGAGCCGCGCCGCCATCCGGCGCGCCGAGCCGGGCTTCGCCATCCTCAAGTCGATTGCCGAGGGCGCCACCTCGTTCCGGAGCGAGGCCGCCGAAATCCGGCACAAGATCGATCCGTCGGGAGAAGTGATCGACGACGCTTCGCCCGAGCTGAGGAGCGTGCGGGACCGCCTGCGTCGCCAGCGAACGCGGCTGCGGAGCACGATGGAGTCCTTCCTCCGGAACAAGGACACCTCGCGCTACCTGCAGGATCAGATCGTCACGGATCGGAACGGCCGGCTCGTGCTCGTCGTGCGCGCGGAGCACCGGACGTCGATTCCGGGCATCCTGCACGGCAGTTCCGCCAGCGGCGCGAGCCTCTACCTCGAGCCGCTCAGCACCGTCGAAATCAACAACGACATCGTCGCGCTCGAACAGCAGGAGGCCGAGGAAGTCAGGCGGATTCTGCTCCACCTGACCGACTTGTTCCGCCATCGCGCGCTCGACCTCCAGCGGAGCATCGAATCGGCCACCGATCTCGACGTGATTCAGGCGAAGGGACGTTTCTCCTCGCTCATCGGCGGCGTCGAACCGGCCATCTCGACCGACGGAGCATTCGAGCTGCGCTCGGCGCGTCACCCGCTGTTGATGCGGGTCGTGACCTCGCGCATCGAGGAGTCAGAACCGCCCGTCTCGGACGGGTGGGATCGGCCGGACAGCGATGAATCCCCGGGGCAAGGCGCCGGGCCGCGCCAGCCCGAGTCGGACGAGCCCGTGCCCGTCGATGTGCGCCTGGTGCCACCGGTGACCGTGCTCGTCATTACGGGACCGAACACCGGCGGAAAAACCGTGGCACTCAAGACCGCCGGGCTCCTCGCGCTGATGGCTCAGGCCGGCCTGCACATCCCGGCCGCGCCGGGCTCGCGCCTGCCGGTGTTCCGGTCTGTCTTCGCGGACATCGGCGACGAGCAGTCGATCGCCGCGAATCTCAGCACGTTCTCCTGGCACGTCAGCAACCTCATCCAGGTGGATCGGGCTCTCGTGCTGCCCGCACTCGTCCTCCTCGACGAGCCGGGAAACGGCACCGACCCGATCGAAGGCGGCGCGCTCGGGATGGCGACGGTCGACCACCTGCGGGCCCGAGGGGCCCACGTGGTGGCGTCGACGCACTACGAGGCGCTCAAGTCGTACGGGTCGACGACCGGCGGTGTCGTGTGCGCCGCCTTCGGGTTCGACGCCGAAACGTTTGCGCCGACCTACCGGCTCGTCTACGGATCGCCCGGGCGGAGCCTGGCGCTCGAAATCGCGGGGCGGCTCGGGCTGAATCCGTCGATCCTCGAGCAGGCCAGGTCGAACATCAGCGCGCGCGAGGCCCAGCTCGCGCAGCACCTGGCGAAGATCGACGAGGAACTGCGCGGGCTCGAACACGAACGGCGGCTGGTGGTCCGAGAGCGGGAGGCGCTCGAAGAGGACGCCGGCCGGATGCGGGTGCGCGAGCAGTCACTGAAAGAGAAGGAAGAGCGGCTGAAGCACCGCCTGGATGATGAGCTCGAGACGCGCGTCCGAGCCGCGCGCCAGCAGATCGATCAGATCGTGGACGATCTTCGCCGCCAGGCCGCCCGCCTGAGCGCCGACGCCGAGCGCCGGGCACTTCACGGCAAGCCGCTCTCGACTGGCGAAGCGGGCGCGGTCCGGTCCGAGGCCCGCGCGGCGCTCGACGATCTCACGGGCCGGCTTCGCGCGGAGGCGGAGCCCGCACCGGCCCCGGTCCGGCCGGACGGCCCGCCGGCGCGAGTCGGCGACAGGGTCGCCGTGCGCGGCCTCGGCCTCGAAGGCCGCGTGCTGGCGGTCCAGGACGATGAGGCAGAGGTCGACGTTCGAGGCAAGCGGCTGCGAGCCAGGGTCACCGAGTTGCAGGTCGTCGCGGGCCCCGAGCCGGTGGCACCCTCGCCCCGGGTCAACGTCAACGTCCAGGTGCAGAGCCGCGACGACGTGCCGACGGACCTGAATGTCATCGGGTGCACCGTCGACGAGGCGCTCGCGAGAGCCGAGAAGTTCCTCGACGAGATGCTGCTCGCCGACCAGCGCGTCGTGCGCATCATCCACGGGCACGGGACCGGGCAGCTGAGGCGGGCGTTCGGAGAGTACCTGCAGCGGCATCCGTTCGTATCGAGTCACCAGCCGGCACCGCAGGAGCAGGGCGGAGGCGGCGTGACCGTGGTGGAGCTGAAGGAATAGTGGCGCTCTTCCCTGCCGCCTTCATCGAGGAGCTCCGGACCCGCGCGAACATCGTGCAGGTCATCCAGGACTACGTCCCGCTCAAGAAGGCCGGCGCGACCTACAAGGGCCTCTGCCCGTTCCACGGGGAGAAGACGCCGTCGTTCCACGTCAACCCGGAGAAGGGGTTCTTCCACTGCTTCGGCTGCGGCGCAGGCGGCGACGTCTTCAAGTTCCTCGAGCTTCACGAGAAGCTGGGCTTCGTCGAGGCCGTGAGGCACCTCGCGAAGAAGTTCGGCCTGTCCGTGCCGGAGGTCGTGCACGAGGGCGACGAAGCGAGCGCGCGCGAGCGGGAGACCCTCATCAGGATCCACGAGGCCGCCGGCGCGTGGTTTCGCCAGCAGCTCGCCGATGCCGACGGAATGCGGGCGAGGGAACAGCTGAAGGCGCGGGGGATCGCCGACGCGACGATCGACGCGCTGGGCCTCGGCTTCGCGCCCCTGTCGCGGGACGGACTGAAGTCCCATCTGATCGCGCAGGGCTTCAGCCTTCCGATGATCGTCAGGAGCGGCCTCCTGGTCGAACGGGAGGGCGGGCAGACGGTCGATCGGTTCCGCGGCCGCCTGATCGTCCCGATCGCCCGCGACACGGGAACGGTCATCGCGTTTGCCGGGCGGGCGATGGATGCCGACCAGTTGCCCAAGTACCTGAACTCGCCCGAGACGCCGATCTACACGAAGGGCCGGACCGTCTACGGGTTGCACCTCTCCAAGCCGCTCATCCGGAAGGCCGGCTTCATCGTGCTCGTCGAAGGCTACTTCGACTTCGCCCAGGTGATGCAGGAGAGCCGGGTGCCCGTCGTTGCGACCTGCGGAACGGCGCTGACGCCCCAACAGGCGCAGATCCTGCGAAGGTTCGCCTCGAAGATCGTCCTCAGCTTCGACCCGGACGCGGCCGGGCAGGGGGCCGCCGCGCGGTCGAGTGAACTGCTCGTGCGGGAAGGGTTCCAGGTGAACGTCGCGGTGCTGCCCGGAGGGGATGACCCCGACTCGTTCATCCGAAAGCACGGACGGCCGGTCGTATACCGCCCAACTCCAGCAGTCCAAGCCGTATCTGGAGTTCTTGCTGGATCGGTCGGCGGCGTCGCACGATTTGAAGCACGACGAGAGCCGGCGGGCGTTCCTCCAGGAGATGCTGGCGGTGGCCGGCTGGATTCCCGACGCCGCGTCGCGGGACCAGTTCGGCGACCGGATCGCGCACCGCGCCCGGATCACCGAGTCGGTCGTCCGGGACGAAATCCGGAAGGCTGCGGTCGAGCGCCGGCTGGATGTCGCTCCCGCGGTCCTGCCCTCGCCCGGGCAGCTCAAGCCCGCCGAGCGGGGGTTGATCTGGGCGCTCGTCAACCAGCCGGAAGAGGCGGCGACGGCCCTGCAGGGCCTGGAGCCCGGGGATTTCGACGTGCTGTCAGCGGCGCACGTCGTCGAGGTGGCGAGGGGAATGTCCGAGGGGGGCGGAGGGCTCTCACCCTCGGCGCTCCTGGAGCGTCTAAATACAGAGGAAGCGCAGCTTGTCGCGCGTATCGCGGCAGACGCCACCCCGCCGCCCCCGGCGCTGGAGTGCCTCCGGACGGTGAAGCGCCTCCGGCTCGAGCGGGAGGGCGCAGCCGTCCAGCGGGAGATCGACCGGCTCCAGGAGGCGGGTTCCGCCTCGGGGCCGGGCGCCATCGACCAGTTGTGGCAACAGAAGCGGGATCTCCTGCAGCGCATCGAGGCGCTCGGAGGATTCGGCCGTTAACGCGAGGAGAGACCCTTGTCGATTGAAGACAAGTACGACGAAGTCCGGCAACTGATCACCATCGGCAAGGAGAAGGGATACCTCCTCTACGACGAGGTCAACGAGCTGCTGCGCTCGGACATCACCTCGTCGGACGATCTCGACGACCTGTTCAGCACGTTCGGCAGCGCCGGCATCGAGGTGGTGGATTCCGAGCAGAAGTACCGGGAAGACAAGCAGGGCGAGGGCAGCGACGACCTCGAGCTCGACCTGACGCCGGGCGCGCTCGACAAGACCAACGACCCGGTCCGCATGTACCTCCGCGAGATGGGGACCGTGCCGCTGCTCACCCGCGAGGGCGAGGTGGAGATTGCCAAGCGGATCGAGCGGGGCAAGCTGGCGGTGATCAAGTCGATCTCGCGGACGCCGACCGTCTCGCGCAAGGTCATCGAGATGGGCGATCAGCTCCGGGCCGGCGAGCGGACGATCCGCGAGCTGGTCATCTTCAACGACGAGGAGATCACCGACGATCGCCTCGAGGAGCGGACGCGCGAGGTGCTCCGGCAGATCGATGCGGTCCGCAAGGCCGGCCAGCTCTACGAGAAGGCGGACGAGAAGCTGCGGGCGACGCCAAGAAGGACAAGCGGAAGTACCGCCGGGCGCGATGGAAGGCCATGCGCGCGCGGGTCGCAGGTGTCGCAGCTCATCCGCGCGATCGAATTCACCGAGAGCGTGAAGCGGCGCCTCATCGACGACATCAAGGAGTCGGTCGAGCAGGTGCAGCGCGTGCAGCGGGAGGTCGACGGCCTCGAGCGCGCCCTCAACCCAAGGACGAAGAAGGCGCGCCTCAAGGAGGAGGAGCGCAAGGTCGTCGCCCTGAAGCACCGCGATTTGAAGGCGGAGGTCAAGCGGCAAGCCGACGCGCTCGGCGAGACGCCCGACGTGCTCAAGCGCACCCTCGAGACGATTCGCCGCGGAGAGGCGCAGGCCGAACAGGCGAAGAAGGAGCTGGTCGAGGCGAACCTCCGCCTGGTGGTGTCGATCGCGAAGAAGTACACCAACCGGGGCCTGCAGTTCCTCGATCTCATCCAGGAAGGCAACATCGGCCTGATGAAGGCGGTCGACAAGTTCGAGTACCGCCGCGGCTACAAGTTCTCCACCTACGCGACGTGGTGGATCCGGCAGGCCATCACGCGGGCGATCGCCGACCAGGCGCGAACCATCCGGATCCCGGTCCACATGATCGAGACGATCAACAAGCTCATCCGGACCTCCCGGTCGCTCGTGCAGGAGCTCGGGCGCGAACCGACCTCGGAGGAGATCGCCAAGCGGATGGACATCCCGGTGTCCAAGGTGCGCAAGGTCCTCAAGATCGCCCAGGAGCCGATCTCGCTCGAGACGCCGATCGGAGAAGAGGAGGACAGCCACCTCGGCGACTTCATCGAGGATCGGCAGGTCGTGTCGCCCTCCGACGCGGTGATCAACCTGAACCTCAAGGAACAGACCGACGCGGTCCTCAAGACGCTGACGCCGCGCGAGGAGAAGGTCATCAAGATGCGGTTCGGGGTCGGCGACGGCTCCGAGCACACCCTCGAGGAGGTCGGCCAGAGCTTCGCCGTGACGCGCGAGCGCATCCGGCAGATCGAGGCGAAGGCGCTCCGCAAGCTGCGCCACCCGTCGCGGAGCCGGAAGCTCCGCGCGTTCCTCGAGGGGCGGACGTCGTAGCCGGAATGACGAGTCGTCAACGTCGAGCGGACTGGCAGGGGCCCATAGCTCAGTGGTTAGAGCCGCCGGCTCATAACCGGCCTGTCCCAGGTTCGAATCCTGGTGGGCCCACCACGCCGTCGCGGTCATTACTGGACCTGGGGGAGCATGCACGCTGATCTCGAACGCCTCATCAGGCTGCAGCAACTCGAAGATCAGGCCGATAAGGCCCGCCACACGATTGCCGACGAGCCGGTCCGCCAGCAGGAGCTGGACGCCAGGCTCGCCGCCGCCCAGAAGATCCTCGAAGACGAACGCCAGCGCCTGGCCGAGAACCAGGTGGCCCGCCGCGCCACCGAGAAGGAACTCGCCGAAGTCCAGAGCCGCCTCTCGAAGTTCAAGGACCAGATGATGGCGGTCAAGACGAACCGCGAATACCAGGCGATGCAGAAGGAGCTGGAGATCGCCGCGGAGGAGATCCGGCGGCTCGAGGATCGGCTGCTCGAGCGGATGCTCGAACACGACGAAATCACGATCCACCTGAAGCAGGTCGATCAGGAGTTCGTGGAGGTCAGGCAGACGATCGAACAGGAGCGCGCCGCGCTCTCCGCGGAGATCCGGCGGTCGCACGAACGCCTCGACGAAGTCGCGGCCGAGCGCGAGGCCCTCGTCCCGGCCATCCCGGCGAACCTCATCGCCATCTTCGACCGGGTCATGAAGTACCACAAGCTGGCGGCGGTGGCCGAGGCGCGCGACGGACGATGCTCGATCTGCAACGTCCGCCTGCGGCTGCAGGTCTACAACGATATCCGCCGCAACGACTCGATCATCCAGTGCGAGAGCTGCCACCGGATCCTCTACTACACCTGGCCGCCCGCGGTGCCCCCTGCGGTGCCCCCGGCCGTGCCGCCCGGCTGAGGCGGCTCCCTGATGGTCTGCTATATCGACGGCGGCTCGCGCGGAAACCCGGGCCCGGCGGGTTTCGGCGTGCGGGTCGAGGACGCGGCCGGTCGGCTCCTCGCCGAATTCAACGAAGCGATCGGCGTCGCCACCAACAACATCGCGGAATACCGAGGGCTGCTGGCGGCGCTGCGCTACGCGATCGAACACGGCGCGCGCCGGGTGATGGTCCGCTCCGACTCCGAGTTGCTCGTCAGACAGATGCGCGGCGAGTACCGCGTCAAGCACCCCAACCTCAAGCCCCTGTTCGAAGAGGCCACGGAACTGGTGGGCCGAATCGGCCACGTGGGATTCGAGCACGTCCGCCGCGAGCTCAACGCCGAAGCCGACCGGCTGGCCAACGAAGCGATGGACCGGCAGGGGCGCTCCCGGGCGCCCGCACGATTGACGAGGGAGCGCGAACCGTCGTAACGTTTCGCCGCGCTCGCCCTGTGCTTCCAGCCCACGCGGTACGTATCCTCAAAGGAGACGTCTTCGTGAGTTCCCTACAGCATTCGAGCGGAGACGACCATCGCGGAGGGCGAAGCCCGGGATCCGCCCGCGGGGTGCGAATCGTCCTTGCCGTTGCGTGTCTCGGCTCGTCTCTGCACCTGGGCTGTGCCGCCAGCGTGCTGACCCGCCCGCTCGAAAAGGGGGCGAGCGAAGTTCACGCCTCGCTCGGCGGGCCGCTTGTCAAGCTGGGAGGCGTGCCCGTCCCGATTCCTGCGGCGCAGGTCGGCTTCCGCTACGGCCTCTCCGACTCGGTCGCGGTCGGTGCGGATCTGCCGATCACGCTCATCGCGCTCAGGAACGTCGCGCTTGATCCGCACCTCACCTGGTTTCCCGTGCCAAGCCTCGGCGTCCAAGCCGAAACGGTGCTGGTGCTCGATCCGGGGGCGGGCGTTTTCCGCGCGTACCCGATTCTGAGCGGGTGGTACCGCATTCCCGTCTCCCAGCGGGTCGCGCTGCTGCCCGGTGTGAACGCCCTGGCCGAGCGGCGGAGTCCCCATCTGCTGGTCTCGACATCGCTCGGAGTGGCCTTCGGCGCGGGCAGATGGGACCTCCTCGTCGAGACCATGTACCTCGCCGCAAACGTGAGCGACACGTACGGATCGATTGACTACATTTCGCCGGGGCGAGGCGGGGTGGGGATATTCTTCGGCATCGGGAGGCGATTCCATTGAGACGCACGCTCCTGCTCGCCCTCGTCGTTCTCGCGCCCGCCTGCTCGCTCGACTCGTTCCTCTTCTCGCCGAAGCACGAGGACTATTCGTTCTCGACCTCAATCATCCCCGCCGCCAACGCGAAGCTCTACATGCTCCCGGCCGGAGGCCGGAAGATCTACGGCGTCCACGCGTTTCACGCTCCGGCGTCCCGCGACAAGCTGCTCTATTTCCACGGGAACTTCGAGTCGCTGAATCACTACTTCCCGTGGATCGAGATCTACTGGGAGATGGGCTACGACGTGTTCGCGATCGACTACGAGGGGTTCGGAAAGAGCGAGGGATCGCCATCCGAGGAGGCCCTCATCCGGGACGCGGAGGCGGCATTCGGCTTCGTGACCGCCGAGCTGGGCTGGAAAGGCAGCGACCTCGTCGTCTACGGCTACTCGCTCGGGAGCATTCCGGCCGTGGACACCGCGGCCCGGCAGTCGTTCCGATTCCTGTTCCTGGAGGCCCCGATCGGCAACGCGGACACGGTCGTCAACGCAGCGGCGCCGATCGAGATTCCGAGCGCGTTCGTGCTCGTCGAGCAGTTCGACAACATCGCGCGCATCACGGCGAGCCTCAATCCGCTCATCGTCATCCAGGGCACGGCCGATCGGACGCTGCCCTGGCAGGAGAACGGGAAGCGGGTGTTCGACGCGGCGACGGTCGCCAAGCGATGCCGGTGGATCGAACATGCGGGCCACGGCGACATCCCGAAGGACATCGGCCGCGAGACCTACAAGGCGCTGCTGGCGGAGCTGATGGCCGGCTGGTAACGGCGGGGCTGCAAAGGGGCGGCCCGCCGCCGTCGCCTCCAGGGCAACGGCGCGGGCCCGTGCGGTCCCGCTGTCTCAGGCGAGAACCTTGATGACCACTCGACGGTTCTGCGCGCGACCGACTTTGGTCGTGTTTGGAGCCACCGGCTTCTCGGGGCCGTAGCTGATCACGTTGATCTTGTGCAGCGGGATCTGGTGCTGTTCGTACAGATACCGCTTCACGGACTCGGCCCGCTCGAGCCCGAGTTTCTCGTTCCAGTCCTTGGGTCCGGTCGAGTCCGTGTGGCCTTCGATTTCGAAGTAGGCGCCCTGCGGATTGCTCTTGAGCTGGTTCACCAGCTCGTCGATCTTCGCCTTGGCCTGCTCCGGAAGCGTGGGCTTGCCGAACTGGAAGTTGCCTTCCTCGTCGCTCAGCACCACGGTGTAGACGAGCCGCTTCGACGCCTTGTCGAGCTCGTCGGCCTTCGTGCCCGCTTTCAGGGCGCGGGCGTCCGCGGCGCTCGCAGCGTCGCCGGCTGCCCGGGCGGAAGACTGCGCCGCCAGCGCCTTCTGATCGACATCGTTGATCCGCCCCTCGTTGTTACGGGTCCGCTCCTGCGTCTCCTCGAGGGACTTGCTCATGGTCTCGACCTTGCCGTTGAGTTCGCCCACCTGATTTCGGACGAAGCCCTTCGTTGCGCAGGCCGGAAGGACAACCGTAGCGACCGCAAGGAGCGCTGTCGCAGAAATGACGTTTCGCATGGTATCTCCTATGGCGTGTGACCGTTTGGACGCGACCCGGCGATGTATCCACTTCGGGCCCGGACGATGAGGTCCTTCTGACGGGTACGGATGGCCAGCGGGTGCCACCCCGCCTGGGCGCTCGGCTCGAATGCGAGGAGGTATTGATGCCGGAGCTCGGTGACGATCCGGCGGGCCGCGATGCTGGCTTCGGCAGGCCCGCTCGTGAGAAACGCCCGGCCGCCGGTCCAGTTCGCCAGATTCTCGAGCGAGCCGACCTCGGCTGCGGGGTTGCTCTCCGGGGATGAGGACGGCTGGCGGTCGAGGCGCGATCGGACGCCGATCACGTAGACCGGCACGTCGATGGAACTCGCGATGCCCGACACCTCGGCGGCCGTGTGCCGGCTGGCGTTGTCCACGCCGTCGGTGATGGCGACGACCGCGCGGCGCGGACCGCCGGATGCCACCAGGCGCTGCGCTGTCTGCGCCACCGCGTCATAAAGAGAGGTGGATCCGAATGGACGCAGCGTGCCGAGCTTCTGCGTGACCTCCGAGGGTCTCGTCGTGAAGCCCTGCAGCTCCTGGAGCCTGGTATCGAAGGCGAAGAGCGCCATCGTGTCGCGCCCCGGCTCGACCCAGCTCACGACGTGCCCGGCGACCGCGCGGGCTTCCGCCCACTTCGCGGCGATATCCATGCTGCCGCTGATGTCGATGAGCAACGCCAGCGAGACGGCCGCCTGGTCCGATCGGAATTGCACGATGCCGCGGCGCGTCCCGGCATCGAAGATCTCGAAGTCGCCGCGAGCCAGACCCGTCACGGGACGGCCGGACCTGTCCTGGACCAGCACGTTGAGGGTGACGAGCTCAATACCCCCGCTGAAGGTCGGCCGGGATGGTTCCTGGACCAGGGATACCCCGACCCACAGCGCCGTCGCGACAGCCCCTATGACTCGCATACGGCAGGGGGTGGTGCAACCTTTCTGCCAGATCGTCAGTTGGTGGTTTTGGGCCTGATCTCGCGGGAATCACGACATGGGCGGCGTTGTGAACGAGCGGACCGTGTAATACTTTCTCCCTGGGCCATCTTGCCCGCCGGAGACGGTCCGCAGACAAGGCCGGAGTTGCGCGGCAACCGCCATCGGCTTAGAGTGGGGCTGAGGAACTCTTCGTGCAGCTTCGTCAGCGGGCCCGTCTGCCCACGACGCTCGCCCTTCTCCTCGCCGCGGTTTGCTCGACTGCCGCGGTCAAGCCGAGGGACGTAGTGATCCGGGCGCGGCTCCTCTACAACCAGGAACAATTCGACGCCGCGATCATCGCGGCCGGCCAGGCCCAACAGGTGCCTGAGATGGTCGACGAGGCGACGCTCATCGCCGCGCGGGCGCGGCTCGAGCGGTTCAGGCGCGGCGGCGATCAGACGGACCTGGATCTCGCCAGAGCCGCACTCGGCTCACTCGATCCGGGCCGGTTGAATCCGCGCGAGCGGGCCGAGCTGGCCATCGGGCTCGGGGTGTCACTCTATCTCGACGCGCGCACGGGTGCCGCCGCGGAACAGTTCGAGCTCGGGCTCGCGCAGATCGAACCGTTCGGCCCTGACGCGCGGGATTCGATTCTCGACTGGTGGGCCTGCGCGCTCGATCGGGAAGCCCAGCACGTGCGTGGAAGCGAACGGCGGCGGATCTACTCCCGCGTCCTCCAGCGGATGGAGGACGAATTGCGGCGCGACGCCGGATCCACGGTCGCGTCGTATTGGCTCGCGGCGGCGGCGCGCGGTACCGGAGACATCGATCGCGCCTGGAATGCTGCTATCGCGGGATGGGTTCGCTCCCCTGGCTCGACGGGCTGGGGCGCGGCATTCCGCGCGGACATTGATCGCCTGATGCTCGACGGCATCATCCCCGAGCGGGCGCGGCGCGCCGCGCCCGAGGGAGAGCTGCAGCAGACGCTCGACAACATGAAGGCGGATTGGCAAGCCCTGAAGGAACGTTGGGGCTCCCGGCAGTAGCCTGTGCGCTAGCGCTTGACCAGCAGGCCCGCCAGCGTCGCAGCCTTGTCGGCGAGCTGCTTGGCAAAGACGACGTTCTTCTCCTTCAACGCCCCCTCGGCCTGTTCCGCGAATCGTCTCGCCGTGTCGTACTGCGACTTCCTGTCCGAGGTCAGCGTCTTCGGATCCACCTGTCCCAGATCGGCGGCCGCCTTGGCGAGCACCGCCCGGATCTTCCGCTCCTCCTCGTCGACGTTCGCCGTGGTCTGAAGCGTCACGGCCGGGGAAGCAGCCGCTTCTTCGGACGGCTTGGGCGGCGTCGCGGGAGCCGGATCCGGCTTCTCAGGCTTGGCCGTGGAAGCCGGCTTGTCCGTCCTGGGAGGCTGCGATCGCGAGGGTGTCCGCGTCACGCCGGGATTCGGGTTGGCGTCGCCCGTCGCCGGAGCCGCCAGCTCGGCGGTCGGAGGAGCCTCGAGCGGCGCGACCACGTGGGACGGGGGAACCGGGGCCTCGAGCGTCGGGCCCAGGGGTTCGGTCCGAACCTGGCGAGGCGCGCAGGCGAAGAGCGCCGCTGCGAGAAGGCACACGGCCGGCGCCTTGATCCACTGTCGCATGAGCCCATTATGAACCAGGACGGCGGGGCCGGCGGCGTTATCTTGCCTGCGGCAACAGCAGGCGGAACGTGGTGCCGCGGCCCACGGTCGACTGCACTTCGATCTCGCCGTCGTGGAGCTGCACCGTTCGGAAGACCATCGAGAGCCCGATGCCGCTGCCTCCATCCTTCGTGGTGAAGTAGAGGTCGAAGATGCGGCCCAGGTGCTCAGGTTTGATGCCGACCCCGTTGTCCTCGAACACGATCGCCACACGGCCGCCGTGGGCGGCCTGGGCCGCGATCCTCAAGCGGCCCCCGCTCGGCATGGCCTGGCAGCCGTTGAGCGCCAGGTTCAGGAAGGCTTGCTGGAGCATCACCGTGTCGCCGTTGATGTTCGGCAGCGTGGTCGGGCAGGCGACGACCAGCTCGACGTCGTGCTTCCGCGCCTCGGCCGAGAGAATCGGCATCAACTCGTCGACGAGCGATGCCACGGAAACCGGCTGGAGTTTCAGGTCCTCGGGGCGGGTGAACTTCAGGAATCCCTGCAGCACCTCGTCCAGCCGGCGCAACTGGGACCCGATGATCGACAGGTGATCGAGCGCGGCGGGCACGTCAATCGTGGCGCCGCTCTCGGCTTGGCTGACCGCCGACGCCACGGGCGCGCCCTCCGGCGCCGCCTCCCACCCGGACTGGCTCGTCACGGGCGAGAGGGACGGCGCGGGTCGCGACCGCCGGCCGCCCGTCGGGCCGGAGAGCTGCTGCTTCACGAGCTCCAGATGGATCATCGTCGCGTTGAGCGGGTTCTTGATCTCGTGCGCCACGCCGGCCGTCAGCCGGCCGAGCGCGACCAGCTTTCTCGAGTAGGCGAGCGTCGATTGCACCTGGCTCAGGTAGTCGAGGTTGCGGGCGACGAGCATGACGCCGACCAGCCGGCGATCGGGATCCTTCATCGCATGCGTGAGGATCAGGCGCTCGCCCGAAAGCCCGTCGCCGCCGCCGTCGGCAGCGCCGTCGGCCTGCTCGGCCGCCAGAATCGTCGGCACCACGGCCGACACCGGCCCGCGCGACTCGCCGCTCGCGAGCGATGCTTCGACGATCGACCGATACGGGTGTTCCTTCGGGAGCACGTCGTCGATCCGGCGGGCCAGCGCATCCGGCGGCAGCGCCGCACGCATGGCGGGGTTGGCAAACAGCACCTCGCCGTCCGGAGTGAAGACGGCGACGGCGTCCTCGAGGTGCTCGACGACCGATTCGAGCTTGGCCTTCTGGCCGGCGAGCTGATTTCGATCCGCGGAGAGCTGCGCGCTGACCTCGTTGAACGAGCCGCCGAGCTCGCCGAATTCATCGCGCTGCGGCAGGTCGAGCCTGACGCCGAATTCGCCCCGCCTGAGCCGGGTCAACCCGGTGCGGATCATGTGAATCGGGCGCAGGAGGACCTGGGCGAGCAGCATCGCCACGAGCGTGGCGCCGACGAGCGCCGCGGCGGCGGTCACGGCGGCCGGCGTGAGGGCTTGGTCCAGTTCCCGCCGGGTCAGGAGCATCGACACCCCGATCCGGATCGACCCGAACCGCACGCCGCCGAGCAGCAGCGGCTGCTGGATCTCGAGCGTCTGGCCTTCATCCGAGTAAATGGCCCGGAGCTGCGAGATCGGCCCCTCGTTGAGCAGGGCTTTCAGGTCCCTGTAGACCGGCAGCGTCCGGCCGACCATGGCGGCGTCGCTGTGAACGATGGCCTCGTTCGACATGTCCACAAGGGCCGCGTAGGTGACGTTCTCCGAAAAATAGCTCGACTCGAGGATGGATCGCAGGCCGGCATCCTGGCGGAGGGCGGACGCCGCGTCGTGGTTGCCGTCGACGACTTCGCGGGCGCGTTGATAGACCGCGTTGGCCAGCAGCTCCCCTCGCGCGACGCTCTCGTTCAGCGTGACGCGCGCGAGCGAGGCCAGGAAGAGCGCGCTCAGCACGACGATGGCGATCCCCACGATGGAGGTGACGCCGATCACCTGCTTCGCTTTGATCGAGAGCCGCATGGTCTCAGGCGCCCTCGCTCTTCTCCTCGATCCGGAACCGGTTCAGCTTGTTGTGGAGGGTCTTGAGGCTGATGCCCAGCATGTCGGCCGCGCGCGTCTTGTTGTTCTTCGTGTGCTCGAGCGTCAGCAAGATCAAGCGCCGCTCCGCCTCCTCGACCGTGGTGCCCGGCGCCAGGGCGGCGTTCGCCGCGGCCACGGGCTCCGGCGCGCCCGGGACTTCCCGGCGAGGCGCGCCCCTGCCCGACTCGATGAGCGGCGGCAGGTCGCCGACCTGGATGAACGGGCCCCCCGCGACAATGGTCGCCCGCTCAATCGTGTTGCGCAGCTGCCGGACGTTGCCCGGCCAGCTGTAGGCTTCGATGACCTGCATGGCGCGGGGATCCATCGCGGTGAGCGAGCGCCCGTGGCGCGTGTTGAACTCGTTCAGGAAGGCCTGGACGAGGAACGGGATGTCCTCCTTCCGGTCCCGAAGGGGCGGCAGCGGGATCGCGATCACGTTCAGCCTGTAGTACAGATCCTCCCGCAGCGTCCCGCGCTGGACTGCCTCGGCGGGCACGGAATTGGTCGCGGCAATCACCCGGATGTCGACCGGCTGCTCGGTGCGCCCGCCGACGCGGCGGAACGAACGCTCCTGGAGGACGCGCAGCAGCTTGCCCTGCATCGCGGGCGCCATCTCGGCGATCTCGTCGAGGAAAAGCGTGCCGCCGTGCGCGAGCTCGAAACAGCCCTGGCGCCGCTCGATCGCGCCGGTGAACGCGCCCTTCTCGTGGCCGAAGAGCTCCGACTCGAGCAGCGTGTCGGGGATGGCGGCGCAGTTGATCGGGACATACGGCGCCGAGGAACGCGGGCTGAGCTGGTGGATGGTCTGAGCGACCAGCTCCTTGCCGGTCCCCGACTCGCCGCTTATGAGCACCGAGGCGCTCGTTGGCGCGGCCTGCTCGATGATGTGATACACGCGCCGCATCTGCGCGCTGTGGCCGATCATCGGGCCGAAGGTGCCCTGCTCCCGCAACTGGCGCCTGAGCACCTTGACTTCGCGGAGCACGCCCTGGCGTTCCAGGATCTGGTCCAGCAGGATCTGCAGCCGCTGCAGGTCGATCGGCTTGGTGAGAAAGTCGTAGGCGCCGTGCTTGATCGCGTCCACCGCGGTGTCCACCGTCCCGGCGGCGGTCAGAATCACGATCGTGATGTCGCCGCCCTCCTGCTGGAGCGAGCGCAGCAGCTCGAGACCGTCCATTCGGGGCATGACGAGATCGGTGAGGACGATCCCGGGCCTGAATTCCGTGACCTTCTCGAGGGCTTCGACACCGTCGCGGGCCGCTTCCACCGTGAAGCCCCAGCTCGCCACCAGCTCCCGCAGCCCGACGCGGGAGGCGGCGTCATCTTCCACGATCAACACGCGTTCCCGTTCCGCCGCGCCGGATCCCTTCTCGGCCATGGCTGCCATCCTCGCAATGCCGGGCGTCCCGAGCTCGGTCGGCGGGTGCCTGCTTCTCCCGGTCCTATCAATCTACCCGTTCTAGGAGGCGGCGACAAACCTTGCGGTTCCGCGCGCATCGGCATTCGGCCGGCGGGATCCGGCACGCGCCCTGGCGCGCGGGAAGGCGGGAGGAGACACGGGCATCGGATGAGGATCGACGGGACTCGAGCGTGCCGGCGTGCGTCGTGTGGCTACGCCTGTCTCACCCAACGGATGAGCGTGCCGAAGTTCGGCGGCTTGCCGTACATCAGCAGGCCGATCCTGAAGACCTTCGCGGCGAACCACACCACGGCGATTCCTCCGGCAAGGCCGACGAGGATGCCCAAGACGGGCTGCCAGAAGGGTGGCGGCGCCACCGATGAGAGGCGCAGCATCATGACGAAGTTGCTGATCGGTGGAATGAAGCTCAACGTCGTCGCGAAGGCCGAATTCGGATCGCGGCTGATGGGCAGCCAGAGAATCCAGGGGATCATGATGACGATCATCACCGGCGTCATCATGCCCTGCGCTTCGCGCATTTCGTTCACCGCGGCGCCGATGGCCGCCATGAACGCCCCCATCGTCAGGTAGGCGAGGAGGTAGAACACCACGAGATACACGATCAGCATCGGGTCGAGCAGCCCGAGCGAGGCGAACGAGGTGAGCGCCATCAGGCCCAGCCCGAGATAGAGCGCCAGCACCAGCAGGCCGACGGCCATCTGGCCCAGGATCTTCCCCGTCATCAGCTCAACCGATGACACGGCGCTCAGGAGCACCTCGACGACGCGGCTGGACTTCTCCTCGACGGTCGTCGTCAGCAGGTACTGGCCGCTCATCATGACCGACATCAGCAGCAGGCCCATGAAGGCCATCGGGATGAACTGGTTGAGGACCTCGTTGGTGGCATTCTCGCCCTTGGCCGTGACCGTGCGCGACTGCACGCGTTCGACGCGGGTCAGGGCCTCGATCTGCCGGCGATCGAGGCCGGAGAGGCGGACCCGCGCGTCGACGATCGAGTTGCGCATCCCGGCGGTGATCTCGTCGACGATGCGATCATCGAGCTTGCCGCGCACGAACAGATCGTACGCGCCGAACTGGTCGGATCCGGCCGCCCGGACGACCGCATCCGGATGGACCACGATGAGCGCCAGCCGGCCGGTGCTCGTCGAGTCCTTGGGCGGCGTCGCCTTGAGCGGGTTCTTCGCGGCCTCGATGTCGGTCCCCGGGCCGAGGGTCATCACGCTGATGATCGGCACGGTGCCGAGCGCCGACCGGTACGCGGCATCCAGTTGCGCCTGCGAGGGAGCAATGCCGCCGCCGCCCCCGAGCGCGACCGGCAGCCGTTCCTGCACGCGCTTGAAGTCCTCCTGCCGCCGCTCGGCGATCTTGTCCGGCTGGAGGTATGCCCTGAGGCCCTCGGCGACCTGGCCGGCGGCATCGACGATGGCGACTTCGCCTTCGACCTTCGGGGCGGGCCGGTTCATCATGCGGGGCATCACGAAGATCGCGAGCGCAAGAATCAGGGGCGTGAACACCATCGAGATGATGAATCCCCGGGTTCCGGCCGTGGCCACGAACTCGCGCTTCGCGATGTGCAGGATCTTCCTCATGACCGCACCTCCGCGCCGATGTGCGCGGGATCCCGGACCGACGCACGCAGCGCGGCCGCTTCGCCTCCTTCACCCACGGTCACGATGTTGATGAAGACGTCTTCGAGGCTCGGCCGTTTGAGCTCGATTCTGGACGGAGCGATCGCGGCTGCGACCGAGCGGATGACGGTCGCCTGATCGGCATCGGGAGCGAGCGACAGCTCCCAGCTGGAGCCGTCCTTGGCCACGCTCTTCACGCCGGCCACCGAACCGAGCGCCGAGACGTCGTTCCGCGGGTCGAGCGGGTCGAAGATCAGCGTGCGTGGATCGAATTTCGCGCGGATGCTGGCGATGCTGTCGTCGAGGACCTTGGCGCCGTGGTGGATCATCACCACGCGATCGCACAACTGCTCGGCCTGGATCATCACGTGCGTCGAGAAGAGCACCGTCGCGCCGCGCTGATGCTCCTCCCTCACCAGGTCGCGCAGCAGCCGCTGGTTCACCGGGTCCAGGCCGCTGAAGGGCTCGTCGAGAATGATGAGGTCCGGTTGATGGACGATCGCAGCCAGGAACTGGATCTTCTGCTGCATGCCCTTCGACAGCTCCTCGCAGCGCTTCTTCTCGACCTCGGGCATGCCGATCCGCTCGAGCCCGGCGCGGACGCGCCTGGCGAGGTCAGGTCCGTCCTTGTTCTTGAGCTGCGCCATGTAGGTGAGGAACTGGCCGACCCGCATCTTCTTGTAGAGGCCGCGATCCTCCGGCAGATACCCGATGCGGTCCTTCGCCTCGAGCGCCGAGGCGTGGCCGAGCACGCTCAGCTCGCCCTTGTCCGGCATCATGATCGACAGGATCATCCTGATGGTCGTGGTCTTGCCGGCGCCATTCGGGCCGATCACGCCGTAGATCGCGCCGGATGGGACCGTCAGGTCGACGTCGCGCACGGCGACCGTCTGGCCGAACGTCTTGGTCAGACCGCGAAGCACGATGGCATTCGACATAGGCTCACCGCGGGAAGATACGAGCGTAGCACGGTTCGGGCCCGATTCATCACGCCGGCGGGCGGCCCTGCCTACGCGCCCGGCAAGGCCACGATCGCCAGCTGTCCGCCTTCGCCGACGATGTAGAGATCGGCGCCGCGAATCGCGAGCCCGACCGGCCGCTCCAGGCCGGGCACGGCGTGGGCCGCGACGACCTTCCGGCTCGTCAGATCGATCGTGAGCAGCGTGTTGAAGGCGGCGCTGATGGCGTACAGCTTCCCTCCGGACACGCCGGCTCCCGTCACGTAGAACTCGTCAACCGAGCGCTTCGCCGCAAGCGTCATGGCGGAATCCGGCGCGAGCGACGCGATGAACTCCTCGGATAACGTGAGGTCGCGGCGATCGAACCGCGAGACGACGAGCCGGCGGGTCTTCGAGTTCGGAACCGTGACGGTGTAGAGCGACGACGACGCCGGATCGAAGGCGAGCGACATCGTGTACATCATCCGGGCGCGCACGGTGCCGAGCCTCGACCGCGACACCTCGTCGAACGCGTCGAACGATTCCAGGAAGAACCTGAAGTTGGCACCCTCCTCCGCCTGGTCGCTCTCCTTCAGGACGACGTAGCTCTTGTTCTCGCCGAGCGCCATCACCGTGTGGCTGTCGAGAAACGCCGCGCCGGCGAACTGGCCGAGATCGATCGAGTACCCCGGGTCGATCACGGTGTAGCGAAGGATGCGGTCCAGGCTGCCGTTGGTGATATACACGCCGTGCTGCGTCGTGAGCAGGAAGCGATCGGTTGCGGCGTCGTACGCGAGATCGGTGGGCGTGCCGCGCAGCGCCAACGCCAGCTGGCGCTCTCTGGCGATGGCCAGCGAGGCAAGCGCCTCGAGCGGACCCGCGGCGGGATCAGCCGCGACCTCCTTCACACCGGGCTTCTCGGCCGACCAGCGGCCGCGAAGCGCGATCGGCGCCGATCGGTACTCTTCGAGCGACCACACCCAGTGCTTCGGCGAGAAGGAGAATCGGACCGGATCGCCCTGTCCCATGTAGGGCGGCGGACCCGTGCTGGCAAACGCCTGGACCGCGTTGGCGGCGATGACACCCATGAACACGAGGGTCGCGAGCCTGCCGAGCGGGCCGAGCGGTCGCGGCGTCTCGGTGAAATCCTCCGCCTTCATCATCATCAGGAGCACACTCATCGTGACGAGGCACACCCAGTAGATCAAGAGCGCCCACGTGTAGGTGTGGGCGCCGAAGATCTCCAGGCTGAATCCCTGGCCGATGTCACGGGCCGCGTGCATGCCGACGTGACGCATGCCCATGAAGACGCCCCACGCGCCGACCAGCGTCGCGAGGCCGATGTACCTGGGCTTCGGGCCGTAGCGCAACAGGAAGAGCCCGATGAGCGCGATGATGGCCATGCCGGTGCGCTGCTCCCAGCACATGACGCATGGAGAATCGCCGTAGGCGAAGCCGAGCAGGAATACCGCAGTGCCAATCGGCACAATCGACAGCACCAGCACGGCGAGGCCGAGGATGGAATAGATCAGGTTTCGTCTCACGGAAATGTCCTTCAAGGCCCGGCCGCCGGCCTAATAGTTCACCCCCGGCAACAAGGCCGTCCGGGTCGCAATCGAGAAGAGCACGACCATGATCACGACGCTCAAGACGAGCAGCCGGAACGCGAGACGTTCTTTCTGTGGCTTGCGAAGCAGCAGGTACGCGGTGACGAGCATCAGGACGAAGTTGAGGAATTCCACGTGCTCCTCCAGGCGGGGGCTGGCGGCGGCCCCGTCCCGCCCTGGCAGGCGGGCGTCGGAGCCGTTCGGCCCGCAGAGTCTATCAGCGGAGCACGTTCGGGCTCAATGAAGGGCTGGTGGCGAGGCCTAGTGATCGATCCCCAGCATCCGGTTCGGCGGATCCTTGCGCGAACGGCGCCTATGCCAGATCCGGAGGAGGATGGCCACACCGACGCCGGCCACGACGGCTGCGGCGAAAAAGACTCGGACCGGCTCGAGCCCGATGATGTAGATCGCCACGCAACCGACGGCGAACACGAGGCCGCCGATGTCGGCGCCGACCGGGATATGGGCGATGTTGATGGTCGGCGGCGGGTCGGACCGCTCAGAACCTCGGGTCGGCATAACGCCTCCTTCGATACCGGATGAACGCGGCGCGCCTGACGTCAGGGCGAGACCGGCTGCGGCGGCGTGTGCATGTTGAGCGCTGCCGTGCCAAGCATCCCGCCGAGCCCCATGGTCTCGACCACCTGCGAGGGCACGATGACCATGGAACCGCGTTCTTTGATGGCCTCGTAGAGCATGTTCATGGCCCGCAGGTGCAGGGCGGTCGGGCTCTTCTCGTACACCAGGGCCGCCTGCGCGAACTTGTCCGAGATCTCCGTTTCCGCGGTGCCCAGGATGATGCGCGCCTGGCGTTCGCGCTCGGCCTGCGCGCGGCGCGACATGGCGTCCTGCAATTCCTGCGGGATCTGCACGTCGCGAATCTCGACCGACTGCACCGTGATGCCCCACGGACTGGTCTTGTCGTCGAGGATCTTCTGCAGCTCGTGGCCGAGCACTTCGCGGTCGGTCACCATCTGGGCGAGCTCGTGACGGCCGATCGACTCGCGCAGCGCCGTCTGGGCGCTGAGCGAGATGGCCTCGGCGAAGTTCTCCACCTCGAGGATGGCCTTCTCGGCGTTCCAGACCACCCAGAAGACGATGGCGTCGACGTTCACGGGCACCGTGTCGCGCGTCAGCGCCGTCTCGGCGCGGACACTCGTCACCCGGATGCGCTGGTCGACGAACTCGCTCACCGTGTCGACGATCGGGATGATGTGGAAGAGCCCGGGCCCGCGCAGGCCCCGGTACTTGCCCAGCCGGAGCACGACCGTCTTCTCCCACTGCGACGCGACGCGCAGCGCGAAGAGCAGGTACAAGCCGATCGCACCGCCGACCCCGACGGGCCACGGGCTGTTCGACAGCGCGGTGAGGATCCCTCCCGACGCGGCGAACACGACGAAGCACGCGCGCGCGACCGAGCTCGACGAAGTGGGGCGTCCCGTGCGGGCCGCGAACACATCCAGCGACAGACTCATGACGGCCTCCCCTGCTCGACAGCGAATTCCTTGACGCGATCCAGGACATCCGAGGCGGAGAATCCGGCGGCCCCGGCCTTCGCCATGAGCTCGCCGATGAGCGCGCTCAGCTGGCGCTGGCGCTCCACGTCGTCGATGCCGACGTTCGTTGCGGTGATGAAGGTGCCGACGCCCTGCTGGGTGTCGAGCACGCCGCGAATCTCGAGCTCACGGTACGCGCGGACGACCGTGTTCGGATTGATGGCGAGATCGACCGCCAGCTGCCGAACCGTGGGCAACTGGTCGCCCGCGACCAGCGCCCCCGACGCGATGTTACGGAGGATCTGGTCGATGATCTGGCGGTAGACTGGCACGCCGCTCGAGGCGTCGCGTTGGAAGTTGTGCGAATTGGGCCAGTTCTCAGCAGCCATTCTGGTTTACTAGTGTATTAGTTCTCTAATACATTGTCAAGCCCCCTCTCGGTCGGCCCGATCCCGCATCTCTCGGGCCAGCAAGACTCGCCGCTCTGCTGTTCTCGGGCTTATTTTGCGAGGCCCTGCAGCCACGCGTGGAACCGGGCGATCGTCGAAGCTCCCGGGCGCTCGTGGCCTTTGTCGGGCTCGAGTTCGAATTGCACGCTCGCGCCGGCCTGCCTCAGCCGGCCGACGAGCGCTTGCGTGTCCTCGATCGGGCAGTTCCGGTCCTTGCCGCCGTGGAAGATGAAGATCGGCACGCGCTTGAAGACGGTCAGATCGGCCTGCTCGAGGAACTCGGGAGCGGTTGGGAACATCGGCGCCCGAGGAATACCCGAGAAGACGGCCAATGCGCTGTACCTCGACGGGTCCTCCGAGTAGGTCCGATAGACGCCGTACCCTCCCATCGAGAACCCGGCAAGCACGACGCTGCCCCGATCGACCGAGTAGTTCACGAGCACATCTTCGAAGGCTTCCCGCACGTCGTCCTGCGCGTGGTCCGCGGAGTACCAGTTCGAGGTCCCGCGGCCTTTCGGCGCGAGGAGGATGAAATTCTGTGGCAGCCAGTCGCGTGCGAGCGCGGTCGTGTCGTCTTCGCCGCTGCCGTGCAGGAAGACGAGCAGCGGGTAGCGCCGCTCGGCGCGATAGCCGGTAGGCACCTGGATCGTGTAGGGCTGCAGCGTCTGGTCGACGCGAGATCGGAACGCACGCCGGAACGAGCCCGTCCTGTTCAGGAGGATATCGCGGCCCTGCGCTGCCGCGTCGAGCAGGCCCACGATGTCGCCGGCGGCGAGCCTCAGCTGTGCGGCGGTGTCGTTCGGCTTGAGCGCCCGCCGCTCGCGTTCGAACTCGTCGACTCGGAATGCGATCGTGGTGGCGCTGCCCGGCTTGATCCGTGGTCGAGCGCGCTCGAGCTGGCGCCGGAGCGACTCGGCGCCGGCCGATGGCAGGACGGTCAGACCGATGCGGCCCGATGAGGGCCCGGCCTCCCAGCCAACCATGTAACCGCCCGCCGCCAGCGCGGCGGACGGCACCTCGACATCCTGGATCATCGAGCCCGGCGAGACGGGCACCTGGCGGCCGTCGAGCCGCGTACCCTCGCCGCTCAACACGCGAACGGAAATCGCAGCGATGGAGGCTGCCGGGCCCGCGCGCGCCACGCGAAGCCGGACCGGGGCTCCCTGATCGACGTGATTGCGGTCGAGCACCGCATAAACCTCGGGCGGCGCGTCCGGCTCGGGCGCCTCGAACACCAGACGTTCGTATCGCCTGTTGTTCTGTTCGGAGTCCACGCGGTTGTCGTCGACGGCGCAGAAGCGTGCCCGGCCGTTCTCCGCGAGCGCTCGAGTCACGCAGACGTTGAATCCGATTCCATCGGTGAGCCACGGATGGAACGGGTAGATGTCGCGCCAGGGAACGAGGATTTCGAAAGCGGATCGGCCGGCCCTGCTCGCCGTCGCGACCAGTGATTCCGGAAGCGGTTGCATCTCGAGACTGACGTTTCGGTACCACACGAATTTCTGCTGCCACCGGGCCGCGGGCGTGCCTGGCGAGAATCCCAGTACGAAGAATTCGTCCGTCGGAGAGTCATCCAGGCGCGGTCGCGCCACGACGAGCACGACCCCGTCGCCGTTCTGATAGGCGCGGTCGCGCGTTGCGAGTTCCGGCGCTTCGATTTCTACGAACGCGTACAGGAACGACGCGCCGTAGGCCAGCCTGTAGATCGGGGCACGCACATCCGGCCGGAGCGGCCCGATTGGCAGCGTGCGCGGCGCGAGCCGTTCGAGACCCGAGTCGAGCAGACCGTCGATGATCGGCGCGCGATTGAGGTAGGGGATCGAGGCACCTGCCGTCTCCTGGGCCGTGGCCGCAGGCGGGTGAAGGATCGTCAGGGCGAGAGCGCAGAGAGCGATTCGGCGCATCACGGACACTGAGACGGAGGGCGCGCGGCCCGGGTTCCTCATGGCAGCGGCCCGAACCACCGCTCGGGCGCCGGCCGCCGCCCGGCGAGATTGACGACGGCCCGTTGTTGGCTGATGATCCACGCACGTGGCCCAGGTCGCGGTCACCAACAACGGTTCCTGGAGGTTCATCGTGACACGATCGATTCTTCCAGCGCTGTCGATTTCGATTCTCGCGATGGCCGTCGCGGCGCAGACGCCCGCGCCCGGAGGGCAGGCGCCCCGGCCGCCAGCTCCGGCCGGGCCATTCTCAATCGTCGAAGCCACCATCCCCGAGATGCGCGCGGCGCTCGATCAGGGTCGCGTCACATCGCGCGAGCTGGTCCTGCAGTCGCTCGCGCGCATCGCCACCTACGAGAAGACGCTGAACGCCGTGATGACGATCAACCCTCGGGCGCTCGAGGAAGCCGACGCGCGCGACCGCGAATTGAGGCTTCGCAAGGTGCGTGGGCCACTGCAAGGGATTCCCGTCGCGCTCAAGGACAACATCCACACGACCGACATGCCGACGACCGGCGGCGCACTCGTGTTCGCGGGCTTCGTCCCGCCGTATGAGGCCACGCTCACGCGCAACCTGCGCGAGGCGGGCGCGATCATCATCGCCAAGACCGTGCTGACGGAGCTCGCCAACTGGGTCGCCGGCGGGCCGACGCCGATGCCGGGCAACTACAGCGCCCTCGGCGGATACGGGATGAACCCGTACGATCCGCGCCGCGATCCCCGCGAAGCCACCGCCGATGGCCGGCCGGCGCTCGGCACGGGCGGTTCGAGCAGCGGCATCGGGACCGCGGCCAGCTTCTGGGCGGCCAATGTCGGCACCGAGACGTCCGGATCGATCCTGAGCCCGTCGAATCAGAACATGCTGGTCGGGATCAAGCCGACCGTCGGCCGGATCAGCCGCTACGGCGTGATTCCGATCACGGCGGACCAGGACACCGCCGGCCCGATGGCCCGCACGGTCACCGACGCGGCGATCATGCTCGGTGCGCTCGAGAGCGCCGCCCCGGACCCGAACGACCCCGCAACGAAGACCTGCACACCACCGCCGGGCCGCGATTACACCAGATTCCTCAAGCGCGAAGGCCTTCGCGGCGCGCGGATTGGGATTCCTCGCGCCTTCTTCTACAGCGAAACGAAGCTGCCGGGCCGTGATCGCCCCGGCGGCGGGCTGGGCAAAGAGCAGGCCGCCGCCATGGAGGAGGCCATCGCCGTCCTCAGGGCCGAGGGTGCGATCATCGTCGATCCGGCGGACATCCCGAGCGTGCTCGAGACCGACCCCGTGAGGAACTTCGTCACCTGGGGCATGTGCTCGGGAACCGACAACGCGAAGGGCAAGGACGCCGCCTGTTCCGTGGTGCTCAAGTACGGCATGAAGCGCGACTTCAACGCCTGGCTGGCGACGCTCGGCGCTGCCGCGCCGGTCAAGACGCTGACCGAGCTGCGCACGTTCAACTACACCCACACGCGCGGCAATGCGATCAAGTACGGGCAGTCCAACCTCGACATCTCCGACGAGATGGACGTGGCGGCGGATCGCGCGCGCTACCAGGCGGATCGCGCGCGGGATATCGAGCTCTCGGGCGCGCATGGGATCGAAGAAGCCATGAAAGCCCAGAGGCTCGATGCGCTCCTCTTCCCTGGCGCCGGCGGCGCATCGATTGGCGCCAAGCCCGGCTACCCCACGATCATCGTGCCGTTCGCCCGGGTGCCCAACTCGCCAACGCCGCCGTTCCCGAACGGCTTCAATGCGAAAAGCGCGCCCTTCGGTGTCAGCTTCACCGGGCTGACGTGCGGTGAACCCAGGCTCATCGAGCTGGCGTACGCGTTCGAACAGGCCACCAGGAAACGCGTTCCGCCGGGGATCGGCCAGTAACCAGCCGGCGTTCGGCGGCCGGCGCCCGGATGCCGGCCTGCGGAGATTGCCATGCGACCACGTACCATCGGCCTAGCGTTAGCGGTCAGCTTCATCGGCTTCACATCGCCCTCCGCGCAGCAGCCCGGCAAGGCGGCGATCTCGGCGGCGCCCGCGCGCATCACCATTCCCCGCGACGCGCTCGGCTTCAACCTCGGCGACGACTACCACGTGGCCAATTACGCGCAGCTCTCGGCGTACTGGCGAACGATCGATCGCGAGTCGGACCGCGTGACGGTTGACGAGTACGGCCGAAGCTCCGAGGGCAGGCCGATGCTCATGGCGATCATCACCTCGCCCGGGAACCACCGGAACCTGGCGCGCTACCGGGAGATCTCCAGGAGGCTCTCCACCGCGGAGGGCCTCACAGAGGACCAGGCCCGCGAGCTCGCCGCCGAGGGCAAGGCCGTCGTGTGGATCGATGCCGGCCTGCACGCCACCGAAATCGCCAACACGCAGGCGCTCACCGAGATGCTCTATCAGATGGCATCGCGAAACGACGCCGAGACGCTGCGGTTCCTCGACGACGTGATTCTGCTCGCGGCGTTCTCGAACCCGGACGGCCTGGAGCTGGTCGCAAACTGGTACATGCGCGAGCCGGATTCCGCGAAGCGATCGATGGCCAACCTGCCCGTTCTCTACCAGAAGTACATCGGACACGACAACAACCGCGAGTCGCTCATGTGCAGCATGCCGGAGTCGACCGCGATCGCCCGAGTCCTCTATCACGAGTGGTTCCCGCAGATCATGTACAACCAGCACCAGACCGGCCCGGCCGGCGCCGTGCTCTTCATCGGCGCGATGCGCGATCCGTCGAACCCCAATCTCGACCCTATGATGGCCCCGAGCATGGAGCTCGTGAGCGCGGCGGTGCAGAACCGGTACATTTCGGAAGGCAAGCCGGGCGCCGTGTCCCGCTCGCTCGCTCCCTATCAGAACTGGTACGACGGCGGCGTCCGGAGCACGGCGTGCTTCCACAACCAGGTCGCCATCCTCTCGGAGATCACCGGCAGCCCCACGCCGACCGACATCTCGTTCGTGCCGCGGAACCTGGTCGCAACCAACGACAACCCGTTTCCCGTTCAGCCGCAGAGGTGGCACTTCCGCCAGGCCATCGACTACCTGGTGACAGCTGATCGCGCGTTTCTCGACGTGGCGTCGCGCCACCGCGAGCAGTTCCTCTTCAACATCTACCGGATGGGACAAAACTCGATCGACAAGGGCAGCCGGGACAACTGGACCATGACGTCGCGGAAAACTGCGGCGATCGAGGCCGCCTACGCGAAGGACCGGGGCGGACCGGGCGGGCGGGGCGGAGTCCCGATGAAGTACTACGAGGCCCTGCGCGATCCGGCCGCGCGCGACGCCCGCGGGTACATCCTCCCCTCCGATCAGCCCGACTTTCTCACCGCCACGAAGTTCGTCAACGCACTCATCAAGAACGGCGTCACGGTTCTTCGCGCCACCGCGCCATTCACCGTAGGTGCCAAGGCCTACCCGGCCGGCTCCTATGTCGTGAGGACCGCGCAGGCATTCCGCCCGCACGTGGTCGATTGCTTCGAGCCGCAGGACTATCCCGACGATTTCGCCTATCCGGGCGGGCCGCCGATTCGCCCGTACGATGTCACCGGTTACACGCTCGCCTACGAGATGGGCGTGGTCTTCGACCGGATCCTCGGAGGATTCGACGGACCATTCGAGACCCTCACGAGCCTGGTCCAGCCGCCCTCCGGCCGGGTCACTGGAACGAAGGCTGCCGGATACCTGCTCAGCCACCAGCCGAACGACGCATTCGTCGCGGTCAATCAGCTCGTGTCGACCGGCGAGAGCGTGTTCTGGCTGTCGAACTCTCTGACGATCGGCAATCGCACGTATCCGGCAGGCACGATCTACATCGAGGCCAGTCGGACGGCAGGAGCCAAGCTGGCCGCCTTGGCGCAGTCGGCCGGGCTCTCGTTCGATGGCGTGACGCGAAGACCGACCGGAAGCGCGCTCAAGCTCAAGCCGGTGCGCATCGCCGTGCTCGACCAGTACGGCGGGTCGATGCCCTCCGGATGGCTGCAGTGGATCCTCGGGCAGTTTGGATTCGCCTTCGACGTCGTCTACCCTCCCATGATCGACGGCGGCGATCTCGCGAAGCGGTACGACGTGCTCATCGTCGAGAACGGCCTCATTCCGGCGGCATCACGCGGCGGCGACGGCCGAGGCGGTCAACTCGATCCGATGTCGGTTCCTCAGGAGTATCGCGGCCGGATCGGGTCGGTCAGCGACGCGAAGTCCATTCCGCAGCTGCGTGAGTTCGTGACCCTCGGCGGCACGATTCTCGCGATCGGCAATTCCGCGGCGCTCGCGTACCGCCTCGGCGTTCCCGTTTCGAACGCGATTGTCGACGCGTCGGGAAAGCCGCTCGCGCCGGAGAAGTTCTTCGTGCAGGGCGCGGTGCTGTCCGCTCGAGTGGACCCCTCGCATCCGGTGGCGTATGGACTGCCGGAGCGCGTCGACCTGGTATTCGACAACACGCCGGTCTTCCGGTTGAACGACGGGGCGGAGGCGCGGCGTATCGCGTGGTTCGACTCGGCAAAGCCGCTGCGCAGCGGTTGGGCCTGGGGTCAGGAGGCGCTCAACGGCGGCGCGGCCGTCGTCGAAGCCGGCATCGGGAAGGGCAGGCTCGTCCTGTACGGGCCACTCATACTCTTCCGCGCGCACCCGCACGGTTCCTTCAAGCTCCTCTTCAACGGGATTTATTACGGGTCTGCGATGCAGGTGGCGCTGAAGTAGCGGAGAGGAAAGGCGGCCGCAGCCGGTCCATGTAGAACCACCGCGTGTTCCATCCACCGGTGTACCAGGACGTCAGGTAGAGACCGTTGCTCGGGTCGTTCATCCCGCAGAGACCGTCCGGAAGCACGATCGCTCCCGGACGATCCCCTTGAACGATCAGTGAATATGTCGAGATGGCCCAGTGGCCGAGCGCGGTGTCTCTCGCCCATCGCATCTCCGGCCCGTCAAACGAGAGGCAATGGGCCGTAGCCATGCTCATTGTGAGCCGAAGGCGGGCTGTCATCGTGTGCCACGACCAGCTCTGCGCGACGAGTACCGCCGCGCAAACCACGGCGATCGCGTTGAGATATGCGGCACGGGAGTGGGGCTGCGGCGAGAGTCCGCTCCATTGGGACGAGCGCTCGGCGAGCGCGGCCAGGATGAACGGGGCCATCGCGAAGCCGAGGTACAGGCGATAGCCGATTGCGCCCGGCCAGGCCTTCGGGTTGAGCGCCCAGAGCACGAGGTCGACGGCTGCGAGCCCGAATGTTGCGATCGCCGCGCCTCTCACAAGCCACCGGACCGGGCGAGGCAGCCCGTCTCGAGCCCGCAGGCGCCGCTCTCCGAAAACGAACAGGCCCGCGGTCCAGGCCAGGAGAATGAACCGGAGGGGTGAGCCCAGAATCGCGGCGGGCCACGTCGCTTCGATCGATATCGCGCTGAACGTCTGTCTCTCGTAGTCGTCGATGCCGATCAGGATGCGGGCGAGCGCCGCAATCGACAGAGCCAGAAAGATGAACGCCCACCTCCGATGGTGGTCCCGGTTGTCGGGCGATGAGCGGCTGGCGATCCACGCGAGCAAAGACGCCGCGGCAAGCAGGATGAAGGCCACCGGGTGCGAGGCGCCGACAATGACGGACACCACCAGCACCCACGGAACCAGGCGACGCGGCACCCCGACCAGGGCGCCGAGGAAGAGCGGCCAGGCCAGCTGCTCGACGAGCATCGTGTCGGAGACCAGGCAGAACAGTCCAGGAAGCGCGATGAATTCGGCGCCGAGCGCGCTCCACACGAACAGCTCCGGCGCCCTGTTCCGGACGATCGCCCAGCTGAGGGCCAGCGCGGCCAGCGGGATCGACGCGTACCCGACGCCCAGGAGAAACGACAGGAACGGGAGATTGTGCGTCCACTGGCTTGCGACGAGCGGCGCGAGCTGAGCCCATGGGTGCGTCAGGCGGCCGTGTTCAATCCAGAACCAGTGGCCCTCGAGCATCCTGAAGAGGAGGTAGCTGCCGTCGTAAGCCACCGCGGCTCCGGCGGCCGCGGCGACGAGGAGCCCCACGGCCGACACCGCGAAGAAGAAGCGCAACTCAGATCACCTGTTCCGGGGGGTCACTGCGCGTAGTGCTTTCTCACGATCAGCTCCCGAAGCCGATCGGGCACCAGCCGGAGCATCAGGCACGTCGAACCTGCGCTCGGACCGACCGGTGCCCGCGCCGGCGGGTCGCTCATCCGGCACAGTCGCTCGACGAGCGCGGCGACAAGCTCCGGGCTCGCCGCCCCGCGCTCCTGCTTCTCGACTTCCCGCAGGCAGCGCCCGTGCGCCTCGGCATAGATCGAGTCTCCCGGATCGAGCGCGACCCTGGCATCGGTGAAGCGGGTCGCGAAATCGCCCGGCTCGACGCACGTCACGCGAACGCCGTGGGGACGAAGCTCCATGCGCATCGCGTCGCTGATGGAGGCGATGGCTGCCTTGGTCGCGGAGTAGTGCGCCTGGAACGGCAGGGCGATCCGGCCGGCGAGCGAGCCGATCCAGATGATCTGTCCCTTGCGCGCGCGAAGTCCCGGCATCAGCCGGCGGGTCAATTCGAGCGGCCCGAAAAGGTTGGCCTCGAACTGCCTGGCGACGGCATCGCCATCGACCTGTTCGACGGATCCGAAGACGCCGAAGCCCGCGTTGTGGACGACGATGCCAGCGCCGCCGCGTTGCTCGATCTCGGCGACCAGCGCGGCGATCTCCGCCGTCGAGGTCAACTCGAGGGGGCGAAAACCCAATCCCCGCCCGGCCGCATCGGCGCCCCTCGACAGCTCGGCCGCCTTCGTCGCAGACCGCACTGTTCCGATGACCGTGTAGCCCGCTCGGCTGAGCCGTTCGGCGATCGCACGGCCGATCCCGCTCCCGGCTCCGGTCACCAGAACATTGGGTCTATGCAGAGGCTCCGGCATGTGTCAGACTCCCTTCGGGAAGCGGACGACGAACGCGGGTTACTGCCTGTCCCGAGGGCCAGGGACGAAAATTGCTGATGGCCAGCGCCACGCCTTCTCTATAATAGGCAATCTGCCCCGCAGCCCGGTTCGAGATTGGCGCAGGATTACGGATATGGACCTCTTTGACGCCTGCTATTCATACCATGACCCGGAGCTGGCCAGAGCGGCCGGTGTCTACCCGTTCTTCAGGTCGGTTTCCGCGTCCGAGGGCCCGGTCGTCGAGGTGGACGGTCGCAAGGTCATCATGCTCGGCTCGAACAACTACCTCGGGTTGACGCATCATCCGGCCGTCATCAAGGCGGCGCACGAGGCGATCGATCGCTACGGCACCGGCTGCACCGGCTCGCGATTCCTGAACGGCAATCTCGACCTCCACGAAAAACTCGAATCCGAACTCGCGGCCTTTCTCGGCAAACCGTCGGTCCTGGTCTTTCCGGCTGGATTCCTGGCGAATGTCGGCGCCATCGGCTCGCTCGGCGGCGCGACCGGCGCCGTGATCTTCATGGCGACCGAGAATCACGCGAGCCTCATCGACGGCGCCCGCATGGCGAACAGCCGGCGAGTGCGCGTCTTCCAGGACGTCGCCGACCTCGAGCGCCAGCTCGGAGGCGAACAGCGCTCGTGGTCGCACGCGCTGGTCGTGACCGACGGCGTCTTCTCGATGACCGGCCGGGTGGCCGACCTGAAGGGGCTGACGGCGCTGCGAAAACGGTTCGGTTTCCGTTTGTATGTCGATGACGCGCATGGATTTGGCGTGCTCGGTTCCCAGGGCCGCGGCGCCGCGGAAGCTGCGGGGGTCAGCGATGAGGTCGACGTGCTCTTCGGCACGTTCAGCAAGTCGTTCGCGAGCCAGGGCGGATTTGTCGGCGGCGAGTCGCCGGTCATCGAATATCTGCGTCACAAGGCGAGAACCTTCATGTTCTCGGCCGGGCTGGCTCCGGCCTCGGCGGCCGCGGCGCTCGCAGCCCTCCGCGTGATGCAGGAAGACAAGACGCTCTTCACCCGGCTCTGGGACAACGTGGCGTACTTCCGTCGCGGAGTCGAAGAGCTCGGGTACCAGACCCTCGGTACAACGACCCCGATCATTCCTCTCTTCACCGGTTCGGAGACGACGGCGTTCCGGATGTGCGTCGAAGCCCTCGAGATGGGCCTGTTCGCCACACCGGCCGTCTACCCGGCGGTTCCGCCGGGACACGCCCTCATCCGGACGAGCGTGACGCCCGCCCATACCCGCGAGCATCTGTCGACGGCGCTCGATATTCTGAAGAAACTCACGAAGCGCTATCCGGTTCCGACCGTCGACGCCTCGACGCTTCCGCCGGCCCGGAGCATCGATCTCGAGGAATACCTGATGGCGGCGGCCGGCGGGAATGGCGCCTCCGGCGCGCCTGCGCAGCTCTAGAGGAAGCGGACTTCGCGACCCGGCTCATCTGTCCGGGGTCACCCTCACGACCAGGGCCTCGTGCGACGGCACCGTCGCGGTGAAGGCCGGCTTCACAGGACCATAGTCCTGCCTGGTCCACAGGTTCCTGACGCGCGGGGTCGCTGACGGCCCGAGGCCCAGTTCCATCCATGCCACGCCCGTTTCCTTGGCTCTCGAGCGGTTGTGGGAGGCCTGTGGGATTCGGGCCGTGTTGACCGAGGCCCTGGGTGATCGGCACTTCAGCTTCCCTGTCGAGCGCGCCATCTTTCTCACCGTGTTGCATCGACTCCTCGCGCCCGGCAGTGATCGCGCCGCCGAGCGGTGGAAGACGGATCAGGCGGTCGCGGGCGGCGACGACCTCGACTTGCATCATCTCTATCGCGCGATGGCGTGGCTGGGACGTCCGGTGGCCGACCAGCGCGGCGCCGGCCCGCTCGGGCCGCGGACGATGAAGGACGTCATTGAAGAGCGGCTCTTCGCCCGGCGACGCGACCTGTTTTCGACTCTCTCGTTGGTCTTCTTCGACACGACGTCGATCTACTTCGAAGGGGCCGGCGGCGAATCGCTGGGGCAGTTCGGGCATTCGAAGGACCATCGGCCTGACCGCAAGCAGGTCGTGGTCGGCGTCGTGCTCGACGCCGAGGGGTACCCCGTCTGCAGTGAGGTGTGGCCCGGCAACACGACCGACATCACGACGCTCGAGCCGATCGCGGCGCGCTTGCAGCACCAGTTTCAGATCGCCCACGTGTGTCTGGTCGCCGACCGCGGGATGATCAGTGCGCAGACGATCGAGGCGCTGGAGGCGCGAGGCTGGGGCTACATCCTGGGTGTCCGGATGCGCGCGCAGAAAGAAGCGCATGACGAGGTGCTCGCCGACCGCGGGCCCTACGAGGAGGTCTTTGCCCGTGGGGCGGGTCGCCACGGGCCGGCGGCCTTGAAGGTGAAGGAGGTCGTCATCGACGACCGCCGCTACATCGTCTGCGTCAACGAGGATCAACGCATCACCGACCGCCACAATCGGGAGGCCATTGTCGGGGCGCTGCGCGATGCACTTCGCCACGGCGACAAAGCGCTGGTGGGCAACAAAGGCTATCGCAAGTTTCTGAAGACGAGCGGCGAGCGCTTCGCGATCGATGACGCCAGGGTCGAGGCCGACGCGCGCTACGACGGGGTTGGATGCGCGTCGCTCCGATTCAGGAGGGCCACGGCCCGATCGCCGCCCTGAAGCGTCTTCGCCCAGACCTCGAGCTCGCCATCGTCCCTCACCTTCACACCCTGGCGGCCCGAGGGATCCTGATCGAGCGCGATGATGTCGCGGTTGGTCAGGATGTCGCGGATTTCGGGTGTCATCGATCGAAGATCGTTGCCAGCGATGAGGGGCGCCGAGAGCAGGCACCACAGAGCGAAGTGCGCGCGAGACTCCGCGGGCGTCATGCCGCCGTTGCCGACCTCGAGCATGTCCGGATCGTTCCAGCCGCCCGGCCCCGCAAACTTCTCCAGGCCGACCTGCTGGTCGAGCAGCCGCACGAAGCTCTGCCACCGATCGGAGATGTCGCCGGTCGTGCGCCAGAGATGGCCCACGCCTCGCGCCCACTCCCACGGCTTGCTTCTCCCCCACTCGCACATACTGAAGACGATGGGCCGGCCCGCCCGTCCGGCGCTTGTCCTCCGGCCTTCGCGATAGAATGGAAGTCTTCGAGAGCCACTGAGGCCAGCTTCCCGAGGAGTGAGCCATGGGTCTGATGGATTTCATCAAGGGCGAGTTCATTGACGTCATCGAGTGGACGGATGACTCGCGCGACACCCTGTCGTTCCGGTATCCGGACGAGGATAAGGCGATCAAGAACGGCGCGCAGCTCATCGTCCGCGAATCCCAGGTCGTCCAGTTCATGTATCTCGGGCAGTTCGGCGACACGTTCCAGCCGGGCAAGTTCACGCTGACGACCGACAACATCCCGGTCCTCACCAAGCTGAAGTCCTGGAAGTACGCCTTCAACTCCCCGTTCAAGGCGGATGTGTTCTACATCACGACGCGGCTGTTCACCGGGAACAAGTGGGGCACGGCCAATCCCATCATGGCCCGCGACGACGACTTCGGCATCGTCCGCCTTCGCGCGTTCGGCACGTTCGACTTCAAGATCGTCGAGCCGAGGCTCTTCCTCAAGGAAGTGGCCGGGTCGGACCAGCATTTCCGTCTCGACGAATTCGCCGACACGATGCGGTCCCGCATGGTCAGCGTCTTCAGCGAGGCGCTGGCGAGCTCGCACGTGCCGGTGCTCGACGTCGCCACGCGCTACTCGGAGCTCGGCGAGGCGCTCCTCCCGCTCATCAATCCTGTCGTAGGGTCGAAATACGGCCTGGAAATCACGAGCTTCATCGTTGAGAACGTGTCGGTGCCGCAGGAGGTCGAACAGGCGATCGACAAGCGGTCGAGCATGGCGGCCGTCGGCAATCTCAACGAGTTCGTCAAGTACCAGATGGGCAAGGGCATGGAGGCCGGGGGCGGCGCCGGGGGCACCGCGGCCGAGCTCGCCGTCGGGTTCGGCATCGCGCAGCAGATGATGCAGCAGGGGGCGTTCGGGCCGCAGGCCGTGACGGCCCCTGGCGCATCCGGCGCCGGAGCCGCGCCGGCTGCAGCGCCAGCGCCGGCTCTCCTCACGCCCGCGGACGTCGCCAAGGCGCTGAACGTGCCCGAAGCGGACGTGATGGCCATTCTCGATTCGGGCGAGCTGAAGGCCAAGAAGATCGGCTCGAGCTACCGGATCACGAAGGCCGCGCTCGACGCGTACCTGGCGCAATAGCGGCGGCCGTGCTGTCCGAACCCGAACAACGGAACGGGCAGGCCCGGACTCCGGCTCACGGCCCGGAGCCTGGAGCCGGACGGTGTGAGTGAGCCATGAGCGAAATCGCCGCCGTCGAGAAGCACGCGTGCCCGGCCTGCGGAGCGCAGGCCGAGTGGAATCCCGGCAAGCAGAGGCTCATCTGTCCCTTTTGCGGCACCGAATCGCCCTACAAGATCGACAAGGAGACGGGCAAGATCCAGGAACTCGACCTGGTCAAGGCGCTCCGTGAACTTCCGGACGAGCAGCGCGGATGGCAGACCGATCGGCAGAGCGTCCAGTGCCAGAGCTGCAAGGCGGTGATGGTCTTCGACGCGGCACGCGTCGGCCAGAACTGCGAGTTCTGCGGATCGCCTGCGCTCGTCGATTACCAGGAGATCAAGGCGCCGATCACGCCGCAGAGCCTGCTGCCGTTCAAAGTCACGCAGGACAAGATCCGGGACGGACTCAGGAAGTGGTACGGCGGCCGCTGGTTCGCGCCGAACGCCCTCAAGCGCAAGGCACTCGTCGACGAGGTCCACGGCCTCTACATCCCCTACTGGACGTTCGACGCGCAGGCGCACTGCCCGTGGACCGCAGAAGCGGGCTACTACTACTACACGACCGAGACCTACCGCGACAGAAACGGCAACCCGCAGACGCGCCAGGTGCAGCACGTGCGGTGGCAGCCGGCTTCAGGCGTGGTCGACCATTTCTTCGACGACGAGCTGGTGGCGGCGTCTCACGGCGTGGATCAGTCGCTGCTCCGGCGTGTGGAGCCGTTCCCGACCGCGGATCTCGTGCCCTACGACCGCGCGTTCATCGCCGGGTTCCCCGTCGAGCACTACCAGGTGGTCCTCGTCGATGCGGCAACCGAAGCCCGCGACCAGATGCACCATGAGCTGACCGATCTCTGCAGCGCCCAGGTTCCGGGAGACACGCAGCGCAACCTCCAGATCCTTCCCGAATACTCCGGCCAGACCTTCAAGCACATCCTCGTCCCGATCTGGCTGCTGACCTACACCTTCGGCGCAAGGGTCTTCCAGGTTGTCGCAAACGGCTTCACGGGAGAAATCGCCGGCAAGTACCCGAAGAGCCCATGGAAGATCCTGGCGCTCGTGGCGGTGATCCTCGTCGCGGTCCTCCTGTTCCTGATGGCGCAGAACTGAACACGGCAGACCCCGGACCCCCCGTGTTCCGCGGCGCGAGGCGATGAGAATGCTGCTTCGCCAAGGCTGCTGGGGTATAGATTGTTGTACGGTTTCCGCCTCTGGCGGGCACCGCCATGACGATGCGAATCGCCCTTATCGACCTCGGAGCGGGCAGCCTCGCCTCGGTCCGCAAGGCGCTTCAGGAACTAGGGGCCGGGGTGCTCATTCCGACGCGGCCATCCGATCTCGCGTCGTGCCGCGGAATCGTGGTGCCGGGCGTCGGGCCCTTCGAGAGGACCGCGGCGCTCGACTCCTCCTGGCGGCCGGCCGTGCGCAATGGCATCATGGCGGGCGTTCCGCTGCTCGGCATCGGCCTCGGCCAGCAATGGCTCTTCGAGGGCAGCTCCGAGGCTCCGGATGTCCGCGGGCTGGGCCTCTTCGAGGGCACCTGCCTTCGCCTCGACGAGTTTCCGCCCGACGAAGGGTCCGTCGCGGCCGGGCCCGTCACGGTACCGCATGAGGGCTGGAACGAAGTCCAGCCGACACGCCCTTCGTTTCTTCTGTCGAACCTCCCTCAGGGCGGCCAAGCGTACTTCACGCACTCCTATGCCGCGCCCGTCACCGAGGGCGCGACGGCCACGACCTCGCACGGGGTGACCTTTGCGAGCGCCGTCGAGAAGGACCTCGTGTTCGGCGTGCAGTTTCACCCGGAGGAATCGGGCGAGCTGGGCCTCGGCGTGCTCGCGAATTTCCTGGCTGTGTGCAAAGGCGCTTAGCCACCGGCGGCATGGCGATCTCCACGGGCCGCTTGTCCATCCCTGGCCCGCAGCCGATATGATCGGCTGATGCCCCTCAAGCGTCTGGCGCTTTTCGACCTCGACGATACGCTGCTTGCCGGCGACAGTGATTTCGAGTGGGGCCAGTTCCTGATCGAACAGGGCGTGCTCGATCGCGGCGAATACGAGGCGCGCAACCGCGAGTTCTACGAGCGTTACCGGGCCGGCACGCTCGACCTGGCGGAGTTCCTCGAGTTTCAGTTGAGGCCATTGACGCTCTTTTCGAAGGCCCGGCTCGAGACGTGGCACGCGCGGTTCATGACCGAGAAGATCCTGCCAATCGTGCGTCCCGGCACCCGGAGCCTCATCGGGCAGTACGCCGATGCCGATCGAATCATCATTACCGCAACCAACCGGTTCATCACCGGCCCAATCGCGGACGCGCTGGGCGTGCCAGCGCTCATTGCGACGGAGATCGAGGAGGTCGACGGCCGGTTCACGGGGCGATCGCTTGGAATCCCGTGCTTCCGCGAGGGGAAGGTGCGCCGTCTCGAGCAGTGGCTCGAAGCGCGCCGCGCGCGGCTGACGGACTACGGCGAAAGCTGGTTCTTTAGCGATTCGATCAACGATCTTCCGCTGCTCTCCGCCGTGAGCAACCCGATCGCCGCGCATCCGGATGACCGCCTCCGCGCCCACGCCGTCGCGCGCGGGTGGCCCGTCATCTCGCTGGACGCGAAACCAGATCGTTGATTTAGCCCGGCGATCGGCTACAATCGCCGGAAACTTCGAGCTCCCGGCCGTCTCGACGCGCTCCGCCTGCCGCCAGGACGGCGATCGTCTTGAGGGGGGACCATGCCCCGGAACCGCTCGGTCATCGTCGCCACCGGATCGTGCATCCCGCCGGTCGTCGTCCCAAACGAGCGGTTTCTCGACCGGGAGTTCCTCGGGTCGAACGGCAAGCGGATCGAGAAGTCGAACGCAGAGATCCTCCAGCAGTTCGAATCGATTACGGGCATCCGGGAGCGCCGGTATGCCGCCGACAGTCAGGTCACATCCGACCTCGCCACCCTTGCCGCGCGCGACGCCCTCGAGTCCTCCGGCATCGACGGCGAGTCGCTGGACTCGATCATCGTCGCGCACAACTTCGGCGACGTGAAGCACGGGACCGCCACGTCGGATCTCGTGCCGGCGATCGCAGCCCGCGTGAAGGCCGGGTTGCGGATCAAGAACCCGAAGGCGGTGGCCGTCGACCTGATCTTCGGGTGTCCGGGGTGGGTGCAGGGCGTCATTCACTCCGACGCCATGATTCGCGCCGGCGACATCCGTCTCGCCATGGTAATCGGGGCCGACACGCTCTCGCGCATTTCCGATCCGCACGACCGCGACAGCCTGATTTACGCCGACGGCGCGGGCGCGGTGATTCTCGAGGCCCGGTCGACCGATGAGCCCGTCGGCATCCTCTCGCATTCCGCCAGGTCTGATACGCTCGAGCATTCGGGCATGCTCTTCATGGGCCATTCGAACAATGGCGGGGCGTTCCTCGATGCGCTCTTCCTGAAGATGGAGGGGCGGAAGCTCTACAAATACGCGCTCAACACCGTCGCCGGCGCCATCGCCGATGCGCTCGACAAGGCTGGCGTCGAGCTCGCTGACGTTCAGAAGCTCCTGATCCACCAGGCCAACGGCAAGATGGACGAAGCAATCCGCGACGCGCTCTACGCCCTGCGCGGCATGGAGCCTCCGAAGGACGTGATGCCGATGACGATTTCCTGGCTCGGCAACAGTTCTGTCGCCACCTTGCCGACCATGCTCGATTTGATCCTCAAGGGCAGAATGGACGGCGAAACCATCGCGCCAGGCGACACCATCGTCTTCGCCTCGGTCGGCGCAGGCATGCACATCAACGCGATCGTCTACCGGCTGGCGTAGCGGCGGCGTCGCCGACCCGTCCGCTGCCGGCGGCCATGAGGATTCGAACCGAATCCAGGCCGGCGGAGTCTTGTAGGATGAGTCCGGATGCATGACACCGTCGATCGCCATGCCGAGGGCGTCCTGACCGCCGGCGATTCGCTCGACCGCGAGTTCGAGAGGTTGCTCGTCGAAACTTCGGCGCTCGCCTTCCGCGTCGCCTTCGGCGTGCTGCGCCACCGGCAGGACGCCGAGGACGTGGCGCAGGAGGCGTTCGTGAGGGCGCACCGCTCGTTCCGGCGCCTGCGCGACCGCAGCCGGTTTCGGGCCTGGCTCGTCCGCGTCGCCTGGCGCCTGGCGATCGACCATCGACGGGGTGATCGGCGCCGCGCCGCTCGCGAGCCTGGCGAGCCGGTGGAGTGCCGGCAGGCATCAGGCGAGGAAGTCGTCCTCGCAAACGAGCGCGCGGAGAGGTTGTGGCGAGCGGTCGACGAGTTGCCGGAGAAACTGCGAATCGTCATCGTGCTCGCCGCGATCGAAGGACGCGAGGTACATGAGGTGGCGGACCTGCTTCGGATTCCGCCCGGCACGGTGAAATCCCGCCTGTTCTCCGCCCGTGAAAAGCTGAGGGAGCGCCTCCGATGACCACCGGCAATTCCCGAGGGGAGTCCCGCGAAGACGAGCTGCTCGAGGCCCTGGAAGAGACGCTGAAGGTCTCACCCTCACCTGAATTCGTCGCGCGCGTTCGCGTGCGCCTGCGCAACGAATCCGCGCGCTCTTCGCCGTGGCGTTCGATGCGGCTCGTGCTGGCCGGGGCCGCAACGGTCGTGGTGGTTGGTGCGGCGGCGTGGTGGAGCGGGCAGACCGAGCGCGAGAGAGTCGAGGGTCCGCCTGCGATGGTGATTCCCCCGCCGGCTCGCGCATCGGCGTCAGCCGGGCGGGCTTCCGACCTCCGGGTGGTGGAGGCGGGAACCACGACGGAGCTCACGAGCATCGGCGGGCCGGGCCGGGCGGCTGTTTCGGCCAGGCAGGCCGTCGTCACCGGCGCGGGCGCCCCGCCGCGGGCAGCGACAGCGCTCGTCCCCGACGATGAGCGGCGCGCGCTCGATCGCCTGCTGCTGGCACTGCGCGCGGGACGTGCCAGCGTGCCGGCGCCGCTCGCGGCGAACGAGGATGAGAACGGCATGCTCCTCGAGCCCGCGCCGGTGGACATTCCCTTGTTGAAACCGATTCAGCCGCTGGCGCCGACGCCGGTCGAACCTTCAGGGGGCACACAGAAATGACCACGAGACGATTCGGATTCGTTACGACCATCTGCTTCGCAATGCTGGTCGTCCTGCCGTGGGGCGCGCCGGCTGCGGCGCAGTCACAGCCGCCAGCCAAAGACGCGGTCAAGCGCGTCGAGCTGCCGACAGTACCCGTTCGCGTCATTGTCACGCTGGGCCGGTTTCAGGGCGAGAAGAAGATCAGCAGCCTCCCCTTCAGCCTGATCGTGCGCGCGGTCGACAGGCAGACGGCGGGCAGCAGCCCCGTCAGCATGCGGATGGGCATCGACGTCCCGATCGGGACGACGACCACCACCGAGAACCGGACGACGCCCGCGGGCACCGGAGCGACGCGCTCGACTGAAAGCACGAACACGAACGTTCAGTACCGAAGCGTCGGCACCAACATCGACTGCTGGGTGATCCGCCTGGATGAAACCAACTTCCAGGTCGAGGTCAGACTCAGCGATTCCTCGATCTACTCCCCCGAGGGGGACACCGCGAAGGGGCTGAGGGCGACCGATTTCACGGCGTTCCGCACGTTCACCGCAAACAACACGATGGTCCTCCGCGACGGCCAGACGGTGCTTTTCGGTGCCGGCACCGACAAGATTAGCGGTGAGACGTTGAAAGTCGACGTCTCGATCCACGTCGAGAAGTAGCGCAGGCGAGAGTTCCGGCCCCGAGGCCCTGCGCCTGGATGGCAGGTCGAGGAGTGTGCGAGCGTGGCTCGGCCCAAGGCCTGTCGCCTGAAGCCCGTCCGTGTTCTTGTCCGTGAATTGGCGGGGTCGACGGGGCTCGAACCCGCGACCTCCGGCGTGACAGGCCGGCGTTCTAACCAACTGAACTACGACCCCGCGTCAGGGAAGGCACGATTGCGTGCGCGACTCTCCGGCCCGGCTGTCACCTCGGGCCGCGCGCGTCCATCCGCTTGCCGGCAGCTCCAACGCCGGGCCCGTACCGAGCACCACGCGCAATCGGGCACGAACGTCTGGTGGGCGGTACAGGATTCGAACCTGTGACAGCCGGCGTGTAAAGCCGGAGCTCTACCACTGAGCTAACCGCCCGACACGTCACTCCGGCCGCCCGGCAAAGAGGAAATTGTAGCACGCCCATGTGACAACCGCCACCACCAGCGGACGGCTCCGGCGCCGATGGTGATGCCCACGAGCAGCAGGCCCGCGCCCTCCCAGAATCCCGGCACCTCCGCGCGAATGCGCGCGAGATCGGGCCGGTTGCGCGGGAATGCGACATCGACAGTGGAGAGGGTCGAGTAGGCGGGCGTGTCGCTCGCGATCCGCGACTGCACGTCGTAACTCTTGCCGCCGAACTGAAACGAGACGACAGCCCGGTAGATTCGAATGACCGAGACGACGCGCGGCCCGCGCTCGACTTGCGTCACTCCCGGGGCTGGTGCACCGGTGCGGTAGCTCTCGATCTGCCTCGTCACGACGCCGGAGGCGATCGTCGCCCCATACGTGAGGCGCACGGCCGGCGCGGCGATCACGAGGGCATAGCCGGAGAGGAGCAGGCCGAATCCGAGGACGATTCGCGCCGAGAGGTTCGCGAGGCGGCCGGCACGAGATTCGAATCCGCGAAACACCAGTCGAGGCACGGCAGAGATTGTAACTGCCTTTCAGGCTACACTGGCAGCGGCGCATGGTTTTCCTGACGTCGGCTATGCACGGATTCTCCCTCCAACGCCCATTCGCGATTCTCATCTCGTCACTCGTCGCTGCCTCGATCATCACGCCGGCGGCCGCGCAGAACCGCCGGGTCGGAGCGCCCGATGCGCCCGCCGTACGATCTCCCGCTCTCGCTGGGGGCAGCGAAGCTGTTGTGCCGGCTCGGAGCGCAGCGGCGCCGGACCGCCGCAGGATCGGCCTCGCTTTGAGTGGCGGCGCGGCAAGAGGGCTGGCGCACATCGGGGTGATCCAGTGGCTGGACGAACATCGAATTCCCGTCGATATGGTCGCCGGTACCAGCATGGGCGCGCTCATTGGGGGCGCGTTCGCGACCGGTATGTCGCCCGGCGAGATCAGGCAGTTCGTCGAGTCGGCCGACTGGGGCGAGATTGTCTCGATTGATTCGCCGTTCACCGTCAAGTCGTTCCGCCGGAAGGAGGACTCTCGTGCGTTCCCGACCGACTTGCGGTTCGGTCTCAAGAACGGAATCAACCTGCCGGGCGGATTCAACGCCGGCCCGCAGATCGATCTCATGCTCGACGAGATCGCCCTGCCCTACTTCGACTTGAAATCCTTCGACGACCTGCCGACGCCCTTCAGAAGCGTCGCGGCGGACCTGCGCCGCTCGGAAGTCGTCGCCCTCGACTCCGGCCTGCTCTCCCGCGCGCTGCGCGCGTCGATGGCCATCCCGGGGGTCTTCACCCCGGTGCGGATCGGCGATCGCGTGCTCGTCGACGGCGGCGTGCTCAACAACGTTCCCGCCGACATCACGCGCCGCATGGGTGCCGACATCGTCATCGCCATCGACTCGACCCGAGACTTCGTCGCGAAGAAGCGCACGGAGAGCATCGTGACGGTCGTCTCAGACACGGTGCGCGCCCTGGTCGAGGCGGGAACCCGGAAGGCGCTGGAATCGGCCGATCTGCTGGTCGTGCCGGACCTCACCGGGATCGAGATCTTCGATTTCAGCCGCGCGCTCGATGCGATCAAGCGCGGCTACGATGCCGCGGAGCAGAAGAACGCGGCGCTTCAGGCATATGCCGTGGGCGAAGAGGCCTACGCGGCGTGGAAGGCTGAACGGGCCGCGCGGCGCCGGACGGCGTTGCCGGTGCCAGCCTTCATCGCTGTCGAAGGCGTCGGCGGCCGCGAAGCCTCGGCGATCATCCGTCGCCTTCGATCGCACACCGGACGCCCCGTCGACGTGCACGCGCTGGCGCGGGATATCACCGCGCTCACGGGAAACGACCGCTACGAGTCGATGTCCTACCGGCTGACCTCCGGCGCGCAGGGCACGGGCCTGGCGATCACGGTCAGACCAGAGCTCTACGGGCCGCCGTTCATGCTCACCGCCATCGATTTGCAGAATGACGAGGCCATGCGGCTCGACGCCACGGTGCGGGCGCGCGTACTCTCGTACGATCCGCTCGGGAGCGGGTCCGAGCTGAGGCTCGATGCGGAGGCCGGAACCCGGCTACGGCTCGGCGGGGAGCTGTTCCAGCCGCTCCCGGGCACCGGCCTCTTCCTCGCGCCGCGCGCCGAGATCACCTCCTCACATGAGAACGCGTTCCTCGGCGAGGCTCTGCGATCGGAATATCGCGTGGGTCGGGCGGGCGCGGGACTCGATGTCGGTTTGCTCAGCGGCGCGCGCACGGAGGCGCGCGTCGGCCTGGACGTGCAGCGGGTCGTCCGCCGGATCACGTTCGGCACGCCAGCCTTCCCCGGGGTGAACGGCACACAGCAGTTCGCCTCCTTCAGGCTGACCTTCGACGCGCAGGACGACGCGGTGGTGCCTTCGCGCGGGCTGTATGCCCGGGTCGAAGCACGCCAGTACCTCAAGGGGGCCCGGCTCGAGTCGGCGGATGGATTCGGCATCGTCCGCGAAGACGACCGGATGCGCTCGGCCGAGATCGACTTGTCGCTGTTCCTTCCCATGTCGACCGACGGCCGGTTGTTCATCCGCGGCGCCGCTGGAAGCAGCTTCGGGACGCGGACGACCGTGAACGCGTTCACCCTCGGCGGTCCATTCCGCGTTGGTTCGGTCAACACCGGCGAGGTCCGCGGCAGCCACTTCGCGCTGGGGAATCTGGGGTACCTGCACCGGGTCGCCCGGCTTGCCGAGGGCACGCTCGGCGCGTTGTACGCAGGCGGCTGGATCGACTACGGCGGGGCATTCGAGCGGACCGGCTCGGCGAGGTTCAGGACCTGCTTCAACGGCGGCTTCATCCTGCGGTCGCCGCTTGGCCCGGTGCTGCTGGCCGCCAGCGTTGACACGAAGGGCCGCCCTCGCGTGGCGCTGGGCGTCGGAACGACGCTGCACGGGCGGTGACAAGGAACAGGCTTCAGGCTACGGGCTTCAGGCTACAGGCCGGGTCCGCTACGCGAGGCAGGCTTCAGGCTCCAGGCTACAGGCTTCAGGCCGTGTCCGCTGCGCTCGCTGATCTTGCTCCAGACGCCGCCAACTCACGGCCCGAGGCCTGAAGCTGAAGGGCTGCGGCCGGTCCCGCCTACCATGTGCGCCGGAGCGGATGCGCCTCCGTCGTGAACACGACCCGTTTCAGATCGAGTGTCTCGGGCGGCGCGAACAGCAGATACAAGTACTTCAGCGTCTCCGCAATGAAGAAGCTGTCCATGTCGTCCCTGAGGGTCTTGGATTCCACGTCCTCGACCGCGGCGTAGCCAACTGGTTGCCGGCACCATTTCTCGATCGCATCGAGATAGGCGAGGCCCATGTCCCGGTACTTCTGCTCGCGAGTGAAGAAGTACAGGTAGTAGGCCGACTCGATGATCTCCGGTCGTAGAGAGTAGCCGCGCTCCACCAAGGCGCCGGTCCGATAGTCGAATCGCTCGGGCTCGATCCCGAACCTCAGCCACATCGAGTGCCCGGAATCCTGCAGCCTGCGCGCCCGATCCAGGTCCCCGCCGAGCGCGAGCACCGCCGGAAGGAACGCGTCGAGCGCCCCGTAGTGCGTGTTCAGCCGCTTGCCTGTCGCCATGTCGGCGTGCCCGTACCAGAGCGCGCCCTTGATATCGTCGGCCAGGTACCGGTTCGCCGCGGCGGCGCTCTCGTCGTACATCCGGCGCAACGCGCTGTCTCCGAACAGCATCGATGCCTTCAGCAGGTACTCGTAGTACGAGTCGATTGCGCCGCTGATGTGGCTGACCGGATTGGTCCAGACCCCGGTTTCACAGTTGATGCCCTCTCCGACCAGGCCAATCGCCGAGCGCCTGTTGTAGAGCGCGACGAGAGCCCGGCGAGCCTTCTCGTAGTACACGGGTTTGCCGGTCAGCTTCGAGAGCGTGCCGAACTCGAGGAGCAGTGTGCCGATCTCGGCGGGGTTCGTGTTTGGTTCGCTGACGGCGCCGGTCCTCAGATTGACATACATGTATGGCATGCCGGTCGGCGAGCCGAATGCCGGCAGCAGGCGAGTCCCGAGATCGTCGGCGAGCTTGAGCAGCGCGGCGTCGCCGGTCATCTGGTAGGAGGACAGCAGCCCGCCGAGCAGGCGAATCGTGATCTCGAAGTTCTTGACGCTCATATCGACATCGAATGCCGTCTTCTCGACGATCAGCCGGCGGGCGCGGTCGGCTTCGGCGCGTTCGCCGGCGAGGAGCAGGGTGTCGAGGGCATCGATCGGCGTGATGTTCAACGGCACGCCGTACCAGTCCTTCGATCCCTTCGAGATCGGCTTCAGGAAGTCGTGGCCCCAGGCGCATGAAACGTAGCCGTCCCAGCTGTGACGAATCGCCTGCCGGACGCGTTCGAATGGCTGAACGGCAGATGGCGGCGATTGCGGTGACGCGGGACGAGAGGAGGATGAGCCGCCAGGGGCGACCGTGAAGAGCGCGGCGACGAGCAGGGCTGGCAGTGCGCAGACTGGAGTGTTCATGACGTCGACGCCCTCGAACGTTCACGGGACCCGGCCATGCCGGAAGGATACACTGCTTTGATATAGTCAGGCTGGCGCGCGTCGGGCGCTCCATTCAGCTCGCGGTGGCGGAAGGAGGGCGGAGGCGTGGCACGGCGGCTGCTCGTGGAACTTGTCAGGAGCATGGCCGTCCTGATCCTCCTCCTTGCGCTCGTGCACGTGCCTCCCCTCAACCGGATGGCCGGCAGCTTTCTCGTGGCCCGCGCTGCCGCTTCCCGCGGCTTCGAGGCGAGCGCCGATCGCGTCACGTTCAATCTGCTGACTCAAGGCGTCACGATCGAGGGGCTGCGCGTGGCGCGGCGCTCCGCGCCAGGCCGTCCGCTGTGCCTCGCGGATTCCGCCCGGATTAGGCTCGGGGTTTCGTGGCGTCCGCCGATCCTGCACCTCAGAACGCTGGAGGTAGCGCATGCCTGGCTCGATGTCGGAGCCGAGTCCGGAGGGTCGGCGTGGTTGCCGTTCCTGCTGTCGATTGCCGGGGCCGAGCGCGTCATCGTGCGCAGCCTTGACGTGACGGGAGTGGCCCAGGGCCCGTCCCCGGGCGCGACATCGGTCGGCCTTCGCAACCTGTCAATTCGCTTCACGGCCGGCGCGCCCGGCCCGCTCGCGGGCCAGATCGCGGGCGCAGGAGGAAGCGTCGTCCGTGCCGGGGACTTCGCCGTGAGCTTCAACTGGCTGAGGCTGATTGTCCAGATCCGGCCGCGCGAGGTGATCGTCAAGTCGTTGCGCGCGCAGTTCCCCGGTGGCCTGCTGCTCGCGGGAGGCCGGATGTTCGCTCGCAATGACGGGCCGCGGATCGAGCTCGAATTCGACGGCCGCCTCGATCCCCTCCTGCCGGTGACGGGCTGGCCGTTCCCTTGGCGCGCGGCGGAACATCCTTCCGCGACCGGCCAGCTCGTCGGTGCGGTCTCCCGGCCGCAGCTTCGCGTCGATGTGGCGCCGGCCTCCTTCTGACATGGCCTGTGGCCTGGAGCCTGAGGCCTGGGAACCCGGCCTTCGTCCGCCAGCCGCCGACTATAATCCCCCGTATGCCCGTCGTGCCCGGTTTGACGCGCCTCGTCGATTCCCGCCGCCTGCACGGCCTGCGCGTGGGGCTCGTCTGCAATCCGGCCTCGACTGGCCCGGACCTCCGGCACGCCGTCGATCTCGTCCAGCGCGACGAGAACGTCGAGCTTGGCGCCATCTTCGGCCCGCAGCACGGCTTCCGTTCGGACCTCCAGGACAACATGGTCGAGTCGCCTCACAGGCAGGACGAACGGAGGCACGTGCCCGTCTACTCGCTCTACAGCGAGACCCGCGAGCCGACCTCGGCGATGCTGCAGGACCTGGACGTGCTGGTCGTGGACCTGCAGGACATCGGAGCGCGCATCTACACGTTCGTCTATACGATGGCGAACTGCCTGCGCGCCGGCAAGCGACACGGCCTGCCGGTCATCGTCTGCGATCGGCCGAATCCGATCGGCGGCACGGCGATCGAAGGACCGCTGCTCGTTCCGGGCTTCGAGTCCTTCGTGGGGCAGTTCCCGATCCCGATGCGCCACGGCATGACGATTGGCGAGCTCGCCCGGCTCTTCAACGATCACTTCGGCATCGAGGCCGAGCTGGAAGTCGTGTCGATGCAGGGCTGGCAGCGGTCGATGTACTTCGACCAGACCGGGCTGCCCTGGGTGATGCCATCTCCAAACATGCCGACGCTCGACACGGTGATCGTTTATCCAGGCGCGGTGCTGTTCGAAGGCACGCAGCTCTCCGAAGGCCGCGGAACGACGCGTCCGTTCGAAACGGTCGGCGCGCCATGGATCGACGGCGACCGGTTCGCCGCCGACATGAACGGACTCGGCCTCGAAGGCGTGTACTTCCGGCCGGTGGTGTTCGAGCCGACGTTCCAGAAGCACGCCGGCCGGGCGTGCGGCGGCTGCCAGATTCACGTGCTGAGTCGCGAGCGGTTCAGGCCGGTGCTTGCCGGCACGGCGCTCATCGCCCGGTTTCACGCGGCGGACCCGATTCGCTTCGCCTGGCGCGAGCCGCCCTACGAATACGAGCGCGAGAAGTTGCCCATCGACATCCTCGCGGGTTCGCCGGAGTTCCGCCGGCAGATCGAGTCGGGGATGGCGCCGCAGGACATCGCGGCCCTCTGGCGAGACGAAGTCCGGGAGTTCAAGCCGGTGCGGGAACGCTACCTGCTATATTGACCGCCGCGGGATCCATCGACCCCCTGGTCGAGGTATGCTCATTTTCGGGAGACGTTGGGAAATCTGGCGCGTCGGCCCCTCATGGCGGACCATTGAACCGGAGGCCTGCCCGGTCCGGGCGTTGGCCTCGGGAAGGACACTCCCATGAACTCGGTGCCCCTCATTCTTACGGCCATCCTCTTCATGGTGCTGGCCTACCGCTTCTACGGGGCGTTCCTCGCGGCGAAGGTGCTGGCGCTCAGCGAGCGCCCGACCCCGGCGCACACGATGGAGGACGGCCAGAACTATTACCCCACGAGCAAGTGGGTCCTCTTCGGGCATCATTTCGCGGCGATTGCCGGTGCCGGTCCGTTGATCGGGCCGGTCCTGGCCGCGCAGTTCGGCTATGCGCCGGGATTCTTCTGGATCCTGCTCGGCGCCGTGCTGGCCGGCGGCGTGCATGACGTCACGATCCTCGCGGCCTCGATCCGCCGGAAGGGCCGGTCGCTCGCGGAGATCGCCCGGGCCGAAGTCAGCCCGCTCGCGGGCATCGTCGGCTCGATCGCCATCCTGATCATCATCATCGTTGCCCTGGCCGGTCTCGGGCTGGCCGTGGTGAATGCGCTGCGGGACAGCGCCTGGGGCACGTTCACGATCGCGATGACGATCCCGGTCGCGATGGTCGTCGGCATGTGGATGTACCGGTTCCGGAAAGGCCACGTGGCCGAGGCCAGCGTCATCGGCGTCATCGGCGTCTTCGCGGCCCTGATCATCGGAGGCATGATCCCGGGCACACGGCTCGGCGCCGCCTTCACGCTCTCGAGGGAAGGAATTGTCATCGCGCTGGCCGCCTACGGGTTCATTGCCTCCGTGCTGCCGGTCTGGCTCCTGCTCGTGCCGCGCGACTACCTCTCGTCGTACCTCAAGATCGGGACGGTCCTCGCGCTCATCGCCGGCGTGTTCATCGTGCATCCGACGCTGCAGATGCCAGCCGTCACCAAGTACGCCGCCGGCGGCGGGCCCGTCATCCCGGGCCAGCTCTTCCCGTTCCTGTTCATCACGATTGCCTGCGGCGCCATTTCGGGCTTCCATGCGCTCGTCTCTTCGGGCACCACGCCGAAGATGCTCGACCGGGAGCGGGATGCGCTGCCGGTGGCTTACGGCGCGATGCTGATGGAAGGCGTCGTGTCGGTGGTGGCGCTCATCGCGGCCTGCTCGCTGCACCCGGCCGACTACTTCGCGATCAATGTGACCGCCGAGAAGTTCGCGACGCTCGGCATGACGCCGGTCAACCTCGACATGCTGTCCTCGCGTGTCGGCGAAGCGGTCGCGGGACGTCCGGGCGGGGCGGTCTCGCTGGCGGTCGGCTTCGCGCAGATCTTCGCGGGAATCCCCGGACTGACCCACCTGATGGGCTACTGGTACCACTTCGCGATCATGTTCGAGGCGCTCTTCATCCTCACGACGATCGATGCCGGGACGCGCGTGGCGCGTTTCCTCGTGCAGGAGTACGTCGGCCGGGTGTGGAAGCCGATGGAACGCACCGACTGGATTCCCGGATCGCTCGTGTCGAGCGCCTTCGTGGTGCTCGCGTGGGGCTACTTCATCTGGACAGGGAACGTCTCGACCATCTGGCCGATGTTCGGCACGGCGAACCAGCTGCTCGCGGCCACGGCGCTGGCGATCGCGACGGCGGCGCTCCTCAACGCCGGCAAGGTCCGCTACGTGTGGGTCACGCTCGGACCGCTCGTGTTCGTCTCGGTGACGACGATGTATGCCGGCGTGCTCAACATCACGGACAATTTCCTGCCGCTCTCGAGAGTGCCGGGCAAGGAAGTGCTCGGGTGGGTCAACGTGATTCTGACGGCTGTCATCCTGCTCTGCGTCGTCGTGGTGCTCATCGAAACCGGCCGCCGCGCGTGGCGCGTGCTGCGGAAGCAGGAATTCACGAGAAACGGCCAGAGGGTGAAGGTGAAGGACGGCGCGCCGATCGACGTGCTGACCTTCGGAGAGGCGTAGGATTCCAACTTCTCTCGTTTTTGACTAGGATGCTGCAGGCGCGGCGGTGGCCCCGGGCGCGAGCATCCCCGCGCACGGGAACTTGCGCCGCGTCACGCGTGGGACCCGACGCCCCCTCCACCATTTCGACCATCAGGACGAGGACGCATGGCACACGCTGTCACGCCCGAAACGCAGACCGCCGTCCAGCCCTTTCCCGGTTCCTTCTGGACCGCGAACGTCACCGAGCTCTTCGAGCGCGCCGCCTACTACTCGATGGCGAGCTTCGTCGTCATCTACCTGGGCCAGCTCGGGTTCGGCGCGTACTGGCCGTCGACGCTGAATTCGACCGTGCTCTGGGGGCTCGTCTATTTCCTGCCGATGCTCTCTGGCACGATCGCCGATCAGATCGGCTTCAGGAAGGCGCTGCTCGGCGCGTTCGTCCTGCTCGCGATCGGGTACTTCCTGATGGGCTACCCGGTGTGGTTCGGCGGGACGCCGCTCAGCCAGGTGATCAAGCCCGAAGTGACCGTCGGGACGCGTGATGCGGTATCCATCATCGCGGCCGTGCTGCTCATCGGCGTCGGCGGATCGGTGATCAAGCCGTGCATCTCCGGCACGGTGCAGAAGGTATCGGGCGCGCGCGCGACGCTCGGCTTTGCGATCTTCTACATGGTGATCAACATCGGCTCGCTCTTCGGGCGCGGCACGGCGTTCGTGGTGCGGAACGGATCGGGCCTCGGCACGATTTTGCTGGTCGTCGGCGCGTGCGGGCTGGCGGCGTTCGGCATCGTCGCGCTCGTGCATCGCACGACGAAGGCGAACCGGACGCGTAATGACATCTGGATGGCCACCGCGGGCTTCTCGGCCATCGTGATCGTGGCGGGCATCCTGGTCTCGTGGCTCTACCGATCGAGCGCTGCCGAACGCGCCGTGGCCGGAGCGGCGAACCTGTCGTCGATCTTCGCCGTGTCCGCGATCGCCTCGGTCGTCGCGTTCTTCGTCGTGCTCTTCACCTACCGCGAGCCCGCGGTGGATGCGAGCGCTCCCGTCAAGCCCAAACGCTCGGTGGGCCGAATCCTGCTCGACATGGTGCTCGTGCTCAGGAGCGGACGCTTCACCGTGTACCTGCTCGTGATGACCGGCTTCTACTTCCTGTACAACCAGGTCTACAACGTGTTCCCGCTGTATGTGAAGCGCGTGGTCGAGGCGAACCCCGCGATGGATCTGTACACTGCGGCGAACCCGTTCATCATCGTCTGCTTTCAGCTCATCATCTCGAACACGTGGGGCAAGATGAAGCCCATCCGGTCGATGGTGGCCGGCACCATCATCATCAGCGCCGCGATGTTCATCAACATCGCCCCGGTCTACACCTCTGGCGGGCCGCAGGCGCTACTGGCCAACTGGCTGCCGATCGCGTCCGTGTTCTTCATTACGACCGTCGTGCTCGTGGCGCTCGGCGAGCTGTTCACCTCGCCCCGGATGTACGAATACATCGGTGCGCTGTCGCCGAAGGGGCAGGAGGGGCTCTTCCTTGGGTACGCCAACCTGCCGCTCGCGTTCGGAGCGATCCTGAGCGGGCCGGCAGGCGCCTACATCTTCAATGACGTCATGGCGAAGGGCGCGACGACCAAGCCCGACGGCCTCCTCGAGCTCGTGCCCGCGAACAACGCGATGGGGTGGCTGATTCTCATGGCCATCGGGCTGCTGTCGGCGTTCTCGCTGTGGCTCTTCAACCGCTGGCTGGAGAAACGGCAGGCGTGAGCTGACCAAATCGTTCGCGGCCGGTCGGCGGGCTCGGCCGTGTCTCCGTTGCTCGGCGATGATCTCCGACCCCCACGGACAGAAGTAGGGATGGCTCCAGAACTCGCCGGCCTGGACGAAGCTCGGACAGCCATCGCACACCTCCACGGCCGCCTGCGGAAACGAGACGGTGTCCGGATGGCGACGCCTCCTGGCCGCGGGACTCGCGGACACCCTGACGTAGCCCTGCATCAGCGGGGATAATCGTCCGATACGATCGATGGAGGGATCGATGGGTTTCTACGTCTGGAAGGACGCGTTCCAAACGGGCGTCGAGGAGGCCGATCGCCAGCACCGTGGATTCCTGGACCTGCTGAACGATTGTCACGGCAAGGTCGAGAGGTCCGCCAGCGGAGTGTTGGACGCTCAGACCGCGGAAACCTTGAGGCGGTATGCGGCCACGCACTTTCGCTTCGAGGAAGCGCTGATGCGGTCGGTCGGCTATCCAGGCCTCGCGCTCCAGGAGAAGCAGCACGCCTTCTTCGAATCGGAGGTGGGCCACCTCGACGATCCCCATGCGCCCGCGACCGGTAAGCGGGCCGAGGAAGTCCTTTCGTTCCTCAGGGACTGGCTCCTCCAGCACATCCTCGATGAGGATCGGAAGGGGCTCGCCTACTACGCGGATCACGCCACGAAGAAGGCGCCGCGGTCCACGTAGCCGGCCCGCTGCACCACGAGCGACAGGGGCCAGGACCGCGCGTCCGGGCGCCCGGGCCGCGAGTGTCGAGTTCGGGGACCGCGGCGCGCAGCGATCCCACTCGTCCCCGCCGGTCGGGCGCCTTCAGTGCACCCCGCTCCGCTTGACGACACCGCCCTCGACATCCGCCAGCGGGTGATACACCACGAACGCCGCAGGATCGAGCCGCTTCACGATCGCTTTCACCCTCCCGATCTCGAGGCGCGTGACGACGCAATAGAGTACCTGCTGCTCTTCTCCGGTCAGGCCACCGAACCCGGAGTAGATGGTGACGCCACGGCCGAGCTCGCCCGTGATCGCCTCGCGGATCGCCGTGCTCTGGCGGGAAATCACGGTGATCGCCGTGAATTGGTCGATGCCGTAGATCACGAAATCGAGTGTCTTCGCCGCCGCGATGTAGGTGAGGATCGAATAGAGCGCCGCCTCGACTCCCAGAACGGACATCGCCACGAGGAAGAGCACGATGTTGAAGCCGAGCACGACGTCGCTGACCTTGACGACGTGCACGCGCTTGCTGATGACCAGCGCGGCGATTTCCGTGCCGTCGAGCACGGCCCCGCCTCTGATTGCCAGGCCGATCCCCGCTCCGAGAAAGAACCCGCCAAACACCGCCGTCAGTACGAGGTCGGGTGTCACGTCGGGGTACGGAACGATCGCGAGCGCGACGGCAAGCCCGGAGATCGCGAGCACGCTCCGCACGGCGAACGCGCGGCCAATGTGGCGATATCCCAGCGCAATGAAGGGGAGATTGATGACGGGCAGCCAGAACGGGAGCTGAAGCGGCGTCACCTTCGACAGGAGCATCGATACGCCAGTGACCCCGCCGTCGATGAAGTTGCTCGACAACAGGAACCCGTAGAGTCCCATGCCCGCCGAGAGGATTCCCAGCAGGATCAGCGTTCCATTGGCGAGTTCGCGGACAAGGCCGGCTCGCTGCGGCATGGGCCATCATATCCTGCGGTCTCCTGGGACGGGTGCGCCTACAGGGGCATCGTTTTCGCCAGAGGCCTGCAGAAGTTCCGAGATGTGCCGATATCACGGATTAGGGAGGCCAGACGTCCGTGATGAACATGCGCACTCTTACATACGCTTGCACACTCTCGGTGGTGGTCGCGATCGGCCTGACGGCGGCCGCCTGCAAGAAGAACAGCATCCCGACGAGCCCGACGGTCACGATCATCCGGTTCGACGCGGGCGAACGGGTGGCCGGCCAGGCGGTCAATGGGTTCGTGGCGGGAATCCGCTCCATCGCCTCGTCGGCCCAGCCGCCGGCGAGCGCCACCCAGGCGGCGCCCACTGCCCGCCTCGGCGTCGCATTGGCCAGCGCAGATTGCCAGGCCACATCGATCCACTATTTCAACGCCTCGGGCCAGGAGCAGCCGGCCTACAACCCGAACACGACGACGCGCGCGACGGCGGCGGGTACGTGCGTGTACTCCAGCGTCTCGACGGCGGTGAGCCTCACGGTCGACGACATGCTGGCGTCGGCGACGAGCTACCTCGTCAACGGAACCACCGTGACGGCCTACGAGGGGATGACCGCCAACGGCACGATCACCAACGTGAGAATCCCCAAGCAGGGCTGCGCGTATCCTCTGAGCGGGGACATGAGCGTCAAGACGGACGCCACGACCTTCACGGTCCACTTCGACGGCTCGGCCAACGCGATCGGCACCTATACGGTCAACGGGCAGACGGTGATCTTCACGATTCCGTTGTCCGGTTGCTGATGGCGGGCGACCCGCCGGGTCGCCCCTACGTCCAATGGCGGGCGACCTGACCGGGTCGCCCCTACGTCCAGTGGCGGGCGACGCGCCGGGTCGCCCCTACTTCCAGCGGAACACGCGCAAGGCGATCGCGAAGCAGACGCCCGTCCATCCTCCGAGTACGGCCAGCTCCTGCGTGATGGCCGGGATGCCCGCGCCGTCGAGCATCACCGACCGGAACGCGTCGATGAGCGCAGTCAGCGGCAGGGCGTGGATAAACGGCTGCGTCACGGCCGGGAAATGAGCCGACGAGAAGAACACCCCCGAGAGCACCCACATCGGCAGCATCACGAAGTTCATCCAGCCCGACACGGCTTCGATCGTCCGGGCGCGGCTCGCGACGAGCAGCCCGATGCCGCCGAAGGTGAATGCGCCGATGAGCGCGACGGCTGACAGCGTCAGGAGCGAACCCCGCACGGGAACCGAGAACGCCACGCTCGCGAAGATCAGCAGGACCGAAACCTCGACGACCAGGAACACGAGGCGCGCGAGAATCTGCGCCACCAGGAACTGCGCGCGCGACATCGGCGTCGCGGCGAGACGCTTGAGCAGCTTCTTGGTTCGCGCCCACACGATCCCGTACCCGATGCCCCACAGGCCGGTGCCCATGATGTTCATCCCGAGCAGTCCGGGGATGAGCCAGTCGATGTAGCGCGCGCCCACGACCTCCAGCTTCTCTTCTCCGGCCGTGAAAGTATCGGCCCGGCCTGCGGCCCGCTGAAGCGCTCCGTCCACGGCCATCCGCGCGAGCCGACTTTCCGGCCGCGTCGGGTCGAATCGATACGTCGGCGGCCGGCCCGGCACGACGATCACCTGCACCTCGCCGTCACGAAGCGCGACATCACCCTGCCCGGGCGCCACCGGGCGCACCCGCATGCCCGGGGCACCCTTGAGTGCGGCGACCGTTTCGGCGCTCCCGGGTCCCTCGATGACACCGGCGAACACCGGGTCGTCGCCCTTGGTCCGGAACGCGATGCCGAGCGCGAGCGCCAGGACGATGGGAAAGACGATGACCCAGAAGACGGCCTCGGGCTCGCGGACGAACTCGCGCAGCCGAGCGAGCGTCATCTCGACGAGGGGATGGTAGACCTGGGCGCGTTCACTCATCGCGGAGGTGCCTTCCGGTATGGGCGACGAACACATCCTCGAGCGTCGCGTGGTGCGTCGAGAGCTGTGACATCCGCACGTCCCGGCGCTCCAGCTCCGAGATGATCGCCGGCATGACGCTGTGCAGCTCCGAGACGCGCAGGCGCATCAGGCCATCGGCCAGGCTGGCGTCCTTGACTCCGGCGAGGGCCTTGAGGCGATCGATTGGGACATCGGCGCCGTGGTCGACCGCAATCTCGATCACGTGCTCGGCGCCGAGCGACGCGATGAGCTCTCGCGGCGTACCAATCGCGATCAGCCGCCCGTGATCGACGATGCCCACCCGGTCGCACAGCGTTTCCGCCTCTTCCATGTAGTGCGTCGTCAGGAGCACGGTCCCGCCCTTCCCGCGGAAGCGCTCGAGAAGGGTCCAGAGTTGCCGCCGCGACTGCGGGTCGAGCCCGGTGGTCGGCTCGTCGAGAAACAGCAGATCCGGCTCGTTGACGAGGGCACAGGCGACCGCGAGGCGCTGCCGCTGCCCACCCGAGAGCTTGCTTACCCAGCTCCTGCGTTTCGCGTCCAGCTCCACCATGCCGAGCACGTCGTCGACCGTTGGGCCCTGGTGGTAGAACGACCTGAACAACCGGACGATTTCCTGGACCTGCAGCTTGTCGGCGAACTGGGACTCCTGGAGCTGGATGCCGAGGCGCTGGCGAAGCGCCCGGTCGTCGACGCCCCAGCGCATCCCGAGCACCTCGACGTCGCCCGCGTCGTGCTCGAGCAGGCCTTCGAAGATCTCGATGGTGGTCGTCTTGCCCGCGCCGTTCGGTCCAAGCAGGCCGAAGCACTCGCCCGACAGGACCTCGAGGTCGAGGCCGTCCACGGCGACGACATCGCCGTATTGCTTCCGGAGTCCCCGGCAGCTGACCGCCGCAGGGCGAGTGGAACCGTCAGGCGCCATCTCACGATTGTGGCACAAGCCGGGCCGCGGCCGGGAGCCGGAGCGCCCTTGTGCTATTCTTCGCAGACCGATTGCCAGCTGGACCGTCTGGAGGAATGCCGTGACCGACACGAAGATCACTCTCCCCGAGTCTGCGATTCCGACGCACTTCTACAACATTGCGCCGGACCTGCCGACCCCCCTGCCGCCGCCGCTGCATCCCGGTACGCGCCAGCCGATCGGCCCGGAGGCGCTCGCACCGCTCTTCCCCATGGGCCTCATCGCTCAGGAGGTTTCGCAGGAACCGATGATCGAGATTCCTCGCCGAGGTGCGCGACATCTACCGGCTCTATCGTCCGAGCCCGATGTTCCGCGCGAAGGCCTTCGAGGAGGCGCTCGATACACCGGCCCGGATCTACTACAAGTCGGAGCACGTGAGCCCGGTCGGCAGCCACAAGCTGAACACGGCCATCATGCAGGCCTTCATGAACAAGAAGGAGGGCGTCAAGCGGCTCGCCACCGAAACGGGCGCCGGCCAGTGGGGCAGCGCCTGGCGTGCGCCTGCCGGCTCATCGGCCTCGAGTGCATGGTCTACATGGTGCGCGTGAGCTACGACCAGAAGCCGTATCGCCGCGTCATGATGAAGACCTACGGTGCGGACGTCGTGGCGAGCCCCTCGAACCTGACCCAGGCCGGCCGGAACGTCCTCGCGGTCAGCGCCCGATTCGCCCGGGCAGCCTCGGCATCGCCATCTCCGAGGCCGTCGAAGACGCGGCCAAGCGTGACGACACGAAATACGCGCTCGGCAGCGTGCTCAACCACGTGCTGCTGCACCAGACGATCATCGGCCAGGAAGCGAAGAAGCAGATGGAGCTCGCCGGCGACTACCCCGACATCCTCATCGGGTGCCACGGCGGCGGCAGCAATTTCGCCGGGTTCACGTTCCCGTTCCTGAAGGACAAGCTGAAGGGCGCGCAGGACGCAGCTGCGCGCGATCGCGGTCGAGCCGTCCGCCTGCCCGAGCCTCACGGCGGGCAAGCGCGAGTACGATTTCGGCGACACTGCCGGGACGACTCCGCTGCTGATGATGCACACCCTCGGGCACGAGTTCATGCCGGCGCCCGTTCACGCGGGCGGGCTTCGCTACCACGGGTCGGCGCCGCTCGTGAGCCACCTGCTCGACGCGGGCGTCATCGAAGCCGAGGCGTACCATCAGGGCGAGGTGTTCGAGAGCGCGCTCCGCTTCGCGCGGTGCGAGGGCACGATCCCGGCGCCCGAGTCCGCCCACGCCATCCACAGCGTCGTCCAACACGCGCTGGCGGCGAGGAAGTCCGGCGAGAAGAAGGTCATCGCGTTCAACCTGTCGGGCCACGGCGTGTTCGACCTGGGGGCGTACGAGTCCTACCTGGCAGGCAAGATGGATCCGAACGCGTAGGGAGCCCGACGGGCACGGGTCATGTTTCGCCCAACCGACGATCTTCGCATCCTGGACGTCCGCCCGCTGATTTCTCCAGCCATCCTGCTGGAGGAGATTCCGATCAGCGAACGGGCGTCCAACACGGTGGCCGACGCGCGCGCCGCCGTGACCGAGGCGATCCTCGGAACCGGGTCGCGGCTGGTCGTCGTGGTCGGGCCCTGCTCGATTCACGACACCGCGGCCGCGCTGGAGTACGCGACCCGGCTGAAGCACGCCGCGGATCGTCATGCGGGCGACCTGGTCGTCGTGATGCGCGCCTACTTCGAGAAGCCGCGCACGGTGGTCGGCTGGAAGGGGCTCATCAACGATCCCGATCTCGACGAGAGCTACCACATCAACCGCGGCCTGCGGCTCGCGCGGAAGCTGCTCCTGGACATCAACGAGCTGGGGCTTTCCACCGGGTCGGAGTTCCTCGACACGCAGATTCCCCAACACATCGCCGATCTCACCTCGTGGGTCGCCATCGGCGCCCGCACCGCCGAGAGCCAGGTTCATCGCGAGCTGGCATCCGGCCTGTCGGCGCCTGTCGGGTTCAAGAACGGAACCGACGGCGACACGCAGGTCGCGGTGGACGGCGTGCTCACCGCCAGGCAGCATCACTGGTTCCCGGGTGTGACCAAGCAGGGCGTGGCCGCGATTCTGCAGACGAGCGGCAATGAAGCCTGCCATATCATCCTGCGCGGCGGGACCCGGACGGGACCGAATTATCACGCCGGTGACATCGAGGCGGTCTGCTCGAAGCTCGCCTCGCACGGACTTCCCGGCCGCGTGATGGTGGACTGCTCACACGGGAACAGCCACCGCGACTACCGCAAGCAGAGCGACGTGGCAGCAGAGCTGGCGAGGCAAGTCGCGGCGGGTTCACCTCGGATTTTCGGCGTGATGCTCGAAAGCAACCTGCTCGAAGGCCGGCAGGACTACGTGCCCGGCCGGCCTGCGACCTACGGTCAGAGCATCACGGACGCGTGCATTTCATTCGGCGAGACGGAACGCCTTCTCGACGAGCTGGCGCGGGCCAGGGCCGCCCGCGGGTAGTCGCCCCTACCTCGGCCACAACCACCCGAACGTCCCGGCCGTCAGCAGGCCATAGAGCAGCCCGTCGGCCATCGACTTGATCGTCGTGCCCCAGTTCCTCCGGAACCAAATGGAGTTCTGCGGCAGGGACATCGCGTAGCAGAGGAACGCCGTCGTGCCGGCGAATCGGAACACCGCCAGGTAGCTGCCCCCCATCGGCACCGCGCGGCTCGCCATGTAGGCCGCAAAGACGCTCACGACGATGCAGTAGACGAACCACTGGGCGAGGTAGGAGCCCATCGCCGGGCTGCTGCCTGGGGAGAGCGTCATGAACACGAGCGGCCCCTTCTTCATCTTCTCGACGAAGTCCGGGTTCTTCATCTCGGCGGGCCCGCCCGCATACGGCGCGCCGTAGTCGCCGGGCGGGACGCTGAAATTGCGCAGCGTCTCGAGGATTTCCGCTTCCTTGGGGAGCTTCCGGAGGTCGTTCCGGTGAATGGGCAGCACCATGTGCAGGATGGAGCTGGCCACGAAGACGATCACCGCCGACAGGAGAATCGGGAGCCAGAGCGACATCAACGATACGTGTGCGTCCATGCGAGCCTCCAGAAGGTCGGACGACGGACGGGGTATGCCCGATAGGGCGGATTGAGAAATCCTACGGCAGCGGGAGGATTTTCCGCAAGCCGGATCTCATTTTCCGACGGGCCATGGCAGCCAGGTACGGCATGATGCTAGGTTCTGAGTGGCCGGCGGCCCCTCCGCCGGCGGCGAGTGATTTCTGCTGTGACCATCATGCGATCGAGCCTCGTTGCCTGTGTTTTCGTTCTGGTTTCCGGTGCCGGTTCCGCGGCCTTCGCGCAGGGGCCGGCTACGCGCCCGCCTTCGTCGATCGACGACCAGGCCCGCCTGCTGGCCGGCCTGCCGGTGCCGCCGGACTCCCCGCTTGCGGCGATCGAATCGACGCCTGGCTTCAAGGCGCACGCCGAGGGGATGGCCAGGACGTGGGCCGTGCTCAAAACCGACATGCTCGACAGGATGCGCGCCTGGTCCGAGACCGAGCTGCCCGGCCGGGTCGACTCGGCGGCGCCGCTCTATTACGTGTTCGGCGGTCCCGATTTCCTGATGGCGAACGTGATGTTCCCGTCGGCTCCGGTGTATGTCCTCACCGGCCTCGAACCGGTCGGCCGTGTGCCCGCGCTCGAGACCCTCACGCCGGCGGCGCTTTCGCTCGGGTTGAACAACCTGCGGGAATCGATGTCGACGCTCCCGACCAAGAGCTATTTCATCACGTCGTACATGGCCCGTGACTTCCAGAAGACCGAGCTCAAAGGCGTCATGCCGGTCCTCTACCTCTTCCTGGCCCACACCGACAATCACCTGATCGACAGCGAGCTGATCTTTGTCGACGCGGCGGGCCAGGTGAAGGCCGCGCCTCGAGTGATACCGCCGGACGGAGTGCCCGGCATCAAGATCGTGTTCAGGAACGGCAGCCGGCCCGAACCGCAGACGCTCTACTACCTGAGCATCGATCTGATGCCGGGGCCGCTCGCGAAGAAACCGGGGTTCTTCCCGTTCCTGGCGAGCTTCAAGGGCGCCACCGCGTACCTCAAGGCCGCCTCGTTCATCCTGCACGACAACACGTTTTCGGCGACGCGCGAGTTCCTGCTGGAACACAGCGCGGCCATCCTGCAGGATGATTCAGGCATCCCATTCAGGTCGTTCTCGAAGGCGAAGTGGGATTTCACCTTCTTCGGCATCTACAGCCCGGCCACGTTCATCCCCGAGTTCAAGTGGGTCACGCAGCCGGACCTAGAGGCGGCCTTCGAGGCGGCCAAGCCCGCCAAAGCGCTGCCCTTCAAGACGGGCTATTCGAAGGCTGACAAGTCGAACCTGATGCTGGCGGTCGCCAGGAAGATCGTCGTGCCCGGTAGTGTCCATTAGGTGGTAGTACGGCGGAGGTTCTCGTCGAATGTGACGTTCGGGCCGCGCGCCGAGTCTAATAGCCGTCACGATCCGTGGCTCAGGACTCTCTCGGGAAGGATGCGATCCATGCGAACTCATCTCCGGTTCAGCGTGTTGGTGGTGACCCTGACGGTCGTCATCGCGGCGTGCGGCGGATCCGGGAGCCAGCCATCGCCCTCCTCGCCGAGCTCCGTGATGGGCAGCGTGGCGAGCGCAGGTGGCAGCGGATCGGGCACTCCGGAGGGCGGCCGGACGCCGATGCCAACCCCTCCGGTCCCGCGTCCCACTCCGCCGAAGCCTCCGCCGACGACAGGCGGATCCGCGATGGGCACGGTCGGCGACCTGACAGGCACGTGCCCGCGGCTGACCTTCACCCTTGGGAACAAGACCGTGCGCACGAACGCCGAAACGGTGTTCATGGGCGGCGCATGCGCGGACATCAAGAACACCATCAGGGCTGGCGCAAAGGGCGCTGTCCAGCCCGACCTCAGCATCCTCGCCTCGTACGTGCGCTTTGCGGCAGGGGCACCGTCGCCGCAGCCGACCCCGAAGCCCCGTCCGCAGCCGACGCCGACGACGATCCAGGGCCCGGTCGGCGCGAAGAGCGGGACATGCCCGAACCTCTCGATGAAGGTCGGCACGCAGGACGTCGTGACCAACAGCTCGACGCGCTTCCAGGGCAGGGCCTGCGCGGACTTGCAGAACGGTGACATGGTCGGCGTGGCCGGATCTGCACCTTCCAGCGGGGGCGCGATTGTCGCGAAGACCGTGATGTCCCGCAAGTAGACACGACGAGGCCGTTTCTCGATCGCCTCGATGGGCCGGCGTGGCTTTGCCCCGCCGGCCCATTTCGCGTGCGGCCCCGACACGCAGTAAGGTTGTCAGCATGAACAGCCAGCCCGCCGTGGTCGAAGGCGAGTTCGCCAATTCATCGTCGCCATCAGTGGCCCTCAGGGCGATCCGGGAGGTCTGGGCCGACCTGCCGGTGTGGTTCGTGTTCACCGGAAGCGTCTGGCTCAATCACGTAGCCGTCGCCATGATCGACCGTTCCCAATATTCCAAGGCAGGATCGTCGGCAGGGGCATATGCGCTGACGGGGCTCGCGCCGGCGGCATGGGTGGTCCTTTACTTTGCCATTCGGAGACGGATTGGCGCCGCCCGCCGGCCGAGTCGGCTCGCCGCGACGCTGATGCCAGCGGCGCTCCTGGTGCCGTTTCTCCTCGACTGGGCCCTCGCCGCGCTCGTTCCGGCCTGGCGGGTTGCGCCCTCGTCAGCGGCGCTCATCGCCGGGTTCGAGACAATCCAGTGCCTCTGGTTTCTCGCCCTCGCGGCTCACGCGTATCTCACGCGCGGGGCCGCCTCGGCCGCCGCCTTTTTCGGGGTGGGGCTCGTCTACGGCGTGGTGCTCGAGAACACGGGCATCACGCTCGGGTTCTTCAGCGAGCGCGGCTACCACCTCTACGTGCCTGGCTTACCGGCTCCCGCCGCCACCATGCTCGGGTGGGCGATGATTGCGTATTCCGGCGTGTGGATCGCCGAGCGATTCGGCGCGTTCGCCCCCCGGCTGCTCGCGACGCCGCTCCGGCTCGGGCTCGCGGCGTCGGCGCTCGCCATTTCGGTCGATGTGCAGCTCGACCCGATCGCCAGCCTCGCTGGCCTCTACTGGCGGTGGCACATCCTTCTCCCGGCCTGGTTCCTCTCGGTTCCCTTCTGCAACTACGCGGCCTGGGCCGGCGCCTATCTGCCCTTCGCGTGGGCCTGGTTCCATTTCAAGGCACGGGCCGATCTGGACGACTCGCAGCGGAACTGGCGGCTGCTCGCGCTGATTCCGCTGCTCTCGACCGCGGGCGGGCTGGTGTGGCTTGGACTGATGACGGTGTATGAACGCGGCGTGTCGGGCCCGACCTACCTCATCCTCGGCGAGTTCTTCAGGGGCTTGTTGGCACGATAGCCGGACGCGGCGACCCACCGGGTCGCCCGCCTCACTTGAATCGGTAGATGTAGATCTCGCCATCGTCGGCCACGAGCCGCAGGGCGGAGATCTCACGAATCGCGTCGAACGCGGCCGGACCGCTGCGGGCGACAAGCGCCGCCTTGTGCACGACGACGTGCGTGACCGATCGCTCGTGCAGGAGGGCCAGGGCGTCGTAATCGGGGAATCTCCTTAGCGCCTCGGCGGCCCTCACGTAGCTCACCGGGAAGAACCCGCTGTAGCCGTTCAGGATCGGATGCCAGTGCCGCGTCGAGTTCAGCATGTACGGCGCGTTCTGGAAGAAGTGCCTCGTCTCGTACAGCGGGATCTCGGCAACGACGGCGCGCGGTTCGTCGCGCAGGACGTCGTAGACGGCCGGGATGCCGCCGAAGGGCTTGTAGACGAGCGGCGATCGCAGGGCCTCGCCATTGACCATCACGACCAGGCCTGCCGCGACGACCGTCCAGCCGCGGCGTGCGCCCCAGGCGCGCTCGATCCTCGCAACGCCGAATCCCGCCAGGACGGCCAGCATCACGAGCACGATTTGCCCGATGTGCGCCTGGACCCTGACGGCCCAGAAGAGCGGCACCGTGCGGATGACCAACTCGTACACCGGCGTCCACGGTACGGCGGCGACCCCCAGGCACCCGAAGGCAATCGCCGCGCACATGCGCGCGCGCGGGTCCTTGCGCACTGCCGACGAGGCGAGTGCGACGATGGTCAGGAGGAGTACGGTGAACCCCGGAAAATTCTTCGACTGACTGACCTCGACGAACCTCGCGCTCCACCAATCGAAGTGGAGTCGCGACCCGGACGCCAGGAAGTTCTCCCAGCGCGCCGCGCCGTTCAGATCGAACCCGCGGGCGAATCCCTGGTCTGCGTGAATGCGGTAGTACTCCCACAGATAGGGCGCGAGAACCGCTGCGGCGACGAGGGCCGCAAGGGCCAGCAGCCCCAGTGCCCTGACTCTCCTCGCAGGCGCGGGCCTGACGAGCCGGGCCAGGGCCCCGAAGCACATCGCCCACGCGCTGAAGGTCATTACGTAGATCGAGGTGAGCGCCTGCAACGCGAAGGCGAGTCCCAGGCTGAACCCGTCTCGAACGCGCTGGCGGGTAAAGATCCCATCCATCGCGACGAGCGCGAGCGCCAGGAACTCGAGATGCTGCGTCTGCAGGTGCGGCAGCCGCAACAGGGTGTGCGAGTTGAAGGCAGCGGCCGACGCGGCCACGAGCGCCGCCGCCAGGCTCCCGGTCCACCGGTGCGCCAGGAGCCCGAATGCGGCGGCGGTCAGTGCGAAGCCGAGGAGCAGCACCAGGTTGTAGGCGAGAACGGGCGAGCCGCCGAGCGCCAGAATCGGCATGGCCATCACGCCTTGCACGACCATGGACTCCGAATAGCCGAGCGTCCGGCGCTCCGGCCAGAAAATGTTGGCGTCGAAGAGGTGCGCCGGGTCGCGCGGCAGCTCGTGCGCGACCCAGGCGATGGCCCACGTGTTCAGCAGCGTGTCGCCGTTGTCGTTTCGCGACAGCCGGCCCGGCGCCGTCGCGAGCGGCCACGTGTGGATCGCGGCGAGCGCCACGCAGAAGGCCACGACGGCGGCCGCCGCGAGCTTCCGCCGGCCAGGCGCGGCGCCCGACGAGACCCCGTGCTCCACGCTACTTCTTCACCGGTGCACTGCCCTCCCGCTTGACGGGATATGGCGGAAGCGGCGCGAGCGTCCCCGGCTGCTTCTTCAGCAGATCGAGGATGACGGCGATCGCCTTGTCGAGCTGCTGATCCTCGCCGGCGTACTCCTTCGCGGGATCGTTGTCCACGACAATGTCCGGCTCGACGCCGACGCCCTCGATGACCCAGGCCTTCCCCGTCACGTCGTACCGCGAGAACTCGGGCTTGTTGAGGAACCCGCCGTCCAGGAACGGCAGCGTTCCCCGGATGCCGACGACCCCGCCCCAGGTGCGCTTGCCGATGACCGGCCCGATCTTGTGCGTCTTGAACCGCCACGTCACCAGGTCGCCGTCCGAGGCCGAGAACTCGTCGGCCAGCAGCACCTTCGGGCCCGACGATCATCGCGCCGGGATTGGTCTGCGGCGTGCCGTTCCTGGCGATGTCGACCAGGACCAGCTCGCGGCGCAGCCGCTCGATGATCATGGGCGAAACGTTGCCGCCGCCGTTGCTCCGCACGTCGACGATGAGCGCCTCCTTGCTGGTCTGGGGGTAGAAGTACTTCGAGAATTCGTTCAACCCTGGCACGCCCATGTCGGGCACGTGGACGTACCCGACGCGTCCGTTGGTCGCCTTGGTTACCTTGTCCAGGTTGCCCTGCACCCAGTTGAAGTAGTAGAGACTTCGCTCGTCCTCGATCGGCACGACCACCGTGTCGCGCGCACCCTGCAGCGACGGCGTACCGTTCACTTTGAGTGTGACCTGCTTGCCGGCGCGGCCGACCATGGCCTCCCAGATGTCGGTCAGCTCGGCGGTCGACCGGCCGTCGACGGCGACGATGAACTCGCCTTCCTTGACGTTGACGCCAATCTCGGTCAACGGCGATCGCAACGCCGGATCCCAGTTCTGGCCGTTCAGGATCTTCACGATCTTGAAGAACTTCGTCTGCGCGTCGCGCTCGAGACGCGCGCCAAGCAGTCCCATCGGGATGCGCTGCGGCTGTGGCATGTCGCCGCCGCCGACGTACGTGTGGCCGGAGTTGAGCTCGCCAATCATCTCACCGATGATGTAGGTCAAGTCGGCCCGATGATTCACGAAGTCGACGAGCGGCGCGTATTTCGCGCGCATCCCCGGCCAGTCGACGCCGTGCAGGTTCGGCGCGTAGAAGAAGTCGCGCATCTGCCGCCACGACTCGTTGAAGATCTGGCGCCACTCGGCGTGGTGGTCGACATTGACCTTCAAGTCCGCCAGGTCCAGGAAATCGCGCAGCTCGACCCGTGCCGACGGCGTGTCGATGATCGCGTAGCGGCCGGCGGAGGCGACGAGCATCTTCTTACCGTCGGCGGAAATCTCGTAGCCCGTCCCCCGGTCAGCACCTGCGTCTCGGCCTGCCGTCGAGATCGAACACGTAGAGCGCCGCGCTCTCGCGCGCGCTCGCCCGGCCGTAGTAGAGCTTGTTGCCGACCGAACGGAGCGCGCGGTAGTTGGCGGCGGGCACCGGGAGCACCGCGATGCGCGTCATGATGCCGTCGAGGTCGACCTTCGCGGCGGGCGTGGCGTCCTTTCTGGGTTCTTCCTTCTGCGTCTCCGGCGCCTTGGCTTCCGCTCCCGCCGGCTTGGCTCCAGGCTGAGCGGGCTTCGCTTCGGCTCCCGCCGCAGGCTTGGCAACCGGCGCGGCCGGCTTCGGTTCGGCGCTTTTCGGCTCAGCCGGGCCGGCGGGCTTCGCTTCTTCCTTGATCTTGACTTCGTCGCTTTTCGGCGCGAGCGGGCTCTTCGTGTCCTTCGCCAGTGTCACGAAGTAGATCTTCGACATGTCGGTGTAGATGTGCTCGAACTCGGTCTGCCCGTAGGTCGGGTTGAATGACCGGGCCGACACGAAGAAGAGCAGCTTGCCGTCGCTGCTGAATTCGGGACCGGAGACGGGAAACCAGCCGTCGGTCACCGGCGTCGACTGTTTCGATTCGACCGAATAGAGGAAGATCCTTCCCGCGCCTTCGTCCTCGGGCAGCGAGTAGGCCACCCACTTGCTGTCGGGAGACCACCCGAAGTTGTTGATCTCGAACACCGGCGAGCTGGCGACAGGCGTCACGGCCTTCGATTCGAGGTCGACGATCTGGAGCCGCTGCCTGCGATCGGACCACAGCAGCTTCTTGCTGTCTGGCGACCAGATCGGCTGGTACTTGTAGTTGTCGCCGCCCTTGGTCAACTGCGTCGCCGCGCCCTGCCCGTCCTGCGGCTCGATCCAGATCTCGTCCTCGCCCGTCGCGTCGGAAATGTAGGAGATCCAGCGGCCGTCCGGCGACCACTTCGAATTGCGCTCGTGCACGCCCGGCGTGCGCGTCAGGTTGCGCGTCGGTCCGTACTTCACCGGCACCGTGAAGACGTCGCCTCGGGCGCCGAAGAGCGCGCGGCTCCCGTCGGGCGCGATCTCGAAATTCGTGATCGATCCGGCTGACGTCGACGACGGCAGGACGGCCACTGTCGAAGTCCTCCGCAATCGTGACGGGAATCTTCGCGGCGCGTTCCGACGCGAGGTCGAATCGGTAGAGGTAGCCGCCGTTCTCGAACACGATCGCATCGTCACCGAGCGAGGGGAACTTGACGTCGTACTCGGTGAATGCCGTCAGCTTGCTGCGTCTGCCTCGCTGCCCAGGTCGTAGCTGTAGAGATTCAATCGGAAGGGCTGATCGCGATCGGAGGTGAAGTAGATGCGGCTGCCCTTCCACATCGGGATGATGTCCAGGGCCGGGTTGTTCGTCAGGTTCGTCGTGGACTTCGTCTTGAAGTCGTAGAGCCAGACATCGTCGGCCATCCCGCCCCGGTAGCGCTTCCACGTGCGGAACTCGCGGAATACGCGGTTGTAGGCGAACTGCGACCCGTCGGCCGAGAACGATCCGAACCCGCCGCGCGGGAACGGAAGCTCCTCGAGCGGGCCGCCGTTGATGCTGGCCAGGTAGAGCTTGCCGAGGAAGTCGTTCCATTCGGTCCGGCGGGACCGGAAGAGCACGTGCGTGTCGTCCTTCCAGCCCATCACCAGGTTGTTCGGCCCCATCCGGTCCGACACATCGTCGCGGGCCAGCGTGGCGGTGAAGGTCAGCCGCTTCGGGACGCCACCCTGGGCGGGCATCAGGTAGACCTCGGTGTTGCCGTCGTACTGACCGGTGAACGCCAGCGATTTGCCGTCGGGCGAGAAGCGGGCAAACATCTCGAACCCGACGTCGCTCGTGAGGCGGCGGGCGACGCCGCCGGCCGCCGGAACGGTGTAGAGGTCGCCGGCATAGGTGAAGACGACCTGGCTGCCGTGGATGGCCGGGAACCGCAGCAGGCGCGATTCGGGCGCCTGCGCGCGCGGGCCGATGGTGCCGGCCGCGGCGACGATCAACGCTGAGGCGAGGAAGAGTGTGCGTCTCATGATTCGATGGACGGACGGGGCAGGTGACCGGTTCACGGACTCGCCCCGGCAAAGACCGCTTGCGCCAGCATGAAGTCGGCCGGACCGGAGTTTCCGAGAATATATCAGGGGGCGGGGACGGAGTCACTCATCCGATCAGGCTGGCTCTCGCACCGCAAACACCCGCGAGGCCAAGCCGGCCATCACGTAGCAGACCGCCCCGGCGAGCAAAGCCCAGGTGAATCCCAGCATAACCGCGATGACCATGGTTGCCATCGATCCGACGACAGAGCAGACGCCATTCAGGCCCCAGTAGAACGGCGGCGCCGGGAATGGTCCCTCGCCCGTCGAGCGAAGCCCGCGCGGAAACGGCATGCCCATGAAGAATCCGAGCGGCGCCACGGCCAGGACCGCGATGATGATTCGGGCGGAGAGCGGCAGCCAGAGCAGCGCCGGGACCGCTCGAGGCAGCGCGAAAGCATAGACGGCCGCGAGGCCGGCAACCGACGCGCACACCCGGCCAGGGCGGAACCGCCCGCTCGACATGCTGCCGATGCCGCCGAAGGCCAGCATCGTGAACAGCAGGATCGACAGGGTGAAAATCGGGTGGCCGAGCAGAAGCGTCAGGTGCTGCAGGAGCGCCAGCTCGACGGCGATGAAGCCGATTCCGAGCGACGCGAAATAGAGCAGCGACCCCGCGTACGGCCGGACGCGCTCACCCTTGGGCTTCCCGAAGGACACGAGCAGGACGCAGAGGGCGACAATCGGCACCAGGATCATCACGAACGCGCGCGACATGGTGGGCGGAAGGCCCCACGGCTTCTGCCTGGCGAAAAAGAACGGGCGATCGTCATACACGGGGTCCACCCGCGTGGGTGCGGCGTCGATGAACTGGGCGAAGCTGACCCGGCCGCGGAAGAGCCCGTCGTACGGCTCCTCCACGTGACGCGACGGGACGATCACCGGAATCGCCGTCGGCCAGGCCTCCATCCGGTCGAGCTCCTGGGCGGTGAAGGGCCGCTTCTTGAGGATGAAGATCATCTGGGGCGGGTCGTTCTCTCCAGGCGGGCGGCGCTCGAGGAAGACCGCGATGCGCTTGCCCGCCTCTGAGGGTCCCAGCATGGCGACGCTGTTGGAGACGAGCCTCGGGATGTCGACGTCCCAACGCAGAATGACCAGCTCGCCGTCATCGGTGAGGTGATCGAAATACGCCTGGAATGCCTCGACCGTGTAGAGATGGTTCTCCGAGAGCGAAAGGCCGCCCGACGCCACCGCCGCCCATGAATCGACGAACCCGAGCAGAATCACGTCGAACCGGCGGTCGGTCCTCCGGATGAAGTTGCGGCCTTCGGAGAGAATCGTCTCGACGAGCGGATGGTCGTAGAGCTCTCCCGCCCGCGTGCCGAAGCTGCGAACGAAGCGGAGCATGAGCGGATTCATCTCGACGGCGGTGACCTTCTCGGCGCCGGCCGCGATCGACACGAGGACGTCCGATCCGCCGCCAGGCCCGATCACCAGTGTCTTCGGCCGCTCCGGAGCGACCTTGAACGGCAGGGCGCGGTACCATTCGGTGTACGAGGCGAGGCTCCCGGCGTTACCGTCCCACTGCATGATTCCGGTCCACGCGTCCGAGTCGATGTAGAGACGGGCGAGGGTGGGTGGCTCGAATCCCGTCACGGCATCGATCCGGGAGTACGCGTTCCAGCCGGTGAGCGCGACCCTGGCGCCGGGCGTGGCAGCCATGTGCCGGTACATCCCCTTGGTCGGCGCGCTGTGGATGTTGAAGATGCCGATCTGCCCGTTGACCAAGAGGAGGCCGACCATCGCGACGACGGCGATCGCCGTCGGCACGCGGAACCGCCGCGAGAAGCACGCCGAGGCAGCGAGCGGGGCGATCGCCACCGACAGGACCGCATTCTCCCCGCCAAGCAGCGACAGCAGCCACGTGACGGCAAGGGCGCCGATCGACGCGCCGAGCAGGTCAGCGAAGTACAGGCGCCCCGCCTGCTGGCGACCGATCGAGAACACCATCGAAAGCGCCATGCCAGCCATCAGGAACGGGGCGAGCGACACGATGAAGTAGAACGCGAGCCGGTCGGGATGAAACGGCATCGAAACGATGAGCCACAGGGCCACGGGTATCGCGAGGCCGTACGCAAAGACCAATCCGGCCGCCCGATCCCAGCTCGGCGCAATCCGCTTTCGCAGCAGGTGCACCGCGAAGCCTCCCAGCCCCCAGCCGAGCAAGGCCACCGAGATCGCGAGGAACGCAAAGTGATACCAGATGGTCGCCGAGAAAATCCGGGTGAGCCCGATTTCGAGCATCAGGCCGGACAGAGTGACGAGAAAAATACCCAGGTACAAGGCCATGGCGCCGCCAATCACTCCGGTTGTCGATGACTCACAAAGGTCTTGAACGGTACGTCGAGCGGGTCGACAGAGTCAAGGCGAAGTGGCCGACCTGGCCGATGGCGAACCGCACACGGCGGATCTCATCACCGCTTCTGCAGCTCGTGCAGGTACATCACGAGGTCGGTCGCCTGCGGGACCTTTCCGAGCTGGCGCAACTGCGTCGCCAGCTGGCCGCGATGGTAGCTCGAGTGGTTGATCACGTGCCGAATCAGCCCGCTCAGCCGATCGTTGAACGCGTCTCCGCGGAAATTGCGGTAGGCCACCGGCTGCTCGATCGCGGCATCGGTCAGACCGGAGAAGAACGCCTCCCGTTCGGTGTCGACCGTGGCCAGCTGCGCCTTCAGGTCGGAGAGACTCGCCGCTTGCGCCCACGGCGGCTGCGCGGCCGGACTTTCCCCGAGCCATCGTCGCAGCCAGACCCACTGCGCGCCGACGATGTGACCGAGTGTGGCGCGCACCGAGGGAAAGCTGCTGGCGCTCGGAGCCTGCAGCTCGTCGGCTGTCAGCGCCTCGGCCGCGGAGAACACGCGGGCCATGGCCCACGCGTCGTAGGCAAACAACTCCCGGGCTTCATTGGGTGTCATGGTCTCCTCGTCTGATGAGTTGAAGCGCCGCTCGGCCCCGTCGCGACGGTCCCACCCCTCATTCTATCCGCCGCGAGAGGACGTCCCAGTGGTCCGCCGGTTCGGCCCTGCGTGTCACACGTTGGACATGCGGCGTTTCTTCCATGCAGCGGTGGAACAGGCAACGACCCCGGCGACACACAGCCACGCGAACCAGTCGCCTGTGCGGCTGTAGAACGTCCCGCCGAATCCCATAGGCACCTTCGCCGTCAGCAGGACCTCCGCCTCTTCGGCTGAGGATCGTTCCGCCAGGATCACTCCGCGGGCGGAGCTGACGGTGAGCAGACCGTTGGTCGCGCTTCGGACGATCGCGTAGCCGCCTTCGACGCCTCGCATGACGGCCATCCGGCTGTGGATCCAGCCGTCCCTCCCGAAGTCCCAAGCAGGAATGAGCAGCACGCCGACGCTCGCGCGGGCGTACTCGCGGCCTAGCGGAACAAAGTCGAGGTCCTTGCAGATTGCAACCCCGGCGGGCGGCACGGCGCCGGTCAGGATGCCGGCCGCGGCACCCCTGCGGTAGCCATCCTCCAAGCCAGGGACGAAGTGGCGCTTGTCGTACTCGAGGATCACACGGCCCTCGGCGTCGAATACCATCGCGACGTTTCGGCGCTCCTGGGCGCCGACGAGATTGAGTCCCGCGACGATCGCCGCGCGTCCGGCGCGAGCGGCGTCACCGAGCGCCGAACGGGCCACATCGACATACGCAGGGGTGACACCGACGAACTTCTCCGGCAGCACGACGACCTCCGCTCCAGCCCTCGCCAGCCTAACGGCACGGTCCGCATACGCTCGTATCACGGGCATCGCCTCGTCGGCATGCTCGGCCTCGAAGTGGCTGCCGGCGTCGATGTCGCTCACCGCGAGACCGACCGGTAGTTCGCCCGGCGGCTCGGACGAAGAGAGCCGCAGCTGGCCGAATCCGAGCGCCAGCCCGAGGAACGCCGCTGCGATCGCGAGTCCGGTCATTGCGCTCCTTGGCTCCCGGCGCCGTCGCCAGGCGACCGCGGCCGCTGCGGGGGCAAGCGAGACGAGAAAGCTCACGCCCCACAACCCGGTGGCCGACGCGATCTGCAGCACCACCGGAACGTCGCCCTGGGAGTACGACACGCTTCCAAAGGTGCCATGCGGCGAAAGTTCGGAGACCAGATACTCCATCGCCGTCGCGAGCGAGGGGAACGCCAGAACGGCAACCGCCGGGCTCACACCTCTAGCTATCGAGCGCCAGGCCATCGCAACCATGGCGGGCGGCAGGGCGATGAGCAGCGTCGCGGCCACCAGCAACGCCGGCGGAAGACGCGGATACGCGAAAACGATGTTCAGCGACCCAATGGCATACGGTATGAGGGCGGCCGCCACGGCCCGGCCCGCCGTGAGGTCCGGGATGATCGCGAGGAGCGGGACCGGCGCCACCCAGGCGGCGGCCCAGAAGTGGTTGATGCCGCCGGTCAGCGACCACAGCGTTCCGCTGAGCAGTACCGCCGCGACCTGGAGTGCCGATCGTCGAAGACTGCGCACGCGATCGCCTCAGATCCACTCCACCCGGCGCGTGCGATCGCCTCCGGCCGTGCCGGTGTTGACCGTCGTGCCCGGCTCGAGCAACAGCACGTGCACTTCGTCCTCCGCCACCGGGCGATGGTCGATACCGTGAGGCACGATGATGAACTCACCGGGAGAGACGACGACTTCCCGGCCGCGGAACTGCATGCGGAGGCGGCCCGCCAGCACCAGGAAGAGTTCGTCCTCCCGTTCGTGCGCGTGCCAGACGAACTCGCCCTTCAGCTTGACGAGCTTGACCTGAAAGTCGTTGACCGCTCCGACGGCCTTGGGGCTCCAGTGATCGTGGATGAGCGCGAGCTTCTCAGCGAGGTTGACCTTGTCCATGTCCGGGACCTCCGCTTGCGGCTCCCGCACAGCCACCAGGACTTTGCGGAGCGGTCAGTCCGCGCGACGCGGCGCGCCGCCAGACCGCCGGCTCCGGAGGAGCGCGCTGACGAGGATCGCCAGACAGCAGGAAGCGATCGCCCAGTTCGCGCGGATGGCAACGCCGAACACTGACACGAGCCTCGTGTTCACGCCGACGAAGGCTCCGACGATCACGACTATCGCGAGGAGCACGGTGGTGTGAAGCGGGACCCGAGACGGTAAACGCCGCGCGAGCATCAGACCCACCGCACCGAAGATCCCGATCGTGATGAGCGCGCCGATCGCATCACCGTTCATCGGTTCCTCCTGACATTGACCGTTCCGCCCGGTGTCATGACTGACGACACCCGCCCCTCACCGGTTTCGCCTGCCGGCAATCATATCGCCAGTCCGCGACTGACGAGCCCGTGAAGCTCCCGGACTCGGGCCGAGGACGGGGCCAGACCTCCCAGCACGCACACGGCCGCCGCGTGGCCCGAGTCGAGGTGCAGTATGCGGCAGGACGCCCTGTCGATCGGGCTCCCGCTTCTCGACAGCCGAACGTCCCCTGCCTCGCCGACCTCGGCCGTCATCTCGTGAAACGGCAGTCCGACCCCGACGCCGATGGCTTTCGCGTAGGCTTCCTTGAGGGCCCATCGCGTGCAGAAATACTGCCGCTGGTCGATCTCGGCGAGGCGATCGAACTCCTCGCGCTCGGCGCCGGACAGGACTCTCGGGACGAGATCCGTGACGCGACTGCGAATCCGCTCGACATCGACCCCGACCACCGCCGACCCGGTCGCACAAACGACCCACTCGCCCGAGTGTGACAGGTTGAACTGGAAGTCCGGGTGGGAGTCGAGCCGGGGCTTGCCGTTCTCGCTGGACCCGAAGACCACCTCGCTCCGGCGCGCGACGCCTCGTTCGACCACGACCTCACGGAGCAGCAACTCGGCGACGAGCGACCGCTGCGCGTCGACCGGGCGGCGATACTGGAGGATGCGATGCCGGCGTTCCGCGCTGACCGCGTTCAGGAGCGCGGTGAACGCGTGGTCGTCGATCGGTTCGACCAGGCGGACGGCGTCGACCTGAACCACCAACTCCATCGTCGCGCCTCAACAGGCCGGCTAGTCTCCGGCGACGACCTTTCGCCGGCGGGCCGCGAATTCCGGCGCTTCGCGCACGCAGGTCGCCAGGATGCCGAACGACTTCTTGAACGCGTCGACCCCAGCCCGCGCCAGGACGGCCGGCGCCTCGCCAACCTCAGGGTAGCCGGACGCGTCCGCCTTCACGTGTTCCCAGTTCTGGAAGAGCCGCCCCCAGTCGCTGCCGAGCACCTCGTGCATGGCGCGCTCGGCACGGAGCGGGTACCAGAAGCTGTCGTGATAGATCACGCTCGCCATGTACGCCCACGGCGCGAGCACGGTCTTCAGGCTCCACTCGACGGGCTTCTTGAGCGGTCCCCAGTAGATCCGGTGCTGCATGCGCGAGGCGAACGTCATCTTCTTGAAGGGGCCGACGAAGTTCCAGTTCTCGTTGCCGGCCGCTTCGTCGCCGACGATCCGGATCTGGCGCGGATCGCCGCACCCCAGACCCGCGTCGTGGGCGAGCCGGATGAACTTGATCGACAGCGGGTCCATGCCCATCAACTTCGCCGCGACGGCGTCGATCGCGACCTGGTCGGAGCTGGCCAGGATGACGTTCTTCACGAACGGCCGCATGCATCGCGGTCCCGGGCCGTCCCCGGCGAAGGTGCCGTCCATCACGGCGAACACGCCCCGGTGGATCTTCTTCTGGATGAGGAGCAGGTCCACGAGCGTCTCGTGGATGACCGGGTGCGTCCAGTGCCGGCGCTCGTTGAGCAGCCCCCCGAACGCGTTCTTCATGGCGCCAGTCGTCGTGGTGAAGATGTGGGTCTTCACCGTCGGCAGGTGCACGATGTTCTCGCCGATGAAGCGCCGCGGAATCAAGAAGCCGTTCGGGTAGACGTCGTTCAGGCAGAGGAACTTCTTCGTCAGGTCCCCCACCGCGTCGCGGATGCCAATCCACTCTTCGCCTTCGTAGAGGTGCACGTTGCGCAGGCCGTGAGCCTGCACCACATCGATCTGCTTGTTCTGACGCTCCCCAAGGTGCGCGTCGATGACCACGGTCCGGTTGTGGCACGCGTGCAGGAGCGCCGGATCGTACCCGTCGCGCTTCATCGCCCGGATCACGCCGTCGAGCTGCCAAGGAGTCGTGGAGCTGCCGGGAAAGAAGAAGTGCCAGGAGATGTTGACCTTGAGCGCGGTGTCGGCATCGCGGGCGACCACATCCTGGTAGCCCGCGAGGTTCATCAGGTCGTGATAGTCGCGCAGCACGGTCGCGGGCCGCGTGCGGAGGATCGCCACGGTCGATTGGGGCATCACGGAAGTTCCGAACTCCGAGCGGGCGCCTGGCTCACGACGCCCTGATTGTCTCGAGGCCGTGCGCGTGTGGACCGGTCTCGGCGCGCCGGAGCAGCCACGAGAACACGAACGCGAAGATCCCCAGGCACGAGAAGATCCACATGCCGAGGCGGTATCCGGCCGGGTTCGACGCGCTGGCGCCAGCCGTGTCGTTCGCCCAGCCGACGAGCAGGTTGAACCCGGCGAGCCCCACGTTCTGGATGAGCGTCATCAGGCCGTAGGCCGTGCCGAGCTTGTTCTCCTCGACCACGTAGGCCACCGAGGGCCACATGATCGCGGGGATGAGCGAAAACGCGATGCCCATCATCGCCATCGGCACGTAGAGGCTGAGCGGCGTGTAGGCCATCAGGAGGTAGACCGGCATCATCAGCACCGAGCCCACCAGCATGAACGACGAGCGCTTGCCGATCTTGTCGACGAGCAGCCCGAAGAGCGGCGTGCAGATCATCGCGAAGAGCGTGAGCATGCTGGAGAGGAATCCCCCCAGCTCGCGCGAGGCGCCCCTCGCCTCCATGAAGAACTTCACCGCAAAGGTCTGGAACGGGAAGATGCCCGAGTAGAAGGTCACGCAGAGGGCAACGATGAACCAGTACGAAGTGCTGAAGCGGAAGATGTCGCCGAAGACGACCTTGTCGGTCTTCCCCGCCGTGGCCAGCGCGTACTTCCGTTCCGCCTGCGACTCGAGCACCCAGTAGGCAATGGCGCCGGTGACGCAGAAGGTCGCGAAGCCCACGCTGATGAGCAGCGGCATCCGCCAGTCGTTGAAGGCCGAACTGGCCCACGACGGTGAGTTGAGCGCCGCGAACGACCCGAGCCGCGCGATCGTCAGGTTGATGCCGAAGGCGAAGCTCAGCTCCTTCCCCTTGAACCACTTCGCGATGGCCGTCGTCACGGCGACGATGAGCGACTCGGCGCCAAGACCGAAGAGGAGCCGCCCGCCGGCCATCACGGTGAGCGTGCCGGACATGGCCGTGACGCTCGCGCCGAGGAAACAGACGATGCCGAAGACAACGGTGGCCTTGCGTGTCCCGATCCGGTCGATGATGAAACCGCCGATGAGCACCATCACGACGTTCGGGATGCTGTAGATCGCCTGCAGCAGGCCGATGTTCGCGTCGGTGAACCCGAGCCGCGCCTTGAGCAGGTCGGCCATCGGGCTGATGCAGTCGTAGACGTAGTAGTTCCCGAACATCGCGAGGCTGATGAACACGAGCACCAGCCAGCGATAGAGACGGGTCGGCCGAGGTCTGTCGGACACGAGCGGTTCGGCAGCAGTCATCTCAGGACTCCGTCAGGGCAGGGGCCGGGATTGGACCGTGAATCGCGCCTCCCGGACGCAAACACGAGAGTGTACTATGGAAGGCCTGTGACGCCGATTCACGACATCCTGACCGGCTTCAGCCGGGCGATGTACAGCAACTGGCTCTGGCACAAGCCGCTCCAGCTCATCATCGACGCGGGCGAGGGCCTCCAGCTCGCGCTCGGCTCGCGCGTGTGGGCCCCCTCCGTTCTCGCGCTGACGCACGGCCATTCGGACCACCTCCTCGGCCTTCCGGGGTTCATCGCGTCGCGCCGTTTCAGCAAGGGCGCGCAGGAAAAGCCGCTGACCATCGTGTACCCGGATCTCAATCGAGGCGCCGAGCAGATCCGCGGTCTCGTCGAACGGCTTTGGCCGAACGAGACCTTCCCCGTCACGTGGGTCGCGATGCATCCCGGCGACGAACTGGCGATTGGACCACACCGCGTGCTCCAGGCGTTCCCCTCCAACCACGGCACATCGGATCCGACCTTCGGCTACCGCGTCGTGGAGATTCGCCGGCGGCTTCGTCGCAGAGTTCGCGGACATGCCGGAGACAGGAAATCCGGGCGAAGGCGCACGCCGGCGAGCGAGACGGGCTGATGGAGGCGTACCGGCACATCGTCTTTGCGCACACGGGCGACACGATGCCCATAGACTCGAGTCTCGTGTCCGGCGCGGATATCCTCGTGCACGACGCGACATTCCTCGAAGGCGGCGATCGGAAATGGGAGATCCACGCGAGCACGGAAGAGGCGCTCGCGGCCGGACGCGACGCGAAGGTGAAACGCCTGCTGCTCCATCACCTGTCGATCAGGTACGAGCGGCCCGAAAGCCTGACCATCCTCCGCGCGCAGGTGAAGTCGTCCGGATTTGCCGGAGAGTGCTGGCTGCTCGACGACAGCCGCTTCGTGCCGCTTGGCTAGCCCCCAGCCCCTGTTTACACCTCTCCCGTCCCGGATTAGCATTCCCGATGCGCAAAGTCGAAATTCGCGCACTTCGCGGAGGCGACGACATGTCACATGCAGCCGGTTCGATCGGACGGGCGGCGCTCGCGGCGGTGCTCTGCGCATTCACCCTCATGCCGGAAGGCCATGCGCAGCAGGCCTCGCGGCCCTCGGCCGACACCTACCGCCAGTTGCGCTGGCGGTTCATCGGGCCCGAAGGCAACAGGTTCTCCGCCGCGGCGGGCATTCCGGGAGACCCGTTGACCTACTACGTCGGCGCCGCTTCGGGTGGCATCTACAAGACGACGGACGCTGGCGCCCACTGGCAGGCCGTCTTCGACGGCCCTCCCGTCGCGTCGATCGGCTCGCTCGCCGTCGCGCCCTCCGATCCGAACATCGTCTGGGCCGGAACCGGCGAAGGCAAGATCCGGAGCCACATCTCGGTCGGCCAGGGCATCTACAAGTCCACTGATGCCGGCAAGACATGGTCGCTCATGGGACTCGAGCAGACCGGTCGCATTCCGAGGCTCGTCATCGATCCGTCGGACCCCGATGCGGTCGTCGCCTGCGCGCTCGGCCACGCGTACGGTCCCCAGCAGGATCGCGGCGTCTTCAGGACGACTGATGGCGGAAAAACATGGGCGAAGACCCTGTTCGTCGACGAGAACACGGGCTGCTCGGACGTCGCGATGGACCTCCACAATCCGCGCGTGCTCTTCGCCGGGATGTGGCAGATCGAGATCCACACCTGGGGCCGCACGAGCGGCGGCCCGGGGAGCGGACTCTACTTGTCGCGCGACGGCGGCGCGACGTGGCGCCGGCTCTCGAGCCGCGGGTTGCCCACGCGCCCGGTCGGGAAGGTCGCGGTGGCGATGTCGTATTCGAACCCGAATCGCGTGTACGCGCTCATCGAAACCGGCGACGGCGTGCCGTGGGACGGGAAAGAGACCGACGCGGGCCAGGTCTTCAGAAGCGACGATGGCGGCGAGAGCTGGCGCGTCATGAGTTACGACCACCTCGCGATGGGGCGCCCGCATTACTACTCGCGGATGGCGGTGGCGCCCGACAACGAGAACGAGGCGTACTTCCTGACGGCGTCGTATGCCAGGACGCTCGACGGCGGCGAAACGCTCAGCCAGCTGACCGGAGGCCAGGCGCCGGGCGGCGACCACCACGACATCTGGATCGACCCGACCAACGCCAATCGGATGATCATCGTGCACGACCAGGGCCTGTCCATTTCCGTCAACCGCGGGAAGACGTGGTTCAAGCAGCGCCTGACCAACGCGCAGATGTACCACGTCACGACCGACAGCCAGATCCCCTACAACGTGCTCGGCAACAAGCAGGACGAGCCGACCTATCGGGGCCCCAGCAACAGCCGGCTGGCCGGCGTCGTCGGGGGCATTCCACGCGCGATGTGGCACGCGGTCGGGGGCGGGGAGAGCGGGTGGGCCACTCCCGACCCCACTGACCCCAACATCGTCTGGTCGAGCGCCTCAGGCTCGGGCATGGTCGGCGGCATCGTCGTGCGGTTCGAAGAGAACAGGCGGCAGCTCAGAAACGTCGAGGTCTGGCCCGACCAGTCGAACGGCCCGGCCGAGGGCGTCAAGTACCGGTTCGTGTGGGATTCGCCGCTGCTCATTTCTCCTCACGACCACAACACGATCTATACGGCCAGCCAGCACGTGCACCGGACGACCAACGGCGGCCAGTCGTGGGAGGTCATCAGCCCGGATCTGACGCAGAACGACCGGAGCCGCATGGGGAGCTCGGGCGGGCTCACGCCCGACAACATCGGCGTCGAGTACGCCGGCGTCGTCTATGGACTGGCCGAATCGCCGAAGGAACGAGGGCTCATCTGGGCGGGAACCAACGACGGGCTGCTGCAGCTGACGCGCGACGGCAAAACCTGGACGAACGTCACGAAGAACATTCCGAACCTGCCCCCATGGGGCTCATTTCGGAGCATCGCGGCGTCGCGCTTCGACGCGGGCACGGCCTACGTCACCGTGGATCTTCACCAGGTCAACAACCGTGATCCGTTCGTCTTCAAGACCACCGATTACGGCAGGACGTTCCGCGCGATCACGAATGGCATTCCGAAGAGCATGCTGAGCTACGCGCACGTCATCTGCGAGGACCCGGTGCGCCGGGGCCTGCTCTACCTTGGAACGGAGAACTCGGTCTACGTGTCGTTCGACGACGGGGAGAACTGGCAGCCGCTCCAGAACAACCTGCCGCACGTGCCCGTCTACGGAATCACGGTGCAGGAGCACTTCGACGACCTGGTCATCGGGACCTACGGCCGCGGCTTCTGGATCCTGGACGACCTCACCGCGATCCAGCAGTTGACGCCTCAGGTGCTCGCGGCCGACGCGCACCTGTTCCCGCCGCGGCCTGCCTATCGTTTCCGGACGATCACTGCACCGTCCACGCCGTACGACGATCCGACCGTTGGCGACAACCCGCCCTACGGCGCGTCACTCAACTACTACCTGAAGGCCGCTTCGGCCGAGCCGGTCAGGCTCACGGTTCGCAAAGAGAAGGGCGAGGTCATCCGCACGCTGACGGGCACCGGGCAGGCGGGGATCAATCGGGTGTACTGGGATCTGCGCTACGAACCGAGCGATGCCATCAGGATGCGGACCAACCCCATTCCGCCTGCCCCGCAGGTTCGGCTCGGACCCGAAGGCTGGCGATCGCCGTCGGGTGGGGGCGCCGCCATCAGCGTCCTGGCGCCGCCCGGCAGCTACTCCGTCACGCTCAGCGCCGGCGGGCGGGAGCAGACGCAGAGTCTGACGGTGCGGAAGGACCCCAACTCGGCCGGTTCCGAGGCGGACATCGAGGCGCAGACGCGGCTGCTGCTCGACCTGCGCCGCGACTTGAACACCGCAGTCGGCGTCCTCAACCGGGTCGAGTCCATCCGCAGTCAGCTCGAATCGTTCGGACGCGTGGCTGATGACGCGTCCATCAGGAAAGCGGCCGCCGATCTGAACGGGAAGTTCATCGACTTCGAGATGACGCTGATCGACCTCCGCATCACGGGCGGGCAGGACGGCGTCCGCTACCCGGCCAGGCTCATCTCGCGGTTCGGGTACCTCGCGGGCGGTGTGTCCACGGCCGACTTCCGGCCGACCGACCAGCAGGCCGAGGTTCAGAGGCTGCTCGCCGAGCGGCTGCGATCGAGCGTCGCCAGGTTCGACGAACTGGTCGGCCGCGATCTCGCCGCGTTCAATTCCATGCTGCGCTCTCGCAACGTTCCGAACATTGTCGTGAGGAAATGACGGCTACCCGCGCCTCCGGCGCCGGTCCTCCTGGCCCTGGCGATATCCGGCTTCGTAGCCGCCGATGAAGCCGCGGCGATAGAGGTCGGCAAAGTAGTCGCGCGAGATATACAAGTCGCGGCGATAGCCGTGGTCCGCGGCCCGATAGCGCCGGGAGTTCCGCGGCTCGAAGCGGTCCCGGTCGCGGCCGTCGTCGTAGCCGACCTGGTAGCCGTCGTGATATCCGGTGCGCGACGCGTAGTCCACCGCGGCGTTGCTCGGCCTGCCGTCCGGATACCCGCGCCCGTAGGGATAGTGCTCGACGAGGAGCGCGCCGCATGCCGACACGCTGACCGCCAGTCCAAGCAGAAGCAGGAGGCGCTTGGCGTTCATATGAGGTCCTTTCGTTCGGACGCGACGCCGCCCTGGTGTCCCGTCCTCCCATGGGCTCTGGCTGCCGGTTGAGGTGCAAGGAAGGGACCAGGCCTCCAAGCGTGCAAGCTGGCTGAATTTTGGAGGAAAACAGCAGCGGTGTCGCCAGAGGAGGACACCTCCGGCAGGTCGAAATCGCCAGTACCAGGCGATGTTCGACCGGCTTCAACCCTGACACCGATGGGCGCCAATCCCTGACGGGAAAACCCAATGCGTCTCGGGCTGCTACTTCCGCAGGAGATCCGGGGGAATTGACTGGATGGGAGTAAACGTGTCGGCTGGGGCGCTGTCTCTGCGCTCGACTTCCTTCTTGGCGCGTTCGGCGAGCACCGCCTGCGCTTCACGAGGCGACTCCGACTCGGGCCGATCGGGTACGCGCCACGTGCCGTCGGGATGGAGCCTGCGGCCCTTGACGTTGTCCTGGAAGAGCACGTCGAGCGTGGAGAGCAGCCGCGCGCGACACTCCGGGGACTCCACGGGGAACATGAGTTCGATGCGCCGGTCGAGGTTCCGGGGCATCCAGTCGGCGCTCGCGAGATAGACCTCGTCCTCCCCTCCGTTGTGGAAGTGATAGATCCTCGAGTGCTCGAGGAATCGCCCGACGATCGACACGACCAGGATGTTCTCGCTCAGTCCGGGCACGCCGGGCCTGAGCGTGCAGGCGCCGCGCACGTTGAGCATGACGCGAACGCCCGCGGCGGATGCCGCGTACAGGGCGCGGCACATGCTTTCGTCGACGAGCGTGTTCATCTTCGCGCGAATGAGCGCCGGTTGTCCGCCCTGCGCACGCCGGACCTCCCGGTCGATGAGTTTGAGCACGCGCTCGCGAAGCTGGCTCGGAGCCATCACGAGCTTCCGCATCCGCGGCGGATCGGAGAACCCGGTCAGCGAATTGAAGAACGCCGATGCGTCGCCGCCGAGCTCGGGCGATGCGGTCAACAGTCCGAAATCGGTGTAGAGCCGCGCGGTGCGATCGTTGTAGTTGCCCGTGCCGAGATGCACGTACCGCCGGATGCCCTGCGGGGTGCGGCGGACGACGAGGCAGATCTTCGCGTGGACCTTGTACCCCCGGATGCCGTAGATCACGTGCGCCCCCGCCGCTTCGAGCGCGCGGGCCCACTCGATGTTGCGCTGCTCGTCGAACCTTGCGGTCAGCTCGACCAGCACCGTCACCTGCTTGCCCTGGTCGGCGGCGCGCATGAGCGCCGCGATGATCGGCGAATCGCCGCTCGTCCGGTAGAGCGTCTGCTTGATCGCGAGCACGTCGGGGTCGTTGGCCGCCTGCCCGACCAGCGCCACCACCGGATCGAACGTTTCGTACGGGTGGTGCAGCAGGACGTCGCGGCGGTCGAGCAAATCGAACATCCGCTCGTCGACGCCCGGGACGAGCGCCGGCACCGGCTTGTGCGGCGGATCCCGCAGCTCGTCGAACCCGGGAAGCTCGACCAGCGAGGCGAACACCCGGACGTCCAGCGGGCCCGGAACCCGGTACACATCGTCAGGGCCGGCGTCCACCTGGGTGGTCAGCCATCCGACGAGCACCTCGCTGGCGTGGTCTTCGATCTCGAGGCGGACCACGTCGTTCCGCCGGCGCTGGCGGAGCTCCTCCTGGATGACCTCGACATAGGACTGCCCGCCTTCGTCGTCGAGCTCGAGCTCCGAGTCGCGCGCGAGCCTGACGGCCGCCGACTCGACGACGGCCTGGCCCGGGAAGAGCGCGTCGAACCCGAGACGGATGACGTCCTCGATAAGGACGAAGGCCGCTTCCGGACCGCCGGCGACGCGAACCAGGCGCGGCAGCCCCGACGGCACCTGCACGATGGCCAGGCGCGGCCCGTCATCGTCCTCGCCCGGCTCGAGGCGCACCGCGAGATTGAGACTGAGAGACGAGAGCATCGGGAAGGGGCGCGCCGAGTCGATGGCGAGCGGCGTCAGCGCGGGCAGCACCTCGTCTCGTAGAAAGGCTCCCACGGCCGTTTGCTGCACCGAGTCCAGCTGCGAGACCTGCACGACGCTGATGCCGGAGAGGCGGAGCGCCGGGAGCAGCTCTTCCATCACGAGGCGGTAGAGCGCGGCGAGCATCGCGTGCGCCCGAAGCGAGATCTCGTGGAGCTGCCTTCCGGGGGTCATCCCGGACATGTCCGGGTCCAAGTCGTCGTCGTGGACCAGGCGCTTGAGGCGCGCCACGCGCACCATGAAGAACTCATCGAGGTTCGAAGCCGTAATCGAGGCGAACTTCACCCGCTCGAGCAGCGGGTTGCGGACGTCGGCGGCTTCCTCGAGCACGCGTTCGTTGAAGGCGAGCCACGACAGCTCCCGGTTGAAGAACAGATCCGGCGAGCGTTCGCCCTTGTGCTTCCCGGACGACTTGTGCTGGCGCCCAGGCCTCGTTGCGTCCCGCGTCACGGCTGCACCCCTCCGCCTCGCAGGACCAGGCGTCGGCCGAAGACGTCGGTAAACAGGTCCGATCGGGATTCCGCAGTCAAGCGCTCGACCGTGAGGTCCCCCGTCCCTTCGACCTCGAGTACCCAGGTCCCGTCCTCCTCCTTCACCTTCAGGCTCCGCACCTTCTGGAGTTGTTCGGCATCGAGCGCGTTGGCCACTCGAAGCAGTGCGGCGAGCTTGTTGACGCGGACCCGATCCTGGCGATCGAGCGCCATGTAGGGAAGGTGCGACTGCTGGGGCAGGCCGCGCCGGTGGTACCGGGCGATGTTGGAGACGAGCGAGCGGTCGTCGGAGGACAGCCCGAAGATCTCCGACGCGGCGATGAGGTACTGGCCGTGCTTGTGGTGCGCGCGCAATCCAACGAAGAGCCCGATGTCGTGGAGCAGGGCCGCCACCTCGAGCATCAGCCGGTCGCGCTGCGGGAGGCCATGCTCGGCCTGAAGCTGATCGAAAAGCTGCGTGGCGAGCCGAGCGACGTTCTTCGCGTGAGCGGAGTCGTACTGGTACTTCTCGCCCAGCGACTCCGCGCTGGCGAGCACCTGGTGGCTGAAATCGGCCAGGTCGGTCTGTCCTCCTGGCCCGGCCATGTCGACGAGCAACCCGCTGCGAAGCGAGGTGTCGGGCACGATGATGCCCGGCGCCGAGGTTTCGAGCAGGAGGCTGCGATACACCATCAGGGCCGGCACCAGCGTCTCGGCATCGACGGCGGACAGGCCATAGCGGGCCACGAGCTGATCCTCATCCAGCGCTTCCACGCGGGCGCAGAACTCCAGAAACGCGCCGCGAGGCACCTCGCGGATCTTGTCATCCGGCGCGTCGATCACCTCCTGGGCCGCGAACCGCACGTCGTGCCCGAGCGCCACCACGTACTGGGCCGAGCGGAGCGGCATGTCGCGATGGATGTCGACGATGATGTTGCTGATGTGGCGATTGAGGACGCGGAGGAGCCGCTCGTGCGAGCCGCGCCACGCGCCGATGCCCTGCCGCATGCGGACCGAGCCCAGCGCGTAGACGCCGGAGTGCTTCGGCTCGTCACCTTCGAGCAGCGTCATGTCAGCCGATCCGCCGCCGACCTCCACGAGGAGCGTGCGCGCGCCGGTCAGTGCCGGGTGCCCGCTCAAGCGGTCGCGGACGGCGATGTAGGTGAGCCGGCTCTCCTCGGAGCCGTCGATGACTTCGACCTGGAGGCCCGTCCGAACCTGGACCCGATCCAGGAACGTGTCGGCGTTGCTCGCCTCGCGCACGGCGCTCGTCGCGACCGCGCGGTAGCGGCTGGACCCGTACTCGTCCATCAGGCGGCGGAACCCGGTCAGTGCTTGGAGCGTGGCCTCCATGGTCTCCGCCCCGATCCTGCCGGTCGAGAACGTGTCTTTGCCGAGCAGCACGCCGCGCGAAGCCTCTTCAATCACGAACGGACGCGCGCCGGGCGAGAGCTCGGCGATGACCAGCCGTACCGCACTCGCCCCGACGTCAATCACCGCGACGGTCTCAACGCCCGGCCCACGCTCGGCCTTTGCCATCTCGCCTCCTGATCTCGCACAAGTCTAGCCGAACGGGCCGAATATCGAGAGGCCGAGGTCAGGGTTGAGGCTGTTTCGGGCGGACGCCTGCCTCCATGGCCGCGACTCGCCAGCCGCACTCCCGGCACCGCTGGTCGTCGGTGGCCCCACCGCTCGGGTCTTCGAACGATTCCTTGCCGCACTCGCAGGGCGGTTCGATCGCCGGGCTGCTGGGCTGGCGCCCGTTCGAGAACAACCGCACGACGAACGAGGGACGATGGAGGAAGAGCGCCAGGGCGGCCGTGACGTACAACAGCGAGAAGACGGGGTGGATCTGCGCGGGGCCGAGGCCGAAGAAGAGCGCCGGAGCGCTGGTCACGACGGCTGGCAGCACGAACTGGCTCGCGAAGAGCCCGAAGAGCAGCAGCCCGCCCGTGAGGGTAAGCCGAAGCGAGGCGAGCAGGACGACGCCGAGGAGCGACTGGGCTGCCGTGAGCAGGATTTCGGACATCTGCCCCGATCCCATCGGGATGGGATGATCGATCGCGCCGTGCGACACGGCGAACACGCCTGGAATCATGCCCACGAGCAAGGTCCACTGGTTGAGCTTCGATGACAGCAGGCTGCCCAGCGCGAGATTGGCCTGCCCGCGCCACGCAAACATGATCGCGACGACGAATTCGGGTGCCTCGGACGCAATCGGCGCGAGCCACTGCACCAGCAGGAACTCGTTGATGCCGAGGATCCTGCCCGTCGCGATCAACCCCTCGCAGAACTGCTCGGCGTTGGCGACAATCGTGATCGCGGCGAAGAGAAAGAGCGCAGCCGTGATCGTTCGGCGCCGCCGGCGCGGCATCGCGGCGATCAGTGCGGCCGGCCCGATCGACTCCGACTCCTCCGTCGGTCGCCGCGCGGCGAGCCCGATGTACCAGGCGTAGAGCCCGAGGAAGACGAGGCCGTCGTACCAGGCGAGCGACCCCTTGAGCGGAATCACGAACGCATAGGCCGTGGCCGCGGCGAGAAACCCCAACTCGAGGCGGCGAGCCGGCCCGATACGCACGGACCTCCGGAACCGGAACCAGTAGACCACGGCGATCGCGCCCCAGGCGACGCCGATCAACAGCCGGTTGGCTCCCGTCATGTTTGCGATCGCGTACTGCGCGTAGCTGCTCGACGGATTCCGGCCCGCCTGCCACGTGAAGTACATGTCGACCGCATACTCGGGCAACACGGCCACCAGCGCGACGACGGCGAGTGCGAGCGCCTGCGAGATGTCGGCTTGCGCCGCGTCGCACGCCCAAAGCAAAAGGAAGGAGGCGCCGAGAATGGCGACACCGGACACCGCGGCGGCAAGCGGCGGGGAGAGGGTGACGCCGGCCAGATGGACGGCGAGGCCCGGAATCGCCGCGCCAGCGGCGACGAAGACGGGCGCGAATCCGGATTGTTTCATGGCTGACTCGGGTGCTGCGTGGCGAGCCTGGGGCCACGCGTTTGCTGTTGCAACGCGCAGCCAAAGGTCTGGCACCCGGGGGGGCGCGGTCAGGAGGCCAGAAGGACCATCCTTCGGGAATGTTGACCTGCCTGAAACCACCTGCGGTGGTCTTGCTACTCCCCTTTGGCGGAGTCAGTTCATGTTAGCATCACGTCCGGAGACCGGCAATCAGGACCGCTGTGGTCGAGACGTTCCCAAGCCCGCGCTCATCAGCGAGCGGCCTGGCGCGATTCCTGTCCGAATGTGGCCGGCCGGCCGAGCCGGCGGCCGTAGAATAGAGTATTGTGCGCTCGTTCGTTCCCGATTCTGTCGCCGCCTACCTGTCGTCGCTCACCCGGGCAGGTGACGGATTCCTCGACGCCATCAAAGCGAAGTCGATCGCGGACCACGTTCCGGCGGTCGCTCCCGAAACCGGTGCCCTGCTTCACGTGCTCGCCTCGGTCGCCGGCGCCAACCGGATTCTCGAGATTGGAACAGGCTACGGCTACTCGGGGGTCTGGCTCGCGAGAGCGCTTCGCCCGGGTGGCCAGCTCATCAGCATGGAACGCGACACGGCGCGGGCCGCGGTCGCTCGCGACTTCTTCGATCGCGCCGGCCTCCCATCGCAGGCGAGCGTAATTGTCGGCGAGGCCGCGCGGTTCCTGGCGAAGGTGGCAGGCCCCTTCGACCTCATCTTCCAGGACGCGGACAAGAGCCTCTACGTGCAGGCACTGGATCGCCTGGTCGATCTGCTCCGGCCAGGCGGCGTGATGGTCACCGACAACGTCCTCTGGGGCGGCGACGTCGTGCCGGGATTCGAGGGCGCGGCCGGTCATCCGCCGGAGTCTGTCGAGGCCGTCTCGGCGTTCAACGAGCGGCTTGCCGCGGATTCGCGGCTGACGACCGTGTTCCTGTCGGTCGGAGACGGCGTGGCGGTGTCGGTGAAAGCAGGCTGACGCCCGGCGCCGGACGCCCGCGGCCGCTCCGGCCCGGTATTCGGTTTCTCTGAGGCCAACATGGATGTCGAGACGTGGCTCGAAGCGGCCCTTGCCGATGCTGAACGGAGAGGCCTGCCTGGGCTCAAGCCGCTCCTGACCGGTCTGGCGCGATCGACGCGCGTGCTCCGCGACGCGGACTGGAACGAGCACGCCGGCGGGGTGTCCACGGACACTTCCGATCCGGGTGCGTCGACGACCGTCCGTCCGATCGGGAGCACGCGATGACGGCCCGTGCAGTTGCCGGTTCGTCGATTGTCGAACTGGCGCCTCAGCTGGCCCGCAGGGCGGTCACCTCGCGAGAGCTGACCGAAGCGTGTCTTGCAGCGATCGCGCAGCGAAACGACGAGCTCCGGGCGTTCATCACCGTGCTCCACGACGAAGCGCTGGCCCAGGCCGACGCGGCTGACGCCGAGATCGCGGCGGGCCGGTGGCTCGGGCCGCTTCACGGGATGCCCATCTCGCTCAAGGACCTCCTGGATTTGCGCGGCGCGCCGACCACGGCGGCCTCACGCGTTCGCGCGGGACATCGCGCCGCCGAAGACGCTCCGGTGGTGGCTCGCCTGCGGGAGGCCGGCGCGGTTTTCGTGGGCAAGTGCAACCTGCACGAATTCGCATTCGGGACGACGAGCGAGGATTCGGCGTTCGGCGCGGTGCGCCACCCCGCCGACCCTTCGCGGTCGCCCGGCGGCTCGAGCGGCGGATCGGCCGTGGCAATCCGGACGGGCATGTCGGTCGCGTCGATCGGTACCGATACCGGCGGGTCGATTCGAATCCCCGCCTCCGCCTGCGGCACGGTCGGTCTGAAGCCCGCCTTTGGCGAGCTGCCGTGCGAGGGCATCGTTCCGCTGAGCCGATCGCTCGATCACGTGGGGCCGCTCGCACAAACGGTTGCCGACGCGTGGATTCTGTACCTGGTGATGCGAGGCGACCAGGCGGCCGCGGCCTGGCCCTTGCCCGCGCGCAGAGACGTCGGCGGGCTCACCCTCGGCGTGCCCCGCAAGTACTTCTTCGACGTGCTGGATTCGGAGGTCCGCGCGCGCGTGGACGAGGCGTTCGCGCGGCTCGAGTCAACGGGCGCGCGCCTGCTCACGATCGAGATCCCGCACGCGGACGAGATCGCCGCCGTCTATCTCCATGCCCAGCTTCCGGAAGCCGCGGCCTACCACGCGACGACGATCACAGAAAAGCCCGGCGACTACACGCCGAACGTCCGGATGCGAATCGAGTTGGCGCGCTACGTGCTGGCGGAAGACTACATTCGCGCGGACACGGGGCGGCACGCGCTCCGCCGGGAAGTCAATCGCGCGCTGTCGGGCTGCGATCTGCTCGCGCTGCCCACGCTGCCGATTCCGGCTCCGCCGATTGGCGCGGCATCGGTGCCCGTCGAGGGCGGCGAACAGCCGGTCAGGAACCTGATGCTTCGACTGACGCAGCTCTTCAACCTGACCGGGCACCCGGCCATTTCCATCCCGTGCGGCGAGACGCGTGAAGGCCTGCCCTGCGGTCTTCAGCTGGTCGGAACCCTCAATGGGACCGAAGCGCTCCTCGGCTCGGCATACGCGTGCGAGGCGGTTGTCACGAGGCGGGCAGGATCGTTGAAGTGAGGCGGTGGGGACCGGACTTACAGGTACTTGAGCAGCCCTTGAAACGCCTGGTAGATGACCCCGGCAAGCGCCTGAACGAGCGGCGACACGTGACCTTGATCGATGGCATCCGCCACGGTCACCGGATCGGTGATGAGCAGCCAGATGGTCGCGCTGGCGAGCACGGCCGAGACGAGCGCGATCACACCGAACAGGCTGAGACTGAGGCGAGCCAGACTCATAGGATGACTACCGGGCTAGTTTACACCCTCGAGGAACGTCCGGATCCTACTACGCACGGCCTGTTTCCGGGGTTCCACCCCGGTAACACCGGCGTTACCTCTCTGCGCCTTGCTCCGTGCGGGGCATCCCTGCCGGGCTCTTCGCGATCGAACGACTCTGTCGGGACGTTACATGAGACGGCCGCAGGGAGCCGATGGTTTGTGCGCCCCTGTTCCCGCCCTCAGCTCGCCTTGCGCGGCCACATCAACCTCAGCATCGCCAGCACGCCGAGCATCGGACCGGGGACGAGGACGAGAAAGGCCCATTGCCAGCCAAGCCAGGCGCCGACGGCCGAAACGGCGCGAATCGAGGCCATGGTCAGCAGGAAGCCGAGGCAGGTCTGGATCGTGAGGGCCGTGCCGACGTAGTCGGTCGCGGTGGTCTCGGAGATGATGGCCGAGAACTGGGCGGAATCGGCGACGACCGAGAATCCCCAGACGGCGACGAACATGTAGAGCAACGGCTGGGGCGCGTTGAAGAGGAGCGCGGACATCGCGCAGCAGGTCGCGCTCACCATCATCGCCCAGGACGCGACGCGCGCCTTGCCGGTCCTGTCGGCGTAGAGGCCTGCTACGACGCAGCCGAGCGCGCCGCTGGCAATGGCGACAAAGGCGGCGAGCGACCCGGCCCGCGCGGCATCCGGAATGTGCCGCGCCGCCAGGCTCGCGGTGACGTAGACCGCCACCCACGACCACATCGCGTAAAGCTCCCACATGTGGCCCAGGTAGCCGAACGTCGCCAGCCGAGGCGCGCGGCGCGAGAATACGCGCAGGACTGCCCGCGGATCGAACGGCGCGGTCGCCGCGACGTGCGGACCGTCCCGCACCCACAGGACGACCAGCGCTCCCGCGATGAGCCCGAACCACGACGCCGTGAAGATGACGGTGCGCCACGACTCGCCGGGGAATCCCGCCAGCAGGTAGGGCGTGGCCTTCCCCACCGTCAGGCATCCGATCAGGATGCCGAGTGCCACGCCGCGGCGGGTGGCGAACCAGCTTGCCGCGATCTTCATCGCGGGAGGGTAGACGAGCGCCAGCGAGGCGCCCGTCAGGAACCGGAGCGCAATCGCCATCTCGGGCGAGGCCGACACGGCCACACCGGCGTTGGCCGCCGCTCCAATCAGGCAGCCGACGCCGAATACCCTTCGGGCGCTGATGAGATCGGCCAGGTTCAGCACGGCGCTGACGAGCGTGCCAGCCACGAACCCGCCTTGCACCGCCATGGTCAGCCACGCGGCCTGGCCGGCGCTCATGTGGAGTTCGGACACGATCGCCGGTGTCACGGCGGTTGCCGAGAACCACAGCGTCATGCCCAGGAACTCTCCCAGGCCGAGAATGGCGAGCATCCGCCAGGCGAGTTCGTCGTTTGCCGTGCCCATACTTTGCCGATACGATTGTCGGAGGACCGACTGTTGCCTTTCCTTCCTTCGCGGTGAAGGTCCTATCATCCGGTACCCGGCTCGCGCTCGACAAGGGAATCTCCCGGCGCGCGGCGGGTGGCCACGGGGTGACGGCGTGGATATCCCGTATACGAAACAGGTGCTGCCCAACGGTCTCCAGGTGATCGTTCATGAGGATCGGACCTGTCCCATCGTCGCCGTCAGCATCTGGTACCACGTCGGCTCGAAGGACGAAGCGTCCGGCCGGACGGGGCTCGCGCACCTGTTCGAGCACCTCATGTTCGAGGGCTCGGCCAATCACAACTCGGGGTACTTCGAGCCGATTCAGCAGGCGGGCGGATCGGCCAACGGGTCCACGAACAGCGATCGCACGAACTACTGGGAGGTGGTGCCGACAAGCGCCCTCGAGCTGGCACTCTGGATGGAATCGGATCGCATGGGCTACCTGCTGCCGGCCCTGACCGAGGAGCGGTTCGAAACGCAGCGGGAAGTGGTACTGAACGAGCGACGCCAGTCGTACGAGAACCGACCGTACGGCCTGGCGACCATGGCCATCGTGCAGGCGCTCTTCCCCTCCAACCATCCGTATCACTGGACCACGATCGGTTCCCCGGACGACCTCAGGGCGGCCTCGATCTCAGAGGTCCGGCGATTCTTCGAGTCGCACTACCACCCCGCAAATGCCTCCATCGTGCTTGCCGGCGATGTCGACGCGTCCTCGGCGATCGGCATGGTCTCGGCGTACTTCGGCGACATTCCCGCAGGTCCGCCGTCCGTGGCTGTGCCGCCCCCGGGCTCACTTGCGAGGCCTCGCCGGCTGGCGCTCGAGGACCGCGTGGAGCTGCCACGGCTCTACGTGAGCTGGCAGACGCCGGCGATGTTTGCGCCCGTCGACGCGGAGCTCGATCTGCTCGGCGACGTGCTCGCCGGAGGAAAAGCCTCGAGATTGTACCGGCGACTGGTCTACGAGCAGCGGATCGCGACCGAGGTCGCGGCCTTCCAGAATTCGCGAGAGCTGGGGAGCTATTTCCAGGTCGTGGCGAGCGCGGTTCCCGGAGTCGGCCTGGACGTGATCGAGCGTGCCGTGCTCGAGGAAATCGCGGCGATCGCCGCCGAGGGGCCGTCGCTCCACGAGTTGGAGCGGTCGACGACGCTCACCGAAGCGCATTTCATCTACCGGCTCCAGACCGTTGGAGGATTCGGCGGCAAGTCGGATCAGCTGAACGCCTACAACCTGTACCTGGGCGACCCGGGCTCGTTTGACCGCGATCTGGATCGCTACCGGCGCGCAACACCCGACGGCCTTCGCGACGCCGCACGCGGCTTCCTGTCGCCGGATCGGTCGGTGACCTTGAGCGTCGTGCCGCGCGGGAGCACCGGTCTCTCCGCGCCGGGGTCGGAACGCGTGGTGCTGTCGTGAGGCCAGTCGATCGCTCCCGCCTGCCGGAGTTCGGCCCCGAGCCCGCGTACCGCTTCCCGTACGTCGAGAAGAGCCGGCTCGCAAACGGTCTCTCCGTGTGGAGCGTATCACGGCCCGCCCTTCCGTTGGTGAGCTTCGTGCTGCTCGTCCCGGCCGGCGGCGCGACCGATCCCGAGGCTCGGCCGGGACTTGCCGCGCTCACCGCCGATATGCTGGACGAGGGCAGCGGCGACCGATCCGCCATCGACATCCAGGACGCGCTCGCGAGGCTCGGCGCGGACCTGGACACCGAGGTCGGACCCGATGCCGCGATCCTCGCCCTGACCACGCTCAGCCGGCTCGTCGATCCCTCGCTAGCGCTGCTGGCCGACATCGTGGTCTTTCCGCGGCTGGCGCGGGCCGACTTCGACCGCGTCCGCCAGCTTCGCCTCAATCGCCTGCTGCAGCTGCGTGATGTGCCGTCGGCGGTGGCCGAGCGCGTGTTTCTCTCGCACGTCTACGGCGGCCACCCGTACGGCCACCTGCCCATCGGAGCCTCCCGGACGCTGCGGGACGTCTCGCTCGAGGAGGTGGAGACATTCCACGCCCGGGCCTACCTCCCCTCACGCGCGACGCTCGTCGCGGTCGGCGCGATCACGCACGGCTCGGCGGTCGAAGCCGCCGAGCGCGCATTCGGCCGGTGGGAGGCGCCAGCCCGCGAAAGCCGGCTCGAAGATCGCCTCGGGTCGGCCATCGGCGGCGATTCGACCCCGGCGCCGCGGATCGTGCTCGTGAACCGGCCGGGGGCCGCGCAGTCGGAACTGCGCGTCGGCCACGTGGCGGCGGCACGCCGTTCGCCCGACTATCACGCGCTGCTCGTGCTGAATGCCATCCTCGGGGGACAGTTCGTCAGCCGCATCAACCTGAATCTCCGCCAGAACAAGGGCTACACCTACGGCGCGCACACGATGTTCGAGTTCCGGAAGGGCCGCGGCCCCTTCGTGCTGCAGACGAGCGTCCAGACAAGCGCCACCGCCGACTCGATTCGCGAGGCGATGGGCGAAATCCTGGCCATCCGGGCAGACCGGCCTGCCACGGTGGACGAACTCGACCTGGCGCGGGCGGCGCTGACCCGCGGCTACCCGAGGAGCTTCGAAACGCCGGCGCAGATCGCCAGGTCGCTCGCGCAGCTCGTCCTCTACGATCTGCCGGATACCACGTTCGAGGAGTTCGTGCCCGCCGTCCGGGCGGTGGACGGCGCCGAGGTCAGCAGGGTGGCCCTGCAGCACATCGACCCGGACCGACTGGCGGTGGTGGTCGTCGGCGATCGCGAGCGCGTCGGTGCCGATCTGGCCTCGCTGAATCTCGGTGAGCCCGCAATCGTGGACGTGGACTTCTGAGAGGACCTCTTCGGGGACCCCACGGGCAGGAGATCGAGCGGGTTCGACCGGGGCGCGTCGCGGCCGACCCGCGCCCCGGTCGCATCCCAAGCTCGGCCTACAACGCTGGCGAAATCAACGCCGGAGCGGTGAAGATGCCGACGATGACACCGACGATGATCGACAGCACGATGATGATGAGCGCGCTGACGATCATGTAGGGAATGACCTTGTCAGCCGGCGTCTGCATCATGTGCGGCAGGCCGATGTAGAAGAGATAGATGCAGTAGAGGCTGGCAATGATGATGAGAATTCCGAGGGCGGGGATGATTCCGAGGATGCCCGCCACCCAGGCCGGCGTGTAAGCAAAGGCCACCAGCTTCAACGCCTGGACCGTGTCGCCCTTCGATCCGAAATTGGGCGCGAGCTTCTCGATCACCATCGCCGCGATGTAGACGGAGGCGAGCGTCAGCACGTAACTCACCACCGCGCCGACCAGCGCCGTCCCCATCGGTGCCCGATAGTGTCCAACGAAGGGGAGCGTGATCCCGATGACGCTGTGGCCGATGAAGGTGGCCACGGCCGGGATCGCAGCCAGCAGGCAGATGTACGACTGGTAGAGCGCCGCAACGGTCGTCTGTTCCTGCGCGATGACCGGCCACTCTTCCTTCGGTTTCGTGATGATGTTCGTGATTCTTGCCTGGAGGTTCATGCGATGTACTCCATTCTCCACGTTGACACGCTCGCCCTGCGCCCGTGCGGCGGCCCTGAGGGACGCGCCATCCCCGGCTCGTCGCACCCGGACGGGCGAATGACTCACCCGTGGACGCCGCACAGTATCTCATAATCACCACGCGCGCGAACGCAATACCTCGTTAGAGGCCGGGCGCCGGCCGGAGGCCGGCATTCACCCGCGCGGCTGGACGGTCCTGGCAGGTTTCGATAGACTCCGAGCCATCCCGCGCTTCCGTGAGCCCCTGAGGAACCTCCCGATGGCGGACTTGGATCAACTTGGCACGCCACGTTCCGGGAATCGCACGATCCTGATCGTCTGTTCCTACCTCTGGATCCTCGCTCTCGTTCCGCTGCTCGTGGAGAAAGACGACGCGGAGGTCCAGTGGCACGCGCGCCACGGCATCGTACTGCTCGTCGCGGAGCTCGCCTTCTGGATCCTCTTCAATGTGATCGCCGGCGCCGCGATGGGAATCGGCTGCCTCGGGTGCCTGGCCGGCCCGCTCATCGGGCTAGGCTTCGTGGTTCTGCACGGGGCCGCGATGGTTCGAGGGATCCAGGGCGGGCGGTTGATCGTGCCCTTCATCAGCCGCTTCGCGGAACGGGGCTGATCTCGTCTCGACCGGCGATCCGCGACAGGGGCCGGGCCGTCGGCCGGATCGGGCCGCCTGATGACAATCACGTGACGCCCTGGTCTCGACGTCGAATCCGCTGGACAATCGCGGCAACGCTCACCGTTGCGGCGGTTGCATTCGACCTGACGCGGCCCCCGGCCAGGCAGTGGGGCGCGGTTGTCGCCATCGCCGGGATCCGCGGGTACCAGGCCGCCCTCTCGCCGATTGCTGGCAAAGTCGGGATTCGCTGCCGGTTCGAGCCGTCCTGCAGCCACTACGCCGAAGCGTCCATCAGAGACCACGGTCTTGCGGCCGGAGGATGGCGTTCGCTCCGTCGCATCCTGCGCTGCGGACCGTGGACCCCTCAGGGAACCATCGACCTGCCCTGAGCTCGACCCGTCGCGGCACACGGATCGGCAGCCTGATGCCGGGAATCCGGATGGCCGGCCGGGCCGCTACGCCTGACTGGGTTCCGCTGATTCGAAGAGCCGCCGGCCCTGCTCGGTCAGCAGCACCCACATCGCGTAGGCGCCGAGCGCGGTTCCAAACGGGATGAAGAGCAGGTTCAGCACGGCCAGTGCGAGCCCGACCAGCCTCGCCCACGCGCGGTGGCGGCGGATCGCGTAGCCGCTCCACGCGTGGACCCCTCCCCACGCGATGGCGCAGGCCGCGAGCAGAAAGAAGGTGACCGCCGTGACACGCGCGGCAAGGCCCGCCGGATGTGCGGGTTCGTTGTTGGACGCGATGATGGCTGCGGCGCCGGCGGCGAGGATGAGGACCGAAACGCCGACGACGAGCGAGAGCGCGCCCCAGACCAGGTACAGGATCCCCAGCAGGTCCGCGTGGCGGACCATCGGGGATGGGGCCGGCTCGACCGGAGTCTCGCTCATCAGGACGATTCCAGGCGACAGGGGGAGCGCTCGTCTTCTTCCGAGAGCCGCGCGCAAATCCTGGCGACGATCGCGGGAACGGCCGGGAAGTCGATGGCGATCTCATCGGCGAACGGGCCTTGCTCGGAGAGACGCCTGGCCGGCTGTCTCTCGGGAGGCCCTGGCCATCTCCCCAGTCCGTTGCTGAATGCCTGGTCGCGCACGAGACAGGCTACCATACAAGCGGCCGTCCTGACCCGGGCGCCCCGCAGTCGGACGGTCGCCCGGGCGGAAGGCGGAGATGCTGCCATGCCGGATGTCAAGGACTGCCCGTTGTGCGGCGAGACCATGCGGATCGTGCCGAGGACGATCACGGACCGGATTCCCGGCTCCTCGCAGGTGTCAACCCGCGTCGTGCGGGAGTGGAACTGCCGGGAGTGCGACTATTTCGAGGAGGAGTCGGAGGACGAAGCCGTGATTCGGCCGGGGCCATAGCCGCGCGGGCGCACGGCGGCCGGCGAGGCCGTGCCATTGACCCCTGACACCGTCAACAAACTGGCGAACGGGAATCTCGAGTGACGCGGAGGGAGCGAGCGGGCCAGGATCCTCAGCGAGCGCCGAGGGCGAGCAGGACCTCGCGGCGAACGGCATCTTCGAGGTCGTCGAAATTCACGGGCGTGTCGCACTCATCGCACAGGACTTCGAAGACCGCCGGACGGTTCTCCTCCGACACATCGACGCGGCTTTCCTCGAGGTGCACGACATGGGCCTGCAGCGTCTTCACCAGGAAGTTCTGCGTGTTGCTGCAGTTCGGACAGGTCAATGGCATCATCTGGCTCCTTCGCCCGAAGCCGGCCCGTTCGAGGCCGTTTCGGCGCACATGAATTGTACGGAATGGCAGGCGGGGGACGCAATGACGAACTTCCGCGCCCGACTGCGGTATAAATGAGGGGCGCGATCGGTCCTCACAATCGGTGCGGAGCACAGGAACATCAGAATGGCGACCTACGAAATCAAATCCGAACAGCGCGGCGGGCACTGGGTAGCTTGGGTGGTGCGGGGATCGGATGGCAAGCCTGATCGTTCGATCCTGCTCGTGGGCCAGACGCGAACGGAAGCCGAGGCCCGGGCGCGCGAATGGGCGGAGCGGCAGACCCGCTGACCGCGGTCGCCTGAATCCGGGAACAACCCTCCCGGCCGAGGCGATCCGGCTAACCGCCGACGACAGGCAGGTCACCCGCGGCGGAGTCCTCCGAGGCCTCGACCGCCAGCAGATCCGCCCGCGATCCAAACCCGAGCACGGCCCCGATCGAGTGCGCTGGGTATCCGCAGTGAGGACCCTTCGCTTCGACGCGAACCAGATGGCCATCCCACGGGAGCGCCTTGTAACGGGCGGCAACACACCCGCACGGCAACGCGTCCAGCCCGTCGAGCTCGAGCCCGGGTCGAACGCCAGTCTCCTTCCGGGATTCGAGGGTAGCCATCGGTCCACCTTTCACTGTCGAGGATTGCGTCCTTGATCCGTTAGACGCCCGAGGGTCCGCGCCGGTTGCGCCGATTTTCACATTTCGACGATGCCATCCGGATAGACGAGGAGTCCTCTGACCGGACACCCCGGCTCGATCGCGCGCGCAGCCAGAAGATAGACGTCGAGCTGCGCGCGATCGGCCGGCCTCGCTGCTCCAGTCTTGAAGTCGATCACGACCATCGACCCGTCGGGCATGCGCCCGAGACAGTCGATTTGTCCCCGGACGATCGATGGCGCCGCTGGAGCGGAGAACGGATGAAGGGCTCGGAGCGCGGCCCACGCGCCGGGACCGAGGCGCAGGGAGATGGGCACTTCGAAGAGGCAGTCGCCTTCGGTGAGGACGCGGGCCACATTGGGAAACGCCCGCATCCTCGAGTACAGCTCCACCGCCTGCCCGACGATCGAGTCGTCGTTGTCACTCACCGGGTCCGCGGATGAACCCTCCCCGCCTGCATCAGTGGAGGGGTCAGCCAGTCCGTCGAGCAGCCTGCGCGCCAGCCGCTCGAGCGAGGTGGAATCTCCCGGCTCGCGGATGCCCAGCCGTTCGAACAGGCGGTGCACCAGTTCGCCGACCAGCACCGACCCTCCGGCGGAGGCACGCGCCGAGGGTCCGACCTCGGATTGGACGCTCGCCGCGAGCGACTTGGCGGTCGGCCGCGGCACGGACTCCAGATCGGCGACTGGCTCGAAGTCGTCGTGTGCGGGCGCGCCGGCCTCGATCGTGCCGCCCGGCTCGATTCCCGGTTGCGCGACTGGATACTCGCCGCCGGCCGGCCGCGGAGTGCAGACGCGAAATCGATGGCGCCGCCCCGAGCGAGCTGCCCAAGCGATCGTTTCTTCCGCAGGCGATCCGGCGGCCTGTTCGAAGAGCGCACGCACGGACGCTGGGAGCACCGCGCTCAGGCCTCCGTGGCCTGACCGGAACTTCCCCTCCTCGACAGTCGCGCTCAGATACAGCCGATCGCGAGCGCGGGTCACCGCGACATAGAGCAGACGCTTGTCTTCCTCGCGGTCGCGCAATTTGCCGTCCCGGTCGGCCTCGGACTCGTAGTCCCCTATCGAAACCGCCTCGCTATCGGCCCCATGCGCGGCGACCCGGATGGCCTGCCGCGCTCCGCCGGTCCCGCGGCTGAGGTCGACGACGAACACGACCGGGAACTCGAGGCCCTTCGAGGCGTGAACGGTCATCAAACTGACCGCGTCGGCCGCGTCGACGACGGCATTCGACTCGTCGCCGCCGGCGAGCTCGTCGATGTAGGCCGAGAGCCGATCGAAGGTGAGGTAGCCCCGGTTCTGGATCTTGCGGACGAGCGCGCGGATTTTCTTGAGATTCTCCTGGGCCTGCGCGAGGCGCGGCCCGCGCAGCTCGAACTCGAAGGCCGAGTCGGAGACGACACGGTCCAGCAGCTCCGAGGGCGGCACGGTGTCGGCAAGCGCCAGCCAGTCACGCACGCTGGCTCGCAAGCGGTCGACGACCTGCCGGTCGTCGCGATCGAGCACGTCGAGGCGGCCGTCCCCAACGCCGCTGATACTGGCCGCGACACCGGGCGAGAGTCGATGCAACGCCACGTCCGAGATCCGGACGAAGCGCGAGCGGAGGAACGCGGCGGCCCGCAGGTCCGACTCCGGATTGGCCAGATACCGCACCAGCGCGACGATGTCCTTGACCTCATCGGCGTCGTAGAAGCCAAGTCCTTTGTAGACGTAGGTCGAGACGCCCCGCCGCTGCAGTCTCTCCTCGAAGACTCGGTGACTCTCGCGCGATCGGAACAGGATCGCAATGTCCGCGGGCCGGACCGGGCGGAGCGCGAGGGTCGCACGGTCGCGCACCGTCGTGTCCGTCAACAGCCGCGAGACTTCGTCCGCCACCGCCTCCGCGCAAGCCGCGGGGTCAGGCGCGGCCATGATACCGATCGGCACCTCGTCTGGCGGCGGTGCCCCGGCGGGCTCCTCGTTCGGAAACGCATCGGACGAGTCGTAGCGGAAGCTGTCCCCCCGGCCGGGGGCCTTTTCGACCTCGGAGAACAGATCGTTTGCGAAGGCGAGGAGCGCGGGCACTGAGCGGAAGCTGTGAGCGATGCTCTGCCGCGTCTCTGCGGGGTTTCCGAGCTCCGAGATTGCCGCGGCCGCGGCCTCGAATAGCTCGACTTCGGCATCCCTGAACCCGTAGATGGACTGCTTGCGGTCGCCGACGACGAAGATGGACGGTGCGATGGCGCCCTCATGGGCCAGCCCGAGTCCTTCGCCCCAGGTCGCGATGAGCTGGGACACCAGGTTCCACTGTGCTCGGGAGGTGTCCTGGAATTCGTCAACCAGGATGTGGTGATAGCGCGACTCGAGCCGGTAGCGGCTCCGAGCGAACTCGTCCATCTGGCCGACGAGCAGCGTCGCGCGGGAGAGGAGCCCTGAGAAGTCGAGGACGCCGTGCGTCTCGAGGGCGTGATCGTATTGCTCGGTCGCGACGGCGAACGTCTGGTACACGCCGCGCGAGAGCACGACGTTCAGATCCCGCCGGTATGCCAGGAGCGCATCACGGACCAGCGGCGCCGCAGCCGCGACACCGTCCTGGTGATGCTTGCGAGCTGCTCTCGAGGAGTAGTGAGACTCGGTGTATTCCCTCGGCAGCAGCTTCCGAGGCTCGCCAGCCTGCGTGAGGAAGTCCGCGCTCATCCGATCCATCAGGTGCCGAACGGCAACCGGGGAGGTGGCCGCGCCGCCCGACCCAGACTCGTGCGGTACGCAGGAGCGCAGGTCGCGGGCGAGCTCCCTGAAACCCGGATGGTCGGGCCCGGCCGAAAGGAGTCCTTCGACGCCGCCCGGAAACGACTGGAGGGCTGCGACGAGCCGTCCGACGGCCAGTTCGCACGCGCGCTCGACGGTCAAGTCGCGGGGTCCCGAGGTGAGAAACCGGTGGAGCGCCGACCCCGCCACCAGCCGGCGCTGCAGCAGCGCCGCCAAGCCGGCACGGAGCTTGAACTCGCCGAGGTGCGAGAACACCAGGCGGATGTCCGGGTGCCCGGCGGTCAGGCCCCGGCAGATCCTGAGGGTCCGGTCGAGTGCCTCCTCGACCAACCGGGGCACCTCGGTCTCGTCGGCCACCTCGAACCCCGGATCGAGGTCCGCCTCGAGCGGAAACTCCCGCAGCAGCGAGAGGCAGAAGGCATCGATCGTGCTGATGGCGATCTCGTTCAGCCGGTCCCGAAGCGTGCGCCACCGCATCCGACCGTCCTCCGAGCGATCGGCGGACGCGCGCAGTTCATCGATGATGCGCTGGCGCATCTCGGAGGCGGCCTTGCGGGTGAAGGTGATGGCGAGGATGTTGATGGGCTCGACGCCCGCGCGGAGCAGTCCGACGTAGCGGTCGACGAGGACGCGCGTCTTGCCCGTCCCGGCCGACGCTTCGAGCACGACGTTCTTGCGCGGGTCGATCGCCGCCGCCCGCGCACCCGCGTCGCCGAGGACGGACTCACTCCCCACCGACGTACTCCTTCCGGCAGACACCCGAGAACGGGCAATACGTGCACAGGTGCTTGTCGGCCGGCGAGGGAGGGAATGCGCCTCGCTCGATGCCTTCCACCGTCTCGACCACCCGCGCTTCTCCCTCCCGAAGCGTGTCATCGAACTTCGCGCTGTCGGCCTCGAGCGTCACGTAGTTGCGGTCCTTCCCGAACGCGACATACGCGGCTTCCGACGGCTGCCAGTCCCGTCCTCCATGGCCGGCAAGCCTGGTGCGGGCCGCCGCGGCATAGGCCGGCAGTTGGACGGCGTCTTTGATCCTGGGCGCGCGGGACAGCTTGTAGTCGACGACCCGGAACGTGCCGTCCTCCAGGAGATCGATCCGATCGGCCTTCGCCCGAACGGCGATGATCCGCTCGGTCGAGCCCGTCCGGAACGCCGCGTTGCAGTCGAGTGAGTATTCGAATTTCCGCTCCACGACCGGCGCCAAGCGGCCGAGTTCCGCCCGAAAGATGATCTCCCCGATGCCCGGGGCCAAGGGCGATCCGAGCAGCCGCTCACGCTCGATCGCGACCTCGGCCTCGTTCAGCCTGGACAGCACCTCCTCCACCACCTCGGCGAACATCGACCGGGCCGCGTCGAGCGAGTCGAGCGTGATGTTCGCGTGGCCCGCCGATTGCCACCGCTCGAAGAACTGCTGCAGGACCCCGTGCACGAACACGCCACGCAGCCTCGGGCTCATCGCGTCTTCGTCTTCGGGTTCCTCCCCGAGCTCGAGGACCTCGGAGGCGAAGTACTTGAACGGGCACTCGCGGTAGCGCTCGAGCGCGCTGACCTTGTATGCGTTCGCGACGAGCGGCATCGCCTGCCCATGGAACCGCGCCTCGTCGAAGGGTCCCCGCGCGCGGCGGAGGTCGAACCAGCCCCTGGCGTCTCCCCCGAGGACGTCGGGCCGGAGAGGATCCCGCTTGAGCGCTTCTGAAGCGAACACGCGCCCTGCGTGGTGAGCGAGGGCAGCGACCGGGATCTGCCCGGACTGCCCGAGTTCCTCCACCAGCACCGAGGCATCGACCAGCGAATCGTCCTCAAGCGTGAAGGCCGACACCGAGACCGTCTGCTGGGGCAGATCGAGCAGTTCGAGAAAGGCCGCGCGAGTCGCGGGAGCCGTGTCGGCGTCCTGGGGCCAGCCGAGGTCTTTCAACAGCCACGGCGGGTAGAAAATGCTGCGCTTCTGGCCCTGTGCCCACTCCCGTTCGATGAGTCCGACGAGGTAGACCGCATCGAACTCCCCAAAGCGGGCGGTCTGGGCGTCCAGGAGGTGAAGGCCGGACGAACCGGTTCTCGGCGAGAACGTCTGGTCTTCAATCCATCGGCGCACCGTCGAGGCGAGATCCGCGAAGGGCCCGGGCGTATCGTCGTGCGCGAGGCACGCGGCTCGCAACTGCGCGAGCGCATCGCGGATCGCCTTCCGCGCTCGCAGATGGCGTTCGCGGAGCCCGGGGTCGTGACGCCGGAGATGGTCATGGGCGTCCAGAAACGATCGGATGACGCCGAGGTGCGCCGAAGGACGGTCGGGGGTTGCCAGGGCTTGAAGCTCGCGTGCGGCCGATGCGGCAGCTTCAGCGGCATCCGCAAGCGATCCGCCGGCGTCTACTCCACCCCGCGGCGAACCGGTGGTGAGCTCCTCGGCCAGCCGGGTGAGCTCGGAGACACCGCCGAGGTAACGCCGCTCTGCCAGCTCGTGGTCGAGCGCCATGAGGACCGACCCCTCGAGCCGGTGCCCTTCGACGTCGAACCTGAACATCGGAGCGCGCAGCAGAGCGACGAGCGACGACCGTGAGAAGCCGGAATCGACGCACTCGAAGATCTGGTTCAGCGCAGCCGCGTAGGGCTCCGCGGCCAGGGGCAGCGCGTCGAAGGTCTGATACGGGATGCCAGCGGAGGGCAGCAGCTGGTGCGCCAGGTAGACATACGGCAGCGGCCGCTTGAACACGATCGCCGTCCGTGGCAGGCCCGCGCCGGTGCCGCTTCGCGCCGCGTGCTTGACGTTTCGTGCGACCTCGCCAAGCTCGGCCTCCCGATCGCGGTAGACGTGGTGGCGCGCGGTTCCGATGCCCAAAGGCACCGAAAGGACCGGCCGGCAAAGATCGGACGCCTCCTCCTCGCCCCTCACCAGTTCGATGCCAGGCAGCGCCTGTTGCACGCGCAGTCCGAACCCCGCGTCGATCGCGGGCGCCGTGGCGACGATGTCGATTCGATCGAGGCCCGGAATGCGAGCGAGAAGATCGAAATCGCACGGCCAGAGCCCGGCGGGATCGTTGATTCGGTCTCCGACCGTCACGATCACGTGCCGGTAGGCCGATTCCGTTCTCCCCTCCAGCAGCCGGTCGCGCAGCGCGTGTTCGTCGGTGAGCCGCCCCTCGAGCGCCCGGGATTCATATCCGCTGAAGGCGGCGACGAGGAATTCAGTCTGCGCCAGCAGCCGGCGGGCTCCGCGATCCGAATCGACCGCGCGCTCGAGGTCGGAGGTGACGAGGCGCTCGAAATCCGCGACCGTCCTCAGCTGGCGGCGCAGCGAATCGTAGAAGGCGAGCATCTCCTCGACGATCCGGGCGCGGAGCCGGAAGGGCGGCATCCGGCCCGCCGCGATGGCGTCCCGCGCTGCCGCCTGGAGGAGCACCTCGCGCTCGAGCGGACTTGGAGCTGCGGGCCATCCCGGCAGGGTCTGGAAGAGCCGTTCGAGCCATTCGTCTCGCGTCACCAAGTCCGGGATGACGACCGCCGTGCCGTCGAGCGGACGGGCGGCTTCGAGCGCCCGCCGGAGATGCTCGGCGGCGCCCTGGCCCGGCACGAGGACCGCGCGCCGGCGAGCCGCTCGCGATTCGCCCTCCAGGCACAACCTTGTCACGGCGCGGCGGGACGATCGCAGCGTCGAAGTCCGCACGAGTCGCGTGGTGCGCGGAGTGATCACCGGAATGGAGGCGGGCCGAAGTACGCGTTGATGTCGGCCCTGGCTCGATCGAGCAGGAGCTGCGACCCGGCGGCCGCGGCTGACGCGTTCTGCGCCACTTGCAGGTCGTTGGCGAGCACGGCCTCGCGGCGAAGCCTGAAGCTCTCGATCATCATCTGCACCGCCGACAAGAGGACCTCTTGCGCATCCTCGAGCTCCCGTGGCGGCTTCTGGAACCTGATGCGGCTGCCGCTCTCCTGGATCCGCTCGACGAGCCCTGGCAGGGACGCGGGCCTGGGGCCGGCCATCGCCACGACCTCGGCGAGATCGCCGTGGACCTTCGCGAGGTCCCTGAACACGGCGTTCATGCCCCGGATGTACTCTCGGTACGTCTCCAGGCGCAACGCCTGTTGATCGAGCGCCAGGCGTTGAGCGCGGGCCTGTTGCAGCCGCGACTCGATGGCTTCAGTCAGCGCGGCGGTCTCCTGCGGCCGCCCTCGGCTGAACTCGACGACGCGCCTCCTCACTTGATCCAGGATCCGCGCGACGCCTCGAACGTCGCCCTTGGCGGCGCAGGCGGTCGCATCCCCCATGAAGCGCTCGCGAAACCGATTGTACAGCTGCTCCTCGCGAATCCCGGCCTCGAGCTGCGGCGCGATGATCCGTCGCAGGCCGCGCCTGAACGCGGAGTCGATCTCGCCCTCGTGCCGATCGAGTGCGGCGAGAATCGCCTGCCGGAGCGTCACGCGATCGGCGGGCACGTCGGACAGTCTCGCCGCCGTTGTCGCCCCGGCGATCATCTCGGTGAGGGTTGGCGCGGGCAGGAGAATGAATTCGCGCGGCCGCGTGATCGAGACGAGGCTCAGGTCGAAACTCTGCTGGCCGGCCGCGGCCTTCGCGCTGGAGACGGACTCGTCGAGCACCGACACCAGCTCCTGGACATCGGCGGCCCGGTAGCCGTAGTGGCGCGCGGGCCATTCCTGCAGGAACCTGCGCGTCTGCAGGGCGAGCGTCAGGCGCCTGAGGGGATCCACGGTGACCGCCAGATCGCTCAGCACGCGCGCGACCTCCGAGGTCAGCGCGGCGTAATCGGACTCGCCGCGCGTGGCACGGTAATGCGATGCCCTCACGGCATCGGTGTACTGCGTGGTGCGCGGCCAGTCGACCACGCCGGCCGGCAGGTTGACGAGGTGAAACGACGACGGGTCGCCTTCCGGCCCGACGAGCATCGTGAACACCACGCGGTCGCCCGTCCTCGCTGATTCCCCGTAGCTCGCGATCACGGTGCCGTCGTTGAGGAACACCCGGAAAATCGATGATCCGGATGTCTCCTCCGCGCGGGACATGCCCCCGAGACACAAGAGTGCGGCGAGGGCGCCCGCCGCTCGACAGCGCAACCTGCGGGCGCGCCCGTCCGGCCGGAGAGGGCCTGCGAGCAGTCTTGCCATGCGAAACCCAGCGTAGTCGGGCCACTGAGGAGCGTCAAGGCAGCGGTGATCGCCGCCCGATCGGTGCCCGCGCGAGCGGGGTGTATCTCGATTGCGACTCGATCCGGCGGTGCTGTGGAAAAGGTGTGGATGGATCGGTGGAATTCCTGTGCAAGATCCGACAGGCGCGAAAATCCGCCGGCGAATTTCCGCGTGAACTGTCGGGGGAAGGGCTGTGGACGCCGCGCTTCGCGCGTTGCTTCGCTTGATCGAGCGCGTCGGGCGCGTAGAATAGGTCTTCGTTTGTTGTTCATTCCGCCGCGCGCGTGCCGGACCTGTCCATGCCGATTGCCGTCCAGCGATTCGAGCGAACCATCGGAGGCCAGATCTACGTGATCGAGACGGCCTGCGTGCAGGCCGATCGCTGGCGCGCGCAGATCGCGCGCCGGCCCGGCGTGCCCTCTGCCCTCATGCCCTTCTACGGCACGACGCCGCTCGAGGCCGCCACACATCTGACGAGGTGGCTGGCGCTCGCGCATCGCGTGCCGCCCGACTCGATCGAGTGAGCGGTTGACGATCCGCTGCGCTTTCGAGCCGTCGCGCGTCTTTGACCTGGTCCGCCCGCCGCGATACAATTGCCTTTCCTCGGACGTGGGCCAGTGGCGCAGTTGGGAGCGCGCGTGAATGGCATTCACGAGGTCACGGGTTCGAACCCCGTCTGGTCCACCACCTGCATCCTCCCTCCTCGATTACCCGTAGATCGGGCCAGGGGCGTCAGCACCTCCAAATCCTCGCCTGATGCCCGTTAGCCCTGGAAGGAACGCACGATGAGCATCGAAGACTGGCAGCGTCGAAGTCGAGAGGTCATCGACGTCGGCAAGCTGCCGCAGTTCAACTTCAAGGGCGGAGGCGCGACGATCAGGTACATCATCATCGGGGTGATCGTCGTCCTGGCCCTGTTCTCCGCCTACTACCAGGTGGACGCGGACAGTGTCGGGGTGGTCCAGCGTTTTGGCCGGTACATGGGGCCGCCGCGTGAGCCCGGGCCCCACTTCAAGCTCCCGCTCATCGACAAGGTCACGATGGTACCGGTCCAGCGCCAGCTCAAGGCGGAGTTCGGGTTCCGTACCCGGGTCGCCGGCGTGCAGTCCGAGTTCGAGCAGACCAACGAGACGAAGGCCGAGTCCCAGATGCTCACCGGCGATCTGAACGTCGCCGTCGTCGAGTGGATCGTCCAGTACAAAGTCAAGGACCCCTACAAGTACCTCTTCAAGGTCCGCAACCTCGACAACCCGCGCGGCACGACAACGTTCCGGGACATGAACGAAGCGGTCATGCGCGAGGTGGTCGGCGACCACAGCGTGAACGAGGTCCTGACGGTCGGCCGCGAGAAGGTCCAGGTCGACAGCAAGCTCCGGCTGCAGCAGCTCTGCGATCGCTACGAGACCGGCATCGAGGTGCTCCAGATCGTGTTGCAGGACGTGAACCCGCCCGATCCGGTCAAGCCGGCCTTCAACGAGGTGAACCAGGCGATCCAGGAGAAGGAACGCGCCATCAACGACGCGTGGGCCGAGTACAACCAGGCGGTGCCGAACGCGCGCGGCGAAGCCGAACGGGTCATCCGGGCCGCCGAAGGGTACACCCTCGAGCGCGTCAACAACGCCAAGGGCGACGTCGCGCGGTTCGTGAATATCGAGAACGAGTACCGGAAGGCGCCCGACGTCACCCGGAAGCGCCTCTACCTCGAGACGATGGGCGAGATCCTGCCGAAGGCGGGACGCAAGGTCATCATCGACGAGAAGAACCGCGGCCTCGTGCCACTCCTGAATCTCGATCCGAAGGAGGTGGTGAAGTGAAACGCATCATCCTCGCGGTGCTCATCTTCCTGGGCCTCATCGCCCTCGCCTCGTCGCTCTATACGCTTGACGAGACCGAGCAGTGCGTCATCACGCAGTTCGGGGAGCCGGTGGGCCTGCCGCACGCCTCGCCCGGGCTCTACATGAAGGTGCCCTTCATCCAGGACGTCAACCGATTCGAGAAGCGGTGGCTCGAGTGGAGCGGCGACCCGAACCAGATCCCGACCAAGGACAAGAAGTACATCTGGGTCGACACCTACACGCGGTGGCGCGTGAAGGACCCGCTCCTCTTCTTCCAGCGCGTGCGCGACGAGCGCAGCGCGCAGTCGCGCCTCGACGACATCGTCGATGGCGAGACCCGGAACGTGATCGCGAACAACGATCTGATCGAGGCCGTGCGGACGACCGACCGAAAGCTTCCTGAAGCGGAAGACAACGTCGACATGGGCGGCCAGGAGGCCGCCGCGACCATCACCATGGGCCGCGACAAGATCACGCGGACCGTGCTCGAGAAATCGCGGGCCATCGTGGCCGAGTTCGGCATCGAGCTGGTCGACGTGCAGATCAAGCGAGTCAATTACACGGCCGAGGTCCAGCAGAAGGTGTACGAACGGATGATCTCGGAGCGGAAACGGATCGCCGAGCGATCCCGCTCGGAGGGCCAGGGGAAGAGCGCGGAGATCCGCGGGCAGAAGGAGCGCGAGCTGAAGGGCATCCAGTCGGAGGCCTACAAGAAAGCCCAGGAAGTCATGGGCAAGGCCGACGGCGACTCGACGCGCATCTACGCCGAGTCGTACAGCCGCGACCCCGAGTTCTACCAGTTCCTCAAGACGATGGAGACCTACCGGAAGGTGTTGGCGCAGGACAGCACGCTCATCCTGTCCACCGACGGCGAGTTCTTCAAGTACCTGAAGCAGAGCCGATGAGGCGCGCGTAGTCCTCCGGCGTATCGATATCCTGGAACGCGCCCTCGTCATCGACGGCCACATCGACGGCCTCGGTGGCGTGGGCGCGGATGACGACCCGGGCACCGGCCCGGACCTCCGCCTCCCTCAGTTCGCCGAAGACGGCCCGGTCGAAGATCACCGGATGGCCGTGCCGCCCGGCGCGCGCAGGCCGCACGACGGGCGCACGCGAGTGCCGCCACCTGTCCAGCAGTGTCCGGATCGTCTCCACGCTCACGAGGGGCATGTCGACCGGCGAGACCGCGATGGCCTCCGGCTCGGGCGCGGCGAGCGCCGCGAGACCCACGCGAAGCGACGAGAGCTGCCCCTCGTCCCGTTGCGGGTTCGCGACGATCTCCGCGGGGAGCCCGCATGCCGAGAGCCGGCGCCGGATAGTCGCGATGTCGTCGGCACACACCACCACGACGCGGCCGATGCCCGCGTCGGCGAAGGTTCGGACCAGGCGCGTGGCGAAGCAGTCGTTGCCGACCGGCAGCAGGGCCTTGGTCCGTCCCATGCGGCTCGATGCCCCTGCGGCGAGGATGATCCCGGCGATCATGGCGAACACGATCTCCAACGGACATGGTAGCCCAGCTCAGGGCGGAAGCTGGGACTCGCCACGCGTGACTCGGCCGCCAGCCTTCAGCCACCCGCCCCCAAGGCCGCGGGCGCGTGCTGCATTGAGGCGCGCCGAGGTTCCGGGCTAAGATGCGCTCCATGGCCGATACGATTCCGACCATTCGTTGCCAGCGTTGCGGTACTCCGATGGACCTCAAGGACCCCGCTCCGGGCGAGCCGTGGCGACCCGATCGGTACTGGGTCTGCCCGAGCTGCGGCCGGCATTTCTGGTCGACCTACCCCGCGCCCGCACCACCTGCGAAAGACAAGGCTGCAACGCCGGCCGGCTGAAAGTGAACCGGGCATCCTTCGCGCCTTGGGAGGCTTTGGCGGAGTCGGCCGCCTGAGGATGGCGCCGTCCTCCGGAGAGCACACTGGTCGGGGTTGATGTCCGGCCAGCCACGAGCCCACTGCAATGGATCTCCTTGACTTGTTGTAGGCTCAGCCCCTACACTTTCGCCTGTCTTGAGTTAAGTGCTGGCGTACCCGCCCTTTCGCGCCCGATTGTCGGGCTCATCCGAGCCCGGAAAGCGGTGCTTGCCATTCGGGCGTGCATGCCGCTCGGGCTTGGGACACCCTGGGAATCGCCCCAGGACGCTTCGTTGACCGGAGGGAGTTCGTATGCCAAACGGGACGATCGCAAGGCTTCTCATCGACAAGGGGTTTGGATTCATCCGCGACGAGGGAGGGATCGAGCACTTTTTCCACCGGAGCGCAGTTCGCGGCGCAGTGTTTGAGCTCCTGAGGGAGGGTCAGCGGGTTGAATTCACCCAGGAGGACTCACAGAAGGGCCCTCGCGCGGGCGAGGTGCGGCTGATCGAAGGCTGAACATCGCCCTTTGGTAAGCTCCCCGGCTCCGGCTCCTGCGGAGCCGGGCACCCTGACCTTCCCACACGGTTGCGCCTCACGCCACTTTGGTCGGCATGTCGCAGGTCGCCCAGGCGTTTCCAGCGCGGCACTCCTCCAGCGCATCCGCGCAAACCCCCGCAGCTCGCCATTCGCTTCGGCGTATCATTATCGTCACAAGCGCGGCGCGCGGGCCGGGCGGGCGCGTCCGGTGCGGTGCTGCGCGGGCCGGATCGGAAGGCGGCACCGAGGCGGCACGGTCTGCGGACAGTCGGAAGCGAACGGGGCCCGGTGGCCCTCCCGGTCTTCAAAATCGGTCGCTCCCCGCTAAACGCGGGGGGGCTGGGTTCGACTCCCAGGCGCTTCCGCCAAGACGAAGAACAGAGACAGGCTACAGGCTTCAGGCCACAGGCCGGGTCACAGGTGTCGCGCTGCACTCTCTGGCTGGGGCGTTCAGGCTCCAGGCTCCAAGCCGCGTCATGACTCTCTCGCTGAATTCTCGAGCTGCACATGCCGCATCGTTGAGGCTAGACCAGGCCTGAAGCCTGGAGCCTGAAGCCGGGAATGCTCTTCTCGCTGAGGCTGGACAAGGCCTGAAGCCTGGAGCCTGAAGCCGGGAATGCTCTTCTCGTTGAGGCTGGACCAGGCCCGAAGCCTGGAGCCTGAAGCCTGTAGCCCGGAATGTTCCCCGCACTCAGGCTCTGATCAGCGTCGCGCCCCAGCTCATCCCCGCCCCGAACGCCACGCACAAGACGAGGTCGCCCTGGTTCACCCTGCCGGTGCGCACGCACTCGTCCCAGAGCAGCGGGATCGTGGCCGCCGTCGTGTTCCCGTACCGCTGGATGTTGTGCAGGACCTTGTCGTCGGGCAGCGCCAGCCACTTCTGCACGTACTCGTTGATGCGCAGGTTCGCCTGGTGCATCAGCACCATCTTGATGTCGGCGACCCCAAGGTGGTTCCGCTCGAGTATCCGCCGGCACACGTCGGCCATCCGCGTCGTGGCCATCTTGAACACGTAGCGGCCGTCCATCACCGGAAAATGGTCGCCGCGCTTCAGCATCGATTCGTCGACATACGGACGGAACCGCGATCCGACTCCTGGCACGCAGAGCCGCTCGAAGGCCGCGCCATCGGCGCAGAGGATCTGATCGATCACCCCGCGCTCGGTATCCTCCGCGGCCCGCACGACAACGGCCGCGGCGCCATCGCCGAAGAGCACGGCGAGATGTCTCATCGCGCTGGTGAACTCCCACTCCTCGGCCGGGATTTGCGCGGCGTCGTTGCCCAGGAGGCGCGCCCAGCTCGCGTCGCGATACGGCGAGAACATCGTGTGGACCTCGGCGCCGACAAAGAGCACGGTGCGCGCGAGCCCGGCGCGGATGTGCGCGTCGCAGAGCTGCATGCCGTAGATGAACCCGACGCACTGCTGCCGGATGTCGAAGCAGGGAATCCGCCGGAGGCCGAGCCGGTGTTGCAGGAGGCCTCCGTTACCCGGCATGTATCGCTCCGGCGTCATCGTCGCGAAGACGACGAGGTCGACCTCGTCTCTGGCAACCCCGGCGGCTTCCAGCGCGCGCTCGGCCGCCGCCGCGCCCAGATCGAGCGAGGAGGTGCCGGCATCGACGTAGTAGCGCGTTTCGACGCCGGTGCGCTCGCGGATCCAGGCGTCGGTCGTGTCCATGATGTTCGCCAGCATCGCATTCGACACGCAGTTGGGCGGGATCTCTGAACCACTGCCAATGATGACCGACCGAAGTGGACTCATGATTGAGGGACCCTCGGCCCGCCGACTGCAGCGGGCGTCTCTCGAATCCTGATCCTCAGCGATTCGGTGCCGCCGGTCAAGACGCCGCGCAGGGGATGCGCAGCGCGCGCAACCTTCTTCACCGCTCTCGCCGTAGATCGGTGATAATTCACCGGCGCCTCGGCGGGCGCGGGCGCAGACGCGGAGACACATATGCTCTGGTGGGAATGGGCGGTTGCCGGACTGGTGCTGGTGGCGCTCGAGATGCTGACGCCGGGCGGGTTCTATCTGGTGTTCTTCGGCGTCAGCGCCCTCATCACGGCCGCGCTGGTCGGCGTCGACCTGGTCGACACCGTGTGGGTGCAGTGGTTCTCGTTCTCGGCCCTGTCGGTCGCGGGCCTGGTGCTCTTCCGCAATCCGCTGCTGCGGTGGATGAAGCAGCGCATGGGCGAGCCGGAGGCGGTGGACGCCCTGGTCGGCGAGACGGCGATCGCGTCGGTCGACCTGGAACCCGGCTCGATCGGCCGGGCCGAGCTGCGCGGGACGGCGTGGCAGGCGCGGAACGCCGGCGAGGAGCGCATCGCTTCCGGCACCCGCTGCAAGGTGGTGCAGGTGGAGGGCCTGGTGATCTCGATCCAGCCTGAGAGAGGTGATCTATGAGCGGCGCTCTCGTCGTCATGTTCGTCCTCGCGATTCTCGTCGTCATCGTCATCGCGAAGACCGCGGTCGTCGTCCCTCAGCAGAGCGCCTACGTGGTCGAGCGGCTGGGCAAGTTCGCCGCCGTGCTCAGCGCCGGTTTCCACGTGCTGCTGCCGTTTGTCGACGTCATCCGCTACCGGCACACGCTCAAGGAGCAGTCAATCGACATCCCCGCGCAGGTCTGCATTACGCGCGACAACGTGCAGGTCGGCGTGGACGGGATCCTCTACCTGAAAGTGCTCAACCCCGAGCGGGCGTCCTACGGGATTGCCGACTACCTGTTCGCCATCATCCAGCTCGCACAGACGACGCTCCGGAGCGAGATCGGGAAGATCGACCTCGACCGGACCTTCGAGGAGCGCAGCAATATCAACATCGCCGTCGTGACCGAGCTCGACAAGGCCTCGGAAGCCTGGGGCGTGAAGGTGTTGCGCTACGAGATCAAGAACATCACGCCGCCGGCCGACGTGCTGGCCGCCATGGAGAAGCAGATGCGGGCCGAGCGGGAGAAGCGGGCCGTCATCCTCACCTCCGAGGGCGCGCGCGACGCCAACATCAACAACGCCGAGGGCGACAAGCAGCAGGTGATCAAGGCATCCGAGGCGCACAAGCAGAAGCAGATCAACGAGGCCGAGGGCCAGGCGGCAGCGATTCTCGCCGTCGCCATCGCGACCGCCGAAGGCATCCGCAAGGTCGCTGAGGCCATCGAGGTGGACGGCGGCGTGCAGGCGGTCCAGCTGCGGGTCGCGGAGCAGTACATCACGCAGTTCGGACACCTGGTGAGCGGATCGACCAATCTCGTGCTGCCGGCCAACGTGTCGGACGTGGGCTCGATGGTCGCGCTGGCGATGAACGTGTTCAAACAGCAGTCGGCGCCAGCCAAGAGCTGACCCTCCGGAGGAGAGCTGAGACGGATCACCTCACGTGGAAATCACTCCCGGAGTGATTTCCGCCGGATGGAAGTCGTTCGACCGGCTGGAAATCACTCCGGGAGTGATTTCCGGGGCAGCCGCTCGAGTATTTTCTTCGCCGAGTCCGCCATGTCAGGGTTGGCCGCGGCGCGCTCGGCCAGCAGGCGCGCCTTCTCGAACTCGCCGCAGTTGAAATACCCGGCCGCCGCGCTGAACGCGCTGCGCGCCTGTTGCAGAACGGTCGCGGCGATCTGCCTTTGCTTCGTCGCGGTCAGCCGGGCCTTCCGCTCGTCGGGCAACTTCGACTCGGCGATCTCCGTGACCTTCGCACGCAGCCGCGATTCGTCCTTCGCATACAGGGGCTCGGCGGATTCGAAGCAGCCGGCTGCTTCCTTCCAGCGCTTGAATGTCGACACCACTGAGCCGAGGTAGAACCACGCGTCACTGTCCTTGTCGTTGTACTTGATCGCGATGCGGAACTCCTCTTCGGCACGGGCCGGCTCGTTCCTCGCGAGCGCGATCTGGCCGGTGAGTTTCGCCACGGCCCCGTCGGTCGGCAGGTACTTCTTCGCCTGCAGGACGTCGCTCCACGCGGTTTCGACGTCCTTGAGCTGCAGGCGATTCAGCGCCCGCCAGTAATACGCATCGCCCAGATACCACGTGCCGAGCTCGATCATCCGATCGGCGACGCGAATGGCCTCCTCCGCCCGGCTGAGATAGCTCAGGAGCTTCATCTCGCCGAGTAGCGCCTCGCGATGCCCCGGTATGAGCGCCACGGCCTTCTGGTAGTACGGAAGCCCCGCCTCGAAGTCCTCCATGGTCATGTAGATGCTGCCGAGATAGGAGGCCGCCAGCGCCGACTCCGGAAACGCGGCAAAGGCCGCCAGCATGTGGCGTTCGGCTTCGAGCAGGCGCCCTTGGCCGAAGGAGAGCTCGCCGAGCAGGAGCTCGATCTCGGTGAAGCGCGGATTGGCCTCGAGGAGGGCCGTCAGAGGTTTCGTATCGCTGCCGAGGCAGAATGCCGCGCGAAATCGCAGAAGCGGCGCGGCCGCTTCTGCAGGCCGCCAGGGTTCCGGCGCCTTCGGATCCGTGAATCCCCCGCGATAGGTGCACTCGAGCGAGAGACGCAGCGATGCTCTCAGCAGATCGTCATCGTCCCGCTGCAGGATCCGGCGCCACGCCAGCTGGTTCCAGGTGAGCGTCCGAAACGCGCCGAGCATTTCGTCCTGCCGCTCCTTCGCCGTGCTTCCGGCTTTCCAAGGCACGACGTCGAGCATCGCGAGGTGCGAGCTGAGATCGTACGGGACCGGAAGTGAGGCCGCGAGCGCGTGGGCTTTCGCCTGAACGCTGCTCCGATCGAGGCCGATCTCACGCTCGCGGAGCGCGACGAGGATGGCCGTGTCCGCGGCGCGGAGCCGGGCGGATGGAAACGCCGGACTCGCTGCCAACCGCTCGTAGACCGACAAGGCGTCGTACAGGCACGCGAGGCAGCCTTCCCGGACGAGCGCGTCGGCCGAAACGAACGACTCGAAGTCCGGAGCGTGTGGCGCGGGGAGGAGTCTCGGCCGTGTCGTGGCGCACGATGGCAGGATGAGCAGGCAAAAAATGAGGGCGAGACAGCCGATCGTCGATCTCATGCGCACCTCGTGGCGTTAGACACCGGTCTGCCGCGAACGGCCCTGCCGAAAGAAAGTATAGAGTAGATTGGTAAGAGTCACCGTTCCCGGCGCGACCTGTAGCCGGACTGTCACCGGTCAGCAAGGAGCCTGCAGCCATGTCACTGACCCGTCGCGACTTTCTCACCGCATCGTCACTCGGCCTCGCCGCATCTGCGCTCGACCTGCGCACGCTCGTGGCCCAGGCCGCTCAGACTCCACAGGCGCCGCCGCAGACCGCGTTCACCATGGTCCGCGGGACCGTCGGCTACTTCACCGGACAGGGCGGCGTCATCGGCTGGCACGTCGATCCGAAAAGTGCGGCCGTCATCGACTCGCAGTTCGCCGCGACGGCCACGATCTGCCTGGAGGGCATCAGGAAACGCGCGGGCGGGCGGAGAATCGATGTCCTCGTCAACACGCATCACCACGGCGACCACACCGGTGGGAACGGCGTGTTCCGGCCGGTGACCAGGTCGATCATCGCCCACTCGAACGTGCCGGCGCTGCAGCGTGAGGCGGCCGCCACCGCCGCAAAGAATGCCAAGCCCGGCGCGCCACCGCCGCCAGAGCTTGTATTCGCCGACACGACCTATGAGGATACCTGGCGCCAGCCGGTCGGCTCCGAAACGCTGGCCCTGAAGCACTACGTGCCCGCGCACACCGGAGGGGACAGCGTCGTCACCTTCGAGAAGGCCAACGTCGTCCACATGGGCGATCTCGTGTTCAACCGCCGTCACCCGGTCATCGACCGGCCCGGCGGCGCGTCGATCGCCAACTGGGTCAAGGTCCTCGACACCGTCGCCGCCGAGCACACCTCCGACACCATCTACATCTTCGGCCACAGCGCGCCGAAGTTCCCCATCACCGGAACCAAGGCCGATCTCGCTTACATGCGCGACTACCTGTCGGCGCTCATCGAGTTGGTCCGTGGGGAAATGAAGGCCGGCAAGTCGAGAGAGGAGATCGTGAAGATCACCGACCCGCTGATGGGGTACCCCGACCACGGCCCGCTCACCGCGCGCGTGCTGGGCGGGGCCTACGACGAGCTGGCCGGATCGTAAGATCCCGACGCCTGCAACGCGGGCCGGACCGTGTTGATCATGAACCTGTTGAACGCGTCCTTCTCCTCGGTGTTCGGCATGTTCGAACCAGACGAGTTGCTTCCTCGGAGCCTTCAAGTCCTCGAAGTGCCGGGCGGACAGCGCGGATGGCACCTCGTGGTCGTGGCGGCCGAGGCAGAAGCAAACGGGGATCTTCACCTCGGGAGCCTGGACGAAGAGGTCCACGTTCCCGAGGTAGAGCTCATCGAACAGCGCGTCGACCGACTGGAAGATGCCGCGAAAGAAGTTGATGCGGTCGACCATCGTGTATTCGCGCGATAACACGAGGTGCTTGAGCACGACGCCGAACGCCCCGATCCTGCTCCCGTAGTACTCGCCGCCGTGCTTCCCCAGGATGCGCCGCTCGGTCATGAACTTCGATCGGCGGCTCTCGCCGGTATACGGAGGAGGGCCAATCGCGGTCAGCTTTTTCACGGAGGCCTGGTCGGCCTCTCTTCGGGCCTGCTCGAGCGTCCACTCGTAGGACAGCCGTTCGCTCTCGGCCACCCTCGAGATCTGGCCAATCCCGACATACGCGGAGAACAGGTCCGGTCTCCTCGCGGCGGCCAGCATGCCGATCGCCGTCCCCCACGAGTGCCCGACGAGGAGAATTCTGTCCTGCCCGAAGCGCCTCGCGAGCGACGCCGACAGATCGATGACGTCCTCGACGAACTGCCCGACGACCGCGGCCACGACCCCGAGTACGAGGAGCAGCATCCTCCCTTCGTCCTCCTCCTCCAGCGGCGCGGGGCTATCGCCCGGCCAGCGGGATGAACGGCTCCAAGTGCCTCCTACCTCGTCCAGCGCCCGTTCGGCATGCGCACCGGTCCGGGATGGAAGAAATCCGCGGGCGCCATCACGCCGTCCCGCTTGAAGACCACGCCGTTTTTCATGACGAACGATACCGTGCGCAGCGCGTCGACGTCGGTCAGCGGATCGCCCGGCACGGCGATCAGGTCGGCAAAGAACCCGGGCTTGATCGGCCCGCGATCGCCGATGATGTCGGCCGCCTTGTAGCCATTGATGGTGAGGGCCCGCAGCGTGTCGGCCGCAGGAATGCCCGCGGCCTTCCAGGTCTTCAGGAAGTCAATCGTCAGCTCGCCGCGGGTCAGCCATCGGCCGGACTTTTCGTCCTTCATCCGTTCGTTCCAGTAGTCGAAGTCGGTCGAGTAGGTCAGCGGCACTTTCTGTTCCCAGGCGTCCTTCAGGTTGGCCACCGCCCGCTTGAACGCCGCCTCGGTCCCGCGCCAGACGGTGAACGGCGTGTCGGTGCCGGCCAGGAAAATGCCCTTCGCCGCCATCTGGCGATGGTGCTCCGGCGTGAGCGCGTTGCCGTGGGCGATGATGTAGATGCCCGCGTCGATCGCCCGCTGCGCGCCAGAGGGCGTCTGCACGTGGCCCTCGACCTTGCATCCGCCCGTCGCCGCCTCGCGGATGGCGAGCTTGATGTCGTCCACCGAGTAGCCCCATGGCTTGCAGTCGATGCACAGCTTGATCGTCCTCGCGCCGAACAGCATGTTCTCGCGGACGGCGCGGACGATCTCGTCCGGGCTGTTGGCGTCGATGTACTCGGGGAACATGATGTTGTGCTGCTTGTACATCTCCGGCGTCGGCCAGAACTGTCCGCCGGTGCTGCCGATCATGGGGCCCGAAGGGATGACCGTCGGCCCGGGCAGCCAGCCCTGCTCGATCGCCTGCCGCAGCGCCGCGTCGACATAGAGCGCGTTGTTGCCGACGTCGCGTACGACCGTAAATCCCGACGCGAGCAGCTGGATGCCGTTGGAGGCGGCCTGGATGGCGCGAAGCGGCGTCGAGTCGGTGATGTAGGTCAGGTAGTAGTAGTTGTTCTCGGGCTGCTCTTTGTAGGTCATCCCCATGTGCGTGTGCGCGTCGACCAGGCCGGGCAGGACCGTCAGCTTCGAGAGATCGATGACGGTCGCGCCGGAGGGCACCGCGAGATTCGGGCCGATGGCCTTGATGCGCTCGCCCTCGATGACGATCGTCTGGTTGAGGGACGCGGTGCCCGTCTCCGGATCGACCAGCCGCCCCGCTTTCACCACCGTCACCATCTGAGCAGGCGACGGCGCCTGCGCCTGGACGCCAATGGTCAGTACTAGCAGGCACAATCCGACAGAGAGCGCGCCAGTTTCCCGTCGTGTCTTCATATGGCCCTCCTGAGGCTGGCTGATCTTATACCCGCTCGGCGGCGCCCGAGTTCGCCCGGCGCCAGATCCAGGCCTTGACGCGCGGGGCCTCCGGTCTTGAAGTAAAATCCGCGGGCGACCATGACCAACCACACTATCGACACCGGATCGACGCTCACCGCTCTTGACTGGCTGATGATCGGCGCCTACTTCAGCGTCCTGCTGGTTGTCGCGTGGCGCGTCGTGAAGAAAGGCAAAGACACCGCCGCCGATTACTTCCTGGCCGGCAGGAACCTGGGCTGGTGGGTCATCGGCGCCTCGATCTTCGCCTCCAACATCGGGTCGGAGCACATCGTCGGGCTCGCCGGATCGGGTGCCGCTGACGGCGTGGCGATGGCCCACTACGAGCTGCACGCGTGGTGCCTGCTCGTGCTGGCGTGGGTCTTCGTCCCCTTCTACGCGCGCTCGATGGTCTTCACGATGCCGGAGTTCCTCGAGCGCCGGTTCTCAGCGCATTCGCGTTACGTGCTGTCGCTCGTGTCGCTCGTGACCTTCGTCGTGTCGAAGATCGCCGTCGGGATCTTCGCCGGCGGAGTCGTCTTCGCCACGCTCCTGCCTGAAGTACACCTCCAGATCGGCACGGTCTACATCAACAGTTTCTGGATCGGATCGGTGCTCGTGATCGGGCTGACCGGCCTCTACACGGCGCTCGGCGGCATGCGGGCCGTCGCCTACAACGACGCGGTGCAGGTGATCGTACTCATCGTCGGGTCGGCGACGCTGACAATCTACGGCCTCGTGCAGCTTGGCGGGTGGTCGGCGCTGCGGGAGGCGCTGCCCTCCGACATGTTCAACCTCTGGAAGCCGCTCATTCCCGCTGGTGTCCAGGGCACGTGGGCGCCGGTGCTCGAGCGAAACGCGGCCGGTGAAATCGTGCGGCAGGCGTGGTACTTCAACGGCAACTTCCCGTGGCTCGGCATGCTCTTCTGCGCGCCGATCATCGGGCTCTGGTACTGGTGCACCGACCAGTACATCGTGCAGCGCGCGCTCGGCGCGCCCGACGAGCAGACCGCCCGCCGCGGCAGCATCTTCGCGGCCTTCCTGAAGCTCTTCCCCGTCTACCTCTTCATCATTCCCGGGATGATCTGCTTCGCCCTCGCGAAGTCGGGCACGGTTCCCGGGCTCGCGCCGATGGCCGACGCGACCGGCCAGCCGGTGCGGGAGGTGGCGCAGGCGGCGTTTCCCATGATGGTGCAGCACCTGCTGCCGCCAGGCCTCCGCGGGCTCGTCGTCGCCGGCCTGCTCTCCGCGCTGATGGGCTCGCTCGCCGGCGTCTTCAACGCCTGCTCGACGCTCTTCACCGTCGACCTGTACGCGAAGTTCAAGCCGCACGCCAGTCAGCACCAGATGGTGCGGACTGGCCGGATCGCGACCGGCGTCATGGTGCTCATCGCCCTGGCCTGGATCCCGGTCATCCAGGGGGCGCACGGCCTCTACAACTACCTCCAGGCCATCCAGGGCTACCTGGCGCCGCCGATCTTCGTCGTGTTCTTCTTCGGCGTGTTCTATAAGCGGCTGAACGCGCAGGGCTGTCTCTGGGCGATGATCGTCGGCTTCGCCATGGGGCTCTTCCGCATGCTCGTGGACACGCCGGTGACACTCGGCCTGACAGGATTCGAGCACGGGTACGCACCGGGCTCGTTCCTCTGGATCGTCAACAACATCTACTTCCAGTACTTCAGCGTGCTCATCACGATTGTCTCGGCCATTGTGATGATCGTCGTCAGCCACGCGACGGCGGAGCCCGACTACGCGCGCATGCGCGGGCTCACCTACGGCACGGCGACGCCCGATCAGGACCAGCGGACCCTCGCGAGCTGGAGCTGGCGCGAGGTCGTGGCATCGGGCGTCGTGCTGAGCTGCATTCTCGGGGCGTACCTGTATTTCAGGGGATAGGGACGATTTCGAGGGGACAGGCTCAGGGCGGGCGACCCACCGGGTCGCCCCTACGACGCACGACCATCACGCAACGTCCGTCGTAGGGGCGACCCGGTGGGTCGCCCGATGATGCGGTCGGCGTAATCAGCGACCTCCCGCCATTTGCGCCTTCAACCATGCCATCCGGTCGGCGCGCACGGCGGCAGGACTGGCGAGCGAGTGATCCGACTCGTAGAAGTGGACCTCCTTCGGTCCGGCCGCGGAACCAACGAGCGCATCCGCGGCGGCCTTCGAAACGAACCGGTCCCTGGTCGCAAACTGGAACAACACGGGAATCGATCCGAGCTTCGCGAGGTATCGCGTGGGATCGAGCGGCGCGAGCCTGTCGATCACCAGTTGCCGCGCCTCTCCTGACACCTTCGGGTAGAGCAGGAACCAGTCGCTGAAGGACCGCGTGCCCGCCATGAACACGAAGGCCCTCACGCGAGTCGGGTCGAGGCCCGCGGCGATCGCGCCGTACATCGCCCCGAAGTCGTGGCCGACAAAGAGCAGCCGATCCGCGTCGACGCCCGATCGTGACGCGAGCAGATCGAGCGCCCGCCTCAGCTCGTTCACCTGGGCGATTGACATCGCGTAGTCCGATGCGGGTTCCCGCGTCGAGAACCACTTGGGCACCGACCACATGGCATTCGGGAGCAGCGACACCACGCCGGCACTCGCTGCCAGCTCCACGCTCTCCTCCAGGAACTCGGTGCGATTCGACGTCGGGTGGCCGTCCTCGAGCCAGTGGACGAACAGCACGCCCGGACGACGGGCTGGCCGAGACGGCTCGACCAGGAACGCCGCGTTTCGCTTGCCGTCCAGCCCCGAATACGTCACGTCGAGCACGGTGACCTCGCCTCGACGATTCTGCTTCTCGACCTTCATGTCGAACGGCTTCGACCGGTCGTAGGCAAACTCAGCCTCGGGCGGTCCCGGCTGCTGAAACAGGCCCGCCGCAATCGCCAGCACGGCCGCCGAACCGAGCGCGATGGTCTTCACCGGGCCCTCCTCACGAGCTTCCTCACCCATTCGCCGGCTGACGCCGTCAGCATGCCAAGCGCCATCAGCAGCACCACAGCGCCGCCGTGCGCGGCGAGCACGTGGTCCGGCGCCGAGACGTCGCAGAAGAGACGCCAGCCGGCGTCGGCCATCAGGCCGCCTCCGAGTCCATAGATCGCGCCGTTCACCCACGGCCTCAGCGGCAGGGCGCGCGCGGCCAGCAGGCCGGCCGCGATGACGGCTGGCGCGCCGATGAGCGCCGAATGCCGCAGGCAGTAGACGAAGAACGGGAATCGATGAGCCCGATCGGCGAAGCGGGGGCTCACGATGAAGGTCCCGAAGGTGACAGCCGCGACGACCACCGCGCCGATTCCGAATGTTGCGAGCAGCTGGCGGCGCGTGAGGTTCGATCCCGGTACGGCCTCCCTCAAGGCGATGCCGACGAGCGCCAGGCCGGCGGTCAACTGAAGGATCGATACGCCCCAGGACCACCAGAAACCGAGCGCGCCCGCGTCGCGGCGCAGGCCCAGCACGAGCGGAACGCCCACGGCCACCCCCATCGCGAGCGGCAACAGCACCGCCGCTCGGCGCCACGGCGGCGCAAGGGGACGGACCGGCACGAGATCGCGCGACACGGCTTCGCGCAACTTATCCGGCATGCGCTCGACAGGGGGTTCAGCGGTCATCCGGTGATCCGTCTTTCTTCTTGCTCGCGCGGCCGAGAATCGTCCGCAGCCGGGCCATTCCCCGCGAGGATCGCAGCTTGGCAGCGGCTTCCCGTATCCCTGCTCGCTTCCCGATGTCCTTGAAGCTCAGTCCCGATACGTGATGAAGCATCACCGCCTCCCGGCGGTCCGGCGGCAGTTGCCGGAGCGCCTGCTCGATCTCGTCGCGCTGCACGAGGCGCTCGTGTTGCGGATCCCCCTGCGCTCGCACCGCCAGGTCGCCGGGATCGCTCACCACGTGGCGCAGGCGACGCGATGCGGCCCTCACTTCCATCAGGAACACGTGGCGCGCGATCGCCATCGCCCACGGCTGGACCGGAAGCGACGGCAAATAGGTGCGCCGCGACCTGTGAATCTGCAGAAACGTCTCCTGGAGCAAGTCTTCGGCTCGCGTCACGTCCCTCGTCTGCGAGAGCAGGAAGCGGCGGAGCGGGCCGGCCAGCCGGGTGTAGACCTGCTCGAAGGCCTCCAGCCGGCCTTCCTGGTATCCGATCATGGCCTGCCTCAAGGCTTCACCGTCCGGCGGCAGGCGATGATCTGGAGACTTCATGTGCTTGGTTTGCCTGGGGTGCGGAGATGGTATCACCCGCTCCGCTGATCTCGGGATTGGATTTCCTGCTATTCTGACCGGACCTTGACCTCCCGGCTGCTGAGGGCACCGGAAGTCGGAGCGTAGACGTTCAAGCCCCCGATCGTCGCAGTGCGGTCGTGAACATCAGCGGGGCCAACCATGACAGTCCGGCCTGTCGTTCTCCTTTGCGCGCTCGCCCTCACGCTCGCCACTCCACGCGGTCAGGCTCAGACACCCTGGCACGCGGCTCGCGGACCACTCGCATCCCCGTATGCCGCGCGAGTCTCGCCCGAGAACGCCTGGCCTGAGTACCCACGCCCTCAACTCGTCCGCAAGGACTGGCTGAACCTCAACGGGCTCTGGCAGTACGCCATCAGGCCGAGAGACGCCGGCGCGCCCGACAGCTTCGACGGTGAGCTGCTCGTGCCGTTCCCCGCGGAGTCAGCGTTGTCCGGCGTCATGAAGCCGGTCGGGCCGGCCAATCGGTTGTGGTATCGCCGTCGCTTCACGATCCCGCCGGCCTGGAAGCCACGTCGAGTCTGGCTTCGATTCGAAGCGGTCGACTGGCTCGCGTCGGTGCGCGTGAACGGACGCCAGCTGACCGAACACACGGGTGGGTACGATCCGTTCGCCTTCGACATCACCGCGTTCCTCGAGCCCGAGGGCGACCAGGAACTCGTCGTCGGCGTCTGGGATCCGAGCGACGAAGGGCATCAGCCCCGCGGCAAGCAGGTGCTGAAGCCCCGCGGGATCTGGTACACGCCGACCACCGGCATCTGGCAGACGGTGTGGCTCGAGCCGGTGCCGGAGGCGTCGATCGGCGGGCTGATGCTCACGCCTGATGTTGACGCGAAGGCGCTCACCATCCTCGCGAACGGAATCGGGACGAAGCCTGACGGTCGGGTCCGCGTGGTCGCGACCGCCGCGGGCCGCGTCGTCGGGACCGCGACAGGTCCCCTGAACGCGCCCCTCGTGCTGGCGTTTCCCGAGATTCGAACCTGGTCGCCCGACTCGCCGTTCCTGTACGACCTCACCGTGACCCTGCTCGACAACGGCAAAGCCGTCGACGAGGTGGCGAGTTACTTCGGCATGCGGAAGATCAGCCTCGGCAAGGATCGATCGGGCTTCACCCGACTGCTCCTCAACGGCCAGCCGCTCTTCCAGTACGGGTTCCTCGACCAGGGGTTCTGGCCCGAGGGTCTGCACACCGCGCCATCCGACGACGCCTTGAAATCCGACATCGAGATGACGCGCCGCCTGGGCATGAATCTCGCCAGGAAACACATCAAGATCGAACCCGACCGCTGGTACTACTGGGCCGATCGCCTCGGCCTGCTCGTGTGGCAGGACATGCCGAGCGGGCGGAACGACACCGACGCCGATCGCCGCAACTTCGAATCGGAATGGCAGCGCCTGATCGACGCGCGGCGCAACCACCCGAGTATCGTCATGTGGGTCGTTTTCAATGAAGGCTGGGGCCAGTACGACCGCGAAGGCACGATCAGGCTGGCCGAGTGGACGTCGCGCTACGACCCCACGCGGCTGGTGAACCAGGCGTCGGGCTGGACCGACCACGGCGCGGGCCACGTGTCGGACGTGCACATGTATCCCGGCCCGGTGATGCCCGGGCTCGAGGACGGCCGAGCCGCCGTGCTCGGGGAGTTCGGCGGCCTCGGCCTCCCGCTCAAGGGTCACACCTGGCAGGACGAGAAGAACTGGGGATACGTGAGTTACAAGACGCCGGAGGAACTCGAGGCCGCGTATCGCTACCGCCTCGAACGGCTGCGATCGCTCATCCCCTGCGGCCTTTCGGCGGCGGTCTACACCCAGACAACCGATGTGGAAATCGAGGTCAACGGCCTGATGACCTACGACCGCACGCTCAAGATCCCGGCCGAGCGCCTGCTCCCGCTGCACAAGCCCTTGTTCGACGCGTTGAACAAGCGGTGCGGCGAGCGGTAACGCCTGAGCGCCCGCAATCGCCCCCGTGTGGCTCGCCGCCCCTTCGGCCGCATGGATGCGTTGCGGACTTCTGCGCTATGATGCGATTCAATCCGGAAAACACGATCCCGAGAGAGGCGGGCATGAGATGCAACGCGCGAACTGGCGGCTGATCTGCCTCGTGGTTCTGATCTCCGGCATGGGCATCTCGGCTGAGATCGCGTCTCCTCAGCGGCGTGCCAACCAGCCGGCTGCGGCCGCGGCGTCGAAGGTCCCAGCCGCCAAGCCGGCCCGTCCCGCCGCGCCGGTCGCTCCGCGCGAGGCGGTCGATCGCTCCGCTCCCCTGCCGGGAGCACTCTCACCGCGAAACGCCAACTACTCGATCGACGTCTCGCTCAACGCCGCGGCTCACACGCTTTCCGGCCGCGCCGTGCTGACCTGGCGCAACATCGCGTCGATCGCCGCCTCGGACCTGCGGTTCCACCTCTACTACAACGCCTGGAAGAACACGCGATCCACCTGGATGCGCGAGGGTATGCTGGGCGGGTTTCGCGGCGGCGAGAACCTGCGGCCCGGCGACTGGAGCTACATCGAAGTCAGCGCGGTCCGGCTCCTTCCGGGCGATGCGCCGCCAGTCGACCTGACCACACGCAAGCACTACATTTCGCCCGACGATGGGAACCCGGACGATCAGACCGTATTGGCGGTGCCGCTGCCGGCGGAGGTCAAGCCGGGTGAGACCATCACCATCGAGCTCGTGTGGGAATCGAAGGTCCCCAGGACCTTCGCGAGGACGGGCGTGCTGGGCAACTACTACTTCATCGCCCAGTGGTTCCCGAAGATCGGCGTCCTCGAGGACAAGGGCTGGAACTGCCACCAGTTCCACCGGGGGACGGAGTTCTTCGCCGACTACGGCGTGTACGACGTCCGGATGAAGGTCCCGAGGAACTGGGTGGCCGGCGCGAGCGGCCTCGAGCAGTCGCGCAACGATACGGCCGAGAACACCACGACGTATGCCTTCCACGCCCAGGACGTCCACGACTTCGCGTGGACGACGAGTCCGGACTTCATCGAACGCAAGGCGCGCTTCGAGCACCCGTCGCTCCCGGCCGTCGACATGCGCCTGCTGCTTCAACCCGAGCATGCCGATCAGGCGGAGCGCCACTTCGAAGCGACTCGCACGACGCTCAAGTACTACGGCGAGTGGTTTGGCGCGTACCCGTACGGCCACATCACCATCATCGATCCCGCGTGGCAGAGCGGGACCGGAGGGATGGAGTACCCGACGCTCTTCACCGCGGGTTCACGCTGGATCATCCCTGCCGGCGTCACGCAGCCTGAAGGGGTCACCGTGCACGAGGCCGGCCATCAGTTCTGGTACGGCATCGTCGGCAACAACGAGTTCGAGGACGCGTGGCTCGACGAGGGCTTCAACACCTATTCGACGGCCCGCGCGATCGACGCGAACCCGCTGCTGAAGATCAACTATCAGTCTCGACGCTACTTCGGCGGGTTCATCCCCTATGTCTTCCGTGACATCCCGAGGTCGCGCGAGATCGACGGCAACGGGCTCGGCGGATATCGCTTCGGCGCGAAGTCCGACGCCCAGTCCACGCCAACCTGGAGATACTATCCGGCCACCGGCGGCGGGCTCTCGTACAGCAAGACCGGACTCTGGCTGAACACCCTCGAGCGGTACCTGGGGTGGCCGACGTTCCAGAAGATCATGTCGACCTACTTCGGGCGGTGGAAGTTCAGGCATCCGAAGCCGGCCGACTTCTTCGCGGTCGTGAACGAGGTGAGCGGCCGCGATCTGACGTGGTTCTTCGACCAGGTGTACCGGAGCTCGAACGCATTTGACTACGCGATCGACGGGGTCCGGAGCGAGTCGACCGAGGGGCGCGGGCTCGTCGATCGCAACGGCAAGGCGGAGCCCATCGCCGGCGGAGGCGGGCCCGCGAGGACGCGCTCAGTTGTCATCGTCCGCCGCCTGGGCGAGGCGGTGTTCCCGGTGGAGGTGCAGATCGAGTTCGACAACGGCGAGAACGTCCGCGAATCGTGGGATGGGCGGGACCGATGGAAGGCATTCACCTACGAGCGCGCGGCCCGCGTCGTCTCAGCGGAGATCGATCCGGATCGCATCCTCCTGCTCGACATCAACCTGACCAACAACAGCTGGACCGCATCGCCCCAGTCGGAGGCGGCCGCGCACAAGTGGATGCTCAAGTGGATGATCTGGCTGCAGGACGCCCTGCTGAACGCGAGCTTCTTCATGTAGGACCGTTCGACTGGAGCAGGCCATGACCAAGAGTCTTCGCGCGCTTCGTGACGGGGTCGGACGAGTCAGGCGTGCCCCGGTCATCCTGGCCGGGATGTTCGTCCTGACATTCCTGCTGGCCGTGCCTCCCGGCCTCCTGCTGAAGTCCGCCATCGGCGGACATCTCGGGAACAGCCAAGCGGCAGGCGGGCAGCTCGCGGGCGTCAACTCCGAGTGGTGGCAGGAATTCGGCGAGCAGGCGCAGGGGCTCTCGACGAGCTTCACGCCGAACGTCATCGGGTTCGCGGCTGTCCTCGACAACCTGACGCGGTGGTTCGACTACGGCTCGATGCCCGGGGCGGTCTTCTGGCTCGCCGCCGCCTACATACTGATCTGGGCATTCGTGATTGGCGGCGTGATCGACCGGTACGCGCGCGATCGGGCCACGCGCGCTCATGCCTTCTTCGCAGCGTGCGGCGTGTTCTTCCTGCGGTTCCTCCGCCTCGGAATCGTCGCGTGGGCCGCATACTCGTTCCTCTTCGGCGTGGTCCACAAGTGGCTGCTCGTCGACCTGTACGGCCGGGCCATCCGCGACATGACGGTCGAGCGCACGGCGTTCTTCCTGAACCTCGGGCTCTACGCGGTGTTCGGCCTGCTGGTGCTGGCGTGCAACGTCGTCTTCGACTACGCGAAGATCCGGGCTGTCGTCGAGGACCGGCGCAGCATGATCGGCGCGCTCATCGCGAGCGTCAGGTTCGTGTGGCGCAACCTGGGGAACGTCAGCGGACTCGTGCTGCTGGACGGCGTGTGCTACGTGGCTGTCGTCACCGCTTACGGGCTCGTCGCGCCGGGCGCCCGATCGAGCTGGACCGGATTCGCCATCGGCCAGCTGTACCTCCTCGGTCGGCTGTTCGTGAAGCTGCTCTTCTACGGGTCGCAGACGGCGCTCTTCCAGAACCTGCTGGCGCACGCGTCCTACACGGCGTCGCCGCAGCCGGCCTGGCCGGAATCACCGGCGGTCGAGACGATCGCGAACGCCGTGAAAACTCAGTAGAGGTATAGTCGAATCATGGCGACATTGTCCGAACAGATGGCCGCGTGGCTTCGCCGGCAGGTGATGGATGCCGGCGCCCGCGGCCTCGTCGTCGGCCTGAGCGGGGGCGTCGATTCCGCCGTCGTCGCCCGCGTGTCCCAGATGGCCATGGGCGACTCGGTGATTGCGGTGATCCTGCCGGCGCACAGCGATCCACAGGACGAGCGCGACGCCCGGCTCGTCGCCGACCAGTTCAAGCTCCGCTCGCTGGCCGTGGACCTCGGGAACGCCTACGACGCGATCGTCCTGGCCGCGCAAGGCGCGATCGAAGCCAGCGGGAGCGTGGCCGGCGCCTTCAACGATCGGGCCCACCGGCTGTCGCTCGCCAACGTCAAGCCGCGCCTCCGGATGACGGCGCTCTATTTCGTCGCCAACCGGTTCAATTACCTTCTGGCCGGCACGGGAAATCGAAGCGAGATTGCCATCGGCTACTACACCAAGTACGGGGACGGCGGCGTCGACCTGCTGCCGCTCGGGTCGCTCGTGAAGGGCCAGGTATTCGCGCTGGCACGCGAGCTCGGCGTGCCCGAGCGGATCGTCGACAAGCCGCCGAGCGCCGGTTTGTGGATGGGCCAGACCGATGAAGGCGAGATGGGGTTCTCCTACGCCGAGCTGGAGACCTTTCTGCGGGACGGCGGTCGGGCAATGCCCGCGGCGCTCGTCGCGAAAATCGAGCGCCTCGTGCGGGTGAGCGAACACAAGCGCGGCCTGCCGCCGGTGTTCGAACCGGCGTGAGAGTCAGCGGCCGCCGAGGATCGCCGCCTTCACGCGCGCCTCGGTGATGCCATAGTGCTCCCACACCTGGAAGAAGTGATCCGATGGCGCGATCCTCGGATCGCTGATCCCGAAGTGCTGCAGCTCCACTCCGGCCCCGCCGAGCGTCGAGGCCACAAGACCGGCGAATCCGCGCAACCCTGAGTCGATTGACCCGATCAGTCCGTCCTCGATCGTGAGGACCCGGCGGTAGGTTTCCGCCAGGTTCGGCAGGAATCCCTCGTCGAGCGGGAATCCGTTCACGACATAGACGTCGGCGGAGACCCCCTCCGACACGGCCTTCTCGGCGGCTGCTCCGGCGAGGTAGGCCGGCGCGCCAACCGCGAGCACGGCGGTCGCGGCGCGCGCGTGACGGCGGAACACCGTCACAGGTGTCCAGTCGTCGGCTGCGTTCCACAACGGGTCCGCCGAGCCGGCACGCGTGAGCACCGGCAGGTTGTCTCGAGAGATGGCGACGATGTGACCGCCCATCGCCGAGGCGGCGTCCTTCACCGCAAGGAACGCCGCCCTCGCGTCGGCGGGCGCGTAGAACCGCCGCAGGTATGGAAGATACGTCAGGCCGAGGTTGATCCAATCCAGGCTCCAGCCGGAGAAGTGATCCCGGCCGGTGCACGCGCCGACGTGCGAGAGATGCATGATGACGTTCAGGCCTTCGTTCAGCCCGGTCAGGTTTCGCTGGTAGCGCCAGAATTCGAAACCCTCGCGCGCGATGCCCTCGAAGAACGCGGCGAAGGTCGCGAACACGTTGATCTGCGGCTCGCGGCTGCTGAAAGAGAGGCCGTTGGTCATCAGCGCTGCCGCCTGCTCCTGGATGCTCATCTCGAAGCGATGCCCGGGCGGCACGAGCGAGGCGGCCTTGCCGAGCTTGGTCGACGGGTCGAGATCGCAGGACACGAAGAAACAGCGGTCCGGGTACTTGCCGGCAACGGCGGCGTAGGCGGCTTCCGAACCGTTGCGGGCCGAGACCCATTTCTCCGTTCCCGGCAGCGCAATCCGCTCGACGTCGCCTCGATGCAGTACGAGGTTCGTGGTGCCTTTCGCCGGTCTTGCTTCCGTGACGACGACGCGTGCCGGTTGCGCGCGGAGGCGATCCAGCGCGGAGGCCTCATCGGCGGCCGTCTGGAGGAGCGGACCGGAAAGCACGGCCTCTGCGTTGCGGCCCTTCATGCCTCCGTCATGATGCGCCTCGCCGCCGGGGAGCCCGTTCACATAGAACAGGCACTGCAGCATGGCGTGGGCGTCGCGGAAGCTCATCAGGGATCCCGGGATCCAGACGTCCGTCTGGAGGCCGACCTTCTGCGCGGCCGCGAACTGCTGCGTTTCCGCCTGAAGTCCGTACCGGTCGCCGAAGGAGGCCAGCGTCACGCGCGAGCCAGGAGCCGAGCGGAAGCCCACCGGGTAGATGAGTGCCGGCTCACCCGACGCCGCCGACTCTGTCGCTTCACAGTACGCCTGGAAGAGAGAGGGCCGATCGTGAAGCGAGGCAATTTCGATGACGCGGATCCCCAGGCTCGCGATGATCGGCCGCGGGTCCTTGTTCATGATCCGGGCGGTCCGGTTAGAGAGCTGGATCCCGTTCCGGTGCATCACGTACACGACCGGCGCATGGTGGAGGCTGGCGGCGACCTGTCCGTTGAGCGATTGCCCGGAGATCCAGCCCGCATCGCCGCAGTGGCAGATCACGAGGGCGTCGCTCCCCTTCCTCGCCTTGAGCCCGAGGGCGAGACCCGCGGCGACCGGCACGATGGCGCCGAGCCGGCCGGAGCTGAGCTCGGTTCCGCCAGGCACCCACGACACGTGTCCCGCCACGTCCAGGCTTCGGCGGAAGCCGGCGATGACACGCGACTCGGGCAGAAAGCCGAGCGCCGAGAGCGCCGCGTAGTATCCGATGCTTGTGTGGCCGTGCTCGATGGTGAAGTGCCGCCGCTCGTAATCCACGATGCCGAGCGTCATCAGCAGCGCGGGGATGAGCTCGAGGCCGCCGCCGAGGTGATCGGTGTCGCCATCCGCGGCGAGCGACGCGAGCGATCGAATCGCGATCGTCGCAGCCTGCTTCTCGAGGGCCGAGAGCGCCAGATCCTGATCGCGCGTCAGCACGCCGCCGGCCAGATCGAGCCTCAGCGGCAAAACCTCGGATCGGTGCCGCAGGCCGAGCAGGGGTGAAGCCGCCAGGAGCGCGCGGTTGCGCGCCTCCTGATCTCTCGTCAGCGATCGGATTGAAGTCATGGGTCAGATGCTCAATAGGTGAACCGGGCGCGGGGCGGACGCGTGTCGAACGCGCCGCCGCCTCACTAGCATATCAATTCGGCCCGTCATGGCGATTGTGCAGTCTCGCTATAATGGGTTGGCCATGGCGCAGACGGTGACGCTCAACCCGGGAGACGGCATCGGTCCCGAGGTGTCCGCCTCCGTCGTCCGCATCCTGAAGGCGGCCTGCGCGCAGATCGAATGCGATCGCGTCGACACCCTCTGCCGCGACATCGAGTCGGGCCGGCATCCGGACCCGCGGGCCTGATCGTCAAGGAAACGCCACATCGCATGTCGAAACACCCTGCAGACGACATCATCCAGGCCGTGCTCGGGCGGGAGGAGGTTTCGACGCTGCTGCAGGGGGCCCACGGGATGACGGCCGACGAGGCCCGCGAGCAGGTCAATGCCTACCTCCAGGAACTGCGCACCACGCAGCGGCTCGCGCTCGTCCGCATGGTCCGTTATCCGGTGTTCTTTTTGCTCCGCCACCTGAAGCGGATCGCCGAGCATCCGGAGATTGCCGTGGCGGCGGTCCGGGCCGGCCACGTGTTGTATGTCTCGAACCACAAGAGCCACACCGACTATCTCGTGGAGCCGCTGGTGCTCGACGCCGCGGGCGTCCCGCCGCCGGTCATCGCGGCGGGGATCAACCTGTTCGGCGGCCCGCTCGGCGTGCTCAACCGGCACATCGCCGGCTCCATCCCGATCCGGCGGAACACGAAGGACCCGCTCTACCTCGTCACGCTCAAGGCGTATGTCGCCGAAGTTCTCAAGCGCAAGGACCTCCTCTTCTATTTCGAAGGGGGCCGAAGCTACAACGGCGAGCTGAAACCCTCGAAGACCGGCTTGTTCCACGCCTCGCTGTTCGCCGATCGGGCGACGACGCAGGTCGTGCCGATGGCCATCGCCTACGACCTCGTGCTGGAGGATCGGGTCCTGTCCCGGCAGGGCGAGAAGCGCCGCCAGCGATCGACGCGCAGCGAGATGTTCGAGCTGCTCAGCCCCGCCGTCGGCTACGAGACCCGTGTGTTCGTCACCTTCGGCGATCCCATCCCGCTCAAGGAGTACGATCCGTCGTCGAAGCGGGACGTGCTCGACCTGGCGCACCGCACGCGCGCGGCGATCGGCAAGCTCCACAAGGTCGTGCCAACGGCGATCGTCTGTGCGGTCATGCAGCCAAACATCGCCCGGACCGACCTCGAGTCGAAAGTCGCCCGCCTCATCGAGGTGCTGCAGCGTGCCGGGGCGAACCTCCTGTCGCATGACGCGCGCGAGGTCATCGAGGACGGTGTGCGGCGCCTCGAGAAGCGCGGCGTGCTCGTGGCCGGCCGTGGCCGGGTGCGCGTACGGGAGCGCACGGTGCTGCGCTACTACGCGAGAACCATCGCCCACCTGCTCCCGCGCTCCGAGGACTGGAACTGACGATGCTCGACGCGGTGTCCAAGTCGTTCTTTCACGCGCTGGCGCGCAGCACGTCCATCGCGAAGCTGGCGTCGAAGCACGGGATGGCAACGGCCACCAGCTTTGCGCGGCGCTTCATCGCCGGCGAGACCATCGAGGAGGCGATCGTGGCCGCCCGCGCGGTGCAGGCCCAGGGCATGACGCTCACGCTCGACCTGCTCGGCGAGAGCGTCACCACGCGCGAGGAGGCCGAGGCGGCGAAGCGTACCTATCTCGGCCTCGTGCAGAAGATCGTCGACGCCAACATCGATCGAAACGTGTCGCTCAAGCTCACCCAGCTCGGGCTCGACATCGATCGGGCACTGTGCCTCGCGAACGTGAGGGAGATCCTGGAGCTGGCGGGCCGCCACAGCGTCTTCGTCCGGATCGACATGGAGAACTCGCCCTACATCGAGCAGACGCTCGATCTCTTCAGAAGCCTCTGGGAGTCGGGGATCCGGAACACCGGGGTCGTGTTGCAGTCCGCCATCCTGCGCAGCGAGGACGATGCGCGGGAGATGAACAGGCTGGGCGTGCGGGTGCGCCTGGTGAAAGGCGCATACAAAGAGCCGAGGAGCGTCGCCCACCAGGCGAAGTCCGACGTGGATGCCGCCTACGTGCGCATCATGCGCCTGCTGCTCGCCGAGGGGACCTACCCGGCGATCGGCACCCACGATCCCGCGATGATCGACGCGACCAGGGCGTTCGCTCGCGACCACCACGTCAGCCCCGATCGGTACGAGTTCCAGATGCTCTTCGGCATCCGGCGTGACCTGCAGGCGCAGCTCACCAGGGACGGGTACCGGATGCGGGTCTACCTGCCGTACGGGACGCAGTGGTTCCCGTACTTCATGCGCCGGCTCGGCGAGCGGCCCGCCAATGTGGGCTGGGTGGTCAAGGGCATCCTCAAGGACAGGTAGCCGGCCCCACCGGATGGAGGCCGGGGCTTCAGAATCTTCTTGATGGAGGCCGGGTCCTCAGGCCCGGCGATCTCGCGAAGCGAAGTTCGGCGCTGCCCTCGCTCGTCGTCGGGGCTGAAGCCCCGACCAGAAACTTCAGCGTCGGGGCTGAAGCCCCGACCTACATCCAGATGCCCCCGAGTCCGGTGGAGGACAGGTCTTTCGGCTCCGGCGCCCTGCCCCGGTATCATAGGCGGCAGATGTTCGCCGCAGATTCCGGTCCGTCCGGCGTTCAGCTCGCCCGCGAGCTGGCGAAACGCGTGCGAGACGAGGGCGGCCGCGCGCTCGTCGTCGGAGGCTGGGTCCGAGACCGCTTGCTCGGGCGCGAGTCGAAAGACATCGACGTGGAAGTCTACGGCGTCGAGGCAGGCAGGCTCCGCGAGTTGCTGGAGCGGCTTGGCCGCGTGGACACGGTCGGCGAGAGCTTTACCGTCTACAAGGTGTGCGGCCTCGATGTCTCGCTGCCGAGGCGCGACTCCAAGACAGGGCGGGGCCATCGAGGCTTCGAGGTGACCGGCGACCCGTCGATGTCGATCGAGGAGGCCGCGCGGCGCCGCGACTTCACGATCAATGCGATTCTGTGGGATCCCGTCGACGATCGGTACCTCGACCCGTTCGGCGGGCGCGAGGACCTGGCCCGCGGCGTGCTGCGCGCCGTCGATCCCGCATCCTTCGGCGACGACAGCCTGCGGGTCCTTCGCGCGATCCAGTTCGCCGCGAGATTCGAGTTCCGCGTCGACGACGGCACGCGAGCCCTCTGCCGAGCGATCCCGCTGGACGACCTGCCGAGCGAACGCATCCTCGGCGAGTTCGAGAAGCTGCTGATCGTCTCGAGGCGGCCGTCGATCGGATTCACCCTCGCGCGAGAGATCGGCGTCCTCGATCGGCTGCTGCCGGAAATGGCCGCCCTCATCGGGTGCGAGCAGGAACCCGAGTGGCATCCCGAGGGCGACGTCTGGACGCACACGCTGATGGTCGTCGATCTGTGCCGCCAGGCGATCGACGACCTCGATCGCCCGCGCGGGCTTGCGTTGATGCTCGGCGCGGTCTGCCACGACTTCGGCAAGCCCGTCACGACCGCGCTCATCGACGGGCGGATCCGCTCGCTCAACCACGAGGCCGAAGGTGTCCCGCTCGCGCTCGCGGTGCTCGACCGGCTCAACCTCCACACCATCGACGGCTACGACGTCCGGCGCCAGGTCGCCGGGCTGGTGGCGTATCACCTGGCGCCGGGCACCTGGCACAAATCCCCGAAGCCAGTCGGCGACGGCGCGTTCAGGCGTCTTGCCCACAAGGTCGATCTCGACCTGCTCGCCCGGCTGGCCAGGGCGGACTGCGCCGGGCGGACGGGCCCGTTCGACTGCTCGGCGATGGACTGGTTTCTCGGCCGCGCCCGCGCGCTCGGCGTCGAGCACCGTCCTCCTGAACCGATCCTGAAGGGCCGGCACCTGCTGGCGATGGGCATGTCGCCCGGGCCAGCGGTTGGCCGGATCCTGCGCGAGGTCTACGAACGGCAGCTCGACGGTGCGGTGACGTCGATCGATGACGCGCTCGCGCTCGTGAGAGCGCAGTACCGCATCTCCGGCTGAGTGCATCGGCGATCAACCGATTCGCGTCGCCTTGCGTGTGAGTGGTTGCGGCACGGTGGTGCATGTGGCACAATCTTTGATATGGCAGGATTCGATTTGGACGCGGGAAACCCAGGACGGTCCGCGACGCTCGATCATTCCGGCTCCACCAGCACTACTCTTTCAGCCGCGGCCCAACGGTTTCACACATGCCGCTGGCGCAAGCCAGCCGAGGCGGGGGTCGTCGACCACTGCACGCACCGCGACGTGCTGCCCATGACCGGCACGAGCGGATTCGAGGCCGACGCGTGGTGCCAGGAGTGCGGGTACTACAAGATCAAGCGGATTCCCCGCAAACGGCCGATCGAGGAACGGTTCTACTGATCGGGCTCCAGCCGCGTTCCGACTACACCGGCTTCAACGAAATAATCGGCTTGCGATAGCTCTGGATGGAGACCTGCGCAGCGGTGCGTTCCGCCGCCGCGAGGAAGGCCCGGGCCGCCGGCGACGCCGGATTGCTGACGATGAGCGGCACGCCCGAGTCGCCGCCCTCGCGGATCGGCTGGTCGATCGGGATGCTGCCCAGGAAGGGCACGCTCAACTGCTCCGCCAGCCGCTCCCCACCGCCTCTCCCGAAGATGTCGCTCTCGTGCTTGCACGACGGGCACACGAAGTAGCTCATGTTCTCGATGAGGCCCAGGATGGGGATGTTGAGCTTCTGGTACATCGCGACCGCGCGGCGGCTGTCGGCGAGCGACACCTTCTGAGGCGTGGTGACGACAATGGCGCCCGCCACGTAGACCGTCTGCGAGATGCTGAGCGCCACATCGCCCGTCCCGGGCGGCAGGTCCACGACCAGGTAGTCGATGTCCTTCCACCGCACGTCGTGGAAGAACTGCTTGATGACGCCGTGCAGCATCGGCCCCCGCCAGATGACCGGCGCGTCGTCCTCCGTGAGGAATCCCATCGAGATGACCTGGAGGCCGTACTTTTCGGGCGCGACGATCTTCTCGCCGTCCGACTCGAGGCGCGCCTGCAGACCGAGCATCAACGGGACGTTTGGCCCGTAGATGTCGCCGTCGATCATCGCGACGCGGCTGCCGGCCCGGCTGAGCGCGAGCGCCAGGTTCACCGCGACGGTGGTCTTGCCGACGCCGCCCTTGCCCGCTCCGACCGCGATGACGTTCTTCACGCCCGGCACGGGCAGCCGCCCGGCGTCCGGGGCCACCGCGGCGCGCACCTGCGCGGTCATCGTCACCTCGACCAGGGTCACGCCGGGTACGGCCATCACCGCGGCACGGGCCTCGTCGCGCATCTGGTCCTTGACCGGGCAGGCCGGGGTCGTCAGCTCGATCAGGAACGAGACCTTTCCGCCGTCGATCTGCAGGTCCTTGATGAACCCCAGCGACACGATGTCCTTGCGAAGGTCGGGGTCCTTCACGGATCGGAGTGCCTCGAGCACGCGGGCGTTGTCCACAGCGGTCATCACGAGTCCTTCCCGGAGAGTGTCTTCAGTCCCAGCTTAGCGGCATCGCCGAAGCCGTGACAAGCGCGGCGCCAGATCTCCCGCCGGTGAGGCGATCGTTGGGCGCTGTAAACAAGCTACAGTCGCATGGTGAGCGTGTGGGCCCGCCATAAGGGCCTGTAAGCAAACAAACGCTGTCACCTTTGTTTGCTAACTGGCCCTAACCGATATAATGATCGCAGGAGAGGGAGATCGATGGGCGACTCGGGCGAGGGATTGGTCGACGCCAGCTCGCGGCTGGCCGAACGGATGGAACAGATGGAAGAGGAGCGCCTTCTCGCGAAGGCCCCGCCGCCGACGATCGATCCCGAGCGCGCCCGCCTGCGCGAATCGCTCCGCCTGACCCTGCACGACATCAGGCGGCAGATCGAGGCGACCGCGAACCCGATTCGAAAGGGCCAGCTGCAGTCTGCCCTGCCGGACATCGAGAAACGGCTGGCAGAAGCAGGCGGGTAGAAACTCTCCAGGAAGCGCCTGCAGGCTGAAGCCCGAAGCCTGAGGCCGTTCTAGCCAATCTTCGAGATCGAAACAAGCAACTCGTAATAGCGATCGTGGAGCCGCTCGGCCACCTTGCTGGCCGAGAAGCCGTCGCGCTGCTTCACGGCCCGGTCGAGTTCGCCGAGACTCGACTGGACGGATCCAAAGGCCGCCACCCAGCCCGCCGCGCGCTTGAGCGCGGGCCAGGCCGCGGCGTCGATTTCCTGGAGGAACTTGCGGGCCGCTTCGAGATGCGGTTCGATCGACTCCCAGTCGGCCGCGGTCAGCACGATCTCGTTCCTGGCCGAGACGCGGGAAATCAGCCGTTCCATCGCGCCGTGGAAGTCGGTGAGGCGATCGTCGATGGACTCGATGCGGTGCCGCGCCCTGACTTCACGCAGCCGCAGCCTGATCGATTCGAGCTCCGCGTGGGTGCCGCCGGTGTCCTGGATCCTCAACGCGGCCCGCGCGCGCCCGAGGGCGGCGGTGCCGAAATCCAGGGCTTCGACCCAGGCCGGATCGGCGCGCAGGGCTTCGGGCGGCGAGACACGGGCGACCTTCGACGCCGTGTCCCAACTGGCCTGGAAGAGCAGCAACTGGCGCTGGGTCGCTTCGATGTTGCCGCGGCTGCTGGCCCACAGGGCCGCATAGTACGGCCCCATCGCACGGCGAAGCGCCGTGTCAGCGTCCGGGGCGCTCTGCCCTCCGAGCACGAGCGCGAGGGCCACGGCGACCAGGGATTTCATAGCGGACATTCTATCGCAAGCGGACCCGGCCGACCGGAGCGGTCAGGCCCGGATGAGCTGCTTGATGCCGTCGATTGTCGGCACCCGGCCCGCCACCTTGACGACCCCGTCGACCACGAGCGCCGGCGTCGTCATCACCCCGAACGACAGGATGTCGGCCGGGCTGCTGACCTTTTCGAGCGTCGCCTCCAGGTTGAGCTGTTCGATCGCCTGCCTGGTGCGCTCGGCCAGCACCTGGCATTTCTGACACCCGGGTCCCAGGATCTGGATCGTCTTCATCGGTTCCCTTTCATCGAAAAGCCCCGGGGGCCTGGCCGGCGCCGCGTCGTCATTCGGGCCCGTTCCAACCTCTTCGCTACAGCACCGCGTTGAACAGGTATCCGACCAGCAGGATGCCCGACCCGACGACGGCGATGAACGCGCCTATCAACCGCGGCCTGAGCACCTTGCGCAGGATAATCGTCTCCGGAAGCGACAATCCGATCACCGCCATCATGAACGCGAGCACCGTCCCGAGCGCGGCGCCTTTTCCGAGCAGCGCCTGCACCACGGGGATGATGCCGGCGGCGTTCGAGTACATCGGGATGCCGATGAGCACGGCGATCGGCACCGCCCACCACGCATCGCGGCCCATGATCGACGCCATGAAGTCCGCCGGCACGTACCCGTGGATCAGCGCGCCGGCGGCGATGCCGGCCAGCACGAAGGGCCACACACGCCCGACGACATCGTGCACGGCTTCGACGCCGGCGCGTAGCCTGCCGGACGGATCGAGCCGATCGGCGCCCTCCGGCCCGTCCGCCACGTGGACGGCGTACACCCAGGGCTCGACGTGCCGCTCGAGCTGCATCCGCCCGATGACCCAGCCCGCCACGATCGCGATGGCGACGCCGGTTCCCGCGTAGAGCGCGGCCACCCGCCAGCCGAAGAGGCCGAAGAGGAGCACCAACGCGACCTCGTTCACCATGGGCGCGGAGATGAGGAACGAGAAGGTCACGCCGAGCGGCACGCCCGCCGTCACGAAGCCGATGAAGAGCGGAACGGCCGAGCACGAGCAGAACGGCGTGACGATACCGAGCAGGGCCGCCATCACGTTGCCGGCGGCCTCCCGCCGCCCGGCCAGCACGCGCCGCGTGCGCTCGGCGGTGAAGTAGCTGCGCACGATCCCCACGGCGAACACGACGGCGAGCAGCAGCAAGAGCACTTTCGGCGCTTCGTAGACGAAGAAGGCGACGGCGGACGCCACCCGGCCGTCGACGCCCGCTGGAACGAGATGGCGAGCGAGGGCCCCGGTCACGCGCTCGAGGTTCAGATAGGCGGCGACCCACGCGGCGAGGCCGAGGGCGAGAAGGACGAGATCCCTCCGCAGGGATGATGGCTGGGCGTGCTTGATGGGCTGGATGGCGGTCGCGCCGGTATAATTCGTCATTATCCGAAGTGTAGAACTGAATGTTCACGACGGTCAAGGAGCCGAACCGCCGACCGTCGACCGATCGGCGGGCGCTCACGCGTGCGGAACTTGACAGCCCGCATGCCGTTGGCTAGCGTGTCACTCGAGGAATCCATGACCCTTGCGAACGCGAAGACAGAGACGCTGCCGCAGCTGGTCGGCGCGGCGAAGGCCCTGAGCCACCCGACGCGGCTCCGCATCCTTGCGATGCTGCGTTCAGGCGGCCTCTGTGTCTGTCAGCTGACCGCCGTGCTGGGGCTGGCCGCGTCGACGGTCTCGGGCCACCTGTCCGGGCTGCGCGGCGCCGGCCTCGTGCGCGAGCGCAAACAGGGCAAATGGGTCGCCTACAGCCTCTCGGACGACAAGTCGGCCAGGATGCTCCTCGATCCGTCGCTGAAGCTGCTCGACAGGGATCCGCTGGCGATGCAGGACGCCGCGACCGTGCGCCGGCTCCGCACGGTGCCTCTCGAAACGCTCTGCGGTGTGGGACTCGACCTCGAGGCCGCCGGTGTCATCCAGGTCGTCAAGATCCGCCGGGGGACGTCGCGCCGCTGAACTCGCCGGGGCACCCGCCGACGGCACCGCGGTCCGGCCGGGAGGGGCAATCACCCCGCGATGGCCGCGCGTTCGGGGAACCAGTGGCGGGTCCGGTTGCAGATCCCGACGACCGACAGCATCACCGGCACTTCGATCAACACGCCGACCACCGTCGCCAGCGCCGCGCCCGATCCCGCGCCGAACAACGCGATGGATGTGGCGACCGCCAGCTCGAAGAAGTTGCTCGCGCCGATGAGGGCCCCTGGCGCGGCGACCCTGAACTCCACGCCCAGCATGCGCATGGCGCCATACGCCAGCGAGGCGTTAAGGTAGACCTGAATGGTCAGCGGCACGGCGATCAACAGGACGTGCATCGGCCGGCCGAGGATGTTGTCGGCCTGGAACGCGAAGATCAGGACGAGCGTGGCCAGCAGGGCCGTCATGCTCACCGGAGCGAATCTCGGCAGCAGCGTGCCTTCGAACCACTGGCGGCCGCGCCGCCGCAGGAACAGGCGCCTGAGCAACACGCCAATCGCCAGCGGCACGACGATGAACACCGCCACCGAGTAGAGCAGCACGCGGAACGGCACATCGAGCGTCGAGGCCCCGCTGACGAGGAAGCGGACGATGGGCGCGAACGCGACGAGCATGATCAGATCGTTCAGCGACACCTGGACCAGCGTGTAGGCGGGGTCGCCGTCGGTGAGGTAGCTCCACACGAAGACCATGGCCGTGCACGGCGCCGCCGCGAGGATGATTGATCCGGCGATGTACTGGTCGGCGTCCGCCGGCGGAATCCACGCGGCGAACACGATCCGGAAGAACAGCCAGCCGATGAGCGCCATCGAGAACGGCTTGATCAGCCAGTTCACGACCAGCGTCACCAGCAGCCCGCGCGGACGCCGCCCGACGTCCCGGATGGCCGCGAAGTCCACCTTCATCATCATCGGGACGATCATCGCCCAGATGAGCACGGCGATCGGCACGTTGATCTGGCTTCCCTGGCCGAATTCCAGCCGGCGCATCCCGTCGGTCAGGGCCGGTACAAGCCGGCCGAGCCCCACGCCGGCCGCCATGCAGAGGCCGACCCAGAGGGTGAGGTACCGTTCGAACAGGTTCAGGCGTTTACCAGCCACTGTCCCCACCTTGCATCGTCATTTCGCAATCCGGCGAATTGTATCGCCCGGCCTGGCGCCGCGTCAATCGTCGTGCGCCGCTGATTGACCCTGTGGGTCCTCAGGTCGGGGGCCCGACACGCGCGATGTTGACGGAGGCGTCGGAGGGCTACTATATTTCGTGAGAAACCGAAATGGCGACGTCGACTCCCCGGCTCGTCGTGTTCGCCTGCATCCACAATTCGGGCCGATCCCAGATGGCGGCGGCCTTCTTCGGCCAGCTCGCCAATCCGGCGCGCGCCCGGGCGCTCTCGGCCGGGACGAGGCCAGCCGCGGAAGTCAACCCGGCCGTGGTCGCGGCCATGCGGGAATCGGGCATCGATCTGTCGGGCGCCCGCCCGACGCTCCTGACGCCTGAACTGGCCCGCGGCGCCACGCTGCTCGTGACGATGGGCTGCGGTGAGGAGTGCCCGATTGTGCCCGGGGCCCGCCGCGACGACTGGGCGCTCGAGGACCCGAGCGGCCTGCCTCTCGAACGCGTGCGCGTGATTCGCGACCAGATTCGGCGGAAGGTCGCTGCGCTCATCGCCGCCGAGGGATGGGCGTGACGCCGTACGGGTCCGCTGCCCTGCGCGTGCATGTGTTGCGTGAACGCTCCCCATCTCGGCCGATTCCAGCCGAGAGGGCCCCGGTGAAATCGAGGGACTGACTCGACCGGCCTCCGAATCTCCGGGGCGCCAATCGTCCAGGCCGTCCGGCCTTCCCCGGCCTTCCCCGCGTTGACAGCTCGGTGGCGCCTCGCTACAATCTCATTGATAATGATTATCATTATCGACTTCGGGACGTGATGATGCGAACGCCTTCCCTGCCTCCCGATCGACAGCGCCCCGAGCAGGTGTCGAACCACTGCGCCCGATGGACCGGCCCCCGCGACGAGGTCTTCAACGTGCTGGTGAAGTCGGAGCAGCACTTGAGCGTCAAGGACATCTTCGCCGCGCTGAGGACCAGCTGCCCGGACATCGGGCTGACGACCGTGTACCGGACCCTCGAGCTGCTGGATCGGGCCGGGCTCATTCGGAGGATTGGCACCCGCACCGGAGAGGTCCGGTTCGAGTATCGAAGAGCCGATCAAGCCGACCACCATCATCACCTGATCTGCACGGTGTGCGGATCGATCTCGAACTACCGCGACTTCGAGAAGGAAGAGCTCGATCTGGTGAGACGGACCGAGGAAGCCCTGACGCGCAAGCACGGGTTCCTGATACGCGATCACAACATCGAGTTCCTCGGCCTGTGTCCGGAATGCCAGCCCGGCGGGCCCCGTTCGCTCATTCACGGCCCCCGCCTCGCCGTCCCGCCCCGTCGTCGGCGCAACCGCCGGGCGGCCTCGGCGCAGCGTCCTGCCAGGGAGACGAAATGAGAATCGCCATCGCCACGGACCAGGATTCGGTCGCGAGCGGGTTCGGTTGCTGCCCGTTCTGTACGATTGTCGATCTCGAGGGCGGCGAAGTGCGTCATTCGCTGCTCATCCCGAACCCGGGGGCCCAGCACCTCTTCTGGGCCGACCTGTTCTTTCGGAACTCGATTCAGTACGTCATCGCGGGCTCGATGGGTCCAACCGCGCGATCGACGTTCATCGGGCGGGGCATCCAGCCCGTACTCGGTGCGAAAGGTCTGATTGACGATGTCATCAGGCGATTCGCCGCGGGTGAGCTGGCTGCGGGCCAGCAGGACGAGAGCCGAGGCGAGGCCGTGGCCGCGGGCTGCGATTGTTCATGCTGACACCGCCCGCAGGTTGGCTTCTCGGTGTCAGGCTCCGTCTGCGGCGCCTCTCTCACCCGGTATCGCGCTCCGCAGGGGCCTGGCAGATGCGCACGCCCAGCGACGGGCTGTCGGCGCGGGCCGAGTCATGAGGTCCGCCATCCATAGCTCCACGGCGGCGCCCCAGCGCCGCGATCCTCAATCGGAAGAAGCCCTGGAATCGTTCATTCGCGCGTTTCCCACCTACTCGGCGACCGCGCGCCTCGACCAGATGCGGGCGAAGGAGTTCGAGCGCCTCGATCGCCTCGGCCACGTATACCTCGACTACACCGGCGGAGGACTCTACCCGGCGTCGCTCGTCCGGCGCCACCAGGAGCTGCTGCTGAACGGCGTGCTCGGCAATCCTCACTCGCACAGCCCCGCCTCGCTGGCCGCGTCGGTCCTCGTTGACGACGCGCGAAGGTCGGTCCTCGAGTTTTTCAACGCGGATCCCGGCGAATACGACGTCATCTTCTCGCCGAACGCCAGCGGGGCGCTCAGAATCGTCGGCGAGTCGTACCCGTTCGAATCAGGCGGCCGCTTGCTCCTGACCTACGACAATCACAACTCGGTCAACGGCCTCCGCGAGTTCGCCCGCGCTCGTGGGGCGGGTGTGTCGTATGTGCCGGTGCTGGCTCCGGAGCTGCGCGTCGATCCCTCGAATGTGCTCCGCGAACTCCGGCGATCGACGCCGGGCCGGGGCCGGCTGTTCGCGTTTCCAGCCCAGTCGAACTTCAGCGGGGTGCAGCATCCCCTGTCGTGGATCGATTCGGCGCACGACCGGGGCTGGGACGTCATCCTGGATGCGGCCGCGTTCGTCCCGACCAACCGCCTCGATCTGTCGCGCGTGAAGCCGGACTTTGTACCGCTGTCCTTCTACAAGATGTTCGGCTATCCGACCGGGATCGGCGCGCTGCTCTGCCGCCGATCGGCGCTCACCAGGCTTCACCGCCCGTGGTTCGCGGGGGGCACGATCACGGTGGCGTCCGTTCAGGGCGCAGGCTGGCACCACCTCGCGCCGGGTCACACGGGGTTCGAAGACGGCACGGTGGACTACCTGGGCCTGCCCGCAGTGAAGTTCGGGCTGGAGCGCCTCGCGCAAGTCGGCGTCGAAGTCGTCCACGACCGCGTCATGGCACTCACGGCCTGGCTGCTCGGTGCGCTGCAGTCGACGACGCACGCGAACGGCGTGCCGATCGTTCGCCTCTACGGGCCTGCGAACGCGAAATCACGCGGCGCCACGATGGCCTTCGACCTGGTGGCCCCCGACCGTACGCCGTACGACGTCCCGGCCGTCGAGGGGCGGGCGGGCCAGCGCGGCATTTCCATCAGAACGGGGTGTTTCTGCAATCCCGGCGACGGCGAGGTGGCCCACGGCATCACACGATCAGACATGGCCAGCTGCTTCGACGATCGGACGCCGCCGCTGTCCTTCGAGGAGTGTTCGGCGCGGCTTCGAGAGGCGACGGGCAAGACACCAAACACGATGCGCATCTCCTTTGGCTGGGCGTCCAACTTCGCGGATGCCTGGGCCTTTCTCCAATTCGTTCGGAGCTTCCGCGACGTCCCGCCAGACGGGATCCGCGAGGTCCCGGACATCACGCCTGGACCTCGGCTGCACCGCCTGCACAGGGCAGCACGGTCTTAGCCGGCTGCCGCGACGGCTCGTCCTCGTTCCCCGGGGGCCGTCCGCGGGCTTGACAGGCCCTCCGGCCGGCCGCATCATCTGGCTTACTTCCTTATGTTGCGAAATGACGATATGACATGGAGGGCGGGCAGATGAGAACCAATCGATCGGTGGGCTTCATCGGCGGAGGCCGGGTCGCCCGAATCATGCTCGGGGGATGGTCCCGCGCCGGCGCCCTGCCCGAACGCGTTGTGGTGAGTGACGCCAGCGCGGAGGTCGCTGAGGGCCTCCAGCGGCGGTTCGCGTCAATCCGCGTCGCGCCGGGCGACAACCGCGAGCCCGCGAGCCAGGACCTGGTCTTCCTCGCGCTGCACCCGCCGGCCATCGCCGCCGTGCTGGCCGAGGTTGCGCCCCTCGTCAACCCGCGCGCGCTCGTGGTCTCGCTGGCGCCGAAGATCACGCTCGAGATGATTGGCGGGCGCCTCGGCGCCGTCAGGAACCTGGCCCGCGTGATTCCGAACGCCCCTTCGATCGTCAACGCCGGGTTCAACCCCATGGCCTTCGCCGAGACGACGTCCGCCGCCGCCAGACGCGAGCTGGAGTCGATCCTGCGGCCGCTCGGCGAGTGCCCGGAGGTTCCCGAGGCGCATCTCGAGGCCTACGCGATCCTCACCGCGATGGGGCCGACGTATTTCTGGTTCCAGTTCGGCGAGCTGTTGAGCCTCAGCCAGGGCTTCGGCCTCGACGCCACCGTCGCGCGTCGCGGGCTGACCTCCATGATCGGGGGCGCGCTCGCGACGATGACGGATTCGCAGTTCGCGAGTCTCGGCGAGGTCGAGGACCTGATTCCGGTCAAGCCGCTCGTCGAGCACGAGGAGTCGATTCGGGCCGCATATCGGGCGGGGCTCGAGGCGGTTCATGCCCGGATCGCACCGCAAAAGCAGCCGGTGTCCTGACGCAGGCGGGCACGAAAAAGGGAGCGTCCAGCCGCACCGGCTGCACGCTCCCCTGATGGTTCGCTCTCGCGAGCGAACGATGCCTGCCGGGCTCTACGCCAGCTTGCGGCCGCCCTCAGCAGCCCACTTCTCGAGCATCGCCGTCGTCACGGACTTCGGACGCTCGATCGCGTAGCCGAGCCCGCGGTCCCAGGTGATGTTCGCCATGCAGCCGAGCGCGCGGCCGACGCCGAAGAGCACCGTGTAGAAGTCCCACTCCTTCAGCCCGTAGTACCACTGGATGACGCCGGACTGCGCGTCGACGTTCGGCCAGGGGTTCTTCGTCTTGCCGTGCTCGGTCAGCACGCCCGGCGCCACCTCGAAGATCATCGACACCAGCTTGAACAACGGGTCGTCCTTGAGGCCCGGTGTCGCGAGGCAGAACTCGCGCTGCGACATGTAGCGCGGGTCGGTCTTGCGCAGCACGGCGTGGCCGTAGCCCGGGATGACCTGCCCGGCGTTGAGCGTGTCCCACAGCGCCTTGGTGACCAGCTCCTTGGTCGGCTCGACGTCCTTGCAGTACTTCGCCTGGAACTTCATCGTCCAGTCGAGCACTTCCTGGTTGGCCAGTCCGTGCAGCGGGCCGGCGAGGCCGTTGAGGCCCGCGGAGTAGGCGTAGTACGGATCCGAGAGCGCGGAGTGCACGAGGTGCGTCGTGTGGGCCGACACGTTGCCGGACTCGTGGTCGGAGTGCAGGATGAAGTACATCCGGGCGACGTCCTTGTACTCCTCGCTCTGGCCGATCATGTGCGCGAAGTTCGCGCCCATGTCCAGCTTCGGATCGATGCCGATCTGCTTGTCGCCCTTGAACTTCAGGTTGTAGATGAACGCCGCGACGACCGCGATCCGGGCGACGATGTCGGAGGCGTCTTCGTAGACGTATTCCCAGGCCGTCCCCTTGTTGAACTTGCCGGAGTTGTAGAAGGCCACGAACTTGGAGTCCTTCTGCATCGCGAGCAGGCCGACCGAGAGCATCACCATCGGGTGGCTCGTCGCGCGGCAGGCCGCGGATCGCGTCGAATACGTACTGCGGAACGACCTGGCGGGTCTTCCACTCGGCGGCGACTTCAGCCACCTGGGCGTCGGTCGGGATCTCTCCGGTCAGGAGGAAATACCAGAAGGACTCGACGGTCGGGTACTTCGAGCCGGGGGCCTTCGGGAGTGCCGCGAAGGTTTCGGGAATCGTCTTGCCGCGGAAGCGGATGCCTTCCTGCGGGTCGAGGTACGAGATGTCGGTGACGAGACAGCGGACGTCACGGGCGCCGCCGATTGCCTGGTCGATCGTGACCTGGTCGATAACGATCTTGCCCAACTCCTTTGTGAGCTTGGTGGTTCGAGGGCGGAACTCCTCGATCTTCTGTTTGAGAGTCTCTTTGAGAGCCATGCGTGTGATCTCCTTCTGCCTGACGGGATGAACCGGTAGGAAGAGTCCGACGTACCCCGTGAATCATAACCCAAAGGCCCGCGGCCCGACGAGCGAACCGCGACGCCAATCGTGGCCCTGGACGCCGGCTCGCCATGCGGCTGGAATCGACCGATCCGCCAGGCGGGGTTTCGGTGTCCAAGCAGTCGCGGGGTGTTGCCGCAGGGTTGCGCACGGGCCTCCCGGGGGGCGGGGCCGCCCCGAGAGGCCGGCAGAAGAATCGGGCTTGACACGCGAGCTACTAACTACTAAGTTCTTAGTAGACATGAAAACCCACAGCGCCACGCTCACGCCCCAGGAACTCGAGATCATGAAGGTCGTGTGGCAGAAGGGCGACGCCACCGTCCGCGACGTCTACGAGGATCTCCTCAAGCGGCGCAAGATCGCCTACACCACCGTGATGACGATGATGAAGGTCCTCGAAGGCAAGGGCCACCTGCGCAGGCGCCTGGACGATCGGGCGTATGTCTACCGCCCGGCCCGCCCCGAAAGCGCCGTCGTCCGATCGATGGTCCGCGAGTTCGTCGACCGGCTCTTCAACGGCGCCGCCGAACCGCTCGTCGTGCACCTCGTGAAGGACCGCCACCTCACGCGGGAAGAGCTGGAGACCCTGGCGAAGCAGATCGACGAGGTCTGACATGGACGGCCTGATCTTCGGCAACGTGCTCGCGTGGGCGGCCCAGGTCATGGCGCTCGGCGCGGCCGGCATCCTGCTCCCGATGATGCTCGCCGTGCATTCGCCGCGGGCGCGCGGACTCTACCTGCGGACCCTGCTGCTCGTCTGCCTGGTGCTGCCGATCGTGCAGCCGTGGGTGCCGACCGAGAGCCTCCCGCGCTCGCGATCGGACGCCGCAGCCCTCGAGCGGGACATCGCCGGCCTCTCTCAGGCCGCGCCGGCTGCAGGCGTTGCCGCCCGCTAAGGCGCAGCGGCCGCGAATCGCTGGCCCGCATGGATTCCGCGGCGCGTGGAGACGATCGCGCTGTCGGTGTTCCTGGCTGGCGTCACGGTGCGGCTCGCGTGGCTCGGCCTTGGGCTGCTCTCGCTCGTCCGGCTCAGGCGGGAATCCGTGCCCCTCGAGCCGAGGCCTGAGTCGGTCAACGAAGCCGCGAGCTACGCATGGACGGACGCGGAATTCCGCGTCTCGTCCCGGATCGCCAGGCCGGTCACCTTCGGGCTGCGCCGCCCGGTCGTCCTGGTCCCGCCCGACTTCACCTCGCTTGCGCCGAGCCAGCAGACGACGGTCGCGGCGCACGAGCTCATTCACGTTGCCCGGCGTGATTCCCTTCGCATGCTGTTCGACGAGGTGCTGCTCTCGCTGCTCTGGTTCCATCCCGCGATCTGGTGGATGGTCGGGCAGATCCGGCTGAGTGTCGAGCAGCTGGTCGACCAGGAGGTGGTCCGGCGCACGGGCGTCCGCAAGCCGTACCTCGAAGCCCTTCTCAAGTTTGCCGCCGGCCGCCCGGCTCCACTTCTTCAGCCGGTCTCGCCATTCTTGAAACACGGCCATCTCGCAGAGCGAGTGGCACTGCTCGTCAAGGAGGCCTCAATGTCGCGTCTTCGACTCGCCGCGTCGTTTGTCATCGTTGCCGCGGTGCTCGTTGTCAGCGGTTGGCTGACCGTCCAGGCATTTCCGCTGCGGGCCGAGGCCACACCTGCCCTGCTGCCGTCTGTCTCCGTGAACGCAGCGGGCGTGACCACGGAGCTCGGCCTCGCCGAGCCGACTTCCGCGCTGCTCTTCGGCCAGCAGGCGGCCGCTCAGACGACCTCGGGCCAGCAGACCCGGCCGACCGTTGATCCGAAACTCCAGCAGCCGAAGCCCGGCATGCCGCCACCGCCGCCACCGCCGCCCGGCAAGGTCCTGAGGACAGACCCGTACGATGCGGCGGGATGGGCTAAGAGTGTCGATGATCTCAAGGTGAAGATCTCGGCCGACCCGTCGAACGCGGAGCTTCACAACACGCTGGCTGCCTTCTATTGGTGGCGCGCGTACGGCGACGATGCCTCGAGCCCCTCTCAGAAGCGCAAGTACCTCGAGGCGGGCCTCGCGGCGATCGATCAGGCGCTCCAAATCAAACCGAAGTACACGGAGGCACTGGTCTACAAGAACCTGTTGCTGCGGCTCCAGGCAGCCGGCGAGACGGATCAGACTCGGCAGCAGGCGTTGCTGGCGCAGGCCGACGCCCTCAGCGCCGAAGCACGGCAGCTCAAAGAGGAGCTGTCCTGGGGCGAGATCCCGGCGAACGCCGTTCGCGTCGGCGGCAACATCAGGCCGCCGATCAAGATCAAGGATGTGAGGCCGGTGTACCCCGCGATCGCCCAGAGCGCGCGCGTGCAGGGCGTCGTGATCGTCGAGACGGTGATCAACCAGGAGGGCAAGGTCCAGGCCGTGCGCATCCTTCGTTCGATTCCGCTGCTCGATCAGGCCGCGCTCGAGGCCGTTAAACAATGGGAGTTCGTGCCGACGCAGCTCAACGGCGCGCCGATCCCGGTCGTGATGACCGCCACGGTGAACTTCACACTCGACGGCAAGTCTGGTGTGCCGGGTGGAGTCGCCTGGGGCGTGACCGGCGGCGTCCAAGGCGGGGTCGCCGGCGGCGTGGTCGGAGGTGTGGTCGGTGGCGTGGCCGGGGCACCCCCGCCACCGCCTCCTCCGCCACCGCTCCCTCCAGACACGGTTCGCGTCGGCGGAGGCATCCAGCCGCCGACCAAGCTGGTCGACGTGCGGCCGGTGTATCCGCCCGAGGCACAGCAGGCCAAGATTCAGGGCGTGGTCATCATCGAAACCGTCATCGGCAAGGACGGCAAGGTCGAATCCGCGCGAGTGCTCCGTTCGATCCCGATGCTGGATCAGGCGGCGATCGACGCCGTGAAGCAGTGGGAGTTCTCGGTCACGACGATCAATGGCGTGCCGGTCAAAGTCGTGATGACGTTGACGGTCAATTTCTATCTCGCGGACTGAACGACGAGTCCCGGACTGGATTCAGCCGTGATCCGACCGAGGCGCTCGGACTGAAACGTCTCAAACCACACGAAGGGCTGGCGCGAGACTGGCCCTTCGTGGTCCCGCCAGCTACAGATTCCTCGAATTTCCCTGTCCGATCGAAGCATCGGCTCGTGCCGCGCGAGTTGACAGGTATAATCTCGGCGCCGGACGCGCGAGTCCGGGCGGCTCTCCCGCCCGCGGAGTTCCCGTCATTCGGCAGCAGTTGTGTTCCCGTGGCGCCGGGCCGGCGAAAGGACCGCCGGCGCGCGTGCCCCCGAGGCCGTGCATGATGCTCTCAGGCCTGCGCGTTCTCCGGCAGGCGGCCGTTATCGCTTGCGCTGGTCTCATCCTCACCGGCTGTGCCGAGCGCCGGGAGACGCCCTGCATCGGGTACGTCTATCCGGCGGGGGACGCCAGCATGCACGCGATCGCCCTTCTCCAGCAGGAAATCGACGGATGGAATCCGACGCGCGTCGCGGAGATTCGCCCGTTCACGCCACCGAGGGGGCGGACCGGCTACAGCGCTGAGGTCGCCATGGCGGAAGCCGTCACATCTGTCGACCGCATGGTCGGTGTCGTTGGACACCTCAGCAGCCGGGCGTCGCTCGTCGCGGCCCCGATCTACCAGGAGGCCGGCTTGCCTTTGCTCGTTCCGACGGGCACCAGCGCGAGGCTTCGTGAGGTCGGTCCCGCGGTTTTCCCTGTGGCTCCGAACGAGGAAGCCGAAGGCGAGTTCATCGCGGCGTTCGTGGTGAATCGTCTGGGCGCAGGGCGCGTGACGGTGTTCTACCTCTTCGGAGACGAGTACGGTATCGGGCTTCGTAGCGGCGTCGTCGAAGGGCTCCGGAAGCGCGGCCTGGCGCCCTCCGACGAAGTCGGCGTCCTGGATGATTCGGACATGTCGGAACTCGTGGCGGCGTCTGTGGCCCGAGCCGCTCCCGACGCCGTGGTGATCGCGGGCCGCAACGCCGAAGCGGCCAGGATCGCGGTCGCGCTGCACGGGCTGGCCCCTGGCGTTCCGGTCGTGGCCGGCGACGGGGTCGAGCTTCGACGGGACTATGGCAGGCGGCTTGGCCCCGCGGCTGACTCGTTTTATGCCGTCGCCTTCTGGCATCCCGACCTGGCTTCGCCGGCATCGAACGCGTTCATGGCGCGCTGGAGGAGCCCGAAGGCGCCGGAGCCCACCGGCGGCACCATCATGTACTACGACGGGATGAGGATGCTGGCCGAAGCGGTCCGCGAGGTCGGTACGAGCCGATCGGCCATCAGGCGATATCTCTCGGAACTCGGCGCCTCGCGGCCCCCCTACGCCGGGGTGTCCGGCCCGATCTCGTTCACGCGGGAGCGGACGACGAATCTGCTGATGACGCGGATGGCCGACGACCGTGTCGTGATCGCGGACCACCGCTGAAAGGGCTCTGTGGCGAATCGGAGCGGTCCGACCTTGACCATTCGCACGGCCCTCGTGGTCACGGCCGTGCTGGTGTTCCTGTATCTCGGCGGCATTACCGCGTATGTCGTGGGCGTCCTGTCGCCGTCGGTCACGGAGCTTCGGAGCCGGAGCGAGGCGCACAGCGTCGAGTACGCGACGCTGCGCGACCGTCTCGCCAGCCTCGAACGCATTCAGAACGCCGCAGTGCGTCTCGCCCTCGACGACACCGTCACGCCGGAGGAGCGGAGCGAGGTCGGGCGGCTGCTCGTCGAAGCGCGCACGGTCGCTGAACACTCCGCCGGCGTCCGGTCCACGATCCGGCTCTCCGGCGCGTCGCCCGCGGTGCGTGCCGCGCTGGCCGACGCGGCGGGAGCCGAGAGCCGCTGGGCCGGGCTCATCCAGGAGAGCCTGGACCATCTGGCGGGGAGCCGGTTCTCCGTTGCGCGGGGACGTCTCGACGCGGCCGACCGCGCCCACGTCGCGATGGGGCGCTACCTCGACCAGGCGCAGACGCACGGGCTCTCCGACATGATCGCCAGCGAGCGCCAGCTCGGGGCTCAGGCAGCGCAGGTGGGCCGCACCGTCGCGCTCTGGGCCGCGATCGGCACAATCCTGATCGCCCTGGCCGCCGTCGGGATTCGGCGCCGCCTCTATGCCCCCTTGCTCGCGCTCGATGCGGGCCTCGCGCGCGTCGCCGACGGCGATCTCACGACGGTCCTCCCGGTCCAGCGCAAGGACGAAGTCGGGCGGCTGACGGCCCACTTCAACCAGATGACGGAGATCCTGCGGGTCCGGTCGCTGGTCGATCGGTCCCGCCAGTCGACGCTCGTCGCGCGGCTCGGCCGCATCATCGAGCATTCGTTCAACGAGATCTACCTGTTCGACGCGAGGACGCTCTCGCTCGTCCAGATGAACGAGGGCGCGCAGGTCGGGGTCGGCTACACGGGCGACTCGTACCTCGGGCTCACCGCACTCGATATCATCAGCGGCTACGACGAAGCAGCCTTCCGGACACTGGTCGAGCCGCTGCGCAGCGGAGAACGCCAGCGCCTCCAGTTCTCCGCCTCCCACCGGCGGCGCGACGGATCGGTGTACCCCGTCGAGATCACGCTCCAGCTGTGGATGACCGAGGAACCCGCGGTGTTCGTGGCCATCGCCCAGGACGTCACCGAGCGGCTTCGCGGTGAGATGGTGCGGCAGGCGTCGCTCCGAATCTCGGAGCTCGCGCTCCAGGCCACGTCGCTCGAGGGACTCTTCGCGGCGATCCACGGCGTCGTCGCGGGGCTGATGCCGGCGGCCAACTTCTACATCGCCCTCTACGACGCGAAGGAAGAGCGGCTGTCGTTTCCGTACTTCGTCGACGAGGTGGACGAGCGGCCGGCGCCCAAACCGCTCGGTCGCGGGCTGACCGAATACGTCCTGAGGACCGGGGCGCCGATCCTCGTCACGCCCGAAGGCTTCAACGATCTGGTCGCACGCGGGGAAGTCGAGCTCATCGGCGCCCAGTCGCTGGACTGGATCGGCGTGCCACTCGTCGCGGAAGGACAGACCATCGGCGTGTTCGTCGTGCAGTCCTACAGCACGGCCACCCGGTACAAGCCCGGCGACGTGGAGATTCTCCGGTTCGTCTCGACGCAGATCGCGATGGCGATCGCGCGGCGCCGGGCCGAACAGGAAGTCGCCGAGGGCCGCCAGCGCCTGCAGAGCGTGCTCGACGCGGCCCCTTACGGCGCGCACCTGTACGAGCTGCGCCCCGACGGGAGCCTCGTTTTCACCGGCGCGAACCGATCGGCGGATCGGATTCTGAAAGTCGACCACGCGCGGCTGGCCGGCCTGCCGATCGAAGAAGCCTTTCCCGGGCTCTCGGGCCAGAAGACCGCCGAGACCTACCGGCGCACGGCCGCGGAGGGAACGCCCTTCGATGCCGATCGCGTGGACTATGCCGACGACACCATTCACGGGGCGTTCGAGGTGCATGCGGTCCAGACCGCGCCGGGACGGATCGCGGTGTTTTTCCGCGACATCACCGAGCGCGTCGAGCTCGAAGGCCAGCTGCGCCGATCCGAGGAACACCTCCGGCAGGCACAGCGGATGGAGAGCATCGGCCGGCTCGCCGGGGGCGTCGCCCACGACTTCAACAATCTGCTGACCGTCATGCTCGGCTTCGCGTCTCAGGCCAGGGACGGCCTGGCCCCGGATCACCCGTCGCAGGCCGACCTCGAGGAGGTCGAGCGAGCCTGTGAGAAAGCGGCCGCGCTCACGCGGCAACTGCTCGCCTTCGCCCGCCGCGGTGTCATCGCGCCGAGGGCCATCGATCTCAACGAAGTCTCGCTGGCGATGGACAAGATGCTCCGGCGCCTGATCGGAGAGGACGTGGAACTGGTGACGGTGGCGGGCAACGGACTGTGGTCGGTCGAGGTCGACCTCGGCCAGATTCAGCAGGTGATCATCAATCTCGCCGTGAATGCCCGTGACGCGATGCCGGCCGGCGGAAAGCTGACGATCGAAACCGCCAACGTCTCGCTCGATGCCGGCTCTCAAGGGCGTGTTTCCGGCATCGATCCCGGCGACTACGTGATGCTGACCGTGAGCGACACCGGCTACGGGATGTCGGAGGAGGTGCGGGAACACATCTTCGAGCCGTTCTTCACCACGAAGAAGACGGGCCTCGGGACGGGGCTCGGCCTCGCAACCTGCTACGGGATCGTGAAGCAGGCCGGCGGCTCCATCTGGGTCGACTCCGAGCCGGGCCAGGGCAGCAGCTTCAGGATCTACCTCCCGCGCGAAATGAGCACCGCCGAGCCGGTTTCGGAGGCGGCAGCCACCTCGACGCCCACCGGCCGAGAGCATGTCCTGCTCGTCGAGGACGACGGCAAGGTCAGAGCGGTCGCCGTGAAGGCGCTGCGCGACTTCGGGTACACGGTGACCGAGGCCGCCAACGGCGTCGACGCGATGCAGGTCGCCGCGTCCAGGCTGCACGAGTTCGACTTGCTCGTCACGGACGTGGTGATGCCGCTGCTCGGCGGGCGGGAACTTGTCGAGCGGTTGCTCGAGCGCCGTCCCGATCTCAAGGTGATCTACACGTCCGGGTACACCGAGGACGGCATCGTCCACGACGGCGTGCTCGATCGCGGCGTGGAATTTCTGCCGAAGCCGTACGATCCGCTGGCGCTTGGGAGGAAGGTGCGCGAGGTACTCGACCGCGCGGACGAAAACGCAGGCACGAGGGGCCGCTAGGGTTCGGGCAGCAGCGGACCGATCAGCGTGCAACTGGGAGGGATGCGCGCGACTGGCGCGCCGCGCAGCTGGCCTGCGGGGCTCGCGGCGAAGCGCTCGAGGAACCGCGCGAACTCCTCGTCTTCCAGCAGCACGTACGCCTGGTAGCCCTGCTGCTGCAGCTCGAGGAGTGCCCGGTCGAGCCACTCCGGCGGCAGCCAATCCCACCGCAGCGTGAGCCGATGTCCGTAGTATCGAAGGCTGCCGGAATGCTGCACGCAGATGACCATCGCGTTCGCCGGGATGCGCCGCTCGATCTCCTGTGCGACCGAGAGGTAGCGGTGCTCGCTTCTGCGGAGATCGAAGGCGCCGCGTTCGACGGCAAACGAGCACTGGGCCGTCACGACGCCCGCCATCACGACGGCGATGGCGCCGAAACGCCACTCGCGCGAAAAGGCCGCCGACACCTGCGCGAGCCCGACGGCGCCCAGAATCATCAGCGCCGGGTATGCGGGCAGCAGGAACCGGAGATAGGTCCACTCGTCGAAGGTCAGGTAGAGAAGATAGCAGGCCAGAGGCGCGGCAATCATCGCGACAAGCAGCGAACGCGGCCCGACGGGGGCACTCGCGGGCGTGGCTTCGGTCCATCCGATCGCCCTGCTGGCGGCCAACCCGACCAGGACCAGCAGCGCCACCACGGGCTGCGTGTCCCAGAACCACCAGGCATAGCGGCCGAGATTCGCGATTCCGCGGCTGAGGTCGAACTGATCGAGCAGCTTTCCGTAGCCCGATTGCAGCACACCGCCGTAGAGCCGGACATTGATGAGCGCGACGGCGGCGATCCCGGGCAGCGCAGCCGCGGTGAGCTTCACGAGATCCACCCGGCGGGATTCGCGCCGATCGTCCTTCGGACGGGACTTCGCCAGCAAGGCGATTGCGGGCACCGCGAGCAGCGGCGCGATGTTCGGACGAACGAGGATCGCCGCCGATGCGGCCAAACCCGCGAGCCACGGAGCGGCCCGTCGATTCCCGAGCGCGAGCGCCGCCGCCAGCGTCCAGAGCGCCGCGGCTGACACGTCGCTGACGGGCACCATCAGGTTGTAGAGGAACGCGGGGCTCGTCGCGAGCAGGCACGCCGCCAGCACACCGGCCAGCCCGCCGGCGATCTTGCGCCCCAGCCGATACGTCAGATAGACGGCGAGCGCACCGAGTATCGGCACGACGAGGAACGGACCATCTGGGCCAACCAGCAGCTTCGCGGCCGCCATGATCATCGGTACGCCTGCGGAGTACGTCGGAACGATCGAGAGGGGAACCGGGCCGGGTCGATAGCCAAGAGGCGCGAAGCTCGACGCCGCCATCGGCCAGTCGAACGGTGCGGTCCAAGGCTGATCGATCCGCACGCCGCCCTTCGCCCAGAGATCCGCCTGGCTCACGTAGCCGTACGCATCCGAACCGCCGGCGACCCAGGTTCCCCAGTGAATGCCGAGCCACAGCGTGAAAACCACGAGGAGCGCCGGCGCCCATCGGACAAGGACGGGTTCGACCCTGCTCAGGCGTTCAAGGCCGCGCCGGATGAAGCCGCCCGGAAGGAGCAGCGCGTGGAGGAGGACGGCCACGACCGCGAGCGTCATCGGCCGTGCGGGGGTTCTGCTCGAGAGGCGAACACTGCCGAAGACGAGCGTCACGGCGCCCGCCCATGCGACGATGAGGCTCCACAGGAGGGTGGCCGCGATGAAGACGGCCAGGAGGTGGCCGCCAATCGCCCGAACAACGAGGGGCCGGCTTTTGGCCGGCCCCGTAGAATCGTTTGGCACTGGAGAACGCGGGCGCGACAACATCACGCCCGGCCCGTTTACTTCACCATCACCGGCTCGCCCTTCCTGTCCGCGTTCGACTGCATCTCGGCCGACACGGCGGTGATGGCGGCGACGTTCACGATTTCGCTGACCGTCATCCCGTGCTGGAGCACGTTGACCGGCTTCTGCATGCCCATCAGGATCGGCCCGATGGCGTCGGCGCCGCCCAGCCGCTGGACGAGCTTGTAGCCGATGTTGCCGGCGGTCAGGTCCGGGAACACCAGGACGTTGGCGTCGCCCTTGATACGGGAGTGCGGGTAGTTCTTTTCCACGATCTCCTCGACGACCGCCGTGTCGAGGTGCATCTCGCCGTCGACGACGAGGTCCGGGTTCCTGCGCCGGACGATCTCGACCGCGTCGGCCACCTTCTTGGAGATCGGATGCGGCACGGACCCGAAGCTCGAGAAGGCGAGCAGCGCGACCTTGGGCTGCGTGTTGAAGTTGCGCGCGAGGTCGGCGGCGAGCAGCGCGATCTCCGCCAGCTCTTCGGCGTCGGGATTGATGTTGACCATCGTATCGGCGCAGAAGAACACCCGGTCCTTGAGCACGAGGACGTGCGCGGCCGAGACGCGCGAGACGCCGGGCTTGAGGCCGACCAGCTGGATGGCCGGCCGGATGGTCTCCGGGTACGCCTTGAACATCCCGCCGACGAAGCCGTCCGCGTGCCCGAGGTGGACCATCATCAGGCCGTAGTTGGTCGGGTCCTTCACCATGTCGAGCGCGGCCGGCAGCGTGACGCCCTTGCGCTGGCGCGCGTTGTAGAGCGCCTCGGCGTACGCCTGCTCGTGATCCGCGTTGGGAAGGTTCACGATCTCGAAGTCGATCTGCTCGATCCCGAGCGTCGCGGCCCGCGAGCGGATCTCCGCTTCCCGCCCGAGCAGCACCGGCATCGCAATCCGCTCCGCGACGATGTCGCGCGCCGCGCGGATGACGGTGTCGTGCTCGCCTTCCGGGAACACGATGCGGCGCGGCGTATCGTTGCGCGCCTTGCGGACGACGAAGTGCATGACCTTTCGCGACGGTCCGAGCATCCGCTCGAGCTGCTCGCGGTAGGCGTCCCAGTCCTTGATCGGCTTGCGGGCGACGCCCGTTTCGCAGGCCGCCTTGGCCACGGCCGGGGCCTCCCAGGTCAGCACGCGCGGATCGAACGGCTTGGGGATGAGGTACTCGCGGCCGAACGACATGCTGTTCACGCCGTACGCCTTCAGCACGACCTCCGGCACGTCCTCCTTCGCCAGCGCCGCCAGGGCGCGCGCGGCGGCCATCTTCATCTCGTTGTTGATCGCGCGCGATCGCACGTCGAGCGCGCCGCGGAAGATGAACGGGAAGCCGAGCACGTTGTTGACCTGGTTCGGATAGTCCGACCGGCCCGTCGCCATGATGACGTCCTTGCGGGTCGCCATCGCCAGCTGGTACGCGATCTCCGGATCCGGGTTCGCCATCGCGAACACGATGGGATTGCTGGCCATCGACTTCAGCATCGCCGGCGTGACCAGGTCCTTCGCCGACACGCCGACGAACACGTCGGCGCCCTTCATCGCCTCGACGAGCGTGCGCATCTTGGTGTCGACCGCGAAGCGCTGCTTGTACGGGTTCATCTTCTCGGTGCGGCCGTTCCAGATCACGCCGACCGTGTCCACGAAGAGGATGTTTTCCTTCTTGACGCCGAGGTTGAGGTACATCTCCGCGCACGCGATGCCGGCCGCGCCGGCGCCGGTGAAGACCACCCGGACCTGGTCGATCTTCTTCTCCACGACTTCGAGGGCGTTGACGAGCGCCGCGCCGGAGATGATGGCCGTCCCGTGCTGGTCGTCGTGGAACACGGGGATGTCCATCATCTTCTTGAGCGATTCCTCGATGTAGAAGCACTCGGGCGCCTTGATGTCCTCGAGGTTGATGCCGCCGAAGGTCGGCTCGAGCGCCTTGGCGATCTTGATGATCTCGTCCGGGTCGTGCGTGTCGAGCTCGATGTCGAACACGTCGACGTCGGCGAATCTCTTGAACAGGACGCCCTTGCCTTCCATCACGGGCTTGCCGGCCATGGCGCCGATGTCGCCCAGGCCGAGCACGGCGGTGCCGTTGGAGACGACCGCGACGAGGTTGCCCTTGCCGGTGTAGTGGTAGGCGGCCTCGGGATCCTTCTCGATGGCGAGGCACGGACGGGCAACGCCCGGCGTGTAGGCCATCGAGAGATCCCGCTGCGTGAGACAGGGCTTCGAGGTGATGACCTCGAGCTTCCCCGGTCTCGGCTTTTCGTGGTACTCGTAAATGTCTTCGTCCGAGATTTTGATCATAGCGCGTGCCCCGTTGATGAAGTGGAACCCCCCGAGCGGCAGGAAACCTTGCGGGGGACTGAATTGTCGTGGCCAGACGTCCGTTTGGCCGGAATACCCGCTCGGCCGGGTAATAGCGTACCCCATCTTACCCGCAGAGAGGTTCACTTTTCACCGCAAGCCGCGAAGCGCACCGGGAGGCCGGCTGGAGCGCGAGCGCGGATAAGGCCAGCTTGACAACATTTCCACGAAGATCGGAGCATGGCCGCCTGGCCACCCGTCCGCCACACGGAAGGATGCGGCTTCGATGAAAACCTTCTCGTTCAAGATCGACCCGCTGACCAGCGAGGAATACTGGGAAGTCTACCTGCGCGGCCAGCAGCTGATGGGCGACCCCCTGCTCAACAAGGCATCGGCCTTCTCGGAAGAGGAACGCCTGGCGCTCGACCTGTCGGGCCTGCTCCGCACCGGCGTCTCCTTACTCGACCAGCAGGTCGTCCGTGCGCTCGAGAGCTACCAGCGCAAGCCCGACGCCCTCGAGAAGTACATCTACCTGCTCGGCCTGCTCGACCGCAGCGAGGTGCTCTTCTACCGCCTGCTGCTCGAGAACCTCGCCGAGATGGTGCCGATCGTCTACACGCCGACCGTCGGCCAGGCGTGCCTGCAGCTGAGCCGGATTACCCGGCGATACCGGGGCGTCTACCTGAGCCCCGACAACATCGCCAACGTCGATCGGATCTTCCAGAACATCTCGCTGCCGGCCGTCTCGCTCGTGGTCGTCACCGACGGCGAGCGGATCCTCGGCCTGGGCGACCTCGGATCGGACGGCATGGGCATTCCCATCGGCAAGGTCACGCTCTATGTCGCGGCCGGAGGGCTGCATCCGGCCTGCTGCCTGCCCGTGACGCTCGATGTGGGAACCGACAACGGGCGGCTGCTCGACGACCCGCTCTATCTCGGCTGGCGCCATCCGCGGTTGAGCGGGCCCGAGTACGAGGAGTTCGTCGAGCTGTTCATCCTGGGGGTGCGTCGGAACTTCCCCGAGGCGCTCGTGCAGTGGGAGGACTTCGCCAAGCACAAGGCGTTCGCGCTCCTTGAGCGCTATCGCGACCGCGTGCCGTCGTTCAACGACGATATCCAGGGCACCGGCGCCGTGACGCTAGCGACGCTCATCAGCGCCATGCGAATCAAGCAGGAGCGGTTCGCCGACCAGCGCTTCGTGATCGCGGGCATGGGTCAGGCCGGAACCGGCATCGCGATGAACATCCGGACGGCGCTCCGGGAGGAGGGCCTCTCGGATGACGAAATCGGCCGGAGGATCTTTGCGGTCGACCAGCCCGGGCTGATCGTGAACGGCATGGCGGGCCTGTCCAGGTGGCAGGAGATGGTGGCGCAGGATCGAGAAGCGGTCGCGGGATGGACGCTCGCCTCACCGGACCGCATCGAACTGGCCGACGTCGTCCGGAACGCCCGGGCCACCGTGATCGTTGGCGTCACGGCGCAGCGGGGCCTGTTCAGCGCGGAGATCCTCGGCATGATGGCCGGGCACACCGATCGCCCGGTTGTGCTCTCGTTGTCGAACCCGTCGAGCCGGTCCGAGTGCACCCCCGAGGAGGTCGCCCGGGCGACGCGGGGAATGGGACTGGTCGCAACCGGTACGGCATTCGCCGATGTGAACTTCGAAGGGCGCGTGATCTCGGCCTCGCAGTGCAACAACATGTACATTTTCCCGGGCGTCGGACTCGGCGCCCTGGTGAGCAAGACGCCGAAGGTGACCAACTCGATGTTCCTGGCGGCGAGCAAGGCGCTCTGCGACCAGGTGACCGCGGAGCAGCGAGGGCGGGGTTTGCTGCTGCCGGAGATGGACGACATCCGCCGCGTCTCGCGCATCGTTGCCTGCGCGGTGGCGAAGCAGGCGCGCCGTGAAGGCCTCGGCCGGCTGCTCGACGACGAAACGCTCGAGTCGCTCGTCGCGCGCGCGCAGTGGGTGCCGCAATACGTGCCGTACAGACCTGGGAGGGCGGCGATCGCGTAGGACGCCAGGCTGGCGGCTGGGGGCTGGTGGCGTGATCCAGTAGGGGCGACCCGGTGGGTCGCCCGTGGGGGAACCTCCATGATTGTCGACACGCTGGCGCGCGCTCACACCTACTCCGGTCTTGGCCCGCGGTTCGTGCGCGCGTTCGAGTACCTTCGCCTGCTCGACGTCGCGAGCCTCACGCCCGGCACATATGAGATCGATGGCCGGACTGTCTACGCGGTGGTCCAGACTTACACGACGAAATCGGCGGCCGGCGGAAAATGGGAAGCGCATCGGCGGTACGCCGACGTGCAGTTCGTGGTGTCGGGACTCGAGCGGATCGGATATGCCCCTCTCTTGCGGATGCGGTCGGGCGGCTACGATCCCGAGCGTGATTACGAGGAAATGCTTGGCGATGGCGAGTTCCTTACGCTGCGCGCCGGTGAGTTCATGGTTCTGTGGCCCGGCGAGGCGCACATGCCCGGCATCGCCGCGGATGGGCCGGCAGAGGTGCTCAAGATCGTCGTGAAGGTGCAGGCGGAATGACATCCCATCCAACAACCCCGGCCATCCTGGTTCTTCTGAGCCTGGTCTTCAGCGCGAGCGCGGCCTCGGCCCAAACCGCCCCGACGCTTGACGAGACCATCGCGCCCGGACGCAACTACGACAAGGCGGAATTCCGGCTGTGGCTCCCCGCCGGCGCGGCGCGAATCCGCGCCGTTCTCGCCCTGATGCCCGGATCGAACGGCGACGCGCGATCCTCGGTTGACGATCCAGTCTGGCAGGCGCTGGCGACGCGTCAGCACCTCGCGCTCGTCGGGTGCCGATTCACGGACAAGCCGCACGACCAGGCGTTCATCGAGGAATACGTGAATGTGTCGCTGGGCAGCGGGCAGGCGTTTCTGGACGCCCTGTCTTCGCTCGCGAAGCGCTCGACGCACCCGGAGCTGGCCTCGGCGCCGCTGCTCCTGTGGGGCATGTCTGCTGGAGGTCAGTTCAACTACGAGTTCGCCGCCTGGAAGCCCGAGCGCGTCATCGCCTTCATCGTCAACAAGGGTGGGATCTACTACTCGGCCCTCGTCAATCGATCCGCACGCGGCGTGCCGGGCATGCTGTTTGTCGGCGGAAAGGACCTGGAGTTCCGGACGAACACGATCGCCGGGCTCTTTGCGGTCAACAGGCGGGCCGGCGCGCTCTGGGCGTTTGCCGAGGAGCCGGACGCCGCGCACGAGGTCGGCCGATCGCGCGATCTCGCGGTCATCTTCTTCGAAGACATCCTGCCGCTTCGGCTGCCCGAGACCGGCTCCGATGGCCGGGGCGCGATTGCGCTCAAGCCGCTCGTCGCCTCCTCCGGGTACCTCGGCGATCTCAAAGCGCGGACATTCCAGCCGCAGGGACAGATGAACGCTCCAGGCGTCCCTACCGCCTGGCTCCCAACCGAGCGCGTCGCGAAGGCGTGGCAGGCGATGTTGACGGGGAGACCATTCGACCCGCCGAGGGCAATCACGTCTTCCAGTGATCGAAGAACGCTCTTCTGACGTGCGCGGTGGCGAGGTTCTTCCGCCACCTGAACTGCTTCTTGTACTCCGCCCCTGAGTACAGTTTGTGCGCGGGCTTTGGCGCGAGATCGTCGACCGCGATTTCGTCGTGGTGCGGCAGGCAGGCGCGTGTCGAGAAGCCGGGCGCGTCGAGTAGCGCCTTCGGGATGATGGTCGGGCCCTCTAGGAAGAGCGCGTTCAGGATGCCGGGGCGGGTGTCGCCAGGCTGGGCATACCGTCCGCTGATGATTCCCCCCGCCCAAACTTCCCAGGGCTTCGCGTCCTGGTCCGTCCACAGCGTCGCATTGATTGAAAAGGGAGGGTCCTGCAGCGCGAAGCTCGAGCCCGGCGCGTAGGAGGGCGGAGCGTCGAATGCCGCTCCCGGATCGTCCGGATCGAAGAGGACGGGCCGACCGTTAGCGGCGTCGAACCGCGCAAAGTGGGCGAACGACGAGTGGGCGTAGAAGTCGGCAATCGCGTGCGCCGCGCGGGCAAACGCGTCCAGGTTCCGGTTGTTGCCTCTGAATTCGGCGAGGCGTTGATTGACGAGCCCCCAGCCTTCGGGGACGTAGCCGTTGTCGAAATGCTCGAGAGGATTGTAGTTCCGGGAATCGCGGTCGATGTCGTCTACCGCCGGGCCAAATAGATACAGGGCTGGACTGAATCGGCGATTGAGCGCATCGATCACCCACTGGTCGCCGGGTTCCAGGCCGCGCAGGGCTTCGTTGAGGATCGTCTTGTGCACGGCGCCCGCGAACTTTGGCTTCCACTTCTTCCAGCTCTGGCGCAGCTCGAGGTAGGTCCGGAATCCCGGCGAATCCGCGCCCCGATTTACGGCCCAGAGGTGGCAGTCGTTGAACAGGAAGTGCGGTTCGTATCTCGCCGCGACTGGGGCCCTTTCGGTCGAGTGCGTGCGAGCGGCGCGTTCCGATTCCGGGCCTTTCAGTGGCTCAATGAGAGTCCAGCGCCCGGCCTCGTTCTTGTACATGACCCAGACATGGTCGTGCGTGTCGCGTGTCTGCCCCTGCCTGGTGGTCACCTTGCCCAGGGCAACGCGGATATTGAAACTGCTGACGCCGGAGGCCAGAAGGAGCGACGCGATCAGGAAGGCGCGGTCTTCGCAGTCGCCGGTCCCCAGGAACAACGTTTCATCCGGGAACTGCCACGGATCGGATCCGGGCCGGCCCTTGTACCGGATGTTCTCGGACACGTACGCGGCGATCACGTCAACGCGGTAGTCGAAGCACCCGGGGGTGCGCGACGCGAAGACCGATGGATCGCCGCCCTTCGCTCGAATGAACGCCACGACCTTTTCACGGAGCGTGCGCCGCATGATCTCGTTGCGTTCGCTGACGAGGAACTCGCGGACATCGATGTCGTATTGCGACTTCCTGTTGGACCCGACGACCGGGCGCGACGAAGGAACGATGCACTCGTGGATGATGGTGTCGCCGTCCCAGTTGCATCGAGCATCCCACGTGATCCCGGCGCGCAGCAGACACATGGTGGCCTCCAGTCGTTCGCCTCGGATCTTAGCCTGCCGCTCGGTCCCGACACACGGACTTCGCCCCGAACTCGGCCCGCGTAATACGGCCCGAAGCCTGTAGCCTGTCGCCTGTAGCCTAGTAGAATCATTGAATGCCTTCCCGCCGGACGGATGCCGATCCGCTCTCGGTCTTCCATCCGATGGTGCAGGCCTGGTTTCGTCAGTTCCTTCGAGGAACCCACTCGCCGCTCAACGGAAGGGATGGGCCGCGATTGCGCGCGGCGAGTCCGTCCTGATCCAGGCCCCGACCGGCAGCGGCAAGACGCTCGCGGCGTTCCTCTGGGCCATCAACCGCTTGATGTTCGACCCGGCTCCCCCGCCGAAGGCGCGGTGCCGCGTCCTCTACGTCTCGCCGCTCAAAGCGCTCGCCGTCGACGTCGAACGGAACCTCCAGGGCCCGCTCGCCGCGATCGCCGCTCTCGCCGACGCGGGTCAGATCGAGCACGTCGTGCCAGCCGTCGCGGTCCGGACGGGCGACACTCCGCAGATCGAGCGTGCCAGGTTTGCGCGTGGCCCATCCGACATCCTGATCACGACGCCCGAGTCGCTCTACCTCCTCCTGACCTCGAAGGCGCGCGAGGCCCTCCGCTCGATCGACACGGTGATTGTCGACGAGGTGCACGCGCTCGTGCCGACCAAGCGGGGCGCGCACCTGGCGCTCTCGCTCGAGCGGCTGGAGGCCCTGCTTCCGCGGCCACCCCAGCGCATCGGCCTTTCCGCCACGCAGCGCCCGCTCGACGAAGTCTCGCGGTATCTCGGCGGCGTCACGCGCCGCCAGGCAACGGCAGCCAGGCACCGCCAAGGCGCGCGCGGCAAGCCGGCCGCCGAGAGCGAGGACGACACCGAACGGCAGCTTCACGAGGAATTCGAGTCCGGCCTCGGCGACGCCGCCTATCGCGCGGTCACCATCGTCGATGCGGGCGGCAGGAAGGCGCTCGACCTGCGGACCGAGGTCCCCGTCGAGGACATGGCGCGCGTCGGTCCGATGACCGAGTTTCGCGCGGCCTCCAGCCTCCAGCCTCCGGCCGTTCATCGTCGGTCAATCTGGTCCGCCATCTATCCGCGCCTGCTCGACATCGTCCGCCGCCACACGTCCACGCTGATCTTCGTGAACAACCGCCGGAGCGCGGAGCGGCTGGCGGGCGCGCTGAACGATCTGGCGGGTGAACTGCTCGTTCGCGCGCATCATGGATCGATCTCGCGCGAGCAGCGCATCGAAGTCGAGGAAGCGCTCAAGCGCGGGCGGTTGCGCGGCCTGGTCGCCACCTCCTCGCTCGAGCTCGGCATCGACATGGGCGCCATCGACATGGTGGTGCAGATCGAGGCGCCGCCTTCGGTCGCGAGCGGGCTGCAGCGAGCCGGGCGCGGCGGCCACCACGTGAGCGCGACCAGCCGCGCGGTGTTCTTTCCCAAGTTCCGCGGCGACCTGGTCGCGTGCGCCGCGATCACGCGGGCGATGCGCGACGGCCTGGTCGAGGCCACGCGGTATCCGCGCAACCCGCTCGACATCCTCGCGCAGCAGGTCGTCGCGATGACAGCCGTCGACGCGTGGCGCGCTGATGATCTGTTCCACCTCGTCCGGCAGGCCGCCCCCTTCGCGGGCCTGAGCCGGCAGGCGTTCGACGGCGTGCTCGACATGCTCTCCGGCCGGTACCCGTCGGACGAGTTCGCCGAGCTTCGGCCGCGCATCACGTGGGATCGCGTCAAGGGCACGGTCGCGGCCAGGGAAGGCGCGCGTCGCATTGCGGTCACGAGCGGCGGCACGATTCCCGATCGCGGACTCTACGGGGTCTTCCTGTCCGGGGCCGAGAAAGGCGCGGCGAGGGTCGGCGAGCTCGACGAGGAGATGGTGTTCGAGAGCCGCGTGGGCGAGGTGTTCGTGCTGGGGGCCACCTCCTGGCGAATCGAGGAGATCACGCACGACCGGGTCGTCGTGTCACCCGCGCCGGGCGAGCCAGGGAAGATGCCGTTCTGGAAAGCCGACAAGCCCGGCCGGCCGCTCGAGCTCGGCGAGCGCATCGGGCGGCTGGTCCGCGAGCTGCGCGACATGCCACCGCCGGCGGCCGTCGATCGGCTGAGCCGGATGCACGATCTCGAACCGCAGGCCGCCGAGAATTTGCTCCGTTATCTCGACGATCAGGCCGCGGCGACCGGGCAGGTGCCCGACGACCGCACGATCCTTATCGAGCGCTGCCGCGACGAGCTGGGCGACTGGCGGGTCTGCCTGCTCTCCCCGCTCGGCTCCAGGGTCCATGCGCCCTGGGCGATGGCCGCGGCGGCGAACATCCGGCGAACGCTCGGCCTCGATCTCGAGACCATGTGGACCGACGATGGATTCGTGGTGAGATTCCCGGAGACGGACACGCCGCCGGACGCGTCGCTGCTCTTGCCCTCGTCCAGAGAGATCGAGCATCTCGTGATTTCCGAGCTCGGCGGCTCCGCCTATTTCGCGGCGAGGTTCCGGGAGGCGTCGGCGCGCGCGTTGCTGCTGCCACGCCGGAGGCCAGGTCGCCGCGCGCCGCTCTGGCAGCAGCGTAAGCGGGCCTCCGATCTGCTCGCCGTCGCCCGCCGGTTCGGGTCCTTCCCCATCCTGCTCGAGACCTATCGCGAGTGTCTCCGAGACGACTTCGACATGCCCGCGCTCATCGACGTGGCCAGGCGAATCGAGCGCAAGGCGATCCGCGTCAGCACCGTCGATTCGGACAAGCCGTCGCCCTTCGCGGCGTCGCTGCTCTTCGGCTACGTGGCCAACTACCTCTACGACGGCGACGCGCCGCTCGCGGAACGGAAGGCCCAGGCGCTTTCGATCGACCAGGCGCAATTGCGGGACCTGGTCGGCATGGCCGATCTTCGCGAGTTGCTCGACGCCGAGGTGATCGAAGCCGTCGAGGCCGAGCTGCAAGGCCGGTCGGAGCGCTTCCGGGCGAAGAGCCTGGACGGTCTGCACGATCTCCTCCTTCGTGTGGGCGACCTGAGCGCTGCAGAGATCGCGGAGCGATCGACGTCGCCCGAGGTCGCCGGGCAGGCGCCCGAACTCGTCGCCGCGGGCCGCGCAGTCGAGGTCACGATCGGAACCGCGGCTCGCACGGTCGCCGCCGAGCACGCGGCGCAGTTCCGGGACGCACTCGGTGTCATGCTGCCGCCCGGGCTGCCGGATGGGCTGCTCGCCCGAACCTCCGAACCGCTCGAGATCCTGGCGATGCGGTATGCCCGCACGCACGGGCCCTTTACGACCTTCGAGTTTGCGGATCGCTTCGGGCTGGACTATTCGGCAGCCGAACATGTCCTTCGGTCGCTCGTCGCATCCGAGAGGCTCATCGAAGGCGACTTCAGGCCGGGCGGCACGCGGCGGGAATGGTGCTCGCCTGACGTGCTGCGCCAGATCAGGCGGCGATCGCTCGCCAGGCTGCGCCACCAGATCGAGCCGGTCGATCCGGCAGCTCTCGGCCGGTTTCTCACCAAGTGGCAGGGCATCGGCTCGAAGCGGCATGGACTCGACGCCCTGCTCGACGTCGTCGAACACCTGCAGGGCGCGGCTCTGCCGGCATCCGCGCTCGAGACGCTCATCCTGCCCGCGCGCCTGGCGGAGTTCGATCCGGCCGATCTCGACACGCTCGCGTCCGCGGGCGAAGTGTGCTGGATCGGCGTCGAACCGCTGGGCCAGCGCGACGGGCGAATCGCACTGTACCTGACCGACGATCTGCCGAAGCTCGTCCGGCCACGGCAAGATGCCGCGACGAAGCTGCTTGCGAGTCACGCGAAGTCCTCGAGAGATCGGCTCCGGCCCGCGTCCGATCGCATCGGGGCCGAGCCGCCCGTGGCGCTCTCCGCGCGGGAGATAGCCATCGAGGCGTTCCTCCGTCGGGAAGGCGCGTCCTTTTTCGGCCCGATTCACGAGGCGGCCGGAGGGGGCTATCCGGGCGAGACCGTCGAAGCGTTGTGGTCGCTCACGTGGCGCGGGATCGTCACCAACGACACGTTCCGCGCCCTGCGGGCGTTCACGGCGCCTCCCGTTCGGTCGGCCCGATCGGCGGCTCATGGGTCTGCGTTTCGGTCCAGACGGCTCGTGCCGCCCTCGGCCGAAGGACGGTGGTCACTGGTCGAGGCGAGGCTCTCGCCCGCGCGAGACCAGACCGTATGGATCGCGGCGATCTGCGAGCGGCTGCTCGATCGGTATGGCCTCCTCACGCGCGAGGTGGTCGGCGCAGAGAGCATCCCGGGAGGGTTCGCGTCGGTCTACCCGGTGCTTCGGGCGATGGAGGACGGCGGGCGAATCAGGCGCGGGTACTTCGTCGGCGGCGTGGCGGCCACTCAATTCGCCCGGCCGGCCGCGCTCGACCTCCTGCGTTCGCTCCGGACGACGCCCGACGTGCCGGACGTGGCAGTGCTCGCCGCCACGGATCCCGCGAACCCGTACGGATCGATCCTCAGGTGGCCGGCGCTCGTGGACCGGGACGGAACCCCGGTCAGCTTCGCGCGAAGCGTCGGCGCGACCGTCGTGCTGGTCAACGGCGCGCTGGCAGCCTTCTTCCGAGCCGGCAGCACCGATGTCACCGTGATCCTCCCCGACTCCGAGCCGGAGCGCGAGTCGATTGGCAGCGCGGTCGCCGGCGTGCTCGCAGGCATAGCGCTCATCGGCGACGGCAAGCGCGGCGGATTGCTCATCGCGACCATCACCGGCGGGCCGGCTGCCGCGCATCCGATTGCCCCTCACCTGCTCGATTCCGGGTTCACGCCGTCCGCCATGGGCTACCATGTCCGGCGGCACCGGGGCGCCTCGTCACCATCGTCCCCTCCGGAGGAGTGACCATGCTGAAGGAATTCAAGGAATTCGCGATGCGCGGCAACGTCATGGATCTCGCCGTGGGCGTGATCATCGGCGCCGCCTTCGGCAAGATCGTCGACTCGCTCGTCAACGACGTGATGATGCCGGTCCTCGGCCTGCTCATCGGGAAAGTCGATTTCAGCAATCTCTTCGTGACGCTTGCCGGACAGGCCTTCGCGACCGTAGCCGATGCGAAGAAGGCGGGCGTGCCCGTGCTGGCCTACGGTGTCTTTCTGAACACGGTCATTCAATTCGTGATCGTGGCGTTCGCGATCTTCATCGTCGTGAAGCAGGTCAACCGGATGAGGCGCCCGGCCGAGGCAGCTCCCGCGCCGGCGACGACGAAGGACTGCGCGTTCTGCAAGACCGCGATTCCGTTGGCCGCAACGCGCTGTCCGCACTGCACGTCGCAGCTGCAGGGGTAACCGAGCGCTCGATTCGGGCGACCCACCGGGTCGCCCCTACGCCGCACGATCGTCGCGTCGTCTCGGCGTTCGCCGGTTCCGCACGGTTGTCACGTCGTCTCGGCGTTCGCCACATCCGACCGGTTGCCACGTCGTCTCGGCGTTCGCCGTAGGGGCGACGCGGTGCGTCGCCCGATGAGGTGAGACGCAGATCCGGGCGACCCATCGGGTCGCCCCTACGGAACATGCCTGGCGAGGATCTTCCCGCTCTTGCGATCGACGAGCACGAGCGCGGCGCGGCCGGCTGGAACGAGCGCCTGGAGCGGCGTCGTCGATGTCGCGGGCGTGAACCGCACGACGGTATCGCGAGCGGCCTCGGAGACGATCGTGTAGAGGACGGCGTCGCGGTAGACGGCCGGGTAGATCAGGATCGACGCGTCGTTCGCGGTGCTGAAGATTGGCTGAATGCCGGCGGCCTTGAGACTGTACCGATAGAACGCAGCGGCCGGCTCCTCCTGCTGCGCCAGCTCGATCGGCACCGGCGACCAGACGACCTGTCCCTTTCCCACCGGGATGCGTTTCACTCCCGGCGTATCTGTCCCGGTCACGCTGCACAGCACGCGTTGCATCTTCTCGCCTCGGAAGCTCAACCGGTACTCGATACCGTCGATGACGAGGTGTTCCTCCTGGGCGACTGAACGGGTGGCCGGATCGAGCCCGAGCTGCGCCACCTCCTGCTGGGGGCGCCCTTGCGCCTCTGACGCGAACGGGCCGGTCACCGCCACGACGGCGCCGCGCTGCGCCAGCTCCATCACCCTCGCCAGGGTGGACGCACCGATCATCTGCGGACTCGGAATCATGACGAGCTTCGGCTGAGGCCCACGCTCCGCCCGGCCTCCCAGGTCGGCCGATCCCACGGCCTCCATCGGCACACGGCAGTGGTAGTGCATGACACGGACCGCGCGGCGTGTGGCTTCGGTCGCGGCGTTGCGAACGCTGAAGAGATCGTCCTCGGGAATCAGCATCACCACGGGATCGGCTACCCGCTCCGCGAGCCAGGGGGCGATCGACGCGACAAACGCCGTCATCCCGCGCCACGCGTCGAACTCGGGCTTCGCCGTTCCGTCCGCGCGGAGCATGCCGATGGCGGCCTCGTTGTCCGACGGCATGTAGCAGTTCGAGTGCCACAGCCACTGGATGTACCCTGCGCCGCCAGCGCCAATCGCCAGCGCGAGCTTGCGCTCGAGCAGGTCGCGCGCCTGCTCTTCGGTCCGCCACGGCCGGCCGTCGGGCCGCTCCGCGAACATCACGCCGGTCTCCTGCACCAGGTTGGGCGCATCGGGCGTGCGCGTCATGACCGAGTCCCACAGGAGGTCGTCGTTCAGCCACCAGGTGTGGACGCTCGTCAGATCGACGACGCGCGCCAGGTAGCGATTCGACGGTCGCTCGTAGGTCCCGCCCTCGTCCTGGCCCACCATCACGAGCTGCCCGCCCCCGCCAGCGGCCCGCACGGTTGGGGCCATCTCCTCCGCCCATCGACGGAACATGTCCTGCGCGAACTGGCGGTAGTCCGCGGCCTTGAGCGGACGCCGCTTGCCGAACACCCCGGTGTCTTCGAAATCGTCTGGCGACGGGAGCCCGAGCGATTCCCCCGGGGTCAGCCGCCACGCGTGCTGCAGTCGCGCCTCGTGCTCCTCGGCCGACGCCGCCGGGTACCTTGTCCGCAGCCACTCGTGCCACGCGCGCGCTTCGTGCACGTCGCCGTTCGGCCGCGTGAACCACAGGGATGCGTTGGACGAAAACGACGGCTCGTTGATCAGATCCCACGCCACGTCCCGCATGGACCTGAACCGGCTGACGATGGCCGTGACGAAGGACTTCTGCGCTTCGACGGCCCGCGGATCGAGGTACGGGTTCGAGCCACCCCATGCCTCGGGCAGGAACGCGAAGAAGGTGAAGATGACGGGCATGTCGTGCCTGCGCGCCGTCAGCATGAACGCGTCGATCGCGCGCAGCACGCCCTCGTCGGGAACACCGGCCTCGGGCATGTGCAGCTTCCACCCGGTCCAGATTCCCGTTCGGACGAGGTTGACCCCGGCCGCCTTCATCGCGGCGAAGTCGCGATCCCAGATGTGCGGGTTCGGCTCGAGCAGGAACTTGCGCTGAACGTCCGACGCCATGTAGGTCGTGCCCGTCACCGGAAACGGCCTGCCGTCGCGCGTCAGGATCGTCCTCGCCACGCCGAGTGGCTTCCCGCTGCCCAGAAGCGCCGCGTCGTGCACCCAAAAGCCCGTCGAGGCTCGAAGCGGCGATGCGGGCATCTGGCTCGACGGTGATTCGACGTCGACGTGATAGAGCCCGGGCGAAAGCTGGCTCGCGCGCGGGCCTGTCAATGCCACACTCTCCTCGATGACCGAGCCAGAGCCGGTAAGCGTCAACGACGTCTCGAGGATCAACGACCCGCCGTCCTCGGTCACGCGGATCCTGCACCCCAACTTCACGGGGTCCGACTTCGTCGCCCCGGGACGGCTGAAGGTGACCGTGAGCGAGGGGCCCTCTCCGCTCCTGAAGCAGGCATAGGACGGACGTGCCGCCAGGGTGTGGCTCCCGGCGAGCGCGTACTCAACGAGCAGGCGCAGGCCCGGCGCATCGATGGCCGCGTCGCTCGTGACAAACACCCACCGTCCGCCGGCAAACTCGCCGAGCAGCCGATCGATGGAGACAAACGGCGCCACGCGCCTCGTGCCCTCCGGATCGACGCCGCATGCGATGGCGCGGATGACCGCGTCCCTCGGGCCGGCCGACCCGTCTTCGTCGGGAAAGTCCTTTTCGGCGGTGAACCGGACGTACAGCTCGTGCACTGTCGATGGCGTCGTGGCTTCGACGAGCGGTGCGGCCCACGGGCATGCGTCGGATGCCCGCCACGTCTTGATCTCGCGCGCGGCGACCTTGAACGACTGCGTGATGCCAAAGCGCCGGTGCAGTGAAGTCTGGGGGGTCTCCTGTGTCCAGGCGACGCCGGATCGGACGGCCGGAACGCCGCATGGCGTGCCGCCGAGATTGATCCAGTGGCCCCCGCGCGTGAGGTGCGCGACGAGCGCGTCGAAGCCGGCGCGCGGGAACGCGCTTCCATACGGCGTGATGACGAGATCGAGCGCTTCACTCGCGCCGGCCCGCGCGAACTGGTCGACGCCCACATACGAAACCTCGGCCTCGGCGAGCGCCTCGTCGAGGACCTGCCTGGAGACCGCGTGCGCATCGACGGTCGGGATGCCCGGCTCCCACAGGACTGCGATGCGGGGCCGGGATGGCAGCCTGTCGGCGTCGCGCCGCCATTCCTGCGCGTCGAGCCACGGCACGCGAACCGTGCCGGCCAGCGCCACGCCACTCACATCGCTGGCAGGAATCCTCGACGGTTCACCTCCCCTATCCCTTCGTCATCGACGGCGGCGCGGCCTCAGGCGCGGTGCCCCAGGTCCGGCTCGGCTCGGCGCCCATCGTGAACTTCAGCGACCCGCCCCCGCCGATCTCCGAGTGCGCGATCCACGTGCGGTCGATCGGCTTGCCGTTGAGCGTGACCGACTGCACGTAGATGTTCGTGTCGGAGAGCCCGTTCGCCTCGATGGTGAGCGTGCGCCCGCCGCCGACGTCGATCGCGGCCTTCTCGAAGTGCGGCGTGCCGATCACGTAGTTGCCGTCGGCGGGGTTCACGGCGTAGAGGCCGAGCGCGCTCAGGATGTACCACGCCGACATCTGCCCGCAGTCCTCGTTGCCGCAGAGGCCCTCCGGCCCGGTCCGGTAGAGCGTCGACGTAATCTGCCGGACGCGCTCGGCCGTCTTCCACGGCGCGCCCGCGTACGAATAGAGATACGCGATGTGATGGCTCGGCTCGTTCCCGTGCGCGTACTGGCCGATGAGCCCCGAGATGTCGGCGGACGCGTTGGCGCCCTCGACCTGCGACTTCTGGTCGAACAGCTCGTCGAGCTTCTTCACGAACGGCTCGGGCCCGCCCATCAGACCCATGAGCCCGCGCACGTCGTGCGGCGCGAACCACGAGTACTGCCACGCGTTCCCTTCCGTGAAATCGCCCTTCGTGTGGTCCGAGAGCAGCGGCGAGAACGGTGTGCGCCACGACCCGTCCGCGAGCCGGCCGCGCATGAAGCCGGTCGACTTGTCGAACACGTTCTTGTAGAAGCCCGCTCGCGCGGTGAACGTCCGCTCGTCCACGACGCGGTCGAGCTTGCCCGCCAGCCGTGCGACGCACCAGTCGTCGAACGCGTACTCGAGCGTCTTCGACACGGATTCGACCTCGGCGTCCGCCGGGATGTACCCCTTCGTGTCGGGACCGGCGAGGAACTTCAGGCCGCGATCCTCCTGCATCGCGCTCTTCTTCATCGCATCGAGCGCCTCGCCGCGGTTGACCGAGGTCAGGCCCTTGAAGATCGCGTCGACGATAACCGGGACGGCGTGGTAGCCGATCATCGTGTTGGTCTCGTTGCCCCAGAGCGACCAGACCGGCAGCAGGCCGCCCTCGCGGTAGAACGCCATCATCGACTGCACGAGGTCGTCCACCTTGTCGGGCTGCACGAGCGTCAACATCGGGTGGAGCGCGCGGAACGTGTCCCAGAGCGAGAACACCGAATGGTTGAGGAACGCCGTCGTCTGGTGGACATGGCCGTCGGCGCCGCGGTAGGCGCCGTCGACATCGCAGAAGAGCGTCGGTGCGAGCATCGAGTGATAGAGCGCTGTGTAGAAGATCGTCTTTCGCGCCGCGTCCGGCGTCGAAACGACGACGCGCTGGAGCTTGCGTTCCCAGGCAGCGGCCGCGTCCTTGCGGGCTTCGTCGAACTCCCATCCGGGCAACTCGCGTTCGAGGTTCTTGCGCGCGCCGGCGATGCTGGCGCACGAGATCCCGACCTTCACGTGCAGCGGCTCGCCGGGCCGAAGGACGAACCGGAAGATGCCCTTGGCCTTCTTGTCCTGCACCTGGCGGGTCTCCGCGGTCGACTGCTCGTCGGTGCCCAGGTTGAACGTCTGGATGGCGCTCGAGAACCGGATCACGAAGTAGACGACCTGGTCCTTCGCCCAACCCGTCGACCGGCGGTACCCCGTGAGGGTCGTCGGCCCTTCGATCGCGAGCTGCGAGTCGGATGACTGGTCCCAGTTGATGGCGTGGCCGAGATCGACGACCACCGACGGCTGCATCTTCACGGAAATTCGAGGAAAGTAGTAGCGGTGGAACCCGACGCGGCGGGACGCGGTCAGCTCGACCTTCACGCCCGATCCCTGCAGATCGACGGCGTAGTAGCCCGGCGAGGCTTTCTCGGTGTCGTGCGAGAAGGGCGACTTGACGTCACCGGGCAAGCTGCCGGGGGCGGAGAGTGTGGGCATCACGAGGATGTCGCACAGGTCCCCGATGCCCGTGCCGCTCAAGTGGGTGTGCGTGAACCCCGCGATGACATCGTCCGAACGGTGGTACCCCGCGCACCAGTCCCAGCCCTGCTTGCCCGAGTCGGGGCTGAGCTGGACCATGCCGTAGGGCACGGCGGCGCCCGGGTAGGTGTGGCCGTGGCCGCCCGTGCCGATGAGCGGGTCGACCAACCGGACGAGCGACCCGCTCGAGTCGGGCGCTGCGGCGGTCTGCTGTGCCAGCAGTCCCCGCCGTTCGGCCGCCATGACCATCCCCGCCGCGCAGGCATTCCTGATGAGGTCGCGCCGTGTCAGCACCTCTGGCCTCCCGCGTTTGACCGTACCTTAGCCTATTCTCCTACCAGCTGAGTTAGAATGCGCCAATCGAGCCGGACCCGGCACGATTGGCGTTGCGCCCTGACCTCGAGGAGCTGATCCGTGGCATACACCTTTCACGAGTTGAAGGAAAAGAACGTCGGCGACCTGCGCGAAATCGCGAAGGGCATCCAGCACGAAGCGGTTCAGGGCTACACCCAGCTCAACAAGGACCACCTGCTGGTCGCGATCTGCAAGGCGCTCAACATCCCGACGCACGAGCACCACGACGTGGTGGGCGTCGACAAGGCCGCGATCAAGCTGAGGATGCGGGCGCTGAAGGCCGATCGTGCGAAGGCCGTGGAGGCGCACGACCACGCTCAGCTCAAGGCCGTGCGGCGGCACATCCACAGCCTGAATCGCGAGCTGAAGCGGAAGATGATCTAGGCGCTCGAGCTTGACATCTCCTGCGCCTCGTGCATGATGAAGAGGATGCGGCGACTCGTGCGCGGACTCTCGCTGGCGGTGATGGTGGTGGCGATTGCCAACCCGCTCGCGGCCGTGTGCCTGTGCCAGCAAGCCGTCAGCCCCATCACGCACGAACACAGCTGCTGCCACAAACCGGCTCCCGCCGGTGAGACGTTCCGAAGCGTTCCATCCTGTTGCCATGCCGATCAGGCCGACCACGGCGCGGCGAGGCTCGATAGTCCGCAGGTCGCCCCGGCACCGTCGCAATCAGACGTCCGCCCGGCGGAGATCGGCTCCCCGAGCGTCTCGGCCCTTCTCGCGCACGCGTTCGTTCCGCCCCATCGGCTCACCGTCTTGAGAGTCTGAGACCCGGCCGGCGCCGGAAGGCGATCGTGTGCCTTCCTGGCTCCACTCATGCCCTCAACATCGTCGGGTTCGGCCTCTCGCCGCCATTCGCACAGATTCGATCCAGCGACGTGATGACCTGAACCCGGCAGGTTCAGCGCTGGAGGTCTCATGTCTGTCGCCGCACGATTCCGTACGGGCATCTGGTGCTCATTGACCATGCTCGTCCTCGCCGCCGTCCCGTCTCCGGCAAGGGCCCAGAGCCCGAAGGCGCCGCCGCCCGACCCGGTGCTCGAATCGCTCATCACGCGCGCGCTCGAACTGAACCCTGCGCTGCAGGCCATCCAGGCGGGCATCGACGCCGCGCGGGAGCGGCCGGCGCAGGCGCGGGCGCTGCCCGATCCGATGTTGTCGGTCTGGTACACCAACGAGGGCTGGGCGCCGAGCCTCGGCCGCATGACGGACACGACCCTCGCGCTCATGGCGTCGCAATCGCTTCCGTGGCCGGGGAAGCGCCAGCTCCGGGCCGACATCGCCTCCCGCGATGCCGGCCTCGCCGAGCAGCAGCTCGCCCGCGCCCGGTTGACGATTGTCGCCGCGGTCAAGCGGGCCTACATCGGCCTGCTGCTCGCGAGCGAGCTGCACGACCTGGCGGAAGACCAGCGCAATCTCTGGGAGGACATCGAGGTTGTCGTCCGGTCGCGCTACGCGGTCGGGCAGGGCGCGCAGCAGGACGTGCTCCGCGTGCAGCTCGAGAACACGCGCGTCGAGCGGCTGGCGATCGAGCAGGCGACCGAAGCGCAGGTGCGCATCGCCGAGCTCGGCCGTCTCGTCGGAACCACCGAAGGGCTGGTCCTGCCGGAGTCCTCGGTCCGGCTCGTAATGCAGAGGGTCGCGTGGTCTCTGGCGGAGTCCATCGACCGTTCGCGCGCTCTGAGCCCTGAGCTCGCGGCCGCGCGCGTCGCCATCGACCGCGACCGCCTCTCGGTCTCGCTCGCGCAGAAGAACCTCAAGCCCGATTTCACGGTCCAGGCGGGCTTCATGAACCGCGGCGGCCTCGATCCGATGTGGCTCGCCGGCGTCGGCATCACGCTGCCGGCCAACCGGAAGTCCAGGGCAGGCGCCATCGCCGAGGCGAACCTCACGCTCAAGAGCGAGCAGCGCTCGCTCGAATCCCTCGATCTCCAGCTTCGCTACCTCACCGAGGAGCGCTACCGGCGGATCGAGTCGGCCGAGCGCACGATCACGCTCTTCGACAAGGGCATCCTGCTGCAGGATCGGATGTCGCTCGAGGCCGCCGTCGCCAACTACCAGACGGGCTCGGTCCCCTTCGCCGCCGTGCTCGAGGCGATGACGACGCTCGCGGGCGATCAATGGACGCGGACGACGCTCGTCGCCGAACACGAGAGCCTGAAGGCGAGCCTGGAAGAAGCCGGCATGGAGCCGACTGCCGGGATGGGGGCGCTCTCCGGACCGGGACGCGCGGCCGGAGCCGGCCGGGCCGGATCGGCAACCTCAGGCGGCATGGGCGGCGGACTCTAGCGAGGTGACTGACATGACACGGACACGAATTCGCATCATCGCAGTCATCGCGCTCCTGCTCGCCTTGGCGGTGGCGTGGACAGCATGCGGACGCTCGGCCGAGCACTCGGCGTCGGGAAGCGTCGCCAAGGTGCAGCGCTACCACTGCCCGATGCACCCGACTTACATCTCGGACAAGCCGGGCGACTGCCCGATCTGCGGGATGAAGCTCGTGCCGATGGAGGAAGCGCCTGCGCCCGGTCAGGGACAAACGGCAGCCGCCTCCCAACCGGCATCGGGGCGCGCGATCGCGTACTACCGCTCGCCGATGGACCCGGCCGTCCGCTCCGACAAGCCGGCCAAGGACTCGATGGGCATGGACTTCGTGCCGGTCTACAAGGACGAGCTTGGCTCACCGGGATCGAGCGTCGTCGCGGGACGGGCGGTGGTCTCCCTGTCGCCGGAGCGCCGGAGCCTGCTCGGACTGAGGAGCGAGGCGATCGGGCTGCAGCGCATCGAGAACGCGATCCGGACGGTCGGCCGCGTGGCGCCCGACGAGCGCCGGCTCTTTCACGTGCACACCAAGTTCGAAGGGTACGTGGAGCGGCTCTACGTGGACTTCACCGGGAAGCCGGTCAAGAAGGGCGACCGGCTGCTGTCGATCTACAGTCCCGATCTCGTCGCCACGCAGCAGGAGTACCTCCTCGCGCTTCGCGCGAAGAAGCAGCTGGCCTCGAGCGAAATCCCGTCGGTCGCGCAAAGCGGAGCTAACCTGCTCGACGCGGCGCGAGAGCGGCTGCTGCTCTGGGATATTCGCCCCGAGGACATCGAGGAGCTGGAGAAGACCGGCACGGTCCGTCGCACGCTCGATCTCTTCTCCGAGGTCAGCGGGATCGTGACGCAGAAGACCGTCTACCAGGGCATGCGGGTCATGCCGGCCGACACGCTCTTCGACATCGCCGACCTCTCGCACATCTGGGTCCTGGCCGACGTCTACACCTCGGACCTTCCGTCGATTCGCATCGGCATGCAGGGCGAGATCAGCATGGCCTACGTTCCCGGGCGCACCTGGCGCGGCCCGGTGACCTACGTCGCGCCGACGGTGGACGAGAAGACGCGCACGGTGAAGGTGCGCATCGAGCTGGACAACCAGGATGACGGGTTGAAGCCGGACATGTTCGCGGACGTGCGGCTGCGATCCGATTTGGGAATGGGATTGGTCGTGCCCGACACGGCGGTCATCGACACGGGCGATCGCCACATCGTGTTCGTCGACCAGGCCGAGGGCCGGCTCGAGCCGCGCGAGGTGGTGCTCGGCGCCAAGGTCGCGAGCGGCTACCAGGTGATCAAGGGACTCGCCAGAGCGGCGATCGCGTGGTGACCGCGGCCAACTTCCTCCTGGACTCCGAGTCCAGCCTGAAGGCCGCGCTCTCGGCCATGACGTCGGCCCCCGGCTCGCCTGGCCGGGAGAAGAAGTGAGGGCGCGGACATGATCCGATCCATCATCCGCTTCAGCGCGGAGAACAGGCTCCTGGTGCTCTTCGCCGCGGCGGCGGCCGTCGCCTTCGGCATCTACACGCTGGGGCACATCCCGGTCGACGCGATCCCCGATCTGTCCGACACCCAGGTCATCATCTACTCGCGCTGGGACCGAAGCCCGGACATCATCGAGGACCAGGTCACCTACCCCATCGTCTCGGCTCTGCTCGGCACGCCGAACGTCAAGACCATCCGCGGCCTCTCCGACTTCGGGTTCAGCTACGTCTACGTGATCTTCAAGGACGGCACGGACATCTACTGGGCGCGAAGCCGGGTGCTGGAATACCTGTCCAAGATTCAGCCGCTCTTGCCGCAGGGCGTCCGGACCGAGCTCGGGCCCGACGCGACCGGCGTCGGGTGGGTCTACCAGTACGTGCTCGTCGACGACTCCGGCAGGCACACGCTCGCGGACCTTCGCACGTTCCAGGACTGGAATCTCCGGTACCGCCTTCAGTCGGTCGCGGGCGTGGCGGAAGTCGCGTCGATTGGAGGGTTCGTCCAGCAGTACCAGGTCACCGTCGATCCCACCAGCCTCCGCGCGTACGACATCGGGATCACCGATGTCGCCGAGGCCGTGCGGCAGAGCAACAACGAGGTCGGCGGGCGGCTGCTCGAATTCGCGGGCCGGGAATTCATGGTGCGGGGCCGGGGCTACGTGCGGTCGAAGGAGGACCTCGAGAAGATCGTCCTCAAGACCGACGCGCGGGGGACGCCCGTCCTCCTGAAAGATATCGCGTCGGTGGCCATCGGCCCAGAGATGCGGCGCGGCGTGTCGGATCTCGACGGGCTCGGCGACGCCGTCGGCGGCATCGTGGTGATGCGCCACGGCGAGAACGCCCGGGACGTGATCGACCGCGTCAAGACGCTCCTGAAGGACATCAGGCCCTCGCTGCCCGAGGGCGTGCGCATCGTCCCGACCTACGACCGCTCAGATCTGATCACGCGGTCGATCGACAACCTGAAGCACGAGCTGCTCGTCGAAATCGCCATCGTCAGCCTCGTGATCCTGATCTTCCTGTGGCACATTCCGTCGGCCATCGTGCCCATCATCACGATCCCGGTCTCGGTGCTGCTCGCGTTCATCCCGATGCGGATGATGGGGATCTCGTCGAACATCATGTCGCTCGCGGGCATCGCGATTTCGATCGGCGTGCTCGTCGACGGCGCCATCGTCGAGGTCGAGAACGCCTACAAGAAGCTCGAGATCTGGCAACACGGAGGACGGCAGGGGGACTTCCACGCGGTTCGCCTCGCGGCGCTGCAGGAGGTCGGGCCGTCGGTGTTCTTCTCGCTGCTCGTGATCGCCGTCGCCTTCCTGCCGATCTTCACCCTGGTCGACCAGGAAGGGCGCCTGTTCACGCCGCTCGCCTGGACCAAGAACCTCACGATGTTCATGGCCGCGCTGCTGGCCGTGACGCTCGACCCGGCGCTGCGGATGCTCTTCGCGCGGATGGACTACTTCCGCTTCCGGCCCCGCCCGATCGCCTGGATCGTCAATCAGATCACCGTCGGCACCTACTACCGGGAGGAACGGCATCCGATCAGCCGGCTGCTCTTCGCCGTCTACGAGCCCGCGTGCCGGCTCGTGCTCAGGTTTCCCAAGTCCACCGTGCTCGCCGCCGTCCTCATCGTCGCCAGCACGGTCCCGATCTACCTGCGCCTCGGCCACGAGTTCATGCCCGCCCTCAACGAGGGCACGATCCTCTACATGCCGACGACGCTGCCCGGGATCTCCGTGTCCGAGGCGAGCCGCCTGCTGCAGATGCAGGACCGCATCCTGAAGTCGTTTCCCGAGGTGGTCAGCGTGTTCGGAAAGGCAGGCCGGGCGGAGACGTCGACCGATCCCGCTCCCTTCTCGATGATGGAGACCGTGGTCGCGCTGAAACCGGAGTCGGAGTGGCGGTTCAGGGAGCGCTGGTATTCGAAACGGGCGCCAGACTGGCTCCAGTCCTCGGTGCTCCGCCACGTCTGGCCGGACCGGATGTCGTGGGACGAGCTCGTGAACGAGATGGACGCCGCGCTCCAGATTCCCGGCACCACCAACGCGTGGACGATGCCGATCAAGGCGCGGATCGACATGCTGACGACGGGCATCCGGACGCCGGTCGGCATCAAGATCTACGGTGCCCAGCTGAAGGAGATCGAAACTATCGGCGAGCGGATCGAGCAAATCCTGCGGGATGTGCCGGGCACCCGGAGCGTGTTCGCGGAGCGCGCGGCCGGAGGATATTTCGTGGACTTCGACATCGATCGCGACGAGCTCGCGCGCTATGGGCTTTCGGTGTCGGCGGTGCAGGACGTGATCCTCTCGGCGGTCGGCGGCGAGAACGTGTCGACGACGATCGAGGGCCGCGCGCGGTTTCCGGTGAACGTGCGCTATCCGCGAGGGCTGCGCGAGGATCTCGATCGGCTCGGCCAGGTGCTGGTCATGACGCCCGCCGGCGCGCAGATCCCGCTCTCCCAGGTGACGAAGATCCGGACCGTGACCGGCCCCTCGATGATCCGGAACGAAAACGGGCTCGTCGCCGGATACGTCTTCGTGGACATGAACGAGCGCGACATCGGCGGGTATGTCGAGCGGGCGCGCGCGGCGGTCGCCCGGGGTCTGACGCTGCCCCAGGGCTATTCGCTCGAGTGGAGCGGGCAGTACGAGAACATGCTCCGCGTCCGCGAGCGGCTGAAGGTCGTCGTCCCGATCACGCTGGTGCTCATCTTCTTCCTGCTCTACATGAACACGAAGTCGGGCGTGAAGGCGGGCATCGTGATGCTCGCCGTGCCCTTCTCGGTCGTCGGTGCGGTGTGGCTGATGTACGGGCTCGGCTACAACGTGTCGATCGCGGCGTGGGTCGGCATGATTGCGCTGATGGGCCTCGACGCGGAGACGGGCGTCTTCATGCTGCTCTTCCTCGACTTGTCCTATGCCGACGCAAAGGCGAGGGGACAGCTCAACACGCGCGAGGACCTGCACGAGGCGATCATCCACGGCGCCGTCAAGCGCGTCCGCCCGAAGATGATGACCGTGATGGCGGCGATGATGGGCCTGATGCCGATCATGTGGTCGCTTGGGACCGGCGCGGACGTGATGAAGCGGGTGGCCGCGCCGATGGTCGGCGGCCTTGTCACCTCCTTCGCGATGGAGCTGCTCGTCTATCCGGCGATCTACCTGATCTGGAAGAAGAGGGAGCTCGCGCGCTGAGATCGACTCGATGCCGGCGCCTGGCCCGGCGAGGAGTGCCGGGCCAGTTTAGTCCTCCCGGGGCTAACGCTTTTGCTCCAACCACATTCCGTCGGTGCAACGAGCCGTGGCACCTCTCTCTCCGCGGATGCTCACAAGTGCGCCTCGGGAATAAGAACGCCCGAGGTCGTCTCGACACGTTCCGTCGGTTCGCCCGGCGGCCTGCGGCTCGGACAGCCTCGCTCTCGAGATCACCATTCCCTGCGGAAGGTAGAAGACCTCATCCGCGTTCGTCGCGTTAACTGGAGGGTGGATCTCCCAGGCGTCGCCGACCGCATAGTCCACCTTGGCGACGCCAAGCACCGCTTGGGCGCGCACTCCGCGAGTTCGCTTCCATTCCAGGATGTCGCGGATCGGGAGTAGTGCGAACGCGAGCTCGCCATTCTGTCCAGGCTCGAGGACGCCAGGCACAGGTTGGGACGAAGTAAGTATTGCAGGCGACCTTCCACTTCCGTGCTCGACGACGGCGAGGAACGTGACCGCGATGACGCGACGGTCCGAGATGTTGCGCAACTTCACATTGGTGAACGCGAAGTCGCTGTCTCCGGTGGCTTGCGACAGAACAACGGGCGATCCGAGCTGGCCTGTCACCAGCCCGGTCGGGACTGCCGGTCCGGCCCCGGCGCTCGGGCTCTGGGGCAAGTTCGCGTGTGCCCCCAGATGCGCTTGGAGGCGCATCTGATCGGCCGATGCTCCGAGAACGTACGCACCGCTCGCGATTGTGAACACGACCGCGAGCGTCAGGCCGAACGCTTGGGCGCGGTTCATGACTGGCATGACGTCTCCTTTCAACAGCCGCCGGATACGATTGGACAGGCTCGGAGCGTGAAACCCGACCGCGGCCGGGAGCCACGCCCCGTTGGCTCGGCTGGCCAGCACGGCCAGCGCAGACGCGTACTCTCTCGCACTTCCGCAGGCGCCGACCGCCGCATCGTCACACCGCTCCTCACGCGTCTGGCGCGCCTGGTTGGACAGCCAGCGTGCTCCCGGGCAATAGAAGAACAGGGCGTCAAGAATCGCCTGCAGAACCGCAGTCCACTGATCGCGCCGGCGCAGGTGCTCGAGCTCGTGCACGATGACAGGTTCGAGGCGCGGCGGTGACAGGCTGAGATCGATGTCGTGCGGAACGATGAGCACCGGACGCCTCCATCCAGTCGCGGCAGGCGATTCGATATCCGCGGATTCGAACAGCTCGACTGAGCCGCGCAAGCCGACCGATCGAGCCAAACGGCGCGCGGTCTCGACAATTGACCCAGAAGGCAGGGGAACCGCACGCCGCCGGATCCACAACGCCATGAGGGCCCCGATCGCGAGGCGAACCGCGAGAATCCCCACGCCGATTCCCCACAACACCGCTGCCCACGGCACCCACGTGCTCATCAGGGTCAATACGGAGGGTGCAGAACCAAGCCTGAGCGTCTCCCTCGGCGCCGGGTCCGGTGTTGTCTGGAGTGCCTGCCCGGCGGGACTGGATACGGACGTCGGCGGCAGGTCCTGGTTAATTGCGGGAATATGATCAAGCCCCCACCAAGTGCCGATCGTCAGGAGGAACGCCATGAGCAGGGCTCCAACCGCGATCCCGTGACGTCGCGACGGGGATGTCACGCGCATCAAGCGGCAGTAGCCCCACACCAGTAATGCCAGGAGTGTCGTGTGCCACAGCGCCAACACGAGCGACCAGCCAAGCGGTTCGGCCAGTTGGAGGTCGATGACGAAGCGGGACCACGTCATTTCGCGCCTCCTTCGAGGTCCTCGAGCAGTCGGCGAATCTCCGCTAGCTCCTGCGGGCTGACCTTCCGGCCTGCGAGCGCGCTCTGGAGGAGGGCGTGCGCGGACCCGTCGAACGCCCGCCTCAACAGCGACCGTGTGAGCTGTCGCTGGACGAGAGCCCGGGACTCGCTGGGCTCGTAGACGTGCGCCCGGAAGCGTTCCGAGCGGCGCACAAGGCCCTTGCGGTGCATGACCTGCAACTGCTTGAGCACGGTCGTGTAGCCGATGGCCTTCGACGACTGGAGCGTCGAAAACACCTCCTTCACCGTGCTGGGTCCGATCGTCCACAACACGCGGAGGAGCTCGAGTTCGGCTTCGGTGGGATTGGGCGTTCGTCGGTCGTGTGCCATACGGGGAGGACTGTACTACGACATGTGTCGTATGTCAACGACACTTATCGTAGAACGACGATATTTCTCGTACACGTTCGCCCGGCGGTGCGTGCCGGGGGCCTACAAGGATTCGCCTGCGCGGCGCTTCGCGTGCGATGATAGAGAGGTCGTCGGCGCCCGGGGTATCTGGGTCCCGCGGCAAAGGGAGGGATCATTGGGAAGTCATACGAAGCTCACTGCGCAGAAGCGCCAGCGCGAACGTTCGCGCCAGGATCGGCAGAAGGAGAAGGCCGCGCGGCGCGACGAGGCGAAGGCGCGACGACAACACGCGCCGGATGCCGCGAGCCGCGAAGCGCTCGATCTCGCGGGGATCGTGCCGGGTCCACAACCCTCGCCCTGGGCCGATGAGCCGGCCCCACGCGATTGGAACACCGACAAGAAAGACGATCGGCCCGCGTAGCCGAGTTCCGCCCGAAAGCTCGACGCATCCCGAACTTTTCGCACGCCGAGTGAGCGTCCGCCTTGGACGCCGTCGAACACCTGTGACCAAAGGGCGCCGTCGGGTACATTCCTCCCTGTGGAGCTCGAGCCGGTCCTCCGGGACCTTGCGCCGCGCGTGCTGCGGTTCGCCATCGCCCTGACGCGCGACCGCGACCTTTCGGAGGACGTCGCCCAGGAGAGCCTTGCCGCCCTGATACAGCGGTGGCGGCGCGGCGGTCCGCCCGAGTCGCCGGCCGCCTACGTCTTCGCGGTCGCCAGGCGCCGCGCGGCCAGGCGGCTCCTGCGCCGGCGCCTGTTCGTCCCGCTCGAGTTCCTCTCGCGGCGCGCCGGCAACGGCCGCGATCCCGAGGCCCAGTTCATCGAAAACGCGGCGGGCCAGGTGCTGGCGCAATCGCTCGACCGGCTGCCCGGGAGCGACCGGCAGGCGCTGCTGCTCGCCGCCACAGGTGAACTGTCGACACGGGAAGGCGCACTGGCGCTTGGCATCTCCGAATCGGCGTACAAGATGCGCGTCCATCGCGCCCGGCTGCGGCTGACGGCGCTACTGGAGGAACACGATGACCACTCGCGACCGTGACGAGCTGGAGCAGGACATCCGTCAGCTGTTCGACCCGCCGCCGGGCGCCGTCGACCGGGCGGTTGAGGGTGCACTCGCGAGGCCGGCGCCGTCCGGCTCGACTCGCAAGCTGTCGGCCGCGGCCGCAGCCCTGATCCTCGCGGGCGCAGCGCTCACGCTCTGGCTGCAGCCGCAATGGTCCCGCCACGCCACGGCTGACAGCGAGCTGCGCGTGTTCCAGGTCGGCGATCTGACGGTGGCAGTCGACGAGGACGGCACGAGCTGGGTCGAGGGGCCTGGACCAGCGCCTGCCGAAGAGGACCACTTCGATCTCATTATTGTGGAGGAGCTGGAACCATGACTCATCGAACGATACGAATTCTGGCGATCACCGCGTCTCTTGGTCTGGTGACGACCGCGGCGTGGGCCCAGGCGGCCCTCGGGAGCCGGACCTCGATTGACGTCGCCGCCGCGAACCCGCAGGACGTCTTCGGTACGCTGGCGAAGTCCCTGGAATGCGCCCTCGACATTCAGGCGGACCTCCAGGGCCCGGTGACGCTCAAGGTGTCGAACATCACCATCCGCACCGCGCTGACTGTGCTCTGCGAGACCCTCGGGTGCAGCTGGACGGTCGAGGGCGGATCGCTCCGCGTCAGGCCCATGCGCGTGGACGTCAAAATCAAAAGGCCGGTGGTGAAGGTCGCTCCACGGAAGGGCCCTGTCCTCCTGGAGAGGCTGAAGCGGGACACCGGACCGAATCAGCGATTCGAGAACGCTCCGGTTCGCGACGTGCTGGCGGCGCTCTCGAAGATCGGGGAGATCGAGATCACGGCTGACGAGCCGCTGGCGAGCCAGGTGATCACCGCGGACGTGTCGAATCGAGGAATCGACGCGGCGCTCAAGGAGATTCTGAAACAGGCGGGCCAAGAGAAAGTCGCTTACCTGACGGGCGGGTCGAAGGACGGCGAAAGCATGCGGCTGAGAATCATCAGTGAGACCAAGAAACCGGCAAAGATCATCAAGAAGGACCACTAGAGGCCGTCGGACCCGTCAGTCCTTCCGGAGTGTCTGATCGCCGCCGCGCTCGCCGGCCACGACCTTCCAGCCGGGCGCGAGCTCGAGCGTCCAGTCGTCGCTTTTGAGCGACGCGACCGCGGCGTCCCTTGCCGCGGGCACGACGACCTTCGTGATACGCCCGTTCTCGCGGACGAGCAGCGCGCCGTTCGCCTCCAGCACGCCCCATTCGTCGGTCACGCGCACGTAGGTGTAAAACACGGTGTTGTCGTCGAGGCCGACGACATTGTTGGGGTTGAAGCCGTAGGAGAACTTGCCGAATGGCGGGAGGACGAGGACCGGACCGTCGATGAACCGTTTCCTGATGTCGGCAGCCCTCGCCTGGCGCAGGATTTCCCTCTCGTTCTCGGCCTCGATAAGCTCGTCGCTCTGATACGTCTTCGCGGCTGCCATGGCGCTTGCTGCCGACGCCGCAGGCAGGGCTACCGCGTACGCGTTCGCCAGCAGCGCGCCGATGTCGGTATCCGCTTTGAGGGTCCGTCTCCATGGCACGCCAGATTCGTCGAGCAGCACACCGTAGCCCGGGCCGGACACGTATGCAAACGACCGGACGAAGGTCTGTTTTCCTGGCCCGTCGTGCAGGTTCGCGATGACCGCGACGCGGCGGTCCGACGCGTTGGCCGACGCGAGCCGATAGCCCGTGTACTCCGCGAGCCCCTCGTTCATCTCCAGCGCGTTTTCGCGGCGGGCGGCGTCCGTGATGATCTGCCGTCGATAGGCGCGGAAGAGCAGCGCATCCTTCACGGCCTGCACGCGCCCGGGGCCGCGCTCGCCGAGCGCCCGTTCGAGCGCCCGCCACTCGAGCTGCAGCCAGATGCGGCCGTCCCTCGTGTCCAGGTGTCCGTTGTTCGCGTCCGCCGCGGGCAGTTTCAAGCCGTCCTGGATGCGGTGGAAGCACTCGTGCGCGAGCAGTCGGCGGCGGTCGCGCGGCTCGGTTGGAATGGGCCACATCAGCATGGTCCAGTGCACGCCGGACCACTCGGTGGCGAAGTTTGCCGGGGTGAACTCGTTCGGCAGCCGGCCGGCCCAGACACTGCCCGTCTGGGTCAGCCTTCCTTCTTTGTCGGCCTGGTTGGCCACCGCGTCGTGCGTCTTGGGGTCGACGAAGATGAGCGGGCCGCAGACCGGCACGCCCCAGAGCCTGCCGCCGTCCTCGGCGTCGATCTGCCTGGCGAGGGCGAATCCTCGGGCGGCCGCGTCCGCCGGGATGGACTGCGCCTCCGAGAACGCAGGCGCGGCGACGAGCATGACGAGCGCTACGAGGTGACGCATGACGCCAGACGGACCTCCCCGGGCGGTCAGGGCAGTGACGTGGGCGCGCCTACCGCCTGATGATCGTCACGCTGAAGAAGCCGGCGTTGTCGTCCAGGTAGTCGTCGTTGATCCCGATCATCAGGGCGCCGGCTGCCGGCATCACGATCGGATCGGCCTTCGAACCGATCAGGAACGGCGTCCCGTTGCCCACCCGGCCGATGAGCGCCCCGGCCGGCACGTTGGCGAGCGGATATCGCGAGTTGCGGCCTCCAGCCGATCCGTCCGGGCCCACGCCCCGGCCGCCGGATATCACCGTAATTGTTCCCTTCACGTTGAACTCAAGGCGGTCACCACGCCGGACCTCGAATCCGCTGTCCACCCACTTGTCCCGCCCCTCGACGCGAATCGCGCCGGGTGGGAAACGATTTCGCGCGTCTCTTCCCGGACGCGGCTCCACGGTTCCCGGCCGCCGTCCCCGCTCTCCAGGATCCGTTTTCGGATCCGGAACGGCCGGTTTCGGCTTCTCCACGCGTGCCGCCGCGAGATAGTGGCGCCGCGCGACCACCGGACTCAGATACAAGCGAACCACGTCACGGATGGCCCAGTTCTGCCTCTGTCCAGCGCGATTGACCCACTGCACGACGTCCTTGGCCATGATGTTGTGCAGATGCCCGGGCACGGTCGACCCGTTCCGCATCACCATCACGCCCGGGCTGTCGAAGCCCAGAATGCCTTCGAGCTCCGCGTCCGAGGGGCTGCCGCCCGCGAAGTCGATGGCGGCCACCTCCTTGATCGGAATGGCCGCGTCCCGCCCGCCGACGTTGAGGTGATGCTCCAGGTCGACGATGTTGTTGTCGCCGCGGCCGTAGATGAGGGTGCCGCTCAGGCGTTCGCCGCTGATCAGCACGAAGGTGACGGGTTCAGCGGCCCAACCCGAGGCGATCGTGCTCGCGACGAGGAGAACGAGGAGAAATGGTCGACGGCTCATGGCGCCCTCCTTGCGACGTCTTCGCAACGTGCGGCGTGCCGTGGACAGGAACTCCGCAGGTCTACGATTCCGATTCTAGCCGATTGTGCATCGGCGACGGCGGTCACGCTTGCAGCGGCCGCCGGGCGGGAGCGGGGCGCCGATGGACTCGATGTATCCCGTCGCCGCCGTCACGTGCGTGATCGCGCTGGGCGTTCGCACCACCTACGAGGCGCTCAAGCGAGCGGGCCGCGTCCGTACGGAGAACCCCGCGATCTTCGCGGCGGTCTTCGTGGCGATGGTCGCGATGCTGGGAAGCTGGCCGGTGGTGTGCCCGCTCGATCCGTGGCGCGTCGCGACGCCTGTCGTCCTCGAGTGGCTGGCGACGGGCTTGCTCGTCGCGGCCTTCGGGCTCGCGCTTGGCGGGCTCGCGCAATTGCGCGGCCTCGAAGGCATCGACCACCTCGTGACGACGGGGCTCTTTGCCAGGCTTCGTCATCCGATGTACACGGGGTTCATTCTGTGGATGGTGGGCTGGGTCGCTCGAAGCGGCGCCCCCGCCAGCAGCGTCATCGGACTGGCCGCGATCGCCAACATCCTGTTCTGGCGGCATCTCGAGGAAGAGGCGCTCGAATCGCGCTACGGATCCGAGTACCGCCTCTATCGCGGGCGCACCTGGTTCTGAGTCGAAGGAGCGACGCTCGAGCCAGGCGCGCGATGATCTCGGGCCTCACGCGCGCGGTGGTTCGAAGCCATAGTATGCTGCGTCGCCTGCCGCGGATGGCCGCGCCGGACTTCCCGAAACCCTCATCGACGAGGAGCGCACATGGAATCGCGATGGGTGTCGTTTCGCTCCGCCCTGAAGTCTCACGTGGTCCAGGCTCTTCTCGCGAGCGCCCTTCTCGTGCCAGTCGTCGCCACCTTCGGGCAGTACTGGTCGTCCGGTTGGTGGACCACGTCGATGCCCGTCGCGCTGCTCTTCTGGCCCGGACAGGGCTGGCAGTGGGCCGTCAGCGCGCCGGTATGGCTGAGCATGGGTGCGATGCTGACGTCGTATGTGGTTGGGATCGGGTGGCTGACGCGAAGGCGCACGCTCTCCGTCGTTGTGCTCTGCGCTATCGGCGGGTTGATCGCCGCGAGTCTCGCTGGCACCGCGCTCAACACGCTGCCCGGGTGGAAGGAGCTCCAGCAGGTTGCGTCCATGAACCTGGCAGGCAGGGCGAACCGCGCGATCTTCTCGCTATGGCACAACCCGGTGTGGGAGGAACTGGTATTCCGGGGCATTCCGCTGGTTGCGCTGCTGATTGTTCGCCGGAAGATTCCCCGAGCCGCGCGGATCGGCCTGTGGTGTTTCTACCTGGTGCCCTCGCTCATCATGGCGGTCTACCACGTTCCCGGCCACGGTCCGTCGAGGCTCGTGGACACCTTCATCCTCAGCGTCGTTTTCGCATGGATGACGCTCAGGTACAGCTTCTTCGCGCCGCTCGTCATCCACTGCCTCTTCGACGCGATGATGACGATCAACTTCGCCAAGCTCCCGAACATCCCGAAAAGTGAAGTGGCCTGGCTGGCCGCTCACTCAACAACGCTCAACTCCACCTGGACGATGACGCTGCTCCTGTGGATCGGCGCCATCCCGATCGTCCTGGTGATTCGAAGGCGCGCTCAGTTCATGGTGAGCCGGTAGACGCTTCCATAGCGCCGGCCGGGAACGACGTCGATGCTGAGCGTGTTGAGGTTGTACACCGCGGACCACATCGTAAAGCTCTGAGAGACTGCGGACAGCAGATCGAACGCCTCCGGCCGTGACAACACGCCGCCCTTCTGACTGAGCGCCGAGTACGCCCGGTCGAAGCGCGCGCACGGGGTCTCGGACGGGGCCTGCGATCCGAAGACGACGAAATTGGTTGCGACCATGAAGGGTTCGGCCGGCCTGGAGACCTGCATCGCGCCGTGGACGTATTCCACCAGGGCCGCCCCGCCGCTGCGGTCGGCCACGAGGAAGTGCACCGGATCGGCCCCGATTCGGTAGTTGTAGGAGGCCAGCAACCCGACGGCGTGGTTGGCGTCGGTCGCGTAGTCGAGCACCAGCCGGATCAGCGCGAGATCGTAGAGGGTCACCTTGCCGGGATCGTACGGGGGCTCGGCGGTGGGAACGCTCATGAGTCCAATCGCGACGCCGCGCTCGTTGACACCATCCATCGGAAGATAGGGCGCGCGCGCGACGAAGTCGGGCCTCGCCCGCAGGTCGTCCAGCGTCGCGAGGGTTGAGAAACCCAGGTAGTAAATGTCCACCATCGAGATCGAGGAGAACGCCCCCGATGGCGAGGTGTACAGGAGCAGGCTCGCCTGATGCCGGTAGTCGAAATTGCGGCCGAAGAGAGGTCCCTGGGCGGAGGGCGCCGAGGTGAAACACGTGCACGCCCATCCGCGATCGGTCGGCAAGCGAACCGGCCCCGCCGCAGCCCGCGACGTCGAGCCGGCGGGCATGCCGTGCTGCCGGTAGGCGTCAAACCCGTAGTCAGCGGTGATTCGCGTGTAGTAGAGGGGGTTGTCATCGAGCTGTAACACGACGCCGGGTGGCGTGCGCGCGAGATCCACCCCCCGCGACGGACCCGCAATGGTCCCGTTGGCGCAGGCGCCAATCAATAACGCAAGCAGAAGGGCGGGCGCCTCCGGTCGAGTCACGACGGCACGCCGGCCTCGCGCCAGGCTGAGCATGGACTGATGCTCCTCGAGGGCTGAGGGGTTAGACACCGGTCCGCCGCAATCGGGACCACGATCGGCCTCATGGGCGCGGGCGATGGAATCTCACGGCATTCGACACGATGTTGATTTCTCACCATGCTGTTGATTTTTCACCATCTCCTCTGATACGCTCGTGACCGAACTGGAGGAGACATGGCCCGCCCGAGACCCAAGCCCAGGCTCAGCCGTCGCGAACGGGAGGTGCTCGACATCGTGTACGGCCGCGGGCACGCCACGGCCGCGGAGGTCCGCGGCGCCATGCATGACGCCCCCACCGACGGCGCGGTCCGCACGACTCTGCGCATCCTGGTCGCGAAGGAACACCTCCGCATCGAGCAGGACGGCCCGCGCTACGACTACTGGCCCACCGTCGACCCCGATGCCGCCCGGCGTTCGGAGCTCCAGCACGTGCTGCGGACCTTCTTCGGCGGGTCCACCGTGAGCGCGCTGGCGACGCTGCTCGATCTCAGGTCGGGTGAGCTCGACGAGGAGACCCGGCGACGCCTGAAGCTGGTCATCGACAAGGCCGCCAGGGAGGGCCGTTGAGATGGACGCGATGCTGCTCCTCAAGGCGAGCCTGCTGCTCGCGGCGAGCCTGCTCGCTGCGAGACTGCTCGGACGGGCTCCCGCCCTCATCCGTCACCGGCTCTGGACGCTGGCGTTCGCGGCGGTGCTGGCCCTGCCGCTCCTTGTCGCCGCGCTTCCTGCGATCCACGTCCCGATGCCTGCCGCCCTCGGGGCGATCGGTTCGCCGAAGCCCGGTGAGACCCCGGACAAATCCACCGCGACCAGCGATCGGGTGACGCGCGGTCCGGAAGCGAATTCAGGCGCATCGAGGGAGCCTGCTGAACCGGACGCCAGCGCCCCGGCACGCGCCACGGGCCTGGCCGCCCGCCCGGACCAATCGCGCTCAGCGACGACATCGCCGGGCTGGCCGAGCCTTTCCGGGATCCTGCTGGCCACCTGGCTCGCTGGAACCTCTGCTGCCGGCGTTACGCTGCTTCTCTCGCTTGTTCGGTCGCGACAGCTGATGCGCGCGTCTTCCGAAGTTGCCGATGCGGCGTGGCGGGCGACCGCGGAGGCGCTCTCGGCCCGCCTTGGCCTGACGGGCCGCGTGCGTCTCCTTCGGAGCCCGACGGTCCGCACACCGATGGCCGGCGGCATCTGGCGTCCGGTCATCTTCCTGCCGCGCTCGTCGAGCACGTGGAGCGCCGAGCGCCGCGAGGTGGTCCTCGCGCACGAGATCGGCCACCTGGCCGAGCGCGATCCCCTGCGTCACCTCGTCGCGCGCCTCGCGGTCGCCTGCTATTGGTTCAATCCCCTCGCCTGGCTCGCCGCGCGGCAGGCATCCGTCGCCCAGGAACAGGCATGCGACGAATCCGTCCTCGCACTCGGCACGCGCCGGTCGACCTATGCGCGTGTGCTGCTCGAACTCTCCGAATCGATGCCGGCCGCGGCCACCGCGGTGGCCGCGCTTCCGATGGTTGAACCCACGCTCCTGGAGACTCGTGTGATGGCCATCCTCAATCACGCCGCCCGTCCGGCCACCCGAAGACGATTGGTGATCCCGGTCGTCGGGGCGGCGCTCTTCACGTTCGCCGTGGCCGCGGTGCAACCGTCTGTCACCGCCGCGGCGCCGTCAGTCCCTGCCGCGATGGCTCCGCGCGCGCTGGCCTCCTCGCGCGCGAGCGTCGCAATGGAAGAGGCACTAGGGGCATCGCCGCAGGCGGAGGCTGGCCGCGACTCGGCGTGCTGGTCGGACCCTTCGGACAACACGTCGTTCAGCGGCACCATCTCGATGCGAAATGCCGCCGGCCGGCTGGCTTCCGGCCAGAGCATGGTCATTGACGAACAGATCGGCACGCGTGGCGGGAGCCGCGTGATTCAGCAGACCCTCGGCGACCTGCGGCTGTGCATGGTGGCCGATGGCGTCGGCGAGAGCGTCAGCGGGGAGCGTCCCAGTCAATGGCTCGCGCGAGCCGGTCGCGTGGTCATGGAGGCGCGCGGCGGAGCGGTGGCGCAGCGGCTCGAAATCGGGCGTGATGCCTCAGGCGCGGAACGGATCTCGTGGCGCGTCGGTTCAGCCGAACGCGCCTTCGACGCGGCGGCGAAGGGATGGCGCGACCGAATCCTCGCGGTCTTCGACACCACCTGGGAGATCGCCAGCCTACGGGGTGAACAGAGCAGCCTGCGCGGCCGGATCTCGTCGATCCACGGACAGGAGAGCAGCCTCCGAGGCGAGATTTCCTCGCTCCGGGGCAGGGTCAGCTCCATGCACGGTCGGGCATCGTCGGTTCGCGGCGAGGAGAGCAGCCTGCGCGGACGCATCTCCTCGATCCAGGGCCATGTCAGCTCATTGCGCGGGGAGATTTCCTCGGAGCAGGGCTCCATCTCCAGCCTCAAGTCCGGCCTCTATCGGGCGGGCGCGGCGGAGCGCGGCGACATCAATTCGCTCATCAGCCGCCACGAGGGGGAGATTGCCCGGATCGAGAAAGAACTGCGGGAGTACGGCGCCGAGGCGAAAGTCGCTGTCGTGGAGCGTGAGATCGCTGCGCTCGGCGCCGATGCCAAGATCGCCGCGATCGAAGCGGAAATCCGCGCCTTCAACCTCGAGGGCAAGGTCGCGGATGTCGAGCGCCGCATCGCCGCCCTGGATGTCAGTGGCAATGTCGCCGCCATCGAACGTCAGATCACCGCGCTCGACGCCGACCGGCGCGTCGGGCAGCTCGAGAGCCGTCGCGACGAGGAGTTGAAGCGGCTCGAGACCGTCGTCGCGAGCATCCGGTAGCACGACCCGCCTCGCGGCCGCATGCGAAGGCCTGCGCGCGGCGTCAGCGCTGCGACATCAGCCGTTCGAGCTGGATTCGATGCCGCATCGGATGCACCACGGCGTGCTCCAGCATCTGCTCGACGCTGTACTCGTCGCCCCACCGCGACTTGTACTGGCTCGGCCGCAACTCGCTCGTCTCGAGCAGGGCGAAATGGCGCCGCCAGCCTGCGAGGACCGCGTCCTTGAAGGCGGCGCCCTTCGTCGCGATGCTCACCAGATCCGTGTCCGGATCCACATCCGTCACCGGACGCTTCACGCAGTCGCCGATCCAGGTCAGGTAGTTGCGCGCGGCCCGCAGGATGTGACCGCCGAGGTGCTCCACCGACTGATACGAAGGGTCTGTCGTCTCCGGCAGAGGCAGGCCCGTCGCGCGGAACGCCTTCCAGGTTTCGAAGAACCGGTTCAGCTCGATCTCGTGGAGCTCGACGCAGCTTCGGACCGCATTGCTCTTGAACACGTGCATCTCCTCGCGAGGATCCGGGATACGCCCATCATAGCTCGTCGCTTGCGGCTGTTTCAGTGGAGCGTCACTCCGGCCATCACGCTGAAGATGACGAAGCCCTTGTACCGGACGACGTAATCGAGCCGCACGAGGACGGGCATGGACATCCGCGCGCTCGTCGCGAGATGGGTCCCCGCCGCGGCCATCAGTCCGATGCTCGTCCCGCTCCCGGATTCCGTCTTGTCTTCCCTCGGAGTGAATCGGCTCTCGAAATGGTGAGTCGAGCTCCAGAACACGTAGTGCATGCCGAGTCCGCCCTGGAGAATCAGCCTGGAACCGGGCGCCTGCCGCTCGACGAGCCCCATGAAGGACGCGCCGTACTCCTTCTCGTCCCAGTAGTCCGTGTAGATCACCGAGCCGCCGCCCACACCCGTGTCGAACTTGGCGGTCACCAGCTTCTGGAACCCGATGTCCGCGCCGAATTTCAATCCCGGCCGCTTCGACGACGCGAAGAGCATCTGCAGGCCGGCGCCGAAATGGCCTTTGTTCAGGGTCAGATACTTGTCCATGCTCTCGCCGCCGACCGCCACGAAATCCAGATCGGCCGCCGAGGGTCCCTTCAAGAGGGCGCCCCCCTTGCCATAGAACCGGAATTGGAGCGGCTTCGGACCGTCCTCGAACCCGCTCGTGCGCACGGGAAGCGGGCTCTGCGGCGGCTCCTGCGCAACGGCGCGCTCACGCGCCGGTTCGGGCGCCCGCGTCGGTGCCGCCTCGGCCTGAGCAGGCTGCGCGGTCACCACCGTCACCACCAGTTCGTGGATATAGCCGGTCCCGGTCCGTCCGCTCGAATCGGGCGGAAGCGTGACCTTATACCACGGGCCTTCCTTCGAGGAGGACAGCAGGAACGTGCCAGCGGAGACTGAGACGAGTGTGGGGCTGGACGGATCCGGAGCGGACCTGATCCAGGCCGAGTTCGCGGTCACCTTGAGTGTCGTATCGCCCGCGAACGCGACGCCGCACATGACGCAGACCAGCAACAACGCGAAGGCGAGACGGAATGGCATGCCGGAGCGTGTACGTCCTAGCATCAGCCTGACTCCCACGGGGGCGATCCGCGCGAGACGTCGCGCATACGATGACGTCGGGCAGCCAAGCTGTCAAGCGGCAGGACACGACCTGCAGCACGTGACCGCTATTTCAGCGGGGCCTTCGAGAGCACCACGTCGTCCACCCACACGGTTCCCTTGCCGTTGATGATCAGGTTCAGGGTGGCCTTGTCAGGTCTCTGGCCTTTCTGGAATGTGAACGGCGTCTGAATGGCCTTCCAGTCGGTCTTGCCCGTCACCTTGTCGTTCATGCCGCGCGAGAAGTATTGGCCGCCGGCGACGTGAACCCACATCTCGAGGAACGCTTCCCCTTCGATCTCGGTCCTTACGCGCGCCCGAAATACCAGTTGCGCCGCCTCGACGTCCAGCCCGGACACTTCGCCCAGGCAGACCGAGGTGGGCCACGGCGTGTCGATCCGGAGCGAGGCCGTTCCCTCGACCTTGAGCGTCGTGTCCGAGCGCAGTTTCAGCCCGACCGACGAGAGGTCGTCCAGGCTCACCTTCTTCAGGACCTGGGCGCCAGCCGGATCGCACGCCATCAACACGAAGGCCACCGAAAGGACGAACGGAATCAGATGCTTCATCGGGTCATCTCCTGATGCGGTGCGTTCAAGCGTAGAGGACTCGGAGGGGGTATCGGCGGATCGGGACCGAACCCCCAGACGGCCCGCCCGGCCTGTCCCGAAACGAGGGAGTGGCCGGCATCCGTAATTCTGGCTTAAGATGGTCGGTAATCATTTCTCATACGCGCGAGAGCGCCGCCCCGGGCCGGTGGCGCGCGGCGGCTACCCGCCGCGAAGCCGCCGTGGCCGGCTGGTGCCGCAGCCATACGCAAGCAGTCCGTCGACACCTCGAACCGGAGAGAGGCCGTGGATGTCGTCTCCTGCGATCTGCTCGTGATCGGTGGCGGAGGGGCGGGTTTGCGCGCGGCGATCGCCGCGGCCGAATCGCTCCCGGCGCTGCGCATCGGCGTCATCTCGAAGGTGTACCCGATGCGCAGCCACACGGTATCGGCCGAAGGCGGCGCAGCCGCCGTCGTCAAGCCTGGTGACACGCTCGACGGCCACGCCTACGACACGATCTCGGGCGGCGACTGGATGAGCGACCAGGACGCCGTCGAAGCCTTCGTGCGTGAAGCTCCGTCGGAGATGCTGCGCCTCGAGCACTGGGGCTGTCCGTGGAGCCGCGAGCCGGACGGCAGCGTGGCGGTCCGGCCGTTCGGGGGAATGAAGGCGGAGCGCACGTGGTTCGCCGCCGACAAGACCGGGTTCCACCTGCTCCACACCCTCTTTCAGACCTCGCTGAAGTACGAGACCATCCAGCGCTTCGACGAGTGGTTCGTTACGACGCTGCTCGTGGACGATGGGCGCTGCCAGGGTGCCGTGGCGATCGAGATCGCGACCGGGCGCCTGCTCGCCATCACAGCGAAGGCCGTCATCATCTGCACGGGCGGGTGCGGCCGCGTCTTCCCGTTCACGACCAACGCGAACATCAAGAACGGCGACGGGATGGCGCTGGCCTACCGCGCGGGTGCCCCGCTCAAGGACATGGAGTTCGTCCAGTACCACCCGACCGGGCTGCCCTTCACGGGCATCCTGATCACCGAAGCGGCGCGAGCCGAGGGCGGCTGGATGCTGAACAAGGACGGATACCGCTACCTTCAGGACTACGACCTCGGGCAGCCGCAGCCCCGTCCCGTCCTGCGATCGATGGAGCTCGGGCCGCGAGACCGGCTGTCGCAGGCCTTCGTGAAGGAGCAGGAAAAGGGCCGCACGATCAAGGGGCCGTACGGCGACTACGTGCATCTCGACGTGCGCCATCTCGGCGAGGAGCTCATCGATCGGAAGCTGCCGTTCGTGCGCGAGCTGTGCCGGACCTACGCGCACCTCGACCCGGTCCGCGAGATGATCCCGGTCCGTCCCGTGGTGCACTACATGATGGGCGGCGTCCACACCGACATGGCCGGAGCGACGCCATTGCCGGGCTTGTACGCGGCAGGCGAGGCGGCGTGCGTGAGCATCAATGGCGCCAATCGCCTGGGGTCGAATTCGCTGACCGAATGTCTGGTGTTCGGCGCGCGAGCGGGGCGGGCCGCAGCCGCGTTTGCCGCCGGCGCCCGGCCCGCGGGCGACGCGTGCCGCTCGTTGGCGCGCGACGAGGAGCGGCGGCTCGACGAGCTCCTGGCGGGCGGGCCGGACGGGGGCGAGCGGATCGCGGGCCTGCGATCCGAGATGCAGACCGTCATGGAAGAGAGCGCGGGCATCTACCGCGTCGCCGGCGTTCTCCAGAACGCGGCCGAACGGATTCGGACGCTGCAGGGGCGCGCGCGCCGCCTGGCGCTCGACGATCACAGCCGCACGTTCAACACCGAGCTGACGAGCGCCCTCGAGCTGTCATTCATGCTGGATGTCGCCGAGGCGATTGTGCACTCGGCCCTCGAGCGGCGCGAGTCACGCGGATCGCACCAGCGGTCGGATTACCCCCAGCGGGATGACGAGCATTACCTGGCCCACTCGCTGGCGCGCCGCTCCGAAACTGGAACTCCCGCCATCGAGTACCTCCCGGTCACCATCACGCGCTGGCCCCCGGGTCAGCGCGTCTATGGAAGGTAGCTACGCATGCCCGCGAAGGCCACGTTGCGCGTCACTCGCTATCGCCCCGAAGAGGAAACCGCGCCGAAGCTGCGGGAGTACGAAGTGCCGTACCGCGAGGACTGGGTCGTCCTCGACGCGCTGAATCACATCAAGGACACCGAGGACGGCTCGCTGTCCTATCGATGGTCGTGCCGCATGGGCGTGTGCGGCAGCTGCGGCATGATGGTGAACGGCATCCCCAAGCTGGCGTGCGCGACCTACCTCTCCGACTACGTACCGGAGCCCATCCGGGTCGAGCCACTCGAGCACTTTCCGGTCATACGCGACCTCGTCGTCGACATCGGCGAGTTCCTGGCAAAGCTGAAGAAAGTCAAACCCTGGATCGTTCGAGGGAAGGAACGCCCAATCGAGGACGGCGAGTACCGGCAGACGCCCGCCGAACTCGACGCCTACCAGCAGTTCAGCCAGTGCATCAACTGCCTGCTGTGCTACGCCGCGTGCCCCATCGCGGGCCTCGACGCCGACTTCATCGGACCGGCAGCCGTCGCGCTGGCGCAGCGCTACAACCTCGACTCGCGCGATCAGGGCTCGAACGAGCGGCTGAAGATCCTCTCGCGGCACGACGGCCTTTGGGACTGCACCTTCGTCGGCGAGTGCACGAGCGTCTGTCCCAAGAACGTCGACCCGGCGGGCGCGATCCAGCAGTACAAGCTGGCCGCGGCCATCGGCGCGGTGAAGGCGCTGCTGCTTCCCTGGGGGTCGAAATGAGTCCGGACGAGCGTTACATCGGGCACAAGCCCACGGGGTACGAGCGGCACATGTCGGTCTGGTGGTGGCTGCACAAGGCGTCCTACACCTGGTTCGTCGCCCGCGAGTTGACGAGCGTCTTCGTGGCCTACGTGGCGCTGCTCCTGATCCTGCTGCTTCGCGCGCTGGCGGATGGCCCTGAGGCCTACGCGCGCCTGATGGTCCGGCTGGCATCGCCAGGTCTGCTCGCCTTCGACGCCCTCGCCCTCCTCGCCGTCGTGTTCCATGCGGTGACGTGGTTCAATCTGGCTCCGACCGCAATGGTGGTGCGCGTGCGTGGCGCGCGGGTGCCTGGCCCCGTCATCGCGGCCGCGAACTACGCGGCGTGGCTCGTCCTGTCGGCCGCCGCCGCCTGGACCCTGACGCGAGGTTGACGTGCGACGCCCTCTGCTGCCCCTCTTGTGGCTGCTCTTCAGCGCCGGCGGCACGTTCGCAGCCCTGCTCTACCCCGTCTACCTGTTCCTGATCGCGTTCGTCTTCCCGCTGGGCTGGCTGAGCGCGCCGGACTACCAGTCGCTCGTCCACCTCGTTCGGAACCCCTTGGTTCGCGCCTACGTGGTCGTCCTCGTCGCGCTGCCGCTCTTCCATTGGGCGCATCGGTTCCGCTACACGCTCTACGACGGGCTGCAGCTCAGGCATCTGGCGCGCCCGATCGCCGTCCTGTGCTACGGCACCGCGCTCGCCGGCACCGTCGTGGCGGCGATGGCGATCTGGAGAATCTAGGTGAGCCCATGTTCGAACTCAAGGTGCTGTCCAAGGACGCGATTCCCGCGGCGCTCGGGAAGGCCGAGCGCTACCGGCTGCTGAACGAGCCGGCCGAGGCCGAGAGCATCTGCCTCGATGTGCTGGGCATCGAACCCGAAAATCAACACGCGCTGATCACGCTGGTCCTTTCGCTCACCGACCAGTTTGCCGACGATCTGCAGGCCAGCTTCGCTGAAGTAAAAGGGCTTCTGGCGCGGCTGTCGAGCGAGTACGACCGGCTCTATTACGCCGGCATCATCGCCGAGAGACGGGCGAAGGTCCTGGCCAGCCGTGACGTGCCCGGCAGCGGCTACCAGGCGTACGAGAGCTTTCTGTCCGCGATGGCGTGGTACGAAAAGGCCGAAGCCTGCCGCCCGTCCGGCAACGACGACGCGCTGCTCCGGTGGAACCGGTGCGCGCGCTTCCTGGACCGGCACCCCCACCTTGCGCCGGTCCCAGAGGAGCGGATCGAACAGCCGCTCGAGTAGGACGACCCTTCCCCTTCGACAGGCTCAGGCCCAGAAAACCCGCGCCCGACCGAGGCGCGCCGTGGACCGAAGGTTGGCGAATGTCCTGCTTCGATTCCAGACAATAGCGCCTCCATAGCGTCGGCGAGGCGATCAGAGAATTCGAGACAAAGGACCGGCCCCGGCGCCTGATCGCGTTACACTACGCCCTGTCCCGGCACACCACGTGCGAGCCCCTGCCGCTCCGGCAGGCGTCAGCCATCACCCAGAGCGCCGAGCGATCCGCTGAGGCGGCCGCAGGTGGGAGGGCCGATGACCATTGACCGAGCCCAGAGCGATGACGCCGGTCCGGGCGACATCACGCAGTGCCTGCTGGCGCTGCGGCGCGGCGGACGGGCGGAAATCGACGCGTTGTTCTCGCTTGTCTACGACCGTCTCCGGGCCATGGCGCGCAGCCGCCTCCGCCACTCGCCCGGCCAGTCACTGGATGCCACGTCGCTCGTTCATGAAGCGTTCCTGCGTTTCGTGGACGCCACCCGCCTCGATTTCAACGACCGGCAGCATTTCTTCGCGGTGGCCGGTCGCGCCATGCGACAAATCGTCGTGGACCACGCGCGGCGTCGCCTGGCGGCGAAACGCGGGGCAGGACTCGCCCGCGCGGCTGATGTTGAACAGTACGCCCTGGGCGAGCCCCGCCTGGACGAAGTGCTGGCCATCGACGAAGCGCTCGCCCGTCTGGCCGACACGAGTCCCCGCCTCGTCGAGATCGTGGAATTGTGCTTCTTTGCGGGGCTGACAACCGACGAAGCCGGCGATGCGTTGGGGGTGAGCGGACGAACGGTGAAGCGAGAGTGGCAGAAAGCCAGGATGCTGCTGCAGGCGCTCTTGCGCAGCCGCCGGCAGATTCCGTGACCCCACACGCGGGCCAGGCGCGTTAGTGGATTGGAGGGACGCCAGTTGTGAACCAAGACGACCTGCTCGCCCGTTGGCCGGAGGCCGAACGGATCGTGGACGAGTTGCTCGACCTCGCCCCGGAAGCTCGACGGGGACGGCTGCGCGAAATCGACGACATCGATCCCGGATTACGGGTCATCGTCGAGCGTCTTGTGGACGAAGCCGAGCGCGACGAACCGCTGGTCGCCGGTGGTCTGCTGGCCGTCGCGCCTGCGCCGGAAGCCGAGCGGGTTCCAGATCGAGTCGGACCGTACCGAGTGCTAGGCCAGCTCGGGCGGGGCGGGATGGGCTTGGTGCTGCGTGCGGTGCGCGAAGGCAGTCCGCCTCCCCCGCCGGTTGCGCTGAAACTCCTGGACGTCCTGGCGCGCTCGGAAGACGCGCGCCGCCGCTTCGACCGCGAGCGCGAGACGCTGGCCCGGCTCGAGCATCCCAACATCGCCCGTCTGCTGGACGGCGGCGTCGCCGAGGACGGGGCGCCGTACCTCGTCATGGAGCTGGTCGATGGGCGCCCCATCGACGCGTACTGCGACGTCAACCGTCTTGACGTGCCGTCCAGGCTCCGGCTGTTCCTCCAGGTGTGCGCCGCGGTCGAGTACGCGCATGGCCGCTTCGTGGTCCACCGGGACCTCAAGCCGGCCAACGTGCTCGTGGACGGATTCGGACAGGTCAAGCTCCTCGATTTCGGCATCGCGAAGTGGCTCGACCAGCTGGAGCCGACAGATCTCACCCGGACGTCGCATCGGGTGCTCACGCCCGCGCACGCCGCTCCCGAGCAGTTCCGTGGCGATCCGGTCACCGCGGCGACCGATGTGTACCAACTCGGGCTCCTGCTCTACGAACTGCTGACGGGACGGCGGGCCCACGGGCCAACTGAAAGCACGTCGGAGGCGCTGCAGCGCGCGGTGCTCGACACTGATCCTGACGCGCCCAGCCGGGCTGTTCTGCAGGCGGCGGGAGCGCGCGCGCGGTCCCAACAGGACGACGAGATCGCCCTGCGACGGGGATGCACGAGGTCGTCGCTGTCGCGGCACCTCTCGGGCGACCTCGACGCCGTCGTCCTGAAATCCCTGCGCAAAGAGTCGGCCGCACGATACGCCACCGTGGAGGGGATGCGGCGCGACCTGGAGGCGCACTTTTCGCATCGCCCGGTGTCGGCGCGGCGCGGCAGCCGCGCGTACGTGATCCGGAAGTACGCGCGGCGCCACCGTGCTGGCATCGCCGCAGGGGCGGCCGTGGCGCTTGCGCTCGTGGCCGGCCTCATCGGCGTCCTCGCGCAGTCGCGTGTCACGGTGGCGGAACGGGATCGGGCCCGCGTGGCCGAAGCCGAGGCGTCGGCGATCAACACGTTCCTGGTCGACGAGCTGCTCACGGCGCAGACACCGGCAAAGGCGCAAGGCCGCCCGCCGAGCGTCGCCGAGGTGCTGGCCAACGCGTCGCGCAGCGTGGGCTACGCGTTCGCGAATCAGCCCCGGCTGGAGGTGGAAGTTCGATCGACGCTCGCGCGGAGCTACCTGGCGCTCGGCGCGCCGGCCGAAGCCCGGAACCACGCCACCGCGGCGCACGATTTGCTCCTCCACGCACCCGCGCCGGACGCGATGTCGGAACTGCGGGCTCGCACGCTGCTAGCCCGCATCACGTTCGAAGAGGGGCGCTATCTTGACGCCCGTCGCGAACTGGAGGCCATCGCGATCGCGCAGGCGGCGCTCGGGGACAAGAGCCGAAAGGACTGGCTCACAACCCAGATGCTGCTCGCGACTGCGCTGCGCAAGGACTCGGAGGCAACCAAGGCTGAGCCCATTGCGCGAAGCGCCCTCTCTGGAGCCGTCGCGCTCGTTCCGCCCGACTGGCGACTGGTTGCCGATCTACAGACCGAACTGGCCTACGTCCTGCTCGACCGAGGCAAAGGGCTGGAAGCCGAGCCATTGGTCCGCGGGCTCCTGGGCCTGCGGCGCAGTCACCTCGGTCCGTCGCATCCGGACGTCTTGAAGACGATGGAGCTGCACGGTGAAACGCTGACGGCCTTGCTCAAGCACACGGCCGCGCTCGAAGTGAAGCAGGAGGCCCTCGCTCTCTATGAGAACGTCTACGGTCCTGATCACCCGGAAACCGCCAAGGCGCTGAACAACGTGGCAATCACCCTCGATCGCTTGGACCGGGAGGTCGATGCGCGCCCAATCGTCGAGCGTGCCTACGCCATTTACCTGAAGGCGCTCGGCGCCGATCACCCCAACACGATCCTGTCGCTGCGCAACGTCGGAATCCTCTACGCGCGGCTCCCCGACGGTTTCTCGAAGGCGGAGCCGATCTACCGTCAGGTGCGGGACGCGAGGCGCCGGGTCCTCGGCGACGAGCATGCCGACACGATTGAGGCCAGCCTGGATCTGGCGGATCTGTACACAAGGGCTAACCGCGCGGCCGACGCACGCACGGCCGGTCGCGAGGTGATCCGCCAGTGCGAACGAGCCGCTGTCCGGTCCGACGCAGAGCCCCTCACGCTCAACAAGTGCGCGGCGTACTATCTGGGCGGGAATCCTCCCGAGCTACACGATCTCCGTCGGGCGCTCGCCCTGGCCGAGCGGGCCGCGATCACGGATGGGCGCACGCACTACGAGTGGCTGGCGACACTGGCCGAGGCGCACCAGGCGTTGGGACACCCGGCTGAGGCGATCGCCGTTCTCCGGGAAGCCCTGGCCCTGCCGCAGGCGATCCAGTCCTGGTCAACCGAGGCGCTGCTGGTCGGTCTGCTCCGCGACCACGGCACGCCCGAGGAACTCGAACGCTGGCTGCTCGACCGGCTTGAGCAGTTTCGCCGCTTGCGCGGTCCCGACGATCACTACATGGCCTACACGCTGCGCCATCTCGCGCGGCTCTACGCCAGACAGGGGCAGGCAAAGGAGGCCGAAGCCCGCTTCGCCGAACGCCTGGCCCAACTTCGGAAGCTGTCGCCCGAAACGAACTGGCAGGTCGCCCAGGCCAGAACGGAGCTGGGCGAACAAATCGCGGCGCGCGGCGGATTTGCCGAGGCCGAGCCTCTGCTGCTCGGCGGCATGAAGGATCTGCAGGCTGACATCTACGTGACCAGCCGGCAGCTCGAGGAGGCGCGCGCGCGCATCGTGAGTCTTTACACGGCGTGGAAGCGGCCTGCGGACGCCGACGCCTGGAAACGGCGTTCGCTGCGCTAGTCCGCCTCGACGACGACCCGCTCGTTTTCCCGGATCGGGCGGCCACGCTGTCCCCGTCGTCGCCCGTAATGCGTTGATCCAGTCGACACACAACTACCAGGACGCAGCCGGCGGCAGTCGCCCGGTCCGGTGAAAGCCCTGTTGGCCTGGATGGAGGCCCCCATGAGTTCGCGATCTCTCTCGAGAGTCCTGCTCGCGGCCGGACTGCTCCTGGCTCTCGTCGCCGCCGGCAGCGTCATCCACGCACAGGACCCGGTCACGCCGCCGCCGCGTTCAATAGATGCGCTTCCCGGCCCGTTCTCTCCGCCTCCTCCGCCGCCAGCCTGGTACGCGGCGTTCGTGGCGCAGGCAAACGACTGGTTGACCGCATACGGGAGGCTGCTGCCGGCCGTGCAGCGCCAACTCGCGCCCGTTGCGCGGTTGGTCGTCGAAGCACGGCGGGTCTTGATGCTCGCGCTCGTCACACGCGATCCCGAACGTGCGTTGCAGGTCACCTTGATGCCGGGACGCCGCGCCGGCCTGCCGCCGTCCATCACCGACCGGCTCGAGCGACTGGTCGATGGCATCGGGGACTCCGAGCTCAGCGTGGCCTGTTCGGCAGAGCCGCCCGTGCAGGGTCAGAACGCGCCCAAGGTCGAGCCCGACAGAGTCGGACGGCAGGTCGTCGTCAAGGGCCGTCGCTACGAGGCGCACGTGTACGGGCGCCGCACGGCTCAGCGATCGAAGTACGGTCTGCCCGTCCACGGGATCGCGCTCGACGGTCACCTGGCCTGGCGGGCGGACCCGCTCCGGCTCCTCGACCCTTTCGAGAAGGTGCAACTGGGTTACGACCCGAAAGCGATCGTCGCGATCGGTGGCGACATGCTGACCGTGTTCGGCAACCTCGTCGAGCTCGAACAGCGCATCCGCGAGTTGATGCTTCGCGAGCTTGGGCTGGGGCCGTATGTCGACGCGCAGTTTCCCGAGTGGACGACGGGTGTCAAGAGCATCCTGATTATTCGGGTCGACTTCAGCGACATCGTGGGCCCGCCGGTGAGGGTCTCGGACGGCCGCGTCGTGGACGCGGACCTCGTGAACGAGGAAGTGGCCGACGCGAACATGTTCCTGCAAGCCAACTCACAGGGACAACTCTCTATCACGGCCACGTTGCACCCTGACGTGTTGCGCATGCCGGAACCCGCCGCGGCCTATGCCCCGCTCGAGGGCCTGACCATGAACTCCGCGGTCAGGCTGGCCGCTCTCGAGGTCGCCCGTGCGCGCGGGCACGAGAGCGGGCGCGAGCTCTACCATCCGGACCGGTACGATCGCTACATGATCGTCTTCAGCCAAATCCGCGACGGCGCCAGCGCCGACGGCGAAATTGGCGGCTGGGGCATGTCGATGCACGGGGTGTTCTTCCGGGCGAGCATCGCTCATGAATTCGGCCACACGCTCGGATTCCTGCACGCCAGCTACCTCTATCCGCTGCTCGTGGAACACGCCGTGGATGCCGACCCCCTGGTTCCCGGCTATCTGGACGGAACCGGCGACAACTGGGATCGCATGGCCCGCGGTCCGTATCCGGCCGGCCAGTTCAACGCCTTCTACAAGGCAAAGGCGCTGTGGCTCGTGCCGGATCGCGACTGGACCGATGCGGCCGCCAGCGGGACGTGGCGCATCTATGCGCACGATATCCCTGGGGCCACCGGGCTGCGGGCGCTCCGGATCGATGTGAGCGCCGAACGCGCGTACTGGCTGGACGTGCGCCGCGGCATGCCCGAGGACGTCAACCTGTCGAACGGGTTGGAGGTCAGGTACGAAGACAAGGGCAGGTGGGCGTCGGGTGATTTCATTCTGGACTACGAAGGCGTGGTGCTGCTCGACATGAACGCGGTCACCTACGAGTTCACGGATCATGCGCTCGTCACGGGCCAGACGTTTCGCGACCCGGCCAACGGAATCGAGGTCCGGGTACTCGGGATCGGTTCCGACGCGATGGGATCGTATGTGGACGTGGAGGTCGTCCGCACGCTGTGACTCGTTCAGCGGGACGCGTGTGCGGCCCGTGATCTCTGCAACATCCACGCATCTCCAGGGAGGGCCTATGCCTCGCCGTCGGTGGACGATTCTCGCGAGCGCGTCCGAGCGGCGCGCCATCCTCGCCACGTTGTGCGTTCTGGCCATGACCGTCCTCGGCGCGCAGCAGGGCGATCCGGTGCCCGCTCCGTCCCGCACGATCCGGTTCACCGTACAGGTGTCGCCCGACGACCTCACCGTGGATCAGGTACCGATCCCCAACGAGCAGGCGTTCATCTCGCGCGTCAGCCTCCGGCCCGGCTCGTCGCCGGTAGGCTACACGCAGAATCCGGGGCTTCCGCGCCTCCCATTCCTGACGCGCAGCCTGGCTCTGCCGCCGGGCGCGAAGCTCGTCACCGTCGAGGCGACGCCGGTCAAGTCGATGCCGATCGGCGGCGCGGCACCGCTTGTCAGTTGGTCGCAACCGGCGCGGGGCACCCAGGGCAACGGCCTTCATGAACCGGTCTACAGCCCAGGGCCGGACCCCTTCTATCCGCAACTCTCGTACGTGCCGCTGGACCCGGCCGTGCTGCAGTCCAAGGCGTGGCCCCCGACCCTGGTCGCCGCCGACAGTCCCGCTGACGCGCTTGGATTCCAATTGCTGACGATGCGCATCTCTCCGGTGCAGTGGCTGCCGAGCGCGGAACAACTCGTGCTGCACACCGAGATCGCCATCAGCGTGACGTTCCAGGGCGGCGCGCCGACGCAGCCGGGCAGCGGCTTCGCAGAAGCCATGCAGCTGAACACCCTCCGGGCGCGCATCGTCAATCCGGAGGACGTGCCGCCGCTTCCAGTGCCGGACACGCCGCTACCCGCCGATGTGTGGTATCTCGTCATCACCGACGACTTCTACTGGGACAGCGACATCACGATTGGCGCGCCCGTGCCCGGGGGCCTCGTCTCCGAGTTCCAGCGGCTCGCCGACTGGAAGACCCGCAAGGGCATCAAGTCGGGTGTGGTTCGCATCTCCGATATTGTGCATGGCACATATGGCGACTTCACTACAGGCGCCCGCGATCTCCAGGAAGTGATCCGCAATTTCCTCAAATTCGCGACCCGCGAGTGGAACACCTACTGGGTGCTGCTCGGCGGCGACGTGGAAGTCGTGCCGGTCCGCCAGGTGGTCGGAACGGAAGGCCCCAGCAACTACGGGTACGTGCTCGAGTCGGATCCCGACTCGGAGCAGCCGGCTGCCGGCAAGTCTCGCTGGCACGCCGACAGCGCGACGCGCCGCATCCACCAGGCGGGAGGCATCGATGCCTCCACGGTGATCACCAACCCATGGACAGGCGTCGCCTATCGCCGCGTGGCCGCTCCCTCCACGACGAATCCCGGCTGGGCGTTTGTGACCTCCGATACCTACACGGACGAAACGGTGACACGCACCGATTTCATCGTGCTTCGTGGCGAGGTGGAGGATGTGTCGGGGATGTTCCCGGTGGCCGCACTGAAGGAGAACTCCATCCCGACCGACTTCTACTATACGAGCCTTCGCTCGGCCGTCTACGACCAGCCAGGTCTGCACGACTGGGACGCGAACGACAACGGCGTCTACGGCCAGCACACGGGCAGCAGCAGCTCGGACGGCGTGCACTGGTCCGCGACCCTCTACGACGAGGTGAACTTCTTCGCCAACATCGCACTTGGCCGTGCGCCAGTAAAGAACGGCGATGACGCGCGTGTTTTCGTCGACAAGGTTGTCGCGTACGAGAGAGACCCGGCACCGCCCACCTCGACATTTGGCCGCCGGGTGCTCTTCGCGGCGTCCGACTGGGACGACTCGGCGCCAGCAGTTTCGCGGTCAAGGGATCGATGTGACGAGCTGGAGCCCGGGGATCTCTGCAGGCCGGCTCGGGTGGAGCGGCCCACCTTGTGGCGCATGCGTTTTGGATCGGTGAGGGCTCTGGATTCGGACTGGCGGCTCCTTGTCTTCTACTTTAGCGGGCCCCGCACGCTTCGGTACAACCCCGCGCTCCACGCGGACGGTTGGCGCTACTGCACCAATGCCTTTTGCGAAGAGACCTCGCAAGCTCCCGCCACTCCGGAGCCTGGGGCGCCTATCCTCCCCATGCCGACCGAGTGGGTCGAGGCCGACCCTGGGGAGGTTGGCATCTCTGCATTCGCGTTCGACGGAGTCGGCCCCGATCAGTCTGTTCGCGACAAGGAACATGTCCGCTGGGAGTTGTCGTGGCTCGCTCCCGGGCTGGACGAGCGGACGCGCCTCTTCCAGGATCTCGTCGACACCCCCCTGGATCCGGCCGTGCCCACTCACGTCCTCAAGGATCGCGCGGTCACGGCCTACATCAGCCTGGGCGCGAACGTGGTCAGCCTGACCGGCCACGGCCTGCCATCAGGCTGCTGCGGGCTCTGGACCAGTCTCGTCGACCAGTACGTCAACGGCGTCATGGGCGGCGTGGCCTTCGCGGATTCGTGCTCCACCAACGCGTTCGACGAGGATCGAACCATCAGCGAGGCTCTTCTGACAAGCCCGGTGGGTGGGTTGGCGGCCTATGTTGGCAACACGCGGTACGGCTGGATCGGCTACGGCGCGAACTACGAACAGTTGTTCTGGTCGCGCCTGCCGTTCACGCGGCACGTGGGCGAACTGCTGAACTCGAAGGTCGTTTACGCGCACGACTCACCCGACTATTGGTCGATCTTCTCGTTGAATCTGCTCGGCGATCCTGAAATGTCCATCTGGCTGGGCAGGCCGGACGCCTTTGCTGTCGAGCATCCAGCGCACGCGCGCGACGGTTCGCTCTTCGCGGTGGGCGTGAGAGCCACGGATGGCACGCCGCTTCCCTCCTCGCGCGTGACCATCGTCTTCGCGGACGGGACGATGCAGTCCGGCCTGACCGACCTGCTGGGCCAGCACGCGTTTCGTGCGCGCGGCGCCGACGGCGATCGTCTGCGGGTCACCGTCACCCGCACGGACTACCGGCCCTACCTCGGCGAGATCATCGTCGACGTCCCGGTGCACTTCGATCGTCCGCTCATTTCCGGGACGAACTACGTCTCGACGCCAGTCGTGCCGATCGACGCGTCTATCGACTCACTCTTCAAGTCGATCGCGGCTGCGGTCGCGGGCATCTCGACGTGGGACAGGGCGAGCCAGCGCTTCCTGATCTGGTCGCCTGGCGGGCTGAATAACACGCTCAGCCGCATCGAGGCGGGTCGCGGGTATGAAGTGCGGATGCGCACGCCGGCCACGCTGGCGCTTGACGGGGAGCCCTCCTCGGCGCCGGTAGCCGTCCTGCCGGGACTGAACGAGGTCGGATTTAACAGCCTCACACCCTTGGCCGTCGGCCAGGCGCTCGGCTCACTCCGCGGAGCCTACGCGGCCATCTACACGTGGGATCAGGCCGCGCGTCAGTTCCGCTGGTACTTCCCCGGCCTCCCCGGCCTGAGCACGCTGACGATGCTACAACCCGGCGTCGGCTACGTGATCCTGGCGACCAAGCCGGCGACGTGGCTGCTCCCGGCGTCGCCGCCACAGTAGTCGTGCCGTCCTCGGGTGCCGGCAGCGATGGGGATTCCTCCAGGGAAGCCACCGCCCTACGATACGCACGACTGCCAGTCGCGATCGTTCATCTACGCGCCCGGCCGCCGCAGGCTGATGGTGCCGCTGAAGGTCTCGAGGTCCAGCCGCGCCGTTCCCGCGCCGAGGATCGTCGTGATGCGCTGGCGCCGCGCCGGGTCGCCGGGAAGCCGCACCGGGAAGGGCGCGCGGACCTGGCCGTTGAACGGCCGGATGTTCAGCGTGACATTCGCGGACTCGCCCAGCGCGACGTCGAGATCGCCGGCGTGCGTCGCGAACTGGTACCGCCCCGCCGCCGTCATGTCACCGTCCCAGCTGATGTCGCCGCTGACGGTAGTCGCCTCGATCGACCCCGCGGACACACCGCGCAGCTTGATCGATCCGCTGATGCTGTCGGCCAGGAGGTCGCCGCGCAGCCCGTTGACGCGAATCCCGTTGTTCGCCGAACTCAGCGTGGCGCGGGCTTCTCCACCTTCCAGCGTGATCTCGCCGTCGATGGACTTCAGGACGATGGTGCCGCGTCCGCCGGTCACGTTGATGTCGCCGCGCACGGTTTCGGCCTTGATATCGGCCCGCGTGCCGGCGATTGTCACATCCACGTAGGTGCCGCTGATATCGAGCGCCATCCAGGCCGGCACGTCGATCGTGAAATCGATGCCGTGCGGCGTGCCGCGGAGCGTCCGCGCGCCGACCTGAAGGACCTTCGCGCGCGTACGGACGTCGATCGCGTCGGTGCTGTAGTGCGAGGCGCGCAGCCTGACCGCGTCCCGGTCCCAAGCATGCACCTCGATCTCGCCGCCGTACAGTCGCAGTTCGAGCCGGGTCCCGCGCGTCACGGGGATCGTCCGATCGAACTCGGCGGCGATCCCGGCAGCGGGAATGGCGGCGAGCATCAGGACGGCGAGACCGGTTCGAGTCATGATTCGCATCGGAATCGTCCACTCGATCGATTAGTTCGTCGCCTCCGCCGCGAGTGACACCGCCTGCTGGAGCATGGTCAGTTTTCGCTGACGGGCGGATTCCAGCTTCTTCGTCAACTCCGGATCGCCGGGGCTGGTCAGGATGGCATCCTGGTACTGCGCGATGGCCATGTCGAGCGTCGCGAGGTTGTTCTCGATGACTTCGACCGAGCGCGGATCATTCGCCAGTCGCGTCCGAACGGCGCGGCGCAACTCGGCGACCGCATCTTCGTACCGCTGATCGGAGTCCTGCCTGGACGCCTCGACGGAGACTGCGACGAGTCGAGGCGACGAAACCGGTTCCGCGGGGCGTGCGCGGTCCATCCACACGACGAGCGCGACTCCCACGACCGCCAGCGACGCCGCGAGCGCGAGACCGGCCGGACTGCGCCATGCGAGCCATCGCAGCGGGCTCGTGTCGCGCACCAGTGCGGCTCCGGGCCGCGCGTCGAGACGGAGGTCGATCCCGGGCCAGAGATCGCGCTCCGGCTCGAGCGGCGTCGCGAGTCCACGGGCCTCATCAACGACCCGGCTCAACTCTTCGAGTACAGAGCGGCATCGCCCGCACGTGACCAGGTGCTCGTCGAGTCTCCGGCGATCGCGCCCGCTCAGCTCGCCATCCAGGTACTCGGAGAGCCGATTGAGCCAGGGGTCCCGCCCGCCCGCATCCGCCGCGAAGTCGTCAGTCGTCTTCATGCTTCCTGCCCGAGGTATGCCCGATCGCCCCTGCGGGCGCTCAAGGAGCGCCGCAGGAGCATCCGCGCGCGATGGAGTTGCGCCTTCGAGGTGCCGACGGCGACGCCGAGCATCGCGCCGATCTCGCCGTGCCGGTACCCTTCGACGTCGTGCAGCAGGAATACCGCTCGCGCGCCGCCGGGCAGGCGATCCACGGCTGCCTGCAAATCGATCGAGAGCGCGCCGTCGGCGGCGTGCGCGGGCGCGTTCTGCACGGCGGCCTCGTTCTCCTCCTGCCACGTGGCGCGCCGCGCCGAGGTCCGGCGTTCCTCGATGATCACGTTCACCGCCACTCGGTACAACCACGTGACGAACCGCGAATCGCCCCGGAAGCTCGCCAACCGCTCCCAGGCCCGGACAAATACGTCCTGCGTCAGCGCGTCCGCCGCATCGAGTCCGCTCATGCGCCGGGCCAGGCCCCGAATCCGGGCGACGTGCCGGCGGTAGATGCGCTCAAAGGCCTGCCGGTCTCCCTGGCACGCCAGTGCGACGTCCGGCGCGTCGTCGTCGGGCTGCGTGTCGATCCCCTGGCCTGTCAGGTTCGCCTCGATTCGCGCCATCGGCCGACGGATGGCCCATGCGGTACTCACCTTACCGGCTTAGATGCCGGATGGGACCGCCGGGTTGGAATCCGGCAGGAGCCCTCTTCACGAACCATCTAAACCCCTGCCGGTGCCGCAGCCGTCTAACGGGTAGTTTGTGAAACGGGTGTCCAAGCCAACGAAGGACATGGTGCCATGTCGAGAACTCATCTGATGATAGTCGCGGCCGCCATCTTGGCGGCATCCGGACCCTCAACCGCCAGGGCGGCTGCCCAGGTCGGCACGCCAGGAACGGTGCAGGGAGAGTGGATCGTGCGCATCGAGGACGGCAAGGCGCACGTCGAGTTGCGCACGGCCGATCTCTCGCGCCCGGGCGACCCGGCGCGCCGGGGCAGCGGCGACTGGAGTTACGGCCGCTCCGTGCCGATCTCCGAGCTCTCGGGGCTTCCCGCCAATGCGGCCTCGTTCACCGCCGACAACGTCCAGTTCGAGATGAACCGGGATGCGGGCGCGATCCGCTTCCGCGGCGGCTTTAGCTCCGGCCGAGGCGCCGGCCTGTTCACCTTCGCGCCAAGCTCGAGCTACGCGGCCGAGATGAAATCGCTCGGCTACTCCCTCCCGGACACCTCGCCGGCCGCGTTGTTCCGCATGGCGGCCAACGACGTCGGCAAGCGGTTCATCGGGGAACTGAAGGGGCTCGGCTACACCGGCCTGCCGCTCGACACGCTGGTCCGCATGCGGACGCACGGGGCTGACACCGTCTACATCACCGCGCTCCAGGCGGCGGGCTATCGCAACGTCCAGGCCGAAGACGTGATCCAGGCACGGGATCACGGGGTGACAAAGGAGTACATCGACGCGCTCCGCTCTGCCGGCTACAAGGACGTCACGCTCGAAGAACTGGTGCGCGCGCGCGATCACGGGGTGACCAAGGACTACATCGATGCGCTGCAGGCCGCGGGCTACAAGGGCGTCCCCCTCGATGACCTCGTCCGCGCCCGCGACCACGGCGTAACGAGAGACTTCATCGAAGGGATGCAGGCCACCGGCTACAAGGGCCTCCCTCTCGAGAAGCTGATTCGCGTCCGCGACCACGGCGTGACCAGGGACTACGTCGCCGGCCTGCAGGCTGCGGGCTTCAAGGGCCTGGCGATTGACGATGTGGTGGAGGCGCGCGATCACGGGGTGACGCCGGAATTCTCGCGCGAGTTCAAGGCGCTCGGCTTCCCGCTCTCCTCGCTCGAGGAACTGACGAAGCTGCGCGACCACGGCGTGACGCCGGCCTTCGTCAGCGAGATGCGCGCGTTCGGATTGAGCGGCCTCGGCATCGAGGATGCGATTCGCCTCCGGGACCGCGGCGTGACGGCGTCATTCGTGAAGGGACTGGCGGAAGTCGGCTATCAGAAGCTCCCGGCCGAAACGCTCATCCGGTTCCGCGACCACGGCGTAGGCGCGGACTACATCAAGGACCTGCTCGGGCTCGGGTACAAGAACATCTCGGCCGATGACCTGGTGCGCCTTCGCGATCACGGCGTCACGGCGAGTTGGATTCGCCGCGCCAGGGAACAGGGCTACAAGCCGTCGAGCTTCGACGACCTCATCCGGCTGCGCGACAGCGGCATCGTGCGCAACCCGGGCTGAGGCGCGCGGCGAGCGGCCGGACCAGTCCATCACTTGACGATCTTGATTTCCGTTTCGGCCTTCACCTGGAAGCGGCGGAACTTCGAATAGGTCGCGCGCCCGTCGAAGGTCGGCGAGGCGCCGATGCTGGCCGGCAGGTTCCGAGCGTAGAACTCGGACATCTCGGAGGGCACCCACAATCCGAGCTTCGGGTCACGCGTGTACTTGACGGTGAACTCGATCGAGCCGCCGTCGCTGAAGCTGAACGCCATCTGCGATCCGGTCACCGCCCCACTCGCGGGATCGATCAGGAACCACCCGCGCGCCACGATGTCCTGGCTCAGGTTCGACCGCACGAGCGTGGGCCGTTCCGATTCCAGATAGTCGATCCGCGAGCAGGCCACTCCGCCCACGTCCTTCGTGCCGCCGCTCTTGAACCGGAAATGCGGGATGTTCTCGTACTCGAGGAACTTCAGCGCAAAGAGCGGCACGTTGACGTTGCGGTCGACCGGGCCGATGTTGTAGCGGGCGCTCTCGGTCTTGATGGCCTTCAGCTGGTCCTGCGCCTCCTCGCTCGGATCGAGGAACAGGCGTTTCAACCGGTCGTCGCGATCCCGCACGGCCCGGCCGTCCACCTCGTAGACGTCGCGGAACGACACCCAGCCGGTGTCGTGCTCGGGCCGGACGAGCAGCAGATCGGACCGGAGTTCGCGGCGGCTGGCCCTCATCGCCTGCACGTAGGTTTCGTCCGCGACAAGCAGCGAATACTCGCGCTGGTAGCCGGCGATGTAGTCGGCGGCACGCGAGACGAGGCGCTGCAGTTCGATATCACGGGGCGAGGGAGCAGGCGCGCTGAGAGTGACCGGCTTCGCGGGAGCGCCCGGCGACGCAGGAAGGGCCGCGGGTCGTCCCGCCGCTCCCGGGCTCTCTGCGTCGTTCTGTCCAGGCGCGGGGACCGGCGAGGGTGGGACCAGGTCGGCGACGTCCGGCCGAACGACGAGCCACGCGGGTGCACGAACGGTATGCGGCAGGCGCGGCATTTCGACGCGCAAGGAGCGGCCCGAAGCGTCACTCCGATCCTGCCCTCGCTCGAGACCGAGCACGTAGCAGCCAGCGAGTTCCGGCACGACACGCTCGAGGCTCTTGTCCGCGTTCCTGCCGAGCATCGTGAAGCTGCCGCCGGTCGCCCGGGCCAGCCGTTCGAGCGCCCCGACATCCAGCGGACCGGCCAGCTCGTCGCGGCCGCCAGGCAGGCCAATCGAGTAAATGGTGGCGCCTGCCTCGAGCGCCGTCCGCGCGACTTCGTCGATTCTCGACGTAGAGGTCTCGGGGAGTCCCGCCGAGAGGACAGCGATCGTCTTTCGGCCCGGCGCGGTCCGAATCGCCGCGATGGCGGCCTGGAAGTTCGGCAGGAACCCCAGGCGGGCCGCGGCTTCCTCGTCCGCACGGCTGCCGGCGGTCGCCTCGATAGACTGGCGCTCGAGCGCAAGGGCCACCTGTTCAGGGTCGGTCACGGTGCGGGTTGGATCCACGGCCGCGACCGGCGAGGGCGCCGGGATCGCCGCGCCGAGTGCGTTCGACGCCACCGCACGTCCCTCGACCTGCCGGATCGAGTCGCGCAGGGCCGGGCGCTCGGTCGTCAGGGCCAGCTGCGCATCACGCAGCACGGGAATCCGGAGGATCGCCACGCGATCATCGAGACCCAGGCGATCGACGAGCGCCCCGGCAGCCTGCTGCACAGTCCGTTCGCCGCCGCGCTGGATGGAGTATTCGTCGATGACGATCAGAATGTTGCGGGCGGGTTCAGCGGCGAACTGCAAGGCGTCGGTCCGCGCCGGAAACCGCCTCACGGCTTCGTCGGAGGCGCCGGGTCCGCGGCTCACGTGGCGGACCCACAATACCTGGCGAGGCTTGCCGTCGACGCGGACGGCAAAGCTCGCGGAATCGAGCGAGTCCACCGGCTTGCCGTCGCGATCGATCACGACGATCTCGACGGGAGTAGCGCCGGCTGTCGCGGTGGTCGGCGGCTGCGGACCGGAAGGCGGCGGGGCCTGTCGCGCTGCGGGTCCCTTCTCCAGACACACCACGAAGACCGCGGCGAGCGCCAGCACCAGACGGAACCCGATTCGCCGGAATCTTCCTTCTCGACCTGTCACGCGAACGCCCTGACCGGGGACCACCTTCAGCTGCGATCATACAGGGCTTCCTCTGGCACCTGGAACGAAACTTGGATACGCTCAGGATAGACCGGTCGGCCCCCCAATGGATATCGGCCAGCCTGCCACGATTGCGGCCCTCGACATCGCGGTGCTCGTCTTCCGTGAAGGGCTGGAATCCGTCCTCGTGCTCGCCGCGATCACCGCTAACCTCACGGGTTCGAAGCGCGGCTTTCACCGCCCGGTCTACGCGGGCGTAGCCGCCGGGGCGGTGGCGACGCTCATCACGTGGATGGCCATCGTGGCGGCGGTGGAGGATCTGTCGACCGTCATACCCGCGCTGCAGCTTCAGGCCATCACGGGCATGCTCGCGGTCATCGTGCTGCTCCTCGTCATGAACTGGTTCTTCCACCGGGTCTACTGGACCGGCTGGATCTCCCTTCACAGCAGGAAGAAGGAAGAGCTGCTCAGGTCATCGGACTCACCCGCGGCAATGAGCCGCGCCTGGTGGGGGTTCGTGCTGCTCGGGTTCTCGTCGCTCTACCGCGAGGGATTCGAGGTGGTGCTCTTCCTCCAGAGCTACCGCTTGCGCACTGGAAGCGAGGTCGTCGCGTACGGCGCGCTTGCCGGTGTCGTCCTCACGGTGGTCGTCGCGGCGCTGACCTTTGTCGCGCACCGGCGGCTGCCGTACCGCCGGATGCTGGTGCTGACCGGGCTGATGCTGGGTGTCGTGCTGCTCGTGATGGTCGGAGAAGAAGCGCAGGAACTTCAACTGGCGCAGTGGCTGTCGACGACCAACGTCACCTGGCTGGCGGGAGTGCTGCCGTCCTGGCTGGGCATGTGGTTCTCGGTGTTTCCGACGATTGAAACGCTGGCAGCACAGGGCGTCGCCGCCGCCATGGTGATTCTGTCCTTCATGGTGGCGCGGCAGCGGACGGTTGGACCGCCGGCACGCGAGGCCTGAGGGGAGCCAGCGCTATCGCCAGTAGTAATTCCACTGGTATTTCAGCTCGACGCTCTTGCCGGCTTCGAGCGTCAGCTTCCACGTGACGCGGCCGACGCCATTGAACCGGCTCCACCAGTTCGGCCAGTTCCACCAGTTCCACCACGTCGGATAGGAGCCCTCCCCCGAGGGCGCGAAGGTGGAATCCTCGAACACGTTCACCATTTCGATCTTGCCGTTCTGTCCCGCCTCGGTGAGGTTGCCGAGCACGTGCCGGACGACTTCGAGAGCAGCCGGCTCGGTGCGGTAGTTCGTCAACGTGATGGTCCCGGCCAGGTCGACGCGGCTGTAGCTATTGCCATCCCAGGTTGCGGCATTCGGCGCGCGCCGAGTCTCGTTGTCGATCTTCTTCACGCGGATGTCGACCGCGACGCTGATGTCCAGGTCGCTCGATCCTCCCTTCGCGGTGTAGGTCATCAATCCCTGGCCGAGCACGCGGTCGTCGCGCACGATGAGCGCGGGCGCCGTGGTGAATGGATGCTCGCTCGTGTTCTCCAGGCGGAGCTTGTGCATCACTTTCGGCGCCGACGCGAGCCGCGCGATCTCGGTCTGCTGCTGGCTGTTGAACTGGCGCCAGACTTCCGGCGGAGGGGCGAATGGCAGCTCGAGCACGAAGACGTCCCGGTACGGGACCGTGAACTCGGCGACCGGGACCACCATGCGCTGGCCCTTCTTGAGCGTGACGTGATTGACCGTGAAAATGTGAAGGTCCTCGACCTGGCCGGCGCCGGCGATTTCGGGACCGAGGTCCGCCGGAACCGGGACACCGGCTGGAACGCGGCTGTCCGCCATGCGCGGCGCCTGCGACATCAGCGCGTTCGACAACTGCTGGAACTGCCCGGCGCCCTGGCCGGACTCCCGGAAGTACGGCGACAGCTGCGCGAGACTCTGCTGGAGCGCCATCGGGTCCACGGTGTCCTTGAACTGGAACGCTGGCGCGCCAATCACCAGGTGGCACGTCACGTCGTCGAGGTCGGTCAGCTCGTTCACGAGTGTCGCCTGCAGCTTCCCCGTCGCCTTGCCCTGTCCGTCGATGGTCACCTTGTAGCTCGGGATCCAGCGGATGCCGCGCTGGAGGTACATGAGGCCCATCTCGACCGAGCGCGCCGGCGCGCGGCCCGCCCAGTCGAGCTGCAGCGTCAACAGGTTGCGGAACTCGACGTTGCTCCACGCGCTCTTCGGAGGCGTCTTGAAGGTCACGTCCTGAATGCGCGTGAAGGTGAGCGCCTTGACGCCTCCTGCCGTCCTGAGAAGCACCACCTCGCCCTTCTGCGGCAGCAGCTCGCCGCTACCTGGCGGCGCGGACGCTTCGAGCTCGGCAGAACTGCGTTCGGTCACGCCGGCAATCGTGGCCGGATAGCTCGCCGCCTGCTGCTCCCGGCCTGTCGGGATTTCCGTGATGACGACTTCGGCGCCGAGGTTGGCCTCGATGAGCTCGCGGATGCTGAGCGGCGTCCGTTCGACCGTCACGCGCCGCTGGCCCGCCGTGGCGGCGAGGAGCTTTACGTTCTTCTGGACGGCGAACGGCCAGAACGCGCCGAGGACCGGTGCGGGCAGGTAGTCCATCAGGACTCGGCCGCCTTCCTCGGTCGGCATGGCGCCCTGATGCATCACGAAGGCGTGCCCATCCTTGAAGACCGTGATTTCCTTGACCGGCATGCGCGCGAGGGCGCTCAGGGGCGGCGCGTCCGGGGCCGCGACAAGCCGGCCGATGGTGCCGAGGCACAGGACGGCGAGAATCAACAGGCTCCGGCGTCGTCGCATGAGTTTCGTCCTCCCCTCGCGACAGCTGTCAGGCTGAAGATAAGAGACCATCACGCCGCTCTCTCGTGTGTTATGACGCTCGATTTCCGCCGGCGGTCGTTCATTGAATCGGCATCGCGATCGTAATCGACGTGGGGGCCCGGTGATTGCGGAATCTCAAAGATGCGCCAGAATACCAGACTGTGCGCTTGGCGGGTTGCCGTGCGTGCGGGAGGTGAAGAGATGAAGGCGATTCGTGTCCACGAATGTGGCGGGCCGGAAGTACTGAAGCTCGAGGAGATCCCGACTCCGAGCCCCGGCCGCGGGCAGGTGCTGGTGCGCATCCATGCAGTCGGCGTCAACCCGGTCGACACCTACATCCGCGGCGGGATGCAGGGCAGGCGCCCCACGCTCCCCTACACGCCGGGCTCGGACGCGGCGGGCGTACTGGAATCGATCGGACCCGACGTGACGGGCTGGTCGGCTGGGGATCGCGTGTACATCGGCGGCACGTCGGAGGGCGGCTACACCGGATCGTACGCCGAGTATGCCGTCTGCTCGCTCGACCAGGTTCACCCTCTTCCCGCCAACGCGACCTTCCAGCAGGGGGCCGCGATCAACGTGCCCTACGGGACCGCGTGGCGGGCGCTCTTCGATCGCGCGGGCGGCAGACCGGGAGAGTCGGTCCTGGTGCACGGAGGGAGCGGCGGGGTCGGGATCGGCGCCATCCAGATGGCGCGCGCGCACGGGATGACCGTCCTCGCGACGGCCGGAAGCCCGCGCGGCATGGAGCTCATCCGCCGCGAGGGCGCGCACCTCGCAGTCGACCACACGTCGGCCGGCTACCTCGACCGGATCAGGGAAGCGACCGCCGGGCGCGGCGTCGATGTCGTCCTGGAGATGCTGGCCAACGTCAACCTCGATCAGGATCTCGGGTTGCTCGCGCCGCGCGGCCGCGTCGTCGTCATCGGCAATCGGGGGCGCGTCGAGATCGACGCGCGGCAGCTCATGAGCCGTGACGCCGCCGTGTTCGGGATGGCCCTGCTCAACACGCCGCCGGAGGAACTCGCGAGAGTGCACGCCGGGATCATCGCGGGGCTCGAGCACGCCACCCTGCGCCCGGTCGTCGGAGAGGAATTCGCGCTCGCCGAGGCGGCGCGCGCGCACGAGGCGGTCATGAGGCCGGGCGCGCACGGGAAGATCGTACTGATTCCCTGATGGGCCGCGCGGTGGACAAGGTGTGGCCCGGAACTCCGCCGAACGGGATCCGAATGCGCTCTCCGAACGTCGGAAGATACGCGAGCCATTTCCAACCAGGGAGACCCACCATGGCATCCACCGAGCAGGAACGCGTCAGGGAAGCGCAGGGCCTGAGCCTGAAGTCAGCGCAGGCGAGCCTCACCGTCAACGACCTGCAGAAGAGCATCGCCTGGTACCGGGACGTGCTCGGCTTCTCCGAGGGCGAGCGCTGGGAGAACGAGGGCAAGCTGGCCGGAATCGAGCTGAAGGCCGGAAACGTGAGCTTCTGGCTGACGCAGGACGACTGGAAGAAGGGGCGCGGCCGCGTCAAGGGCGAGGGATTCCGGATGCACTGGGAGACGAGCCAGGACGTCGACGCCATCGCCGCGCGGATCAAGGCGAAGGGCGGAACGCTGCTGCAGGAGCCGAAGGACGAATCGTGGGGCGGCAGGCACTTCGCCGTCGTGGATCCGGACGGCTTCAAGATCACGATTCAGCAGTCGTCGTAATCCGCCGGCGGACGCCGCACCGCTGCGTCACCGGCCGGCTCACATCAATCCGTGGCACGCGGCGTATCGGAGCACCGAGCGGGCGCTACCGGTACCTCCAGCTCGTGATGTCGGCGCCAACCGGCGCCGTGCGCTCGATGTGCTGTGTCATCGCGTCGATGAGCTCCTTTGGACCCGGGCTGTAGCAATGCGGCGCGCCGCGCTTGTAGGTGACGCTGCCGGCATAGTACGGCGCCTTGGTCGACTCCAGGAACTTCTCCATCAGCTCGACCGCATCGTCGAGATAGTACGAGTCGTCGTCGCCGACGTAGATGTGCAGCTTTCCGACGAGCTTCGGTCCGAGCGTGTTCCAGTTTCTCTCGAGCGTTGCGCGCAGATCGTAGTGCTCCTTCCAGTAGGCGGCGACCTGCTTGTCGATCTTCCCCGTCTTCTTGTCCCAGAGGCGCTTCGGGTAACCGTCGGCGCCTACCGGGCCGTAGGTGGCTTCCCAGATGTCCCACTGGCCGCCCGAGCGTGAGTGGTCGCCCTGCACCAGCTCGAACCAGTTCTCGTCCTTCATCATCGACGAGATGTTGCCATCGGGCCTTCGTGTGTTCGGACGTTCGATTCTCGTCCACGGCCGCTCCACGAAGTAGGCGTTGTCGTCGTCGTAGATGTTCACGATCTGGTGGTAGCGGAAGTCCACCGAGTCGGGGCAGCTGGCCCAGGTGCCGCCGAAGAAGTCCGGGTGGAAGATCTGCAGCGCCAGCGCTTCCCAGCCGCCGGTCGATCCGCCCGAGAGCGCGCGCGCCCAGGGTTCGCGGATCACGCGGAACTTCTCCTCGACGGCCGCGATGAGCTCGTGCAGGATGGCATCGCCGTACGGCCCGTTGTTCTCGGAGTTCACGGCATAGGAGTCGTCGTAGTAGGGCGACGGGTGTTGAAACGTGACGTAGATGAAGCGCGGGGTGTCCTCGGCGAGCCAGAGCTTGTCGAAGGCGCCGCCCGATCCGAAGCCGCCCGGCGCGCGCGTCGAGAAGTGCCCCTGCCCGTAGTTCACGGGGTACTTCACGTTCGGATGCTTCTCGTAATCCTTCGGCAGGAGAACGGTCGCTCCGAGAAGGATCGGCTGGCCCCACCACTTCGACAGGATCGCGCTCTTGAACTTGAGACGCTTGACGGACTCGGTGTCCGGCTGGTCGGGAATCGGCGGGATGACCTGGTCGCACACGAGGTCGATCGCGAGCGCCTTCGGATCCCTGGCCTGCGGATCGATCGTGACTTTCTTCGGCGTCGAGAACATGTTGCCCGGCGAGCGCCGCCAGCTCTGCCCTTCCCACTGGTCCATGTGCAGCCACACCGTGTGGCCGTCCGCCCGATCGAACTTCGTGTAGACGTTCACGAACGCCTGCACGAGGTACTCGCCTTTCGGGATGTCGTTCAGGCTGGCAACCGGATGGCCAAAGACCGAGCCGTCGATCTCGACGATGGCGCCCGGCTTGAGATTCTCGACGTTGACTCCGAAGAGCGGCGCGCCGGTTGGCCCGGCCTGCTGGATAGGCCCTCCCCCGCCGCCTCGGCCGGTCGTTGGCGGCGCGTCGGCACGGTTGAGCGCGATGTAGACGCGGCCGGTCACCTCTTCGGCGCGGGCTGACGCAGGGAAGGAAACGCGGACGCGCAGGCCCCTGGCGGGCGCTGCGCCGGCCTGCGCGGAGGATGCCGTACATGCGACGAGCGCGGCGAGGACTATTGGAAGCGGCTTCATGATGACGCGAAGCGTATCACGGACGCGGAACGGGCTGCCTGATGGCAGACGGACGGGCGCGAGGGTCATCACTGCGCCATTGACTTCGACGGGCGTGCGCCGGAAACTGGGTGGAGTCGGCCTGCGCGGGCTGCTGCAGGCCCCCTGAATCTGCCGAACGCTCATTGCGAGGAGAATCCGATGGTGCTCGATCTCTCGATCGTGCTCGTGCTCGTCGTGTCGTTCCCCCAGGTCACCAACAGCAGCGGCGCGAGGAACGGGGACTCGATCCAGGGCGCGTGGCTGCCCGTAGCAGCCGAACTTGGCGGGAAGTTGTTCCCCGACGAGGTGCGCAAGACCATCAAGCTGGTCGTCTCGGACGACAAGTACACGGTGACGGTCGGACCGGCGGTCGATCAGGGAACCCTCAAGCTCAATTCCTCGGCGACGCCAAAGGAGCTGGACATCACGGGCACCGAGGGACCGAACAAGGGCCGGACCATCCTCGCCATCTACGAGCGGGATGGCGACACGCTGCGAATCTGCTACGACCTCAGCGGCCAGGGCCGGCCAATCTCCTTCAAGACCACGGAAGGCAGCCAGCTGTTTCTCGTGACCTACAAGTCCGAGAAGCCTTGAACAGGCGCCTCGCGCCACATGTGCCCGCCGCCGATATGTGCCGCCGGCTGCGTCCGGGCGTCGATGGTCCGACACGACGTCATGGTGCCGGCGCGAACACCCGATGCGCGCGCCCCTGATCGATCAGGACGACGAACTCGTTGTCGGGAAGCCTGACGATACTGGCCCACTCTTGTCCGGTGAAGTACTCGATGAGATCGGCGGGAGGAGATCCCGGTCCGTGCACGGCAATCACGTCGACGCCCAGGTCGATCAGGAGCCGCACCGCCGGCCTCGCCGGCAGACCGTTGAGCACGGTCATCCGTTCCATGAACCCGTTGGGCACGCCGCCGCTGAAGCCGTTCAGGACGCGCGCCCAGTGTGCCGTGGAGTCGACCATGTAGGTCGCCTCGCCAACCGGGTAGGCCTCCTTGAAATAGAAGATCGGCAGGTGCAGCACGACCAGCGGCTCGTTCCGGGTCCTCTGATACCGGGCGATGAACCGGTCCGGCGCGCTCAGCGTGTACTTCGCCGAGGCGCTGATCGGCAGGTTCACCGGGAAGACTTCGCAGAGAAACCCCGCGCACACAACCACGCACATGGCGATCTGGCGGCGCCGCGACCACGACGCGATCAGGCGCGCCAATCCGAGGCTCGACAGCAACAGCACGCCGACGTACAGCACCAACGAGAAGCGTTGCGTCGCGCGCATGCCAGCCAGGATGGGGAACAGGCGCGCCCCGTAATGCAGCGGCAGCCGCACGCCGAGGCTCGTCGACACGAACCCGAGCGCCAGCACGTAGCCCGTCGCCATCAGGCTCAGCCCGCACGCCACCCAGCGTCGATCGAGCGACGCTCGCCGGCGCGCCGCCGCCACGAGCGCGATGGCCGCAAGTGCCAGCGGCACCACTCCGATGTAGAGCGTGTTCTCTCCCCAGATCAAGTAACCGTTGCCGGCGACGAGGCGGCCCGCCAGCGTCGACACCGGAGGCGTGAGGTAGTCGAGCAGGTGAACGGCGTCGCCGAACGAGTTCACAAGGGCATGGCGTTCTGCCAGCGTGCTGTCGGTGAAGCCGGCCCGGTACGGCAGGGCGAACGGCAGGATCGCCGCCATCGCGGCGCCCGCGATGAGCGCGTAGTACTTGACGAGCGGCCGCGCCACGGTTTCCGACAGCGGCCGGCTGATCGTCACCACCGCCAGCACGACCACCAGAATGACGGCGAGATACCAGCTGACCAGCGCCTGCGCCACGAACGCCAGGACGAAGATCAGCGCCGTGCCGGCGCCGGGCTTCCGCCAGAATCGCAGCAGCGCGGCGACGGCGAATGGGATCCACTGGTACGACAGAACCTGCAGGTGACCGATGTGGTGGACACGGTAGAAGAGGAATCCCCAGAACACGCCGCCCCACACGGCGGCGATCCGCGATCCGGTCACCTCGCGCGTCAGCATCTCACCGCCGACGCACGAGAGGTAATAGGCCGCAACGATGAGCAGGTTGTAGCCCACCCACGGATTGTCGGTCAGCAGTCGCACCGGCACGTTCAGGATGGCCAGCGACACCATGGGATCGGTGAGGATCACCGCGTGCGGATATGGGAAGAACGTGTTCCCCGCGTACAGATGCCACGGGGCGTGCACCAGGGCCCGCGACACCCATTGGAGCGTCCAGCACATCAACGCCGGATCGCCGCTCGTCATCGCGTGGCTGCCAGGGTGGAGGAGAGAGAAGAACCGCGTCGCGAAGAGCAGCGAGAGCATCAGATACAGCGAGTGCACGAGGAGACGGCCTCGCCGATCACCGGACATCCCGGTCAGAGGTCTCACGCGTCCAATCCTTCGGCTTCGTCCGCGCGCTCCGTGATGAAGCGGAGCCGGGCGGACGCGTCCTTGCCCATCAGTTCGTTGCTCACGCGGCCGGTCGCCAACTGGTCTGCGACCTCCACGGACGATAGGCGATATTAGGGCACAGGTGACTCCCTGGTCCAGGCTCAACGCAACCTGGCGCCGCTTTGCAGCACGATCGGCCCTCGGGCTTGCCGCGCGATCACGACGTGCGCATCGAACTCGCGATCCGTACACACCCGTTCCGTCAGACGACGGAGTCACGCCGATTCGGGGATGTTCCCACTACGTCGCCTCTGGTGACCCGATTCGCGCTGTTCCGGCTGCGAACGGAACCTCCCGGCTTCCGGCGAAGTAAGCCTGGTTAGAACATATGCCGGACGAGGTCGACCGTGGTCTTCTCGAGCGGTTCGTCCAAGGCGACCAGATTGCCTTCGAAGCGCTCTTCCGGCAATTCGAGGGCGAAGTGTTCCGCTGGGCCCGGCGGATCCTCCAGGACGCCGCCGCGGCCGAAGACGTTGTCGTCGAGAGTTTCTGGCGGGCGTACCGAAGCCGGGCTCGCTTCGACCCGTCGCGCAGTTTTGGCGCGTGGCTGCGGAGAATCGCCACCAACGTGGCGCTCGATCACCTGAAGGTTCGTCGCCCTGTCACCGGGTGGAGCGCGGCTGACGACCAGATTCCGGCGCGCTCGGGACCTGATCGCGAACTCAGTGAGACCGTGGCGCTCGCGTTCCAGGCCCTGTCGCCGAAGCTGCAAGTCGTCGCCCGGCTCGCGCTCATTGAAGAGCGGCCGTATGCAGAGATTGCCGACGCGCTCGATCTGCCGGTTGGGACGATCAAGTCGCGCGTGTTCCGCGCCGTGCGCGCACTGAGGCAAGAACTCGCCCGTCTGGGGATCCAGCCATGACCGAAGACGATCGTCTCCAACGGCTGCTGCGGTCAGCGCTCCCGCAGGCGGGCGATCTCGGGCCCTCACGCGATCTCTGGCCCCTGGTCGCGAAGCAGCTTCAAGCGCCGCTGAAGCCGTCGTGGTTCGACATCGGCATGGCCGCCGTTGTGCTGATCCTGCTCATCATGTTTCCCGAGTGCCTGCTCGTGCTCGCTTATCACCTGTGACGGAGGGCATCATGCGACCGCATCCCTATCTCCGTGCGTATATGGCCGGCATCGTCGTGCCGACGTTGTTCCTGTTAATCGTCATGGCGGTCTTTGCGTATCACCAGGTACTACTTTGAGGTGTCGAGTCAGTTCGTCGTCGGACTTCCTGGACGCCCACTCGAGCGCGCGATCGTGTTTCCGATGGCGGTCGTGCCAAACGCGTGGGGCCTCTGGAATATGCTGCGTCTGGCGCTCCCGTCGCGCGGGCGCGTGCCGTTGGGCGTCCACGGCGCGCTTCTCGTGCTCGTGTTGATGCCCGGAGGCGTCGCGTTGGGGCGAGCCCTCGACGCCTTCACCATTCAGTGGCAGTTCGCGCTTCCGATGGTGCCCATTGGCATGGTGATTTACTACCTGGCGTGGAAATACTTCGTCGGATTCCTCAACCAGGAGATGGGGATCGCCGTCTAGCCGCGGTCGTTCACCGGCCGCCGGGGCCGGGTGGCCTAGCGCTGTGGGCTGCCCGCGTCGAGCCCGAACCGGACTTCTCGAGGGACTACTGTGAGATGCTGCTTCACGGCACGACGGTGCCGACCAGGCAAAGCCCGCCGGGATGGAGTGGCGCCCGATCGTAGGCCGCCTGATGAGCGGCGTTGAAGGCACTCGTTCCGAATTGAAGCGGGCACACCGCGAGAGCGCTGGCCAGGTCGGAGAACGAGGCCGGGTAGTGATGCTCATCGTTGATCTGGAGCTCGACCCAGCCCTTCCCCCCGACATAGGCGCCGAGGTGGCCAAGGTACGTCCCGACGTTGACCGCGTTCCCCTTCGAGACGGCGACGCCTTCCACGTGGTCGTAGATGACCCTGTATTGCGATCTCGCGCCGCGAATGTGGATTTCCCGATCGGGACGCGCCGGATCGTTCACGAGGATTTCCTCCACGACCCCGGCTGAGACGGCGAAGACGGACTCGGTGGGATCGCTCGTGATGATCGTCCACGCGGGGCTTTGGCGCGCGCCGCCGAGACCTTCGCCGAACGAACCGAACCCCACCACATGGTCGAGACTGACCACCAGATTCGAGAGCACGAGAGGATCCGCCGGAGCTTCCGGAGCGATCACACTGCTCGCGCCGCTTTTATGGCAGGACGAAAGCCAGATCGAGGGGAGAAGAAACGCGACCGGAAGGATCCAGGTCGCGCGCTGTTTGAAGTCGACTGACATGGGGCCTCCCGATCGCCTCCCCACGCACTGGACGATAGGCTTACTAACAACACGAGGACAGCTGCGGCCAGAAGCTCAGGCAACTTCGGGCAGGCTACTCGCGTGCCAGAACGCCGAATCGCGAGGTTGAGCGCCTGCGGAAGGCTTCAACCAAGATCTCCTGCGCGGGTCGGGATGGCAGCCTTATACATCAGGACCGGTCGAAAGGACACAGCATTCGTCCCGGCGGCGACTCCCAGGTCCCGGCTCAACGCAACCGCACGCCGCCTCCGGAGACCCTGGGATTTGCGGCTCCGCGGCGCCAGGGTTCGCTGCCGAGTCTGCGACAACAACGGCAGCGCCCCGTATCGTCACGACGCAATTCCGCCCTCCATGGATCGGCGGGTAGCGAGTTGAGTGGCAAGAATCGGCCTCTCGACTCGATGCCCGGCACTCCCTATTGGACGTCTTGAGCGTCGCGAAAGCCGTCCACTGAGCCTTGCCTTGTTCCCGCCTTGGCAGAAACTGGCCGCACAACATGTACTGCACCTCTCCACCGGGCGTCAGAACGTGCCCAACGCGCACATCACGAAAGCGGACGGGATCTGGCGGGCGGTGGGTATGAAAATCAGTAGCCGCTGTCGCAAGCAAGAATTGTACGAATGAATCAAGCGACGCCTTCTGCGGTTCAGGCGCGGCTGCCTGAGTCTGCCCTGCCGCCTGGGGACCACTGCGCGTGGCTGGAGCCGTGCAGCAGGATGCGAGACTGAATGTGGCAACCAGGACTGGAAGATATCGCATGATTCTCGTCGGGTGCACCTGGCGGTCCGGGGATATGCCGCTCCGCGGGCTGCGGCGCGGGACCAGGCGTCAGCCTCCGCCAGCGTCGCTGCGGGCGCGCGTCCCAAAGCCAGACCGAAGCCGGCGCTGCGGACAGCGAAGTCGCGACGAGTGAGTTGACTGCTCATTTTGAGGGGGCCATCTCAAAAAACGGGCGTACCTCGACCGGCGTCCGGCAGGCGACGACAGCCTTGCGGCCCCATGCGAGTGCCTCGTCCACATCAGCGACTTCGCCTTGGTTTCCGGCTGCAGGCCGCCGGCGAAGAGCCTGACGCCGGCCGCCATCATGTCCTTGTTGAGTGCGCCGATATCGCGCATGGTCTCTTCCGTGACGGTGGACGGGTCGAAGGTGTCGGGGTGGTGAATGGCAACCAGAAATTGCGGCATGATTTCTCCTGGAACGGTCTCCCTGGCGGACCAGTCTGACCTGCCTTCACGTTGTTGACGAACGGCGCCATTGGAATCCTACAAATCGTCGTGGACATTTCGCTCGTCCGCCCGGAGTCGTCGCCGAAACTGTTCTCGCGGGCGAAGGAGGAGCCGGTTTCGCCGGTGGGTGCTTACCGCTTTACCCGGGATGGGTGAGGTGTGCCGCCCGGCAGGCTGCTGAATGGGATCTCGCGTACCTCGCCCGGCGTCCGTCCGGCGATGGAACCCTTGCGGGCCCACGCCAGCGCCTCGTCCATGTTAGCGGCTTCCAGTATCAAGAAACCGCCGACGTGCTCCTTGGCTTCCAGATACGGGCCGTCGGTGATGAGCACTTCGCCACTGGGTTGCACACGCAGCGACTTCGCCTGGCTGGCTGGGGCGAGGCCGCCAACTAAGAGCCTGACACCGGCAGCGATCAACTCTTCGTTGAGCACGCTGATATCGCGGACCATCGCTTCGGTCATGGTGGACGGGTCGAAGTTGTCGGGAAGGTAATTCGCAACCAAATACTGTGGCATGACTTCTCCTTCTATCCTGTTGTGGTCTTCGGGCGGGCCGGTCTGCCCTGCCTTCATCATGTCGACGAACGGCCCGACCCGATTTCTACAAGGGGTCCAAGTTGTTCCTTCGCCCGCGCCCCATTTCAAGAATCAACTGTCTCCATTGATTCAATCCTATCGATCGTTCGGCGGCGTCCGGTTCAGCCTTGACGCCAGCAGATCCTGCTCGCGACGGTTTTCGGTCATCGCAAGGGCGCGTTGCAGCTCCTCGCGCGCTTCGGCAAAGCGTCCCAGCTTCGTGAGCAAATCTGCCCTGACGCTGGGCAGCAGATGATAGTTGGCCAGCGCGGGTTCGGCTGCGAGCGCATCGAGCGCGTGGAGGCCAGTGCCCGGTCCCTGTGCCATTCCGACGGCGACCGCGCGGTTGAGCGCCACGATGGGAGATGGGCTTATCTGAAGCAGGGCGTCATAGTGGAGGACGATCTGCTTCCAGTCGGTCTCCGCAGCAGTCCTGGCTTGTGCGTGGCACGCGGCGATCGCCGCCTGCAGGGCGTACGTGCGGGCGCCGCCACCGAGATCCTGAGCGCGCGCCAGTGCAGCCATTCCTCGCTGAATCTGCGCGTGGTCCCACAAAGAACGGTCCTGGTCGGACAAGAGGACGGCTTCTCCGGCTGGTCCGCGACGCGCTGCGGTGCGCGATGCCTGCAACTCCATGAGCGCGAGGAGGCCATAAACCTCGGGCTCATCAGGAAGAAGCTTTGCCAGCCTGCGGCCAAGACGGACGGCTTCCACGCACAGTGTTGCCCGCATCCACTCCTCTCCGGAGGTTGCGGTGTATCCCTCGTTGAAGATCAGGTAGACCACGGACAGAACTGATTCAACTCGCTTTCTCAAATCGTCGCCGCGCGGAGTCTCAAAGGGAACATGAGCCTCGGACAGTGTCTTCTTGGCTCGGAAGATGCGCTGGCCTAACGTCTTCTCCGGCACCAGGAAAGACCGGGCAATCTCGGCCGTGGTGAGACCGCAGGCCACGCGCAGCGTGAGCGCAACGCGGCCCTCGACGGCCAGCACCGGATGGCAGGCGGTAAAGATGAGGCGGAGAACATCATCATCAATGACCTGGTCCAGAGCGTGATCCATTGCTTCGCCCAGCCGCCGCTGCTGAAACTCCAGTTCCCGCGTAATCTCTCCATGCTTGAGTTCCAGCATCCGGCCACGGCGCAGCGCGTCGATGGCGCGCCGCTTTGCCGCGGTCATCAGCCACGCGGCAGGTTTTTCTGGGATGCCGTCGTGCGGCCATCGTTCGAGAGCTGCGACCAGCGCATCCTGAGCGAGCTCCTCCGCAATGCCGATGTCGCGGGTCACGCGGGCAATCCCTGCGATGAGCCGCGTGGATTCGATCTTCCACACGGCCTCGATCGCTTTATGCGTGTCGCTCATGCCAGAATGTCACTCACGCCGTTGCCGCAGCCGCGTTCGAAAGCTCCTCGAAGCCTTCGGCTTCATTCTTCACATCTGCGGGGACACAGCCTACTTGCGGCGAACGGGCTCGAAGGTGACTGACGGCGGCTGCCAGGTCACCCGGTCGTCAGGTTTCGAAGCATGACATTCCTCCTGCAGGCCGGGCGCCGGGGCGAAGCCCGCCCGTGCATCCGACGATCGCGCTTGCACTGGTTCTCGCTTGACGATGGGTAGCGCGCTTCAGTCTCGCATACCGGGGCCTGATTCGGGAGTCTGTTGGTTCCAAGAGGAGTATCTCAGAGGCGCAGGGTCGCGAGGCTGATTCTCGTCTGCCTCATGGGACAGGCCTCGCTCATCCTCAAGGCCTGACCGGCCAGTCGTATCGGCCGGGAGGGATTGATCATCGGGCATTCTGGTGGCGTTACAGATTGACAATAATGCCATAATGAACTCATAATGTAGCCTGCATGGAGTCACAATAGATGCCTGTGAACCTGTCGATCAAGGACGTTCCCGATCATCTGGCTGAGGCCCTTCGCGAGCGGGCGCGAGTGAATCACCGCTCCCTGCAGGGCGAGATGGTCGCGATGATCGAGGCGCACGTCGGCGGCCGGCCATATCGGGCCCGTGAGTTGTGGCAGGCCGTGCGGGCGCTCGGCCTCCAGACCGCAGACTCGTCGGTCTCGATGGTCCGCGAGGATCGGGACCGCGAATGAAGCGCGTCGTCGTCGACACATCCGTTCTGGCTGCCATCGCCTTCGGCGAGCCGGACGGCGAACGGTGGGCTGAGAGCTTGGATGGTTGTGCTCTGTACGCTCCGAGCTTGATCCACTACGAGCTGGCCAGCGTCGCGCGCAAGAAGTGTCGTCAGCACCCCGCGCAAGCGCGACAGATTGTCAGCGCGGTGACGCTGGCGCTCGACTCGCTCGCGGGAATCACCGTGATGGATCCGAATCCGGCCGACGTCGTCGTCTTGGCGAACGCCACCGGCCTCACCGCCTACGACGCGAGCTTCCTGTGGCTGGCCGGGTTCCTGGAAGCGGATCTGGTCACGCGGGACCGGGCGCTCGCCGCCGCCGTCGAGCCGCTAGCGGGTTCTCTCAGCGTTTCCCGGTAGCAGACACCCCAAGTCGGCCGCCCTAGAACCAGCCGAATGCCGGGCGAGCCTTCCGCCGGGATTCTGAAGCACGAGAGTCAGGGCACGATTCTGAACGCGACCAACCGCCGCGCCGTGTTCCCGCCGCATTGAGCTGTCACTTCCACGAGATAGTCGGCCTGCGCGAGCGGCGCGAGCGTCAACTCCGCCCGTGCGATCTGCTGGCCGGCATCTTCGGCCAGGCTGCCGGCGGCGGGGACGGACAGCGGGCGTCCGTTCCGATCGAGCACCCGCGCGGTCACAGACTCGCACGGGCGGTCCAGAGGGACGTCCACGCGCAGACGCTCCGCCCGGCGAAAGCGGGGATCGGCGGTCGCGTGAATCCCGGCACCGGTGAACGGTCCCTGGCGGAATAGCATGGGGGTCGCATCGAGTGCCGCCGCGCTCGACGGCGTCTGGGGAACCATTACGCGGGCGGTTTCGATCGCAGGCTCCGCGGGTCCCCTCTTGCCCCTCACCACCATCCGCACCACGTACTCGCCCCAACCGACCGGCGCATCGGCGAGCCGCACCAGGAATCGCGATGGCGGTGCGGCCATCGACGCCACCGCCGTCGTCACATCCCGGCCGCTCGCCGTCGTCACGGTAATCGCCGCTTCCGCGCCATCGCTCCACACCGCCTGCCGGCCCACCGCGAGATCGAAATCGCCGGTCACCCACAGGACGGCGCGCCGCGGCTGGCCCACCGGTGAAGTCTCCGCGATTGCCGGCTTCGAACGCGGATCCCACGCGAAGCCCGCAGCCATATGGAGCGGGCGATCGGCCCTCACCAGAGCCAGCAACCCGAGCGCCCGGCCGCGCGCGTCGATCTCGGGATCGCGCGGGGCGGCGGCCGCCGTCGAAATCGTCTTCAATTCACCTTCGGTCATTGCGCGGTAGCCCGGTCGCGCTCGCACGCCGACTCCCGGTCGCTTCACGCGCACGGTGATCCGCCGGTATCGGCCATCGGCTTTCGGGTTGGTCGAGTAGTAGCCAAGCAGGTAGTACGAAGAGAGATCGTCGGCGATGCGTTTGAGGCCCGGAGTGAAGTCGTTGCTGTTGACGACCGCCATTCCGTCGGTTGCAGTGGCCAGCGTGATCAGGGAGTCCGATTGCCGGTTCATCAGGGACTCCGTCGTCAACCCCCGGATGTCGATCGGATAGAACGTGACATTGGCACGGTTGGCCGCGTCCAGCATCGCCCGGAACTCACGTTCGTTGTCGAGCCTCGCCAGGAACATCCGGTCCTTCTCGCACTCGGAGTACTCGAGATTGCCCTCGCGCTGCCGGCCCACACCCGGCCTCAGGCCACCGATGTCAATCGGCGGCAGTGCGGGGAGCCGACCGTCGATCGGCTCCGACAGGCTTTCGTCGGGCCTGAACAGCGTCCATCCTTCACTGACGACGAGAACTGCCGTTCGCCCTTCGCGCAGGTTCTCCAGCAGCCTCATGAGGTCCCCGAGCGCGGTGAGCACGAACAACTCGCGGCGGCGCGCGATCATCTTGGCCGCATATGGGTACGGCGGTTCGGGGTAGCAGACCTCGTACCTGCGCTCCGTGTCATCCATCGCGTCTTCCATGAACCGCTCCTGCCACTTTGCTCCGGAGCGCAGGAAGTCCTCGAAGGACGATGGGCGGCGCGTGAACGTCAACTCGTGGGGCGACTGCTCCGGCGTCATGACGCCGAAGAGGTCGTCGGCGCCGATGAGCCGCTCCAGGAATCCGGCAAGCGCACGCCCGACCGTCCGGGGATCGTATTTCGCACGGCCGGCCGTCCGCGGATCGTATTTCGCACGGCCGGCTCCGCTGTAGCCGAGCGTGTGCAGCGTGTCGAAGAACAGCACGAACAGGCGGTTTTGCGGGTCCCCGGCGGCCTCGAGTGATTCCGCGATGGACGAGGGCTCGGAGCGTTGGGACTCGGGGCCCGCCGCGCGCGCGATGACATGTTCGAAGGTCTCGATGCGCTGCGGGACGCCGTCTTCGAACACCTCGAGTTCGTCCCGCTTCAAGTCGGAGACGATGCGGCCATTCGCTGTCGGGTAGAGATCAACCCTGACGTAGGCGACGCCAGAGCGAAATCTGGGCGGCTGCTGGCCCTCGCCGGCTTTCTGGGGTGTGGCGGGGCCGTTCGCGGCGAAGGCCGCCGCCACGCACAGCGAGAGAACAGGTGCCGGCAGGCGTCGCCAGGATCTCATGGTGTGACGCTGATGGGACGCCGGCGCCGCCAGTGAGTCGGGCCGGCGACAGGGGCATCATACGCCTCGCTTGGGCCTCCCTCAAACGCGCTTCTCGACAGGGCCACGCGCGCCGCTTCTCTTTGTTGCGCCTTTTCGCCCAACGCCTCGATGTCGGCCAGGTCCTTGAGGCGGCCAGAGGCGCGCTTGTTCCTGACGAGAAACTCCACCGCCACAAGGCGATCGGCGACCGGACATGTCGTCCACGACCGCCGTGCGCTTTCGCCCGAGGCATGTTCATCGGCCGTGATCCTTCTCACGGTGCGCTGCAGGCGGCAGGCGGCAATTTCCTCGGGTGTTCCGCACGCGACTACCTCGCCGCCCGCATGCGGCCCTGGTCAGTGGCGTCTGGATCTATCAAGCGCTGTCATCGAGCTCGCACCGCCGGAGTTTCACAGTATGATGGGCGCCGGACAGCGCCTTCTGGCAACTGTACGGGAAACACGGCCATGAAGCCTGGCGATCGACTCGGGCCGTACGAAGTGCTTGGCCCCCTCGGCTCGGGCGGGATGGGGGACGTTTATCGCGCCACGGACACCGCCCTTCGCCGCGACGTCGCGATCAAGGTCCTTCCGCCCGATGTCGCCTCCGATCTCGAGCGCCGCGCGCGCTTTGAGCGCGAGGCCCAGGCTCTCGCGGCGCTCAACCATCCGAACATCGCGCAGATCTACGGGTTCGAGAAGGCCGGCGACCGCCTTGCCATCGTCATGGAACTGGTCGAGGGCGAAGATCTGTCGGCGCGCATTGCCCGCGGACCCGTGCCGCCGACCGATGCGCTGGCCATCGCGGGCCAGATCGCCGACGCGCTCGATGCCGCGCACGAGTGCGGCCTCGTTCATCGCGATCTGAAACCCGCGAATGTCAAGGTGCGCGACGACGGCACGGTAAAGGTGCTGGACTTCGGGCTGGTCAAGGCACTGAGCCAGGATTCGGGATCGGGAGTTCAAGACGCCGCGAGCGCTCCGACGATCGTGAGTCCAGCCACGCGTCTGGGCGCGATCCTGGGCACGGCCGCGTACATGGCGCCCGAGCAGGCCGCAGGAAAAGTGGTCGACAAGCGCGCGGATGTCTGGGGATTCGGCGTCGTGCTCTACGAGATGCTGACGGGCCGTGCGCTCTTTGCGGCTGACTCGGTGCCCGAGACGCTCGCCGCGGTGCTCAGAGCCCGCATCGACCTGGCCACGCTGCCCGCCGGAACACCGCGCGCGATCCGGCGGCTCCTCTCGTACTGTCTCGAGCGGCAGCCAAGCCGCCGGCTTCGAGACATCGCGGATGCCCGCTTCTACCTCGAGTCCGCGGCCGAACCGGAAGTGGCACCTTTCACGGGCCGGGCATCGAGGCGGACCGTGCTGATGGGTGTTGCGGCTGCAGCTTTCGTGGCAAGTACGGCCTTCCTCGTCGGCACGTTTGTCGGGCAGCGCCGCGCCAAGTCGCCTCTCGACATCGCGTTCGATCAGAAGACGTTCGATCCGATGAGGATCACCAATGCGCGCCTCGGTCCGGACGGCCAGACCATTCTCTTCAGTGCGGCGACTGTCGGCAACGCTCCCGAGCTGTTCGTGATCCTGCCAAACACCGTCGCACCAACCTCGATCGGGCCGAAGAACACGCAACTGCTGTCGGTCTCGAGGACCGGTGAACTGGCGGTGCTCCTCAACGCGCGGCTGGCGTCCCGCCGACAATTCGTCGGCACGCTGGCGACGATGAAGCTCAACGCGACGCCGCGTCCCCGAATCGAGAACGTCAATGACGCGGACTGGGCGCCTGACGGCACGATGGCGATCATCCGGGAGGTCGACCAGCAGTTCCAGATGGAATACCCGGAAGGCCAGCCGCGCTATCGAATCCGCGGAGGGTACCTCAGCGATGTCCGCGTTTCGCCAGACGGCACCGCGGTCGCGTTCTTCGAACATCAGACGCGCGGTGACGATCGCGGGTGGGTCAAGCTGTGGACCCAGGCAGGCCTGCGGGAATTGGCCGGCGAGTACTCGGCCGAAGAAGGGCTGGCGTGGTCGGTGGATGGACGAAGCGTACCTGTACTCCGCGTCGAAGGCCGGTGGCGTAGCCATTCAGCCCCATATCGTCAACGTTGCCGGCCGGCCGGAGGCCCGCCAGGCCGTATCGAGCGCCGGCGCGTTGTTCGTCCAGGACGTGGCGGCCGATGGCCGCATGCTCGTCGTTCGGGACGAGGCCAGGTTTTCCATCCGAGCCCTCATTCCGGGAGAGACCGCGGAACGCGAATTCCCGTGGCTCGATGTCCCGGCCGGCGGCGCCCTGTCCCCTGACTTTCGCGTGCTCGCGTTCACCGACGGGAGTCAAAGTGCCGGACCGAACTACCAGGTGGCAGTCCGCGACGTGGCGGGCGGGTATCCCACTCAGATGGGAGAAGGGTCCTCGTTCGGCGTGTCACCCGACGGCCGATGGGTCGGCGGTGTGATTGACTCGACTGCCGACATCATCCTGTACCGGACCACTACCAGCGAGAAACTGCGCGTCAACCGAGGCGCCATCGAACGCCTCACGGGTCGGTTCTTTCAGAGAGTCCAGTGGTGGCCGGGGGACGAGAAGCACCTCCTGGTGTGCGGCAGCGAGAAGAACAAGGCGTCGCGCTGCTACAGGCTGGACCTTGCGGGTGGTGCGCCGCAGCCGGTGACGCCCGAGGGCACGAGCGATGCCTGGTTCGCCAATGACGGCAAGATGATCATTGCGTATGCGGGGCCGGGCCGCTACCAGGTCCAGACCATCGGAAGCGATTCGGCCCAGGCGGCACGCGGGCTGACGGATGCCGATGTGGTGCTCGGCTGGAATGCGGCTCCGCGGCTCGTGGCTGTCGATGCCGGCGGCCTGGTGCCGGCGCGGATCGATGAAGTCGACATCGTCACGGGCGCTCGATCGCGTGTCCGCGAGATTGCGCCGCCCGATCGAACCGGACTCACATCCGTCTTCATGCATCAGTGGCTCGACGGCGGCCGCGGCTACACCTACACCTACTCCAGGGAGCTCGACACGATCTATGTCGTCACGAGCAGGCCGAACCGGTGACCCGTACTCATCCGGCGTGTTGGGATTTCGCATCCAGGTGGGAGCGTGCGCCGGCAAGCGGTACGCCGCATCCAGGAGCACGATGACGATAGGCGATGCTAGCAGCCCGTGGTGAAAGTCCTTCTGCATTCAACCGGCGCTGCCTCCCGCCTCGCTGCGTTGCTCAACGCTCAAATATTCCCGATATTCTCGCGTTTCGCGCCTTGCGATCCGGGCGCATCGCCGGTCTCGGTGCGACGACGGACTTTCACCACGGGCTGCTAGGGCACCGGGCGACTCCCAGGTTCAGGCTCAACGCAACATACCGCCCCTTGCTCAGACCGCGAGATTCGCGGGATACCGGCCCAAGGGGCCGGCTGGGCTGGCACTGTGACACAGGTTGGCACTGTGACACAGCGGTTGAGCTCCACGCCGCGCGATCGATTTATCCAGTTGATATTCAAGCGTGCGTGCAATTACTATTGGCAATCGTTCTACACTGTTGATCCCCTTTCGACGACCAATGACAACACACGACAGGCGGCGCCGCGGGCGGCCGTCGAAATTCGGACGCCCCTCGCAGTCTGTCACGATCACTCTGCCCGACGATGTCATCGAGGCGTTTCGGGCAGTCGATCCCGATCTCAGTCGGGTGATCGTGCGGTTGGCCGAAGCCGGCGGGGAGGCGATGGCGCCGCGGCCCGACGTGGAACTGACGCATTACGGCCGCAGCGCCGTGATCGTGCTCAAGCCCATCAGGGCCGTCGAGCGCTTGCCCGGCGTGGCGCTCGTGCCGCTGCCGGACCGCAGGGCCCTCATCTCGCTCGACAAGGACAAGGGCATCGCCGAATTCGAGGTCCTCGTCCGCGATGCCCTGGACGGGGACATGACCTCGCCAGCCGACCGGGCGACGCTCCAGCAACTCGGAGACATTCTGCGGTCCGCCCGCCGATCACGCCGGGTGACACTCAGTCAGCGGAGCATCATCGTGCTGGAAAGCGGCGACGGGAGACCGACCGCAGGACGCATCGCGGCCGCCGGCAGGCGCCGAGACAAAGGAGACACGGGCAAGTGAAGCAGACAGGCATTCTCTCGGTACTCATCCTCGCCGGCACCCTTGCCGCGTGCGGAGGCCGTTCGAACACCCCGACGTCGCCCACTCCGCCGACGACCCCTCCGCCGACGACCCCTCCGCCGACGCTGACCAAGCCCGCGCTCGACACGCCGGCGGACGCAGCACAGTTGGACAACATCCGGCCGACGCTCACGGTCGTCAACGGCACGTCGAACCAGTCGGCGGCGAAGACCTACGAGTTCCAGGTATCGGACAGCTCGACGTTCGCCACGAACGCCGCGACCAGCCAGGCCCCGGAAGACACCAGCGGCAAGACGACGTACGCCCTCACGCAGGACCTTCAGCCGACGACCAAGTACTACTGGCGGGCGCGCCTCGTGCAGAGCGGCACCAACTCCGACTGGTCCGACGTCCGATCGTTCAAGACGAGGCTGGTTGGCTACAACAAGCCGGGCGCGCTCTACGATCCGCTCGTCAACGGCGAGACGGTCGGGTCGATCGGCGGCTCCCGAAACGTCACGTGGATGCCCGGGCAGGGGATCCGCATGAACGACGGCCTCGCCTACGTCGTCTACACTCTGCCGCAGGTCTACAGCAGCGGCGAGATGTCGGCTGAGGTCACCAACCTCTTTCCCAACGGCGACTTGATCAAGGCGAGAATCTTCTCGATGCTCGATCGGTTGGGCGTCATTTCATCCGCGTGCACGCACTCGTTCGACGTGCAGTACCGCGGTACGGAGGGCGGTCCCGCCAACTGCATCACCTTCAAGACCATCCTCGGCTACAACGCCACCGGGTTGGAGCCACCTGTCTCCCGCGACACGCAGGTCTACAACCTCGACCCGTCGAAGGTGTACCTGTGGCAGGCCTTCTGGACGCCGACTTCGTTCAGGCTCGTCGTGAAGGAAGGCGGCGCGACAGGCACGGTGTTTTACGACCAGACGGCGAACGCCACCTCGGCCTCCGACTGGAACGTGGCCAACATGTACGCGTTCATCGGGACCAACAACGGCGCCTGGGTGCTGCCCGACGGCACGCGCGTGGGCATGATGGTCAGGAACCTCTGGGTGGGCAGCACGCCGCGGCCCGCGACGCTCGGCAACGCGATCGAGCCGCTGCGCTGAGATCGATACTGCAACGCGAAGCCCGGAAAGGTGACGTACGCCCTGTACCGCTACCACAGTATTCTGACGATAGGCGATATTAGGGCCTCGGGAGACGCCAGGGTCCAGGCTCGACGCAACATAACGCCCCTTTCCTGAGACCGCGGGATTCGCGGTTCGCCGGCCCCACGGGCCGGCTAGGCTGGCACGGTGACACAGCCGGATTGACCATCGCGTCACTGGTGTACGGGCCGATGCTCGGAGCGTTTGCGCTGGGGGTGTTCACCACACGCGCGACGACTCGGGGGTTGATCATCGGCATGGCCGTCTCGCTTGGCTCGATGTGGATGGTCTGGTTCAACACGAAGCTGGCGTGGACGTGGTACGTGCTGCTTGGCAGTGCGATCTGCATCAGCGTGGGATATGTGGCCAGCCTCGCGGGGCCGAGGAAGGCTCGAGCTGGAGGGATTAGGGGTTAGGGATTCGGGTATCGGGGGTCGGGGGTCGGGGGTCGGGTATCGACGAACAGCGTGGCTAGTACGGCCATCGGTCGCGTTCCTCGTCGATGAGCGCGGCGCCCGGGGCCCCCAGCGTGGCTGCCACGCTGGGGACCCCGCCAGGAAGGCACTATCGATTCAGCTGGGACAGGCCACTAGCGCGTCTTCAACATCCGCATCACTTCTTCGATCGCCGTCGCGAGTTCGCGATCGATCCCTTTCAGTTCGTCGTTGAGCGAATTCTGCACCCACACGTCGGGCGGGACGCCGTAGTTCTCGAGGTTGGTGCCGTAGTTGTTCGGCTTGGTTGGATCGTAGACCGCCGCCAGTGAACCCGGCGTGCGAACCGAACCGCCGTTGACCAACGCGTAGCTGCCCGTCCAGATCACGCCGCCGGCGGTCGGCGTGCCGACCAGCTTGCCGATACCGAGCGTGCGGAAGCCCATCGGTGTCGCCTCGGCATCCGAGAACGACCGCTGGTTGATCAGCATCACCTTCGGCCCTGCGATCGCCTGCTGCGGCCGCCGGCCCCAGGTGCGCGCGCCGGTGCGCTGATTCGTAAACATGTACGGGCGCCGCTCGAGGATGTCGAGCAGCTCGAAGTCGATGTTGCCGCCGGTGTTATACCGGACGTCGACGATAATCCCTTTCTTCTGCCAGTAACGGTCGATCTCGTTCTGGAAGCGCTCGAGCGAGGGCTGGTCCATCGACCGGATGTGCACGTAGGCGATCTGCCCGCCGGTCGCCTTCTCCACTGCGTCGCGGTTGGTCTGCACGAACTCCTCGTACTTGATGTTCGAGAGGCTCGTGACACTCGCGATTCGCACGACGCGCGCGCTCTCGCCCGCCGGCGTCTTCGCCACCTTCACCGGCACGTACTCGGTCGTCGAGCCGCTGAGGACCTTCCAGTAGTTCTCGCCCGCCTTGATGGTCTGGCCGTCGATCGCGAGCACGTAGTCGCCGACGCTGAGGCCGAGCCACTCCTTGTCGGCCGGTCCGTCCCGGTAGATATGGTTGATCTGATAGGCACCGTTCGCGGCTTCGATCTCGAAGCCGAGGAAGCGGGTCTGGTAGAGCCGATCCATCGTCCGGGTGGGCGGGCCACTCATGCCGGTGTGCGAGCTGCCGAGCTCGCCGATCATCGCGTTGCCGAGGTCGTACACGTCCTCGTTGGTCCCGACGTACTCAAGCATCGGCTCGTACTTCGCCTTGATGGCGGCCCAGTCCCGGCCGTTCATCGCGGGATTGTAGTAGCGGTACTTCATGACCCGCCACGTCTCCTCGAACATCTGTCTCCACTCGGCGGGACGCTCGACGCGGATCGGGAACGTAAAGCTGACGCGATCCTGACGGGCGCCTTGCAAAATCAGCCGATGGACTTCCTGGCCCGACACGGTGTTGGTCGCCGCCGCGCCGCGGCCGCCGCCGGCTTCGGTCGACGGTGCGCGGAAGAACACGACGCGCCGATCGGGCGTCGGCACCATGCCGGGGAAAGCCCCCGTGGCGACGCTGCGGCGATCGCGCCCGTCGATGCCAATCGCGAAAAGCCCAGACGTGCTGTCCTCAGCCGCCGGCGTTGACGCGCCTCGCCCGCGCGCCGGTGCCGGCGTGGGTGCCGGAGCGGGAGCCGCGCCGCGGCCTCGGCCGCCTGCGCCGATCGCAAAGTAGATCGTCCGACCATCGTTCGAGAGGAAGAATCCGCTGACCGGAGTCGTGCCTCGCGTGAGTTGCAGAGCACGCTTCTCGATGCCGTCGAGTTCGATCTTGGGCGGCGCGGCCTGCGCGCTCGTGGCGGCCGCCGCAGCGCCCGGCTCACCGGCCGCGGGAACGGCTGCGCCGGCGGATACGGAAGCGGCCCCTCTCGCCCCCCGCCCGGATGTCGAAGCCGTTGTATTCCGAATCCGTTCCCGCACGAGCGGGTCGTCCGGATCCTCGCTCCGCTTCGCCAGGGACACGACAAAGAGCTGGTTCGTGGCGCCGTCGCGGCTCGAGGTAAAGACGACCGACTTGCCGTCTGGCGCGAGGACGCCGATCCCGTCGGTCAGCGGATGGTGCGAGACGTTGTATTCCTTCTTCGCGGTGATGTCGTACAGATACACCTCGGCGTTCGATTCATCGTCTCGGCGGCTGTAGGTGAGCCACGTGGCATTCGCGGCGTACTGGACTCCGCTGAATCCTCCCGCCGGGTTCGACGCCAGTTCCTTCGGCAGCGGTTGCGCCGCCGTCAGGTCGACTTCCCAGATCTTGTTGTCGCCGCCGTACAGCAGCTTCTGGGAATTCGGCGCCCACGCGATGCCGTTCTTCTCGGACTCCTGCTTCGTCAGCCGCTTCCTCGCCCCGCTGGCCAGGTCGTAGGTCCACACCTCCTGATCGCCGGACTCGTCTGCGATGTACGCAATCGTCTTTCCGTCGGGCGAGAACTGCTCCCCGAATTCCTTCCACGCGGTACGCGCGACCGGCGTCTGCTCGCCAATGCCCTGCTCGCTCGGCACCAGCTGAATATTGCCCCGAACGTCCACGGCCACGTAGTTCCCGTCTGGCGCCGGGCTGAACCCATCGGCGAGATTGATGGTCGTCAGCACGTTGAGATCACTGTCCTTCGGGTCGAACGAGAGCGGGATCGTCAGCTTCTTCGGCTGACCGTTTGGCAGGTCGAGCGTCCACAGATCGAACTCGTTCTGGAACGCCATCCTCTTGCCGTCGGGCGAAATCGATGGATAGAAGACACCACCGGACTTGAAATGCGTCACCTGTTGTGCCGGCCCGCCCTTCGCGCCAATGCGCCAGATGTTGTAGGTGCCGTCTCGCTCTGACGCGAAGTAGATCATCCCGTCGGCGCCCCACATCGGATACGCGTCCTGGAAGTGATTCTTGTAGTCCTTCATGTCGGCGTTGGTGATCTCGGTGATGTCACCGGTCTTCGCGTCCTGCACGGCGATGCCCGGTGCTGAACTGCCCCGGAACCCCTTGCGCCACACGCCCGACGACGGCAGCGTGCGATTGAAGGCGAGAAGCGTCCCGTCCTGCTTCATCATGCCGAGGCGCGCGTTGGCCATCTTCACGGGCTCTTCCACACCGCCGTCGATCGGCACGGTGAACAGCGGCGATCCATAGGCAAACGGCCCGCGGTTGCTCGAAATCAGGATCGACTTGCCATCCGGCATCCAGTAGAGCGCCTGGTCGTCACCGGAATGGAACGTCAACTGGCGCGGCTCGCCCCCGGCCGCCGCCAACAGGAAGACATCGTTGTTGCCCGTGCGATTGCTGGTGAACGCGATCCACTTCCCGTCCGGCGAGAATCGCGGCCCGACGTCATTCCCCAGGTTGTTCGTGAGCCGCCGTGCGTTCGCGCCAGACGGATCGGCGATCCAGATGTCCTCGTGGTACGAGAAGGCTACGCGTCCGTCGTTGGCGACGTGCGGGATGTGCGCGAACCGGATCGCGTTTGGTTCCTGGGCGCCACGGCCCGTCAGGACGAAGACCCCGGCGAACAGGGTGGCACAGACCAGAACGAGTGCGACTGATCGATGCAGGTGCGTCATAAGAGACTCCTCGAAACGGGGCACGACGGGCTGCCGGGGCGAGATGGACTTCAGCCGGACGATAGGCGATATGAGGGCATCGGGAGACGCCAGGGTCCAGGCTCGACGCAACATAACGCCCCTTTCCTGAGACCCTGGGATTCGCGGTCCACCGGCCCAAGGGGCCGGCTGGGCTGGCACTGTGACACAGCCAGGCGGGCAGCGGCGTCAATTGTCTGCGCGGCCGCGTGCTATCCCGTTCTCGCCGGCACTGATCCCCGGTAGAGGATGAGGATCACTGACGCCGGCCTCCTGCCACAACCGGGCCCACTCCTCCTTCAAGGACTCCACCGGCACTGGCAGCGGCGCGCCGCAGGCGACCTTGCCCTTGATCGCTCCGGCCAGAGAACTGGCCGGACACTCGCGATGGAGCGGAAGGGGAACGGCCGCGCGCATGCGATCGTAGATCACGCGGACGTCTTCCTCGAGGACGTTGCCGAAACTGACGGGGACGAACACACACGGAATGACGTTGCCGCGACTGTCGATCGCAAAGAACGACAGGCCGCCCATCGAGCAGCCCATCCTCGCCGGAGATTCGAAGTAGGCCTCGTAGGCAACCAGCGGCAGGCGCCGGTGCTTCCATCTCGTGTTGGCCTGAATGAACATCCCGGTCACCGCCGCTCGGTCCGACTCGGAGAAGAGATCCTCCTGCGAAGTCCCGAAGTACCCGCCGCACGGCCTGGGCTCGAGAAGCCGGACCGTCCCGGCGCCCAGCTTTCCAGAGAGCGCCAGCAACTCCCAGAAGCCTCCGCCCTGAACAAACGCCTTCGATAGACAGGTGTTCGTGTAGGTGAACACGCCTGCCGCATGGAAGGCGCGCAACGCGTTTACCGCGTCATCGAAGGAGGTCGGCGATCCTCGGAGTGCATTGTGCCGCGCCGCATCCGCATCGTCGAGGCCGACGCCCGCGGCCATCAGCCCGGCGTCCCGTAGTTCCCGTGCGCGCTCAACCGTCACGCCGCGGCCTGAGGTGTGAATGTGAATGTCCGACAGGTCCTTGTCGGCACCACGGATGAGATCGAGGGTCTCCCGGTAGGCGAGCATGGGCTCGCCGCCCGAAAGCACAATGACACCCGTTCCCATGTCCTGGAGCCGGCTGATGACCGTCCGCCACGTGTCGAGAGGAACCACGTCGGTCGTCGAGATGTTCGCCCTCTCGTAGCAGTGCTGACAGGCGAGCGAACAGCGTCCCGTGATGGCCAGGATCGCCATGTCGAGATGCTGCTTGAGTGGCGTTCCTGCAGAGGCGGCGTTGAGCCCGCCCTGTGCCGCCATCCGGTCGTACGCCTTCGAGGGCCACGCCGGCTTGCTGAGGAAGAAGAAGCTGCGATGGCCCATGCGGGCGAACTTGCGCAGCTTCAACTCCCGCATGATCTGCAGGGTCTTGAAGTATCCACCCGTCCGTCGGGAGAGACGGAACAGCGGGAATGCCCGGGGGCGGAGCCGGTATCCTGCCACACGTGCGGCGTGGGCCAGCAGGACGGGGATGGCAGACCATCCGCCGACCATCCTCGTGCGGTGCTCGGAGGGCGCTCTGCGCGTCACTGGATTCTTCCCGGCTGCTGTGACAGCTTCCACTTGGCGTACTCTTCCCAGGCGTATCGGACGGAGTATCCGGGTTCGGTCCTGATCCTGGCGAGAACGTCGGATTGCGGATCTCCCACAGTGCCCATGTGGATGTCGTAGTATCCGCTGGCCTTCAAGATGACCGACCGCACCAGTCCAGCCTGCCGCGGCGGTGCCTGGAACACCAGCTCGGCATGGTCGCCGGTGGTCGGCATGGCAAAGTACCGATCGTCAGTCGCCGCGAGGAGCGGCCTGATGTCCGTCCCGCGCGAGTCCAGAGCGCGCGACGCATCGATCTCGCGCGAATGGACAGGAGCGTCGGGGCCGTAGTCCACGGCGATGCGGTTGATCATCCAGAAGCCGATTGGCGGCGTCAGCTCGATTCTGAGGACGTCGCCTGCAACGTCGGCGATGTCCAGTATGTACAGCTTGTCGCGCGACACGAACGGCCCGCCCCCGAGCACCGATCCCCTTGACACCCACCCCTTCGGCGTATCCACGCGGATATGCATCCGGTAGAGCTCTTCGCGGAGGTTCCAGAGCTGGAGGCCGAACTGCGCGGGCCCCGGGGCGCTGAGAGACGCATAGTACTCCCCCAGATTCCGTCCATGGAGGGCCAGGTACCCCTTCACCATCCGCGATGCCCACAAGGTGTTGCAGCCATCGAAGATGAGCTTGGCACGGGTGGCCCCGGACGGCCGCGGGAACTCGAACACCAGCTTCTCCTTGACGCCTGATTTCAGCTCCGGATCGAGGTCGCGCTCCGCACTCTGCCAGTACACCCAGTCGTCGTCATTCACGTACGAAAGAATGTCGCGCCCTTGCGTGTCGACGGCTTTCGTGGGCGGGACCTGAGCGGCGGTCGCATGCAGGACGCCGCTCTCATCCGCCACCACCGCCACATCAGCCGGGTGATCGACGACGAGCAGTTTGAGTTCATCGGTGTACTGCGTCTCGTCCACTTCGTTGGTCAGCTTGAGCCTGTATTCGCCGTCCGCGGCGTTCAGGTACTTCAGGCGGCTCCATTCAGTCCTCTTCAGGCCCGGTGCCGTCGCGCCGCCGTAAGGTTCGGCGTCGAGCATGTACCCGCTCCCGTCAAACGAGTAGACAAACGGGCAAGAATCCTTCGTGAGCATGACGACAACTACCAATGCTCCGATCACCAGCGCCGTGCCGACGATCGTCACCAGGAATGTCATCCCGGCGTCGATCTTTTCGATCCAGACCATGTCCACGTCGGAGATAGGAACGGCCGTGGTCGTGGCCATGAGCGCGACGGTGCCGTTCGTTCTGGTGAGGTTGGTCCCCCCGTACTCCCGTCCGCTCCTCGTCAAGAGCTGCCGCACGCCGAAGTCACCCATGACGACCTTCTCGACGTCGGCCTCGGCGACCTGGACGCTTCTCGAAGGGCCGGTCGTCACGATCCGATCTCGGATGCACTGTCCGGTCGTGCCATTCTTGAACTCAATGCGCTCGCCGGACTTGGTGAGGATGGCCCTGATCCTGAGTGTCTCGCCTGGCCGGACGAGCGACTCGGGGGACCTACTCACCTGTCGGTACGTGGCGCACGACGATAGAGAGACGAGGAACGCGCCAATCGTCACGAGAGAAGTGGCCCGCTTGAACATCGACTTGGCCTCCGTGCATCGCCGACGATGGGCGATATTAGGGCATCGGGAGACGCCAGGGGCCAGGCTCGACGCAACATCACGCCCCTTCCTGAGACCCTGGGATTCGCGGTCCACCGGCCCAAGGGGCCGGCCGGGCTGGCACTGTGACAGTGCCGTTAGGCATGGTCTGGTTCCTTTCCGACGACTTACTCCGACCATCGACAGCCGACGACGGTGGAACCACACCACGAACTCAGAAATCCTGCGAGCGATGTCCCGGGCCGCATCGTAGCGTTGCCTGCATGAACGGGCGACGTAGTGCGGGCTCCCCCGTTCGCTCACCTGCAATTGTCTCGGACGACGGCAATGGGGGTCTGTCTCATTTTGAACATTGGCTCGTCTTCGGCCCAAGTCTGGACCTGTCGCCGTTTCCGGGCGGAGACGTCAGCCTGTCTTGCGGAACAACGCAAATCGTGCGACGCCATGGTGGCTCCCGGCGGGACAAAGGGGTGTATGCTCGCCTCAGGCTGGGAGCCCAGGTGGGGATCCCGTCTGAGTCGGATGATGCCGTGAACAGCGCAGTGAAAGAAGGTCTCCGATGCCAACCTATGTGACTCTCTTCAAGTGGACCGAGCAAGGCGCCAAGGATGTGAAGAATGCCCCTGCCCGGTTCGCCGCATCCAAGAAGCTCACTGAATCGATGGGAGGAAAGGTCCTGGGCCTCTACGTCACGATGGGCGAATACGACATCGTCGCTGTGACGGAAGGTCCGAGCGACGAGGTGGCTTCCGCCACCGCGCTTTCCATCGCCTCGAAGGGCAATGCCAAGACCACGACGATGAGGGCGTTCACAGAGAGTGAATTCTCTGAAATCGTAAAGAAGGTCTCGTAGAAGACAGCGACGGCCCTATGGTTTGACGACAGGCGATATTAGGGCATTGGGAGACTCCAGGGTCCAGGCTCGACGCAACATAACGCCCCTTCCTGAGACCGCGGGCTTCGCGGGATACCGGTCCCTGGCGCCGGGCGTCGTGACGTCCCGGGCGGACGCCGCGCACGGTCACAGGCCTTCGTCACGGCCTGCTGCTTCTCCTCAGGTGCGGTTTCAAGAACCGTC
>CAVOHU010000003.1:0-78414 GCA_963695795.1 uncultured Acidobacteriota bacterium | reverse complement strand
CGCGCTTCGTGCTCTTCGGGCGGCACCGACCCGATCGGATCGAGGCGATGCCGCGGGTTCACAACCTAAATGCCGTGAAGTTCGAACAACGGCGGCTGGAACCGAGCGACTGTCCTAGAGAATCTGGCTCCTCGGCTCGGTCGACAGAAAGGAGTCGAAACGCCGACGACCCGATATCCGCCTGTGAACGCGGACGTGATCAGAATCTACTTCCCAGTCGAATGTGCCTCCAGAAACCCCTGCAAAGCCTGGATGAACTCAGGTCGGAAGACGGCACCAGTCTCACCAGCATGCGTCGCCCCTTCTATGGCAACGACTGTCAGCCTTGGCATGGCCTTCTTGAGCCGATTGACCTTTTCAATTGTCGGGTCTGCGGTGCCGATGATGGCGAGTGTAGGCACGCTGACAGCCGCAATTTGCTCGACCGTAATTGCCTGTTCAAGTGCAGCACGCATGACAGCGGCGAGAGCGAGCAGGTCCTGACCCGCAAGGAGACTTGCCCCGCCTTGTTTCAGCTGCTCTTCTGTCGGAGGTGGTTGGTCGGTGGGCGCCAGAGACAATGCCAGCGTGCGGATTGATCCCTGTTGCATCTCAGCGGCCACCATCTGATTCCGTTTGATCTCCGCATCCGTAGGCCCTAGCAGCCCGCCATTGCCACCCAACGTCGCAGTCAAGAACCGCTCGGGGTTCATCGTCAACAGCTTGGCCGTGATTCTGCCTCCCATCGAATAGCCGACAATGTGCGCCTTTTGAATCTTGAGATGGTCCAGCAGGCGAACAACGTCCAACGCCATTTCCCGGCCGTACTGTGCGGCGTCGTGCGGCTTGTCGCTCTTGCCATGTCCGCGGCAGTCCAACGCGATCACCCGGAAGTGTTTCGCGAGTTGTTGGAAGACTCCGGGGGTAACCCAATTCCCCTCGGCTGTGGCAGTGTAGCCATGAACCAGGACGACGGGCTCGCCAGAGCCTTGTTCGATGAATCGTATCCGCACCCCGTTTGAATCGAAGAACGACTCTTGTCGGGTATTCGTCACACCGCCGGGCTGGGCGAAGGCTGTGCCTGCGAACCCGACCATCAACGCCAATGCGGCCACCGCGGAGAGACACGTCTGCCGAGTCTTTGCCAGCATGGGAGCCTCTTTGTGTGTGCGTCGAGGTTTACGCCGAGTTTTGACGGACGCGCGAGTCTATCTCAACCTCAGGGCCCGAGCAATGGAAGTCGTAGTCACGAACACCCGACACACGCTTGCCAATCTCCGTCACCGTCCAACAGTGAACTGAACGGCTCCGAAATCCTCGGAGGGCGAATGGCGTGAGTCTAGTTCCCTTGGCCTGATCATCGGAACGCGCTTCGTACCGCGGGCGGTACCTACCCGGATCGGGTCGATGCGCCTGCGGGGTTTCCAACTGAAATGCGGTGAAGTTCCAGAAGGTGAGGTGGGAACTCGTTGAGGGGAATGTCTCCTCGGCACGCCTCCGCCAAGAGATGGACGAGAGGTGGAGAACTGTAGCTCCTCATCCGCCTTCGCCCCTGGACTTCGCTCGGGGCTTCGGCGCGATTTCGTCGCCAACGAGGCCGGGGAAAGTTGGCTCCTCAGGTAGGACTCGAACCTATCCGCCTTCGCGGACGCATTCGCGAGAGCAGGCCGAATGCGTCGCTACGGCGGACCCGCCATAGCTCGCCGAGCATCTGCATCCACGCGGAGGCGAGCGAAGGCAGGCAACCCTCCGGTTAACAGGCGCGTCGGAACAGCGCTCTGAAGCGATCAGACCTCGTCTCTACTGACGGCCCATTGATCAGAAGCGATCCCTTCCGATCCCCTGCGACGCCCGCAAAAACCCAAATTATCCCAAGCGGCGCCGCAGCCGAGGCGGACGTTTCTCACGAATCACGTCTCCCAACTCGTGTCTTCCCACGCCGGAGTTCCTGGCAGGGACAGGCGCCGCGCTACCGAGGAACGACGGCCCCGAGGTACTTGTCGAGCCAGTCTAGGATCGGCTTGATGACGTCGACGCGCGGCGGGCTGTGGCCGCTCTTGATGACGACATGGGACTTCTCGGCGGCCCCGATGGCGCGGAACATCGGGACCTGGGCCTCCTCGTACGGGAAACGGAAATCCTCCCGGCCGTTCAACATGAGCGTGGGCACGCGCACACGTGGCGCGAAGTTGATCTGGTCGACCTCGGGCGGGAATTGAAGGCGATCGAAGCCGCCCGACATGAGAATGCTGGCCTTGAATCGCGGTTCGAGCGCGGTGAAGTTCAGGCCCTCGCGGCCGCCCCAACTGTATCCGTAGTAGGCGATCTTCTCAGCGTCGATATCGGATCGAGAGATGAGGTAGTCGACCGTTCGCCGCACTTCCTTGGCGTTCTGAATGATCAAGTCGCGTCCCGCTTGCGAGTCCGACGGGGGCAGCGGCGTCAGCGCGCGCTCGAACGAGCTCTTGTACGTCGGATAGATGACCGCGCGGCCGCTCTTCACGATGAAGTCGATATAGCGGGTCTGTCCATCGGTCGGGCGCGACCCTCCTTGTACGCCAGAGCCGGGAAAATAGACCACCGCCTGGAATGGCGGGCGCCCTCGAGCGGGCAAGTACAGGTCCGCCGGGAGGCGTTCGTTCCCGTAGCCTGCGCTATAGGTCACGTGCTCGAGGCGCCCGTCGCCAATGCCCTTGTCTCGGGCCTCGACGGTCGCGTTCAGCGGCGTGGCGTCGTACCCATACAACCGGGCGTAAGCGGCAAACATCGTGTCGCCGACGGGTGTCTCTTTCAGATAGTCACGCCATGTGCGCTCGATGGGCGCCAAGGCCAGAGGCGTTGGAGGATCGATGTACTTCTCCAGGCGGACGCCGTTTATCTCGGAGCGATCGAAGGGGTCGTAGGCGTAGCGAGCGCGATAGGAATACGTCGCTTCGTTCCACCCGCCCCCCATCGCCGACCGCCTGACTCCGGTCGCATTCCACGCCCATTCCCGCACATTTCCGGCCATGTCATAGGTGCCATACGGGCCAAGCCCGCGGTGGGTGCCAACCGGCGCGGGCCCCGTCCCGCCGTAGTTGCTCAGGTCCATCACGACGACGGGCCCCATGGCATCGGTGGCGCTGAGCCAATGCCAGGACGTGGGCAGGTTCTTCCCTTCGAACTCCGCAAACGCGGCAGCCTCGTACCAACTGATGCCTCTGACCGGATAGTCGGCTTCGCTCACTGGGTACGCGCTCAACTCCCACGTGGCGGGCCCAGGCTGCCCGGTCTTGTCGGTGAAAAGCCCCATCGCTTCGCGGAAGCTCAACTCACGACCGTCGACGCGGAACGGTTGCTTCCAGTACCGGGGCTCCCGATAGCCGCCGGCGTCCACGAACCCCTGGTAGCGCCGGTTCGTCGCTTCGAACTTGTCGATCCAGAACGGTCCGCGTCCAATCTGGACCCCGCCGATGGTGTCCCGTCCCGCGGGCACATACACCATCCCACCGGGCGTGTCGCTCTTACCGAAGAGGTCCACCGAGAAGGACCCCGCCCGAGCGATCTCGACTGGCTCGAGGCCGTCCTTCTCGATTCGGAAGCGCAGAAGACCGCGCGGTGCGCGCACGTCGAGCGGAGTGGCGCCGGCCAGCGTCCACGTGGCCGATGGCGCCTCGTACGGCATCCAGGACACCGTTGCGCCAGACGGCTCGCTTCTGATCCGCAAGGACCGCGTCGACTGGTTCCATAGCCGCTGAAACGTCGGGTCGTTCGGGATGAGGGGTCTCACGCGTTGAAGCAGGTCGAAGGCCCTACCGTAATCTTCCCGATCGCCCAATCGCTCGATTTCCGGCAGCGCTTCGTACCGGGCCCATCGCACCCGCGATGCTTGGTATTCGTACCACGACCCGCCGGCGAGCAGGAGGATGGCCGCAGCGATGATGCCCGCAAGGGCGCGGCGCGGCAGTCGAGCGCCCTTGGCCCGCGATTCGAGATGACGCCGCAGGTCCGCAGCCAGCGCGGCGCCCGACGCGTATCGTTCCTCGGGCCGCTTGTCGAGACAGCGATCGACGATGCCGGCCAGGCGTGCGGGCACGTCCGGACGCAGTGTGAGAATTGGCGCCGGCGTGTGCGAGAGGACGGCCATGCGCGTCGAGATCTGCGAATCGCCGTGGAACGGGCGCACGGCCGTCAGCATCTCGTACAGAACCGTGCCGAAGGAGAAGATGTCGGAGCGCGGGTCCACCGGATTCCCAGCGGCCTGCTCGGGCGACATGTAGGCGGCCGTGCCCAGCACGGATCCCTCCGTCGTGTGCAGGACGGCCGCCTTGGTTTCGGCGTCAGACGAAGCCTCCACCAGCTTCGCGAGGCCGAAATCGACCAGCTTCGCGTCACCCCGCGCGGTCACCATGATGTTGGCGGGCTTGAGGTCGCGGTGGACGATGCCTGCCGCATGGGCGGCGGCCAGAGCCTCCGCGACGCCGGAGGCGAGGTGCAGCCCGCGCGCGAGGTCGAGGCGTCCCGCCTCAATCGTGCGGTCGAGCGAGACGCCGTCGACGAACTCCATCACGATGAAGTCGCGGTCGCGGCCATCCAGGTGACCGCGGTCGACGTCGTAGATCGCCACGATGTTCGGATGGTTCAGCGAGGCCAGGGTCTGTGCTTCGCGCGTGAACCGGGCCAGCCGATCAGCGTCGTTCACGAAGAACTCGGGCAGCACCTTCAGCGCGACCTCGCGGTTCAGCTTGGTGTCGCGGGCCCGATACACCTCGCCCATTCCGCCTGCCCCGAGCGGGGCCAGGATTTCGTAGGGACCCAGCCGTGCGCCCGGGACTAGTGACATGGGTGCAGTCTCACAGCAGACGCCGGATCTTCGAGCTCTGAGGGAGTTGGCGCGAGTATAGCCCAAAACGCGCGGTCTGGCTGTCCGTGATGGTCGCCCCGTGATGGTCGCCCCGGCGCGGGCTGTGATGGCTGAGGAGCTAAGACCGAACGGAGTGAGGTTGGCTCCTCAGGTAGGACTCGAACCTATCGGCCTTCGCCCCGAGCACGGTCGAGGTGCTACGGCGGACCCGCCATAGCTCGCCGAGCACCTGCATCCACGCGCAGGCGAGCGACGGCGGGCAACCCTCCGGTTAGCAGGCGCGTCGGACTAGCGATCTGTAGCGATCAGACCTCGTCTGTACTGACGGCCCATTGATCAGAAGCGATCTCTTGCGATCCCCTGCGACGCCCGCAAGAACCCGAATTGAACCAAGCGCGGCGCGGCCGATGGTCAGGTGTGTGTTGGCCACTGTCGCTTCACCAATCCCTCCGGGGCGCCTGCTCTATCCGACGCCAGCCGGCGCGCGGCGCTCGAGGAACTGGGCTTCGCACGTGTGTGCGTGCTGGTGCTGCCGAACAACTTCGGGATCGACTGGGCCGACCTGGGGTTCCCGGTCCAGAAGTAGACCTGTTCGCGCCCTGGGACCGCTTCGGTCCAGCCGCGACGATTCGCGGTATGCTGAAGGAAACGTGAACAAAGAGGCTCCCATGTCCGACCTGCGTCTTGCGGCGGCGCTGGCCGATCGGTACCGGCTCGAACGCGAACTCGGCACCGGCGGGATGGCCACGGTCCACCTGGCCCACGATCTAAAGCACGGGCGGAGGGTCGCCGTGAAGGTGATGCGGCCCGAGATCTCGTCGGCGCTTGGTCCCGAACGCTTCCTGCGGGAAATCGCCACGACGGCAAGCCTCCGTCACCCCAACATCCTGCCGCTCTTCGATTCGGGTGAGGCCGCAGGCTCCCTCTACTACGTGATGCCGTATGTCGAGGGCGAATCGCTGCGCGACCGGCTGACGCGCGAGCGCCGGCTGACTGAAGCAGATGCGCTGCGGATCGCCGACGAGGTGGCCGACGCGCTGGCCTACGCGCACAGCCGAGGCCTCGTCCACCGCGACATCAAGCCCGAGAACATCCTCCTTGAGCACGGGCACGCGATCGTCGCCGACTTCGGCATCGCGCATGCCGTGACGGCGTCCTCCGACGACCGGCTGACGCTGACCGGGGCCGTCGTGGGAACGCCGCACTACATGAGTCCCGAGCAGGCCCGCGGCGCGGACGTGGACGGACGCAGCGATCTGTATGCGCTCGCCTGCATGCTCTACGAGATGCTCGCCGGCCGGCCGCCGTTCAGCGGCCCGACGGCCATGGCGGTGCTCACACGTCACCTTACCGACGCGGTGCCGCCGCTGCGGACGGCGTGTCCAGACGTGACGGGCGCCGTGGCGGACGCGGTCGAGCGCGCGCTGGCCAAGCGGCCCGCCGATCGGTTCGTGACCATCGGCGAATGGCGCGCGGCACTGAAAGGCGGGCACGCCCCGGCCGCAGCCAGTTCCGAATCGGAGACGCAGCTCGACGCGCCGGGGGTGCGCCAGTCGGACGCGGTGATGAAACCGCCGCCGGCGCCGGCCACGTCGCTGCTCGGCCGCGACGCGGCGCTCACTGCGGCGGCTGCGCGCCTGCACGAGGGCACGCGCGTGCTGACCGTAACGGGCCCTGGCGGCACCGGCAAGACCCGGTTCTCGGTCGAACTGTTCGGCCTGCTGCAGCAGGAGTACCCGGGCGGAGCCGCATTCGTGTCGCTGGCATCCGTGGTGACGGCTGCCGACGTGATGCCGGCGGTGGGCTCCGCGCTCGGAATTGCGGAGGCGCACGGGCGCTCCGCGCTGGATGCGGTCGCCACGCGGTTCGGCGCTCAGCGCTCGCTGCTCGTGCTGGATAACTTCGAGCAGGTCCTCGAAGCCGCCGGAGAGGTCGCCGAACTGGCGGCCCGCTGCCCCGCGCTCCAGGTGGTCGTCACCAGCCAGGCGCCGCTCAGGATCGGCGCCGAGACCGAGTTCCCGCTGCCGCCGCTCGATCTGCCGCCATCCGACGCCTCCACTCCCGACGAGGTGCTGAAGGCGCCCTCCGCGGCGCTGTTCGCCCAGCGCGCCGCCAAGGTGAATCCCGGGTTCGCGGTCACGGCCGCAAACGCCAGAGACGTGGCCGCCGTGTGCCGGCGTCTCGACGGGCTCCCGCTTGCGCTCGAGCTGGCGGCAGCGCGCATTCGCATCCTCGATCCGGCCTCGCTCCGCGCGCGGCTCGAGCATGCGCTCGACGTGCTCACCTCGGGCGATCGCGACCTGCCCGAGCGACATCGGACGCTGCGCGCGACGGTCGGCTGGAGCCACTCCCTGCTCGACGCCTCGGAGCAGCGCCTGCTTCGACGGCTGTCCGTCTTCGCCGAGGGGTTCGCGCTCGCCGCGATGGAGGCCGTCTGCTACACGGCGGCTGATGGGCACCGCGCGCTCGACGAGCTAACCTCTCTGGTCGAGAAGGGCCTGGTTCAGGTGAGCGGGACCGGCGGCCGGTTCCGCCTGCTCGAGACCATTCGCGAGTTCGCCTCCGAGCGGTTGGCCGAAAGCGGCGAACTGGAAGCTGTGCGTGCCGCGCACGCCCGCTACTTCGTCGAACTGGCCAGGGAGGTCGCTGCCGGCATCCAGGGTGACCGCCAGCTCGAGGCGATGGGCCGCGCCCGGACCGACAACGCAAACACCCACGCGGCCATCCACTGGTCGATCGCATGCGCGCGCGGCGGAGACGACGAGGCTGTCGAGCAGGGACTGCTGCTGTGCGGGTATCTCAACTGGGCCTGGCACATCGCCGGCTTGCACCTGACGGCGCGCAGCCAGCTCGATGCGCTCTTCGAGCTCTCCGACGCCCGCTCGCCGAGCCTGGGCCGCGCACTCGCGCGGAGTACCAGCGGGGTGGTCGGGACGATGATCGCCGAGTGGGAGCGGTCGCGGCTCGATTGCGAGGCGGGCCTGACCGACGCGCGCGCTCTGGGCAACGAAGCCCTGGTGGCCGAACTCGAGACGGTCCTGGGCTACGTCCTGCTCGGGTTGGGCCGCATGGACGAGTCGCGAGCGGCACTGGACGGCGCAATCGGGCGGGCAGGGGCGTCCGGCGCGTCGTGGGTGGGCAACCTCGCGATGACCATCAAGGGCATGTTGCTGTCTGTCACCGGCGATCTCGCCGGCGGAATGACGACCGTCGAGCAGGCCCGGCGGGGGCAGGTCGCCGCCGGCGACTACGAGGGTGCGGGCCTGTCGATGAGCTTCCTGGCGCAGATGACCTACGTGAAGGGAGATCATTCGAAGGCGCTCGCGCTCTATCGGGATGGTCTGGAGGCGTTTGAAACGGTCGGCGATCGGCCCGAAGTCGCGCGCGTCCAGGGCGAGATGGGCTGGGCGGCTCTGACGGCGAAGGACCTCGCCGAGGCGCGCCGCTGGTTCCTGCGGTCGCTCCGAACACACGACGAGAATGGGAGCCCGCGCGGCATCGGCCAGGCGCTCATCGGGCTGGCCGCCACGGCCGCCGCCGAAGGACGTCCTGGGCGCGCGGTCGAGCTGGCATCGGCGGCCCATGTCATGTCCGAGCGCGCCGGCATCGTTGTCGAGCACCCGATGGCGCCTGGCATCTCGGAACAGATCGAGGCGCTGAAGGCCACCGTGCCTTCCGGCCAGCTCGACGCGCTGGTCGCGCGCGGGCGGTCGCTCACGCCCGCCGAGGTGCTCGCGATGGTGGGGAGCTGAATCGGCCCACGACGGATTAATGGGGTCCCGGGCGGTCGGGGCGCAGAATAGGCAGCATTGGCGGCTCCCCGCAACCTGGCGCCGGCGCCGTGAACAGAACGCCCCTGATCAGGCCCTCCGGGCACCCCGTCCCGCTCTGACACAGCCATCTTGCGCAGAAGAAGCGCTCCCACGTCAGGAGGAGGATCGTGGCAAGGCCCGAGCCGAACACTATTCCCGGACGCCGCGCCCACTCGTCTCGGGTGGGCAGTCGGTCAGGGGGCGGGGCATCGTTTAGGATGGGCGGCGCACGTCCGGGCCGCGTCGCGGGGCGCCTGCTATCCAAGAACGTCGCCCTCATCTGCGAGGGGTTCGGCGAGCTTCGGGCCGCGCGGCCCGCCCCTTGCGGCAATTGCGTAGGCATCATCGAGCCAGTCTGACGCCGGAACACCCAACGGAAACCCAAGCAGGCGTTTTCGGCCCTCGGGACAGGGGAAGAGCCGGACGCACTGGAAAGCTGGATTCGCGCGAAACGCTAGGGGTTTGAGGGAAAGGACTGGCTCCTCATCCGCCTTCGCGGACGCATTCGCGCGGCTGGGCCGAATGCGTCGCTACGGCGGACCCGCCATAGCTCGCCGAGCACCTGCATCCACGCGCAGGCGAGCGACGGCGGGCAACCCTCCGGTTAACAGGCGGAAGAAGCGTCGTTAGCCGCGGCTTGCGGCGAGTTGCTCGCGTGTCCCGGATGGCCCTTCCCACCGCGACGAATCGAGCATTTCCAGGCTTTCGCCTTGTGCGTCTCTTTGCCGCCGCTGGCCGCCCGTTGTTGCACGGAAAGGGCAAGAAAAGGGCAACGTCGGCGGTGCGTGTTCCAGGTTGCCGCCGACAAACGAAGCCGCCGTCACTCAGGCTCCGGATCTGGCGGGATTGAGTCGAGCGCGCGCCGACGCCTTGCGCGCGATCCGCTCACGCATCGCAAGGCAGGCTGGACGCTGCGGTGCCTCTTAACGGATATCGGGAGGGGATTCAAGGCAGCTTTCGATGCAAGGTGCCGGCAGCTCGGTGTCAAGCACCGCCGCACCAGGCCACGGCGTGCGTGGACCAATGGAGTGGTCGAGCGGTTCCGGGGCACGATCCGGACACTCTAGCCGACGATGCCGAGCAGCTCCTTCGTGCGGATGTGCCACACCGCGTTTACGAGGAGGTGCGAGTTGTGCAGTTCGTTCCACGCCCTCGCTGCGGCCACGTGCAGCTCGATATTGTCAGGGTACAGCGTCTTAAGTTCAGCCGTTGATTGCGCGACCGACAGCAGGCTGTAGACCTGCGCGGCACCGACGATGCTCTGATTGAACCGACGACGTAGGGCGTGTTCGCCATACATTTTAATGAACTGCGTGCGGACAGGCGCTCGCTCGTCAAATATGGATTTGCCAAACCCTGCGATCGGACGCCCATGCGCATACGCGCACAAATCCTGATACTCGATGTACAGGCGCTCAAGGAGACGTCGCTTGTTGTCGTCGGCGACTTCCTCGATGACCTGCCCGGGCGTTGGAAACGTCCTGATTGGCTTCTCGACGAATCCTGGCGGCGGCTGGATCTCGAGCTCGCGATATTCGATAGTGCGCTGCTCTTCGTCGGACACCCTCCAAATGTCTTTCATTTTCATCAGCCGGTCGTACTCCGGCCCGTCGGACCCGGCGAACCGCGGTAAGGCGTTCGTCTCCGCGCTCATCAAAAGCCAATGAATGTACTGCCGTTTCCAAGCTTCATGCGTGAACCGGTCGACGTTCTGCGGCTTTTCCATGAGCAAGCAGAGGGTGTAGAGACCTTCGAGCTGCAGCCTCGCGAGGACGAGCGAATCAACGGACTCGGGCTTGCCATCGCCGAGTTTCACGAGAAGGCGGATGCTGCGATGTGTCCCCCTCATTGACGAGAAGATGTCTGTGAGCGAATTTCGCTGGTAGGGGGTGTATCCCTTCGGCGGCACCTCGAGGGCCTGCTCGGCGGCCTGAACGCACAGGTTCACGAAACCTTCCCACACCTCGCCGCCCGCGCGCGTCGCGTCCGCATCGACGTCTTCGGTGTGCACGTACGCGCACGACTTCACGGTGATCGGCTTCTTCTTCGCCATCCAGCCTCCCTGGATTGCCGCTCTGGCGGGTCCGTCGATGCGTCATCCCGTGTGTGCCCCCTGTCGGTCGTCACACAACGGCAGGACGGCCGGTCTGGCCGCGATCTGGAAGTTGGCAGCATCGCCGACATCGCGGTGCTCCACCGCTTTGGGCCGGCGGCCGTGACCGTTTATCCAACGATTAGCGACTTCGTCCGTTGCATGTCGGTGTTGAGCGCTTACGCCTCGACGAGCGAATAGCTCGTGCTCCGGCCGCCGCCCTCGTCCTTATTAAGCACGCCAATGTCGATTAGGTTCTGGATGTCGCGAAGCGCGGTGTCGTGAGAGCACTTTTCGAGCTTCGCCCACTTCGTTGTTGTGAGCTTCCCCTCGAAGCCATCGAGCAACCGATTCACGATGTCGCGCTGCCGCTCGTTCACCGGCGCGCGCGCGTACTTCTCCCAGAACCGGGCCTTGCGGAGAACAGCGGAGAGCGTGATCTCCGTTCCGTCGAACGCACGTCCGAGACACTTGAGGAACCAATCCATCCAAGGCGTGATGTCGAGTGGTCCCTTCTGCGTCTTCTCGAGGACATCGTAGTAGTCGTTCCGGTCGTGGCGGATTTGCGCCGACATGCTGTAGAAGCGTTGCGGGCTGTTCTCCGAGCGCGCGAGCGCCCAATCGGCAATCGCGCGCGCGATCCGTCCATTCCCATCATCGAACGGGTGAATCGTCACGAACCACAGATGCGCGAGCGCCGCGCGCAGGACCATGTCCGTCTTGTCGGCGGTGCCATTCGCCCATGCGAGGAACGCGGACGTCTCCTTTTCGAGCCGCGTTGCTGCCGGCGCTTCGTAATGCACCTCCTCTCTTCCGACGGGACCGGAAACAACCTGCATCGGCCCGTCGGCGTCGTCGCGCCAGGCACCCACGATAATTCTCCGCATCCCGCTGCGGCCCGTTGGAAACAGGGCTGCGTGCCAGCCGAACAAACGTTCGTCGCTCAACGGCTTCGCGTAGTTCTGTGTGGCGTCGAGCATCATTTCCACGACGCCCTCGACATCGCGCTCGGTCGCAACGGCTCCGGCGGTCTCGATGCCAAGCCGGCGAGCGATTGAAGACCGAACCTGGGCCGCGTCGAGTTTTTCGCCCTCGATCTCGCTGGATTTGAGAACCTCAAGCGTGAGCGTTTCCAGTTCGGCTTCCTTTTGTAGCGTGAACCCCAGGCTCTCCATGCGGCCCAGCAACCGGCCCTGCCGGTGGCGGATCTCGGCCAAGAGCCCCGCAAGGCTCTCTTGGTCCCAATGAAATCTGGGCCAGTCTCCAAGCTGATGGATATGTCGGATCATTCAACGCACCGTATGCGTATATTATGCGTTGTATTCTACGCAGCGTCAAGGACAAAGTATGCATATATTGCGTAGATTGATACCGCTATTCTACGCGGACCGATGGCCTCTCATCCGCCCAGCGAGACCCAAGATTGCGACTTGTATCGTGTAGCGCGACGCGCTACAGTCTACGAATGGCCGAGGATTCAAGGACAGCCGTTTCGGTCGGCGAATACATCCGGCAACACGTCATTCCCGCCGGGATGTCCGTCAAAGAGGCGGCCAGCCGCCTCGGCGTCGGACGCCCAGCCCTCTCCAAACTACTGAACGGCAACGCCGCGCTGTCGCCGGACATGGCTGTCCGTCTCGAAAAGTCCTTCGGCGCGGACCGCCAGAAACTTCTCGACATGCAGGCCGCCGCCGATCGCGAACGGCAACGCAGCGCCGAGAAAGCTGTCGCGGTGCGCCGGTACGTCCCGAACTTTCTCAGCATCAAAGCCCGCCAGATTGAAACCTGGGTGGACCATCTTGACGCGCGCCAGCTTTTGCCGGTCCTTCTCCGGCGACTCATTCACTCAACTGGTCGTGACCTGCGTCGCGTGGACTTTCCGGGTTTCGACAACGCCGAGCGCAAGGGGTCCGACGGCATCGTCGAGGCGGATTCCGTCATGGCATGGGTTCCCGGCGGAAAGTCATTCTGGGAGTTTGGCGTCAACAAGAGCCCGCAGGCGAAGGCAGAGAAGGACTATGCGGCGCGCGTAGCCTCGGTGCCGGCCGCAGAGCGCGCCCAAGCGACCTTCGTCTTCGTGACGCCGCGCAACTGGCCGGGTAAGGAGGCTTGGCTCAAAGAGAAGAACGCCCTGAACGAGTGGAAGGCGATCAAAGTCCTCGACGCCAGCGACCTTGAGCAGTGGCTTGAGGAGTCTATCCCCGCGCAAATCTGGCTTGCCGAAAAGCTCGGCATGCCGACCACCGGCTACGAGACTCTGGATCACTGCTGGGAGCGCTGGGCCGCCGGCAGCGACCCGCGCATGACGCCCGAAATCTTCGCGCCATCGATCGTGGCTCACACGAAAGCGTTCACCGAATGGCTCGGGAAGAACAGCGAGAGGCCCTTTGTTGTCGCGGCTGATTCGCGCGACGAGGCGCTTGCCTTCCTCGCATGCATGTTTGAGCAAGCCGACGCCCAGCCGAAGTCCAAAGACCTGGCCGCCGTGTTCGAGTCGGCGGAAACGCTTCGCACCCTCGCGCCGTCGTCGTCGCCGTTCATTCCTATCGTCACGACCGACGAAGCCGAGCGCGAGCTTGTGACCGTCTATCGCAACCACCATTCCATCGTCGTTCGTCCGCGCAACGCGGTGAATTCCGAGCCTGACATTGCGCTCGATCTCCTGCGACCCGACGCCTTCGAGAAGGCGCTCGCCGCGATGATGATCACCGGTGACGCCGTTGAACGCCTCGGCCGCGAATCCGGCATGTCCCCGACGATTCTTCGGCGCCGGCTCTCGCGCGTCGACGCGAATAAGTCCCCCCAGTGGGCAAGGGATTCAAGCACCGCGAGAGCACTGATCCCGATGATGCTGATCGGCGCGTGGAACGCCAAGACAAAGGCCGACACTGAAGTCCTATCAGTGCAGGCCAACCGTCCCTACGAAACCGTCGAGGAAGACGTCACCCGACTGTTGCCGTTCGACGACCCGCCCGTGTGGTCGGCTGGCAATTATCGCGGCGTCGCTTCGAAGGTTGACCTGCTATTCGCCGTCAGCAACGCGGTGACTGAGAAGGACCTCAACGAGTTCTTCATGCTGGCGGAGTACGTCCTGTCGGAGGAGGACCCGGCCCTCGAACTGCCGACCGACGACCGCTGGGCCGCCGGCATCTACGGTAAGGTCCGCGACCATTCGGCGGCGCTCCGCGAGGGCATCTGCGAAACGCTCGTTCTCCTGTCCGTTCACGGCAATAGCCTGTTCAGCGACCGGCTCGGGATCGACGTCGACGCGCGCGTGGCAAGGCTGATTGAACGCTTACTGACGCCGCTGACGCTCGACAAGCTCATGTCGCACGAACGGGACCTTCCCAGGTATGCCGAGGCCGCCCCGAAGATGTTTCTAGGAATCCTGGAGGCCGATCTGAACACGGCGGAGCCGGTTGTTCTCGGTCTCCTCAAACCCGCCAGCACGGGAGTCTTTGGGAGCTGTCCCCGAACAGGTCTGCTCTGGGCGCTCGAATGTCTCGCGTGGAAGCCTCAGGACCTCGCGCGCGTGACCGCCATTCTGGCGCGGCTTTCACGCACGGCGATCAACGACAACTGGGCGAACAAGCCGATCCGGAGCCTCGCAGCTATCTTCAGGTCGTGGATGCCGCAGACGGCGGCGTCGCTCGAAGACAGATGCAAGGCGCTCGCACTTCTCGCGAAGCGCTATCCCGACGTCGCGTGGCAAGTCTGCATCGACCAGTTCAGCCCTGGCTCTCGCTTCGGCGATTACAGCTATCGCCCGCACTGGCGCAGTGACGCGTCGGGCGCGGGCCAGCCGGTCGGAACGCGAAAGGAAACCTACGAGTTCGCGCGCAAGTCTCTCGACATTGCGCTCGCCTGGCCGAGTCACGATGAGAACACGCTCGGCGATCTGGTCGAACGCCTAGGCGGCATGGCGGAGGAGGACCACGAGACCCTTTGGAAGCTGATTGAGGGCTGGGCCGCCAACCCGAAGACAACCGACAGAGCCAAAGCGGCATTGCGCGAGCGCCTTCGGCGCTTCGCGCTCACGCGCGTCGGCCGGCGGCGTGTCGAGGACGAGGCCACCAGAAATCGGGCGCGCGACATGTACGCCAGACTCGAACCTCACGATCCTGTCATCAGGCATCACTGGCTCTTTGCGAAGCCGTGGGTCGAGGAGTCGGCCGACGAACTCGAAGACGACGAGCTCGACTTCACCGCCCGCGAAGCGCGCGTCCACGCTTTGCGCCTGAAGGCCCTCCACGAAATCTGGTCCCAGCGCGGCTTCGACGGGATCGCTGCACTTGTTTCGGAAGGCGAGGCCGCCCCGACCACCGGGCAATATGCCGCGCTTTGCATCACCGATTCGCAAGGACGGATCGACTTTCTTCTGCGCTGCCTTGGGGTTCGTGGCGAGCTCGAGCAGAAGGCAGACGCCTGCATGCTCGGGTTCCTCTGGTCGGTCGATGCGGAGCCGCGTCAGGCTCTGCTGCGCGCCGTCGCCGAACAAGTTGACGGAGACCGGCGCGTGAGGTTCTTCAAGGTATCGCCGTTCGAGAAGGCGACTTGGCTGGTTGTCGACGAGTACGGCACAGATGTCAGCAATCGCTACTGGAGAGAAGTGTTACCGCAATGGAGCCGCCGTCACTCTGATTCAGAGCTGAACGAGCTGGTTGAGCGGCTGCTCGGTGCCGGACGGCCGCGGGCGGCCTTCCATGCTGCGCACATGGATTGGGCGCGACTTGAGACCTCACGTCTCAATCGGCTGCTGATGGACGTGTCGACCGTCGGCGCGGAGGCTCAGGGCACGTATCGGATGGACGCGCACCACATCTCCGAAGCGCTGGACGCCCTCGACGGCCGTGCCGGCATAACCGTCAACGACATGGCCCAGATGGAATTCCGGTTCGTGAGCGCGCTCGACCACTCAAAGCACGGAATTCCTAACCTCGAACGCCAAATTGCGGAATCGCCGCTCCTGTACATGCAGGTCATGGCGCTGCTGTGGAAACGCAGCGACGACAGTCAGGACCCGCCGGAGTGGCGGATCGAGGACCCCGAACGGCGCCGCGCCGTCGGCGCCGCGATGCATCGGGTCCTTGACCAGATGAAGCGCATACCGGGAACCAGCGCTGACGGCAACATCGTCGCGGGCGCCCTGACAGACTGGCTGCTGCAGGTTCGGGAGCTCGCCGGGCAGTTCAGCCGCGCCGAGATCGCCGACCAGTGTCTTGGTCAGCTCCTGGCCAAGGCTCCTCCCGAGCACAATGGCACCTGGCCGTGCGCGCCGGTGTGCGAGGCCATGGAACGCATAGCGTCGCCGGAAATAGCCAGGGGCTTTTTGATCGGGGTGCACAATTCGCGCGGCGCGCACTGGCGCGGCGAAGGGGGAGCTCAAGAGCGAGATCTGGCCGCGAAGTATCGCGGCTGGTCGCAGAAACTCGCGTTTGAATATCCCTACGTGGCCCGGGTCCTTGAAGAGATCGCTGCCTCATATGACCACGAAGCGGAGTGGCACGATTCGGAAGCCAAGGTCACCAAGCGGTTGAGGCACTGATGATGAAGAAGCTCTTCACCGAGCGCCATGGCGAAGGCAAGGCCAGGGTTGCGGAGATACTCGACGACGCGACCCGCGAGGGCTTCCTAACACTGGTCTCCGCACGCATTGACGAGGAATGGTTCGGGCTGTCTTTCAACGAGAAATGCCGCGACGGGTACGCCTACGCCGGCACGGACCTGACGCGTCTTGGCCGAACCATGACAGGCTACGGCATCATCTGGCCTGATGACGTCGACCGGGACAACCCCCCGACCGACGGGCAGATCTTCGACCTTCTGGAATTCTCATACGAGTTCGTCGCGGAGGCGAAAGACCCGTACCACCACAGCTACATGAGCCATTCGCATTACAGCTATGACCGCGAGGCCGGCCGCGCGAAATTCACCCAGGACGTGAATCGCATGTTCGAGCGAAACGGCATGGCATTCGAGCTGAAAGACGGCGAGGTCGTCAGACTGGCGCCGCCGGTTCTTCAGGAGGCACTCGCCGCAAGCACCTTTCGTAGCGGCGATTCGATCCTGGACGATATGCTTGAAGCCGCGCGCCACAAGATCCTGAACAGGTCGATTAACGTTCGACGCGAGTCACTAGAAAAGCTCTGGGATGCCTGGGAGCGGCTCAAGACTCTCGAGCCCGGACGTGACAAGAGCGAGAGCGCAGGTCGGCTGCTCGACAAAGCAGCTGCCGAGCCAACGTTCCGCGCACGGCTGGAAGAAGAGGCCAAGGCGCTTACGAACATTGGCAACACCTTCATGATCCGGCATGCGGAGACGGACAGGATCCCTGTTTCGGACTCAACGCATATTGACTACCTGTTTCACCGCATGTTCTCGATGATCCGTCTTCTGCTCAAGGCCAGCGGACGATTCGGATAGACGCGTCGCAGTTTCACCTCTCGCAACATCTCCGCAGTATTCCCGCGCAACCGCCTGGCGTCGCGGCGGCAACCGCAATGAGATTCGCGTTGCTCGGAAAGGGCAAGCAAAGGGCAACGGCGTCTTCCGGCCGAGACCCGAGGACCTCGAAAGGCCTTGGGATTGGCCCGATTTCGGTCGGAAGGAACGAGGACGCCCTCCGGCAACACCCGGATGCTCGCTGCAAGAAACCGAAGCCTGTAAGTGATTGAAACGACTGGAGAAAGTGGCTCCGTAAGCTTCCCCGATCGACTGACACTTCAGAGTAGACTGCTCCGGCATCAGGAGCGGTCATGCGGAAGTCGAAATTCAGTGAGACCCAGATTGTCGGTATCTTGAAGGATGCGGAAAGCGGCGATCAGGAACATCGAGCCGGTGAGCAGGTACAGGCCGAAGTGAAAGGGAAACGATCGCAACCAGAGGGGGCGATTGAGGTCCCAGAGGCTGCGGAGAAACAGCATCTCTGGCAGCATCGCCTTCCCTTGGCCCAGCAGGCTCGGCCGCCGGGGGTGCCGCCACCAGTCGGTCTGCTCGAAGTACGAGCCGCCGTGCGCCGCACGAGCCGGCGCCTCGTGCGGCACCGGGTACAGTTCCCACCGCAGGTGTCGCGGCAGCCGGGCAAAGTGCCCGGCCCGAACGACACTCGCAATGATGAACACCAAGACGCCGAGGTACACGGCTACGTACACGAGAGGGGTCATCGCGCCTCTTCAGCCACAGGTTTCTTATGTGCCCTCTTACGCGACAGGAGTGCTGACGGCACCGGACACCCTGCTCATGCTCCGCGCGCGCACGCTCGTCGCGATCTCGCTGACTGCCACGATCGCGTGATCGATGTCCGTCTCGGTGTTGAAGGCCCCGATGCCAAAGCGCACGCCGCCGTGAATGGCGGCGGTGCCCAGCTGTTCGTGGACAAGCGGCGCGCAATGCAATCCGGTGCGGCAGGCGATGTTGTGGTCGACATCCAGCATGGTCCCGGTGTCGCCCGCTTCCAGGCCATCGATGTTGAACAGGAGCACGGCGATGTGATCGGTCAGGTCGTCCTGGCAGTACAGCGTCACGCCGTCGATAGCCCTGAGGCCGTCACGCAGGCGGGTCATCAGGCCCATTTCGTGGTCATTGATCGACGCCACACCCCGTTGCTGCACCCAATTCACCCCGGCGTGAAGGCCAGCGATACCGACGGTGTTCGGCGTTCCGTACTCCAGCCGATACGGATACTCCTCGAGATGCTCGCGCTGCGCCGACTTCACTCCCGTTCCTCCCGCTCGGGTGTGACGAACCTCCACGCCCTCCGCGATGTAGGCCCCGCCGATGCCCGTCGGTCCCATGAGCGACTTGTGCCCCGTGAAACAGACCGCGGAGATGTTCATCGCCTGAACGTCTATTGGCACCTTGCCGGCCGACTGCGACGCATCGACGACCAGGTGAACGCCGTGCTGCCGGCAGAGCGATCCAATCGCCTTGAGGGGCTGCACCGTTCCGATCACGTTCGAGGCGTGGTTGATCGCCACGACCTTGGTGTTCTTCCTCAACCGCTTACGAATCTCGTCTGGATCAACGAACCCCTTGCAGTCGAAGGGAACGATGTCGACGTCGACGCCATGGAATTGCTGAAGGTGATAGAAAGGCCGGAGCACCGAATTGTGGTCGATGGTCGTCGTGATGGCGTGGTCCCCGGCCTGCAGCAGACCAAAGAGCACCAGGTTGAGCGCGTCCGTCGAGTTGTAAGAGAAGACGAGACGAGACCAGTCGGTGCCGTTGAAGAACTGCGTCAGCAGGCGCCGGGTCGACTCCAGTTCCTGACCGGCCTCGACACACAAGTCGTAGCCGGAACGTCCCGGGTTGACGCCCAGTCGCCGGTAGAAGCGATCCATCGACACGTACGTGTCTTCGGGTTTCGGATACCCTGTCGCGGCGTTATCCAGGTAGATGAGATTCTCGAACATGACAGCCTCGTATGATTCACTGCAGCAGGCTTTGGGCGAATTGCACGAACGCGTGGGCATCCGCGAAGTTGCTCGCAACGCCAAGGGAAACACGGACGGCGCCGCTGCTCTTGCCGTCGACACATCGGCGAAAGTCGTCGTAACTCATGCGGTCGGCGGTTCGTGCGAAGCACGCCTTCATGTCATCCGCCGAAATCCCGAGCGCGACTTCTCCCGCTCCCGGATTGCAGAAGCAGCCGGCGCGAATCGAGATTCGCCACCCGCTGGCCTTCGCCTCGATGACCTCGTGATCGATGAACCTGCCGGTCGAGTCGTGGAAGTTCAGCGCGATCGTCGCCCCGCGGGCGTCCGTCGTTTCGGGCCCATCACGGTAATCAGCCGGCGGCCGTTGGAATGTCGAAGCGCGAGGAGGCGTTCGAGCAGCCAGCCGGTGAGCGCGGTCACGCGCCGGTGTATGCGATCGATCGCAATCTGGCGGATGAAATCGAGCCCGATGTCGACGGCCGCAAAGCTGTTGAAGTTCGGCGTGCCATCCTCGAAGGCGCTTGGGCCCGACGCCATGAAGTGGCGGTCGGCGCCGACCGATGCGACCGTGATGGTGCCGCCGGCAAACCACGGACGGCGCAGCTTGCCGAGCGCCGGCCAGCGTGCGAGCAGCGCACCGATCCCCGTCGGGTACCCGAACATCTTGTAGAAGGAAAGGACCACAAAGTCCGGCTTGATCCTGCGCAGATCGAGGTCGTTGGTCGCAACGAAGGCGGCCGCGTCCAGGAGCACATCCCAACCTTCGGACTGCGCAGCCGCGATCCATTCCAGCGGGTGCTGGACTCCGGAGAAGTTGGACTGTGCGGGGTAGGCAAACAGCCGGTCGCCCGAGGGGGGTTCATGGAGCGCGTCTTCCAGAAACCTCACGTCCGCCCGCATATCGGGCGGGATGATCGGAATGTAGGTGACCGTCGCTCCATGCGACTTTGCGAACTCGCGAATGCCGTTGACGGAATTGTGGTTGTCGAAGGTGAGCAGGAATTTCCCCGACGGCGAGAAGGGATACGATTCGCCCACTAGCTTCAGCGCTTGGCTGGCATTGCCCGTGAAGACGACGCAGTAGTCGTCAGCCGAGGCGTTGAAGAATGCCAGCACCGACTCGCGGGCTTCTCGCACGGCCTTCGACGCCTCTACGGACGTCAGGTTCTGGGAGTGCGGGTTCCCCAGGACGTTGTCGAGGAGGAGGCGCGCGTGGCGCTCGATCTGCGAGGCGCCGTACAAGCTGCTGCCGGTATAGTCGAGGTACACGTGGCCGAGGCGATCGAGACGCTCGAACTCGGTCGCGCGGACGGCGTCCAGCGACTCGGTACTCGAATAACCTGGGAACGCCCCCAGAAAGTCCTGGTAGTCTTCAGCCACGCTGCCGGTCGCAGGTTGAACGACAGCGACGTCGTTTCGAATGTCCATTGCCCCTACCCCGTCTACTGGACCTGCACCACTTCGGCACGCTCCGCGGCGAACTCCCCGGCGACAAATCGTCGTACCACGTCGTCAATCCGTCCTTTGACGCCGACAATCGGCTGAATCCCGCTGCCGCGCAGGGTCGAGGTCGCGCACGACCCCATGGAACCGGCGATCACGAACCGAATCGAGTTCCGGAAACAGAGATCTGCCCAGAACGCATGGCTGTGTCCCGGATTGGGGATCAGAAAGGTCTCGCGGATGCGTCCGGACTCGTCGCAATCGACGATCGTGCAGAATGGGGCGCAGCCGAAGCCCGCAGATACGTAGTCCTCGTCGGTGGCAATGGCGATTCTCATGACTGTTCCTTCCTTGACGGGGCTCTCTTGATGCTGGGTGGCGCGGCAGCCGCGGCGTTGCGCGGCGCGCGGCGCCTCGGGCTGCCTGTTCCGCGCGCCCGGCACTCTGGACAGAGGCCGATAAAGTCGATGTTGTGGTCGCGAATCAGGAATCCATACCGTTGAGCGAGAAGAGCTTCTGAGCGCCGGACGGCATCCAATTCGTCCTGCTCGAAGTACGCGCAGTTGACGATCTTGTTGCACGTCATGCAGATCAGGTGGCCATGGTGCTCGGCGCGGTCGCCGCGCTTGTACTCGAACCGAACCTCGCCCGACTGGGTGCCCACCCTTCGGACCAATCCGGCCTTCGCGAATACGTGAAGGGTCCGGTACACCGTCGTCAGACCGATATCGCCACACGACGGGCGAATCAGGGCAAACAGATCCGTTGCGCTCACAGGCTGTCGGGTGCGCGCGATGGCGTTGAAGACGACTTGGCGCGGACGCGTCCATCGCGCGAACTGTTTGGTGATCCACTCCGGCGCCGTCGTCGAGGTCGCGCGCTTCGCTGCCATGTGCGGTTCGTGTTGTTAGCGACAACCGTATTCAATAGTATGAATTGATGATACTGACAATCGTTGTCATTACTGTTCGGCACACGTTACTCCCGGTCGAGTTGCGCTGTCAAATGTCGCGGAGCGCGGTGTCGCGGAGCGCGGCCGCGCGGCCAGACGCGGAGCGATGAGCGACGACGGCAGCCGTCCGCGTTGGCAATCGGGCGTGTGAAGGGCGAGCGAGAATCACCGGTCCCGTGTGGACCGGCCTCTTCGTGTGCGCGGAGCGGCCTTGGCGGGTCGCTTTGCCGAGGCGGGCGAGCCTCCGGGACGGCAGTCGGGGCAGAGGCCGATGAAGTCGATGTGGTGATCGCGAATCAAGAATCCGTACTTCTCGCTCAGGAGCGCCTCGCAGCGACGAACAAGATCCAGTTCGTCCTTCTCGAAGTCCCTGTAGTTGACGATCTTGCCGCAGTCAGAACAGATCAGGTGGTGGTGGTGGTCGTTCTGATCGCCTCGCTTGTATTCAAAGCGCACTTCTCCCGAGTCGGTGCCGGTCCTGCGCACGAGGCCTGCCTTGTGCAGCGCCTCTAGCGTCCGGTAGATCGTCGTCAGGCCGATATCCGGAGTCGACGGCCGAATGAGGGCGAACAGATCCTTGGCGCTAAGGTGTTGGCGTGTTCGGACGAGCACGTTGAACACCTCTTCACGCGGCCCCGTCCAGCGCGCGAAGTGTTTCGTGACTCGTTCCGGCGCGTTCGTTGTCCGGCTCCTGGATCTAGGCACCACGCAAAACCTCGCTACTGGGGCAGATCACCGTCAAACGCTATCGCTGCGCCGAGCGCGGTGTCAATCTTCCGTGGACTCGGCGTCCGGCGGAACGGTTCGCGCAGATGCGGCGGGACCGCGGCATTGAGTGACGCTTCGTCACCATTCGGCCGGCATCCGCATCTCTTACGCAGGTAGACGGCAAGACCCCAGGCTTGATTGGGCCGCGCCTGCGCATAAGCGAGAGGTAACCGATGGACATGATGATTACGTTGCCCGGCGGAGCACGCGTGGATGCACGGCTCGGCAGTGTTACGATCCCGACGGATCAGCCTTCGGACGCCGGGGGTGACGGCTCCGCGCCCGCGCCGTTTTCGCTGTTCCTCGCCTCCATCGGGACCTGCGCGGGAATCTACGTCCTTGGATTCTGCAGGCAACGGGGGCTGCCTGTCGAAGGGATTCAGATCGTGCAGCGGATGGTGCCGGATGCGGCCACGGGGATGATCGGCAGAATCGAGATGGACATCCAGGTACCGCCGACCTTTCCCGAGAGATACCACGATGCGCTCGTCCGCGCGGCCAGTCAGTGCGCCGTCAAGAAGCACCTGGAGCACCCTCCGGTGTTCGATGTGAAGACGGTCGTCACGGCTGAAGCCGTTTGAGAGCGATCGGGCACGGCATCCATCCACGGCACACGGAGACGTACGATGTGGAACTATCCGCCGTCCCGGCTTTTGGTTCCGATCGACTTTGGCGACGCCTCGACGCGAGCGATCCAGGTGGCCGGCGCGCTGGCTGGTCGCTTCGCGAGCACCCTGCAACTGCTCCATGTGGAGACCTTCGAAGCGGCCCCATACTTCACCCACGAACAGATCGCCAGGATTGAAGGCGAGATGATGGTAGCTCGCCGCACGGCGGAGCACCAGGCGGCGGATCTCGCCAGACACCTCGTCAACGTGCCTTTCGCCGTTCGACTGGCCTCCGGAGACCCGGCGGCGTCGATCCTCGAGGCGGCCCGATCCGCAGACCTCGTCGTGATGGGAACGCACGGTCGACGAGGTGCAAGGCGATGGTGGCTCGGATCCGAGGCGGAACGTGTGGCGTCCGAAACGCCTGTTCCGCTCCTCGTTGTCCGAGCCTCGGCTGTCGATCAACCGGCGGGAGATCTCTTCAAACGCCCCCTGATGGTCACGGTCAGCGGAGCATTCGACGGCGAGGCCAACAAGTACGCGAGCGGCCTGGCGCAAGCCTCCTCAGGCACCCTCGCCGAAACTGCGGCCCGTTGCGAGGCCGACATGGCCCGCGAGCGCGAAGCCACGCTCGTCGTGATCGGCAAACGGTCGCATGCAGGCACCTGGCTGGACGCGCCCGAGGAGCGCCTGCTGAGGAAGTGCGCGGTGGCGATGCTGTTCGTGCCACCCCTCGCATGAGGAATCGACGTCCCGCGTTCTCCGAGGCCCGTCACGTCCACCTGGCGCGTGCCCCTCGCGCCACGTTTGCAGATCGAGATTCGCGGGAGTGCTTCGCATCTGGTCACCTTGGCACGGCAAGGAAGGAGCGGTCGTGATCGGTCCTAAGTCGCCGAACGAGCGTCTTCGAAACGCTTATCTGGAAATGCCAGGACTGCGCCTCGCGCCGAGACAGGCGGCTCGGCTCTGCGGACTGGCAGAGCCGGCCGTCGCTACCGCGCTTGAAGCATTGGCCTCCGAGGAGTTCCTGCGTAAGATGCGACACGCGAATACGCGCGTCGTGGCACCTGCCCCGCCTGTGAGTGATCGCCGGCTCGCTCTTTCTGTCGCGCCCGTCTACGAATGCGAGTGTCATCGTCGCTTCCTTCGGCGCCGATGAGGAACGGCGGGGCGATGCCCCGTCTTCAGCTCGGAGATTCTCTCCTCGTGAACCCGCCCCTAATGGCGATGTTGACGCGGCCGCTGTTATGAGCATATGCTCATAACTAGCAGATGCCTCGTCCTCCCCTTCCCCGACGCGTGTGTTGTTCGAGCGGCATTCGCGGCTTCCGCCCGATTGGCCGGCCCGTCTGCCGGGCCGACGTCCTTTCCCTCGGGCGGGACGAGCTCGAGGCGATCCGTCTTTCGGACGTCGAGGGCCTTTATCAGGAAGCCGCCGCCGAGCGGATGGGCGTGTCGCGGCAGACCTTCGCACGGGTCCTCGCGAAGGCCCGCACAACTGTGGGCCGCAGCCTGGTCGAGGGCATGGCTTTGATCATCGAACCCGGTGCAGCGGTCGATGGCCCAAAGCCACCTCAGGTCTGCCCGATTCACGGTGGCGACCGGCGCCTGGGCCGCCAGTGCCGATGCGGAGGTTCGCAGTGCCGCCGCGGCGAGCCGGGGCCAGGCTGCCCCGCTGCATGCCGAGAGCGGGCGCGCTGCGTCGCACGAGGAGACGCCAATGGCCGAACACCAGACCTTCAGTGACGGCGGCTTGTGCGTGGTCAACCGGCAGCTGCGCGAAGCGCGGGAGCGTCACCTACAGCGGCTCGCCGTGTACAAGGCGGCGGGCTACGACCGGGCCGCGGAGGTCGGGATCGTTGTCGATCGAGCCACCGATTTCCTAGGTCCGGTTCTGGACGTCGGTTCCGGACAAGGAATGCTCGCAATGGAGTTCGCACGCCGCGGCTTCGACTTGGTCAGTGTGGACGTGAGCTGGGAAGAGCAGGTCACAGCGATCATCAACGCCGAGGCAGAGCGACTGGGTGATCGCATTGCTTTCCGAACCGCGGACGCCTCGCGTCTTCCGTTCCCCGACGAATCGTTCGGGGCAGCCGCGACCATGGACGCCTTGCACCATCTGACTGACGGCGGGCCGGTATTCGCCGAAATGGTCCGGGTCGTGAAGAAGCAGGGAAGGATCCTCGTCGCCGAATTCGACGAGCGCGGTCTCGAGATCGTGGGACGCGTGCATCAGGCCGAGGGCCGGCATCATCCGGTGGGTCCGGTCACGTTTGCGTCTGCGATCGAGTGGTTCCTGTCGGCGGGACTGACGCTCGATTTGCGCGCACAGGGCCATTTCCATTCAGTCGTCGTGTTCACTAAACCGTAGGAGACCTCGCAATGCAAATCTGTATTCCCGTCGTTGAGGACAAGGGCCTGCAGAGCCGCGTCAGCGCGCACTTCGGTTCCGCGCCGGCGTTCATGATCGTCGATACCGAATCCGGGGCCTGCCGCGCCATCGCCAACACTGACAGCCATCACCAGCACGGCATGTGCCAGCCGCTCGGCGCTTTGGCCGGGCAGCAGGTGGACAGCATCGTCGTTGGCGGCATCGGGATGGGCGCGCTGATGAAGCTGCAGGCGGCCAATATCGGCGTCTTCCACGCCGATCGTCAGACGGTCCAGGAGACGCTGGACGCCTTCCGCGCGGGCACATTGCGCGCCGTCAGTCCGCAATCGGCGTGTGGCCACCACGGCCACGGGGTCGAGCACGGGCACCAGCACGGTCCGATACTCTGAGTGCCTCATGACAGAACAGGCAGATGCCGACGGCGAGCGATCGCTGAGGCTCACGGTCATCGGGACGATCCACACACTGTATGGCACGGCAGAGGGAACCCCGATCCAGCCGCGATTCGGCGCGGGAGTGGAAGCGAACATCGCCGTGCGCGAAGAGTACGTCTCCGCGCTTCAGGACATCGAAGGATTCGAACGCCTGTGGCTCCTCTATTGGCTCGATCGAGCGGGGCCGTTTACTCCGCTCGTCGTCCCTTACCGGGACGACAGGCTGCACGGACTGTTTGCGACGCGGTCGCCCGCGAGGCCGAATCCGATCGGCCTGTCTGTTGTTCGGTTCCTGTCAAGAGACGGGAACGTGCTGCGCGTCGCCGACATCGACGTGCTCGATGGAACACCGCTCCTCGACATCAAGCCGTACGTGCCGCAGGTGGACGCGCATCCGGACGCGAAGGCGGGGTGGTTCGACAGCAATCGGGTGGATCGGACGAGGGCCGACGGCAGATTCTGCGGCGGCGGATGATGCGCCGCGATTGAGGAGGAACCATGAGACGCTCGGCACTGTTCGTGTTTGGCGCGACGATGCTGCTCGGCATGTCGACGCTGGCGTTCGCGCAGGCCCGCGGGCCTCAGGGCGCCGGAAGAGGCGCGCCCCAGGGCGGACGAAACTACGATCCCGCGAGCGAGGTCACGATTACCGGGACAATCGACGACGTCAGGAACATGACTGCACCGGCAAACGGCCTGGGTGGCCTGCACCTCACGGTGCGCGGTGATGCCGGCGTGCTGGACGTGCATGTCGGCCCAGTAAGCTTCGTGAAGGCGAAGCACTTCGAGTTCGCGAAGGGTGACGCGATCACCGTGACTGGCTCGAAGGTGAAGATCGGCGGACAGGACGTGGTGATCGCGCGCGAAGTCACCAAGAGCGATCAGACACTCACGCTCCGCGATGCCAAAGGACTCCCGCTCTGGTCGGGACGAGCGCGAGGGGCGCGGTAGCCATCATCGGCGCTGACATTGCCGGACACGCCCCGCTTACCGCGCCCTGGAGCGTGTCCGGTGAACAGGCGGCAATTGTGGGCCAGTTCGCCGCAAGATGGCGGACGCGCTGGTGGATGGAAGCGCTGCGCATGGAGGGCGGCCCCGTGCCAGACCCTTCAAGGACCGAAGAACTGACCGACGCGGGCAGGATGTGGCCATGCAGACCTCGAACACCAGCTCTGAAGGACCACGGCTCGCGGGGATCGCCACCGAGGCGATCCTCGAGAGCATTTCCGACGGCGTCTTGACCGTCGATGGCGCGTGGCGCGTCTCGTCGTTCAGCCGCGCGGCCGAGCTGATCACGGGTGTTCCGCGCCAGGACGCGATCGGCCGGCGCTGCTCGGACGTGTTCTGCGCGAGCATGTGCGAAACCGAGTGTGCGCTGCACCACACGATGCACACTGGCGCACCAGTCGTGAACAAGACCGCGTTCATCGTCAACTCGGACGCGAAGCGCATCCCGATCAGCGTGTCGACGGCGCTGCTTCGCGACCAGGACGGCAACATCGTCGGGGGCGCCGAGACCTTCCGGGACCTGAGCGTCATCGAGGAACTGCGCAAGGAGATCAGGGGCCGCTTCCAGGTCGCGGACATCGTCACGCGCCGCGCCTCGATGCGGAGGCTGATGGAGGTACTTCCCCAGATCGCGGCGAGCGAGAGCACCGTGCTCGTGCAAGGCAAGACAGGCCCCGGCAAGGAGCTCGTGGCGCGCGCGATCCACGGGCTCGGTGCGCGGCGCCACGGTAAGGTGCGCGCCCCGAGCATCGAGCTTCCCCACCATGACGGCAGGTCCCAGCACGGAGCCAGGTCGAAACTAGAGAGTCTCTGCGCCGCAACCCTCCGCCACCCTTCGGTCGCACCGGCGCGACTGCATGCTGACGGGCCTCGTCCAGCCACCGATTCTCATCGCCTGCCTTCGCATCGGTTACCCCTCCCCAAGAGAAGCGAGCGGGCTATGGCCCGCGATCTGCTCACGTCTCATCACGGAGGCGCACGAAACGCATGCGAGCGGCCGTGACGGTCTGGGACGGACGCATCTCTCCCTTGTTCGATGTGAGCCGCGAGGCCGTCATCCTGACGATCGAAAACGCGGCTGTGGTCGCGCGGACCACCGCGAGCGTCGAAACACCGCATCCCGCGCTGAAGGTCGCGCGGCTGACCGAGCTCGGGATCGACACCGTGATCTGCGGAGCCATCTCGGAGCCCTTGCGCTCAGAGTTGACGATCCGGGGCGTGAGGGTTGTTGGGTTCGTGGCCGGTGTAATCGATCACGCCATCCAGGCATTCATCGCAGATGAACGGCCGGCGCCCGCACTTTCAATGTCTGGTTGTCGCGTGAAGCAGAACCGGTTCCGCCGGGGCCCACGCTGGGGCGGCAGGTGCCGGCGTAGCCGCCAGACGGAATGAAGGGTCGCGACGCGTGTGCGTCTCTGACCTGAGTGAAAGGAGCAGGCAGTGCCAGAAGGAGATCGGATGGGCCCCGTGGGACAGGGGCCGATGACGGGACGAGCATTGGGGCGCTGCGCTGGAGGCAACGCGCTGCGATTCTCCAATCCTCCGTTCGCACCCGGTCGTGCGAGAGGTCGGCTCATCGCTGGTCCCGGAAGCGGGGGCGGGGGCTGGCGCCATCGCTACTGGTTCCACGCCACTGGCGTGCCGGGTTGGTTGCGGGGTTGGAGGGGATGGCCGAGCGCCGCCCGATCGTTTCTGTCGGCTCTCCCGAGGGACGCGGAGTTGGCGGCGCTCAAGCAGCAGGCGACCGGTTTCGAAGAAGCGTTGAGCGAGGTGAAGGCGAGAATCCAGGAACTCGAACATGCCGGGGATTCCAGCGCACAGAAGTAGAGGAGGAGCAACGAAAGTCGCGGTGAGCGCGTCCCGCCCGACCCTGGACGCGGCAGTGGATCCCCGGTTCGGCCGATGCGCCTACCTGGTGCTCGTCCAGCCGAGCGACATGCGCTACGAATCGATTCTGAACGTCAACGGCGCGCTCGGCGAAGGAGCGGGTATCCAGTCAGCCCGTCTGGTGGCGGAACGGGGCGTCAAGGTGGTTCTAATCGGCAAGGTCGGTCCGAACGCTCATCAGGCGCGTAGCGCCGCCGGGATCGAAGTAGTCGTCGGTTGTTCCGGCACCGTCGCCGAGACGGTCGAGCGCTTCAAGTCGGGAGAGGTGCGTCCGCCAACGTCACCCACGGTCGCCGGACACACAGGCATCGAGCCGCTGGAGGTATCGTTGCGCGCGAAGCGCGACCGCCGCAAGGGCGGCCCACGGGACGTAGCGGGTGACCTCGCGCGACGCATCGCCCGCGTCGGCTCGTTGACAAGCCGTGAGCCGGACCAGTTCTCGGACACCGGAGACGTCGCGCAGGACCTGCTCGCGATCGCCGCCGTCCACCCCCTCCGCGAAGTCGCCGTCGCAGAGCTCCTGCGCAAGGCCGGCGCCGACCGGTCCGTCCTCGATGGCCTCGTCGAGCAACGGCACCTGGTGTAGGTGGACTACGAGGGCGAGCGTTTCTACCGGAGCGCCCCGCCATCCGGACAACACGACCGCTGATGGAACGGGCTCGGTCCGCGGCGAGCAAATGGACGGATGCCAGCGCGTCAGATGAGGATCAAGGCCCGCCGCTCGCCTGGCGCCCGACGCGCGGGTGAAGGACTGGAGGTTGACGATGCACACGCAAGGCCCGGAGGGTTTCTGCATATGCCTGCGGTGCGGACACCGTGAAGCGCACGAACCCGGTATCCCGTGCCGCAATCGGAAGTGTCCGCAGTGCGGCGCGATCCTCATACGGGAGGGATCCGAGCACCACCGGGCGCACCTCGACAGGATCGCCAGAAAGGCGACCGAGACGGCAACCGATTGAGACGAGCCGGCAGAGACAGACCTCGCGCTTCTGCGCCGCCGCCCGTGTCATTCGCCGATGCCGAAGGCAGCGGTCAGTCGTAGGCCAGACGGGTCCGTTCATCGGCGAGCGCTGGCGCCAGTCGGTCCTGCCATTCCGCATCTCGCCACGTCTCGCACGCCTGATGGGTTAGGAAGTACTTCTGGGGGATCGGGTGTGTCCCGATCACCACCGGGATCCCGTACTTCTCCTGAATGAAGCGGCGGAAGTAGTCGATGTGCGGACACGGCGGGTACCCGACGAGAAACCCGGTGGCCAGGTGAATGACCGTGGCGCCGTTCTTCTTCATCTCCTCGGGAGCGTACTCGATGTTCCCGCCCGGACATCCACCGCAGGTCGTGTAGCCGACGAGCTCCACTTCGCGGTCCTTGTACGCGGCGAATGCGCCTTCCCTTGCCCGTGCAGCGCGTAAGCACTTGCCTCCGGCGCACGTCTGATAGCGATTGCAGATGATGATGCCGACACGCACGGGATCGCTCACGAGGTCCTCCATCTGGGGCGCGACTGACGGTGATTCTACTCCGACTCGTCCCAGCAATCCGGGCGGGCGCCAACGTTCGACCGCCGGCGCCTTTCCCTAACCGCCTGCGGCGAATTCATAAAGTAAGTGCAACACGCTGGCACCCAAGGGAGGTGACCCGGGATACTGGCGTTTCCTCAAATCCGCCAAGACAAGGGGACACGCCATGACGTACCACCAGATCACCTCGGGCGAACGATACATGATCTCGGCGCTTCGGAAACAGGGCTGCTCGATCGGCGAGGTCGCCCGCCAATTGAGTCGTCACCGCAGTTCGATCGGTCGCGAGCTGCGCCGCAACGCGTGTCGCCACGGCTGGTATCGCCCCAGCGTCGCCATCGAGCGCACCAGCGGCCGACGGTCTCGATCCCGACGCCACTCGCGATTTTCGCCCGGCCACTTCGCCCGGATCGACGCGTTGCTGGCTGAGAAGTGGAGCCCCGAGCAGATGGCCGGCTACTTGCGTCGCGTCCGCCAGTTCTCCATCAGCCACGAGACCATCTATCGCCACATCTGGCGGGATCGTCGCGGGGGAGGCCTCTGTACCGCCATCTTCGCGGCGCACGGAAGCGACGACGGAAGCGCTACGGCCACTACGACAGCCGGGGCCGGCTCGCCGGCAAACGGCACATCAGTGAGCGGCCCCCGGAGTGCGAGCAACGGAGCCAACTCGGGCACTGGGAGATCGACACCGTGCTCGGAACCGGCAGCCGCCCCTGCGTGCTCAGCCTGGTGGAGCGGAAGACCGGCTTCCTCCTGCTTGGCAAATTGCCGGCTCGAACCAGCCACGCCGCACGGCGACGAACCGTGGCGCTCGTGTCAAGGCATCGACGTCGATTCCGCACCATCACCGCCGACAATGGCACCGAGTTTCACGACTACGGCCGCATCGAACGCGTGACCCACGTGCCGTTCTACTTCGCCACCCCGCACCATGCCTGGGAGCGCGGCACCAGCGAGAACACCAACGGGCTCCTCCGGCAGTACCTGCCCAAGGGCTGCAGCCTCACTTCCGTCACGCAAGCCGACTGCGAACACATCGCCCAGCATCTCAACCAACGGCCCCGTAAACGGCTGGGGTTCCAAACCCCGGAGGAGTGCTTCTATGGCCGGTAGTCAGTGTTGCAGTTCACAGTTGATGTCACGGATCGATTTCTTGATCCGCTCCTTCTTCGGGCTGCTAAAGAAGGACTCGGCGACGGCATTGTCCCAGCAGTTGGCCTTGCGGCTCATGCTCGGTTCGAGATGGTTCGACCGGAAGAAGCGACGCCAGGCATCGCTCTCGAACTGGGTGCCCTGATCGGAGTGAATCAGCGTGCCGCGCGGACTGCGTCCCGGCCCGCCAGGGCCTTTGCCACCGCATAGGTATCAGGGGCCAGCGTGCCGGGTTCGCTATGCTCGCGGGGATAGTCATAAAGCCCGCGGGCAAGTTGGCGGATTCGGCTGGCATCCGTGTGGCGCTTGAGCGCTGACGCAATAGCGGCCCGTAGGCCGAGGTCGATGAAGTGGCGTGGCGTGACGACCCAACCCCTCCCATGCCCGTAGATCCGGCTTACTATAGCCTGCTCAATCGATTGCGGTCGTTTGGCCATCTGTGTTTCGAAACAAACAATGCCGTGAATTTGCTTCAGATCAAGGCCGCCACAATTCATGGCCGACGTCAGCCCGCTAGCTGCCGCGGGCAACGGGATGGGACCTGGAGGCGGCGGCGCTCGTGAGTTCTTCCAGACTCATCTGGCCGGCAATGCATGGCAGGTTGGAACGCAACGCGAGAGAACCGCGCACGGCCTTGCATGCACCCATCGGGGTCTACCGTGTGTCGCGCCGCCGATTGCGGCAAGTGGCCCGCGCGAGGGCAGACATGATGAGGAGGATCATCATCATCGTCGCCTTCATCATCTGATACTTGGTGGCATTAGTACCTTCCGGCTCGAACCGGATGCTCAATCGACCAAATGGTTCACTGCAGGAAGCCGCGTAAGTTGTTGAAACAGTGGCTCCTCAGGCAAGACCCGAACTTGCAACCCTCCGGTTAACAGGCGCGTCGGAACAGGGATCTGTAGCGATCAGACCCTATCTCTTCTGACAGCCCATTATAGCGATGGAACTTCGGCGACGCAATCGCCTGAGCGATGCTTCGGCGCGATTTCGTCCGCCTTCGCGCTTGGCGCTACGGCCGGACAAGTCGCCAGCCATTGTCGGTGGAACGGGTTGTCGGAAAGGCTGGCTCCTCAGGTAGGACTCGAACCTATCCGCCTTCGCGGACGCATTCGCGCGGCTGGGCCGAATGCGTCGCTACGGCGGACCCGCCATGGCTCGCCGAGCACCTGCATCCACGCGCAGGCGAGCGACGGCGGGCAACCCGATCTGGACGTGTTCGAGTCCTGGAACCTCGCCGCCACCTTCGAGTTGGAAGCCGGGAAGAAACGAGAAGTGTGGCTCCTCATCCGCCTGCGCTCCGAAGACGGAGCTTCGGCGCGATTTCGTCGCCAGCCATTGCGGGTAGAACGGGTTGTCGGGAAGGCTGGCTCCTCAGGTAGGACTCGAACCTACAACCCTCCGGTTAACAGGCGCGTCGGAACAGCGATCTGAAGCGATCAGACCTCGTCTCTACTGACGGCCCATTGATCAGAAGCGATCTCTTGCGATCCCCTGCGACGCCCGCAAAAACCCAAATTAACCCAAGCTCCGCCCGGGCAGACATTCGCCCGGGCACAGCCTCCGAGCAGGTGGTGGCCGACATGCAGAAGAAGCACAAGCTCGCGTGGAAGAACGCCGAGGCCAAGGCCCGGACCTTCTTCGTCCCCGGCGTCACCCTCCAGCCATTGGGGATCTTCGCCGTGTCCCGTTCTCAAGATGCCGGCTGCAACTACGTCTGGGCGGTGTCGCCGCTCATGCGCTCATCGCCTGAACAGGAAGTAGTCGTAGACCGCCCGCCCGATCTGCGCGATCGTCCGCTCCTGGGCGTCCAGGTCGGCCTTCGCCTCTTTCACGAATACCGTCAGCACGACATGCCCCGCGCCGTTGGGAAGTTCGATGATCCCGACGTCATCGGTGACGCCGATGTTCAGCGTGCCGGTTTTGTGGGCCACACTGGTGCCGGGTGGAAGCAGCCCCTTGATCCGCGCCAAGCCGGTCTCGCACCGGAACATGATGTCCATCAGCTGGTCCGACCCGTTCGGGGAAAGGGCTTCCTTCCGCCAGATCTTCGCCAGCAGCCGCGCCATCCCGGTCGGCGTGGCAGTGTCCCGCTGGTCCTTATAGAACGCCTCCTTCGCGGCGGCCTGGTCGGCGTCGGTCAGACCGCGCGCCAGGGCCAGGGCCGCGAAGCCGGCTTTGCTCCATTCCGATTCCGGCGGCAGAGACTTCACCCCCATCGAATCGGCGATGAGCAGGATGGTCGGGCGGTCCACCGAGATCCCCTGCACGCCCAGTGCCGCGAGCCGAGCGTTGACCACGGGCGCGCCGCCAACCGCCTTGAGCGCCAGGTCAGCGGCGCTGTTGTCGCTGATCAGCAGCATCAACTCCGTCAGGTTGCGTAGTGACAGAACGACGCCTGGGTCATCGAGCAGATTCCAGATCGTCCCGCTGCCGGGGTGCAGATCGCTCGGCTTGAGCGTGATCATGCTGTCCAGCCGAAGCGTCCCCTTGTCCACCAGGTCGAACAGCGTCACCGCCACGGGCACCTTGAAGGTGCTGGCCATCGGGAACGGCTCGCCACCGTTGACGAACAACTCGCGGCCGCTCTCGAGGTGGATGATGCCAACGCCAACTCTGCCCTTGGCGATGCTCGAGAGGTGCTCGATCTCGGCCCGCAGCCCGTCGAGCGCCGGGTCCGCCGTCTGGGCAACGGCGGGAAGCGGGACCGAGGCCAGGAACGCGGCAAGGATAACGGGATGCAGTAAACGACTGCGCATGGGAGTGTTCGCCGGTCGAAGGATAGGCAGCATTAGAGGGGTCTCCGCTGGTTGTCCGCTCACGAGTTAACGCAACATCCCGTCATCAGACGCTCGCCCAGGCACAGCTGGTAGGAGACGCGGAGCCGTCCGCGTGACGATAAAGTAGGTGGAACGGTGGAGTGACCGGTCATCACTCCACCGTGACGACTCCCGACTGGGTTCCCACGAGATCGTCGCCGCTATCGGCGCCGGTTGTCGCCAACTCGCTCAATTACTTGCCGGGGCGGAGCGGCTCGGGCACAAGCGGCGATGGTCCCCAGAGTTCCACCCTGATGTTGGTTGCCATGGTCCGCAACTCTGCCTCGACTGGTTGCCATGCCCCCTGAAGATACTTCTCATAGTCCGCCAGCGACTGCCAGTCGATAGTGGTTCGAATCTGGGGCGTACCCAGCATGTTCCGATAGGCTTGAAACTCCAGCAGCCCAGATTGTTGCATCAGCGCCCCTATCGTGCGCTTGGACCAGGCTTGATAGGCTTGACGATCCACACTGGGCCCCAGGTCATACGTCATCACTTGTTGAACCTTCGGACTGGCCTCCTTGTTCGGCTTGAGAGTCTCGTGTTTCGAAGTTCCCAGCTGTCAACGCGAAGAGGATTGCCTGTCCCAGACCGCCACACCGGTGACGGGATTTCCCTGGGCATTCGAGAGTGTTTGCGTGATTGCCATCGTCTTCCCGTCTCTGGACACGACGGCGGTCTCGGTGAGAATTACTTTCCCATCCCTCTTGTGGACGAGTCTCACCGTATTGGCATCGAGACGCGTGAGAGCCACGACATCGCCAACCTGGCCGTTGCCCGTGACGGGGTTGTCGTTCCCATCGTAGTCTCCCCTGAACTCCAGGTGCGCGAGTGCGCCGTTCACACGCATCACGTCAAGCGTAGCCTTGACGCCGGTGCCCGCCGCCTCATACTTGAGGATGACATTGGTGGGCGATTCAGCGCCGACGGCATTCGGCATTGCGCCACGCAGCTTCCAGGTACCAAGACTTGAATTGCTGGACTGAGCGAGAGCCGTGCCTGCCAGAACGACCACCAACCCGAGTGCGACCGCCGCGAAAAGACACGTCTGCCGCGTTCTGGCTTGCCTGGTTGCCTCTCTGTTCTCTCGCGCGGAGGTTGAGAGTGAGTTGTGACAGACGGGCAAGTCTATCTCCGACTCAGGGCGTGGTTGGAAGAAATCGGGCCACAAGAAGAAAGGGGTCGTGGGGAGGGCACGACCGCTGCCGGATTCGCACGCCCGTTGTCAGACGCCGCGAGGGCAGACGCTCGCCCGGGTACGCTCCTTGTGGGGATCGGGCCGCGTGTCGCGCTGCCGTTCACGGCAGTTGCCGCTTCAAAGACGCGCTCTGTTTCTCTGTGGACTTGATCATGTCGTTGAGCCAGTCCTTCTTCACGAACGGCGTGCGGAAGAACCGCTCCACGGTGGCGTTGAACAACGCGGGGTCGTCGAACGGCACCATGTGCGTCGCGTTTGGGAAGATGGCCAACTGACTGTTGGGGAGGTGGTGGAAGATCTCCACCGTGTGCTCGTCGCGGATGAGGTCGTGATCGCCCGCCAGGATCAGGGTGGGTGCGCTGATGGCTTCGAGCGCCGTCACGGCGATGTGCGGCTCGTCGAGCGCCATGCGCCTCACCTTCGCCGCACGCCGCCCCTGTGGCGTTTCTCTGACGGCGGCGGGGGTCGCGTCAATCATCGACTTGACTGCGGCGATGAGCTCCGGACGATAGGCGTCCGCGCTCGGATTGAGGTTGGCGGCCATCGCGGCGATCTTCTTCACCTTCGCCGGGTGCCGGATCCCGAGCAGCAGGGCCTCGATGCCCCCGTCACTCCAACCCAGTACGTTGACTGGCCCGGTCTTCAGGTGGTCGAGCAGCGCCGCAAGATCGTCAGTCATCTTCTCGTACGTGATGTTGTCGGGGCTGTCGCCGGATCTCCCATGATCCCGGCTGTCCATCGCAATCACCTGGTAGCGCTTGCGGAAGTGATCGATCTGGGCGCTCAGGCCGCCGATGCTGGCGCCGTTGCCGTGCACCACCAAGAGGGGTTCCCCGGCGCCATAGACTTCGTAGTAGAGCGTCACGCCGTCGTGCGTAAAAGTGCGTCCGGCCGTCGCGTTGGCGCCGTACCTGACGGCGGACGTGGTCGCCTGAGCGGTCTTGGCCTGAGCGCCTGACAGGCCGGGGATTGACAGTGCGAGGAGGACGAGGCCAAGAAGTCGCTTCATAGTCATGTTCTCCGGATCAGGACGATAGCACGCATTGAACGAACCGCGTCGCGGGTTCCTTCTCGCGGCGCGCGCCTCGGGGTATACCTGCTGGCACCTGAGCGCGTTGTTGAAGGAGGCCAAGGCTGCTGGACGCCACCGCCGTGGCTGGAAGGTCTGGTACATCGTGCCGAGCGTGTACCAATAGAACGCGTTCTCCGACGCCGCGAGCGCGGCTCGGTGGTGCGCGGCTATCGACTCGACGACCCTCTGCTGGCCGCAGTAGGCGACGCCGAAACAGAACCATGCATCGGTAGCGTCGGGCTGGATCGAGACGGCCCGGCGAAACGCGTCGACGGCGCTTAGTCAGCGCAGGCGCCCGACGGCCGTCCGCTTCGAAGACCCTGCGGAAACGCTGGTGGTCGGTCGGTGGGTAGCGGCCGATACGAGAACGATGGAATTCCCTAGGAATTTGGCTCCTCAGGTAGGACTCGAACCTATCCGCCGCCGCAACGCACTCGCAGGTTCCAGTCGAGTGCGCTGCTATGGCGGACCCGCCATAGCTGGCCGAGGACCGCGATCCACCCGCAGGTCAGCGACGGCGGGCAACCCGACCAACGCGTTCGAGTCCGGAGCTCGGAGCCATCTTCGAGTTGGAGGGATCGGAGAACGAGAAGATGGCTCCTCAGGTAGGACTCGAACCTACAACCCTCCGGTTAACAGCCGGATGCTCTGCCATTGAGCTACTGAGGAACATTGGCAGGACGCGCGGCCTCGGGCAGATTTCTCGGCCCTCAGCCAGACCCTCGATATTAGCGAATCGGCCACACAGGGTCAATCAACGCACGCGAGAGAGGCGGGATCTCGCGCTCGCTGAAGCCGACCGACGACTCGCGCCGGGATTCACCCGGCCGCACTCCGTTCCCAGTCCTCGATCTTGAGCCCGGCAATCCGCGAGAACTCGCGCACGTTGTGCGTCACGAGCGTCAGGTCGTGCGCAAGGGCGGTCGCCGCGATCAGCAGATCGTTCGGACCAATCGGCCGGCCCGTGGCGGTCAACGCCGCCCGCACCGCGCCGTAGTGCTCCGCGCACGCGTCGTCGAAGGGCAACGAGATGAACGGCGCGAAGAACGCCGACAGCAGGGAGAGGTTCTGGCTCACGCGGGCGCTGCGGCGCGCGCCGTAGATCAACTCGGCGCGCGTGATCGACGAGAGTCGGAGCTCGGTCGGTGCGCGGCGCCGCACCTCGGCGATGAGCGGTGCCGACGTCCCGTTGAGCATCCGGATGCAGGCGTTCGTGTCGAGCAGGTACATCAGAGCGCGTCCCGCTCGTCGATCGCGCCCTGGGGCGGGCGCCGGAGCGGACGCCCGTGCCAGCCGCCGACCACCCGATCGAAGTACGCATCCGGCCACCCGAGATCGACGTCGCGGCGGATGAGCTCGGCCAGGTACCGCGACACGGGCAGGCCGCGGGCCTTGGCCCGCGCCGCGATGCGCGCGGCCAGGCGGGAGGGGACGTAGGTGTGGAGCTGAGGCATCGGCCGAACCCCCTCGAATATATGTGGCCTATGTGGATTCTAGCACCACGCCGGGCGGCGGAGGCGCCGCACGGTCCCGCAATTCTGTAACCCGGAGCGAGATAATCGGGTATCATGGATGGAGTCGGCGACTCACTCCAAGACACCAGAAATCCGGCGACGCGCCGGACCGACCGTCAAGTCCTGCCCTGAGCTGTCCGCACACTCCCTCGTTACCGAGCACTCGCGCCGCGTCGTCGTCAAGAGATCGAGAGTCGCGCCATGCGTCAGAAATCCGAGTTGTACTCCCTGGTCGAACCGTTCGGGCGTCCGCGCGTGTCCCGCGCGGTCGGAGAAATCCTCGCGACCTTCCCGCCCTACTTCGCCCTGGCCACCACGATGGCGATCGCGGCCTCGCGCGGGCACTTCTGGCTGACCGCCGCGCTCTACGTGCCGACCGCGGCGTTCCTGGTGCGCACCTTCATCATCTTCCACGACTGCACGCACGGCTCGTTCTTCCGCTCGCGCCGCGCGAACCGAATCCTCGGCTACGCCTCCGGGCTCCTCACGCTGACGCCGTTCGAGAAATGGCAGCGCGCGCACGCCGAGCACCACGCGACGGTCGGCGACCTCGACCGCCGGGGCACCGGCGACGTGTGGACGCTCACGGTCGCCGAGTATCTCAAGGCGTCGTGGATCCGCCGCCTCTTCTACCGGGTCTTCCGCAATCCGTTCATCATGCTGGGCATCGGCCCCGCGATCGAGTTCGTCATCCACCAGCGGTTCACGTCCCGCCACGACGGCAGGCGCGAGCGGTTCAGCGTGCACTTCACGAACGCGGCGATGGTCGCCGTCCTCGTCGCCGCGCACTACACGGTCGGCATCCCCGCGTTCCTGGTGAGCCAGTTGCCGACGCTGCTCGTCGCGGGCGTCGCGGGCGTGTGGCTGTTCTACGTGCAGCATCAATTCGAGGACGCCTACTGGGCGCGGCGTCCGGCGTGGGAGCCGATCAGGGCGGCGCTCGAGGGCAGCTCCTACTACAAGCTGCCGAAGGTGCTGCAGTGGATGACGGGCAACATCGGCCTGCACCACATCCACCACGTCCAGCCGCGCATCCCGTTCTACAACCTGCCGCGCTGCCAGGCGGAGGTGACGGCGTTCCAGTCGGTCCCGCCGCTGACGTTCTGGGCTAGCATGCACGCGGCTCGAGTGCGGCTGGTCGACGAGGCCCGCCGGAGGGTCGTGACGTGGCGCGAGGTCAAGCGAGGAATGAGGGCCGGCGCGTCGATTCGCGACTAGCTCGGCGCTCCCCTACTTCTCGACCGTCTTGATGACGGTCTGTCCCTTGAAGATCTTCGCGACGGTATCCGCGTCCGCCTTCGACCCGACGATGTCGCCCCAGTGCATCGGGATGAGGATGGCCGGCTTGAACGAGTTGGCCGCCTCGGGCATCCCACCACTGTCCTCCTCGCGGACGGGAAGAGGACAGTGGCCAGCGATCGTGTTCTCGGAGGGCGAAGCAGGGGCGGGAGACGATCAGGCTTCAGGCGAATCCCCGTCCGAGCTCGTACGCGCGCGCCAGGTAGTCGCGCCTCGTAGCCTCGCTCGCGAGCGGGACGCCGTAGAAGTAGGCGTGCTCGACTTTCTTGACGCCCGGGTACTGAAGCCCCCACTCGTCAATGACGTGCCTCATCGGCGCTTCCAGCATGCGCGTGTAGTCGGCCTCCTGAAACAGCGTGGTGCTGATGACGAGGGCCTTCTGGTGCTGGAGGAGCGGAACGCGTCCGCTCACCTGGTCGTCCCAGCCTTCCATGGTCAACGAGTACGCGTCGCCGTAGCTGAAGACCCGCTCGAACCAGCCCTTCAGGATCGCGGGAAAGTGCAGCCAGAAGACCGGCGCGATGAAGGCGAGGCCGTCCGCGTTCTTCACCTTCTCCCACTGCGCGACGACGTCCTTCGGCCGGTGATCGTGGATGAATCGCGCCAAGGCCGGAGCGTCCTTTCCACGGAGCCACTGCCGGGCGAACCATCTGCGGACCGGTCCTCCGGCGGCCTCCAGGATTCGCTCCCTCAGGTTCATGCGCTCGAGGATCTCGAGCGGCATGCTCTCGTGGACGTAGCTGGCGAAAGGCACGGAAGCCGGGCGCGCCGGCCCCGCGCCTCAGCCGTCACAAGCCCCGCGCGGGCTGGTTCCGCGCACGTGTCGCCTGGCCGTTCCGCGAAGCGCCCTCCGCCAGAATCCTGCGCGCGCGCCGGTTGGCGCGCCGGATGGTGCCGGTGGCGGCACACGCCGCGTGGCATCTCTCCGGCCCGACCAACATCGGCGGCCGGTGCACGGCGCTCGTCTGCGACCCGGCCAACGCCGACCATCTCTGGATCGGCGCCGCGGGCGGCGGCGTGTGGGAGAGCACCGATGCGGGCCGGCACTGGCGCGAGCGCTGGCGCACGCACACTCCGCTCGAGATCGGCGCGCTCGCGATCGACCCGTCCGCGCCCTCCACGCTCTACTGCGGGACCGGCGAGGCGAACCTCTCCGCCGACTCGTATCCGGGCGACGGGATCTACCGGTCGGAGAACGGCGGCCGGAGCTGGAAGGTGTGGGCGGCATCGGATGGGACCGGCATCCCGCGCCGCGTCGGCGTGATCGCGATCGATCCGTTCGACGGCGGCCACGTGTTGGTCGGCGGCATCGGGTACGGGCGTGTGTCGAGCGACAACGACTTCGGCGGACTGTACGAAACGCGCGACGGCGGCGCGACGTGGCGGCGCCTGACGATGGTCTCGGCCAACAACTACTGGTGCCACAGTATCGTCTTCGACCCGGCCAGCCAGGGCGTCCTGCTGGCCACCTTCACCGGGCCCGGGTCCGCCAGCGGAATCTATCGATCGACGAACGGCGGCACGGCGTGGACCCAGCTGACGACAGGCCTGCCGCCCGCGGACCGGATCGGGCGAACGACGCTCGCGCTCGCGCCGACCGACTCGCGGATCGTGTACGCGCTGGCGAGCGATGCCTCGAGCGCGGGAGCCGATCGCGTCCTCGGCGTTTTCCGCTCGTCGAACGGCGGCCACTCGTGGACGAACGTGGCCGGGACGCACTTCGCCAGGGAAGGCCAGATGTCGTACGGCACCCTATTTCTCCACCGTCTTGATGACGGTCTGTCCCTTGAAGGTCTTCGCGACGGTATCCGCGTCGGCCTTCGACCCGACGATGTCGCCCCAGTGCATCGGGATGAGAATCGCAGGCTTGAAGCTGTTGGCGGCCTCGGCCATTTCCTCCGCGGTCATCGTGTAGGTGCCGCCGCACGGCATCATCGCCACGTCCACCTTTAGCGCCTTCATTTCCGGAATCGCGTCGGTGTCGCCGCTGTGGTAGATGCGTTGGCCGCTCGAGAGGGTGACCACGTAGCCCGCCCAGGCGTTCGATTTCGGGTGGAACTGCTTGTTCATGTTGTAGGCGGGGACCGCCTCGATCGTGAGGGCGCCCGTGCGCACGGTCTCGCCTGGCTTCGCGACGAGCACAGTGCCCTTGATCTTCGTCGCCACGTCCGCCGGCGCGACGAACACGGTGCCCGGCTTCACGATCTTCGCGAGGTCTTCAGGCGAGAAATGATCGGAGTGGCCGTGCGTGATGAGCACGACATCGGCCTTCGGCGCGCCCGCGCCGATCTTCCAGGGGTCGATGTAGATGATCGTCGCGCCGTCCTGGACGCGGAACGACGCGTGCCCGAGCCAATGGATGTGGTCGACGTTCATCTGCGCCTCCGCCGCTCGGACTCCTTACCCTTCAATCGTCGAGGGCCTCGCGTACGGCGTTACTCAGGCTCGAGGCCGAGAAGGGCTTCTGCACGAAATGCACGCCGGGCGCGAGCACCCCCTTCTCGCTGATGATGTCGTGGGTGTAGCCCGACATGAACAGGCACCGAGTACCAGGCCGCACTTGTGCGATGCGCGTCCACAGCTCCCGCCCGTTCATCTCGGGCAGGATCACGTCGGTGACGAGCAGATCGATCGGGCCCGCGTGCGCTTCGGCAGCCCGGATGGCCTCGTTGGGAGCCGCGGCTGACAGCACGAGGTACCCGAGGTTGGTCAGGAGCTTGGTCGTCAAGCTGCGCACCTGCGGGGAATCCTCCACCACGAGCACGGTTTCGTTGCCCCGAACCAGCACGTCGGAGACGGGATGGGCGAGCGGTTGCCGAGGCGGCTCGTCGCCCCGGGGCAGGTAGATCCGCACGGTCGTGCCGCGGCCCAGCTCGCTTTCGAGCGTCACGTAGCCGCCGTTCTGCTTCACGATGCCGTACACGGTCGAGAGGCCAAGGCCCGTGCCGCGCCCGAGCCCCTTGGTCGTGAAGAACGGCTCGAAGGCCTTCGAGAGGACCTCGGAGGACATCCCAGAGCCCGTGTCGGCCACACGTACTTCCACGTAGTCACCGGGCAGCAGGCCGGGATGCGATTGGCCATCGGCTGTGCTGAAGGTCACGTTGCGCGTCTCGAGCGTGAGCGTTCCGGCGCCGCCGATGGCGTCGCGCGCGTTGACGGCGACATTCACGAGCACCTGGTCCAGCTGCGACGGGTCCACGCGAACCGGCCACAGGCGGTCACCCGGCTTCCAGTCGAGCTCGATGTTCTCGCCGATGAGCCTCTGCAGCATCTTGAGCATCTCGCCGACGGTGTGATTCAAGTCGAGCGTGCGGGGCCGAATCGTCTGCTTGCGGGCGAAGGCGAGCAACTGGCTCGTCAGCTCGGCGGACCGCTTGGCGGCGCTCTGGATTTGTTCCAGCTCGGGCCGAATGGCGGCGTCGGTCCCGGCCTGGCCGAGCGCGAGCTCCACGTGGCCGAGAATGACGGCGAGCATGTTATTGAAATCGTGCGCCAGGCCGCCCGCCAGCCGTCCCATCGCTTCGATCTTCTGCGCCTGCCGCAGCTGGGACTCGCTTTCCTTCAGTGCCGCGTCCACGTGCTTGCGCTCGGTCACGTCCCGCAGCACGCCCAGCGTGTGCGGGGTATTCGAAATCATGACGATGCTGACGGAGAGCGAGCAGTCGAAGAGCTCGCCGTTCTTCCGGCGCCCTTCAACTCGAGGTCCTTCACCTGTCCATGCGCCTCGATCTCGCCGACCAGGATCGTGCGATCCGCGGGATTGGCGTAGAGGTTCAATTCCAGAGACGTCCGGCCGATGGCCTCCTCTTTCGAGTAACCGAACAGCTTCTCCCACTCCGCGTTGCACTCGAGGATCAGCCCGTCGAGCGTGGCGATGTAGAAGGCGTCGAGCCCGGTCATGAACGCTTTGCGGAATTTCTCCTCGCTCTCGCGAAGCGCCTGTCCCGCCGGCTTCCTTTCGCTGATGTCACGAATGACGCTGACGATGAACCGCTCGCCGGCGGCAGTGACGGCGCGGGAGCTGATCTCGACGGGAAACTCGCTGCCGTCCTTGCGGCGGTGCTGCGTTTCGAAGAGAACGCCCTGGGCGTCAGCGGTGGCGAGCTGACCTGGAGTGTCCTGCAGGCCTTCGGCCGGCCTGAGGTCGGCGACCGTCATCGTCCGCAACTCTTCGCGGCTGTAGAGGTAGGCGTCGGCCGCCGCGGCGTTCGCTTCGATGATCCGGCCGTCTGGCCGGAGCAGCAGGATCACGTCCCGACTGCCGTAAGCCATGATCGTGGCGAGGGAGGACGAAGGGGCGGTTGGTTCGCTCATATTCGACCACCTCCCGCCGGGGCCCGGCCGGCTCCGCCCGGGCCACGGAGCGCCGATCGGGCCTTCAGGCCATGCCTCGACCTCCGCCGAATCACTTCACGATCTTGAGCCCCACGAGTTGAGCCACGGTGGCGAGCGTCGTCTGCGCGGCGTTCAGCCCGAGCTTGAAGTCCTTGTCGCTATACGTCGCGAACATGTCGGTCGGTGTATGCCAGTTCGGGTCCCAGCCGGACCCGACCTGCGAGCCGCGCTCCAGCTCGCGCAGGCTCACCGACGCCACGTAGTCCTGGAACGCCGCCGAGTCTGTGTTCGACATGCGGTTGCCGACCGTCGCCGTATAGTCGGTCGCGTAGCGATCGTTGGCCGCCCGCATCGCCCACGCGAGGTCGCCGGACTCCTTTGCCATCTTCGAGGTGCCTGCGAACTCGACGTTCACGTCCGCCTCGGGACGCTGTTCCGGCGGAAGCTTTCCATCGGCGAGCGGCATGCCGTGATCCCACAGCATCATGTCGTGCTGGATCATCGCGAGCCACTTCGGCTCCGGGTACTTACCCGAGCCTGGCGGATTTTCCTTTCCCTGAAGCTCGCGTCGCTGATCGACATACGCCCGGGCGCCGTTCAGGCCCGTCTCCTCGTTGTTCCACAGGATGAAGCGAATCGACGCGTCGGTCTGCACGCCCGGCGCGCTGAACAGGCGCGCCAGCTCCATGACGATGGCCGTGCCGGAGCCGTTGTCGTTTGCCGCTTCGGCAAACCCAAGCCCGTCCATGTGACCGCCGATGATCACCATCTCGTTCGGGCGCGCGGAGCCGATCTTCGTACAGTAAACCTCCTCGCGCGGCCCGGGAGCGGTCGGCTGCATGTCCAGCTCGCGAACCTTGACGTCCGGCTGCTTCATCGGATCGTTGTTCACGCCGGTCGGGCCGCGGATGCCCTTCTGAGGATTGCCGCCGCCTCGTCCACCTCGTCCCTGGCCAGTCCCTGCTGCAGCTGCGCCGGCGCCCGTCGCGCCTCCGCCTGCCGCGCGCCCTCCGGTTCCTGCTGCCGCGCCTGCTCCCGCCCCGCCGCCCGCCCGCCCGGCGGCTCCCGCGGCCGCACCGGTGCCGGCGCCCGAACCGCGCTGCGGCGGGTTGTATTCGTACTTGATCCGCTCGGTGTTGGTGCAGCCGTAACTCTTGAGCTGCGCCTCGATCCAGTCGATCGCGGCACGATTTCGGTCGGTGCCCTGGCGGCGATCGCCGAACTTGGTCAGGCCTTTGATGGTGGCCTTGTACTTTTCGAGGTCAAGCTGGCCGACCAGGGTGCGAATCGGATCGTCGGCGGCTGGCTGGGCGACGACCGGTGCCGGGGTCTGGGCGTGAACCGTCACGAAAACTACCAGTGCGGCGACAAGGGCCGCAAGCATCATGACTGCAATCCTGCGCATCATCGGGTCCCTCCAGAGGACGGGTAAGTCTAGATCAGAATCAGGCTGGAGGCTTGGGACTTGCGGCCATTGGCAGGTCGAGTCGCGGTCCAGCTCGCGCTCGCCGGCAAAGCGCATCTTCGGGGTGCTGTCGGCGGCAGGGATGGGTCCCGCAACCCATCCCGGATATCGGCCCCTTCGATGCGCTTTGCGAGCTGTCGTCCTCGGCTCGGCTCAAGGGACCGACTTCGCGACCAGCCAACGGCCGCGCGATCCGTGGTGCCCGCGTCACCGCAGTGCCGGCGTCGTTGGCGGCGCGCGGCGGTGGCGGGTCGCCTGCTCGTACGCATAGGCGAGCCTGATGAGCGTCGCCTCGGACCACGCCCGACCGAACCACGTGATGCCCGCCGGCAGGAGTCCCCCGCGCGTGAATCCCATCGGCACCTGGATCGCCGGAAACCCGGTCGTCGGCGAGTAGAACTGGCTGTTGTCTCCGTGAGGCGTGTTCAGATCGCCGATGAGCCTTGGCGGATTGCTCCACGTCGGATAGACGAACGCGTCCAGCTTCAGCTGGTCCATCGTCTTCGTGACGGCGGCGCGCACCTGGTCGCGATACTCCATCTCGGCCTTGCACGCGGGCGTGTCCGGGCCGTTCTCCGGCCCTGCCTCCGACTGCTCGAGCCTGCGCTGCACGGTCGGGTGGAATCTCCTGGACTTGATGATCTCGGCGAGGCTCTTCACCGGCACCGCGTCGCCTCGGGCGGCGAGGAAGCGGTTGAGGTCGTACTTGAAGCCCATGCACGGTCCGGCGTTCTGCGCGCGGCGAATCTCGCTGAGGCCCTGCCACGGCGGCCGGATCGACGATGACGGCGCCCGCGCGCCGGATGTCGTCGAGGGCCGCGGCAAAGACTTCAGCGATCTCGGGATCGGTGGTGCCGCGCTCGAACGCGTCCCGGAGGACGCCGATGCGCGCGCCTTTCAGCCCGTCGCGATTGAGCGAGGCCGCGTACTGTTCCGGCGCGCGGCCGTGCGACGCGGCCGTGGCCGGGTCGTCCGGATCCTCGCCCACGATCACCTGGAACACGGCGACGGCGTCTTCGAGGGTTCGCGCCATCGGCCCCGCGATGTCGGCGAGCAGGTTGAGCGGGAACACGCCGGCGCGGCTCGTCAGGCCCATCGTCGACCGGATGCCGGCGAGCGCCTGGTGCGACGAGGGACCGCGAATCGAGTTGCCGGTGTCGCTGCCGAGCCCGACGGCGCCGAAGCTGGCGGCGATGGCGGCCGCCGTGCCGCCGCTCGAGCCGGCCGTCACGCGATCGAGGGCGTAGGGGTTCCTCGTGTAGCCCGGCAGAATCGAGCTGACCGTCTCGTAGGGCGTGAACGCCCACTCCGCCATGTTGGACTTTGCGAGAACGATCGCGCCGGCTTCCTTGACCTTGCGAACCTGGAACGCGTCTTTCGACGCCACGTAGCCCTCGAGCGAAAGCGATCCGTTGGCGCTCTGCAAGCCCGTCGTCTCGAAGTTGTCCTTCACGATCATCGGCACGCAATGGAGCGGCCCGGTCAAGCCCCCTCCGGCGAACCGGCGATCGAGGTCGTCGGCCTGCGCGAGCGCGGCGGTGTTGACGAGGACGATCGCGTTGATGGCCGGGCCGTTCTTGTCGTAGGCGTCGATTCGGCGCAGGTAAGACTGCACCAGGTCGCGGCAGGTCAGGCGCCCCGCCTTCATGGCCGCGTGAATGTCCGCGATCCGCGCCTCCTCGACGCGAAACGGCGGCGGCGCGGGCTTCGATTGTGCGGGCCGGGATTGCGCGGCCGGCGCGAGTTGAAGCAGGGCGATCGCCGCGGCGACGAATGCGAAGACGGGCAGAGAACGGGTGCGCATGCGAGGATCATACATGGCCGGAGCCCGGGCGACCCACCGGGTCGCCCCTACGACGGGCGACGGTCACGCCTGATCGGGCGACCCACCGGGTCGCCCCTACGGTGCTCTCTTTCCAGGCGCCATGCCCAGCCGGTAGACTTGGAGGATCGCGCGCGCCAGGCGGACTCAACAGGACTCGACACCATGGACGTCGGCATCCGCATCGACTCGCTTCGCAAGATCTACACGTCGGCGCCGCCGGCCGGGGCGCTCGTCCGGGGCGGGCCGATGACCGGCGTCAAGTTCTTCAAGCGCCCCGAGAAGAAGAAGAAGTACGAGGTCGTCGCCCTCGACGGCATCTCGCTCGAGATCGAGCCCGGAGAGATGTTCGGACTGCTCGGCCCGAACGGCGCCGGCAAGTCCACCACCGTCGGCGTGCTGACGACGCGGATTCGCCCGACCGGCGGGAGGGCGTTCATCGGCGGTGTCGACGTGTGGGGCGACCACGCGAAGGTCAAGCGCCTCATCGGCGTCGTGCCGCAGAAGCCCAACCTGGACTTCGCGCTGACCGCGCGCGAAATCCTCCTGTTCCATGCCGCGTACTTCGGCATCCCGCTCAAGGACCGGCAGGCGCGCGCGGCGGAGCTGCTCGATCGCTTCGAGCTCGGCGACCGCGCGGACCAGTTGGTCACCGGGTTCTCGGGCGGCATGATGCAGCGCCTCTCGATCGCCCGCGCGCTCATGCACCTGCCCGAGGTGCTCTTCCTCGACGAGCCCAGCACCGGCCTCGACCCGCAGACGCGCCTGATGCTCTGGGACCTCGTCGCCGACTTCAACAAGCGCGGCCACACGGTGCTGCTGACGACGCACAACATGGAAGAGGCCGACGCGCTGTGCCATCGGCTCGCCATCATCGATCACGGGCGCGTGATCGCCATGGGCTCGCCCGCCGAGCTCAAGCGCTCGGTGCCCGGCGGGTTCCTGCTGCGCCTGACCTTCGACGAGGTGAGCGATCGGCTGACGGCCGGGCTCGCCGGGATTCCCGGCGTGACCGAGGTGAAGAGGCAGCCGCCGCTTGGCCTCGATCTCTATGCCGATCGGGGCGGCACGCTCATCCCGCAGATCGTCGCGGCGGCCGGAGCGGCGGGCGCCAGCATCCGCGATGTCCACATCTCGGAGCCGAGCCTCGAGAACCTGTTCCTGCATCACACGGGAAGGAGCCTTCGCGGATGAACTTCAGTGCCTTCTTCGCGATGCTCGGCCGCGACGGGCGCGTCGCGCGGCGCAACTTCGTGCCGCTGCTCCTTCAGAACCTCGTGCAGCCCATGCTCTTCGTGTTCGTCTTCGGCCGGATCATGACGACAAGCGGCATGATGCCCCAGGAGTACAAGAGCCTGCTGCTGCCGGGCATCATCGCGATCAGCATGCTCCTCTCGGGGCTCCAGGCGGTCGCGTTCCCGATGATTGCCGATTTCCAGTTCTCGAAAGAGATCGAGGATCGGCTCCTCGCGCCGATGGCGATCGAGTGGGTGGCGATCGAGAAGGTCGTCGCGGGCAGCCTCCAGGCGCTCGTCGCCGGCAGCGTCGTCATCCCCACGGCGCTCGTCGTGCTCGGCAGCGGCGTGCAGATCAGCTTTGCGCAGCCCCTGGAGCTCATCGTCCTTGCCGTGCTGGTGGCGTCGCTCGCCGCGTCGATCGGCCTGACGCTCGGGTGTTCGCTCGGCCAATCGCAGATCGGGATCATGTTCAGCCTGATCATCGGCCCGATGATCTTCCTCGGCTGCACGTATTACCCGTGGAGCGCGCTCGCGCCGTTCCCGGTGCTGCAGAAGATCGTGCTGGTCAACCCGTTCGTGTACGCCAGCGAGGGATTCCGGAGCGCGCTCGCGCCGCAATTCCCGCACCTTTCCGGGGTAGTCGTCTTCGGCGGGCTCATCGCCTTCAACGCCCTGTTCATCTGGTTCGGGCTGAGGAAGTTCAGGAAGAAGGCGATCGGATAGATACCCGCCAAGCCTCAGGCTACAGGCTACAGGCCACAGGCCCTGTGGCCAGACCGGATGCACTCGGCTTCGGCCCGCCTGAACCACCGGGCCTTAGACGATCAAACGCGCGCGAAGTTCCAGGCCATTCACCGTATCCTGTTATCCTGCCTCGCTTTACGGCGGCCGTCGGCCCGGAGATCCAGCCTCCTGCATCGGGTTGGCCGGCCCTATCCGGAAACCTGGATTCCGGCGAGCCGCTCCCCTCCCGAAACGCCGGTCGTCACGCGCGCGTCCAATGGCACATTCTTTGACTAGGTGATTCCGGTCGGGGGCCGAGAGTATCCCTATTGTCGACACCAGGCCAACGGGGCCTGGTGGGAGGTGAAAGATGGCGTCTCTCCTTCCAGGCGGAATCGCCTCGAGGGCACGGGCCCGGTGGGTCCGCCCGCTGCTTCTCACGTCGCTCGTCCTCGCCTGCGCCGCCCTGCCCGCGTTTGCACAGGGAACCCAGTCCGGAATCCTCCGCGGAGCGGTCACGACGGCCGACAAGCTGTCGCTGCCCGGCGCAACGGTGAACATCAAGTCGCCGGCGCTGCAGGGCGAGCGCACGATGGTGACGGCCTCGGACGGATCGTTCCAGTTCCGCGGTCTGCCGCCGGGAACCTACACCGTGACCTTCAGCATGAGCGGCATGGCGACCATCGAGAAGCAGGTCGAGGTGGAGCTCGGCAGCGTCGCTGAAGTGTCCATGGTGATGAGGCTCGCCAACGTCCAGGAGGTCGTCCAGGTCACGGCCGAAGCGCCGACGCTCGTGACGACCCCCGCGATCAACACGAACCTGAAACACGATCAGATCGAGCTGCTGGCGAGCCGGCGCGACATCGAGGGCATCGCGAACCTCGCGGCGTCGGTCACCGAGAGCACGGCGCCGAACAACCGGCAGCTGAACATCAACGGGGCGTTCGCCTACGACAACCTGTTCATGATCAACGGCGTCGACGTCAACGACAACCTGTTCGGCTCGCCGCAGAACGTGTTCATCGAAGACGCGGTGCAGGAGACCCAGGTGCTCACCGCGGGCATCCCGGCCGAATACGGCCGATTCTCCGGCGGCGTGGTCAACGCCATCACCAAGAGCGGGAGCAACCGGTTCTCGGGCAGCCTCAGGCTGAACCTGCTGGACCCGACCTGGAGCACGCTCACGCCCTACGAGAAGGCGCACGACGTCACGGTCAAGAGCAAGCTGAACACCATCTGGGAAGGCACGCTCGGCGGGCCGATCGTCAGGGATCGGCTGTGGTTCTTCGGCGCGGGGCGCCTGGCGAAGACGACCACGGCGAACACGTTCCCAGAAACCGGATCCACCTACAGCACCGTGAACGACAACAAGCGCGGCGAGATCAAGATCACGGGCAGCCCGAACAACGAGCACACCTTCACGGTCAGCTTCATCGACGCGCCGACCGATCTGAAGGACACGCCCGCCATCGGCGGCTACGAGATCGATCCGCACACGCTCATCAGCCAGCAGAACCCGAACTGGACGCTCGGCGCGAACTGGCGCGGGATCCTCGCCTCGAACCTCTTCCTCGAGGCGCAGTACTCGCGGCGCCACTTCAGCTTCCAGAACGCCGGCGGCTCGAGCACGGTGATGGCGGATTCGCCGTTCTTCACGCTGTCGCTCGGCGACGGCGGCTGGGCCTACAACGCGCCGTACTTCGACGCGACCGACCCGGAGGACCGCAACAACCAGCAGGCCACCGGCAGCCTGTCCTACAGCGTGATCGGCGCCGGGCGCCACGACTTCAAGGTCGGGTACGAGTGGTTCCGGAGCGAGCGCAACGGCGGCAATTCCCAGTCACCCACGAGCTACGTGTTCGTCACCGACTTCGTCACCACGCCTGATGGCGGGCCCGTGTACGACGCGAACGGCTACCTGATCCCGATCTTCTCGCCGGGCGATTCGCTCGTGCAGCACTGGATCGCCACCCGGGGGGCTTCGCTGCACGTGGACACGCAGTCCGCGTTCGTCCAGGACCACTGGGTCGTCAACAACATGCTGTCGTTCGATCTCGGCGCGCGGTTCGAGCACGTGAACGGCATGTCGACCGGCGGCATCCAGGGGGTGAGGACCAACACCATCGTGCCGCGCCTCGCGGCCGCATTCGCGCCGCTCGGCAACGAGCAAGCTGGTGTTCCACGCGACCTACGGTCACTATGCCGGCCGCTACAACGAGGCCCAGATCGGCGCCAACAGCCCCGTGGGCAACCCGGCATTGACCATCGGCGCCTACACGGGACCGGCCGGACAGGGACGCGGCTTCGGGGCCGGCCTCGATCCGGCGAACTACCAGGTCGTGTTCGGCAGCTTCCCGACCGCCAACGTCTCGATGGCGAGCGACCTGTCATCGCCGATCGCCAAGGAATTCACGGTATCGGCGGGCAGCGATCTCTGGGGCAAGGGCTCGGTTGAAGTCGCCTACGTCTGGCGGAGCACGAGGAACTTCATCGAGGACTTCATCGACATCAGCAACGGCACGACCCATGTCGTGCAGAACGGTGTCGATTTCGGCACCTTCACGAACATCGTCTACAGGAACACGGACATCCCCCAGCGCGACTACCAGGCGCTCGTGTTCCAGGGGAACTACCGGTTCCTCCCGAACTGGGTCGCCGGAGCCACCTTTACGCTCCAGCTGAAGAACGAGGGCAACTTCCAGGGCGAGAACGCGAACCAGCCCGGGATCGGGTCCACCTTCGGCGACTATGCCGGCGCCAACGGCCTGCCGAGCATCTACCAGCCGGACCGGGCGTATCCGGCCGGGAAGCTGTATGACTACCAGCAGTCGAAGCTCCGGCTGTGGTCGTCCTACACGCTCGATCTGCGCAGCGCCGGACGCGTGAGCCTCTCGGGCCTGCTGCGCGTCGATTCGGGCCTCACCTACAGCCTGGCGGCCGCGGGCCAGTCCCTCACGGAGATCCAGACGGCCCTGCTCGCCGAGCAGGGGTACCCGGACGCGCCGTCGAGCCAGACGATCTACTTCGGATCGCGGGGCTCGCAGAGCTTCAAGGGCTACGCGCTCCTTGACGCGTCGCTCAACTACGACATCCCCGTTTTCCAGAGCCTCCGGCCCTGGGTGAAGTTCGATGTCTACAACTTGCTCAACAACCAGACGCTGACCTCGTGGAACGTCACGGTCAGTCCGGATCCGGCCAGTCCGCTGGACTCCATGGGTCTCGCGACCGGGTACACGCTCGGTTCGCTCTACGGTCAGGGAACCGGTCCGAGGAACTACCCGATCCCCTTCCAGGGGCAGACCGGCGGCCGCACGTTCCGCGTCGCCTTCGGGTTCAGGTTCTAGCAGAGCGCGGACCACACCGGGGCGCGAGTCGTGCTCGCGCCCCGGCCGGCCGCGCGTATCAGGCTTCGGGCCGGGGCTTCAGACCCGGTGAATCTCGTAGGCCGGGTCTTCAGACCCGGCATCATCGTCGGGTCTAAAGACCCGACCTACGAGCGACTCAGGCCTCAGGCCTTCTTCTTCCCCTTCTTCGTCCCGCTCGTGTGAAGCTGCACGTATATCCCGACGAGGCTGACCACAATCCACGCGGCATAGATCCACGTCGCGTTGCCCGGCGCCGTGGTGGGGTAGATCATCCAGACGTCGCCGCCGGCCGACGCCGCGTGAGGCGACTTCAGCACGAGCGCGGTCGCGCCGACAAGCATCGTCCACGCGCCGGCAAAGGCCGTTCCGGCGATGATCACGTGGCGCTGGAACTTCATCGCCGCCAGGGCGCCGATGGCCGCGCAGACGACCACGGCGATCCAGTGCGGGTCGCCTCCGATCGGCTTCCACGCGAGATTGACGATGAGCGCGCCGACGCCCGCGCCGATGAGCGCGACGGCCACGAAATACGCGGCCAGCAGCACGAGCGCTCCCGCGACGCCGCCGCCGATGGCGCCGGCGACGAGCGACCAGGTGTTGCTGGCGGCCATCATCGAGCTGCCGATGAGCGCGCCGAGAATGAACCCGTAGACGCCCAGCACGAACTTGAAGAGGCGGTAGCCCGCAAAGCAGGCCACGGCCCCGCCCGTCGAGCAGCACGATCGACGCCGGCACCTGGACGGATCCGGGCAGCATCGCGTCAGACCTCCCGGCGCCCCTCGAGCGCTTTGTGCATCGTGATTTCGTCCGTGTATTCGAGATCGCTGCCGACCGGCACCCCCATCGCGATGCGCGTGACCTTCGCCCCGAGCGGCTTCAGCAGCCGCGCGAGGTAGATGGCCGTCGCCTCGCCCTCGACGTTCGGGTTGGTCGCCAGGATCACCTCGTCGGCGCCGCCCTCCCCCACGCGCGTCAGCAGGCCCTTGATCCTCAGCTCGTCCGGCCCGATACCCTGCAGCGGCGAGAGCGCGCCCATCAGCACGTGGTACGCGCCGTTGAAGTCGCGGCTGCGCTCGATGGCGACGACGTTCTGCGGCTCCTCGACGACGCAGATGAGCCGGTGGTTGCGCGAGTCGTCGGTGCAGATGCCGCAAGGATCGACGTCGGTCACGTTGTTGCAGTTCGAACAGTAGGTCACACGGTCCTTCACGTCGCGGACCGCGTCGCACAGCCGATCCGCCTCGTCTCGAGGCGTGCGCAGAATGTGGAAGGCGAGTCGCTGCGCGCTCTTCCGGCCGATGCCGGGCAGGCGCTGGAGCGCTTCGATCAGGCGTGTCAGCGACTCAGGTTGTGACATGCGGATACGCGGTCGCCTCTGGGACGTCGCGGTCTTCGCTAGATCCCCGGGAGCTTCAACCCTCCCATCAACCCGCCGAGCTGGTTCTGCAGCTGTTCGTCGACCTTGCGGAACGCGTCGTTGATGGCGGCGACGACCAGGTCCTGCAGCATCTGGACGTCTTCCTTCGAAACGCACTCGGGATCGATCGTGAGCGATTCGAGCGTTTTCGTGCCGCTGACCACCACCCGCACCATGCCGCCGCCCGCGCTCGCCTCGACGCGCAGTTCCGCCATCTGGCGCTGCATCTGCTCCTGCATGCGCTGCGCCTGCTTCATCATTTCCTGGATGTTCATCGTGGTTTGATTTCCTCGACCCCGCGGATTTCGACCGGGAAGATCTCGAAGAGCGCCTGGACGGCAGGACTCGCCAGGGCTTCCGCCTTCAGGTCCGGCACGGGGTGGCCCTTGCCGTTCGGCCCGGTGGGCTCGAGGGTGCCGGTGACCGGCTCGCGGGCTTCGCCGGCAACGCCAATCGCCCCCGTCACCGTGACGGGCCGGCCGGCGAGCGTCGTCGCGAGGTTCTCGAGCCAGGCGCGCTGCTGCGAGACCTGGTCGGCCAGGATGCGATGGGTCGGCGAAAAGACGAAGGTGACGCGATCGGCTGTGACGTCGATTCGCTGCGCCTGGGCCACCACGGTCCCATACAGGACAGCGCGCGTGCGCTGGATTTCCGTGAGCAGCCGGTCTTTGAGCGAGCCCGGCACGGCGAGGGTCGGGGAACTGGCCGCGGCCATGGCGGTGCGGCGCGCGTCGGCAATGTGGGCGGCAGTCGCCGCCGAGGATCGCGGCATCTCGCTCCCGGGCAGCACGGAATCGGCGCGCGGGCCGCGCCCGGACCCGCCGGCGGCCGGCCCGCTCATGCTCTGCGGCGGCGATCCTGATCGGCCCGCCGGGGCGGTCGAGCCGCCGGGGCTCCCGCCTTCCTGCAGGCTCGCGATCACCTCGGCGAGCGGCACCATCTTCCTGAGGTGCATCCACCTGAGGAGCGCCATCTCGAGCTGGTGGCGCGGCTCGGTCGAGTTCCGGATGTCCAGCTCGGCGCGGGAGAGCTGATCGAAGGCCCGAAGCAGGTCCTCGCGGGAAAAGCGCGGCAGGAGCGTCGCAAGTCGATCGCGATCGCCTTCGGGCGCGATGTCCGCGTCGCTCATGCGGGTGGCGTCGACGCTCAGCACCATCAGGTCGCGCACGAGTCTCGAGAGTTCGCGGCAGAGCACTTTGAGGTCGTAGCCGGATTCGACGGCCCGGCCCGCGAGATCGAAGGCGGCGGGCGCGTTTTCGTCGGCGATGGCCGCCAGGATGTCGAAGAGCAGATCGCGGCCGACCAGCCCGAGGACGGTTGCCACATCGTCGACGGTGATCGACGAGCCGGCGAAGGCCATCACCTGGTCGAGCGCCGTCTCGGCGTCGCGCATGCTGCCCTCGGCCGCGCGGGCGATGAGGGCGAGCGCCTCGTCGGACACGTCGATCTTGTCGGTGTCGGCGATCTTCCGGAGCTGATCGGCGATGGCCTTGCTCGAGATCGTCCGGAACTCGAAAAGCTGCGACCGCGAGACGATCGTGTCGGGGATCTTGTCGGGCCTTGTCGTCGCCATGATGAAGGCGACATACGGCGGCGGCTCCTCGATCGACTTGAGCAGCGCATTGAAAGAGGGGCCCGAGAGCTGGTGGACCTCGTCGATGATGAACACCTTGTAGCGGTCGCGGACCGGCACGATGGCGAGGCCGTTGATGATCACCTCGCGCACGTTGTCGATGCCCGTGTTGGTGGCGGCGTCGATCTCGAGGACATCCATGTCACGGTCTTCGGCGATCTCCACGCACGCGTCGCAGGTCCCGCACGGGTCGGCGGTCGGCCCGTGCACGCAGTTGAGCATCCGCGCGAGGATGCGGGCGGTCGTGGTCTTGCCGACGCCGCGGGGCCCTGCGAACACGAACGCCTGGGCGATCTGCCCCCGCGAGACGGCGTTGCGCAGCGTCTGCGTCACCGCGCGCTGGCCGATGACGTCTTCGAGTTTCTGCGGGCGCCAGCGGCGGGCTATGACGGTATAGGACATGGAGAAGACAAGAAGAGGGCTACAGGCTACAGGCTACAGGCTACAGGCCTTGCGGCAGTCGCGGCGGCCAGCGCCCAGCCCCTAGCGCCTAGCCCCGGGCGCTGGCGAATCCCACTGCGGCCCGGATGGTCCCGCGGCACATCGCAGGATCTGCTGAGTGCTGCTGCCTTCCGGCCCTGACACGGTTCACAAATCTGAGATTGCACGGGGTCCGGGCCGCAATGCGATCCGCCAGCCGATCAATCCAACGCCTGAGTTTAGCACGCGGGGAGCATCACCTCTGGCTTCAGCCGACAGGCGACAGCGTGCAGGCCAGACAAGGCCCGAAGCCTGTAGCCTGCAGCCAACTGTCGGCGGAAAGGTACCAACCGCCGGCTCTCTTCCGATGTCTACTGAATGTGTGAATGATTCGGCGCTGGTCGAGCGGGCCCGGTCGGGCGAGGCAGCCGCCTTTGGCGAGCTGGTCGATCGGCACCGAAAGGCGGTCTTTCGGGCGGCGCTGGCCGCGACCGGGTCCGCGGATGACGCCGATGAGGTGGCCCAGGAGGCGTTTATCGCGGCCTACCGCAACCTGGCCCAATTCCGAGACGAGGCGAGTTTCAAGACATGGCTCCTGTCAATCGCGTGGCGGAAGGCGCTGACCAGGCGCCGCGGCGTCCGGACGCTGATGCGGCGGTTCGTCAACCCGGGAGAGGACTCGGGCTGGGACCCGATGGCGCCGGGACGCACGCAGGAACAGTCGCTCATCGACGGCGAGCTGACCGTCCACGTGAAACAGCAGATCGCCCGACTGCCGTCGAAGCTGCGCGACACGCTGCTCCTCGCGGCGAGCGGCGAGTACGGCTACGACGAAATCGCCACGATGCTCGGGATTCCGGTCGGCACGGTGAAGTGGCGCGTGGCGGAAGCGCGCAAGCAGCTGCGGGTCAAGCTGAGAAGCCTGGGGTACAGCCATGGATAGCACGCGGTTGACCGACGGGCAGCTCGACGAGGCCATCGACCGGGCCGCTCGCGCGATGACGGACCGCGATGCCGACGCGTCGTTCCGGGCCAGGGTGGCCGGCCGCCTGAGCGCAGCGGACCGCAACCGGTTCCCCGTCCGCAGGCTCGCGTGGGCCGGCGCGCTCGCAGTGCTCGTCGTCTCGGTGGGCCTGGGAGTGATGTTCCTGAGAGGTTCGTGGCCGTCTCAGCAGGTTGAGCAGGCGACGACGACCGCGCGCTCCCCCTCGCAGAAGGCGGCACCCTCAGCGCGCGATGCCGCAATCAGGTCTGCCACCCACATCACCGGCGGCGGCGAGGCGCCCGGCGCGCCGAACACGACGGCGTCGCAGAACATCGCGCAAATGGACACGCGTGTCGAGGCAGGCGCTCCTCCGGCCGAGGACCGCGGTCCCGCTCCGCTCGCTCACCCCTCGCCAATCGACCTGGGCTCGATTGCCCCGAAGGCCATCGACATTACCGATATCGACGTCGCACCGCTCCCGGAGATTGCGCCGCTCACGGTTCCGCCCACAACCCTCGGCTCAGGCGAGCCGCCAAGGAGAGAACTCAAATGACCGCTCGACGCACGGCCCTTTTGACATCCGTTGTCCTGCTGACATTCATCCCGATCGCGCTGGCCCAGCCGCCTGCGCCTGCGACCACGATTCCGACCCCCGCGCCAGTCGCGCGCGCCTCGGTCCAGACAACCCAGCCACCGGCGACCCGCCCGACCGTCGTGCCCGTTCAAACGCCGCGCGCTCCCGTGGCGCAGCCGCCCACCGCGGCAACGCCAGCCATCGCGGCGAGGCCAGAGGTCGCGGCGAGGCCAGCCATCGCGGGCAAGCCTTCGGATCAGACTCCGGCGCCCGTGGCGCAGGCGGCAACGGTTCCGCCGCAGGCGTCAAAGCCAGTCGTAGCCTCAGCGTCTCTCTTGAGAAAGCGGGCGCTCATCGCCGTCAAGGTCGAGTTCACGATCACGGATCAGCTCGGCGCCAGGGCGCCGACGAAGAAGACCATGACCATGACGATTGGAGCGGGAGAGTTCAGCCGGATTCGGACGACCGCGACCTACGCCAAGAAAGTGGCCAACTCCAATACCTTCAGCTTCAGCGAAGCGCCCCTGTCGATCGACGCACGTCCCGAGGTGGACGGCAACAAGATCGCGCTCGACTTCACGCTCGAATACAAACTGTCGGACGATCCGGTGGTTGAAGGCGCGCCGGGCGGGTCGACATCGGTGTCCGAGCGATTGTTCGCGGTTCTCGAGAGCGGCGTTCCATCCGTGATTGCGCAGTCGTCCGACGCGATGAGCGATCGCAAGGTCACAATCGAGGTGAGGGCGACAATCGTAAAGTGAACCGGAATAGGCTTCAGGCTTCGGGCTTAGGGCCTTGTCACGGCCTGGAGCCTGAAGCCTGGAGCCAGCACCGCGCCGTAACACACCAAGCGGCGCTACCCCTCAACTTCCCTCCGCCGCGGCGCCAACCACTGATACAGGGTCGGCAGCACCAACAGCGTGAGTGCCGTCGACGTGAGCAGTCCGCCGATCACGACGACGGCCAGCGGGCGTTGGACCTCGGACCCGGGACCGGTCGCGACGACCATCGGGATCAGGCTGAGGATGGAGATGCTCGCGGTCATCAGCACCGGGCGCAGCCGCGCCTCGCAGCCGAGCCGAACGGCGTCGACGACACTCGCACCCGCGTCCCGAAGGTCGGAGATATACGAAATCAGCACGACGCCGTTCAGGACGGCCACGCCGAACAGGACGATGAAGCCGACCGACGCGGGGACCGAGAGGTAGAGCCCGGAGAGGAACAGCGCAAATACGCCGCCGACCATCGCGAAGGGCAGATTGACGAGGACCAGTCCGGCGAGCCCGACCGAGTCGAACGTGAAGAGCAGCAGCAGGAAGATCAGTCCCACCACGACCGGGGTGATGATCATCAGCCGCGCCATCGCCTGCTGCTGGTTCTCGAACTGTCCGCCCCAGGTCAGGTAGTAGCCTGGCGGCAGTTCGACACCTCGGGCCAGTTTCTGCTGCGCTTCCGTCACGAAGCAGCCGATGTCCCGCCCGACGATATTCATCTCGAGGCCGATCCGCCGCTGGCCGTTCTCGCGGCTGATCTGCGCCGGCCCCTCAGCCGCCCGGAGGTCGGCGACCTCGCCGAGCGGCACCCGGTAGCCGCCCGGCGCATCGATGAGCAGGCTGCCGAGGGCCTCGACCGACTCACGGCGATCGTCGGGAAAGCGGAGCGCGATGTCGAACGCGCGGTTCTGTTGGTACAGCCTGGAGATGGGGCTCCCGCCGATGGCCAGGTCGATGACCCGCAGCACGTCGCCGGTGTTCACGCCGAAGCGCGCCACCTTGTCCCGGTCGACGGTCACCGTGAGGTAGGGCTGCCCGGCGACCCGCTCGACAACGAGATCCGCGCCGCCGCGGATGGTGCCGAGGATCGCGGCCATCTCGGCGGCTTTCCGCCTCAGGATGTCGGTATCGTCCCCGAAGAGCTTGATGATCAGCTGGGCGCGGGTCCCGGCCACCAGCTCGTCGATGCGGCACTGAATCGGTTGACTGAAGCTGAACACCATGCCAGGGATGTCCGCCAGCGAATCACGCATCTTCTCGGTCAGCTCCTCACGGGACCGCGCGCTCGTCCACTGGTCCAGGGGCTTGAGCGCCCCGACGAACCCGGTCTTGTCCACGCCGCGTGCCTCGATGGCCACGCCCGTCTGTCCCGTCCTCGACACGACCGTCACCAGTTCCGGGAACCGCTTCAGCCGCTGCTCCACTTCCCCCGCGGTCGCCATGGCCTGCTCGAGGGACACGCCGGGGATCAGTTGGACGTCCATGTCGAAGGCGCCCTCGTCCATCACGGGGACGAACTCCGTCCCCAGGCGCGGGACGAGCGCGACCGCGCCGAAGAGCGCGACCGTGGCCGCGGCGAGGACGACGAGCCGTCGCCGCAGCGCGAAGGCCAGCACCGGCAGGTACAGCCTCTTCGCCAGTGTGAACACCGGGCTTTCCTTGTGGACCCTCTTCAGGACCACCAGGCACACGGCCGGGATGACGAAGATCGACAACAGCAGCGACGAGAACAGCGCGAGCGCCACCGTGTAGGCCAGCGGTGAGAACATCTTGCCCTCCATCCCCTGCAGCGTCGCGATGGGGATGAAGGTGAGGGCGATGATGAGTTCGCCGAAGATACTGGGCTTCCGCACCTCGACCGCGGCCCGCAATACGGTCCCAAGCTTGCTCCGCCCTTCCGGGTCCATTGCCAGGTGCCGCTGGACGTTCTCCACCTGGATGATCGTCGCGTCGATCACCATGCCGATCGAGATCGCCAGGCCGCCGAGCGACATGAGGTTGGCGTCCAGACCCGTGTACCGCATGATGATGAACGTCAGCAGGGCGGAGACGGGCAGGGCGAAGATCACCACCAGCGCTCCGCGGATGCTCCACAGGAACACCGCCAGGACCACCATCACCAGCACCGACCCCTCCATGAGGGCCTTCAGGACCGTGTTGGTGCTGTCGTTGACGATGGACGATCGTTCGTAGTACGGGACGATGCGCAGGCCGTCCGGCAGCACGTGCTGCTCGTTGATCTCGCGTACCTTCGCCTCGACGGCCTTGACGACCTCACGACTGTTCTGCCGCGCAGCATCATCACGATGCCGCCCACGACTTCGTGCTGGCCGTTCATCTGGGAGGCGCCCTGCCGGATGGCGTGACTGATCCGGACTTCGCCGATGTCGCGGATCATCACCGGGGTGCCGCGCTCGGCCTTCAGGACGATCCTGCGGATGTCGTCCTCGGAGCGGAGCAGGCCGACGCCCCGGATGATGTGCTGCTCGGACGCCCGCGAGACGACGTTGCCGCCGACGTTCGAGTTGTTGTTGCCGATCGCATCGGCGATCGTATCGACCGACAGGTCGTACTTGAGGAGTTTGTCCGGGTCCACGAGGACGTGGTACTGCTGCAGGTACCCGCCGAACGAATTGATCTCGGTGACGCCGGTCACCCCCTTGAGCAGCGGCGTGACCATCCAGTCCTGAATCGTCCGGAGCCGGGTCAGCGTGGCCACATCGTTGGCGGCCGGGTCGAGCGTGCTGTTCTGGAGCGTGTACTGGTAGATTTCGCCCATCGCCGTCGCGATGGGACCCATCTGGGTGTCGACACCTTCCGGCAGATTGCGCTCGACCTCGGACACCCGCTCGTGGACCTGCTGGCGGGCGAAGTAGATGTCCACGTCGTCCCGAAACACGACGGTCACGACCGACAGGCCGTACTTCGTCACCGAGCGCATCATGACCAGGCCCGGCAGGCCCCGCATGGCGTTTTCGAGGGGGTAGGTCACGAACTGCTCGATCTCGAGTGGCGACATTCCCGCCGCCGTGCTGACCACCTCGACCTGAATATTGGTGACGTCCGGAAAGGCGTCGATGGGAATGGTCCGGACGGCGTACGCGCCCAGCCCGAGGATTAACACAACCCCCAGGCCGACGAGCATGCGGTTCCTGAGGGACAGCGCCATCAGCCGTTCGAGCATGTGCAGGTGCCTCTCGCCAGGCGGGCGGCTACTCGCCGGCCAGCGTCGATTTCAGGAGTTCCGCCTTGAGGTTGAACGCCCCCGCGACGACCACCAATTCGGAACCGTTGAGCCCCTTCGACACGGTCCGCCGGGCCCCGATCCGTTCTCCGATTTCCACGGGGCGGGCGACGAATCTGTCCGCGCCTTCTCGCACGAACACCACGGGCTCCCCGCCAATCGTCTGGATGGCCTCCTGCGGGACCGTGAGCACGTCCCGTACGCTGACCGCGTCCGGCAGTCTGCCCTGGATGTACATGTTGGGCTTGAGCAGGCGGCCATCGTTGCGGACGAGGACGCGCACTTTCACGGTGCGCGTCTTCTCGTCGACGACGTCGCCCACGTGGTCCACACGCCCAGGCCAGACGCGGTCCGGGTAGATGCTCGTCGTGATGCCGACTTCCCGGCCCCGCGCCACGTACGGCAGGTCGGCCTCCCGCGCGTCGAGCAGCGCCAAGAGAGTCGAAAGGTCGCACACCGTCAGCAGCGTCTTCTGCGGCTCGATGTGCTGGCCCGTCACGACGTCGCGCTCGACGACGTGGCCGGCGATCGGCGAGGTCAGCTTCAGGTACGGCTCGGCGAGATCGTCCATGGTCGCCCGACTGTCGTTCGGCCGGCGAGCCTGAGCGAGCAGCTGGTCAACGGCTGCCTGGTCGAGACCGTACGAGTGGAGGTTGGACTCGGCCACGGCGAACTCGATGGCGGCGTACTCGAACTCGGCCCGCCTCCGGAGGTGCTCTTTCTGATCGATCGCTTCCTGCTTCAGGAGAGCCTCCGCCCGTTCGAACTCCCGCCGCGCGAGTTCCAGCTTGGAACCAGCCTGCAGATAGAGGGTCTTGGCTTGCGCGAGCGCCGGCGCGTGAACGGTCACGAGCATCTGCCCTTGCTTCACCTCGTCGCCCACCTGGGCCGCGATGAGCACGACCTTGCCGTCGAGCAGCGAGGTGATCTGCGCGGTATGCTGGGGGTCCATCGAAAGCGCCCCCGGGATGGTGACGCCTCCCGACACCGTGGCTCGAGTCGCGGCGGCCACCTCGATGCCCCATTTCTTCTGGATCTCAGCGGACGCCCGAACGGTGTTTCGTTCGACGGCCTTCTCGGATGACTTCGAGTCTGTCGCCTCCGCCTTCGGACCCTCGCCAGAGCCGCCGCACGCGCCGCAGGCCACCAGGCCTGCGAGCGCCAGTCCAAACCACTGGCTCTTCATGGCAGTTCCTTTCGCACGGCTGCCGAGGGCGTTCCCGTGGCCGCCTCATACTGGAACAGGCTGATGCGATAGTCGAACCGTGCGCGGTTCTGGATGCGCAGCGCCTCGCGCAGCGCGCGTTCCGCGTCGAGGTAGTCGATGAGCGTGGCGGCGCCACTGCGGTATGAGGCGAGCACGATGTCGCGGGCCTCGCGCGCGCTTCTCAGGTACTCGCCCTCGATGTAGCTGACGCGCCGGCGCGCGACATCAAGAGCGTTGAGCGCCTGTTGCACGTCGAGCGAAACCTGGGCCTCGGCGGCCGCCGTCCGGGCCGCGGCCTCCCGCTGCTCGGCGCCGGCGCGCGCCACGCCGGCCTCGTTGCGGTTGAACAGGGGGAGGGGCACGCCGAACGACACGAATAGCCCGTTGCTCCCGAAGTCGCGCACAAACCCGGCTCCCAAGGAGAACGAAGGCGTCCGCAGGGCCCGCTGGAGGCGAACGCCGGTCGCGGCGCGCTGCTCTTCGCTGCGGGCCGCGGCGAGATCCGGCCTGCTGGCCAGGGCGAGATCGACCGCGACCTTCGGCGATTCGGGCGCCGGCGCGGTCAGGGTCGCCGCCACCGAAGGTGGCAGCAGGTCCTCAGTTGTCTCGAACACCTGATCGAGCGGGCGGAGGTTCAGCAGCGCGAGCAATGCGCTGCGCGAGTTCCGGAGCGCAAGCTCCGCGGCGAACTCATCGTCGGCAAACCGGAAGCGTTCGACCTGGAGGCGCCGGAGTTCGACGCCGGACAGCTCGCCCTGCTCGTACCGGTACGCGGTTGAGCGCGAGCACCGTGTCGATCTGCTGGAGCGTGGTGCGCGCGGCCTCTTCGTTTGCCTTGGCGAGGACGACCGCCATGTAGGCGGTGCTGACCTCGAAGCGCAGTTGGCGCAGAGAGTCGCGCGAGACGGCGCGCGCGGCCTCGGCCGCGCGGTCTGCCACCGACGTTCGCAGGCCCCGTCGTCCTCCCGGCTCGAGTTCCTGCTCGACCGAGAGGATCAGTTCCTGGTTGTCGAAGAACGCGGGGCGGTTCTTCTGCGAGAGCGGCATCCCTTCCGAGCTGAGGCTCAGAACCGGGTTGGGACGCTTCCTGGCGCCGAGCACGTCGGCATCCGACGCCGCGACACGTTCCTGCAACACAACGATCTGCGGATTCCGCGTTTCGGCGATCCGAAGGGCGTCGGCGAGCGAGAGCCTGGCGGGAACCTCGGCGTGCTGCGCGTACAGGGGAACGCAGAAAACCAGGCCGATCACCCCAAGAGAGACACCTCTCATGCTCTTGTCCTTCCATCCCGGGGGCGGGCGAATTCTTGTTGAACGGAAGCGTGCGCGCTACGCGGCGAGTTGAGGCGGGCGGTCGAGCGGGCTCACGTCGGAAGCGGGGATGCGCGGCAGCAACCTGGGCGCGAGGCCGCCGACCTCGGTGAAGGTGGCGGATGAGGTGGAGACAACCGCGCCTGTCGAGAAGCTGTGGCAGAAGCAGTGATCGGGCGTCGGCGACGGAGCCGATCCGTCATCGGCCAGGGTCATGTGCGTCGACGCGCAGCCCTGCTCGATGGGATCGAGGTCCGACAGAAACAGGCTGTGCGCACCGAGGTCGAGGCCGGCCCAGATGAGCAGCAGCAGCGTCAGCGCACGAACGAGAGATGAATGCCGAAGCGAAACCATAAACCGGACCGGGATTCTATCACGGGCGCGCAGATACTCGTCAGGCTGGCGGGCAGCTCTCCGGCGACCGCGCGGGTCGGCGTTTGTCACCGTTCACCCGCTCCATGCATCTCTTGGTTGTGAGCGTCGTTGAGAAGTGGTGCAAACCAATGACACGGCCTGAAGCCTGTTGCCTGTAGCCTGACAATCTAACGCGTTCTTATCGCCGAGAAATCCTATGGACCTGACTATTACCTTCCCCGGCGGCGCGAAAGTCGATGCAGAGGTCGGCCAGCACATCGTCCGGACCGATCAGCCCGTTCGCGGAGGCGGCGAGGACTCCGCTCCGACGCCCTTTTCGCTCTTCCTGGCCTCGATCGGCACCTGCGCGGGCATCTACGTGCTGGGCTTCTGCGCGCAGCGCGGATTGCCGACCGAGGGCATTCGCATCCGCCAGCAAACCGAGCCGAACCCGGCGACGGGGATGGTCGGCACGGTCAAGATCGACATCGAGGTGCCGCCGGCGTTCCCCGCGAAGTACTACGACGCGCTCGTGCGCGCGGCCGATCAGTGCGCGGTCAAGAAACACCTGGAGCATCCGCCCGCCTTCGAGGTGAGGACGGTCGTCGCGTAGGGTGTCCGCGGTAGGGCGGTGGCTTCAGCCCCGCCGTATGCGCGGGCTTTCCGCCTTCGCGGAATGCTTCGGCGGACCGCCGTAGCCTTGGCGGAGGCGGTCAAGCCCGCGCTCGTCGTCGCGACGCTGAAGCGTCGCGACACACGGCGACCCTGAAGGGTCGCCCTACATCTTCGCCAGCTTTGCTCGGGCCGCCTGCACGTTCTTGTGGAAGACGAACAGCGTGTCGGCGTTGTCGTTGGTGAAGTTGTAGGTCCGGCCGCCCCGGACTTTCAGGCGCAGGTTCCTCTTCAGGTAGTCGACCTCGAAGGTCTCGACTTTCGCGAAGGCGACAACGAAGGAATCGTCCTTCTTCTCGGACTCGAACCGGATCCCTGACGTGTCGGCGGCGAGCTGTCCCTTGCACGATCCGAGCGTGTGCTTGTGCGTCACGGCGATCGATTCGTTCAGCTTCACTTCCCTGAACTTCACCATGACGGCGTTCGGGCCCGCGACGACGTCCAGGGTGTCCGCGAAGCCGTCGTACCCGTCGGCCGACAGGTTGATCTTGTGTGTCCCGGGCGCGATGCCCTCGACGGTGAGCGGAGTGGCACCCTTGTATTCGCGATCGACGAACACGCTCGCGCCGGACACGTCGCTCTCGAACTGGACCGATCCCGTGGTCGGCGGAGGCGGCGCGGCGGGCTTCGGAGGGGCGGGTCTGGGACGCGCGGCCCTGGCGGACTCCGCTTCGGTCGGATCGGGAGCCTTCGGCGCGGGAGGCGGCGCCGCGACGCGTTTCTTCTCCGCCGCAACCGGCGACCGCTGCTCCTGCACCGCGGGCGCAGATGGAGCCGACAGCTTCCACACGGCAATCCCGATGGCTGCCGCGACAAAGAGCAGGACGGCGTAGACTACGACACGGCTGGACGGGCTCCGGGGCTCAGGCTCCTCGAGAAGAGTCATGCGGTCACCTGTCAGTTCTTCATCGCGGCGCGCTCGGCCCACACCTGCTTGATGCGGTCTACCGCCGTCCGGCAGTCATCCGCGCTGACGCCGTAGTGGGTGACCATGCGAAGGCGGCCGGCGCCGAAATCCGACACGCGGACGCCCTGCTGCTCGAGCGCGTCCGAGAACGCTTCTGCAGCCGCGGCGCTGCCGACGTTGAAGACCACGATGTTCGTGTCGACCTGCGGAGGGTCGAGCACGACGCCGGGGAGCGACGAGACGCCGTCGGCGAGAATCCTGGCGTGCCGATGATCGTCGGCCAGCCGTGCGACCATCTGCGTCAGCGCGACGATTCCCGGCGCGGCGATCACGCCCGCTTGCCGCATCCCGCCGCCGAGCATCTTGCGCATGCGGCGCGCCCGATCGACGAACTCGGCCGATCCGCAGATCATCGACCCGACCGGCGCCGCCAGCCCTTTCGACAGGCAGAGCTGCACCGACGACACATGCCTGGTCCAGTCCGTCACCGGACGCCCCGCCGCGACGGCGGCGTTGAACAGCCGGGCGCCATCCAGGTGGATTGGCAGACCGTGCCGGGCCGCCAGGCCCGCCACTTCCGCGAAGTAGTCGGGCCGGAGAATGCGGCCGCCGCATCGGTTGTGCGTGTTCTCGAGGCAGATCACGCCGGGCGGCGCGTAGTGGTAGAAGTGGAAGTGGTGCGCCGGCAGGTGAATCGCCGCCTCGAGCTCGTCGAGCGGCATCGTGCCGTCGGGGCTCGTCGGAACGGTGTGCAGCACCAGGCCGCCAAGCGCCGACGACGAACCGTTCTCGTAGCGCCAGATATGGGATTCGTCGCCGACGATGACTTCCCTGCCGCGGCCGCAGTGCGCGAGCAGCGACGCCAGGTTGCCCATCGTGCCGCTCGTCACGAAAAGCGCCGCTTCTTTCCCGGTCATCTCCGCCGCGATCGTCTCGAGGCGGTTGACCGTCGGATCCTCCCCGAACACATCGTCGCCCACGTCGCAGGTGAGCATCGCCTGGCGCATGTCGGGCGAGGGCAGCGTCACCGTGTCGCTTCGCAGATCGATAGCCATGAGGCCTCCAACGCCTTCGTCCGCGCGCCCGATACCCCGGGTCGAACCCTGCGCCCAGGCGCGCGACAGGAGATTCTATTCCGACTTGACGCTGACGGGGATCTGGAACCGATCGTCCGGGATCACCGCGTTGACCTCGAAGAACGCGGGGAAGTTCCCGGCGAGATCGGCCTCGAAGGTCATAGACTCCGTGACGTGCGCGCCGCGCTCGTGAATCGTGAGGGCTACCGCGCGTTGACGACCAGGTTCTCGATGAAGAACTCCATCATCCGCTGCTGGTTGACCGGCGAATGCCCGGCGTCTGGCCCGACCTGGACTTCGAAGCTCCGGCCCGCGCGTTGGAGCGCCTGGATGAGCTGCAGCGAGTTGGTCGGATGCACGTTGTTGTCCGCGGTCCCGTAGTAGATGAGGAGCCTCCCGAACGGCTTGCCGAGGTTCGGGTCGGCGTACTTCATCGCGCTTCCCGTCTCGTATCCGGCCTTGTTCTCCTCCGGAATCCACATGTACCGCTCGGTGTAGATCGTGTCGTAGTTGTACCACGCCGTCGGTGGAGATGACGCGGCGGCGGCGCGGAAGGCCTCCGGATGCCGGAGCAGGCACATGATTGCCGCGTAGCCTCCGTACGAGGTCCCATAGATTCCGACCCGGTCCCTGTCGAAGTACGGCCGATTCCACAACGCCTTGACGCCTTCGGCCATGTCGTCGATTTCCACCTCGCCGAGCTTCAGGTACAGGCTGTCGAGTGTCCGCTTGCCCAGTCCCGGGATGGCCCTCGAGTCGAGGTTCACGACGAGGAAGCCGAACTCGGCGAGCGGCCTCGGGGACACGAACGACTCGGTCGCCGTGTTGCTGGCCGAGGTGGGCCCTCCGTAGACCGACACGAGCGCCGGGTACTTCTTCGACGGATCGAAGCCGGACGGGAAGCTGATGAGGCCGCGCAGCTTCGTCCTGCCGTCGGCGGCCAGGTAGGTGAACATCTCCGCCGGTCTGAATCCGGCGCTCTTGAACTTCGTCAGATCGCTCGCCGCGAGCTCAACGATGGGCCTGGCGGTCGTCGCATCGACGAGCCGCGTCGCCGGCGGCGTGTCGTGAGTCTGATAGACGTCGACGAAGAACCTGTTGTCCGTCGAGATGCCGCAGGCGCCCGCTCCGCCGCGCCCGCCCCTTCCGGCTGCGCCCGCGGGCCTCTCGAGGCAGCCGCCCACCGAGTGGGTGTATGCGGCGTCGGTCAATCGCAGGTCGCCGCGGCCGTCGAGCCCGACGCGGTGCAGCTGCATCTTGAGCGGATTCTCGCCGTCGCGCGCCATCAGGAACACGACGCCTTTCGCCTCGTCGACCTTCAGGATGTCCCCGGCCTCGAACGTCGTGTAATTGGTGATGGCCGAGAGCTGCCGGCCGCTCAGATCGTAGAGGTAGTAGTTCCTCCACCCGGTCCGCTCGGACGCCCAGATGAAGCGCTTTCCGTCCTTGAGGTAGATGAGCGTCGGGGTGTTCTCGATCCAGCCGCTCGGCCACTCCTCGCGGATGATTACGCGGCAGGCGCCGGTGTCGGGATTGGCGGCCACGAACTCGAGGATGTTCTGCCTGCGGTTGGTCCGATGGAAGAGCAACTCCCTGCCGTCGGGCGCCCAGGCCACGCGGTACACGTAGTGCCCGACGACGGTGTTGTCGAACGGCCTGCCGTCGCGAACATCTATTCTCACGCTCTTCTTCGAGGCCACGTCGTAGACGAAGAGATCCACGATCGGGTTGGGCTGGCCGGCCTTCGGATACGCCTCGGAGTCGGTCCTGCTGTAGAGCCGCGTCTGTTCGACCTGCAGGGTGTAATCCGGCACCTGGCTTTCGTCGAAGCGGTAGTAGGCGACTTTCCGGCTGTCGGGCGACCACCAGATCGCCGTCGTCTGATCCAGCTCCTCGCCGTAAACCCAGCTCGCGGTTCCGTACTTGATGCGTTCGGGATTGCCTTTGCCGTCGGTCGTGATCGGCGCTTCGTTTCCGCCTGAGGCGTCGCTCAGGAAGAGATTCCGATCGCGATAGACCGCCTTGAGCGCCTTGTCGGGTGATTCGGCCGATGTGAACTGCCGCCCGCGTGCCGGCCCGGTTCCTTGCGCTCCACGACCGCCGCCTGCGCTCCGGTCCGCCGGCTCGGGCGCGTCGCCTATCTCAGCGGACTTCCGCGTGGCCAGGTCGAAGCGGTAGATCTTGCGGTCCTTCGTGTATTCGAACGACTTCCCGTCCTCGCTCCAGGTCGCGACCACGACGCCGGGCGTCACCGCGCCGGCGATCTCCTTGCTCATCTTCTGGAACTGGTCGTAGCCCGGCATCGTCTTCAGCCGGTCCTGCCCGAGGAGGGCGACGGAACCGGCGGCGATGAATGCGGGAAGAGCGAGCCGGGCGAGGCGGGCTGCGGGCTTGGCGATTCCGATCGGCATGTTCCTGCGGTCTCCTAAGTCCTTCGATGCGCAAGTTCGGCAACGTATTTGCGCCCTCAGGACTTAGTACTGAGCGAGCATCGGCGGCCACATCGCTGAAAGGGCCATGTGGCCGTAATTGCGAGCCGAAGTACTAAGGGCGCACCGCGACGCCGAACCGCAACTGAAATCCGTTCAGCACGCCGGCGTCGATGAGCGCGTGGACCTTGTTCACCACCTTGTACCTGAATCCGACGTTCAGCGCGACAATCGGGAAAATGCCCGGGTAGTCCAGCGGCTCGGTGCCGGGATGCGGGTCGCCGGCGGCAACCTTCTGATCGTACTCCTCCTTGAGCTGCAAGAGCGTCTTTGCGCTCGTCTCGGAGATGGATCCGATCGGGCCGATGATCGAGGTGACTTGGCCCTGGTAGGCGTAACTGAGCGTCGTCTCCTCCCACGCGCCCACGCCTGCCGCCCCGAGGCCGAGTGAAATGTACGGGTGGAACCGGGCCGAGGGAGCGATGTCCCAGCGAAACGACAGCATCGCGGCGAACGGGTTTGCCTCGATCCGGCCGTTGCCCTGCCCGTAGAGCGCCCACGGCAGCAGCGTCCTGGAATCGGTCATGATGAGCGTGCTCTTGACGCTCGGGAGACCGAAGCTGAACGTGCACTGCTCGGCTGAGAGGCCGATGCTGAACGACCCGTTCTCGCCTTCGGGGTACCAGCGGGCCTCGAACCCGAGGTTGCTCCCGCTCGAGTCGAACTGGACCTCCGTCTGGCTCGTGAGCACGGTGAAGTTCACCGCCGGATACACCTGGCGGAGCTTGTCGAGCTCCTTCTGCGTGATCTGTTCGCCGACATCCTGCACCGCGCTCTCGATGGCCGGCTTGAGCAGGTTCAGCGACCAGGGGCCGAAATGCGCGCCGAACTCGAAGTGGCCCTGCGCGGACGCGGTCGAGGTGGCCATGAGGACGAAAAGCGACGAAATCGCCGAAAGTGCTGCCAGCTTACGGATCAAAGTAATCCTCCTGATGTCACAGGTCGGATTGGATATGTTGCATGACTCGTGCCGTAGACTCGGCCTGAAGCCTGGAGCCTGTAGCCTGTAGCCTGTAGCCTTTAGCCCGTAGCCTGTAGCCCGACGCCCCCGGCCTGTCCTAGAACACCGGCCTGTCCGTGAAGAACAGCACCGCCAACACGCCTTGCGCGACCGCGCACGCGATCGCAACCGGAACCGCCCCGCGTTTGAGCACCATCCCGAGCCACATGAATGCCGGGAAGAGCACCACTGTATATCGTCCCATCGAAGCGAAGCCGCCGACACGAAGCGGGGCCAGGACGCCAAGCGCGACAAATGCCCCGGCGCCCCATCCCAGGCGGCGCGCCACGGGAACGGTCATCACCAGCGCGAAAGCCGCCGCCAGCACGTTCATGGCTTCGTACGGCCTCGCCGACAGGTATGCGCCCAGGCCCTGCGCCCGCACGAAGTTCGTGATCTCGGCGACAAGCGCGAACGGGTTCGCGAGCTGCCGTCCCCATCCCGCCTGGTCGGTCATCCAGGTCAGCCATCCTCCAGTCAGGATGCGGATGTAGGCCGAATAGGCCAGCGTTCCGAGCGCCGGGCCGATGACGGCGAGCGCCGCGGCCGCGAGGACGCCTCGCCGGACGGGTCGCATTTCGCGAATGTTGCGAAACGCCGCGTAGGCCAGCATGAAGATGACGAGGCAACCGGTCGGCCTGACCAGCCCGACCAGGATGCCGAAGATCGCCGCGCGAAGAAACTGCGCCCGATACGCATGATAGGTCGCCGCGACGGCACAGAACAGGAACAGGGATTCCGAATAGACCTGTCCGTAGAAGAGCGCGAACGGGTACGCTGCGAGCAGCACGATGGCGCGGTTCGCGGTCTCCTCGTCCGAGACGTATTCCCCCAGGCGATGCAGGTACATCAACGCGAGCCAGAAGAAGAAGGTGGAGAGCGCGACGCCCGTCCAGAGCCACGGCACCTCGGCGTCCGGCAGCTGCAGCAGCCTCGCCACCGCGCGGAACGCCATCGGGAAACCGGGAAAGAACGCGAGCCGCGAGTTGCGGTGGCCTGGGCCTTCCCATCGATATCCGCCGTGCGCGATGCCGAGATACCACGACGCGTCCCAGTGACCCGGCAGCGAAGCGATCTCGCTCTCGGGCCGCGCCCCGGTGTTCGGCGCCGGCGCGATCATCGTGACGGCAACGACGCCGATCGCGAACACGAGGACGCGGCTGACGAGCGCGATCTGGAGACACTGCAACGCGGCCGACGTGCGCCACCACCGTCCAATTCTCTTCGCGAAACCAGGCTTCACCACAGGGGGCTCATTATGGCAGCGAAGCGGCGAGGGGCAAAGGGAGACGAGGTCCGGATCGGCGAACGCGGGCTACCAGGTTCGGGTCAAGGTGATGGAGAAGTTCCTCGTGTCTCCGGTGACGGATGCCGTCCATCGCTTGTAGGGTTTCGTGAAGACGAGACTGCTGAGGATACCGATGCCCGCGCCGCCGAGCACATCGTGAACATAGTGCTGGTGAGACTCGACGCGGCTGTATCCGACGAAGGCCGCGAGCGCGTAGGCGGGCGCGCCGGCGCTCCAGCCGTAGCGGCCGCGAACGAACTCAGCCGACGAGAACGAGAGCGAGGTGTGGCCGGATGGAAACGAGAGGTGTCCGCCGTTGGGCCGCGTTTCGTCGATCACGTGCTTGAGCGCCAGTGTGACGCCGAAGGTGACGCCGATTGAGACCGCCAACTGCCGCGTGCCCGCGAAATCGCGATGGCAGGCGGTCAACACCGCCGCGGCGGCCGGCAGAGCGAACTGCAGCACGGTGCCCGCCGTCTCGATCCGATCCGCCGCGCAGACTGGCGTCGTTCCCATCGCCACCATCAGGACGGCGGCTGACGCGCACCCGGCAATCGTTCCGTTGACCACCACTCATTAGTACTACTCGCGCCGACAGACGTCCACCTTCATCGACCTTGAAGTCGCCTGCGATTCACTTCCGCGGCGCGAGAGACCGATGCGGCCCCGTGCGAACCCAATTGCCGTGCCACGCGGCTGTTCCAGTGCGTCGTGTCGTGCTAATCTGGCCGCGATCGGGCCGGGCCCCACTCGGAACGGGGCGCCTGCTTCGTGGACGGTCCCACGGCCCGAGCCCTTCTGATTCGCGCCGTTGTTGCTTCGCGGAGAAACGTGAGGTGACCATGCGCCGGCGCACGTTCATCCGTCTCTCTTTCCTCGCGGCCCTTCTCGCCGTTGTCGCGACCGCGCTACCGATGGCGCAGAATGCGAGGCCCGCGCGCGGCGCCCGAATCGCCGTGGTCGCGTTCCACGACTCGCGACTGCTCACGCTCTGCCCAGTCATCGGCAAGGACGTGATCGAGTCGCACGTCTGGACCGACCGCATGTCCGCAAAGGCCGCGGTCTTCTATCCGCCGCCGATGGAGGATAGGCAGTCAATCACCGGAAATCTCGGTTTCGCGCGACCAGCCAGATTGTATCTTCCCCGGCCCGCGCGGCCATCAACCGCGACCGCCGCCGCCACGGGTACCGTGACTGCTCCGACCGATCTGGATCGCCTGGCGCGCGACATGAATGTGGAGGCCCGGGCCGAGAACGAGTTCCGGAAACTCGGGACGTACACCGTTGTCGCCTCGCCGCCGGAAGCGGACTTCGTGTTCCTGCTCGAGAGCACCTACGAGGCCAGAGTCGTGGGCGAGGCCGAGAGCGCACCACCACCCGATCCCGAGAGGCAGCCCGGGGTCACTCTCATCGGAGTGTTGGGAGGAGATCGACCCATCAACAACCGCGCGTCGATTCTCGCGATCGCCGTTCCGGCCGCCGCGTACCTGCGAGACCAGGGAAACGGCGCAGCGCTGGCGGCGGCGAAGACCTGGGAGGGCTTCGCGACACAGAGCGGGGAGAACGAACAGGGCGTGCTCACGCTGAGGATGGCCGCGCCCGAATCGCTCGTGGATCGGTTTCACGGCCGGGGTCCAAGAAGTCCTGGGTATCTCCCAATCTGCGCGGCGACCCTCGGCCGGATTCTCGCGACTGAGGATCCGATCGAGCCGCCGGCCCGGGGGACTCCGGCGGCCACACCGGATCCGGGCATCGTTTCCGTTCGAGATTCCGGGCCAACCCGATTCCGTTCGAACATCACGTTTGTCGGCGTTCCGGTCACGGCGGTCGACGAAGCCGGCCGGAGCGTGCCGGAGATTCCCGCGGCGGCGTTTCACCTGTTCGAAGGCGGCGTCGAGCAGAAAATCGATCGGATCGACCCGGGTGCCTCGCCCGCCGACATCGCGTTTCTCGTCGACCGATCATCCAGCATGCGCATCTCGCGCGAGCCCGTTCGATCAGCAGCCGAATCGATGGCCGGCGTGGTTCGACCCGTGGATCGTGGCATGGTCGTGTCATTCGCCGACAGGATCCAGGTGCTCGCTGAAATGACGACGGATCGGGCCGAGCTTCAGAGCGTGATCTCCGCAATGCGGGGAGGAGACGGAACCCGCCTCCACGACGCCTTGACCCTCGTCACGCTCGATCGCATGAACCTCTCGCCGGGCCGCAAGGTCATCGTCCTGTTCTCGGACGGGGTCGACTCGCGAAGCCGGCTGACAGACGCGGCCGGCGCGCTCGCGGCCGTCGAGACGTCGAACATCACCGTGTATTCGATCCGGTACGACACCAGGGAGACCAGGCCGGCACTCCCCGCTCCACGACAGGCGATCGATCGATGGATTATCGCGCCCGAATCGGCCGATGCGCGGGGCAGGGCCTACGACAATGCGGACCAGTTCCTTCAGCGCCTCGCGACCGTCACCGGCGGCCGGACCTACTTCGCGCCCGCCGATGCCGACCTGCGCGGGATCTTCGCGCACATCTCGCAGGAGATCTCGAGTCAGTACACGCTGCACTACTACCCTTCCAACGACAAGCTCGATGGGACCTACCGCGAGATCAAGGTGACCGTCGATCGGCCGGGCGTCACGCTCCGGGCACGCAGCGGGTATCGCGCAGGAGTGTTGCAGGTGGGACGGTAAGCCGAATCAGCGGAGAGCCGTTACGCCAGTTCCAGCCTGTCGTAGAATGGCCGCAGCAAAGGAGTCAATCGAATGAAGAAGTGGGTCATCGGCTGCGGGCTTGCCCTGCTCATCGTGATCATCGCCGGGGTCGGCGCGGGGTACCGGTTCGTGTACCGTCCTGCGCGCGCGTACATCGCCGGCTTCCAGCAGTTGGGCCAGATCGCGGAACTCGACAAGACGGTGTCCAACACGTCGTCTTTCACGGCGCCGGACAACGGCGAATTGACCGAGGCGGCCGTCGCGCGGTTCGTGAAGGTCCAGGAAGCCATGCAGGCAAGACTCGGCAGCCGGTCGGCCGAGCTGAAGGCCAAGTACGACCTCATCGAGCGCGCGCAGAAGAGCGAGAACCGGTCGGCGTCACTCGGCGAAGTGCTCGGCGCGATCAAGGACCTGGCAGGCGTCATCGTCGAGGGCAAGCGGGCCCAGGTCGAGGCCCTCAACCAGGCGCAGTTCTCGCTGGAGGAATATCACTGGGTGCGCCAGCAGATATACGCCGCGGCGGGCCTGGCGCTGTCGGAACTCGACCTGCAGGATTTCGCCTCGTCGGCCAAGTCCGGGAAGCCGGACGTCGAGTTCAAGAAGGCGGATGCCGACCGGCAGGTCCCGGAGCGCAACAAGGACCTCGTCAAGCCCTACGCCCAGAAGCTCCAGGAGTGGATCGGGCTCGCGATGTTCGGGCTCTGAGAAGTCCTGGACCACACCTCGCGGTTTTCGCGCTTATCAATCGTGAGGCTACGAACAATGAAGAACGCCGGCCCCCTCCCAGGGACACGGCTCGCCGTGACCTGTGCGTGCGCCCTTGTCTTGACTGCGTCGAGCGCTCGGGCGCAAGCAGTTCCCGGCAAGCCCGGCGGCGAGTGGCTGCCGTATAGAGCCGAGTCGTTGACGAGTGAACACGCGCAGCGCTGCGCCGTCTCGCCGGCGGTCCTGGCCGAATGGCGCAGGACGGTGGACGAGGTGGTGGCCATTGTCGCCACGAGCCCGGCGCTGGCGGGTCTGGCCGGCCACGTCCCTGAAATTGTCAGCCACGTCGACCTCGTTTCTCCTCCTGGCGGCACAGACTGCAAGAGGTATGCGCTCGCCGCGGGCGTGGTGCTGTGGCCGTGGATGGACAAGCACGTGGAGCCCGACCCGGCCGCCCGCCCGGGCGGAGCGAAGTTCCGCCTCAAGGGCCAGTGGGTGAACAACACGTTCGGCGCGCTGTGGGTCTGGATCAACGCCATACCAAAGTTCGCCGGCGACCCGTGGGAGAAGGATAATCGTGGCGTCTTCTTCGAACAGCCTGAGCGCCTGCGAGAGGTGGCGGGTTTCCCGATGTATGAGGACCACGTCTTCATCGCAGGCCCATCCAGCCCGCCGCTGTTCTTGCCGGTGAGCCAGGAGCGCATGATCCAGGCTTACCTCGTCCGCGCGCGCAGCGACGCGCCGATCTCCGCGAGCACCCTCGACAGCCGGAAGAAACAGTACGACACCTTCATGAGCCCGGTTTCGCAGGAGAGGCGGAAGAAGGCGATCGAGGACGCGGCCGCATCGCAGAAGAACCCGGAGAACTCGGATCAGGCGCGCAGGCAGGCGATGGCGATCGACAAGCGGCGCGAGGACGACTATCGGAAGGCCGCCAACCCGCCGCCCGACGACCCGATTTTCGAACCCGTGAGACGGCTCAAGCAGGCCGAGGCGTTGCTCTCGGGCATGACCGAAGCCGAGCGGAAGGCGCAGGCGTGGCGCTCCTCGCCGCAGGGTGGACAGATGCTGCTCAACCTGGCGCGCCCCAACGCCCCGGGCGCACGGCCAGTCGTCGAGGTCAACCCCGCGTACTTCGACTTCTCGGCGCCGCGGGCGAAGCTTCGGAACGCCCTCGTCTGGGTCAAGGAAGGCATCCTGACCGGCAATCTCGGCACGGGTGATCTGGACACGATGAAGAAGGTCGACCGGGCGGTCGTCCTCCGGACCGACTGGACCCGCCTCGCGCAAATGATGAAGTGAACGGGCGCGTGGCCCGCCAAAGTCGGACGAGGATCGCGGGGCCGGAGACTGAGAAGCGGGCGCGCCCGGTCTCCGGACCCCAATTCCAATCCGCTACTGCCTCATGACGATGAACCAGGCCGCGATGATCGGCCCTTGCGGGCCGCGGCCGCGCCCGCCCGCCGGAGGAGGCGGCGCATCGGGCGGCGGCGCCGGAGCCGGGCCCCGTTCGGGCTGGAAGAGATACGCGTTGTGCGTCGCCGGATCGACGGTGATGGTCTTCGCGCCGCGGAAGGTCGGCACCGTCGCGACCACCGTGTACTCTGTCCGGGGAGTCCTGGTGGACGACGGTGACCGTGCCCTCTCCCCCGTTGGGAATGTAAATCAGCTTCTTCGTCGGATCCCATCCAAGGGCGTCGACGCGCGTGCCGTTCGTAATGGATGCCACGACCTTGCCGGTAGCCGCATCGAGGACGACGGACGTGTTGCTGCAGCCCGAGAAGATGCGGTTGGAGGCCTTGTCGTACGCGATGCCGGTCGGCCCCTCGCATGGCGCGAGCGGCCAGGACGCGGTCGCCTTCCACGTCTTGACGTCGATCACCTGGATCGTGTTCTTCCCCTCGTTGTTCACGAAGATGCGGCCCTTGCCGTCGGCCGCCGCGCCTTCCGGCGCGGTGTCTTCGAGCTCGACGGTGGCCACGATGTCCCCGGTTTTCGGATCGAGCGCGGTGAGCGTGCCGATCGGGCGGCTGTGGTTCGTGAGAATGACCTTGTCGTCGGGCTCGTCGTACATGATGCCGTCGAGACCCGGGCCGACTTTGATCTGCTTGAGAACCGCCAGCGTCTTCAGATCGAACATGGTGACGGTCTGGTCGCCGCTGTTCGTCGTGAAACCGTGTCCGGCCTTGGTCACGATGCCTGCGCCGTGCACCCCCGGCGTGTTCGGAATGTCGCCGACGACCTTGCCCGTGGCGCCATCGACCACCATCATGTGGGTGGAGCGCGAGACGAAGACGCGGCCCGTCGCCGGCTCGACGGTGACGTAGTCGGTGCCGCCTTCACCCTTGATGTCGAATTTCTCGACCTTGAACGTCTGCGCGTCCACCACGGCGGGCGCGGCGAAGCTTGCCAGGCACAGAATTGCGAGCACGGCGAGCACGGGTTTGGTCATGTGGAGCCTCATGGGTTGTTGCCGCTGGGGTCTCAGCCTTTCGAGGCTACTCCCGGTAGGCGCGGCTCGCAACTCCTGACGGGCCGGTGGAACGCACCTCGGAAGTTCACCGACCGGTTCGCGCGGGTTCGCAGATCAGCCGCTGGGGGCTCAGACAGAATTTTCCGAAACCGTGTAGCAATTGCACGCGGCTGCCGGCCGCGGCGCGCTTCGCCTTCCGAGTTACCCATGCATTGGGGGTGGTGCCGCTGGCACGGGTGCTGCACGTATCAGCCGAATGCCGCGAACACGGCGGAGCTGTCGGCTCGTCGGCTGAGGCCAGGTTCTGACCGGCGGCGTCTTTCTGGTAACGGGTCTCATTCGTGCGTCGGATCCCGTCGACTCCCGCGCCCGTCGCCGGACTATCGGGAGAAGACGCGGAGGTTCATGATGTGGAAACGGGAGGAGGTCGTCAGGCCGCCGGTCGGCGGTCGCGACGCAGTGGTTCCGCCGGCACCAGCAGCGCCGGCGGTGACGAGTGCTCAGGCAGTTCGTGCGCCTGAGATTGGGGCGAAGGGCCACATGGACAAAGAAGTCATCAACATCGGCAAGTCGGTCGTCATCAAAGGCGAACTCAACGGCAGCGAGGATCTCACCATCGAGGGGACCGTCGAGGGCAAGATCGAGGCTCAGAGATCACGTGCTGACCATCGGATCCAACGGCAAGATCAAGGCCGAGGTGTTCGCGAAGGTCGCGGTCGTGCTCGGCGAGGTCATCGGCAACATCACGGCGAGCGAAAAGGTGGACATCCGCGACAACGGCTCGGTCGATGGCAACATCACCGCCCCGCGCGTCGCGCTTGCCGAAGGCTCGCATTTCCGCGGCAGCGTCGACATGCAGAAGAAGCCGACCGCGGCGACCGCAGGGCCGGCCCAGGCGGCCAAACCAGAGGCAAAACCCGGGCCCCCTCCCGCCCCTCCGCAGCAGCAACAGCAACAGGGGTTGGGCGGCCAGCGAAACGTCGTCGCGTAGCGCGGTCGTGC
>CAVOHU010000002.1:0-426580 GCA_963695795.1 uncultured Acidobacteriota bacterium | reverse complement strand
GGCACTTGCCGCCACTCTACGGTCTCTTGCACGAATCCTACTTTCTGGGTTGACTTTCTCCAGACGTTTCGTATGAAGATAAGCCCGCAGGGATTTGCCGAGCTCCTAGGACATGTGCTTGCCATGCCGCACACCGTTGAACGCGCAAGGAAGGAGGTCCTTATGGCGGTCAGAAGGGCAAAGCGGCCGAAGCTGGCCGTTCAAGATCGGCTGGTAAGCGCCTCCGTCAAGTCAAGCCGCGCGAAGAAGGAGGCCCGCCACGCGGTTCAAGGCATCGATTCAGAGCTCTCGGCGCTGGCGGAAAAAGTGAAGAGCAAGGAGCACAGCCTGTCGCTCGCACGCGGACACGCGCACCGGCGACAGGTCGCACAGCGCGATGCCGACTCGAAGATTAGCCGACTCACCTCAGAACGGGACTCGCTCGTCAACACGCTCGACCTGATCAGCGGCCAGCGCAAGGTGGCAGACGACGAGCGGCAGGCAGCAGCGCGCGACCTCAAGGCCGCCGAGGCCGACTGGACCGCGGTCAGAAACCGCCTGAGGAAGCACGCGTCGTATGCGGCTATCAGGGACGCGGTGGATTCGGTGGACGCCGAGATCGATCGCCTGCGGAAGAAAGCGGCCGGGCTCGAGAAGAAGATGAGCGTGGCCGACGGCCGCGCGGCCACGGCGCGCGCCGCGCTGGCAGCGGTCGAGAAAGAGCGTCGCGACGCACAGGACGCGCTGCAGCGGCTGCCCAACGAGATCCGCGCCGCACGAGGCCAGGTCACGCGCCTGCTGGGGGACGTCAGCGCGGCGACGCCAGACGAGGCTGCGCGGGTCGGCGCCGCGCAACCCGCCTTGCGCGTAGCCCTGGACGGCCTTCGCGCACACGTGCGTGGCGCCGGCGACGACGGACTGGCGCGCAGTCTGGTCGACACCACGGCGTTCAAGAAGGCGACCGCGCGCAATGAACGAGAGATGGCCAGGCTCGCCAAGGCGCGGGAGACGCTCACCAGGACGCAGGGCGAGTTACAGACCCGCATCGAACAGCGCGAGAACGACATCCGCAGCCGGGTCTTGAAGGACAAGGCGAAGCCCGCGTAGGGACCGTCATGCCGCTCATGAGCACCGAAGTGCGGTGGTTTTTTCCGGGCCCGCTCGCCCGCTTTCCGGAACTGCAGCGCTGGATCGACACGGCGAAGCCGTTCGCCGACGAGGGTGTCGTGCCGGCGCCCAAAGGCGAAGGGCGGCTCGACGGCAAGCCCGACGTCTACATCCTCGTTCCGGGCGCCAACGACATCGGCATCAAGTGGCGCGAAGGACAGCTGCAGGTCAAGGGACGGATGGCGCGCCGCGGACTGCAGCGTTTCGACCGCCACTTCTACGGCGCGGTCGAAGTCTGGGCCGAAGTGGTCGTACCAGAGCGGAGACGTCAAGCGTGCGTTCGCTCCGTGGTTCGACGAGGGATCCAGGACGCAGCTGGGAAACCGTAGCCGGTCAGGAAAACGCGCACGCTCAGAAAGACGCGGCTCGATTCGCGGCGCCGCTACGTCGAGGTGTCGAAGGACGCGTACCCCGATCGCGGGCTGGGCATCGAGCTGACGGATCTCGAGATTCGCGGCCAGCGCTACTGCTCGCTTGGCTTCGAGGCGTTTCCCGACGACAGCGAGATGCCCGAGGCGTTTACAGAAGCTCGTTGACGCGTGGCTGCACAGCCTCGCCGGCGCCGGCGTCGTCCTCGCCGAACATCAGTCCATGGGATACCCGGAGTTCCTCAACAGTCTCGCGAAGCTTCAAACCGCGTCCGCCGTTCCGGAGTGATCCCGATGCCACCCAGACGCAGCCTTCCGAGAAAGCCGTGGTCGTTTCTGGCGTACATCGCCGGCGACAACAACCTGAGCGACAACGGGCCTCGTCGACATCGAGGAGATGACCAAGGCCGGCGCCTCGACGCAGGTCCACTGCCGGCGTCCAGATCGACACCGAAGGCGAGCACGACGGATCGATTCGGTACGAGATCACCGAGCCCGACACGACGGGCGTGGCCCACCGCACGGTCATCCAGCGGCTGCCGGAATCCGACAGCGGCGCGCCGGAAACGCTGCTGCGCTTTCTCAAGTGGGGCTTCAAGCGCTACCCTGCGACCAACCGTCTCGTCGTCGTGTGGAACCATGGCGCCGGCTTCCGCACATCGCGGCGCGCCCGGCTGAAGGACATCGCGTTCGACGACTACGGATCGTCGCTCGACATCCCGGAACTCGAGCGGGCGCTCCGGCGGGCGGGCGCGACGCCGCAGAATCGCGTCACGATTCTCGGGCTTCGACGCCTGCCTGATGAACATGGTCGAGATCGTCCACCACCTCGCGCGCGCGTCGAAATCGTCGTCGGGTCCGAACAGACCGAGCCGCTCGACGGCTGGCCGTACGATAAGGTGCTCGGCGACATGAAGCGCGGCGGCGACCCGCACGGATCGCCGCCGGAAGTCGTGCGAGCGCTACATCAGCTCGTACCGCGCCGACGGTGACGAGGACGTCACCCAGTCAGCCGTCGTCACCAGCGCCACCGACAACATCGTTCTGGCACTTGGCGAGCTGGGCCGCGCGCTGGCGGGGAACGACGGGCTGGCACGCGAAGATCCGTGGCGTGCGGACGGCGTGCAGTCCTACGAGGACTACCCCGACTACGTGGACCTGGTCGATCTGGCCGGACTGCTGCGACGGGAAGATCCCGGACGCCAACGTCAAGGCGCTGGCGCGGTACGTCGTCGCGACGACGTCGGCCGCGGTGATCGCCAACGGGACGGTACGGTCGCGGCGTGCGCGGATCGCACGGCCTGTCCGTCTGGTTCCCAGCGGATCGGTCCACGTACGTCAATTTCCGCGGAAAGTACCTGGCGCTCGACGCGAGCCGCCGGCATCCCGGCTGGGTCGAACTGCTCGACGCCTATCACGCGTAGTTTGCTCGACTGGGCGCGAACACGCCGCGCGCGGTCACCGCTGGTGCGTCGTCGTGATGAGCAGCCAGAGCGAGGGCGCCCTTCGGCTCTTTCTTCCTCTTCTGATGCGCGTCCTGAACCGAGATGTCCTTGTTGCCTGGCTTCTTGGTCGTGGCGTGCTTGATGATCGAGCCGCTCGAGCGGTTCTCGCCGCTTCGGCAGCGGCCAGAGGTTCCTGAACTCGTCCTTTCCGCCAATCTGCAGCTCGATGACGTGGTCGACGTCCCAGCCGTTGTCGCTCGGGCCGCATGCCGTACTTGATGCACAGGTCCTTGAACTTGTCGACCTGGTTGCCGCGCACGCCCTTGTCGTCGTACTCGAACTTCGAGCCCACATCCACCTGACTCGCGGCCGACGAGCCCGAGCGTCGTCCTCGTCGCCGGGCGACTTCTCGGATCCGAGCGGCAGATACCGCCTGATGGTCTTCGTGTACGGCGGCTTGCCGATAGTTGTCCTTCATCTGGTCCTGCGTGAGCGCCGTCGGCGGCGCCCTGGCCCAGGTAGAACGTCGGATAAGACGCCGAACGCCGCTTCTCGTAGTCGAGCGGCGCGGGGTTGTCCTGCGTGCCCCACTCCGTGTCGGAAAGCAGCAGCACCAGGTTGTCCGCCATCAGGTTCAGCGCGTCCTCGATCTTCTTCTGCAGATGCTCGTCGTCCTCGCCCTCCTTCGTCTTCGCGATCAGCCCCTTCACGACCGCGAGCTGCGTCCGCAGCGCCTTCAACGCGGCGGTTCTTCGCCTTGTCGCCCTTGCACCTCGGGCGTCTTCTGCTCGATGAAGTCCTCCACCGGCAGCTCGTTGCTCGCGACGAACAGGCGCGGCGACTGCCGTTCGCCCTTGAACGAGAGCGAGTGCGACTCGCCGTCGGCGCTGAACGTCTTGCGCGACGTCCACCAGTTGACCAGCTTCTTGACCGGTCTTGGCGACTAACTTGCCGAGCTTCTTCGCCATCGTCACGATCCAGTTGATGAGCGTGTCGATCGCCTTGTCGATCGAGCGCGCGGACCTTGTGGATCACGCCCATGATCTTGTCGGCGACCTTGCCGAGGCCGACGAAGCCGGCGAGGAAGTTGATCGCCAGCGACGAGCAGGCCGGCCAGGATGCTTTCGACCTTCGCGGCGGCCGCCGCCGATCGGCGCCGCTGGCGATCGCGACGATCGAGTCGATGAAGCCGGTGACGACCTGGATGATCTGCGAGATCTTGTTCACGAACACCATGATGGTGTCGTAGATGGACAGGATCGCCGAGATGAAGCCGGCGCCCGGGATGAACATGGCGATCAGCTTCGGGATCGCCTTCTTCACCACCATGTCGATGACGAAGTCGATGATCGCCGCCGATCACCATGTCCTTGAGGTTGGCGAGCTGCTCCTTGATCTTGTCCCACGCCGCCGCCGGGCCCTGCGGTCACCAGCGTGACGACGATGTCGAAGCCGGTCTCGAGCGCCTTCACGACGGTCTCGCCGACGCACCTTGACCAGCTTCTGGCGGATGTTCTGCCACGTGAGCCCGAGCACCGAGAAGACGAACTTGACGATCTCCTTCAGCGTGAACGACTTCGGGATGTAGATGCCCGGCAGCGAGCCGGTCAGCCAGTCGATGAGGCCGGCCTTCAGGTGCGTGCCGGAAGTTGGTGGCGAAGTTGCTGGAAGCCCGAGCTTGGCGGCCTTCACCAGGTTGCCGACGAACGGCAGCGGGTTCTTCAGGATGCTCTTGAAGCGCCGCGCCGGTCTTCTTGATGTAGGCATCAGCGCGCCGGGGCTGACGACGTCGAAGATGATCTCCAGCAGGTTCCAGACGCCTGTCGCCGGCCCAGGTGATGAACCTGCCGACGAAGTCGCCGAAGACCGCGCGCGACCTTCGATGAACGCGCGCGGCAGCAGGACGATGTCCGACGATCTCCAGCGACTTGAAGGCGTTGATCGAACAGCGTCGGGATCTGGCTGACGAAGCCCATCAGCGCCGGCCAGCGCGCCCTGGAACCAGGCCCACGCGCGCGCGATCGGCGTTGGCCTTCTTCATGTTCTCCCAGACCTCCTCCTGGCCGATCAGCTTCATGAAGCCGCCGATCAGCGTCTCGGCGGTGCGCGGCACCGGCTCGCCGGTGATCGGGTCCTTGCCGAGCACCGCCTTCAGCAGGTCGTAGCCGCGCGTGCCTTCGGCCAGCTTCGCGAGCGGCATGCAGGATCGCGTCCTTGACGAAGCTCGAGGATGCCGGTGACCAGCCCCTTGGCGAACGTCGATGAGCCGGTCGATCGGCTCGGTGAAGATGCGCTTGGCGCGCTCCCACACGCCGCCGAGGTGGAAGATGTCGCGTCCAGCTCAGCGAGTCGAGGAACTCGTCGAGCGCGTCCTTGAACATGCGCCCGGTCATCGCCGAGCGATCGCGAGCTGCTGCTCGACCCAGCCGCCGACCTTGTCGAAGATGCCGTAGTTGTCGAGCGCCTGCGTGATCAGCGCGCCGCCCGGGATGAACTCGATCACGCGCGCGCAGGATGTTGGCCGCGCTGCGCTCGACCGCGGCTCATGTTGATCGGGTTGACGCCGAGGACGATCGGTGAACATCCGGAAGCCGGGGATGATGTTCGCCTTGTCGGCGAAGTAGTCGAGCGCGTCGCTGACGCCGAGGCGCTGCACCGACTCCGAGCGACGCGCTCGCCCACGCGTGACGTCCGCTGATCGCTGGACGGCGGCGCCCTGCTGGATGGTGTGCGTCAGCTCGTGCGCGATCAGCTCGCGGCCCTCGGACGTGTCCGGCTGGAATCGGTCGCGGCCGAAGAAGACGTGGTTGCCGACGGTGAACGCCTGCGCGCTCAGCTGCCGGTTGAGGCTGGCCGCGCGATCGTCGGTGTGAATGCGGACGGCGCTGAAGTCCGCGCCGAAGCGCGGCTCCATGAAGCCGCGCACGCCGTCGGGCAGCGGGCTGCCCGACGAACCGGTGTTGCTGATCTCGGTCGCGGTCGCTGCGGGTACCGGGGCGACTGCCGGTGTGTCGTGCGATCGCTGCAGCGCCGGCTGCCGAATCAGGCTCGCGGATCGCTGGAGACGCGCGGGAGCGGCCGATCGAATCGAGCCGCGCGGCGCGGGCATCCGCACGATCTTCCGTGCCGTCGATTCGGCCTCGACTTCCGCGGCGTCGGTCGGCGACGACACCCGCAGCCCGCTCGAGCTCTGGACGCCGACCGCGCGGGCGACGACCGTCGACGCCGCCGTCGGGCGGCTCGGCTGCGGGACGTTGACGATCTTCAGGGACTGGGCGGCCATCGTAGGATCCGACGCGTCTGCGTCAGTTCGGGCGGCCCTCCTTGAGGCACTCGCGACGAATGCCCTCCTCGAGGTCGTCGACGCGGATCACCTCGTCACCGCGGCTCAGCGCCATCAGCGACGCAAACCGCGCGACGTTCATTATCGTGCCGCCCGACAGCTCGTGCAGCTCGGCCACCCGGCGCAGGTCGACATCTGATCGTCGAGCGTGGCCTTGCGCGGAAAGGCCTGGCGCCACATCCTCATCCGCTCGGACGCGCGCGGCATCGGGAAGTACACCATCGACTGAAACCGCCGCAGGAACCCGTCGTCGATGTTGTGTTTCAGGTTCGACGCGAGCACGACAACCCCGTCGAAGTCCTCGATGCGCTGCAGCAGGTAGCTGACCTCCTGGTTCGCGTAGCGATCGTGGGAATCGTCCACGCGCGTGCGCTTGCCGAAGATGGCGTCGGCCTCGTCGAAAAACAGCATCCACCGGCGATGCTCGGCCGCGTCGAAGACGCGGGCCAGCGCCTTCTCGCACTCACCGACGTACCGGCTGGCGATGAGGCTGAGATCGACCTTGTAGACGTCGCAGTCGCACAGCTTCCCGAGCAGCGACGCCCCGAGCGTCTTGCCACAACCGGGCGGGCCGTAGAACAGGCTGGTGTAGCCGGGCCGCAGGCGGTCCGACATCTCCCAGTCGCGCAGGAGCGCGGAGCCGTGCGTCATCCAGCGGCGAATCTCGTCGAGCTGTTCGATCGCGGACTGCGGCAGCACAAGGTCGTCCCACGAGAGGCCGGTCTCGACCAGACGTGCGGGGAATTCGCTGCCGAAGATCGGCCGGGATTCGACGCCGGTAGTCATGCGCTGGATGAACTCCGGCGAAAGCGTCAGCACGCCCGACAGCGCGGGCTCGCCGATCGATGCCGGCCCGAGACGGACGATGTTCCGGCGCGCGAGGACGTGATCGCCGTCGAACAGCCGCATCGCCTCGAATCTTTGCGACAGCGAGTCGCCAGCGAGCAGAAACGCCGCCGTCTGTCCCGTGGGCAGGAATCCTCCGTGCTGGGTTGACGCGACGCCGCCGAACTCTGAAAATCCGCGCGCGGTGGCCTCGTTCCTGGTGTAAAGCACGTCGAGCATCTGGGGCCGGACGTGGGGCGCGAGCGCCAGCAGCACGATGAGCCGCACCGGCGGCGCTGCGTCGAGATCCCGCACGAACCGCGCGTACGGAGAGTCGCTGGATCCGACTGGCGGCGGCGGAATCAACAGCGGGTCGCTCGCACCGGTCCCGGTGGCGAAATGCGAACCCAGACGCGCGTCGAGCACCTCGGTCAGCCAGACCAGGTCCGCCTCGAGGTCGCGCGCGTTCGCAGTCAGGGCGTCGTCCATTCGCAATGGAGCGGCATGTTCATCCATGGCAGCTTCACCACCGCAAGGCTCCACGGGAGCCGGTTCAAGAGGACGTCGAAGGGACCCGGCTCGACGCGCAGGCGCCGGCCGTTTTCGTCGGCTTTCACCAGACCTGCCCGCTGCAGAAACGACGTGCGGATGGCCTCAGGTGACGTGCACTTCAGCGCGCTCCAGTGCTCGACGACGGCGGCGAGCAGCGCGTCCGCTTCCTGCCGATCGGCGTCGGTCAGCAGTCCGCCGGCAACCGGTAGCGGGCAGTCGGGCTCGAGTCCGAGCAGGATCTTGATGAACCCGAGCTCGAGCTCGTACGGCTCGTCTCGACCCGTCGCGACGAAATGCAGCAGCGCGGCCGCCCTGGCAGCAGTTTCCGATGCCGGATCGAGGCCGGCCTCGAGCGGAACGTTCACGGTCCGAAAGAAGTGCGGCAGGTACGGATGAAGCAGAACCAGGCCCGCATGCGCGACCGCCGTCGCGAACGCGGCGTCGGCAGCCGGTTCCCACTCGTCGTCGCACCGCTCAACTCGCCCGATGTCAGACGTGCCGGCCTGCGCGTCGTGCTCCAGCCGTCGAGCAGGCGTCGGCCTCTGCGCGCCCTCTGCGTGGTCCGGGCGCCCGTCGTCCTTGCTTCCAATCCGCTCGAACGCGGGTGGGCCGACGCGCGACGTGAAATGTGCCTGCTCCTCGACGTCACCGGCCGAATCGCGGCGACGATCAACGCGGCGTTCGCGGTCGATCAAACGGGAGACGACGAGCCGAAGCTTCCGGTCTCTGACCGACAAATCGCCGTGAGCGTGTTCGGCAGGGGCCGTCGGCGTCGGCAGCCCAAGCCGGCTGGCACCGCCAGCGGCCGACACCACCGCCGGCCACTCGTCTTCGTCGACGAGCTGCAGCAGACGGAAGACGGCCGCGCCGAGGGCGCGCGAATCGAGTACCCGGCGCGCCAGGGTCGCGGCCACTTGCAGGCCGCGGGCGCGAGCGACGGCGGAGAGGTCGACGAGCACGGCCGGCGCGTCGGGCCGCAGCGGCCAGGCGACCCCGCCTGTCAGGAGATAGGCGATCAGACGCTCGTCGTCGGACACAGCTTCGGACGGCGTCGTCGACGTGACGGAACCTTCGCGCGCGTCGGCGCGGAGCGGCGTGGCCAGCGCGTCGACGACCTTCGCCGGCAGGACCTCCAGCAGCCGATCCAAGTCGGGCAGCCGCAGGTGCACGACAAGGCGATGCAGACGGACCACGCGATCGTCGGGCGCCACGCGATCGAAGGCGGACTCGAGGGCGATCTGCAGATCGGCGTCACAGTGCTCGCGCAACCACAGGCGGATGGCCAGCGCCTGCGCGGGGCTGTCCGCGCGCACCGACCATCGCTGACGCCGAATCCTGTGGACACAGTCGCCCATCTAGCGGCCGAGCCCTTTCTGCCGGAGCATGCCGCTGAGCACGTTCTTCAGTTCCGGCTTCGCGGCCGCGGTCCTGGCGTCCTCGAGCGCGGTCTTGACCGTGTTCAGCGCGTTCCGGTTGTTGAGGCGGTTCAACGCCTCCGACACGGTGGTCATCGCGACGAAACCGTCGCTGCCGGCGTTGACGTCCACCGCCGATTCGGACACGTACTTCGTCGTCGTCGCGACGCTATCGGCGACGGCCGCCTCGGCCATCTTCAGCTGGTTCTCGATGACGGTCTGCCGGTCCGCGTCGATCGACGGATCGAGCAGCTGGTTTCGGAGGAAGTCGACGGTCTCGACCTTCGAGCGCGTGTCTTTCAGGTGCGAGTCGAGCACCGGGTCCTGCACGCGCGTGCCCGGAATCGCCGCGCCCGGCTTCGGCGTCGTCGCCAACCCGGCGCCGACGACGGAGAAGACGTCCTTGAAGCCGTCGAGGTACCGGGCCTGGTAATCGATGGCGCGGTTCAGCTCGGGCTGCAGCTTCACCTTGAACTCGTCCAACTTGTCGGCAATCAGCTTCTCCCGCGACGGCAGGATGCGGATGCCCGAGTCGAGGACGAACGGCGGGCGGAACGGTTTGACGAACGGCGGCGGGTCTTCCGGCTCTTCGACCGGCGCCGGCGCGTCAGTACGAAAGCGCGAAGTCGGCGACCACGACGCCCTGGGTGTCGTGCGCGAGGACAAGCGTGCCGCCGGCGGGCACGCCGGCGCGGTGTTCGAGACCCCGATGCTCGGTGAGGAACGTGCCGAAGAGCACCTTGGTCTCCTCCGTCTCGTGCTTCCGGTTGATGAGGTCTTCGAGCGACGGCAGCACGCGCACGTGAGTCGCGGCGATCAGGTTGTCGATTGGGGTCGAGAACTCGGTCTTGACCACCTTTCCGAGGTTGAACTTGAACTGCGCCGCGGACTCGGTCGCGATGTCGACGTCGGTCTTCCACGACGCGTCGGCGACGTGCGCGGCGAACGGCCGCATCAACTTCGCGCTCGCACGGTCGGTGCCGCCCTTGACGTCGGCGGCCTTCTGCGAGGCGAGGGCCTTCACGGATGCCGAGTCGCTGGCATCCGAGTCGTCTATGACTGTCTTGGCGTCAACAGCCTGCACGACGGCATCCCGGAACTGGTTACCGAACCTACCCACGTCGTCGAGCTGCGTGGCGAGGTCGTTGCGCCACAGGTAGTGCAGCCGATGGAGATCGGTGAACCGGAACGGGAGACGCCACGGGAGCTTCAGGCGATCGGGGTCGAGCATCACCGCGCGGGCGGTGATCGGCAGGTTGAAGGTCGTGATCTCGCGGTTGACGAGCGCGAGCGCCTCCGCGACGTTGCGGCCGAGATGTCCCTCCACCCTGAAGAGCGTAAACGGCGTGATGGGGCTCGTCAGCGGACTGGCCGCGGCGCCCTGCGCGCCGTACTGCAGAGCGCTGTACGAGTAGTTGAACGTCGACATCCCCGCCTGCTCGAGCCGGTAGTTCCAGCGCGGTGGATCGGCCGTGCCTCGCTCACCTTGTAGTAATGGGGGATGGCGCGATCCTCGAGCCGGCGATCCTCGGGCTGGCTCGGCGTGACCCGAACCGGAATTGGCAGCGCCGGCACCTCGAATGTGAAGATGAGCGTGTCGATCTTCCGCGCGAGGAAGCGCACGTGGCGGCGGCGATCGGTGCTGGCCGAGACGGTCGGCGACGGAAAGAACGGCATGCGGAACGCCGTCGTGCCTGTCACGAGCGAGCACGCCGAGCAGCAGATGCTTCGGGAACCCGTCGAGATCGGCCGCGCAGATCGTGGTGTCGCCGTACATCAGCATCCTGAAGTCGGTGTACGTGTCCACGAGGTCGACGAGGAAGTCGTAGTAGTACTGGACGCCGCGCGGCGCGGCCGTGAACTGCGCCTGGAGGCCGTCGAGCACGCGAATCCACCCCGGCGCCGGATCGTCGGCGAACACGCCGGCGAGAAACGCCGAACACCGTGGAAAGATCTTGGCGACGGCGGTCTCGATGGGGCCTAACGTCGACGCGCAGGCGTCGAGATACGCCGCGTTGATCGTGTTCGGCGTGTCCGCATCCGGCTTCATGATCGGGCGCGTGGCGACGATCGCGTCGAGGTTGCGGGCGGCCGCGTCGGGCGTGTCGAACGGCGCCCGCAGCCGCGTCGCACGGCGCCGGTCGGTCAGCAGCACGCGGACGGTGTTGAGCGCGTCCTTGCCCAGGTTGTCGCAGTCGGTGCCCGAGCAGAGATCCGGGTCGCGGACGTAGCTCTCCATGTAAAGGACGGCGACCATCGACTCGAGCGTGAAGCCGGTGCGCCCCGTCGAAGTGTCTCGAGGCCCATGGCCCGGGCGTCCTTGTCGCCGACCTTGATCGAGCTCGAAGAGCGGTATCCGCGTCGTGCCGGCGAAGAACGGCGCGTAGACGGGCGCGCCTTCGCCGTACGGCTTGAAGCGGTCGTACATGACGTCGGCGCCGAAGCGGACAGAGATCGCCGTCGGTCGTCACGCCGACGCCCTTCGTGACCTTGGATTCCGACTCCACGATCGACGGCCGGAAGCCGCAGCAAGGCCGACGCCGACTTCCGCCCACGCGCGTGAGCCGCTCCTGGTCGTCGAGGTAGCTGCCCGAGCTGGTTCAGCTGATCGTGAGTGAGGACCTGGTTCTTTTCGAAGATGTTGAACCCGGTCGTGATCTCATCGAGGCTCTCTCACGCACATCCGCCATGTGCTGGTTACTCCAGCGCCCGCGCGCTACTCGTCCGCCGGTCGTGGTGCCCAGGGCCCTCTGGCCGAGGATGAACTTCGGCATGCCCTCCGGGCTGTCGCAACCGGCGAGCTTCGCCTGCGGATACACGTTCTTCACGCTCGTCGAGCACTTCGTTCAGCCGCTCGAGCGCGCCCGACGCCTCGGCGTTCGGCGCCGGCCTCGAGCCACGTCGCGATAGACCTGTCGAGCCGCTGCTGATCCTCCGCGACCGATCCAGCACACCTTCGGCAGAATGTGCGCCGGCGTCTCCGCGCGGATGACGCTCTCGACGAACTCGCGGAACGCCATGCTCGTGAAGCGGCCGGCGTCGGCCGGCAGGATCACGTGAATGCGATACGAGTACGGATCGTCATCCGAGCAGTCGACGCAGTCGGCGTCTGCGCAAATCGGCAGCAGATGCGCCTCGACCGACGATCGGAGCAGCAGGTTTTCGATGACATACAGCGCCTCGCGCCCGTAGTGGCGCCGCACGAAGTCGAGGCAGTCGTCGATCGCCAGGTCGAGCGCCGCGGCATCCGCGAAGTGGCCACCGCTCTCGGCCACCGTCTGGCCGCCCAGGTCCACGATCACGAACGTGCCGCTGCCGTCGCTGTCGAGATCCGACGGACGTACGCCGACGGCTGTTGTGCCATCTCGAGCGCGTGGATCATCGACGCGTGGGCGGCGTTTGCCGTCGGGAAGCCGAACGGCGCGCGCAAGAACACCGTGCCGCCGTCCTCGCTGACAATCTGGAATCGCTGATCCCCGGTTGACGGGGCGAACACAATCGCGCTCGCGTCCTCCGGCACGACGCTCAGGTCGCGGCGCCTCTGCGTTCCCGATATCCAGCAGCTGACAGAGCCGCCGCTCGAGGCCGGAGACGTTCGTCGAATTCCACTGAGTGGCCGACAACGCGGTGTAGTCGTACGCGGCCCCGCGCTCGCCCGCCGTCGCCGGGTACGCCTGCAGGAACCGGCACTTGTGCCGCCGCAGCATCCGCGAGCTGGCGCCGATGGCCGACTGCACGGCCGACGCGTACTCGTGAAAGCGCTCGGCGTAGCGCGCGATGAGGTGATCGAGGAAACGGTGACGGCGATCCTCGTGCACGTCCGCCGCCTCGCCGGCCCTGGAGCGCACGAGATCCTCGGCGCTCTGGCGCGCGGCGGCGAGCGTGCTCGGCGTCGGCAGCGTGACGTCGTAGATGCCGTCGAAATCGCGGAGGGTATCGACCGCCTGATAGAAGTACGTGCGCTCGACGGCCGGATCGGTCGAGAACAGACTGCCGAAGCCGTCCAGCTGCGCGCAGTAGTCCGCCAGCACCTGGTCAAAGAAGAGCAGGTACGCCTTCAGCTGGTTGGCGAGCGCGCGGCGGCGCGTGTCGGCGCCGGGCTCAAGCCCCTGTTCTCCAATCCCGTAGGTCGCGGGAAAGTGGTTCTGCAGGGAGTAGTACGCGCCAGGATGCCGCGGACGACCGAGTGGAATCGGCCGATCGTCCGGCCGGTCCTGCTCGAACTTCGCGGTGGCGCTCGCCGAACGCGCCTCATACGTCCTCTCCACGACAGCGCTGACGGGTGTCACGGGCACGCCGTTCTTGTAGTACACCAGCCGCGACCGGTCGCGCGCGAGCGTCGGCTGCAGACCCGGCGTCACCGGCAGCACCCACTTGTCCGGCACGACGGTGGCGCCGCGCGGTGTGATGAGCAGATCCCGGATCGCGCGGACGCCCTTGACGTCCATCACCAGGTTGATGACATCGGAGAGCCTGATGGACGTGCGCAGGTCCGCATCGTCGACGTCGTTGTCCTTGATGAAGCCGCGGGGCAGCCGCGGGCCGTTGAAGATCTCTTCGACCTGATACCGCGAGCCGTCCGCCTTCGTCGCGGACCGCATGTCGTCGAGGCTATAGTTGGGGACCGACGGCGCGAGAGTACTCCTGGACCTTGAAGAAGATCTCGGCCTGGATGGCCGAGACGTCCACGTCGCGGCCGGGCTCGAGCTCGAGCTCGCCGCAGATCTGGAACTCCTGGCGCTCGACGCCGGCCGGATCGAGAAAGTCCTCGCAGAGATTGCGGTTCGCCTGCAGCGTTGCGCGGACGCTCGCGAGCACGGCGGCTCTCTTCTCGAACGTGTCGACGGCGTCCGTGTAGTCGATGCGGACCTCGTAGAGGCCCTTCACGTGAACGGGCACGACGTCAGGCAGTCCGGGATCGGCAACGAGCAGCTTGCGTTCTGGGTGATCGGCGAAATAGGTCAGCTCCGCCGGCTTCAGCCACGCATTGCGGACGCCGGGCAGATCGATCAGCAGCTTGCGATAGTCGCGGATCGTCATCGGCCGGTTCGTCAGCAGCGTGCGCGCCGACGAGAACTGCTCGCGCATGTTCAGGGCGTTGTCGCCTGGCACCGCGAGCAGATCCTCGAGCGGCATCGTGGCCCGGAACGACAAGTCCGTCGTCACGTACGAGGCGATCTCCAGAGCCGTGACGCCGGGGTCGTGCACGTTGTGATCGGTCCAGACCTCGCCCGCGAGGCGGCGGATCTCGTCGAGGCCGAGCGCGTAGAGCTGCGGCTGCTCGAGCGCCCGCTCCAGCGGAGGCCTGGCAATCACGAGACCGGCGGCGATGGGGCTCTCAGCCCTGCGTCACGCCACCTCGGAGATCGCGTGCTCGACGTCGGACACGAGAATGGCGTCCGGCCGCGCGGGCACGGCTTCAGGCGTTTCGGTCGAACCGAGACCGACCTGGCTGAACATGCTGAACGACGTCAGGTAGTCCACGTACGGCAGCTCCTCGACGAAGTCGAGCAGGACGGAGCGATAGACACGGCCGCCGAAGATCAGCGTGCGGCCGGCGTCGAACGCCCACGGCGACAGGAAGCGGATCAGCGCGTTCGACAACAGCAGGCGGTGATAGTGAAAGTCGCTGCCGCGCGTGAACTTCACGTCAAACGAGAGGTGAATCTTCTGGTAGAGCGGGTTCTTCACTTGGACCGCAATCTGCGGCCCGCACCGCTCCTGCACGTACGCCTGAATCTCGGTCAGCGTGTCGATGTCCACGCGCGGCTGGAGCAGATCCACCGCCACCGGCTCTGTGGGATCCGCCGGCGTGTCGGACGCGGTCAGCGGCGCCACGCGGTCGCGCAGGTCCGGCACGACGACCAGCAGCACGTGCCCCGGCGACAGCCAGGCGCCGTCGCGCGCGTGCGGGACGCACTTGACGCGGTGGACGCCCGGGAAATGTTCGAGCACAAGACGCTCGTAGTCCCACGGGCTGATGCAACGGTCCTTGTGCCGGAGCCGCTCGGACGCGCGGATGGAGAGCGCGCTCGCCGATTCGCTCGGCCGTCCGCCGAACGATGCGTACGGCTGCTGCACCGTCTTCACGCCGGCCAGCGGCGTCTTGAGCTTGGCAATCGAACCCGGCGGCAGCGCGGTCGTCAGATGGCCGGCGCCTCCGGTCGGTTCGGCGAGTGCGACCTCCACGGCGTTGGCAACCACCGCCACCAACCGGCAGGTCGCGCGCGTGTGTTGATCGACCGCCGCCCGAAGCCACATCGTCCCTGCCGGCAACAGCGTGTGGTCGGTTGTCGCTTCCTTCGGCACGATTAGCGACACGATGCCGCTTCGACGCAGCTGATGCGACTTGTCGGACACCACTTCTTCGGGCCGGAGCGCTTTCCAGTCGTTGTCGCACAGCGCCGACCACTCGACGGTCGCCGCGGGCAGGTCCGGATCGGCCGTTGCCTCCGCTACCTGGACGAGCAGGCTGACGCTGTCACGAGCCTCGACCCCATCGAGACCAACGAGGAATTCCCCCTCGTACCGGTGCTCGGGCAGGAGCGGCACCTCCGTGTTGACCACGAATGGCACGCTGGCGCGGCGGTAGCCGTGATCGCGGCGCTGCCCGAACGGATCCACGTGGAAGAACTGCACGTCCGGGTTCGAAAAGTCCTCGAGGCGCGTCGAGCTGACGTCGATGGTGTCCGAGGACGCCGTGTACGACAGCTCGATGGCCTGCGCGGTGGGCGTGTAGGGCTCGAGCAACGTCACCTTTGCGGCCGCGGCGGCATACGCGTTCTCGACGACGCGGCGGCGGTAGAGCGCGTGGAGGAAATCGTGGCCGAGCGTGAAGACGACGGCGCCCTCTTTCGGACCCGCGAGCGCCGAGTCGAGGAAGCGCTCGAGGGACACGCGGTCGAACCGTCGTATCTCCCGCGTCAGGCTCGAGGGGAGCGAGCTGACGCTGAAGGTCGCCCGTTCCGCCCGGCGCGCCCAGCTGCCCGTCTCGATCCGGAGCGCGTGCACCTGCCGGCCGCGCGGCGGAGGTGGCGACGTCGACGCGCCGTTCGCACTGAACGCGAACTCGTACCAGCCGTCGAGACTGCTCGCGCTGAACAGCCCCCGGTTCGTGCCGCGCTCCGTCCAGCTTCCGCCATCGTGGAACGCGATCGTGGCGTAGAACTCGTCGGCGCTGAACGTGTGCGCCGGATCGTAGTTCTGATACAGGCTGCCGAAGCTCGCAGGCAGACCGAGCCATCGCAGCCTGACCTTCAGCTCGGAGAGCTTCTTTGACAACGCCTCCGGATACGAGACGACGAATCGTGAGCCCACTACCGCCAGCGGACCGAACGGCATGAACGCGCGCTTCGGGTCGAGCGGGCCCAGGTCGCTCTCCAGGGCAAGCGACGTGATGCCCGACACGGTGGCCGTGAGCCGGACGTTGCGGACGACCGCGGCGCGCAGCGCGTCGAGCCCTGGTCCGTTCCCGGCGATGCGCATCAGGAACTGCACGACCGGGCCTTCAGCCGAGTACGCCAGACCGTGGACGTCTCCGTCGTAGTCGACGACCGCCGGGTCGGTTTCGGGAACAGTGAAGCCCAGCACCAGCGCGGCGCCCTCGGCGTGCACGTTGGCGCGATACGGACCAAGCCACCCTCTCACGCCGGTCATGTAGGCGTCGAACGCCAGACCCGCCGCGCTGAGCGCGGCCACATCGACATGATCGAGCTGCGCCGAACACGTCACCGTGCGCCGACCTTCAGCCATTCGCAGCACCGGCGACGCGACGCCGAAGCCGATGGGCGCCCTGGGAAGCGCGGCGCTGCCGAATGCGCTCCAGTGGCGGTCGCGCGATTCCCACTCGCCGCCGAGGCCGTCGGCGGAGTTGGCCACGGGCGCGGCGTGGATCGTCCGCCCGCCGTCGACGAAGATCGACCTGAGCGAGGTGCCCTTTGCGCGTCTGACGATCGTCTCGGTGACCGGCTCGAAGAGCCGCTCGCCTTCCGGGCCTTTGCCAGCCGTCAGCCGATGTTCCGGGCCGACACGGACCGGCGCCGTGTTGTTCTTCAGCTCGACGATCACGTGCGCGCGATCGGGCAGCGCGGGCCGGCGCTCGAAGCCGAGCACCTTCTCGTAGAAGAAGGCCATGTGCGCCGCGGTCAGGCGGTTGATGACGGACCGCGATTCTTCGTACAGCCTGAGGAACGCGCCGAACAGCGCCAGGTGCGGCGTGTGCCGCTGGTCGGACGATGCGAGCAGGCGCGCGGTGTCAGCCGGCCGGAAGAAGGGCTCCCAGTTTCCGTCGACGACGTTGTCCGAACCGTAGTACCGGATGCACGACGCCAGACGGTTCGCGAAGGCCAGCATCAGGCGCGGATCGCGCTCGTCGACGTCGACGAAATGATCGTCGAGCTCGACGGCGTGCCGCTCCGACTGCGACTGCCCGAGTCGCCGAATCAGATTCTGGACGATTTGTTCTTCAGCCATGCCGCCGCCTTGGTGTCCCCGTCATGGTGCTCGGTCGTCATGCGGCCGTCGCCGCGGGCAGTCCGCGGCCGCGCGGCTCAATCGCATCGTGCCCGCTCATGTAGAACGGGAAGACGAGGTTATAGCGCGAGTTCGTGGTCCGGACGCTGTACTCGAGCAGCAGCAGCACCACGCCTTCCATCGCCTGCGAGGGGTCAAGCTTCAGGCTGATGATTTCGATGCGCGGTTCGTAGATCAGGATGCCGTCGCGTACACGGTCGATCAGCAGCGTCGTTGCTGTCGTGCTCAGTGACTCGAAGAGCTGATCGCGGAGATCGAGCCCGTACCTCGGGTTCAGAAATCGCTCGCCCTGACCGGTCGACAACAGGATGCTCAGGCTCGCCTGGATGTCGTCATCGTCGGACGTCATGCGGACCTCGCCCGTGCCGGCGCTCGCCCCGTTCTTGACGAACTCGGGCGGGAAGCTCCATCCGGTGCCGAGAAACGCGGTCGGCCGGTCCGTTGCACACTCTGCCATCACGCCTCCACCGATTCACCCGATCATCACCGTCGGCGCACCGACGGCCGAACCAGCCCCGCACACGCACACGTCGGTCGTGCGCAGCGCGGGGCGCCCGCCCATCAGCACCGTCATGCTCCCCATCGGGAACGCGCTCACGGGCAGATGCGTCGGCGGCGGAATCGAGCACGCGTGCATGTCGCCCACGACCGCGGCGGGCATGCCGCCGATGAGCACCGTGGCGACGCCGGGCCCGGTGATAGTCCCGCCGTGAGTCGTAACGTCTCCGACGCGCGCGGCTGGCGGCATGATTCCTCTTCCTTCTTCAGTTCAACTGCACGATGGAGCCCTTGACCGCCGTCGACGCCGTGCTCGTGAGCTCCGCGCCCGACGTGCCTTCGAGCTTCAACGTCGTCCCGCCCTTCACGCCGAGCGAGGTGCCGGACTCCACCTTCAGCTCGGTGCCGGCCTTGAGCGTCAGCGACTTCTTGCTCTCGATGCGCACGCCGCTCTGCGTCATCTCGATGCACGTTGCCGGTCTGGTCCTCGAGCTTCACCGTCTTCCCGTCGTCGTCCAGCGTCAGGCGGTTGCCGCCGGGTGTTTCGACGAGGACCTTCTTCTTGTCGTCGTCGAAGAAGAGTCGGATCTTCGATCGGCTCTGGTAGACCTTCTGGTGGTTGTCGTTGGATCCCTTGAGCGGCGCGGCCTTCGCGCTGCTGTGCAGCATGCCGAGGATGACGGCCTGCCGCGGGTCGTCGTCCAGGAAGCCGACGACCACTTCGTCGCCGACTTCAGGCCTGAAGAAGAAACCGCGGTCGTCGCCGGCGTCGGGAGCGCGCGACGCGGGCCCAGGCGCCGTCATCCTGCGCGTCCACGAGCGGCAGGCGGACCCGAACGCGGTGCTCGCCGTCCGGATCCTCGTTCGACACGACGACGCCGATCTGCAGTCCGCTAACGGCCGGGAGCAGCGCGCCCGCCGGCGGCGCCGCCACCGCGTGCTCTTCGGCCGTCCACCGATCGGTGCCGCCGCACTGCAGGTGCGTCTTCCAGCCCTCGACCATGTCGTAGCTCGTGGCAGCACGCCGGTGACGAAGACGTTGCCGTTGTAGCGGTCGCCGACGCCCTGCGAGCGCGATCGTGTCGCCCGGATTGACGGTGCCGATGCCCTCGCACTTGACGTGGCCGCTCACCTTGCTCAGCTTGCGACTTGCAGCCACTGCGGCGTCGGCCCAGGCCTGCGCCTCCGGCTCGGTGACGGCGCCGTGCCGCAGGTCGTAGCTCTCGAGGCCGACCACGTCGGCGAGGTCGTCGCTCGTCAGGTTGCCCGGGCCGCTGATGCCCGGGTCCGCCGCATCGCGCTCGACGAGCGCCTGCTGAGCGGGATCCCACGTGATGCCCTTGACGGCCGAGAACTGCAGGCGCGAGTCGATCTGCATGTCGAGCTCGAGCACGCGTGGCGCCGAACTGCAGCGTCACGTCGGCAGAGCCGCTTGATCTTCGGCGTCTTCACGGCGACCTTGTCGTCGTTGGTGAAGACCACGCGTGCCGTTCGCCTCGGCGCGGGCGAGGAGGAAATCCCAGTCGGTGCAGCGGAACTGGACCTGCTGCTTGTGCGAGATCGACGTGCTCGTCCACGTCGCCGGTCAGGCCGGCGTTCTGGACGAGCGCCGAGATGATGTCGCTGTCCGACTGGTCGAAAAAGTAGGCGTTGCGCCGGCCGACCGTGAGCTTGACCGCCTGTGGCGGCACTCGACGACGAGCTGCGGCGCGACTCTGCGCACGGACCTTGAGCGCCTGCTGGATGACCACGCCCTTGAACAACGAGAGGGTCGAATCGGTCGGGCCCGGCGAGAATCTCGATCTTCTTGCCCGGGGTGAACGTGGCGGCGTTGCTCAGCGGAAAGTCGCTGGCCGCCGCGGATCCGTCCACGTAGACGAGCCGCGCCGCAGGCGATCCGGTTGGCTGCCTTCGTCACGCGCACCGCCAGCAGATGGTGTCTCGCGGCCGACCTCGGTGCCGTCGACCTTCACCGCGAACTCGCGGTGAGACGACGGAATCGGCAGCGTGCGAGTGTCGGGCATGACTAGTTCCTCAGCGGCGGAAACCGGATGGTCGTGCCCGGGCTCGAGGCGTCGGAAGTCATCGAGGCCGTTGGCCCGCGCCACCTTGATGTACAGGCGACGGGTCGCCGTAGATGCGGAAGCACAGCGACGGCAGGTTGTCGCCGGCCTTGACCATCCGCACGTGCGTCAGATCGGCCGACTTGTCCTGCGCGCGGGCGACGCGCGTCTGGTCGTCCGAGTTGTCGGTGAAGTTCGCGGTGATCGACCGCGCGCAGCGGCACGCCGTCGGGCTTGAACAGCTTGTAGGCGATCGACGCGCTCTTGAGCACGCAGCGCTTGATCTCGAGCGTGCCCCAGCCTACCTTCAGGTAGTTCGGGCGGTGGATGTTGCCGTTGTAGCCGGTCACCGTCTGGAACTGCTCGATCTTGTCCTGCACGTTCTGCCTTGCGGCCGTTGGCGCCCGTGCCGTCGATGAAGAAGTTCAGCGTCAGGTCGCCCGGTTTCTCCTTCTTGAACTCCATCCGGCTGTTGGTGGTGCCCGAGCCCTGCGCGCTGTCGTACTCCATCTCGTACGCCAGCGTGATCTCGCTCGGGTTGACGTACGCCTCGAACGTCGACACCGGCGTGCCCGAGTAGTCGGGCGTCTCGAATGCCTGAATCGTCAGCCGTTCGAGCATGCCGGTGTCTGCCACGTGCTCAGCGCTCTTCTTTCTGCCGGAGGATCTCCAGCACGCGTTCGACGCACTCGTCGACGAGCGCCTGCCGGTCCTTCCGTCTCGCCGGCCGGACGGCGCGCGCGCCGCCGGAGGCCTGGTTCGTCACCTCGACGGAGATAACCACTTCGTCGACGATGATCGGCATCGGTCAGGACTCGTCCACGGTGAAGTACTGGTAGAACAGCTGCAGCGACTCGACGACGACCGCGTTGTTCGTGGCGTTCAGGTCGCTCACCGACCACTTCGTCGGATAGGCGTTCGCCAGGTGCCACGTCAACAGCGGCTGGTGCTCGTCGTTGAGCAGCTTCACGTCGACGCTGTGCGGCGTGATGTCCTGGTTGCTCGATGCAGCCTGCGATCCACCTGCGCACGCCCGACCCATTGAGCAGACCGCGCTTCAGCACCAGCTCCGGGTACTTCGCGCGCGTCGGGATACTTCTGCACGAAGCGGTTCTCGCCGCCCTCGGGCACTTCCTCGGTACGCCATCTCCACCGACAGACCGCTCACCTCGCTGAACCGCACGTCGTCGTCCATCGCCGGCGCGAGGCCAATGACCTCGACCTTGAAGTGAAAGCCGACGGGCGGGTAGTAGATCGCCATTACTCGTTCTGCAGCTCGAGGCCTTCGTGCGCGACCTCGATGGACTCGATCGCGACCTCGTTGCCGGTGGCCTTGAGCTGCCGGGCCCTCGACCTTGACCGGGAAGGCGTTGTTCACCTTCCAGACCATCACCGGCTGGTGCTCCTCGTTGAGCAGGCTGATGATCAGATCGCGGCGCTCGACGGTGTTGAGCTTGACCGTGCTCAGCCAGCTCGAAGAACTCGTTGTCGCCCTTGACGACGCCGCGCTTGAGCGTGACGTTGGTGAACTTGCGCAGGCCCGGCATCTTGATCGACGAGTACTCGGGGAACGAGCCGTCGCGGTACTCGATGGCCTGGTTCTCCTGCGTGAGGCCGGTGACCTCGGAGAAGCCGACGCGCGTGCCGCCCCACTGGACGGTGAAGTGAAAGACTGGCAACGGATACTGTGCAGGCATGCTCACAGCCCCTCTGTCGACCGGCTCACGATTCGGGTCGATCGCACTCGGCCGTCGCCGGCTCACGACGTCTGCAGCTTGTGGGAGAAGCTGCAGGATGATGAACTCGGCGGGCCGCACGACGGCCATGCCGATCTCGACGTTCATCCGGCCTTCGAGGATGTCCTGCGGCGTCATGGTCGTGCCGAGGCCGCACTGGACGAAGAACGCGTCCTTCGGCGTCGCGCCGGCGAGCGCGCCCTCGCGCCACTTCTGCGTCAGGTAGTTCTCGATCATGCCGCGCACCTTCACCCAGGTGTTCGCGTCGTTCGGCTCGAACACCGCCCAGTACGGTCGACTTCTTGACCGACTCCTCGACCATGTTGAAGAAGCGGCGCACCGAGACGTAGCGCCACTCGTTGTCGTTGCCGGCGAGCGTGCGCGCGCCCCACACGAGCGTGCCCTTGCCGGCGAAGGCGCGGATGGCGTTGATCGACTTGCCCGCCGTCGGCGTCGACGTTCAGGCCTTCCTGCTGCGTGTTGTCGAGCTTCACCAGCGGCTCGACGACGTCCGTCGAGCGCGGACGTTGGCGGGCGCCTTCCAGACGCCGCGCAGCGTGTCGGTCGCCGCGTACACGCCGGCGATGGCGCCGCTCGGCGGCATGTCGACGAAGTGACTCGCGGAGCGCCTTGAGCACGGTGTTGTAGAGCGCGGTGTCGACGTTGGCGCCCGACTTCAGCGTGTTCAGCATCATCCCGCCGGCGGCGCCGACCTTGACCGTGACGTTGTCGCCCATGTCGTCCGCATCGGCCGGCCCGAGGTAGTAGGTCAGCGATGTCTTGAGGAACGGGTAGTACGCCGCGCCGTATGTGAGCGCGTCGAGCCAGCTCGATCGGTTGACGGTGATGAGGTCGTCGGTGTTGCCGCCGCCCGCGTCCTCGTCGTCCTCGATGCCCTTGAAGCCGTGGAAGACATCGAGGATGGCGAAGCGATCGCCGAGCGTCTTGCTCTGCGTGAGCATTTCCGCGGCGACCTTCTTGTACGACGCGAGGGAGAGCTTCACGGCGTCGGGCACGACGAGCAGCGTCGGCTCGTCCTCGCGCGCGACTTTCTGGAGCCCTGCGACCAGGTCCGCGTCGGTGATAATCTTCGTGAGATCGCCAACCGCCACGACGTAGCACTCGCCGCCGCCGTTGTCGAAGAACAGCTGCATCGCGTAGTACAAGAGGTACGATGCCCGCAGGCCGTCCTTGCCGACAGGCTCGTTGACCTGGATTTGGGTCACCCGATAGATGAAGTCCGCGTCGGCGCCGCCCTCCTCGACGTCGACGGCGATCTTGTCCTTCGGCGCGAAGCCGTAGTACTGCTCGAACTGCCGGAGCGACCGGATCTTCGTCGGCCTGTTCAGCAGGTCGTCTTCCTTGTCCCGCTGGGCTCGCTTGGTGTACCCGACGAACGCGGGAATGGCTGTCTCGACCTCGGCCACCTTCGGCGGGAACAACGGGATCTCGTCGATGTACACGCCTGGCGTCTTTGGGGAAATCAGCATGGTCAGGTCCTCTTCGGTTTGGAGAGATGAACGATTACGTCGGATGTCACGTACGCCGCCCCTGGCTGTGGCAGGTTCTCGATGATCGCGTCGCCGTTCTTCTTCAGCTGCAGCTTCCGCCCCCCGGTCGCCCGGCGCCTCACGCGCGCCTGCGACTTGAACAGGACGAGGCTGCCGCCGGCGCTCGTCAGGAACTCGGGCTTCGTATCGTCCGCGGTGAAGCCGGCCGGCAGCACTTTGGAGAAATGAATCTCCGGCCGGCTCTCCTCGGCGAAGCCGGCGTCCTGCACGCTCAACGCGTTGAAGTCGGGCGTGCTGTAGTTGCTGACGACGACGTAGTACTTGAGCGTCTCTTCCTTGGCGTCGAACGCGATCTTCAATGCCGCCGGCGACGCATAGAATCCGGCCGCGATCTGGATCTCGACGAGCCCGAAGAGTCCCTCACGCTGTGCGTCGGGATCCAGGTAGTACGGCGTCGTGTGGATCGTCCCGCCAGCGAAGGCCTCGATCACGTCGACGCGGCCCGGGTCGACGCCGCGCAGATCGAACGTGGCCATCGCGCGGTCGCTGCTCACGGTGTCGGTCCGGATCGCGGCGCCCCGTCTCGACGCGGTCACCGTGACCGGTCGCGTAGTGCCGGTCAACGTGTGCGACAGCAGCGGCGACGCGAACATGACGGCGTCCGGCGTGTCGAGCGCGGTCGCCAGCGCGCCGTTCCGGTAGATGCGGGCCGACCCCTGCGGCACGGCGGCCAGCGCCGTGATGTTCCCGAAGAAGCCGTTGGTGAGCTGCAGACCGAAGCGGAGGCGTGTGCCCGTGGACTCGATCAGCGGCGTGGCGCCGCCGCCGTCGGTCTCGTAGAGCACGACCAGCTGGTCGTCGGCGGCTCGCGCGATCATGCGCCCCCCGCGCAGATCCCGGAGGGTGTCGGGCGGAATCGTGAACGCGAAGTCGCGGCACACGCCGTCGTAGTAGGCGTGCGTGACGCCGACGGTAAACAGCCGCTCGAAGCGCGTGATCATCGGCCGGCCACCGCAGTCTGGATGCGGGTGATGGGGCTGGCGATCGAGCGCGGCTCGATGTCCTGCAGTGCCACGAGCCGCACGCGGTACACGACCGACGGCAGCTGCTTGCCGCCGACGAAGGCCCACAACTGGTTCAGCTGCTCGAAGCCGAGCGATCGCAGCTCGGGAACGAGGCGCTCGATGGCCGGATCCAGGCCCGGGTACTCGTCGCTGACGAATCGCGGGTGGGCCTGGAAGAACGTGACGACGCGCGAGAGGTACTTGAGCGACTGGGGGTACTGCTTGAACTTCGCCGCGAACAGGACGTCGAGGTTCAGCTTCACCTCGGGCTCGAGCATCACCTGGCGGCCGTTCACCCAGGTGGCCTCGGGCACCTGCGCCTTCAGGACACGCTCTTCGTCCACGTTCAGCAGGCTGACGCCGATGTGATCGTCGGCAATGACCCAGCGCCCGACGTCGTCGACGGGCGGCGTCAGCTGCGCGTCGCCGAACGACTCGCCGGTGCGCGCGAGTAGGTAGCCGTTCAGCTCCTTGACCAGGAATGCAAGCGCCGCATCGATCATTGGACCGTTCCGTTCCGTGCCGATCTCACGTCGTTGCCCGCCGATAGATGACGCATCCGCCCACGACCTCGTCGGCCGTTACGAATCCTTCCGTCACGAGCTGCGTGAGCGCAGCGCGCACAACGTCGAGCGGAACCCGGCACCACGGCGGAAGCCAGCATCGCTGAATGCCGTCGTCGGTGTCCGCGGCGTCGGGATACTGGATCAGGTACTTCCGGATCTCGTCGGATACGCGGTCTGGCAGATCGTCGCCCTTCCCCATCAAGTCGAACCTTCTTCTCCTGTCGCAAACACGCTGACGCGCGACGCCTTGGTGCAAGCGACGCGCCGCGTCCTCTGCGTGCGGAATTCATTGAGGATTTCGGACGCGGGTGGCGATGCGCGGTGACGCGCGGGTCAGTACGGACCCTGGGGCCAATGCGATTGATCGGACGATCATTCAGCAAAGCGCCGGCGCGGGCCTGCGGCCGATCGGCCCCAGACTGAGGCGGTCGTGACGCACGTGGAGAGCCCAACGCGACGCCTGGCTGAAGTAGTCGCGTTCAGCGTGCAATGGCGGGCGTGAGAGCGTGTGCGGTCAGGGGCTCTTCGAGAACTGCTGGCGGGCGAGGCCGTACTTGCGGACCAGTTTTCCCAGCCGGCTGCGTTCCTTGCCCGAGACTCTCGCGGCGTAGCTCAGGTTGCCGTTCGTGCGGGACAGCAGCTCGATCAGATACGAGCGCTCGAAGTCGGCGACGATGCGCGCCTTGGCCGCGCGGAAATCGAGCGACGTCAATTCATCGATCGCCGGGTGGGGCGCGGCCGCGGCGCCATCGGCGGCGTGCGCGGACGTCACGCGGATAACGGGACCCTCGCCGAGCAGGAACTCGCGGTGGATGACGTTCTCGAGCTCCCGCACGTTGCCCGGCCACGCGTAGCGCGAGAGGAACGCGACCGTCTCCGGGTGGAGGGTCCTCGGCGCCGTGCCGTACTGCTGGCTGAAGCGCGCGACGAACATCTCCGCGAGCCGCCGCGCGTCGTCCTGCCGATCACGCAGCGGCGGCAGGTGGATCACGAGCAGATCGAGGCGGAACAGCAGATCCTGACGGTACTGCCCGCGCGCGGCCATCGCTGCCAGATCGGCGTTGGTCGCGGCGAGGATGCGGACGTCGGCCTGGTGGACGATGCGTCCGCCGACCGGTCGGTATTCCTGGTCCTGGAGAAAGCGCAGAAGCGCGACCTGCGATCGCGGGCTGAGGGCGTCGACTTCGTCGAGCAGTAGCGTGCCCCCGCGCGCCTGGGCGATCACTCCTTCGCGCGTTTCCTTGGCGTCGGTGAACGCGCCGCGGGTGTGGCCGAAGAGCTCGCTTTCGACGAGCGACTCGGGAATCGCGCCGCAATTGACCGGAACGAACGGCGCGGCCCGTCGACGACTGAGATAGTGAATGGCACGGGCCGCGAGTTCCTTGCCCGTGCCAGTCTCGCCCTGCACCAGCACCGTGGCGTCGCACTGCGAGGCCCGGTCGATGAGCAAGAGCGCCTGGCGGAAGGCGGGTGACTGACCAACCAGGTTCAGCGCCGCGAAGTTCGTCGTCATCGAGCATCTCCGTGGCGTAAGAGAGAAACCGAACCGCACAGACGCACACGGGAGTATTTCGTTTCGAAACCCATCCGAAGTTCGTTTCGGCGTCTGCCACGATCGCGAGGTGTCCGAAGGCCGCTTCGACGGGCGAAAAGGGGCATGACAGGGCTCGTGCTACAGACTCCCCGCTGTGACGAGCTTCTCGGTGCCCCAGCTATTGCTCGCCGTTCCTGTTGCGCAATCTTCAAGACTGCCCGCTTTGTTCTCCGAGAAGACGGCTTACAACGTGGTGGAGCCACCTCCGTGAGGAGCGCTCCGGATTCATAGATCCGCTTCCAATGACGGGGGATCATGACCTCCGGCCCCAGTGACCGATGATCGGAATCTCCGGTCCCAGCGTCTAGCCCAGGAGCAGTCTGCCAACGAGTGTCAATCTCCAGGGGAAGCTTACGCCGAGAGCACGCGGTACCCGAACTCTCCACCAAGCCCATTGACCGATTCCCGCCATCACCACCGCGACCAGCGCAAAGGCGGCAACCTTGAGAACCGCAACTTGCCAGTGTGGCCAGCCGCTTACGAGAATCTGAAATAGCACTGCCGAGGTTCCAGCGACGCATGTGTTTATCACAAACGAAAGGCGGGCCAACCTTCCAACGCGTGTGAGTACTCGTTTCTTCGGCTTCGGGAATGGCTCGTAGCCGTGGAGGCTGAGTCTCTGCACGCCACTCTGCGCGGCGCTGACGAACCGCTGTCGCACGTCGTCAAGTAGCGCATGGTATTGCGCCGTCGTTTCGTCTCTCTTAAGTAAGCGATCGTAGGTCAACAAGCCCGTCGCAAGAAGAAAGACGGAGAGACCCAGCGCCATAGAGACGATGTATTCGGGGTGTGTCGAGATCGCGCCCTTCTCGGCTGTGGCCAGGATCGCTACCGCACCTACCGAGGCGGTGACGAGTCCTAAGTGAAATTGAACACGGCGTTCACCCAGGTCTTCATTCTTGGCAAAAGCTCCCTGGTAGGAGGAGTCACTCGGCGAGCAAGAACTCCTTTGCCACATCCCGATCTTCCCTTCCGCGGCCGGCCTCTTCCTCTTTCGTCACAGACCCCTCCTGGCGTACCTGACCAACAATTCCGGGTACCCGCAGCGCAGTGCGCCCGCCGCGTTGAAGATGTCCATTCCACCGTGCAGCGGGTCCATGGTCTCTACACAGACAGAGAATAGAGGCTCAACGCGTTCCGGCAATCGGATTTCCACGAGCTCCGCGAGCCAGTTCGGACTCAACGGCTGGCCACCCAGCGAGAACAGGAGTTCTCTGGCAGCCGCTTGAATCCGCTTCTTTTCCACCCTGACTTCCAAGTTCGGCAGTCCGGCATTTCGGAGAAGGTCCTTGACGCCGCGCGTGGGCGTCAGATTGGATGGGGTGGCATCCGATGTAGGCTTCTGCCGTACCATTGCACCAAAACGGGTCGCTTCCAGACTGTTCCATCTGAAGTACGCGATCTTCTCCCAGAGTTCCCATCCATTTGAGCGCGCGTGCAGAACTTTTGCGTCAAAATCGCCTTCCGCGCCACCGCGCAACTTGAGTCCGATGTCGACACGATCAGGAAGGACAAGATAGAGGTCTGGACGCACTTCTGGCTCTTGCCGTTGACGGTCTAGCGCTTCAACACCGCGGGTCCAAGACTCATCCCACCAGTTGGGCTTTTCCACAGGCCACACCAACCGGAATTCCCACATGATCAACCCCCTCGCATCATCTGACCGAACGAGGTCTACCAACGCATGTCATCGATGATCGCTCGGGAACTCGGTGGCCCCTCGCCACCTGCCCGTACCGATGCCCTTAGCCGCGCATACCAATCTGTTTGTCTGGAGCGAACTGATCCTAGACCCGTGCTTGGCCGACATCAAGCATTCTGTGTCGCTGATGTCGCTGACGGCCCAGCGCCGGAAGCCACCGGCCGAATCATCGGCGCGGAAATGGGTCTGGTAGAAGGACACGGGGCCACCAGCGGGACGGGCGCATCCGTGTCCAGCGAGAGGTGTGTTCGCCACTCGTGGCAGCAGGCGAGGTACCGGATCTACCGGCGTAGCGAGCGTTCGTTCCACACAATGACGTGGTCGAGGTACTTACGCCGCTGGGAGCACTCGAGGATGAGAATCAGCGGCTGATGCACATTGTGGCCTCTACGAGTTACGGATGGCAGAGGAGACGGTCGGAACGGCCATCGAGAAACGGCCGCCTTTGAAGCGCCTGGAACAGGCACTCGCGTGATCAGGGTTCCTTCATCGCGCGAATCTGGCGCATATTCGTTCGGTCCGCACGAATCGGTTATAGCCTTCTGGTCCGAATCGACTCACAATCCGCCGATTCCGGCGCAGATGTCGTATCGGGCACATTGTGGCGAGCAGCAGGAATATAACCGTCTCGATATAACCGATTGGGTCCGCAGAATCCGCGAATACTGGCCTGTTCCTGAGGGTCTCAGACGACGGGCCTTCTAAGCCGGGGGTCCCGCGTTCGAGTCGCAGCGGGCGCGCCAACCTTCGCAACACTCCGGCTCCAGGCTCTCCTCGTGTTGCTACGGCTCGGCAAGCCATTCGCCTCCGCTCGCCCTCCGGTTCGCTATCATCCTCAGGCGAGCTACGGCGCAATGGCTCATCGAAGCCGCGCCGAAGTTCGAATCGCGTGCTCCCCGGACGAAGGCGGGCGGGCGCGCCAAATCCTATAGAAATCGCCGATTTCGCCCCGAAGAATCATGTGGGGGCGAACATTCATCGAACAAAGTGATCAGTCCTGCGAGTGTGCGCCAAGAACGCGCGATTTCATGATCGCCGCTTTTGCTGAGTGTTTCGCGACGCAGCCATTTCGATCGCACGCGCAATCCCGCCGAAACGGCTCCTGATCACCGGCCAAGTACGCCGGAGGTCGCTTTACGTCTCGCGCGGCGAATGGCAATGTGGACCCGTGACCGAGCTTCGCGAACTCCGCCGCCACGTGGATCTCTCACAACAAGACTTCGCCAAGCTCCTCGACGTGCCGGTGAACACGTTTCGGATGTGGGACAGCGGGCTACGCCGCGTGCCGGTGCCGATGCTGCTGCGGGCCAGGGCGGCGGTCACGCATCATGCGCAACAGACGGAGCTGTTACCACTCGCCCAGCTGGCCCAGGAACTCCGCGTTCATATCCGCACATTGCAGGCTGCGGTCCGGACCGGGCGACTCGAAGCGCACTTCTCCGTGAAGTCGGTGTTTGGCCGGCCTCGACGATTGGCCACGCGCACTGCGGCGGCGCAGTTCATGGCCACGCACTACCGCCGGTTCGGCGGACAGACAGGTTGTCCGGCGCCCCTGCCGACAGTTCCGCCCGACTACGATCAGCAGCTTCGGACCCTTCGCCGTCGGCTCCGCCTCACGCAAGACGATCTGGCCCGACGCATCGGCGCGGCTGGAAAGGCGGTCGTGTACCAATGGGAGTCGAGGAAGAGAACGCCGTCCCCCGTTTTCTGGCGGCGGATTCTGCACTCGGATCACCGCGGTGCCAATGCAACCCAGGCCCGTTGGCAAGCGCGACGACATCTCAACGGCAGCCGCAGGGGCACCCACATCGGCCGGGCGTGCCAATTTCGGGAGAGGTATACTGACGGTTGAGCGCTGGAGTCCGAGCCAACGCCTGAGGCCGAACATGGAATTCAATCGAATCACAGCCGATTCCCGCCAATTGGGCGGAGTGCCCTGCATTCGCCGCCTGAGGATTCCGGTGGCGACCGTGGTCGGCATGGTGGCCGAGGGAATGACCACGCCTGAGATCCTCGAAGCCTACCCAGATCTCGTCGAAGACGACGTCCGGGAGGCGCTCCAGTTTGCTGCGGCGGCGGTCAGAGAACGCGACCTTCCCCTCGCATCCACGTTGTGAAGTTCCTCGTCGACAACGCCCTCTCGCCCCGCGTGGCCGAACTCCTCCAGGAGGCCGGCCACGATGCGGTGCATGTGCGCAGTCTAGGTCTGCACGCAGCCGACGACGAAGAGTTGTTCGCCCTGGCGGGGGCCGAAGGACGGACGATCATCTCGGCCGACACCGATTTCGGCGCCCTTCTCGCGCTCCGGCGCGAGTCACGCCCGTCGGTCATCCTGTTCCGCCGTGGTACGCCGCGTCGGCCGGACCGTCAGGCGGAACTCTTGATCGCTAACCTGCCGCTGCTGGAGCCGGAGCTCGACCGGGGCGCGATAGTGGCGCTCTACGAGACACGCCTTCGGATTCGTCGCCTGCCGATTGGCTCTGAGTGATGTTCGCCGACCTCGGCCTGCCCCTCCGGAACAGAAACTGCTCAAGGCCAGACTGACGCTGCAAATCTATCGCATCATCAAGACGCGTCGCTTGACGCAGGCCGGGGAGATCCTCGGCATCAAGCAACCCCACGTGTCGCTGCCGCTCCGCAACCGTTCCGGGAATGTCCCAGTGGAAAGACTGGTGGGATTTCTGACAGCGCTCGGGTACGACGTGGAGATCCGCGTGAAGCGCACGCGCAAGCAGCACGGGCAGATGTCGGTGGTCGTTGCGGCCTGAGCGGCCGGTGCATGACTCCGTCTTGCCTGGTTGATACCGCCATGACTCCGTTCGAGATGCTCCGTCACGAGCGCGCACGATTCGTACGTGGGCCGTCTGCCTGAGTCATCGTCGGCAACCGCTATTCGAGCGGGTCCGTGATTCGCAGCTCGAAGCCCCAGCCCTCTCGCGCCGCCAGGAACCGCGCGAGGTCGTCGATGTCGAGCGCGATGCCGTCCACCACGACGACCACCTCACCGTCACGCGACGAGATTCTGCCGTCAAGGGAATCGTGGAGCATCTCCGCGAGACCCTTCGCGCTTGAGAGATGCCGCGTCGCAAGCCCCCGCGCCATCTTGTCCCTGACCCGACCCAGGGCGGCATAGGGGCTCGTCTCGCTGTAGCAGGCGAACTCGTATCCGAGCCGCTACGGGCGAATGGCTCATCGAAGCCGCGCCGCGGTTCGAATCGCGTACTCCCCGAACGACGGCGGGCGGGCGCGCCATTCGACTCGCCAGTCCAGAGGACCGTGACATTGGCTCGCTCATGGCGAGCCATCGACGACCGCCCAAGCCCTGAGCGAAGTCGAAGGGCGGGCGCGCCAGCCTTCGCGTCTACAGCGGTCCCACCCTGTGGCCACCCTTCAAGACGTCGACGATTGGTATCAGGATCTTCGGACCTCGGACTCCTTTTTGGTGACCAGTGGCCCGGCGCAGGTTCTTGCTTGTCGGAGGGACGTGCGCATGGACCTTCGTCGTGACGTGCTGGTCGGTCTCCGCGGCCTGCGCCGCATGCCCGGCGTCGCACTGCTGGTCATGCTGACCCTTGGTCTCGCCATCGGCGCCAACGCCGCCGTCTTCTCCCTCATCGATCGCGTGGCGATGCGACCGCTCAACGTCGAGAAGCCGCAGGAACTCGTCCTGGTCAGCGCGGCGCCGCTGCCAAGCCTCTCGACCGGGCACGGCGCAATCATGCGCATGGGCGGCAAGGCGATGGGGATGGACTATCCGCTCGTCACCGCCCTCGGGGACGGCCTGGCGGAGGTGTTCTCCGCGGTCGCCGTTCGGCGCGACTCTCGGCTCACGCTGGCGGCCGACACCGCCATCGAGGTGCGAGGCGAGTTCGTCAACGCCGAGTACTTCACTGTCTTCGGCCTCCGGACAATCACCGGCAGACCGTTCACCGCCGCGGAAACGGCCGAGCGCGACGGCCCGGCCGTGGTCGTTCTCAATCACGGCTTCTGGATGCGCCAGTTCGGCGGCGACCGCTCGATCGTCAACCGCACCATCCGCCTGAACAACGTGCCCGTCACCGTGATCGGCGTGCTCGCGCCCGGCTATTCGGGCACGAGCGTTGGCCTCATCCCCGAACTCTTCGTGCCGCTCGGCATGGGCGATCAGATCGAGCCGCTACCGAAGATGCGGCCGCTGCCGTGGGATTCTACGGGCGTGTTCGTCTACACGATGGTGGCGCGGCTACGGGCGGGTGTCACTTGCGAGCGGGCCGAATCGGCGGCCCGCATGCTGTACGAGCGCCTGTTCGATCAGGCCGTGGCCCGCGGCGCCCTGGTGTCGGATAGATATCGTGCGTTTCTCAAGAGGTTTCCCGTGCGTGTCGAACCGGCGGGCACGGTCGGCAGCGAGCAATCGCAGTTGACCCGGTACCTGGATGTGCCGCTGCGGTTGCTGATGGCCATGGCCGTGTTCGTCCTGGTTGTTGCCGCCGGCAATGTCGCCAACCTGCTGCTCGCGCGCGGCATCGTCCGGTCGCACGAGACGGCGGTCTGCCTCGCCCTGGGCGCCCGACGGTGGGACCTGCTCAGACCTCGCCTGGTCGAGTGCCTTGCGCTCGCCGTCGCCGCGGGATCGGCCGGCCTGCTGTTCGCGTACTGGGCCGGCGCGCTGGTGCCGCCGCTCCTCGGCCTGGCCCGCGATGTCGCTGGCGTCGACACGCGGCCCGACGCGCGCGTGGCCATCTTCACGGCGGTCGTGTCGCTCGCCACCGGGCTCATCGTGTGGCTCACCTCGGCCCTCTTCCTGACCCGGCGGCGCGCGATCGAGACCCTCTCGGCCAGCCGCCCGCTGGCCCCCGGCGGCAGGTCCGCCCTCGGCCTCCGGCGGGGCCTGGTCGTCCTGCAGGTGGCGCTGTCGCTCGCGCTCTTTTGCACATCCGCGCTCCTGAGCCGCAGCCTGTTCAACGTCCTGTCCGTGGACCCGGGGTTCGACGCGAACGGCCTCGTGGTGTTCACCGTGAACCCCACGTCGGCCGGTTACGAGGGCGACCGCCTGGCCGAGTACGAGCGGGCGCTCCTCGAGCGCGTCCGCGCCCTGCCCGGCGTGTCGCACGCGGCCGCCACGTCGATGCTGCCACTCTCTGGCGGCGGCGGCGGAACGTACATCCACGGCGCCGAGCAGGCCGAGGGCACGCGAATCTCCGTCGAAGAGGCCCGGGTGGACGCCCAGTTCTTCGCGACCCTCGGCCTGCGGCTGCCCGCCGGCCGCGGGTTCGACGACCGCGACGTCAAGGGCGCCCCCGACGTCTGCATCGTCAACGAGGCGCTCGCGCGGGCACTCGCCGGGCGCGGCAACTCAGTGGGACAGATGGTGGGCTACGAGGACCGGCCGGCGACGGTGCAGGTCGTGGGTGTCGTGCGCGACACGCGCAACCAGTCGCTCAAGACCGCCCCGGCGCCCACGCTGTTCCGGCCGCGAGCGCAGACGAGGTCCGCCGCACCAATCGGCGTGCTGATCCGGACGGCGGCCCCTGGGGCGGTAACCGCACAAGCCGCGGGCGCGCTGGTCAAGCGGCTGGACGCCGGCGTCGCGATGACCGGATTCGGCAGCGTCGCCGCGTTCGCGCGCGCGGCGCTCCTGCGCGAGCGCATGCTCGCGGGTCTCTCGCTCGTGTTCGCCGGGCTGTCGGCCCTGCTCGCGGCGATGGGCCTGTTTGGCCTCGCCAGCTTCAACGTTTCGCGCCGCACGCGCGAAATCGGCATCCGGCTGACCCTCGGCGCCACACGCGCCGCGGTCCAGAGAACGGTGCTCGGCGAAGTGGGAGCGCTCGCCGCGCTGGGAGCGGCGATCGGCCTTGCGGTCTTCGGAGGCGCCAGCCGGGTGCTGCGATCGCAGCTCTTCGACGTGACGCCCACTGATCCGCCGACGATCGTCGCCGCCACGCTCGTCCTGGGTGTGGTGGCGTGCGCCGCGGGCTTGCTGCCCGCCCGCCGCGCGTCGCGCGTGGACCCGGCAGTCACGTTGAGGTACGAATAGCCGCCCCGGCGTCCTGCGAGCAGTACGATGGTGCGCGCCTGGCCGGCCGCCATCGGAATCGGGTATCGAAGCGCTGATCGCAGACGCCGTCGCTTCCCGGCGCAGCCGGATGCGAAGGGCGCGTGGAGGCGAACCTGGACGCGGACCTGGAACGCACCATCCGGGACATGGCGCCGCGCGTGCTGCGCTATGCCGTCGCCCGGACGGGTGACGTGTCGGCGGGCGAAGACGTCGCGCAGGAGAGCCTGGAGGCCCTCGTCCGGCACTGGCGCCGGGCGGGGCCGCCCGAATCGGCCGAGGCGTTCGTGTTCTCGATCGCGCGGCGGCGGGCCGTGCGAGCGGTCCTCCGCCGGCGGTTGTGGGTGCCGATCGAGCAGGCGTTCGGCAGGCACGACCAGGCCCCTGATCCCGAGGCGCAGGCCGTTGCCCGGGCGGACCACCTTCGCGTGCGCGGGGCGCTCGCGCGCCTGCCGCGACGGGACCGCGAGGCGCTGCTCCTGGTCGCTCTCGGGCAGATGACGAACGCCGAGGCGGCCGTCGTGCTCGGGCTCTCGCTGTCGGCGACAAAGATGCGCGTCCACCGGGCGCGAAAGCGCCTCGTGGCCGACTTTGGGAACGACCATGACCACTGAACCGAACGAGCACGTTGACCAGACGCTGCGCGACGCATTCGCCGTCGACGACGATGCCGCCAGGCGGGTGTCGGACCATGCGCTCGCCGCGCCGCCGCACCACCGCCGTCGCGCGTCGCTCGTCGCCTCGCTCGCGCTCGCGGCGGTCACGCTGTGCGCCGGCTTGGCGGCGTGGCTATCCCGCCCGCCGGTCCGTCCGTCACCAGCCACGACGGCCCCGGCAGATATCACCCAAATGACCGGGTCGCTCGTGGACGGCGTGCTCATCGTCCCCATTCCCGGTGACGTCATTGTCATCGCGGGGCCGGACCAACGCGACGATCGTCCGCCGGTGGGCTCCGGCGTGGTTTTGCTGGAAGGAGATGCGCGATGACCCGAGTGGCTCCGAGTGTCATGTTGCTATCGGCACTTCTCGCGTTCTCCGCGCGTCCGGCGGAACAGCCCTCACTGACGACGCGGGCTCGCTCACACGCCTCCGCGCCGAGCGCCCAGAGCGCTTTGAACAAGCGCGTGTCACTGGATCTGAAGGCGATGGCTCCCCGTGATGCCTTCAAGGTCATCGCCACCGCGATCGGCTACACCGCGGAGGTGGCGCCGGAGGTCTCGACGCCCGTGGACATCGTCGTCGGCAACATCAGCGCGAAGAGCGCGCTGAACACGATCTGCGAGAGCATCGGCTGCACGTGGCAGGCGAGCGGTACGGTCATTCACGTCGAGAAGGCTGGGGGCGGAACCGTTGTCAGCATGCCCCGCGATCCGGCCACCCGAGTCAACGAGGCCGAGGCCCGGAGGGCCGGGGTCGCCGAACTGAGGCGATTGATGGACCAGCTGCTCCCGGCCGGCATGAAGTTCGAGCAGGTGCCTCTCGAGGAGGTCGCAGCGCGACTCAGCAAGGCGACCGGCTTCGAGGTCACCCTCGTGGGCCCGGGCCAGACGTTCACCGGAGATCTCGGTGGTCGACCGTTCTCAGCGGCGCTCAAGACCATCGGCGCGCAGCTCGAGGGGACGGTCGCAACGATCACGATCATCGGGCGGAAGGGCATGGGGGCGCCGCCCATCAAAATCCAGGTGGCCGGAGCCCGCAAGCCGCCCAAGTAGCCGGCGCGAGCAAGTCTCGAAGAAGCGCTCGCGATGCGGGGCAGCGCGAAGGTGATTCCCTTCCAAGGCTCAAGATGGACATTCCACGTGTTTCTGAGGCCCGTAAACGGCGCATCCGGCGGATCATCTACGGCACCCTCGCGGTCCTGGTAATCGCCAGCGTCAGCTTCTTCATCTTCCGGCTGAACCCGGCGCCGCCGACCGTCGAAAACGGCACAGTCTGGCCCGACACCGTCAAGCGCGGCCCCATGATCAGGCAGGTGAGCGGCATGGGGACGTTGGTCCCAGAGGAGATCCGCTGGATCCCGGCCGTGACCGACGGCCGGATCGAGAACATCCTGGTCCACCCGGGCACGTTCGTGAAGGCCGACACGGTCATCATCGAGATGGTCAATCCGGACCAGGAGCAGGCGGCCCAGGAAGCGCAGTCGCAGGTGGAGACGGCCGAAGCCAACCTGGCCAATCTCCGGGCGAGGCTCGAGAGCGACTTGCTCTCGCAGCAGGCGACAGCCGCACAAGTCGCCGCCGACTACGAGCAGGCGCGGCTCCAGGCGCAGGCTGACGAACAGCTCCTCGCGCAGGGTCTGCAGTCGGAGTTGACGACGAAACTGTCACGCGCAAGGGCCGAAGCGGCCGCCACGCGCGATCAGATCGAAAAGAAGCGCGTCGCACAGATCAACGAATCCCACCGCGCCCAGCTGCAGGCCCAGCAGACCGAGGTCGCGCGGGTGCGGGCCGTTCTGCGCCTGCGCCAGAGCCAGGTCAACTCGCTGAAAGTCCGGCCCGGTACTGACGGCATGCTGCAGGAGGTTGGGGTCGAGGTGGGCCAGCGCGTGGGCGCGGGGACCAACCTTGCGCGCGTGGCCAATCCGACACGCCTCAAGGCCGAGCTGAAGATCCCCGAGACTCTTGCCAAGGACCTGCAGATCGGCCAGTCGGTGACGATCGACACGCGCAACGGCCTCATCCCCGCCCACTTGTCGCGGATCGACCCTGCCGTGCAAGGCGGGTTCGTTACCGTGGACGCCGCGCTCGACGGTCCGCTCCCGAAGGGCGCGCGGCCCGATCTCAGCATAGACGGCGTCGTCGAGCTCGAGCGGCTGAACGACGTGCTGTACATCGGCCGGCCCGCGTACGGCGAGGAGCGGAGCACCGTCTCGATCTTCAAAATCGAGGAGGGCGGCGGCTACGCGTCGCGGGTCAAGGTGACGCTGGGCCGCGCATCGGTGAATTCGGTTGAGGTCAAGTCGGGACTCAAGGAAGGCGACCGCGTGATCCTGTCCGACATGGCGCAGTACGACGGGACGGATCGCGTGCGGATACGGTGAGCGCGGCGGCCGGGCCCCGGTGGACCAAGCCGTCAGCAGGCCAAGAGGAGCGGTCATGGACCAAGCGGACCAGGCGTTGATCAAGCTCGATGGCGTGACGAAGGTGTTCTACACGGACGAGGTCGAGACCCATGCCCTCGACGACATCGAGCTGGAGATCCGAAGGGGCGAGTACGTGTCGATCGCGGGGCCGTCGGGATGTGGCAAGTCCACGCTGCTCTCGATCCTCGGATTGCTCGACACGCCGACTGGCGGAAACTACACGCTCAACGACAAGGCGGTCGCGAACCTGAGCTTCGCCGAACGCGCGCGGATCCGCAACCGCGAGGTCGGGTTCATCTTCCAGAGCTTCAACCTGATCGGCGACCTGACCGTCTTCGAAAACGTCGAGCTGCCGCTGACCTACCGCGGCATGAAGGCGACCGAGCGAAAGTCGCGCGTCACCTCGGCGCTGGAGAAGGTCGGCATGGCGCACCGCGCCAGGCACCTCCCGAGCCAGCTGTCGGGCGGCCAGCAGCAGCGCGTGGCCGTGGCGCGGGCGCTGGTCGGACAGCCGCTCATCCTGCTCGCGGACGAGCCGACCGGGAACCTCGACTCCCGCAACGGCGAGTCGGTCATGGAACTGCTGCGGGAACTTCACAAGGGGGGCGCGACCGTCTGCATGGTCACGCACGACCCGCGCTTCGCCCGCCACGCCGATCGCACGGTCCACCTCTTCGACGGCCGCGTCGTCGAAGCCGACTGCACGGGCAGCGATTCCGTCGTTGTCCCCGCGTGAATACCCGCGCTCGGAACCGGCCGTAGGCAGCTCAGCCATTGGGACGTGGCGCCGGGCGAGATTCTCCGCCTCTAGCTCGAGACGTGACGGAACGGTCGAGCAGAGGGCGGCGAGTCAAGTGATGAGCAGCGGGTCTTGCAGCGGCCCACAAGATCAACCTGGGTCCGCAGCTGCTGCAAGCACGAGAGGTGTCGAGGTTCTGATAGGGACGGGTCGTTCAGTCAATCGGGATTTCGATCTCAGCAAAACTGCCGGGCGCCGCTGCGGCAATCGCTGCGCCAATCGTCGGCAGCCTGTTCTTGATCAGACGCCATCGGCCATTGCCAAGAACGATGATGGCGATCTTCCGACCCTTCAGGTTCTGCTGGTAGCGGAGGTTCCGGTCCGTCGTCACGAACACGTCGAACCCGGCGGCCTCGGCGGCGTCGAGCAGTTCGCCGTTTCGAAAGGTGTCCCACCCGTGGGCGCGAGCTTCCTCGACGATGTGGTCGGTCAGGACCGCGCCGACGCCCCTCGGCGTCCCGTTGTCGAAGAGAACCCGCATCAGCGTGCCGGGATCGGCGCGTCGAGGCTGCGGGCGGCGAACTCCAGCACGGCCTTGACGTGGCTCCGCGAAACCGGGAACTGCTCGATGACCTCGTCGATCGTCATGCCGTCCTCCAAGTTCTCGAAGACCACGGAGACAGGCGTGCGTGTGCCCCGAAACACCCAGGCGCCGCTCACCTTGCCAGGGATGCTCTCGACGACGGGGCATTGCGACCAGTCAAGCCAAGCCATTGACCGCCTCCTCCAAGCCTCCAGTGTACGAGATATCGGCCGGACCGTCACATCCGCGTATCGGCCGCGCGGTCGATCGGTTTTCAGCTTCGACTCCGACCCCCGCCATCACGCGCGACCTCCCGCCAAGATTCAGTTCGACGCGTCGTTGATGGCTCCCGCCGCATCACCTCTGCGTCACAAGCGAACGGCGCGCCGTCGGCCTTTTACAGAATCCGGAGGATCCGGCTCTCGGTGAACTTCGACTGCCGCATAACCACTCCCGAGCCCGTGGCGGTCTGCCAATGCCTCACCGAGGCGCTCGGTGCACCTTCGGCCGGCCGGCCGTTTCGCTATAATGCTGGGACTCGTCTCAACCGACCGGAGCACGCGACCCACATGGCCAAGACACCGAGTGCGCACAGCCGAGATCGCAAGGACCTGTCCGACATGCCGGACTGGATGAAGAAGAAAGCGTGCCCGAACCGGCACATGTACCTGTCGGGCAAGCGCGTGCTTCCGAAGAATCTCACCGGCCGCGAGAAGCTCGAAGACATCGTCGACGACGCGTTCCTCGCGTACAACTCGGGCCGCCTGCGCGAAGCCTGTCAGCTGTTCACCGAGAGGATGCTCGATCCGGACGTGACGATCGGCATGAGCCTGTCGGGAGCGCTGACACCGGCCGGGCTCGGCTGCTCGTCGATCGTGCCGCTCATCAAGGCGGGATTCGTCGACTGGATTGTCTCCACGGGCGCGATCCTCTACCACGACCTGCATTTCGCGCTGAACTATCCGGTCCGGATGGGCAGCTTCAAGATGGACGACACGGAGCTGCGCGACAACGACATCGTTCGCGTCTACGACGTGCTGATGGGCTACAGCGACTGCCTGATGGCCACCGACGAGACGCTGAGAAACCTCCTCGTCCAGCCCGAGTTCCAGAAGGAGATGGGCACCGGCGAACTGCATCACCTGCTGGGCCGGTACGCGGCCGAGTGGGAGCGCAAGGCCGGGTTGAAAGACGTCTCGGTGCTGGCGGCGGCTTACCGCGCCGGCGTGCCGTGCTACACCTCGTCGCCGGGCGACTCGACCATCGGCATGAACGTCGCGGGCGTGGAGTTGCGCGGCAACAAGCTGCGCGTGAACCCGTCGATCGACGTGAACGAAACGACCGCGTTCGTCCTCGCGGCCAAGCGGGGCGGCGGCCGGAGCGCCGTCGTGCTGTGGGGCGGCGGCAGCCCGAAGAACTTCATGCTGCAGACCGAGCCGCAGATCCAGGAAGTGCTGCGCATCAAGGAATTCGGCCAGGACTTCTTCCTGCAGGTCACCGACGCCCGGCCCGACACCGGCGGCCTGAGCGGCGCGACGCCAAGCGAGGCCGTCAGCTGGGGCAAGGTCGATCCGGATCGGCTGCCCGACGCGGTGGTGTGCTACACGGACACGACCATCGCGATGCCGATCCTCACGCACTACGCGCTGGCGCGGCACAAGAAGCGGAAGCTGCGGCGGCTCTACGACGCGCGCCCGGCCATGCTGCGGGCGCTGACGAAGGAGTACTTCGCGCACACCAAGGTCAAGATGATCGACGGGTCGGAACCCGTGACCTTATGACGCCCGTGGCCAGGACGACGCCCGCTCAACTGAAGGCGCTCGCCGCGCAGCACGGCACGCCGCTCGTGGTGGTCAATCACGACGCGCTCCGGCAGAACTACGCACAGTTCCGAAAGCACCTGCCGCGCGTCCAGGCGTACTTCGCCGTCAAGGCCAACCCGGCGCCCGAGATCGTGCGGACACTGTTCAAGGCCGGGGCGAGCTTCGACGTCGCGTCGTTTCCTGAGTTCATGCTGGTGTACGGCCTCATCAGGAAGCAGCCGGCCGCCGAGCGGCAGGCCTTCGTGTGGGACAAGATCGTCTACGCCAATCCCATCAAGCCGAAAGCCACACTGCGCGCGCTCGACAAATACAAGCCGCTCGTCACCTTCGACAACCGCGCCGAGATCGGCAAGATCCGCCAGTTCGCGCCGCACGCCGGACTCCTGCTGCGCCTTCGCGTGCCGAATACCGGATCGATGGTCGAGCTGTCGTCCAAGTTCGGCTGCGAACCGGGCGAGGCCGTGGCGCTCATCGAAGAGGCGCACGACGCCGGGCTGGTGGTCGAGGGATTGAGCTTCCACGTGGGCAGCCAGTGCACGAACTTCGAGAACTTCGTGCAGGCGTTCACCATGTCGGCGGCGGTCTACCAGGAATCGCTGTCGCGAGGGTTCGACCTGAAGATCCTCGACATCGGCGGCGGGTTTCCCGTGCGCTACAACCCCCACGTCCAGCCCTTCAGCCAGCTCGCCAGAATCATCAACGCCGAGATCGGCCGGCTGTTTCCGAAGCGCATGGAGATCATCGCCGAGCCAGGCCGGTTCTTCGTGGCCACGGCGGTGACCTCGATCGCGACGGTGATCGGCAAGGCGGTCCGCGACGGGAGGCGCTGCTACTACATCGACGACAGCGTCTACCACACGTTCTCGGGGCTCATCTTCGACCACTGCCCGTATCACTTCAAGGCCCTGAGAAGAGGCCCGACCGAGGTGTCGGCGGTCTTTGGGCAGACCTGCGACGGGCTCGACACGATCTCGCAGTCGGAGGCGCTCCCGGAGCTGCAACTCGACGACCTGGTCTACTCCGAGGACATCGGCGCGTACAGCAACGCGTCGGCGACGTGGTTCAACGGCTTCGCGCCCGCGAAGGTCGTCCACATCAACGAATAGGCCCCGGTCGCGTCGCCGAAGCTCCCTGTCGAAGGTTCCTACCGAACGGTCCTTGACAAGTCGCCTGCGGCGACGATAATCACTCCTGTACCCAGACAAGCGCAATACGTCCGGCAGGCGACGGTCGTGCCCGACAGTGGGGCTTCTGCCAGCCCGTGATGCCGCTCGCCGCTCGTCGCGTGGCTCCTGCACGAGGCGGGCCCGTAGACCATGGGGCAAAGCCCTCCGGCCCGGGCGTCGCGGGCCGGCTGGGGGGCGCGGTACCCGGGACCCGTTCGAATCGTGGCTCACCCGTGGAGGACTTCAATGAGCAGACTCTGTGGCGTATTCGCATTGATCCTGTTCCTGGCCGCTCCGGCCGCCGCGCAGGAACAGCGCGGTTCGATCGAGGGGACGGTCAAGGACTCGACGGGCGGCGTGCTGCCCGGCGTGGCGGTAGAAGCCAGAAGCCCCGCGATGGTAGGCGTGTCGACGGCGGTGACGAGCACGGATGGCATCTTCCGATTCCCGGCGCTTGCGCCGGGGCGCTACACGGTCACCGCGACGCTCGAGGGATTCAAGCCCGCGGCACAGGAGAACATCCTGCTGGAGCTCGGTCAGCTCCTGAAGGTCAACCTGACGCTCCAGGTCGGTGGCGTGACCGAGAACGTTCAGGTCACGGCCGAGGCGCCGCTCATCGACGTCAGGCAGAATTCGTCGGGCGCAAACGTGCAGCAGGAGATCATCGCCCGCGTCCCGAAAGGGCGGGACTTCACGACGGTCATCACCGCCGCGGCAGGGATCACCGATGAAGCGCGGAGCTTCGGCATCCAGATCGACGGAGCAAGCGGTGCGGACAACCGCTTCATGGTGGACGGAGTCGATACGACCAACCTGCGGACCGGCCAGTCCGGCAAGAGCGTCGTGGCGGACTTCGTGAGTGAAGTGCAGGTCAAGCAGACCGGCTACAGCGCCGAGTACCGCGCCTCGATTGGCGGAGTGGTCAGCGCCATCACCAAGACGGGCAGCAACACGTTCAGAGGCGGCCTGGGCGGCTACTACACGACGGAAAAACTCCAGGGCAGGATCCGGCCGTCGGTGCGCCTGAACCCGTCCAACCAGCTGCTCGCCGAGTATGTGAAGAGTCCGGCGGACAAGTGGTACAACGCGGAAATCGTCGCCGATCTCGGAGGCCCGGTTGTGAGGGACCGCCTGTGGTTCTACGTCGGGTACAATCCAGCCCCTGCACGAACCGAACGGACCGTGACCTTCCGCGACAGCCTCGCCGCGGGACCGCGGACCTTCGTGAACTCCACGACACCATGGACGGCGAACGCCAACCTGAGCGGGCAGGTCGCGCAGAACCTGCGCGGCAAGCTCTCGACCAACATCCTCCGGCAAACCGGCGGCTACTCGCTGCCCGGCATCGAGCCAGACAACACCAGCACGTCCAACTCGGCCCTGTTCCCTGCGGTCGTGCGCTCTCGCTCGTACAACGACACCTTCTCCCTCTCGCTCGACTGGGTGCCGGGCAACCGCACGTATGCCAACCTCACGGGGACCTACCTCGGCTACGGCAGCAAGGATGTCGGGACCTTCAGCAACGTCGTGGTTCACAGCTTTGCCGCCTCCAACTTCCAGTTTCCTGAAATCCCGGCCGACTACCAGCACGTTTCCGGATATTCGGACGCGCGGTCGAGCAGCCAGAACGTGCAGGACAACTACTTTCACGTCAACGTGAACGCCAACGTCACGAGGTACATCACCTGGGTTGGTCAGCACACGCTGAAAGCGGGCGTCCAGTTCGAACGGCTAGGCGCCCACCTGCTGTCCGGAGCGCAACAGCCTTCGATCTCGTTCTCCTGGGACGCCTCGCGCGCCGCCAACAACGGCACGTACCAGCGCGGGAAGTACGGCTACTACTCGGTGAGCCGCACCTTCTCGTCGGGCGACCCGGTCGCGAACAACTGGGGCCTGTTCGTGCAGGACTCCTGGACGCTCAACAGGAACCTGACCTTGAATCTCGGCGTCCGCACCGAGCGCGAGTACGCGCCGTCGTACCGCGCGGAGAACCCCGGCATCCAGTTCGGGTTCGGCGACAAGATCGCGCCGCGCGTCGGCTTTGCCTGGGACATCAAGGGCGATAGCCGTTGGAAGGCCTACGGCAGCTGGGGGATGTACCACGACCTGATGAAGCTCGGCCTTGGGTACGTCATGTTTGGCGCGACGCGGAGCGTGACCTACTACTACCAGCTGGACACCTGGGACTGGAAGTCGATCGGCGCGCTCGGGGGATATCCACCGTCGGGCGCCGCCTACCCGGGGACCTTCATCGACAGCTACGACGGCCGTACGATCGCCAACAGGCCGGACGCGACCAACATGGTCGATCCGAATCTGAACGCGATTCGCATGCAGGAGGTGACCGGGGGGCTCGACCACGAGCTCGGCCGGACGCTCTCGGTTGGCGTCCGATTCACGCACAAGTGGGTCGACTACGCCATCGAAGCGGTCTGCTCGTTGTGGGGCGGACAGGAACTCTGCGGCGTGAACAACCCCGGCTACGGGTTGTTCGGGGGCACCGGCCAGTCGGCCGTGTATCCCTGGGGCTCGGACTACCCGAATCAGCCGCCCGCCATCCGGAGATACGACGGGCTCGAACTCAAGCTCCGCAAGCGGTTCGCGAACCGCTGGTCCGCTGAAGCGAGCTACCTGCTCAGCCGCCTGTGGGGCAACTGGTCGGGGATCGCGGGCACCGACGAGGCCTACAGCGGACTGCAGCCCTACGCCGGGCGCAACTTCGACTTCCTCTACTACAACTACGACACGCGCGGGGCGTACAATCCCGTGACGAAGTCCGGATTGAACGAGACACTTGGCCTGCTCGGCACCGACCGCCCGCACCAGCTCAAGGTCCAGGGAACCTACGACCTGCCGTGGGGAACCCAGATAGGCCTGAACTACCTGATCACGAGCGGCACACCTCCCTCGTCGGTCATTTCGTACAAGCCCGGCATCAACGTGATGGCGTGGGGGCGCAACAACCTGCCCCGGTACCCGACCTACTCGAAGGCCGACCTGCTGATTCAACAGGAGTTCGGCCTGCCCGGCCACACCAGGCTGTCGGTGGGCCTGAACGCGTTGAACCTCTTCGATCAGCAGATCGTCACGGGCAAGGGTGTGACCCCGTACCGCGACCAGTTCTTCATCGCGGATGCCAAAGAGAACTATGGATTCTTCCGCGCGCCCTGGGATCCGAACGTCGTTGCCGCGGCAAACTCGGCCATTCGGAAGAATCCGCTGTACGGTTTGCCCAGCTCGTATGAGGCGCGGCGCGTGATTCGCCTGCAGGTCAAGTTCAGTTTCTAGTCCCGGGACGCGCGGGCTGAAGCCCGCGCGCTACATCTCCGGCGGCTTGCCGGTGAAATGCCGTTCGTACCACGCGATGCTCCGGTCGATCGCGTCGATCTGGTGCTTCGTCTCCCCGATGCCGTGTCCCTCGCGCGGGTAGCGGACCATGACGGTCTCCACCCCGGCATCCTTCAGCGCGATGTAGTACTGCTCGGCCTCCGCAATCGGCACGTCGTTGTCGTTCTCGCCGTGGATGAACATCGTCGGTGTCCGGACGTTCGCCACGTACCGCAGTGCCGACCGCTCCCACAGGAAGTCCATCAGGCGCCGCTCGGGGGCGCCGGCTTTCTGGCGCCACAGCTCGTGCGGCCGGACCCCGAACTCCACGGCCAGGTAGTCGTGGTAGTACGACATGTAATTGAAGCTGACCAGGTTGGCGATCCCGGCGGCCGGGACCGCCGCCTTGAATCTCGTCGTCTGCGTGATCAGCCAGTCGGTGAGCTGGCCGCCGTAGCTGCCGCCCTCGATGCCGAGCCGGTCGCGATCGAGCCACGCGTACTTCGCCAGCGCCGCGTCCACTCCGGCAAGGACGTCCTTCGCCTCACCGCCGTCCTGGTCGTTGAAGATGGCGTCGGCGAACTTCTGACCGTACCCGGTCGAGCCACGGTAGTTGACCATCAGGACCGCCCAGCCCCTGGCCGCATACACCTGGGCCTTCGCGTTGAAGCCGGGGCCCTGCTGGCCGTGCGGCCCGCCGTGGATCATGACGATGAGGGGGTGTTTCGAGCCGGCCGTGATCTCGAGCGGACGAGTCAGGAACGCTTCGACGGCCATCCCGTCGAAGCTCTTGAAGGCGAGCGCCTCGACCGGCGCGATCTTCTTGGTGGAGGTCAACGAGGCGTTCAATGCCGTCAGGGATCGGAAGGGTGCGCCCGCCGGTTTCAGGTACAGATCCGCCGGCGAGGACGGTGTCGTCATCGCGTACGCGAGCAGGTCGCCTGTGGCCATCGACCACGTGCCGATGCTGGCCTGCTCGCCAGTGCCGGGCGCAAGCAACTCGGGTGTTCCGCCCGTCACGGGAGCGCGATAGAGCCGCACCGATCCGCGCTCCTGGACGGTGAAGCACAGCGCACGGCCATCGGGCGTCCACTGAGGCGGCCCCTGGCGATTGTCGATTCCGCCCCCGATTTCCCGCCGGTTCGCGCCCATCGCGTCCATCACCCACACGTGCGTGTCTTCCATCGTCGTCTCCGACGAGGTCAGATCGCGCCGGGTGCCCTGGTACGCGATCAGTCGCCCGTCGGGAGACCACGACGGCCGGTACTCTGCGCTCCTGGTCCGGGTCAGCGGGCGGATCACGCCGTCCGCGACTTTGACGGCAAAGAGGTCGTAGTTGAAAAAGCGATCGGGATCCGGTTCCCGGTTGGACACGAAGAGCAGTTCGTCGCCGGAGGGCGACCAGTCGATCGAATGTTCGTAGTAGTCGCCCGTGGTCAACTGACGAACCTGCTTGCTCGCAACATCCACGACGAAGATGTGAAGCCGCTTGTTGTCGTTGAAGCGGGTCGAGCCCTCCGATGCCGTGGGCTTGTAGAGGTAGCGCGTGATGACCATCGGATCGCCGTTGGCGTTCTCGGTTTCCGGGCCGGGAGCGGCCGAGATGAACGCGATCTGCCGGCCGTCGGGCGACCACGCCATGCGCTCGCCGCTCGAGGGCAGCGGGTGGTTCGTCCCGCCTACCGGCGCAAGCGGGATGGCGAGGGTGCCGTCGAGTCTTGCGACGACCACACCCGAGCCGGATTCCCCGCGGCCGAGATAGGCGATCTGCTGGCCGTCAGGCGACCAGCGTGGGTTCGAGGCGCCTTCCCGGTCGGTTCCGAGACGCACCGACTTGCCCGACGCGACATCCAGAATCCAGGCCTGCGAGTAGGGTCGTCCCGGCCGGTCGCTGTTTCTGACGCTGTAGGCGATGCGCGACCCGTCCGGCGAGAGCTGCACTTCGGCGATGGACTTCAGGCTGGACAAGTCGGTGCTCTGGAGTCCAGGGCCTGCCGAGATCGGCGTGGACGCAACACCAGGGCTCTGGTGAGAGTCGGCTGCCAGCGGCGGCCCGGGCCGGCCCTCGGTGGGGGAGCGGCTCGGGAAGACGAGAGCAATCGCAAGGACCGCCGGGACGAACAACCGGGAATGGTAGCGGTACATAGGGCTGTCGCTCCTTCTCAGAGCTCGGCCCGAACGGGGGACAACCGACGGACCGCAAATCGAATTACGAGCCAGGCTCACTGGAGCCTGAAGGCGGCGATTCTCGTGGAGTAGGCCGTCGCTCCCTGCTTGACGTAGTCACCGACATACCAGATCGTCCGGTCGTCGGACGGGTCCATTGCTGTCGCCGTGTAGTCCTCCCACCGCATCGCGTTCTGCACGCCCTCGCCCGCAACGAGCACGGTCTCGCGCAGGGTCAGGCGGCCGGGCGGGTCGCTGGCCAGGCGGCCGGCGACTCGTTGGCCGGCGAAGTTCGGTGTGCCGCCGAACGAGTAGCCGATCGCGATGTTCCCCCTTGCATCGATGGCCGGGCTCGCCATCCACCGGAAGAACCCGTCGGGCGCGTAAGTGCCCTGCTGGTGGAGGCTCACGCGCCGGTCGCTGCCCACGATGAATTCGTACCAGCGCACGCCGCCTGCGCCGGCCGTCGTGTTCACCGAGTGCACGGCCACGATCGACTCGCGGGCGCCGATCCGGCGGTACACCAGGCGCGACATGATCTTGTCGCCCTGCGCGTCGAGACGCGACTCGGTGCCCGGCTGCGGCACGCAGTGCGTGAGCTGGCCGTCGCACAGGTAGTGATACGGCGCCACCGCCACAGGCTTCGGCCCGGTCACTTTCGTGTTCGCGGGCGTCGTCCAGTCCACGTGGAATTCCCACACGTCAATCGTGTCGGCCTCGAGCCGCTTGTCGAGTTGTGTGCCGCCGGCGGCCATCATGATGTTCGGCGCGCCGGGCGGCGGCAGCGCCGTGCCGTCGAGATCGGCATTGTTCAGGAAGCCGACGTTGTGTATCACCACGCACTGCTCGGTGGCGGGCTCGCCCTTCAGCATCCGCGCGCGGTCGACCACGCACGCGTGCTTCTCGGTCGCGACGGTCTCCGAGATCCGGTTGTCGCCGGTGCTCGTCGGCACGTAGTAGCCGTCCGGCCAGACGGCCGGCCGTGGGTAGTCGGGAAAGAGCGGGCGCAGGAATTCGTACCGGTAGTACGGACCGAGCGGGTCGGTCCCCGTGCTGATCGCGTAGCACATGGAGTACGGCCCCTTCGGGGCGTCAGCGCCTGCGCCACGGCCGGCTCGACCGGCGGGAGGCGCGCCTGGCTGGCCGGGCTGCGCGGGTGGGGCTGGTTCTGGTTTCGGAGGCTGGAACAGCGCCACCGCGGGGCCTGGCTGACCGGGCCGTCCCGGAGGGCTGAGGTACACGGTGTCGCCGCTCTTCCATTCCCCCGGCGCGTCGGGCCGCACCGCGCCGCGGCGGAAAATGGGCATGACGATCAGCCACCGGTTGGCCAGCTGGTCGTAGCGTACGACCGCATCTCCGTTGTTCGTCGTTTCGCACGTCCCGCCGAAACCGCGGAAGACATTGTTGGTCGGCACCGGGCCGTACAGCGCCCGGCCAGTCGTCGCCGAACCGGCGGCCCTTCTTCGTGAAGATCGCCATCCGTGAGTTGACGGTCTGGACGATGTGATCGGGCCCGACCGCGAGGCTGTTGTCGGACGGGTTGCGGAGGGTGGCCGTGCCCTGCGGCCCTTCGAATCCAGAGCCGAGGCCGTCGAAGCTCGCGACGATTGTCGCTCCCGGCCTGGTGCCGGGCGCCACCTGCTCGACCGCCCCGGAACCCGCCGGCGCCGTGATCACGGGCACGACGATGGGAGGACGCGGCGGCGGGGTCTGGCGCCCGTCCGCCGAGCTGGTGCCCGCTGCCAACGCGCCGGCAGCCGCGGACACGGGGATATTCGACATCACGGCCGGCCCCGCGGCGGCCTCCTCACCCGGCCTCTCCGCGCCCTTCATGAAGGCTTCGATCTCGGCGACGGTCCGGGGCAGGCCCGGCGTCAGATTCTCGCAGCCCGTTTCCGTGATGACGATCGTGTCTTCGACCCGCACGCCAAGATCTTCGCCGGGGAAGACGGCGTAGATGTCGCACGCGAACACCATGCCCGGCCGAAGCGGACCGCGCGGCCCGGCGGTGACGTCGTGAACCGCCATGCCCACGTTGTGGCTCATGCCCGTCTGCATCGTCCGGATCTTGAACAGGTCCTTGTCGATGTTGAAGCCCTTCTTCTTCAGGATCTCGAGGACCAGGGGCTGGACGTCTTTGGCCTCGATTCCCGGGCGGTACACGGCCTTGCAGGCTTCCTGGATCGCCAGGGCGGCTTCGTAGATTTCACGCTGGCGCGGCGTGAACTTGCCGTCGGCCGGGTAGGACGCCGAGATGTCCACGACGTAGTAGTCCAGCGTCGGCCCGGCATCGACGACGATGAAGTCCCCGGCCTTCAGCACGCGGTCGTGGCGGTAGTAGTGCAGGTAGGGGTGGTTCTCGGCCGAGCTGATAATAACGTTGTAGGCCAGATCGCGCGCGCCGGCCTTCTTGGAGGCGTAGTCGAAGGCGGCCGACATCTCGTATTCGGGAGCCCCGACCCTGGTGGCCCGCATCATCGCCTTGTGCGCCTCCACGCCGAGGCGGCCGACTTTGCGCAGCTGGGCGATTTCAGCCGGCGACTTGATCGATCGGAGCGCCCAGATGAAGGGCGCAGCGTCTCTGACCGCGGCCTGGGGGAACCGCTCGTGGAGGTTCTTGACGAACTGCAGTTCGCGGGTCAGGCGGCCGTCCCACAGGTTGAGGGTCGTAGCGTTCTGCACGATGCCCAACTTCTCGGCCGAGCTCTCGCGGGCCAGTTCCTCGGGCTTGAAGGAGGTGTAGAGGACGGCACCCGAGCCTGCCAGCCGGGAGAGGGCCGGCGTGAACTGGTCGATGGGGGACACGCGCTCGATGCCGGTGACGGCCGCGGCGTTGTGGACCAGGTCCAGGCTGATGCCTTCGTTGCGGGCGCCGCTGTCGGTGATGGTGAAGAAGAGCGTGCTCGTCTTCGATCGACCGTCGATGATGAGGGCGGCGGCAGGGATCTCCACCCCCGCGAAGTACATCATGTCGTTGTTCTGGACGAATTCGAGGTAACCGGTGGCGGGAGTCGCCCCGAGCAGTATCACCGCACCATCGGGTATCTTCTCGATCAGTCTGGAACGGCGGGCAGCGTACTCCGCCTTGTCGAACAGAAGCGGTCCGGCCGCGAACGCGGACGCGGTGAGCGCAAGGACCAGGAACACGGTCGTGCCTATCGTGATCCGACTCTTCATCACTGCCTCCTGGAAGACGCGCGGGTCCGATGGCCCGCACGTTGGCGAATGCGGTCGTTGCCGCCCACCGCTCCGATTCGCTAGCGACCCTGGCGCTTCACGACGGTCACGGTCAGCGACGAGGGATAGGTCGCCGAGTGGTGCACCTGGTTGTGCGCCACGACGCCTTTCACCTCGTCGAAGTTGCGTCCGCCCGTATTGAGGTTGCGCTCGTAGAGCGGGAAGCTGCTGCTGCTGATTTCCACGCGCAGCCGGTGCCCGACGTCGAAGAAGTTGCTGGTCGCCAGCGGCTGAAAGGTGACCTTGGCCACCTTTCCCGGCTCCATCCAGACCTGCGGCTTGTCGTAGCCGTCGCGATAACGCATCCGCTGGATCGACTCGTCGAGGTTGTAGGCCCGGCCGTCGGGATACACGTCGATGATCTTCACGGTGAAGTCCGTGTCCTTCGCGTCCGACGAGACGTACAGCGTCGGCACCATCGGGCCGGTCACCTCGACGCCTACCTTGAACGGCTCGCTCGTGTAGACCAGGACGTCAGGCCGCTCTTCGATCTTGCGCTGGTCGAACGAGCCGCCGAGCCCCGCGGGATCGCTCGTCACGCGGTAGCCTCCGCGTGTCGGGACCGGGTCCATCGGATCGTAGGTGAAGCGGTCCGGTCTGTCGGCAGAGGGCGGCGCAAGGACCAGAGCCCCGTCGCCGTTCAGCGTGTTGGCGTTGCCCCCGCTCGACAGGAAGAACGTCATCGGCTCCGCGCCCTTCGGCGGCCACGTGTCCGAGGTGTTCCACTTGTTGATCCCCATCGTGTAGTAGGTGACCCTGGCCATCTTGTCCATCGCGCCGTTGTCGGCCCCTTTGAGCGTGAGGTCGAAGAACTGGTACATGAGGTCCTGATAGGGAAGCCGCGCGTCGCCCATGTCGCGCTCACCGACGATCGTGTGCTCGGTCGCGCGGGTGAACGCGCAGTGTCCGACCGGCGCGATGATCGCCCACTGCTGGTTGGCGGCCGCTCCCTTCGCGGTCTTCCGGACGAAGTTGTACGTCTCGAGGTTGGGTCCGATGGCGATGTCGTAGTACGACATGTACCAGAGTCCCGGCACGTTGACCCGCATGTTGTCGTGCCAGAGGGCGCCCTTGTACCACCTCGGGTCGTTCGGCGTGCGCTTGATCATCTCGCCGCCGCTGCCGACCGAGATCGGATCGGCGAAGGGGCCGTTCATGCCGTCCAGCTTCCGGAGGATGTCCTGCACGGGGAGAATCCAGTACCCCGTCTTCCACCAGTCCACCGGCGGCAGGCGCGCCGCCAGGTCCCACGACTTCGACAGGCGGACGAGATCCTGCTGCGACAGGTTCGACGGAAACGTCGGGTGCTGCGGTTTCTGGTTCGTGTAGAACCACGTGAGGTTGTACATCATGAACGCGCCGCCCCGGTACCAGTTGCCCTGCTCGTAGTAGGGGCCGATGCGTCCCACACCGCAGCCAAACCCCTGGGCGTTGAACGCCGCATAGCCCGGATTGTTGAGCGCCACCACGGCGAGCTGCCACTCGGCGGTCGACGAACAGCCGGTCGTGCCCACCTTGCCGTTGGACCACGGCCGCGACGTCATCCAGTTGATCTCGTCATCGCCGTCGCTCAAGGGGGCGCCGAGCACGTCCCACTCGCCCTCGGCAAAGAACTGGCCGCGCTCCTGCATGTCGACCCACGCGTAGCCGTGCTTGACCGCCGTCAGCGCGGCGGTCATGTTGCGTGGAACGCCGTTGGCCACGTCCCAGTAGTTGAAGTTGTAGGGTGTGCGGACCCAGATGATCGGGTACTTCCTGGACGTGTCCTTCGGACGGTAGATATCGGCGGGGATGCGGATCCCGTCGCGCATCGGAATCATCACTTTGCGCTCGATGATGGCGAGCGAGGCCAGCTCGTTCTCGATCTGCCAGCGCTCCGCCTTGGCGGCATCGGTCATCGGCGCGCCGCGCTGGGCGAGCAGTGACACGGCAACAACGGCGCCGAGCGCCGCTGAGATCATCAGCGTCCGGAAGGTCCTGCCCATGTTGATCTCCTTGTAGGCCCCGACTCTACTCCAAGTGCCCCGTCCGGCATAGCCCCGCGGCTGGTGCCCACTCCGGCCACCACCGAACACGCGAGACGGCTCCTCGCTGTAGAATGCACCGCGACTCATGCCGTCAGCGCCGCGGTGGCGCAGAACGGCCGTCTGAAGGAACCCGACATGAAGATGACCGCCCTAACGCGCCCAGCCTCGCCCCGCCGCCTCATCCTCTTCGTCCTCCTGCTGGCCGGCTCGCTCGTTACCGCCTACGCGGTACCAGGGGCGCAAGCCCCGGCGAAGAAGGCGATGACCATCGACGACTACACCAAGTGGCGCAGCATCGAGCGCCAGGCCATCTCGGGGGACGGGAAGTGGGTTGTCTACACGCTGCAGACGACCAACGTCGTCGCCGCCGAGGCCAAGCCGGTCCTTCATCTGCTGAACCTCGAGAACGGCGCGGAAGTGACGGTGGCCGACGCCACCGATGGCACGTTCTCCCCGGATTCCAAGTGGCTGGCCTACCAGGTGGACCCGGGCGCCGCCCAGCGAGGACGCGGCGGCCGAGGAGGAGCCGGAGCCGCGGCGCCACCCGGCGCCGGTCAATCCCAGACCGCGCCGTCGGGGCAAGGTGCTGCGCCAACCGGGCAAGGTGGAGCGCAGTCGGGCTCAGGGCAGGGCCCTTCGACAAGCTCAGGGCAAGGCAGGGGAGGCGGGGCGCCGGCCATCCCACCCCGGCGCGTCGAGTTGCGCAACCTGGCGACCGGCGAAGTGCAATCGTGGCAGGACATCGGGACGTTCGCCTTCAACGCGACGTCCACTCACATGTTCCTCCGCCGGCGTGGCGGAGAGGCCGCACCAGCCGCGGGCGGGCGTGGCGGCGGTGGCGCGCCGGGAGGTCAGCCGCCAGGCGGGACGGGACAGGCCGCCGCAGCCGCTGGCGCGCCGGCAGCACCGCGCGGAGTCGATGCCATCCTGCTCGACCTTCGGACGGGACGCCAGCAGTTGCTCGGCAGCGTGGCCGACATCGCGTTCAACCGCACGGGCGAACTGCTCGCCTACACCGTGGACGCGGCCGTGAAGGACGTCAACGGCCTCTTCGTCTTCGACACGCGCACCGGGCGGACGACCGCGCTCGACAGCGACGCGAAGAGCTACAACCGGCTCGACGTGGAACGAGGACGGCAACGCCATCGCCGTGCTCAAGGGAAGCGACGTCGAGAAGATGCGCGAGCGCGACAACGTGCTCCTCGCGTTCCCGGACGTCGCGGCGGCGCTGAAGGAGGGTGCCTCCGTGCCGGCGCCCGTCGTCCTCGCAGCCAGCCAAAGCCGACAACTTCCCCAAGGGCTGGGTCGTCAGCGACCGCGCGACACTGGCCTGGAGCGAGGACAACAAGCGCGTCTTCTTCGGGATCAAGGAACAGGTCGCCACGCCGGACACCACGCGGCGGACGACCGACGAGGCCGCCGACGTGGACGTGTGGAACACCTCGGACGATCGGGTGCAGTCGCTGCAGATGAACCGGGCGAACCAGGACCGGAACTTCACCTTCCGCCAGGCGTTCGACGTGCCGGCGAAACGGTTCGTCAGGCTCACCGACGACACGATGAGAGATCTCGACATCGCGCCGGACGGCAAGTGGGCCGTCGGGCGCGACGCACGCGCCTACCTCGCCGACCAGAAGAAGGAGCCGGCCGCCGACTTCTACCGCGTGAACACCGCCACAGGCGAGCGGACGCTGATCGCCAAGGGACAACTGACCGGCCGTCACGTCTTCGGCATCTCGCCTCACGGCGCGCACTTCCTCTACTGGAAGGACAGCAAGTTCCAGGTCTACGACCTCGAGGCCAACGCCACGCGGACGCTCGGCGTCGCGAAGCCGCCGGTGAGCTTCATCGATGTGGAAGACGACCACCCGGGAATCAGGCCGTCGTACGGCATCGCCGGCTACACCAGCGACGGCAAGTCCGTCATCGTCAACCACCGCTACGACCTGTGGCTGCTCCCGCTCGACGGCTCGGCGCCCACGAATCTGACGGGCGGCCTCGGCAGCAAGAACGAGATGCGTTTCCGCCTCGTCCGGACCGAGCCGGTGGATCCGAGCGTCGCCTCGCGCCGTCGGGCCTCGCGGGACGTTCGACCTCACCAAGCCAGTCACCCTGTCGGCCTACGGCCAGTGGACGAAGAAGGCCGGCTTCTACGAGCTTGCCGGCGGACAGCTGAAGGAACTCGTCTACGAGGACGCGTCGTTCAGCACGCCGGTGAAGGCGCGCAAGGCCGAACGGTTCCTCTTCACGCGGCAGACCTTCGTCGAGTTCCCCGACCTGCGGGTCTCGGGCCCGGGGTTCGCCGATTCGAAGAAGATCACCGACGCCAATCCCCAGCAGAAGGACTTCCTGTGGGGCCACCGCGTGCTGTTCGACTTCAAGAACAAGGACGGCGTGCGGCTGCAGGGCATCCTGGCGGTGCCCGACGACTACAAGCCGGGCGAGAAGCGGCCGATGATCGTCACCTTCTACGAGAAGAACTCGCAGAACATGCACGTCTACACGCCGCCGGTCTACATGGTCAGCATGGGCCGGATGCCCACGCAGGCCATCGAGCGACGGCTACCTGACGATGATGCCGGACGTGCACTTCCGCACCGGCTCGTCGCACAGCGACATGCTGGAATGCGTCGAGGCGGGCACGCGCAAGGTGATCGAGATGGGCTACGCGGACCCGAAGCGTATCGGCGTCACCGGGCACAGCTACGGCGGCGAGGGCGCGGCCTACGTGGGGACGATGTCGAAGATGTTCGCCGCGGTCGGCATGGGCGCGGGCGTGGTCGATCTCTACAACGATTTCGCCATGAACTGGGGCTGGTCGTATGCGAGCCCAGGGCGGCAGCGGCGACACGGCGTTCCAGTACTACCTCTACGACCAGGGGCGCTGGGGCTTCTCGCCGTGGGACCAGCCCGATCGGTATCGCAACGAGTCCGCGCTCACGTGGGCGCCGAAAGCGGTCGCGCCGTTCCTGATCATGCACGGCACCTCAGACCCGACCGTCGGCTTCATCAACGGTCTCGCGTTCTACAACGCGCTCCGCTACAACGGGAAGAAGGCCGTGCTGCTGGCGTATCCGAACGAGGGACACCACCTCGGCGGCCTGGCGAACCAGAAGGACCTGACGGTGCGGTTCATGGAGTTCTTCGATCACTACCTGAAGGGCGCGCCGGCGCCGAAGTGGCTGAGCGACGGGGTGCCGTACCTGAAGAAGGACGAGGCGAAGACGCCGCCGAAGACCGAGCCGGCGAAGCACTGACGCGAAACGCGTGGGGGCGCATACCGCCGCCGCCGGACGCTTCGACAGCGGGCTATGACGGCTTGCGTTTGCCGGTGAAGGTGCCTTCGCCCATGCCGGCGAGCGAGACCTTGCCCTTCATCGCGTCCTTGTTCTCGATGGTGCCGGTGAACGAGAGTTCGATCGCGTTGCCCTGGACGCTGGCGGCGACGACGAACTCGATCGACTGGCCCTTCACCGTCCCGCTGAGCTCCGCCTCCCCGAGAAACTGCGACGAGTAGTGGCCCGTCAGCTTCTCGCCGTCCTGTTTGAAAGTCACCGTTGGCGTGCCGGTGCCGTTTTCCGTCTGCACCTCGAACGCCCAGATGCCGGTCACGTCGACCTTTGCCTGGGCCGTCTGCGCCGCGGGGACGGCCAGCAACACCGCCATGATCAGAGCGCCCGCCGCTATCGTCCGTATCGCTGGGTTTCGCATCTCGCTCCTCCGTCGTCGCGCATTTGTGCCTGTGCCGCGGGCCACGCCGAGCCCTCCGGCCCGGCCGATACCGCAGCCGTTCTATCCTCGCGCCAGTTTGCCTACCGCCTTCACCAGGGCGTCCAGTTCGGTCGTCGTCGTATAGAGGTGCGGCGTGACACGCGTGCCCTTTACGGCCGCCGTGTCGATCGCCACGGTGAAGATGTCATAGGAGTCGAAGAGCGCCGTCGCGAGCGCCGCCGGCGTCATTCCCGTGATGCCGACGTTGGCAATCCCGCACGCGCGCGTGCCCGTCGGCGTGTTCAGGTACACCTTCGGCATCCCCCGCACCTTGTCGGTCCAATACTGCTGCAGGTAGCGAAGCCGCGCTTCCTTGCGCGCCGCGCCGATCATCAGGTGGAAACGGATCGCATCTCCAATCGCGAGCGTCGTCCACACGGGGTGCGTCCCAATCCGCTCCAGTTTCTGGATGTCGTCCTCGGCTCTCACCGTGTCGCCGAAGAGCGGCCACACCGTCTTGATTTTATCCTTCTTGATGTGGAGCAGCCCGGCTCCGAGGGGCGTGCACAGCCACTTGTGCAGGCTTGCGCCCAGGTAGTCGCCATCGAGTTCCGGAAGGGTGAAGTTCACGTGGGCGAACGAGTGCGCCGCGTCGACGATGACCGCGACACCGCGCGCGTGCGCCATGTCGGCGATCTTGCGCACCGGAAGAATCTGCCCGGTGATGTTCACCATGTGCGAAACCAGCAGCAGCTTCGTGCGCCGCGTGATCGCCTTCGCGTAAGTGTCGACCATCTCCTGGTCGTCGTTCGGGTGGAGCGGGATGGCGATCTCGACGCACGTGAGGCCGCGGCGGCGCGACTGCTGGCGGAACTGCTCCAGCATCGACCCGTAGTCCTGGTCGCACATCACCGCTTCATCGCCCGGCGCGAGGTCGATGCCGTGGGTGACCGTGCCCAGCGATTCCGTGGTGTTGCGGGTGATGACGAGCTCTTCGGGTGGGACGCCCGCCAGTTGGGCGAGTTGCGCCTTCACCGCCGCGTCATCAGCGGCCTTCTTCCGCCGCATGTAGAACGAGAGGCCGCCGTTGATGTCCCGCTGGTGACGCTGAAAGGCGTCGAAGGTGACGGCCGGCTCGGGGCTCGAATAGCCGTTCTCGAGGTTGATGTAGGCGTACTTCGGAAACAGCGGTCGAATCTCGCTCCAAAACGCCTCGTCGGCCGCCGCGGCCTGCGGCGCGGGATGGCGGAAGACCTCGAGGCGGCGCTCGAGCGTGTCGAGCACGCGCGGCGCCAGGAACGGGACGGCGGCGCCCGCAGTGGCGGTGCGCAGGAACGCGCGACGGGTTGTCTGCACGGGCGAGTCTCCCTCGGGCCGATTGAAGCCGACGCGCTACTTCCCGGCCATCGGAGCCGCGAACAAGCTCGGCACTTTGCCCGGCGACTCGACGAGGCGCTTGGCGGCCACGTTCGACACGACCGCACCGTTGCGGAGATTCGCGAGGTAGGCCAATCGCAGCAACTGTTCGCGCCGGTCGCGCAGGCTCTGGCTGATCGACTCCTTCACGCCTGGGGTGCCGAGGGTCTTCTGGCCGGCAGGGTCCTTCCCGATGACGACGACGATGGTGGAGGCGCCATTCGAGGGGACCAGGCGCGCGGAACCGGACGCGACGTTCAGGATGGCGTCCCGTAGCGGCGGCGGGAGCTTCTGGATCGCCGACAGCGGTACGAAGCCGAGGTCGCCGCCACGTGGCGCCGACTCGGCGTCCTCGGAGAAGTCGGCCGCCACGTCACCGAATTGCGCGCCCGCCTTCAACCGATCCATGACCATCTTCGTCTTTGCGGCGGCCTCCTGCGGCGTCGTGGCATCGTTTCCGGTCCGGTTGGCGACCTGCGCCTCACGCACAGGCGTGACGAGGATCTGCGCGACGCGATAGGCGTCCTCGGTGCGATTGAACTGCGCCTTGTTCGCTTCGTAGAACGTCGAGATCTCCTGGTCGGTCACCGCGATCTTCGATGCCACCTCGCGCTCGAGCAGTTTCCGCACCAGCAGATCGCGGCGCATGCCCTCGCGCATGTCGGCGGCCGTCAACTGGCGCCTGTTGAGTTCCTGCTTGAACGCCTCGTCGGAGATGTTCTTCCGCGCCTCGAGATACGCCGTGTCCAGCTCTGAATCCGGCAGTTCAATCTTCAGCTCCCGGACCTTCGCGAGGAGCAGATCCTGCGCGATGAGATCGTCGAGAATGGCGAGCTTGGCCGCGGCCGCCTCCTCCTCGCCCAACGGCTGCGCGGCCTGATCGCGCCGCCGGAAGGCCTTCTCCACATCGTCGCGGGTGATCTCGCGGCCGTCCACGACCGCCCACGCGTTGGCGGACACCAGAGGCGGCGCCGGCTTGGACTGGCAGGTAGCCGCAAGGAGGGCCATCGCGAGGGGCAGGATCAAGTTCCGGTCTCCGCCGGCGACGGAGGAGCGGATGGCATTCGTCATACGCACATTGTAGTCGGCCGCCGGCACGCTGGTCACCCCACGCGGATTCGTGCAATCTGTTCCGTCCGCCATGCTGGGCGGCCCCGGAAAGGCGAAGATCGCGCGGCCTACGTGGGGACGATGTCGAAGATGTTTGCGGCGGTGGGCATGGGCGCAGGCGTGGTCGATCTCTACGACGATTTCGCGAAGAACTGGGGCTGGTCGTACGCCGCGCAAGGCGGCAGCGGCGACACGGCGTTCCAGTATTACCTCTACGACCAGGGGCGCTGGGGCTTCTCGCCGTGGGACCAGCCCGATCGGTATCGCAACGAGTCGGCGATCACGTGGGCGCCGAAAGCGGTGTCGCCGTTCCTGATCATGCACGGCACCTCAGACCCGACCGTCGGTTTCATCAACGGTCTCGCCTTCTACAACGCGCTCCGCTACAACGGGAAGAAGGCCGTGCTGCTGGCCTATCCGAACGAGGGTCACCACCTCGGCGGCGTGGCGAACCAGAAGGACCTGACGGTGCGGTTCATGGAGTTCTTCGATCACTACCTGAAGGGCGCGCCGGCGCCGAAGTGGCTGAGCGACGGGGTGCCGTACCTGAGGAAGGGCGAGGCGAAGACGCCGCCGAAGACCGAGCCGGCGAAGCACTGACACGGGACGCCTGAGGCAGTGTCGCGCGTGCGGACCTTAGAGGACGCGGCTGCGGTAGCCGCTGCGGCAGCACCAGCAGGCGTCTCGGCGACGAACCGCCTCACGAGGGCGCTTGCATCGAAGTAGCGGATCAGAATCGACCCTCGCGGTCAAGTGCCTGAGCCGACATACGCGGGCTCGGCGTCGGGATCACGGCCACGAACGGTGCCAGCGTTCGGGCAGGCGAGGTGACCAGTCCCAGCGAGGCGAGCCGCCTCAAGCGCGCGGAGCGGGACGAGGGCGCCGGCTCGATAGGCCGCAGTTCGGCCACGGGCGCGCGGCGTTCGGTCACCAACAGCCGCTGCCCGCGACGCACCTGCGCCAGGTAGGTTCCGAGCCGGGTCTTGAGTTCTCGGGCGCCGACGCGAACGGGTTGCATGTGGCTACTGTGACCACATAGAAACGCGCCGTCAACAAGGCCCCGGCGCGCGCCCCACCGCGCGTCCACGATGGCGACGACCGCGGCGATGACGCTGTCAGCGGGATCGACGTCGACGCCGGCCGGACGTTCGAACCCGCCATCGATGACCTGTGTTGACGCCCGCTGGACGGCCGCCCAAGTGGATGTGTGCGTTGTGGGCCACGTCCCGGCCGAATTCCCACTTGCATGCTCGACTTCCCACGCGATAATCAGCCCTGTGTCCGGGCAAGACACGCACGACGCCCGGACTCGACAAGGCGCTGGTCGCGATGCGCCAGCGCGAGCGGCAGACGGTCATCTCGTCCAGCGCGCGGCTGGCTACGGCAGGAGCGGCTTCACGGCCCGCGAGAAACCGGGAGAGAAGCGGTTCGTGATCTCGCCGAATACGACGGAAGGGACGGTAAATCGTGCCGAGTGGCGACCAGTTAGCTGGACACGTCCGTTCTCAGGCTCGCCGTGGGGAGCGGAGGACAGTTGATCAGCGAACGCCTGACGGTCCCAAAGGGGCACGGTAGCCTGCTCGCGCCTGCACCTGCACATCCGCCCTGTTCACCTCGACTCGCAGCCTGCGATAGGTACCGTCCCGCGCCTGATTGGCGGGGTAGTAGCCCAGGGTAAATTGCTCCCCAAGTTCCCGGGCGATTTGCGCGAATGCCTTGTTTAAGTTCCCCAGTGTCTCGGCCCGATACAGGCGGCCGCCGCTGAGCTCCGTCAACGCCCCCAGATAGGTGTCGGCGCGCATGAACAGCTCCCTGTTGTCTTGCCCGCCCTCCGGCATGACCAACGGCACCATCTCGCGGATGGTCATCCCACCGCTCTTGGCACCGAACGGCAACGTGTAGTCGTTGCGCCTCGTGTCGTACTGAATCACATACACCGGCACCTGCGAGTCACTGATGGGCGCCAGGGTGCTCCCGGCGTTCGCCAGACGACTGCGCGTGTCCACGCCGTCGGTCAGCAGGACCATCGCCTTCCGGTCACCCATCCCTGGCACCCGCCGCGCGGCCAGAAGGGCGATTGCGTCGAAGAGGCGCGTTCCCTGACCCCGGCCGAGCTGGGAAACGGCGCGCTTCAGGCGGGCGTGGTCGGAGGTTAACTCAGCCTGTACAAACAGCCGGTCGTCAAACGAGGACACCATCACGCGATCGTCGCCTCGCAGTGTCTCGATGAAGGCGAGGATGGCCGTGAGGAGTCCGCTCCGCTCGAACCGCATGCTGGAGGACGTATCCACGACCAGCGCCAGGTCGACCGCCGCAGACATCGGCAGGAGTCGGTCGATCTTCTGCGCCGTGTCGTCTTCGTACACGCGGAACTCGGCGTCCGATAGGCCTTGGACTGGACGGCCGTTCGTGTCCTTTACAACAACCGGCACAGAGACGTAGGTGACGCCGGAGCTGAATGTCGGCGTTGCCATCGCCCCGTCCGCCGATCGCAAGGGACGCGTGAGGCCAACGCTGCTGATCTCATCCACCCGACGAAACGTGGTGGCCTCGGTGCCCGACCGCTGATTCGAGGCCGCGCAAAGCGGCGGAAACCCACGCGGCCGCTTCGTCCGATCGTGCACCTGTTGCACCAGCCACTCAACCGAGGCCGGATCAAGTCGCGACAGGTCCCCCGGCGGAGGCGGAGGCGAAGGCCGCAGTGTCACTCCGCCGTGACCGTTGTCCTCGGCAATCGAGTGGCGATTGTTGCGCGCCAGCGCCATGCCGTTCCATCGGCTCACGGAGAGCAGGGCGGTGACGTTGGGCCCGTGCGTTCGGTACGCCTCGGCGGGTACGAGAACCCCGAAGAGCGCCCATCGGAAGTTCGCTTCTCGGTCGCCGCCTATTTGGGAGATCATTCCCTCGGCCGTTCCGTCCCGCCCGCTGAAACTGGCCACAGTCTGGTGTTGCCCTTCGACCAGCAGTACGTCGTCCGCACGATCGACCGACTCGACGATGCGGAATTCGTTGCGCTTGCTCACCTCGCTCGCGATTGCCGCCGCAATCTCGTCGTCCCAGGCCAGGAGGTCCCGGTCCAGTTCAACGCGTTCGGGCGGCCCGTCGAGCGTTCCCGCGAGGCTCTGAGGTGGCGGCAATTCGGCCCGTTCGCCGGTGTACCACACCCGAGCGACCTGCACGTCCCAGGTGCCGGACTGCACGCGGTAGAGCGTCACGCCGTCCACGATCGGCTGGGGTTTGCCCCAAGGTGCTGGTGGCGGCCATCCTGGCGGCGGGCACAAAGTGAACAGGCGCGAGTCCCGGGCTGCCGCAATGTAGAGCCGGATGCCGCTCCTCGAGTCGGGAAGCTGCGGGGTTGGCCTGCCCATGGGCTCGGACGACTGACGGGCAGCCGCCGTCGGAAGGACCAAGCACAGGGCTATCGCAAGCCCGGTGAGGGCGCCGGCGAACAGCCTTCGCACAACGACGTGGCGGCCGGTCCAGTTGACCATGCTCTTCGCACGAACGACGGTGACGAACACCATGGTGACCGGCAACGGAAGAAGGTCAGGTTCCCACTGCCGGCCGCCTCTGTGTCCAGCTGCATCAGCGATCCATCAGTCGTCCCCAACGTCGCTTGTCACCCAGCTTCCCCCCTTCTGATACGCGCGCAGCTGCTGTTCGTGGTCCGCATGGCGAGCCAGGCCGCCTTGCCCCACGTCTTGTGGCTCAGCTAGACTCGCTCGCATGCCCACCAGGTCCGGCCGCGGCGGATGCACGCTTCTCGCCGTGGCAATCGCGACGCTGGCCCTGGCCATGACGGCCTGCGGAAGCCGCTCGAGCAGGGGCCGGGTAATGGTGCTCGGGCTGGACGGCATGGACCCTCGGGCTGTCGACCTGCTCATGTCCGAGGGAAAGCTGCCCCACTTCGCGAAGCTGCGCCAGGACGGCGCGTACGGCCGCCTCCTCAGCAGCATGCCCCTTCTGAGCCCGGTCGTCTGGACCACGATCGCTACGGGCAAACCTCCCGAACAGCATGGCATCGGCCACTTCGTGGCCATCGACGACAAGACCGGCGAGCAGCTTCCGGTGACGAGCGAGATGCGCCAGGTGCGCGCCCTGTGGAACATCCTGTCGGATCACGAGCGGACGGTGGCGACCGTCGGCTGGTGGGCCACTTGGCCGCCGGAGCACGTGAAGGGCGACGTGGTGAGCGACCATACCTGCTATCACTTCCTCTTCCAGCAGGGCCAAACCGGCACCGCGTCCACCGCGGGCCTCACCTATCCTCCGGAGCTCTTCGCCCGCATCGCGCCGCTGGTACGACGCCCGCGCGACGTGACGCCCGCCGAGGCGGCCACCTTCATCACCGTGCCGCCCGAGGAACTGGCGCGGCCCTTCGACTTCAACAGCGACGTCAGCCATTTTCTCTGGGCGCTGGCGACGGCCGAGAGCTACCGCGCCGTCTCCCTCAAGCTGTGGCGCGAGGATCGCCCCGACCTGTTGATGACCTACGTCGAAGGAACGGACTCGGTCGAGCATCTCTTCGGGCATCTGTTCCGAGCCGGGAAGCTCGCAGGCGAGCTGGCAGAGCAGCAGGCCAGGTTCGGAAACGCCGTGGAGCAGATGTACCTCTATGCGGACCGCCTGCTCGGCGACTTCATGGACGCGATGGATCGCGACACGACGCTGGTCGTCGTCTCGGATCACGGCTTCAACCTGGGCACCACGCAGGACGATCCGAGCAGAACGCGCGACATGCGGCGGGTGAGCGAGCGTTTCCACAGCCTCGAAGGCATCATCTATCTCTACGGCAACCGCGTCCGGCGGGGACGGCTCGAGGAGCCCAAGATCGTCGACGTGACGCCGACGGTGCTCGCGATCTCCGGCGTTCCGCAGGCCAGGGACATGCCGGGGCGCGTTCTCGCCGAGGGTCTGGACCTCGCCGTGCCCGGCCCCGCGGTGGCGACCTACGAAACCGGCGCGCCGGAGGGTGCGCGATCCGCCCGTGATGCGGCGGTCGATCCTGAAATCGTGGAGCGGCTGAAGAGCCTCGGCTACCTCGGATGGGGATCGCCGCCGCCTCCATCTGGCGCCAAGCGGCAGTCACCGAAAGGTGAACAGAACCTGGCGGCGATGCACTTCGAAGCCGGCCGCTACGCCGAAAGTGCCGCCGCGTTCGAGAGCCTCGTCCAGAAGAACCCGTACGACGCGTCGCTGCACACGAGTCTCGCGGGCGCGCTGGGCGCACTCGGACGCTACAACGAAGCGGCGAGGCACCTGGACATCGCCATCCGCCTCGAGCCGCTGAACGTCGAGGCGTATCACAACCGGGCCGTCATCGACGAGCGGCAGGGCAAGCGCGAGGCCGCCATCGCCGACTACCGGCGCGCGGTCCTCTACAATCCGCAATACGGGCCATCGAGGCAGGCGCTCATCCGTCTCACCGGCACGGCGGAGGTACGCGCGCCGAAAAGCGAAGCCGAGAAGCGGGCCGCCAAACTGGCCGAATCGGCGAGCCGGGCCGCGCGGCGCGGGGACTATGCGGGGGCGCTGAAGGTCCTGGCAGAGGCCGAGAAGGCGGCCCCGCGCTATGTCCTCACGTATCAGTACCGGTCCAACGTGGCCTACCTCATGGGCGATGTGCCGGGGGCCATCCAGTCCCTCGAGAAGGCGCTGCAACTCGAACCGGACAACGCGCTCTTCAAGTACAACCTGACGCGCCTGCGCGACGAGGCCGGCAAACGCAAACGGTGACGCTGAAGCGTGCGCACATCGGCGAAGCGGCGCTCGTGGCCGCTGGCGTACTTGCCGTCTACGCGTCCGGCGCCTGCCGGTCGATCTTCGTCGGCGACAGCGGCGAACTGGTGACCGCCGCCGCGACACTGGGCATACCGCATCCTTCCGGTTACCCGCTCTACGTGTTGCTCGGCAAGCTGTGGACCCTGGCCGTTCCGGTCGGCTCGGTCGCGTTCCGCATGAGCCTGTTCAGCGCGGCTGGCGGCGCCGCAGCATGCGGCGTGGTCTACTGGCTCTGCCGGCGGCTCGGTCTCCACGCGCTTGTATCGGTTGCTTCCGCACTTCTCCTGGCGTTTTCCCCGAGCGTATGGGGCGAGGCGACCATCCAGCGGGTCTACGCGCTCAACGCCCTGTTTGTCGCGCTCGCCACCGCCGCCGCCTTTGCCTGGCACCGTCGGCGGGAGCCGCGCACACTGGTCCTGGCCTTTTTCCTGTGCGGACTCGGCGCAACCAACCACACCTTCATGGCCATCTTCGCCCTGGCCCTGGCTCTGTTCGCGATGGCCACGAGCCCGGCGCTCGTGAAGGACTGGGGAACGGTCGTGCGCTCGGGCTGCGCCTTCACCGTTGGCTTGCTTCCGTACGCCTACCTTCCCCTGCGCTCGCGCGCCGGCCCTCTTCTCGACTGGGGCAACCCGGAGACGTTCGGTCGCTTCATCGCGGTGGTGCTGCGACGGGACTTCTGGGACCGCGCGTTCATCCGTGGCCCTGGTGACCTGCCCCTCATCGTCTGGGACTACCTTCGCGGAGTGTGTGTGGAGACCGCGTTTGTGGGCGCGCTGCTGGCGGTTGTAGGGGCGGTCGTGGGATGGCGGCGCCGCTCTCCGGTGCTGCTGCCGCTGCTCGTGATGGCCGGCAACCTGGCGGCACTTGCCATCCACGGTTCGCGCACCGATATCTTCATCTGGCACCGGTACTACATTCCGTCCTACATGATGGCCGCGGTGCTCGCCGGCATGGGCGCCCAGTACCTCGGCGAGCGGCTTCCCCGGCGTGCGCTGCCCGTGTTGCTCGTGGGACCGCTCGTGCTGCTGCTCGCCGGCTGGCGCGACTTCGACCGCAGCCGCTATCGCATTGCCGAGGACTTCAGCCGCGCCGTGTTTTCGACGCTGCCCCCCGGCGCCCACCTCCTGGCGGGCGACGACAACATCCTGTTCGTCCTTCTCTACCTTCAGTTCGTGGAGGGCGCGCGTCCGGACGTGGACCTCATCCTGCAGGGTGTCGGAGATGCCCGCTTGCCGCCGCTCCGGTTCAATCCCGACTCCGATCCGCTCTTTCTCACCCATCACCCCAACTGGTCGGTCGAAGGCCTCGAAGTGGCGCCGGTCGGTCTCGTATTCGAAACGGTCCGCGCGGGCGGACCCGTGCCGCTTCCTCCGCCGATGCAGGAAACGCTCGACGGCGAGACCGACGACCGAGTGCCGAAGGACTACCTGACGGCGAACCTCATCGGCCACTTCCACTACATGCGCGGCCTGACGTTCGAGCGGAGCGAGTGGCCGCGCGCGTGGCGGGAGTTCGAGGTGGCAGCCCGTGCGGCGCCCGACAACGACGTGCTGTTCTACAACCTCGGGTTGGTCTTCCGGCGGGCTGGACTGACAGACGAGGCGCTCTCGGCCTTCGAACGCTCGCACGCCATCAATCCTCGGCCGATCACCGGCGCGAACCGCGCTGACGCATCGGATCGCGTGGCGGAGATGCGGGCCGAGCGCGACCGCATCGAGGCGCTGCGGCGTGGCTTCCCGGGGGGCCTGCAACCCTTGTCGGAGGCGGCACGAGCCGAGTGGCACCATCAGCTGGCCCGATGGCTCGACGAGCGGGGCGAACACGCCGCCGCGCGCGGGCAAGATCTGCGCGCCCTGGTCCTCGAGGCGGCCGGCCGGCCACCGTTGCCGGCTCCCCAGCGTCGTGTCAAGCCTCCGTAGAAATGTCCCCATCATGGCAAGTCATGCCCGTTCACAGCGAGTGGCAACGCTCTGCAGGAATTGGACAAGTCGTACAGACTCACCTGCTCGGGATCGAGCTGCTATGGGCGGTTTGGTTCGACCGAGACGATCAGGCCGAAGTAGGCGGGACTCACGGCTCAGGGCTCAAGCCTCAGGGCTCAAGGCTCCAGGGCGCGACCCGAAGGCCCGGAGCCGGATGTGCGTGTTCCGAGTGTCCTTCGGCCTTCAGCTGCGCGGGCGCACTGACGCGCCCGCGCCTCTGCCTCCGCGGGGTCCCTACCAGCTGATCCGCCAGACGATCTGTCCCAGCCGGCCTCCGGGGTCGTTCACGTCGACGCCAGTGTCCCGATAGGCACTGGTGACCTGGAAGGTCGTGGCCCCCGATCCCGGGTTGAGCGCCGGATTGAAGTTGATGTTGTCGAGCAGGTTCATCAGCTCGAAGCTCAGGTCCACCGTCACCCGCTTCCAGGGCAGTGTGAACTTCTTCGTAGCGCGGAGGTCGAACCGCACGAACGCCGGGCCGTTCAGCAGGATTCTCTGCGGCGAACCGCAGTCGCCAGGGTAGAGCGCGATGCACGACGCAGTGCTGGCCGGCGCGATGTACCGGCCGGTCGGCACGCCTAGTGCGCTGTAGCCGGTTGCCGACACGGGATCGACGCTGAATGCCTTGCGCGTGTTGTCGATGATGTCCTGCGCCATGCTGAAGACTGTTGTCACGCCCGACGTGGGATCCTTCACGATTCGGATCTTGAACGCCTTCTGCAAGTCCTGTTTCGACATCCCGACCAGCTTGACGCTGTCCATCGAGTACTGTTCGATCTGCACGCGGCCGGTACCCGAGAGCTCCCAGCCGCCGAGGGCCGCGTCGGTGAACCCGCCCCAGCCCGTGCCGAACCGCCGTCCCTTGCCGAAGGGCAGCGCGTAGGTCCAATTCAACTTCCACGCGTGCGGCACGCCCGCGTCCTGCAGATACAGGCGGGGCTGATGGATCGTCAGCAACGACGAGCCGTAGCGGCGCGAGTAGGTGTAGCTTGCGTTGACGAGCAGTCCCTGCGAGAGACGACGGCGGTACTGCACCTGGATCGCGTTATAACGGCTGCCGGCTGCGGACCGCATGATGTTCGCGTTGGAGACCGCGGGGTTCATCACGAAGAAGTTCGACGGCAGGCCGGCTGTGCGGGCGTTTGCGCGACGCGTGGCATCGTTCTCCAGATTGGTGGCCGCCGTCAGCGGAGCGGGGTTGAAGTTGCTCAGGTGCTGCGTCCACGTCGTGCTCGCGAACGCGCTCGAGTAGCGGGCAGGATCGCTCGCCGCCGCCGATCCGGTCAGGTAGGCAAGGTAGATCGGCAGCGGCGCGGTGCCGGTGCCCGGCCCGAAGTACGCGAACGAGGTGCCGCGTCCTGCCGCCATGTTCGCCGCGAGGTTGATCCGCGCCTTCTGGAACTCGTCGATGAATCCGTTCTCGACCATGTTCCGCTCGTTCCAGTTCTCGGACGTCCAGGCGTTCACGTTTCTGTTGCCGAGGTAGAGCACCTCGATAGCGGAGTCGTTCGTCAGCGCCCGCTGAATCCCGACGGACCACGAGCGGGTGGACGGCAGCGTGATATTCGGGTCGAAGATGCTCAGGCTGCTGGCCGTTGTCGCGCCAATCGGATACACGGGCGCGGCCTGGACGCACGCGGCGCTCACGGCACCCGCGGCGCAGATTGCCGGCGGACCGAGACGCGACGCGTCGCGCAGCAGGATTGGCCACGCCTCACCCGGGTACACCAGGTTGCCGTTGGTCACATTGCGGTTGGCCGTCGTCGTGCCTCCCGGATTCGCGCCGTAGATTCCCGTGAAGCGATCGATGCGCTCCCGGTTGAAGCTCACTGAATAGCCGCCTCGAATCGTGGCCTGCTCGGGATCTCCGAGGATCGCCCGCAACCACCCGCTCTTGACCAGCGGCCGCCACGCCACGCCCACGCTGGGAGCGACGTTGTTCCATTCGGTCTTGAAGGCGCGCGTGCTGTCCTCGTACATCGTGTACTGCGGTGTGGCGGTCGGCGCTCCGAGCGTGGAGGGTTTGAAGATGTTGCACTGTCGGCCTCCGGGACCGGAGCCGACGCCCGAGACGCCGCAAAGGTCAGCCAGAGTGGACGTCGAGTAGGTCGGCGTGGTCGGCTGGAACGGCAGCGCCACCTCCCACCGCAGGCCAAGGTTCAACGTGAGGCCCTGCATCAGGCGCCACTGGTCCTGCGCGTACGCGCCGAACACGTCCTGCCGCAGCTTCTGCTCCAGCGCGCCGAGATAGACGTACTTCCCGGTGCCGCCATCGAGCCGGGACGTGCCGTTGACGCCTGACACGCGGCCCGTCAGCAGCGCATACAGCGCGCGGGCGTTGGTCAGCACGGTGGTCGATGCGCCGGGGAAGTTCGTCGTGGAGAAGATGGAAGCGGCCGGATCGTTGGCTTCCGTGAAGCCCAGCGTCACCGTCGGAACGATGTTCCACGCCTTGGTCTGATTCGTGATGCGCGTGAACGTGCCTCCAAAGGTGAAGGTGTGCTTGCCGCGGAGCCACGTCAGGCTGTCCACGACGTTGATGCTCGGCGTGTTGACCAGGTTGGGCGCGTTGCCCTGGGTCACGCTGGTCAGCCCGAAGCCGAGGGTCAACTGTCGGCCGCCCTGGTTGTCGAAGGTGCTCTTGCTGAGGTCGCTGTAGAAATCGACCGGCGACGACTGGAACCCCGCCTTGAATTCGTTGACGATGGTCGACGAGAGCGTCGAACGCAGGGCCAGCGAACCGGTCCTCCGGTACGACGACTGCACGGTGATGTTCGGAAAGCCGGGAAACGCCGCCTCGCCGGAGTTCAGGAAGTCAGGATTGGACTTGATCCTCTGCCAGAGATACGTTGCCGAGATCCGGTGCTTCGACGTTACGTTCAGGTCGACGCGCGCGGTCGGCGCGTATTCGTCGCGCCTCGAAGGCGCCAGGAACGTGTAGGACTCCGTATTGAGATCGGTGCGCGGCGTGAGGGTGCCCGTCGTGCCCGTCGCCGCGCGGATGGACGCGAGCAGCGAGGCCACGAGCGGATCGACCGACGACAGCTGGTTGTTCGTGCGCGCCAGATCGAGCACGTTGACTTCGCGCACCTGCCCGGCGGCGTCGTACCGGAACCGCCCCTGCTGCGCCGCCTGATTGATCACGGTCCTGGTCCGGGTCGACTCATTGGGCAGATAGAACTGTTCGTAGTTCAGGAAGAAGAACGCTCTGTTGCGCACGATCGGCCCGCCGACCCGCCCGCCGAACTGGTGGACGGTGAGGTTGTTGACCGGCAGGTTGTTGATCTCGTTGAAGTAGTAGTTCGTGTTGAACTTCGGCGATCGCCAGTAGTGGTAGATGCTGCTGCTGAACGTGTTCGTTCCAGAGCGGGTGACAAACGCCACCTGCACCGACCCCTGCGCGCCGCCGGCCGCGTCGGGCGTCGCGCCCGTGACGGTGACTTCCTCGACCGCGTCGAGGCGGGGAAACACCTGCGTGTAGAATCCGTCGCCGGACTGCCGGTTGTTGCCGATGCCGATGCCGTCGAGGGTGATGCTGATCGTGTTCTGCGGCAGGCCGTTGATGGTCGCGGCCCGGTAGCCTCCCGCGCCGGTCTGCTGCACGCCGGGCAGGAACATCGTCGAGCTCAATCCGTTGCGCGAGCTGAGCGGGAGCTTCGTGATCTGCTCGGCGAGCATCGTCGATTGCACCTTGACGCTGGTGGTCTGCACGAGGCCGGGTCCGCCCTTGACTTCAACCGTCTCGGTCAGCGCGCCCAGTTCCAGCACTGCCTTGATCTGGGCCGGCGTGGCGGCGACCAGCCGCACGTCGGTGATGACCGTCGTCTTGAAACCGCTGAGCGACACGGTCACGACGTAGACGCCGGGACTCAACCCGGGTATCGAAAAGGCGCCGGTCGAGTTCGAGACCACGGTCTCTGCAACGTTGGTCGCCGTGTTCTTGGCCTCGATCGAGGCACCCGGGATCACACCGCCCTGAGTGTCGGTGACAACTCCGTTCAACGACGTGGTGCCGCCGACGCCTTGAGCGAGGACCGGCGCCGCCCACAGCGCCGCAATGACGAGGATGCAGCTGATCAATCGGTGAGGAGTTGCGTGCACGGTGCTGTCCTTTCATGAAGGCCACGGAGATCGTGTGCGAGTCGCACGCTGCAATGACAGCTGTGTGAGACGCGGAACGAATCGCGGTGGGGGCGTGTTCCCTCGAGCGGACTGTTGGTACTTCCCCCTCCGGAAGATCGGCCCGCCAAGGGGACCGACCAGGTTCAGCGCGTGGTAAATCCCGCCGGACGGCGTGTTCTCGACGAGGCGATCGTCATCCCTCGTCGATTCCTGACGTCGAATGCTGAGCGATTTTGGCCAAGGCTAGCGGAAGGGTCCGATGAAGTCAAGGCGGCGGGACGGGACATTATCAAAGAGGCGCAACGCCGGCTCCCCAGCGTCGTTGACGCTTCGTCGCGCGGCATAGTAGGCTCCCCGCCAGGCAAGACGAAGACTCCAAACGTGAGGCTGAAGGATACTGGCGACTGGATCCGGCGTCGGGCGCGCGCGATGCACGATTCTCCTCCGCGCGCGACCGAGCCGAGTCTTCCGTACCTCGTCGAACCACGTCAGGGCCGCTGGCCCGCACGGACGGGGGCCTTTTCGCTGGCGCTCGTCCTGATTGTCGCGATCCTGCTTCGTGCGTTCGTGTTGATCGAGGTCTGGAACAGCCCCGTCCTCTCGCTCCATCACTGGAGCGAAACCGACAACGCGTTCTACGATTCCTGGGCGCAGAAAATCGTCGCGGGCGACGTGCTTTCAGTGAACGACGTTCGCCCGCTGCATTCCTGGCACACCGCCGTGGCTCGTGCGGCCTACCAGGCGTCGGGGGGCCGCGAGACGCTCGGAGACGCAGAGGTCCGCCGGATCTGGGACCAGTGGCTCGGGCCCCGCACGTTCTATCAGGACCCGCTCTATCCCTATTTCATCGCCGCTCTCTACGGGACGTTCGGCCGGCAGGTGCGTGTTGTGTTCATCGCGCAGGCGATGCTGGGGCTGCTGAGTATCGCCGTCCTGTGGGGGATAGCGCGCCGGCTTGCCGGCGATCTCGTCGCTCTGGTCGCCGGCCTCGTGGCGGCCCTCTATGGGCCGCTCGTCATGTACGAAGACGTCCTGCTCCGCGCGGTGCTCATCAACACGACCGGGATCCTGACGTTGTGGCTGGCGATGCGGGCGTTCCGCCAGCCCACCGCGCGCCGGTTCGCGCTCGCCGGGATGGCCTGTGCGCTGAGCATTCTCGCGACCTCCGGCGCCTGGCTATTCGCGATCGTGGTAATCCTCCTCGTCCCGGTCGCGACCGGCCGGAGCCCCCGGCTGGCCGTGCGCGCCGTGGGCGCGCTGGCGCTGGGCCTTCTCGTCGGGCTGGCGCCCGTGATGGCCCGAAACGTCGCCGTCAGTGTCGGCCTCTACTCACCCGCCTCGAGCGGGGCGGTCACATTCGTCAATCACAATGCCGCCGACTACGAACCCATGAGCGGCACCGCCATGAGCGCTCACGCCGCGGACGTGATGCAGCGCAGCGGCGGCCGCATGCTGCCCGCGATTGTCGAGACCCTGCGCACGCACCCGAATACCAGAAGCTGGCTCGCGCTGCTCGGGCGCAAGTTCCTGGCCGTGTGGCATTGGTACGAAATCCCGAACAACGAGAGTTACGACTACTTCCTTCTCCAAGCGCCGGTACTCGGCAAGGTCGGCCTGGGCTTCGGACTTGTGGCGCCGCTGGCCCTGACCGGACTGGTGCTCGGATTTCGCCGCTCGTGGGAACACGCGCTGCTCCTCGCCTACATCGGCTGCTGCCTGATGAGCCTCGTGGTCTTGTACACCCTCGGGCGGTTGCGGATGCCCATGGCGTTCGCACTCATTCCGTACGGTGCGGTCAGCATCGTTGGGGTGGCTCGACTCCTTGCCTCGCACCGGATCCGCAAGGCGCTCATCGTGCTGGCGGCGGTCGCCATTGCGGCCGTAGCGATTGACCGGAGGTTGCCGGACGGAATCCCGCGCATACGCGTCCAGGACTACGGTGTGGGTAACGAGATCACACTGCGCCTCGCGGAGCAGCGGATGGCGGCCGACGATCTCCGGGGCGCGCTCGGTCTTCTCACGCGCCAGCTCGAGACGGAACCTCAGGAACTGAAGACGCTAGAACCCCGCGGTCCGACTTCCACCATCTCGCTCCAGGCCGCCGACCTGGCAGGATCGTTCGTTCCGCTGCATGCGATGTGCGGTGACCTTCTCGCACACTTCGGTCGGCTGTCCGAGGCCGAACGCGAGCGGCGTCGAGCGGCCGTTCTGGCGACAGTCGCGAAGCAACGCGCGAACGCCAGGTGACGCGCACCGAACGGTACGCCACGGGGGCCTGCAGGAATGCCAACTCTGCCACCGTTGTTGACCGACAGGCCGTCTTCGTCCTTGACCGGATCGACAAAGCAAGACACGATCTGGGGGCTCTCCCATGTCAAGTAAGCTGCCTGTCGCGCTCTTGCTTTCGCTCGCGTGTCCCGCAGCGTGGGCCCAGACTCCGGCAGGAACCGAGTTCCAGGTCAACTCCTACACCACCAGCACGCAAAGGGCCCCGAAGATCGCCTCGGACGCGAACGGGAACTTCGTCGTCGTCTGGCAAAGCAACTATCAGGACGGGAGCAGCTCCGGCGTCTTCGGCCAGCGCTTCAACAGCTCCGGAATTCCCCAGGGAAGCGAGTTCCAGGTCAACTCCTACACCACGGGCAACCAGACCAACCCGGTCGTGGCGTCGGCCGCGAATGGGAACTTCGTGGTCGTCTGGAACAGCAACGGCCAGGACGGGAGCAGCTCCGGCGTCTTCGGCCAGCGCTTCAACGCCTCCGGGATTCCCCAGGGAAGCGAATTCCAGGTCAATTCCTACACGACGGCCAACCAGAGCAACCCGGTCGTGGCGTCGGCCGCGAATGGGAACTTCGTGGTCGCCTGGCACAGCAACGGCCAGGACGGGAGCAGCTACGGCGTGTTCGGCCAGCGCTTCAACGCCTCGGGACTTCCCCAGGGGAGTGAGTTCCAGGTCAATTCGTACACGACCGGGTTTCAGACTTTCCCCTCGGTGTCCTCGGACGCCGGCGGGAACTTCGTCGTCGTCTGGAACAGCCTGGGCCAGGACGGGAGCAGCTACGGCGTGTTCGGCCAGCGCTTCAACGACTCCGGACTTCCCCAGGGGAGTGAGTTCCAGGTCAATTCGTACACGACCGGGCTCCAGACATTCCCCTCGGTGTCCTCGGACGCCGGCGGGAACTTCGTCGTCGCCTGGCAGAGCAGCGACCAGGACGGGAGCAGCTACGGCATCTTCGGCCAGCGCTTCAACGCCTCCGGACTACCCCAAGGGAGTGAGTTCCAGATCAATTCCTACACCACGGGCCAACAGCACATTCCAGTCGTCGCGTCGGACACGAACGGGAATTTCGTTGTCGTCTGGAACAGCGATGGCCAGGACGGAAGCTTCGCGGGCATCTTCGGCCAGCTCTTCAACACCGGCGGACTGCCGCTTGGAGGTGAATTCCGCGCCAACTCGTACACCACGAGCATTCAGTGGAACGCTGCCGTGGCATCGGATGCGAGCGGGAACTTCGTCGTCGCCTGGAACAGCTACGGGCAGGACGGAAGCGGCTACGGCGTGTTCGGCCAGCGCTACGTGGTTGACAAGCTGACGGTGTTGAAGACGGGGAACGGGACGGGTACGGTGACGAGCGTCCCTGCGGGCATCAACTGCGGGACCGACTGCACCGAGACCTACAGCCACGGCACGAGTGTGACGCTGACGGCGGTCGCCGACACGGGCTCGACGTTTGCGAACTGGTCAGGCGGCGGCTGCTCGGGCGTGGGAACGTGCACGGTGGGAATGACGACGGCCACGCAGGTGACTGCGAGCTTTGCCGTGACACTGCTGACGCCGGTGATCACGTGGGCCAACCCATCGCCGATCGGCTACGGGACGGCGCTTGGCGGGACGCAGTTGAACGCGACGGCGGCCTTCGGAGGGTCGGCCGTGGCGGGCAGCTTCGTGTACACGCCGCCGGCGGGCACGGTGCTCCCGGTTGGAACGCACACCCTCTCGGTGCTCTTCACGCCGGCCGACGCGGTCGTGTTCACGACGGCCTCCGCCTCGGTGCCCCTCACGGTGAGCGCGATGCCGTTCATCACGCTGCAACCGGTGAGTGTGACGGTGGTGGACAACACGTTTGCGACCTTCAGGGCGGCGGCGGTGGGCGCACCGGTGCCGACGGTGCAGTGGCAGGTGAGCACGAACGGCGGCGTGTCGTGGACGAATCTGGTGCGTGGGGGTACGGCGGCGACCCTGACCCTGCCGGCGTTCGTGGCGGCCGACGGCTACCAGTATCGCGCGGTGTTCACCAACGGTCTGGGTAGCGCGACGAGCAACGCCGTGACGCTGACGGTGCTGCAACCGCCGGCGGTGACCGTACAGCCGCTCGCGCAGACGGTGGCCGCGGGCGGGGTGGCGTCGTTTGCGGCCGCGGCGACGGGGCGGCCATCGCCGGCGCTGCAATGGCAAGGGCGCGTGGGCGGCGGCGCGTGGGCGGACATTGGCGGGGCGACGACCACACCGTACAGCTTCGCGGTGACGCCGGGCGATCACGGACACCAGTATCGGGCGGTGTTTCACAACGTGGTCGGCGAGGCGATCTCGGAGGCGGCGACGCTGACGGTGGGCACGGGGACGGGGGCACCGGTGGTGACGCTGCACCCGTCGAGTGTGACGGTGACGGCCGACACGTTTACGACGTTCACGGCGGCGGCGACCGGGACGCCGGCGCCGACGGTGCAGTGGCAGGTGAGCGCGGATGGCGGCGTGTCGTGGATCAGTTCACGCGGGGCGACGCGACAGACGCTGACGACGCCGGCAGTTCTCGGGATGAGCGGCCGGATGTTCCGGGCGGTCTTCACCAACAGTCAGGGCAGCGCGACGACCACGGCCGCGACGCTGACGGTGGTGCCGGGGGGCGGGGCCCCCGTGGTGACCGAGCAGCCGGTCGACCGGGGCGCGCCGGGCGGGCGCCGGGTGGCGTTCACGGCGGCCGCCGACGGTGCGCCGGTGCCGACGGTTCAGTGGCAGGTCAGCGTGGACGGCGGGCAGACGTGGACGGATCAGGCGGGGGCGACCGAGCGCACCTACGAGACGATCGCCGCGCGCCCGGCGCGCGGCTGGCAGTATCGCGCGGTGTTCACGAACGCCGGCGGCTCGGCCGCCACGCGCGCGGCGGTCTTGCGGGTGACGGCGCCGGCCGGAGATTTCAACGGGGACGGCGCGACCGACATCGCCTGCTATCGGATCTCGACGGGCGAGTGGCGGATCGCCGGCCAGGCGCCGATCCCGTTCGGGGCGCCGGGCGACGTGCCGGTGCCGGGCGATTACGACGGGGATGGCCGCACGGACTTGGCGCTGTACCGGCCCTCGACGGGCGAGTGGTGGGTGGCCAAGCGGGCGCCGGTGCGGTTCGGGCAGGTTCATGAGGGACCGATCGACGCTGCCTCGACGGGCGAGTGGGGGTTCGTCGGGCAGAGGCCGATCCGATTCGGGGATCCGGGCGACGTGCCGGTGCCGGGCGATTACGACGGGGACGGCCGCACGGACCTGGCAGTGTACCGGCCCTCGACGGGCGAGTGGCGGATTGCGGGCCAGGCGCCGATCAGATTCGAAGCGCCAGGCGACGTGTCGCTGCCGGGCGATTACGACGGGGACGGGATCACGGACCTGGCGGTGTATCGCCCGTCCACGGGCGAGTGGCGGATCGCCGGCCAGGCACCGATCCTGTGGGGTCAGCCCGGTGATCTCCTCGTGCCGGGCGACTACGACGGGGACGGCCGTACGGACCTGGCAGTGTACCGGCCCTCGACGGGCGAGTGGCTGATCGCCGGGCAAGCGCCGATCCGGTTCGGCAAGGCGGGCGAGGTGCCGGTGCCCGGTGACTATGATGGCGACGGCGTCACCGACATGGCGGTCTACCAGGCGTCCACGGCCTTGTGGCGGGTTCGCGGCCAGGCGGCGACCGTGTGGGGCGGCGCGGGCGACGTGCCCGTGCTCCACTTCCTCAGGTCGGTCTGGCGCGACTGACGACGCGTTCGGTGCGCCCGCACCTCAGCCGGATGATGGTGTAGCGATCACAGATGCTTGTACGTCGGGGGGCCGCGTTCGAGTCGCGCCGCTCGACTCCTGCAAGGGCCCGCGGGCCGCGTATCAGCGGTAACCGAACACGGGGGGGAACACGACGACCACCAGGGCCGCCCAGATGGCGTACACCGGCAGATAGGCGACCTGCCATCGCTCCAGCGTGGCAAACGCGCCACGGTGACGCACGAAGCGCGCGTACAGCCACGCCGTCCACGCCAGGTTGACGAGCAGAATGAGATTCTCGCCAAGCGCCGCCACCCGGTTGGGAGTGAAGCCGAATTCGGAGATGCGCCCCGCGATCGCCCCAAGCGCCACCCCATCGACCACGAGCGCGCTCGCGACGAGCAGCAGTTGCATGGCGTCGAAGAAGTCCGGCGGTGCTTGCGGGTCGCGCGCGGAAGCGGCGTAGACCACCAGACCGACGACCAGCACCAGCAGCAGGTCGAAGCCGATCAGGACCTCCCGCTTCACGTTGATCGGGTTGCCTGTCCACGCCATCGTCGCCAGGAACACCAGGAGCAGAACCGTGAACAGCGGCGTGAACAGCCTGGTCAGCACCGGGGCCATGTTCTCGATGACACTCTGCTTCGCCTCCACGAGCCAGGATCCGATGATGACGGCCCCCAGTGCCCCGCACGGGACCAACCAGCCTTGCACAAACCACTCAGCGTTCATCCCGATCGCCTTGAACATCATGACCGTAAAGGCGGTGAAGACACCCCCGCCGAGCGCAATGAGCACGTAGTAGATGACCAGTTCGCCAGAGAACCGCACGAAGTTCATGCGCCCGCCGTCGGCGAACCAGCGGCCTCGTACGTATGCGAAGCCGACAGCCAGCCACAGGGCAATTGGCAAGTGCAGAACGCTGAGCATCTCAGTGTTGCTGCCCTTGAGGAAAGGGAAGACGTTGGCGGCGACAGCCCCGGCCACGAACGGCAGCGCCAGCCAAAGCCCGTTCATGAGGTCCGACCCGCGCTTCCACGCGAAGTAGAGGGTGAGCAGCGGCAGGACGAACAGACTGGCGTTCCGGGCGTAGAACCCTTCGTTGGCATCGCTGAACCCAATGCCGAACAGCGCCGGCACCTTGAAGGCCAGCGCCGCGGCGACGGCCAGGCCGAGGACGACGAGGACCTCGCCGCGTGCCGTGTTCGGTGACGCATCGGCAACCTCGGGGGCGACGACCAACTGCTTCCACAGCCGCTCGGAGTGCGCGAGTGCGAATTCGCGCGACAGCGCATCGAGGCTGCCCATGCGCTTGACCGCGACCAGGAACGCTTCATCCCCTGCCAGGCCGGATTCGGTGAGCGCCACCAACTGGTCGCGGAGATGTCCCTCGAGCTCCTCCACGTCGGGGCCATGAATGGCCTGCCGGCGGCCAACGTACGCCCGCCACTGCGTGATTTGCTCCTCGAGCGGCCCATCGGCAAATGTCTTCATACTGTGCACGCCTCCATCCAGATACCCCGCAAGGTGCCGTCCACAGCCTGCCACTGCCGCCGCTGGGCTGCGAGCTGCGCCCGGCCTTCCTTGGTGATCCGGTAATACTTACGCCTGCGGCCGTTCTCGGCGGCCAGCCATTTCGCCGCAACATAACCCAGGCGCTCGAGCCGGTGCAGCACGGGATAGAGCATGCCGTCGGTCCACTGCAGGTGTCCGCCAGATAACTCGGTCACCCGTTTGATGATGGCGTAGCCGTAACTGTCGCCTTCGGCCAGGATGGCGAGCACGAGCGGCGTGGCGGAGGCAGCAACCAGGTCCTTGCTCATGTCCATACGTAGCAGTCTTATACATTGTTGTTCTATGCATGTCAACACCCTGAGATCAAGCGCCGAAGACCAGCCCTCGCAAGTCAACCACCGCGCCATGTGCGGCGAATAGGGCCGCGATTCGCCGCGGCGCATCGGGCAAGACGAATCCGGCCCGACAGCTTCCGAGTTGGCGCCACTGGGGGTCGCGCACGTTTCCTCATGCACTGTATGATGGCGCGACATGAACCGCTCATACCGTTCGACCGCACTCGCAATGTCGCTGGCCCTCGCCTCCCTCGTCGGGTTCGCCTTTGCCGCTGAGACACCCGAATGGCCGAGGTTCCGCGGCCCGCTGGGGAACCCGGTGTCGACGGTCCGTCTGCCCGACACCTGGTCGAAGACCGAGAACATCGAATGGAGCGCGGCCATCCCGGGCCGCGGCTGGTCGTCGCCCATTGTCACGGGCAACAGGGTGTTCGTCACGGCGGCTACGACTGACGGCGCCTCGAAGAAGCCCCAGATCGGCACGCAGTACTCGAACGAGTACATCGCCGAGCTCCAGAAGCAGGGCCTGTCGATGAAGGACATCGAGGCCAAGGTCATGGAGCGGGACTTCGAGCTGCCGAGCGAGGTGACGCTCCACTACTTCCTGTACTGCGTTGACCTCAAGACGGGGAAGGTGAGCTGGAAGCAGGAGTATCACGCCGGCCGTCCGCCCGGAGGCCGCCACCGCAAGAACAGCTTCACCTCGGAGACGCCGGTCACTGACGGCAAGCTCGTCTACGTGTACGCGACAAGTCTCGGCCTCTGGGCCTACGACATGAAGGGTCGCCTTGCCTGGAAGACGCCGCTCGAGAATTACCCGATGTACGGCGACTTCGGCACCGGTGCCTCGCCCGTGCTCGCCGGCAACCTGCTGGTCATCGTCAGCGACAACGAGAAGCAGCAGTTCATCGCGGCGTTCGACAAGAAGTCGGGCAAGCAGGTCTGGCGCACCAACCGGGACATCAAAGCCGGGACGAGCGCCTCAGCGAGGCGCACGGGCTGGTCGACGCCATACCTCTGGACCACGCGTGGGCGCTCCGAGCTCGTCACGGTTGGCCCGGGCTTCGCCATCAGCTACGATCTCGCTGGCAAGGAACTCTGGCGCCTGGGCGGCATGGGAGGGGGGCCGATCCCCAGCCCCTACGCGTACGGCGGACTCCTCATGCTCAACGGCGGGAACGGCGGCGTGCTCGCGGCGATGAAGCCCGGCGCGACCGGCGTTCTCGCTGCCAGTCCGGGAACGACTCCAAGCGAACACGTGGCCTGGGCGATTGAGCGCGCCGGCACCTACCTGGCCACGCAGCTCGCCTACGGAGGCGCCCTCTACTCGCTGACGGACACCGGGATCCTCAGCCGCTACGATGCGGCCACCGGCAAGCTCGGCTACCGCTCGCGCATCGAAGGCGGCATGGCGTTCACGTCATCTCCCTGGGCGAGCGACGGGAAGATCTTCTGCCTGAACGAGGAGGGAAAGACATTTGTGATCGCCGCCGGAGAGAAGTACGAGCTGCTGAAGGTGAACGACCTGGAAGAATTCGCGCTGGCCACGCCGGCGCTCGTCAGCGACCGCCTGCTCCTGCGCACGGAAACCCAGCTCTACTCGATCAGGCAGCGGAGGTAAGAGTGTTCCCCACAGATCCGGATGACGACTACCCCGCGCTGGCCACGCGAGTGCGGATCCACGGATCGAGCCCCGGCGCAAGGTAGAAGCACGGGCGGAGCAACTCATCCTGGCTGGCGATGACGCCTTCCGCAGCCGCCCGCTTTGCCAGAGCGGTCCCCGGATAGACGCGAATGCCGACGGTGATGCGCAGGTCGTCGAGCCGCAGCGACCGCGCGAACTCGAGGCTCTCCTCGACCGATTCCCGTGTCTCGCCGGGTCCGCCGAGAAGCAGGAATCCCAGCCGGCGAATCCCGAAGCGCGCGAGCAGGTCCGAGGTCCGGCGGACGTCATCCGGCGTGAACCGCTTGTTCATCTCGCGGAGGACGGGTTCGCAGCCGCTCTCGAATCCAAGGCTCACCTCGCTGCAGCCCGCTTCGGCCATCGCCCGTACGAGTTCCTCATTCACGCGTTCAGGGTAGATGATACAGCGCCAGGTGACGCGAGGCCTGAGCCGGGCCAGCCCCTCGCACAGCTCGAGGGCGTGCTGCTCCGGGATGTTGAACGAGTTGTCCACGAAGAAGAAGCGACGGAGGCCCCTGGCCGCCAGTTGCCCGATCGCCTCGGCCACGCGAGCCGGCTGACGGCGGCGAATCGTGCGCCCCTGAATGATCGACGTGGCGCAGTAGGAGCAATCGTTCGGGCACCCTCGGCGGCTCTGGATCGGGATCCACGTATCCGCTCCTGCCTTCACCGCAATCTCATCGTCCCAGATCGGCAGGGTCGCGAGGTCCGCCGACAGGGACCGGGTGACCGGGGGGATGCGGCCGGCCGCATAGACGCCAGGGAGGTCGACTGACGAATCTCCCTTCGAGAGTCGCTCGACCAGCGCAGGGAAGACGACCTCGCCGTCGCCGGCGACGCCGAAATCCGCCCCGAGGAAGGTGAGCGTCTCCCGCGGAAAAATACTGTAACCCGCTCCGCCGACGATGATGGGCGCCGCCGTGCACGATCGGCACTCATCGACGATGTCCCGAACCGGCTCGAGGAGGAAGCGCGGGTTCTCGCGGCATTGATCGTCGATGTTGCGCACCGAGATGCCGATCGCGCCGGGATCGAACGCCGCGATCAGGCGCCGCGTCGCCGCGCGCCCGTCAGGTTCGGACAGCAGGTCGAGAAACGCGACCTCGTGACCGGCAGTGCGGGTTGCCGCGCTGACCAATCCGAGACCGAGCGGCAGCGCGACCATATTGACGCGCTCCGTGTTCGCGGAAATGAGGAGAACTTTCACGGCGGGTGCAGATCCTATCCGCGCACGTCCTGCCGAATCTGCGCGACATCGATCGTGCGTGCCTTATCCTGGACCGCCGGCACGAAGCGGCCCTGCATGTCCTTGGTATCGGTTCAGCTGAACAGAAGGAACGCGGCTGCGCTCAGCACGAGCACGAGGACGACCGCAAGGATCGCCCACGTCTGCCAGCCAAGCGTGATGAGCTGTGACCGACCTGCGGTTGGCATGTAGTCCTCCCCCTCTGCCGTGTTGGACACCGGCGGACACCCGAAGTTCCCTGTCGGCTCTCGATCAGGCCGGTCTCTCGACATTGACAGGGCCGTCCACAGTGGGTCCGAGCAGTTCGAAGAGCCGGCGCCCGCGGCGATCCTGGACAACTTGCCCCGTCCTGGCCAATGATGTCCGCCACGCGTCTGAACCTGGAGACGCATTCGAACATCATCGACCTCGATGGGCAGGGAGGGTCCGGGATGGATCGCACTCGCGTGGGATTCGCGGCGGGCCTTGCGGCCCTCTCGCTGCTTTCGCTCGCCGTCGCACCGCCGCTTCCGTCGCCCGGCCAGGGCAGCCGCGTGCCTGTCATCTCACTGGCGAACTTCACGTCGGTCTCCGAGTGGCAGCTCGACATCACGTGGACCGCGAAGGACGCGTTCGAGAACGCCGACTTCAGCGCCACTCTCGACATGGCCGCCACCGCGCGGCTGTACCTCAAGCAGGCCGACAAGCGTGACGACTGGGGGCGCTGGCACGTCGAGAAGGTGCATTCGGCAAATCTGTCGATCGCCGGCCTGCTCGTCAACAAGCACGACCACTCCCGGACGGAATACAAGAATGACGCCGGCCGCCCTGTCGACGGCTCGGCCGTCTTCGAGGTCGGCGGACGCACGCCTGGCTACCAGGTCAACGGCGGATTCGCGTATCCAGTGAAGCTCAGCAACCCGATGATCGGGACCATCGAATCGCTCGTCACGCTCCTGACGACAGACATCTCCAGGACTCCTCCGGTCTTCCTGACCGGCCCGCTTCCTGCCAGCGGCAACAGGATCAGCGGATCCGCGGTGATCCCGATGGTCGTCCCGCCGTTTGGCGCCGAACCCGTTCCACAGACCCGCGTGGGCATTCAGTACGTTGTCCAGGAAGTACCGTTGGCCCCGCTCGTTCCGCCCAAGAAAAAGAAGTAGGGCCGGAGGACACGATGGCAAGCCAGCCCCCAACCAGTCGGACCATCGACGATGTGATCCTGCTCGCGGGACGCGTCGCACTCGGCGCGATCTTCTTGGAGAGCGGGCTTCATCAGCTCACGGGCGCCGGCGCATTCGCGGCCAATCTCGCCAGCCGCGGCGTCCCGCTCCCAATGATGTTCGCGATCGTCGGCATCGCGGTCGAACTCGTCTGCGGGATCCTGATCATCTCCGGGATCAAAACGCGCCTGGCGGCGCTTCCGGTCATCCTCTTCATGATTGTCGCCACCGTGCTCTCGCACCGCTACTGGGAATTTCCCGAGGCCGCGCGCCGCGGGCAGGAAATCCACTTCTTCAAGAACCTCTCGATCATCGGCGGGCTTCTGCTCCTCATGGCCGCCGGCCCCGGCCGCCTCAGCATCGAAACGTGGTTTCGCCGAAAGCCGGACTAGTGGCATAGTGCTTTGTGGGGCCCAACAATTGATCGAAGCCGGGCGTGGCCGTGGTGTGGCGCTCGCCGGCAGCGGCCCACGAAGGGGATCTCCATGAAGCGCACTGTGATCGGGCTCGTCGTGATTGGCGCCATCCAGGCACTCCCGTCTCTCGCGTTCGCCCAGACAGCTGACGAGGTCATCGAAAAACACCTTGCCGCAATCGGCGGGAAAGCGGCGCTCGGCAAGCTGACCAGCCAGGTCGCGATTGGCACGGTGGTCGTCACGAGCCAGGCGGGCGAGATCCCGGGCTCGATCGAGATCTCCCGCAAAGTGCCCAACAAGGCGCGAACCCTGATGACGCTCGATTTGTCCGCACTGGGCGGGCCGCAGATGGTCGTGGATCAGCGCTGCGACGGGAAGTCCGCGTTCGTCAGCAATAGTCTTCAGGGCGACCGCGAAATCACCGGAAACCAGTTGCAGGGCATGCTGAACAATCAATTTCCGTCCCTGTTGCTGAACTACAAGGACTCCGGCGCCTCGGTCGCAGTCACGGGTAAGGAGACGATCGCGGGCCGTCCCGTCATCGTCCTCGCCTACACGCCCAAAGCGGGCCCGGGGTCGCGCCTGTTCCTGGATGCCGAGACATTCCTGATCGTCAGGTCCATCACGACGGTGACGATTCCGGAGTTGGGCGGGGAGGTGGAGCAGACCAGTGATCTCGGCGACTACCGCGACGTGGGCGGTTCGAAGCTCCCCTTCAGCGTGACCATGTCGAACTCGACGCAGACGGTGGCGATCAGCCTGTCCAAGGTCGAGCTCAACAAGCCGATCGACGACGCCACGTTCGGGCGGCCGGGTGTGAAGTAGTCTGCGACCGAGGAGAGACGCCCATGCGACTCGCGCCGGCGCTCCTGCTTGGATCGCTCTTCGTGCCCCAGGCGGCGCCGCCGCCTGCGACCGAGGTCTACCTGGCGCCGCTTTCGGTCGGTGGCGACAGGGTGTCGATTGGAACGCCGATCGATATCAGCAACACCCCGGAGTACGACAACCAGCCCAGCTTCCTGCCGGACAGCTCCGCGGTTCTCTTCACGTCGCGCCGTGACGGCAAGCAGACCGACATCTACCGGTACGAGATCAAGACGAAGCTCGTCACGCAATTGACGCACACGCCCGAGAACGAGTACTCCGCACTCGTGACGCCGGACGGCAGGGGATTCTCGACCGTGCGCGGCGAAAAACAGGAATTGTGGCGATTCGATCTCGACGGATCGAATCCCAGGCTGGCCTACGCGCACAAAGGGCTCATCGGGTACCACGTGTGGATCGACGACCATCGCGTCGCGGTGTTCGTGCTCGGCTCTTCGGGCAGCCCTGCCACGCTGCAACTCATCGACACGGTGGCCGACACGGCTGACGTGATCGAGCCGAACATCGGCCAGTCGCTCCTCATTCGTCCTGGACGCAAGAGTGTCAGCTTCATCTCGCGTCCACCCGGCGCCCCCGCGATCGTCAAACAACTGGATCCCGCGACGAAGACCACCACCGTGATCACCGAAGCGCTGCCAGGCAGCCAGTTCCTGACATGGTTGCCGGACGGCCGCATGCTGATGGCATCGGGCGCGAAGGTCTGCGCATGGCGAGAGGGCACCGCCGGCTGGACCGATGTGGGCGATCTCGGGCCGGCCGGACTGTCGAAACTCACACGTCTCGCGGCGAGCCCGGACGGGAAGTGGCTTGCTCTCGTCGCCGAGCCTCTTCAAAGGTAACCGTGCATGAGCAGGGAATCGGGGGAGAAACAGCCAAGCATGCACGAAGAGATCACTCGGCATGCGGCGCTCGCGATGGACGCGGCGACCTTCCGCTCGCTCGGACATCGACTCGTGGATCAGCTCGCGGGTTTCCTCGAATCGATGCCGCGAGGCCCGGTGACCCACGGCGAATCACCGTCGGCCGTGCGCGAGGCGCTCGATCTCTCGGGCCCTCTGCCGGAATCGGGGATGGACCCGGCGCTGCTCCTCGAACGGACGGCGCAGCTGCTCTTCGATCACTCGCTCTTCAACGCGCACCCGCGCTTCTTCGGCTACATCACGGCACCCCCGTCTCCGATCGGGATCCTGGGAGACTTCCTCGCCTCGGCGGTCAACCCGAACGTCGGCGCCTGGGCGCTGTCGCCCGCCGCGACCGAGATCGAGTCGCAGACCGTGCGATGGATCGCCGAGCTCGTCGGCTACCCGGTCGAGTGCGGCGGCCTGCTCGTCAGCGGCGGCAACATGGCGAACTTCGTCGGCTTCCTCGCCGCGCGCGCGTCGAAGGCCGGGTGGGATGTGCGCGAGCGCGGCGTGGCAGGAAACCCCGGGCGGACCCTGCGCGTCTACGCCTCGACCGAAACGCACACGTGGCTCCAGAAGGCCGCTGACCTCGCCGGCCTCGGCACGTCCTCGATCCGCTGGATACCGACCGATGCGAGGCTCCGCATGGACGTTGCCGCGTTGCGCCGGCAGATCGAGACGGACGCCGCCACCGGCGACGTGCCGTGCATCGTCGTGGGAACGGCGGGTTCGGTCAGCACGGGCGCCGTCGATCCGCTGCGGGACATCGGCGCCATCTGCAAGGAACTCGACGTGTGGTTCCACGTGGACGGCGCCTACGGCGGATTCGCGGCGGCGCTTCCCGAGTCACCCGAGGACCTCCACGCTCTGAAGCTGGCGGATTCGGTCGCCGTCGATCCGCACAAGTGGCTCTACGCGCCGCTCGAGGCCGGCTGCGCCCTCGTCCGCGATCACGAGGCGCTGCGCGCCGCGTTCGCCTATCACCCGCCGTACTATCACTTCGACGAGCGCGCGACGAATTACGTCGACTACGGCCCGCAGAACTCGCGCGGCTTCCGTGCGCTCAAGGTGTGGCTGGCCCTGAGGCAGGTTGGCGCCTCCGGTTATCGCCAGATGATCGCGGAGGACATCCGGCTGTCGAAGGCGATGGCCGAAGCGGTGGGCCGCCACCCGGAGCTTCAGCTCGTCACCCAGGACCTGAGCATCACGACGTTCCGCTACGTGCCGCGCGACCTTCGGCCGCAGGTGGGGGAGGGGCCGGTCGAGCGGCATCTCGAGGCGCTCAACCGCGAACTTCTCGATCGGCTGCAGCTCGGAGGCGAGGCGTTCGTCTCCAACGCCGTCGTCGGCGGCCGCTACGTGCTGCGCGCCTGCATCGTGAACTTCCACACGTCGCGCGCGGATGTCGAGGCGCTGCCGGAAATCGTCGCTCGAATCGGCCGAACGGTCGACTCGGAGCTGCGCCCGGCGAGTGCGGCGAGCGGGTGAGGCGGCGGAATACCTCAGAACTTCACTGCGAGTCCGACGGTCGCTCGCCAGAAATCGAAATGCGTGAGCGTGACACCGGAGCCTTCGAGATCGGCCGTGTTGAAGCCGTAGGCGCGGAAGTAGCGCAGATCACCCCGCACGCCAAGGCTGCTGGCGAGGAAGATCAGGGCCCCGCCGCCCGCGTTCACCGTCAGGTAGTTCTTCGTGATGCTTTCCGGGTTCGGGACGAGCAGGCTCGAGACCGACGTGAAGTTCACGTTCATGTTGCCGAACCCGAATGCGCCGTAGACCTTGACGCGCCCGATGGTCGGGCCGATGAGCGTGTCGCCGGAGAAGGTCAGCACGCGGCTCTTCGCGAGGCCGTTGGCGGAGTTGTCGAGCACCTCCGGGAAGTAGGCGAACTCGGTGTCGAATCCGAAGAACCCTCCCGCGCTGCCGAACGCGATGCCGTACCCGGTCTTCGAGTGCGTGCCGCTCGTCGAGGGGGACGTCAGGGTGGTGCCCGCGAACGGGCTGATGAAACTCTGCGCGGCTGCTTCGCGCGCGGACGGGACGAGCACGACGACGGCCAGAACCAGAAGGGTTCGCTTCACTTGGGGGCCTCCTCGAGTCTCAGGTGCCGGGCTGCCGCTCGCGTTCCTTGCGGGTTGGGGCAACCCTACTTCCCACTGTAGCTCAGGAATCCAACTCCTGACGCGTGCGTTTCGAAATCGCCTCCCCGATGACTGACGGCGCGCGAGGGTCCCGCCAGCCTGATGGGGCGGGCCGACTCATGAGATGATTCCCTGCGGATGGCGTCCATCCGCTCCCTCGGAGGCCTCGATGGTCCGATGCTCGATCGCCGCTCGGCTCACGGTTCTCGTGGCGCTGGCCCTCGGCAGCGCGGCGCCGCCATCCGGCGCCAGGCCTCCAGAGCCCATCGTCTACTCGATCAAGATCCCCGCGCCGGACAGTCACCTGGCAGAAATCGACGCCTCCATTCCGACCGACGGGAAGCCCGTCATCGAGGTGATGATGGCGGTCTGGTCGCCCGGCTTCTACCGCGTCGAGAACTACGCCACACGGGTTCGCGAGCTGACGGCGCACGCACCGGACGGCCGCGCGCTGCAGGTCGAGTCGCCGCGGCCCAACCGCTGGCGCATTGCCACCCTCCGCGCGCCGCGAGTGACGGTCTCTTACCGCCTCTACTGCAACGAGCGATCGGTGACGACCAACTCGATCGGTCCGGAACTCGTCGTTCTCAACGGCGCCGCGACGTTCATCACGCTCGCCGAGCGCGTGGCGCGGCCTCACGAGGTGCGTATCGAGCTTCCGCCGACAGCCCCGCGCCTGGCGAGCGGGCTGGAACAGGTGCCAGGCGGCACACCGGCCGACCTGCGCGCGCCAGACTTCGACACGCTCGTCGACTCACCGATCGTCGCGGGCAACCTGGACACCCACGAGTTCGACGTGGACGGGAGGAAGCACGTGCTCGCCGACGCAGGGGAGCGTGGCGCCTGGAACGGCGAGCAGGCCGCGCGCGACTTGGAACGAATCGTCCGCGCGTCCCTCTCAATCTGGGGAAAGCTGCCGTATCAGCGCTACGTCTTTCTCAACGTGTTCCGGCCGGGCGGCGGAGGTCTCGAGCACAAGGACTCGACGCTGCTGACCGCGAACGCGGCCCGGGCGTCGACCCCTGCCGGCTATCGCAGCTGGCTCTCCTTCGTGGCGCACGAGTACTTCCACGCATTCAACGTCAAGCGGCTCCGGCCGGTCGAGCTCGGGCCGTTCGACTACGAGAACCCGCCGCGCACCGCCAGCCTCTGGCTCTCCGAGGGCGTCACGAGCTACTACGCCAGCCTGTTCCTCGCCCGATCGGGCCTCGCGGACCGCGACGAATTCCTCGCGTCGATCTCGTCTCCAATCCGCCAGCTCCAGCAGGCTCCCGGCCGGCTGCAGCAGACGCTCGAACAGTCTTCGCTCGAGGTCTGGAGCAACAGCATGTCCGGTGTGAAGCCCTCGGCGTCAACGGTGAGCTACTACGTCAAGGGCGAGATCGTCGGCTTCCTGCTCGACGCGCGCATTCGCGCCGCCACGAGCGGCCGAGCCTCACTCGACGATGTGATGAGGCTGGCGTGCAGGCGGTACTGCGGCGAGCGGGGATTCACGCCGGATGAGTTCCAGCGGGCGGCGGGAGAGATCGCGCGGACCGACCTGCGCGCGTGGTTCAAGACGGCCCTCGCCTCGACCGACGAGCTCGACTACGGTCCCGCGCTCGACTGGCTCGGCCTGCGCTTCGCCTTGCCGGACCCGCCCAACGGCCCCGCGACCTGGAAGCTGGAGGTGAGTCCCGACGCCACCGCGGCGCAACAGGAGCACCTGGCCAGCCTGCTCGCACCCACCACGACGAAGTAGGCGGGCACGACGCCGAGATTGCACGGAGAATTTCACGTCCGCTCCCTCCGCCCGGCCGGGCGGCACCAAGTTGACGTATGCTCGAAAGACCGCGCTTCCAGTACGACGTGCCCGCATTTCGCGAGAGCGACCGAAAGATCTGCCGGACTTGTCGAACGGCCGCCGTCAACGTTCGCCGTCATCCGCGTCCGGAAAGGAGATCTCATGTCCGTGATCGTCTGCACGCCGAAGTCCCTCCCGAGAGCAAAGCTCGCCGACGCTCTCAAGCACGCGATTGAAATCAACCCGGCGAACGCATTGGCCCATCGCAGGGTCCTGCGGACGCCGATCGGCCGCCGCGGCGGCCCCCGGCGGCTCGCCGTGGTCATCGGCCGGCGATGGCCCGTGACCGGGAAGCACCTCTCGGTCAACTTCATGGACAGCCCGCCGAGAGATTTGCGCGCGCGGATCCTCGCGCACATGAATGCCTGGGGAAAGACCGCGAACATCTCGTTCTCCGAGACGCGCGGGACGGGACACGTGCGCCTGGCCAGGCTCGATTCCCCGCCCAGGCTCGCCGGCTACTGGTCCTACATCGGGACCGAGATCCTCGAGATTCCCGACGATGAGCCGACGATGAACCTGGAAGGGTTCACGATGGGGGTGTCAGAGGCCGAGTTCCGCCGCGTGGTGCGGCACGAGGCCGGCCACACGCTCGGCTTCGAGCACGAACACATGCGCAGCGACCTGGTGAAGCGAATCGACCGGGCGAAGGCGATCGCGTTCTACGACACGGACCAGGGCTGGACCGCCAAGGAAGTCGAAGAGCAGGTGCTGACGCCGCTCGAAGACAAGTCGATCATGGGAACGGCGGAAAGCGATCCGCACTCGATCATGTGCTACCAGATTCCCGGCGCGATCACGAAGGACGGCAAACCGATTCCGGGCGGACGCGACATCAACAAGAAGGACTATGCCTTCGCCGGGTCGGTCTACCCGAAGCGCGTCCACGCGCCGCGGCGCTAGGGAGGGCCACGCCATGAGCGCCAGAGCGCGCGCGACGCTTCGCATAGCCACCGGAAGCTGGAAGCTCAGCCCGGCCGCGGCGCCCCGCGGGCGGCGGCGCGCGGCGGGGGCCGGGAGCGGGCTCCTCCAGCAACTCGCGGCCACCAGGCGGGTCGCGCTCGAATCGGAGCATCGCGCCGAGCTGACTCCGCGGCGCGGTGGCGGCGACGAGCCGCTTCGTCTCGAGCTCGCCGCGCCGGGCCAGGGGTACGTCATCGCGGTTCACTACGAGTCGGGTGCGGTCACTTTTCACGCGCCAGATCACACGACGGAACGTCGCCGCGGCCGGACAGGCCGAACGGGGCCGGTGTCGCTTCGGTTCACCGTCCCGGTCCGCGCTGGCAGCGCATCTCCCGGCCGACGCGGCGCGCTCCTCCGGAAGATCGTCAACGTCGTCGTCGTCAAGCTCGTCGGGAAGGCCGCCGACTGGGCGCTCGAACGGCTCGCCCGCAAGTGGGAAGCGGGCCGCTGGACCGTGCGCCATCGCGGCCTCGTACATGTCGACCCGAACATCCTGGCGTTGGGGGACAAAGGCGCACTGCCGCTCGCGGACCCGTCGAGAATCGCCAGGCGGCCGGCGCGGAACCTCCTGCTCATCCACGGGACGTTCTCGTCGGCCGAGACGGGATTCGAGGGCCTCGCGCAGACGGCCGGCACCGACGGACGGAAGTTCTTCGCGGCGCTCTCGAGCATCTACGGGGACCGGGTGTTCGCGTTCAATCACTTCACGGTCAGCGAGTCACCCGAAGACAATGCCAGGGCGCTGCTGAGAGCGCTGCCGGCCTCGGGAGGCGTGTTCGACGTCATCACGCACAGCCGTGGAGCGCTGGTCCTTCGCACGATCGTGGAGCGCGGAGCCGCACTCGGGCCTGAGGCCTCCAGGTTTGCGCTGAATCGCGCGATCCTCTGCGCGGGGCCCAACCAGGGCACGCCACTGGCGGACGGCGGCCGCTGGGACACGATTGCGTCGTGGCTGGCGAACCTGACGGACCTCGTTCCAGACAACCCGTTCACCTTCGTCGTCGACTTCCTCGCCGAATCGCTCAAGTGGCTGGCCCGCGCGGCGACCGAGAGCCTCCCGGGCATCGCCGCAATGGATCCGGCGGGCGATGTGATCGCCGAGCTGCAGGAGGATCCCGCGCCGCCCGCGAATGCCTACTGGGCCCTCGCGGCCAACTACGAGCCCGGCGACACGCTCGTTCGCCGCGCCGCCGATTTCGGCGTGGACGCGTTTTTCGGGACTGCCAACGACATCGTTGTCCCGACATCAGGCGGCTGGCGCGTCGATCCCGGCGCGGCCGCGGTGATTCCCGGTGGCCAGATTGCCTGTTACGGCCCCGGCGGCAACGTGCGCATCGGCGGCCCGGCGGACGTGCACCACTGCAACCTGTTCTCGCAGCCGGAGACGATCGATCTCCTGATCCGCATGCTCGGCGGCGAGGCACTTCGAATCCCCGCGCTCGACCCGGCGGCGGATCTGCCGGTCGCCGGTGAGCCAGCCCGACGTGGGGCCGCGCCTTCGAAGGTTGCCTCTCGCGCGCCGCAGCGGGAGGGGGGCGCCGCGGCAGTGGCAGGCGGCGCGCCTGTGCGGTCGCGGCCTTCGCTCGTCATACCGCGCGCCGAGGTCGTGACGCTCACCGACGCGTTCGGAAGGGAGTCGACCTTTGTCGTTCCCACCGACCCGCCGGCGGACGAGAACTTCAACCTGTTCCTGCTGGCGAGCGAAACCTCCACGGAGCAGCGGGCGAATTGGTACCTCATCGCGAGCTATCGCAACGCGCGCGTGCTCGAGCGGTTCGAGGTGCTCGGCAAGGAGTACGGCAGGCGGTGGCGCCGGATCATCGACGCTCGCGAGCACATCGTGCAGTACATCGACGGCAACCCGAAGTTCCCGTCGCTGCCGAACGAGCAGGACCTGCGCGGCCTCGGCCGCGATCTCTTCGAGGTGCTGTTCCCGGGCGACATCCGCCGCCTCTACGATCACGCGCGCGCCGATTTCGCCAAGACGGTCAACGCCCAGGTCGCCGAGCGGCGCCTGAGCATCATCTTCACGTCGATGCTGGGATGGGTGGCGGAGAAGCCCTGGGAATTTGCGTACGACCCGTCGCGCAATGCGCTGCTCGCGGCGCAGGAAGTCAATTTCGTGCGGAACGTGCTGACCGCGGTGCCGGCCGAAGCGCGCCCGGCGCGCGTGGACAAGCTCCGGATCCTGGTCGTTGCCGCCCAGCCTGTCGGCGCGGCCCCGCTCTCCGCGAGCGAGGAGGAGGCGGTCATCATGCGCGGCTTCCGGCCGCTCGTCGATCAGCAGCTCGCGGAGGTGCAGGTCGTGCCCTCGGTGACGCCGGAACGGCTGCACGAGCTGATGGAGAGCTCGGCCTACGGCAACGATCCGATCGACGTCCTGCACTTCATCGGGCACGGCGAATACCGCCTGCCCGAACGGATGGGGTACCTGCTGTTCGAGAACGACGAAGGAGGCATCCAGGAAATCAACGCGGAGATCATCACCCAGATCGTCGCGAAGCGGGGGATTCGTCTCGTCTTCCTGAACGCGTGCGAGACGGGAGCCGGATACGCGCCAGGACCTCGGCGCAGGATCGACCGGCGGGCGTCCAGCCCGAGATTCGACTTCGCCTCCGGCGTCGCCCCGGCGCTTGTCGAAGCCGGCGTGCCTTCCGTTGTCGCGAACCAGTTCCCTGTCCTCGATCCGTCGGCGGCCGCCTTCGCCCGGCATTTCTACGGTGCGCTGGCGCGCGGGCGTTCGATCGGCGACGCCGCACGCGAAGCGAGGGTGGCCGTCAACTACTCGATTACCGGCGAGGCGATCGACTGGGCGATCCCGGTCGTGTTCGCGCGCAACCCGCACGAGCGCCTCGTGGTGGCACCCGCGAGCGTCGACACGGCGCCCACCACGGCCGTACCGGCAACCGGCGGCGGAGGAGCTCGTCGTCGCGGACCCTCGGCCGACCAGGTGGTGGTGGCGATCTGGGACGTCAATCATGTCGTGCCGGACCTCGAGGGGGTCGTGCGGCGCATGAACGCGGCCCAGGACTTCTTCCGATTTCAGGTCGCCGACATCACCGCGCCGCTCGGCACCTGGCGCCGTCTCCCGCTGGATCCGCAGTCCGCTTCCCGCACGGGCCCGTGGCGAGCCCGGGAACGCCAGCTGGACTCGGCGGAGCTCATCGAGAAGCTCAGCGGCCTGCCGGCGCAACTGGGCGTCAACCAGGTCGTCTGCGTCACGAACTTCGGCCTGGCCGACGACGAGCAGACCAACATCGAGGGAGAGACCGATCCGGAGCAGGGCATTTCCGTTGTCTCGACGGCCGGCGTGCTCGAAGCGCTGACGCCGCCCGAAACGTCCATCGAACGGCTGGTGGTCAACCAATCCGTGGCGTACATCAATCCGGTTCCCGCGCACGTCCACGGAGTCAAGCGCTGTCCCAACTACTACAACAAGGAGAAGCGCCCCGCGATCATGGCGGGCCGAATCGGCCTGTGCGCCGCGTGCCGTCGCGCGCTCCGCAGGATGCCGAACGGCGATCGGATCATCGCCGCGCTCGATGCGTTGCTGGCGCTGCCCGCGTGACTTCTTGCGCCGCGGCCGCCTGTCCGCCCCCGCGTGCCACCGGTCAGTCGATGAGAGGGGAGTCCGCCGATGCCCACAGAAGAACAGATCATCGCCGCCGAGCGACAGGACCTGATGGGCCTGCTCGCAGCCGTGCCGCTCCGCACGGTCGACGAAAACGTCGTGATGGCGTCGTGGAACATCGCCCAGTTCTCCAACAAGAAGAAGACGCGGGCGCTCCAGTACATCGCCGACATCTGCGAGCGGTTCGACATCGTCGCCATCCAGGAGGTGAAGTCGAACCTCCAGGGGCTCGCGAAGCTCCAGAGGATGCTGCCGGGAAACTACAAGATCCTGGTCTCCGACCCGACGGGCAACGGCGAGCGCATGGCGTTTCTCTACGACAAGCGGACGGTCATCCCGACGGGACTCGTGTGTGAGATCGCCTTCAACGGCCCGATCGTCAGCCCGAACGTGTTCCAGTTCCAGCGATCGCCCTACTGCGCCTCCTTCAAGGCCGGACGCTTCGACTTCACGATGGTCTCCGTGCACATCGCCGAAGGGTCAAGCCACGGCGCGGTCGGCACAAACCTGCGCGAGCAGGAGATCCAGGAACTGGTGAAGTTCGTGAAGCACGAGGCCGGGAGGCCGAAAGGTTCGGTGTTCGATCCGGACTTCTTCCTGGTCGGCGATTTCAACATCCAGGCCGACAACGATCGGTTCTTCAAGGCGCTCACCGGCGGAGACTCGCCCCGCTTCGAGATGCCTCCGGGTATGGAAACGCTCGGGACGAACTTCGATCAGACGAAGACCTTCGACAAGATCGCGTGGATCCCGAGCGAGCAGTACGAATTCACGGGACAGTTCGGGGTGGTTCCGTTCGGCAAGGTCCTCTTCAAGGAAGCGGGTCAGCCCGCCGATGCCGCACGGAAAGAGGTGAGCGATCACCTGCCGCTCTGGGCCGAGTTCCGCGTCAAGGAGCTCGAGCACGAGCTGGACCAGATCATCAATCAGTGAGCGACGGACGGGTTTGCGGCTCGGGTTCCCACCGGCCACGATTCCGTGTATCGTGTGGCGTCCGGCTCGAGTGACTCGCGCGGCGGCGGAGGGATTCATGGCCCCTGGAACATCCAGGACATCGCTGACGGCCGAGGCGCTCGGGGCGCTGCTCGACGTGACCCGCAAGCTGGCGGCGCCCTTCGAGCTGAACGAGATGCTCACCGAGGTCGTCGACGCCGGGCGCGCGATCCTGGACGCGGATCGCGGATCGGTCTTCCTCTTCGACCCGAAGCGCGAGGAGCTCTACACGACGGTCGCCACGGCGGTCGACCAGATCAGGTTTCCGTTGACGCGCGGCATTGCCGGCGAGTGCGCGCGGTCTCGCCGCGTCCTCAACGTCCAGGAGTGCTACGCGGACCCGCGCTTCAATCGCGACATCGACGCCGCCACCGGCTATCGCACGCGGAACATGCTGTCGGTCCCGCTCATCGGCTTCGACGAGTCCCTGGTGGGCGTCCTCCAGGTGCTCAACAAGCGGACTGGCGTCTTCACGGAAGAAGACGAGCGCATCGCCGAGGCGCTCGGCGCCCAGTGCGCGGTCGCCCTCCAACGCGTGAGCCTGATCGCGGAGATGGTGCTCCGGAGGAAGCTGGAGCACGAGCTCGCCATCGCCCGCGACATCCAGTTCAACGTGTTCCCGAAAGTGATGCCGAAGCCGGCGGGCTACGACATCGCGGGCTGGAGCCGGCCGGCGGACCAGACCGGCGGCGATATCTACGATCTCATCACCCTCGACGATCACCGCATCATGACGCTGCTCGGCGACGCCACCGGCCACGGGATCGGGCCCGCCCTGAGCATTACGCAGTTCCGCGCGATGCTGCGCATTGGCGTCCGGCTCGGGGCGGATCTCGACGCGGCGTTCGCCAACATCAACGAACAGCTCTGCCAGGACCTCGCGGACAGCCGGTTTGTCACCGCGTTCATGGGCGTGCTCGACACGGGCGCCCACACGCTGAGCTACCACGCCGGAGGCCAGGGCCCGCTCCTGCATTTCCACGCGGCGGGCCTCGAGTGCGAATGGCGCGGTTCGACGACGTTCCCGCTGGGGTTGATGGAGAATCTCCGCCTTGCGGAGCCACAGATCTTCGAGCTCGCGCCCGGCGACGTGTTGTGCATCGTCAGCGACGGGATCCTCGAGTACCCCAATACGACCGACGAGTTCTTCGGGGAGGAACGGCTGGGGCGGCTGGTCGCCACGCACGGGGACGAGCCGATGGCGAAGCTCATCGAGATCGTGCTCGGCGAGGTCGAACAGTTCGGCGCCGGCGTCCGGCAGCCGGACGACATGACGATGCTGCTGGTGAAGCGCGCCGCGATCTGAATGCGAAGCTCAGGCGGGCCGGAGCGGCCGCTCGGGGCGGCCGCCCTCGGCCCGCGTCGCGAGAACCCTGCTACATGCCGGCCTGCGCCGACTTGCCCGGCAGCGTGACCACGCCGAGCTGCTGCATGAGCGTCAAGGCGTCCCAGTTGCTGTACGCCTCGTGGATGCGATCGCCCTGGAAGTGGTAGATCGTGAGCCCGGTGCCGTTCACGCGCCGGCCCGTCGGCGCGATGCCCTCGAGCTGGCCGCGATGCGTTCCGCTATAGTGCCAGCGGATGACCACTTTGTCGTTGGTCGAGATGGCCTCGTCGATATCGATCCGGCAATCAGGAAACGCCGTCCGGTATTTCTTGACGAAGGTCTTGGCCCCTTCAGGGCCGCGGCTGGGATCCATCGGATCGTTGTTCACGAAGTCCGTCGTGAGAATCTCATCGATGACTTTCAGATTCCCCTTGTTCCAGCACTCGTCGATGAGCCTTCGAACCTGAGCTTCGAGTTTCTCCTGCACTCGAGGGTCACCACCGTGGATATCGGCGCGAAGGAGCGGGACGCGTTGCCCGTCCAGACTGGCAACCTGCTGGAACACCTGTCGCGAAAGGTCGTCGGTCAGCCCGGCGCGCTGCAGCGGATCGTGCCGTATGTCCAGATGTACCAGACGCACCTCAGCCCGCCGGACCGGCCGGCCGGGATCTTCCTGCTGCTCGGCATCCTCGACCGGGCGACGCTGCGCCTGGGTGACCACACGCCGGTTGACTTCGAGAAGACGCTGATCTTCATGACGAGCAATCTCGGCGCCGAGGAGATGCAGCGCGCGGTCGGGCACGACATCGGGTTCAGCGGATCCGCGCGCCGCTCGCCCGGGCGCACGGCCGACCTCCTGCACTCGGTCGCCTTCCGCGCGGTGCGCAGGCGTTTCTCTCCCGAGTTCATCAACCGCATCGACGTCGTCATCACCTACGACCCGCTCGACGAGCAGGCGCTCAGCGACATCCTCGACTACCACGTGGCGGAGCTGCAGCAGCACGTGCATAGCCGGCTCGGCGCCCGGTCGTTCGACATCGCGGTCAGCCCCACGGCACGCGAGCTGCTGCTCGGCCACGGGACCAGCCAGGAGTTCGGCGCGCGCGAGCTCAAGCGCGTGGTGCACCGGATGCTGACGCAGCCGCTGGCGGCGCTGGTCGCCGACGGGGGCGTGGCGCCGGGGGCGCTGGTCGAAGTGGACGCGTCCGATGGCCGTCTCGCGCTGAGCGTGCGCCCGGGAGTCGAGCGTCAGGCGCCGGAGCTCGCGCAACCGCAGCGCCCGGTCGTGCTCGCCGTCGACGAGAACACGCACCTGCTCAGGCGGCTCGAACAGGCGCTCACCGAAGCGGGCGTCCACGCGGTCGTCGCCGCCACGGCGCAGGAGGCGAGCGGCGTCGCCTCGCGGGAGCGGCCCGATCTCACGATTGTCGACCTGGTGCTGCCCGACGGAGACGGCCTGTCGGTCGCGCTGGAGTTGCGGCGGCTGACCGGCTTGACCACCGGGGTATCATCGCCGGGTGGTCACCCCCGCCATCGCCTCGCTCATCGCGCTTGTCGCGGCCATCCTGCTCAGCTGCACGACGCAACTGAACGTCGGCCTGATCGGGATGGCGCTGGCCTGGCTCATCGGGGTGTTCGTGGCCGGCTGGTCGGCGGAGGAGGTGGCCGCGGGTTTCCCGACGCAGCTCTTCCTCACGCTCGCGGGCGTCACGCTGCTCTTCACCGTCTCCGAGGTCAACGGCACGCTCGATCTCGTCGGCCGCCGCGCGATGCGGCTCGCCCGGGGCAGCCGCGCGCTCGTCCCGGTCGTGGTGTTCCTGATCGCGATGATCGTGTCGACCATCGGGCCGGGCGCGGTCGCCGCGACGGCGCTCGTCGCGCCGCTCGCCATGGCCCTCGGCGCCCGCTCGTCGATTCCTCCGTTTCTTTCCGCGCTGATGGTCGCCAACGGCGCGAACGCCGGCAACCTGTCGCCGCTCAGCTCGGTCGGCGTGATCGCGAACGCCAAGATGGCGTCAATCGGACTTGGCGGACACGAATGGAAGGTCTGGGCCGCCAACTTCCTGGCACACGCGGCGGTTGCGGCGGCCGCGTGGCTGCTCTTCGGGGGCCTGAAGCTCGTGAAGACTCCCGGTGGCGCGGATGGGCCCTCCGACCACGTGGCGCGGCTCGGCGGACGGCAGTGGCTGACCATCGCCGCGATTGCGGCGTGGGTTGCGGGCGTGGTCGTCTTCAAGTTGAACCTCGGGTTCTCGGCCTTCGCCGCCGCGATCGTCCTCATCGTGTTCCGGGCGGCCGACGAATCCGCGTCGATCAAGCGGATGCCGTGGAATGCGATCCTGATGATCTCCGGCATCTCGCTCCTCATCGGCGTGCTCGAGAAGTCGGGCGGCATGGACCTCTTCACGGGCCTGCTCGCGCGGCTGGCGTCGCCCGGCACGATCAACGGCTTCATCGCGCTCGTGACCGGTGCGATCTCCACCTACAGCAGCACCTCGGGCGTGGTGCTCCCCACGTTCCTGCCGACCGTGCCGACGCTGGTCGCCAAGGTCGGCGGCGGCGATCCGCTCGCGGTGGCGCTCAGCATCAATGTCGGCGCCTCGATGGTGGACGTCTCGCCGCTCTCCACGATTGGCGCGCTGTGCGTGGCGGCGGTCACCGACACGGCGACCTCGCGCGTGCTCTTCCGCAAGATGCTCATCTGGGGCCTGTCGATGACGCTTGTCGGCGCGGTGCTCTGCCAGTGGCTGGCCGGGGCGTTCGCCCGGATGTAGCCGTCCAATCGCGACCGAGGTGATACCTCTCGCGCCCGCCCGAATTCCCCGCTGCGGTGTCTATGAATGTAGGCGACCTGCTCTGGCCAGAGTCGACGCCTTGTGACGTGAACGCACCACGACATGAGGAGGAGACACCATGCCGCGCGACCTCTTCGGGGACGTCGTGCACCCGAACGCTGGCCTCGGCAGCCGCAAGTGGTACACGCTGCCGCTCTCGCTCGCCCTTCACACCGCCATTGTCGCGGTGCTGGTCATCGTGCCGCTGATGGCGGCCGACGTGCTGCCGTCGATCCTCAAGCCGATGGAATTCCTGGACGCGATGCCGGCCGTTCCGGCGCCGCCGCCCGCGTCCGTTCCGCGCGCGGCGCCGAAGCCGTCGATGCCCGTGGACAATCCTGATGCGCCACCGGCCGAGGTGCCCTCGGGCATCAAGCCCGAGACCGGTCTCGTCGTCGAACCCGAGGTCACGAGCGCGGTAGAGGGAGGCCTCGCCAATACCATCGCCGGCACGGTCACTGCCGGGCTTCCGGAGCCGCCGCCACCGCCGCCTCCCGCGGCGCCGATTCGCATCTCGAGCGGCGTTCGGCAGCCGGCGAAGGTCAAGCAGGTGAACCCGATCTATCCCGATGTTGCACAGAGGGCCAGGATCGAGGGTACCGTCATCATCGACGCGGTGATCGGCGTGGACGGCCAGGTGAAAGAGACCCGCGTGCTCCGATCGATTCCGTTGCTCGATCAGGCGGCGCTCGACGCAGTGCGTCAGTGGGTGTTCACGCCGACGCTGCTGAATGGCGTGCCCGTCCCGGTCCTGATGACCGTCACCGTGACGTTCAAGCTGAAGTGAGCGCTCGACGTCAGGGGAGTGCTCCGTGCAGCGTGAAGCGGTCTCATCCGATCCGCGCGCGCCGGGTCTGAAGACCCGGCCTACATCCGACACGGCCTGAAGCCTGTAGCCTGAAGCCCGACGGGACCTGCGCCCGGCAGCATGACCCGGCCTGAGGCCTGTAGCCTGAAGCCCGTAGCCCGACTGGGTTCTTTGAGGTCAGTACCTCGTAGACCCCCTTGCCGACCTTCCGTCCGAGCCGGCCGGCCTGGACGTACTGGACGAGCAGGGGACAGGGGCGGTACTTCTCGCCGAGGGTCTGGTACAGGTGCTCGAGCACGCTCAGGCGGATGTCGAGACCGACGAGATCGACGAGCTCGAAGGGTCCCATCGGGTGATTGAGGCCGAGCTTGAGCGCCTTGTCGATGTCCCGCGCCGAGGCGACGCCTTCCTGCAGCAGGTAGAAGGCCTCGTTGCCGATGAGCGCGTTGATGCGGCTCGTGACGAACCCGGCCGAGTCGCGAACGACGACCGTCTCCTTGCCCATGCGGTGGGCAACGTATTCGATCGCCTCCACCGCGGCCTGGTCCGTATCGAGCGCGCGGACGATTTCGACGAGCTTCATCTTGTGGACGGGGTTGAAGAAGTGCATGCCGGCGAGGCGTGCCGGCCGCGCCAGCGCCGATGCCAGCTCGGTGAGGCTCAGCGCCGACGTGTTCGAGGCGATGACGCCATCCGGCGCGATGAGCAGCTCGATCTCGCCGAGCAGCGACAGCTTCACGTCGAGCCGTTCTGGCACGGCCTCGATCACGAGGTCCACTCCGTCCACCGCGTCGTCGAGGACAGTGGTCGTCCAGAGCCGTGCGATCGCGGCGTCGACCTCGCCGGGCTCGATGGTCCCGTGCTCGACGTTCCGGCGCAGGATGTGCTCGATTGAGGTGACCGCCTTGCCAAGCTGCGCGTCCGACACGTCGAAGAGCCGCGTCTTGAACCCGGCGGCGATCGCCGCGTGGGCAATGCCGTGCCCCATGGTGCCGGCGCCGAGGACGGCGATCGTCTGGATCATGGCCCGAGATCCACCATCACCGTCTTGACCTGCGTGTAGCTCTCGAGCGCGTGCTGGCCCATCTCCCGGCCGAACCCGGATTGCTTGTAGCCGCCGAAGGGGGCCGCCGTGTCGTACACGTTGTAGGTGTTGATCCACACGGTGCCAGCCTGCAGCTCGCGCGCGACGCGGTGCGCCTTCTTGATGTCGCGTGTCCAGACGCCCGCGGCCAGACCGTACTCCGAGCGGTTCGCCAGCGCGACGGCTTCCTCGGGGCCGTTGAACTCCATCGACGGCCAGCACCGGCCCGAAGATCTCCTCGCGAGCGATCGTCATCTCCGGCGTCACCTGCGCGAACACGGTCGGCTCGACGAAGTAACCCTTGCCGGTGCCGATGTCCGCCCGGTGCCCCCCGGCCACGATCGCGCCGCCCTCGCGCGCGCCCGTTTCGATGTACTCGAGGACGCGGTCGAGCTGGGCCTTCGACGACACGGCTCCGAGGCGTGTCTTCGGATCGATCGGATCGCCCGGCACCATCTTTTTCGCCCGCGCGCCGAGCTTCGAGAGGAACTCGTCCCTGATGCTGCGTTCGACGAGCAGCCGCGATCCCGCGGCGCACACCTCACCCTTGCCGTAGAAGATTCCGATTGTCGCCCCGCGCACCGCCGCGTCGAGGTCGGCGTCGGCAAAGACGATGTTGGGAGATTTGCCGCCGAGCTCGAGCGTGAGGCGCTTGACCGTGTCGGCCGATGCGTGGGCGATCTCGCGTCCTGTCGAGGTATGGCCGGTAAAGGCGATCTTGTCGACGCCGGGATGCGCCGCCAGGCGCAAGCCGACCTCCGCGCCTGGGCCTGTCACGACGTTGAAGACGCCGGGCGGCAGGCCGATATCGTTCGCAATCTCGGCGAGCGCGATCGCGGTCAGCGGCGTCTGACTGGCCGGCTTCAGGATGACGGTGTTGCCGCACGCGAGCGCCGGCGCGACTTTCCACACGGCGAGGAGCAGCGGGAAGTTCCACGGGACGATGGCCGCCACGACGCCGACCGGCTCGCGAAGGGTGTAGGCCAGCATCGCGCCCTTCACCGGGATGGTTTCGCCGTGGATCTTGTCCGCCCAGCCCGCGTAGTACTCGAAGCACTCGACAGAGGCGGGAACGTCAATCTGTCTCGACTCGAAGATCGGCTTCCCGTTGTGCAGCGTCTCGAGCCGGGCGACCTCGTCGGCTCGCTTCAGCAGCTCACGCCCGATCTTCCAGATCAGCACGCCGCGGTCGCGCGCGGACATCTGGCCCCAGGGCCCCTTGAGCGCGTCACGAGCGGCGGCGACGGCGCGATCGACGTCCGCCGGAGACGAGGAAGGGACGGTGGCGATGATCTCCTCGGTGGCGGGATTGACGACCGGCAGCGTGCGGCCGCCCTCGGCGCCGGTCCATTCGCCGCCGATGAACATCTTCCGCTCGCCGATGGCCGTGACGCTCATGGGTGGATCCCTTTTCATTCGTTCTCGTCGTCACGCGTCAGGATGTAGGTCGGGTCTTCAGACCCGACGACGAAGTGCGGCGTGACGACCATCGGATTTGGCCAACCGCCGGGTCTAAAGACCCGGCCTACATCCTCCCACAGCGTTCACTGCTCCGTTCTGACGTACTCGAAGTCGACCGGCTGCTGATTGATGCCGCGGGCCGGGGGCGCGATGTAGTTGGCGAACCGGCCCCGCTCGTAGAGCGGCGCGTTCATGATGCTCAGCAGATAGTCCTTGTCGCCGCGCGTCGGCAGCCAATCGTCCTGCCGCGCTTCCCATTCCTCGTTCGACAGGCGGCGGCCGTCCGGATCGAAACGCAGCCCCGAGAACATCCCGATGCGCCGGTTGAACTTCCGATCGGGCAGCCGCAGCCGGTCCGACAATCCGTGGCGCTCGAGCATCGCGTTCCACCTGGTGACGCCTGCGGCGCAATCGCCGACGTACCAGTCGCGAAGCACCTCGTTCATGGCGTTGCGCATCGGAACGTCGCGCGACTCCATCCGCCCGTCCTCGACGACGAGCATCGGGTAGACGGCGTTCAGCAGCACGTGATCGTCGTGAGTCGCCTCCTTGGCGCGGCCCTTGAGCCCGTTGGCGAAATACGAGGCGGCATTGCTCGACACTTCGCCGCCGTGGAGATCGAGGCTCCGGCTGAACCAGAAGTTCAGGTGCCGCTGAATCATCGGGAGGTCGATGCCGCCGCTTTGCCGGACGTCCTCCGCGACGCCGCGGCTCGCGATCATCAGCTCGCAGGTGCGCTGGAGGATGCGCGCCACGCCCGACTCGCCGACGAACATGTGATGCGCCTCCTCGGTCAGCATGAAGCGCGTCGTGCGCGACAGCGGATCGAGCGCGCTCTCGGAGAGCGACATCAGCTGCGACTTGCCGTCGCGGTCCGTGAACATCGTGAACATGAAGAAGTCGAGCCAGTTCTCGATGGGCTCGTTGAAGGCCTCGAGAATGCGCGGCTTGTCGGCGTTGCCGCTCTGATCGCTCGAGCAGCTCCTCGGCCTCGTCGCGGCCGTCCTTGCCGAAGTGCGAGTGCAGCAGGTAGACCATCGCCCAGAGGTGCCGCCCCTCCTCGACATTCACCTGGAAGAGATTCCTGAGGTCGTAGAGGCTCGGGCAGCGGATGCCGAGCAGGCGCTGCTGCTCGACGCTGGCCGGCTCGGTGTCGCCCTGCGTGACGATGAGCCGCCGGAGCGGATTCCGGAATTCGCCCGGGACCTCCTGCCAGACGGGCTGCCCGAAGAAGTCCCCGAAGCCGATGCGGCGATCCGGCTCGGGCTCGGCCAGAAAGATGCCCCATCGATACTCGGGCAGCTTCACGTAGTCGAAGTTCGCCCAGCCGCGCGAGTCCACGCTCGTCGCCGTGCGCAGGTAGACGTGGTGGTAGTCCTGAAATCCCTGCGGCCCCATCTCGCGCCACCAGTCGAGGTACTTCGGCTGCCAGTGCTCGAGCGCGCGCTGCAGGCGCTTGTCGCCGCCGAGGTTGACGTTGTTCGGGATCCGTTCGTCGGAAATCATCGCGTCAGGTCCGCTTCCAGTCGAACACGGCCCGGTTCTCCGATCCGTAGACCTTGAGCGCCCCGCGCTCGCCGACGGCGTTCGGGCGCTGGAAGATCCAGTTCTGCCACGCGGTCAGGCGGCCGAAGATCTTCGTTTCCATCGTCTCGGGCCCGACCGACGCGCAGGTTGGCCTCCATGCCGGTCAGCGCGTCGGGCGAAAGCGACGCCCGTTCCTCCAGGGCCAGCCGGACCTCGTCGTCCCAATCGAGCGCGTCGGGGGCGAACGACACGAGACCGACCTCGAGCGCCTCGCCCGCGTCGAACGGGCCGGTGTGCGCCAGGAGATCCGCGACCCGGTCCGGCTCGCCGTAGAAGCGCGCTTCGAGCCGGGAGAGCCCGTTGCCCGCCGGCAGCAGCCCCGCGTTCATCGGCGAGAGGGCGATGGCGGTCGGGGAGTCCGAATCGTCGAGCATGTAGGACCGGTCCGCGGCGAGCGCCAGCTCGAAGAGCGTGCCAGCGAAGCACGAGTCCGGCTCGATGACGGCGAAGACGCTGCGCGCGGTCAGATCCAGCCGCTTCAGCGTCCGCTTGATGAAATGCACGATCTCGCGCACGAGCCAGTGATCGCGCTGGCCCGCGAGGGACTGGTCCATCGCGAGCACGCGATCGATGTCGCCCCTCGTCTTGATGACGAGCGTGCCGATCTCGGGCTCGTCGAATCGCAGCCGCAACAGGATGTCATCCAGCTCGCGGAAGGCGCGCAGCGGCCAGAACCGATCGCCGGCGTGGAGGATCCCGTCGGAGGTGACCGGCTGATCGCCGTCCGGCCCGTCGATCGTGATCTCCGCAATCCGCCTCGCCCGATCGAGTGAGAGCCCGACCGTCGAGTGCCGGACCTCGGTGAGGCTGACCTCCGGCTCGAGCGCAGCCAGCCGGATGCCGGTTTCACCCGCCGGGCGATCCGATCGCGCGGCCAGCTCGGCCGAGCGCCGGGCGATGGCCTCCGCAAACTGGCTTCGCGACACGAGCGCGTCGACCAGCCGCCACTCGAGCGCGCGCTTGCCCTTCACGCCTTCGGCGGTCGTACCGAACACGTCGGCGTGGTCGCGCCGGACCTTGCGCTTGTCGACGACGCGCGTCAGGCCGCCCGTGCCCGGGAGGACGCCGAGCAGAGGGGTCTCGGGCAGGCTGACCGCGGAATTGCCGTCGTCGACGAGCAGGATCTCGTCGCACGCAAGCGCCAGCTCGTACCCGCCCCCGGCGCAGATCCCGTTGATCGCCGCCAGGAACGCGATGCCCGAGTTGGCGCTCGCATCCTCCATGGCGAGCCGCGTCTCGTTGGTGAACTTGCAGAAGTTCACCTTGAACTCGTGGCTCGACTGGCCGAGCATCATGATGTTCGCGCCCGCGCAGAAGATCCGCTCCTTCCCGCTCCGGACGACGACCACGCGGACCTCGGGATGCTCGAAGCGGATACGCTGGATCGCGTCCGCCAGCTCGATGTCGACGCCGAGGTCGTAGGAGTTCAGCTTGAGACGGTAGCCGGGCGCGAGCGTCGCATCCTCGGTCACGTCCATCGTCAAGGTCGCGACGGGGCCGTCGAACGAGAGCGTCCAGTGCTGGTAAAGCTCCGGACGGGTATCCCACCGGATCCGCTGAGTTGAAGCTGAATTGGCCACAGTTAATCCCATTATGGCCAGCGGTCCGAGGCCGGTCAATCGCCGACTGGTTCAGTCGAACGAGGGTCTACCGATCGCCGCCGGTCCGGGCCGGCTGGTATTGCAGGCGGAGTTCGACCAGTGCGCTGAGCAAACCGGGCTCAGCCGCGAGCGGATGCGTCACGAGCGCGCCGTTCGACAGCAACGCCGATGAGTGCGACGGGCCGGCGGAAGGCGGGAGGCTCCGAAGGATCGCGCGGCCGTTCCGCGCGCGGATCTTGAAGTCAGACGGGCCGTGGCGCCCGTCGATCAGTCCGCCGATGGTCGACGCCAGCAGGTCCCGCCGCGTCTCCCGGTTCACCTCCTGCGCCTGCTCCTCGGCCAGCTCTTCCAGGTTCTCGATCGGGTCGTAGCTGGCAACGATGTAAAGGGCCGCCAGGCCTTCCCGGGCGTCAACCGTCAGCCAGCCGGCGTTGCCGGGCGCCTCGTAGACCCGGCCCGGCGCGACGCGCGCGGCACCGCGCAGCTCGTGCGAAGGAAACAGCACGTGCACTTCGCCGCGCAGGTTCTTCGCCAACACGTAGGCGAAGCCGTCCGCGCTCGGGCTGAACACCAGCCGCACCTGGTCACCGGAGGCGACCGACGCCCCGTCGCGCAGCTCGAACTCCGTCCAGCCGCCCTCGTGCGGCCGCTCGGCAAAGCTCGACCAGTAGAGGGACATCGGCGGGACGGGCGGCGGCTCGGTTTTTCGCGCCAGCATCTTCGGGACGGTGAGCGCGATCTCGACGATGAGGATACCCGCCACGAAGACGCCAGCGGCGATGAAGGCCCGCCGCGCGAACCGCATGAGCCGGCGGTCGTCGACCGTCGTATCGCTCGAGAGCGCGTGCGAAACGCGAGCGACCGTCTCGGGCGAATTCGACGGATCGTACGCAATGGCAGGGTAGCGGCCGATCCGGGCAATGTCCGCGGGAAGGGCGCGCACCGGGTATCGTCCGAATCCCGGCGCGATCACGGGGACGATGATGCGGCCGGTCTCGAGGGCGCGGGCGAGTTCCTGGCGCATCGGGTCGGACGGGCCGGTGCGCTCGTCGAGATCGCCGGGAGAGAGCACCAGGACGAAATCCGGCGCTTCCTCGATGAGCTTCAGCCGGCGGGCCATCGACTCGGCGCCGGCGTCCTCGTCCCAGGGAATGACGTGGAATCCCCGGCGCGACAGCCCGGCTTTCACAAGCTCCGCGAGCGCCCTGCCCCCGGGCTCGCGGTAGCAGATGTAGACATCGTGTTCGACTGGTTCCATGCGTCGGATTCCCGGGGGCCGGATGGATTGTACAACCAGATCGCGGCGGGCCTGAGGGCAGGCTGCTCTCCTCCGGCCTCGGTCCGGCTGTCCTCCAGCTCGCGACCTGTGTCATCCTATAGCGACGGGGCGAATCACTCTGGTACCGGTTTCCTGAAGCCACCTCGGCCGGCGCGCCTGGATCGGTTGTTGCTCTTTTCTTCTCTCTGCCGGAAGCGATGGTGGTGCGGTTGCGGATGCGGAGCAGGGCAGTGGGCCTGCCGTCCGCAGGCCGGGCCGGCAGACTGGTGATCCTGTCAGTCATGGAGGTGCCCGTGACGCTCCGCCGACGTACCGCCCCGCTCGCGTTCCTGCTGCTTGTCCTGCTCATCGGCCCGGCGTGGAGCTGCGCGAAGACGAGCGACGGCACGCTTCCGACCACGCCTTCGGTTGCCACGCCTCCAGTCGTGCCGACCACGACGGAGACCTACACCGGCAACCTCAACATGAATGGGGCCGCCTCGTTCAACTTCAGCGTGGTTGCGGCGGGCACCGTCACGGCAACCATTTCAACCCTCGGTCCCGGATCCGCGATCAAGGTGGGAATCGCGCTTGGCAACTGGACGGGCACGGCCTGCGCCATCGCGCTCGCCAACGACTCGGCCGGAGAGGGCGCGACCATCAGCGGCTCGGTGTCCGGCGCCGGCAACGTCTGCGTGCGGATCTACGACGTCGGGAACGTGCCGGCCAGCGCGCCCGTCCCATACGGCCTGTCGGTCGTCCACCCCTAGCGGCCGAGGGAGCCGGGTGGAGCACCCTCGAGGGACGCGTCCTGAAGGAGCGCGGGCCATGGCGGAGCAATTCAGATCGGGCGATCTCGTCTACGACTGGAATACGGCCGGCACCGGTTACCCCCACCGCGACATCCCGGTCGAGTTCGACGATGAGTCGCTGAGGGATGGGCTGCAGTCGCCGTCGGTCAGGGACCCGGACATCGGGACCAAGATCCGGCTGCTGCACCTGATGGACGCGCTCGGGATTCACACCGCGGATCTCGGCCTCCCCGGAGCGGGCCCGCGCGCGCGTGCCGACATCACGGAGCTCTGCCTGGAGATCCGGCGGGCCAACCTGAAGATCCGGCCGAACTGCGCCGTGCGGACCGTCGTCAGCGACGTCGCGTCGCTCGCGAGGATCGCCCAGAAGGTCGGCTTCTCGATCGAATCCGCGATGTTCATCGGATCGTCGGCGATCCGGCAGCTCGCGGAGGACTGGTCGCTCGACTACATGTTGAAGCTGACCGACGAGGCCGTTTCCTTTTCGGTGAAGAACGGCCTCCCGGTCATGTATGTCACCGAGGATACGACCCGCGCGACGCCCGATACGATTCGACAGCTGTACCGGTGCGCCATCAATGCCGGCGCGACGCGCGTGTGCATCGCCGACACGGTGGGCCACATCACGCCGCGCGGCGTGCGCAATCTCGTCCCCTACGTCCGGCAACTCATCAAGGAGATCGGCGCCGACATCAAGGTGGACTGGCACGGCCACAACGACCGGGGCCTCGGCGTCATCAACACCATCACGGCAATGACTTCGGGTGTGGACCGCGTCCACGCGACGGCGCTCGGAATCGGCGAACGGGTCGGCAACTGCTCGATGGATCAGCTGCTCATCAACCTGCGGCTGATGGGGTACATCGAGACCGACCTGATGCCGCTTGGCGAGTATGTCGAGACGGCCAGCCGCGCCACCGGCGTGAGCGTTCCCATCAACTACCCCGTGTTCGGCATCGATGCGTTCCGCACCGCGACCGGCGTTCACGCCGCCGCCATCATCAAGGCGCGCCGGAAGGGTGACGCCTGGCTCGCCGACCGGATCTACTCGGGAGTGCCGGCCGGGATGGTCGGCATGCACCAGCGCATCGAGGTCGGGTTCATGTCCGGGATGTCGAACGTCGTCCACTGGCTCCACGAGCACGGGCTCGAGCCGAAGGAGCCCCTGGTCGAGGCCATCCTCCGCGCGGCCAAGGAATCGAACCGCGTGCTGAGCGACGAGGAATTGCTGGAGATTTGCAAGTTCGTCGAGACGCAGCCCGACGAGCCGCTCCATCTCGACACGCTCCAGAGCTGGAAGAAGGAAGTGGCCGGGTCGTGAACGGAACCGGGCATCCGCCTCCCGCGTCGAAACATGCATGACGCTTGCGCGTCTTACTGGTCGTTCCACCGCCCTGATTCTCTGCCGCGCCGATCTCTCACACTCATCGAGGGGACCAACCATGCGCACGCCTGATTCCCGCCCGACCGGCATCCGCTCCATGACCGGGCGCCGGCATTCCGGCCGAACCTCCTCGCTGGCCATGGCAGCCGCGCTCGGCCTCGCGCTCGGCTGGATGGCGACCGCGCAGGCCGGGCAGGCCGCGCCACAAGGCGCTGCGACGAAACCCGCGCCACAAGGCGCCGCGACGAAGCCCGCGCCGCCCCAGGCCGCACCATCGTTGCCGCCGCCCCTCATCGATCGCGAGCTGTTCTTCGGCGACCCCGAGATCTCCGGAGCGCAAATCTCGCCGAACGGGCGGTTGGTCGCGTTCGTCAAGCCGTTCAAGGGCACGCGCAACGTGTGGGTCAAAGGCGTGGCAGAGCAGTTTGCCGCGGCGCACCCCTTGACCGCCGACAGCTCGCGTCCGATCACCGCCTACTTCTGGAGCCGCGACAGCCGCTTCATCCTGTATGCCCAGGACCAGGCCGGCGACGAGAACTTCAACGTGTACGCCGTGGATCCGGCTGCCAAGCCGCCGCAGGGCGCCGATGTGCCGCCCGCGCGGAACCTCACCGGAACGAAGGGTGTGCGCACCTTCATCTACGAGGTGCCGAAAAGCGATCCGGACGCCATCTTCGTGGGCTACAACGACCGCGACAAGGCGTGGCACGACCTCTACAAGGTGAAGATCTCGACCGGGGAGCGGACGCTCGTACGCCAGAACACCGATCGGATCACCGGCTGGGTGTTCGACCTGAAGGGCAACCTGCGCCTGGCGACGCGGGCGGCCGAGAGCGGCGATACCGAGGTGCTTCGCGTCGATGCGGGCGGATTCACGAAAATCTACTCGTGCTCGGTGTTCGAGGACTGCTCGCCCCTCCGGTTCCACAAGGACGGGAAGCGGTTCTACATGACGAGCAACAAAGGCGAGGCCGATCTCATCCGGCTCGAGCTCTTCGATCCCGAAACGTCGAAGGAGGAGATCGTCGAGTCCGATCCGCTGAAGCGTGTTGACTTCGATGGGGCGTTGTTCTCGGAGGCCAGCGACGAGCTCGTGGCCACGTCGTATGTTGACGACAAGGTCCGCCGCTATTTCAAGGACAAGGCGTTCGAGGCCGACTACCGCCTGCTCTCGCAGAAGCTCCCGGGCAAGGAGATCGGAATCGGCTCGGCCACGAGCGACGAGACCGTCTGGCTCATCGTCGCGTCGAGCGACACCGAGCCGGGCGAACGGTACCTGTTCGATCGGCGGTCCAAGCAGCTGACGCTGCAGTACCGGGTGTTCGAGAAGCTGGTCCGAGGCGCGCTCGCGCCGATGAAGCCCGTGAGGTACCCCTCGTCGGACGGGCTCGAGATCCCCGCGTATCTGACGCTCCCGAGAGGGACCGCGGCCAAGGGCCTCCCTGCAGTCATCCTGCCGCACGGGGGTCCGTGGGCGCGGGAAGGGTGGGGCTACGACCCGCTCACGCAGTTCCTGGCGAACCGCGGCTACGCCGTGCTGCAGCCGAATTTCCGCGGGTCCACCGGCTTCGGCAAGAAGTTCCTGAACGCGGGGAACAAGCAGTGGGGCGAGAAGATGCAGGACGACATCACCTGGGGCGCGAAGTTCCTGGTGACACAAGGCATCGACGCGAAGCGCATCGGCATCATGGGCGGCTCCTACGGCGGATATGCCACGCTCGCCGGCGTGGCGTTCACGCCGGAGGTATACGCCGCCGCCGTCTCGATTGTCGGGCCTTCGAACCTCATCACGCTTCTCGACTCGATTCCGCCGTACTGGGAGGCCGGCCGCAAGCTGTTCTACGAGCGGATGGGCGATCCGTCGACGGCCGAGGGCAAGGCCCAGCTCGAGCGGCAGTCCCCGCTGAACTCGGCGGCGAAGATCCGGACGCCGCTGCTCGTCGTTCAAGGTGCGAACGATCCGCGCGTGAACAAGGCTGAGTCCGATCAAATCGTCATCGCCCTGCGCGATCGCGGCTTTCCCGTGGAGTACATCGTTGCCCCCGATGAGGGGCACGGGTTCGCCCGCCCGATCAACAACATGGCAACCTTCGCCGCCGCGGAGAAGTTCCTGGCCTCGCACCTCGGGGGCCGGTTCCAGGCGAGCATGACGCCCGCGGTCGAAGCGCGCTTGCGCGAGCTCTCCGTGGATCCGAAGTCGGTCGAGAAGCCCCGGCGTGCCGTCGCCGGGAGCGAAGCGCCGAAACTGGCGGCCGACCTGCGCGAAGGCACGTGGAACTACAAGGCGCGCATCGACACCGGCGGGCAGGTCATCGACTTCGTCCTGAGCTCCGTCATCAAGCCGCAGCCGGACGGCTGGGCCGTGACCGAGACGGCCTCGACGCCGATGGGCGAGATGGTGGATCGGACCGACCTCGCCCGCGGCACGCTGGCCGTGCAGAGACGCTCGGTCTCCCAGGGCCCGGTCCTCGTCGAGTTCAACGTCGACGGCAACCGCGCGGTGGGGACGATGAAGCTGCAGGGACAGGATCGGAAGATCGCCGTCGATCTGGGCGGGCCCCTCTTTGCCGATGGCGCGGGCGCGTACTTCGTCGTCGGCGCGCTGCCGCTCGCGGACGGATTCGCGACGAGCTTCCGAAACCTCGATATCCAGACGCAGAAGGTCAGTGTCGTCGAGCTGAAGGTCGCAGGCAGCGAACAGGTGATTGTGCCGGCCGGAGCGTTCGACTGCTTCAAGGTCGATCTCACCTCCACCGGCGACGGCGCGCGCACCACCGTGTGGGTGACGAAAGCCGACCGGAAGCCTGTGAAGATCGTGGCGATCCTGCCGGCCATGAACGGCGCGAAACTGACGTCGGAATTGCAGAAGTAGCCCGGCAGCCGGCGAACGGCTGACGGCGGAACTCCTCCCGTATTCCTCTGGCAGACTCCGCATCGGGGATGTAGGATTCGTGTTTCGACGCGTGTTGAAACGCTCGAATCCAGGAAGGAGACTGCCCGTGATCCACGACGTCCCGCGGCCCGGTGTCTTCCGCCGGTACGCGACGACCGGCTTCGCAGTGATCCTCGCGCTCGGCCTCGCCTACGCCTGGCCCTCCGCGCAGGCCCAGAGCGGGCAGGCGCCGGTCGCCCAGGTGCAGACCACGCCGGCGCAGAAAGCGCCCGCAGCTAAGCGGCCCCTGACGGTGGACGACTACGCCCGTTGGCGGAGCCTCTCGGGCCAGGAGATCTCCGGCGATGGCAACTGGGTCGCCTATACGCTTCAGCTCACGAATACCGCTCCGACCGAGACCCGGCCTGTCCTTCATCTTCACAATCTGAACACCGCCAAGGAAGTCGAAGTCCAATTCGGAACCGGCGCGAGATTCTCTGCGGATTCGAAGTGGGTCGCCTACGTGGTCGATCCGACCGGCGGCGGGCGAGGCGGCCGAGGCGGACGCGGCGGTGGCGCCACACAACCGCCCGGCGGCACCGCGCCAACCTCGACGCAGCCCGGCGCGACGCCGCAGCCTCCGGCCACGCAACCGCCCGCGACCCAGCAGCCGGGCGCAACCCAGCCCGGTGCCACGCAGCCCGGCGCGGGGCAAGAGGCCCAGGCGGGCCGCGGCGGCACGACGCCGCCGACCCCGCCGCGCCGGGTCGAGCTGCGGAACCTCGCATCCGGCGGCGTTCAGTCGTGGCTCGACGCCGAGTCCTTCACCTTCTCGGCCAAGGCGACCCATCTGCTCGTTCGGCGGCGGCGGCCGGCCGGCGCCGGCGGCGCTTCCGGACGCGGAGGATCGGGTTCCGACGCGCCAGCCCCTGCGCCGGGCGGCCAACCGGGAGCCGCGGCGGGTGGAGCCGGCACGGAGACCCCCGCGGGCCCGACCGGCGTGGACGTGACGGTACACGGCCTCACGAACGGGCGCGCCATCCTGCTTGGCAGCGTCGCGGAGGCTTCGTTCAACAAGGCCGGCGACCTGCTCGCCTTTACCGTCGACGCCGCACAGAAGGATGCCAACGGCCTGTTCGTCCTCGATCTCCGCAACGGCAAGCTGAATGTCCTCGACAACGCGGCCCGGAACTACAGCCGGCTGACCTGGAGCGAGGACGGAACGGCGCTGGCCGCGCTCAAAGGGCAGGAGGTCGAGAAGATGCGCGAGAAGGACAACACTCTCGTCGCGTTTCCGAACCTGCAGGGGTCGCTCGACGGCGAGCCGACGCCGGTGACATTCGAGGCGCTGCAAGCGAAGGACTTCCCGAAAGGGTGGGTCGTCAGCGAGCGCGCGGCGCTCCAGTGGAGCGATGACAAGAAGCGCGTCTTCTTCGGCATGAAGGAGCAGGTCGCCGCTCCCGACACGAGCCGCCGGCGGAACACCGACGAGATCGCCGACGTGGACGTCTGGACGACGAACGACGAGCGCGTGCAGTCGCTGCAGATGGCGCGCGCGGAGCAGGATCGCAACTTCACGTTCCGCCAGGTCTTCGACGTATCCGCCGGCAAGTATGTGAAGCTCGCCGATGCGACGATGCGCGATCTCGACGTGGCGGTCGACGGCCGGTGGGCGGTCGGGCGGGACACGCGCGGGTACATCCACGACTACAAGCGCGCGGCGGCGGATCTCTACCGGGTGAACACGACGACCGGCGAGCGGACGCTCATCATCAAGAACCAGATGATCAACACGTCGACCGGCAGTCATATCTTCGGGATTTCGCCGGATGGCCACTACTTCCTCTACTGGAAGGACCAGAAGCTGCAGGCCTACGACCTCGACGCCGGCACAACCAAGACGATCGGTGTCGGCAAACCGCCCGTGAGCTTCGTCGACATGGAGTTCGATCATCCCGGCCCGAAGCCCTCCTACGGCATCGCCGGCTACACGAGCGACGGCAAGTCGGTCATCGTGAACCAACGATACGATCTGTGGCTCGTGCCGCTCGACGGCGCGGCGCCCTCGAATCTCACGGGAGGAATGGGCGCCAGGAACGAGAATCGGTTTCGGTATGTGAGGACCGAGCCTCTCGATCAGCCCGAGGGCGGGCCAGGCGGCGGTCAACCCGGCGGCGGCCGGGGCGGAGGCGCGGCCGCGCGCGCCACGATCGATCTGTCCAAGCCGGTGACGTTTTCGGCCTACGGCGAATACACGAAGAAGGCGGGGTTCTACGAGCTCGCCGGCGGGAAGCTGCGGGAGCTCGTCTACGAGGACGCGGCCTTCAGTACGCCGGTCAAGGCGGCCAAGGCCGACAAGTTCCTCTTCACGCGCCAGACCTTCGTCGAGTTCCCGGATCTTCGCGTGTCTGGCCCGGGATTCAACGACTCGAAGAAGATCAGCAACGCCAACCCCCAGCAGGCGGAATTCACGTGGGGCCGCCGGATCCTCTTCGACTTCAAGAACAAGGACGGCCTGCGCCTGCAGGGCATTCTCGCGCTGCCCGACGACTACAAGCCCGGCGAGAAGCGGCCGATGGTCGTGAACTTCTACGAGGCCAACTCGCAGAACCTCCATCGCTACACGGCGCCGGGCTACCTGAGCAGCATGGGATCCTCGCCGATCCAGCTCGTCAGCGAGGGCTACCTCACGATGCTGCCCGACGTGCACTTCCGGACAGGCGCCTCGCACAGCGACATGCTCGAGTGCGTCGAGGCCGCGACCCGGAAAGTCATCGAGATGGGCTACGTCGATCCGAAGCACATCGGGATCAACGGCCACAGTTACGGCGGAGAGGGCGCGGCCTTCATCGGCACGCGGTCACGGCTTTTCGCCGCCGTCGGCATGGGCGCGGGTGTCGTCGATCTGACCTACGACTTCTTCCAGAACTGGGGGTGGGCGTACGGCGTGACGCGGCGGGTCCGGTGCGAACGCGTTCGACTACTACCTCTTCAGCCAGGGGCGGGAGGGCGCCTCACCGTTCGAGAAGCCGGAGATGTACCGGTTCGAATCGGCGCTCACGCACGCGCCGGAAGCGACCGCGCCCTTCCTGATCATGCACGGAGGGTCGGATCCGACCGTGCCGTTCACCAACGGCCTGGCCTTCTACAACGCCCTGCGCTATCTCGGGAAACCGGCGTATTTCCTGTCGTATCCCAACGAGGGGCACGGGCTGCGCGGAGTGGCCAACCGGAAGGACCTGACGATCCGGTACTTCCAGTTCTTCAACCACTATCTCAAGGGCGCCGCCGCGCCGAAATGGATGACCGAGGGCGTGCCCTTCATCGCGAAGGATCAGAATCAAGGATCCGAAGTAGCGAGCCCAGCCTTCACGACTGCAATCGACGCGCGGGCCGGTTCCAGGGACCGGTCCGCGCCTTTCGCCGGGCCGGAGCGGTTGGGCGATACTCCGGCCTCCGAGTCTCGCCAGCTCGAAAGGGGAGCCGCCATGCGACGTGTCGTCGGATTGCTGATCGTGGTGCTCGCAGTCTCATCGGTTCTGCACGCACGCCTTGCCGCCGGCCCCTCATCCGGCGTCGGGGCGCTCGCGGTCGAACAGTCACCGACCGTCCCGGCGGCGTTCTCCGCCGAGGACATGCTGAAGGTGTCGACCGCGTCCGTGCTGGACTTGACCGACGACGGGCAATGGGTGGCCGTGTCGGTGCGGCGAGGCATCGACAACGCGGAAACGGACAATCGGCGGTACGGCGACCCTTCCTACGTGTCGCCGTCGCGGGTTCGGCTGCTCGTGATCAATACCGAATCCGGAACGACGCAATCGCCGTTCACCGAGCTCGTCGACCTCCGGCAGGCGTCGTGGTCCCGCGACGGCAAACGACTCGCCATCCTCTCGATCGTGCGTGACGGTGCTGGATCGTCCGCTGCCGAGCCGGCCGCCCGCATTCAGATTTGGGACGTCGCGCGATCGACGCTGACCGACGTGCCGCGTCGGGCTGAATCGCGTGTCGCCGTCAACTCGAGCGTCGAGTGGTCGGCCGATGACAAGCACCTGATCGTCAGCCTTCGTTCGCCCGACCGGGACCGCCAGGCGCGCGACCGGTTCAAGACGCTCACCGAGGGTCCGGTCATCGTCCACAACGGCAAGGACCCGTTTCTCGAGTGGGATGAGCTCGGCAGATCCAATCGAGTTCGTTCCCTTGCCGAGATCGACGCGGCCAGCGGCGATCTCCGCACCTTTCTGCCGGAGCGCAGGCTGTCGTCCTACACGGTCTCTCGCGACGGGACGTTTGTGACCTTCCTCGAGGACGTAACGGAAAAGACCGATTACGACCTCATCGGTGGAACCGACAACGCGCTCCGGCTGGTCCAGTTGGCCGGGGGGACGCCGAAGCCTCTGGCCGAGGCCAAGGACATCAAGGGGCTACAGCTTCGCTGGTCCGACGACGGACGGATGTTCGCATACGCGAAAAAGGGCGAAGTGTTCGTGCAAAGGATCGACGAGACCAAGCCGCGCAGTCTGACGCCGCCGCCCGCCGGGTCCAAGGACGCAGCGAAGCCCGCGGAAGAGCCGCCAAAGGACGCGCCCGACAAGGACGCGAAGGACGAGAAGGAGAGCTTCTCGGTCGGGCCCTTCGCGCTCGACGGCTCGAAGCTGCTCATCACGAGCAAGAAGGGCTGGTATGTCGTCGATGTCGCCAGCGCGACTCGCGGCCAAGCCATCGTGACGTTGAAGGAGGAGGAGGAGAAGAACCCCAGGATGGAAGCCCTCGGATGGAGCCCGGACGGCAGCAGCCTCTACGCGACGTATTCCGAGCGCGACCGGTGGGACCGCGGACTCGTCAGTATCGACGCGGCGAAGGGAACGCTGAAGCCGCTCGTCAAGGATGCGAGGCTGTACAGCGGGTTCCGCATCGCGCGTTCCGGTCAGCGCGTCATCTTCTCGATGACCGATGGCGATGCACCCTCGGATCTCTACGCGGCGACCACGGCGTTCGGATCGCTGAAGCGGCTGACAGACCTGAATCCGTGGCTGGCGGAGCGCAGAGATCCCGAAATCGGAGCTCGTCACCTACCGCGATGCCGATGGCAAGGTGCTGTACGGAGTCTTGAGGTACCCGGTGAACTACGAGAAGGGCAAGTCGTACCCGACCGTGTTCGAACTCTACGAGACCTTTTTCGACAACGGGTTCAACGGCCGCGCGGCGTTTCTCACGAACCACGGGTACGCCGTCTTCCATCCGTCGGTCAATCTCGTCGTCGGCCGTCCCGGCGAAGCGTGGATCAAAGGGGTGACCTCGGCCGCCAACAGACTCGTCGAGATGGGCGTGGCCGACGCGGATCGCCTGGGCGTGCACGGAACGAGCTACGGCGGATACGCAACGGTCCTGCTGCTGACGCAGACCGATCGATTCAAGGCGGCGGTCAACGTCTCGGGCAAGGTTGACATGGTGAGCTTCTACACCGACAGCCCGAGGCTCGGGGTCCGGAATACGCACGCGCCCGAGAAGAGCCAGGACCGTATCGGCGGCACGCTCTGGGACTATCCGGAACGATACCTGTTGCACTCGGCGGTGCTCAACGCGGACCGGATCAAGACGCCGCTCCTCTGCATCACGGGCGACCAGGATCCCAACGTGCCGTCGAGCCAGTCCCGGGAGATCTACTACGCGCTGCGGCGGCTCGGGCGCGACGTGCAGTGGGTCCGATACGTCAATGGAGCCCACAGGCCGCCAAACACCGTGACGGAGGCGATCGATTTCGAGCAGCGAATCCTGGGCTGGTACGACAAGTACCTGAAGGCGGATCCGAAGAAGAAGTGACGCGGGAATGGCCAGTGGCCAGGCTCCTGCGCCCGGAGCCGCTCTTGGCCGCCTACTCGTGTTCGCCTTCCTTGGCGCGCCTGATCCGCCGCTGTTCACGGCGATCGGGTGCGCCTGCCGGGCGTCGTGGTCGGGACACCCACAGGAGCCGATCGAGCTCGCGGAGCGCCGTTTCCTCGGCGGTCGGCGGCGGCGTTCGATCGTCGTAGAGCGTGCGCGCCTCCACCTTCGTAACGTGCCGCTCCAGGAGCCGCCGCACCACCACGAGCTGGCGTCTTCCCATCGGCCGCGTGATGCGCAGCGCGTCGTCGACGCGGATCAGGCGATGCGGCTTGGCGGCCTGGCCGTTGACGTCGACCTTGCCGCCGTGACACGCCTTCTGGGCTTCCGATCGCGTCTTGAACAGGCACGACACGTCGAGCCACACGTCGAGGCGCACGCGATCCGGGCCCGGAGCGTCATCCTTCATGGATGGTGAGTGGCCAGAGCCTGCAAGCCGGGCCCGTCGAGCCAGCTCCTCAAGAGCCGAAACGCCTGGCCGCGATGGCTGACCGATGACTTCTCGGCCTCCGGCAATTCGGCGAGAGTCCGCCCGAGAGGCGGGTAGAGGAAGATCGGGTCGTAGCCGAACCCGCCGGCGCCGCGCGGCGGGAAGGTCAGTTCGCCCTCGATGATGCCCCGCGCTTCGAACAGGATACGGTCGCCGCTCGCGACGGCGAGCGCGCACACGAATCTCGCCGTGCTTCCCTCGAGCCCGCGCGAACGGAGACCCGAGAAGATCAGCGCGAACTTGTCCTCGTAAGCGACTGCCGGCGGCAGCCCGTACCTCGCGGAGCGGACACCCGGCTCGCCGTTCAGGCCATCGACCTCGAGACCGGAATCCTCTGCGACGGCGGGCATTCCCGCCGCGAGGGCATAGTACAGGGCCTTATCGCGCGCGTTCTCTCCGAAGGTGGATCCATGCTCCTCGGGCTCCGGGATGCCCGGAAAGAGGCCGAGCCCCCCGACCTCGATGGGAGCGCCGGCGAGGATGTCCTGGATCTCGCCGAGCTTGTTGCGATTGGTAGTGGCAATGAGGATCCGCACGATTGACCTCGTTACCGCGCGACGACCAGGACGGACTCGGAGTGTCTGTCGCGTTCCCGCGTTTACCCCAGGGCGCCGATCACTCCGCGCTGGAGCTCGATCAGGCGGGCGACGCCCGAATCAGCCAGTTCGAGCAGTTCCATGAGCCGGCCGCGGTCGAACGGCGTCTTCTCGGCCGTGCCTTGCAGCTCGATGTACCGGCCATCGGACGTCTTGACGACATTCATGTCGACCTCGGCGCGGGAGTCCTCGTCGTAGGCGAGATCGAGCAGCGGGATTCCGTCGACGATGCCCACGCTGACGGCGGCCACGTGGTGCTGGACCGGCACACGCTTGATCTGTCCCGCTTCGATCATGCGCCGGAGCGCCAGGATGAGCGCCACGAAGCTGCCCGTGATCGCCGCGGTCCGCGTGCCTCCATCGGCCTGGATCACGTCGCAATCCACCCAGATCGTGCGCTCGCCGAGGTCCTCCATCTTCGTCACCGATCGCAGCGACCTTCCGATCAGGCGCTGGATCTCCTGCGTGCGTCCCCCGACCTTGCCCGCGGAGGATTCGCGCGTCGTGCGGGTGTTCGTCGCGCGCGGCAGCATGCCGTATTCGGAGGTCACCCAGCCCTTCCCTGAGTTCCTGAGGAACGGCGGAACCCGGTCCTCGACGCTCGCGGTGCAAATCACCTTGGTCCGTCCCGCCTCGATGAGGACCGAGCCCTCGGGGTGAACCAGGAAATGCGGTGTAATCGTCACCGGCCGCAGATCGCTTGGGGCGCGGTTGTCTGATCGTGTCATGAAGGCATCCTCTTCGCGTCAATCGATGCGGCGGACGTTCGAATTACCGGGCCCGCCCGCCCGGTCCGGCAGGCCGATCGGAGGCTGGCGCGGCGGCGGCGACGATCCAGGCCGGCGTGCGCGGCAGCGGGCGCCGGAGATCGACGTGGCCGGCCAGCGTGTCCACTTCGTGGCCGTCAATCAGGATCTGCGCGGACGTGATCGACGGCAGGTTGGTCGTCAGGGCATAGACGATCGTGTACACGGTGAGGATTTCGTTCAGCGATCCACCGGGGTGTTCGGACCGGATCTCGCCGCTCAGATCGATATACGCCTCGCCCCGGTCGGTCACGAACAGGCTGCGCAACTTGGTGCCCGCCGGGATCGCGGAATCGAGCCGCGCAGGCGGAGGCTGGAGCTGGGCCTCGATGATCCGCTTGGCCTGCTCGACCGGCCCCTCGCCGAACGGCACCTCGCGCTCGACGCCCCTGAGCAGCAGGTTCGTGTCGTCGAGGTAGAAGAGCGTCGCCTTGATCTTGCGGGCGGCTTCAGGCCGCCCGGCTTCGGGCCCCTCCGCCACGCCGCCGAAGGAGGGTCCCCATGGCCACCAGATCGAAACGACGACCCAGGCGAGCGCCCCGACCGCAATGACCAGGACGAATGACAGGGCGATGAACCTTCGGGAAACGCTCACCGCTGCGACTCGACGCGGTCTTTGTACCGCACGGTGGCTTCATAGAGGGCCTGCACCACGGCGTCCTTGAACGCGTCCGAATTCAGCTCGGCTTCCTGTTCGGGGTTCGTGATGAAGCCCATCTCGACGAGCACGGCCGGCATGTTCGCGCCGACCAGCACGCGGAATGCAGCCTGCTGGATCGATGCCGAGCGCATCTGCACGCGCGTCCGAAGCGTCTCCTCGATCATCCCTGCGAAGACCGCCGACTCGGCCAGGTGCCGCGCCTGCGCCATGTCCCACAGGATCAGCTCGACGTCGCGGCGGCCGCCGAGCGCCGGCAGCAGGTTGGGTTTCGGGTTCTCGGCCATCTTCCTGGCTTCTTCCCCGTATCCCTCGAGGCTCAGGTAGAAGACCTCGGCCCCTCGGCTCTCCCGGCTCGGCGACGCATTGGCATGGATGCTGATGAACAGATCCGCCTTGTTGTTGTTCGCGATCGATGCCCGATCGTCCAGGGGAATCTCGCGATCGTCCTCCCGGGCCAGGATCACGCGAATCCCGAGGCGGGCCTCGAGGACGGCTTTCAGCCGCCTCGCCACGTCGAGCGTCACGTTCTTTTCGAGCGTGCCCTTCGGCCCCTTGGCCCCGGTATCGTCGCCGCCGTGGCCCGGATCGATCACGATGGTGCGGACCGAGGGCGCCACGGCTGCGCCAAGTGCGGGCGGCGCGCCCGGCGGAGGCGGCAACGGCGCCGGCGGCTGGACGCCTGGCGGAGCGCCTGAGGGCGGCTGAGCGGCCGGGGGAGGCTGGCCAGGCGGCGGCGCGGCCGGCTGCACGTCGATCAGGATCCTGGACGCTCCGCCCTCCATCGACGTGACGTTCGACTTGTAGGATCCGAACCGCGGGCCAAGCGCCACGGCGATGGTCGAGGGCTCGCCGATCGAAAACGACTCCACGAGCCCGGGCGCCTCTGAATCCGGTATCGATGCGAGGTCAACGGTCGGCGTGTCGAACCGCACGAGCACCCGCCCCCTGTCCTGCTGGATCGTGCAGCTCGCTCGCGGTGAAACCTCGACGATGACCCGGAGACCGTTCGAGACGCGCTCCTGGAGGATGGTGAGTCTCGGCACCACGATGTCGCCGACGAGAATCAGGCGTGAGCCCCGCCGCACGTCGATGCGGATGCCATAGACGATCGCCAGCGCCCGGTTCAGGAGATCGGGAGACACCAGCCAGCGTCCGCCCTCGCGCACCGGCGCGATCGGCATCGACACCAGCCGGCCGCCGACCGACACGAGCGGCTGGTCGAGCGACACGACGACGATGGCGGTGCCGCGCGAGAGGGTCAGGGCGTTCTGCGCGCGATCTTCGCGAACCGTCAGGTGGAGCAGCGCGGCCAGCTCGTCGAGGCGGAGCAGATCGTGCTCACCCGCGCGCATCGCGGTGACAACGTGGCGTCCCTCCGCGTTGAGCAGGGTGTACGGGCTGGCCGCGCGTGCGCTCTGTCCGTGGGCGCGCCAGACCGGGACCAACGTCAACGCCAGGAGGAGGAGTGGGAAGATGGACTGCTTGAGTGCTCTCACGCCACGATCATCATAACCCGATCGCCGGGCGCACCGGGCCTCGGTACGGAAAGAACCACATGTCCGAATCCGGCGAGTACCGGGTCCGGCCGGGCGGTATCATGCCCTCATGCTGCTTCGAGACGAGGAATGCTACGCGGCGCTTCGCGCGCACGACCCGAGATTCGACGGCCAGTTCTTCGTCGGTGTCTCGTCGACCGGGATCTACTGCCGGCCGATCTGCGCGGTCCGGACCCCCAGGCGCGAGCACTGCCGGTTCTTCCCGAGCGCGGCGGCCGCCGAGCATGGCGGGTATCGTCCCTGCCTGCGCTGCCGGCCCGAACTGGCGCCGGGCAATTCGAGCGTGGATGCGGCGCGGCGCCTCGCGCAGGGCGCGGCGAGCCTGATCGAAGACGGGTATCTCACCGACGGATCGCTCGACGCGCTCGCCGATCGGATGGGCGTGACGGGCCGGCATCTTCGGCGGGTCTTCACGGAGGAGTTCGGCGTCGCGCCGGTCGACTACGCGCAGACCCAGCGCCTGCTGCTGGCCAAGCGGCTGCTCACGGATACCCGCGTGCCCGTCATCGACGTGGCGATGGCGTCGGGATTCGGGAGCCTGCGCCGGTTCAACGCGCTCTTCCGCGACCGGTACAGACTCCGGCCGACTGAGATTCGCCGGAGCCCCGAGGCCGCGCCGCGCTCCGAGCTGGCATTCGACCTGGGATACCGTCCGCCGTTCGCGTGGGATGCGCTGCTGGAGTTTCTCGGAACCCGGGCGATGCCGGGCGTCGAAGCTGTCGAGCGGGGCGTCTGGCGGCGAACGGCCGCGATCAACCGCGACGGGACAGTTCACACCGGATGGGTCAGCGTCGAACGGGCACGCAAGCGCCAGGCGATTCGCGTGACGGTGTCCGGATCGCTGGCGAAGGTGATACCCGCGGTGCTCTCCCGAGTCAAGCGGGTGTTCGATCTCGCGTGCCGTCCCGACGAGGTGGCCGATCGGCTCGGGCCGCTCGCGGCGGAGGAGCCGGGGCTCCGGGTGCCCGGCGCGTTCGATGGGTTCGAGCAGGCCGTCCGGGCGGTGCTCGGCCAGCAGGTGACCGTTGGCGCGGCCCGCACGATGGCCGGACGGATGGCGTCGGCTCTTGGCCAGCCGACCGAGACCCCGTACGCGGACTGCGTGCTCGCGTTCCCATCCGCCGAACGCGTGGTGCGCGCCGGCGCCGGCGCCCTCGGCGGGCTTGGCATCGTCGGTACGCGAGCGCGCGCCATTCACGCGCTCGCGATCGAGTGCGCACGAGGCCGCCTCGTGCTCGATCCCGGAAGCGACGTTCAGAAGACGATCGACGGGCTCCTGGCCATCCCCGGTATCGGCGACTGGACCGTCCAGTACATCGCGATGCGGGCCCTGGCGTGGCCCGACGGATTTCCGCACACCGACTACGGCGTTCGGAAGGCGCTCGGCACCACATCGGCCAGTCGCGCGCTCACCCTTGCAGAGAAGTGGCGGCCGTGGCGTGCGTACGCCACGGTACACCTATGGCGTCGTCTCGAAACGAGGATCACATGACGAGCTACACGCAGTTCGACAGCCCGCTCGGCCGAATGCTCGTGACCGCGAGCCCGGCCGCAATCACCGGCGTTTACTTCGATCGGCAGAAGCACTTTCCCGACATTGCTCGCGACTGGGTGCGCGACGGCTCATCGCCGCTGCTCACCCAGGCCCGTCGCGAGCTCTCCGAGTACTTCAGCGGCACGCGAACCGCCTTCGATTTGCCCGTCGAGCCGGGTGGAACGCCGTTTCAGCGACGAGTGTGGCAGGCACTGAGGACGATCCCGTTCGGCGAAACGCGAACCTACCGCGCGCTTGCGGAGCGCCTCGGAGCGCCGGAAGCGTCGCGCGCGGTGGGTGCGGCGGTCGGCCGGAACCCGCTTTCGGTTGTCGTCCCGTGCCACCGCGTCATCGGGGCGAACGGGTCGCTGACGGGCTACGCGGGTGGCCTGGATCGCAAGCGAGCGCTGTTGAAGCTGGAAGGGGAGACGAGGACATAGCGGATCAGGCTGCAGGCGACAGGCCGAACCCACGCGAGCGGGCTCCCTGGCTTGAGCGAAGTCGAAGGCAGCCACGCCGCGTCGTGCATCGTGTAGGGCGTGGGCTTTCCTGGCCTGAGCGAAGTCGAAGGCAGCCCCGCCGTACGGGCGGCCCCGTAGGACCGCCCGATCGTCGTCGCGACGCTAAAGCATCGCGACCCACGGCGACCCTGAAGGGTCGCCCTACATCTTCGCGACCCACGGCGACCCTGAAGGGTCGCCCTACATCTTCGCGACCAACGGCGGTACTGAAGGGCCGCCCTACTCCATTCCGAATGGCGGCCCTCTATATCAGAACGGCATCCCCGGCAGCGGCGCCAGCACTGGCGTCAGCTTGCCCCAACCGTTGTCCTTCGCGGCCTTCATGTCGGTCACGAGCCGCTCGGGCAGCTTCGCGTTGAGCGCGGGCCGCGTCTTCGCGTTGGCCAGCACCCAGCCCGAGGCGCCGACGGTCTTCGTGATCGCGAGCATGTGATCGAAGTCGATCTTCTCGGGACTGTCCGTGACGCGGTGATAGTCCGTGTGGAGGCCGGTCGTGAAGAACGCAATCGGAATACCCATCTTCGCGAAGTTGTAGTGATCGCTCCGGTAGAAGATCCGCTGCCCGTTCGGCTGCGGCCCGAGGTTGTCGTGCGTGGCGTCCGGCGCTGTCGTGTCGTAGAAGTGGTTCAGCCTCACCTTGTAGCTCGTCGCCACCTGCGTCACGATCGTGCCGAGATCCGTGCTGCTGATGTCCGGCCCGACGACGAAGACCTCGCCGGGCTCGACCAGCTTGTATTGCGGCGGATCGACGTAGCCGGCGGGCTTGCTGCGGCCGATCATGTCCAGGTTGAGGTTGGCCACGACCTTGGTGATGTCAACCGGCGGGAACTGATTGAAGTACTGCGAGCCCCAGAGGCCCTTTTCCTCGCCTGCGACCCAGAGGAAGATCATCGTCCGCTTGGGCTTGATGCCTTTCGCGGCGCCCTGCGCGTACGATCGGGCGAGCGCCAGCAGCGCAGCCGATCCAGACCCGTCGTCGTCGGCGCCGTTGCTGATCGCGTCGCCGCTCTGATCCGGGTTCCCGCTGATGCCGACGTGATCGAGGTGCGCGCTGAAGACCACGTACTCATTCTTGAGGACGGGGTCGCCGCCTTCGACGATGCCGATCACGTTCTCGGTCGAGCCCTTCAGGCTCGTGACGGCCGTCTTCAGGCTGAGCTTCTTCTCGGCGTTGAAGGCAAACGAGTCGAGCTTCGCGTTGGCGGTCGCGCCGTCGAACACCTGCGCGCCGCCGAGCTTCTCGCCCTGGAAGAGGGCGTTGGTCAGCGCGACTCCGGCGGTCACGACCGGCACGGCCGGCGGCCGGTTCGCCTGGAACTTCACCACCTGGTAGGGCGGTCCGTTCGGCCCGGCGCCCCGTCCGCCGCCGTCGCCGGTCATGGCGGCGAGCTGCTGGAAGGTCGGGACCATGACGATCGCGCGGGCGCCGTTGGTCGCGGCGTAGGTCTGGGGCGTCGTGTAGTCCGTGTTCTCGACGCCCAGCGGATTCTGAGGCGCAGCACCGCCACCGCCGCCGCGGCCGGCGGGCGCGGCGTTGCGCAGCGCGGCCAGCTCGGGCGGAAGGCCAGCGACGACCACGACCTTGCCCTTGACGTCGAGGCCCTGGTACGGGTTCACCTTGGTCTTGTTGATCACGTAGCCGTGGCCGACAAATACCATCTGCGCCCCGGCGACGTCCACGGCCTCGGGGGCAGCGCCTCCGCGCCCGCCGCCGCCGCCAAGCGTCCAGTCCCTGCCGTAATCGAAGCTGCGCGGCCCCGCCGCCACGGGCCCGCCTCTGCCGCCGCGGCCGGCGGGGGGAGGAGGTGCCGCCACCGAGAGCTTCATCCCGCTCGGATCGAGTTGATTGCTCACGAGCTCGATCGGGATGAAGTAGGCCTGCAGCGGTCCGTTGGTTCCCGTCGTGCTTCCACCGGGCTTGAGGCCCCATTCCTTGAGATGCGAGGCCACGTAGAGCGCCGCCGCGTCGTACCCCCGGGAAGGCACGTTGCGCCCTTCCATCTGATCGGAGGCGAGGAAATAGTCGTAGACCTTCAGTTCTTCGGCGGTGATCGAGTCGGTATTGCCGTACCCGCCCCGCTGGGCCTCGGTCGTGACGCCAAGCGTCAGTGCAAAGAGCACCGCTCCCAGCGCGGCAAACCCCACGTTTCTGCGCATTCCAAACCTCTCTTCGTCGGATGAACACACGTATTGAAGGACCCGCGAATGGGGAAGAATACCACCCCGCGGGCGGAATTCCAGCCCGCCGCCCGCCTTCGGCCTCCGGATCGTCACTTCGCGGGTTCGCCCCCGCGTTTCACCACCGTGATCGTGATCTGCGATGGATACAGTTTCGAGTGGTGGACCATGTTGTGCGCCACGACGCCGGCCTTTTCGTCGTAGTTGTTGCCGCCCGTGTTCAGGTTGCGGTCGAATCGGGGGAAGTTGCTGCTGGCGACTTCGATCCGGAGCCGGTGCCCCGCCTCGAAGTAATTGCTGGTCGTGAGGGGCTGAAGCGTCACCTTGTAGATCTTGCCCCGCTCCATCCACACGAGCGGCTTGTCGTATCCGTCGCGATACCGCATCCGCTGAATCGACTCGTCGAGGTTGAAGGCGCGCCCATCGGGATAGACGTCGAGCACCTTGACGGTGAAGTCGGTGTCTTTCGCATCCGAGGTCACGTAGAGCGTCGGCGTGATCGGCCCGCTGACCTCGACGCCTTCCTTGAACGGCTCGGACGTATAGACGAGGATCCCGGGATTGGTCTCCATCTTCCGCTGATCGAAGGACCCGGCCGTGATCGCGGTGCCGGTGCAGCACACGTTGCCGCCGTAGGAGGTCACCGGGTGCTCGGGGTCGTAGGTGAACACGTCGGCGCGATCGGCCGCCGGAGGAGCCGCGACGAGCTCGCCGTCGCCGTCGAGCGTGTTGGCGTTTCCGCCGCTCGAGAGGAAGTAGGTCATCGGCTGGGCCCCGGCGGGCGGCCACGTGTCGGCGCTCTGCCACTCATTCCGGCCCATCACGAAGTAGGTCACCTTCGCCTGGGTCTCGAGCGCCCCTCCGCTCTCGCCCTTGAGGAACCGGTCGAAGAACCCCCACATCACGTCGTTGTAGTTCAGGCGCGCGTCGCCCATGCTCCGCTCGCCGACAACCGTGTTCTCGGTCGCGCGTGTGTAGCCGCAGTGGGTGACGGGCGCGATGACCGCCCACTGGTTCCTGGCGACGTCCGGCTTCGCCGTCTTCCTGACATGGTTGTAGAGCGCGAGGTTCGGACCGACCGACACGTCGTACCACGACATGAACCACAATCCCGGCACGTTGAGCGGCATGTTGTCGTGATAGAGCCCGCCCTGGTACCAGGCCGGGTCGTTCGGCATGCGTTGAATCATCCGGCCCCCGGTTGCCACCGGCATCGCGTCGGCGAAGATCCCGCGTGGCCCGTCCACGGCCTTCAGGATGTCCTGCTCGGGCAGGTGCCACAGCGCCTTCGACCAGTCCACGGGAGGCAGCTGCTGCGCGAGGTCGAACGCCTTCGACGCCCGGATGAGATCCTCCTGGGACGTGCCGCGCGGGAAGACTGGCCGGACCTGGTTCTGCTCGCCGTACAGCCACGTGATGAAGAGCATCTGCACCGCGCCCCCGCGGTACCAGTTGCCCTGCTCGTAGTACGGTCCGACGCGCCCGACGCCCGCGCCGAAGCCCTGGACGTTCATGGCCGCGTAGGCCGGGTTGCCCATCGCGGCGACACCCATCTGATACTCCGCGGTCGAAGAGCACCCGGTCGTGCCGGCCTTGCCGTTCGACCACGTCTGCTTCGAGATCCACGACAGCGTATCGTCGCCGTCGGTGAGGGGCGGGCCGAGGATGTCGTAGTTGCCTTCGGAGAAGAAATGGCCCCGCTCGTTCTGGACGACATACGCGTAGCCGCGCTTGACGGCGTTGAGCGCCGCCGTCATGTCGGCGGGCAGGCCGTTGCGCACGTCCCAGTAGTTGAAGTTGTACGGGGTGCGAACCCAGACGGTCGGCACCTTCCTGGAGGTGTCTTTGGGGCGGTAGATGTCGGTTGCAAGGCGCACGCCGTCCCGCATCGGCATCATGACCTTCCGTTCGATGATCGCGAGCGACGCGAGCTCCTTCTCGAGATCCCAGCGGCGCTTGGCTTGCTCGGGCGTGATCGCGCCGCGCTGGGCGAAGGTCACGGCCGCCGCGGCGGTCGTCACCGCGACGAGGATGCCCCCAATCAAGGCACGAGTGGATCGGTGCATGCGCTGACTCCGTGAATTCAAATGGCTCGAACTGCTCGCCGGGGTTTTAGTCTATACCGAACGACGGCGCGGAAACCGTGAGATGATGGACGGCCGGGGGACATCAGTCTATGGACGATCTCGTGGCCGGCGCGCAGCAGCGCGAGCGGCCCACGGTCGTGGCGCTCGACGAAATTCTCGGGCGCCCGATCCGGGTGCTCGATGACGGCTTCGTGCGCGTCGTGGACTACATGGGTGACGACGCCGCCATCGTGCAGGCGGCGCGGGTGTCCTACGGGAAGGGGACCAAGCGCGTCAGCGAGGACCGCACGCTCATCCGTTACCTCATGCGTCACGCGCACACGACGCCCTTCGAGATGTGCGAGATCAAGCTCCACGTGCGGGTCCCGATGGACGCCTGGCGCCAGTGGATCCGCCACCGCACGGCCAGCGTGAACGAGTACTCGACCCGCTACTCCGAGGCGATCGACGCCGCGCAGCGCACGTCGCCCGACGCCTGGCGGCTGCAGTCGTCCGCGAACCGGCAGGGGAGCGGCGGGCTGGTTCCCTTGGAAGATGGCGAGCGCCTGTCGGCAGAAGAAGCCGAACTGCAGCGTCGCGCCCGCGAGGTGTACTCCAGCCGGATCGCGGCCGGCGTGGCGCGCGAGCAGGCCCGCAAGGACCTCCCGCTGTCCACCTACACCGAAGCCTACTGGAAGATCGACCTTCAGAACCTGCTGCACTTCCTCCAGTTGCGGATGGACTATCACGCGCAGCAGGAGATTCGCGCGTATGCGACCGTTATCGGCGAGGAGATCGTCGCGCGCTGGGTGCCGATAGCGTGGGAAGCCTTCCTCGACTACCGCCGCCGCGGCGTGCAGCTCTCGAGAATGGAAGCCGAGATGGTTGCCGCGCTGGCATCCGGCGACACCGCGCGCGCAACGGCTATCGCCGGCGAGCACGGGATGCTCGGCCGGGCGGCGGACGGCAGTCTCAAGCCGAACTACGAGCGCCGCGAAATCGAGGAGCGGCTGAAGGAACTGGGATGGACCGCACCGTGGCTCGAGCCGGCCTGACGGCGCTGCTCCTGGTCTTGCTGGCGCACTTCACGGCCGAGATCGCCGCGGCACAGGGGCGACGCATCGTCGACGCGGTGAAGGTCGGCGACCCCGCCTCGGAACGACTCCACGACTTCGCGGGGGAGGGCGTATCGGACGGCTTCGAGGCGGGCCGCGCATTCCGCCGGGCGAGCCGATGGCAGCGCTACAGCCTGTCCGTTTACGATGACAGCGAGGTCACCCTGTCAATGACCTTTCGCGGCAGCGAGGGACGCCGCGAGCGGTTTGCGCTGATGGTCGAGGGGCGCGACGCCGGGTCCCACACCGTTCTGTCGGCGTCTGCTGAGGCCGCGACGATCGAGATCCGGCTTCCAGCGGCGATGACCGCTGGACGCTCGGCGCTGATCGTCGTGCTTGGTGATGCCGGTGGCCCGGCACCTGGCCTGATAGAGCTTCGAGCGGTCCAGGAGCACCTCGAACACCGCCCGATTCGCCCCTGCATGCTGCTGCCCTCACCGATGCCCTCACCGCCAACTGGAGACCTCGTCAGATGACTCAGCCACTTCGCCAATCCGGCATTGCCCGCCTGGTCCTTTCGGTCGCCGCGCTCCTGGTATCTGCCGGTGCCGCATCCGCTCAGCCGGCTGCCCCGTCGCCCGCGCGCAACGCCGCCCAGAAGGCGCTGCCGCAGACGCGGCCCGAGGCCACGGGCTTTCGCGAGACGAGCCGCTACGACGACGTGATCGAGTACATGAAGGCGATGGCTGCGGCGTCGCCGCAGATTCACCTGACGACCTACGGCTACACCTTCGAAGGACGGCCGATGCCGCTCGCGGTCATCGGCGCGCCCGGCGCCACGCCCGAGCAGGTCCTCGCCACCGGCAAGGTGCGCATCTACGTCCAGGGCAACATCCACGCGGGCGAGGTCGAGGGGAAGGAGGCGATGCTGTGGATGCTGCGGTCGATCGCGAAGGGTGAACGCGCCGAGTGGTTCAAGTCGGTGGTGCTGCTCGTCAACCCCATCTACAACGCGGATGGAAACGAGCGGGTGAACGTCGCGAATCGCGGCACGCAGAACGGGCCGATCGGCGGGATGGGGCAGCGCGCCAACGCGCAGGACCTGGACCTGAACCGGGACTGCACCAAGCTGGAGTCCCCGGAGGCCCGTTCGCTGGCGATGCTGCTCAACCGCTACGATCCGCACGTCGCCATCGACCTGCACACCACGGACGGAAGCGCGGACAGCGGGTTCTATCTGACTTACGAATCGTCCATCAACCCGAACAACTCGAAAGCCACCGAAGGACTCCTGCGCGGCGAGCTGCTGCCCGCGATTACCAGGGCCATCAAAGCCAAGCACGGCTGGGACTACTTCTACTACGGCGGGGTGATGCGCGGCGGCAGCGAGCGAGCGTGGGCCTCGGATGCCGAACTGGCCAAAGCCCGATACACCTCCACCTACTTCGGCGTCCGCAACCGTCTGGGACTGCTGAGCGAAACCTACTCGTACGCGTCGTTCGAAGACCGGATCAAGGCAAGCTACTGGTTCGTCGAGGAAGTGGTGGACTACGTGGTCCGGAACACCGGCGCGGTCCGCAAAGCGGTCGCGGCCGCGGACGCGGAGTCGCTCGTCGGCAAGCCGCTGGCCGTTCGGCAGCAGCTCGTGAAGGGATCCGAGCCCAAGGAAATCGTCTTCGCGCAGACCGTCACCGAACGGAACCCGTATGTGCCCGACCGTCCGTACCGGCGGCGCGTCGCCGGCGGCGAGACCCGCGAGTTGATGGCGCACTTTGGTACGACAGAACCGACCGAGACGAGCGTCGCGCCGGCGGCTTACGTGATTCCGGCGACACTGCCCGGGCCGCCGCCTCCCGCGGGTGCGCCGGCCTCGGGCGGCCAACCCGCCGCCCCGCCTGCAGCAGCCGGACGAGGCGCCGGCGGAGGAGCGCCTGGCGCCGGCCAGGGCGGACGCGGCGGACCCGGCGGGCCGGGTGGAGGACGCGGCGGCGGCGGCTCGCCGATTGCGCGCGTGCTCGCGAGCGTCGCCGACCGCCTGGAGGCTCACGGCATCAAGTACGTTCGCACCGACAAGGAGCAGGCACTTAGAGGAGAGCGGTTCCGGATCGAATCCAATTCGCTCGCCGATCGCGAGTATCAAGGCACGCACAAGATGCGCACGCTGACCGGCAAATGGGAGCCGGCCGAGATGACGCTGCCCGCCGGGTCGCTCGTCGTCCGGATGGATCAACCGCTCGCCCGCCTCGCGTTTCTGCTCTTCGACCCGAGGTCGGATGACGGGCTGATGGCGTGGAACATCCTCGACCCCGTGCTCGGGGGCACGCCCGCGCCCGAGTTCTATCCCGTGATCCGGACGATGGACGCAATCGGGAAGTAGCGCGCGCGATGAAGGTCATCCTGTTCGGCGCGACCGGCATGGTCGGACAAGGCGTGCTGCGCGAATGCCTGCTCGATCCGGAGGTCGAGCAGGTGTTGTCGATCGTCAGGACGCCAGGCGGCTCGCGCGACGCGAAACTGCGCGAGGTCGTTCACCGCAGTTTTCTCGACTTCTCGGCGCTCGAGCCGGAGCTTCGCGGCTACGACGCGTGCTTCTTCTGCCTCGGTGTCAGCTCGATCGGCATGCCCGCGGAGCAGTATCGGGTCGTCACCTACGACGTCACGCTCACGGCCGCGCGAACGCTCGCGAAGCTGAACCCGGGCATGACGTTCATCTACGTGTCGGGAGCGGGCACCGATGGCAGCGAGAAGGGACGTTCGCGCTGGGCGCGCGTCAAGGGCCAGACCGAGAACGCGCTCATGCGGCTGCCCTTCAAAGCGGCTTTCATGTTCCGGCCGGCGTTCATCCAGCCGATGCACGGGATTCGATCGAAGACCGGGTGGTACCAGCTCTTCTACACCGTCACCGGTCCGCTCATCCCATTGCTGAAACGGGTCGCACCGAACTACTTCACGACGACCGAGCAGATGGGGCGTGCGATGCTCACCCTCGCCAAGCGGGGAGGGCCGCAGCGGGTGATCGAGAACCGCGATATCAACGGGATGTGAGATGTGTGCCGGCGCGCCACGGAGCATTCCAGGCGCACCGGCACCGAGACCTGAGCTTGGCCAGCGACTGGGTCAGCTCGCCTTCCCGGCGTTCGGCCGGATGTTCTGGTTGGCCCGGAACAGGTTGCCCGGGTCGAACTTCTGCTTCAGCGCCATGAGCCGCTCGTAGTTCGGCCCGTACGCGCCGCTCTGCACCCTGGACGCCTCGTCTTCCGGCATGAAGTTCACATACACGCCGCCTGTCGCGAAGGGCGTCGCCGAATCGAACAGGTCCCGCGCCCACTTGATGCACTTGGCATCCTCTGCCGGTTCGCTCCACCGCGTGTGGATGTTCAGCACGTAGTTCACGTCGCGATGCGGGTAGGCCGTCGCCTGCTTGGACACACGGTTGATCGCCCCGCCGATCCCCGCCACGGCCAGCTCGCAGTGCGGCGATGGCAGTTGACCGGCCGCGCGGACGAACGCGTCGATCGCCCCGTCCGAGAGCGTGGCGAACGAGTGGGACTTCCAGTAGTTGCGCATGCCCGGAGTCAGGAGCGGATCGAACATCGACTGCCATCCCGCGTACGGGTGCGAATCGATCATCTCGGCGACGGGCTTGCCGATGGCTCTGAGCGGCGCGATGGCCGCGCGGCCGTCCTCGACCTTGCCCGCGTAGCAGATGGCCAGGACCAGGACTTCGGCGCCGTGGTACTCGGTCGGCACGAACGGCAGCGGCGGCGCCTTGCGAAGGATGAACCAGCAGCTCAGATCGTCGGAGGCCTTGGCCATGACGTCCCGGTACTGGGTGAGCACCTCCTTGGCGCGGGCGAGCGGATGCACGAGGAGGCCGGAGAGCACTTGCGGACCGACCGGATGGAGCCGGAACTCGAAGGAGGTCACGACCCCGAAATTGCCGCCGCCGCCCCGAATGGCCCAGAAGAGGTCCGGGTTCTCACGGTCGCTGGCGCGAAGCAGCTGGCCATCGGCCGTGACGATGTCGACCGAGAGCAGGTTGTCGACGGTCAGCCCGAACTTCCGGCTGATCCATCCGAATCCGCCGCCCAGCGTGAGCCCGGATACGCCGGTGGTCGAGTTGATGCCGGTGGGAGTCGCGAGGCCGAACGACTGGGCCTCGCGGTCGAACTCCCCGAGCGTGACGCCCGGCTCGACGCGAGCCATCCGGCTCACCGGGTCGATGCGCACCGACTTCATGGCAGAGAGGTCGATCATCAGCCCGCCGTCGCAGACCGCGCTGCCGGCGATGTTGTGCCCGCCGCCACGGATGGAGAGGAGCAGCAGGCGATCCCTCGCGAAATTGACGGCGCGGATCACGTCAGCCGCGCCGGCCGGCCGGACGACGATCGCCGGATGGCGGTCGATCATCGCGTTCCAGATGATGCGGGACTGTTCGTAGGTGGGTTCGCCCGGGAGGGCGACCGTGCCTCGGATCTCCGTGCGGAGCTTCTCGACGAGGTCCGCTGGGAGGACCGAGCTGCCGATGTCCGTCTTGCGCAGTTGCAGGTCCGACATGTGAGGCTCCCTTCGCGTCGAAGGATGTCTGAAATCCCGGCGTGCGCGGCCCCGCGCCCTGGCGTTCCGGGGAGCCTTCGAACCGAATCCGAAGTGCCAGCCCGGAGGCGGCCCACGCTGGATGGCGCGGGCGGCACGCCCAATCAACCGAACGCCGACCTGGTGGATAGGTTATCAGGCTACCACGGAGCCCGTCCGATTTCCAGTCCGCGGGCGAGCTATTTCGGCAGCGAGGATTGAACGAACTTCACGAGGTCGTCGTGATACTGGTCGGCGGCCTTCCGATCGATGTAGACCATGTGGCCGGACTCGTAATAACCCAACGAGATGTTCCGGTTCCGGACCTCGTCGGATACCTTCATGTGGGCAATGGTCCATTCGACCGGGTAGAACGGACACGCGAAGTCGTAGTAGCCCATGCCCACGAAGACTCGCATGTGGGGGTTCTTGGCGAGCCCGTTCTCGAGGTTCACCACCGTGTTGTACTCGCCCGACCACGGCGGGGCATTCCCCGAGACGTAGTAGAGCGATGGGCTGCGGTAGTTGAGCTCCGTCCGGAGATACATCTCGAACGCCGTGAGGAAGCAGTTCTCGATATTGGCGTTGCTGAAATCGAAGCTCGTCGCCATGGCCCCGCCGTCGATCTGGTAGCCCGCGAACCGCGAGTCGAGGCGGGAGGTCATCAGGTGCCGATCGCGAAGCAGCTCCGTGCTGAAGGGCCCGAGCGGCACCATGAGGTCGTTGTTGAGGACGAAGGCCTTCGACAATCCGGTCAGCCGGGCGAACTCGGTGGCCACCCGGTCGCGCGCTGCCGCACCCGCCCGGGCGCCGTCGAACAGGTATTCGAGGTAGTCGCCCGACGCGAACTGCCGGGCGCGGTCGGCCATCTGCCGCACGCTCAGCTTCTGGAGATCGGGCGGCAGCCTGCTTGTGGAAGTGCGCGGTCATGATCTCGGTCGGAAGCGTCGCGAGCTGGCGCTGAATCCCGGCGCTGGCGTTGACGTCGAAAATCGCCGAGAGGAGCATGACGCCGTTCAGCGGGCAGTCGCGGTCTGTCAGGTATCCGGCCAGCCCCGCCGCCCGCGTCGTGCCGTAGCTTTCGCCGCCGACAAAGAGCGGTGAGCCCCAGCGGTCGTATTCGTTCAGGAAACTCCGGATGAACTCCCCGAACGCGGCGAGGTCGTTGTCCACGCCTCCGAAGTTCGGTCCGAGCGTCGGCCGGTCCGGCCGGCTGAACCCGGTGCCCATCGCATCGATGAACACGAGATCGCCGGTGTCGAGCAGGCAGTTCGGGTTATCGACATAGGTGTAGGGCGGAGGCGGCGCCAGTCCGTCCGGATTCAGCTTCACGACCTTCGGACCAAACGCGCCCATGTGCAGCCAGATCGTCGCCGCGCCCGGGCCGCCATTGAAGAGAAACCAGAGCGGCCGCTTCGCCTTGTTCGTCACGCCGTCCCTGGCGTAGTACACGTAGAAGAGGTGGCCTTCGCTGACGCCACTCGTCGCGTTGCGGATCGGCATGAACCCGACCCGCGCGGTGTACCTGATCAGCTCGCCCCGCACCGTGATTTGGTGCTCGGTCACGATCGGCTGCTTCGGGTAGTCGATCGGCTGCATCTCGTCGAGCGTGTAGTTGAAGCGGTAGAAGGTATTGGTGGCCGCGGCTCCGCCCCGACCCTGGGCCAGGAGCACCGTGCCGGCCGCAGCGCCGAGGACAGCAGAGGCCGCAGAGACGCAGCGCGAATCGTGTGTGGGTGCGCATGTCGTTGTCCCTCGCGTATCGGCTACTGGCGAGCTGCCGCCGCAGTTTCAGTCAGAAATCTGGACAGGTCGTCCCTGAGCGCGGTCCGCGCCCGCGCATCGAGGTACGGCATCTGACCGGCTTCGTACTGCCTGATCGTGATGTTGCGCGTCCGGATCTCCGGCGCGACGTTCATGTGCGCCACCGTGAACTCCGCCGCGTAGAAGGGCACCCCGAGGTCGAAGAGGTTCATCGCCACGAACAGCCGGAGGCGGGGGTTCCTCGCGAATGCCGCAGAGAGGCTCGTCTCGCTGTTCCCCGTGGCCGTATAAGTGCCGACGCCTCCGCCCGACAAGTAGAGCACGCTCCCCGGGATGCCCGTCGCCGTCAGCTCACGCTTCAGGTAGGCCTCGTAGGCCGACTGGAACCCGCCGGCGATCCCGAAGTGCCGGAAGTCGATGGCCGCCTGAGCGCCTCCGCCGAAGCCTCCTCGGCCGCCCCCGGCGGGCGCAGGGACGTGGCCCGCGATTCGAGCGTCGGATGACGCCAGCCCCCGTCGCTCCTCGCGGAGCAGCTCCGCATTGAACCTGTCCGCCGGCAGGCGCAGGTTGTTGCTGACGATGAAGGTCTTCGACATGCCGGTGAGACGCACGAGCTCGGCGACGACCTTCGCTCGGTCCTCGGGCAGCATGCGGTCGCCCTGGTAGAGCGCGTGGAGGTACTGGCGCGACGCGAACTGGCGCGCCAGCTCGGCCACCTTCTCCACGCTTTGCGCCTGGAGCTCCGGCGTGAGCTTCTTGTGGTGCCACGCGGCCAGGATCTGGCTCGGCAGCATCGTGATGAACTGCTCGTCGCCGGCGATCGAGTCTGCCGAAGGCTGCATCGAGAGGAGCACCACCCCGGCAACCGGCGACTGATGTTCGATGAGATACGTGGCGACCCCGGCCGCCCGGCCGGTCCCCGCATCTTCTGCCGCGAGGAAGAGCGGCGCGTTCCTTCGATCGAGCTGCGCGACGAGCGCCCGCACCGTCTCGCCCATCGATGCGACATCTCCGGCGCTCGTCCAGAACTCGGGGCCTCGACTCGGCTGGTCGGGCCGGCTCCACGACGTCCCGACCGGGTTCGCGAACACGAGATCAGCCTGGTTCAACAGCGTCTGCGGGTTGTCAATCCATCCGTAGGGCGGGGATCCCGCCGTCCCGTCAGCCGCCCATTTCATTCGTTTCGGTCCGAACCCTCCGAATTCCTGCCACGCCGCGGCGATGCCAGGCGCGCCGCCAAGACACACGAGCAGTGGACGCGGCGCCTCGCCGCCGGCGTCCCGGGTGTAGGCCGTGTAGAACACATGCGCCGCCGACTGGCCGGTCGTGGCACTGCGGAGCGCGACGAACCCGGCCCGCGCGGTGTAGGCGATCGCTTCGCCGCCGATCGTGACCTTCTGGCGGGTCTCGATCGGGGGCGCGTCGGCGATCGCCATGCCGGAGCCCGCCAACGGGTCGAATCGATAGAGCCCTTCCGCGATCCCGCCACCTGCAGCCCCGCCGCCGCGGCCGGCCCCTCCCTGAGCCCACACGGTGGTGGCAGACCAGAGCGCGGTGACGAGCAGGACTCCGAAGATACGCCGGTATGGCATGGCGGCATGCTCCTCTGGAAGCTCCGCAAGCTGGGCGGAATCAGGGCCTCAGGGTACACCATCTCGAGGTCCGCGTCGTGCAAGACGGGACCAGTTGTCGGGTGGTTCAGGCGCGACGGGGTGGAGGAAGGGAGACGAGCCCGGGAGGCGCCTCGAGGCGCCTCCCGGCTCAGGCTCTGATACGGCGATCTACTGATTGATGTAGGACGGCCGCGGACTCGAGGACACCCAGACCTGGCGGATGATCATGCCGTCACAGTCGACGGCTCGCCGCGATCGCCCGGCCGGAAGGGTGACCCGAGGTAAACATTGTGCGGCGACGGCTGGTAGGTGCCCTTGTAGGGCTTTCCGTAGCTGTACACCGTGTTCCCGTAGAACCCGCCTTCCTTGATCAGCACGTTGAACGCGCCGCCCCGCCAGGACGCCTGGTAGAAGTAGGTGAGGTTCTCGTGCATGGGAACCACGACCCGCTCTGAGCCAATCGTTTCGACGTATTCGTCCGCGCCGTTGTCGCCGGAGATGAACCGCCAGGCTACCGCGCCGTTGCCGCGCTTGTCGACGCTCATCCGGTAGAGTTGTCGTTGATGGCCGACCAGCCTTCGCGCATGGTGAAGAGCCGGAGCTTCGGGTCCTCCGTATCGCTGATGACGGAGAGGTTCGTGATGAGCGCCGAGAACTCGCCGTCCCTGAGAGACTGCGGCAGCGTGTATTCGACGAAGGTCTCTTCCGCGTCGAGGCTGAGTCCGACGCCGGGCACGAAGTGCGCCGGGCCTTCGATCTTGCCCGAGGGTCGTTCCGTCGACGAGCGGGTCGTAGAGCTCGTTGTTGCGAAGGAACGCCGTGGGCTTGTCCATCGACCTGAAGGTTCCGACCGAGGACCACGGCCCGACATAGGTTCCGATTTCCGCTCGCACACGCCACGTATACGCCGTCGTGACTTCCACATCGTCGACCATCGCCCACTGAAGCGAGGTGGTGGTCGTCTCCTTCAGCAGGGCGCCGGTTGCGCTCAAGAGCTGGGCGCGGTACCCGAAACTCGACGCGGCGTATTTCCCGACTGCCGCGGTCCACACGAAGTTCGGTTTCGTCCCGGTCAGCTTCTCGTTGTTGATGGGCGATACGAGCGTCGGGGCGGTGACTTTCAGCGTCGATCCGTCAGCCGCAGCGTCTCCGCCCATGGGGCTGGTTGCGCTGATCGGGCTGGGCTGCGGGGCCTTGCTTCCACATGCGACGGCGAGAGCGACAAGCGCGGTCGCCGCGGCTACGATGAGTCCTTTTTGCTGCATGAGCCTCTCCGGGCCTCCGAAACGACAGACACAATTTTCAACGAAACCTCATCATAGCCCAAGTCGTCACCCGGGCAAATAGCGCCTCCGGGGAACATCGGGGTCCGGGACGCCGCGAGATCCGATCTCCCGAGTCGTTCTTGACCCCCGGCGGCGAGCGGGGATATGGTGCGAGCGCCGTCGCAACCCCGATTTCCGCCGGAGGGCACTCGTGAAGAAGATCGTTCTCCTCCTTGTCGTCGTCGCACTCTGCATCCCGTTGTCCGCGCAGGGGACCCGCGACCAGGAGATTGCCGCATGGCAGCGCCAGGCCGCCTCGGTCACCATCATCCGCGACGACTGGGGCATCGCGCACGTGTACGGGAAGTCCGATGCCGACGCCGTCTTCGGCGTGATGTACGCACAGGCGGAGGACGACTTCAACCGGGTCGAAACGAATTACATCAACTCGATGGGAAGGCTGGCCGAGGCCGAGGGCGAGTCGGAGGTATATCGCGATCTGCGCATGAAGCTCTTCATCGACCCCGAGGACATGAAGGCGCAATTCCGCGCGAGCCCGCCGTGGCTGCAGGCGCTGATGCGGGCGTTCGCCGACGGCCTGAACTATTACCTCTACAAGCACCCCGAGGCGAAGCCGCGGGTCATCACCAGGTTCGAACCGTGGATGGCGCTCACCTTCAGTGAGGGCAGCATCGGCGGCGACATCGAGCGGGTGGCGCTCGGGCCGCTGCAGTCGTTCTACGGGAAGACCCCGGCTCCCGACCCCGTGAGCCTGGGCGCCGAGGTGCCGGAAGAGCCGCGGGGATCGAACGGCGCGGCGATCGCGCCGTCGAACACGGCGGGAAAACACGCGCTGCTGCTCATCAATCCCCACACGTCGTTCTTCTTTCGCTCCGAGGCGCAGATGGTGAGCGAAGAGGGCCTGAACGCGTACGGCGCCATCACGTGGGGTCAGTTCTTCATCTACCAGGGGTTCAACGACCGCGCCGGCTGGATGCACACCTCGAGCGGCGTCGACGCGATCGACGAGTACCTCGAGACGGTCGAGAAGAAGGGCGATCGCTACGTCTACAAGTACGGCACCGAGGAGCGCCCGCTCGCGGCGTCGGCCATCACCGTGCCGTACAGGACTGCCGGCGGCATGGCGAAGAGGACGTTCACCGTCTATCGCAGCGTGCACGGGCCGATCATCCGGGAGTCGAACGGCAAGTGGGTCAGCATCCGGCTCATGCAGGAGCCGATCAAGGCGCTGACGCAGTCTTACACCCGCACCAAGGCGCGCGACTACAAGGCCTTCCGCCAGTCGATGGACCTGCACACCAACTCGTCGAACAACACCATCTACGCGGACGCGGACGGCAACATCGCCTACTTCCACGGCAACTTCATCCCGAAGCGCGAGGCTGGAATCGACTGGACGAGGCCCGTGGACGGCAGCGATCCCGCGACCGAGTGGAAGGGCCTGCTCTCGGTGGACGAGACGCCGCTCCTGCTCAATCCCGCGAGCGGCTGGCTCTACAATTCCAACAACTGGCCGTGGTCGGCCGCCGGCCCGAGCAGCCAGAAGCGCGAGGCCTTCCCGGTCTACGTCGAATCGGGCACGAGCGAGTCGCCGAGAGGCCTCCATGCCCTGAAGGTGTTTCCGGGAAAGAAGGACTTCACCCTCGATTCGCTCATCGCGGCCGCCTACGACAGCTACCTGCCCGCGTTCGAGCCGCTCGTGCCGGCCCTCGTGAAAGCGTGGGATGGGGTCCCCGGCTCCGAGCCTCTCAAGACCAGGGTCGCGGATCAGATCGCGCTCCTGCGCGCCTGGGATTTCCGCTGGTCAGTCGACTCGATCCCGACTTCGCTCGCGGTGTTCTGGGCAGAGGAGGCGAACCGCCGGGTGGGGCCGGAGGCACGGAAGGCGGGCGTGTCGCCGGACGTCTACATCGCCACGTTGGCGAAGCCGCAGGAGTTGCTCGAGGCGCTGGCGACGGTCACCGACAAGCTCGCCGCCGACTTCGGCACGTGGAAGACGCCATGGGGCGAGATCAATCGCTTCCAGCGCCTGACGGGCGACATCGTTCAGCCGTTCAACGACGCGGGGCCGAGCATCCCGGTCGGCTTCACGTCCTCGCGGTGGGGTTCGCTCGCATCGTTCGGCGCGCGATCGTACGGCGGTTCGAAGAAGATCTACGGAACGAGCGGCAACAGTTTCGTCGCGGTCGTGGAGTTCGGCGATCGCGTCAGGGCGAGAGCCGTGTCGGCCGGCGGCGAGAGCGGGAATCCGGCCTCGCGCCACTTCAACGATCAGGCCAAACGGTACAGCACCGGCGATCTGCGCGAGGTGTACTTCTACCGCACGCAGCTCGACGGCCACACCGAGCGTCAGTACCACCCGGGGGATGGGCCGGCGAAGTGACCAGGCGCCTGAACCGCGCTCAGGCGCGGTGTGCTTCGGGAATGCGTCCGCTCGCCTCCGCTATCTGGCACCCTTCGCGCGTCGTGTGTCTGCGGAGGGCGCCGCCTGCGCTGGCGCCGCCGCCGCCAGTGATGGCGGCGCCTTCGGAGCGGCGACGCCCGCCGCTTCCTTCCACGCGGCCATGGCCTCGGCCGGCAGCTTGTCCGAGTGCTTGAGGAAGCAGACGACGGCCCAGATCTGATCGTCGCTGAGAATCCCATCCCACGCCGGCATGCCGGTCAGCCGGAGGCCGTGTTTCGTAATCCACCAGAATTCGCCGTCGGGGTCGCGCGGGACGCGGTTGACCAGCTGCGGCACGGGCGGGCTGAACTTGTAGCGAAGCGGACTGATCTTCTGCCGAGCTCCGCCATGGCAGACCGAGCAGTGCCTTTCGTAGATCCGCGCGCCTTCGATGAGCGAGGCTGCGGTCGGCCCGACCGGATTCTCCTGGTGCGGCGCATTTCGCGCGACATACGCGTTGGTGGCCATGTGGGCGAGGCGGCGCTCCATCGTGCCGGGCTGGTTATCGGCGCCGACCGGGATCCAGCCGCGGTTGACGAAGAGGAACGCGCTGCCGAAGACGAGAACGAGCGTGAGAGCGATACCGCCGAGGAACATCCGCATGGGGGCCCCCTCCGAGACTCGCGACGTGAGCCGCTGGCGTTGCTCGTGTAAATGAAGGGCCGATCCTAGCCGGAGCGCGCGGCGAACGCAAGGTCGCTCATCTGAATTCGAGCGGCGCAGCGCGCGTCAGTCACGAGGAGAGTCCGCCGTCAGGAAGCGGATCCAGTCCTCCGGCCGAGGAACTTGAGCGCCTTCTTCCTTGTAGCCGGCCGCGGATTGCGCGCGGTTCGCTCGAGGAACGAGACGATGTCCCTTCCCTCCGGCGGGCGGGGCACGTAAGTCCCGAGGGCGTTGACGGCGTGGCCGAGCACGATGTTGCGGCACTCCGGCGTCTCATAGGTGAGATGCTCGGCTCGGAGGATCGCCCGCGTCACCCGATGCTGCAACTGCGGCCGGTGCCGGGCGATGTGCGCGAGTGCCCAGAGCGCGTGACCGGCTGTGATGAGCCTGCCCTCCCGGAGCCGGGCCGACAGCGCCCGAAGCACCCGATCGACGTGGCCGTCAGCATCGACGGCGGCAATCGCCCCGACGATGTCGATCGCGCACCACTTCAGGATGGTGGCGTCGCTCGCGGCGAGCCGAGAGAAGAACTCGAAGTGCGGGGTGAGCAGATGTGGACGGGTCCGCGCGATGGCAAGGAGCGTCTTCACGCGGCCGTATTTCACGCGCGGCACGGGCGAACTCAGGTCCCCGAGATCGCGCGCGGTGACTTCCGATTTCATGGCTCCTCCCATACCGCGACACGCGGGGGCCTGCGCACTGCTATCCTACGCTCGTTTGGTGGCGCCGAAGCGCCGAAAGGCCGCCGATGAGGACCACACGAAGGACCATACTGGGCGTGGCGTTTCTGGCCGGAGTGGCGCTGGCGCTGAGCCCCATCCAGGCGCAGCCGCACTCTCCCGGCGTCGATTTGGTGATTCAAGGCGCGGTGGACTCCGAGTTGCAGCCGCTGCTCGGCGCGCTCGAGGGCAGGGAGATCGTCCAAATCGCGGCGTGGACGTTCTGGAAGGGCAGGATTCACGGGAGAAGCGCCGTTATTTCTCGGACCGAAGTCGGCCCGATGAACGCGTCAGCGGCCACGACGCTCGCCGTCGTGAACTTCCGCCCGAAGCTCATCCTCAACCAGGGAACAGCCGGGGCGATCGACCCGGCACTGAAGGTCTTCGACATCGTCGTTGGCGAAGCGACCGTGGACTACGGTGCGTTTCGATCCGCGCATGCGGACGCCGGCTCGGGGGTGGACCTGGGCAGGTGGACACCCATGTCGCACTGGCTGCGGCTCGGCGGGAAGGAGCGCGTCGAGTTCAGGACGTTTCCGGGCGACCCCGAGGCGATGAACGCGGTGCTGCCCGTGCCGTACGCGAGGGGCCGTGTCGTCAAGGGCGTGATCGGATCGGCGTTTGAATTCAACCGGGAAATCGATCGGTTGAACTGGGTAAGGAAGACGTACGGCGCTTCGTCGGAGGACATGGAAAGCGCGTTCGCCGCCGGGGTCGCCACGGGTTTCGGAACCCGATTCCTCGCGATCCGCATCATCTCGGACTCGGAGTACTACGCGCCCGAGATGCAGCGCGTCGCCGGAGAACGCTGCGCGGCATTCGTCGCCGACGCGATCAAGTCGATCCCGCGATGAGGCGGGCAGCTGTCCCGAGTGCCGTTCCCGAGGCATCAGAGTCCTGCTGAATCTGCGCTACCATCGAGTCGAGCCTGCCTCCATTGTCGCGAGGTACTTCCATGCGCACGAATGCTGGCCTGGCGCCCCTCCTTCGAACGGGCGCGGCCGCCATCGGTGTCTTTCTGGTCCTGTCAACCTCGCCCGGCGGCGTTTGGGCGGCAGTCGCGCCGCTTCCCCGGCCGGCCCCTCAAATCGGGGCCGCTCCAGCGCCCGACCAGGAGCTCAAAGGTCTCACGAGCCTCGGCGTCGTGATCGAGGACCTCGGGGCGAAGGCCGCGGACTGCGGCCTGGCCCAGGGTCCGATCGAGGCGGCAGTGTCGAAAAGCCTCGCGGACGCGGGACTCAGGGTCCGGCGGAACGCCGACGAGGACACCTTCGTCTATGTCCACGTCATGACGACGATTGTCGGGTCCGGGCTGTGCGTGTCACGATACGACACGTTCCTCTACAGCTACGCGACCACGACGCTGTCCTACCAGGCGAAGCCGCTGCTGCTGCAGGTGTCCCTGCTGCACAAGGGTGGGATCGCGGGCGGCCCGGCGGCCACGCTCGGTGATTCGATCGTCAAGAACATCAAGGAGGACGTCGACGGGTTCGCCGGGCGGATCCGCGCCGCGAACCGGTAGAGTCAGGACGACCCGGGCACGATGAGCGACTCCTTCCGGGCGCGGCTCCACTTCTTCAGCTCGGCTTCGCGCCGCTGCGCGGCCGATCGCGATTCATGAGTTTCGGAGAACACGAGACTCACGGGCCGGCGCCCGGAGGTGTACCTGGCGCCTCGGCCCTCGTTGTGCGCGCGCTCGCGCGCGGCGAGATCCGTCGTGAAGCCCGTGTAGAGGGTGCCGTCCGCACAACGGAGGATGTAGGTGAAGTAAGGCACGGCGAAGCTCTCCGTCGATGCTGCACGGCATTCTACGACAGCGCTCTCCCGGCCGCCTGCAGGGCGCGGTGGACTTCTGCCTGGCGATGCCGGCCCCGGTCAGGGAGCGGCTCGCTGGCGACGCTGCATCGCGCCGGAATTCAGCGGAGGGGACCCTTGTCGGACGGGATTGAAACGCCGATCGCCCGGGCGAACAGGCGCAAGGCGGCCAGGTGCCGGTCGGCGAGCACGAAGTCGGCAGTTCATCGCTCGCCCGGTCACCTTGCTGGCCTGCAGAAGCGCCCTGAGGTCCGCGACGCTCATGCTGAACACGACTCGCGTGATTTCGCCTCCGGCCGGGATGTACCCGTACTCTCCCCAGTTCCTTCCGAAATAGTCGAGCGCGATCGGGTCCTCTCCCCTGCGTTCGAGCCTGAACTTCAGCTCGAGTCCGCGTTCGACGTTGGGATTTCCGGTTGCGGATGGCAGGACCAGCACCGAGATGTCACCGCCGGGACCGGCAGGCTGGCGGTCCGGAATGGCTGGCGGTGAGGATGAGCGACACGCCGGACGGCATGTCGCCGGGACCGGGCGGCGTCAGCGCCAGTTGGACGGTCGTGGCGTTTCGCTCCACCGAGTAGCTCGACTCGAGCTCGCAATCCGTGCGGACGAACAACTGGTAGGGCGCTGGCACCTGTGCGGAGGGTCCGGACGCGGGCACGGTGGCGATGAGCCCCAGCGTGACGGCAACCAGCCTCCCCATCCGCGCGGCATCGTGACGCATGCGCCGACGAATCGAGGGCTGCACGAGGTCACCTTCGACGTTCGATCACCGTTTCGAGCAGCCCGGGCGAGACGATCGAGATCAGTATGAGCCGCGTGCGGCGCAGTCAAGCCGCCTGGGGCCGCCTCGGGCGGCGGAAATCCTCCACATGCCGTCGCGCGCCTCCATCACGCCGACCCTCATCGCGGTCCTTGCGCTATGATGGTTTCAGAACCCGCACATCGATGAAGCGCTCGAGCCGATTCGTGCCCGCCCCGCGCGTCACCACAACTCCGAGGAAACTGCCATGGGAAGACTGCTGATCTCGTTGGTCGCGCTCTGCCTCCTCGCGGCGCCCGTCCACGCGCAGACCGTGGACGAGATCATCGCCAGGTATCAGCAACGGATCGGTGGCGCCGAGCGAATCAGGACCGTCCAGACAGTACGTCGCACCGGGAAATTCTATGGCGGCGGCGGATTCGAGGCGGATGTCCGGAACGAGAACAAGCGCCCCGACAAGGTGCGGGAGGAGTTCGCGTTCGGCGGCATGGTCGGGGTGAACGCGTTCGACGGCGCGAGCGGCTGGAAGATCGAGCCGTGGCAGGGAAAGAAGGACGCCGAATCGCTTTCGGAGGATGAGCTGAAGTCGATTCTCGAGGACTCCGAATTCGACGATCCGCTCATCGATTACCAGCGGAAAGGCCACACCGTCGAACTCATCGGGCGGGACCAGATCGAAGGCACGGACGTGTTCAAGATCAAGGCGACCCTCAAGAGCAACGGCGACGTGCGCACCTATTACATCGACGCCGACTCGTACGTGCCCATCAAGTACGAGGTCAAACGCATCGTGCGGGGCGCGGAACGCGAGTTCGAGGTCGAGCTGGGCGACTACAAGGACGTGAACGGCGTCCTCTTTCCCTACGGGTTCGCCTTGGGCCCGAAGGGGGGGTCGAGCGCGAACAAGGCGCAATACGCATGGCAGCGGATCGAGACGAACGTTCCGCTGGACGACTCGGCGTTCGCGAAGCCCGGGCCGGGTGCCCGGCCGACGACGCCCGACGAGGTTCGAAGCGCGCTCACCGAACCTCCTGCGAAGGCCGGGGCCAGGCCGGTTGGAAAGGCGCCTGCCGAGACGATGAGGAAGCCGCCTCCCGCGCCCGCGGTCCCGGCGCCTTCACCCGCCGGGGAACAGGCTGTCCCACGCGTCGATTCGGAGACGACCTCGGGGCTCGGCGCGCGGAACATCGGCTCGGCCGCGATGAGCGGGCGCATCGCGGCCCTGGCGGCCGTGCACGAGGGGGATCGCCTCACGATCTACGTCGGATCCGCGAGCGGCGGCGTCTGGAAGTCGATGAACGGCGGCACGACCTTCAAGCCCGTGTTCGACAAACAGCCGGTGCAATCGATTGGCGCGGTGACGATCGACCCGACCAACCCGAAAGTGATCTGGGTCGGGACGGGGGAGTCGTGGACGCGCAACAGCGTGTCGATCGGCGACGGCGTCTACAAGTCCACCGATGCGGGCGACACGTGGACCAACATGGGGTTGAAGGAGTCCGAGCGCATCTCGAGGATTCTCGTCGACCCTTCGGACGCCAACTCCGTCTACGTGTGCGTGCCCGGGAAGCTCTTCAGTGACAGCGACGATCGCGGGGTCTACCACACCGCCGACGGGGGAAAGCGCTGGTCGAAGATCCTCGCCGGCTCGAACCCGTCCACCGGATGCTCGATGATCGCGATGGACCCCCAGCATCCGAAGACGATCCTCGCCGGGATGTGGGATTTCCGCCGCCAAGGCTGGACATTCCGCTCCGGCGGCGCCGGCCCGGCGGCGCCGAGCGGCAGCGCGCTGCTCAAGACGACCGACGGCGGCGCCACCTGGGCCCCGCTCGACGAGAAGACCGCGAAGGGGCTGCCGCCCAAGCCGTGGGGACGCATCGCGGTCGCCGTCGCGCCGTCGAAGCCGAACGTGGTCTACGCGTTCATCGAAGCCGTCGCACCGAACGACGCGCTCTACCGCTCGGAGGACGGCGGAGCGACGTGGCAGAAGAAGGATCGCAGTCAGAACATGATCTGGCGCCCCTTCTACTTCGCCAACCTCATCGTCGATCCGAAGAACGAGAACCGGCTCTTCAAGCCCGACGGGCCGCTCATCATGAGCACCGACGGCGGGGCCACGTTCAACAACGTGAGCGGCGGCACGCACGGCGATCACCACGACGTCTGGATCGATCCGCTCAACACCGATCACGTGATGACCGGCGACGATGGCGGCATCTGGTATTCGTACGATGGCGGGGACCGCTGGTGGAAAGGGGAGAACCTGCCGATTTCCCAGTTCTACCACGTGAGCCTGGACATGGAACGGCCCTACCGCGTGTATGGCGGGCTCCAGGACAACAGCTCCTGGGTCGGTGAATCCCAGTATCCGGGCGGCATCGCCAAGAGCCAGTGGGAGAACATGTACGGCGGCGACGGCTTCTGGATGTTCGTCGATCCGACCAACTCCGACTACGTCTACGCTGAGTCGCAGGGCGGCTACATCGGGCGCGTGAACCGCAAGACGCATGAATCACGCGACATCAAGCCGCTGCCGGAGTACGGCGACGGCAAGCTCCGATTCAACTGGAACACGCCGATTCACGTCAGCCCGACCAGGAGCGGGACGATCTACATCGGCTCGCAGTTCCTGCACCGCTCGAGGGACTTCGGGCAATCGTGGGAGCGCATCTCGCCCGATCTCACGACGAACGATCCGGAGAAGCAGAAGCAGGAGCAGGCCGGCGGCATCACCGTCGACAACTCGTCGGCCGAGATGCACACCACGATCTACGCCATCGGCGAGTCGCCGAAGGACCCGAACCTCGTCTGGGTGGGCACCGACGACGGGAACCTCCAGCTGACGCGCGACGCCGGCAGGACGTGGACCAACCTCGTCTCCAACATCGCCGGACTCCCGAAGCACTCGTGGGTGTCGACCGTGGAGCCGAGCCCGTTCGACGCCTCGACGATCTTCGCCACCTTCGACCGTCACATGTTCGGCGACATGAAGCCGTACGCCTACAAGTCGACCGATGACGGGAAGACCTGGACGAACCTGGTGGCCGCTGATTCGCCGGTCCGCGGCTACGCGCACGTGATCAAGCAGGACCTCGTGAATCCGAGGCTGCTCTTCATGGGCACCGAGTTCGGCCTTTGGATCTCGGTAGACGACGGCGCGACGTGGTCGCAGTACAAGGGCGGAGAATTCCCGTCGGTGGCGGTGCGCGATCTCGCGATTCACCCGCGAGACCACGATCTCGTGATCGCGACGCACGGGCGGGGCATCTGGATCATCGATGACATCACCCCGCTTCGCGCGCTGACGGCACAGACCCTGACCGGGCGCGCGGCGTTTCTCCAGGGCGCGCCGGTCGTGCAGCGGATCGGCGCCTCCGGGGGATGGGCGAACGGCGACGCCGAGTTCATCGGACCCAATCCGCCGGGCGACGCGGTCATCACCTACTACCTGCAGAAGCGCCACATCTTCGGCGACATGACGCTCGAGGTGTACGACCCGGACGGCAAGCTCGTGCAGACGTTGCCGACGAGCAAGCGCCGCGGGCTGAGCCGAGTGGCGTGGTCGATGCGGCTGCCTCCGCCGCGGATCCCCCCGGCCGCGACGGCCGGCTTCGGCGTCGGCCCGCGGCTCCTGCCGGGCACCTACACGGTGAAGCTCGTCGAAGGAGAGACCGAGGTCACCGCGCCGCTTCGCGTCGAGACCGATCCGCGCGTCACGCACACCGCCGAGGACCGCAAGGCGCAGTTCGATCTCTCGATGCGGCTCTACGGCATGCTCAACGCCATGACCTCCGTCGTCGAACGGATGAATCTCGTGCGCGAGGCGCTGGAAGACCGTGCCGCGCGGCTCGCGGAGGGCGACAAGCTGGCCGCGGACTTGCGGCGTGCCTCGGGTGCGATCGACGAGCTGCGGATGAAGATCGTCGCGACGAAAGAAGGCGGCGCGATCACCGGCGAGGAGCGCCTGCGGGAGAATCTGGTCGAGCTCTACGGCAGCGTGGTGGGGTACGAGGGACGGCCGTCGGCGACGCAGGCCGCCCGCACCGATGCGATCGCGCGAGAGATGGCGGATCTCGGCAAGGCGTTCGACGCCTGGGCGGCGAAGGATCTCGGCCCGCTCAACGCCCAGCTCGTCGCGAAGAAGCTCCAGCGGATTGAGTCGCCGGCTCGATAGGAGCCGTTCGCGCGGCCGGTCGCCGACGTTGGGTGAATACCCCTTGCCATGTCGATGTACCCGAGGTACAAGGGTGGGAATCTCGTCATTCGCTCGTCGGTCGAACCACGCGCTCGCGAGGCACCACACGTCTTCCCGAGGAGGTAACGCAATGGGTAGGCGGTCCTTTTGGCGTCCGTTCGTCGTCGCCGGCGTGCTGACGATTGGCACGCTGGCCTCCGCCAATGTGTTCGCACAGCGGTCGGTCGGCGCGGATATCGCCGGTGTCGTCAAGGACGAGACCGGCGCGGTGCTGCCCGGCGTCAGTGTCACGGTCACGTCGAATTCGACGGGCGTTTCGCGCTCGCTGGTCACCGACGGGCGAGGAGCCTTCCTCGCGCTGAACCTGCAACCCGGGAGCTTCTCGGTCAAGGCGGAGCTGCCGGGGTTCGGGCCGGTGACGCTCAGCAAGGTGACGACGACGCTCGGCGAGCGCGTGAGCCTCTCGATCCAGTTGAAGGTCGGCTCACTGAACGAGTCCATCACGGTGACGGGCGAGTCGGCCACGGTCGTCGAGACGACCAAGACGAACATGAGCACGCTCGTCAGCGAGAAGCAGCTGAGCGACCTCCCGATCAACGTGCGCAATCCGCTGCAGTTCATTCTCACCGCGCCGGCGACCACGCCGCAGCGCACGACCACCGGCAGCGGCTACTCCTTCGGCGGCACGCGCGCCCGGAGCAACCTGTCGATCGTGGACGGCGTCGACAACAACGACGACGCCACGCGGAGCTTCATGGCGCAGCCGAACCTCGACGCGGTGAAGGAATTCCAGGTCCTCGCCAGCAACTACTCGGCGGAATTCGGCCGGGCGAGCGGCGGGGTCGTGAACACGATCCTCAAGTCGGGGACGAACAATTTCGAGGGAAGTGCCTCGTTCTACTTCCGCGACCAGAGCCTGATGGCGGTTCCGTACTTCACGAAGCTCGCCGGGGGCAGCACGCCGCCCTACCGCCAGTTGCAGCCGGGAGCCACGCTCGGCGGGCCGATCATGCGGAATCGGCTGTTCTTCTTCGGCTCGTACGAGCTGTTCCAGAGCGACGCCTTCAACACCGTCACGATCAGCCAGAAGAACACCGACATCATGAACGCGGTGTTGTCCGGCAATTTCGACAAGCTGGCGGCGCTCGGCGTCGCGCTCGGACCGAACTATCCCCGCGACATCAAGTACGGCTACCCCTCGGTCGGGGGACCCGGGACGTTTCCCACCTCGACGAAGCGTCACGGGCTGGTCGGGAAGTTCGACTGGCAGGCCTCGCAGAACAACTCTTTCTACGTCCGTCACATCTACAGCCGCCAACGCACCACAGGTAACGGCAATGGTCTGAACGACCTCACGCGTGCCGGCACCGCGGGCATGGTCGATTCGAACGCGGCGGTCGGGTCGTACTCGCACATCTTCTCGTCGTCGATGCTGAACGAGATGCGCGTGCAGTACTCCACATACACGTCGGGCGGCAAACTTGGCGACTCGATCGGGCCGGGCATCAACATCTCCGGGGTCGGGAACTTCGGCCGCAACCTGAATCAGCCGCAGGGCCGGACGCAGAATCGCTACCAGATCATCGACTCGTTCAGCCGCCTGTCCGGTATCCACGAGCTGAAGGCCGGCTTCGACATCAACCGGGTCAATCTGGTCAGCTCGCTGCCGGGCACCAACGCCGGCCCGCTGGGGGGACTGGGCGGAGTGTTCTCGTTCTCCAACCTGACCGCGTTCCTCGACGGCAATTCGAACAACTTCCTCCAGGGCTTCGGATCGTCGGGCACCGATCAGTCCTACACGACCTACGGGTTCTTCGTGCAGGACAATCTCAAGCCGGCGCACAATGCGACCGTGTCGATTGGCCTGCGCTACGACCTGTCAATCAACCCCCGTGTGGCCAACATCCTCGACCCGAGCCCGGTGCGCATCCACACCGACGCGAACAACATCGCCCCGAGGATCGGCGTCTCCTGGAATCCCGACGGCGAAGGCAAGACGGTGATTCGCGCCGGGTACGGCCTTTACTACGACATGCTGCTGACCAACATGGCCAGCAACGCCGGCCAGTTCAACGGCCTCACCGTGAAGACGATCACGCTGACCGGCGCGGCCGCCGCGGCGCGGTTCCGCGGGCAGAACCTCGGCTTCCCTCCGGGCGCGCTGCCCAACGTGCCGCCGCCGGAGGGCTACGGCAACCTCATCTGGACCAGCCCGTCGCCGATCCCGGACTCGGTGTTTCCTTTGCAGAGCATCACGACGATGGATCCGAACCTGCCCGTGCCGTACACCCACCAGGCGCACGTCACGGTGGAGCACGCCATCACGAGGGACCTGGCGGTGAGCGTGGGATACATGATGAACAGGGCCAAGGCCCTTCCGGCGCTGGTCAACCTGAACCTGCCGCCGCCGATCGCCGACGCGTCGGGCCGGAACATCTACAACCTGTCCCAGCGCACCGCGGAGCTGCCCGATCCGCGCATCCTCATCAACAACCAGTTCCAGGCGCTTGCCTACTCGAACTACGACGCGCTGGTCATCACGGTGAAACAGCGGCTCAGCCGGGGCCTGCAATTCAACGCCTCCTACACACTGTCGAAGGCGAAGGACCTGGTGCCCGACCCGATCTTCGACAACCCGTCGACCATGGACCAGCGGAATCCGGGGGCCGACTGGGGCAGCTCGTTGCAGGACGAGCGGCACCGCTTCGTCTTCAACGGCGTGTTCATCACGCCGTCGTGGACGGGCGTCGTCGGCCGCATCTTCGGGGACATCGCCATCTCGCCGATCGTCACGATCGGCTCGCCGTTCTTCGGGAACATCGTGGTCGGCGGAGACACCAACGGCGACGCCGTGCAGAACGACCGCCCGATCGGGGCCGGCCGCAACACGTATGCGCTCGATTCGAACTCGCAGGTCGACCTGCGGCTCTCGAAAGCTGTCAGGTTTGGCGGCCGTCACGAAATCCAGGTGCTGGTGGACGCCTTCAACGTCTTCAACACCGTGAACTTCACCGGCAACAACCTGACGTGGGGCTCGGGCGCCTACCCGGGCAGCCCGGTGTCGACCTTCGGCCAGCCGACAGCCGCCGGCGCGATGCGGATTGTGCAGCTGGGGATCAGGTACCGGTTCTGACGGGCGGCCTTCGGGGCCTGCTCTGCGTCGAGCGGGCCCCGAACACGCCTCTGCGGACCGGGCGGCCCGCCCGGGTGATTGCATCGGGGACCCGTCCGGGCGTAATCTCGATCAATCCAATCAGGTTCTCTCCGGATAGGCCTTCGGCCGGCGAGGTCTCGCCGGCGCGTGAGCGACCTCACGCGCAAGCGTCGCGCCCATCGGCCGCTGGCGTTTCTCGGGGAGGTTTTCCCGTAGCCGGGTCACCGGCGGAAACGGGGTGGCAGGGGGGCGCAACTGTCGGGAGGTCCGGCGCGGGCCACAGGAGGGGTCATGCGCCGGTGGGCCGTGATCGTAGTCGTCGGGCTGGCGGCAGGATTCGCGGCCTCGCCAGCCTCCGCGCAGCTTCAGACGGGCAGCATCTTCGTCCGGGTCGTCGACGAACAGGGCGCCGTGACGCCAGGGGTCACGGTGACGGTCAGCAGCCCGTTGCTCGTGTCCGGATCGGTCGTCGCCGTGACCGATGCGGGCGGCATCCATCGTTTTCCCTCGCTTCCGCCCGGCTCCTACTCGATTCGAACCGAGCTCGCGGGATTCCGTGCGGTCTCCCGGAACGGGATTGTCGTCGGGGCGGGGAGCACCACATCGGTTGACTTCACGCTGAAGGTCGGCGGCCTCACCGAGGTCATGACGATCACCGCCGAGTCGCCCGTCATCGACACCAAGAGCGCGAATGTCAACGTCCATCTCGACGCCAAGCTGCTCGAGACGACGCCCGCCGGGCGGGACATCTGGTCGATCGTGGAATACAAGGTGCCCGGCCTCGTGATGGACACGCCCGATGTCGGCGGCAACCAGGGCGGCCTCCAGCGCGGCATCACCGCGCGCGGCACCGGCAACGGCCAGAACACCCAGATGCTCAACGGGGTGAACGTCGGCGACCCGGCGGCGATCGGGTACGCCGGCTACTACTACGATCCCAGCTCGTTCGAGGACATCCAGGTGTCGACCGGCGCCAACGACATCACGGTGCCGAGCGGCGGCGTGTTCATCAACATGGTGACCAAGAGCGGCTCGAACCGCTTCCAGGCGGGCGTGCTCGGCACCTACCAGGGCAAACACACGCAGTCGGACAACATCAGTCCCGCGCTCGAGCGGCAGGGCGTGCGGCCGAACGCCAACGCCGTCGATCACATCACCAACGTCAATCTGAGCGCCGGCGGGGCGATCGCGCGGAACAACCTGTTCTACTTCGGCGCGCTGAACGATCAGCGGACCGCCGTGCACTTCGTGGGGTTCCCGGCGCCGGTCTGGACGGGCGCGGCGGAGACCGACACGACCAACATCACCTCGGTGCTCGCGAATCTGACCTACCAGGCGGCACCCAATCATCGCCTGCAGGTGACCGCCAGCCGCCAGGTGTACGACAAGCCCAACAGGGGCGCCGATTCGTCGGGGGGCACGCAGACGCCGGAATCGGTCTGGCACGAGCACGACATCCTTGCCGTGTACCAGTTCCTCTGGAACTGGGTGGTCAGCGATCGGCAGTTCGTCGACACGCGGGTGAGCTACAACAGCATCGACTTCCCGCTCAACCTGAAGACGAACATGCAGACGCTCCTCGACTCGTCCACCAGCATCAGGACGCGCGCCAACACGAGCCAGCCCGTCATGGATCGCCGGCGCCTGCAGGTGAGCTCGAACTGGCAGTACTACATCCCGCACGCGCTCGGCGGGCGCCATGAGATCCGGGCGGGCATCGACAACGCCTACACGCCGGAGGACGTGAAGACCTCCGTCAACGGCGACGTGCGGCTGACCTACCGGTCGCTGCCGACAGCGAGCGGAAGCCCGGCGGGTCCGGTCCAGGTGCAGGTGCTCAACACACCGCTCGATCAGAAGCGCTCCGTGATGGCGACCTCGATCTACGCCCAGGATTCCTACACCTTCAAGCGGCTGACGGCCGTGGCCGGCATCAGGTGGGAGCGCGTCGAGGGATGGCTGCCGGAGCAGAACGATCCGGCGAGCCAGTTCTTCTCCGACGGCGCAGTCTTGTCGCTCAGTAACGGTTCCACCTACACCGTCCGGCGCTCGTTCCCGGCCGTGCACGACGTGCCGCTCTGGCACACGTTCGGGCCCAGGGGCAGCGTGGTCTTCGACGTGTTCGGCGACGGCAAGACCGCCGTGAGGGCGTCGCTGGCGCGTTACTACGACACGATCGGGACCGGCACACCGGGCGGCGTGAATCCGAACGGGCTGATCACCCAGAACTACACCTGGAACGACCTGAACGGAGACCTCACGTACCAGAACGGGGAATTGGGAACGCCGTCGGCGCCGAGCGTACCGTTGACCGCGGAACAGCTGCAGTCGCGCTTCCTCCTGAAGAGCAGGCCGTATCGCAACGAGTACACGGTCGGCGTCGATCACGAGCTCGTCCCGAACCTCGGGGTGAGCCTCACCTACATCCATCGCCGCGAGCACAACCAGATCGCAACGGTGGAGCTGGGCATCCCGTTCAGTTACTACTCGCCGATGACCGTTCCCGATCCGGGTCGCGACGGCATCGCCGGCACCGCCGACGACCGCCAGCTCTCGGTCTGGAACGAGAACACGCCGGCGCTCTCCTCGGTGACCGGCACGGGCAACGACGACCGCGTGTCGCAGCGATTCCAGGGCGTTGAGGTGACCGTCACCAAGCGCTTCAGCAACCGGTGGACGCTGCTCGGCGGCTACACCTGGTCGAGAACGCTGGTGGACACGACGTCGGTGACCTCGCCCAACTCGTTCGTCAACAACCAGGGCAAGGCCGCCATCGACCGCGCGCACAATTTCAAGCTGACCGGGTCCTACCTGCTTCCGTGGGACATCCAGTTCGGCGCCAACTTCCGAGCGCTTTCCGGCCAGCCCTACACCCGCACCTACAGCGTGCCGGGGCTCGTGCAGAACACCGCGGGCGTGAGCGTCAACGCCGAACCGCGGGGCAGCGCAACGCTGCCGTGGCTGACGACCCTTGACCTGAGGCTCGGCAAGGTGTTGCGCTTCACGGAGAACGTCATCGAGGTCAGCGTCGACGCCTACAACGTGACCAACAACAACGCCGTCTTCAACGTCAGGACGACGACCGGCGTGATCTCGGTGACCGACTACACGACCAACGACAGGGTGAGCATCCCGCAGTTCGGCTCGCCAACCGGCGTGCTCGGGCCCCGCGTCTTCCGCATCAACGTCAGCTACCGGTTCGGCCAGAGGTAGCGGCGTCCAGGCTCTCCACGGGCGGCTGGCGATTCGTTGCCGGCCGCCCGGGAGCGCCGGGATCGATCCGTGCCGCCCCTCGAAGCAGCGCCTCGAACGTGCCGTGCGGCAGGTACCTGGTACCCTGCAAGGAGACCGGTACTGAGCCCTTGCACACGTGACTGAAATCGACTAATTATTAGCACCGCACGACGTGCTTCGCGACAGCGGACTGCCCCCGCTCGAATTCAGCTCGAAAATAGAGAAGACTCGGCGCCGCCTATTGTTGAGAACAGCGGGTCGTCCGTGGCGGGTGTCCGTTTCAACGAGGGTCTTCATGGCAACGCGACGTCGCAGCCCTCGGGTGCCCCAAGGACTGCAGAAATGTCCGACCGGCATCAGGGGACTCGACGACATCACGGAGGGCGGGCTGCCCAAGGGCCGGCCGACGCTCCTTTGCGGCGCGGCCGGCTGCGGCAAGACGCTGCTCGCCATGGAATTCCTCGTGCGAGGCATTCGAGAGTTCGGCGAGCCCGGCGTGTTCATGTCATTCGAGGAGTCGGCAGAGGAGCTCACCAGGAACATGACGAGCCTGGGGTTCGATCTGGCCGCCCTCGTTCGCCAGAACAAGCTGGCCATCGACTACGTCCACATCGAGCGCAGTGAAATCGAGGAGACAGGCGAGTACGACCTCGAGGGCCTGTTCGTCCGGCTCGGGGAGATGATCAACCGGACTCGCGCCAGGCGCGTGGTCCTCGACACGGTGGAAGCGCTCTTCGGCGGGTTGCCCAACGAGTCCATCCTGCGCGCGGAGTTGCGCCGGCTCTTCCGCTGGCTCAAGAAGAAGGGCGTCACCGCCATCATCACCGGCGAGCGCGGCGAGTCCAGCCTCACCCGCCACGGCATAGAGGAATATGTCAGCGATTGCGTAATCGTGCTCGATCACCGGGTCACCGGCCAGATCGCCACGCGGCGGCTGCGGATCGTGAAGTACCGCGGAAGCCGGCACGGCACCAATGAATACCCCACGATGATCGACGAGCACGGCCTGAGCGTGCTGCCGATCAGCTCCCTGGGGCTGACCTATCCGGTCGGCAGAGACCGCGTGTCGACCGGCATCGCCCGCCTGGACACGATGCTCGCCGGCCGAGGCTACTATCGCGGCAGCAGCGTCCTCGTGAGCGGCACCGCCGGCACCGGGAAGAGCAGCATCGCCGCCGCGTTCGCCAACGGCGCCTGCAAGAGCGGCGAGCGGTGCCTGTACTTCTCGTTCGAGGAGTCGCCGGCCCAAATCAAGCGCAACATGGCGTCAATCGGGATGGACCTCGAACAGTGGGTCCGGCTCGGGCGGCTGGAGTTCCATTCGGTCCGGCCCACCATCTCCGGCCTGGAGATGCACCTGGTCAGCATCGTCAAGCTCGTGGATGAGTTCAAGCCCGATGCGGTCGTCGTCGACCCGATCACAAACCTTACCGGGATCGGCCAGGGCGAAGAGATCAAGGAGATGCTGACGCGAGTGATCGACTTTCTGAAGAACAAGGGCATCACCAGCATCTTCACGAGCCTCACCGAGGCCGGCGGCGCGCTGGAGCAGAGCGAGGTCGGCATCTCGTCGTTGATGGACACGTGGCTGCTCTTGCGCTTCGTGGAGTCGGCCAACGAGCGGAACCGGCTGCTCTACGTGCTCAAGAGCCGCGGCATGGCGCACTCGAACCAGATGCGGGAATTCCTGCTGACCGACGCCGGCATCGAGTTGCGGGACGTCTACCTCGGCCAGGGCGTTGTGCTCACCGGCTCCGCCCGCCTCGTCCAGGAGACGAGGGACCGGGAGCAGGCGCTTACCGAACAGCATGCCGCAGAGCGCCGGCGCCGCGACGTCGGGATCGAGCGCCTCAAGGCCGAGGCCGAGCTGGCGGCGCTCAAGACGCGCCTTGGTGGGCTGAAAGACGAGCTCGAGCGGGTGAGATCCGAAACCACGGCGAGGCAGGCGGAGCTGCGCGACGGCCGCGCTGCGCTGGCCGCCGCGCGGAAGGCCGACTGACGGCCGGGAGGAGCAGCCGTGCCGGTCAGCATGCCGAGAAAGTCGGCTCGACGGAGGCCAGGAAGCCGCAAGAGCGCCGAGTGGGAACTGCGCCTCTATGTGGCCGGACCTACGCCCCGCGCCCTCAACGCGTTCAAGAACCTGAAGAGGATTTGCGAGGAGCACCTCGCCGGAAAATATCGCATCGAGGTCATCGATCTGCTCAAGGAGCCGACGCTGGCCCGAGGGGACCAGATCGTGGCGGTGCCCACGCTGGTCAGGAAACTGCCTGAACCGGTCCGGAAGATCATCGGCGACCTGGCGGACACAGATCGAGTGCTGGTGGGGCTGGATCTGCGCCCCCGGTCGTAATCGGATTCTGCGGTATGGCGAAACCAAAGGCGGTCGGCGGGCACGCGGCGACGATGGAACGTGCGCTGCGGGCGGAGAAGAAGACCAAGTACGTGCTGAAACTCTACGTGGCGGGGATCACACCTGCATCGACTCGGGCGATCGCAAGCATCACCGCCATTTGCGAGGAGCACTTGAAAGGCCGCTACTCGCTGGAAATCGTGGACATCTACCAGCAGCCCACGCTCGCGAAGGGCGAGCAGATCATCGCCGCGCCCACGCTCATCAAGAAGCTGCCGCTGCCGCTGCGCCGGTTCATCGGAAACATGGCCAACCGGGAGTCCATCCTGGTAGGGCTTGACCTGCGACCGAAGAAATGATCGCCAGTCCGCCCTCCCGCCAGGAATTGCTCCGGCTGAACGAGGAGCTGACTCGTCGCCTACAGGAGGCCGAAGAGGCGCTCGAAGCCATCCGGCAGGGAGCCGTGGACGCGATAGTCGTCGAGAGCGACCACGGCGTGAACGTGTTCTCCCTGAGCGGGGCGGAACGGGTCTACCGGCTCTTCGTCGAGACGATGAACGACGCGGCGCTCAACGTCACGCCGGACGGACGAGTGCTGTTCTCGAACGGCCGCCTGTGCGAGTGGCTCGGGGTCGCCCTGGAGCAGGTCCTGGGCCGCCCGCTCGAGCACGTGGTGGCGCCGGAATCCTTGGAGACGCTCGAACGATTGCTCCTCGACGCGGCGGCCTGGCCGGCGCGTGCGCGCATCGTGTTCCAGGCAAACGGCCGCCGCATTCCGGTCCACGCCTCGGCCGCATCAATCAACCAGACCGACGGACCCAGCATCTGCCTCGTGGCCACGGATTTCTCCGAGCTCGAGAACCGCACGGAGAACCTGAGGCAGCGCAATGCCCAGCTTCGGGCTCTGGCGGGCGAATTGACGGTGGCCGAAGAACGGGAGCGCCGGCGGGTGGCCGCAGTCCTCCATGACGACCTTCAGCAACAGCTGGCGGCCGCGCGGGCGCGCCTCGAACTCCTGAGCAGGCAGCCCCAGGCCGCCCCGGTCCAGGCCGAGCTCGTCAAGGGCATCGCGCTCATCGCCGAGGGACTGGAAGTCTCGCGGACTCTCACGGGGGAGCTCAGCCCTCCCGTGCTGCGCCACGCGGACCTGTCTGCGGCGCTGAAGTGGCTCGGCCGGTTCTATTTCGACAAACATGCCCTGACGGTCGAGGTGGACGCCGGACGCATCGACGTCGCGGCCGAGGATCTTCGCTACGCCCTGTTCCGGGCCGTCCGCGAGCTGCTCTTCAACATCGTCAAGCACGCCGGGACGGACCACGCTCGCGTCGAAGTCAGCGAGAGAGAGGACGGCTGGCTGCGAATCGTGGTGAGCGACGAGGGCAAGGGATTCGACCTGAACGAGGTCCGGCAGCGGGAAACAGCCGGTGTCGCATTCGGGCTCTTCAACATCCGCGAACGGTTGGATCTGCTGGGAGGGAAGCTCGAGATGACAAGCGCGCCCGGGCAGGGCAGCCTCTTCACGATCGTGGCCCCGCTGGCATGGTCGCCCGCCGCCGATCGAACGACGACGTAACCTCCTGCATCCTCAGGCCAGAGAGCGGATCGCCTCCCCGATCGGTTTCGAACCGGGGAGGCGTCCCTTCAGTGAATCACCAGCCCGATGCTCACCCGTGAGAAGGTGAGCTTGCTGGCCGGAAAACCGATGCCCAGGATCGTGAGGTCGCTGCCCGAGCGGAAGTGCCGGAAGTCGCCCCGCACCCCGAGATGCCCGGAGGCGAGAAACACCGCGCCGAAACCGAGGTTGTAGCCGAACGTGCTGTCGTTGAAGCTCAGCACGTCGGCGGCGGTGAACGCCACCCTGGTGCGCAGCATCCCGACGCCGGCCGTCGCATACGGACGGATCGGCCCGACCGGAATGCCGATGAGGACGTTGCCCATCAAGGTGAGGACGCTGTTCGATTCGAGCGCCGAGCTCTTGCCGAAGAAATCCGGCGCGTAGCCGAAATCGACTTCGAACCCGAGGAGGCCCGCCGGCAGCTTGCCAACCGCCAGGCCGTAGGTCGTGCGCTTCTCGCTGCAGTCGCTGAAGATCGCCGGACACTTGCCGGCATCGCCGCCGACGTCCGCGCCGGCATACGGCGCCAGGTAGAGCTGCGCGCGTGCGGGCGTGGGGACGAATGCAAGGAACACGATCGCCTGGACTACGACAAGCCCGATCGACAATCCGCGAGTGCGCTGTTGCATGAGAACCTCCTGTCTTCGCCGGCTGTCCCGATGCGAGTTTACAGCCGACGTGCCGTGCCCGGAGCTCCGGCGTGTCCGCGTACCACGACGGGCCGCCGGGACGGCGATTGCAGGCGCTTGAGATGCTCAGCGTGACCTGAAGGGAGGCGGGTGCAAGCTTCGCGCCAGTGCCAAGATTGCAGGACGTGCCCGTTACCCGCTCGAATCGAAACGAGTTAGCCGTTCAGCGGGGGAGCCGCCGGCGGCAGCCGAATCAAATGAGCGGGCGCTCGTCACGTAAGGTTTACCGATACCGCCTGCGCCTGTGTGCCGAACCAAGAGTGAAAGCGGCGCCAGGAAACTGGAGTAAGGTGAAGCTTCAGGGGGCCAGCGCCCCCGAAGACATGGCGGCTCAGGCCGGACCCGATCGAGCGTCGAGTCGAAGCCGCCGGAGGAGGAGCAGAGATGAAGCAGAAGCTGTGTCTGGTGATGTGCCTCGTCGCCATCAGTGCAGGCGTCGCCGCCGCCCAACCGCCTGCCCAACCCCCAGCCGCGCCGCAGGCCGCGCCCACGCTCGTCGCCGAGGTTCAGCGAACCTACGACGCCATCAAGGGCAACATCTCGAAGGCCGCGTCGCAGTTTCCCGAGGACAAGCTGACCTGGCAGCCGACGCCGCTCGTTCGCTCGTGGGCGCGCCTCGTCGCGCACATCGCCGACGACAACAACGGCACCTGCTCGGCGCTCGCGGGCCAGCAACGACCCGCGCGACTCGACACCGAGGACACTCAGAACTCGGGCGCGAACAAGATGACGAAGGCCGATCTCGAGAAGGCGCTCGGCGACTCGTTCGCGGTCTGCGACAAGGCGTTCACCGCCGTGACCGAGGCGAACATGATGGAGCGGAACGGCAACCGCTCGAAGATCGGCACGCTCATCTACAACACCGGCCACATCAACGAGCACTACGGCAACATCGTCACCTACATGCGCCTGAACAACCTCGTGCCGCCCTCCACCGCGGCGCGAGGGGGCAAGTAGGGCGCCGTGACGTCGTTGCGGGCGCACCATGCCGGCGCGCCCGCAACGCCTGTCCTTGCCCCCTTCGTCAGCCCAGCCGAGAAAGCAGCCGGTCCAGCGCGGCGTAGCTCTCGCTCATACCGCTCTCCATCCCGGAGTTCAGCATGCCGTCGCGCTCCTCCGCCGTGTGGAAGAGCGAGGTCGTCACGACCTTCGTGCGGCGTGACCTCCCGGTAGCGGCCCTCGAAGCCGTGAACGCCGTCCGGGCCGTGCTCGACGAATCGCCAGTGGCCGCCCTGCTTGACTTCCATTCGCTCGATGACGAGCTTGTTGCCGCGGCCCCACCACTGCGAGACGAGATCGGGATCGGTGAACGCGCGCCAGACTCGATCCCTGGTCGCGCGGAAGATGCGTTCCGTGCGAATTTCACGATCGCTCGGAGTGGTTACCCGTGCCTGACCGGGATTCTCGCTCATTTCGATTGTCCTTTCGTACGCTCGAGGAAGGCCTCGAGCCGGTCGAATCGGGCTTCGAGCGTCGCCTGGTATCGCTCGATCCACTTGGCCTCGTCCTGCAACCGTCGGCGCCCGAGCCTGCAGGTCCGAACCCGTCCGACTTTCTCGGTCGCGGCCAACCCGGCCTTCTCGAGCACCTGGACGTGCTTGCGAATCCCCGTCAGGGTCATCCCGAAGGCCGCAGCCAGGTCGCCGACCGAGGCATCGCCGCGCCCGAGCCGCTCCAGGATGGCCCTGCGCGTCGGATCGGATACGGCCGCGAAGGCCGCATCCAGGCGTCTCGAATACTGAACCATATAGTTCGGTATATGCCTGGCGGGACCTCTGTCAAGCGGCTCGCGGCGGCGCCGCCGGCGCTTGACGCCTCGGCCGTTCGGTGGCAAGGTTCTCTCGCCCGTCGCGCCCCCTCGTCGCTAGGAGGAGCACGCGCATGCCATCTCAACAGGCGATTCTGGACGGACTGACGGTCATCACGAACGATTGGCGCGCGCTCGCGATCGCGTGGCACATCGTGGTCGGGGCCGGGCTGGTGGCGTTCATTTCGGGCTGGCGCCCGCGGAAACAGTTCGCCGGCGTGTTGCTGGCGATGCCACTGGCCGCAGTCAGCATCCTCGCGTGGGTATCAGGCAATCCATTCAACGGCCTCGTGTTCGCGATCTTCACCGTGGTGCTGGTCGGGATTGCCATCCGGCTTCCGGCCGGCTTCGTCAGCGTTGGCAACACCGCCTCGGTTGTGCGGGGAGTCATGCTTCTCGCGTTCGGCTGGGCCTACCCGCACTTCGTGCAATCCGGATCGTGGGCGACCTACCTCTACGCCGCGCCGCTCGGGCTCATCCCGTGCCCGACGCTCTCGGCGGTGATCGGCGCTGGCCTGACGATGAATGGGCTCCAGTCTCGTGCCTGGTCGATGACACTCGCCGTGCTTGGACTCTTCTACGGCCTCTTCGGCGTCATCCGCCTCGGGGTGACGATGGACCTCATCCTGCTGGCGGGCGCGATCCTGCTCGCCGAAGTGGCCAGGCGCGGCTTCGCGGGAGTCCCGGATCGAGTTTGAGCCGGTTCGCCTGGCGTGTTGGACACCCCGGCGGATGCCCGCGGTTACCCTTCGAGGCCGTGATCGGCAGGAGAGACTCTCCCTGCGTCTTCCCTTCAACCGGGGAGCCTGCCAATCTGCGCCGGTCTGGCTATTTCCGACGCTTCGCCAGGCGGTGAAGTCCCGACCGCTCGCCAGTCGCGAGCGCAGCCTTCTTGGCGTGGGTCCAGTGCTTGAGCTGGCGCTCCCTGGCTACCGCGCCTTCGGCTGACAGCGACTCCTCCGCATAGACCAGTTCAACGGGTCGCCGCATTGCAGTGTAGGCGGGACCACGGCCGTCATGGTGGCGCTGAAGACGCGCCGTCAGGTCCGTCGTGTGCCCAATGTAGAAGGAACCGTCGCTGCAGCGGAGGATGTAGACGTACTGGGGCAAGAATGCCCTTCGACTCGCTTCCTGACGATTGTGCGCTCAGGGCACCATTCGACTCGGCCTTCGGGCTGGCCCGCCATGAGCGAGCGCGGTGCCCTTCGACTCGCTCCCTGACGATTGTGCGCTCAGGGCACCATTCGACTCGGCCTTCGGGCTGGCCCGCCATGACAGCGTGAAGTGCCCTTCGACTCGCTTCCTGACGATGGTTCGCTCAGGGCACCATTCGACTCGGCCCTCGGGATGGCCTGCCATGAGCGAGGCCCGCAGGGCCGAGTCGAATGGTGGAGGCGGCGGGAGTCGAACCCGCGTCCGAAAGCACGTCACCGGCGGACTCTACATGCGTGTCCTCTTCTGAATGGTTCGCAGGCGGCGTGAAGAAGAGGCGAAAAACCGCCGCCCGCTAGCTCCGAGAACGATTCGCCGCGGCAGGTCGGAACCGCCTGCCGCAAGCTAGCCTGCGAAGATGACATCCAGTCCCGCCGTACAGGCCCGGACGAGGTGGACGTCGCGGTTAGTTAAGCCGCGAGAGCGTACTGCTGATTCGCAGTTAGGTTGTTTCCACCGGATTAACGAGTCGATGGCGCTCGGCATGCATCCCCCGGCCCCATGCCCCCGTCGAAGCCGTGTCGCCCCCAGTCTCGAGGCAGCAGGCTGGCCCGGAATGGCCGGCCGGTCAGGTACTCGAATCATTGTACTAGGGGCTGGGGGCTGAACGCCAGGGACGAGGCGCTCGCCCAAAATCTCTCTCGCCTGCTGTCACGCGGTGAATTGTCCGATACGATGTATTGACCGGGTCTCGTGTGCGCTGTCGACATGCCCGGCCGAGCCCGTTGGTCGTGATCCCCGAGGGGCAATCCGGCATGACATTCGAGCAGCAGATTCAATCGATTCTCGACGCCGCCGCGCGCGAGCTATCGGCAGGCCTCGAAGGTCAGTTCCGCGCCCTTTCTGAAGAACTCGGCACCGCGATCGCCGCCGACCGCCTCACGAGCGGGCACGAGATGGAGGCGGCCGCCGCCGAGACCACACGCCGCGTCGAGCAGGCCGTCGCGGCCGCCCAGGCGGAGTCGACGCGACAAGTCGAAGCGGCAGTCGAAGCGGCGCGCGTCGAGGGGAATCGCAGGACCGAGGTAGCGATCGCGGCTCTCAACGCAGACTTCGAACGCCGCGTCGAGGAAGACGTCGCCGCTCGGGCGGCATCCGCCCTCGAGTCACAGGCCGAACGCACGCTCCAGCAGCTAAGGGTGGAAGCAATGGCGGCCGAACGCCAGGTGGAGCTGCAGCAACTCGAACGGCTGCTCGACGGCATCCGCCGGCTCGATGGCGCCGGTTCACTGAGCGACGTCCTGAACCAGGTGGCCGACTCCGCGTCGGGCGAGGCGCCCCGCGTGGCGGTGTTCCTCGTCCTCGGCGATCGACTGCAGGGCTGGCGGCTCGCGGGGTTCGATTCCGGGGAGGACGCTCGCGCGATGGGGCTGGCTGTCGGCCAATCGGGAATCGTGGCACAGGCGATCCGGGCCGGGAGGTCGTGCAGCACGCCGGAGCCCGGCGGCGCGGCCGTGGCGAGTCCCTTCGGTCCGCTGCCTGACGATTGCGCGGGCGTCGCGGTACCCATCCGCGTCGGCGGCGAGACGGTGGCGGTCGTGTATGCCGACAACGCGGGGCCCGGCGAGAAGGAAGTGCCAAGCGCGTGGCCGGAAGCCATCGAGCTGCTCGCGCGGCATGCGGCCCGCTGCCTCGAGGTCGTGACGGTCGCCACGGTGTCGCGGCCCTCTCCGGCGGGAGATGGCGGCTCATCCGCACCGGGTCAGGCGGCGCCCTCGCCGGCGTTTCACGCCATCGGCGAGGAAGACGACGATGCGGCGCGGCGGTACGCGAGATTGCTGGTGTCGGAGATTATCATGTACAACGAGGCGGCCGTCGCACAGGGCCGCCGCGATCACAACCTGCGTGAGCGCCTGAAGTCGGAGATCGACCGGGCGCGCACGCTCTACGAAGAGCGCGTGCCGGCAGCCGTCAGGGCGCGCGCCGATCATTTCGGACAGGAACTCGTGCGCACGCTCGCCAGCGGCGACGCGAGCCTGCTCGGTGCCCCGTAGCCTCAGATGTTCCGTCGTTGCCCGATGACTTCACGTGTTCGATTCCTTCTTGCCTGCGCTGTTCTGACCATCCTCGCCCGCGAGTCGATTGTCTCGACCGGTGCCAGTCCCGGCCCCGGGAAGATCCGCCAGGCTGCCGCCGATGCCCGACCGGTTGATCTTCGCCCGACCGTCCATCCGCCGGTTCCGTCTGAACCCGGGCGCCTGTGGTTCGTGCCTGCCGAGTCGTGGCGGCCATCGGCCGCGGAGGGAGGCGCGGCCCTTCGCAGCCTGACTGAGGCGTCGCGACTCATCGCGAAGGCAGAGTTCGCGCGCGCGATCACCGTCCTCGCGGTGCCGGCGCTCGCGTCCACCGCGCTGGCGGATCACGCGGCGTATCTTCGCGGCGTCGCCGAGGAGGGCCTTGCTCGACACGAACAGGCGCGCCGCATCTTCGGTGGCCTTCGCGCGAAAAAGCCGGAGGGCGCGCTCCTCGAGCTGGCCACCATGAGAGAGGCGGAATCGGCCGAGGCGATGGGAGATCCTCAAGCCGCCGTCGCGCTCTACGACGCGCTCGGCGCCTTGAAGCCCGCGGACCAAGACGAGGCGCTCGCGCATCTGGCGCATGCCGCGCAGGCGGCCGGAGATCGGCCGCGTGCCATGGCCGCCTACGAACGGCTCTACTACGAATTCCCGTTGAGCGATCAGGTGTCGTTGATTCCGACCGACCTCGGGCCGAGCGGGATGGGACCTGTCGCAGCCGGCACGGCGCGGTTCAAGGCCGAACTGGCCCGGGCGAACGCGCTCTTTGGATCGCGGCGCTTCGCGCAGGCCCGCGAGGGCTTCGCGTTGCTCCGGCCGCACGCCTCGGGCGACGAGGAGGAGCTGTACGCGTTGCGCGTGGCCGAATGCGACGCCAATCTTCGCCGCTTCCAGAACGCTCGCGACGCGCTCCGACCGCTGGCGGCGTCGGGATCGCAGCGGCCCGAGGCCCTCTTCTATCTCGCGACCGCGACGCGCGGCGCCGGAGACGCCGACGAGTACGTCCGGCTCGTGAGGCGGCTGGTCGAACAGTATCCGGCGAGCCCGTGGGCCGAAGACGCGCTCAACAACCTGGCGTCGCACTACATCATCGCCAACGATGACGAGACGGCCGACGAGGTGTTCCGCGAGTCGCTCACGCGCTATCCGGCGGGCCGATTCGCCGCCAGAGCAGGTTGGAAGGTCGGGTGGTGGGCGTTCAAGCACGGCCGCTACGACGAAGCGGCCAGGGCGTTCGAGCAGACGGCTTCTGCTTTTCCCCGGGGCGACTATCGTCCGGGCTGCCTCTACTGGTCGGGCAAGGCCCGCGAACGCTCGAACGACATCGCCGCCGCGCTCGATCGATACCGCGTCGCCGTCATCGACTATGCCAACACGTATTACGGCCGGCTCGCCGTCTCGGCGCTGCAGGCCAGGAAGGCCGACGTGCCGCGACCCTCAGCCGGCACCGGGCGGTCTTCAGACGGGCAGCCCCTCCTGTCGCGAGGCGGCGCGGTTCCATCCGAACCGATCATCCGGCTGCTCATCGGGCTCGGGCTCTACGACCTGGCCCTCGACGAGGTCGAGTACGCGGAACGCACCTGGGGCTCCTCGGCCCCCCTGATGGCGACTCGCGCCTACCTGCTGAATCGGAAGGGCGATCTGCGGCCGGGCATCAACGTGATGAAGCAGGCCTACCCGCAGTTCATGACGGCGGGCGGCGAGAAACTGCCTGCCGAGATCCTGAAGGTCATCTACCCGATCGACTACTGGCCGATCATCCGGCAATACTCGAACGCCCACGGGCTGGATCCCTACCTGGTCGCGGCGCTGGTGGCGCAGGAATCGACGTTCGATCCGGCGGCCAAGTCCTCCGCCAACGCGATCGGGATGATGCAGATCGTGCCCGCGACCGGGCGGCGCTACGCGGCGAAGATCGGGATTCCTGCCTTCTCGACGAGGAAGCTCACGGTGCCGGAAATCAACGTCCGGATCGGCACGGCCTACTTCGCGGATCTCGTCCGGCGGTTCGGCGGCGCGCATTTCGCGCTGGCCGGCTACAACGCCGGTGAATACCGCGTCGCCCGCTGGATGGCGGAACGGCCCGACCTCGCGCGCGACGAGTTCATCGACGACATCCCGTTCCCCGAGACGCAGAACTACATCAAGCGCATCCTCGGGACCGCCGAGGACTATCGGCGGCTCTACGCGGGCGCGGCGGCAAAGGACCCGGCGAGCGTGCACGGGGAAGCCGCGCCGCCAGGCGCGGCCCGCATCGACAGGCGCTGACGGGCGGGCCCGCGGGCCATCCGACGCCGTGCGGGCGAGCCTCAAGCCGACGGCCAGCCCACGATCTCGAAGAGCCAGACACTGCCTTCCTTGCAGAGTGGCCGGAGATACTCGCGGTACTGATCGAGCCGCGCGGTCACGCCCCTCCACGCGTCCCGGTGATAGAGATTCGTGTGGAGAATCACGTAGCGGGCGCCGAGGCGATGCAGGATGTCGAAGGCCTCCCGCGTCGGGAACGTACTGATCGGAATCAGCATCGCGGCGAAGTCCGGCGGCATGTAGTCGCTGTACCCGTTGATGAGCGGGCGCCAGTGAAACGCCGACTCCAGCATGTACTCGGCGTGCCGGTGCTGGTCGACCGATCGATAGAAGAACGGGAATTCCGCCACCGGGCCCTTCGGCGCCTGCGCCAGCACTCGGTAGGCCGCCGGAAGGGGAGGGGCCTCGTTCAGATGAAGCGGCGCCACGAACAAATCCGCCAGGGCGACCAGGACGAGCGCTGACGCGATGACTGGCCCGCGCCGCCGGTCCCGGACGAGCCGATCGATGGCGAATCCCGCGAGCACGCAAAGAGCCAGCGTGACCACGACCCCGATGCGCGAAGGCGCACGGAGCCATGAGAAGAGCACGAGGCCCTCGTGCAGCACGGAGTAGAGACCGCCTTTGGGGCCGAAGGACGCCCAAAGCGCCAGCGCGCCCACTCCGCCATAAAAGACCACATCGTCGGCGTGACCCTTCGAGGGCGCCGCCCTCCGGCCCATCGCGAGAGCGGCCAGCCCGAACGCGAGCGCGACGGTGCCGGGGTAGAGCACGTCAGTCCAACTGACGAGCCACTTCAGCCGCCAGAGATGCAGCCACGCCGCGGCGGCGAGGTACGACTGCCAGTCCGCCGAATACAACTCCGTTTCGCCGAGCGCGCGCCCGAACCCGGTCGCCGCCTTCAGGCGGATATAGGGCATGAAGAACGGGAGCACGACGGCGATCGCCACCGCGGCCGCGGCAAGCACCATCAGAGCGTAGCGCGGCTGCCGCCAGAGGCGCCGCGTGACGCCATAGAACACGATGCCGGCGCCGACGAGGAGGCCGGCGTAGATGCCGTAGTAGCCACAGGCGAGCGCCTGGACGGCGATGGCCAGGCCCAGCACCACGGCGCGAGCGGCCGTCGCCCGTTCGACGAACCGGTGGAGCGCCAGCAACGAGAACGGAAGGCCCGCTGTCATCAGCAGCTGGATGTGCGGAATGCGCGAGAAGGCGAAGGGGCAGAAGGCGAAACACACGGCGGCGACGGCCGACGCTCCGCGATGGCCCGTCAGGTGGCGGACGAGCAGGTACATCGCCAGCTGCGCGAGGACGAATCCCAGGAGGACGGCGACGTTGTGCACGAGATAGGGATTGCGCGTCGCCCACCACACCGGCGCGCCCATCGCGCCCGCGACGAGGTTCGGCTCCGAATACGCGAGCGTGTCGTGGTGCGGATAGAAGATGTTCGCGTCGTAGAGCGAGCGCGGATCCTCGACGAGCGTCCGGGCCACCCATGCGGTGCTCCAGATGCTCCACTTCCCGTCGTTGGTGTTCAGCCGGCCCACATACGATGCCTTCGGCGCGAGCGGCCACGACATGATGAGCGTGAGGATGACGGCGACTAGGACCGTCAGGACCGCTTCCGAGGCTCGGGATCGCATCGGCCGGCATGGTAACATATGCGCCCCATGAGCCAGATTCGGCGGCCCGATGCACTCACCGCGGCCGCGGCGATGTGTGCCGGCGTCGCGCTGTGGTGTTCGTGCGGCGTCCTGATGGCGGACGCCGGGGCGACGCCGCCGATGCGCGCGGGCCTGCTGCCGCCGTGGTGGATGCTCGCGTTGTCGGTTGCGGGCGCTCTGGCGATCGCGATCGCCGCGCGGCTCCAACGTCAGCGCGCGCTGCCGCTCTTCGTCACCGCCGCGGCCATCGTTCCGTGGCTGCCGGGTCCGATTCCTGACGTCGCGCTCCTTTTCGCCGGTCCCGCCGTCTGGTATGTCTGGATCGCCGCGATCGCCGGCATGACCATCCCCGGAGGGTTGCCGTCGCCGATGCGCGCGTTGGGCGAACGGCTCGGCCTTTCAGGCGATCGGGCTTCGCTCGCCGCCGGCGCGATCGCGCTCGCCGTGTTCGCGGGGGCCGCGTGGAAGGTGTCGCCGATTCTCCCGCTCGGCGACGAGCCCCATTACCTGGTGATCGCGCAAAGCGTGTTGAAGGACGGCGACCTCAAAATCGAGAACAACCATCGGCAGGAGGATTACAAGGCGTATTGGAAGGGCGTCCTGCGGCCGCACTTCTTGCGTCGAGGCACGAACGGCGAGATCTACTCGATTCACATGCCGGGCCTGCCGATCCTCGTGCTGCCTTCGTTCGTGATCGGCGGCTACAGAGGCACGCAGACGTTCCTGATCCTGATCGCTGCCCTCGCCACGCTGGTGACCTGGCGCGCGGCGCGGGTGGTGACCGGCGACGTGCCGGCTGCCTGGTTCGCGTCCGCCGCGGTGGCTGGGACGATCCCCTTCCTCTTCCTGACCTTCACGGCGTTCCCCGACGGGGTGGGCGCAGCGTTGGTCATGACGTGCGTCGCCGCCCTCGTGTCGCTCGACTCCGCGCGGCTCGCCGCCCAACGCGCAGGGGTCGAGTTCTCCTCCGCTCCGGCTCGGCGTTCCATCTGGTGGTGGGCCGGTCTGGGGCTCTCCTGCGCGCTCCTGCCCTGGATGCATCCCCGCTACGTCGTGCTGGCGGTATCGCTTGGCGCGATCCTGCTCGCAAGAATTCAGGCCGGGCCCCGCCCGGCCCGCGCCGCCGCCGCGTTTCTCGCGCTGCCTGCCCTCAGCGCCATCGCCTGGTTCGGCTACTTCCTCGTGATCTACGGCAGCCTCGATCCGTCGAGCGCGTACGGTCGCTACACGCAGATGGCGGCCGGCAACATCGCGCGCGGCCTGCCCGGGCTCATCTTCGATCAGCAGTTCGGCCTGCTGCCGAACGCGCCGGTGTACGCGCTGGCGATCCTGGGCATCGCGCCGCTCTTCCGATCTCGGCGTCGGCTTGTCGTCGAGCTGGCGGTCCTCCTCGTCCCCTACACGATGGTGACCGCCGCGTACCAAATGTGGTGGGGCGGAAGCAGTTCACCCGCGAGGTTCCTCGGGCCAATTCTGCTGGTGCTCTCCCTTCCGATCGCCGCGGCGTGGACGTTCCGCCACGCGGCGCAGCACGCGGGCGATCGCGCTGGCGCTGCTCGCCGTGAGCCTGGCGCTCACAGGAGCATTCGTGCTGGTGGAGCACGGACGATTTGCCTTCAACACGCGAGATGGGCTCGCGCTCTGGGCCGGGTGGGCGGCCCCCGCGGTGAACGCCGCGCGAGGGCTGCCGAGCTTCTTTCGCACGAGCCTCGGCACGTCAACGCTCGAGGCGGCGGTCTGGATGGTCTGCGGGCTCATCGCGTGGCTTGCCGCGCGCCGCATCGAATCCCGATCGCCTGCTTCTGCCGGGCTGACGGCGCTCGTCTCATCGGCGTCGCTCGTCGTCCTGGCCGGCACCGCCGTCGCGGCCTCGTGGCGGATTGAAGGAGCGCGTGGCCTGGCGCCGAACTCGAGCCAGCTCGTGGTGCTTCGAGCCGCCGCCGCCGGCACGCGTCCGGTCGCCGTGAAGTGCGCGCCGTTCGGTCCGGCGAGCGTGAGCGATCTCACGCACCTCATCCGCCTCAGGGCCGCCGGCACCGTGGGGACCGCGACCGAGACCCTGCTCTTGTTCCCCCGGGTGCCGGCTGGCCGCTACCGGTTGAGCCTGCACAACCAGGTCCCTGACGCCTCGCTGAGTGTCTGGCTCAGCATCGGCCGGGAGACGCAGCCAATCGCGTCATGGGAGTTCGCCGGTCTCGGCGCGGGCCCGGTCGGACAGGAGTTCGACCTTCCGGTCGACGTGCGCTCGATCTCGATCCGCGCGCAGACCAATCCACCGCGCGCGATCTCGGAGGTCTGGCTCGATCCGATCGCGCTGGGGCCGCCGTCCAGCCAGGCCGGGGCGTTGTACGCCATGTCGGCCCGGCGATACGGTCCCCTCGTCGTGTACGGAGTCGGCGAGGACGTCTACCTCGAAGCGCCGGGCATCTGGACCGGTGCCGAAGCGATCGCCGAGCTCGTCATTGTTGCGGAGGGGCATCGGTCAGCGCAGCGCCTGAGGCTTCGGGCGGGGCCCGTGCGGACCACTGCAACGCTCGAGGCGGGGGAGTGGCGCCAGGCGGTCGTCCTCGAACCGGGCCAGGAGCGCGAGATCGCGCTCCCGATCGCCCAGGGCGGCGCCACGCGGGTTCGCGTGCGGACAGACCAGGGATTCAGGCCATCCGACACCGACCCGCGCAGCACCGACGGACGCTATCTTGGCGTCTGGATCGAGTTTCCCTGACGGACTTCCGCGCGGGGAATTGGTCTTGCCGTTGTCGGGCGCCGTGGGGCGGCCCGATCTGGAATCTGCGCCCGAAGCCTGTAGCCTGAAGCCTGTAGCCTGAAGCCGGCCCGGCTAGAACCTGACAACCCCGCCGATGTACGGCGACCGGGTCGACGTCTTCACCGCGTCGTTCTTGACCCTGAACTCCGCGTCGATCGATCTGAATCCCGCCACGACCCCGGCGTTCGCGACGACGTAGAAGGTCCCGTAGAGGTCGAGATCGACGTACCTCGCGTAGTACTTCTTCGACGCCGAGTCCGGGATGCCGAACCCGCTCAGTTCGCCCGTCATGCAGAGGTTCGGCATGAAGCAGTACCGTCCGATCAGTCCGAGCGCCGGGAGCGGGGCTCTCGCGCGAATGAACTCGTCGTCGGTGGAGTTCTTCAGCTCGAGATTCGCGTCGGTGTACTTGGCTTCGAGCACCAGGCCGGCGAACCCCCGATCGCCCGAGAGAAAATCGTACTCGTAGCTGAACCGCCAGCCCGTCCACTTGTAGGTGGAGGTGACGCTCCTGCCGGCCGAGAACCGGATCCCGTTGAAGATGAGGTCCTCCTTCGGCGCGTACTCGTTGGTGAAGGTCTGCGGCAGGTAGCTCACGCGGAGCTTCTGGCGGCGCGACGGGCGGAGCGTGAGCCGCACCTCGAAGAGCGCCTTCGATGACATGCCGAGGTCCGCGTCCATCGCGATGGGCGTGCCCGTGATGCCGAAATTCGAGCTGGTCACCGTCGCATCGAGCGGAGGGCTGAGCAGCATCACGCCGAATTCGACATGATACGGGTCGCTCCAGACGACCGGATTGGTCTGGGGCAAGGGCCTGTACTGAGCGGAGGCCGATGCCGAGGGCAGGAAGATTGCCAGCAGGCACACGATACCACTGCACACGCGAATGGTGAGATTCATGGTCCCGTTCCCCGGTCTTCGTGTGGGTCTATCCAGTACAACGCTACGCCGAGGTCGCCTGCTGGGAGAGGCATGGACAGGATAACACACCCCCCGGCGCGCGAGGGCTCGCGTGCCTCGCGAGGCCGGCGGAGGTTTCCGTTTGGTTGGCGGCTCCTGTATGCTGGAATTCTGCCATGACCGTGTCGCCCGTTTCGCGCCTCTTGGGATACGTCCTCCGCTATCGCAAGGGTTTCCTTGTGGGCCTCGTGTGCGTCTTCGTGTCGGCAGCGGTCGGCCTGCTCGCTCCCTGGGTCCTGAAGCTCGCCGTCGATGACCTCGCCGCCGGCGTCACCGGCGCGAAGCTCGCGCAGTACGCGGGCCTGCTCCTCGGCATCGCGATCGTCGGAGGCGTGTTCCGGTTCCTGATGCGCCGGATCATCGTCGGCATCTCGCGCGACATCGAGTACGACCTCCGGAACGATTTCTTCGCCGAGCTCGAGAAGCTCGAGCCGGCCTTCTATCACGCGCACCGGACCGGCGACCTGATGTCGCGGGCCACCAACGATCTGAATGCGGTCCGGATGATGATCGGACCCGCCGTGATGTACTCGGCGACCACGCTGCTCGTGTTCGTCGTGGCGCTCACCCTCATGTTCTCGCTCGACTGGCGGCTGACCCTCATCGCGCTCATCCCCATGCCGATGGTCTCGATCGCCGTGAAGTACTTCGGCGGCGCGATCCACCGGCGGTTCGAGCGCATCCAGGCGCAGCTGTCGGACCTCTCGGCCATCGCCCAGGAAGCGCTGGCGGGTGTCCGCGTGGTCCGCGCCTACCGCCAGGAGCGCGCGGAGATCGCGCGCTTCGAAGCCGCCAACCACGAGTACGTCGCGCGGAGCCTGCGCCTGATCCGGCTGCAGGGGATGTTCTACCCGAGCATGGGCCTCTTCCTCGGATTCGGCAGTCTCTTCGTGCTGTGGCTCGGGAGCCAGGACGTCATCCGCGGCCGCCTGACGCTCGGCGAATTCGTCGCCTTCAATGCCTACCTCGCGATGCTCAGCTGGCCCATGATCGCCTTCGGCTGGGTCACCAACATGCTGCAGCGCGGGATGGCGTCGTGGAAACGGATGCTCGAGATCATGGCCACCGAGCCCGGGATCGCGGACGATCCCCGGGCGGCTGCCGCGCCGGCGCTCTCCGGGATCCGGGGCGGGATCGAATACCGGCACCTGTCGTTCAGTTACGACGGGCAACCGGTCATCGACGATGTCTCGCTTCGCGTGGCGCCGGGCGAAACGCTGGCCATCGTCGGGCCGACCGGTTCGGGGAAGTCCACGCTGATTGGACTACTCGCGAGGCTCGCCGATCCGCCGCCCGGCACGGTGTTCATCGACGGCGTCGACGTTCGATTGATGCCGCTCTCGACCCTGCGGAGCGTCATCGGCTTCGTGCCGCAGGAACCGTTCCTCTTCTCGGAGACGATCGGCGAGAACGTGGCATTCGGCGTGCCGCCAGGCGATGGCGACCCCACCGGCCGTCGCGCCGCCATCGCCCGTGCCGCGGCGGTGGCGAGGCTCGACAAGGACGTCGCCGATTTCCCGCTCGGGTACGACACGGTGGTCGGCGAGCGGGGCATCACGCTCTCCGGCGGACAGAAGCAGCGTACGGCGCTCGCCAGGGCGATCATGACCGACCCGCGGATCCTGATCCTGGACGATGCGCTCTCGGCGGTCGATACCTACACCGAATCCGAGATCCTTCGCGAGCTCCGGAAGGTCATGCGGCAGCGGACCTCGATCATCGTGTCGCACCGCGTGTCGACCGTGCGCGACGCGGACCAGATCGTCGTGCTGGAACACGGGCGCCTCGTCGAGAGGGGACGGCACGACGAGCTCGTTGCGAGCAACGGCCCGTACGCCGACCTTCACCGCCGGCAGCTGCTGGAGGAAGAGCTGGCGGAGGCGTGATGAGCGCCCACGACGAAGACGTCATCGGCAAGGCCTACGACTCCGCGCTGATGCGGCGGCTGCTCGGGTACCTGCGGCCGTACTGGCTGAACGCCCTTGGCGCGCTCGTGGCCATCATCGGCGCCGCGGTGCTCCAGCTCGCCCAGCCGTACCTGATGAAGGTCGCCATCGACCGCTATATCGCGGCGGGCAACCTCGCCGGCATGAACCGGATCGCACTCCTCTTCCTCGGCATCCTCGTCGGATCGTTCCTGCTGGAGTTCGCGCAGACCTGGGTGCTGCAGGTCACCGGCCAGCGCATCATGTACGACCTGCGGATGCAGGTGTACCGCCACCTGCAGCGGCTCGACGTGGCCTTCTACGACCGGAACCCCGTCGGCCGCCTGATGACGCGCGTCACGACCGACGTGGACGTGCTGAACGACCTGTTCACCTCCGGCGTCGTGTCGGTGTTCGGCGACGTGTTCACGCTGGTCGGCATCATGGTCGTCCTGGTGACCATGGACTGGCGGCTCGCCCTGGTCGCCTTCTCGGTGCTCCCGATCATCGTCGTCGTCACGCAGTGGTTCAGGAGGAACGTCCGCGAGTCGTACCGGACCGTGCGCACCTGGATCGCGCGGATCAACGCGTTCCTGCAGGAGAACATCACCGGGATGGCGACCGTGCAGCTCTTCCGGCGGGAGGCGCGCAACCTGGCGCGGTTCGACGAGATCAACGCGGGGCACCGCAAGGCGAACATCGACTCGATCTTCTACTACGCGGTCTTCTACCCGGCCATCGAGATCGTGGGGGCGATCGCCTCGGCGCTCATCATCTGGTGGGGCGGGCGATGGGTGCTCTCGGGGACGCTGACCCTCGGATCGCTCGTGGCGTTCCTGCAGTACTCGCAGCGCTTCTTCCGGCCGATTTCGGACATGTCGGAGAAGTTCAACGTCCTGCAGTCCGCGATGGCCTCGTCCGAGCGGATCTTCACCCTGCTCGACACGCCGGTCCGCATCGCCAGCCCGGCCGACCCGGTTCGCGAGTCGCCACGCGGCCACGTCACCTTCGAGCACGTGTGGTTCGCCTATTCGGGCGAGGACTTCGTGCTGCGTGACGTGTCGTTCACCGTGCGCCCGGGCGAGCGGGTCGGGGTGGTCGGGGCCACCGGCGCCGGCAAGACGACCATCATCAACCTGCTGCTTCGGTACTACGACGTCACGCGGGGACGGATCCTCGTGGACGGCGTCGACATCAGGGAGATGGACCTGCCGGATCTCCGTGGCCTGTTCGGGCTCGTCCTCCAGGACGTGCACCTGTTCTCGGGGACGGTCGCAGGCAACATCCGGCTCGGCAACGACGCCATCGACGACGAGCGTGTGAAGCGCGCCGTCGAAGCCGTGCACGCCGACACGTTCGTCAATCGCCTTCCCGCCGGCCTGGAGACGGCGGTGGCCGAACGCGGGGCGACGCTCTCGGTCGGCCAGAAGCAGCTGCTCTCCTTCGCCCGCGCGCTCGCCTTCGACCCGCGCGTCCTCATCCTCGACGAGGCGACCTCGAGCGTCGATACGGAGACGGAGCTTCTCATCCGGAACGCGCTGCACGCCACCATGGCCGGGCGCACCACCATCGCGATCGCGCACCGGCTGTCGACCATCCAGGATATGGACGCCATCCTCGTGCTGCACAAGGGCCAGCTTCGGGAATCGGGATCCCACCAGGAGCTGCTGGCCGCGCGCGGCCTCTACTATCGACTCTACCAGTTGCAGTACAAGGACCAGGAATCGCCCTCCGGGGCCGTGCCCCTGGTCGGCCGTACGCACGAAGAGCCGGCTCGCGCCGGCTCTCCATCCGAGGCCTGACCCTCCGCCCTCTACTGCCTGGTGATCCGGATGTCGCCGCTGAAGCTGCGCAGGATGACCGCGGCGCTGCCATCGCCGAAGGTGCCGTTCACCTCCTGACGCCGCATCGGCCTCCCGCGGTCCCCGCCGCCTGCGCGCATCGTCAGTGGCAGTTCCGACTTGATGTCGCCGCTGAAGGAGCTCGCCGTCAGCTCGAACCCGACCTTGTCGCTGAGGTTGAAGAGGATATCGCCGGAGTGCGAGATGAGCTCGTAGCGGCCGCCGCGGCTGATCGGGCCGGTGAATGAGATGTCGCCGCTCGTCGATCGCACGACGGCGCGTTCGCAGCTCACGTGGATGATTTCGACGCTGCCGCTGATCGCCTGCGCCTCGATGCTGCGGGCCTTGACGGAGTGCAGCTTCACATCGCCGCTCACCGAGCTGGCCGACAGGTTGTCCGGGGTCGAGGCCGACTGCACGGTGACCGTGCCCGACACCGATTTGGCGCCGGCCAGCCTCCCGGCGTCGGTGATTGTCACCTCGCCGCTGACGGTGTCGGCGCGCAGCTCACCGTCGATGCTCGTGACCTTGATGTCGCCCGAAATCGAGTGCACGAGCACGCTGGCGCCCTTCGGGACGATCACACTGAAGTCGACGCCCGCGCCTTCCCTCGATTCGCGCGGATACTCGACGCGCACCTCCACTCGATCCGCGCTCTGATTCACCTCGATTTGGGTGCTCTGGAGCGACTGCTGGGTGCGGCCGCGCTTGATGGCCTCGATCTGCACCTGCGCAGCGGTCCCGCCCGTCACCACGATGTCGCCGCTGACGTTGTGCAGCTCGAACGAACCGTTCCGCGAGAGCGGAATGGTCCGGGAAAACTTCTCGGTGAGGTGTCCCTGCTGGACCCTCGGCGACCCGGAGATGACGTCGCCGAGGTGCTCGATGGCCTTCCCGATGCGGGTGGCCATGTCCTCCATGTGGCGGGCGAAGCCCTCGGACTGGGCCGCGCTGTCCGGTGCATGGACCACCGTGAGCCCGAGCGCCAGCGTCGCGACGATAATGGCTTTGTTCTGCATGATGCGCCTGCTCATGTCTTGTTCAGTCCCTTGATGACCTTCGCCGCTCCAGCCTGGTTGCCCTTTCGCATCTCGTTGATGAGTGCGATCGTGTCCTCGAGCAGCGCCACCTTCCGGCGCAGCGATTCGAACAGGCTCTCCTGCGCGGGTTGGCTGGCCGGCTGCGATTTCAAGGCCAAGCGGCTGTCGCCGATGGCCTTGTCGATGATCCCGAGGTTGGCCTGCAGCGTCTCGGCGACCTTCGGATCGAGCGCCGATTGGCCGGTCTTGCTGATCTGCTCGAGACCGGCGATGGCCTTGTCGTAGTGCTCCGTGGCCAGCCGCAACTCCTCGTCAACGGTTCTGACGAGATCGCCCTGCTGCGCGTTTACTGCCGAGCCCGCGGCACTGCCGGCCGTTCCGGGTCCCGTCGCGCCCGCCTGCCCTCCAAGCGCACCCGGACGCCTGAGGACGAGCAGGGTCGCGCCGACGACGACGATGAGCACGGCTGCCACGGCGACGAGCACGCGGCGGGAGATCGGGGCTCGGAGCGGCACCACGCGCGGCTCCTGCTTCAGGCGCGCCGAGATCGCATTCCACCCGTCCGCGCGCGGAGCCATCCGCGGCAGGCGGCTCGTCACGTCGCGAATCGCGCGGACATCGGCCGCGAACCTGCGGCAGGCCTCGCAGGAGGCCGTGTGCCGCTCGAGATCGCTCTTGTCGGCGGCGGCGATCTCTCCATCGATCGCCGCGAGCGCCAGCTCGCGGTACTGTTCGCAGCTTCGATCCGATTCCTGGTGACTCATGACGTCACTTCTCGGCCGGGCTTCGTGCGGGAAATGCCTTCACCTCAGTACCCTTCACGGAAAGCGGGCCGTCATCGCCCCGCAGAATCCGCCGCAGCCGGACCCGGGCCTTGTAGAGCAGCGACTTCGAGGTGCCTTCCGCGATTCCCAGGTGGCGGCTCACCTCGCCGTGGTCGAACCCTTCGATGTCGTGCAGCACGAAGGCTGCCCGGTAGCTCGGCGGCAGGTGCGCGATCGCCCGTTCGAGGTCCAGCCGATCGAGCGCCGCATCTGGCCGCCAACTGCCCGGCGAAGCCGGCTCGAACATCTCGAGTTCCTCGAGCGAGTCGGTCGCCCGCTGCTGGCGCCCGAGCTTGCTTCGGACGTAATCCAGGCACTGGTTCGTCGCCAGCCGATACAGCCACGTCCCGATCGACGACTCGCCGCGGAAGCTGTCGATGCGCCGGTACACCTGCAGAAAAATGTCCTGCAGCAGCTCGTCGGCGTCCGCGGCATTTCCGACCATCCGGTACGCGACGTTATACAGCCTCGAGCTGAACATCCGGTAGAGGCGCTCGAACGCGTCCACGTCGTGGCGCTTGCACCCCGCGACGATTTCGCGCTGAACTCGCGCCGCCGCCTTATCTTCAGACGAGAACATGGGCGTCAAGGGTTGCCAGGGCAGTTGAGAATGTGGCCTGGCCTGCTACCGGGATACGTTCGGCCGCCAGTCGATGTTCCGGCCCGTTCCCGCGGCTTTCCGTGGGCGACGGGCAATCGACCATCGGATCCTCGCCCAATTCTTGATCCGATCGCCTGCGAGGATCACCCCTTCCGCCCTGAGCAATGCCCGTTTCAGCCCGAGATTTCCGCCATAGCCGCCGAGCCGGCCTCCCGCGCCGACCACGCGGTGGCAGGGGACGTCGGGGCGGCGGCACTCGCGCATGACATTCCCGACGGCCCTGGCGGCACGGGGCAGGCCGGCCATGGCGGCAATGTCCCCGTAGGTCGAGACCCGGCCGGGCGGAATCCGGCAGGTCGCCGCAATCACTCGACGGGCAAACGAAGTGGGCACAGGAGTCAGAACCTGAATCGTACGAACGCGCCAACCTGGAGCCCCCCGCCAACGATCGTCGAGGCGGTCTTCGTACCCTGGTCCTCGGCGGCTTGCATGCTCAGCGAAGCCCGGCTGTAGCGGACCAGGACGCCAGCCCCGGTCGTTGTCGAAAGCATGTGCGTGAGGTCGGCGCCGAAGTTGAATCCGATGGCGGTCTTCCTGGCGGTGGACGACTGCACGCCGGTGAAGACCGCCGTGTCGTACGGGTACGAATCGCTGAACAGGATGCGCGTGATGAGATCCTGGCTCACCCTGAGGACGCTTGGCCCGGCGAAGACGACGGCCTCGGTGCGCGGCCCGAGCGGCATCGCCCAGCCGCATTCGAAGTGGATGCCCAGGTTCTCTCTCGCCAGTCCACCTGCCGATCCGCTGACCGGACGGGTCTCTCCGAAATAGAACGGGTGGGGGAGTTGCGCCGATGTCGAAGCGGTCGCGTCCCGGCTGAACACGGAGGCGCCGAGCCCGACGACGAGATGCCGCCGGATTCGCACACCCGCCCGGGCCCCGACGAATACCCCGGCCTTCAGCCGGTACGCGCTGTTGAAGGAAAACGCCTCGACATTGAGAACCGAATCGACCCTCCCGGTGAACCGGCTCGGCGCCGCCTCGACGCCCGCGGTGAGATCCACGAACGTCCCGGTAATGAACCGCCATTTCACGGCGGCGGTCCGAGCGGCAGGCAAGGTGGCGCTGGAGACTTTCGCCTGGGCGCGCGCGGGCCCGGCAACCGCGGCCACCAACGTCACCGCCGCGGCCATCACAACCGAGCGTCGAATCATCCGGATCTCCCGCGAGGTCGCACCACTCAAATCACGCCGACCGCAACCCACGCCTGGCTGACGGCACGCTCCGCGGCGCTCGCGGCGCCGTAGAGGTCCCGGGCGGCCTGTTCGCAGGCCGCGCGGGCCAGCGAAAACGTCGCCGATGGCGGCAGCATCTGCGTGAACGCCCGGTAGAACACCCGCTCGATCTGCTCGCGATTGGCGCCGCCGACGCCCGTCACGGCCAGCCCTGATGTGCGATTGACCCCCCCTTCGACGGCCAGGTAGAAGGCCTGGTTCGCGATGCCGGAGTTGCGGTGCACACCGCCGTTGTCCGCCGTGCCCAGGTATCGCTTCGAGTAGTGGTCCGGATGACCGTAGGCCTGGGGATCGGCCATCGATCGGAACGGCGCCATCGGGCTCGTCAGGTCCTCGCCGAGCAGGTAGTCGGCCTTGAGGTATCCCGTACCGGGAGCCTGGTATGAGAACTCCACGCTGGTGCCCATGATGTCCGAGAAGGCTTCGTTCAGCGCTCCAGGCTCATTGAAGTAGATCAGGTGGGACGTGTAGTCGGTGACGCCGTGCGTCAGCTCGTGCGCAACGACGTCGAGCGCGCCCGAGAAGTAATTCCATCGGACGCCCCCTGACGTCATCTCGGGTGGCAGGCCCTCGCCGTAGACCATGATGCCGTCTCCGGCGTAGAACGCGTTGAGGTAATAGAGCCCGAACACGCTCGGAGAGGCGGTCGCGGCATCCTCTCGCCGGACCGGGTGCACGACGCTCACCATTCCCAGGTTCCGGTTGTCCAGGCCCTGGCGATTGAACCGCTTGTAGTAGTAGTCGAACGTCCAGCCGGCGTACGCGTGGGCGTCGACCGCCGCGGGATCGGTCCACTGGTTGTCCGAATCCGAGCTCAGGTCGGAAGCCGACAGATGGATCAGTCCGTTGACGAAGTCCAGCGTCCGTTGGAGGTTTCCCGCCAGATCGTAGGTGTAGATGGGCGAGGGTCGCGCCTGATCCCAGGCGAGGTACCGGCCCCCGCTCGATGTCGTGCTGACCTTCTTCGAGTCGCCGAGCACGCCGGCGCCGGATCCGATGACGCTCTCGAGATCGCTGTACTGGAAGACGATCCGGCCCGTCTGCGCGTCGATGAAGTACACCCTCAGGTCCTCCGGGGTCAGGACTCGTGCCCGGTAGGCGAGGACGAACGCGCCTGCGTCGGTCGGAAGCACCACGAGTTCCGGCCTCCTCGCCGGCCCGAGCGCGGCGCGCGCCTCCCGCAAGACGATGGCGGAGGCGTCCTCGGCGGTCAACGCGGGTGAAGCCGGAACATCGATGCCGGCGTAAAGCTCCCCGAAGATCGATACCGGTTGGCCGTCCCTGGATTGCCGGGTGATCTCTCCGCCATGGACTTGCACGCCCTGGTAGAACTGCGCGAGGCGCTCATGGGTCCGGCCCGGCAGCATCGAATCCGCTTCGACGTGCCGGGCCTGGAGATCGCCGTCGCCGAGCATTCGTTCGATCAGCGCATCCCACCGTCGAAGCTCGGGGGTTCTCATGGCGACGACCGCCTGGCGGCCGCGAACGCCGTCTCCCCACTTCTCCGCGCCCGCCGGGCGATCCGGCCGTTGGGCCTGGCCGAGAAGCGGGAGCGCGATGGCGAGCGAAACGGTGGTCCAGGAATAACGGCGCGGGAATCTGTTCGGGGACATGGCGGCACCACCGCAAGCGGGGCGATCAGGGAGTGGACACGTCGAGGTAGGTCAGCGGGTTGAAATCGACATCGGCGGGATCGACGAGGCCGACGATGCCGTACTCGGTTCCGGCCTTGCACTCGTCGAGCCACAGCGCCACGTCGTATGGCGTGGCCAGCTTGCGGCCCTCCGCGTCCAGCACCACGCGGACGGCAGGCCGGTGAGGGTCCGGCGCATGCGTCCGGACGACCACCGCGATGTCCCCCGAACCCAGACGCACCACCGTGCCCGGCGGGTAGATGCCCAGCAGCTGGCAGAACCGGCGGACGAGGAGCGGATCGTAATACTGGCCGTCGCTGCCCTCGAGGACCGCGAGGATCCGTTCGCTCGGAAACGCGTCCTGATACACCCGCAGCGACCGCATGGCGTCGTAGGTGTCCGCGATCGAGGTGAGCTGGGTCGCCAGGTTCAGCGACGGTCTCGTGATCGCGGGGTAACCCGTGCCGTCGATCCGCAGGTGATGCTCGAGGGCGACGGCGGCGGCGAGCGGCGGCAGCTCGGGGCGCCGGCGCAGCAGCATGGCGCCGTCGATGGGGTGGCGGCGCATGATCACCTTCTCCTGGTCCGTCAGCTTCTCGGGCTTGTTGAGGATCTCGGTCGGCACGAGGATCTTGCCGATGTCGTGCATGAATCCCGCGAGCCCGAATACCTGGATCAGCCGATCCTCGATTCCGAAGCTCCTGGCCTGCGCCATCGTGAGGATCGCGACGTTGACCACGTGGGTGAACGTGTAGTTGTCGTAGTGTTTCAGCGCCGTCAGCGCCAGGACGGCCGTCCGGTGCTGCGCCAGGGCCTGCGCCAGGCCTTCGACAATGGCGGTGGCCATGTCCGGATCGAACATGCCGTTCTGCCTGGCCTCTTCGAGCAGGATCTGGGCCTGGGCGACCGAATCCCGGTACTGCTGCTGCGCGGCCGTCGCGTCGACCCGGATCCCGCCGCGCCCTCGCTCCACGACCAACTGACCCAGCCGGATGTGCTCGCCGATGGTCTCGCTGAACACGTCCTGCAGCGCCCGCTCACCCTTCGACTGCAGCTCGGCGAGCTTCAGGACGAGCGCCTGCACTTCCTCGGAGGTCGCCTCGCGCTCGATGGTGATGCGTTCGACGCCGGCCGACCGCAGGCGTTGCAGCGGCGAGCTGGGATCGGTCGTGGCCCCGAGCGGGATGTCGCCGACGACCAGGTCGTCGCCCACGATGCCGATGACGATCGAGCCGTCTTCGCCGGAGCTTGTGACGATCGCGTCCTTCAGCCGGTCGACACTCCGCCGGACGAGCGGGTGCTCATGCGAGTACAGCTGGCTGGTTCTCATCGCGCCGAAGAGGCGTTTGATGAGCTCCTCGTTCTGCTTCAGGCGGACGGACTCATTGGTCATCGGAGGCTCCGCCTGCCCGCGAGCGGACCAGGGCCGTTCGCGCGGCCCGGCGCACGCCGCGCGACCCGGCCGCCACGGCTTCCTCGAGCGCCTCGGTCGCCGAGGCCGTCCCGACGCGGGCGAGCGCTTCGGCCGCCGCGGCTCTCAAGGCAGCCGTACGGAGCGGTGCCCACCACTCGCCTTTGTACAAGGCGTTCTTGAGCGGCATGACCGCCTGCTCGCCTCCCAGGGCCGCCAGCCGCATGACTGCGCGCTCGTAGATCGGGCGCATCTCGCCGCGCGGGACGATATTCGCCACCAGGTAGGTGAGAAGCGGAGGCGCGCTCTCGTCCCGGATGGCCCACAGCGTGGCGGTGATGACGCCTCGGGCCTGGTCGCTCCCTTCCCGAAGGGCGTCGACGAGAATGCCGAACGCGGCATCGGAGCCGACGAGCGCGATCGCGTGCGTCGCGTCCCGCTGGACGTTCGGCTCCGCATCGTCGAGCAGCAGCTGCAGCTCCGGCAGCACCTCCTGCCCGCCGTATTCGCGCAGGAGCTGCACGGCCGTCCGCCGGACGAGCGGGTTCGAGGATTGCCTCAGCCGTTCGACGGCCTGGCGCCCCGCCGCGCCGTAGGCGAGCATCACGCCGATCAGGCGCTCGCGTGCCTTCGGCCGCTCCTCGACGGAGAGCACTTCGGCGAGCGGCCGGATGGCGCCCGCGCCGAGCGCGCTGCAGAATCGCCGGATCGCCGCGACCTTCGGCTCATCGGCCTTGTCCAGCTGGTTGGCGATATGCGCCAAGACCGGGCCGGAGGAGAGCCGGCCGCGGATCTCGCCTGCCGCCATCCGCCATTCTTCTTCGCGGCCCGCATCGGGCCTGACGACCAGCGACTGCACAAGTTTGTCGGCGGCTTCGAAGTCCCCGCGTTGGACCATCCCGTCAACCCACGTCATGGCCATCTCGACGAGCGTGCGCCATGCGGGCTGGCCCAGTTCCAGCCTGACCAGGTCCCCGAGCACCACGCCGTCGAGCGCCCGCTGCGCCCGATCGGAGACCGTGGCGAGCCACGCCGACACCCGTTCGGGCGGGTCCGGATTGAAGAGCTCGAGGTCGACGGCCTCGCCCTGCAGCCGGGTCAGGTCGGACGCGTAGGCATCGGCCACCCAGTCCTCGTCGGAGTACTGCAGCAGCAGGTCCTTGGTCTGCGACCAGAGGTCGTCGAACCCGGGGTTCTGTGCGACGGGCATTCCCGACAACTGCTGGTGGGCGAGATTGAGCACGCCGTCGCGGCTGCCGAAATCAGGGACGAGCGCCGCGAAGGCCTGCGCGAGGCGCGCGCTCGCGCCCTCGCCTTCGACGATCGAGCGCGCCACGACCTGCACGACCGTCTCGGACCTCATGCGCCCGGCCAGGCCCGACATGAACTTCCCGAGATCGCGATGCTCGGGTTCGCGCCGGAGGCTGAGCATCGGCAGCAGCCGGTCGATGCGCAGCTGGCCGACCGCTTCGGACATCGACGACATGACCGTGTCGAGGCGTTCGGGTTCGGTGCGCTTCACCAGCTCCGCGACCGAGCTCAGCAGGTGGGCGAGGACGACCGAATTCCGCACGTTCTTGCCGTCGGTGGCGCGATCGACGGCGTCGGCGAGGTCGTTGATCCGGGACGGCGCGTCGATGATCGCAAAGAGCAGCTCGTAGCTCGCGTCGTCGAGCTCAACGCCCGAACCCACGACCCCACGGTAGATGATGGCCTCCCACGTCGCCCGATCCCCGTGAAGCCGCTCGCGCAACACGGCACTGTAGTCGATCTCGATGACGCTGATGTCCGAGGCGCCCTCCATCGACCAGACCCGCGCCATCCCGCCGCGCACGACGACCTCGCTCGGCGGCAGCGCGAGCAGGCTGAGGAAATTGCGCCAGGTGCCGGTGCTCGGCGCTTCCGAGACGATGAGGTGGGCGACGTAGTGGCTGTGCAGCAGGACGGCCAGGTCGGACAGGGCGGAGTCGGTCGTCGAGAGCGGCTGGCCTTCAATCGACAGCGCGTTCGGCATCACGTCCACGCGGAGCGGTCCGCTCGAGGTCGCGGCGCGAGCGGCCTCGACGACGGAATCGAGCGCGGCTTTGACGGCAGGGTGCTCCGGCGGATAGAGGCCGACGGCCCGGGCAGAGGACCTGCACGCTCGGGCGAAGGCGACGATGGCCGGCTCGAGATCTCGCGCGGCCGCCCGCGGGCCTGGAAGACCCTGATCGACCGATGTGGTGTGCTCGGTCATGGTGTAGGTCGTCGCCGGCAGTCCGAATCGACCTCATTATTCATCGGGCACCGGCCATCGGGCAACCTCTCGGCGAGGCGATTCACCGGTCGCTCCCAATTATCGGATCCTCTGTCACCGGCCATCAGAGGCCGGCGCCACCGCCGTCCCGTCCGCCGCCACCCCAAGGTATACTCTCATCCCTCATGCGTGCCGTCGACCTCATCCGTGCCAAACGGGACGGTGCCGCGCTTTCACGCGACGAAATCGAATGGTTCGTCTCGGGCGTGACCGACGGCAGCTGGCCCGACTACCAGATCTCCGCCCTGCTGATGGCCATCGTGCTGCGTGGCATGAACGACGCGGAGACCGCGTGGCTCACCGAGGCGATGGCCCGATCGGGAACGAGGCTGGACCTCTCCCGCATCCCGGGCCGCAAGATCGACAAGCACAGCACCGGGGGCGTCGGGGACAAGACGTCGCTCGTCCTGGCGCCGCTCGCGGCCGCCTGCGGCGTCATCGTCCCGATGATGTCGGGGCGGGGCCTCGGGCACACCGGAGGCACGCTCGACAAGCTGGAAGCGATCCCCGGATTCCGGGTCGACTTCTCGCCGGCCGAGGTCCTCGACGCGCTGCACTCGGCGGGGTTCGTGATCGTGGGCCAGACGAGAGACATCGCGCCGGCCGACCGCCGGCTCTACCGGCTGCGCGACGTGACGGCCACCGTCGAGAGTATTCCCCTGATCACGGCGTCGATCATGAGCAAGAAGCTCGCAGAGGGCATCGATGGCCTCGTGCTCGACGTGAAGGTCGGCCGCGGCGCATTCATGAAGGACGAAGCGTCCGCGCGCACGCTCGCGAAGGCCATGGTGTCGGCGGGCCGGCTGGCGAAGGTCGACACCGAGGCCATCCTGACGAGGATGGACGCGCCGCTCGGCCGGACGATCGGCAACGCGCTCGAGGTCATCGAGTCGATCGAAACGCTGAAGGGTCAGGGGCCTCGCGATTTGACCGAGCTGTCGGTGCTCTTCGCGACCAGGCTCGTCCTGCTCTCCGGCCGCGCGTCGTCGCAGGTGGACGCCGAGCGGCGGGTCCGGGAGGCGCTCGCGTCGGGCGCGGGCCTCGACGCCTTCCGCCGGATGATCGAGCGCCAGGGCGGCGACCCGTCGGTCATCGACGATCCAGCCAGGCTGGCGCTGGCGCCGGGCCGGGCCTACGTGAGGTCTCCGAGAGCGGGATACCTGACCGGCCTGGACGCGCTGCTCATCGGGCGGGCGGCCGCGGCGCTCGGCGCCGGGCGGGCGACGGCGGAGGATCGCGTCGACGCGGGGGTCGGTGTCAAGGTCGTGGCGCCGCTCGGGATGCTCGTGCGGGCGGGCGATCCGATCGCGGAACTCATCCACCGCGACGGGAAGGGGCTGTCGGAGGCGACCAGCCTGGCCTCGCAGGCGATCGAGCTCGGCGGAGCGCCGCCGGCGCCGCTCCCGCTCGTCGTCGGTGAGGTCAACTGAAGCGACATCTCTGAGACGGAGGAGTCGGCATGACCAGTACGTCCGGATCGGTCCCCCCCTCGGGCCCGGCACCGCTGCGTTCGAATTCGACCGAATGGTTGATCATCGGCGCGGCGGCGGTGCTGGCCGCTGGCGCGATCTTCGCGGCCTCGATGGGCGTCACCAAGGCGCAGCCGGTCGCCGGCGCCGTCGTCATTCTCGGCATTGCCTACGCCCTGTCGACCAACCGGCGGGCCATCGATCTTCGGACCGTCGCCTGGGGCCTCGGATTGCAGATCGTGTTCGCGCTGCTCGTGCTCAAGAACCGCGGTCGGCCAGCAGGTGTTCAGGACCCTCGGAGACTGGATCACGCAGCTGCTGGCGTTCGCCAACGTCGGGGCCTCGTTCGTGTTCGGCGCAGCTCGGCGACAAGCAGGCGTGGCCGTCGATCATGACCAAGGTGCTCGGCGAGGCCGGCGCGCGCTACGGCGTCATCTTCGCGTTCCAGGTGCTGCCGACCATCATCTTCATCGCGGCGCTCTTCGCCATCCTCTACTACTTCGGCGTCATGCAGCTGGTCGTCCGGTTCTTCGCGTGGGCGATGCGCAAGGTGATGAAGGCGAGCGGCGCCGAATCGCTGAACGTGGCGGCCAGCATCTTCATGGGGCAGACCGAGGCGCCGCTGACCATCCGCCCGTACCTGCCCGAGATGACACGAGTCGGAGCTGATGACCGTGATGACCTCGGGGATGGCGCACATCTCGGGCGGCATCATGGCGGCCTACATCCTCTTCGGCATCGAGGCGCAGCACCTGCTGACGGCCGTCATCATGACGGCGCCCGGCACGATCATGATGGCGAAGATGTTCGTGCCGGAGACCGAGTCGCCCAAGACGATGGGGACGGTGCGGCTCGAGGTGGAGCGGACCGACGTCAACGTGATCGACGCGGCGGGCCGCGGGACGGGCGAAGGCCTGCACCTCGCGCTGAACGTCGGCGCGATGCTGATCTCGTTCCTCGCGCTCGTGGCGATGGTGAACGCGGGCCTGGGCCTGCTCGGCGCGTTCAGCGCGCAGCACCTGGGTCTGACCGCGATCGGCCAGTTGAGCCTGCAGCAGATCTTCGGCTGGGTCTTCGCGCCGGTGGCGTGGGTGATGGGCGTGCCCTGGCACGATGCGCCGACCATCGGCAACCTGCTCGGCACGCGAATGGTGCTCAACGAATTCGTGGCGTACTCGCAGCTCGGGCCGCTCAAGGACGCCGCTCGATCCGCGGTCGTTCACGATCGCAACCTTCGCGCTCTGCGGCTTCGCGAACTTCAGCTCGATCGGCATCCAGATCGGCGGCATCGGCGTCGCTCGCGCCGACACCGGCGCCACGATCTCGCCCGGCTCGGCATGCGGGCGATGCTCGCCGGCACGCTGGCGAACTTCATGACGGCGACCATCGCGGGGTTCCTGCTGTGACGGGCGAATACGATCGCGTGCAACAGGCGGCCGGTTTCGTGCGGGGCCAACTGCCGGACGTGCCCGAGGTGGCCATCGTGCTCGGGTCGGGCCTGGGCGATTTCGCCGGCGGGGTGGCCGACGCGGTTTCGATGCCGTATGGCTCGGTGCCCGGCTGGCCGCCCTCGACGGTCGTCGGCCACGCGGGACGGCTCGTCGTGGAACCGTGCGGGGGCGGCGAGTGGCCGTGCTCTCCGGGCGCAGTCACTTCTACGAAGGCCACCCGATGGACGTCGTGGTGTTCGGTGCGCGGGTGATGGGTCTGCTGGGCGTGAAGGCGATCGTCCTGACCAACGCCGCGGGCGGCGTGAACACCTCGTTTGCGCAGGGCGTGCTGATGGTCATCGACGATCACATCAACCTGATGGGCACCAACCCGCTCATCGGCCCGAACGACGAGCGCTTCGGGCCGCGCTTCCCCGACATGACCGGGTTGTACTCGACCGCGGCTGCGCGCGCTGGCCGATCAGGTGGCCGCGGGCCTCGAGGTTCCGCTGACGCACGGCGTCTATGTCGGCCTGCATGGTCCGAGCTACGAGACGCCGGCCGAGATTCGCTATCTTCGGACGATCGGCGCCGATGCGGTCGGGATGTCGACCGTCGCGGAGGCCATCGTGGCGCGCCACATGGGGATGGAGGTCCTCGGTCATCTCCTGCATCACCAACATGGCCGCGGGCGTCCTGCCGCAGCCGCTCGACCACTCGGAAGTGATGGCCACTGCCCAGCGCGTGCGCGGCGCATTCATCGCGCTGCTCGAGGGGATTGTGGAGAGAATGTAGAGGAACAGGGCTCAGGCTACAGGCTTCAGGCTACAGGCCTTGCCACGAGACAGACGTTCCGGGGTGTGTGGCCATTCAGAGCCCGAAGCCCGAAGCCCGGAGCCCGGGAGGCTCATTCCAACCTCAGGTGTCCATGATGGATGATCGAGCCCTCGTCGAGGAAGCCCGTCGCGCCCGCGAGCGTGCCTTCGCGCCCTTCTCGAAGTTCAAAGTCGGCGCGGCCCTCGAGGCCGCGGATGGCAGCGTCAGTTCCGGCTGCAACATCGAGAACTCGACCTACGGCCTGACGATGTGCGCCGAGCGCGTCGCCGTGTTCAAGGCGATCTCCGACGGCCATCGCGCGTTCCGCCGCATCGCCATCGTCGCCGACACCGAGGACCCGACGCCGCCGTGCGGACCCTGCCGCCAGATCCTCTGGGAGTTCGCCGGCGACATCGAAATCGTGCTCGCGAACCTCGATCGCGAGACTGGCCGATTCCGCCTCAAGGATCTGCTGCCGCTGCCTTTCGACGCGCGCCTGCTCGGGTAGTATCATCGGAAGGCATGCGACCCACCATCGACTGGCACGACGACACGGTCGTCATGATCGATCAGAGGAAGCTCCCGGGCGCGGAAGTGTATGTCACGTGCCGGACGGCCAGCGAGGTGGCGAGGGCGATCAAGCGCATGGTGATTCGCGGCGCGCCAGCCATCGGCGTGGCGGCCGCGATGGGCATCGCCTTGGGCGTGCGGCGCAGCCGGGCCACCGGGACGAAGCAGTTGGCAACCGAGTTCCAGAAGACCTGCGAGCTGATGGCGGCGACGCGTCCGACGGCGGTCAACCTGTTCTGGGCCATCGATCGGATGAAGTCGACCTTTGCTGCCGCCGCGCAACGCGGAGAGTCGGCGACCGAGATCAAGGCGGGCCTCGAGGCGGCCGCGCGCGCAATCGATGCCGAGGACGTTCAGAGCTGTCGCGCGATGGGCGGCCACGGCGCAGCGCTCGTGCCGGACGGCGCGCGGATTCTGACCCACTGCAACGCGGGCGCGCTGGCGACGGGTGGCTACGGCTCGGCGCTTGGCGTCATCCGCGCCGCGGTGGAACAGGGCAAGCGCGTCTCCGTCGTCGCGGATGAAACGCGGCCCTTCCTGCAGGGGTCGCGCCTGACCGCCTGGGAGCTCGTCCGCGACGGGATCGACACGACCGTGATCACCGACAGCATGGCCGGCGCGCTCATGCAGGCAGGGGCGATCGACCTCGTCGTGGTCGGCGCCGATCGGATTGCCGCCAACGGCGATGTCGCCAACAAGATCGGGACCTACACCGTCGCGGTCCTGGCGAAGGAGCACGGCCTGCCGTTCTACGTGGCGGCGCCTGTGTCCACTATCGATCTCGCGACGCCCGACGGCACGCGCATCCCCATCGAGGAACGCCAGCCGCGCGAAGTCACGCACGTGGGCCCGACGCGCATCGCCGCGGAAGGCGCCCGCATCAGGAACCCCGCGTTCGATGTCACGCCAGGCCGCTACGTGACGGCCATCATCACCGAGCACGGGGTCTGCAGGCCGCCGTTCGAGGCGTCGCTCGGCGCCGCGGTGGCCGCCCGGTCCCGCTAGTCCGGTCTCGAGTCATGCTCATCCTGGGCATCGAGTCGTCGTGCGATGAAACCGCCGCCGCGGTCGTCGCAGAAACCGGCGACGTGGCGAGGCCGTGGGAGATTCGATCGAACATCGTCGCCTCGCAGGTCGAGATTCACCGGGAATGGGGCGGGGTGGTGCCCGAGCTCGCCTCGCGGCAGCACGTTCGGGACATCTGTGGCGTTGTCGAGCGCGCGCTCGGCGACGCGCGCGCGACGCGCGCCAATCTCGGAGCGGTGGCGGTCACTCAAGGTCCCGGGCTCGTCGGCTCGCTGCTCGTCGGCGTCGCGTTTGCGAAATCGCTGGCCGCCTCCTGGAACCTGCCGCTCGTTCCGGTGAATCACCTGGCCGGACACCTCGAGTCGATCACCCTTCAGCACGGCGAGATTCCACTTCCCGCCGTCATGCTCGTCGTGTCCGGCGGGCACACGAGCCTGTACGAAGTCCGCACGCCCGGGAGATACCGCCTGCTCGGGCGGACCAGGGACGATGCGGCCGGCGAGGCGTACGACAAGGTCGCCAAGCTCGTCGGGCTGGGCTATCCCGGTGGGCCGATCGTCGATCGGCTCGCGCGGGGCGGCAACGACCGCGCGATCGGGTTCCCTATTGCCAGGATGACGCATCCCGACCGGAACGCGCCGCTCGTGAAAGGGCAGTGGGACTTCAGCTTCAGCGGGCTCAAGACTGCCGTGCTCCGCCATGTGAGGTCGAAGCCTCACGAGTGGGCTCCCGGCGATCGGGATATCGCCGACCTCTGCGCGAGCTTTCAGCGTGCCGTTGTCGAGGCGCTGCTCGATCGGCTCTTCGATGCCGGGCGCTGGTTCGGCGCCAGGTCGGTTGGCATCGCGGGCGGCGTCTCCGCCAACAGCCGCCTGCGCGCGGACGCCGCGGCGCGCGGGGCGGAACTCGGGCTCCCGGTGTATCTGCCCAGCCTCGCGCTCTCGACCGACAACGCGGCGATGATCGCCGCGGCGGGTTTGCGCCTCTATCACGCGGGCGTGCGCGCGGCGGCGGATCTGAATGCGGACGCGGGACTCACACTGTAGCTCCTCGTGGCTGGCGGCCGAGTCGAGCGGAACGGGCGACTGCGAGGTTCACCCTGGCGCGGGGGCTGGCGCTCGGGTCTGCCTTCGGCTCCGCCTAGGCCGGAGAAGACCCGGCCTCCATCTGATCAAGGCTTCTCCGTGCGTGGCCCGAAGCCTGAAGCCTGCAGCCTATCGGGCGAGGGGGGGTGCAGTCGCCCTTCTCTCCACCGCCGCTGTCCGGAGCAGCGACAGTCCGGCGTAGATGACCACGACGAACACGAGCCAGACCACGTATTTCAGATTGAGTTCCTTCACGACGAGCAGCGCCAGCGCCGATCCGAACACGCCGCCGAGCGCCAGGCCGAGAGATGCTTTCTGGCTGTGGCGGTTCTTCCGGACGAACTCCATGCCCGCGACCGGCATCAGGAATGCGCAGGCGCCCATCATGATCGGGAACGCGGCCCGCGGATTCATCCCGACGAGTGCGATGAGGACCATGCACGGCGCGTAGTACCCGATGCCGAGCGGCATGATCGAACCGAGCAGGAAGCTCCCGACCATCGCGAGCGCCAGCCGCAGACCGGACACGCCGAGCACGATGCCGACGGCGGACTTGGTCTCGACGTATCCTTCTGTTCCCGTGCTCGGGACCGTGACTTTCGACCATTGCTCGCCCGCGTCCTGGAGTTCGAGCGGCGTGCCGGAGGTGACCGTCGCGATGGCGTCGGACGCCTGGCTGCCCGCCGACCGAAGCACGGTGTCCGACGCGCCGACCGCCACCGCGCCCGACGGCATGAGCTGCGTGGCCTTCGCGAACATGAACCCGGCCGCCACGAGCAGCGCGATGCCCATGCCGACCTGGATCGCGCGGCGGGGCATGCGCGCGACAACGGCGGCGCCGAACCACGATCCGGCTACCGCCGTGACGATCATCAGCACGAGCGTCACCGGATCCACGGCGATGACCGCGATGCCGATGAACGCCTGGGTGATCGTCGGGAGGCAGTGACCGACGTTCAACGTCGCGGGTATCAACTCGTCCCGGATGAGCTTGCGGAACCGGTAGTACGACGTCGTCGTGGCGAAGCTGCCGATGCCGAGGGCGTCGAAGAAGTTGGCGACGAAGCCGACCGCGACGCGCTCGGCGTCCGGCACTCCAGGATCGGGCGTCTTCGGATTGGCGCGAGTCTCGCGGTACCACACCACGATGAAGACCACGGTCAGGATCCCCAGGGCGACAAACAGGGCAGCTATCACGCGCGGCCTCCGTCATGGATGGGACTGATGCCCGCCGGTTGGCTCCAACTGGCGCCAGAATATATCATGCACGGAACCCGGAAACCCACCGCCTGGAGTTCCGGAGGCGGGGCAGCCGCAGCGCGCCGGCGTCCGCCGGGTGAAAACGGAGGGTTCGATGACGGTCTCACGTGAGGCGGCCTGGGCGCTGCTGACCGAATACACGAAGAACGAGAACCTGCTGAAGCACGCGCTCGCGGTCGAAGCTGCCGTGCGCGGATACGCGCGGCGTTTTGGCGACGACGAGGAGACGTGGGGCGTCGCCGCGCTCCTGCACGACTTCGACTACGAGCGATATCCGACGCTCGTCGACCACCCGTTTCGCGGGGCCGAGATTCTGCGCGAGCCTGGGCTATCCTGAGCTCGTCGTCCGCGCGGTGCTCGTCGCACGCGGATCACACGGGCGTCGCGCGCGAGTCGAGGCTCGAGCACACGCTGTTCGCGTGCGACGAGATGGCGGGCTTCGTGACCGCCGCCGCGCTCGTGCGCCCGTCGAAGAGCCTCCTGGACCTCGAAGCGAAGTCCGTCGTGAAGCGCATGAAGGAGAAGGCGTTCGCGCGCGCCGTGAACCGCGACGACCTGAGGCGCGGCGCCGAGGAGATCGGCCTCCCGCTCGACGAGCACGTCGCGCAAGTCATCGGCTTCATGCGCGAGCGCGCGGACGAGCTCGGCCTGCGGGGCGCGCTGTGAACGGACGCGCCGGTCTGAGACCCGGCCTACGAGAACCGGGACGCGCGCGTCATCGGCTGCAGATCGGGTCTCAGACCCGACGGATGCACGGGTCGTGGCGCGCAGTCGGCGAACTGCTCGCGGCGGCCCCTCGTATTGAGATGTAGCATGACCGACCCGCCTGCCGGCGCCGTGGTCCGCATCGACAATCTGACGGTCCGCTTACGGGAAGCAAGCTGCGCTGCGCGAGCGTGAGCGCCGTCTTCCCGCCCGGGGCCGTCGGGCTGCTCGGCCCGAACGGCGCCGGCAAGAGCACGTTGCTCAAGTCGCTGCTCGGCTTCGTGACGCCGGACCGCGGGCAAGATGACGGTGCTCGGCCTCGACGTCGCCACCTCGCCGCTCGACGATCCGCGCGCCGCATCGGCTACATGCCCGAGATCGACGCGCCACATCCCCGGCATGAACGCGGTGTCGTTCGTCGCCTACTGCGGCCAGCTCGCCGGCCTGCCGGCCGTCGACGCGATGCAGCGCGCGCACGAGGTGCTCTACTACGTCGGCCTCGGCGAGGCGCGCTACCGCAACCTCGAGACCTACTCGACCGGCATGAAGCAGCGCATCAAGCTCGCGCAGGCGCTCGTGCACGACCCCGACCTGCTGTTCCTCGACGAGCCGACCAACGGCATGGACCCGAAGGGGCGCGACGAGATGCTCGAGCTCATCCGCGACCTCGCGCACAACAAGGGGATGAACCTGATCCTCTCGTCGCACCTGCTGCCCGACGTCGAGTACACCTGCGACCACGTCGTCGTGCTCGACAAGGGCGCGGGTCGCGACCCAGGGGCCGATCGAGGAACTGAAGGGGCCGCGCGGGCAGCGTGTTCGAGCTGCGCGTGAAGGGCGACAGGGCCGCCTTCGCCGACGCTGCTGCGCCGGCGAGGGCATGACGTGCCATGCCACCGACGAGGACATCATGCGGGTGTTCGTGCCGGACCAGGCCGGCGCGCGGGCGATCTTCGTGATCGCGGCCCGCGAGGGCGTCCAGGTCCGTCACCTGACGCCAAGCGTGCCGACGCTCGAAGACGTCTTCGCGCACGCGGTCGGGGAGGAGTAGCCGATGCCCATCCACGATCAGAGCTACCGGCGCTACAAGGGCGACAGGGCGCCGGAGGGCCGCGCCTGGACGGTGATCGCCAACGCGGGCATCCGGACGATGCTCGCGAAGCGGGCGTTCCTCGGCCTGCTGCTGCTCGCCTGGCTGCCGTTCATCGTCCGGGCGGTGCAGCTCTACCTCGCCGCGAACTTCCCGCAGGTGGCGATCGCTCGTCGCCGCGACGGCCGAGACCTTCCGCGAGTTCCTCGAGCAGCAGGACGTCTTCGTCTTCTTCATCACGATCTTCGCGGGCGCCGGGCTCATCGCCAACGACATGCGCGCCAACGCCCTGCAGATCTACCTGTCGAAGCCGCTCAGCCGCGTCGGAGTACATCGCCGGGAAGTTCGCCGTCCTGGCGTTCTTCCTGCTCCTGGTCACGTGGCTGCCCGCGATCCTGCTCGCTCGTCCTCCAGGTCGCCTTCGCGGGCAACTTCGACGTTCCTCAGGTCAGAACCTGTTCCTGTTCTGCCGGCGATCACGGTCTTCGCGATCGCTTCAGGTGCTGGTCGCGGCGTTCACGATGCTCGCGCTCTCGTCGCTCTCGAAGAGCGCCGCTTCGTCGGCGATCATGTACGCGGGCGTGGTCTTCTTCACCGACGCCCTCTACGGCGTCCTGTGGGCCTCCACCCGCAACAGCACCTTCTCGTGGATTTCGCCGCCAGCGAGCCTGCGGCAGCTCGGCGACGTGATCTTCCGGCTGACGCCGCGCTACGAGACGCCGGCCGCGGTCACCGTCCTGGCCGTCCTGGCGCTCATCGGCCTGGCGATCCTGGTGCTCGAGCGCCGCGTCCGCGGCGTGGAGGTGGTGACATGAGCGCGGACGCCACCCCCGCCGGCGCGCCCATCGTCGCCACCGACCACGTGTCGAAGTGGTACGGCCAGGTCATCGGCCTCAACGACGTCAGCGTGGCGATTGCCGCCGGGCGTCACCGGGCTGCTCGGCCCGAACGGCGCCGGCAAGTCGACCTTCATGAAGCTCATCACCGGCCAGCTCAAGCCGAGCAAGGGCACCGTCTCGGTGCTTCGGCGAGCCGATCTGGGGCAACCGCGAAGCTCTACTTCCGGCATCGGGTTCTGCCCGGAGCAGGACGCGTTCTACGACCGGATGACGGGCCTCGAGTGGGTCGCCGGCCTGGTGCGCCTGAACGGCTACGACGAGAAGGAAGCCGGCGACGCCGCGGCGCGAAGCGCGCTCGAGCGCGTCGACCTGATCGACGCCGCCGACAAGAAGATCGGCGAGCTACAGCAAGGGCATGCGCCAGCGCGTGAAGCTCGCGCAGGCCATCGTGCACGATCCCGACCTGCTCATCCTCGACGAGCCGCTGGCCGGCATGGACCCGATCGGCGCGGCGCAAGACGATCCGGCTGATCAAGGACTGGGGCACGCGCGGGCAAGAGCATCATCGTGTCGAGCCACATCCTGCACGAGATCGAGGCGATGACCTCGAACATCCTCCTCATCAACAACGGGCGGATCCTGGCCGAGGGCGACGTCCACCGATCCGGGATCTCATCGACGAGCACCCGCACACCGTGCACATCCGGGCGCTCGAGCCGCGCGCGCTCGCGCGGCGACTTCCTGACCCGCGACGACGTGCTCAGCCTGCGGTTCGAGGCGGAGGCGATTGTCGTCGAGACGGCGAAGCCCGACGACTTCTACCGGATCTGACCGAGCTGGCGGCGTCGGGCGGAGGCGGGATGATCGCCGAGGTCACCTCGCCCGACGACAACCTGCAGGCCGTCTTCAAATACCTGGTCAAATGAGCGGGCCCATGACCGACGCCGCCTCGTCTTCGCCGACACCCGTTCCGCCAACACCGGTGCCGCCTGCCTCGCGCCGGCCGCAGCGCGCACCGTCGTACCTGCAGGCCGCGATCCGGATTTTCGACCTGTCGCTCGGCCAGATGCTCTGGTCGCGGCGGACGATCTTCCTCGGCCTCGTCGTGGGTGCGCCGCTGGCGCTCGGTGTGCTCTTCCGGCTCCTCGAAGCGTTCGGCGTCGGCCCGGTGCAGATCGAGAACGTCAAGGTGCCGGGGCCCAGCATCTTTGGCGGGATGATCTGGCTCCTGTACCTCCGTTTCATCGTCCCGGTGCTGGGCGTCTTCTACGGCACCGCGCTCATGGCCGACGAGGTCGACGACAAGACGATCACCTATCTGTTCATCCGGCCCATTCCGCGAGGCGCCGTCCTCCTCGGCAAGTACCTGGCGTATCTCGTCACGACCGTCCTCGTCGTGCTTCCGTCGGTCGTGATTCTCTACTTCCTCGTCGTTCCCCTCGGACACGGTTCGCTCGCGTCATCCTTCCCGGCGCTCATCACGGACCTCGGCCTGCTCGCGCTCGGCCTGGCGGCCTACGGCGCGCTCTTCGCGTTTGCAGGCGCCCGGCTGAAGCACCCGCTCGTGACGGGCCTGGTCTTCGCGTTCGGCTGGGAGCAGCTCGCGCTTGCACTGCCGGGCTACCTCCGCCGGTTCACGATGGCCTACTACCTCCAGGCGCTCGTGCCGCACGCCATGCCGCAGGAAGGCCTGGGAAGCCTCCTGCAGTCGATGTTCCGGGATTCCCCTGGCCCGCTCGCCGCGACGGGGTGGCTGATTGTCTTCATGACGGTGTTGCTGGCACTCTCGGCCAGGATGGTCGAGCGGCGAGAATACGTCCTCGAGCAGTAAGCGTACCGGCTCGGCGCCAAGTGACTGAAAAAAGATGGGTTGGCGCCTTGGCGAGCCTGGCCAGGTCCTTCCGTGCTCCAGCTCGCGCCCCAGGCCGTATAATGAACTAAGTTCAACTATCCAAAGGTCCTATGGAACATTCCATCCTCTGCTTCGTCATATCGACCAGAGGGGGTTACCGATGACTGCGAGAACCCGCTATTTCATCCTTGGTTCGGTCCTCGTACTGGTGGTTGGCTTATCGATTGGACTCGTGGCCTATTACGGCGGCGTGTCAACCAGGCTGTTCGGCGCCGCGCCAGGGCCCGACGATCTTCGGTTCGTTCCGGAGGATGCCGCGGTCGTGGCGTATGCGGACGTCCGGCAGGTGATGACATCGGAGCTTCGCCAGCGTCTGCGCCAGCTGCCGGGACAATCGGATGAGGGCCGCAAGGAGTTCAGCGACAAGACGGGCATCGACATCGAGCGCGACATCGACAGCATCGTCGCGAGCTCCGGTCCGATGGCGGCGGGCGGCACCCACTCGACCGGCCTGGTGCTCGCGCGCGGCCGGTTCGACGCGGCTCGCATCGAGCAGTTCGCCAAGGCGAACGGTGCGGTCATCAGCGACTACAAGGGCCAGCGGCTCTTCACGCACCCGGTGCCCGAGGGCCACATGGGCTCGCACCCGTCTGAGACCGAGCTGGCCGTCGCCTTCATGGAGCCGGACCTGGTCGCCATCGGCACCACCACGACGGTTCGCCGGGCCATCGATCAGAAGGCCAGCCGCGGGCGAAGCGTGATGGACAACCACGACATGATGTCGCACGTCGCCGACATTTCCGACGGCAGCATCTGGGCCGTCGGCCGCTTCGACGCCATCACGAGCCAGGCGCACCTGCCCGCCGAGGTGGCCAGCCGGATTCCGCCGATCACGTGGTTCTCGGCGAGCGGGCGCGTGAACGGCGGCGTCCACGCGACGCTCAAGGCGCAGACCAACGACGAGCAGGCCGCCAACAACTTGCGCGACATCGTCCGCGGCTTCGTGGCGCTCGCGAAGATGCAGGCGAGCGGCAAGCCCGAGGCGCAGGCAGCGTGGCCGAACATCGAGCTCGGCGGCACCGGCAACGAGGTGTCCGTCAGCGTCTCGGTCTCGTCAGCGCTCTTCGACGTGCTCGGTGGCGTCGCCAGGAAGGCGCCGAAGAAAGTCACGCCTGGCAAGGGCAGCGGCGAAAGCGACTGACCACGCGTTCGCGCGGTTCCACGCGGGTGCGATCCTCGATTCAGGGGCCCGAAAATCGCGAGGTTTTCGGGCTCCGCCGCGCTTGACTAACCCTCCCAAGTTCCCTACACTGCACCGATACTGGTTACCTATTTCCAGCCTCCGAGCATTCCACTTCGACGATGGGTGGCGGAGCGGAGTCGCACGGGATGCGCCGCTCAACCGGTGCGGTTCGTGCCGGGGCCGACCGGACATACGGATTGACGGGGGCGACGGGATCCTGCCAATCGGAAAGACGTGCGATGAGTGACAAGGTCTTTGTATATGGAACCTTGATGGCGGGATTCGATCGCCGCCGGCGCGCCGGGATCGACACGAAAATGGCGTTTGTCGGCCGTGGCTGGATCGAGGCGGCGCTCTTCGACCTGGGCATCTTTCCCGCGGCGGTGCCGGCGCCGGGCGGCCGGGTCTGGGGCGAAGTGTACGAAACCGACGAAGGGGCCACCGTGCTCTCCATCCTCGACGACATCGAGGGGTACCGACCCGCGGAGCCGGACACGAGCCTGTACACGCGGGTCCAGACGAGCGTGGCCTTCGAAGACGGGCGCTTCGATACGGCGTGGGTGTACTTCTACAACGCCCCGCTCGGCCGCGCCGATCAGATTCAATCCGGCGACTACCTCGAGCACTTGCGCGTCAAGTAGCTCGGCCGGGATCCTGCCCAGTCCCGACATCGTCCAACGTACGCGTACTGGCAGGGTGTCATGTCTCGAACGAGCCTGACGGCGGGAGCCATCGTTGTCGGAGCAGCGGTCACGCTGGCCGCCCTCGTCCAGCAGCCTGTCTTCAGGGCCCGCACCGACATCGTACCCGTCGATGTCATCGTCGTCGACAAGAAGGGCGCGCCCGTCACCGACCTCAGGACCGGCGATTTCAGCCTCACCGTCGACGGCAAGGCCCGACGGGTGTCGTCGATGGAGCTGGTCCGCTTCGACGATCGTCTGGCCCCGGTGCCCGACGCTCGGACGCTGCCATCGCTCCACCCCGAGCTGAAGGACACTCACGCCGCGGAATACACCTCGAACGATTCGGCGACGCCGGGCCGCCTGTTCGTCATCGCGATCGACGAAGGGAACATCACGCGCGGCGGCGGGCGCGCGGCCACCAAGGCCGCCAGCCTGTTCGTCGACCGGCTGTCGCCGAACGACCTCGTGGCCGTGGTGTCGCTTCCGGTCGGCGTGAGCGTGGACTTCACGGCGGATCGGGCTGTGGTCCGTGCCGCGCTCCTGAAGATCGTCGGTGGGGGAGCGAACAAGTACCTGTCCCGGTTCAACCTGAGCATGGCGGAGTCCTTCGCGCTCGTCACCGGGAACCAGAAGCGGCTGTGGGAGGAAGCGGTCATCCACGAATGCGACTGGGCCCGCACGCAGCAGGAACTCGCCAACTGCCGGAGTCAGCTCGAGTCCGACGCCAGGTACAAATTCTCGAGCGCGCGGATCTCGGCCGAGCAGACCGAGGAGGCGTTGCGGCTGCTCATCGGTCAGCTCGCCCGCGTGGACGGCCAAAAGCAGCTCATCTACATCAGCGAAGCGCTCGTGACCGGCAGTTCCTTCGGGTACATGGATGGACTGGGCGATCTCTCGTGGCTCGGATCGACAGCGCAAGCCGCCCGGGTCAACCTCTACGTGCTCCATCTCGATCGCGCGTTCCTCAACGTCTTCAGCGTGACGGAGCGCTATCCGACGCGAACGCCCATCGAGGACTCGCACCTCTACGACGATGGACTCGGCCAGCTCGCCGGCCTCTCGGGCGGCGCCTACTTCAAGCTCATCACGGCCATGGATCCGACCTTCGACCGGATCGCGCGCGAGACCTCCGTGATCTACGTGTTGAGTTTCGACACCGAGGACAGCGATCGCGATGGCAAGAAGCACAGCATCGGGGTCAAGGTCGCAAGGCCGAACGTGCAGGTGCGCACGCGCACGCAGTTCGTGGCCGATGCCGGCGCCGCGGGTGCGACCGCGGCGGATCGGCTCTCGAAGGCGTTGAACTCGCCGTTCCTGCCGCCCACGCTGCCGGTAGGCGTCGCGACCTATGTCGTCGGCGACGCCAGCGACTCCGACGTGCACGTCCTGCTGGCCGCCGAGATCGGGTGCGCCGCGACGGATCCGGGCGGCTTTGACGTCGCCTACACCGTGACCGACGCCACGGGGCGGGGAACGGGCTCGGCAGTCGATCGCGCCGCCTCGACGGTCCCGCGCGCGAACGGCGACCGCTGCGCGTACTACACGTCGAGCTTCACGACGAAACCGGGCGACTACATCGTCAAGGTCGCCGGACTCGACGCCGGCTTTCGCCTCGGCGGAGTCGAGCATCGCGTGAATGCCCGGCTGGTGCCTGCAGGGCCGCTGGCACTGAGCAGCCTGGTGATGACCGACCCGACCGTGCGCGTCGACGGAAAGATGAAGCTGCTCGTGGATGGGTCGGTCGCCGGCCGCTCGGTCGCCGTCTACGTGTCGATGCAGCGGCTCCAGGTGGACGCACACGGGAGCCCCGGCGTCGCGCCGTCAGTGCGGTTCGAAGTCGCGTCCGCTTCTGGCGACGCGGTCCTTTCGGGATCGCCAGCCGAGGTACACGAGGAGCGGATCCCGGGAAGGTGGTACGCCGAATCGCAAGTGGATCTGGCGACGCTTCCGCCTGGCGCGTACGAAGTCCGGGCCGTCGTGTCAGTCGATGGGCAGGAGGCCGGCCGAGTCAGCCGGCCGATCGTCACGGGCGCTCTCCGATCGACGCGAGATCCGGGACTCAGATGAGCGAGGTGGGTGCCGTCAGGCCGCGCTCGCGCCTGGTGTGCTCGATGTAGTGTTCGACAGCGGCGACGGCGTGGTCGGAGGGCTCGATGAATTCGAGCCCGGCCCGATAGACCACGACGCCCTGCGCGACCTCGATGATCCGGCAGTGCGCGATCCGCCCGCGCAGGACGACGGACCCGCTCACGAGCTCGAGCCGGAATTCGTGAAGCGAATTCAACTGGAGCGGGAAGGCCGTCTCGACCAGGGCCCCGCCCCGGCTGATCTCCTTGATGGTCAGCGGGGCGAGGATGCTGACTTCTCCGAGCAGCTCGCCCAGGATGTCGAGGCGGTCGGTGTCTCGTTTCTCACCCGACATGCGCGGAACTATACCATGCCCGCCGATTCGTGCCTCCAGCCGGGCGTGACCGGCGGGGTCGGCCGCCCCGTGATCCTGCGTCGATCGGCGAGACGGCCGCGCGTGTGATCAGTTCATCCGGGCCGTCCGGATTGCCACCTCGCGCCACAGCTCGCTTTCCGGAACGCCGACGGGATCCTCGCTCTTCTTCGGAAAATCCTCGTCGACGGCGTAGGTGATGACCGGCACGCCGAGCGTGTCCGGATCGAGCTTCAGCATCGAGAGAACGTGCAGCGAGGCAGGGTCCTCCATCCGGACGCAGAGGATGACCAGGTCGGGCTGCACGATTTTGATCCGCGAGTACGCCCGGTCATCGGATTCAACGACGACCACGTCGTAGTGACCGGGTTGGAGGATCGGCTCGAACATCTCCAGCATCGAGCCCGGCCCGTTGATGACCATGACGGTCCGGCTGACGCCCGTGCCTTGATGCGGCTGGCTGCGTGTGAAGGGAGTCATGGTGTTCGTGCCTCCTGCCAGGAGAGGCGTTCAAGAATCGGGCCAGGCAGGATTGCGAGATTCCGGTGGGAAATCCGAAGGCGCTAGGCCTGTCCCGGGGCTGGAACGCCCTGCGCGGACCGCAGGTGCCCACGCTCGTGAGCAAATTACGCAACCTTGATTCGGAGATCCCGGTGGGCCTTGAAGGGTGGAGCCAGGAGGGGGCCAGAGGAAAGAAAGGCCCGGCACGCCAAAGCGGCGCACCGGGCCTGAAGAGACAGCCCGATGAGCGGGCCCCTGTCAGGGAACCCGCCCTCGGAACTGACGAGCTAGAAGATGAACTTCACACCCAGGCGGGCGTTGATCGAGCCCTGGAACCCGCTCGCCTGCATGTAACGCGGATCCTTCGGGATGCCAGCGGCCAGCGTGTCGAACGGCTGGAGCTGGTGCGCGTAGAAGGCGGCCTCGTCGAAGCTCACCGTCCTGTTCGACGCCAGAACGCCGGCGAAGAAGTTGGTGTCGGCCTTCTGGTTGAAGAGGTTCAGCACGTTGACGGTGAGCTGAATCCGCCTGGCCCCGCCGAGCTTGAACTCCTGCTGGAGCTGGAGGTCGGTCTGCGAGTACATCCCCAGCCGGCCTTGGTCGCCGCGGCCCTTGTAGAAGAGCGGGTAGTTGCTCGACTGCGGACCGCCAGCCATCTCGGACGTCTTCGGGATGCCGCTGGCGACGAACTGGTTCAGCCCGATGCTGGTGCCCGCGGCCAGCTGGTAGATGAACGACGCCTTCACCTGGTGCGTGCGGTCGGTGGCGAGCACGCCCTCGACCGAGTTGCCGGTCTGGTCGAACGACATGAGCGGATAGTCATACAACCGGCCGACGTTCGGGCTGGTGCGGCCGTTCTCGTCGGACTGCGAGAGCCCCGAATAGTTCCCGTTCAGCCGGCTCCAGAGGTAGCTCGTGCGGAGGTACCAGTTGTTCGAGAAGTTCTTCGTGAAGGTCAGCTCGACGCCGTTGTAGATGCGCTTCGGCTTCGGCAGCGGCGTGCCAGGGAAGGCGCTCGCCGTCAGGCCCTCGCCCGGGTTGGCGATGACGTAGATCTCGTTGTTGTCGGCGTCGAGTGACCCGGTGTCATCGATCGCGCGGACGAGCCACTTGCGGACGTAGCGCAGGCTCAGTGCGGTCGTCGAGGAAAGCTGGTGCTCGAGGCCAAAGGAGGCCTCCTGCGACTGCATGGGCTTCAGGTTCGGATCAATGGTTGACGAGTCGAGCGACACGTGCCGCATGTCGATCCCGTTCGGGGAGCTCAACAGCCTGCCCGAGCAGGTCGGCGGGCAGTTGGCGCCGTCGACGAGCGTCTTCCAGTTGGTCGTGTCCAGCGTGTAGAAGAAGTTGAGCCACTTGTCGCCGCCGAACGAACCGCGCGGCAGCTCGAGCTTGAAGATGTCGTAGAAGACGCCCCACGAACCGTAGGCCTTCCACTTGCCATCGCCAAGGACGTCATAGGCGAAGCCGGCGCGCGGCGCGAACTTGTCGCCGAAGCTGAACGTGATGCCGTCCTTCGGGACGCCCTCCGCGGTGGAGTAGGTCGGGACATGCTCGTTCTCGGTCCGGACGCCCAGGTTCACGGTCAGCTTGTTGCTGATCGTCCAGGCGTCCTGCAGGAACAGCCCGATGTTGTTCGTGGAGACGTCGCCCTCGGTGACGAAGCCCAGCTTCGGGTAGGGTGCGTTGCTGCGAACGGCGTAATAGCCGTACGGGCCAGCTTCGTTGTTGTAGGTGCTGCCCCAGTACAGCGTCACCCGATTGCCCTGCTCACCGGAGAGCACGTTGTTGCCGATCCGGTCGACCTGTGCGCCGCCCTTGAGGGTGTGCTGGCCGCCGAGGCTCCCGTACCAGGTCGCGTCGACCTGGAACGCGGTGCGCTTCTGCTGGTCGCGCGCGGTCGAGGAATTCGTCGGCACGCTCGAGAACCCGGTCGCGCAGTAGTTGGGATCGCTCGACGGGAGGAACGACGCGTTGCTGAACTGGCAGATGTACCGCGGCACCGCCGGGATTCCGAAGCTGTGCGCGTCCGAGGTGTAATACGCGGCGCGAGCGCCGATGTACAACGTGGGCATGGCCACCCAGTCCAACTGGCCCGCGATGCTCCAGTTCGGACGGGTCGTGCCGGTGCCGTAGTTGGTGCCGACCGGGTCAGTGCCGGTGAGCGCCGGCAGCGTGCCGTCGGTCTTCGACCAGCTGTTGTTGTACGCGATACGGGTCCGGAGGCTGGCTCCGAGCTGCGCCGTGTTGTTCGCCGAGAGGTACTGGCGCGGCTGCGTCTGATCTTCAGTGAAGGACTGCCCGTCGGCTGTCCGCGTGACCGTCCGCTCGTATTTCACCCAGGTCGGCTGGTACGCGACGTAGAACCACGTCTTGTCCTTCAGGATCGGGCCGCCGAACGACGCGCCGGGCTCGAAGCGGGTGTAGGTGTCCTTCGGATAGGTGATGTACTCGGACTTGGTCGAGTCGGCCAGCTGCAGCCGCAGCGACGGACGGCTCGCCCCGGAAATCGCGCTGCCCTCGAAGTTGAACAGCACGTTGCCGCGCCAGGTGTTCGTTCCACTCCTCGTGATGACGCTGATGACGCCGCCCGTGGCGCCGCCGAATTCAGCGGTGTACCCCGAGGACTTGACCTGGACCTCTTCAACGAAGTCCGCCAGCACGGTCTTGCCGGATGTGCCGTTCTGGAGGTTGGTCGTCTCCGCGCCGTCGACGATGAAGCGGTTCTCACCGGCCGCCGCGCCGTCGATCATGATGCCGCCCGACTTGCTCTCGTCGTTCACGCCCGCGGCCTGCGTGACAATCGACGTGAAGTCGCGGCCCTTGGGCAGCAGGTCGATCTGCTCGTTCCGGATGCTCGTGGCGCGCGCGCTCTGCTTCACGTCGACGAGCGGCGTGTCCGCCGTGACCACGACGTTCTCGGTCACGCCTCCGACCGACATGGAGAGGTCGATCGTCTTCAGCACGCCCAGGGCCAGGCGCACCGGCTGGGACTTCGCGGTGTTGAAGCCCTGGAGCGCTGCCGTCAGCTCGTAGTTGCCGGGCGCGAGCGCCGGGAACCGGTATTCACCTTTCGCGTCGGTGGTCGTCGTGACGACCGAACCGACGTTGAGGTTCCTGGCCTCGACGGTCACGCCGGGCAGCACCGCGCCCGACGCGTCCTTGACGACGCCTTCAATGGACGCCCGCTGTTCCTGGGCGGCAACTGGCATGGCGACCAGTGCCACCAGGAACAGAAAGGCGAGAGTCCGAAATCGCATAGCCATCCTCCTGAACGAATCGTGTGGCGAGTCTCACTATCGGGGACGACCTTCGGGGGAGACGTTCTGACAGACACTGACACCCCCAAAGTCCTTAGGGGATTTAGCATCCTGGATGCCAAGTCTCCCGTCCGGTGAAGTCTTAGCACGTCAACGAGTTACGACATGGCAGCGGTCAGACGATCCGCTGTTCTCCAAAAGCTTGTTCGGTGGCGATCCGACTGGTTGGATCGGAGAGAGGAATCCCCCTCCCATCCAGGCTTCTGAATCCTGATTCAGTCTGTCTGGTATGATGTCCAACCGCGGGCAGCCTCGCAGCACGGTCATGAGAATCGCGGTTATTCCTGGCGACGGCATCGGCAAGGACGTCACCTCCGAGGCGGTCAAGATCCTCGCGGCGGTCGGGTTGGTGTACGGGAGACCGGTCGATGTCGAATGGCTGCCATTCGGCGCGGACTACTTCCTGCAAACCGGCCTCAGCCTTCCGCCCGGCTATTCTTCGACGCTCCAGACGGAGTTCAGCGCCGTCTTCATCGGCGCGCTCGGCGACCCGCGCGTGCCCGACATGCGGCACGCGCGCGACATCCTGCTCGGCATCCGCTTCGAGCTGGATCTCTACGTGAACCACCGGCCGGTGCGCCTGCTCGACGCACGGCTCTGTCCCCTCAAGGACCGCGGCCCCGCCGATGTCGATTTCGTCGTCTTCCGCGAGAACACCGAGGGACTCTACGTCGGCGTGGGCGGACGGTTCAAGGCCGGAACCGCTGACGAGATCGCCATTCAGGAGGAGATCAACACCTACAAGGGTGTCCATCGGATCGTGCGCCACGCGTTCGAGTATGCGAAGTCGCACCAGCTCTCGCGCGTCTGCATGGCCGACAAGAGTAACGCCATGACGCACGGCCACGCGCTCTGGCAGCGGGTGTTTCACGAGCTGGCGCCGCTCTATCCCGGCATCGAAGCGACGCACCTCTTCGTCGACGCGCTCGCCATGCAGATGATCAAGAACCCCGGCCAGTTCCAGGTGATCGTCACCAACAACATGTTCGGCGACATCATCACGGACCTCGGCGCGCAGTTGCAGGGAGGGCTCGGGATGGCGGCATCGGGCAACCTCCACCCGGGCCGGACCTCCATGTTCGAGCCGGTGCACGGATCGGCCCCGAAGTACGCCGGGAAGAACGTGGCGAATCCCGTCGGCGCGATTCTCTCGGCCGCGCTGATGCTCGAGGAGATCGGCCTGCACGAGGAAGCGGCGGCGGTGGAGGCAGCCGTGGCATGGGCGGTTCGAAACGGGCACGGGACGGCCGAGATCGGCGGCTCGCTCGGGACGAAGGAAACCGGTGACATCATCGCGGCCCGCATCCGGCACGCCGACTGATCGGTCTGCTGCGCGATCGCTCCTTCTCCTCATCGCGCTCGCGCTCGTCGCGTGCGGCAAGGGCTCGCCGCCCGCCTCAGCCGTTCCGCCGACGCCTGATCCCATCCCGATCGACGCCAGGGGATGCGCGCGAACCTCGGTGGGGCTTTCGCCGCTCACCGACCTCCAGTCGGGAGGCTACCAGGGTCAATCCGGTGGCCTGTATCCAGGCGGACTCAACATGCAGCCGGGCCCGCACGAAACCGAAGGCCTCAACCGCGCGCGTTCCATCGTGCCCGTCGACCCGAACGGCAAGCCGGATCCGAGCGGCCGCTATGCCCTCGTGTCGCTCGGCATGTCGAACACCACGCAGGAGTTCTCGGTGTTCAAGACGCTGGCGGATGCCGACCCGTCGAAGGACCCGCATCTCGCCGTTCTGGACGGCGCACAGGGCGGCCAGACCGCGAAGCTGTGGGCCTCGCCAGGCTGCGCGTGCTGGACCACGCTCGACCTCCGCCTGGCCAGCGCGGGCATCTCGGCCAAACAGGTCGCCGTGATGTGGATCAAGCAGGCCGATTCCAATCCCACGAGCGGCTGGCCCTCCGCCTCACAGTCGTTGAGGGACGAGCTGAACACGATTCTGCACTTGCTCGCCGATCGGTTTCCGAACCTGCGGCTCGTCTATTTGTCCAGCCGGATCTACGCGGGCTATGCGACAAGCGCCCTGAACCCTGAGCCGTATGCCTACGAGGGTGCGTTCTCGGTGCGATGGCTGATCGAGGATCAGCTGGCCGGCCGCTCCGGGATGGGCTACGGATCGGGCGCGGGCTCGGTACCCTGGATTGCGTGGGGACCATATCTCTGGGCCGACGGGCTCCGGCCGCGAAGCGACGGGCTCACCTGGGCGTGCTCCGAGCTGTCGACCTCGGACGGCACGCATCCGAGCTCGACCGGCCAGCGCAAGGTCGCCGATCTCCTGCTCGACTTCTTCCAGACCGACACGACGGCGAGCGCGTGGTATCTGAAGCGGTAAGCACGGCCGTCGATACTCGACGGCCGTGCCTGTCGGGCTTCAGGCTTCGGGCTTCAGGCACTGAGAGCGTTCGCTCGGCCCGGAGCCTGTAGCCTGAAGCCTAGGAGCGACACGCTGCGATAGACTAAGTGCATGCAATCTCTCATCGCGCAGTTGCTGCACGAGCTCGGCGAGGACCCGACTCGCGAGGGTCTCCAGGACACGCCGCGGCGGCTCGAGAAATCCCTCAAGTTCCTGACGAGCGGGTACCACCAGGACATCGACGAGGTGCTCAACAACGCCTTGTTCAATGTCGACTACAGCGAGATGGTGATCGTCAAGGACATCGACTTCTTCAGCCTCTGCGAGCACCACCTGCTGCCGTTCTTCGGCAAGTGCCACGTCGCCTACATTCCGAAACGGCAGGTGATTGGCCTGAGCAAGATCCCGCGCCTGGTGGACGTCTTCGCGCGCCGGCTGCAGGTGCAGGAGCGGCTCACCAACCAGATTGCGGAGACGATCCGCCAGAAGATCGATCCGATGGGCGTCGCCGTGGTGATGGAGGCGACGCACCTCTGCATGGCCATGCGCGGCGTCGAGAAGCAGCGGTCCTTCTGCGTGACGAGCGCGATGCTCGGCGCCTTCCGCGAGCGCGACAGGACGCGGGCGGAGTTCCTCGAGCTCATCCGTCACTCGAGCGGGGCGTAGCAGCCCGTGGTGAAAGTCCGTCTGCATTCGACCGGCGCTGCATCCCGCCTCGCTGCGTTGCTCAACGCTCAAATATTCCCGATATTCTCGCGTCTCGCGCCTTGCGATCCGGGCGCATCGCCGGTTTCGGTGCGACGCCGGACGTTCACCACGGGCTGCTAGCCGGCGCCTCCGGCGAGCGCCGATCGAATCCCGGCGGCAGCGGCCGGGCCGGGCTGGCGCCGCCTGCGGGTATACTTGTTCCGTGCGATGTTCAGGACTTGTCGCGGCGCTCGCGTGCCTCGCGCTGGCGCCCGTCGCGGCCCAGACCCAGAAGGCGAAACCCCCCGCGCCGAAATCCACCGCGGCTCAAAAGAGCGCGCCGAAGCCGCCGCCCAAGCCCACGCCGAAAATCGAGCCTGCCGAGGTCCAGTGCCCGTCGCCGCTCGGGGTCGGCGTGACGACACGGCGGATGTTCTGCGACGTGCCGATCGGCCGCACCTCCGCCGACGGGGTGGTCATCAAGATCCCCCCGCACAAGGGCCCGGCCTACCTGAATTTCGAGCTGCACAACCGGCAGACGTATTCCGAGGAGCAGGTCAAGGCCCGCAAGTCCTATGCGCGGCTCACGGCGACCATCGGGATCCTGACGATGGACAATACGCTGCTGACGCGCGCGGTCGTCCAGAATGAATTCCGGACGGCAGCGGACCTGTTCGATCGCGTGTCGGGCGGCGCCGGACCGGCGGGCGTGAAGGCCGTGGCGCCGACCGGCGACGAACTGGTTCGGGCGGAGATCCCGGAAGGCACCAACCAGGTGTGCCTCCTCGGCGAGAAACTGAGCGTCAAGCGAGTCGATGGTGACGAGCTGTTTGTCGCGCCGGGCCGCCCGATCGCGGTCATCAGCGGGATCACCGTCGAGTACATCGAACCGCCGAAGAAGGCCGTGCCGGCACGGCCCCTCGTCAAGAAGAAGGCCCCCGAACAGCGATAGATGACCGTCAAGCCACGCGACCTCGTGATCGTCGGCGCGGGCCCGGCCGGCCTGGCGGCCGCGATCGCTGCCAAGTCGCGCGGGCTCGACTACGTCGTCGTCGAGAAAGGGAGCCTGGTTGACAACATCTTCAGATTTCCCAGCCAGATGGTGTTCTTCACGACGCCCGAGCTCCTCGAGATCGGCGGCCTGCCCTTCGTCTCGCCCTTCGAGAAGCCGACGCGCCAGGAGGCGCTGAAGTACTACCGGCGGGTCGTGGACGCTTTCCAGATTCGCATCGACTTCGGCGAGCGCGTCACGGGAATCGACAGCGAGAGTCCGGTGGGCGACACCGGGCGAAGCTTCCTCCTGACGACCGTCTCGAGTGCGGGACGGTTGCGCGAATACCGGGCTCGTGCCGTCGTGCTGGCCACCGGGTACTACGATCATCCAAACCTCCTCGGCGTGCCCGGTGAGGACCTCCCGCACGTCTCGCACTACTACACGGAGGCGCATCCGTTCTACCGGAAGGACGTTGTCATCGTCGGCGGGCAGAATTCAGCCGCGGAAGCCGCGCTCGAACTCTTCCGGGCCGGCGCTCGGGTGATGCTCGTGCATCGGGACGCCGCGTTGGGTTCGAGGATCAAGTACTGGGTGAAACCCGACATCGAGAACCGCATCTCGGAGGGCGCCATCGCCGCCCGGTTCTCGGCCAGCGTCCGCGAGATCACGCCGCTCGAGGCCGTGATCGATCGGGGAGGGAGCGTGGAGCAACTGCGCGCGGACGCCGTTCTGCTCCTGACCGGCTACCATCCGGATTTCGATCTGCTGGCCGCCTCGGGCATTCGTGTCGATCCGGTCCGGAGGATGGCGGAGTTCGATGCCGACACGCTCGAGACCAACGTCCCGGGCCTCTTCCTCGCCGGCGGAGTGATCTCGGGCCGCGACACGAGCCCGGTCTTCATCGAGAACGGCCGGTTCCATGGCGAGCGCATCATCAGGCTGCTCGTCGAGCGGTGGGCGCCGGCCGAGCCGCCGCCGGCTGCATGATGACCTGTCTCCCGGTCCGATCAGTGCGATGACCAATGCTGACCGGGGGCGGCACTGCTCATCAATGACTTCATCTCGAGCAGTTCGATCAGCGCGTGGCAGCGCTCCGCGACGCTCTGCCGCTCGAGGAGAGCCTGCCGCTCGACGGGTTCCAGGTCGAGGTATTGGGCGAGAGCGTTGACCACGTCATCGTCGGGCATCGTAGACGGGAGCGGCGGCTCGGAGCCGGCGAGCGCCGGCGCCACGAGCGCTTCCAGGCGGTGGCGCCCCGTCCGCACCTTTTCCTGGTCGCCAGACGCCGTCGTCTCGGGGACATACTCGGCGAACGCGCGGCGGTAGGCCCGGCCGTCCTGTTCGCTGAGAATCCGGAACCGCTCGATGCCGCGGAGCACGAGGTTGAAGCAGCCGTCGGCCTGCCGTTCGACGTGACTGATGAGCCCGACGCAGCCGATGGGATACACCTCCGGCCGGCCGGCCGTGTCGTGCTCCCACCCGGGCCGCAGCAGCGTCATGCCGATCAACCGATCGCCGGCGAGCGCGTCCTGGACCAGGTCGCGGTATCGCGGCTCGAACACGTGGAGCGGCAGAAAGACGGTCGGGAACAGCACGACGTCGGGCAACGGGAAGATCGGAATGGTTGGTGGGAGCATGGGCGTCAGCCGATTCTAGTGTCGTGCGGCGTGCACCTGTCAACGGATTCCGCCGGGAGCGCAGGACCACGCGCGCCTGGCGCTCCAGGCCGCCTGCCTGTCGTGCGAAGATAGAACACGAGCCGTGGATCAATCCGAGCCCCGCCGATCGCGTCCGCTGGTGTTCGCCCATCGAGGCGGCGCCGCGCTGGCGCCCGAGAACACGCTGCCGGCATTCGATCGCGGAATGGCCCTCGGCGCGGACGGCCTCGAGATGGACGTGCGGCTGTCGCGCGACGGCGTCGTGGTCGTGCATCACGACGCGACCCTCGATCGCACCACGAACGGCCACGGCCCGCTCTCCGATCGCACCGCTCGCGAGCTCGGCGAGCTCGACGCGGGGTTCCGCTTCGAGGTGGACGGGGCGTTTCCGCTGCGCGGCACGGGGATTCGCATTCCGCGGCTTTCCGACGTCCTGACGCGATTTCCGGACTCGCGGCACATTGTCGAGATCAAGGCGGACGACCACGACCTGGCGAAGGCAACCATTGACGTCATCAGGGGAGCGGGCGCGGTACATCGGATCATCATCGGTTCGTTCCACACCGCGCCGCTCGAGACGGTCCGCGGCCTGGAGCCGCGCCTGCACACCGGGGCGTCGAAGGGGGAAATCCGCAGGGAACTGGTGTGGTCCGCGCTGCGGCTCTGGCGCCACCACCCGGCGTTCCGGACGCTGCAGGTCCCGGAGGAGCGTGGCGGCGTGCGGGTCGTCTCGCGCCGGTTCATCGCCGCCGCGCATCGCAACGGCGTCGAGGTCTGGGTGTGGACCGTGAATCGCCTCGACGACATTATCCGGTTGTTGGACTGGGGCGCCGATGGCATCATGACGGATCGTCCGGATGTTGCCGTGCCCGCGGTGCAGCGGTGGTTCGAGGATCGAAGATGAACGCGCCGACCCTTCATGACATCTATGCGGCCCGATCGCGCGTGGCCCGCCGGCTCCGCCCGACTCCGCTCGTGCGCCACCCGCTGCTCGTGTCCGAGCTCGGGTGCGAGATCCACGTCAAGCACGAGAACCACAACCCGACCGGGGCGTTCAAGATCCGCGGAGGGCTGAACCTCGTGTCGACGCTCGGCGACGACGAGCGGGCCCGCGGCGTGGTGACCGCGTCGACGGGCAACCACGGGCAGTCGATCGCGATGGCTTGCAGTCTCGAGCGCGTGCCGTGCACCATCTACGTTCCCATCGGCAACAACCCGGAGAAGAACGCGGCGATGCGCGGCTACGGCGCGTCGCTCGTCGAGCACGGCAAGGACTTCGACGAGGCGCGCGAGCGCTGCGAGCGCGACGCGACGGAGCACGGCTTCCGCTACGTGCATCCGGCCAACGAGCCGCTGCTCATCGCCGGCGTGGCCACCTACGCGCTCGAGGTCTTCGAGGAACTCCCGCGCGTCGATGCCGTGTTTGTCGCTATCGGCGGCGGCAGCGGGGCATCGGGCCTCTGCACCGTGCGGACCGCGATTGGGAGCCCGGCGCGCATCATCGGCGTGCAGGCACAGCGCGCCGACGCGTTCGCGCGTTCGTGGCGGACCGGCGTCCGCGTCATCGGCGAGCGGGCGGATACCTTCGCGGAGGGTATCGCCACGCGGGTCACCTTCGATTACACCTTCGGCATCCTCACGCGCGAGCTCGACGACATCGTGACGCTGTCGGAGGAGGAACTGGCCGACGGCGTGCGCCTTGCCGTCCGCGCGACGCACAACCTGGCGGAAGGCGCCGGCGCAGCGCCGCTGATGGCGGCCTGGAAGCTGCGCCACGAGCTCGAGGGCAAGACGATCGCGTGCATCATGAGCGGCGGCAACATCGACTCGTCGCTCCTCAAGAAGATCCTGTCCGCGTAGCGAAGGACCCACCGGCGGCGAGTCAGGCGTCGCGGTCGAGAATCACCTTCGCTGCCCGGAACACCTCGTCGAACATCGCCTCGGTGAGCCGGCCCGTGTTCGTGTTCTGCCGGCTGGGATGATAGGACGTCACGAGCGACATCCCGCTTGGAAGAAGGTGAACGCCGGCGTGGGTGAAGGCCGGCCTGGGCTGGACCCGGTGCCCCCGGCGACCTTCGATGGCCAGCCACGCCTCGAATGCGGTGCGGCCGAGCGCGACAACGACCTGCAAGCACGGGAGCGCACGCGTTTCGGCATCGAGATGATCGAGACAGGCCGCCAGCTCTTCGCGCGCGGGCTTGTTGTCGGGTGGGGCGCATCTCGCTGCCGCCGAGATGTAGAGGTCGCGCAGACGCAGCCCATCGTCGGCTCGCGCTGAGGTCGGGATGCTGGCGAAGCCCGCCGCGTGGAGCGCGCGCATCAGGAACTGGCCGGAGCCGTCCCCGGTAAAGAGCCTGCCCGTGCGATTGGCGCCGTGAGCGGCGGGCGCCAGGCCCAGCACGAGCAGACGCGCGGCCGGATCCCCGAAGCCCGGCACCGGTTTTCCCCAGTACGTCTCGTCCTTGTGCGCGGCCTTCTTGGTACTCGCGACCTCGAGGCAGTACCTGCGCAGGCGCGTGCACCGCTCGCAAGAGACAATGCGGGCGTGCACGTCGGACAGGGAGGGAAGAGGATCCAACGCTTCAGACCATCAGGAGCGGATGCTCGAGGAAGCGTTTGAGCGTCTGCAGGAATCGGGCGCCCATCGCCCCGTCGGCGACCCGGTGATCGACCGAGAGGGTCAGCTTCATGCGGCGGCCGACGCCAAGCGTGCCATTCACGACGACGGGCACCTCCCGTACGGCGCCTACAGCCAGGATGGCGGCCTCCGGCGGGTTGATGATTGCCGAGAATTCCTCGATGCCCATCATTCCCAGGTTCGAGATCGAGAAGGTCGCGCCCGTGTATTCGGACGGCTGCAGTTTTCTCGCGCGCGCCCGCTCGGCGAGCGAACGCGATTCCTCGGACAGCTCCTCGAGCGGCTTGAGGTCGGCGTCCCTGATGACCGGGGTGATCAGCCCGTCGTCGATGGCGACTGCCAGCCCGATGTGGACTCGGGAATAGCGCTTCACGTGATCCCCGGCGAACGACGCATTCATCTCCGGATGGTGCCCGAGGGCCAGCGCGGTGGCCTTGACGACGATGTCGTTGATCGTCACCGTTGACCGTTCGGCACGAAGCGCCTGGTACGCCTCCCAGACGCGGTCCATGTCGACTTCGACGGTCAGGTAGAAGTGGGGAACAGGTCCCTTGCTCTGGACCAGCCGCTTTGCGATCGTGCGCCGGATGCTGTTCAGCTCGACGTCTTCGAACTCGGCGCCGGCTTCGGTCGCGCCGCGAAGCGCCGCAATGCGCCTCCGGGACGGCGTCGCCGCCGTGCGAGCGCTCGAAGCCGCATGGGGGAGCGCCCTGGCGGACTCGATGTCGCGCTTGATGATTCGGCCCTGAGGACCGGTGCCCTGGACGGTGCTGATATCCACTCCAGCCTCAGCTGCCATCTTCAGCGCGAGCGGCGAGGCCTTGAGCGATCGGCCGTTGCCTGACGGTTCGGCCTGCGAGTCGGCTCGACTGGGAAGGGGAGCGGGCCGGGTGGAGGCGACCGGAGCGGGGGACGCCTGGGCGGGAACCGGCCTGGCCGCCAGTGTTTCCTCCGGGCCCGGAACGAGCGCCGCGACGTCCTCGCCCGCCGCACCGACAATCGCGATGAGCTGCCCGACCTTGATGACCTGCCCTTCCGGCGCCACGAGCTTCCGCACGATCCCGTTCGTGTAGGCCTCCATCTCGACGGTGGCCTTGTCGGTTTCGACTTCGGCCAGCGCCTGTCCGGTCTCGACCGTATCGCCTTCGTGCTTGAGCCACCGGAGGATGCGGCCTTCCTCCATGGTGTCGCTGAGCTTGGGCATCACGACGCGGGAAGCCATGGTGTAACCCTCAACGAGGAATTCCGGCGTTCGGCCTTCAGCGTTCGGCCCTATTCCAGGTACATCACTTCACGAACCGCGGCGATCACGCGCTGCGGCGAGGGCGTCGCCATGTGCTCGAGGTTCTTCGCGTACGGCATCGGCACGTCGGCTCCAGTCACCCGCGTCACGGGCGCGTCGAGGTCGCCGAAGGCCTCCTGGTGAACCTGGTACGCGATCTGGGCGCCCATTCCCGCATACGGCCAGCCCTCCTCGACGATCACGCACCGGTTCGTCCGGCGGACCGAACCGACGATCGGATCGATGTCGAGCGGCCTGAGCGTTCGTGGATCCACGATCTCGCACGAAATGCCTTCAGCGGCCAGCGTTTCGGCCGCCTTGAGGGCCACGGTGACCATCTTCGACCACGCGACCAGCGTGACGTCGGTTCCCTCGCGCTTGATGTCGGCGACGCCGATGGGGACCGTGTACTCGCCGTCGGGCACCTCGCCCTTCGAGCCGTAGAGCGTCTCGCCCTCGAAGAAGATGATCGGGTCATCGTCCCTGATGGCGCTCTTCAGGAGTCCCTTGGCGTCGTAGGGTGTCGCGGGCGCGACGACCTTCAACCCGGGCACGTGCGCGTACCAGGATTCGATCGACTGGGAATGCTGCGCGGCCAGCTGGTGCGCCGCGCCACCCGGACCGCGGACGACGATCGGGATGCTGAACTGGCCGCCCGACATGTAGAGCATCTTCGCCGCGCCGTTGATGATCTGGTCCATCGCGAGCAGCGAGAAGTTCCACGTCATCATCTCGATGACCGGGCGGAGGCCGACCATGGCGGCCCCGACGCCGATCCCGGCGAAGCCTTCCTCGGTGATCGGGGTGTCGATGATCCGCTTCTCGCCGAATTCCTGGAGCATGCCCCGGCTCACCTTGTAGGCGCCCTGGTAGACCCCGACTTCCTCGCCCATGAGGAACACCCGCGGGTCGCGCCGCATCTCCTCGCGCAGCGCCTGGTTCAGGGCATCGCGATAGGTCGTGACTGGCATCGTCCTGGTGTCTCCCTACCGTGAGCTTCGCTTGAAGGGGCCGTACGGCACGCTGTAGACGTCTTCGTACATCGCGTCGGAGGCCGGCTCCGGGCTGGCGTCGGCAAACTGGACCGCCTGCTCGACGATGTCGCGGACCTCGGCGTCAATCGACTCGAGCTGCTTCTGATCGACGATGCCCTGGCGCTTCAGCATCTCGAAGTAGTTCTTGATCGGGTCCTGGAGCTTCTGCTCCTCGACCTCTTCCTTGGTGCGGTAGTGGCCGTGGACCGGATCCGACATGGAGTGGCCCATGAAGCGATAGCATCGCGCCTCGATGAGCGTCGGTTCGTTCTCGGTCCGGGCCAGGTCAACCGCCCGCGCGACGGTATCCCGCACCGCGAGGACGTCCATCCCGTCGACCGTCTCGCTCGCCATGTCATAGGCGCACGCCCGCGCCGCGATGTCGTAGATGGCTGAGGCGCGCTCGATCGCGGTGCCCATGCCGTACCGGTTGTTCTCGACGATGTAGACGCAGGGCAGTTTCCAGAGCGCCGCCATGTTGAGCGATTCGTGGAACGCGCCGATGTTCACCGCCGCCTCGCCGAAGAAGCACAGGACGACCTGCTTGCGCTGCAGATACTTGTTCGCGAAGGCCACGCCGGTCGCCAGCGGGATGTGCCCGCCCACGATCGCGTGGCCGCCGAGCATCCCGCGCGCCTTGTCGAAGAGGTGCATCGACCCGCCCTTGCCCTTCGATACGCCGCCGTCGCGGCCGAAGAGCTCGGCCATCACGCGCCCGGGTTCCGTACCCTTGCAGAGCGCGTGCACGTGATCGCGGTACGACGCCAGGACGTAGTCGTCGGCATTGAGCGTCGAAATCGCGCCGACCGCGACGGCCTCCTGGCCGATGCCGAGGTGGCAGAAGCCCCCGATCTTCTGCAGGGCATACATCTCGGCCGATCGCTCCTCGAATCGCCGCCCGAGCAGCATCTGCCGCAGCAGATCCAGCAGGAGCGCCTTCGGACGGCTGGCGACGGACTGCGTCGTCGTCTCGGCCGCGCTCAAGTTGGCTTCCCTCGCCGCCATCGTGTGCTAGCTCCTTTGCGACGCGCCCCCGTCCCGGTAGGCTTCGGTCTGTTCGTGCGCGTGGTACGAACTGCGGACGAGCGGACCGCAGGCGACGTGGCCGAACCCCATGTTCACGGCGGTCACTCGCAGCATCTCGAACTCGTCCGGGTGGTAATAACGCACCACGGGCAGGTGGGACGCCGACGGGCTGAGATACTGCCCGATGGTGACGATGCCGACGCCCACCTCGCGAAGATCGGCGAGAGTCGCCACCACTTCGTCCCACTCCTCGCCGAGGCCGACCATGATGCCGGACTTGGTGGGGATGTCCGGTGCAAGGTTGCGCGCCCGATCCAGGAGCTCGAGCGCGCGGGGATATCGGCCTCCAGGCCGCGCAAGGCGGTAGAGCCGCGGCACGGTCTCGGTGTTGTGGTTGAGGACGTCCGGGCGGGCCTCGAGCACGGTGCGCAGCGCCGATTCCTCGCCCTTGAAGTCGGGAATCAGGACCTCGATCTGGCAGTCCGTGCGGACCCCACGGATCTGCCGGATGGTCTCCGCGAAGATCGACGACCCTCCGTCCGCGAGGTCGTCACGATCGACCGATGTGACGACGACATACTTCAGGCCCATCGTCCGGACCGCGCCGGCCACCCGCGCCGGCTCCGCCGTGTCGAGCGTCGCCGGCTTGCCGTGCAGGACGGCGCAGAACCCGCACGCCCGCGTGCAGACGTCGCCGAGGATCATGAACGTCGCGGTGCCGTGATGCCAGCACTCGCCGATGTTCGGGCAGTGCGCTTCCTCGCAGACCGTATGCAGGCCCTCCTGCCGCATGAGGGACTTGAGCCGGAGATAGGCCGGCGAACCCGGCGCGCGGACCTTCAGCCACTCGGGCTTCGGCTCGCGGGGCCGGACGGAAAGCGGGACGACGGTGCTCATAGGGTCTCGGGGGCGCGGACGACCATCTTCGATGATAACACTATGGGGTCCGCCGCCCGCCGAGCGGGGTTGGTGGCGGGCGCAACCGGGCGCCGGGCTCCAGGCTCCAGGCCGAGCCGGGCCGCAGCGCCTCGATTGTCTCATCCCGGGCACCTCCCTATACTGCTCGCAGGTCGACGATTGACATTCTGACCGCCCCTCCATCCGACTGCGAGGTGATGCCCATGCGACTCTCCGGTCTTTCCGTCACGTGGCTCGGCCACACCACGTTCCTGATGAAGTCACCCAACGGGCGCCGCATCCTCTTCGACCCGTTCCTCGAGGGCAATCCGGCGTGCCCGCCTGACCTCAAGAAGATCGACAAGCTGGATCTGATCCTGGTGACCCACGGCCATTCGGACCACGTGGGCGATGCCGCCGCCGTAGCCAAGCGCACCGGCGCCACGGTGGTCGGGATCTTCGACCTGTGCCAATGGCTCGCGCGCCAGGGAGTGGCCAAGACATCGGGCATGAACAAGGGCGGCTCCCAGGAGCTCGTCGGGATCCGGATCACGATGGTCGACGCGCGTCACAGCTCGAGCTGGGTCGACGAGGGCGGGATCACCTATCTCGGCGATGCGGCGGGATTCGTCGTCCGGTTCGAGAACGGCCTGACGATCTACTTCGCCGGGGACACCTCGGTGTTCGGCGACATGCAGCTCATCAGGGAGATCTACCATCCGACGGTCGCGTTCCTGCCGATCGGAGGCTTCTTCACGATGGACCCGGTCGAAGCCGCGAAGGCGGTCGAGCTGCTCGGCGTCAAGACCGTGATCCCGATGCACTACGAAACCTTCCCGATCCTGACGGGCCGGCCCGCCGAGCTGCGGGAACTGGTGAAATCGCTCGGAGTGGACGTCCTCGAGATGAAACCGGGCGAGACGATCGACTAGGTCCGTTCGAGGCCTGTAGCCTGAAGCCAGGGTGCGAAGTTCAGTAGAACTTTCTCGCCAGGTTGAACCCGAGATACCACTGGCGCGGAACGGTGCCTCCCCGCGCGATCTGTCCGAAGGTCGTGCCCTGGTCGGTCGAGACGTTCAACTGAAACAGGTGGCCGCCAACGCGCTTCTCGATTCCGAATGAGGTGTGAGGAGTCGCCTGCGAGCTCGACGCCGTCCGGGGCGCGAACTCTGCAACGACATAGGTTGATGACAACACGCGGAGCCGCACGCCGAGTCCCACGACGACGGTGGACGTGCGGTCGCCGCGGCTGCCCGCGACGGCGAGGCTCTGGCCCACCCACATCGGCTCGGCGTACAGGGCGCCCCGAGTTCCGAGCTCACGGGAGACAATCGCACCGAAGCTCGGCGAGTACGTCTCCTTGAAGTTGTTCAGCCCCTCGACCGCCGCCAGGGCCGAAACACCGAACGGCATCCCGGCACCTTGCTGCGCGATCGACCACGCGGAGAAGAACTCGATTGTGCGATCGCTCGTCCGATGGACTCCTATCTGCACTCCCCTGGCGAGCCCGAACCGGAATTCGAGGCCGACCTGGGCCCCGAAGTCGAGGCCCCACAGGTCCGACACGCCTGCCTGGTCGAGCGGCTCATAGAACCTGTGCGTCAGCCGGAACGTCATCGCGTGGCGAGGCACGCGCAGCGTGGTCGGCAGGGCAATCAGCGCGAACTCCGGCTGCGAGAGATTGACGTCGAGATCGGGATCATCCGCCTGCGTCCCGGCGCGCTTCGCGGCCGACCCGCCGGTCGGCTCGGATGCCGCCCGGGGGCTATTGACCGTCAGGGCACCGGTGCGAGGTTCCTGCGCGAGTGCCGGAAACGGCACGAGGACCGCAAGCGCGAGAGCCGCGCACGACAAGGACCCGCGAGCGGCGCGCCGGTTCACCCGGCGCGCTCCGGAAGAGAACTCTGTGGGATGCGTCATTTGGTTCCGGGTCTGGCTCTGGGGGTGACCACGAGGACGGCAGACATATCGTCGTGCCCTCGACCGCAGTACTCCGAGCAGGTGATGTCGTAGGTCCCGGGAGCGCCCGCGGTGAAGGCGATCGTCACCCTCTGGCCGTTGCGCGGGATCTCGCGGGCGATCTTGAGCGCGCGGATCTTCAGGCCGTGCGTGGTGTCGGCGGAGTGGACGACGAGCGTCACCATGTCGCCTTCGGTCACCTCGATGCGATCGGGCGAGAAGGTGAACCGGCGCGCGGTGACCTCGATGGTCCTGGCCTCCTGACGGGCCTCGACCCGATTCGCCGTGGTCGGCATGGCGAGGAGGGCGCCAGTCATCGCTGCTTGTGCCAGCAGCATCAGGCGACGCCGGATGATCGATCGAACCATTAAACTACTCCGGGAGAGATTTGAAAAAAAGGGCCCGCCCTGACAGGGAAAGACGAGCCGCGCTTCCGGCCCTGCCCAGCCAGTCGCAGCGGCGCATCGAGGCGGTGTCAGCGGTGCAGGCCCGCCTGACTGAGAGGCAACTACTGTGCCGGTTGCCGTCCACTGGATTTGGCCTGAAACCGAAACGCGAATGTCGGCGACGCTGGTTGTGGATTACCGCTTCCGAATGGCCTTACGCGGAGGGTAAGCAGCGGGGCGGCGTTTAGGCCTGTCCGATTCGGTACTTCGCGAGGTAATAACTCAACGCGCGCTGCGAGATGCCCATCAGGCGCGCCGCCTCCTTCTTCACGCCGCCCGAGCTCTCGAGCGCACGCCTGACCGATTCGCGCTCCGCCCACTCAGTGTTCTCGCGAAGCCGGAGCGAGGGCAGCCCGGAGCTTGGCGGCGCCATCTGGCCGAGTCCCGTGATCTCGCGCGATCCGATGATGGCGGAGCTCGAGAGCACGATGGAACGCTCGATCGTGTTCTCGAGCTCCCGCACGTTCCCGGGCCATTCGTAGGCCTGCAGCACGGCCATCGCGTCGGCGTCGAGCCCATCCACGCGCTTGCCGCAGCGCTGGGCATGCTTGCGCACGAAGTGCTCCGAGAGCGGGACGATGTCCTCCCGCCGTTCGCGCAGCGGCGGGATGGCGATCGGGATCACGTGCAGCCGGTAGAAGAGGTCCTCGAGAAACCGCCCCTCGGCGACCATGTGCCGCAGATCGCGGTTGGTCGCGGCGATGACGCGGACGTCCACCTTCTCGGTGCGCTCCGAACCGAGCGGCTCGAATTCGCGCTCCTGGAGCACGCGGAGCAGCTTGCCCTGCAGTGAGGTCGGCATCATGGCGATCTCGTCGAGGAAGATCGATCCCCCGTCGGCGAGCGCGAACTTGCCCTTCTTGTTCGAGGTGGCGCCGGTGAACGCCCCGCGGACGTGGCCGAACAGCTCCGATTCGAGGAGGCTTTCCGGGATCGCCGCGCAGTTCACCTTGATGAGGGGCATGTTGCGCTGGGCGCTGCGATCGTGGATCGCGCGGGCCACCAGCTCTTTGCCCGTCCCGGTTTCCCCCGTGACGATGACGGTGCTTCTCGATTGCGCGACGAGCTCGGCCGTCTGGATGACGGCCTGGATCTGGCGGCTCCGCCCGACGATCCCGTAGTGATTGAAATCCTCGTCGCGCTCGCTGATGAGGTAGCGGTGCTCGGTCCGGAGCCGCTGGAGCTCGATCGCGCGCCGCACCACGACCAGCAGCTCGTCGATTTCGAAGGGCTTCTGCAGGTAGTCGATCGCCCCGAGCTTCATGGCCTCGATGGCGCTCTCGACGGTCGCGTGCGCCGTCATCATGACCATCTGCGGGCGCTCCACTTCCGGCACGGTGGCCACGATCTCACGGATGAACTCGAGCCCGCCGAGCTCGGGCATGACGTTGTCGATGACGAGCACGTCGAACGACCGATCGGCCAGCAGGCGCTGGGCGCGGCGCGCGCTGTTGCTCTCGACCACCTGGTGCCCTTCATCGCGCAGCGATCGGCCCAGGGTCTTGAGGATTTTCTCCTCGTCGTCGACGAGCAGCACGCTACCTGTGACGGACATGCTTCACCTTTGCCGATTGAACGTGGAGCCCGGCGCGGCTTCCGGTCCGGGCGCCGCGAGCGGCAGCTCGATTCGCACTTCGGTTCCGACGCCCGGCTCGCTCTGAATGACGATGCTTCCACCCAGCCCGTTGATGACGTTCCTTGCAATTGCCAGGCCGAGCCCCGTTCCGCCCCTTCGGGTCGTGAAGAACGGCTCGAACACTCTTGCGAGCCCCGCCTGGTCGATGCCCTGGCCCTTGTCCTCGACGACGGCGGCGACATGGCCGGCATCGAGCCGGGAGGTCCGTACCTGGATGGGTGCCCCGTCGACCGGCGCGACGCCCTTGCTCCGCTCGGCGGCGGCGGCCTTCGCGCGAACCGCCAGCCTGGCGTTCGTAATGACGTTGACCAGCACCGTCCGGATGCGCTCGCCGTCTGTCGTGACCATCGGCAGCGCCCGATCGAGGCGAACCTCGATCCGCGGCTCGGCCTCTCCAGCCTTGGCCGCCTCGACCGCGTCGGCGCAGATCGCGTTGATATCGGCGGGCGCCAGCTCGAAGCGGAGCGGCTTCGCGTAGTCCAGCACTTCGTCCACCACGCGGTTCAGCCGGACCACCTCGCCGTCGATGTCGGCGACGGCTTCCTTGAGCGCCTCCGGTGTCACACCCGGGCGGCCGAGCGCCCGAAGCGACGCTTTGATGATCATCAGGGGATTGCGGATCTCGTGCGCGACGACGGCCGAGAGCCGGCCGAGCGACGAGAGGCGCTCGCGCTGCGCCACCTCGACCTGGAAACGCGCGATCGACTCGGTCAGCGTGTTGAAGGTGGCCGCAACCAGCCGAGCGTCCTCGTCCTCCCATCGCGCGGGCGGCCTGATCTTCCTGGCCAGGTCGCCGGTCGCCGCAATCTCCCGCATCACCGTGGTGATCGCCCCGAGCGGGCGAGTGACCGTGCGCGCAATCGCGTAAGCCAACCCCGTCGCGAGCAGGATCGTGACGATCAGCGTCAGGACCGTCACCTGGTTGATCGTCTGCAGGAAGCGCAGGCGCTCGGTGCTCGAGCGGAGCACGATGGCGACCGGCACGCTCGCGATTCCGGGGCCGCCGCCAGCCGCGCCCTCGCGCCTCGATCCGCCGGAGGACGACCCGACCGGAAGTGCCTGCAGGACGGCGACGAACTGCTCGCCCGCCATCGAGATGTGCGAGATTCCCGTCCTGCCGAGCAGCGTCTCGAGCTCGGCGTGCGATCCGGGGTCCAGGGTGGATGCGCGCACGCGGCCGTCGAACGCGAAGGCAATCTCGCTTCCCGTGAGCGCCTTGAACTGCGTCGCCAGCCGCCGGTCGAGCAGGAATCCTACGCTCAGCGTGCCGATGATGTCCGGGGGGTTCTGGCCGGCCGTGACAGGAACCGTGACCAGTTGCATGACGCCAGCAGGGTGCGACCAGTAGCTGGTCGCGACCGAGCCCTCGAGCGCACTCCCGACCGATGTGAGCCGGCCGATTTCAGCCGGATCCATCTCGGTGCCGCCAGCAACCGCCAGCACCTTGCCCGTCCGGTCGGTCACCGCGACGACGTCAGCCTTCGTGAGCATTCGCCCGTAGTCGCTGAGGACGCCCCGGGCCGTCGGCGGATCGCCGGTCGAGATGGTCGCCTTCAGGATAGGAATGTCCGCAATCAGTCGCGCCTCGAGCGAGAAGGTGTCGAACATGTCGCGGCCGTGGGTCTCGACGAGCGCCCCGGCTTCGACGAGCCCGCGCTCGAGCTCCGCTTCCGCCGACGAGGTCACGCGCGCGCCGACGAAGACGACGGTGAAGCCGACGGCCAGGACGGCGAGCAGAGTGGTCGCGAGAAAGATCCGATTGGTCAGCGACGAGAGGATCTTCATGGCAGGCGCACCCGGTCCGATGGCCGGGCGCCGAAGTCAAGGTCGACCGGGCCTCCGCCCTCCGGAATCGTGGCGGTGCGCGAGTCGCGAATCACGCCCTCGTACCACATCGCCACCGAATAGCTTCCCGGCGGCACGCCTTCGATCCGGTACCGCCCGTCATCATCGGTGACCGCGTAGAAGTGATGCGCGAACACCAGGATGTAGGCGCTCATGTGCGAGTGGATGTCGCAGAACACCTGGACGACGCCCGGGCGATCGAATCGCACCGACTTGGAGACGCCCGTCGCGTAGCGCCCGAGGTCGAACGGCCGGGTCCGCGAAAGCGAGAACACGTTGTGATAGACGTGGTCGCTGTTGGGAAAGTCCACGACGGTGCCGACCGTGACCGCCAGCACGTGGGGAATGAAGGTCTCATCGCGCTGCACCATTGTCGCGCGGCTCTCGTCCCGCTCGAATGCGCCGCGTGGCGCGGATTCGAGGTACACAACCGCGGGCCGCACCTCCGGAGACGGCGCACGATCCGAGGCGCCGAACGCCGACACGTTGGGCCTCGGTTCCACAACGGTCGGCCCGCGCTTGATCTCGACTCGGCCGCGGATCGTGCCCGGAGCGCCTGCCTCCCGGGCGGGCCAAGTCCCCGTCCCGGCCGCCAGAAGTACGAGCGACACCGAGATCGTCCCGTATCGCATCAGAACCAGTACAGCAGCTGGATCGCGCCCAGGTCGCTCCGGCGGATCCGGCCGCCGTCCCGCATGTTGTGCTGCCAGGACGCCTTGAGGATGACGTTTCGCTGGAGATAGTACCCGGCGCCGGCTTCCGTGCGCGTGACGTTGGCATCCCACGTGAGCGTCCGCACCGAGCCGGCGAGGTCCGAGAAACCCAGGTGATCGACCCGGCCAGCGACATAGACCTGCGGGAGCAGGCGGTATCGCACTTCCGCGTACCAGCCGAGCACGTCGAGCGGGCGATCGATCGCCGGCACGTCCACGGCGGGCAGCCGCCACCGATTCAGAATCGCCTCCCCTCGAACGATCCAGTGCCCCCGCGAATACTCCACGTCCATCCCGACAGCCTGCTGCACCTGCGACGGGGAAGCCGTTCCCGGTGGAAGGGCGTTGACGACGGGCGTGGTGAGAAACGAGCCGGACTCCGCCGAGACGCCAACGACAAGCCCGACAACCGGCGAGACCGCCGCGCGAACGGTGACCTGCGGAGCCTTCAGGCGCTGGCCGAGCGACGGATCGCTCAGGCTGCCGGAGGTCACCGATGCGGCGAGCTCGACCGGCGAGAACGCGGCGCGAAGCTGGAGACCTGTCGCCCAGGCCTGGATCGAGGCGATCGGGAGCCCGGCCTCCCCGTAGACGTTGCCGATGCGGTAGCCGACCAGCCAGCCCCGTCCTCGCTTTTGCAGCAACTCATCCGCGTCCGAAGGCGCCGCGTCGTTCCTGAGCGTCGTCAGGTACTGGTACATCAGCGGGTCGCCCACGAGCGGGTTGTCCTGCGGGTAGCTTCGCCGCGAATACGCGCCAAACGTCGGAGGCACGCGTCCGATCTGGATGTCGAACCGGCGGGATGACCACGGTCTCACCCGCGCGTACAGCGCGTAGAGCCCGATGGGTGCGCCGCTCTGGGAGCGAACCTCACCGAGGAGCGTCAGCCAGTCGGCGGGCCGGTACGAGACCGAAAGCCCGGCCCTCACACGGCGAAGCACACTGGTTTCGTAACTGGTGTAGTCGAAATACCCAGTATCGTCGCTGCCCCAGGCGGCCGAGACTTCCAGCCCGACCGTCAGCCGCCCGTCGGCGAGGCTGATCGGACGGGTCGGCAGAGCTTGCGCACGTCCCGTTACCGGAACAAACAGGGCGGCAGCCGCGACAAGTACCAGCGCGGCCGCGCGGTGTGTGGTGGCCAAGTCCCTGAATTCCAAGCTCGTTCGATTATAGCCTTCCGGCCTTGACAGCCGTTCGGACGTGTCGTAGCGTTTCAATAGTGAAAGCGGTTTCCGCATTGTGGAATATCGCAAGATGAGCCCGAAATCACCGCCTGGTCAGGGTACTTCCATCGACAAGGCGCTCGAGGTGTGCGAGACCTTGAGCCACTCGCCGAGAGGCATGAGCCTGACCGACGTGGCGAAGGCGGTGAAGCAGCCGCGGCCGACCGTGCACCGGTTGCTCGCGGTGCTCAGGCGACGCGGCTACGTCAGGCAGGACGACGAAACACAGCGGTACGGGCTGACGCTGAAGATGCTCGACCTGAGCTTCAGGCTGCTCGGCCGCTCGGAGTTCCGGCTGCACGCGTATCCCATCCTGCGCGAGTACACCCTCAAGAGCACCCTGCGCAGTTTCATCGCGGTACCGGCGGCCGAGGAAGTGACCTACATCTGGAGCGCGGGTCCGGACGAAGTGGCGATGCGGACCGCCTACGGCAAGCAGATGCCTGCGCACTGCGCGATCTACTTCGATGGCGGGCAGACCGGCAGACGCCTGAGCTGCCTGCGGCTCTCGCAGGCAACCGAGGTCACCGCCTCCAGGGCGCCGCTTGTCCGGCTCGGCGCGCCGGAGACCTTGGGCGCGCAACGGCTGTTCTGCACCTGCGCGCCGGTGTTCGACTACTCGGGCCGGGAGGTCGCGCGCGTCGGCGTGTTCGGTCACGGACCCGACGACGCGCCCCTCGTGCACGAGCACAACAAAAGCGCGTGGGACCTGGGCCGTGCGATTTCGACCCGGCTTGGCTACCTGCCCACGCCGGTGCTGGGGAGCCGCTAACGGCGGGCGCGTCGGCGCCCGGCCATTTTTGGAGGATCAGGGGATGGCGTATATCATCTGCGAGCCGTGCATCGGCACGAAGGACACCGCCTGCGTCGATGTCTGCCCGGTTGACTGCATTCACCCTCGCAAGGACGAGCCGGAGTTCCAGTCCGCCGAGCTGCTCTACATCCATCCCGACGAGTGCATCGACTGCGGCGCCTGCGTGCCGGCCTGCCCGGTCGAAGCGATCTTCGCGCTCGACGAGGTGCCGGAGAAGTGGAAGAACTACGTCCCGATCAACGCCGACTACTACAAGAAATAGACGAGGAAGGGCGCCCGCGATGGGACTGATCGATCACAAGTTCAGCGACAACATCATCACGACGAATGTCGACCAGGTGCTCGCGTGGGCCCGGGCGAACTCGCTCTGGCCGATGGGGTTCGGACTCGCCTGCTGCGCGATCGAGATGATCGCGGCGGGCGGTTCGCGCTTCGACATCGCGCGGTTCGGGTCCGAGGTGTTCCGGGCGTCGCCGCGGCAGGCCGACCTGATGATCGTCGCCGGCACGGTCACCAAGAAGATGGCTCCCGTCCTGCGCCGCCTCTACGACCAGATGCCGGAGCCGCGCTGGGTGATTTCGATGGGCAGCTGCTCCAACGCCGGAGGCCCGTTCCCGACCTACAGCGTGGTCCAGGGCGTGGACAAGATCGTGCCCGTGGACGTCTACGTCTCCGGCTGTCCGCCGAGGCCCGAGGCCCTCTTCTACGGGCTGATGCGGCTACAGGACAAGATCAAAAAGGAGAGCACCGTTCTGCGGAAGGGCCGGGTCGTGCCCGTCGGCGAGACCGAGCCCGTCATCGTCGAGGATCGCGGCTAACCCGATCGCGTGGACATCCAGCATGCTGAAGGAATTCTTTCGCACCGTCTTTCTGATCGACTTGATCAAGGGCCTCTGGCTGACGCTGAAATACACGCCCCAGCCGGCCTTCACCTTTCAGTACCCGGCTGAACGGCGCCCGGTCGCGCCGCGGTTTCGCGGGGTGCTGCGGCTCCAGGTTGAGCCCGACACCGGCGCGCAGACCTGCATCGTCTGCGACCAGTGCGCCAAGGCCTGCCCCGACGACCTGATTTCGCTCGGCGGGCACCGGGAGCCCGGCATCAAGATCAAGGTGCTCGACTACTTCGACTTCAACGTCTCGCGGTGCAGTTTCTGCGGCCTGTGCGCGGAGGTGTGCCCGACCAAGCCGATCAAGGCGCTCATCATGAGCGAGGACTACGAGCTCGGCAGCTACGGGCGGGAATCGCAGATTCTCCGCGTTGACGACATGTATGACGGCCTGCCGATCCAGGTCTACACGCGGTAGAGCAGACCCGCGCGGGTGAGGCGCCTCCAGTCGGAGTCCACAAATCCTATTTCTTCGCTTGGTAATCGATCGCGATTCCGGTATCCTGATTGGGTCACCTGCCCACTGCAAAGGCACCCGGTTGGAGAAAGCGCCATGCGCATTACGCGTCTCCGCCTCGCGGTCGTCTTCTCGGCTCTACTCGTCATTCCGGCGCTTAGCGGCCTTGCCGTTCCCCAATCGGACACACTCGAAGCCGACCTGTTGCGTGGCGCCACGCTGTCAGCCTCGGGCCGGTACCTCGATGCGCTGCCCCCTTACCTGAAGGCCGCCCGATCTGATGATCCGCAAGTGCGATACGCCGCGCAGATCGGCGTCGTGCGGTGCTCGCTTCGGACGGCCCGGTTCGCACAGGCCAGGACCGTCGCAGCGGGCTTGGTGGCTGCCTACCCGGACGATGCCGATGTGCTCGCCCTGCAGGGGGACGCGGTGTGGTCGGCCGGGCAGTTCGACGTGGCCGAGAAGATCTACCGGGACACGCTGTCGATCAAGCCGAACTCGGCTCGCGGGCATCTCGGGCTGGCGAAGGCGCTGCTCTCGCGCGGCCTGATGTCGGAGGCCCTGGACCACGCCGAAGCGGCGGCGGCCCTGGCGCCGGTCGACGCTGACGTCGCTCACGTCCGCGGGCTGGTGTTCGAACGGATGCGGCGGTACACCGACGCCGTCCCGGCCTACGAGAAGTACGTCGAGCTGATACCCGGCAAGGACCAGGGTGACAACGCCGTCCTGGCGCGGGCCAAGCTGCGGGCTCTAAGGGCGTTCGGCCGGCGGGTGCCCTACGAGGTCGGCGGCGCGGCCGACGAAGTACACGTCATCCCGTTCGACATCGTGAACGACAAGGTGGTCGTGAGCGGCCGGTTCAACGGGGGGCCCGCGATCGACGTGGTGATCGACACCGGCGCCGAAATCCCGGTCGTGTCACGCGCGACGGCGGATCGGCGGGGCATCGTGCCGATCTCCTACACGATGAGCGCCGGCGTGGGGGACGTCGGGTTCAGATCCCAGCAGGTCGGCCTGATCGACAACCTGTACATCGGCGGCTTCCGCATCAGCAACCTGCCGTGCATCATCAAGACGCCGCCGATTCGCGAGTCTCCCATGCGGGAGATCGAGAGTTTTTCACCGCTGGCGGCCGGGATGTCGATGTCGCTGGACTACCAGCGCCGGCGGCTGACCATCGCTCGCCGCCTGCCCGCCGACACCCGGGCGCCCGATTTCGAGCTGCCGCTCTGGCTCTATCGCCTCGCGACCGTACGTGGCATCGTCGGCAACGACACCGAGACGATGTTCGTCGTGGACACCGGCGGCCAGGTGATCTCGATCAGCACGGCCACCGCCCAGGCGCTCCAGCTGCCTTCGGGGTACCGACGCATCCCGATGAAGGTCTACGGGCTGTCGGGGTGGGACACCAACGCGTTCATGCTTCCGGGCATGCGGCTCGCATTCGATGCGCTGCGGTTCGACAGCACGCCGCTCGTGGTACTGAATCTCGAGGCGCCGAGCGCGCTGCTTGGATACGAGCTCGGCGGCACCGTCGGGCACCGTCTGCTCAGCAAGTATCGGACGTCGATCGACCTCGAGCGGAGCGTGCTCAGACTGACGGCGCAGCCCGCCTCTTGAGCCGTTCCTCCCTCCGCTCGCGGGCGGCGTTCGCCCGCGCCCGTTCCTGATCGGTCGTGAGCTTCAACGCCGGGACCGGCACATGGCGGCCCCCGGCGTCGATGGCCGCAAAGGTCAGGAACGCGTGGCTCGTCAGGCGCTGGTGGCCGGTCAATGTCTCTTCCGAGAACACCTCCACTTCCACCTCGAGCGAGGTCGTAAAGGTGCAGGTGACCCGCGATCGGAGGATGATGAGGTCCCCAACCTTGATCGGATGCAGGAACTGCAGCCCGTCGACGGCGGCCGTCACGACGAGCGTCCGCGTGTGCCGGTGGGCGGCGATGGCGCCGGCGATGTCGACGAGATGCATGACCGTGCCGCCGAGGATGTAGCCGAGCGGGTTCGCGTCATTCGGCAACACGACCTGGACCATTTCGGTGGCCGACTCGGCGGGGCTCTTCAGTTCTCGCTCCATGAGACCGCAAACCCCGGAACGGCCTGGCCGTTCCGGGGTCCTCGCAGGTGAACTGACACGTCCGGGTCGTGACGAGACGAGCCGGGGATCAGAAGTCGAATCCGATCCAGAACTGGAACCGCGCCTTGCGGTAGAGGTCGCTGCCCCCGGGGCCGAACACGGCCTCCTCCCATGCCTGGTTGAAGAGCGTCCGCTTCGACCAGTCGAAATGGATGGGGAACCCCAGGGCGAACGTCTCGATGCCGATCCCGTATGAGGCGCGGCCTCCGATCAGGCGGAAGCCGCTGATGCCGACCGGATCGCCGTAGACCGGGAGCTCCGCACCGGTGAACGGGTCGAGCTGGAAGCCCACGACGGGATTGACCAGTTCCTCCTTCCGCGTGGCGAACTTGAACCCGGAGTTGTCCCACCACGCGCCGCCGACGTTGAAGTAGACGACGCCGCGCACGCCGCCGAGCACCCCGATGGGCGTCAGCATCGCCTCGATGAGCGGGAAGCGCAACTCGGCGTTGGCGAACAGCGCGTTCTGGCCGAGGAACTCGAGGTAGTCGAATCCCCGCATCTCGGAGTTGCCGCCGAAATACGTGAAGTCCGGCGTCTTGCCCCAGCTCCGGAAGGTGCGCAGCCTGAGGGCGAGCAGCGCGCTGCCGACGAGCCGCTGGTATTTCCTGACGTCGAGGTCGACCGTCTGCCAGGAGTTCATATTGCCGCCCATCGCCGGGGCGATCGTGTACGCGAGGCGCGCGGTGTTGCCCGCGAGCGGTCCGAACTCGCGGAAGACCGTGGTCTCCTGGACGAAGGCCGCGGTGAGCGGAACGGCCCAGCCGGTCCTGAAGAGCTGGCGGCCGTAGATCGCCTGCTGGTACTCCTGTGCGACCGCCTGGACGTCGACGTTGTTGTACTGCTCGTTGGTGTAGTTGATGCCGCCGGCGATCTCGATCCGGCGGAAGCGGTCGAACGGGTAGATGCCGAAGCCCGTGACGCCGCGGTTGGTGCGCGTCGCGATGGCCATGTCGCGGCTGATGTACGGGCCGTACGCCGGGTCGTAGAACGAGGTGTTCTGGGCGTAGAAGAACTGGTCGACCCAGTAGCCCTGGAGCGCGTACTGGAACCGCCTCGACATGTTGGTCATCGACAGGGCGAACTGGCGGTACTGGGACACCGACGCGGCGTAGAACGAGAAGTCCTTGTCGCCGAGCACGTCGGAGAAGGAGACGGCGGTGCCTCCGAACAGCTCGCCGCCGCTTGTCACGCCGATATTCACCGGGGGCCGGCCGTCGAGGAACATCTTCTCGAAGGGGCCCTTCTTCTTCTTGTTCGCCTTGACCAGCGCGTGGCTGAGCGGCGACTGGAAGTCGATGATCGGCCCGGGCGCGCCGAAGTCGGACGCGTTCGCCGTGACCGCGGGCTCCTTCCGCTCGAGGGTATGGAGCTCGTAGTCGCCCTTGTAGTAGGTGACGAACGCGAACTTCGTCGTCTTGCCGTCCCGCACCACGACCGGCGAGAAGTTCCCGCCGAGCGCGTCGGTGTACTGTCGCAGCTCGCCGTTCTTCAGATTCAGCGTCCACAAGTTGTAGATGTTGCCGTTTCTCGCGACCTCCGGCTCGACCGTCTTGTTCGGATCGATCGCCGTCGAGGGAAAGAGCAGCGTTTCGGCGTCGACAAACTGCGGCCCGGCATCGTCGTGCGTGCCGAAGGTCAGCTGCGTCTTCTGCCTGGTCGCCAGGTCGAGCTTGAACAGTTTCTCGTTGCCGCTGATGCGCGACATGCAGACGAGGAACTTGCCGTCGGGCGAAAAGACAGGCGCGTAGTCGTCGAAGGGGTCGTTGGTGAGGTTCTCGAGTTTTCCCGTCGCGATGTCCACGAGGAAGATGTCGCCGATGGAGTTCTTCCGCCCCGCGATCGCGATGGACTTGCCGTCGGGCGAGAAGCGCGGCGATTCGGGCTCGTCGATCTCGTTGTTCAAGTCCAGGCGCTTCTCGATCTTCTTGTTCAGGACGTTCTGGATGATGACCGACTTGCCGCGCTCGTGGCGGACGACATAGGCGAGCCGGTCGCCGGCGGGGGACCACGACAGCCACGGCACCGTGATCCAGCGCCCGCCGGGCGTGACCACGTAGTCGAAGCCCATGCTCTGGTCGAAGCCGGGGGTCAGGTCGCGGATGACCTTGCCGTCCTTGTTGGACAGCAGCACGATGTCCACTTCCCGGTCGTTCCGGTTCACCGACGCGGCGGCGATCAGGTCCCCGGTCGGGGACGGCTCGAGCGAGAGTGCGCCCTGGAACGCGCCCTTCTCCGCGCGCGGCGCGAGGTTCTTGCCGTAGTCGGCGGGGCGTTCCTTGTCGCGGAACGGCTTGAACCGATCCTTCAGGTATTTCTCGAACTGCTGGTCGAAGTCCTCGCCCTTGAGCTGGAACGCGTCCTCGTAGGCGTTTTCGCCGCCCCCGACGACCGACTTGCGCAGCGCGAAGAGGAACTGCCGGATCCCTTCCTTGCCCCAGCGCGATTCGATGAACTCGAAGCACGCGTGGCCCATGTTGTAGATCATGCGCGGATTGGTCGTGTTCCCGTACCCCTCGAGCTCGCTCATCTTGGGCACGATATCCGCCACGGAGGCGTCGCGGACGGTCATCAGATCGATCGGGCTCCAGTCGCCAGCGACATAATCCGAGAGGCCTTCAGCCACCCAGAGCGGCACGCTCCTGCGAATCAGGCCCTGAGGAATGATGTCGAATTCGAAGATGTGGGTCAGCTCGTGCGTGATGAGGTGATAGAGCTGGTCCGGCGGGTCGTCGAGCGGCAGCAGCATCCGGTTGCGCGACGGCTCGGCGAAGGCCCCGACTCCTTCCTCGGCTGCGCCCGGTATGACGTTCTCCTGCTCGAATTCCGCATGCGTCTTGAACAGGATGAGGGGCACCTTCTGGGCCAGATCGTGCTTCAGGTCGGCGCTGACCTTCTGATACGCGCTCTCGGCGTACCCAGCCACGCGCTCGAGCTGAGACTCGATGGCCGGGTAGTAGAAGATCTCGAAGTGCTCGGTCGAGTAGATGTGCCAGTCAAACCGGTCGTACCGCACGAGGTTCTTCCCGAAGTAGGGTACGAAGGCAGTCTGAGCGGCGAGCGGGGAGGCGATTGCGAGCAGGGCAATAGCCACAACCCACGACACAACGTCGGTGCGCGTCGTGCGCATGCGTTCACCTCGTGAGAGGATGTTGGTTGGAAATCTCAACGTCTGAAGCATGTTACAGTCAGTTTGACGAACCCCGCAACGGGAAGGGTACAGAACCCCCTCTGCCTGCTGAGCAAATCCCGTACCTCGGAAGGGCCCGGCCAATCCGCCTCGTTTGGCGTGACGCGGATTCCTCGGCGCCCCGCGATGTCACTGCGAGCGGGCGGCCGCGGCGATCCGGTGGACAGCCTGCTCCGGGCGGCGCGACGCGTCCCCCGGCCAGGCCGCGCGGCGCCGGTCGCCCGGCTCATCGATGTGGCCTATACTGGCTGGACTGGCCCATCGCGCCGGGGCGGTCCCGGAATCGGCGCGTCTTTCGGGAGGCCCGTGTTCGGGCGACAACCGGCTCCAACCGAAACCGACTCCAGGCTGCAAGGGTTCGAAGCCGAGGCGCTGGCGCTCATCGATCGACTCTATTCGACGGCGCTGCGCCTGACGCGCAACGAGGCGGACGCGGAAGACCTCGTCCAGGACACCTACCTTCGCGCGTTCCGCTCGATTGACCAGTTCGAACCGGGCACCAACCTCCGGGCGTGGCTCTACACCATCCTGCACAACCTGCACTTGAACGCCCGTCGCGACCAAGGGCGCAACCCGGTGGCCGCCGGCAGTGATGTCGTCGAGCGTGCCGTCGATCGGCCGAACCAGGAGGCAAACCCCGAGGAGGTGCTCCTGCAGCGGGCCCGGGACGCGGATGTGCGCGAGGTGCTCGACAGCCTGCCCGAGAATTTCCGCACGGCAGTCTGGCTGCGCGACGTCGACCAGTTCTCCTACCTGGAGATTGCCAGGATCGTCGGCGTGCCGGTCGGCACGGTCATGTCTCGAATCTCCCGCGGGCGGCGCGTCCTGCACGACCGCTTGATCGCGCGCGCGGAACGAGCGAGTGCCGGGGTTCGGATGCCCGGGGGCGTTCCCGTCGAACGGGGCGTCTAACAATCAGGAAAGACTGGACATGGCGAACTGCCCGCAGGTTGACTCGCTCATCACGCCGTTTGTCGACGGCGAGGCGTCCGACGCTGAACGCCAGGAGGTCGAGACCCACCTCGAACGGTGCCCGCCGTGCCAGCGGCAGGCGGTGGCCGAATCGACGGCGCGCGAGCTGCTGCGCACGCGATCCGGGCGCCTGTCGGATTCCGCCTCCTCAGAGCTCCGCGAGCGCTGCCGGACTGCCCGCGATCTCGCCGCGCGCGGCTCCGCCGCCAGGGGTTGGCGCCGATGGCAGCGTCCGCTCGCGGTCGCCGCGATCGTCCTGCTCTCCGTCGCCGGAGCCGTCAGCTGGGGCGTGGTCTTTCATCCCGCAGAAGCCATGGCCGCCCAGTTGACGCTCGACCACTTGAAGTGCTTTGCTGTAGCCGGCCGCTCCGACGGAGCGACGCCAGCCATGGTGAGCGCGGAGTTGAAGGCCCGGTACGGATGGGATGTCCCTGTCCCGGAGGGGCCCGGTTCCGAAGGACTCGTGCTGGTCGCCGGGCGCCGCTGCCTGGTGCTCAACGGCGCCGTCGCGCACGTCCTGTATACTCGGGGCCCGGTTCACGTGTCGGTGTTCGTGCTGCCGGCGACCGGGACGTTGCAAGGACGCGTCGACATCCTGGGCCACACCGCGGTGATGTTCCGGCGGGGTGTCCAGACCGTCGTGGTGCTCTCTCGCGACGATCCGTCGAACGTCCAGCTCCTCGCTCGATCATTCGGCAATCGCTCTCAATGAGGTTGTATGTCGGACTCGATCCCAAACCCCGTGCCGTCGCCGGAGGAGGCACCGCGCCCCAGGCCATCCTCGACGTCCCGGTGGGTGGCCGCGTTGATGGTGATTGCAGGGGTGACGCTGCTCGTGTGGGGCGGCATCCGCTCGCCGGGCGCTTCGAAGGGCGCCGCGGCGCCCGCAGCAGGCAACCCAAAATGTGATGCGGATGCCAAACCGGCGAACCTGAAGTTCACGCTCAAGGACATCGACGGCGCGCCGGTCGATCTGTCGTCCTACTCAGGCAAGGTCATCCTGCTCGATTTCTGGGCCACCTGGTGCGGGCCCTGCAAGATCGAAATCCCGGCGTTCGTGGAACTCCAGCACCGATACCGGGATCGCGGCCTCATCGTGATCGGCGTGTCGGTCGATGACACCATCGAGCAGCTGCGGCCGTTCGCGGCGGCCTACAAGATCAACTATCCCGTGCTCGTCGGCAGCGGACGCGATGACGTGCAGCAGGCCTTCGGGCCGATCTGGGGGCTGCCGACGGCGTTCCTCATCGGCCGCGACGGCCGGACGTGCAGGAAGATGATGGGGCTGCATCCGCCCGAGGACTTCGAAAAGGAGATCCTCGCCCTCCTGTAGTATGATGCGCGGAAGGAAAGGCCCGCAGGCCGGATGATCGCGTTGCCGCTCTGGCTCGCGAATGGCCGCGGGGCGTTGGTGCCGTCTTATGATGAAAGGGTTCGAGCACGCGCGACTGGCCTGCGGCTGCCGGCTCTCGTTCAGGCCGGGTGTCGGAGGGAGCCCCGTCACCGTGGTGCTCGATGAAAAAGCTCCGGGGTGCGTTTCCCCTCGCCACCTGAGCGGCATGCCCATCTACGATCATCGCGAGGCGCTGCGTCCGCCCACACGCCTCGGGCCGCCCGAGGAGATCGACTTCGAGGAAGAGGGCTGAGGTCGCGCACGCGCCATCGAGCGACCCGAACGGCCGGCTGCCAATCAGGTCTTCTCACCTTCCCCCTTGCGGCGGTCCGCCGCGCGGTGAGAGTCGGTCCTCAACCGGCCGGCATCCTGCAGAATGCGTCGCAGCAGGAACTCCACCTGCGCGTTGACGCTGCGCAGATCCTCGTTCGCCCAGCGCTGGACCGCGTCGAGGATGGCTGGATCGATCCGAATCAGGAACGGCTTGCGATCGGCCACGGCGCCTATTGATACAGGGTGCCGGTGTTGACCACGGGCTGCGCGGCCCGCTCACCGCACAACACCACCAGCAGGTTGCTCACCATCGTCGCCTTCCGCTCCTCGTCGAGCGTGACGATGCTCTTCTTCGACAGCATCTCGAGCGCCATTTCGACCATGCCGACGGCGCCTTCGACGATGCGCTGGCGCGCGGCGATGATCGCGCCGGCCTGCTGCCGCTGCAGCATCGCCGCGGCTATCTCCGCCGCGTAGGCGAGGTGGCTGATCCGGGCTTCGATGACTTCGACACCGGCCTTCGCGAGCCGGTCCTGGATTTCCTTCTTGAGATGCTCGGCGACCGCGGCCGTGTGGCCGCGAAGCGACATCACGTGGTCGACGTGCGTGTCGTAGGGATAGCTGGTCGCCAGGTTCCGAAGCGCCGCCTCGCTCTGGACGTGCACGTAATTGTTGTAGTCGTCGACCTCGAAGCAGGCTTCCGCGGTCTCCACCACGCGCCACACCACCACGGCCGCGATCTCGATCGGGTTGCCCTCGCTGTCGTTCACCTTGAGATGCTGGCTTTCGAAGTTCCGGACGCGCTGCGAGATGCGGCGCTTGGAATAGAACGGGTTCGCCCACCGGAGGCCGGGGGTCTTCACGGTGCCGACATAGTTGCCGAACAGCTGCAGCACCTTGCCTTCGTTCGGGTTGACCAGGAAGAGCCCCATGAAGAGGAGGACGTCGACGAGCCACACGAGGACCCATCCGATGATCTCCCAGACGCCGGGCTCGGCAGCCGAGACGGCCTCGACGAACCCGTAGACGCTCCCGAGCAGGACGATGATCAAGACCGGCAGGACGACGAGACCCGACACCGCCTGGCGTTCCTTCTCGCGTATCATGTGCGACCTCCTGTGCTTTCGTAATGATATCATAATGAAAGCTCGTGTCAAGTCCGACGAGCCAGGGGCCGGGGCCTCGAGGCCGGGGGCTGGAGCGCTTCGGAGGGGCCAGTGCGCTCCGCAGTATCATGGGCAGTGGTTCGGGCGCGCTCCCGCCGAAGGAAGGGAAGGCCGATGCGTCGACAATTGACCCCGCGGGCCGTCTGGCTGGCGCTCGTCATGGCGGCGATTTCGGCGGGACTCTTCGCGTGCGGAGATCGCCGCGAGCCGAACCCGATCCGGCTTGCCGCGAACCAGATGACGGTCGAGAATCGGACCCCGCAGGAGTGGCTCAGCGTGGAGGTGTGGGTGAACGATCACTACCGGGTCACCAAGTCTTCAATGGGGCCCGGCGAGCAGTTCACCATCCCGCTAGGCGCCTTCGTTGCGGGATTCGGCCAGCGGTTCGACCCGAAGCGGCAGGTCGTCCAGGGCGTCGAGGTCACGGCAACGACCCGGTCCGGCCCGCCCGTCAAGCTCGTGTATGGCCGCGGGCGCAGGCGCTAACCCGCTAACCTGTTCGCTGGAGATGGGCATGGCGAAGCTCAAGTCCGAATTCGAGGTGACGTGCCCGTGCTGCGCGGCCACGCTGGTCGTTGACAAGAACCTCGAGCGCGTCATCTCACACAAGGAACCCGAGCGCGGGGACAAGCCGGATCTCGACATGGCCGCCCGGCTGGTCGCCGAGGAGGCCGCGAGGCGGGAGGCGGCCTTCCAGCAGTCGGTGGCGGCCGAGAAGACGCGCGGCGATGCGCTGTCGCGGCGCTTCGAGGAGGCGCTGCGGCAGGCGAGGGACGAGCCGGTGACCAAGCCGAAGCGGGACTTCGACCTCGACTGAACCCGACGGCGCCATCCGGCCCGCGGCTTCCGGCCCGCGGCCGCTCGGGCATGCAGCGGGGCCGGTTCGCGACGCGCCGCCCGTCACCAGTCAATCGCGTAGCCGGGGCGGGTGAACTCGCCTGGGAGTTCCGTCCAGGCCCGCATGCCCTCGTACCTCACCGGCTTGCGGTCCGGGTACGCCTTCTTGAAGTCGGCATACCGTGCGCGCAGTTCCTTCTCCCGGCTCCAGTCCACTTTGAGTGAACGGTGCGGGAATTCGAGCAGCATGCGCTCGACCTTCCAAACGTTCCTGTCGGACAACCGCCAGTCGTAGCGGCCGAGGACGCCGAGGTTCACGACCTGGAACGCCGTGATGCAGCCGCTCAGGTCGATGTACGGATCGAAATAACTCATCGCCAGCGCCCGCGCCGTCGGAAACACGGCCCTCCGGCCGTGGAGCCCGGGATCGCGTGACCGCGCGACCGATCCCCATCGACCCGCTCGCCGATAGACGAAGAGCACGTGGTCGAGCTTGTCGATGGACTCGAAGCTGAGCACGAGCGGCGGGTAGCCATGCTGTTCGAGGACGACGGCGGAGGCGAGCGCCGCCTCGAGGCAGTGCACGGTTCCCGTTCGGACCACGCCCCGGAAGCTCCGCAACGTTGCACCGATCGGCCTCGCCTCGGTGTTGTAGGGCAGGCCGTTCAGAAACGACTGCACGAGCGACGGCGTCCGCAGGCGGCGGATGAGGCGCCGCTCGGCTGGCGTGAAGGCCGACAGGGGAGGGCGGCTCCCGGTCATCGAGACGCGGCTGGCGATTCGCACGCCGCGTCGTGCGGGACGCTGGCGCGGCGCCGCATGCGGCTGCCGCAGAAGATGCCAAAGAGGCGCATGGCGCGGTCCGCGGACCGGAACGTCGGGATTCCGGCGCGCGAAAGTTCCCGCGCCATCGCGTCGTACGGTGCGCCCGCGTCCACCACCGCGATCCACGATTTGTGGACCTGCCTGCGAAGAACGGCCAGGCGCCGGACGATCGAGTCGCCGCGGTCGAGATCCTCGCCGTGGCGATCCGATCGCGCCAGCGTATTGAGCGCTGCGGTCAACGGCACGCACCCAACGCAGCCGACGTCCACGGCTCCGTCCTCGAGCATCGTCTCGACGATCTGCGCGTAGCCTTCGTCGGGCATCATCGGTGTCAGGTCGAGCGGATTGTGAACGTCGACCACCTGCTCGATGCGCTCGCGCGCGAAAATATCACGGAATCGCCGTTCCGCGTCCGGGCTGAACGCGCCGAGACGGAACGGGCCCGTGTTGTCCGCGACGGCGACGCACTCGAAGCCGGCGTTGGAGACCGCGCCGAGCCGCCAACCCGCGACCTCGGTATCTCCGAGCTGCGAGAAGATCAGCGTGAGATCCTCGAAGTCCTCGAGGGTGCCCGCGACAACCACGCCGGCCGCCCGCGCAAGCGCCCGGAAGACCCGGTAGTCGCCGGCAATCGAGGCGGTGTGGCTGGCCGACGCCTTCGCGCCCTCGGCCGTGCGCCCCGCACGGTAGAGGACGACGCTCCGGCCCTCGTCAACGATACGCCGCGCGGCGCGCAGGAACCTCATCCCGTCGAGCGGCCGGAAGCCCTCGACGTAGACGGCGAACAGATCGATCTCAGGATCGTCGGCGAGGTAGGTCAGGTAGTCGCCAACCGTGAGGTCCATCTGGTTGCCCAGCGTCACGGAGTACTTCGGGTTGATCAGGCCGAGCTTGCTCGCCTTCGACACGGCAAACGCGCCGCTTTGCGAGATGAACGCCACCGGCGAATGGGGACCGGACGGGACCGGCAGCTTGTACTCGGGAATGAACGTCGTGTCGTAGCGCCCGGGCAGCGACCTGATGCCGAGGCAGTTGCCGCCGTTGATGAGCGGACCCTGCCAGTCGCTGCGGCGCGCCTCCGCCAACGCGTGCCGCATCCGGCTGACCAGGCGCTCGCTTCCGGCTTTCTCTTCGAGGCCGCCGGGGATGAGGACGATACTCTCCGCCTTGCGCGTCTCGATGATCTCCGCCACCGCCCCGGCCGCCTGCGCGGCGTCGATGCAGAGGACGAACAGGTCGGCGCGCCCCGGGACGGACCGGATGTCGGGAACGCACGCGCAGCCCTCGATCTCGGTGCTGCCGGGCTTCACGATGTGAATCCGGCTGCGGTCGAATCCTTCCCGGATGAGGTTGTTGACGATGATGTGGCCGGGGTTGATCCGTTCCGACACGCCCATGATGGCCACCGAGCGCGGCTCGAGCAGCAGCTTGAGTTTCCCGAGCGGCCGGGGATCCACCGGGGTCTCTTCGGCCTTCGCGCGAAGCGTCACCAGCGCATCGAGTGCGACCAGGCGGCCGTCCGGCGTGACGGCGAGCGGGTTGACCTCGAGCTCTTCGAACTCGTCCGGCAGGTCGCGGGCGAGATCCAGGAAGGCCTGGACCGTGGCCGCGAGCGCGGCCATCGAGAGGAATGGCGGCTGCCCGCGTCGAGCTTCTGTCGCGAGCCTCGCCACGGCCAACTGGCCGAGCGCGGCCGACACGTCCTCGATCCCGGCGAATTCCGGCGACAACACCGCGAGGCTTCCGTCCTCCCGGACCTCGCTCGCCATGAACTCGGCGTGGATTCCGCCGGCGCCGCAGGTCACGACCGGGCCCACATCGCTGGTCCATCGGAGACCAATGAGCAGCTCGTGACCGAGACTTCCCTCGTGCTCGACGAACTCGTTCACCGTGAAGTTCGTAATGGAACGGCCCGCGAGGCGATCCTCCATGTTCTCGATTGCCGCGGCAACGGACTCACGGGTGCTGGACACGACGGCGACCCCGCCGGCGTCGCTCTTGTGCAGGATGCCGGGTGACTGGACCTTCACGACGACGTGACGGCCGGGCACTGCCCAGGCCTCGAACTCCGACAGGTCCTGCCGATCGCGGATCACGACGTGGCGCGGCGTGGCGACGCCGATCAGGCGAAGCAGCTCCATCCCTTCCGATTCGAGGAAGACGAGCCGGTTGTCTCGGCGGACCGAGGCGGCTAGCCGGCGGACCTCTTCGGTGTCCATCGGCAGTTACCTCTCTCTGGCGGCGTCGCGCCCGGCGTGGAGCGCGCGAAGGTTGGTCTCCACCACCCGGTCGCCTTTCGCGGCGAACATCGATCGCGCGAAGTGCTCGATGGTGTCCAGCCTGACGGGAAGCATCGCCGACGCCGCGCCGACCATCACCATGTTGGTCGCTCGCACCGACCCGGCCCGCCTGGCCAGCTGCTCACTATCTACGAGTATCGCCCCCGGCAGAGATTTGATCGTTGCCAGCACCTCGTCGAGCGGCGGATAGCCGTCGAAGTTCTCCACCGGATTCGTGGAGGTCACAACCGCGCCACCCGGCGCGAGGTACTCGAGGTACCGCAGGCTCTCGATCGGCTCCATGCTGAGGATCATCGCCGCCGTGCCGCGCGGAATCAGGTCGCTCGCAATCGCATGATCGGCCAGCCTGAGATTCGCGAGCACGCTGCCGCCCCGCTGCGACATGCCGTGCACCTCGGACTGCTTGACCGACAGCCCCTCACGCATCGCACTCGACGCGATGATCGCCGCGAGCGACACGACGCCCTGCCCGCCCACGCCCGCAACGATGATGTCGAACGTCATGACTCCTGGCTCCTACGCGGTCGCGGCGGCCTTCTGCTTCCGGTCGCGCTTGGCAGTTTCGATGCACTCGCGCACCGCCACGACAACCGACAGGCCCCGGTGCTCGAGTTCGCCCTTGAGCACGGCCGTGTTGGCCGCCGATCGGCGCGGGTGCGCCTCGACGATGTGCAGGTGGGCCGGCGCGACGCCGAGCCCGCGAAGCAGCGGCTCGAGCCCGGATGATGGCCGGATGGTCGGCTGGCCGCCCGTCATCGCGACCGTCTTGTTGTCGAGGATGAGCACCGTCATCGGGGTGTCGGCGGCGATCGCGTCCATCAACGGCGTGACGCCGGAGTGCAGGAACGTGCTGTCGCCGATGACGGCGACGACCGGGTGCAAGCCGGCATCAGATGCTCCCCGCGCCATCCCGATCGACGCCCCCATGCACACACACGACTCGATCGCGGAATAGGGCGGCAGCGCGCCGAGCGTGTAACAGCCGATATCCGAGGTCACCACCGCCCCGGGGAATTCGGCGAGCGCGCCCGTGATCGACTTGAAGCTGTCGCCGTGCGGACAGCCGGCGCACAGTTGCGGCGGCCGGTTCGGCAGGCGCAGCCCGGGGATGCTGACCGACACCCGGGCGGGCAGGCCCAACGCGGCGCGAACGATGTCGGGCGTCAATTCGCCGTCGGGCGGGACCTGGCCGGACTCGCGGCCCTCGATCGAGGCCGCGGGTGGAATCACACCGCGGAGCGCGTGTTCGACATACGGGTATCCCTCTTCCAGGACGAGCACCCGTTGAAGTCCCCCGGCGAACTCACGCACCTGGTCGGCCGGGAACGGGTACGCCCCGATGTGCAGGTGCGGCGGCGGAGCAGGAAGGTCCGGGAGATTCTCGAGGAAGTAGTTTCGCGCGAGCCCGGTCGTGATGACCCCGAAGCCGGACGACCCGGCACGGCGCGTCACCGTGTTGTGCGCGCACGACCCCGTGTAGGCCCGGAACGCCGGTTGCCGCTCGAGGAGCGCCCGCCATTGTTTCCGCGCGTTGGAGGGCAGCAGCGTCCACAGAGCCGGGTCCTTCGGTTTCCGCGCCGGATTCTCCGGACGGCCGACGCCGGCGTGCACGATCCCCCGGCTGTGCGCGAGCCGTGTGACCAGCCGGACCATCACCGGGACGTTGAAGCGTTCCGAAAGGTCGAACGCTTCGCGCGTCATCTCGTACGCCTCCTGGTGCGTGGCGGGCTCGAGGCAGATCACACGGGCGAAGTCGGCGAAGCAACGGCTGTCCTGTTCGTTCTGCGAGCTGTGCATGCCGGGGTCGTCGGCCACCGCCACCACCAGCCCGCCGTGGATCGACACGAGCGCCGAGTTCATGAACGGATCGGCGGCCACGTTCAAGCCGACGTGCTTCATCGACACGAGGGCGCGCCGTCCGGCGAACGAGACGCCGAGCGCCTCCTCGTACGCCGTCTTCTCATTGGCGCACCATGCCGCTCGGGGGCCGCCGTGACGCTCCGCGTGCCGCAGGAGATATTCGAGGATCTCGGTCGAAGGCGTGCCCGGATACGCGTAGGCGGCGGTCAGCCCCGAATGGATGGAGGCAAGCGCGACCGCTTCGTCTCCGAGAAGAACCAGCTCAGCCATGGGGAACTCCAGCGGGGGGCGGGAGGCGGGAATCAGCGGGCGCCTGGAATCTCGGGCGCCGTGCAGGACTTAACGATACACGATGCGATCAACGCGCTCCAATCATCACTTGACGGCTGCGGCAAGGTCGGCAAGCACCGCCTCGGGATTCCAGTCGTTTCCATTGTAGATCCGCACGAGCTTCCCATCGCGATCGACAAGGGCGGTCCTCAGGTTGTGGGTGATCTGCCTCCCGGCATTGCCTTCCCTGATGATGGTGAGGCCGAGCCCGGAGCTGAACTCCTCGACAGCCCTCGCATTCCCCGCGGTGGCGAACCGCCAGACCGCGCCGTTCGCCCCCGCAGCCCTGGCGTGCTGGAGCAGCACGGCGGGCGTGTCGATATCGGGGTCGAACGAGATCGAGAGCAGCCGGACCGATTGGCGCAGCCGCTTCGACGCGAGGATGCCGCGCTGCAGCAGCGCGAAATACCGGTCCATGCGCGGGCAGTAGTCGGGCAGCGGGCAGCTCGTGTAGATGAAGGTCAGGAGGACGAACGATCCGCGGTACGACGAGAAGGCCCGCGTCCGCCCATCCTGCCCGACCAGATCGATCGGAGGGAGCGCCATCCCGGGTTGAAGCTCGACGCGAAGCGGCTCGCCGGCCCGGCCCGACCGTTCCGCCGGCGCCAGCGTGCGGATCTTCTGGAGGCCTGTCAGCCACGCTTCCTCGTCGGACACCATGAGGGTCGCCCGCAGCACATCCCCGACCGAGATCCCGTTGAGCTCATTCGGCTCCTTCACGGCAAACGGCATCGTCATGGCCGGCATGAATCCGACGACGTCCTCGTGCTTGACCGTGACCTGCGTGCGATCCGGCTTGACGGCGACGACTTCGCCCGTGAGTTGATAGGCTCGAGCCGGAGGTCCGGCCTTCTTCCCGCCGCAAGCCGCGCCTGCGGACAGAAACGCTGCAAGCGCCGCCGAAGCAAGAATCGCGGAGGGAGGAAGTCGGCCAACCATCGCATTCACTCTACGGAGAAAGCGGCCACGGCGTCCAGCGCTGGGTCTGGCCAATAATCCGCAGCCTCGGACCGACCGCGCGGCCTTCCGCGCCGCCGTCCCCATGTCGCGTGCCACCCGAGGGTCTCTTGTCAGATTATCCCTTGACTTCTGCTATACTTCCGGCCGTTCTGGCGGGACCGCGCCGACCGAGTCGCGCAGCCAGGGAACGGGCTGCGCGCGGGCGGCACGAGTCTTCGCCCTGCGTCAGCCCGACGGCGCGGCGGGCCTGCCGCTTTCAGATCAGCGCGCGCGGTTGCCAGGAGCAAGGTCAAGCATGGGCCGTAGACTCTACGTCGGAAATCTTCCCTACAAGTGCACGGACGAGGACCTCCGCAATCTGTTCAGCCAGGCCGGTGCGGTGGAGAACGTCCAGGTAATGCGCGATACGGCGACCGGCCGTGCGCGCGGATTCGCGTTTGTCGAGATGGCGACCGAGGACGGCGCCCAGAAGGCGGTGGCCGACCTCCATCAGTTCCAGATGGATGGCCGGGCGCTGGTGGTCAACGAGGCGCGTCCGAAGACGCCGGGAGCCGGACGGGGCTTTGGCGCCGGAGCGGGCGGCGGTCGCGGGCGGGACTTCGGCGGAGACTTCGGCGGCGGACGGGGTCGCGAACCTCGCTGGTAGCCTGCCGGAAGCGTTGAGCCTGGCCGCCCGGCTTCCCAGGCGGCCCGGCTGGTTTTCACCCTCACGTCGAGTACACGCCGTCGGTCCGTTTTCCGGCGTGGCGCTGGTCTTCTGGCCGCGTGGCCTCACTCGCAAACTCTACGATCGCCTGCTCGGCCCAGTAGCCGTCGAAGTGATCACGGGAGGGCCCGACGAACCCGCAATGACCGCCACACCGCGTGACGATCGCGGTGATGTGGGGATTGGCCGCAACCTCTGCGGCGCGGGCCGGTGCGACGGGGATGAACGGGTCATCCTCGGCGGTGATGACGAGCGCCGGAATCCGGATCCCGCCGATGACGCGCATCGAGCTGGCGCGAACGTAATAGTCAGAAGCATCCCTGAAGCCGTGATGGGGCGCGGTGAAGCGGTCATCGAACTGGCGCAGCCGCCGGACGCGCCACAACGCGCCTACGTCGTACCGGCCGGGGAAGAACCGGGCCTTGCGCCTCATGCGCGCGCGAAGGCTTCGCATGAAGTTCCATTCGTACAGGCAGTTCTGCCGCCGCTCGAGCATGGCGATGCACTCGGCCAGCTCGATGGTGGGGGAGACGGCGCAGACGGCCCGCAACTCGGGCGGCGCCGCATCCGCGTACTCGCCCGCGAGCTTGAGCGCGAGATTTCCGCCCAGAGAGAAGCCCGCAACGGCGATGCGGTCGAGCCTGTCGTGTTCGATGAGCTCCGAGAGCACGGCCATCGGATCGGAGGTCAGGCCGGAGTGGTAGAGCCCTTCGGAGAGCGCCTCGGTGCCGCCGCAGTTCCGCTGGTTCAATCTGACGACGTTGAAGCCGCGAAGGAAGGCCTTGTCGGCGAGCCCCAACATGTAGTGGGCGTCGCTCGAGCCTTCGAGCCCGTGGAGGGCCACTATCGTCGGGTGCGCGCGGGGTTCGGGCTGCCAATGGCACTTCGCGAGCAGCCGCGTGGCCGGGCCCGCGTCGAAGACGCGCAGGGCGGGCGGCGGAAGGGCGGGGAATCGACGTGGCCGGGCCCACGCGTAGACGGTCATGCGGTGGCCGCCGCGAAGCCAGTCCGAAGGAACGTACGGTTCCATCGGATCGAGTGTATCCCCAAGGACGGACGGGATTCAGAGCGGCTGTCGTCGCGGATGTGCGAGCGGCGTCATGCAGTAGACTATCCCGTCATCCACGCACTCGGGTGCACTGCGGAGGAGGGGTCGATGCGAGGTTCAAGACGCGTGTGGGCGCTCGTCGCGGTTGTGTGTCTCGGGGCCGTGCTGTCCGCGTCGCCACAGCAGGCCAAGCCGGCGGCCGGCGCGGGGCCGAAGGCCGACCCGGCCGATGCGAGGCTGCAGGCGCTCAAGCAGGACGCCTCGGCTTCGATCGACACGATGAAAGACTCGCTCCAGGTGATGATCGATCAGATCTTCAGCTACGGGGAGCTGGGTTTCCAGGAGTTCGAGACCTCCAAGTACCTGGCCGGCGTGCTCCGCAAGAACGGATTCACGGTCGAGGAAGGCATTGCCGGCATCCCGACGGCGTGGGTGGCGACCTGGGGCGCGGGCAAGCCGGTCATCGCGCTCGGATCGGACATCGATTGCCTCCCGCAGACGAATCAGAAACCGGGCGTCCCGCGGCACGAACCCCTGGTCGATGGCGCGCCGGGCCACGGCGAAGGCCACAACTCGGGCGTGCCGATGAACATCACGGCCGCACTCGCGGTGAAGCAGATCATGGAGCGCGAGAAGCTGGCGGGCACGCTGAAGATCTGGGCGGGCGTCGCGGAGGAGCTCGTGGCGGGCAAGGCGTTCCTCGTGCGCGCCGGCGTGTTCACGGACGTCGATGTCGTGCTCTTCTCGCACGTCGCCAACACCATGAGCGTCTCGTGGGGATCGGACAGCGGCAACGGCCTCGTGTCGGTGGAGTACCAGTTCAAGGGCCAGACCGCCCACAGCGCCGCGATGCCCTGGAGAGGCCGCAGCGCGCTCGACGCGGTCGAGCTGATGGATATCGGCTGGAATTTCCGCCGCGAGCACCTGAGAATCCAGCAGCGCTCGCACTACGTCATCACCGACGGCGGCGATCAGCCGAACGTTGTACCGGGCACGGCCTCGGTCTGGTACTACTTCCGCGAGACCGACTACCCGCTGATCAAGGAGATGTGGGACATCGGCAACCGGATGGCCGATGCGGCCGCGATGATGACCGACACGACCGTCACCTCACGCGTGCTCGGCGCGGCCTGGCCGCAGCACTTCAACAAGGTCATTGCCGAAGCGACCTACGCGAACATCACGAAGGTCGGGATGCCGAAGTGGGACGAAGCGGACCAGGCGCTGGCCAAGGCGGTGCAGCACGAGCTGAAACAGACGGAACGCGGACTCGATGCCGCGGTCGGCCGGCTGGGGCAGCCGATGCGCGACGAGGACAAGCGCGGCGGCGGATCGGACGATATCGGCGACGTGTCGTGGAACGTCCCGACGATCACGCTGCGCTATCCGGCCAACATCCCGGGCACGACCGGGCATCACTGGTCGAGCGCCATCGCCATGGCGACGCCCATCGCCCACAAGGGCTGCCTGCAGGGAGCCAAGGTCCACGCGTATACGATGCTCGACCTGCTGCTCAAGCCGGCGCTCGTGCAGCAGGCGTGGGACTACTTCACTTCCGTGCAGACGAAGGACCAGAAGTACGTGCCGCTCATCCGGCCCGACGACAAGCCGCCGGTGTGGTTGAACACGAAGATCATGGCCGAGTACCGGGAACGGATGAAGAAGTTCTATTTCGATTCCACCCGGTTCAAGACCTACCTGGAGCAACTCGGCGTGCCGTACCCTCCCGTGGGGATGCCAGCGGGCGGGAAGTAGTCGGACCAGCGTGCAGGGTACAGGTTACAGGTTACAGGGAGTGGTGACTGAGGGCCGGGCACCAGTACGTGCCAGGCCGGTAGCCTGAAGCCCGTGTGACCTGTACCCTGTATTCTGTAACCTGTACCCTGTACCCTGTAACCTTCTTCCGGCCTGTAGCCTGAATCCTGTAGCCCCCGGTGTTCTAGTTCTCCCTCAGCCGATACACCCTGAACCTCGCGTTCTGGTACGCCACCGGCAGGTCCATCGGGCGCTCGGTGATGAGATAGTCGACCTCGAAACGGGAGGCGACTTCCCGCGCCCGGGCCGGCGTGAGCTCCTGGAAATCGCCGAGCATGCGCGTGCGCTCGAGGACGCGCAGGGCGACCCGCCGCGAATACATCGCCATCGCGCTGTCCTTGACCTCTTCGAGGAAGGTGTCCCGTTCGCCGGAGACCCGGGCGCTCGTCCCGTATCGGTAAGAGTGCCCGGGATCGAGCAGGACGTGCGTTCCGGACGGCGTGCGCGCCACCCACGCCATCACGTTCTCCCATTCCCCTGTCCCGGGACCAATGCGAACGATCGGCTCTCCCGCGTGCTCGACCCAGGAGACATACGCTCCCCGGCCGAGCGCGATCACGATAATCAGGACGGTGGCCAGCGCGCGTCCGCTCCAGACAGGTGAGGTGACCACCGCTTTTCGGGAGCGACAATCGACGGCGAGCCACACAGCGTAGAGGACTGCCAGGAAATCGAGGATCCAGAACACCCTCGTGATCTGGAATTGAATCGCGATCGCGAGACGCGCATGAACCGCCGGAAGCGTCACGACGAAGAGCAGCACGAGCGCGAGGGCGCCGGCGATCATCGCGGATTCGCGAGGGGTGGCCAAGCCGAGCCGTCGCCGCAGCAGGAACACGCCGAATCCGACCGCAACATACATCGCGCTCATCGCCCACGCGGAGAGCGGCCAGGCCGTGGGAAAGAGGTAGCCCTTTCCCGAGAGCACCGAGAGCCATTCCGGATCCATCCGCACCATCTGCGAGGCGAGCGGCCCGGCGAGAAGGGCCCATGCGGCCGCCGCGGCCGCGGCGCCGGCGGCCACGAGCAACGGGAGCCGGAGCCGCCTGTCGCACACGATGATGGTGACGCCGATCCAGATCACGAACCAGATCCCCGTCGTCGGGTGCACCGCGACGGCGAGGCCCGTCAACGCGATCGCGAGGAGGCTTCGGCCCCTCAGGACCATGCCGACGGCCACCAGGCCGATCCCCCACGCGAGCATGCGCGGGTGCCCGTATCCCTCGAGGGTATTCACGGCCGTCATGCCGACCCGATGGCGCAACGCCAGTGCGGCCGCCAGGGCTGCCTGCGCCCACCGCGTCAAGCCCAGCGATCGCCCGATCAGCATGGCGCCGAGAAACACCAGTCCGAGAGCCGCCGCGTAGACCGCCGCGAACACGGCTGGCAACGACGCCCCGGTCGTTCGCACGATCGCCGCGGCGGCGCGGTTGGTCACCGTGAGGCGATCCTGATCGTCGATGAGCACGCGGTCGCGGGGATAGAGATCGGGATTCAGGTGACGGAGGATGGCCGGGATGTAGAACGCCTGGTCGCCGACGGCATATCGATAGACGCCGACGTTCAGCGTGGCCGCGCCGGCAAAGGCGATCGCGGCAAGCGTCCACGCGGCAATGGACCGGGCTCTCATGAAGTGATCGCCTGGCGTCTCATCGGCTAACGCGGCACGTCGACAAAACACGCAAGCAGGCGCCGATCCCCGCTCTGGGGATCGCGCTCGGCCGGCACCCAGCCCTGTTCGGCGGTCAGCAGCAGGCGCAGCGTCCCGTCCATTGGCGCGGGCGAGAGTCTGATCTCGCTCGCCTGTTCCGCTTTGAGCTCGACGCGACGTTCGCCGCCCGCGCCCTTGATGACGATCGTGTTGTCGATCGGACCCGGCCGGAATCGCAGCGTCACGTCGCCAGTGAGCCGCCCGCCCGGTGACACGAGCGACACCTGGCACGACGCGTTGCCGCGCAGCCAGAATCCGCCCCGCTCGACCCATGCGACATCGTCGTGGAAGAGCGCAACGGTCGAGCCATAGGTGGCGGCTGCCAGAACTTCAGAAGTCGCGATCCGATCGAGCATGGGAGTGACCGCGAGGGGCCGAATTCGCATCAGTCCAACGGCGGCGTCGAGCTCCGGCGAGGCCTTGAACCCGACAAAGGACGCGTCAACAGGCAGGTCGAACGCCTTCTCCCACGAGCCGCCCGACACGGTCCATTCCGCCAGCGGAGGGCCGATCCGTCCGAACTGCAGCGCGAGCGTGCCCGAGAGCGGCGTGCCGCCCGAGCCATCCCGAGGCTCGAGACGGAGCAGATATCGGCCGGAGGGCAGGATGAACCGCGCGTTCAGGAGCAGGCGCATCGGCTGGCGCAGCGTGCGCGAACCCGGAACGGCCGAGAACGCGACGAGGTCCGGGACCTTCCGGGCGTCCATGCGCGAGAGTGGATCGTAGCGCAGCGCCAGCGGGCGCGCGCCGGGATCGAATGTGTCGATCAGGCGCACGCGAGGCCGGTTCTCGGGCTGCAAGGGAGGCCGGAGCGCGGCGCCAATGACCACCGGCGAGACCGCCACCACCACGATGAAGGTGGCGAGCACCGCCGCGCTGGCGCGCAGGAACGCCCCGCCGCGCCGGGCGCGTGACCTGGTCAGGTCCGCGGCCGCACGGCGCGTCGTGAGGTTCAGGGCTCCGCAGCACACCGCGGCGGAGAGCCCCCAGACCAGCGTCTGGAGGATCCCGAATCGCAGAGGCTGCGCGACGAGGTCGGGCACGAAGCCCCACAGGTTCCAGTCGGGCGAAAAGTACTCGAGCAGGAGCGACACGCCAGTCTGGCGGCTTGCCAGCAGACCGCCGTGTTGCGCGACGATCGCCGTCACACTGACGGCAAGGCCGACCAGCAGGAGCATCCGGTGGACCGCGCGCCGGTATGGTGCGCTCGCGGACTGCCTGAACCGCCACGCGATAGGCGGACCGAGCAGCAGGAGCGCCGCGGCGATGTGACGCCCTGGCATCGAGCCGTCGCCCCACCAGGCCGGTTCCAATCCAGCTTGAACGAACACCGCGCCGCCAATGCACGCCAACTCGACCGCCAGCACGCGGGCGCGCCCGCCCGAGCGCCACATGTCGACGAGGCCCGTGAGGCTGAGGAGCAGGGCGGGAGCAAACGCCACGATCCCGTACTCCTGGTCGAAGACCGTTCCGAGCGGTCCCGTCAGCCACCTTCGGGCGGCCGATCCGGTGAACTGCGGAATCGTGTGCTGAGCTGGCGGCCAGACCGATCCCCAGACGCTCAGATTGAACGCCATCCACGCTCCACACGCGACAAGGTAAGGCGCCAGCAGCATCACGGCCTGGCGGCGCCGCGTGGCCGGCGAAGGGAGGGGCCTCTGGATGACTCGGCGAAGCGTCACCGCGACGAGAGCGACCGACGCGGCCGTGAATTCCGGGCTCAGCCAGACGAGCAGCCCGGCGAGCACGCCGATCGCGATCGCATTCGGACCGGCCCAACGCTCGCGCCGTGCGGCGCTCGTCGGGTCGCTGGCGAGCGCGTCGGAGCCGCCGGGACCAAGCGCCAGCGCCGCGACAAAGCAGATCGCCGCCGGGATGGCAGGCACCACGGAGGTCGCATTGAACGCGAATGGCAGGCTGATTGCCGTCGCAGCCCACGCGAAGGTCGCGGCCGAAACCGACCCGGTCAGCCTCCGAACCCACTGCCACATGAGCCCTGCCGAGAGTGCCGCGACGAGCAGAATCAGACACTCGACCCCGGTGTAGCCGGCAACCGCATGAATCGGCGCGATGAGAAGCGGCAGCCCGACCGCCAGAATCGAGGATGCCCTGCCGTTGCGGCCGACCTTCACGTAGTCGGCAATCGCCTCGGCTTCGACGAATTCCGGTGTTCCTCGAACGGCCCGGTTGTCGTCCACGCTGAGATCCGCGTCCTTCCACAAGCTTCTCGCCAGCATCAGGACATGCGGCTCGTCGCCGGAGGGATGAATCCCCGAGGGCGCGACGGCGGCGGCGGCAACGCCGAAGATGATGGCGCTGACTGCCGCGCAGGCCACGACGCCCCGGGGCGGCCCCCACCCGCGCATGTCGGTCACCACCCGCCGCAATCGGCTGGTGCCGAGGAACGCCCAGATCATCTGGCTGACGACGATCATCCAGATGACATAGCGTCCGGGCCCGGCGAACAGCCTGAAGGCCGGGAACGCGTCAGGCAGCCACGGCAGGTACGGGACGACGAGCACCGCCAGGACGAACAGCGGCAGGTAGGGATCTCCCGAAGCAGGATCGTGATTCGGCCGCTCGAGGCTGAGCGTGATGCCCGCCGCGAGGCTGAGCAGGAGCGCGGCCGCGAGTTGCGGCCAGCCCGGGAGCATCGCGACCCGGACCATTCCGGACGGGCTCCCGACGATCGTGATTTCGCCGAGCGTGCACCAGAAGGCCAGGCCCGCCGTCAGCCACGCGAAGACCGTCCTGTAACTCACGCCCGCACCTCGTCTTGGCAACTTGAACGCATCGGCGCTTCATTCTACCTGTCGTCAGCCTTTCTTTTCTCGCTGCACATTTTCGAGAAGTCCCCTGGTAATCGCTCCGTTGAAGGCATGGACCCTCGCCGGAATTCCGTCACTCCCGGTGAGCGTGCCACGCGGTGGTTCTGATAACGCGTTGCCGGGCCGCGATTTGCACGGCAGGGTGCCGCTGGCAACGAGCTTGCTCGTGTCACCGGCGTCGGTCAGGGACCCTCGATCCGGCCGCGTTGCCGGCGCGAGGATTCGCGGTCGGACCGCCCCTCGGTTCGAATCTCCCTCGCCCCTTGTTCCGCCCGGTCCACTGCGTGGCTCTCGGCCCGGTTGAGCAAGCCTCGGATCGGATGCTGCCTCGTCACTCTCACGTCGGCCGGAACGCCGCTCCACGGGATGGACAAGCGCATGGAACTGGGGTGGGCGCCGTGAACCGAACCGGCGGTGGATGCGCCATGAGGGAAATCACAACCGTCACGGCCGAGCCGGTGGTCGTCGAGCCGGCCGCACTTCAGCAGCTCATCGATGCGTTGGTTGGGACCGGCCATCAGGTCTTCGGGCCCGTGGCCGGCAACGCCGCCATCGAATGCCGCGAGCTCGCGTCCACGAGTCAACTGCCGGCGGGGAGGACCGACGAGCAATCGCCCGGAAGCTACAAGCTCGTGCCACGCGCCGACGGCGCGCTCTTCGGCTACGGGGTCGGACCGCACACGTGGAAACGACTCCTGTACCCCCCGGCCGCAAGGCTCTGGCGAGCTGAGCGGCGGGGGAGTTCGCTGAAGTTCATCCCGGAGGTCGACGAGGCCCCGCCGATGGCGTTCCTGGGCGTACGGGCGTGCGACCTGGCCGCGATCGCGATCCTGGATCGGATTTTCCTCGAAGGGCCGTATGTCGATCCTGCGTATCTGCAACGCCGGAAGCGGACCTTCATCGTCGCGGTCAACTGCGGCCAGGCGGCCGGAACCTGCTTCTGCGCTTCGATGGGAACGGGTCCGAAGATCTCCGCCGGCTACGATCTCGCGCTGACGGAGATCGTCGACACGACCGGCCACTTCTTCGTGGCGGCCGCGGGATCGGACAAGGGCGCGGCCGTGCTCGACGGGCTACGCGCCCGCAGGGCGACCGACGCCGAGCTCGAGCGGGCTGACGCGGTGGTCGCGGAAACGGCCAGGCACATGCGCCGCCGGGTCGATCGGACCGGCCATCGCGAGATGCTCGCGAGGAGCCATGAGCACCCGCGCTGGGAAGAGGTCGCGAAGCGATGCCTCGCGTGCTCCAACTGCACCATGGTGTGCCCGACCTGTTTCTGCCAGAACGTCGAAGACGAATCCGATCTGTCGGGATCGAACGTCACGAGGTGGCGCCGGTGGGACTCGTGTTTCGGGCTGGAGTTCTCGTACATCCATGGCGGAAGCCTCCGGCCCTCCGGCCTTTCGCGCTACCGCCAGTGGCTGACGCACAAGTTCGGGACCTGGATCGATCAGTTCGGAACCCCCGGCTGCGTAGGCTGCGGGCGCTGCATCACGTGGTGCCCGGCCGGCATCGACGTCACCGAAGAGCTGCGCGCGCTCGGAGAGGACCATCCCGCCGAAACCCGCAACGTGTCGGTGTAAGGAGAGAGTTCATGCACACGCTTCAACCGATCCTCGCCGAGCATCCGTTCCTGAAAGGCATGAAGCCCGGGCACCTCGAGGTGTTGGTCGGCTGCGCCTCGAACGTGCGGTTCGAGCCCGGCGCCTTCATCTTCCGGCAGGGGCAGGAGGCCAACGCGTTCTACATCCTGCGCGACGGCAAGGTCGCGATCGAGGTGTTCGGAGCGCAGCGGGGCGCGATCGCGATCGACACCGCGGGCGAAGGGGACGTCCTCGGCTGGTCGTGGCTGATTCCGCCTTACCACTGGCACTTCGACGCGAAGGCGGTCGAGCCGACGCGCGCGATTGCGCTCGACGGGCGATGCATGCGCGCCAAGTGCGATTCCGATCACGAGCTTGGCTACGAGCTGATGAAGCGGTTCGCGAGCGTCATCGAGCAGCGGCTCGACGCGACGCGCTGGCAGCTCCTGGACGTGTACGGCGTGCGGTCCTGAGCGTGAAAGGACGGGACGCGATGCGCGGGAGTCGTCCGAGCCCCATGCTTCCTGACCTGTTCAGGGTGCAGCAGATCCGGCGGGAGACCGACGATACCTTCACCCTCGAGCTCGGCTCGGCCAACGGGCGCGAGCCGTTCGGATTCGCGGCGGGCCAGTTCAACATGCTCTACGTCCGGGGCATCGGCGAGGTCCCGATCTCGATCAGCGGCGACCCGGCGCGTTCGGACATCCTCGTCCACACCACGCGGGAGGTCGGCGCGGTCACCAGGGCGATGCGCGGCCTGAAGAAAGGCGACGTCCTCGGCGTGCGGGGGCCCTTCGGCGTCGGGTGGCCCGTGGAGGCCGCGGTCGGGCACGACGTGGTGATCGTCGCAGGCGGCATCGGGCTCGCGCCGCTGCGCCCGTCGATCTACCACCTGCTCGGCCGGCGGGATCAATACGGCAAGATTGTCCTGCTGTACGGCACGCGGACGCCCGCCGACCTCCTGTTCCGGAAGGAGCTCGAGGCGTGGCGCGCGAGGCTGGACGTCGAGGTCTACGTGACCGTCGACCGCGCGATCGAGCGCTGGCACGGCAACGTCGGCGTCGTGACCAAGCTCATCCCGAGAGCCCCCTTCGATCCGTCGCGCGCGGTCGCCATGGTGTGCGGGCCGGAAATCATGATGCGCTTCACGGCGCTCGAGCTCGAGAAGCGCGGGATCCCGACCGACCACATCTATCTCTCGATGGAACGCAACATGAAATGCGGGATCGGGCTGTGCGGCCACTGTCAATTCGGCCCGGCCTTCATCTGCAAGGACGGCCCGGTGTTCCGCTACGACGCCATCAAAGGCCTCGTGTCCCTGCGGGAGATCTGACATGGCGCGCAGGCACAGACCGACGCTCGCCGTCTGGAAGTTCTCGTCGTGCGACGGGTGCCAGCTCACCCTGCTCGACTGCGAAGACGAGCTGCTGGCAGTTGCCGGGGCGATGGAGATCGCCCATTTCCCCGAAGCGTCCCGGGCCGTCGTCAAGGGCCCGTACGACCTGTCGCTCGTCGAGGGCTCGATCACGACGCCGCACGACGCCGAGCGCGTTCACGCGATTCGCCGATCGTCGAAGGTGATGGTGACCATGGGCGCCTGCGCGACGGCCGGGGGCATCCAGGCGCTCCGCAATTTCAAGGACGTCAAGGACTTCACCGCAATTGTCTACGCGAACCCGTCCTGCATCGAAACGCTCAACAAGTCCACGCCGATTCGCGATCACGTCTTCGTGGATTTCGAGCTGCGCGGCTGCCCGATTAGCAAGTCGCAGCTCATCGAGGTCCTGAGCGCGTTCCTGAACGGGCGCAAGCCGAACATCCCGACCTACAGCGTGTGCGTCGAGTGCAAGCGGAACGGCACCGTGTGCGGCCTGATCACGTTCGGGCCGCCCTGCCTCGGGCCCCTCACCCAGGCTGGTTGCGGCGCACTCTGCCCGGCCTTCCACCGCGGCTGCACGGGGTGTTTCGGTCCGAAGGAACTCGTCAACGCGGAGTCGCTCGCCGCGGTGTGGCGGCGCCAGGGAATGACCAACGAGGCCCTCGTGCGCCAGTTCCGCAGCTTCAACGCGTACGCCGAGCCATTCCGCAAGGCGAGCGAGGCTCATGAAAAGTAGAACGATCAAGGTCGACTACCTGGCGCGGGTCGAAGGGGAGGGCGGCCTCCTGGTCAAGGTGAAGAACGGCCAGGTGACCGACGTGAAATTCTCGATCTTCGAGCCGCCCCGGTTCTTCGAGGCGTTCCTGCGCGGGCGCCACTTCGACGAGGTGGCGGACATCACGTCCCGCATCTGCGGGATTTGCCCGATCGCCTACCAGATGAGCGCCGTGCACGCGATCGAAGACGCGTTCGGCGTCCGGGTGAACGGGCAGCTCAGGGCCCTCCGCCGGCTCATATATTGCGGCGAGTGGATCGAAAGCCACGCGCTGCACATCTTCATGCTCCACGCGCCGGACTTCCTCGGCTACGAGGACGCCATCCGCATGGCGAAGGACCACGGCGACCTGGTGCGCAACGCGCTTCGGCTGAAGAAGATCGGAAACGCGCTGGTGACATTAATCGGCGGGCGCGAGATCCATCCCGTCTCGGTCCGGGTTGGCGGCTTCTACAAGGTGCCCGAGGCGGCCGATCTCCGGCCGATCGCCGAGCAGCTCGAGTGGGCCCGCGACTTCGCGATCGAGGCGGTGCGGTTCACCTCGACGCTCGAGTTTCCCGAGTTCGATCGGGACTACGAGTTCGTCGCCCTCAGGCACCCGGATGAATACCCGCTGAACGAGGGCCGCCTGGTGTCCAGCAAGGGACTCGACATCCCGGTCAGGGAATACGACCTCCACTTCGAGGAAGAGCACGTCGCGCATTCGAACGCGCTGCAATCAATCATGCATGGCCGCGGCATCTACCATGTCGGGCCGCTCGCCCGCTTCGCGCTCAACGCCGATCGCCTGGCCCCCATCGCGCGCGAGGCGGCGGCGAGGGCGGGGCTCGGGACGATCTGCCGGAACCCGTTCAAGAGCATCATCGTGCGCGCCGTGGAGACCGTGCAGGCGTGCGACGAGGCGCTCCGAATCATCGGCCAGTACGAAAAACCGGACAGGCCAGCCGTCGATGTCCATCCCTCAGCGAATGCCGGCCACGCCTGCACCGAGGCTCCCCGGGGAATCCTCTATCACCGGTACCGGATCGACGCGAAGGGGCACGTGCTCGACGCCAAGATCGTTCCGCCGACCGCGCAGAACCAGAGGATGATCGAGGACGACTTGCGCCAGTTCGCGGGCGCGCGGCTCGAGACCCCCACCGACAAGCTGACCTGGCAGTGCGAACAAGCCGTTCGCAACTACGATCCGTGCATTTCGTGCGCCACGCACGTCGTGACGCTGTCGAAGGACGAGGCACGAGCAGGACTCGACCGAGACGCCGTCGTTCCTGATGGAGGAGCGCAGGGTCCCAGGCCGCGGACGCCGTGAACATGCCCACCCCACTTGTCATCGGCATCGGTAACGAGTTCCGCCACGACGACGCCGCCGGGCTCGCCGTGGCGCGGAAGGTGGCATCGATGGCCGGGCCGAGAGTGCTCGCGCTCGAGCAGACCGGAGCCGCCGCCGATCTCATCGAGGCGTGGCGGGGGCGCGACGCGGTGGCGATCGTCGACGCCTCCTGCGGCGGCGGTCAGCCCGGCACCGTCCACCGGTTCGAGTTCATCGACGGGAAACCGTCCAGAGACGTGTACCATCCGTCATGGGAGTTGGCGGGCCCGCTGCTGGCGGCCTCCCTCCTCGGATCGTCACACCAGTTCGGTGTGGCCGAGGCGATCGAGCTCGGCCGCACGCTCGGCAGCCTGCCGAGGCGCCTCGTCGTGTTCGCGATCGAAGGCCAGGACTATTCGATGGGAGAGGGGCTCAGCCGGGCCGTGGCGAACTCGGTCGACGGCGTCGCCGGTGCGGTAATGCTGGAGCTCGAGGTCTGAACCTGCCTGCCTCTACCAGTGATTCCGTGAAATGAGCGGCGCGGCCTGCGGCTGCGGCACCAGCCGGAGCGGCGGAGGTTCCGAGGTCAGCCGGAACTTCGGCGCGAGCTGATCGTCCAGCTGGATCGGCCGGGAAAAGACCAGGCCGACGCTGTAGCGGAGCGAGCCCTCTCCGCCGATGCCCGCCACCTCGCACCGGACCGCGCGGGCCTCGATCGACGGGGGCGTGAAGGTGCCCTCGAAGAGGATGGTCAGCGGCATCCCGGGGGACACCCGGCTCGCGCACTCCACCAGCAGTCCGCTCGACGAGATGTTGACGAGCGTGGCATCGCCGCCATACGGGGCCAGCCGGACTCCGGTGATACCAGGAAAGGACGATGCCTTGTAGCGAGGCGCAAGTCGATTCGAGCTCATGAGCTGCTCCCGGGCTTGGTGGCGGGCGGAATCGGACCGTGTTCACTCCCTTGCGGATTCGTACCGACCAGCAGCATGTCATCGGCCAGCGCAGCGGCCTGGATGGCGTGACCGCGGAGGCGCTCCAGCTTCGGACGCGCGGCGTCGTCGAGCCCGGTGGCGTGGAGCACCTCGCCGGCGACTTCGCCGACCTGCTCGATTTGCTGCTTCATCTGGGTCGCGATGTCGCGCGCCAGGCGTCCGATGAGCGCGAGCTTCATCATGTGGCGTTCGCGCTCGGCGGTGGCGCCGAGCTGCACCGCCTGGTCGGCAGCGGTCTCGAGCAGGCGGTCCCGCTCGGCGATGACGGCGTCGTAGGCGGCGATCGACTCCTGGATGGCTGCCTCCCGCTCGCGCAGGAGCTCCTGGGACTCGCGGGCGCTCCGAAGGGATTCGTTGATCTGCGCCTGCAGGCTTTCGAGCCGCTCCTGGGTTTCGGCCTCGCGGAGCCGGCGCTCGTCGCGGTTCCGCTCTGTCTCGACGTCGAGGAGCTGCTGGAGGCGCACGCATTCCGCGGCGGCGCTGGCCGCCAGCCGCTCCTGGCGCTCCCCGGCGTCTCGCAGCGCCAGCTCGAGCCGCTCCCGCATGGCCCGGAGCTGCCCAAGGTCCCCATCGCTCTTCGACTTGACGTCCTCGTAGCGCCGGACGGCCGTATCGCGTTCGTCGATGGCCACCTGGAGACGCTCGCGGGCGCCCTGGAGCTCTGCGAGTTCGGCCTCGGCTCTCGTCTTGGACTCGCCGATTCGCCGGATGGCGGCGTCGCGGTCGTTCATTGCGAGGGCCAGATTCTCACGGTCGGCCGCGAGTTCCGCGATCGTCTGATCGGTCGCCGCCTTGGTCTCCTCGAGACGCCGGATGAGCAGGTCCCGTTCGGTCAGCAACGCCTCGAATCGCGCCCGCTCGGCTTGGAGCTGCTCGATTTGCGCGTTCGCCTCGGCGTTGGAGGCATCGAGCTGCCGGATGGTCGCCTCGCGCTCCTCCAGAACGGGGGCCAGCCGGCTCTGTTCCGCCGCCGCGCTCCGCGCCTCGTGAAGCTCCCGCTCGTGCTCGGTGACGACCTGCTGGAGCATCTTGAGGACGCGCTCGCGCTCGGTCGCGCGTTCGTCGGCCAAGCGCTGCTGATGCGCCCGCAACTCCTCGAGCTTGGCCTCGGTGCGCGCGAGATCCGCGAGCGCCTTGTCGCGCTCCGACCTGGCGGCCTCGTTCTCGGCCGCGTGCTCCGACTTGAGTTCCCGGATCCTCTCATCCAGGCCGCTCTGCGACAGGCGGGCCTGGTGAAACTCGGCCTGAAGCTGCCCGAACCGCGCTTGTCCCGCCTCGCGCTCCGCCTCGATCTGGTGAAGCTGCCCCTCGAGCCGCGCTTTCGCTGCCTCGCGCTCCGCCTCGAGCTGGTGAGTCTGCCCTTCGAGCCGCGCTTTCGCCGCCTCGCGCTCCGCCTCGAGCTGGTGAATCTGCCCTTCGAGCCGCGCTTTCGTCGCCTCGCGCTCCGCCTCGAGCTGGTGAATCTGCCCTTCGAGCCGTTCGATGACCGCCTCGAGCTGCCGGCGGTCGGCGACCGCGCGCGCGGACACGGCAATCGAGGGGATGCCGTCCGGGTGATCGGTGACGGGGATGGCGTGAAACAGCGTGGGCCGACTTCCGCCCGGCGGGCCGGTCAGATCGCACTCGATCGACGAAGCGGTGCCCTTGACCACCTGCTCGGCGTAGGCCAGCCACTGCTCGCGCTGTTCCTGCACGATCCAGCCGGCGAAATTCCGGCCAAGCGCCTGGCTGAGGGTCTCCACACCGAGCAGCTTGAGGGCCACGTCGTTGGCCGCGAGCACCAGTCCGTCGTCACGCAACCGCAGCAGGCAGCTCGGCTGGACGTCGAGCAGACGCCGGAGGTGACCGACCTCGGTCGCCGGATCCAGTTCCGCGAAGTTGATCGTCTCCGCAGGTTCTGCGTTCATGCCACGGGCATCTATCGATGGTCGTGTCGTCGCCACGATCGAGTCTCCGGCCGTCCTCTGCCTCTCAGTAGTATGTCGGCAGCAGTCCCGCTGGCCTGTAGGTGAGTTACGGTTTTAGTGGGTAGCGAGAACCCACGCCAGTGTAACACGGGTGGCGGGCGTCAGCGCGAACGCAGCGAGACCATCAGGGGCAGGAGCCAGGCGATGAACGCAAGCGTCAGTGCGACGTAGAGCCACTGCCGCCGGGTCTTCGGTGGCGCGTGGAGCACATACGGTCCGATAGTGCAGATTGCGGCCAGGACGACGAACCACGTGATGGGCGACCTGAGCACTGAAGCGCCTCCACCGCATGAGCCGACGGTCACAGCATAGCAGCCTCGAGCGAGGGCCGGGGGCGCCGCCGCGAGGCCAGCTCCCGGCCGGTGCGCCTCCGGAGGCCGGCACGTCGAACCGGGCTGTATACCGGCGATGACAAGCTGTATCGAGAGTGATACGTGCGGATGGGCCGCTCGACCGGCGGGCTTGCGTCCGCCCCCTGTTGCTGTTACAGTCTGTCACATGACACGCCGTCACAGATCGACGCCGCCGGTGACCGAGCTGCAGCAGTCCATTCTGGACTTTCTCTGGTCGAACGGACCGGCGACCTCCGAGCAGGTCCGCGAGGGGCTGCTGCCCGCGCACCCGCTGAAGGACCCGAGCGTGCGCACGCTGCTCCGGCGGCTCGAGGAGCGCGGTTTCGTCACGCACCGCCTGGAAGGAAAGGTCTTCCTCTATCGGGCCCGGCTAGGGCCGCACCGCGTGGCCGCCGGCGCCGTGCGGCAGATCATCGAGCGATTCTGGTCGGGGTCGGCCGAGCATTTCCTGGCGGGCATGGTCGACGAGAAAGTGCTGTCGATTGACGAGATTCGACGCCTGGCCGGCCGGGTAAAAGGCGGCAAGTAGCCGGGCCGATTTCAGGGGGTGGCGAACCTGCGGCGGTTCGACCGAGGAGCGTGGAGGGCGTGATGTCAGCAGACTGGACGACGGCGGCGGTACAGATCCTGGCGGCGGCATCGCTCCGCGTCACGTTCGTCGCAGCGCTCGTGGCGGGGATTCTCCTGGTGTCTCGCGTGCGCGCCACCTCCTTCCGTCATGCGGCGTGGACGGCGGTGCTGGGGGCGATGCTCCTGATGCCCGCCCTTCCGTCCGTCGTGCCTGCTGTTTCGGTCGCGGTCCCTTCATTGAGGCCGCTGCCGGCTTCCGAACCCGTTGTCGAGATCCCGGAGGCCCCGGCCGAAGCGCGCGATGGCATTCCTGCTCTTGAGGTCACTCCTCTGGCAGGCGCAGCGGAGGCCTCGCTGACCGAACGACGAGCGGAGCCCTCGGCTCGCACGATTCAGTGGTCCGCGATCCTCGTCGTCATCTACGCGGTCGGCGTCCTCGTCTCGCTGGTGGCGATGTGCCTGGGTTGGCGGGCGTTGCGTCTCCTCGAACGCGCCAGTCGGCCGCTCGATCTCGCCCCATTCCAGTCTGCGGGAGCCGGCGTCCCAATCGGCCGGTTGACCGTGTGCGAGTCACGCGCGGTGGCCGCGCCGGTGGCGCTCGGCATTCTGAACCCGCGAATCGTCCTGCCGCCGACATGGAGAGTGTGGTCGGCAACGAAGCTCAGGGCCGTCGTCGCTCACGAGGCGTCCCACGTGCGTCGTCGCGACACGCTCATCGCGGCCCTCGCCCAGGTGAATCGCGCGGTGTTCTGGTTCCATCCCTTGGCGTGGTGGCTCGAGCGAAGGCTGCAGTCGATGGCCGAGTTTGCGTGCGACGCGGCCGCCGTCCGTGAGGTGGGGGAGATCCGCCAATATGCCGCCGTCCTCGTCGACATGGCGGATGATGTTCGCCTGTCCGGCCGGCGTGTCGCGTGGACGAGCATCGGGGTGAGCGGCTCGGGGGACATCGGGCGGCGCGTCGAGCGCCTGCTTCGCGGCGAAATCTTCCCGGAGGTTTCGATGGCGCGCAAGCTCGTCGTCGGCTTCTCATGTGCCGTGGCGATCTTCATCGTCATCGCGTGCCGCCCTCAGGCGCCGCCTCCGACGCCGCCGCCCGCGCTCCAGGCGGATCCCGAGGTCTCCGCCGATCTGGAACGGCAGAAGGCGGAAACAGCCTTCTTCAAGGCCGCAGTCAGCATGACCGGCCAACAGGTCTCGGAACTCGAAGCGGCGTTGAAGACGAACCCCGAGAACCTGGACGCGCTTCGGAGATTGCAGGTCTTCTATCGATTCAGCGCCTCGAAGGTCATCGGGTGGGACAAAACAGTGGCGGCGCGGCGACGGCACATCCTCTGGCTGATCGAGCGTCATCCGGGCGATGTGGTGACGACGGAGTGGGGACCGATCGATCCGAAGTACGATCCGGACGGGTACGCAACCGCCAAGAAGCTCTGGCTCACGGAGATCGGCAGGCCCGGCGTCGAGGCGGCGGTGCTCAGCAACGCGGCCTACTTCTTCGTGAATTCCGACAAACCGCTCGCCGAAGAGTGCCTGCTTCGAGCGCAAGCCCTCGAGCCAGGCGGCCCCAACCCACGAGAACGGGATGGCAGCTACTTTCCCTCGTGGTCGACGCGGCTCGGTTGGTTGTATGCGGGCGGCGTGATCGGGTCGATTGACCAGTTCCACTTCGCCGCGCACGCGGTCAGCGCCGAACAGTCCCGCGGCGGGTTCGCGCTTGCAGCTCGCATCAAGCTGGCGGAATCGAAGGACGTCGCGATGCTGATTGCCGCCGGCCGTACGCTGACGATGATGACCGGGGCCCGCTCCACGGCTTCACTCGACTTCGATCCCGTTGCGCTCGGGCGCTTCTACCTGGAGCGCGCTCAGCAGCTCGACCCGAAGGCGCCGAACAGCAGGACTCTCCTGGCGGGCCTGGAGTTCGCCGAGCGGCTGAGGCGCATCCACGGATTGCTCGCGGGCGCCGCTGGTGAGCGGGTGGAGGAGTCGTTGGTGCGCCTGTCCAATTCCGATCGGCTGGCCTACCTCGCGTTCCTGGTTGAGTCGGAGTACACGCGCGCGGAGTTCCTTGAATTCAGCCAGCGTGACGAGGCGCGCATGAATGCCGGATTCGCCCGGGCGCGGAAGCTCGCTCAGGATCTCTTCGAGCTGGCCACCAAATCGCCGAACGATCCGGACTGCGGGGCGAGATTGTTTTCCGCGCACGTCGTACTCGCCTGCTTCTCACTGCGCGATGGTGACAAACCGACGGCGCTGCGGCACATGAAGGACGCCGTCAACGCGCCATCGTCCGAGAGTCTGCGGTACCGCGAGACCGCTGGACTCTGGCCCGAGCTTGCCGGGAGGATGCTCGGCTGGGGGGAACGCGACTCGGTGATCCAGTTCCTCGAACAATACGCGCGGTTGAGCCTGGACAGTCGGGACCGGCTCCTGAAGGAAGCCGCCGCGATTCGGGCGGGCCGCATGCCCGCGTTCTATCAGCGGCTTGTGACGCCAAGGTAGGCGCGGTCGACGCCCGCGCGTGAGTCATTACCTGACGATCTTGAGGTCCGCGATCGTCGTCTTGCCCGCTTCGATCAGGACTGAAGCCGCGTGCTTCCGGAGATTACCGAGCAGATCCCCATCGAACAGGCTCGGGCTCAGGCCCGAGTCTCGTTCAATCGCGACGGCGTAATAACGGCCCGGGAGCAGCCGAGACATCATGAAGGCTCCCGGTGCCGGTCCGACTCTCGTCATGGGGGCTGTCCCCAACGCGCTGCCGGCGGGGGAGACCGCCACGAGGCTGCTGCTCGAAATGGAACCGGGCGCGGGACCGGACAGGCTCATGGTCTGGTGCACGAATGGCGACAACGGATACCACTGCCTGGATTCCTCAGGGAACACGATGACCTGCGCGCCGTTCACCGGCTCGCCGCGGGCGTCCGTCACGGCTCCCCGCAAGAACCCCGTCTCGGTTGTGAGCACGATCTCGATGTCGTCAATCCTCTCCGTGCCACTGAGTTCGAGCGGGCCGAGCGTGAGATCCCGAATCCCGCTCCGGATCGACTTCAGGGCAGCCGTTCCCGTGCCGACGATCAGCTGCACTTCTCCGCGAATGCCGGTCAGCTCGAATCGGCCGTCCTCATCGACCTGTGTTGGTCTGCCGCCCGGGGCAGACGTCATCGGCAGGTTTCCGCTTCCAGGGACCGGCACGGCGCTCACCATCACGCGCTGTGACTGTGCGAAGGCGGCCAGCAGCCGCGCGTCGGCAGGGCCGGGCGGCGCCGGGGCAGCTCCCTCCCTGACGATCCGCCCGCGGAGCGTCGCACCCTTGTTGGTCTGGAGGTTGGCGACGACCTCGTCGCCGTTGACCGTGACCACGGTGAATGCGGCTTCACGATCAGCCCGGGGATCTGCGCCGAGCGATCGTTGCGCGACCACGTAGTACTGGCCCGGCGGAACGTCCGGGCAAACGAAGGACCCGTCGGGCTTGATTGCCGACCCGGAGTACGATGACCCGCCGCCCACCTCTGATTTCAGGCCCACCATCACGCTGGCCATTTGGGACGAGATCGGCCTGCCGTCCGCCCCGGTCACGTACCCGTTGATCCTGCCGAGCTTGCCTCGAAGCACGCTGAAGTCCACGTTGACCGCGTCCTGGCCTTTCCCGACGGTCACGACTCGGGCGCCGTCCATGGCCGCAGTGCCAGGGTAGTAGGTCGGCAGGTATCCCGTCCGGCCCTCTGATGGTGCCGCCGCTTCGATCGCCCCGGAGAACGGCCTTCTCGGCGCAGCCTGGACCAGATAGTCGCCCGGTGAGAGATCGAAGATTCGAAACTCGCCGCGATCGTCGGTGAAGGCGCTACTCCCCGCCGAGATGTATCGCGTCCCGCCGATTCCGGTGACCCTCCGGATGACGCGCATCGAGGCTCGGGCGAGCGGGTCGCCTGTCTCGTCGAAGATGTGCCCAGAGATCGCGCCGGTTCGGTCGAGGCGAATCGTGCGTTGAACGGCTTCGCCCTCGCCGAGCCGAAAGGTCTCGGGCCGATTCGACCGGACGAACCCGGACAGGGCCATGAACGCGAGGCTGTAGGAACCTGCCGGCAACGCGCCGAACTCGACCCGCCCGGTCTCGTCGGTTTCACCGTCACGCTGGACGCGCGGGGGCATGATCGGCCGGACGGGTGACGACTGCGTGTTGACCGGGGCCGGCAGCTGTGCCGACCCCATGAGCATCACGTGCGTCCGTTTCACGGGCGAGCCGTTGTCGGCAGCGACCAGGGTGATCGTGATGCGGCCGGTGCCGGTCGGCTGAACTTCGGCGGCCTGATCGCCAGTCATCGACTGACCGGAGGCGCCCGGCGCGATGCTGGCGGCCGCGAGCACGAAGACGATCGCGAGTGAGAACCAGGCGACGCGGGCGGGGAGCGATACGCGTCGAGACATGCGGACCTCCATGGCCAGAGACCGGATGAGACGCAACGCCAGACGGCAACAGGCCGCTACGGACGATTAGACTCCAATACCGTCCTGAAAGCCGCACCCGGGCGCACGGATTCCTGCAGAATCGCGCACGCGGGCCGGCACGCCGGAATTCTGCCGCCCGGGCTCCTCAACCAGCACGTGGTAGAGTGGCGCGTCCGTCCAAGGAGGCATCATGCGTTCATCATCCATCCGGACGATCGGCCTGCTGATTCCGATGCTCGCCCTGGCGGCGGCGGCGGCCGGTCAGGCGTCGGGCGAATTCACGACCAGCAAACGCAAGCCCATCCGTCCCACATACGCGGTGGCGTACGACGAGCGCGATCAGCGCGACGCGCGCAAGCACGTCGTCGCCGTGGTCCTGGCGGAGGCGCCGGTTGACATCGCGGCCGCGATGGCGGACCTCGATCCTCACACGCACCTCATCAACCAGAAGAGTCTGATGGACCACAACTACGTCCTCCTGTGGATCCGGCCGGGCGCCGAGGTGAGCATGAACGCCACCTACCGGGAGAAGATGACCCAGTTCATCGACAACACGACCGGCGCGCTCAAGGCGGACTTGAAGGAGAACACGCCCGACAAGATCGCCGGGCGCATCTACACCGAGAAGCCGATCAAGACGATGGATGGCGAGACGTATTCGGTCAACATCACCTTCTCAACCGCCGTGACGCGTCTGCCGCCAGGCGCGAAGCTCGCCGCCGGCGGGGGCGAGCCCGGGAAGGCGTTCAATGCGCTCTTCGCGGCAATCAAGGCGAAGAACTTCAAGGGCATTCTCGCGAGCGTCTCGGAAGAGCACGTCAAGAGCTTCAATGATCCGGACCGGACCGCGAAAGAGAATCTCGACGATGCGATTCTGACGCTGGGATTCTGGCTGCCGAAGATCTCGGCGAAGATCACCGGCGGCGAGCTGCGGCCCGACGGCGCCATCCTCGACGTCGAGGGTGAGATCTTCGAAGGCCAGAAGTTGCTCTTCCTGGTTCGAATGATCAAGTCCGGCCCGAAGTGGGTTTTCGATCGCGCGGCGAAAGCGGGGTTTATAGACTGAACAGCCGTTCGGCATTCCCGCCCCGGATCGCCGATTTCTGCCTCTCGGGAATATCGAGCGAGTCGATGCTCTCGAGCATCTTCGGGATGCTGCCGATCTGGTGCGGGTAGTCGCTGCCAGCCAGGATGTGGTCGGCGCCCGCGAAGGCGATCGCCAGCTTCAACGCGCCGGGATTGAAGTTGACCGTGTCGTAGTAGAACTCCTTCAAGTACTCGCTCGGCGGGCGCTTGATGTGCTGCGCGGCATTCGCTGAACGCGTGGAATCCGCGGTCGAGCCGTTCCGCCAGGTACGGAATCGCCCCGCCCAGATGGCAGAGCGCCCACTTGATGCGCGGGAACCGCTCCGGCACGCCCGCGAACACGAGGTGCGCGGCGGCGAGCGTCGTGTCGAACAGGAACCCGACGAGCGGCATCAGCCAGTACTCGGTCATCGCCTCGACGCTGATGGGGTGATTCGGGTGGATGTACAGCACGGCGCCCAGGTCGTTCGCCGACTTCGTAGAGCGGGCCAGAACCGCTCGTCGGCGAGGGCGACGCCGTTCACGTTGCTGAAGAGCATCGCGCCCGGGAGGTGCAGCGACGTCATGGCGCGCTCGAGCTCGCGGGCGGACGCGCCGGGATCGTTGAGCGGCAGCGTCGCCAGCGCCGAGAAATGTGAGCCGCGGGTCGCAACCACTTCGGCGAACGCGTCGTTCACGAGCTTCGCCAGGTCGGCCGCCCGCGCCGGCGTCTCCACGTGAGTCCCTGGCGTTGTCAGCGTCACGATCTGGCGGTCGACGCGGTGCTCGTCGAGCACGTCCTGCCGGTACGCGATGTCGCGATGGCCCGCGCACGACGATGTTGTAGTCGCCCGGGTAGTGAATCAGCGGATTGCCCTCCGCGTCGGTCGTCACCTTCACGGCACTGTTGCCGGACTTGAGCGCGTTCAGATAGGCCGGGGGATAGTAGTGGTTGTGAATGTCGATCGTCGCCATGAACGAACCTCCTACGCCGAAGGGCTCCTTCCGAGATAGTACGCCGGAAGGCCGACGACGACCAGCAGCAGGCCGATGAAGGCCTCGACCGGGCTCGAGATGAGCTGGTGAACGGCGATCGTCGAGCGACACGCTCGCGAACGCCGCGGGGACATACGGATAGCCGGGCAACCGGTACGACGGAGAGTAGCCCGGCCGGCGGCGCGCGACGAAGAGGCCGATGGCCATCAGCGCGAAGAAGATCCACTCCGTGTAGACCACGCGCGTGACGAGCGTCCGATAGGTGCCGGTCGCGACCAGGACCGACGCCCAGATGCCTTGCGCGGCGATCGCCCGGGAGGGCGTCAGGTGCCGCGGGTGCACCGCGCCGAGCCACCGGAACCAGCGGTGGTCTCCAGCCATCGAGTAGTAGACCCTCGGCCCGAGCAGCACGATGCCGCTCAACGCGCCGAAGGTCGAGAACACCACGAGCGTCGACATGACGAGGCCGCCGCCGTGGCCGAGCACGGCGTCGGCGGCATCGGCCGCCACGCGGGTGGACGAAATCACCGCGTCGAAGGGCAGCACGTACAGGTACACGACGTTCAGCGCGATGTAGCACAGCGTGACGACGGCGGTCCCGATCATCAGGGCTCGCGGGATGGTCTTCCTGGCGTCGAGCGTCTCGCCTGCCACGTAGGTCACCATGTGCCACCCGCCGAAGGCGAACAGCCCTGCCGCCACCGCGCCCGGAAGCCGCACCAGCATGTCGGGCGTCTCGCCGCCGCCGGCAAAGTGCGGGAGCTTCGATCCGAGCACGAATCCGGCGAGGATGATCGAGAGGATCGCCAACAGCTTGCCGGCCGTGAACGCCGCCTGGAGGCGGCTGCCGAGTCGGACGCCGAAGTGATTGACGGCCGAGAGAACCAGGATGGCGGCAATCGCCGCCCCGCGCTGTTCCCACGGCGAGAGCGGCACGAAGTAGGCGAGATAGCGCGCGAAGATCACGGCAATGGCCGCGATGATCCCGGAGTGCATGCTCCAGAACATCGCCCAGGCCCAGAGAAACCCGATCGGCGGCGAGAGCGTTTCGGTGAGGAACACGTAGACGCCGCCGGTCCGGGGAAAGGCCGACGACAGTTCCGCGCAGATCAGCGCTCCGGCAATCGTCAGAAGGCCAGCGAGCGACCACGCCGCGAGCAGCCCGGTCGTCGACGGCACCGCGCCGCTCATCTCCGAGGGCTGCACGAAGATCGACGCGCCGATGATGGTGCCGACGACCATCGCGGTGGCGTGCGGGAGCTTCAGGGCCTGGCGAAGGGCAGGCGGGGCGGGAACATTCATGGGGTGGGCATGCTACGACGACGGTTCGAGGCGACGCGCGAGCCGCCGGAGGATGCTCCGCTCATGCGATCACGAACACCGCGAACGACTGGGCCGAGAGCAGGTACAGCGATCCGCCCTTGATGGCACTCGCCGGCGCGGTTTCGCGCGCGGTGTCGAGCACGAAGTTCCACGTCGTGCCCACGGCAGGCAGCGGCAGCCTGAAGGGCACGACCTCGGGGCCGGCATTGAGCAGCAGCAGGAAGGTGTTGTCGGTGACCGGGTCCCCGTGATCGTCCACCTCGTCGATCGCGTCGCCGGCGAGCATGGCGCCGAGCGCGCGGAGATCCGGCAGCCCCCAGACCGCCGGGGTCATCTCCTGTCCGTTCGGCTGGAGCCACGCGATGTCCTTCTGCGCCGCCTGGCGGCGGCTCCTGCCCTCGAAGAACTTCTGGCGCCGGAGCACGGGGTGATCCTGGCGAAGCCGCGCCAGACGGCTCGTGAACTCGATGAGCGCGAGCCGTTCCGGGGCCGGAGTCCAGTCGAGCCACGACGTCTCGTTGTCCTGGCAGTAGGCGTTGTTGTTGCCGTTCTGCGTCCGCCCGAACTCGTCGCCGGCCGACAGCATGGGCACGCCCTGCGAGAGCAGCAGCGTCGCCAGCAGATTCCGCACCTGCCGGTGGCGCGGCGCCGTGATCGTTGCATCGCCGGTCGGTCCCTCGACGCCGTTGTTCCAGCTCAGGTTGTTGTTCTCGCCGTCGCGATTGTCCTCCCCATTCGCCTCGTTGTGCTTCTGCTCGTAGGAGACCAGGTCGCGCAGCGTGAACCCATCGTGCGACACGACGAAGTTGATGCTGGCATACGGCCGCCTTCCGCCCGGCGCGTAGAGGTCGCTGCTGCCGGCCAGCCGGCTCGCCAGCTCCGGCACCTGGCGCGCATCGCCGCGCCAGAAGCGCCGCACCGTGTCCCGGTAGCGGGCGTTCCACTCCGTCCAGCCCACCGGGAAGTTGCCGACCTGATAGCCGCCCTCGCCGAGATCCCACGGCTCCGCGATGAGCTTCACCTGCGACAGCACGGGGTCCTGCTGAATGATGTCGAAGAACGACCCCAGCTTGTCCACCTCGTACAGCTCCCGGGCCAGCGCGCTCGCCAGGTCGAACCGGAACCCGTCGACGTGCATGTCCACGACCCAGTACCGCAGGCTGTCCATGATGAGCTGCAGCACGCGCGGGTGGAGCATGTTCAGCGTGTTCCCGCATCCCGTGAAGTCCTGGTAGTGGCGCCGGTCGCGGGACTTCAGCCGGTAGTAGCACGCGTTGTCGACGCCCCGCATCGAGAGCGTCGGGCCGAGATGATCGCCCTCGGCCGTGTGGTTGTACACGACGTCGAGAATCACCTCCAGGCCGGCCGCGTGGAGCGCGCGCACCATCATCTTGAACTCGCGAACCGCGCTCAGGCGGGCGTGGCTCGACGCGAAGCGGGAATCCGGCGCGAAGTACGCCAGCGAGTTGTAGCCCCAATAGTTGGTCAGGCCACGCGCGAGGACCGACGGCTCGTCCGAATGGAAGTGGATCGGCATCAGCTCCACGGCCGTGACGCCCAGGGTCCGCAGGTGCCGAATCGCGGCCTCGCACGCGACACCAAGAAAGGTGCCGCGAAGGCCGGGCGGCACGTCCGGGTGGCGGTACGTGAAGCCCTTGACGTGCAGCTCGTAGATGATCGTCTTGTGCCACGGCGTCCGCGGCGGCGTGTCGTCGCCCCACGTGAAGGGCTGGTCGATGACTGCCGCGAGCGGCGCGTACGCGCCGTCGTCGCGATCGTCGCGGGCAAGATCTTCACGGGGATCGCCGACGAGGTACCCGAAGAGCGAGTCGTGCCACTGCACGGGCCGGCCGATTGCCTTGGCGTACGGATCCAGCACGACCTTCGCCGGGTTGAATCGATGCCCGGCGTCCGGGTCGTACGGGCCGCTGATCCGGTACCCGTAGAGCTGCCCGGGCCGAACATCGGGAAGGTAGCCGTTCCAGATGAAGTCGGTGCGATCCGGCAGCGCGATGCGGACGCTCTCCCGTTCCGCGTCGGGCGACTCGAACAGGCAGAGGTCGACGCTCGTCGCGTGCTCGGAGAAGATGGCGAAGTTGACGCCGAGGCCGTCCCACGTCGCCCCGTGAGGATGCGGCCGTCCGGGCCAGACTCTCATGCGCGCCTACTTCTTGAAGTCGATCTTGGGGACCTGCTTGGCCTCGGCCGGGGTCTGGAAGTACGGGTACTCCTTGAACCGGAAGATGGACGCCGTCACGTTCGACGGGAACTTCCGGCGCTTCGTGTTGTATTCCTGGACTCGATCGTTGTAGCGCTTACGCTCGGTCGCAATCCGGTTCTCGGTTCCTGCCAGCTCGTCCGACAGCCGGTTGAACTGTTCGTTGGCCTTGAGCTGCGGGTAGTTCTCGACGACCGCCAGGAGCCTGGCGAGCGCCGAGGACTGCGCGTTTGCCGCGGCGATCTTGTCTTCGGGCGTCGTGGCTCCCGCCAGTTTCGTCCGCGATTCCGCGACGGCAGCGAAGACCCCGGTTTCGTGCGCCGCGTAGCCCTTGACCGTCTCGACCAGGTTCGGAATCAGGTCATTGCGGCGCTGCAGCTGATTCTCGACCTGCGCCCACTGGCTCTTGATCGCCTCTTCCTGGCTGACAAACGTGTTGTAAGAACATCCCGCCAGCCCGAACCCTGCCGCCGCGACGATTGCGACGAGACACCACCTGCGAGTCATAGCGTGTGCCCTCATGATCTTCTGACGTTTTTCCCGATCGACCGGAGCGTGGTGGCCCGCGCTACCAGCTCGCTCCGCCTCCACCGCCTCCGCTGCCGCCACCGCCGAACCCGCCGAATCCACCCCCGCCGCCCCCACTCCCGAACCCGCCACCGCCGAACCCGCCGAAGCCGCCACCGAATGAACCGATCCCGCTCCGCCATCTCCGGCCCGTGATGCCACGTCCACCGAACCCGCCGCCGCCCGTCCGGTTGGTGACAATGACGAACACGATGATGCCCAGGATGATGACGAGGAAGACCGGGTTGTCTGACCGGCGCGATCGCCGCTCCGGCGGCGGAACCGGAAGGCCCTCGAGCTTGACGTGCCTGCCTTCGGCGATGCGGCCGATGATCCGCGCCACCCCGAGCCGCAGTCCCTGGCCGAAGTCTCCGATCCGGAAGTACGGGACCATGACGTCGCGGCTGGTCTCGCCGGCGAACCCGTCGGTGACATAAGCCTCGAGCTCGTAGCCGACTTCGACGCGAACCTGACGCTGCTTGACGGCCACGACGACGAGCAACCCGTTGTCGCGGCCCTTCTGGCCGATGCCGCGGCCGTGGTTTTCGAACATCTTGACCGCGTACTCCGCCGTGTCGGCATACGGCTCGACGGTGGGCACCGTGGCGACGACGACAACATCGGAGGTTGCGCCGTGGAGCACACGGATCATCCGCTCCAGCTCGGCGGCATTGGCCGGGTCGATCACGTTTGCGAAATCGTTGACCGGCGCCACCAATTCCGGCGGCCCGGACTGGGCGCGGAGCGGAACGGCCAGGGCGGAGAGGCCGCACGCCGCCAGGCACACGGCGGCACGGGCGAGCCAGGACGGGGGGCCGCCGCTACTCGCGCCAGGCATCGATGTACCGCACGAGTTGCTCGACCAGGTTCAGGTAGGCGGGAAAGAGCGCCTCGGCGTCGGCGGCGCCAATCGAGCCGGACGCTTCGATCGCCAGCACCTGCCTCACCACGCCGGCCGAGAGCGCGGCCGTCGATTCGAGATGCCTGGCGAGATCCTCGATCGAGCCGGCTTCGGCGCCCTGGAGCTGTGCGACGTTCGACAGCAGGACGCGCAACGCGCCGATGGAGGCCACGAAGAGCTCGGCGACGGCTTTCGGATGCCCGCCGGTTTCGAGATACCCCTCGCGCAGATGCAGGAGGTGGCTGCGCGCCTGGACCTCGCACGCCCGCCTCAAATCGCCGGCTGGGACCGAGAGCCCGTCGAATGGCGACCGCCCGAAGAGCACCTGGTGGTGCGTCACGATCTCGTTGAGCTCCAGCGGAAACGCGTCGAGCGAGTGAATCAGCTCTTCGGCAGTCAGCAGGAGCGGTACCGCGAGTCCCCGCTTCGCCCACGCGGACCTGAACGACGCGCACGCGCGGAGATCCTGGGCGTCGATGGAGTCGACGAGCGCGAGCGTGTGAAGCTCGTGCGCCCTGACCGGGGATCCAGAGGAAGCCAGCGACTCGGCCGACCCATGCCCGCCTGCTCCGCGGCGTCCGATGGCGACGAAGGATTTCAGCCTCGGGCCAAAGACCCCGCGCACATCGTCGAGCGGCGAATCGATGGCGGCCCGTCCGGCAGCGTCTTGGCTCATGGAGAGTATTGTAGCGGCACTCGCATCGGAGATGGGCGACGGTTCCAGGCGCGGCGCGAGGTCCGGCACGCCACCTCAGGCCGAGGCTGCTACAATGCCGCCGATGCAACTGCGGGTCATGAAGGTCGGCTGCTTTGGCGGAGGGACCGGGCTGCCGAGCCTGCTCGGAGGACTCAAGCGCAATCCCTGGCTCGACATCAACGCGATCGTCACGATGTTCGACAACGGGGGCAGCTCCGGCGTCCTCCGCGACGAGCTGGGCGTCTTGCCGCCGGGCGACGTCCTCAAGTGCGCGCTCGCGCTCGCGAGGAACGAGCGCGAGGCCCGGCGGTTGCTGCTCTCGAGGCTGCCGACGCTCGAGGACTCGCGTCTCGCCGGGCATACGGGCGGGAACCTGCTGCTCTCCATGATGGAGCGATTCAGCGGGAACTTCATCGCCGCCATCGAAGGGCTGCGCGCCCTGCTCGGTTGCAAGGGCCGCGTGTGGCCGGTCAGCGTCGATTCGGCCAGCCTCTGCGCGCGGTATCGCGACGGCGGCGAGGCGCGGGGCGAAGCACAGGTCGACGCGGGTCAATCGGCCGGTGCGTCGATCGAGTCCATCTGGCTCGAGCCTGACGTGCACATCCACGAGGTCGTCGCGGGCGCCATCGCCGACCTGGACGCCGCCATCATCGGCCCGGGGAGTTTCTACACGAGCCTGATGCCGATCTTCGCGGTCAAAGGCATGCGGCAGGCCATCGGGAACCTGCGCGGCCCCGTGATGCTCATCGCCAACCTCCTGACCGAAGGGGCGGGCATGGCCGGCTTCACCGCCGCCGATGCGGTCAGACGAATCGAATCGAGCATCGGCAGGCGCATCGACGTCGTCATCTTCAACGAAGGCAGCCCGCCGGGCGACGTCCTGGAGCGCTACGCCGCCGAGCAGAAGATTCCGCTCGGACTTGGCGATCTGCCCGAACACTGCCGCCTGATCAGAGGGCGGTTCTGGCATAAGGACATCGCCCGCCACGACCGGTCCCGGCTGGCCTACGCCGTCTGGAGCGTCCTCGCGCAGAGTCTCAACCAGGCGAGACCCACACCAGGCCGCCCCCGGGCGGCCGCCACTCAGCCGCTCGACTCCAGTGGATGAGGCGTCCCTTCGATCCGTCGGCGTGATCATCGCCGCGCTTGGCGGGGCCGCCATCGGCGTGGAACGCCAGCGGTCCGGGCACGCCACCGGTCCCGACGCCCGGTTCGGAGGCGTTCGGACCTTCACGCTCCTCGGCGGAATGGCGGGCATCTGCGGGTGGATGTGGAGCGCCGGCTACACGCTGCCGGCGGCCGTGCTGCTGGCCGGTGCCTCGGCGCTCGTGGTGGCCGGGTATGTGTCGGCCAGCCGCCACAACATCGAGGGCACGACCGAAGTCGCCGCGCTCGTCGCCCTGGGCGCGGGCGTTCTGTCCGGCGCAGGCCACCTGGCGCTCGGCAGCGCCATCGTCGCCGTCGCCACCCTTCTGCTGGTGGAGAAGTCGCGCGTCCACGACCTGGTCGACCGGATGGACGACACCGCGCTCCGGGCCGGCATCAGGTTCGCCGTGATGGCGATCGTCGTCCTTCCACTGCTGCCCGAAGGTCCGTACGGGCCGTTTGGCGGGGTGCGGCCGCGCGAACTCTGGATCTTCGTGCTGTTCTTTTCGGGGCTCAGTTTCGTGGGCTACATTGCGCGCCTCTTCGTCGGCGCGCGCCAGGGATACCTGATCGCGGGGCTGCTCGGCGGTCTGATCTCCTCCACGAGCGTGACGGTGACCTTTTCCCGCGCGAGCCGCGTCGAGGATCCGTCGGTCGGGAAGCCGCTGGCCTTCGGAGTCATCGCGGCGTCGACGATGCTCTTCGTGCGGGTGGTCGGAGCGACATGGGTCCTGAACCCGCCGCTGGCGTGGCGGCTCGCGCCTCTGCTCGCGCCGCCGTTCCTCATCGGCGCCGTGATCGTTCTTCTTCGACTTCAGGTGCCGAGGGCCGAGCACCCGGACATCCATGCGCACACCAATCCGCTCCAGATCACGGCTGCGCTGCAGATGGCGCTGCTCTTCCAGGCGGTGCTCGTCGCGGTGGAGATCGTGCGGGTGCTCTGGGGCGACGTGGGCCTCATCGTTTCTGGCGCGATCCTGGGCATCGCCGATGTCGACGCCCTGATGATCTCGATGGCCAAGACCACGGCCGCCGGAGCGTCGGTCCCGACGGCGGCGCTTGCGGTCACCGTCGGCATCCTCACCAACACCGTTCTGAAGCTCGGATGGTCGGTGGCGGTCGGGCGGCCGCCGTTCAGGCGCGTGGCGGCCGCCGGTCTGGCTGCCATCGGCGCGGCCTCAGCGGCCGCGATCGTCGTCTTCCGCTAGGCCGCTGCGCGGCTCTTCGGATCCCTCGGTGTGCCACTCGGGCAGTTCCAGCGTGAAGATCGTGCCACCGGCCTCGTTGCTCGATTCGAACGAGACCGACCCGCCCAGGTACCGCTCCGCCAGCAGCTTCACGCTGTAGGTGCCGATGCCCCGACCGCGTGGAGCCTTCGTGCTGAACGAGCGATGGAACATCTGAAGCTGCACGCTCTGCGCCATCACGCCGGGGTTGCGGACGCGGAATCGCACGCAGCCCGCCGCTCGATCCGCCCAGATCGCCACCTCGCCTCCGGGCGAGGTGGCCTCGATGGCGTTCTTGACCAGGTTCCCGAGGCACCGCAGCGCCAGCACCTGGTCGGTGTCGACCATCCAGGGCGCGTGCTGTTCCTTGCGGAGGAACCGCCGCCCGTCGAGAAGTATCGACGTGCTGTAGAGGCGGTGGAGGGAATCGAGCAACGCGCCTGCGGCGACCGCCTTGCGCTCGACCGGGAGTTCACCTCGCTCGGCGCTCAGCAGGTCCCGCTGGCTGACGATCTCCTGGATGAGCTGGCTCGACGACGCGCGCAGGAGCATGCCCAGCTCGGCCAGCGTCGCGCGATCGTCGATCGACGGGAGAAGCCGCGCCACGCCGTCGATTCCGTTGGCGGTGTTCAGGACGTCGTGGAAGAAGATGCGCTCGAGCGCATGGCGCCGTTTCTCATCGGCGATGTCCTGCACGGCGAACAGGGTCAGCGGCTCGCCGTCGAGGTCGAAGGGCGACGCGGTCACGCGCAGGTCCAACGCGCTTTCCCCGCCGTCAGCCCCGGTGATGCTGATCCGGCACTCCCGCGTCTCGACCGTGTGCTGTTCTCTCGACGCGCGCAGGGCCTGCACCGCGCCGCACTCGACGCAGAACTGCGAGGTTCCGCAGCCGGCCGGCATCTCGTGAGCGTGAATGCAGTTGATCGCCTCGCCGGGCCGTTGGCCGAGCACCGTCCCGATCGGCACGGCGCCGAGCATCTTCAGTCCGGCCTGGTTGGTCGCGACGATCTGCCGGTGCCGATCGACCACGAAGACCGGAGCGGGGACGCCGTCGAGCAAGGCGTGCGCGATGGGCGCCCGCGCGACGAGGCCGGCCCTCGCGGCAATCTCTTCAGGTGAACTGCGCTCCGGCGTGTCGTACCAGGTGAGGCGATTGACGCTCTCTGCTTCGGCCTTCGGGACATCCATTCGGAAGGGGCTCCTCGAACCGGTTCCATTGTAGCCCCGTGCTGGCCAGGAGCGTCAGAGAGAAGCCAGGGGCGCGCCCCCGTGCGGCGGCGGAGCCGCGATGGGCTATAGTGCTGACCAACCCTGCCGCGGCCACGGCTCAGACGGGCATCGAGGTGGAGGGCATGCGCGCACGCATCGATTTGAACTGTGACATGGGCGAGAGCTTCGGGGCGTACACCATCGGCCTCGACACCGAGATACTCGCGCATGTGACGTCGGCAAACATCGCCTGCGGATTTCACGCGGGCGATCCCGTCTGGATGCGCCGCACCGTGCGGGCTGCGGAGAAGCGCGGTGTCGGAATCGGGGCTCACCCGGGCTTCCCCGATTTGCGGGGGTTCGGCCGCCGGGATCTGCACGCCGCGCCCGATGAAGTTCGAGACGACATCGTGTACCAGATTGGAGCGTTGTCGGCGTTCGCCAGCGGGAAGCGCCTGCAGCACGTGAAGCCCCACGGGGCCCTCTACAACATGGCCGTCTGCGGCAACGACCTGGCCGGGGCGATCTGCGACGCGGTGGCGGAGGTCGACGCGTCGCTGATTCTCGTGGCCCTGGCCGGTTCGCCGTGGGCTGCACTTGCCGCAACGCGCGGGCTTCGCGTCGCGCGCGAGGCGTTCGCCGATCGCGCCGTCAACCCGGACGGAACGCTCGTGCCGCGATCGAAGCCTGGCGCGGTCATTCACGAGCCTTCGCAGGTGATCGAGCGCAGCCTGCAGATCGTGACCGAGCATCGCGTGCCGGCGATGACCGGCGAGATCGTGGAGTTCCACGCCGACACCATCTGCCTCCACGGTGACACGCCGGGCGCCGTCGATCTGGCGGCCGCGCTCGGCCGGGCCTTCGAGCGGGCCGAGGTCGAGCTCGTGCCGATGGGCCGGCTCCTCGCGCGGTAGACCGCGATGTACTCCGAGCCGCGATTCCTTCCCTCCGGCGAGCGCGCGCTGGTTGTCGAGCTCGGTGACGGCATCGACCTCGCCACCAATCGGCGCGTCAGAGCGCTGGCTGCCTCGGTCGAGCGCCTGGGCGTCCCCGGGCTCATCGAGATTGTCCCGACCTACCGGTCGCTCCTGGTTCATTACGACCCGATGCGACTCGAGCGGGACGAGTTGACGGCGCGAATCGCCGATCTCGAGGCGCACCTGGGCGACGTCTCGCTTCCTCCGCCCAGGCTTGTCGAGGTCCCGACCGCCTACGGAGGAGAGTTCGGACCCGATCTGCCCGACGTGATGGCTCACACAGGGCTGACGGAGACCGAGGTCGTCGCCATTCACTCCGGAACCGACTACCTCATCTTCATGATGGGGTTCATCGCCGGCTATCCCTATCTCGGCGGCATGTCGGCGCGGCTCGCCACTCCGAGGCTTGGCACGCCGAGGACGAAGGTGCCCGCCGGCTCGGTCGGAATCGCGCAGCAGCAGACCGGGCTCTATCCGGTCGAGAGCCCGGGCGGCTGGCGGCTCATCGGGAGAACGCCGGTGCGCTGGTTCGATCCGCTGCGGCGCCCGCCCGTACCGGTCGAACCCGGCGACTACGTCCGGTTCGTGCCCGTGGCGGTCCCCGAGTACGAACGGATTCGATCGGCGGTGGAAGCCGGCACGTTCACCCTGGCCGCGAGGCCGTTCGAGCCCTGAGTGAGACGCGTCATCGACATCCTCGACGGCGGAATGCTGACGACCGTGCAGGACCGCGGCCGCCCGGGGTATCAGAAGTACGGCGTCCCCGTGAGCGGTGCGATGGACTCGCGGGCGCTGCGCGTGGCGAATCGCCTCGCGGGCAACGACGAAGACGCCGCCGGCCTCGAGATGACATTCCAGGGCCCGGAACTGAGATTCCCGGACGGCGCGGTGCTGGCGCTGGCCGGAGCCGAATTCCCGGCCACGCTCGACGGCCGGGCCGTACCTCGATGGCGGACCTTTGTCGCTCCTCCCGGATCCAGCCTCGATTGCGGCACCGCGCGAGACGGACTCCGCGCCTATCTCGCGATCGCGGGCGGGATCGACGTGCCGGTGCTGCTCGGCAGCAGGTCGACGTTCATGCGCTCCGGATTCGGCGGGTTCGAAGGGCGGCGCCTTCAGGCGGGTGACCGATTGACGGCCTGCGAGGTCGCGGGCGGCGCACCGCCCATGCTCGTGGTGCCTCGCGCCCGGATACCCGTCTTCGGACACGATCATCGTTTGCGGGTCGTGCTCGGTCCGCAGGACGACGGGTTCACCGATGAGGGCATCGAGACGTTCCTGTCGTCGACATACGTGCTGACGCCGGAGTCGGACCGGATCGGATGCCGCTTTGCCGGACCTCCGGTCGCGCACCGGACGGGCGCCGACATCGTGTCGGACGGCATTGTCTGGGGATCGGTTCAGGTGAGCGGCGATCGCATGCCGATTGTGCTGATGGCCGACTGCGGGACGACTGGTGGATACACGAAGATCGCCACGGTTATCGGTGCGGATCTTGCGCGGCTCGCTCAGGCGGTTCCCGGGGACCGCGTGAGGTTCGACCGTGTCGGCCTCGCGGCCGCCGTCGACGCCCTTCGCGATGAGGAGCGCTTCGTCGCGACCCTCGGCGCCGAGGGCGGAGCCCCCGAGGTTCGGACCTCCGAGCCGATCTACGACGAAGACTCGGCGGCTCCGTTTGTTGCCGAATCACTGGGCGAGCTGGCCGATGCGCTGCGCCGGACGCGCGAGCGGCGGCGCATTCCTCCTGGCACGAAGCCATGATCGACCAGCTCTTCTCACGGAGATGCGTGTGACGAGTCAACCAACCGGGGGCCGAGGACTGTTCGGCTGGTGGCGCGCCGGAACGCCCGAGGGCCGAAAAGCGCTGATAGCCGGCGGCATGGGGTGGATGCTCGACAGCTTCGACGTGATGCTCTACGCGCTGGTGACCGCCGCGCTCATCAAGGATCTCGGCATCAGCAAGCCCACGGCCGGTCTGCTCAGCTCGGCGACGCTCGTCGCCTCCGCGGTGGGCGGCCTCGCCTTCGGCGTCCTCGCCGATCGCTACGGGCGCACCCGGGCGCTCATCTCGAGCATCCTCATCTACTCGGTCTTCACGGCGGCCTGCGGATTCGCACAGACCGTGCTGCAGCTCGCAGTCTTTCGCGTGTTCCTCGGTCTCGGCATGGGAGGCGAGTGGGCGAGCGGAGCCGCGCTGGTGTCCGAAACCTGGTCCGCGGAACACCGCGGCAAGGCGCTCGGATTCATGCAAAGCGCCTGGGCCATCGGCTATGGGGCCGCCGCGGTGGTGACGGCGGTCGTCATGCCGATCTGGGGCTGGCGGGCGGTGTTCTTCGTCGGCGTGCTTCCGGCGTGTTTCACGATGTGGATCCAGCGGAAGGTCGAAGAGCCTGCGATGTGGCGTCAGCGGAGGGCCGCCGCGGCGACGAGGCGCGGCCGTTTCGCCGATATCTTCCGGGGCGATCTCCTGTGGCTCACCGTTCCGGTGACGCTCATGAACGCGTGCACGATGTTCGCCTGGTGGGGGTTCAATCAGTGGATTCCGGCGTATCTCTCCCTGCCCGTCGCGGAGGGTGGCATCGGGCTGACGACGCGCGTGATGTCGGGGTTCATCATTGCGATGCAGGTCGGGATGTGGTTCGGCTACGTGTCGTTCGGGTTCATCGCCGATGCGATCGGCCGGAAACGCGCCTACGTCATCTACGTGCTGACGGCCGCTGTGCTCCTCCTCGGCTACGCCACGACCCGAAATCCGGCCGTCCTGCTGGTGCTCGGGCCGGTGACTGCCTTCTTCGCGACGGGCTACTTCACCGGCTTCGGCGCCTTGACGGCGGAGATCTATCCGACCGACATCCGGGCGACCGCGCAGGGGTTCACCTACAACATCGGCCGGCTCGCCAGCGCCGTGGCGCCGTTCGCCGTGGGATCGCTGGCGGCGTCGAACGGCTTCGGCGCGGCATTCTCGGTCGCGGCGATGGCCTTCGTGCTCGCGGCGTTCGCGTGGGTGTGGATACCAGAGACCCGCGGGCGGGTGCTCGAATGATGGAGGTGCTCACGCGTTGGGAGAAAGGGCTACGGGTGGTCTGCTGATGTTCAGCGCGTCGGCCGAGTACTACGACCTCATCTACTCCGCGTTCAAGGACTACCAAGCGGAAGCCACCCAACTCGCGGGCCTCCTGCGCCGGCTCAATCCCGCGTGCGCAACGGTGCTGGACGCCGCGTGCGGCACCGGCGAGCACGCGAAACGGCTGGCCGGCCACGGCTTCCGAGTGGACGGCCTGGATCTCGATCCGGCGTTTGTCCGGATTGCGCGGCTGAAGCACAGCGCCGGCCGGTTCTACGAGGCGGACATGAGCCAGTTCAGCCTTCCGGATCGCTACGACGCCGTCGTCTGCCTCTTCAGCTCGATCGGTTACCTTCGAACGCTCGATCGCGTCTCGGCGGCAATCGCATGCTTTCGCGAGCACCTCCGGCCGGAAGGCGTGATCGTGGTCGAACCGTGGTTTCCTCCAGGACGGCTCGATCCCGCGCGCGTCACGCGGCAGGTCGGCGAAGCGGGCCCGGTCCGCGTCACGCGAGTCAGCCGCGTCGAGCTCGAGGGACGCATCTCCCGGTTGTTCTTCGACTACGACATCACCGAGGGCGCGCTCACCCGCCACGTGAGCGAAACCCACGAACTGGGGCTCTTCACGACCGGTGAACTGCAACGCGCGCTCGAGGATGCCGGACTGAGCGTCGACTACGATCCGGCGGGTCTCACCGATCGAGGTCTGTTCGTGGCCCGGCCGAATCGGTAAACGATACCGGCCTCCTCATCGTCTCAAGCGCTGTACCCGAGGAGGAGCGTGCCCGGAATGCCCACGCCGCATCACGAGCTGCCAATCCGTGCGAATGCAGAACCCCGGGGCCGGGGGTTTCGACGGCGCGTCGGCCGCGGACTCGCGATCCTGGCGCTGACGGTGTGCACGCCGCTGACGCAGGCGGCCTCGCAGCTCCCGTGGCAAGGTCCGTCCGAGCGCCTCCGCGGCTGGCAGGCGGATCTCGATCTCGCGGTCTCGGACTTCCTCGCCCGCGACCGATCGTTTTCGCCAGAGGCTCGCGCGCGGTTCAAGGCCGAGATTCAGACGCTGAGGGCATCGATTGCCTCGTTGACCGACGAGCAATTGATCGTGAAGCTGGCGCAGGAAGTGGCCGGCGCCCGGAACGCGCACACCCGTCTCTATCTGCTCCGGAACCGCACCGCGCTTCGCCGGTATCCCATCCGGGTCTGGTGGTTCCGAAACGATCTCGCGATCATCCGGGCCCATCCGGAGCACGCCGGCTTGCTCGGGGGCAGGATCCTGACGCTCGCAGGCCAGCCCGTTACTAGCGTGGCGCGCGCGGTTGAGTCCGTGTACGCCGGCAACCAATCGTGGAAGCGCTACATGAGCGCGTACCTGCTGACGAGCCCAGAGATCCTCAAGGGGACCGGCGTCCTCGGCGGCGACGAGCTGCCGATACTCGTCGAGACACCGGACGGCCGCCGGCGAACCGTGCGGATGAGCCCGATGCCGCTCGAGCGATCGGATCTGCCGCTGGAGGCGTGGTGGGATCTGTCGCCGACCCATCCAGGCCGCCAGGGTCCATGGCTCTCGGCGCTGCCATCCGATGAGTCTCGCCTGCCGCTCGCATTCCGGCACCTGGACCGGTTCTACTGGGCGGAGCGGATCCCGGCCGCACGCGCGGTGTACCTCCAATACAACCGCGCGCAGGACCAGCCGGGCCGCGAGACGGTCGCCGAGTTCGGAACCGCTTTTCTGCAGGACCTGGAGCGGGCTCCGTTCGAGAAGCTCGTCATCGACCTTCGATTCAACACGGGCGGCAATCTCGAGCTCGCCGACCCGTTCTTCCGCCGGCTCGCCGCGCTCCCGCTGGCGCAGCAGCGAGGCCGGATGTTCGTCATCACCGGCCGCGCCACCTTTTCGGCCGGCCTCACGCCGGTCGCGCTCCTGAAGCAGCTCACGCGGGTGGTGATCGCCGGCGAACCCGCCGGGGACGTGCTCGACTTCTGGTCCGAGGGCGGGAACCTCCTCCTGCCGAACACCCGGCTCACGCTGCATTTCGCGGACGGGTTCCACTCGTACTCGCCGATCGAGCACCCGGAGTTTCGTCCGTACAACTACGACCTCAGCGTCTCGAGCGTCGCGCCGGACCTGTTGGTCGAGCAGACGCTTGGAGAGTTCCTCGCCGGCAAGGATCCCGCCCTGGACGCGGTCTTGAAGCGCTGAGAAACTCGCCAGATCTGCCTGCCGACCCCGAGCCCCGGGCCCGCCAATTCCCCAAGCTGGCGGCATCAGCTATACTCCGAGTATACGGCTCGACCATTTCGCCAACAGGCTCGCACGCCACAGCCAGGAAGGGGCACGAGATGAGCGGAGTACGCGTGCTGGTCGGAACACGCAAGGGCGCGTTCCTGCTGACGTCGAACGCGAGCAGGAAGCGATGGAAGGTCAGCGGCCCGCACTTCGCCGGCTGGGAGATCTATCACATCAAGGGATCGCCGGCCGATCCGGACCGGATCTACCTGTCGCAGTCCAACTCGTGGTTCGGGCAGTTGATTCAGCGGTCGAACGACGGCGGCCGGACCTGGGAGGCCGTCGGCAACAAGTTCGTCTACGACGGCGATCCGGGAACGCACCTCTGGTACGACGACACGCCTCACCCGTGGGAATTCGCGAAGGTCTGGCATCTCGAGCCCTCATTGACCGATCCCGACACGGTCTATGCCGGCGTCCAGGACGCCGCGCTGTTTCGCACGAAGGACGGCGGTCAGAACTGGGAAGAGATGCCCGGGCTGCGCCGGCACCAGACCGGCCCTTCCTGGCATCCTGGCGCCGGCGGGATGTGCCTCCACACGATTCTGCTCGATCGCGTCCACCACGGCCGCATGCTGATCGCCATCTCTTCGGCGGGCGCATTCAGGACAGACGACGACGGCACGACGTGGCGCCCGATCAATCGCGGCCTCCGCTCCCAGTACATCCCGGACCCGGACGCCGAGACCGGCCACTGCGTCCATCGCATCGCGATGCATCCCTCACGCCCCGACGTGCTCTTCATGCAGAAACACTGGGACGTGATGCGCAGCGACAACGGCGGGGACTCGTGGCAGGAAGTGAGCGGGAACTTGCCGACCGATTTCGGGTTCACCATCGACGTGCACGCGCACGAGCCGGACACGATCTACGTCGTCCCGATCAAGAGCGATTCCGAGCACTATCCGCTCGACGGCAAGCTGCGCGTCTTCCGCAGCCGGACGGGAGGCAACGAGTGGGAGGCTCTCACGAAGGGTCTTCCGCAGAAGAACTGCTTCGTCAACGTGTTGCGCGACGCGATGGCGGTGGATTCGCTCGACTCCTGCGGCGTGTACTTCGGCACGACCGGCGGCCAGGTCTACGCGTCGGCGGATGCGGGCGATTCGTGGGCGCCAATCGTCAGGGATCTTCCCGCCGTGCTGTCGGTGGAAGTCCAGACCTTGTCGTAGCCCGCGGGGCATCGACGGGGCGAACGCGGTGAAGCGCGTTCCAGGCGAAGGTGGGCGATGATCCGAGTCGGGCTGCCGGCCCAATTGCGAACGCTCGCGAAGGTGGACGGCGAGGTGCTCCTCGCCGTCGAGGGCAACGTCACGATTCGCTCCACGCTGGACGCGCTCGAGGCCCGGTACCCGATGCTTCGAGGAACGATTCGCGACCACCTCACCCAGAAACGCCGGGCCTACGTGCGGTACTTCGCCTGCGAGCTGGATCTGTCCTTCGAGGAGCTCGACGCGCTATTGCCGGAACCCGTTTCGTCCGGGGCGGAACCGTTCCTGGTCGTCGGCGCGCTCTCGGGCGGCTAGTTCGAGCATGCACCCGCGATGCCGGCGGCGCGCCGCCAGCTACTTCACCGGCTCGGCGAGCGGTTTGCCTTTCTCGACGACATAGACCGCCAGCAAGCGGGCCGGGACCTTGCCCGTGTTGACCGCGTCGTGCGGGCCGATGTTCACGATCGGCTCGCCGGACTTGAGCGTCGTGCCCGGTTGGCCGTCGCGCTCGACGGTGACTGATCCGTCCAGGACGAAGGCGAGCTCGACGCCGCTGTGGCGATGCTTGCCGATCCGGGCCCCGGGCGCGATCTCTGCGACGGCCATGACGGCCTCGTACCCGGGCCCGGCGGGCGCGTCAGTCCTTGTCAGGATCGTCCGCTTGACGCCCTCCTGCCTGGCGAGAGCCACGCGATCCACACCAATGCCGATCGTGGCGCCGGCGACGACGGCGCCGGCGGTCAGCAGCGCGATGCCGAGTCTCGACTGAGGGAACATCATCGGCGCACTCCTGGTGAGCTGTTGGTCGGGTCCGTTCGGGATCGGGTCGATGACGGCATCCTAGCCCGGATTATTCATGAAGGCCCGACTAATCCGCCCTGACGGGCTTCGACTTCGGCCCGATTCTCGGGCCTTCGCTCAGGACTAGCCCGGGCGACGTCTTGAGCACCGCGCGATGTGCGGTGTCGAAACCGGCGGGCGCCGCAACATCAGCGCCGCCGGCGCGTTATGAACGAGCGCGCAGCGCTCGTGAATAATGCGGGCTAGCGCCCTCGGCGCGCCAGTCGCAAGGTGCCTTCGCTCATGCCTCCCCGGTAGAATGAGAAGGGAATGCGCGCCCTCCTGATCTCGACCTACGAGCTTGGCCGCCAGCCGTTCGCCCTGGCGTCGGCGGCCGCGTGGCTCCGGCGAGCGGGGATCGACGTCGAGTGCGCGGACCTGAGCCGCGATCCGCTCGTCGCGGAGCTGGCGCAGGCCGCCGATCTCGCGGCCTTCTCGCTGCCGATGCACACCGCCACGCGCCTGGCACTTCCGGTCGTCGACGAAGTGCGGCGTCTGAACCCGCGTGCGCATCTCTGCGCGTTCGGCATCTACGCGCCGCCGAACGCCGCGGTCCTTCGCGCTCGAGGTGTCGAGACGATTCTCGGCGGCGAGTTCGAAGCAGACCTCGCGTCGCTGGCGACGCGACTCCGTGCAGGAGAGCCGTCGAAGGCTGGCGATCCGCCGGGCGTTCGCCCGACGAGCACGATACCGAGGCTGTCCTTCATCGAACCGGATCGCTCCGGCCTGCCCCCGCTGCAGCGGTACGCCAGCCTGCAGACGCGCTCGGGAGAACTCCGGGTGGCGGGGTACACGGAGGCCAGCCGCGGCTGCAAACACCGCTGCCGCCATTGCCCGGTCGTGCCCGTCTATCGCGGGACGTTCCGCATCGTGCCCGAGGAGATCGTGATCGCGGACATTCGCCGGCAAGTCGAAGCGGGGGCGCAGCACGTCAGTTTCGGCGATCCCGACTTCTTCAACGGCATCGGGCACGCGCTCCGGATCGCCGAAGCCGTGGGGCGCGAGTTTCCCGGGCTGACCTACGACGTCGTGATCAAGATCGAGCACCTCCTCAACCACGCCCGAAGCCTTCGCGTCTTGCGCGACACCGGGTGTCTCTTCGTGACGAGCGCGGTTGAGTCGGTCGACGATCGTGTGCTGGCCCTGCTCGAGAAGGGCCATTCGGCGGCGGATTTCGATCGGGCCGTTGCCGCCTGCCGGGCCGCGGAGATCGACCTGTCGCCGACCTTCGTTCCCTTCACGCCGTGGACGACCCTTGCCGGCTACTGCGCATTGCTCGAGACCATCGTCCGGCTCGATCTCGCCGATGCGGTGGCGCCGATCCAGCTTGCCATCCGGCTGCTCGTCCCGGAGGGGTCGCGCCTGCTGGAGTTGCCCGAGCTTCAGGCGCGGCTTGGAACGTTCGATCCCGACCTGCTGGCGTATCCATGGACGAATGAGGACTCCCGCGTCGACGCGCTGCAGCGCGAAGTCCTGCAGCTTGTTGCGCGGCACCCGCACCGTTCACGTCGTGAGACGTTCGAGGCCATTCGTGAACACGCTCGCGGCCGGGCGGGCCTCGAGCCTGTCGAGGTCATGCGGCAGGAAACTCCGCGTACCGATCGCGCGGCCATCCCGTTCATCACCGAGCCCTGGTACTGTTGAACGGAACCAAGCGAAGGGCAGGCTGTCCTTCTGTAGACGACAAGGTGATGACCGGCGGACGCCGGCCAGCGGCACCGGATATGAACGATCGTCGCATCCTGCTGTTTTCGACCACGACCGGCTATCAGGCCAGATCATTCGGCGAAGCGGCCCGGAAGCTCGGTGTCGAACTCGTGTCGGCCCGGGATCACTGCTGTTCCCTCGAGGATCCGTGGGGCGATCACGCGCTGTCGGTTCATTTTCACGACGACGACGAGTCGCTGAACGCCATCGTCGAATTCGCCCGCCGGTCCCCGGTCGCCGGCGTGATCGCGGTCGGCGACCAGCCCACGCTGCTCGCGGCGAGGACCGCATCCGCGCTCGGCCTGCCGTTCCACCCGATCGACAGCGCCAGGCGCGCGCGGAGCAAGCTCGCCACCAGGGAATGCCTGCGCGAGGCCGGGTTGCCCGTGCCGGAGTTCACCTGCGTGGAGTCGCGCGCTGACCCTCGTGACATCGCGCGCACGACGTCCTTCCCGTGCGTCGTGAAGCCGATCGCACTCTCCGGGAGCCGGGGCGTGATCCGCGCGGATGACGAGGCGTCGTTCGTTCGTGCATTCGAGCGGGTGCGTGCCATCCTGGCCTCACCCGACCTTCGCGTGCAGCGGAACCCGTTGTACGACCTGGTGCTCGTCGAGTCGTACATCGATGGCCCGGAGTTCGCAATCGAAGGGCTGATGACACACGGCGAGTTCCGGGCGCTGGCGGTCTTCGACAAGCCGGATCCGCTGGAGGGGCCGTTCTTCGAGGAGACAATCTACGTCACGCCAACCGCGCTGCCCGAGGTTGCCAACGAGCGTGTCGTCGACGGCGTCCGGCAGGCGGTCCGCGCGCTGGGCCTCTCTCACGGTCCCGTTCACGCGGAGTGTCGCGTCAATGGCGACAGCGTCTTCGTGCTCGAAGCGGCGGCGCGGCCGATCGGCGGGCTCTGCGCCCGCGCGCTGACCTTCGAGCCGGGCGATGACGGCCCGGTGCCGTTCGAGGAAGTCCTGCTGCGCCATGCGCTCGGGGAGCACGTGGACCGGTGGCACCTGAGGCCCGGTTCATCGGGCGTGATGATGATTCCGATTCCGGCTGACGGGGTGTACCGCGGCGTCCGCGGGGTGGAGGAGGCCGGGGCCGTCGGCGGGATCGACGACCTCCTCATCACGGCGAAGCCGGATCAGTCGTTCGTGCGCCTGCCCGAGGGCGCCAGCTACCTGGGGTTCATCTTCGCGAGCGGGAATGATGGCGCGACGGTGACAGCAGCCCTGCGGGACGCGCACCGGAAGTTGACCTTCTCGTTCGACCGGCCGGTTCCCGTCCGGCCGGGGTAGGTGAGGCTCGCCCGGATCGAAGCCGATCCGGGCCATCGGTCGCTATTTCTGCCTGGGAGGTGTGTAACCCTCCGGGACGCGCCCGCCCTCACCGAAGAAGAACTCCTCCATCTGGCGGGCCATCAGGTCCTGCGCCTCCTTCTGGAAGGGCATCAGGCGATACTCGTTGAGGATCATCTTCATCCGCTCTTCCCACATCTTCCACGCCTGCGCGGACACGTTGTCGAAGACCCGTTGTCCCAGGTCGCCCGGCCAGGGCGGCGCGTCCAGCCCCGGCAGGTCCTTTCCTAGTTTCACGCAATGCACGATCCGACTCATGATTCCTCCCGTTTCGCCACCTCGACGCGCGCGTCGTTGAAACATGCGCCCGCGCCGATATCCGACAGCGTGTCCGGCGCCAGCGCGTTTGCCGTCGACCCGTTCTCGCTGCTCCGGCACCAGAGCCCCTTGGGCACGACGACGGTGCCGGATCTGACGGCCCGGTCGACGACCAGCGTGCACCGCATCTCACCCAGGCGGTTGAAGACGCGCACGCGTTCGCCGTGTTCGAGCCCGCGTGCGGCGGCATCAGTCGGATGCATCGTGACGGCGGCCCTGACTTGTCCGTTCTCGCCGAGCGTCGAGCTGATCGTCTTCTCGGTCGCCGGCGAAATCAGCGCGAGCGGGTACTCGGAGGTCGCGGGATCCGGCTGAAAATCGTAGAGCCCGAGCGGCGCCTCGCGATCGAGGCGTTCCGGGAACAGATCGATCTTCCGATCGGGCGTCAGCGGGAACACATCGACGAACTGCACGGGTGTGCCGTTCGAGGGCGGCACGGCGCGGCGAACGGCGCGCAGCCCGTCGCTGATGCGGGCCGGCATCTCCTCCAGCACCTGCATCATCAGTTCCAGTTCGTCAGCGGGATCGGATTCGTGGGCGAGTCCGAGCCGGCGTCCGAGATCGGCGAAGACGTCGGCGTTCGGGCGCGCACCCCGGACCTCGTCGATCACGGGCTGCGCGATCTGCATGCTGATCGGGCCGTAGGCCTTCGCGATGTCGTAGTGCTCGAGAAAGGTCGTCGCGGGAAGCACCACGTCGGCGTAGCGGGCCGTGTCGGTCATGACCTGATCGAAGACGATCGTCGCCAGGTCGTCGCGCTCGAGCCCCCGGCGCACCCGGTTCTGATCCGGCATGGTCGCCAGCGGGTTGCAGTTGTAGACGAACAGCACGTTGATCGGCGGATCGCCCAACTCGAGCAAGGCGCGGCCCAGGTGGTTCTGGTTGACGATCCGGGTCGGCGCCTCGTCGGCGTCAATCCAGGTGCGCGTCAGGTTCCAGCTCGCCGAGTTGCTCATCGAGTATCCGCCCCCGCGCACGCCGAACTTCCCGGCGACGGCCGGGAGCGCGAGAACCGACATCGCGGCGTTCCCGCCGTTCCGGTTCCGCTCGAGGCCCCACCCGCAGCGCAGGAGGGCCGGCGAGATGTCCGCGTAGAGACCGGCGAACTGGCGGATGAGCGCGGCATCGATCCCGCAGGTGTCCGCCGCGCGCTCGACGGTCCACGCCTTCGCCCGCTCGCGCAGCCGTTCCGCGCCCCGCGAATGCTGCTTCAGAAACGCCTCGTCTGCGCGCCCCTCCTCGAAGAGAAACCGGTGGACGGCGAGCGCCAGCGCCACGTCGGTCCCCGGCTTCACCGGCAGGTGCAGATCGGCCAGCCTGGCCAGTTGCGTGGTCCGCGGATCGATGACGGCCAGCTTCGCGCCCTGGCGCTGTGCCTCGCGCACGAAGGGCACGAGGTGGATGGCCGACGCCGAGGGATTGGCGCCCCAGACGACGATCAGGCGCGCATGGACGTAGTCCTGATAGGAGACGGAGGCCATCTTTCCATAGAGCGCGAGGTTCGCCTCGCCAGTCGGAGCGGCGCAGACGGTGCGCGCCATGCGCGAGGCGCCAAAGCGCCGGAAGAACTTCGCGTCCCACGAGTCCTGTGTCAGCAGGCCGTTGCTTCCGCCGTAGTAGAACGGCAGCACGGTCTCGGCGCCCCACCGCTCCTTCGCCAGCCGCATGAGGTTGGCGATGTGGTCGAGCGCGCGATCCCACTCGACCCACTCGAAATGACCCGCTCCCTTCGCGCCCGTCCGGATGCCGGGCGAGTGCAGGCGGTCCGGGCCGTAGACCCGATCGGCAAATCGCCGCACCTTGGCGCAGATGAATCCGGCAGTGACCGGGTTCTCGTGGCTGCCGTCGATTGATTCGATCTTGCCGTCGTGAACGGTGACCGACAGCGAGCAGCAATCCGGACAGTCCAGCGGGCACGCCGTGTCGACGCGGTGGTGGGTGGCCTCTTTCACACGATCCTCGTTGGGGCCGGCTCTCGACCCACTCTACCATGCGGCGGCGTCCGGCCCGGCCGCGGATCGGCCCGGTGAATCCTCAGAGCTGCTGCATCCTCCCGGCTTTCGCGTCCCAGTACTCCGTACGGCTCACGTCGATCTTCACGAGCGAGAGTTCCGCGTCGCCGGGTCCGGCAGGAAACCACTTGGAGAAAGCGGACGACCACAGCCGGGCCGCCTGGGAAGCGTCGCGCACGACCGCAGCCCGGCCCGACGCCGAGACGAACCGATCCTCCGGGGCGGACACGTACGAGATGTTCACCTGCGCGTTCCCCGCGATCTCGGTCGTGAGCGGTGAGGTCGTGCGCGTCAAGAACCACAGGAAGCCGTCGTACGCCTCGGGGTGCGCGACCATCGGGCGGCTTCGAAGCGTGCCGTCGCCGGTCACGGTCGTGAACATCGCGAACGGGATGTCTTTCACGAGGTCGCGGAAGGCCTGCGCCGCGACCCGGCTCGTCGGTTGATCCTGCATCGGCGATTCTCCTTCGGCGATCGTGCCCCGGCCGGCATGGCCGGCCAGCACCGCGTCAGTGGATTCGACCCTGGGAAAGGCGTCGTTCTGCTAGCCTAGCATTTCTCGCTGACCGCGATCCCGGGAACGGCGGCGCCGCCCGAGGGTGCGGCATGCCGGGCCGGCGATGATCGTGGAGGAACCGGGCCGCTACGGAAGAAAGAAGAGGGATCCCCGTTCGAGGTCGAGCAGGGCGCGCTTGATGTTGAGCCCGCCGCCGTAGCCCGTCAGGCTCCCGTCCTTTCCGATGACCCGATGGCATGGCACCACGATCGGCAGCGGATTCTGGCCGTTGGCCAGTCCGACGGCGCGAACCGCGGCCGGCGCGCCGATCAGGCGCGCGATGTCGCCGTAGGTTCGCGTCTGGCCGTACGGGATCTCCGTCAACGCCTTCCACACGCGAACCTGGAACGGCGTGCCTTCGAGCGCCAGCGGGATCGAGAAGTGGCGGCGGCGTCCGGCGAAATACTCCTGGATCTGAATGGCCGCGGCGTTGACGGCGGCCTTGTCACGCACCCACTCCGGATCGGGCCGCACCGCGCCGTCGCCCGCCGGAAAGCTCACGCACGTGAGCACGCCCTCCGGCGTGCCTGCCAGCAGCAACTGCCCGACAGGACTGTGCAGGTACGTGTAGACGATCGGTCCCGGGTTGGACCTCGCCATGATCCGAGTCTACCTCCGATTGTCGTGGTCGGCTGACCGGCGTGAACAGCCGCCGGCCGGGCCCTCCCCACACCGGCCGTCGTCCTCGTTTGGCACTTCCAGTCGACTCCGGCCCGACCTGTGCAATCATCAGTGCTCGTCCGCCAGCCGGAGGTCAGCCGCCGGACCGCTGGCCGGTGCAGGCGGACCATCACGAGGCTTCCCGGGGTATGAACTCTCGCGCAGCCGGACCACGTCCGCACCGCGCCGCCGTCATCGTCAATCCCCGATCGGGCTCGGCGCGTACTCATCGATCGGCCGGCGAGAGGCGCGCGGAGGCCGAGAAGCTGTTCCGCGACCACGAGGTCGAGCCCGACGTGTGGATGACGGAACGGCGTGGGCACGCCGGAGACCTGGCGCGGCGCGCGCTCGACGCCGGGCACACGTGGGTCATCGCCTGGGGCGGGGACGGCACGATCAACGAAGTCGCCGCCGCGATCGCCTTCTCGCCGGCAGCGCTGTCGGTCATCCCGTCGGGATCGGGCAACGGCCTTGCCCGCGAGTTCAACATCCCGCGATCGCCAGACCAGGCCCTGCACTCAGCGCTCGATGGCCGCGAGACGATCATCGACGGCGGCGAGATCGACGGACGTCTCTTCTTCAACATGGCGGGGTTCGGCTTCGACGCGCACGTGGCCCGCTGTTTCAGCACGGCTGCCGGGGGGCGCCGTGGCGCCATTTCCTATTTCCTGACGACCGCGCGCGAGGCTCTGCGGTACCGGCCGCAGCCGATGACGATCGAGACCGGCCGCGAGACCATCGTGACGAGCCCGCTCCTCGTGTCGGTCGCGAACGGCCGGCAGTGGGGCAGCGGCGCCTGCATCGCGCCGAGGGCCCGCACCAACGACGGGCGCCTGGAGCTGGTGGTGGTCTCGGGCCGGTGGCCGCCCACCACGATTCTGGGCGCGTGGCGTCTGTTCAACGGGACATTCGACCGATCGCGGATCGCCCGCACGCTGACCATCGAACAGACGACGATCCGGTCCGCGTCGCCAATTGCGCTGCACCTTGATGGCGAGCCGATTGGCGATCGCACGACGGCCGAGATCCGCGTGAGACCTTCCGCGCTCAGACTGCGCGTGGCCGGGTCCCTGCCACGTTGAAGACCGGTGTACGGGTCGAGCGCCGCCGCGCCAGGAACCCCGGCGCGAAGGTCACTCATCGAAGGGCAGGCGGCTGTCCGGAATGACCGCGATCGGCGCCGTCACGTCCGTGTCGGTCAACCCGTGAATCCCGACCCCGATCAGCCGGACCGCCCGCGTTCCCGCTTCGGTCTTGTCGAGCAGCGCGAGCGTCCTCGCGGTCAGTTCCGCGAGATCGCGGGTCGGCGGAGCCGAGTGGCTTCGGGTGACGGTGACGAATCCCGCGTAGCGGACCTTCAGGGTGATCGTCCGCGCGAACTGCTCCTTGCGGACCAGCCAGTCGACGCACTCTTCGACCATGCCTTCGACCTCGGTGCGAATGCGCTCCATCTCGGTCAGGTCCTTGACGAATGTCGTTTCGGTGCTGACCGACTTGCGCTGCCGGTCTACCACCACCGGCCGATCGTCTTCGCCGCGAGAGAGCCTGATCAGCCAGTCCGCCGAGCTGCCGATCGCCTGCCTGAGGAGTTCTGGATCGGCCGCGCGCACATCGACCAGGCGGGTGAGACCGATCGCTCTCAGCTTCCGGGCGGTGACCGGGCCAACACCCCAGAGGGCATCGATCGGGAGCGACCGGAGAAACGGCTCGACCCGGGCCGGCGCGATGACGGTCAGCCCGTCCGGTTTCCGCCAGCCCGACGCAATCTTCGCGAGGAACTTGTTCGGCGCGACGCCGGCCGACGCGGTCAGGCCGGACCGTTCGTGAATCTCAGCTTTGATCCGCTTCGCCACGCGCATGCCGAGCGGCTCGCCCCAGGCGTTCTCCGTGACGTCGAGGTACGCTTCGTCGAGCGAAAGCGGCTCAACCAGCGGCGTCACCTCCCGGAAGATCGCGAAGATCTGCGCGGACACGGCGCGGTACTTGGCGAAGTCCGGCCGAACGATGACGAGCGGCGGGCACTGCCGGACGGCCTGCGCCATCGACATCGCCGAGCGCACGCCGAAGGCGCGCGCCTCGTAGCTCGAGGCCGCGACGACGCCCCGCTCGCCGGGCTGTCCCCCGACGACGACCGGCAACCCGCGAAGCGAAGGGTTGTCTCGCTGTTCGATCGACGCGTAGAAGGCATCCATGTCGACGTGCAGGATGCGGCGAATCTTCGCGGTCACACCGGGAGTCTACTACGCCAGGAAGGGGTTCGAAATTGTGTAGGGCGGCCCTTCAGGGCCGCCGTTGGTCGCGACGCTTCAGCGTCGCGACGACGGGCGCGGGCTTGAAAGCCCGCGCATATGGCGGGGCTGAAGCCGCCGCCCTACAGCTTGCAACGACTCCGAATCGCGGTCTGTCATCTAGCCGCGCAGCACGGCCCCGAGCTGGTCCTGAAGCGCCTTGACGATCCTGGCGCGGATCTTCGCGCCCTCGGCGTCGGTGAGCGTTCGATCGGCGGCCTGATACGTGAGTCCGAATGCCAGGCTCTTCCTGCCCGGGCCGATCTGTTCGCCGCGATAGACGTCGAAGAGCGTCACGCCGGCGAGCATCGGACGGCCGGCGCCGGCGATGACCGCGCGGACCTCCGCTGAGGGCGTCGCGTCTTCGACGATCACGGCGATGTCTTCCTTGATCGGCGGGTAGGTCGGTACCGGCCTGCTCGTGAAAGGCCCTGGCACACGAGAGAGAAGCAGGGACATGTCGAGCTCGCAGGCGATGACCGGCGTACCGCCGAGCCCGAACCGTCGCGCCACCTCAGGGTGGATTTCGCCCAGCCACCCGGCACTCGTTCCGCCGATTCTCAATTGCGCCGTGCGGCCGGGCGTGCACGAATCGTTGACGAGCGGTTCGAAGCTGACGCCCTCGAGATGAAGTGAGTCCACCAGCGTTTCGACGACGCCCTTGAGGTCGTAGAAATCCTGGGGCTCGCGGTCCGAGGGCCGCCAGCCCTGTGGTTCGCGCGGGCCGGTGAGCAGCACCGAGAGCCGAAGCGGCTCCTCGGGCAGCAACGCACCGGGAACCGGGAGGAAGACCGTGCCCAGCTCGAAAAGCGCCAGGCGATCGGCGTGGCGCCCGTTGGCCGCTGCCACTTCCAGTACCCCTGGTAGGAGCGTCCGGCGCATCACGACGCGGTCGATGACGATCGGGTTCGCGAGCCGAATGTAGACATCCTCGGCCAGGTCCTCCGGTCCGGCCGACCTGTGGATCTTCTGCTCCCGCTCCGGCGAGGTCAGTCCGTAGGCGATGACTTCCTGGAGGCCGAGCGTCACCAGCAGGTCCCGCGCCTGCTCCTCGATCTCGAGCTCGCGATGCGGACGGGGCGGAGGGAGGACCTCGGCGAGCCGAGTCTCGGGAATGCGTTCGTACCCGTAGATTCGGGCGATTTCCTCGAGCACGTCCGCCTGGCCGATGAGCCCGGTCCCGATGTCGAGCCGATGTTCGGGCGCGGTTGCCCGAACCAATGGTCCGTTGACGCCACCTGCGGACACGATGTCGCAGGCGAATTCGAGCGACCGGAGGATCCGGGCGATTTCCTCGACGCTCAGCTGCACGCCCAGCTGACGCTCCACGAGCTCAGGCGTCACCTCGACCGTGACGGGCGCGGGCTTTCCAGGATACGCGTCGACGAGGCCCTGGCTGATTGTCCCGCCGGCCCACCGCCGCATCAGCTCGATGCCGAGCCGGACGCCGCGCTCCGCCATCGCCGGATGCACCCCGCGCGAGAATCGGTACGACGCCTCGGACGGGAGGTTCTGCGCTTTGACGGTGCGGCGAACGCTGATGAAATCCCAGGCGGCGCCCTCGAGCAGGACGTTGGTGGTCGTGCCGCTGACTTCGGACTCGGCCCCGCCCATCACTCCCGCGATCGACAGCGCGCCGGCGGTGTCGCACACGAGCACCGAGAACTCATCGAGCTTGCGCTCGACGCCGTCGAGCGTCTCGAGCGTTTCGCCCGGACGCGGCAGCCGCGTCAGGATCCTCGGCAGGCCGCTGTCCGCCCGTCGCTTGAGCACATCCCAGTCGAAGGCGTGCAGCGGCTCGCCGATCGCGAACATCGCGTAGTTGGTGGCGTCGACGATGTTGTTGATGGGGCGGGTGCCGACCAGCCGCAGCCGCCTCTGGACCAGGTACGGACTCGGCCCAATCCGGACGCCTTCGATCAGCCCGGCGACGAATCTCGGGTTGAGCGCCGGGTCGCTGATTTCAATGCTGAGCCTCCCTGCGATGGACGGCCCGGTGGCGGCCATCGCGACGTCGACCGGCTCGAGCGTCACGCCGGTCATCGCGGCGATCTCACGCGCGATGCCGTAGATGCACGCGTCCCTCGCCATGTTGGGGTTGATCTTCACGTCGAAGACCACGTCGCCCATGTAGTCGGCCGCCGGCGTCCCGACCATCGCATCATCGTCCAGGACGATGATCCCCTCGTGGTCGTCCGAGATGCCGAGCTCCTTCTCCGAGCACGCCATCGATCGGGATTCAACCCCCCGGATTTTCGCGCGTTTGAGCGTCATCAGCTCGCGGCCGGGCTTGTGGCCGTCGTAGAGGATCGCGCCTTCCCGCGCGTAGACGACCTTCAGCGGGCGGGCGAGGGGGCCGGCGCCCTTGAATTCGAACATGTTCGGTGCGCCCGTCAGCACGATCTGATCGGTTCCAGTTCCGTCGTCCAACCGGAGGAGTGTCAATCGATCGGCATTCGGATGGGGCAGAACCTCGAGGACGCGCGCGATCACGATCGTGGCAGGATCCCAGGCGAGGCCCGGGGCCGGCGACCCGGAGACGCCCTTGCGGGTGAGGCCCGCGACGGGTCGATCCGCTGGCGCGAGTCCAACGTACTCGAGGCCTTCGACCTCGAGCCCGCCGAAGGTCAGGCGGGAGGCCAGGACCTCAGGCGAGTCCGAAATCGCGACGAAGTCGCGGAGCCAGCTCAACGGTACGCGCATGTTCGTCGCTCGCTCAGAACTGTTCGAGGAACCGAAGATCGTTGGCGAAGAAGTACCGGATGTCCTCGATTTTGTGCATCAGCATCGTCAGGCGCTGCGGGCCCATGCCGAAGGCGAAGCCCGAGAACGCGCGGGGATCGTAGCCCCCGTTCTCGAGGACCACGGGGTGGACCATTCCGCATCCGAGGATCTCGAGCCACCCGTTCTGCTTGCAGACCGGGCACCCGGCCCCGTCGCACACGAAGCACTCGATGTCCATCTCCGCCGAGGGCTCGGTGAACGGGAAGTGGTCCGCCCGGAACCGCGTGCGGACCTTCCGTTCGAAGAGCGACTCGGCGAACGCCGCGAGCGTGCCTTTCAGGTCCGCCATCGTGATGCGCTTGCCGATGGCCAGCCCCTCGACCTGGTAGAACTGGATGTCCTTGCTGGCCGTGATCTGCTCGTACCGGTAGCACATGCCCGGCAGGATGACGCGGATCGGTTCGGGCGCGCGCTGCCGCATCACGTGGATCTGGCCGGGCGAGGTGTGCGTCCGGAGGATCACGTTCGGCGTCGTGGTGTAGAAGGTGTCCCACATGTCCCGCGCCGGGTGATGTGGCGGGATGTTCAGAAGCGTGAAGTTGTAGTCGTCGGACTCCACCTCCCGGGACCGGAAGATCTGGAATCCCATCTCGGCGAAGATCGCGTAGATCCTGCGCAGCGTTTGCGTCGTGGGATGCAGCCGGCCCCGCGCGCGCGGGCGTCCCGGAAGCGTGACGTCGATGGTGCCGGCCGCGATGGTCTTCGCGAGCTCGGCGGATCGCAGCCGCTCGGCTGCTTCATCGTGCGCGCGTTCGAGCGCCTGCTTCGCCTGGTTCCCGCGCAGGCCGACCGCCTTGCGGTCCTCCTTGGGCAGCGAACCCAGCGACCCGAGCACGGTCAGCAGGGGCGAACTCTTGCCGAGGTGGGCGGTCCGCCACAGCGCGAGCGCCGCCGAATCGCCGACGGAGGCCAGCGCGGCAAGAGCGTCACGTTCGATCTGGTCGAACTCGATGGGCATGATGGCTCCGGACTGAGTCACTAAGAATAACCCAGCCGGCCGCCACGCCGCGACCCTACTTGATCCGTCCCCCGCCCGCCTCGTTGATGAAGACCCACGCCGCGATCGCGCCGAGCGAGATCGGAGTCCCGGCATCCGTGCCGGCCGGCTGCCCGGCGAGCCCGGGCATGTTCTCCTCGAAGAGGTACGAGGACGCGACGATCGCCGCAGAGCCTTCCCCATGCGCGGGAGCGCGCGCCAGGATCCGCTCGAATCGCCCTCGCCACCGCTCGAAGCACGACGGGCGGAGATCCACCCACCCCTTTCGAGCCCATTCGTCGACCGCGCCTTCCGTGATCGCGATCGAATCGCCGCGCCGCAGCTTCGGAATGCGTACGAAGGGGCCCCGCCGCAGTGAACCTCCGTCGGCACTGACAATCGGCAACCCGACCGACGTGATGAAGTCGGCGAGTTCCGGCTGCCGTTCGAGCAGGCCGGTCACATGTTCGGCGAGCTCCTGAGCCGAGTAGTGGAGCACTCGCTCGATCGTCTGGTGGGCGAGCTGCAGAAGGAATGCCTCCCAGAGCAGCTTTCCGAGCTCGGGCGGCCCGAGCTGTCCGTGAGCGACCGAGGGGCACACGCCCGGGTCGTTGGCCGCGAGCGACTCGGCCTCGGCCAGATGCCGCAGCGCCACCGGGCGCAGGTAGGCCCCGCGATACGTGGGGTTCATGACGGAGCTGTCGATGGCGGCAATCACATCGTAGCCGGTGTTGCTGCCCTTGATCTCGAGCACGGCCTGATCGGCAATCTCCTCGGGCGTGATGAACTCCATCTGGCGGAGGTGCGTAATCGCCTCGAACTCGGCCCTGCCGAAGATGCCGTTCTCCCCGGTGTCGACGGTGATCATCTTCAGCGGCTGCTGGCTGGCCCGCTCGAACCCGTCCGGCGGCTGGTCGGGCACGAGCGCGCCTGCGAGCGGCTCCACTCGGCTGCGATACACGAACACCGGCTGCCCGCCCCGCGTGATCGAGCGCGGCCCGACCGCCTTCCAGCCGATCATCGCCCCGGGCTTCAGCTCCTTGACCACCGGGCTTCCCGGCGTGCGCGCCATCAGGAACAGGAGGCCGGTCTGCGCGAAAGCAATGGCCGACTTCGCCATCAGGTTCTCCGACGGCTTGTCCTCGGAATGCGTGTAGGGGATGTTAAGGCCCATGCCGCCGGTTCCCGTGGTGCCGACCTTCAGGTAGAGCCTCGGCTTGCTGCCGTTCGATTTCGTCTGAAGCTCCTTCATGACCCGGTGGAGCAGCAGCACGTGGCGGACCAGCTCGGGAACCGACTGGGAGAGCACGAGCGATTCGATTTCGGGACCGATAGCCGCGAGCACGCCGGCGCCGGCGAGCTTGCCGCTGTGGAGATCGGCCGACGCGCGGGTGAACGCGTGCCGGGTCGCCCGAGAGAGGTCCGGCAGATCCTGATAACTGATCCCGGTGGCGGTGTTGATGCTGTCCACGATGACGTCGGGCTCGTGGCGCCTCACCATCTGCACGAGATGCGACCGCTCGTAGGACGCGTCGAGATCGCCGAAGAGATCGTCGAACAACTTGTCTCGCGTCTCGGGCTTCGAGAGCAGATCCCGCCGCCTGGCGGGTTCGCCGGTTTCCGGCGGGTTCCATTCGGCCCGGACGAAAATGTCGCCCCACTCGGCGACGAACCGGTCACCGGCGGGGTCGTCGTGCTGGCGTCTCAGGTCGGACACCGCTTGATCGGCTTCACGCCGGGTCAGCGCCGCGACGACGATGCGCCGGGGACTCAACTCGCGGGCGAGGGCGTCGGCTATCTGGAATCCCGTCATGCCGCCGCCGCCGAGAATCAGGTAGGTTTCATCACGCATGGCAACCCCCGAACGGAGTTTGGAGGCGTCTGGTATCGATTCCGATAGTCAGCCGGCGATGGAAGGCGCCCGGCAGAAAGGCCGGCCGAGTGTTGATCGGGGTCCACGAGGTGTCAAGGGTCACCGACTCCGCCACTGACGACCTGTACGGCTGGCGTCGCGCCGGTCATCGCGCGTTCGAATGGCCATTCAGGGCCGAGCGGAACGATAGACTTCGAGCTCAGCGATGGCCCACGGAAACTCCTTGCTCTGCCCAATCTGCTTCAGGCGAAGGAACCGGCCTTCACCCTTGAGCGGGATTTCGATCGGGATCGACTTCGGCGCGCGAATCGCCGCGGCGAATGCCGCCTGTGTCGTGTCGCCATCCCAGATCAGCTGCCACTCGCTGGCGTCGGAGGATTGCCAGACCTGCAACCAGCGGGGCCACGAGGGTGCATGCACGCCGAGGGAAATCACGACTAGACCGACGTGCTCGCGGCGGCCGAGATCCACGACGAGCTGTTCACCTCCTTGCTGGGGTCGTTCGCTCGTCCACACGGTTCCCACGTTTCCGTCGTGGATCGCTCCGATGTCCGGACCGCCGGTCATCTGGCTCACGGCGATTGGAGGACACGGCGTGAAGGACGGGGACAGCACCGGACTGACCGGGCGGCCCGTGAGCAGCCACGCCGACCATGCGGGATCGGATCCGGCCGGCCGCACGCCGGGCGTGAACTTCAGGCGCGCTTCCCAATACGCGTAGTTCGCATTCCTGCGATCCACCATGACTCGGACGTCGCCAAGTTGCCCGATCGCCGCCAGCGCGAACGCGTTGGATTCCCTGACCGCCGTGGCGAGGATGGTGTAGTGCGGCGGTCCGTAGCCGCTATATCCATTGATGACAGGCAATCCATGGAAGCGCAGGCGGTACTGTGCGGCGGCGTCCTCGTTCGGCGAGCCGAGCGGCAACTCGACGACAGCGGCAGGCTGCGGCTCGGAGGGCTGGATGGTCCATGGCTGGGGCAGGGCCGCCACCGCCATCGGTCCGAACCATCCGTCGGCGAGAATCCCTGCCGCGCAGAGGCCGACAAGGCCCCACCGCCTGGCGCCCTGCCATCTGATCGTGCGTGCGAATCCAACCCCCGCGACCACCGCAAGACAGAGAATGGCCAGCATCCCGAGCCGTGCCGGCACGCGCAGGTTGTCCACCCCCGGAACCGACATCAGCCAGGCATACGGCGCCTTGTAGAAGATGCGATACCCGCCGAGCCGAGGCGTTGGCCCGAGGCTGAGCGCCCACATGGCGAGACCCGCCAGGGCGTAGAAGGCCAGGACGGTCCGCTCGCGGAAGAGCGCCCAGGTTCGTCGCGAGGTCAGGATGTACGCGGCAGCCGCCACGACCGCCAGCGTGAACGGTTTGTGAAAACGGCCGACCGTCAGAGACGCTCCGCCGAGCCGGATGCTCCACGCCCCGAAAAGCGGGACCGAGATCGCGAAGAGAGTCGAGACGCCGGCGAGGACGAGCAGCCACCGCCTCCAGGCGGACCCGCCCGCCAGCGGGGCGCGCGACTTCCACGCCGCGATCGAAATCGCCGCGGTCAGCAGCGCCACGGTGAAACCCGGAAACAGATCTCGCTCGCTGCCCAGCCCGAGCAGGAGCCGGCCCCAGAGGAGCGATTCGGGCGCCGCCGAGAAGATCGACAGTACGTCGGCGCTCAATTGCTCGATCTCACCGATCGAACGGTTGAGCCCGAATGCCCCGAGCAGGTCCCGGTAGCGGAGCATCATCCAGACCACGGGCACGGCTGCGAGCGTCCAGATTGCGCCAACGAGCAGCAGCATCCGGACGCGCGTTCGGCGGAACAGGAACCACGCGGCCCACAGCAGCACCAGCCAGCTGAAATAGACGAAATAGTAGCCGTTCGACAGCGACTGCAGCAGCCATGCGCCGGCGAAAAGCGCGAGCCCCCATCGCCGGCCCGAGAGGCATCGGTGAAGTCCCACGAGCGCCACCGGCATCCAGAACGACCAGAGCACCTGCATGTGCGCCAGTTGCGCGGCACGGTACGGCGAGAACGCGAAGGCGAGCCCCGCCAGCAGCGCGGCGTCGTGGCGCCCGGTCAGCGAATGGACCAGCCAGTGCATCGCCAGGCCGCTCGCCGGAAACGACGCCAGGAAGACGAGGTTGTTCGCGGTTTCCGCCGGCAGGCCGAGCCACATGAGCGGCGTCGCGAAGATCGAGAGACCGACGAGCGTTTCCGAGAAGGCCAGCGCTCCGGCTGATGGAAAGAAGACCGGCGGACTCCACCACGCGGCGCTCAACGGGACATGCTGTGAATTCCACCACAGGATCCAGAGGTTCAGCACTGGATCGGCGGCGTCGTGCGCGATGGCGGTCGAGAGGCGCGCGATGAGCGGCCAGGTCATCGCGGCCGTCACCGCAAAATAGGCCAGCGCCGCCAGCGTCCAGGGTCGTCCGCGCTCTCCCATGACCTCCTCGAAGCGAATCATGATACCCGTTCCCCAGCCGCCCGTTGTAACATCGACGCGCCTGCACTAAGGTTACGACAGCATCATCAGCGGCCCGGCTGCCGCTCCCGAGGGAGAACTGCGGTGACCAACCACCTAGCAGCCCGTGGTGATAGTCCGTCTGCATTCAACCGGCGATGCATCCCGCCTCGCTGCGTTGCTCAACGCTCAAATATTCCCGATATTCTCGCGTTTCGCGCCTTGCGATCCGGGCGCATCGCCGGTCTCGGTGCGACGACGGACTTTCACCACGGGCTGCTAGCGCTGGTGCTGGCCCTGGCAAGCCTGACCGCCTGCCAGCCGGCTTCGCACGCCCCCGCGCCCGAGAGCGCCGCGCCGTCGACGGGTACCCCGGCCGCCGATCGGCTGAAGCCCGCATACCGCTTCGAACGCAACGGCTGGATCTACGTTCACCTCGAAGGCTCTCCCGATCGAATCGGATACCAGCACGGGACGCTGCTCGCGCCGGAGATTGCCGATCTCCTGCGGGTGACGGCACCGTTTCTCGAGAAGACAACCGGAAGGGACTGGAAGTTCTATCGCGATGCGGCCGAGAAAATCATGTGGCCGGGGATCGACGCGGAGTACCGCGAGGAGCTGGACGGCATCGTCGCCGCCCTCACGGACAAAGGACAGAAAGTCGACCGTTGGGACATCGTCGCGCTCAACGCCATCGAGGAGCTGCCGTACTACTACGTGCCGTGGCTCGACAAGCAGCAGGCCAAGAAGCCGAGCGTCCACAGCCCGGGCAATTGCAGCGCCTTCATCGCGACCGGGGAGTGGACGAAGGACAAGAAGATCGTCATCGGGCACAACGCCTGGACCAACTACATCACCGGCGAGCGGTGGAACATCATCTTCGACATCGTGCCCGCGCGCGGCCACCGCATCGTGATGGACGGCCTGCCCGGCATCATCACGAGCGACGACGACTTCGGCGTGAATGACGCCGGCATCGTGATCACGGAAACGACCATTACCCAGTTCGTCGGGTTCGACACCGCCGGCACCCCTGAGTTCTACCGTGCCAGGCTCGCGATGCAGTACTCGGAATCGATCGACGACTACGTCCGCATCATGGTCGAGCGCAACAACGGCGGCTACGCGAACGACTGGCTGGTCGGCGACTTGAAGACGGGCGAGATCGCGCTGTTCGAACTCGGCCTGAAAAACTGGACGGTCGACCGGACGAAGAACGGCTACTTCGTCGGCTCCAACTTCCCGGTGAAGCCCAAGCTGACGCGGGAAGAGACGACCTTCAACGTGAACGACAAGGGGAACTCCCCGAACGCCCGTCGGGCCAGGTGGGAGCAGTTGATGGCGAAACACAAGGGCACCATCGACGCGGAGCTCGGGAAACTCTTCGAGGCCGACGGGTTCGACGTGATCGCCGGGCGCGAGGGACCGAGCGAGCGGTCGCTCTGCGGCGTGGTGGATTCGTCTGCGCGAGGGGTCAAGGAGTGGGACTGGCCTCCGTTCTTTCCGGGCGGGACGACGCAGGCCAAGGTCATGGACGCCAGGATGGCGGGCCGTCTCGAGTTGTGGGCCGCGATGGGACATCCGTGCGCGCCCGACTTCAAGGCGGAGGAGTTCCTGAACCGGCGGCCGGAGTTCGGATGGATGCGCGGCTTGCTTCGCGACATGAAGACTGAGCCGTGGACCCGATTCGGCGCGGGCATGACGGCAGCCGGGAAGTAGGCGGAACGAAGGGAGCGGGGTCTGTCCCTGGTCCCGGAGGTGCACGGGTAGTGGCGAGCCGGTTGATCGGGTGGGCTCTCGGCATGGCCGGCCTGACGGTGGTCGCCTCCGCGTGCAGTGACGCCGTCCCCTCGCCCGTGCCGATTCCCCTCGGGCAGACGGCGTGCGTGCGCTGCCGCCAGGTGATCCTCTCGCTCGATGCCGCCGCCGAGGCGATCTACCCCGACGCCCCGCCGCGTTTCTACGACGACCTCGGCTGCCTCGCCACCGATCCGGTCGCCAATCGGCCCGGCGCGCAGTTCTACGTCCAGCAGGCTGGCGGAAGAGGGTGGGTTCGCGTGGAGGACATCACCTTCGCTTCGCCGCCAGGCGCGCAGACGCCGCGAGGATTCAACTACCTGGCCTATCCGGAGGAGGAGTCACGCAACCTCGCGCCCGACCACTGGGCGCGTGGCTGGGAGGATCTTCGGCGAGAACTCCTCCGCTCCCGATGAGGACAACCCCGCTCCGGCCCTGAACCGGATCGCTTGTGTCTTCTCCCGCTTCGGCCCGGTCTAATCTCCAAATACGACCGTGTAGATCGGAAATAGAAATCCTGTGCTAGGATAGCCGTTGGGTCAAGACGCGGAATTGGGGGCAAGCGTCTTCCGGGCCCGTCGCCCGGGGTTGTCTGAAATCCCTCTTCTGCATCGCCACACTGGCCGGCGCGCCTTCCAGCCACTTCTCCAAGACGTGCCGACGGCTGTCGATGAAAAACGAAGATTATCGTACGCGGAAGATTCGTGTGTCCCGGTCCGGCGCTGGTTACGAACGAACGATTCTCGCCGAAGCGGAGCGTCCTCCTGCGAAGCAGACCGCGGAGGAGGTACTCCGCAGGCTGTCTCGCGCGGTCGAGCAGACGGCCGACGGCATCTGTATTTCTGATCGCAACGGCACGATCGAATTCGCGAATCCCGCTTTCGAGCGCCTCTTCGGGTACAGGCGGCATGAGCTGCTCGGCGCCTCGACCCGAACGCTCCGGTCCGGGCACCATGACGCCGGATTCTACCGGAGTCTGTGGAGCACGCTGCTCTCGGGCGCTCCGTTCCGGCGCGTGTTCATCGATCGTAAAGCGGACGGGCAGCTGGTTCACGTGGACGAGACGATCACGCCGATCCTCGACTCGACCGGGGCCATCACGCACTTTGTCGCGACCGTGCGGGACATCAGCGCGCGCATCCGGGTTGAAGAGGCATTGCGGCGGCTGAACGACAGCCTCGAGCAGCAGGCAAAACGGATCGCTCAGACCCTGCACGACGATTCCGGACAGATGCTGACTGCTGCGAATATCGCCCTGGCCGATGCCGCCCGCGGCCTGCCCGCTGCCGCGCAGGATCGTCTACGCGAGGTCAAGGCTCATCTCGATACCATCGAAGCCCAACTGAGGAGCGTGGCATACGAGATCAGGCCCAGGGTACTGGACGACGCGGGGCTGGTGCCTGCGCTGGAGTTCCTCACGCGCAGCGTCGAGAGACGATGGGGCGTCCGCATGACGCTGACGAGCGAACTGCACGAGCGGCTGCCGCCGCCAATTGAAACGGCCGTGTACCGGCTCGTTCAGGAAGGCCTTACCAACGTCACCAGGCACGCGAAAGCGGCACACGTCGAGGTGCGTCTGGAGCGTACGCCGATCGCGCTCCGGTGCGAAATCACGGATGACGGGGTCGGGTTCGACGCGTCGGCATCAACTTCGTCGAACGGACTCGGGCTTCGGGGCATCGTCGACCGCCTCGCGCCGCTCGGCGGCACGCTCCGGGTCGAGTCCGCCAACGGGCGGGGAACACGGCTCTCGGCCACGATTCCCCTAGGTGAGTGAATGGGCGTTCCGGTCCTCATCGCGGACGACCATCGGATCGTCCGGGAAGGTATTCGGGCCTTGCTCGAACGCGATGGCTTCACCGTGGTTGCTGAGGCCGAGAATGGATGGGAGGCCGTCCGGCTCGCCCGGGCCCACAGGCCGGCCGTTGCGGTGCTCGACCTGTCGATGCCAGGCCTGAACGGGCTCGCCGCCGCTCAGGAGATCCGTTCCGCGCTGCCGCGCACGGGGATCGTGCTGCTCACCATGCACATGGAAGAGCATCAGGTCGAGACGGCGCTCAAGATCGGCATTCACGGCTACGTGCTGAAGACGCAGGCGCCCGAGTGCCTGAACGAGGCGATTCGGGCGGTCGCCTCCGGCGCATCGTATCTGTCGCCGTCGGTGGCATCGTTCGTCGTCGGGGCGTACCTGTCCGGCACGACGCCGCCGCCTGATCCGCTGACCGCCCGCGATCGCCAGGTGCTGCAACTGGTGGCCGACGGGAAGTCCAACAAGGAAATCGCGAGCGAACTGAAGCTCAGCGTGAAAACCGCCGAATCGTATCGGTCCCGGTTGATGGAGAAGCTCGACATCCACAGCACGGCGGGCCTGGTGCGCTATGCCATCCGCCTCGGGCTGGTGACGCCGTAAAGCGCTCAGGCTCCGCCCGACCGGGATTCCCCGCAGGCCGTACAGGGTTTTCCTTCATCCTCCAGCGGAAGCTCCGCCGCAACACACCAGGGTTCGCCCGGTTTCCGGCCTCGGACCGCCTGCCTATCATCTGAACAGTCACGCGATGCCTGCCCAGCCGGATTGGCACAAGACGCCACGAGCCGGAACGGGACGGGCCGGAAGGAGCAGGACGATGATTCGGCTGGTTCCGCCCGGCGCGGCGCTACTCGCGCTGTTCGTGCTGAGCACCCCCGCTTCCGCGCAAGACCCCCATCGCTTCGGGGCGATATTCGTGCAGTGTCCCGGAGACATCGACGGCGACGCGATTCCCGACCCGTTCCTGGATCCCGGGCACACGCTGCCGAACCCCGCCTTCAGTCCGAACGTCCGTTGCATTCACCTCGCCGCCGGCGACGGCATGGTCAGCATGGCCGACGGCAAGCCCCTGTACATCTTCGGGTTCTCGAATGTGACAGGGACGTTTCCGTCCGAGGTGATGTCGGCCGGCTCGCTCGGGGCCAACTTCCCGGCGCCGACCCTTCGCATGAAAGAAGGGGAGCGGGTCTTCCTGAACCTCACCAACGTCGGCATGGTGCTGCGCCCGGACCTGTTCGATGCGCACTCGATCCACTTCCACGGGTTCCCGCAGGCCGCGTCGGTGTTCGACGGCGTGCCCGAGAGCTCGACGACCGTACACATGGGTTCGACCTTCACGTACTTCTATCAAATCGTCGAACCCGGCACCTACATGTATCACTGCCACGTGGAGGCGACCGAGCACATGCAAATGGGCATGCTCGGCAACCTGTATGTCGAACCCCGGCAGAACAAGACGGGATGCCCCGGCAGCGCCTGCCCGATCGCGAGGATCGAGGGCGGGCCGGCCGACGCTCCGCTGGGGTACGCGTACAACGACGGCGACGGGTCGACCGGGTATGACGCCGAGTACCCGATCCAGATCGGCTCGTTCGATCCGAACTTCCACGAGCAGCACCTGGCGATTCAGCCGCTTCCGTTCGCGGCGATGAAGGACAAGTACCCGATGCTGAACGGGCGGGGATATCCGGACACCGTGAACACGGCCGACATCATCACGGACACCGACCTGGGACCACGGGCGTCACAGAAGATCCACTCGCTCATCACCGCCTCGCCCGGCCAGAAGGTGCTGCTGAGGATCTCGAACCTCGCGGTCACGCGCTTCTACACGCTGGCGTCCACCATCCCGCTGAAGGTCGTCGGGCACAGCGCGCGCCTCCTGCGGGGGCCCACCGGCCGGAATCTCTACTACACCACCAACTCGGTGACGCTCGGTGGAGGCGAATCGGTCGACGTGATTCTGGACACCACGGGGCTTCAATCCGGGCGGACCTATCTGCTCTACACGACGAACCTCAACTACCTGAGCAATGACGGCCAGGACTACGGCGGGATGATGACGGAGATCCGGATCCAGTGATCGCGAGCGCAGCCGCACCGACGCGTGGCGGCTGCGCCGATGCGTGATGGCGGGAGACCTCATGACCCTCGAAACCTCTCTCAAGCAGCGAGTCCCTGCGTCGGCCCTGGCGATGTTGCTCGGCCTCTCAGTGACGGGCGCTTCCGCGCAAGTGCTCCGCGAGATCCCGGGAGAGCGGCGGACCGGCTCGCCGGCGGCGTTCGCGCTGACGGCCAAGGCCGATCGCATCACCACCCCCGACGGCAACAGCATCCTGATCTGGGGCTTTTCGACCGTCGGCCGCGCCCAGTATCCCGGTACGACGCTCATCGTGGATAAGGACGCGAGCGTGTCGGTGAGCGTCACCAATCAGCTGCCCGCTAGCGCGGGTCAGCGAGTGTCGCTCCTGTTTCCCGGGCAGGAGGGCGTGACGGCGGCGTGCACTTCGGCGCCGGCCATCCCGTGCGTGCAGGGGCCGCTCGCGCTCGAGGCGGCGCAAGGCGGGACGGTGACCTACACCTTCACCGCCGCCCGTGCGGGAACGTTTCACTACACGAGCGGATCGCAGCCCGATCTGCAGGTCGAGATGGGCCTGGCCGGCGCGCTGATTGTGCGTCCTCCCGTTGTCGGCCAGGCATACAGCACGCCGCAATCGGCTTACGACGTCGAGTATCTGTTCTTTCTGACGGAGATGGATTCGCACATCCACGACCTCGTCGAAACCGGCGGGCCGGCAGCCGTCTATCAGACGAACCTCCTCGCGAACTACTTTCCGAACTACTGGTTCATTAACGGCCGCAACGCGCCGGACACGATGGCGGCCGACGGCGGCGATCGGTTTCCAACCCAGCCGTACGGATCGCTGGTGCGCATGCATCCAGGCGAGCGGCTGCTGATGCGCGTCGTCGGCGGCGGCCACGACCCGCATCCGTTCCACCATCACGGCAATCACGCCCGGGTCATCGCCGTCGACGGGCACCTGCTGCAGAGCTCGCCTGGTCCGACGCTGGATACCTCGCACGAAGTCTTCACGGTCCAGTCGGTGCCGGGCCAGACCGTCGACGCGATCTTCACGTGGACCGGCAAGGGTATCGGCTGGGACGTCTACGGCAAGCCGGAGGGCGACCCGACGGTCCCCTACCCGCCTCACTCGTGCAGTAACCCGGATGCCGAGGGCCTGGATCCTGTCACCCGCGAGTACTGTGCGGATCACGGCAAGCCCATTCCGGTGGTCCTCCCGGATTTCCTGAGCACGGACTTCGGAGGATTCTGGGGCGGCAGCCCGTACCTCGGGGTGCTGGCGTTATTGCCTCCCGGCCAGGGCGGTCTCAACCCGGACGCCGGCTTCACGTTCATGTGGCACTCACACACGGAGAAAGAGATCACCAACTTCGACATCTTCCCGGGCGGGATGATGACGATGCTCGTGATCGTGCCCGTGGGTGTGCCTCTCTTCTGACGCGGTGGAGGACAGGAACCGGAAGGGCCTGATGCCATGATGCTGCACACACTCGACCGACTCCGATCAATGACCCGGATTGCCGCGTTTGCGGCTGGCGTCTCCGGACTTCTGTGTTCGCCTGTCGCGGCTCAGCAGATCGTGAATCTCATCGCGGCGCCGACGACGATTCCGGTCGCGATGCCCGACGGCACCAGCGTGATGGTTCCGATGTGGGGGTTCGCGCTCGACGTCAACGGCAATGGGCTGCTGGACGGCTCCGAGGCGCCAACCGTGCCCGGGCCGCGCATCGTCGTCACGCCGGGTACCGCGACCTTGACCATCAACCTCAAGAACCTGCTGCCGGAATCCGTGTCGATCATGGTTCCGGGCCAGCAGGCTTCCGGAGTCCCGGTCATCGTGGACGGACGCGTCCGGTCCTTGGCGCCCGAAGCGGCCGCAAGCGGCGGCTTAGCGACCTACACCTTCGACAATCTCAAGAGCGGGACCTTTCTCTATCACAGCGCCAGCCATCCCGCCGTGCAGGTGCAGATGGGCCTCTACGGGGCGCTGACCCGTGACGAGTCCGCCGGCATCGCCTACGCCGGGGTGCCATTCGCCAACGAAGTCGTGCTCGTGTACAGCGAGATCGACCTGGCGCTGCACAATGCCGTGGCGGCCGGAACTTACGGGGTGCCATCGGCCGGCGGACCGACCAGCACGATCGACTACGATCCGTCGCTGTTCCTGATCAACGGGGTGTCCTACACGGGGCAGGCGGCGCCGATCCCGGCGGGCGTGACCGGAAGCCGGACGCTCATCCGCCTGCTCAACGCCGGCCTGGCCAGTCACGTGCCGGTCGTGAGCAACGCCTCGCTGCTGCTGGTCGCCGAGGACGGGAACAAGTACGCCGACGCGCGGATGCAGACCGCCGTCCTGCTGCCCGCCGGCAAGACGCACGACGCGATCTGGATGCCGGCTGACGCCGGCGATTTCCCGGTCTACGACCGCGCGCTTCGGCTGCAGGCTGGGAAACAGGCTGCGGGCGGGATGCTCGCCACGCTGCACGTCGAGCTTGCCGGTGGTCCGCCCGCGTCAACGGTGACCGGCGTGGCCGACTCGTATTCGACCGCTGAGGATGCCCAATTGATCGTGCCCGATGCCGCGGGCGTGCTCGCCAACGACACGGGTGCGGCCACCTCCGAGCTCTACGCCAATCCATCGAGCGGGACGCTGGCACTCAACCCGCTGGGCGGGTTCACCTACACCCCGGGACCAAACTTCTCCGGCTTCGACGCCTTCATGTATCGGGCCCGCAACGGGTCGGATACGAGCGCCCCGACTCTCGTGACCATCAGCGTCGCGCCGATGCAGGACCCGCCCGTTGCCTTTCCCATCGCCATCGGAGTCGATGCCGGAGGATCGAAGCCCGTCACGCTGGGCGGCTCGGATCCCGACGGCGACCCGCTGTCGTTTTACGTGACCGATCTGCCCGCGCACGGTACGCTGACCATCTCAAACTCGCGCAAGATTGACATCGCGTCGATTGCCGTCGGCGTCGAAGGCACGGTCACGACGACAGTTCCGCATGGATTGACCACCGGCGACTTCGTGTACCTCGCCGGCACCTCGACGACTCCAGCGGTCGACGGTAATCGCATCGTCACGGTTACCAGCGCCCAGACGTTCACGATCCCGGTTGAGGTGACCGCCGGGCAGGCCGCCGCGGGCGGACTCGTCCAGACGGTGACGCGCCGGGCACTGGCCGCAGCGGATCTGTTCACCTCCGCCGCAACCCCCGGGACCGCGATTCCGGCGGGGTCGATCCTGTACTCGCCCGCCGCCGGATATCCGGCCGGCGCTACCGCGGCGCCGGATGTCTTCCACTTCCGCGCCGGAGACGGCCAGGGTCCCGGAGCCGGAAACGTCTCCGCGCCCGCCGTCGTCGACGTCTCCGTACAGCCGGAGGTCACCGATGCCACGCCGGGAACCGCCATCACGCTGACCGTGCTCGGCGTCGATCCGCGGGCGCCGGCGGCGGCGCCGGTCACGGTGACCGACTACAAGTGGACGCTCGAAGAAGACCGGACATACCAGGTCGTTCCCGGCGTCCTCGATCCGAATACGCTCTCGGTGAGCTTCCACAAGAGCTACATGCCCGTCGTGCAGTCCGGCGACCAGACCACCTCGCCGCGCGTCGAGAGCGGCAAGCGATATTTCGTGTCGGTCCTGCCGAAGGAGGGCGGGTACGCGAATGGCGGCGCCCCAATCGCGGTCGGACAATCGGCCGTGACGGTCCGCGTCAACAAGGGACCGACGCCGACGGGGCAGATCCGGATCCACGTCTTCGAGGACACCTCGCCGCTCAACGGCCAGTTCGATGCGGACGAGGGTCCGCTCGCCGGCTTCAATGTCGGCATCGACGACGCCGGCGGACGCTACGGGATTGCGGGCGGGCAGATCTTCCAGGATGCATTCGGCAACCCGATCGGCACGACCTACAAGCCGTGCCCGCCGCCGGGTCCGTGCGAGAGCTACGAGGTCGATCAACTAGGCAACGGCTTCGTGCTCACCGACGCGAATGGTTACGCGACGATCTCCAACCTGCGGCCGGGCAAGTACACCGTCAAAGTGATTCCGCCTGCCGACCAGGCGTATCAGCAAACGACGACGATCGAAGGACAGAAGGGCCAGGATGCCTGGATCAAGGCCAACGAGCCGCCGTTCTTCACGGAGTTCGGTCCGCCCGGGCCGCACGTCGAGATCGGATTCGTGCGCCCCATGCAGGACGCCGCGTTCTTTACGGGCACGCGCAGCATCACCGGGACGATCACGAACCTCCACCAGTCGCGGCCGCCCGACTTCACGATGTTCAGCGGGGCGCCGTTCGACTTCACGCGCGCCTGGGTCGCGCTCAACGAGGGCATCGACGGCGCCCTGCGATACGCGCAGCCGACCAACGAAGACGGCACCTTCAGCATCGAGAACGTGCCGGATGGAACCTACACCCTCGGGATCTTTGACTCCGCGCTCGACTTCATCTTCGCGTCGAAGGCCGTGACCGTCGGATCGACCAGCAGCCAGTGCAACGCCTCGGCCTGTGAGCTCGGCGATATCCCGGTGTTCCCGTGGTTCACGCGGCTCTATCACTTCGTTTTCGAGGACATCAACCGGGACGGGATTCGCCAGGAGGGCGAACGCGGCATCAGAGAAGTGCCGCTCAACACCCGGTGGCGCGATGGATCCATCTTCCAGTCATCGGCCACCGACGGATCGGGGTTCCTGCCCTTCGAGGAGACGTTCCCGTTCTTTGCCTGGCAGATTGCCGAAGTGGATTACGGGCGATTCCGTCCGACCGGCGCCACGGTGATCGTCGACAACGGCGGAGACCCGGGCCTGAACACCACCTGGCCCGATGCTGCCGCTGCGCCGGTCGATTCTCGCGTCCTGGTGCCGCAGCCCCAGGTCAAGCCCGCCACGTGGGCCGACAACGAGTTCCCGTCCCTCGGCGGGAACGCGCGCACCGAGCTCGGACCGGTGCTGCTCGAGGGCTTCCAGGGGTTCGTCGGACAGACCAGCGTCTTCATGTGGGGCAAGGCGCCCTACGACGTGCCCGGCACTCACCCCACCGACGTGAACAACTCGCCATTCGACGTGTTCTGTCCTGCCGGTCCGGGCCTGACCCTGAGCCCTGACTACATGGCCGGGCGATGCACGACCGGCAACACGAACGACGTCGACTGGAACGCGAACGGGAAGTTCGACACCGACGAGTTCCACGGCGGGATCACGGGCATCGTGCACTATTCGACGACCCGCGCGGAAAACAACGCGCGATGGGGTACCCCGGAGGTTTGGGAACCGGGCATCGCCGCCGTGCGGGTCCAGTTGTGGGATTCCACACGGACGCGCCTGCTGAACGAGGTCAGAACGGACAGCTGGGACGACGCGATTCCGGCCGGCTGCCAGGGGCCGACCTTCAGCTACCTCGGCCAGCCGCGGGACTGCTACGACGGCCTGCGCAACTGGAACCAGGCGCGGCCGGCGGTGTTCGACGGAGGCTACGCCTTCTACACGATCCTCGAGTCGCCGACGCCGGGTCATGAATACGACCTGCCGCTCGGTGAGCGGACCGTGGAGAAGCCGCTGCCAGCCGGCGACTTCGTCGTCAAGGTCATCGTGCCGCGGGGCTACACCCTCGTGAAGGAGGAGGACAAGAACGTCGATTTCGGCGAGGAGTACATCCCGGCCGAGTTCTACCTGATCGGCTACCCCCTGGCCGATGCGGGCGGAGGCGGCGCGTCGCCGCCGCGGGAGGGCGCGCTCGAGGACCCGCTCTACGCGCCGTTCTGCGTCGGCAGCTTGCATCCGGTTCCGGCCGAGCTGTCGCTCTTCCCGGGCGTGCCTGCCGCTTACGGCGGGGATCTGATGCCGCTCTGTGACGAGAAGCTCGTGAAGGTCCGCAACGGCACGAACCCGGCCGCCAACTTCTTCTTCCTGACCGAGGCCCCCATCGCGGGGCACATCATCGGATTCGTCCTCGACGATACGTCGAACGAGTTCGATCCGAATTCCCCGCAGTTCGGGGAGAAATACGCTCCGCCGTTCCTCCCCGTGTCGATCCACGACTGGACGGGCCGCGAGATCTCGCGGACCTACACGGACCGCTACGGCGTCTACAACGCGCTCGTTCCCAGCACCTTCACCGCGAGCACGGCCATCCCGAGCGGCATGACGCCCGGCATGCTCACGGCCTGCATCAACTCGCCGCTGCTCGAGAACGGGACGCCTGACCCCTTCCACAACAAGCAGTACAGCCAGTTCTGCTACACGCTGCAGTACATGCCGGGGACGACGACGTATCTCGATACGCCCGTCGTGCCGACTGGGGCGTTTGCCGGTCCCGGCCAGGCGACCCTCGACGCGGAGCTGCCGGACATGACTCCGGTCATCTTCTCGGTGACGCAGGGCACCTCCGCCGCCGGCGGCATCGGTCCCTACATCGTCAACGGCACCGCCGCGCAGCGGACCATCACGATCAAGTCGGCCGGCCCGACCCAGGTGACCAACCCGGCCTTCGATCCGAACCTGCCGAATGGAGCAGGAAACCCGAACCTCATCACTCGGGACTACGGGTTCGGAGCGGTGAAGGGCCAACTGTGGGTCGGCTCCACCCAGGTGAGCGCGGCCAGCATCACGACCTGGAATGACGGGCTCATCACCGCCACGATCCCGGCCGGAACGCCGACCGGGCAAGTGAAGGTGGTCCGTTGCCTGGACGGCGCGGCGTGCGCCGTGAAACGGGACACGGTGATGGGAGTCACCTTGACCGTCCAGGGAATGATCGCCGCGCTGATGAATCCGCCCAGAACCGTCGCGCCAGGGGGCAGCATCCAGGCGGCCATCGATGCCGCGCAGCCGGGTGAACTGATCCTGGTGGCTCCAGGGACCTACCAGGAGCTGGTGGTGATGGACAAGCCGGTGCGGTTGCAGGGGTGGGGTGCGCCGTCAACCATTATCAACGCGGTGAAGAAGCCGGCCGAGAAGACCCAGGCATGGCGCGACCGCGTGCTGGCGACGGTCACGGCCCAGCCTCAATACCTGCTGGCGTTCCAGAACGCGAACCTCACTATCGATCCGTCCGGCGAGGTCCTCGGTCCCGTGCTCGGCGGAGAGGGCGCGGCAATCACGGTCCTGGCGCGCAACCTCCCGCTCGGCGGGGTGACCTGCCCGCAGCTTCCGCGTCCTGCGACGCCGCAGGCGTTCGGGCTGCAGATGGAGGGGACGGCGTTCCGGTCGAAGGCCCGAATCGACGGGTTCGGCATCACGGGATCCGATGCGGCGGCGGGCATAGAGGTCAATGCGTTCGCCTGCAACCTCGAGGTGCTGAACAACCGCATCTTCAGCAACATGGGTGATTTCGGAGCCGCGGTGAAGATCGGCCACCCCGGCGCCGTTCCTGAACTCGCCGACGATCCGGCACGCAACGATTTCGTGACGGTCGCGTTCAACCACATCCTCCAGAACACGAGCATGTCGTACGACGCCGGCGGCGCGATCGCGATAGGCTCCGGCGCGCGTTCCTACAGCGTGAAATACAACTTCGTGGCCGGGAACCTCACCTTCGGCCGAGGCGCGGGGATCGCGCACATCGGTCTGAGTGAGGGCGGGGAGGGCGGCGCGCTTGGCGTGCCCGCCTCGTCGATCGATCACAACACGATCGTGTTCAACGAGGTGTTCAACCAGGATTCCCCGCGGGCGGGCGGCGGCATCTACGTCGGCGGCCGGCTGCCGGTGGGGAACGACTTGACGCCCGGATCGGGCCACGTGGTCGTCTCGAACAACCTCATCCAGGGGAACGCAGCCATCGGGGACGGCGGCGGCCTCGCCCTGCAATACGTCAACGGGGCGGAGGGAGCCGCCAACCGGTATCGGATCGACGTCTTCGGCAACACCATCGTCAACAACGTCGCCGGGCTGGCCGGAGCGGGGATCGCGCTGCAGGACGCGGTCAACGTCCAGATCTTCCACACGACGATCGCGCACAACGACAGCCTCGCCGTGGGCGGGCCGGCCTTCCTGAACGGCCCCAATACATCGACGGCACAGCCGTCCGGCATCGTGTCGCGATCGAACAGCTCTCAACTCGGTCCGATCGGCGGCGTGAACTACTCGAACCCGGCGATCTGGAATTCGATCGTCTGGCAGAACCGCTCGTTCTACTTCGGCCCGTGCGCGAACCCCCAGGACCCGGGGTGCACGCTGAACCTCGGACAAGGGCCCGCCGTGCTCGCCTACCGGCTCTTCCCGTCGACGGCCGGACCGGGTCACCCGGCTCCGCCGTACTGGGACTTCGGTGTCATCGGAGCGGCCGGGAACATGAACATGAGCTACTCGGTCGCCACCGCCCTCGCGGGCGCGGGCGTCCCGGCGGCGACCAACTCGACCGCCGCACCGGCATTCATCCGGCCCTACGACAACGGGGACCGGAGGCAAACGATCGTCGCACCCGATGTGGCCTCGGCCATCCCGGTGCCGGCGGCGTTCGACGAGGGCGGGAACTTCATCCGGGCGATGTTCGGACCGCTCACGCTGAACCGGCTGGATAACGGCCTCCCGTACGGTGACTACCACGTGACGGCGGCTCAGAATGGTCAGCCGCTGTACACCGGCCAGATCGCGGCGACCACCGGGCGCTACACGAACTCGGGCGCCGTGCCGAACGCGCTTCGCGCGGACGCCGACTACGGCGCCGGCGACTCCCGCGTCCTGGTCGGCGTCTACCCGACCATCGGCGCCGATCAGCTCGTGCCGCTCGGCCCGCCCACCGTCTCGGTCAACGATGCGTCGGCATCGGAAGGCAATTCCGGGACGACGCTCATGACCTTCATGGTCACGCTGTCCCGCGCGATTACCAATCCCGTGACGGTGAGGTACTCCACGACGAACGGAACGGCATCGGGCGGGGCCGCAGCCTGCACCCCGACCGTCACGGCCTGCGATTACGTCACACTGACCAATTCCGCGCTCAACTCGTTGACCTTCGCGCCGGGCGAAACGAGCAAGCCGGTCAACGTGACGATCAAGGGCGACACCTTCTACGAGCCGAATGAGACGTTCGTCCTGAACGTCGCGCTCGCGCCGGGAGAGACCGACGCGACGATCCTCGACGGCCAGGGCACAGGGACGATCGTCAACGACGATCCTGTTCCGACCCTGTCAATCGACGACGTGAGCGTCGTCGAAGGGACGAGCGGTACCTCCAACATGGTGTTCACCGTCACGCTGACCGGAGCGCACGCGGGCGCGGCCACCGTCGGCTACATCACGCAGGACAACACCGCCACCGGCGCGCTGTTCAACTTCCCGGCCGGGGTGCCCGACTACCTGTTCCGGATTGGCATACTGTCATTCCCGGCGACGACGGCATCGACTCAGACCCTGACGATTTCGGTTCCAATCGTGGGCGACACGCGAGTCGAGCCGAACGAGACGTTCTACGTGAACCTCGCTCTCCCGATGAACGCCGTCATCGTCAAGGGGACGGGCATCGGGACGATCATCAACAACGACTGAGAGGGCTCGGCTGAGACGATGATCGGACGATCCACGTTACTGGCGGCGACGGGGGCGGTGCTGGTCTTGACGATGGGAGACCGCTCCGCCCTTGCCGCTCCTCAAGGGTCCGCCCCGGCTGCGCCCGCGGTGAATGGCCACTTCAATGGCGGTCCGCCCGGCAGGTGGCCAGGTCCGGCCGGCGCAACGCGACCGGTGCCTGCCATCGACAAGGCCGGGATCGAGAACCGCTGGGGGATCCAGATCGACGCGCTTCGACTGACGGCGGCCGGCTACATGCTCGATTTCCGGTATCGCGTCGTGGATCCGGCCAAGGCAGCCCCGCTCTTCGATCGGAAGACGCGGGCGATCCTCACCGACGAGAAGTCCGGCGCAGTCATGTTCGTCCCGACCCCGCCGAAGACCGGGCCGCTCAGGAGCACGAACGATCCGAAGCCGGGACGCGTCTACTTCATGTTCTTCGCGAATCCGGGCCGGTTCATCCACAAGTCGCAGCGGGTCACGGTCACGATCGGCGAATTCAGCGTGAGCGGGCTGATTGTCCGCCAGTAGGAGGAAGGGGTTCGGCACACGATGAGGCCTTCAGCGCCATCGAAATCGATCCGCTCGGCTCTCCGCGCCAAGGTGGCGGCGGCAACCGTTCTGACATCGCTCGCTGCGGCGCTGCCGGTCGGCGTCGCGCAGACGGTGAGCCCGTCGCACGCGAATCACGGGATGGCCGCGACCGCAATGGGCGGCCCCGTGTCGAGGGCGATGGACGTCCAGCCGACCATCGGCCGGCTGGCGCTAATCGACTCGAACGGGGAGGAGGTGCTCCTGCGGGACGCCGTCACGGCCGACGTTCCCGTGCTGCTCAACTTCATCTTCACCAGTTGCACGACGATCTGTCCGGTGATGAGCGCCGGGTTCAAGCAACTGGCCGAGCGCTTGTCCGCAGCCGGACGCGACGTCCGCCTGGTGTCCATCTCTATCGATCCGGAGGTGGACACGCCGGCTCGGTTGCGGGAGTACGCCGCTCGTGTCGGGGCAGGCGCGAACTGGCGGTTCCTGACCGGGTCGATGGCAAACGTCGAAGCGGCCCAGCAGGCATTCGGCGCGTTTCGCGGCCTCAAGGAAAGCCACGCAGCTCTCACCTTCATTCGGCGGTCGGGAAGGGGACCATGGGAGCAGCTCGACGGCCTGGCCGGCGTCGAAACCCTGGAGCGCGCGTACACGGGCGTTCCGAAGACGACCACCCTTCGCTGACTGGCACGGCGCCAACGGATGAGGCAGTTCTTCACTTGCATTGGCACGCTGGCCGCCGCCATTTGGCTGCTCGGGCCGGACCCGGTTCAACTCCACGCCTCTGCTCCGGCGGACCCTCGCCAGCGCCCCTCCGTTTCGCTGCAGGAGTCGGGGGGACGCCTCTACCTGGCGGGGCTGTCTTCCCGCAACAGGGCGGTGGCGGCGACCGTGCAGGGCGATCTGAGGGTGAAGAGTACCGAGATGCCGTGCATCAACTGCCATCGCAGAAGCGGCTGGGGAACGACCGAGGGGCCCGTGACGACGCCGCCGGTTGTTGGCCGGGTCCTCTTCGCGGCGCGTGTGCTCGGCAACCCGCAGCTTGGCCTTCGCACGACTGGTCCGGGCACGCGGCCGGCCTACGACGACGCCTCTCTGCTGCGGGCGATTCGAGATGGCATCGACCCGGCGGGCCGCCGCCTCATGGCGACGATGCCCCGATATGAGATCGAGGCGCTCGACGGGTCGGCGCTGTCGGCCTACCTTCGGTCGTTGAATGCCCGCCCGCCGGACGGTGTGAACGGAACCACGTTGCACTTTGCCACCATTACATCTCCATCGTCGAATCCACTCAGGCAGGACGCCATGCTGGCGGTGTTCCGCGCCTTCGCGGAGGCGAAAAACGCCGGGACGCGGCTCGAGGCGAAGCGCCGGGATCGGGGACCCTGGGACATGAAATCCCGGTACGACCTCTACCGGGACTGGCAGATTCACGAATGGGCGCTGACGGGACCCCCGGCGGACTGGGCTCGACAACTCGCCGAACAGTACGCACGCCAGCCCGTTTTTGCCGTGATTGGCGGCATCGCGGACGGTGACTGGACGCCGGTTCACCACTTCTGCGAGCAGTCGGGGTTGCCCTGCATCTTCCCGCAGACCGGTGCGCCTCCCGAGCAGCGGGAGGCGAGCGGGTTCTACGCGATCTACTTCTCCAGGGGGTTGACGCTCGAGGCTGACGCGCTCGCCCAGCACCTTCGCGCCACGCTTCCGCCTTCAGGTTCGAAGCGGGTGCTTCAGGTCGCCCGCTGCGGAAGCCCCGGCGAACAGGCGGCACGGCGGCTCGCCACAGCGATCGGGCCGGGGAACGACACGCCGGAGTGTGTGAATCGCGCCGACGAGTTGAGCGCCGAGGCCTGGCGCGTGCGCCTGGCTGGTCGGCCCGAGGCCATCGTGCCCTGGCTTGGGCCGCAGGAACTTCGCGGCCTGTCGGATGCGATCTCCGGAATGGACTGGCTGGAGAACTCTCCTCGGGTCTTCCTGTCTGCCAGCCTGGCTGGCGACCAGGTCGACGACTTGCCGGCGACGGTGCGAGATCGGGCGTACCTGGTCAGCGCGGCCGTCGCGCCGGATCGATTCGAGCAGCACGCGGCCCGCGGGATGGCGTGGCTGAAGGAGCGCCGCGTGAGGGTCCCGGACCGGCAGGCTGCGGTGAACGCGCTGTTCGCGGTGAGCGTCGTCGCCGACGCGGTCGGGACGCCTCGTGTGCTCGAGTCTCGCGAGTACTTCGTGGAGCAGATCGAGCACATGGTCGGCAGATCGCCCCAGCGATCGGCCTACCCGTCCCTCAGCCTGAGCCCGCAGCGGAGGTTCGCGTCGCTCGGCTGCAGCGTGCTGAAGATTCCGTCCACACCACGCGGATCGTACACACAAGTGGTGCCCTGGTTCATTCCCGAGATTCGAGCGGAGGGCAAGTGAGCAGACTGACAGCGAAGAGCGTGGCGGTCGGACTCTTCGGAATCGTCGTCGTGGCGGTCGTCAGCGCTGGGACGAGCATGCAGGCCCGTCAGCGCGGCACCTCGCCGCCGGCCGACACGGCCACGATCGATGCGCTTCTGAACGCCGCGCCTGGCACCTATCTCGTCACGGGCCGGCGCGCGGAGCCGGCGGGCCCGGAGCTTACGGTGCCGATCTTCGTCCAGGCCGACGCGTATCGTCAGGCGGGAGGAACGATACGAGTGCCGGTCGCAGTCGGCGGAGACGTGCCCGCCGCCTGGTTGCTGCGGCTGCGAATCGTCCGGGCGGACACCGCGGGCGCGTCGGGCCCGCCCGGGGCCATTGAGGTGCGCGCGACCGGCAGGCCGGGCGCCGTGCTCGAGATCAGGGAGTTTGCATTGGCACCCGGCGAGTACGATGTGGCGGCGGTGCTCGCGTACCGCGCGGAGTCTGGCGGCGACGTGGCCGCGACATCAAGGCAGCGAGTCGCGATCCCGAATCTCTCGGCCCCCGCCGTCGTCGCGAGTCCGCTCGTGATCGGCTCGATCGTGACGCGAGCCTCGCAACGCACGACGGAGCGAGCGTTCGCATTCGGAGTGACGGCGCTGACGCCGGCGGCGAGCAACAGGTTTCACCAGAACGACCGGCTCCACGTCGCGTGCAGGATCTACGGCTGGAAACCGGACGAATCCGTCAAGCCGGACCTGACGGTTGAATACGTGTTCCAGCAGCGGATCAAGGACCACGCCAGGTTCTTCAACAAGACCAAGCCCCAGCAACTCAACGCCCGGACGCTCGACCGGACCTTCGACAGTTCGAACGGCACGGTTGCCACCGGGATGACCTTTCCGCTCGCGCCGTTTCCGGCAGGCGAGTTCGAGCTGGTCGTGAGGATCAAGGACAAGCAGTCGCAGGCGTCGACGGTCCAGAAGGCACGCTTCTTCGTCGAACCGTCGTAAACGGCGGCGTCCGCCCCGCTCGAAGGCCCGGCCTGCCTCTCGGGGCCTCGGGCAAACCACGGCTGTAAGCCGCCCGCCAATCTTGTGAGCCACATTTCAAGGCGAGCCGCCCTGGCGCGGCTTCACGAGCGGCTCGATGCTTGCAGCGCCGGCCGCGGGGCTGCCTTCGGGAGAGGCGCCCTGAGCGTGGCGCCAGGGTCCAGCCAGCCGGTTCACCATCGTGAATGCGAGGCGCGCTGGTCAGGAATGGCGGCGGCGGCCCTGGCGCCAGCTATTGAGGACCTCGATCAGCCTGTCGACGTCGTCCGTGCTGTTGAAGAAGTGGCAGGACACGCGGATCCCGCCGACACCCGAGGTGTACCGGAGGGAGACCATCACCTGATGGTCGAGCAGATGCTCGAGCGCCTCCTTCTCTCGCTCCGCGCTTCCCAGTCCGAAGGTCACGATGCCGGCCCGCTCATGAGGATCGCGCGGGGTCACGACCGGCACGCCCATCCGGTCGAGGCCGTCGATGAGCCGCGTGGTCAGCGTGCGGACGTGTTCGGCAATCGACTGGTGCCCCAGCTCGTTGATGAGCCTGAGTGAGGCCGCCAAGCCGACGGCTCCCGGATAATTGGCCGTCCCTCCCGTTTCATACCTTCTGGCCGCGCTCGTGTAGGTGACGCCTTGGAGCGGCGAGATGCCGGGCGTCGCGAAGTACTCGCCCCAGCCCCCTTCGGGAGGATCGACGGCGAGATAGCCCGCGACCGGCGGGCGGAGCCGCGGCAGGATCTCGCGCCGGATGTAGAGGAATCCGACCCCAAACGGGGCATTGAGCCACTTGTGGCCGCCGCAGACGACGAGGTCGACCGGCGTGCGCCCGACGTCGAACGGAGACGCGCCAAGCTGTTGAATCGCGTCGACCACGAGCCACAGGCCGCGCTCTCGGCAGAGCGATCCGATCGCGTCGAGACTCGCGCGGTACCCGTTGCTCCACTGCACGGAGCTCATCACGATGGCCCGGGTGCGCCGGTCGATTTGCTCCTCGAATCTCGAGACGGGAAGCGTGCCGCCCTGGTTGCGCACCAGCCGGATCTCGGGCCCGGGCCCCGCGGCCGGCTGGCGCCAGGCGAGCGGCACCTGGAGGAACTCGAGGTCCGGAACGAGGATGTTGTCGCCGGCGCCGATCGGCAGCGCCCGCGCCGCGATCGTCAGCGCCTGCGTCGTGCTTTCGACGAGCGCGATCTCGTCGGACGCCGCCCCGATGAGTCGGGCGGCCTCGGGCCTGGCCGCGTCTCGCGAGGCGTCGAGCGCGATGTGGTAGTCGGTCGACGATCGCGACGGGCACTCCTGGACGAACCGCAGGAACGAGGCGATCGCGTCGGCGGCGCGTCGGGGCGCCAGGCTCGCGCACGCCGCGTCGAGAAACGTCTTGTGTGCGAGGACGGGGAACTCTTCGAGCCGGGCCTGTTCGGGGGTCATGTCGCGGGAGGTCCCTTCAGGCCCGAAGGTGGTCGGCCTGCCAGTTCCTCACCAACTGCTTGATGAGCCTCTGATCGACGAGCCTTTCGTCGAGCACGCGACGCGCAAGCTCCGGCAGCTCCTCGTCGCCCGCAAACCGGAGCGCCACGAGCTGCTTCACGCTGAACTCGTTGATGCGGGGCTGCAGGCTCTCCGGAAGCAGGTCCCGCATCCGCAGCCGCATCTCGAGGCGGATGACGCGATCCTGGACGGTGAGGGCCATCACCCTCGTGAGAAAGAAGAGAAGTACGAGCGAAGTCGCCAGCGCGAGATCGACGGCGTGATGCCACGAGAACTGGACGACGGTCTGGTACAGCGCCCAGAAGAAGTTGGCGCCGAAGAGCGGGAACGCCACGTAGTGATAGGCCGGAACGATCCGCGAATGGTTCTTGTACGATTGCGAGACTCTGCCGCCCATCTGTCGCGCTCCTGTCCGTCCCGCGCGCCGTGTCCGGGATCGACCGAGGCCGGAGGCGGGGTTTGAATTCCCCGAGTATACACTGTGGCGTACGGCGGCCCGGCAGTCTGGCTGCTGTGGCGGTCGGGATTGCGCGCGGGCAGGCGAGCCGCAGTAGACGCGGCGTTCGCTTGATTCGAGAGTGTCGAGATGACCGAGTGGACGATCAGCGAGGAAGTCGCCGGCGCGAGGCTCGACCTGTGGCTGGCGCGTCGGCCGGACGTGCGCTCGCGCGGCCGCGCCGCCGAGTGGATCGCGCGCGGCAAGGTCTTCCTGAACGGCGAACCGATTGATGCATCCCAGGCCGGGCGGAGACTGCATTCCGGCGACACGGTCGGTTTGTGGATCGACCGCCCCGGATCCTCGAGCCCCGTCGATCGCGCGGTTCACGGCGCACGATCCCAGCTGCGCATCCTGCACGAAGACGATGCCATCGTCGTGCTCGACAAGCCGCCCGGCCTCATCGTCGAGCCGCTGCCGGGCCATCGCGACGCCGAAGTCACGATGCTGCACCTGCTCGAGGACCACGGCCGCCACGTCGTTCGATCGCGGTTCTTCGTCGTCCACAGAATAGATAGAGATACGAGCGGGCTCGTGCTCTTCGCAAAGACGGCGGCCGCGCGCGATCACTTGAAGGCGCAGTTCGAAACGCGAAGTCCCGTTCGCATTTACCAGGCCCTGCTCTGCGGACGGCTGACGCCAAGGTCCGGCACGTGGCGTGATCTGCTCGCCTGGGATTCGGAGCGTCTGGTGCAGCGCCGGGCCCACGTGAAGGAGGAGAAGGCAAAGGAGGCGATCGCCCACTACAAGGTGGCCGAGCAATTCGGCGCCGCGGCGCTCGTCGAAGTGTCCCTCGTGACGGGGAAGCGGAATCAGATCCGCGTGCAGGCTGGCCTTCGCGGGCATCCGCTGGTCGGCGAACGCCAGTACCGATTCGGCGCGCCGATCGAATCCTCTGGCGCGCCCTCGCTGGATCGGCAGGCGCTCCATGCGTGGCGCCTGGAGTTCATCCATCCGGCCACGCGCCGCCGCGCGCGTTTCACCGCGCCTCTGCCCGAGGACATGCGGCGGCTCGTCGACGCGCTTCGAGCCCGCCGCTAACTTTGCGCACGCGGGTCTCCCCGCGCGGCTCACGCCGGCGTCGGGCCGATGTCCACCGTGATGTGGCGCCACTTGCCCTGGCGGAACCGCACCACGCTCAGCAGGCACCGGGTGAAGTGGCCAAGCACGATCGCCATCCAGATGTCGCCTGGCTGCAGTGTGCGCATCGACGACAACGCGAAGCACAATCCGAGCGGCACGACGATCTGGGAGGCCAGGCTGATGTAGAACGGGCTGCGCGTATCTCCCGTGCCCTGCAGCGCGCCGGTGTGCGCCAGCGCCACCGTGATGAAGAAACCGGACACGCTCAGGTACCCGAGCAACTGCACGCCGAGCTGCACGACCGTCTGATCGTTCAGCCCGAACACGCCCAGCAGCACGCGGGGAATCGCCAGAAACATCGTTCCGACGACCGCGGCCACGCCGAGCCCGATGCGGGACGCCACCCAGGCGGCTTCCAGGCTCCGGTCCGGCCGATTGGCCCCGAGGTTCTGGCCGGCGACCGCCGCCGTCGCGCCCATCAGGCCGACAGAGGTCCAGGTGATGAGCGAGAAGAGCTCCGTATATCCGACCGCGTAGGCGGCCTGCGCTTCAGCGCTTGCCGGCAGCGATCCGATGAAGCGGAGCAGCAGCACGCCGGCGACGTTCATCGCGATTCCCTGCATCCCGGTCGGAAGGCCGAAGCGGAAGAGCGTTCGGATGATGCCCCAGTCCGGCTTCAGTGAATCCAGGCCGGAGAGCCGGACCACGAGCCGGCCCGAGACGAGCAGGTAGATGCCGATGCTCGAGACAATGGCATTCGCGAGCGTCGTGCCGAGCGCCGCGCCGAACGCCCCCAGGCCCGGGATCGGGCCGAGTCCGGGGATGAGCACGACGTTGAAGGCGGCGTTCAGCACCGTGCTGACGATCCCGAGGCGCAGCGGCGTGCGGGCGTCGCCGGCCGCGCGAAGCGCGCCGCCCAGCATGAAGAACACCAGCATGCCGATGCTGCCGACGAACATCGTCCGCAGGAAGGGCAGCGCGGAGTCCTTTACGGCCGGCGTTGCATGGACCACGTCGAGCAGCGAGGGTGCGAAGAACCAGCCGATCGGCGCCAGCACGAAGACCGAGAGCAGGATCGAAGTCAGGAACGCCTGGTAGACGACGCGATTGACTTTCTCGGGCTCGCCGGCGCCAGCGAGCCGCGCGACCAGCACTCCCATGCCGCTGTAGAGCGCCGCGATGAACACCACGACCACCAGGATGATCTGCATGCTGATCCCGATGGCGGCGTTCGCCGCGAAGCCGACGAAGTGCCCGACCATCGTGTGATCGATGATGCCCTGCAGCCCCGCGATGACGTTCTGGAGCATCGTCGGCCAGGCGAGCTTCCAGACGACCTTCGGCAGAGGACCTTCGACGATCGATCGGTCGAACCGCTGCTTGACACCGGCGAGCGTCGCCATGAGGTCTTTTTATCTTACCCGTCCTGTACCGATTCCGTAAGACTTTCGCGCCGGCGGCCGTGCCGCCCGAGCGCGGCGGATGGTCCGGCGGGCGGCGTACTGGCCGCATGCTAGGATTCTCCGCATGTCCGACAGCCTTCGCCGCGCTATTGCGTGGATGAGCGACGCCGTCTGGGGTCCATGGGCCACGCCTGTCGGACCGATGCCCGGCCCTCTGATGATCCTGCTCATCGTGACCGGTGTCTATCTGACGATCCGGACCCGATTCGTCCAGGTGCGGCGTTTTCCGGAAGCCGCCCGCACGATGATCCCCGCCGAGAGCGCCAATGCGCGCGGCGCGCTCTCGCCGTTCCAGGCCTTCATGACGGCGCTCGCGGCCTCGATCGGCACAGGCAATATCGCCGGCGTCGCCACGGCGATTGTGTCGGGCGGACCCGGCGCACTCGTCTGGATCTGGGCCTACGGCTTCATCGCCATGGCGATCAAGTTCGCCGAGGCTGTGCTCGGGATCAGTTTCCGCACGGCGCGCGAGGGCGGCAGTTCCTCGGGCCCGATGTACTACCTTCGCGACGGGCTGAAATCGCCGTGGCTGGCAGGCACCTACGCCCTCGTGGCGGCGACGGCCGCGCTCTTTACGACGCCCTTCACACAGCCGAACTCGATGGCTATCGTGCTGAAGAGCCAGTTCGCCGTGCCGACCTGGATCTCCGGGGTGATCATCGCCGTGCTGACCTGGCTCGTGATCATCGGCGGGGTGAAGAGCATCGGCCGGGTCGCCGAGCGCCTGTCGCCCTTGAAGATCGGGCTGTACCTGGCAGGCGGACTCTACGTGATCCTCAGCCACGCGCAGGCGCTTCCGTCGGTCCTCGCGATGGTCGTCCGCGAGGCGTTCTCATTCAAGGCCGCCGTGGGCAGCAGCGCCGGCATCGGGATCATGCTCGCGATGCGCTACGGGCTCGCGAGGGGCATCTACGCGAACGAGGCTGGATACGGAACGGCGGCCGTCGCCTACGGGACGGCCCGCTCGACCCAGCCGACCCAGCAGGGCCTGAACGCGATGATCGAAGTGTTCGTCGTGTCGTTCGTGACCTCGTCGATCAGCGCGCTCACCATCCTCGTGAGCGGCGTGTGGCGATCGGGTCAGACGAGCACGGCGGTCGTCGCGCAGGCGTTCAACACGGCGATTCCCGAAGTGGGCGGGTGGATCGTGGCGTTCTGCGCGTTCCTGTTCGGGTACACGACGCTCATCGGCTGGGCGTACTACGGCGAGCAGTTCTTCGAGTATCTGCTCGGAAAGCGAGTCACGCTGCCGTATCGATGGATCTACTGCCTGCTCATTCCGCTGGGCGCGACGCTCAGCGTCGAGACCGTGTGGAGCTGGGGCGACCTGATGAACGGACTCCAGGTCTTCCCGAACCTGGTCGGGCTCGTCGGTCTCAGCGGTGTTGTGGCCGCCGCGGCAGGCGCGGCGCTCCATACGCAGCGAGCGGCTGGGCCGCCTGGACAGCCCCGCGCCTGAGGTGGCCGGCATCGCGGCACGTCGTGGCGTGCCAGTCCACCACCTCGATGACCTCGCCGTTGTAGGTTTCGTAGGTGCCGGCCAGGCAGCCGCAACCCAGCCGCCGGCTGGCCAGCCCGCGAAGGATTCTCACGAGAGTCGTCCTCCTCGTCTTTAGACCGATCCGGCCGGCCGAGGTTACAGGGCGAGGAGGAAATCGCGAAAGGTCTCCGATCGGGCATCCGGAAGGTCCGACGCCAGCAACGGCCGTTCCCGCCAATCCTGCTCGTGCGGCGGCAGGCCGGGTTCGAATCCCAGTTCCTCGCGGATCACATCTCCGAACTTCGCCGGGTGCGCCGTCTGGAGCACGATGACCTTCTCACGCCGGTCCGCGTGGGCCTGCCGCCACGCCGTCGCGGCCGAGTACCCGACCGCCCCGTGAGGATCGAGGACGCGCTGGTATCGCGACCAGGCGGACCTGATGGCGGCGCGCGTGCCGTCCTCGCGGACGACGATGCCGTCGACCTGGCCGCGCACGCCGTCGGCCGACCCGCCGCAGAGATGAAGCACCCTCGGAAAGTTGCTCGGGTCGCCCACGTCCATCGCGTTCGAGAGCGTCGTGCGCGAGGGGCGGGCCCGATAGACACCGGTCTCGAGGAACTCCGGGAGGACGTCGTTGATGTTCGTTGCGGCGACGAACCGATCGATCGGCACGCCGATTCGCCTGGCCATGAGGCCCGCGGTGAGGTCGCCGAGATTGCCCGACGGCACTGAGAAGATGACCCGCTCGCCCGGTGCGGAGGTCGCGGCAAGATAGCTGGCCACGTAATAGAAGCTCTGCGGAAGCAGCCGGCCGATGTTGATCGAATTCGCCGATGAGAGCCGAAGCGCCGCGAGGTCCGCGTCCTGGAACGCCCGCTTTACCAGGCGCTGGCAATCGTCGAAGACCCCTGGGACCCTCACCGCGGTGACGTTGCCGCCGAGCGTCGCCATCTGGGCTTCCTGGAACGGCGACACCTTCCCCTTCGGATAGAGGATCACGACTCGCACGTTGGCGACGCCGGTGAAGCCGTGGGCCACCGCGCTGCCGGTGTCGCCCGATGTCGCGACGAGGAGCGTGGCCTGTTCCCGCCGCTCCTCGAGCAGGTGTCCGAAGAACCGCCCGAGGAATCTCGCCCCGAAATCCTTGAAGGCCATCGTCGGGCCGTGGAAGAGCTCGAGGAGGTACAGATCGTCGCCGAGCGGGACGGTCGGCACGGGGAAGTCGAGCGCACGCCGCACCAGCTCGTCGATCACGCCGGGCGCGAACTCGTCGGCCAGTAACCGCTGCGCGAGGGCGGAGGCGACATCGGGAAACGGCGAGCCGCGCCACGACTCCAACTCCTCAGGCGCGAGGCTGGGCCAGGCGTCAGGAATGTAGAGACCGCCATCCGGCGCGAGGCCGCGGAGCGCGGCTTCGCGGAACGTTGCGTGAGGGGCCCGGCCGCTCGTGCTGATGAGTCGCATGGTGTCCGTCAGGCGGGAGTCGGATCCGGCGAGAGCACCCTTGCGCCCTCGGTGTTCACCATCCCGACGTAGGCCTCGCTCCCGATTCCGGCATTCGATCTGAACGCGCGCCGCATCGCCAGCGCCGCCGCCGCCGCTCCTTCCGGCGAATCAGCGATGCAGAAGACTGACGGGCCCGAACCGGAGAGGGAGCACCCCAGTGCGCCGGCTTCCAAAGCCGCGCGTCTCACGGCGTGGTATCCGGGCACGAGTGAGGCGCGTACGGGCTCGACGAGGCGGTCCTGAATACACCGGCCGAGCAGCGGCAAATCTCCGCGGTGCAGCGCGGTGATGAGCGCGGCGAGATTGCCGCTGTTAGCGACGATGTCCGGGAGCGGATAGGAACGGTCGGCCAGGACCCGTCGCGCTTCCGAGGTCGCCACCTCGCAGTGCGGATGCACGACCGCCACGTGAAGGCCCTCGGGCACGGGCAGGCTGAGAATCTCGAGCGGGGCGTAGCTCCGAATCAACACGAAGCCACCGAGGATCGACGGTCCGACATTGTCGGCGTGGGCCGACCCACACGCGGCTCGCTCGCCCTCCATCGCGCTTGCGACGAGCTCGATTCTGGAGAAGGGCCGGCCGAGCAGTTCGTTGGCAGCCACCGCGCCCGCGGCCGCCGAGGCGCCGGAGCTGCCGAGACCGCTCGCGAGCGGCATCTGCTTATGAAGGCGGAGACGGAAACCGCCCCCGGCAATGGTGGCCTGGCCGAGGTCGGCGGCGAGCCGTTGAGATCGCGACAGCACGTCGTTGGCCGCGACTCCGGCCGCGTTCCGAGCCGGGTCGGCGCTGAGCTTGCCGCCGTCGCCGGTGACCTCGGCGATTTCAATCCCCGGAGCATCGATCCACTCGGCCTCGAGGCGATCGCCCGGCCGGTGCAAGCAGAAGCCCAGTACGTCGAACCCCGGTCCGACGTTCGAGACGGAGGCCGGGGCGAAGACCGTGACGCGGGCGGGAACGGGAGGGCTGCTCGGGCTCTTCGTCTTCGGCTCCATGATTCGGTGCGGCATCGTGGGTACCTGGCGCGGGCTATCGGGCGCTCGGTCTCGGGCTCGGCGCGGGCGCGGCGCCAGACCGCGCCTCGGCCCGAAGGGCGGCCTGCTCCTTGAGGAGCAGCGGATCGATGGTGTGAAGACACGTCTCGCCGTAGGCCGCGATCTCCATGTCGCCGGGCCGTTCCTTCAGCTCGCGATGGTTGGCCCGCTCGCTAATCTCGAACTCCCGGTCCTCGGTGCCGCTTCGCCGGAACTGCGGCCCGAACATGAACTCGCGGTCCGGGTTCACGGCGAGGCGCTGGCCCCGCCGATAGAGATTGAGCAGCACGCCGGCCGCGTCGCCCCACTGGCCGCGGATCTCGAGGACAGGTCGTCGGACGTCCATCCTTACCATGTACAGTCGCATGCCGTCGACGAGCCTTGGGATGACGGGCTCGAGCCGGACGCGTCGCTCGGCAGCGGAACGCTGCGCCTGGAACTTCAGCGCGCCAGCACCCGCCACGATGAGCGCGCAGGCGACGACAATGAGATTGGCGGTGGCCGCCGAGGCCGGCCAGTCGGGAAACCTGACACGCCCGGCGAGCCAGGCCGCCCCGTATCCAGCGAGAGCCGCTGTCCCGAGCATCCCGAGCGCGGAGATCCAGAACACGCCGTAGCCGTTGATCTCGTCCTCGATCCGCGTGCACGACCAGAGCGCGACGACAGAACCGGCGACGACGATGACGCCGAGAGCGCGAAGATACGGATGGGCGCCGGCGATTCGCGTGCTCCGGACGCGATGGAGCGCCACGACCAGCAACAGGGCGATGACCGTTGCGGGCCATCCTTTGGTCATCACGAGAGGACTGCCCCAGGGCACGGCGATCGCCCACCTTGTAAAGGACGACAGGCTGTCCGCAAAGGCTCGCCAGGCGTCGATGGCAAGCTGGCCGCGACGCTGCCCGTCGGTGAAGAAGGCGATCAGCTGCCCGAGGTTTCCGTTCCGGCTGTGCACCTGATCGAAGAGAGCCGGCGCCCAGAGGACGAGAGACACGACGGCGGCTCCGATGAGCGGTCGCCGTACGAGACGGAAGACCTCGGCAGGACTCGACCGACCGCCGGCCGTGTGGCGCCGGAAGAGCAGCACCAGCGATGCACCGACGACTGTTGCGACCTCCGGCACGAGCGCCACGTTCGTCTGCGCGACGAACGATGCCGTCGCGGCGAGCGGGACCAGGACGCCCGCCCTTCCGATCGCGACGGCCGCCGCGAACAGGACCGTCGCGACAAACGGCAGGATGACGACGTGCGGGTTCCAGACACTCGGCAGGATCGCGCCGGCTCGGACCGCAAAGAGCGTGAAGGTGGCCATGACGACGGCCCCTGGCAACGGCGCGAGGTGCTTCCGGATCGCCCACGCGATGCCGAGGAGCGCCGCGAGGTTGATGAGGAACGCTCCAACCTTCAGTGCGGGCGTGCCGAACCCGCCCGCCGCATAGACCGGGGCGAGCAGGTAGAAGTAGAGCGGGCCGGGATGCCGCCACCCGTAGCGCGAGTACGGCCCGAAGGCCCAGAACGCGTTGAGGGATCCAGACGTCAGGCCGTTGATCGCGTGCAGGGTGTCGATTTCGATGATGGCTTCGTCCGAGCCCTGGTACCAATCAGGAATCGAGCGCGCGTAGAGGACAGCCCCGGTGAGCAGCGCGATGAGGGTCACGCCGGCCAGGATCCACATTCCAACGCGGCGAGCGGGACGGTATGATCGAAGGCCTGATCGGCTCGTGTCCACCGGCCGATTCTAAGTGGCGCCGCCACCCTCCCGCAACCCTCGCCGGGGGCGATTGGCCTGTTGCGTATCCGGTGGAGCCGCGGAGTTGCTCATGATCGAATGGTTCACCAATCCGCAGACCTGGATCGCCCTGGCGACCCTGACCGTGCTGGAAATCGTGCTCGGCGTCGACAACGTCATCTTCATCTCCATCCTCGCCGGCAAGCTGCACGAGTCGAAGCGCGCGAGGGCCAGGCGCGTCGGGCTCTTCCTCGCGATGTTCATGCGCATCGGCCTGTTGCTCTCCCTCACCTGGATGATCCGGCTGACCCGGCCGCTCTTCAGCGTATTCGGCCACCCCTTCGCCGGGCGCGATCTCGTGCTCATGTGCGGCGGGTTGTTCCTGGTCGCGAAGAGCACGATGGAGATTCACGACAAGCTCGAGGGCGACGAGGGCCGCGGGTCCTCACGGGTGCTGCCCTCCTTCTCGGCGGTCATCGTCCAGGTAATGCTGCTCGATGTCGTGTTCTCTCTCGACTCGGTGATCACGGCCGTCGGCATGGCCAACGACCTTGGAGTCATGGTGACGGCCGTGGTCGCCGCCGTCGCCGTGATGATGTTCGCCTCGGCTCGGATCGGCGCCTTCGTCGACAAGCACCCGACGGTGAAGGTGCTCGCCCTGAGCTTCCTGCTCCTCATCGGCATGTCGCTCGTCGCCGATGGGTTCGGGCAGCACATCCCGAAGGGCTACATCTACTTCGCGATGGGGTTTTCGGTGTTCGTCGAGATGATCAACCTGCGCGTCCGGCCGGCTTCACCGCCGGTCAACCTGCGGCACCCTTACGTGCCGCCCGGCAGTGAGGGCCAGCCCTAGCTCGCCCCGCTGGCTCCTCCGCCCGCCGCGCCGCCCGCCGCGCCGGCGCCCGCAGAAACGCCGCCGTCGACATGACTCCCGGCTGATGTCGCGGAGCTGAGCGCTGCGATAACGCCTGCCATCTCGTCACCCGTTCCCGAGGTTGCGAAGTGAATCCACCCGGGCGCGCCGCCTGCGCCGCTCTTCTTCAGCAACTTCGCCCACCCGATGGCCGCGCCGAATGCAGCCGCGTACGGCAGCAGCCCGGTGAACAGCTGCGGTTCGAGCGAGGAGGCCTTCCCGCGTCCGACATCCCTCAGGTAGCCGCCGAATGCCCTCCAGGAGGCCGCCTGGCGCAGACCTTCATCCGAAAGCGGACTCTGCGCCACTCCCAAGCCTATCGTCGCGAGGCCAACGAGGAGGACGCTGGCCGGCACGAGCAGCGGCCAGCCCTGGAACCTGCTGACCGCAACCGCGGCGCCGCCGAGCCCGAGAAGCGCGACGACGATGAGCGCCACGCCAATCCACTGCAGCTGCTTCAACGCGTGCTCACGATCGGCGTTGACATACCCGAGACCACGCAGATCGCTGCGCACCTGCCGGCGGAATCCTCTCCAGTGCCTGGGCGCGGAACGCCGCAGGTCCGCGAGCCTCACCGAGTCGACCGGACCGTGCCGCGTCGTAAAGAGCATGTCCATCACGACCTGCTCATGCCCGGTGAGGCCGGCACCGCCTTGCAGCTTGACGATTCGAAATTGGCGTTGCCCCCACTTGCTGTCCGATTCCTCGATGCGGACGATCCCTCGCCGTGCGAAGTCGAGCAACGTCGCGACGACGAGGCTCCACGCCGCCGATGCGCCCGGGCGGGTGAGCGCTCCGGCGATCGCAACCGGGAGATCGGCGGGGGGAGTCGGCCGCCTGGACCCCGGTTCGCCGCTGGCCACGCCGTGCCGGTTGTTGTTCCAGTAGAAGAAGAGCGCCATCACTCCCGTCACCAGCAATACTCCGGCGATCGTCGCGAAGGCGGGCGCCCAGCGTCGCCCGCGCTCGGCAGTCTGCTGCCAACGCGGCGCTTCTCTGGCGAGCGATCCGGATGGGAACTCCATCGCAAGCTGCCACGACCGATCCGGATCGAACTGGCACCGGCTGAACGCCAGGCGGGCCGGATCGGCACGTGGCGCCGCCGGCGGGTCGAAGCTCGGTGGTGCGAAGAGCTCCGGCATGGCGGGAGGCACGATGCTGACCTGGCTGCAGTCGATCGGGTACTCGTGGCGGGTCGGCAGGATGCGCCATTCCAGCCGATCGCTCTGGTTCGAGTGGATGATGACGCCGCCGACGCGATAGCTGAGTTCGAATGTATGGTCCGAGCCCGTGACCGGCGCGAAATGCCAGATGACCCGAGGCCCCTGCCCGTTCTCGACCCGCCGCGTCTCGAATTGGCCCGGACCCTTTCCGCGCCCGAACGGGATGCCGTCCATCGACACCGAGAGGACCGTGATGCCATCGGTCCGGCGTGTTGGAATTTCCCTGAACACGGTCGTGAACGAGTCGGGCCCGAACACGAACACGACCCGCTCGGTCACCCTCATCGAGCCGTCGGTCCCGAGCTCGAGCGTGACGTCGTAGCGCGACGCCCGGTGCAGTTTCGCCGCCGAGGCGTCCGCTGTCAGCGCCGCGATGCCGACGAGTCCGACGACGACGACGAGCAGCCACCGGCGCATTGGTGATCTCCTGCGTTCGAACCTGCCACTCATCCCGGCTGAGGCGCGACCTCGACCGCCGGCCATGCTTTCGAAATGATATCAAATCGCAATCGGATGTCAAGGCGGCTCGTCTTCTGCCCGGAGCGTCCGATTCGCCGCCGGTCAGGGCCGCGGACTGTCGCCTGGGTCCTGATTGCCGGGCTCCAGCCAATGCTGGAGGGGCACTGAGAGCAGGGGATAGCGCCGCCGGAGTTCCACCACGCGGTCGAGATAGCTGGCCTTCGCGAATTCGCCCGCGAGCAGCCGGGCCTTCAGGCGCCGTATCTCGTATCGATACAAGTCGCTGAGAAAATCGCGGATGAGCACCGGATCGGTGGTGCCGACCGGCCGAAGTCCATGCTCTTCGAGCTGGCGGAGCACGACGTCGCGGAACGCGTGGGTCATGGCTCCTCGCTGGGAGCCTACATCATGCCGAGCTCGAGCCGGGCCGCTTCGGTCATGCGGGAGGGGTCCCATGGCGGGTCCCACACGACTTCGACCGAGACGTCGGTCACGCCCGGGATCCGGCCGACTTTGTACTCGACCTCGTGCGGGAGCGTCTGGGCCGACGGGCAGGAGGGCGATGTGAGCGTCATGCGGATTCGCACCTCGCCCGCGCCGGTGACGTCGATGTCGTAGATCAGGCCGAGCTCGTAGATGTTGACGGGGATCTCGGGATCGAACACGGTCGCGAGCGCGTCGACGACGAGCGGCCTGATCTCGGATTCCGTTCGGGTTCCGGCGTCCATGGATTCCTCACGCGGCGGTCGAGCGTTCGGGCGCCTCGAGCATCGCGCGAAGCCTCGCGCGCACCGGCGACTCGAGCTCCACCTGCAGCGAGGTCAGCCGGATCCGTCCCAGCACGTCTCCGACGAACGCTTCGATCAGCATGCGCCTGGCGGCATCGGATCCGACCCCCCTCGCCCGCAGGTAGAAGATGGCCTCGTCGTCCAGTTGGCCGACGGCCGCGCCATGGGTGCACTTGACGTCGTTGGCGAAGATCTCGAGCTGAGGTTTCGAATTGATTTGGGCGTGGTCGGAGAGCAGGAGCGCCTTGTTGGTCTGTTTCGCGTCGGTCTTCTGCGCGTCCTGCCGGACGACAATCTTGCCGTGAAACACGCCGCGCGCGCGGCCGCCGAGCACCCCCTTGTAGAGCTCGTGGCTCTCGCAGTGCGGCTGCGCGTGGTCGATGGCGGTGTGATTGTCCACGAGCGCGTCCCCGTCCGCCGCGTAGAGGCCGTTCAGGACGCAGCTCGCGCCCTCGCCGTCGAGCACGACCGCCACGTCGTTGCGCACGAGCGCGCCGCCGAGCGAGATCGAGTGCGACGAGAACCGGCCCTGGCGGGCGCAGCGGACGTGCATGCCGCCGACATGGTAGGCGCGGGCGCTCTCCCGCTGGATCCGGTAGTGATCGACGATGGACTCCTCGCCCACGATGATTTCGGAGACCGCGTTGGTGAAGTACTCCTGGCCGGGACGGCCGAGATAGCTTTCGATCAGCCTGACTTCGCTGCCGGGCCCGGCGGTGACGAGCACGCGCGGGTAGATCGCGGTGCGCCGCGAGGGCGACTCGGCGAGGAACACCAGGTGAATCGGCCGCTCGACCCGGCAGCCTGCCGGCAGTGCCACGACCGCCGAATCCTCGAAAAGAGCGGCGTTGAGCGCGACGAACGGGTGGCGATCGACCTGGGCCTGCTCGCCCAACCGGTCCTGGACTCCGTACGGATCGCCCGCCGACCGGACATCGAAGCGGCCAATCCTGGTCCCGGGCGGAAGGTCTCTGACCGAGGAGAGCGACGGTTCGTAGACGCCGTTCACGAAGACGAGTTCGGCCGCGAGATCGAGCGCCGGCAGCGACGCCATCCCGGCGACCATCGCCGGGTTGGCCGGCAACGATGCCCGGGGAATGGGCGCCGAAGCGATCGGCGCCACGTTGGTGAAGCGCCAGTCCTCCTGCCGCGGCGTCGGGAACCCGAGCCGGCCGAAGGCGTCGATCGCGGCCCGCCGCTTCAGTTGCAGCCAGGATGGCTCGGCGGCCCGGCGATCGGCGTACGCATCGAACTCCTCCACGTAGGAGTCGACCGTGGCATCACGCGTGAGGGCGGCAGACTTCGTGGTGTCGGACATCGGCACTCCCGTCATGCGCGCGCGGTTTCCATGCCGAGCCAGCCGTAACCCCGCTGCTCGAGCTCGAGGGCCAGGTCCTTCGACCCCGAACGGACGATCCGGCCTTCGGCGAGTACGTGCACCACGTCGGGGACGATGTAGTCGAGCAGGCGCTGGTAGTGCGTGACCACGACGATCGCGCGAGAGGGCGATCGCATCGTGTTCACGCCGGATGCGACGATCTTGAGCGCATCGATGTCGAGTCCGGAATCGGTCTCGTCGAGCACGGCGAGCGCCGGCTCGAGGACCGACATCTGGAACACCTCGTTGCGCTTCTTCTCGCCGCCCGAGAAGCCCTCGTTGACGGAACGGTTCAGCATCGCGGGGTCCATCCCGAGCCGCGTCGCGATCGCGCGCGCGGTCCGCATGAAGCTCACCGGATCGACTTCCGTCTGCCCGCGATGCTTGCGGATGGCGTTGAGCGCCGTGCGGAGGAAGTACGCGTTGTTCACCCCGGGGATCTCGACGGGATACTGGAACGCCATGAACACGCCCTCGCGCGCCCGCTCCTCGGGCGAGAGCGCCAGCAGGTCGCGGCCCTGGAACCGGATGGCTCCCTGCGTCACCTGGTAGCCGTCCCGTCCCGCGATGGCGCTGGCGAGCGTGCTCTTGCCGGAGCCGTTCGGCCCCATGATGGCGTGGACCTCTCCTATCCCCACCGACAGCGTGATCCCGCGGAGGATCTCCCGATCTCCCACCGTGACGTGCAGATTCTCGATCTCGAGCATGTGTTCGACTCCAGCTTCGCCGTGCGTGACAGGACGGGGTCGCGCCCGAAGGGCGGGCTTCAGCCCACGGACCCCTCGAGGCTGACGCTGAGCAGTTTCTGGGCCTCGACGGCAAACTCCATCGGCAGCTCCCGGAAGACCTCCCTGCAGAAGCCGCTCACGATCAGGTTCACGGCATCCTCGGTGGCGAGGCCGCGCTGGCGCAGGTAGAAGATCTGGTCGTCGCCAATCTTCGAGATGGAGGCCTCGTGCTCCACGCGCGCCGACGTGTTGTGGATCTCGAGATACGGGAACGTGTGGGCGCCGCAGCGATCGCCGATGAGCAACGAGTCGCACTGGGAGTAGTTCCGCGCCGAGGTCGCGTTCGCGCCGATCCGGACCAGCCCGCGATAGGTGTTCTGCCCGCGGCCCGCGGAAATGCCCTTGGAGACGATCGTGCTGCGGGAGCGCTTCCCGAGGTGGATCATCTTCGTGCCGGTGTCCGCCTGCTGGTGGTTGTTGGTCACCGCGACCGAGTAGAATTCGCCGACCGATTCGTCGCCCTGCAGGATGCAGCTCGGGTACTTCCAGGTGATCGCCGAGCCGGTTTCGACCTGCGTCCACGTAATCTTGGACCGGCGGCCCGCGCACTTCCCGCGCTTCGTGACGAAGTTGTAGATGCCGCCCTTGCCGTCCTTGTCCCCGGGATACCAGTTCTGGATCGTCGAGTACTTGATGGTGGCGTCCTCGTGCGCGATGAGCTCGACCACCGCCGCGTGCAGCTGGTTCTCGTCGCGGATCGGCGCCGTGCAGCCCTCGAGGTAGCTGACCGACGCCCCCTCGTCGGCGATGATGAGCGTCCGCTCGAACTGGCCGGTCTGGGCGGCGTTGATGCGGAAGTAGGTCGACAACTCCATCGGGCAGCGCACGCCCTTCGGGATGTAGACGAAGGAGCCGTCGCTGAAGACCGCCGCGTTGAGCGCCGCGTAGAAATTGTCGGTGTGGGGAACGACCGAGCCGAGGTACCGCCGCACCAGGTCCGGATGCCGCTGCACCGCTTCGGAGAACGAGCAGAAGATGATCCCGAGCGCGGCCAGCTGGTCCGTGAAGGTCGTGGCGACCGACACGCTGTCGAACACCGCGTCGATGGCGACGCCTGCCAGCTGCTTGCGCTCCTCGAGCGGGACGCCGAGCTTGTCGAAGGTCGCGAGAATCTCCGGGGGCACGTCCTCCAGCCGCTTGTACGACGGCCGGCCTTTCGGTTCCGAGTAGTAGATGATCGACTGGAAGTCGATCGGCTCGATCTTGAGGTTGTGCCACTGCGGGTCGCTGATCTTCTGCCAGGCCCGGTACGCACCCAGCCGCCATGTGAGCAGCCAGTCGGGCTCGTGCTTGCGGGCGGAGATGGCCCGGACGACCTCCTCGTTCAGGCCCCGCGGGATCGCGTCGGCCTCGACCTCGGTCACAAAGCCGTATTTGTAATCCTGCCTGGCCAGCGCCTCGATTGTGTCCTGGGACGTGCTCATTCGCCCGCCTCTCGGCTACCCGAATTATACCGGACCAATATAGTCTTATATTAGCTGGCCGACGAGCGTCCGTCAACGCCTAACCCCCTAATCGCCTTGCGGGTGAGGCGTTTACGTCGAGCCTGCTCGGGCCTTGCCCCTACCGGGCCCCCCCGAACCAATCATCGACTGGCTTGGATGGCGTTGTATGATCAGTAGATTGCGGCCCTGGCGCGCCATCCCCTCCGCGGATCCGCGCCCGCTGCTCATCGGGTCTGGTCCTGTCGTGACGTAGGGCGTTTGCTGAACCAGGGAGCTCATGCCGATTTCAAAGCCGCCGTTGACCGACCTGAAGATCGACGACAACTCCCGAGAAGGTTCGCGCGGGCGCACCGTCATCTGGGTCGCCCTGGCCCTCGTGGTCCTCGGTCTTGCCGCCGCGGGCTGGTGGTGGCAGCGCGGTCCCGCCCCCTTGGTTGTCCGGGCGTACACCGTCGCCGAGCAAGCCGGCGGGGGCGCGGGCGCGGCCCCGGCCGTCCTGAATGCGTCCGGGTACGTGACGGCCCGCCGCCGCGCGACGGTGTCGTCGAAGGTGACCGGAAAGGTGACGGAGGTGCGTGTCGAGGAGGGCATGGCCGTGGCCGAGGGCCAGGTGCTCGCCCGCCTCGACGATGCGACCGCGCGGCGCTACTTCGATCTGGCAGAGGCCGAGCTCGGGGCGTCCCGCCGGAGCGCTGCCGAGACGGAAGTCCGGCTCAAGGAGGCGCGTCAGACCCAGGAGCGGGCACGAGCGCTCGTGAAGGACGGCATCTACGGTCAGGCCGACCTCGACAAGGCCGACGCGGAAGTCGGCGCGCTCGAAGCGCGTCTCGCCCTGACCCGCGAGCAGGTGGTCGTGGCCGAGCGCCAGCTGGCGGTGCGCCAGAACGATCTCAACGACACCGTCATCCGGGCCCCGTTCTCCGGCGTCGCCATCTCGAAAGACGCGCAGCCGGGCGAGATGGTGTCGCCGATCTCCGCTGGCGGCGGCTTCACGAGGACCGGCATCTGCACGATCGTCGACATGGCGTCGCTCGAGATCGAGGTCGACGTCAATGAGAGTTACATCAACCGGGTGACGCCTGGCCAGCGGGTCGAAGCCACACTCGACGCGTACCCGGACTGGCGGATTCCGGCGCACGTCATCACGATGGTGCCGACCGCGGACCGCCAGAAGGCCACCGTGCTCGTCCGAATCGGGTTCGGCCCCTCGACTGGCTCGGGGTCCGCCCGAGCAACGTCGAGGGCCGACTCTTCGACAGGCTCAGAGTCGCCCCGAGCAGCGTCGAGGGGCGAGAAGCTCGATCCGCGGATGCTGCCCGACATGGGCGCAAAGGTGACCTTCCTCGGCGTGACGCCAACTTCGGACCAGGCGGCCCGTCCCCGGCTCAAGGTGCCCCGCGCGGCCGTTCGGACCGAGAACGGCCAAAGCGTCGTCTTTGTCATCAAGGACGACGCGGCGGAGCGGCGCGCCGTGCGCCCGGGCGCGGCCGAGGGCGATCAGATCGAAATCGTGTCGGGGCTTTCGGCGGGGGAGCGCGTCGTTGTCGATGCGCCGCCTGGCCTGGCGGCGGGAAGCAAGGTGATCGTTCGCTGAAGGGACAAGAGCGCGATGAGCACAGGTTCAAACGGTTCGTTGGTCAAGGTCAACGACCTCCACAAGGTCTTCCACCGCGGCGGCGAGCGCATCGACGTGCTCCAGGGCCTTCACCTGGAGATCGCGCGCGGCGACTTCCTGGCGCTGATGGGACCGTCCGGGTCGGGCAAGTCCACGCTGCTCAACCTGCTCGGCGGCCTCGATCGGCCGACGCAAGGTCAGATCGACATCGACGGCCAGCGAATCGATCAGATGTCCGGCGGCCGGCTGGCGGCCTGGCGCTCCCGGAACATCGGGTTCGTGTTCCAGCTGTACAACCTGATCCCGGTCCTCACGGCCGAGCGGAACGTGGAGCTTCCACTGCTCCTCACGAGCCTGTCGAGCGCGGAGCGGAAGGCCCACGTGCGCACGGCGCTCGCGGTCGTCGGGCTCTCGGACCGCGCGAAGCACTATCCGCGGCAGCTCTCGGGCGGCCAGGAGCAGAGGGCCGGCATCGCGAGGGCCATCGTGACCGATCCCACGCTCCTTCTGTGCGACGAGCCGACAGGTGATCTCGACCGAAAGGCGGGCGACGAGATCCTGGACCTGCTGCAAGCGCTCAACCGGGAGCATGGGAAGACCATCGTCATGGTGACGCACGACCCGCACGCGGCCGCCAGGGCGCACCGGACACTGCATCTCGACAAGGGTGCGCTCGTGACGGAGGCCGTTGCATGAAGTACCTGCCGATCGTCTGGCGCAACCTCTTCCGCCGCAAGGTGCGCACCATCTTCACGATGCTTTCGGTGCTCGTGGCGTTCGTGCTCTTCGGGGTGCTCGCGGCGCTCAACACCGGCTTCAGCATCGGCGTCGAGCTTGCCGGCAACGACCGGCTGGTGATCACGCACAAGGTGTCGATCATTCAGCTGCTTCCCGAAAGCTACCTGGCGCGCATCGAAGCGATCCCCGGTGTCGCGAACGTGATTCACCAGACATGGTTCGGCGGGATCTACCAGAAACCGAGCAACTTCTTCATGCAGTGCCCGGTTGAGCCTGAACGCCTGCTGAGGATCTACCCGGAGTACATCCTGCCCGAGGACCAGAAGAAGGCGTGGCTGACCGACCGGACCTGCGCGATTGTCGGCCGGGCGACGGCGGACAAATACAAGTGGAAGGTCGGCGATCGGGTGCCCATCCAGGGCACGATCTGGCGCAAGAAGGGCGGCGCCAGCACCTGGGAGTTCAACATCTGCGGCATCTTCGACGGGACGCAGAAAGGAACCGACACGACCCCGCTCTTCTTCAACTACAAGTATTTCGACGAAGCGCGGCAGTTCGGCCAGGGCCAAGTGGGCTGGTATGTCATCCGCATCGACGATCCGGCCCGGGCGCCCGAGATTGCGGCGAAGATCGATGCGGCCTTCGCCAATTCGTTCGCCGAGACGAAGACCTCGACCGAGAAGGCGTTCGTCCAGGCGTTCGCCAAACAGATCGGCGACATCGCGTCGATCATCCGCGCGATTGTCACCGCGGTGTTCTTCACGATCCTGCTCGTCGCGGCCAACACGATGGCCCAGTCGGTGCGCGAGCGCACGAGCGAGCTGGCCGTGCTCAAGACGCTCGGCTTCTCCGACGCCTTGCTGCTCGCCCTGGTGCTTGCCGAGTCGCTGGCCATCGCGCTCGTCGGAGGTGGAATCGGCCTGCTGCTGGCCTGGATGATGGCGCAGCAAGGAGACCCGACGGGAGGGATGCTGCCCGCCTTCTTCCTGCCGAACCGGGACCTGGCGCTCGGCGTCTTCATCGCCGTCCTGCTGGGGATCGTCGCCGGCATCCTGCCCGCCATGCAGGCGATGCGCCTCCGCATCGTCGACGCGCTGAGGAGGACCTGACGTGAAAGCCTTGACGGGATGGATCTTCCAGATCTTCGTGGTGGCCCTGCTGAACCTCCGGACGCTCTCTCAGCGGATCACGTCGTCGCTCGTCGCCGTGGTCGGCATCGCGGGCGTGGTGGCGGTCTTCGTGGCCGTGCTCTCGATGGCCGAGGGCTTTCGCGCGACGATGAGGACGACCGGTTCGCCGGATGTCGCGATCGTGATGCGCTCGGGCTCGGACAGCGAGATGGTCAGCATCCTCAGCCGGGACGACACCCGGATCATCGCCGATGCCCCCGGCGTGCTGCGTAACGCTCAAGGGCCCGTCGCGTCGGCCGAGCTCTACGTCGTCGTCGACTTGCCGAAACGGACGACCGGCACGACCGCGAATGTCTCGTTACGAGGCGTGCCCGACACGGTGTTCGCCGTTCGGCCGAAGGTGCGGATTGTCGAGGGGCGGATGTTCCAGACCGGCCGGAACGAAATCATCGCCGGGCGAGGCGCGTACCGTCAATTCAGCGGGCTCGAGCTCGGGAGTCACCTGAAGTGGGGCGAGTCCGAGTGGTCCGTCGTCGGCATCTTCGACGCGGGCGGGACGCTTTCCGACTCGGAGCTCTGGTGCGACGCAGGCGTCCTCGCGCCCGTCTATCGGCGCGGGAACACCTACCAGGTGGTCTACGCGAAGCTCGAATCGCCAGCCGCGTTCACCGCCTTCAAGGACGCGCTCACGGCCGATCCGCGCGTCAATCTCAAGGTGCAACGGGAGACGGACTACTTCGCCGAGCAATCGACGACCATCACCGGCATCATCACCACGCTCGGGACGCTCATCGCCGGGCTGATGGGCATCGGTGCGGTGTTCGGCGCCATCCTCACGATGTACACCGCGGTGGCCTCGCGAACGCGGGAAATCGCCACGCTCCGGGCGCTCGGATTCGGCGGGTGGCCGGTCGTGTTCTCGGTGCTGTCCGAGTCGATCGCGCTGGCGCTCATCGGCGGGATCATCGGCGGGTCGCTCGCGTATCTGGCGTTCAACGGCTTCCAGACCTCGACGATCAACTGGCAGACCTTCAGCCAGGTCGCCTTCGCCTTCGCGGTGACGCCGGAGTTGATCGTTCGCGGGATCACGTACGCGCTCGCGATGGGGCTGCTCGGCGGAGTATTCCCGGCCGTCCGGGCGGCGCGGCTCCCGATCGTCACCGGGCTCCGCGAGCTCTAGCCTCGGCGTCGCGCGGGCGCGGATCGGCTGGAGCTACTTCGCGGAAAGGACCTCCTCGATCGCGCGCTTGATGACCTCGAAGGGCTGGGCGCCGGAGATCACCTTCCGGACGAGCACCGTGCCGTCCGCCTTGGGCGTGCCGACGAGGAAGAGCGGGGTGCCCTGGATGCCGATCACCTCGCCGAGATCGGCGTCGTGTCTCACGCTGCCGGTCATCTTCCCGGAATCGAGGCAATCGCCGAACGCCGCGGTGTCGAGGCCGATCGCCTGCGCGTATTTCTTGAGATCCTGGGGTGCGAGCGCGGACTGGTGCGCGAAGAGCTGGGCGTGCATCGGCCAGTACTGGCCTTGGGCGCCGGCGCAGGCGGCCGCCTCGTGTGCCTTGAACGCCTGCTTGTGGATGGACTCCAGCGGGAAGGCCCGGAAGACGTACCGCAGCTTGCCGGTCTGGACATACTCGCGCTCGATTGACGGCCAGCTGTCCCGCTGATAGCGCGCGCAATACGGACACTGGTAATCCGAGAACTCGATCATCACCACCGTCGCGGCCGAGCTGCCCCGCGTCGGCGCGCCAGAGGTCTCGATGGTTGCGTTGGGAGGCGCATCGGAGACCGCTTGCGGCTCGCGAGATCGCAGCATGTCCCGGATTTCCTGGATCTGTTTCTGGAGCGCCGCCTGGCCCGCCTTCAGCGATTCGATTTCCTTCCTGAGCGCCTCGATGTCGGATTGCGACTGCGCCCGGGCCGGTCCGGCGATCGCGAGGGCCGCGATGCAGCACGCCGTCACGATCTGGATGCGGTGAGCCCTGCGATTCCTCATGCGGACCTCCGATCTACGCGGAGCGGACGACGGCGACCGCCGGTCGATGCGCCGACATCATATCCTCCAGCACACGGCCGAGCCGGCGGACGCCTTCCACGATCGACTCGGGCGAGGCGTTGGAATAATTCAGGCGCGCCGTGTTTCGGCCGGACCCGTCGACGAAGAACGACTCGCCCGGCACGAGCGCAACCTTCTGCTCGACCGCGCGGCTCAGCACCTCGGTGGCGTCCATCCAGGCCGGCAGCGTCAGCCAGAGGAACAATCCACCCTGCGGTCTGGTCCAGGTCACCCCGGCGGGGAAGTAAGACGCCAGGGCCGCGAGCATCGCGTCGCGGCGCTCGCGGTAGATGTTCCTGATCACCTTCACGTGCTGGTCCAGGAAGCCGCCCGACGCCACTTCGTACGCGACCATCTGGCTCCACGTGCCCGAGTGAAGGTCGGTTCCCTGCTTGGCCTGCACGAGCTTCCTGATGACCTCGACCGGCGCCACGATCCACCCGAGGCGCACGCCGGGCGACAGCGTCTTGGAGAAGGTGCTCAGGTAGATGACGTTGCCGGAGTACCGGGCGCCGTTGGTGGCGCGGAACCGGGCGTCGAGCGCGACGAGCGAGGGCAGGTGCTCGCCCTCGTATCGAAGCTGCCCGTACGGATCGTCCTCGAGGATCGGGACCCCGTAATGATCGGCCACCTCGATGAGCCGCTCGCGCCGCTCGAGTGACAAGGTGACGCCGCTCGGGTTCTGGAAGTTCGGCAGCGCGTAGATGAACTTCGGGCCGGTCCGCATCTGGCGCTCGACCGAGTCGACGAGGTAGCCGTTCTCGTCGGTCTCGGCAGGAACGTACTCGGCCGCGTAGGCGTTCCACGCCTGCAGGGCCCCGAGGTAGGTCGGGCTCTCCATCAGGATGTGGTCGCCGGCGTTGATGAAGACCTTGCCGATCAGGTCGAGCGCCTGCTGCGACCCGGACGTGATGAGCACGTTGTCGGCGTCGATGCGCATGTTGTAGCGATTCGCATGGCGCGCGATCATCTCGCGAAGCGGTCGATACCCTTCCGTGGTGCTGTATTGAAGGGCCTTCGCGCCGAACTCCGACATCACCCGGTTGGACGCCTCGATGAACCGATCGACGGGAAAGGTCTCGGGGGCAGGCAGGCCGCCAGCGAACGAGATGATGTCGGGGAGTTCCGTCAGCTTCAGCAATTCCCGGACGGCGGAGCTGCGCATGCGGTAGGTCCGCTGCGCGTACCGCTGCGCCCACAGGGTCTCCATCACCACCTCCGAAAACGAATCACGAGACTGGCCGGGAATGCCGATCGAACGGGCTCCATGATCCTGTCGGGAGCCACTGCCTGATCTCTAGTCTAGCAGGGTACATACAAGGCGCGCGGCGCGCACCCGTCCGGCCAGCGCGGGCTGGTCGTGATCGTGAGTCGGCAAAGGCGCTATCGTCCGATGCGCATGACGGCGTGGACAGGAACGTCGCGGCGATCGCCGCGGAAGTACACGCGCTCCAGGAACAGGCCCGAGGACGGCGCGGTCAGGCGCGCGGGCAGTTCGGAGTCTCCCTCGAGCAGCGCGGCGGCTGCCGCCGGGGTCAGGCGCCCGCGTCCGACCTCGACCAGGACGCCGACGATCCGCCGGACCATCTTCCACAGGAAATGCGAGCCCTCGACTCGTACGAGGATGAGCGGGCCATCCTCGGTGATCTGCACGCGATCCACCAGGACGGTCTTCGAGATCTCCTCGCGGTCCTCGGCGGTGAACGGCGAGAAGTCCTTGAGCCCGACGAAGCTCGCCGCCGCCTCTCGCATCGCTTCGATATCGAGACGGTCACGGACCCACCACACGAACGGCTTGGCGAACGCGGTCCTGCGCCGCGAGATCTGGTAGAGGTAGCTGCGCGCGACGGCGTCGTGGCGCGCATGAAAGCGCTGTGGAGCCCGTTCCATCGCCAGCACGTTGATGTCGGCGGGAAGCTCGCCGTTGATGCGCTCGAGGAACTCGGACGGGTCCTCCCTGGTGTCCAGCTGAAGGTGCGCCACCTGGGCGACCGCGTGGACACCCGCGTCCGTGCGGCCCGATCCGTACAACTCGAAGGACGCCCGTCCCGATGCCGTCCGGATGGCCCGCTCCAGTTCGCCGGCCACTGTCCGGGCGTTCTTCTGGATCTGCCACCCGCTGTACCGGGTGCCGTTGTACTCGATCGTCAGGATGAAACGGGGCATCGCTCCGGGCTGCGCGAGTGGTTGCGAGGGCGAAAGTCCGATTATTCTATAGTGTAAGGAGAAACGTGGGGAGTCTTCGCCGCCCGCTCGTCGAGCGGCTCGTCATCGGTCCGGTGCTCAGGATACCGACATGAACTGTCTTCGACTCGTCGTTCGGCCGCTGCGATACCTGGTCCTCGGCGGCCTGACCATCAGCATGGCGCTCGAATCCGTCTCGGCGGCGCCGCCCGGCACCGGCCCGAAACTCGTCGTGGTGCTGGTCGTCGACCAGATGCGGGCCGACTACATCGACCGCTATAGCCCGCAGTGGACGAAGGGGCTGCGCCGGATGATGACGAACGGCGCCTGGTTCCGCCGCGCCGCTCATCCGTACTTCAACACGTTGACGTGCGCCGGCCACACTTCCATCTCCACCGGAACGTATCCCGCGACCAACGGCATCATCGGCAACGTCTGGTACGACCGCGACGCCGGTAAGCGCGTTGCCTGCGTGGAGGACCCGTCAGCCACGACGGTGAGCTATGGACTCCCGGTCAACGGAGGCTTCAGCCCGAAGAACATCCGGATGCCCACGCTCGCCGACGAACTTCGCGCGCAGACGCCGGGCCCGTCGCGCGTCGTCACGATGTCGATGAAGGAGCGGACGGCGATTACGCTCGCTGGGCAGCGCGCCGACGCGGCGACGTGGTTCGACGGGGCCGCGCAGGGACTCGTCACCTCGTCCGCATACACGAAGGATCCCGTGGCCTGGGTCCAGGCCTTCTTCAAAGCCAATCCGATTGCCGCCGAGTTCGCGACTCCGTGGACGCTCGCGCTCCCGGCAGATCGGTACCTTCACGGCGACGAGGGCCTCGGCGAGAAGCCGCCAGCGTACTGGACCAGTGTGTTTCCTCATCCGCTTGCCGGCAAGCCGGGCGCGCCGGCCGCGCAGCCGTACTACGCGTGGGAGACCAGTCCCTTCTCCGACCGGTATCTCGGCAGACTGGCAATGGCCGCCGTCGACGCGCTGCAACTCGGAAGCGGGCGGGGCACCGACTACCTCGGCGTCAGCTTCTCCGCGCTGGATCTTGTCGGCCACGCGTTCGGGCCGGAGAGCTTCGAAGTGCAGGACGTGCTCATCCGCCTGGATGACACGATCGGCACGCTGCTCGGGTACCTCGACAAGAAGGTCGGCGAGGGGAACTACGTCGTGGCGCTGAGCTCGGATCACGGCGTGTCCGAGGTGCCGGACCAGATGGCCGCCCGCGGGAACGATGCCGGGCGGGCCAATGCCTCCAAGATCGTCGACGCGGCCGTCGGCGCGATGGAGAAAGCTCTGGGGCCGGGCGAGTACTACAAGGGCTTCAGCCAGTCCGACATCTACCTGTCGCCGGATGCTCTCACCAAGCTGCGCGGAAACAGCCAGGCCAGGGATGCAATCCTGGCCGCGATTGGCGGTGTGCCCGGCGTCGAGAAGGCGTACTTCGCGGATGAACTGCCGCAGCGGATAGCCGGCGGCGACCACGACGCCCTGCTCGTGGCCCACAGCTACTTCCGTGGCCGAAGCGGCGACATCGTGATCGTTCCGCGGCCGAACTGGTTCATCACCTCGGGAGACAGCATGGCGCTGGCAGGCTTGGCGGTCACGCACGGCACGTTGTACGACTACGACCGCGCCGTTCCCGTCTTGCTGTATGGTGCGGGAGTCAAACCGGGAGAGTACCTGGCGCCGGGTCGCGCCCGTCGACATCGCGCCGACGCTCGCGACCATTTGCGGCATCACGCTCCCACGGCCTGACGGCGAGACACTCGTCGAGGCGCTCGGCAGCCCGATCCCGCCGAATGTCCGGCCGATTGGCGCGCCGCCTGCGGCGCCAGTCAAGAAATAGGTGAACCGGTCCGCCACCGAGCCCGGATTATTCATCAAGGCCCGACGAATCCGCCCTGACGGGCTTCGACTTCGGCCCGATTCTTGGGCCTTCGCTCAGGACTAGCCCGGGCGACGTCTTGAGCACCGCGCGATGCGCGGTGTCGAAACCGGCGGGCGCCACAACATCAGCGCCGCCGGCGCGTTATGAACGAGCGCGCAGCGCTCGTGAATAATGCGGGCTAGCAGCCGATCGTCTGCAGCAGCCGGTGCCCGATCTCCGCCGGGGTCCCGACGCCGTCGATCCGGCGGACGAGTCCCGCACGCTCGTAATAGGGGATGAGCGGCGCGGTCTTTTCCCGGAACTCGTTCAGCCGCTGCTTCAGCACCTCGGCCGTGTCATCTGCGCGGTGAACCAGTCGGGCGGCGACGTCCGCGGGCGGCGGGTCGAATTTCAGGTGATAGATCGTTCCCGTCACCGGATCGGTCCGCCGGCCAGTGATGCGTTCGAGGATGTGTTCGTCAGCGACGTCGAGCAACAGGACGTGGTCGACGCGCTTGCCTCCCGACTGGAGCATCCTGTCGAACCATTCCGCCTGCGCCACGGTCCGCGGATACCCGTCCATGAGAAACCCCTTCGCGCAGTCCGGTTCCGCGAGCCGATGCTCCACCAGTGCGTTGACGAGCGCGTCCGGGACGAGCTGGCCGGCGTCCGCGTGGGCCTTGAACTGCACGCCGAGCGGGTGACCCGACGTGATGGCGGCGCGGATGATGTTGCCGGTCGAAATGCCTGGAATGCCGCAGGACCGACAGATCGCGTCGGCCTGCGTGCCCTTGCCGGCCCCGGGCGGCCCGAGCAGGATGAGATTCATGACGTGACCCCCCCCAGGTTGCTTCACGTCCTCCGAATGACGTCGAGCACGCCGTCGAATGTCTCGCAGTAGTGCTGGCAGAGCGCCCTCGTGCCGCTGCTCATGATGTTGCCGCCGCTCATCCCGATGGTCGTGAACCCAGCGAGCCGGATCGCGCACACGCCGGCACCGCTGTCCTCCAAGCCGATGACATGGTTCCGTTCGGCGAACGGGATTCCCAGGCCGACCCTGGAAACCTCGGCATACAGCCACGGGTGGGGCTTCGGAGAAAGCTCGCCGAGCGTGCCGACCTCCCCCCGCCTGATGGGAAAGCCGGCTGTCACGATCGCGTCGTAGAACTCGCGCGGATCGCCGAGGTTCATCGTCCTGAACGCGGCGAGAATCTCGGGATACGCCTTCTCGTACAACCCGGATGTCACGAGCCCGATCCGAATGCGCCGGCCTTTGAGCGCCAGCAGGAAGTCCTTCAACCCTGGCGCGGGCACGAACGCGTCGGTGCGGCCGCCTCCTTCGACGACGGCCTGCATTTCGCGGTGCGTGTGCTCGAAGTAGAAACGCCGCGCTTCCTCGACGCGTTTCCCGGGGCAGTACTTGTTGATGCAGTACTGGAGATGTTCCGAGACGCTGAAGCCGGAGACGAACGGGAGGTCGCCGGCTTCGAGCTGGAACTGGGGGTTGCGAAGCAACGACGCCGTGGCCTTCTCGATCATCCAGATCCAGAAGGCTTCACTGCGGACGGTCGTACCGTCGAGGTCCATCAGCACGGCCCGCACGGGCTCGCTGAGCTGCACGGGGTGCACGGGGTAATACGCGTCGTAGCCCATCGCCGACGTGACGTGCGCCAGCGCGCTCGTGGCGAACGCGACGAACTCGACCCGCCGGTCGGAGGGCGATGCGATGGCGACCACGCCGTCGCGCCCGACGCGGAATCGGCCGTCGCTCGTCTCGTCGATCGTGTTCAGCCCGGATCCGGGCTCGAGGGTTCCGAGTCCTGGAATGGTGATCGATGAGGTCATGCGTAGAGTATGGCGTGGACGGCCTTGGGACCGTGCACGCCGTGGCTGAGGGTCATCTCGATGTCGGCGGTCCGGCTTGGACCGGCGATGACGACCAGGTTGCTGCAGGCGGCCGCTTCCCGGGATCGCGCCGCGAGAAACGTCGAGAAGGAGTCGAACAGCCGATCGCGTTGCAGCAGCGCCACGTGAACCGGTGGCAGCAGCGACACCAGGCGCCCGCGGCCCCTGCCGCTCGTGACGATGAGGCCGCCGGTGTCGGCCAGGCCGCCAAGCGCGCCGGTCAGTCCGAGCGGCGCCGGGTCCAGGCCCAGCACTTCGCGCTGGCGCTCGCCGGGCGAAGGCGACAGGTCGTAGGGCACCCGCGAGAGTCCCATGGCGTCGAGACGCTCGAGCAGCCCGGCGCATTCGAGTTCGCTCCCGTCCCAGCTGATGAAGCCGGCTGCCTCTGCCTCGGCGGCGATGCGAACGAGGATCTGTGCGACTTGCTCTACGGAGTCGGCGTGGTGGACAACTCCGCCGAGCGACTCGAGCGCCTTCGAGAACCGGCCGACAAGCTCGCCACGCTCGATTGGCGCGGCAGCCATTCCCGCCGGCATTGCGCCCGGGTGTTCGACTGCCGCATCCGGAAGCGCCGCCCTGGGAAGGCCCCGCCGGATCGCGTCGAGGACGCGTTCGCGCGAGGTCATGGCGCCCTCTTCCGCCGCCGGGGATGGGCGTTTCGCCATTGCACCGTGAACGGCTTGCCCGACGGCGCGGGAAAATCTCGCGCCGCAGACCACGCGGCCAGCGGGCCCGGAAGCCGCCGGACCCAGCCGTCCTCGGCTCTCGATTGGAGGATGCGTGCCGCCACGCGGGCCGCGAGCCGGTAGAGGACCGGGCGTCTCGCGACCGCGCTGAAGATCGCCACGCCGAGCTTCAGCCAGCGCGGATCGCGGCCCTCGCGGTGGCCTTGCGCCCTCAGCCTCAGGAGCAGCCGAGGCAAATCGATCTTGACGGGACAGACGTCCCGGCAGGCGCCGCAAAGCGTGCTCGCATGCGGAAGCTCGGACCATGCCGCCAGCCCGTCCAGGCCAGGGCTCACCACGGATCCGACAGGCCCCGGATACACCCCGCCGTACGCGTGCCCGCCGATCTGCTGGTAGACCGGACAGATGTTGAGGCAGGCGCCGCAGCGGATGCAGTACAGAATCTCAGCCAGATCGCTCCCGAGGATCCGGCTTCTCCCGTTGTCCACGATGACCACGTGCAGCTCATCGGGGCCATCGGGATCCCGCCCGCCGGATCCGGATGGGCCGCTGGACATTCGGCGCGGCCCGGTGACGAGGTTCGTGTACACGGGAGCGGACTGCCCCGTGGCGCTCCGGGCGATGAGCTGCATCATCACGCCGAGGTCGGCGAGTGTCGGCAGGATCCGTTCCAGCCCGACCAGCGCCACGTGGATGCGGGGCACAGTGGTCGTCATCCGCCCGTTGCCTTCGTTGGTCACGATGCAGAGGCTGCCGGACTCGGCGATGGCGAAATTGGCGCCGCTGATGCCCATGCCCGCGTGCAGGAATTCGCGCCGGAGCACGCGGCGCGCGAACGCGGTGATGGCGGGCACGCTGGCGATATCTTCGTCACGGGCGCCGAGCTTCTGCCTGAGGAGCGCCGCGACGTCCGCCCGGCGCATGTGGATGATGGGCGTGATGATGTGCGATGGCCGGTCGCCGGCAAGCTGGACGATGAACTCGCCGAGGTCCGATTCGACCACGCGGACGCCGGCCCGCTCGAGCGCCTGGTTGAGGCCGATCTCCTCGGTGACCATCGATTTCGACTTGACGGCCAGCCTCACGCCGTTTTTCGCCGCAATCGACACGACCGCTCCCACCGCGTCGGCCGCTGAACCCGCCCAATGCAGCGTGCAGCCGTTGCGCTCGGCGGCGCCGGCGAACTCGTCGAGATATCGATCGAGGTTGGCGATCGTGTGGGCGCGGATGGCCCGGGCCGCCTGCCGCACGCCTTCGGCGTCCGCGAGGTCGGCGAACGCCCGCGCCCTGGCGCTCGAAAGGCGATCGGTCGCCTCCGCCAGCGCGCGGTGCAGTTGCGCGTTGGACAACGCCTCCTCCACGCGCCGGAGGAAGGGAACCGGAGTGGCAGGCGGGTGGCCCGCCCCGCGATCGGCATCCCGGCGGTCCTGGAGCGCGGTCACGACGGGTCCCCGGCCAGCATCTCGGCGATGTGCCGAATCCTGACGGCGCTTCCCCTGCGACGAAGGCCCCCGGCGATGTGCATGAGGCAGCTGACATCGGTCGCCACAACCGTGCCGGCGCCGCTTTTCTCGATCGCGTCGAGTTTGCCGGCGAGCATGGCACCGGAGATCGGCGCCATCCTGACCGCGAAGAGCCCGCCGAAACCGCAGCACGATTCGGCATCGGGAAGCGGAACGGGCTCGATGCCGGCAACCGCGTTCAGCGCGGCAAGCGGCTGAGTCCTCAGACCCATGCCGCGCAGGCCGTGACACGACGCGTGATATGCGACGCGGCCAATACCTGTCGCGCCAACATCGGTCCGGCCCAGCACGTCGACCAGGAACTGCGTGAATTCGTAGGTACGCGCCGAGAGCGCCCGGGCGCGAGGCCCGTAGACCGGATCGTCGGCGAGGAGCTCGGGATACCGGTGCACGATCATGTCGGCGCACGAACCGGACGGCACGACGATGGGCGCATCGGAGCGCGAGAGCACATCGATGGTGTGGCGCGCCATCGCCGCGGCTTCCTTCGTGAATCCTCCATTGAAGGCGGGCTGGCCGCAGCACGTCTGGCCGGCCGGGACCTCGACCGTGAGGCCGAGTCGTTCGAGAACCGCCGCCACCGCCTCGCCAACGCCTTGGTAGAAATGGTCCACGAGGCAGGTGACAAACAGCTGCACCCTCGTGATGCCGAGGGGCTCTGGCGAAGGGGATGTGGGATGCTGGTTCACGTGGCGCCGGCGCGGAAATCAGACGCTACCATACCACGCCAGGGCCCGCCCCAGCGCCGCGGCAGGAGCCGCGCGGCGGCTTCGAAGGGGCTGCGAACTCACTTCGCGCGCAAGTACTGATTCGGCCAGGGACACTCTTGCCCGAGCGCTTTGGCCGCGTGCATCGGCCAGTACGGATCTCGCAGCGACTCCCGGGCGATGAGAATCAGGTCGGCCTGCTCAGTCCGGATGATCTGATCGGCTTGAGCGGGAGAGGTGATGAACCCAACGGCCGCGGTCAGCATCGGCAGCGTGGTCTTGATCCGCTGCGAGAACGGCACCTGGTAGCCCGGCCCCGCCGGTATCGGGATGCCGGGCGCGATGCCGCCCGACGAGCAGTCGATGAGATCGACGCCGTAGCTCGACAGGTGATGCGCGAGCGCAACCGAGTCCTCGGGCTGCCATCCGTCGTCGATCCAGTCTGTCGCAGAGATCCGGACGAACAGCGGCAGCTCGTCGGGCCATTCGCTCCGGACCGCGGAGCACACCGTCTTCAGCAGGCGCGTTCGGTTGTCGTAGGAGCCGCCGTACTCGTCCGTCCTTCGATTGCTGACGGGCGAGAGAAACTGGTGGATCAGATATCCGTGCGCGGCATGGACCTCGATGACCTCGAATCCGGCGGAGCGGGCGCGCCGGGCGGCCAGGGCGTAGGCCTCGACGATCTGCGCGATGCCGGCCGCGTCGAGCGGCTCGGGAGTCTGGTAGTTCGAATCGAACTTGGTTGCGCTTGGCCCGACCGGGCGCCATCCTCCGTCCTCGATCGCCACCGGCCGGCCTCCGGTCCAGGGCGGTGCCGTACTCGCCTTCCTTCCGGCATGGGCCAGCTGGATGCCCGGAATCGCCCCGTTCGCCGTGATGAACGCGGTAATCCGCGCGAGCGCCTCGACATGGGCATCGTCGTAGATGCCAAGGTCGGCAGCGCTGATGCGCCCGCGCGCCTCGACCGAGGTCGCCTCGGTCATGACGAGCGCGGCGCCCCCGACCGCGCGGCTGCCCAGATGGACGACGTGCCAGTCGGTGGCCGCGCCGTCCCGGCACGAGTACTGGCACATCGACGAGATGCCAATGCGATTGCGAAACGTGATCCCGCGAATCGTCAGCGGGCTGAACAGATGAGGTGTCGGCACGCGTGCAACTCCGGCGGGCAACGAACCGAGGGGGCCGCCGATGGCCTGTTCGGACCGTTGCCGGATACCACGCGTAGGATACCGCCACTCGAGGCTCGCCCGGCATCGGGACGGCGAGAAGGTCCTAGCGCGACGGGGTGTGGCGGGCCGGCCGGGACCGCTGGCGAAGCGCGAGCAGTCCCATCACTTCATCGCACCCGCCGAAGCGAATGGCGAGCAGGTCGGCTCGGGTCCAGAAGGACCCCTTCAATTGCAAACCGGGCGCCCGGTCGAGGAGCACCTTGACCGTGGCGGTCTGGCACTTGCCGACGGTAAAGCGGTCGATGTCGAGCGAGCCGCCGATGGCGGCGTTCAGGGCGTTGACCCCGCCCTTCATCTCCGCGAGGGCGTCGGCGCCGGCGTCGAGCAGGCGGATCACGAGCGGCGTGTAGCCGTAGCCGGCAGCCATCATGAGCGGGGTCCATCCGTCCGAGGTGCCAACCGACGGATTGGCGCCGAGCGCGAGGAGCCGCTCCACCGAGACGAGTTGGTTCTTGTGGATGGCATTGAGGAGCGGCGTCCAGTCGTTCGACCGCGCATCGCGGAGGTTCGGGTCGGCGCCGGCCCGGATGAGCCGCTCGATGGACTCGGCATCGCCGATGCGGGAAGCCATCGAGAGCGCGGAGAAGCCCATCGAGTCGAACTCGTCCGGGCTCCGGCCCGCGGCCAGCATCTCGGCCACCTGCTTCGGGCGCTCGGACGCGATGGCCGCAGCCATCGAGTGATCGTCAGGAGCCGGATGGCAGCCGGCCGGAAGGATGCAGGCGACGGCGAGGGCGGCGGCGATTCGCGGGTGCTCGAGGCGCATGGGAGAGGGCCCCTCCTCGGGTCCAGTCCCCAGTCTACTCAAAGCACTTTGTGTTGTAAAGTCTACCTCGCCTGAGGGCCCGCCCTGCCGCCCCGGACCTCCTGCAGCGGGGGAAGCTCGTAGGGCACCCCGCGCCGGAGGACCTCGGTGACCGTGTGCGCCTTCAGCGGGTACACGGTTCTGAGGCCCACCTGCAGCTCCATGTCGAACGGGTCGCCAATCGTGTACCACCGCTCTCGCGTGAGCACGAAGGTGCCCCTGGTCCAGCCGTCTTTTCGCCGCGACGAGACGACGACGAAGTCCCAGTCGGGAAGGCCGGCCCAGCGCCCCGGGTAGAGCCGGTCGGGAACCTCGGGTCCCTCGCGGGCTTCCCGGTCGCGGAGGGCCCGTTTCGCCGCCGAGCGCGACCGGATTCTCCGGACGGTGGAGTCCACCAAGGTGAGCACGGGATCGCCCATTGGCGAACCGGCGATGTTGGACCCGGCTCGCGCGATTCCGCTCACGACGATGTAGAGCGAGGCGAGGCCGAGCGGCGTGAAGAACGTGAAGGCGAGGAGCGAGAGCGATCCGATGAAATTGGGGGCAGCCGTCGTGATGGGTACCGACTGATCGAATTCCCCTCTGAGCTGTCGTTCCGCGAGCGTCAGCATGCCGCGATTGGCCAGGTCCGCCGCATGCCGGCTGTACTGGATGAACCCGATTCCACCGGCCAACGCTCCGGCAACCGTACCGAGCCACGCCGACAGCGTGACGGCTCGTTCCACCGGGAGCCGTCGAAAACGCTCCCAGTAGCGTACCGGCAGGAACGCCGCGAAAACCGCGAGCACTGCCGCCACGAATTCTCCGACCGTTCTGAGCACGCGCGGCTCCTCTTCGAGGTGCGCCCTGGCGGGTAGCGGGAAAGGCCGATCGGAGTCCCGTCCCATTGACAGGTCCGGCCAAAGCGAAGTATCTACAAAAGTTCCGAATCATCCAAGCGGCCAGAACGCCCGCGGTGGATCTCCGGCCTTGCTTCTCGGCCCACCTGAGAGGCTCCCGGCAAGAAAGGACTGTCTGATGGCAACCGGTGCACCTGACAAGGTCGAGTCGCTTCGCACGCTCCCGAGCGACGAGGTGCGGCAGATCTTGTGGCGATTCTCGGACCGGTTCGACCTGCAGATGCTGGTGCAGTCCGCCCGCGCGGTCGCGCGGGGACCGGTGGCGAGGCTGGTCGCGCAGGGTGGCCGGATGACGCACGAGTGGACGCCCGAGAAAGCCGAGCTGCTCAAGGCGAGCGACGATGCGGGTCTGACCGCGGTCGGGCTCGACATCGAGCACGGAGGGTTCCTCGAGGGTCCGAAGAACCTTGCGCTCGCCCTGGCGGCGTTCGAGATCTCCTGGGTCGATGCCGGCGCGGCGACATCGAACCTCGCCAATTTCCTGGCGCTCGCGCCCATTCACGAGCGCGGCACCGACGAGCAGCGCGCCACCTACATGCGCGCCTCGGCGCCCGCGCCCGGCAGGGAACCGATGCGCGGCGCCTTCGCGCTGACCGAGCCGATCCCTTACGTCGGCGTCGAGACCGGCCTGCTCGGCGGCAAGCTCCGCGTCGCCGAGTGGGAGGACGGCAAGGAACCGATCCTGCAGGTCGACAAGCGCGGGCGCTTCATCACCGGGATGGGATTCGCGGACTTCGTGACGGCGGCCGTCGAGTCGAACGACGCGCGCATCAAGGGGAGCTGCATGATCATCCTCGAGCGCGACGACCCCGGGGTCTTCGACCGCGGCGTGCCGACGCGCAAGCTCGTGCACCAGCTCTCTTCGACGCGCGATCCGATCTTCAGCCTTCGCGTGCCCGCGAGCCGAATTATCGGCGGGTACACGGTCAAGGACGGCGTCATCATCCCGAACTTCGCGCACGGCGACGTCATCGAAGCCGTCTTCAGACGCACGCGGATCACGGTCGGCCTGATGACCTCCGCCAAGCTGCTCTCGGCCATCGAGCCGCTCATCCGGTATCACCGCGGGCGGTTCCGGGGCGGAGAGAACGTCGCGCAGGGAGCGCCCCGCTACGAGCTGGGGCTCCAGCAGAAGGAAGACGTGCTGCACCGGCTGGTGGACGTGTGGGCCACGGGTGAGGCCGGGGCGTCACTCGGCTTCGCGACCGCTCGTCTCTTCGACGAGCTCGATCCGCTCGAGCGGCGGAAGGACGCGCACTATGCCGAGGCCGGCATCGATCGCGGCCGCCAGCAGATCCGCGCGCTCCAGAAGATCCAGGGCGACGCGCTCGAGCTCATCGACGAGCTCGCGAAGCCCGAGTTGCGGCGCAATCACGAGCGGTACGAGGCCCTCTCGCAGGACTGGCTCGTACGCTTCGTCCTCATCGACGCGGAGGCGGGGGTCGTCGGGCCCGCGACCAAGCTCTGGAATACCGGCCACGGCGCCAACGTCATGCGCGAGGCCGTGAGCCTCATGGGCGGATACGGCATCACGGAAGACTGTCCCGGTTTTCTCGGCCACAAGTGGATGGATGCCCAGCTCGAGGCCACCTACGAGGGCCCGGAAGCCGTTCAGCGGCGGCACCTCTCGATGACGATGACCAACGAGGTGTTCCTCGCGCAGTTCCGGCTGTGGACAGAGGACATGCGGCGGATCGCGAACGACAGGCCCGGCACCGGGGCGTGCACGCTCGCGACCGCGATGCAGATGTGGTTGTGGACGCTCCAGTACCTGCAGCGCGCGACCGATCCGTCCGGCGCCCGGTTGTTCCAGAGCAGCCGGCAGGGCGTGACTTTTCCGATGACCGACGCCTTGAGCTGGATCATGGCGTCGCGGCAGCAGATTCTCGACGTGCTGGAACTGGAGGAGCAGGGGCCGGCCAACCCGGTCGTCGCCGAGGAGCTGACGGGACTCCTGCCGTTCCTCATCGACCTGTGCCACGTGCAGAGCGCCCGCGCGGCCGGCGAAGTCGGACGGCTTTGCGCCGAGCTGGTGTTCGGCTACCGCAACCACCCGGCGTGGGACAGTGAAGGCTGCGCGGGCTGCTACGGAGCCGACGAGCTCGACGCGCTCGAATCGATGATGCCCGGCATCGCCGCCTCCGCGCGCGTCCTCAGCGATGTCATCGAGAAGGACGGCGCCCACGCGGTGAAGGCCGGCCCCTGCGTTCGCATCGACGGACTCGAGCCGTTCCTTCGCCTTCGCACCAAGATGGATGGTTGCCTGGCCGGTGCGCGCCTCGCCAAGGATCGCGCGGCCGAGGCGCTGACGAAGGTGATGATTCCCGAAGCGCTGGGATACCCCTCCTAGGGGCTCGGGGCCAGGGGCTGGTGGCCCTTCACGCTTCGATCTCCGGCTCCGAGACGGATGACCGCTGATGACCGACGACACCTCCCGGCAGTCGATGGAGGTCGACATCGTCTGCGTGGGCTTCGGGCCCGCCGCGGCCGGGTTCCTGTCGACGCTGGCGGGCGCGGTGGCGAACGCCGACGGGTCGCTCGCGCTCGAGAGCCGGGCGATGCCCGGCATGCCGCTCCAGGTCACCTGCTTCGAGCGCTCGGACGACCTCGGCACGGCGGTGTCCGGTGTCGTTACGCGGGCCCGCGCGATCCGGGAGAGCTATCCGGAGTTCGATCCGTCGCAGATCCCGATGACGGCCGAGGTGCGGCACGAGCGCGTGCTCTACCTGCTCGATCCGATCGGGGCGAGCCGCCGGTCGACCGCGCTCCGGTTCGCGGACGGCGCGATTCGCGCGCTCCGCGGAGTCCTCCCCTTCGAAGCGGAGGCGCTGACGCTTCCGTTCATTCCCCGATTCCTGAAGAAGGAGCCGGGCCTCATCCTCTCGCTCGGCCAGTTCATGCAGTGGGTCGGGGCGCAGGTGATGGGCTCTGGCGCGATCCAGCTATGGCCGGGCACGCCCGTCTCCGAGGCGCTCATCGAGGACGCGCGCGTCACGGGCGTGCGGCTGGTCGATCAGGGAGTTGAGCGCGACGGATCGCCGGCGGCAGGCTTCATGCCGGGCATGGACGTCCGCGCCGGCCTGACGGTCGTCGCGGACGGGCCGGTCGGCGCAGTCGGCCGTCAGCTCGACGAACGTTACGGCATGCCTGACGGGCACGAAGTCCGCGACTGGGCGATCGGCATGAAGATGGTCGTCGAGCTGCCAGAGGATTGCGGCCTGGCCGCCGGTACGGTGATCCACACGTTCGGCTATCCGGAGCCCGAGATCTTCGGCTTCCTGTATGTCAGCGATGCGCGCACGGCGTCGCTCGGCATCTTCGTTCCATCGTGGTTCGACAGCCCGGTGCGGACGGCGTACCGGTACCTGCAGCACTGGATGATGCACCCGGCGCTCTGGCGCCACCTGAAGGGCGGGCGCATGCGATCGTGGGGCGCGAAGTCGCTGCAGGAATCGGGCAAGCGAGGCGAGCCGTTCCTCGCGGGCGACGGATACGCGCGCATCGGCGAAGGCTCCGGCAGCACCAACGTGCTGACCGGCTCGGGCGTCGACGAGGCGTGGATGACAGGCCGTCTGCTGGCGCTCGGCGTGATCGATCTGCTGAAAGCCGGCAAGCCCTTCACGCGTGAGAACCTCGACGAGTCCTACGTGGCGCGGCGCCGCGCGAGCTGGGTGGAGCAGGAAGGCCGCGTGGCGGAGCGTGCGCGCGACGGTTTCCACGTGGGGGTTGTCACCGGGCTCATCGGCATGGGGCTCGCCGGGCTGACCGGCGGTCGCGTGTCGCTGCCCGTGGAGCCGAGGCGCCCGCACGAACGGGTCCGAAGCCTCGGAGATTACTACTCGGGCATCGTGACGCCCGCCGAGCTCGACGACATCCGCCATCGCTCGGCGGTGTCGGGTCAACCGCTGCACGACGCGCTGATGGATCGCAGCGGCTGGCCGCAGATTCCCTTCGACGGCGCGCTGGTTGTTTCCCACCAGGATGCGCTGTTGATGGGCGGAAAGGTGCAGGCCCCGGCGGGATACGCCGATCATGTCGTCTTCACGGACCCCGCCGTGTGCCGGACGTGCCAGGCGCGGCTGTGCATCGAGGCGTGTTCCGGCCAGGCCATCATGCCGGGCGAGGGCGGCGTGCCGGCGTTCGACCGCGAGAAATGCGTGCACTGCGGCGCGTGCTTCTGGAACTGCACGCAGCCGTCCCAGGCTGATCCGCGTCGCACGAACCTCGACTTCCGGGCGGGAGCCGGCGGCCTGCATTCAACGGAGAACTGATGACCGAGCCCTTTCACATCGTCGTCTGCGGGAGCGTCGTACCTGACCCGCTGCAGACGCTCGAGCCGACCTTCGGAAATTCGGGCCCCTCGCTCAAGAACGAGATGCTGCTGCCCCACGTGCTCGATCCGTGGGCCGCGCACGCGCTGTTCGAAGGCGCAAACCTCGCGAAGAAGGTCCCGGGCTCGAAGCTGTGGCTGCTGAGCATCGGACCGAAGGCCAAGCTCCAGCAGGTCATGATGACCATCGCCCAGAAGGTGCCGTTCGAGTTCGTCGCCCTCGACGGTCCGGCCGGAGGGTTCACCGACGCATTCGAGACGGCGGCCGGGCTCGCCTCGGCCATCGAGGCCATCCAGGGACTCGACCCTTCGCGGCTGCTCGTCTTCGGCGGATGGGAATCGGCGACGCGGTGCGCGGGCGCGACGCTGCAGATGGTGGGGGAGCGCCTGGGAATCTACGACCAGTTCTTCGGCGTGGACGAGCTGCACGCCGGCGAGGACGGTTCGCTGAAAGTGCTCGAGCGCATCGAAGGCGGACGGCACCAGGTTTCGGTGTGCTCGGGACCGCCGATCGTCGCCGGCTGGGCGACCGGGTATCTCCCGGAGCCGCCGAACAACCCGCAGATCGGCATGGCCAACATGCGGGCCATCATGCCGGCGCTCCAGCGCGCGAAGGCGGTTCCCCAGTCGCACGAAGGCCTGATGTTCACCTCCGTGACGCAGCCGAAGCAGGCTCGCGAGACGCGAGTGGAGAAGGACATGAGCGTGGATGACATCGCGCGCGAGATCGTCGCGTGGGTCCGGGGGGCGTGATGGAACAGGTCCTGGCCGTCGTCCACGGTGATGCGGAGGGCGCGCTCGCGGCGCCGGCGTTCGAGGCCATCGGCGCGGCACTCCGGCTGTGCGCGGAACTCGGCGGCGCGCCGATGGAGATTGGTGCGGTGGGTGAGCTGTCGGCCTCCGCCCTCGGCCAGCTCGCGGGATGCGGCGCCACGCGGTTGCTCGCCGTTTCGGAGCCGGCCTACTCGCAGTCGAGGTACGGGACCGATGTCGCGGCCCTCGAGGCGATCTGCCGCGCGGCGGGCGCACCCATTGTCGTCGCGCCGATGACGGCCAGGTTCGCGAGGGCATTCCCGGGCGCCGCGTATCGCTTGAACGGGCGGATAGACACCCACGTGACCGGCCTGACGGGTGCGGGAGGCGCGGTCAGCCTCACCCGCTGGTTCTACCGCCAGCGGATGGAAGGCACGTTGCAGCGCGCGCCGAGGCCATGGGTGATTCTCGTCGACCCCGGATCGCAAACCGCGTGGCAGGGCACGAGCGGATCGGCGAAGGCCGAGCGAGTCGCGGTCGACCCGGGCAGAAGCTCGGTCCGGACGACCGTGTCAGGCATCGAGGCCCCTCCTGGCGAACAGCAGACGATCCGGCCGGATGCCGAGCTGCTGTTCGTCGCCGGCGCCGGGTGGACCAAGAAGCAGGCCGACGGAAAGGCGCACGCCGACGAGGCCGAGTCGCTCATCCTCGGCTTCCTCGAAAAATCGCGAGCCTCGCTCGGCAGCAGCAAGTCGCTCGTCGACCTGACTGGAGAGGGACAGGACGTCCTCCGCTTCATGTCGCACATGAATCAGATCGGTCAGACGGGCGCGTCGCCGAGGCACCCGAAGGGCCTGGCGACCTGCTGTCACGGCGAGGAGCCGCACGTGGTCGGGTGGCGGTTCATCACGGAGCGACGGGCCGTCAACACCGATCCGAACTGCGGATGGGCACGTGGGAAAGCCGACGTGCTCTACGTCGCGGATGCGTTCGCCGTGATGCGCAAGGTGAATGAGATGTTGGGATAGCGGCTCTCGCGGTAGAATGAACGTCAGCGTGAGCGAGTACCTTCCCGTCATCAGTCCGACCGAATCGACCTTGCGGCGCCTGGGTACGCTGAGCGCCGGGCTCTGACCTCCGCCGGAAATCGAGATCGCTCCAGCCCTCGTCTTCTCCAGTCATTCAGCCGCTGGGAGTTCGTCCGGGAGGTCCGCATGTCCTACTCTTACGCCATCGTCGGCTCCGGCCGGCAGGGTATCGCCGCCGGTTTCGATCTCGCCCGCATGGGCGACGCCAATCGCGTCACATTCATCGACACGAACATGGACGCGGCAAGCGCCGCGGCATCGACGGTCAACCGGTTGATCGGAACGCGGATCGCCGAGGCCAGGTCCGGCGACGCCCGCGACCCCCGCCAGATGCGCACCATCCTCCGAGGGACCGACGCGATTGTCAGCGCAGCCCATTACGAGGTGAATGTCGGCCTGACGCAAGTCGCCATCGGCATCGGCGCGCATCTCTGCGATCTCGGAGGCCACACCGGAGTTGTCCGGCGGCAGCACGCGCTGCACGCGGAGGCCGTGCGGGCCGGCGTCACGATCGTGCCGGACACGGGCATGGGGCCGGGCCTGAACATCTCACTGGCCGAATACGCCATGTCGCGGCTCGATGAGCCCGAGGAGGTCCTGATCTGGGACGGGGGCCTGCCGCTCGATCCGGAGCCGCCCTGGTGCTACCGCTCGACGTTCGCGCTGAGCGGGCTGACCAACGAGTACGCGGGCCACGCGTCTTTCATCCGCGGGGGAGAAATCACGGAGGTTCCCTGCTTCGCGGACCTGGAATTGCTCGAATTCGATGCCCCGATCGGCCGGCTCGAGGCCTTCGTGACTTCGGGGGGACTCTCGACGGCGCCGTGGACCTGGCGCGGCAGGCTGCGCCGGCTCGAGAACAAGACGCTGCGTTACCCGGGGCACCGAGCCCGCTTCAAGGCCTACGAGGAGCTCGGGCTCCTTTCGCTCGACCCGATCGAGGTCGGCGGAGCTCGAGTGGCGCCGCGCGAGTTCTTCCACGCGCTGCTCGAGCCCCGTATCGGGCCGTCGAATGCCATCGTTCACGACCTCTGCGTGATGAGGGTCGCGGCGCGAGGGAACCGCGCCGGCAGACCAACGGAGACCGTCGTCGACCTGATCGATCGCTTCGATCCCGCGACGGGGTTCACGGCGATGCAGCGGCTGACCGGCTGGCATGCATCGATCATGTGCCACCTGGCCGCGGCCGGCCGGCTCGCGCGCGGGGTCGTCGCGGTGGAGAACGTCAAGGGCGCGATGATCGTGGAGGAGGGAAGAGAGCGCGGCTGGGTGATCGTCGAGCGCGTCTCGGATTGGCGGCCCAACACCTGATTGCGCACGAAAATACAAGTCGGCCCCGGTTTTGCTTGACAATCCGATTGGCGGGGGCCACACTGCGCTCCTGTCGAAATTGTAACGAGCGAATTTCCTCAGGAAATCGACTCATTGCCGTTCGTCAGGCGTCGGGTGTCATAAAAATGATACGGCGGAGGGGGGCGTAGGCTCGATGTTCAATCGGATCGGGTGCTACCTGTCTGGCCACGACTACATGATCAAGTCGAAGGGCGGCCGCATGTACTTGCAATGTGAGTCGTGCGGTCACACTTCTGATGGGTGGTCGCTGTATCGAGGGCCGAACGAGCATGTTCGGGTGAACGGGACTCCCAGGGTGAAAGCGCCCAGGACTCGCGAGAGAATCGGGGCGACAGCGCGGTGATTGAACCCGTTCGCTGCCCATGGGCTGGCAGCGAAGCCGTGTATGTCGACTATCACGACCGCGAGTGGGGGGTACCGCTTCACGATGATCGCGTGCTCTTTGAGATGCTCGTCCTCGAAGGCGCACAGGCCGGCCTCAGCTGGATCACCATCCTGCGCAGGCGCGAGCAGTACCGGCGGGCGTTCGCCGGATTCGATCCCCGCAAAGTCGCCCGTTTCGCCCCCCTCGCCGTCGCCCGCCTGCTTCAGAATCCCGGCATCATCCGCAATCGTCTGAAAGTCGCTTCAGCCGTCAACAACGCCAGACGATTCCTCGAGGTGCAGAAGGAATTCGGCACGTTCGATCGCTACGTGTGGCAGTTCGTCGGCGGTCGCCCTCGCGTGAACGCGTGGACGTCTCTCGCGCAGGTACCGCCTCGAACGAGCGAGTCCGACGCGATGAGCCGCGACATGAAGGCGCGCGGCTTCAGCTTCGTCGGGTCGACGATCTGCTACGCGCACATGCAGGCGACCGGCATGGTGAACGATCACCTGGTGGACTGCTTCCGCTACGAGCCCTGCGCCGCACACGGACGCCCCGGCGCATCGCCAACCTAGTCCTGCTTCGGCGGGACGATGGATTGAGCCGCCTGGATCGTGGTCTGGTAGCTCAAGGCCATGCGCCACACGCCATCGCGTTCGACCCACACGCGGCTGATGTGCGCCGGCTTTCCCGAATAGGGCCGGGTCTGCGAGATCATCACCACGGCGCCGCCGAGGTGAACGAATCGCGCCGGGGGATTCGACTCGAGCGCGGCGGGCGCCGGGCCGATGCCCGGACGGCTGAGCGCTTTCATCCGGCCTGCCTTGTCGACGGGCTCGGTTCCGCTGGAGGAAATCAGCACGAACTCGTCGAGGAAATGCGGGCCCCAGACGTCGGGCTGGTGATTGGTGACGGCTGTCTCGAGCTCGCCCCAGGACTTGAGGATCGCTTTCTCCGCGGGGTTCTTCGGCGTGTACGGGACACCCTTGCACGGGTTCTCGCAGTCGTTCGTCGATGGTGCCGGCGGTCCTGGCGGCGGCGGGGCATCGCGCTGCGTGACCTCGTGGAACACGACGAGCTTCCAGCCGGCGGGGCGCTTGCCCCAGACGCGGAGCACGTGAATCCGGCCGGCGGCCGACTGGATCGTCGCGGCCTGACCATAGAGCCGGACCGCGGTCTGGGCGCTCTTCTCGTCCCCGAGCGGAGACTTCGGAAGCGCCGAAAGCACCCTCGCACGGTCCAACGTGTCGCCCGCCGAGTTGGTCCACGCGAACTCCGCGTCCAGCATCGCGCCGACCGCTGCAGAATCTCCCTTGGCGAGTGCAGTCACCAGCGCGCCGTCGGCCTTGCGCACCGCCTGTTCGTCGGTGGCTTGTGCGCCCCGCGCGGCCAGCGAGGCTGGTGCGCCTGCGGCGAGGATCACGACCGGCACGATCACCCGCACGATCGCCCGTCCGAGGTTGCGGCTCATGGCACCTTCCTTTGAGAGGGGATTTCCAGCAGGATTCTAGATGATTCCCCAGCGCAGCGCCAGATCGCGGATGTTCAGCAGGTGCAGGACTGGAACGCCGCGCTCGGCCATGCGCGCGACGATCCCCCGGCGCGGGGACACATCGAACGGCACGCGGCCGAGCCATCCGCTGCGCTGCCGGAGGATCGCGTGGGATTCACCGATGCTGCTGTTGTGGCCCCCGACATTCACGTAGGCGCGAAGCCGGCTTCCGCGGGACGCGCGCTCGTAGGCTGCGATCCGCTCCTGCACGTTCTGCTCGAAGGTCGTCGAGTCGATGACCGGCACGCCGAGCCGGCGCGCGGACTCGTCCCTGATTCGTACGGCCAGCACCCTGGCGTCCGGCTCGAGGTCGAGCGCGCCATCGGCGGCGCCGCCCGCCGACACGGCGATCGATGAGGGCGCAATGAGGCCGGCGGCGACGAGCCGGGCCTCCATCTCCGGCCACGTGAAGCCAGGCTGGTTCGCGCCCCATGAGGATGAGGTCACCGAGGACACCGCGGCCACCCGCGCCCCGAGCGCCTGGGCGGCGGCCGTCACAGCGAGGTTCAGACCGGGGAACGATCCCGAGTACGAAGCGGCGACCAGGTCGCCGGCGCCGACTCCCGCGCGGTGCAGCTCGATCGCGATCACCCGGGCCCACAACGGGCGCGCGGCGATCGACTTGGCCTCGGCGTTGCCGAGCGTGGTCACGAGGGGCGTCAGTTCGGCGCCGATGAGCCCGGCATCGGCCGCGTTGATCGATGGATCGGGCGCGATGCCTGCCTCGGCCTTGGCTTCGCCGAGCAGGCTCGCCGCCCTCGCGAACACCCGCTCTGCCTGCGCCGCCTGTTGAATGACGGTGGATGGAGCCGCGATGGAAGGGTCGCTCAGACGATTCCGCCCGAAGCGGGACACAAGCACCGTACCGACGAGCAGCGCGAGCGCCGCGATCCCGAGGGTGTTGAGCGTCCACGAGGGCAGTGTGATCAACCCCGGCCGCCGCCAAGCGGGCATGCGGCGCATCACGCCGTCCAGCTCATGATCACGACGAGCGCCAGCCGCACGATGGCGGCCGCCCCGATCGTCAATCCGATTGTCGGCCACACGCCCTGGACGAGCGCGGCGTTCGCGATGAGGCCCGGCACCAGATACCCGACCGCCCGCAAATCGGCCGGGCCGGTCGCAAGTTCGCCGATGACGCGCGCGCCGATTGCGTTGACGATGAAACCGGTGAGCACCGTAATCCCGAACCGCCGCCGCCCGTAGAGCACGACGAGTCGCATGAACACGTGGCGGACGATGGCCCACGTGGCGATCGCAATCGCGAAGGTCATCAGGACCCTCGCAGGCTGGCCCAGGTAGATCGCGAGATAGCCCGGAACGACCAGCCCGGCCGACGCGAGTCCCACGAGCTCGGTCAGGACGAGGTTGAGCGTGATGCCGAGAGCCAATGCCAGTTCGACCATGATCAGGATCCCTCCCGCAGGAGCGGGTTGAGGTCGAAGCCCTTCGTATTTCCGCAAAAGACGACGACCCACTCGCCCGGGGTCGCAGAGAGTGCCTGGGAAAGGCGGCGCGAAGGGACGAACGCCGGAGCCGACCCTTGCCGGCGAGGCAGGCGGCGCATGGTCATCAGGTCCGGACGATCCCCCGTCACCAGCACCAGATCGGATGGGCGCGACCAGACGTTGGAAGCCGCGAACTGCGCCAGGCGAACCGGCCGGTCCGCGCGATGGTTGAACACGAAGAGCCGGGGGCGGGACGCGGAGGCTTCCTCACTTTCGAGCAGCGACGCGAGCGACTCCGGGTCGTTGGCGGCGGTCGCATCGAGGAACGGGCTCGATCCGGCGTCGCGAGACAGACTCCCGGTGCGAACCGAGCCGGGATCCTCGACGGCGGCGAGCATGCCCCGGACTGCAGCCCGATCGTCGAGGCCGAGGCGCCGAGTCACGGCCAGCACAATCCGCGCGTTCTCCTTCATCCACGGCTTCAGATGCGCAGCCCCGCCTGGCAGCGGCTCACTGGTCGAATCCACCACGCGCGAGTCGAGCGCCGCAGCTTGCGACGCGATCCAGTCCCGCGCGTCGATCTCGCCGGTGACCAGGATGCCGCGAGTTGGAATGGTCGACGACAGCGCGCGCGCGACGTCCTCGCGCCCGGTGCCCATCAGATCGCCGTGATCGCTTCGGGTGTTGGTGATGACCCCGATGGTTGCTCCGACCATGTCGTGCTCGGAAGCCCATTGCAACACGGGATCGATCGCCATGCATTCGACGACAACCGCCCGTGCGCCGCCGCGCGCCGCGTACCGCATGAACCAGAGTTGCTCGCGGATGCTGGCTGGCCCGCGCCGTCGCACGGACCGCTCTGAGCCGTCGGCGTGTATCACCCGTGGGGCGGTCCCGGTCGTCTTGGCCATGACCGGGAACCCCGCTTCGCGCAGGGCCCCGGCAATCATCCGCGTCACCGTGGATTTCCCGCGAGTGCCGTTGACGTGAATGCGAATGGGTATCCGTCGCCGGGCCTTGTCCCGATGCCATCGCTCGACGAGGCCGAGCGCGACGAGCAAGGCGAGGCAGACGCCGGAGGCTGCGATGCCAATCACCAGCGCCGACTCCAGTGCGGCATCATCCCGGATCGCCCTGGCGCGCTGCCATCCGCGCGGGGCTCGCGGGCGACGCGTCGATCCACTCGGGGATTCGTGACGTGAGGAGCGTTGCGGCCAGCTCTCCGACGGCGGCGCTGGTCATCATGCCGAAGCCGCCCAGGCCGGAGACGTGAAAGAGGCCAGGAAGGCTGGCGTCGAACCCGATGACGGGCCGCCGGTCGGGCGCGAACGTGCGCAGGCAGGCCCAGTTGCGGCGCAGCTCGATACTCGCCAGCCCCGGGGCATGCCGGGTGAGCTTGTCTGCGAGCAGCTCGGCGGCGGCCGCGTCGGTCGGCGGCACGCACGGTTCCATCGGCGTCTCGTCGCAGGGCGACAGCAGCAGGCCGTCGCCTTCCGGCTTGAAGTAGAACGCCGCGTCCTCGACCCACGCGAACGGCATGTCCAGACCCACTCGTTCGACGGGACCGGAGACGAACAGGTGGCGTCGCTTGGGCTGCAGCTTCAGCCGGTGTTCTGGACGGACTCAGCCGGCCGGCCCACGCGCCGCACGCGTCGATGACGACCTCGGCTCGCACGGATCCTCCGGGCAGTTCGACGCCTTTCACCCGTCCGCCTTCGATGAGCAGCCGGTCGACGCGCGCGTTCGTGTGAAGCCCGAAACCCGAACCGCGCGCGCCCTGCAGGTAGCGTGTCAGCAGGGCGTGCACGTCGACCACGCCCTCCTGTGGGCACCATAGCGCGGTATCGAACGTCACGCCGTCGAGGATTGGCACTCGGGCGCGGGCTTGCGCGGGCGTGAGCAGGGCTGCGTCGAGCCCAGCCGCGCGCAGGGCCGAGGCGGGCTCAGCCAGGTGCTCGACGGCCGGGCCGCTCGCGAGTGAGAGGCCACCGGTCTGCCTCAAGAACGGATCGCCCTGGCCGTTGAGCTGCGCGAGCGCCGACCGGGAACGCACCGCCAGCGTGCGCACGAGTGGATCGTCTTCGTCGAGCTTGAGCAGCCCGGCGTTACGCCCCGACGCGTGGACCCCATAGCTCGATTCCTGCTCGAGAATGACGCCCGGGCCGGCACCCGCGCGACCGAGCGCCCAGGCCGTCGAGGCGCCGGCAAACCCCGCGCCGACGATGACGAACCGGGTCGAGGAGGGGAGCGTTCGCGTGCGGGCCACTACGTCCTCCGATAGGAGCGAGACTGCCGCCGCGCGACCCCCAGCACGAGCCATTCCGGCGCGTAACGGGCCAGCAGGACGATCACCTTGTAAAACCGTCCGGTCACCTCGATCGGGCGGCCTCGCATCACGGCGCGGTAGCCGTCCCGCGCGACGCGATCGGCGTCGAGCCACATCCACGATGGCATCTGGTTCACCTGGGACCGCATCCCGTTGACGTCGTGGAACTCTGTGCGCGTGAATCCCGGGCACAGGGCGGTGACGTTCACGCCGAGCGCGGCTGTCTCGGCCGCGAGCGCCTGCGAGAACTTGATGATGAGCGCCTTGACCGCGCCATAGAGTGTGTGGCCCGCCGTGGCCGGCACCAGGCCGGACACCGAGGCGACGTTGATGATCCGGCCGTAGCGCCGTTCGATCATCCCGGGGAGCAGCCGGTGTGTCAGCTCGGCCACCGACGTGACGAGCACCTGCAGGAACTCGGCGTGCTCGCGCCAGCTGCTCGCCAGATACGGCCCGGCGCGGCCGTACCCCGCGTTGTTGACGAGGGCATCGATCGTCAGGCCGGCCGACGAGAACTCGTCGACGATGCGCGAAGGGCCGTGCACGTCGGACAGATCCGCGGCGATGACGTGCGCCCTGATGCCGAATTGCCGGGAGAGCGAGAGCGCCAGCTCCCGGAGACGATCCTCCCTCCGCGCCGTCAGCACGAGGTCGAAGCCGTGCTCAGCGAAGACTCGGGCGAACGCCTGGCCGAGGCCTGCCGAGGCTCCGGTCACCAGTGCGGTCCGCCGTGGGGTCGCCTCGCTCATTCGCCCCAGTGTACCCGAGCTTGGCGCACGGGACGTGCATGCGCGGCTGCCTGAGCGCCGCCAGCCCGACGCCGGGCGTCCTGTATACTGGTGGGATGTCCGAAGCTCTTTCATCGGCGCAAGGCGCCGCCAATCCTCACAGGCGGAATGTCGCCATCATCGCGCACGTCGACCACGGCAAGACCACGCTCGTGGACGCGCTCCTGTTTCAAAGCGGCACATTCCGGTCCAACGAGCGGGTGGCCGAGCGGGCGCTCGACAACACCGACCTCGAGCGCGAGCGGGGCATCACGATTCTGGCCAAGAACACGGCGCTGCATTTCGGCGACATCCTCGTCAACATCGTCGACACGCCCGGTCACGCCGACTTCGGCGGCGAGGTCGAGCGGACGCTCTCGATGGTCGACGGCGTCCTGCTGCTCGTCGACGCCTCAGAGGGCCCACTGCCGCAGACCCGCTACGTGCTTCGCAAGGCCATGGAGCGCCGCCTGACGCCGATCGTCGTGATCAACAAGATCGATCGCCACGACGCCCGGCCCCTCGAGGTGCTCAACGAGGTCTACGATCTCTTCATCGACCTCGACGCGGACGAGAGCCAGCTCGATTTCCCCGTCGTCTACACCAATGCACGAACGGGGACCGCGACGACGGACCTTGCCGTGCCGGGCACCGATCTGCGCCCGCTCTTCGAGGCGATTGTCGCGTCGGTGCCGCCGCCCACCGGCGACCCCGGCGCACCGCTGCAGATCTTCGTCGCCAATCTCGACTCGAGCGACTACGTGGGCCGCATCGCCGTCGGGCGGGTCTTCAACGGCCGCGTGAAGCTCGGCGATACGGTGGCCGTGAGCAAGCTCGACGGCCGGCTGGAGACCACGAGGATCACCAAGCTCTATGCCTTCGACGGGCTGAAGCGCATCGACGTGGACGGCGCCGCCGCCGGGGACATCGTCTGCCTGGCCGGGATTGCCGACATCACGATCGGCGAGACGATCACAGACGTCGAGCATCCCACGCCGCTTGCGCCGCTCGCGATCGACGAGCCGACCGTGTCGATGATCTTCGGGGTGAACACCTCGCCGATGGCGGGGCGTGACGGGCAGTTCGTCACCTCGCGGCAGCTGCGCGAACGGCTCGAACGCGAGCTCCTCGGCAACGTGTCCATCCGCGTGGAGAATACCGACTCGCCCGAGCAGATGAAAGTCATCGGCCGCGGCGAGCTGCAGCTGTCGATTCTGATCGAGATGATGCGGCGGGAAGGGTACGAGCTGCAGGTGTCGAGGCCGGAAATCGTCACGCGCGAGGAGAAGGGGACGATTCTCGAGCCGGTGGAAGAGCTCATGCTCGACATCCCGGAGCAGTTCCAGGGTGTCGTGATGGCCCAGCTCGGCACGCGCAAGGGCAGCCTCACGAAGATGGTCAACCACGGAAGCGGCCGCGTGCGCCTGGAGTTCCACGTGCCGACACGCGGGCTGATCGGGTTCCGATCGCAGTTCCTGACCGACACGCGGGGAACGGGCATCATGAATCACCTGTTTCACGGCTGGCGCCCGTGGCACGGGCCGATTCCCACGCGTGTGACCGGCGCGCTGGTGGCCGATCGCACGGGCGCCGCCACGGCCTACGCCATCTACAACCTGCAGGAGCGGGGCGAGATCTTCATCGAGGCGGGAACCAAGGTGTACGAGGGCATGATCATCGGCGAGAACGCGCGCGCGCGCGACCTCGACGTAAACGTGACCAAGGAGAAGAAGCAGACCAACATGCGCGCCTCGACCGCCGACGAGGCGATCCGCCTGGTGCCGCCTCGAATGCTCAGCCTCGAGCAGTCCATCGAGTTCATCAACGACGACGAACTGGTCGAAATCACGCCGACGGCGACCCGGCTGAGGAAGCGCATCCTCGCCGCCAATCAGCGCCCAAAGCCACAGACTTAGGGCGCAGGAATCATCCACGGCACCAGGTAGGCCTGCGCGAGGACGATGAGGCCCATGATGGCCGCCAGCGCGAGGCTCTGCCAGAAGACCGATCTGAGAATCTCACCTTCGTGGCCCGATTGGCCGGTGGCGGCCGTCGCCACCACGATCGTCTGTGCGTCGATCATCTTGCCCATGACGCCGCCCGTGCTGTTCGCGGTCGCGATGAGGACCGGCGGGAGCCCGAGTTGCTCGGCGGTGATCTTCTGCAGGCTGCCGAACAGCACGTTCGAGCTCGTGTCCGAACCCGTCAGCGCGACGCCAAGCCAGCCGAGAAGCGCCGCAAAGAACGGGTAGTACCACCCGGTCCTCGTGAAGGCGAGGCCCAGCGTGGCATCGGTACCGCTGTAGCGCGTCAGGAAGCCCACCGCCATCATCAGGGCGATCGTGATGAGCGACCGGCGCATCTGTCGAAACGTGCCCCGGGCAATCCGTAACACCGCACGGCGGGGGACGCGGAGGAACCAGGCGGTCGCCAGGGCGGCCAGCAGGATTGAGGTCCCCGTGGCCGAGGCCCAGTTGAAGACGAAGGTGGCACCTTCGGCCCGCCGTGCGCGATACGCCGGCTCGTTGACCCTCTCGCGGCTCACTTGCTCCGGCTCGACCGGGAACTCGCGGAAGACGACGCCGATGCAGATTGGGAACGTCAATCCTCGGCGCCATCACCGGATCGGGTGCCGGCGCCTTTCCCGTCTGCCGGTACACGTCCAGGCCGTGCATGCCTCCGGTCAGCAGCGCCCGAACCGGCTGAACCCCCCACAGCGTGACCGCCACGCTCAGGAACAGCCAGGGCATGGCGGCGCGCCGCGTGGCTCTCGCAGTCGAGGGAGGAGTTGAGTTGGAGGCGAGATCGAGGGGCGCCCGCGTGACGAGATCCGATGGCTTCCACACGAGGCAGAAGGCGCCGAGACTCACGACCGACGAGAGCCCGCCGATGATGTCGACGAGCTCCGGCCCGACAGTATTACTCCAGACGAACTGGACGATGGCGAACGACCCGCCGCAGACGAGCACCGCGGGCCAGACGCCGCGGAGTCCCCGCCAGCCGCTCATGACGACGACGAGCCACGCCGGAATCAGGATCGAGACGATTGGCAGCTGGCGACCGGCCATCGCGCCGAGCGTGGCGGCGGGAAGACCCGTGACGGCGGCGAGCGTCAGGATCGGCGTGCCGATGGCGCCGAAGGCGACAGGCGCCGTGTTGGCGATGAGCGTCAGGGACGCCGCTTCCTTCGGCGCGAAGCCAAGTCCCATCAGCAGCGCCGCCGAGATGGCGACCGGCGTCCCGAACCCGGCCGCGCCCTCGATGAAGGCGCCGAATGAGAACGCGATGAGCAGCGCCTGGATGCGCCGATCGGAGGAGAGGCGCGCGATCGCCCGCTTCACGGTGTCGAAGGTGCCCGACTCGACGGTGAGGTTGTAGAGGAAGATCGCGCAGACGACGATCCATCCGACCGGGAACAAGCCGTAGGCGGCGCCGTAGCCGGCTGCCGCGATCGCGGCGATCGGCGGCATCCGGTACACGGCGACGGCGACAAGCAGCGCCGAGACGAGGCCGGCGAATGCCGCGCGCTGCGCCGGCCATTTCAGGAGGCCGAGCGTGGCGAGCAGCACCACGATGGGGAAAGCGGCGGCAAGTGTGCTCAGCCACGCGTGGCCGAGCGGGTCATACACCTGGATCCACGCCATCGGTCGGACTCCCCGTTGCTCGCGAACTATAATCCAGGCCCGGCTGCACGCGCGACGAGACGAATCGGACGAGCATCGGCATGAACGAGAGGCCGCCGCCACGGCACCTGGAAGGGGAAAGTCCGGCGGCTGGTGTGCGAGCGAGGTGACGCAATGGACTCACTCTTGAACGACCTGTTGCTTCCGGGCATCCCGTGGCTCGAAAAGATCGTCCGGCCGGTCATCGTGTACCTCTTCCTGGTCGTCGGGATTCGGCTGGCCGGCAAGCGCGAGCTCGCCCAGCTGAACCCGTTCGACCTGGTCGTCCTGCTCACCCTCTCGAACACCGTGCAGAACGCGATCATCGGGAACGACACCAGCCTGGCCGGCGGCCTGATTGGCGCGACGGCCTTGCTCGTGACCAATTACCTGGTGGTGCGCTGGACCTACCGCCATCCTCGCGTCGCGCGCGTGGTGGAAGGCTCGCCGGCCGCCCTCATCGAGCACGGCCACGTCGTCAAGGAGGCGCTCGAGCGGGAGCTCATCACCATGCGCGATCTGGAGATTGCGCTCCGCCGGCAGGGATTCAGCTCGATCGACGAAGTTGAACGGGCGGTGCTCGAGCCTGGCGGCGTGTTGAGCTTCGAAGCTCACAACCCCACCTCGCGGGGCAGCCGGCATCGCCAGCTGATGGAGCGGCTCGACACCTTGCAGCGCTCGGTCGAGGACATCCGCCAGGCCGTCGCGAAGACGAACGGCCCGACGCCTGTAACCTGAGGCGTGGTTCCTGTCTGATTCCTGATTTCTGGATGTAGGTCGGGTCTTCAGACCCGACGACGAGCGTCGGATTCGAGGTGCTGCACGGCTCGCGGGATCGCCGGGTCTAAAGACCCGGCCTACGTCCGACAGGGCCTGAGGCCTGTAGCCTGAAGCCCTTCAGCGAAGCTCCCCGGCTGCCTGAAGCCTGGAGCCTGAAGCCTGGTGTTACGGCTTCACGTGCAGATCGATGACGCGCTCGATCGCCCGCCGGCAGACGCGGCAGAACGAGGTCGACCGCGTAAACATGATGCAGTCCGCCTCGGCCCGATAGAGCCCCTTGGGCTCGTAGGACGCCCCCTCGAAGGCGCCGACTTTCCCCGAGTACTTCATCGACGACAGGAACTTCGCCTCCCATTCACGCTGGACGGCGAAGAGCTTGTCCATCTCCGATTCGGGAAGTCCCTGAGCCCGGATTCGCTTGCGCTCCGCCTGAATCTCGGCGGATTTCTTCTCGAATGCGTCCTTGTCCCACGGTGTCGGGAGCGGCGTGCCGGATTCGACGAGGTCCCGCCACTTGAGCGTGCCCGGATTGTGCAGCGCCGTGATGTTCGGTTCCCAGGGCTCGACTTTCTCGGCCGCTCCGGTTTCGTACGCGACCTCCGACGTGTAGTACTCGTCGCCCAGGCCCGCGAAGTGATGGCCGAACTCGTGGATGAAGACGTAGTTGGCCGAACCCGAATCGACGGCGACCGTGGCCTGATCGTTGAAGATGCCGCCGCCGCCGTAGTACTGCCCGTTGATGAGGATCTCCACCGCGTCGTAGGGAGCCGCCGACGCCACGTCCCGCCACGCCCGGTTATCGACGCTCAATGCGTACCGCTCACTGTCGAAGATGTTGTATTCGGTGCCGAGCCGGCCGCGCCGCTGGGTGTTCGTGCGGGGGTTGTGAATGCCGCTCTCGGCGGTCGGCAGATCGATCGCCCGGACGTTGAAGTCTCCACGCCTCGACCGGTAGGGTTCGACCGCGAACATCGTCTCGACCAGCCGCTTGACGTCGGCATGGAACTTCGGCATCTCGCTCTCGGTATAGCCGTCGCCAAGCAGCAGCAGGTCGACCTTTGCTGACGCCGGTCCGTTCTCGAAGACCGTCCACACCTTGCCGCCAGGCGCCAGGCGCCCCATGTTCACGGACCGTGAATGCGGATCGACGGTCGTGGACCAGACCTCGCGGAAGCTCTGATCGGGCATCCGTTTCTTCACGACGACCTGCACGGGCTCGTTGGGCCAGGGGAACCGGACCGATTCGTGCGAGGTCCGATGCATCGCCTTGGCCTCGTCGGTGGTTTCCCACTCCCCGAAAATCGACGCGAAGCCGCGAGAGTAGAGCAGCTGGTTCGTGGTCCGGTCGATCACCTCGAACAGGTACTTGCCCAGGTTGGTGTCGTCAACGAGACGAGTCCGGCTGCCGGCCCACGGGCCATCGTCGATCACCCGGTCGAGCGACACGATCTCGGTGCCGAGCCCGCCGGTGTGGTAGTAGTCCACCCGCATCGTGCGATCGCCGAAAAACTGGTCGAAACGTCCCGTGGACTGCGCCGCCGGCGCGAGCGACATCGCGATGAGTGCAATTGAGATGGACAGAAGCATCAGCCTGGTGTCTAAATGCATGGTTCGTCTCCGGGGCTGCGGCGCGGCGGGCGTGGGCTCGACCAGTATAACGATCGGCGGCAGGCGGGCCCAACCGTTGGGCTCCGCGTGTCGTCTCAATACAGCGACGGGCGGCGCAGCGAACCTGACCCGCACGAACACCCCCACGCATTCGCGTTCGCGCCCGCATGACGACTGTCGGCGCCGCGTGCCAGGGAGGCTTGATGAGGCGGAGTCCGGCACTCGTCATTCTGATGCTCGGGGCGGTCGCAGGATGGCCCTCCGGCGCCGGGGCGCAGACACCACCGCCTCCGCCCGTCCACATCAGGGTCTTCATCGACTGTTCGAACACCTGGTGCGACAGCGAGTACCTGCGCAACGAACTACCGCTCATCGATCACGTGCTCGACCGGGAGGCGGCGGACCTGCACATCCTCATCACCAGCCAGAGCACGGGCGCAGGCGGTACGGAGTACACGCTCGCGTTCATCGGCAGGCTGGCGTTCACCGGAGCCAACGACACGCTCACCTACGTCGAGGCTCCGGCGCAGTCGAGTGACACGACAAGGGCAGGGCTGGTCCGGACCATTCGGCTGGGCCTGGTCCGCTACATCAGCCATTCGTCGGTCGCCGACGCGATCAACGTGACCTTCGGCGGCCAAAAGGGCGAGACGAAGGCGAGCGCGCCCGACCCCTGGAACCGCTGGGTCATGCGCGTCGGGTTCAGCGGGTACGGCTACGTGGAGAGCCAGTCCGACAGCCTCTCGCTCTCCGCCAACGCCTCCGCGAATCGTATTACCGACGCCTGGAAGATCAAGCTGTCGTCGAGCCTGTCGTATCGACAGAGCGGGTACGATCTCGGCGACGGCGAGACGTTCACCACCATTACCCGCTCCAGCAACGCGAGCGGGCTCGTCGTCAAGAGCCTGGGACCGAGATGGTCCGTAGGCGCTCGCGCCGCGTTCAGCTCCTCCACCTACACGAACCAGAAGCGCACGCTGTCGGCCGCCCCCGCTATCGAGTACGACCTCTTCCCGTACTCCCAGTCCACCCGGAAGCTGCTCACGCTGCAGTACAGCCTCGGCGTGACCGACTACCGCTATTCCGAGGTCACCATCTACGGGAAGACCGGCGAGACGCTGCCGAATCAGAAGCTCACCCTGCGGTTCGATTCGCGCCAGCCCTGGGGGCAATTGAATCTCTCTCTGGATGGCATTCATCACCTGTCGCTGAACGGCAAGTACCGCGTCGAGGCAGGGTCGGGGATCGAGCTTCGCGTGGCGAAGGGCCTCTCGATCGACTTCTGGGGATGGGCGTCGTGGATCCGGGACCAGCTCTACCTGCCGCGAGGCGATGCGACGACGGAGGAAATCCTGGTGCGGCAGCGGCAGCTCAAGACGTCGTACCGAGTACTCGGTGTCATTCGGCATCTCGTACACCTTCGGCTCTCTCAACAACAGCATCGTCAACCCGAGGTTCGGGAACTACTGAGGCTGCGACCGGCTGGAGGCTGGTGGCCGGCGGCAACACGCCCGGTGTCTGCTGGCTTTCGGCCCGCTCAGAGTATGATTCCGGATAGGATCACTCGATGTTCGGACGAAAGACGAGCGGCTCGGTCGTGTGCACCTCGTGCGGGTCGCTCGTCGGCGTGAACGACGAGGTCTGCTATACCTGCGGGCGCCGGAACCCCGCGCTCTGGGGGTTTGCCCCTGTCCTTCGAAGCCTCGGCCAGGACATGGGCTTCATCCCGCTCGTCGTCACGGGCTGCATCGGGCTGTATGCTTCGATGCTGCTGGCATCGGGCGGCGCCTTTCGGATGAACGGACTGTTCACGTTTCTCTCGCCGAGCACGCCCAGCCTGTTCCTGTTCGGCGCGAGCGGCGGCATCCCCGTCTTCCGCTTCAACCGCTGGTGGACGGTGCTGAGCGCGGGCTGGCTGCATGCCGGCCTGCTGCACATCCTGTTCAACATGATGTGGGTGCGCCAGCTCGGCCCGGCCTGTGCGGACTCTACGGCGCCGGCCGGATGGTGATCGTCTACACCGTCGCCGGCGTCGCGGGGTTCGCGGCCAGCTCGTTCGCGTGGCTCCTCTTCGGGGGCATCCCGCTCCTTGGCGGGGCGGGGTTCACCGTCGGCGCGTCGGCGTCGATCTTCGGCCTGCTCGGCGCGCTCGTCTACTACGGCAACCGGTCCGGCAGCAGCCTGATCCGCCGCGAGGCGCTCGGCTATGCGCTCACGATGGGCGTCTTCGGGCTCATCATGCCCGGCATCGACAACTGGGCCCACGCGGGCGGGTTTGCCGGAGGGTATATTGCGGGACGGCTGCTCGATCCGCTCAAGCCGGAGCGAATCGACCACCTGCTGGCGGCGGTCATCTGCCTGCTGGCGACGCTCGCCGCGATTGCCGCCTCCATTCTGCACGGCATGGCGCTCTTCTCGCAGTCCTAGGTCAACGTTCGCGAGTCGGAGTCGTGGCAAGCTGTAGGGCGGCGTGCGTGACCGCGCGACACCGTAGGGGCGACCCGGTGGGTCGCCCGCGGGGGTGACCGGATTGTCGCCCATGAATCGGGCGACGCACCGGGTCGCCCCTACGCCGACCTACGGCGACCCTGAAGGGTCGCCCTACACCAGCCGGTATCGCGTCCGGTCGATTACGCCGCGTTCTTCAGGATCGCCAGCAGGAACGTCCAGTACTTCTCGACCGTGTCGATGTAGATCTTCTCGTCCGGAGAGTGGACGCCTTCGAGCGTCGGCCCGAACGACACCATGTCCATCCCCGGGAACTTCTCGCCGATGATCCCGCACTCGAGGCCGGCGTGGACCGCCTTCACCTCGGGCTCCTTGCCGTAGAGCTGCTGGTAGGTCCGCTTGGCGACCTTCAGGATTGGCGAGTCGAGATTCGGCTTCCAGCCCGGGTAGCCATCCGACCCGGACGGCGTGGCGCCGGCCATCTCGAAGATGGTCCGGACCGTGTCGTTGATCTCCACGATTTCGGATGCCACCGAGCTGCGCTGGCTCGTCGCCAGGGCGATGTCCTTCTTCGAGGTGACGATGACGGCGACGTTGGTGGAGGTTTCGACGAGCCCGGGAATCTCGGCGCTCATCTTCATGACGCCGTGGGGCAGGGCCGTGATGGCCTGCATGACCTTCTTCTGCAACGTCCGCTTGAAGACGTTGCTGCGCGTCTTCACGGGTGTGACGGTGACCTGAAGGCCCGGTTCAACCGTGGCCAGCTCGGCGCGAAACACGGTGTTCGCTGCGGCCACCTCCGCGATCGCCTCGTCGGCCTTGGCCTTGGGGACGAAGATCAGGGCGACCGCGTCGCGCGGGATCGCGTTCCGCTTGTTGCCGCCCTCGATGCGCGCCAGCCGTCCGCCGAGCGAGGTGACCTTCGCGAGCGCGCGGTTGAGGATCTTGATCGCGTTGCCGCGGCCTTTGTCGATCTCGAGGCCCGAGTGCCCGCCTTTCAGGCCGCCGACCTTGATCTCGAGGCCGACCGATCCGGCGGGAGCCGCGTCGGTCGCGACTTTCCATCCGCCCGTCATGTCGCGCCCGCCTGAGCAGCCGACATACAGCGCTCCCTCTTCCTCGGAATCGAGGTTGAGCAGCGTCTTGGCCTTCAGGAACCCCGGCTCGAGGTTGTTCGCCCCGGTCAGCCCGGTTTCCTCGTCGATGGTGAAGAGGAACTCGAGCGGCCCGTGCGCGAGCGACTTGTCCTCCATGATCGCGAGGTTGGTCGCCACCGCGACGCCGTTGTCGGCGCCGAGCGTCGTGCCGTCGGCCATCATCATGTTGCCGTGGCGCACGAGCGTGATCGGATCCTTCAGGAAGTTGTGCACCTTGTCGGGCCGCTTCTCGCACACCATGTCGATGTGGCCCTGCAGGCAGATCATGGGCGCGCGCTCGTGGCCGGGTGAGGCCGGCTTGCGGACGACGGTGGTGCCGTGGGCATCCTGGTGGTGCTCGAGCCCGAGCCTCTTCGCGACGCTCACGATCCAGGCGGCGGCGGCCTTTTCGTTCTTCGACCCTCGCGGGATCGTCGACAGCTCGGCGAAGTACTTCCAGAGCAAGCCCGGCTTGAGACCTTCGATCGCGGTGGACATGTGGTGAACTCCTTGGAATCGCGTGGGTCGCCCGGGCAGTGCGGCCGATGCCGGCGCCGCCGGTGCCTTCAGGGGCGTGCCCTGGTACTTTAGCACGCGGGGCCCCGGCCACGGCCGCCGGATGAATGGCGGTAGAATGCGCTGATGCCGACGTCATCCGCGCTCCATTCAGCCGCCCTCATCGCCGTCCGGGACTGCATGGGCCTGCGCCCGGGCGAGCGCGCGCTCGTCGTGACCGACGAGCCGCTTCGAACGATTGGCTATGCGCTGCGGGAGGCCGTGCGCGATCTGGGCAACGACGTCCTGCTCGTCGAGATGGTTCCGCGCAAGACGAACGGGGAGGAACCTCCGGCCGAGGTGGCTGCGCTCATGAAGGCGTTCGACGTCGTGCTCTGTCCGACATCCAAGTCGCTGACGCACACCGACTCGCGACGGGCCGCCTGCGCCGCCGGAGCGCGGGTGGCCACGCTGCCTGGCGTGACCGAGGAGGTCATGGTCCGCTGCATGACCGCGGACTACCATGCCATCGCCGCGCGCACGCACCGCATCTGCGGCCTGATGAGAACGACGAAGGTCGTGCGGGTTACCGCGCCCGCCGGGACCGACATCACGATGCCGATCGAAGGGCGCGAGGCGCACGCGAGCTCGGGCGTCTTCACCGAAAAGGGGCTCTTCGGCAACCTTCCGACGGGCGAGGCATACCTGGCCCCGCTCGAAGGCAAGTCACAGGGCGTCGTCGTCGTGGACGGATCGATGGCGGGCGTCGGCATGGTCGATCGTCCGATCCGCATCGTCATCGAGGACGGATATGCGACCGACATCACGGGCGGAGAGTCGGCGAGCCGGTTCGTCGCGCTGCTCGAGCCGCACGGGATCGACGCGCGAACCGTCGCGGAATTCGGGATCGGCACCAACGACAAGGCCATCCTGACCGGCCTCATCCTCGAGGACGAGAAGGTGATGGGGACGATCCACATCGCGTTCGGCGACAACAAGTCGATGGGCGGCAGCGTGCGCGTGGCGAGCCACCTCGACGGGCTCGTGAAGCACGCAACGGTGTGGTTCGACGACCGGAAGATCATGGACGCCGGAAAGCTGCTGGTCTGACGGCCAACGGCGAACGGCTGAAGGCTGGAGACTGGGTCGCGAAAATGTAGGGCGACCCTTCAGGGTCGCCGTAGGTCGCGACGCTTCAGCGTCGCGACGACAAAGCACCGGCCTGAAGGCCGGCGCCTACGGCGGGGCTAAAGCCCTCGCCCTACGGATTGTCACGACTCCGAATCGCGATCTCTAAATAACGGTTTACATGGAGAGCGGTGTGAACCGATTGATTCGTCGATGGCTGGTCATCGCGGCCGTGACCGTGCTGACCTTGCACGCCTTCCCGGCCTTCGCCCAGCAGAAGCCGCGGCCATTCCCCGAGCCCGTGGCCGGCGACTTCGTGATCAAAGGCTTCAAGTTCTCGACGGGGGAGGTGCTGCCAGAACTCAGGCAGCACTACCTGACGATCGGGACGCTCCGGAAGGACACGGCGGGACGGGCCGTCAACGCCGTGCTCATCGGCCACGGCACCGGCGGATCGGGCCGCGGGTTTCTCGGCGCGGGCTTCGGCGGCGTGCTCTTCGCCGCTGGCGGATTGCTCGACGCGCAGAAATACTTCATCGTCCTCCCGGACGGCATCGGCCACGGGGCGTCGAGTAAGCCGAGCGACGGCCTGCGCATGAAGTTCCCGCGATATACCTACGACGACATGGTCGACGCGCAGCACACGCTCCTTACCGAGCATCTCGGCGTGAACCATCTGCGGCTCGTGATGGGCACCTCGATGGGCGGCATGCACGCCTGGGTGTGGGGCGAACGGTATCCGGACTTCATGGACGGCCTCGTGCCGCTCGCCTCGGTCCCGACCGAAATCGCCGGCCGGAACCGGATGATGCGCAAGATGATCCAGGACAGCATCCGGCACGATCCGTTCTGGAACGGCGGCGAGTATACGTCGCAGCCTCGCGGCCTCGAGGATGCGATCCACATTCTGCTCTTCATGGTGAGCAGCCCCTTGCAGTGGCAGAAGAGCGCGCCGACACGGGACGCCGCCGACAAGTTCCTGGCCGATCAGGTCCGCAGCCGAATGGCAGGCAACGACGCCAACGACATGCTCTACCAGTTCGACGCATCGAGAGATTACGACCCGTCGAAGAGTCTCGAGCTGATCGCGGCGCCCGTGCTGGCCATCAATTCGGCCGACGATCAGGTCAATCCTCCCGAGCTGGGCCTGATGGAGCGACTGATGCCGCGGGTCAAGCGCGGGAAGTACATTCTCATTCCGATCTCGGACCAGACTCGCGGACACGGCACGCACTCGCTTCCCGCGATCTGGGGGGCGTACCTGAAGGACTTTCTGGCGAACCTGGATACGAAGGTGCTTCGCTGATGGCTGGTGGACGATTCAGAATATGTAAGTTTGATCACGGCATTGTAACGTTCGAACGTGCCTGACTCCCTCGAGATGGGCGAGCCTCACAGCTCGACCGCCGTTCTCAGGCCAGAATCCGAACGCTCCACGGACTTCGGCGGTCGCCGCACATTGGGTCCGGATCCTGCTTACGACAACCCCCGGGAAAGTGTAGGCGGACATCGGGCCGCCTGATCATTCGCTTCCGGCGGCGCGGAGAACCGGCTCGCGGACAGCGTCCGGGGCAGAGGCCGCTGGCTACTCTCGGAAGGAGTTCTGCCGATATTACCGATGAAGGCTCCTTCCGAGCGAATGCTGCCTCGCCAGCACCACCCTCGAGCATGCGAGCGACGGCGCGGTCGAGCAACCAGATTGGCGGCGTGTCGTTCACGACCGGCGCCAGGGTCCGGAGGACGCCGAGGACACTGCACATGCCCAGACGAATTGCGGACAAGCTGCCCGATGCAAGGGGTGACGCGACGCGCCGGCGGACCGGACACCGGCGTGCGTGGAGCACGGACGCCGGCTTCACCATGGTTGAGACGCTGGTCGTCGTCGGGCTCATCGGCGTCCTCGCGGGCATCAGCGTCATGATCATGCCCGGCGCGGTGCTCTCGTCGAAGGCCGACGGCGGCGCCGCCCGGGTCGTAGCGGTGCTGCGAAGCGCACGGGAGGTCTCCATCGCCCAGCGCCGCAACGTGCGGGTCACCTTCACCGCCCCGAATCAGATCGTGGTCGCGCGCGTGGAGGTCCCCGGCCCAGGCACAACCGTCATCAACAGGGTGTTGCTCGAAGACCAGATGGAGTACCGGCTGTTCCCGGGCCTGCCCGACACACCCGACGCATTCGGCAGCGGGTCGGCGACCTCATTCGGCACCGCCGCCACCGTTTCGTTCACCAGCGAAGGAATCTTCGTCGACCAGAACGGCGATCCTGTGAACGGTACCGCGTTTATCGGCCGTGCGAATCAGCCGCTGAGCGCCCGCGCGGTCACAATCTTCGGCCCAACGGCACTCATCGGTGCATGGCGCTGGAATGGAAGCCGATGGACACGCTGAACACGAAGTCGCGCCCGGACTCGGGCTTCACGCTTGTCGAAGCGATGATCGCCATGGCGATTCTGACGGTGGGCCTGCTCGGCCTCGCCCAGGCGTTCTACCTCGGCATGCAGCACATGTCCACCTCGTCGGCGAATCTCATCGCCCGGGAGAAGGCTCGCGAGGCTGTTGAAAGCGTCCACACCGCCCGGGACACCCGCATCATCACGTGGGCCCAGATCCGCAATGTGACCGATGGCGGCGTCTTCCTCGACGGTGCGCAGGATCTGAACGCGCCTGGCAACGACGGACTCATCAATACCGGCGACGACGCGGCGGCCGGTCTTGAGACGATTCGAGAGCCCGGGCCCAACGGGATCCTGGGCGACGCCGACGACCTGCTGACCCCGCTCATCGGCTACCGCCGCGAGATCCGGATCAGCGACGTGGTGCCGGCCAATCCCGACTTGCGCGAGCTGGTCGTGACCATCACCTACACGGTCGGGACCCAGCAGCGAACCTATACGCTGCGCACGGTCATCTCCGCGTTCTCGTAGAGGCGATCCATGTGGAACACCAAACGAACGGAGTCCGGTGATGCCGGGTTCACCCTGGTCGAACTGCTGGTGGCCATGGCGATCGTCCTCGTCATCATGGGTGGAACGCTGACGGCGCTCAGAGACGGCTACCGGGCGACCGAAAGCGCAACCAACATCCTCGGTCTCAACAACAACATGCGCATCGGCGTGGATCTCCTCGTCCGGGATTTCATCCAGGTCGGACAGGGTCTGCCACCCGGACGGACGATTCAGGTGCCCAACGGCAACGGCGCCTTGCAGATCCAGATGCCCCATCCGCAGGGAAGCCCTTGCATCCAGTGGCCCGCCGGGATCACGTCGATTCCGGCCGTGAACGCCAGCCCGGACTGCGGGCCCGTCGTGAATGGCGTGGCCACCGGCATGGTCACGACCCTCGCGGCCGATTCCGCCGCGGAAGGGCTTCCGATCTGGAGCTTCAATCTGGCTGGGCACACGGCGACTGTCGCGACGGCCGCCCAAAGCCCCGCCGGCCGGGATATCAGCGTTGGCGGGTCGGATGACCTGCGGGTGGGCGACCTGGTGATGTTCACCAAGGGCAGCGGCAGCGCGCTGGCTTACGTGACGGCGATAAACGGCGCCCAGTCGATCACCTTCGGAACCGGCGACCCGATGAATCTCAACCAGTTCGCCGCGGCCCTCAACGGCACGGTCGACGACCTTGCGAATACCGCGCCGACAGCCGCCAATTCCACCATCCTGTCCCGCGTCCGGATGATCACCTATTACATCGACACGACGCTCGACCCGACGTCCCCGCGGCTGATTCGCCACATGAACTGGGGCAACCCGCTCGCGCCCGTCAATCGGCGCGGGATGACTGCGGCGTTCGCCATCGAGAACCTCCAGTTCACCTACGACATGCTGGACGGGGTGACGAATCCCTCGAATGTTCGAATGGTGGCGGTGGACCTGACGCCGGGTGGCGCCTGCAACCCGAACCCGTGTTCGCCGAACCAGATTCGCAAAGTCAACGTGTTCATTGCCGGGCGATCCGCACAGGCGTTCTCGACAACCAACCGGTTCTTCCGTAGCACGTTGAACACACAGGTCAGCCTCCGGAGTCTGGCCCTGGTCGATCGGTACCGCTGAGCATCCTCGGAGGTCGCGCGCTCCGACGTACTCGCAGCCCGTCGGTGGCGGATGGAAAGGCACGACGATGAAACGCAACCGCGAATCTGGCATGGCGCTGATCTCGACCCTGCTGATCATGATGTTGATGGCCGGCCTCCTGGTCGGATTCTTCGCCGTCATCACGGCCGACCAGCAGGCGACCGGCGTGACGCGCGATCAGACGCAGGCGTACGCGGCCGCCCACGCTGGACTGGAGACGCTGACCGCGAATCTCGGGGGTCTGTTCGTCGGCGGCAACTACAGTCCCTCCGCCGCCGATCTGGCCGGGCTGACAGCCGCGCCGCCCACGCTCCCGGGATTCCAGTTCCTCGCGCCGGGTGGTGGATCCGGGTACACCATTACGCCCGGGGCGGTGGTGACCTCCACGATTCCCAACGGACCGTTCCAGGGCCTGCAGGCGCTCATCACGCCCTACGTCATCAACGTCACGGCCCGGGCGAATGGCGGGGCGATGACCGGGTCCGCCGAGGTCCGCATGCGGCGCGAAGTACAGACGGTGGCCGTGCCCGTGTTCCAGTTCGGCATCTACTCGGAAAACGACCTGAGCTTTTTTGCCGGACCGGACTTCGACTTCGGGGGCCGGGTCCACTCCAATCAGAACATCTACCTGGCCCAGGACGGAGCCGCCTCTCTGACGATGCGCGACGTGGTCACCGCGGTCGGCGAGGTCGTCAGGACGCACCTGTCGAACGGGCTCTCCATTGCCGCGAGCGGTCACCAGGGATACGTCACGATGGCGACCACCGGCGGCGGCGCTCCGGTCTTTCGCCGGCTGAGCTGCGGAAACCAGGGCGGCAATTGCGGCGGTGGCACCCAGGAAGGGAGCGTGACGGTCGCGAGCGTTCCGCCGAGCACCCTGCAGATGGTGGGCGGCGTGCCCACGATGGTCCTGACTCCGGGAAACGTCCCGAACGAGCCGAAATGGACCAGCATCTCGACGGGCACCTACTCGAACCGGGTCCGCAACGGCCGGACCGGCGCGAGACGACTCGACCTGCCGCTGGTCACCAATGGCGCGCTGCCGGTGGATTTGATCCGCCGGCCGTCGCTCGCGGTGCCGGATGCTCAGATTGTCCTGGACCAGCGGTTCTTCTCGATGGCGAGCGTGCGCATCCTGTTCTCGGACCGGCCGGCCGACATCACCGGGTTGCAGACCGTGACGGTGACGGCCCCGGTCGACCTCGCCCGGCTGGCACGTGACGCGGGGTATCGGGCCGGGCTCGGCGTGAACTGGTTCAATGGAGTTCCTCTGGCGTGGGCAAGCACCTACGCGGCCGCCAACGGATACGGGTACCGCCTGCCCGTCGGCACGCCGACCGCCGACGGATTCCTGAAGATCGAGCGGCAGACGCGCGATGGAGTCTGGTCGGACGTGACGGTCGAGATTCTCAATCTCGGGTTTACCGGGCGGAATATCGCGCAGAACGCCGTGTGGAACACCGCCGGAACAACCTGCGCCGCCGCGGCCGGCGACGATCCGAGCCCGAATGCGGTCATCCGCCTGCAGCGGGTGCGCGACAACCCCTCGGCTGGTTTCACCAACTGCGGACACTCGGGCGCCGGCGTGTGGTCCACGCTCGCGACCAACTACCTGCCGCTGGTCCTCTACGACGCCCGTGAAGGCGCGCGGCGCGACGACGCCGCGGGCACCGGTGCGGTGCCGTTGTTCGAAGGCGTCGTGCACTACGTCGAACTCGACGTGAACAACCTCCGGGTGTGGCTGGCGACCCACGCGGACACGATGGACGAGACCGGATTCGTCTTCTATTTCTCCGACCGCCGCGGAAACAAGGACCTCGGCGCCGACAACGCGGCGGGTCTCCGGGCGGGCCCGGACGGCGTGCTCTACACCGCCGACGACTTCGGCGTCGACGATCGTGAGACCGGGGAGTTCGGGTTCGAGGACTTCGTCAACCCGGGGTCCGCGATGAGCGTGGCCAACGGCGTGCTCGACACAGGCGAAGATCTGAACGGCAACGGCGCGCTCGACATCTACGGAGGCGTTCCGAGACTGTTCCCAACGGCAGGCTTGGCATTCCGCATGCCGGGCGACCCGGGGTGGGTTCCAGCTCTTGGCTACCAGCCGAACGCGGTCGGAGGACCGTCGGCTGATAGCCGCTGGGCCGAGGGCACTGCCACCACGCTCACGACGCCGGTCCCGGTCAACGAAGCGCGCGTCAATCCGCCGGTGTTCTTCCGTCGAGCGCTCAAGGTCGTCAACGGCGGCTACACCAATGGCAACCTCAGGCTCCCGCGCAATGGCAGCCAGGGACTGTCGATCGTGGCTGAGAACCCGCTCTACATCCAGGGCAACTTCAACGCGCCCAACGCCGCCGGCAACGGCTTTGGCGTGACGCCCGGCACCGACCATGTCTCGGCTGCGGCCATCGCCGACGCGGTAACGATGCTGTCGAACGCCTTCAACGACATCTCCTCCTTCATGTCCCCTCACATCGTGGGCGTCAACCGGGAGGCCAACGACACGTGGTATCGGTTGGGGATCATCTCGGGCAAGGGGCTCAACTTCCCGAGGCCGGGGAACAATGGGCAAGACCACACCGACTTCGGCACCGACGGCGGGGCGCACAACTTCCTGCGGTACATCGAGGACTGGAGCGGCGATGAGCTGAATTTCCGCGGCTCAATCGTGAGCTTCTACACCAACCGGCAGGCGGTAGGCACCTACAAGTGCTGTGATGTGGTCTATTCGCCGCCCACCCGAGGCTACAGGTTCGATACCGACTTCCTGACTCCCGCTCTGCTTCCGCCGCGGACGCCGATGTTCCGAGACATCAACACGCTGACGTTCAGGCAACTCCTGCGGCCGAATCAATAGGGGCTGCCGCCACTCCGCGCTGATATGAGAGGGCGGGCGGCGCCCGCCCTCGAACCCCGGCATGACGGCCGGAACGCCGGACCGAAAGGTCCGGCGTTCTGATTCCGGGTGCCGGCTCGGTGATGCCGACCCAATCGGTCGGCATCCGATCGCTGCAACGGACGGTCTCCCTCCACACTCGTCGTATAATCCGGGCGCTACATCAGGTCCTCGCGCGCAGCGCGCATTCACCTGCGCAAGCTGGGGTGTACTCGGAGGCATTCATGGGACAGGACGATAGGGACCAGGATCCGAAACCGCCGCACGGTGTCAGCCGGCGCGGGTTCATCACAAGCGTGGGCACCGGCGCCATCGGCGTCGCCGCGGCCGGCGCGCTCGTGCAGGCCGCGCCCGCCGCGCAGCCCGGCGCCGAGGTCGTCAAGCCGGGCGAGATGAGCGCCATCACGCTCGTCGTCAACGGCCGGCGGGAGCGCCTGCTCGTCGAGCCGCGGTGGTCGCTGCTGCACGTGCTCCGCAACGAGTTCGGGATGACGGGCACCAAGGTCGGCTGCGAACGCGGCGAGTGCGGCGCGTGCACCGTGCTCATCGACGGAGAGCCCCGCTACGCGTGCATGACGCTCGCGGTCGAGGCGGACGGCCGATCGATCACGACCATCGAAGGGCTGATGACGGGCGAGGAGCTTGGATCGACGCAGCGCGCCTTCGCCGAGGAGGACGGGTTCCAGTGCGGCTACTGCACGCCGGGGCAGGTGATGGCCGCCGAAGGGCTCCTGAAGTCCAACCCGTCACCCTCGCTCGACGACATCCGGAACGGGATGGCGGGCAACATCTGCCGCTGCGGCGCGTACGCGAACATCTTCCGATGCGGTCGCGAAGGCCGCAGAGCTCAAGCGGCAGGGGAGGTAGGCCATGAAACCCGAAGAACTGTATTGGATCGATGGCCCGCTTCCCGACGCGCAGCCGCCCTCAGGCGCGCCCGGGCCGCCTCCGTGGGGCGAAACGAAGATTGTCGGCAAACCGATCGTCCGCGTCGACGCCTACGACCGCGTCAGCGGCACCGCGGAGTATCCATCCGACGTCGCGCTGCCGCAGATGCTTCACGCGGCCATCCTCAACTGCCCGCACGCGCACGCGATGGTGAAATCGGTCGACATCAGCGCGGCGGAGAAGATGCCGGGGGTGCGCGCGGTGCTGAAGGACGGCTCGCCCGGCGCGAGCATCACGTGGTTCAGCGGTCGCGGCGGATTCTCCAGCCGGCTGTTCGATTCCCACTGCCGCTATCACGGCGACGAGATCGCCGTCGTCGCCGCCGACAACATCTACCAGGCGTGGGACGCGATTCGCGCGATCGTCGTCTCTTACGAGGCGCTCTCGAGCGCGTCAACCATCGAAGAAGCGCAGAAGCCCGGCGCCGCCGAGATCCGGACGGGCGGCAACAAGCCGCAACCGGGCCAGCCCTATCAGCGGGGCGACGTGGACGCGGCTTTCAAGACGGCGGACGTGGTGCTCGAACACACCTTCCACACGCCTTGCGAGCTGCACAACCCGATGGAACTTCACGGGTGCGTGGCCAAGTGGGACGGTCCCCGGCTCACGGTCTGGGAATCGACGCAGGGCGTCTACCCGGTGCAGGCGGGACTGGCCCGCGCGCTCGGGCTGCCGCTCGCGAACGTCCGCGTCATCGGCTCGTATGTTGGAGGCGGCTTCGGCTGCAAGCTCGAGACGGGCAAGTACGCCGCCATGGCGGCCGTGCTCGCGAAGAGGACCGGACGTCCAGTGCGTCTCTTCCTCACGCGCGAGCAGGTCTGCATGACGATGGGGAACCGGCCCGCGAACGAGATCAGGTTGAAGGCCGGCGCGAAGAAGGACGGCACGCTCGTGGCGCTGCAATCATCGGTGACCGGCACGGGCGGAGCGTACGCCGACGATGGCACGGGCGGCGTCGACTTCGTCGTGCGGGAGCTCTACAAGTGCCCGAACGTCAAGTGCGAGAATCAGAGCACCTACATCAATGCCGGGCCGCAGCGGGCCTTCCGCGCGCCCGGCCATCCGCAGGGAGCCTGGGCACTCGAAGGCATGATGGACGCGCTCGCCGCGAAGCTCGGCATGGATCCAGTTGAACTCAGGCTCAAGAACATCACGCTCCTCAGCCAGACCCGAGAAGGCAACCCGCCTTACACGAGCACCGGCCTGGCCGACTGCCTGCGCGAGGGCGCAAAAGCGTTCGGCTGGGCGGAGGCGCGGAAGCGCCCGGCGCTCGCCGGCCACATCAAGCGCGGCGTGGGTGTCGCGGCCGCGTTGTGGCGGGGCGGCGGCGGCAGCCCGCCTTCGACGGCCATCGTCAAGCTGTTCTCGGATGGCAGCGCGAACCTGAATCTCGGCGCGAGCGACATCGGCTGCGGCACGAAGACCTGGGGCGCGCAGATCGTGTCCGAAGAGCTGGGCGTTCCGGTGGATCGGATCTCGATTGAGTACGCCGACACGGGCACGACGCAGTTCGCGACCGCGAGCGGCGGCAGCAAGACCGCGCCGACCGAGTCGCCGGCGATCCGTGCGGCCGCCTACGAGGTGAAGCAGCAGCTACTCGCCATGGCCGCCGATCAGCTGAAGCTGCCGGCGGCCGACCTCGAGTTGCGTGGCGCCGAGGTCGTCTCGAAGACGGACCCCACGAAGAAAGTCGCGCTCGGCCAGATCAGGCAGTTCAGCCAGCGCGCGCTGCTCGTCGGGGTCGGCTACCGGCTGCCGAACCCGCCGGGCAAGGTGACCACTCCGTTCTCGGTGAACTTCGCCGAGGTGGAGGTGAACACGAAGACCGGGGAGGTGCGGGTCGCCAGGATGCTCGCCGCGCACGACAGCGGCCGCGTCCTGAACCTGAAGACCTTCGAGAACCAGGTGTTTGGCGGGATCACGATGGGCATCGGGTTCGGCCTGACCGAGGAGCGCGTGCTCGACGCGGGACAGGCCGGCCGGCTGTTGACCGCCAACCTGCACGACTACAAGATGCCGACCGCGCTCGACGCGCCAGCCGACAAGGCGGTGGTCGTCGTCGACCCACACGATAACCAATTCAGCTCGACTGGCGCGAAGGGCGTCGGCGAGCCGGCCACCATTCCGGCGGCTCCCGCGATCGCCAACGCCGTGTTCAATGCGATTGGGATTCGAATGACCGATGCCCCGATGAGCCCGGCGCGCATCCTCACCGCGATCGCCGCAACCAGGCCGGCCTCGAAGGGCCAGCAGGGGAGGGAGTAATGCTTCGCAACTTCGCGTATGTCCGGGCAGGCTCCCTCAGCGAGGCGCTCAAGCGGCTGGCAGGGCCCGAGGCCCGCGTCCATGCCGGCGGCACGGATCTGCTCGGTTGTCTTCGGGACGAAGTGATGCCGGCCCAGTCGGTCGTGAGCATCAGCAAGCTCGACGAGCTGCGGGGCATCACTGCGCTCGCCGACGGCGGCCTGCGCATCGGCGCGCTGACGACGATTGCCGAGATCGCGGCGCATCCGGTGATCAAGGAGAAGTATGCGGCGCTTTCGCAGGCTGCCGCTGTCGTGGCCAGCCCGCAGCTTCGCAACCAGGGCACCATCGGCGGCAACCTGTGCCAGAAATCGCGATGCTGGTACTTCCGCGGGGGTTACAACTGCAGCCGGAAGGGCGGGGAGATGTGCTACGCCCTTGGCGGGCAGAACCAGTATCACTGCATCTTCGGCGGAGGCGCGTGCGTGTACGTGCACCCGTCGGACACGGCTCCGGCCCTCATCGCACTCGACGCGAAGGTGAAGGTCGCCGGCGCGAGCGGCAGCCGGACGATCGGCCTCGATCAGTTCTTCGTATCCCCGGACAAGAGTGTGACGACGGAAACTGCGCTCCAGCCTGGGGAGATTCTCACCGACGTGCTGCTGCCGGCGCCCGCGGCGGGGCAGGTGAGCGCGTACCGGAAGGTCCGGGCGCGCGGATCCTGGGACTTCGCGCTGGCGGGCATCGCGCTGGCCGTGTCGTCGAAGCTCGGCAAGGTCGAGCGCGCTCGCGTCGTGCTCTCCGGCGTAGCGCCGGTGCCTTGGCGTTCGCCCGAGGTCGAGAAGGCCATTACCGGCCAGCGGCTCGACGCGAAGACGGTCGCCGCCGCGGCTGCGGCATCGGTGAAAGGCGCGTCGCCGCTGGCGTACAACGGCTACAAAGTCAGCCTTGTTCGCGGCATCGTCGAGGAAGCGTTGCTCGGCCTGCAGGCCGCGCCGTCGAAGGGAGATTGAGGCGTCGGCGGCTGGTCCCGAAGATGTAGGGCGTCCCCTTCAGGGGCGCCGTATGCGCCGGCCTTCAGGCCGGTGCGAGCGTTGTGCATCCTGTAGGGCGGCGGCTTCAGCCCCGCCGTATGCGCGGGGCCTCGGCCCCGCGCCCATCGTCGCGACGCTGAAGCGTCGCGACCTACGGCGACCCTGAAGGGTCGCCCTACACCTTCGCGACCAGCGGCAGGTCTCGACTGTCATCGCTGCTCGGCCCGAAGTCGGCCGCGCTACTCCCGCGCGCGTCTCCTGATCCACGCCACCGCCGCCGTGACGGCGCGTTCGTAGACTACCGCCTGCGGTACTGGCCAGCGCTTCAGCACCTCGTAGGAATGATCGCCGCCTTCGACGACGTGCAGGGTGCAGGAGGCGGGCAGGACATCGATGAACGCGCGAAGCTCGTCGGGCGTGCCGAAGGCGTCCTTCGATCCCTGCACGAAGAGCATCGGCACGGTGACGTGCTGCAGGTGTGACACGCGGAGCTGCTGCGGCTTTGCCGGCGGGTGCAGCGGGTAGCCGAAGAACACGAGCCCGCGCAGGCGCGGCCACCACGCGAGGGTCTCGGCCTCGTGCACATCCGGCGCGGCGGCGACGTGAGAGCTGATCCGCCCGCCGAGCGACTTGCCGCCGATGAAGAGCGGCCGCGCGCCGAGCGCCGGATCGGCTGCGACTTCTTCGAGCACGCTTCGATAGCACGACTCGAGCACGGGCTGCGGATCCGGCAGCCTGCGTCCGGCTTCGGTGTAGGGGAAGTTGAACGTTACGACGTCGAGGCCGTGGCCCGCGAGGCTCGTCGCGAACTCCACCATGAAGTCGCTCGTCTGGCTGGCTCCGGCGCCGTGGCCGAGCACGAGCGTCGCGGCGGCCTCCGCCGTTCCCGACAGATAGTGAAGGGCCGTCACCGTCCGCCCGTCGCCGAGCCGAATCGTGCGGGATTCCGACACCAATCGTCCCCTTGAGTCGCTCCAGCCAAGGAGCATACGCTAGGAGGGCACAAGCGCGCGACTCGCGCGGCATCGGCGACATCAGTCGACAGGAGATCCCCCGCAAGGCGAGGAACCAGACGCGAATGGCGGCGCAGTACATCTTCACGATGAAGGGGCTCGGCAAGGTCTATCCGCCCGATGCCCAGGTGCTCAAGGACATCTGGCTTTCGTTCCTGCCGGGCGCCAAGATCGGCGTCCTCGGCCTGAACGGCGCGGGCAAGAGCACCATCCTGAAAATCATGGCGGGGATCGAGACCGAGTTCCTCGGCGAGGCGTTCCCAGCCGAGGGGATTTCCGTCGGCTTCCTCCCGCAGGAACCGCAGCTCGATCGATCGAAGAACGTCCTCGGCAACGTCGAGGACGGCGTGGCCGAAACGCGCGCGCTCCTGAAGCAGTACGACGACCTGAACGGCATGCTAGGCGAGACCCTCGCTCCGGAAGAGATGGAGAAGGTCCTCGACGATCTCGGAAAGCTGCAGGACCGGATCGACGCGTCCGGCGCGTGGGAGATTGACTCGAAGCTCGAACTCGCCATGGACGCGCTCCGCCTCCCGCCGGCCGATGGCGACGTCTCGACGCTTTCCGGAGGCGAGCGCCGCCGCGTCGCGCTCTGCCGCCTGCTGCTGCGATCGCCCGACCTGCTGCTGCTCGACGAACCGACCAACCACCTCGACGCCGAGTCGGTCGCGTGGCTCGAGCACTTCCTGCAGGCGTATCCCGGAACGGTCGTGGCCGTCACGCACGACCGCTACTTCCTCGACAACGTCGCGGGCTGGATCCTCGAGCTCGATCGCGGCTCGGGCATTCCGTGGGAAGGCAACTACTCGTCGTGGCTGGAGCAGAAACACCGCCGCCTGGAAATCGAGGAAAAGCAGGAAGCCCGCCGCTCGCGCACCTTGCAGCGCGAGCTGGAGTGGATCCGGATGTCTCCCCGCGCGCGCCAGGCCAAGGGCAAGGCCCGCCTGAACGCGTACGAAGCCATGCTCTCCGAAGAGTCGGCGCAGAAGATCGAGACGGCCGAGATCTACATCCCTCCGGGCCCGCGCCTCGGCGACATCGTCGTCGAAGCGCGCGACCTGAAGAAGGGGTACGGCGAGACGCTGCTGATGGACGGCGTCAACTTCACGTTGCCGCGGGGCGGCATCGTCGGCATCATCGGCCCGAATGGCGCCGGCAAGACGACGCTCTTCCGGATGATCACCGGGCAGGAAACGCCGGATGGGGGTTCGCTTCGCGTCGGCGAGACCGTGCAGATCGGTTATGTCGACCAGAACCGCGACGCGCTCGATCCCGGGAAGACCGTGTGGGAGGAGGTATCGGGTGGCCTCGACGAGGTCCAGCTCGGCAAGCGCACCGTCGCATCGCGCGCCTACGTGTCGTGGTTCAACTTCAAGGGACGAGACCAGCAGCGAACGGTCGGGTCGCTCTCGGGCGGCGAGCGCAACCGGGTGCACCTCGCCAAGCTCCTGAAGAAGGGCTGCAACCTGCTGCTGCTCGACGAGCCGACCAACGACCTGGATGTCGACACGCTGCGCGCGCTCGAGGATGCCGTGCTGAATTTCGCCGGGTGCGTGGCCGTCATCAGCCACGACCGCTGGTTCCTGGATCGCATCGCCACGCACATGCTCGCCTTCGAGGGCGACAGCGCCGTTGTCTGGTTCGAGGGGAACTACCAGGACTACGAGGCCGACCGCAAGCGCCGCCTGGGCGCCGAGGCGGAGCGGCCGCACCGGATCAAATACCGCAAGCTGACGCGCTAATCATTTACTCATCATGAAGGGGGTTCGATCGTGAGAAGACCTGGCGTGCTCATTACCGGGGCCAGCGGCGAGATCGGCCACGGCCTCATCACGCGCCTCGCGGCTGCCAATCATGTGTCGATCATCACGCTGGACGTCAGGGCGCTCGAGCCGGAGCTCGCGAAGCTCGTGCATCGGGAGATCTTCGGCTCCATCACCGACACCGCGCTCCTCGACCGCATCCTGGCCGAGTTCAACATCGACCACGTTTACCACCTCGCCGCGTTCCTGTCGACGCGCAGCGAGTTCACGCCCGTGGCCGCGCATCACGTCAACGTGGAGGGCACACTCAACCTGCTCGAGTTCGCCCAGAAGCAGGGCGAGTCCCACGGCCGCCCCGTGGTCTTCCTCTACCCGTCGTCAATCGCGGCCTACGGCATGCCCAGCCTCGAGACCAAGGCAGCCGCGGGCAAGGTCACCGAGGATCAGTACGGCCATCCGACGACGATGTACGGCTGCAACAAGCTGTATTGCGAGCAGCTCGGCGACTACTACGCCCATCACTACAAGCAGCTCGCCGCCGAGCCACAGAGTGGTAAGGTGGATTTCCGGGCGGTCAGGTTCCCGGGGTTGATTTCCGCCGTCACCGTCCCGTCGGGCGGGACCTCCGACTATGCGCCCGAGATGATCCACGCCGCGGCGCAGCACGAGGCCTACGCGTGTTTCGTCCGGCCCGACACGCGCATCCCGTTCATGGCCATGCCGGACGGCGTCGAGGCGCTGCTGAAACTGGCGGCGGCTCCGCGCGAGCAGCTCACGCGGATTGCCTACAACGTCGGCGCGTTCAACCCGTCGGCCGAGGAGATTCGGAACGTCGTGATGAAGGCGTTTCCTGACGCCCAGATCGGGTGGGAGAAGGACTGCAAGCGCCAGGGCATCGTCGATTCGTGGCCGGCTGATGTGGACGATGCGGCGGCGCGGAAGGACTTCGGCTTCGCGCCCGCGTACGATTTCGAGCGCGCATTCTCGGAGTATCTCATCCCGACGATTCGCCAGCGGTACAAAGCGTAGGACATGGATCTCAAAGCCCTCATCAGCCACGCGCGGGGCGAGCGGCAGGCCGATCTGCTCATCCGCAACGCCCGCGTCGTCAACGTGTTCAGCGGGGAGGTCGTCCCGGCGAGCATCGCGATCGTCGGATCGTATGTCGCCGGCTTCGGGGAGCTCGATGCGAAGTCGGTCGTGGATGTCGAGGGCGCCTTCGTCGCGCCCGGTCTGATCGACGCCCACGTGCACATCGAGAGCGCGCTCGTGCCGCCGGCAGAGTTCGCGCGGGCCGTCGTACCGCGCGGCACGACCACTGTCATCACCGACCCTCACGAGATCGCCAACGTGCTCGGCCTCGAGGGCATCCGCTTCATGTTCGAGAGCGCCAAGTACGGCCCGCTCAGCATGTTCGTCATGGCCTCCTCCTGCGTCCCCGCGACGGGAATGTCCACCAACGGCGCCGTGCTGCACGGCTACGACCTCCTGCCGCTCAAGTCCGATCCGTGGGTGCTGGGGCTGGCCGAGGTGATGAACTTCCCGGCCGTGATTGCGGGCGAGGACGCCGTGCTCGAGAAGATCGGAGCCTTCAGGGATAGGGTCATCGACGGCCACGCGCCCGGGCTCACGGGCCTGCCGCTGCAGGCCTATGTCGCGGCCGGCGTCCGGTCCGATCACGAGGCGACCACGCCCGAGGAAGCGCTCGAGAAGCTCCGCCTCGGCATGATGCTCTTCGTTCGGGAAGGCACCGTCGCGCGCAACCTCGACGCGCTGCTCCCGATGATTACGCCCGCCAACCACCATCGCGTGTGCTTCTGCACCGACGATTGCCAGCCGGCCGACCTGATCGACCGCGGCGGCATCGACAATGCCGTCCGGACGGCGATCGCGCACGGGATCGATCCGGTGATGGCCCTGAGAATGGCGTCGTGGAACGTCGCCAGCCATTTCCGGCTGCACGACCGGGGCGCCATCGCGCCAGGCTACCGCGCGGACCTGATGGCGTTCGACGATCTCCAGGCGCCGCGCGCGCGAATCGTGTTCAGGCACGGTCAGCTCGTCGCGAAGGACGGCCAGATGACCGTCCCGCCGCGCGCCCCGTCCCGCAGCCTGCGGAGCACGATGAACATCGCGTGGGATCGGTTCGATCTGCGGATCCCGGCCGAAGGGCGCCAGGCGCGCGTCATCGGCGTGATCCCGAATCAGTTGACGACAAGGTCGCTCGTCGATGAGCCGCCGCGCGCCGACGGGTTCGCGCTGGCCGACCCGTCGCGCGACCTGCTGAAGATCGCGGTCATCGAACGGCACATGGCGTCGGGCGCGATCGGCAAGGCGTTCGTACGGGGGATGGGGCTCACTCGCGGCGCGCTGGCGTCTTCAGTCGCGCACGACCACCACAACGTGGTCGTCGTCGGCGCCGACGATCGGTCGATGGAAACCGCCGCGCGGAGAGTCGCGCACCTGCATGGCGGCATGGTCGTCGCCGAAGGCGAGGGCGTGCTCGCCGAGCTGGCGCTCCCGCTCGGCGGCCTGATGAGCCCGGCGCCGGTCGACGAGGTCCGCCGCCAGCTCGGGGAGGTCGTCCGCCAGGCGAAGGCGCTCGGGTCGCCCCTCCACGACCCGTTCATGGCGATGAGCTTCCTGGCGCTGGAAGTGATGCCGTCCCTGAAGCTCACCGATCGCGGGTTGGTGGATGTCGACCGGTTCGAGCTCGTGCCGCTCTGGCTGGTGTAACGTTTCTCCAGTTTCTGAATCCAAGTTCAGGAGAGTGCCAACCCGCGGCGTCCCCCTGCGCCGCAGCCCCCGTTCCGGCCTCCATTAGCCCCCAACGTCAGCTCCAGGCGCACTCCTGAGGCTTCGATGGACACGCTTTCGCGACGACGATTCCTGAAGATCTCTACTGCCACACTGGGCGTGGCCGCCGCCGGAGGTGCGCTCACCGGGCTGGCCGGCCAGGCGGTCGAGCCCGCGGGAGCCGCGCCGGGGCTCCGCAAGGTCCCCACCTTCTGCGACATGTGCTTCTGGAAGTGCGGGGCGATCGCCTACGTCCAGGACGGCAAGCTGTGGAAGGTCGAGGGCAATCCCGAGGATCCGCTCAGCCGCGGCCGGCTGTGCCCGCGCGGCACGGGCAGCGTCGGCGCCCACACCGATCCCGATCGGCTCACGACGCCGCTCATCCGGCGCAAAGGCCGCGGGCAGGACGAATGGGTCCGCGCCACGTGGGACGAGGCGCTGACCCATGTCGCCGGCCGGATGCAGCGAATCAAGGACCAGTACGGCGCCGAATCCATGGCGCTCTTCTCACACGGCATCGGCGGCACGTTCCTCAAGCACACGCTCAAGGCGTTCGGCTCGCCCAACATCGCCGCGCCGTCCTTCGCGCAGTGCCGCGGTCCTCGCGACGTCGGGTTCAGCCTCACCTTCGGCGAAGAGGTTGGCTCGCCGGAGCGGACCGACATCCGCAACAGCCAGTGCCTCGTGCTCATCGGCTCGCACCTCGGCGAGAACATGCACAACACGCAGGTCCAGGAGTTCGCCGATGCCGTCGGCAACGGGGCCAGCGTCATCGTCGTCGATCCGCGATTCTCGGTCGCGGCGAGCAAGGCGAAGTTCTACCTGCCGATCCGGCCGGGCACTGACCTGGCGCTGCTGCTTGCGTGGATGCACGTGATCGTTTCGGAACGGCTCTACGACCAGGAGTATGTCGGGAAGCACGGATTCGGATTCGAAGCGTTCGCGGCCGAGCTTGCGCAGTACACGCCCGAGTGGGCCTTCCCGGAGACCGGGATCGAGCCCTCGGTGATTCGCGAGACCGCGCGGGAGATGGCGCGATACAAGCCCGCGACGCTCGTGCATCCTGGACGCCATACGACCTGGTACGGCGACGATGCGCAGCGGAGCCGGGCGGTGGCGCTGCTGAATGCGCTCCTCGGGAGCTGGGGCCGGAAAGGCGGCTTCTATCAGCCCCAGAGCATGGACGTTCCGGGATATCCGTATCCGCCCTACCCGAAATCGGCGAAAGGCAAAGCGGACAACCCGGGCGAGAAATACCCGTTCGCTTCGGAAGCGATTACGACCGGAATCCGGACGGCGACGATTACAGGTCAGCCGTACCCCGTGAAAGGCTGGATCACCTACGCGACCAACCTGATGATGGCGCTCCCAGACGAGGCGGAGACCATCAAGGCGATCCAGGCGCTCGACCTGCTCGTCGTCGTGGACGTGATTCCGAGCGAGATGGCGGGTTGGGCGGACGTCGTGCTTCCGGAGTCGGTCTTCCTCGAGCGCTACGACGAGTTGGACGTCGAGCTCTTCCGGGAGCCATTCGTCGCGTTACGCCAGCCAGTCGTGGCGGCCCCGGCCGATCAGAAACCGAACTGGTGGATCGCGAGGGAGCTGGCTGTGAAGCTCGGGCTCGGGCAGTACTACCCGTGGACGAACATCGAGGAGTACCTGGCGACGCGTCTCTCGAAGGCAGGACTCAGCCTCGCAGAGCTCAAGGCGCGAGGCGTCATCCGCGGGGCGCCCCAGCCGATCTATTTCGAAGACGGGGTCGAGCCCGCGTTCGCGACGCCCTCGGGCAAGATCGAGTTCTATTCGCCGGCGCTTCGCGATCGCGGGTTCGATCCGATCCCGCGGTACACGAGACACCCGCAGCCGCCGCCGGGCTCGTTCCGCCTGCTGTTCGGGCGCGCGCCCGTTCACACCTTCGGCCGAACCCAGTCGAACCCGATCCTCCACGACGTGATGGCCGAGAACGAGGTGTGGGTGAACGCCGATGTCGCCCGGCGCCTTGGCATCGGAGACGGCGACCGGGTGCGTCTCCGGAACCAGGACGGCATCGTGAGCAACTCGGTCCCCGTCAAGGCGACCAGGCGGATCAGGCCTGACTGCGTCTACATGGCCCACGGCTTCGGCCACACCGCGGTTCGACTCCGGCGGGCCTTTGGCAAGGGAGCGAGCGACAACCAGCTCGCCACTCGGTACGCGACGGATCCACTGATGGGCGGAACCGGGATGAACGTGAACTTCGTCACGCTGGAAGCGGAGGCCTGAGCCGATGGCCCGGTATGGGATGGCGATCGACACCCGCCGGTGCGTCGGGTGCATGGACTGCGTCGTCGCGTGCAAGACCGAGAACCAGGTTCCGGAAGGCTTCAACCGGGACTGGATCGCGACGGAGGCCGGCGGGAACTTTCCGGACATCCACCTGGAGATCAGAAGCGAGCGGTGCAATCACTGCGACAACGCGCCGTGCGTGGCCTGCTGCCCGACCGGAGCGAGCCATGTCGAGAAGCTCGGGCGGCTGGTCCTCGTGACGCACGAAGCATGCATCGGTTGCAAAGCGTGCCTCGCTTCGTGCCCGTACGGCGCGCGTTTCGTCCATCCGGACGGATACGCGGACAAGTGCACGTTCTGCGCGCATCGGCTGGCGGAGGGGCTCGACCCCGCCTGCGTGTCGGTGTGTCCGACGTGGTGCATGACATTCGGTGATCTCGACGATCCGAACTCGGCCATCAAGCGCCTGCTCGGCTCACGCAAGTCGCATGCGCTGTTGCCGGAGGCCGGGACCGGATCCGCGGATTTTCTATCTCGTGTAGGGGGAGTCGGGTGACGCCAGAACTGTCCATCACGCGGCACAATCCGCTCGTGGATCCAAGCCTCCAGGTCTGGGGATGGGAAATCGCGGTCTACCTGTTCCTCGGCGGGCTGGTGGCCGGGATGATGATCGTCGCCGGATACGGGCTCGTCACCGGGCGGTCAGAGAGCCGGAGGTCGGTCGTGTCGGTGCTGCCCGGAGTGGGCCTCGTCCTCATCAGCCTCGGCATGCTGGCGCTCTTCCTCGACCTCGAGCACAAACTCTCTGTCTGGCGGCTCTACACGACGATCAGCCTGGCATCGCCGATGTCCTGGGGCTCGTGGATCCTGCTCCTGGTCTATCCGGTGCTCCTGGCGAGTTGGCTCGCGCGGCCGCCGGAGATGCTCGAGGAAACCGTGCCGGCCATCGGCCGGGCGGCGCAGTGGCTTCGAATGAGGCCAGCCGTGCTCCGGGCGCTCGGTGCGACGAGCGTGACGCTCGGCGTGGCGCTCGGCATCTACACGGGCATTCTCCTGAGCTCGCTCGGCGCGCGGCCGCTCTGGAACAGCCCGCTGCTGGGTCTGCTGTTTCTCGCATCCGGCCTGTCGGCCTCCGCCGCCTTTGCGCACATGGTCGCGAGCAGCCCTCTCGAGAAGCGCCTGTTCAACCGTCTGGACCTCATCGCGCTCGGAGCAGAGCTCGGTGTGATTGCGCTCTACCTCTTCGGCCTGCTTTCGGGGAGCGCCGTCCAGATCGACGCGGCGCGGCTGCTCCTCGGCGGCGCCTTCACCGCTCCGTTCTGGGTATTCGCCATCGGGATGGGCATCATCGTTCCGTTCATTCTCCAGGCGCTGGCGCTCGCCCGCAGGATTCACCACACCGCCGTCGCTCCACTGCTCGTGCTCGCCGGGGGACTCGCGCTGCGGTTCGTGATCGTGTACGCGGGGCAGGCGAGCCACTGGACTCAGACCGCGTCTGCTTTTGGACGATGAGAGATGGAGACCACCATGACAACCATCGCGGCTGAGGGACTCGGCGTCCCGGCTGAGGCCGTGCAGGAGACGGCGCGCTCGACGGCGCAGCCGTACATGAATCCGTATCTGGCCGGAATCGGACTCGGCCTGACGCTCCTGGCGGCATTCGTGCTGGTCGGCCGCGGCCTGGGAGCGTCGGGCGCGTTCGCGTCGATAGTCGCGTGGACGGAGGGGCTCGTCGCCCCGGCACACGCGCAGGCAAACGGCTACATCGCCGGGTACCTGGGCGATGGAAGCTCGTCTCCGCTCAAGGCGTGGCTCGTCTTCGAGATCATCGGGGTATTCGTTGGCGCACTCATATCCGGGCTGCTGGCACGCCGCGTTCAGTTGATGGTGGAGAAGGGTCCTCGAGTTTCGACGAGGCTGAGGCTCGTTGGAGCGTTCTCCGGCGGCGCGCTGATGGGGATCGGCGCGGCGCTCGCGCGCGGCTGCACGAGCGGGCAGGCGCTCACCGGCGGTTCGCTGCTCAACCTGGGCAGCTGGATCGCCATGATGATGATCTTCGCCGGGGCGTACGCCATGGCGTATTTCGTCAGGTGGCAATGGCGATGATGGCACCCTTCCTGAAATTCGGCGCGTTCGGCGACGAGACGAGCCTGCTCGTCGCGTTCCTCATCGGCATCAGCTTCGGCTTTTTCCTCGAGCGGGCGGGATTCGGGAGCGCGCGGAAGCTCGTGTCGCAGTTCTACCTGAACGACCTCGCCGTCTTCAAGGTGATGTTCACGGCGATCGTGACGGCCATGCTCGGTGTGACCTACCTCGGATGGCTCGGCATGCTCGATCTCTCGCTCGTATACCTCTCGCCAATGTACCTGTGGCCGCAGATTGCCGGCGGCCTGATCCTCGGCTTCGGGTTCGTCATCGGGGGGTATTGCCCCGGCACGTCGGTCGCGGCGACAGCCACGGGCAAGCTCGACGCCATAGTGTTTCTCGGCGGCATCCTCGCGGGCACGTTCATGTTCGCGGAAGGGTATCCGTTGCTCAAGTCGTTCTACGAGAGCTCGTCCATGGGCGTGAAGACGCTTCCGCAGGCGCTCGGCGTGCCGTACGGCGTCGTCGTGCTGGCCGTCGTGCTGATGGCGCTCGGCGGATTCTACGGAGCGGGGCTGCTCGAGCGGAAGTTCGGGGCCCGCCCCGGGAGCGTAGCGCCATGAGGGACTGGTTGATCCGGCTGACACAGAATCAGAAGCTCGCCCTCGCGGCCCTGGCGCTCGGCGTCTTGGCCTTGCCCGCGATGCCGTATCGCGGCACGAGCGTGACGCTCGACGCGAAGGAACTCGGCGCGCTCGCGGAGCGGGACCTCGATCAGGTTGCGCCCCTCGAACTCGCGTCGTGGATCATCGAGAGCCGGTCCGACTATCGCCTCATCGATCTGCGGAGCAGCCCCGCGTATGCGGCTTACCACATCCCGGGCGCCGAGAACGTCTCTATCGGCCGCCTGGCGGACGCGGAGCTTGGCAGGCTCGAGAAGATCGTGCTCTGCTCCGAGGACGGCGTGCATGCCGCGCAGGGATGGGTGGTTCTTCGTGCGATGGGTTTCAAGGGGGCGTACATCCTCCGTGGGGGCCTGGCGGGTTGGCTGAGCGACGTGCTCGCTCCCGTCGTGCCAGCGAACGCAACAGCCGAAGATTCGGCGCGCATCGAACGGCTGAAGGCTATCAGCGCGTTCTTCGGCGGGGCGCTTCGGGAGGCCGGCGATGTGAGGACCGCCTTACCAGTCCTGAACCTCCCGAAGGTCGAGGCTCCCGCCTCCGCTGCCGGCATCCCCAAAGCGCCAGCCAAGAAGAAGAAGGAAGGCTGCTGAGGCTCGTTGGCCCCCGCCGGCGCTACAATGAGGCGCCGCGCGAGCGGCTGCGGACCTCCTCGATCGCGGCTGGCGTGTCTGGTTCGGGTCTCCAGCAAGAAAGGGGACGAGATGAACGACAACCAGCGACTGGCGGACGCCGATCACGCGATCCATCCGGAAGAAGAGCGCCGAGCTGAAGCTCGACAGCGGGCTCGGTCCTCGAGCGTCTGAACCGGATCTTCCTGTTCGTGCGCGATGCGATCAGGTTCGGCTTTCCGCCCAAATGGGATCGGGTGAGAGCCTCGGAGGTCATCGAGTACGGCGTCGGCTACTGCAACACCAAGGCCACGCTCTTCCTCGCGCTCTGCCAGGCGTCCGGCATACCGGCTCGCGTGCACTTCGGGCTGATCGACGTCAACATCATGCGCGGCATCCTCCCGTCGTTTGCCTTCCCCCTCATGCCGAAAGCCGGGCGGCCATTCGTGGATCGAGGTGCAGCTCGACGGAGCAGTGGAAGCCGATCGACTCGTACATCAACGACCAGCCGCTCTTTGACCGCGCCGTGCAGCGGCTGAAGGCGAGCGGAAAGCCGCTCGGCTACTCGGTGGCCTTCATCGACGGCAAGTCGAGCTGCGAATTCAACTTCGGCGAGAAGGGCTTCGTCCACATGGGCGCCGTGGTGGACGATCACGGCGTGTGGAACGATCCGTCCGATTATTTCGCCTCAGCCAGGTACCCTGCGTTCAACCGCCTCCAGGCCCTGGGGTATCCCATGCTTGCCCGCCTGTCCAATCGAAATATCGAACGGATCCGCGCGGGCGCCTGATGAGGACGACCTGACGAGCGCTCCGCACCAGCGCTTCAGGACACGTGAAGAAGAACATCGATTTCGGGCCGGTCGCCGATCTCTACGACGTCTACGTCCAGTGGGACCTGGACGTCCCGTTCTTCACCGAGATCTGTGCGGCCGCGGCCGGAGACGTCCTCGAGCTGATGTGCGGAACGGGCCGGCTGTCGATCCCGCTGCTGCAATCCGGTGTCCGCCTCTGGTGCGTCGACTACTCGGCCGAAATGCTGGAAGTGCTCGACCGCCGATTGCACGAGAACCACCTCTCGGCCGTGCTCCACGAACAGGACGTGCGGGCCCTCGACCTTGGCCGCGTCTTCGACCTGATCATCCTGCCGTTCCACGCGCTCTCGGAAATCGTCGACGCCGGCGATCGCGCGCTCGCGCTCGCCGCCATTCGAAGGCACCTGGCGCCCGGGGGCCGATTCGTGGTCACGCTTCACAACCCGGTCGTTCAAGCCGCGACCCTCGACGGCACGCGCCGGCTGCTGTGCGATCGGGCGATTCCAGGTCGGGACGCGATACTCAAGGTGTGGTTCTCCGGCCTGAGGCCCGACGCCGGCGGCATCGTCGACGCGCGGCAGGAGTACGAGATTCGCGCCACCGATGAGCGACTGCTCGAGCGCCGCGAACTGCCGCTGCGCTACGCGCTCATTTCCGCGGGACGAGTTCGAGCGCCAGGCGGCGGACGCGGGATTTCGCATCCTGCACTTCTGGGGTGACTACACCCGCGGTGAATTCGATCCCGGTCGAAGCCCGTACATGATTTGGGAGCTGATGTCGGCTGACGACGCTGAAGATTGCGTCCGTTGATCGGCTGCGGCGGGCGAGCAGGGCGTCGGAGTCCCGGACCGAGTTCCGCGCGGCAGCTTCCCGGAGGGGATACAATCCTGAGCACTGGCACGAGCGCTGCCTTGGAACTCCTCGGGCCCCCTGACGGGAGAGTGAGCCGATGATGCCGTTCGAGACGATGTCGCGCGACGAGCTGCTCCAGGCGCTGAAGGCGTTTGCCAGGAACTGGCTCGCGCACGATGGCTGCTGGTTCCTCGCGGCCGAGGAGCGCTTCGGAATGGCGACGGCCATCGAGCTCGACGCGGCCGCCTGGAAACGCTTCGCCGTTGTCGAGGCGCGCCGGCTCATCGAGTTGTTCGGCGTCCCGCACGGCGGGGGACTTCAGGCGTTGAGGCGCGCGCTTTCCCTGCGGATGTACACGCTGCTCAACCAGCAGCAACTGGAGTGGCTGGACGGCGAACGGACGTTGCGCCTCGTGACGGAAGGGTGCCGCGTCCAGGAGGCCCGGCGCCGGAAGGGCCTCGCGCCGTTCCCGTGCCGTCCGGTGGGCGAGGTGGAGTTCGACTCATTCGCCACGACCATCGACCCTCGCATCAAGACGCACTGCGTCAACTGTCCGCCCGAAGCGAACGCGAGCGGCGCCTGCACGTGGGAGTTCACGCTGGGCGTGTAGGGAGCTTGCCGCCCAGGTCCGCCGCCTCTGCCTGCGTGACGGGAACACGTGAAGGCGCGGTCCGCCGCGCCCACACCAGCATCAACGTCGAGCCGACGATGGTCAGGCTGATCGCGAGGCCGCTCCACAGTCCGCGCACGCCCCATCCGAGCCAGAAGCACGCCGCGTAGCCGAGCGGAAGCCCGATGCCCCAGTGGCCCGCCAGGTTCACGATCATCGGGATGCGCGTTTCGCCGTGTCCGCGCAGGATGCCTGTGGAAATGGTCTGCGTGCCGTCGAACATCAGGCAGAGGCCGGCGATGCTCAAGAGCGACGGCCCGATCGCCAGCACCGCCTCGTCCCGGGTGAAGGCAGAGACGAGCAGGCGGCCGGCCGTCAGGAAGACCGTCGCCGCCGCGCCGGTCGAAATCGCGCCTAGCGCGAGCGCCGTCCATCCCGATCGCCGGACGCCGTCGGAATCCCGGCGACCGACGGCATGCCCGACGCGCACCGCTCCGGCCGCGTTCAGCCCGAGCGGGACCATGAAGACGAGCGACCAGAGGTTCAGCGCGATCTGATGCGCGGCAAGCGCCGCGGGCGCAAGCCGGCTGACGAGCGCCGTCGCCACCGCGAAGACGCCGACCTCGAAGCTCAACTGGAACGACGCCGGGATGCCAAGCCCGAGCATCCGCCGGATGCCGGCCCAGTCGATCGTCCTCGGCGTCGCGGCCAGCCCGGTGTCCGTGCGCTGTTCGCGAAGCCTGATCGCGAGAAAGAGCACCGCCACCAGGTAGCACCGCGAGAAGAACGTCGCCCAGCCCGTGCCGATCGCGCCGAGCGCCGGCAGGCCGAACCGCCCGTGGACGAGGCTCCAGCCGACGACGGCGTTCACCACGTTGGCCGACAGCATCGCGAATGTGATCGGGCGCACCGAATTCATGGCCTGGAGGTAGCGCCGGAAGACGGTGTAGACGAGCAGGGGAGGCAGCGCTGAGCGCGATCGTCCGGAGGTAGGGCACGACCAGGGCGTGCACTTCGGGCGCGAGCCGCCACGACGACATCGACCACGCGACGGCGAAGAGCAGGGCGGTCAGCGGTACGCTCGCCATCAGGGCGAGATGCACGCCCTGGTGCAGCCAGTGGTGGCACCGATCGAGCCGGCCCGCCCCGAATGCCTGCGACACGAGCGTGTCGAGCCCGAGCAGCAATCCCATGCCGAAGATGCCGACGGCCAGGAACACGATGCTGCCGAGGCCGACCGCGCCGATGGCCGCCGGCCCGAGCGGGCCGACGATCAACGTGTCGACCAGCCCCATCAGGCTCCAGCCGATCTCGGCGAGCACGACCGGGAAGGCGAGCGAGATCATCGGGCGAAACTCACCGCGGAAGAAGCCGGGCATCTTCACATCTTGTCGTACGCGCCGACAGGGTGTCATCCGAACGGCCGACGGCCGCGGCCGTTCGGCGTCCGGCCGGCCCGACGCTCGGTGTGGTGGACCGCGAGCGCACCGCCGAGCGGTCGCGGTACAATGGCCCGCGCCGGCTGGAGCCGGCTCGACGAGCCCTCGTTACCGGAGGCCATTTCGTGTCGAGACTGAACGCGTACTCTGGGAGTCGTGCGCGCCCCGTTCCTGCTCCTGCCCGTGACGCTCGTCGCCTCGGGCGCCGCTGCCGCGGCCTACGACGATCGCGTCGACGGCCTGCACGCGGTGCTGGCGCTCATCGGCCTGATCGCGCTTCACGCGGCGGTCAACGCCCTCAACGAGGCGAGCGACATGCGGACGGGGATCGATCAGCACACCGTCCGGACGCCGTTCAGCGGAGGCAGCGGCACGCTGCCCTCCGGCGCGCTCCCGGTCCGTGCGGCAACCGCCACCGGCCTGGTGTGCGCTGGCATCGGCTTGTGCATCGGGATCTATTTTCTGCCGCGGATCGGATGGCCGCTGGTTCCGGTGATGGCCGTCGGCGCACTCTCCGTGCTGGCCTACACCGAGGTGTTGGCGCGACTCGGTCTTGGAGAGTTCTTTGCCGGCCTCGGCCTCGGTGCGCTGCCGATCGTCGGCACGGCGCTCGTCCAGCGCGGACAGATTGGCCCGGCCGCGTGGATGGCCGCGGGGCCGGCCTTCTTCATGACGTTCAATCTGCTGCTTTTGAACGAGTTTCCGGACGAGGCCGCGGATCGCGCCGGAGGCCGCCGGAACCTGGTGCTGATCTTCGGCCGCAGGATCGCGGCGCTCATCTACGCGCTGGCGGCCATCGCCACGCCGCTCTGGATCATCGCGGCGGTCGCGCTCGGGATGCTGCCACCGCTGGCGCTCGTCGCGGCGCTCCCGTTCAAGTTCTGTTACCCGGCCGTGCGATGGGCGCTCGCTAGACCATCCGAACCGGTGCCTATCCCGTACATGGCCGGCAACGTCAGCTGGAATCTCGCGACCAACACGACGCTCGCGGTCGCCTTGGCCGTGGCCACCATGTTGAAGATGTAGGGCGGCTCTTCAGAGCCGCCGTTGGTCGCGAAGATGTAGGGCGTCCGTTCCGGGTCGTCGTACGTTCCGTCGATGTAGGGCGTCCGTTCCGGGTCGTCGTACGTTCCGTCGATGTAGGGCGTCCGTTCCGGGTCGTCGTACGTTCCGTCGATGTAGGGCGTCCCCTTTAGGGGCGCCGTTGGTCGCGACGCTTTAGCGTCGCGACGACGACGGCAGCCCCCGCGGCCGTTGTTCGCCCCGGTCTGCGATTGGCGGTATCCTGCCTCCATGACGATCCAGTTCACGGCGGTCTTTCGCCCGGTTCCCGGTGGATACGTTGGGTATGTCGAGGAACTGCCTGGCGCAAACACCCAGGGGGCGACGCTCGAGGAAACCAGGGCGAATCTCGAGGAGGCGGTGGCCCTCGTCCTCGAGGCGAACCGGACCCTTGCTCGAGAAGACGCGGCCGGCGTCGACGTCATCCGGGAACCCCTCACGCTCACCGCGTGAAGCGCGTCGACCTCGTCCGCCACATTGAATCGCTCGGGTGCCGCCTGCTGCGCGAAGGCGCAAACCCGGGCGGAACATATCCCTGAACCTCGGGTACCAGTCCTTAATCGGCGAAGCGGGCAGAGATTCCTGTAGGGCGTTTAGGGCCGCCGTTTGACGCGTCGATGTAGGGCGGCTCTTCAGAGCCGCCGTGTTCGCGATGCTTTAGCGTCGCGACGACGAGCTGCTGTATCGCGGTGGCTTCCCGGGCCTGACCGAAGTCGAAGTCCGGCCCCGCGGCCGCACCAGCCACCAATCGAGGCATGCGGCAAGACTGACACCGACCGCGTAACAGGCCAGGTCGCTCCAGAGAAACCCCTGGCCGAGCACCAGCGCGCCCAGCCGAGTCGCGCGAATGCCATCGATCCACGGTGCGCGGTAGAGCTGTGTCAGTTCGACGGCTACGGCAATCGCGAGCGCGCTCGAGGCGAGGCGGGGCGTGCTCGTTCGTGGCCACAGGAGCGCCAGCAACCACACGACCGTGCTGGCCCAGAGCACGTCGCCGGCGTAGCTCGCGATGAAGGCCGGGAGCGCCGCCGCCCACCGTCGAGAGGCCAGCCCGGACACCACCGTCGCCACCAACAGCACGAAGCAAGCCGGTCTGGAGCGCCTCATGGAGACGTGCATGAACGACTCGTGTCTGCCGAACGGCCTGTCAGGGGATCCTCCGCCTTCCGGGCGCGTGTGGCGGCCGATCCGGAGACCAATCCAGGTCAGGCGCCGCGGGCAGCGGTTGCTCCGGGCCGAGGTTCCCGATCCGAACATCTGCGAAAACGAAATTCTCCGAAGGGACCGGTGCACCCGCGAATCGCCGCAGCATGGCCAACTGTCCAGCGTGTGTCATGGCGTCTGAAAGCGGTCCCTGCAGCAATTGTTCGAGAGACATCCCGTTCAGAGCCGATTCCCCGTCCAGGTGCCGATCGAGATCCCGCAACATCTCGTGGAATCGCTGCACCTCATCGCGAAAGGGAATCCGTTCCGGTCGCCAGACGCCACCGACAAAGAACGTTCTCGCGTATCCCAGCACACCCGTCATGTGCCACAGGATCTCGTGCGGCGTCCGCACGTTGGCCATCGCCCTGAAATCGGGGAACGTCTCCGGCGCGTCACGCAGGGCTTTCTCCGTTCGATAGGCCAACGCGGCCAGGAAGTGACGAACGAGCTGACGCCTTGGGTCCATGTGACTCTCAGTGCCCTCAGATCGGGGGCTGTCCGTTTCGTCAGGATAGCGATCGCGCCTCACCCGCGGCCGCGAGGCGGCTGCGGGCGGCGGCCGTCGGGTATACCGCGATGTCAGGCACCAACATGTCGAACCTGTCCGGGAGTCAATTCCGAGAGCGTGGCTGACACCGGGTCCATCATCGGCAGCAGAGCCGCAAGACGATTCGACGTGGCGTGGATGATGACGACGCCGAAAGGGAGCCCCTCCAACCGTTGCTGGAACAGGAGGTTGCTGTCCATCGTGATGAATGCGTCGATAGCCCCGACCGAGCGGCTCAGGAGTTCGCCGTTCTTCACGCCAGCCCAGTCGAGTCCTTGCACGGTGAGCACCGTGTGCCCGCCGAGATGCGGAACAACATCGCGAGGAAGATTCTCGTCAAGCAGTACGCGCACGATCGAGCACCGTGTCCCGAGCCAGTTCGAGCGCGGCGATGGCCTGATCGCGGCGGACCGACGGGAACTGTTGGAGGAACTTGTCGAGCGTGTCGCCGGCTTCAAGGTAGTCGAAGAGTGACTTGACCGGAACCCGCGTGCCGACGAACACGGGCGTTCCGCCGAGGATGTCCGGGTCGCTGTGAACGATCGCCAGACTTGGAGCCATGGCTTCCTTCTCTCCCCTACCGGGAGTATAGCCCGAGTCTCAGGGGTGGAGTGCCCAACGATCCGCGGTCACCAAGCGGCGCGCGCGATACCCCGGCGCCGGCCGGGTGCGCCGCGTGGTTAGCCATCCGTTCCGACACTCCCCGAGAGCGTCACGAGATCTGTCAGATGAGCGCCCGCCGCGCCTTCGATGGCAAGATCGTGGCCCTTCAGCTGTTCAAGGACGTCGCTCAACCGGTGAACCGTAATGCCGGCTTCGGCGATCAACTCAACTTCCCGTTCGTGCTTCACCCTGTGCAACACGAGTTCTCGCGTCCAAGGTCCTGGTGCCAGCCTGGATCGCACTCGTCGCTTCTCCGGGTGGTCGAACTTCTTCGAGATCCACTCCTGGATTCCCTGCCTGATCTCACGGTCTTCTCGGATCTTGGCGCTGCCCGCCGCGCGGCCTGTGGTCTTCTGGATGGCCTTTGGGACGCGCGTGATGTAGCTGACGGGACGGATCGATGCTTGCACCTCCAGTTGCCTGCATTCCAGCCCGTCTTTCCCGGGTCGAACTGCGAGCAGGTCGATTTCGTGGACTCCCACCTTGACTCCACGAATGGTGAAGTACCCCTGGCGGTTGAGCCACTCTTCGATGACTTCCTCTGCGAGCAGTGCCCTGTGTCTCTCGGGTCGAAGTATCTGCGGTCCGGAGGCCAACACTCAGCCGCTCTGCCGCGAGCGGCGAATTCGATCGTCACTCTACTCCGAGGCGCGCGCCGCTCGTCGGCCGCTTCGGCGTGTTGGGCAGGATTTGCTAAAGGGTCAGATCTCGGAGAATCAGCGTCGCCTGCTCCGCTTCATCAGCTGCGACCTGGAGTTGAATCGGGCCCGTCAATGGATTGAAACTGCCAAGGCGGCCCCCGGCAAACAAGTCCTGAATGCCCTCGCCCTTCGCGAAGTACTGAATACTCGCTGCCTCCAGCAATGACTTTGCGACAGCAAGGAGTGCCGGATCGCTAGACTCCAGCACTGTAGTGGGACCGGCTGACCGATTGAGCTTCGTCATACTTGCACCCTAGAGGAGTCTGTTCTTCTTTCGAATGCCTAACGTGGCGGCTCATCCGCGGCCGCTCAGCTGCTGGCCGCGGCCGTCGGGTGCAGCCGCGTGTTAGGCATCATTGGAAAGTCCCCCGAAGCGCTGATCCCGCAAGTGATTGAAGTTGATTGCGGCGGCGCCCTTGTCCAGCATCGCGAGGTACAATCCAAGATCCGCGGTCACGACCGTCACGTCTTGAGAACCGAGCTCGACAAGTACGCTGTCGGCGAGGCCAAGCCGGATGAACTCAGAACGCTTGGAGGCCAGTTTGCTCGGAACGTAGATCTCGGCGGTCTCTGCTACGAGCGTCTGCAAAACCTGAAGGATCCTAGTCCGGGCTGGCGGCGCGATTTGGCTGGCTAGGTTGGACGCCTCCGTGAGGGTATTCGGCGTCACCAGAACAGACCTTGCACGGGAGACCAGGCCGCGCAGCATGACGTAATCCTCGACAGTATACGCGCTCAGGCGCTTGTGGCGCGCGATGAAGTCTTTGGAAGCAGCTCCAACGACGAACAATACGAGCAGATTCGCATCGAGGACGACTGCAAGCGTGCTCAAGTCTGCTCCTCACGGTTCTTGATCGAAACCACTTGCCCAGAGGCATCAGCGATCCTGACTATCTTGTATGAACGTCGGGGGTACGCCGATTGAGCAAGGGCGGCGAGGCTGTATCGCGGCTCATCCCACGGCCGAGAGAAGCCAACCGTGACCACCCACTGGCCTGCTCGATCGTCGAGCTCCACCTCCTCGAGCCCTATGTTTGCGGGTTTCTCATCCGCAAAGAGTTCCAGCACTTTCTGCTTCGCCAGCGTGACCGCTTCTTTCACCTCCATGTTGTTCTCCTTGTTCTTTGATGCCTAGACAGTATGACTTCTGCGTGGTGCGGGTGAAGAGGCTGACCTCCGTCGCATTCGCGGGTTAGCCTTCCTCGGGCCAGAGCCGCCCGTTGAGTTCACCGTCAACGCACGTCCACGGAGGTCAGCCATGGCAGAGCCTACCACCCTTTTCGTCGGCCTGGACGTCCACAAAGACACGATCGCGGTCGCCCACGCCAGCCCCGACCGTTCGGCCGACGTCGTGTATGTCGGCCAGGTCGGCACACGAGTATCCGACCTCGACAAGCTCCTTCGACGGCTGCGCAGTCACGCCTCCCACGTCGTCGTCGCCTACGAGGCCGGCCCGTGTGGCTACGGCCTGTATCGTCGGCTCACGGAAAAGGGCGTCTCCTGTCTGGTCGTGGCCCCGTCCCGCATCCCCAAGATGCCGGGCGAGCGCGTGAAGACCGATCGAAGGGATGCCGCGCAGCTCGCCCGTCTCCTGCGCTCGGGCGATCTGACGTCGGTCTACGTGCCGACCGTTGAAGACGAAGCCGTGCGGGATCTCTCGCGAGCGCGCGAGGCCGCGATTGGTGTGCTGAAGGACGCGAAGCTGCGCCTGAAGTCCTTCCTGCTTCGTCACGGGCTGAACGACTCGGGGCGGGCGTCGTGGAATGACGCCCACCTGAGATACCTCGCGAAGGTCGTCTGTCCAACGCCCGCGCAGCAGATCGTGTTTCAAGAGTCGCTGCGCGGCGTGAGCGAGCAGACGGAGCGCGTCCGCCGGCTGGAGGACGAGCTCGTCGAGATCGCCGGGACGTGGCGGCTTCAGCCGATCGTGGACGCGTTCCAATCGATGCGCGGCGTGCAACACCACACGGCCGTGACCATCGCCGCCGAGTTGGGAGACCTCACGCGATTTGACAACCCGAGACAGTTGCCCGCGTTCGTCGGGCTCACCCCGAGCGAGTACTCGACCGGCGAGTCGCGCCGTCTTGGTCCCATCACCAAGGCGGGCAACGGCCACGCGCGCCGGTCACTGGTCGAAGCCGCGTGGGCCTACCGCTATCCGGCGAAGGTGTCGGCGCACCTCCAGCACCGGATCGAGCGGTGCCCGAAGCCGATCCAGGAGATCGCGTGGAAAGCGCAGGTGCGGCTGTGCAAGCGATACCGCCGCCTGGTTGCCCGGGGGAAGAACCCAAACATTGTCGTGACGGCCATCGCGCGCGAGATCCTCGCGTTCCTCTGGGCGATCGCGCGGGAGGTGCCAATCAGCACGTAAACGGGTGGCAAATCATCGGCTCGGTCAGGGACGAGGCGCGGCCGCGGTTTGGCGCAGCCCTCGGCGATCGTTACGAGGTGGCTTCGGCCAACCCTCGAGCCTAGAGCGAGGAAGGCGCCCGACGAGTGTCAGTAAGGTGGTACCCAACCCACGGATATCAGCAGGATCAACCGTCGCGATTACTGGCCCCGCCTCGTCCCTGATCCGTCACGGTCGCCGGCATCGATTACCCTGTGCGGGAGAGGTGTCTTCGAACTTGACTCTCGAAGTCATATCAACGATCGCGCATCACCCGCCGGCGCTCATGATCGCATGGGAGCCGGTCTGGTGCAGGGCGTGTTAGGCCTCAATCACACTCCCGCTCGCGCTGCCGTTGCTCTTGTAGCGGTCCAAGATTCTCATTAGAAGATCCGCCAGGAGAACGACCTCCGATGCCTCCGTAGGATTGGCGTAGTCCACCTGTCGGTGACTCGGTGGGTTCTTGAACGTCCCGATCGCGCCGGCGAACAGGTCCATGAGTCCGACGCGCTCTCCGGGTTCGAGAGTCGGATCTGCCAGTGCGCCACCGTCGCCGAACGCCTTGCGCATGAGCTTCACTCCTAACAGCGAGGGATCTGCCGCAACAAGTTGGCGAACTCGAATCTCCACTTCGCGCATGGCTGCGAACGCCGCAAGTTCATACTCGCCGATCAAGAATTGTGAGCGAACCTTTGCCAAGCGATCATGCAGTGCGACATGGAGGCGTTCCGCCGCCAGACTCGACTCCGGGCCTTCCGCAGCTATCTTGTGGCCGAGTCGAGTCACGAAGATCGCCTGTGCGGTCGATTGGCCAGGTGTATCGCGAGCGACCAGGTTGCGAGACACCAACCAGTTCAAAGCCTCTGCCCAACACCGAAGAGTCCTCTCTGGCACTCCCTGATTAGCGCCAAGGATCAGGAAGTTGTGAGAATTCCATTCCCCGCTGGAGATGAGATGGCGCAACACAAGCATGGCCAGGCGGTCAATGGGCATGGCTTGCGCCTCCTCGAACGAGAGCTCCTTCAGGGTGTTGGCCATCGTGTCATCCGTTCGTAAGCAGGCCTAACGCTCAGCTTCAGCGGCGGCGCGAAGCGCCGGGTGTAACGCGTGGTTGGGCGGTCTCATAGGGCGAACGCCGCGTTCTGCAACAGAATCGCATTGATGTCCGCGAAGAAGGCCACGACGTGCGCATCATCTATTGGCGCACGACCGGGATGCGCGCTGTGATTACGGTACTGAAAGCACGTCTCCAGCCTCTCCGCCTGATTCCCATCAAGAAGACCCATTCCTTCCAGCACCACGATCAGATCGTTGTCGAAGACTGTTTGCAGCTCGCTCAAGGTCGTGACTGCGAATTCTTTGTTCCACCTTTTGAACTTTCCGGACGTCTGGACCTTCAGCCTCGCTGACGTCTGATTGAAGGTTCCGAGCCCGACCGAGAGGATCTTCCGCTGGATGCGGTCAACCGCAGCGCACCAGCCAAGAACGACGGCGGCGCGTTTGTACCCTGCACTTGCGCATTGGACCGCCTCGTGTAGGTACTCTGATTCCTCAGGATCCGCAAGACCAGGGATGATCTTCTGGAGGTCCAAGAGCGACTCGACTCTGCTCGCGGATTGCTGTACCGGCAAGATCAGCTTGTCGCCGAAATTGTGGAGCGCTTTCGCGAGTGCTTTTTCGTATGATGTCTTGCGGTTGTTCGGACGGCTGACGATATGGAGTTGCTTCATGCACTCCGACATCTCCGCAATGACCTCGGTGGGCAACTTGAACTTGTGCTCTAAAGGACTCCTGATCTCCTCCACCCAACGGGTCGCGAGACCGTCGGCTAGAGCCCGTGTCGCCATACGGCTAATGCGGTCGCCCTCTGTGTCGCGGACTGCACGGCGGAGCGCCTGCAGATCTTCTTTGAACTGCCGAACCAACCCCAGTACGGTGTTCTTCATTCTCCTGCTCGCGCCAGAGTCTTCACCAGCTCGCCGAGAGCTACCTGCCCCTCATTCGAGAGGGGCTCTCGCGGACCTTGAGGCTGAAGGGCGTGTCGGAAATACCCCACGTACGGGTCGCGCTTGAACACCGCGGCGAAATTCGCGCGATCGTAAAAGCCCTTCTCCTGACAAATCGAGCGCACGTCTTCGGGGTCGGTCGAGAACTCGTTCGAGACGAATGCATTGCGCAATGACAGGAGTAGCGCCCACTCTATTTGGCCCTTCGCAACTGTGCCGTGAGCTGGGTCACGGATGAAGTGCACGTCGCCACCGTCGACGAGCACCACGCGCTCCAACTCCTCCTTCGTGACACTGGTTCGCTGCATGAACACGCGGATCACCGTGTTGATCGGAATCGAAGATGGCGGCGGTGGCACGGTGGCCGGTGGCTGCACGGGCGGCGCAGGGGCTGGCGCGTGCGCTGGTGTCGCAGGTGGAAGAGCCGTGTCTTGCTCAACAAGGTGTTCAAGGAGGATGGAAAAGCACCTGTCTCTGAAAGGTTCTGGTAGCTGCGCGGCGATGTCGGCAATCTCTTTGATTTCGGCCTTCAGCTTCGAGTAGTCCATCCCTTGCTCCTTCTCTCCCGCAGTGCCGGTTCTGGTCCGCCCATCGTTCGCGCTGAACCGCGGTGCTACCGGGTCACTCCGCCGTCGGCTCCAGCGCGTTGTTCGGCGGATGCCGCATAGCTCTATGACTGTTCGCTCGGAGAAGAGCCCTTGGCCCTTGCTCGGAGCCTCTTCGATGAAGCACGAGCCTCGGTTCGTTCCAGGACCTGGGCTAGCATCTCTGGGAGGTGGCGAATCATCATGCCCGTCTCTGGGTCCTCCTCTTCGCGCATCATGTGGCGGAATGGCCGAGACTCGGAGAGAAGCTTGAGAGTGCGTCGTGCGGCATCACGGGTCGAAGCTATCCGTTCCGGATCGTGGGAACATGTCGCGCGGTACATCTCCATCGCCAATTCGTGGAGCCATGGGATTTCGGACCCAATGGTGCTGCCGAGCATAAGCCAAGCCGCAGCTTCACCCTCAGGGCTCTCTTGTGCGGCTGGATGGAACATCAGCTCCTCGAACATCATCGGGTGGAACATCCGGCCGCGCAAAGACCGACGACGCCCGACGTGTTCTTGCACCTTGGCCTCGACCTTTTCGGGCAGGTCGCGAAACATCACCTTGACCTCTTCGAAGAGCTTTGCCACGGCCGACTCGTCGACGCGCCCGGGCTGCGACGACGCGCCAGGCGAGCCTCGCTTCTTCTGAAGGGCAGCCACCCTCTCCCGAAAGGCGCCTACTTGGAGCTTGACCGCTTCCGGGCGCGGCTCAGCTCCAGGATTGCGCCTGATGAGTTGCGTGACCAAGCCGGTCAGTGCCTCTTCGTCGTCCGGGCAATTCTGAAACTGGTAGAACGGACCTGTATTCGCCCGTTCGAACGGAACCCCTATGACGAGACCGAGGACCTTGCCACCGATCTTCCCTTTTGCTACACCCGCTTCGTACAAGATCCAAGGCCGATCGAGGCTGTGTGGAGTCAGAAGTGCAACGACGTCGGTCGCAGTGCCGAGCTTCCCCATGATGGCGTTGTACCATTCATCGCCATACTCCATCCCCGCGGTCCCTTTCTTGTCGGAGGAACGAAATGACTTGAGCATCCCTCCGCTCGCGTCCCGCAAGAGATTGTCGAACTCTTCCGCGAGGTCGGCGTCCCGCGAATCGTGGCTGATGAAGACAAGGGCCGGCTGAACGGAGGAGAGACTAGGAGAGCCGGGCTTCTCGACCGTGGGCCCGGCGTCGTCAGTCTTGAGGGTTGACTTCTTGGTCGCCAAGATTCACCTCCTTCGATTCGTGGCCGCCGACTTGCCGATTCCGCCGACTTGTTATTCAGCTGCAGCGGCACGGGCCTCACCGACCGCGATATTCTGCAGCCGCCGCGAGATAGCACCGCCGCCCTAACGGGCCCGACACGGACCTAACCGACTGATACTGAACACGATCGACGAACGCGGCGCGGAAGCGTTACGCTGCGGTGGTCGCTGCGTAATGCGGAATGCACGCGAGGGGCTGGGTACGAGCGCCGAAGACGACGACGACGACTTGTATCAGAAACGATACGATCACGGAAGCGTGGATTCCCGCGAGCCGGCGTCGCGCGCATCCTAACACACCGCGCGGCCTCCGTACGGCATCTTGCGCGGAATTGTTGCGCGGGATGAACTACTTCAGCGCTTCCTGCGCGCCGAACGGGCGGTAGGGCGTCAGCTCGTCGAGCGCGATGCGATCCTCGGGCCGCTCGGCGTGCAGGAGCATGCGCGTGAGCAGCTTGCCGACGCCGGGGCCGAGCATGTAGCCCTGGCCGCACATCCCGACGGCGTGGATGTAGCCTTCGACTTCCTTCGAGCGCCCGACGATCGGTGAGCCGTCGGGCGTCATCGGGTAGAGCCCGCGCCACGTGCGGCGCACCTTGATGTTCGCGAGCTTGGGCATCAGGTCGACCATCCGCATCGCGATCATCGGCAGATAGGTCGACGTCTCGCGCCGGTCCGTGCCGACAATCGGCGGGTCCGGCGTGATGCAGAAGACGACCCCGCCCGGCTTGTGCTGGTAGAAGTAGTAGTTGGCGGACCCTTCGGCCGGCCGGATGTCGACGACCATCGGCTGCATGAACGGCGCAACCGGCTCGGTGATGCCCGCCTCGTGACTGTCCGGCACGACCGGCACGTCGAGCCCGGCCGTGGCGGCAACCGAGCGCGCCCACGGACCGGCGGCGTTGATCACGGTCTCGGTCGCGTATCCGCCCTTGTCGGTCCTGATGCCGACGACGGTGCCGCGGCGTCGGATGAGTCCCGTCACGCGCTCGTTGAACCGGAACGTGACGCCGCGCTCGACCGCGTTGGCGTAGAAGGCGTGCGCCGAGAGCATCGGCGACGCCGATCCGTCCTCCGGCGAGTAGGTCCCGCCGCGCAGGCCCTCGCGATTCAAGTCGGGCACGACCGCCAGCAGCTCGTCGCGATCGAGCCAGTCGATGTTCAGGCCGGCCTGCTGCTGGATCTTCAGGAGAGTCTTGAGCGCCCGCTCCTCGCGCTCGCGGTAGGCGACGAACACGTAGCCGCCCTGCGCCCACTCGATGTTGTCGCCGTACTGCTGCTCGAGCGTCGAGAACACGCGCAGCGATTCCAGGCAGAGGTGAATCTTGGCCGGCGTCGAGTGCGTCGCGCGGATGCCGCCGATCGCCGCCTTGTTGCTGCCCTGGCCGGGGCTTGCGAACTGATCGATGACGAGCACGCGGAGGCCTTCCTCCGCCAGGAAAAGCGCTGTCGGCAACCCGACGCTTCCGGCGCCGACGATGACGACATCGAAGGTCTCGGTGGACATCAGAGACCGCCCTTGTCGGCATCGGTCGCGTGGCGGAGCGCGACGTCTGTCGGCGGCTCCCCGTCGGCGACGACCCCGGCGAACGCCCCGAGCGGCACTTCCATGAAGAGGGGACGGCGCGTGAAGTCGGTGATGCGCCCGACAGGGACGCCTTCCTCCTGGAAGAGGCGCCTGATGAGATTCGGGCACGTCTTCCCGCCGCACGCGCCCATGCAGGCGCGCGTGACCGCCTTCAACTGGTTCAGGTCGCGCACGCCGCCGCGGATCAGCGCGCGAATCTCGCCCGCGGTCACCCGCTCGCACCGGCACACGATCTGTTCATCGGGCAACTCGCCCATCGTCAGGACGGCCGGGTCCTCGGCCCACGGCTCCTGGACGCGGATGCCGGCAATCCTCGTGGCGATCTCGCGCGGGGCCCGCACCCGGACGAGCAGGCACCGGTCCGCGATCTTCGCCGAGCGGACGCGCGTGACTTCCACGTTGCCGAGCATGCCGCCCTCGGTGTCGAGCACCGTCACCGTGTCGCCCGGCCTTATCGAATTCGCCCTGAACTCGTGAGGAATGGTGACGATCGGATTGGCCGGATCCTTCCTCGTATCGACGAGCGTCACGGCGAGGCCCGGGCAGATCGCGATGCACTTCTCGCATGCGTCGCACGAGTCCCCGACGAATTCCGGGAGCCCCATGATGTCGTCGCCTTCGATCCGGATGCCACCCTGGGGACAGATCGACGTGCACGGGTTGCACGGGATTTCCTGCGAGCAGTGCAGCACGGGGAAGACGCCGCTCGGATTCTCGGGGATGTCCTCGCTGACCGTGGCGCCAGGTCGGGACTTGAGGATTTCAGCCGTCCGGTGCCATTCGGGCGGCACCTCTCCGACGTCACGGCCGAGCGCCTTCGCGATCTGCAGCCCGCGAATCCGCCCGGTGAACATCGCGGCCGAGGCTTCGGCGATTTCCTCCGAATCTCCCGCCGCGTAGACCGGAAGGCCGAACTCCTTCGCCTTGAACACGAACTCGTCGACCGGGTCGAGGCCAACGGCCACGAGCACGGTGTCGCAGCCGAACGTCTTCTCGGTTCCCGGGATCGGCTTCCACCGATCGTCGATCTTCGAGATCGTCACCGATCCCACGTCCTCCGTACCGTTGGCGCTGAGGATCGTGTGCGAGGTGAAGACCGGAACGCCCATGCGCACCAGCTTGTCCCTGTGCACCTTGTAGCCGCCGCACTCGGGCAGCGCCTCGCAAAGCCCAGCCACCTCGATCCCGGCCTGCAGCGCGTGGTAGCCGGCGATGAGGCCGACATTCCCCCCGCCGACGATGAAGAGGCGCGAGGCCGAGCGGACGAGGTCGCGGTTGACGAGCGTCTGGAACGCGCCCGCGCCGTAGACGCCGGGCAACGTGTTGCCGCTGAAGACGAGCGACTTCTCGCGCGCGCCCGCGGCGACGAGCAGGACCTCGGGACGCACGATGAAGTAGTGGCCGTCGCGAAGCACGCCGACGCGCCGGTCGGCGAACACGGCGAGCGCGGTGCTGTTCAGCCAGACGCGGACGTTCTCGAAGCCCCGCACCTCGGTCTCGAGGCGCGTGGCGATGTCGATGCCGCGCGTGCCCGCGTAGCAGGCGTCGATCGACCCGAAGAACTTGTGCGTCTGGAGCACGAGCTTCCCGCCGAGCCGGTGCTTGTCGTCGACGATGAGCGTCCGCACGCCCGCCCGCGCCAGCTCGATCGCCGCGGTCAGGCCCGATGGCCCGCCGCCGATAATCAGGCACTCGGTTTCGACGGTCTCGATGCGGCGCGTCTGCCAGCCGGTTGTGACATCGGGCAGTTCGGGCTTCCCGTCGAGCGGCTCGACGAGCATGCCGGGAGCGACCGGCACCATGCAAGACTTGACCGGGAGACCATCGGCGACGACCGCGCACTGCGCGCACTGACCGTTGGCGCAGTAGATCCCCTGGGGCGCGCCGTCCTTGTGATGGTGGCCGAAGACGCGCACGCCGTTGGCGAAGAGCGCGGACGCGATGGTCTCGCCGGGACGGCCGGTCACGGCCCGTCCGGCCCACGAGAATTCGAATTTCTCGCCTCGAGGCGGCGTCAGGATGGGATGTTCATGAATGCGGTGATCAATCACGGGTATAAGCCTTTTCGAATCAAGCCATGCACCGTAGGGGCGACCCGGTGGGTCGCCCGCGTCGGCGTCTCACCTCAACGGGCGACCCGCCGGGTCGCCCCTACGGCATCACCAAGACGACATGACAATCGTGCGCCGCATGCGCCGGCTCTAAAGAGCCGGCCTACCAGAGAGCCGGCCTCAATCGCCGGCTCTACAGAGCCGGCCTACATTGTCAAGGCCATCACGGCCTTGCACGTGTGGAGGCGGTTTTCGGCTTCAGGGAACACACGCGATTGCGGGCCGTCGAGCACCGCGTCGCTGACCTCGTTGTTCCGGTCGGCCGGCAGGCAGTGCATGTAGATCGCGTCCTTCTTCGCGAGCTTCATGCGGCGCTTGTCGCAGATCCAGCTCTTGTACTGCTTCGAGAGTTCGAGCGCCTCCTGCGGCTTGTGGAACAGCTCCTCGATGCCCCACGACTTCGCGTAGATGATATCCGCACCGCGGCACGCTTCATCCATGTCATTGGTGACCTCGAATCTCGTTCCGTGCGCCTTCGCGGCCGCGCGCGCGTACTCCATTGGACCCTTCATCAGCTTCCACTGGGGCGGATGGGCCAGCACCACGTCGAGGCCGAAACGCGGCATCAACGTGATGAGGCCCTGCGGCACCGACATTGGCTTCGCGTAGCTCGGGGCGTACGCCCACGTCACCGCGATTTTGCGGCCCTTGAGGTTCTTCCCGAATTCCTCACGGATGGTCATCAGGTCGGCGAGCGTCTGGAACGGGTGATCGATGTCGCACTGCATGTTGAAGACCGGGACCTTCGCGTGCTCCGCCACCTGGCGCATATAGGCGTTGCCCTCGCCCGGAACCAGGTCGTGGCGGATCGCGATCGCGTGCCCGTAACTCGAGAGAATGATGCCCATGTCCTTCGGCGACTCGCCGTGCGCGACCTGCGAGGTTTCGGCCGAGATGAAGTGCGCGTGCGCGCCGAGCTGCGTCGCGCCGGCCTCGAAGGAGTTGCGCGTGCGCGTGGACTTGTCGAAGAAGAAGAGAAAGACAGTCTTGTCGGGCAGGTACCGGTGCGGCTTGCCGGCGCGGAACGCCTTCTTCAGGTCCGCGGCCGTTTTGAGCGCGAGATCGATCTCCTTGTCGCTCCAGTCCCGGGTCTCGATGTAGTCCTTGCCGCGAACGAGGTTCGGGAGCTTTTGAAGTCGCGTCGGCATGAGGGAATCCTCACTGATGATTGGCCGCCGAAAAGACACCGGGGAACGCCGCGTACCAGGCCGCCGCCTTCACGAGATGGTCGATGGGAATCTGCTCGGTCGCCATGTGCGCGTAGATCTCGTTGCCGGGCCCGAAGCCGATGCACGGGATGCCGTGCATCCCCATCACAGCCACGCCGTTCGTGCTGAACACCCAGCGGCCGACCGCGGGCGGCGCTCCGAAGAGTTGTCGGTACGTCTCCACGCCTGCGGCGAGCACGGGATGGTCCTCGGGCAGGAGCCAGGTCGGATAGTACTTCTTGGTGGGGTAGGTGAGTCCACGCCAGCTCGGCACGGCGTAGTCGAGTACGACGACCTCGGCTCCCGCCGCCTGCACGCCTGGCAGGGCGCGGATTTCGCCGACCGCTGACTCGAGCGTGTCGGTCGCGGCCAGCCGCCGGTCGAGGTGGATCCTCGCTGAATCGGCCACCGCGCAGAGCGAGGGCGAGGTCGATCGAATCTCGGAGATGGTCACGGTCCCTTTGCCCAGGAACGGCTCGCCGCCGAGCCGGCCGTTGAGGCGCTCGATGTCCTGGACGATCGGCGCCATCTTGTAGACCGCGTTCACGCCTCGCTCGGGCGCGGACCCGTGGCAGGAGACGCCCTGCGTCCGCACCTCGATTTCCATGCGCCCGCGGTGCCCGCGATAGACGGCCAGGTTAGTCGGCTCGGCGATGACAACCGCTTCGGGCCGCAGTTTGTCCTCGTTGATGATGTACTGCCAGCACAGCCCGTCGCAGTCCTCTTCCTGCACGCTGCCGACGACCCAGACGGTGCAGTCCTTCGCCAGGCCCAGCTCCTTGATGATGCGGCCGCCATAGACGATCGACGCGAGCGCGCCCTTCATGTCGCACGCCCCGCGCCCGTAGATGATGCCGTCGCGCTCGTCCCCCTTGAAGGGATCGACGGTCCAGTTGGCGGGATTTCCGACATCCACCGTGTCCACGTGCGCGTCGAGGGCGACGACCCGGGGGCCATTTCCGATGCGCCCGAGGATGTTGCCCATCGGATCGATTCGGATCTCGTCGTACCCGGAGGCCAGCATCTCCCGCTCGATCCGGCGGACGACGTGCTCTTCCTGCGAGCTGACTGACCTGATGGCAATCAGGTCGCGGAGGAATCCCGCGACGTTCCGCTCATGCGCCTTCGCGCGCTCGAGAATGTGCTTCAGCATGCGCGTGCCCCTGCTGATCCCAAAGATGTAGGGCGACCCTTCAGGGTCGCCGTTGGTCGCGACGCTTCAGCGTCGCGACGACGTGGCGCGGGCTTAAAAGCCCGCGCCTACGGCGGGGCTGCCTTCGACTTCGCTCGGCCAGGAAGCCCACGCCCTACAAGACGCACGACACGGCGGGGCTGCCTTCGACTTCGCTCAGGCCAGGAAAGCCCACGCCCTACAAGACGCACGACACGGCGGGGCTGCCTTCGACTTCGCTCAGGCCAGGAAAGCCCACGCCCTACAAGACGCACGACACGGCGGGGCTAAAGCCCACGCCCTACAAGACGCACGACACGGCGGGGCTGCCTTCGACTTCGCTCAGGCCAGGAAAGCCCACGCCCTACAAGACGCACGACACGGCGGGGCTGCCTTCGACTTCGCTCAGGCCAGGAAAGCCCACGCCCTACAAGACGCACGACACGGCGGGGCCAAAGCCACCGCCCTACGGCTCGCCACGACTCCGAATCGAGGCCTTTGATTCAATCGATGATCTCCCACTTCGCCTGGTACTTGTCGAGCTGGGCGGTCGTGTACGGATCCATCGGGTGGTCGCGCTCGGGAATCTCGACGTGCTTCGGCATGCCGCAGAGCTCGGTCGAGAAGTAGCGCTGTCCCGTGTCGGTGATGAGCGTCACGATCATCTTCAACTTCGGGTGCGCCTTCGCGAGCTTGATGGCTCCTGCGACATTCGCGCCCGACGAGATCCCGCAGAAGATCCCTTCCTCCTTCGCGAGGCGCCGTGCCATCTCCATCGACTCCGCGGTCGTGGTGGTGACGATGCCGTCGAGGAGCTTCAGCTCGAGGTTGCGGGGGACGAACCCGTCGCCGATGCCTTCGATGCCGTGCGGTCCCCACCCGCGGCGGCTTAGCAGCGGACACTCGGCAGGCTCGATGGCGAATAGCTTCACCGACTTCCTGTGGCGTCGCACGAAGCGGCCGACGCCGGTCAAGGTGCCGCCCGTGCCCTGCGTCATGATGAACGCGTCGATCTTCCCGCCGGTCTGCTCCCAGATCTCCGGCCCGGTCGTCTTCAGGTGCGCGTCGATGTTGTCCGGATTGTCGAACTGCGCGGGCACGAAGTATTTCGCCGGCGCCTGGCGGCGGATCTCGTCGAGCTTCTGGAGCGCCAGGTCGACGTCGCTCTCGCCGCCGGGCGTGTAGACCATCTTCGCGCCGTAGGCGATATCGAGCTTTTTCCGCTCCTCCGACATGCCCTCGGGCATGACGATGATGCAGGGGTAGCCCTTGACGGCGGCGACAAACGAACACCCGATTCCGGCGTTGCCGGTCGAGCACTCGAGGATCGTCATGCCTTTCTTCAACGCGCCGCGCTTCTCGGCCCGCGTGAACATGTTCCAGTAGATGCGGTCCTTGAGGCTGCCCGACGGGCTGAAGTACTCGACCTTGACCAGGATCTTCGCGCCAACGCCGGCCTCGGCGGGGATCCTGTTCAACTGCACGAGCGGCGTGCGTCCGATGGCGTCGAAGATGCTCGCGTGGTACTTCTTCGCGGCGGTCCACTTGATGGGCATGGGATGACTCCGGTGGTGACAAACCCTCAGGCTACAGGCTACGGGCTACAGGCACTGACAGAACACTGACACGTCACGCAGGCTACAGGCTACGGGCTACAGGGCTTCAGGCTACAGGCTTCAGGCTACAGGCCTTGTCTGGCACACCGGCTGCGTTCGATACCCCGACGCAGACGGTGACTGCTCTACGATCCTACGGTGATTCGCGATCTTCGGGGGCGGGGACTGGCGCTGGGGCGGGAGCGGATCCTCGCAGGATCGCCCGCGCCGCGGGGGAGTTCTTCATCGGCAAACGATACCGCCGGACGCCGTCGAAGCGATAGAGCGCATTGGCGACGGCGGGCGCGGTCGGCACGAGGCCGATCTCGCCGACGCCCTTCGCGCCAAACGGGCCCACGTAATCCGGGACCTCGACGAGGATCACGTCGACCTCCGGCATGTCGCGCGCACGAAGCAGCCCGAGCGAGCGCAGCCGGAACGTCGCCGGCACGCCGTCAACCTGCGGCAGCTCCTCGGTGAGCGCGTAGCCCAAGCCCATGTGAATCGATCCTTCGATCTGCCCCTCGACCAGCTTGCGGTTGATGACGCGGCCCACGTCGTGCGCGGCAACGATGCGCTCGAGCCGTCCCGCGTCATCGAGGATGCAGACCTGCGTCGCGAACCCGTAGGTCAGGTGCGTGACCGGCTTCTCGACGTCGGCGCCAAGCGGCGTCGTGTGATCGACGACGAACTCGCCGAGGTACCGCCGGCCCGCGAGCTGACGTAGCGTCAACCCG
>CAVOHU010000001.1:727500-961184 GCA_963695795.1 uncultured Acidobacteriota bacterium | reverse complement strand
GCGAGGCGCGGCAGGCAGCAATCTCTTCGGGCGCTCCGGCGGCGACGACTTCGCCCGCCGGCGTGCCCGCCCTCGGGCCCGAGGTCGATCGACGTGATCGGCCGTCTTGATCACGTCCAGGTGGTGCTCGATGAGCAGCACCGTGTGGCCGGCGTCCACCAGCCGGTTCAGCGCGTCGAGCAGCCGCTGCGACGTCGGCGAAGTGCAGCCCCGTCGTCGGCTCGTCGAGGATGTAGACGGTGTGCTTCGAGCGCTGCAGCGTGCTCAGCTCCGTCGCGATCTTGATCCGCTGCGCCTCGCCGCCGGAGAGCGTCGTCGCCGACTGGCCGAGCGTCAGGTAGCCGAGCCCGAGGTCGGCCAGCACCTGGATCTTCCGCTGCACGGCCGGCTCGCTCGCGAAGAACGCCACGCCCTCCTCGACCGACATGTTCAGCACGTCGTCGATCGTCTTGCCGCGCAGCGTGACCTCGAGCGTCTCGCCGTTGAACCGCGCGCCCTTGCACGCGCCGCACGTCACCTCGACGTCAGGCATGAAGTAGAGCTGCGTGGTGATCGTGCCCTCGCCCTGGCACTCCTCGCAGCGGCCGCCCTTGACGTTGAAGCTGAACCGCCCCGCCTTGTAGCCGCGCTCGACGCGACAGCGGCGCGCTGCGCGAAGAGATCGCGGATCGTGTCGTAGAAGCCGATGTAGGTCGCCGGGTTCGACCGGCTGTTGCGGCCGATCGGCGACTGGTCGATGTTGACGACCTTGTGCACGTGCTCGACGCCCTCGACCGTGTCGTGCTCGCCCGGCAGCGTCCGCGTGTCCACCAGCCGCTTCCAGAGCGCCTTGTAGAGGATCTCGTTGACGAGCGTGCTCTTGCCCGAGCCCGACGCGCCGGTGATCGCCACCAGCCGGCCGAGCGGGAAGGCGACGTCGATCGTTCTTCAGGTTGTTCTCGCGCGCGCCGCGCACGACGAGCGCCTTGCCGTTGCCTGTGCGCCGGCGCGTCGGCGTCGCAATCGATCGGCGCCCGGACAGGAACTGCCCGGTCGGCGACGCCTTGCACCCGATGCATGTCGTCGATGGTGCCCTGCACGACGACCCGCCCGCCGTGCACGCCGGGCCCGGGGCCCATCTCCACGATGTGGTCGGCTGCGCGAATGGTGTCCTCGTCGTGCTCGACGACGATCACCGTGTTGCCGATGTCGCGGAGGCGCTCGAGCGTCGCGATCATCTTGACGTTGTCCTTCGGGTGCAGGCCGATGCTCGGCTCGTCGAGCACGTAGAGCATGCCCATCAGGCCCGAGCCGATCTGCGTCGAGAGCCGGATACGCTGCGATTCGCCGCCCGAGAGCGTGCTCGATCGCCGGTTGAAGTTGAGATAGTCGAGCCCGATGCCGAGCAAGCAGCTCGAGACGGCCGCGGATCTCCTTCAGCACCTGCCGGCCCGGCGTCGGCGCCGCGGCCCGAGGGCTTGACCGACCCGAGGAACGCGTGCAGCTCGTCGAAGTGGAGCTGCCCGATCTCGTGGATCGACTTGCCGTTCGACCGTGAAGAGCAGCCGCGTCGTTCGCAGCCGCGCGCCCTTGCAATCGGGGCAGGTGTGCTCGACCATCACCTTGTCGAGCCACGCCTCCATCTGCGAGCTGCGCCTCGCCGCGCTGCCGGTAGCGGCGGTACTGGCGCTCGATGCGACGCGCGATGCCGTGGAAGCCGACCTCCTTGCCCTCCCAGTCCTCGCGCTTCACCTTGGCCTCGGGCGGGAACGCGAGCACGACCTTCCGTCGGCTCGATGCCGTAGAGGATGGCCGCGCGCGCCGGCTCGGGCAGCTCGTTCCACGGCGCGTCGAGCGAGAACCCCATGGCCGTCGGCGAGGCTGAACATCAGCCGGCCGTCCCACGTGTCGGGGTTGTAGCGGAAGGCCTCGCGCACGAAGCAGCCGCCGCGAATGCTGCGCTTCGGGTCCGGGACGAGCAGTTCCGGGTGCGTGAGCTTGTCCACGCCGAGGCCGCCGCAGGTCCGGCAGGCGCTCTCCGGGTTGTTGAAGACGAAGTAGCTCGGCCCGATGTCGCCGTAGACGAAGTGGTGCGTGGCGCTGCACCGAGCTCGCGATAGAACCGCTCGGCCGCCGTCCGGCTCGCGCCGTCCATCACGTGCACGCCGAGCAGGCCGTCGCCGACGAGCAGCGCGCTGAGAATGCCCGCCTTGATCGCCTTCTCGTGCGTTCGGCCGACGATGAAGCGGTCGACGACCGCGTCCATCTCGTTGACTTCAGCGACCTCGAGACTGGTCTCCTCGGACAGATCGACCGGCGTGCCGTCGACGATCAGCCGCCGGCAGCCCTTCTTGCGGATCTCGGTGAAGACGAACTCCAGGTCTTCGCCGTAGACCTTGAAGACCGGGCGCGCGCAGCTCGACGTCGGCGCCCTCGGGCAGCGAAAGGATCGCTTCCAGGATCTGGCTCGACGTGCGGCTGGGCGTCGGCTCGCCGGTACGCGGACAGTGTGGCTGGCCGATCGTCGCGTAGAGGAGGTTCAGGTAGCCGGAGATGTCGGTCATCGTGCCGACGGTCGAGCGCGGGTTGCTCGAGAGCGTCTTCTGCTCGATCGAGATGACCGGCGAGAGGCCGAACACGAAATCGACGTCGGGCTTGGCGACCTGCGACACGAACCGCTTCGCGTAGCTCGAAAGCGATTCCATGTAGCGGCGCTGCCCTTCGGCGTAGATCGTGTCGAAGGCGAGGCTCGACTTGCCCGAGCCGGAGAGCCCGGTCAGGACGATCAGGCGGTCGCGCGGGAGCTCAATCGACAGATTTCTGAGGTTGTGGACGCGCGCGCCCTGTACCGCGATGGTGCCGCGCGCGGCGGGACGCCCGTTCGCACGTTTCCCTGGACGGCCGGGTTCAGCCTTTCGGGCGCCGCGGGCCGGGCTCACCCGAGCCCTCGCGCCGGCAACGGGTCGATGTGGAAGAACGCCTGCTCCTGCACCTGGACGCTGCTCTTCTTCGTGAGGCGCGCGGGGACGGAGGCCTTGCCGAGCAACCCCTCCTCGGCCAGGTACTCGCACGCGATGCCCACACCTTCGACGTCGAACGCCCGCCGGAAGTGATCCTCGATCTCGGTGCACGAGCGCGCTTCGCCCACCTCCCGCAGGTGCTCGATCACGAGGGCAAAGAGCGTCGTCGCGCGCTCGGCGAGGTAGCGCGTCCACCGCGTCGAGCGCGGTCTGCACGCCCTCGTGCGTCTTCGGCGCATTAAGCAGCCCGGAGTAGATGCGCGTGAAGAAGGACGGGTTGAGCGAGGCCGCCTGCGGAATCACCTCGCGGTCCGCGAGCAGCCCGCGGCCGATCACCTCGATGCGCGCGAGCGGCGTGGCGGCATAGAGGATCCAGAGCGCCGTGTATTCGAGGTCCCCGCGCGTGACCATCCACTTGTGCGCCTTGTTGATCGGCCCGAGCGCGCCTATCGCGGATCGCAGCAACTGGAGCTGCCGGTCGCGCGCGCCGAGATCGGCGAGCGATGCGAAGAGGTCGCCAATGGTCGGATCGTGCGTGTAGAGCAGGCGCCCCTTCGCCAGGAACGAGTGCAGGAACGAGTGGCGGATCGAGCCCTCGACGGCCTTGCGGAACTCGGCGCGCGGCACGACCAGCGCGTGGACGTTCACGCCGTCGGCATAGAGCGACACGCCGTCCTTCGGCCCGGCCGCCCCGTCCAGGCTCACCAAAACGAGATCGATGTCGGACTTTTCCCAGACCGCGTCGTGCGACAGGCTCCCGCAGAGGATCGCGGCGAGGATGGACGCGTCTCGCTTGACCTCCTCGACGAGCGAATAGAGAGCCTCCGTAAAGGTCTTCCGGACCGCCGGCTGATCCCGCGGTGCGTTTGGGCCCACCTTCCTAAGATACTCACGACGCGCCTGCTGTGAGAAGGGCTGACGCCGACGCACGGCCAGGATTGCTCCGGCCGGTCTCCCGCCCGGGCCCCGGGCGCCGTTAGAATTGCCAACCGTGTCTCCCGTCGCGGCATCTATGGATCAGGTGACAGACGCCGAACTGGTCGCACGCGCGCGCGAGGGCGACGCCGGTGCGTTCGGCGAGCTGGTCGAGCGCCACCAGGACGTCGTCTATCGCGCGGCGCGTGCGGCACTCAGATCGGCGGCCGAAGCCGATGACGTCGCGCAAGAGGCGTTCGTGGCGGCGTTCCGGAAGTTGAGCACGTTCCGCGGCGAGGCGTCATTCAAGACCTGGCTGCTCTCCATCGCCTGGAACGCCGCCAGGGAGCATCGGCGCAGCGCCTGGCGCTGGTTCGGCCGATTCGAGCCTCCGCCGGGGCCCGCACCTCCGGACCCGCCAACCGACGGGGTGTCGCAGGAGGACGCGCTCGTCCGGCGCGATCTCGGGGAGCGGGTTCAGAGGGCCGTCATGACACTGCCTCGAAAATACAGGGACGTCATGTTGCTGTCGGCCACGGGGGACCACACCGTCGAGGAGATCGCGACAATCCTGGGCATCCCGGCGGGAACGGTGAAGTGGCGGATGAGCAGGGGACGGCAGCACCTAAAGACCAGGCTGGCACGGATGGGCATTCGGGATGAGTAAGGAACACGACGAGCTGAACGGCGTCATCGACGAGGCGCTCCAGCGGCTGACGAGCGGCGCGCCCTCCCAAGGCCTGCGCCGGCGCGTGCTGGCGCGGATCTGGGCGGCGGAGCCGGCGCCAAGCCGACTCGTCAGGCTCGCCGGCCCGCGCGCTCACCCGCTCGGGTGGGCGGCGATCGTCGCGCTCGCGGCGGTTGCGCTCGCGGGTTCGCTGCTTCTGTCAAGATTCCCTCAGCCGAGGCACGAAGGGACGGGTGGAACCGTGACAGCCGCCCTTCACGTCTCGCCGCCTCTACACGCGACGGAGGTCGCCATTCCGCCGGCAGGGGCCGTTGAATCGGTGACGTCAAGTGGCGTGGCCACGCGGCGGCTGCCGAAGCCCGTCCTGATTCCCGATGAGTCGGTAACGCCCCCGCCGGCGGCGAACGACGAGGAAGCGCACCCGGGTGAAACGATCAGGATCGATCCTCTGCCAATCCCGATCCCAATCGCAGACCGCCCGATTGAGATCGAACCACTGGGAATCCAGCCGATCGCCAATCGCGAGATTCAGATTCCGTTGATTGAATCCAACCGGCCGAGAACCGGGCCGGGCCAGCCAGACAAGAGGTGATGTAATGCGAAACCGCCGCGCTCTCGTTCTCGTCGTGTGCGCGTTCGTGGCGCTGGCACTCGTCGCGCCAGCCGCGTGGGCTCAGGACATCGATCAGCGCGCTGCTCAAGGCGAGAAGCCGGCCACACAACCGCCGGCCAAGCCCGCGGCGGCCGCGGCGCCGCCGGCAATCGACTGGAACGCCAACGTCCGCGTGGACGTCACGATCGCCGACTCGACTCGCGGCGGCGCGTCGACGCAGAAGTCGATCAGCGTGACCGTCAGGAACGATGGGCGCGGGTCGGTGCGGTCCGGCGTCTCGCTGCCGATTCCCACGACGACCTTCGCACCGCTTGCGCAGGGCGGCGCCGCGCTCAATCCGATGACCTCGTTTCAGTACAAGGACATGGGGCTCAGCCTCGACGTGACCTCCGTGACGATTACGGGCAACTTCGTCAGGCTTCGGCTGGCCGTCGAGTACAACCCGGTGGACGAAAAGACGGCAAATGCCGAGGGAGCCAACGCAGTCGCCCCGGGCCAGATGATGGCATCGTTCTCCCAGTTTCGACAGAATCTCGACGTCGTGCTCGAAAGCGGCAAACCGCTTGTCGTCGCGACATCCTCTGACCCGGTGCCGAGCCGCGACCGGAAGGCCAGTCTCGAGGTGAAGGCGACGATTCTCAGGTAGCACGGAATACGTCGCCATCCGAACGCCACGGCGCACCCGATCTTCGTAGCGAGTTGACGGCACCCGCCTGTCTTCCCGTTGGACCTCCGTTGCCAAATCGCGTCAAACGCTCTATAACGTCCAGGGACGCCGAGCCGGCCACCGTTCCTCGAGAGGCGACAGCATGCCAGAGGGTCAGCTGCTCAAATGTCCGTCGTGCGCGTCAACCGTGAGCGCGGCGGCCGATGCCACGGAGGTCAAGTGCCTGTACTGCGGCAACACCGTCATCGCTCCAAAGGAGATACGCCCGCCGCAGGTCCCCGCTCGTGCCGGCGCGACAAGGGGGAAGCTGGCAGGTCTGCAGCTGCGGGGGCGCATCGGCATCAGTCTGGTCATCGTCGCGGTGGTGGTGGCGGGCGTTCTGGTGGTCAACTCCCTGAAGGGCTCTCACCAGGCGGCGTCGACGGCCGGGCCGGCGGGGAACACCTTGCCCGCCGGCTTCGCGCACGAGGTGATGAGCTTCGGCGGCGAGGGCACGGCGCCGGGGCTGTTCCAGGATGCGCGGCACGTCGCCGTCGATCCGCGCGGCATCATCTATGTCGACGACTTCCGGACCATGCGGGTGCAACGCTTCGATGCCACGGGCAAGCACCTCGGCGGCTGGACCGTCGACGACAACCTCTGCACCAACCCCTCCGTCAGCCTGAGCACGGTCGCCGCCGATGGTGAGGGCCACGTCTATGTGCATTTCTGCGGCGCGATCCTGAAGTACGACGGTGAGACCGGAACCCTGCTCGCGCGCTTCAGCGGCGAGAGGAACACGCCCCGCGACTTCTACGTGAACATGGTCATGCACCCCGCGGGCGGCCTGCTGGTGCTTGCCGACGGCGCGCCGGAGGCCCACGAAGTGCTCCTGCGGCTGGATGCCGACGGGAAGGTGCGCGCGCGCTATCCGAATCTCGTGTCGAGACTGTCGCCCAAGCAGCCCGCGAACGCCACGACACTCAGCCTGGCAGTCGACGGCCTCGGGTACCTGTACCTGCTCAATATGGTCGATTACGCGATCTACAAATTCACGCCGGCTGGAAAGTACGTGTCCAGGTTCGGCAGCGTGGGGACCGGGCCCGGGCAATTCGATGCGTGGGCGCAACACCTCGCGACCGACAAACAGGGACGCGTGTATGTGACCGATTTCAGCGGCCTCAAGAGGTTCGACTCGAAGGGCACCTACCTCGACGGCATGAACGATCGCTCGCTGGTCGGCGTGCTCGAAATGCGCATCACCACCAAGAACGAGATCTTCATCGTCGGCGGCAGCAATACGGTTTTCAAGCTCAGCATCGACAACTGACGGGTAGCCGGCGGACGCCATCGGTCGCCGCGACGTGCGGTACAGTAGTGATCCGTTCCGCCGGGTCCGTGAGTCACCCAGCCAGGGAGAACACCATGTGTCGTCCTCGCCTGTTCGCTGCCGTCCTCGTTCTTACTGCATCCGCGCTTCCGGGCGCGGCCGCGGCGCAGCCGCCGTCCCCGCTCATCGAGAGCCACGAGGGCGACGACTACACGCGCTACGAGCTGCTCGCTCCCGATTCCGCCAGCTTCCGGATCATCTACGAGGTCACCGCGACGAGCGCAGGCGCGCGTTTCTACTTCAACGTCATCCGCAAGGGCAGCGAGGCGAGTGACGAAGCGGTCTTCGATCAGATGACGGGACAGGCGCTCACCTTCAAGGTGGTCACCGGCGCCGAAGCGCGCGAGGCCGGCCTGAAGAACGCCGACGCCGAGTCGCGCTACATCCAGGTCACCCTGCCGCGGCCTGTCCCGAGCGGCGGCGAGATCCGGCTGCGCATCGAGAAGACCTACAAGGACGCGAAATCGTACTTCCGCCAGGGAGACCTCATCGTCTTCGATCGCGGTCTTGGGATCCGGCGCAACGCCGTCGTCCTCCCCGCCGGCTACGAGATGGTGTCGTGCAACGTCCCGTCGCAGGTGTTGACGGAACGCGACGGCCGGCTGGCGATCAGCTTCTTCCACATCGGGGCCGGGGAAGCGCCGCTTGTGCTGAGGGCCAGGCCGCTTGCGAAGGTCCCGGTTGCGGCGAAGCCGGCGGGGCGCGCGTCACCAGCGCCGCCTTCGCAGGCCGGTCCGGCAGCAACGACGCCGTCCTTCGAGGAGCGGCTCGACGAGCGCGCGCACCAGGACCGCGAGATCGTGTACTTCCTGCAGCAGCCCGACACACATTCCTTCGCGCTCTACCACGACTACACCGAATCGCGCCCAGGCATCGACAAGTACCTGAACGTGGTGCGTGCGGGCAGCCGCGCGTCGAACCCTTCGGCGCGGCTCCTTGACACGGGCGAGGCGCTGAAAGTGGAAACGGTCAAGGCCGCGACGCTGACCTCCGCCGGCGTGGACATCGGCGAGCCGACGACGCCCGAGACCGACGTGGTGGTGATCCGGTTCCCGGCCGTGCAGAAAGGACAGTCGGTGCGCCTCCGGATCATCGAGACCTACGCCGACCCCGGGCGCTACTACACCCTCGGCGACGAGTTCGTGTGGGATCGCCGCCTCGGCCGCCCGCGCAACGCCGTGGTCCTGCCCTCCGGCTGGTATCTCACGGCGAGCGCCATCCCCGTGGTCGTGACGACCATCGCCGACGGTCGAGTTCGGCTCGAGTACAACAACCCGAGGCCCGACGAACTGGACGTGCTCATCAAGGCTCGCCGGCGTGAGCCGTAACCCGGCGCGCCAACTCCACGCCGCGCCATTCCGACCTCCGGCTGCGGTCCTCCGACCGTCTCCGACGATGCGCCAACGATGGCGGTGACAAGAACGGCCGCTTCGTTCGTCTTACAACCACGAGTGCACGCGGAACGCGACGACAGGCGCGATCGGGGACTCTTCGCCCTCCTGGCGGGCGGGACGAGCGACGCGCTCGGTGAGATCTACGACCGCCACGCCGCATCGCTCTTCCGGCACGCGCTCGCACTGGCCCGGAACGCGTCCGATGCCGAGGACCTCGTGCAAACGACTTTTGTGAAGCTGGCGACGACAGGCGCGCCGCTCGTCGGAGTCAGCCGGCCGAAGAGCTACCTGCATCGAATCCTGCGCAGCGCGTGGATCGATGTCGCTCGCCGGCGCGCCGTCGCCGCCGAGGAACCGATCGGCGCCGAGCCTCCCGGCGAGTCAGCGCGGTTCGCGGACGAGTCGATTGACATTCGGCGGGCGATGGAGACGCTGGCGGAACGGCAGCGGGAAGCTGTCGTTCTTCACCTGTTCAACGGGTTCTCGTTCCGGGAAATCGGCGGCATCACGGGTGTCCCGACGTTCACGGCGGCCAGCCGGTACCGGCTTGCGATCGATCGCTTGCGACAGCTTCTTGGGTACGAGCGATGACAGCGCTCACCAGGCTGGAAGAGCGGCTTCGGAATGCGGGCCTGCCGGATCCGGCTCCCGAACTCCGGCAGCGGGTACTCGCGGCCGCCGGGCCGCTCGTGACGCCTGGCGAGCCCGCCACCTGGTCGGATCGCGTCTGGTTCTCGCGCCGGTGGCGATACGCGGCGGTGGCGTTGGTCATCGCGCTTGTCGCGCTGGATCGAGTCTCGGTGATGCGGAGCTCTCCAACTTCAGTTGAGTTCGGGACAATCGCCGTCGAATCCGCTACGGCGGCGGAGGATGCGGCGATCGAGGCCGGCATCGCACGCGATGAGGCCGATCGACTGGCCCGACGGGCGCTTCTCGCGGAGAGTCGCCCGGCCACACCGGAGCCGCGGGCGGCCCTGGGACTCGCGCAGTAACCTCGCGGCTCGGCCGGGCCCTGGCGAGGCTCCCGTAGAGCGCAAGGAATTTGAAGAATCTGAGGAGGTTGATGTGACCGAACCGGAACGCGATCGGCCGACCCGTATTCCGTTCGGAGGCGTCGTCGGCTGGTGGCGGCGCGAGGTGGCTCGGCTGCGTTCCCGGTGGCGGCGCTACGCCGTCAGGCTGCTCGTCCTTGTCATCGTTCTGCTCGTAGTACGAATCGCGGCGAACCTCTGGATCGGCCACGAGTTGAACACCGAGGTCTCGCGCCTGGAGCAGATCTATGGCCGTCTCGACGTGTCGACGCTCGCGCCTTCTGAGGTGTTCCCCTCAAAGAACCGCGCGCGCGTCATGCGGGCGGCGGCGAGCCTGCTCACCGGAACTGACGCCCATCCCGGTTTCCCGTACGGCATCAACCCGTTCGGTGGGGTGGTCATCTGGGGGTCGCCCGCGCTCGACCCGTCCGGACAACTCAAAGTTACAGATGAGATGCGGCGGCTCCTGGCAAACAACCAGCCCGCCGTGCAGGCTGCCGAGCTGGCCCGCCGCCGGCCACAATCGAATTGGCAAATCGACTACGTCCACGACGCGAACTATCCGGGCCTGCTCGAGCTTCGGCAGCTTAGCAACATGCTTGCGCTGTCCTGCCGCGTGGACATCGAGGACGGCCGGTCCGATCGTGCCACCGAGGCCGCACTGGCCGGCCTGGCGGAGGCGGCCTCTCTCAGCCAGGAACCGATCATCATCGTCCAGCTCATTCGGGTCGCCGTGGCTCACGGGCCTTTCGGGTGCGTGCGCGACCTGCTCGAGCTGAGCGAGCCATCTGCCTCACAGTTGGCCGAGGTGGCTTCCGCGCTCACGGAGAACCGGACCCCGGATCCCGTCGGTAGCGGGCTCGTCGGCGAGATGAAGCACGTCAACCGCGTGCTGTCCAACGTCGAGATGGGAACTGGCGCGAATGACTTCGGTCCAGGTCCGAGCCCGGCGTGGGCAACCTCGAACGGCGCCGTCAGCTGGCTGGCGCGCCCCCTCATCCGGTACGCGCGGCTTCGCCTGCTGCGCGGGATGGACCGGCTCATCACGCGTGAATCGGTCCTGCCGTATACGCGTCCGGCCCGGCAGGCCGCGCCCGACGGCAGCGACCAACCGAAATGGTGGCAACTGTTGCGTCGATTCGACGCTGCGATGTTCGGCCCCGGCCTGGCCCGGTTCGCCGAGACCGGCTATGAGTACCAGGCGCTCTTGAACGCAGCCGAAGTTTCGGTGGCGCTGCGGCGGTATCGGCTCGATCACGGACGGTATCCCGGCGCGCTCGGTGAACTGGCACCAAGCTACCTGGCGCACATTCCCATCGATCCGTTCACTGGCCGGCCGCCGGAGTACGAACGGCAGGGCGCCGGCTTCGTGATTCGCGCGCACAGGGCGGCAGGCCGTCCCGCTCACCCGCTGGCCGAATGGAAGATCCCGCGCTAGCCGGAGCGGCAGGCGCGCGTGACTGCGCCTGCGCGGTATAGATGAAGTCGCCGAGCGGAGAGGCGTCGGCGTTCGACGCGTTAGCGGCGACGTTGAACACGACGCCGGCGCTTGCTTCGGACGGCGCGACCCACTCCACCTCCCATTCGATCGCGCCTCGGGCGGCGGCCCGGCTTCCCTGGCGCGTGTGCTGTGCGTACTGCACGCGGCCGTCCTCCGAGCGAACCACCTGCACCCGCGGGCCCGGTCGCACCCAGATCACCAGCCTGCCGCCCGGCCTGGCCGCCGGCGGAGATTCGTGCCGAGAGCTCGAACCCGCCGACCCGCAAGCCGCTTCGCGCCAGACGCACGATGATGCGATACTTGATGCCAGGGCGATACACAACAGGAACGTTCGCCAGTCGAAGCGAGCCGCTTTGTTCGTTCAGGCGGTTCTCCGAATGGCACTGCTGGCAGGTCGGCTCCCCGAAGCCTCCGGTCACTCCGGGCATGGGACCCTCCTGGTACGCGAGGAGCAGCGAGGACAGCAGCGCGGCGGACAGGGCGATCGCGGCGAATGCTCGCATGGTTCCAGTATACGAGGAGGCCCAATGGACGCAGAGCACCGTCATTCGAATCACGTCACGCTCGCGCTGATGGTCGCCATCGCCGCCACCCTGACGGTGGCGCCTGCTGCCGACAAGCGCCCGGTTCAGATCGACGAGTGGACCACGCCTCACCCGAAGACGCTGCCGCACGATCCCGCGGTGTCTCCCGACGGGAGCGTGTGGTACACGGGCCAGCGCGCGAACGTGCTGGGCCGCTTCGATCCGGCCACGGAGACCATCAAGGAGTACGCGCTTCCCACGCCGAATTCAGGACCGCATGGCCTGGTCGCCGACCGCGACGGCAACATCTGGTACACCGGCAACTCGGCCGCGCTCATCGGGAAGCTGGACCCGCGGACGGGCCACGTCGTGGAGTACCGCATGCCGGACGCCCGGGCGCGCGATCCCCACACGGCGGTCTTCGATCAGAAAGGCATCCTGTGGTTCACGGTTCAGGGGGGCAATTTCCTGGGCCGCCTCGATCCTGCCTCCGGAAAGATCGACCTCGTACAGGCGCCGACGCCGAACGCCCGCCCCTACGGCATCGTCGTCAACTCCGTCGGCATCCCGTTTTTCGATCTCTTCAACACGAACAAGATCGGCGCGATTGACCCGTCGAGCCTGAAGATCACCGAGTACCCCCTGCCCAATCCCGACGCACGGCCGAGGCGCATCGTGCTCGATCGCGCCGATGTCGTGTACTACAGCGACTACGCGCGCGGAACGATCGGCCGGCTGGATCCGAAGACCGGGCGCGTGACCGAGTTCCGTTCGCCGGGCGGACCGGAATCGAGGCCGTACGGCATCGCCATGACGGCTGACGGCGCGATCTGGTACTCGGAGTCGGGCGTGGAGCCCAACACGGTTGTCCGGCTCGATCCGGCGAACGGAGCGACCGAGGTCTGGCCGATTCCGTCGGGTGGCGGGGTCGTGCGCAACATCGCCGTGGCACAGAACGGCGATCTCTGGCTCGCCTGCAGCGGCGTCGATCGAATCGCGCGGGTGAGGATCGGCAGCCAGGCGAAGAAGTAGAGGCCCGCTCGCTGCCAGAACTCGGGTCCAGGTAGGGCCGTAGTATCATCGAGTCAGATGACCATTCCTCCGGCCGCGGCGGCGCGCGCGGATGAGGCACGGGCACCTCTGCCGGTTTCGGTCCACTCCGTTTCCAAGAGCTACGGCGACAAGCGGGCGCTCGACGGCGTCTCGCTGGAGCTTCGGCGCGGAGAATGCCTCGGGCTGCTCGGGCCGAACGGCGCCGGCAAGACGACGCTCATTCGGATCATCATCGGGCGGAGCAAGGTGGATGAGGGCGTCGTGACGGTCATCGGCTTCGAGCCCGGCTCCAAAGAGGCACGAGCAGCGGTCGGCTACGTCCCGCAGGAACTCGCGCTCTATCCGCTCCTCACGCCGCGAGAGAACCTGAAGTCCTTCGGCAGCTATCAGGGCATCTCAAGCGACGGGCTCGATGCCGCCATTCTCTGGTGCCTCGAGTGGTCGGTTCTCGGCGATCGCCAGAACGATCCCGTCAAGACGCTGTCGGGCGGGATGAAGCGCCGCCTGAACATGGCGGCCGGGCTGATTCACCGACCCGTGGTCGTCCTCATGGACGAGCCGACGGTCGGCGTCGATCCCCAGTCGCGCGAGCGCATCTACGAGATGATTGAGACGCTGCGCCGTGATGGCACCTCGCTCATCTACACGACGCACTACATGGAAGAAGCACAGCGGCTGTGCGATCGCGTCGCGATCATCGATCGCGGCCGCGTGATTGCGCTCGGGTCGCCTTCGGAACTGATCACTGCCGCGTTCGGCACCGAGCAGCAGATCGAGGTTCACTTCCTGCACACGCCGTCTCAGGCCGTGCGTCAGTGGGTGGAGGCCAACGGTGGAACCTGCAGCGATGGGACATCGATGGCGGCGTTCTCCACAAGTAACGCCGCCGGGCAGCTGCCGTCGCTGCTGAACGGACTGCAATCGGTCAGCGCCGGAGTGAAGGACATCGCGCTCAAGTCGCCGACGCTCGAGTCCGTGTTTCTGAAGCTCACGGGAAGGGAGCTGCGCGAGTGATGATCCTCGCCATCGTGCGGACCGCGGTGTACGGTTTGCGGCGCGATCGCGCGTCCCTGATCCTCTCGTTCGTGCTCCCCATTGCGTTCTTCTCCATCTTCGCGGTGGTGTTCGGAGCGCAGGGATCGCAGGGCACTCCCAAGGTCCCGGTGGTGATCGTCGACGAAGATCGGAGCGAGGCCTCCGGTCGACTCGTCGCCGGTCTCGAGGCGGAGCAGGCGCTCGAAGCCACGACGGACCGCAAGGGCGGAGAGGGTGCCGCCAGCACTCCGTACGACCGCCAGTCCGCCGAGGCGGCCGTGAAGAACGGGGATGTGCCGGTCGCGCTGATCATCCCGAAGGGCTTCGGCAGCACGCAGATGACCTTCGGCCCCGGCGGATCGCGTCCGACGGTTGAGCTGGTGAACGACAGCTCCAACCCCGTGGCTCCGCAGATCGTGACCGGGATCCTGCAGAAGGACCTCATGACCTCGATGCCGGACCTGATGGCGGAGGCCGGCGTACGGGACATGGCCGCGGCGGCCGGGGGGCTGACGCCCGTTCAGCGCGAGCGGATCGACGCCCAGATCAGGCAGCTTCGTGAGATGAGCATGCGGAGGCCAGCCCCGGGAGAGCGCGGCGGCGGCACCGGCTTGGACGGTGGACTCGTCACCATTGCCGCCCGCGACATCGTCGGCGAGAACAAGACGAGCCCGATCGTGGCGTTCTACGCGGCCGGAATCGGCGTCATGTTCCTGCTCTTCACCGCGAGCGGAGCCGGCGGCGTGCTGCTCGACGAGGCTGAATCGGGCGCGCTCGATCGGGTGCTCGCCTCCCAGGTCTCCCTTCCCGTACTGCTCGTCGGGAAACTCACCTATCTCGCCACCCTCGGCACCTGCCAGCTCATCGTCATGTTCTCGTGGGGTGCGCTCGTCTTCAAACTCGACCTGCTCGCCCATCTGCCCGGTTTCTTCGTCATGACGATCGTGACCGCGCTTGCCGCCTCCGCGCTCGGACTGCTCCTCGCCTCGGCCTGTCGGACACGCGCCCAGCTTGGGGCCGTCTCGACGCTCGTGATCCTGACGATGTCGGCGTTAGGCGGCAGCATGTTCCCGCGCTTCCTCATGCCGGCGGCCATCCAGAAGGTCGGCCTGGTCACCTTCAATGCCTGGGCGCTCGACGGCTTCATCAAGGTCTTCTGGCGCGACGCGGCGCTCGTGGATCTCTGGCCGCAGGTAGGGATGCTGTTGCTCGCCGCCGTGGTCTTCTTCTCCATCGCGCGGCGGCTGGCGAGCCGGTGGGAGTATCTCTGATCGGCGTTCCGCAGCAGCCATCAGGTTCCGGCGTCCGCCTGGCGCGTTTCGGGTGACGCGATCGGAGGGCCGCCGAGTGCGCGGGTGAGCGCATGGCGGCGGCTGTAGCCCAGGTACACGATCAGTCCCATGACGAGCCAGAGGCCGAGCCGCTCCCAGGTCACCAGCGGCAGCCCGACCATCTGCGCCAGGCAGATGAGGGCGCCCGCCACGGGCACAAACGGCACGCCCGGCGTGCGGAACGGCCGGTCCAACCCCGGCGAGGTCCGGCGCAGGACGATGACGCCGGCGCTGACGAGCACGAAGGCGAGCAGCGTGCCGATGCTCGTGAGCTGGCCCAGCGCGTCGATCGGCGTCAGGCACGCCACGAGCGCGATGACGATCGCCGTCATGACCGTGCTCAGGTGCGGCGTCCGGAATCTCGGGTGCACGCGCGAGAACACCGGCGGCAGCAGGCCGTCGCGGCTCATGGAATAGAAGATGCGCGTCTGCGCCAGCAGCGTGACGAGCATCGTGCTGAAGAGACCGAAGAGCGCCGCCATCTTGACGAGCGGGCTCAGCCAGGTGACGCCCGTTGCGTCGATGCCGACCGCGAGCGGATCCGGCACCATCAGACGCTGGTACGGCACGATGCCGAGGAGCACCGTCGCCACCAGAATGTAGAGCACCGTGCAGATGACCAGCGATCCGAGAATGCCGATCGGCATGTCGCGCCGCGGGTTCTTCGCTTCCTGGGCGGCCGTGGACACGGCGTCGAAGCCGATGTACGCGAAGAACATCACGCCCGCGCCCCTCAACACCCCGCTCCACCCGAACGAGCCGAACGCGCCTTGATTCGGTGGTATGAACGGCGTCAGGTGCTCCCGCCGGACGAATGCCGCGCCGGCGGCGACGAAGACGATGAGCACGGCGACCTTGATCACGACGAGCGCCGTGTTCGTGTTGGCCGATTCCCGAATCCCGATGACGAGCAGCCCGGCGACGGCGAGAACGACGGCAGCGGCCGGGAGGTTGAGCGGCGGTGCCGCGAGCGCCGGTGGAAAGTTGATGCCCAGCGTGTGCAGGAAACTGACGAGATAGCCCGACCAGCCGACTGCGACGGTCGAGACTGCCAGCGCGTACTCGAGGATCAAGTCCCAGCCGATAATCCACGCGAGCAGCTCGCCGCTCGTGGCGTAAGCATAGGTGTAGGCGCTGCCGGCCACGGGCACCATCGACGCGAACTCGGCGTAGCAGAGGCCCGCGAACGCGCAGCCGACCGCCGAGATGATCATCGAGAGCACGAGTGCGGGACCGGCATTCTGCGATGCCGCGGTGCCCGTCAGCACGAAGATCCCCGTGCCGATGATGGACCCGATCCCGAGCGCGGTGAGGTTCCACGGCCCGAGCGACCGCCGGAGCATGCTGCCTTCGGCTTCCGCCCGCAGCGCGTCGAGCGACTTCTTCGACCACACACCCATCGTCGGCCCTCCTCGTTGCTGAGGGTCGATCGATTGGCGGCCGCCTGTCTTGGATCGGCGAAACGCCGTTGGACGGAAGAAACGCCGTGCGCGAGCTCCGTCGGGCGCGGCCCCGTAGGGCGTGGGCGTTTCCGGACTGAGCGAACTCGAAGGCAGCCCCGCCGGATACCGCATCGTCGTCCGGGGCTCAAGCCCCGGCCGGTACGGCGCCGCTAAAGCGGACGCCCTACACATGCACGCTTCCCGCCCAATGACGTAGAGCGCACGCAGATGCCGACCCCGAATGACCGCCCAATATTTGCGTCACAGCGGGAGGATGTAGGGCGTCCCCTTTAGGGGCGCCGTATGCGCGATCCGTAGGGCGTCCCCTTTAGGGGCGCCGTATGCGCGACCCGTAGGGCGTCCCCTTTAGGGGCGCCGTATGCGCGACCCGTAGGGCGTCCCCTTTAGGGGCGCCGTATGCGCGACCCGTAGGGCGTCCCCTTTAGGGGCGCCGTATGCGCGACCCGTAGGGCGTCCCCTTTAGGGGCGCCGTATGCGCGACCCGTAGGGCGTCCCCTTTAGGGGCGCCGTATGCGCGACCCTTTAGGGTCGTGCCGATGCTCGACAGTACACATCAAAGGCCTCCGATCCGCTATATGGCCACTCATCGATTGTTGCCGCCAAGCCTGCGCGCACCGGATTCCCCAGTACGTACCGCACCGCGCTGTCTGTGGCGTCATCGCTCCGCAGCACTCTGTCGTAGTAGCCGTCCTGCCACAGCCGCACGCCGGTGAACTGCCGGTAGGCAAATGCGGTGACCTGCTTGAACCGGTTCACGAATCGCACCAGGTCCGAGTCGTGACGACCGGCTTCCACGACCAGATGCACGTGGTCCGGCATGAAGCAGAAGGCAAGAAGCGCGAACCCCTGGAGTCTTGCGCAGTGCCGTAGCTGCAACAGCGCGGACTCGACCGATTGAGGTGCGGTGAAGGGACGATGACTGGCGAAGGCGCGGATTGTCAGTGAATACCGATTCCGGCCGACATAGGCGGATCGGACGAGGCGAGGCGGTCGACGCGAGCTCACGCCGGCCATAGTGCATGTGGCGCGCCAACTGCATCGTCGGCCGGGGCTCAAGCCCCGGCCGGTACGGCGCCGCTAAAGCGGACGCCCTACACACGCTCGTCCACGCCGACCTTGAGGGACCGCCCAGTATTTGCGTCACAGCGGGAGGATGTAGGGCGCCGCTGCCTTCGACTTTGCTCAGGCCGGGGAAGCGGGTGCCCTACAGGCGGGAGCGGACCTCGTGCCGGTACTCGGCCGGACTCAGCCCGGTCGCGCGGCGGAAGTGGCGGCAGAAGTGGCTCTGATCGCAGAAGCCCGCGGCCAGCGCGATCTCGCCGAGCGGGGTCGAAGTGAACTTCAACTGCCTGCGCGCGAACTCCAGTCGCACGTCGCGCACATACCCGGTGAACGTCGTGTCGTACACCCGCCGGAACGTGCGCGCCAGGTGTACGGGGTGCACGCCGACCATGGCAGCGACGGTCGCGAGGAGAAGGCGCTCGGCGAAGTGTCGGTCCGCGAAGTCGCGGGCCCGGAGGATGAACGCCGGCGCGACGGCGTCGCCCGTTTTCGCCGCCCGCCGCGACGCTTCGGCCAGCACGCCGAGCGCGAGGCTCTCGATGGCCAGCCGCGACACCTCGTCTCGAAGCGTGAATTCGCCGAAGAGCCGCTCTGCCAGGTGCAGCACGAGGCCGCCTCGAAGCATCGTCGATCGGTCGATGAGGGGCGCCTGCTGGCGAGCCCGCGCCAGCCAGAGGTCGTCCATATCGATGACGAGACAGGCCGCGCCTGAAGCGCCAGCCTCATACGACCACCGATCGCCGGCCGCACGGAAGAGCAACGTCGACGAGGGATATCGCCCGTCCGCCTTGCCTGCAGAGGTCAGCGCGCCCTCGAGGACGAGCACGAACCGGGCGTGCGCATGCGCTTCGTGCTCGACGCGCTGGCCGGGGGCGTAGTGGACCTCCGCCAGGACGAGCCCGCCGACACGCCGCCACCGCCGGGCCTCGCCGGGGCTGAAGCTCCGAGGCAGAGTGAACACGAAACCGATGTTACGCCATCTCGACGGTTGCTGCGAAGTGGTGCACTCCCGCGGTACGAACCGGCACCAGGCCGTCAGCCGCCAAAGGTCAGCCCGGCCCGCGTCCAGCTCGCCTCCCCCGCTTTCGCTACGGCTTGCGGTCCGACCCGCCAGGCCGCGGTTTCCGGGGAGCGGCCAGCTCCTTGGCGCCCGGCCCGTTCCAGTAGTCGATGAAGCTCGTCACCGTGAACGCGAATTCGTCCGGGTGCTCGCGGTAATGGAAGTGCCCCGCGTGGTTGATGAAATGGAGCCGGGCGAACGGGTCCGTCTCCGCGATGATGTTGAACAGCGCCTCGGCCTGGATCGGCAGCACCGACGGGTCGTTCTTGCCCCAGAAGAGCAGCACTGGCATCTGGAGCACGCTGTCGACATCGATGCGCCGGTAGGCGTCGTAGTTCATCTCGGCTTCGACGAGGCCGCCCTTGGTCCGCACCTCCCGGGTCATCCGCTTGCGGGTTTCCTGGGCCTTCGGCAGGTTCTCCATGAAGGTCGCCGCGGCCACGAAATCAGGCGTGACGACGCTGCGGTCGTAGAGGAGCGCGGCCTGCTGGCAGGGCCACAATGCGGTCGGCGGCGACTGCGGGCAGTGCTCCATCAAGTTCCTCCGCCGGTTGGCGCGGTCGTCGCCGGCGCCCGGCGCGGCGGTCGAGCTGTCGACGATGACGAGCGTCTTGACGAGCTCCGGGTGATTGACCGCCAGCAGGAACACGCATCCGCCGCCGCGCGACTGGCCGACGAGGTGGACTTTGCCGAGTTTCATCGTCTCGATGAAGTTGACGATGTGCTGCACCTCGCCGCGGATGCTGAGGTCATCGTCGCTCTTCGGGTTGTCCGTCATGCCGGACGCCAGCTTGTCGGGCGCGTAGACGTGGAACCGTTTGGCGAGCAGCCCGATGACCGGGGCCCACGTGTTGGCGCTCGCCGTCCCGGCGAATCCGCTGCCGTGTACGAGCACCATCGGCTCGCCCGTGCCCTCGTCGTAGTACCGCGTATGGACGCCCTTGACGTCGGCGAACTTGGCCTTGAACCCGAGGTTCTCGCCGTTTGGGCCCACGCCCGGCGCGGGCGACTGGCCCGACGCGCCCATGGGCAGAGCGAGCGAAGCCGCGAAAACAATCGTCATCAGAATGCCGAGAGAACGCCTCATGGTCAGACCTCCTGGCGTGGACGGATGCACCCGGCGCTCGGGGGGGCCGCGGGCCCGATGCGCCTCCGGGCGGTGACGGAATGTCCTGATTCGCTGTGTACCTGTGCAGCGGAGTCTCTACGACGCCCCGGCGTCTGTCAACTGGCGGCCGCCGCCCTCCACAGACGGCACTCGCCGCGGCAGGCACGAACGACTCTTGGAAGTTGAAAAAGCCGGGCCGGAGGAACAAAATACTGCCGGCATCTTCCCGCGTTTGCACAATCGTTCTCGGAATCGGGCTGGGGAACGGCTCTCGAGATGCCGATACCTTCTTCTGGCTGCTCGTGGAACCCGTGCACCCGTCGCCTTGCGACGTGGAGGCCTGTATGGATGGGATTGACTCGGCGGCGCTTGAGGCCCTCTCGGACGAGTCTCAGGAGCAGGGCCCCGACAGGCTCGGCAGTCTCCTGCGCCTCATCCGCCGCGGAAACGTCGAGCTCTGGGTCATCTTCTTTCTCTTTCTGCTCGGCTGGCTCCTGACGCTCGACTCGGGGTCCGGGCGTGCCGTGTTGAGCCTGTTCGCGCTTCCGACGTGCGTGTCGGCGTATTGGCTCGGCCGCAGGCACGCCACGCTGACGGCCTTCGGCAGCGTCCTTCTCGTCGTGCTGCTGCTCCACTTCGACCCGGACAAGAGCCTGCAAAGTCCGATCTTCGGCGAGGCCATCGGCGGGTGGCTGGAATTCGCCGCCTGGGGCGGAGCGCTCGTGCTGACCGCGTACCTGATGGGCACGTTGTACGAGCACCGGAGCCGGCAGATTGCCGAGTTGCGCGAGACCTACCACGGCGTCCTGCTCATCCTTCGGCATTTCGTGGCGAAGGACGGCTTCACCGAGAGTCACTCGTTCCGGGTCTCGGTGTACGCGTCGCGTGTCGCCACGGAGATGGGCCTCTCGGATTCGGACATCGAGGACATCCGGGCCGCGGCGCTGCTGCACGACATCGGGAAGCTGAAGGTCAGCAGCGACCTGCTGCACAAGGCGGCGCAGCTTTCGGACGACGAGGTCCACGAGATCAGGACTCACGTCGACCGCAGCGCCGAGTTGCTCGAACCGGCGCGCGGGGCGCTCAAACGCGTCATTCCGATCGTCCTCGCGCATCATGACCGGTTCGACGGCAAGGGCTATCGGACCACCTCGGGCGAGGAGATCCCGCTCGGGGCCCGAATCATCGCGGTCACCGATGCCTATGACGCGATGGTCAGCGACAGGCCGTACCGCAAGGCCGTCACGCCGATCCAGGCCCGGGACACCATCGAGCGGGGATCGGGCACCGAGTTCGACCCGTCGGTCGTCGCCGCGTTCCTGCGCACGTTCCGCCGCGGCGAGCTGGATCTGGATCCCGCCGTCGTCTGACCTCGTCCTGCCGCTCGCCCGTGCCGTGTTTCACCCGCCTCGGTTTGCCTGCGCGGGCTAAGCTGCTACACTGCTCGAAGGGCTTCCCTACAGACCGGCAAACTCGGAGGTGACCCTTGCGGGGCCGCGTCCGGATTTTCATCGTGGTGTGCGGCGCGCTTCTCGTCGTCTCGCCGTTACTCGCGGGCGCGCAGATTAGACCAGCCGAGGTGGTATCCGGACTGGCCGTTCCGCTCGGCCTCGTCCAGGATCCCGCCGATCCCCGCGTTCAGTTCGTCGTGGAACAGAGCGGCCGGATTCGCGTCGTTCAGGACGGCGTGCTCCGCGCCACGCCGTTCATCGACCTCTCCTCATCGGTGGCATACGGCGGAGAGCTTGGGCTCCTCGGCCTGGCGTTCGCTCCCGATCCGTCGAGCGACCGGTTCTACGTGAACTACACGAACACGGCTGGCGACACGGTCGTGGCCCGATTCAAGCGTTCGGCCGCCAACCGCCTAGTGGCCGACCCGTCGTCGCGCCTGGACTTTCTGTGGTCCACCGGCGAACGGGTGATTCGCCAGCCGTTTCAGAATCACAACGGCGGTAATCTCGCGTTCGGGCCCGACGGCTATCTCTACATCGGCATGGGCGACGGCGGATCGGGAGGCGATCCGGGGAACAGAGCGCAGGATGGCAGGACGCTCCTCGGCAAGATGCTGCGAATCGACGTCAGCGTGCCCGACGGCGACACTCGGGGCTTTCGCGTGCCGCCCGACAACCCGTTCCTCCAGGGCGTGCCGGTGGCGGCGCTGCCGGAAACCTGGGCGTTCGGGTTTCGCAACCCGTGGAGATTCAGCTTCGACAACCCGGCACTCGGTGGAACCGGCGCGTTGATCATCGGAGATGTCGGCCAGGGCGAGTACGAAGAGATCGACTACGAGCCGCGCGGGCGCGGCGGCCGTAATTACGGCTGGCGGGTCCGCGAAGGCGCGCATCCGTACCTGGCCTCGGCACCCGCGTACACGCCGCTGACCGATCCCATCTTCGACTACGACCATCGCACGGGATTCGCCGTCATCAGCGGCTACGTCTACCGCGGCCGCGCGCTCGGAGCCGCATACTCGAACCGCTATTTCTATGCCGATCTCAACGGCCGCGTCTGGTCACTCGGTCTCGATGTCGACCCCGGCACAGGCGAGGCCCGGGTCACCGACCGAATCGAGCACACGACGGAGCTCGGCGGCGCCGCCTATCTCGGCAACATCACCTCGTTCGGAGAAGATGCGTCCGGAGAACTCTACCTCGTCACACAGTCGGGCGGCCGCGTCATCAAGCTGGTGCCTCCCGACAGCGACGGCGACGCCCTGCCCGACTGGTGGGAGCTGCAATTCGGCCTCAACCCGGCCTCGGCCGCGGGCGACGAGGGTGCGAATGGCGACCCGGATGGCGACCGGCGATCGAATCTCGAGGAGTTCCAGTCCGGATCGCACCCGCGCGGGTTCATCCGCCAAACCGTGTCCCCGGCCCCAGCCTCCACCAATCCCGGCGCGTCGATTGTCCTGTTCAACCCGAGCGGTACGGCCAACGCGAACGTGGTCCTCTACTACCGCGCGCTGAGCGGTGGAGAGACGGCGACCGGCTACGTTCGGCTGTCCCCGAAGGCGGCCGCCACTTTCCCGGTCATCGAGCGGCAAGGCGGCGCATCGGGGCGCTTCCTCAGCCTGGTGGCGATCGAGTCGGACCTCAGCGTCCTCGCCGCGCTGGGGACCAGGGAAACTCCCGCCTGTCCGGGTGTCCCGACCGGTTCGAAGGTGAAGTGCCGGCAGACTCCGGACGGCTTCGGGCTGCTGGCCCCGCCGGGATTTCAGCGCTGAGCGAGCGGTGTCGCGGACTGGGCTGGTTGGGCTCCGGCATTCGAAGCCTGGGCAGGGCCGGCCGGAACCGTGAGCGTGAATCTCGAGCCGGCACCGACTTCGCTTCGCACGTCCACCCGCACGCCCAGCCGATCCGCCAGATGCTTGACGATGGCGAGCCCGAGGCCGGTCCCGCCGAGTTCGCGGCTTCTGGCCTGGTCGACGCGGTAGAACCGCTCGAAGATGCGCGGCAGGTGCTCCGGACCGATGCCGGGACCCGTGTCGGCGACTTCGATGGCGCAGCCGCCGTCAGGCTGGGACGTCACCGACACGTCGACTCGGCCCGCGTCCGGCGTGTACTTCACGGCGTTGTCGAGAATATTCTCGACCATCCGGCGCAGGTACTCCGGGTCGGTGACGACGCTGGCGGGCGCACGCGCAACGACCTGCATCGACAGATGCTTCGGCGAGGCCTGGGTGGCAAGCGCGCCAATGGCCTCGTCGACGACGGCTTGGACGTCGACCCGCTGCCAGGCCAGCGGGCGCGCCCGTGATTCGGCGTGCGACAGCTCGAGCAGGTCGGAGACGAGCGCCGCCATCTGATCGGCTCGCGTTCTGATCTTCGCCAGGAACCGCGCGGCTTGATCGGGCCGGTTGACGGCGCCGTCTTCGAGCGCCTCCACGTATCCGCGAATCGACGTCAGCGGAGTGCGAAGCTCGTGGGAAGCGTTCGCGACGAAGTCGCGCCGCAATTGCTCCACGCGCCGGCGTTCGGTGACATCGTGGAAGGTCAGGACGGCTCCGCGGGGCGCGCCTGCCTCTCCCGGGAACGGCACGGCCACAATAAGGCAGGTGCGGCCGACGCGCTGGAAGTCCGCTTCCGCGACCTCCCGGCTCCCCGTCTCGAGCACCTGGTCCACCAGTCGCGCCACGACGTGGTGGCGGACCACGGCGAGGTAGTGATTGCCGAGCGGTTTGATCAGCTCGAGCGTTCGCTCCAGGCTCGGGTTGGCCAAGAGCACGGTGCCTTCGTGATCGACCGCCAGCAGCCCGTCCTCGATGACCGACAGGATCGCCTCGGTTCGCGCGCTGTCGCGAGCGGCTTCCGTGAGCCGGACCTGCAGCTGCGCAATGGCCGCGTTGAGGATGCGTGCCAGCTCCCCGACCTCGTCATTGCGCTCGATGGGCACGCTGACCGCCAGGTCGCCCGCAGCGAAACGGCGGGCGGCCTGCATCAGGTCCCTGAGGGGCCCGACAAAGCGTGGGGCGAAAAACGTGGACACGAATCCCGTGATGACAAACGCGATGACGAGCGCCCATCCGACCGACACCTGGAATCGCCGCACTTCATCGTCGATGTCCGCGAGCGATCGCGCGACACGCGCCACCGCCACCGTGCGCCCCTGGCGGCGTATCGGCACGGCGACGTAGAGGAAGTCCTGCCCCACGGTTGCGCTCGGGCGGGTGCTGACGCCACGGCCTCCGGTGAGCGCCTGGATAACTTCCGGGCGCGTGCCGTGATTCTCGACTTGCAGCAGATCGGGGCCTGAGAGGGCGGAGTCGCCGAGCACGCGTCCGTCGAGCGCGACAATCGTCACGCGCGATTGCGCTCGGCGGGAGGCCTCATCGACCAGCGCGTCGATCGCCTCGACGGGCTGGCCGGCGGCGACCGGCTCCTCCAGTGCCGACGCGATCAGCTCGGCCTCGGCGGTCAGGGTGCTCGTCGTTTCCTCTTGCGCGCGAAGACGGATTCTCGGGCCGGCCAGGAGCAAGACGGCCAGCAACGAGACGCAGCTGATGGCGAGCGCCGCCAACGCGAAGCGGAGCCGCAATCCCTTCATGCCGCCTCCGAGGTTTCCGCCAGCCGGTATCCGAGCAGCTTGACCGTCACGATGGACGGGGCGAGGCCAGGCAGCTTCTCGCGTATTCGCCTGACATGGACGTCCACCGTCCTGGTCCCCTCCGTGTACGAGTAGCCCCAGATCTCCTCGAGCAGGTGCTGGCGCGAGAGCACGCGGCCGTGCGCGTCCAGCAGGGCGACCAGCAGGTCGAATTCCTTGGCGGTCAGATGGATCTCACGCGAGTCCCACGTGACGATGTGGCGCTCGCGATCGACAGCCAGCGGCCCACGGGTAATGATCGGAACGGCGTCCGGGACCGGGCGCTCGAGCCGCCTGAACAGGGCGCGGATTCGCGCCACGACCTCCTTGGGGCTGAACGGCTTGACGATGTAGTCGTCGGCACCGACCTCGAGGCCGACGACCCGATCGGTCTCCTCGCCCCGGGCCGTCAGCATGATGATCGGCATGTCGCCCGTGCGCCGGTCCTTTCGCACCTCGCGGCATACCGACAGGCCGTCGAGCCGCGGCAGTTGAAGGTCCAGGATGAGCAACTGGTAGCGGTTGGCGCGGAGGCGATCGAGAGCGGTCCGCCCGTCCGTTGTGCTGTCCACGGACCAGCTGTCGAGCTCGAGATAGTGCGTCAGCAGCTCGACGATATCAGGATCATCCTCGACGACGAGTACTCGACGCATCCGATCCACCTTGAGTTCACACCTGCCGGGCGATCCCAGACAGGCCCGGGCCGGCCGATCGGCCCGGTCGAAGAGACTTCCCGGTCCATCAACCAGATGTCCCGTTCGCGCCGCCGGCGTGATCGTGACCATGGCGGACGTCCATGGCTTCGACCACGAATATCGTATCCTCGGCGATGTTCGTCGCGTGATCGGCGATCCGCTCCAGGCAGCGGCTGACGAGCAGCAGCGCCAGCGCCCGCTCGATGGTCGTGGGGTCCGACATCATGTAAGTCAGCAGCTCGCGAAACAGCTGATTCTTCAGCGCGTCGACCTCGTCGTCTCTCGCGAGGACGCTTCGGGCCAGGCCCGCGTCGCCCTTGGCAAAGGCGTCGAGACTATCGCGCGTCATGCCTGCCGCCTTGTCGGCCATCCGCGGGATGTCGATGAGCGGCTTGAGCAGCGGCAACTGCACGAGCCTCAACGCGTGCTCCGCGATGTTGACGGCCTGGTCGCCGATTCGCTCCAGGTCCGAGTTGATCTTGACCGCGGCGGCGATGGTCCTCAGGTCGGTGGCCTTCGGGTTCCGCAGCGCGAGAATCGTCAGGCATCGGTCGTCGATCTCGATCTGGAGGTTGTTGATCTCCTGGTCGCCCTCGATGACCTGTTCCGCCAGCTCGGCGCGGCGGTCCACCAGCGATTGAATCGCCAGTTGCACGCGCTCCTCGACCAGCGCGGCCATCGCCAGCAGGCGCGTCTTGAGCGCCCCGAGCATCTCCTCGAAATGGAAGTGTTCCACTACCCGAATCTCCCCGTGATGTAGGCCTCAGTATGCGATTCCCGCGGGTTGGTGAACAACTGGACGGTGCCGCTGTACTCAATCAGCCGGCCCAGCCAGAAGAACGCCGTGCGATCCGAGACGCGCGCCGCCTGTTGCAGGTTGTGCGTAACGATCACAATCGTATAGGACTTCTTGAGATCGAGGATCAATTCCTCGATCCTGGCGGTCGCGATTGGATCGAGCGCCGAGCAGGGTTCGTCCATCAGGACGATTTCCGGATCGATCGCAATGGCCCTGGCGATGCACAGGCGCTGCTGTTGTCCGCCGGAGAGCGAAAGCCCGCTCTGCTTGAGCCGGTCCTTGACCTCGTCCCAGAGCGCGGCACCCCGGAGGGACCGCTCGCACGCGGCTTCGAGCGTCGTCTTGTCCTTGATGCCCGCGATGCGCAGGCCGTAGACCACGTTCTCGTAGATCGACTTGGGCAGCGGGTTGGACTTCTGGAAGACCATGCCGACGCGCCGCCGGACTTCGATCACGTCCGTGTCCGGCGCAAAGACATTCGTGCCCATCACGTCGATCCGCCCCGCGACCCGGACGTTGTCGATCAAATCGTTCATCCGGTTGAAGCAGCGCAGCAGCGTCGACTTGCCACAGCCCGATGGTCCGATGAGCGCCGTCACCTGCCGGGCCGGAATGTCGAGGTCGATCTCGAACAGGGCCTGATTCGCGCCATACCAGAGGCTCGCGCCCCTGGTCACGATGGCCGGGGCCTGCGGCGAGGAGCCGGCCTGGTCCTGGGGCGCAGTCCCGGCCGCCAGCGGGGCGGTCTGCGGGATGGCGACATGGATCTCGGGCCGGTCGTCGTTCGTGGCGGAATCGAGTGGGATCATGTCGGGCTTCATCAGAAGGCGGACACCTGGTAGCGCTTCCGGAGGCGGTTCCGCACCAGAATGGCGGTCAGGCTCAGCATGAGCACAATCGCCAGCAGCAGCACCGCCGTCGTGTACACCATCGGCTTGGCCGCCTCGACATTGGGACTCTGGAAGCCGACGTCGTAGATGTGGAATCCGAGGTGCATGAACTTCCGCTCGAGGTGCAGGAACGGAAACACGCCGTCGAATGGCAATTCCGGCGCGAGCTTCACCACACCCGTGATCATCAGCGGGGCGACCTCGCCCGCCCCGCGGGCCATCGCCAGGATGAGCCCGGTAAGGACGCCGGGGGCCGCCGCTGGCAGCACGACGCGCAGAATCGTCTGGAACTTGGTCGCGCCGACCGCGAGCGACGCCTCGCGGACCGAGCGCGGCACGGCCGCGAGCGCTTCCTCCGACGCCACGATCACCACGGGAACGGTCAGGAGACTGAGCGTCAGGGACGCCCACAGAATACCCCCCGTTCCGAAGGTCGGCGTCGGGAGACTGGCTTCGTAGAAGCTCCGATCGATCAGGCCGCCGATGAAGTACACGAAGAATCCCAGGCCGAAGACGCCGAACACGATGGACGGCACGCCCGCGAGGTTATTGACCGCGATCCGGACGAGGCGGACCAGCAGGCCCTGGCGTGCGTACTCACGAAGGTAGATGGCCGCGACGACGCCGAAGGGCACTGCCACGAGGCTCATCAGGAAGACCATCATGACGGTGCCGAAGATCGCCGGGAGGATGCCGCCCTCGGTGTTCGACTCGCGCGGATCCGCCGAGAGGAACTCCCACAGCCGACTCGCGTACACCTTCGCGCGGCCTGCGGTGGTCAGCCGGTTCGGGGCGTAGACCCGGTACAGATCGACCACCGGGATCTGTTTCTCGGTTCCGTCGACCGCTCGAAGCGTCACCTGCAAACGCGAAGCTTCCTCGATCGATTGGTTGAGCTGAAGGGAGACCTGCTCGTATTGGGCCCTCAGCGCGGAAATGCGGCGTTCGGTCTCGGCGCGGTCCGAGCGCCGCTCGTCGGTGCGCCCGCCGCGCGCTTCCTCGAGATCGATCTCCCGCAGGTGCAGGCGCGCGCGTTCCATCTCCGCGTTGACCCGGGCGATCCGGCCGCGCTCGATGGACCGGATCGACGCCCGGTCCCGCGCTGCCTGGCCGACCAGCGGCTCGATGGCCTGCGCGACCCCGTCGGCGACGCTCGCCACCACGCGATCGCCGTCAGTGAGGCGCGCCGCCCATCCGATGAAGGGCCCGTACTCTCGCCTCTCGACATAGATCGCGTCGGCCGGGTACGAGGTGGACACCACCTGCGACTCCTCAATCCACCGGAAGTCCGCCGCGGTCAGGTCGCGGTTCCCAACCTTGAGCTGCAGGCGGTATTGCGGAGGACGCCGCGGGTTATCCGGATGGGGAATCGGCTCGCGGTTGATGATCTCGCCGAGCACGGCTGTACCGTCTGTCAACGCGAGCCTGGCGACCATCCGCGGCCAGAAGAATCCCAGGCCGTTCACGAGAATGAGGCCGATGAGACCGCCGACCATGAGGAGGCACAGTCCAAGGCCGCTGCCGCTCAACCAGAGCCCCGCGTCGCCGCGCTGCGCCGATGGCCGCCTGGAGGCCATCACACCGCCTTGAACCGCTCGCGCAGCCGCTGCCTGATCAGCTCGGCGAGGGTATTGACGACGAACGTCATGGCGAACAGGAGCGCCGCCGAGAGGAACAGCGTCCGGTAGAGCGTGCCGCCTGCCGGGGCTTCAGGAATCTCCACCGCGATGTTGGCCGCGAGCGTCCGCATACCGTTGAAGATCGACCAATCCATCAGCGGTGTATTCCCCGTGGCCATGAGCACGATCATTGTTTCGCCAACCGCCCGGCCGAACCCGACCATCGTCGCGGAGAAGACACCCGGGCTCGCCGTCGGCAGCACTACCCGAACGGCCGTCTGCCACCGGCTGGCGCCGAGCGCGAGCGAGGCGGCCGTCAGGTTCGACGGCACGCTCGAGAACGCGTCCTCCGAGATGGTGAAGATGATGGGCACCACGGCGAATCCCATCGCCAGGCCGACGACAAGGCAGTTCCGCTGGTCGTAGGTCAGGCCGAGCACCTGGCGGAGCCACGTTCGGGCATCCACGCCAAAGAGCCGGGATTCCACCGAAGGACCAATCGACAGCAGCAGAACCACGCTCAATACGAGCAGCGGTACGATGAGGGCCAGTTCCGTTCCGGGCTTGAGGCGCCTGGCAACCCGCCTCGGCAGGAGCCGCCACAGGAAGACGCCCGATGTGCCGACGATCGGCAGGAGCGGGATCATCATGAAGACCCCGACCAGGTTCTTCTCGACCGCGGACGCAAGATACAGCCCACCCAGGAATCCGATGACGACCGATGGGAGGGCGGCCATCAGCTCGACCGTCGGCTTGACCGCCGCGCGGATCCGCGGGTGAACGAACTGCGAAGTGTAGAGGGCGCCGAGCACCGCAATCGGCACCGCGAAGAGCATCGCGTAGAGCGTGCCCTTGATGGTTCCGAAGACGAGCGGGACCAGGCTCATCTTCGACTCGAAATCGTCGGTTGCCCCGGACGACTGCCAGACGTATTCCGGCCTGGGATACCCTTCGTACCAGGTCTTCCCGAAGAGGATCCGCCAGCTGATCTCGGGGTGCGGGTTTCGCAGCTGATACCGGTCGGCACTCGCGCCCCTCAACAAGACGACGCCGTCTGCCTTCGGTGTGATGATTGCGGACGCGATCGGCGATCCGCCGGCCAACATCACGAGCGTTCGTTCGGAGGTCTGGTGGCGAAGCACGAACGAGCCGTCCGCGCCGACGGTCGCGAAGCTGCGGTCGCGTGGAGACGGGACGATGTCCACGACGCCTGAACTCTGAGGCTCGTAGCGATGCGCGCAGAGCATCGCGTCGGCGCCGCCTGCGCCCCCGGCGGCTCGAAACCAGCTCGTGATCTCGCCATCGCCGGTTCCCGCGACATACGATCCTCCGCCAATCAGCCACTGGAGGGCGGTGACCGCCCCACGGCCAACCGGTGACACATCGGTGAGCGAGGGGACGAGGTCAACGAGCCAGTGATAGACACGGCCTCGATCCGTTCCGACGGCCAGTGCGCCTCCTCGACCGAGGCTGACGACGGTCGCGCGATCGCCCGACTCGGTCGTAACCGAGGCGCGGTGTTCGCCCCCGTTCTCGTCGCTCCACCAGAGCAGGATCAGATGGTCGTCGACGACCGCGGCAACCGACTTCCGTCCTTCCTGATCGAGATACGACACCCGGCGGATCGGCCGATGGAGCGGATCGATCTCGACCAGGCCTCGATCGCGAATCGTGATGTCCGCCTGCCCGGGGACGGGCGCGGCCGAGCGCGGCGCGAATCGGATCTGCATGAGCGAGACGCGGCCATCCGAGGTCGCGGCAGCCAGATAGCCGCCGAGCACTGACCTCGAGACCGCGGTGACGTGGGCGCCCTGCAGGCCCGGGGCGGGAATGGTCTCTTTGCCGGCGCCCGTCGCGAGGTCGTGAACCACGACCTCGCCGATCGCATCCACGCCGTAGAGATATCGCTGGTATTCATCCGTGCCAGCCCCACCGAGACTCCCCGGCCCGGGTTGCTCCGTCGGGCCGGCCAGCTTCGCGGTGCCCTGGAGGGAGAGGGAGGCCGGCCGAAAGAGGGGCACGGCCTCGGCAACGACGAACACCAGGATGCCGAGGACACAGACGACGACCGAGATGCCGCCGAGCGCAATGACGACAACGGCCGCCCGATCGATGCGTTTGAGACGCCCGATCCGGCGGCTCGCAGCCGCCATCCGCTCCCGAACTGACGTGGCCGTGGAGATCATGAGTGATCGCGACAAGTCCGAGCGGCACATACGGCCGACGGACCTATCGCACCCACCTTCGCGCGAGGGGGAGGGCCCTCGTGCGAGGGCGAGCTACTGTTGGATCTTGGCCAGCTCCTGCCGGCACTGCTCGGCGGTCAACGGCAGATATCCGTCTTTGACCACGACTTCCTGCCCTTCCTTGCTGAACAAGAGCTTGACGAACTCGGCAACGAGGGGGTCAAGCGGCTTTCCCGGAGCTTTGTTCACGTAGATGTAGAGGAATCTCCACAAAGGGTACTTTCCGGACGTGACGTTTCCGTATGAGCCATCGGCGTAGGGCCCTTTGTCGGAATCGGCCAGCTCGAGCGGCTTCACGCCGGAGGTCCGGTATCCGATGCCGCTGTATCCGATGCCGTAGCGGTCCTCGGTCACGCCCTGAACGACCGACGCCGAGCCGGGCTGCTCTTTGACCGTGTCCTTGTAGTCGCCGTTCCTGAGCGTGTGCTCCTTGAAGAACCCGTAGGTGCCGCTCGCCGAGTTGCGCCCATACAGGCTGATCGGCCGGCCCGCCCAGTCGCCCGTCAGGCCGAGTTGGCCCCACGTGGTGATGTTTTCCTTGTATCCACGTTTCCGCGTCTTGCTGAAGATGGCTTCGGCCTGGGCCAGCGTCAATTGGTTGAGCGGGTTGTCCTTGTTCACGTAGATGGCCAGCGCATCGTAGCTCGTCCGGAGCTGCGTGGGCTTGTAGCCGTATTTCGACTCGAACTGGTCGATCTCCGCCGCCCTCATCTCCCTCGACATCGGGCCGGTTTGAGATGTGCCCGCGATGAGCGCCGGCGGCGCCGTCGACGACCCCTTGCCCTCGATCTGGATCCTGACGTTCGGATAGGACCGGCGGTAGGTCTCGGCCCAGAGCGTCATCATGTTGTTCATCGTGTCGGAGCCGATGCTGTTGAGCGTCCCCGACACGCCGCTGGCCTTCTGATACCCGGGCAGATTGCCGTCCACCTTCACCGCCTGCGCCGAGAGCAGGACTGCCCCGGCCAGAACCATCGCCGCGCCGCACACTGCACGTTTCATGGCTTCCTTCCCTCTTTGGCCTCGGGCCCGCCAGCCTCGGTCGATGCTATCGAGTGGCGGGCGCTCGGAAGTTTCGCGACTGTTAAATCCGTGTTACATGGGACCCGGCGCGGCTACCACGTCCAGTAGACCGTCATTCGGGCAACCAGGGTGTTCTTTGGTTTGGCGCCGGACGATGGGTTGGAGTACGTCACGGCCTCGATATTCGGGCTGATTCTAAGGTTCGGGTGAATGTAGTACTCGAGGCCGCCGGTCGCGAAGGTGAACGCCTCTCTGGTGTCGACGGGCAGGTAGTCGATGGCGCCGTCGGGAATCGGATCCTGGAACCGGTCGACCCGCGCGAAGAGGGACACCTGCTGGGGCTTGACGTGCCAGACCCCGAACCCCGAGATCACGTGCAACTTGGTCGCCGGTGTTCCCGCGGCGGCGGTGCTGGCAGGCTTGCGCTGCTGGTAGAGGTACTGGACGCCCACGCGCCCCATCTTGTGCTGGTATCCTGCGAATCCCTGGTAGGTAGTGCGGTCCGCCCCGAGCGGCCTCGAAAAGAGCCCGTAGAAACCCTGGACGACGAAGCCGGGATTTGCCTCGTACCGCGCCTCGAAGCGCAAGGCCTTGTTCTTGTCGGCTTCCGAGTTCTGGCCGCTGTCGTTGCCCACCTGGGCCGAATACTTCAGCGTCCCCGTCTCATTGAACGGGCCCGAGAGCGTGAGGCCGAAATCGCGCGACGAATCGATCTTGTACAGGTCGGCAGGCGTCTTCTCGATGTGGCGCAGACCCCAGAACGTATCGAGGAAATCGAATGTCGTCGTCGGCTGGATGCCGAGCATCGCCATCTGCCGCCCGTAGTAGTTCCACCGAATCCAGCCGTCCTTCACATACGGCGTGAGGCTCGCGCTGGTCAGCGCCCCGTTGCTGTTCATCTCGATGCGCCACCGCATCGCGATCTTCGGGGAGAACGTGTGGTCGTAGGTGAAATACAGGCGGCGGAACCAGAAGCCGTTCTGGCCTTCGAATTTGGCCTGGTGGTGGCTCGAGAAATCGTAGAAGTCGCCGAACACGAGCCCGGTGAACCGGTAGGGCGGCGCTGGAGGCGGGGGGGGTGGCGGATCGGGCACGACCTGTGAGAGTCCGTGCTTGAAGAAGAAGAGCTGCAGCGCGCGCTCGTTGTCTCCGACGACCGTCTCGCCGTTCGGACCGGCCCCCGGCCTCGTGATGCCGACACCCATCTCGCCGGACTTCTCGAACCGGTCGGCATTGGCGGCGACGTTGAAGACGTAGAACCGGCCGTCTTTCTCGATCTCCTTGTAGAACAGGCCCTGGGCGGCTGCTATCGTGCAGGCCAGGCCCAGGCCGAAGAGCGCCAGCATCGTGACGTTGGCCACCCGACGAGCGCGAACTCCCCACAGCATCGTGTCATCCTCCTTGCGACGCGGCAATGTGTCCGTGCACCAGAGGGTATGGCCCGTGTGTTACGCCGCGATGGAGGGGAGGTTACGGCCGTGTTAATCCGTCGCAGGCGATGTTTCAGGCGGAATGCGAGCCATCCCGAAACATGCCTGTCACATAGGCCAGGTGATCAGTCCGAGGAGAGCCGTGAAAGAGGAGGTCGGCTACATCGATCCGCCGAATTCCGCCGGAACGCTGATGTGCAGCTCGCGGACGAGGAACGCGAACACGTCGGCCCGCTCTTCGAGCAGCTTGTCGATGGGCTTGCCCGCTCCGTGGCCGGCCTGCGTCTCGATCCGGATCAGCACCGGCGCGGGTCCGGCCTGCGCCGCCTGCAGCGTGGCGATGAACTTGAAGCTATGGGCCGGCACCACGCGGTCGTCGTGGTCGGCTGTCGTCGCGAACGTCGGCGGGTATCTCACGCCCGGCTTGATGTTGTGCAGCGGCGAGTACTTGACGTTGATGTCGAAGCCAGCCTTCGTGTCCGGATCGCCGTAATCGGACTTCCACGCCCAGCCGATCGTGAACTTGTGATAGCGCAGCATGTCCATCACGCCGACTGCCGGCACTGCGGCGCCGAAAAGGTCCGGCCGCTGAACGAGGCAGGCACCGACGAGCAGTCCGCCGTTGCTGCCGCCCGCGATCGCCAGTTTCGTCGGAGAGGTGTAGCGCTCGCGAATGAGGAAATCGGCGGCGGCGATGAAGTCGTCGAAGACGTTCTGCTTGTTCTTCAGCCGGCCGGCGTCGTACCACACCTGTCCGTACTCGCCGCCCCCGCGCAGGTTCGCCACGGCGTAGACGCCGCCCATCTCCAGCCACGGTACCATCGTTGCCGAGAACGCCGGCGTCGTCGCGATGTTGAAGCCGCCGTAGCCGTAGAGATAAGCCGGGTTCTGCCCCGCCTTCTCGAGCCCCTTCCGATACGTGAGGAACATCGGGATCTTTGTGCCGTCCTTCGACGGGTAGAAGACCTGGACCGTTTCGTACCGCGCCGGGTCGAACGCCACCGACGGCTTCTTGAACACCGTCGTCGCGCCTGTCGCAAAGTCGTACCGGTAAATCGTGGTCGGATACGTGAAGGAGGTGAACGAGTAGAACGTCTCCTTGTGCGAGCGCCTGCCCGTGAAGCCCGCCGCGCTCCCGATGGTCGGCAGCGGCAGAGCCTTCACCTGCGCACCGGCCAGCGAGTGGAGGGTGACGCGGTTGTGCGCGTCGGACATCCAGGTGGCGATGAACTGATCGTTGACGAGCGAGACGCTGCTGAGCACGTCGCGCCCGGGCGCTTCCGGGATCACCGTCTTCCACGTGGACGGCGCCGGGCTCGTGCGCCCGATAGCCGCGAGCCGGTATCTCGGCGCTCCGTTGTCGGTCAGCACGTAGAAGAGGTCGCCATCGTTGCCGACGACCGAGTACTCGGCGTCGAACTCGTTCAGGAACGGCTGGATGGACCCCTTCGGGTCCCGCAGGTCGCGGACGAAGATGCGGTTCCGATTCTCGGTGCCCTCGGTCTGGTAGATGAGCAGGAACCGGCCGTCTTCGGTCACCTCCGCGCCCAGGCCCCAGTCGGGCTTGTCCGGCCGCTCGAACACCAGGACGTCGCTCGCCTGGGGCGTCCCGAGCTTGTGGAAGAACACTTTCTGGTTCTTGTTCACCGACTGCAGGAGATTGCCCGACTTCGGCTCGTCGTACCGGCTGTAGTAGAAGCCCGAACCGTCTTTCAACCAGCTCGCGTCGCTGAATTTCGACCACTTGACGAGATCCGGCAGATCCTTGGCCGTGGCGACGTCGCGCACGTGCCATTCAACCCAGTCCGATCCGCTCTCGGACAGCGAATAGGCCAGGTACCTACCGTCGTCGCTGAAGGAGGCCGCGCCGATGGCGATGGTGCCGTTGGGCGAGAGCCCGTTCGGATCGATGAGGACCGTGGGCTCGCCTGAGAGCGAATCAGCCTTGAAGACGACGGACTGCCGCTGCAGGCCGGTGTTGCGGCTGAAGATGTAACGCGGCCCCTCCCTGGACGGTACGCCGAAGCGCTCGTAGTCCTGGAGCTGCCTGAGGCGCGCGAGCAGCTTCGGGCGCTCGGGGATCGATTCGAGGTAGCCGAAGGTGAGCTTGTTCTCGGCGTCGATCCATGCCCGGGTTTCGGCTGAATCGGAGTCCTCCAGCCAGCGGTACGGGTCGGCGATCTGCGTGCCGAAGAAGTCGTCGACCTGCGACGATTTCCTCGCGTCCGGATAGCTGAAAGGGCCCTTCTGGGCGGAGAGCGTCAGCGACATGACGGCCACGAGCAACGCGAGTAGGCGGACATTCATTCTCTACTTCCCAGGTGTGAACGGGGCTCCCTGCCGCCATTATGGCACTTTCGATCTTCCCAGTAGCCCGGCTAAACGGGTATGATATCGCCTTCCCGGATTCACAGGACGGAGGAGGTTGCGAATGAAGCGCTTGTCTCTGCTCGCGTGCGCCGTTGGCGTCGCCCTGGCCGGCTGCGACGGCAAGATCTCCCCGGCGACGCCGACAAACGTCACGACGCTGGTCGCTCAGCTCTCCTCTGCGGGCGTGCTGCCGTTTCCGGTGACCGGCGGAGAGGCGCAGGGCGTCGGAAGCGTGACGCTCCGGCTCACGCCGGCGCCAGGAGGGTACGCCGTGACCTTCACCCTCGCCTTGGGCAACCTGCCGCCAACGACGACGATCGTGGCCGGGCTGATCTTCCCCGGCGCCGCCGGCACGTTTTCGCAGTCGCCTGTGTACGCGACGCCCATTTCGTATCCGAGCGCGGCCAATCCGACGGCGCCGGCTACTCCCGTGCTGACGCCTACTGGCTCGACCCGGCTGGACTTCAACACCTGCGCCGTGATGGTGCAGGCCGTGGGCGATGGCCTGACCGCCAGTCCGTCCGGGTTCTACTTCCAACTGATTTCCGCGGCGAACCAGACGGGCGCGCTACGCGGGCAGTTCGTGAAGCAGTAGATTGAGGTGAGACCCTGACCGCCCGGATCACCGGGCGGCGGCTGGCGGCCCGACAATCGCCTGGTAGACGAGCGCCCGCCACTTGTCGCGCAGATCGAGGCTGCCCGACGGGCTGGTCTGTGAGTAGAACACCGCCACCATCTGTTCGTGCGGATCGATCACGTAGTGCTGGTAATACGCGCTGCCCCAGCCGTAGGCTCCGGAGCTGCCGGGCCTGCCGGCCTTGCCCAGATCCTCGATCACCTCGAACCCGAGACCGAATCCCATCGTGCCGTCGAGATAGAGCGAGCCGACGTGGTTCGCGCTCATCAGCTCGACCGATTTCGGACTGAGCATACGCACGCCATCGAGCGTGCCGCCACTCAGCAGCATCTGCAGGAACCGCGCGTAGTCCATCGGCGTCGAGAGAAGCCCCGCACCGCCCGAGAAGCAGGCTCGCGGCCCGTCGACGTAGTCGCCCTGGCCGGTCCCGCCGGCGGCCGCACGCGCAATTGCGCCGTCCCGAGCGACGGAGTACACGGTGGCCAGGCGATCGCGCTTCTCGACCGGCAGGAAGAACCCCGTGTCGACCATCTTCAGCGGCTCGAAGATGCGAGTGCGCATGAACCGATCGAGCGGCATGTCCGCGACTCGTTCGATGACGGCGCCGAGGATGTCGGTGCTGTAGCCGTAGACGAAGCGCTCGCCGGGTTGCGCGTCGAAGGGCAGCTTCGCGAGCGCGTCGGCAATCGCCGCGATCGGCCGCGACTCTTCGGAGAGATACCATCCCTGGATTCCGGCGGCCTTGTATTCGGCGGCCGCGAGCCCGCCGCCATACGAGATGCCGGAGGTGTGCGTCATCAGGTCGCGAATCGTGATCTCGCGCTTCGCGGGCACGATGCCGTATCGGCCCGCGCCCGGCGTGCCCGGAAGCGGCGGCACCGCGACGGTCGTCTGCCTGAATGCCGGCAGGTACTTCGACACGGGGTCGGTCAGGAGCAGCCGGCCTTCCTCCATCAGGATCATCGCGGCGACGGTCGTCACCGCTTTGGACATCGAGGCCATCCGGAGGATCACGTCCTTCCGCATCGGCACCCGGCCCTCGACGTCCATCCAGCCGTAGGTCTCGAAGTGCGCCAGCTTGCCGCCGCGAACGATCACCGTCGCGACGCCCGCGATGCGCTTCTCGTCCACGTAGGTCTGCATGACCGATTTGAGGCGGCCGAGCCGCTCGGCCGACAGACCGACCGATTCGGGACTGGCGGCCGGGAGGCCCTGCGCCGCGGCCTGGGCGGTGAGGCCCAGCAGAACGCCGACGGCGATCGGGCTGTGACGATGAAGCGGCATCTGTTCCTCCGTACATGGTCGCCTTCGCGCAGGAAGACCGCGCGCATCATAACAGGCCGCCAGGCCGGGCGGGCGCAGCCGCCAGGCCGGGCGCCGTTCCCGCGCGGGCGCAGCCAGGTCGAGCCGGGCAGTTCTCCTGGCGATTTCACCTTGCCTTTGCCGGGCCGTTCGGCGACACTGCGGACAATCCGTCAATCTTGGTATGCCTGGTCCTGAACCTGCCCCCGGCTCAAGGCGTCTGGCTCCCGTTGTCCGGAACAGGCGTCTTTCGCCGGGCTCGATCGTGGCAGGCGCCGCGGGCGCCGCTTCCGGGTTTCCTGATCGCGGCGCTGCTCCTCAACCCAGGGACCACTCGCTCGCGATTCGACTTCGAGACCGGCGCGGAGCCGTGGAGGCACCCATGAGACTGTTCAGCATTGCGGGTCTGACGGCGATCTCCACCTTCCTGCGGTGGTCTATCCCTTCACCGCGGAGACGGGGTTCTTCTACGGCGGCGCGCTGGTCCCTTCGCTCGTGAAGCAGGCCGGATCGACTGCAGGTGCTGGCTCAGCTTCAGCTCTTCTACGACTGACGCGATCGTAGCTCACACCTCTCGGCGGGTCGGCATGGGGGGAAGGGCGTCATGACACCTGAGGCGGCATCAGGCCCGAATCCGGGTCTCAATCGATGGTGGCGGGTCGTCGGCGGGATGTCCATGAACCTCGCGCTCGGATCGCTGTACGCATGGAGCGTATTCGTGGCGCCGCTCGAGAAGGAATTCGGGTGGAAGCGGGCCGACACCTCATCGGTCTATACGTGGGCCATCGTGGTCTTCGCGCTCAGCTTCGTCGTAGCAGGCCGGTTGCAGGATCGGCTCGGGCCGTTCCGCGTCTCGCTGACCGGCGCGATTCTGCTGACGGTCGGCTTCCTGCTCTGCGCGTGGACCACCAGCCTGACCTACCTGATCATCTGCTTCGGGATTCTCGTCGGGATCGGGAACGGGTTCGGCTACGCGACACCGATTCCGGTCATGGCCAAGTGGTTCCCCGACAAGCGAGGCCTGGCGGTCGGCCTGGCGGTCGCCGGGTACGGCGGCGGCTCCGCGATTTTCGGGCCGATGGCCAATCTGTGGCTGATCCCCACCTACGGGTGGCGCACCACGTTCATGGTGCTCGGCGTGGTGTTCTTCGTCATGACCGTCTTCGGATCGTTCCTGCTGAAGAACCCGCCGGTCGGGTACCGTCCCGCGGGCTGGGCCCCGGCGCAGGCGGCCAAGGCGGCCGCGACGACCTACGAGTTCTCGCCCGGCCAGATGTGGCGCACGCCGACCGCCTACTACATGTGGATCGCGTACGCGCTCGGGTGTTCGGCGGGACAGATGGTCATCAGCCAGCTCGTTCCGTTCGCGAGAAGCATGCAGATCCCGAGCGAAGCGCTTCAGACGCTCACGCTGATCGTCGGCGCGACGGGCAATGCCTCGGGACGGATCCTCTCGGGCTGGATGTCGGACACCCTGGGCCGTCTGAACGTCCTGAGGCTGATGATCGGCGTCTCGGCGCTGGCGATGCCGCTGCTCTACATGGCGGGGGCCAACGTGGGGATGCTCTACGTGATGGTCTTCGTGGTCTATTGGTGCTACGGCACGCAGCTTTCCGTGAACGCGTCGACGACGTCGGACTTCTGGGGCACCAAGAACGCCGGGATCAACTACGGGCTGCTGTTCACCGCGTGGGGCGTCGCGGGCATCATCGGGCCGCGCATCGGCGGGACGCTGTTCGATCAGTACAAGAACTACCAGGCCGCGTTCTACGCGGCCGCCATCCTCGCGGTCGTGGCGCTGGTGTTCGAGCTGCTGGCGCGGCGGCCGGCGATGCCGACCGGCGCGCGCGCATCGGTTGGAGCGGCCGCCAAGGGCTGACGCGCCGCTCTGGCCGTAAGTCCATGAGGAGCGGGCGGGACCTGAGTGTATTCACGCGGGCGACCGGGACGGTCGCTTGTTAGGGCGTGTTAGCAAACAAGGGTCGCAGCGTTTGTTTGCTTACAGGCCCTTATGGCGGGCCCACACGCGCAACATGCGACTGTAGTTCATTAACAGCGCCTTGCATCGCACGTACCGATGGAGGTTGTCACATGGCGGAGAACAAGCAGGCCGCGACCGACCCGACCGAAGCCCAGATCGCCGTTCACTGGAAGGAGGAGGAGTACTACAAGCCCTCTCCGGCGTTCGTCGCGCAGGCGAACCTGTCGGACAACAAGGTCAACGAGCGGTTTGCAGAGAAGAACTTCCCGGACTGCTTCGTGGAATACGCAGACATGCTGACGTGGTACCAGCGCTGGCACACAGTGCTCGACACGAGCGATCCGCCGTTCTGGAAGTGGTTCGTCGGCGGGAAGCTGAATGTCTCGTTCAACTGCATCGACCGCAACCTCGCGAAGTACCGCAACAAGGCCGCGATCATCTCGGTGCCGGAGCCCGAGGACGAGGAGCCGACCGCGCTCACCTACCAGGAGCTGTACGTCAAGGTGAACGAGTTCGCGGCCGTCCTCAGGGACTTCGCGGGCCTCAAGGCCGGCGACCGGGTGACGATCCACATGCCGATGCTCGCGGAGCTGCCGATGACCATGCTGGCCTGCGCCCGGCTGGGCGTCATTCACTCGGTTGTCTTCGGAGGGTTTAGCGGCGAGGCCTGCGGCCTGCGCGCGGCAGACTCCGGCAGCCGGGTGCTCATCTACATGGACGGCTACTACCGCAGCGGGAAGATCATCGATCACAAGGCGGCCGCGGAGATCGCCGTGGCGACCGCCGGGAAGGCAGGCCAGAAGATCGACAAGATCCTGGTCTGGCGGCGGTACCCGGGCAAGTACTGTTCGGCCGCGCCGATGGTCGAGGGCCGCGACTTCTTCGTCGACGACCTCATGAAGAAACATCGCCTGGCCGTCGTCGAGCCCGTGCCGATGGACGCCGAGGCGCCGCTCTTCCTGATGTACACGAGCGGCACGACCGGCAAGCCCAAGGGCTGCCAGCACCGGACCGGCGGCTACCTCGCGTATGTCACGGGGACGTCCAAGTACATCCAGGACATCCACCCCGAGGACACCTACTGGTGCATGGCCGACATCGGGTGGATCACCGGCCACTCGTACATCGTGTACGGGCCGCTGGCGCTCGCGGCCACCTCGGTCATCTACGAAGGCGTGCCGACCTATCCGGATGCGGGCCGCGTCTGGCGCATCGCTCAACGCCTGGGTGTCAACATCTTCCACACCTCGCCGACGGCCATCCGCATGCTCCGGAAGGCCGGTCCCGACGAGCCGGCCAAGTACAACCACCACTTCAAGCACATGACCACGGTCGGCGAGCCGATCGAGCCCGAGGTGTGGAGGTGGTACTACAACACGGTCGGCAAGAAGGAAGCCGTGATCGTCGACACGTGGTGGCAGACGGAGAACGGAGGATTCCTCTGCAGCACGAAGCCGGCCATCGACGCGATGAAACCGGGCAGCGCCGGACCCGGCGTGCCAGGCATCTACCCGGTCATCTACGACGAAAAGGGTGAGGAGGTAAGGGCGGGTTCGGGCAAGGCGGGTAACATCTGCATCAGGAATCCCTGGCCCGGGATCTTTCAGACGATCTGGGGCGATCGCGAGCGTTTCGTCCGCCAGTACTACGCGAAGTACAACAAGGACCCGAAGAGCAAGGACTGGCGCGCCTGGCCCTATTTCGCGGCCGACGGCGCGGTGCTGGCGGGAGACGGCTACTTTCGCATCCTCGGCCGGGTGGACGACGTGATCAACGTCGCCGGGCACCGGCTGGGCACGAAGGAGCTCGAATCGGCGTGCCTGACCGTTCCGGAGGTCGCCGAAGCCGCGGTCGTCCCGGTCGTCGACGAGATCAAGGGCCGGGTGCCCGAGATCTACATCGCGCTCAAGCCCGGCTATGCGCCGACCAAGGAGATCACCGACAAGGTGATCAACACGATCGAGACGATGATCGGCAAGATCGCGAGGCCGAAGCGCGTCCACATCGTGCCCGACATGCCGAAGACGCGGTCCGGCAAGATCATGCGCCGCGTGCTGGCCGCCATCTCCAACACGCTCGACACGGGTGACATCACCACGCTCGCCAATCCCGACGTGGTCGAGCAGATCCGGGTGACCGTCCAGGGGAAGGAGAAGCTGAAGACGCAGGAAGGGCCCGAAGACCTCAAGCAGTTCGGGCAGGTGGAATAGCCGCGCCAGACACTGATCGGGGACCTCACCTACCGAGCGAATCCGAGTCTCACGTCACCGCCGAGCTCCGCGACTCCGCCAGGCTCGCTCGCGATGATCTCGCCGCTCATCGCGCACAGCCAGGGCAGCTCTTCGATGAGCTGCGAAAGCCGCCCCAGCACTTCCTCGACTCCTCGGCCGGGTGGGACTTCGGCGGCTTCGAGCATGCCGCGCGCGTCCTGATCGGTCAGCGGCGTAATCCGCACGACCGGCGATCGATCCGGCCGTCCGACGCTCATCAATGGACCGAAGCTCGGATCGGACTCGACCTCCAGCTGCAGCCTGTCACCGGTTGCGCCGGAAGGCGACGCCTCGGACCTCGCGGCGCCGGCGCGGGTTGATAGGCCGAAGTGCCGGAGGATACGGTCCGCCGGCCCGCCGTCGAGCCACATCACTGGATCCGAAGACGACGACATCACGGCCGCGATCTCCTTGCGCGCCCCGGCCGCATCCACGTCGTCGTGCCACAGCAGGCGCCCGCCGGGTTGTGCGCGGAAGGCGGCGTACTGGACCGCCCGCGAGAGCGCCTGCGCGGCGGACTCGGGAAACCGGTACGACGGGAACACGTGATGCGACGCCGCGTCGCTCGCGCCTTCCGCGCCGATCTGCACCGCGCCGGCGGCGCCCATCAGGCAGAGCAGGACCGGCTTGCGCTGGCGGGTCGTCCGCTCCGCCCGCACGACGCCCCGCCTGATCCCGCGGCCGACGACCTTCGGATCGCAGCCGTCGACGCACGCGAAGATCACGATCAGGGCGTCTACCTCCGGCTTCTCCATCGCGCTCTCGACCGCCGTCTCGTAGGCCTCGACCGTCGCAAGGGGGCCGAGGTCAACGACATCGGCGGGCACCGTCTGCAGGCCCCTGGCTTCGCACGCATCGATGCAGATGGTCAGCACGCCGCCCGAGTTGCTCACGATCGCGACGCGGTTGCCCGCGGGCAGCGGCTGGTGGGCCAGCAGCACGGCCACGTCGAACATCTCCTCGAGCGTGTCGGCGCGAATGACGCCGGCCTGGTGGAACAGCGCATCCACATTGGTGTCGCTCTGGCCGATGGCGCCGATGTGGGCGCGCGCCGCGTCGCGGCCAGCGCGGCTTCGCGCGCTCTTCACGCAGAGGATCGGCTTCCGGTACGACACGCGCCGCGCGACGCGGGCGAATCGCCTGGGGTTGCCGAAGGTCTCGAGGTAGAGCAAGGCGATGTCGGTGGACGTGTCCTCGTCCCAGTACTGCACGAGGTCGTTGCCCGAAACGTCCGCGCGGTTCCCCGCCGAGACGAACGTCGAAAATCCGAGGCCCCGCTCGGCGGCGTAGTTGAGGATGACGAGGCCGAGCGCCGCGGAGTGCGAGTAGAACCCGATGCGGCCGCGCGGCGGCATGGTCGGCGCCAGGCTCGCGTTGAGGCTCACGTCCGGATGGGTGTTCTGGAGGCCAAGGCAATTCGGCCCAATCAGGCGCGCGCCGTGCGATCGAACGAGCTGGACGAGTTCCCGCTGCCGCTCGGCGCCCTCGGGCCCCGATTCGGCGAAGCCGGAGGTCACGACCAGCAGGCCCTTGGTTCCCGACTTCACGGCCTCGGCCGCCACGTCGAGGACCTTGCCTGCGGGGACGGCAATGATGACGAGGTCCGCCTTCTCAGGCAGATCCGAGACGGACTTGTACGCGCGCACGCCGTGGACCGACGCCGCCTGGTTGTTGACCGGATAGACCGTTCCCGCGAAGTTCGAGCGGAGGATCGCGCGGAAGATCAGGCTGCCGACCGCGGCCGGATCCCTCGAGGCGCCGACGACGGCCGCGACGCGCGGCTGGAGGAGCGGAACGAGGGAATTGGCGGCGGCGATCCGGTCGCGCAGTTCGACGCGCTCCCGGAGCGACGCCAGGCCGCTGACCGGGAATTCGACGTGGATGCTGCCGCCCTCGTACGCCTGGCACACCTCGAAGCCGGAGTCGCGGAAGACGTTGATCATCGCCACGTTGTCGGAGAGGACCTCGGCCTCGAAGCCGACGAACCCGGCGCCGGCGGCAATGCCCGCGAGCCTTTCGAGCAGGAGCGTGCTCACGCCGCGGCCCTGGTGGTCGTCGCCGACGAGGAACGCGACCTCGGCCTTGCCGAACACCCCCATCGACACGTAGTTTCCCAGGCCGATGATCTGCGCGTCCAGATCCTGCCCGGTGATCGCCAGCAGGCCGAACCGATCCCGCGGATCGTCGGCGCACATCAGCTCGATGGCGCTGCGCGCCACGTAGGAGATGGCGCCCATGAAACGCATCTGCCGGCTCGCCGCCGACACGCTTTGCACGAACGCGTCGACGGCGGGCACATCCTCCGCGGTCGCCGCGCGCAGCAGCACGCCCTGGCCGTCCTTGAGCAGCGTGTATTCCTTGAAGGCCTTCCCGTCCGGGATGATACGGAACATATCGGACTCTCTTCCGGGCTACAGGCTACAGGCTTCAGGCTACAGGCCTTGATCGTACAGCCTGGTCACTCAAGGCCCGAAGCCCGGAGCCCGAAGCCCAACGCCGTCGTGGCCCTAGAACCAATATTGCCTGGCCGCCTCGAGCAGCCGCTCGGTCACCTGGGCATTGCGGTGCGCGATGGCTTCCCGATTTTCGATCTCCGCGTGCCCCGAATTCGCGTCGTGAAACGCGGGCGGCGGCGAGTCGCCAAGCCGCTCGCTCCAGCGGGTCCGCCACAATCCGGGCAGCTCTCGCGGTACCGGCAGTCCGTGGACGAGCAGGTACAGGAGCGCCCACACCCGGGGCACGGCCCTGAACGAATAGCCTCCGCCCAGCGTGAAAAGCACGCGGCCGGAGGTGAACTGACCGGCCCATGCGAGGACCCGCGCGAAGATCGCCTGGTAGTCGCGCGTCGTCAGCATGAGGTCTGCGAGCGGATCGTCGTAGTGCGCGTCCGCGCCGGCCTGCACCACGAGCACGGCCGGCTTGAAGTAGGCGAGCGCCGCAGGAACGACGGCGTCGAGCGCCGCGATGTAGCTCGGCCCTTCGGTGAACGGCTCGAGCGGCACGTTGAGCTTGAGGCCGCGGGCGGCCCCGGTTCCCAGCTCGTGTATGGCGCCCGTGCCTGGGAACAGGTACTGCCCGGACTCGTGCAGGCTGATGGTCATCACGCGGCGATCCTCGTAGAGGATCTGCTGCACGCCGTCGCCGTGATGGACGTCGAGATCGAGGTAGGCGGCCCAGAGCCCGTGGCGGGTCAGATGATTGATCGCGATGGCCACGTCGTTGTAGACGCAGAAGCCTGAGGCGTAGTTGCGCCTGGCGTGGTGCAGGCCGCCGCCGAGTTGCAGCACGCGCTTCTCGCCCGCGCAGATGAGGCGCGCGCCGTGCAGCGATCCGCCCACCAGCCACCGCGCGGCGCGGTCCATGTCGGGAAACGCGGGCGTATCGGGCGTCCCGAGGCCGTACTCCTGGCAATCGGGCACCTCTTCACCAGCGCCCAACCGCTCAACCCGTCGCACGTAGTACTCCGGATGCACGTCGAGCAGGTCGCTCCTAATCGCCGGGTCCGGCTCCACGGGCGACACCCGATGCCCGAGCGAATCGAGCAGGTCGAGCGTCATGTCCACACGGACGGGGCTGAAGGGATGGCCGTCGCCGAACGAATAGTTCCGATAGGCCGGGTGGTAGATCACCGCAGGCATGGCTTGTCGGGCGGCCAGAGAACCTCGAACCCTGCGCGGCGAAGTTCCTGCGCGATTGGCCGCGTCTCGATCGTGCCGATCCGCAGCACGGTCCTCGCCGCGCTCCTTCCTTCCGGATAGGTGAGGATCGAATGGATGTTGAGACCGCGCTCGCCGAAGTACGCCGTCAACCGGGCCAGCTCGCCCGGATGATCGACCAGCCGCACTTCGATGCGGCCCGACGGCCTGTCGGCGCCGGTCATGCGCATCAACGCGTCGAGCAGATCGAGGCCGGTGATGATGCCGTAGAGTCGCCCGTCCTCCACGACGGGCAGGCATCCGATCTTCTGCTCGCGCATGATCCGCGCGGCGTCTTCCACCGGGTCCTCTGGATCGGCGGTCATGGGGTGACGGGCCATGACAGTCGCCACGGCCTGGTCGGGCGGAAACGGCGATGGCGTCAGCGCGCTCGTCGCCAGGCGGAGATCGCGATCCGTGATCACCCCGACCAGCCGGTCTCCGTCGACGACCGGCAGGTGCCGGATGCCTTTCTCAATCATCGTGCGATACGCGTGCTCGAGTGTCGTGTCAGCCGCGATGGCCATGGCGGGTCGACTCATGATGTCCCGGACCAGCATGTGATTCGGTCGCCTCCGCCCTGAGGATACACCTCCCGAGGCGTGACGCGCGTACGACGTCGGGGCGACCCGGTGGGTCGCCCGAGACACCAGGAGTCAACACCTCTTGCGAGATTCCGCGCCGATCCCTCTGCGATTCGCCTTCGCCGAGGCGTCGGGGGCTGATACAGTGCGTCGATTGATGTTCGACGTCCGCTATTTCACCTTCGCGTCGATTTCCGCCCTGCTTGTCATCAGCCCCGGGGCCTCCATGGCCGTCGTCATGGAAGCCGTGATATCGGCCGGGCGCGCGGCTGCGCTCTTCACGGTGGTCGGGATCAACATCGCCAATGCGTCGCTTGGGCTCGCGTCCGCCCTGGGCATGTCTTTCGTCTTCCACCAGTGGCCGTGGGCGATGGAGGTCATACGAGTCGCCGGCGCGGCATACCTCTCGTACCTGGGCATCCGGAAGTTCTGGCAGATCTGGAAGGAGCGCGGCGCGTGGCCGGCGCCATCCGCCTCGGCGGCTCCAGTGACGAGCGAGGCGATGTCGAGGAGAGGCCGCGTCGGCAGGGGCATCCTGACCAACCTGCTCAATCCGTCGGTCGTGATCTTCTACATGACGTTCCTGCCGCAGTTCGTCGGACCGCGGGATCCGTTCTTTTCGCGGTTCCTGCTGCTCGCGAGCACGCACGTGTCGATGAGCCTCGTGTGGCTGTCAGTCTGGGCGCTGACGCTCGGCGCGCTCGCCGCCGTGTTCGCCCGGCCATCGGTGCGCCGCGTGCTCGACGGCATCACCGGGGCGGTGCTCGTGGGGCTCGGCGTGAAGCTGGTGGTTGGTTAGGCCAGGCCTGAAGCCCGAAGCCCGAAGCCTTGGGCCCGGGGGCCCTACCTGCTGATCCAGTAACTGATCTTCGCCATCAGGACATGGTCGCCGGGCGCGTGGAAGAGCCTGGAGGTGTCAGGCCCGAGCGCGAAGCGCCCCGGCTCCGACTCGTCGATCCGCTGTTGCGTCCAGACCAGGTAGAAGGTCGAGCCCGGCTTGAATTCCCACCGGTACACCGCGTTGATGCGCAGCGACTTGAAGTTGAAATCGGGATTGTCGAACGAGAACGGCGACGAGCCGGCCCCGCCCATCGGATCGACGGTGTAGGTGGACGAGGCCGGGTCGAAGCCGATCGTCCCCACGTCGATCCCGTACCGCTGAAACTCGTAGGTGCGCGGCCGGGCGAGCTGCTTGAACCCCTGGTACCTGCCCACCGAAATCAACGGCTGCGCGTACACCTGCAGCGACATCTTCGGGTTCATGATCAGGTTGACGCGGGTCTCCATCGACACTTCCGTCTGGTCGAGGCCGCCAAACACGTAGCGATTGCCGTAGGTCGCGACCGCGGTCGGATCGGCCGTCGTCTTCACGTACTGCGCGATGACACTCGCCCGGCTCCAGGACGGCCCGGTCTGGATGGAGAGGGCCGGCATCGGCCGCAGGCTCATCGACAGCGACAGGTATCCGTCCCATCCGCCTCCGCTCGATTCGTTGTAGCCGGTGTCCAGGGACCACGAGAGCACCTTGCGCGAGTCGGTGCTCCCCCCACCCGACACGTTCCAGAACCCGAGGTTCTTCGTGAGCGGGCCGCCTCGCGTCAGCCGGTCGCTCATCGTCGACGGCCCGGCGTGAAACGTGCCGTACGCGCTCCAGTAGTTCTTGAACGTGATGTTGCCGTTGACGAAGTAGCCCTCGCCCGTCGGGTTGCCGCCGAAGTTCCACGTGCGCCACGTGGCCACGATCAACTGCCGGTTCCGGCTGAATCCATCCGGCGTCGGCTTGCGCCAGACCAGCGCCGCGTGCATGCCGAACCGATCGGTGGTCGTGGAGAAGCCCGCATCGTTGGATTCGAAGCCGGGGCTGACGGCCCAGAAGGAGACGTTGGGCCGGAGGTTGCCGGCATTCTTGTTGAGGTCGAACTGCAATTCCCACCCCGACAGGGACTGCGCCTGTTCGTTGTAGTCGAGGTGCGTTGCGTCCGGGCGCTGGAAGTACCGGGACGACGCCCGCTCGAGCCGCTTGATCGCCGGCGCCGATCCCGTCACGTAACTCGCTGCGAGCCCGGCCGATGTCACCCAGTCGTTGCCCTTGTTCAGGAAGAGATGGCCGTCGCCTCCGACGACCGACGCCTGCCGCGAGAGGCGATCGGCGAGCGCCGGATCGTGAAGGTCGCGCGTGACCGAGGTCGCAATGAAGCCGAACCCGGCGCGATCGGAAATGTTGCGGTACGCGCGCGCGGCGAGGTAATTGGACGCCGGCTCGACTTCGGTCCTGCTCCTCACGCCGAGCGTGGACACGCGGGCGGACTCCCGGCTCGTGACGGCGTCGAGCGCCGCCAGGCTCCACCCCGACGCCGTCTTCCCGGTCAGCTTCGCGGCGCCGAGAATCGTCGTCGCCGTCGGTTGGTCGATGTAGTCGCCGCTGGCGCTGCCTTGCGGCGAGCGGCCGATCCGGCGCGTGTAGAACAGCGTCGGCCTCGACCGATTGAACCCGAAGTGGCTGCTCGGTCCGCTGTTCGAGAAGCTCGAGAAGATCTCGGAGCCCTCGATGAAGAACGGACGCTTCTCCTCGAAGAACGTTTCGAAGGCGCTCAGGTTGACGACCGCCGGGTCGACTTCGACCTGGCCGAAGTCCGGGTTGACGGTGGCGTCGAGCGTCATGCTGCTCGAGACGCCGAGCTTCGCGTCGAGACCCGCGCCCCCGATCAGCCGCTCGCCCACGCCGAACGGGTTGCTCTTCGAAGCGGTCCCGCTGAACTCCCCGCGCATCGTGCCATACGGCAGCAGCTCCAGGTGGCGTCTGCCGTGCACGCCGTCGAGTCCCGTCAGATGTCCAGCCCGGGAGATGAGCGCGCTTTCCTTTTTCGGGATCGGAGACCACCAGTCCTCTCCGTTGGTCCGCTGCGTATAGCGAATGGCGTGGAGCCCCCAGGTCTGGTGATCGTCAGACGGGAACCTCAGCTGCGAAAGCGGAATGCGCATCTCCGCGCACCAGCCCTGCTCGTCGATCGACACCTCGGCTTCCCAGACCCCGTCCCACGAGCTGTCCGTGCTGGAATCGTTGTAGACGCGGCCGTCGGCGAGCGCCCCCGCCGCGCTGACGGTGAAGTAGAACCCCGTGAGATGGTCGTGGCGCGGATCGAACCCGATGATGAGGTAATCCGCGATGCCGCCGGCATCGTCATCCCGGCGCGTCAGCCTCCGGACGATGCGCGCCGGCTCGCGATCGAACATGCGGGCGCCGACGTAGATGGCGACATCGTCGTAGAGCACCCGGAACTCGGTCCGCTCGGCCGCGGGTTTGCCCTCGTCGGGCTCACGCTGGACGAAACCTGTCGCGGCGGGCGACGACTTCCAGGCATCCTCGTCGAGCCGGCCGTCGAGGACAATCGGAGTTGAGATCCGCACGGCCGCAAGGCTCGGCACGTCGGCTGGTCCGGGCTTGGCGGCCTGGGAGGACGCCGCGGTCTGGGAGGGCGTCGCGGATTGGGCGTTGGCGCTGGCGGCGCCAGCCGAGATGCAGAAGGCGAGTCCCAGGGCGCGGATTGAGGCCGGAAACGTCATGGTGCTCCAAGTCTGGATGAAGGATCGCGATTCGGAGTCGTGGCTCCGGACACATGTAACTAGAGACGGATTCCGGGCGGGAAGGTTTGACCGAAAGTGTTGTGTGCGCGCGCGCGGGTCTTCCCCGGATCGGGCTTCGGCCGCCGGCCGTGGACGTCCGGAACCGTACCTTCGGCGCGGGCTGCTACACGAACGGCTGCGCAATCGAGGGCGCCGGCTGTGAGAACCAGCGGGCACCCTGCTCGGTCATGTAGATGTCGTCTTCGAGCCGAATGCCGAACTCGCCCGGCAGGACGATCATCGGCTCGTTCGAGAAGCACATGCCCGGCGCGATTGGCGTCTTGTTGCCGCGGACGAAATTCGTCCACTCGTGGCCGTCGAGGCCGATGCCGTGGCCCGTGCGGTGCGGCAGGCCGGGCAGCTGGTAGTCGGGCCCGAACCCGGCATCGGTGATGACCTTGCGTGCCGCAGCGTCGACCGACTCACAGGCCGCCCCGACGCGCGCCGCCGCGAAGGCCGCCTCCTGCGCCCGCTTCTCGAGCTCCCAGATCTCGCGCTGTTTTTTCGACGGTGTTCCGAAGATCACCGATCGCGTGATGTCCGACTGGTAGCCGTCGACGGTGCAGCCGCCATCGCCGAGCACGACGTCGCCAGGCCTGAGCGTCCGCGGCTTGATGCTTCCGTGCGGGAGGGCGGTCGATTCGCCGAAGCTGAAGCCGATGCTGCCCGATACGCCCAGGGCCCGATGGGCGGCCGCGGCGTTCGCGTTGAGCTCGCCCGGGGCCATGCCCTCGCGCAGTGTCGCGAGCGTGGCCCTGTAGGCCGCCACCGTGATGTCGTTGGCCCGCTGCATGAGCGCGATTTCCGCCGCGGACTTGATGACGCGGCAACCGATCGTGATCGGGTCGGCGCTCACGTAGTCGAGCGACGGCGCGGCCTTCCGAATGCCGTCGAACAGGAAGAAGCGGACGCGCTCCTCGATCCCGATGCGTCCTGCCGCGATGCCGCGGTCCCTGAACACCTGCGCCACCAGTCGCGCAGGGTCTTCGTCCTCCTCCCACGTGCGCACGTCGGTGCCGAACCGGATGAGCTCCCGCGCGCGGTCCTCCTCGAAACTCGGGCAGACATACGCCAGCTCGCCGCGGGCGGGAATCACGGCGCCGAACATCCGCTCGCTCTGGCCCCAGCGGACTCCCGTGAAGTAGAACAGGCTCGTGCCCGACTCGAGGAAGATCCCGGCCAGGCCCTGCTCCGCCATGAGGCGCTGTGCCCTCTGGATCCTCTCCTTCCGCTCATCGTCTGAAATGGGCACGATGCCGGACGTCATCGGCTTGAGCGCCCGGATCGACTGCGGAAGAGGCGTCTGATCGGCGTCGGCTGTTCGGGCGCAGGAGGTTCCGGCGAGGAATCCCGTGCCGACTGCCGAGACCGACGTGCCCAGGAACTGTCGTCTGTCGAGCGCCATCGCCATCCTCCATGGAATCCGCGGCGCCAGGCCTCACGCCTCGAGCCGGCCGGGCGGCGAGGCGGACTCGCGCTTGGATGGCGCATCATACTCCATACGCGATCGGACCTTCGCGATCGTGCCAGTACGTTCATCGTCGATCCCTGGCGGCTTGCGCCGCGCTTCACTGGCCCGCTACGCTTCAGCCGACATGCCAGACGTGACGGTCACGCACGATCCAGCTCCGCGGCACGACTCGCGCGCTCGATGGCGCGATCGGCGTACCGATTTCTGCTCCTCGCCGCGTTGATCTGGGCGATTGGAAATGCCGGTTACGTGTCCTCGGCTCAGCCGGATCGGGCGTCTACCGGGTCGAGTCCGCGCTCCTGCTGTTCGGCGTGCTCGCGGCCGTAGGCGCCGCGTTCGGGCGATCGTCATCGCTCATCACCGAGGATCTGGCCCGCCGGGAAACGGCCATCGTCGCGGCGCTGCTGGCAGGAATCTGGCTGGCAGTCGTTGTCCCGTGCCTCGATGTTCCGTTCCTGAGTGACGACTACGTGTTTCTCGCGCGATATCGCTCGCTCGGAGACGTCGCCTGGGATCGCCAGTTCTTCCGACCTGTATTCGCAGCGGTCTTCATCGGAGTCCGGGCGGCCGTCGGTCACTCTCCCGCGGGTTTTCATCTGAGCTCACTGAGCCTTCACGTCCTGTCCGCGTGGCGATCTACCTATTGGCCTGCCGTCTGTTTCGGGCGCGTTGGCCGGCGCTCATTGTCTTCACGGTGTTCCTGCTCAATCCCCTCCAGGCCGAGGCGGTATTGTGGGTCTCGGGGCTTCAGGACGTCCTGTGCGGAACCTTCGCCCTGGCGGCGCTCGCCGTGCACCTCCGAGTGCAGCAGATTTCACCCGGGTCGTTGGCTGGCACCGGTGTGCTCGCGGCGGCGGCGTTGCTGTCAAAGGAAACCGCGATCTGTCTTGTCGCGGTGGTTCCCGCCTCGGATTGGCTGCTCTATCGATGGAAGCGCGGCCGGATGCTCATCCCCGCGTATCTCGGCCTCGTCATCATCGCCGCGGCCTACTTCCTGGTTCGGTCGCAGTTCGCCGCGATTGGCGATGATTTCCTGCCGCACTTCAGCCGCTACTGGCTCAAGGAGTTCCTGACGACCCCGTATGCATGCTTCGCGCAGCCCTGGAACGTCTCGGCAATCGCCGTTCCAGGCGTGATCCTTTTTCTCGCTAGTGTGTGCGCGCCGATCCTGATTTTCGTGGCGACGGCATCCGGACGTTCATTCGCCCGGGCACTTGCGGGGCCCGCGTTGATCGTCGCGGCCATCGGAGATTTCGTGCGCGATGACCTGCTCTCGTCGCGGTACCTCTACCTTCCGTCTATTGGATGGGGCCTGCTCGTGGCGGAACTCGTCGTTGCGATTGCGCGATCCCGCCGCTCCCTGGCCGCGGCAGTGAGTCTCTTGGTCCTGTTTTCGGCAGCGTCACTCCAGCTCAACCTGCGGCCGTGGCGACAATCCGTTGGGCTGGTGGCGGCCATGGAGCGCGCGGCTGCGACCGGATCAGATCCCTCGGCCGTCGTGGCCGATTGGCAGCGCTCGAACGGGGCGGGCCTGACGGTCAAAGACGGCATCCCGCAGGACTACCGGGGTGTGATGCTCTTCGTCAACGGCTACCCCGAGTTCCTCGCGCGTGCCCAACGCTGATACAGCCTTTACCAGACGAGGCCTGTGGCTTGGAGCCTGTGGCCTGTCCGTCTACTGCAAAGGCGCGGCCGTCAGCGAGCACCCGCCCCCTGGGAACGGCCTGGTCGAAGACGGACCCGCAGCCAACGCCGCAGCGCGACCACGGCCCACACACCTTCTACGGCGGCGAATGGCCACGAGTGGATGAGCGCCGCGTAGAGTGAAGCGGCGGCGCACGACGCCGCGGCGCCTCATCTTCGCGCCGAGCGCTGTCCTCCCGCCGCTCGCGTCCGGCGATTCGTTCGGCGGCGAGCTAAACTCAACTCGTCGGTCGTAGTTCGTTTTTTTGCTGCGCGCGCCACCAGCGCCGAATCCGGGTGCGCGCCCACAGGTAATGAGCGGCCGTGCTGGCCCGCAAATAGTCGCTCAACGTCCACGAAGCGCCCGTCCAGTTGAACCGTCCCAGCGTCACCAGGTCGGAATCCGAAAGAGAGTTGATGAGGTCCAGGATGCGCTGGTGGTAGGCCCGGTAGTCGTCCATCACGGCCTGAAGCGACCGTCGATGATGTTTGCGGTAGATCATCTGGTTCAGCCGCGGCAACTCTCTCAGGGTGTACCCCGGCGCCGGCATGGCCGGCTTCTCCCCTCGCAATCCTGCGGCATACCAGCCAAGATTCATGTGCTGCCACTCGACCAGGTGGGCGAGGACGTCCTTGACCGACCACCCACCGCGAGTCACCCCCGGCTTCGTCATCTGAACTGCCGGCACGAGCGCGAGCGAATCGTCCAACGCCTTTCGTTCACGTTGGATTTCGCTCAACAGGTCTTTCTTGCGAAGTCGCTTTCCCATTATCCCGTCGAACTCCCGGCGCAAGTCGCCGAAGGTTGCGGAGGTGGAAGACTGCGGATCCACCCACCGCCTGCCGGCATTCTCCCCGGCTTCGGATCAGTGTGCAAGTCCTTGAGGCCTGGCGACGGGCGTCGACTGTCCTCATCATGACCGTCGCGCAGAATATTTCTGCGCCAAGACCTTGACAGAGTGCCGTGCGAGGCCTATTAGTATGACTGTTACCTCAAGCAAGATTCGGAGGTTCGAATGGAACGACCACCGGGCTCGTGACGCGCATAGTCGCCGAGCCTGTACACGAACGTTGTTGGCTCGAGGTTATGCGCGAACGGAAGATTGAGTCTCACACCGATAGCTGAATCCTGGCTCTCGCCAGGATGCGTGGTCTTCACGCATTGGCGCGCCCGACTTCAAGCGTCCGCTTGGAGTCGGGCGTTGCCGTGTACCAGGGAATCAGTCTGGGCTGGAATACGCGCGCTGAGGCGTGAAGCGGTGACGAACCCGTCACCGCGGGCGGACGGGGCCGGAGCGACGAGGGCGAGCGAGACGTCTGGCCCGGTTCCATCGCACCTTCGCTTAGGACCGATCGCGTCGTAGGTCGCGGCCGCGCCCATCCTCCTGCGGCTTCTCTCCCGTTGACCGCCGCCGGACCGTGTGCCACACCGGCACACCCAGCACAAATCACTCGGGGATTGCCCGGGTTCCGTACACGGACCACTTTCTAGGGAGTGCCCTGGCCAACAGGTGTGTCCTAGTCGCGTGCGCTCTGGCGGTCGCCAGTCTGGCCGCCGCCGAATCCAAGTCGTACGTCGTCTCCGCCGCCCGCTGGGGTGCCGCCGCCGCTGGCGGTCAGGTGACGTTTCAACACGATGGCGCTGGACTCGCGGTCGTCACCTCGGAGAACCCGGACTTCGCGACGGTGCTCGCTGCGTCTGGCGCGGTCCAGAGCGTCGATGAGGACGCGATCGTGCAATGGCAGCGGCCGACCAACACGGTCCTGCGGAACGAGGCCACCGACGATCCTTCGAATGACACGTTATATACGAACATCCAGTGGTCAGCCCAGGCTGTCGATGCTCCGGGCGCCTGGGCCGCGGGATACGCCGGCGCTGGCGTGCGCGTTGCGATCCTCGACGGCGGGATTCACTCGGCCCAGTAGAGTCTGGCGGCAGACCTCGACGTCGCCGCTTCGCGGTCCCTCGTGCCGGGATTCGCGTTCAATCAGGACACCGGCACGTTCTGGCACAGGACACACGTTGCGGGCATCGTCGCCGCGGCAGACAACGCGATCGGCACCGTCGGCATCGCCCCCGAGGCGACGCTCATCGGCCTGAAGGTGCTGCACAACGGTTCCCGATCCTTCGGGGCGGTCATCGCGGGCATCCTGTATGCGGCGACGCCGCGATGCGCAGGCGGAGCGGGCGCCGACATCATCTCCTGCGGTCGCTGCTGTCGCGGCGCTCATCAAGCTGGCGAATCCCGGCATCTCGCTCGGGGCGCTCAAGACGAAGTTGGCCCAGTCAGCGGATGACGAGGGCAAAACCGGCCGCGACCCATACTACGGTGCCGGGTTCGTGAACGCCGCCAAGGCCGTTCGGTAAGCTTCGGGATCTCGAAGAGGATCTTTGGCGACGGTGACGGGCGGGTCGTCCAGGCGAAAGGTGGACGACTCGCCTGTCGCCGGGCCATGACCTGCCATTTCTCGCCGGAAGCTCCTTCGTTCCGTCCTTCGCCTCCGCTCGGCTCGAACTTCAGCGAGAGCACGCCATCGTGCTCAGGGCCGGATTGCGACGCTCACTGCCCGCGGTACCGCTGACAGACCGGCTGCTCGGAGTAAGGCCCCGTTCAGGAATAGGTGTGCCATCCTGGGTGTCGAGGCGCCCGGCCGACAAGGCGCGAAACGCGAGAGTATCGGGAATACTTGAGCGTTGAGCAACGCAGTCCGCCGGGCTGCATCGGCGACCAGGATGGAGCAGTTATTCCTGAACGGGGCCTATACTCAGGCACGTAGCGATCGAATCCACCGGGACCGACGTGTCGACATTATCAGGAGGAGTGCGCCGTGAGCGAGCCCGAAGAGGATTTCGCCTCGATGTTCGAGGCTTCGGTACAGGCGACGCGCTTCGAGAGGGGACAGACCATCGAGGGCACCATCGTCGCCATCGGCCCCGAGGTGGCGTTTGTCAACGTCGGCGGCAAAGGCGAAGCGGTCATCGAGATTGAGGAACTGAGGAATGCCGATGGGGTGCTGGAGGTCGCTGAGGGCGACCGCATTCAGGCGCTCGTGGTATCGACAGATGGCGGGCTCACGCTCTCGCGGAAGCTGGCTCGCGGGGCCGCGACCGATCGGCAGCTCGACGACGCGTTTCACGCCGGGCTTCCGGTGGAAGGCAAGGTCGAACGAGCGGTGAAGGGCGGATACGAGGTGCGAATAGGCCGGCAGCGCGCGTTCTGCCCGATCTCTCAAATCGACACGGTCCGGAACGCGGCCCCGGCGGAGTACGAAGGCCACGTCTTCACGTTCCGGATCGTCGAGTACAAGGAAGGCGGCAAGAACCTCGTCGTCTCGCGGCGCGCGCTCCTCGAGGAGGAGCAGCGCGCGAAGGCCGCCGCGCTCCGGCGGTCGATCGTCGAGGGCGCGGTGCTGACCGGTCGCGTCACGTCCGTGCGCGAGTTCGGGGCCTTCGTCGATCTCGGGGCCGGCGTGCAGGGCCTGCTCCACGTATCGGAGATGGGGTGGTCGCGTGTTGCCGACTCGTCACAGGTCGTCAAGCCCGGCGAGGAGATCAACGTCAAAGTGCTGCGCGTCGACAACGACACGCAGAGGATCGCGCTCGGGCTGAAGCAGCTCACCGCCGATCCGTGGTCGACCATCTCCGGCAGGTACGATGTGGGCCAGGTGCGGACCGGCCGCGTTACGCGCCTGGCGGAGTTCGGGGCGTTTGTCGAATTGGAGCCAGGCATCGAGGGGCTCGCGCATGCCTCAACGTTTCCGCCGACGGGACGATCGGACGGATGGTCCCGCCTGGTTGCCGTGGGGATGACGGGGGCGTTCGAGATTCTGACCATCGATCCCGAGAAGAGGAGAATCGGCGTTGCGCTGGTGCCGGACCTCTCGCCACAGCCTGGCGAGATCGGTCGATCCCAGGCCGACATCGTGTCGGGCGCGCAGGCGGCCGATGAGCTTCGAGAGTACTCCGAGCGCCAGGATGTCGCCCCGGCTGAGGGGTTCGGATCGCTCGCCGACAAGTTCCGCGGTGCACTCAAGTCGCGGGAGACGTAATTCCCTTCGGCCCCAACTGCTCGCCGGTGGTTTCCGCGGATTCCCGTTGGTACTCGTCGTGCGGCTCGGCTGTTGGCGCCTACGCCACCTGCATGCGGGCCGGGGACGCCTGAGCGTCCGGAGTCACGCCTCATCGGGGCAAGGTGCAGCGCAGGCTGAGGAATCTGCCGGCGCGGTTCCAGGGTCTGCCTTCGCTCGACAGGTACAGCATGTTTCCATCGAGCGCGACGCCCTCGCCCTGTGGTTCCTTCAACCCATCAATCGGAATGCGCAGGTACGGAATGGTATGGCGGAGGATTAGTTCGCTTGCCCGGTAGAAGACGACTTCTTCGGACGTCCTCACCACGACGGATTTCTCGTCGCGAGATGCTTCGGCGTCCGTGACGGCCGCGAGTCCCAGCTGGCCGATGAGTTGAAATGCGAGATCTCGGCTGCCGGACAGTGTCGACCGGTAGACACCGCCAGTGTGGTCCCTTGTGACGATGAAGAGGTCCGGACCGATGACGAACATGGCTTCCGCGTTGTGAGGGCCATCGGAGTAGGTCGCGTTGAAAACCTCCGGCGGCGCTGTTTCCACATCGCTGGGCCCTGGTTCCGGCACGCGATAGATTTGGATCCTTCGACGCGCGAGCCTGTTATCGCCGATGTCCGCAAGGTAGAGGCAAGCGCCGGAAGGACAAGGCCCGGCCGAAATGTCCTCCCAGTCGCGCATCTCGATCGGAACCCGAACGCGCCCACGCACGGCGCCCGCAGGGTCGAGCGCGAACAGCGTGGCATCATTCCCGGAATCGTTGTGCGTCCAGAGCAGGCCGGGATCGCGGCGGCTGATCGCCAGCCCACTCGTCTCGGGAACCTCGGGAAGCATCGCCGGGCCGCTCTCGACGACACAGGGTCCAGCTGAGTCGTCCGGGCGCAATCCCCACGCGACCAACAGTGCGGCGCCCAGGACACACAGCGTGCCCGCTCCGAGCTTGGCGAATGTGCGAATGTGCATACGCTGGATCGACTTCTCCACTCCCCTTCCCGGGCGCTCCCGAGGGCACGAGTCGACGATAGCAGGGATCTGGGCGGCCCTCCGCCCGCCCGGAGGGGATCAATGGGGAGCGGTTCGCTTGGCGCCGCGTCGCTTCACGGTTCGTTCACCGCTTCAGGGCAGCGGTCCAGTTCAACACGACGGTGATGGGTGTCGAGACAGGACCGGTATAGGGCGCGTTCAGCAGGAAGCGCTGGCCGTCGGCGCCGACCGCGTAATCCGTGCCCGGGAAGCCGGTGAGCCGCGCACCAAAGAGCGCTGTCGGCGTCGTGGTCTCGAAGGTTGGCCCCGTGGAATTGACCTCGACCGCCATCAGCTTGTCGTCGCCGGAGAGATAGAAGAACTCCTTGCCATCCGCTCGCCAGTGCGGGTCCCTGCCGCCGCTTGTCGAGATCTGCCACTTGCTCCCGGGCCCGCCTGCCGCCCGCACATAGATCTCCCTTGTCCCCGACTCATCCGATGTGTAGGCCAGCCATCGGTCGTCGGGGGAAAGTCGAGGTTGCGCCATGCGCGCCTTGGTTTCCACTTGGAATGGCTTCGGCGTCCGATCACCGGCGAGCGGCAGCCGCCACAGCTCGGGCAGAGGGTCGCCCGATTCGTAGAACAGGAAGCGGCCGTCCCGTGACGCCGAACCGGGCCGCTTCATGGCGCCGGTCTCGAGGATCAACTCTTCGGGTCCAACGCCACTTGCCCGCCTGCGGTAGAGATCCCACGGTCCCTTGCGTCCGGACCCGAACACGATCCACTCGCCGTCCGCCATCCAAACAGGAAAATGCGAGCCGGCAGCGTCGAACGTCAACCGGAGTGACGTGCCGCGCGTCAAGTTGCGTACCCACACGCTGTGCGCGCCCGTGCGCGGATCTGAAACCTCCATCGCGAGGCGCGTGCCGTCCGGTGAGAGATTCGGATTGGCACTGCTGAAGGACTCACTGACCACGCTCAGGCGCTTCCCGTCTCGATCGACCCACACGAGCTCGTTGGTAGGTGCGGTCGAGGTGAGATACGCCAGCGCACGCGGGGATCCCGAGAGGGCGGCCCACCCGCTGTTCACGTTGTAGGTAACGCCGTCACCGAGACTGACGGGAGCGCCCCGTGGGTCCAGCGTCCCGGCATCCAACTGCTGGGCCATCAAGACGCCCTCGCGCGCGAAGACCAGATAGCCCGGCGAGACGTACACGGCCATCGTGTCGGACTGGACCAGGAACCGGGTCTCACGCGAGTCCAGCGAGCCCAGATAGACCCCCTTGTGCTTGGGAAGGGCGCTCTGGACGAAGAAGACGAAGCGCCGGCCGTCAGGCAGAAAGCACGGATAGCGGTGGGCGCTCTCCTCTCGAGACGGGTCCAGCTCCGTCACCTGTTCCATCGGGCCGCCCGTCGCTGGCACACGGTAGAGCCCGGTCGCGAACGCCGGCGAGATCAGCACGATGCCTGCGGAACTCCACGCCGCCCCTCGACCCGTGCCGAGGTTGGTCGCCAGGACCTGTGGCGTCCCACCGGCAACGTCGATGCGCTCGAGCCGGCCGTCCGCGATGAACCCCACCGCGCGACCGTCAGGCGACCAGAACGCCTGTGTCGCGTTTGCCGTTCCGCCGAGAGGCCGCGTGGCGAGGGTGTCCAGGTCTCTCACCCAGACCTGACGCACGCCGTCGGCGCCCTTCCCGACAAACGCCACCCGACGACCGTCGGGGGACACGAGCGGGGCCTCGTCTGGGGGAAGGGCGACATTCGCCGGAGGAAGCACCGAGAGACGGACAACGCCTGTTTCGATAGGCGTCGTCTGCCGTCGCCCGACGACGAAGGCGAGAATGGTCAACGCAAAGACGGTCGTGAGCGCTGCGCCCGTCGTCCACGAGCGCCATGCAAACGCGGGGCGTACCGCCGCGCCGCTCGCGGCTGGCGGCCAACCCCCTTGGTCGCCGATCCACTTCAGCTCCCGCATCACGTCGCTCATCGTCTGCCAGCGCTCGTCGGGATCCTTGGCGAGGCACCGCGCGACGAGGTGTCCGAACTGCGGCGGTGTGAGCGGTTGGAGGGTCGAAATCGCCGGCGGCTCGCGCTCGAGGATGGCGGCCATCACGCTCGCCTGGCTCTTCCCTTCGAACGCTCTCCGGCCAGTGGCCATTTCATAGAGCACGGCGCCGAATGCGAAGATGTCGGCTCTCGCGTCGACAGCGCGGCCGTCGAGCTGCTCGGGAGCCATGTACTGCAGAGTCCCGACGATGCTGCCCTCACGCGTGAGCGGGGCGCTCGCCGTCGCGGTCGCGACGCCGCCCGGACCGGCGGGAGGCCGGAGCTTCGCCAATCCGAAGTCGAGCAGCTTGGCGCGGGTTCCGCTGTCCCGCCCCCGGCCTTCGCTCGCGGCAGTGGAACCGAGCCTGGCGAGCAGCACGTTGGCGGGCTTCAGATCGCGGTGCACGATGCCGGCGCGGTGCGCCTGGTCGAGCGCGTCCGCGATTTCAACCGCCGTGCGCAGGAGCTGATCGAGCGGCTGGGGCCCCCTGGCCAGTCGCGCGGCCAGCGACTCGCCCTCGAGGTACTCCATGACGAGGAAGTCGGTGCCTTCGTGGGAGCCGATGTCGTAGAGCTGACAGATGTGTGGATGGTTGAGTGCGGCTGCGGCCCGTGCTTCGTGCTCGAAGCGCCGACGAGCCTCAGGATCGGCCCCGGTGCCATCGAGCAGGACCTTGATCGCGACGATGCGATCGAGTCGCGTGTCTCGCGCGCGGTAGACCTCGCCCATGCCCCCGGAGCCAAGAGCGCCCAGGATTTGGTAGGGTCCGAGCCGAGAGGATGGGGACAATGTCACCGGTCGGGAGTCTTCCGCTCACGTCTGCACCGCTATGACTTCGGGATTCGCGTAGACGTTAGATCGACAGTCCCCACGTGTCAAGGATGAGGCGCCAACCTGTTTCGCTCGAGACGGTGGCGATACGGGAAATGCGCTACTTCGGGATCACGCGATACAGGCCGCCCGGATTCGCGTCCTGAAGCAGCCAGATCGCGCCGTCGGGCGCGACTTCGACGTCGCGCACGCGGAAGCCGACCTCCCAGCGCTCGGCTTGCGCCGCGCCGCCCTTGCCGTCGAACCTGATGCGGATGAGCGCCTGCGAGACGAGGCCGCTGGCGAGCGCGGAGCCGTTCCACTGCGGGAACATCGCGCCCTTGTAGAAGGCGAGATTGCCGGGCGCGATCACCGGCGTCCAGTAGATGACCGGCCTCGCGAGATCGGGCCGCGTGTCCGGGCTCGGAATCGGGACGCCGTTGTAGTTCACGCCGTAGACCGCGAGCGGCCAGCCATAGTTCTTGCCCGGCTCGATGAGATTCAGCTCATCGCCGCCGCGCGGGCCGTGTTCGAGTTCCCACAATCGACCATCGGGCGCGAACGCCAAGCCGTACGGGGTGCGAAAACCGGTGGCCCAGATTTCCGCCGGCGCGAGATTCGGCCCCGAGAATGTGTACGTGCTGACGACCGGCGCGGTCTTGGCGACCTCCGTGTCCCGCGGCGGAGTGATCAGCGGTACCGTCGGCGCGCCGGTTTTGCCTGCGTTCGGGTTGCCAGGCGCCGGCTTGCCGTCGAGCGTGAGGCGCAGGATCTTTCCAAGCGCCTGATTGGGATCCTGCGCCGGCGTCATGCGCTGCCGTTCGCCGACCGCGAGATACAAGTACTTGCCGTCCGGCGAAAACGCGATTTGCGCGCCGAACTGCCCGCCGCGGCCCTTCGGCATCTGGCGCCAGAGCACCTCGAGTCCGTCCAGGCTCGCCGCGTCCTTGCCGATCGACAACGTCGCGCGCGCGAGCGCCAGGCTCGATCCGCCTTCGCCGGGCTCCGCGTAGGTCAGATACACGAAGTGATTGGTCGCATAGCCAGGCGCCAGGAAGATGCCGAGCATGCCGCCCTGGCCCCGTGCCTCCACCGCCGGTACGTTCGCGACCGGGATCCTGTCGCCGTTCTGTGTGGCCAGCCAGACGGGGCCGACTTTCTCCGTGATGAGCATGCGTCCATCGGGCAGGAACGCGATGCGCCACGGCAGGTTGAACTCCGCCACCTTCGTGATCGTGAACGGTTGGCTGGGGTCGGCCGGTAGTGTGCCGGCGTTGACCTGCGCGTCGGCGGCGGTTGGTGCGAGCGCGACGAGCAGTGCCGCGGTCAGGAGTTTGTCCATACCTTCCCATTCTGCACCAATCGAGACCGCGAGCGCGCGACGGCATGTCCACGACGCCGAGCGCGGGAGCCGAGGCGCGCCCAGGGGTTGATGTGACTACATCTTGGTATATTGGTAGTCACACAAGGAGCCGCGCGACCCATGGAGACGGTAGGGATCCGCGAGCTGAAGGCCCATCTGAGTCACCATCTCAAGCGCGTCCGGGCGGGCGCGCGCATGGTGGTGACGGAACGGGGTCGGGCGATTGCCACACTAGACGCCGTCGCGCTTCCCCAGGCGACCTTGTGGGCCCGTGACCTCGTTGCAGAAGGACAGGCAAGCTGGAACGGCGGGAAGCCGGAAGGCTCTGAGCGTCCCCTCGAGGCGCGGAACGGGCAGACGGTGTCCGCCGCGGTGATCGAGGACCGCCGGTGACGCTCTATCTGGACACCAGCAGCCTCGTGAAGCTTTACGTCCCGGAACCGGGAAGCGAGGCCGTCCGAGCGCTCGTCACCACGGCCACCCTCGTGGCCACTTCCGCTGTTGCCTACCCGGAAACCCGGGCGGAGCTGGCCGGGCGGCGGAGAGAGGGGGCCTCACGCCGGCCGTCTTCGGCCGGGCGAAAAGGGCGTTCGAGCGGGACTGGCCGAAGTATCTCGCTCTCGTCGCGTCAGCGTCGATCTGCCGGGAGGCGGGTGACCTGGCGGAACGGTATCGATTGCGCGGGTTCGACAGCCTGCATCTGGCGTCGTACCTCGAGGTGGCGCGTCGCGCGGGCGCGGTCGAAACGCGATTCTCGAGCTGCGACGATCGGCTGAATCCGTGCCGCTCGACTGGCAGTGCGAGCCCTCGCACGGAAACAGACCGGCCGCGTGTCGCGCCGACCGGCTGAGAACCGGTAGAGGCCGAGGCGCCCGCGGCCCGTGACGAGCAGCCTAACCGTGATTCTTCCTACCAGTCGAAATTACTCACGGTGAATTTCACCTGCTAGCGAATAGTGCGTCACACATCCGGCCAATGGTGCATGCGGCGTCGCGGTGAACGCAGTCGACGCAACACGTGTGACGTTGTAGGGGCGACCCGATGGGTCGCCCGCAAGGCCGTGGCCTGTAGCCTGTCGCCTGCTCGTGTACAGCAGCGGCGTCGCCGCCATGCCCACGACGCCGAGCGTGCGGCTGGCACGGCAGCGCCCAGTTCAGCTTCACTTCGTGAGACGGCGCGTGCGCACACAGTAGAGGTAGCTCACCCATTCCCAGCCGGCCGCGAAGCTCTCGACCGCGCCCACGAGTTCGCCGCCTTGATCCTGGACGAACCGCTCCACGTCGGCCCTGGCGATTGGGTGCATCTCGTAAGGCTCGGGCTGTCCGGGAACCGGAGGCACGCCCTCCATCGCCCGGTTCCACTGCGCAGCGGACACGATGGCTCGCGCCGACTCGTCCTGCGTATGTCGCCCGGCGAGTCGGTCGCCCGCTGATCGGCTCCCGAGGACCGACGCCAGCCCGCGAGCAATCCGTTTCACGATTCCAGGCTCGCGGACATCTATCGCCACGCGAGTGGTCGCCGATCCCTTGCTGCCGAACCAGCACAGACGTTCCTGCACGACATCGAACTCGCAGCTGTACCTGTCCGGCGCGCGGCGGGGACGTCACGCGGAGGTCGACCACGACTTCCTCTCCCGGGCCGAGCCGGTCGGGAAGCGAGACGCGGCCGTCATCAAGGATCGCCGCCGTGCCATCCTCCCACAGCCAGTGGTTGCCGACATCGATCTGCCCGACCTTCGAGCACTTCCTGGTTCCGTCTCCGGCTGTCCAGTAGGTGTCAGGTACGACACCCGGCGCCTCGAGCGGCCTCCACTCCACCGGGCTCACGTTGCGAACAACCAGACGGACCGAGAAGGTGGTCGACTCGCTCACCGCCCCGGGGAACTCGATCACCGAGATGGCCGCCCTGCACGCTTCGTCCGGCACCTGTTCGACCTGATAACCAACCTTGGCCCCATTCCTGAGATGAGACGGGAGCTGGAAGGCAAGGATCCCTCTGGGCTTCAGGACGCGAAGGAACTCGGTCAGGTAGCGGCGGCTCAGTTCGGGGGGCACGTGCTGGAGTGTAATGAGCGTGCAGACGAAATCGAAGTGAGCGGATTCGAACTGGGCCAGATCATCCGACCGGTTGAGCAGAAAGCGGATCCGCCCCGGACTCGGGTTCAGTTTGTTCGCCAGGGTGATCATCGTTTCGGAGATGTCGACTCCGACCACCGTGTCGAACCGGGCAGCCAGGGCGTGAGTGAGCCGCCCCACGCCGCATCCGAAGTCGAGCGCGCGTCCGCCCCTGGGCGCAACGCCGAAGCTGGCCAGCTCAGAGAACAGCTCCTCCACCTGCGTCCGACCCGTGGCGAAGAACTCCTCCGGATTCCACTGCCGTCCGGCTTTGTCGTTCTGGCTGAGAATCGCCCAAAGCGGGTCGCTGCGGGCGTGGCCCTCCCAGATGCGCGCCACCTCGGAGAGCCGCTGTGTCGCCGCCGCTGCGTCGGCGGTCGAGGCATTCTTGTGAATCGTCATGTGGTGCAGACGACCTTCCAGGAGACACGGCAGATTCTCAGGTCGGTAGCCTGAACTGTCAAGCCAGGGACACGTGCCCAGTGCCGGTGCGGACGGACCTGCGGATCGCCGCTGGCGGCCTGCGCAACCGCGCCGCTCGGTGATATGGTCTAAGCGAGCGGCGTGCCGCTGAACCGTCGGCAGACCTCTTCATGGAGGTTCTCGTGGAATGGTCGAGGCGTGCGGTCACTGGTGCGCTCATGCCTCTCGTCGTCTTCGCCGTACTGACCTCGGTGTCGGTTCCCGGGCAGCAGCCCCCGACGTTTCGCGCAGCCGTAGAGGCGGTTGTCCTCGACGTGTCCGTGCTCGACAGGGACCGCCGCCCGCTTCGTGGCCTGACGGCGGCCGACTTCACGATCCTCGAAGACGGGCGGCCACAGACGATCCAGACGTTCACGGCCGTCGACATTCCGGACCCACCCGCGGAAGACGCTGCCCGGGCGGCATGGACGCGCGAGGTCATGCCGGACGTCCGAAGCAACGAGGAGTTCAAGGACGGGCGCGTGGTGGTGGTCGTCATGGACGACGGGACACCGATGCCCGCGCGGGAGGTGCCGCACGCCCGGGCGCTCGGCCGGCGGATGATCGAGACCCTGGCCCCCCGCGACCTCGCCGCCGTCGTCTTCCCCGTGAACGCACGCCTCGGCCAGGACTTCACGCGCGACAAGGCGCGCCTGCTCGCGGCGGTCGACAGTTTCAACGGGGCACTCGACGGCATGGGGGGCCCGACGGCCAAGGGTTACTCCATGCGGGTTCCGTTTGACGAGTTCACACCAGCCGCTGCCACGCTCTATACCGCCACGCTCAACTGCCTGACTGGCGTGGCTCAGCAGTTGGCGGCGCTGCCGGACCGCCGAAAGGCGCTGGTGCTCGTCAGTGTCGGCGTGCCCCTTGATCTCGGCGTGATGGCGCCGGCGACCAACCTGGCGGGCACCGGTGACGCCGCGGGGCTTTCGAGGGATTTGGTGCAGAAGCTGCAGGAGTCGTTCCGCGCGGCTCAGCTCGCCAATGTCGCCTTCTATGCCCTCGATCCCGGTGGGCTGCGTGCGTCGTTCGGAGCCGGCAGCCCCGGTCGAATCAACCGGGAGTTCCTGCAGACCGTGGCCGTCAACACCGGCGGCCTCGCGGTCGTCGATACCAACGACGCGGGGCCTGGGATCTCGCAGATCCTGGTCGAGAACGGTTCCTACTACCTCCTGGGCTATGTGCCGTCGAACGGGCGGTCGGAGGGCCGGTTTCGGCGGATTGACGTGCGCGTCAATCGGCCCGGCGTGACCGTACGCAGCCGCAACGGTTACTTCGAGCGGAAGGCCGACGCGGCGAGGACCACTGCGGCCAGAACGCCGTCCCTCGTCGACGTCATGGCCGAGATGGTGCCAGAGGGTGGCTTGGCGCTCGGCGCGGCCGCAGCGCCCTTTGCACGTGCGGCCGGCCGCGAGGTCGATGTCGCGGTGGTTGCCGCGATACGCCAGCCGCGCCCGCCCTCAGCCGGCGAAGACTCGATCGAGGTGCTGGTGCTCGCCTACGATCCACAGGGACAGCGCCGGGCATCCGACCGCGTGTCCCTCGACATCCGCTTTCGACCGGATCGCCCCGAAGATGCGCACTACGAGGTGTTGTCACAGCTTGCGCTGAAGCCCGGACGCTACCAACTCCGGCTCGGAGCCCACAGCCGCGCCCTCGGGAGGAACGGGAGCGTGTTCCTCGACCTGGACGTGCCGGACTTCTCGACGACGGACCTGTCGATGTCGGGCCTGGTGCTGACCGTGGCGCCGCTGCCGCAGTCGCGGCCGACAGGCCGCTTGGCGTCCTTCCTGCCCGTGACGCCGACCGCTGAACGGTCCTTCGGGCAGGACGACCACGCCGCCGCGTTCCTGCGCATCTACCAAGGGGGTCGCGGCCCGATCGCGGCCACTCCAATCAGCGTCAAGGTGACGGATGACCGTGGGGCCGTGGTGTTCGACACGGGCGAGACTCTCGCGCCCGACCGCTTCGCCAGGGGACGCGCGGCCGACTACCGGATCGAGCTGCCGCTGGCGCGCCTGCGGACCGGGCCCTATCTGCTCACGGTTGAGGCCGCACGTCCGGGCGCGCGGGTGCGGCGAGAGATCAGGTTTGCGGTGCGGTAAGGCGCTGTTCATGAATTACAGTCACAGGTTGAGCGTGTGGGCCCGCCATAAGGGCCTGTAAGCAAACAAATGCTGCAACCCTTGTTTGCTAACAGGCCCTAAGACGAACGGCCCGGAGGCCGCGCTGGCGAATGGGCCGTCGTGTTGGAGTCGGGAGGCCCGTGACGGACGGCAGAATGGCCGCACAGGGCACGCTGCATTGGGATCGCCGGGTCTAAAGACCCGGCCTACATCCCGAGACAGTGACCGACTCTGGATGCAGGTCGGGGCTTTAGAGCGTGTGAACGATTTACGTTCGACCCGACGACGAGCGTCAGAACGCGCGCGGCAGCGTGATCTCGTAGGGGCGACCCGGTGGGTCGCCCGCGTCTCTATTGCAGCGGCGTCGCCGCCATGCCCACGACGCCGAGCGTGCGGGCCGAGGCGACCGCGAACTCGAAGAGTGGACGCGGGTAGACGCCGATGAGGATCGTCCCGATCACGGCCACCGCGAGCGCCGTGGCGAGCGCCGGCCCGAGCTTCGGCTCGGAGCCGACCGTCTCGGTCTTGATCCACATGAAGACGACGACCCGGACGTAGTAATAGAGCGAGATGGCGCTGTTGAGGACGCCGATCACGGCGAGCCAGACGTAGTTGGCTTCGATCGCCGCGCTGAACAGCCAGAACTTGCCCATGAACCCCGCCGTCGGCGGGATGCCGCCGAGCGACAGCATGAAGATCAGCATCGCCAGCGCCGCGCCCGGGTTGCGGAAGTAAAGCCCGCTCAAGTCCTTCAGCTCGTCGCCGACCTCGTCCGCCCGGCGCATCATGACGACGATCGCGAACGCGCCCATCTGCATGAAGGCGTAGATCGCGAGGTAGATCATCATCGCCGCGATGCCGCGCGGCGTGCCCGCGATGATCCCGATGAGCAGGTAGCCCGCGTGCGCGATCGACGAGTAGGCCAGCATGCGCTTGATGTTGGCCTGCGTCAGCGCTGCTATGTTCCCCACCGTCATCGTGATGACCGAGAGCGCGTAGAAAAGCAGCGTCCAGTCGGCCGACATCGACGGCAGACCCTCGATGAAGATCCGCAGCAGCATCGCGAAGGACGCCGCCTTCGACCCGACCGACAGGAAGGCCGTGATCGGCGTCGGCGCGCCCTCGTACACGTCCGGCGCCCACATGTGGAACGGCACGGCGGCGATCTTGAACCCCATCCCCGCCACGACGAGCACCACCGCCAGCACCAGCCACGGATCGCGCCCGTGCTCGGCGATCTTCACCGCGATCACGTGCAGGTTCGTGCTGCCCGACAACCCGTAGAGCAGCGACATGCCGTAGAGCAGGAGCCCGAGCGAGAAGGTGCCGAGCAGGAAGTACTTGACCGCCGCCTCGTTCGACCGGCGGCTCGGCTTGAGCAGCCCCGTCAGGATGTAGAACGAGATGGCCATCGTCTCGAGGCCGATGAAGATCGTGATGAGGTCGGTGCCGCCCGCCATGAACATCATGCCGAGCGTCGCGCAAAGGACCAGGAAGACGTACTCGCCGTGGCGGCTGCCCTCGACGTCGAGGTAGTTCACCGACATCAGGATCGTCAGCGCCGCCGCGAGCAGGAACACGACCTTGAAGAAGAAGGCGAAGCCGTCGACGGCGACCAGGCCGTTGCCGACCGCGACGTGCGCCCCGGCGACATACCACATCGCCACCGCGGTCGCGGCCAGGGCGGCCAGGCCGAGCCACGAGAGCAGCCGCTGGCTCTTTCTCGGCGTCAGCGCGTCGACCACGAGCACGACGAGCGCCGCCGCCGTGAGCACCAGCTCGGGCAGCAGGTAGAACAGGTCCTTGGCCGAGAACCAGGCGGGCATCAGTGCCGCCCTCCAGCCGGGGTCTGGGAAGCGGGCTTGACGGGCTCGCTGCCCTCTGGCGCGGCTACCTTCGCCGGCTCGGCCGGCGTCGTCGCATCAGCGCAGGGCGGGGCCGCGAACTTCGACATCGGCGAATCGGCCGCGACCGGCGCCGGCGTCTGCGCGCACGGCGCCGCGGCCAGCGTCTTCGCATACTCCGGATTCACGCGCGCGACGACGGTCTTGACAGTCGGCTCGATCCTCGTCAGGAACGGCGTTGGGTAGAGCCCGATCCACACCGCCAGGATGATGAGCGGCGCAAAGGTGGCAAACTCGCGCAGGTTCAAATCCGGCAGCTTCTCGTTCTTCGGGTTCTCGATCTTCCCGAACATCGTGCGCTGGTAGAGCCACAGCATGTAGCCGGCGCCGAGCACCAGGCCGCTCGCCGCGAACGCCGCCCACAGCTTGTTGGCCACGAACACGCCCTGCAACACCAGGATCTCGCCGATGAACCCGTTCAGGGTCGGCAGCCCGATCGACGACATCGTCATCACCATGAAGACGGTGGCATAGACAGGCATCACCTTCGACAGGCCCCCGTATTCCGAGATCTCGCGCGTGTGGCGCCGCTCGTAGACGATGCCAACGATCAGGAAGAGCGCGCCGGTCGAGATGCCGTGGTTGAGCTGCTGCAGGATGCTGCCGGTCATGCCCGCCGGGTTCAGCGCGAACATGCCCAGCATCGCGAGGCCCATGTGGCTGACCGACGAATACGCGACCAGCCGCTTCCAGTCCTTCTGCGCGAGCGCCACCAGCGCGCCGTACACGATGCCGATGATCGAAAGCGTGACCATCATCGGCACGAACGCGTTCGTCGCGTCGGGCAGGATCGGCAGGCTGAACCGGATGAACCCGTATGTCCCCATCTTCAGGAGGATGGCCGCCAGGATGACCGACCCGGCCGTCGGCGCGTCGGTGTGCGCGTCGGGCAGCCAGGTGTGGAACGGGAACATCGGGACCTTGATTGCGAAGCCGAGGAAGAAGGCGAGGAACACCCACCACTGCAGGTTGTAGGGCACGCCCATCTTCTGGAACTGCGTGATGTCGAACGTCGTCGCGCCGTTGTGGAAGTAGAGCGCGAGGATGCCGAGCAGCATCACGACGCTGCCGACCAGGGTATACAGGAAGAACTTGATCGCCGAGTAGAGCCGCCGGTCGCTGCCCCAGATCCCGATGAGGAAATACATTGGGACGAGCATCACTTCCCAGAACAGGAAGAAGAGCAGGAAGTCGAGCGAGACGAACGCGCCGAGCATGCCCGTCTGCAGGACGAGCATGAAGACGTAGAACTCCTTCACCCGCTCCTTGATGGCGGTCCACGACGACAGGATCGCAATCACGCCCATCAGCGTCGTCAAAAGCACCATCAGCGTGCTGAAGCCGTCCACGCCGAGGGAGTACTCGGCGCCAATGGACGGGATCCAGGCGTGCCGCTCGATAAACTGGAATCCCGGGTCGGATGGCTTGAACCAGAACCAGAGCGGGAGCGACACCAGGAAGCCGATCATCGCGACGACGTTCGCGATCCACCGGATGGCGTTTTCCGCGCGCTTGTTGACGAACAGCAGCAGCACGGCCCCCGCGAGCGGGATGAACAGGATCGAGGAGAGGATCGGGAATGGTGCGTTGCTCACTGCTTGAGTCCTGAAATTGAAGTCATCAACATTCGATGTCCTACCGCGAGAACAGGTAGATGCTGACGAAGGCGAAGACGCCGAACAGCATGAGGAGCGCGTAGTTCTGGACGAGTCCGGTCTGGAACCGGCGGAAGACGAAGCTCGACTCCTCCATGACCTTGCCGACCAGGTTCACGAGGCCGTCGACGATGTACTTGTCGGCCATGTGCGACACCCACGACGAGGCGAGCGTCAGCCAGCCGCTGCCGTTCACCGCGCCGTCGACGACGTTCCGGTCGACCGTCCACAGGCCGCGCGCGCTGGCCATCGTCCCCGCAATCGCGGTGGCGCCGTAGAACTCGTCGACGTAGTACTTGTTCGACAGGACGCGGTGCGCCCCGGCCCATCGCTGCGCCAGGTTCTCCGAAATCTCCGGCGCGCGCACGTAGAACCGATAGGCGACCAAGATCCCGAGCGCGCCGATGAGAACGGAGAACACCATCAGGCCGAATTCGAGGCCCCACGGGACGTGAGATGCTGTCGCCTCGGCCCCTTCGCCGCTTTCGTGCGCCGCGGAGGCCGACGCGCCAGTCGACTCGGCATGCTGAGCGGGAACGACGCTCCCGCCTTCGCCCGCTTCGCGGGCTACGGCGCGACTCCGCTCGCTCGATCCAATCGTTGACTCGCTCGCGGAGAAGCTCGGATGCAGGAAGTGCTCGATGGCGTTGTTGCCGCCAACGACCGCCGGAATGCCCACGAAACCCGCGATGATGGCGCCGATGGCCAGCACCTGAAGCGGCACCGTCATCGCTTTCGGTGACTCGTGCGGGCCGTGCCACTCGCCATGCCCCCCACCGCCGTGTCCGGCTGCAGCCGCCCCGTGCCCGGGCGCCGCGTGGCCGTGCGCGCCCGCTCCGTGCCCGGGCGCGGCATGACCGTGGCCTCCCCCCCCGTGAGCCGCTGCGCCCGCGCCGTCCCACTCCGGCCCGGCATACGAACCGAAGAAGGTCATCGACATCAGCCGGAACATGTAGAACGCCGTCATCAGGGCGGTCACGACCGCGAAGCCCCAGATGATCTTGTGGCTCTCGAAGGTGCGGAAGAGAATCTCGTCCTTGCTGAAGAAGCCCGAGAGTGGCGGGATGCCCGCGATCGCCAGCGTGCCGATGAACATCGTCACGTAGGTGATCGGCAGGTACTTCCGCAGGCCTCCCATCCGCCGCATGTCCTGCTCGCCGGCCATCGCATGGATGACCGATCCGGAACAGAGGAAGAGGAGAGCCTTGAAAAAAGCGTGCGTCATCAGGTGGAACGCGCCCGCGGCGAACGCCCCGACGCCCATCGCCAGGAACATGAAGCCGAGCTGCGACACCGTCGAGTAGGCGAGCACGCGCTTGATGTCGTTCTGCACGAGCCCAATCGTGGCCGCCATGAACGCCGTTGCCACGCCGATGATCGCGACGATCAGCATGACTTGCGGCGCGTGCTGGAAGAGCACGGCGTTCCGGCCCACCATGTAGACGCCCGCCGTCACCATCGTCGCGGCATGGATGAGCGCGGAGACGGGCGTCGGGCCTTCCATGGCGTCGGGCAGCCAGACATAGAGGGGTATCTGCGCGCTCTTCCCCGTCGCGCCGATGAAGAGCAGCAGCGTGATGGCCGAAATCGTGCCGAACGACGCGGTCTCCATCGGCATCGACCCGGCCGCGTTGGCGACGGCGCGGAAGTCGAGCGTGCCGAATGTCGAGAAGATCAGGAACACGCCGAGGATGAATCCCCAGTCGCCGATCCGGTTGACGATGAAGGCCTTCTTGCCCGCGTCCGACGCGCTCTTCTTCTCGTACCAATAGCCGATGAGCAGGTAGGAGCAGAGGCCCACGCCCTCCCAGCCGACGAACATCACCAGGAAGTTGTCGCCGAGCACGAGCATCAGCATGAAGAAGCAGAACAGATTGAGGTACGCGAAGAACCGCGCGTAGGCCCCGTCCGACTCCCCGTGCATGTAGCCGATCGAATAGACGTGGATGAGGAAGCCGATCCCGGTGACGACGAGGATCATCATCGCGGAGAGCGGGTCGAGCCTGAAGCCCCACGGAATCGCGAAGGTCCCGATCGCGCCGTTGGCGAGCTGCAGCGGGATGGCCGACAGCCACTGCGCCACCTTCACCTGGTGCTCGGTGACGCCGGCGGGCGCGGTGAGCAGCTCCCAGAACGCGTTCAGCGAGAGCAGCAGCGAGACGGCCATGGTCGAGCAGGCGACCAGGCCCGAGGTGCGCTTGCTGAAGAAGCGGATGCCGGCCACGCCGTTCACGAGCGCGCCCAGCCCGGGCAAGAGAGGAATGAGCCAGATCAATTCCATACCGTTCACCACCGCATCAGGTTCATCTCATCGATGTTGACGGTTTCCTTGTTGCGGTAGAAGGCGAGGATAATGCCCAGGCCGACGGCCGCCTCGGCCGCCGCGACGCAGATGACGAAGACGGCGAACACCTGGCCGACCGTGTTCTGGAGCTGGTGCGAGAACGCCATCAGGTTGATATTCACCGCGTTCAGGATGAGCTCGATCGACATGAAGATCACGATGATGTTGCGGCGCGTGAGCACGCCAATGACCCCGATCATAAAGAGGGCCGAGCTGAGGACCAGGTAGTGGGTCTGGGTAATCATCGGCGTCTAGAGCTCCCGCTTGGCCAGCACGATGGCCCCGACCATCGCCACGAGTAGCAGCATCGAGGCCACCTCGAACGGAATCAGGTAATCCGTGTAGAGCATCCGGCCCAGCTGTTCGATGTTGTTCGGCGAGAGGACCGCGGATGGCACTTCGGGCTTGAGATACCCGTAGGCCGAGACGACGACGAGCTCGGCCAGCACGGCCACCGACATCACCAGCGCGAGCGTGCCCTGGCGCCGGGGATCCGAGTGCGCCTCGGGCGCGTGCTTCAGGTTCACCAGCATCACGACGAACAGGTAGAGCACGACGATGCCGCCCGCGTAGACGAGCACCTGGATGACGGCCAGGAACTGCGCCTGGAGCAGGACGTAGAGCGCGGCGATGCACAGGAAGTCCGCCACGAGGAAGAGGACGCTGTGCACGGTGCTCCTCACCGTGATGACGAGCACCGCGAAGAGCAGGATGAGCGCGGCGAGGACGTAGAAGGCGACGGCTTCGGCCATGATAGTGACTGCTTCCGACTGCGGGTCCTTATTGCAGCAGGACCTTCACGAGGCCGGTCACCACGACGTTCGCGATGGCCAGCGGAATCAGGACCTTCCATCCCAGCCGCATGAGCTGGTCGTACCGGTAGCGCGGATACGTCGCGCGCACCCACAGGAACAGGTAGAGGAACGCGAACGCCTTCAGGCAGAACCACGCCCAGCTCGGCACGATGCCGAGGAACGAGAGCCACGCCACGTTCGGAAACGGCTGCAGCCATCCGCCCAGGAAGAGCGTCGTGCCGACGCACGAGACGACGATCATGTTCGCGTATTCCGCGAGGAAGAAGAACGCGAACCGCATCCCGCTGTACTCGGTGTGGAAGCCGCCGACCAGCTCCTGTTCCGCCTCGGGCAGGTCGAAGGGCGCTCGGTTGGTCTCCGCCAGGCCCCCGACCAGGAAGATGAAGAAGGCGATCGGCTGGAGAAAGAGGAACCACGCTCCGGCTTTGTATTGCGCCTCGACGATGCCCACCATGCTGAGCGTGCCGGAGAGCAGGATGACGGTGACGAGCGTCAGCGTGACGGCGACCTCGTAGCTGATGAGCTGCGCGGAGGCGCGGAGGCTGGCGAGCAGCGGGTACTTGCTGTTGGACGACCAGCCGCCGAGGATGATGCCGTAGACGCCGATGGAAGCGACCGAGACGATGTAGAGCAGGCCGACGTTCACGTCGGCAATTCGCAGCGGCATTTTGACGCCGAACAGGTTGACCTCGCTGCCGAACGGGATGACCGCGAAGGCGATGAGCGAGGGCACGAGCACGATGATCGGCGCCGCCGTGAACACCCAGAAATCGGCCCGCACCGGCGTGATGTCTTCCTTGAGGAAGAGCTTCAGCACGTCGGCGAGCGGCTGCAGGAGGCCGTGCGGCCCCACGCGCATCGGCCCGAGCCGCACCTGGACCCAGGCCTGGACCTTGCGCTCGAGCAGGACGATGTACATCACGGTGACGAGCACGCCCACCAGCGCGATGACGATCTTGATGAGCGGCAGGATGAAGATGTCGACCATACGTGTCTCTGGCTTCCGGCTGCTGACAGGCTACAGGCTTCAGGCTCCCAACCCAACCAGACCCCAGCCTCCAGCCCCCGGTTTCGGGCTTCAGGCTTCAGGCATCCAGCTCAATCGCGCCTGCCAGGCCTGTAACCTGTGCCCTGTAACCTATCTCCCTACCTGTCCACTTCCCCCAACACGATATCGATCGTCCCGATGAGTGCGACGACGTCCGCCACCAGGTGCCCCCGGACGAGCTTCGGCAGCGCCTGCAGGTTGCAGAACGACGGCGGCCGCACCCGCATGCGGTACGGGCTGAGCGACTTCCCATCGCTCGCGATGAAGTACCCCAGCTCGCCCTTCGGCGCCTCGATCGCGTGATAGGTCTCCCCCGCCGGCGGCTTGATGAGGCGCGGCACTTTGCCCATCACCGGGCCTTCGGGCAGCCCATCCACGGCCTGCCGGATGATTCGGATCGACTGCCGGAACTCCTCGAGCCGCACCAGGTACCGGTCGTAGGTGTCGCCGCTCGTGCCAATCGGGATGTCGAACTCGAATTCCTTGTAGGCCGCGTAGGGCTCGTCCTTGCGAACGTCGCGCTCGACGCCGGATCCGCGAAGCGGCGGCCCGCACAGCCCGATCGCGATCGCGTCCGCCGCCGAAATCACTCCCACCTTGCGCGTGCGCTCGAGCCAGATGCGGTTGCCGGTAAGCAGCTGTTCGTAGTCGGGCAGCTTCTGCTCCATCAGCTCGCAGAACTTGAGGACGCGCTTGTCCCAGCCCGGCGGGATGTCCTGCGGCTGGCCGCCAATCCGCATGCAGTTGTAGGTGAGGCGGGCGCCGCAGTACTCCTCGAAGAGGTCCAGCACGAGCTCCCGATCCCGAAGCCCATAGAGCAGGACGGTCAGCGCGCCGATGTCAGCCGCATGCGTGCCCAGCCAGAGGAGGTGGCTCGCGATGCGCTGCAGCTCCGAGAGGACCGTGCGGATGTAGAGCGCGCGCCGCGGCACCTCCAGCGAGTACAGCTTCTCGACCGTCTCGACGTAGCCGAGGTTGTTCGTGGCGGCGGCGACGTAGTCCATCCGGTCGGTCAGCAGGACGATCTGCGTGTAGTCGCGATTCTCGCTGAGCTTCTCGATGCCGCGGTGCAGGTAGCCGATGATGACGTCGGCGTCGACGACCTTCTCGCCGTCGAGCTTGAGCACCACGCGCAGCACCCCGTGCGTGCTCGGGTGCTGCGGGCCCATGTTGATGACGAGCTCGTCGGTGTCGAACATCGGGCGGGGCGCGTCGGATGCCATGGCGTTACTCAATGTCGGACTCGTTCCGGGCCTGCCGGGCGACCAGCCAGTCCTGCGGGTTCTCCATCAACAGTTCGCCCGGGCCCTCGAGCGGATAGTCCTTCCGCTGCGGATGCCCCTGCCAGTCCTGCGGGAGCAGCATCCGCCGCAGATCGGGGTGGCCCGTGTAGGTCACGCCGAACATGTCGAAAACCTCGCGCTCGAGCCAGTTGACCGCCGGCCATACGCCCGTGAGCGACGGCACGCTCTCCCCTTCCCCGACCCGCGCCTTGATGCGGACCCGATGGCGCAGGCTCGTCGAGTAGAGGCAGTAGATCACGTCGAACCGCCTTGCGCGCGACGGCCAGTCGGTGGCCGTCGCGTCAGAGCAGTAGTCGAATGCCGCCTGAGGCGCGTCACGCAGAAGCGTCGCAACCTCGACGAGGCGGCCGGGCGGAACGATGATCGTCCAGTCCCCGACCCAGTAGCTGACCTGCTCGACCGCCCCTGGCAGCTTCGACTGTACGAGGCTCACGAAGGCTGGCAGCGGAAGGTCGGCTGGCGGCGGCTGGTCTGGAGGCACGGGTGGAGCCGGCGGCGCCTTTGGCTCGGCCTTGACGGCGGGCTTCGGCGCGGCAGGCGTGGCGGGTGAGGCAGGCGTCTCTGGCGACTCGGGGTTTGGGCCGTCTGACATGGGCTCGTCCAGAACTCGTGGTTGATGCGGTATGCCGGTCCGGTCTTCCCGCCTAGGCCCACTCGAGAGCACCCTCGCGCCAGGCGTAGAAGTAGCCCACCACGAGGATCACCAGGAAGACCACCATTTCGATCAGCCCGAACCACGCGAGCTTGTCCATGATGACCGCCCAGGGAAACATGAAGACCGTTTCCACGTCGAACACGACAAACAGCATGGCCACCAGGAAGTAGCGGATGCTGTAGCGGTCGCGGGCATCGGTCTTGGGCTCGATGCCGCACTCGTACGGCTCGAGCTTCACCTTGGCGTACTTGTGAGGAACAACCAGGCGTGCAATGAGCAGCGTCACGATCGCGAAGCCGATCGCCACGACGATGAAGAGCAGAATCGGTACGAAGGTATTGACCATCGCCAGTCACCTGCCAGCCTTGCCCGGCTCGCCCTTGGCGCGCAGGCCTGCTCCCGGGCGCCCTCGTCCGGAACCGCGAACGGCTGTTCCGCGCTGGTGTGCTCAGGGGCGGTGTGGGGAGGCACTCGTGTCTGAAGACTCGGACACGACAGCAGACAGCCTCCGGGTTATAACATGCGACCCCTGGGGTGTCAAGAAACCACCGGGCCTCCGGCGCGCCCCGACGACTCGCCGCAAGTTTCAGCCAGTCAAGCAGTTCGGCGTGTTCCGCGCTTGACCGTCGCGCGAGCGGACTCCTATACTCCACGGAGGCCTGCCTACATCGAAGAGGACGTCAGAAGATGTGCCGAAGACGCGCGGCCCTCCCGGCGGCAGCGGTTGCTTTCTGCCTGCTCGCCCCAGCCTTGACCTCCCTCGTGCCGTTCACGGTCAAGGCTGCCAGCCTCACCGACCAGGATCGGCGCGAGCGCGACATGTATGTCTCCGTCATGACCCGGGAAGGCCAGCCGGTCACCAGCCTCCAGCCCGACGACTTCATCGTCCGGGAGGACGGCGCCCGGCGAGAGGTGCTGCGGGCCATCCGGGCCACCGATCCGATCGATGTGGCGGTGCTCATCGACAACAGCCACGTCGCCACGCGGATGGTGCCTGACATCCGGAAGGGCATCGAGGGGTTCGTCGGGCGGATGCGCGAACTTGCCGAAATCTCGTTAGTCGCCTACGGGGAGCGGCCGACGATGCTCACCGGGTACACGAAAGACCCCGCCGCGCTGAAGCAGGCGATCGGCAGGATCTTTGCAATCCGGGGGTCCGGGGCCTACTTACTCGACGGGATTTCCGAGGCCGCGCAGGGAATCCGGAAACGGGACAACCTGCGCTCGGTGATCGTCGTCGTCTCGGCGGGCGGGATCGAATACAGCGACCTGCAGGCCGACGAAGTCGTTCGCGCCGTGGTCGACGCAGGATCCTCCCTCAACGTCGTCATGGTCGGGATGGGCCGGCCAGGCGGGACCTCGGGGGAGCGGCAGCGCGATCTGGTCTTCGATCGCGGCACCGCCGGAACGGGCGGATTGAGAGAAAATGTGCTGGATCAAATGGGCATCGCGAACGCGTTGAACGGGCTGGCGACCGATCTGCTCAACCAGTACCGCATCACCTACGCGCGGCCCGACAGCTTGATTCCCCCGGACAGCTACACGGTGGGTGTGCGCCGGGAAGGCCTCACCGTCCGTGGAACGCCGGTCCGCGATCGCCGGACTAATCGATGAACGCACTCAATGGTCGGCTCGCCGGGATGGCCCTCCTCATGGCAGCGGCGACGCTGTCTGTCCGGGCCAACCCGCAGGTCGCAGGCGTGGGGGCCGCCCCGCAATCGGGCGCCTTGGCGCCGGCCACGCCCGTCACTCCTACGCAGCTGCCGTCGTTCCGGGCCGGCGTCGATTTGGTCTCGCTGAGCGTCACGGTCACCGACACCACGAACCGCTACCTGACCGACGTTCCACCCGAGCGGTTCTCGGTGTACGAGGACGGTATCAAGCAGGACGTCACCTTCTTCAACCGCTCCAACCTTCCACTGGCGGTTTCACTGCTCGTCGACACGAGCGCCAGCATGGAAGACAAGATGAACACCGTGCATGTGGCCGCCGCCGGGTTCGCGCAGCGGCTGCGCGCGCAGGACCTCGGCCAGATCATCGACTTCAACACGCGGGTCACCGTGGCGTTTCCGTTCACCAATTGCGTCTCGGATCTGCAGAAGGCGATCAACGGCGTGGCGGCTGGCGGCTCGACGGCCCTCTACAACGCGGTGTACATCGCGCTGCGCGAGCTCAAGAAGACGCGCGCGCGCACGAGCGACGACATCCGCCGCCAGACGATCGTCCTGCTGTCGGACGGTGAAGACACCTCGAGCCTGGTGTCATTCGACGAGGTGATGGACCTCGCGAAGCGATCCGAGACGTCGATCTACGCCATCGGCATCCGGTCGAACGAACCCGGGCCGCGAAAGGGCTTCCAGGAGGCGGAGTACGTATTGAGGCAGCTCACGAGCCAGACGGGCGGCCGGGCGTTCTTCCCCGCCACCACGAACGACCTGCCGGCGGTCTACGACCAGATCTCGAGCGAGCTGTCGAGCCAGTACATGCTGGGCTACAGCTCGAAGAACCCCAAGCGTGACGGCGCGTGGCGGCGGATTGTCGTGCGCGTCGACCGCTCCGACGCCATCGCACGGACCAAGCTCGGCTACTTCGGACCGACGGGATCCTAGGACGGCTCACGGCCAACGGCCCAATTCATTGGCCTGGCCACCGTGCATCGTGATCCGGCCTGGGGCCTGAAGCCTGTAGCCTGAAGCCTGCTGCGAAGCTCCCTAGCACCAATCCTGCTGCCCGATGCTCGATCGCGTCAGCGTGAACGTGTTGCCCGCATCGTCGGTCACACTGATGATCACATCCGCTGTCGAATCTTCGGTTTCGACGTTGCCCGGATAGGACGCGACGATGGACATCACCCGGGCCTGGCCGGCGTCCAGATGGTTGCTTCCCCCCGAGGTGAGCGCGGCGATCTCCGCCCCGGTGTAGACCCGGGTGAACTTCGTCACGCCGAACAACTTCATGGTGACCATCACCGACGTGACGCTCATCCCGATGTTGTTGCTGGTCTCCTTGAACGTGATATCCAGCGCGGCCCTGAACGGATTACAGAGCCTCTTGAAGAGGTAGGTCGCCTCCGGCGTGGCTTTCATCGCCACCGTCACCGTGCTCGTCTGTGACTTTCCCTGGTAGGTCGCGGTGATGACGGATGTGCCGTTGGTCAGCGCGGTGACCAGTCCGCCGCTGTTGACGGTAGCGACTGCCGTGCTGCTCGACGACCAGCTCGACGTGGCCGTGACATTGACCGTCGTGCCGTCGGACATCGTGGCGGTGGCCGTGAGCTGGCTCGTCTGGTTTTTGTTCGCGAGCGAGAGCGTTCCGGCAATCGCGATGCTCTGCGTGGTGGGAGTGGGCGGCGTCGTCGATTTGTCCTTGCAGGCGGCGACCACTGCCGCAATCATCATGGCCACGGAGACCGCTTTGATCAATCGCATGTCGAGCCCCTCCTCGTTGCCGAGTGATCCTAGCATCACGCGCGCCCGACGCCACCGCCAATTGCACGACTTCCGCGCGGGCTCGGCGTGGTATTGTGGCGGCGCCTCATGAGAGCCGCCGCATGAACAAGCACGTCTTCGACATCATGCACACCCGTTGTCGCCCGCTCGGCCCGGACCGGACGTTTGGTCCTGTCATCCTGACACTCGCCGCGGCGCTCCTGCTGGCGGCTCCGCCGGCGCGTTCTGCCGTGGCGGCCGCCGCCGACCTCGTGGTCTCGATGATCGTGCCGGGAGGCGAGGCGATGAAGTACTGGTCGCGATGGCGCGGCCCTTCCGGCCAGGGCGTCGTCGAGGGCGCGGGCTATCCTGACTCCTGGTCCGACAAGGAGCACGTCGTCTGGAGCACCGAGGTGCCCGGCCGCGGGCATTCATCGCCGATCGTGTGGGGCGATCGGATCTTTCTCACCTCCGCGACGGAGGACGGTACGGCGCGGTGGGTGCTGTGCTTCCGCCGATCCGACGGGAAGCTGCTGTGGCAGGCCTCCGCCCCCTCGGCCCCGGCCGAGCCGCTCTATCCCAAGAACAGCTACGCGTCGGCCACCGTGTCGACCGACGGCCAGCGCGTGTACGCCTACTTCGGCAACGCCGGCCTGCTCGCGCTGGACTTCAACGGCAAACAGGTGTGGCACGTCGGGTTCGGCACCATCACGCTCTATCACGGCCCGGGCGGATCGCCGCTGCTCTACAAGGATCGGCTGATCCTCTTCCAGGAACAGCGCTTGATGGATCGGTCCATCCCGACCGACAACGGCTTCATCGTCGCGATCGACAAGGCGACGGGCAAGGAGCTGTGGCGCAAGACCCGCACGCCGCAGCCCGGGTGGGGCACACCGATCGCCGTGCAGGTCGGCGATCACGTCGAGATCGTCGTGAGCAGCAGCCGCCGGGTGGAGGCGTTCGATCCTGAGACGGGCAACCTGCTCTGGAGCTGCGGCGGCAACCTCGTCGAGGTCATTCCGACGCCGGTTGTCGGGCAGGGGCTCATCTTCGCGGCTTCGGGCCGCGCGGGCCCGACCTTCGCGATTCGCCCGGGCGGGTCCGGAGACGTCACCTCGACGCATGTCGCCTGGAGCACGCCGAAAGGATCGCCCTTCGTCCCGTCGCCGCTCGTGCTCGGCGACTATCTGTACACCGTCAACGACATGGCGAGCGTCGCCTCGTGCCACAACGCGAGGACGGGCGAGCTCATCGGCCAACTGAGGCTTGGCGAGGCGAAGCGCGAGAGCTTCTCCGCGTCTCCCGTCACGGTCGAAGGCCGGATCTACTTCACCAACGACGACGGCGAGACCTTCGTGCTGAGCCCGGCGCCGGACTTCAAGCTGCTGCACGTGAATCGTATCGGCGAGCCGACGCTCGCCAGCCCGGCGCTCGTCGACGGGCGCTGGTACACCCGGACGCAACGTCACCTGATCTGCATCGGGAAGACGGCCGGCGAGGCGCGCTCCCCAGGCGCAGGGTTCTGATAGACTCATGCCGGTCCAGAGTCACGACCGCGGACGACCCATGGCAAACCGACCCATCGTCTACTTCATCGGCGCGGGCCCCGGCGATCCCGGATTGATCACGGTGCGCGGCGCGCGATGCCTGGCGGCGGCGGACGTCGTGGTCTACGACCGGCTCGTACACCCGGGACTCTTCCGTTACGCGCGGCCGGACTGCGAGCGCATCGACGTCGGGCGCGCCGCGCCCCAGGGCGTCGAGCAGGACGCGATCTCCTACCTGCTCGTCGAGAAGGCGCGCGAGGGCAAGGACGGAAAAGTCGTCGCCCGCCTGAAGTGGGGCGACCCCTTCGTCTTCGACGATGGCGGAGAGGAGGCGCTCTTCGTGCACGAGCACGGCGTGGCGTTCGAAGTCGTGCCCGGCGTGACCGCCGGCGTCGGCGTGCCGGCCTACGCAGGGATCGCGGTCACCTACAGGCGCGGCGGCGACGCGCTGACCTTCGTCCGGGGCTACGAGGACGCCGGCCGCACGAAGCCCCGAATCGACTGGGCGAGCCTTGCCAATCTCGACGGCACGATCGTCTGCTACGCCGGACCGAAGCAGGTGCCGGCCATGCTGTCGGCGCTCGTCAGCCACGGCCGGCCGGAGGATGAGCCGGCCGCGCTCGTCTACAACGGGTCGCTGCCGACACAGCAGACGGTCACGGGCACCCTCGGTTCGCTCTCGAAGACGACCGCGGCGGCGGACTCGCCGGCGATGGTGATTGTCGGCCGCGTCGCGGCGCTGCGCGAGCATCTGCGCTGGTTCGACGCGCGGCCGCTCTTCGGCCGGTCGGTCGTGGTGACGCGGCCCCGCGAGCAGGCGCGCGAGCTGGTCGATCTGCTCGAGGACCAGGGCGCGCTCGTGGTCCAGGCGCCGCTCGTGCGGATCGCGCCGCCCGAGGACTACACGCCGCTCGACGAGACGGTGGCGCGCGCGAGCCGGTTCGCGTGGATCGTGTTCACGAGCGCGAACGGCGTTGACGCATTCCTGGAGCGCGTCGGCGCCGGCCCGGGCGATCTTCGCGATTTGAAGGGTCCAAAGATCTGCGCGGTCGGCGCCGCAGCCGAGCACCTGCGTGCTGCCGGCGTCAAGCCCGACGTCGTGCTCGCGGAGTACCGGCCCGAACTCGTCGTCGAAACGCTCAAGGCCGGCGGCGATCTGTCGGGCCGCGGGGTGCTGCTGCCGCGGGCCGAGGGCGTGCACGACATGCTGGCCGGAGAGCTCCGCAAGGCGGGTGCTGAGGTCACCGAGGTCGCCGCGTATCGCGGAGTGCCAATCAGCCCGGACGATCCGGGCGAGCCCGACATCTACAAAATGCTCCTCGATCGCCGGGTGGACGTGATGACCTTCACCGGCCCATCAACGGTGCGGGATTTCGTGCGGACTCACGGGGCCGAGGCGGTCGCCGACTTGCTCCGGAACACCACCGTCGCCTGTCTGGGCCCGGTCACGGCCCAGGCCGCCGAATCGCAGGGCATCGCCCCGACAATCGTGGCTGACGAACACACGATGGCGGGCCTGGTCGCGGCCATCGTGCGCCACGCGCGGGCGCAGGCCGCGGAAGCGTAGTTGCGCGTAACGCCCGTCAGTGTCTCCACGGAAGCAGCCGATCGATCCACTGGATGCGTGTCAGGTCGTTGTAGACGACGGTCACCATCAGCGTCATCAGCAGCGCGAATCCCACCATCAGCATCCGTTCCTTGAGCTTCACGCTGAAGTCGCGCCGCGCCAGACCCTCGAGCAGCATGATGAAGATGGCCCCGCCGTCGAGCACCGGAATCGGCAGCAGGTTCAGCAGGCCGAGGTTCAGGCTGAGCGACGCCATGAAGGTCGCCAGCGCGAGCCAGCCGGCCGACGCGTAGTCGCCTGAGAGCTGGGCGATCGCGACCGGGCCCATCAGCTGGCGCGGAGACGTCTCGCGCGTCAACATGCCGACGAGCGTTTGCACGATCAGCCCGCCGAATTCGACGTTCTTCTGGAAGCTGAGCTTGACGGCGCCAAAGGGCCCCGGCTGAATCGTCTTGACGGCGTCGCCGATGCCGATCGCAATCCGCCCGACCGACCCGTTCAGCTCGGGCGTCACCTTGATGTCCAGCTGGGCGGTCCCCCTCGTGACGGCGATCGACAGCGGCACCTTCGGATGCTTCCGGATCGCGTCGGTCAGCTGGCTGGCGAAGACCATCGTCTCCCCGTTCACGGCACGGACGAGGTCGCCGGCCTTGATGCCCGCTCGATCCGCTGGTCCGCCCGGCTCGACCGTGCTGACGCGGGGGTGCACGTTTGGCAGGATCCCGATGTCGCCGACCTCGTACTTCGTCTGCGGCGAGGGACGCACGGTCAACTTCACGTCCAGGCCCTCACGCAACACCGAGAGCGGCACGTCCTGGTTGGCGCGCGCGCCGATCACGAGGAGGAAGTGATCCCAGGTCGGCACGTCCCGGCTGCCGACCTTGACGATGCGATCCCCGACCTTGACGCCGGCGCGCTCAGCCGGTGATCCCGCGGTCACGGCCCCGACGACGACCGGATCGTCCTGGAACGACGGCACCTGCGCGCCCTGCATCAGCACGACGCTCATCAGCACCAGCGACAGGACGATGTTCATCACGGGCCCGGCGAGCAGGATGCGGAACCGGTCCCACTTCGGTCGCGACATGAACTCGTCGGGCGAGCCGCTGCGCGGATCGTCCGGGTTCTCGCCGGCCATCTTCACGTATCCGCCCAGGGGAATCAGGCCGATGCAGTAGTCGGTGTCGCCGCGCTTGACACCCCAGATCCGGGGAGGGAACCCCAACGAGAAGGTCAGCACGCGCACGCCCAGGAGCCGGCACATCAGGAAATGCCCCAGCTCGTGGACGAACACCAGGACGCCAAGCACGAAGATGAACGACAACAGGGTGGTCAATCAGACTCCTCAACAGGTTTTCGGCGGCTGGCCGGACAGCTTGGGGCACATCGTGGCCTGAGGCCCGAAGCCTGACGCCTTGAATCAACGGTTCCCTCGTTCAATTGTAACCCCGGACCAGCTCTTCCGCCCGCGCCCTGGCCCACCGATCGACCGCCCGCACGTCGGCCAGCGATCGAACCGGCGCCGGCTGCGAGTCGTCCATGGCTTTCTCGATGAGCTCGGGAATCGCCACGAAGCCCAGATGACCGGCCAGGAACGCCTCGACCGCCACCTCGTTCGCAGCGTTGAGCACCACCGCGAGGCTGTCCTCCCCGCCAAGCGCCCGGTACGCGAGCGCGAGGCACGGAAAGCGCTTGTGATCCGGCAGGAGGAAGTCCAGGCGCCCGCACCGTGCCAGATCAAGAGACGGAAGGGACCCGTCCCAGCGTTCCGGAAACGAGAAGGCGTACTGGATCGGCAGCCGCATGTCGGTGACGCCGAGCTGCGCGATCACGGAGCCGTCGCAGAATTCGACCATCGAATGGACGACCGACTGCGGGTGGATGAGCACGTCAATCTGATCGGCAGTCGCACCGAAGAGCCAGCGCGCCTCGATCACCTCCAGCCCCTTGTTCATGAGGGTCGCCGAGTCGATCGTGATCTTCTTCCCCATGCGCCAGGTCGGATGGCGCAGCGCATCCTCCGGCCCCACCCGCTTCAGGTCGGCCGCCGAATGTCCCCGGAACGGCCCGCCCGACGCGGTCAGGATCAGGCGTTTCATCTGGCCTCGGTCGCGCCCGGCCAGGCATTGGTGGATCGCGTTGTGCTCGCTGTCGACCGGGAGAATCCTGACACCCTTCCGCGCGGCCGCCTCGGTGACGATGCGCCCGGCCGTGACGAGCACTTCCTTGTTGGCGAGCGCGATCGTCTTGCCGGCCTCGATGGCGGCGAGCACGGCCTCGAGCGCCGTGGTTCCGGAGGAAGCGCACAAGAGGATGTCCACGTCCGGGTGCGACGCGACCTGGAGGAGGCCCTCCGCGCCGTCGCCGCAGACGTCGGGCTGCCATCCGCCGAATCGCGCCCGCGCGTGTTCGAGGGCGACGCTGCTGGCCATGGCGACCACGCGCGGCTTGTGGCGTTCGACCTGCCGGGCCAGCAACGCGGAGTTCGACCCCGCCGCGAGTCCCACGACCGCCAGGCGGTCCGGGTGGGCCTCGACGACCGCCAGCGCACTGCGGCCGATCGATCCGGTCGAGCCGAGAATCGCGATGCGTCTCATCAGCGGAACGTGTCCTCGACGACTGGCGCCTCAGGTGATCAGGCGCAGGATGAGATAGTACCCGGGCGCGACGAACAGCAGCGCGTCGATGCGGTCGAGCACGCCTCCATGTCCCGGGATGAGCGCGGAGCTGTCCTTGACGCCCGCGCTTCGTTTGAGCAGCGACTCGAACAGGTCTCCGGCGATGCCGAGCGCCACGAGCACCACGCCAAGGCCGACCAGCCACATCGCGTGCACGCCGGGCAGCCAGAAGCGTCCGGCGATCGCCAGGCATGCGGTGCCGAGGACGAATCCCCCGATCGCGCCTTCGACGGTCTTCTTGGGGCTGATGACCGGAGACAGCAGGTGGCGGCCGAAGAGCCGTCCGGAATAGGTACTGGGCCGAATCCGACACCCACACCGTCACGAGCATCAGCAGGAGCCCCTCGCGCCCGAACTCTGTGCGGATGGCCGCCATGAGACCGATGGGGAGGCCGAGGTAGAGCGAAGGAAAAATCGTGGCGGCGACCGAGCCGAGCACGTGGGGGCCGGGCTGAGAGCGCCCGACCGCGACGACACCGACGGCGACAAACGACGCGACCAGCGGAATGGTGACCGGGCTGGCGGCCATCGCGAAGCCGGCGCAGACGGCGAGCGCCGCGCTACAGGCCACGCTCTTCGGGACATCGAGACCCGACGCGGACGCGAGAGACGCATACTCGGCGAACCCGAGGAGGAGCACGGCGGCCAGCAACGAGATGAAGAGCCAGTCGGGCGCGTACCAAATGGCGGCCAGCACGGCAGGAATCAGGACAAGTGCGCTCAGGACTCGAGCCACCGCACCTCCTCGCGTCGAAATCCCAGGAGACCTATTTGATCCCGAGCGCCACGGGCGCCGGCTTGATCCCCCCGTACCGCCGGTCCCGCTTCTGGTAGTCGAGGATGGCTTCGAGCAGATGCTGGCGGCGGAAATCCGGCCAGAGCACCTCGGTCACCCAGATTTCCGCGTACGCGATCTGCCAGAGAAGGAAGTTGCTGATGCGCATCTCGCCGCTCGTCCTGATGAGCAGATCCGGATCGGGCTGGCCGGAGGTGTAGAGATACGTGCTGAACCGCTGCTCGTCCAGGTCCTCGGGCCGCACGCCGGCGCCGATGACCCGCCGGGCGGCGTCGACGATTTCCGCGCGGCCGCCGTAGTTGAGCGCGATGTTGAAGCGCATGCCCGTGTTCGACCGGGTCGCCTCGATCGCGCGGACGAGCTCCTCCTGGATGTCGGGGTCGAGGCCCTCCATCCGGCCGATCACGGTGAAGCGGATGTTGTTCGAGAGGAGCGTTCTCAGCTCGAGACGCAGGTACCGCTTGAGCAGCGTCATCAGCGTCCGGACTTCCAGCGCCGGCCGCTTCCAGTTCTCGACCGAGAACGCGTAGAGCGTGAGCACCTGGATGCCGATGCGCGCGCTCGATTCCACCGTGTCGCGCACGGAGGCGATGCCTGCCTGGTGGCCCTGCACGCGCGGCATCTGCCGCTGGGCCGCCCACCGGCCGTTGCCGTCCATGATGATGGCGACATGCGCAGGAAGCCGGTCGTAATTGACCCGCCTGGCCAGCGCCTCGTCGGGCGAGCCGGGGGGAATCCACGCCAGCAGTTCCGCAAGCGGCATCTGAAGTCCCCGGGAAACCGGAAAGCTTTATCTTACAAACTTCGGCCAGATTGCGCCACAACCGTGGAGCGCCAATGGTCGATTGCGACCCGCTCCGGTGCGGATTACCCGTGTGTGCCGCGTGGCCGGGCGGTCACTCGCGATATTCGACGCGCACGAGGATCAGGCCGAGGGCAGGCGCCGTCGGCCCCGCGAGCCCGCGTTCGCCGCTCGAGAGAAGCCGATCGATCGAATCGGAATCCCGGCGGCCTTCTCCTGTTTCGACGAGCGTCCCGACGATCGACCGCACCATGTGGCGCAGGAACCCATCCGCGTCGATCTCGAACACGAGAAACTGCCGCTCGGGATCGTCGTCGCCGATCCTCCATTCCGCTCGAAAGATCGTCCGCGTCGTCGTCTTGACGGATCCGCCCGTCGATTGAAACGCGGCGAAGTCGTGTCGACCTTCGAGCGCCCGCGCGGCGCGCTGCATGGCTTGCACGTCGAGCCTTCTCGGCACATGCCAGCACCACAGGCGATCGAGGGGCAGGACGATCGGGCCGGTCTGAATCCGGTAGTGGTACGTCTTCCGGCTGACGAGGTAGCGCGCGTGAAAGCGGTCCGGCGCGTCTTCCACGCGGAGGACCCGCACCTCCGGCGGGAGCATCGCATTGAGAGCGCGCGCGATGACGGCAACATCGAGCCCCGTCGCGATCCGGGCGCTGGCGACCTGGCCGAGCGCATGAACCCCGGCATCGGTCCGCCCCGCTCCGATGACGGTCACCGGAACGCCCGCCAGGCGCGAGAACGCCTCTTCCACGAGGCCCTGGATCGATGTGCCGGCAGGCTGTCGCTGCCAGCCCACAAGTCCCGTGCCGTCGTAGGCGAGCGTGAGCTTCAGCGTGCGATCAGGTGGGAGAGCGTTCATGTCACGGACCCTCTCCGTTCGGCAGTCACGGAGGCGGGCGGCCTGCGGCAGCGGGCTCGCGCGGGGATCGGCCCTCGCGTCACGAAGACGGAGCCCGGCGCGATCCGGGCTTGACGAGCGGCACGCCCGACGCGCACAGCGGGCACGCGTCGGGCTGGTAGGTCGGCAGCGACAGGTCGGCCAGCGCCGCCAAGGGCACTCCCAGGTCGGCCATTCCTCCGCTTCGATTGATCACCGCCACCGCCCCGACAATCGTCGCGCCGCGCGCGCGGGCCACGTCCATGGTCTCCCGCGTCGATCCGCCCGTCGTCACGACGTCCTCGACGACCAGCACCCGGTCCGACGGTCCGATTTCGAAGCCGCGCCGGAGCGCCAGCTTGCCTTCGACGCGCTCGGCAAAAATCGCTCGGACGCCCAGCGCGCGCGCCACCTCGTGGCCGATGATGAGCCCGCCGAGCGCAGGCGAGAGGATGACGGTCGGCCGGAGGTTCCGAACGCCGGCGGCCAGCGTCTGTCCGAGCTCGGCCGCTTCCGCGGGGTGCTGAAGGACCAGCGCGCACTGCAGGTAGGCGGGACTGTGAAGCCCCGACGACAGCTTGAAGTGGCCCTCGAGCAGCGCCCCGAGCGTTCGAAATCGATCGAGCAACACGTCACGATCCATCGCCGCGATCTCCTCCTGCCGGCCGCCTTCGCCCGGTGTCTGCCCCGGTTGGCCGCGTGCGGACAGTGGTCCGGGGCTGTTAGTATACCTGTTGCAGATTCCTCGAACTTGCATCTGCGGCCGTCCGTCTACTCATCGGGGGGTGGCGGCGTCGGCCAGGCGGGTGCGTCGGGCGCCTGCGTTCTTTCCGGGATTCCTCCCGGTCGATCTTCAGGAGTGGAGCATACGGTCATGCGACAACTGGTTTCGCTGGCAGCGCGCTCGGCAGTGCTGGCCGTCGTCGTCTTCGCGTTCACGGTGCCCGCCCTTGCGCAGACGCAGGCCGCTTCGCCGCAGGCGGCGAGCGCCGCCCAGAAGGCGCCGGGACCCGTGCAACACCTGTCGATGGAAGATGCCGTCAAGCTGGCCCTCGAAAACAACCTGAACCTGCAGGTCGAGAAGCTGAACCCGGCCATCCAGGATGTCGCTATCGAGCAGGCCATGAGCGCCTGGGCGCCGACGCTGACCTCCGGGATTACCAGCCGCGACGCCAATTCGCCCATCCAGGGCTTCTTCGCCGGTGCGACCGACAAGTCCACGCGGACGACGTTTCAGTCTTCCATCGGCACCAACGGCCTGCTGCCCTGGGGCATGAACTACTCCGTGGACTGGAGCACCAGCCGGATCAAGTCGAACAGCGTCTACGACAGCCCGAACCCGTCGCTCGGCTCGAACCTCACCTTCAGCCTGACGCAGCCGCTTCTTCGCAATTTCAAGACCGACGGCGCGCGCACGCAGCTCGTCATCAGCCGGAAGAACCGCGAGATTTCCGACATCTCGCTCAACCAGACTGTGCTCCTGACGATTCGAAGCGTGAAGAACGCCTACATGGATCTGAAGTATGCGAAGAGCGCGGCCGAGGTGACGCGGCAGTCGCTCGACCTCGCGCGGGAGTCGTTGCGCAACAACCGGTCGCGCGTCGAGGTCGGCACGATGGCGCCCATCGACATTGTCGAAGCGCAGGCGGAAGTCGCGCGGCGAGAGGAAGCCGTCATCGTCGCCGAGGCGAACGTGGACCGGGCGGCCGATCGGCTGCGGACTCTCGTGTTCGATCCGAAGGCCGCCGACTTCTGGAGCATCCAGATCGACCCGACGACGCCGGCGACCTTCGAGCCGCGAGCGGTGGATGTCGACCTGGCCGTCCGGAGCGCGCTCGACAAACGCACGGACCTGACCTCGGCCCGCAAGCAGATCGAGATGACCGAGACGAACATTCAGTACTACCGGAACCAGCGGATGCCGGACCTGAACGCCCAGGTCAGCTACGTGACGACCGGCCAGGGAGGCACGAAGCTCAACTTCGGATCGGGGTTCCCGCCGCCGATCATCGGGCAGATCGACGAGGGCTTCGGAACGGTCCTCAACCGGATGTTCGGGTTCAACTTCCCCACCTTCACCGTCTCGATGCAGTTCTCGTATCCGCTCGGCACGAGCGCCGCTGATGCGAACCTGGCCCGTGCACGCCTGCAGCTGACGCAGGCCCAGACGTCTCTTCGGAATCTCGAGCTGCAGGTGGCAGCCTCGGTCCGCGACGTCACCCGGCAGCTCGTGACGAACCAGAAACGCGTCGATGCCACCATGGCCACGCGCAAGCTCATGGAGCAGCGGCTGAACTCGGAGCAGAAGAAGTTCGCGAACGGCTTGTCGACCAACTTCCTGGTCTTCCAGGCCCAGCGCGATCTGGCCGACGCGCAGAACAACGAGCTCAGCGCGGTCCTCGATTACAATCGGTCGCTCATCGACTTCGAGACCGTCCAGCAGGCGCCCACCGTCGGCGGCAGCAGCGTCGTGGTCTCCGGCGCGAGCTCGGCGTCGGGCGGCGGGGGCGGCCAGTAGCGGAGGCGGTCGGGCCTCACCGCGTTCCGCCCGGCCGTCTTGCGCTACACTCCACACGTGCCCAGGGTGACCGCCGTCATCATCACGTTGAACGAAGCGGCGCGAATCGCGGACGCCGTGAACTCGGTGTCCTGGGCGGACGAAGTCCTGGTCGTCGACTCCCATAGCACCGACGACACCGTCGAGCTGGCGAGACGGGCGGGCGCCCGCGTCGAGGTCCGCGACTGGCCCGGGTACATCGCGCAGAAGAATTACGGGGCGTCTGCCGCGCGCAACGACTGGATCCTGTCGCTCGACGCCGACGAGCGGGTCACTCCCGCCCTCGCCGGGGAGATTCAGGCCGTGATGGCGGCCGAGCCTCCAGCCGCCGGGTACCGCATGCCGCGCGTCAGTTACTATCTCGGCCGTTGGATCCGGACCACCGACTGGTATCCCGATCCCCAGCTCCGGCTCTACGACCGGCGCCGCGGGAAGTGGACGGGCCGGTACGTTCACGAGTCGGTCGCGGTCGACGGCGCGCCGGGCCGGCTCCGCCACGAGCTGCAGCACTACACGTACCGCGACGTCTCCCATCACCTCAAGACCATCGACCGGTACACGAGCCTCGCCGCGCGGCAGATGTTCGAGGACGGGCGGAGGGCCGGCATCCCGCACGTCCTGCTCCATCCGCCGGCCGCCTTCCTTCGCAACTACGTCGTGCGCGGCGGCTTCCGCGACGGGTCGGTCGGCCTGGTGGTGTCGCTGCTCAACTCCTACTACGTCTTCTGCAAGTTCGTGAAGCTCTGGGAGCTGCGGCGCTCGCCGCCGAATCGCTGAAGCCAGGACGATGTTCTCGCTGCACGTGGACACGGCCCGCACGTGGCGAGGAGGACAGAACCAGGTCCTGCTCACCGTGCTCGGCTTGCGCAATGCGGGTCATCGCGCGGTGCTCGTCGCGCACCCCGAAGGCGAGCTCGCGCGCCGGGCCGGCGAGGGCCACGATCTCATCAGGCTCGCGTCCTCGCACGAGGTCGATCTCGGCGCCGGCTGGCGGCTGGCTCGGATCCTCAGGGACCTCGCTCCCGACGTGGTGCACGCGCACGATCCGCACGCGGCGGCCATGGCCGCGCTCGCCTTGTCGCTGATGCGCCGCCCGCCCCGGCCGGCGCTGGTGGCCGCGCGCCGCGTGGACTTCCACCTCAAGGGGAATTCGTTCTCGCGTTGGAAGCACCGCCAGGTCGATCGGTTCATCGCGTCGTCGGAGGCCATTCGAGCAATCCTCATCGCTGACGGGATTCCGCCCGTTCGGGTGACCACGATCCACGAGGGCGTCGACATCGACCGGATCAGCGCGCTGCCGGCTTCGAACGTGCAGGCGGAGTTCTGGCTGCCGACCCACGTCCCGGTCGCCGGGAACATCGCCGCGCTCGTGCCGCACAAGGGCCAGCGGTACCTGATCGAAGCCGCGGCCGAAGCCGTGCGCAAGGCGCCGGAGTTGCACCTGCTGATCTTCGGCGAGGGCGAACTCCGCCAGGAGCTCGAGCACCTCATCCACGAGCGTGGCCTCGAGAAGCGGGTGTTGCTCGCCGGCTTCCGCGCCGACGTCCTGTCGCTCCTGAAGGGGCTCGACCTGTTCGTGATGAGCTCGGTGACCGAAGGGCTCGGCACCTCGCTCCTCGACGCCATGGCCGCGTCGAAGGCGATCGTCGCCACGACAGCTGGCGGAATCCCTGAAGTGGTGGAGCACAACGTGACCGGCTTGCTGGTGCCGCCCCGCAACCCGGCCGCACTGGCCGCTGCGATCGTGCGGCTCATCTCGGACGGGGCGCTGCGCGAGCGGATGGGACAGGCGGGCCTCGCCCGTGTTCGGAGCCTCTTCAGTGTCGAGCGGATGGTTTCGGGGACACTCGCCGTCTACGCGGATGTGGCCGGCAAGCCCCACGCAGCGGACAGCGCCGATCTCCCTCCGGCCGATTGAATCCGCACGCGTTCTGCATCCCGATGTGGCACAGCGCGAAATCGTAGCGGACCGGATCCTGCGGATCCATCTGTCGCAAGGCTGCCGTGATGTCGGCGGCCATCCGCCACCCGGGGCTCACATACCGGGTCAGGCCAAGGCATCGTCCGACCCGGATGACGTGTACGTCGAGCGGAATCACCAGTCTCGCAGGCGCGACGAGCGTCCACCCGCCCGGGTCGATCGAGTCGCGCCTGACCATCCAGCGCAGGTAGAGATTCAGCCGCTTGCAGGCGCTTCCCGCCGACGGCCGAGGGAAGAAGTGGTAGACGCCTGGCCGCGAGGGAACGGCTCCGTAAGCGGGCCGCAAATCGATGGCACGCGCGCGCCCGCAGAACGAATCGAGCCCAGGCCGGACGTCTGGAGCGGACGGGTCGTCGCCCTCGGCGAAGAACCGCTCGATCGACCCCGACTGCCCGATCATCTCGTGCAGGATCCACAGTAACGCCACGAAATCGCGGCTTCGGGTCCACCGATGCACGAGGTGCAGGAGAGGCCCTCCGTCGCGTTCCGGGTCGAACCGACGAACAAATCCCGCGGGCGAGGGTCCCATCACGTGAAGCAGTGACGAGATGGAGGACATGATGCTCGCCACGCGGCCGAAGGCGAGCGCGGAGGCGCAGAACGCCGCGACCTCCCGATCGGCGGGATCCTGAAACGGCCGGACCAGCTCGACCGGGTCGGGAATGTCTCCCGATCGATCGAACGTCGTGTAGAGGCGGTCGAGAGAGGCCTTCAGCGAAGCACGGCCCGCCTGTCGGGCCCTGGACGCGTGCGCGAGGTCCATGCGCGTGTCAGAAGGACGAGACGGGCTCCCCATTCCTGCACATCGGACAGTCGGCGGCAGGATGGTTGTCGGCCGCGCGGTATTCGGCAAGGGCGAAGTTCGGCACGCCCGCATCGACGACGGGTTCGAGGCGGTCGTAGATTTCGACGGTGGCGAGCACGGTCCCGCCGGCTTCGCGCACGAGCGTGGCGCACCGCTCGAGTGTCAGCCCGGTGTTCCGCACGTCGTCCGCGATGAGCACGCGCTTGCCCGCGACGAGGCCGCAATAGAACGCGCGCAGCACGTGGCCGCGCAACGGGTCCGGCGCGAAGGGCGCGAAGCCGCACGCCGGCGCGGCGAGGTGGCGCCGGCTGTCGAGGAGCCCGGCGATCGTGTGGGCGAGCAGCGCGCCGCCGGTCGCGGGTCCGGCCACGATGTCCACCTGCTCGATCAGGCTGGAGGGAACGATATCGATGAGGTCCTGCGCGAACCGCCAGATCGTCGACGGGTACCGGAACAGCTGGTGTGGGTTCAGGTAGACGCGGCCGTGGTACCCGTTGCCGTAGTCGAAGTGCCCGTTCAGCATCAGGACCTCGAACCGTTGGAGATCCTGTAGGGCCTTCTGCTGGATGTTCTGTCGGCGATTCACATGAGCCTCGTTTGCAGCAATGACGCCACGCCGGGGACCGCCGCGTTCACGTACACGATCCGCCCGCCGACGATCGTCGCCGCCACGCCTCCGTGCAGCCGCCAGCCGTCGAAGGGCGTATTGCGGGACAGCGAGCGCATCTTCGGGGCGCTCACGACGACATCCAGGTCGGGAGCGATGAGCGTCAGGTCGGCCGGCGCGCCCGGAGCGAGGGTTCCGCCTGGCACGTTCAGGACTCTCGCGGGATTGACCGACATCAGCTCGACCAGGCGCGGGAGCGCGATCACGCCGGGCTGAACGAGCCGATCGAGCGCGAGAGAGACGGCGGTCTCGAGGCCGATGATGCCGAAGGGCGCGTGATCGAACTCGACGCGCTTCTCGTCTTCGTGATGCGGCGCATGATCGCTCGCGATGACATCGACCGTGCCGTCGGCGAGGCCGGCGACGAGAGCGTCGCGATCCGACGCCTCGCGAAGCGGCGGGTTCATCTTCAGGTTCGTGTCGTAGCTCACCGGCGCGGCCAATCGCTCGTCGGTGAGCGTGAAATGGTGGGGCGTGACTTCGCAGGTCACCCGGACAGCGCGCGCCTTCGCCCGGCGCACGGCGTCCACAGCGCCTGCCGTGCTGAGGTGCGCGAGATGGAGCGGGCTGCGAGTCGCGCCCGCCAGCACGATGTCGCGCGCGACCATGACATCCTCGGCGGCGGACGGGATCCCGCGCAACCCGAGCTGAGAGGACTGGAATCCCTCGTGCGCCACGCCTTCGCCGGCGAGCGACCGGTCCTCGCAGTGATCGATGATCGGCATCCGGAGCATCCCGGCATATTCGAGCGCCCGGCGCATCAGGAGCCCGGTGGCCACCGGCTTCCCGTCATCGGAGAGCGCGACGCATCCGGCGGCTTTGAGCTCGGCGATTTCCGCGAGCTGCTCGCCGGCCGAGCCGAGCGACACGGCGCCAATCGGGTACACGCGCGCCAGGCCGGCGGCCTCGGCCGCCTTGAGGATGTAGCGCGTGACGCTCGCGTTGTCGTTGACGGGTTTCGTGTTCGGCATGCAGGCGACGGCCGTGAACCCGCCGGCGACGGCCGCGGCGGCGCCCGTGGCGATCGTCTCCTTGTGCTCGAATCCCGGTTCGCGCAAGTGCACGTGCATGTCGATGAATCCCGGGCACACCACGACGCCGGCGGGCACGTCGACCACCGTGGCGCCCGGGCAGGAGTCGGCCGGAATCGACGGCGCCACGCGGGCGACGAGCCCGTTCTCGATCAGCACGTCGCGCGCGCCGTCAATGCCCGCGGCGGGGTCGACGAGGCGCCCTCCCTTAAGCAGCACTTTCATGTTCGCCCCCTGCGAGCAGGTACAGGACGGCCATGCGGACTGCCACCCCGTTCGCCACCTGGTCGAGAATCACCGACGCGGGACCGTCGGCCACATCCGAGGCGATCTCCACGCCTCGGTTCATCGGACCGGGATGCATGATGATCACGCCGGGCTTCGCCAGCCGGACGCGCTCGGCCGTCATCCCGAACACCGTGAAGTACTCCCGCAGCGACGGAAAGAACCCGCCCTGCATGCGCTCGAGCTGGATGCGGAGCATCATCAGGACGTCGGCTCCGGCCGCGGCCTCTTCGATGGAGGTCGTCGGATGGACGCCCAGCCGCTCGATCCCGGGCGGCATGAGCGTCGGCGGACCGCAGAGCCAGACCTCGGCGCCCATCTTGGTCAGCAGCAGGACGTTCGAACGGAGGACCCGGCTGTGCAGCAGGTCGCCGATAATCGCGATCTTCAGGCCTTCCAGCCGGCCCTTGCGCTCGCGGATGGTAAAGGCGTCGAGCAGCGCCTGCGTCGGATGTTCGTGCATGCCGTCGCCGGCGTTGATGATGCCCGCCTTGCAGGCGCGCGCCAGCAAGTGGCACGCGCCCGAGGCCGAGTGCCGGAGCACGATGAGGTCAGGCGCCATGGCCATCAAATTGAGCGCCGTGTCGATGAGCGTCTCGCCCTTCACCACGCTCGACGCGCCGATGGCGATGTTCAGCGTGTCGGCGCTCAGGCGTTTCTCGGCGACCTCGAACGACGTCCTGGTGCGGGTGGACGGCTCGTAGAACAGGTTGACGACGGTCTTCCCCCGAAGCGCCGGGACCTTCTTGATCGGGCGGGCGGCGATCTCGCGCATCGCCGACGCGGTGTCGAGGATGAGCCGGATCTCCGCCGCGTCGAGATCCGCGATTCCGAGGAGGTCCTTGCCGCGCAGTCCCGTCGCGACCTCGTTCATGGGTTGCCTCCGTCGGCCTGCTCGATGGCCACCTCGTCACGCCCGTCGCTTTCCGCGAGCCTGACCTGCACGGTCTCGCGGTGCGAGGTCGGCAGGTTCTTGCCGACGTAGTCCGCCTTGATCGGCAGCTCGCGATGGCCGCGGTCGACCAGCACGACGAGCTCGATGGTCCGGGGCCGGCCGAAGTCGATGAGCGCGTCGAGCGCCGCCCTCGTCGTCCGTCCCGTGTAGAGCACGTCGTCGACCAGGATGATGTGGCGGTCGTCGATCGAGAAGGGGATCTCGGTGCTGCGAACGATGGGCTGCGGACCGACCGGATGGCGCATGAGGTCGTCGCGGTAGAGCGTGATGTCGAGCGCGCCGGTCGGCACCTCCAGCCCGGTGATCTGCTGGAGGCTCGCGGCCAGCCGCCGCGCCAGCGGAACCCCGCGCGTGCGGATGCCGACAAGCGCCACGTTCTCCACGACGCGATGGTGTTCGACGATTTCGTGCGCGATCCGGATGAGCGCGCGGCCCACCCGCTCGGCATCCATCACAATGGGCATGGAGATCCCCCGGGGCTAGGGAGAGCGCCGGTCGCCGGGTCTGAGATCCGGCCTCGGGATGGCGCGTAGGTCGCGTCTTTAGACGCAACGCGCGTCCGATCTCGCAGACGACCGGTGGCTCGATGCTGTGGCGCGGTTGGGGCGAAGAAGATTGAAGCAGGACACGCGGCACCTCTTACCGGTCTCGCGGACCGGACTTAAAGAGTCCACCAGAGCATACCACACCCGCAGCCCGGCCCTATTTGTCGTAGCTCGGGATGTACGAGATCGGCCGCTCCGAGGTGAACGACGGCTGGAAGATGTCGGTACGCGCCGATCCGTCCATGTCGCGCCCGATCGGCAGGCCGAGGTAGTAGAGCAAGGTCGGCGCCAGGTCGAGCACCGACGCCCGCGCGAGACTCCCCGGCTTCACGACCGAGCCGTATGCCAGCAGGAATCCGTCCGGGCCGCGTTCGTGCGTGCCGCTCAGCCCCGCGTTTCCGAACGCGCGCTCGATCAACCGCTTGCCGACGCCGAGCGGCTCCATCCCGAAGCCGGACATCACGATCAGCAGATCGCCCGGCCGGAGGGTTGCCATGGCGCGGCCGACCGCGGCGTCGGCCGCCGCGTAGTACGAGTCGAGCACCTGGCCGTACCGCTGGCGTTCGTCGTTCGAGACGTCGCCGAACGCCCACGGCATCGCGTAGCGAAGGAAGTAGTGGCCCGCGGCGTCGAGGCATTCGTAGCGCACGACCGACACGCGGACGGGATACTGGCGATCGAGCTCGGCGGCGACCCGCTCGAGCGCGCGATCCGCCGCGCACGCCTGGGCAACGCCGCTGCCGATGGCCGACGCGGCGTCGAGCGGCGGATCCGTGGGCGCCGGGCCCGGCATCGGCCCTCCCTCGGCGACGGCCATCGCGAGCGGCAGCGCCTCACGGGGCCAGATGACGCCCGTGTTTTCCGCGTCGACCGGCGGCTCCTGCATCCGCTGGAACCGATCGGTGACGAGATAGCCCTGGATCGGGCGCGCTGGATGGGTGATCGGCCAGTTGACGATGCCCGCCGTAATGCCCTGGCTGTTGAGGATGCTCCAGAGCGGCCGCGCGCGGATGTCCGAGCTGCGGTTCAACATCTGGTGCAGGAACCCGAACCGGACGAGCGCCTGCGCGAAGCAGTAGTCCGGCAGGAGCTCGATGCGCTCCTCTCCGGCCATCGGCCAGTAGACCGCCGCCGATCGGATGCCGGTCCGGCCCGGCAGCTTCCCCGTCGCGGCGGATGTCCAGACCGGCGCGGGCTGGACCGGCCGGAGGCTCGCGACGTGCATCGACGCCCCCGCGTCGAGGATGCGGCCGAGACTCGGCAGCCGGCCCTCCGCCGCGGCCGGCCGGATCATGTCGAGCGACCCGCCCTCGAGCAGGATGACGGCCACTCGCGACTCGCCGGGAGTGACGGCCGGCTCGGGCGTGCTATCGCGAAGCGGCGTGGACCGTAGCGACGGGATCCCGGGCCCGCGCGCGGTCAGAGGTATGGCCACCGATGCCACGACCGCGAGGCCGAGCACGGCCGCGCGAGCCCGCGTATCGCTCCGGCGGAAGATCAGGTGCACGAGCGCCAGGCCGAGCGCGACGATCGCGCAGGCCGAGAGCGCCACGGCGCCGCCGGTCATTCGACGCAGCGCGTCGGGGTCGAGCACGCTGCGGAAACTCCTGAGGTTGATCCACATCAGGACGGACCCCGCGGTCGCGGCTGCCGAAACGACCCAGACCAGGAAGCGGAAACTGATCCATCCCGGCGAGAGAATCTCGGCGGTCGTCAACTGGCGGAGGACGAAGAACACGTAGAAGACGGCCGTCGCGTGGACGCCGTACGAGAGCGCGAAGGTCACCGCGAGCGGAAGCAGGCCCGACAACTGATAGCGGGGATTGAGCTGCAGGACGGTGATCGTCACATACATGGCGACGAGTCCCCCGCCGATCACCGAATTGGTCAGCATGCGGAAGTACCGCATCGGATCCCGTTCGCCTCCTGATCCCGACCGACGGCTGCCGGGCGATCGGCCTCAGGCTTCAGGCCTCAGGCTTCGGGCCTTGTCTGATGCCCGCCCCCGTCCACCGTAATGTATCCGAATCCTCGCCATGTATACTTCCTGCATGCCGGGACTCGTCGACATCCAGGCCGAGGTGCTCTCCAACACGCGCCTGTCAGCCGACTACAACGTGCTTGCGCTCGATGCGCCCGAGGTGGCATCCTCCACCAGCCCGGGGCAGTTCGTGATGGTGAAGCCGGGCGCGGGATCGGATCCGCTGCTCCGCCGGCCGTTTTCGGTCTTCGAGATCCTCAGGGACGGCGCGGGCCGTGAGATCGGCATTTCGCTCCTGGTGAAGCGCGTCGGCGCCACCACGGATGTGCTCTTCAACGCCTCGAAGGGCGATCGGATCGGCTGCCTTGGTCCGCTCGGCAAACCGTTCACGGCGATCGACGCGCCTGCTGCCGCCTGGATGGTCGCCGGCGGCGTTGGACTGGCCCCGTTCCTCACCCTGGCCGAGTCCCTCCAGGTTCGCCGGATCCCGTCGACGCTCTTCTACGGCGGCCGCTCCTCGGCCGACCTGTTCTATCTCGACTGGTTCGAGCGGCACGGCGTGAAGCTCGTCGTGGCGACCGAAGATGGAAGCCGCGGCATTCACGGCCGCGTGACGGTCGCGCTCGAACGCGCGCTGCGCAGCCACGAGTCGGAGCCCGGCGTCTTCATCTTCGCCTGCGGCCCGGAAGGGATGCTCCAGGCCGTCGCGCGGCTCGCGAAGACCTGGAGGCGGAAGTCCGAACTGTCGATGGAACGGATCATGGGATGCGGAATGGGCGGATGCTACAGCTGCGTCGTGCGCGTCCGCGACGCGACGGGCAGGCCGCACTACGCGCGGTCGTGCACGGCGGGCCCGGTCTTCAGCGGCGACGACATCATCTGGGAATGACCGTGGACCTCAGTGTTCAGATCGGATCGCTTCGGCTCAGGAATCCGCTCATCGCGGCCAGCGGCTGCTTCGGTTACGGCGTCGAGTACGCGGAAGCCGTCGACCTCTCGACCCTCGGCGGGATCAGCGTCAAGGGGCTCTTTCTCGCCGAGCGCGAAGGCCATCCCCCGCCTCGCATCGTCGAGACGCCCTCGGGAATGGTCAATGCGATCGGCCTGCAGGGCATCGGCGTGCACCGGTTCATCGCCGAGAAGATGCCCGAGCTGCGCCGCCTCGGCGCCACCGTCATCGTCAACATCTGCGGCAGCTCGATCGACGAGTACGCCGAGCTGGCGCGCATCCTCTCGCAGGTCGACGGAGTGGCGGCGCTCGAGCTGAACATCTCCTGCCCGAACATCAGGGAAGGCGGCATCCAGTTCGGCTGCAACCTGGCGAGCACCGCCGAGGTCGTGGCGGCGGTGCGCAGGGCCACGCACCTGCCGATCATCCCGAAGCTGACGCCGAATGTGACGAGCGTCGCCTCCTTCGCGAAGGCCGCCGAGGACGCCGGCGCCGATGCCGTGTCGCTCGTGAACACCTTCCTCGCCCTCGTGATCGACACCGAGACGCGCCGGTCCATGCTCTCGAACGTGATGGGCGGGCTGAGCGGTCCGGCCATCCGGCCGATTGCCGTCCGCATGGTGTACGAGTGCGCGAAACAGGTCCGCATCCCGGTCATCGGCATGGGCGGGATCGCGTCGGCGCGGGACGTCATCGAGTTCATGATCGCCGGCGCCACGGCGGTGCAGGTCGGCACCGCGAATTTCGTCGATCCGTTCATCTGGCCGAAGCTGCTGGCCGGCGTCACTGAGTACCTGGAGCGCCATCGCATCGATCGGATCGCGGACCTGGTCGGGACGCTCGACACGTCGAAGCCGGCGGTCAGCCATGCCTGAAGCAGGCCTCGATCGCTCGCCCGTGAACAGGATCATCGTCGCGCTCGACGTGGAGTCGGCAGAGCGCGCGATCGACCTGGCCGACGAGCTGCGAGGCGCCGTGGGCGCCGTCAAGGTCGGCAAGCAGCTCTTCACGGCTGCCGGCCCGGAGGTGGTCCGCCGGCTCGCCGAGCGGGGACACCGGGTGTTTCTCGACCTGAAGTACCACGACATCCCGAACACCGTGGCTGGCGCCGCAGTGGAAGCCACGCGGCTGAACGTGTGGCTGTTCGATGTTCACGCCTCGGGCGGCCTCGATATGATGCGCGCGGCGAGGGACGCCTCGCGGGAGGCGGCTGCCAGGCTCGGCGTCGAGGTCCCGCGCGTCATCGGCATCACGGTGCTGACGAGTTTCGACCAGGCGGCGCTCGATGCCATCGGCGTCACCCGGGCCGTTGCCGACCAGGTCGACGCGCTCGCGGCGTTGGCCGGGCGGGCCGGGCTCGACGGCGTCGTCGCGTCGCCGCGGGAGGTACGGAGGCTGCGCGAGCAGTTCGGACCTGATTTTCTGCTGATCACACCGGGCATCCGGGCCGCTGAGGCCCCTGCGCTTCGCCCGCCGGAGGGCGCTCGCAAGGACGATCAGGTTCGCACCCTCACGCCGATCGACGCCATCAACGCCGGTGCGAGCTACATCGTCGTCGGACGGCCGATCATCGCGGCGGCCGACCCTCGGAGGTCCGCCGAGGAGATGGCCGCGTCCATCGCGTGAGCACGTGTGTCGGGCGAACCGCTGGCCCGGACGCCATCCTTGGACATGAAAAAGGGGACTCGTGCATTCGCTCGAGTCCCCTCATGCGATTCGATCGCCGGCGAGGCTATTTCGCGGTGATGGTGAAGTGGCCGCGCCGGTTCTGCTGCCAGCAGCTGTCGTTCTCATCCGTGCAGAAGGGCGCCTCTTTGCCCTTGCTGACCGTCATGATCCGGCTCGTGGCTATGCCCAGGCTCACCAGGTAGTCGCGTACGGCCGCGGCCCGCTTCTCCCCGAGCGCCAGGTTGTATTCCCGTGTGCCGCGCGAGTCACAGTGGCCGAACACGGTGAACCTCACGCTCGACCAGCGCTTCAGCCAGTCTGCGTCTTTCTGCAGGGGCCCTTTCGCATCATCGCGAATCGTCGACTTGTCGTACTCGAAGTAGACGTCGACAAGGTTCTGCTCTCTGTTGAGATCGTCGATTGACTTGGCGGCGAAGATCTCATCCTCGGTCAACACCTTCGGCGGCGGTGGCGGCGGAGGTGGTGGCGGCGGAGGTGGTGGCGGCGGCGCTGGTGTCACCACGGGTGGCGGCGGAGGCGGCGGCGCGGGCGCGACGACGGGCGCCTTCTTGGCGCACGCCGCGGCAAGGCCCAGTGCTGCACACACTGCGAAGAGGAGCACCAAGCGGCTGAAACGTGTCATCGGCATACCCCCGAGTGTGTCGTCGAGTCTGGCGATGGGGCCCGTCCGGCCGATCCGGAACGTGGCAACGAGCTGATCGGCCCTCTCGTGCTGGAGCTTACTTAGATCGTCTCGGCGATGTCAAACAAGCTGACGGGATCATTCACCGGCGAATGCCTACAGGCGACAGGCATGGTCCGGTGGAATCCTGAAGCCCGCAATCTGAACGGAGCGCCGTATCGTCTCCGTTACGGGCGCTTGTCAACGATGCGGCAGCTGAAGATCTTCACGCCCAGGCTTCGAGGGTCCATGTTTTCACCTCGATCGACCGGGCGGTAGCTCTGGTCCGTCGTGATGGTCACGATGCCATTCGCCTGTTCGAGGTCCTGGCGCGTCACCTCCACGCGCCACGTGAAGTCGTCCTTCGGATCGTCCTGGATCAACACCCGATCTCCTGCTCGGACGACGATGTGCGACGACTTCGAGAAGTAGCGGAGCGGAGACTCGCCGGAGAGTTCGAGCGTGAGATCGGCCGCGACGCTCACGCGCGCCTCGGCGCGGCCGCTCGCCCATCGCCAGGCTCGTCCCTGTGCGGGGTTGTATTCGGGCTCGTACCACCCTGTCGAGAACCCGAGCATCGGCAGGTCCGGCGCCTGGAGATCGAACTGCTCGATCGCCGCGTTTACGCCGCCGAGGCCAGGCGAGGTTGCCGCCGCGATCTCGAGGCGCGCCCACCGTCCTGCGCCGGCGAGCGAGCCGGCCGGCAGCTGCGCGAACCGCACGAAGAAGGGCGAGGCCGGCGCCACCTCCCACTGATCGACAAGATGCCCATCGACTGAAACCGCGAACCGCACGGGCGGGTCTCCCGGCGGTCCGAGGTGCCGTCCGCCGATCATCATGGCGGCGGGCCCGTCGCGGCGTTTCACCCACGCGGTGATGGGCCCGTGATCGAGCGACCGCTGGTCGAGCCGTGTGACGCCGGCGGTCTCGGGCGTCAGGTCCCAGCCTTCTGCCGCGAACCACCCCGGATCGCGCATTTCAATCCAGTCGATCTCGTCCGGCCGGATGCCGGCCAGGAATTCCCGGCTCGCGAACGGCCACCGGTAGGCTTTGCGGACGACGCGCGATCGCGGATCGATCAGCGCGAGGTCCGTGCGCCGCGGATCCTGGAGGAACCACGCCGGCCCGGCGCCGCCCCCCGTCCAGTACTTCACGAGCGACAGCCACTCGTGCTTCGGCGCAACCGGCAGCACGAAGCCGGCGTCACCGAGCGTGGCCTCGGCCGTGCGTTTGAACGCGTGATGCATGCCCACGACCGCGGTTTTCTCCTGGTCCGCCGCGGTCCGGATATCCGCCATGGTGTGCGCCACGGGACTGCCGGCCCGTGAATACTGCGCAAGCGCCGGCACGACAATCGCGAGGCAGACAATCGCGAGCACCTCGCTCGCGGCCGCGCCGATCTGGCGTCCGAAAAGGAAGAGCGCACGGACGGCCAGATAGACCACCATCGGGACAATTGGCAAGGCGTACCGCGTGATCACGGTCTCGTGAAAGAACAGGTGAAAGGCCGCGTAGGGCACAAACGCGATCGCGAGAACGACGATCGCCCGCCGCGCACGCAGAAGCATCCACGCGCCGCCAGCGGAGGCGAGCGTGAGGACGAGGATGCCCAGGAGGTTGACCGACCAGGGGTGGAGAAAGGAATCGAGCAGCCCAACCGCCGCGCGCCGTACGCCGAGGTTGGTCACCAGCAGATCGACGCCGCCGATGTCTTCTCCCCCTTGCGCGCTGAGCGCCTGCCAGTAGGCGGCGGGGCCTCCCGAGGCGAGAACGAGCGGCACGGCCCAGAGGAGCGTCCCGGCCGTGAACCAGACGGCGCTCCCGATGAGCGCGCCCACCCCGCCGCGTCCCGCGCGATCGAACAGCACCAGCAGGAGGAGCGGGAGCGTCAGCCATGCCGCTTGCGATCGGACGCCGATCGCGATCGCCGCGAGAAACGCGCCGATGAGAATCAGCCGGCCCGACGCCGCGCCGGCCGAGGCGTCGAGCCCGCCTCGCGGCAAATCCTTCAGCGGCCGTCTTTGGCGGACAATCGCCGTCACCAGAATCGCCTGGGCTCCAAGGGCGGCGGCAAGCCCGGCCATGTCACTCATCGGACGGGACGCCGTGAAGTAGAAGAGCGGCGCTGCCATCGTCAGCAGCGTCGCGGCGAAAGCCGGGCTCGTGCGCGCCTCGCCTGGCGTCAGGGGATTTTCGGGCGCCGCCCCCGGCGGCGAGTCGAGCCGATCGAGACAGCGGAAGAGCTGAAGCAGCGAAAACGCGGAGACTGCACCAAACAGCACGCCCCAGATCGAGAGCGCCACGGGTTCGCTGACGACGAGGTTGGCCGCTTTTCCGAGCCCCATGTAGATCGGATAGCCGGGCGGATGCGGCCGATGCCGTGCCGGGTCGAAGTCGCGAAGCCCGAGCGCGAAGTTGACCGAGTCGAGATCCTCGAGCGTCGAGGCAAGAAACGGCAGGTGTGCGAGCAGAAACCCGGCGGCCAGCAGGCCCGCACACCACCACAGCGGGCCCGCCCGGCGGATTTTTTCGATCATCGGCACGTCGCCTAGATACTGCGAAGCAGGAGGCCCTCGTTGAGCGAGCCCGATCGGTAACCCTGGAGGTCGAGCGTCACGAAGCGGAAGCCGATGCTCTTCAGTTCCCGCACGAGGATGGCGCGTAGGTCCGCATCCAGCGCACGGGCCATTTCGGCTGTGGCGAGCTCGAGGCGAGCGGTGTCCCCGTGGTGACGGACGCGGAACCCGCGGAAGCCGAGGCCCTGCAGCACGGCTTCGGCCTGCTCGATCTGCCGCAGCTTTTCACCCGTGACGGCGCTGTGGTACGGAATGCGCGACGAAAGGCACGCCGAGGCCGGCTCGTCCCAGGTCGGCAGCCCTGCGCGCCTGGAGAGTTCGCGGATCTCGGCCTTGGTGAGGTCCGCCTCGTCGAGGGGGCTCCGGACGCCGAATTCGCGCGCGGCGTCGCGGCCGGGCCGATAGTCGCCGCGGTCGTCGGCGTTGCTGCCGTCGCAGACCGCCGCAATCCCGAGCGACTGCGCCATCCGGCTGAGTTTCGTGAAGAGTTCGTGCTTGCAGTGATAGCAGCGGTCCGGGCCGTTGGCCAGGTATTCTGGCCGGTCCATCTCGTCGGTGGTGATGAACTGGTGCCGAAGCCTGACCTGCTCGGCGACACGGATGGCCAGGTTCCGGTGGTGCGAGGGGTAGCTCGGGCTGTCGGCCGTCACCGCCAACGCGCGGTCGCCGAGCACCGAGGAAGCCACCTGCGCCAGGTAGGCGCTGTCGGTCCCGCCGCTGAACGCGACGATCGCCGAGCCCATGTCGACGAGAATCCGGCGGAGCGTTCGCTCCTTGCCGGCGAGCGCGGCATCGTCGTGCCTGATGTCAGCGGGCGCGGGTCCAGCCATCACGATTCCCAGTCTTCCTCGTCCTCGTCGTCCTCTTCCCCTTCTTCTTCGTCGTCGCTGGCGGCTCCCTCCTCTTCCTCCTCGTCGTCGTCGGGGACGAGCTCCAGCTCGATCGGGGCCAGGCCGGTGACCTCGAGCGTCACGCCGCAGTTGTCGCACTCGAGAGTGTCGCCCTTGTCGACGTCGTACTCGTCGACGTCGATTTCGAAGTCACATTCAGGACAGGTCGCCATACCGCCTCCTCACGGCACGAGCCGGTTTGACTGCTGACGCGGGGCTTTTTCGCTGCCCTCCGAGCAGGCCGGGCAAGACCTCGGTCGGAGACACGGCCCGGAATTCACCGCGGGAAGCTGGATTATATCGACAACAATCCAACGACCGCAACGAGACTCGGACCATTCTGGCACGCGCAGGCGGGTTCGAGCTAAGGTCTCCGGCTGTTCGATCCGATACGACAGAGTGAAATGGCCGCCGCCGGATTCTCATCCAAGACCGTCCTCATCGCCGGCGAGACTCCCTCCGTCTGCGAGCGCTTCAAGGCGGCCGTCGAGCAGGGCGGCCACCACGCCGTCACGGCGCGAAGCGCCGCGGAACTCCTGGGGGTGGTCCGTGCCGACCTCGCCTCGATCGACCTCCTGGTCGTCGATTTGAAGCTGCCGCCGCCGGAAGGCATCGAGCTCATCCGCTCGGTCCGGAAACTCGACGGTGGCCGGCTCTCGATCCTCGTCTTCAGCGGCAGCATCTCGAGCGCGGAGGAGGTCCGCCGCCTGGCCGAGCTCGGCGTGGCCGGCTACGTCAACGAGTTCAGCGCGGTGCAGCACATTCTCCCGTCGCTCGCGCCGCACCTGAGCCCGGACAGCTTCAACCGCCGCCAGGGCCAGCGCGTCGCGCTGGGCATCCCGGTCGCTTACCGGTTTGCCGACAGCATCGTCGCCGGCCTGACGCTGGATCTGAGTAAGGGCGGCCTGGCCATCCGGACCATGAACCCCCTCGAGCCCGGATCCCGCGTCCGCGTCCGCTTCAACCTGCCGAACTCCCGCACGAACGTCGACGCCGACGCCCGCGTCACTTGGAGCAACGCCCGCGTCGGAATGGGGCTCGAGTTCGAGCGCATCGACCCGGCTGACCAGGCCGCCGTCGACCAGTTCGTGGATTCGCAGTTCCACGCCTGGCGACCGGAAGCCTGACCGGCCTTCCCGCGAGGCCGCCCTTCCCGGTGATAGAGTCTCTTTCCGGAGGCTCTATGCAGGGGACAGCAATCGGCGTCGACGAAGCCGTGACGCGGCTGGCGGCTGTGTTCGCCCTCGTCTTCGCCAACGGCTTCTTCGTCGCGGCGGAGTTCTCGCTGGTCACCGTCCGGAAGACCAGGATCGATCAGCTGATCGCCGAGGGCAATCGTCTCGCCCGCCCGGTGCGGCGGGCGCTTTCGGACCCCGAAAGCTACATCGCCGCCACGCAACTCGCCATCACGATGACGAGCCTCGGGCTCGGATGGATCGGCGAGCCGGTGGTCGCCTCGTTCGTCGAACGCGGCCTGGGATTCCTGCCGGCGGCCGTCTCGCGGATCACCGCTCATTCGATTGCCGTCGCCATCGCGTTCGCGCTGATCACCGCCCTCCACATCGTGCTCGGCGAGCTGGCTCCGAAGACCATCGCCCTTCAACAGGCCGAGCGGACGGCCCTCATCGTCGGCCGGCCGACCGAGATCTTCATGCGGGTCTTCTGGCCGTTCATCCTGATGCTCAACGGGATGGGCCGCGCCGTGGTTCGCTTGCTCGGGCTGAAGGCGCCGAGCCGGCATTCGCTCGTCCATTCGGAGGAAGAGCTGAAGATGCTGGTCACCGCCAGCCAGGAGGCCGGCGTGCTCGAGGAAGACGAGGAGCAGATGCTGCATCGCGTCTTCGCCTTCAGTGACCTCACCGCGGGACAGGTCATGCTGCCGCGCACCGAGATGGTCGCGCTCCCTGTGCAAGGCGAGCTGGGCGAGATCGTCGGACGGGTGTCTGCCACCGCGATGCCGGTCCTTCCGGTCTACCGCGCGCACCTCGACGACATCGTCGGCGTGGTGCGCGTCCGCGACCTCGTTGGCATGATTGCCGAGCGGCCCGATCGACTCGACCTCACCGGCGTGATGCACGAGGCATTGACCGTTCCCGAGACGCTCGGGCTCGACGACCTCCTGAACGAGATGCGGCGCCGGCGGACGACGCTGGCGCTCGTCATCGACGAGTACGGAGGCACGGCGGGCATCGTCACCTTCGAGCGCCTCATGGAGCGGATCGTCGGGGAGATCGGCGCTGACGCCGACGGTTCGCCGACCCGCGTGTCGGTGCTCACCGACGGATCCGCGCTGCTCGACGGCCTCGCGCTGACGACGGACGTGAACGCCCAGTTCGGCCTGAAGATCGACGAGGACGCCTACAACACGATCGGCGGCTACGTGCTCGGCCGGCTGGGCCGGAGGCCGCGGCTCGGCGATGTCGTGGAGATCGAAGGCCGGCGGATTCGCGTCGAGGCGCTCGATGGGATTCGTGTCGCGAGAGTGCTGCTGACCGCACCCGGCTCGGGCGTGGGCACCCGGCCTTCTGCGTGACCGGCCGCGCGCCTCGAGCCTTCAGCCTCCAGCCTCCAGCCCGTTCTCAGTCGTATCTGAGCAGCCGGAGCCCGTTTCCGATCACGATGAGCGAGGCTCCCATATCGGCCATCACCGCCATCCACAGCGTGGCAGTGCCCGCGACGGCGAGCACGAGAAAGATCGCCTTCAGGCCGATCGAGATCGCGATGTTCGCCTTGATGTTGTTGAGCGTGGCCCGGCTCAGTCGAATCGCGTAGGGGATGCGCCGCAGCTCGTCAGACATGAGCGCCACGTCGGCCGTCTCCAGCGCGGCGTCGCTGCCGGCCACGCCCATCGCGATACCGACATCGGCTGCCGCGAGGGCCGGTGCGTCGTTGACGCCATCGCCCACCATCGCCACCGAATCGCACTTCCCGCGCAGCTCGTTGACCGCGGCGACCTTGTCGGCGGGCAGCAGCTCGGCGCGGATCTCGCGAATCCCGAGAAGGGCCCCCACCCGCTTTGCGGTGCCGGAGTTGTCTCCCGTCAGCATCACGATGTGATCGATGCCGAGCTGCCGCAGCAGGTCGACGGCCGCCGGTCCGGTCTCGCGGACCGCGTCGGCGACGGCGACGATGCCGATCGTGAGGTTGTCGTGGGCGACGAGCACGGCCGTGCAGCCCTGGACCGCCAGCCTCTCGAGGGCGGCGTCGAGATCAGGCGTGCATAGGCCGCGCGACTCGAAGAGGCGATGATTGCCGACCAGCGCAGGCCGGCCGCCGACGACGGCAGCGGCGCCCAGCCCTGGCAGCGCCTGGTGGTCGTCGCCCGCCTGGGCGATGGCGTCCTCGAGGGCGGCGCGGCGGAGGATGGCCCGGCCGACCGGATGATCCGATCGAGCCTCGAGCGCCGCGGCCACCCGCAGCACTGCCTGGCGCGAGGCGCCGTTTGTCGGCAGCACGTCCACGACTTCCGGCGTGCCGCGCGTCAAGGTACCCGTCTTGTCGAAGGCCACGCAGCGCACCGCCCCAAGCCGCTCGAGATGGCGCCCGCCCTTGATGAGCACGCCTTTTCTCGCGGCCGACGCCAGCGCGGACACGATCGAGACCGGCGTCGAGATCACCAGTGCGCACGGACACGAGATGACGAGCAGCACGAGCGCGCGGTAGAGCCAGGTCAGGAAGGGCTGGCCGAGCGCGAACGGCGGCACCACCGCGACGGCCACGGCGAGCACGATGACGGCAGGCGTGTAGATGCGCGAGAACCGCTCGACGAAGGTCTGCGAGGGCGCACGCTGCGCCTGCGCGTGCTCGACGAGCGCGATGATCCGCGACAGCGTGGTGTCGCGACGCAGGCGCGACACTTCCACGACCAGTGCGCCGTGACCGTTGATCGTGCCGGCGAAGACCTCGTCGCCGCCCGACTTGGAGACCGGAAGTGACTCGCCGGTGATCGGCGCCTGGTTGACCTCGCTCGAGCCCTCGACGACCCGGCCGTCGAGCGGGATTTTCTCACCTGGCCGCACGATGAGCGCGTCGCCGACCCGGACCTCGTCGACGCTGACCTGCTCCTCGCCGCTGCCGCGCCGGACGAGCGCGATGCTCGGCGCCAGCTCCATCAGCGCGCGAATGGCCAGCCGCGCGCGTTCCATCGAGCGCGATTCCAGCAACTGGGCGAGCGCGAAGAGAAACGTCACCGCGCCCGCTTCACTCCACTGACCGATGAGGATCGCGCCGGCCACCGCGATGAGCATCAGGACGTTGATGTCGAGCGAATAGACGCGCGCCGACGACCACGCGCGGCGGACCCAGTAGAGCCCGCCGGTCAGCACGGCGACGGCGAAGGCCGGCATGGTCGCGGCCTGTCCGGCGCCGATGGCCTCGAGCCCGAGGCCGGCCGCCGTAGCCGCGCCGGAGGCGGCGACCAGCCACCGCCGTGATCGGTTCTCGGCGCTTGCCACCCGCACGGGCTCCTCGTGTTCGAGCCACGCGCGCATGCCGGTGTCCGCCACGGCGTCGGCAATCGACGTCGTCGAGAGCTTCGCGGCGTCGTAGGTCACGCGCAGTCGCTGGCCGAGCACGTCGGCCGAGAGCGCCTCGATGCCGCGGACCGGCTTCAGGCGGCGCTCGAGGATCGCCACTTCCTCGTGGCAGTCCATCCCCTCGATGCGGAAGACCGATTCCGCATGGATTTCGCACAGCGTGCAGACCTGCGTCGTTTCCGGCACGCCTACCCCGCTCCGGTCATCGGGGCGAATCTGCGGTGAACGCCTTACTGCCTGGCATGATCCCATGTTACAGCAGCCGCTATCGGGCGTCCCGCCGGGCCTGTCCCCGGCCGTCGGCAGCCTGATTCCGTAGCGGCGACCCGGTGGGTCGCCCGCGTGGGTGGTTCGCCGAAGGATGTTGGGCGTGAAGGCGTAACGCCGCAGGGGCGACCCGGTGGGTCGCCCGGAGGGGTGGTTCGCCGAGGCATGACGGGCGTGGTGGCGTGATGCCGTAGCGGCGACCCGGTGGGTCGCCCGCGGGGAACCTCGACGCGTTACGGATCGGTGCGCATCAACGGGTTCTCGCGGTCGGTCTCCCACTTGGCAGGATTCTCGAGGATGTATTTTCTGATCTGATCGAGGTCCGTCTGGTCGCGGATCACATGGTCGTGGAAGTTGCGCTGCCAGATTGGGGTCCGCGCGGACGGAATCCGACGGCGGATCTGCCTGGTGGTGGCCGACTTGAATTGGCCGACGATCGCGCCGACGGAACCCTGCGCCGGCCCTCGAGGTCGTGAGTGCGCGACCAGCGGGCCGGTCGTGTCCCGAGAGTCGGTTTCCGGCGCGGTGGGTTCGTCCGCCTGCGCCGTCACGCTCTCCGTAGGGGCGACCCGGTGGGTCGCCCGCGGGGCCTCTCGGATCCCGATGATGCCGTGGATGTGACTGGGCATCACGACCAGGTCATTAGGCAACATCTCGAGATTCGGGCGAACCACCGCGGTCCTCAGCCACTCGTCGCGAACGATGAGGCCGGCGTGGTTCAGTCGCATCTGGCCATCGATGACCTCGCCAAAGAGCGTCATTCGTCCATCCGTGACGATGGTCACGAAGTACAGGCCGGGCGTCGCGTAGTCGCAATCATGGAGCCGAAGAGATCGCCGGTCGGGGCGCGAGGGGTCGTCAGCCACGGCGTCCTCCAAGCTCGTATGTCGCGATCGGCATTAATTGCCATCGCCTTGTCAGTTCCACCTGTCAATCGCTGCGCTGCGTTCGAACGCCGGGGCCGTTTCGCGTAATACGGCTGGTCCGTCTTCAACACACGTGCCACGCCGCATCCATTCACCCCCAGGGGCGACCCATCGGGTCGCCCCTCCGACGCACGGTACCATCGCCACCTGGCGACCCATCGGGTCGCCCCTTCGACGCACGGCACCATCGCCGCCGGGCGACCCATCAGGTCGCCCCTACGGCGCCCGGCATCATCCCCCGCGGGCGACCCACCGGGTCGCCCCTCCGACGCACGGCATCATTTTCCGCGGGCGACCCATCGGGTCGCCCCTACTTGCGCGGTGTACGAGGCTCCGGTACGCTACTCGTCTTTCATGGCCGAGCGTCCCATCACCTCTCGCGGCGGCGCGGCGGGCGACAACCTCGCCGAGAGAGTCGCTTCGATCCGCTGGTACCACACGATCGACCTCGGCGGGGGCGTCGTCACTCCCGGCGCCGATGACACGCCCGCGCGTCTCGCCCGCCTCGATCTCCCCGCGTCGTTCGCCGGGAAGACGACGCTGGACATCGGGGCGTGGGACGGGTTCTTCTCGTTCGAGGCCGAGCGCCGAGGCGCGGCGCGCGTCGTTGCCACCGATTCCTATTCGTGGAGCGGCAAGGGATGGGGAACCCAGGCGGGGTTCAATCTGGCCCGCGAGGCGCTCGGATCGAAGGTCGAGGACCTTGCCATCGACGTGATGGATCTCCATCCGGACCGCGTCGGCCGGTTCGACATCGTCTTCTTCCTCGGCGTGCTCTATCACCTTCGACATCCGCTGCTCGCGCTCGAACGCGTGGCCTCGGTCACGCGCGAGCTGCTCGTGGTCGAAACCGTGGTCGACTGCGTCGGTTTCGGCCGCCCGGCGGCGGCGTTCTATCCCGGCACCGAGCTGAACAACGACCCGACCAACTGGTGGGGTCCGAATCCGGTGGCGGTTTCCGGCATGCTTCGAAGCGTCGGGTTCGACGAGGTGAAGCTTGTCACGCCGGCCCGGACGTGGCCGTATCGCGCGGCGCGGGCGATCGTCCACCAGGCAAAGGGCAAGAACCGCGCGAGCCTCGCGTTTCGCCAGGATCGCGCGGTGTTCCACGCGTTTCGCCGGGCATGAGGAGACCTTGCAGTGTCGGGCCTGCGGAGTGGGGCCACTGGGCCTGGCATGGCCTTAAGCCTGTGGCCTGAAGCCTGTAGCCTGAAGCCCGTGGCGTTCTTGAGGGTTGACACTCTCAGAATGGCCTCGCTAGGATGGAGGATTGAGCGCCTTGGCCGCGGGGCGCCCGTACCTCACGAGTCCGGCTGAGGGCACGGAACGCGCGTCTGATAAGGATGGCGGGTCTCGGACCATCACGGTCCTTCCGGTGTCCGTTCGCTCCATGGCAGGTCGGAAACTGATCCAACGGAGATTGACGTGATAGAGGTTCAGCACCTCACCAAACGCTACGGGCGAGTCACTGCCGTCGACGACGTCTCGTTCCGCGTCGAGCGCGGGGAGATTCTCGGCTTCCTCGGGCCAAATGGCGCCGGCAAGACGACCACGATGCGGGTCATCACCGGCTTCATGCCCCCGACCGACGGCAAGGCCATTGTCGCGGGGTTCGATGTCTTCAACCAGGGGCTGGAAGCCAAGCGCCGCACCGGGTACCTGCCCGAAACGCCGCCGCTCTACCCCGAGATGACGGTGCGCGAGTACCTGGGCTTCGTCGCGAAGATCAAGGGCGTCCCGGCCGCCGAGCGGGCCACGCGCGTGAAGGCCGTGATGGAGCGGGTCCGTGTCGTCGACATGGCCGAGCGGCACTGCTCAAAGCTCTCGAAGGGCTACCGGCAGCGGGTCGGGCTTGCGCAGGCCATCCTGCACAATCCCGACGTCCTCGTCCTCGACGAGCCCACCGCCGGCCTCGACCCGAAGCAGATCATCGAGACGCGCGAGCTCATCAAGGAGCTTGCCGGCACGCACACGATTGTCCTGAGCACCCACATCCTTCCCGAGGTCGCGCAGACCTGCAACCGCGTGGTCATCATCAACAAGGGCCGCGTCGTCGCCGAGGACACGCCCGGCAACCTCACGCGGCGGCTGCGCGGCGCGGAGGTGATGTACGTGCAGGTTGAACCCGGCCATGCGGACCCGAAGCCCGCGCTCGAGAAGGTCCCGGGCGTCACCCGGGTCGCACGTGTCGACGAGAATGACGGGGCCGTCGGGTTCGAGGTGGAGAGCGCCCGCGGCCGGGACGTCCGCCGCGAGCTCGCGCACGCGGTGGTGGGCGCCGGCTGGGGCCTGCTCGAGCTGCGGCCGTCGCGCATGAGCCTTGAGGAAATCTTCCTGCAGGTCACGACCGAGGAGCAGGAAGCCAAGCCGGAGGAGGCCTGAGGCATGGGCAACATCCTGGCAGTCGCGCAGAAGGAGACGAGGGCGTACTTCGCGTCGCCCATCGCGTATGTGGTGATTGGCCTCTTCGCCCTGCTGTTCGGCTATTTCTACGTCGCGATCCTCAGCTTCTTCGTCGAGCAGAGCATGCAGGGCGGGCAGTTCGGCATGCCCGCGCCGGTCAACGTCAATCAGCAGATGATCCGCCCCGTGCTCCTCAACACGACCGTGGTCTTCCTCTTCGTGCTGCCGATGGTCACCATGCGGACCTTCGCCGAGGAGAAGCGGTCGGGGACGATTGAGCTGCTGCTGACCTCGCCCTTGACCGACCTGCAGCTCATCATCGGCAAGTTCCTCGGCACGCTCGTCATGTTCGCCGGGTTCCTCGCGGTGATGGCGATCTACATCGGGATCCTCTTCTTCTTCGGGAACCCCGAGTGGAAGCCGGTCGTGACGGCGTTCTTCGGCCTCCTCCTGATGGGCGGGGCGTTCCTCTCGGTCGGCCTGTTCGTGTCGAGCCTGACGAAGAACCAGATCGTCGCCGGCATGCTGACCTTCGCGGTGTTCCTGCTCCTGTGGATCATCGACTGGATCGGGAACTTCGTCGGTCCGACGCTCGAGCCGATCTTCACCTACCTGTCGATCACGCAGCACTTCGATGATTTCGCCAAGGGCGTCATCGACACGAAGCACGTTCTCTACTACCTGAGTTTCATCACGTTCGGCCTCTTCCTGACCGCCAAGTCGGTCGACAGCGAACGGTGGCGCGGATGATGTTCAAGAAGATTGCCGGCATCATCGGGTGGCTCGGGACGGCGCTGGTCTTCGGCGCGGTCGCGGTCCGGTTCCTGAAACCCGACTGGGAGCAGTACGCGTACTGGGCCGCGTGGGCGGGCCTCGTGTGCGTGCTCCTCTACACCCTCGGCCAGTGGCGCGAGATCGCCGCCGCGTTCCGCCGCCGCCAGACACGCTTCGGCACGCTGATGGCGGTCAGCATCCTCATCGTGCTGGGGATCCTGGCCGGGATCAACTACATCGGCGCGCGCGAGAACAAGCGCTGGGATCTGACTTCCACGGGCCAGTTCAGCCTCGCCGACCAGACGAAGAAGGTGCTGGCGAGGCTCGACGCGCCGCTCAAGGCCTACGTGTTCGAGAAGGCGCTCGAGCTCCAGCGCTTCAAGGACCGGTTGCGCGAATACGAGTACGCCTCCAGCAAGCTCTTGGTGGAGTATGTCGACGTCGACAAGAAGCCGCAGCTCGCCAAGACGCTCCAGGTGCAGTCGTACGGGACGGTCGTCTTCGAGTACAAGGGCCGCACCGAGCGCGTGGTCGGCGACAGCGAGCAGGACCTGACCAACGCGATCATCAAGGTCGTGACGGGCCAGCAGAAGAAGATCTATTTCGTCCAGGGACACGGCGAGAAGGATCCGGCCAACAACGAGCGCACCGGGTACAACGGCATCGCGCAGGCCCTGCAGCGCGACAACTTCGGCTTCGACAAGCTCATCCTTGCCCAGGCCGGCGACGTGCCCGCCGACGCGTCGGTCATCGTCGTCCCGGGCCCGAAGATCGATCTCTACCCGCAGGAAATCGTCGCGATCCGCAAGTACCTCGAGAAGGGCGGCAAGCTGTTCGTGCTCCTCGACCCGCCCGACAAGTCAGATGACTCGCCGCTCTCCGGGCTCCAGTCGCTGCTGGTCGAGTGGGGATTCGAGATCGGCAAGAACGTTGTCGTCGACATCAGCGGCATGGGGCAGCTCATCGGCGCCGACGCCTCCGTGCCCGTGGCGGCCAACTACCCGCAGCACCCGATCACCGACAAGTTCAACTACCTCACGGCCTATCCACTCGCACGGTCGGTCACGCCGATTGCGGGAGGCATCAACGGGCACAATCCGCAGGCCTTCATCGAGACGGGCCCGCGAAGCTGGGCCGAGACCGACATCGACCGCTTCATGAAGAAGGCCGAGGTCGAACTCGAGGAAAAGAAGGGCGACAAGAAGGGGCCGATCTCGATCGGCGCGGCGGTGAGCGGCGCCGCCATGAGCGCTCCCCCGCAGGCGCCGGGCGACCCGGACAAGAAGCCCGAGGTGCGGGTGGCCGTGATCGGCGACTCGGACTTCGCCGCCAACTACGCGCTGAACATCCAGGGCAACAAGGACTTGTTCCTGAACACGATCAACTGGCTCGCGCAGCAGGAGAACCTGATCGCGATCCGGCCCAAAGAGCCGAACGACAGGCGGCTGACGCTCACGGCGGACCAGAGCCGGCGCCTGATGTGGCTGGCGCTGCTCGTCATCCCCGGCGTCATTTTCGCGACCGGCATCTACACGTGGTGGCGGAGGCGGTAAATGCGAGGCATTCGATCGACGCTGGTGCTGCTCGTCGTGCTCGCGGGGCTCGCTGCCTACGTCTTCCTCGTCGAGATGAAGAAGTCGCCCTCGAGCGATACGCCCCCCAAGCAGAAGGTCTTCACCGTCGAGGCCGACAAGATCGAGGAAATCGAGATCAAGGCGGCGTCGGGCGAGAAAACCGGCCTGAAGAAGGTCAACAACCTCTGGCAGGTGACCGATCCGATCCAGGTCGCGGCTGACGAATCCGAGGCGAGCTCGCTGACCTCCAACCTCGGTCAGCTCGAGATCACGCGCGTCGTGGACGAGAACCCGGCCGACCTCGGCCAGTACGGGCTCGCGAAGCCGCGCATCGATCTCGGGTTCCGGAAGACCGGCGACAAGGACGTCACGCGCTTGTACATCGGGGACAAGACCGCCACCGGCGGCGACCTGTACGCCAAGCTGCCGGCGGAGAAACGAGTCTTCCTCGTGCCGAGCTTCCTCGAGACGACCTTCAACAAGACGACCTTCGATCTGCGCGAGAAATCGATCCTGAAGTTCGAGCGGGACAAGGTCGACCGCGTCGAGATCGCCTCCGCCGACCAGTCGTTGGCCTTCGCGAAGACCGCCGGCCAGTGGGCGCTGACCAGGCCCGTGCAGGCTCGCGCGGACATGGGATCGGTTGAGGGCGTCATCGGCCGCATCCAGAGCGCGCAGATGAAATCGATCGCGTCGGCAGCGCCCACCTCCAAGGAGATCACCCAGTACGGCCTCGACAAGCCCGCAGCAACGGTCGCCGTTGGCGCGGGCAGCGCCAGGGCGGAGATCGCCATCGGCAAGCCCGGGCCGACCGGCCAGGTTTACGCGCGGGATCTTTCACGGCCGATGGTCTTCACGATCGAGAGCTCCATCGCGGACGACCTGAAGAAGAAGGCTGACGACTTCCGCCCGAAGGAGATCTTCGAGTTCCGCTCGTTCACGGCGACCAGGCTCGAGATTACTCTCGATGGCGGCACTCTGGCCTTCGAAAAGGTCAAGGTGAAGGACGCGCCGGACAAGTGGCAGGTTGTCGGCGCCAAGAAGGACGTGGACGCGCCCAAGATGGAGACGCTGCTCGCGAGCCTCACCGATCTGACCGCCGCGTCGTTTGTCGACGCGAAGGCCAAGACCGGCGCCGACGCGCCCGCAGCCGTCGTCCTGGCGAAGTTCGACGACAACAAGAAGGAAGAGAAAGTGGTGTTCGGCAAAGTCGGCAGCGACATCTTTGCCGTCCGGGCCGGTGAGCCCGGGGCGGCCAGGATTGACGCCGCAAAATTCGACGCCGCGATGAAGGCGCTCGACGCGCTCAAGTGACACGCCGACTTGCGGCCGCTCTCCTCCTGACCGTCCTGGCCGCCGGCTGCGCCCGCCAGCCGGTACCGGTGCTCCAGCCCTCAGGCGGCGCCGCGCCTCAGGTTCTCATCACGGGCATCCGAAGTCTCCAACGCGATCTCGACGGGCTGTTTCACGCGACCGCGTTCAGCAACGCCATCTGGGGCGTGCTGGTACGATCGCTCGACAACGGGCAGACGCTGTATGCATTGAACCCGGGCACGCTCCTCATGCCGGCTTCCAACATGAAGCTCGTCACGATGAGCACCGCGGCCGAGACGCTCGGCTGGGACTTCCACTTCGAAACCAGGGTCCTCGCGACGGGGCCCGTCGAGGAAGGCGTGCTCAAGGGCGATCTCGTCATCGTCGGCAGCGGCGACCCCTCGATCGGCGCCAGGGGCGAGTCGACGAAGGTCTTCGAAACGTGGGCCGAGGCGCTCAAGGACCAGGGAATCTCCGCAATCGAGGGACGCATCATCGGCGACGACAACGCCCTCGACGATGAGGGGCTCGGCCAGGGATGGGCGTGGGATTACCTGAGCGCCGGTTACGCGACCCCGTCGAGCGCTCTCGAGTTCAACGAGGATCTGATCCAGGTCGTCGTCAAGCCCGGCCAGGCGCAGGGCGACCCGGTCTCGATCGAGATTCGGCCGGCCGGCAGCGGCATGACTGTCCTCAATCGGGTGGTCACCGGTCCAAAGGAGTCCGGCGTCGACTTCGACATCGAGCGACTCCCGGGAAGCGTCGTGCTGCGGGTCACCGGCTCGGTTCCGGCAGGCCGCGCCGACATCGTACGCGCGGCGTCGGTGGACAACCCGACCGCATTCTTCGTTGGCGTGCTGAAAGCCGTGCTCGTCAGTCGCGGGATCACGGTTGCGGGCGAGGCGCTCGACATCGACGAGCTGGCCTCGCCGCCCGACGCCTCGAACGCCCGCGTGGTCCTCACGCATGCCTCGTCGCCGCTCGCGGAAATCGGCAAGGTCATGCTGAAGGTCAGCCAGAACCTCTACGCGGACACGCTGCTCAAGGTGGTCGGGCGCGCCGACGGCGTGCCGGGATCGGCGCAATCGGGGCGCAAGGTCGTCAATCGAGTCCTCGAGGGCTGGGGTGTGGCGCCCAATCGATACGTCCAGGTCGACGGGTCGGGCCTCTCGCGCTACAACTTCCTGACGGCCGAGGTGCTGGCGACCATCCTGACGCACATGTCGCGGGACGATCGGCTTCGCGAGGCGTTCGTCGACGCGCTGCCTGTAGCGGGCAAGGACGGCACGCTCGCGAGCCGCATGAAGGGAACGCTGGCGGAAGGGAATGCCAGGGCGAAGACCGGCTCGATCTCCAACGCGAGGGCGCTCTCGGGCTTCGTCACGACCCGCGACGGCGAGCACCTCGTGTTCTCGATGATCGCGAACAACTTCAACGTGCCCCAGTCGCGCGTCGACGCGATGATCGACGCCGCCATCTCTCACCTCGCCGGATTCAAGCGGCGATAGATCGCCACCTAGCGCCCGCGAGGCGACTCACTCGACGGCCGCACCGGGTTATCATCTCCCCGCATGCTACCGGTCATCCTCGTCGATGTCGGCCTGGCGCTCATCCTCGTGGGCCTCCTCTCGCTCATCCGGCCCATCCGGCTGATCGGCGTTCGCAATCGCTGGATCGCCCTGGTGGTGCTCGTCGCGGGCGCGGGTGTGACTCTCTTCGGCATGACGCGGCCGGCGCCCGAGCTCTACGCGCAGGGCACCGCCACGAAGCTCGATGAGTTCGCGCCGGTCTTTCAGTTCCAGGAGGTCCACCGGATTCCCGTGCAGGCCACGCGGGCGCGGACCTTCGCCGCCATCAAGGAGGTAACTTCCGGCGAGATACCGCTGTACCGTTCCATCACATGGTTTCGGCGCGGCGGCGTGGGCGGGCCGGAGAGCATCCTCAATTCCCCGCCCGGGGAGCCCCTGCTGGCTGTGGCGACGCGGACCTCCTTCCTCGTCCTGGCCGACGTCCCGGATCGGGAGATCGTCATCGGCACGGTCGTGCTCGCTCCTCCCGGAGTTCGCCTGGCGGCCGGCGCGACGCCGGCGGCATACAAGGAGCTCATCCAGGGCGGCTTCGCCAAGGCAACGATGCAGTTCGTGGTGACCGATCGGCCCCAGGGCGGCTGCCTGCTGACGACCGAAACGCGCGTCTTCGCCACCGACAGCGTCTCGAAGAAGCGATTCGGTTACTACTGGCGATTCATCTATCCCGGAAGCTCGGTGCTCCGGATGATGTGGCTGCGCGCGATCAAGGTCCGGGCCGAGGCGGCTCGGTAGAACGCGTCCGCTGGCACCCGCCGGGCTCCTGGATCTCTCTCTCCCCCGGCCGGCGTCATAGATGATCTGGGGATATTCTCCGAACAACTGCGTAGCAAATGACGTACCGGTGTCGACACCGGGGGAGGCACGGCCATGCGTTTCCTGATCATCGTCAAGTCCGATTCGAACATCGAGGGCGGCGCCATGCCGGATGAGAAGCTGCTGTCCGAGATGGGAAAGTTCAACGAGGAGCTGGCCAAGGCCGGGGTGCTGGTAGCGGCCGACGGGCTCCACCCGAGCTCGAAGGGCGCGCGAGTGAGGTTCTCGGGCGCCAAGCGGACGGTCGTTAACGGGCCGTTCGACAACCCGAAGAGCCTCATCGCCGGCTACTGGATCTGGAACGTGAATTCGAAGGACGAGGCCATCGAGTGGGTCAAGCGGTGCCCGAATCCGACCATCGGCGAATCGGAGATCGAGATTCGCCAGATCTTCGAGACGGAGGATTTCGGTCCCGCGATGACTCCCGAGCTCAGGGAGCAGGAAGCTCGGGTGCGCGCGAAGATCGCGCCGAAGAAGTAGTCTGACCGCTCCACGCCCGATCGTCATTGCGCCGCGAGGCGGCGATCCTCGGTCACGAGCCACGCTCGCACGAGCGCCAGCACGGTGCCGACGATAGGCACCAGCTTCCCCACGGGCCCTCGGTGCATGCGCGCGACCGCGATCCGGCCGCGCCGGGCATCGCTTATCTGGGCAAGAACTCGATCGTCGTCTCGCGCCGGCGTTTCGTCCGGAAGCCGCGAACGAACTTCATTGAACCGGTCGTCGGGTACTTCCGCGCGTACGCCAGCTCGACCGCGTCGCGAATGCGCTCGCCGCGCACGAGGCGGGCGCGGACGCGAATCGTGCGCTCCCCCACCTGGATCGTGCCGAAGGGATCCTCGAGCAATGTCCGGTACCACCCTCCGGGCTTCAAGGTCCACGATCGGGCAAAGACACGGCCGGACACGACGACGGCCCAGATCCCGATGAAGCGGTGGTCCGGGCGGGAGCCGGCGCGGATGCCAAGCACGCGGCCCTCGTCGATGGCCGCAACAATCCCGGGAGGCAATCTAGAGGACTTCCGATGTGCGTCCGTCACTTGATGACCTCGTACTCGCTCTGAACGAATCCGCTCGGGTACTGGCGCGTTCGGACGTGCTTCAGCCAGACGTCCCGGCCGGCTGGACCGAAGAGCGGGATGCCGCTGCCGAGCACGACCGGGATCCGGTTGATGACGAAGCGCTCGATGAGTCCGGCGTCGAGAAACCGCTGGATGGTAATCCCGCCGTCGACGTAGAGATGCTGAGCGCCGCGTTGGGCAAGCCGCGCGACGATGTCGCCGGGTGTGCCAGACATATATTCGGCGGTCGAGACGGGCAGCGGCGGGAGGCCGGTTTCCCTGCCGGTGAGCACGACGACCGGCTTCTCGCCGTACGGCCAGGCGCCGAAGGTCAGGACCTTCTCGAACGTGTTCCGCCCGATGACGATCGTGTCGACCGAGGCGAAGAACGCCCCATACCCGTGGTCCTCGCCGTCCGCACCCTCGCCGTTGGCAGGAAGCCAGTCCAGGTCGCCGTTCGGCCTGGCGATGTACCCATCGAGACTCGCCGCGACGAAGACCGTCGTCCTCATGCCCAGTTGCGATTGTATCCGCGCGCGGACCGGTTCGGAAGGCGACGAGGATTCTGCGCGGAACCTAGCCGGGCGGACGCTTGAAGAACTCGATCCACACTCCGTGCGTGAAGGCCGGCGCGACCAGGATCGACTCGCCGTAGAGGCCGCGATAGGTCTTGAACGCCTGCTCGGTCGAGTTCTCCATCAGCGTGCGCACGACCTCGAGATTCTGCACCTCGAGGCTCACGCCGGCGATCCCTTCTCCGTGCTCTGAGAGGAAGGATCCCACGGGCCCCGCAGGATCGTTCGCCTGGAGGAGGAGAATGACGCCACGCCCCGCGAGGATTTCGCGGCCCGTCGCGCCGAGCACCCGGGTCGACACCTCCTCACCTGCGGCAAGCCCAATCGATTCATACGCGCGGGTGGCCGCCTGAAACCGGCCGACCGCCATCCAGACCGAGCGGACGCCGATCGCCGTGTTCGGATGGGCTGAAGGTGCAGGCCGCTCGAGGCCATCGGCATACTGAATGAAGAAGATTCGACCTCCGGGCACGGCCGGCTTTCGGAACCCAACCGTCAGCCAGAGCGCCGGCCGGGCCTCTGGAGATCCGCGGCGCGGGGTCGACGAACCCTCAGGTTCTTCAATGTCGAACTGCCTGGCGCGAAGGAATGCCGCGGTGCGCTGCGCGGACGAGACGTGCAGACCGAGGAACGCCGCGCCCTCCCGCGTCGCGAGGAAGCGAACGAGATCGGATGCGTCCTTGCTGCCGGCAGCCCGTGACGGATCAGCCGTGACGAGCTCGAGGGAGGTTGGCCCGAACCGGATGATGCGGTGTCCGATGCCCTCCGGGGCGGGCGCGCCCGGAGCGACCGTGAATCCGAGCGCCTGCATGTAGACCTGCGCGGCGAAGTCCAGATCGCGGACGGCGATGCCCACGTGATCGATGCCGTTTCCGCCGCCGAGGACGGAGTTGGCCGTCGGAGAACCGGCCGGCCGTTGGGGATCTGTCGTCGATCCCGCGAGCACCGCCGCGGCGGCAGCTACGGTGAACGCCCGGCACGCCCAGATCATGGCGGGCTCCACTTACGCGATTTCAGGATCGTCTCCGGTAGACTTCGGTGCTCAGGTACTTGAGGCCGGAGTCCGCCATCAACGTAACTACCCTGGCTGAGGGCCCGAGCTTCTCCGCGAAGCGCATTGCGGCGACGAGGTTGGCTCCGGAGGAGGTACCCGCGAAGAGCGCTTCCTCCCGCGCGAGGCGTCTCGCCATCGCTTCGGCGTCGGCTGTCGCGACCGGCACGATCTCGTCGACGAGCGCCGGCTCCCACAGCGGCGGACGGAAGCCGACGCCGACGCCTTCGATCTTGTGCGGGCCCGGCTGCCCACCCGCCAGCACCGGAGACTCCGCGGGCTCGACCGCGACGATTCGGACGGCAGGCTTGTGCCGTTTCAGCACAGCGGCGACACCGCGCAACGACGCGGCCGTCCCCACGCTGTGCACGAAGGCGTCGACCTCGCCGCTCGTCTGGCTCCAGATCTCCTCGCCGAGCGACTCGTAGCCCGCGACGGCGTCGTGGTTGTTGAGCTGGTCGGTCCAGTAGGTGCCAGGCTCCCGGCTCATGACGCGGGCGGTTTCGATCATCTCGAGGATGAGCTTCTTCGTCGTAAGCCCGCCCTCGCTCGGAACGAGCGTCAGCTCGGCGCCGAGCGCCGCCATGTGATCGAGCTTCTCCTGGCTGAACGCATCGGAGCTGACGATCCTGATCCGGTATCCCTTCGCGGCGCAAACCAATGCGAGCGACGTCCCGGTGCTGCCGCCGGTGTATTCGAGAACGGTGCCTCCGGGCTTCAATCGGCCGTCGGCCTCCGCCCTCGAGATCACCGCCTGCGCCATCCGGTCCTTGAGGCTGCCCGTGGGATTCTCCCACTCGAGCTTGACGAGCACCTCCGCGCGTCCCGGCGGGACGACCTTGCGGAGCCGGACGATCGAGGTGTTGCCGATGGCGCGGAGAATATCCATGACGTCAGCGCTCCCTGTCCAGGCCCCTCCAGGTCACCCACCCGCCGACCTACACGAACCTGGCCTCGACCGTCGCATACTGCCGGCTCTCGGCGCGGGTGTTCTCGATGAAGCCGCAGACGGCTGTCGTCGTCCACCGCTAAGTGCGTTCAACCCGGTCGTCATCGGGCGGCAATGCGCCCTAACCAGACGTGCGATCCAGCAGGTCGAACGCGCGGACCGAAAGCCCGTCCCGGGCTGGGGCCGCGGGAAATCCTCCTCCGATCGGCGCAAGCACGGTCTCGAGCAGAGGCCGCATCTGGGCAAGCTGCTTGATCCGAATGACGAGGTCCCAGGCGCGTTCGAATTTCTTCCATCCCGCACTGTAGCAGAAGTGCTTCAGCTGACGGGTGACCGAGTCGTGCGCGATGGCGCCGTCGAAGATGGACCGCCAACGGTAGAACGACTCATACGACCAGTCGTACCCGCGCTTCAGTGCCTCCGGCGAGATTCCCGACGGCCGAAAGACGACGTGCCGTGTGTCGTAGAGGTCCCAGTTCCGTGTGGTGATCCTGTTCGCGGCAGCCATGCTCGCGAAGAGCGCGGTTCCGGGATACGGCGTGAGGATGTGAAACGTGGCGGTCGTGATTCCGCTCTGAACCGCCCAATCGACCGTCCGCCGAAACACGCCGCCATCGTCGCCGTCCAGCCCGAACACGAAGCTGCCGTTGATCATGATACCGAGGCCGTCGAGCCGGCGGACGGCTTCGCGGTAGTCCCGGCCGAGGTTCTGCCGCTTGCCCGCCCGCTCGAGGCTGGCGCCCGACAGCGTCTCGAAACCCACAAACAGGCTGCGCAAGCCCGCGCGCGCGGCCTCATCGATCAGATCGTCCCGCAGAATCGAATCGACCGTCGCGGCGGCCTGGAAGACGCGGCCCATGCCCCGCATGCCCCGGAAGAGATCGCGGGCGAAACGGGGATTCCCGAAGAGATGATCGTCCAGGAAGTAGAGGTGCCGCCCCGGCAGGCGCGAGATCTCGGCGAGAGCCTCGTCCACGTGCTGCGTGTAGAACGAGCGCCCGCCCGCGAAGAAACCGTCCTTGTAGCAAAACGTGCAGTGGTGCGGGCAGCCCCGGGAGACGACGATCGAATTCGGCACCAGGTAGCGGTGGCGCTGAATGAGATCCCGCCTGACCACCGGCAGGCCCTCGAGGGTTCGCGTCGACGATTGGTAGCGCCTCTCGGGCCGGCCAGCCGCGAGATCGCGGAGGAAGCCGGGAAAGGAGTGCTCCGCAGGCCCGAGGAAGATCGTATCCGCATGGCTCGCGGCTTCCTCTGGCAGCGCCGTGACGTGAAGGCCGCCGAGCAGCACGTACGACCCGCGCGCCCGGTAGTGATCCGCGATCCTGTACGCGCGATACGCGTTGGTGATGTAGACCTGGATCATGACGAGATCCGGATGGTCATCCAGGTCGAGCGCCTCCACGTGCTCGTCCTGCAGGGAGATCTCGAGGTCCGGATCGAGGTGAGCCGCGAGGGTGGCCAGGCCGAGCGGCGGGAACAACGAATACTTGATCGGCCGCCAGTCGGGGCTCGTCGCTTCTGTCAGCGCGGGGAGGATGAGCTTCACGCGCCTCTGCGGCGTTCTCGCGTTCAGGAGCGCCTCCTGACGTGACGTTGCGCGGGAAGCGGCATCACCGGCCGCGACGGGTGCTGGCCGATCTGGACCGGGCTTTCGCGGCGCGGTCCGCGATCCGGGCCTTCACCAGCTTCCAGACGAGGTTCGCGGGCAGGGGATGGTCGGGCTGAAACTGTATCGTCCCCTTGCTGGTGTGGTAGTCCACGAGCTCGCGCTTGAAGCCTCGCACGACGGCGCCGGGGAAGAAGGAGCAGTGGTTCGCCATTGCGCCGAACCACAGCAGGACCTTTCCGTCGAGGCGGAAGGCCGGGAGCTGGTAGCTGATGCACTCTTCCGCCCGCGGGATGACGGTCCGGATGGTCTTTCGCAACTTCTCGAGTGCGGCTCGCTTGTCGCCGGTCAGATTCGCGAGGTACTCGTCGATGGTCGTGGACGCGTTCTGCTTTCCGGGTTTAGCCTTCATAGCGTCCGTTCCATCATACGCGACCATCCGGGCGATCACGCGAGCTACCGCGCGGGTTCCTGGTAGAGGCCGATCACGTTTCCACCCGGATCCCGGAATCGCGCCGTCATCTCGGGCGCGTCGACACCAGGCGGCTGCACGAGCTCACCGCCGTGAGCGATGACGGCCTCGATCGTCGAGGCCACACTGTCGACCATGATGTACACGAGCAGCCCGGGCTCACGGGCGGCCTTCCGGCCGGCGACCCATGTCCCGCTCACCTCACCAACGGCATCGTCGAAGGCGAGATGCCCGTCCCCTCGCGTCCTGATGTTCCAGCCGAAGACCGCCCGGTAGAAGTCGGCGGAGCGCTGGATGTCCACGGCTGGCAGTTCGATGTAACACACCTTTCCGTTCGCGCGTGTCGGCGGCATCGCGGCTCCCCTTCCACTGTTCGCGTGGCCCCGCCGTGGAGCCTGCGTGGATGTGTCCGGTTGAGAGCAGCCCATCAGCCCTGGCCTTCAAACTATCACCGTCGAGGGTCGAGTGCACGTGCCAGCGCGCTCCTCTGGTCCGTCAGCGGTTCGAGCGTTGCAGCTTGAACGCGGCCATCTCCTCGCCGTTCCTCACGAGCAAGATGTCGCCGACCAAGACCGGGTGGTTCCACGTCTTGCCCTGGATGCCGGGGATTCGCGCGATCTCCCGGAAACCGTCCGGGGTCGCGCCAACGAGCGCCAGCTCCCCTTCCTCCGACACCACGAGCAGCACGTCCTGCTCGGGCAGGAGCATCAGCTGGCCGTAGCCGTAGCGTCCTCCCTTCCACATGCGCTTGCCGCTCTCGAGATCGATGCAGGAGAGAATGCTCCCGTCGAAGCCGTACGCGTGCCCCTTGTGGACGACCAGGTCGTTGAAGTACGGCTTCAGCCCGGGCGACGTCCAGCGCTCCTGGACCGTCCATCCGCCCGGCCCGTGCGCGACCGCGATGCGGCGTGTCGCCAAGCCGCCCGCGGCGCCGCTCGTGCTGATCAGGATGTCGCCGCCGCTGATGACCGCTGGCTGCACGATAGTCACACCCGGCCATGCCACTTCCCAGAGCACCGTGCCGTCGGCGGGCGAGACGCTCGTGGCGCCCGCTTCACTGAGGAGCATGACCTGCGCCGCCCCGTCGATCATCACCCGGTGCGGCGAGCTGTAGCTCTCGCCGTGGGTCGGGCCGAACCATCGCGGCTTGCCGGTCGCGATGTCGTAGGCGGCGAGCTTCCCGGCGGCGGCGACGACGACCACATCGTCAAAGAGCAGGGGAGAGCTGGCGAAGCCCCACATCGGCACCTTCACGCCGGAATCGGAGGAGACATTTCGCGACCACACGACCGCGCCGGTGCTTTCGTCGAGCGCGTTCAGGATGCCGGTCGCGCCGAACGTATAGACGCGGCCGCCGGCGAGCGTCGGCGTCGCCCGCGGACCGGCGCCGCCGTTCGACTCCCAGAAACGGACCGCGTCGCGATGTCTCCAGACGGGCTGGCCGGTCGACAACCGGTAGCAGCCGACGATCTCGTCGTTGCCCCGCTGCTCCTGGGTGAAGAAGAAGTCTCCGCTGACCGCGAAGGATGACCAGCCGGGTCCAATCGGCCGTCGCCAGATCTGAATGGGCGGCGTGCGCGCCCAGTCCGTCTCGATCCGCGCGCCGTGCGCGATGCCGTCGCGATCGCGTCCGCGGAATCCGGGCCAGGCCGCTGCACTCGTCGCTGATGGCAATGCCGGTGTAGTGGCCGCCGCCATGGTCGCCGCCGGCGATGCCGGGGATGTTGCGGGAGGCGCCGCGGGCTTCGCTGCTGTGATGGCGCCCGGCTTCGAGCCCGCCTCGGTCGACGCCGCAGCCGTCATCGTCTCGGCCGCGGGCACAGGCAGCACAATCGGGATCGGCTCATCGGCCGCGTGAGCGAGAAGCCGCTCCTCGGGCGTCATCGACCAGCGCCAGTGGAACTCCGAGCCGGCGCCGCCGGTGACGCCGCTCGTCCGGGCGAGCACGAACACGCCGCCCGCGATCAGCAGGACCGCGGCCATCGACGCGCGCCTCACCCCGTTCGGAAGGCGGCGGGTGGCCACGGCCCATGCGACGAGCGCAAGACCGAGGACCGGGATGGCGTAGACGTAGAGCAGCAGCCCCATCATCCCGTTCGCGATCGACCGGTCGACGATGCGCGAGGTCGCGACGAGCGAGGCGACCATCAGCAGGACGGCGCCGAGGCGTTCGATCCACGCGGCCCGGCTGAAGAGCAGCCACCACAAGACGATGGCGACGGCGCCGAGCATGGCGCCCATGATGCCGAGGGCAAAAGAACCGGGCACGACCAGAGGGACGACGGTCCTCCCCAGAAGGCCCAGCACGGCGATGACCACGCCGGGCCAGAGCCGAAGCGGCTTCCGGGACAGTGCGACGCCGGGTGGATTGGTGGGCATGCCGGACTATACGCTCCAACCTGGCCGAGGGTTCAAGAGGTGAGCGCGGCGAGCGTTTCCCGCACGAACGCGCACTGGTCCCAGGCCTTGGGATAGCGCGTCCTGCCGAGGCGCACGATCACGGCGTCCTCCGACGGGACGATCGTGACGAACTGCCCTTCGTGGCCCACCGCGTGAAACGCGTCGAGCGGCAACCCTTCGCCGTTTCCGCAGTACTCGTCCGGGACCTTCAACCAGAAATGGGCGCCATAGCGTTTTGCCGGATCGGCCGGCGCGGGAGTGGTCGAGTACGCCACCCAACTATCCGGAAGGATGCGTTCGCGGCCCCAGACCCCGTCTCGCAGGTACAGCAAGCCGAACCGGGACCAGTCGAGCGCCGTGGCATACAGGTACGACGAGCCGACGAAGGTGCCTGCGGCATCGGTCTCGAGCACGGCTCCGTCCATGCCGATGGGGTCGAAGAGGTAGCGCCGTGGGAACCCGAAGTACCCCGCGCCGTCCCCGAGAGTGTTGCGGATGACCCGGGCGATGATATTGGAAGTGCCGCTCGAGTACGCCCATCGCGTGCCCGGTGTCGCGACGAGCGGCTGCCTCGCGGCAAACGCCGATGCGTCGCCGGCGTCGAAGAGCATGCGCATCACGTCTGCCCGAGGGTCCGCCATGCCCTCGTCGAAGCGGAGGCCGCTGCTCATCCGGAGCAGGTGGTCGAGCGTGATCGTCGCTCTCGGATCACCCTCGCCGTGCCACTCGGGGATTGGAGCGGGATCGCCGACCTTCAGCCGCTCCTGCCAGACGAGAATCCCGACGAGCGCGTTCATCACGCTCTTGGTCATCGACCAGCCGGGAAGGGGCGTCTCGCGCAGGATTCCGGCCGCATACCGCTCGGCGACAATTTCTCCGCGATGAACGACGACCACGGCCTGGGTTCGCCGCGGACGTTTGGGGTTCGGCTCGAAGAAGGCGCGATCGAGGACGGCTGTCAGCGCGGCACGTTTCGACGAAGGTGGATCGCCAGGCGCCCCGGCGCCGGGCGGTCGCGCGCCCCGCGCGCCGGATACGACCTCGTCGCCCGGAAATGCGGGCGGGATCAGGCCCTCCAGCGCGAGCGCGCAGCCGAGGCCGTCGCGGTAAACCGCCCGGCGGCGAAAGAGGCCCAAGGCGCTGGCGGTGACGGTCCGGGTCTTTGCTTCGATCGCGACGCTGATGAACCGGAGGATCGCGAGGTCGTCGTGATCGGTTCCGGCGAGAACGGCTGTGGGCTCGCGTTCCGAGACGAAGACTCCGGAGCAGACGGCCTTCGCCTTGTACGCGACGCCAATCGGGACGATTCGGGCCGCCTGCCATCCGCCGGCGGCGACCACGGCACACGCCATCAGACTGCCCGCGACAATCAGCCGTCGTCTCGAGCGGTTCATCCGATCACCAGTCGACCGCGCCATTATCACTCGACGACCGACGCGTCAGCCGCGGTGCGACCGACTGTTCTCGGCACCGGCGCCCCTCACCTGCCCCCTGCGGCGCGTCGGGATCGAGCGCAGCGAACGGTGCTGACCCCGAAGAGGATGGCCCCGAGATAGAACCACGGCTCCCAGATGCCCAGCCGTTTCGCGTCGAATCGCCCGGCCGCCAGCAGATACAGGGCCTGGAGCACGCTGCCCCCGGACCGGATCACGAGCAGGATTGTCCCCGTCCACGCGGAGAATCGCAGCAGCCCGGGCGGCATGCGGCGCGCCGCGGGCTCGGCCAGCGAGAGCGCGACGAAGACGCCATAGACGCATACCGCGGCGACGGCAAGGTCGTACGCCAGGAACCACCGATTGCTGAAAGCCATGCGCGCCTGCTGCTCGTTCAATCCAACGGTCCACCCGAGGGCCCAGACTACGTGCAGCGCCGCGAAGATCGCGGCCCACAGTGCCGCGGCGTGGGCCGGCAGCGATGGTGATCGCATCGCCTGGCTCAAATCACTTCTGCCCGGAACGCCGACGCATCGGTTGAGCTCACAACGCCCCTCAACGGGCGGACGATGATCGAACGCGCGGTCCGCAGAAGCGTCGCGCGTCGTGCATGGCGCTTCATGATATCCCGGCTGGAAGCGTGAGGCTGCCCTGTCTGCCCTGCTTCCCTCACCAAGGTACTCGAAAGGGGGTGGTCGTGGCGGTCCGAAGCGCCTCGTACGGGGTCAGCCCGACATCCACCCTCTCCTTGAGCTCATCGTGCAAAGAGGTGCCCGGAAAGAGGCCTGGCATCCGCTGGAGCCTCAGGGCCCCCGGGGCGACGGCGGCGTTCGAAGCGCGCTACTATGTGCACGCCACGGTGGCCCGAGTCAAACAACTCGCCCTCCGAGATGCCGGGCACGCTTGAGCGAGCAAGTGAGACTGCGATGGCAGCTTCGATTGACGACGGGTCGCGGGCAGCAAAGCCCAGGCGTGCGACTGGACGTCTGCTTACCGCTGCTGGCCTGGCTTTCATGATGGCCTGTGGAGGCAAGCCAGCGGCTCCCGCGAGCACCTGCGCCTATACGGCATGGACTCCCGCGGTCTGTCCCGCGAGCGGCAGACAAACCAGGACAGTTGACGCGACCAACCCGCCTGGTTGCACGCCGCCCGCACATCCTGTTCTGGATCAGACGTGCACTCCAGCCTGCGCTGACTGTCCCCTGTGGAACGTGCCCATGGAGATTGTGACCTATGGCGGCCCGGCCATCGGCCCGGACGGGACCATCTACATCGGGACGTCGGAGTCGGGCGTCAGAGACACACTCACGACCCATGGCCTCTACGCCGTCGATCGCAATGGCAAAACGAAATGGAAGTACACGACAGGCAGGTCAATCCCATCGTCGCCCGTCATCGGGCCTGACGGCACGATCTACATCAAGGTCGGGATTGGGACAGACACCAACGTCTACGGTCTCGATAGCAGCCTGCACGCCATCGACCCTGAGGGACGGAAGAAGTGGGAGTGCCCCAACCTGGGCTCGTTCGGAGTCGGACCGGTGCCGAACTCTCCCGCCATCGGTACGGACGGCACGATCTACGTGAGCGGGGCTCACGATCTCTTTGCGCTGCAAAACGGCTGCAACATCAAGTGGAGCTATCACTTTCCGGATCGTGACAACGTCCTCGGCGACGGTACCCGCTACCACCTGAGCTCGCTTCGGAGCTCGCCGTCGTTGGGTGATGACGGCACAGTCTACGTGAACACCCTCGAGGAGACTCACACCAACGTCGTAGGCGGCATCTATGCATTCTCCCCTTCAGGGCAGCTCCGCTGGCACCACCCGGGTTCGGGCTGCGTGCCGCCGGCCATCGGCGCGGACGGCACGATCTACGCTGGCTACGGATCCTACGATCCCGGCGGAGCGCCGCCGAAGCTCGTTGCCATCAATCCCGATGGCACGACGAAGTGGGAGCTCCTCACCGAGCACTGGATCATGGCCGCGCCCGTTATCGGCACCGACGGCTGCATCTATGTCGGCACATCCCAGCACCCGGTGAACACGCCAGGCGTGTTCCTCGCTGTCCGCCCCGACGGAACACTCAAATGGAAGTACGACACCGCTCCGGACGTGGAGGACGATCCGCCGGCGCAAATCAATCCGCCCGACATCTACCCCGGTGCCAGCATCGATGCCAATCGGATCGTCTACTTTGCCGACGAAGTGGGCGCCATGTGGGCGATCCACGAGAATGGGGACGTGGTCTGGAAACGCTTGCACACGCTGGGCAATATCCCGTGGGGGAACGTGATGCACGGTGGGTTTGCGATCGACGACGCAGGCGTTCTGTATTACGGGTCGAACAATCCCGCCGTCGGCCTGCTGGCGATGAAGACGGACTCGACGGGACTGGCCGTAAGCCGTTGGCCCAAACAAGCTGGCAACAATCAGAACACCGGGCGCGCCCTGCGATAGACGCGCGGCGACCAGCAGTGACGCGAACCGGCCGTTCGGGTACGCGCCGACAACCCGCGTGCGCCGCCGGATCCGCGCTTTGCGAACGTGCGGGGAGACAGGAAAGGGGTGAGCGGCCTCTATTCACCTGTTCCACACGACTGTCAGTTTGACCTTGGAGATGCGGGTGACAACCCGGTACCCGACGACGCACCTCCATCACGGGCTGCTAGACATTCCACGGCGAGAGAAACTCGAATGCCGAAGCGACGAAGAAGAGAGGGACGGCGACGGCAAACACGCAGCCGAGATCGACAAGGCTCTGGCGCGGAAGGCGGTATCGCCAGAAGCGCCAACTCATGTCGGGGTTGTGCCGATAGAGATCGACGCCGCACCGGACGCCGCCTCCGATGGACAGCGAAAACGGAATGAACTGCAGGAGCAGAACGAGGAAGTAGTAGCTTGTCGCTTTGAGGCTTCGGAGTCGGCTGCGGTGCGTGCTGTCGACGGAGACAATCCCGCCGACCCAGCCCTGATAGGCGGCGGAGAAGTAAGGCAGAACGACCCCGAGCCCGGCCACGGTCTGGGGAATGGCCGCGTAGAAAACGTTGCCGGCGAAGTCATGAACCAACGCGGTGGCACGGTCGCCGGACCGATAGGCGATGGATGCCTTGTCGGAGGTCACGGCTCTCCGAACGATCTTGTCGCGCTGCGCCAGGGCGAGCCTGGTTCCCGCGTGCGCCATGAAGATGCCAACCGAGCCCGACAGGACGTAGGTCAGGAAGATCGACAGGGCGAAGAGCTTGCATCGCAGAATGGCTTCGAGGATGCGGTCGATCATGTTGCTTGCCGGGGTCGACGTGGGAACCATCGTGACACGCGCTTGCAGTAATCCGAATACGCGGGACCGAACTTGGCCCGCAGGGACGGCTCCTCGACGACCAGAACGAACAGATGACAGCCGAGTGCGGCAACCACGGCATACTCCGCGACGGCCAACGACCGAAAGACCGCCGCCCACCCGAGAATGACGCTGAGCACGCCCACGTACATTGGATTGCGGGTGTAGCGGTAGAGCCCGCGGACCACGAGATGCTTGGGGGGATCGAGCGGAAATGGCGTAGCCCGACCGACCGAGGCGAAGTCCCAGACGCACCAGGCGTAGATGGACAGGCCGAAAGCCGCGAGCAGAAAGCCCGGGACGAGCGGCCACCCGTGCAACCTCGGCAGCGCGCGGCCGCGGCTGGTGAGTACCCAGTAGGGCCCCCATCCGGCGACGGTACCCGGGAAGACGAAGGTAAAGAGGAGGTTCTTCAGCAGGAGGCGCATAAGCAAGCCGGGCGGTGCAGAACCGCATATCCGGACGTCGGCTCCAGTAAGCGTGCCGGCACCGCTTCGGCGTCAGTCGACGATGAAGAGCTTGGCCCCCGTTGCCGTCCGGGACCGGTGCGCACCCGCGTCATCGGCAACCTGGTAGCTCGTGCCCGGCGTCAAGGTGACACGCGTTCCATCGTCGAGCTCGGTGACGAGCTCGCCCTCGAGCACGAGCAGGACATGGCCGCGCCGGCACCAGTGATCGGCTTCGTACCCCGGGCTGTATTCGACGAGCCGGACACGGATGTTGCCCTGCTCGATCGATCGCCACAGCGCAACACCCGACGTGCCCGGGTGCACCGTTGGCGTGACCGTGCTCCAGTCTGTCGTCATGAACGGGACGCCCTCGATGCGCAATGCCGGCCCTCCGTCGGTTGACCGCCCCAGCTGCCTCGCTCCGTGTCGTCCGCGGCACGTCTCCGCGCCTGCCCGCCCGGGCACACGATATCACCTCCGTCGGTTGGGCGTGCCGCTTCGTCAGGCAGCCGCGCGAGCGCGCCGCCTGTCGGATGAGCGTCTCAACTACCGGGCCAGGTTCTCGCCGCAGGAACTCGAGCAGGCCTCGGGCGTCCATGCTAGTCCGGGATTTCGGCCTCGACCAGCTGCGCCAGCAGCGTGAGCGATTCCTGCCAGCCGAGATAGCAGGCCTCCGACGGAATCGGCTCTGGAATGCCTTCCTGCACGATGTTCAGTTCCGTTCCGCAGAACACCTGCTTCAACGACACCGTCGTCACCATCTGCCCGCGCAGGTTCGGATCGTCGAACGTGTCCGTGTGCCGGATGCGTTCGTTCGGCACCAGCTCCAGATACTCTCCGCCGAACGAGTGGCTGTGCCCCGTGGAGAAGTTCGTGAACGACATCTTGTAGGTGCCGCCGACTCTCGCCTCCACGTGGTGCACCTTGCCGGTGAAGCCGTTCGGCGGCAGCCACTTGGCCATCGCATCGGCGTCGAGGAACGCGCGGTACAGTCTCTCGGGTTTGGCACGCAGCACACGGTGCAGCCGGATGGTGCTTGTGGGCATGGTCGCTTCGCCTTTCGACGTCTGGCGTGTAGGGGTGTCAGGATACGCGCTTGGGGGACGACGGCCGAGTCGATCGACCGGGCCATCCGTACTTGTGGACGAGTGCGGCCGCGTGAACCAACGCCAAGCCGCAAGCTGGATAGACGACCGACAGCCCTCCGAAGAGGCCAGCGGCGCGGACGCTGTTCGTGACCGGGATGGGCCCTGCCTGTGCCAACGCCAGAGCCAGACTGGCGACCGCCAACGCGAGGATCGCCCGTCTCCGGTGCGTCAGGAGCCAGCCGCCCAATACCGCCGTGAGCGCGACCAGGAGAAGCTCGAAGGCCAACTCCCAGTTGTTCTGGTTGGAATGAAGCCCTGCCTCTCGAAGCCAGACGGTCAGAGCCGTCATGGGGAGCAGCGTGCTCCACAGCAGAATCCCGAACAGCATCCCGGCACGGGCACCGCGATCGAACCGACCCGCCGCCCGGAGTTCGAAGAGCGCCCACCCCATCGCGACGCCTGCCGCGACACCGAACGGGATCCCGCCAGCTAACCGGGTCCAGATCGGCACGATCGCGAGTGCATGCGCCAGGCCGAAGAGCGCTACCCCGAGGAGCCCGATTCCCGCGCCAGCCACGAGACTGGCCAGTAGCGCCGGCGCCCCTGTGTCCTCACGCATGGCAACCTATGCATCCCAGTCGGTCAGTCTCATTCGTGAGCCAGGACGCTGGCGATCGCGGTCATGGTATTCCAGTTGCGTGTCGTGATCGGTACGCCAAACAGCCGGTCGAGCGTGCCGAGGTAGCCGACGACCTTCATGTGGCGCCGGTATTGGCCGAAGACGAACCGGTTGTCCCTCGCGAGGATTCTGAGCAGCCACCTCCCGCTGGATGGAATGCTCATGGGCATCGACGGCGCCAGGCGGGGGCGTCTGGACAGGACGCTCACGAAGCGTACGATGTCAGGTCCCGTTGGCTGGTGCGCGAACGGATTGTGAGACAGCAACCGGACAATCTCGCGACCCTCGCAGATGATGATCTCCGTATCAAAAGGAAGCCTGGATGCAAGTTCGGCGCGGAGTTTCATCCGGGTGACCGGCTGCCTGATGACGAAGGTGCCCGCCGCGCCGATGTTGATCGCATCGAGGTGCTTCAGCTGACTGGTGAGCGTGGTAGGCCGGAACGTCCGGTGACCGCCGACGTTGACCCCTCTCAGAAGAACGACCAGTGCCAAGAGTGCCCTCCCGATGCCGGCGCCGAGCCGCTTCTACGTTCCGGTGTCGCGCTCGACTTGGGGCGCCAGGCTAGCCCAGCTCATAATTCAGCGTGAACGGATACTCAGTCCCGTGTCCGACAGCGGACGTGCCCTCGCCGCGCAGGCCCTGAAGCTCTCCGGTGCCGGACCCAGGGATGACGACATAGGACTCCTTCGCCACGCCGTCCTCGAAGACTCCGGTGCGTTGGAGCACGAAGCTGCCCGCGCTGCCTCCAACCTGCCCGACGACACGCTCGAGCCCGACGAACGTCGCCGAGCCATCGCTTCGGTACATCATCAGGTATTCGACATGTCCCTCGCCCGTGATGTCACCCGTGAAGGTCTTCGTGACGGCGCCCCGAGTCAGTTTGGGCAGGTCCTGGCCCTCGCTATAAGGCTTCTCGTCCCAACTCTTGATGGTGAATCGGGAGTTCGCAACGTTCTTCATGTTTCAACGCCCTCGGTCTGATTGAGGTTTTGGGGCCGTGAGAGCCTGTCGCGAACCGCATTGACGCTCTTGCTACCGGACGGGAGGACACCAAGAACTGCGAGGGCGCCGCCGTCGACCACAACCTGGCCGTCGACGAGGACTTTGTACTCGCCGTAGCGCCCATGCTCGGTGTCGACCTCGATCTTCAACTCGCGCCTGAGCTTCGCCGCCACCCGGACGGCGTGAAGACCGGACACTCAATACGCGCAATAGCGAACGACGACTCTCGCCATGTCTGGCTCCTCTGCTGGTGAGGTGGCCCCGACTCGTGTGGGCCGGTTCACGATGCCCCGGCACAGACGATACCATTGGCGCCCTTCGGGCGCACCGCGCCGCGAGACCGCGGGTGACCCTGACCGCTACGCGTAAGCGATCGGAGGATTGACTCGTGCGTTTCAGCGCCGTTTCGGCCGCGCGCGTCTGCGCGCGTCCGCTGCAAGGCACTGTTGGGCGGCCAGCTCGCCGCGACATGGCGCTTCGGGAGCTCATCGGCCCCTTTTGGTACTGGTCCGGGCCTTATTGAAGGTCGCCTCGATAAGGTCCGTCAGCCCCAGTCAGGACCGGACTGGAAGCGCTCGCGCTCCCTGCTGGCCTCCTGCGGGTCCAGGCGCGGGGTACGAAGCAATCGTCGAGCCGCCCGAACCCATTCACCACGTCGCCCGGGGAGCGTACCAGAACATGGTGCCCCCGACTCCGGCTTTCAAAAGGCCGTCGACTACCCAGAACGCCACCCAAGGAGTCGCCGTGGCGCGCAGGCCCGCGAGCGCATTCACCACCGATGCCAGGCCCAGAAGCACGACCAGGGGACCAAAGGCCGGAGCCATCACGAAGAAATGGGCGCCGACCACGAGCAGGATCGACAAGGTCCGCTGGCGCTCGGTCGCAGCACGCAGTCGACTCCCAAGCCAGCCAATGGCCATCACCTCGATGAACACGGCGACCATGAGACTTTCGATCTGGAAAGCGGTCGGTCGGCCGAGGGGCGCGGTCAAGCGAACCGCCGTGAGCGCCACAACAGCCGACGCAATCATGACTCCTGCCGTGAACGATGCCCACAAGCGTCGCGGAGCCACGGCACCGACCACGATCGAGAGACCCACGAGCAGCAGGAAGAGTCCCCCGCCCCGAATCAGCGGAAACGGATGCGCCCCAAGCAACTCCGACGAACTCATGTGCCGCCCGCAATCGAGGAGTCGTACTTCTCGAACAGTGCGGTTGCCGCCAGACGTCGCGCTTCAGCCGCGGCGCGCCGCGACGTTCGCTCTGCGGAAGCGGCGCGCTGCAACTTCGCACGCATCGCCGCTGTGAACGGGCGACACGCGCAGTGCTTCGCATGGGCCATGTGCCACTTCAGCCGCTCCGCCGGCGTCGCGTTTCGCGGCATTCGATGCTTCTCGTGCCATGGTGCGTTGATCGCCATAGCTTGCTCCGTCCAGCTAGGAACGTGTCCGAGCAATCCCAGGACACGCTCCTAGGCTCATACGGATGCTCCGCGCAACCAAACGGCCGCGTCTCAGCCGGGACGGCCCATGATCGCACCGGCCTCCGCCGACTGCAAATGCCTCTTGGGCCGCCGATGTGCAAACCGCGCACTCATGCCAGTGCCCTCGCGAGGATCCGCGAATCGTCGTTCCACTCTTCCAGTTCGCGGATGGTTTCCGGCAACCTATCGAGCCAGAGGCTGCGCTCGGCCGATCCGCGACAGGCTGAGGCAAGGTGTTCAGGGATGGCACGCCGTCGGCTCCAAGCCGGTGTCACGCGGCCTCACAGCCGGAGGATGGTGTCCCCAATGAAATCACCGAGCGTATGCGGGATCCATGGAGCCCAGAGCGAACGCGCCACAGCCCAAGGATAGGCGAATACGACGGCGACGATACCGACAACGACGCGCAAGGCGATTGGATACTGCTCATGCCCCACCGCGAAGACGACGCACGAGCCGAGCGTGCCGATGATCAGGCCCGCGCGATCCAGCGTGCCGGCAAGCGGGAACCGCGTGCCTGCCACCACCCCGTAGAACGCGCTGAACATCAGACCACGGTAGACGATCTCCTCGTACATGTTGCTGACGAGGTCGCCGGCCATCTTCGGGAAGTAAGGGTGGAACCCGAACGTCCCGCCGGCGGCGGCCCCGATGGCCGCCGTAAGCACCAGAAAGACCGCCGTGGCGAGGAGGCCGGTCCCTGCGACACGGCGCCATGACCCTCCTGATTCAAACGACCTGCGCAGCGAAGGCATCAAGCCGAATCTCGAACCGACGAGCCACACGGCGATGCAGACCAGCACTCGGGGCAACTGGCCGAAGACCCAATGTCCGAGCAGGACCGACACGTCCCTGTTCTGGATGCGATCGTAGCCAGCGACCTGCTGTACCCAGGGGACGATCAGATGATCGCTGACCCACCAGCCAAGGAGGGCTGCCACCAGTAGCGCGATGTAGGGAAGGCGCCTCTTCATGCGGTCGCGCTCCTTTGAGCATCACCCATGTCAGACGGCAGAAACGGAGGTCCCGTTGCCCGAACCCGTATGTCCGCCAGACGGCCGCAAGCGCTTGTCAGGAGGCACCTCGCCCCCGCCTCATGCGGCTCGATCGCCACGTGCTCGACGTGAACAGAATCGCGCCCACGACGAACCACCAATCCCAGATTCCGATGATGGAGAAGCGGAACCGGCCCGTCGAAAGCAAGTACGCCGTCTGGATCGAAGCGGCTGCGAGCCGCAGGTCCAGCAGCGCCGTGCCGATCCACGCCAGCCTGAAGATCAATTTCCGGGGCAGGCGCTGGCCCCATGCCATCACGGGAGCCAGAGCGACCGGCACCGCGACGACACACATGGCCGCCACAACCACGTCGAAGGCCCATTTCCAAGGGGTCGCGAAGGCGATCACCGCCTGGTCCGCATCAAGCAGCGGGTACCAGCCAGCCGCCCAGATGATGTGGAAGATCGCGAACACCGCGGCCCAAAGTGCCGCAGCGTGCGCCACCCACGTCCCGACGGGCTGTCGCGAGGCATTCACAGCAGCACCATCTTGCAGCACGCAAAAGGGCGCCGCCCGACGCGCCGGTTCAGCGGCGGCGGGTCGCGCCGTCCGCTGCAGCCGATTGTTGGGCGGTCAACCCTCGCCCAGCCACCTTGATACCGCTTCCCTGACAGGGCTGATCAACCGCAAACATCTCACAGAGTCCCACGGGTGTCGAGAGAAGTGGGTTTGGCTCATGCTGGCCGCCCGCACTGACATCGGCCCGCCACCTGAGCGTCGCAGGCGCGCCCAGTTGATTCTCCACGACTACGTGGATTGTGACGTACGCCCGGGCACGTGGAGCCCGGAGCCGAGCCCGCCGGTGGTACGACTCGACCAAGCGGCTCCGGTCATCTTCGTCCGCATCGAGCCAGTCGGCGGGATCAGGACGCTGCTCTGGGTCGTAGGATTTGGTGGGTTCCGATTCTCGTTCTCGGTCTCGTTCGTCCGGCTAACGATCGCGCTTCACCTGCGGGAGGCGTAGCATCTTGGACAGTGCCGACCGTCAAATGCCTGCGCTCGTTCGACGGCGCCAGCGAGTGCCCGCCTGCTTGGTGTTTCTGAACTCTATCAGCTCGACCGGGCAACCGTTGTCGAGAATCATGGCGGCCCTCACGCCAGCCGAGGGAGATCCCGGCGCAGAAAGGACCTCCTTGCCCTCGAGAGCTTGGTCGAGATCCTCCACCTCGAAAGCCACGTGCGGAAGCTTCCTGACGAGTTCGGAGACCGGGCTATCCGGTTCGAACCGCATCCACTCGATTCCGTACGGACTATCGGGAAAGCCCGACACATACATCTTGAACTGCGGCAAATAGCGCTCCCCGTCTCGCCTCTGGTCGGTCGGGACTCCCGTGTGGTGGTACCGCCAACCCCAGCGCTGCGTCGCAGCCGGCGGCTCATGGTCCTGCCGTCTCACAACCCCTCCTATATCGACCGCCTCTGCTGCACCCTGGCAGCCGGCGCCACTGCCGTGACCCCGCGACGCCCGAGAGTGTCCGCCGAACGTGCCGCTTCAGCCGCGGCGCTCCGCAATGGCACCAAGCTTCGGCGGCGGCAAGCCGATGGTAGGCGGCGATCTCGCGGTTCGCCGTCAGGGCACGTCGATCACGACGTTTCCCCTCTTACGCTGCGTCTCCACGTACCGATGCGCCTCGGCGATCTGGGCGAGCGGGTAGCACCGGTCAATGACAGCCCGCAGAGTCCCGGCTTCGGCGAGGTCCCTGAGCTGCGCCAGCCTCTCGCGAGTCATCTTCGGGTTCCATCCGTCCACGCTGACGTACGCGCCGCCCGGAGCCGCGGCCCTGCGGCACTCCTCTTCGGAGGGCGGGTGGTAGCGGCCGCCAACCGCGGCGAAGATCAGGTCGTAGCGATCGTCCATCAGGGTGAAGTCCTGGCTCGTGTAGTCGATCACGGCATCGGCCCCCAGCGACCGCACCAGCTCGAGGTTCCCGGCGCTGCACACGCCGGTCACATGGGCGCCGAAATGCTTCGCCAGCTGCACCGCGGAAGTGCCCGTGGCGCCCGACGCCCCGTAGATCAGAACTCGCATCCCGGGCGCGATCCCGCCCTGCTTGAGAAAGTGGAGGGCGAGGAGCCCGCCGTACGGAATCGCCGCGGCTTCCCGATACGTCAGGTTCGCCGGCTTCGACACAAGGAGGCCGTCCGCCTTCATGCACTTGTACTCGGCGTTCGCGCGCGCTCCCCAACGGTCCATGCCGAAGACCAGGTCCCCTGCTCTGAAGGTTCTCACGTCCGCGCCAACCCGATCGATTTCCCCGGCCACCACGATGCCGAGCACCAGCCTCCTCGGCCGGTAATACCCGATGATCAGTCGCGCCATGAGCCGGATGAACGGCCTGACGGCCAGACCTCGCACCAGGCAGTCGCTGTAGGTCACCGCCGTCGCGTGCATCCTGATCCGGACCTGGCCCCGCTTCGGTTCGGGCGTCGGGAGCTCGCCAAGCCGAAGGACTTCGGGCGGGCCGTAGGCCGTGGAGATGATCGCTTTCACCTTGCCCGCCCGCGAACCTCGCACCCGGCTGTTGCGTCAGGACCGCATTCTGCGTATTTCATCGACATGCTCCCGCCGCCCGCCGAACGTCCGCCAATCACCTGCAGGACCGCGTTCCGGAACCGTTCCACGTTCTGTCACGATGGTCGCGGTCGTGTCAGGTGCGTCCGCCAGTTAAGCAGCGCACCGGTACGGTCCGGGCACAAGGGTAACAGAAGAGTCCAGGTACATGGGTGACACCTTGGGTCACACTTCGAGGCCTCAGGAGGCACTCGAATGGCGTGGCTGGAGACTTCACTCATGGACCAACGCGTGCAGTTCATCGCCGACTACCAACGCGAGTCGTTCTCGGTCGTCGAGCTCGCTCACCGATTCGGCATCAGCCGTAAAACCGCGTATAAGTGGATCGACCGCTACGACGACGCCGGCCCTGGTGCGCTGGTGGATCGCAGCCGCCGCCCCTTGTCGTGCCCGCACGCGACCCCTGGCGCGGTGGTCACGGCCGTGCTAGAGGCCCGCCGGCATCACCCACGTTGGGGCGCGAAGAAACTGCTCCGCATTCTGCGGCGGAAAGCGCCCGGAACGGACTGGCCGGCTCGTAGCACCGTCTGTGACCTCTTGAAACGGCACGACCTCGTTTCCTCAACCCGCCGTCGTCCGCTGCGCTCGCATCCCGGGCGTCCGCTGACCCCGATGACCGCGCCGAATGCCATCTGGACCGCCGACTTCAAGGGGCAGTTCAAGACCCGCGATGGGGAGTACTGCTATCCCCTGACACTGGTCGATGGCTTCAGTCGGTACCTCTTGGCGTGCCAGGGCCTGCGATCGACGGCCGTAGTCCTGGCCCGGCCGATCTTCCAGCGCGTCTTTGAAGAGTAAGGCCTCCCGTGGGTCATCCGCACCGACAACGGCGTGCCCTTTGCCACGACCGCTCTGGGCCGTCTCTCGTTGTTGTCGGTCTGGTGGATCCGACTGGGGATCTATCCCGAGCTCATCGAACCGGCCCATCCGGAGCAGAACGGGCGCCACGAGCGGATGCACCGGACCCTGAAGGCCGAGGCCACCCGGCCGCCCTCGGGGAATCTGTCCGCCCAGCAGGTCCGCTTCAACCGCTTCCGGCGGGAGTACAACGATGACCGCCCCCACGAAGCGCTGGACCAAGAAACTCCGGCCTCCGTCTACCGGCCGTCACTCCGCTCACTTCCCCGAACGCTGGCCCCGATCGAATACCCCGGTCACTTCGAAGTTCGTCTCGTCAGTCGCAACAGCGGCATCCGGTGGAAACATCATTGGGTCTGTGTCACCCACACGCTCGCCGGCGAGTATGTGGGCCTTGAAGAGATCGACGACGGCCTGTGGGAGGTATACTTCGGCCCGCTCAGACTCGGGCGAATGGACGAACGGCTTCTTCGGATCCAGGACCACAAGGGGCGAACCGTTCGGAAAACCGTATCACCCATGTCCCCGGACTGATCTGTCACCTATCTTCCCGGCCGTTCAACCGCGGTAGGAATCCACCATCTGTGAGGCGAGGCATCACCCTCATCCGAAGCCGCCTCCCCGTCGAGCATTCGATTCAGCGGTCGATGAACTCACTTGGGCCACAGCCACCCGAACGTTCCCGCCGTGACCAGCGCGTAGATCAGGCCGTCGACCGTGTGGGTGAGCGTGAATCGCGTGCCTTTGCCCCACCAGATCCAGTTCTGCCAATGCGCCACGGAGTAGCAGCAGAAGGTCACTGCGCCGCTCACGCGGAAGACTTCGAGGTAGGGCGCGCCCTGCGCGCGGGTCCGCCCCGTGACATACGCCACGATCACCGCGATGACGAGCGAATAGACGGACCATTGGCCCAGCAGTTTGCCCATGTTCATGTCGCCACTGGGAAGGATCGACATGTTGCCCACCGGGCCCGCCTTCATCTTTGCCTCGAACTCGGGCGTCTTCATGTCATCCACGGTGCGGCCATACGGGAAGCGGTAGTCTCCCGGCTGCACCTTCAGGCCGCGCAGGGTCTCCATGACCTTGTCCTCGCCGGGGACAGCGGTCATGTCGCCCGTGTGCCACCCAGGCATCATGTGCATGATCGAAAGCGCGATGAACACGAACACGGCCGACACGACGATCGGCATCCACAGCGCGAGAAGCCCTACCATGACGACCTCCAGGAGTGGGGGGAGCGAACAGCGGAGAAGCAGCGAGCGTCTTTGTTCTCTGTTCTTTCTGCTTTCTTCTCGCTACCCGTCCATCGATGAACGAAGACGCGGAGTCTACCTGTTCGGCCTTTGGAAACGGTGCTCTCGGCTTCGCCAGGTGCATCCGCCTGTTGGGCAGTGCACCGCGCGGAAGGAATCCACCGTCTGTGAGGCGAGGCATCACCCTTACCCGAGGCCGCCTCCCCTGCGTTCAGCCGCAAACCCGCCGCCGCGCACACTTCCCGAAAACACGAAAGCCGGGAGGCGGGTGTGTCGGCCAACCCTTGTGGTTAGGCCGCAGTTCGCGGCCGAGAGTCACGAGCCTGCTCATTGGCCTTGCGGCGGCTGCCATAGCTCGACCTTGTTTCCCTCTGGATCAATGACCCAGGCAAACTTCCCATACTCGGATTCGTCAATCTTCTCGAGCACTTTGCAGCCTTCTTCCTTCAGGACCTTGACCAAGGCGTGGAGGTCTTCCACTCGGTAGTTGACCATGAAGGGAGCCGAGCTCGGAGCGAAGTGATTGCTTTCTTGCGGATCGATTAACCAGGCAGTTGTGCCTGCAACTGGCTTGCCCTCGGCGTCGGTCCAATCGAAGGCAGCTCCGCCCCAGGCTTGGACATCGATTCCCAGGTGCCGCTTGTACCAAGCCTGCAGTGATGGAGCGTCTTTGGCCTTGAAGAAGATGCCGCCGATGCCAGTGACTCGTTTCATGTGGCCTCCGATGTGTGGTGGTGGGGAGAGGAATCTCTCGTCTGCGGCCTAACAACTGCGTCTACTCTCCGGCGATGAGTATGTGGTACTCGTCATCTAGTTCCGCCCAATCGAAGTTGCCGCTTTCATCCCCAACATTACCATCGAGCGACGTAATCGCGGCGTAGATCAGTTTGGCCACCGTGCACCCTCTGTCTCTCAATCAGCCCGTGAGAAGCCGCAGATGAGTCCGGCTCACGATCGCGCATCGGCCGCGCGCTGTTGTGACCGGCCACGCGAAGGTGGGCGGCGCGTCGGCTCCATTCGGCTGTTAGCTCGGCGGTTGATCTTGCCGATATGTCTGTCCTGACATGTACTGATTCCGGCCGATGCCGTCGAGCGACAAGCCGCTCGCCTGGCTGCATGGCGAGGTGAAGTCGCCTCCGTTCAGCCCCGCCGCTCGCGTCGAGGCCGGCATGCTGCTTCGCCGCCTTCAAGCCGGCGAGACTCTCGGGCTCCCACACTTGCGGCCGATGCCGGGGATTGGTGCCGGCTGTCACGAACTCCGTATCGTCGACGGCAGCGTGTCCTGGCGACTCGTCTATCACCTTGACCGGGAGGCGATCGTGATTCTCGACGTTATCTCGAAGAAGACGGAAGCGACACCCAAGTCGGTCATCACGAGTTGTCAAGGACGACTGGCGGCGTACTGGAAGATCGTCAGGGAGAAATCCCGATGAAACCCGAACAGCAGAAACGTCTCGAGCAAGCCGGTTGGCGAATCGGTAATGCCGGCGACTTTCTCGCCCTGAGTCCCGTTGACCGCCAGTTCGTCGAGGTGAAGTTGGCCTTGGCCATCGGACTCCGAGAACGTCGGGACCGGCATGGACTGACCCAAGCCGGCTTGGCCAGACACGTGAAGTCCAGCCAATCTCGGGTGGCGAAGATGGAGGCCGCCGATGCCACGGTCAGCCTCGATCTTCTCGTCCGTGCCTTGCTGTCGCTCGGCGCGACGCGCGTCGAACTTGCCCGCCTGATTCGTGTGTCCGATCGAGTTCGACCAGCCTGACGTCGTCCTTCACCTGCAAGGGCATGTGAGGCGTCGCTTCGTCGGCTCCACTCCATCGAGGCTTGCGAAAAGTGAAGGTAGCCAAGCACAAGCGGTGCATTCATGACGATCCTTACATGCAGGGTGGACGGCATCGACCGTTGCACGATCATGCCGGAGAACAGGCATCCTACCCGCGCAGGATCTTCTCCATGGGCCTGCCCTTGGCCAGTTCATCCACCAGCTTGTCCAGGTACCGGATGTTCCGCATCAGCGGGTCCTCGATCTCCTCGATGCGAACCCCGCAGATGACGCCGGTGATCTTGCTTGCGTTGGGATGGAGCGCCGGGGCCTCGCGGAAGAAGGCCTCGAAGTCCTTCCCCCGCTTGATCTGATCCGCCAGCCTGTGCGGGTTGTAGCCCGTCAGCCAGCAGATGACCTCGTCCACTTCCTTCTTCGTGCGCCCCTTCTTCTCAGCTTTCTGGACGTAAAGGGGATACACGCTCGCAAATGACATCTTGAAGACCCGGTGCTCATCCATGGGTTCCTCGAGGCAAAACCGTCGATCCGTGTCGCTGCGTACGCCTGACGCTGCGCTTCAGCCGCGAAGGCGCGTTGTCTCTCTGCGCGCCTTCGTCGGCTGCAAGCGCCTGGTAGCCGGACTCTCCTGGTCGTCTCCTGCCAAGCTCGCTCTCGTCAATGTGACGTCACGTTGAGAAACGTGCTCACGCCGTACAGTGCGCCCCAGATGAACCACGACGGGCGATGCAGCCTCAGCAGTGGCCACCAGTAGAACATCTGGCTGACCGTGTACAAGAGGACGTACGGAATGAAGATCGACAACAGGATGGGCGACCGCCACGCCACCGGGATAACGATATCGACCACGATACCGAACACCGACCACAGCGCGAACAGGAAGCCAGCCATCCAGAGGTACCAGGCCTTGCGTTCCTTGAGAAGCACGATGCTCACGACGACCGCCGGAATCGCGAGCGCGTAGACCACCCAGCCGGTCTGCATCGCCATGGCGAAGGCCCACTTTCTCATCGCGAAGAAGAGGACGAGAGCGATCTGGATCGTCACCGACGCCGCGATGAACATCCGCTCCGATTGGCCGAGGCTCTGCGTCGCTGTAGCCACAGGCGCTTGTTCCGGGAGCTGCGACATGGCCGACGACGTGGCTGCTTTCCACCCGGTCGCGCTCCGATCGTCTTCCTCGGCCTCGGATTGTCCCATAGTCGGCCCTGCACTTCCGCGGTGTGGCTCATCCGGCTAACGGCTGCGGCTCACCCGCGACCGCTCATGACCGTGCGGTCGTCGGGTGCAGCCGCGTGTTAGACGGGGCGTTGAAACCGATTCGAGGAACTCGATGTCGCCAGAGACGACTTTCGCACGCGCCGACAACTGCCGTGCCTCGCGACGCTTGATGAACAGCAGGTGCTGGGGTGATGCCACCGGCACTGCCACGCCATTCTCACTCGCTACCATTCGCGCCGCGTGGACCTTTGTGAAGGCCAGCCCCTTGATCGATGTCAGGATGTCCAACTCGGGCCCCCAATGGCCCAAACGAACCTGTTTGCATGGCTGCGCAAGCGAGTCCGGACTGAAACACGGTGTGAACCCGAGAATTGTCCGAATAGCCTCGTACAGTTTCTCGGCGTTGTCTCGATCGTTGTTGATCAGAAGGTCCACGTCTTTCGTGCGTCGTCGTCGTCCCCAGAAGCGAATGGCGCATCCGCCAATGAGCACGTACTCGACACCACAGGTATTCATGGTCACCAGAGCGTTCAGTTCCGGCTCCGCAATTCCTATTGGCGTACGTCCCCCATTTCGTCCGCCCGTCTAACTTTATATAGGGGGATGGAAGCAATAGCGGCCTGGTGCCCCCGGCAGGCTGTGAAGAATCTGCGCCCCTCGACTCCGTCGCGCGCATTATCTGCCGCGCGGTCGCGTCCTGGCAAGGCACGCCGCTCTCGTAGGTTGGCGGTGCGCTGTGAGGTGGGTGTCTTGGATTGGTCCCGGCGGCCTAACAGCGGCCCTGCCAATTATTGGTGCCGGCGCCAATCCGAGGGACCGCGCAAACCGCGGTTGCACGATCGTAAACTCGCGGCGACTCAATCGCCGGATAGTGCGCGACTCCTGTCTCGTATCGGCCTTCCGTCAGCTGGTTACGTGGGAAGGTTGCACCCGCCAGAATGGCACACGCCTTGCCATCAATCTGTTGGAGGAGTCCCGTGCGTGAGCTGGAGGCATCGCTTCAGGAGTTCGCCGAGTTCCTGCTCAAGGCTCAGTTGGTTCGCGAGAAGGCGGCTCCGTACTATGTGCGCTGCGTCCGCCGCTTCCTGTCGGGAGCAGCCTCCGAGGATCCACTCGAAGAGCAGACTCGCCGGTTCTGCGAAGAGCTGGAACGAATGGGCACTTACCAGGACTGGCAGATTCGCCAGGCGGATGAGGCGCTTCGCATCTACTTCCTCAGGTTCCTCAGGCGCACTGATTGGACTCGACAACCACCAACGGCCGGAGCCGATCGATTAGCCCATGCAATTCCGCTTTCCGCGATGGAGCAACTTCGGGTGCGCCTTCGCACCAGGCACTATTCGTACCGGACTGAATGTGCCTACGTCGATTGGGCCCGGCGCTGCTTCCAATATCTCAACCGTCGGCAACGCACTCCATGTCCTCACGTGGACCGCGAGGGAGTGAGCGATTACCTGACACACCTGGCGTGCGACAGCGCGTCTCAGCCAGTACGCAGAACCAGGCTTGGTGTGCTCTGCTGTTTCTCTCGCGCGAGGTGATCGGGCTCGACGTCGAGAGCCTGTCGCCCGGCGTGCGGGCCACGACCGGATCGCACCTGCCGGTCGTCCTCAGCGTGCCCGAAATGGCGGGGCTGCTCGACGCCATGACAGGCACGGCTCGCTTGATGGCTGCCGTGATCTACGGCGGCGGACTGCGCGTCTCGGAGTGCTGCGAGCTGCGGGTCGAGGACGTCGACTTCGAACAGGGCCTGGTCGTCGTGAGAGGAGGCGAGGGTGACAAGGATCGATCAACGCTGCTCGCCCGAGCCGCCCGCGACAGTCTTCGCGAGCAAAGGAAGCCGCACGGACCGCACGCATTCACAAGCCGGTCTCGGTCCACACGCTGCGCCACAGCTTCGCCACGCACCTTCTCCTGAACGGGGTAGACATCGGGCAGATCCAGGAGGATCTCGGCCACGCAAACGTCGAAACCACCATGATCTACACGCACGTCGTGAGAGAACTGCGAAGCCCGGCGCAGAGCCCGCTCGACTTGCTCCAGAGGCACGCCAGATCCTGACGAGCCCTCGGGAACCGGCGCCTCGTCCAGCTCGTTGGCCGTGTTCGGTGATCAGAAGGACGTCGGTCTCAATCCGCCGTCAGCTGTCCCTCGATGAGCCGCCGTAGAGTGGAGAGGAGCTCCGGCAGCTCGCCGGCGAGACCGCCGCCCTGCGCCAGCTCGGGCTTCCCGCCCCCCTTGCCGCCGTACTGCGCGACGAGCGCGCGGAGGACTGCCGCGCAATCGACTCCGCTATCGGCCGATCGCGCGATGACGACGAGAGCAGGGGTGGATGCGGAAAGCAGCGCCGCGACGACTCCAGGGCGGAGTGCGGTAGCGGACGAGGCGAGGGCCTTCAGGCCGTTCTGATCCCAGCCGTCGAGCGATTCGACGACGACCGTCGCGCCGCCGATGGGCAAGCCGCGTCCGACGAGCGCCGCCGCCTCGTGCACGGCCAGATGCTCCTGCTGGCCCCTGATGATCTTGCGGAGGTCGCGGCTCTCGCCCTGCAGCTTCTCAATCGCGGACGGCAGCTCCTCGGGCGCCACCGACACGAAACGGATCGAGCCGGACACGGCGTCGCGCACGGTCCGGTACTCTCGAAGCGCGCGGCCGCCACAGACGAACTCGACGCGCAGGCCGCCGCGGAGCTTCTCCCACGACTTGACGGCGATGATGCCAATCTCTCCCGTCCGCGCGACGTGCGTCCCGCCGCACGCGGATCGGTCGTAGTCCGCCACCTCGATGACCCGCAGCGTGCCCGTCCTCGCGGTGTCTTTCCGCAGGCCGAGCGAGGCGGCTTCCTCGGCTGGGGCGAACCGGATCGCCACCTCGCGATTCTCCCAGACGATCCGGTTGGACTCGGTCTCGGCGGCGGCGATGGACTCGGGACCGAGCACCTTGTCGAGATCGAGCGTCGACACCATCGCGCCGAGATGGAACCCGACGGTCCGCGCCTTGTGCAGCCGGTCGAACGCGGCGGAGAGGATATGCTGGCCCGTGTGCTGCTGCATGTGGTCGAATCGCCGCGCGCGATCGACGCTCCCCCTCACCTTCGCGCCAACTTCCAGTCCGCTCTCCACCACGTGCCCCACCGTCCCATCGTCCTGATCGACGACGTCGACGACCCGCGCGCCGCCAAGCGAACCGGTGTCGAAGGGCTGGCCGCCGGAAGTGGGATAGAACGCCGTGCGATCGAGAACAGCGATGGTGCGCCCTTCGACGGTGTCGCAGCGCTCCACGGTGGCCTCGAACTCGGTGCAGGCCGGATCGGTGTAGTAGAGGCGGGAAGACATCACGGAGCTTCGCTTTCAGGCTACAGGCTACAGGCTTCAGGCCTTGAGGGTGGTGACGCGCGTCGGCACGACATTCAACGCCGCTGCTTCGCTAACAATGGATCCTCGAGCCCCGCCTCGGCGAAACCGCGGGCGCGGAGCACGCAACTGTCACACGCGCCGCACGGCTCGCCCCGCGGCCCAGGGTCGTAACAGCTGTGCGTCAGGCCGTAGTCGAGCCCGAGCTCGACGCCCCGGCGGATGATCGCCGCCTTCGACATCGTGACGAGCGGGGCGTGAATGCGGAACCGGCCGCCCTCGACGCCGGCCTTGGTCGCGAGGCCGGCAAGCTGCTCGAACGCTGCAATGAACTCCGGGCGGCAGTCGGGATAGCCCGAGTAGTCGAGTGCGTTGACGCCGAGATAGATGTCGTGAGCGCCGAGGCTCTCCGCCCAGGCGAGCGCGAGCGACAGGAACACGGTGTTGCGCGCCGGAACGTAGGTGACAGGAATGTCGGTTGCGTCGACCGCCCGGCCCTTCGGCACGGCGATGACAGTCGTCAGCGCCGATGCGCCGAACGCCGACAGGTCGATATCGAGCTCGATGTGGCGCGTCACGCCAAGCGCCGCCGCCACGCGCCGGGCGGCCTCGATCTCGACGACGTGGCGCTGGCCGTACCGCACGGTGAGCGCATACAGATCGAACTCCTCGGCCTTGGCGATCGCGGCCGCAGTATAGGAGTCCAAGCCGCCACTCAGGAGAACGATCGCTCGAGCCACCCTTGTCCTCCCCTGGCTTCAGACCCCCCTCACGTCCTTCCCCCAGATGTATTTGTGCACCTGGAGCTGCAGCAGGACCGGCAGACGGTCGGCCAGGATCCATCCTGCCAGGTCCTTTGGCGCCAGCACGTCGTGCACCGGCGAGAAGAGCACGGCGGCGCACCGGTCCGCCAGGTGGCGGCGCGCGACGACCTCCCGGGCGAAATCGTAGTCTGCGCGATCCTGCACGACGAACTTCACCTGGTCGGCCGCGCCAAGAAGGTCCAGGTTCGGCCAGTGATTGTGCGCGGACTCGCCGCTCGCCGGGCACTTCACGTCGATGATCTTCACGACGCCGTCCGGCACCTTGTCGACGCTGATGTGTCCGCCGGTCTCGAGCAGCACGCTCCGCCCCCGAGCCAGCAGCTCCCGCATCAGCGGATACACGTCGTCCTGCAGGAGCGGCTCGCCGCCGGTGATCTCGACGAGCGGGCAGCCGAACGACTCGGCGGCCGAGACGACCTCCGGCAGGGACATCTTCCTCCCCTCGGTGAACGCGTACGCGGTGTCGCACCACGAACAGCGCAGATCGCAGGCGGTGAGGCGGATGAACACGCACGGCCGGCCCGCGTAGGTCGACTCGCCCTGGATCGAATGGAAGATCTCGTTGATCGTCAGCATGCCCTGACACACCCGGATGCGCTCGCCGATCCTTTAATTCTAGACGACCGGCAGCAGATCTGGCGCAGACCCCGATCGCCGGGTCTGACCGCCTTCGCCAAGGCTACGGCGGCCCGCCGAAGCATCTCGCGTAGGCGGAAGACCCGGCCTACACCAAACGCGTCGCCCGGCTCTGGCCAGGGAAGACCCGGCCTGCATCCAACACCGCAGGTGGTCATCGCCACCAGCCGCACGCCTGATGCCCAGCAGCCATGCGCATTCCTGCTCTACAATGGCCGGAAGGAAGGCGGCGCCCGCTCGCGCACGAGCCGGACGCGTCGCGGCACTCCACATGATGGCTGACGTCCGTATCGGCACTTCAGGATGGAGCTACCCGAACCCGCCCGGCGCGTGGACCGGGATCTTCTACCCGGCCGGCGCACGCACGCGGGGCGAGGGGAAGTTCGACGAGTTGGCCTACTACGCCGAGCACTTCAACACGGTCGAAGTGAATTCGAGCTTCTACCGCCCGCCCACGCCCTCGGTCGTCCGCACATGGGCGGCACGGACCCCCGCGACGTTCGATTTTTCGCTGAAGCTCTACCAGAAGTTCACGCATCCCGCGATGCACCAGAAAGCGGCGGGGATGAAGGTGCCGGAGGCCAGCGAGCCCTCGCCCATTCCGCAGGTCGGCAGCCACGACGTGGACGCCTTCAAGCGCGCGATCGATCCGCTGGCGGAGGCCGGAAAGCTCGGCGCGCTGCTCGCGCAGTTCCCGCCGAGCTTCACGTGCACCGAAGAAACGCGCGACTACCTCCGTTGGCTGCTCGAGGCGTTCTACGGGTATCCGCTCGCCGTCGAGCTTCGGCACCGCACGTGGAGCGACCGAACGGCAGAGACAATCAGCCTGCTCAACGATCACGAGGCGGCGTGGGTCCAGATCGACGAGCCCAAGTTCCGATTCTCGGTTCAGCAGAGCTTCGCGCCGACCCGGAAGAGCCTCTACTACGTCCGCCTTCACGGCCGGAACGCGGAGAAATGGTGGAAACACGACGACCCGGCCGAGCGCTACAACTACCTCTACTCGGGCCAGGAGCTTTCGGACTTCGTCAACACGGTGGATACGGTCAGGAACCTCGTCAGGAAAATCTACCTCTACCTGAACAACCACTTCGCCGCGAAGGCCGTCGCCAACGCGGCGACGCTCCAGCATGAGCTGGGACAGCCCGTTCCCGGCGAGTATTCGAAGGAAATGCTGGAGGCGTACCCGGACCTCACTCAGTTCGCCAGGGGCGGCTCCCCGGCGACGCTTCTCGACGGCCTGGATCAGGAAGTCTGACGAATTCGCCGGGCTGATTCCTACTTGATATACGCCCGCTTCATCGTGTCGCCGACTTCGAGCTTCTGGGCCACGGCCATGCCCTCGATGACCTGGCCGAACACGGCGTACTTGCCGTCGAGCGTCTTCTTCGGCGCGAGCGTGATGTAGAACTGGCTGTCGGCCTTGGTCGGGTCGCCGGCGTGGGCCATACCGACCGCGCCCGTTTTGTGATTGAGCTTCTTGCTGATCTCCGCCACCCCGATCGCCTTGCCGCTGCCGCGCTTGCCCCAGTCGTCCTTGAGCTTGAGATCCTTGGATCCCGGGTCGCCAATCTGCGCGACGAATCCCTTCTCGACGCGATGGAAATGCTGGCGATTGTAGAACGCGGACTTGACCAGCGCCAGGAAGTTCTCGACGGTCTTCGGGGCTTCGGACGGGTAGGTCTCGATGACGATGTTGCCCTTGCTGGTTTCGAGCACCACGACCGGGCCCGGCGCCGGCCCAGCCGGCGGCTTCTGAGCCACGCCAGCCGTCTGCGTCAGGAGCCAAAGCGTCAACGCCGCCATCACCCAAAGAGCGCGATGCATTCTCCGCATGTCCCGTTCTCCTCCCGGACGTCCCGGTCTGGCGCGGCGATGATTCGATGATCCGGCCGCGGTTTTCAGCAGGATGATACACGGGAACACCCGCGAGGTCACGGACTCCGCGCCAAAAGGCAGGCGCGGGGCATCGGGCTTCAGGCTACAGGCTTCAGGCCGCGCCGAAAAGAATGCCGCCAACGGCCCGCTCAGAGTCGTGATTTTCCCTCTACGGTCACCCCGATCCGCGGGCAGTCCCGGCGGATGACGCAGTCCCCGCAGCGCGGGTAGGTCGGCCGGCACACGTTCTGCCCCCACGTCACGAGATAGAGGTTGGCGTACGGCCACCACCGCTGCGCGATGTTCCGGTAGAGCGCCTGCTCGGTCTGCTCGGGCGCCTTCGTGCGCACCCAGCCGAGGCGGTTCGAGATCCGGTGCACGTGCGTATCGACGCAGATGTTGCGCTGGCTCTTGAACGCCAGGATTAGCACCAGGTTCGCGGTCTTGCGGCCCACGCCCGGCAACCTCACCAGCTCCTCAATCGTCCCCGGCACCCGCCCGCCGAACTCGTCGACGAGCATGCGGCACGCGGCCTTCACGTGGCGGGCCTTCGTGATGTAGAAGCTGACCGGGTAGATGAGTTTCCGGATCTCGGACTGAGCGAGCACCGCCATCGTCCGCGGCGTTCTCGCCCGAGCGAACAATCGTGCCGACGCCGCCGCCGTCGTCCCATCCTGCGTCCGGGCCGAGAGGAGCGTCCCGATGAGCACGTGGAACGCGTCCTCTTGCTGCTCCTCCGCGATCTTCTCGATGGCTGGCAGCTCGAGGCCGGTGATCGCGCGGGCGAGCGCGCGCATCACTCGCGCGACGAGACGGGAGTCGGGGGCCTGCTGAGTCATACGACGGGCGTCAAAGGAGGCTCGCCGGCGAGGACGGCGAGCACGTTTCTCGCGGCGAGGTCGGCCATGGCCGTCCGCGTCTCGACCGTGCCGCTGGCCATGTGCGGCGCGAGCACGACGTTTTCGAGGCCGAGCAGGGACGGATGCACCGAGGGCTCGCGCTCGTAGACGTCGAGCGCGGCGCCCGAGATCAGGTTCTCGCCGAGCGCCCAGCCGAGCGCGTCTTCGTCGATGACCGGACCGCGAGACGTGTTGACGAGATACGCGGATCGCTTCATCCGCAGCAGGGCTCGGCGGTCGATGAGGTGGCGCGTGTCCGGGGTGAGCGGAACGTGCAGCGTGACGACGTCCGACGTCGAGATGAGCTCGTCGAACGTCACTCGTCTCCATGCCGGACCGCCTGCCGGCGCGGCCGGCGCGTCAGCTTCGAGCGTGGTGAAGACGACCTCCATCCCGAACGCCGCCGCGCGCAACGCCACCTCGCGGCCGATTCGACCGAAGCCCACGACGCCCAGCTGTTTTCCGCGGACCTCGCTGCCGAGCATGAAATCGAGCGCCCAGCCCTTCCAGGCGCCGCGGCGCAGCAGCCGCTCGCCCTCGGCGACGCGCCTCGTGATGGCGAGGATGAGCGCCCAGGTGAAATCGGCGGTGGCCTGCGTCAGCACGTCGGGTGTGTTGGTCACGACGATGGTTCGCTCGCGCGCGGCCGCGCGATCGATGTTGTCGTAACCGACGGCGATGTTCGCGATGATGCAAAGCGAGGGGGCGGCGTCCATGACGGCCGAGTCGATGCGATCGGTCAGCAGGCACATGAGCGCCTGCTTTCCGGCGATCCGCGCGCGCAATTCCTCGGGCGAGATCGCGCCGTCACCTCTGAACACGTCGACGTTGCACGCCGGTTCGAGCCGCACCAGCACGGAGGTCGGAATTCGGCGTGTAATCAGCAGACCGGGACGGGACATGGGACGGTCAACGCTTGTAGCCTGTCGCCTGAGGCCTGCTGCCCCGTGTCTTCCTAGTGCCCGTAACTCTGGCAGAACTTGCAGTGCTCGCACGCGACGGCGGGCTCGATGAGGCACGGCCCGCCGGCCGCCCGGCCGCTCGAGACGGGCAGCAGCACGTGGCTCGGGTGGCGGCCGAACGGGATCTCGGCTACTCGCGGCACGGGCAGGTTCCCCTCCTCGAGGTGGCGCTTCACGGCTTCGCGGATGAACGACCGGAGTTCGGCTTCGTCTTTCATCGACGGCCTCACGCCGGGTCTAAAGACCCGGCCTACGAGACGACAAGCCGCACCATCGTGGCTCGTAAGCCGGATCCGCAGGTCCGGCCTATCCCTCGAGATCCACGCGATCGACGATCCCGACAATCGCGGCGTCGACGGGCGACGGCTTGATCCCGAGGATGTCCTGCGCCGCGCGCCCGTCGAGCACGAGCAGCACGCGCTCGCCGACGCCGGCGCCGACCGAGTCGATCGCCACGACAGGCGTCCCTCGCGGATTCGAGTCGGCCTCGAGCGGCTGCACGAGCATCAGCTTGATTCCGACGAAGTGGCGGTCCTTCTTCGTCGAGGCGAGCTGGCCGACCACGCGCCCGAGCGTCACGGCGGGCCCTCACTCCACCATTCGTCGATGATGCCGACGATGCCCGCGTCGGCCGGCAGCTCGACGGGCAGGAACGGGAACGCCGCTTCTTTCCCCCTCACGTAGAAGACTTCCTCGCCGACCCCGGCGCCGACCGAATCGACCGCGACGATCGGCTTCCCCGCCGCCGCCCGCGCGGGCGTGAGCGGCTGGATCATCAGAAGCGTCACGCCCGTGAGGCCCGGGTCCTTTCGCGTCGCGACGACGGTGCCGACGACCTTCGCGAGGAGCACCGGCCTACTCCTGGACGTCCACGTGGTCGATGACGCCGATGATGGCGGCATCGACCGGCGTGTCCTTCAGGCCCGACGCCATCCTGGCCGAGCTGCCGCTGACGACGAGCACCTTCTCGCCGACACCGGCATCCACCGTGTCGACGGCGACCAGGGCGCTGCCGTCCGGCTTGCCTTTCACGTCGACGGGACGCACGACGAGCAGCTTGGTGGCCAGGAGCCGCTCGTCCTTGCGCGTTGCGACGACGGTGCCGATCACGCGGGCCAGGATCATGTCGACTCAGGCCTTGCCGCCGGACTTGCCGATGGGCAGCACGTCCTCGAGATTCGAGTGCGGGCGCGGGATCACGTGCACCGACACGAGCTCGCCCACCCGGCGGGCCGCCGCGGCCCCCGCGTCGGTGGCAGCCTTCACCGCCGCCACGTCGCCGCGCACGATCGCGGTCACGTAGCCGGCGCCGATCTTCTCCCACCCCACGAGGATGACCTTGGCCGCCTTGACCATGGCGTCGGCCGCCTCGATCATCGCGACGAGTCCCTTCGTTTCAATCATCCCGAGTGCTTCACCCATTCGATCCTCCATCGGGCGTGACCGATGATTCCGGTGCTGGTCGCGGCTATGTTACCTGAATCCGAGTCGGGACGCGCAGCAGGCTGCCCGGAATCGCGGCGCGAGGCGACGGCGGCGGGGTGGTCAGCTCGCGCGCCAGGCCTGGCGGCACTTCTCGGAGCAGAAATAGAGGACGCCGTCCTTGCCCTTCACCGCAATCGATCGCGACGGCACGACGAAGGTCCCGCACACGGGATCGCGCACCATCGTCTCGCCCTTGGAGGGCGGGCCGGACTGCTCGCGCGGCCGCGGCGCCGCGCCTTCGACGATCCCCATGAACAGCCGGCTGAGGGCACGGCCGATCAGGATGAAGAGCAGGGCAAAGAGCAGGAACCGGGTCACGTCGGTCGTCCGCGTCCCCGGCTATCCGCCGACCCGTCCCGGGGCCGGTTTCCCGGTGGCAGGGCCGGTCCCCGGCGCCGGCACCGGTGATCCGCCCGGGTGCGCGGAGTTCAGGTTCTCGAGCGCGCGCTTGGCCGACGCGCCTTCCTGGCTGTCGGGCGCGAGCCGGATGACTTCCTGCCACGCGGCCATCGCGCCCTTCAGATCCTGCCTGCCGAAGGCGCGGACAATGCCCTGGTTGAGCAGCGTCTTCAGGTGCTTCGGGTCGATGCCGAGCGAAAAGTCAAACTGTTTGAGCGCCTGGTCGACCTGGCCGATGTAGTAGTAGCTCACGGCGAGGTCGGTGCTGACGTTCACGTCCCTCGGCGCCAGTTTGAGCGCCTGCTCGTACCACTTGATCGCGTCCGGGTAGCGCTCGCTGTCGAAGTACAGGTTCCCGAGATCCACGCGCGACGGCACGTTGTTCGGGTCGCGGTCGGCGATGTTCTGGAGGTTTCGCGCCTGCGCTTCATCGAGGGGCGGACGCGTCGCCGGCGCCATGCTGGCGGGCGCCGACTGCGCCGCCGGCGCCGAGATCGGCATCGATCCGGGCTTCCCGGACTGCTGCGTCCCGATCACCCACCCGACGATGAACCCGAACAGGGTTCCGGTCACTCCGAAGACGAGGGATTCGGTTTTCATGGCTCTCGAGATCGATCATACCAACGTGCGAACGAACCAGTCCACCAGTGCGCCGACGAGATCCGGCTGGTGCGAAATCATCACGGTCCCGTGCCCGGCGCCGGAGACCATGTGCAGCTGCCGCGCGCCCTCCCCGTAGGCGGTCATCGCCTTCCCCGACCTCATCGCATACGGGTCATCGTCGCTCGCGACAATGAGGGCCGGGCGGTGGCCGAATTTGCGCATGGGCGCCTCGATGAACAGTCCGCGATAGTTCAGGCTCGGCGAGAGCAGCGCGATCGACCTGATCGACGGGTCGCCGCCCGCGACGATCGCGGCGACATTCGCGCCGATCGACGCCCCGGCGATGCCGATCCGGCTGGCGGCAATGTCGAACCGGGCCACCAGGAAAGCGTGGGCGGCCTCGACGTCGAGCGTGAGGTCGGCAAAATCGCCCCCCGGCGCCGGGTGCTCCTCGGCGGACACGTCGGTTCGCGGCGCGCCGCCGCGACGGAAATCGATGGCGAGCGCCGCGATGCCGGCCTCGGCAAGCCTGGCCGCGGTGCCGTCCCAGTCGGCGCGGGTCCGCGTCATCATCGGCAGCAGGATGACGGCCGGCGCGGGCCTCCGATCGGGCACGTAGAGCGCGCCTGTCACCTGCATCCCGTCTTTCGCGACGAAGGTGACGGGCACCGCGTCGGCGGCCGCATGCGCCAGGGATGGCGCCGCCCACGAGGCAAGCACGAGCGCGGAGGCGGCGCCAATTTGCGCGATGGTCATCGCAGCAGCGCCACCATCTCGCGAACCGCGCGATCGAGGCCGACCAGCGCGGCACGCGCGACAATCGCGTGACCGATGTTCAACTCCACGATGTGGCGGGTCTCGACGATCGGCGTGACGTTGACGTAGTTGAGCCCGTGGCCGGCCAGGACTTCCAGGCCGGCGGCGGCAGCGCCGTCGGCGGCCCGGTGAATCCGGGTGAGCTCGGAGGAGCGCCGCGCCTCGGGCGCGTCGGCGAACGGGCCCGTGTTGATTTCGATCGCGTCGGCGCCGGCCTTTCGCGACGCCTGGACCTGCACTTCTTCGGGGTCGATGAAGATGCTGACGCGGATGCCGGCCTTTCGAAGCGCGGCAACGGCGTCCTTCACCGCCTCGCCGTGTTGCACCACGTCCAGCCCGCCCGTCGTCGTCACTTCCTCCGGGCGCTCGGGCACGAGCGTGACCTGGTCGGGGTGGACGCGCACGGCGTTGTCGACCATCTCGCGCGTGACGGCCATCTCGACGTTGAGCTTGGTGCGAATCGTCTCCCGGAGGAGCTCGACGTCCCGGTCCTTGATGTGCCGCCGATCGCCCCGCAGGTGCACGGTGATGCCTTCCGCCCCGGCCAGCTCCGCGATGAGCGCCGCCGCGACCGGCTCGGGCTCCCTGGCCCGCCGGGCTTCCCGAATCGTGGCGATGTGGTCGATGTTGACCGCCAGTCTCATGGGCATGTCTCCGTCTGCAGCCTCGATGCGCTATCGCGGCGTCGCGTCGGGCAATCCGCCGTCGACCGGAATGGTGGCCCCGGTCGTCGGCGACTGGCGGGTGGCGAAGTACATCACCGCGTTGGCGACGTGTTTCGCGGTCACCCGGGCCTTCAGCAGGTTCCTGCTCCGATAGTAGTCCTCGAGGCCAGCCTCATCGAGCCCTCTCGATTTCATGCGGTCGGGCCCGACCTCGGCCCAGAGCCCCGATTTCCACGCGCCGTACGAGAACACGGCGTCGGGCGACACCATGTTGACGCGGACGTCAACTTCGGCGAACTCGAGCGAGGCGATGCGGGCGAGCTGGTGCGAGGCGGCCTTGGTGGCGCTGTACGCGCCGAAGCGCGCGCCCGGCGCGAACACGTTCTTCGTGGACACGACGACGATGTCGCCGCCGGTGCGCTGGAGGCTGAAGTGGCGGCCGGCTTCGGCGAGCAGCAGGAGCGTGCCCTCGACATTCACCTGCTCCAATCGCCTGAAATCCTCCACCTCCATCGTTGTGAGCGGCGCCACCTTGGCGAGTCCGGCGTTGACGATGACGAGGTCGAGTCCGCCCCACGTGAGGATGACCGACCGGAAGGCCGCGGCGATCGACTCGGCGCTCGTCACGTCCATCGGCACCCCGACGAGGTGGCCGGGGAACTCGCGCCCGAGCTCCGATGTCAGCCCGTCAAGGCGTTCGCCCGCGAGATCGGTAACGGCCACGTGCGCTCCGTTCGCGAGCAGCTCGTGCGCGATCCCGGCGCCGATCGCGCCGGCCGCGCCCGAGATGATCGCCGTCCGTCCCGCGAGCGATCGGGCGGGTCTCGCGAGCTTCGCGTGCTGCAGGCCGCGGTATTCCATCAGAAAGAGATCCCGCTCGCCGAGGCCTTCGTAGCTGCCCATCCTGGAGATCAGGTGCTTCACCCGCAGCGTGTGCTCCGTAATGTCGCGCGCAATCACCGCGTCGGCGACGTCACGCCCGGCGCAGAGGGCGCCAAGCCCTGGCAGCAGAACCACGCGCGGCATCGGATCGATTGCCGCCGTGAATCCCTCGGCCAGCAATCCGCGGTGGCGCTCGCGGTAAGTCTCGTAGGCATTCACGTACGCCGAGAGGGCCGCGCCGGCCTTCGCCCTGAACGCCGCCGCATTGCCGAAGGGCGGCGAATCGACCCACATCGGAAGGCTCTTCGTTCGGATCAGGTGATCGGTCGTGAGGGCCGGCGTCACCTGCGCAAGCTTCGCCCCGTCGGCCGCCAGGATGCCGAGGATCTCGTCGCTGACGAGCGGCAACACGACGACGCGATCCCATGGATGGTCGGCATCGCCCGACGCGCGAGCCAGGAGGCCGCGAACGACGGGCCCGACCGAGGCCAGGGCGTCGTGCGCTCCCGCGACATCCTCACGCGACACCACAACCGTCCGGCCCCGCGTGGCGCGTTTCGCCGCGTATTGCTCGGCGCGGGTCACGATGTCGATCGTCGATTCGTAGGACTCGCGGGCCGTCTCGCCCCACGTGATGAGGCCGTGCCGCATCAATGCGAGACCCCTGGCGCGCGGGAACGACTCCATCGCCCGGACCGCCGCGCCCGCCAGCTGGAAGCCCGGCTCGACGTAATCGAGGACAACGACGTCATCACCGAGCGCGTCGACCAGGTGCCCGGCGCCGCCCGCCTGGTTGCTGAGCGCGAGGATCGCGCCGGCGTGGCAGTGGTCGACGAATGTCGCCGGCAGAAAGGCGTGCACGAGCGTCTCGATCGACGGCATCGGGCCGCGATGGACGAAGAGGTGCGTCCGGATCTCGTTCACCATCGCGTCGTCGTCGAGCAGCTCGAGCGCGCGGAGGCGGCGGAGGTACGAGAGGTCGAGCGGGACGAACGAACCCGGCTCGATGGCCGCGAGATCGGCGCCGGAGGCCTTCACGAAGATCGCGGGCACCAGCTCGCCGAGCGCCGTCGTCCACGTCCCCTTGACCGACGTGTTCCCGCCGCCATGCAGCACGAGCCCGCGCTCGGCGCCGAGCAGCCGGCTCGAGTAGACGCGGTGGGCGAGCGCGTCGCTCCAGCTGGCGCCGTAGCGCTTCACGACCAACGCGGCTTCGGTGTCAGACCAGCGGCTGTTCATTTCGATCGCCGAATCCGGGGTGGCTGGCGCCTGCGCTTGCGTCTCTCCTCGCTGCGCATCGTGCGGAAGAGGTCGTAAGCGTCTTTCGGCGGCATCAGCTCGTGCACGACTTTCGCGATCGCCTGGATCATGGCGGCGGGCGCCTCGGATTGGAAGATGTTCCGGCCCATGTCCACGCCGGCCGCACCCTGCGAGACGGCGTTGTGGGCCATGGTGAGCGCGTCGAGCTCGCCGAGCTTCTTGCCGCCTGCCATGACGATCGGCACCGGGCAGCCGGCAGTGACCGATTCGAAGTCCTCGGCGCAGTAGTAGGTTTTGACGACCTGGGCGCCGAGCTCCGCGCACATGCGCGTCGCCAGGCCGAGGTACCGCGCGTCGCGCACGAGGTTCTTGCCGACCGCTGTCACGCCGATGGTCGGGATGCCCGCGCGCAGGCCCATGTCGACGAGCCGCGTCATGTTGACGACCGTCTGTGTCTCGAACTCACCGCCCACGTGGACCTGCACGGCCATCGCCGAGACGTTCAGCCGCACGCAGTCGTCGATGTCCATGGCGAGGTGCTCGTTCGACAGCTCCTTCAGCGTGCTGGGCCCCCCGCTCGCGCGGATGACCACGCCCTGGCCGAAGGTGGAGGGCACGATCGAGCGGAGGATGCCGCGGGTGAGCATCAGCGCATCCGCGTACGGCAGCAGCGGGACGATCGTGAGATCCGGCCGCTCGAGGCCCGAGGTCGGGCCGAGGAAGTAGCCGTGATCGATCGCGAGCATGACCGTCCGGCCGGTGGATGGCCGAAAGATCTTCGACAATCGGTTGCGCATGCCCCAGTCGAGCTGGTGTGCGCCCTTCAGGTGGAAACCTTCGTGCGCCTGCGGCACGTCGACGTAGAAGTTCTTCGTTTCCCGGACGGTCTCAGCGTCGGCCATTCTTGCACTCCCCTGGCTACCGGCTTATCCGAGATGAGTCCGCACGACGCCCGCGATCTCCTCGGCCCACTCCTGGATTTCGTGCTGGTGCTCGCCCTCGAGCATGATGCGAAGCAGCGGCTCGGTACCCGAGTAGCGGACCAGGAGCCTGCCGCGATTCGCGAGGCGCCGCTCGACCTGCCGGATCGCGGAAGCGACATCCGGCAGCGTGTTCACGTCGCGTTTCTCTCGGACGCGCACGTTCAGCAGCGTTTGCGGATAGGTCCTGAGCGGCGCGGCCAGCGCCCCGAGCGAGAGCCCGGTTTCGGCCATCACTCGCAGCACGTTCAGCGCCGTGACCAGCCCGTCGCCGGTAAAGAGCGACTCCGCGAAGATGACGTGGCCGGACTGCTCTCCGCCAAGCGAGATGTTCCGGCGCAGCATCTCTTCCATCACGTACTTGTCGCCAACCGGGCACCGAACCAGCTCGATGCCGGCCTCCCGAAGTCCGATCTCGAGCCCGATGTTGCTCATCACGGTCGCGACGATTGCATCGCCGCGAAGCCGCCCCGTGGCCTGCATATGCCGCGCGCAGAGGTACATCACCGCGTCGCCGCCGACGATCTGGCCCAGCTCGTTCACGAAAATGGCCCGATCGCCGTCGCCGTCGAATGCGACGCCGAGGCTCGCACGTGATTCGACGACCAGGCGGCCCAGCATGTCCGGGTGGGTCGATCCGCAGCCGAGATTGATGTTTCGCCCGTCGGGGCTGCACCCAATCGCGGTCACCTCGAAGCCCAGCTCGCGCATGAGGCGCGGCGCGAGGATGGCGGTCGCGCCGTTCGCGCAATCGACCGCAACGAACCGGGCGTGCTCCGGTACCCGGCCGCCGAGCGCGCGGCCCGCGTGCGCCAGGTACTCGCCGGAGAGATCCGCAGCCGGCACGGGCGGTGCGTCGCCGGTTCCCGTCTGCCACGACCGGTCCGCGACGATCGCTTCAATCGCCGACTCGAGCTCTTCGGTGAGCTTCTCTCCGGCGCCCGAGAAGACCTTGATGCCGTTGTCGCCGAACGGATTGTGCGACGCCGAGATCACGACGCCCGCAGCGAAGTCGTCCTCACGTGTCAGGTAGGCGACAGCCGGCGTCGAAATCACGCCGGCACTCGTCACGTGCGCGCCGGCTTCGATCGCCCCGGCCGCAAGCTCGCGCTCGATCCACGCTCCGGACTCGCGCGTGTCGCGCCCGATGACGAGGCGAGGAAGGCCGGCCGACTTCGCCAGGGCGCGCACCAGCGCGCCGCCCAGGCGGCGGATCGTCGGGGGATCGAGCGGCGGCTCCCCCGCCTTGCCGCGAACGCCGTCGGTTCCGAACAGTCGCTGCCCCATCGTCATTCCATCAACGCGCGGGCCCCGGGGACCCGGCGAACGCTGCCCCTGCCAGTGACTACTTGGTGATCCGCACTTGTACCTGGGCGGGTTCGGTGCGAGTGACGACGAACTCCTTCGAACCGGCCACGTGGACGGGCAAGGTGTACCGGCCCGGACCGAGGCCGCCGACGTCGATCGACGCCTGGAGCCTGTCCGCGTCGAGCGCGTTCACCAGGTTTGCCGCCCCTCGAACGGTAATCGCCGCTTCGGCCGGGACCACCTGGAACGAGAGCTTGGGCCCGAGGTTTCTCACCCGCACCGGCACGCGATCGAACTTGCGGTCGGCCGGCACCGGGGCGATCTCGACCGTCAGGCGGGCCGGGCGGGGATTCTGCAGCTTCAGGGCGTTGTTCGGCATCCCGATCGTGACGGTCTCGCGGACGGTGTCGGTGGCGCCCTGGATCGACACCGGCTCGGTCACGGCCTGAAGCGTGCCCCGCAGCGCGCTCTGCGGCCCGATCACCTCGATCTCCGGCGGATCGACGATGACCCGTTCGACGACGAACCCCGGCGCGGGATCCCCCTCGACCGACGGCGCAACCGGGATCACGCGTGTCATCGACTGTTCGAACACGAAGGTCGCCGTCGACGGCGCCACGTGCGTCACCTCCACGCCCGACGGCGCGCGCACCTGCTCGGCCGAGAGCGGGAAGATCCTCCGGCCGGGCTTCGCCGTGGAGAGATCGAGCACGGCCACGACGTCTCCGGCCGCCAGGCGGGCCAGCGCGCTCGAGGCGCCCCGCACGCGCACGTCGACGGCCGAGGGCGCATCGCCCACGATCTCGAGGCCCTCCGGAACGTTCTGCAGCTCGAGCGGCGCGCGGATCCGCCGCTCGACCACCTGCTCCCCCGCGACGACGAACCACAGGAGCGTCGCGATGACGAGCGACAGCACTTTCAGCCCGAGGTTCCGGAATGGGTTGTACATCAGTCGAACTTCACGCGCTCGTTGCGCCGGTCCTGCATCTTCCTCTTCTGAAGCCCGAGTCCCTGCAACCTCGCGCGCAACACCTCAACCGTCAGTCCCCGATCGATCTTGCCGTTCTGCGCCACCGAAATCCGCCCGGATTCCTCCGACACGACGATGGCCACGGCATCGCTCTCCTCGGTCAGGCCGATGGCCGCGCGGTGGCGTGTGCCGAGCTCCCGGCTGACGGCGGTGTTCACCGTGAGCGGCAGGAAGCAGGCCGCGGCCGCGATGCGGTCGCCCTGGACGATCACCGCGCCGTCGTGAAGCGGCGACTTCGTCTGGAAGATGCTGAGCAGCAGGTCGTAGGTGACGGTGGCATCGAGCGGGATGCCGCCCTCGATGTAGTTGCGGAGGCCGATGTCCAGCTCAATGGCGATGATCGCGCCCGTCCGCTGGCTGGCCAGCATCGCCGAGGCGACCACCAGGTCCTCGACCAGTTCGTCGGCCGTCTCCGCCTTCGAGAAGTACCGGAAGATCCGGGCCCGTCCGAGGTGCGCGAGCGTGCGCCGGATCTCGGACTGGAAGAGCACGATCGCCGCGAACACCACGTACCCGAAGATGTTGCGGATGAGCCAGTTCACCGTGTCGAAGCGCCACCATCGCGACACGTAGAACACCGCGACGAGCAGGCTGACACCGATCCCCATCTGCACGGCGCGCGTGCCGCGCATCGCCTTCAACAACTCGTAGATCGCCACGGCGGCGATCAGGATGTCGACGAGATCGTTCCAGGCGACCGGGGGCCGCTGGAAGGTGTTGACGAACCAGTCCATGTCAGGCCTGAGTGACTGAAACCCGCACCGATCCGGGCGGCGCGACGATCATCCGCCGGCGTGCGTCCGAATCGCGTCCGCCACGCGCGCGACGTCCACCATCGGCCCGACGGCGTGGACGCGCACGACATGCGCGCCCAACAGGATCGCCGCCGTCACGGCCGCCGCCGTGCCCCAGTCGCGCCCACCCGGGGGCGTCGTCCCGAGCGCGCTCGTGAGGAACGACTTGCGCGACGGGCCGACAAGCAGCGGGTAGCCAAGCTCGGAGAGCATCGGCAGGCCCGCCAGTGCCTCGTAGCTCTGGCTGGCCGCCTTGGCGAATCCGAGCCCGGGGTCGAGCAGAATCTTCGACCTGTCGACACCCGCGCGCAGGGCCATCGCCGCCGAGGCATTCAACTCGTCGGCGACTTCAGCCGCGACGTCGTGATAGACGGCCTCGCGGTACATCTCCTTCGAGCGGCCGCGAGTGTGCATCAGCACGAGCGCCGCGCCGCTGCTGGCGGCGACATCCCCGAGTGTCGGATCATACCTTAAGCCGCTGATATCGTTGATGATCGTCGCGCCCGCCTCGAAGGCCGCCGCCGCGACGTCCGCCTTGTAGGTATCAACCGAGATCGGCACCTTCGCCCTAGGCGCGAGCGCCCGGATGACCGGCAACACGCGCCCGAGCTCTTGCGCAGAGGACACGTCGTCGGCACCGGGCCGCGTCGATTCACCGCCGATGTCCAGGATGTCGGCGCCCTCGCGTTCCAGCTCGAGCGCGAGCTCGATGGCTTCGTCGGAAGAGCGGGGCCCGGGCTCCGCGAACGAGTCGGGCGTGACATTGACGACGCCCATCACGAGCGTGCGCCGGCCGAGCTCGAGCACACGGCCGGAAGGCAGGGGGACGCGGAAGACGCGGCGGGGGGAAATGGGCATCTAGACAGTTTCAGGCTTCAGGCTTCAGGCTCCAGGCCTGGAGGCTGCGCGAAGTCAGGCTCCGGGCTTCGGGCTTCAGGCTTCGGGCCGTGAGGCGCGACGCCCTCACGGCCTGTAGCCTGTAGCCTGGGGCCTATTCTGCGGCCGTGTGCAATCGTGAGATGCCCGGCCGCCTGTATCAGTGTTCCTGCGGCAGCGGGCTCGGGATGGGCGGAGCCACCGAGGCCGGGCGATCCTTCGGGCGAGCAGCCCCGGCGTCGGCCGCAGGCGGCTGGGCGCCAGGCGCGACGACGAGCTCGCCCAGCTGCTCGCCGGCAACGATCTTCCTCACCTGCTCGCCGTCGAGCACCTCGCGCGCGAGCAGCTCGTCGGCTATCTGCAACAGCGCGTCCTTGTGGCTGATGATGGCGTCGCGCGCGCGCTCGAGGTTGACGGAGATGATGCGGCGCACTTCCTGGTCGATCTTGACGGCGGTGTCTTCACTGTAGTCCTGGTGCTGCGCGATCTCGCGGCCGAGGAAGATCTGTTCCTCTTTCTTGCCGAAGGTGAGCGGACCCATCGCCTCGCTCATGCCCCACTCGCAGACCATCTTGCGCGCCAGGTCGGTCGCGCGCTCCAGGTCGTTGCCCGCGCCGGTCGTGATGCTGCCGAGCGTGATGTCCTCGGCCAGCCGTCCGCCGAGCAGGATGGCGATCTGATCCGCCAGGTACTCGCGCGAGTAGTTGTGCTTCTCGTCGATCGGCAGCTGCTGCGTCAGGCCGAGCGCCAGGCCGCGCGGGACGATCGTCACCTTGTGGATCGGGTCCGCGTTCGGCAGCACGACGGTCAGCAGGGCGTGACCGGCCTCGTGAATGGCCGTGACGCGCTTCTCGTTCTCGCTGATGATCATCGACCGCCGCTCCGTGCCCATCAGGACCTTGTCCTTGGCGAACTCGAAGTCGATCATCTGCACGGTCTTCTTGTTGTATCGCGCGGCGTAGAGCGCGGCCTCGTTCACGAGGTTCGCCAGGTCAGCCCCAGAGAATCCGGACGTCCCACGCGCCAACACCTCGACGTTCACATCGTCGCAGAGCGGGATCTTCTTGGTGTGGACGCCGAGGATGCCCTCGCGCCCCCGCACGTCAGGCCGGTTGACGACGATGCGCCGGTCGAAGCGGCCGGGGCGGAGCAGCGCCGGGTCGAGCACGTCGGGACGGTTGGTGGCGGCGACGAGGATGACACCGTCGTTCGACTCGAAGCCGTCCATCTCGACGAGCAGCTGGTTCAGCGTCTGCTCGCGCTCGTCGTGGCCGCCGCCGAGGCCCGCGCCGCGATGGCGGCCGACCGCGTCGATCTCGTCGATGAAGACGATGCACGGGGCGTTCTTCTTGCCCTGCTCGAACAGGTCGCGGACGCGCGAAGCGCCCACGCCGACGAACATCTCGACGAAATCGGAGCCGCTGATCGAGAAGAACGGGACGTTCGCTTCGCCGGCCACGGCGCGCGCGAGGAGCGTCTTGCCTGTTCCCGGCGCGCCCATCAGCAGCACGCCCTTCGGGATCCGGCCGCCCAGCTTCTGGAACTTCTGCGGCTCCTTGAGGAATTCGATGATCTCCTGCAGCTCTTCCTTCGCCTCGTCGACGCCGGCGACGTCCTTGAAGGTGACTTTCTTCTGCGCGCCCGAGGAGAGCTTTGCCTTGCTCTTGCCGAAGGAGAGCGCCTTGGAGCTGCCGCCCTGCATCTGGCGCATGAAGAAGATCCAGAACCCGATCATCAGCAGCAGCGGCAGCCACGAATAGAGGATGGTCGCCCAGGGCGAGGTCGCCTCCTTGGCGGCGGTCATCGCGACGCCGCGCTCGAGGAGTTTGTTCGCCAGACCTTCGTACTGTGTCGGGGCGTAGGTGCGGAAGTTTTCGTTGGCCTTGGTCGTACCCGTGATTTCGTTGCCCGTGATGGTGACCGTGGAAACCTGGCCGGAGTCGACCCACGACATGAAGTCGCTGAAGGTGACAGACTTGTCGCGCGGCTGGAGTGTGGTCGAGAAGTTCCAGACCAGCACCCCGACGATGACGAGCACCAGCCAGAACAGCAGACTCTTCAGGGTCGAATTCACTCACGATCTCCCAAGTGGCTAAGTTCCAATATTACCACGCTTTGCGTCCGCTCCGTGACCCGGGCCTCCTCCGCGATGAGGTGGCCCGCAATCCAGAGGATGCGATCGGCGCCGTCGACGACGAGGGCAATGCCGTCGCGCTCGGCGCGGGGTACTTTCCGGTCCACCAGCACGTCCTGCAGCTTCTTGCGGCCGCCGAGTCCGAGCGGCTGCAGCGCATCTCCGGGCAACCGGGAACGAACAAAAAGGCCCGTTCCCGCGCAGTCCGAGGCGATGGCCACCCGCAACGGCGCTGCCTGGTTCCTGGAACCGCCGGGCCATGCGGCACGCGGTTCGACCCGGGCGGAAATCTCGCAACCGGCCTCGGGAATCCGCAGGGAGCCGGGGACGGGCAGCGCATACCGCCACGCGTTGGTCCGGCTGACCCGCTGATTCCCGCTACTAGTTAAGACAACGTTCCCGCCAATTCGTTCCACCCGAACGCCCGGAAGATCGGCGGAGGGGGCTCCGCCGTCAGATCCGGACGCAATCGTCAGCACCGATTCGACCTGGTCCAGTCCACAGAATCGTGATCCGGCGACTTCACGGAGCGCCTGGCGAACGACGCGAAGCGCCAGCGCGGGAGGCTGCGCGAGGAGCCCAGCGATGTCGATCACCGTGCGGTCTTCAGCGTCGTGGCTGACGATAGCCGCCGAGGCGGCCTCCGCCTGGCCCGACATCCACGCTTCGTCCCGGCGCGCGAGCGACGCGTTGCGCGCGAGGACGCCGACGATGCCGGGCGTGAAGCGATCGGCGAGCAGCGGAATCAGCTCGTGCCGGACGCGGTTCCTCGGGATGCCGACGTCGGCGTTGCTGGCGTCCGCCCGAAACGCCAAGCCGCGGTCGTGAAGGTAAGCGCGGAGTTCCTCGCGGGAACACTCGAGAAGGGGACGGATGAACTCGTCGCGGCGCGGCGACATGCCGGCAAGGCCGGCGGATCCGGCTCCGCGGAGCAGCCGCAGCAAATATGTCTCCGCCTGGTCGTCCCTTGTGTGGCCGAGGGCGATGACATTCGCCTGGAGGGCGCTTGCCGCGGCACGCAGGAACGCGTATCTCGCGTCGTGGGCCGCGACCTCGATGGAAACCCGGCCGGTGCGGGCGATCGACGCCACCTCCACACGCTGGCACTCGAAGGGCAGCTCGAGACCGGCCGCAAGCTCCCGGCAGAACTGCTCGTCCGCGTCGCTTTCGGCGCTTCGCAGCAGGTGGTTCATGTGCGCAACGCCCGCGAGTGTGAAGTCGCACGGCGGAGCGGCGCGAGTCCTGCGAGCGTCCGGGGTTGCGGCCGGCTCGGCTCGACGCGACAGGTCGGTCAGCAGGTGCAGCATCGCGACCGAATCCGAGCCGCCCGACACGGCCGCGAGCACGCGGTCACCGGGCGCAATGAGCCCGTGACGCCGGAGGGCGCGCCAGACGCGGTCGTGAAGGGACGTCATGGGATGGCGGCAGGGTGGCAAAGGACGCGAATGGGCCGCACGCCGCCGCCGCACAGCCCTCGCAAACCTGGTGCCGGTGAGAGGACTTGAACCTCTGACTCCGCGGATATGAGCCGCGTGCTCTGACCAACTGAGCTACACCGGCGAAACTTTACGAGTTTAACACGGGAGGTCCACGGGCAGGCTGCGGGCTACAGGCTTCAGGCTGCAGGCCGAGTCTGGCGGACAAATCAGCGTCGGGCTTCGCACCTTCGATCGAATCGAACGGCCATCGGGCCGAACGCCGAAGGCCGTGAGCCGGACCGGGCCTGGAGCCTGTGGGCTGAAGCCTTTCGCCGGCACGCGAAGCTCCGAATGCTGGCGGAGCGCGCGCGGGAGATGTAGGCTACTCGGCATGCGAACCGCTCTGTCAGGATGGCCCGCCGTGGCGCTGTGCACCGGTGTCGCGGCATTGACTGTCTCTTGCGCGTCGGCCCAATGGTCTCGTCCAGCCCAGGCCCCGCCGGGCCGTGCTCGCGAAGCCGCGTCCGTCGCAGAGGCGCCGGCTCCGCGCATTGGAGCGCTCGGGCTCGATGCCGCCATCAAGGCCGAGATCGCCGCGGTCAAGGGAAACGTCTGGATCTACGCGAAGAACCTCGACACGGGCACGACCTACAACCTGCGCGGCGAGGAGCGCGTGCGAACGGCCAGCACGATCAAGGTGCCCGTTCTCGTCGCGCTCTACCAGGAAATCGCCGATGGCAAGGCGCGATGGGACCAGGAAGTCGTGGTGACCAAGGAGAAGAAAGTCCCGGGTTCAGGGGTGCTGACCGAGTTCGCCGACGGCACCAGGATCACGCTGCGTGACGCCGCGAACCTGATGATCGTCGTGTCGGACAACACCGCCACCAACCTCGTGCTCGACGTGGTGTCGGCCGACACGGTCAACGCGCGGATGGAGGCGCTGGGCCTCAAGAAGACGCGGGCCGTGCGCAAGGTCGGGGGAGGAGGGCCGAGCAAGGTCAACGACGATCCCGTCTGGCGGCTGTTCGGGCTGGGCATGACGTCGTGTCACGAGATGGTGACGCTGCTCGAGCGCCTGGAGCGGGGCGAACTGGTTTCTCCCGATGCGTCGAAGGAGATGATCGAAACGCTCAAGCGCCACCAGAATGGCGACGGCATCGGCCGGACGCTCTACGACGTCCCGGTCGCGAGCAAGTTCGGCTCGCTCGACCGGCTGCGCAGCGACGTGGGGATCATCTACAGCCGGCGCGGCCGCATCGCGATGGCCATCACCGTCGACGACATGCCCGAGGTCCACTACTCGCCCGACAATCCGGGCATGCTCCTGATCTCGCGGTTATCGATCCTGTTGATGGACGGGCTGGCGATGCCGGATTCCCAGTAGCGGCCGCGAGCCCGTGGCAGAGGCGGGCGCTTAGACGGCTTCGATGAGCGCGGCGGCCAGGAGCGGGATCAGGATCTCGTGATGCCCGACGAGACTGAAGCCGCGGCCGCCCGTTCCAGCCGTCGGGCGCGTCACGACGTTGACTTGCGGCCGGTACATCCTCATGAAATCGATGTTCACCGTCGTCAGGCCATCGAGCGAGATGCCGCGATTGCGGGCGAGGGCGACGGCCTTGAGAAACACCTCGGGGAGCACGACGGCCGAGCCGCAATTGAGATAGACGCCGCGATCGAGCTTTGCCACATTCGAGACGAAGTAGCGGAAATCGCGCAGGCTGCCCTCGCCGAGCGCGCTGCCGGAGGCTTCGGGGTGCATGTGGATGATGTCGGTGCCGATGGCGACGTGCGCGGTGAGGGGAATCCCGAGCCGGGCCGCGGTCGCAGCGATGCTCACGCCTGCATGAGGGGCGCGTGAATCGAGGAGGTACCGCCCCACCGCCTGCCCGATGCCAAGCCCTTTGGCGACGCCGGCATTGATCGCGCGATTGAGCAGCGTGCCCGTCTCCTCCGCCATCCCGAAGCGCCCCGGGCCGAGCGCTTCGTCGACGTCCTCGGATGTCGAGCCGGAGAGCGCGATCTCGAAGTCGTGAATGATGCCCGCCCCGCTCGTTGCGAACGCCGAGACGAATCCGCGTTCGGCAAGATCGACGAGAATCGGCGAGAGGCCGGTCTTCAGGACGTGCGCCCCGAATCCCCAGATCACGCCGCCGCCGGAGGCCTTCGCTGCGCCGATCGCGCCGACGACCGCCCGGAAGTCGGCGGCCCCCAGCATGTTCGGAAGCCCGTCGAGCAGGCCCTGCAGCCCCGCGCCCTTGCGGAACGGCTTGGCGAAGTCAGCGGCGCGGGCCTTGCTCGCCCGCGAGGCCAGCGGGTAGGTGCGAACCGCGGACAGATCGAACTCTTCGTAGGGAAATAGCACGGTGCGCTCCCCGGGGCGGTCAGCGGCTATTGTGCTCGAGACTTGTCAGCCTTGCGCCGGGTGAACTTGAGTCCCGACCAGGTTTCGTCGATCGCGCAGACCTTGTAGTCCACGAGGCCCGCCGACAGGCCAACGCGGCGAACGTCCGGCTCGCCGAGGTCCGCGGCGAGCTTCCCGGTCTTCTTCGGCCAGACGATCCAGAGGCCGCCGGCGCCGACCGCGGCGGTCATCCACGTGACCCCGCGCTCGAGCCCGGCAAGGTCCTTTACGAACCACAGTGTCAAATCGCGCGTGCCGCAGTTCTTCCGGCAGATGCTCACGCCGGGCGGCAACGGCCCGAGCGTCCGTTCGAACCCCGCTGGCGCGTCGACGAGCACGACCGAGTACCCCTCTCCGATGCCAAGTTTCTTCGGCAGCGCCGTGCCGGAGTAGCCGGCCAGGATGGAATCGGGAACGACCGGCACAGGAGGCGGGTGGGCGATCGCGCGTGCGAGCGCCCCGCGAATGCGGTTCCAGCCGGTGAAGACGGCGTCGGGCAGCACCTTCTCCACCTTGGCGACCTTACCGGGATCGCCGTCGACGAAGACGAGCGGAACCTGCCGCATCGACTTGCGCTGGCGGAAGAAGAGCGCGACCTCGGTGCCGTGCGAGGGCAGGCGGCTTAGATCGATCACTACGGCGGAGGGCGCCGCGGTCTTCACGGACTGAACGATCGCCTCGGTATCAGGATCGTAATCGACCTCGTAGCCGGCGGCGCTCAGCTGCTCGATCCGTGGCCAAGCCTCCGCCGCGTTCCAATGGACGAGTCGCACCCGCACCGGCATCAACGCTCCCCTAACTCGGAAATGGTCCTCACCGCACCAATGAAGGGTAAGTTACTAGTTTACCCTGAATGGGCCGGCGGCGGGCGCTTCAGCTGATCGCCCTCGCAATTGCGAATGCGGCTGCCGCGGCCAGCCCTCCGATCACGGTCGTCTGCAAGGCGCTTCGCAGCGGGTGCGCGCCGGTGAACCGCCCTTTGACGTAGCCGAAGACGGCCAGCGCCACGCCGGTGACGAGCATCGAGATCCACAGCGCCGATGAGATCGTCGGCGAGACCATGTACGGAAACAACGGGATCATTCCGCCCGCGATGTAGGCCCCCGCGATCGTCATCGCGCTGGCGAGGGCCCGCCCGGGATCCGGCTGTTCGAGGCCAAGCTCGAACTTCATCATGAAGTCGACCCACGCCCTGGGCCGTTCCTTGAGCGCAAGGACCACGCTCTCGCACTGGTCGGCGGGAATGTCGTAGTTCTGGAAGATCTCGTAGATCTCCGCCATCTCGCGTTCCGGAATCCTGACGACCTCGTCTTCCTCGCGCCGCCGCTCGGAGGCGTAGTGCTCCGCGTCGCTCCGCGCCGCGAGGTAGCCGCCAAGACCCATCGCAATCGATCCGGCCGCCACCTCCGCCAGGCCGGCGGTCACGACGACGCGTGTCGCGACGACCGCGCCGGACAACCCGGCCGCCAGCGCGAAGGGCACCGTCAGGCCGTCGGACATCCCGATGACGACGTCGCGGACGGTGTCGCCGGCGGTGAAGTGGGCCTCGACGTGAGGCGTGTGGGGCGGGTGCGGCGCGCTCGGCACGTGCGGGGCGTGCGGCGGGTGTGGTTCCTCCGGCATGATGGGCAGCCCTCCTCTGGTCAGACGATCAGCATGGCATCGCCATAGCTGTAGAACCGGTACTGCTTCGCGACCGCCTCGCGGTAGGCAGAGAGGATCGCCTCGCGCCCGGCGAACGAGGCGACCAGCATCAGCAGCGACGAACAGGGCAGGTGGAAGTTGGTCAGCATGCCACCTGCGGCTCGGAAGAGGTGGCCGGGCCGGATGAAGAGATCCGTCGACGCTCTTCCGGCGGCGATCCGGCCTCCGCCTGTCGCGACCGCGCTCTCGAGCGCCCGGGTCGTCGTCGTTCCAACCGCGACGATCCGCCTCCCGGCGTCGAGCGCCGCGTTGATGGCGCGCGAGGAAGCGTCGTCGATCGAGTACTCCTCGGGATCGACGGAATGTCCTTCGACCTCGACGGCGCGGACGGGCTTGAACGTCCCGTACCCGACGTGGAGCGTGATATCGGCCCGCTCGATGCCCGCCTGCCCCAGCGCGGCCAGGATCCCGGGCGTGAAGTGCAGGCCTGCGGTCGGCGCCGCGATCGAACCGGTCTCGCGCGCGAACACCGTCTGGTAGCGATTGCGGTCGAGATCCAGGTCGGGCCGCTTGATGTAGGGCGGCAGCGGCACGTGGCCGATGGCTTCGATCAGGCCGGAAACGCCGATGGCGTTCTCCGACCAGAGCCGCACCTCACGCCTCCCGCTGAAGTGCTGCGAGAGGATCTCGCCGTGCAAATGGTGCGGACCGCGCTCGAAGACGATCCGTCTGCCCGGCGACAGCCGCTGGCCGGGATGGACGAGCGCCTCCCAGCGGTCGTCGGCGACCCGGCGCGTGAGCAGGCATTCGACTTCCCCGCCACCCGGCAAGCGCCGCCCGATGAGCCGCGCAGGAAACACCTTCGTGTCGTTCAGGACGAGGAGGTCGCCGCGGCGGAGGAACGACGGGAGATCGGCGATGGCGGCGTGAGCGGTCGCTCCGGTCGAGCGAGTCAGCACGAGCAGCCGCGAGGTCCCGCGCGGTTCCGGCGGGAACTGGGCGATGAGCTCGGCCGGCAGGTCGTAGGAGAAGTCGGAGACCAGCAAGATTCACTCAGGCTTCAGGCTACAGGCTACAGGTCACAGGCCGCACAAAAGCCCCCCTGGCTAGAAAGCCCACCTGAGCAGCACGGATCCGATGGTGAACCCGGCGCCGACCGAGGCGAGCAGCACCAGGTCGCCCTTCTTGAGGCGCCCTTCGCTGACCGCGTCCTGCAGCGCGAGGGGGATTGTCGCCGCCGTCGTGTTGCCGAAGCGTGCGATGTTCAGCATGACCTTGCTCTCGGGGAAGCCGAGGCGCTCGGCCGCCGAGGTGATGATCCGCCGGTTCGCCTGATGCGAGACGAACAGGTCCACCTCCTCGGGCTTCACGTTGTGCTTCTCCAGCACGCGGCGGCTGATCTCCTCGGTCTTGCGGACGGCGAACTTGAAGACCATCCCGCCGTCCTGCCTGATGTAGTGCATGCGCTTCTCCACCGTCTCGTGCGAAGCGGGGTGCAGGCTGCCGCCTGCGGGCATGCAGAGGGCGGTGGCGTTGCTGCCGTCAACCTCGTGCTCGAATCCGATGATCTCGAGCCCGGGCTCGATTGCGGGCGACACGACGACGGCGCCCGCCCCGTCTCCGAAGAGCACGCACGTCGTCCGATCCGTGTAGTCGATGATCGACGACATCACGTCGGCGCCGACGACGAGCGCGTGATCGTGGCGGCCGGCCGCGACGAGATCGCTCCCGACCGCCAGCGAGTAGGTGAACCCGGAGCACGCCGCCGACAAGTCGAACCCCCACGCGTGGTGCGCGCCGATCTTGTGCTGCAGCAGGCAGGCCGCGGCCGGGAAGACCATGTCGGGTGTGACGGTGCCGAACACGATGACGCCGATGTCGTCGGGCGTGATGCCGGCGAGCCGGATGGCTTCGAGAGCCGCCTCCCTGGCCAGGTCGGATGCGCCGACGCCCGGGTCCGCGATGTGGCGGGTATGAATGCCCGTCCGCTGCATGATCCACTCGTCGGAGGTTTCCACCATCCGGCTGAGTTCCTGGTTGGTCAGAATCTTCGGCGGGGCGTAGGTCGCAAGCGATGCGATGCGCGTCGGTCGAACGGGGGGTTTCACCACAGTCGCGTATCCCTTTCCGGGGCCGGCAGGCCGAAGTACTGGTAGGCACGAGCCGTGGCGACCCGCCCGCGCGGGGTCCGGTCGATGAATCCGATTTGCATCAGGAACGGCTCGTAGATGTCTTCGATCGCGTCTTTCTCCTCGCTGAGCGCCGCCGCCAGCGTGTTCACGCCGACGGGGCCGCCACCGAACTTGTCGATGATCGTCCGGAGCAGCCGCCGGTCGATCTCGTCGAACCCGTGCTCGTCCACCTCGAGCATCTCGAGCGCCGCGTGCGTGACAGCAGTCGTGATCTCGCCATCGGCGCGCACCTGCGCGAAATCGCGGATGCGGCGCAGCAGCCGGTTCGTGATGCGCGGGGTGCCGCGGGATCGCCTCGCGATCTCGGCGGCGGCTTCCTCGCAGATCGGCACGCCGAGGATGCGCGCCGATCGCCGCACGATCTCGCCGATGTCGGAGTCCGTGTAGAAGCCGAGCCGGTGCACGATCCCGAACCGGCTTCGAAGCGGCGCGGTCAGCAGGCCGGCGCGCGTCGTCGAACCGATCATCGTGAACTTCTGCAGCGGCAGCTTCACCGACCTCGCGGCGGGCCCCTGCCCGATGACGATGTCGAGCTCGTAGTCCTCGAGGGCGGGATAGAGGATCTCCTCGATCGCCGGCGCCATCCGGTGGATTTCGTCGATGAAGAGCACCTCGCGTTCCTTGAGGTTGCTCAGGATCGCGGCCAGATCGCCGGGCTTCTCGAGGACCGGGCCGGAGGTCGATCGCACGGGCGAATGCAGCTCGTTGGCGATGACGAGCGCGAGCGTCGTCTTGCCGAGTCCCGGCGGGCCGTAGAGGAGCACGTGATCGAGCGCTTCGTTGCGCTGCAGGGCCGCGGTGATCGACACGAGGAGATTCTCGCGGACCTTGTCCTGCCCGATGTACTCATCGAGCGTCCGCGGGCGCAGCCCCGCCTCGTACTGCGCGTCCTCATCGACGCGCGCTGGTGTCACGACACGTGGATCAGCCATTACCGGACCCGGGCCATCTCACGCAACGCCTGCCTGAGAGCCCCTTCGAAGGTCGGCGGGTCGGCGCGCTTGAGCGCCGCCTCCACCGCTTTCTCTGCAGAAGCTCGATGATACCCCAGGTTGGCGAGTGCCGAGACGAGGTCGCGCCGCAGATCGCCGCCTTCCGCGGCCAGCGCGCCGGCGGCCTCGCCCTGCGGAGCCATGACGGAGACGGGCAACCGGTCGCGAAGCTCGAGCAGGATGCGCTCGGCGGTCTTCTTCCCGACGCCGGGAATCGAGGTGAGGCGCGGGATATCGTTGGCCTGGATCGCGCGCACGAGATCGGGCGGCTCGATGCCGGAGAGCACGGCGAGCGCGACCTTCGGGCCGATGCCGCTCACCCCGATGAGGCGCTCGAAGATCAGGAGCTCGAGCGAGGTGGCGAACCCGAAGAGCGCGATCGCGTCCTCTCGCACATGCGTGTGCACGTGCAGCGCGACCTCCGCGCTCCGGTCGCCGAGGCGGTAGAAGGTGGAGAGGGGCACGGCGACGTCGTAGCCCACGCCCTGGACGTCGAGGACTACGCGGTTCGGCTGCTTCTCGAGGACCCGGCCGCGAAGGAACGCAATCATGGGCGGTACTCGCGCCAGCTCCTGGGCCCACGCCGGGTGCCCGCGGGCGCTTCGCGCAGCTGGCGCGGGAGCACGCCCTCGCTGTGCACGTGACAGATGGCCACGGCCAGCGCATCGGCAGCATCGTTGGGCTCGGGCGCCTCGGCAAGGCCGAGCAGCAGCCGCACCATCTCCTGCACCTGGTGCTTCTCGGCGCGGCCGTAGCCAACCACGGCGCGCTTGATCTCGGCGGGAGCGTACTCGGCGATCGGGTAGCCGCCTTCGATCGCCGCGAGCAGCGCGACGCCGCGCGCGTGGCCGAGCGTCAGCGCGCTCCGGACATTGACGGCATGGAAGAGGTTCTCGACGGCCACGCAGTCGGGCCGGCACTCGGCCAGCAGCCGCCCGAGTTCGCGGTGGATGATGAGCAGGCGATCGGGCAGGCGGGCGTTTCGCGGCGTCGCAATGGCCCCGCAGACAACCAAGGCGTGGCGGCTGCCGTCGGTGTCGATGCAGCCGTAGCCGGTCCGCTCGGAGCCGGGGTCGATGCCGAACACCTTCACGCCAGGGACGCCTCGATCTCCTTCTCGTCGATGTCGCAATTGGACCAGACGTGCTGCACGTCGTCGTGGTCCTCGATGAGCTCCATCAGCTTGAGCATGCTCTGCGCGGCCCTTCCGTCGAGCGAGACGTAGTTCTTGGGCAGCATGACGACCTGGGCCGATTCCGGCTCGACCTTGATCGCGGCGAGGGCGTCCTTCACGGCCTGCAGGGATTCGGGCGGGCCCACCACCTCCCAGTTGTCGCCGTCGTCTCGAAGATCGTCGGCGCCGGCGTCCAGCACGGCCGCCATCAGCGCATCCTCGGTCGCCTTCGATTTCTCGACGATGACGTAGCACTTCTTTTCGAACATCCACGACACGCTGTTCGTCTCGCCGAGATTGCCGCCGTATTTCTCCAGGAGGTGGCGCATCTCGCCGACCGTGCGATTCTTGTTGTCGGTCAGCGTGTTGATGAGCAGGGCCGCGCCGCCGGGCCCGTAGCCCTCGTAGGTGACCTCTTCGTACATGACGCCCGGTTCCTCGCCCGTGCCGCGCCGGATCGCCCGCTTGATGTTCTCGGCCGGCATGTTCGCCGCCTTGGCGTCGGCGATGATCGTGCGCAGCCGCGGGTTGGAGTCGGGATCACCGCCGCCGGCCCGCGCGGCGACGGAAATCTCCTTGATGATCCGTGTGAAGACCCGGCCGCGTTTCGCGTCGGCCGCGCCCTTCTTGTGCTTGATGGTGTGCCACTTTGAATGGCCTGACATTGAGGAAACTCCAGCGTTCGGTGAGAGGGAGAACGGGTCAGAAAAGAACCCCCGGATCTTAGCATAGGAGCCTGAAGCCTGGAGCCCGACGCCAGGCATCCGAGCCTGGCGCCCGCAGCCTGTGTCCTTCGGTCCGCCGCCACCTGATAGAATGCGCGGACTGATCTCGTTTAGGGGGCTTGATGGCTGAAGGCACGCATCGGCAGTCTGCAATCCGCACGGCGCTCGCCGGTCTCATCGGCAACGTCCTCGAGTGGTTCGATTTCGCGGTGTTCGGGTACTTTGCGACCGACATCGGCAGGCAGTTCTTCCCGAAGTCCGATCCGGCGGTCCAGGTGATGTCGGCCTTCGCCGTCTTTGCGCTCGGGTTCGTCGCCCGTCCGCTCGGCAGCGTGGTGCTCGGCCTGGTCGGCGATCGCATCGGCCGGCGGGCGCTGCTGACGCTCTCGATCGCGCTCATGGGCGGCGCCACGCTCGCGCTCGGCCTGCTGCCGACCTACGCTCAGATCGGCATCGCGGCGCCGGCGTTGCTGCTCCTGATGCGGCTCATCCAGGGGTTCTCGCTCGGAGGCGAGTTCACCGGCTCGATGGTCTACACGACCGAGATGGCCTCGCCGATGATGCGCGGCCTCGTGAGCAGCTCGACCGCGGCGGGAACGACGATCGGCTTCATCCTCGGGTCGGGGTCGGCCTGGCTCGTGAACCTGTGGCTGCCCGCCGCCGATGCGGCGACGTGGGGGTGGCGCATCCCGTTTGTCGGCAGCATCATCTTCTGCATCGTCGGGTTCCTGCTCCGGCGGGGCATCGACGAGACGACCGAGGGGGTGCAGGCCGCTGCGCTGCGCCCGCCGCTGCTCCCGTCGCTCAAGGCGGACTGGCTGCCGATTGTTCAGACCTTCGGCATCGTCGCCATGACGAATGCCGCGTATTACCTGACGTTCACCTTCGCGGTCGAGCGGCGAAAAAGCATGGCCGGCCTCGACGGCGGGGCGTTCCAGCTGGCGAACACGCTGAGCCTGGTGGCGGTGCTCTTCTCGAAGCCGCTCGGCGGATGGCTGTCGGACAAGCTGGGGCGACGCCGCATGATGATGTGGCTGACCGTCGCGATGATGGCTCTCATCCACGTCGCGTTTCGGATGATGCTCTACGGCACGGCAACCGATTTCATCTCGGGGCAGCTGCTGCTCGTCCTGCCGATCGGCATGGCCCTCGGGCTGCAAGGCGCGATGGTGGTCGAGATCTTCCCGTTGCGCACGCGCGTGACGTCGATGAGCTTCGCCTACAGCGTCACGCTCGCGCTGGCCGGGGGATCGGCTCCGCTCGTGTCGGCATGGCTCATCGACAGCCTCAAGCTGCCGCCGACAATCCCCGCCTACTACATCATGATCTACGGGCTCATCGGCCTGCTCCTGATGTGGCCGATGGCGGAGACGAACGCGAGGGAGTTGGACAAATAGCAGCGGCGGGCGGAGCGCCGGTCCGCGATCGGCGCCGTCGTCTTCACTTCGCCGCGCGTGAATACACGCTGCGCGTCGGCGTCACCAAGCTTTCCGGCGTCCCAGTCCGAACCAGAATCAGGTTGCCTTCGGCATCGATCCACAGCTCGCGCCTGGTCATAACCTTGACCGGTTTGCCCTGCACGGGGGACGTGCTCGTGGAGACAATGATCAGCTTGTCGCCCTGCCACGTGGCCGTCGAGACGACTTCGACGTCCGGCTGGCCCGTTCCGCCCGGCGACATGTTCCGGCTCTCGGAGCCGTCGAGCTTGTAGACGGCGGTCGCGCGAATCGGGCCGGCCTTGATCGCGAAGTTCAGGCTCGTCGCGTCCTGCCGCACCGTGAACTCGTCGCCCATCAGGGCCGCCAGCGTCACCTTGCCGTCGGGCCCTGGTAGTGCACTCTTCGCCTGGTTGAACTTCCAGATCCCGGAGAAATCGGGATGTTTCTGGGCTGTCCCCACCGCCACGATGAGCGCCGCCAGCAAGACACTCGAAATGAGAAGCCGCATGCGCATGACCACCCCCACGGTATTCTGACACCGGCCTGCCGGATTCGGTTCGGGAACGATCCCCCGGCTGGAGCCGTCTCGAATCAGGCCCTGCTCTCGAGCTTGTCGCGGACGCTTCTGACCTTGTCGTCGAGCGTCTGCTCGCGATCGGTGCGCGTCCCGAGCTTGATAACGGTCGAGATGCGCGGTGCTCCCATCGCGTGCACGATCTCGTGGCACCGCTTCACGGCCGCGAACACCTCGTCCCACTCACCTTCGACATTGGTGCCGTAGGCGTGCATCCGGGTCGTCAGCCCGGCCTCAGCGAATACCTTCTCGCACGCCGCGACATACTTCGACAACGAGAGCCCCACACCGATGGGCACCACAGAAACGTCGATCAGGACTTTCATCTCCGTGTCCTCACTCCGCAAGCACGATCCAGACATCCGAGTGATGGCTCCAGGCTCCGCCTTCATAGTCGCCCAACCTGGCCCTCACCCGGAAGCCCGAGCGCTCGAGGCGCCGCGACATGTCGTCCATCGGCAGCGTCCGGAATGCCAATGAGAACTGGTGCCTTCGCACGTCCGTGCCCCGCCGCTCGGTGAACTCCTGCTCGAAGATGGTGAGCCGTGCGGACTGCTCCTGTCGCACGGACTCGACCAGCGTGACGAAGGTCTGCCCGGTTCCGCGGCGCCCGCGCAGTTTCAGGCGCTTCCGGTACTGGGGCCATTTCTGAAGGTCGGCGACGAGGTCGATGCCGAACGTGCCGCCCTTCGTCAGCACGCGCCGGATTTCGCCGAGCGTCGCGTCGACCACGGCGTCGTCGAGCAGCGACTGCAGGATGCCGTAGGGAGCCATGACGAGGCTGAACGTGCGGTCTTCGAATGGCAGCGCGGTGATGTCGGCGCGGACGAGATCCAGGCGGCCGCCGAGCTTCGACCGATGCAGCCGCTTCCGGGCGCGCGCAAGCATCGCCGCCGATCGATCGACGCCGACGATGCGGGCGCCGTCCCGCGCGACCGGCAGCGAGACGCGTCCCGTCCCGCAGCCGAGCTCGAGGATCGGCCCGGCGGTCTCGCGCGCGACGCGGCGCCAGAACGTCACGTCGCGCCGGCCCATCGTCTGGGCGTTCTCCCAGTCGTAAAAGGGTGCGTAGTCGTCCCAGCCTTGCCAGCCCTTCATCGAAGGCGCCTCCCGCTCGTCGCGGCCCTACGCCGTCCGGGCCACGAGCGCGGACTCCTTGCGAAGGGCATCGAGGATGGCGGCGACATCGTCGGAGTTGTTGTAGGCGTGGAACGAGACGCGCAGCCCGTTGCCGCGCGCCGAGCAGAGCACGCCGCGCGCCTCGAGGCGGCGGACGAGTTCGGCGGCGTCGAGGCTTTGCAGGACGGTCAGCGGCCCGCGCTGCCGGGGATCGAGCGGCGTCAGCACCTCGAACCCCTCGCCTCGCGCGCCTTCGATGAATGCGGTCGCCAGCGATTCGATCTGGCGTCCGATCGCCTCGGCCCCGACCTCGGCCAGCAGGTCGAGCCCGGCGAGCGCGCCATACGCGTTCGGCACGGTCGGCGTGCCGACCTCGAGCCGCCGGGCGTCGGCGGCCCAGTCGAGCGGCGCCTGCCTGAAGGCGAACGGGTCGACGCGGCCGAACCAGCCCGTCACGGCCGGCTCGAGCAGGCTCGCCAGCCCATCCCGGACGTACAGGAACGCGACGCCCGAGGGACCGATCAGGTACTTGAGCGCGCCGGTCACCAGGAAGTCCACGCCGAGCGCGTGCACGTCGATCGGCCCGGTGCCGCTCCGCTGATAGTCGTCGAGCAACACGAACGCGCCGCGGTCGTGACTGATGCGCACGAGCTCCGGGATGTCGAGGCGATACCCGTTCTTGAAGCAGACGTGGGTGGCGGGCACGATGAGCGTGCGATCGTCGATGGCCTGGTCGTACCGCTCGATCGGCAGACGATGCCCGTCGGCGCGAGCCCAAGCAATCTCGGCGCCGCGGCGCTCCTGCGCCAGCCAGACGTGGGCCATCGTCGGGAAGTCGAACTCTCCGATGACGACGCGCCGGCGCGGGAGGTCGAAGTTCAGCGCGGTGGCGATGCTGCTGATGCCCGCGGAGGCGCTGGGCACGATCGCGATCTCGCCTGGGAACGCGCCAATCGACCGCGCGAAGGCGGCCCGAAGCGCTTCGACCTTGCCGACCCAGGTATCCCACGGCGATCCACGCTCGTGCCAGGACTCGAGGAACTGTTCCATCGCCTGCTCGACGTTTAGGGACAAGGCGCCCTGCGAACAGTTGTTGAGGTAGACCCGCCTGGAGAGCAGCGGAAATCGCTGGCGGAACGCGTCGAGACCGAGCGTAGGCATCGGATTCAGATGATACACTGACGGCCAGGATCCGCCGAAGCACTGACGCGGTTCAACCCTCCGAAATGCTGTTCGATCGAGCGGGTGGTGCGGCATGGAGACGTTTGCCGATCTCGATGGCTGGCGGAGCGAGTTCCCGATCCTCGAGCGCTCGGTCTACCTGATCAGCAACTCGCTCGGCGCGATGCCGCGCGAGGCGGCCCGATCGCTCGCCGAGTACGCCGAGACGTGGGCGACGCGCGGCGTCCGGGCATGGGAAGAGCGCTGGTGGGAGCTCGCCACGGAGGTCGGCAACCGGGTCGCACGGATCATCGGTGCGCCGCCCGGCTCGGTCAGCATGCACGAGAACGTGACCATGGCTTCGGCCGTCGCGCTTTCGTGCCTCCGGCCCGAAGGCCGACGCAACACGATCGTCTGCACGGCCATGGACTTTCCGTCCATGGTCTATCTCTATCGCGCGCAGCAGGAACTCGGGCTCCGCCTCGCGATCGTCGGCGGGCTAGACGATCTCTCGGTGCCGGGCGAACGGATCGCGGCCGCCATCGACGACACGACGCTCGCCGTCGCCTTTTCGCACGTCCTTTTCCGCACCTCGTACATCGTCGATCCGCGGCCCGTCGTCGAGCGCGCACGTCAGGTGGGCGCGGTGGTGATCCTCGACGGCTATCAGTCGGCAGGGATCGTTCCGGTCGACGTCGGCAGGCTCGGCGTGGACTTCTTCGTCGGCGGCTGCCTCAAGTGGCTGTGCGGCGGTCCGGGGAACGCATTTCTCTATTCGTCCCCGTCGATCAGAGCGCGGTCGCGTCCGCGGCTCACGGGCTGGGTTGCCCGTGCGCATCCATTCGATTTCCGGATCGACGATGAAGAGCAGCGGGCGGATGGAATGGGGATGATGAACGGCACGCCGGCCATTCCCGCGTACTACGCCGCGATCCCGGGTCTGGACATCATCGGCAAGGTCGGCGTCGACCGCATTCGCGAGAAATCCACCGCGATGACGGCGCGGTTGCTCGAACTCGTCGATCGTTCCGGCTTCCGGACGGCGGCGTCGCGCGATCCGGCGAGACTCGCCGGGACCGTCGCTGTCGATGTTCCCGATGGCGCGCACGTGGCGCGGGCGCTCAAGGCCCGCGACTACGTGATCGACTACCGCCCGGGCGTCGGCATCCGCATCTCGCCGCATTTCTACAATCGGTTCGACGAGCTCGACGCGATCATGGCCGAGCTGGGGCGCATCGTGCGCGAGCGCGACTACGACGCCGGGGCGCCGGCACGATCGCTGGTGACGTGAGGATGGCGCCGACCTCTTCAGGCGATCTCCGCAACGACTCCCGCGTCCGCAACGAGCAGGTGCTCGCGCGCGATCTCACGGCCGGCCAGCAGGCCATGATGGCGGTCGGCGGCGCCATCGGCACGGGGCTTTTCCTCGGCAGCGGCCTCGCGGTCCAGGCGGCCGGGCCCGCCGTCGTCGTGTCGTACGGCCTCGGGGCGGTCGTCTCGCTGCTGCTCGGCGCGGCGCTGACCGAGATGTGCGTGATGCACCCGACGGCCGGCTCATTCGGCGTTTACGCCGATCTCTACATCTCGCCCTTCGCAGGGTACGCCGTCCGCATGAGCTACTGGCTGATGCAGATCGTGGCCACCGGCGGACACATGGTGGCCGTGTCGATCTACATGGGCTACTGGTTTCCCAATGTGCCTGGCGCGGTGTGGGTCGTCGTGTACTCAGCCGCGCTGATCTACCTCAATACGCTTTCCGTCGGGCTGTTCGGGCGATTCGAGTACTGGTTCGCGATGATCAAGATCGCCGCCATCGTCCTCTTCGTCGGACTCGGCGCGAGCCTTGTCTTTGGAACCGGCTCATCGGCCGGTGCCGGGCACGGCCCGTTCGCGCCGATGGGGCTGCCCGGGATCCTGCTCGGCGTCTCGTTCGTCATCTATTCGTTCGTCGGCGTCGAGATCGTCGGCGTCACCTCGGGCGAGGCACGCAGCCCCGAACGCACGATTCCGCGGGCGTTCGCAAGGCTAGTCGCCGGATTGTCGCTCATCTACATCGTCACGGCCGGGCTCCTCGTGACCCTGATTCCCTGGCGGCAGCTCGATGTCGGCGGCAGCCCGTTCGTGAAGGTGCTGACCGGTGCCGGGCTGCCCGGCGCGGCCTTCCTGATGAACCTGGTCGTGCTGAGCGCCGCTCTCTCGAGCGCGAACGCGAATCTCTACCTGATCTCGCGCACGATGTTCTCGCTCGGCCGGAGCGGCTTCGTGTCGAAGTGGCTCGGATCCGTGAACGCGCACGGCACGCCGGTCCGCGCGCTGCTCGTGTCGAGCCTCGGCCTTGGCGTGGCGGTGATTGTCCGCGCGGCCTGGCCCGAATCAGCCTACGTCTGGTTCTTCGGCGTGGCGCTCTTCGGCGCGCTCTTCGTCTGGCTGATGATCTTCGTCACTCACCTGGCGTTCCGGCGCCACTGGGATCGACGATCGCCTGACGCGCTTCCCGTTCGCGTGCCATTCGCGCGGGCCGCGTCGATCGCCGGTGCGGGCGCCATCGGAGCGGTCCTGGTCTCGACCTGGTGGGTCCCGGAGCTCAAGATCACGGTTGTTGCCGCCGGACCCTGGATGCTCGTGCTCGGCATCGGGTACGCGCTCTCGAAGCGCCGGCGTCTGGCTGATGCCGCCCCCGTGGAATGACGATGGTGGATGTCACATTCAGGTTGCCGCAATTCGGCCGAGAGGAGGCCGTCGGGATCGCGCGGCGGCTGTACGGCCTCGAGGCTGAGGCCGCGCCGCTCGCGAGCGAACGCGATCAGAACTTCCTGCTGACATCGGGCACGGGCGATCGGTTCGTCCTCAAGATCGCCAACGCGTCGGAGGATCCCGCCGCCCTCGATCTGCAGAATCGCGCGCTGCAGCATCTCGCCGAGCGTGCTCCGGCGCTCCAACTGCCGAGAGTCATCCCGGCGTCGAACGGCGATCTCGTGGCCTCGATCGCGGACGCGAGCGGTCGACTTCACCAGACCCGCCTCCTGAGCTACGTGCCGGGACGCACGCTGGCCGACACGCGCCGGCACTCGGCTGAACTCCTGATGAGCCTCGGGCGCCTTCTCGGGAGCATCGACTCGGCCTTGCTGGATTTCAGGCACCCCGCGGACGAGCGGCCCCTCAAGTGGGACATTCGGCGCGCGTCGTGGGCGCGCGAGTATCTGCCATACGTGGAGACCGACTCCCGCCGATCGATGATCCAGCCCCTGCTGGACCAGTACGAGCGTGACGTGGTTCCCCGCTTCCCGGCGCTGCGCGCGAGCGTGATTTACAACGACGCCAACGATCACAACGTGATCGTCTCGGAGGGCGACGCGTACGATCGGCGCGCCGTCGCTGTCGTCGACTTCGGCGACATGCTGCGAAGCTGCACGGTCGCCGAGGTGGCGGTCGCGGCGGCCTACTCGATGATGGGCAAGCCGGATCCACTGGGTGCGGCAGCCGCGATCGTGCGCGGATACGCGTCAGTGCTCAGGCTCGACGAAGACGAGATCGAGGTGCTCTTCCCGCTCATCCGGACGCGCCTGTCGGTGAGCGTCGTCAACTCGGCGTACCAGCGGCTTGCCGAGCCCGGAAACCGGTACCTGACAATCAGCGAGCAGCCGGCGTGGGAGTTGCTCGAGCGGCTCGGCGGGATCTGCCCGAGGACGGCCCACTACGCCTTCCGCGCGGCGTGCGGCCTCCCCGCCGTCAGCGCGTCGGGCCGTGTCGCGTCGTGGCTGAAGGAGAACGGCGATCGGGTTGGCCCGCTCCTCGACACGGCTCCGCGTCCCGCGACGGCACACGTGCTGGATTTGAGCGTGTCGAGCGAGGAAGCTGGAACGCCCGATCAATGGACCGATCCCGTTCGCTTCGCGCACGACCTCATGAGCAAGGTGAAGGCAGCAGGCGCGACGATCGGGATTGGCCGCTATGACGAACCGCGAATCGGGTATTCGGGCGCGATCTTCCAGGCCGACGGCAACGACGGTCCGGCGTGGCGGACCGTTCATCTCGGCCTCGATCTGTTCGTCGAGCCCGGGACCCCGGTCCTCGCGCCGCTCGACGGCGTGATCCACAGCTTCGCGACGAACGCCCGCCCGCTCGACTACGGTCCGACGATCATCCTCGAGCATCCGGCGACGGCGGGCCGCCCCGCGTTCTACACGCTCTACGGTCACCTGGCGGTCGAGTCGCTGTTCGGGCTCGAGCCGGGCCGGGCCGTCGCCCGCGGTGGCCGCATCGGCGCGATTGGCGATCGCACGGTCAATGGAGGCTGGCCGCCGCACCTTCACTTTCAGATCATCACGGACATGCTCGATCGCCGGGGGGACTTTCCCGGCGTCGCCAATCCAGACGAACGGGACCTCTGGCTCGGCCTCTCGCCAGATCCCAACCTCGTCGCGCGCTTCCCGGCGAACTGCACCGCACCACCCGCCGCGTCGACTGATGACCTCATCGAATCGCGCCGCCGCCGCATCGGACCCTCGCTCAGCGTCTCGTATCGTCGGCCGCTCAACATCGTGCGCGGGTTCATGCAGCACCTCTACGACGCGGATGGGCGGGCGTACCTCGACGCCGTCAACAACGTGCCGCACGTCGGCCATTGCCATCCGAGGGTCGTCGAAGCCGGGGCGCGCCAGATGGCGCTCCTCAACACGAACACGCGCTATCTGCACGACCGGCTGACGGCCTACGCGGAGCGAATCTGCTCGCTTCTGCCCGAGCCCCTGCGCGTGTGCTACTTCGTCAATTCCGGGAGCGAAGCGAACGAACTCGCGCTGCGGCTGGCTCGCGCGCGAACGGGTGGCCGGCAGACGATCGTGGTGGATGCCGGCTATCACGGCAACACGACCGGGCTCATCGACATCAGCCCGTACAAGTTCAACGGCCCGGGCGGCCAGGGCGCGCCCGACCATGTCTTTGTCGTCCCGACGCCGGATCCCTACCGCGGTCTCTACCGGGGACCCGGCCCGGCGACGGGCGAGAAGTACGCCGCGCGGGTCGCCGCAGCGGCGCACGACGTCGCCAGGCGACGACTTGGTGCGCCGACATTCATCGCCGAATCGATCCTGAGCTGCGCCGGCCAGATCGTCCTGCCCGAAGGCTACCTTCGCGAAGCGTATGCCTACGTCCGCGATGCCGGCGGTGTGTGCATCGCCGACGAAGTCCAGGTCGGATTCGGGCGCATCGGCACAAAGATGTGGGCCTTCGAGACGCAAGGCGTCGTGCCGGACATCGTGACCATGGGAAAGCCCATCGGCAATGGACACCCGCTCGGCGCGGTGGTCACGACCGCCGAGATCGCGTCGGCGTTCGCCGACGGCATGGAGTACTTCAACACTTTCGGCGGGAATCCCGTCTCGTGCGCGGTCGGCATGGCCGTCCTCGACGTGATGGAGGACGAGCACCTGCAGGAGCGGGCGCGTCGCGTCGGAGGGTCTCTCCTCGCCCGCCTGCGCGACCTGATGGCGAAGCGCCGGCTCATCGGCGATGTTCGCGGAGCGGGGCTCTTCATCGGAGTCGAGATCGTCCGGGATCGCGACACCCTGGAGCCGGCGGGCGCCGAGGCCTCGTATGCGGCCAATCGCCTGCGCGATCTCGGTGTGCTGGTCAGCACGGACGGCCCCTTCCACAACGTCCTGAAGATCAAGCCGCCGATGGTCTTCGGCGAGGCCGACGCGGACCTGCTCGCATCCGCGCTCGATCGGGCGCTTGGAGAACTCGAGTGAGACACGTGAGCCTTGCCGGCCGAACCCGATTCGCCATGCGGCTCGCGATCCTCGTCGCGTGGATCGGTGCCGCGGCTGCGGCCGCCCCCGCCCAGCAGGCCGCACGAAAGGCCGCGTCGACGCAGCCCCGGCCGCCGGCGGCCTCACCCGCCACCGCTCCGGCGCAGCCCGCGCCGGCATCGGTGACGCAGGCGCCGCCTCCCGCCGATCCGTACGGACGCGAGACGCCGCGCGGCGCCGTGCTGGGCTTCATCGAAGCGGCGCAGGCCAATAACTTCCCGGCCGCGTCGCAATACCTGCAGTGGCCGCCCGCTGGCCTCACGATCTCGCGCGAGGAAGCCGCGCGCGAGCTGAAGTTCGTGCTCAACCACGGGTTCTCGGGCAGCCTCGATCGCGTGAGCCGGAAGCCCGGGGGATCCGGCGACCTCCTGCCGGCCGATCGGGAGCTGGTGGGCCAGGTGCTGCTCTCGAACGACGAAGCGGTCGACGTGACGCTCGCACGGGTCCTCCAGCGCGACGGCCCCGCCATCTGGCTCGTCTCCGCCGACACGGTCGCGGCAATCCCGAGGATGCACGACCAGGTCGGCCTGCCCGAATTCGAGCGCCTGCTGCCGGCCTTCTTGACCGAGAGCCGGTTCGGAGGGCTGCCGCTCTGGTTCCCGATCGGCCTGGCGCTGCTGCTGCCGATTTTGTACGTACCGTCCACGGTGATTCTCGGCGTCATTGCGCGAGCCGCCCGCTTCATCGCGAGGCTCAGGCACCGGCCCGACACGGCTGTCTTTGGAACCGCGTGGTTGACCTGGTCGAGACCCGGGGCGTTTCTGCTGACGCTTTTCCTGCACCGCTCGCTCGCTCCATCGATGGGCGTGCCGCTGCTCTACCGGCTCTACTACGACCGCGTCATCAACGCGTTGCTCGTGGCCGGCGTCGTGTGGCTCTGCTGGAGACTGCTGGACGCCGCGTTCGATCGGGTTCGAGATCGCCTGAGAGCGATGGGAGCGACCGCGACTCCCGCCGCGTTCGGGCCCGGGCGGAAGCTGGCGAAGGGCACGATCCTGGTGCTCGGAGTGCTGACGGCCCTCGCGGCCCTCGGCGTGAATCTCAGCGCGACGATCGCGGGCCTCGGCATCACCTCGCTCGTCATCGCATTCGCCGCGCAGAAGACCCTCGAAAACGTCTTCGGAGGATTCTCGGTCCTCGCGGATCGCACGATTGTCGTCGGCGACTTCTGCCGGATCGGCACCTTCGTCGGGGAGGTCGAAGAGGTGGGGCTGCGCAGCACGCGGCTCCGGACGATCGAGCGCACCATCCTCCACGTGCCAAACGGGTCGCTTGCCACCATGCAGCTCGAGAATCTCAGCCGGAGAGATCGGCACCTGTTCCGGCACCTCGTGGCTGTCCGGTACGACACGCCGGCCGCCGAACTCAGCACGCTCATGGACGGCATGCGCCGGCTGCTCTCCGAGGACAGCCGTGTCGAGTCGGCCACCGCCCGCGTGCGGCTCATCCGGTTCGCTTCATCGTCGTTCGAAGTCGAGGTGTTCGCTTACATCGGGACCGGCGACTACAACCTGTTCCTCGCGATCCAGGAAGAGCTGCTGCTCTCCATCACCCGGATCCTCGAATCGGCGGGGACGGGCTTCGCGCTGCCCTCGCAGACCACCTACCTCCGGGGCGCCGGGTCGGCGCTGCCGCTGCAGGACGGCGAGCGCGGATTCGCGGAGGACTGAATGACAGGACTCCTGCGCGGGCGACCCGCCGGGCCGCCCCTGCGATGGACACCGTCAAGGCGTGCGCGGCCGCGTTTCCGTTGCGCCGGACCCGGCGCAAGCCCACAATAGCGGGCATGGCGACATCTCCCGAGACGCTCGTCCGGCTCGAACGCATCCGCACCCTGTGCCTGCTCATCCTGACGGCGATCGCCGTCGGCGCCGCGCTGAGATGGCTCGCGCCGGTGATGATTCCGTTTGTCCTGTCGATCTTCGTCGCCACGGCGCTCGCGCGGATGAACTCGGCCCTGCAGCGATGGCTGCGCCTGCCTCGCCCGGTCGCGATGACGATCCTCGTCGTCGGTTCGCTGCTCGTGCTCGCCGGTGTCGGCGTGCTCATCGCGATGTCGGTCGGACAGCTGACCGAGAACGTCGAGATCTACCAGAACCAGCTGCAGAGCCTCCTGGCCCGCCTGAACCCGGTGCTCGGGCGATTCGGCATCGAGTTGACATCGCTGCTCCCGTCGATGACGACCGTCGCCGGCTGGATGCTCAGCGCGACCAACAGCCTGGCCACCGTCGTGTCCGAAGGCCTCGTCGTGCTGATCTTCGTGGTCTTTCTGCTCGGCAGCACGAGCGATCGGCCTTCGGCCGGCGTGTGGGCCGAGATCGAATCGCGCATCCAGAAGTACCTGCTGACCAAGTCCGTGCTCTCCGCCATGGTCGGTGTCCTCACCGGGCTCATCCTCGGGATTCTCCGGGTCGACCTCGCGCTCGTGTTCGGGGTGTTCGCCTTCCTTCTCAATTTCGTTCCCAACATCGGGCCGGTGATCGCCACGCTGCTCCCGCTGCCGATCGTGCTGATGGATCCGACCTTGTCTCCGACCACGTCGGTGCTGGCGATCGCCCTGCCGGGCACGATGCATTTCGTCGTCGGCAACGTGGTCGAGCCGAAGGTCATGGGCGAATCGCTCGACCTCGATCCGGTGGTGGTCCTGATGACGTTGATCTTCTGGGGCATGATCTGGGGGTTTGTCGGCCTGCTGCTCGCGACGCCCATCACCGCGATCGTCAAGATCCTGCTCGAGCGGAACGAGGTCACGCGGCCCGTGGCCGACGCGCTGGCCGGCCGGGTCGGCCGCACGGGCCGTCAACCCGAAACCCCGTGAGGCACGACATGTCCAAAGCCGAGAACGCCCGGACGGCCGACCTGGCGCGGTTCACCGTGCCCGCCGGCAAACCGTTCAACCTCCGCGCGCGCGATCCGGGCGATACCGGGAAGTTCCGGTCGAAGAACCGCGCCCAGGACCTGATCGAACGTGACATCGCCGAGCTGGCGAGCCTGCAGGAGAAGCTCTATGCGCAGGACAGCTACGGCGTCCTGCTGATCTTCCAGGCCCTGGACGCGGCCGGGAAGGACGGTGTCATCAAACACGTCATGTCGGGCGTGAACCCGCAGGGCTGCCAGGTCTTCTCGTTCAAGGCCCCGTCGGCCGAGGAGCTGGATCACGATTTCATGTGGCGCACGACCCGGTCGCTTCCCGAGCGCGGGCGGATCGGGATCTTCAACCGCTCCTACTACGAGGAAACGCTCGTCGTGCGCGTTCACACGCAGTTCCTGCAGGCACAGAAGCTTCCGCCCTCGCTCGTCACCCGGAACATCTGGCACGAACGCTTCGAGGACATCAACGCATTCGAGCGCTTTCTCACGCGCAACGGCTACCTGATCCTCAAGTTCTTCCTGCACGTCTCGAAGGAGGAACAGCGCCGGCGGTTCCTCGACAGGCTCGACCAGCCGGAGAAGAACTGGAAGTTCGCGCTCGCCGACGTCAAGGAGCGCGGCTGCTGGGAACAGTACATGGATGCCTACCAGGACATGCTCCGTCACACCTCGACTCCCTGGGCGCCCTGGATCGTCGTCCCGTCGGACCACAAGTGGTTCTCCCGGCTGGTCGTCTCCTCCGCCATCGTCGAGGCGCTGAGGATGCTCGATCCCCGGTTCCCGCGCGTCGGCGATGAGAAGAAGAAGGAGCTGCAGGCCGCAAGGCTCGCGCTGGAGGCGGAGGCCCCGCAGGCGGGGACATCGCGGACAAAGAAGCGCTAGCGAATCGGCGAGCGGAGTTCAGAGGCGCGGATGCGGGATCACAAGACGAAGATTGTCGCCACGATCGGGCCGGCGTCCGACTCGCCGGAGATGCTCGCGCGGCTCATCCGGGCCGGACTCGACATTGCGCGGCTGAACCTGTCGCACGGCGACCTCGCGGTTCACCAGGATCGGATCGAACGGATTCGCCAGGCCTCGGCGGCGGCCGGCCGGCACGTCACCATCATGGCCGACCTGCCGGGGCCGAAGATGCGGGTCGGCCGGATCGATCCGGAACCGATCATGCTCCGCGCCGGCGACCCGTTCGTGCTGACGACCGACGATGTCGCGGGCACGGCGACGCGGGTGCAGGTGTCGTTCGAGCGCCTTCCGAGCGTCGTGCGCCAACACGACACGCTCTACCTGAACGACGGCCTGATCCAGCTCGAGGTCCAGCACGTCTCCGGGCGGGACGTCTCGTGCACGGTCCTCGTCGGCGGGGAGTTGAGGTCGCGCAAGGGCTTGAATCTTCCGGGCATCGACCTCGGAATCCCGGCGTTCACTCGTCGCGACCGCGAGTGCCTCGAGTTCGTTCTTGCCCGCGGCGTCGAGGCCGTCAGCCAGTCGTTCGTTGAGACGGCGGCGGACATCGCCGCCGTGCGCCACGCGGCGCGCAGGCTCGGGAACGACCCCTTCGTCATCGCGAAGATCGAGCGCGCTAGCGCGTTGACGCATTTCGACGAGATCCTCGAGGCCGCCGACGGCGTGATGGTCGCGCGAGGGGATCTCGGCGTCGAAGTCCCCATCGAGCGGATCGCCATCACGCAGAAGAACCTGATCAGGCGGGCCAACCTCGCCGGCAAGCCGGTCATCACCGCGACGCAAATGCTCGAGTCGATGACCTCGAGCCGCCTGCCGACACGGGCCGAAGCGACCGACGTGGCCAATGCGATTCTCGACGGGACCGACTGCGTCATGCTGTCGGCCGAATCGGCCGTCGGGCAGTTTCCCGAGGAGGCCGTCTCGACGCTGGCGCGCATCGCGGCGGCCACCGAGCCGACCCGGTCTCACGTCGGCCTTCGGGAACTCCGGCGATCGGCAGGTCCGGCCCTCTCGGGTCTTCCGCCGGAAACGATCTCGAGCATCGTCGACTTCGCGCTCGAGACGACCGAGTGCGCCGCGGTCTTCGTTCCCACGCGAAGCGGGACGACCGCCCGCCTCATCTCGCGCCACAAGCCGGCCGGCTGGATCGTGGCCATCGCCCGCAGCGCCGAGGTGTGCGCCGGGTTGCAGTTCTCCTACGGCGTGTGGCCCGAACAGGTGGACGCCACACCGGACGATTGGCACGGGTTCGCGTCAGAGTGGTTGAGGACGCACGAGCTGGACGGCGCTCTCGTGATGATCGCCGCGGGCCCCTCGCCCGCGCATCCTGACGCCGTGCACCGGCTCGAGTTCATGCGGATTGACAGAACCTGATCGGCTTCAGGCCCCAGGCCGTGTTCGATGGACGCCGCGTCGGTCTTCTGGCGCAGGCCGAGCCAACTGTCTCACCGGCCCCTGCTCGATTGATCTCCCGTCGCCAGCGCCTTCACGAGACGGTACATGAACTCGGTGCCCTCGTAGAAGGAGCGGGCGCTCATTCGCTCGTCCTTCCCGTGCGCGCGGACGTCGTCGATGTCGTCGAAGAGCCCCGACACGCCGTAGGTGGGAATCCCCGCCACGCGCAGGTAGTGGCCGTCGGTCGCGCCCGTGGACATGATGGGCACGGCCGGCACACCCGGCCACAGATCGGAAGTCGTGCGCTCGACCATCGCCACGATGTCCGCCCGAAGGGGCGAGCGGGGACTCGGCGTCGGCCGGGTAATCCGCGTGACGGCGATTCCCTTGTCGGCGAGGACGCGAACCAGCGTGTCGTCCACGTCCTGCAACGGTTGATCCGGAAGCACGCGGCAGTTGACAGTCGCCGTTGCGGTCTGCGGCAGTGCATTCTCGGCATGCCCCGCCTGGAGCCCGGTCGCCACGCATGTCGTGCGCATCAGCGCGTTGAAGTAAGGTGACGAGGCCGACAGCCGTTTCGCAGCCGCCTGGTTGACCGGCGTCCCCGCGACGAGCTTCATGTCGGCGGCCTGCGCCCCGGACTGAACGCGCGACATCTGCTGGAAGAACGCCCGGGTCGTCTCGTTGAGGCTGGCCGGGAACTCGAATGCGGCCAGCCGGATCAGGCCCGCCGCGAGCCGGTAGATCGCGTTCTCCCTGACCGGCAGCGAGCTGTGGCCGCCCGGGTTCTTCGTCTCGAGTGTGAAGCTCAGGTAGATCTTCTCGCTCGTCTGCAGCTCATTCGCGATCCGCCTGCCCTTCCGAAGCTCTCCTCCGCCGCCGTCCGTGTTGAGGCAGTACTCGGCGTCGATGAGCTCCCGCTTGTTGCGAACGAGCCAGTCGACCCCGTTCGCGTCGCCACCCTCCTCGTCGGCCGTCAGCGCGACGATGAGATCGCGGGCCGGGACGAAGCCCTCCTGCTTCAGCCTGATCAGGTTCGCGACGAGCAGCGCCGCCCCCGACTTGATGTCGCTCGTGCCGCGGCCGTAGAAGTAGCCGTCGCGCTCGGTGAACGTGAACGGAGCGAACGACCAGTCGGACGCCCGGGCCTCGACGACGTCCAGGTGCGCCAGCAGGAGAATCGGCTTCGCAGCGCCCGTGCCTCGCAGCCGCGCGACGAGATTGCCCTTCCGCGGCGCGGGAGCCAGCACCTGCGCGTCCTCGGGAGCGAACCCGGCGGCTCTCAGGCTGGCGGCCATCGCCTCGGCAGCCTTTGTCGTATCGCCGGAGGAATCCGTCGTGTCGATCTCGACGAGCGTCTTGAAAAGGTCGTGCGCCAGGCGCTGATGATCGTCTGCGGGCGCGCTTTGCGCTCCCGTCCGCCCGGTGGAGGCCGCCAGCGTGCCGATCATGAGCGCGACGTAGAGCGAGTCTCGAAGCTTGGACATGGAGACCATTCTGTTCCGCGCGGGCCGGCGCGGCAACACCGGCCGTGCCCTCCGACGCAACCGGCACGCGGTCCGTGCACCAATCCTCCAAAGGTGTGCCGTTACACGTTAAGATCCCCCGTCGCGTCCCGTCCTCCAGTGGAAGCGTGAGGCGGTCACCAATGATCGGCAGAGGCGCGGACATGCGACCATTCCCGTTTTGAGGGTCTTTCCGGCCGGCCTCGCGGGACCTCACGGGAGACAGCCGGTTTCATGCCTCGTGATCCATGGGGCCCGAGTGACGAAAGGTCCTCACATGCGACAGTCGGTATTCGCCATCCTGACGTGCCTGCTCCTCATCGTGTCCGCCGCCGAGGCACAGACCGGCCAGGCCGGGAAGGCGCCGCGCCTTCGGGTACTGCTCGACTGCGAGTCGTGCTTCCCCGACTATCTCCGCACGGAAATCAAGTGGGTCGACTTCGTGCGGCAGCGCGAGGACGCCGACGTGCACCTGCTCTCGACGAGCCGCGAAACCGGCGGAGGCGGACTCGAGATCGTCCTGCGATTTGTCGGCGGAGGGAGGTTCCAGGGAATCGATCAGGAGCTTCGCGCAATCTCGCTCACCGGCGACACCGAGGACTCGCGGCGTCAGGGTGTGCTCGGTACGGTATCCGTCGGGCTGCTGGCTTACGCGGCGCGCGAAGGTCTCCCGGCGGACCTCAACGTCCGGGTCCGATCCGAGGCGCCCGAAACACCGGAGGCCGGGGTGCGCGATCCCTGGAATTTCTGGGTGTTCAAGATCGAAGGGGGCGGGTCGCTCGAAGCAGAGGAAAGCAACCGGCAATGGAGCTGGGAGTTCGGCGCGAGCGCCGACCGCGTGACCGAGAACTGGAACCTGAGCTTCGGCATCAACGCCAACAGCGAAACCGAGCGGTTCAACCTCGACGAGGACGACCCGATCACCGTGACCCGGCGCGAAAAGCAGTTCGAGTGGTTTGCCGGAAGGAGTCTCGGGCAGCACTGGTCCGCTGGGTTCGAAGGCAGTCTCGACTCGTCGACCTTCGGCAACACGAGATTCTCGGCCGTTGTCGCGCCCGCCATCGAGTACAACGTCTTCCCGTACGCCCAGCACGCCGCTCGCCAGCTCCGGCTCCAGTACTCGCTCGGCGTCGAGCACGCGCGCTACAACGAGGTCACGCTGTACGGCAAACTGCGCGAGACCATCGGCCGCCACGCCGCGTCCATCACGCTCGACCAACGCCAGACCTGGGGCACGCTCGAAGCCCGCGTCGAGTGGTCGCAGTACCTGCACGACCTGAGCAAGTACCAGGTGGAGATCCAGGGCGAGATGTCCCTGCGGCTGGCGCGCGGACTGTCGCTCAACCTCGACGGGTCAGCCTCGCGCGTGCGAGACCAGTTGAACCTGGCCCTTCGGGGCGCCACGCCCGAGGAAGTGCTCCTCCGGCTGCGGGAACTGCAGAGCAGCTACCAGGTGAGCTTCGACATCAGTCTCAGCTACAGCTTCGGTTCGATCTTCAACAACATCGTGAACCCCCGGTTCGGGCGGTAGCTGGCCACCGGGGACCGTCACGCAACCCGTAGGCGCATTGCGATATACTCCGCCCGCCTGCCAAACAGCCTGGAGTGGCGCCATGCCGAGTCGTGCGTGGATCTGTGTCTGCCTGTTCGGGCTCGGGGCGACGGGGCTCGCGGCCCGGTCGCCGGCCACCACCCAGGACCCGTTGCCGAAGTTCCGCTCCGACACGCGGCTCGATGGACGGACCAGGTGCGGGCCCGCACGCACATCTTCAACTATCTGTCGCAAGTGAAGCCGGCCGATCGCATCGCACTCTACGTCCTCGATTCGTCGGCGGTGAGCATCATTCACGACTTCACGCGCGATACCTCGTCGCTGCTCCGCGCGGTCGATCGCGTCCAGCAGCTCACCTCCCTCGAAACGGCGGTGGCCAAGGAGCCGCCGCCTCTGCCTTCGGACACCGGCGATGCCGCGACAGATGCGATGTTCGATGCCGCGCTGGCCAGCATGACCGTGGCGGTCAAGGGCTTCTACGTGGCAAAGCGCGCCGAGTACACGCTGGACGCGCTCGAGGCGATTGCGCGCCACCTCTCGGGTGTCCAGGGGCGCAAGAACCTGATCTGGGTCTCGGGGGCTTTCCCGGTTTCATTCACCGACGGGCGCGGGGGCGGGTTGCCTCAGAATCGGTCGTTGTGGACCGAGATAAATCGCGCGGCGCGGGCGATCACCGACGCGGACGTGGCCGTGTACCCCGTGGACGCGCGCGGGCTCATCGCAACGATCACAAGCCTGCCTGGGGAGCCAGTGGTCTTCAACGGCTTGTCCACGGTCATGCCGAATGTCGACACGATGAGGTTGACCGCGGATCTGACCGGCGGCCGCGCATACTTCAACACGAACGATCTCGGCGGAGCGATCGGTCGGGCGGTGGACGACACGCGGCTCACCTACCTGCTCGGCTACTACCTGCCGAACGGCTCGTGGGACGGACAGTTCCACGAAATCAAGGTCACGACCCGGCGGCGCGGCGTGGACCTGCGGCACCGGACCGGCTACCTGGCGGTGCCCAGTCCGCCGCAGGATGTCGAAACCCGCCAGGGCGCGCTCGCCCGGGCCCTCAGCAGTCCGATCGACGCTTCAGGTCTGCCGCTCTCGGTCACCGCCGAGCCCGCGGCCGGGGGATTGCTGGGGCTCTCGATGCGAATCGACGCGAGGGCGCTTCTGTTTCACGCGGACGCGGGCTCCTGGGCGGCGAGCGTTGATGTCGCCATCGCGCAAGCGCTGTCCGACGGCCGGCTCATCCGTACCGAAGACCTCAACCTGCCGCTGCGGTTCACGACCGAGATGCGGGCCCAGGCGGACCGGAAAGGTCTGGCCGTCCACCGCCAGGTCGACGTGCTTGCGGATGCCCACGAGCTTCGCATCGCGGTGCGCGACACGGCATCCGGCGAAGTCGGCACCGTGACCATCCCGGCCACGCGGGCGCGCGCCATTGCCGGCCGCCGTTGATCCCCGTACGACCTCATGCCGGCGCTACGGGACCCAGCCGGGCAGCTCCGATGCCTGCCGAATCCAGCTCGCCAGGACCTCCTCGTCGAGCTGGTCGTCCTCATGGATGTCAAGGTAGCGCACGTCCTCGTGCTTGGACTCGTCGGGGAGGAGAGGACGCAGTGACGCGCCGCGGAAGAACGCCACTTTGACGTACTTCGTGAAGCAATGGAAGTTGAGGATCCATCCCTGGCCCTCGATGCCATAGAAGGGCGAGTTCCACTTGACGGCCTTTCGCACGCCGGGGACGGTGCGCACGATGAGCGCGTCGAGGCGTCGCCCGGCGTCGCGTTTCCAGCCCGGCATGGCCGCGATGTAGGCCTGCACGGGGGCGTCGCCGTCAGCCTTCGCGATCTGGGGGTTGCCGCCTGCGAGGAGGGCCGGCTTCGCGGCCACCAAGGGGCCCGTGCTCTTGGATGAGGCGGATCGCCTGCCTTGACCAGCCGCCCCGTTGGGCTTGTCTGCGACGGGTTTCACCTTACTTCGGAGGTTTCGACTTGCCAGACTTGTTGAGGGCGATCGCCTGGCGAACGAGCGCCGTGAACGCGGACTCGTCAACGTCTTCTCCTTCGTGGATGTCGATCGCGCGGCGGACGTTTCCGTCCAGACTCGAGTTGAAGAGACGGGCCGGATCCTTCAGCGACGCGCCCCTGGCGAAGGTCAGCTTCACGACGTTCTTGTACGACTCGCCGGTGCAGATGATGCCGTCGTGCGACCACACCGGGGTGCCGGGTTTAGTTGGTTTGACCCACTTCCACTCCTCGACGACATCCGGGTCTGCTTTCTTGATGAGCTGACGCATTCTTCTGAGCGTTGCCCCGCGCCAGTCCCCGAGTTCGGCGATCCTGTTCGAGATGAGCTGCGATGCCGACTCTCTTTCGCTCGCGCCCGACTTGTTCATGTCATCACCCTCAGCGCGCCGGCGTGGCTTGCACGCGGCGCTCGTCGAATCGGCCTGGTTTGTCCTTCACAAGGATGACGGATCGACCGGAAGAAGTGTGACGGCCGCCGATCTTTCAGGCCTCGATGGCCGACAGGTCGAGCCGGCTGAGCCGGTCTGGATCCGCCAGGATGTCCATCTCAACGACCTTGCCGCCCGCAATCGTGAAGCCGATCACGGAAAGCAGGCGCCCGTTCGGAAGGCGCGATACGACGCCAATGTCGTCATTCACCAGGACCACCTGACTGGACAGCCCGAGCTTCGAAAACGCCGCAGCCTGTGCCACGACGGCCTGAGCCCCACGCACGAGGCGCGACATGCCCTTCGCCGCTCCGCCATCCGCTCGCAGCACAATCGCCGGATCCAGGACGGCGACCAGCGCTTCGAAGTCGCCGTCCCTGACGGCCGCGAGAAACGCCTCGACGACGCGGCGCTGCTTCGGCAGCTCCGCGTCCGAGGCAGGCACCTGGCCCTGGACCCGCCGGCGCGCGCGGCTCGCGAGCTGGCGCGTCGCCACGACCGACCGATCCACGACGGGCGCGATCTCCTCGAAGGTCATCCCGAACACATCGTGGAGCACGAACGCCAGCCGTTCTGCCGGCTCCAGCTTCTCGAGGACGACGAGCAGCGCCAGGCCGACAGAGTCGGCGAGCATGGCGTTCGTCTCGGGCCCTTCGTCTCTACGACCGATCGCGCGGACGATCGGATCCGGCACGTGCAGGTCCAGGGAATCCTCCCGGCGCGACGCTCGCGTTCGCAGCATGTCCAGGCACACGCGCGCGACGACCGTCGTCAGCCATCCCCGCAGGTTATCGATGCCACCGACATCCGTGCGGCTCAATCGAATCCAGGCTTCCTGGACGGCGTCCTCCGCCTCGCTGACCGATCCAAGCATGCGATACGCGACCGCCCGCACGTGCGGTCTGTGCTCCTCGAATAGCCCGGCGAGCCGCTCAGGTGTGGGCATCGATGACATTCCTCCGGCGCGGTCGACGCATTCCCATCCTGCCATCCATGCTGCGCCGTGTGGCCTTGGTGTTCATCGCATCGCTCGTCGCGCGGTTTCGCACAACCCGGCAGTCAGGGCCGTCACGCCCGAACCGATCAGCGCGTACCAGGTCCACGCCAACGGTGTGCTCGACCAGATCCACGCGAGCACCACCATGCCCGTCGCCATGCCGCAGAGCATCGCCGCGCCGCCGACACGTCTGGTCAGGACCCCGACGAGGAACGCACCCAGAACCGGGCCGGCCGCGAGCGAGAGGACGCCGAGTCCGGCGTCGAGCACCGATCGGTCCATCCCCTGCGCCGCCAGAGCCACGCCGATCTGCACGATCCCCCACGCCACCGTCGCACGGCGCGACAGGCGCATCAACACCGCCTCGTCGGCATCAGGCCGCACGTACTGCCGATAGAAGTCGTTCACGGTGGTCGACGCCATCGCGTTGAGCGACGGCGAGAGCGCCGCGGCCACGATGGCGGCCACGATGAAGCCGGCCGCGCCGCCGGCGAGCGAGTTGACCACGAAGAGCGGGAGGATCTCGTCGGTGCGTACGAGGCGCACCGGTACGGGCTGGTGCTGATAGTAGGCGAACAACATGACGCCGATGAGCAGGAACAGCACGAACTGGGCGAACACGACGAAGCCGGACAGCACCAGGCCGGCCCCGGCCTGGCGCGCCGATCGGGCCGCGAGCAGCCGCTGGACGAGATACTGATCGGTGCCGTGCGTGGCGAGCGTGAGCGCCACGCCGCCGAACAGGCCGGCCCACAGTGTGTAGACGGCCTTCGGATCGAGAGTCAGATTGAAGACGACGAACTTGCCGGCGGCCGCCCCGGTGGAGACGACCTCGGTCCATCCGCCCGGGATGCGCCAGAGCAGCGCGACGAACACGACCACCGCGCCTGCGACGTACACGAACATCTGCACGACGTCCGTCCAGATGACGGCGGCCACGCCGCCGCGCACGGTGTACACGATCATCGCCGCACCCAGCACGACGACCGTCAACGACACGGGCACGGAGGTCACCGCCGAGATCACGAGGGCCGTCGCAAAGAGCCGGATGCCGTCGGCAAGGGAGCGCGTCAGCAGGAAGACTCCGGCCCCCGCCGTCTTCACGGGCGATCCGAACCGGCGCTGCAGCAGTTCGTAAGACGTGAAGAGGTCGCCGCGGAAGTACGCCGGAATGAACACGACGCTGATGAAGACGCGGCCGATGACGTAGCCGAGCGCGAGCTGAAGAAACGTCATGTTGCCCGAATACGCCGCGGCCGGCACGCCGATGAATGACAGGGTGCTCGTCTCAGTGGCGACGATCGTGAAACACACCGCCCACCAGGGCACCGAACGCCCCGTCAGGAAATAGTCCTTCGTCGTCTTCTGAAAGCGCGCGAACCACGATCCGAAGAGCGTAATGGCCGCCAGATACAGGCAGATAATGGCGTAGTCGGCGAGGGTCAGGACCATAAGTCGTCACGTCCGGGACGGCGGACGAGAGGATGCCTTCGCGGGAGCGCCGCGCGCTGCTGTTTACGGAATGTACCTTATTCGACGCTCGTCCGGGGTCCGGACCCGCCCGAGTACGAGCGTTCGCCAGCAGTGGGCACCCCGGGCCGCCCCGATGACTTCCGGCCGAGGAATCCCAGCCGCCCGTCCTGGTCGATGGATCTGTCCGCCGTGGTAGGATCGCGCGGCGTTCGGCTGGACGCGCACACTCCCCCATCCCGCGCTGACGACTTCTTCGACTCGGAACGCGCCGGCCTGGCTAAGCGTGGGCGACGCCGGGAGCCGGTGCCCGCCCCAACCGTGCTTGATGACCCCACCCGGCGCGGCGCCGAGGGTGATGCCGGGTGAATGATCGCGCTGCCCTCTTGGCGGCAAGCCTGAACGCGACCGGGAGCCGTTCGATGAGTGGCATGAGCGCGTCCGACGAAGTACTGGTGATGCTCCGCGGCCAGGTGGTCGGCATCGTCCTGGGCACCATCTTCCTCTGCATCGGACTGTCAGCCTGCGCCGTCGCGTCCTTGCGGTGGCACAGAGGGACTCGAATCCTCGCCTGGTGGGGAATCTGGAGCAGTATCTACGGCCTCCAGGAACTGATTCGGACGGCCGCGATCCTGGCCGTTCTGCCGCGGGCGGTCGCGGGCCTCGCGCCGTACGTGAACACGACGCTCAGCTACCTCATCCTGGCCGCGGCCCTGCTCGCCTGGCATGAATTGGTGCTCGGGAACCTGAGGCAGATCATCCGGCTGGAAATCGTGGCGGCCTTCGCGATCGCGCTTGGCGGAATGGTCACGCTCGCGCTCGGCGGCCGCGACGACGTCTGGGTCTTCTGCAATCGGATGCTGGCGATGTTGGCGCTCTTCGTCCTGCTGACCGTCGTCCTGGTCGGGAAGCTCGCTGCCAGATTCCTCGTGATGCGCGGTCACGGCATCCTCGCCGCCGGTTCCATCGTCTTCGGCCTCGAGGCGCTGTACACGAACCTGTCGAGCGTCCTGCACTACCGAACCGTGCCGATCTCCAGCTCGTTGGGCTTCGCCGTGCTCCTGTTGTCGATGGGGTACGTCGCGCTGGAGTTCGTGCTCTCGAACGAGCGCCGGCTGCTTTCCATCGAGACGGAACTGGAGACCGCCCGCCAGATACAGTCGTCGATTCTTCCCGCCAGCGTGCCCGGCCTCGACCACCTCCGTATCGCCGCGACCTACCACCCGATGACTGCCGTGGCGGGAGACTTCTACCAGTTCGTCTCCACCGACGCGCAGCATGTCGGCATTCTCGTGGCCGACGTCTCGGGACACGGCATTCCCGCGGCCCTCATCGCGTCGATGATCAAGGTGGCGATGCATTCCGTCGCAGCCGTCGCACATGATCCCGGCCGGGTGCTCCGCGGCCTGAACCGCATCCTGTGGAGCGAGGCACACGGCCAGTATGTGTCGGCGGCGTACGCGTGGATCGATACCGGGCAGCGCACCGTGTTGTACTCGGCGGCGGGGCACCCGCCGCTGCTGTGCTGGAGGCAGGCGAGCGGTGAGCTGCAGCGCACCCTCTCAAACGGTCTCTTGTTCGGCATCGTGCCGGACGCCGAGTACCCCGTGTGCACGGTGCCGCTTGGGCCGTCCGATCGACTGGTGCTTTACACCGACGGAGTGACCGAACCCGAAAACGCCGCAGGGGAACCCTTCGGCGACCTGCAGATCGAACGAGTGTTCGCCAGCCACCGGCTGGCGCCGGCGGCCGAGCTGTCGGATCGGCTCCTCTCGGCGCTCCGAGACTGGCAGCCGCCCGGCACGAGCCAACAGGACGACATGACGCTGGTCGTCGTCGATGTCCTTTGACGCAGAATGGCCGAGATCAGCACGGTGGCCCGGACTTCAGGCAGGTTCTCGGAGATCCACCGGGCCGCTTCGATGCCGCTCATCCTGGGCATGCTGACGTCCATCACGACGACGTCCGGCCGGATGGCCCTGCCGACCGACCCTCGGCGGCTGCCAATGGCGCCTGGAGACCTGCGGGCACAATGAGCGTGATCGTCGTCCCGCGGCCCGCGTCGGCCTCGATCGTCATGCGGCCGCCGAGCAGGGCAATCCGTTGCTGGATCGAGAACAGGCCGAATCCCGACTTGGTGTCCTGTCCGATTCGGCCGGCCTCGGGTCGAATCCCCTTGCCGTAGTCCACGACCCGAAGTCGAACATCGCCGCCCTCCCGGTCCAGTATCGCGTGCGCCGTCGTCACACCCGCGTGCTTCACGACATTGAAGAGCAGCTCTCGCGCCGCCTCGAACAGGAACAGGTTGACGTCAGGATCGGTCGGTCCGATGTCGTCTACGGCCGCGAGCTCGACCTGGAGGTTGTGCTGTTCCTGCGTGTGGCGCGCCAGCCACGCCAACCCGGCGGCCAGTCCGGCATCCCGGAGGATCGGCGGGCTGAGCTCGGTCGTCAGCGACCGCGAATCCGCGATGGCCTGGCCGAGCAGCTCATCGGTCCGGCTGGCAACGGCCTTGACTTCCGCATCGTGAACTCGCGCCAGTCCGCCGTTGTTCAAGCGTGCCGCCACGAGGAGCTGCTGCAGGTGGTCGTGGAGCATCTTTGCAATCCGCTCACGCTCCTTCCGCTCCGCCTGTGTCAGCCGGGCGGCGAGCAGCCGCAGCTGCCAGGCCCGGTCCTCCGCTTCGGCCGTGCGCTCAGCCACGCGCGCTTCGAGCGACTCGTTGAGCTCCCGCAGCGCCACCTCCGCCTGCTTGCGGTCGGTGATGTCGGCCACGGTGCCAACCAGGCTTGTCGCGCGCCGCGTCCCACGGTCGCCCTCGAAGGACGCCACCCCGTGAGCCTCAATCCAGCGAGGCGCTCCGTCCGGCCGGATTATTCGATACTCCGCCGCGAAAAGCTCCGGGTCGGTCGAATTCAGGGCCGCTTCGACTCTGGCCCACAGTCCGGGCCGGTCATCCGGGTGAATGATCTGAGAGAGGATCTCGTCGTTGAGCCCTTCATAGCCCGTGACGCCGAAGATCTCCTTGTAGCGCTCGTCCCATGACGCGACTCGCGTGATCGGGTCGTAGTGCCACCACCCCATCCTGGCGGCGTCAAGCGCCAACTGGCGCTGCTCGGCGATGCGCGCGCGCTCGGCTTCAATCTGCTGCCGATCGGAGATGTCGCGCTGGAGCTGCAGGTTTGCCGCTCGCAGCTCCGCCGTGCGGTCCGCCACCCGCTGTTCCAGCTCCGCGTTCAATCGGCGCAATTCGTCGGCGGCGCGTCTTCGCTCGACGGCATACCGGATCGTGCGGACCAGCAGCTCGCCTGACAACCGCCCCTTGACGAGATAGTCCTCGGCACCCGCGCGCACGACTTCGAGGGCGAATCCCTCGTCATCCAGCCCCGTCAGCACGACAATCGGCAGGCCGCCGGACGCCTCTTGCATCCGCGTGAACGTCGCGAGGCCCTGGGAGTCCGGCAGCCCGAGATCCAGCAGCACCACGTCGAACGTCTCGCGGCCGACGCGTTCGCGCGCGAGGTCGAGCCGGCCGACGTGCTCGATCTGGACGTCAGGGGCCGCCGCATCCTTCAGCAGGACCTGGATCAGGCGGGCATCGGCGCGGTCGTCTTCGACCAGCAGTGATTTCATCAGGCACCTTGGCTGCGGTGGTCCTTCGGAGGCAGGGTGACCACGGCCAGCCAGAACTCCTCGAGCGAACGAACCACGCTGAGGAACTGCGTCAGGTCGACCGGCTTGGTCACATACGCGTTGGCGTGCAGTTCGTAGGATCGCAGAACGTCCTCCTCCGCCCGGGACGTGGTGAGAACCACGACGGGAATGCGCTTCAGATCCTCGTCGCGCTTGATCTCCGCGAGCACTTCCCGGCCGTCCTTCTTCGGCAGGTTGAGGTCCAGCAGAATCAGGTCCGGGCGAGGGCTGTCGCCGTACGGACCCTGACGGCGCAGGAACGCCAGCGCCTCGAACCCGTCCTGAACGACGTGGAGCGCGTTGAGGATCCGGGCCTCCTTGAGGGCTTCGCGCGTCAAGCGAGCGTCCCCGGGGCTGTCCTCGACGAGCAGGATGTCAATGGCGCGAACGCGTCGGTCGGTTGTCGTCATGCTCAGGGCATCCCGTCCGGAAGAGTGAAGTGAAAGGTGGTCCCGCTTCCGGGTTCGGATTCCACCCATATTCGACCGCCGTGCCGCTCCACGATCTTCTTGCAGATTGCCAGGCCGATGCCGGTGCCCGGGTAGTGCTCGCGGCCGTGCAGCCGCTGGAACAGGACGAAGATCCGGTCGAAGTACTCCGCATCGATGCCGATGCCATTATCGCGCACGCTCACCTGCCAGAACCCGCCCGTTTTCCGCGCGGACACGCGGACGCGCGGCGCGAGATCCGGCCGGCGGAACTTGACCGCATTGCCGATGAGATTCTGGAAGAGCTGTGCCAATTGCGTCTCGTCGCCCGACACGGTGGGCAGCAGTTCGTGGGAGATGATGGCACCGCTTTCCGAAACGGCCGCCTCGAGGTTCTCCTCGGCTGCCCGCAGCGCGTCCTCGCACCGAACGAAGGCGAACGGCCTGCCTCGCGTGCCAATTCGCGAGAATGCCAGCAGGTCGTTGATCAGGGTCTGCATCCTCGTCGCCCCTTCGACGACGAAGGCGATGAACTCGTCCGCGTCGGGGTCGAGTTTGCCGCGATAGCGCCGGGCCAGGAGCTGAGAGAAGCTGCTCACGCTGCGCAGCGGCTCCTGGAGGTCGTGCGACGCGACGTAGGCGAAGTGCTCGAGCTCCTCGTTGCTTCGTCGGAGATCGGCCGCGTAGCGCCGGATCTCCTCTTCGGCCCGCTTGCGCTCGGTGATATCGCGCGCCGCCGCAAACACCCCCTGAACCTCGCCCGCGGCATTTCGGTACACCGTGGCATTGTAAAGCACGTCGGTGACCTGGCCCGATCGGTGACGGATGGCCAGCGGGTAGTCGCGCACGAACCCCTCGGCGAAAACCCGTCGATACCCGATCCGCGCCTGGTCCGGCTCGGTGAAGTAGTCCGAGAAATCCGTGCCGATGAGGTCGTCGCGCGCGACGCCGGTGGCCAGGACGGAGGCGCCGTTGACGTCGGTAATCCTGCCGTCGGCGCTGATTGTCACGAGCGGGTCGAGACTGGCCTCGAGGAGGCTGCGCGCGTAACCGGCGGCCTCGCGCAGTTCCGCGGTTCGCTCGTTCACGCGCAGCTCGAGTGCGGCGTTGAGCTGGCGCAGCGCTTCTTCCGCCTGCCTGCGCGCGGTGATGTCGCGAAGGCTCTCGAGGATGAGCACCCGGCCGTCCGCCGTGCGCCTCGCCGTCGCGATGCCCTCCACGATAACGCGCCGATTGTCGCGGGCCGTGTGCACCAGCTCGCCTTCCCACCGGCCGGTCCGTTCGAGTTGAGCGTCCTTTTCCTCCATCCGGCGGCGGTCGTCCCGGAGCAGCACGCCGATGCGCTGGCCGACCGCCTCGGCCGCAGGCCAACCGTAGAGCGAGACGGCGCCCTGGTTCCAGAAGAGAATCGCGCCACCCAACTCGCGCACGATCAGCCCTTCCTGGGCGTGATCCATCAACTCCGACTGGCTGCGCAGCTCGACTTCCACCAGCCGGCGCGCCGCGTCCTCCCGATTGAGCACGCGGGCGGTCCACCACGTCATGGCGCTCAACGAAAGCATCATGGACAGCGAGAAGACGCCGGCGCCCGTCGCCGCTGCATAGGTGCCGGTCCGCTCACCGACGACATGGACCAGCCCGAGCCCGATCGGTACGAGCAGCGCCACCGGCAGCAGCCGGCGCCCCAACTGGCCGCCTGGGCTTCTCGACGCCAGGGCGCTCGCCAGGCCATCGGCGCGCGAGCTGAGCAGGCCGACGCCGAGCATGGACAAGGCAACCGCGGTGGGGAGCGCAACGGTGGTGGAACCGAGCGCCTGGGCGAGTTGCCGGTCCTCGTAGAGGTAGCCGAGCAGCGCGACGAGACCCATCGACGCGACACACGCGCTGAGCGCCTGCTGAGACCAGATCGCGGCCTGGCCTTTCCATCTCATCAGCAGGAGGGACGCGGCGCTCAGAACGAACGCGATAGCGGTCGCCTGGGCCATGCGGCCAGCAACGGTGTACGGATCGCCCGGATCGCCGACGACGAGTTGGTCGAGGCCGAGGCTGACACCGGCGAGGTATTCGACGAATGACAGGGCCGCCACGATGCCGACCGTCGCGGCGAACGCCACGCGCCACGCGCGGCGTTCGCGCCAGACGAGCGCCGCACCCGCCATAAGGAAACACATGGCGGTGTTGAATTTCATGGTGGCCATGCCGGGCACGACGCTCTTCAGGGCCTGCACCTCGAACGCCCATCCGGCCAGAACCATCAGTCCGATGCCGGCGACCAGAACTCCAGAGACGTCCGGCACCCGTCGAAGCCACGCTCCAGGCGCCGCCAGGGTCGGCAAGTGGCCCGCCTGCCTCGCCCGCACCACCCGCTGCATCTCCTGGACGATGACTTCGGCCCGCGCCGAATCGACCAGTTCCACCTGCTGGCGCAGCGCCGCCTCGGAGGTCCGGGCCGCCGCGGCTTCCGCGTCGGCCTTCGCTCGTGCTCGGCGCAGCCGCCCGCTCACCCATCCGACATAGAGGCTCGTCGCCAACGGGATCGCTGCACGGATCGAAAAGGCAAGGTCCAGCCGGACGCCCGCGGGAGCGACCAGGTACCACTCAGCCAGCCACACCCCCAGTACCGTCGCGAGCACACCCGGCCCGGCGCCGAGCGTGATGGCCGCGAAGATCATCGCCGGGTAGACGGTCACGTAGGGGATGTTGAGCCCCATGATGGGGATCAAGGCGAGCCGCACGGCGACGGCCACGAGCATCGTCACGACGGCCAGGACGTAGCGCGCCGGAGCGAAACGGAGGAGCGAGGTCGCGTATGTCGTCGTTTCCACGATGGGTTTCAACTGAAATTCGTCACGGCTTGCACCCGGGGCGTCGGCCCCGGCGCCGCCCGATACATTACTCCCTGGCCGGGTTCGGAGCGAGTCCTTCGATCCGGTGGCTCAGGAAGATTGGCTGGAAACGGTCGGAGATGGAACCATGACTTCAGCGTGCGTTATCCTGCATCGCCAAGCAGATTGCACCGCCAAAGTAAAATGAGGCTCAAGGCGCGGGCGTGGAGATCATCCCGTTCCGCGCGGGCCGGTCGGGTCACACCGGCCGTGGCGATCGATCGGAGATGCAGCGTTGAACCTGCGGGATGTGCTCAGCGGGGCCGTCGTCCTGGCGCCGATGACCAAGGGCAGCAACCTCCCGTTTCGCCGGCTCTGCGTCGAGCTAGGGGCGCGCGTCACCGTCAGCGAGATGACCGTGGCGCGGCGGCTCAAGCAGCGCCGCCGCTCGGAGTACGCGCTCATCCGGCGCAGCCCTGACGAGCCCTGCTTCGGCGTCCAGCTCGCCGGAACGGACCCGGAGGAGATGGGATGGGCGGCGGCACTCGCCGAATCGCGAGGCGCGGATTTCGTCGATGTGAACCTCGGGTGCCCGATCGATCACTTCACGCGCAAGGGGATGGGCGCCACACTGGCCCGCCAACCCAAGCGCGTCGGCCGCATCGTCGAGGGCATGAGGCGCGCGGTGTCGCACGCGGCCGTCACCGTGAAATTCCGGCTCGGCTGGAACGAATCCGATCTCAACTACCTTGATGTGGCGCGCGCGGCGGTCGACGCCGGCGCCGATGCGCTCGTCGTTCACGGACGCACCCGAACCGCACGGTACCGGCACGCGGCCGACTGGAACGCGATCGGCGAGGTGGCGGCGGCCGTGCCCGTTCCAGTGGTCGGCAACGGCGACCTGCTCTACGCGCACGAGATCGAGCAGGCCATCCGGCAGTCCGGCTGTGCGGGCGTCATGGTGGCCCGAGGCGGGCTCATCCGGCCGTGGATCTTTCGCGAGGTGACATCAGGGTACGTCCGGCTTTCAGCCGAGCAGCGGCTCGCGGTCTACCGGCGTTACGTCGAGCTTGCGCTCGAGCATTGGGGAGAGGATGAGCACGGACGGCTGCGTGCTTCGGACTTTCTCAGATGGCACCTGGGATTCTGGTGCCGCGAGGCCCCGCGCCGTCCCGACGGTTCGTGGCCCAGCATGCAGTCGCGGGAGTCGTTCGACTTCTCTCCCGGCTCGCTCGACGCGCTGCTCGCCCGCGGCGACGAAGCCGCTCACGCGTGGCTTGCGGAGCGGCTGATCGCGCGGGAGGAGATCGATCCCGCGGCCGCACCTCCTCCTTCCCCGGCCACGGATGAGCGGGAGCCGGCCGAGCCGGAGGGATAGGGCGTCTCAGGTCAGCCCGGCCCGTGCCAGCATCGATTGGTACCTGGGATGCGCGACGAATTCGTTGATCCAGGGAAGATCGATCCGGTCGCTCGTGAACAGCAGTGTCGTGAAGTAGTCGCTCGCCGCGAAGGACGCCTCGTACTCCGACAACGCGCGTTCGAGGTCTCCCAGGCCGAGGGCGATCGCGCCGCGTTGGATGGGCGAGACATACCGCGTCGTGAGCGAACGGAACCGCTTCAGGCTGGGGGCCAGACCGACAACCACTCTCTTCGACAGCGGAAAGTACCGCTCACGTGCGATCCGGTCGAGGCGATCCCTCTGCTCGAGCGCGACGTCCTTTCTGCCCGCCATCGCATGAGCCAGGCCGAGCCACCCGACTGCGAACACGAGGCCGAAGCTAATCGCCTTCTCGAACATTTCCACGGCGATTTCCGGCGCACGCGGCCGCATGAGGCTCGCGTAGCCGAGGAAGATGTAAGACATCGGCTGGGACGGGTCGAGTTCGATGGCGCGCCGGAGCAGTTCCCGGCCCTGCTCCACCTCGCCGGAGAGGGCGTTGACGATTCCCTCGATCGCCTTCAGCAGGTAGAAGAGGGGATCGAGCTCGCTTGCGCGCCTGGCTTCGGCCCTTGCCTCGGCGAATCGCCGGACGGCCGCAAGGTAGATGGCATACCAGCCGTGGCCGTAGGAATTCGACGGGTTGAGCTCGATGCCGCGCCGCAGGTGCTCTTCGGCCGCCGCGTACTCGCGATCGTGCGTGTACGACAGGAAGCCCAGGGAACAGTGGGCTTCGCCGAGTTCGGGGTCGATGGCCAGAGCCCGTACGAGCGCCGCCCGCGAATTGGAGGACGCCGCTAACGGGGGAACATAAGCCCACATGCCGAGGATGTTGAAGACGTCGGCGATCCCGACATACGGAAGGGCATACCCGGGATCGATCGCGATCGCTTTCTCGAACCAGGAGACCGCCTTGATCATGTCGCCCTGGTATCGCCGGTTCCAGGCGTAGCGTCCCTTGATGTAGGTGTAATACGCGTCCTTGTCCTCGGTATGGCGCCTCGTGATCTTTTCCCGCTCGCCTGCCAGGAGCCCGACCTTCAATTTCTCGACGATGGCCAGTGAAATTTCGTCCTGCACGGCGAAGATGTCCGTCATCTTCCGATCGAACCGCTCAGACCACAGGTGATAGCCGTCAGGGATGTTGATGAGCTGGGCCGTCACGCGCAGGGTGTCGCCCGACTTCTGCACGCTCCCCTCGAGCAGCGTGCGGACGTTGAGCGCCCGCCCGATCTCGCTGATGGCGGCGTCCTTGCCCTTGAAGGAGGATGACGAGGTCCTGGCCGCAACCCGGAGGTCTCTGACCTGTGTGAGCGCGTTGATCAGGTCCTCCGCCAGGCCATCGCAGAAGTAGTCCTGGTCGTGCTGCGGGCTGAGGTCCTTGAATGGCAGAACCGCGATCGACTTCCCCTCGGTTTCATGGGCGGACCGGCCTTCCCTGATGCGCCGCAGGTCAGTCCACACGTCGTAGGCCGACTGGTACCGCCGGGCGCGGTCCTTTTCCAGCAGCCTGGCCACGACGCGCACCAGCTCGTCAGGCACCTCGTTGTTGAATCTCGGGATCGGCGCGGCCGCCTGGTGCAGCACCGCATCGACGACGGCGCCAGCGGTGCGGCCGGTGAACGGCAGGCGGCCCGTCAGCAGCTCGTACAACACGACCCCGAGCGAGAACAGATCGCTGCGGTGGTCCACCTCCTCGCCCATCGCGTGTTCGGGCGACATGTACGCCGCAGTCCCGGCTACCGTCCCCGGGTCGGTCAGTGGTGCGTCCCCGCCTGAGGGCTCGTCCGACCTCGCGAGCGCCTGCACCCCGACCAGCGGCCCGGACGGACACCTGGTCGCCAGGCCGAAATCCAGGATCTTCACCTGGCCCCGCGGGAGCAGGACGATGTTGCCGCTCTTCAGATCGCGGTGGACGACGTGTTTCTGCCGGGCGGCATGAAGCGCGTCGGCGATCTGGATCGCGATATCAAGTACTTCGGCCACGGCCATCGGCGACGGACCCATGGCCAGGCATTCGTTGAGCGTCGCGCCTTCGAGCAGCTCCATCGCGATGAAGAGCCGGCCGTCCGCTTCGCCGATTTCGTGGACCGTGCAGATGTTGGGGTGGTTGAGGGCCGCGCCCGCGCGCGCCTCGCGTTCGAATCGCGCGCGCCGTTCCGGGTCGTCTGCCCACGCGCCGGAGATGAGCTTCACGGCCACGTCGCGGTCGAGGCGCGGGTCGTGCGCCCGATAGACTTCGCCCATTCCCCCCTGGCCGATGAGGGTCCTGATCACGTACGGGCCAAGCGGGCTGCCCTGTGCCAGGGACATGGTCGGCGACATTATAGGAGAAGCGCGGACGGGATTGCCGTCGATGCGCGTTTGTCTCTGGAATGATACAAACAGGAGCGTTGGGCCGCGCGGGATCTTCGACTAGCGGCTCAGAACCGACAGGATGTAGTGCAGCTCGTCGGCGACCTCGCCGGGATTCTCGACCGTTTCCTCGACCAGCTCGCGCAACGTCGTGGCCCACTGGCGCCTGAGGCGGTGCACGGCGACGCGCACGGCGCCCTCCGTCATGTCGAGCCCCCGGGCGAGCTCGCCGTACGACACCGGATCATCGCCGGTGACGAACGGGCGCAGCCTGTCGAACACGTTCCTGCGGCGTTCCCCTTCGAACTTGAGCGCCACGCGGGCCAGCGCTGAATTCACGAGCGTTTGCGCCCACTGCCTCTCGTAGACGCGCTCCGGCGTCTCGGGATCGACGGCCACGTGTTCGTACAGCTGGCCTTCGTGCTCGGACTCGAGCGGCACGTGAACGACCTGGCCTCCACGTTTCTGAGCGTGAGCAAAATCGTACTCGTTTGCCAGGAAGTGGCGCACCGCGGTGAGGAGGAACGAACGAAACCTGCCCCGGTCCTGGTTCGCATCCCGGACGTAGTTCTTCTCGAGCAGCGCGGCGAAGAACGCCTGGGTCAGGTCCTTGGCGTCTTCCGGCGAGCGTCCGCTGCGACAGATGAACGCGTAGACCGGGCTCCAGTAGGTTTCGCACAGCGTCGCGAGCGCCTGCCGGCCGGCTGTCGATCTGGCGTCGGCGGCCGCGATCACGACGCTCCAGTGTGTCGTCTCGAAACGCCGGGGGTGCGGTTCCAGCGGCATGCGGGAGCCAGATTACACCCAAGTGCCGCCAGTGGCATCCGGCGACCGCGGGGCAGGCTGGATGCGGCCACGCGTGTGGGTTCTCCTCTTCCTCATCCTGTCGTATCGAATCGTAACGATCCGCCACAGATTCTTCAGTTCCGATCGTCAGTGCGCGCTTGGGCTCACGGAGATTTCGGACGGGGAGCCCGCCAGAGATGTTCAAGAAGCTTCACGTCCTGCAGGCAGCAGTCGCCAGCTTCAACTCGATCAGGAAAGCCTATGCCAACGACTTCACGACGGCACCTCTTCCGTTTTCCATCTACTTCGAAACCACGTACGTGTGCACCTGCAAGTGCGTCTTCTGCGACAGATGGAAGGACGGGCCAGGCAGAAAGCATCAAGAACTGAGCTACGACGAGATTGTGGCAATGATCGACCAGGCCTACGACCTGGGAGTCAGGCTGATCAGCCTGTCCGGGGGAGAGCCGCTGGCGAAGGCGCGCATTTTGGACGCGATGAGGTATGCGAGGCGCAAGGGCATGATCACCGTCGTCCCGACTAACGGCACACTCATCACCGAGAGGAACGTCGATGACGTGCTCGCCGCGTTCGATTACATCAGCGTGTCGTTGGACAGCCTGGACAGGGACCGGCACGATGAGATCAGGGGCGTAGCCGGCACGTTCGATCGTGCCATGCGAAGCATCAACCTGCTCACGACTCGTGCCCGGCACACCACGATCAATGTGCAGTCGGTCATGACCTCGAGGAACATCGATGACATCCTGGAAATCAACAAGATGATGTCACGAAGAGGAATCGACACCAATTTCCAGCCGGTGCATGACGGCTTTCAGAATGGCTTCGCCGTGAGAGAAGGGCCCTACTCGGACTTTTGCCGCACCGACTTGAGCGAGGCCAGGAAGCGGCTGATGCGTGAATATGCCTATCCCAGCATTCTCGAGAAGCTCCTGTTGAAACAGTACTATGCCAGGGCTTTCGACTTCCTGGTGAATCCCCAATCCGCCATGGACCACGTGACCTGCTTCTCGGGAAGCCTGTCGTTCATGGTGGATCCATACGGGGAGGTGTTCCCGTGCGATCCGCTAAGAACCAGCATGGGGAATATCCGCGAACAGCCACTCAGCCAGATCTGGTCGTCCGCGCGCATGGATGATTTCCGGAAGCGGCTGAGGAAGAATCGGACGTGCCATTGCTGGCTCTTTTGTGCAGGGCCTGCAAATCTCAACCTCTCCAGGGTGATCAGATCGACGTGACACGCCTCGAGCTCAACGAGTCCAGCCTTCAACGCCGGCGGATTCGGCGTGCATCTCGGCATCGGGATTCACTTTTAGGGCGCCACCGGGGGAAGGCGGCCGTGAGGATGTAACAACTGGCGGCCGCTTCTTCAATCGTCACCGTTGACACGGACTCGGCGCAGCCAGGTCGAATCATCAGAAGGAGAAGGAATCATGTTTGCATGTCCGCAGCACCTCCCCTCGACATCCGAAGTTGATACGGAATCGCCGGTCAACGCCCCGCGCGCTGCGGCCGGGCCGGGCCAGTGGATTCAGCGGTTAGCCTCGCTGCTGGCGCTCGTTGCCGCGGTGCTCGCGGTCGCGCCGCCTCTCTCGGCCCAGGATCGGGAGCGCGACGGCCGGGAATCCCTTCGCGTCTTCACTCAGAACGCCTATGTCGGCGCATCGATCGAGCGCGTGATGGCAGCCGACCCAGGGGATCCGAACGCCCTCATCGAGGCGGTCACGGCGACCTACTTCGAGCTGCTCGGCTCAGAACCTCGGGTTCGCATGAGGGGCATTGCCGCGAGAATCGCAGAGCGCCATCCCGACATCGTCGCGTTGCAGGAGATGTACCTGTTGCGGAGACAGTCGCCCGGCGATCTCATCATCGGAGGAACGGAACCTGCGGCAGAAGTCGTGGTGGACTTCCTGCAGAGCCTGATGAAATCACTCGCCGCCAGGGGCTTGCACTACGCGGTCGCCGCAGTGAGCCAGGAGCTCGACGTGGAAATGCCGATGTTCAACCCTGAAACGGGCGGAATCGATGATGCACGGCTCACCGATCGCGAGGTCATCCTCGTTCGTACCGACCTGCCGTCCGGTCAGCTGCGCGTCACGAACCGCCAGGCGGGCCACTTCGACGCGCACCTCGTTCTTCCCGGCATCGGCGTGGAGGTTCTCCAGGGGTGGTGCTCGGTCGACGTGTTCGGCCGCGGCCGGCGGTTCCGCTTCATCAACGCGCACCTGCAGGACGAAGCGTTTCCGGAGATTCAGCTCGCCCAGGCGCAGGAGCTTCTCGCCGGCCCGGCCGACACGCACATGCCGGTCGTGATGGCCGGAGACTTCAACGCCGATCCGTTGGGGCGGAACGGGACCAGCACGTACCCCGTGTTGATCGACGGCGGGTTCTCGGATGCCTGGGTCGACGTTCATCCGCACCGCGCCGGCCTGACCTGGGGCCACGACGCGTTGCTGGCCGATCCGGACGTGGAGTTCAAGTGGAGGATCGACCTCGTCCTCGTCAAGGGCTTCATGTTCGAACCGCGCGGGATGGAAACGGTCGACACGGGCCTGCGCCGCCAGCTGCCGCCGTTCTGGCCGTCGGACCACGCCGGCGTTGCCGTCGATATCCGGCTCAGGTAGGTTCGCCACGCCTTCGGCTGACCTCCGGGCGGGCTCGATCTCGATCGGGCCCGCCCGAACGTCCAAGCCGATCGATCGCGAGCGTCCGTCCGCCGGGCCGGAGGACTCGAAGGGCCGTCGTTCGAGCACGGCTACCGATGTTGGTGCGAGGTCAGCGCTGCTCGTCAAGGAGGCCGCTATGAGACTCACCTTCATGCTCGTCCCGCTCACAGGACTGCTCGTGTCGGTCCCGCAGGCAATGGCGCAGGAGCGGATTGCGCGCCCGCTCACCGAGTCCATCGCCCGCGAGGCCGCCCGGTTGGGCACTGAGTCTGGACTGGAGGCACAGGGCGGTCCAGGCTCGGCGGCGCAGTCCAACTCGAATCGACCTGCCGCCGAAACCCTCCCAACCGGCACCAGCATTCGAGTGACCGTCGCGCCCGTGGTGGAAGTGCCGGGCCTCATCCGAATTACCTACCCCGTCTCTCCACAAGACGTGAAGCCCGGCGCCGAAAGACGCATTCTCGCGAGCGACGAGGGCAGTGTGACGTTGAGGGGACCTGACGGCGGCAGCATCACCGTGCGACAGCCTGGCAGTCAGGTCATCGGGCGGTTCGAGGGCTGGGATGGGCAGATTCTCACGGTCGTCCGGGACGACGGGTCCGTGATGATGATTCCTCGCGGTGCAATCGCGGTGCTCGAGCAATTCAGAGGACAGTCCTCGCGCGCGCAGTTGGCTGGAGTCGGCTTCCTGAAAGGCGCCGGCCTCGGCGCCGTGGTGTTCGTGGCCAAGTCCATACCCGAACATTGGTGCTTCGGGCCTTCTTGCGGGCCCCCGTCTCATCGCAACGCCTTGTTCATCGTGGCCGGCGGCGCCATCGGCGCGCTGGCCGGGGCCCTCGGGCCCGTAGACCAGTGGACGAAGGTCGACGTGAGCGCGCTGGACAAATAGGCGGGCGTCCCGGTTGCGGTGCCGGGATGGCCGTGGCGCTCCTGTAACATCCCGCCGCGGATGCTTCAGCCCTCAGTGGCAGCGGAAAGTGTCGGCGAGCCGCCCGATTCGGGGCGAGCGGGCCGAGATCGCTGAGGAGGGCGTCATGAGAACTACATTCGCGGTCGCGTCAATCCTGGGTGCGATGGCATCGCTCTCGCCCGCGATGGCGCAGGAGCGACTCCCCACGCCGATCACTGTGTTTATTGCGCGCGAGGCCGCGCGATTGGGCATCGAGTCCACTCCTGCTGCTCGGAATGCCTCGGCGCCCGCGCCCCGGGCCACCGGGAGTCGACCGTCTCAGCCGCTCGAAAGAGGCAACAGGATTCGCGTGGCAACCACGGTGGTGGCGAAAACGGCCGCGAGCTGTGACGCCGGGGGACAATTCCCAGCTCGTGGCGAGGACAGCCCGACGTTCCGGGGGCCCGACACGGCAAGGCTTACGACGCCGCGGCCTGTTGGCCCCATCATCGGACGATTCGAGGGCTGGGACGGGCAGACACTCACGGTCCTCTGCGACAACGGTTCGGCGGTTTCCATTCCCAGGGGAGCGATCGCGCGGCTCGAACGACTCGACGGAACGTCATCGCGAGCGAAGGCTGTCTCGACGGGCGTGTTGATCGGCATTGCCGTCGGAGGCGGGGGCGGCGCCCTGGTCGGCCTCAGCGGGTGCGCCTCACTTGGGCACGCGACTATGTGCTCCCGGGGTCTGTTCCCCGTTGGGATTCTCGTTGGAGCCGGCATCGGCGCGATGGCCGGCGCTTCGGTCGAGTTGCCCGACGCATGGACCGAAATTGACATGGGCACGCTCGACAAGTCGCCAGGCACTTCAGCCGCCCTCGCGTCACTGTAACGTCCCGCCCCCGATGCTTCAGTCCTCTTTGGCAGCGGAAGGTGCCTGTGAGCCGCCCGATTCGGGGCGAGCGGGCCGAGATCGCTGAGGAGGGCGTCATGAGAACTACATTCGCGGTGGCGCCAATCGTGGGTCTGATGGTATCGCTCTCTCCCGCGATGGCGCAGGAAGCCGCGACGAGGCCCCTCACAGAATCCATCGTTCGGGAGGCCGCCCGGTTGGGGACCGAGACTGCGGTCGTACCGAAGGACGGTCCCAGCCAGGCGGTTCAGTCTAATTCGAGTCGACCGGCCGAGCGGGTCGGGAGAGGCACGAACATTAGAGTGACTGCGGCTTCAGTGGTGGACGTGCCGGGGGTCGTCAGGCTCGTGTTCCCGGCCTACCTCCAGACTGCAGAGCGTGACGCCGGCGGGCGCCTCCTCGCCCGCGACGAGGAAAGCATGACGATTTTGAGGTCCGACGGCAAAAGCGTCACCATCCCTCGGCCTCGCCGCCAGATCGCGGGTGCGATGGAGAGCTGGGATGGACAGACGCTCACCATCGCCAGGGGCGACGGTTCCGTGGTGACGGTTCCTCGCAGCGCGATCGCGCGGCTCGAGCGATTCGATGGACAGTCCTCGCGGGGAGAGTCAGCGAGCCGGGGCTTCAGGCTGGGAGCGGGCACCGGACTTCTCACGATGGGAATCATCTCGGTGCCGATGTGCATTCAGCTTAAGTGCGAACCGGCGCGTCCGATCGCATTCGTGGCGGCTTCCACAATCGTCGGCGGTGGTCTGGGCGCGCTGATCGGGACTCTTGGCGGGCCCCGCGAGCGGTGGAAGCGGGTCGATGTGAGCGCGCTGGACAAATAGGCGGGCGTCCCGGTTGCGGTACCGGGATGGCCGTGGCGCCCCTGTTACATCGCGCCGCGGATGCTTCAGTCCCAAATGACAACGGGGAGGTGCCGATGAGAACTCGATTAACCGGCGCACTCGTGGCGGCGACGCTGATCTCCGCCTGTTCCATGACCGTCCAGACGCCTCGCCTGCACGACGCGACCAGCGTGTCCACGCTTGAAGTCACGGGCGAACTCAAGGTCCACATGCGCTCCGGCGAGCTCTACGTCCTGTCGGCATTCGAAGTCCTGGACGGCGGGATCCTCGAAGGACCCGGGACTCGCTACACGATCCTGCGCGAGCCTGACGGCGAGGGCACCCACCGGGTGCGGCTGGACGAGATTGCCCTCGTCGAGACGACGGAGAAACGCACGGCGGGGACACTCGGCATGCTGGGGCTGGGCACGCTGACGACGATCTGGGGAGCGGCAAGCGTCTACTGCCTGGCCAATCCCAAGTCGTGCTTCGGCTCGTGCCCGACTTTCTACCTCGACGAAGACGCGGACGCCCCCAGAGCCGAGGGCTTCTCGGCCTCCATTGCGCGCGCGCTCGAGGCCCGCGACGTGGACGCGCTTCCGGACGCGCGTCCTCGCGGCGGCCGCCTGGCCCTGACCATGCGCAACGAAGCGTACGAGACACACGCGGTGCGCAGCGTGCGCCTGGTTGCGGCTCCGCGGCCACGCGGCGGACGCGTCTTCGCTGGAAGCGACGGCCGCTACTACCAGGCGCTACGAGTGTCTCCTCCCGGAACCTGTCGGGCGCCGGAGGGTGACTGTCTGTCAGCAGTCGCGACAGTTGACGCGAACGAACGGCTGAGCCCGGCGGATGAGGGCGACCTCGCGGCGCGCGAGGATCTGTTCCTCGAGTTCGATGCGCGCCCGGGCCGGGCGGGCATTGTGATCGGCGCGCGTCAGAGCCTGATGACCACGTTCCTCTTCTACCAGACGCTCGCCTACGCGGGCAGTCGCGCCGGCGAATGGCTCGCCGCACTCGAGCGGGGCGGCGAGGCATACGCCAGGCGAATGATGGCGATGCGGACGACGCTCGGAGGGATCGAAGTCGCCGTCGCGGAACCGTCGGGAGACTGGACACCGGTCGGTGCCTACGATGAAGCGGGACCGATTGCCGGCGACACGCTCGTGATCCCGCTCCCGGAGCGTGCGCCGGGTCATCTCCAGGTTCGCCTCCGGATGGCGAAAGGCAACTGGCGGCTGGGCTTTGTCGGCCTTGTCGAGATGGGAGCGGAGGTGACGCCCCTCTCCATCGACCCCGACCGCGTGGAGCGCGATGGACGCGCCGATCCCGGTGCGCTTGCGGCGCTCCTGGATCCGAATCGCCACCTGATCACGATGCCAGGCGACCAGTACCGGCTGGTGTTTCAAGTGCCCGGGGACCCTTCCGGCGTCGAGCTGTTCCTCGAGAGCCACGGCTACTACTACGAGTGGATGAGGGGGGAGTGGCTCGCGGAGGAGGATCCCGTGATGGTCGCGCTGATCGTGCAGCAACCGGCCCAGGCGCTGCGCCGCCTGGCCGCTTCGTACAAGGCCCGAGAAGGCCAGGCTGAACAGGCCTTTTGGAACAGCCGATTCCGGAGGTAATGCCATGTCGAATCATCTGAAGAAGGCCTGCGCGGTCGCACTGTGCGGCGTTCTCGGCGCATGCGCGAGCGCCATGGGCCGGCCCACCGTGTTCGGGCGCGACATCGAGGTTCAGCGCCGCGACGTCAAAGGTCCTACACGGGGCGAGCTGGTCTCGGTCGGGACCGACGAGCTCCTCGTCGCCGGAACGGGCCAGGTCGAGGCGATCCCGCTCCGCAGCATCGAACGGGTCCGGCTGCAGCGGCACGAAATGAATGGAAAGGCATCCGGAACATGGGCCGCGCTCGGCGCGGCTGTCACCGGAGGCGCGCTGACCGTCGCGTGTATGATGGCCAAGGCCGACGGCTGCGGCAAGGTCTTCCTGGTCGTCGGCGGCACCTGGCTAGTGATCGGCGGCCCCTCCGCCGCGTCGCTCGGTGCATCGAGCCGGCTCGAATTCCGTCAGGCCGACTGGGATCGGCTCAAACCCTTCGCAAGATTCCCGCAGGGCATTCCTGCGGGACTCGACGTGACGACGCTTTCGACGCGTCCGGCGGCGACGCAGACCGAACCGGTCAAGCGCTGAGTTCCGCGCTCGGGGAGGCCAATATGAGACTGATTTCCGCACTCGCGACAATCCTGGGTCTGATGGTATCGCTCTCGCCGGCGATGGCGCAGGAGCCTGAGATCATGGGGCTGCCAGTGGGAAGCTTCTTGCGGATTACGGCGACGACCCGTGGATCTCAACGAGTCGCAGGCACGGTGGTCGGCATGGAAGACGGGTTTCTCGTGCTTCAAATGGGCCGCGGAACGCCGACTCGGCGCATCGACCTCTCATCCGTGTCGCGCATCGAAATCCGCAAGGATTGCGGCAAGCGCGGCCTAGCCTTTGCCGTGAGGGTCGCGCTCGGCGGGGGGTTGGGCGCCATGGCCGGTGCGGCCCTGTCTCTCGGCGACCAATTCGAGGACGTGCTGGTCAGTCACTTCCGGCCGGGCCGCCGCGGAGCCAATTGACGCCGAACGCAATTGGGTCCACCATTCGGGCGGTCATGCCCGGTGCCGGCGGGTCCTACGCCCGCCTTGCGCCGGGCGCCGGCTTCCGCGTCATCGCTGCCATCCGTCACCGCCCCCGGATTTCGAGGAGGGCGATGAGCTCACCTCGCCGTAACAGCCGGTCGCCGATGCGCCAGTCACGCGCGCCGGTCGCATTCCGCCCCCGATCGTCAGGCGGAGCGATTCACCAAGCTCAGACGGTTCTCCTCCGTTGCCGGAGAAAGTGAGGACATCATGGTTTTGCAGGACGGACACGCTATCTCGTCGTCCAGCCGGCCGCCCAGACGTTTGCGGGAAGGAACTGTCGCGGCCGCCGGCGCATCCGGCCGGGCCGCACATCGGGCGCTCTTCTTCGCGCTCGCCGCGATTCTTCTCGCCGTGGCTTCCGCCGCGGCGGGGATTCCTCAGGAGACCGCGCGGGGGAAATCACTCAGCGTCCTCACGCAGAACGCGTACGTGGGCGCCTCGATCGAGCGCGTGATGGCCGTCGATCCGAACGATCCCGAAGCGCTGCTCACGGCAGTGACGACGACCTACTACGAGCTGCTGGCCTCCAGGCCCAACCTCAGGATGATCGGAATCGCCAACCGAATTGCCGATCGCCGGCCGGACATCGTCGCGCTCCAGGAGATGTACACGCTGCGCAGACAGTCGCCCGGCGATCTGATCTACGGCGGCACCGTGCCGGCCACCGAGGTGGTCGTCGACTTCACGCCCAGCCTGCTGGCCGCGCTGGCCGCCAGGGGCCTCCACTACCGCGTGGCGGTTACCTCGACCGAGACCGACGTCGAGCTGCCGATGTACAACCTGCTGACGGGCATGATCGACGACGCGCGCCTCACCGATCACGAGGTCATCCTCGTCCGATCGGACGTGCCGCCGAACCAGCTTCGAATCTGGAGCCGGCAGTCGGGTCATTTCGAGACCCACCTCACGCTTCCACTCGGCATCGAGATCCTGCAGGGCTGGTGCTCGATCGACGTGACCGTGAGGGGCGAGCGGTTCCGCTTTATCAACGCGCACCTCCAGGACGAGTCCTTTCCGGACATCCAGTACGCCCAGGCCCTCGAACTGCTCGCCGGGCCTGCGGAGACGCAATGGCCGGTCCTGATGGCCGGCGATTTCAACGCCGATCCCCTGGGCCGCAACGGCACCTTCTCGTACCCGGCGCTGCTCAACGGCGGCTTCACAGACGCGTGGACGGAAGTTCGGCCGGAGGATCCCGGCCTCACCTGGGGACACGACGCGCTCCTGGCCGATCCGGGCGTCGAACTCTCGTGGAGGATCGACCTGGTGCTCTTTAGGGGCCCGATCTTCGATCCCCGAAGGATTGAGACCATCGACACTCGCCTGCGCCTGCTGCTCCCCCCATTGTGGCCATCGGATCATGCGGGCGTCGCGGCGGAGTTCAGACTCCGGTAGACCGGCTCAAGGGTACCGGCGTGAAGGCGGACGCCCCCGGGAGGGCGTCCGCCACCAGCTGTCGCGGCCCGGTCCAAAGGGGTCGAGGCGCCTCCTGCCGCGAGTTAAGATATCCCCATGCCCGCACCTGTCTCGTTCGACGTCACCTCGAAGGTGGACCTCCAGGAGGTCGACAACGCCGTCAACCAGGCGCTGAAGGAAGTCTCCCAGCGCTACGATTTCAAGGGCTCGAAGGCGTCGATCGACTTCAACCGCGGCGAGGGCACGGTGACGCTCGTCGCCGACGACGAGTTCAAGATGCGCTCGCTGTGGGAATTGCTCGAAGGGCGGATGGTCAAGCGCCAGGTGCCGATCAAGAACCTCAAGCTCGGCGAGATCGAGCGCGGCGCCAATGATACCGTCCGCCGTATCGTCACCCTGCAGCAGGGCATTCCGACCGACGCCTCGCGGGCGATCGTGAAGTTCCTCAAGGACCGGAAAATGAGGAAGGTCCAGGCGTCGATCCAGGCCGACCAGGTCAGGATTGCCTCGCCATCCAAGGACGAGCTTCAGGAAGTCATCCGGCTCCTCCGCGAGCAGGACTTCGGCGTCGCCCTTCAGTTCGGCAACTACCGCGAGTAGACGCCAACCGTCTCGCCGCCACCGGGCTCAGGCGGCAGCGTCCCGTCCGCTGATCGTTCTGGCCGGGCCGGGCACAGGCAGAGGCCCTCCCCGCCCCGGGCTGCCGGCAACCCTGGCGCCTCTCAATGCGTCCAAGGTCTAAGTGAGCCTTGGCCGGTCGGGCGCTCCCTTCGCTGACAACCGGGAAGACGGGGCAACGCCGGCAGGCGATGGAAAGGACGTCCAGCCATGAAGACCTCGCGCTCGCTCGCCATTACTCTCCTGGCCGCCGTGATCGTCGTTGCGGGGTCAGCCACCCTCGGCGCCGCGGACATCACCGGTACCTGGATCGGTCAGACAGAGATCCCCAACCAGGGCGTCGACAAGGTCACGCTGGTCATCAAGAAGACCGATGCCGGCTACGCGGGGACGATCACCGACTCGCTCGGGACGGTCGCCGAAGCGACCGAGCTCCAGGAGATCGCGTTCACCGGAGATGACCTGTCATTCTCCTTCCTCGTGGGCGACGGGTTGTCCGTCACGGTCCGCTTGAAGCTCGACGGCGACACCCTGAAGGGAAAGTGGGGTCACCCGTCGGGTGACACGGGCGAGATCGCACTGGAGCGGCAGAAGCAGAGCTTCTGAGGGCTCTATGGAGGCATCGGCCCGCCCCGTTCCGATGGGACCGAGCGCCGCGGCGCGGGAAATCGCCAAGCGGGAGCTGCTGCAATACGTGCTCCGGACGCCCGGCTCGGAGCGCGCCATGGCGCGCGCGGAACGCGTGCTCCCGCTCGGCGTGGCGTCGAGCTTCCAGTTCTACGAGCCGCATCCGCTGGTCCTGCGCAGCGCATCCGGCACCCACGTCGAGGACGTCGACGGCAATCAGTACGTCGACTTCACGCTCGGCTACGGCGCGCTACTCGTCGGTCATGCCCATCCCGTGCTCCGGCGGGCAGTGACCGACCAACTCGGCCGCGGAACCCTCTACGTCAGCCCTTGCGAGGACAACGCCGCCGTCGCCGAGATGCTCGCGAAGCGGTTCGGGCTGCCGCAGTGGCGCTTCACGAATTCCGGAACCGAAGCCACCATGGACGCCATTCGCGTCGCGCGCGGCGTGACCGGAAGGGCGCGCATCGTCAAGGTCGAAGGCGGGTACCACGGCCATCACGACTCCGTGCTGGTCTCGACCAAGCCGGCGATCGAGGCCGCCGGTCCCGCTGGAGCGCCCGATCGCGTTCCGGCAACCAGAGGCCTCCCGCCCGGCGTACTCGCCGACACGTCCGTCGTGCCGTTCAACGATCCGGACGCGCTGTCACGCGCACTCGCGCCCCGCGATGTCGCCTGCTTCATCGTCGAACCGGTGATGCAGAACATCGGCATCTGCATGCCGCTGCCGGGCTACCTCGAGTCCGTGCGGGAGATCACGAGGCGCCACGGAACGCTGCTGCTCTTCGACGAAGTGAAGACCGGCATCACGGCCGGCTGGCATGGGGTCGGCTGGAAGCTCGGCGTCCTGCCCGATCTCATCTCGGTGGGGAAATCAATCGGCGGCGGACTTCCGCTCGGCGCGTTCGGCGGGTCGGCCGAGTGCATGGACGCGATCGCCGACGGCCGCGTCCTGCATGTCGGCACCTACAACGGGAACCCGCTGTGCATGGCTGCCGCGCGGGCGGTTCTTGGGGAGATCTGCACGCCGGAGGCGACCAGCCGGATCATCGAACGCAACGGCCAATTCGGCGCTGACTGCCGGGCGTTGCTCTCGCGGTTCGACCTGCCCGCCCACGTGGTGCAGTGCGGGGCGAAGGGCTGCGTGACGTGGTCGCCGACCTTCGTGCGAAACTACCGCGACTACCTGGCCACGGATTTCGACCTGGCTTTCGCGCAGTGGATCTGGGGCGTCAATCGGGGGATGCTCTTTCCGCCCGGGCTCGATGAACAGTGGCTGCTGTCGTTCGCGCACTCCGAGGCGGATCTCGCCGGTGCTCTCGAGGTGTTCGGAAGCTTTCTGGATGCGGTGACGGATTCCTAGTCCGATTCCTTCCGCGGACCCTGCAACACGCGCTCGACGCGGTAGCCCCTGTCCTGAAGCAGCTTCGCGATGCCCTTCTCGCCGATCACGTGGAGGGCGCCGACCACCACGAAGGCCTGGTCGGTGCCCTTGAGGTACGACTCCACGCGGCCCGCCATCGTCACATTGCGATCGTCGACGAGCCTCTTTCGCATCGCGTCCGGGGTTCCGTCCTCTTCCTTGATCAGCCCGGCCAGTGCGTCCAGATCCCCGGACAAGTAGGTGGCCTGCAGCCTGGCAAGAAGCTCCTTCAGCTTCGTCGCGGTCTGGAGCGCCGAGGCCAGCATCTGGGCGCCCTCTTCGTCGCTGGCCGAGGCCAGCAGCGAAATCTGGAAGTCCGCAGTCTCGAGCTCGTCGATGCGCTGGGGTGGTTTCACCTCGTCGATGAAGTGCACGTCGATGCCGAGCTTCGAATCGAGGCCGGCCTGCTGCGCCGCGGCCATCGTCAGCGTCATCGCTACGAACCACGGTTTGAGGCGCGCGAACGCCGCGCACGGAGCCTTCTTGTTGGCCTCGCAGTACGCGTCCAGCGCGGCCGAGGTTTCCTTGGGAATGTGCTTCGCAAGCGTGTCACCGGGCGGCAGCATCCCGTGCGTCGCCACGATGCCGAGAGCCTGCGCCTGGTCGATGTTCTTCGGGTTCAGCTCGACGGCAAGAATCTTCGATCGCGAAAACGCCTCTTCGACCGACGCCGGCAGCGGATAGAGAGTCTGGTCGCCGACGTGAATCGATCCGAACAGGTAGACGGTCGTGGTCGGCGAGGAGACCTTCCAGAAGACCATGTCCCGCGGCGCGTCCTGCGCGACAACCGGCGCGGGCGCCACGAGCGCGCCGAGAACCAGGGTCAGGGCGAACCGTAGCACAACCGGCAGTCGCGGGGTTGGCGACGTCACTCAGTCCTCTCCTTCGAACCAGCCATCGCGCGCCTGGCCCCGCCTTTCCTTCCCTGGTCGGCATGGCGGAAGCTGAGACCGGCTTGTCGGGCACGGGTTCCGCCGTCTCCCGCGCCGCGCTTCGAGATGCTCGCACCCGCCGCCACGCCTGATCTCAAAGCCGGGTCTGGCGCAGTCGTGGCGCTCCCCAATCATACCGCCGGCCACGAATCTCGCGATTCGGCCGCAGTGAGCGGGGTTGCTACCTGAGGGCGATCGGGGTCGTTCACGGTCGGCGAGGCGTTGGGCCAGCACACTTCGCACGGGTCCTCCGCCAAGGGACCCGGCGACCTCCGCGACAGATTCGGTTCACGTGCTGTTGTTACGGGATAATCACCTCGCGAGTGGCCTCAAAGGTGACTCGAAGCAGCCAGTCGATCGAGAGGTTGTCGCCAATTCGTTGATACGTGTAGTTCCAATCGTCGTGGTAGCTGCCGGCGGTAAACCGGACTCGAACGAAATCTTCCTTGTTGGCGAGCTTAAACGACGTCAAATAGGGCGTGAAGCTGCCGTCGGTACCCGAGGCTCTGGTGTCCGGGAATGACCCGCCGATCTTGCCGCCGCAATAGACTTTCTCGATGGTGGTCGTCATCGGACCGAGGTAGGGTGCGCCATTTTGGGAGACGGTGATGTGAAGCAGGAAATTCGTCTCGAAAGCACTCGCCTCCGTTGACTTGCACTTGTCATCGGTCGGACTGAGGCAGCTGCTTCCAGTAGAGACAATCGCGAACACGACGAGTCCGGCAATCCTGACCATCAAACGGCGACCAGCCAGAATCGTGGACCTGTCAACTGCCGGCTGCGATCTGCGCATGATGTTCACCGCCCTCTCTGGTGTCTGTCTGTGCAGGGAGCCCGGACAGTGCGCCCGCCGAAGGCGGGTAGGGGCCGGCAACGCGAGAGCCAGTTGGACGATCCGGGGGGCGGGAGAGAACGCAGGGTACCCCGACTCGTGTCGCCTGCCGGAGATCTCCGGCATGGCGAGGCGTCAGCGAGAGCCTGTCAAGAAGGGGCCACGACGAAAGAGGGGTCTCACGGCGGCAGGGTATCGCATCTCACGGTCCCTTGTCCACGTGTGTCACGCGCAGGACGCGGTACGAATCGACGTCGAGTAGCCCCGCCTGGCGCTTCACGAGCGACGTGACAAAGTCGCACCACGGAGCCATGCCCTCACTGCTCCGGGCCGACACCTCGAAGATATTCGACGCCGGACTCACGCGCCGGATGTTTGCCAGGGCCGCCTCGCGATCGAAATCGACGTGCGGGGCCAGATCGAGTTTCGTCACGACAACCGCACCGGCGTCTCGAAAAATCGGCGGGTACTTCAGCGGCTTGTCCTCGCCTTCCGTGACCGACAGGAGTGCCACGCGGAGATCCTCGCCCAGGTCGAACGCCGCTGGGCATACCAAGTTGCCGACATTCTCAATCACGAGCAGGTCCAGGGCCTTGAGATCCAGCGTGCCGGCCGCGCGCGCCACCATTTCGGCGTCGAGGTGGCACAGGGTCCCGGTGGAAATCTGAACGACCGGCGCGCCCGTCGTTCGGAGCCGGCGTGCGTCGTTGTCGGTCTCGAGATCGCCGACGATGACGCCGGTCCGGACCGACGGCGCCAGCCGCTCGATGGTCTTCTGAAGGAGCGTCGTCTTGCCTGAGCCCGGCGACGAGACGAGATTCAAGACGAAGAGATCGAGGGCCCTGAAGAATCCGCGATTGCGCTCGGCCTGTCGATCGTTGGCCGCGAAAACCGACTGGTTGACCTCGACGACCCGCCGCTCGCTCGAGCCGTCCTCCCCGTGCGTGTGGTCGTGCGCGTGTGCGTGCGACTGGCCGTCGCCATGCTGGTGCGAATGAGCGTGCCCGCCGGCGTGCACGTGTTCGTGCGTGTGCTCGTGGGCGTGCTCGTGGGCGTGGGCGTGCCCGAAGGCCGTTCCCTGAGGTTGCGGCTCGGCCGCGTCAGAATCGACGAGCGGCGAGCGGACCTCATCAGCGGGCCGTCCGTCGATCTTCGTGGGGCCTGGCCGGCCGCATCCGCACTCCTCGCACACGTCAGGCTACCTCCAGCGACACGACCTCGAGCTCACGGCCGCGGCGGATCTCGAAGCTCGGGCGCCCGCAGGCCGGGCACTCGCCGATCATGCCTTCCGCCTCGAATTCGCTCTTGCAGTCCGCGCACCAGCACGCGCCCGCGATGTCCTCGACGACGAGCCGCGCGGAGGCCGCCATCGTGCCTTCCCTTAGTACCATGAACGCGTGTTCGAGGGATTCCACGACGATGCCCGACATCCTGCCGACGCGCATCCGGATCTCATGGATCGCCCCGGCGCCGGAATCCCGCGCCTGGGATTCGGCGATCTGCAGGACGGACTGCATGATTCCGGCTTCGTGCATCGCTCTCGCCATTCTACCCCGCCGGCGGGACGAAGCCGGGCGGGGCGCCGGAGCTGCCGCGCGCCCCAGCGCGGCGGGAACCCGTCACCCGCGTTTTGTGAATCGAACCCGCCTGGCGATGGCCTGGAGCGCTCGTTCCTCGCCGGACGACACGAGCGTGACGGCGTGGCCCGAGGCGAGTGCCCGCCCGGTCCGGCCCACCCGGTGCACGTAGGCATCGGCCGTGTGCGGCACGTCGTAGTTGACGACGTGCGTGATGCCGTCGATGTCGAGGCCCCGCGCCGCGATGTCGGTGGCCACGAGCACCTGGTACTTGCCGGACCTGAAACCCTCCACCGCCGACATGCGCTCCTTCTGGGTCCGATCGGCATGAAGGGCCGTCACGCGAATCCTGCGCCTGGCCAGCTCGGCGGCGAGCCGGTCGGCGCCGCGCTTGGTCCGCGCGAAGACGAGGACGGGGCCCGCCTCTCCATTGAGAAAGCCGACGAGCCAATCGGTCTTGTCGCGAACGTGGACGCTTTCGACCGAGTGCGTAATCGTCCGGGCGGCGGCATTCCGGGTCCCCACCTGGATGAAGACAGGCTCGCGCATGATGGCTGAGGCGAACCGCCGGATCTCCTCGGGAATCGTCGCCGAGAACAGCAGTGTCTGCCGCGAAGTCGGCAGCGCCTCGACGATGCGTGCCACGTCGGGCCAGAAGCCCATGTCGAGCATGCGATCCGCCTCGTCGAGCACGAGGACCTCGACGAAATCGAAGCGCGGCGTGCCCGATCGCATGTGATCGAGCAGGCGGCCTGGTGTCGCCACGACGATCGGGACGCCCGCGGCGAGCGCGCGTGACTGGGGCTCCATCGGCGCTCCGCCGTAGACGGCCACGCTGGCGATGCTCGCGTGATAGGCGAAGCCCTGCACATCGTCATCGACCTGGACCGCGAGCTCGCGGGTCGGCGTGAGGATCAGCACCCGCGTCCCCTCGACGCCCGCTCGCTCAGGAGGCGGCGACGGGCGCGTCTCCGCGGTCCCGCGAATCAGCCGGTCGAGGATTGGCAGGACGAACGCGGCCGTCTTCCCGGTGCCCGTCTCGGCGCACGCGATGAGGTCCCGTCCCGATCGCACGATGGGCAGCACGGCAGTCTGGATCGGGGTGGTGTGCGTGAATCCCCGGTCCTCGACGCCGAGCACGAGGTTCGGATCGAGGCCGAGGCCGGCGAATGCGAGCGGCGGCTCCGGAGGGAGCCCGGCGTCGGGCTCCTCGAGCAAAGGCGGCTCCGGCGATGGTCTCGGATGAGGGCTCGAGCCCGCCGCGGACGATCTCCGCGGTCTTCGGGCGCCAGGACGAGTGCGGTGAGGTGGAGGGGTCACGATGGTTCTTCGTCGGACGCGAACGCGACTCGAGTGTACGAAAAAAAGGCCCGCTACTCGCACGTGCAGTAACGGGCCTGTTGGAATACTCCCGGCAGTGACCTACTCTCCCACAGAGTCACCCCTGCAGTACCATCGGCGGTAGAGGGCTTAACTACCGTGTTCGGAATGGGAACGGGTGTGGCCCCTCTCCTATGACCACCGGGAAACTGTAAAGAACTGTAAGTTCAGCCGGCGCGTATGGCGCGCGGCCCGCTGCGGCGTCAGCCTGAGGGGTCCGGGTATCTTCTCCGGGGCTCGAGGCGCGCCGCATCGGCGGCTGAAGGTCGAAACGATTGACAACCCCGCCTTCGTTCGCTGTAGCGCTCTCGCGCGAAGGCGAACGACGGCGGGTCCGCCGAAGCCGCGGTTGCGGCGACGGCGGAGAATATCCTGCAAAGAGCGATTGCCGATTGGTCACGCGTTCGAATCGCAGTGACGAGTAATGAGTATATGGTCAAGCCTCACGGCTGATTAGTACCAGTTAGCTCAGGATGTCGCCATCCTTACACACCTGGCCTATATACCTGGTAGTCTTCCAGGAGCCTTTAGAAGCCTTACGGCTTGGGAGATCTCATCTCGGGGAGGGTTTCACGCTTAGATGCCTTCAGCGTTTCTCCCTTCCGCACGTAGCTACCCAGCGCTACCCTTGGCAGGATAACTGGTACACTAGAGGTGCGTCCAACCCGGTCCTCTCGTACTAAGGTCAGCCCCCCTCAAATCTCCTGCGCCCATGACAGATAGGGACCGAACTGTCTCGCGACGTTCTAAACCCAGCTCACGTACCGCTTTAACCGGCGAACAGCCGGACCCTTGGAACCTGCTACAGCTCCAGGATGCGATGAGCCGACATCGAGGTGCCAAACCTGAGCGTCGATGTGAACTCTTGGCTCAGATCAGCCTGTTATCCCCGGCGTACCTTTTATCCGTTGAGCGATGGCCCTTCCATGCGGGACCACCGGATCACTAAGGCCTGGTTTCCCACCTGCTCGACGTGTGTGTCTCGCAGTCAAGCTCGCTTGTGCCTTTGCACTCTCCGGCTGATTTCCAAACAGCCTGAGCGAACCTTCGCGCGCCTCCGTTACCGTTTAGGAGGCGACCGCCCCAGTCAAACTACCCACCTAGCAGTGTCCCTGGCCTGGATGACAGGTCGAGGTTAGAACGCCGAAGCGCTAAGGGTGGTATCTCACCGTTGACTCCCCGGACCCCAAGAAGCCCGGTTCATAGTCTCCCACCTATCCTGCGCATAACGCGTCAGCATTCACTACTAGGCTGTAGTAAAGGTGCACGGGGTCTTTCCGTCTAGTCACGGGCAACCGGCGTCTTCACCGGTACCACAAATTCGCAGTGCCCCTCGTTGAGACAGCGCCCAAATCGTTACGCCATTCGTGCAGGTCGGAACTTACCCGACAAGGAATTTCGCTACCTTAGGACCGTTATAGTTACGGCCGCCGTTTACCGGGGCTTCAGTTCGGAGCTTCACCTTGCGGCTGACCCCTCTCTTTAACCTTCCGGCACCGGGCAGGCGTCAGGCCCTATACGTCGTGTTCGACTTCGCAGAGCCCTGTGTTTTTAGTAAACAGTCGCTTGGGCCTCTTTACTGCAACTCCTTCGCGCTTCGGCGGGCGAACCGCCTGACGCTAATGGAGCACCCCTTCTTCCGAAGTTACGGGGCCAGTTTGCCGAGTTCCTAAACGAGGGTTCTCACTTGCGCCTGAGGATTTTCTCCTCGCCTACCTGTGTCGGTTTGCGGTACGGGTACCCGGACGACTCCTTAGAGGATTTTCTCGGCAGCGTGGCGTGACCGGCTTTGCGAGCCTTGCGGCTCTCGACATGGTCCCTCAGGGCATGTGACCCGCCGGATTTGCCTGGCGGATCCCCCTACGAACCTGAACCCACACGTCCAATCGTGGGCCCGGCTAGCCTCCTGCGTCCCCCCATCGTGATAACGTCATCCAGGTAGTTCCGGAATATTAACCGGATGTCCATCCGCTACGCCTTTCGGCCTCGCGTTAGGACCCGACTAACCCTGAGCGGACGAACCTTCCTCAGGAAACCTTAGGCTTACGGCGGAGAGGATTCTCACCTCTCTTCTCGCTACTTATGCCGGCAGGGTCACTTCTCACCACTCCACCAGTCCTTACGGTCTGGCTTCACTGCTGTGAGAACGCTCCTCTACCATTGCTGGAGCCCGCAGGCTCCATTCCAATCTACGGCTTCGGTCCTATGCTTGAGCCCCGTTGGATTGTCGGCCCGGAGCCGCTTGACCAGTGAGCTATTACGCTTTCTTTAAAGGATGGCTGCTTCTAAGCCAACCTCCTGGTTGTCTAAGCGTCTCCAGATCCTTTCCCACTTAGCATAGAGTTTGGGACCTTAGCCGGTAGTCTGGGCTGTTTCCCTTTTGACGATGAAGCTTAGCCCCCACCGTCTCACTCCCGGGATACGTGTCGCTGGCATTCGAAGTTTGGTTGGATTCAGTAAGCTGGTAAGCCCCTTAGTCCATTCAGTTCTCTACCACCAGCGCCGACCTCCCGAGGCTGCCCCTAAAGGCATTTCGAGGAGAACGGGCAATCACGAGGTTTGATTGGCCTTTCACTCCTATCCTCAGCTCATCCAAGTTGTTTTCAACCAACACTGGTTCGGGCCTCCACGCGGTGTTACCCGCGCTTCACCCTGGCCAAGGATAGATCACCTCGCTTCGCGTCTACTCCCAGCGACTGATACGCCCATTTCGGACTCGCTTTCGCTTCGGCTCGCTTGCGCTTAACCTTGCCACTGAGAGTAACTAGCCGGCTCATTATGCAAAAGGCACGCGGTCAGGCAACACCCGGAGCAAGCCCCGGGCAAACGCCCTCCCACTGCTTGTAGGCATACGGTTTCAGGTACTGTTTCACTCCCCTCACAGGGGTGCTTTTCACCTTTCCCTCACGGTACTGGTTCACTATCGGTCGCCAGAGAGTATTTAGCCTTGCGAGATGGTCCTCGCGGGTTCCCACGGGATTTCTCGTGTCCCGCGGTAC
>CAVOHU010000001.1:0-722500 GCA_963695795.1 uncultured Acidobacteriota bacterium | reverse complement strand
GGTGCTCGTCGTCACGGTGCTCTGCGGTTGCGTGGCCTTTCTCGGCGTGCTGCTCCTCGCCTACCTCTTCAAGTTCCGCCCGTCCGAGGCGGTCATGGTGCCGTCATTCTCCCGGTACGTGAGCACGTACTTCTCCGGCATGCTGATGCTGATCGTGCTCAGAGTAGCGTTGGGTCAGAGGACGGGTCGGCTGATCCTGCTGCTGTCGTTCCTGATTGCGAGTGCCCAGATCGGTACGATCGGCAAACTGTTCCTCAACAGCACGGGGCGCAGCATCGCCGTCCGCCAACCCTACGAGGCCGTCGTCACGAAGTACCGGGATCTGACAGGGCCCGGAAGGAACCGGGTGTACGTCGTCGCGCAGAACGACTCGGGCTACCAGTATTGGGTCCTGAGGTTCAGCCTGCGGCCGAACAGCGTCAATGAGAACTTCTCGTGGAGCCTGGGAACGCCCTACGGGAGCCAGGACATCTGGACGAAGACGATACGCGCAGACGAATGGATGGACGAGCTCGTCAGCCGATTCGACTACGTGCTCCTGTACCAGTCCGATGACCAGTTCATCCGGGAATTCGGACAGCTCTTCAGGAGCGCCACGGGTACCGGGAGGGATGCCATCAAGAACGGCGGGGTGTACAGAGTGAACAGGTCCGAGCGATCCCTCGACTTGCTGGGCCCGTGACGACAGATGCTGGAAGGCGCTCGTTGCACGGTCTGTGGAGCGACGGCCACGCGGCGGTGCGAGGCGTATCCCGGCTACCAGGCGCCCGCCACCTTTGCGATCTACGCCTGCCCGTCGTGCTTCACGTCGTTCTCGATGCCGCGCGTCGACGCGTCCTCGCTTTATGACGCGATCTATCGATTGGGCGCCGCCGTTCCCGAGTACGACCGCTACTGGAAGTACGAGCGCGAAGTCGACACGTTCGCACGCCCGCTGGCGTATCTCGCCGCCGAGGAACCGGCGTACTGGAGCGTCCAGGAGGCGTTGCGTCTCCTGCCACTCGAGAGGAGCATTGTCCGGATCGTCGAGATCGGAAGCGGCCTCGGTTATCTGACCTACGCCCTGCGTGTCGAGGGGTTCGAAGCCGTCGGCCTGGAGATCTCCGCCGAGGCCGTCCGCCGGGCGACTGCGCGCTTCGGCGCCTGGTACTCGAACGAGGACGTCGGCGACCACTCTCACACGCACGAATCCTTCTACGACGCCGCTATCCTCACGGAAGTGATCGAGCACGTCGAGGAACCAGTCCGGCTGATCCGGGAAGTCCGAACGCTCGTCAGGCCAGGCGGTTCGATCATGATCACGACGCCAAACAAGTCGTTCTTTCCGGAGACCGCGATCTGGGCGTCCACGCCGCCGCCCATTCATGCCTGCTGGTTCGCGAAGCAATCGCTGGAGCACGTCGCGAAGCAGGCAGACATGGCCATCTCGTTCATCGATTTCACCGACTTCTACCGCGCAAAGCCGGTCAGCATCGACTGCAGCTCTGCTCGGAACTTCGCCACTTCCGGACCGGTTCTCGACGAGACGGGCGAGATCGTCACCGCGGGCAGGCCGGAGGCTGGTGCCAGCGCGAGGAGTGCGGTCCGAAGGTTCTTGAGGCGTATTCCCTACGCGCGGCTGGTCGCCGCTGCTCTCAGGGCCAGGAACACGTCGATCAGGAGCTGCGGCCGGGACGGCCTGGTCCTCGGCGCCGTGATGACGAAACCGCACTGACGCGCCGCAGATGTCCGACGATGCTTCTCCAGAATCGAGGCTGGGTGACAGGACATGCGGGATTGCCGCGCGTCTCGATGAGCAAATCCGATTGCACCGGCCGGATAACTGTGGTACTAATCTTCCCGCACTTTCAATGACGTCTCCACCTCGTCTGGGCGAGGCCCCATCAATGTCGGGCGCGAGCACCCTGCCCGAATGGGGTGCAGCCCTGTGCGCCGTTGTGCAAGCCCCCTCTCCGCGGTGGCTGGGACCGGCCACTCGAGATCTCCGGGAAAACGTCGTTCAGAAGCAATGGCCTGAGCTGTCAAGGAGGATTCCTCTCATGAGTCGAGCAAGGACGTCACTGAAGTGGATCGCGCTCGTCGCAATCGTTGCCTTGGCAACGGTTTCTTTGTCCGCGCAGAAAGGCGCGTCGCGCATCGACGCGCGTGAAGCAGCGAAGTCCTACAGGATTCAGGCCGCACTGGCGGCGATCGATGCGGACAGAGCCGCCGCCGTCAACAAGTTCGTTGCGGAGTGGACCGGGTATGTCGATCAGAACGTCTACGACCTTCAAGCCGAGATCGGCGAAGCCGCGCTGAACGCTCCTGCGTGGCAGATCTACGGCGCCTCACTCGTGGGCGATCTGGACCTCGCGCTCCGGATTCTCGGCGGTTCGGAACCGGCCGGCAAGTACATCAACGCGCTCGACGCACCGCAGCAAAAGACCTGGCAGTCGGGCGAGCGCCGGCCGGGCCCCTACGCGTGGGGCAGCTCGACCGACAGCCTCGTCTACTTCCCGATTCCCCCGTGCCGGATGGTAGACACCCGCGGCTCGGGCGCCCGCACGGGCATCCTGGTCCCGGGAGTGACCCGGACCTTCGACTTGACCACGACAGGGTACGCCAAGGGCCAGGGCGGCGCCATCTCCGGTTGTACTGGACTTCCATCTATCAGCCCGGCGGCATGGGCCGTCAACGTCGCCGTGACGGGCTACACTGGCGGCGCGGGCTGGCTGACATCGTGGCCATGGAATACCTTGGAGCCGCCGAACGCCGCGATCATCAACTACCAGTCCTCGCCGTACGCGCTGAGTACCGGACAGACCCTCTCGGGCACGTACAACCTGGCCGACGACATCTACGTCAAGGCGTATGTGGCCCCCACCCACGTGATTATCGACGTGATGGGCTACTACTATCGCGCCCCAGGGGCTGCCTCGACGGTCACGAGGATCGCTGGAACCACCACGAGCGTTCCAGCCGGTGAGCGAATGTATGTCGACGGTGGAGTGTGCCCAGCGGGCACCACCATGCTCTCTGGCGAAGTCGGGCACGATAGCTTTGACGTCGCAATCGGCGAGAACAGGCAGTTAACGGCAACCATGTGGACTGCGTGGATCATCAACAACGAGTCGTTCGCCACCAGCGTGACCGTCTACAGCCGGTGCGCGGATACGCCGGTCCGTATCTGGTGATTCCCGAGCCTAGGGTGGCCCGCGCGGGAGGGCGCAACGCTGCGCCCTCCCTGGCCTGCCTGCCCCAGAAAGGCGCCCGTCCGGGGCGCACGCGGAAAGGAGGCGGCCGGTCGACCCGACACCATCGTTCACAACCAATGGCGTGAATTCCCAAGGAGGATTCCTCTCATGAGTCGAGCCAGAACGTCACTGAAGTGGATCGCGCTCGTCGCGTTCGTGGCGATCGCCACCGTCTCGATCGGCGCCCAGCAGGTCGCGCGGCGCGCCGAACCAGCTGCCGCCGCAAAGTCCTACGCCTTGCAGACCAGGCTCGCCGCCATCGAGCAGGACAAGGCCACAGCTGTCAACCAGCTGCTGGCCGAATGGCAGGGTTACGTCGACAGCAACGTGTACGATCTCCAGGCCGAGTTCGGCGAGGCCGCATTGAACGTTCCTGCCTGGCAGATCTACGGTGCCTCGCTCGTTGGCGACCTGCGGACCGCGCTGCGGGTACTCGGCGGCATCGAAGGGGCCGGGAAGTACATCAATACTCTGAACGAGCCCCAGCAGAAAGTCTGGCAGTCGGGCCCGATGATGGTAGGCCCGAAGACCCTCGGCAGTGCCACCGACAACCTCGTCTACGCGGCGATTGTTCCGTGCCGGATGGTGGATACGCGCGGCTCCGGGGCGCGCACCGGAATGATGGTTCCAGGGGTTGCGCGGACCTTCGACCTGACGACCGGTGGCTTCGTAAAGGGCCAGGGCGGCGCCACGAGCGGCTGCACCGGACTTCCCTCCTTTAGTCCGACGGCTTGGGCGGTCAACATCGCGGTGACCGGTTACACCGCCGGCGCGGGCTACCTCACGGCGTGGCCATTTGGCTCTGCAGAACCGCCCAACGGCGCCGTCATCAACTATCAGTCCTCGCCCTATGCCCTGAGCACCGGACAGACATTGACTGGCTGCTGGGGCTGCGCAGATGACATCATAATCAAGGCGTACACCGCGAGTACCCACGTGATCATCGACGTCGTCGGGTACTACCAGGATGCGTCCGTGACCAACGCGGTGGTGACAAAGATCGCCGGGACGCCGGTGACCAACACCAACGTGTACAACTTCATCGTGAGCGCGGCCTGCCCCGCCGGCAGCACTTACGTCAGTTCCGAGATGGACCACAATGGTCTGGACGTCGCGGTCGGCGAGTTCACAGCAGGGGGCACCGGCATCGCGAGCTTCTGGATGATTAACAACGGCGGCGGGTCGGTTACATACACCGCGTATTCAAACTGCCAGGACACGCCCATCAGGGTGTTCTGAGCCGCCAGAACTTGATTTGACGCATCGGGGGAGGGCGCTCACCCGCGCCCTCCCTTCGTGCACACGGATCTGAACAGCGCGGGTTCCTGCCCCGGCTCGACATTCCAGCCTTACTGCACGCGCCCATCGCTTCGTTTGGCGCGATCTGTTCAATACGCACATGGTTCGCAACCGGTACATCCTGCTCGCGGATCTGCCCCTCATCGCCATCGCCGCGTTCGGGGCGTTCGCGCTGCGGTTCGACTGGCTCTTCCTCAGCACGCGCCCCGAGTTCCTCTGGTTTCTCGGCGCGGCGCTCGTCTTGAAGCCGCTCGTCTTCTTCCCGTTCGGGATGTACTCGCGCTACTGGCGCTACGGCACGGCGCACGACCTGGTCGCCATCAGCCTGGCGGTGTCCACCGCATCGGTCGCCCTGGCGGTCTACGAAGGCATCGGCCGGACCATGGGTCTCCTGCCCAACCTCTCCCGCCCGGTGCTGTTCATCGACTGGCTGCTGACGCTCGCCCTCGCGGGCGGGCTGCGCATGTCGGTCCGCGTGATCGGCGACGCACGGCAGGAGGGACATCGACGATCGGCGTCCGCGATCAAGCGCGTGCTCGTCGTGGGCGCGGGAGACGCCGGCACGCTCGTCGTCCGCGAGCTGCGCAGGAACCCTCAGCTCGGCATGGAGGCCGTGGCGTTCCTGGACGATGCCCCGGCCAAGTGGCGAAAGCAGATCCTGGGCGTTCCGGTGCGGGGCCCGATCGCGACGCTCGCGAGCGTCGTGACGCGCGACACCATCGACGAGGTCATCATCGCGATGCCGACGGCAGCGGGGGCTGTCATCCGCCAGGCGGCCGAGGCGTGCCGGCGCGCGGGCGTCCACGCGCAGACCGTGCCCGGCGTGTTCGAGCTGCTCGACGGCCACGTGTCGGTCAACCGGCTTCGCCGGGTCGAGATCGCCGACCTCCTTCGGCGCCCGCAGAAGGCCGGCCGTGCCGAGCACGTGGCGTACCTGGATGGGGCGTCGGTGCTCATCACCGGCGCGGGCGGCTCGATTGGCGCGGAGCTCGCCAGGCAGGTCGCCTTCTCTGAGCCGAGGCAGCTGATTCTCCTCGGCCACGGAGAAAACAGCATCTTCGACGTGCACGGCAGGCTGAAGGAACTATATCCCGGTGTCGAGATTCAGCCTGTCATCGCGGATGTCCGCCACGACACCAGGATTGCCGCCGTCTTCGAGCGCTTCCGGCCCGACGTCATTTTCCATGCAGCGGCGCACAAGCACGTCCCGCTCATGGAGGCGAACCCGGAAGAGGCCATCACGAACAACGTCAGCGGCACGCTCAACGTGCTGAAGGCGGCCGAGCGGGTGGGCGTCTCGAGATTCGTGCTGATCTCCACCGACAAGGCGGTGGCGCCGGCGACCCTGATGGGGGCGTCCAAGCGGCTGGCCGAACAGCTCGTGCTCGCCTCCGGCCGGCGGCTCACCCGGCCCTACGTGGTCGTGCGCTTCGGCAACGTCCTCGGAAGCCGCGGGTCCGTCGTGCCGATCATGCAGGCGCAGATCGAGCGCGGCGGCCCAATCACCGTCACGCATCGCGACATGAAGCGTTTCTTCATGACGATTCCCGAGGCGGTGCACCTCGTGTTGCAGGCGGCGGGCATCGGCGCCGGCGGTGATCTCTTCGTCCTCAACATGGGCGAGCAGATCCGGATCGTCGACCTCGCGGCCGATCTGATCCGGCTGTCGGGTCTCGAGCCCGAGGCGATCCCCATCGAGGTGATCGGCATCAGGCCCGGCGAGAAGCTCGAAGAGGGGTTGTGGGAGGAGGGCGCGGAGGTCTCGCCAACCTCGAACCCGGATCTGATGCGGGTCAGCGAGGCCACCGATCGGCACGGGCTCGACGTGAATCCCGCGCTGGACGATCTGATTGCCGCGGCCGAGGCGGGAGACATCTCGCTCCTGCAGGTCCTGCTCGAACTGGCACTCCCCACCTACACCCGCATGCGGACCTCCCCAAAAGGCGTCGTGCCAAGCCGCCGGCCGGCGGCCGGCCCGGAATGATTCTCGCCTGAGGACGCCTCTCACCGGATACCGCCGCGCCTGGCTGGATCGACCAACAGGGAGGCGCCGCGCCATCACATGAGTGCGTTGAAGAAGAACATCGTCGCGAACTTCGCCGGAGGCGCGTGGAGCGGCCTCATGGGCCTCGTCTTCGTGCCGGTCTATGTGCACGTTCTCGGCATCGAGACCTACGGGCTCATCGGCCTCTTCGCGACGCTGCTGGCGATCTTCGGCGTCCTGGACCTGGGCCTGAGCGGCACGCTGAACCGCGAGCTCGCCCGGCTGTCCGTCCAGCCCGGCCGCGCCCGGGAGATGCGCGACATCCTCCGGACGCTCGAGATTCCCTACTGGCTGGCCGGCCTGGCCATCGGCATCGCCGTCATCGCTTCGTCTCCATTCATCGCGTACCGGTGGGTCAACGCCGGCGCCCTGTCGCCCGCGACGATTCAGACCGCCATCAGGATCATGGGGGTGGCCATCGCCTTCCAGTGGCCGATCGGTCTGTACTCGGGCGGCCTGATGGGGCTCGAGCGGCAGGTGCTGCTGAACGCGATCGGCATGGTCATGGCGACCGTTCGCGGCGCCGGTGCGGTGGCAATCCTCTGGCTCGTTTCCCCCACGCCGGAGGCCTACTTCTACTGGCAGATCCTGGTCAGCGCGACCCACGCCGGGTTGCTCGTCTTCTTTCTCTGGCGGCGGATGCCGCTATCCGCCGGCGCGCCTCGATTCCGATTCGCCCAGCTTCGCGACGTCTGGCGATTCGCGGCGGGCCTGACCGGGATCTCCGTGCTCTCCACGATCCTCATGCAGCTCGATAAGGTCATCCTCAGCCGCATGCTGAGCCTGGAGATGTTCGGGTACTACGCGCTGGCCAATGTCGTTTCGCTGACACTCTATCGTCTCGTGGGCCCGGTCTTCTCGGCGGCCTATCCCAGGTTCACGAACCTGGTGTCGCAGGGCGCCACCGCGGAACTCACGCGGCTCTACCACCAGAGCGCCCAGTTGCTCTCCGTCATGGTGCTCCCGGCCGCGCTGGTCGTCGCGTTCTTTTCGGCTGAGCTCCTCCTGCTCTGGACGGGAAACCAGGTCACCTCCGGCCACACTCACCTGCTCGTGAGCATCCTCGTCACGGGCACCGCCATTCACGGCCTCATGCACGTGCCCTACGCGCTGCAGCTCGCGTGGGGGCGCACGCGGATCGTGCTCCTGGCCAATGTCGCGTTCGTGCTGCTGCTCGTGCCCCTGATGATCACGCTCACACGGCAATACGGCGCCACCGGCGCGGCCAGCGTCTGGGTCATCCTGAACCTGGGTTACATGCTCATCTGCCTTCCGCTGATGCACCGCAGCGTCCTGCCCGAGGAGACCAGGCGCTGGTATGTCGACGATGTCGGGCGGCCGCTCGCGGCGGCGCTGGCCGTTGCCGTCGCCGGCCGCGTCCTCATCAGGCCCGGCTGGCCGTTCGTGCCGCTCGTGCTCGGCATCGCTGCCGTGAGCGTGGCCGCGCTGGCCGCCGCGACCGTCGCCGCGCCTCAACTCGATGCCGTCGCGCGGGTCAGGGCAGCGGTGGCTGCCATCAAGGACCCGTCATGAACGCCGTGTTCACCATCGTCGCAAGGAACTTCCTGGCGCGAGCCCTGACCCTCGGGGATTCGGTCCGGAAGCATCAGCCCGGCGCGTCATTCTTCATCTTCCTGTCTGATGAGCCGGAAGGGACCGTTCCGGCCGAAGGCGCGCGGTACCCGATTGTGGCGGCGAGCGACCTCGGCATCCCGCAGTTCCGCCAGATGGCCTTTTACTACAGCCTGCTCGAGCTGTCGTGCGCGATCAAGCCGTTCTGCTTCCAGCATCTGGCCCGGACATGCCGGTACGAGCACATCGTCTACTTCGATCCCGATGTGTATCTGTACAACAGCCTGGACCCGATCTTCGCGGCGCTCGCGGAGAAGGACCTGATGCTGACGCCGCACCTGACCGACATGGCGCGGACGAAGGATGGAGCGATGCCGGAGACGTCGTTCCTGTTCGTGGGCGCGTACAACCTCGGGTTCATCGCCGTCCGGACGTGCGCCGAGGTTGAGCGCTTCCTGGCCTGGTGGGGCGAACGCCTCGTCGATCGCGGTTTCGCCGATCAACGCGACGGGCAGCATGTCGATCAGAAGTGGCTGGATCTCATCCCGGGGCTCCTCGGCGACAAGGCCGTCATCTCGCGCGACCCGGGCCACAACGCGGCACAGTGGAACGTCCACGAGCGCCAGCTCACGTGCCGGTCGGGTACCTGGTTCGTGAACGACCGGCCGCTCGTCTTCTTCCACCACGCGTCGTTCGATCCGCACGCCCCGGGGCGCTTCGCGCAGCGGCAGGACAAGTTCACCGTGGCGAACCGGCCGGATCTTGCGGGGCTGCTCGAGGCGTACGCCGCGCACCTGCTCAGCAACCGATACGACGAGTACCTGAAGCTCCCCTACGCGTACGCCCGGTTCGCGAACGGCTTGAACATCTTCGCGTTCCAGCGCCGCATGTTCAGGGTCATCGTCCAGTCGCGGAAGGTCGAAAGCGACCCGTTCGCTGTCGGTCCGGGGACCTTCTTCGACCTCCTCCTCAGGAACCGGCTGGTCATCCACGATCGCGAGAAAGCCGAGTTCGTGCAGGCAGACTTCAAGGCATCGGGCCGCGGCGTCCGCTCCCTCAAGCGGGGTCAGATCTGGTTGAAGCGCATTATCGGCATCAAGGCCTACTACCTCCTGATGCGCTGGCTCTACAACAATTCGCGCCCGGAGGAACAAGTGTTCCTCATCGACAAGGGCCTCGACGATCTGAGGTAGTGGCGGATCGTCCCCGGGGCGCGACAAGTCCGGCAGACGTGATCATCAGCATCCTGGCCGATCAACTTGGCAGCGGCGCCGGCGGCGGCCGGTTCTCGACGGGGTTCCTGCGCGCGCTGCTCTCGGACGCCCGCGCGATGGCGCAAGTCGAGCGCGTGGATATCCTGGTGACGGAGACGCAGCCGGTCGGCGACCTGCAGCCACTCCCGCCGCGGGCCAGGGTCGTCAGGAGGCGCTTCCCGTCCCGGCTGCGCCAGACGGTGCTCGCGGACTGGGCCGGCCGATTCCTGCCGGCGGCCGACGTCGGCCACGGCCTCTTCTTCTACGTCTTTCCGGGCCAGGGCCGGCGCACCCTGTTCACCATGCACGACGCGTCGACCCTGGACGAGCGGTTTCACGAGCCGGCGTATGTCCGCGGATACCGCGCGGCGATCGGGCGGCAGCTCGATCGAGGCGCCCTCATCGTGTGCGACTCACAGTCGATGGCGGCCCAGGTGCGCGAGGAATGGCCCCAGATATCCGACCGATGCATGGCGGTGTATCCTGGGGTCGATGCTCTCGGAGTGCCTGCCGGCGCAGGGAACGGTCCCATCGTCGATAGACCGTTCATCCTGGCCGTCGGCACCGTCGAGCCGCGGAAGAATTACTCCGCGATCCTCGACGCCTACGAGCGGCTGCGCGCCGAGCTTGGCGGGAACGCCCCCATCCTCGTCGTGGCGGGCAGGGCCGGATGGATGTGCAAATCGGAGTGCCGCCGCCTCAGCGAGGGAGCGCGCCTCGGACAGCTGCGTTGGGTTCAGCATGCGACCGACGCCGAGCTGGCGCGTCTCTACGAGTCGGCCGCTGTCTTCACCTACCTGTCGCTCTATGAAGGATTCGGCTATCCGCCGTTCGAAGCGGCGATGGCCGGGCGGCCGATGGTGCTGAGCTCCGCCTCGAGCGTCGGCGAGATCTGGTCGGGGTACGCGCGATGCTCGGACCCGCGTGATGTTCGAGCGATTGTCGAAGGCTGGATCTGGGCGCTGAATCTCGGCGATGGCGATCGCCGCGCCCTCATTGAGCGGCAGCGAAACCGCGCCGCGGAATTCAGCTGGGAGCGCAGCATCCGGGAGTACTTCCGCCTCTACGAATCCCTCGGCCCTTTTGGACACTGACGGACATCGAACGCCTTCGCAGTCAGTTCATCCTGTGACGTACCTGAGAGTTCTCGTCGCGCTCGGCCTGATCGTCGGCTGCAGGTGGCAGCAGGCGTCCGCCGGGGCCCGCGGGGCCCGATGACATGACGCCGACCTGGCTCTTCGGCCTCACGCTTCAAATCATCGCCGTCCTGGTGACGCTGGCGTACCTGCGTTCGCGATGGCTCGCTTCCTCCGGAGGCCTCTTCGTCGTCGTCGCCTTCGTGTATCACGGACTCTCCGAGATCGTTCAGCGCGTCTTTCCGGGCCACAATTTCTTCCGATCGTTCGCCTTCCTGACGCGGGCCGACGTCGACGACTGGAGCGTTCTCGCCGGCGGGGCGATGCTCTGCTTCGCGGCAGCCTACCTCTTCGCCTTCATCGGGCTCGCACCGCGCCGGCAGCAGGCCGCCAGCCTGCCGACCGTGTCGCGAGTGCCGATTTGGGGCATCCTGCTGGGCCTTGGCGTGCTGAGCCAGCTCGCCGTGCTCTCGGGCCTGGAGGGCGGGTACTGGATGGCGAGCTTCACGGGGTACCTCGGCCGCCTGTTTCTCGTCATGGGTTGCGCCGGCCTGGTGCTGCGCAAGGGGCCCGCCTACGCCGTGCCCGTCGCGCTCGGAAGTTCGATGCTGCTGGCGCTCGGCGGCACACGCAGCGCCGTCGTGCTCAACGTCGTGCTGATGCTCATCATCCTGAAACGGCTCAACGTGCCGGTGCGGCTGTCGCGGCTCTTGGCGCTCGGGCTCGCGGTCGTGCTGCTCGTCGTCCTGATCTCGGCCGCGCGCGTCAGGAGCGGACGGCTCAACGAGCAGCTCGGCACGCAGGCGCTCGCGGATCGGCTCTACTGGCTATCGAGCGGATCGCAGGTGGCCAGCGCCGGCTCGCGCTGGCTGACGAAGCTCTCCGACGATTTCACCTACCGCTTCGACGGCAACGCCTTTCCCGCGCTCGTGGGGGCCGATCTTCGCCTGCGTCACGCCACGCCTGGCCTGGCCTCGTTCTGGCGGAACTTCATGCTCATGGTCCCGAGCGCCCTGATGCCCGGCAAGCTGCTCCAGGACCCCCGGATGCTCTTCGAGGAGAACTTCTCGGTCACCTTCTACCGCCTGCCGGAGGACGTCGACTACCTGCCGATGACCTTCGGAATCCTGTACACGTACTACGCCGCGCCGGGTCTGCTGGCCTTCGCGCTGCTGCTCGGCCTGATCTACGGCGGGGTCGATCACCTTGCGATCCGGCCGCGCAGCGTCTTCGCGCTCCTCCTGGGAACGACCTTCTCCATTGCGGCGATGGGAATGGAGCAGGGCACCACGATTTACTTCGATTCGTTACGGACGCTGGTCGTCTACTTCGCGCTGGTCTGGTCCGTCCGGGCCGGCGTGCGATTCACCCGGTACGTGATGCGCGCGCTGACGCTCGACCTGCGCCGGTCGGCCGAGTGATTCCCCGGATCGATTCCCGCGCGGTGCGGATGGACCGCTAGTGCGAATCGTCATCGCCTCGTTGCAGTACCACCCCGACGAGCCCAGCGGGTCCGCGCGGCTGGCGTTCGACGAGGCCACGTTCCTCGCGGGCCTCGGCCACGAGGTCTGGCTCGTCGCCCGGGACGGGTCGGGCCGGCAGCGGGAGCACGTGGAACAGGACGGCCTGCACCTGCTCCGGTATCCCCCGACTTCGATGCACGGCGCCGATCCGCGGCGGTTCGGCGTGCATCAACAGCACACCAGGCGGCTGCTGGCGACATACCTCCCCGGCCCGCCCGATTGCCTGCACGGGCACACGCTGCTGCAGTACGCGGGGGCACTCGCGATCTGCGGGAGCGGGGTCCGGACGTGCTTCTCGATACACTCTCCTGCCCAGCTGGAACTGCTGGCCGCGGGTGCGGGGTGGTGGCAGAGGCTCCGGCTGGCTCCGCGGGCGGCTCCACTTCACTTCCTGGAGCGGCGCTGCCTGGGACGCTCCGCCTGCATCACGGCGTTCTCGCACTTCACGAAGGGCCTGGTCCGGAAGCTCCACGGCGCGCGCGTGGCCGAGCGCGTGCAGGTCATCAACGGCTGGGCTGACATGGAGCGGTTCGGCGTGCCCGTTGACCGGGGCGACATTCGCACGCGGCTTGGATGGCCCGCCGATGTTCCCGTGCTCTTCACGGTGCGGCGGCTGGTTCCGAGGATGGGACTCGATCGGCTCATCACCGCATTACAGGGCGTGGCTGCCGCCGGGCGTCCGTTTCACCTGGTCGTGGCCGGCGACGGGCCACAGAGAACCCGGCTGCAGGCCCTCGTGAGCGAACTCGGTCTGGACTCGCGGGTCCGGCTGATGGGCCAGGTCGACGAGGAGACGCTCGCCAGGATGCACGGCGCGGCGGACGCGTTCGTCCTGCCGTCCAGCTCGCTCGAATGCTTCGGCCTGATTGCCGTCGAAGCGCTCTCGAGCGGCACGCCGGTGCTGGCGACGCCAACCGGCGCGATTCCCGAAGTCGTCGGCGGAATCGAGCCGAAGTGGCTCGCGCGCGACAACGGCGTCGAGGCCATCCGCGATCTCGTCCTGCAGTACCTCGACGGGTCGCTGCCCCGCCATCCCCCCGATCGCCTGCGTGCGTATGTGGAGCGCCGGTTCTCACTGACCGACCGCGTCGCCGAACTGGCTGCGGCGGCTCTTGGCCGGGAGCCCCGCGCGCGATGAGGATCGGCCTCAACCTGCTCCACGCCCAGCCGGCCATCGGTGGCGGATGGAACTACATCTCCAACCTCGTGGCGGGGCTCGCCGAGCACGCCGGCGATCACGAATTCGTGGCCTACGTGACGGAGGCCAGCGCAGGCATCGTCCCGTCTCATCCCAGGTTCCAGCAGGTGCGGGCGCCGGTGCACGCCGCTTCGCGCATCCAGCGGGTGCTCTACGAGAACCTCCGCCTGCCGCGGCTCGCGAGCCGGATGGGTCTGGACGTGCTGCACTGGTTCTCGAGCACGCTGTCACCGCTCAGCCGGATGCCGAACGCCGTCACGGTCTACGACCTGCTGGCCTTGACGCCGTCCTCGCCGTGGGGGATGGCCAAGAACGCCTACCTGCGCTCGATGATCCGGAGCACCGTGTCGTCGGCCGACATCCTGCTCCCCATCTCCCAGGCAACGGCCGCCGACCTGCGGGCCCGGCTGAACGCCGCGCCCGATCGGATGGCGGTGATACCCTCCGTGCTTCCGAAGCAGTTCGCCCCCGTCTCCGCCGCGGTCGTGGCCCGGCTGAAGCAGAAGTACGCGCTGCCTGACGACTTCTGGCTCTATGTGGCGCACTTCTGGGCCCACAAGAACCACCAGTCGCTCGTGGAAGCGTACCGGCGGCTCTCGGCGCTCGACGGAGACGAGGGCTGGCCGCTCGTGCTGCGCGGCGACGGCCGCCGCGACGTCCGGGAGGCCACGCGGAGGCAGGTGCGCGAGGCCGGGCTCGAGGGGAAAGTGCTGTTCCTGCCGCGGCTCGATGACACGGAGCTGGCGGCGCTGTACACTGGCGCGTCGGCGCTGATCTTCCCGTCGATGCACGAGGGCCTGGGCATTCCCATCATCGAGGCGATGGCGTGCGGATGCCCCGTGATTGCCTCCGCGCTTCCCTCGGTCGTCGAATCGGGACAGGACGCGATCCTGACCATCGACCATCCGACCGTCGAGGCGCTCGTCGGCGTCATGCGAAGGGTCCAGGCCGACGCCGCCTGCCGCGCGGAGTTGCGACGACGCGGGTTCGAGAAGGCCCGGCTCTTCCGCTCGGATTCGGTCGTTCCCCGCCTGTTCGAGGCCTACGCCGGCGCCATCCGGCGGCGCGGCGGCCCGGCCAGGCCCTGAGCTCCCACGGAGTCGCGATGTTCTCAGGCAAGACGCTTCTCATCACCGGCGGCACGGGAAGCTTCGGCAATGCCGTCCTCAGGCGGTTCCTGTCCACCGAGATCGCGCAGATCCGGGTCTTCTCGCGGGACGAGAAGAAGCAGGACGACATGCGGCACCGGTACGCCAGCGACAAGCTGCGGTTCTACATCGGCGATGTCCGGAGCCTCGACAGCCTACGCGACGCGTCGACCGGCGTCGACTACGTGTTCAGCGCCGCGGCGCTCAAGCAGGTGCCCTCGTGCGAGTTCTACCCGATGGAGGCCGTCCGCACGAACATCATCGGCACCGACAACACGATTACCGCCGCCATCGAGGCCGGCGTTAAGAACGTCGTCACGCTGAGCACCGACAAGGCCGCCTACCCGATCAACGCGATGGGCATGTCGAAGGCGATCATGGAGAAGGTCGCGATCGCCCGTTCGGCGACGGCGGCCGAGCAGGGCACGACCGTCTGTGTGACGCGCTACGGCAACGTCATGGGCTCGCGGGGATCGGTGATCCCGCTGTTCATCACTCAGATCCTCGCCGGCCGCCCGCTCACCGTCACCGATCCCGCCATGACGCGCTTCATGATGTCGCTCGACGATGCGGTCGACCTGGTGCTGCATGCGTTCCAGAACGGCGAGCCCGGCGATCTCTTCGTCCAGAAGGCGCCGGCGGCGACCATCGGGACGCTCGCCGGCGCGATGCTGCGCGTGCTCGATGCCGGAAACCCGATCCAGGTGATCGGAACCCGCCACGGCGAGAAGCTGTACGAGACCCTGCTGACGCGCGAGGAACGCGCCCGGGCCGTCGATTCCGAGCGGTACTTCCGCGTGCCGGCCGACACCCGCGACCTCAACTACGCCAAGTACTTCTCGGAGGGCGAGTCGGCGGTGAGCGTGCTCGAGGACTACAACTCGCACAACACCGCGCGGCTCGACGTGGACGGCATGGAGGCGCTGCTGCGCAATCTCGGTTCGATCCAGCGCGCCATGGGCGGCGAAGCCGCCGAACTTCTCCAGGAGTAGCCGGACAGCCCATGAACGCGTTTGTCACCGGGTCGGACGGGTTCGTCGGCCGGAACCTCTGCACCGTGCTCCGAACTCGCGCAGGGCTCCGGGTCATCGAGTACGACCTCGGCGGCGCGCCGAAAACGCTCGATGACGGCCTGGCCTCCGCCGACATCGTGTATCACCTCGCCGGCGTGAACCGGCCGGACCATCCGTCCGAGTTCCAGTCCGGAAACGCCGGCTTCACCGCGGACATCTGCCGGAGACTCATCGCGCAGGGGCGGGCGCCGAAGATCGTGCTGGCCTCCTCGATCCAGGCAGCGCTCGACAATCCGTACGGGTCGAGCAAGCGGGCGGCCGAGGACGTCCTGCGAGACTATTGCAGGACCATGGGCGCCGCCGGGGTGGCCTTCCGGCTCAAGAATCTCTTCGGCAAGTGGTGCCGGCCGAACTACAACTCGGTCGCCGCCACCTTCTGCCACAACATCGCGCGCGGCCTGGCGATCCAGATTTCGGATCCCGGCCGGGTCATCGATCTGACCTACATCGACGATGTGGTCGAGGCATTCGTGCGAGAGCTGCCGCGGCCGGAGGGCGGAGAGGGCGGCTTCCGCTTCGGTGAGACCTTGAGGTCCCACACGACCACGCTCGGCGAGCTGGCCGGCCTGGTCGAGTCGTTCCGTGCGCATCGAAAGACCCTGCAAGTGCCCGATTTCTCCAACCCGTTCGTCCGCGCGCTCTACACGACGTATCTCTCGTACCTGAAGACCGACGACTTCGCCTACACGCTGGAGATCAGGGCCGACGCGCGCGGAAGCCTCGCCGAGTTCGTCAAGTCGGCGCCCTTCGGCCAGCTGTTCGTGTCGAGGACGAAGCCGGGCGTCACCCGCGGCCATCATTATCACCAGACGAAGGTGGAGAAGTTCTTCGTGGTGGAGGGCGAGGCGCTCATCCGCTTCCGGAGCGTGCTCGGCGGGATCGACATCATCGAGTACCGGGTGTCCGGCCGGGACTACCGCGTCGTGGACATCCCGCCGGGCTACACACACTCGATCGAGAACGTCGGAACGACCGAGCTCGTGACGCTGTTCTGGTCGAGCGAGCTCTTCGACCCCCAGCGCCCCGACACGCAGCCCCTGAACGTCTCACCGGAAGGCCACACATCATGAAGGTCGCCACCATCGTCGGCACGCGCCCGGAAATCATCAGGCTGTCGCGGGTGATGGCCGCGCTGCGCCGCACCATGGATCACGTCCTGATTCACACGGGCCAGAACTACGATTACGAGCTGAACCAGATCTTCTTCGACGATCTCGAGATCCCGAAGCCGGACGCCTTCCTCGACGCGGCCGGGGGCACCGCGGCCGAGACGATCGGCCTGGTCATCACCAGGTCCGATGCCCTCCTGCGGGAGCAAAGGCCCGACGCCGTCCTGGTGCTCGGCGACACGAACAGCTGCCTCGCGGCGATCTCCGCCAAACGGCTGAGGATCCCCGTCTTCCACATGGAAGCGGGCAACCGCTGCTTCGACGAGCGCGTGCCGGAGGAGATCAACCGCCGGATCATCGATCACGTGAGCGACGTCAATCTCCCGTACTCGAGCATCTCGCGCGACTACCTGCTGCGCGAAGGGCTGCCTCCGGATCGCGTGATCAAGACCGGCAGCCCGATGTTCGAGGTGCTGCATTACTACTGGCCCAAGATCACGGCGTCGAACGTGCTGGCGCGGCTGAAGCTCGAGCCGGACCAGTACTACGTCGTGAGCGCCCACCGGGAGGAGAACGTCGATGATCCGCGGCAGTTCGCAAAGCTGATCGACACGCTGACGCAGCTGGCCGGGCTCGGCCGGCGCGTCGTGTTCTCGACGCACCCGCGGACGCGCAAACGGCTCGAGGCGGAGCGCATCTCGCTCCCGGCGCTCCTGGAGCTGTCCAAGCCGTTCGGCTTCAGCGACTACGTCGCGCTCGAGCGGCAGGCCCGTGCCGTCCTGTCCGACAGCGGGACCGTCACCGAGGAGTCATCCATCCTCAACCTGAGGGCCCTCAACATCCGGCAGGCCCACGAACGGCCGGAAGGCATGGAAGAAGGCGCGGTCATGATGACGGGGCTCGACTGGCCGCGCGTTCAGGAGGGGCTCGCCGTGCTCGAGACACAGCCGCGCGGCGACGATCGGATCCTCCGCCTCGTGAAGGACTACGACGCGCCCAACGTGTCCGAGAAAGTGGCTCGGATCATCCTGAGCTACGTCGATTACGTGAATCGCGTCGTCTGGCGAACCGACTCCGCGTAGCCGGCCTCCGGCGAGATGGCGCACATCCTCGTCCTCACGCTGGTGTTTCCGCCCGACGGCGTGTCCACGGCCGTCATCCTGGGGGAACTGTCCGCCGATCTTAAAACCGCGGGTCACGATCTCACCGTCGTGACGACCGTTCCGCATTACAACCGGGACGCGGACGCCGAGGCGCGCCAGCCGCTCGCCGCGATGTGGGGGCCGCTGCTCTCGCAGAGCACGTTTCACGGGATCCGGGTGCTGCACGTCGGCATGCCGCGGAAGAGCGGCAGGATCCTGGCGAGGCTCCTGGCGTGGGCGCAGTTTCATTTCCTCAGCCTGATCGCGGCCGCCGCGCTCGTCCGGCGCGTCGATGTCATCCTCGCGCCGTCCCCTCCGCTGACCGTCGGCGTGTGCGCCTGGCTGCTCGGATGCCTCTATCGCGCGCCGTTTATCTACAACGTCCAGGAGCTGTATCCCGACATCGCGATCACGCTTGGAGCGCTCAAGAGCCGGAGGGCGATTGCGATCCTCCTCGCGGTGGAGCGTTTCGTGTACACGCGCGCCCGGATCGTCACGGCCATCGCCGCCAGGATGAGGCGGCGGATCCTGGAGAAGTCCGTTCCGGACCAGAAGGTCCGGCTGATCCCGAATTTCGTCGACGTCGACGACATGGCGCCGCTTCCAAAGTCCAACCTCTTCAGCCGCCAGCACGGGCTCGACAAGGCATTCGTCGTCACCTACGCGGGAAACATGGGAATGGCCCAGGGCCTCGAGACGGTGCTCGACGCCGCATGGCTGTTGCGTGAAGAGCCGGGCATCGTCTTTCTCCTCGTCGGAGAGGGTGTCGTGCGCGATCGGTTGATGCGCATCGCGCAGGATCGAGGCCTGGCCAATACCCGGATCATGCCGCACCAGCCCTACGGCCTGGTTCCGCAGATCTACGCGTCATCGGACCTCTGCCTCGTGCCGCTCGCCGCCAACGCGGGATTCGACGCGGTGCCATCGAAGGTGTACCGGATCATGGCGTGCGCCAGGCCGGTCCTCGCCTGCGCCGACTCCAATTCCGACCTCGCCGAGCTCGTGAGGTCGGCGAACTGCGGCATCGTCATCCGGCCGGGATCGCCTGAGGATCTGGCTCGCGCGGTGAGCGACGCGGAGCGGGATCGCCCGTCGAACGCGGCGATGGGCGAAGCGGGGCGCGCCCACGTGATGGCGAACTACTCCCGCCAATCGATCTCCAGGCAGTACGAGGCGCTCGTTCGCGAGGTGGTGGGCATCCCGGCTCGGCCGATGAGGTCCCTTGGCTGAACGCGTGGCCCTGGTGACGGGCGCGACCGGCGCGGTCGGTCCCGCCGTCGTACGCGCCTGCCAGGACGCCGGCTATTCCGTCAGGACGTATTCCATCGACACATTGGCCGGGGAGGCCTTGCCGCCAGGCGTCGACGCGCGTCTCGGCGATATCTGCGACGCCCGAGCCGTACGATCGGCCGTCGCGGGCGCGGACGTCGTGCTGCATCTCGCGGCCCTGCTCCACCAGTTCGAGAATGTCGAGGCGCTGGAGCATCAGTACGACCGGGTGAATGTCGGCGGAACCGAGAACGTCCTGCAAGCCGCGCTGGCCGAGGGCGTCCGGCGGGTGATGCTGCTCAGCACCATTGCCGTCTACGGTCCCTCGAATGGCCTCCTGCTCGCCGAACATGCCCCGCCGCGCCCGGATACCGCGTACAGCCGGAGCAAGCTCGCGGCCGAGCGCGCGGTCCTCTCGGCGTCCTCGGGCGGACGGCCGATCGGCACCGTGCTGCGCTCCGCGGCCGTGTACGGCCCGCGCCTCAAGGGCAACTACAGGCGGCTGGCCCTGGCGATTGCGCGGCGCCGTTTCGTTCCCGTCGGCGCATGCCAGAACCGCCGAACGGTGGTGCACGAACGCGACCTCGCCCGGGCTGCCGTGCTCGCCGCAGACCATCCGGCTGCCGCAGGCGCGACATTCAACGTCTCGGACGGGCAGGTTCACACGCTCGCGACCATCATCGGCGCGATCTACCGGGCGGTCGGCCGCCGGGCGCCGCGGCTCCACGTCCCGATGCCTGCCGTGCGCGCCGCAGCCGCGCTCTGCGAAGGCGCCTGCCGGGTGACCAGGGTCCGGCCGCCCCTGACGCGCGCCAGCCTGGAGAAATACACCGAGGACGTCGCCGTGGATGCGACGTTGATACAGGACCAGCTCGGGTTTGCCCCGACGATTGCACTGAAAATCGGATGGGAGGAGACCATGGCCGCGCTGCATCGAGCGGGCTCGTGGTAAGGTGAGTTCTTCCGGATGAAATCTGCCAGCACGTCCCGGACATGATCCCAATACTCGTCATTGCGGCCGCAACACTTCTGTTTTCGGCGGCGTTCACGCGCTACCTGGCTTCGTTCAGAGCCGCCAGTGTCATGGACGAGCCCAACGCGCGGTCGCTGCATCACGTGTCGACGCCGCGAACGGGGGGCGTGGCCATCTTCCTCAGCTTGAGCATCGGGACGGTGGCCGCCGTCGTTGCCGCGCGATCCGGTTGGGTCGACGGCCTGCTCGGAGCAGCGGTCCGCGACTTGCTGAGGCACGATTTCGAAACGGTCTTTCTGTCGACGCTGCTGCTCGTGGGCGTGTCGTTCTTCGACGATATCCGGGACCTCTCGCCGATCGTCCGGTTCCTGGCGCAGGTCGTCGCGGCGGCATTCCTGGTCTTCGGAGCGAACTTCACCATCTACACCTTCTACCTGCCCGGAATCGGCTCGTTCTACCTGGGCACGTCGGCCTACCCGCTCACGCTGCTCTTCGTCGTCTGGATGACGAACCTCTACAACTTCATGGACGGCATGGACGGCCTCGCGGGAGGCATGGCCGTCATCGGGTTCAGCGTGATGGGTTTCCTGGCGCTGAGAAGCGGGGGGCTCGGCATCGGGCTCGTTGCCGTCCTCGTTGCGGCAGCGAGCGCCGGATTCCTGATCTACAACTACCCGCCAGCGCGGATATTCATGGGTGATGTGGGCGCCGCGCCGCTCGGGTTCCTCGCGGCATCGCTCGGCGTCAAGGCCAACCGCGATCGGGTGCTCGGCCTCTGGATCACGATCATCCTCTTCTCACCGTTCGTCGTCGACGCGACCTACGTGCTCTTGAAGAGAATCATCCGCGGCGCGCGATTCTGGGAGGCGCACCGCGAACACTGGTACCAGCGGCTCGTGCTGTCCGGCTGGAGCCACAAGAGGACGCTCTGGCTCGAATACGCGCTGATGGCGTGCTCGGCCGCCATCACCGTGTACTACCGGCGCATCGATGAATTCAGCCGCGGGCTCGTACTGACGCTGCTGGCCTCCGCCTACGTACTGTTCGGGCTTGGCGTGTGGTTCGTGATTCGTCGCCGGACCAGCCACGCCACCGGCGCCGCGAATGCGACACCCGCCGAGGCGGGTCGCGTCTCCAACTGAGTGCATCCAGTCGAGTCCAACGACGGCGCACCCGCCGTGGATCAGCCTGACGTCCTTCCCACCTACCAGGAAACGGATCCTGCAGATGATCTTCATTCCGAGGTCGGGCGGAACAGCGGCGGATTGCTCGCGGCGCGGCTCATTGCCGCCCTGTCATCGGTCGTCGCGCTGCCGTTCGTGATCGGGTACCTCGGGATGGCGCGGTTCGGGCTCTGGGAGTCGATCGCGGCGTGTGTGTCCCTGAGCACGCTCATCACCGACCCGGGCGCTGGCACGCTCCTGTGGAAGATGTCCGTCGCGTGGGGCCAGGGTGACCAGCGCGCGCTGAAGCGGTTCGTCCGGTTCGGCATCGCCGTGTCGCTCGCCCTCCCGCTGCTCTTCGTGCCGGCTGCACTGCTCTTCCAGGCCCGCGTGATGACGATGTTCGGGGTTGCAGCCGAAGACGCGGCATCCGCGCGCCGCGTGCTCGTCGTGCTTTCGGCGCTGGTCGTCTTCGCGGGCATCAACGGCACGCTCGGGGCGCTCAACTCGGCGATGCAGCGCGCGCGGACGAGCTCGCTGGCGCTGACGATCGGTCAGGTCACCATGTACGCGGTGTCGATCGCCGGGCTTCGGCTCGGGTTCGACTTCACGGCCATGCTCGCCGGCGCGGCGACGGGCCAGCTCGTGACGATGGGCGCGCTCGTCATCGGCGCGCGGAGCGCGGGGCCGATTCCACATGCGAGGGGGAACGACGCCGCGGGGCCGGCAATCAGCACGGCCAGGTACTTCGGGGTGTTCTGCCTTGGGCGCGGCGCTTCGTTTCTCCGCGGCCAGTCCGACCGGATCGTTCTAGCGGTGCTCGCCTCACCGGTCTGGACCGGGTACTACAGCGTTGCAGCCCGCCTCGCACAACTGCTGGTTGAGGTAGGCAACCTGTTCTACGTCCCGACCATCGCGGCCGCCGGAGCCATGACGGGCGCGAGAAGCTGGGGCGGGGTACGCCGTCTCTATCGAAGCGTCATGCCGGTGGTCAGCCTGCTCGGCGGGATCACGGGCTTCGTCCTGATCGGCCTGGCCGGGCCGATCGTGCTGCTCTGGGTCGGCCAGCCCTCCCCGGAAGCCGCCTCCATGCTGCGCATACTCGCGATGGGCACGCTCGCCGCCGTGGCGATCGCCGGTCCCGGCACCGCGATCTGCAAGGGCATCGGCCGTCCCGAGCTCGAGCTGCGGTACGTCATCGTGAGTCTGCTGGCCAACATCGTTCTGACCATCGGCCTGGTGATTCTCGTCGGACCGGTCGGAACCGTCATCGCATCGAGCGCGTCCTGGGCCCTCGGGTCGTTCTACTTCGCCGCGATCATTCATACCGCCGTGAAGCTGCCGAGGGCGCCGACCCGCCGCGCGATTGGCACCCTGGTGGGCTCCGCGTTGGCGGCCGCGCTGGTGTTCGCACTCCTCAACTTGAAGCCGGCCATGGCGAGCCGGCAGGACGCGGCGCTCGCGATCGCGGTCTGCGTTCCGCTCGGCATCGCTGCGCTTCTCGCCATCGGAAGCCGGTTCGGCGGGGCCGGTTACCGCGACGCGGGGTCGCTCGCGATCCGAGCCTGGCGGCGGCTCACGCTGGCGGCGCTCCCCGGAAACGGCGTGCGCTGAATGAGGTCCGCACCCGCAGCGACGGCAATCCCACAGCGTCCAGCCGAGGGCACCCGGCTGCCACGTGGCACCCTGCGCGTGCTGTGCCTGTCGCGATTCGACCGCGGCGCCAGGCGGCTTCCCTACGTCGTCGACTACGACGGCGCGATCTTCCATCTGTACGACAGGCGCCGGAATGCGCTCGCCCGGTTGGTGTGCGGCCGCTGGAGTGGATCCCGTGGTCCGAGTCCACCAAGCTCATCCAGTACATGGGATGCTGGAGGCCGACAATCGCCTCGCCAGTCGGAGAGAACCCTCGGGTGATCCAGCACGGCGCGAGCGGGTTCCTTGCGAGCACACAGCGGGAGTGGACTCTGGCGCTGGAGCGGCTCTTCGAGAACCGCGGCCTGGCGGAGAGGTTCGGGCAGGTTGGCCGGCGGCGCGTCGAGGAGCAGTACTCGCTCTACGTGGCGGCGCCGGCATTGACCGCGGTCCTCGAAGCAGCGGTTCAACGCGCTGCGAGCGGAAAGGGCTAGCCGGTGAGCGGAAGCGCTGCCGCGACATCCCGCCCGCCCACCGTGTTCTACGTCGGGAGCTTCCGATTTCCCGAGGGTGATGCCGGCGCGGCACGCGTGCTGGGAACGGGGAAGGCCCTCCGGGACGCGGGCGCGGCCGTTGTGTTTGCGGGGTGGGAGGCGGAGGGCCGGAAGCAGGATCTCCAGGCGGATGGTTCCTTCCAGTTCGAAGGATTCCGTTATGTCTCGCAGGGCGAACTTCGTCATGCGCCTCTCTCGCCTCCCCGCAGGCTTGCCGGGGCGATGCTGGCGGGGACAAGGACGCTTCGCTGGCTCGCCGATCAGCCGAGCCGGCGAGGCGACGCCGTCATCGCTTACCAGGGAGGGACCTACTTTCTGTCACGGCTTCGCGGACTTTGCCGGGCACGCCAGCTGCGCCTGGTGCTCGATTGCACGGAATGGTATGCGCCGCGTCAGTTTCCCGGCGGACGAGTCAGCCCGGCGTGGTGGGATGCCGAGTTCGCGACGCGGCTGGTCAAGCCGTCGGCCGGCCGCGCGATCGTCGTCTCCACCTTCCTCGAGCAGTACTTCGCATCACGGGGCTGCGCCGCGCTTCGGGTGCCGCCACTGGTTGACTTGCAGGCGACGAAGTGGCGGGCGATCGACCGCCCTTCCCGAAGCCCGAACTCACTCGCGCTCGCGTATGCCGGCACGCCGGGCCGCAAGGATCTGCTCGCCAACCTCTTGTGCGGGCTCGCCATGCTTCGTGCGCAAGGGCATGCGGTCGCGCTCAACCTGTTCGGCCCGAACCGGGAGACGCTGGAGCAGACGGATGGGCGGGTCCGGCGCTGGCTGGAAGCCCTCGGCGATACCGTGGTGTTCCACGGCGCGGTGCCGCAACCGGAGGTGCCGGGCCGCCTGATGAAATCCGATTTCACGGTGCTTCTTCGGCCCGATGCGAGATTCAGCCGCGCGGGTTTTCCGACGAAGGTGGCCGAAAGCCTGGCCGCGGGCGTTCCGGTCGTTGTCAATCCGATCGGCGACCTGTCATTGTATGTGGAGGACGGACGTGAAGGAATTCTGCTCCGCGATGAATCGCCTGAGAGCGTCGTTTCGGGCCTCCGACGCGCGTTGGCCCTGCCGCCCTCGGCGTGGCAGAGCATGAGCGAAGCGGCCCGCCGGCGGGCAGCCGCGTCGTTCGACTATCGCAGGCACGTCGAGCCAATCCGGCAGTTCGTCCTGGAGCCCGGATGTCCGGGCGGACCGGTTGATGAGCTGGCTGGCGAAGGCCATTTCCCGGCGGAACGATGAAGACGCTCTTCTATTACTTTCGCGGAGGCGGCGGGAGCGCAGCGAACCTCAACCTGCTCTTGACCTCGCTCGCCACGACGTTCCCGCTCGACACGATTGACGTCCTCTCGAACGGTGACTCGGAGCTCCTGAAGGTCTCGTCGTGCGAGAATCTCACCGCGCACCGGCTGGATCGGGACAATCTGCCCGAGTTCAACCGCCTGGCCATGGGTTCGGGAGGTTTGCAGCGCGAGGCGGCCAGGCTCGGCTCCGACGTGATCTGGTGCGTGAATCTCGGCGCGTACCGGCCCGGGCGCGTCCCCCAGGTGACCAGCGTCCAGAACGCGTTCCAGTGCTATCCCTGGCGCGCGGTGTCCCGGTACCGAAGCGGCGGCATGGCGTCGCTCGCCGCCCTGCGCTGGTTCTCGCGCCGGACGATCCGCGCCTCCTCGGGCATCATCGTGCAGACGTGGCGCATGGCGTACGAGCTGCAGCGGATCACCCGTGAGACGCAGCCGCTGCGGGTGATCGCGAAGCCGTTCGAGTCGGAGTCCGAGGTGGCCTCCCAGCCGCTGCCCGAGCGGATCGAGGCCGCGCTGGCGGCGAAGGGCGCCGCCGGTTCCACCACCTTTCTCTACGTGGCGGACGCGCGGCCGCACAAGAACCATGCGGTGCTGGTGGAAGCCTTCAGGCGGCTCAAGGCGCAGGGCGCGGCGGCGCGGCTCGTCGTCACGATCTCAGCGGACGAGCTGGAGAGCATCTGCGGCGGAGGGGTTCGAGACCTCGTGTCGGAGGGGACCCTCGTGGCCCTCGGCTGGGTGGACAAGGCGCACCTGAAGGCGCTCTACCAGCGCATCGATGCGTGCGTCAACCCGAGTTTGCTCGAGTCGCTGAGCTCCTCGCACCTCGAGGCCATGGGCTGGGGGAAGCCGCAGGTGGCGGCCGAACTTCCCTACGCGAGGGATCTGTGCGAGAAAGCCGCGCTCTACGCGGCGGCCCACGAGCCTGATGCGTGGGTCCGGCAGACGCTCGCGCTGACCAGGGATCTCGCCCTCCGCGACCGGCTGGTCGCGACCGGGTCCAGGCGGGTGGCGAATTTCCCGAGGACCTGGTCCGATGTCGCCCGCCAGGTCCGCGCGTTTCTGGAGGAGGTCGCGGGCCGGGCGTCCGCGCCGGGCCGATGATCGACGGGGGGAAGGTCGGGTTCAACGCGGGCTGGATGCTCGGCGCGTCGATGCCCCGCTCGGCGGCGAAGACCAGGCCCGAGGGCCGGTGAGGGCTGCTAGGAAGCGGCCCCGCCAGACGCGCGCCGCCTGACGGCGTGGCGGATCAGGCTGTAGATGGAGGACAGGATCGCCGTCAGCACGCTGATGAGCACCAGATACAGCGCCAACGTCCTGGGCGACAGCGGCCGCTCCGTTCGCTCCGTGAACGGGCCGGTCTGAGCGTAGAGCGTCGAGGACGGATTGAGATTGAGCGCCGAGATCTCGCGGTAGATCGCCGCGGTCTGCTCCACCCCTTTGACGATCTCGTCGAACGCCGCGGATGTGCGGGTCTTGATGAGCGCCACCGCTTCGGCGTACCCGGCCGGCTTGCCGGGCGATCGCTGCAGCTCTCTGACGAGGTCCTCGTAGTAGGCGGCTTCGCGGCTCACCGCGGCCATCTTTTCGCTCTCCTCGATGACGCGGTCGGTCATCTTCCGCTTGTACTCCGAATCGTCCCTGGCGGTGGAGAGCAACATCATCCGGTCGAGGAACGATTGATCGAGCTGGGGCGTAATCGTCGAGCCGGCGGCGCTTCCCGCCGGGCTGGCCGGGCTCGTCTTGGTGTCGCCGCCCGTCAGGCCCCGCTGTGACGAGAACTCGCGGATGGATCCCTGAAGGGCCGCGACGCGATCCGCGGCTTCACGCTGCTCCAGCCGAAGCTGGAACAGCTGGTTGCCGGCATACATCGACAGGGCGCGCGCGCTCTTGGTGATGCCGTCCGAACGAATCACGCCGAGCAGCGGCTCCAGCTCGAAGCGGATGATATCCTCGAGCCCGGATCGCAGGTCCGCGAGCGTCTTCCGCTCGGGTCCCAGCCGGACGACCTTCGCACCCGGCAGCTTGGCCATCTGATCGATCGTGGCGAGGACCCGGGCGGTCTTCGTCCTCAGGATGTCGATGGCGACCAGGTAGTCCTCGCGCTCGAGCATGTCGCGCTGGAGGATGCTCGGCGAGAGCACGTCGATGTTGTACTTGGTCGCGCCCTTGCGCTCGTCGGCCTGTTTCGCCCAGGTCGCCAGTGTGTCGACGAGCGCCTTGCCCACGACGTCGTGCGGCAGGATTTTGAGGCGCTCTGTGCGCCTCATGCTGAGCGTGTAGACCGGATCGACCAGCTCCTCCCGCTTGTTCTTGAATTCCGCCTCGATTCGCGCGCGGTCGATGGGGCTGAGCTTCGGATCGGCGAGACGGGCGCCGTATTCGTATCCGAGCAGGTCGAGCTCGAGATTCGACTGCAGGACGAACATCGAGTCCTTGAAGTTCTCGTAGGTCCCGAACCGCTGCAGGTCGTTGGTCTTGAATACCTCGGAGAGGACCGGCCCCGCGACGATCTCCGAGGCGCTGAACGCGGTGCCGTTCGGGTACTCGCCCTTGTCCGCGCCCTCGAAGAGGAGCCGGAACTGGATGGAGCCCAGCCGCTCGACCGGAGCAAGCAGGATCGCGATGAGCGCTCCCACCACGTAGATCATCGCCACGCCGGCGACCGACCCCATGATGATCCAGCGGGACGCCCACAACGTTTCGAAGAGCGGTTTCAGCGAGATCTCGTCCTCTGCGCGATCCAACCTGTCGTCGCCGCGGGTCGTCATGTCGGTGTGTCCTTCTGATGGGCCGGCCGATCCGCCCCCCTTGATGAGCCTTTTATCATACCTCCTGCGCGCTGGCACGCCCGGCTGCGCGCGCATCACCTGATTCGCCTCCGCCAGACCTCTCCCGTTCCCCGCGTTCATCGCCGCTCCACGACCGGCTGAACAGTCGATCGGCTCGACCGCGCCCGTGGTTTGCCCGATCGCGACGGATCGAGGCTGTCCCCATGCGCGAGGTTGCTTGCGGTTTCACGGTCCATGTCGGAAAATGTACGCCGCACGATGAGTCGAGACCGACGCGCGACGCGAACCGGTCCGGTTGCGGCCGCCGAAGACAGCGACACAACCTCCTGAATGACCTCCTGCTGTCCGGACTTGTCGACATCCGCCTGCTCATCGGAGCCGGCCCGATGACGCCTGAGCGCGTGGCATGAGGCGCGTCTTGGCGAACTGGTCCCTCGGCCGTCGATCGCTCGCGCTGGCTGCGCTCCTCCCGGTGGCCGCGATCATCACCCACGCCTGGTCGCCGCCGCTCGCGCTGCTCGCCGGGATCCTGGCGCTCACCGCAGCCTCACCTTCCGCCGGGTTGTTCGCCGTCGCGCTCCTCGTCCCGCTCGAAGTCGCCATCGCCACGCTGCTCACGGGCGCCGGCGCGATCTGGTTCGCCGAGTCACTGGTGCTCGCGTTCCTCGCCGGGTGGCTGGCGAACCGCGTCCTGGCGGCGCGATCCGACGCGCCGAATCTCGGACGGATCGCCGCACCGCTCTGGATCTGCGGCGGCGTCGTGGCGGCGTCATTCGCGGTCAGCGTGATGAACGATCCGGTGCCCGGCCGCACGTGGGCGGAAGTCATCGAATCGATCCGCGTCATTGCCAGGGAGTACTTCTTCGGACGGAGCTACGAGACGACGGGCGCGGGCGGCACGGGGATGCTGATCGAGGGCCTGCTCCTCGTTCCTGCCGTCGTGGCCCTTGCTCGTGCGCGCCCTGCGCTCGCCGAGCGGCTCGCCCGGCTGATGACGGTGACGGCGGTGCTGTGCGCATGCTTCAGCGTGTTCCGACTCGGGCAGCTGCTGATGGCCCAGGCAACGGGCTGGCGCTCGATCCGGACGCTCGTCACGACGAACCGCCTGAGCTATTTCGTGGCCGACCTCAACGCGGCCGGGTCGTACTTCGCCCTCTTCCTCTGCGTCGCCGCCGCGCTCGCAATCGGGTCACGCCGATGGACGCGAATCGCCTGGACGGCTGGAGCGTTGATGCTGCTCGCCGGATTGTGGATCAGCGGATCCCGCGCGGCGCTGGGCGCCGCGGGCGTCGTGGGCGCGTGGCGCCTGGTCGCCTACTCGCGGGCCCGCGGGTGGCCGATGCTCCGGACTGCCGCGCTGCTCACTGCGGCAATCGGCCTCGCCGTTGTGGCCGTCTGGTGGTTCCTGCCGACATGGCTCTGGAACCGCGACAGCCTCGCGGCCGACAAGCTTGGACTCCTCTCACTCGAATTCCGGTGGTGGTTCCTGGCGACGGCCCTGAACATGTGGGGCACCGCGCCGTTCTTCGGTGCCGGAGTCGGACGCTTCTACGCGCTGTCGCCGAACTTTCTGCATCCTCAACTGGCGATTTCTTATCCGGCCGAGAACGCGCACAACAACTTCGTGCAGATCGGTGCCGAGGCCGGCATCATCGGACTCCTGGCGTTTCTGTGGCTGCTCTACTCCGTCGCGCGAGCGGCATTGCGCGCGGGCGAAGCGGCAAGGACTCCCGCCTTCAACGGCATCGTCGCGGGCCTAGCGGTGTTTCTCCTGACCTGCCTGGCCGGCCACCCGCTGCTCGTCAGGCCCGTCTCCTACGCGTTCTGGCTCACGGTTGGAGTCGTTGCCGCCATGGCGCTTCGCTCCGGGGCCGAGCCTCAGCCGGAGAGCGGGCCCGCGGGCGGAGGCGCAGGCATGCGGCGCCTGAGGACCGCGCGATCGTGGTTGGTTCCGGTTGCACTCCTGGCGCTGGCCGTGTCCGTGCCGATTCGCGTTCGTGATCAGGCGACCCGGCCAGGCGCGACATTCGGCCTGTTTCCGCCTGAAGTGGAGCCGCAGACTGGCAGGCAGTACCGATGGTCGCGGGAGCGATCGCGTCTGTGCGTCAAGCCGGAGGGTTCGAGGCTCGTGCTCTCGTTGCGCGCGTCGCCGCCGGATCCGCGCGGGGAGATCCTCGGCGTCGAGGTCAGCGTCAACGGCCGGCCGTTCATGCGAACCAGGCCGCCCTCGGATGCCTGGGAGCGCCTGGTCATCGATCTGCCGCTCGCAGCGCGCGGTCAGCGGTCGTGCCAGATAGATCTGACCGTCTCGAAGGCGGAACGAACCCCGCTCGACCGGGGCTACGGCATCATGGTGTCCGTGACGGAGGGCCCGTGACGCTGCCTTCGGTGTCCGGCAGCGGGTCAGGCGCGGAAACCGTCAAGGTGGCGGCATTGGTCGTCGCCGTCCCCGCCGCGTTGGTGAAGAGCGCACGATACTGCCGGCCGCTGTCGCTGGCCGCGACTGTGAACGAGTAGGTCGTCGCTGTCGCACCTGGTATCGAATTCCACATCCCGCGAACCGTGCCCGTCTGCCACTGGACGGTCGGCGTCGGGCTTCCTGTCGCCGCGGCCGTGAAGGTCGCGGTACCGCCGGCCGCAACTGTCTGGGGGAGAGGCGAGGTCGTGACGACCGGCGCCGTCAGTGACGCAACGACGCTCAGCCTCGCGGGAAGAGTCGTCGCTGTGCCCGACCCGTTCGTGAACACCGCCCGATAGAGCTTCCCGTTGTCGCCGAGGACGGCAGTAAACGAGAGGGTCGCCGCGGTCGCCCCGGGAACATCGCTCCAGGTAATCCCGTCACTCGCACCGGTGTTCCCTCCGCCTGGCGTCCCGACCTGCCACTGCACGGCCGGCGCCGGGCCGCCCGCCGCCGCCGCGACAAAGCTCGCCATCGTGCCGTCGACGACTGTCTGGCCGGTGGGTTGCGATGTGATGACCGGCGGTGCGGGACTCGCCACCACCGTCAGCGTGGCCGGGTTACTGGTGGCCGAGCCGAACGCGTTCGTGAACACCGCGCGATACTGCTTCCCGTTGTCCGCAAGCGCCGCCGTGAAGATGAGCGGCGACGAGGTCGCCCCCGCGACGTTGAACCAGACGCCCGGCCGCGGCGTGCTCACCTGCCACTGACTGGTCATCGGAAGGTCGCCAGTTGCGGTCGACGTGAACGAGGCCATGGCGCCGCGCCCGACACTCTGGCTGCCGGGGTTTGTGGCCACGACAGGCGCCCCGCCTGGAGGCACGACGTTGACCCACCACGTCCCCCACCGCCCCGACCCGTTGCCGGTCCCGACCTGCGCCTTGGCATACTCCTGGACGGACCACATCGAGGTGTCATCAACCGGATCGACCTGCGTGACACTGAAGTCGCCCCACCGGTTCCGAGAGCCGCTGTAGGTCTTGTAGTAGAACCCGTCGCCGGCCTTCGACACGACAACGTCCCGCATGGCGCCGGCCGCATCCGCTGCGGCCCGGAACGCGTATCCGGCCGACGGGAACTGACTCGACGCGAACTGCGAGAATCCGAACAACACGTCGTCGCCCGCATTGACCGCGATCGACGGATAGGCGTACCACTTGCCGCCGTTCGACGATGTCGCCGTCGGATCTTCAACTCGCCCGCCATCGACAAAGGCACCGCCCGTATCGAGGCGCACCCACTGGGCCGCGGTGTGGGTCAGCCCTCCAGCGGGCAGGCCGACCGTCTGCGCGTACCAGATGTTGCCGTTTCGGAACACGGCGTCGACGATTCGGGCGTCCCCGGAATCGACCGACGCCACCGCGCCCGTTCCCGGTTCGGTCGCCTGCGGCGCGATGTTGCCGCTGGGCTGGGTCCACGCGCTCAGGACCGGGTGGGCCAGCAACGGGCCCTGCGTGTACACAGGCGCGGCCGCCGTCCCGGTGATCGTGTTCAGGTGATACGAGCGCCCGGCACTGCTCCAGTGCGCCGGGGCGTAGAGCGTGTTCTCGGTGGCGGAGTAGGTCACCGCCGGCTGGATGGAGAAATCATTGAGACCGGTGAAGAGCGTGGCCGAGTACGTTCCGCCCCGGAGCGTCGGGTAGTCCACTCCCAGAATGCGGGATTCATGGAAGGCCCCCGAGGTCGTGTTGAACATGTTGACCGTCACCGCCACCCAGTTCTTGTTGAACCCGATGCACGGGAAGTCCGCCCACCAGTCGGTGCCGGCTCCGCACGCGGCGGTCGAACAGATCTGATACCTGTAGAGCGTCCACGCGCCATTAGGGTCGGATGTTGCCGACAACCCGATGAGCACTGACGAAGCCGCAGACGCCGCGTTCGAAACCCCCGCGACGATGAACCGGCCGTTGTACGGATCGTAGAGCGTCTTCGGATCGAACGGGCCCGTCGCGCCGGTGCCCGCCCAGAAGGTCGCCATGGACACCGTGCTGATCGTGGCTCCTGTGGCCTTGTCGAGCACGCGATAGTTGTTGTTGAGCGAGTTCATGATCCGCGTCGGCCCGACCGCGCCATCCGTGTCGGGCGGGATGTAGCTGAAGCCGGATCCGACGGCGGCAATGTCGTCCAGCCCGATGTAACTCACCGCCGGAGCCGGAGAGGCCACAAGAGGCAGCGTGGTCGCGACCTGCTGAGCGACCGGGTGAACCGGGGCCGGAATCGCCAGTACGGCGTCCGGATCCGGTTCGGCATGGGCCTTGTGGTTGATCGCGATGCCTCGCTCCGGCCCGGCGGGCGCCGCCTGCATGGCCTCAAGTCGCGCGAGGTCGGAGAAGTTCACGACGGCCGTCTGCGCCTGCGCCGTCTGGATGCCGGGAATCTGGCGGCCCTCATCGAGCAGCGCGGATGGCGGCGCTCCCGGCACCGGCGCCAATCCCGAAACGGTCAGGAGTGCGGCCGAAGTCGTGGCCGTCCCGGCCGCGTTGGCGAACACCGCCCGGTACTGCCGGCCGTTGTCGATCGCCGCGACCGTGAACGAGTAGGTCGTCCCCCTCGCGCCGGGTATCGAGAACCACATGCCCCGCACGATGCCCGTCTGCCACTGCACCGCCGGCGCCGGGCTGCCCGTTGCCGCGGCCGTGAAGGTCGCCGTACCGCCAGCCGCTACCGTCTGGGGGAGTGGCGAAGTCGTCACGACCGGGGCGGTCAGCGTCGCGACCACTATCAGCATCGCGGGACGGGTCGTCGCCGACCCGGACCCGTTCGTGAAGACCGCTCGATACAGCTTCCGGTTGTCACCGAGCGCGGCCGTGAAGGTCAACGGCGACGTGGTCGCCCCTGGGATATCGCTCCACGTGATCCCGTCGCTCGCGCCGGTGTTCCCTGCGCTTGCCGTCCCGATCTGCCACTGCATCGTCGGGGCCGGTCCGCCGGCCGCAGCCGCCGTAAAGCTCGCCATGCCGCCGCCCGCGACCGTCTGGCCGACGGGCTGCGTCGTGATGACGGGCGGGGCGGGGTTGGTCACGACGGTCAACGTCGCCGGATTGCTCGTCGCCGAGCCGGCTCCGTTCGTGAAGACCGCGCGATACTGCTTCCCGTTGTCGGTGAGCGCCGCCGTGAAGGTCAGCGGCGACGAGGTCGCCCCCGCGATGTCGAACCACACGCCCGGCCGCGGGGTGCTCACCTGCCACTGAATGCTGATCACCGGGTCGCCCGTGGCGGTGGACGTGAACGAGGCCATGGCTCCGGCGCCAACGCTCGAATTGCCCGGGTGGAGGGTCACGACAGGCGCACCGCTTGTGACGACGAACGCTCCGACAAGCGTCGCGCTCTGGCCATCAGGATTCTGAATCGTGATGTTCTTCGACCCGGCGGTTGCGCCCACGGTCGAGATGTTCAGCGTCACGTGCGTGGGATCGACGTAGGTCACGCCGTTGACCGTGACCCCTCCGTTCACGGAGGCGGACACGCGGTTCGCGAATCCAGGCCCGCCGGAATCGCTGCCGGGATCGAAGAATCCAGATCCCGATGACGACGTGCCTGTCACCGAAACGGACACCGACGGCTGCCCGGCGGCGACGCTGCCTGGGCTGGCAAGCGTCGGGGTCGCCGGCGGCGGCGCGATGAGCTTGATCGCCCGCACGCCCCAGGAGTTCGTAGCGTTCGTATATTCCTGGAACGTCCACATCGTCTGGTTGTCGTTGGGGTCGACGACCACCTGGGAGTAATCGCCCCAGCGTTGCGGGTTGGGTGTCCCGAGGTTGTACGAGGACACGCCGGCTTGTGCGAGGGTCATCGCCTCGGTCGTGCCGGAGCTGTCACCGGAGAGCCGGCCGGCCACCGCCACTCCGGCGAAGGTCACGGCGGACGCCACGCTGCTGCCAATTGCCATGTGGCCCTGGCCGCTCATCGCGACGCTCGGCATCCAGAAGCCCAGGGGATTAGTGGCGCTCGAGTCGAAGAGGGTCCCCGACTGGACGAGCGCCGGCGTCGTCGTCATGCTGCCGAGCTGGTACCAGCGAGAGCCGTTTCGCGTGCCGCTCGCGCCTCCGACGCCGGAGGTATTGACCGCGATGTTGTGCGCCGTCCACAGGCTCGTCACGCCGGTGAGCTTGTTCTTCATCATGTGGGCGGCGAACAGCCGGTCGTCAATGGCGTCGAGATTCCGCGTCGAACCCGACGCGACCTGGCTGAGCGGGAAGTAGGTCGTCGGAACGGTCACGGCGAGGTTACCGGAGATCGATGGCGTCCCCCCGGGATCGATGATCCGGCGGACCTGGAGGAGGGAAAAGACGAGCGAGTCGACGCCGATGAAATACCCCTCGGTCGAGTTCGGATCGTCGTTGTCGACGCCCTGCGGTGTATAGGGCCCTTGCACGCCACCCGTGCAGATGCTCCGGAAGGCTGTCACCGTGAGCGATCCCACCAGCAGGTTCGCTTTGTTGACGACGTATCCGGTCGAGCCGAGGAACGAGCTCGGACCGAATTCGTTGATGCCGATGTAGAGCGCGTGGGCGTCGACGCCGAGCGTGTCGTAGTCCGCGAAGCCGCCCGTATCGGGATTCGGCGTCGGCCCGATCAGGTCGTGCTGGAACTGGAAGAACGTGAAGCTCGAGCTGCTCGTGATCGTGGACCCCGAGCTGACCGCAATTAGAATCCTGTTGGGCGGTTCGATCGAACCAGGATAAGTGTGATCGCTGACGTTGATCACGGTGATGAACCACCGGCCAGTGAGTCTGTCGTACCGCACGTGGGGGTCGCTGACGTCGTAGCCGTTGCGGACGGTATTGAAGAACAGGTTGTCCGTCACATCGAGCGGCCCGAGATTCCCGGCCTTGTCGTAGACCTTGAAGCGGCCGTTTGCCAAGACCAACACCTGCGTCGGCCCCACGGCGCCCATGCTGTCTGGTGGGATGTACCCCGACTCGGCTACTGTCGGGCCGAGCCAGCTCGTCCCGACCGTCTGAGGGTTGAGCCGCGCGGCTTGCGCGACGGCGCCAACGGGCCCTTCCGCGCTCCACGCGGCGACGGCCGGCGCGTCGGGGTTCGCCCGCTTCGGCCAGTCGGCGCGCTCGATTGGTTTCGCATCGTGCAGGACGAACGTCCGGGTTCTCGCCGCTTCCCGTTCCTGCGCCATCAGGTCCGCGACGCTCACCGTGATGCCGGGATCGCCCTGCCACGGCTGGCCCGTGAAGTACTGGTCGGGACCGAGGTCCCGCGGTACCGCCTGGCTGAGGGCGCGCAGGCTGGGGGACTGAGGCACACGCGGCCCGTCACGCCGGTCCTGGCTAGCCCGGGACGCCCTGATGCCGACGGCCGATCCCACTGCGCGGCCGTCACGGAGCGGCTGCGGCTGGTCACCGGCACTCGGCAGGCAGAGCAACCCAATCGCGACGAGTAGTGCGGCTGTCCTGCTGCGCCATTCAACCCGGGGCACTCTGCGAATCTGCGGGCGAATATCTTCTGATTCTGGCATGGCGTTTCAATCCTCCAAGACGTCCGATCGGGTGGGCCAGGTCGTCACCCCGATACTCGTGCCTGTTGTCGTCTGGCACGGGCGCCCTCGCCCTCGTCCTCGCCGGCTACATGGCATGCCTCGCTATTATCGCCGAGAACCCCGCATGCGATCCTCACAGAAAGCGGCACGAACGGCCGGTCCGGTCGTGCCGAATCGCCTGGCCAGCGGTCGACGGGCTGGCGATTCACTTCTGAACTGCACGAACGATTTGACCGTGGCCAGCGGAAAGCGGAGAATGACTTTCTGCCGCTGATAGACTGCACTCGGAACTCAGCAGGTGCCGCGGAGATGTGGGCATCGAGACCGGAGGGTGTCATGAGTCGAAGGTTTGCATGCTGCGTGCTCGGCTTGGCCGTCATGCTGGTGGCGTCTGGATCGGCGGCGTCTGCGCAGGTCAGAATCATGCCCTCGCAGGGGGGAAACCAGACCGACATCGAACAGATGCGGGCGATCTTCCTGGAGCATCAGCAGCGCGAGGCGGCGCTCGCCGCGATTGCGCAGGACCGGGCCTCGTTCATCTCCTCGTTGCTCGACCGGTTCACGCTCGAGATCGCGGCTCGCGATGGGAACGACCGGGTGCGCAACGGCATCGCGGCACTCCTGATGGGAACCGATCCGGAAAAGCTCTACCGGGTCAGCCAGGCCAAGACGTTCGGCGAGCTCCAAACCCTGCTTGTCGGCAAGACCGCCGCCGGACCCGCGGTATCGTTGGCGCCCGGAGAAGTCGGACCGCCCGACACGCTGGGGTCCGCCGGGACCGATCTCGTGTACTACCCGGTCAGCCCGTGCCGCGCGCTGGATACTCGGTTCGCCGGCCCCTTGTATCTCGGACCGTGGGCGGCGAACACGAGCAAGGACATCATGGTGACCGATCCCATCCAGAACAGCCAGGGCGGCCTGGCCGCCTGCGGGATCCCGCTCGGTCCGGCAAGAGCCGTTGTGCTGAATATCGCGGCGGTCTGGCCGGCGAATGCCGGGTACTTCCGCATCTACCCGTACGGCGAGACGCTTCCCAATGCCTCGATCCTGAACTTCGCGGGGGGCGACGTCATCGCGAACGCCGTCGTCGCGCCCATCTGCCTGTTCTGTGCGTTCGACCTCACCGTCCGCACCGACCAGTCCGCTTCGCACGTCGTCGTCGACGTGCTCGGTTACTTTGCGGCGCCGACGGCGACGCCGCTCAACGTCACCAAGATGACCAGTTCGACCAGTGTCCCGGCCGCGACGTCGATCAACCCGCTCAACAGCCCGGCGTGTCCCGCCGGCACGACGCTCACCGGCGGCGGGTTCAACCAGTTGGGATCGACCACGGGCTTCATCCTATGGAATTCGGGGCCGGACCCGACCAACACGTTCTGGGTCGTCAGAGGCTTCAACAACGATGTGAGCAGCGTCTCGGTGTTCGCGTACGCGCTGTGCGCGCAGGTGCCGGGACGGTAGCGCCGGAACGAGCCTGGCTCACCTGACGGCCTCGGGCCGCCAGATCGCGGGCGACGAAAGGCCGCCATCAAGGCGGCCTTTCGTGTTTCAGGCGTCCGGGCCGTTGTCCGTCGTTTGTGATACGTCACTTACCGTTGTCCGTTGCTGCCGGCGCCGATCTCAAATGATCCTCTGCCCCGGGGCGGACCGCACGTAGAACCCCGGGAGTGCCGCGTTCGCGCGGCCACTGAACGCTGGAGGATGTCATGAATCGAAAGCTCGCGAGGCTCGCGCACGCCCTGGCCATCATCCTGATGGCCTTCGCATCGGCAGTGTCGGCCCAGATCAGGGTGATGCCGGCTCAAAGCGGGAGCCAGGCCGAAACCGCCGCGATGAGGGCGATCTTCTTGGAGCACCAGCAGCGCGAGGCCGCGCTCGCGGCGATTGCCCAGGATCGGGCGTCGTTCGTTGCGTCGCTCCTCGACCGGTTCACCCTCGAGATCGCGGCCCGCGACGCGACCGACCGGGTGCGGAACGGGCTCACGGCACTTCTGACGGGAGCCGACCCTGAAAAGCTGTACCGCGCGAGCCGGGTCCGCTCGCTGGCAGAACTCCAGGCGCTGCTCGTCGGAAAGGGCGCCGCCAACACGGCCGCGGCTTCGGAGCCTGGAGAGACCGGACCGCCCGGCGCATTGGGATCCCCTTCTTCCGACCTCGTGTACTTCCCGATCAGTCCGTGCCGCGCGCTGGACACCCGGTTCGCCAGCCCTCCGTATGGCGGACCCTGGGCGGCTGACACCAGCAGGGACGTCCTGCTCACCGATCCCATCCTCGGCAACCAGGGGGGCAGCGCCAACTGCGGCATTCCACATGGACCGGCCAGGGCGGTCGTGCTGAACATCGCGGCGGTCTGGCCCGCCAACTCCGGATACCTGCGGGTCTACCCGTACGGCGAGTCGCTTCCGAACGCGTCGATCCTGAACTTCGCGGGCGGAGACGTCATCGCGAACGCCGTCGTCGCGCCGATCTGCCAGCTCTGCGCGTTCGACCTCACCATTCGCACCGACCAATCCGCTTCCCAGATCGTCGTCGACGTGCTCGGTTACTTTGCGGCTCCCTACGCGACTCCCCTCGAGATGACGACGGTGACCTCGGCGCCCGCCGTGGTTGCGGAGAACTCACTCGCCGAGGCCTTCAGTCCGGCCTGTCCGTCCGGATACACCATGACCGGCGGCGGGTACAGAGTCGATCCAATCGTGCCGGGGCTCGTCGTCTCGCAGTCGTCGTATGACGAGGGTACGGGGAGATGGCGCGCCAAGGTCAATAATCCGACCTTCGTCGTCCTCGGTCTCACCGTCTACGGTCAGTGCTCGAGAGTGCCTGGACGCTAGCAGCGAGGCTACTTGACCTTGACGAGATAGTTCTGGCGCGCACCCTTGCGGACGACCAGCAGCTGGCCGCCGATCGCCTGGCTGGCGATCAAGCGGGCGCGCTCGTCTTCAACCCGGCGATTGTTGACGTAGATGCCTCCGCCCTTGACGAGGCGCGTGGCCTCGCCCTTCGACGAAGCCAGGCCGGTCAGCACGAGCAGGTCGGCGATCCCGAGGCCCGGAGAGGCGAACCGATCCGATGCCACCTCGATGGACGGCACGTCGTCGAACACGGCGAGGACGTCTTCGACCTTGAGCTCGGTAATCCGCTCGCCGAAGAGCAAAGACGAGGCATGCTCCGCGCGCGTCAGGGCCTTCTGGCCGTGCACCATCCGCGTGATCTCGCGCGCGAGCTCGCGCGGCGCTTCGCGCTTCTCGGGCGCCTGCTGGAGGGCCCGCTCGAGCGAAGCGACGGCGTCCCGATCGAGGAACGTGAAGTACCGGAGGTAGGCCGGCACGTCGCGGTCGTCGGTGTTGAGCCAGAACTGGTAGAAGCGGAAGGGCGAGGTGCGCGCGGGATCGAGCCAGACGGTGCCCGCCTCGGTCTTCCCGAACTTCACGCCCGACGAGCTCGTCACAAGCGGCATCACGAGGCCGTGCGCCCTGGCGCCGCGCAGCTTCCGGATCAGATCGCAGCCCGCCGTGATGTTGCCCCATTGATCGCTGCCGCCCATCTGCAGCGTGCACTTGTAGCGATCGTAGAGCATCAGGAAGTCGTACGACTGGAGCATCAGGTAGCTGAACTCCGTGAACGAAATCCCGTCCTCGGCCTCGAGGCGGCGCTTGACCGACTCCTTGGCGAGCATGTAGTTCACGGTGAAGCACTTGCCGATGTCGCGCAGGAACCCGAGCAGGTCGAGCTTGCGGAGCCAGTCCGCGTTGTTGACGATGCGCGCGGGGTTTGTCGGCGCGTTGAAGTCGAGGAACTTCTCCATCTGCAGGCGCATACTCGCGAGGTTGGCGTCGATCTGCTCGACCGAGAGGAGCTGCCGTTCCTGCGTCTTGCCGCTCGGATCGCCGATCATGCCGGTGCCGCCGCCGGCGATCGCGATCGGGCTGTGCCCGAATCGCTGCATCCGCGCGAGCGCCATCAGCACGAGGAGGGATCCGACGTGGAGGCTCGATGCGGTGGGGTCGAAGCCGATATAGCAGGTCACCTTCTCGCGCCCGAGCAGTTCCTGCAGCCCCTCGGTCGATTCGGTCACCATCCCCCGCCACCGAAACTCAGCGAAGACGTCGCTCGACATCAGGCGAGAGTAGCACAGGGGCGCACAACGAGGGCTACAGGCATCAGGCGGCACAATTCAGGCTCCAGGCTTCGGGCCGCGTCACGCAGCGATCGGATCGCCGGGTCTCAAGACCCGGCCTACATTCAACGACTGAAGACTCCGCCTCCATCGGAGAAGGCCTGGAGCCTGAGGCCTTCAGCCGCAGCGTGACTCGGCCTGTGGCCTGTAGCCTGTAGCCTGGTTAGAATTTCAGTCCCGTGACCACGTGCACGCGAAATCCCTTGCCGATGCCGTAGGCACCGTAGATGTTGAAGCGGAAGAGCGGCGCCACGAGGTACCAGCCGGCGCCGTAGCTCCGTTCGATCTTCGCGTCCTTGCGCGCGGTCCCGTCGTCCCACACCGATCCGGCATCGGCATATATCACGACGCCGCTCTGACCGAATCGCATCGGCGAGGTGGTCGGCACGCGCAGCTCGATAGAGGCCGAAAGAGCGTTGTCGCCAGCGAACGAGCCCGCCCGGAACCCGCGAAGGGAGTCCGCGCCGCCGAGCAGCGCCTTCTCGTACCGGGGAGCGGCCCGTCCGCCGACGAGATCGTCACTCGCCCGGCGAGCACCGAGGTCATCGGCAAGCCGAGATAGCCCCGCACGTCTCCCGCGTAGGTGTTGACCACGGTCCCATGTTTCGGGTCGAGCCGCCGCCAGTCGGCCAGCGCGTAGACGGCGTTTCGAGGAAACGCCGGATTGCCGCGCGTGTCGACCGAGACGTGCGCGCCGTACGCCGTGAAGCTGTCGCGAGTGGCGCCGAACTTCACGCTCGTCCACCCCGCCGAGGCGCCGAGGTTGACGATGGTCCGGAACGTCCGGGAGACGTCGGCCGAGAGGGAGCCGCGCTCGTCGGCCATGTCGAAGAAGGGGTTGCGGCGGCTGCCAAACGACGCCGTGGCCTGAAGGCGCGAGAAGGGACCCGAGGAGAGGTGCTTGTCGAGCTCGATCGCCGCGCGCTTCGACCCTCCCCACGTGAGGGGAATCGACACCATGCCTTCACGGCCGAGCACGCCGACGAAGCTGAAGCGGCCGCCGACGGTGATGCCGTAGCCGTCGACGTAGTCGAGGATTGGCAGCACCATCAGGCTGCTGCCGAGGCGGGCGAAGGGCCCGGGAAGGTTGCCGAGCGGATCCGCCCCTGGCACTTCGCGCACGATGATGATGAGCGCGACATCGGCCGGATCGGAGAGCGATCGGCCGCGTTTTCTGACCTCGACCTGCTCGAACCTCCCGCTGCGCCGGAGCCGGCTCGCGACCATCTCGAGGCCGTTCTCCTCGAGCGGCGTTCCGATGGCGACGCCCGCGAGCGAGATCACCTCGGCGTCGGGCGTCCGGTAGTTGCCGTGGATGCGGACTTCGCCGACGACTTCCGGCGCAGCAGGCGCAGCCGGCGGCTGCGCGATGGCGACACCGGCCATCGCGGAGAGCAGCGCGGGCAGGAGGCACGCGGCGCGCGCGCCCCTCACTTCTGCGGCTCCTTGGGAATGTAGCCGCGGATCCGCGCGCTGACCTCGCCCTTGCGGTAGTCGAAGAAGTCCCGCGCGTATCGCGCCCGGTAGCTGCCGACGGCGAGCGTCGCCGTCCCGGAGAACGTGATGTTCCGCGGCAGCCACACCTTCTCGAAAAACAGACCCATCGTCATCGTCGCGCGGGCTTCGTCGACGCGCACGATGGACCGGCCGGGCAGGAAGCTGAAGTCCGGGTTGTCGAACGTGAACCTGACGATCTGGTATTCCTTCGGATCGATCCACAAGGTGACCTGCGAGACCTTGTTGAGGCCGCGGTCGATGTCCTGTGCCATCTGCTCGCCGCGGTCGCTCTTCTTCTTCTCGGCGCCCTGCCGGCGATCGCGCCCGCGGTGCTCGTCGTTCACGGTGAAGAGCCGCGTCGGGTAGTACTCGATCCGGATCACCTCCCGGCCTTCGAACTGCTCCCGCCCGGCCAGGTAGTAGTTGCCGGGCTCGAACTTGAAGCGCATGAAGTACGCCTCGGAGATGAACCGCGGCTCCCCGCCGGTCGCCGTCATGTCCTCCTGCTCGTCCGGATCGGTTTCGTCAGGGACCGCCTGCTGCGGATTCTTCGCGGCGGCCTCCTTCAGTCGCTGGAGCCGCCGCTGCTCGCGCCGCTGCTCGACGGCCATCCAGTGCGCCTCGTAGGCCTTCCGCTCGGACTCCGCCACGCTCGCGCCGTTCGACTTCACCGGGCTCCTGACGAGGAACCCGTCGCGGATGAACCAGTGGAATTCGCGCTGCAGGCCCTCGAGCTTCTGGTTGCCCGGGCCGAGCAGCTCGAAGGCCTCCCGCTCGCTCAGGATGTAGTCGTGCAGCGTCCGCCAGTTCTCGTTGCGCCGCTCCAGAACGCGCGCCATGAAGGCGTCGAGATCGCTTCGCGGCGCGGGAGGAGCGGCGGGCGGCTGCTGCGCGAGCAGGGCGGCGCCGGCCGCGGCGATGGCGCCGAAACCCAGCACGATCGATCGGGCAAGTCGGATTGTCACGACGGACCTCCTGCAGGCGCGGCGCTGGCGGAACGCAAGGTTAGACGGTGAGGCGGCGAGTCCGGTTCACCTCGTGAGCGGGCCGCCGAATGTCGTGCGGTGCCGGCCTCGCCTGAACCCGGATAGAATCTGTGGTACATGCCGGTACTCAAGCTAGGCGGGGGCGCCGCGCTCTCCGCGTTCCGCATCGAAAAAATCAACGAACGGCTTCGCGCGATCCAACCCGGCCTGACGGTTGCGTCCGCACGATACTGGCACTTCGTCGAGACGGACACGGAGCTTGATCCGGACGATCGTGTCACGCTCATCCGGCTCCTGACCTACGGCCCGCTTGCGCCATCCGCCCCAGTGTCGGCCCGGACCATCCTGGTGACGCCGCGCCTCGGCACGATCTCGCCCTGGTCCTCGAAGGCGACCGACATCGCGCGCCAGTGCGGCCTCCGCGCGGTCTGGCGCATCGAGCGCGGCACCGCATACGCCATCGACGGCCGCGGCGATGCCGCGTCGATTGCGGGCGTACTGCACGATCGAATGACGGAAACGGTACTGGACTCGCTCGAGGGGGCCGACGAGCTCTTTCATCACTTTACACCCAGGCCGTCGACCCCCATCGATCTGGCCGGCCGGGGCCGGGTGGCCGTCGAGGAGGCGAACGCTTCGTTCGGACTCGCGCTCTCTCCGGACGAGATCGACTACCTCGTCGACTACTTCACCAGGCGGAAACGCAATCCGACCGACGTCGAGCTGACGATGTTCGCGCAGGCGAACTCGGAGCACTGCCGGCACAAGATCTTCAACGCGTCGTGGGTCATCGACGGGGAGCCTCGGGCGGAGTCGCTCTTCAGCATGATCCGCTCCACCCATCAAGCCAACCCCCAGGGTACGATTGTCGCCTACTCGGACAATGCCGCGGTCATGGAAGGCCGGATCGCCAGGCGGTTCCACGTCGATCCTCTCACTGGCCGCTACGGATATCAGATCGATCTCACCCACACCCTGATGAAGGTGGAGACGCACAACCACCCGACGGCGATTTCGCCGTTCCCTGGAGCGGCGACCGGATCGGGCGGCGAAATCCGAGACGAGGGCGCGACGGGCCGCGGATCGAAGCCGAAGGCCGGCCTCTGCGGATTCTCCGTGTCGAACCTGCGCATCCCGGGGTACGTGCGGCCGTGGGAAGGGCCCGAGCAGCGGCCCGACCGGATTGCCTCGCCGCTCGCCATCATGATCGAGGGCCCGATCGGCGCGGCCTCCTTCAACAATGAATTTGGCCGGCCCAACCTCGCGGGATATTTCCGGACCTACGAGCAGGAGGTCGCCGGCGTCCAGCGCGGCTACCACAAGCCGATCATGCTGGCGGGCGGTATCGGGAACATCCGCGCCGAGCACGCGCGAAAGGCCGCCGTGCCGCCCGGCGCGCTGCTCGTGCAGCTTGGCGGCCCGGGGCTGCTCATCGGCATGGGAGGCGGATCGGCATCGTCGATGACGACCGGATCGAATGCCGCCGATCTCGACTTCGATTCCGTGCAGCGCGGCAATGCCGAGATGGAGCGGCGCGCCCAGGAGGTCATCGACCGGTGCTGGGCGCTCGGGCCCGGAAACCCGATCCTCTCGATCCACGATGTCGGCGCGGGCGGGCTGTCGAATGCGCTGCCCGAGCTGGTCAACGACGCGGGGCGGGGATCGCGGATCGAGCTGCGCTCGGCCCCGAACGAAGAGCCCGGCATGACGCCGCGCGAGGTGTGGTGCAACGAGGCTCAGGAGCGCTACGTGCTCGCCATCCTGCCGGCCGACCTCGAGCGGTTCACGGAGCTCTGCCGCCGCGAGCGCTGCCCGTTCGCGGTCGTGGGCACCTGCACCGACGACCGGCGGCTGGTGGTGCACGACAGCCTCTTCCAGGACTATCCGGTCGACATGGAGCTGCCGGCACTGCTCGGGAAGCCGCCGCGGATGACACGAACGGTGTCACGCGTGCGCCCGGCGCTCCGGCGCTTCGATCCGAGCGGCATCCCGCTCGGCGAGGCGGTCGATCGCGTCCTGCGTGCGCCCGCCGTGGCGGACAAGACGTTTCTCGTGACGATCGGCGACCGGACCGTTGGCGGCCTCTGCGCACGCGATCAGTCGGTTGGCCCCTGGCAGGTCCCGGTGGCCGACTGCGCGGCAACGCTGCTCTCATTCAGCGATTGCGCGGGCGAGGCGTTCGCGATCGGCGAGCGCGCCCCGGTCGCTCCCATCGACGCGCCCGCGTCCGGTCGAATGGCCATCACCGAAGCGCTCACGAACCTGGCGGCCGCGCCGGTTCGCTCGCTTTCGCTCGTCAAGCTCTCGGCGAACTGGATGGCAGCGGCCGGCGCCGGCGGCGAAGACGCGGCGCTCTTCGACACGGTGAAGTCGGTCGCGGTGGACCTCTGCCCGGCGCTTGGCGTGAGCATCCCGGTCGGCAAGGACTCGATGTCGATGCGGACGGCATGGTCGGGCCCCGACGGGCCGCGCGAGGTCGTGAGCCCGGTGTCGCTCGTCGTGTCCGCCTTCGCGCCCTGCGACGACGTGCGCGGCACGTGGACGCCGGAGTTGCGGACCAGCGAAGGACCGAGCGTTCTCGTGCTCATCGATCTGGCCCCGGGCCGTGCGCGCCTCGGCGGGTCGATCCTGGCCCAGGTGTTCGGCGAGACCGGCGACGAAGCCCCGGACCTCGACGATCCGGCACGGCTTCGATCGCTCTTCACCGCGCTTGCTGAGTTGCGGAGCAAGGATCGGGTGCTCGCCTATCACGATCGATCGGACGGTGGGCTGTTCACGACCGTCGTCGAGATGGCGTTCGCTGGTCACGTGGGCGTCGCGATCGACGCCGATGCCGCGTGCGCCACGGGCACGCGCGTCCTCGAGTCGCTCTTCGCCGAAGAGCCCGGCGCCGTGATCCAGGTCCGCGCGGCCGACCTGCCAGCGGTGCTCGACCTGCTGCGAGGGCACGGGCTCGAGGCCAGGGCGATCGGACTGCCGACCACGGACGGCCGCGTCACCATCAGGCGCTCCGGCGAAACCGTGTTCGACGAATCCCTGGTCTCGCTGCAACGGGCGTGGAGCGAGACGACGTGGCTCATGCAGTCCCTCAGGGACAACCCGGAGTCCGCGCGGCAGGAGTACGACCGGATCCTGAGCGACGATCCGGGCATCTCGCCGGAGGTGACGTTCGATCAGGCGGCGGACACCGCGGCGCCGTTCATCGCGCGCGGGGCGCGCCCGCGGATCGCGATCCTGCGCGAGCAGGGGGTGAACGGCGAGGTCGAGATGGCGGCGGCGTTCGATCGCGCGGGATTCGAGGCGCACGACGTCCACATGAGCGATCTCATCGAGGGCCAGGGTTCGCTCGCCTCCTTCGCCGGCTTCGCCGCGTGCGGCGGCTTCTCGTACGGCGACGTGCTCGGCGGGGGTGAGGGCTGGGCCAAGTCGATCCTCTACAACGCGCGCGTGCGCGACGAGTTCGCGCGATTCTTCGAGCGCCACGACACCTTCGCGCTCGGCGTCTGCAACGGCTGCCAGATGATGTCGGCCTTGAAGGAGCTCATCCCGGGCGCCGGGCCGTGGCCGCGATTCACCAAGAACGCGTCGGAGCAGTTCGAGGCGAGGCTCGTGACGGTCGAGGTCACGCCGAGCCCCTCGATGTTCTTCAAGGGCATGCACGGGAGCCGCCTTCCGGTTGTCACCGCGCACGGCGAAGGGCGCGCCATGTTCGATTCGCCTGCCGATCGCGACCGCGTCATCGTGGCCGCGCGGTTCGTCGACAATCACGGCCGGCCGACCGAGATCTACCCGCTCAACCCGAACGGCTCCCCCGGCGGCATCACCGCGGTGACGACCCCCGACGGCCGGTTCTCCGCCATCATGCCGCACCCCGAACGTGTCTTCCGAACGGTGCAACTCTCCTGGCACCCGAAGGACTGGGGTGAGGACAGCCCGTGGATGAGGCTGTTCAGGAACGCAAGGACGTTTGTCGGATAGGGGGACAGAATTCAGTCAGGCTACGGGCGGCGTCGGCACCGACGCTCGTCGTCGGGTCTGAAGACCCGACCTACGTCCAGAGGACCTTTCTATCCGTTGTAGGCCGGGTCTTTAGACCCGGCGATCACGTCTCGCTCCACGAACCGCCGGCCGACGACGTGGTGCGATCCCGAGAGGACGATCCGAATCGCTTCGGGATAGATTCGGTGCTCCTCGTTCAGGATCCTCGCCGCCAGCGTCTCCTCCGTGTCATCGTCGCGAACCGGAACCGCCGCCTGAATGACAATCGGGCCGGCGTCGAGATCCGTGTTGACGAGATGTACCGTGGCGCCGCTGATCTTCACGCCGTGATCAACGGCCTGTCGCGCGCCGTGCAGGCCCGGGAACGCAGGCAGCAGCGCGGGATGGATGTTCAGGATTGCGCCGGGAAACGCGTCGATGAGTGTCGGCCCCAGAAGGCGCATGAACCCCGCAAGGCAGACGAGGCCGACTTCCCGTGATCGCAAGTCGCTGACGAGGACGTGCTCGAACTCCTCGCGTGAGGCATACGCCTTGTGGCTGCGCACGAGCGTCTCGACGCCGGCGTTGGCCGCGCGCTCGAGGCCGTACGCGTCGGCGCGGTTCGAGATGACGAGGGCGACGCGCGCGTCGAGCCGCCCGGCCGCGATGGCGTCGATGATGGCCTGCAGGTTCGAGCCGCGGCCCGAGATGAGCACGCCGAGGTTGCGGTTCATTCCGGTCACCCGGTGAAGAGCGCCTGGCCGCGGCGCGCTACTGCCGCGCGACCAGCTCGACGCGGCGGTTCTTTGCGCGGCCCTCGTCGGTCGTGTTGGGGGCGACCGGCGCGTACGGTCCGACGCCCTTGGGCGCGAGCCGCGCTGCCGCGATCCCCATCCGCCCGGTCAGCGCGCTGACGACGGAGGCGGCCCTCGCCTGTGAAAGGGCGACGTTGGCCTCGTCGGAGCCGGTGTTGTCGGTGTGCCCGACGACCCAGACCTTCAGAGCGGGATCACCCTGGAGCAGGCTGGCGACTTCCTTGAGGGCCGCCTCGGATTCCGGCTTGAGCTCAGACTTGGCGGTGTCGAAGAAGATCCCCGGCACCTCGACGTGGCCGCTCGCTGCGAGGCCCGCCTTGAAGGCGGCGGCGTTCGCCTGCACGTCCACCTTCATCGCCTGGCGCTCGACGATCGTCAGGTCGTACTGGTAGCCCGCCTGGAGCGTCGCTACTTCAACCCAGATCTCCTTGCCCTCTCGCACGATCATGATCGTGGTCCGGTAGCCGTCTTCGTGGAGAGTTTTCCCGCCAAGCGCGGCCGCGGCCGCCTGGTAGTTCCGAATGATCTGGAGGCCGCTCGGCGAGGGGCCGGCCGACTTGTCGAGCTGGTACTTGTAGAGGGCCAAACGTCCTTCGATGGCCACTTGCTCCCGGCCCTTGGCGCCCTTCACGAAAAAGGTCTTCGAATCGAACTGCCGTTCGGTGACGGAGCCTGCCTGCGGCAGGAAGAAGTGCGGCATCCGGGTGAAGAGGGCGGGATCCTTGTGCCCCTTGTAGTCCGCCATCGGACGCTGGGCCGCAAGAGGAGCGGTCATCAATGCGAGCAGGATGAGGAGCAGGAAGCGCTTGTTCACGAATCCTCCACGGTGAGGGCGGAATACAGACGACATGGCGGATCGTATCACCAGCCGAGGCGCGGCCGCACGAAGCAGCGGCGCGATCAGGGCTGGCGGCGGTCGCGAAGATGTAGGGCGGCCTTTTACGGCCGCCGTAGGTCGCGACGCTTCAGCGTCGCGACGACGATCGGGCGGTCCTAAAGGGCCGCCCGTACGGCGGGGCTAAAGCCCGCGCCCTACAAGGTGCGCGACGCGGCGGGGCCGCCTTCGACTTCGCTCAAGCCAGGAAAGCCCGCGCCCTACAAGGTGCGCGACGCGGCGGGGCTGCCTTCGACTTCACTCAACCCAGGGAAGCCACCGCCCTACGGCTCGCCACGACTCCGTATCGCGAACGTCCATCTAGCTCGCGTGGTAAGAGACGCCCGGCTCGCCGGCCACGATCCGCCCGATGACGACAGCGCGCGTTTCGCCAGCCGAGCGCAACAGCTCGAGCACGCGGTCCGCGTCGGGCGCCGCGCAGGCGACGATCATCCCGATCCCCATGTTGAACGAGCGGAACATCTCGTCCTCGGCGATGCCGCCCGCGCGCTGGAGGAACCGGAAGACGGCGTTCGGCGTCCAGGTCGACTTGTCGATGAGCGCCGCAGTTCCAGTCGGGAGGATTCTCGGGAGGTTCTCGGTGATGCCGCCGCCGGTGATGTGCGCCAGCCCCTTGACGACGCTCTCCGAAAGGAGCGGCCGCACGACCGGCAGATACGATCGGTGCACGCGCAGCAGCTCGTCGGCCACGGTGCACCCGAGCTCGTCGACCGTCGAGTCGGGCCTGAGGCCGAGGCGGCCGAAGAACACGGCGCGGGCCAGCGAATAACCGTTCGTGTGGAGGCCGGTCGATCTGAGTCCGATGAGGGTATCGCCCGGCACGAGATTCGACCCCGTGACGAGCCGCGCGCGTTCGACCAGGCCGACGAGGAAGCCGGCGAGATCGTACTCGCCGTCGGCGTAGAAGCCCGGCATCTCGGCCGTTTCGCCGCCGATGAGCGCGCACCCGTTCTCGCGGCACGCCGCGGCCATGCCCTCGATGACCGATTCGGCGACATCGGGCGACAGCCGGCCCGTGGCGAGATAGTCCAGGAAGAAGAGCGGCTCGGCGCCCTGGACCAGGATGTCGTTGACGCAGTGGTTCACGAGATCCTGGCCGACCGTCCCGTGCCGCCCGGTCATGAACGCGACCTTGAGCTTGGTGCCGACGCCATCGGCGCTCGACACGAGCACCGGATCGGCGTGGCCTTCGCCGAGCCGGAACAGCCCGCCGAATGAACCGATCGACGAGAGCACCTGCGGCGTGAACGTGCTCCGCGCGAGGTCTTTGATCCGGCGGACGGTTTCGTTGCCGGCGTCGATGTCGACGCCCGAGGCCTTGTAGTCCATGGTCGGCGCTAGCGCTCGATGTGGCCTTCGCGGTCGAGTTTCAAGGCGAGCTGCAGGTGCCGCCCCTCGTCGTGGGGGAAGGGGACCGGGTATTTGCCTGTGTAGCACGACGTGCAATACGCGGCACGATGGGCGTTGACGGCCGAGAGCAGGCCCTCGAGGCTCAAGTAGCTCAGGCTGTCCGCGTTGATGAATGTCCTGATCTCCTCGATCGTGTGCGTCGCGGCAATCAGCTCCGATCGCCGCGGCGTGTCGATGCCGTAGTAGCACGGCGAGATCGTCGGCGGGCAGCTGATCCGCACGTGCACCTCGCGCGCGCCGGCCGCCTTGATCATCTTCACGATCTTGCGGCTCGTCGTGCCGCGGACGATCGAGTCGTCGACGAGCACCACGCGCCGGCCGTCGAGGATGCTGCGCACCGGGTTGAGCTTCACCTTCACGCCGAAGTGCCGGATCGACTGCGCCGGCTCGATGAAGGTGCGCCCCACGTAGTGATTGCGGATGAGACCGAACTCGAGCGGGATGCGCGACACCTCGGAGAAGCCCAGGGCAGCGCACGTCCCCGAGTCCGGCACCGGGACGACGACGTCCGCCTCGACGAGCGACTCCTTCGCGAGGAACCGGCCGAGGTTCGTCCGCACGCTGTTCACGCTCTCGCCGAAGACGAGCGAGTCCGGCCTGGCGAAATAGACGTGCTCGAAGATGCAGTGCGAGAGCGTCGCCGGTGCGAACGGGTGCGTCGAGCGCAGGCCGTCGGGTCCGATGAGGAGCAGCTCGCCCGGCTCGATGTCGCGAAGATAGGTCGCGCCGATGAGGTCCATCGCGCAGGTCTCCGAGCAGACGACGTAGCCGTCGCCGAGCCGCCCGAGCGCCAGCGGCCGGAACCCGTGCGGATCGCGGACGGCGATCAGGCGATCCTTCGTCATCAGCAGCAGCGAGAACGCGCCCTGGATCCGGCTGACCGATTCGACGACCGCGTCCTCGACCGAGGCCGCCTTCGATCGCGCGTACAGGTGCAGGATTACCTCGGTATCGCTGCTCGTCTGGAAGATCGACCCCTCGGCCGAGAGCTCGTCCCGAAGCTCGCGCTCGTTCACGAGGTTGCCGTTGTGGCAGATGGCAATCTGGCCGTGCACGCAGTCGATCAGGATCGGCTGGGCGTTGACCAGGCGGCTCTCGCCCGCGGTCGAGTACCGGACGTGGCCAATCGCCATCGATCCGGGCATCTCCTCGAGTGAAGATTCCGAGAACACCTCGGCGACGTGGCCCATTCCCCGTGAGATGCGCATCCGGACGCCGTCGGAGGCGACGATGCCGGCGCTTTCCTGGCCGCGGTGCTGGAGGGCGTAGAGGCCCAGGTAAGTCAGTTTGGCGGCTTCACGATTGGCGATGAGGCCGAAGACGCCGCATTCGTCGTTGAACTTGTCGAACATCGGTCGGGGCTTCGGAAACTGTCACTTCAAGCTAGGGGCTAGGGGCTGGCGGCTAGGAGCCGGCCACGCAGTCCCTCCTCGAGCCGTTTACCCGGCGACGCCTGCCGGCTGGCTCGCAAACACCCGCGCGAACACCTCGTCGACGTGGCGCATCTGGCCGTTCAGGTCGAAGCACGCGTCGATCTCCGCGTCGCCGAGCGCCGCCTTCACGTCGCCGTCCGCCTTCAGCAGCGCGCGGAAGTCGAGGCCCTCGGCCGACGATCGCATCGCGTTCCGCTGGACCCACTCGTAGGCCACCTCGCGCGCCACGCCCTTGCGGGCGAGCGACAGCAGCACGGTGCCCGAGAACACCACGCCGCGCGAGAGGCCGAGGTTCCGGAGCATCCGCTCCGGGTAGACCACCATGTCGCGCGCGATCCGCGTGAACCGCCGGAGCATGTGGTCGAGCGCGATGAAGCTGTCGGGGAGGATGACGCGCTCGACCGACGAGTGCGAAATGTCGCGCTCGTGCCACAGGGCGACGTTTTCGAGCGCCGCCACGAGATTCCCGCGCACGAGCCGCGCGAGGCCGACGACCTGCTCGCAGCCGATCGGGTTCCGCTTGTGCGGCATCGCCGACGAGCCCTTCTGGCCCCGGTCGAACGGCTCCTCGATCTCCCCGATCTCCGTCTTCTGGAGCCCGCGGATTTCGAGCGCGAACTTCTCGAGCGAGGCGGCCGTGATCGCCAGCGCCGCCATCAGCTCCGCGTGCCGATCCCGCTGGATGATCTGGGAGGAGACCGGCGCGGCTTCCAGGCCGAGCCGCGCGCACACGTCGCGCTCGATGGCGGGCTCGAGGTGCGCGTAGGTGCCGACCGCGCCCGACAGCTTGCCGACCGCGATCGCGGCCCGCGCGCGTTTCACGCGCTCGATGTCGCGCTCGATCTCGGCGTGCCACAGCGCCAGCTTCAGCCCGAGCGTGGTCGGCTCGGCGTGCACGCCGTGCGTCCGTCCGATCATCGGCGTGCGCCGGTGCTCGAACGCCCGGTCCCTGATCGCGGCCCGCTGCGCGTCGAGCCGCCGGAGCAGCAGGTCGCACGCCTCGGACATCTGCAGCGCGAGCGCCGTGTCGAGGACGTCCGAGGAGGTGAGGCCGAAGTGCAGCCAGCGCGCCTCGGGGCCCACCCGCTCGGCGACCGCCGTGGTGAAGGCGATGACGTCGTGACGGGTGATCTCCTCGATCGCCTCGATCCGCGCGACGTCGAAGGCGCCCTTCTCCCGGATCGCGCGCGCCGCCTCGGCGGGGATGATGCCGCGCTCGGCCATGGCCTCGGCCGCCGCGATCTCGACGCGCAGCCAGGTCTGGTAGCGGTGCTCGTCGCTCCAGATCCCGCCCATCTCCGGATGCGTGTAGCGGGCAATCATAGGGCCACCCGGAGGCGATCCTGGGACAGCGTCCAGCCGTTCATCGGCCCGATCACGGTCACCGCGAGCGGCATCGTCAGCAGCAGATCGCGGGCCACGCGGGTCAAATCGTCGACCGACACCGCTTCGATGCCCGCGAGCATCTCGTCGAGGCTGTACTGCGCGTTGAAGTATATTTCCTGCCGGGCGATGTGCGACATCCGGCTCGCGGTGTGCTCGAGGCCGAGCATCAGGCTGCCCTTCAGGTGATCCTTCGAACGCCGGAGCTCGGCGTCCGGCACCGGTTCGGCCGCCACGCCGCGCAGCTCCTGCACGATCAGATCGAGGACCTGGTCCACGCGCTCACGCGCGCAGCCGGCATAGACCGTCAGGAGGCCGGCGTCGCGGTACGCGCTCATTCCGCTGAACACCGAGTAGGCCAACCCGCGCTTTTCGCGGACGTTCTGGAAGAGGCGCGAGCTCATCGAGCCGCCAAGCAGCGTGTTGAGCACGTAGCCCACGTAGCGGTCGCTGTGATTCTGCGGATAGGCGGCCGAACCCAGGCAGATGTGCGTCTGCTCGAGATCCTTCGACCGGAGCGTGATGGCCGGCACGGTGGGCGGCGGCGTGTCCACGGCCTTCGTGCCGCGCGGCGGAAGCTCTCCGAACGCCCGCTGGACCAGATCGCGTATCGCCTGGTGCTCGAGGTTGCCGACGGCGACCAGCACCATGTTGTCGGCCGTGTAGGCCGGACGGTAGTAGCCGGTGAGCGCATCGGTCGTGATCGACCCGACGCTGTCCGCCGAGCCGAGGATCGGGCGCCCGAGCGGATGGCCCTCCCAGAACGCCTGCGTGAACAGTTCGTGCACAAGGTCGTCAGGCGTGTCCTCGACCATCTTGATCTCTTCGAGGATCACCTGCTTCTCGCGGTCGATGTCCTCGGCGCGGAACGCCGGCCGCAGGACGATGTCCGACAGGAGATCGAGCGAGATCGGGAGGTGCTCGTCGAGCACCTTGATGTAGTACGCGGAGTATTCCTTGGCCGTGAACGCGTCGAGCTGGCCGCCAATCGAGTCCACCGCCTGCGCGATGTCCTCCGCCGACCGGTTGGCGGTCCCCTTGAAGAGCATGTGCTCGACGAAATGGGCGATGCCGGGCCAGGTGGCATCCTCGTGGCGCGACCCCCTGGTCAGCCAGATGCCGACGCTGACCGATCGCACGTGGGTCATCGACTCGGTCAGGAACCGCAATCCGTTGTCGAGCGTGTCGCGGACGATCATCGGGTGCTGCTGACGTTTCCCGGGAGGCCGCACGGCGCGGGACCGCGCCGAAACTCCCGAAAGGAGCACGTAGGAAACCGGCTGGAGAGCCAAGCCGGTTCTACCTGCAACTCATTGACTCGTAAGGAATTATTGCGTAACGACTGTTTGCATGATAACACGGCCGATCTGGCGACAGCAACCGAAAAGCTCCCGGCACAAGCAACGAGTGTGCAACTGTTACAATCCAGGAAAGTGGTGCCCGCGGCACGCTTTCAACCGTCATGTCCCAAGCACTCGCTCCCCTTGTCGATTTGTCAGAGCTCGACCGGCCGGCGCTCGAATCGGTGCTGGCCGGGATGGGAGTGGAGCGCTATCGCGCGGGACAGATCTTCCAGTGGCTCTACAAGCGCGGCGTCGCCGAATTCGATCGGATGACGAACCTGTCGCGCAGCATGCGGGCGTCACTGGCCGCCAGGATTCGCGTGACCACGCCGGGCGTCGAGCGCCGCGACACTTCGGCCGACGGCACCGAGAAGTTCCTGCTGGCGCTCGAGGACGGGCGGCACATCGAGGCGGTCTACATCCCCGAGTCGCCCGCCGACACGCTGTGCATCTCGACGCAGGTCGGCTGCGCGATGGGCTGCCGCTTCTGCCTGACCGCCCGGATGGGGCTCGCGCGCAATCTGACGCCTGGAGAGATCGTAGGACAGGTGCGGGTGCTCACCGGCACGCTCGAGCTCCGCGCCCGGCGGTTCAACATCGTGCTGATGGGCATGGGCGAACCGCTGCACAACTACGACAACACGATGGCGGCGCTTCGCATCCTGGCGGAAAAGGACGGCTTCGCCATGTCCCCGCGCCGGATCACCCTCTCGACCGTCGGGCTGGTTCCCGCGATGGAACGGCTCGCGGCCGAGCCGTTCATGCCGAACCTCGCCGTGTCGCTGCACGCGACGACCGACGAGCAGCGCAACGCGCTCGTGCCGGTGAACCGCAAGTACAGCCTGCACGAGATCCTCGACGCGTGCCGCCGATTCCCGCTCAAACGGCGCAGCCGGATCACCTTCGAGTACGTGCTCCTTGCCGGCGTCAACGATTCGCCGGCTGACGCGCGCCGGCTCGCCCGCCTCCTGGCCGACATCAAGTCGAAGGTCAACCTGATCCCGCTCAACGCCGCGGCCGGCATCGAGTACGAGCGGCCCTCCGATGAGGCCGTCAACGAGTTTGGGCGAATCCTGTCCGAGCACCACCTCACCGTGTCTGTCCGCAAGAGCCGGGGCCGTGACATTCGCGCGGCCTGCGGACAGCTCGTCGTCGAAGGCGCCCGCCGCTCGCCGGCGCAGACGCTCGCGGAGAAGATCTGACGGAGGACAGGCGTCGGGCAACAGGCCTCGCGCCGGGTCTGACCGCCTTCGCCGAGGCTGCGGCGGTCCGCCGAAGCATCCCGCGGAGGCGGAAGACCCGGCCTACATCCCGGGCATTCGCGCCGGGTCTGAAGACTCGATCTCCATCCATCAGGTCGAGTCCAATCCGGATGTAGGCCGGGTCTTCAGACCCGGCAACATCTCAAGCTTCACTGGCGCCGGAAGGGCTGGTTTAGACGACGGTGCCGGCGATGTCGGGCGAGACCGAGTCGATCCGCACGCGGACGCGCTCGTTTCGAGAATGGCCGGGCGGGATCCGCACCTTCAGGTAGTTGTCCGTCAGCACGACGGTCCCCCCCTGGAGCGTCAGGCCGGGACGCACTGAACCGACCTGATCCCCCGCGAACGTCGCAGCCTGGACGCGCCCGATCGTGCGCAGCGCTTCGGCGCGAGCCTGGATCTCGATGTCGCGGACCTTCGGCGTCATTTGCGAGCTGTCGGTGCCCGGGCGGTCCGAATACGGGAACACGTGCAAGTAGCTGAGCGGGAGCGAGGCGATCCGGGTCGCCGACTCCTCGAACTGCGCGGCGGTCTCGCCCGGGAATCCGGCGATTACGTCCGCGCCGATCGATGCATGCGGCATCAGTCCCCGGATCGTGCTGGCAAGATCCCGATAGCGCCCGAACTCGTATGGCCTCCGCATCGCGCGCAGCACGGAGTCGCTCGCGTGCTGGAGCGGAAGATGGCAGTGGGGCGCGAAGCGGCCCGATCGAGCGACCAGCTCGACGAGCGCGGCCGGACAGTCCATTGGTTCAATCGAGCCCATCCTGAACATCAGGTCGCCGGGCAGCCGATCGAGCTCGCGCAGTAAGTCGAGCAACGAGCATCGCGGATCGAGATCTCGCCCGTAGGACCCGAGGTGCACGCCAACGAGCCAGATCTCCTTGAACCCGGCTCGGCCCAGCCGTTCGATCTGCGACAGCACCGTGGCCGCCGGGCGGCTGCGCGATCGGCCGCGCGTGGCGGGAACGATGCAGAACGCGCAGCGCTCGTCGCAGCCAGTCTGAACGCGCACGGTGTAGGCGGTGCGTCCCATCACGCCGGGCTCGGGCGCGACATGATCGACGCAGGTGGCGGCGGAGGCGGTCCCATCGCCGTCGAGCGCGGACAACACCGTGCTCGCCAGCCCGTCCTTGTCCTCGTTCGAAACGAGGCGGTCGACTCCCGGAAGATCACGAGTGGCTTCGGGCGCGCGCGTCGCGTAGCAGCCTGTCACGACGATGCGCGCGTGCTGGTTCGCCCGGTGAAGGCGCCGGATGAGCTGGCGGGCGCCCTGGTCGGCGGCGCCGGTCACGGTGCAGGTGTTGACGATGAGAAGATCGGCTTCGCTCGGATCGGACGCGACCGCACCGCGAGCGCTGAGCGCCGATTCGAGCGCCAGCGAGTCGGCGTGGTTCACGCGACAGCCGAAGGTGTGGATGGAGAACTTCACCGATCTCACCAGGCTTCAGGCCTTGCCGGAAGCTTTCTCCACCTTCCTTGCGGCGTTCTCGACTTTCTCCGCGAGCCTGGCCTTGTAGGCCTCGAGGCGGGACGCGAGAGCGGGATCGGAGAGCGCAAGCATCTGGGCTGCGAGCACACCGGCGTTGGCCGCGCCGACCGCGCCGATCGCCACGGTCGCCACCGGCACACCCGGCGGCATCTGCACGGTGGAGAGCAAGGCATCGAGGCCCTTGAGCGCTCCCGATTCGATGGGCACGCCGATGACCGGCCGCGTCGTGTGCGCCGCGATCGTGCCGGCCAGGTGCGCCGCCATCCCGGCGCCGACGATGAACACCTGGACGCCCCGGGCGGGCGCCTCATCGAGCAGGCGCTGGACCCGGCGCGGCGACCGATGCGCGGAGGCGACCGTCATCTCGCAGGTCACGCCCAGCTCGCGCAGCACGTCGGCCGCGCCTTTCATCACGGGCGCGTCGGAGTCGGAACCCATCAGGATGAGGACTTGGACGGATACCATACTCGCTCGCTCCATCGTTCGGCCGACGCGCTCGCTCGCCGCCGGGCTTCAGGCTACAGGCTACGGGCCGGATCACGCGAGAGACTGCTTCTCCCTGGGCTTCAGGCTGCAAGCCGGATCACGCGAGAGACTGCTTCTCGCCGGGCTCCAGGCTACGGACTTTTCGGCGCGACACGGCCTGTGGCCTGTGGCCTGTAGCCTACAGGTTCTCTCTTCTAGAGCGCCTTCAAGCCAATATCCCGCCGGTATTGCATCCCCTCGAAGCGAATCGAGGCCGCCGCCTCGTAGGCTCGCGTTCGCGCGGCAGCGATGTCGGCGCCGCCGGCCACGACGGTGAGCACCCGGCCGCCGGATGTGACAAACGCGCCGTCCCGGCGAGCGGTGGCCGCGTGGAACACCGTCGCACCAGGCACCTGGCCCGCCTCGTCCAGTCCGGCAATCGGCTTTCCGCTTTCGACGTGGCCGGGGTAGCCTGCCGACGCGAGCACGACGCCGACATACGACTGCGGCGCCTGCTGAATCGTCGCCTCGGCCAACGAACCACGCGCGGCGTCGACGAGCAGCGGCAGGAGATCCTGGCCGACGCGCGGGAGGATGACCTGCGTTTCCGGATCGCCGAGGCGGGCATTGAATTCGATGACCTTCGGCCCGCTCGCGGTCAGCATCAGGCCGACATAGAGGAATCCCCGGTACGGGCGGCCTTCGGCTCGCATGCCGGCGAGCACCGGATGGACGATCTCGGCCAGGATGCGATCGCCCATCCGATTGTCGACGAGCGGGCTCGGCGAGAACGCGCCCATTCCGCCGGTGTTCGGGCCGCGGTCCCCGTCGAGCGCGCGCTTGTGATCCTCGGCCGATGGGAAGACGAGGGCGCGCGTGCCGTCGGTCAGGACGAAGAAGGACGCCTCCCGCCCGGCCAGGCACTCCTCGACGACGAGTCGCGAACCGGCATCGCCGAAGCGGCGCTCGACCATCATCTCGCGCACCGCCGCTTCCGCCGCCCTCAGATCGGGCGCGACCATCACGCCCTTGCCGCCCGCGAGGCCGTCGGCCTTGACGACGACCGGGAAGCCGAACCGGCCGCTCCGAATCGCCGCGAACGCTTCGTCCGCCGAATCGCACACCAGGTGGGCGGCGGTCGGCACCTCGTGCCTCGCCATGAACTGCTTCGCGAAGACCTTGCTCGATTCGAGCTCGGCGGCCGCCCGGGTCGGACCGCACACAGGATGGCCTCCCGCCGCCAGGAGGTCGGCGAGGCCGCGCGTGAGCGGCAGCTCGGGTCCGATGATGGTGAACTCCACGCCTTCGCGCTCGACGAGCGACCGGACCTCGGCCGGGTCGGCCGGATCGACGGCCGCGCACCGTGCGAGGGCGGCGATGCCCGCGTTGCCCGGCGCGCAGATCACCTCGGCGACCCCCTCTTCGCGCGCCAGCTTCCAGCAGATCGCGTGTTCGCGGGCACCGCTTCCGACGACGAGGATGATCATGGGCATCGGCACGAGCGGGAGGCGCCTGAACGGCTGACGAGGAGGTTCGGGCAGCGGGGTGGAGGGCGCGAAACCGTCGTTGACGCCCGCCGGGCTTTGAGCCTAGAATCCACCCTTACCTGTGATAGCCTAGCATATTCGGGTAACAAGCCGGCTCGTCGAAGACGTGTCTTTGGCGGGGATTTCGGCGTCTCTGGCCACCAGAGAAGGGGGTGTGATCGCGCGTGGCTGAAGTCAAGGTGCAGGAAGGCGAATCGATCGAAAGCGCACTCCGACGATTCAAGCGGAAGGTCCAGCAGGAAGATATCATCAAGGATATCAAGAAGCACTCCTTCTATTTGAAGCCGGGTGACAAGCGTCGGGCCAAGCAGGCGCTGGCCCGCAAGCGCAGCCGAAAGAAGCTCCGCCGCGAGACGGAGTAGGGGGACCTGAGAAGGAGCGCTCATGGAGTTCCAGGACAAGAACCTGCGGTGCATTGACTGCGGGACGGAGTTCGTCTGGACTGCCGGCGAGCAGATGTTCTACGCCGACAAGAACTTCAAGAACGAGCCGAAACGCTGCAAGGCGTGCAAGGCGAAGCGAGGGAGCCGCCCGGCTCCCTCGGGCGGCCAGGGGCGGGAGCGGGTGGAAACGCGCGCGACCTGTTCATCGTGCGGAAAAGAGACGACCGTGCCGTTCAAGCCGACACAGGGACGCCCCGTGTTCTGCCGCGAGTGTTTCCAGCAGCGGAAGGCCACCGGATCGATCGGCTAGGGTGCCTCCGTCCGTTCGGGATCGACCAGAGGGCCACGCCAGGCTGGCGTGGCCCTTGTTTTCTGGCCGGAAAGAAGCCTCTGGCGGTTGACGCTCTCGAAGCACGTAAGGTACGATGACTCGCCTCAGAGTTGGCGATGACGCGGGATGAAGCCAGGCCCCGGGGGCTGCCGGTGCACGGGGGCAGAAGGAAGCGGACATGCACATCGACGAGCGAAAAGTCGGCGACATCACGATCCTGGATCTCAAGGGCAAGATGACCCTGGGGGAAGGGGACGAACTGCTCCGCAACAAGATCAACACGGTGGCGGCAGGGGGAGCCAAGAAGATCATCCTGAATCTCGGCGACGTCCCCTATATCGACAGCGCGGGCCTCGGCGAGGTCGTCCGGACCTACACGACGGTCAGCCGGCAGGGCGGCAGCCTGAAGCTGCTCAACCTGACCAAGCGCATCCAGGATCTGCTTTCCATCACCAAGCTGCTGACCGTGTTCGAGACCTACGACTCAGAAGGCGAAGCCATCAAGAGCTTCGGCGGCTGAGGCCGTTCAGTTCGCGCTGACGTGGCGCGCAGTCCTCGTTCGGAATCCGCGGCTCCGGAGGCCTCCCGAGCTGGAGGCCATCCGGGGCGCCCTGTCGTCTCCAGCCTGCTGATTTCCCTTCGCCCCGGGCAGTGGACCAAGAACCTCCTGGTCTTCGCGGGCGTGATCTGGGGCCAGGAACTGTTCCAGTTGAGAGCCGTCGAGCTGGCGATCGCGGCCTTCGCGATCTTCTGCGCCCTGTCCGGCGCCGTGTACCTCGTCAACGACATCATGGACCGCGACGCCGACCGCCAGCACCCGCTGAAGCGGAGCCGGCCAATCGCGGCCGGCGACCTGTCACCCGCGGCGGCCGCGGCGGCCGCAACCGTTCTCGGCGCGGCGGGGCTCGCCGCGGCGTTCGCGCTGCGGACCTCCTTCGGCGTGGTCGCGCTCGTCTACCTGCTGCTGCAGGGGCTCTACTCCGGCCCGCTCAAGCAGATCGTCATCCTCGACGTGCTGGCGATCGCCGCCGGCTTCGTGCTGCGGGCCGTGGCGGGCGCCGTCGCGATCGACGTCGCAATCAGCCAGTGGCTGCTCGTGTGCACGACCCAGCTTGCGCTCTTCCTCGCGCTGAGCAAGCGGCGGCACGAGCTCGTGCTCCTCGCCAACGGCGCGACGGGCCACAGGAGAATCCTGGGGGAGTACAGCCCGTACCTGCTCGATCAGATGATCGGCGTCGTCACCGCCTCGACGCTCATCGCCTACACGTTCTACTGCATCAACCCGGAGACCGTGCAGAAGTTCCACACGGAGCTGCTCGGGCTGACCATTCCGTTTCCCCTCTACGGAATCTTCCGATATCTCTACCTGGTGCACCGGCGCGAGGGCGGGGGCAGCCCGTCGCAGATGCTGCTGAACGATCTCCCGCTGCTCGTCTGCGTCGCGCTGTGGGTCGTCGTGGTCGTCGTCCTGGTCTACTACCGGCCGTTTGGGGTCTGAAGGATGTTTCCGGTGACCGCCGAGACACGGGAGCAGAGGGTCGAGCGCCCCCGCACGGCGCTCGTGGCGGTCCTGCGCACGAGCCCCGCGACGGTCACGGAGGACTACGGCCGCCTGATGGACCTGGCGCGGTACCGCGAGACGATCGATCCGGCGCGCGAAACGCTCCTGAAGCTGAACCTCTCGTGGACGCAGTACTTCCCGGCCTGCTCGACCGAGCCCTGGCAGCTCGACGGCGTGGCGCGCAAGCTCGTGGCCGACGGCATCACCCGCGACCGGCTGAAGCCCGTCGAGAACCGGACCCTTGTCACCGACCCGCGGGCGGGAGCGAGGAACAACCGGTGGGACCCGGTGCTCAGGAAGCACGGGCTGACCTTCACGCCGCTGACCGAGGTGGCGTGGCAGGTCTATCCGTTCAAGAGCCCGCTCGTCCGCCTGAACGAGATTTTTCCCGAGGGGATCGAGATCCCGTCGATCTACCCCGGGCGGCAGATCGTCCACCTGCCAACGATGAAGACGCACGGGCACGCGGTGATGACCGGCGCGGTGAAGAACGCGTTCGGCGGTCTGCTCAAGGAGGTCCGGCACTACGCGCACAAGTTCATGCACGAGGTGCTCGTCGATCTGCTCTACATGCAGCACGAGCTGCACCCGGGCGTGTTCGCCGTCACGGACGGGACCGTGTGCGGCGATGGCGCGGGCCCGCGGACGATGAGTCCGCGCGTCGGGAACCTGATACTCGCCTCGAGCGATTCGGTCGCGATCGACGCGATCTCGGCGAGGCTGATGGGCTTCGATCCGCTCTCGATCCCGTTCCTCCGCATGGCGCACGAGCGCCGGCTCGGCGTGGCCGACCCGCGCGACATCGAGATCGCCGGCGAGGACATCGAGGGCGTCAATTTTCATTTCCGGTCGAAGAAGTCGCTGGTCATCTGGGGCGACCAGGTGATCCGCAAGGGTTGGCTGCGGCCCTTCGAGTCGCTGCTGCTGCACTCGCCGTTGATGGTGTGGGCGCCCTTCGCTTCCAACGTGTACCACGACTGGCTGTGGTACCCGACGGTGGGGCAATCGCGCATCCGCGAGTTCAGGCGGACCGAGTGGGGCCAACTGTTCGAAAGGTATTGAGGGCCATGCCAGATTTCACCATCCGTTCGGAGTCGGTGGACGTCGAGCAGATCATGAAGCAGATCCGCTCGCGCATCCGCGAGAAGCGCGGCGTCGACTACACCGAGGAGGAGATTCGCGAGCTGGCCGGGGTCAAGCTCGAGAAGTTCCTCGATCCCACCAAAGTCCGATCCGAGCTGCTCGAGCAGTACCGGAAGGGACGCCGCCTGGCGGCCCCTGCGCCGATCGTGGTGCCGCCCGCCCCGCCCAACTACGTGTTCGACGGGCAGACGGCCTACACCTCGTCGCGGGGGATCATCGGCCAGATGCTCCGCGCGATCCGCAAGGTGCTCAACCCGCTGTTGAAGCTCTTCATCAACCCGAATCCGATCATCCACGCGCTGTCGATGCAGGGCGACATCAACAACCAGGTGAGCGTCCGATACGACCGGCTGGTGGAGGCGCTCCAGCTCATGCAGGATCGGCTGCAGCGGCAGGACGGCGTGCGCGCCGAGCTCGACGGGCTGAACTACGAGGTGCTGCACAACCTGGTGCTCGAGGTGACGCGCCTCGGGATCGAGGTGAAGAACAGCAAGATGCGGGTCGAATCGCTGTCGAGCCGGCTCGAGTTCGACGAGCGCCGCGCGCGGGCGCTCGAGGGCGTCGTGATGTACCGGCCCGGCGCGGGACTGGTCGCCGAGGCGATGCCTGCTCCCGCGGCGCAAGCGGCATCGCAGGGCGCCTCGCAGCCACCGCCGGCCCAGCCCGAGGCGGACCAATCCGCCGCGTCGAAGGGCGAGGCGCTTCGCAGCCGGCGCCGCCGCAGGAGACGCGGGCGCCAGGGCGGCGGGCAGGCCGGAGGGCCGCTCTTCCAGCACGGGGGAGGACAGCAGGCAGGGCCGGCGTCGCACGAAGCCGGACCGGGCGGCGAGCCGCCATCGCACGAACCGCAGGCCGCGAACACGACCGCCGACGAGGCGCCGCCGATGGCGGAGCCGTCCTCGAGCGACTCGGACGCCTCAGACCAGTGAGGCTCGGGGTCGTCGTCCAACGGTACGGCCTCGATATCAACGGCGGGGCGGAGCTGCACGCGCGGTACATCGCCGAGCATCTCGCGCCGCATGCCGAGGTCGAGGTGCTGACGACCTGCGCCACCGACTACGTGAGCTGGCGGAACGAGCTTCCTCCCGGCACCGAGACGGTCAAGGGCATACCCGTCCATCGCTTCCCGGTGTCGCAGGAGCGGGTGCCCGAGCAGTTCGGCCGGCACTCTCTGCACGTATTCGAGCGAAGTCACTCACTGGCCGACGAGCTGGCCTGGCTCGAGAGCGAAGGCCCGACCTCGCCCGCGATGCTCTCGCACCTCGAGAAGAACGGCCGCCGGTTCGACTACCTGATCTTCTTCAGCTACCGCTACTACCACACGTATCACGGCATCCGCTCGCATGCGGCGCGCTCGCTGCTCGTGCCGACGGCCGAGCGCGACGCGGCGATCGGGCTCTCGATCTTCGGGCCGGTGTTTCGTGGCGTCCGCGCGATCATGTACAACTCGCACGAGGAGCGCGCGATGATCGAGGGCGCGACGGGCAACGCGGGATCGACTCACGTGATCGTGGGCGTCGGCTCGGAGGTCCCGGCGGCTCCGGTGGCGGATCGGTTCCGCAGGAAACACGGGATCTCGTCCCGGTTCGTGGTCTACGTCGGCCGCATCGACGAGAACAAGGGCTGCAAGGAACTGTTTACCTACTTCCAGCAATATGCGAAGAGCGTGCCCGGCGAGCTGACGCTCGTCCTCATCGGCAACTCGATCCTGCCGATCCCGGACACCCCGCGGATCAGGCACCTCGGCTTTCTCCCGGACGAAGACAAGTTCGACGCGATCGCCGGGGCCGAGGCGCTCATCATGCCGTCCTACCTCGAGAGCCTCTCGATGGTGGCGCTCGAGGCTTGGGCGCTCGGCCGGCCCGTGCTCGCCAACGGGAAGTGCGACGTGCTCCGCGGCCAGTGCATCCGGAGCAACGCGGGGCTCTACTACGAGAGCTTCGAGGAGTTCGTCGAGACGCTCTATGCGATCGAGTCGAACCGCGCCCTCAACCGCGCGCTCGGCGCCAACGGCCGGACGTTCTTCCAGGCCAACTACGCGTGGCCGGTGATCGAAGCGAAATACATGGACGTGCTGAACCGGCTCGCATCCGACGACCAGGCGGGCCGGGCCGTGGCGCCCATCGAACCGCTGCCCGGCTGGTTCGCCCGGCGCAAGTCGTCGCTGCCGCCTGCCGTCGACGTGCTGCGCAACCTGCCGGAAGGGCCGGTCGTGCCGGCGCGGAGCGCGCCATGAACCAGCAGCCCTCGAAGGTCCAGGTGCACCAGGTCCTGGCGACGCTCGGCTACGGGGACGCCATCGGTCACGAGGTCCTCGGCATTCAGCGCGTGCTGCGCGCGGCCGGATACGAGTCGGACATCTTCGTGGACACGGCCGACCCGCGCCTCGAGGACCTGACTCGCGACTTCCGCGAGCTCATCGGGTGCAGCCGGCCGGAGAATATTCTGATCCATCACTTCTCGATCGGCTCGAAGGCGTCGCGCGTGGCCTTCGCGCTGCCCGATCGGATGGTGCTCGTCTATCACAACATCACGCCGCCGGAGTTCTTCCCGGACATCCACAAGCTGCTCGTGCGGCTCTGCTACCACGGGCGGCGCGAGCTTGGCGCCTACGCGAGCCGATGCGACCTCGCGCTCGGCGATTCGGAGTTCAACCGGCAGGAGCTCGAGGCGTTCGGCTTTCCCCGCACGGGCGTCCTCCCCGTCGTGCCAGACTTCTCGCACCTCGATGGCGAGGCTCACGACCTGGTGGCGCGGCAGTTCGACGATGAGTGGACGAACATCATCTTCGTGGGCCGGGTGATCCCGAACAAGAAGATCGAGAGCCTCATCCGGATCTTCGCGGCCTACAAGTTCCGCTTCAATCCCCGGTCGCGGCTGCTGATTGTCGGCTCCTACGGCGGCTACGAGCGCTACCTGACCCTGCTCCACGCGTTGGTCGGACGCCTGGGCGTTCCGGACGTCCATTTCGCCGGGCATGTCACCGACGAGGAGCTGCGCGCGTACTACAACGTCGCCGACGTGTTCCTCTGCGCGAGCGAGCACGAGGGCTTCTGCGTGCCGCTGGTGGAAGCGTTCTACAAGCGGATACCCGTCGTCGCGCTCGCCCGCACGGCCGTTCCCTCGACGATGGACGGCGCGGGGGTGATCTACGACGAACCCGATCCCGAGAACGTGGCGGCCCTGCTCGACCTGGTCGTATCCGACGTCTCGTTGCAGGAGCGCATCGTCGAAGGCCAGGATCGCGCCCTCGAGCGCCTGCGGGCGCGCGACTTCAGTGGGACGCTGCTCTCGTTTGTCGACCAGGTGCTCGCGTCGCCGCACCTGCCGCCGCACGAGGTCACGCCGGATTTCTGGCAGCAGGTCGAGCTGGCCGATCGAGTCGAGGCGCTCCGCATCTACCGCCCGTCCATCTACAAGGCGCTGCCTGCCGCGACCCGGGCCAGCAGCATCGCCTGGTAGGAAGCCGCCGATGGTGATCAACCAGTGGGTCCCGGCGGCACACCGCGGCGACGCCGTCGGCGATGGCGCGAGGCATACCCGCTCGATCCTCCGAAAGCTCGGCCACGACTCCGAACTCTTCGCCCTGACGATGGACGATGACCTGCGGGAGAACGTGCTCCCGTTCTCGGATCCGCGGGCGCACGCGGGCGACCTCACGATCTTCCACTACGCGCTGCCCTCTCCGATGACCGAGGCCGTCACGAAGCTCCGCGGCGCGCGGGTGGTGCAATATCACAACGTGACGCCCGCTCGGTTCTTCGCGCCCTACGATCCGAACCTCTTTCGCCTTGCGACGCTCGGGCGCCGCGAGCTGGCGACGCTCGTCGGACGGGTGGACCTCGCCCTGGGCGTGTCGGACTTCAACCGCCGCGAGCTCGAGTCGCTGGGCTTCAATCCGACCGGCGTGCTGCCGCTCGCGATCGACCTCCGCCGGCTGACCGAGGCGCCGCGCGTCCCCTCGCTCGACAAGATCCTCTACGACGGGCAGACCAACTTTCTGTTTGTCGGGCGGATCGCGCCGAACAAGAAAATCGAGGACCTCATCCGGCTCGCCGAGCACTACAAGCGCTACGTGGATGCCTACTACCGCTTCATCTTCGTGGGAAAGGACGATGCCGTCCCGCGGTATTCTGCGATGGTCCGCGCGCTCATCGCGGAGTTCGACATGCTGCCGGAGCGCTTCATCTTCACCGGGCCGGTGCCCGACGCGGAGCTTGCGGCCTACTACCGGGCGGCGAGCGTCTACCTCTCGATGAGCGAGCACGAAGGGTTCTGCGCGCCGCTCATCGAAGCCATGGCGACCGATGTGCCCGTGCTGGCCTATGCCAGCACCGCCATCCCGGATACGCTTGGGGGCGCGGGCGTGCTCTTCAGCACGAAGGACTTCGAATCGGTGGCGGAGCTGATGAACGTCCTGGCCTTCGACGACGAGGTGCGGAAACAGGTGATCGACGGGCAGCGGAAGCGCGTGGCGGCGTTCGGAGAGGATCGCGTCGAGGCCGAGTTGGCGCGCCTCGTGGCGACATTCAGCTCGAGGTGATCCCGTGAAGCTCGCGTTCATCGTCCAGCGATACGGCTCGGAGGTGCTTGGCGGCGCAGAGTACGTCTGCCGCCTGATTGCCGAGCGGCTTGCCACGCGCCACGAGGTGGAAGTCCTGACGACATGCGCCCAGGACTACATCACGTGGAAGAACGAGTACCCGGAAGGGTCGGATCGCATCCGGGGCGTCACCGTCCGGCGATTTGCGAGCGCGGCCACGCGGGACATCGCGGCATTCAACCGCTACTCGGACTGGATCTTCAACCACAGCCATACCCGCGCCGACGAATACGAGTGGCTGAAGCAGCAGGGACCGTGGTGCCCGGCGCTCAACGAGTTCCTCGAGCGGAACCACGGCGACTACGACGCCCTTATCTTCTTCACCTACCTGTATGCGCCGACGGTCGTGGGACTGAAAGTCGCGCCCGCGCGAAGCATCCTCGTGCCGACGGCGCACGACGAGCCGGCGATCCACCTCGACATCTTCAGGGACGTGTTCAGCCTGCCCGCGGGGATCGCGTACCTGACCGAGGTGGAGCGGCGATTCGTCACAACACACTTCTCGACGCGCGCCGTGGCCGAAGACACCGTCGGGTGCGGTGTCGAGTTGCCGCCGCCCTCCTTCGCCAGAACGCGGGCCGCGGATCCGGAACCCGCCCCAACCGAGGAGGAGGCCGCCGCTGAGGGTCCGAGGGAGCGTCCGCGCTCGCCGCTCACGGCGCGAGGGGCGACATTCCGGCGCCGGCACCGGCTGCACGGCCCGCTGCTCCTCTACGGCGGGCGGATCGAAAAGGGCAAGGGCTGCGAGGAGTTGATCGAGTATTTCAGCACCTACCACGCGGAGGGCGGCGACGCGTCGCTCGTCCTGATGGGCGTGAAGCTCATGCCGCTGCCCGAGGAGCCGTTCATTCGGTTTGCCGGCCTGCTTTCGGATCGCGAGCGGCTCCAGGCCCTCGAAGCGGCGACCGTTGTCGTCGTGCCGTCGCCCTACGAGAGCCTGTCGCTCCTGGCGCTCGAGGCGTTTGCCGTCGGCACGCCGATCCTCGCCAATGCGCGGAGCGAAGTCCTGGTCGATCATTGCCTGCGCAGCAACGCCGGCCTCTTCTACGCCGACCGCGATGAGTTCGTCGAGTGCCTCAGGCTGCTGATGATCGACGAGCGGCTTCGGGCCGCCATGGGCCACAACGGCCGCGTCTATGTCCGCCAGAACTACCGCTGGGATCTCGTCGTGCAGAAATACGAGCGCATGGTCGCGAGGATCAAGGGGAAGGGGTAGGGAGCCTTCGGCGCTCAGGCGACGGGCGACAGGCTACAGGCTTCAGGCTACAGGCCGTGTCACGGCTTCGCCGTACCATCCCGTTCGCGATCACAATTCCCACGAATCTACACCGCGCGCATCGCGCCGGCACCCCGGCGCGCCTCCAACCGTCAGATTGGCGCAATATGGCGCATCTTGGCGCTTGCCTGGCTTGTACGACTGGTCCAGAGTGTCCGCATGAACGCTGGGCCATCGGCACGATCGACCCGCGCGGCGCTCACGTTGCTGGCTGCACTCCTGATTGGCCTGACCGGGAGCGGCGCCGAGGGCGTGGCGCGTGGCGTCCATCCCCAGGGCCGCCAGGATCAGCGCGCAACTTTCAAGTCGGACGTGACCTACGTCGAGATCCCAGCTGTCGTTGTCGATCGGGAAGGGCGCTTCGTGAAAGGGCTCCGTGAATCCGATTTCGAGATCTACGAGGAGGGCGTCAGACAGGTCATCTCGACGTTCAGGCTCGTCGAATTCGACGCCGGCCAGCCTGACGTCGGGTCTGCAGCGGTCGAGGGGCGCCCGCTCGAATCGGATGTGCAAACGAATGCGACCCCGTTCGATGGTCGGCTCTACGTTCTTCTGGTGGACGACCTCCACATCGATCCCGTCAGTACGCTGCCCACTCGCGAACTGGCCACGCGGTTCATCAACACCCAAGTCGGGCCCCGCGACCTGGCGGCAGTCATTCCATCGAGCGGACAGGCGGACGCGTGCCAGGACTTCACGGCGAACCGGCAGCTACTCATCGCCGCAATCGATCGGTTTCTCGGGCGGGGCCTGGCGCTGGCGCCTGAGCTCGGTGTCAGCGACCGCAATCTGCAGAAGACTCACAGGAGGACGACGCTTGCCGCGATTCGCGCCATCTCGAACGAACTCGGGGCCATACGCGGCCGGCGAAAGGCCGTGGTGCTCTTCAGCGAGGGCGTCGGACCTTCTGGGACGGAAGGGCGCGGGGATCCGTCAGCTGGAGCCGATGCCGACGTCATAGCCGCGATCGTCGCGGCAAACCGGGCGAATGTCAGCATCTACAGCGTCGACCCGGGCGGATTGAAGCTCATGGGTGGGCGTGCGGACATCGCCGGAGGCGTCGATGCCGGGTCCGATCCCTTCGTGACCGGCGTCGCAGGTCTCGACGCGCTGACACAAGGGCAGTTGGATGTCCTCCGATATCTGTCGCTCACGACGGGCGGGCTCATCGCCGCCAATACGAACAACCTCCGACCCGCCCTCGACCGGATCGGGGAAGACAGCACTCGCTACTACCTGCTCGGCTACTACCCGGCAACCGCCAAAGGGGACGGCTCGTTTCGGCGCCTGGAGGTGAAAGTCGGTGTCCCCGGCGTCGCCGTGCGCGCTCGCTCCGGCTACTTCGCGTCGAACGCCACTGCATCGCCGAGAGCTTCGAGCGTCAGGAGGACGAGCAACGGCTCGGCGCTTCCTGCGGCCATCCAAGAGGCCTTCGACTATCCGTTGCCTGTCTCCGGGATTCGACTCGCAGCCTCTGCCGTGCCGTTTCGAATCGACGGGGGAAAGGCCTCGGTGACGGTCGTGGTGCAGGTGGATGGACGTGACATCAGCTTCAGTGAAGTGAAAGGGCGCTTCGAGAGCCGGGTGGCTCTTGCGATGCTCGCAAGCGATGCCGGAGGAAGGGTGAGGAACTCCGTGACGCGGACATTCTCCTTGCCGCTCAGTGCGGACGCACACAGGCAGGTGGTGGAAAACGGCATCCGCGTGGTCGAGGATCTGGAGCTCCCCGATGGTCGGTACCGCCTTCGCATCGCTGCGCTCGACATGGCCAGCGAGCGCGTGGGCTCAGTCGACTGCGACATCGACGTCCCGGCCTTCGCGGTTCTTCCGCTCGCCATGAGCGGCGTGATGCTGACTTCGACCCGCGCGGGCATGGTTCCGAACGCCGGATCCGCTCGACTGGAGACGATTCGTCGCTTTCTGCCGGGTCCGCCGACCGTCAGCCGCGTCTTCCTCCGGGGCGAAGTGCTGGGGCTGGTGGCTGAAGTCTACTTGCGCAATCGAACCGCGTTCGCGGTCGGCGTCGTCGCGACCGTGAAGGACACCGAGGGACGTGAGGTGTACCGGCACGAGGATCGTCGAACCGCTGCGCAGATGGCAGCCGGCAATGGCGCCTTCTCGTTTTCGGCGATGGTTGCGCTCGCGACGTTCGCGCCGGGGCACTACCTGTTGACCGTCGAAACCCGGTCTGAGTTGAATCCGGAGCTCCGTGCGCGTCGAGACATGCCCTTCGAAGTCAAGGATGAGAGCGTGCGACCGAAGTGACCACCGAGTGAACCCGACCGCGACGAGTTCGTCGAGTGGCTCCGGCTCCTGATGATCGACGAGCGGCTTGGTGGGCACCCGGACGCTTCGGGAAGGCTCCACGGGTCAGATTGTCGCTTCCTGGCGCATCTTGGCGCACCACGACGCAGCGCCAATTGGTCCAGACTCTCCCACTGACCAGGCCGCCGGCCCGGTTTCGGGGCCCCGGGCAGCCTGTCGGCACGGACGGACGCCGTCCCGCCGCGCCGCGAAACGGCCTGTCTCCGAGCTTCCTGTCCCGTGGAGAGTGGGTCATGGACCTGGTCCTCTCGGTTCTGCTGCTGCTCAACCTGGCGAACATCGGTTCGCAGTGGTTTCAGCGCCGCATCGTCGGGACAAGAGGCGTGCTGAACGCGGTCGCAATGACGGCGATCGTGGCGTCGGCATGGGCCGGAGACCGGTCGGCGGTCGCGAGCTACGCCTGCCTGGCGGTGGGAGTCGTGCTCGTGATCTCGCTGCTCGCCAGCACCCCTCGCCGTTCATGGCGCCGGGTCAGACTCGAGGTGACGCTCTTCGGCGCGGCGGCATTCCTGCTTCTGATCCTCGAAGGCTTCGCGCGCTCCATCCCCAGCGAAGTCGAAGTGCCGCTGCTGAGTGTGGCGGCGCTCCTCACGGGCGCGGGCATCGTCGTGTCGATCTCCCGGGTCATGCGGCACGATCGCATGACCTAGCGGGCGACCCAGCGGGTCGCCCCTACTCGATCAGATGAAGAGGGGATCAGGCTTCTGCCTTGGGTCCGTTCGGCTGGAGGCCGGCGAGATTGCCGTTGTGTTCCTCGGCTTCGTCGCCGGCGTCGCCATTGGCTGAAGCCTTCCTGCGGCGCGGGCGGATGTCGTAGCGCTTGATCATCTCGTTGAGGGTCGTCGGCTTGATGTGCAGCAGCTCCGCGGCCTTCTTCTGCACGCCGCCCGCCGTGTCGAGCGTCGACTCGATGAGCCGCTTCTCGAAGTCGGTGATGACGTCCTTGAACGAGATGCCCTCGGGAGGGACGAGAATCTTCGGGAGCTGGAAGTTCGGCCGGTTCCGCACCTGGTCGGGTATCAGGTCGAGGCCGATGCGCGGCCCCGCGCAGAGCACGACGGCCCGCTCGATCACGTTCTCGAGTTCGCGCACATTCCCCGGCCAGTCGTAGTCCACGAGCACGTCCAGCGCATCCGGCATCAACTCGAGCCCGGTCTTGCCGTTCTCGTCGCCATACTTCTTCAGGAAGTGCTGGACGAGGAGCGGCAGATCCTCCTTGCGCTCGCGCAGCGGCGGCAGCGGGATCGTGATGACGTGGAGGCGGTAGAAGAGGTCCTCGCGGAACCGTCCCTCCTCCATCATGCGGTGCAGGTCGACGTTGGTGGCCGCGATGATGCGGATGTCGACCTTGATGTTCTCGACGCCGCCGAGGCGCATGAACTCGCGCTCCTGCATCACGCGCAGGAGCTTCGGCTGCGTCTCGATCGGGATGTTGCCGATCTCGTCGAAGAAGATGCTCCCGCGATCGGCGACCTCGAAGAGCCCCTTCTTCGGGTAGACCGCCCCCGTGAAGGCTCCCTTCACGTGGCCGAAAAGATTCGACTCGAGCAGGTCGGGCGGGAGATTTCCGGAGTTGACCGTGACGAACGCGCGATCGGCTCGGGGAGAATTCGCGTGGATCGCCCGGGCGACCAGCTCCTTGCCCGTGCCGCTCTCGCCATGGATGAGGATCGTCGATCGGCTCGGCGCGGCCTGGATGATGAGGTCGAACACCTGCCGCATGCCGGCGCCGCGGCCGATGATGTTGTCGAACTTGTGGTAGCGCTCCTGGAGGTTCTGCCGGAGCGCGCGGTTCTCGACGACCAGCCGCCCGCGCTCCACGGCGTTTCTCAGCACCACCAGCACTTCGTCGTTCTTGAACGGCTTGGTGATGTAGTCGAACGCGCCGCGCTTCATCGCCGAAATCGCGTTCTCGACCGAGGCGAACGCGGTCAGCATGATCACGGCCATGTCCTCGTCGAGCTTCTTCAGCTCGTCGAGGACCGCGATGCCGTCCATCCCGGGCATCATCACGTCGACGATCGCCGCGTCGAAGGGCATCGACTTCGCGAGCTCGATGCCCGCGGGCCCGCCATCGGCCAGGCGCACCTCGTACCCCTCGCGCGAGAGGAGGGCGTCGAGCACTTCCCGCATGATCTCTTCGTCGTCGATGACGAGGATCGTGCCCTGGCGCAGCATGGTCGTGGAGGCGGAGTTCGGCACGAGGTCAGCTTCCGGCCGCGGTGGCCCGCTGCCCCGCCGCGGCAAGCGGCAGCGTCAGCACGAACTTCGTGCCGACGCCGATGGCGCTGTCGCACGTGATCGTCCCGTCGTGCTCGCGGACGATGCCATAGGTGATCGAGAGCCCGAGGCCGGTCCCCTGCCCGATCGCCTTCGTCGTGAAGAACGGATCGTAGATGCGCGACAGGTGCTCGGCGGAAATCCCGGCGCCCGTATCCGAAAGCTCGACGACCGCGTGGTCCCCTTCGGCGCGGGTCGAAATCGAGAGCCAGCCGCCCTTCGGCATGGCATCACGCGCGTTGAGGAAGAGATTGAGGAAGACCTGCTGCAGCTTGTGCTCGAAGCCGCGCACGACGGGCGAGGGCGACGCCAGCTCGCGCCTCGCCTGCACGTTGCCCGCCTTCAGCTGGTGCTCGAGCAGCGAGAGCACGTCGCTGATGACGGCGTTGATGTCGACCGGGCCCGGATCGTTCGACGTCTGGCCGCCCGATCGCGCCAGTGTCAGCAGGCCGTTGACGATCTTCGCCGCGCGGAACGTCTGCCGCTCGATCTTTTCGAGGAGCTTCGTGCTCGGCGCCTCCGGGTCCGCCTGCTCGAGCAGCATCTGCGTGTAGCTCGAGATGCCCGTCAGGGGCGTATTGACCTCGTGCGCCACCCCGGCGGCCAGGACGCCAATCGACGCCATCTTGTCGGCGATCTGCAGCTGCTCTTCGAGTTCGACTCTGGCCGTGACGTCCTCGAACAGCACGATCCAGCCATGAGCGGGCCCGATGCCCGCATGATCGATCGACAGGGGCATCATCGCGACGTTCGCGAGCAGCCCGCTGTCGGGCCTCGAGCCCGCCGGCCCCACCGGAACCCGGTAGATCGTCGTCCCGGAGGGCGACTCGACACGCGCCGCGCGAATCCTCGCCAGAAGGGCCGGCGCGAACACCTCGTCGAGGCGGCGGCCGACCGCTTCGCCCCTCGACAGCCCGCACAGCGCCTCGAGGGCCTTGTTCCACCGGATGACGCGGTCGGCACCATCGGCGACGAGCAATCCGGCGTCGAGCGATTCGAGGATGTTCTCGTTGAACTGGCGCATGTGCTCGACGTCTTCCGCCTGATGCTTGAGCTGCTGGTAGAGCCGGCCGTTCTCGAGCGCCGTCGCCACCTGCGCCGCCACCGCGACGAGCAGCGACATGTCCTCGCTGTTCAGGTGCTCGCCGCTCTCCTTCCGCCCGATCGCCATCACCGCGATCGTCGTCAGGCCGGACCGGCACGGGATGAACACGTGCATGCCCTGCTCGCGCCAGTAGTCGATCTCCTCGTCCTTCACGCGCCGGAGCGTCGTCGGATCGTTCAGGTCGATCGTGTGCCCGGCCATCAGGCGCGCGCCGAGGCCCGACGCCATCGGGAGGGCCGGTGGCTCGCCCACGAATCCCTTCGATCGGACCGGCCGGTAGGCGCCGCCGGCCTCGTCGGTCAGCAGCAGCGCCATCCGATCGGTCACGAGCGTTTCGGTCACCCGGGCCACCAGGCGCTCGCTCAGGCGCGATGGGTCGAGGTCCGTGCTGAGGTCCCTCGCGAATCCCACCAGGGCGCGCCGGTAATCGTACCGATCGCGGTAGAAGAGGCGGTCCAGGACGTTCTGGATCGCATCCCTCATCGGCCTGGCGAGCAGCACCATCACGAGCGTCGCCAGGCCCGCGATGATCGTGTTGTGCTGCGACCTGTTCGACAGGAGCGCACCGCCGACGGCCCGGTAGATGATGGCGTAGGTCGCGACGATCGCCGACGCCGCGGCTACGTACACCAGGCCGCGCTTGACGATCACCTCGACGTCCATCAGGCGGTAACGCACGATCGCGGACGCGAAGGTCAGCGGGATGATGCCGAGCGGAATCGTGAGCAGCTCCATCCGGACCGATGGCGTGATGCCCAGGGCGAACGGTACCGCGTAGCCGATCGCGCACGGCGCGCCGCCAAGCAGCGTCCCCCACAGGATCCACCGGAGCTGCCTCCGCCCGGTCAGCGACCGCACCTCGGATCGCGCCCGGATCATCACCGCCACCGCGCCGATCAGGCACAACGCGAAATAGAGCGGTTCGGCACGGTCGAGCGCGGCGACAACCGAGATGAGCGCGGGATCCGCGCCCAGCCGCCCGATGGTGATGACACGCGCGGCACCGAGGAGGAGCGCCGGGAGATAGATCAGCGGAAAGAGCCGCGATGCGAGCGGCGAGCTGAAAGAGCCCCCGCTCCGTTCCGGAAAGACGACCGCGAGGTGGAGGAAGAGCGGCGGCAGCAGCAGGCCTGCCGCGACATCGGCCCAGTAGAAGACCCAGTCGAGGCGGTCGAGCCGGCCGCTGAACGAGAACGTGAAGACGCCGAAAAACGCCACGCACAGCCAGAAGAAATGAGGTACGGCCGGATCGTACGGGCGCCTGAGGCTCGTGAACCCTCCCACGACGAGCGTGAAGATGCCGACCAGGGCGAGGGCGAAGTAGAGCGCGGTGTTCCCTTGCGGGATCGGCGCGAGCTCCACTTGGACGATCTGTCGAGAACCGAGCCGAAGCAGGGTGTAGGAAAGAGCGGTGCCGTCTTCCGCCGCGTGCGTAAGATTCGCCACCTCGGCCGGCGAATCGACGGGGTTGCCGTTGACGGCGACCAGGACGTCGCCAGGCCGTACGCCGGCCTTTTCGCCGGTCGATCCCGGCGCCACCTCAACCGCCGTCACGCCCTGCGTGCGCGCGGACCACAGCACGCCGTCCTCGACTTCGTGCCAGCTCGCCCGGACGAAGAGGTTTGCCAGGCCCAACGCGAGGACGGCCAGGACGACGACGAGCGCGGCAGGGCGCGTCCAGCGGAACGATCGGGTTCCCGCGGCTTCCTGGCGCGCGTCGCCGGCTCGCAAGTGTTCGTCGCTCGTCATGGCAGGATTCAGAACCTGACTAGCAAGAGATAGCAATCGACATACCACGACTCCGGTTCTTTGGATAGGCCATAACCGTCACCAGATCAATGACTTGGACGAAAACACCCACGCTTCTTGCCCGGGCGAATCCATCCGGTCGAAGTGGTTTATCCAACGATTCGGATCGGGGGGATCAGAAGCGTACGCGCACGCCGCCGACGATCCGCTTGGGAGGGCGAATGACGAGCATCTCGTCATAGGCCGATCGTTCGGTCAGCGAGTCGCGGAAGAGATTCCGCACGGCCACGAGCAGCTCCCACTCGGCCGACGTGAAATTCAGGAACGGGAGCCCCTGGTTGATCTGGATCTCGAACCGGCCGTCCAGGCTGTTGCGGCCGGCGGGATCGAGCGATCGCACCGGAACGGAGTTCAGCTTGTAGAGCACGTAGAGCCGTGTCGCGGTCCGCGGGATGGTGGTTTCGACCGTCGTCGTGACGTCGTGGAACCGCTCCTGCTCGGTCCGCCGGAGCGGCGTGGCGGTCCAGGCGATCGCTTCGGCATCGGCCACCGGGCGCCAGGTCGCGGTCGTGAGGGAGTAGTCGACCGAGCCCCGAACCGGCCCGACGAGCGGCCGGCTCACGCTGACCGCCCAGCCCGTCGCCTCCATGTCGCCGACGCCGGCCACATAGTAGTGGCCGAGTCCCGCGGCGGGCGCGAAGGGCGAGCTCGCGAAGAGCGCGGCCATCTGATCCTGCACCTGCTGGTAGAAGGCGCGGAACCCGACGACGAACGAGTCGATGTCGCGCTCGACCGACACCTCGTAGTGCGAGGTCTGCTCGGGCTTGAACGCGGTCCGCGGGCTGAGCGTCGAGAAGGTGCGCTCGGGCGGAAGCCACATCGCGTATCCGTCGGGACCCCCCGCCGGCGGCAGGAACTCCTCGGCGCCCGGCGCGCTTTCATGGTGCGAGAAGAGCGTCCGCACGCGGAATCCGTCGACGGGCGACAGCGTCAGCGACACGCGGGGACTGAAGAGCCCCGAGCCGGGCAGGTAGTCGTACCAGGCGTAGTTCGCGCCCAGGCTGAGCGCCACGTTCTTCGAGACGGCCCAATCGTCGAACGCGTAGATCGCGCCGACCGCCCGCGCGCCTCCCGCGATGGTCGCGAAAGCGAGCGGATCGACGCGGTCGTATTCCTGCGCGCTGTATGACGCGCCGGCCGCGAACCGGTGAACGGAGGAACGCCTGGCCGCGAGCGATCCTGCGACGAACCACGACGCGACGTCGCCCTGCGTGTAGGCGCCGCGGACCGACCAGTCCGCGAGCCGGCCGACAGGCGCGCCAAGGGCGACGTAGGCCACGTTCTGCGTGCCGAGCGAAGGGCTCTTGGAGGTCGCGTCGAGCGACCCCGACGTGATGAAGTTCAGCTGTCCGCTGAACGGATAGCCGCTGAAGAGCGAGGAGGCCAGCAGGCGACGCGTGGGCGAGACGGAGGTCGACGGGGTCGATGCGGCCTCGCCGGGTCCGGTATTCCCAGCCAGGATCAGATCGGTGTCGATGTCACGGAAGATGCTGCGCTTCAGATGGCGCAATCGCCACGCGACCTCGCTGGTGTTCTCGTCGGTGTCGGATCCGGTAATCGGATCGCTCGCGCCGTTCCCTCTGCCCGTCCCGCGGAACTCGACCGGCATGAGTCCGGCGGCGAGCACGGGCGGGCCGCCCGGAGCAGGGCCGGGATGAATCGCCTGGAGCGCCACGGAAAGCACGGAGGGAACCATCGACCGCACCTCGACGATTTCCCTGCGCGAAGGGACGTAGCCCTCGAGGTGCACGCGCACCGTGTAGGCGCCGGGGGGCAGGGCCTTCATGAGGAAGCGGCCGTCGCGGTCGGTAAGCGTGAAGGCCGCGGTCGACCCGAGGGCGGACACCATCGCGCCCATGACCGGGAGGCCGCCGCCGTCGAGCACGAGGCCGCGGATCGATCCGGTGCCGACGCGGGCAAGCGGCCCCATCACGGGGTCGGCCATCCGGGCGGGCACGGTCTGGCCCGAAGCGTGAGCGAGGGGACCCACGAGACCGACGACAGCCGCCGCGGCCACCAGCGTGGATAGGCGTCTCATCACTTCACCCCGCACCATCCGGCCTTCTCACGCGCGGATGGGCCCGCGTCCCGTAACACCTCCCGGTCAGGAGGTGACGTTGAAGGTCACATCCTTGGTGAGGACTTTCCCGGAGATCTTGTCGGTCACCTTGATTTCTAGACGGTACACCCCTTCGGCGAAGCTGGCAAGCGGGACCGCCTGCCCGCCGGGCAACTGGTGGCCCGCCGCGATGTCGAACTGCGGCGGCAGCGTCTGGGCGTTCAATTCCACCGGCTTGGTGGCGTTGAAGTACTTCTCGCCCGGCTCCGCCGCGGCCTTCTGGTAGAACTTGAACTCGATGAGGACGTTCGGCTTGCGGTTCGTGTCGCCGGCCGGATTATAGACATAAAACCACGCCGTCAGCTCCTTCGTCTTCGAGAGCTTGGGCTCGATGAGCGTCCTGATCTCGGTCTGTCCGAACGCGTACGGATGCGCCGGCTGCTCCTCGGGGCTGTAAGGCGACGGCAGCTCCGAGATCGTATCGCTGAGGATGATGCTGCTCACGCTCAGCTCGCCGTTCCAGTAGTCAGGCACCACGACCGGGGCGTTCAAGACGCCGCTTTTCGCCCCGAGGACGTCCTTCTCCTTCGCCTTCAGGTCGGAGCTGTCCCGGATCGCGAGATAGACGTTGTACTCGCCCGGCGGCACGGTGAAGCTTCGCGAGAACCTGAACGGCAGCCCGGCCTCGGGCGCTTTGATTTCGGTGAAGAACAGCTCTTCCCACGCGAACGGCGCCGGGGCGTTCTTCTTCGCGGCTTCCTGCGCGTCGGCCTTGGCCTTCTCGGCGGCCTTCGGATCCTTCGAATCGACCTTCGGGGTTTCGGGGATGACGTCGGTGGACTTGCTCACGACGCGCAGGTAGACGGTGACCTTCTTCTGCTCGACGCCTTCGGGACTGATGAATGCGGTGAACGGGACATACGTCTTGGTGTTGTAGCCTTTGAGCGTATCGGTCTGCAGCGTCATCTTGTAACCGGCCGGTGCGGGCTGTCCGCGGCGCACGGCCTCGACGGCGGATCTGTTCGCCTGGAGTTCCCAATTCTGGACCGCGGGGAGCTTCTTCTGCTGTTGCGACTGGGGCTGAGGTTTCTGCGTCTGCTGCTGACGAGCGGACACGGGCGCGGTTGACATCGAGGCGGCCATCACGGCCCCTACCACCAGCGGTGTCAGCACCGCTCCACGGTTATGCATGATGACGGTACTCCTATCGTGCCTCCGGCATGGAACGGCACCCGCTCATCATAGGCGGGGCAATGGCCGCTGTCAAAACGCCTTCGTGCCCGGAACGGGCCCGATTATCGGGTCCGATCGGAGGCGAAATCGTGCCGGAATTCCGTGTGATATCATGCGGATTCTGTCCGATTTTTCGCGCCCGGCCCCCGGGGTGAGCTCCCGCCGCCGGCCCGGCCCCTGACGCCCCTGTGGCCGATTCCTCGAGATGCTGGACGATTGCCTCGTCATCGTGCTGGCAGGCGGAGCGGGCGAGCGCCTGTTCCCGCTCACGCGGGACCGCGCGAAGCCCGCCGTCTTCTTCGGCGGCCAGTACCGCATCATCGACTTCGTCCTGAGCAACTGCGTCAACTCCGGACTGCGCCGCATCTACATCGCCACGCAATACAAGTCGCTCTCGCTCAACCGCCACATCCGGATGGGCTGGAGCATCGTGTCGGAGGACCTCGGCGAGTTCATCGAGATCCTCCCGCCGCAGAAGCGCGTGAGCGAGAACTGGTATCTCGGTACGGCCGACGCGGTCTATCAGAATCTCTACTCGCTCATGCGCGAAATGCCGTCCTACGTCATCGTGCTGGCCGGCGACCACGTGTACAAGATGGACTACGGCAAGATGCTGCGGTTCCACATCGATCGCGGCGCGGCCGTCACGCTCGCGTCGATCGAAGTGCCCCGGAGCGAGGCCAGCCGGTACGGCATCGTGCAGGTCGACGAGGACGAGCGCGTCATCGGGTTCCAGGAGAAGCCGGCCGAGCCGCGGCCGGTGCCCGGCGCGCCGCACCTCGCGCTCGCGTCGATGGGCATCTACATCTTCAGCACGCCCACGCTCGTGCAGGCGCTCGAGGCCGACGCGGCCCGCGAAACGTCGCACGATTTCGGCAAGGACATCATCCCGGCGCTGCTCAACCTGGCGCCGGTCTACTCGTACCGCTTCTACGACGAGAACAAGAAGGCCGCGAAGTACTGGCGGGACATCGGCACGCTCGACGCGTTCTTCGACGCGAACATGGATCTGGTGACGGTGAACCCCGAGTTCAACCTCTACGATCCCGAGTGGCAGATGCGGACCTTTCAGCCGCAGGCGCCGCCGGCCAAGTTCGTCTTCGCCGATCCGGGCCGGTGCGGCCACGCGGTGGACTCCATCATCGCTCCGGGCTGCATCGTCTCGGGCAGCCGGATCGTCGGCAGCATCCTCTGCCCGAGCGTCCGCGTGCACAGCTTCGGCCTCATCGAGCAGAGCATCCTGATGCCGGGCGTGCGGGTCGGGCGGCACGTGAGGGTGCGGCGCGCGATCGTCGATCGCGATGTCTTCATCCCGAGGGGCGCGCGCATCGGCTACGACCCCGAGGAGGACCGCCGCCGGCACACCGTGACCGACCAGGGCGTCGTCGTCGTGACGACCGCCGACGAGCCGTATGTCGGCCCGATCGACGAGGAGGCGCTGCGCCTGGAGATGGAGGCGGACCGGCGAGGAGCCATCGGCTGAGCACGACGCCCCTGTCGCACCATCATGACGGATTCTGAGGAGCGTTATGAACATCGCACGGGTTCTAGGGCGGGAGATTCTCGATTCGCGAGGCAATCCGACGGTCGAAGTGGACGTCGCGCTCGAGGACGGCGGGTTCGGCCGGGCCGCGGTGCCTTCGGGCGCGTCGACCGGCGAGCGCGAGGCGCTCGAGCTGCGGGACGGCGACAAGCGGCGCTACCTGGGAAAAGGCGTGACAAAGGCCGCCGGTTTCGTGAACGGCGACTTGCGGGCGGCGCTCGTCGGCCGGGACCTGGACCAGCGCGGCCTCGACCGCGTGATGATCGATCTCGACGGCACGCCGACCAAGAGCCGGCTCGGCGCCAACGCGATCCTGGGCGTGTCGATGGCGTTCGCGCGCGCGGCGGCGAACAGCCGGAAGGTCCCGCTCTACCGCCATCTGCGCGAGCTCGCCGGACGCCCCGCGGCGAACGACTACCTGATGCCCGTGCCCATGATGAACATCCTGAACGGCGGCGCGCACGCCGATTCGAACGTCGACATCCAGGAGTTCATGGTGCTGCCCCTCGGGCTGCCGACCTTCAAGGAGGCCCTTCGCTCGGGCGCGGAGGTGTTTCACTCGCTCCGCGCCCTCCTGAAGCAGCGGGGACTCGCGACCGGCGTCGGCGACGAAGGGGGATTCGCGCCGAGCCTGTCCTCGAACCGGCAGGCCGTCGAGCTGGTGCTCGAGGCGATCGGGCGCGCCGGGTACAAGGCGGGCCGCGAGGTGTGCATCGGGCTCGACGTCGCCGCGAGCGAGCTGTGGGACGACAAGGCGCCGCGATCGACGCCGTGGGATCCCGCGACTTCAGCCGACGGGCGCTATGAGTTCAAGAAGTCCGGCGACGCCGCCAGGTCGTCGACCGAGCTCGTGAAGATGTATGCGGACTGGGTCGCCGAGTACCCGATTGTCTCGATCGAAGACGGCCTCGCCGAGGGCGACTGGAACGGCTGGAGCCTGATGACCCGCGAGCTCGGCGGCCGCCTGCAGATCGTCGGAGACGATGTCTTCGTGACAAACCCGTCGATTCTCGCGCAGGGCATCGAGCGCAAGATCGGGAACTCGGTCCTCATCAAGCTGAACCAGATCGGCACGGTGTCCGAGACGCTGGACGCGATCGCGATGGCGCACGCGGCGAGCTATGCGACGGTCATCTCGCATCGGTCGGGCGAGACCGAGGATTCCACGATTGCGGACCTCGCCGTCGCGACCGGGGCCGGCCAGATCAAGACCGGGTCGGCGAGCCGCACCGATCGGATCGCCAAGTACAACCAGCTGCTGCGCATCGAGGAAGAGCTCGGTCCGGCCGCGACCTACGCGGGCCGTGCGGCGATCAGGCAGTTGGCGGGATGAGGCAGGCAACGGGCGACCCACCGGGTCGCCCCTTCAACGATTGGTGACATGACCTCGACACGTCCAAACGCCCCGCTCGCCCTGGTTGTTCTCGATGGCTGGGGCTTGCGCCCGGAACGGTCCGCCAACGCGATCGCGCTGGCGCGTACGCCGACGTATCACGAACTGCTCGACCGGTTCCCCCACACCTCGCTCGTGGCCTCGGGGGAGCAGGTCGGCCTCCCGGCGGGCCAGATGGGCAACTCGGAGGTCGGCCACATGAACCTCGGAGCCGGCCGCATCGTGTACCAGGACCTGACGCGGATCGATAAGAGCATCCGCGATGGCGACTTCTTCGAGAACGCCGTGCTCGCCGCCTCGCTCGATCGATGCCGGAACGATGCGCACGCGGTGCACTTCGTCGGCCTGCTGTCGGATGGCGGCGTCCACAGTCACGAGCGCCATCTTCACGCGCTCATCGAGATGGCGGCGCGCCGCCATCTCGGCCGCGTGTTCGTGCAGGTGCTGACCGACGGCCGCGACACCTCACCCGAGGGCGGCGCCGGCTATGCCGCGAAGCTCGGGCGCGTGTGCGATCGGCTCGGGACGGGCCGCATCAGTTCGATCGGCGGGCGGTACTACGCGATGGACCGCGACAAGCGGTGGGACCGGACCAGGCGCGGCTACAACGCCATGATGGGTCGCGCGACGAAGACGGCGACCGATGCGGTTGCCGCGATCCGCGCATCCTACGAAGCGGGAGTCACCGACGAGTTCATCGAGCCCCTCGTGATCGCGGATGCGGGAGGTTCGCCGATCGGGCCGATTCGAGACGGGGATTCCGTTATCTTGTTCAATTTCCGCGCCGATCGGATGCGACAGCTCACCCGCGCGATCGCGTTCGACGACTTCGACGGGTTCGACCGCGGGTCCTTTCCACGGGTGCAGGCCACCACGATGGCGGAGTACGAAGGCACCTTCGGCCTGCCCGTGGCGTTCACACCGGCCCAGTTCTCGGGCAATCTCGCCGAGGTGCTGACTGCGAAGGGCCTGAGCAACCTGCGCCTGGCCGAAACGGAGAAGTACGCCCACGTGACGTATTTCTTCAACTGCGGGGAGGAGAAGCCCTACGCCGGCGAGGAGCGCATCCTGGTGCCGTCTCCGAAGGTCGCGACCTACGATCTCCAGCCCGAGATGAGCGCCCTCGGCGTCACGGACCAGTTCGTCGCCGCCCTCGCCGGCCGCCGCCAGGACGTCATCGTCTGCAACTTCGCGAACGCGGACATGGTCGGGCATACCGGGAGCATCGACGCGGCCGTCAAGGCGGTCGAGACCCTCGACCACTGCCTCGCGCGCATCGTCACCGCGATGCGTGAAGCCGGGGGGACCGTGATCGTCACGGCGGACCACGGCAACGCGGAACAGATGTGGGACCCCGTCACCAACGGCCCGCATACCGCTCACACCTCGAACCCCGTGCCCGTGATCCTCGTCGGCCTCGAGCGCTCGATGCGGCTTCGAGACGGGGGTTCGCTGCGTGACGTGGCGCCGACCATCCTCGGACTGCTGGAGATCGACCCGCCGAAGGACATGACCGGGCTGGACCTGAGATCGCTGTAAGTGGACCGGTGAGGAACGGCGGCCGATTCGCCGATGGCAGGGGCTACTCGCGCCGCGCTTCGTCCGGAGAGATCCGGAGCGACTTGAGGAAGCGCCGGTCGGCGCTGGTCATCTCGGAGTTGGCGCGCTTCAGCTCGGTGTTGCCGAACGAGGTCAGCCGCGTCGTCGCGAGCGGTGCGGTCGACGGAGTCAACGCCGCCTGTTCATCGTGGACGATTCCCACTTCGGCATTGAGGGAGACGCGAAGCTCGAATCCCCGGGCGCGCGCCCGCTCGCGGCAGGCTGCCACCCGGGTATCGTCGTTGACCGCCGCAGCGATCGCGTCGGCCAGCTCTCGAGCGAGTCGGTCCGCCAGCGCGTCGTCCATGGTCCTCCGCTTACACCGGGGCAGATTGTACGGACCCCTTCGCCAGGGTGTCAAGAACGGAGCGGCGGAGCCCGCGCCCGCTCGGCGAGTCCTTTGGTCCGGGATTCAGTTGGCATCGACTAGAATGACGGCAGGATTCGAAGGCTCATTCCGGGCGCCCGACACCCGACATGTCCAGACCGCTCTCACCCGATCGCGCTTCGCCCCGGCGCCTGGCTCCCGCCCTGGGCACCCCCGAAGGCCTCGCGTCGTGGGATCCGATCGCCGACCTCGGCCTCCCGGGCGAGTTTCCGTTCACGCGCGGCATTCAGCCGACGATGTACCGCGGCCGGCTGTGGACGATGAGGCAGTACGCGGGGTTTGGGACGGCGGCGCAGTCCAACGAGCGGTACCGGTACCTGCTCGACCACGGTGTCACGGGCCTGAGCGTGGCCTTCGATCTGCCGACGCAGATGGGCTACGACTCCGATCATGCGTTGGCCGCGGGCGAGGTCGGCAAGGTCGGCGTCGCGATCGACTCGATCGAGGACATGGAGGCGCTCTTCTCGGGGATTCCACTCGGGCGCGTCTCCACGTCGATGACGATCAACGCGACCGCGATCGTGCTGCTCGCGCTCTATCTCGCGGTGGCGAGGCGCCACGGCGTGGAAGCGAAGAGGCTCTCGGGCACGATTCAGAACGACATCCTGAAGGAGTACGTCGCCAGGGGCACCTATATCTTCCCTCCCAGGCCGTCGATGCGGCTCATCACGGACGTCTTCTCGTTCTGTGAGCGCGAGCTGCCGAACTGGAACACGATCTCCATCAGCGGTTACCACATTCGCGAAGCGGGCTCGACGGCGGTTCAGGAGGTGGCCTTCACGCTCGCCAACGCCATCGCCTACGTGCAGGCGGCGGTGGACGCGGGGCTCGACGTCGACGCGATCGGCCAGCGTCTCTCGTTCTTCTTCAATGCGCACAACGATTTCCTGGAGGAGATCGCGAAGTTCCGCGCGGCGCGCCGGCTCTGGGCGCGCATCATGCGCGCGCGCTTCGGCGCCAGCAGTCCCCGCGCGCAGCAGCTCCGGTTTCACACCCAGACGGCCGGCAGCACGCTCACGGCGCAGCAGCCCGACAACAACATCGTGCGCGTGGCGCTGCAGGCGCTCGCGGCGGTGCTCGGCGGCACGCAGTCGCTGCACTGCAACTCGCGCGACGAGGCGCTGTCGCTTCCGACCGAAGGTTCGGCCGCCATCGCGCTCCGCACGCAGCAGATCATCGCCTCGGAAACCGGAGTGGCGAACACGGTCGATCCTGTCGCCGGGTCGTATGCCATCGAAGTCGATGACGAACCGGATCGAAGAGGAGGCCGGGGCGCTCATCGCGCAGATCGACTCGATGGGCGGAACGCTTCTGGCCATCGAGGCCGGCTTCATCCAGCGCGCCATCCAGGACGCGGCGTACGAGGCGCAGCAGCACATCGACTCGGGCGCGTCGGTCGTCGTCGGCGTCAACAGCCTGACCTCCAGCGAACCGGCCGGCATCGATCTGCTGCGCGTCGATCCGGAGGTCGAGCGGCAGCAGATCGAGCGGGTCCGCCGGGTCCGCGCCTCACGCGACAACGGCGCGTGGCGCGCGGCGCTCGACGCGATCGGGCGCGCGGCCGGGTCGGGCTCGAACCTCGTGCCCCCGATCATGACTGCCGTTGAGGCCCGGGCCACGGTGGGCGAGATCTCGGACGAGCTGCGAAAAGAGTTCGGGGAGTACCGGGAAACATAGCGACGGGTGTCCGGATCGACGCAGGGGCGACGCGATGCGTCGCCCGATGGGGTGAGACGCGGAGGCGGGCGACCCACCGGGTCGCCCCTACGCGGGAGAACAGGTAGCCGCGCGTGACTCTGATACATGAGACCGCTTCGCCGCCCGAGGCGCTCCTTCGCGTGCGCGGGTTGACGACGGTGTTTCCCGCCGGCGACAGGCACGCGTCCGGGAAGCCCCTGCGCGCCGTCGACGGGATCGACTTCGATGTGAATCGCGGCGAGACGCTGGGGCTCGTCGGGGAGTCGGGCTGCGGGAAGTCGATGACAGCGCTCTCGATCATTCGCCTCGTTCCCCCTCCCGGCGCCATCGCGGCGGGACGCATCGAGTTCGAAGGGCGCGACCTGCTCCACCTCTCCGAGTCCGAGATGCGGCGCGTGCGCGGCGCGCGCATCGGCTTCGTGTTCCAGGAGCCGATGACCGCGCTCAACCCGGTCTTCACAATCGGCGACCAGGTCGGCGAAGCGCTCCTCGTGCACGGCATGGCGTCGAAATCAGAGGCCCGGAAGCAGGCGGTGGCGCTGCTCGAGTCGGTGAAGATTCCCGACGCCGCACGGCGGGCGGCGGACTATCCGCATCAGCTCTCCGGCGGCATGCGGCAGCGGGCCCTGATCGCGGCGGCCATCGCCTGCCATCCGGCGCTCCTCATCGCCGACGAGCCGACGACGGCGCTCGACGTCACCATCCAGGCCGAGATTCTCGACCTGCTGCGGGAGATGCGCGCCGCCTTCGGGTTGTCGCTGCTGCTCGTCACGCACGACCTCGGCGTCGTCGCGGAAATGGCCGACCGAGTGGCCGTAATGTATGCCGGCCGGATTGTCGAAACGGGACACGTCAAGGACGTGCTCCTCTCGCCGAAGCATCCCTACACCCAGGGCCTGCTCGCCTCGCTTCCGGGCCGGGTGCCCGGTGCGCGGCTGAAGGCGATCGGCGGCGCCGTGCCGAATCTCGCCGACCTGCCCGCGGGCTGCGCGTTCGCGCCGCGGTGCCCCGAGCGGTTCGATCGCTGCCTGGCGGCGCGTCCCGAGGCGGTGAGCGCCGGCGGCGAGCATTCGGTGCGGTGCTTCCTGCACGGGCCAGTCTCATGAGCGCGCTCGTCGAAGTCCGCGAACTCGTCAAGACGTTCTCGAGGCGAACGGGGCCGTGGCGGCGGCGCGGCGGAGAGGTCCGCGCCGTCGACGGCGTGAGCTTCTCGGTGGCGGCAGGCGAGACGTTCGGCCTGGTCGGCGAATCGGGGAGCGGCAAGACGACGACCGGCCGCGCGGTGCTCCGACTGATCGAGCCGACGTCCGGCCACGTGTCATTTCGCGGCATCGACGTGCTCGCCCTGCCCGCCGCCCGCCTCCGCGAGCTTCGGCGGGAGATGCAGATCGTGTTTCAGGATCCGTTCTCGTCGCTCAATCCGCGGATGCGCGCGCGGACGATCATCGAGGAGCCGCTCGTCATCCACTCGATCGGGGGCCGGCAGCAGCGGCGCGCGAGGGTCGACGAGCTGGCCGATCTGGTTGGTCTCGATCCGTCCCGGCTCGCGGGCTATCCGCACGAGTTCAGCGGCGGCGAGCGCCAGCGGATCGGCCTCGCCCGCGCGCTCGCGCTCGAGCCCTCCTTCCTCATCGCCGACGAGCCGGTGTCCGCGCTCGACGTGTCGATCCAGGCGCAGATCATCAACCTCTTCATGGACCTGCAGCGGAGGCTGTCGCTCACGCTGGTCTTCATCGCGCACGATCTTCGCCTCGTGCGCCACGTCTGCGCCCGCGTCGCCGTCATGTATCGCGGCCGCATCGTCGAGATGGGGCCGACCGAGGAGATCTTCGGCCATCCCGCGCACCCGTACACGCGCGCGCTGCTCTCGGCAGTCCCGGTCCTCGACCCTGGCGCGGCGCGGTTGCGGGTCGCCTTCGATCCGGCCGAAGCCCGGCTCGACGCCGCGCTTCGCGAGGTCGCGCCCGGCCATCTCGCTGCCATCGACCTGTGATCGGTGCGGCCCGCGAGATGCGCGCGTCGCGGCCGTGTTAGACTCATGCGTTGCGGCGGGCGGCCCGGCGGGAACCCTCGAGCCCCGGTTGCCGTCTGTTCCTGAGGGGATTGTTGCGGATTCGCCGCTTCGTCATCGGCTCAACCAGGACGACATCATGGCGCTGATTGAAACCAAGGACCTGTGGAAGACCTATCTGATGGGCGCGGAAGAAATCCATGCGCTGCGCGGGGTTTCGCTGGAGATCGAGCGCGGCGAGTATGTCGCGATCATGGGACCGTCCGGGTCGGGCAAGTCCACTTTGATGAACCTGATTGGGTGCCTCGACACGCCATCCAAGGGCAGCTACCTGCTCAACAGCAAGCAGGTCAGCCAGATGAACGACGACGAGCTGGCGCGGATTCGAAATGAAGAAATCGGATTCGTGTTCCAGACGTTCAATCTGCTGCCGCGGGCAACCGCGCTGCACAACGTCGAGCTCCCGCTCGTGTACGCGGGCGTGCCGGCCAAGGATCGGCTCGACCGGGCGCGGAAGTCGCTCGAGCGCGTGGACCTCGGCGACCGCAAGACCCACCGTCCCAACCAGCTCTCGGGAGGCCAGCGCCAGCGCGTGGCGATCGCGCGCGCGCTCGTGAACAACCCCTCGATCCTGCTCGCGGACGAGCCGACCGGCAACCTCGATTCCAAGACCGGCGCCGAGATCATGGCGCTCTTCGACAAGCTCCACCAGAGCAGCAACACGATCATCCTCGTCACGCACGAGGCGGACATCGCCGCCTACGCCAAGCGCACCATCCACCTGAGAGACGGCCAGATCGAGGACGACGTCAAGAAGGCCGCCTGAGCGGCCCGCATTCTGCGGGTCACGCGTGGGCGCGCTCTTTGATCTTCCCGACTTCGATCCGGTGTTTCTTCACCAGGTGCCAGATGCTCCGTTCGGTGATCCCGAGCAGCCTGGCGGCTGAAGCCTGAACGCCTCCGGTCCGCGCGAGCGCCTCGTTCACGAACGCGCGCTCGAGCTGGGCCATCTTCTCGTCGAGCGACATCGCCATCGGCGAGTCCCACGGCCGCGATCCCATGCCCGGCAGCAGTCCGAGCCCTTCCGGCCGGACCGGAGGAGGCAGGCTCGACAGCGTGAGGACTTCGCCGTCGGTCACGACGGCGGCCCGCTCGATGGCGTTCTTCAGCTCGCGGATGTTGCCCGGCCACTCGTACGCCGACAGCGCCGCGAGCGCGTCGGACGAGACGCGGCGGATGCTGCGGCCGAGCCGCTGGTTGGCTTCCGCGAGGAACAGCTCCACGAGGTCCGGGATCTCCTCGCGGCGCTCGCGCAGCGGCGGCACCAGGATCGTGATGACATTCAGCCTGAAGTAGAGGTCGTCGCGGAACTGGCCCTCCCGCACGCTGCGCAGGAGGTCCTTGTTGGTCGAGGCGATGATGCGGACGTCGACCTTGATGGTGGTCGTGCCGCCGACGCGTTCGATCTCGCGGCTCTGGAGCACCCGCAGGATCTTGGCCTGCGTCGCGAGCGTCATGTCGCCGATCTCGTCGAGCAAGAGCGTGCCTCCGTCCGCCAGCTCGAACTTCCCGGGCTTCCGGTTCTGCGCGCCGGTGAAGGCGCCCCGTTCGTACCCGAACAGCTCCGACTCGAGCAGCGTCTCCGGAATCGCCGCGCAGTTGAGGCGGACGAACGGCCTGAGCCGGCGGGCCGATCGGTCGTGAATCCGCTCGGCGACCAGCTCCTTGCCGACGCCGCTTTCGCCGAGAATCACGACGGTCGAATCGGTCGGCGCCGATCGTTCGATGAGGTGCGCGACCTCGGCCATCGCCGGGCTCTTGCCAATGACGGCGCGCTGCCCCGGCGCGGCGGACAGCTCCTCAGGCAGGGTGTCGGTCTCCATGAAGAACCGGCGTTTCTCCAGCGCCCGCCTGATGACGATCTCCATCTCGCCAAGGCGGAACGGCGTGATGAAGTAGTCGCACGCCCCCCGGCGCATCGCCTCGACGGCGACCTCGCGGGCGCCCGGCGCGGTGATGACGATGACGGGGAGGCGGAGATCGATCTTGCGAATCTCCTCGATGGCCTGCAGACCGTCCAGGCCCGCCTGCCGCACGTCGAAGAGGACCAGGTCGGCCGGGTCCGCCCGGAGCGCGTCGAGGCCTTCCGCAGCGCTGCGGCGGATCGTCAGCCGGTAGCCCTGCCCCTGCAGCGATTCCTTCAGGAAGAACTGCAGCTGCTCGTCGTCGTCGATGACCAGGATTTGAAACATGACATTGACGTGAGCCGGCCGTCCCCTACGGTCAGACGGGGGCGGAGCTCACGATGACCGTACTATCGGCGACGCGGGAGGTCCGCTACATCTCCACGCTTGCACACGGATGCCGCCTTCTGCGCAGTCGGGCGGGCTGGAGCGGCGGGTCTCCCGGGGGGGCTTTACGCCACCGGGGGCTCCGGGGCGGGCTTGCGCCTGAAGATCGCGTAGCCGAGCAGGCCGCCGAGCGTCGAGAAGATCGCGCCGGCGATCAGCATGAAGAGGAACCCGAGCACCGCCTTGATGAGCGTGCCCGTCGTGCCCTCCATGCTGGACAGCAGGCCGCGCATCTCTTCCGGGAGGTCGCGCGACGAGCTGACGAACTGCTGCAACATGCGCTGCTGGATGGGCCCGAGCAGGAAGTTGATGGGAATCGAGAGGATCGAGTAGATGAGGGCGCCGATCATCCCGGCGAGCAGGCCGGTCAGCGCGCCGTCGCCGGCCGTGATCGCGACGCCGGGCGGCGCGCTGCTCTGCAGCATGTAGGCGCCGACGACCCCGCCCGTGATGACCCACACGCAGCAGCAGTTCGCCACGTTGATGAACGGCAGGGCCGAGAGCACGCCCATCGTCGCGCCGCCCCAGAGTGCCGCCACGACCATCGAGTTCGGTTTCATGCCAGCCTCAGTCGTAGTACTCCGCGCCGAGGTGCGTGATCAGATCCTCGCCCTTCAGGTACCGCAGCGTGTTCTTCAGCTTCATCGACTGGATGAACAGGTCGTGCTCCGGGTAGAGCTTCGGGCCGTGCATCGGGCTCTTGAAGAAGAACGAGAGCCACTCCTGGATGCCGCCCCAGCCCGCCCGCCGCGCCAGGTCGAGGAAGAGCACGAGGTCGAGCACGATCGGCGCCGCCAGGATGCTGTCGCGGCAGAGGAAGTTGATCTTGAGCTGCATCGGGTAGCCGAGCCAGCCGAACAGGTCGATGTTGTCCCAGCCCTCCTTGTTGTCGCCGCGCGGCGGATAGTAGTTGATCCGCACGAGGTGGCAGAGGTCCTTGTAGAGCGAGGGGTAGAGGTCCGGCTGAAGGATGTAGTCGAGCACCGACTTCTTGCTCTCCTCCTTCGTCTTGAACGACTCCGGATCATCGAGCACTTCGCCGTCCCGGTTGCCCAGGATGTTGGTCGAGTACCACCCCTTCACGCCGAGGAGCCGCGCCTTGAGCCCGGGCGCGATCACCGTCTTGAGGAGCGTCTGGCCGGTCTTGAAGTCCTTGCCGGCAATCGGCAGCTGCTGCGCGTGCGCCAGCTCCATCATCGCGGGAATGTCCACGGTAAGGTTCGGCGCCCCGTTCGCGAACGGCACGCCTTCCTTGAGCGCGGCATACGCGTAGATCATCGACGAGGGAATCGAGAACTCGTTGGCCTCGAGCGCCTGCTCGAACGCCTCCACCGACTGGTGGGCCGCGGTTTCGGTCAGGAAGATCTCGGTGCTGGCGCACCAGATCATGACCATCCGATCCAGGCCGTTCGCGCGCTTGAAGGCCCGGATGTCCTCACGGAGCTGCTCGGCCAGCTCGCGCTTGTTCTTCCCCTTCTTCACGTTCGGCCCGTCGAGCCGCTTGACGTACTGGCGGTCGAACACGGCCCTCCAGGGCTTGATCTTCTCGAGCTCGGGCTTCAGCTCGTCGAGCAGCTTGTCCTCGAGCACGCCGGCATGCTTGGCCGACTCGTAACAGTTGTCCTCGAAAATGTCCCAGCCGCCGAAGACGATGTCGCCAAGGGCCGCGAGCGGCACGAAGTCCTTCACGAGCGGCGTCCGGCCCTCGGTGCGCTTGCCGAGGCGGATGGTGCCCATCTGCGTCATCGAGCCAATGGGCGCCGCGATGCCCTTGCGGATAGCCTGTACGCCGGCGATGAATGTCGTGCTGACGGCACCGAGCCCCACGAGCATGATGCCGAGTTTTCCCTGTGGCGGAGCGATGTCCTGTGGTTTTTTCACGGTGAAGAACTATATCACGGTGAGACTGACGCCCCGGGCAGGCTACGCGGGCCTGAAGGCTTCGACAAACGACAGGCCTTCGCGCTCGCCGAGCAGGCGCACGGGACGAAACCCGGCCGCTCCGAGCGACTGCGTCATCGCGGTCACCGATGCGCGCGCCGACGTGTGATCCAGGCCGATGAGCGCGCCCGCGCCGCGCCCGCTCTGGAACACCGCCACGAGGCGGGCCCCCGCGCGCAGCACCCGGTGGATCTCGCGGAGGCACGCCGGACCGTCCGCGTGGTCGCCGGCGATGAGCGCCCCGTCGACCACGCCCACGTCGAACGAGCCGGCCGCGTGCGATGAATTCCAGATCCCGGCCTCGACCTCGACGAGCACGCCTTCCTCCGCGGCCGCGGCCTCGATGCCGGCGGCGGCGGACGCGTCGCGGACGACGGCGCAGGCCCGCCCTGTCAGCCCGACCTTGGTCGAGAGCACGGCGAACCCCGCCGGGTCGGCCCCGCCGAAGTAGACCAGCCGCTCACCCATCTGCACGCCCACCATGGCGAGCATCATCTCGCGGCGACCCCGGCTCTTCCTGAACAGCCTGAACATGCTCGGTATCTTACGTCGCCTGACCCGGGCCCGCCACCGCCTACGGCGCTCCAGGCTGGATCGCGTCCTCATGTCCCGGCCGCATTGGAGGTGGGTTGCCTCTTCCGCGACCGCCTTCGTCCCCGGCACAACAGTTCGGGGAGTGATCGGCCGACATACAGCACTGGAGGTCGTGAGGGCTCTCGCCGTCGCGCGATTTCAGCATGGACATCGTCCTGGTTTCCGTCACGCTCGCCTCGCTCGGGATGGCCGTCTGGATGGGTCTCACCACGTGGAGGGCGCTTCGCCTCAACCGCGCCGCCGCGGTCCAGCGCAACGATGTGCAATGGCATGAAGTCCCGGTCCGCGCTCCCTCGAGTGCGGGCCTGAACCGGGCCGGGGACTGGACGAGCATCCCGATCCTGCCGGGCGTCGAAGAGGCGCCTCCGGCTCCACGAGCACGCGCCGCCTCGAACCACGAACGCCGCCCCGATCCCGTCGCGAGCGGCCGCCGCGTCGTTCTCGCCTTCGGCGTCCTGGTCGTCGTCGTGCTGGCCGTCGGCGCCGAGGCCGTTTCGGCGATCCACCGCGCGGCTCGGGTCAGGCAGGCGCAGGCGGTGTCGGGCGCGGTCGAGTTGGTGTCGCTCGACCATCAGCGGGATGGAAGCCGGCTCGCCGTCCGCGGCATCATCCGCAATCCCGCGCGAGGAGAGATCATCAACGGCGTCGCCGCCGTCGTCCTGCTCTTCGACGAGCACGACATGTATCTCGGCGCCCGCGAAGGCGCCATCCTGCGGAGCACCTTGCCGCCGGGCGGCGAGGCGTCGTTCGAGATCGTCCTGCCCGATGCCGCCGGCGTGAGCCGCTACCGCGTCAGCTTCCGCACCGGCAAGGCTCCGCTGCCGCACGTCGATCGCCGCGGGCTGCCCGCGCGCGCGCGCCAGGCTCGCGAGGATCTGACGGCAGGACTGGTGAACACGAGCTGGCGCCGACCGTTGCACTGAAGCCCCGTCCTTTCCCGCCCGGCCCCTGCGGCGAATTGCCACAGTACCTAAGTCAGGGACCGATTCGCCCGTCTTCGGCGCGATCTGGTTCCTCTGCCTGCTCGGCTACAACATGAGCGCCGGTGTCTGGGTCGGGCCGATTGCGCTCCTCGGCGTCGACGCGGATACCGGCGTCTTCATGCTGCTCTACCTCGACCTGGCCTACGAGCAGGCGAAGCGCGAGGGACGGGCGATCAAGGCGCAGGCGGTTACGGCGATGGAAGGTTCACTCGTACCGTAGCGCGTCGATCGGCTGGAGCGACGCGGCGCGCGCGGCGGGATAGCTGCCGAAGAGGAGCCCCACGGCGCAGGACACGAGCACAGCCGCCAGCACGGCCCAGGCCGACACGTGCGTCGGCCACTCGGCCCACCGCGCGATCACCCACGATTCCGCGACGCCGACGAGGATGCCGATGAGGCCTCCGGCGGCGGTCAGCACGACGCTCTCGGCGAGAAACTGCACGACGATGTCGCGGCGCGAGGCGCCGACGGTGCGCCGCAGGCCGATCTCCGCCGTGCGCTCGAGCACCGAGGCCAGCATGATGTTCATGATGCCGACCCCGCCCACCACGAGCGTGATGACCGCGATGGCGACGATGACGATCGTGAAGGTCCGCTGGATGCGCGCCCGCTCGGCGAGCAGCGCGCGCGGCACGACGAACTCGAACTCGGCGCCGGCGTGGCCGGGACCCTGCAGCGTGTGCTCCGCGATCCGCCCGATCTCGTCGACCAGGCGCCCCTCCGCGACCCGGATCCAGATTTCGTCGACTCGCTGCGCCGGATCCGCGTCGACCGGATGGCCCAGAAGCACTCCGATCGGGACGAACACCGCCTGATTGAGGTCGCGCGCCGGCCGCGAGCCGACCGGGCGCGGATCGGTGTTCCGATCGCCGAGCACGCCGACCACGGTGTACCACGATCGGCCGAACCGCACGGACTGGTCGACCGGGTCGGCATACGCGAAGAGCGCCCGCGCGACCTGCGACCCGAGCACGCACACCGCCACGCCTGACGTGTCGTCGGAGGGCGAGATGAACCGGCCGCGCAGCATCCGGAGATCGAGCACGCTCCCGTACTCCGATGCCACGCCGAGCACCGACGCCCCGCGGCTGCGCTCGGGGCCCGACACCTGTTCGAACCGCTCGATGAGCGGCGTCACCGTCCGCGACATGGGGAGGAGCGCACGCAATCGCACGGCGTCCCCGACCGACAGGTCATTCGGCCCGGCCCTGCCCCACCACCCGGAGGCCGAGCGGCTCCTGACGAGGATGTTGTCGAGCCCGAGCGCCTCGATGCGCCGCAGCGTGTCGAGGCGGGCCCCGTCGGCGACCGACGCCATCGCGATGACCGCCGCGATGCCCAGCACGATTCCCAGCACGCTCAGCGCGGTGCGGAGCCTGTAGCGCGAGAGCGCCCCGCCGACCTCCTGCAGCACGTCGCGCAGACCGCGGTTCGAGGAGAGCCGAAGGGCCTTCGGAATCGCGGCGCGAAGCGCATCGAGGGAGGAGCGGGCCATGCCGGCGCTAGCGGACTTCGGTGCGGCCCTCGGAGGAGGGCGCCATCTTCGGAGCCGGCGCGGCGGGCGCGCGCCGGCGATCGGTGAGGCTCACGCGCTCGCCCTCGCGGAGCCCCGAGGTCACCTCGACCTCGAACTCGCTGGCTTCGCCGAGCACAATCTGCCGCGCGTCGATCGACCACGTGCCGACGACATAGGCGACGGGCCCGCCGTCGCGATCGAACACGGCGTTGGACGGCAGCAGCAGCACGTCCCGGCGCTCGCCGGTCACGATCTCGAGCCGCGCCGTCATCTCGGGCCTCAGATCCGCACCGGTGGCGTCGAGATCGACGACGAGATCGAATCGCTTCTCCTCGTTCGGCCGCTCGGCGGAGGCGCGGGCGAGGGTGCCGATCGATCGCACGGTGCCGCTCAGCCTGACGTCCGGGTACGCATCCACCCTCACCGCGGCCCGTTGCCCGACGTTGACGCGGTGCATGTCCGCCTCGCGGACGGAGGATTCGACCAGCATGCGGTGTACCTCGGGGATCGTGACGATCCCCTGGGACGGCGTGACCCGATCGCCGACCCTGATCTTGCGGCGCGGATAGGTCTGCAGGTAGTCCTCGTAGAGCACCAGCCCGGGGCTCTTCGCGTAGATCGCGCAGCCGTTCCTGGCCGATTGCAGCGCCTGGAGCTGTTGCCTGGCCTCCTCGAGTTTCTGGCGGCTTTGCCCGAGCTGTGCCTCGCGCTGCGAGAGCTGCAGGGCCGCGCGCTCGGCCTCCTGCGGCCGCGTCCGGTCCACGAGCAGCCCGGCCTTCCGGCGGGCGATGTCGATCTCGGCAGAGGCCTGCTCGAGTTCCAACGCGGATTTCTCGAGCTCCTCCCGCGTGACGAATCCCCTGTCGAGCAGCGGTTTCAGGCTCTCGTATTCCTGCTTCAGCCGGGCGAGCTTCTTCTCGGCGAGCGAGAGGTTCGCCTTCGCCTCGTCGACCTCGATCGCCTTCATGCCGTCGGTCAGCGACTGAACGGCGGCCAGGGCCTCTTGCCGGTCCACCAGTGTCACCTGCAGCTCGACCTCGGCCTGGCGGACGGCCTGCAGCGCCCGCTGGATCTCCGCGTCCACCGTGGTGGTATCGATGCGCGCCACCAGGTCGCCGGCGTTCACGCGCATGCCCTCGGGCGCGAGGAAGACGAGTTCCTCCTCCCGCCCGCCGATCGGCGATCGGTAGGTCGCCGATTGCGCCGCGCGCAGGATGCCCGTCTCGGTCAGCCTGGCGACCAGTGTGCCCCGCCGGACGGTGGCGGTAAGCGCGGTTTCGCTTCCCCCGCGGAAGGTCCAGGCCGCGGCTGCCACGACGATGACGAGCGCGAGGACCGCCAGAGCGGCGAAGCGTACGGGATGGCCGCGAAGGCGCCCGAGGATCCTGGCGAGCCGCGAACGGGTGGCCGGCGTGTCAGCGGACATCGGCGCGTGGATCCAGAAGGCCCGTCGCGGCCCTCAGCTGCAGGTGCCCGAGCGCCAGCTCGGCCCGTACCTCGACGGCCCGGCTTCGCGCCGAGAGCACGGCGGTTTCGGCGTTGACGACGTCGAGGTTGTTCGAGAGGCCGCGCTCGAAACGCAAGTGGGCCAGCTCGGCCTCCTGCGCGGCGGACGCCAGGTTGGCCTCGGCGAGCGTCAGTGTCTTCTCGAGACGCGCGAGGGCTTCTGACGCTTCGCCGGACCTCGAGGCCGATTGTTGCACGCAGCGTCGACCGCGCGCGCGTTCGGGCGTTCAGCTCGATCTGGGCGTTCTCGACGCCGACCGCCTGCGCGGTCCGATCGAACGGCAGGGACAGGGTCGCGAAGGTCGCCAGCTTGAACCGGTCGACGCCGAACCCGGCGAACAGCCGATCCGCGGTTTCGCGCCTGGTCAACGCCAGGTTCAGATCGAATTGTGGGCGCAGCTGGTTCGAGGAAACCGCGAGGCTGCGCTCGGCCTCCGCAACCGACTCGTCCGCGCTCTTGAGATCGAGCCTCCGGGATAGGGCCGTCTTCACGGCCTCGTCTTCCGTCATCGTGCCGTGCGCGACCGCCACCTCGGCGGCCACCTCGAAATCGCCGGTGCCCTCGTCGCCCATCATCAGCCTCAACTGGTCCCGGGCATCGTCGACGGCGGCCCGCGCGTTCAGCAGCTGCAGGTCCGTCTCGGCGACCAGTTGCTCGGCGCGGACGACGTCGAGCCGCGACACCCGGCCGATCGAGAGCTTGGCCGCCGACGCCTCGCGCAGCTGCACCGCGCGCTCGTACGCCTTTTCGGCGATGGCGACCAGCTGCTGCTCGGTCACGATTCGATAATAGGCGGCGGCTACGTCAAGCGCCACCTGCTGCTCGGTCACCGTGTGCCGGCGATCCGCCTCCGCCGCCGCGGCCTCGGCTGTCGTCAGCTCGCGCCGGGTCACCGCCCGGCCGAATCCGCGAAGCAGCGGTTGGGTGAGGAGCAGCGTCGCGTCCGTGCTGTAGAAATTGCCGAACTGGTTCTGCGACGTGGAGGCGCCGAGATTCGCGTGGACCTCGGTGCCCGTCGTGAACCGCTGCGCGAACGACAGCCCGTAAGTCTGATTGCTGACGTCGGTCTGCCCGAACGAGCCGAACAGATTCGACGCCACCTTCGGGCTGAAGGCCGAGCGCGCCAGGCGCAGCGAGAGACTCGCCTGTTCCCGCTGGTCGCGCGAGGCAACGGCCCGCTCGCCCCGTTCGAGCGCCTGGTGAACGGCAAGAGCCAGCGTGAGCGGCGGCTTCGGTGAGGCCTGCCTTGGAGTTTCATGCGCGCCGATGCCGGCGCCGGCGAGCAGGCACAACAGGCCGGCGACGGGCTTCGAAGCGCGAACGCGCCACGGTTTGCCACGCGGCGCCGTTTCGGGCTGCGCGGGGCGGCCCGTTCTGGACATCAACCGCACGCGCGACGTCATGTTCCCTGCTACTGCGAGTCGCTCACTTCCAGACGCAGAACTGGCCAGCGCCGCCGGCGTAACCGGTCACGTTCCCGGAGAACTGAGTGAGATCGGAATTCAGTGTGCCGCTGTACACCACCCCGCTGCTCAGGGTGATCGTCATGTTTCTCGGATTTGAAACCGAGCCGGTAATGGTGCGCGTGCCGTTGGTCGGATCGTAATGGCTCCCCGCGATGGTGCCGCCACTCTGGGTGAGGGTCCATGTGAGCCAGCTCGAACCGCTGCAGGTGGTCGTGTAGATGTTCCCCTGCCAGGTCGTGCTGGTCACGTCGCCAACCGTAACCGTGCCCGACGTGGCCGTCGCGGACGACTTTCCGTTGCTCACCGTCACCTTCGCGGTAAAGGCGCCCTTCGCCGCGTAGGTGTGATTGGCGCTCTGGCCAGACCCGCTGCCGCCATCACCGAAATCCCAGGAATAGGTCAACGATTTCCCGCCAGGGTCGGAGGCGCCCGACGAGGTGAACGTGAAGGAGGTCGCTCCGGCGAGCCCAGTCCCCGTCGGGGAGATACCGACCGTTCCCGGCGTGGGCGGCTTGTCGGATCCCTTCAGCGCCACCGCCGCCACGACCCCGGCGCCAGCCACGCCGCCGCCGATCAGGACCCACTTGAGAGTACTGCTCTTCCCCTTGGCCGGCGCGGCCGCCTTGGCCGCCGGCTGCGGAACGGCGGTAGTCGGAAGCGGCGTCAGCGTGACCGCCACGTCTTCTCGCTGGCCGGGTCCGAGATCGACGGTGACGGAGTTGTCGAGATAGCCGGATTTCGCGAGCACCACTTTGTAGATGCCCGGCGGGCTGGAGAATTCGCATGGCGTCATTCCGCGCGACTTCCCGTCAACGGTCACGGCGGCGCCGCTCGGGTCGCTCGTCACGACGACGGTCGCGGCGGAGGGCGCAGCGGGCGGGGCCGCAGGTGCCGCTGCTGCCGGTGGAGGCGGGGGCGGAACCACGGCCGCTGACGGCGCCGCGGGTTTCTCCGGCGCGGCCGCCACGCTCGGGCCGGCTTCGCCGACCGTCACGCGCGCCCGGATGAGATCCGTCCGAGTTGAGCCGGTGTCCTTGCCGGCGTCCCACAAAATGCTCTTCCCGATCCCGGGCCTGACGGCAGCGCCGACATCGCCAAGCACGCTTTTCGCTTTCACGGTGAACGTCTTGCCGCCGTCGACGGACCCATCCACCGAAATCACCAGCACGGCGGACGGATCGGCTGCGTAGAGATCGTACAGGATCCGGACGATACCTCCGCCGACCGGTTCGATGCGGACGTTCTGGACAACTCCGGTCTGGGGCGCGCTGGCTTCGGCCGCCGTGGCAATCGACACGCTGCACAAGCACAGGGCCGCGCACATGATTAGCACAAGTGCGCCCTGGCTCGTTCGGCTCTGGCCCGGCCGCGTCTGAAGCCGCGGACTCAACTTCAGCATGATGACTTCCTCCTCAAAACCCATCAGGTGGCTTGCCATGCCCGCCAGGAGAGAGATCGCTCCTGTCTGACCCGAGGCACGGCGACCACGCGACGTCAGGAACCGGCGAGGCTCGATGAAATCAGTTCACCGGAGGGGACGAAGATTGACTGGATGTTGCTCGGCAGCCGCACGTTACTGCCGCGCGTGAAGCGAGTCAACGAAAAACGTCCCGATTCCAGCGCGTATCCGACGCCGCGTGGTTCGCGGCCAGGCGGAAACCTCAATTGGTTGAAGCCGGCCCGGGCGCTGGTCGTTACGGCAGCGGCAGTCGAACCTGCTTCCTGCTCCGGGTCCGCCTGTCTGCGGCGTAGTGGCGTCCCCTCCGGGCGAAGTAATGTCTCCGGTGGTTTCCGATCAAGGACCGTCGCCGCACGAGGTTGCGTGAAATTCCTCCGGGAATCATAGGGGTCGACCTGGCACGCCCCTTGATCATCCTCTTGGCATCACGAAGGGTCGAGGCTCGGGACGAGTTGCCCAGCGGATCGGGCCGCCCGCGATCCCGGGAGCGATGGGACTCGACCCAGGAGGATGTCCATGGTCAGGACAGTGAAACTCGCGGCGGCGGTCGTCGCGCTGGTGATCCTGGCGGCGCCGGCGTTTGCCGCGACGCCCGATCGGAAGGATTTCCAGATCTTCAAGGACGTCTCGCGCACGGTCGAATCCTATGTCTGGTTCACGCTGTTCGACGACGTGAGCGCCGGGGTCGATCAAGGAGTGGTGACGCTGACGGGCAAGGTGATGATGCCCTTCAAGCGCACTGACATCGAGAAGCGCGTCACGAAAGTCGCAGGCGTGACCAAGGTTGTCAACAAGATTGACGTCCTTCCCGTGTCGATCTTCGACGACGAGCTCCGGCTGCAGATTGCCCGGAGAATCTACCGGAACTCGGCGTTCTGGCAGTACGCCTCGATGGTCAACCCGCCGATTCACATCGTCGTCGAAAACGGCCGCGTGCGGCTGACGGGGGTGGTGTCGAGCAACGTCGAGAAGCTGCTGGCCCGGTCGCTCGCCTCCTCGTCCAATGCCTTCTCGGTGAAGAGCGAGCTGATGACGGACGCCGAAGCTCGAGCCGCTCTGGAAGGACGCGACGCCTCCTCGTAGCGCCGCGGCCAGGTGCGCCGGGACTCCAAAGACCGCACTGGATTGCGAGAGCGGAATCCCGGACACGACAGGCACCAGGGAGCCGGTTCATGCCGGTCCCTGGTGCAACGCGTGACTGGCCCGCCTCCCCAATCGCTTCGCCGGGTTGACCCGGACTCTCCACTTCTTTTACCCTCGTGGACCGCAACAGGTCTAATCCTGCAGGCGTAGGGAGGCCGCGTGCACGCGCGGGACACCGGCCGCACGATTGAGGGAGGAAGTGGGCATGATTCTCGGGTCACATCACCGTTTCCGCCTGATGGTGTCGGCGATCGCGGCGGCTTCGATCGTCGCGGTCTCAAACCTGTCACTGGCGCAACCGCCGCAGGCACCGCCGCGCCCACCGGTCCAGGGGGCGCGGCCAGCACCGGGTGCGACCGGCCAGAAAGCCGTTCCGCCCGCTGGCCAGCAGGCAGCAGGTCAAAAGCCGGGAGCGCTGGCGCTGACAGAGGCGCAGCGCGACCAGATCAAGGCGATCCGCGAGCAGGGCCGCAAAGACATGCAGGCGCTCCGCGAACGGCAGCGGACCGCCCAGCAGAAGCTGCGCGATGCGCTGAGGGCCGACGCCTACGACGAGAACGCCGTCAAGGCGGCCAGTAGCGCCGTCGCAAGCGTCCAGGCCGATCGCATTGTTCAGCAGGCGCGCCTTCGCAACCAGGTCTCGAAGGTCTACACGCCGGAACAGCAGCAGCGGATGAAGGCCCGGCGCGCGCCGGCCCAGCCCCGGCTCCGCAATCTCCAGATGCGGAGGCAGCCGCAGGGCGCCGTGCGCCCGCCGGCCGGCCGGCGCATGCAGCCAGGAATGGGCCCAGGGCGTGGGGCCGGGATGGGTCACCAGGGACCCGGCCCCGGGATGGGTCAGGGGCTCGGCCCCGGGATGGGTCAGGGGCTCGGGCCCGGGATGGGTCAGGGGCTCGGGCCCGGAGCAGGCCGAGGCCTGCAGCCCGGCATCGGGCAGGGCATGGGGCCTGGCGTGGGCCGCGGGATGGGCCCCGGTGGCGGCATCGGCGCGGAGGTCGCGAGACCCCGAGCCATGCAGCAACTGCGGCGAAGGCTGCTGATGCGCCGCCTGCTGATGCAACTGCGAATCAGGCGGAACTGGCTCTAGGGCGGGAAACTCCGGGTCAGGTTTTCGATTCGACGCGGCGAGGGAGCAGGATCTCGAAGACCGTCTCGACTCCCGGGACGCTGCGCGCCTGCACCCGGCCGCCATGGCGTTCGGCGATCGCCTTGACGATCGACAGGCCAAGGCCGCTTCCGCCCGACGATCCGCTTCGCGACTCATCCACGCGGTAGAACCGATCGAACACGTGTTCCAGGTGCTCGGCCGGTATCCCTTCCCCGGTATCGGCGACCGACAGGACCACCCATTCGGGCGTCAGCTTCGCGCCGAGCTCGATCGCGCCGCCGGGCGTCGAGTGACGCAGGGCATTGGCGGCCAGGTTCTGGACTGCGTGCTCCAGACGATCCTTGTCTCCGTGCAGGGTCGTCGCGCCGGGTTCGACGATCGAGGTGAACGTCACGCGCCTTTCCTGCGCCTCGCGTTCGTGCCGCGCTTCGACGCGGCGGAAGAGGGCCTCGACCCTCACCTCGCCGAGCGACAGGGTCCCGCCGCCGGCCTGCAGCCTGGAGAGGTCGAGCAAGTCGCCGATGGTATGCTCCAGCCGCTGCGTCTCCTGTCCCACAATCTCCAGGTACCGGCCTCGCGTCGCGTCGTCGACGCGCAGCTCGGACATCTGCAGCGTCTCGAGGTATCCACGCATTGCCGTGAGCGGCGTCATCAGTTCGTGTGACACGTCCGCGAGGAGCTGGCGCCGTGCCTGATCGGCTTCACGCAGTTCACGCGCACGGGAGTTCAGGCCCTCCGCCATCTGATTGAATGCCCTGGCGACCGCGGCGATTTCGTCGCCGCCGTCCTCGGGCGCGCGGGCGTCCGGATCGCCGGAGCCGAATCGGCGGGCGGCGTTTTCCAGCGCATCCAGGCGGCGGTGTGCCGGACGAAAGACGACGGCCGCGGCCAGGCCCGTGCCGAGGACGAGCAGTCCGAGCGCCACACCAGCCAGGCCCGGCCCGAACTCGCGAATCAGGCCCGGAAGCGGGCCGTAGGGCGGAACGACGACGATGCCTGCGCGTTGCCCTTCGACGAGCACGGGCGCGAATCCCGCGGCACGCCTGCCGAGCCCTCCTCCGATTCCGCCTCCCCCGAACCCCCCTCCGCCGAAACCGGATCCACCGGGCCCGCCGCCGCGAAACGGCGGCGGATCGGGCGGTCCCCCGCGGCGCTGGAGGCGCCGGGTCGCCATGTCGAAAAGCGGAGGAGGAATGTCGAACGGCCGCGAGAAGGAGACCTTCCCCTTCATGTCGAAGAAGAGGACGGGCCGCGACATGTCGCCGTATCTCGATCGAAGGAACGCGCCGGCGTCGGTGCCGGGCTCGGCCGCGAGCGTGGCGCTCAAATCCGACGCGACGAGCGCCGCCAGATCGTACGGCGATCGTCCCGGCACATCGTCGGACGCGCGCGCCGCAAGCCAGAGCACGAGCGTGATCTGGACCGCCAGCATGATGCCGAGGAACAGCACGAAGCCGATGGCAATCCGCCAGTAGAGGCTGCGGTACCAGGCGCGGTCAGACATCGGCGAACTTGTAGCCTGCGCCCCAGACCGTGATGATGAACCGGGGCGCCGCCGAATCGGTCTCGATCTTTTTTCGGAGGCGCTTCACGAGCGCGTCGACGCTGCGGTCGGTGACGTAGGCCTCACCTTTCCACACCTTCGTCAGGAGCGCCTCGCGGCTGAAGACGATGCCGGCGTGCGAGGCCAGCACGTAGAGCAGGTTGAATTCCTGGGCGGTCAACTCGACGGGAACGCCGCTGACGCGAACGAGACGACGGGCGGGATCGATCTCGAGGCCGCCGATGCTGATCGGCGGCTGGGCGCCCGAACCGGCGGCGGCCGGCCCTATCTGGCCGGCCGCCGCATGGACAGCGGAGGCCGCGCGCGCCCGGCGCATGAGCGCGTGGACGCGTGCGACGAGCTCGCGGACGCCGAACGGCTTGGTGAGGTAATCGTCGGCGCCGCTCTCGAGCCCGAGCACCTTGTCGGACTCCTCGCGGCGCGCCGTCAGCATGAGGATCGGCGTATCGAGGTTCGGCCCCGCCCGCCGGGCGGCGCGGCAGACCGCGAGACCGTCAACGTGAGGAATCATCAGGTCGAGCACGATCAGATCGAACGTCTGCGAAGAAACCACGCGCAGGGCTTCGTGGCCGTCGGATACCTCGGTGCAGGCGAAGCCTTCGAGCCCGAGATGAAGCGATACTAGCTCGCGGATGTGGGGCTCGTCTTCGACGATCAGTGCTGTCACAGAAGTTTCACACCTCCGCCTTCAGCCTGCCACACGGCCAGCGTCCAATAGGCATAGATGAACGAGCAAGGAGGAGGTCAATGGTGCACAAGGATATCAAGCTTTTGAAGATCGTGGCGGTGGTGGCAGCCTTCGCGCTGACCGTCGGCGCCGCCAGTCTGCTGGCGCAGGGCCAGCCTCCCGCGCGTCAGGGCCGCGGGGCGGGCCAGGGCTTCGGGCCCGGGCCTGGCATGGGGTTCGGACCGGGCCAGGGCATGGGGCCAGGCGGGCGCATGGGCCGCGGGTTCGGGCCTGGCGCGGGCCCCGGGGGCCTTGGACTCGGCCCGGGCATGATGCTGGGCGGCCTTCACGCGCTCAACCTGACCGACGCGCAGAAGGCGTCGATCCAGGCCATCCACCAGAATCACGAGGCCGAGTTCAAGGCCATCGCCGACGCGGCCATTGCCGCACGCAAGGTGCTCGGTGACGCGGTGACGGCGGACACCGTCGACGAGGCGGCGATCCGCGCGGCGTCCGCGGCAGTCGCGAAGACCGAGGCCGACGGCGCCGTGCTGCGCGCGAAGGTTCACTCGGAGGTGTGGTCGGTGCTGACGCCGGAGCAGCAGGCGCAGGCGAAGCAGATGCGCGATCGGATGACGAACCGGATTGGCATGCGGTTCAACCAGCTCCGTCAGCGTGTGGGCAGGTTGATCAACCGCGCCATCCACAGCCTGCTCTAGCGATCGACCTGTTCGCGAGACGGTCAACGAAACTCAGGGCGTGCGGTACGGGAACCAGGCCTCCCCCTCAAACTGATTCCGCCGCACGCCCTGTCACTTGTAACCTGTAACCTATACCCTGTAACCCATAACCTGTAACCTACCTATACCACCTGCGGCCTCAGCCGCTCCTCCCGCTGCCGCTTCCATCGATCGACCAGCCGGTTCTTGAAGAGCGTCACGACGTACATCGCGGCCGTGAACAGGACGTATCCGACGACCGCCCACCAGAACGGCAGCGCCCGCTGAAGCGGCCTCGAGAAGATGCCGTAGGCCAGCTCGACGTGAATCCAGTAGACGAAGAGCGATGAGCGCCCGAAGGTGAGCATGACGCCTCGTGACGGTTCGCGCTTCGGCGCGCCGAAGGGGCGCTGCACCCACACGTAGATGAGCGCGAGCAGCGTCGTCATGATGCCGACGCGCATGAAGTAATAGACCGGTGAGCTCGTCCAGAACTCCGACTGCCGGTACGGCGAGGGCAGGTAGTCGGCGGCAAAGCACATCGCGGTCAGGACGATCCCCGCGAGCGCGAACCGCTGGTTCAGCCGCCACTCCACGGCCGGCGACGAAGCGCGATCGAGCAGCTCGCCGAAGAACGCGCCCGCGAAAACGAATCCGGCCCAGGGGAAGATCGTGAAGACGCTCATCCTGGGCACCGGATGCACGTACCACTCGAGCGGCGGGGGCAGAGACGATACGAGCGGCGAGTACCTGACGATGGGCGTGAGGAAGCCGAAGGCGCACGCGATCGCGCCATAGATCCAGAGACGGTGCGACGGGCGCTTGACGACGCCCCAGAGCCACGCCGTCGCGGCGATGGCGGGCCCCATGATGTTGAGGATGTCGGCCTTGAAGATGCCTTTCACCGTGGCGCCCGGGCTCAGGATCCACGACTGGAGGCGGAAGAGAAACGCCAGTCCGAAGATCTCCCAGCCGCGGCGCTGCACGCTGCGGGCGGCGGCGTCGCGGTCGCCTCGCCTCCGCGCACGGGCGCTGGCGGCGAGCACGACGGCGACACCCGCCAGGAACAGGAAGATCGGGGCCGCGAAGCCGGCGAGCACCCTCGCGTAGCGCATCGCCGTGCCGCTCAGGTCCTCGTTCCGGGTCCACGAGTCGATGACGTGGGCCTCGATCATGATGAGGACGCTCAGGCCCCTCATCCAGTCGATGTAGGCGCGGCGTGCGGTGGCCGGGCTCGGCATCTGCTCTACTTGATCGGCCGAAGCTCGAGGCGCGCGGCGGCGCTTCGCTCGACCGCGGCCCGGGAGAACGCCAGCGGATGATATTGCTCGTCGGCCCAGAGCGTGAGCAGGTTGCCGTAGAACGGGCTTCCGGCCTGCCCCGACTCGCCAGGCACGTTGATCGTGGTCGATCGATCCCAGTCCGCGACGTCGATCACTTCTCTGAACGACGCGCCGCTCGTCTGCCGGCTTCCGGCGCCGGACGCGAACGGGGTCGTGCCATCGCCGCTCCTCGGGACGTCGCCGAGGTTGAACACCTCTCGCCTTGCGGGCGTGAACGCCAGCGGGTGTTCCCAATACGATCGGTGGATCCTGCCCCATGACCACTGCGCCGGATCGGCGCCCATCGTGCGCACGGCCTCGGCCCATGCCGCGTCGAGCGACGGGCCGAGGAGCAGCGACTGGACCTCCGGGTTCGTCGATGCGGATGCGACTTCCCTCAGCAGCCGCTCGGTGGACAGCGAGTTGCCGAGGACCGGCCGATCGGCCGCCGGGACGAGTGCCTCCATCGCAGCGCGTGCCAGCCTCGGATACCACAACTCATAGAGCGCGGCGGCCGCCGACTGCTTCGCCACGACGTGATCCCACCTGGTCAGCATCTCGATCGCCTGCTCCCGTGCCGGCGAATCGCCGGCCGCGGCGCTGCCACGGGCACGCCTCGCCGCGTCGAGCGCGCCACAGATCGCGCGCGCGACCACGGACAGCGCGTCGTGCTGCAGGCGCTCGAAATCCGTCGCCGTGAAACGGCGGGCGGTTCCGCCTTTCGCCGTTTCGAGCACTTCGACGATGCGATTGAAGCGATGGGGCGCGCCCCACTCGAATCCGAGGACCTTGGTGTAGCCGGGGGGGAGGATGTTGTGATTCGCCGTCGCGATGTAGCCCTTGGCCGGGTTGTACGCCTGCGGGAGATCGGCGAGGCGCAGGAATCCGTTCCACTCGTACCGGCCTTCGTGGCCCGGTACCGGAAGCAGGCCGTTCCAGTTGGGCCGGACCGGCGCCAGGCCGGATGCCACCCACCCGATGTTGCCGTCGACGTCCGCGTAGATGAGATTCTCGGACGGGACTTTCCAGCCCGAGACCGCGTCGAGGAACCCGTTCCAGTCGCGCGCCTGGTTCAGGGCGAGCGATCGCAGATACCCCGCCGCGCCGGGCTCGCTGCCGACCCAGCGCAGCACGTAGGCGCGCTTGCGCTCGGTGTCCACGCGCACGACGGCGCCATGGCGCGTGAAGCGCAGATCCACCGTGCGCGGCGCTTCGCCGCGAACCGCGATCTGCTCGTGTTCGATCCGCATCGCCTCCGAGCTGCCGCGGTACAGATAGCGATCGGGGTTCTGCGGGTCGAGCCGCTCGACGTACAGATCCTGCTGATCGATGCCGACAATGGTGAATCCGAACGCGACCCGATCGTTGTGCCCGGCCGCAATGCCTGGAAGGGCCGGTTCGCCCGCGCCGATGACGTTCCAGCCCGGTGCGTTCAGGTGGGCCATGTAGCGCAGCGAGGGCAGCGCGATCACGCGATGCGGATCGTTGGCGAGCAGCGGCTTCCCCGTCGACGACAGCGCGCCGGCAATGACCCAGTTGTTCGAACCGGTCCGCCAGATCTCGTCCCGCGAGTCGAGATCGATCGGTTCGCGCGCGACGCCGTCCAGGTCGCGATCGCCTGCGACCATCGTGACCGGGTTCGAATAGCCGAACGGAGCCGCCGGGCCAAACGCGACCCCGCCCGGAGATTTCGCGCGGCCGGGCAAGACCCCGGGAAAGCGAACCGTCTCACTGGCATCGCTGGCGAGGTCCAGGACGAGGTCGGTGATGTCCTCGAGGTCGAGCCCCTCGGGGACGGTGATGGGCACCGGCGGATCGACCGGCTGCAGGGCGGTGACCCGGCTCGCCCCGAACTGGCGCACCCGCTGCGCGCGCTGGACCTCGGTTCGCGCGTTGCGCGTCATCACGTAACCGGCCATGCGCCCGATCACCACCTCGGGCGTCCACGGCTCCGGGCGCGTGCCGGTCAGCTGGAATTCGATCGGCAGCTCGGCGCCGGGGCTCGTGACGAGCCTGATCTCGGCGTTCACGCCTTCGACGAAGGCCGCGATGATGGCCTTCGCGTCCTTTCCGTAACTCCGCCACTCCGCGTCCATGTCGCCCCGGTAGCGCAGCAGCCGGGCGAAGGTGTCGCGCTTGACGGCGGACGCCCCGAGAATCTCGGCGAGCTTCCCTTCCGCGTTTCTTCTCCAGAGGTCGAGCTGCCACAAGCGGTCCTGCGCGGCGACGAAGCCCTGCGCGAAGAAGAGGTCGTGCGTGCTGCCCGCGTAGATGTGGGGCACGCCCCACCGGTCGCGAATGACCTCGACCCTCTGCTGCAGCCCCGCCAGGTCGATCGTCCCGCTCGTCTGCGAGAGCGCCGCCTTCGCCATCCGGGCGAGCGTCGCGGCGTCCTCGTCCTGTTGCGCCTGGAAGCCGAGCAGGGTCGCCCCCAGCATCGCCGCCGCCACCGCCACGATTCGCGCGCGCTTCATGTTGCCTCCTGGCGTCGTCTATCCCTTCCCCACGTTCTCAAAGCTCGTGGTGAGCTCGATGTCGGGCTGGAGCGAGTGCCACACCGAGCAGTGCTTCTCGCGCGAGAGCGCGATCGCCCGCTCGATCTCGGCGGCGCCGGCGGTCGTCTGGATCAGGAACCTCACCTCGACGCGGACGAGCCGCCGCGGCTCGCCGTCGGCGCGGTGCCCGACAACGTGCACGTTGAGGCCGTCGATGTCGAAGCGGCATTTCGTCAGGATGTGCACAAGGTCGATCGACATGCACGCGCCGAGCGCCGCGACCAGGTGGACGACCGGCGACGGCCCGTCCGTATTGCGGCCGTCGAGGGCCCAGTGGTGGCGCCCCTCGTGCGCCGTAAACGAGAACCCGCTCGACCAGGCCAGGTCGAGAACGACTGGAGGTTTGGTGTCAGCCATGGCTGGTGCGCGCTCCGTGCAGATGAACCCGGGATGAGGAAGCGGGCCGGGTTGAAGTCGGTCGATTGTAGTATAGGAGTCGGGTCGCACCCTCGATTCTGCCAGAAAGGACACCCCGATGATCCGTCGAAGCCTGCTCGCGGCGTGTGCGTGTCTTCTCGCCACCCTGGTGCTCTCGGCCTCGTCCCCGCAGTCGTCCGACGCTGCCATGGCGCGGGCGCGGGCGATCCTGAAGCAGGTGCCCCTCATCGACGGTCACAACGACTACCCGTGGAACGTCCGGACCCAAGGCAGTCACGACCCGGCGAAGCTCGACATCCGGGCGCCCCACCCGTCCCTCATGACCGATATCCCCCGGCTGCGCCAGGGCGGAGTCGGCGCGCAGTTCTGGTCGGTCTACGTCCCGCCGCCTGCCGCCGGGCAGGTGGCCGTCACCGCCGCGCTCGAGCAGGTCGACATCGTTCATCGGATGGTCGAACGCTACCCGGACACCTTCGAGCTGGCGCGGACGGCGGACGATGTGGAGCGGATCTTCAAGGCCGGGAGGATCGCGTCCATCATCGGGATGGAAGGCGGACATTCAATCGGAGAATCGCTCGGCGCGCTCCGCATGTTCGCGCGGCTCGGCGCCCGCTACATGACGCTGACCCACGGCAAGAACATCCCGTGGGCCGATTCGGCCACCGACAAGCCGGAGCACGACGGACTGACGCGGTTCGGCGAGGAAGTCGTCCGCGAGATGAATCGCCTCGGCATGCTCGTAGACCTCAGCCACGTCTCGCCGAAGGTCATGGACGATGTGCTGCGCGTCGCGGCGGCGCCGGTGATCTTCTCCCACTCCTCGGCCCGGGCCCTATGCGATGTGCCCCGAAACGTGCCGGACGCCATCCTGGAGAAGCTGCCGGCCAACGGCGGGGTCGTCATGGTGTCGTTCGTCACGGTCTTCACGACCCAGGCGGCCGCGGATTGGGAGACGCAACTCGAAGCCGAGAACGACCGGGTCGGAAAGCTGCACCCCGGAAGAGACGACGAGATCAAGGCCGAGATGGACGCCTGGCGGAAGTCGCATCCGCAGCCGCCCGTCACCCTCGCCCAGGTTGCCGACCACATCGACCATGTCCGCAAAATCGCGGGGATCGACCACGTCGGGATCGGCAGCGATTTCGACGGCATCTCGAGCGCACCGGTGGGCCTCGAGGACGTCTCGAAGTTCCCGGCGCTCGTCGCCGAGCTCATCCGCCGCGGCTACACCGACGACCAGGTCAAGAAGGTGGCCGGGCTGAACCTGTTGCGCGTGATGCGGGCCGCCGAACAGGCGGCGAAGCGCCTGCAGGCCGAGCGCCCGCCGTCGAGCGCGCTCATCGGTGAGCTCGACGGGACGGGCAGGAAGTAGCGCCGGCCCGCATCCAACCGGTGCCGGGCAGCGTCAAAAACAGAAGGCACCCCGGCGCACGTTCCGGGTCGGGCCGCCGAGCACCCTCCAGGGGCCTTGCCGAGATGCAGAGAAGAACGACGTTGACGGCCGTCGCCGCGCTCACCGCAACCGCCACGCTGCTGCTCCACGCCCAGCAGCAGCCAGGGGGGACCTTCAAGTCGGGCACGCGGATCGTTCCGATCGTGGCCACCGTGACCGACGACCAGGATCGGCTGGTGCCCGACCTCGCGCGCGGCGACTTCGAGATTCTCGACAACGAGAAGCCGCAGGACATCGCGGTGTTCGAGAACCAGATCCTGCCGATCACGACCGTGGTGATGCTCGACACGAGCGGGAGCATGACCAACTCGATGAAGCTCGTCCAGCAGGGCGCCGAGCAGTTCCTCATCCGTCTCTTGCCGCAGGACAAGGCGATGGTGGGCGCCTTCAACGACAAGATCCAGTTCATCGGCACGTTCACGTCGGACCGCGACGAGCTGGTCGAGTCGCTCAAGGACGTGGACTTCGGGTATCCGACCCGGCTCTACGATGCCATTGCCGGCTCGGTCGATCATCTCGCGCAAGTCGAAGGCCGCCGCGTCATCGTGCTCCTCACCGACGGCGAGGACACCGACTCGAAGGCCAACGAAGGGGAGGCGCTGACCTCCGCCCGGCAGGAAGAGGTGATGATCTATGGGATCGGCCTGGAGAGCGTCTACTTCGACGGCCAGCGGCAGGTGCGTTCGAGACCCGACACACATCTCAAGAAGCTCGCGGAGGAAACTGGCGGCGGGTACTTCCTGCTGACGGGCACCCGCGGGCTCAATTCCACCTTCACGCGCATCGCGCTCGAGCTGCACAGCCAGTACGTGATCGGCTTCGCCCCCGAGCGGCTCGACGGCAAGGTCCACAAGCTGCTGCTCAAAGTGAAACGCCCGGGCATGAAGGCCCGGGCGCGCAAAAGCTACGTGGCTTCGGCCGAACCGGTGCCGGCCAGGCCGAAGTAGCCGCGCCGGCTGCGGCCAGGTCAGTGGCGCGGCGGATCGCGGAACGGATTGTCGATCACGAGGTCCGAGCGCTGGCGGCGGAACACCTCCGCGACGTGACAATCCCAGCAGATCGCCGAGTGGGTCTCCATCACGCCGGGAATCATCTCCGTCTTGATCTCGTGCCACTCGAAGGTGCGCCGGTCGGGCGAGAGCACCGCCGGCCGGTGGCGCGTCCAGTCGATGGCGCCCAGCGGCTTGCCGCACATCACGCACGACTTGTCGGAATACCAGGCCGAGATCCGGTTCTTGACGAGGCAGTCCATCGGGGCCGCTTCGATCTCCCGCAGGCATCCCTGACCGCAGCCGGCGTGCATCGGCCACCGGCTGCACTGCTGGATGCTGAATTCCCTGAACCCTCGAGCGGCGCTGACCGCCGCATGCGCGGCATCCACCTCGACCTCGACCGGCTCACCATTGGCGGGGCAGGTCACGAGTCGTTCGCCTCTCATGGCGAAGTATTCGCGGACTGGCTTCCGGAGCAGCAGGTAGGCGGCGAGAACGGCGACGAGCGCGCTGACGACGTAGATTGCGAGCGTCATCGGTCAGTCTCCCTCACCGGGCAGGGCGAGTCGGACCTCTTCGGACGAGCGAGAGGCTCTGTCGTTTCTGGGTCTATCGTAACGCAGAAGGCCCGGTGGTAAAATGCCCGGGCTTCAACATTCAGGGAGGTGTCGATGCGCACGTTTCGCACCGGATTCCTGGTGGCATCGCTCGCGCTCGCCGCCGCCTGCGGCGGAAGCAAGGACGCCGGGCCCGCCGGCGGCCAGCAGGCCGCGCCGTCGCAGGGCCAGGGCGCCGCCCCCGGCTCGCTGCAGGACTTCGCGAAGGGCATGTCGCAGCTCGCCCAGCAGATGCAGGGGGGGCCGAAGGCGCCCGACGGGAAGGCGTACGAGCCCGTGGACTTCAAGTCGCTTGTCGCCCTCCTGCCCGAGGTGCCGGGCTGGGAACGGGGCACACCCTCCGGCGAATCGATGACGACGCCCTTCGCCCACTCGATGGCGAAGGCCGAGTATTCGAAGGGCGACGCGTCGGTGAGCGTCGAGATTCTGGATTCGGCGTTCAATCAGCTCGCGATCGCGCCGGTCCAGTTCGTGCTGTCGATGAAGATCGCGCAGGAGAGCGCGGACGGCTTCGAGAAATCACAGAGCTTCGGCGGTCAGCCGGGCTACGCGAAGTGGGAAAAGAGCGCCAGAACCGGCGAGATCCTCGTCATCGTCGCGAGCCGGTACATCGTGACGATCAGGGGCCAGGAGATCGGCGACCCGTCGGCGATGGATGCCGTCGTCGGCAAGGTCGACTTCGGCAAACTGGCGTCGATGAAGTAGGCGGGGTGCCTGCCTGGCCCGAGAGCGCCGTCAGATCCGGAATCCTTCCGCCAGCGGATCGCCGTCATCGACCAGGAACGTGTGCTCGCCGGTGATCCAGGCCGAGCCCTCGATCTCGGGGATGACGGCCTCGCAGTCGCCGACCCTGGTCCGCGAGACGACCCGGCCCTTGAAGAGGCTGCCGACCACGCTCTCGTGGCCGAACGCGCGATCGGCGGGCAGGAGGCCCATCGCATCGAGCACCGCGACGACGGCCGAGGTGCCGGTCCCGCACGGCGATCGATCGACCTCGGCGTCGGCGAAGATCGTCACGTTCCGCAGATCCGCATCGGCCCTCGCGGGAGGGCCGGTGAAGATCGTCCCGTAGATCCCGGCGAGACCGGGATCGAGCGGATGCACCACGTTGACGGCCGCTTCGACCGCTCGCTTGATCTCCATCCCCAGCCGGCGCAGGTCGGTCAGGCGCCCCGGCTGAATCGGCACACCCGCCGATTCGGCATCCACGATCGCGTAGAACGCGCCGCCGAATGCGACATCGGTCCGGATCTCGCGCGTGCCGACGCGCACGACCAGGCCCGGGTGCAGCACGAAGGACGGCACGTTGGCGAAAGCGACGCTCTGAACGCGCGGTCCCCCGCTCCCGCCGCTCGAGGGAGCCACCTGCGCGGTCGCCGTGATCTGCCCGGCGGGCGCGTCGAACACGACGCGTGAATCGCTCGCCCGGGGCACGATCAGGCGCCGCTCGATCGCGATCGTCGTGACTGCGATGATGCCGTGGCCGCACATCGTACTGTAGCCCTCGTTGTGCATGAAGAGCACGCCGGCGTCGGAGTCCGCGCGCACCGGCTCGGTCAGGACGGCCCCGTACATGTCGAGGTGGCCGCGGGGTTCCTGCATGAGCGACCGGCGGATGGAATCCGCGTGGCTCTTCACCCATGCCCGCTTGTCCAGCATCGTCTGGCCGCCAGGCGTAGGGAAGCCCTCGACGATGAGGCGCAGGGGCTCGCCGGCGGCGTGGGCGTCGATGGTCCGATAGCGTTTGATCACGCGATCCTCGGCGAAGCGGCCTGTCTGCCAGGCCCCGGATCATACGCGGGTTGACAACGAAGGACTGAACCGCACCGCCCTATTCTGCGTCACAATAGGCTACAGATAGCCCTCCGGCTCCGGCCGCCGGCACCCTTGCGCAGGAAAGAACGAACCGATGGCGAAAAAGACACCGTGGGTGCTGATTATTGTCGGCACGGTCGTCCTGATCGTCGTCGTCTGCGTCGGCGTGCTGGGCGTCGCCGGCTACTACGTCTACAAGCAGTTCGGCTTCGAGAACGCGCCCGCGACCGCCATGAGCGCCGAGCGCGACTTCACCCAGGTGCTCGATCGATTCAAGGGGCAGCAGCCGCTCATCAGGATGGTGGACGGCGAGCCCGTCGTGCGCCGGGAGCTGCCGGTGAACCCGAGGGCCGTGGAACACCGTATCGAGGCCGTTCACATCCTTGTGTGGCAGCCCGACGAGGGCAAGGTGTTCCGGATGAACATTCCGTTCTGGGTTCTCCGGATGAGCAAGGGCAAACCCATGCACATCGGCCGGGAAATCTCCGAGGACGGCGAGCCGCTGCGCCTGAACATCACGGCCAGGGACATCGAGAAATGCGGGCCGTGCCTCATCCTGGACCTGACCAAGCCTGGCCGCGAGCGCGTGCTCGTCTGGGCCGAGTAGCGCGCCTCTTCAACGTCCCGCGCCCGACAGAAAGTCAACGGCCACGCTCGCGAGCGCGCGGACGCCCGTGATGAGCGCCGATTCGTCGGGCGAGAAGCGCGGGGAGTGATTGGCCGCCCATCCACCCGGATCCGCACCCTTCGGCGCCGAGCCCAGGAAGAAGAACAGGCCCGGCACCTGCTTCTGATACCTGGAGAAATCCTCTGCGCCCGTCGTCACCTGCGCGTTCGGATTGAAGACCCCTGCGGCAACGCGCTGGAGCGACGGCGTCATCCGGGCTGTCAGATCCGGATCGTTCCACGTCACCGGGTTGCCGATCTCGATCGTCACCTCGGCGCTGGCGCCGGCGCTCTGCGCAATCTGCTCGGCAGTCCGCTTGATACGCTCGTGAATGAGCTTTTGCATCCCATCGTCAAAGGTGCGGATCGTCCCGGCCATCCTGACCGTGTCGGGCACGATGTTGAACCGGTTGCCTCCCTCGATGACCCCGACCGTGATGATGGCCGGTGCGGTGGTGAGGTTGGCCTGGCGGCTGACGATTGTTTGAAGGCCCAGGACGATCTGCGCCGAGACGACGATCGGGTCCACGCCGGCCCAGGGCATCGCGCCGTGCGTCTGGCGGCCTCGCACGGTGATGTTGAACGTGTCGCTCGCGGCCATGATAGCGCCCGGACGGAAGCTGATCGATCCGGCCTCGAGCGGGGTGACGCCGACGTGCAGGCCGAAGATGGCATCGACCTTCGGGTTCTCGAGCGCGCCCTCGCGCACCATGACGTTGGCTCCGCCGTCTTCACCCTGCGGCGCGCCTTCCTCGGCGGGTTGGAAGATCACCTTTACGATCCCGGGCAGCTCGGCACGCATCGAGGAGAGGACCTCGGCCGCGCCCATCAGGATGGACAGGTGGAAGTCGTGGCCGCAGGCGTGCATCACGCCGACGTCCTTTCCGTTGTAATTCGCCCTGGCCGTCGACTTGAACGGCAGATCCAGCTCCTCGGTCACCGGCAGCGCGTCCATGTCCGAGCGAAGGGCGACCACCCGTCCCGGCCGCCCGCCGCGCAGCACGCCGACGACGCCGGTCTTCGCGACACCTGTCCTGACTTCGAAGCCGAGCGCCCGCAAGTGATCGGCGACGATCTTCGAGGTTCGAGCCTCGCGATTCCCGAGCTCAGGGTGCTCGTGAAAATCGCGCCGCCAGGCCACGACCTTCGGCATCACGGCCTCGGACTTCCTGTCGAGGCTCGCGTGCAGCGCGTCGAGCGCCGCTTTCGCCGGCGCGGCCGGAGACTGAGCCTGGCTGGATGTCGAGGCGGCGACAACGACAGCGAACCCAACAATCCACGGCGCGGCAGAGTTCATAGGATCAGTTCTCCCGAGGCGAGTATAGCAGCCCGGGCGCGGGCGGCCGTGTGCGGCTGCTCGCCTGGTCTCCGAGGGGGTGCGTGGATGGAGGGCTGCTCCACCCCGTGACGATGGCGCCGGGCCGGAGTGCAGGTAGAATAGGAGATTGCGCCAGGAGCCCCCCGGCCAGACCGGGAGATGGTCCGAGGCGTCATATCCTTCGGATCCGTCGCGTGGATGGTTGGCTCGGGGCGGAGGGACGGGGATCGAAAGTGGGTACTCGAATGACTGGGACTGCCCGGCGAGGTTTGGCGTTATTGGCCGCGTCGGCAATCGTCGCGTTCGCGACCTCGGGCTGCGGGAAGAACAATGCGACGCCGGAGAGCCCGACAACGCCCATCGTCGAGCCTCCCAGCAAGACCGAGGACTTCACGGGCAATCTCGCGCCTCAAGCTTCGGACGTCTACCAGTTCAGCGTCTCGGCCAAAGGGACCGTTTCGGTGACGCTGACGGAGGTCGGCACGTCCAGCCCGGTCGTCATCGGCATGAGCGTCGGACTCTGGAACATCTCCACGCTGACCTGTGATGACATCGTGAAGAACGATGCGGCGGCGGCTGGTACGACGATTGTGGGAACGGCCGAGGCCGGCACCTTCTGCTCCCGCGTCTACGACGTCGGCAACGTCGTCACGACGCAGCCCTACAAGCTGCAGGTCGTCCATCCGTAGCCTCGGCCACACCCAACCCAGCTCAGGGGCTGGGGTCAGGCCGTCGGCGCTTTTTCCGGTTTCCTGACGACCCACCAGATGATGGCGGCGAGAACCGCGACAGCCAGCAGTCCGCTCACCGCGAAGAGCCACAGCGTGCGGTAGAGGATGGAGACCGTCTCGATCCTGGCCTCCATATCGAGCGGCTTGCCGGACTGGCGTTCCGCCAGCGTCTGTTCCCAGACCAGAATGTTCCCGCGCTTGAAGTTGTCCGGCGTTGCGTTGTGGTAGCGGATCTTGCTCGGCAGGTGGAGGCGGAACGCGACGAGCTCCCGGCCGTTCCACCCCACTTCGCCGACGTTCTTGCCGACGGCGGCCCCGATCGACTCCCGGAACACGAGCAGATCGTCGCGCTTGTCCAGGTGATAGCCCGCCCAGGCGAACGGCGGCGCGTCGCTCAGTTTCCGGATATCCTCGACGTCGAGACGGACCTGCACGAACTGGCGTCCGAACCGCCGCCAGGTGCTGACCCGCGTGACCCGCGCGCCGGCCCACGTGAAGTGTGACCGGACTTTGGCGCGGTCGAGCCTGGCCGATGGGGCGAGGTCCAGATCCATGCCGCGAAGATTGACGAGCGAGGGAATCGACGCGTTGACATAGACCGTCGCGCTGCCGTCCACCGAGAGGTAGATTTCTTCGTCGTACTGGTACTGCTTGACGAGGCCGCCTCCCCCGCACGACCACGACGAGAGCGCCGCGGCGGCGACGACGAGGTTCAGGGCGATTCTCAGCGGCCGATTACGCACCGTCGGCATGACAGCCCATGATATAGGATTGGAGTTCAAGTCCGGCACGTGCCAGGCCCGCGCCCCCGGGGGAATCCGATGGCATTGCTCTTCCTGATCGACGGCCACTCGCAGATGTACCGGGCGTTCCACGCGATCAAAGGGCTCACCGGTCCCGGCGGCCGCCCCACCAACGCAGTATTCGGCTTTGTGGCGATGCTCCGGAAGCTCATCGCTGATCACCAGCCTTCGCACATCGCGACCGCGTTCGATCTCGAGGGGCCGACCTTCAGGTCCGAGCTCGCCGGGGACTACAAGGCCAACCGCGCGCCGATGCCGCCGGACCTGGTCGAGCAGGTCCCGTGGGTCCGCCGCGCCAACGAAGCGCTCGGCGTGCCGGTCGTGGCGCACGAGGGATTCGAGGCGGACGACGTCATCGGGACGCTCGCGCGGAAGGCGGCCGCCTCGGGCTTCGAGGTCGCGATTGTCACGGGCGACAAGGACCTGCTCCAGCTCGTCGGCGGACCGATTCGCGTCTTCAACCCCCGCGACGAAGGGACCTGGTACGACGAGTCCGGCGTCGTCGAGAAGCTGGGCGTCCCGCCCGAGCGGGTGGTCGACCTGCTCGGGCTCATGGGCGACGCCGTCGACAACATCAAGGGCGTCCCGGGCATCGGCGACAAGGGCGCTCGCGATCTCATCGCGAAGTTCGGGTCGCTCGACGCGATCCTTGCCGCCGCGCCCGGCCTGCCCAACAAGCGGCAGCGGGAGGCCCTCGTGGCGAACGCGGCGGATGCGATCACGAGCCGCGAACTGGCCCGGATCCGGACCGACGTGCCGATCGACATCGATCTCGACGCGTTGACCTACCGCGGGGCCGCGCGGGACGAGTGCTATGCCCTCTTTCTCGAACTGGGATTCCGGACCTTGACGAACGAGTACGCGCCTGCGGCGGTTTCCGCCGGCGCCGAGTATTCGATCGTCGAGTCGATCGGCCAGCTCGAGGCGTTCGTCGAGGAAGCGAGGGCTGGCGGCCGGCTCGGGATGAAGATCATCGGCGACGATCCGTCGCCGATGCGGGCGCGCGTCGTCGGCATCGCGCTCGCGGCCGTGCCGCAGAAGGCGTGCTACGTGCCCGTCGGGCACCGGACGCTCGACGGCGCCGGGAACCTCGAGCTCGAGCGCGTGCTGGAGGCGATGGCGCCCGTGCTCGACGCCTTCACCGTCACCAAGGTCGGGCACGACATCAAGGCCGACATGCTCGTGCTGAAGCGTCACCGCGCCGCCTTGCGCGGCCCGAATTTCGACTCGATGATTGCGAGCTATCTCATCGACGTCACCCGTGCGCCGCACGCGCTCGAAACGCTCGCCTCGGAACACCTCGGCTATCGCGCGGCGTCCGAGGAGGACGTGTTCGGACGCGGCAGCAAGGTGCGTTCGCCCGCCGACGTGCCGGCCCGCGCGCTGTTGACCTATGCGGCGGAACGGGCGGACCTGCCGCTGCGGCTCAAGAATCTCCTCGAAGCGAAGATCCATGAGATCGGTCTGGAACAGCTGTTCCGGGAGCTCGAGATGCCGCTCGTCCCCGTGCTCGCCGAGATCGAGTACGCGGGCGTCCGCATCGACGTGGAAGCTCTCGCGGCCTTGTCGAAGAAGCTCGACCAGGAGATGGCGGCGCGCAGCGCGAGGATCTTCGAGCTTGGCGGCGGTGAGTTCAACATCAATTCGCCCAAGCAGCTCTCCGAGGTCCTCTTCGAGAAGCTGAAGCTGCCCGCCGGCCGGAAGACGGGCAAAACGCGCGTGGCGTCGACCTCGGTGGACGTCCTCGAGGACCTCGCCGCCGACCACGAACTGCCCCGGCTGGTGCTCGAATGGCGGGGGATGCAGAAGCTGAAGGGCACCTACGTCGACGCGCTTCCGGAACTGGTGCTGCCCGAGACCGGCCGCGTGCACACGAGCTTCAACCAGGCGGTCGCCGCCACGGGGCGCCTGAGCAGCAGCGATCCGAACCTCCAGAACATCCCCATTCGAACCGAGCTCGGCCGCGAGATCCGGCAGGCGTTTGTCGCCGAGCCCGATCGCGTCCTGATCTCGGCCGACTACTCGCAGATCGAGTTGCGGGTGCTCGCCCACCTCTCGGGCGACTCAACGCTCATCGAGGCCTTCCAGCGGGGCGATGACATTCACGATCAGACCGCGCTCAAGATCTTCGGACCGTCGAGCGGGATCGATCCCCGCGAGCTGCGGCGCCGAGCGAAGATAGTCAACTACGCCCTGCTCTACGGGAAGACCGCCTTCTCGCTCGCGAAGGACATCGGCGTCACGCAGCAGGCGGCGCAGGCGTTCATCGACGCGTACTTCGCGGGGTTTCCCGGCGTCCGGCGATACATCGACACCACGCTCGCCGAGGCGCGCAAGTCGGGGTATGTCGCCACCCTCTTCGGCCGCCGGCGTCCCGTGCCGGAACTGACGAGCCAGAATCAGCAGGTCCGGGCGGCGACCGAGCGGATGGCGGTGAACATGCCGATCCAGGGCACGGCCGCCGACATCCTCAAGCGCGCGATGATCGACGTCGACGTGGCGCTCGCCGCCAAGACCCGCCGCGCGCTGTTCACGCCGCCCCGGATGATCCTCACCGTGCACGACGAGCTGCTCTTCGAGGTCGCCCGCGAGGAGGTCGAGGAGGTGGCGGCCCTCGTGAGGTTCCGCATGGAAGCCGCGGCGGAGCTGGCGGTTCCCCTCGTGGTCGACGTCGGAATCGGCGAGAGCTGGAACGCGGCGAAGAACTAGTACCGCGTGTCGTCGGGCATCACAGGGCCCTCGACAAACGCCGGCTCGCCATGAAACGAACTGCCGCCGCTCTCTCGGTGCTGTTCTGCCTCTGGCATCCGCAAGCCCAGGAACCCGAAACCTACCTTTTGCACCAAGCCGTCTCGAATCGCGAGACCATTGTCTACAGGCGTGTCATCCGCTTCGACGACCAGAAGCGCCTGTTCCACGTCCGGGACTACTACGAGGACGGACAAGTCGAGATGGATGCCTTCTACACTTCCTTCGACAAACGGGTGAAGGAGGAGTACCAGTGCAACTACCGAACGAATACCAAGGAAGGGCCGTATACGGAATGGCACCGGAACGGGCGCAAGAGGTTCGAGGGCCATTTCACTCGGGGCCTACTGAACGGCGCGAGCACCGCCTGGTACGAGAGCGGGCAGAAGGAATCGGAGGAGAACCGGCTGGACGGGCAATTGCACGGCCGGGTCAGATACTGGTCCGAGAACGGGGACCTGCAGTTCGATTCGACGTTCCAGCACGGCATGAACCAGCATCGCCGGAGCGTCAGCTATCGGTACCTGTCGTCCCTCCCGAAGGACTACGAAGCGGACGAGGTCAGCAAATGGCCGCTCGTCATCTACCTGCACGGGGGTTCGGACAGGGGGACCGATCTGAAAAGGGTGTACTCATCCGGGATTCCCGATCAGGTATACAGGGGACGGGAGTTCCCGTTCATCATGCTCGCCCCGCAATGTCCCGAGCATCTCAGGTGGTCGACCGATGACTGGTTCGAGAACTTCTACAAGGAAGCGGCCGCCAGGTACAGGATCGACGCCGACAGGATCTACCTGACCGGGCCGAGCCTGGGCGGCTCGGGTACCTGGTACATCGCCGCGCGGTATCCCGAGAGGTTCGCGGCCATCGCTCCGATCAGCGGATTCACGAGCCATCTCGACTACATCGACATGCACATCGACAAACTGCTGGACATGCCTGTCTGGGCCTTTCACGGCAAGCTGGACACCGTCGTCCCGTTCGAAGAGACGCAGCGAATCGTCACGAGGCTGGAGGGAAGAAACCGGAACCTGAGATTCTCCGCCGGCCCCGACATCGGCCACTCGATCCACTGGCAGGTCTACCCGGGCCGGGAGATCTACGACTGGTTGCTCCAGCACGACAGGAAATCGAGGAGTAGCCCGCGCGGCGCCGTGCTCCGCGAACCAGCGCGCCTGGCCCCAATCCCTAGCGCCCAGTACCCAGCCCCTAGTATGATCGTCAGCCGTGCAACCCCTCGTCGTCCCGCGTGACGGCCATTCCCTCTCACGTCGCCAGATCGACCCCGACGCGGTCAAAGTCCTCTATCGTCTTCATGACGCGGGGTTTACGGCCTATCTCGTCGGCGGCGGCGTCCGCGATCTCCTGCTGGGCCGGGTGCCCAAGGACTTCGACCTCGGGACCTCCGCTCACCCCTATCAGATCAAGCGCCTCTTCCGGAACTGCTTCATCGTCGGCCGGCGGTTCCGACTCGCGCACGTCCGGTTCGGAACCAAAGTCATCGAGGTGGCGACCTTCAGGCGGCAGGTTGCGATCGGAGAACCCGAGGACGGGCCGGACCCGGAACCGGGCCCGAATCCGAACCCGCACGATCAGCTGATTCGGCGCGACAACACGTTCGGGACCGCCGAGGAGGACGCGTTCCGCCGCGACTTCACGGTGAACGCGCTCTTCTACGACATCGGGACCTTCTCCATCATCGACTACGTCGGCGGTCTCGAGGACCTGCGAAAGGGCGTGATTCGCTGCATCGGCGAGCCGGACGTCCGGTTTCGCGAGGACCCGGTCCGGATGCAGCGGGCCGTCGCGTTTGCCGCCAGGCTGGGCTTCCGGATCGATCAGCCCGTGCTCGACAGCATCGCCGTTCACCGCCACGAGCTGGCGCGGAGCGCCCCGGCGCGGCTGATGGACGAGTACTACAAGATCCTCCGAACGGGATCGGCGGCGAAGACGTTTCGCCAGCTCGAAGCGGTGGGCCTGCTCGAGCCGATCAGCACCGTGCTCGACTCGGGCGCCGACGATGAGCTGTGGAGCTCGCTCGAACGGCTCGACGCGTATCGAAACCGGTACACGGCGGTTCCCGCTTCGCTCGGCAACGCCGTGCTGCTCGGCAGCCTGATCGTCCCGCTCGGGTTCTCGCCCGGCACGTGGCCGGCCTGGATCGAGGGTGGACCTCGTCCCGGGCTGAACCTCGGCGTGCTGCCGCTCGCACGCAAGGACATCGAGCGCATCCAGCACATCCTGATGTTCCAGAAGCGGCTGCGCGAGCCGTCGAAGTCGCCCAACGCGCGGCGGGCGCTGATGATGCGCAGCTCGTTCCAGGACGCGCTGACCTGGCTCGAAATTCACGGCGACGCGCCGGACCTGCTGGCCTTCTGGCGGGAAGCGGCCGAGACCTCGGCGCTGCCCCACCCGCCGGGCAGAAGCCGTTCCCGCCGCCGCCGGGGCAGGCACCGCGGCCCGCGGCCACCGAAGCCGGCATAAAGGGTAAAATAGTCCAGCAGGACGACCTCATCGGTCATCTCGCCGCTCCACGCCCCCTTTCGAACACGTATCCGGCCAGAAGAGCACACGGAGACCCCGTCATGCGCCGCAAGGACTTTCTGAGCATTCGCGATTTCGCGGCCGATGAGCTGCTGCACCTGCTCGACGTGGCGCGCGAGGTCAAGGCCCGGCCCGCCGACTACGCCGCGGCGCTCAAGGGCAAGACGCTGGCCCTCATCTTCGAGAAACCGTCGCTCCGGACGCGCGTCACCTTCGATGTCGGCATCCAGCAGCTCGGCGGGTTCTCCGTCTACCTCTCCCCCGCCGAGATCAACCTCGGGAAGCGAGAGTCGATCTACGACGTGGCCAAGAACCTCGAGCGGATGGTGCAGGGCATCATGATCCGCACCTTCGGCCACGACATCGTCGAGAAGATGGCCGAGTACGCGCGAATCCCGATCATCAACGGCCTGACCGATTTCAGCCACCCGTGCCAGGCGATGGCGGACTTCCTGACGATCCTCGAGCACAAGGGCCGCATCGGGGGCATCAGGGTCGCGTATGTCGGCGACGGCAACAACGTCGCCAACTCGCTCATGTTCGCCGCCGCCCGCTTCGGCGCGCACATTTCGATCGGATCGCCGAAGGGATACGAGCCGAAACCCGATGTCATCGCGTGGGCCCGCGAGAATGGCGGGAAGACGGGATCGACCTGCACGGTCACGAACGATCCGGGCGAGGCGGTGCGCGAGGCCGACGTGGTCTATACCGACACGTGGGCGAGCATGGGACAGGAGGCCGAGGCGTACGCGCGCAAGGCCGTCTTCCGCCCGTACCAGGTCAACACCGCGCTCATGGCCAGGGCCAAGGACGATGCGATTTTCATGCATTGCCTGCCGGCGCATCGCGGCGACGAAGTGACCGACGACGTGATCGACTCGAAGAACTCTGTGGTGTTCTCCCAGGCCGAGAACCGGCTGCACGCGCAGAAGGCTGTCATGCTGGAGCTCATGCGGTAGGTGGAACGTGGCGCAAACCGCGCTCATCGCCGTCGGAGGCAACTCGCTCATCCGGGCCGGCGAAAAGGGCACCATCGGGGAACAGATCGCCAACACGCGCCGGACGGCCGACGCGATCGTCCAGGTCATCCGCCTGGGCTATCACGTCGTCGTGACGCACGGGAACGGGCCCCAGGTCGGCGCGGCGCTGATCCGATCGGAGCGGGCGGCCGAGCACGTCTACACGCACCCGCTCGACGTCTGCGTGGCGACGACCCAGGGTGAGATCGGGTACCTGATGCAGCAGTCGCTGCGCGGCGCGCTCGCCGACGCCGGCCTGAGCACGCCGGTCGTGAGCGTGATGACGCAGGTGATTGTGTCGCCGTCTGATCCCGCGATGGAGCGCCCGACCAAACCGATCGGCCCCTTCTACTCGCGCCGGGATGCCGAGGCGCGGCGCGACCAGCTCGGCTGGATCGTCGTCGAGGACGCCGCCCGCGGCTGGCGCCGGGTCGTGCCCTCGCCCGAGCCGATCGAGATCGTCGAGGAAGGCGTCATCGCCAGGCTGGTGTCGGAGGGCGTGCTGGTGGTGGCGCTCGGCGGAGGCGGCATTCCGGTCGTGCATTCGCAGCGCGGCTACCGCGGGATCGAGGCCGTCATCGACAAGGACCGCGCCTCGGCGCTGCTGGCGTCGAGGATGAAGACCGACCTGTTCATCGTGTCGACCGACACGGACCGGGTCTACGTGAACTTCAAGAAGGCCGATCAGCGGCCCCTGGACCGGGTGACCTCGGCCGAGATGCGCGAGCTTCACGCGCAGGGGCAGTTTCCACCCGGGAACATGGGTCCGAAGATCGAGTCCGCGTTGAGGTTTCTCGAACACGGCGGGCGGGAAGTGATCATCACCAACTACGACCGCCTGCCCGAGGCCGTGCGGGGCCACGCGGGCACGCACATCACGGCGTAGCGGCGCGGGACAGGCGCGAACCATGCGACTTACTCACGTCATCGAATCACAGCAGTTCACGGTGCCGCTCCTGCTCGAGCTCTTCGACCGCACGCGCGAGATGGAGCGAATCGTCGCGCGCGGGGGAACCGGGGACTATCACGACAAGGTGATGGCCACGCTCTTCTACCAGCCGTCGACCCGCACGAGGTTCTCGTTCGAGGCCGCGATGTACCGCCTGGGCGGGCGCGTGCTCTCGACCGAGCAGGCCCGGGTGTTCTCCTCCGAGGTCGAGGGCGAGCAGCTCGAGGACACGATCCGGATCATCGGCGGCTACTCCGACGTCATCGTGCTGCGCCACACGCAGGAGGGCGGGGCGCGCCGCGCCGCGGCCGTCTCGCCGGTTCCGGTCGTCAACGCCGGCGACGGCGGGTCGGGCCAGCACCCGACGCAGGCCCTGCTCGACCTCTACACGATCTATCGCGAGCGCCGATCGCTCGACGGCCTGACGATCGCGATTGTCGGCGAGCTGGATCGCGGCCGGACGGCGCGATCGCTGGCGTACCTGCTGAGCAAGTTCGAGCGGGTGAAGATCCATTTCGTCAGCCCGCCAGAAGTGCAGATGCGGCAGGACATCCTCGACCACCTCGACGAGCACGACGTGTGGTACGACCTCCGGACCGACGTCGAGCCCGTCATGGGTGAAGTCGACGTCGTGTACCAGACCCGGATCAGGCCGGAGCGGGTCAGCGACAGCGGCACGCTCGCGAGGTTCAACATCGATGCGGGGATGCTGCGGCTGATGAAGCCCCAGGCGATGATCCTCCACCCGCTGCCGCGGACGGTCGAGATCGACAAGGCGGTCGACGCCGATCCGCGCGCCCTCTATTTCAAGCAGGCCACCAACGGGCTGTACGTCCGTATGGCCCTCCTGACCATGCTGTGGGACCACGAGTGAGAGTGATGTCATGCAGACACAGGCGACCAAGTCACAGCACTATATCGATCTCGAAGAACAGTTCGGCGCGCACAACTACCATCCGCTCGACGTGGTCATCGCACGCGGCGAGGGCGTGTGGGTCTGGGACGTCGACGGGAAGAAGTACCTCGACTGCCTCGCGGCGTATTCGGCCGTCAACCAGGGGCATTGCCACCCGCGCATCCTCAAGGCCATGCAGGAGCAGGTCCATCGTGTGACGCTGACCTCGCGCGCGTTCCGCAACGATCAGCTGCCGCTGCTCTACAAGGACCTCCACGACCTCACGGGCATGGACATGTCGCTCCCGATGAACTCGGGCGCCGAGGCCGTCGAGACGGCGGTCAAGACCGCCCGCAAGTGGGGCTACACGGTGAAGGGCATCCCGGACGGCAAGGCCGAGATCATCGTCTGCGCCAACAACTTCCACGGCCGGACGATCACGATCGTCAGCTTCTCGACCGACGAGCAGTACCGGGCCGGGTTCGGCCCGCTGACCCCGGGTTTCAAGGTCATCCCGTTCGGCGATGCCGCAGCGCTCGAGGCGGCCATCACGCCCAACACCTGCGCGTTCCTCGTCGAGCCGATTCAGGGCGAGGCCGGGATCATCATCCCGCCAGACGGGTTCCTGAAGGCGGCCGAGGCGATCTGCCGCAAGCACAACGTGCTCTTCATCGCCGACGAGATCCAGTCCGGGCTCGGACGGACCGGCAAGCTCTTCGCCCACCAGTGGGAGAACGTGCATCCCGACATGATCATCATCGCCAAGGCGCTCTCGGGCGGGTTCTACCCGATCTCGGCGGTGCTCTCGTCGAAGGAGATCCTCGGCGTGCTCCAGCCGGGCGACCACGGCAGCACATTCGGCGGGAATCCGCTGGCGTGCGCCATCGCGCGCGACGGCCCTGCAAGGTCCTCGTTGACGAGAAGCTGGTGGAGCGATCGGCCGAGCTGGGGGCGTATTTCCTCGGCAAGCTACGCGAGGTGAAGAGCCCGGTCGTCAAAGAGGTCCGCGGGCGCGGCCTGTGGATTGGCGTTGAGCTGACCGGCAAGGCGCGGCCGTACTGCGAGGCGCTCCAGCACGAGGGGATGCTCTGCAAGGAAACGCACGACCACGTGATCCGGCTCGCGCCGCCGCTCGTAATCACGAAGCCCGAAATTGACTGGGCGGTCGACCGGATCCGGAAAGTGCTTCCGGCCTGATGTCCGCGTGCTTCAGGCAGTCGTCTCTGACCTGTAACCTGTCCCCGTAACCTGTAACCTGTAACCTGTCACCTTCCGAATTCCTATGAAGCGCATCAAGACGGTCATCATGGGCGCCGCCGGGCGCGATTTTCACAACTTCAACGTCATCTACCGCGACAACAAGGCGTACGACGTCGTGGCGTTCACCGCCACGCAGATTCCGAACATCGACGGGCGTCGCTATCCTGGTTCGCTCGCGGGTGATCTGTACCCGAAGGGCATCCCCATCCTCGCGGAAGACGATCTGCGCGACATCATCCGCAAGCATCACGTCGACGAGGTGGTCTTTTCCTACAGCGACGTCTCCTACAACTACCTGATGGGTCGCTGCTCGCTCGTGAACGCGGCCGGCGCCGACTTCAAGGTGCTGAGCGCCACGAGCACGATGATCGCGAGCACGAAGCCCGTCGTCTCCGTCTGCGCCGTTCGCACCGGCGCGGGCAAGAGCCAGACGACGAGGCGCATCGCGGGCATCCTGAGGGATCACGGGTTGAAGGTCGCCGCGGTCCGCCACCCGATGCCCTACGGCGATCTGGCGAAGCAGAAGGTGCAGCGGTTCGGCAGCATCGCCGATCTCAAGAAGCACGACTGCACGATCGAGGAAATCGAGGAGTACGAGCCGCACATCGTCGGCGGGACGATCATCTACGCGGGCGTCGATTACGGCGCCATCCTCGCGCAGGCCCAGGCCGAAGCCGACGTCATCATCTGGGACGGCGGGAACAACGACACGCCCTTCTACAAGCCCGACATCCATATCGTCGTCGCCGATCCGCTGCGAGTCGGCAACGAGCTGCTCTACTACCCCGGCGAGACGAACCTGCGGCTCGCCGACGTCGTCATCATCAACAAGGTGGACACGGCTGACATCTCGGCCATCAACGCCCTGCGGGCGAACATCCGGCGCGTGAACGGCCAGGCGCTCATCGTAGAGGCCGCCTCACCGATCATGGTCGATCACCCCGAGCGGATCACGGGCAAGCGGGTGCTCGTCGTCGAGGACGGCCCGACGCTGACGCACGGCGAGATGAAGTTCGGCGCCGGCGTCGTGGCGGCCGGGAAGTTCAGCGCGTCTGAAATCGTGGATCCCCGGCGCTACACCGTGGGTACCATTACGGCCACATTCAAGAAGTATCCGAACATCGGCACGCTGCTGCCGGCGATGGGCTACGGCGACAGGCAGGTGAAGGACCTGGAGACGACCATCAACAGGGTGCCGTGCGACACGGTCATCATCGGCACGCCGATCGACCTGAACCGTCTCATCAAGATCAGGAAGCCGACCGTCCGCGTGCGTTACGAACTGCAGGAGATCGGCAAGCCGGATCTGCTGGACGTGCTGAAGCCGCTACTGGCGAAGCGGCGGCGTTGAACGGGGGACGCCGCCGCCGTCGGGCGTCAGGCTCCGGGCTTCAGGCCTCAGGCCGGGCACGCGTGTCGAACTGCGAACCAGATAGTCGACGGCCGTCGAGCTGCAGGGGACGATGGTCCAGAGATCAAGGCCTGCAGCCTGGAGCCTGAAGCCAATCTGCGTCAGAAACTCGTCTGGTACGAAATCGACAGGCTCCGCCCCGGCGCGTCGATGCCCCAGGCGATTCCGCGATAGTTCTTGTCCGTCAGGTTTTCGAGCTCGAGGATGAAGCTGTGGCGGGTTCCGATCCGGAACCCGCCGCGCACGTTCACCGTGACATATCCGGGCACCGCCGTGACGAGCGGCGCCGAGCTGACGCCTACTCCCAGCACGCGGTCCTGGATCTGCGCCAGGGTCTCGCCCGTAGCCGACAGCACATCGTCCGCCGTTCCGAACGCACCATCAGGCCCCGCACTCACCCACCCCCTGGCCGTCGCGCCGTTCAGGAAGAAATTCCGGATGTTCGATCGCGTGCGCGTCGCGCCCGTGCGGCGGTCTTCGAGGTCGAGCGTCGAGAGCCTCGTCTGCTGGCCCATCGCGTGGATGAACGGCTCCAGCCAGAACGTCCCGCCCGGATGCGCGTACCGCAGCTTGAGGTAGACGTCCGGACCCGGCGTTCCGCCCTCGATGTTCGGCGCCAGGCCTGTCGCGAGGTCCTTCGCGTGCAGGAGCGTCAGCACGGTATTGACCGAGAAGCGCGGTGCGAAGCGCCAGTCGAGCGTGTGCTCGAGCCCGGTGATGCGCGCGTCGCCGTAGTTGGTCCGTATGAGCACCGGGCTCGACGAGGCTGGCACATAGACGACGCCGGTCGGGCCCTGCGAGGTGATCGGCTGATCCCCCAGGAGCTGACCGGCGGCCCCCTGCGGGAGGATGAGCGCCTGGTACGCGATGTTGTCTTTGACCGTGTTGACGAAGACCGACGCGGCAGTCGAGAAGGATGCGGTTCGATAGCTGAGCCCGGCCTCCCAGGTCAGGCTCGACTCCGGCTTGAGATCCTCCACCGGCTTGCCCGACGAGACGGCCGTGGCCCCGGCCGCGTTGCCGATTGTCGCCGCCATGCCTTGCACGGCGTCGGACGACACCAGGAATCCGGAACCCGTCAGGCCAAGGGTGCCGAGATCGGTGATGTGAGGCGCGCGAAATCCGCGGCTGACATTCGCCGTCAGATTGAGATTCGGTATGAGCGTCGCCACCACGCCCGCGCGATACGTCAGGCTCGAGACCCTGAGACTGTCGTCCGGCCACAACGGCTTGCCGTTCACGATCGGGCTGTCCGACGCCTTCGAGTCGTATCGGGCGGCGGAGTAGCGCAGATCGCCGACCACCCGCAGCCGATCCGGCACGACCACGGCCGAGTCCTGGAGGAACACACCGTAGCCGAGGTAGGCGGCGCCGTCGGGGACGCGGCCCCGCCTCACGGCGGTCGCGTTGGTCACCGGGTTGTGGCTGAACGAGGGCGCCTCGATGCGCTCCGGGTAGAGATCGAACCCGACGAGCACCTCCTGCCGGCCGCCGATGATCGAGAGCGCGCGGGCCTGGAATCCATGCACCGTCGTCCGTTCGTACTCGTGCGTGATCGACGCCGCCGGGTTGCCGTTGCCGCCCTGGTTGACGCGCTCCTCGCGCTGCGTGTTGAACGAGTAGGTGGCCGTCAGCTGATCGAACGGTCCGAAGCCGACCCGGTTGTACTTGAGGTAGAAGACATCACCCATCAGGTTCCGCAGGTCGGCGATCAGGTTGCCGTCGCCGCCGAGCAGCTGGTCGTATCGCTTTCCGCCGTCCTGCTGCGTCCGCGTGTACGAGAGAACGAGCTGATCTGAAGGGGACGGCGTCCAGTTGAACTTGAGCATGCCTCCGTACTGCGTGAAATCCGTGTCGGGCAGGCGGCTCGGCATCAGCCTGTCAGATGACACCCCGAGGAACCTGGTGACCGCCGCGTGCGAGTCGATGCCCCCTCCAGGCCGTGTCTTGTTCACTTGCCGTGCGGTTGCGTTGGCCAGCAGGCCGAACCGCCTCGTCGAATACTGCGCCGTCAGGTTCGCGCCGTAGCTCAAGTCCCCGGTGTTGGCACGCGTGCCGAAGCTGCCGCGGAACTGTGGGTCCCCAGTACTCGAGAGCGCCGGGACCTGAGAGAGGAACTGCACGCTGCCGCCTATGGCGTCGCTGCCGTATTGGGCGCTGTTGGGCCCGCGCAGGATCTCCACACCCTTCAGGTTGGCGGGCTCGATCAGATCGAGGAACGTATTGACGCCGCCTCGCGCCGCGCCGGTCGAGTAGCGCACGCCGTCCACGAACACGCTGACTTTGTTCCCCGTCAGGCCTCGCACGTAGATGCCGGCCATTGTCGGGCTGGTCCGCAGGAGCTGGACGCCGGCTTCTTCCTGCGCGACCTGGCCCACCACCGCCTTGGCGCGCTCGAGAATCTGGGTCGAGTCGATGACGTTGACCGGCTGGCTGATCGCGGCCGTGTCTGTCGCGACACCGGTGGTCGATCGGACGGTCACCTCGGCTTCGACGGGCGTGACGTCGAGCATCAGATCGGCGGTGTGTTTCGTGCCTGAGCCGACCGAGACGGCCTTCTTGCTCTCGCTGAAGCCGGGAAACGACGCCACGACGAGATAGCGCCCGGGCGTGACAACGGCGAAGACAAATCGCCCCTCGCCGTTGGTCTTGGTCGAGGCGACCATGGTCTGCTCGGCGGTCAGCAGGGCGATCTCGGCCTGGCTGATGACAGCCCCGGTCGCATCGCGCACCGTGCCGGAGAGGCTTCCCGGCGGCGCCGCGATGGCCAGGCCGGCTGTCGTGACGCATGCCGCCACCGCGAGCGCGATGGCGCGTACTGACTGTCTGGATGGAATCATCTTGAGCATTCGCTGGAACGTGGTGATGGCGCCGCTGGAATCTGCCGGCAAACAGTGGGGCGACGTTTCTCGGGTGCCGATCGTAGCCGCGGGCGCCGACAACTACAACCCGATAGTAGGTGGGAAGCGCGGAACCACGGCCTGAAGACTGGCGGCCGATGGTGTCTCTCGGCGGCAGGAGACCCCGACTAGTCCATCCCGTCGATGTCGCCCAGGTCTTTCGCACGGCCCGTGGCTCGCTTGTTCATGATGTCAAGATCGCCGGTGGCCCTCGGCCGCCCGTGCAGGGCGAGCGCGTACGCGCCCACGATCAGGAAGCGGACATCATGGGCGACGAACGCCCGCAACAGATCGACAAAGTCCTGGTTCATCGGGGAGCTCGCCTCGCCATCGCCAGAGATCGACGCTCAGGTTCCAGACGTGCAGGAGACGGTCTGCTGCGGGAATGGCGCGCCAGTCGTCGAGTTCGTGCACATCGGCCTCCGCCGCCGACCCGAACCGCCGGACCCGGATGCGGCGCGCGGGGGAACTCGCGTGTCTGACGTCCATCCCGCTATTGTACCGGAACGGAAATGACGCGTCGCCGGGCACGGCACGCGTGCCGTGCCAGGAGCCTGTCACCTGAAGTCTGTAGCCCTGGATGCGGACGCTCGTGGGCCGCTCATCCGTTCTTCTTCTCAAACTCCTGCATGAACCTCACGAGTGCGTCGACGCCGGTTTCCGGGAAGGCGTTGTAGATGGACGCGCGCAGTCCGCCGACCGAGCGGTGGCCCTTCAGACCGTCGAGCCCGGCTTCCTTGGCTTCCTTTGCGAACTTCGCCTCGAGCTCCTCGGTCGCCATCCGGAACGTGACGTTCATGAGCGACCGGCAGTCCTTCTCGGCGTGCCCCCGGTAGAAGCCCGTGCGATCGATCTCCGCGTACAGCTTCGCGGCCTTGCGCTCGTTCTGCTTCTCCATCGCGGCCAGGCCGCCCAGGGCCACCAGCCACCGCGTGACCAGGTTGAGGATGTAGATCGCGAAGGCCGGCGGCGTGTTGTAGAGCGACTTCTCCTTCGCGTGAATCGCGTAGTTCAGCATCGTCGCGAGCTTCGGATCGTCGACGCGCTTCTGGAGGAACTCGTCCTTGACGATGATGAGCGTGACGCCCGCCGGGCCGATGTTCTTCTGCGCGCCGGCGTAGATGAGCGAGTACTTCGGCACGTCGAGCGGCTTCGAGAACATGTCGGAGGAGGTGTCGGCCACGAGCGGCGCCCCGCCGACGTTCGGCAGCGACTTGAACTCGACGCCGTGGATCGTCTCGTTCGACGTCATGTGCACGTAGGCGGCGCCCGGCGTGAGCTTGAGCTCGTCCTGGCGCGGGAGCCGCTTGAAGTTGGCGGCCTCCTGCGTCGCGGCGATGTTCACCGTGCCGACCTTCTTCGCTTCCTTCACCGCCTTCTGCGACCAGGCCCCGGTGACGATGTAGTCGGCCGTGCCCGAGGGCGGCAGGAAGTTGAGCGGCACCATCGAGAACTGCAGGCTGGCGCCGCCGCCGAGGAACAGGACGTGGTAGTGTCGGGCACGCCGGCCAGTTTGCGGACGTTGGCTTCCGCCTCCTGGATGACGCTCTCGAAGAACTTGCCCCGGTGGCTCATCTCGAGGATCGACATGCCCACGCCGGGCATGCTGACCAGGTCGCGCTGCGCCTCTTCGAGCACGGGAACCGGAAGGACCGCCGGGCCGGCCGCGAAATTGAAGACTCGTGGTGTCGCCATGTTGCACTCCTCAGGGTGCGGGTGCCGCCCGCGATCAGGCCGTGGCTGGCGCGTTCATCGCGACAACCTGGACGTCGAGAATGTTCGGGTTCGCCTTGATGCCGTCGAGGACCCCTGGCGTAACGGATCCCTCGATGTTGATGCGGGCCACGGCCGCTTCGACGTTCGCGAAGATGATGTTCTCCGTCTCCTGCACGTTGACGCCGGCTTCGCGCAGGCGATCGAAGATGTCCGCGAGCACGCCGGGCCGGTCCTGGTGGCGGACGACGAGGACGTGCGTCGCGGGCGTCTTGCGAGCCAGATTCACGACGTTGGGGACGCGCCCACTCTGTTTGTAGATCTGGACGATGCGGACCGTCTCCGCGGCGATGGCTTCCTGCGCCTGGTCGGTCGACGCGCCGATGTGGTGCGTGCCATACACGAGGGGCAGGCTCGTCAGGCTGTCGGTGAAATCGGCGGTCGGCGTCGCTGGCTCTTTGGCGTACACGTCCAGCGCGACGCGGATGTTCTTTTCCTTCACCGCCGCCTCGAGCGCCTTGTAGTCGACCACCTCGCCGCGGGCCGTGTTGACGAAGTAGGCGCCGGGCTTCATCCGGGAGAAGACGTCCGCGTTGACGATGCCGCGCGTCTTGTCGTTGAGCGCGACGTGGACGCTGAGGATGTCGCAGCGCTCGGCAACTTCGGCCGGGGTATTGAGCACCTCGACGTGCGGCTCAATCGGATACCCCGACGAGGGCCGGAGCTTCACGAGCAGGGGGAGGTCCACCGGCAGCCCGCTTCGATCGACCTCGACGCCGATCTCGCTCCACACGGCCATGTTCATTCCGAAGGCCTGGGCGCGCTTGGCCATCTCCTGCCCGATGCTGCCGAAGCCCAGCAGGCCGAGCGTGCGGCCGTAGAGCCCCCGCGCCTTGGCGAACTCCTTTTTGTTCCACTTGCCGGCGCGCAGCTCGGCGACGTTGTCCGGGATCCGGCGGTCGAGCGACAGGATGAGCCCGAAGGCCAGCTCGGCGACGGCGATGGAATTCCGGCCCGGGCAGTTCGACACGTAGATGCCGCGACGCGACGCCGCAGCCATGTCGATCGTGTCGTAGCCGGCGCCGGCCCGGATGACGAGCGACAGCGCGCCCGCCGCCAGGATCGGCTCGGTGACTTTCGTGGAGCGGACCACGAGCACGTCGGCCTTGCTCCCGGCAAGCGCCTCGGCCAGCGTCGCATCCTTCAGGTCGGGCTGATACAGCACCTCGCAGCCGAGCTTCTGCAACCCGTCGAGCCCGCTCTTCTCGAACTTGTCGGCGATGAGAACCTTCATGTGATCCCCCTCAGTCTCCTCAGCCCCTAGATCGTGTGGATGAGCAGCGCGTCTCTCAACTTCGGTTCGAACCACGTCGACTTGGGCGGCATGATCTGGCCGGCGTCCGCGATGCCCATCAGGTCGTCCACGCCGACCGGGAAGAGCGAGAACGCGATGGCGAACTTGCCGCTATCCACGAGCTTCTCGAGCTCGGCAGTGCCCCGGATCCCGCCGACGAAGTCGATGCGCTTGTCGGTCCGCACATCGGCGATGCCGAGCAGCGGATCGAGGAGGTGGTCCTGCAGCACGCTGCAATCGAGCCGGCTGACGACGTCCGATCCGCCGCGGCCGCTGAGGTCGATCGTGTACCACTTGCCGCCGAGGTACATCGCGGCCTCGGCACGTTTGGCGGGTGCGGCCGGGCCGCCATCGCGCACCGGGAAGCGGCCCTTCAAGTCAGCGAGGAACCCGGCGGGCGATCTCCCGCCGAGGTCCTTGACCACCCGGTTGTACGGCAGGATTTGCGTCTGGTTGTCCGGGAACGCCACGGCCAGGAACCAGTCGGCTTCGACCTGGCCGTCGGGTCCCTTGAGCGGCGGCATCACCGTCTTTCTGGCCCGTGCCGCGCTCGCGGCGCGGTGATGACCGTCCGCGATGTAGAGCGCCGGGAGCTTGCCGAACGCGGCGATGACGGCCTTCAGGTCGTCTCCGCTGACTTTCCAGATCGTATGGGCGATGCCGTCTGGTGCCGTGAGGTCGTAGAGCGGCGCCGTGTTCGCCACGCGCGCGGCGACCGCGTCGACCTCAGCCGACGCGCGGTAGGTCAGGAAGACGGGCCCGGTCTGGGCCCGCAGCTCCGTGATGTGCCGTGTGCGGTCGTCTTCCTTGTCGCGCCGCGTGCGCTCGTGTTTCTTGATGAGGTCGCCTTCGTACTCGTCCACCGAGTAGCACGCCGCGAGCCCGGTCTGCTGGTGGGATCCCATCTTCAAGCGGTAGAAGTAGAGCGCCGGCTCCGGCTCCTCGACCATATGCCGGCGCAGCTTCGCGAACCGCTCGGCCGCCGTCCGATACACCACGTCCGCGTACGGGTTCGTGTCGGCCGGCAGATCGATCTCGGCCCGCGACACGTGCAGGAAGCTGAGCTCGTTGCCGGCAGCCATGGCGCGGGCTTCGTCGGTATTGACGACATCGTAGGGCACGGCCGCAACGCGGGAGACAACGGAGGCTTCGGGCCTCAAGGCGCGGAAGGCTCGGATATTGGCCATTCAAGAACTCGCGTTCTGCAGCAGCGCGTCCCCAATCTGGTCGCGATGCCGCGGGAGGGATACCTGGAGGGGCGTGAGCTGTCCTGCCCGATGGTGGACGGTCTGCATCCAGCCGTCCGTCGAGTGCAGGACCCGACGAGGTCCGGGGTGCCCGCGAAGCGGGAACCCACCGGACTACGCTAGCGAAAGAGGGCTGCAACGTCAAGCCGCGCACGCTGCATCCCGGCGATCCGCGATCCGAATCACAACACCGGTGGCAGCAGCGCCGACAACCTGTCTCGCTCGATCTTGAACGCGGCCAGAAGATTCGCGGGAATCGGATCGCCGGGCGGCATCCGTCGATGCTCCGCCAGGGGGTTGATATACACGCCGTTCTTCTTCAGGCGGTAGTCGAGGTGCGGCCCGGTCGAGAGCCCGGAGCTTCCCACCCGCCCGATGAGCTCGCCCTGGCTCACGCGCTGGCCGGCGCGTACCGCGATCGACGACAGGTGGAGATACAGGCTCTCGTAGCCGCTCGAATGCCGGATCGAGACCATGCGGCCCGCTCCCCCGTTCATCCCCGCTGACGAGACGACTCCGTGCGCGACAGCATTGACGGCCGCTCCGATCGGCGCGGCGTAGTCGACGCCGAGGTGCGCGCGCCTGATGTTCAGCACCGGGTGCAGGCGGCTGTACGAGAACCCGGAGGTGACGCGCGGCTCGAACCGCAGCGGCGACTTCAGGAAGAAGCGCCGGAGCGACCGGCCGTTCTCGTCGAAGTACCCGAACTTCCCGTCGGGAAGCTGGAATCGGAAGGCGCGCAGCGTGCGGCCTTCGTTCCGGAACTCGGCCGCGTGGACGACGCCGTAGCTGACTTTCCCGGTCTCGCGCGTGATCTTGTCGAACGCCATGCGGAACGCGTCGCCCGGCTGCAGTTCGCTGGTGAAATCGATCTCGCCCGAGAAGATGCCCGCCAGCTCGATCGACAACTCGTCGCTCTCGCCCGAGGCCTGCATCGCCGCGAAGAGTGACGAGCTGTCCCGGTCGATCGTCCCGGCGAGCGGCACCGTCGACTGCTCCCGTTTGTACTCGACCACCTCAGCCGAGAGATCCTCGGGCGCGGTGAGCGATCGCGGCGCCAGCCGGAGATACCGGTCGTCGTCGATCTCGCACTCGAACGACCTGACGCCGCCCTCGACCGTCCGGATCATCCGGTAGGGACGGTCAGTCTTGAGCTTCCGGGGATCGAACGCCTGCGAGATGAGATCGAGCGTCGGTTGAATGCGATCGGCGCGCACCCCCGATCCCTTGAGAAGCGTCGCGAGCGTCGCATTGTGCGGGACGGTGCCCTGGATGAGCTCGGAGTCCGGCTGGAGATACCTGTCCGATCCAGCCGGCGGTTTCGGGGGATCGAATCTCCTGCCACAGGCAAATCCCGTGAGGCCTGCGAGGACAAGGCCTCCAGCCGCGAGTGCGGTGAGCTGTGCTCGCATCCCGTTCATCAGGCTCGCCCCATTACGATCCGTTCACCCGGCGGTACTCGACGCTCCATCCGCGCAGCGCACGCTGCCTGTCCGCCGCCTCCTGCTGCGAATCGAACGTGTCGATCGGCCATCGCAGCTTCGTCGTCCAGTTGAGGTCGTCGACGACCGCGGGCACGTTGATGCGGTCCGTCCAGCCGAACACGTCCTGGTACGGCAGCACGAGCAGGTCCGATCCGGACGCGAAGAGCGCCCGGAGCATCCCGTCCCGGATCTCCGGCGTCAGGACGGGTTCTGGAGCGGAGGCCGCGTCGCCGACGAGGCCTCCGAGCGAGGGCACCTCCAGCAGCGCCGCGCGCTCCGTGTCGCCCATGCCGGCCCACCAGGCGGCCAGCGTGTCGGTGTCGTGCGTGCCGGTCGTGGCGACAGACGCCGCCGGGTAGTCCAGCGGATCCCGGAACGGCCGGCCGGGCATGTCCCACTCCCGCTCCCAGCGGAGCACTTTGTAGCCCGGGATGCCGAGCTTCCCGATCACCTCGCGCACGACGGGCGGAATGGTGCCCAAGTCCTCCGCCACGATTTGCGCGCCCGATTCGCTAATTCGCCGGAGCACGGCCACTCCCTGCTCGATCTGCGCCGGCTGCTCCGCCGGCTCGAAGTGGCGTTCGCTCCCGTCCAGAGGAAACACCCACGTGCGGAAGAAGCCGACCACGTGATCGATCCTGATGGCGTCGAAGAGCTCCGCCGTTCGCACGGCACGTCCGCGGAACCACTCGTAGGCCGAGCCGCGAAGCGCGCTCCACCTGAACGCCGGGAGGCCCCAGTTCTGCCCGGTCTTGCTGAACGCGTCGGGCGGCGCGCCGATCGTTGCGCCCAGGTCGAACAGATCGCGGTTCGCCCAGACGTCCGCGCTGTCCTCGGCCGCGGTGAACGGGAAATCGCCGACGAGCCGCATGCCTCTCGCCGCCAGCCGGGCCGACTGCCACTGTTCGTGCGCCAGCCACTGAAGATACTGGCGGAAGAGGATGTCCCTGGAGAGCCGCAACCTGGCCTCGGAGAGCGCCCGCGCGTCCCGGTCGCGCACGCCGGGCTCCCAGGACGTCCAGGCCACGCCTCCCGAGGCGAAGTGGATCGCGCGGAACAGCGCGTACTCCGGCAGCCACCACGAGTGGGTGGCCGCGAATGCGCGCAGCCGGTCGGCGCGCGCCGAGTTCCGGTTCCATTCCTGCTCGACGAACCGGTCGAAGCACATCCGAAGAACACGGCCCTTGAGCGTCCTGACTCCGAGGTAGTCGATGGCCGCCGACGCGCGCACCCGTGCGAGCAGATCCGAGTCCGCAGCGCCGAGCCCGGCCTCGCCTCCGGCGTCCTGGAACTCGGAGACGAGCGGCACGCTGACGTAGATCGGGTCGATCGACGCCGTGCTGAGCACCGTGTACGGCGAGTTCTGGCCGCCGACGCTCTCGTGGATGGGCAGCATCTGCCATGCCCTGAGGCCGGCCCCGCGCATCCAGCTCGCCACGGTCGCGATGTCGCCGATCTCTCCGATGCCCCAGCTTCGAGTCGACAGGCAGGAGAACAGCGGAAGCAGCAGACCGGCCTGGCGTCCAGGCGATCTCGCGTCGGTCATCGTCACTCCGATGCGTCTACGCGCGAGAGAATGCGCCCGAGCGCCCGATCGAACACGTCAGGTGGCGGCAGCAGGCTGAGGACCAGGAAGGCTTCCCGCGGGAAGTCGAAGAAGTACCCGGGGTGCACGAGGACGAGGTCGCGTTCGAGCAGTTGCAGAACGAGCGACTCCTCCGACTGCATCGCCGGGACCTGGATGACGGCGTACCAGCCTCCCTCGGCCTGGAGCACTTTGACCGAGTGGGCGGAGGCAGCCAGTTCCTTGAGCCGCACGTAGTTGGCCGCCACCCGCTCGCGGATGCGGGCCCGCACCTGTGCGCCTTCGTGCAGCAGCACGACGATGGCCCGCTGCACCGGGGTCGCGACCGACAGGTAGGTGTCGCAGATGAGCTCCAGCCTTTCGAGCGCCGGCTTCACGAGATCCTCGGGACCCGCAACGGCCATCCAGCCGAGCTTCAACTGCGGCAGGCCGGCCGACTTGGACAACCCGCCGAGCGCGAAGGTCAGCACGTCTCGTTGCGCGAGCACGGAGCAGCTTCGCGACGGGTTCGCATCGAGGACGTACTCCGCGAACACCTCGTCGCCGACGAGCGCGAGCGAGTGTTTCCGGCAGATCGCGATGAGCGCGTCGAGCTCGCGCCGCTTCAGGTAGCTTCCGGTCGGGTTGTTGGGGTTGACGACGACGATGGCGCGGGTCTTCGCGGTCACGGCGGCGGCCAGGCCCTCGGTGTCGTACGACCATTCGCCGTGGTCCTCGAGGTGATAGGACCGCACGACGACCGAGTCGAGCGCCGCCAGGAAGTCGAACAGCGGATAACTCGGCGATGGCACCAGCACCTCGTCGCCGGGATTGCAGAGCAGCTTGAAGAGCAGCGAGTAGGCTTCGCTCGTGCTCGCCGTGAGCACGACGCGCTCGCGAGGCACCGAGAGGCCGCGCCGCCTGAAGTCGCCGGATACCGCCTGACGGGCCTCCGCCAGGCCGAACGGTTGAGGGTCGTAGACGAGATTCCCGGGATGCGTCAGCGCTTCGGCGAGTCCAGACGGGTACTCGATGCCGGCCCGCGTCGGGTTGGACTCGGTCAAATCGTCGATGGCGGCGCCCGATGCCCGCAGCCGGCGTAAGGCCTCGGTGAGGTGATTCGGTGTGAGGTCGAAATTCAGCCGGGAGGAGAACACGGTTCAGGATACCGCGCGGCGCGGCCTTCCGCCATCACCTCTCTCTTCCGGGGCGGCCCGGCCGCCCCGCAAACCTCCGCGCCGGGAACTCCGTCAAACGCATTATGCCGTCCAAGACCCGCCGACTCGTGCTTGCCCTTCTCGCCTCCCTGCTACTCATCGCTCCCGTCGCCGCCGCCGCTGACCCGCAGGCCTCGACGCTCGTTCTGCGCTCAGTCGAGGCCGCTCCGAAGATCGACGGACGCCTCGATGCCGGCGAGTGGCCATCCGAGCCGCTCCAGACGGGCGAGTGGATCTCCTACAACCCGCTCTACGGCGAACGCCTCGCGCAGCAGACCACCGTGTGGGCGGCGTACGACAAGCGGTTCCTTTACTTCGCCTTTCGCTGTGCCGATCCCGATCCGTCGAAGATCAAGACGTCGATCACCCGCCGGGACAACATGTGGAACGACGACTGGGTCGGCCTCATGCTCGACGCCATGGGCAACGGCCAGACCTCCTACGACATGTTCGTGAACCCCAGCGGCGTGCAGGGCGACATCCTGACCAGCTCCACGAAAGGCGAGAACTCGTCGATTGACTGGGTCTGGGACAGCGCGGCCAGATCGACGCCGGACGGCTACACGGTGGAAATCCGCGTGCCGGTCCAGAGCATCCGGTTCAAGAGCGGCGCCGACGTGCCGATGCGCGTCCTCTTCTGGCGCCGGATCAGCCGGCTCGGCGTGTCGGTCGCGTGGCCGGACCTGCCCCCGGGCAAGTCCGCCTTCGAACGGGCCACCCTGATGATGGTGCACGACCTCGCGTGGCCCGGCGTTCGCGAGGTGATGCCGGCGGTCACCGAGTCGGTGAACCAGGCCCGCACGTCGCCCGACAAGTGGTCGGCGGCTGACGGGACGGCGAATCTTGGCGTCGGAGCGAAGCTCGGCATCACCTCGGCCGTGACGCTCGACGGCACCATCAATCCGGACTTCAGCCAGGTCGAGAGCGACAGTTTCCAGATCCAGGTCAACCAGCGATATCCCATCTTCTTCAGCGAGAAGCGGCCGTTCTTCATGGAGGGGATGGGCGTCTTCGAACTGGCCGGCACCGGCGGCGACGGCAACATGGCCACCGCCGTTCATACGCGCCGCATCGTCGATCCCATTTTCGGCGTAAAACTGTCCGGCACGCTCGGCCGTGTGACCTTCGGCACCATCAGCGCCTCGGACGATGCCGCGGGCAGGGTCGATCCGCAATTCGAGGGGAAGCGAAAGCTGTTCAACATCGTGCGCGCCACCTACAGCCTGGCGCCGAGCAGCTATGTCGGCGCGATTGTCACGGGAACCGATTTCGCCGGCGGCTACAACCGGGTCGCCGGCGGTGACATGTCGATAAGGATCGGCGCCCACCAGCAGATCAACGCCACGGTCCTGCACTCGGCCTCAACCGATCCTGGCGCGGGGACATCGTCGCGGGCGGGCAGTATGGCGCAAGCGTCGTATTCGTACAACTCCCGCAGGGTCGGATTTGCCACCCAGGCCGAGCATTACGACCAGTACTTCAAGATGGACACGGCCTTCTACAACCGCACGGGGATCACCGGCGGCTGGATCTATGGCGGCCTGAATTTCTACCCGGACAAGGCGCGCACGCCCTGGCTCAAGAAGATCAACCCGTTCGTCTTCCTGCAATACGTGCACGACCGGACACAGGAAGGGCACGACTTCGTTCAGGTCTACGCCGTCCGGTCGAACTTCACGCGCAACGGGAGCTTGCGGGCTGACGTGATTGGGGTGCAGGAAGCCTGGGTCCATCGGGAATTCAACCAGGTCGTCTATCGCCTCCAGGGAAATATTCAGGCGACCAAGTGGCTGTACCTGAGCGGCCAGGTCAGAACCGGCAAGAGCCTCTACTACGATCCGGTGGACCCGTTTGTCGGCCCATCGAACAGCCAATCGCTTTCAGTCACGCTCCAGCCGAGTGCGCGGTTCAGCCAGGACGTGTATGTCCAGCGGGTGACGCTCGATCGACCCGGCCATGCCGGCCGCGTCTACGACGCCCGCGTCGTCAACACGAAGACCACCTACCAGTTCACGGCACGGCTCGCCATGAGAGCGATCGTGCAGTACGACAGCTCGACGAGAAGAGTCCTCGGCGACTTCCTGTCGTCGTACGAGGTGAAGCCGGGCACGGTCTTCTACGCGGGATACGGAACGCTCTTCGAGAAACGCGGCTTTCGCGACAGCGCGTGGGTACCTGGTGAAGGGTCTTACTACTCGACCAGCCGCGGCCTCTTCGTCAAGGCGTCGTACCTGCATCGATTCTGATATCGGCCCTCAGTACACCACCGCGTAGCCGATCTTGCAGAAGAAGGTGCGGTCGGACCTGGTGAGATCGATGCCCCTCGAGCCGCTGGCGTTGTCCGAGTAGCCGATGAGCAGCACCGTTTGCGGGTTCACCTTGAAGCTGAACAGGTACTGAGAAAACAGGCGCCTCGTCGAAGGGCTCGTCGGTGACCTGTAGAGCGCGGGATTGCGGTCGATGTCCGTGTACTGGAGGATCGCCCTGACGAAGGTGCGCAGGTTGATGTGATAGAGCAGGCGTGCCTGCGAGAGGTCGGCCGTGAACAGTCTGCCGCCCGCGACGTCGAGGGTCTGGCGCTGCTGGCTGACCTCGCCCTCGAACCTCCGGAACAGGTTGAACGTGCCGCCGATGTTCAGCCTCGCCATGTCTCCCTTCTGCGCGTTGGCGAAATCGATGTTGCCTCCGACGGTCGCTGACACCTCGAGGGAGAACGCGCCGGATGGCCGGACACTCCAATAGATGTTGTGGCGGAAGTTGTCGTAGGTCCGGCCCTGGTAGTACTCCCGGTTGCACGCCGGGTTGTAGCTCGCGCTCATCTGCCAGCGCCCCTCGTACTCGATCGGGAAGTCGCATCCCCACGACGATCGTCTGCCCTTCCAGTCCTCGGTGAGGTCGAAAGACGCAGAGAAATCCAGCCGGTTGAACCAGCGCGCGGGCCCACCCCAGACCGTGCGGCCGGCGTACGCCTGATACGCCCGATACTCCACCTGCGGAACGAACCCGCTGTCGGCGCGAAACGCCGGCGAAAAGCCCTCGAGCCTGGTCCCCCAGTTCCAGTTGCGCGTCCCGTGCGCGTAGCGCAACGCGTAGGCCTGACCCGTAAAAGGCCGGTCCGGCTGGCCGGTCTCCGCGGCCATCTCGTCGGGATAGTCCGTGCGCGACCACTGCCAGGCGACGCGGACGCTGTCCGCCTTGCTCAACCGGATGAGGCCGTCGAGGCCGCCGACATGGTTCGAATACGCGTCACCCTCGCGTCCGGCATAGATCACCCCGATGGTGGATCCGCTGCGGCCGATGTCCCGGCGGTAGCGGACGACGTTGCTGGTGTAGCGCCGGTCGAGGCTGCGAAACGTCGACCCCTCGTACCCGGGCACGACGATGCCCGTCACCGAATCCCGGGCGGCGAACACCCCGAACGCGTTCGCGCCCTGTTTGCCCGTGACCTTCAGTCCCCAGTCCGGATCGGCCACCGTTCGGGTGAAGACGGAGTCGATCGGCGTGGAGAAGATGTCGGCGGCTTCGAGGAAGAACGGCCGTTTCTCGGGGAAGAACAGCTGGAAGCGCGTGTTGACGTCGAGCTGGGCCGCGTCGGCCTCGACCTGGTAAAAGTCAGGATTCGCCGTGCCGCTCAGGACGATGTTCGGGGTGACGCTCCACCGGGCCGAGATGCCGGCCTGCCCCTTCGCGCGGCCCGCGGCAAGCGACCCGGACGGAATGTCGTTGCGTTCATCGGTCCTGGCGAGCGTCGCCGTCGGATCCAGTTCGACGTTGCGTCCGGGCGTGATCTGTTCGAACCCGGTCAACTTGTCGAACTGGCAGATGAGGCACTGTCGATTGCGATCGAAGTAGCCGGATCGGATCCGATAGCGCGTGGACCGCGGCATGTCACGCATCGCCATGAAGCCCCACGTCTGGACGGTGCTGCTGCGGGGAAACCTGAGCGAGGTGAACGGCACCGCCACTTCCACCGTGTATCCATCGGACATGATCCGGGCCTTCGCGTCCCAGATGGCGTCCCACGACCAGTCTTCGCTGCCGTCCACATCGCTGTTGAAGGCGTCCATCTGGACGCCGCGCGCGTTGACGCGGAACTGGAAGGCCCGCCGGCCGTCGTTGAAGGTGTCGAGCATGAATCCGACCGTGTCGTCGAGGAACGGCGCGTCGCGATCGGCGAGGTTCGCCCGGATGGCGCCGGGATCCGCGTCCTTCGCTCGAAACGCGAGGTAGAGGCGCTCATGGTCGAAGGTGACCATGCAAATCGTCTCGGCGCGCGCCGGCGTGTTGTCGCCCGGGAAATACTCGTACCGGAGGGGGATCTCCGCCACCTCGCGCCACGCGGGTTCGTCAAGGACCCCATCCACCCTGATGGGCGACATCGTGGGTTTCACGGTGTACTGGGTGGGGGAAGGGGGAACGCCCTGGCCCGGAGTCTGGCCCGAAGCGAACGTCGCGCCGGCACACGTCAGGTACAAGAATGCCGCGGAGGCGGCAAGCATCGGTCGCAGCATAATCCTCGCTTTTCACCCATTAGACGGCACGCCCCTATCGAGGGTTGCATGGCTGCAGGGACGTTCGCCGCCGGGCGCTTCCTCCGGAATGGCGCGGGGAGGATGAGGTTCGGGATACAATGCCGTCCCTCGTCGCACGAGCCCCCTCGCAATGACTCCAGGCCGTCCTGATTTCCGCGCTCACTCGGAGGTTGTTCCATGACTCGTGTCGCTGCCGGTCCTCGAATGTCGCTGACCGCGTGTCTCTTCGCGGCAGCATGCGCGCTCGCGATTCTTCCGGGCGTGCTTCTCGCCCAGCAGGTTTCGCCGCTCGAGACGGGCTACCAGCTTCCTCCCAAGGTCATTGTCGACATCCTCGACGCGCCGCCGCCGCCGACAGCTATCGTGAGCCCGTCCAGGAACATGATGGCGCTGCTCGATCGGAGGAGCATGCCGCCCGTCGCCGAGCTGGCCGAGCCGATGCTCCGGCTCGCGGGCAACCGGATCAACCCGAAGACAAACGGCATGCACAACCCGGCGACCGGGCTTGGCATCACCCTGAAGCAGATCCCGGATGGCAAGGAGATGAGAGTCGTGCTGCCGCAGGGCCTGCGGCCCGGCATGCCCACCTTCTCGCCGGACGGCAAGCGCCTGTCGTTCCTCGTGTACCGAAGTGCCGGCATCGATCTGTGGATGGCCGATGTGGCCACCGCGCAGGCGAGGCTCGTGGCCACGGACGTCAACGGCATCGGCGGCTGCGCGTGGCTGAACGACTCGTCGGCCATGCTGTGCCAGCTCGTGCCGGCGGGACGAGGCCAGGCGCCCGCTTCGCCGCTGGTGCCGACCGGCCCGCGAATTCAGGAGAACATCGGCAAGGCCGCCCCGGTTTCCACCTACCAGGATCTCCTCACGAGCGCGCACGACGAGAAGCTCTACGACTACTACTTCACCGCGCAGCTCTCGATCGTCACCCCGGCCGGAATCAAGACGATCGTGGGCAAAGCGGGGCGCTTCGCAACCGTGTCGGCATCGCCCGACGGCAGGTTCATCCTCGTCGCGCGGACCAAGCGTCCGTACTCGCGGCTCATCCCGGACTCGCAGTTCCCGAAGGACATCGAGGTCTGGAACCGCGCCGGCGACGTCGTGCGCAGGATCGGCGAGCAGCCTCTCGGCGAAGCGATTCCGATCGGCGGTGTCACCGCCGGCCCGCGGTCCTATCGCTGGAACGCAGCGGAGCCTTCGACGCTCGTCTGGACCGAGGCGCTCGACGAGGGCGACACGCGGAAGACGGTGCCGAACCGCGATCGCATCGTGTCGCTCGAGGCCCCGTTCGCCGGCGAGCCGGTCGAGGTGATGAGAACCGCGTCCCGCTTCCAGGCCATCTCGTGGACGGAGAAAGGCACGGCGCTCGTCGCCGAAACGGATCGGGCGACGCGGATGTCGCGCACCTGGATCGTCGAGCCCGGTGCCGCGTCCCGGAAACTGTGGGAACGCCGTTCGGAGGATCGCTACGGCGACCCGGGCTCGCCCATCGATCGCTCGGGCACGGCGGCAGGCGGGCGGGGCGGCGGCAGCGGGCGCCCGATCATCCAGTCGGGCGACTTCATCTATCTCACCGGGGCCGGCGCATCGCCGCAGGGGGATCGTCCGTTCCTCTCGCGCCTCAACCTCAAGACGCTCGCGGTCGACAAGCTCTTCCAGTGCGACGACAGGAGCTATGAGGCCGTCGCGGCGCTGCTATCGGACGATGGGAAGCAGGTGCTGACGAGATGGGAAACGAAGACCGACTTCCCGAACTACTACGTTCGCGATCTCGGGACGGGCGCCCGCACCATGCTCACGCAGTTCAAGGATCCGGCGCCGCAGTTGACGGGCATCGAAAAGCAGCTCGTGACCTACGATCGGAAGGACGGCGTGAAGTTGTCCGCCACCGTCTATCTTCCGCCCGGCTACAAGCCGGGCACGAAGCTGCCGTTTGTCCTGTGGGCTTACCCGGCCGAGTTCACCGACGCGGCGGCTGCCAGCCAGGTCTCCGGCTCACCCAACCGGTTCACCACGATCTCGGGAGCCTCGCACCTGCTCTTCCTGACGCAGGGCTACGGCGTGATGGACAACCCGACCATGCCGATCATCGGGCCGGGCGAGACGGCCAACGACACGTATGTCGATCAACTGGTCGCGAGCGCCGAGGCGGCCATCGACAAGATCGTGGCGATGGGAGTGGCCGATCGCGACCGGATTGGCGTGGCCGGGCACAGCTACGGCGCGTTCATGACGGCCAACCTGCTCGCGCACAGCCGGCTGTTCCGCGCGGGCGCCGCGCGAAGCGGCGCGTACAACCGGTCGCTGACGCCCTTCGGCTTCCAGAACGAGCAGCGGACCTTCTGGGAGGTGCCCGCGATCTACTCGCGAATGTCGCCCTTCTGGTTCGCGGACAAGGTGGAGGATCCGATCCTCCTCATCCACGGCGAGGCCGACAACAACTCGGGGACCTTCCCGATCCAGTCGGAGCGCTTCTACATGGCGCTCAAGGGCAACGGCAAGACCGTCCGATACGTCACGCTCCCGCTCGAGGCGCACGGCTACGCCGCGCGCGAATCGAACCTGCACGTGCTCTACGAGTGGATCAACTGGTTCGACAAGTACGTGAAGAACGCGAAGCCGCGTTCCTAGCCCGGACACACCGTCGCCTGACCCCCTCGGCCGCCCGGCGCGGCCGAGGGCGGCGCGGCAGTCGTCGCCGGCGCGCCAGCTTTCGGCCACACGTTATCGCTCGGGTCCCTGTCCGGGAATCGGCAGCCCGGATCCAGGATGATCGAAGTCACCGGGCGCGCGCCGAAGTCCAGCCTGGCCTGGAACACCCGGCTGCCGCCGAACCACACGTCCACCGGCCAGGTTACAACCGCTGTCGTGGCATCAACCATCTGCGCGTTCTTCATTGGCTTGATATCCGGGCCGCTTGCCGCGAACTTCACCTTGAGCACCACCGGCGACGGCATCTGCCCGTCCTCTCTCACCGTCACCATCGTCTGTCCGCCCATCGTCGCGACGGCGGCGATCGAGCCATCCACCGACTCGGTCGTCCAGAGCCAGTAGTACCAGAACCAGCCCAGGTCCTGCTTGAGCGCGTTGCTCATGAAGAACACGTAGTCCCAGGGCGAAGGGTGCTTGAAGCTCCACGCCTTCGTGTACTCGCTCATCGCGCGCTGGACCTCGGCGTCGCCGACAATCCCTCCGAGCATCGACAGCATGAGCGGCGTCTTCGAGTAGGTCTGGAAGGAATACATGTTGCCGGCGTAGTTGGCGTTCCACATCATGGGCGGCTCGTCTTCGGTGCCGCTCACCCGGCCGTAGCCCTGGCCCAGGTTGTTCAGGTTCGGCGCGACGCCCCTCGAATCGGCGGCCGACAGGATGTTCATGTACTGGTTGAACCCCTCGTCCATCCAGCCGTACCAGGTTTCGTTGTTGCCGACCGACATCGGCCACCACTGGTGCCCCGTCTCGTGATCGGCCGCGCCCTGGTTCGAGTTGATGACCATCGGGTATTCCATGCCCGCGCTCGGACCGTCCTGCAAGGTCAGTTGCGGGAACGGATACGGCGCCCAGAGCTTCGAGTAGAACTCGAGCGCGTGCCGCGCGACCGGGCCCGCCCTGGTGTAGAGCGTCGCGTGGCCGGGCTGATAGAGCATGTGGATCGGGACCGGACCACTGCCGGGGATGGTCGCGCGCGTCGCCTTCCAGACAAAGTCCTTCGCGGTCGCCCAGGCGAAGTCGTTCACCGTCTCGGCCACCTGATGCCAGACGAGCCGGTCGCCGGGCGCGGTAGACTGGCCCGGCCCGACTTCATCCTCTCCCACGATCGTAATCACCTCGTCGGACTCCAGCACGTGCGACAGGCGTTCGCGCGCCTTCGCTGTCAGCACGTCCTGGGGATTCTGCAGGACTCCCGTGCCGCTGACGATCCACCCGGCGGGGACGTCGATCTTCACGTCGAACCGCCCGAAGTTGTTGTAGAACTCGGCCGGACCGAGATAGACGTTGGTGTCCCAACCGCGAAGGTCGTCGTACTTGGCGACGCGCGGGTACCACTGGGTCGGCTGGAACAACGTGTCATCGAACCGCTGCGTCATGCGGTGGCCTCGGCCATTCGGTCCGCCCGGGAGCCTGGTATGCCAGGCGATCTCGAGCGTCGCGGTCGACTTCGCGGCGATCGGCTTCACAAGGGAAATGCGGGCCAGCGTCTGATCGAGACCTGACGCCGCGAGCCTTCGCGGGGCCGCTGCGCCGCGGCCCCTCCCACCGCCGCCGCCGGCCGGCGCAGCGAGGTCCACGGCCTCGCCATTGACGCTGATTCGGGTCACGACCATGCCGTCGGTGTTCTCGGCCGGCACGGATCCCCCGCGCGGCACGAGGCCCCGGAAGATGTTGTGATCCAAGCGGAGGAAGATCTCGGCTAGGTGCTGGGGACTATTGTTGTGCAGCGAGATCGTCTCGGTGCCGGTGAGCGAATCGGCCGCCGGATCGAGGCGGACCTCGATCGTGTAGTCGGTCTGGAGCTGCCAGTAGTTCCGCCCGGGCCGTCCTGTCGTGTCACGGGTGCCGGCCTCGAACGCGCGCCGGATGGCGTTTGTGAGCGGCACGTCGCGCCGGATGGCGCGCGGGACCTCGGCCTTCGCCTGCACCGCCGCGCCGAGGCTTGTCTGCGCGCCGATCGGCGCCGGCCGCGCTCCCTGGAAGACGATTACGCACAGCAACGTCGAAACCGCGGCGATGCGACCAGTCATGGAGGCTCTCCCGCCTCTGAACACGCGCCTGCAGAGTGTCAGGTGATCGAGAGAGAATCGTACCGGCGCGGCCACGCCGTGGTCAACCGGGCGGCTCGACAGAGCGGCCGACGCGGGCCCGAAGCCCGGCGCGTCACTGCGTGAGAGGCTTCAACACGGCGTCGAAGGTGGCGAACGGGTAGGCACCCACAATCCGCTGCGATCCGATGATGAAGGTCGGCGTGCCGCTGACGGAATACTGCGTCTGTCCGATGGTCTTGATGTTCGTGATGCCGTTGCGGAGTTCGGTCAGCACCAGGCACGCGTCCACCTCCGCCCCGGTCACGCCTGCCGGGGCTACGGCGGACTTGATCGCGCCGGTCTGATCCGAGCTGCCCGCCCAGGCCGCCTGCGCGGAGAACAACAGGCTCAGCACGGTGAAGTACCGGTCGCCGGAGCAGCGGGCCACCATGGCCGCCGACAGGGCCGCGTTGTCCAGCGGGAAATCGCGGTAGATGAGCTTCACCTTGCCGGTGTCGATGTACGGCGGTCTTGATCTGCGGCATGGTCGCGGAGTGGAACGACGCGCAATGCGGGCAGGTCAGCGACGAATACTCGATCATCGTCACGGAAGCGGCGGGGTTGCCCTGCACCTTGTCGGCGAGCATGTCCGCGAGGGAGGGCAGCTGAACGGCGGGACTCGGGCCGGCGCCCGCCGGATCGGTTGACTTCCTCCCGCAGGACGCCGCGACGATGAGGAGCGCGAGCGCCAGGACGATGGCGAGCCTGCGAGTCGGACTGGGTAGTGTGCGCCGCTTCATGGGCCGATCTCCGAGGCGCCCCATTCTAGCGCAGCTGAATCAACCCGGCCCGAAACCCCTCGCATCCGGCTGGCCCCGGCGGAACGGTCGTTTCCATCTGCTATACTCCGGCTCGATGAGGTTCGCTCCGGAATACGTGCAGTTCGTGTTGAACGAAAACTTCGAGGACGCCAAGCGATACTTCCTCCCCCCGCTGATGGCGATGCACTACGCGCATCTGGTGATGCTGCGCAGTCAGGACATTCTTTCCGCGAAAGACGCCCGCACCCTTCGAGACGCGCTGGATTCGATCTCGCAGGACGAGGTCCGGACGGTCTCCTTCGACGGCACCTTCGAGGACCTCTTCTACTACGTCGAGGGCCTGCTCGTCAGGGCGTGCGGGGAAGATGTCGCGGGAAAGCTCCACACGGCCCGCAGCCGGAACGACATCGACATGACGTTGTACCGGATGCGCCAGCGTGGCCTCGTCCTCGACCTGCTCGCCGCCACGCTCGGCCTGCGGCGCGCGCTCGTCAAGGTGGCGGCCGATCATCGGGAGACCATCATCCCGCTCCACACGCACACGCAGCCGGCGCAGCCGTCCACCGTCGCGCACTACCTGCTCGCAGTGATCGAACAAGTCGAGCGCGATGCCCGCCGGCTCCAGGCCGCCTACGAAACGACCAATCACTGTCCGCTCGGCGCCTGCGCGATCACCGGCACCGGGTTTCCGATCGATCGGCACCTGACGAGCGCGCTGCTCGGATTCTCGTCGCCCACCCGCAACACGTACGGCAGCATCGCCACGGTCGACTACCTGCTCGAAAACATGGCCGCCTCGGCCGTCGCGCTCACTGATTTCGGGCGCTTCGTCCAGGACCTGCTGCTGTGGTGCACGTCCGAGTTCCACTGCCTCCGGCTCGGCGACGGCTTCGTCCAGGGCAGCAGCATCATGCCGCAGAAGCGGAACCCGGTCGCGCTCGAGCACGCCCGCGGCATCACCAGCAAGGCGCTCGGCCAGGCGGCAGCCGTCCTGCTGACGATCCACAACACGCCCTTCGGCGACATCGTGGACACCGAGGACGACCTTCAGCCGCTGGTCTTCTCGACGTTCCGCGACGCGATCCGCGCGATCAGCCTGGTGGCCGCCGCGATAGAAACAGCCACGTTCGACGGGCCGGCTCTCGAGGCTCGCGCGGCGTCGGGCTGGATTACGATGACAGAACTGGCGGACACGCTGGTGCGCGACCACCGCCTGTCGTTCCACATCGCCCACGACATCGCCGGCCGCCTGGTCGCCGCGCGCCAGGCCGACCCGACCGCGCGGCTCTGTGACGTGGTGCTCCAGGCCAGCCTGGAGCTGACCGGATCGCCGCTGCACTACACGGAGGAGCAGCTGGCCGAGATCCTCAGCCCGCGGCACTTCGTGGAGATGCGCCGGACCTACGGCGGGCCGGCGGTCGTCGAGACGACCCGGGCGCTCGACGAGTCGCGGCGGCTGCTCTCCGCCGACGAAGGCTGGCACGCGGAGCAGTTGGCGCGGCTCGCGGCCGCCGAGACCAGCCTGCGCGAACGGAGCGCCTCGCTGTGACCGACACGAGCCGTCAGTACGACGAGACCGTGGATCGGCCGTGGGTCTTCATCGGCGCCCTCGTGCTCGAGGCCGCCGTTATCGTCGCGCTCTGGGCATTCGGGCGCTATTTCGGATCGTAGGGCTTCCATAACGCGGCGGCGTGCGGCGGTGACGCCGGGCGCGTCGGAGCGGGCGTTGACCGATGCATCCGATTGACTGGCTCATCGTCGCGGCCTACCTGACGTGGATCGTCTGGGACGGCATCCGCCGGACCAAGAGCAGCCGCGAAGTCGAAGGGTACTTCCTGGCCAATCGGAGCCTGCCGTGGTGGGCGGTCGGGCTATCGGTGATGGCCACGCAGCTCAGCGCGGTCACACTGGTCGGCACGACGGGCCAAGGATACGCGGACGGCCTGCGGTTCGTGCAATTCTACTTCGGCCTGCCGCTCGCGATGGTGATCCTGTCGTTCACCGTCGTCCCCTTCTTCTACCGCGCGCGGGTCTACACCGCATACGAGTACCTGGAGCGGCGGTTCGACGCCAAGACCCGGGCGCTGACCAGCGTCTTCTTCCTGTTGTCGCGCGGCCTCGCGTGCGGCGTCACCATATCGGCCCCCGCGCTGGTGCTGTCGATCGTGCTCGGCCTGAACCTCACGCTGACCGTGCTGCTCATCGCCGTGCCCACGGCGCTCTACACGATGTTCGGCGGCGTCCAGGCGGTGGCGTGGACCGACGTGAAGCAGATGGCGCTCGTGGTGTCGGCGGTCGTGCTGGCGGTGGTGATGCTGCTGGCGGGACTTCCCCACGACGTGGGCGTTGTTCAGGCACTCGAGCTGGCGGGAAGCGCCAGCCGCCTGAAGGCCGTCGACTTCACGTTCGACCTCACGCAGACCTATACCTTCTGGTCCGGGATGATCGGCGGCCTCTTCCTGATGCTCTCCTACTTCGGCTGCGATCAGAGCCAGGTGCAGCGCTACCTCACCTCGAAGTCGATTGCCGAGGGCCGCAGCTCGCTGATGATGAGCGCCTACGTGAAGATCCCGCTCCAGGCCCTGATCCTGCTGATGGGCGTGCTGGTGTTCGTCTACTACCTGTTCAACCAGCCGCCCATGCTGTTCAACCCGGCGCAGCAGGCGCGGGTGGAGGCCAGCTCCCGCGCGGCGGAGTACGCCGGCCTCGAGCGCGAGTTCGGCGATGCGTTCACGATTCGGCGCGAGGCGGCCGTGGCGCTCTCCGCGGCCGACAGGCAGAACAAACAGGACGAGACGGTGCGGGCCAGGGCGACGCTCGTCGCGAGCGATGCCCGCCTGAAGGGGATCCGCGACCGGGCCGCGACGCTCGTGCGCGAGGTGAGCGGCGACGCCAAGTACAACGACGTCAACTACGTCTTTCCCACCTTCGTCACGACGCGCCTGCCGATCGGCCTGGTCGGCATCCTGATCGCCGCGATCATCGCCGCGGCCATGTCGGCCAGCTCGGCCGAGATGAACGCGCTGGCGACGACGACCGTGATCGACGTGTACAAGCGGCACCTGGTCCGCGAAGCCCCTGATTCGCACTACCTCCTCGTCTCCAAGCTGGCGACGGGCTTCTGGGGGTTGTTCGGCGCGGGCGTGGCGCTCTACGCGGTCAGCCTCGGGTCGCTCATCGAGGTGGTCAACCGTTTCGGCTCGTTTTTCTACGGCTCGCTGCTCGGCGTCTTCGTGCTGGCCATCCTCACGCGCCGCGCCACGGGACGCGGCGCCTTCTTCGGACTGATTGCCGGCATGGTGGCCGTCTCGTTTGTCGCCTTCGGGACCTCGGTCTCGTTTCTCTGGCACAACGTCGTCGGCGTGGTCGTCGTGGTGGTGGTCGGCATGGCGCTGAGCTACACCGATCGTCCGCGTCCGCAGCAGTCCGCGCTGCCATCCAAGAACTCATCGCCACTGGGCACTCATTCGTGACTCGTCCCCGGAAGGAGATGGAGATGCAGGCCTCAGCAGTCGCCCATCAAGGCACAAGGCGCCAGGGGTTGATCTCGCCCGCGGCCAGGCGGCACGCGGCTCGCGCCGCCGCGGTCGTCGTGCTGCTTCTCGTCACGGCCACCCTCGCCCATGCCCAGGCCGGCGCGGTTAACGGCGCCATCGAAGGAAGCATCGTCGATTCGTCCGGCGCGGTGCTGCCGGGCGTCACGGTCACGATCTCCAGTGCCAGTACAGGCGCGCAGCGCGTGGTGGTTACCAACGACCGTGGCGTGTACCGCGCGCCCTTGCTGCCGCTCGGCACCTATCAACTGGTGGCGGATCTCGAAGGCTTCAAGAAGTTCGAGCAGACCGGCATCCTGCTCACGGCCGGCAGGACGGCCGTCATCAACATTTCGCTGACGGTCGGCCAGCTCAACGAGACGGTCGTCGTCACCGCCGAGGCAGTACTGGTCGATGCTGGCAAGATTGACGTCGGCCGGAACATGAACGAGCGGGAGGTGAAGAACCTGCCGCTCGTGGCCCGTAACCCGTACAACTTCGCGCTGCTCCAGCCCGGCGTCACCGGCTACGAGAACACCGAGTTCGGCATTCCGCGGTTCAGCGCGAACGGGTCGATGCTGCGCATCAACTACCAGGTCGACGGCAACACGAACACGCAGAAGGACCGGGCGGGCCTGCGGCTGGTGCCGATGTCGGAGGTCATGATCAGCGAGGTCAAGGTCGTGACGGCCGGCTACGCGCCGGAGTTCGGCCAGACGACCGGCATGGTCTACAACGCCATCACCCCGTCGGGCACCAACACGATCAAGGGCGCCGCGAGCTTCCGCTTCCGCCGGAAGCCGTACAGCGCGTGCCCGTTCTGGTTGGCCAACTGCAGTCCCGACACGAAGCCCGACACCAAGATCAACACGTGGACCGGCGAGCTCGGCGGTCCCATTCTGAAGGACAGGCTGCACTACTACGCCGGCGTCGAGCGGACGTTCCGGGACCTCTCGCAGCAGCGGATCATCACGGTCTCACCGGCGATTGTTGCGCAGGTCGGTCTGCCCGTGCAGCCGCCCTTCGTGACGTTCAACCAGACGGCGCTCTTCTACATCGGCAAGCTCGACTTCCAGCTGAACAAGAGCAACCGGATCACGGCGCGCTTCATGCGGTTCGGGAACGAGCAGCCGGGCAACGCCGGGGGCGGCACCTCGACCCAGGACACGACCTACGACTACCACGACTACATGAACTCCGGGGCGGCGCAGGTCGTTTCGACGCTCGGCGGATCGAAGTTGAACGAACTCCGCGTGCAGTACGCGAATCGATCGACCAGCCGCACATTGAGCCCGTTCTCCGGCACCCTGCAGCAGACGCGCATCACGGGCACGATCTCCTTCGGCAAGCCGTTCGACATCCCGTCCGCGTTCAAGCAGGGCATCCTCCAGGTCATCGACAACTTCTCCTGGATTCGAGGCAACCACGCCTTCAAGTTCGGCGGCGACATGCAGGTGGTGTACGACTGGCGCCAGACGCAGGAAACAACCGATGGCGCGTACACGTTCCCGACGATCCAGGCGTACCTCGACGCCAAGGCCGGCCTGGCCCCGTACGGGTACACGACGTTTTCGCAGACGATCGGCAAGCCGAACTACGAGTTCACCTCGAAGCTCTTCAGCGCGTTCGTGCAGGACGACTGGCGCGTGACGCGCGACCTCAAGGTGCTCTACGGCGTGCGGTACGACCTGTACGTGTACCCGAAGGCCAAGGCCGACTCGCCGTTCAGCTACTCGCAGAAGTTCAGCATCGACAAGAACAACATCGCGCCGCGCCTGGGGATCGTCTGGGCGATCGGTCAGAGCAAGCGGACGGTGCTGCGCGCCAGCACCGGCATCATGTACGACCAGGCGCTGCTCGGCGCCTACGAGAACTCGCTCGAGCAGAACGGCGCCTCCGAGCGCCAGAGCATCAGCTGCGCGCCGGCCGCGACCGGGTGCCCGGCCTATCCGAACAGCCTGTCCAGCCTGCCGCCCGGCTACAAGCTGCCGGTTCCCGGCATCTTCACGGTCGATCCGGCGTTCAAGGTCGGCCACACGTTCCAGAACAACGTGCAGATCGAGCGCGCGATCGGCAAGACGTTCTCGGTGGCCCTCGGATTGGTCTACAGCCGCGGCTACGATCTGCCGACGGTCAACAACATCAACCTCATCAACCCGATCGGCACGCTGGCCGACGGCCGGCCGATCTTCTCGACCACGCCGAGCGCCGCGACCCGGATGGATCCCCGCTTCAACGCGATCAACGTCGTGCAGTCCAACGGCTGGTCCAGCTACAAGGCGGTCACCGTTTCGCTGTCGCGCCAGGGGCGCGGGCTCCAGTTCAACCTCAACTACTCGTACGGCAAGGGCGTCGACGCCGCGCCCGCCAGCGGCAACCTGTCGTTCATCAGCGACAGCGCCCGGTCCGATCCGACCAACCTCGAGCGGGACAAGGGCCCGAACCTGCTCGACTCACGGCACAATCTCAACGGCAGCATCGTCGCGAACCCCGAGTTCAACCTGAGCAACCGGATCCTGAACGCGGTGCTCAACGGGAACCAGGTCGGGCTGATGGTCCAGATCAACAGCGGCCTGCCGTTCAACATCACCGGCAACCGCGACCTGAACGGCGACGGCAGCGGGAGCGACCGCCCGCTCTTTGTCGGCCGCAACTCGATGTACATGCCCAACCGGTACAACGTCGACATGCGCTACTCGCGCTTCTTCCCGATCTACCGGACGATGAAGCTGGAAGTGATCGCCGAGTTCAAGAACGTCTTCAACAAGCAGCAGCTCCAGGGCGTCACCTCGTCGGTCCAGGTCAACACGGCGGGCGAGCCGCTCGCGCCAATCCCGACGAGCGCCTGGGGCTTCACCAACTACAGCGGGTTCGAACAGCGCGAGTTCCAGCTCGGATTCAAGTTCCATTTCTAGGACCCCAAGGAGCATGCGACACGTGACTCGTCCAACGACCATTGCAGCGGCGGTCGCCGCCGGCGCGCTGATGCTCGCCGCGCCCGCCCGCGTTTCCATCCAGGCGCAGAACCGGATGAACTTCCCGCTCGTCGTGCCCGAGGGCGGGCATGTCGCGCTCGGCCTGGCCATTCGTCACCTGAATGTGTCGGGCACGTTCCTGCAGACCGCGGCGCATCCCGACGACGAACACAACAACCTCTACGCGCTGTTCACGCTCGGGCAGGGCCTCCGCTCCGTCGACGTGCAGACCACCCGTGGCGCAGGCGGCCAGAACGAGATCGGGCCGGAGCTCTTCCAGGACCTCGCGGTCCTGCGCACCTCCGAGCTGATGTCGGCGCACCGGCTCGACGGTGCCGAGCAGTACTTCACCCGCGCCATCGATTTCGGATACTCGTTCGACCCGCCCGAGATCTACCAGAAGTGGGGGCGGCAGGAAGTCATCGGCGATTTCGTCCGCCTCATCCGCACGTTCCGTCCGGATGTCGTCCTGACGATGAGCACGCAGGGGTCGGGCGGCGACCGGGCGCACGAAGCGACGACGATGCTGACCCGGGAGGCCTTCCAGGCCGCCGCCGATCCGACGAAGTACCCGGAACAGATCAAGGAGGGGCTCAGGCCGTGGCAGGCCCGGAAGCTGTACTTCACGCCGAGCTTCGGCAGGGGCGGCGGGCCTCCCGGACCGGGCGGCGGGCCTCCCGGCCGCGGCGGCGCGGGTGCGCCGCCGGCTCCGCCAGCCGGCGGGGGTCGAGGCGCCGCGCAACCAGTGCCGCCAGGGATGAAGCTGGCCACGGTTGACACGAACATCTACGACACGCTGCTCGGCCGCACATACGCGGAAATCGGCTCCGACGCGCACAGCTTCCACAAGTGCCAGGGCATGGCGGGACTGCCCGCGCTGCCGGGCGGAGCGGCAGGCGGCCGCGGCGGACGGTACCAGCTCATCGAGACGACAATCGCCAGCCAGAAAGACAAGGACGAAACCTCGCTCTTCGAGGGAATCGACTACCGGCTCGTCGCCCTCGCGCAGTTTGCGGGCGCGAATCCCCCGGACGCGCTCAAAGCCGGCCTGGCTGCGATCGCCGAACAGGCGGAGCTGGCGCAGAAGGCGTTCGACGGCGGCAACGACGCGGGGACCATCGCCCCGATCGTCGCCGGGCTCACAGCGGTCCGATCCCTGCGCGGGCAACTCGGATCCATGGGCCTCAGCGACACCGCACGCTACGAGATCGATTTCCGGCTGAACGTGAAGGAGCAGGACTTCCAGAATGCCGTCCTTGCCGCCCACGGCCTCAGCTTCGATGCGGTCGGCGACGACGGGCTGCTGATTGCCGGGCAGATGGTCCGGCTGACGCTTCTCGCGATCAACCACGGACCGGCGGACGTCGACCTGAGCGAGCTCCAGGTCGCCGGATTCGACGGGCAGGCGGCTTGCACGCCCGGCGTGGTGAAGAAGAACTCCGTCTACAGCTGCTCGGCAGAAATGAAAGTGCCGCAGTCGGCGAAGTTGACGACGCCGTACTGGAAGGACGAGTACTGGAACGTCTCGAATCCGAAGGCGGCGCTCGACATCTTCGACCCCGACGTCCCGTTCGGGGTGCCGTTCCGTCCGTCGCCGTTCCGCGCCGCCTTCAAGCTGAAGGCCGGCGGCGCGGCGGCCATGAAGGATGTTCCCATCACGTTCCGCTACGTGAAGGACCTCTTCATGGGTGACAAGCGGATGGAGCTGAACGTCGTCCCCGCCTTCTCGGTCGAGACGACGCCGGCGACGGCGATCATTCCCGCCGGCGGCGCGGGCGGCTCGGCGAAGCCCGTCGTTCGCGAGGTCTACGTGTCGGTGACGAGCGGGGTCAAGGGTCCCTCCGACGCGACGGCCACGCTCAAGGCTCCGTCCGGGTGGAAGGTGACGCCCGCCGCCACGCCGCTCACCTTCACCAATGAAGACCAGTCCATGACCGTGCGCTTCGCCGTGACGGCGCCGCCTGGCATCAAGACCGGCGAATACGTCGTCACGGCAGTGGTGACCTCGCCATCCGTCGCCGGCGTCGAGTTCACCAGCGGTTATCAGATCATCGAGTATCCGCACATTCAGCGGCGGCAGGTCATCAGGCCGGCCGAAACCGACATCAAGGTGCTGAAGGTGAACCCGGCGCCCAACGTCCGTGTGGGCTACATCGTCGGCGCCGGCGACCAGGTGCCGGAGGCGCTCGAGCAGCTGGGAGCCAGGGTCGAGTTCATCGCGCCCGACGAGCTGGCATGGGGCGACCTGTCGAAGTACGAGGTCATCGTCACGGGCACGCGCGCCTACCAGCGCCGCCCGGATCTGCGCGCGTACAACCGCCGCCTGATCGAGTACGCCGATCGCGGCGGGACGGTCATCGTGCAGTACAACAAGATGGAGTTCAACCAGTCCCAGTACGGCCCGTATCCGGCCCGGGTCAGCAACAGCCGCGTGACCGACGAGTACGGCCCGGTGAAGATCCTCGTGCCGAACGATCCCGTCTTCAACGTCCCGAACAAGATCGGCGAGGACACCTGGAAGGGCTGGGTGCAGGAACGCGGGCTCTACTTCCTCGGGGAGAAGGACCCGAAGTACGTCGATCTGCTCTCGGTCGAGGAGCCGTTCCCGGACAACAAGGGCGTCAAGACCGGGGCCCTCGTGTCGACAACGGTCGGAAAGGGACGGTGGATCTACGTGGGGCTGGGGCTGTGGCGCCAGGCGCCGGCACAGGTGGAAGGCGCCTATCAGCTGCTGGCCAACCTGGTTGCGCTCGGAAGGGCTGCGCCGGCGGCCAGGCCGGCCGCGGGCAGGAGCGCTGCCGGCATCGCCAAGTAGTTTGTGTTCCTGAAGACTCGCCTTCGGCGGAGGACTCGTCCGGGTCCTCCGCCATTCCTCACGGCATGACGAACTCGTGCCTGGAATCCCGCACGGTCAGAACGGGGCACGGCGCCTTGCGCACGACGCGCTCCGCCACGCTGCCGAGCAGGATATGGGCGATGGGACCTCGCCCGTGCGTGCCCATCACGATCAGGTCGACGCTGTTGGCCTTGGCGTACCGGACGATCTCCACGAACGGATTGCCCGCCAGCAACCCGACCTCTGCCCGATAGTGCGTCCGATCCGGCTCGGGCAGCATGGCGGCCAGGCGCTCGCGCGCTTCCTTCTCGATTTCCTCGCGCAAGTTCGGCACGGATGCCGTGTAGATCTCCGCCGCCCAGGCGTGAGCGAGCAGGTCTTCCATCACGTGGACCAGGTGCAGCGAGGCACCGAAGGCATCCGCGAGGGCCCGTCCGTACCGCAGCGCGGCTTCCGACGCCTCGCTGAAGTCGGTCGGTACGAGGATGGTCTTGACGGAGAGCATGCGGATCCTCCCCGACGGCACGAGCCGTCGCAGCCTCGGGAGCAAAGCGATCGTGTCGCTATTATACGGCGCGACCGGATCTCGAGGCTTCGTCCGCGGGACCCGTCCGCGGGACGGCGTGACCGGCCTGGAGCCTGGAGCCTGAAGCCCGTTGCCGTTCGCCGTTCGGCTCGTAGGGGCGACCCGGTGGGTCGCCCGAGAGGTTCGCCGTTCGCCTAGAAGTTCAGCCAGTACGCGACCTTGATGAGGAAGCGGTTGGTGGCCGGGATCGAGAACATCCGCCCGAAATCCCGACTGAACTTGAACGTCCCGATGTCGGCGGAGCTTTCGCGGCCCTGCTGCCACACGATGTAGAGCGTCGAGCCCGGTTTGTATTCCCACCGAAGGACGTTGGTCGAACGGAACGACCGGTAGTTGAAGTCCGGGTTGCTCTCGTACCCGTACGGCGTGTAGCGCTCGTCATAGTTCGCCGAGCGCCCGTTTGCCAGCTCCTTGAACTGATCGTACCGGGCGGCCGAGACGAACGGCTGCGCATAGATCTGAATCGAGAGGCTCGGCGTCACGGTGTAGTTGATCCGCGTCGTCAAGTTCACGGTGGTCTGGTGGATATGGCCGAACACGTAGTGATCCCGCGTGCCGGTCACCAGGTCGACCCACTGTGACTGCTCCGAGTACCGCTCGACGTAGAAGCTCCCCGCGAAAGACAGGAACGAGGTGGGCCGCCAGTTGACATACGGCCCGAGGTTGGCGACATACGAGCCCCGCTCATCGCGCCACGCGAAGCCGCTCAGGCCGCCATTCACCGCCTTGCGATCGTCCGTGTTCACGTACCACCAGAGGCTGCGGCTGTCACTCGAGAGGACGCCGGGGCCGCCTCTCGACGAACGGTCGTCGAGCCCGCCCTGTTCGAGGTTGACGCCCATGCCGGTGGACCAGTTCGACGTGAACACCGCGTGCGCGTTGACGTTGTAACCGAAGTAGCGCTTCTCCCCCGCGTAGGTCCACGCGCCCCACTGGTTCAGATTGAGCCGGACGCTCCGGAAGTGCTTCGTGGGTGTCTCGCGGCGGAACTGGATCCAGTTGCTCTGCGAGATCGAATCGGAGCGCCGGACGTACCCGACGTCGTTCACGTCGAATCCAGGGGTCTTGTACTGAATGTTCGTGCTGAAGATCACGGCCTTCCCGCCGATCTTGTTGAACCCCACCGACCCCGAGTGCCCGAGAAGCGTCGTGCGCGCCGGGTCGTACACGAAGCCGCGGGCGTCGGGCCGCTGATAATTGTGAACGGCATCTCGCTGGAGCGTGTCGATTGATTCCGCCGTTCCGCGAATGGCGCTGCCGGCCAGGTAGCCTGTCAGCGAGTATCGCGAGCCGCGGAAGCGCCAGTCCCAATCCACGCCGCCGGCATAGGCCTCGCGCGCGAGCGAGGTGACCTCCCGCGTGATCCGGCGGTTGGTCGCGGTGGCCATGAAGCCGAGTGACGAACGGTTGGCGAATTCGCGCCTGGCTCGCACGATCGAGTAGTTGGTGAGCGGCTCCACGATCTGCGACGCGCGGGTATCGCCGCTGGCGATCCGGCCGGTCTCCTGCGAAGTCACCGCGTTCAGGGCGCCGATCGAGAATCCGCCGACGCGCCCGGTGAGCTTCGCCGCCCCGAGGATCGTGGTCTGGGCCGGCGCGTCCGAGAAGCCTCCGTCGGGCACGTCGAGGCCGGCATGCGGGCTCCGCCCGATGCGCCGCGAATAGAAGAGGCCCGTGCACGCCCCGTCGTTGCAGTCCAGATCGAACTTGAACGTGCCGGACCCTTCGACGAAGAACGGCCGGCGCTCCTCGTAGAAGGTCTCGAACGCAGTCAGGTTCACGACGGCCGGGTCCGACTCGACCTGCCCGAAGTCGGGATTGAGCGTGCCGGTCAGCGTGAGGCCAGGGGTGATCGCGTACTTCACGTCGGCGCCGAAGGTGGCGCGCGGCTCGACGGCCATCCGGAACGGATCGCCGGGTTCGACGGGCTGCGTGCCGAGCTGCGCCACCGAATACGGCGTCAGCTCGAGCCGTTTCACGCCGGCTCCGAGGCGCAGGCCGCCGATCTCCCCGAACTGCGAGACGAATCCCGATGCGCTCTTCGCGAGGAGCGGCCAGGTCGACGTCTCCTTCAGCCGGCCGACCTCGCGCCAGACCGCGAAACCAAACGTGTCGGCCTTGCTCGGCTCGAATCGCAGCTGCGAGAAGGGAATGCGGAACTCGGCCTTCCAGCCCTTCTCGTCCTTCAGGACCTGGACGTCCCACACCGCATCCCAGCTGCTGTCCTTGTTGCCGTCGTTGTACCAGTACGCGTCCTGCTTGACGCCGGCGGGATTGACCGTGAATTCGTAGGCGGTTCGCCGGTCGTGATAGGAGTCGATGACGACCCGGATCCAGTCGGACGGGGATCCGTCGTCCCTTCGCGTCCTGATGCCGACGACCTTGGCAGGCTCCGGATCGAATGCCCGGACGGCAACGTAGAGATGCGCCAGGTCGTAGGCGACGCGGACTTCGCTCGCGAAGGTCGGCGCGGCGCCTTCGCTCGGCTCGCGCTGCACGAAATTCGTGATCGGCGTGGCGCGTTCCCAGGCGGCGTCGTTGAAATCACCGTCGATCCGGACGGCCGTTCCCGCCGGAACTTGCGCGGCATCAACGCGGGCGACTGCCGCCACGCCGGTCGCCTTCGAGCTCGCGATCGGACCCGGCACCTTCGGGCGCTCGGAATGAGCCGCCTGCGCCGGGATGGCCGATGCGACGAGCACACCTATGCAAAGAAGCCAGAGGCTTCGCAGGCGCTCCATTTCCATGCCTCCCGAGGTTAGTAGACGGATATATCAGGGCAATGGTTTGCTGGAGCGCTTCCCGTTCCGGCCGGGAGGCCGGCCCGGCCCGCTTCCTTCGACGCCCCCACCAGCGTTGTCTGGTGTAGGCCGGCTCTTCCCCTTCGGCGAAGCTCAGGGGACCCCGAGCCTTGTCGAGGGGTCAGAGCCGGCGATCCCGTCGCGGCGCCGATTGCCGGTCCCGGTCGGCCATGTGTGACAATGGTTTCAGTCTATGCCTTCGGTTCACACGGGGTCCAGCGCCACTGCCTCCCCAACAGCCGACCCGGTCATTGCCTGGCACGCGCTGGCCGCAGCCGAAGTGGTGCAAAAGCTCGGCTCCGACCCGGCCGGCGGACTCGACGAGGCCGAGGCGGCGCGCCGCTTCGCACGGGACGGGCCGAACGAGCTCGCCGAACGCGGGCGGAAGAGCCCGTGGCGAATGCTGTGGGAGCAGCTCTCGTCCACGCTCGTGGCTGTTCTCATCATCGCGGGCGTGATGTCCGCCGCGCTTGGCGATCTCAAGGACGCGCTCGCCATCTTCGCCATCGTCGCCCTCAACTCGGCGCTCGGGCTCATGCACGAACACCGCGTCGAGAAGGCGATGCAGCTCCTCAAGCGCCTGGCTGTGCCGACCGTCCGCCTCAGGCGCGGCGGAACGGTCCGCGAGCTCGCCTCGCGGGAGCTCGTGGTCGGCGATCTCGTGCTGCTCGAGGCCGGGAATCTCGTGCCGGCCGATTCGCGGCTCGTCGAGTGCGCCGCGCTCCGCACGCAGGAGGCGTCGCTCACCGGCGAGTCGGAGCCGGTCGAGAAGGACGTGCGGCCGATCGCAGACCCCGAGGCCGATCTCGGCGACCGGCTCAGCATGGTCTACATGGGCACGACCGTCGTCTACGGCAGGGGCCAGGCGGTGGTCATCGGGACGGGGATGTCGACCGAGCTTGGCCGCATCGCCGATCTGATCCAGGCCGTCGAACGCGAGCCGACGCCGCTGCAGCGCCGCCTCGATCAGCTGGGCCGGTACCTGGCCGGGCTCGCCCTGGCGCTGGTCGGCGTCATCTTTCTCGAGGGCCTGCTTCAGGGACAGGGGTTCCGCGTCATGCTGCTCACCGCGGTGAGCATGGCCGTGGCGGCGGTTCCGGAGGGGCTGCCCGCGGTCGTCACGATCGCGCTGGCCCTCGGCGCGCAGCGGATGCTGAAGCGCAACGTGCTCATCCGCAAGCTGCCCGCCGTCGAAACGCTCGGCTCGGTGACGGTGATCTGCTCGGATAAGACCGGCACCCTCACTGAAAGCGTCATGAGCGTGACGATGGTGCAGGTGGCGGGCCGGAAGTTCGACGCATCGCAATTCGAGCGGCTCGCCGGCCCCCATCCCGCGGCGGCGCCGGAGGGGATCGCCTCGCCCGGCGATGAGGAGTCGTCCGGCCTGGCGCTGATGTTTGCCGGCATCTCGCTCTGCAACGATGCCGTGCTCGACCATCGGGCGGATCACCCCGGCGCCTTTCGCGCGATCGGCGATCCGACCGAGGGCGCCCTGCTCGTCGCGTCCGCGCGGTTCCACCTGCTCAAGCCGGACCTCGACGCGCGCTACCCTCGCGTGGCCGAAGCGCCGTTCGACTCGGTTCGGAAGCGGATGACGACGGTGCACGAGATGGCGCCTGGCCCGGCAGGCGCGCTCCAGCCCCTGCGGCCGATCGAGCGGGCCCTCGGCGAAGGCGGCTTCGTCGCCTTCACGAAGGGCGCGATCGAACCCGTGCTCCACGTGTCGACCTCCATCTGGTCCGGCGATGCCGCTCAGCCGCTGACCTCTGAATGGCGCAGACGCATCATGGCCGAGCACGACGCGCTCGCGGGCGAAGGGATGCGGGTCCTCGGGCTCGGATTCCGTGGCTTCGATCGCCATCCGGGCGCCGAGGCGGACGTGCTGGAGCGCGACATCGTGTTCGTCGGCCTTGCGGGCATGACGGATCCCCCGCGCCCGGAGGTCAGGGACGCGGTCGCGGTCTGCCGCGCAGCCGGCGTGCGCCCGATGATGATCACGGGCGATCACCCGCTCACGGCCCGCCATGTCGCCCGCGAGCTCGGGATCTCGTCCGGCGAGGAACTGGTGACGGGCCATCAACTGGAGCACGTGGCCGACGAGGAGCTGCGGGGCCTCGTGGAGCGCACCTCCGTGTTCGCGCGCGTCTCGCCCGAGCACAAGCTCCGGATCGTCAAGGCGCTGCAGGCGAGCCGGCACGTCGTCGCGATGACGGGCGACGGGGTGAACGACGCGCCGGCGCTCCGGCAGGCGGACATCGGCGTCGCCATGGGCATCACGGGCACCGAGGTGGCGAAGGAAGCGGCCGACATGGTGCTCGGCGACGACAACTTCGCCACCATCGTCGCCGCGGTCGAGGAAGGGCGCGTCATCTACGACAACATCCGGAAGTTCATCCTGTACCTGCTGGCGAGCAACACGGGCGAGCTGTGGGTGATGATTGCGGCGCCGATCCTCGGCATGCCGCTGCCGCTCCTGCCGCTTCAGATCCTCTGGATCAACCTGGTGACCGACGGCCTGCCGGCGCTCGCCCTGAGCATCGAGCCGCCCGAGGCGCACGCCATGCGGAGGCCGCCGATTCCGCCGACCGAGACGATCCTCGGGCGCGGTCTGCTCGCGCACATCGCGTGGGGCGGCATCGTGCTCGGTCTCACCACGCTCGGCATGGGCTACCTGTTCTGGTCGTCGGGCCACGCCGGCTGGCAGACGATGACCTTCACGACGCTGACGCTGTCGCAACTGGTGCTCGTCCTGACGGTGAGGTCGAACCGCGATTCGTTCTTCACGATTGGGCCCCTGACGAACAAGCCGCTGCTCGCCACCGTGATTGTCACGCTACTGTTGCAGCTGATGATCACCTACGTGCCGTTCTGGCAGGACCTGCTCCGGACGCGACCGCTCACGATGGACGAACTCGGCATCAGCCTGCTCGTCTCGACCATTCCCTTCTGGGCGTTCGAACTGCACAAGTGGATCGGCCGGCGCACGCCGGCGGCCGCGTAGCCCGGTCTGCAGCGTGGCGGCTTCAGCCCTCAGGGATGCCGGGCCCCCACGATCGGACCGCCCGCCTCTCGCACGTGCTCGACCTCGATCAGATGCTCTTCCATGCGTTCGGCAACGAGCCAGGGCGGAGTCTGGTCGGTGTAGAGGCAGGTGTGGCTGCATCCCATCGGAGTGGTCATCACCGATTCGCGCGGGAAGAGCAGCTTCATGGCGGTCGTTTCGGCGTCCACGTCGCTCGGATCCACCACGCGCACGCGGCCGGCGTGGAACCCGTGCTGGACGTTGGAGTGGTCGAAGGCCGAATGATGCTCGAACATGGAACACCTCGGGAGCCCCCGAGTGTCCCGGCTACAAAACAGGTACCAGATCGCCAACTGTCAATATGCGGCGATTTGACGCATCTCGGCCACTGGCGGGGCGTGGTGTAGTGCCCTCTCTTAACAGAATTACGTACTTCGTCGGCTACAGGCGGCGGAATGCCGCGTTGGCGTCGACCTGCTTGTAGTCGATGAACTCGACCGGCGCGATGCAGGCCGGGTAGAGGACGCCCGCGAACTTCTTCACTTCGGCGGATTCCGAGTGGGCGCGGTCGGCGGCCTCGTCGCGAAACGTGAAGATGTGCACGAACCGCGTCGGGTGCTTCTCTTCCTGCCACACCTCGTAGCGCATGGTGCCCGGCTCGTGTGCCTGGAGGTACGCGACGAACTCGTGGATCGCGGCGAGGCACCGATCGAGCGCCTCAGGCCGGACCTCGTAGCGGGCGAGCTGACGGATCTCAGAGCTGTTCCCTTGAATCGCTGGCATGGCGGTGGCTCCGCGAGGCCGGCCCGGATTGGGGCGGCCTCGAATGCCGGGTGATTGGCGTTGACTGAGTTCCAGGATATCACTGGTGCCGCTGCGAGAACGGCAGGCGGCGCCCCGCTGGATCGCCGGCATGTCTACTTCGGGTGGGGCCCTTTCACGAGAGCATTGCCACCACTGGCCCAGCCCGCGATCCCGCCGAGCAGGGCACGGCCGCCCTCGATGCCAGCCTTCGCGAGGTCCAGCGCCGCACGGGCGCTCGTGTGCTCGTTCGCTCAAGCACAGTAGGCGACAATCGGCTTCCCGATCTTCTTGAGCGCGGCGACGTGCTTCTGGATGTCTCCGAGCGGCACGAGCCGCGCTCCGGGGATGTGACCGCTCTCGTACGAGCCCTGGTCGCGCACGTCCAGCACGACGACCCGGTCCGCGGCGAGCGCCTTCTTCAACTCGGCGACGGTGATTCGCGGGACGGCGGATTCCGGATCGGGCGACGTTTGATCGACTGCAGGACGAGAGGCCGCCGGCGTTGCCGGCCCCGGCGCTGCCAGAATTACGATACATGCTGCGCTGCACACGAGGGCTCGCGTCACGGGCTCCCTCCCATTGCTCCTACCGGCGGAAGAGAAAGTATCGTAGCATGAGCGGTCTTCGCGACGACCCGCGCCATCGACACAAGGAGTGCGACATGAGGACCCGACAGGCGGTCTGCTGGACGTTCGCGGCTGCGATGATCGCGGCCGCCGGCGTGAACCCGTCGGCAACCGGCGCGGACCGGGCCCGGGTTGCGCCGCCTGCGAGTGAATCGGCGCGGGAACTCCTCGTGAAGCTCATCGACGCACCCGGCGTATCGGGACGCGAGGGCCCCGTCCGCGACCTCGTTCGCGCCGCGCTGCCGGATTGGGCGAAGCCGCAGGTCGACTCGGTCGGGAATCTGGTCCTCACGCTCGGCTCCGGCCAGCCCTCGACGCTCATCGTCGCGCCGCTAGACGAGGACGGCTACGTCGTCTCGAGCATCACCGACGATGGCTTCCTCCGGCTCCATCGGCCGACGCGCGAGCCGCAGCACAGATTGTTCGATCAGTATCACGTCGGGCAGCCGATCCAGATCGTGACGAAGCGGATGGGCGTGGTGCCCGGCGTCACCGCCACGCCGTCGACTCACCTGCGCAGGTTCCTGGCGAGCGACGAAGTCAATCGGATCAGGGGTCTCGAGGACCTGTGGGTCGATGTCGGCGCCGGGAGCCGGGCGCAGGTCGAGAAACTGGGCGTCGCGGTGCTCGACGCGGTGACGCTTCGCGAGCGCGCCCAGCCGCTCGCGGGCTGGCGCGTGTCCGGCCCGGCCGCGCAGGGTCGTGCGGGCGCGCTGGCCCTGGTTGAGATGGTTCGCGCGTGGACAGCGCCTCCGCCGGCGACCGGAACGCTCACCATCGCGTGGGTATCCCAGTCGCTGTTCGGGTCGAGAGGACTGAATCGTCTGCTCGAATCCCTGAAGCCCCAGCGAATCATCCTGTGCGGCCTGGCGTTGCCGGCGCGAGGGAAGGACGCGGACGCGAAGGGCGCGGTCGGAGCGCTTGGCGGAGGCGCGCTCGCGCCCGCCGATGCCGCCGACCTGGTTGCCTCGGCGCAGGCGAGGAACGTCACGCTGCAGACGGTGCCGGCGGACCGATTTCAGTTTCGCAGGCCGGCTGGCTGGACCGGCATCGCGCAGATGCTCAGCGTTCCCGTGCTCTACGCGCAGACGCCGGTCGAAACCGTCGACCTGCGCGATGTGAGGTCGCTCGCTGCCGCTGCCGCAGGCGCGCTCGGGCTGCCGGCAGTGAGTCTTTCGGGGACTGATGCGCCGATGACTCCCGCCGCGATCCCGGAAGGCCGCGTCGCCGCTGGCCCGCCGACGACCTCGGACGCGATCAAAGCGATGATCGAAACCTACGGCGTCTCCGGGCACGAGGCGGCGCCGCGCGCGATGGTGCTGAAGCTGATTCCGCGCGTGGCACCCTGGGCGAAGCCCGAGGTGGACGAGCGCGGCAACGTGATCGTGACGTTCGGATCGGGCGGCGAGGAGAAGCTGTTCGTCGCGCACATGGACGAGCTGGGTTGGGAGATCACGAACATCAGGGACGATGGAACCGCGACGATCCGGACGCGCGGAGGGATGTACGACTCGTTGTACGAAGCCCATCCGGTCGTCGTGCACACCGCCAAGGGCCCCGTGCCGGCGGTGCTCGCGCCGCGCGCTTCGTACGGCGCGGCGGAGTCTGGACCGCCCCGAATCGACGACCTGTGCCTGTCTTTCGGGGCGGCGAGCGCCGCCGAAGTCCGCGCGCTGGGCGTGGCAAACGGCGACGCCGCGACGGTGCGCAAGCACTACACGATCCTCGCGGGATCGCGGTCGACCTCGCGTGCGATGGACGACCGCGCCGGCTGCGCGACGCTGCTCCTGGCGCTCTCGAAAATCGACCCGGCCAAGGCGAGCTCGAAAGTGACCTTCGCGTGGTCGATCTCAGAAGAGGTCGGCCTCGCCGGCGCGACCTTCATCGCGGGCAGCTCGAAGGCCAAGTACGCCTTCGCCGTCGACACCTTCGTGTCGACCGACTCGCCCTTCGATACCAAGCGGATCGCGATGAGCCCGCTCGGGTCCGGCGCGGTGCTGCGCGGCATGGACAACAGCACCTCGACGCCCGCCGACCTGGTCGATCGCATCGCCGAATTGGCGACGCGGAAGGCCATCCCCTTCACGATTGGCGTGACGGCGGGCGGGACCGACGCGTCGGCGTTCAGCCGTTACGGAGCGATGGATCTCGGGCTCTCGTGGCCGGGCCGTTACTCGCATTCACCGGCCGAGGTCACTGACCGCCGCGACATCGACGCACTCGTCACTCTTGTGGTCGCGGTGGCGCTGGACAAGTGGTGAGGCGGCCGCTGTAGCTCACCGCCCTGATCGGCTCCAGGCTGAAGGCTCCAGGCCGGATCACAGGGATAATCACTGGATCGTTGCCGGCGGGCTGACTCTCCGCCGGCTGGAGTCTCGTTACTGCGCGGTCTCGCTCACTGTCCAGTCGCAGAATCTGCGAGCTGCTCGAACGCCTGCGCGGAAATCAAGGGTGATTCGGTCGCATTGATGCATCGCCTCCTGGCACCGCCCGTGCACGGACGACGATGTAGAATGCGATTCGTGCCGAGAGTCCCGCCGTTCGATCGGCCGGCGACCTACGAAGACCTGGTCAACCTGCCGGACCACGTAGTTGGCGAGATCGTCGACGGCGAACTGCACGCCTCGCCGCGCCCCGCGCCGAGGCACGCCGTCGCCGGATCGATGGTGGGAGCGGCACTGATCGGACCGTTCAACCTCGGCCATGGCGGCCCTGGCGGTTGGTGGATTCTCGACGAGCCGGAACTGCACCTGGGCCGCGACGTGCTCGTGCCGGACATCGCCGGATGGCGGAAAGCCCGGATGCCAGCCATCCCAACGGTCGCCTACTTCCCTCTTGCGCCCGACTGGTTGTGCGAAGTGCTCTCACCCTCGACAACCCGCCTCGATCGGGCGAAGAAGCTCCGCATCTACGCCCGCGAGGGCGTGCCGCACGTCTGGCTAATCGATCCAACCGCGCGCACGCTCGAGGTGCTGAGGCTCGAAGGCTCTCGGTGGTCGATCCTCGCCACGCACGAGGGCGACGAGATTATCCGAGCCGAACCCTTCACTGAAGTCGAGCTGGAACTGGGCTCGTTCTGGGTCGACGAGCCGGAGCAAACCTGAATTCGTTCCGTACCACCATCTCACCATCACGCCATCGCAGATTCTGCAATCCCTCCCGGCAGTCACTCGATTGGGTGGCGTTTTGCCCCGAGCCGGTGAAGATTGACATGGCACCGCCCGTGCACGGACGACGATGTAGAATGCGAATCGTGCCGAGAGTCCCGCCGTTCGATCGGCCGGCGACTTACGACGACCTGGTCAAGCTGCCGGACAACCTGGTTGCCGAGATTGTCGATGGCGAGTTGCACGCCTCGCCCCGCCCGGCGCCGAGGCACTCGGTCGCGGGCACGGCGGTTGGGGCGGCGCTGATGCCGCCGTTCCACCACAGAAAGGGCGGCCCTGGCGGTTGGTGGATCCTCGCCGAACCTGAGATTCACGTCGGGCGGGACGTTCTCGTACCCGATATTGCCGGTTGGCGCCGGAGCCGGTTGCCCGCAATCCCCACGACTGCTTACTTCCCGCTGGCACCGGATTGGCTCTGCGAGGTGCTGTCGCCGTCCACGGCGCGCCTGGACCGGGCGAAGAAGCTCCGCATCTACGCACGCGAGGGCGTGCCGCACGTCTGGCTCCTCGACCCTGGGGCGCGCATCCTCGAAGTCATGCGTCTCGATGAAGGAAGATGGACAATCATCGCCACCCATGCAGGCGATGAAATCGTCCGAGCCGAACCCTTCACGGAAGTCGAGCTGGAACTGGGCTCGTTCTGGGTCGACGAGCCGGAGGTCGTTTGAGTTCGAGGCGCGGCCTGGAGCCTGTCGCCTGAAGCCAGGAGCCGAAGTGCCTACCTGACCGGTTCCAGCCACCCTGCCGGCACCGCGACGACCCCAGTGACGACGTCGCGATACCAGCGCGCCACGTCCACGGTCACCGGACCTCGGCCCGTGCCGTCTCCAATTGGGCGTCCCTCGAAGCTGCCGATCGGCAGGATCTCGAGCCCGGTACCGCAGAAGAAGATCTCGTCGGCCGTCGAGACGATCTCCGGAGGAATCGGATCCGTCGACACGCTGAGGTCTCGGCGTCCCGCGAAATAACCAAGGAGCGTCTCGCGCGTGATGCCCGGCAGGATGTCCGCGTCGGCGGGCGGCGTCATCACCTTCGTCCCGCTCACGAAAAACACGTTCGCGCCGTAGCCCTCGGCCGCGTCTCCGGCGGCGTTCAGGAGGATCGGCTGGTCGTACCCGCGCGAGAGCGCCTCGGCCTTCGCAAGCGACGAGTTCACGTAGAGCCCGGCAATCTTCGCCCCCGCCGGGCACGAGGCGCGGGAGAAGCGCCTCCATTTCGACCACGTCGCCGTCACCGGCGGACGCGGCGCCGCGCCGCGCGGCATCGGCACGGTCATGATCGCGAGCGTGTCGCCCTTCGGCAGGCCGGCGCCAATCACCTGCGCCGACTTGAAGATGAGGGGGCGGATGTAGCGGTCGTCGAGGTACCGGTTCCGCTGCAGCAACTCGACGGTCAGCTCGGTCAGCTCGGCCGCGCTGTAGCGGACCTCCATTTCGAGCAGGGCCGCGTTCCGCAGCAGGCGCTCGTAGTGCTCGATTGGCCGGAAGATCGCCGATCGCGTGCCGTCGCCGTACGCGCGGATGCCCTCGAAGACCGCCGTGCCGTAATGCATCGCGTGAGTCGTGACGGGAACCTTCGCCTCCGACTCGTCGACGAACCCGTCCTTGAAGAAGACGTCAGGCATTGGTTTCACCCATCGGCCAACGGCCACCGGCGAACGGCGACGCGGGCGACCCACCGGGTCGTTCCTACGCCCGTCCCTGCCACGCCCTCAGCTTCCGCTCGAGCGGGCGAATCGACCTTCGCGACAGGAGCCGATCGAGCTCATCGAGCCGCTTCACGAACATTCGCACCGCGCGGCGTTGATTGACCGCGTTCCCGTGCAGGAACCCGGCCACCATCGTCCAGTCGGACGCCGCCACCCGCGTGAGCGATCGCCACGAGCCGCCTCGAAGCGTCGCGTCGGCGCCTCGCCGCACGGCCAGTCCTGCCGCCGCGAACGCCAGCAGATGCGGCAGGCCGACTAATTCGGCGATCTCCTTGTCGTGCGCCTTCGCGCTCATCGCTCTCACGACGCCGCCCGTCAGGCCGATGAGCGCGCGTGCCGCGCGGTCCGCGGATCGGCCGGTCGGACAATACACGAACGTGCGGCCCTCGAACAGGTCCGCGTCGGCTGCATCCCATCCATTGCGCTCGCCACCGGCCAGCGGGTGCAGTCCGACGTAGTCGAACGCGTCCGAAAGCCGCGCCGCGCGCTTCGCGACCATCACCTTGACCGATCCGACATCCATGACGACGAGGCGCCTCGGCCCGATCCGCTTCCGCGCCAGCGTCGCGATTTTCGGCAAGAGATCCACGACCGCCGGCACCGGCACGGCCAGGATGACGATGTCACACGCGGCGACCAGGCGGTCGAGCGAGTCGCACCATTCGCAGTGCCGGCCCGCGCGCGCGGCGAGATCTCCGCGCCTGTCGAAACCCACGACGCGAATCGACGGCCGATAACGGCCAAGCCGCCTGACGAGCGAGCCGCCAATCTGACCCAGCCCGACGATGCCGACGACACGGCCCGCGAGAGGTGGCGGGACACTCCGTGCCGTCCGGCGGGAGCCGTTCATTGTGCCGCGTTGAGATCGGGCCGCAACGCGACGGCCTGGTCGAGATACACGTGCTTGATGCCGGCGCGGGGCACGTCGCTTTCGATGTGCATGAGCACGCGGATCACGCGCGCCATGGACCACGGCACTTCGATTTCCTGCGCGTCGAGCAGCGGGATGTCGTTCCACCCGAGCTTCCGCGCCGCGGCGGCCGGAAACGCGGCGTCCAGATCCACCGTGACGGTGAAGAAGATCGAGATGATCTGGGAGGTGTCGAGCCTGTTGGCGTCGCACATCTCCTTGAGCAGCCGCTCGGTCGAGAGGCTTATGTCCTCGGCGGTATTGGCCGGCACGTTGATGGCGCCGCGGATCGCGCGAACGGGCACGTCCCTCTTCTCCTTGCTGCCGCAACGGACTCGTCGACCCGGAAACCGGGATTATAGCGTCAGAAAACCAACTTCACCCCGAGCTGGATCTGGCGGGCATCGTAGGCCCGCACGACCTGCCCGGCATGCGCGCTGGTCAGGTCGCCGATCGGAAGGTAGAAGTTCGCCGTGTCGAGCAGGTTGAACGCTTCGATCCGCAGCTGCAGCCGGCGCGGTCCCCACGACACGTTCTTGGAGAGCGCCAGATCGATCGTGCTCATCGAGTCGCCGCGAAGGATATTCCGCCCGGCGCTTCCGAATCGTCCCTTTGGAGGGGCGAACGCCGTCACGTCGAACCACTTCGATGGCGTCGGGCTGACGAGCACGGGATTGCCGGCGAGATTCGGCCGGTCGAGGCCGATGGCGCCCGGCCCGTTGTCGCTGCCGCTGTAATTCACCGTCCCGCCGTAGTAGACCGTGAAGGGCCGGCCGCTCTGGAACGCGGCGATCGCCGCGAGGTCCCAACCGCCCAATACCGCGCCCGTCACGCCGCCGCCCTGGAGCCATCGCCGGCCCGTTCCAAACGGCAGCTCCCACACACCGCTGATGACGAAGCGGTGCGGGGTGTCGACGTCGCTCGGGCCCCACTCCGCCTCCAGATCGTGGCTGTTCTGCGGGGCGTAGTTGCCCGCTTTTGATCCAAAGAGCGACGAAGACATGTCGCGGCTTCGCGACCAGGTATACGCCGCGAGGAACGACAGGCCGTTTCCGACGCGCCGCTCGACGCGCGCCTGCAGCGAATGGAACGTCGATCGCCCGCGCGAGGTCGTGAACTGCGCCGGTCCGAACGCCGGGTTCAGCAGTGGCGGTCCTCCCGCGGGGCCCTGGTTCGGATCGATCGTCATGACGAGGCTCCGGCCTGACGATCCCGAGTAGGTGAGGTCGACGAGCAGGCGGCTCACGATCTCGCGCTGAACTCCCACGCTCCACACGTGGTAGTACGGATCGCGAAACGTCCGCTCGATGCCCATGGCGAAGGGCACGGCCATCTTGTAGCCCGTGAACGCGTCCTTGAGCTGGAGCAGCCCGCCGTAGAGGTCCAGCGCGTAGTTCGGCGGGTTGTACCGCGGCAGGATGCTCATGTTCGCGATGGCCGCGTCGTAGAAGACGCCGTAGCCGCCGCGAACGACCGTGCGCGTGCCGCCGAAAGGCCGCCAGGCGAACCCCGCCCGCGGCGCCACGTTGTTGGCGTCGGCGTCGTAGCCCGCTCGCGGAACGCCGTTGCCGCCAACAGGGAGGAATCCACCCGACGGGTTGCCAAGGTCGGGCACCGAAAAACGATTGCCCGCGTCGTAGATCGGCTGATTGAATTCGTATCGAACGCCAAGGTTCAGCGTCAGATCGGAGGTCGCCCGCCAGTCGTCCTGCGCGTACGCGTTGAACGCGAACGTCCTCAGGTCCATGTTGGTATTCGTCGCGGGGTTCTGCCGGATCGCGGCGGCAGGCATCCCGAGCAAGAGGTCGGCCACCGGGTTGCCCGTGATGCCGAAAAAGATGAACTGGCCGCGCGCGACGGTGTCGAGATACAGGTTCATCCGCACGCGCCGGTAGTCGAATCCGCCCTTGAACGTGTGCGTGCCCCGTACCCACGACAGGCTCTCAACGATCTGCACGGTCTCGTCGACCCGATCCTGGGGCGTGTTGGTCGGCTCGATGAGCGCGTCGGTGATCCCGAGCACGACGCCGGGCCTGCCTACCTGCTCCGGCCGCGCCGGCAGTCCGCGAATGCCCAGGCTCGCCGACACGTCCTCTCCCCGGTGCTCCTGGAACGTGCCCCCGTGAAACCGGTTGAATCCGATCCGCAGGTCGTTGAGGAGATTCGTCCCAATCGCCCGCGTCCATCCCGCCGCACCGTTCAGGCCGCGATTCCTCGTGTTGCTCCCGAATCCAGGGACATTCGTCGGGTTCATCACGAGATCGAACGGGTTGAAGCGATCCTCGCGGCCGTAGCTGAACCGCGCGAACATCCGGCCAATCGACCCGCCGTGATCGGCCTTGACCGTGACGTGATCGGCCGCGTTCCGTCCGACCGGCGCGACAACGGCCGACGCCGGCCCGCGCGCCGACGGATCGTCGGGGCGCGGGTAGAAATCGACGATCGCCGCCCCGGCCGGGTCGATGAGCCCCGGCGGGATTACGTTCCCGAAAATCGGCATCTGGGTTCGCGGGTCGAACAGCTGCCCCGCATCGAGGCCGGTCAGGGGATTGACGATGCCGGTCAGCAGGCTCGAGAAGTCGCCGCGCCGCCACGCGAGCGGAGGAACCGTCGCCACGCGCGTGATGGCCTGGCGCACCCGCGTGCCTTCGTAACTCCCGAAGAGGAACAGCTGGTTCCGCACGAGCGGGCCGCCGAGGGTCGCCCCGAACTGGTTGCGCCGGAACTCGGGGATGGCCCTCGCCGGATCGTCGAAATAGTTGCGCGCGTCGAGGGCGGCGTTCCGGTGGAACTCGTAGGCCGAACCGCGCCACTCGTTGGTCCCGCTCTTCGTGACGAAGTTGAACTGCCCGCCGGCGCTGCGGCCGTACTCCGCACCGTAGTTGGCGGCCTGCACCTTGAACTCCTGGACCGAGTCGATCGGCGGCGCGATGACCGCCTGGTTGATGTCCAGGTCGTTGTTGTCCACGCCGTCGAGCAGGAAGTTGTTGGACTGCTCGCGCGCGCCGTTGATGCTGACGGCGCCGCCCTGCGTCGAGTTCTGCGACCCTTCGGCCGGCAAGTGGGCGCCCGGCACGAGCGAGGCCAGTTGGAAGAAGTCGCGGCCGTTGAGCGGCAGCCCCACGATCTGCCCGTTGTCGACCCTGGTCCCGAGTGATGAAGACTCGGTCTGGACCAGAGGTACGGCCGCCGTGACGGTGACTTCCTCGCTGACGCCGCCAAGCTCGAGCACCACGTCCGCGCGCACGCGCTCGTCCACGTGCAGGTCGAGGCCCGGCCTGGTGGCGCGCTTGAATCCCGCGAGCGACACATCGACGCGGTAGCGGCCGGGCGGCAGGAGCGGCACGTCGAACTCGCCGGCCGCGCTGGTCCTGGCCTCGCGCCTCAGGCCTGTCGTTTCGCTGACGACGGTGATGAATGCGCCGGCGAGCCCGCCGCCCGACCCGTCCGCCACCCTGCCGAGGATGGCGCCCGTGGCGGGTTGCGCGTGGACGGATCCCGCGGCCAGCAGCAACGTGAGCGCAACGGCAGGTGCGCCAATCCGCGGCGGAATCCGGCAGAAGAACGGTCGGTGTCCAGTCAAGGGATCGGCCTCCGCTGCTCTTGTCTCAGTGCCGGATCCCGATCTTATCTGAGAATGGCCGGGGTGGCGGCGCAGGCCGCCCGGGCATCATCGCCGCCAGATGTCACCGTTGACCTGGGAGTCGCGGTGGCGATACGCTCGGCGTCGGACCATGGCCTTCTTGCAGGCAACCATGAACCACCCATTCCTGGCGGGCACCGCCATCTACCTGCGTGCCATCGATCGGGCGGACGCGCCGGCGATCCTCCCGTGGGTGAACGATCAGAAGGTCATCCGGAACCTTCTCGTCCACCGGCCGACCGGCCTGTCGGCCGAGGAGGCGTTCCTCGACAGCGTCACGCGCAGCGAGACCGATGTCGTGATGGGCATCTGCGAGCAGACGACCGATCGGCTGATCGGCGTCTGCGGGCTGCACCGGATCGATCCGAAGAACCGGCAGGCGATGTACGGGATCTTCATCGGCGAGTCCGACGCGCGTGGCAAGGGCCACGGCACCGAGGTGACCTCGCTCATCGTCTCCTACGCGTTCGGCACGCTCAACCTGAATCGCATCTGGCTGCACGTCTACCAGGACAACCGCGGGGCGATCCGCGCGTACGAGAAGGTCGGGTTCAAGCAGGAAGGCGTGCTGCGGCAGGACAACTACCGCGAGGGCCGCTACGGCAACACCGTGGTGATGGGCATTCTCAGGAGCGAATGGCGGGCCCCGCGGCCGAAAGCGGCCGCCGCGAAGAGGACCCGCCAGTCGTGAGCCGGGGCGCTACCGCTCGCCCGGGAGCGTGTAGACCGCGTTGATCGTCTCGAGATACTTCTGGGTTTCGGGGTACAGGCCGACCTCGCCACGCACGACCTTGTTCGCGTGTTCGGGCCCGGCGTTGTAGGCGATGAGCGCGATCCGGACGTCTTTGTAGGTCTTCAGCAATCCCGCCAGATACGCGATTCCGCCCCGCAGGTTCTCGATCGGATCGGTCGGGTCGACGCCGAGCATGGCGGCGGTTGTCGGCATCAGCTGCATCAACCCGATCGCGCCCCTGCTCGAAACGGCGGACGGCTTCCAGTTCGATTCGTGGCGGACTATCGCCGCCACGAGCAGGTAATCCACCTGGTAGAGCGTGGCGTAACGGCGGATGTGAGCGTCGAGCAGCCACGGGCTGATCGATGCCGGTTGCGAAGGCTTCGCCCCCTCAGCAGGTCCCGTCGAGCCCGATGGCTCGAGATTCGCGAGCGCCGTCGAGGTGTATGCCGTTGGTCGTGGTGGTAGCGTCTCGCCAATCGGTCGGGGCTGCAGGGAGTATGTCTGAATCGTCGAGAGCGATGCGAGCGGACACGCTCCCTGCCGCTGCCGATCGAGCGAGCCGTCCGGCCTCGGGCCGGCGGGCGTAGTCGCGACCGACAGGGCCATGAAGGTGGCCGTCATCACGCACATTGCAATTCGCAGACAAACCTCCAGGTACAGGGGAAAGTCCCATGGTCGCACGGATCGAGCAGAATCCGTACCTCTTAAGTATCCTGATAAGTTGTTGCGGTATTTGAACTTACAAATATGGAAGCGTCAGAATGGCCGGGGACTGCCGTCAATCCGACACCTTAGGTGTGTGATTCTTGCCTCGGCGGCTGGCCAGCGCCACGACCCCGGATGGGCGGTGCTGGCACAAGGCCTGAAGCCTGGAGCTCGGATTACTTGAACAGATCGTCGAAAGCGCTTCTGGCGGTCGTCGGCTTCCCGGATCCGGTCTCGCGCTCCACGGTCGTCTTCGCCTCGAACAGGTTGCACGTGTTGAAGACGTCCTTCGGCGCAATCCGGGCTGGGATCGTCTGCATGCATTCGTAGCGGTCACCCGGATTGAAGTAGGTGCACTGCGCGCAGCTGTGCAGCGCCGCGCCGCATTTCACGCAGGTCGACGAGAGTCCGACCTTGCCGCCGACGATCGTGGCGCAGCGATGGCAGCGCACCACATCGTGAAATCCCGGCATGTTCAGCTTGCGCGGTCCGGGCGGCCTGTCCTCGGGCCGGACTCTCGGCGGGGCGTTCTCTCTCGCCGGCGCCCGATCGCGATCGCGCGAACCGTCGTCCTGGTAGCCTCGTTGCCGGTATTTTCGATCGTTCATGACACGACCCTCGAGGAGGAGCGCCGCGCGAGGGAACGGAAGGGGGGCTGCCGGCGACCGGGCGGGCTCGCCACGGACGGCGAGTCGAGAAGCGTCACTGTATCACACCGAAATCGCCGCGGCACCGAACGACGATTCATCCAGCGGGCTAATTCCGTACCAGTTCCGTGCGGCCAAATCGCGTCTCCCGATCTATACTAGTTTCTTCGTCAGGGATTCGCATGCCACAGATTTTTCCGCCGAGTGCGAACGGGATCGCCCGTATCACCCTGTTCGGATTGGTGTTCCTGGCCGCGGCCGCAGGCGTGGTGATTTACGAGGTCGGCGAATCTCCCTACGTGACACAGGCTTCGATCGCGCGGCAGCAACCGATCCAGTTCAGCCACGAGCGTCACGTCGCCGGCAACGGTCTCGATTGCCGATACTGCCACACGAGCGTGGAAACCTCCGCGGTGGCCGGCATCCCGCCGACGAAGACCTGCATGAACTGCCACTCGCAGATCTGGGCGACGAGCCCGTATCTGGAGCCAGTCCGGTCGAGTTTTCGAACCAATACGTCCATTCAGTGGGTCCGCGTGCACGATCTTCCGGATTTCGTGTACTTCGACCATGGCATCCACGTGAACAAGGGTGTGGGCTGCACCACCTGCCACGGGCGCGTCGACCGGATGCCGCTCATCTGGCAAGTCAACACCCTCCAGATGCAGTGGTGTCTGGACTGCCATCGCCATCCCGAACAGTACGTGAGGCCTCGGGAGGCGGTGTTCAAGGTGGATTACGAGCCGCCGTCCGACCAGATTCAGCTCGGGACACGGCTCGTGCAGGAGTACCAGATCGCGCGGCTGACCAGTTGTTCGACCTGTCACCGGTAGCCCCCGGCGGATGGATCGACGGCAGGGCCTTGGAAGAGAAAACGACACCTTTGGTTTCAGGCATGGGCGACGACACACAGATCGATCTGACTCCGATTCGTGCACAACTCGACGGGGTCTCCGGGCCCGCCTACTGGCGCAGCCTCGAGGAGCTCGCCGGCACGGAGCTGTTCCAGGAGTACCTCCACAGCGAGTTTCCGTCGCAGGCGGACGATCTCGTCGATCCGGTCGGGCGGCGGCAGTTCCTCCGCCTCATGGGGGCCTCGCTCGCGCTCGCCGGCGTCAGCGCCTGCACCAAGCAGCCGCCCGAGCAGATCGTTCCGTATGTCCGCGCGCCCGAGGAGATCGTCCCGGGCAAGCCGCTCTTCTTCGCCACGGCCATCCCGCTCGGCGGCATCGCGACGGGCGTGCTCGTCGAGAGCCACATGGGCCGGCCGACGAAGGTTGAAGGCAATCCCGATCACCCGGCCTCGCTCGGCGGCACGAGCGCGTTCGCGCAGGCCGCGATCCTCGGCCTCTACGATCCCGATCGGTCGCAGACCGTCACCCAGTCGGGCGACATCCGGTCGTGGAGCGCGTTCCTCGACGCGCTGCGGACCGCGATCGAGCCGCGGCGTCCGGTCAAGGGCCGCGGCATCAGGATCCTGACGGAGACGATCACCTCGCCGGCGCTCGGCAGGCAGCTTCAGGATCTGATCGCCGAGCTTCCCGCGGCCATCTGGCACCAGTACGAGCCGGCGACCCGCGACGAGGTCCGCCAGGGAGCGCGCCTCGCCTTCGGCCGCATCGTCTCCACTCACTACGACATCGGCAAGGCCAACGTCATCCTCTCGCTCGGCAGCGACTTCCTCTCTTCGGGCCCGGGCTGGGTGCGCTACGCGCACGACTTCGCCGCGAGGCGGCGCGTGCGCGGGACCTCGACGTCGATGAACCGGCTGTATGTCGTGGAGAGCGTGCCGACCAACACCGGCGCCAAGGCCGATCACCGGCTGCCCCTCAGGCCGCGCGACATCGAGGTCATGGCCATGGCCATGGCCGCGGAAGTCGGCGTGCGAGGCGCGGCCGCTCCATCGCTCGACGCGGGCCTGCGCCGCTGGGCCGGCGAAGCCGTGAAGGACCTCGTCGCGAATCGCGGCGCTTCGCTCGTCGCCATCGGCGACGAGATGCCCGCCAGCGTGCATGCGCTCGGCCACGCCATCAACCAGGCGCTCGGCAACACCGGCGCGACCCTCATTCACACCGAGCCGGTGGAAGTCAGCCCGTTCGATCAGACCGAGTCGCTGCGTGAGCTGGTCGCGGACATGAACGCCGGCCGCGTCGAGGTGCTGCTCATCCTCGGCGGCAACCCCGTGTACAACGCGCCAGCGGACCTGCGGTTCGCCGACGCCCTGACGCAGGTCGGTTTCAGCGCGCATCTCGGCCTCCACGAGGATGAGACATCGGCCCGCTGCGCCTGGCACGTTCCGGAGGCGCACGTGCTCGAATCGTGGGGCGACGCCCGCGCCTACGACGGCACCGCCTCCATCATCCAGCCGCTCATCGCCCCGCTCTACGGCGGGCATTCCGCCCACGACGTGCTCGGCGCCATGTCCACCGCAGCCGTGCGCTCGCCGCGGGATCTGGTGCACGACTACTGGGTCAGCCAGGCGGCGGCCATGGACGTGATCGATCCGGAAGCCTTCTGGCGCCGTTCGCTCCGGGATGGCTTCGTCTCGGGGACGGCGTTCGCGCCGCTCTCGGTGACCGTCGGCGACATTCACGTCCCGTCTCCCGCCGCGCTGACGACCTCGTCGGAGCTCGACGTCGTGATCCGGACCGACCCGACGGTTCACGACGGGCGCTTCGCCAACAACGGCTGGCTGCAGGAGCTGCCCAAGCCGCTGACCAAGCTCACCTGGGAGAACTCGGTGCAGGTTGGTCCGGCGACCGCGAAGCGGCTCGGGATCGCCAACGAGGACGTCGTCGAGCTTCGGAGCGCGAATCGGACGATTACCGGACCCGCCTGGATCGTGCCGGGGCAGGCGGAGAACACGGTGCTGGTCCACCTCGGATATGGGCGCACGCGGGCGGGTCATGTCGGCGGCGGGGTCGGCTTCAACGCGTACACCATCCGCCGGAGCACGTCGCCGTGGGGCTCGACCGACGCGCTCATCGTCCGGACCGGCGCGCGCCACCGCCTCGCCTCGACGCAGCTCCATCACAACATGGACGGCCGCGCGATCGTCCGCTCGGCGACCATCGACGAATACGCCAGGAACCCGCGCGTGATGCAGGAGGACGAGCCCGCTCCGCCACGCACGCTGACCCTTTACCCGGAACACCAGTACAAGGGTTACGCCTGGGGCATGGCCGTCGACCTGAACTCCTGCATCGGATGCAACGCGTGCGTCGTCGCCTGCCAGGCCGAGAACAACGTCGCCGTCGTCGGCAAGGAGCAGGTCCTGCGCGGGCGCGAGATGCAGTGGATTCGCGTCGACACCTACTACGAGGGCGGCCCTGAGAATCCCCGCACGCTCCATCAGCCGGTCATGTGCCAGCAGTGCGAGAACGCGCCGTGCGAGCTCGTGTGCCCGGTCGGCGCCACCGTTCACAGCGATGAAGGCCTGAACGACATGGTCTACAACCGCTGCGTCGGCACGCGCTACTGCTCGAACAACTGTCCGTACAAGGTGCGGCGCTTCAATTTCCTCCTCTACCAGGACTGGGTCACCCCAAGCCTGAAGATGGCGCGCAATCCCGACGTCACGGTCCGGAGCCGTGGCGTGATGGAGAAATGCACCTACTGCGTGCAGCGGATCAATCACGCCAAGATCGCCGCGGAGGAGGAAGGGCGGCCGGTCCGGGACGGCGACATCACGACCGCGTGCGAGGGCGCGTGCCCGGCGCAGGCCATCGTGTTCGGGAACATCAACGATCCGGCGAGCCGCGTCTCGAAGCTGAAGGCCGAGAGCCTGAACTACTCGCTGCTCGGCGAGCTCAACACGCGTCCGCGGACGACGTATCTCGGAACGCTGCGGAATCCGAACCCGGCGATGGCAGGTGTGGAAGCGGGCGAGCGCCAGGGCGGAACCGACGCGGAGCGCGAGGACCCAAAGCGTCCGGTGGAGGGCCGGTAGGGGGATCGGTCGAGGGGGCGGACTTCAGATGGCGGACCCGGTGGACACGGTCGTATCCGGCGACAGGCCCGACGCGAGGACGGCATTCATCGCGCCCGGCCATACGTTTGCCACGGTCACCGACAAGATCAGCTCCATCGTCCTCACCCGCAAGATCGGCAGGGGCTGGCTGGCCGGCCTCGCGATCTCCGGGACGTTCGCGGTGGTGCTGCTCGTCGCGGTGAGCTACCTGTTCACGAAGGGCGTCGGGATCTGGGGCAACAACATCCCGGTCGGCTGGGCGTTCGACATTACCAACTTCGTCTGGTGGATCGGGATCGGCCACGCGGGAACGCTGATTTCCGCGATCCTGCTCCTGCTCCGGCAGCGGTGGCGGACCTCGATCAACCGCTTCGCCGAGGCGATGACCCTCTTTGCCGTCGCCTGCGCCGGCCTGTTTCCGCTCATCCATGTCGGCCGGCCGTGGCTCGGATACTGGCTCCTGCCGATTCCGAACACGATGACCGTGTGGCCGCAATTCAGGAGCCCGCTCATCTGGGACGTCTTCGCCGTTTCGACCTACGCGACCGTGTCGCTGCTCTTCTGGTATGTCGGGCTGATTCCCGACCTGGCGACGCTGCGCGACAAGGCGAAGTCGACGATTGGCCGGGTGCTCTACGGCATCGGCTCGCTGGGCTGGCGCGGCTCCGCCATGCACTGGCACCGCTACGAGACGGCGTACCTGCTGCTCGCCGGGCTCGCCACGCCGCTCGTCGTGTCGGTCCACACCGTCGTCAGCTTCGACTTCGCCGAGTCGCTCGTGCCGGGGTGGCACACGACAATCTTCCCGCCCTACTTCGTGGCCGGCGCGATCTATTCGGGCTTCGCGATGGTCCTGAGCCTGACGATTCCGATTCGCGCGGCCTACGGGCTGGAGGATTTCATCACCGCCCGCCACCTGGACGTGATGGCGAAGGTCATGCTCTCGACAGGCCTCATCGTCGCCTACGGGTACGGCATCGAAGCGTTCATGTCCTGGTACAGCGGGAACCAGTACGAGCGCTTCATGATGTACAACCGCATGGCCGGGCCGTACTGGTGGGCGTACTGGCTCCTCATCCTCACCAACATCGTCATCCCGCAGCTCCTGTGGTTCAGGCGCGTGCGGGCCAACGTGGTGGCGCTCTTCATGCTGTCGCTCGTCATCAACTTGGGCATGTGGCTCGAACGGTTCGTCATCATCGTCACGAGCCTGCATCGCGATTTCCTGCCCTCGTCGTGGGGCATGTACTACCCGACGATCTGGGACTTCGCGACCTTCTTCGGGACCATCGGGTTCTTCCTGACGCTGGTGTTCCTCTTCATCCGCTTCCTGCCCGTGATCTCGATTTTCGAGATGCGGACGGTCGTGCCCGGCGCGAGGGTGCGGAGAGAGTAGGTGAGTTCGTAGGCCGGGTCTTCAGACCCGGCGCCGATTGACGATGGCGGAACTGAAGTTCCGCCCTACGAGACGTCGGCGAGAAAGATGGCAAGGGTGGTTCCTGACAAGGCCTGTAGCCTGAAGCCTGTAGCCTGATGCCTGACGCGTGATGCCCGTGCAATCGAGGCGCGTGATGGAATCCGAGAGCGTGTACGGTCTCCTCGCCGAATTCGACAGCCCGACGGCGCTCGTCCGCGCCGCCGATCGCGCGCGGACAGCCGGCTACCGGAAGATGGACGCCTATTCGCCGTTTCCGATCGAAGAGTTGCACGACGCGCTGGGTCTTCCGGCGACGCGGCTTCCGCTCGTCGTGCTCTGCGGCGGCCTCATCGGCGCGATCGCCGGCTACCTTCTCCAGTACTGGGTTTCGACCATCGCCTACCCGTTGAATGTCGGCGGCCGCCCGCTGCACAGCATTCCGGCGTTCATCGTGCCGACCTTCGAGACGACGATCCTCTTTGCGGCGCTCTCGGCGGTCTTCGGGATGATCGCGATGAACGGCCTGCCCCAGCCGTACCACCCGGTCTTCAACGGCTCCCGGTTCGCGATGGCGAGCCGCGACCGGTTCTTCCTGTGCATCGAAGCGCGCGACCCGGCGTTCGACAGCATGAGGACGCGCGAGTTCCTCGAGAGCCTGGAGCCGCGAGAGGTGAGCGAAGTTGAGAAGTAGCGGCCTTCACGCCGGACGGTGCCTGTCGGCGGGGGTACTCCTCCTGGCCGCAGTCCTGGCAGAGGCGGGCTGCCGCCAGGACATGCACGATCAGCCGAAGTACAAGCCCCTGGCGCGGAGCGACTTCTTCGACGACCAGCGGGCGTCGCGGCCGCTGGTCGAGGGCACGATCTCGCGCGAAGGCCTGCGCGAGGACGCGCTGCGCTTCACGGGCAAGATCGACGGCAAGCCAGCCGATCTGTTTCCGTTTCCCGTCACCTCGCTGGTGATGGCGCGTGGCCGCGACCGGTACGACATCTTCTGCTCGCCGTGCCACGGCCGGACGGGCGCGGGCGACGGGATGGTCGTGCAGCGCGGGTTCCGCCGTCCTGCGACGTTCCACCAGGATCGGCTTCGAACGGCCCAGGCGGGGTACCTGTTCGACGTCATCACGAGCGGGTTCGGCCTCATGGCTGATCATGCGCAGCAGGTCCCCGTGGACGATCGCTGGGCGATCGTGGCCTACATCCGCGCGTTGCAGCGCAGTGAGCAAGGGACGATCGCCGACGTGCCGCCATCGGAGCGGCCGGCGCTGACCGGCGGCGCCAGGCGCTGACGGGGAATCCGCATCTCTGGAACCGGGAATGGCACACACGACCTACGACGCACCTGACAGCGTGAACCTCTTCCGCCAGCGCGCGCTGGCCGTGGGGGCGATCGGCCTGGCCGCGACAGGCGCAGGGGCGTTCTTCAACCCGGCCGGATTCTTCCACTCGTACCTGCTCGCGTACATGTTCGTGCTGGCGGCTGCGCTCGGCTCTCTGGCGCTGCTCATGCTGCAGCACATGTCGGGCGGCGCATGGGGCGTGGTCACCCGCCGCATCTTCGAGGCCGGCGCCGGCACGGTTCCGTGGATGGCCCTGTTCTTCCTGCCGCTCCTCTTCGGCATGAAGTTCCTGTACCAGTGGGCCAATCCCGCGGCGGTCTCGGGCGACGCGCTCCTCCAGGAGAAGGCGCCGTTCCTGAACGCGCCGTTCTGGATCGTCCGCGCCATCCTCTACTTCGCGGTCTGGACCGCCATGGCGAGGCTGCTCGTGCGCTGGTCCGCGATGCACGACGCGAGCGCCGATCCGGCGCTCGTCAACCGCATGCACCGGTTGAGCGCCGGGGGCCTCGTGCTCTACGCCGTCACGATGACGCTCGCCTCGGTCGACTGGGTGATGTCGCTCGAGCCGCACTGGTTTTCGACGATGTTCGGGTTCCTGTTCCTGGCAGGACAGGGCCTGATCGGGCTCTCGCTGGCCATCATCGTCGCCGCTCGCCTCTCGACGCGGCCGCCCATGAACGCCGTGTACAACCCGGGGCACTTCCACGATCTCGGGAAGCTGCTCTTCGCCTTCACGATGTTCTGGGCGTACCTCTCGTTCTCGCAGTACCTGATCATCTGGTCCGCGAACCTGCCCGAGGAGATCCCGTACTACATCCACCGGATGAACCGTGGATGGCAGTGGCTCGGAATGGCGCTGGTCTTCCTGCACTTCGCACTGCCGTTCCTGATCCTGCTCTCGCGCCAGGTCAAGCGGAGAAGCACGTATCTCTCGTGGGTGGCCGGCTGGATGATCGTGATGCGCTTCGTCGACCTCTTCAACACGATGGGGCCGGAGTTCTACCAGGACGGCCTGACCATCGGATGGATGGACGTCACGGCCACGATTGGCCTCTCCGGGGTCTGGGTGTCGATTTTCCTGTTTCATCTGAAATCGCGGTCGCTCCTGCCGCAGAACGACCGTGAATTCGCCTCGGCGCTCGCCGCCGAGGGCTCGCACTAGAACGCCATGGCCGCAGATACGCACGGGATGGGCCGGCACGGGGGCGGGACGGAACCGACCGACGTCAAGCTCCGCCCGATTCTCGTGTTCACCATCGGACTCGTCGTGGCGATCGTCGTCGTGTATCTCATCGTGACGGCAATGTTCCGGATCTTCGCCACCGAGGCGGCCGACCGCGACACCTCCGCTGGCGTCCCGCTGGCGCTCCAGGCGCCAGGCACCGTGGAGCACCTGCCGCCCGAGCCGCGCATCCAGGCGAATCCCGCGGCGGATCTGAAAACGCTGCGGCAGAAGGAAGACGCGCTGCTCGGGAGCTACAGCTGGGTGGACGAGCGGGCCGGCATCGTGCGTATCCCGATCGAACAGGCCATGAAGCTCGTGCTCGAGCACGGCTTGCCCGTCCGCCAGGCGCAGGCCGCGGCGGCCGAGGCCGGCACGATGGCCTCGAATGGCCCGCCGGTGAAGGGCGAACGGAAGAACCCATGACCTCGCTATCAGCCGCCGTTGCGGTCGGCCTGATGATCTCGCTCAGCCAGCCGGCCGAGCCGTCCAGGCCGCGTTCCGAGGGCCAGGGTGTGCCGAGGCCGGGGAGCTTCCTCGACCCGGGCATCCCGTCCCAGTCGGTGCCCGACGTGCTCGAGAAGGTGGGAGTCGATCAGAAGCTCGATTCGCAGATCCCGCTCGACTCGCCCTTCCTGGACGAGACGGGCCGGGCGGTCACCCTTCGCGAGTACTTCGGAACCAAGCCGATCCTGCTGACGCTCGTGTATTACGAGTGCCCGATGCTCTGCACGCAGGTCCTCAACGGCGCCGTCGGCACGCTCAAGACGCTCAATTTCACCGCCGGCAAGGAGTTCGACATCCTCACCGTCAGCTTCAACCCGAAGGAGACGCCCTCGCTCGCCGCCTCGAAGAAACAGACCTACATCGCGAAGTACGGGCGCCCCGAGGCGGCGGCGGGCTGGCATTTCCTCACCGGGCAGCAGGCGGCGATCGATGCCCTCGCGGCCTCCGTCGGGTTCCGCTACTACTACGACCGGGCGAGCGATCAGTACGTGCACGCGAGCGCCATCATGCTGCTCACGCCGCAGGGCAAGGTGTCGCGGTACTTCTACGGCATCGAGTACCCGCCCCGCGACGTGCGGCTCGGGCTCGTGGAGGCGGCCTCCGGGAAGATCGGGAGCGTGGTGGACCAGGTGCTGCTCTACTGCTACCACTACGATCCGCACGCGGGGAAATACAGCATGGTCGTGATGAACGTGCTCCGGCTCGGGGGGCTCATCACGGTGGCCCTCATTGCCGGATTCATCGTGGTCATGTGGCGTTCGGACCGGAGGAAGTCACGGGTCGCCGCGCAGGGAGCGGCGAAGTAATCAGACCGTATGCCTAATACGCCGATCTTTCCCGAACAAGCCTCCACGATGGCCAGCCGCGTGGACGCGCTGTACCTGTTCCTGGTCGGGTTGAGCGCGTTTTTCGCCGTGCTGGTCGGCGCGATGGTGGTCTACTTCGCCGTCAAGTACCGCCGGCGGCAGGCCGGCGACGCGGGCGAGCCGGTGCACGGCAACCTCGTGCTCGAGCTGACCTGGACGATCATCCCGCTCGCCATCGTGCTCGTCGTCTTCGGCTGGGCCGCGAGCCTCTTCTTCCAGATGGCCAGGCCGCCCGCCGACTCGATCGACGTCTACGTCGTCGGCAAGCAGTGGATGTGGAAGTTCCAGCATCCCGACGGCCGCGCGGAAGTCAACGAGCTGCACGTCCCGATCGGGCGGAACGTCAAACTGACGATGACCTCGCAGGACGTGATCCATGACGTGTTCGTGCCGGCCTTCCGCGTGAAGGCCGACGTCCTGCCCGGCAAGTACACCCACATGTGGTTCAAGGCCACCAAGCCCGGCCGCTATCACCTGTTCTGCGCGGAGTACTGCGGCACCAACCACTCCGGGATGGTCGGCTGGATCGTCGCCCAGGAGCCGTCCGACTACCAGGCGTGGCTCGCGGGCACGACGGGCCAGGCGCCGACGATGGTCGGGGCGGGCGAAAAGCTGTTCAACGACCTCGCGTGCGTCACGTGCCACAAGGTCGACACGACGGGCCGAGGGCCGTCGCTCTACGGTCTGTTCGGACGAAAGGTGAATCTCGAGGGTGGCGGGACCATCGTCGCCGACGAAGCGTACATCCGGGAGTCGATCACGAATCCCCGCTCGAGGGTCGTGTCCGGGTTCCAGCCGCTCATGCCGACCTTCCAGGGATTGGTCAACGAAGAGGGCATGCTCCATCTGGTGGAGTACATCAAGTCGCTGAAGGTCAGCCCCCTGAATGCGACCGGGAAGGAAGCGCAGGCCGGATCGGAGGCGGTCCCGGCCCCGCCGCTCGCGAAGCCCGGCGCGCCGCCGAAGAAGAAGTAGGCCCATGGAGATGGAAACGACGCCGGATCGGCCGCGGAAGCACTACCTGAACGACGGGTACGGCTTGAAGTCCTGGCTCCTCACGCAGGATCACAAGCGGATCGGCCTGCTGTACCTGTTCAGCGTCACGACGTTCTTCATCATCGGCGGCACGTTCGCGCTCTTCATTCGCCTGGAGCTGCTGACGCCCTCAGGCGACCTCGTGCAGTCGGACACCTACAACAAGCTGTTCACGATGCACGGCGTGATCATGGTGTTCTTCTTCCTGATCCCGGCGATCCCGGCCGTGCTCGGGAACTTCCTGCTGCCGCTGATGATCGGCGCGAGGGACCTGGCGTTTCCGCGCCTGAACCTGGCCAGCTGGTACATCTACACGATCGGCGGGCTCTTCACGCTGGTGGCGCTCGTGATGGGCGGCGTCGACACGGGATGGACCTTCTACACGCCGTACAGCAGCGCCTTCTCCCGCACGAATGTCGCCTTCACCGTCGTCGGCATCTTCATCAACGGGTTCTCCGGCATCCTGACGGGGCTCAATTTCATCGTCACCACGCACAAGATGCGGGCGCCCGGCATGACGTGGTTCCGGCTGCCGCTCTTCGTGTGGGCGCACTACGCGACGTCGCTCATCTTCGTGCTCGGCACGCCGGTCATCGCCATCACGCTCCTGATGGTCGCGGCCGAGCGCGTGCTGCACCTCGGCCTCTTCGACCCGGCGCTCGGGGGCGACCCGGTGCTCTTCCAGCACCTGTTCTGGTTCTACTCGCACCCGGCCGTCTACATCATGATTCTGCCGGCGATGGGCATCATGAGCGAGCTCATCGCCGCCTTCGCGCGCAAGGCGATCTTCGGCTACAAGGTCGTGGCGTTCTCGTCGCTGGCGATCGCGCTGGTCGGCTTCCTCGTGTGGGGCCACCACATGTTCGTCTCGAGCGAGTCGGTCTACGCCGCGATGGCCTTCTCGCTGCTGAGCTACCTGGTGGCCATCCCCTCGGCGATCAAGGTCTTCAACTGGACCGCCACGCTCTACAAGGGCTCGATCTCGCTCGAGGCGCCGATGCTCTACGCGTTCGGGTTCATCGGCCTCTTCATGATCGGCGGCCTCACGGGCCTCTTCCTCGCGGCGCTGGCGGTGGACGTCCACGTCACCGACACCTACTTCGTCGTCGCGCACTTCCACTACATCATGGTCGGCGGCACCATCATGATGTTCCTCGGCGGCATCCATTTCTGGTTCCCGAAGATCTTCGGCAAGATGTACCCGGCCGGCCTCGCCCGGACGGCGGCGGTCGTCATCTTCGTCGGGTTCAACCTGACGTTCTTCCCGCAGTTCGTCGTCGGCTACCTCGGCATGCCGCGCCGGTATCACGCGTACCCGCCGGAATTCCAGATCTGGAACGTGCTGTCGACCGGCGGCGCGATCATCCTCGGCATCGGCTACCTGCTGCCGATGTTCTACCTCGTGTGGTCGCTGAAGAACGGCAAGCCGGCCCCGCCGAACCCGTGGGGCGCCAAGGGCCTCGAGTGGCAGACCTCGTCGCCGCCGCCGACGCACAACTTCGAGGAGACGCCGATCGTGAACGAGCCGGCGTACAACTACGCGAAGCGAGGCACCGATGCCTGAGGCGCAGACGCCGGCGCATCCCGCGCTCAAGTCCCACTTCGACGACCTCGGCCAGCAGTTCGAGGCCTCCTCGCTCGGGATGTGGATCTTCCTGGCGACCGAGATCCTCTTCTTCGGAGGTCTGTTTACCGCGTACCTGGTCTACCGGATGCAGTATCCGGAGGCGTTCGCCGGCGCCAGCCATCACCTGAACGTCGTCCTCGGCGGCATCAACACCGCCGTGCTCATCGGCTCGAGCCTGACGATGGCGTTGGGGGTGTGGAGCGCGCAGACGGGACGGCGCCGGGCGCTCATCGTGTTCCTGGTGCTGACAATCGCGCTCGGGCTGGTCTTTCTCGGGATCAAGTCGTTCGAGTACGCGACCAAGTTCGAAGAGGGCCTGGTGCCCGGCGCGTCGTTCCGGTACGAGGGGCCGGACCCGGCGCACGCGCAGTTGTTCTTCTCGCTCTACTTCATCATGACGGGGCTCCATGCGACGCACATGATCGTGGGTATCGGGATTCTCTCCGTGCTGATCGTGATGGCGTCGCGCGGCCGGTTCTCGGCGGCCTATAACACGCCGGTCGAGATCAGCGGGTTGTACTGGCACTTCGTGGACATCGTCTGGATCTTCCTCTTCCCGCTGCTGTATCTGATCGACCGGCACGGCGCGGTGGGGCACTAGGAGGGCTACGGGCTTCAGGCTACAGGCTTCGGGCCTTGCCGGCGTCACGCGGCGGACGTTGAGAGAGCGGGTGACCGAGCGTCAGGCACCTCGGGCGACGCGGAGGTTCCCGAGCAAGCGGGAGTCATCGGCGAGGCCACGCGCGTCGTATGCGAGCCTCGCTCGCGCGTCGAGGGCCAGACGGGAATCTGGGACGATACCTCCGCGCCGAACGTGGTGCCTGATGCTCGGGCAGGACCCGCTCGACTGGTCGGTGGCTGAGATCGCGGGACGTCAATAATGAGTGAATACGCTGGAACCCACAAATCGGCGGCTGATTGGTCCGGCGAAGCACACGGCGCCGGGCACGTCGTGCCGGTGCGGCTCTATCTCGTCGTGTTCGGGCTGTTGATGCTGCTCACCGCGTCGACGGTGACGGCCGCGTTCATCGACCTCGGGCCCTACAACACCGTCGTCGCGCTGACCATTGCGTGCACGAAGATGGTGCTCGTGATCCTCTTCTTCATGCACGTCCGCTACAGCCCTCGCCTCACGTGGGCCGCGGTCGGCGTCGGGTTCTTCTTCCTCGGCCTGCTCCTCCTCATCACCCTCAGCGACTACCTCACGCGCGGCCCCGGTTGGCTGCACTTCGGGTAGCACGTTCGTTAGCCCTTTTCAGGGCCGGCGAGGTATCCGGCGAAGAGAATCCCGAGCAGGGCAAGGAGCGACACGACCGCGAGGTACCAGGAGATCCGGTACCTTACCGTTCGTGAATTGCGAATCTCCAGGAGCCGCCGCCCGTGCTCCCCGGCGTCGTTGAGCTCCGGTGTGGACGACCAGTGGACCCACACCACGGACAGGAGCAGGAACGCCGACAGCAGAACGGTCATCATGCCGCCATTCACGAGCAGCCATTCCGCGGACGAGAGAGGCCGCGTCAGGAAGATCGCGAAGACGGCGATGATGATCGAATTGAACGACAGCAGCGAGGACGACTTGGCGTCCAGGATCGACAGGCACTCGTACAGATGCTCGAAGATGTCCCGGTGTTCTTCGGCTAACACCAGGCTCCGCAGTGCCTTGATGTGAGCGTTCATCGCCTGCGGCGTGCGTGGCAACTGCTTGAAGAGCCTGAACATGGGTCCTCCGTCGGTGCTACCGGATTGAATCTCCGGCGAGCGGCTGCATGGGAAGCCGGGCCTGGCCAATTTCCGAGCGACTGGCAGTGATGCGCCGATGGTACCATGCGGCACATGCAGGGTGGCGCCAAGGGCAGGTCGGCGAACCATTTGCCGGGCCGGCCCGTATGTCCAGCATGGAGGATGTATGCGCGCACTCCGAACGCTTGCCGTCGTCGCCGCCCTCACCGGTTTGGTTTTGGCCGCGCGGCCGGCCCTGGCCTCGCAAGGCGCCGTCGAAAAGCACTTCGCTCCCGGCGGGCGGGTGCGCCTGGACCTGTCGGCCGGTGACTACACGATCAAGGCGGGTCGCGACGATCGCATCCTGGTCGCATGGCAGACGCGGGCCAACGATCGGGGGCGCGCCGCGATCGACCTCGACAAGTCGGAGCGGAACGCGACCATCGTGACCGACGGGTCGCACAATCACTTCAGGGTGGTCGTCGAGGTCCCCGCGCTCACCGACTTGGAGGTCGATCTGAGCGCAGGCAACGTCCGCGTGATGGGCATCTCCGGGAACAAGAACATCGGATCGTGGGCTGGCAATCTCGACGTCCAGGTTCCGAAGCCCGATGAGTACTCGCTCATCGACCTCTCGGTGACGGCCGGCGACATCCGGGCAACCGGCATCGGGATTCGCAAGGGCGGGCTGTTCCGATCCTGCCGGTGGAGCGGGAAGGGGCGCTACGTCCTGCGCGTCCGCCTCACCGCGGGGAACGTGCGGCTGATGCCCGCGTAGATCATCATCCCTATGAACCTCTTCATACTCCCGGTCCTGCTCGCCGTCCTTCAGGCGGCAAGTCCCGTCCCGCAAGCGGCCGGGTCCGCGGCCCGGTTTGCCACATCCGTGAAAGGTCACGAGCTCGCCTGGCAGTTGAGCGAGCCCGACGAGGTGAAGGCAATCCTCGGTGCGCCGGCGACCGATGAGACCCGGCGCGATGGCGGCATGGAAGTCCGCCTGTGGACCTACAGCGATTCGTTCACCGTCGCCTTCGTTCGCGAATTCGGCAGCAAGAACCCGTTCGTCCTCTTCGCCGCACGGGATGGCGAGCGCGAATTCCGGATGGCCGCCGGCGAGCGCCTGGCGCTGAGGACGGCGGCGGACCTCGCGAAGCTCCGGCCGTTCTCCGGCCTCCAGAACGTCGACCTGTCGCGATTGGACCTGCGGCAGGAAGACGCGCGCCTGCGCGACCTGACGTTCGACACCAGGACGATCTGGCCGCCTGCCGGCCGGCTGCCCGCGGGATTCGATCCCGCGGCGCTCCTGCGCGACGGCAAGAACCCTGGGCTCGGCCTGCGGGCGCTTCATGCGCGGGGCGTCGACGGCCGGGGCGTGACAATCGGCATCATCGACCAGCCGCTGCTGCCCGGTCACGCAGAGGTGACGGGCGGACGCCTCAACGTGATCGCCGAGCTCGACGTGGCCGGGAGGCCGCCGCAGATGCACGGGCCGGCGGTGTCGAGCCTTGCCGCCGGAACTTCCGTCGGCGTCGCTCCGGGAGCGAACATCGCGTATGTCTCGATGGCGATGTGGAAGTCGTCGCAGGGCAACGGGCTCTACGTGCAAGCCCTCGACCGGATCCTCGAGCTGAATCGCCAGCGCGACCCGAAGGACCGCGTGCGCGTCGTCAGCATCTCGTACGGCGCGTTCAGTACCGCTCCTCAGGCCGAGGAGTGGCGGGCGGCGCTTGCGAGAGCAGAGGCGGACGGCCTGCTCATCATCAGCTGCGACCTGGGCGGCACACAATTGGACTACGGCATGCTGAAGCCCCTGCCGGGAGGCGACAGGGAGAAGGCTGAAGGCTACACGAAGGGAAACTATGGCAAGGGGCTGCTCGTGCCCGCCGATGGCCGGACCTACGCGCACAGCGAAGGGGCGAACGACTACATCTACGGCCCGACGGGCGGCATGAGCTGGGCCGCGCCGTACCTGGCGGGGCTCGCCGCGCTGGGCTTCCAGGTCAACCCGAACCTGACACCCGCGCGAATCAGGACCTACCTCGTTCGATCGGCCACCACGATGCCTTACGGCAACGTCGTCAATCCCGCGGCATTCGTGCAGATGTGCCGCGAGGATCCCGAACGGGCGCGTATCTGAGAAGGACGCCGCCAGCGGTCAGCGCTCGCGACTCGATCCTTCCGGCGTCAGACTGCCCAAGTCTCGCGCAGGGCACGCTCGGCGATACGATCGGCGTTTCTCAGAAGATACCCCGCCGACGCCCACATGACCAGCGACATCCCGGCGGCGAGCGTGGCGACCGCGTACGGAGCGGGCCAGAACGGGGCGGTTGCCAGTGACACGGCGATGCCGGCGCCGGCCGTGGTGTAGTATGCCCGCACGTGGAAGATGCGGCCGAGCGGAATCAGATGGAGGCTCACGATCGACCCGATGAGCGGAAAGATCATCGGCTCGGAGTGCAGCCTGACGCACACGAAGACGGCGACCGCGATGGCGGCCGCCTGGGCGGCGATCGTCCAGCGCAGGATCCCCGCGATGTGGCGATTCTCGAGCCGGTCCCGGCCCTGGGCTTGCCGCAGCTCGGCGCGCTGGAACTGTGATCTGCGCCGCAATCGGATCGCGCGCCAAATGAGGACTCCGGCGCCGCCAACCTGAACGAGCGTCAGCATCGCGCACAGCACTCCGCCAAGCTCGCCCGCCAGCATCCCTATTCCCAGGCCCAGCCAGAAGGCGCCGGCAATCGCGAACGCGCCGATCCCGTTCGAGAGCCCCCAGAGGAACTGGCGAGTTTCCACGATCACCTCACCTTGAGTCGATCAGCCGCGCCGTGAGCGTGGGCACCGGGCGGGGAACTCGGCTCACCCGCGACGCGGGCGGCCGCGCTCCCGCCGCGCCAGCTCGCTCGAGTACCGCCGTCCGAGGCTGTCCCTGTGCTCCATCGCCCACTGCGACAGCCGCGTCGTGCCCGCGGGAGGCGAGGAGGTCACCAGCATATTCTGCATCAGGCCGGCCACCTCGTCCTTCGTCACGATCACGTCGCGAACGAGCATTCCGACGATGCGGCCGACAGCCACCCCGAAGGCCGGCGGGATGTTCACGATCGGCCGCTTCCGGCCGATGGCCTCGCCGATGACCGACACGAGCTCGCGGTACGTGAACGTTTCCGGGCCGATGGCGTCCACGACCAGGTCCGAGCGCGAGCTTGCCGCTTCCACCGCGAGCGCGGCGAGATCGTCGACGAACATCGGCTGCAGCCTGTAGCTCCCGTCGCCGAAGACCCCGAACAACGGAAAGCGGCGGAGCATCCACGCGATGTTGTTGATGAGAATGTCCTCCTGCCCGAAGAGGACGGTCGGCCTCAGGATCGCGTAGGACAGCCCGGACGACCTCAACGCCGCTTCGATCTCTGCTTTGCCGCGGAAGTACGGCAGCGGCGAATCGAGCGACGGGTTGGTGATGCTGATGTGGACCACGCGCGCGACGCCCGCCCGCCTGGCGGCCTCGAACAGGAGCAGGGTGTTTCGGATGGCCTGCGCGTGCGTGAAATCCGCGTGGTCGAATCGCACCCAGTACGTGTTGATGACGACGTCTGCCCCGCGGAGCGACCGCTCGAGCTCGTCGGGTCGATCGAAGTTGTAGGGATGGGCCTCCACCGACGCGCCGAACGGGTTCTGGCGCTGCGGCGAATTCGTGAGCGTGCGGACCCGCCTGCCTGCTGCGATCAGCCGGCGCGCGATGTATTTTCCCGAGTACCCGAACGCGCCGGTGACGACAGCGAGTGCTGGCTGGTTCATGTATCAGGCCTCGACCACCAATCCCCGCCAGTCCTGGCCGCGCTCACCTGAGATGGATGACGTTTCCCGTAATCAGCCCTGCATCATCTGACACCAGGTACGCAATCACCCGCGCCACTTCGTCAGGCTCGGCGACGTGGATCAGATCGGGCCGCTCGTTCACATAGTCCCGGACTTCGTCGGTGACCCAACCGGTGTCGGTGACCGGCGGATAGACCATGTTGGCGGTAATGCCGAGCGGGGCCAGCTCGATTGCCGCCGACAGGGTGTAGTTCTCGAGCGCGGCCTTCGCCGCGCCGTACGACACCTCGCCTGGAAATCCGCCGGGGCCGCCCGAGGTCAGGCCGATAATTCTGCCCCAATGAGTATTCCGCTCGGCATGGCGGCGGGCGAACTCGGCGATGAGCGCCGCCGCCCCTCGTGCGTCGACCGAGAACTGCCGGTCGAACGTGTCGGCGGACACGCGCCTGAGCGCGCGGCCGAAGCGGCCCGCGGTGTCCGTGGTGAACGTGTCCGCCAGCCAGCCGCTCGCGTTGTTGACGAGGATGTCGACCGGCCCGAGCTCGGCTTCGGCGAAATCGAACAGCCGCTTCGGCGTCGACCGATCTGCGAGGTCGGCTTCGAGGGCCACGGCCTTGCCGTCGGCACTCTGGATCGCCGCCAGCACGTGGCCCGCCCCCGAGGCGCGGTTCTCGCGATAGGTCGCGGGCAGTCCGGACTGCGGGTTGTCCGCCAGCCTGAGGTACGAGATGAGCACGCGCGCGCCGCCCAGCGCGAGTTCGCGGGCGGTCGCCGCGCCGATGCCGTGGTTCGCGCCCGTGACGAGCGCGACGTGGCCGTCGAGACTCGAGGGTGCCGTCATCGTTCGCCTCCCTGTCCGGTCCGAGTGAGTGCGACTCTTCCGCCATCGGCGAGTAGGATACACCTCCGCGGTCATGATGCGAATCGCGCGCGTGAGAATGCGCCAGGCTGACGGCGGGCTGCTCGACCTCGAAGGCGTCAGCGCCTCCCGACGCGATCGACTTCGGCGGCCAGCCGCTCAGGAAGGCCACCTCCTGGACCCCCGGCGGCGTCTCGGGCATCGTCTTCGTGGCGCCCGGATTGACCCTGCCAGGCGCGGCGCTCCAGGTCGGCGCGATCGTCAGCTCCGAGCACACGACGGCCGCCAGCCTCCACGACTGGGTCGCCCAGCAGTACTACAAGTCGGGTCAGTTCGTGGCGCACGACTCGGGCGGCGCCGAAGAGTCGTGCCGGGTGGGCGTCGACACAGTAGTGTCCGCTCATTGATCGATCGAGTCGCTGCAACAGCCTGACACGTCGCGAATTAGGTGGGGTTCCGTCACTATTGGATACCTGCGGCTTTCGCTGATTTTCCGTTTCAGGAGCCCCCGGGCGACAATGCTGGATGCTGCGTGGCCGTACCGTGTTCGTCGGGCTGATGGACCACGTCTCGCGATTCGAGTTTCAGAAGTGCGTGACCCGGTATGACGGCAATGACAAATCATCGCGCTTCTTGTGCTGGGACCAATCTTATGCATGGCCTTCGCGCAGCTGACGTATCGCGAGAGTCTCCGCGACATCGAAGCGTGCCTGCGCACCGTGCAGCCGAAGCTGTATCACGTCGGCTTTCGTACGCGCGTCGCGCGGGCGACGATGGCGGATGCCAATGAAACGCGCGATTGGCGGATCTACGCCGACTTCGCGAACGGCCTCATCCGCACGGCGCGGGCCCTGTATGTCGATGAACCGCTCTCGGTCGACTTGGCGGACACGGTCTACCCGCTCGACGCCACGATCATCGAACTCTGTCTCTCGGTCTTTCCCTGGGCCCACGATCGCCGCCGCGATCAAGCTGCACACGCTGGTCGACTTGCGGGGCGCGATTCCCACGGTGGTAGCGAACGCGATTTACCTGATGGACCGCGGCGACGTCGACTTCGCTCGACTGCATCGGTTCACCGACGAGGCCGCGTTCTTCGTCACGCGGTCGAAGGCGGGCATTCGATTCACGCGGCGCTCGTCGCGGCCGGTCGACGCGACAACGGGCGTCGTGTCGGATCACGTGGTCGTCCCCGCGACCCACGAGAGCCGCGTGCACTACCCGCAGCCCCTCCGCCGCGTGCGCTATGTCGATCCAGAGACGCACACGCGGTTGATCTTTCTCACGACCAACTTCGTGCTGCCCGCGCTCACGATCGCGCACCTGTACAAAGCGCTCTGGCAAGTCGAACTCTTTTTCAAGTGGATCAATCAGCACCTACGAATCAAAGCCTTCTACGGCACCAGCGAGAACGCCGTGAAGACCCAGATCTGGATCGCGCTCGCGGTCTACGTCCTCGTCGCCATCGTCAGGAAGCGCCTCGCGCTCGACGTCAGTCCCTACAAACTTCTCCAAATTCTCAGCGTCACGCGTTTCGAGAAAACGCCCGTTCTTACGGCCGTTTTCGATGTTAGGCTCAATCTCGGCATAGTCGAAGACTGCAACCAGTTGCCACTATTCGACTTATAACCGGACACAGTGGAGTCGTCACAACCACGGTATTTGATATACTGTATACGATACTCCAAGGGCCGCTACCTTTCGGGCCCGCCGGCGGCAGATACCCATGAAGATTAGCTCCCGGCGCTGCGTCGCCTGCGGCAACTGCGTCGCCATCTGCCCGATGGGCGCCATCGCTATCAATCCGTCCTCCAGACGCGCCGAGATCGCGCGCGACGAGTGCGTTGAGTGTTCGCTCTGCTTCCGCGGCATGAGCCAGGAGCACCTCAACCCGACGCTGGTTCGCGCGGTGCGGGCGGTGCTGGCGCGACTGCGCCTGCGCTTTGACCCCGAGCCGGACGTATGCCCGACGGCGGCCATCGAGCAGGATGATCTGACGTGGCCCCGCTCGGTCCGCCGCGCCTTTTCCGACGTCGTCGTTACGCATGAGAGCACCGGCATCGCCGGCCGCGGCACCGAGGAGGTCAAGACCAACGACGTCACAGGCCGCGTAACGCGCGGCGAGGCAGGCTTCGTCGTCGAGCTGGGGCGGCCCGCCGTCGGCGTCTGGTTCTCGGACATCAACCGTCTGACGCTGGCGCTGGCGAAGGCAGGCGCCTGCTTCGAGGAGAAGAACCCGGTGACGCAACTGATGGACGATCGGGCGCGGGGCGTCATCCGCTCCGACGTGCTCGCTGAACGGGTGCTCTCCGCGATCGTCGAGTTCAAGACCTCACTCGACCAGGTGGCGAAGTTCATCGACGTCGTCGAGCGAATCGCCCCCACGCTCGACACGGTCGTCGCGCTGGGCGTGGCGGCGCTCGACGAGCCGGATGACAGCAACCCGATCGAGGAGATCATGCGCGTGCGCGGGTATCCGATCATCCGCGGCAAGATGAACCTCGGGCTGGGGCGGGTAACCAATCCGCCCGAGACGGGGAAGGCCGACCAGCCCCAGGGGGCGACGGAATGACCAACACGCTGCACCGGTTTGGGCCGGCTGACGATTTCAAGGACGACTATATCCTCTTCGCCAAGACGACGAAGGGGAAGAACGACATTGGCGCGGTGGAGCGGCTGCGCACCTTCCTCTCCATCTGCGCGCAACACCAGCCGGTCAACCTCGGCGATGCGACCAAAGGCGGCATCTTCCGCCCCTCGCGCAACCTGACTCCGCTCTCGCACTGGAAGCGGGAGGATCGACTCAGCCTCGAGCAGGTGACCACCGAGTTCAACGAGCGAACCACGGTGGCGGCGGTCTTCGACACGATCGAGGCGCTGCGCGCGTGTCTGGAGGAAGTGAAGGCGGCCGATCTCGGCCTCTCGGTCAACATCGCCGCCGTCGTGGAGGACGCGCGCGCATGCTGCCGACAGGTGGGCATCACCCCGCACGCGGTCGAGTACCTCGCTCGGCTTCCTCTCGCGGAACACGAAGCTGCCCGACGCGCAGACCCTGTCCGTGATGACGATGTGCGGACACGGGATGGTGTCGAGCGCGTTCGCGAAGAAGATGATCGAATGGGTGAAGACAGGCCGGCGCAGCCCCGCGGTGTGCGCCCGTTACATGTCCCGCTTCTGCGTTTGCGGCGTGTTCAATCCTGAGCGCGCCGAGCGGCTGCTGCGCCGCATCGCGCACGAGGGCGAGACGAGCGCAGAGCAGGCGTAGGCAACCGAGCACGCCATCGTTCGGCGTAGCACCCTCGCCATTGTTGGCATCACACGCAGGGAATCGATCGGGTCCGGCGTGGCCACGGCGCGATCGGCCCAGGAACCAGCGCATCTATCGTGTGATCGAGGGCGGCCGAACGGTCGAGATCAGGTTCCAAGCACGCGGCGGCCCAGGAGCGGTGCTGGCCGCGAAGATCCTAGCGAAGGCGCATATCCTCGACAGGAAGTTCCAGCACCTCGTCGGCACGGAGCTCGGGCACCTTCAGAGCGGAAGGAACGACCAAGTGTCGCTCCCCGGACCACTCGCGCGCGGTTGGTGGACTGCCTCGGTCACCAGGCGACAGAAGGCGCGCCGGAACCAGACAAAACTCGTTGGCCGGCCCACATGCGCATAGCTATACTATGAATGCCTATGTGCCTCGACTGCCTCACATCTGGAGCACTCAGGTGGCGCAGTGGTTCGATCTGCACCGACTGGGCCCTGAGGGCGGCCAGAACAAGATCGCCACGCGGGCTGTAGTTGCGGGCTCCGAGCCTGTCGTCCGTCCCCGGTTCCGGGCTGTCCGATCCCGGTCATGAACGTCTCGCAGGGTGCGTCGTCGCGCTTGAGGCCTGAGACGATGCCTCGATGGATGGCGAGCCGCGGGGGCATCCCCGGTACCGCCCTTGGGGAGCAGTGACGTGGAGACACTCGAAAAACGACGACAGGTCGAGCGACGCACCTTGACCGAGCAGATCTACAACTCTCTGAAGCAGGCGATCGTCTCCGGCGACCTCCGTCCCGGGCAGCGGCTGAAGGAGCTCGAGGTGGCGCGGTCGCTCGGCGCTAGCCGCACGCCCGTGCGGGAAGCGCTATCGAAGCTCCAGCAGGACGGCTTCGTCAAGCCGCTCAACACGGGTGGCGTCACCGTGGTCGAGTTGTCCGAACACGACGTCATGGAGATCTTCGGCTTGATCAAGGTGCTGGAGTGCTACGCGGCGCGCCTGGCGGCAGAGCACGTCACGCCGAAGCAGATCGAGCGCCTCGAGGCGTTGTGCGATCACGCGGAGAAGTGCATCGAGGCCGACGAGGAACGGCTGAGCGGGTGGAACCGGCGCTTCCACATGCTGCTCATTGAGGCGTCCGGGCAGAAGCGCCTCCTGCACCTGATCACCAATCTCCGCCTCGCGATGCAACCATACCGGGTGCTGGGGCTCAGGTCGGTCGAGCTTCGACGGTCGTCCGTGCAGGATCACCGCCGCATGATCGAGGCGCTACGCGCTGGCGACGGTGAGCGGGTGGCCCAGATGATGAATACGCACCTCCAGACGGCCCAGACCATCACGCTGGCGGCAATTCAGGAGCAGGCGCGGTTCCACGAGACTGCCACCATGTGACGTCCTCTCATCGCGACGGGTCGCCGGTACAACGTTAGCGGCGCCGCCACGCCTTTGCTCTGTTCGTCTTCCTCTTCTGCTTGCTGTCTGGCGCCGCCGGCTTGGTCTACGAGGTGCCGCGGCTGTGGCTGCTCGCGCTGGTTCTTGCGGGGACCGTGTTCGCCCCGAGTGTGACGCTTGCCGCGTTCATGGGGGGACTCAGCATCGGTGGGCGCGTCGGGGCCATGTGGCCGGCCGCGGCTGCTCAGTGAACCTGCGCGGATAGGTCGTTGACCCACTGCAGCCCGTTCTCGTCGAGGCCGATCTCAATCCGGGCATCGTGCCCGCCACGCTCGGGCAATTCGCGACAGCGCGTGATCGCTACCGCGCCGGGTTGCAGCGTCGGCCAGGCGAGATGGCGGCGCGCATGAACCTCGCGCAGATCCTCTTGCAGCTGGGCGTGGCGGCCGACCAGGGCCCGGTGGCGAATCAGGCGTGACAGGCGCACAATGAGGTCGAACGCGCGCAGTAGGTCGGGGTCCGCGAACCCGCCCTCTACTCCATCAGCGTCATCTGCGGAACGAGCTTGCGCAGCAGCTTGGCCGTGCGCGCCGGGTTGAAGATGCCGCAGTGGCAGGGGCGCGCCAGCTCCTCGGCCGCCTGACGATACGTCTTCTTCCCCCGCTTGATCTGTCTGATCACCTGCTCCACCAGGTTGGCCGGCACCATCGCGTGGCCGCACATGGTGGTGAGCTGCAGATAGTCCTCGTCCGGGAGCAGTTCGGTCCTTCCGAATATTCCCAGTGAATGCTCGACAGTGTGCTTCTCCAGGCCGGCCTGCCGGCAGCAGCGCTCGGTCGTCTCGTGGACGCCCGTGCACACCACCGACATTCCGATGTCGCGCTCGCGAAGCTGCTCCAGCACGTGTACCAGCGTCGCCTCGTCGTCGAACACACCGTGCACAATCGACTGGTCCCTGACGTTCGCGAAGATCTCCGCCTCGTCGTGGGCAAAACGGTTCCCGGTCACCATGTCGCCGCAGTTGACCGGGCGATTCTCGAGCAGGACTTCCAAGAACGCCAGGAGTTTCGTGCCGGACCCTTCCTCGTTGACCCCCTTCGCCGACATCGCCAGGAGGACGAAATCGTCAGCCAGGTTGTCTCCCGTCCCTCGCCGGTGCAGGGAATGCGTCATGGATCACACCTCCGGGGCGGTCGGCCGTCCCAGCCCGATATTGCTCTTGCCGTTGATGTAGAACGGAACGCCTAGCCGCCGCATCGCCTCCACGCTGGGAATACGCCCATCCGGCTCGACGCGGGCGATGATGTCCCCGCTGAACACCGTGTCGATTTCCCGCGCGACCTGCTGGATCGCCTTGAACGCGTCCTCCAGCCGCTCGGCGGGCACGATGAACTCGACGATGGCAGAGAGCGCCTTTTCCTGCAGGATGTCGTCGCGAATGGTGCCGCGCGCGGTGTCGCTCATCAGCTTGGTCACCGGGTTGGCAGGCTCGAAGTGCGCGCCGATCGCAGCCACGGCTCGAGCCACTCGGTCCACATCGGTGAAGCGCGTGCCGACGCCGGGGCGGCCGAGCTCCAGCGCGATGCCGAACACTCCGCGCCGAAAGCGTCCCGTCACCTCGTTAGTCTTCATCTCCTCGGTGCCGCGGCCGGGGATCCCGGTCTCCGGGTGCACCTTCAGTGGATCGCTGAAGTTCTTGCGGACGGTACGCGGCCACGCAAGGTCCGGCTGATAGAGCGCGTCGGTCGGGCAGACGAGGCTGCGCTGGCACGCGTTGCACTCGACGCACTCATCCTCGTCGATCGCCATGTAGACGCGGCCGGGCGAACCGGCATCACGACAAAACGACATAATGCTGCCGCGGATGGTGCAGAAGAAGCGGCACTGACCGCAGCCGATGCACTTCAGGGGATCGATTCTCATGCTGCCTCCCACACTGCCGCCATCTGGCGCGAGAAGAGCGAACCGCGGGCGAGCGTTGCCTCGGCCCAGGCGCGCGAGACGGGTCGTCCGACCCGGATGGCTTCGGTCACGATGCCAGCCCCCGTCACGTCGCCCATCAGCACGGCGCCGACCAGGCGGCCGTCCTGGAAGAACAGTTTGCGGTAGGTCCCGGGCCAGGCGGTCTTCGCGGGGCTGACGCCCCGCGCGGCGCCCTCGTGATAGACCAGCGTGTCCGCGTGCGGCAGATCGTAGACGTGTCCGACCGACACGCACGGATAGCCGAAGACGGCGAGCGCGTTCATCCGGATGGAACCGCCATAAAGCTCGGCGCCGCCTGACATGTTCGCGGCGGCGAGCCGTCCCTGCTCCACGGCAATCGGCCACAACGCGTTGATCCAGGGCTGGCGGCGCAGGGGGTCGTACACCTCCGCCACGTCGCCCGCGGCGTAGACATCGCGCGCGTTGGTCTCGAGCCGATCGTCGACGCGGATCCCCTCCTCGACGCGAATCGGGCTGCCGGCGGCCAAGCTCGTGTTCGCGCGGACTCCCTTGCCCACCACGGCGAGGCGCGCCTGGACGCGGCTGCCGTCCGACAGAGTCACCGCCCGCAGCGCACCCAGGCCTCCGAACTCCTTCACATCGGTTGAGAGCCGGATGTCGATGCCGTGTCCCCGCAGCCAGTTGAGCATGACGGCTGCCGACCCCGCGTCGAGCATCTGCGAGAGGATTTGCGCCGACGACACGATCAGGTGCGCGCGCAGCTTGCGTGCCGCTAGTGCTTCCGCCGCTCGAACCCCGATCAGCCCACCGCCGACGACCACCACCGATTCGCCGGGCGTCGCGCCGTCCATAATCCGCTGGGCGTCCTCGAGGATGCGCAGCGTTTCGATGCCGGCCAGCTCGATGCCGGGAATCTGGGGGCGGATGGCGGAAGCTCCGGTTGCGAGGAGCAGGCGGTCGTAGGGCACGGCCGCGCGGCGGCTCGTATGCAGGCGATGGGCCGCCGCGTCGATCCCTTCCACGCGCTCGTCCAACCGGAGGTCGACACGCACCCGCTCATAATCCTCGACGCGCTGCAGCCACAGGCCGGCATCGTCAATGCGGCCGGCCACCAGGTACATGGTAGGATCCGCGAGTAGCACGCGTGGCGCTCGTCGCTGATGATCTCGATCTGCGCCTTCGGGTCGCGCTGGCGCAGGGTCCAGGCGGCCGAGACGCCTGCGGCGCTGTTCCCGATCACCACGTAGCGCATGCGGTCTCCCTCACAGTTCCTCGCAGGGTCCAGGGTCCAAGGGTCTGGCTGGCTCCAACTGAGCCAGCAGTTGCGCGACCTGCTCCTCGGGAGCGGGCAACGTGGGCGAGGCGAGCAGCCTTGCGCCCCAAGAGGTGCCCGTCTCGTCGGTTAGCTTCCGTGTCAGCCCGGCGTCGCCCCACAACGGCAGCGGCGACCCGAGCTGCGTCGGCACGCCTAGCGCCAGCCAGCCGAGGGCCGCCGCCAGGAACGGGGCCGTCGGCATCTCGAGGAACGTCGCCGCGACCGGCACACCCGCGAAACCGTGCGGGCCGGCCAGCCGACTTAGGACATCGAGCGCCCTGGCCGTCTCGAACACGGATCCCACCGACAGCCACGGATGCGGGTGGCGGGCGAACACCTCCGCGACCTGCGGGCCGGCCGCCTTCGCCAGTTCCTCCGCGACCGGACCGATCATCGCCGCCGCATCGCCGGCGACCAGCAAGATGACGTCCTTGCGCAGGAGGCCGGTGGCCACCTTTATGGTCCGCTCGAAGTGGGTCTGCCGAACGTTGGTGCCGGCGACGAGCAACACCACTCCGCGCACACTTTTTGCCGTCACCGCCTCGTGGATCCACGCGCCCGCGTCGGCCGGGAACGGGTTAGTCCGCACTGCCAGCCCCGCATCGCCAGCCGGGGCCGCGCCGGCCTGCCTCCGGTGCTCGCGCGCGCGTTCGACGATCGTGGCAGGAAGCGGCCACGCGCCGTCGAGAATCGTCGCGCGAGGCACGCCGATCGCCTCACAGGCGCCTGCGAGCGCCGGGTAGCCGTCGAGGTCCGACTGGAGCACGAAGTCCACTTCCGCCGAGGCGATGGCGAGTTCCGGCGAGCCCGGACTGAGGAACGCGCGGTCCCGTCCGTGCAGGAAGCCGTTGCCCGCCGTGCCCATGACCCGAACGTGGCCGTCCCCGGCCGCGTGTGCGTGCAACTGGTTCAGGAACGTTCTCGGCAGCGTGCCGTCGATCAGCACCGTGACGCCGGTCGAAGGGTCCTCGTCGGAGGTGTCTTGCGACAGAGTGGGGCACAGCTCCACGATCGCCGCGGAGGAAAGCAGCGAGCAGACGCCAAGGCGCAGAAGGCCGGCGAGGCTGGCGTCGATGGCTGCGGGATCGACGGCGAACGGGTTGCGCGCCGTCATCACGTCGAGGAACAGGTTGCGTGGCAGCAGTCCCCGCTTTCGCAGGCCGGCCGCGACCGTCCCGGGAAGGCGGTCGACGAGCGCCGCGGTCGCGTGGGTCGCCGCGTCGCGGCTCCTCTCGTCGGGTAGCTCATTCAGCCACACGTTCAGGTGGTCGAGCGCGCCGCGGCGGACGTGCCCGAAGAAGTTGTGCAGAACGACTTGCGCGCCGGACAAACCGCAGGCGCCGCGATCCGGTAGATCGCCGAACGGGTTGATGCGGCACGGCCCTTGGAAACAGGCGGAGCAGTTCAGGCCGTTCTGCGTGAAGCCGCAGAGCGGAAGCTGGGTCTCGTAGCGATCCCACGAGAGGGGGACGCCGGCCTCGCTCATCTCGTCGATCCGCGCGGCGAAGGACCTGACCGCGGTCTTTTTTCGCACTTGTAACATGAGCATCATCCTCATTCAGCAGGCGAGAAGTGGAGGCCGAGTGCACGGCCATCGGTCAGGGCGTCCACGACGCCTTCCCTGAAGGATCGCCGCACGGCCACCGTCAACTGTGCCGTGTCGGCCAGGAGCAGCGCACCGGTCGGGCAGGCGGCCACGCAGTAGGGCTCCTCCATGCCGGTGCAGCGATCGCACTTGATCATCTTCTTCGCGGAGCGCCTGGGCGCCGCGGCGCCGAACGGGCACACCATCACGCACATCCAGCACCCGATGCACCGCGTCTCGGTATAGGCGACGATGCCCGCGCTGTCATCGCGCAACAGGGCGCCGGACGGGCAGGCGTCGAGGCAGGGAGCCGGGTCGCACTGCCGGCACTGGATGGGGAGCGCGGCGCCAAGGCCGAGCGGTTCCACGCGCACGCGCGGGCTGGGCGCCACCTCCTCGTAGATGGCGTCGGGTAACCGCTGCGCCAGCGAGTCGCGCCCGAGGGCGCACTGCAGCTCGCACGACTTGCAGCCGGTGCAGCGGGCGATGTCGACCTCGATCTCGTTCATGTGACCTCCAGCCTTCGCGCTGGTGAAACAGCCCTGACGCTTTGGCTTGGCGAGCCAGCCCTCCCGTAGTTGAAACCGCCGCGACGCTTCGGCCTGGCAAGCGATCGGCACACCAGCAGCCTGGCGCCGCCTTTGCTGCCGGCGAGGCTAAAGCGATGCGAGAACCATGAACACGACGACGACAGCCACCCGCTGCACAAAGGGCCTCCATCTGTGATGCCGTTGGGGCACCGCATCATCCTGATGCGACAGGCGCACAGCATGCAGCGAGCACATGGTCGCCGTGCTGCGATCCCGCTCAGAAGTACAACTTCGCAACAGTGCAGGTCCTTGGTCCATTGCGCCGCAATTCGCTATCGTCGGGTCGCCTAGAATCAGAGCCCGCCTTCGGTCCGTTATGGCCAACACGCTCCCCAATGGAGGCTTGTCGAGGAGTGCGTCGGGGACATGAATACATGGGGAGCACCACCAATTCGCTCCAACAGGAGTACGTTGGTCAGCCCGATCCGCCGGCAACCAACCCTCGTTCGGCACCCAGTTTAAGCTCGTCATCCACCGAGATCTCGGGATTGATTCGTAGCCACAGGCCCGCGCCGATCACCAGGAGCCCGCTTGCGACAATGAACGGGTAGACCCAGGACCCGGTGTTCTGAACGATGAGGCCGAACAAAAGTGGTGAGATCGCCGCCCCGAGGTTGCCGACCGAGTTCATCATCCCAGAAACCGTGCCGGCGGATTCCGACCCGATATCGAGACACACTGCCCAATAGACGCCGACCGCCATCTCGAGGCCTAACAGAGCACAGGCCAGGAAGAACACGGCAGCGTAGGGCGAGCTGGTGACGGCGCCTGGAATCATGAACGCGGCTGCGACCAGGAGACCGAACATGGCGACGACGCGACGCGAGAACCGACCGTTCTGCGTCCGTATCCACAGCTTGTCCGACAGCCAGCCGCCCAGCGTGTCGCCGATCGTGCCCGCCAGCAGGGGCAGGCCGGCGAAGATACCCATTCTGACGATCGTGAACCCGCGGCCTTCGACGAGATAGGTCGGCAGCCATGTCAGGTAGATCCAGACGGTGTAGCAATAGCAGAAGTAACTGACACAGAGTGCCCACAGGTTCTTGCTTTTCAGGAGGCGCCGGAAAGGGACTTTCGGCGCGGTACCCCTGGCGGGTTTCTCTCTGTTGATGACTTCCACCTCGGACGCGTTGATGCCTCCCCACCGCTCGCGATACTCGCTGGGCGTGTCGCGATACCAGACGTACCAAACAGCTGCCCAGACAAGACCAATAACGGCGGATATGTAGAACGCCTCGCGCCAGCCCCAAGCCGACATGATGGCTACCACGATGACCGGGGTGACCGCGCCGCCCAAGCGAGCGAACGCGTGGGTCAGACCCTGCGCAAAACCACGTTCTGTCGCTGGAATCCACTTCGAAAAGGCTCGCGTGGCGTTCGGAAACGCGCCGGCCTCGCCGATCCCGAACAGGAACCGAGCCACCAACAAGGAGCCAAAGTTCCAAACCACGGCCGTCGCGCCGGTCATGAGGGACCAGAACGTCACGAGGCTGGCCAGCACCTTCCGCGGCCCGTACCTGTCGCCGAGCATGCCGACGGGGATTTGGAACGAGGCGTAGGACCACGAAAATGCTGCAAACACAGCCCCGAGCTGCACCTTGCTGATATCGAACTCCTTCATGATCAGCGGGGCCGCCACCGCGATGTTGACGCGATCGAGATAGGTGATGAAATACACGAGACAGACGACAAACAGGACCCACCGTCGGACATGCGTCGGTTTCTCGCTCACAGAGAGCCTCCCAGTCAAACGAGTCACCTCAACGTACCCCGGGAGATACCGCCGCTGTCGTCCGAGATATCCGTAGGGCCGGAGCCGCCGTGTCGCGGTGCTCTTCCGAAGGTCGACCGCAGACATCAATTCGGCAAGCTCGGCTGTGAGGGCCTGGCCGCCGACGTTGACGCCGCGGAAGTGACCGAGGCGGATGACGACAATCTGATGCGACGTGACATGGAAGCCTTTCGCAACACGAATCGACGATCGCAGGTACGACGCTGCGAAGCACCGTCTGTCAAGCCTGGAAGCCAACGGCGAACGACTACGCCGGCGTCTTGATGCTCGCTAGCACCTTGCCGATGAACGTATTCAGCGAATCCCCGCCACTGATCCAGCGCACGACCACGACGAGGTCGTTCTCCCAATCCATGTAGATGACATTGGCGCCGCTGCCGCGGAAGGTGACGCTCGACTCAGGGGCCGACGGCAGTGGCTTGCGGCCGGTGTTCAAAAACCAGTTGCAGAACCCGTAGTTCGGGTTCGCCGTTCCCGGCGTGCGCGCCATCGCGATCCACTTGTCGGAGATGATCTGCTTGTCCTTCCACTTGCCGTTGCGCAGGAACAGGTACCCGAAACGAGCCATATCGCGCGCCGAGATGAACATGCCGGCGCCCCAGTGTGCGCCGCCGCTCACCGACTGGACCTTGCGGCCGTCGATCTCGATCCAGGCGTTGTCGTAGCCATGCCAGTGCCACGTGTTCGACGCGCCGATCGGTTCCATCAGCTCGTCGCGCAGCACTTCGGGCAGCGGCCGACGCAGCACCATGGTAGCCATGAAGGCGAGCAGGTTCACGCGCACGTCGTTGTACTTGTAGTGCGTCCCCGGCTCCCACAGCTTCCGGTTCGGGTAGTCTGAGGGTTTCTCCCCTTCCGGCCGGTCCGCCCAGTCCGGCTTTCCCCACAGCGTTCCCGACCAGTCGCTGGTCTGGCGCAGCAGGTGGTCCCACGTGATCGGCGCGTTGTGCGGCGAGTCGAACAGCTCGGTGGTGGGCAGGTAGTCGCGGACCCGGTCGTTGAGGTTGCCGATGAGTCCCCGCTGCCACGCGAGCCCGACGACTGTCGAGACGAACGTCTTTGTGGCGCTGAAGGTCATGTCAACGCGTCGCGTGTCGCCCCATTCCGCGACGACGTAGCCGCGGCGAACGACGAGACCGCTGAGCGCGCCGCGCGGCTTCATCGGGCCGGCGATCTCGTTGAACGGCTCCTTCGCGAACATGATCGCGTGATCGAGCGCGAGATCCTTGGACGCCGGGTTCTCGTGCGCAATCGAGTACTTCGCCGCGTCGTCCAGTGCTGCGCTGTCCATGCCCACGTCTTCGGCCTTGCGATTCTGCCAGTTGAAGCGGTCAGGGAAGTAGATGGGCGGCGCGGCCGGCGCGGCGGCAACAGCCGCCGGGCGGCGCGGAGCCTGCTGTCCCTGTACCCCGATCGAAGCGGTCAGGGCGACAGCCAGGGTGCCGAGGACGGCCAGGGAGAGTCGCACGATGGGCCGAGAACGGTGGGAGTGCCAATTCATCCGAATCCTCCTCGTCTGCTTCAGCCGCGGGCGCGGAATCCTGCGTGAAGTCGGATCCCACGCCTTCGGGTTCATCGGGGCGAGCGGTCGACGATCGGCAACAGGGCCAGCGACGGGTGGTACCTGATGAACGGAATGTCCGGAAGGGAAATGCCCGTCGAAACGCGAGGGAGTATACAGCATGCACCATGCACGCGCAACCGAACCGGTGCGAGCCGGTGCGATCGTGCCTGAAATACAGCCATTTCTAACGCCTCTTCCAAGTTCTCCTTGACATAGACGGTCTGTTTCTGTATACCCACGTGCAAACCAACTCGCGCTCGAACCTTCGTCAAGCGGTTCGTCCACTTCATCCCGCGCGCTCGTCGTCCGAAGCGAACGTCCGCACCCAACCGGGTTCTCGTCTTTCGGGAGGCCACCATGAGCAGCCGTCGGGTCGCCCTACCGCTCGTCTTCCTCCTCGGTACGCTACCTCCTGGCCATGCATGCGCCCGCGGCCGGCGTGCGCGAAGGTCAGGCGCAATCGCGACAGAACTGGATGCACCGGTACGACCGCCCGCCGACCTATGACGTCGTGTACCAACCTAACGTCATGATTCCGATGCGCGACGGCGTGACGCTCGCGACGGCGCTGTACTTTCCCGGGAGGGATGGAAAGCCCGCCCGGGGGCCGTTCCCGGTGCTGCTGACGCGCAACATGAACGACAGCAGCGCCTCGCAAGGCAAGAGCTCGAGCGCCCGCTACTTCGCATCCCGCGGATACGTCGTCGCGGAGCAGACGATGCGGGGGCGGTTCAAGTCGGGAGGCGGCGCGTTCTACCTGTATGGGCGGCAGCAGTTCGACGGCGCGGATGCGGTCGAGTGGCTGGCGAAGCAGGAATGGAGCACCGGGAAGGTGGGAACCTACGGGATCTCCCACGCCGGCGTCGCGCGGTCACTCCCTGGCCACGCAGAACCCGAAGGGGCTGGCGGCAATGGTGCCGGCCTTCGCGCAGTCCAACTATGCGCTGTGGTCGATGCGCACCGGCGGAGCGCTGGAGCTGCGGTACCTGAACTGGTCGACCGGTGCCGCGGCCGTTGGTAAGGAGGCCCTCGACAACCCGGTCGCGGCCGCCGGCGCGCGCGCGGAGCGGGCGAAGTTCCTCGAGTACCTCACGAAGAACCTGCCGTTCATGTTCCCGTTCCGCAAAGGCGAGACGCCGCTTCGCTTCACGCCGTCCTACGAGGACTGGCTGCTGTCGATCGTCGAGCACAGCGACTACCCCGGTCCCGACGACTTCTGGTCCGATCCGGGGTTCAACCTGACGCTCTACTACAAGACGATGGCCGACGTCGCGACCTTCCATCATTCCGGTTGGTACGACACCTATCCACGCGCGCACAGCGACAACTGGCGCGCGCTGGCACCCATCAAGAAGTCGCCGCAGTGGCTGATGCTCGGCGCGTGGACGCACACCTCGGCGTTGCCTCGGGTGGCTGGTGACGTCGACTTCGGCGACGAGGCCGGAGCCGTCTACGACCAAGTGCGCCTCGCGTGGTTCGACCAATTCGTGCTGGGCCGCGACACCGGCATCACGAAAGATCCGCCGGTGAAGATCTTCGTGATGGGAGGCGGTGACGAGCGCAAGAACGTGGACGGCCGACTGAATCACGGCGGCCACTGGCACGAGTCGGACTCATGGCCGCTCAAGGAGACGCAGTACATGGACTACTACTTCGGCGCCGATGGGTCCCTCTCCCGGACGGCCCCGTCGGCCGCGGCGTCCTCGACCACGTACACCTTCGACCCGCGCAATCCGGTGCCCTCGATCGGCGGGAACGTTTCGGCCTTCGGAGATTTCTACGTGCCGGGCGCCTTCAACCAAGTGTGCCGCGAGGAGTTCATCGGCTGTCACGACCACCTGTCGCTGGCGCAGCGCCACGACGTCGTTGTCTTCCGCACGCCGCCGTTGACCGAGGACGTCGAGATTGCCGGCTACCTGAAGGTGGTGCTCTACGGGTCCTCGTCGGCGCTCGACACCGATTTCACCGCGAAGCTGGTGGACGAGCATCCGCCCAACGCCGACTATCCCCATGGATACGCGATGAACCTGGCCGACGGCATCCTGCGCGCGCGGTACCGCGGCGGTCGCGACAAGCAGGTGCTGATGCAGCCGGGCACTGCGTACGAGTTCGTCATCGAGCCCTACCCGACCGCCAACGTGTTCAAGAAGGGACACCGCATCCGCGTCGACATCTCGAGCAGCAACTTCCCCCGGTTCGACGTCAACCCGAACACCGGAGAGCCCATCCTGAAGGCCCGCCGGTTCGTCGTGGCGGAGAACACGGTCTATCACCAGGCCGATCGCGCGTCGCACATCGTGCTGCCAGTCATTCCCAGCGGACCGCAACACGGTACGCGGTGACGAGGCAGCCCTGTTCCCGCGCCGGCTGGTGTCGGCGCCAAGGAGGCGTAATGAAACTCGGTCTCACCCTCGTTCTTGTGCTCTTGGTCGCCGCGACCGTCGCCGCCCAAGCGCCGACAGGGACCATTCGGGGCCTTGTCGAAGACTCGACCAACGCGATGGTCCCCGGCGCCGGCGTGGAACTACAGAACCTGAATACCGGCGAGCGCCGGCAGGCAATCACCGACAGGCAAGGGCATTATGACTTCGTGTTCCTTCCGGTCGGCCGGTACCGCGTCACCGCCACGCTCGCCGGGTTCAAGACGACCGCGCAGGACACGGTGCTTGAGGTAGGGCAGGTGAACCAAATCAACCTGAGGCTCGAGGTGGGAGGCTCTGAACAGAGCATCACCGTCGAAGGCACCGCGCCGCTGGTCCAGACCGCCTCGTCGAATGCCGGCAAGGTGATCGACAGCCGACGCATGGTCGACATTCCGCTCAACTCCAGGGACATCCAGCAGTTGACGCTCCTCGTCCCAGGGACGGTGATGCCGCCAGGCGGCATCGCGTCGACCAGTACGGGGAACGTGGCGGGTCAGCGCAGCGATGCGAGCGACTATCTGGTCGACGGGGCACCGAACAACGACGTGCGGAACAACCAGGTCGTCATGGTGCCGAACATCGACACCATCCAGGAATTCAGCTTCCAGACCAACGCGTTCAGCGCGGAGTACGGCCGCGCTTCGGGCGGCGTCGTCAACATTGTGACGCGGTCGGGCGGCAACGAGTATCGAGGGACACTCTTCGAGTTCCTGCGCAACGACATGTTCGACGCGCGCAACTACTTCGACGATCCGAAGGCGACGATCCCGCCATTCAAGCGCAGCGTGTTCGGTGCCGTGCTGGGAGGGCCGGTCATTCGCGACCGGACGTTTTTCTTTGCATCCTACGAGGGACGCCGCCAGCGCGAGTCGATCACGCTGCGGGCAACCGTTCCTACCGCCGAGCAACGCCAGGGCATTTTCCGCGACGCGCAGGGCACGGTGGTTCTCGACGTGTCGAACCGGCTGAGCTCGGCGGCGCAAAAGGTCCTCGGCCTCGTGCCCGCCCCGAACTTCCCGGGCGCACTCAACTCGGGCGGGCCGGTGGTCAAGCCGCGTAACGCGGACCAGTTCACCGGCAAGCTCGATCACAACTTCAACAACGCCAACCGCCTGAGCTTGTCGTACCTGTATCAGCGCGACATCCGGGACGAGCCGTCGACCAACACCAACCTCCCCGGTTTCGGCGACTGGCGGCAGGGGTTGCGACATCATGCGACACTCACGCACACCTCCATCATTACGCCGCGGCTGGTCAACCAGGCAGTACTCGCCTTCAATCTACTTGACGGGAGGATCTATCCGCGCGAGTTGAGCAACCCGGCGGAGTTCGGGATCAGCAACGGCATCAACGACAAGATTGGGCTGCCGTCGATCAACGTAGTCGGCTGGTTCCAGCTCGGACGCGGCCAGGCGCCGACCGGCTGGCGCGACCCGAAATTCACGTTCCGAGACGTCGCGTCCTACCTCATCGGCAGGCACTCGCTCAAGGCGGGTGGCGAGATCAGGACCTGGCGAAATCGCATGTACGCGATCGACCAGGGCACGATGCTGTTCGACGGCTCCGTGACTGGCAACGCCATGGCGGACTTCCTGATTGGCCAGACTGCCACGGTGACCGCGGTGTTCGGCGATCAGACCACGCACCTCGCAACCGACGTCTACAGCCTGTTCTTCCAGGACGATTTCCGCGTGTCGGACCGGCTCACGCTGAACCTCGGCCTACGGTGGGAATACTTCACCGTTCCGAAGGAAACCGGCGGCCGCAAGTTTGGCGTCTTCGACGTCAGCACTGGCCAGCTCCAGCACCAGGACACGCCCTTCGCCGCCAGCAAGCGGAACCTCGGCCCCCGAATCGGGTTCGCCTACGATCCCCTGGGCAAAGGGAAAACCGCGATTCGGGCAGCCTACGGCATCTTCTACAACCAGGGCACGGTTGGCACCTCGCGCGACCTGGTCCTGAACCCGCCCGAGGCCTCCAGCATCACCTTCCGCGGCACCACGATAGCCGACCCCTTCGCCGGCCAGGGCGCGGCGAGGGTGCCGTCGCTGATCTCGATTGCACCCACGTGGCCGACACCCTACGTGCACAGCTACAACATCAACGTGCAGATCGAGGTGGCGCGCAACCTCGCGCTCGATGCCGGCTACTACGGGTCGACCGGCCGCAACCAGGAGATCGCGCTGGAGATCAACCAGGCCGCCTACATCCCGGGCAGTTCCACGACCACCAACACCGACTCGCGCCGTCCCTTCCAAGGCTTCGGCTCAATCCGCGTGCAATCGCCTGTCGCCAGCTCCAAGTACGACTCGCTGCAGGTCGGGCTGGCCCGGCGCGTGGCGAAGGGCTTCAGCGCGTGGGGATCCTACGTGCTGTCACGCTGCATGGACTACGGGTCGTCCGCCTCGTCTCGGCCGCAGGACGGCAAGAACTGGCAGGCGGAACGAGGGCCATGCGACTTCGACGCGCGACACCGCGTCGTTATCAGCTTCCTGTGGGATGTGCCCGGAACCTATCGCTCGCGCGCGTTGAACTTGCTCCTGTCGGGGTGGCAGCTCACCGGCGTCGCGCAGTTCCAGAGCGGCAGCCCGCTGAATGTCGTGCTGTCGAGCGACAACACCCGCACGGGGAATCGTCTCGACCGCCCAAATCTCGTCGGCGCCTGGCAGCTCTCGAACCCGACCCCCGATCAGTGGGTCAACCCGGCCGCCTTCGAGGTGCCCGCGCTCGGGCAGTTCGGAAACCTCCCACGCAACAGCGTCATCGGTCCCGGGTTCAACAACGCCGACATCGCGTTGATGAAGGACTTCAAGCTGGGCTCGAATCGGCGACTGCAGTTCCGCTTCGAGGCGTACGACATCACCAACACCGTCAACTTCGGCTCCCCGGCGATGGGACTCGGCGCCATCAATTTCGGACGGGTCTCGGCCACGCGGACCATTCGCGGTGATGCCGGGTCGTCGCGCCAGCTCCAGTTCGGCCTGAAGCTGTACTCTCTAAGGACCGATATGGAACGAACTGTCAAGTCAACTTGCTGTTCGAACTCTTCCGAACGCCGCAACGGTGGCGGCCGAGGCGGTTATCGCGGCGGTTGATCACTCTGATCTTCTGTTCCGCGGAGCGTTGGTCAACGGATACTCCGCAATGAATGCTACCGGGCCGACGTGACGGCGGATGAACGGCAATCGGTGTTCTCAACCCAGCCCTTCGTCCGTCGTGACATCGACCGATGGACCGCTGGCCCGATTACCGGACGCGTGCTGCCAATCCGCCGCGAGTTGCCAGTCCTAATGCCTTTCGGTACGCGTCCATCTTGGCCACGTCGAGGCCATCCTTGGCCTCGTCCATCGCGTGGGCCTCGACACGCTGATCGCGACGAAACCAACGCGAGCCCGCGACCCGCTGCTGGCAATGATCATGGAGCGCCTGCTGCATCCCTGCTCGAAACTCGCGACCACGCGGCTGTGAAGCACGACCCCGTTGGGCGAGCGCCCGGGCGTCGCCTTCGCCGGCGTCGATGAGGTCTACCCGGCTCGACGGGCTCCTCCCGCGGCACGTGGCGTTCGAGTACGTCAACGTCAAGAAGAGCCCGGCCGATCTTCAGCGGATGCTGAAGTTCAGCAAGGGTAGCCGGGACGTCCCGGTGATTGTCGGCGGCAACCGGGTGACGATTGGCTTCGGCGGAACGTGAGGCGTCTGACAGGCCATCGGTGATGGCCGCCGACGCTTCTGGTTCTTGGTCCGGACGTTGACCGCCTGGAGTTTCCACTGCGAGGCCTCGTTGCGGAACTCCAGTTCGAACAACACCCAGTAGGGCTCAGTTGGATACTGACCATCGACAGCACACCGGTCCCCTCGATCTTCGGGCTCTGGGTGAACTCCGGCTGCTTTCCCTCGATGGTTTTCAGCGAGATCTTCTTCTCGGCGAAGGAGCTGGAGGCCTTCCTGATCTCGGCAGGGGATATCTGGGCCTGCCACCCGACACACGTCGACTTGTGGAAGTCGGCGAAGTCGTCCCGCGCAATCGCATCGGCTAGCCCAAGTTCCTCACGAGTTCGGCGATTGATGGCGACTTTGAGTCGCTCGTCGCCATAAGTCCTTGGCCATCAATACGGGGTTGGTCGATTTGCCGTGTAGTGCAGAGCAGTAGTGTCCGGTCAGTGATCGATCGAGTCGCTGCAACAGCCCGATACGTCGCGAATTAGGTGGGGTTCCGTCACTATTGGATACCTGCGGCTTTCGCTGATTTTCCGTTTCAGGAGCCCCCGGGCGACAATGCTGGATGCTGCGTGGCCGTACCGTGTTCGTCGGGCTGATGGACCACGTCTCGCGATTCGAGTTTCAGAAGTGCGTGACCCGGTATGACGGCAATGACAAACCATCGCGCTTCTCGTGCTGGGACCAATTCTTATGCATGGCCTTCGCGCAACTGACGTATCGCGAGAGTTTCCGCGACATCGAAGCGTGCCTGCGCACCGTGCAGCCGAAGCTGTATCACGTCGGCTTTCGTACGCGCGTCGCGCGGGCGACGATGGCGGATGCCAATGAAACGCGCGATTGGCGGATCTACGCCGACTTCGCGAACGGCCTCATCCGCACGGCGCGGGCCCTGTATGTCGATGAACCGCTCTCGGTCGACTTGGCGGACACGGTCTACCCGCTCGACGCCACGATCATCGAACTCTGTCTCTCGGTCTTTCCCTGGGCCCACGATCGCCGCCGCGATCAAGCTGCACACGCTGGTCGACTTGCGGGGCGCGATTCCCACGGTGGTGCAGATTACCGAGGGAACATGCCCCGAGGTGACCGCCCTCGACACCCTGGTCCTCGAAGCGAACGCGATTTACCTGATGGACCGCGGCGACGTCGACTTCGCTCGACTGCATCGGTTCACCGACGAGGCCGCGTTCTTCGTCACGCGGTCGAAGGCGGGCATTCGATTCACGCGGCGCTCGTCGCGGCCGGTCGCCGCGCCGATGCCGTGGTTCGCGCCCGTGACGAGCGCGACGTGGCCGTCGAGACTTGAGGGTGTCGTCATCGTTCGCCTCCCCCCTCCGGGCCGAGTGAGTGCGACTCTTCCGCCATCGGCGAGTAGGATACACTTCCGCGGTCATGATGAGAATCGCGCGCGGCAGAATGCCCCGGGCCATCGCGGTTGTGAGCGCGGTGGCTGAGAAGCGCGGTCTCCTCGCGCGTCATGTCAACACGCCTTCCGCGATCATCGTCCGCCTCATTGTCCGCGCTGCGCGCGCAGGCGCCGAACACCTCTCAGCAGGGGCTGATGCGCTTCACCCTTGGCCAGCCAGGAAATCGAGAACGCCATGATGGCGATGGTCTCCTGCCAGTAGATCGACCCCTTGGTCAGGATCCCGGTTCCGGCCCAGAGGATGGCGGCGATCATCACCACGCCGCAGATCAGGCAGATCGTGTCGCGCCTTTGCTTCTCGAGGGGACGCGCGCGCTTGTCCGGTATCGCGGATTTCCGGAAGAGCCAGGTGGAAAACAGAATGAACACCGTGAAGAGCACGACGGCCGACACGTAGTGCACGACCCGCATCGGAGAACTCCACCACGTCGGCGCCATGAGGCCCTCAGGCGCGCCTGTGGGAAAGAGCGCAACCCCCATCGCCGCCACGCCGCCGATCGCTCCCAGGATCCCGTCAGCCCTGACTCCCTCGTACCCGCGGTAGCTGAGGAGAAAGAGCGACAGGGCGAAGATGACCCCGATGAAGAACCCGTCCGCGGCCGTGTAGTAATAGGCGCTGATGGATTCGAGCGGGCTCCAGCGCGGCAGCCCGGCGGTCGGGAACACGCCGGACTGGACGTAGAGCACGATCGGCAGTACGAATCCCAGCGCGCCGATCAGCCGTCGGTGGGTCCGTTGAGACAGCCCGCGCGGCACGGACACTGCGCCCTGAGGGGGCATCTCAGCCATCCAATCCTTCCTTCTCGCTCAGAACCCGCACATCCCTGGCGTGACATCGAAGCTGACGAGCTCGACTCCGACCTTGTCCCGATAGACATATCGCAACGTGACGCCGTGCCTGAGCAGGTTATCGCGCGCTTCGGGCGTCGCGCACGCGCTGGCGATGACTTGCGGCTTGAGAATCCTCTCGAACGTCTGCGGGTCGAGGTCCGCCGCCGAGTCGTTTACCATCCGGCAGTAGTACACGATCGTTCCCTCGAGTCCCACCGTCACCTGCAGCTCGGTGTCATCGTCGAGTCTCTTCGGCAGCGACCTGTTCGCTTCGAAGGCGACCATCGAGAGGTACATTTCGGACCTGACCACGCGATTCACCAGCGCGTCCTGATAGATTCCCGCAACCACGAACAGCACGAGCAGCGGGCCCCCGATTGCGACGCCGACCCAGTTGACCGAGGTCAGCCGGCTGTTCCGCTCCGCCCCCGGATCGCGGTGCAGCACAGCCGCGCTCGCCAATCGTGCGGTAGTGGCCACCGGCAGCACGGAAAGAAACGTGAGCATCGAGTACGGAAACGGAAGAACGATCGTCAGGTTGAGCGCGACAAATGCGAGCGTCAGATGCGCGGGCGCGATCGTCCGCTCGACGCCGGCGTCTCGCGCCGACTCCGCAATCCGCGCGAACATCGAATGGCAATAGAGGACCGCAAGAACCGCCCGGAAGACCGGGTGCAGCCTCTGCCCCGTGCTCTCTCGGACGATCTTCCAGTTCCGGTAGAACCAGTAGGCCGGGTAGATCTGAAACGTGACGAAGCTCATGACGATGAGCTTCGTCGTGCCGACGAGGGACCAGGGAATGTCCGCCGGCGGTTCGATCATCCCGCATACGATAGTCGAATTGCGGCCGATCGAGGACGCGGTGGGCGCGCGGCTACCGCCGCTTCGGCTTCAGCAGCAGGTCCTGGAAATCGAAGCTGAAATCGACGGCGGGCGAGGTCGGCGCCAGCTTCACCTGGTCGATCGTGCCGTCGGGGTTCAGGGCGAAGGTGACGAAGGCGTCGGCGCGCAGCTCCCGGTCGCGCCACCTGGCGACGAACGTGTCGTACTGCCAGTGCTCGAGGTCGCCGATGAGCGACGGCGTGCGCGTGAACCGGATCGCGAGCTTCCCGCCCTGGTCCTCGATCGCGATGTCGCCATACCACGAGTCGGTGTAGGTGCCGGCGTACTTCGCGAGCGGGAGCGAGGGTCGCGACGCGGCGTTCCGGTCCGCCACGGCCTTCTGCTCCGCCTTGGCGATGTTCGCCGCCTGGCGCGCCGCGACTTTCTGGTACGCGTCAAGCCAGTCGGTATCTGATGCGCCGAGGTAGTGATCGGCAATCCGGTACGCGATCGCATCGAAGGCGGCGCCCGACTCCTGGTTCGTGAGCACGCTGATGCCGAGGCTTGCCGCCGGAAACATCATGACGCGCGACACGTAGCCTGGGAGGCCGCCCGAGTGAATCAGCATCTTGCGGCCGCGATAGTCCTGCACGTTCAGGCCGAGGGCATATCCGCGGAGGTTCGGGATCTGCGGGGCCAGCTCGGGCGCGCCGCTTCCAATCGGCATGGGCGTCACGAGCGTCGTGAGCTGGCGCCACGTGGCTTCCGAGAACAGCCGCGATCCGTCCGGCAGCTTTCCTCGCGCGAGCTGCACGATCATCCACTTCGCCATATCGTCGGCGTTCGAGTTGATGCCGCCCGCCGGGTTCGTGTTGTCGCTCGTGAATGGGGCGATCGGCCGCACCTTGCCGTCGATTTCCGCGTGCGGCGTGGCGATGTTGCCGCCCGCCGCAGCCCCCGAATGCTTCACGCTGCTCGTCGTCATGCCCACCTTCGCGAGGATGCGCGCGCCGACGAAGTCCTCCCACGATTGGCCGCTGACCGTTTCGATCACGTGGCCGGCGATGAGATAGAGCACGTTGTCGTAGGCGTAGGCGCTTCGGAAGCTCGTGGCCGGCCGGATGAAACGCAGGCGCTCGGCGATCTCCCGGCGGTTGTAGGTCGAAGTCGGCCACCAGAGCAGGTCGCCCGCGCCCAAGCCCAGCCCGCTGCGATGGACGAGCAGGTCCCGCACCGTCAGCTCGCGCGTGACGTAGGGATCCCACATCTGGAACCATGGCAGGTAGCGGACGACGGGCGCATCCCACTCGACTTTTCCTTCCTCGACGAGCAGGCCGAGCGCGGTGGCCGTGAAGAGCTTCGTGTTGGACGCGATGCCGAAGAGCGTTTTCGCGTCGGCTGGCGCGGGCTCGCCGAGTGTGCGGACTCCGTATCCCTTCGCGATGACAACCTGGCCGTCCTTGACGATGGCGAGGGAGATCGCGGGAACGTGGAAGGCCGTCATCACCTTGGCGACGTAGCCGTCGAGGTCGGCCGGCGCTTGAGCACCTGCTTGCGCGGGCGCCTGGACGGGTGGCCGAGCGGTTGATTCGGCGGTTGATTCGGCGGTTGCCTGGACGCGCGCCTGAGCGAGGACGTGCGCGGTCCACTGGGCCTGCGTGGCAACCGTGAGCCCGAGGGCGACGACAAGAGCGATTGAGGTTTTCGTTTTGCGCATGTTCGTTCCCCGGGGCGTTCGGTCGGCACCAGATATCTTAGTGCTGCGTGCCGCGCGGAGATTGCAGCCGCTCGCGCCTGCGGGCGCGGGCGGCAGCCAACCGCCCGCGATGTCCGCAATAGGGCCGTGCGTAGGCAGCGAAGTCCGCCCTGGAGAGCACATCGGCGAGGCGCGGCACCGCGTCCCACACAGATTGCGCGGTCTCGAGGTCCGGGCACGACTCGACCGGACACTCGGCGCAACTGCTGAACCCCTTGGAGCGGCAGCATCTGCGCGCCTTGCACGCGCGGCTCGCGTGGAAGACCTGGCTGTCCGGCCCGAGGCAGCCGCCGCACGAGATGTTGGCGGCCGGCTCGCGCAAGCCGTAGATCCTGCGCCAGGCATCGGCCGTACGTTTCTGGTGGGCGCGGCCCTTCTCTCGGGCAAGGTGTGCCGGGCATTGGGAACAGAGCACGCCGCACGCCGACATCATCCGCGTCATGCGTCCTCCTGTTCTTCAATCCGGAACGTCTTCGAGCCGCGTTTCTTAGAGTGGCCTCAGCGCGGCCTTCGCGCAGCCGGCCTACATTCGAGGATTGCCTTACCTACAGTTTCGTCGCCCCATCCACCCTGGCGAGATTCCGGTCGAACGTCCCGAGCGGCAGATGTCCCGCCCGACGCGCAAGTTCCACGAGCAGGCAGTCGGAGAACCCGAGTGTCGGCCGGCGGCGAAAGGTCTCCAGCGCCGCCGCCACGGCTTCCGGTTCCTGGAGCGTGAGGTGCTGATGGTTCAGGAGCATTTCCACGGCCCGGGCCACCTGCGCGTCATTGCGATCGTAGACCGCGACCAGCACCCACATCGCCTCGGCGAGGGCCACGACCGATACCCACGCGCCGTGCTGCACGAATGCGTCGGCGATCGCGGCCTGCTTCGGCTCGTCTCGCGTGAGCAGCCGCACGAGGACGTTGGTGTCAACCGCGCGCATGGCGCCTCCGGACGTGCCGCCTGATGCCCTCCTTCAAGTCGCCGAGTCCTCGAGGTGCGGGGGTCTCGTGGCCGAAGAGCGCCCGATGAATTTCGGCGGAACTGTACCGTCCGGCCCGCCGGACCACCACCGCGTTCCCGTCTTCGTCCCACTCCAGGAGGGAACCGGGCCCGACACCGAGTCTTCGCCGGACTTCGGCCGGCACCGAAACCTGGCCCTGCGCCGTCACCTTCGATCGTGCGATTGGCATGCCACGGACATTACCACGGTAATGAGCCGGACGACAACTCGCTGCACACCGCGCCATGATTGCCTGGTTCACTCCGCCGATCTCGCTCCACTCGGGCGGCTCAGACGTGCTGATCGAGGAGGATCGGGTTCCCATCGGGGTCCACGGCGATGAGGCTGGCCGGCCCGGATGTCTTCTCGTCCGCCTCCTGCATCAACTGCACCCCCTGGGCCTTTAGCTCGCGCTGCAGATCGCGCACGTCGGTGAACGAGGCGAGCTTCTGGGCGTTGCCGTCCCAGCCGGGGTTGAAGGTGAGGATGTTCTTCTCGAACATGCCTTGAAACAGCCCGATCACCGAATCGCCGTTCTTCAGGATCAGCCAGTTCTGCGCGGCATTTCCCGCGAACGGCTTGAAACCGAACTTCTCGTAGAACGCCTTCGAGGCTTCCAGGTTCTTGACGGTCAGGCTGACCGAAAACGCGCCGAGCTGCATGCGTGGCTCCTTTCGAGTCGGGGGCGGATGGTGGCGAAGGATCGCGAATCACTCGCTGGAGCCCACGATATCACCGGCCAAGCCCGCCTCGGAATTCGTGTCCGCGTTGTCCTGTCCCCTCGCGTTACGGCGGCCCGCGATCCGACGAGCGAGCGCCGCGAGATACCCCCCAATGAGGCTCTCGTGGGCCTGATCCGCCTATGCGGATCTCCGCATAGCCCGATCAAGCCCACCTTTCGAAGGTGAAATCGTCAGGAGCTTACCAGGACGGCCCGTCACTCGACGCGCCCCGCATAGGATCTACGACGCACGGCATCCTTCTCGTAGGCCGCATCTTCAGATCCGGCATCGTCGTCGGGTCTGAAGACCCGACCTACGAGCGGGATTCGCGCGACCCAGCGGGTCGGCCCTGCGCCGTCACACTGCCGCTACGAGATCTGACGCCCCAGACAACCTCTCCCATCGCCCCATTTCCCGGGCTCCAATCGGCACTTCGCATGGTATAAGGAGGAAGGCCGGGCAACGATCATGGGTCGCCCGGCCTCGCGGTCTCGTCCCTCCCCGACACGTCCGACTCGTATGGCCAGAGGATCGCCACGGTGGCCGAAAGCCTGCTCTTCCTGACCGAGCTGATGGGCCTGAAGGTCACTGACCAGAAGGGCCGCCGTATCGGCCGGATCAAGGACGCGGGCATCGTGCCGCTCGCCGACCCCAAACGCATCGACCGGTACCTGGTCGGCGGCGAGTGGACCTGGTGGATGGTCCGCCACGACCAGGTCTCCACCATCTCGCTCGACGGCATCGTCATCGGCGACGACCACCTCACGCCCTACCACGAGGACGAATACCTGCTGCGCCTGGTCCGCGACCTCCTCGACCAGCAGATCATCGACGTGGACGGACGGAAAGTCGTCCGCGTCACGGACGTCACCTTCGAGCTCAGGCGCGCCAACGCGCACGACGAGCTGCGTCGTCCGCGAGGTCGACGTCGGCGTCAGAAGCATCGTCCGCCGCCTCTTCCAGGGCATCGTGCCGCCGCGCATCGTCCGCCGCCTCCAGCGCGGCATCTCCCCCAACTCGATCAAATGGGAGATGTGCAACATCATCGAGCCCGACCCGCAGCGCCGGCTGCGCCTCAACATCTCGCACAAGGCGCTCGAGGAAATCCATCCCGCCGACCTCGCCGACATCGTCGAGGAGCTGAGCCACGAGGACCGCGAGGCGGTCTTCGAGACGATCGACAGCGAGCTCGCCGCCGAGACGCTCTCCGAGGTCGAGGACACGAAGACGCAGGCGAACATCCTCGAATCCCTCGAGGCGGACCGCGCCGCGGACATCATCGAGGAGATGGCGCCCGACGAGGCCGCCGACGTCCTGAACGAGATGGAGGAGTCGAGCTCGGAGCGCATCCTCGACGAGATGGACGCGGAGCCGAAGACGGAGGTCGAGGAGCTGCTCGAGTTCGACGAAGGATCCGCCGGCGGCATGATGAACAACGAGTTCCTCGCCCTCGCCGGCACGGCCACTGCCGGCGACGCGCTCGCCGCCATCAAGGAAGACGAAGAGCACGTGGACGCGCTGACGACGCTCTTCCTGCACGACGCGGAGGGGCGGCTCTCGGGCGCGCTTCCCATCGGCCGGCTCCTGCTCGCCGACCGCGCGGCCACGCTCAAAGCCCTGGCAGGCGAAGACGATGTGATCTCGGTGGAGGTGGGCGAGCGGCGCGACCGCGTCACCGAGCTCGTCGACAAGTACAACCTGATGGCGCTCGCCGTCGTCGACAGCCGCGGCAGGCAGGTCGGCACGATCACGGCCGACGACATCATCTCGGTCCTCCGCCAGGGCTAGCCGCGTGAATTTCTTCCAGCGATTCCGCCGCCACATCGTCCTCTTCTTCGCGGTGATCGGCCCGGGCTTCATCACGGCCATGGTCGACAACGACGCGGGCGGGATCTACACCTACTCGCAGGCCGGGGCCATGTTCGGCTACATGACGCTCTGGACGCTGCTGCCGATCGCGCTGCTGCTCGTCGTGACGCAGGAGATGAACGCGCGCATGGGCGCGGTCACGGGCAAAGGGCTCTCGGATCTCATCCGTGAGGAGTTCGGCCTGCGGACGACCTTTATCGTGATGGCGCTGCTCGTCGTCGGCAACTTCACGAACATCGTGGCCGAGTTTGCGGGCGTCGCCAGCGCGCTCGAGCTCTTCCACGTGTCGCGCTACATCTCGGTGCCGCTCGCGGCGTTCTTCGTGTGGGCGCTCGTCGTGAAGGGCACCTACGCGAGCGTCGAGAAGATCTTCCTCTTCGCCTGCGTGACCTACATCGCCTACATCATCGCGGCGGTGCTCATCAGCCCGGACTGGGAAGCCTCGGCGCTCGCCAGCGTCCGCCCCGTCTTCATGGCGAAGACCGCCTACCTCGTCATGCTGATCGGCCTGGTCGGCACCTCCATCGCGCCGTGGATGCAGTTCTACCTGCAGGCGGCGGTCGTCGAGAAGGGCGTCACGGTCAAGGACTACGCCGAGTCGCGCATCGAGGTGATCGTCGGCTGCATCGTCATGATCGCGGTGGCCTTCTTCATCATCGTCGCGTGCGCCGCGGCGATCTGGACGGTGCAGCCGCGCGAGATCACGAGCGCCGCCGAGGCCGCGAAGGCGCTCAGGCCGTTCGGCGAATACGCCTACATGCTGTTCTCGGCTGGCCTGCTCAACGCGTCGCTCTTCGCGGCGAGCATCCTGCCGCTCTCGACGGCGTACTCGGTGTGCGAAGGGCTCGGGTTCGAGGCGGGCGTGAACCGCACGTTCAAGGAAGCGCCGGTCTTCTACTGGCTCTACACGCTGCTCATCGCGCTCGGCGCCGGCATCGTGCTCTTCCCGGACTTCCCGCTCATCAGGATGATCCTGCTCTCGCAGGTCGTGAACGGCGTCCTGCTGCCGCTCATCCTCATCTTCATGATCCGTCTCATCAACCGGCCGGAGCTGATGGGCGAATGGGTCAACCGCCGCTCCTACAACGTCGTCGCCTGGACGGCCGTCGTCGTGTTGATCGGGATGACGGTGACGCTGATGGGGTTCACGGTCAGAGATATGTGGTTTGGCTAGGGGCTGGGGGGAGGCGGTTCGGCGCACGGCGCAACAAGATCGTCGGGTCTGAAGACCCGGCGCGGGGTTTCTCGGCAAGGCCTGTAGCCTGTAGCCTGTAGCCTGAAGCCTGGTGCCTGAGGTCCTTCAGTCACTCAGTCCGCATCGTCAACCTGTCCACCTAACCGGAACAGCCCGCGCCATGCGTCTTTCCGGTCGGCCGGATGGCGGATCAGTCGTCTTCGGGCAAGACGTACCGCTGCGGTGGAGTCAGATCCTTGGCCTGTACAAATCCGACTCGTCGGCGCCTCGCATCGGTTCTGAGAACCCAGGCAACGTCCTCCATTTCCCGAATCGACGCATGTCGCCGTTCCACGTGCTCCGTGCAAAACCGGACGGGAAACGTGATTCGATTGTGGCTGGACGCCAGCATGCCGCATTCGACGATCTCGTCTGTCAGGCGAGAGCCCTTGATGACGATCGCGTGGCGGCAACTGAGGCAAAGAGAAGGTGCGCCAGGAACGGCGTGGTCGCCCTGAATCTTGATGCGCATAAGCGTGTCCTCCTAGAGTCTCTTCATGCGGCACCTCCTTGTTCGTGAGGACATGTGACGACGATGTCATCGTCGCCGCAAGCGCGTCAAGCGCTACGGGCTTCGGTGGCAGGAACTGGTGGCGCTTGCGCCCGACGGCGCTCGGTGCGGTCGTCAAGCACCGCGGGTGCCCGCGGGCGTAGACCGTCGAGCGGATCACCGATAGCCCTCGCGGCGACGGCGGACGCCACTCCGCACGCGCGGTGGTCGGGGCGTGAGCCGGCAGCTTCATGCCGACTGCCTATCGGACGCACGCCAGGCGAGAGAAACCAAGACCAACTACGAGATGGGTCTGGGACCACGAAGTCGGCGGGCTCCCCAAAACGCGCGGACTATCACTTCGTTCTCGTCGAATGTGTAGTAGAGATGGCAGGCGACTTTTGGAACGTACAGCCGCCGAAGGTCGGCAACCCCACTCCGCAGGTATGCTGTTCCGGCGCCTGGAAGAAGCGCCAGAATCTGGAGAGCTTCCTCGAGTTCTTCGGCAAATACATCCGGATGGATCCGGTTCTCGATCCCCCAGGCTTTCTCGCGCCGCACGTGGCGCTGGGCCGTGGCAGTGAATCGAACCCGGCGCGGCTTCAATGGGATCGAAGTTCCCTCAGGACGTCCTCGGCGTCGACCAGCCGGCCCTCGGCGAGGTCGACGTTGGACTCCCGCAGTGCGTCGTGCAGCGCGGCGCGATCGGTCTCATCAAGCCAATCGCCGGGGTCCAGCGGCAGCAACTCGACTTCCGCGCCTTCTGGCAGCTCAGTCGGTTCGTCGAGCACCAACCGACCGGCTCGCACCCGAGCCTTGATCGTCATGGCGGCTAGAGTACACCCTGCATGGGCCGCCCAACAAGCGCATGCACCTCACGACGCGCGAGACGACACGAGCGCGTCGCGACGGCCCACGCGCGGCCGCTTCGTACAATTCGTGACAAGGCCCGAAGCCTGGAGTCCGTTCGACAAGGCCTGTAGCCTGGAGCCTGAAGCCTGCGCGTCTCAATCCGGCAGCCCACTCAAAAGCACTTTGACAACGTCCGCCGCGCGGTAAGTCGTGTGGCCCGGCTGGACGAAACGCTCGAGGTGGGAGACGCGGTCACCCGAGGTGACAATCGGCTTCTCGAGCACGCCGTCGCGAACCTGCGGGAGGCTGATCGTGGCGAGCAGGCCGTTGCAGATGCACTTGCGGCCGACCGTGTCGGCGGCGTTGCCGCCCTTCCGCACGTACTGATCGACCGGCTCCGACGGGCAGCGGAAGCCGAGCGAGCCGTCGGGCCTGCGATAGAAGTGGCGCAGGTAGCCGAGGTCGCAGAGGCGCTCCCGCTCCTCGTAGTCCTTCGCCTCGGACATCGTGCCCTCGACCTGCAGCACCTTGAACGGGAAGCCCGTCGGCGAGGCCACCGGGTCGGTCAGGACCGACGCGGTGCCGGCGAGGCTCGCGTCGATCGCGCGGCGCTTGATCTCCGGATCGATGCCGGACTCGTCGCAGAACGCGAAGGCGGTGCCGACCTGGATGCCCGCCGCGCCGAGCGCCAGCGTCTCGGTGAGCCGATCGGGATCGCCGTACGAACCGGCCAGCCAGAACGGGAGGCCGAGCGCCTTGATCTTGTCGAGCTCGGCCACGTCCTTCGGCCCGTAGATCGGCTCCCCGCGATCGTTGAGCTGCATCGGCCCGCGCGGCGGCGCGTTGTGGCCGCCGGCGGTCGGGCCCTCGACGACGAAGCCGTCGACGTGGCCTGCGCTCTTGCGGACGAGGGTGATGGCCAGTGTCGCCGACCCGATGATCGCGAGGAACATCGGCCGCCTGAGCGCCGGCGGATGCCCATCGAAGAGCGGCTTCGGATCGAACCGGCACCACGTCTCGTCGCCGTTCTGGGCCTCTTCGACGTCGAGCTTCATCTGCACGTCGTCGCCGACGGCCAGCCTGTCGAGCACGGTCGGCACGTGGCGCGGGATGCCGGCGCCGACGAGCACGTAATCGACGCCCGCGAGCATCGCGCCGTACATCGACGGCAGCTGCGGCGTCTGGATCTTGTCGAGGTAGTTGATGCCGACGATGCCGTCGTGGCCTTCCTTGGCGAGGAAGACCTCGACGAAGTTCCCGAGCACGGTCAGCTCGGTCAGCGCCTTGGGCGACTGCGCGCCGTGCATCGGGATCGGCTTGAAGGGCGAACCCGGGCACTTGCCGCCGGGGACGAAGTACTTCTCGAGGACCTGATCGGCGATGCCGGGAACAGGGAACGCCGCCATCGCGCGCCTGAGCTCGCCTGTCGGATCGCCGTGCTGGAGCCGCCGCGCGAGGATCGCGTCGAGCGCGGTGCCCGACACGACGCCGAGCTGGCCGCACATCGACACGGCTCTCGCGAGCCGCCAGTCGGACACGCCGGCGCCCATGCCGCCCTGAATGATCTTCGGATAAGGCATCGTTATCGGAGAACCAGCCCTTCTTGGGCAGGGCTTCGTGTCTTTCGCATCTTGAAAGAGCAACGAGGTTCTAAATCTGTACTTCAGTCTCGGCGGCAACTGGCAGCGAAATTGGGAGAAGGCTGGCAGCCGCCGGTGGATCGGGGACTGCCGCGCACGATTGCGTCAGGCAGTCCCCTACTCCCGAAACGGCGGTCCGGCAGCGCGACTGGCGCTACGCGACCGCTGCCCTCTGACCTTACATCCCGCGGCCCTGCGGCGCGGGAGAGAACCGCGCCAGGTTGTTGTTCTGGCCCGTCCCGACCATCGCGTTCAACTCGGCCGCGGTCCAGCCGGCCTTGACGAGCGCGAGATAGACCTTCTGGATCGCACCGGGCCGGTCGGGACCGCCCGACAACGACAGTAGCAGGTTGCCCTTCCCCATCAGCGCCTGCATCGCGCCGAGCCGCCTCACGCACCCGTCCACGTCCGCCGGGCTGCACTCGACGACGACCGCGGCGTTCTTCTTCTTGAGCTTCGCCACCATCTCGGCATCGAGGCCCGTGTGGCTGGTCACGATGAACGGCTTCTGCGCGGCGTCGGCGAAATCGGACACGAGGCTCGCGGGCGCATTGATGAGATTGACCGTCACGCTTGCGGCCTCGATCGCCTTGAGCGCTTCACGCCCCTCCGGCGTCACCTTGTCGCCGAACCAGATGCCGTCGTTGCCCGTCACGTCGAGCCGTCCGAAATCGAGCAGCGTCGTCGCCGTCTCGAGGAGCTTCACATTTCCGGAGAAGAGCCCCGCGCCGCGAACGCCCATGGCCACGCGGCCGCCCGCGCCGCCGCGGCCGCCGCCGCCGCGCCCGCCCGCCCCCGGCGCCGCCGGGTTCCTCAGCTCGCGCGCGCGCTGCGTCGCCAGCCCGAGCAGCTCGTCGCTCGTCGACGCCCGCACGAAGCCCCATCCGCGCCCGTCGCCGCCGACGATGTCGGGGATGTTGAAGCGCTGCGCGTTGTAGATGTGCTGGCGGTCCGGGATGATGAGGTTGAGCTTCGTCTCGTTGGCCACGTTCAGCATGCCCTGCACGACGAACTGGCCGGTCCACCCGAGAATGTCCTCCTGCATCTTCGCCGGGTCGTCGCCCGAGTCGTGATAGTCGGGATGGCCGTCGCGCCCGCTCGTCATCAGCGCGAGCGCCTCGATGCCGAGGTTGATGAAGGCGGAGTAGTCGCTTCCGCCGGGGCCGGCCTGGCTCGCATCGACCTTCTTCGCGATGACCGGGTCCTGGTCCCGCATGATCACTTCGAAGATCGACGGGAAGTTCAGCGCGCCGGGTGCGCCGATGCGGTCGCCGAGGCCCACCATGTCCATGTTGAAGTCGGTGACCATGCGGTCCATGCTGACGCCGTCGGTCGGATGATCGGCGTAGTATTGCGATCCGATCAGCCCTTCCTCCTCCCCGCACCACAAGGCGAAGATCATCGTCCGCTTGGGCTGCACCTTCGCGGCCGAGAGCGCGCGCGCCACTTCCATCACCGTCGCCGAGCCCGACGCGTTGTCGTCGGCGCCGTTGAAGACGACGCCGTTGGTCACGCCGTTGTGATCGAGGTGGCCGCCGGTAATTACGTACTGGTTCTTGAGCGTGGGATCGGTGCCGGGGATCTTGGCGATGACGTTTCGTGCGAAGTTGTTCTTGTAGGCCTCGCCGTAGAAGGCGGCCGAGGCGTAGCCCTTGATGGCGGCCTTGCCGCCAATCGCCATCGAGTGGGCCTTCTTCGCCTTGATGTCGGTCCGGTACGCGGCAATCCGCGCGTCGAACCCGCGCGAGGACTCCTGCGAGTCGCGCCACATCATCCACTTGAAGAGCCGCTCGTCGATGTTCGACACGTAGATGAACGGGCGCGTGAAGAGCTTCGGATCGGTCTGCGCGCCGCGTCCGCCGCCGCCGCCGAATCCCCCGCCCGCCGCCGGCGGGTTCGGGTTGTAGAGCATGATGGCCGCCGCGCCCGCCTTGAAGGCGGTCGTCATCTTGGCCCGGTCGGCCGATGCTTCCACCCACGGATCGGGGCCTGCGGGTGCGGGTGGAGCCTGCGCCCCGCCGCGTCCGAGGCCCATCGCGGTCCTCGGAGCCGGCGCGTCGGTCGGCGATCCCTTGAACGCCACGACGACCTTGCCCTTCACGTCCACGCCCTTGTATTCGTCGAGGCCCTTGTCGGGCGCCGAGATGCCGTAGCCGACGAACACGATCTCGCCGTTGACCTGCGCGCCGGGCGTCGAGGCGGCGTCGATCGTGAAATCGTTGTCGCGCACGTAGAAGGTGCGGCCGTTGACGACGATCGACGGCACGCCGAGCGCGAAGGTGTAGTTGCCCCGGGCGCCCGTGATCGGCACCTTCTGGAAGTAGGTGCCGTTCTCGCCCGCGGGCTGGAGGCCCCACTCCTTGAATTTCGCGGCGGCCCAGTCGGCCGCCTTCTCGTAGCTGGCCGTCATGGTGCGGCGGCCCATGCTCGCATCCGAGGCGAGGTAGGTGATGTAGCTCTTGATGAGCTTCCCGTCGGCTTTGATGGTCGTCTGCTGCGCGATGACCGGCACGACAAGGAGGGCTGTGAAGCACAGCAAGACGGCGACGCGTCGGACTGACAGGTACGGCATGAATGAAACCTTTCGCGGGGGCCTGGGTAGGCAATCAAGGTCCGAGACGACGACAGCGGCGGACAAGTCTACTACGCCCAGCCTCCAGCCCCCAGCCCCCAGCCGCGATTGATGCTTAGAACCCCCGGGCCTGGCCCGAACCCCGCGGGTCGGCGGCGCCGGCGAAGCGGGCCGGCCTGCCGTCCTTGCCGTATTCGATGGTCAGCCCGTGCGCGTTGCCGAGCGCGCGGGTCGCCCGCAACTGGTGGCCCATTGCCGTGAGGGCGTCGCGCACGGACTGGGGAATCGACTGCTCGACGGCCAGCGCGTCCGGCTCGACGAAGCTGATGCGGGGCGCGCCGATCGCCGCGCCGATGCCCATGCCGAAGTCGACCAGGTTCATGACGATCTGCGGGACGGTCTGCCCGATCGTGTGGCCGCCCGGCGTGCCGAGCGCCGCCCAGGGCCGCCCGTTCTTCATGATGATCGTCGGGCAGTCGCCCGAGAGCTTCCGGCGGCCGGCGTGCGCGTCCATCGGGTTGCCCTTCGGCTCGAAGGTGCAGTAGGCGAGCGAATCGTTCAGCCAGATGCCCGTCCGCGGAACCATGATCCGGCTGCCGAACGAGTTCCCGAGCGTCTGCGTCGCCGAAACGACGTTGCCGGCGCGATCGGCGACGACGAAATGCGTGGTGTGGCTGTCGGGCGCAGCGCCGCCAATCGAGGGCGGCACGAATTTCGTGGCGCGCCTCGGATCGATCTTCCCGGCCTCGGCGGTGAAGTAACTGTCGGAGAGCAGGCGGGCGAGCGGCGGCGGGCTCACTTCGGGATCGCCGGCGTAGCGCAGCCGCACCCAGAATCCGTGCTTGGTGACTTCGGCGAACCGGTGCAGGTACGCCGCGCTGTTGTGGCCGAGCGCCCGGAGATCGAACCGGCTCATCAGGCCCAGGCGCACGAGGAAGTCGAACGCGTTCGCGGGCGGCGACGCGGTGTAGATATCGCAGCCGCGGTAGGAGATCCTGATCGGATCGAACCACTCGGCGCGATCGGCCCTGAGATCGGCGAGCGACATGAACCCGCCCGCCTCCTGCATCGCGCGGTCGATGGCCTGGCCGAGCTCGCCGTAGTAGAAGACCGATGCGCCCCGCGTCGAGATCATGCGCAGCGAGTTCGCCAGGTCGGACTGCACCAGGCGCTCGCCCGCGAGCAGCGGCTGCCCTTCCCGGCCGAAGATCTGTTTCGCGTGCGGCGGGAACTCCGCGAACGCGTTCTTGAGCGTGACGGCGCCCGCCGCGTCGAGCGCGAAGCCCTGCTCGGCGAGGCGGATCGCGGGCTGGAGCACGCGCGCCCATCCCAGCCGGCCGTACTGCTTCGACATCGCCTCCCACGCGTGGAGGTTGCCGGGCGTGGACACGGCCTTGGCGCCGCGCCGGTTCTCCATGTAATTCGGTGTCGGCGGCCTGAAGACGTCCGAGTTGACGGAAGCGGGAATGCGCCCGCTCGGGTTCAGGAACCGGACGCGCTGGGTGTCGGCATCGTAGACGAGGATCGTGCCGTAACCGCCGAGGCCGGAGTTGGCAGGCTCGACGACGTTCAAGGCGGCGGCGACCGCGATGGCGGCATCGAACGCGTTGCCGCCGGCCTGGAGGATCTCGAGGCCGGCCTCGGTGGCGAGCGGATGGGCCGAGCTGACCATGCCGGATCGGCCTTCCGGATCGGGTGAGGGCGGCGCCGCGGGGCGCTGCGCGCAGACCATCACGCCGGCTGCGACGAGAACTCCGGCCACCAACGCCGCGCGAAGGCCCTTTTTCATGCGGATACTTTACACCGGAGACAGGAGGACGGGGCGTCAGGCTACAGGCTTCAGGCTACAGGCCTTGTCACGCGCGGCGGACCTCATTCCAGCCGGACATCAGGCTTCAGGCTACGGGCTACGGGCCGCATCACGCTGTCACACTGCGGCCAACTAATCTCTCCAATCCCGCGCATCTGCCCTATAATCGGCATCCACACGCCCTTCACTTTGGAGGCTCACCTGATGAAGCAATCGCACGCCATTGGATTTGTGATTGCGCTCGCGATCGCGGTCGCTGCCCAGTCCGTTGTCGGAGTCAAGGGCCAGGGCGCGCCCGCCGCGACGCCGGAAGCGCTCTTCGGCGCGCTGCACTTCCGCCAGCTCGGACCCGCATCGATGTCGGGCCGCATCTCCGACCTGGCCGTCTACGAGGCCAACCCGGCCATCTTCTACGTGGGCACCGCGCACGGCGGCGTCTGGAAGACGACCAACGACGGCACGACCTTCGAAGCCCAGTTCCAGAACCAGGGCCTGATGTCGATTGGCGACGTCACCATTTCGCAGAGCAACCCGGACCTCGTCTGGGTCGGCACCGGCGAGTCGAACAACCGCCAGAGCACGCTCCTGGGGCGACGGCGTCTACAAATCGACCGACGGCGGCAAGACCTACGTGAACATGGGCCTTCGCACCTCCAAGCACATCAATCGCATCGTCATCGATCCGCGCGACAACGACGTCGTCTTCGTCGCGGCCACCGGCAGCCTCTGGGGACCGGGCGGCGAGCGCGGCGTCTTCAAGACGACCGACGGCGGCAAGACGTGGAAGCAGGTGCTGAAGGTCGACGATGACACCGGCGCCAACGACCTGGTGATGGATCCGACGAACAGCCAGATCCTCTACGCGTCGATCTACCAGCGGCGCCGGACGGCCTGCTGCATGAACGGCGGCGGGCCCCGGCAGCGGCATCTGGAAGTCGACCGACGGCGGCGAGACGTGGACCAGCCTCAAGGGCGGCATCCCTGAAGGATCGCTCGGCCGCATCGCGATCGACGTGTATCGCCGCAGGCCGAACATCCTCTACGCGCTCATCGAAGGGCCGGCGCAGCCGGCGGCGGGCGGCCGCGGCGCGGCGGCGCGGCGCCGGCGGGCGCCGAGGAAGGGCCGGGCGCGCGGCAGCCGGCGGCGGCCGGGCGGCGGCCGGGGCGGCGCAGGCCGGCGTGAACAGCGCGCCGAGCGGCCTCTATCGATCGGACGATGCGGGCGCGACGTGGAGGAAGGTGAACAACGTCAACCCGCGGCCGATGTATTTCAGCCAGGTCCGCGTCGATCCGAACGACCCGGAGGTCGTCTACCTGGGCGGCGTCGGATCTCCACCAGTCGCTCGACGGCGGCAAGACGGTCGACACCGACGTGCCGCCTCGACGCACGCACGACGATCGCCACGCGATCTGGATCGACCCGGCGAACTCGAACCACCTGCTGATCGGCAACGACGGCGGCCTCGGCGTGTCCTACGACATGGCGAAGACGTGGGTCTTCCTCCCGAACCTGCCGGTCGGGCTCTTCTATCACGTGAGCTACGACATGGCGACGCCGTACAACGTGTGCGGCGGCATGCAGGACAACTACGACTGGTGCGGCCCGAGCCAGGTGCGCGGGGCGGCCGGCATCGCCAACTACCACTGGGCCACCATCCAGGGCGGCGACGGCTTCGTCGTGCTCCAGGATCCGACCGACGTGCCGCGTCGCTCTACAGCGAGTCGCAGGACGGCAACATGGTCCGCGTCGACCGCGTCACCGGCGAGACGATGCAGCATCCGGCCGGTGGCGGCGCCGGGCGAGCCGCCGCTGCGCTGGCACTGGGACACGCCGCTCGTCGATGTCGCCGCACGATCCGAAGGTCGTCTACGCGCCGGCGAACAAGGTGTTCCGGTCGGCCGACCGGGGCCTGACCTTGGACGGCGATCAGCCCCGACCTCACCACCAACGCGAACCGCGACGACATCGTGACGATGGGCGTCAAGGACAGCGACATCCAGATCTCGCGCAACGACGGCATCGCCGCGTGGCCGACGATCGTCGACGCTTCGCGGAATCGCCGAAGAAGGCCGGGCCTGCTCTACGCCGGCACCGACGATGGCCACCTGGCGGTGACGCGCGACGCCGGCAAGACCTGGACGCAGGTCATCGACAAGGTGCCCGGGCCTGCCGAAGGACATCTACGTGTCGGAGGTCGTGCCGTCGCGATTCGACGAGGCCACGGTGTACGCGACCTTCGACGGCCACCGCCAGAACGACTTCGAGCACCTACGTCTACGTCGAGCACGACTTCGGGCAGACGTGGCAGTCGGTCGCCGCGAACCTCAAGGGCGAGGTGGCGCGGACGATCACCGAGGACCTGAAGAACCCCGACGTGCTCTACCTCGGGACCGAGACCGGGCTCTTCGTCTCGCTCGATCGCGCGAAGAGCTGGACGCGCGTCAAGGGCAACCTGCCGACGGTGCGGATCGACGAGATCACGCTGCACCCGCGCGACAACGCGATGCTCCTCGCGACGCACGGCCGATCGATCTGGATCCTCGATCACCTCGAGCCGATCCAGGAGTACGCGGCGGCGCAGGCCGCCTCGGCCGACGCGAAGCTGTTCACGCCGCCGCCGGCGTCGATGTACCGGCGGCCGGCGAGCGACCGCAACTACGAGTTCTGGGGCGACCAGACCTTCTTCGGCGAGAACCCGCCGCAGGCGGCGCTGATCTCGTGGTACCTCAAGAAGCCAGGCCGGCGAGGTGAAGCTGAAGATCACCGACGCGCTCGGCAAGGAGGTGCGTGAGATCTCCGGCCAGGTGCTCGCCAACAGCAACAAGGCCGGCTACCAGGCCGCGTGCTGGGATCTGCGCGTGCAGCCGGTGCCCGCGCCGGCACCTGCGGGCGGACGCGGCGCCGCGCCGGCTGGCGCTCCCGCGGGCGCCCAGGCCGCCGGCGGCAGCTACGGCGGGGCGCGGCGGCGCGGCCGTCAATCCGTTCGGGGCGGGTTGCCCCGGCGGCGGGCGAGGCGGCGGCGGTGGTGGAGGAGGATTCGGCGGGGCCGGCGGCGCCAACCCCGGGCCGTTCGTCCTGCCCGGTACCTACACGGTCTCGCTCGTCGTCGACGGCAAGACGGTCGACAGCAAGCCGCTGAAGGTGAACGCCGATCCGGAAGTCGCGCTGACCGCCGTCGAGCGCAAGAAGATGTACGACATGGCGATGGAGATGCACGGATTGCAGCGGCTCGCCACCGACGTGTCGAACGCGCTCGGTCCGTTCAACACGCGCATGCAGGAGATCGCCAAGGAGATCGGCGGGCGGTCGGATGTGCCTGCCGAGGTGAAGACCGAATTCGAGGCGGTCAACAAGGCGCTCGCCGCGGTCGTGCCGAAGTTCGCGCCGGGCGGAGGCGGGCGGGGTGGTGGCGGAGGCGGCGGGCGCGGCGCCACGCCGCCGCCGAGCCCGGCGGCTCGCGTCGCGCAGGCCAAGAACGGGTTGATGGGCGGCATGCCGCCGACCGATGCGACCCTGCGCGCCTACAACGACGGGAAGGTGCAGTTGCCTCAGGCCGTGGCCGAGGCCAACGGGGTCTTCACGAAGGCGGCGGCGCTCAGCACGTCGCTCGGCAAGTTCAAGATCGCGCTGACCGCGCCCGCGCCGGTCAAGTAGCGTCGCGCCGGAGGCCCCCCGCGCGCGGCGTTCGCGCGCGGGGGGCTCTCTTCCTTCCTCTGATTTCTTTCCGGGTCTACCTGGCGGCCCGCGTCGCCGACCAGGGACTCGACTGTCCGTTCATCGTGACCGTGCCGTCGATGGTCGAGCCGTTGACCTTGCCGGCATACTGCGCGCCGCCGGAGGTGAAGCTGATGCGATCGCCGCGCAGCCGCCCGTCCGAGATCGGGTGCGCGCCGTTCGTCGTGGTCATCGTGCCGCTGACCATCTGGAACTGCTGGGTCATCGTCAGCTCGCCCTGCCCGGATTTCCACGTGCCTTCGACCTTGGCGGGCACGATCCAGAAGAGCGCGGTGCACCAGCTGCTGCACTCGCCTTCGACGGTCGCGGTTTCGTCGGCCTCCCATTCGCCCATGGTGAAGCTGTTCGACACGATGCGCGTGCCGGGCTTGAGGTCGAGGATCTTGGGCCGCAGCCGGAGGTTGATGTCCGGGAGCAGGAACATCGTGATGACGGTGGCCTTCGAGAAGTCGGTCTCGAACAGGTCGGCCTTCACGAACATCGCCTTCTCGCCGACGCCGGCCGTCGCCGCGTTGTCCTTCGACAGCTCGACCATGTCCGGGTTGTACTCGACGCCGAGCGCGTGCGCGCCCCGCTTGGCCGCGGTGATGACGGTGCGCCCGTCGCCCGAGCCAAGGTCCATGACGTAGTCCGCCGGGGTCACCTTGGCCATGTCGAGCATCTTCTCGACCAGTTCCTGCGGCGTCGGCACCCACACCACATCCTTGCCGGCCTGCCCGACTTGCGGCTGGAACTGCGGCTTCGCCTGCGTTGTCTGCGCCGGCGCGGCGGAGGCAACGAGCATCAGGCCAACGACCAGCAGGACGCCCCGCACGTTACGCGATGCCTTCATGTTTGGTCTCCTCACCGACGTGGATTCACTGCAGTAGCGTTCTTTCATTATGCACCGGCCCGCCCCTGGTGCCACCCAGGCGGGCGGTGCAAAGGATGAGTGCGCGTGAAATGGCAGGGGGTTACTTCACCGCCGCTTTGATCTTGGGCAGCACGTCCTTGCCGTAGTAGCTGCAGGCGCCCTTGGTGGCCGCGGGCTTGAGGCCGAGCGCGGTAATGGCCTTCTTCACCTTGGCGGGCGGCGCGCCAAGGGCTTCGGCAATCTTGCCGGCGGTGAGGAGTTCGGGTGTCGCGGTAGCCATGATGATGCTCCTTTGTCCTTACTTCGTCTGCGGGAACCCGAGGTTGACGCCGCGTTGGCTCGAATCGGGCCACCGCGCGGTCACGGTCTTGCCGCGCGTGTAGAAAGCGACGCCCTCGCGGCCGTGGACGCCCGCGGCGCCGAAGAGCGACTGCTTCCAGCCCCCGAACGAGTAGTAGGCCATCGGCACGGGAATCGGCACGTTGATGCCGACCATCCCGGCCTGGATCTCCTGTTGAAAGCGCCGCGCGGCCCCTCCGTCGTTCGTGAAGAGGGCCACGCCGTTCGCGAACGGGCTCGCGTTGACGAGCGCCATCGCCTCGTCGAAGGTCCGCGCGCGGACGACGGCGAGGACGGGCCCGAAGATCTCGTCGCGATAGATGGACATCTCCGGCCGCACGCGATCGAACAGGCACGGGCCGAGGAAGAACCCGTGATCGTGCCCCGGCACCGCGAGATCGCGGCCGTCCTCGAGGAGATCGGCGCCCTCGGCGACGCCGCGCTCGACATAGGAGCGGACGCGGTCGAGGTGCTCGCGCGTGACGAGCGGCCCCATGTCCACACCGGGCTCCATGCCCGGGCCGACCTTGAGGCGGGAGATCCGCTCGCGGATCCGCGGCAGGAGCCTGTCGGCCGCGTCACCGACGGCGACGAGCACGGCGATCGCCATGCAGCGCTCGCCCGCCGATCCGTACGCCGCGCCGACAGCCGAGTCGGCGGCCAGATCGAGATCGGCGTCCGGCAGCACGACCATGTGGTTCTTCGCGCCGCCGAGCGCCTGGACGCGCTTGCCCGAAGCCGCGGCGCGCGCGTAGATCTGGCGCGCCACGGGGGTCGACCCGACGAAGCTGATGGCGGCGACACCCGGATGATCGAGGATGGCGCCGACCGTGGCGCCATCGCCGTGCACGACGCTGAACACGCCGTCGGGCAGGCCCGCTTCGGCCAGCAGGCGCGCGCACGCGATCGAGGCGGACGGGTCCCTCTCGGACGGCTTCAGGATGAAGGTGTTCCCGCACGCGATCGCGATCGGGAACATCCACATCGGCACCATGACCGGGAAATTGAAGGGCGTGATGCCGGCGACGACCCCGAGCGGCTGCCGGATCGAGTAGCTGTCGACCCCCGACGACACGTTCTCGGAGAACTCGCCCTTGAGGAGCTGCGGCAGGCCGCACGCGAACTCGACGACCTCCAGGCCGCGCGCGACCTCGCCCTCGGCATCCGCGACCACCTTGCCGTGCTCACGCGTGATGAGCTCGGCCAGCTCGCGCTTGTGCCGTTCGACCAGGTCGCGGAACGCGAAGAGGACGCGGCTCCTGGCGGAGAGCGAGATCGATCCCCACGAGGCCGCCGCGCGCGCCGCGGCCTGCACCGCCACGTCGACGATGCCGGCGCCCGCGAGCGCGACGCGGGAGGTCACCACGCCCGCGGCGGGATCGAACACGTCGCCGTGCCGATCGGGCAGGCCCGCCCAGGCCTTCCCGCCGATCCAGTGGGTGACGGCGTCCATGCGGGCGTGAATCTTACTTCTTCAGCTCAGCCAGGATCGCCTTGGCCGTCTCCACTTCCTTCGCGTTGGGCGCCATCTCGAGGAACTTCTCGATGTCGGCGCGGGCCTGGGCCCGGACGGCCAGCCGCGCCGGGTCGTCGGCCTTGGCGAAGGTGAGCATGGCGTGCCAGCCGGCGAACCCGCGATAGTACCAGCCGGTCGGCTCCAGCGGGTAGCGGATGACCACCAGGTCGAAGTACTTCAGCGCTTCGAGCGGCTGCTTGGCGCGGAGCAGGTCGAAGCCCGGGTCCTCGAGATCGATGGGTTCCTTGAACGCCGTCGGATCGATGGCGTTGTAGAGCTTCCAGGCATCCTCGATTCGATTCGCCGCGATGAGCTCCTTCCCGAGGTAGAGCTTGGCGTCGTTGTCGGTAGGCTCGAGCTTCGCGTAGGTCTCCAGCTCGTCGGCGGCCTTCACGAAGTTCTTCTCCATGTGCCACGTTACGGCGATCAGCTTGTGCAGCGCGCTGACCTGCGGGTACTTCGCGAGCAGGTCCAGGTAGATCGCGCGCGACTCTGCGTACTTCCCGGCCTCGTTCAGCGCCCGGCACTTCTCCGCACCCGTCCACACGGCGAAGTTCGGGTCGGTCCCTTCCGGCGTCATCTTGGTCTCGAGGTTCTGCGTCTTGGAGCCCTCATCGACCTGGATCTGGATACGCAGCGGGTCGAGGCCGGCCTTGGTGAACTCGACATACCACAGTCCGTACGCCAGTTTGTCGGTCTTCCACTCGCCCTTCTTGGTGGAGGTGAACTCGGGGCCGGCCTTCACGCCCAGATTCACGAGCTTGATCGCGACGCCTTCGATCGGCTTGCCAGCCTGATCGACCACCCGCCCACCGGCCTTGCCCTTGCCCTGCCACGCTTCCTGAGCCATGGCCGCGGCGGCACACATCAGAAAGGCCATGAAGGCAATACGAATAATCCTGGCCATAACGATTCCCCTCGAATGCTGAATTGAGATCGTCGGACTTCCGCGCTCCGGGCCCGCGCCCGAATGGATGAGTGTAGCGGGGACGGGAGGCAGGATGCAAAAGAACGCGTTCGCCGCGGCCATCCTGGCGAACGCGGGCTAAAGGCTGCCAGGACCTCAGGCTACAGGCTACAGGCGACAGGCCGGGTCACCCTGCGCCGGACCTCATCTCCGCCGGGCTACAGGCTACAGGCTTCAGGCCGGATCACGGCTCGATCCGATGTAGGCCGGGTCTTGAGACCCGGCGACGGTCGTCTACCCCTGCACCACTCTGTCGGTGATCTCCAGCCCCCGGTCGATGATGTCGAAGGCGTCGTCGATCTGCGCCTCGGTGATGACGAGCGGCGGGTTGGTGAAGAACGTGTTCCACCGCACGAACGTGTAGAGCCCGTGCTCGCGGAAGTACCGCCCGAGCGCCGCCATCTCCTCCGAGGTGCCGCCGTAGGGCGCGAGCGGCTCGTACGGCGTCCGCCGGCGCACCAGCTCGACGACGCCGAAGAGGCCGATCGAACGCGTCGCCCCGACCGACGGGTGCTTCCTCTCGAGCTCGACCTGCCGCTGCCGCAGGTGCTGCCCGGAACGCGCCGCCCTGGCGATCAGGTCCTCTTCCACGTAGGCCTCGAGCGCGGCATTCGCGGCGGCGCACGCGAGGGGATGGCTGTTGTAGGTCAGCCCGCCGGGAAACGCCTTGTCCTGGAACGCCCGCGCGATGGCGGGCCGCATCCCGACCGCGCCGAGCGGCACCACCGCCGAGGTCAGCCCCTTCGCCATCGTCATGATGTCGGGCACGACGTTCCAGTGGTCGATGGCGAACCACCGGCCCGTCCGGCCGAAGCCGGACATCACTTCGTCCGCGATGAGCAGGATGCCGTGCCGATCGCACAACTCGCGCACGGCCGGCAGGTAGCCGTCCGGCGGAATCAGGATCCCGTTGGTGCCGACGATGGGCTCGATGATGAACGCGGCGATGTTCTGTCCGCCTTCGTACCGAATGACCTCTTCAAGCTCGCGCATGCAGACATCCAGCGGCTCCGGATCGCGCCGGCCCCACTTGTGGAAGTCGGGGGCACGGATGATCCCGGGCAGGCCGGGCTCGGCCGTCCAGCGGCGCGGGTCGCCGGTCACCGCGATCGCGCCGGCGGTGCCGCCGTGATACGAGCGGTAGCGCGCCATGATCTTGTGCCGCCCGGTCGCGACGCGCGCGATGCGGATGGCGTTCTCGTTGGCCTCGGCGCCGCCATTGGTGAAGAAGAACGTGTCGATGTCGCCAGGCGTGACCCCGGCGAGCTTCGCCCCGAGCCTCGCGCGCGGCTCGGTGGCCATGAACGGGTTCGCGTAGGCAAGCTTCGCCACCTGCTCCTGCACGGCGCGCACGACCTTGGGGTGCGAGTGGCCGAGGTTCGAGCACATCAGCTGGCTGTTGAAGTCGATGAAGCGCTGACCTTCAGGCGTCCAGAAATGGATGCCCTCGGCACGCGCCACCGGGATCGGCTCGACCTTCGACTGCGCCGACCATTCGTAGATCGTGTGCCGCCGGCACAGGCGCACGATTTCGTCGCCGGTTAGGGGGGTGGAAACATCGGTCGGCATAGAAGATCTCCTCAAAATGGGCTTCAGGCGACAGGTTACGGGCCGAGAATCCAGAGGGCTTCAGGCTCCAGGCTACAGGCTTCGGGCCTTGAGTTCCCCCGCGAACTCTATGCGCCAACGATGCAGCGGGCAAGGCCGAACGCAAGGAGGCAACCGCATGCGCGGAGACGGGTCAATCGTGCAGCGAGCCCCTCGAGCCGAGCCGACGGCGGCAGTCTGCAAAACGCGTCGTGAGGGCCGAGACCGTGCGTGGGGATGGGGGTCCCCACGCGAGATCGGCGACAGGTCCCGGCAAGATGCGTTTTGCCGGCGAGCGCGAGCGGGGCCGCGGAACGATTGACCTGTCTCCGCAATGCCAAGCCTGAGGCCTGTAGCCCGAAGCCTGAAGCCTGAGGCGTCGCGGGCGGCGTTCATCCGCGACGTCAGAACCTATATTCCCTCCTCACGAGCGTCTGATCGCCTCGCGAGATCGGCGTCGACCACGCGGGCCGCGGGGCGAACGATCGGCCAGGATTCGCCGGCAGCCCGCTGGCCCAATCGATGAGCGTCATCGTCACCGGGGCGGTTCCCCTCAGCTGCAGCTTGAGGCGAATGCCTTCCTGCGGGGCGTTTGCGTAGCTCAGGCCCCACCACGAAAGCGACGGTCGGACCGGCGGCGAGGCGTCGCGGCCTTCGAGCTCGGCCTTCTCCGGCGAGGTGCCTTTCAGCCAGAGCGTGATGAGGTGGCCCGCCGTGCCCGGCACGAGCCGCAGCGTGATCGACCGGCCTGATTCGAGCGGCGCGCTCTCGATGAGCTCGGCGCGCGGCGGCGGCAGATCGACGAAAGGCTCGGGAGTGTTCAGGAATCCGGCCGTCGAGGATGCGGACAGCCACGGCGCGATCATCGTCGCCGGACGCCCTGGACGAGGCGCGCCGCCGAGGTATTGCGCCAGCCACGGGTCGGGCCGATCGACGCGTGCCGTCCAGAACGCCGTGCGGCTGTCCGTGTCGGCGAAGTAGATCAGCGCGTCGTTGCGGGGATGGCTCGGCGAGTACCGGGTCGTCGCCGCGCCGGCGACGAAGGCGCCAAGGGCGCAGACGAGCGCGAGAGCGGCGGGCCAGAAACGCCTCCCCTCGGTGATGAGCTCGGTCTGCGGCACGAGCATCCAGGCGGAGATGACGGTCGCGATGGCCAGGATGGCGCCGCCCTCCGCCGAAAGTCCCACCGCCGAGAAGAGTAGCAGCGTGAGCGGCGGGAAGATCAGAATCACGGGCACGCTGAACAGCCAGAGAATGAAGGCGCGGCCGCCCTCCGACGCGTGCCTGGTTGGATCGGCCGGCATCCACAGGATCGACACGAGCGCCCCAAAGAGGGGCCAGAGGGCGACGAAGCTCGCGCCGGCCAGTCGCATCGCCGAGAAGATCGCCGCCATCACGACGACGAGCGAGCTCGAGAGGGCGATTGTCTGTGCGGCGAACCTCCTCCGGAGCAGCGCGTAGAAGGCCAGCCACGCGGCCAGCGCGCAGAGCGCAAGCGCCATCGCGTACGGCGCGCTCATCGTGACGTTGCCCTCCGGCAGCGCGCGCTCGTGCACCCACGTCAGGGCGCGATTCGCGCGAAGGCCGGCGAAGAGCGCCGCCGCGCCGAACGCGGAAACGACGAGGCAACCGATCAGGAGGCCCGGGAACCCGGTGTGCTTCCGGCGGTACCAATGCCGAAAGGCGAGAACCCAGACCATGAGTCCCACGCCGGCCAGGGGCAGCGCCGCGGCCGTCGAGTAGTGCACGACGGCGTTCGCAAAGGGCACCGAGAAGTACACCGCGTCCGGGCCGCGCGTCAGCGAAAGGTCCGCGTCGCCGAAGTGCCGCGCCAGGGCGAGCGTAGCCTCGCCCTGCTGCTGGAGGCTGCGGCGGTCGAGGTTCGCCACCGAATCGAGCGGCGTGTGATAGGCGTCGAGGTTGCCGACAAACGCGAAGTTCAGGCCGCTGATCCCGATCGACCTGAAGACGGTGAAGTCGGTGTCGTTCGGCAGGCGCTTGTAGATTTCGTAAGTGAGCGACGAACCGACCGGGTGGGGAACCGCCTTCGCCCACGTCCTGACCATCAACCCGTTCTGGACGCCGGTCTCGAACATCAACGACGGTCCGCGCGTGCCTCGAGCCTCGAGATTGACGGCCACGCGAACTTCCCTGGCCCACGGATGCTCCGCGGCGAACGCGGCCGCGCCGAGCAGGCCTTCCTCTTCGGCGTCGGTGAAGAGCGCGATCACGTCGTTGCGAAGCGGTGCGCCGGCCTTGAGCGCGCGAAGGCTCTCGAGAATCGCCGCCACGCCGGCGCCGTCATCGGACGCGCCCGGGCTGACCGCGACCGAGTCGTAATGGGTTGCCAGCAGAACCGGCGAGCCGCCGCTCGTGCCCGTGAGCCGGACCATGAGGTTCTCGACCGCGCCGGCGACGACGCGCGAGGTCCGTTGGATGCCGGTGGCGCGCTGGTGTTCGACCTTCAGCCCGAGGTTCTCCAGTTCCTTGACGAGGAGGTCGCGCACGCGATCGTGCTCCGCGCTGCCGGCGGGATGAGGCCGCAGCGCGATCTCGCCGACGATCCGCATGGCGCGCTCCGCGGAGAACTCCAGCGGCGACGCCGAGGCCGGACGCGGCGCGGGCGGGTTGTCGACGAGCATCACGGCGGCGATCGCGCCGATGATGACCGCGAAGGTCGCGACAGCGACGGGGCCCGGGCGCTCGAACTTCATGGCTCGGGGAGTTATATCACTGGGAATGCCCTCCAAGAACCCAGTCTGGCTACAGGCTACAGGCTACAGGCCGGATTACGCAGGTCAGGTTACAATCCTCCCGTCCGTGCCTGACCGCGACTCAAGGAGTTCCACCGCCATGACCCGCCGCCTCGTGATCCTGTTGTCGGCCGCCGCCCTCTCGCTCCCGGTCGCGGCGCAGAAATCGCAGCTCGGGTACTACCGCTTCCCCGCCATCTCTGGCGACACCATCGTCTTCACGGCAGAGGGAGATCTGTGGCGCGTCGGCGCGTCGGGTGGCGTCGCGCAGCGCCTGACGACGCATCCGGAGGAAGAGAGCCGGGCGGCGATCTCGCCGGACGGCAAACTGGTCGCGTACTCCGCGTCGTACGAGGGCCCGGTCGAAATCTACACGCTGCCCCTCGAGGGCGGCGTACCAATCCGGCAGACGCACGATGCCAGCCGGGCCGCCGTCGTGAACTGGACGCCGGGCGGCGAGATCCTCTACGCCACGCGCCGCTACTCGACGCTGCCGAACACGCAGCTCGTGCGCCTCGATCCAAAGACCGGCGCGCACGCGATCGTGCCGCTCTCGCAGGCGAGCGACGGATCGTACGACGCCTCGGGCGCCGCGCTGTATTTCACGCGCCTCCCCTTCCAGGGCAGCCACACGCGCCGGTACAAGGGCGGCACGGCCCAGAACATCTGGCGATTCACCGGCCCCGGCACCGAAGCCGTGCCCCTCACCGCCGACTACGCGGGCACGAGCAAGACGCCGATGCCGTGGAACGGCCGCATCTACTTCGCGAGCGACCGCGACGGCTCGATGAACCTGTGGTCGATGAACGAAAAGGGCGGCGATCTGCGGCAGCACACGAAGCACAGGGACTACGAGGTCCAGTCGCCGTCGCTCTCGAAGGGCCGGATCGCGTACCAGCTGGGCGCGGACATCCGGCTCTACGACATCGCAAGCGGCGCCGACCGGGCCGTGCCGATCACGCTCGTGTCGGATTTCGATCAGCTGCGCGAGCGGTGGGTGAAGAACTCGGTGGACTGGATCTCATCAGCGCACCTTTCGCCAACCGGCGACCGCGTCGCCTTCACGGCGCGCGGGCAGGTCTTCGTGTCACCGGCCTTGCAGGGGCGGATGGTCGAGGCCACGCGCAACAAGCTCGTCCGCTACCGCAACGCGCGGTTCTTCCCGGACGGCCAGTCCGTGCTCGCGCTCTCGGACGAGAGCGGCGAGGTCGAATTCTGGAAGGTGCCGGCCAACGGCATCGGCGCGGGCGCCCAGCTGACCGCAGACGCGAAGGTCCTCCGGTGGGACGGCATCCCCTCGCCCGACGGAACGATGATCGCGCACCACGACAAGGACCAGCAGTTGTGGGTCTTCGACATCGCGAAGAAGCTCCAGAAGAAGATCGCCGATTCGGCCGACGGCAACTTCGAGGACGTCGAATGGTCACCCGACAGCAAGTGGCTGGCGTACGCGGCGCCGGGCACCAACCAGTTCACGCGCCTCTCGCTCTACGAGATCGCGACCGGCAAGGCCGTGTCCGTGACGAGCGACCGCTACGACAGCGGCAGCCCGGCCTTCAGCCCCGACGGCAAGTGGCTCTACTTCCTGTCGGATCGGAATTTCGAGTCGCTGGTGCAGGCGCCGTGGGGCCCGCGCCAGCCCGAGCCGTACTTCGATCGCCAGACGAAGATCTTCATGGTCTCGCTCGCGCGCGGCGAGCGCTCGCCCTTCCAACCCGACGATGAGGTGCAGGCGGCGGCGAAGAAGGCAGAAGCCGAAACGAAGCCCCCGGGCACGCCGCCCCCAGCGAAGCCCGAGCCCGCGAAGCCCGAGCCCGTCAAGCAGGAGCCGGCGAAGCCCGAAACGGCGAGGCCCGCGGCGCCGGCCACGCCACCCGTTCCGACGATGGTCGTCGACGCGGAAGGCCTGCAGATGAGGCTCGTCGAGGTCCCGGTCCCGGCGGGCAACTACAGCGGTCTCGCGACCGACGGCAAGCGGCTCTACTACATGTCGCGGCCGACCGGACGCGAAGGCCGGCCCTCGCTGAAGACGCTCGCGATCGACAACAAGAAGGCCGAGCCGGAAACCTTCGTCGAGGATCCGCAGGGTTACGAGCTCTCCGCGGACAACAAGAAGCTGATGTTCCGCAAGGGCCGCGAGTACTACGTCGTCGACGCGGCGGCCAAGGCCCCGGCCGATCTGGCGAAGCTGGCCGTTCCGCTCGCGGGATGGACGTTCCACCTCGATCCGCGCGCGGAATGGCGGCAGATGTTCACCGAGGCGTGGCGCCTCGAGCGCGACTACTTCTACGACCGCGGCATGCACGGCCTCGACTGGCCGGCGATCCGCACGAAATATCTGCCGCTCGTCGATCGCGTCACGGATCGATCCGAGCTGAGCGACATCCTCGCGCAGATGGTTGCCGAGCTGTCGGCCCTCCACATCTTCGTCCGCGGCGGCGATGTCCGCGACGTGACCGATGAGGTGTGGCCGGCCTCGCTCGGCGCGAACCTCGTCCGCGACGAGAAGGCGGGCGGGTACCGTGTCGAGCACCTGATCCAGACGGATCCGGATCGCCCGGATCGGCGATCGCCGCTCTCGCGCCCGGGCGTCGAGGTCGGCGAGGGTGACATCATCGAGTCGGTGAACGGCGTCGCCACGCTCGGATCGCCGGACATCTCTGCGCTGCTTCGCGGGCAGGCCGACAAGCAGGTGCTCATCCGCGTGAAGCCGAAGAGCGGCGGAGCGTCGCGCGACGCGGTCGTGGTGCCGATCTCCGTCCAGGCCGAGGACGACCTTCGGTACGACGAATGGGAATACACCAGGCGGACCGCCGTCGATCGGGCCAGCAAGAGCACCATCGGGTATGTCCACCTGCGGGCGATGGGCGGCAACAACATGGCCGAGTGGGCGCGCGAGTTCTACCCGGTGTTCGATCGCCAGGGGCTCATCGTCGACGTGCGCCACAACGGCGGCGGCAACATCGACAGCTGGATCCTGGCGCGGCTGATCCGCAAGGCGTGGTTCTACTGGCAGCCGCGCGTCGGGCATCCGTACTGGAACATGCAGTACGCGTTCCGCGGGCCGATGGTCGTGCTCGTCAACGAGCGGACGGCGTCCGACGGCGAGGCGTTCGCCGAGGGGTTCCGCCGCCTGGGCCTCGGCAAGCTCATCGGCACGCGGACGTGGGGCGGAGAAATCTGGCTCAGCTCGAGCAACTTCCTCGTCGATCGAGGCATCGCGACGGCGGCCGAGATGGGCGTATACGGGCCAGAGGGGCAGTGGCTCATCGAGGGCCACGGCGTCGACCCGGACATCGTCGTCGACAACCTGCCGCACGGCGCGTTTGGCGGGCAGGATGCGCAGCTCGACGCGGCGATCAAGTATCTGAGCGAGCAGATCAAGGCCAAGCCGCTGCCCGTTCCGCCGCCTCCGCCGTACCCGATCAAGAAGTGAGGCTGGAGGTAGGGGCTGGAGGCCGGTAGATGAGGGTGAACACGCAATCGCGGCGCGGGTGGGTGATCGGCGTCGCGATCGCGCTCGTGACGGCATCTGGCCTCTACGCGTGCAGGAAGGCGCAGGCGCCGCCAATCGACATCGGCCCGGAGCCCATCGATCCCTACACGGAGGAAATCGTCACGCTGGTCGGCGCGGGCGACATCGGCGATTGTTCGATGACCGGGCCCGAGCAGACGGCGAAGCTGCTCGACGCGATCCCTGGCACGATCTTCACGGCGGGCGACAATGTGCAGGGCGTCGGCCTGGCCTCCGAGTACCGCGACTGTTTCGCGCCCTCGTGGGGGCGGCACTTCGATCGCATCAGGCCGTCGCCGGGCAATCACGATTACCTGGCGCCGGGAGCGTCCGGGTACTTCAACTACTTCGCCTCCCGCGCGGGGCCTCTCAACCGCGGCTACTACAGCTACAACATCGGCTCGTGGCACGTGGTGTCGCTCAACAGCAACGTCGCCGTGGACGCCTCGTCGCCGCAGATGCAGTGGCTGCGGAACGATCTCACCGTGAACCGCTCACCCTGCATCGTTGCCTACTGGCATCATCCGCTCTTCGATGCGAGCTTGAGGGACTCCGAGGCCAGGATGCGGGACATCTGGAAGACGCTCTTCGAGTTCAACGCCGAGATCGTGATCAACGGGCACCTCCACCAGTACGCCAGGCTCGGGCCGGTCGATCCCGACGGGAGGCCGAATCAGAACGGCATCCGCCAGTTCATCGTCGGAACCGGCGGCGCGACGCTCGGCGGGCTGAAGATCACCTGGGGCGTGCTGAAGCTCACGCTCCGGTCGCGCGCGTTCGACTGGGTGTTCGTCCCCGTGGCCGGCGAATCGTTCACCGACAGCGGCTCGGCGACCTGCGTCCAGTAGACGATCAGGCTGGAGGCCCTTCGACTTCTCTCAGGGCAGGCTGGCGGCTACTTCGCGATGCTGTCGAGCTTGTTGCGCTTCGCCTTGCCCGTCAGGTACGGCTTGAAGCCGTCGGGCCTGCCCGGCGGAGCGATCTCGAAGGCAATCACGAGATCGTCCGGCGTGGCGAAGGTGTAGACGAGGCGGTAACGCGGCTGTCCGGGCGTGATGTCGCCGACAAACGACAGCCTCTTGTTGTCCGCCGACCAGCGCGCGCGGTACTGGATGACGTGCCCTTCGTTGTCCGCGTAGAGCGCGCGCCACTCGGCCGGGCGCTCGGTCGGGAAGATCATCATCAGGTCGTCGTGCACCGCCGCCGGCTTGTCCCCGGACGCCGGAATGTCGTTGTGGTTCCTGCGGACGATGATCCGGCCGTCGAGATCCAGGTTGAACGTGAAGGTGGCCAGCGGGGGACCCGGAGGCTGGTCTTCGCCCACGCTGAACCACGCGCCCAGGATGGCCTGCCATGCCGGAGTGAAGGCCGGCTGCGACGCCCGGCCCGGCGCCTGCGCGGCTTTTTCCGGCGGCTGCGCGGCGGACGGCAGCCCGTCGTGATACGGCGCCGCCAGTCCCGCGGATCCGGCCGCGACAGCGACCGCGACCATCAAAGCCAGGTTGGCATGGCGCATGGGAATGCTCCCGTCGGTGCGAGGGCCGGATTTCACGACCGGCAAGTGTACTCCCTTCCGGCGCGATTCACCGCGTCGCGGCAAGCCGGGCGAGCTCCGCCCTGACGGCGGCCAGCTCCTTCACGAGATCGTCGAAACGAACCGCCGCGTCTCGCCCGGGCTTTTCGTCGGCCTGGTTCAGCATCCGCGCGATGTTCGCGAATTGGTCGATGAGCATCGGCTGCGGGTACACGATCGGGGATGTGACGAGGCGGTCGAGGAGCGCCTGGAGCGGCTTGACCCGGGCGGGCTGGGATTTCGCCGCCGCGATCGCGCCGGCGATCTTCTCCGCAAGCTGGCCCGCTTCGCCGATGGCGTCGCGGATCTTCACGCCGAGCGCGTACTGTTCGTCGAGGTCGGCCTGCCGGATGCCTGCCGCCGCGACGCGCGGATCCACCTTGATCGTGATCGGGCGCGATTGGCCCCAGTCCTCTCCTGCCGTGAGCCTCACCTGGTAGTTGCCCGGCGCGACGAGCGGGCCGGTTGATGGCGCGCGTGCCGCGGAGGATGGCGCCGGGCCCTCGGCTCGCATGTCCCACGTGAAGCGGTTGAGGCCCGCGTGTTTCGGGACGATCGCCGTCAATCCCGCGCCGGACCGCGCGCCGCGTGAGTCGGCCGAAGTAGCAGCGGGCGGGTTGCTCGAGAACGATCGGATCGGGCGGCCCGCGCCGTCGAGGATCTCGAGCCGGACCTCGCCCTCCATCTCACCCCTGAAGAAGTAGTCGATCTGCACGCCCGGGGCCGGGTATTGCGGCATGCCGGGCCCCGCGTCGACCGGGGTGTACCGCATTCGCCAGGCATCCCTTGGCGGAAAGAGGTACGCGCCGGCGGCCTCGATCGCCTCGCGCCTCGACGCGATGAGGTGCAGCGGCGTGATGTTGTCCATGATCCACAGCGCCCGCCCCATCGTCGAAATGACGAGGTCGCCATGGTGCACGCGGATGTCCGTGACCGGCGTCGCCGGGAGGTTCTGCTGGAGCGATTGCCAGTGGCCGCCGGCGTCGAAGGACACGAACATCCCGAACTCGGTGCCGGCGTAGAGGAGCCCTTCGCGCGATGGATCCTCGCGCACGACACGGGTCGGATGGTCGATCGGGATCCCGTTCCTGCCGTCGGCCAGGCGCGTCCACGATTCGCCGTAGTCGCTGGTCGCGTAGATGTACGGCTGCAGGTCGTGCTCGCGGAGGTAGCGGTAGACGGCGATGAAGGCGGAGCCCTTGCGGTGCGGCGAATCCTCGATCGTCTGCACGCGCCCGCCGGGAGGCAGATCCTTCGGCGTCACCTTCTTCCAGGTCTTGCCGCCGTCGCGCGTCACGTGGACGGGGCCGTCGTTGGCGCCAACCCACAACACGCCCTTCTCGAGGCGCGACTCGACCATCGAGTAGATGCTGCTGTAGACCTCCTCGCCGGTGATGTCGCGCGTGATCGGCGTGCCCGGCGTGACCTGCTTGTCGGGCTCGTTTGCCGTCAGGTCGGGGCTGATGACTTCCCAGGTCTGGCCCTCGTCTTTGCTCATGTGCAGGACGTGAGACGCCTGGTAGACGACCGACGGATCGTGCGGTGACAGGTACACGACGGTCTGGCGCGGGAAGCGGTACTTGATGTCCTTGGGGTTGGTGCCGTAGCGATTCTGCGGGTAGACCCAGAAGTGCTGCTCCTGCCCCGTCTCGACGTTGTAGCGCCCGACTTCGCCCTTGCACGCGCCCCAGACGATCTTGCCGTCGGGGCGCGGCACGATCTGGCCGGTTTCGCACCCCGATGCCTGGCCCCAGATCTGGAAGGGCGAGTCCAGGCTCCAGGCGACCGGGGGCAGGCTCGGCACGACCACCGTCGTGTTGTCCTGTTGCGGCGCGTAGAGCCGGTACGGGAACTGATCGTCGACCGTCACCATGGTAGAACTCGCCTGTCGGCTGGTTGAGAATGCTCGACCAGCTCCGGCCGCCGTCCTCTGTGATGTTCGCGCCCCCGTCGTTGCACTGAATCGCATACGCGGGGTTGTCCGGGTTGAACCAGATGCCGTGGTTGTCGCCGTGCGGCGTCTCGACCCGGCCGAAGGTCTCGCCGCCGTCCGTCGATTTCCAGAGGCTCAGCTCGTTGACCCAGACTTCGTTCTCGTTCTTCGGGTTGAGGTCGACGTAGTGGAAATAGAACGGCCGCGCGCGGAGCTTCTGGTCGTTGTTGACGAGCTTCCACGTCAGGCCCGAGTCGGCCGACCTGTAGAGGCCGCCTTCGCGGTCAGGCGCCTCGATCATCGCGAAGACGACGGAGGGCTTGCTTCGCGCGACGTCGAGATCGATCTTGCCGATGAGCGTCTTCGGGAGACCGACCGCCGGCTTGACCCAGGTTTCACCGCCGTCGATCGACTTGTAGATGCCGCCATCGCTCGCGGGCCCGCCGCTGACAATGTCCCACCCCTTGCGGAACGCGCGATACATCCCGGCGTAGACCTCACTCGGGTTCGACGGGTTGAGCGCCACCACCCGCGCCCCGGTTTCGGCGTTCACGAAGAGCACCTTCCGCCAGGTGCGCCCGGCGTCGGTCGTCTTGTAGACGCCGCGATCGTCGCTCGGGCCGTACGGCGATCCGAGCGCCGCGAGCCAGACCACGTTGGGGTTGGCCGGGTGGATGGCGATCGATCCGATCTGGCCGGCGCCGATGAGGCCGGCGAAGATCCACGTCCTGCCGGCGTCGGTCGACTTGTAGACGCCGCGCCCGATGATGACGTTGCTCCGGATGGCGGCGCTGCCCGTCGCGGCCCACACGACGTTCGGGTCCGATTCGGCGACCGCGATCGATCCGATCGAACCGGTCGAGATCTGGCCGTCCGACACCGGGTCCCAGGAGAGGCCGCAGTTCAGCGTCTTCCAGATCCCGCCGCCGGTCGCGCCCATGTAGAAGGTGCACGGCTGCTGGCGCACGCCCGCGACGGCCGTGACGCGCCCGCCGCGGGTCGGGCCGACCAGGCGGAATCTCAGGCCCGAGTACATCAGCGGGTCGACGAGCGGCGCGGCGGACGATTGGGCGGCCTGGGAGACCGGAGGGGTGATCGGTGGCGGCGGCGCGGCAGAAGGTCCCGGCGATGAAAGGAGGACGCAAGACGTGGCCAGCGCGGCCAAGACTCGGCGCGCCCGGCCGGTCCTGCCGATCGGGTGCTCCGCTTGATCGAGAATCATGGCCCCTCTGTCCCTTCGTTCAAGATCGAGCGGTATCGGTTGTAGAAGAACGGGCCACCTCCTTGAGCGAGCCTGTCGGGCGCGCCCTGAGCTTATCAAATACGCGCAGCACCGATCCCGCGCGACGGCCGACCGGCAGAACTCGTTCGCGGCCGCCACTTCACCCTTGGCGGTTTCCCTCACCCCTTCAACGAAGAACTCCCGCCAGGCTTCCCATCCACCCGTCCTGGTGAGGAATGTCGAGCAAGGGAGAAGCTCCTGCAGGTTGGCAGCGACTGGCCGCCGCGCACCTCGCGCGATGTGCGAGCGCCCTGTTCTCGACTCTGGGCGGCTGGGGGTGTTAACATGTTCATGGTAATTACCCTGTACTTGGTAATTATCAGGTCCGTGGTAATTACCCTGGCGCTGCGAGGTGTCGATGGACACGCATGACTGGCTCTCGACCTCCGAAGCTCAGTTCCGACCCCTGATGGCTGATGCATTCAGGCGGGCCGGTTGGAAGGTTGCGGACCAGCCGGCGCTGCCCGGCGGCAGGTCCCGGCCGGATTTCATCGTGCGCAAGGGCGGCATCGTCTTCGTCATCGAACTCAAAGTCGCATCCATGGCGCGTCGCGACCGGCTGATACCGCTCTGGTCGCAAGCGGCTCTGGAGGCCGCCGCGCATGCCAGGCGCGCCGCCCCGTCGGCGCGTCCGCTCGCCGTCGTTGCGTCCTCGCACATGCCGGAGTCAGTCGTTGGACACCTTCAACGGTTCGCCGTCGAGGTTGCGCCCGATGTCGCCTTTGGCGCGCTCGACGCTGACGGCTTCCGCCACTTCAGCGATCCGGCGCTCAGCGAACTCAATGTCCATCTCGTCGCGAAACGACTTCACCCGGCTCTTGCCCAACGCCCAGCGAACCTGTTCTCGGATCTCAACCAGTGGATGCTGAAGCTGCTGCTCGCCCCCGGGATCCCGGACAGGTTTCTCGCGGCGCCCAGGGGCGAGTACCGAAACGCATCCGAGCTGGCAAGATCAGCCGGCGTCTCCGTGATGAGCGCGTTCCGCTTCGTCAGCCAGCTTCAGGAAGCACATTTCCTCGAATCAGATGGACGACGTCTTCGCATCGTGCGAATCGACGAGCTGACCTTCCGATGGCAAGCAGCCAATCTGCGCGTCGAGCGCGAGTTTCCTGCTCGGTGGATTCTTCGGGGAGGCGCCACCCAGCTTGATGACGCTCTCCGCAACCTGGCGCCAGCCAAGGCCATTCCGGCGCGCAAGAGAGCCGGGCGGTTCCCGATTCGACTCTGTCTGGGACTCTTCGCTGCCGCAGATCGCCTGGGGCTCGGCGTTGTTCACGGAGCCATCCCGCACTTGTATGTCGAACGCCTGGACGTCGATGCGCTTCGAGATGTGGGATTGTCACTCTCGGAGCCAGGCGGCGCCGTCGACGTGTTCCTCCGCATCCCTTCGCGACGGGAGTCGCTCTTCCGAGCGGCAGTCCTCGTGGATGGTGTGCCGGTTTCGGACGCTCTGCAGGTGTGGCTCGACGTCCAGAGCCATCCCGCTCGCGGGCGTCAACAAGCGGAGGAGATTGGCCGGCGCGTCCTGCGGCCTCTCCAAGGGAAGAGACAGAAATGACGGTCGAACCGGACAACCAGAAGTTCGCCAGGGTGGTGGAGGCGCTGCGGCCGTGGCTCCCGGCGGTCGTGCTCGCAGGCGGATGGGCCCACCGTCTCCACCGGCTGCACCCCTTGGCCGAGGCACCGAGGTACCGACCTCTGATGACGACCGACGTGGACGTCGCGATCGGTTCGGCCGCGCCGGCTCTCGAGGCCGACATGCGAGCGAGGCTGTTGGCCGCGCATTTCGAAGAAGAGATGTCCGGCGAGCATCAGCCACCGATCACGTATTACCAGATCGGAACGGCGGAACATCCGTACTATCTGGAGTTCATGACCCCATTGACGGGCAGCGACCACACGCGCGACGGCAAGGCCGATGTCACGATACGGATTGGTGGGATCAGCGCTCAGAAGCTTCGATACCTGGACCTTCTGCTGGTGGATCCGTGGTCGGTGGCGATCGGCACCGCGAACGGTTTTCCGCTGGTGGAACCGGCGGCAATACGGGTGCCGAACCCGGCCGCATATATCGCGCAGAAGCTCCTGGTGGTTGGCAGGCGGAGGCGGGACGACCAGGAGCGCGACGTGCTGTACGTCCACGACACCTTACAGACGTTCGCCGGGCATTTGATCGAAGTGCGTCAGAGCTGGCTCACCAAGGTCGCGCCGGATCTCCAGCCTCGCACGGTCAAGGCCGTAAAGGCGTCGGTCAGGGATCGGTTCGCGGAAGTCACGGACCTGATTCGAGGCGCAGCACATATCGCGACGTCGATCGGCCGGTCGGAGTCGCCCAGGTCAATCCTCGAAGCGTGCCAGGTTGGCCTCGAGCGTATCTTCGCCTGACGGACCCGGAACCGCGCGATGCGAACGGACCCGGCCGTCGAGTTCGCTCGTCGCCGTCGGGGAAGCGCATCTGCGCCGGATCCGCGGCTTCAAACGCGCCCGACGTACCACAGCACGGCAAAGAAATGGCACGCGCTTCCCGCGATGACGAACAGGTGCCACAGCGTGTGGCTGTAGCGGATCCGGTCCCACGCGTAGAACACCACGCCGCACGTGTAGGCCAGTCCGCCGGCCAAGAGCCACAGGACGCCGGGCCGCGCGACGTGCTCGGTGAGCGGCTCGACGGCGATCACGACCATCCATCCCATCACGATGTAGACGACGGTCGAGACGACCGGCCATCGCGCGCCGAAGATCGCCTTGAAGGTGATCCCGCCAATCGCGAGACCCCATTCGATGCCGGCGAGCGTCCATCCCCACGGCCCGCGCAGGCTGACGAGCGCGAACGGCGTGTAGGTGCCGGCAATGAGCAGGAAGATCGCCGAGTGGTCCAGCACCTGGAAGAACCGGCGCGCGCGCGTCTTCGACAGCGCATGGTAGAGCGTCGACGACAGGTAGAGAACGATGAGCGATGAGCCGTAGATGGCGGCGCTGACCACGAGCCAGGGATCGCCGCGATGGATCGACGAGGCCACGAGCACCGCGGCGCCGGCAATGCTGGCGAGGAGCGCGACGCCATGGGTGATGCTGTTGGCGAGTTCCTCCCCGAGGGTCGAATGCCGCCCGCTGCTCATGCCGGGTCCTGGCGCTGCCGGACGGCCGATTGGAGCCGAGTCACCTCCGCAGTGTACTGCACGAGGCGGAACGTAATCCCGCAGGGGCGCGCGGGTTCGGTTGAATGCCACTGAATAACACTGTCATCTCATTATTTAGTGTAACAACCGCGTCTACTGTGCTAGTGTCTCGCGAATATAAACTAGCGGGCCTCATTTGGCCAGACTGGAGCAACACCATGACCGGTTCGAGCGGATCCGCAGCTGCAGACCTAGGAGTGGAGAAGGCGCCGCTACGGGACTTCCTGGAGATCCCGTACGACCAGCTCGAGACGATGAACCTCGAGGCGAAGCAGGAGCGGCTCGCGCGGGTGCCCTTCGAGCAGATTCACGAGGCGCGGAGGAAGTACCTCACCGACGAGAAACGCATCAAGGCGGTGACGGTGTGCTTCACGGACCTCGAGGGCCGGCTGCACATGCTGGACTACGACAAGAAATTCCTGCTGCGTGCGAGCGACAACCTGACGTTCGACGGGTCGTCGATTCGCGGCTTCTCGCAGCAGGCCGAATCGGACCTGCGGCTGAACATCGACTGGCCCGCCTTCTACTGGCTGCCCTCCGACGTGTTCGGCCCCGGCAAGGTGCTGGCCTTCGGCGAGGTGCGCGAGCGGGACGGATCGCCCTACGCCGCCGACATGCGCTCGGCGCTCAAGCGCCTGAGCGAGGACCTGTACAAGAAGGACGGGACCGTCGCGTACGCGTCGAACGAGATCGAGGGCTTCCTCTTCAAGGGGCGGGACTCCGAGCGCCAGTACCACCTCACCAACCGGTTCGAGTTCATCTCGACGGGCGGCTACTACCACTCGCTGCCGGGCGATGCGCTGCGCAAGTTCATCGACTCGTCGGCCGAGGCGCAGCGGGCGCTCGGGTTCCTCAACGAGAAGGACCATCCCGAGGTGGCGCCCTCGCAGTTCGAGATGAACTACACCTTCACCGAGGCGTGCATGGCGGCCGACCAGGTGCAGCTCTACAAGCTCATCTGCCGCCAGGTGGCGCAGCAGTACGACATGACGGCGTCGTTCCTGCCCAAGCCGATGACGGGCGTCAACGGCAGCGGCATGCACACGAACCTGTCGATCAACCGGGACGGAATGAACCTCTTCCACGACGCGGCCGGCGAGGACGGCCTGTCGGCGTTCGGCTGGAGCTTCATCGATCGCATCCTCGCCAACGCGAACGACATCTGCCTCATCCTCAACTCGAGCGTGAACGCGTACCGGCGGCTCGACCCGCACTTCGAGGCGCCCAACCAGATCAAGGCATCGCCGATCAACCGCGGCGCGATGGTGCGCATCCCGCTCGGCAACGAGCGGACCGCGCGGATCGAGGTGCGGTCGATCGCGCCGGATGCGAATCCCTACCTCGCGATCTACACGCTCATCCGGACGGGGCTCGAGGGCCCGCTGCCCGACGACTCCGAGAACGAGATCCGGCGCTCGCGGACGCGCTTCCTGCCCGACAACATCTACGACGCGCTCCGCCTCTTCAAGGCGAGCCGCTTCGCGATGGACATCATGGGTGAGGATGTCCACAACAAGTTCGCCGAGGTGAAGCTGGCGCAGGCGGAGCGCTGCCCGAAAGCGCTCGGCGCGATCATCAAGGCCGGCGAGGTCCAGTTCCACCACGAGGTGACGAATCAGTACTTGTGGAGCAAATTCTGAGGCAAGGTTACAGGTTATAGGTGACAGGGTGCAGACAGACGAGGGCACTCGCGCCACGGCGCCTGCGCCCTCGTATGGTCGCGCACGGCGTGGGTCCCATGACCCCTGTCACCTGTTCCCTGTAACCTGTAACCTTCGCTCCTCTCTGCTAGAATCCCTCCTGCCTTTCCGAGGAGGCCGTCATCGAGGCCGAAAGCAATCTCGTCGAGCGGCTCGCCCTGCGCGCCACCGCGTGGACCGAGCGCTACATGCCGGACGCGTTCGTCTTCGCGCTGGCTGCGACGAGTGTCGTCGCGATCGCCGCGCTCCTCCTCGACCCCGCGGTCCGGGCGAACCCCTTCAAAGTCGTCGATGCGTGGGGCGAGGGATTCTGGACGCTCATCCCGTTCACGCTCCAGATGGCGATGATCATCATCGGCGGCTACGTGCTGGCCAGCTCGCCGCCGATCCACCGTGTGATCGTGCGGCTCGCCGGCGTGCCGAAATCGGCGAAGGGCGCGGTGACGCTCGTGGCGGTCGCCGCGATGCTGACGGCGCTTGTCAACTGGGGCTTCAGCCTCATCGTCAGCGCGCTCCTCGCGCGCGAGGTGGCGAGGCGCGTGCCGGCGGCGGACTACCGGGCGCTCGGCGCGAGCGCGTTCCTCGGCCTCGGCACGGTCTGGGCGCAGGGGTTGAGCGGATCGGCGGCGCTGCAAATGGCCCGGGAGTCGTCGATGCCGGCGCGGCTGGTCGCACTCGTGGGCGGCCCGATTCCCCTCACGCAGACCATCTTCAGGTGGCAGAGCCTGGTCGCCGTCTCGATCGAGATCGTCGTGGTCTCCATCGTCGTCTGGCTCTACGCGCCCGGCGAGGGACGCGCGGTGCCGGCGTCACGGCTTGGCATCGACCTGGAACCGGAGACCGCGGGGCCCGCGGAGGCTCCGCCGACGCTCGGCGAGCGCATCGAGCGCAGCCCGGTGGTGCTGCTCCCGGTCGTCGCCATCGGCCTCATGTATCTCGTGCGGACGATTGCGGCGCGTAGCAGCACGGTCCCGGACATGCTGAACGCGCTCGACCTGAACACGATCAATCTCTTCCTGCTCACCTTCGGCGCGCTGCTGCACTGGACGCCCGCCTCGCTCATGACCGCCGTGCGCCGCGCGGCGCCTGCCACCTGGGGCGTGCTGCTGCAGTTCCCGTTCTACGGCGGGATCTTCGGCATCATGACGGGGACGGTGCTCTCGGCCACGATCGCCGGCTGGTTCGTCAGCGTGTCGACCGCCCGGATCTATCCGGCGATGATTGTCATCTACTCGGCCATCCTCGGCATCTTCGTGCCCTCGGGCGGGTCGAAGTGGGTCATCGAGGCGCCCTACGTGCTCCAGTCCGCGCAGGTGCTCGGCGTGCCGGGCGGATGGATGGTCGTCACCTATGACCTCGGCGAGGCCATCGCCAACCTGCTCCAGCCGTTCTGGATGCTGCCGACCCTCGCGATCCTCGGCCTCAAGGCGCGCCACATCATGGGCTACACCTACCTGGTCGCGATGGTCCTCTTTCCGCTGGTGATCCTGCTGGTGACCTTCTTGAGGCCGGCGATCTAGAGCGGGCGACCCACCGGGTCGCCCCTACGATGCACGAGGGTCGCCCCTGGTACCCCGCACGACGGTCGCGCCTCATCGGGCGACCCACCGGGTCGCCCCTACGATGCACGAGGGTCGCGCCTCATCGGGCGACCCACCGGGTCGCCCCTACGATGCACGAGGGTCGCGCGTCATCGGGCGACCCACCGGGTCGCCCCTACGATGCACGAGGGTCACGCCTCATCGGGCGACCCACCGGGTCGCCCCTACGATGCACGAGGGTCGCGCCTCATCGGGCGACCCACCGGGTCGCCCCTACGATGGACGAGGGTCACGCCTCATCGGGCGACCCACCGGGTCGCCCCTACGATGCACGAGGGTCGCGCCTCATCGGGCGACCCACCGGGTCGCCCCTACGATGCACGAGGGTCGCGCCTCATCGGGCGACCCACCGGGTCGCCCCTACGATGCACGAGGGTCGCGCCTCATCGGGCGACCCACCGGGTCGCCCCTGTACCGCACGACGGTCGCATCGTTCCGGCGGTTTCCGTAGGGGCGAGGCGGTGCCTCGCCCGATGAGGTGAGACGCCGATCACGGCGACGCGTGCGGGCGCTCCCACACGCGCAGCTCGTGGACGGCCCATCGCCAACTGCTCGTCGTCGCAGTCTGGCGAAGGAAGAGCTGCCTGGTCCGGTTCGCCGGCAGGTCGATTGAGATCGGCGCGCGCATGCCGTCGCGGACCATGCCCTCGATCAACCGCGAAACGACAGCGCCTTCCCACAGCGTGTCTTTCCGCCCCGAACCGTCGCCGGACTCCACAACCAGGTGACGCGGATAGTCGCCGTTCGCCGCGGGCGGAGTCTCGATACGGATGCGCGCGGCGTCGAACGGCCGGCCGCAGTCGATCCGGATCCACTCGCGCCCGGTTTGCGGCGCCCCGTTCAGCCACCGCGACTCGATCCGACCGTCGATCATGTCGTGCGCCCGCTCCGGCATCGGCGATGCCGTCACGTCGCATGCGTGAAGATCGACGGGCACGAGCGCTGACTCATCGACGGAAGGAGCCTGCGGGAGAGCGGCGAGCATCCACGCGACAATCGCCCCCCACTGCCGGCGCGCGAGGATCTCGCCGGTGCTCGCATCGATCGCCGCGACGAGCGGGCTGTCCGGAGGATCGCCGTTCGGCCGGCGCTCGTAGAGATCGCGATGATCGACGACGTATCGGACGCCGATGGCACTCAGGCCACGGAGCGCGTCGGAGACGAGCGAGGGATTGTTGAACGGCGATGCGGCCCCGCCGAGGAAGTCCTGCAGATCCGACCCGGTGCCGGTGAAGCCGTTCACAATCGGATGACGGTGGCGGAGCGTGGCGAACTGATACGGGAGCGTGAAGGGCGCGAGCAGGGGACCGGAGATCGGCAGCTCTACGACCGCGCCGCGCGGGCTGGCCTTCAGCCACTGGTCGAGCTCCTGGCGCTCAGGCTGCGTCACGTCGAACGCCGCGAGCTCGATCGGCGCGCCCCAGCCTTCGACGGCAATGGCGGCCGTGAGGAGCGCCCATGCGATCGCGCGAATCGCCGGCCGCCGGAGCCGGCCCAGGATGAAGGCCGCGCCGGCCGATCCCAGAACGGCGAGCGCCACGGACACAACCAGCACGAAGCGCGCGGGAACCCGAAGGCCGTTGAAGCCCGGGACGACGCGGAAGAGCCAGGCGTAAGGCGTCCACGGCCTCGCCCCCTGCGATAGCCAGAAGGCCACGAGAAGCACCACGAGGTAAGTCAGCACCAAGGCGCGCCACCGCGGCGGGACGTCGCCCGACAATCCGTCGCGCGCGTTCACCCAGAGCGTCGCGATCCCGCAAACGGCGAGCGCGACGATGATGAACCCCGGGAACAGGGAGTGCTCGGGGGCCCCGAGCGGAAGCACGTGTCCCCACACGCTGGATTGCCACGTCGTGGTGAGGTAGTCCGCCAGCCGGGCGCCATAGGTGACGATTTCGTCCGCTCGCCGAGCGAACCCGGTGGATCGGCGCAGGCGGATGTAGGCGGCGCCGATCGGCGCCATCGCGATCGCAATGCCCAGCGCTGCCGCCGAGAGGCCGAGCAGGACGCGGCGCCACGACGGCCTGCCGGCATCCGATCCGGCACGGGCGGCCCGGAGGCGGCCGGCGCATTCGGCGGCAATCACGACGAGCACCGCCGCGCCGAAGAAATAGAGGAGATAGCCGTTCGAGAGACCCTGCAGGGCGAACGCCGCCGCGAAGACGGTGATCGCGCGTTTCGATCCCGTGGTGAAGAACCGATGAAGGCCCCAGAGACAGATGGGCATCCAGCCGGACATCATCACCTGGAGGTGGCTGCAGTGCGGCAACCGGTATGGAGCGAGCGCGAACGCGACACCCGCGAGAATCGCCGCGTCGCGCCGGCCCCACAATCCTCGCGCGAGCAGGTACATGCCGCACCCCGCCAGCACGTACGAGCCAAGAAACGCGACGTTGTGGGCGAGCACGGCGTTTCCGCCGAGCCACTGGATCGGCGCCGTGAAGATGGCGATGCCGATCAGGTGCTCGGAGCGGGCGAGCGTGTCGGTGAGCGGGTAGAAGAAGGGCGCGGACCAGAAGCCTTTGAATCCATCCAGCATCCGATCGGCGTCCCACGCGAGGATGAACGTGTTCAACAGCGGGTCGCCGAGATTGGACGGCAGCGCGGAACCCATGCGCGTCGCAAGCGGCCAGGTCGCCAGGATCGCCAGGCAGACGTATCCGCCGGCGACGGCAACCGCCTCGCGCCACGCCGGCGTTGAGTTCGCCTCGGTTCCGCTTGTCACGGCCTGTAGCCTTTCGCCTGTCGCCTGCGGGCGTCAGCCTTCCTCAGTGCGGCAGCCCGAACACGAAGTAGCTGAGACAGAGCGCCGCCAGGCCGATCGCGCCCCCGCTCAATTCGCGCGCACGGCCCGTGATGACCTTCCCGACGGGATAGAGCACGAGGCCTGCGGTCAGGCCGTTGGCGATGTTGTAGGTGAAGACCATGAGGCCGATGCACGCGAATGCCGGCACGGCCTCGGTGAGATCGTCGAACTCGATCCGGCGCATCGAGCCGAGCATCAGCATGCCGACCGCGATGAGCGCGGGCCCGTAGGCGAACCGGAGCTGCTGCAGCGGAGAGATCAACGGCACGAAGAAGAGCGCCAGCGCGAAGAGCAGCCCCGTCACCACGGCAGCGAGGCCGGTCCGCGCGCCCTCGCGGATGCCGGTCGCCGACTCGATGTAGGCGCCGGTCGTCGACGTCCCGACAAGCGACGCCACCACGCAGGAGAGCGCGTCGACCATCATGGGCCGTTCGACGTTCGGGAAGTTGCCGTCCTTGTCGAGCATCCCGCCGGCCGCGCCCACCCCGACGAGCGTGCCGAGCGTGTCGAGCAGCGACATCAGCACGAGCGTCAGCAGCACCGGCAGGAAGCTCAGCTTCAGGACGCCGGCGATGTCGAGGTGAAACGCGATCGGCTGCAGCGAGTACTCGCCGGTGAACGGGGCCGCGGTGATCGCCTTCGGGGCCGCGCCGTAGCCCATCGCGATCCCGGCGATCGCGGTGACAACCATCCCGATCAGGATCGCGCCCGGCACGCGGCGCATCATCAGCACGACCATCACGAGGAACCCCGCCGCGGCCAGCCACACCTGCGGATCGCCCAGCGCGCCGATTCGAACCGGCACTTCCGGCGCCCTGAGCAGCTGCATCCCGGGAGCGAGCAGGGCCTGGTAGGGCAGGCCGGCCGCGCCGCTCGTTACGATGCCGGTCTCGTAGAGCCCGATGAACGCCAGGAAAAGCCCGATGCCGACCGCGAACGAGTACTTCAGGCTGGGCGAGATCGCGTTGGCGAGCTTCGAGCGGACGTGAACGAGCGTGAGCAGCACGAACACGACGCCGGCGACGAACACCGATCCGAGACGCTGTTCCCAGGTGGCGCCGAGCGAGGCGAGTCCGAACGCGATGAACGCGTTCTCGCCCATGTAGGGCGCGACGGCGATCGGCCGGTTCGCGTAGATCCCCATCAGGAGCGATCCGAACACGGCCGCGAGGATGGTCGCCACGGTGCTCGGCCCGATGGGCAGCCCGGCGGCGCTCAGGATCGCCGGGTTCACGACGATGATGTACGCCATCGTCACGAAGGTCGTGACGCCGCCGAGGACCTCCCGCCTGCCGGTCGATCCACGCTCGGTGATGGCGAAGAACCGGTCGAACATCGCGCCTGCCTCGAGTTGGGAGCACCGGCAAGGCGCCACTATACTCGAAGAGCGACATGAGCAAGCCAGCCATCCCGTCGACGCCGGCGCTCCGCCAGCTGCGCTCGCTCGGCATCCCCTTTGTCGAACACGTCTACCGGTACGAAGAACACGGCGGCACCGCCACCGCGGCCCGCGCGCTCCTCGTCGACGAGCACGCCGTCGTCAAGACCATCGTCATGGAAACGGAAGATCGCGATCCGCTCATCGTCCTGATGCACGGCGACCGCGAGGTGTCCACCAAGACGATCGCGCGCATCGTCGGCTGCAAGTCGGTCGTTCCGTGCAAGCCCGAGGTCGCGACGCGCCACACCGGGTACCTGGTCGGCGGCACCTCGCCGTTCGGGCTTCGAAAGGCCATGCCGATCTACATGGAGCGCACGGTCCTCGACCTCCCCACCATCTACCTCAACGGGGGCAGCCGGGGCCTGCTGGTGGCCATCGCCCCGGCCGATGTGGCCGCGGCGCTCAACGCGGTCATGGTGGAAGCTGGAATCTGACGCGGATCCTCTCCAGGCCTGGCGGCGTCCCAACTAGCGTCCACCCATCAATTCCCGAGTCAGCCATGTTTTCACCGACCCGCAAGACGACGATGGTCAGCCCCGAAGAGGCCCTGAAGGGCCGCGATTCGTCGATGCCAACGCCGGCCCGGCATGCCGTGCTGGGCACTCCGCTCAAGGGACCGTTTCCGGGAAAGGAGACGGCCGTCTTCGCGATGGGTTGTTTCTGGGGCGCCGAGCGCCAGTTCTGGACGGCGCCTGGCGTGTTCTCGACCGCCGCCGGTTACGCGGGCGGCTTCACGCCGAACCCGACCTACGAAGAGGTGTGCACGAGCCAGACGGGCCACGCGGAAGTCGTGCAGGTCGTGTTCAATCCTGCGCGCACTTCGTACGAGGCGCTGCTCAAGATCTTCTGGGAGAACCACGACCCGACGCAGGGCATGCGCCAGGGCGGCGACATCGGGACGCAGTACCGTTCGGCCATCTACTACCTCACCGACGAGCAGCGGAGGCTCGCGGAGTCCACGCGCGAGGCCTTCCAGGCGAAGCTCAGGGAGAGCGGTTTCGGCGCGATCACGACCGAGATCGCTCCGGCGCCGGTCTTCTACTACGCCGAGGACTACCACCAGCAGTACCTGCACAAGAACCCTGGCGGCTATTGCGGGCACGGCGGCACTGGCGTGAGCTGCCCGGTCGGGGTCGGGTTGAAGACGCGGGCCGCGAGCAGCTAGGGGCCCGCGGATATCAGGCTACAGGCTTCAGGCTCCAGGCCTTTCACGCGAGCCACGCTGCGCCCTCTCCCGGTGACAAAATCGGCCCTGCAGGTACTTCAATAACAGTGGACCTCGAAGATGCCCTTCGCACCCTCGCGCCGAGGCTCTTGCGCTACGCGACGGGGCGCACCGGCGATTCGAGTCTCGGCGAAGACATCGCCCAGGAGAGCCTGACCGCCCTCGTGCAACGGTGGCGTCGGCTCGGACCGCCCGAGTCAGCCGAAGCGTTCGTGTTCGCGATCGCGCGGCGTCGCGCCGCGCGGGCGACCGCCAGGCGCCGCCTGCTCCAGCCGCTCACGGCGATTGCCGGTCGCGCGGCCCCGCTCCGGGATCCGGAGGAGGCCGCCGTGGCGAACGCGGACGCGGCAGCGGTCCGCCGCGCGCTCGGCAGGCTTCGGCGAATCGATCGCGAGGCCCTCCTGCTCGTGGTCGCCGGCGAGATGCGGACCGCCGAGGCCGCACGGCTACTCGGCATCTCGGAATCCGCGGTGAGAATGCGAACCTTCAGAGGCCGCCGCCGCCTCGAGGCGCTTCTCGGGAGTCATCATGACCGGCAAACCCAGGGACGATGACGGGCAGGACCCGGAGTTCGATCGCCGCGTGAGGGACGCGCTCGAGAGTCCCCCGGCGGCCGTATCCCGCGTGATCACGGCGGCGCTCCGGACGGGGTCTGAACCGTCTCGAACCGGCTTCCGTCGCTTTCGCACCGTGGTGGCTGCCGCGGCCGGCGTGGTGCTCGTTGGCGCTGCGATCGCCGGGGTGATGTGGCCGCGCACGCCGTCGACCCCCGCCGCCTCGGCCGGCCTCATGACCAACGAGGGCGACGTCATCGTCATCCGGATGTCCGATCGCCCGATCACGCTCATCGGCCCGGGCGCGGCGAAATCAGTGGCGGCGCCGGGCACCATGTCCATCGTGCTGCTGGGAGAGGCGCAATGAAACGCATGCTCGTGCTCGCCCTCGTGATCCTGTCGTTCGGCGCGGACGCGCTTGCCCAGAAGGACCTGGCGCGGGAGCGCGTCTCGCTGCAATTCAAGGACACTCCAATCGCGCAGGTGATTCCGGCGCTGGCCAAGTCCCTCGGCTACGAGCTGACGCTCGACCCCTCCCTGCGCGCATTCCTGACGCTGCAAGTGGAGAACGTCACTGCGCAGACCGCGCTCACGGCGATTTGTGACAGCGTCGGATGCCGGTGGCGCGTCGAAGGCAACCGGCTAATCGTCGATGCCAGGACCGACATCGTGACGATACTCACCGAAAACGAGAAGGGAAGGCAGGCCGGGCGTGCTGGAGTGAACCTCCTGAACTACTCCGTGGCCTCGCTCGACAGCAGGCTCCCCTTCGACATCACGTGGTCACCCGTCGACGTGTATGTCGCGTTCAGGATGCTGGCGCGGATGAGGAACGCGGAAGTGGAGCTCGATCCGGCCTTGCAGGGCAGGAAGACCACGGTCAGCATTCGGGACGCCTCGCTTCGACAGGCGTTCGACGCCGTGTGTAGGAACGCCTCGTGCCGATGGGAGCTCATCGAGAAGCCGAAGCGTATCGTGCGCGTCACGGATCTGGCTGCATCGGGCGAGTCGCGGCGGGTGTACGACGCCAAGGACGCCGGATTGACGCCGCCGCGCCTGCTCGAATCACACCAGGCGTCCTACACCCGCGATACCATGAGTCGAAAGGTGCAAGGCCGCGTGAAGCTGGAGTGCGTCGTCGAGACCGACGGGTCGATTCGCGAGGTTCGGGTGGTCGAGTCGCTGGATCCGGAGCTCGACGAGCAGGCCGTCCAGGCGGTCCGCCGGTGGAAGTTCGCGCCAGGCACGAAGGACGGCCGCGCCGTGCCGGTTCGGGTCGAGATGGAGATGTCGTTCAAGCTGCGCTGAGCGGATCCGCCGTCAGCCACTCCCTGAGCTTCGACCATCTCCGGCGCATCCGCTGGTCGCGCACGGCGATCGCGAGCGCCTTCTTCTGGCCGACGAGCACGACGAGCTTCTTGCCGCGCGTAATCCCCGTGTAGATGAGGTTCCGCCTCAGCAGCGTGTAATGCTGCGTGCTGACGGGGATGACGACCGCGGGGTACTCGCTGCCCTGCGACTTGTGGATGGTCGTCGCGTAGGCGAGCACGACGCGGTCCAGCTCGTCGGGCGAGTAGGCGACGCTCCGGCCGTCGAACCCGATCGTCAGTACGCTCGTGTGCGGGTCGATGGCGCCAACGACGCCGATGTCGCCGTTGTAGACGTCCTTGTCGTAGTCGTTCTCGATCTGCATCACCTTGTCGCCGACCGCGAAGGTCCAGCCGAACCGCTCGATCTTCGGCCCCTCCGAGGGATTGAGCAGACGCTGCAGCTCGAGGTTGAGCGAGCGCGCACCGAGCGCCCCACGGTTCATCGGGCAGAGCACCTGGATGTCGCGCACGGGGTGCAGGTGAAAACGCTTCGGGATGCGGTCGGTCACGACCTGCAGCAGCTTCCGGACGCCGTCCTCCGGATCGTCGGCTTCGACGAAATAGAAATCCGACGAGCGATCGGGCGCGGCCTCGAGCTCCGGCATCTCGCCGCGGTTCACCCGGTGGGCGTTGACGATGATCCGGCTCGACGCGGCCTGGCGGAAGACCTCGGTCAGCCGCACGACGGGCACGACGGCCGACTCGATCAGATCGGCCAGCACCTGCCCGGGCCCGACCGACGGCAGCTGATCGACGTCGCCGACGACGATGAGCGCCGACGCCTTCGGGATCGCGCGAACGAGCACGTGCATCAGCGGCACATCGACCATCGAGGTTTCGTCGACGACCAGGAGGTCGCACTCGAGCGGGTTGCCGGGTCCCCGCCGGAACTGTCCGTCGGCCGGGTTGACCTCGAGCAATCGATGGATGGTCTTCGCCTCGAGGCCCGTGACCTCGGACATCCGCTTCGCCGCGCGCCCGGTCGGCGCGCCGAGCAACACCCGCACGCGCTTCGCCTGCAGAATCTTGAGGATCGCGCGCAGGATCGTCGTCTTGCCGACCCCAGGCCCGCCCGTGATCACCATGGCCTTCGACCGGACCGCCAGCCTCACGGCGTCGCGCTGGCCCCCGGCGAGCGTGATGCCGAGGCGCGGCTCGACCCACGCGATCGCCTTCTCCGCATCGATCGCTCCCCACGGCGGTGTGCCCGCCGCCAGCAACCGGATGCGCTCGGCGAGCTGCCGCTCCGCGGCGTGCAGCCATCCGAGGAACACGCACGGCTGGCCGCCGGCGGTGTCGGCGATGACGCTCCCCTCCTGGAGCTCGGCATCGAGTGCCTGCTCGACGATCGCCTCCGGCACGTCGAGCAGCCGCTTCGCCAGCTCGACGAGCTCGGCGCGTGGAAGGCCGCACTGCCCCTCGTCGACCGCCTCGAGCAGCGCGTAGCTGATCCCGGCGCGGGCGCGGATGAGCGCGGTCTTCTCGATCCCGAGCTTCTGCGCCACGGCGTCTGCGGTGACGAAGCCGATCCCGCGGATGTCGCGCGCCAGCCGGTAGGGGTTCTCCGTGATGCGAGAGATCGCGTCGGCGCCGTACGTCTTGTAGATCCTGACGGCCCTCGAAGTCCCCACGCCGTTGGCGTAGAGGAACACCATGATCTCGCGGACGATCTTCTGCCCGCGCCACGCCTCGGCGATCTGCGCGGCCCGACCGGGGCCGATCCCGTCGACATCGCGCAGCCGTTTCGGCTGGCGCTCGATGACGTCGAAGACCTGGTCGCCAAAGGCGGCGACCAGCCGCTCGGCGAACCCCGGGCCGATGCCCTTGATGAGCCCGGATCCGAGGTAGCGGGTGATGCCCTCGAGGCTCGATGGCGGCGCGGTGTGAATGGAGGCGGCCCGGAACTGCTGGCCGTGCACGAGATCGTTGGTCCAGTTGCCAACGGCGCGCACTTCCTCGCCGGCCGCGATCGACACGATCTGGCCGACCACCGTCGCCAGCTCCCTCCGGCCCGGGATCTTCAGCCGCAGCACCGCGAACCCGCTGTCGGGATTGTGAAAGGTGATGCGTTCGACGATGCCGGAAAGCGTGCGGGGGGAGGGACCGGAAGGGTTTTTGTCAGGCACCGCTGCGGATTCTCTCGATGGCCCGGTCGCGATCGCCGGTGATCTGCCTGATGTCCCGGCGGTATTCCTCGTTGACCTTCTCGACGAGCTCGGGATCGAACACACCGGCGAGCTTCGAGCGATGCATGATCTCGGCCTGCGCGAGGTTCGCGTCGCAGATGTTCCGGGCCTCGGCGATGGCCTTCCGCTTCGCGCCGGTCAGCGGCGGCTCGACGATGCCGGCGGCCTCGTCCTTCTGCCGGAGGCGTTCCATCGCGAGTTCGTAGGCGCTCTTGGGTTCGTCGGAGGACATCAAGTCTCGTATTGGCGGGCGACCCGCCGGGTCGCCCCTACGGAACGGCGGCCGTGTGCCGTACGCCGGATTGCTACGGATGCACCACCTGGATCTTGTAGGTGATCGTGGCGGTGTCCCAGACGTTTCCCGAATCGTAGACCTTCGCGCAGAAGTTGCCCGCGACCGCCGTGCCGCTCAGCGCTCCGGACCCGACCCTGGCGTTGTCGTTCTGGCTGACGACGGTGCAGTTGGTGCCGTCCCACGATCCGATGGCCAGGCCGAGGGCCATGGTCGAGAGCGGGGCGATCTCCGTGAGGCTGATCGACAGCGATCCGGTGGCGGCCACGCTGAACGAGTGAACGACCGATCCTTTCTGTTCGAACGAGCCGGAGAAGTCCTCGGTCGTCATCGCCGGCGTGGGCGTGATCGGCGAGGTGGAGGTGCTCTTCTTGCAGGCCCCGAGCGAGAGCGAGAATACGGAGACGAGCGCCAGGACGGCCAGACCGCGCGTAGCAAACCCTTTCATGGAACTCCCCTCTGAGCGGACAGCGTGGCGGCCCCGGCCCGGCACGTTCCGCCAGGCCGGCCCACCTCCGGATCATACATCTGAACCCCGGGTGGGCGCGCCGGGCTGATAAGATAGATGAACCGATCGTCGTGCAACGGGAGCGTCGTGGAGTCATGGGCATGTTGAGCAGAGTGGCAGTAGGCGTCGCGGCCGTGCTGATGCTGGCCGGCCAGGCGCTGGCGCAGTCGCGGATCGAGGGCGTCGTGCGCGGCCTGGACGGTTCGCCCGTGGCCGGCGCGACCGTCGTGCTCGACGTGCAGAGCCGCAAGGCGACGACCGACGACCTGGGCCGGTTCGAGTTCGACAAGGTCAAGCCCGGCACGCGCGTCCAGTTGTTCGCCTCGAAAGCCGGCAAGCCGATCGCGTCGATCTTCGTCCTCGTCTCCGACTGGATCGAGCGCGTGGACATTCGCGAGCGCTCTCCTCTGCCGACCGGCGGCCGGGCAACGACGGTCGATGCCTCGGGCAACGTGGTTCGCGGCGAGTGGCCCGCCGGCCAGGAATCCGGGTCCTTCCAGGATTTCTTCGGCGACATTCGAGGCGTCGTGAGGTCGGCCGACGGCCTGGCGATTCCCGAGGCCCAGCTCTCCATTGAGGACCCGACGCTCGCCGGCTCGACCGACAGCGCCGGCCGCTTTGCGTTCGTGCGGCTGGCCGCCAATCTCCCGGTCGTCCTGCACGCGGGCGCGCCCGGCTACGCCGCAATCACGCAGGAACTCGTGGTGCCGGCCGGGAAGCCGCTCGACCTGACGATCACGCTCAAACCGGCGCCCGCCGCCGCGCCGTCGCCCGAGCTGCCGAATGTGCAGCTCTTCAGCGCCGGGAGCGGGATGGGCGACATCACGATTCGACCGAGCGAGCTCAGCGGGCTGCCGGGCCTCGCCCGCACGTCGCTCATCCAGGCCGTGCGGCTCACGCCAGGCGTCGACTCGAGCGATGAGATCTCCTCGGGGATCGGATTCCGCGGCGGATCGGCCGACCAGAGCCTCGTCACCTTCGACGGCATCGCGATCTATGACGTCGATCACCTCTTCGGCTACCTCAGCTCGCTCAATCCCTACGGCATCGAGCGGGCCGAGCTTTCCGGCAACGCCACGAGCGCCGCTGACGGCGGCCGTCTCTCCGGCGTCGTGCACCTCACGGGGCTCGCCAAGGCCGCCAGCCGGGTGTCCGGGTCGGTCGGGTGGAACCTGCTCAACTACGAGGAGTTCGCGAGCATTCCGTTCGGGACGCGCGGCGGTCTGACGGTCACGGCAAGGCAGTCGCACCCGGGCGATCTTTTCGACAAGGTGCTCGACGTCTACGCGAGCGGCGGCGCGGCGCCATCGCGTGGCCGGGCCGTCACCTACCTGGACGGCACGCTGAGGCAGCCCGAGAAATCGTCGTTCGACGATCTCAACGGCAAGATCGAGATCAAACCGACGCGCAAGGATCGGCTGTCGGCGACCTTCTTCAACGCGAACAATCACGCCGATCATTCGCGCGATCTGGCCCTGGCCTCGACGACCAGGGACGCCCTGGCGGGCCTCGGGGTCCCGGTGCCGTCCGACTCGGCGGTCCAGACCGGCGATCTCCAGGGATCGAAGTCGAAAGGCTATGGCGGATCCTGGATGCACCTGTGGTCGCCCTCGGTCTCGACGACCATCAGCGCGAGCCGCTCCGAGTACTCCGAGTACCGGGACACCGCGTCGATGGTGAAGAGCCGCTCGACAGGCAAGGATTACTCCATCCAGCTCGGCCGCGGCGGCGCGTACGTGCTCGCCGAAACCAACTCGGTCAAGGACACGACATTCGCCGTCAGCTCGCAGGTCACGGTCGGCTTCGCGCACATGGTCCACCTCGGCGTCGAGGCGAAGTCGATGGACGTCGATTACCTCGCCAAGACGGACGCGATGCGCCGGCGGCGTCCCGACGGGACCTTCGAAACCTCGCTCGTGCCTCTTCTCAACCGGACCGGCTCCGGCCAGCTCGTCACCGTGTACGTGCAGGACGACTGGAACCCGACGCCGCGCCTGCTGGTGTCGCCCGGGCTTCGCGCGACCTACTTCGACCTCACAACCTCGTCGTACTTCGAGCCTCGACTGACGTTCACCTACCAGGCCACCTCGGAGACGCGGCTGCATCTGGGCGGCACGGTCCACGAACAGTGGGCCAGCCGGCTGACGCGCGAGGACCTGTTTCGGGGCGACACGAGCTTCTGGACGCTCGCCGACGGCGCCACGGTGCCCGTCGCGCGATCGCAGGAGGCGTTTGCGGGCATCAGCTTCGGCACGCCGGGATTCCTGGTCGACGCGCGAGGGTTCTACCGGTTCCTCGACGATCTGTCGATGTTCGCACCGAGGCCGATCGACGGCGTGGCGCCCGATCTCTCCGCGCAGACGATTCACCAGGGCTGGGGCACGGCCTTGGGCGGCGAGATCGTCGTGCAGCACCAGGCGTCCTGGAATTCCGGGTGGATCGCGTACTCGCTCAGCAAGGTCGACTACACGTTCCCGACGCTGGAATCCGGTTCGTTTCCAGCCCCGCAGGATCACCGGCACGACCTGAAGGTGACCGACATCCTCCGGCTCGCGACCAGGTGGACGCTTGGCGCGACGTGGCTCGTCTCGTCCGGCCGCCCCTTTACGCCGGCCGTCGCGATCGGCCCGGTGTGGCTCCCGGTGGGCGCGCAGGTGCAGCAGATAGGGTTCGCGGCCAAGAACTCCGACCACCTGCTGGCCTACCACCGGCTCGACCTCTCCACGCAGTACGAGCTGCGCGTGGGGCCGGCCCGGGCCACCATCGGCATCGCCGCCATCAACGTCTACGATCGGAAGAACGTGTTCCGGCACGAAATCCAGGTGTTCGACGCGGCGCCGACGATTACGGACCTCAACTACATCGGGCGATCCTTCAATATCTTCGCGCGAATCGGTTTCTAGCTGGGCACCATGCAGGCCGGCTGGTGGCTGGCGACTGGCGGCTCGAGGCGCGTCATGACCTCGCGGATTATCGCTGCCGCCGCCTCGTTCATCATTTGTGCTGGCGCGGCTCGCACGGCATTCGCCCAGGAGATGGTGCGAGGCCCGGTCGTGATGCCGGCCGCGTGGCTTCCCGGCTACGTGCGGCCGATCTCCGGCGACGTGATCGTCTACCCGTGGGCCTACCCGGGCCAGACGCGCACGCGGCTCTGCCGCACGACCGATGGGCGCATGGCTGTCGAGTGGGAGGGCGAGGTCCCTGCGGCCGGACCGGCCGATGAACCGGTCACCTACCTCTTCCACGCCGGTCTCGCCTCCGGCTACGGCGCGCACAAGTTCCTGCTGACGGTCAACGGCGGATCCTCCGTCTGGTTCACCTCGGGCCAGGACACGAAGGATCTCGAGTGGACGGCCAACGGCGAAGTCGGCACGATGCTGTCCTTCAAGGCCACGCGCGTCGGCACGTTCAACGAGCTGTTCGGCTTCATGTGGATCACGCTGCCCCGCGGCGTCGTTGCCGGCGGCGCGCCTCGATTCAAGGTCGTTGGCGAGGCGGCATCGAACCAGGACTACTTCCTGCTGCCCGAAGAGCGCGTGCGGGAGTGGACGCGCGTCCGCCAGGAAGAGGTGATCCTGAAGGGCGGCGCACGCGGACTGAGATTCGAGACCAGCCGCGTCGGTGAGCCGGCCGAGGCCATCGTCCGTTCCGGTACCGAGACGTTGTGGACCGGGAGCATTCCGGCCGGCTACACGCGCCTTGTCGTGCCGCTCGCCGCCGAGGCAGAGTCGCCCGTCGCCGCGTCGGTCGAGATCGATGGGCTCGCGGTCGCCAAGGAATCGATCGCGCTCAGGCCCGTCCGCAAGTGGGAGATCCACCTGCTGCCGCACTCGCACATCGACATCGGCTACTCGGATCCGCAGCCGGAGGTCGAGCGGAAACAGTGGAAGAACCTTGCCGATGCCGTGGCGCTCGCGCAGAAGACCTCCCAGTATCCGGCCGAGGCCAGGTTCCGCTGGAACGTCGAAGGCTTGTGGTCGGTCGAAAGCTATTTGCGGCAGGCGCCCGCGCGCGATCGGCAGGAGTTCGTTGCCGCCGTCAAGCGAGGGGAGATCGGCCTCCAGGCCAACGACACGAATGTCCTGACCGGGCTCGCCTCGCCCGAAGAGCTCGCGCACTGGACCGACATCTCGCGCAGGCTCGCGCGCGATTACGGGCTGCCCGTCGGCAGGACCGCCATGCACTCGGACATCCCGGGGCTCGGCTGGACAGCAGTCGCCGCGCTCGCCCAGGCGGGCGTGCGCTACTTCAGCAGCGGGCCGAACTACATGCCGGGCCTGCCCGATCGCGGCGATCGGATCGGCGCCACGCTGAAGGCGCTCGGGGATCAGCCCTTCTGGTGGGTCTCCCCGTCGGGCAAGGAGCGCCTGCTCTTCTGGATGGCCGGGCGCGGCTACTCATGGTTCCACGGCATCAACATGGGCCGCCTCGACCAGGGCGGTCGCAACGCCGTGCTCGATTACGCCACCGAGCTTGCCGGGCGCGACTACCCGTGGGCGATGGTGCAGGCGCGCTACACGATCGGCGGCGACAACGGCCCGGTCGATCCGGCGCTGCCCGATGCCGTGCGCGTGTGGAACGACACCTACGACTCTCCGCGGCTTGTCATCAGCACGGCTGATGCGCTCTTCGGCGAGTTCGAGCGGCGATACGGCGAGGATCTGCCGGAACGGCGCGGCGACATGACGCCGTACTGGGAAGACGGCGCGATTTCCTCCGCCGCCGAGGAGGCGTCGGTGCGCGCCAGCGCGAAGCGGCTCCAGCAGGCCGAGGCGCTGTGGGCCATCCGCCAGCGCATGACGTTCCCGCTCGCCGAGGACGCGGAGGCCTGGCGCAACGTCATCCTTTGGCACGAGCACACGTGGGGCGCGGGCGACAGCATCAGCCAGCCGGACCGCGCGGATGTCGTCGCCCAGTGGAACTACAAGCGGGAGTTCGCGTCCGAGGCCGATCGGCGATCGCGCGCGCTGCTCGCGGCGGCCCAGCCCGCCCCGGGCAGCGAGGTCGAAATCGTCAACACGCTGTCGTGGAGGCGAAGCGGCCTGGTCGTGCTCTCGAAGGACCTCTCCGGCGCGGACGATCGCGTCTGGGACAACCGCGGCCGGACGATGCCCTCACAGAGATTGAACGACGGGACCCTGGCCGTGTGGGTGGCGGACGTGCCGGCATTCGGATCAGTGAGGTTGAGGATCCAGTCCGGCGAACCCGCGGGCGTGGACTCGCCGGTCCGCGGGACCGACCGGATGATGGAAAATGGCCGCGTTCGCGTCGCCATCGATCTCGCGACCGGGACGATCAACAGCCTGCGCTGGCCGGCCTCGGGTGAAAAGGAACTGGCGGGCGCCGATGGCCTGAACCGCTACCTGTATGTCGCGGGCCGCGATCCCGCCCAGGCCAAACCCGACACTCCATTCAACATCGTCGTCGACGACCAGGGCCCGCTCGTGCGCACGTTTCGCATCGAGAGCGACGCGCCGGGAACGGGCGGCCTCATCCGCCGCGTGACGCTCGTGGCGGGATCGGACTCGGTCCTGCTCGAACATGTGTTCAACAAGACCGCCGTGCGGACCAAGGAGAGCGCACACGTGGCGTTCCCGTTCGACCTCCCGGGCGGCGTCATTCGCGTGGACCAGGGAGCCGCGCTCGTCACGGTCGGATCCGACGAGTTGCCGGGATCGTGCCGCGACTTCGTCTACCCGCACGGCGCCGTCGACATCTCGACAGCACAGATGGGCGTGTCGGTGGCCTCCATCGACGCGCCGATTTTCGAGATCGGCGCGTTGACCGACGAGCGCCAGAACGAGAGCGGCACGCGGTCGTGGCGCACCGAAACGGCGCCGGGCCCGGCAATCTTCGCCTACCTCCTCAACAACTACTGGCACACCAACTACAAGGCCGAGCAGTCGGGGCTGATGGGGTTCCGCTTCGTCCTGCGCCCGCACGGGGCGTTCGACGCGGTGGCGCTCCGGCGATTCGGCGCGGAAGTCGAGCAGCCGCTGCTGGCGATGCCGGCTGCCCCGTCGGCGCCGCTGGCGCAGGTGCCCTTCCGGATCGAGAGCGACAGCGTCCTCGCCGACTCGCTTCGTCCGGCGCCCGATCGGTACGGATTGCTGGTGAGGCTCTACAACCCGTCGAGCGTTCCGGCCATCGCGCGCATCGCGGGCACGCGGGTCCCGGTGAAGGTCTGGAAAGCCACGGCTGACGGCCGGGCAGGCGATCCGATTCCGGGCGCGATGACGCTGGCGCCGTTCGAGTGGACGACGGTGAGGATCGATTTCTGAAGGCTTCGGGCTTCAGGCTTCGAGGAAACACGGCTCCAGGGCTTCGGGCTCCAGGCTTCAGGCCTTGTCCGATGTAGGCCGGGTCTTCCGCCTTCGCGACGCGCTTCGGCGGACCGCCGTAGCCTCGGCGGAGGCGGTCAGACCCGGCGATCCCGGCGAGTCGTGCATCTCGTAGGGCGGTGGCTTCAGCCCCGCCGTAGGCGCCGGCCTTCAGGCCGGTGCTTCGCAAACCCGAATCGCGGCCTTCTATTCACATCCCGGCGAGCCGGGCGATGAGGCCCTTCTCCCCGACTCCCCACGCGGCCTTTCCGTCAGGTGTGATGCCGAGCGCGTGGAAGCCTGGGTCACCGATCGGCGTCCATGTCATTCCGCCATCGACAGACCGATCGGTGCCTGCCGGTCCCGCGGCGATGAGCGATCGCCCCTTCGACCCGGGTACGTAGGCCACTGCCGATCGAAATCCTCTCAGGCGCGAGACCCCATCGAGCGTCCACGTCTTTCCGCCATCTTCGCTTCGCGCGATGTTGTCGCTCGGTTCCTGTTCCTTCCGATAGTCGCCGCCGACGATGACGCCGTGGAGCGCGTCGGCGAATGCGATCGAGAAGACGCCGGCAGAGGATGTCCCCATGGCGAGCGGCGTGTCCGAGACCTGCCACGTCAGGCCCTGGTCGGTCGATCGATACACGCGGGCGCGGGCCGCTCCGCCCGAGCCGAACCACGCGTTGCGCGCGCCCTGCGTCACGAGGCATGTCCCGCTTGCGGCGAATGCGCCGTCGCCGTCGAGCGCCGGAGGAGTGTTCGCCGGCGGAATGGGGGTCCAGGTTTTGCCGCCGTCCGTGGTGCGAATCACCGTGAAATGGCCGCCGACCGGATCGCCCATCGCGAGGCCCGAGTCCGGGTCCCAGAACGCAATGGCATCGTAGAAAGCCTTCGGGTCGGGATTGGTGAATTGGAGATCCCACGTCTTGCCGCCGTCGGTGGTCTTGTAGATGCGCGACTTGTCGCCCGCGCCGATGCTGAGGATGTAGGCGCGGTTCGCGTCGAAGGCCTCGATGTCGCGAAAGTCGAGCGCGTCGGCGCCCGCGACTGGAAGGACCGTCCACGTCGCGCCGCCGTCAGTCGTTCGCGTCACGGTTCCCTTGTTGCCGCTCGCCCAGGCCGCCCGTTCGTTGACGACGCTGACTGCGCGCAGGCGCTCGGTGGTGCCGCTCGACTGAGGCTGCCAGGACGGCGTCGCGGCCTGCGCCAGCCCGATGACGAGTGCGAAGGCGACGACCGATTTCACCATGAAGCGGCTCCTTGTCCGGTCATCCATCTTCGCACTCGCGCCGTTGCCTGTCACTTGCGGCTCAGGAGCCAGACGCGGATGGCGTCGGTCTTCCGGTTGTGCCACACGAGGTCCGGCAGGCCGTCGTGATTGAGGTCGATGACCGCCACGATGGCCCACATCGGATCCGGCTCCGCCGGGAGCGGGCGCGAGTCGATGATCTCCGCGCCCTTCAGGAACGTGACGACGTTCTCGCCCGTTCTCGTGTTGCGCCACACGAGGTCCGGCTTCCCGTCCTCGTTGAAGTCTCCCGCGCCCGCGAGCGTCCAGTTCGCATCCCGGCCCGACTCGATCGTCAGCGTGCCCGTGCGCCTGAGTGAGGCGTCGAGCGTCCACACACGAACCTGGCCGGTTGCGGAATTCTGCCACAGGAGATCGGGCGTCGCGTCTCGGTTGAAATCGTTCGCCCCGACGAGCGTCCAGCTCGGGTCGGGTTCCGCTTCGAGCAGGCTGGTGCTCGTGTGGGCCGTTCCGTTCATCATCCACACGCGGTTCGCGCCGGTCGCGACGTGGTGCCACAGGAGATCCGGCTGCCCGTCGCCATTGAAGTCGGCCGAGGCGACAAACCGCCATGTGAGGTCCGGCTCGATGATGCGCTCGCCGATCTCGCTGCGCCCGGCCCACGGGAGACACCAGATCTCATCGGTTCCGCGGCCCGGGTTCAGGCAGGAGAGGGCGGGCCGTTTGTCGACCTCGACCCTCCAGGGCGCGTCTCCGCCGGTCACGATCAACACCGCCGGGTTGGACGTGGCCACCCCCGACGCGTTCGTGAAGACCGCGCGATACAGATTTCCGCTGTCTGCCAGCGCGGCGGTAATCGAAAGGGACGTCGTGGTCGCGCCGGGGATGTCCGCCCAGGAGATCCCGTCGCTCGGGCCCGTGTTGTCGCCGCCCCCGGTCCCGTGCTGCCATTGCACAGTCGGCGCCGGGCCGCCCACCGCCGCCGAACTGAGCGTGACCGCGGCGCCGTCTGCCACGATGTGGCTCGCGGGGTGCGCCATGATCACCGGCGGCGCGGGACTCGCCACGACGGTGAGCGTGGCCGGGTCGCTTATCACCGAGCCGAACGCATTCGTAAAGACCGCGCGGTACTGCCGCCCGCTGTCGCTGGGCCGGGCGATGAACGAATAGGGCGACGAGGTCGCGCCTGCGATGTTGAACCATACGCCTGGGCGAGGCGTGCTCACCTGCCACCTCACGGTTGGCTCCGGCATGCCCGTGCCCATCGCGACGAACATCACCACCGCGCCGTGGCCGGCCGTCGGGCTCGATGGGTGCAGCGTGACGGTTGGAGCTGCAGGTGCGCGAACCGAGACGACCTCCGACGGGCTCGGGATGCCATTCACGAACATTGTGAGCATCGCCCACCCAGCCTGGATGCCCGCCAGCGGGGTCGAAGTGAACGCCGTGTCGGAGAAGGACGATGGCCGGAGCCAAGTGACCTGGTCGCTTTCGATCCGGCGCAATTGGACGAGCGGGTAGTTCGTCGGAGAGCCGCTGGTGCCGCCGCCGGAGGCCTCGAGCCCTCCGCCTCGAAACCCTGAGCCTGCCAGCGAGAGCGGCAGACTCAGAACCTGTGGTGACGCGACCGCATCGACGACGGGGCAGCGATCATCGCTGAACCCGAGCCCGACGTCATGGCGCTCAGCGCTCGCTACGTCGCCGGCATCGTTGCCGCCGCCCACCACGAGAACGGTCTGGTCGGGTAAGAGCGTTGCGGTATGTGAGTACCGGGCCGTGGCCAGGCTGACGGTTGCCGTCCACGCGCCCGTTGTCGGGTCGTAGACCTCGGCGCTGGTCACGCCGCCCGAACCATCGTGGCCCGCCACCACCAGCACCCTCCCGTCGGAGAGGAGCGTGGCGGTGTGCAACATCCGGCCCGAGGCCATGCTCGCTGCCATCGTCCATCCACTCACCCCGGGGTCGTAGAGCTCCGCGCTCGCCAGCACTCCGCCGATGCCGGAGCCGCCCGCCACGAGGAGCGTTCCACCGGGCAGGAGGGTGGTGGAGTGCAGCTGCCGCGCCCGGTTCAGGCTTCCCTTGAACGTCCACTCGTTCGTGTCCGGATCGTAGATCTCGGTGCTGGCGATGAAGCCCGTGTCACCGTAGCCCCCGGTGACGAGGACCTTCCCATCAGGCATCAGCGTCGCGGTGTGGGCGTACCGGGCTTCTCCCATGGTGCCCGTCACGAACCACGCGCCCGTCGGCGGATCGTAGAGCTCGGCTGCCGTCACAGCGCCCGTGCCACTGCAGCCTCCAGCCACGAGGACCCTTCCGTTCGGAAGAAGGGTCGCCGTGGCGCGACTTCGAGCGGCCGCCATGCTGTTCGTGGCGGTCCACTGACCCGTGCCCGGATCGTAGAGCTCGGCACTCGACAGCGGGCCCGCCTGACTCGATCCGCCGGTCACGAGGATCCGGCCGTCCCGCACGAGCGACGCGACGGCGAACTCACGAGCGGTGACCAGGCTGCCGGTCGTCGTCCAGGTGCCGGTCGCCCGATTGAAGACTTCCGCCGAAGCCAGGTAGGTCGTCGAGCCGATGCCGCCAGCGACCAGTACGCCTCCGCTCGGCAGCATCGTGGCCGTGCTGCCCTGCCTGGCGCTCGCCAGACCGCCGGTCGACGACCAGGCTGGCGCGGCTGGATCGTAGAGCTCGGCGCGCGCGAGGCGGTAGTTTGAGGACACGCCCCAGCCACCCGCAACCATTACCTTGCCGCTCGACAGCAGTGTCGCGGTGTGCGAGTCGGACCCGAGCGTCATGCTCTCGGTTGGCTTCCAGAGGCCGGTCGCGTAGTCGTAGAGCTCTGCTGACGTGCCGGCGGCATCTCCTCCCTCGAGGAGCACGGTTCCGTTCGGGAGGAGCGTCGCCGAGTGAAGCGCGCGGGCGAATGTCAGCCCGCCCGTCTCGCTCCAAAGCCCGGTCTGCGGGTCGTACAGCTCCGCGCTCGCCTGGCGTGCAGCGCCCTGCCTCCCTCCGGCCACCAGCAGTTTCCCGTTCGGCAGCAGCGTCGCGGTGTGCTCGGACCTCGGGGTCCCGAGCGCACCGGTCGGAGCCCACACCCCGGTATCCGGATCGTAAAGCTCTGCGCTCGAAAGTTCGCCACCGCTCCCGCTTCCACCCGCCACGAGCACCTTTCCATTCGGCAGCAGGGTGGCGGTGTGCGAGGACCTCGCGGCCGTCATCGCGCCGGTCCCGGTCCACAGGCCAGTCGCGGGGTCATAGAGTTCCGAACTCGTGCCTCCCGACCCTGCAACCAGCACCTTGCCGTTCGGCAGCAGCGTGGCGGTGTGCGCGTATCGAGCCACCGATAAGCTGCCGGTTGGCGTCCACTGCCCAGTTGCCGGGTCGTAGAGCTCAGCGACCCTGGAATCGCCTGGACTGACGGATCCTCCTGCTACGAGTACCTTCCCGGTTGGCAACAGGGTGGCGGTGTGGCTGAAGCGACGCCCCTGGATCATGGCGCCTTTTGTGGTCCAGCGACCGTCAGCCGGATCGTAGAGTTCAGCGGTCGTTGGGCTGCCGCCAGCAGTTCCGCCTGCCACCATCACCGTTCCATCCGGCAGCAAGGTGGCGGTATGTTTGTAGCGAGGAAGAGCCATGCTCCCTGTCACAGACCACGGGCCCGCAATCGGATCGTAGATCTCCGCGCATGGGCTGACTCCCCCGCCCGCGGCCAGCACCGTTCCGTCCGGCAACAGGACTGCCGTGTGATCCTGGCGAGCCGAGGAGAGGCTCCCGGTCTGCGACCACAGCCCGGTGGCCGGGTTGAATATTTCCGCGCTCGTCTTCGAAGAACCTGCGGATGAACCTCCGACGACGAGTACCTTTCCGTCGCACAACAACGTCGCCGTGTGCCAGATGCGTCGTTGCGCCAACTGGCCCGTCAAGGTCCAATGACCGGTCCCCGGATCGTACAGCTCGGCCGCGCAAAACGCTGCTTCTCCGCCCGCGATCAGCACAAGTCCGTTCGAGAGCAAGGTCGCCGTGTGAAAGTCGCAACCTCCGAGCATGCTCTCGGCCGTCGTCCAGGAATTCGTTGCCGGGTCGTACAGCTCTGCGCTCGACAACGATGCGCCCTGGTACCCGCCGGTGACGAGGACGAATTGGTTCGGAAGCAGCGTGGCGGTGTGCCACTGCCGCGCCGTGCTCATGTTGAGTGCAGGCGTCCAGAGACCGGCCGCGGGATTGTACAGCTCCGCGCTCTTCAGGATGCCCGCGCTTCCGCTACCCCCGACAATCAGCACCTTCCCATTCGACAAGAGCGTCGCGGTGTGCCACTCGCGGGCCACCGTCAGGTTTCCGGTGGTAGTCCACAAACCGGACGCGAGGTCGTAGATTTCCGCGCTCGCAAGGAGGCCCGCACTGTTCCTGCCGCCGACCACCAGAACCGTTCCGTTCAGGAGCAACGTCGCGGTGTGACGGTAGCGGGCGGTGTTCAGGCTCCCCGACGTCGTCCAGAGGCCGGAAGCCTCGTCGTAGAGTTCCGCGCTCGCGAGCTCGCTGCTCCACAGCCCACCTGCCACCAGAACCTTCCCGTTCGTCAGCAGCGTCGCCGTGTGCGACGAGCGATTCACGGCGAGGCTCCCCGTCGGCGTCCAGCCGGGCCCGCCGTACGCAAGATCAGGTGACACCGCTTCGACGGCACAAACGAGCGCAAGTCCGGCGAGCACGCGGCGAGCCGTGCGCGGGACGGCCACGGTCTGCATGTGTGGTCCTCGACCGGGGGCACGACGCGGCGCGAACTCCACTGCGCGGGGCGCTCAGATCTTCCGCAAGAGCGATCGGTAGCGAAGTGTACCACGCGTGCGAGTCGCCAAGGCCGGAGTCAAGCCGGGAGGGGTGGATATTCTGTATCGAAAGGGATACAAACCGGAGGGAGCGTGCAGGTTCAGGCGCGAATGCCTGTCGCGAACGCGTTCAACTCCAGTCGGAGTTCAGGCCCGATACACGCGCAAAGGCGACGACCGATCATCGCCGAGGCGGCGGGGTCTTCCGGGCATAGGATTCGACGAGCCATCTCGAGGCATTCGAATCCTTCTTCCACGGCACGCTCGCGCCGGTCACGGTCAGCGTCGCGGCGGCGGTGGTCGCCGCGCCCGACGGGTTGGTGAACACGGCGCGATACTGCCGCCCGTTGTCGCTCGCCGTCACCGCAAACGAGAAGGTCGTCCCGGTCGCACCCGGAATCGAATACCAGGTTCCGCGCAGCGGGCCTGTCTGCCACTGCACGGTGGGCACGGGGTTGCCGCTCGCTTCGGCCGTGAAGCTCACCATCGCGCCGGCGCTCGCACTTTGATTCGACGGCGACAGCGTGACGACCGGCGCGGTGCCTGCGCCGGCGACAACCGTCAGCATCCCCGCGAGGCTCGTCGCCGCGCCGGACGCGTTGGTGAACACCGCCCGGTACAGTTTCCCGTTGTCGACAAGCGCCGCCGTGAACGAGTAGGCCGTCGCGCTCGCGCCCGCGATGTAGCTCCACGTGATCCCGTCGCTCGTTCCGGTATTACCTCCACCCGCTGTCCCGACCTGCCACTTCACGGAGGGTGTCGGGCCGCCAACCGCGGCGGCGACGAAGGTGGCCATGCCGCCGACGACGACCGTCTGGCCGACGGGCTGCGTCGTGATGACCGGCGGCGCGGGACTCGAAACGACGGTCAGCGTGGCCGGGCTGCTTGTCGCCGAGCCCAGGCTGTTCGTGAAGACCGCACGATATTGCTTCCCGCTGTCGGCGAGCGCTGCTGTGAAGGTCAATGGAGACGAGGTCGCGCCCGCAATGTCCAGCCACACGCCAGGCCGCGGCGTGCTCACCTGCCACCGCACCGTCGGTGCCGGAGGGCCGTCGGCCGTGGCGGCGAACGTTGCCAGGGCACCGTTTCCAACCGTCTGGTTCCCGGGCTGCGCCACCATCACGGGGGGCGACAGCACATCGATTGTCACCCCCAGCCCGGCCGGCGTGTAGTGTGCGGTGTCGGTCGGGTAGAAGTCCGCGAAGAGCGACTGGGCAAGACCGGGACCGAGGATCGTCCCCGCCGCCGGCGTGTACACGAACGACCCCGGGACGTCTGCAGCCGCGTTGAGTTGGGTCCCCGCAAGCGGCGTCCCGACCACGATCGCCGCCGGGTTCGTCCACGTGATGACCGGCGTCGCTTTCACGTAGGTGAATCCCCCGGTCAGCGTCGCGGATCCTCCCAGCGTCGTCAGGACGATGTCCGCCGGACCCGCCGTTCCGGCCGGGGTGAAGGCGAGCAGCTCGGTCGCATTCAACACCTCCAAGAGAGTCGGGGCTGCGCCGCCAAAGGTCAACGTCGTGAACAACTTCTCGAAGCCCGTTCCCGTCAGCACGACGACCGAGCCGCCGAACACGCTTCCCGAGGAGGGGTCGACCGACGAGATCGACGGGGCGGGCGCATTCGTCAGGTAGACGATGCGCGACTGGCTTGGGATGCCGTTCACGAACGCCGTGATCATCGCGAAGCCGGGCGGTAGGCCCGTGACGGGCGCCGCGGTGAACGATGTGTCGGAGAATGACGCCGGCCTGAGCCATGTCAGTTGTTCATTGTCGAGGCGGCGCAGCTGGACCAGCGGATAATTGGTCGCCGAGCTGGCGGTGCCCCCGCCCGATGCTTCCATCCAACCGCCGCGGAACTGCCCGCCGGCCAGTATCGGGGGATCTAACAGTTTGAAGGTCGCGGGCGGTGCATCGAGAACCGGCTGCCGCGCCGGATCGAATCCAAGTCCGGCGTTGTAGATTTCGGCGCTCGCGAGGGGGTCGCTTGTATTCGACCCTCCCTCCAGAAGGAGCCTGCCATTCGCCAGCCACGTCGCGGAGTGTCCAGCTCTGGCGGTCGTCAGGACACCGCCCGGTGACCAGCTGTTCGTGGCTGGGTCGTAGATCTCCATCGTCGCCAGGTATCCCGAACCGCCATCGCCTCCCGTCACGAGGACCGTCCCGTTCGGCAAGAGCGTCGCCGTGTGGTAGGACCGAGCCTCGGCGAGAGTTCCGGCTGGAGTCCATGCGCCTGTCGCCGGATCGTAGGTCTCTGCACTCGACAGGTAGGTCAGGCCTCTTTTGCCGCCCGCGACGAGGACCATGCCGTTCGCCAGCCGTGTCGCCGTGTGATTCCCCCGTGCCGTCGCCAGACTTCCAGTGATCGTCGATGATCCCGCCACCGGGTCGAAGATCTCCGCGCTCGTCAGCGTAACCGTGCTGTATCCTCCCGCGACCAGGATGCGCCCGTCCTCCAGCAGCGTTGCGGTATGAGACCATCTTGGGACCGTCAAGACCCCGTTTGGCGACCAGCCACCCGCGGCTGGATCGTACCGTTCTCCGAACCGCGGCAGGCCGGCGTTGCCGTTTCCTCCGAGCGCCACAACCGTCCCGTCTTGAAGCGGCGTTGCCGTGTGAAAACGTCGCGCGGCACCCAGGCTTCCCGTTTCGGTCCATGCGCCGGTGGCGGGGTCGAAGACCTCCGCACTGGCGGAGCTATAGGGGACAGAGGCCAGCAATTGAAATCCCCCGGCCACGACGACCTTCCCGCTCAGCAGCAACGTAGCCGTGTGAGCGTACCGAGGGACCGCGAGACTTCCTGCAGGAGACCAGACCCCGGTTCCGGGAGAGTAGATCTCCGCCGGGGCAATTACCCCTGACAGCCCGTCGAAGCCTCCCGCCACCAGGACCCTTCCGTCCAGCAAGAGCGTCGCCGATTGAATCTGCCTGGCGCTGGCCATGCCGCCCGTCGCCGTCGACGTGGCGGTGGCCGAATCATAGACGTCTGCGCCAGCCAGTTCGCTAAAGGTGGAGTCCCGGCCCCCGAGGACGAGCACCTTCCCGCTTGGAAGCAGCGTCGCCGTGTGGTACGCCCGGTCTCCGGAGAGATCCGGTACCGTGGTCCAGTCGCCCGTGGCCGGATCGTAGATTTCGGCCGTCGCGGCGGCCAACGCGAAGGTGGCGCCCGTCACGAGCACGGTCCCGTTCGCGAGCAGTGTCGCCGTGTGACTGTCCCGCGGCTTCGACAGTTCCTTGGTCGCGGACCACTTCCCCTTGTTCGGGTCGTAGAGTTCGGCGACCACGGAGGGGCCCACGGTGTTGTCGCCGCCCGCCACGAGCACCGTCCCGTCGGGCAGGAGCGTCGCTGTGTGATACGCGTGCTCTCCCAGGAGTTTCCCGGTCGGCTCCCACTTGCCCGAGGCCGGGTCGAAGATCTCGGCGCCGGCCATCGGACCCCCGGGGCCCCAGCCGCCCGCCACCAGGACCCTCCCGTCCGCAAGCAACGTCGCGGTGTGACGGCCGCGAGCCTCGGCAAGGCTGCCGCCCGGCGACCAGGAACCGCTTTCCGGGTCGAAGATCTCCGCGTCCGCCGCGAAATTCGTACCCGTGGAGCCTCCCACCACGAGCACCTTTCCGTCCTGCAACAGCGTCGCGGTGTGACCCTGTCGTGCCGTGACGAGACTGCCGGTCGGCGCCCACGATCCGGATTCCGGATCGAAGATCTCCGCGCTTGCCAGGATGCCGGCGGCGGACACGCCGCCAACCACCAGGACCTTGCCGTTCAGCAGCAGCGTCGCCGTGTGAGCGCACCGATCCGCGAGGAGCTTTTCGGCTGACGTCCAGATACCAATGGCCGGATCGAACAGATCCGCATTGGCGATCGCGCTGTCCTTGAACACGCCGCCTGCCACCAGGACCTTCCCGTTCGGCAGCAGCGTGGCCGTGTGGGCCAAGCGAGGCGAGGGCAGGCTGGCGACCGCCGTCCAGCCGGGCGCGGCGGCGGCCAGCCCCGGTGACGCCAGTACGATGGCGATCGCCAGCGCGGCGATCGCGCTTCCCGCCGCACGCCGAATCACAATGCTGCTCATGGGGGCTCCCAATGCTGGCGACGCCAAGCCCGACACAATCGCTCGGCCGCGGGACGCTCACAGCGGTCGTGGCGGCAGTTCGCGGCGGCCGATCTCACGATCGAGGCGTACACTGATCAAGCGGGAAAACCGGCCGAGGTGGTCCAGGCCTGCCTGGCGTTCGCCTGAAGTAAGATCGCGCGTGTGGCGATGAAAAGCGGCGCGCGACCTGCGCGCCGCGCAACGGCGTTCGAGCTGAAGACGACCAGTGCCGACCGAGGACTCCGGCTGGATGCGGTCATCGCGCGCGCGCTTCCTGCCCTCCTCGAGCGGTCGCTCTCCAAGTCATCCGTGCGGCGGCTGATCATGGCGGGCGCGGTTCATCTCGCCGGCCTCCCGCTCCGCAGGCCCGGCTTCGAGCTCACGGAAGGCGCCGCACTTCGCATCGAGATCGATCTCGATCGTCTCGATGCGGCGGCCTCGCGCTCGCGCGACACGTCCGGGGCAGCCGGGATCGGCATCCTCTACGAAGACGATGACCTCGTCGCGGTGTGCAAGCCGGCGGGTCTGCAGGTCCACCGGTCGGCCGATCCGTCGCGGGACGATCTCGTCAGCGCCGTGAAGCGAATCCTCGCCGCGCGCGCACCCGGGGCGGGCGGAGATCACCATGCGCCCGGCCGCGCGCCGTCGCCGGAGTCCATCTACCTCGGCGTCCACCAGCGGCTCGACGTCGAAACGTCCGGCTGCGTACTCTTCACGAAGTCGGAGCGGGCGAACCCGCGCGTGGCGGAGCAGTTCGAGACGCACTCGGCAGGGAAGGTCTACCATGCCCTCGTGGCGCGCCCGATGCGGCTCCCGCCACCGCGATGGACCTGCCGCGCGGCGCTGGCACGGGTGGGCCGCGGCCGGAGAGCCCGCGTCGAGGCTGTGCGAGCAGGCGGACAAGCGGCAGAGACGGCGTTCGAGGTGCTCGATACGATGCCGTCCGCGCTCCTCGTCGAGGCGCGGCCGAAGACCGGGCGCACGCACCAGATCCGGGCGCATCTTGTCGAGGCCGGGGCGCCCATCCTCGGCGACCGGCGATATGGCGCCCCGGATGTTGACGGCGGATCGCGCGTGACCAGGGTCATGCTGCACGCGATACGGTTGACGCTCACTCACCCGGTGACCGGCGGGACGCTTGTCATCGAGTGCCCGTACCCGAAGGATTTCCGGAACGCGCTGGAGGCATTGAAGCGTGCGGCTCCGGAGGATGGCCGCGCGCGGAGTCGATCGAGGTGACGACCACGGGGGCTAACCCATGACGCGACGCGACGGCGTTCGTTTGACCGCTACTACCTGCGCGATCCTGACGGCCTGCATAGTCTTGGCGCAGGCCCAGCCCGCGAAACGCCCCATCACGCTCGACGATCTCGCCCGCATCCGTGCGGTCAGCGGCCCGCAACTCTCGCCCGACGGCAAGTGGGTGGCCTATACGGTCGAGACGACCGATGCCGAAAAGGACACGCAGGACACCGACGTCTGGATGACGAGCTGGGACGGCACGGCGCACGTCCGCCTGACCTCCTCGACCGACGCCGAGAGCATGCCGCGCTGGAGCCCGGACGACCGCTACCTCGCGTTCCTCGCCACGCGCGGCACGGAGGAAGAGAAGAAACGAGGCGCGCAAGTCTACCTGCTCGACCGGTCGGGCGGAGAAGCGCAGAAGCTCACGGATCTCGAGGGCGGCGTCGACGACTACGCGTGGTCGCCCGACAGCAGACGTCTCGTCATCATCTCGACCGAAAAGGATCCCGCCGCCGATCCGGAGAAACTCGACGGCTGGAAGCGCAAGACAGAGCCGCCCATCGTCGTCGATCGCTACCACTTCAAGCAGGATCGCGACGGGTACCTGAAGCGGCTCTATTCCCACATCTGGCTGTTCGACGTCGCCGCCCGCAAGGCCGAGCAGGTGACGAAGACCCCCTTCGACGACAGCGACCCGGCGTGGTCGCCCGACGGGACGAGAATCGCGTTCATCAGCAACCGGTCGGCCGATCCAGATCGTTCGGAAGATACGAACCTCTTCGTGATCGACGCGCGCGTAGGCGCGGAGCCGAAGCCGCTCACGACGTTTGCCGGCCCCGATTCCGGACGCCCGGCGTGGAGCCCGGACGGCCAGTGGATCGCGTACCTGAAAGGCGACGAGCCGAAATACTCGGCCTACAACGTGCCGAAGCTCGCGATCGTCCCGTCGGGTGGGGGCCAGCCGCGCATTCTGACCGAGGCGCTCGATCGCAACGTCTCGGGGCCGATCCTCTGGGCGCCAGACGGCAGCAGCCTGCTCTTCCAGGTGTCCGACAACCGCGCGGAGTACCTCGCTCGCGTTCCGATGGCCCTGGGCAAAGTCGAGCGATTGACGGCGGGGCGCCGGACGATCTCGGGCGCCACGCAGTCTTCCTCCGGCGCGCTCGCGCTCGTTGGCGGATCGCCGGCGGACATCGACGAGATCTACGCGCTCGAGAACGGCTCACTCCGCCGCCTCTCGCATCAGAACGACGAGCTGGCCGCGATCCTCCAGTTCTCGACGACGGACGATTTCACGTCGACGAGCAAGGACGGCACCATCGTCAACGGCCTGCTGGCCAGGCCCGCCGGGGTCAAGCCCGGCTCGCGAAATCCCACCATCCTCTACATTCACGGCGGGCCGGACGGCCAGGACGATTACTCCTTCGATTTCAACAGGGAGATCTTCGCGGCGAGCGGCTATCTCGTGCTGCAGGTCAATTATCGCGGCAGCTCAGGCCGCGGATCGGTCTACCAGAAGGCCATCTTCGGCGACTGGGGCCACAAGGAGGTCGTCGATCTTCTCGGCGCGGTCGATCAGGCGGTGGCGTCAGGTATGGCCGACCCGAACCGGCTCGGCATCGGCGGCTGGAGCTACGGCGGGATTCTCACGGACTACTGCATCGCGACGACGACGAGGTTCAAGGCGGCGGTGAGCGGAGCGGGTAGCGCCTTGCAGTTGTCGATGTACGGCCACGATCAGTACATCGTCCAGTACGAGGCGGAGCTTGGCGTGCCGTGGAAGGCGCCGGCGCGCGATCTCTGGATCAAGGTGTCGTATCCGTTCTTCCAGGCCGACCGCATCAGGACGCCGACGCTCTTCATGGGCGGCGACGCCGATTTCAACGTGCCGCTCGCCGGCGGCGAGCAGATGTACCAGGCGCTCAAGAGCCTGAAGGTCGCGACGGAGCTCGTCATCTATCCCGGGCAGTATCACCGCCTGGGGAAGCCGAGCTACCAGCGCGACCGGCTCGAGCGGTTCGTGAAGTGGTACGACACGTATCTGAAGACGGGGAAATAAGAGGGGCGACAGGCTTCAGGCTACAGGCTACAGGCCGGATCACGCGCGCCGGACCTCATCTCAGGCGGACTGCAGGCTACAGGCGACAGGCTTCAGGCCGGATCTCCTTGGCAGACGCATCTCGTAGGCCGGATCTTCAGATCCGGCATCTCCGGCGGGTCTGAAGACCCGCCCTACACGTCCCGGTAAGATGCGCTTTGCCGGCGAGCGCGAGCGGGGCCGCAACGCGACAACCGGGCCGCGCCGCACACGCCGCGCGCAGGCGATCGCGAGGCGGGCCACGCCTTCCGTAGGGCGTCCCCTTCAGGGGCGCCGTATGCGCGACCCTTTAGGGTCGTGCTCGACCCCTCCAATGGGCGACCGGGGCCTGAGGCCTGTAGCCTGAAGCCCGTAGCCTGTCTTGTTACTTCAGTCCCCTCGCCTTGAGCAGGGGCTCGACGCTCGGCTCGCGGCCGCGGAAGGCTTTGTAGAGCGCCATCGCCTCCTCGCTCCCGCCCTTCTCGAGGATCGTCCTGAAGCCCTTCGCCGTGGCCTGGTCGAAGAGCCCCTTCTCCTTGAACGCCTCGAACGCGTCCTTGTCGAGCACCTCGGCCCAGATGTAGGCGTAATAGCCCGACGAGTACCCGCCGTTGAAGATGTGGTTGAAGTAGGTGCTCCGGTAGCGCGGCGGAATCTCCTTCAGCAGCTGCATCTTCGCGAGCGACGCATTCTCGAACGCGGTCGGATCCTTCGCCGGCCCGGGCGCGAGCGTGTGCCAGTCCATGTCGAGGAGCGAGGCCGCCAGGTACTCGACGGTGATGAAGCCCTGGTTGAACTGCTCGCTCTTCTTGATCTTCTCGACGAGCGCCGCCGGGATGACCTCGCCCGTCTTGTAGTGCTTCGCGTAGACCTTCAGGACTTCCGGCTCGAGCGACCAGTTCTCCATGATCTGCGACGGCACCTCGACGAAGTCGCGCGGGAAGCCGCCGACGCCGCGGTACGGCACCTTCGAGATGAGCGATGCCAGCGCGTGGCCGAACTCGTGGAAGAGCGTGCTGACCTCCTCGAGGCTGAGCAGGGCCGGTTGATCGCCGGAGGGCCGCGAGAAGTTGCACACGTTCACGACGACGGGCGCGATGCGCTTGCCGTCCTTCACCCGCGTGCTGCGGAAGCTGCTGCTCCACGCGCCGACGCGCTTGCCCGGGCGCGGGTGGTAGTCAGAGTAGTAGACGCCCAGGTGCGATCCGTCGGCGTCCTTGACCTCGAAGGCCTGCACTTCGGCGTTGTAGACGGGCAGGTCCGGCAGCGGGGTGAAGGTCAGGCCGTACAGCTTGTTCGCGACGTAGAAGGCGCCCTGGCGCACGTTCTCCAGCTTGAAGTAGGGCCGCAGGGCCTGCTCGTCGAGCTGGTAGCGGAGCTTCATGATCTTGTCGGTGTAGTACCGCCAGTCCCCCGCTTCCACCTTGAAGGTCGTCCCGATGAGGTTGGCAAGCGCCTGCTGGTCGGCGACTTCCTTCAACGCCCGCTCCCTCGCCGGCGTCCACAACTGGTTCAGCAGCGCGTACACCTTGTCGGGCGTCTTCGCCATATTTTCTTCGAGCACGAAGTCCGCGTGGGTCTTGTACCCAGCAGGTTGGCGCGCTCGGCGCGAAGGGCCGCGATCTGCGCGATGATGGCCTTGTTGTCGAACTCGCCGCCGTGATCGCCACGCGTGGTGTAGGCGTTCAGGATCTTCGCCCGCAGGTCACGGTTGTCGGAGTACTGCAGGAACGGCCAGATGCTCGGGGCGGCCAGCGTGTAGACCCACTTGCCCGGCATCTTCGCCGCCTTCGCCCCGTCCGCGCCTGCAGCCACGATCGACGGCGGCAGGCCCGCGAGGTCTTCAGGCTTGTCGATGACCAGGCGGAAACCGTTCGTCTCTGCCAGCAGGTTGTCACCGAACTTGATCGACAGCTTCGCCAGCTCGGTGTTGATCGCGCGGAAGCGCTCCTTCTGCGCGGGGTTGAGGTTCGCGCCGCCGCGAACGAACCCCTTGTAGCTCTCTTCGAGCAGTTTCGCCTGGATCGGCGTGAGCTTCAGCTTCGCGCGCCGGTCGTAGAGCGTCTTGACGCGCGCGAAGAGCTTCGGGTTCAGCCGGATGTCGTCGCGCAAGGCCGTCAGGAGCGGCGACACCTCGCTGTTGATCTTCTGGAGCGTCGGCGTCGTCTCGGCTGACTGCAGGTTAGAAAAGACGGCGCCGACTTTCGCGAGCAGCTCCCCCGCGTTCTCCATCGCCTCGAGCGTGTTGGCGAAGGTCGGCGACTTCGAGCTCGTCGCGATCGCGTCGATCTCTTTGCGGTTCTCGGCAATCGCCTGCTTGTAGGCCGGCAGGAAGTGCTCCGGCTTGATCTCCTGGAACGGCGGGACGCCGAAGGGCGTCGTCCACTCCTTCAGCAGCGGGTTGTCGGCGGCGGGCGCGGGAGCGGCAGGCTTCTGTGCGGAGACCTGTCCGATTATGGCCATGATCGCGATGAAACAAAGCGTGGTTCGTTTGAGCATGGTTCTTCGCCCTCTTGGCTTCCGGGTATCAACAGGATCATCTGGACGCCAGGGGGGACGTGACGGCAGGCTCCAGCGGGCAACTCGGGGGACAACACGGGACTCTATCGCCGCGAACTGAACACGGTCAAGGCGTCCCGGCGCCGGAGTCGGCGTCGCCCGGCTCGCGCCGCCCCGCCGGGCTGCCCGGCGCCTCAGTGCCTCCGGGTCTGTTCTTCGTAATCTGGTTGCGGATCAGCTCCAGCGCCCGGCGCCGGTTCTCGGTGGTCATGTCGTCCTCGAGCTCCTCGAGCGCCGCGCGGACGACGTCGCGGTGGTGGACGTCGAGGCCGAACTCGGCCACCGCGTCGAGCCAGAGCTTGTGGATGAGCTCCAAATCCTCGGCGGTCAGCGTCGGCGCGTGCGGGCCGAGCTGGAACGTGGAGATCGTGCCGTCGCGCTTGTAGGCCACGAGCCGGGATCGCGCGGTGGGGCTCTTGTCGGCCCGATCCCACGCCTCGCCCATCATGTGCGCCATCTGGTCGGCGGTGTAGTTGGCCGACTCGCCGATGACAATCTCCGATGCCTGCAGCCGGACCGCGGTCTGCGCGATGGCGTCGCCGACGTGACTCGAGGGCACGACGAGCAGCTTCACGGGACAGCCCTCCCGCTCGGCGACGGCCACGACCTTCGTGAAGAGGCCCTGCTCGTACTCGTGGAACATCCGCGCGCTGTCGAAGTCGCGGAACCCGGTGTCGGGCCCCTTCAACACGCGCACGGTCATCACGACGACGTCGCGCCGGGTGGTGTCGGTGTGCGTCAGGGCCCAGCGCAAGTGCGCGAGCGAGTTCGGATCGCGGACCGGGACGAGCACGTTGCCGGGCCGGACGGCCAATTCCACGAGCCCCACCTCGGGCGCGGGGAGCAGCTGGAACTGGTCGAGATTGTGCTCGTGAGCGGCTCGCCGGCGCGCCGTCGCGCGCTCGGAGGCCACGAAGGCCGCGTAGACGACGAGGGTGAAGATGGCGCCGGAAATCGTGGCGACCTGCTTGGTGAAGAGGTTCACCGTCGCCACCGAGAACAGCGCCAGCGTGATCGCGGCCAGCCCGATGGGCAGCTCGACCTTGCCGATCTTCAGGTTCACCGGCACGCGCCACTCTCGCGGGCCTGGCTCGGTGAAGCGCAGCACGAGCACCGCCAGCGACTTCAGCGCGAAGCTCCAGATCACCCCGAACGCGTACGCCTCACCGAGGATGTAGATGTGCCCGCCGCTCAGGAGCACGGTGACGAGCTGCAGCGCCACGATGAGGTTGAGGAACCGGTGGGTCGTCCCGAACCGCTTGTGCGGCTGGCGGAACCACTCCGGCAGCACCCCGTCTTCGGACACCCGGCTCAGAACGGCATTCGAGCCGACAATCGCCGTGTTGACCGCGCCCGCGAGGATCAGGAAGCCGACGACGACGACGAAGCCCTGGAACAGCAGGCGGAGCGTCATCGGCCCGACCAGGTGCATGGCGATGCCCGAGATCAGGTTGTCGTAGAACTGCGGCCGGACCGCGTCAGGGATGAGCGCCGAGGCGAGCAAGCTCACCGAGCCGGTGAACACGAGGCTGTAGATGAACACGATGAGCGCCGGCGCGGCGCAGGTTGCAGCGGCTTGGGTGATTCGATCTCACGGTAGACCTGCGCCAGCGACTCGTATCCGCTCATCGCGAGAAAGGAATGGCCGAAGCCGATGAGCAGCGCGATCGCGGTGATCGTCGGAAACCTCGTGTCCTTCAGCCACCCGAGCGCCTCCTCCGAGAAGCTGAAGTTCTCGAGGGTCGGCGGCGGCGGCATGTGGCCGCCCCGTGTCAGCAGCGTCACGACCGCCCACGCCAGCAGGATCACGACCATCACCGACGTGATCTGGATGATGCGCAGCGCATCGCTGCTCGACTCGTGCAGGCCCTGCGTGTTGCGCCGCCAGAAGTACACGATGATGCCCATCGCGAGGACGGCCGCCACCTGGCCCTTCGGCAGCACGAAGCTCACGCCGGATCTGGCGAGGAGATCCGAGGCCAGCCCCGCGATGTACAGGCCGGCGGACACGGCGCTGATCGGTCCCGTCAGGACGTAGTCGAAGAGCAGGGCCGACACCGACAGCTTCGCCATGGTTCCGCCCATGGCTTCCTTCACCACTCGGTACACGCCGCCCCGGACGAACATCACCGAGCTCTCGATGTAGATCGCGCGCACGAACCACGAGAACGAGCATCACGCCGACGACGAACCACGGCGCGGCCCGCCCGATGGCCTGCTCGGAGATGCCGCCGGCGTAGAAGGCGGACGAACCCAGGTCGGCGAGCACGATGGCCGCGGCCCGCCAGAAGGAGATGAAGGAGAGCAGGACGGTGGTGGCGACGACGACCCGATTCGGTTGTGACCTGGATGGCGTGGTGTCAGTCGTCATTGGTGCAGCGGCGCGCAATGGAGCACGGCCGGCCGGTCTTCGCCCGGCCCGTCCGGACGGCAAACCACCTATTATGGACTGCTTTGCGGGTTCCTGCGCAGGAGTGCCGATCCGCGCCGGCGACCGCGCAGCCGGCAGCGAGCGCCCCGGAGTTGTCGTGCGATTCGTGTCCTTGAGGGATATGGCGGATGACGGCGCCTCAGGGCGCCGTCAGATCCTGGGAGCGGCGGTAGGTCCAGCGCTAGAGCTTGATCAGGAGCGCGAAGGTCACCCGGTTCTCGGACTTGCGCAGGTCGGGCGACCAGCCCGGCACGATCGATCCCGGGCCGCCCGTGTTGCCTCCGGGCGGCGTCACGCCGCCCTGGCCCGCGAAGTACGGCACGCTCGCCGCGCGGTGGTTGTACTCGGCGCGGAAGGTGACGAACTGGCTCGGCATGAAATCGAACGTCGTCTGGAGATCCCAGGCCGTGAACGGTTCACCCGAGGTCGCTCGTGATGCTCGGATCTGCGCGGCGCGTCTGCCATTGGCGGGAATCGCGGCTCGGCCGCAAGGTCACCCGGATGGGTCGCGACGCGCTGGTGGTTGTGCCCCCAGGTCCAGTCCTGACAGGCGTCGGACCGGTCGGCGATCACAGGCGGCAGCCGCCGGGAGACGGTAACGTCAGGTCGCCCTGGACAAGCTGCGGGACGCCTTTCCCGATCGATCAAGCGGCGGCGGGAAGTCCACCATGACGACCTACCTGATGTCACCGAACGCCTGCGGGCACAGTACACCGGGCGCACTATTGTGTCTTCGTGGTGAACGCGTAGATGAAGCCAACCGTCAGCGTTGGCTGGCTCTTGACGATCCCACTTGAGTTCTTCGCGAAGAACGGTGCGTTGGAGAAATCGCTGCGATACTCCACGCGTATCACGACGCCGTCCATGTGCCTGAATTCGGCTGTGAGCGTCGCTTCCTTCAGCGTCTGTGGGGTCCCAGACGTGAAGCCATCGCGATCCCGGTACCACTCCACCCGAGGCGAGAGGGTAAACCAGTCGTTCGGCTGATACCTGAGGTACCCGGCCACCCCGTGCCACATCACGGCCTTCCCCGACACCGTGTCGTGGCCGTGGTCGTAGTTGGCGACCAGACTGATCTGCTTGGAGACGACACAGGTCACGATCGTGTCGGACACCCAGCGCCAGTGGCTGGCGTTGCCGTTCTGCTCCGGACCCGACATGAAGTTCTCGACGATCGTCAGCGCTCCGGTTGGCTTGACTGTGACCGACCCGCCGAGAGACTTGCCGCTATTGTTGTCGGACGCGTTATTCCACCCGTTGACGACGTGGCCCTGTAGAGTGACCTTGTCATTGGGTGAATATGTGAGTCGGGCGCCCACATGGTAGTACGGAATGGCCAGCGTGAAGAGAAGCGATCGACCGTAGTTCCAGTTGTCCTTGGTCTCGATGACTTCGTTCCCCATGACCGTGACGAACTTGCCGAGATCGAGCTGGAGTCCGGTTCCCGTCGGCGCGAGATAGCTGACATAGGCTTGCTCGATGTTCTGGACGACAGTTGTCCCTCCAGGCTCGGAGCCGTGAACGAGGACCGCGGCTGGCCCGTAGTTCAGGTCGATGCGGAAGCCTCCGCGGTTGTCAGCCGTTGGTCTCTTCTCGATCGCCACTTCGGCCAGATTCAGGCTGAAGGAATTGTGCGCGACCTCGAAATTGCGAAGGCAACTGAAGACCGCGACCCCGCCCACCGTGGTGCACGGTGTCCTCGGAGTGTTGAAATTGTAGCTATAGTACGTGTCAACGAACCCGGACACTTCCGTCCGCTGGAAGAAGTTCGTCGTCACGGAGTCCTGCTTGGCCGCCGCGTCTTGGGTGGCCGGAGTTGCGCCCGGGGCGTCTTGAGCCTGCGCGGGTGCCGCGACCAGGGCGATCAGCGCTGCGATCGCGGCTGTGGCCGCCGTTGGTCGGCGCCAAACGCCACACGTGATCTTCATCATGACGGTGGTTCCTTGCACGGCGCAAAAGCGACGGTCCTGACCGATCCCCGGACATCCGGGCACTCGCCCGCCTCAAAGTGCCACTGGTCGCAGGTTACGCGCGTGGGCATTAGGAAGTCCTTAGCACGACATCAGGACTTCGTGGGTCGGGAAGGTTGACCGGTCGCCTTGCGTTGAGTAGTCTCTCGATGTTGTGCGTAGAATCATCGCGGTGGGTCGCGTCGCTGCCTCGATTGGCGCCGTCGCACTCATCACCGTCCTCTACGGCGCGGCGATTCCCGTCAATCCCACGACGGTTGCACTTTCCTACCTGATCGCCATTCTGCTCATCGCTACCTGGTGGGGCATCGTCGAAGCGACCACCGGATCGGTCGTGGCCGTCCTGTGCTTCAACCTGTTCTTCCTGCCTCCGGTCGGCACCCTGACGATCGCCGATCCGCAGAACTGGGTGGCGTTTGTCGCGTTCCTGGTGACCGCGATCGTCGCCAGCCAGCTCTCCGGCCGCGCCCGGCAGCGGGAGATCGACGCCGCGGGCCGGCAACGGGACATGGAGCGGCTCTACGCGCTCAGCCGCGCGCTCCTCCTCTCGGAATCCGGCATGTCGGTGTCCGGGGCGATCGCGCGCCACATCGCCGAGACCTTCGAGCTCGGGGCGGTCGGTCTGTACGACCAGCGCGCCGACCGGGTCTCGTGGGCCGGCTCGACCGAGGCGCCTGCCCTCGAGTCGAAGCTCCGCGACGCCGCCAGCCGGGCCGTTTCGCTGCGCGACCCCGCGGGATTCGTCGTGATCGCGATTCAGCTCGGCGGCGCGCCCATCGGCAGCCTCGCCCTGATGGACGCCGGGTTGAGCGACACGGTCCTGCATTCGATCGCGAACCTGGCCGCCATCGGCCTCGAGCGGGCGCGCTCACGTGAAGCCACGGCCCGGGCCGAAGCCGCGCAGGAGAGCAGCGAGCTTCGGGCGACGGTGCTCGACGCGCTGGCCCACGAGTTCAAGACGCCGCTCACCTCGATGAAGGCGGCGGCGAGCGACCTCTGCACGAGCACGTCCATCGGCGAACGCGATCGCGAGCTGGTGTCGATCATCGACGAGGACCTGGATCGGTTCCAGGGCCTCGTGACCGACGCGGTGCACATGCTGCGAATCGACGCGGGCGATTTCGCCGTGCACGTCGAGCGGCACCGCCTCACCGCCGTGATGGCGGCCACGTTGCGCCGGTTCGAAAAGCGCCTGGACGGCCACCAGCTCCTCATCAACGTCCCCGAACACCTGGCGGTCGACGCCGATCGCGAGTTGTTGGAGCTGGCCCTTCGACAGGTGCTCGACAACGCGCTGAAGTACTCGTCTCCCTCATCGACCATCGAGATCCGGGCACAGGGCAACGGGGAGGTGCAGATTCTCATCCGCAACTCGGATTCGACCATTCCCGAACGCGAGCAGGCGCGTGTCGTCGAGCGGTTCTATCGCGGGGCGCAGGCCCGCCACGTCCCGGGAACCGGAATGGGCCTCGCCATCGTCCAGCAGATCGCGCGCGCGCACGGAGGCACGCTGACGGTTTCCAGCTCCCCCGATGCCGGCACGGCCATCGCGCTGTCGATCCCGCGGCGGGGGCCCGCCTCGTGAGCGCGGGCCGGATCCTCGTCGTCGACGACGACCCGCAGATTCGGCGGGTCATGCGGGTCACGCTGACCGGCCAGGGCTACGAGGTGGACGATGCCAAGAGCGGCGAGGCGGCGCTCGAGAAGCTCCGCGAGGGCCGGTTCGACCTCGTGCTGCTCGACATGAACATGCCGGGCATGGGAGGCCTGGAAACGTGCCGCGCCATTCGGGCGCAGTCCGAGATGGCCATCATCATGCTGACGGTCCGCGACAGCGAGGCCGACAAGGTCGACGCCCTCGACGCCGGCGCGGACGATTACGTGACCAAGCCGTACAACACTGCCGAGCTGCTCGCGCGGATTCGGGCCGGTCTGAGGCGGACGCCCTGGACGCACGGCCCGTCCGGGCGCCTGGCGCTCGGCCTGGTCGAGGTGGACTTCGACACCCGCCGCGTGATGACCCGGGAAGGCGATGTGCGGCTCACCCCGAAGGAGTTCGAGCTGCTGCGCTACCTCGTGACACACGCGAACAAGGTGCTTCCGCATCGTGAGCTCCTGCAGGCCGTGTGGGGTCCGGACTACGGCGACCAGGTCGACTACCTCCGCGTGTTCGTGAACCAGCTCCGCAAGAAAATCGAGGCGAGACCCTCGAGCCCCACCTACCTGGTGACGGAGCCCTGGGTCGGTTACCGGTTCCACCTCCCGGCCGAGACGCACTGATCGGCTCCGGGCCTCCAGCTGACGCGGATCGCGAGAGGGTGCACCGAGGGGCCGGGCGGAAATCCTAATAGCGGACTTATGACTTCCTAAGGTCCTGTTCCCTACAGTGGGACTGTCCATGAGGATGCCATGAGCCACGCCGTCTACGTCACGCCGGCCATCGCGAAGGAAACTGGGCGCGTGCTGCCCGAGCCCGGCGATCAGTCCATCCGCACTGATGCCGTCTACGTGGTGTACACGTCGTTCGACGAAACGCTGAAGGGTGTGCGAGTGGCGGGCGGGTTCGCGAAGGCCCTCGACGTGCCGGTCTCGCTGGTGTACCTCCGGAAGGTCCCCTTTGCCGTTCCAGTTGACGCGCCGAGCGGAATGGCGCCGGTTGAGACCAAGGCCTTCATCGACTGCCTTCGAGCGGAGGGTGTCGAGGTGCAGGTTCGCGTGTACTTGTGCCGGGACAAGCGTCGCGCGACAGGGCTGGCGCTTCCGCGCCATTCGCTCGTCGTCGTCGCCGGGCATCGCCGCCCCTGGCCGACCGAGGCAGGGCGGTGGCGCCGCAGGCTCGAAGGCGCCGGCTACTTCGTGGTGTTCGTCGACACGTCGAAACCAGGCTCTGCACCCGCCAGCGAACGTGGTTCGAGTGAGCGGGAAGCTGCCACACAGGAGCGGCCTCATGCTTGACGTGTTCTACCTCGCGATCGGCATCCTCGGGTTCGTCGCGCTGGCGGCCATCGCGAAGGCCTGCGACCGGGTATAGGAGGAGAGCGGCCATGTTCGATTACATCGTGTCGGGCATCGTGGCGGTGCTCCTGCTCGTGTACCTGGGATGGGCGATGTTCAAGCCCGAGAAGTTTTGAGGCCTGCGATGACGAGCATTGGCATCCTGCAGATTCTCGTGTTCTTCGGCCTGATCCTGCTCATCACGAAGCCGGTCGGGCTCTTCATGTCGCGGCTCTTCCAGGGCGAGCGGACGTTCCTGCACCCGGTCCTGCGACCCGTCGAACGGCTCGTTTACCGGTTGTGCGGAATCCGGGAGGACCAGGAACAGGGTTGGAAGCAGTACGCGTTTTCGGTGCTCGCCTTCAGCCTGTTCGCGTTCCTGTTCCCCTACGCCCTCATGCGGCTCCAGGGTCTTCTGCCGCTCAATCCCCAGGGATTCGGAGCGAGCCAGGTGAGCCCCGACCAGGCCTTCAACACGGCCATGAGCTTCATGACGAACACGAACTGGCAGTGGTACAGCGGCGAATCGACGATGAGCTATCTCGTCCAGATGGCCGCCCTGGCCGTCCAGAACTTCGTGTCGGCCGCGGCCGGCATCGCGGTGGCCATCGCGTTGATTCGCGGCTTCGCCCGTCATGAGACCGACAAGATCGGGAACTTCTGGGTCGACCTGACCCGCGGCACGCTGTACGTGCTGTTGCCCCTCTCTCTCGTGGCGTCGCTCCTGCTGGTCTCACAGGGCGCCATTCAGAACTTCCATCCCTACACGATCGCGAAGACGGTCGAGGGCGCGACGCAGACCCTCGCGCAGGGTCCGGTCGCCTCGCAGGAGGCGATCAAGCAATTGGGCACGAACGGAGGCGGCTTCTTCAACGCCAATTCGTCCCATCCCTTCGAGAACCCCAATGGGCTCACGAACCTCCTGCAGATCTTCCTCATCTTCGTGCTGGGAGCCGGCCTCACCTACACGTTCGGTCACATGGTGAAGTCGACCCGGCAAGGCTGGGCGCTCTTCTGGGCGATGGCGGTGATGTTCCTGATGGGCGTCTTCGTCGCGTATCCGGCGGAGCAGGCCGGCAACCCGATCCTGGCGAAGCTCGGCGTCGCGACCGCGGCGACCGCAGAGCAGCCGGGCGGGAACATGGAAGGCAAGGAGACACGCTTCGGGATCTCGGCCTCGGCGCTGTTTGCCACGGTCACGACCGACGCGAGCTGCGGCGCGGTCAACAGCATGCACGACAGCTACACGCCGATCGGCGGCCTCGTGCCCCTGTTCAACATGCAGACCGACGAGGTGATCTTCGGGGGCGTCGGCGCGGGCCTCTACGGCATGCTGCTCTACGCGATCGTCGCCGTCTTCATCGCCGGGCTCATGGTCGGCCGGACGCCGGAGTACGTGGGAAAGAAGATCCAGCAGAAGGAAGTCAAGATGGCGCTCCTCGCCATCCTGGCCACCGCGTTCCTGATCCTGATCTTCTCGGGCGCCAGCGTCGTTGCCCCGTTCGCCAAAGGCAGCTATTGGAATCCCCAGGGGCCTGCGATCGCGAATCTGAACAACGCAGGGCCGCACGGGCTGAGCGAGGTGTTGTACGCCTACACGAGCGGCTCCGAGAACAACGGCAGCGCGTTTGCCGGCATCACGGTCAACACGCCCTGGTACGATCTCACGATCGGCCTGGCCATGCTCTTCGGGCGCTTCCTCTTCATCATTCCCGCGCTCGCGATCGCCGGCAGCCTCGCCAGCAAGCGAGCCGTCCCGACATCGGCCGGCACCTTGCCGACGCACGGTCCGCTCTTTGTCGGCCTGCTCGTGGCGACAATCGTCGTGGTGGGCGCGCTGACGTTCTTCCCGGTGCTTTCGCTCGGCCCGATTGTCGAGCATTTCCTGATGCACGAGGGCCGTCTGTTCTCCTCGGTACTCGGATCGTTTCCGGTCTGGAGCTGAGTCATGGCCTCTCCCACCACGCTGTCCCCGCCCGCCGCTCCAGATGCCCAGTCTTCCGCCGGCGAGACGAGCCTGATTCCGAAGAAGCTCGTCCGGGCGCGGCCGCTCCTCGACCGGGAGATTCTCCGCCGGGCGTTGAAGGACTCGGTCCTGAAGCTGAATCCCGTGACGCTGATGAAGAATCCGGTGATCTTCGTCGTGGAGGTTGGCGCCGCGCTGGTGCTCCTCTTCCTCGTACGCGACATCGCGACGGGCGCCGGCAAGATCGGATTCGAGCTGCAGATCGATCTCTGGCTCTGGTTCACGGTCCTCTTCGCGACCTTCGCCGAGGCGATGGCGGAAGCCCGAGGCAAGGCGCAGGCGGAATCCCTGCGGAAGACCCGGACCGACACGACCGCCAATCGCGTCACCGAGAACGGCCGCGTCGAGCCCGTGTCCTCGTCGAAGCTCCGGGCCGGTGACGTCGTGCTCTGCAGCGCCGGAGAAGTGATACCCGGAGATGGCGAGGTCGTCGAGGGGATCGCAACGGTCGACGAGTCGGTCATCACCGGAGAAAGCGCGCCCGTCATCCGCGAGTCGGGCGGCGATCGCAGCGCGGTCACCGGCGGCACGCGCGTGCTCTCCGACCAGGTCCGGATCAGGATCACGTCGAATCCCGGGGAGACGTTCCTCGATCGCATGATCGCGCTCGTCGAAGGCGCCGAGCGGCAGAAGACGCCCAACGAGATCGCGCTGAACATCCTCATCGCCGGCCTGACGATCATCTTTCTCTTCGCGGTGGCGACGCTCGTGCCCTACGCCATCTACAGCGTCTCCTCGGCGGGCGCCGGCACGGTGCCCACCATCGCGGTCTACACGGCGCTGCTCGTCTGCCTGATTCCGACGACCATCGGGGGCCTCCTCTCGGCGATCGGGATCGCGGGCATGGATCGCGTCATGCAGCACAACGTGCTCGCGATGAGCGGCAAGGCCGTCGAGGCCGCCGGCGACGTGAACACGCTGCTCCTGGACAAGACCGGCACCATCACGCTCGGCAGCCGCCAGGCCGTGGCGTTCGTGCCGGCATCCGGCGTCACCGAACGCCAGATTGCGGACGCCGCGCAGCTGTCGAGCCTGGCCGATGAGACGCCCGAAGGCCGGTCCATCGTCGTCCTGGCGAAAGAGAAGTACGGCCTGCGCGGCCGGGAGGTCGCCGCACGCAACGCGAGGTTCATCCCCTTCTCGGCCTACACGAAGATGAGCGGTGTGGACATCGAGGGCCTCCAGCTCAGAAAGGGCGCGACCGACGCCATCGTCGGCTTCGTCAAGGAACAGGGCGGCCGGGTCCCGCAGGAGGTGACCGAGCTCTCCGACAAGATCTCCCGGACCGGCGGCACCCCGCTCGCCGTGGCCGAGGGCGCGAAGCTGCTTGGCATCATCCACCTCAAGGACATCGTCAAGGTCGGCATGAAGGAGCGCATCGCGCAGCTCCGGGCGATGGGCATCCGGTCGGTCATGGTCACCGGCGACAACCCGCTGACGGCGGCGGCCATTGCCTCGGAGGCCGGCGTGGACGACTTCCTCGCGCAAGCCACGCCGAAAGACAAGCTCGAGTACATCAGGAACGAGCAGGCCGGCGGCCGGATGATCGCGATGACCGGCGATGGCACCAACGACGCGCCGGCGCTCGCACAGGCCGACGTGGGCCTCGCGATGAACACGGGGACGACGGCCGCGCGCGAAGCGGGCAACATGGTGGATCTCGACAGCAACCCGACGAAGCTCATCGAGGTCGTCGCCATCGGCAAGCAGCTGCTCATCACGCGAGGCGCGTTGACGACCTTCTCGATCATGAACGACGTCTCGAAGTACTTCGCGATCATCCCGGCGATGTTCATGGCGACCTATCCCGCCCTGAACAAGCTCAACATCATGTACCTCCGCACGCCGGAGAGCGCGGTCCTCTCGGCCGTCATCTTCAACGCGCTGATCATCGTGGCGCTGGTCCCGCTCGCGCTGCGAGGGGTGCGATACCGGCCGCAGAGCGCCGGGCACATGCTGCGGCGCAATCTCGCGATTTACGGCCTCGGCGGCTTCATCGCGCCATTCCCGTGCATCTGGGCGATCGACCGGATTCTCGGCCTGCTCCACCTGGCCTAGTCCTTCGATGCACGCGTTCGGCAGCGTATTCGTGCCCTCAGGACTCAGGAGACAGACGTGATCAAGGAACTCAAGTCCGGATTCATGATGATGCTGGTCATGACCGTCCTGACCGGCCTGCTCTATCCCGCCATCGTCACAGGGATCGCCCAGGCGCTGTTTCCCGCTCAGGCGAACGGCAGCCTGATGGTGTCGGACGGACAGGTCGTGGGCTCGCGGCTGATCGGACAGAGCTTCACCAAGCCAGAGTACTTCCGGCCGCGGCCGTCGGCGGCCGGCGCCGGCTACGATCCAACCGCGACTGCCGGATCGAACCTCGGGCCGACCAGCGCCAAGCTCATCAACGGGACCACCAAGCTCGATGGCGAGAATCACGAGGTGGTCGAGTTCGACGGCGTCAAGAACCGCATCGTCCATTACTGCCTCGACAACGACATCCCCTATACCTCTTCGCCCTCCCTGGACGGGTTCCGGAACGCCGACGGCACGCTCGACGAGGTCAGGCTGATCAAGGCGTTCAGAGACGACAAGGCACCGCTCGTCTTTACGCCGGGGGCACCGATTCCGGTCGACGCGGTCACGGCGTCGTCGTCCGGCCTCGATCCTCACATCAGTCCGGCCAATGCCCTGTTGCAGGCGGCCCGCGTCGCGAAGGCGCGACGCGTGTCAGTCGAACTCGTCCGGGGGCTTGTCGCGCAGCATACGGAAGGACGCGGCTTCGGCCTGTTCGGCGAGCCAGCCGTCAACGTCCTGGAACTCAACCTGGCATTGGACCGTCAGTACCCCCGCAAGTAACTGCGCTCCCGTCAGGACCCGAGGAATCTCCGAAATCACCGCCCGGATCCGGTCGCGCCGCAAGGTGTCCGCGACGCGCGGCGCTGCGCAGTCGGGTACAATCGCGTCCGGGATTGTCCGACGATGAGCGTTGACAACGGCGATCGCTCGACTCACCGCGACCCCGACACGCTGCTCAGGCAGGTCGAGGCGGCCGAGCGATCCGAGCGTCGCGGGCAGCTGAAGATCTTTCTCGGCTACGCCTCGGGCGTCGGCAAGTCGTTCCGGCTGTTCGACGAGGGCCGCCGCCGCCACGAGCGCGGCGAGGACGTCGTCGTAGCGGCCGCGCAGTCAGGTTCGAGCTCCGAGGTCGCGCAGGTGATGCGGACCCTCGAGCACATTCCCACGAACGACGCGGGCGGCGTGCCCGTCATCGACGTGCCCGCCATCATCAGGCGCCATCCGCAGGTCTGCCTGGTCGACGGCCTGGCGTACGACAACCCGCCCGGCAGCCGGCACCGAAAGCGCTACGAAGACGTGGAGCAGGTCCTCGAGGCGGGGATTTCCGTCATCACCTCGATCAACCTGGAGTACATCGCCGAGCAGCGCGAGTTCGTGCGCGAGATCCTCGGAAGGGCGAGGAACGAGACCGTGCCGCAGGAGTTCATCTACAGCGCCGACGAAGTGGTCGTCGTCGACGCGCCGCCAGATGTCGACGCGGCGATGGGCGCACACGCGCTCTCGCAGCTTCGACAGCGCGCCCTGCTCCTCACGGCCGATCTCGTCGATCACCAGCTCGAGGAGTACCTGACGCTCAACGGCATCCAGTCTTCGTGGGGAACGCAGGAACGGATCCTCGTCTGCATGACGCCGCGAGCCAATGCCGCCAAGATGCTGGCCGCCGGGCGCAGGAACGCCGATCGCTTCCACGGGGAGCTGGTAGCGATCTATGTGACCCAGCCGGACCTCACGCCCGAGGATCGCATGGCGCTCGAGCGCAACGCGACGCTCGCGCGCGCGCAGCATGCCCGCGTTGAGGTCCTCGAAGGCGACAACCCGATCGCGACGATCCTCGAGTTCGCGAGGAAGCAGGGCATCACCCAGATCTTCGTCGGCCACAACCTCCGGCGCTCCTGGCGCTCCCGTCTCGGCGGCACCCCGCTCGACCGGCTGATCAGAGACGCGGAAGGCATGGACGTCCGGGTGTTCCCGCAGTAAAGGAATGGAGCACGCAACGAACCGGGGACGGCTGAAGGTGTTTCTGGGCTATGCCGCGGGTGTCGGCAAGACCTACCAGATGCTGACCGAAGCCCACGATCTCGATCGAAAGGGCGTCGACGTCGTCATCGGCTATTTCGAGCCGCACGGCCGGAAGGAGACGATCGCCCTCAGCGAGGGACTCGAGACGGTGCCGCGGACCGTTCTCGAGTACCGGGGCTCGCGATTCGAGGAGATGGACACCGAGGCGATCCTCCGGCGGCGGCCGCACGTCGCCGTGGTCGACGAGCTCCCGCACACCAACGTCCCCGGCTCGCAGCGGCTCAAACGCTGGGAGGACGTCCACGTGCTGCTCGACGCGGGCATCGACGTGCTGACGACGATGAACGTGCAGCACTTGGAGAGCCTGAACGACCAGATCTGGCAGAGCACGGGCGTCCGCGTGCGCGAGACGATCCCCGACTGGGTGCTGAAACAGGCCGACGAGGTCGTGATGGTCGACCTCACCCCGCGAGCGTTGCTCAACCGGCTCGCGCGCGGCGTCGTCTACTCGCCCGAGCGGGCGCAGGCGGCCCTTCAGAATTTCTTCAAGGAGCCCACGCTCGTCGCGCTTCGCGAGCTGGCGATGCGCCAGGCGGCATACGCGATCGAGAGCCGCCTGCCAGGCGAAGAGCCCGCGACCGAGGCTGGCGCGTCTGCAGCCGAGTCGCATGCCCGCGAGCGGCTCCTGCTGCTGGTCGGGCCGGAACCGTCCAGCGCGGCGCTGATTCGGCGCGGCCGTCGCGTCTCGGACTATCTCCAGGCCGATTGTTTCGCCGTGTACGTCACCAGCACCTCAGACCTCAGGGACCTGGCGGAGGGCGAACGCGAGAGCCTCGAACGCCACCTCAACTTCGCGCGCGGCCTGCAGATCGAGACCCGGATCCTCCAGGGAACCGACATCGCCGATACGATGGTCAACTTCGCGCGGATTCACCGGGTCACGCACATCTTCGTGGCGCGAGGGAAGCCGAGCGCGCTACGTTCGTGGTTCGCCTCCGCCCTGGTGCAGCGGATCGTCAACCTCGCGCGGGACATGGAAGTGACCGTTGTCGCCGATCGCTCCGTCCGGCGCGTCGCCGAGTGACCCACGGAACGCGGCGTTCTTGTAGGGCGGTCCTTCAGGGCCGCCGTAGGTCGCGATGCTTCAGCGTCGCGACGACCGGGCGCGGGGCCGAGGCCCCGCGCATACGGCGGGGCTAGAGCCCACGCCCTACACCAGCCCGAATCGCGATTCTCCGCCTAGAACACGATCTTCAGTCCCACCTGCAGCAGCCGCTGGTCGTACCCGCTCGTCGCCGGGAAGCCGGTCGGTGACGGCAGGATCGACGCCGGGTAGCCGGCGGCGTCGACCGTGACTTGCCGGTTCACGCCGGCGATGTTCTGCGTGTTGAGCAGGTTCTTCACCTCGGCGAACAGCTCGGCCCTGAAGCTCCCGGAAATCGGGATGAACCGCGAGTAACGGACGTCCAGGTCGACGAACCGGCCGAGGCGGCCCGTGTTGCGGTCCACGCCAATCGGCCGATCGTTCAGCACGCCGTCCTTGTTGAGGTCGGTCCGCGACACGATGTTGAACGGCAGGCCGCTGTTGGCCTGGACGATGATCCCGAGCTGGTTGTTGTTCAGGATCGCCGCGCCGACGCCGCCCCCGCCGATCATCGGCGCGAGCACGGTGCTCAGTGAGAAGGTGTGCACCTGGTTGAACGGTGTCACGCCCTTGTCGCGATTGATGTTCGAAGGGTCGGAGATCCGGTCGTCACCGCTGCCGACGACGTAGGTCCCGGTCAGCGGCGCATTGTCCACGCCGCGCGCGAGCGTGTAGGTGGCCTGCGCCATCCACCCGTGCGTCATCCGCTTGGTGAAGCTCGCCGTCAGGGCGTTGTAGGTGGACCGGCCGATCGACTTGAACATGTTGACGTGATCGAAGGTCGGGTCCACGCGCGTGGCAGCCGAGACGGTCGTCGAGTAGACCGGCCGCCCGTCAGCCAGGGTCTCTCCGGTCGGCAGGAGGTTGACGTCGACGAGCACCGGCATGTTGCGGCCGATCGAATTCACGTATCCGATCGTGACCGCCATGTCGTCGGTCAGGGCGCGCTCGAGCTGAATGTTGGTCATCCACGCCCACTGGCTCTTGAAACCCTGGTCCATGACGTTGATGCTCTGGCGCGGCAGGGTGAACCCGGGCGGGGGGCTCGCCAGGCTCGAGGGGAAGGCCGGCGCGCCTGCGCTCGTGCCGCTCACCGAGACGGTGTAGCTGCGCGGATCGCCGTTGTTGAGGATCGCGTTGTCGTAGAAGTCGAGCAGCGGCGGCTCGTACATGAGCCCGGTCGACGCCCGCACGACCGTCTTCGACTCGCCGTCGATGGCCCACGACAGGCCGATTCTCGGGGCGACGTTGTTCGCGTCCACCTTGAAGCTCTGCGAATAGGGGTTCGACGCGAAGGACCGCGACTGCGGTATCTGGAACAGGTCGTAGCGCACCCCGAAGAGCACTTTCAACCGGGACGCGAGCTGCCAGTCGTCCTGGACGAAGAAGCCGAGGAACGACGAGTCGTACTTGACGCTCGGGTCGCCCGCCACCTGCTGGAACGTCGAGTACCAGTACGGGTTCGCCCCGCTCTTCGCGTCGAGGTACGCGGCGATCGTCGGGAAGGTGTAGAAGAACAGGTCGCCCTTGACCCGTTTGTCTGCGATGAACTGGAGGTCGGCGCCGAGCTTGAGGGCGTGGTTGCCCCGCAGCCAGCTCAGGTTGTCGACGACCTGCGTGATGCCCTGGTTGAAGTCGAACCCGACCGAATTGCCGTCCCCGATGCGGGCGCCTCCGAATGCGGCGACGCCGGAGACCGTAATCGCCGGCCCGTCCACCGAGCTGCCCTGCGTCCGGAACTGGTGCCTGCGGGCGTACTGCACGCGCAGCTCGTTCAGCACGGTGTGCCCGAAGGTCGACACGAGCTGCGCCGAGGCGGAGTCCATCCGGTCCGTGAAGTCCGTCGCCCGATCGGTCGTCGTCTGGCCGCCGCCGATGTTCGACGGGGACGAATTCTGGAAGTAGAAGTAGCGGACCGCGAGGTGGTTGGCCACCCCGAGCTCGGTATCGACCTTGCCGAAGGCGAAGTTGACCTTCTGGTGCGCCGGGATCACGCCGCTCGCCGGGAGGGAGATCCCGAGCCCGGCGGCATCCGCGGGTTTCACCGTGATGACCTGGCCGCCGGTGACGAGGCTGCGATCGACATACTCGTACGCGCCGAAGAACTGCATCTTGTTTCGCTCGATCGGCCCGCCAATGGTCGCCGTCACATCGTCGGCCTTCGTATCCGGCTTGAGGGCGGTCGGCGACAGGAAGAAGGGCCGGTTCGAGAAGGGATTGCGCTTGAAGCGGTAGCTGGCCGACCCGTGAAAGTCGTTGGTGCCCGACGGCGTGATGGCGTTGTAGACCATCCCGGTCGTCTGGCCGAACTCGGGCGCGAACCCGTTGGTGACGACTTTCACCTCCCGCACGAGCACCTCGGAAACCGGCAGCAGCCGCAGGCCCGCGCGATCCTTCTCGGTGTTCGTGTTGCCGTCGAGCTGGTAGTTCGTGCGCATCTGGGTGCCGTTGGCGTTGATGCGCGGCACGCCGAACTCGTTGTTTTCGTACCCCGTGACGTTCGCCTGGAGGAAGGCGAAGTTATACGGGTTGCGCGAAACGAGCGGCAGGTTCGTGATTTCGGTGGGGCTGATCGTGCGGCCGAGGTCGATCTTCCCGGGTTCGGCGACCGGCGATTCCGCCACGACCGACACGACTTCCTTGACCTCGCCGACCCCGAGCGCGACGTTCACGACGGCGGTCATCCCGGCGGAAAGGGCGACGCCCGACTGTTCGTACTTCTTGAATCCCGGAAGCTCGGCCGTGACCCGGTAGGTGCCAAGGGGCAGCAGGAGCACGCGGTACGAACCGCGCTCGTTGGTGACGACCGTTCGCGTGAGCCCCGTGTCGGTGTTGGTCACTGTGATGCTCACGCCTGGCAGCACGCCGCCGGAGGTATCGGCGATGGTGCCCTCGATCGTGCCGTTCATCGCCTGCGACTGCGCGCGGGCCGACGCGGCAATCGTCAACGCCAGCATCAGCAGCGCGGCGCCTCGCAGGACGAGACCCGTGACGGGTCGGCGGCCCGGGGCCGCCGACCGGAAGTGTGTGAACATGGTTCTGCTCCAGGAGAACATTCGAGACACGCGTCTACCCAATCTCACTACGGCTGCATCGGGCGCCGAGCACGGGCCGGAGGCCGGGGCGATTCGGAGCGCCCCGTGCTATTCTTCCGCCGCGCGAACCCGTGTACATTTGACGCGATCCGCCAGCGAAGGGATCGCGCCAGCCGATTCGGGGAGACGACCATGACTGCAGCCTTGAAGCCCCGCGCCACCCTCGGGCTCATCGTGGGCAACCGCGGGTTCTTTCCCGACCACCTGGCCAAGACCGGCCGGGAGGAGATGGTGGCGGTGCTCGAACGGGCCGGTATCGCGGCCATCGTGCTCGGCCCGGGCGAGAGCAAGCACGGCGCCGTGGAGACGCGCGAGGAGTCCCGGCGGTGCGCCGACCTGTTCAAGGCCCACCGGGACACGATCGACGGGGTGATCGTCACGCTCCCGAATTTCGGCGAAGAGCGGGCGATCGCCGACACCCTCAGGCAGGCCGATCTCCGGGTGCCCGTGCTCATCCAGGCCACGCCCGACGATGGGGGGCGGATGACCATCGCGGATCGGCGCGACAGCTTCTGCGGCAAGATGTCGGCCTGCAACAACTTGACGCAGTACGGCATCCCCTACTCGCTCACCTCGCTGCACACGGAGGCCCCCTCCTCCGAGGCCTTCGCGCGAGACCTCGAGTGGTTCGCCGGCGTGTGCCGGGTCGTGCGGGGGTTCAGGAACCTCCGGATCGGCGCCATCGGCGCGCGGCCGGCCGCGTTCAACACCGTCCGCTACAGCGAGAAGTTGCTCGAAGCGAGCGGGATCTCCGTCGAAACGGTCGACCTCTCCGAGATCCTCGGCCGCGTCGAGCGGCTCAAGGACGCCGACCCGGCTGTCGAGGCAAAAGCTCGGCGCCATCACCGCCTACGTGCCGGTCCTCGACACGCCGCGCGAGGCGCTCATCAAGATGGCCAAGCTCGGCGCGGTCATCGACGGGTGGATGAAGGAGACAGAAGTCGTCGGCGAGCGCCGTCCAGTGCTGGACGGCGCTCGAAACCTACTTCGGCGTGGTGCCGTGCACGGTGATGAGCATGATGAGCAACGAGCTCATGTCGAGCGCGTGCGAGGTGGACATCTGCGGCACCGTCGCCATGCACGCGCTGCGCCTGGCGTCGGGTACGCCGTCGCGCCCTGCTCGACTGGAACAACAACTACGGCGACGACCCGGACAAGGCCGTGTGCTTCCACTGCAGCAACCTGCCGAAGCACTTCTTCCAGGACGTGCGGATGGACTACCAGGCCATCATCGCCGGCACGGTCGGCCGCGAGAACACCTATCGGGACCTGCGTCGGCCGGGTGAAGCCCGGGCCGATGACCTTCGCGCGCGTCTCGACCGACGAGAAAGCGGGCCGGATCACGGGGTATGTGGGCGAGGGCACCTTCACGAACGACTCGCTGGTGACCTTCGGGGGCGCGGGCGTGGTCGAGATCGCGGGCCTCCAGAAGCTCCTGCGGTTCATCTGCGAGCGCGGGTTCGAACACCACGTCGCCGCCAACCTCTCGTCGGTTGCGGCGATCGTGCACGAGGCCGCGACGAAGTACCTCGGGTGGGACTTGCACTGGCACAGGGAGTGATCCAGCCGGGCAACAGGCTACAGGCTACAGGCTACAGGCCGGGTCACGACACGCGGCTGGCCGCTACTGATGGCACGGGTGACCGAGCGTCAGGCACCTCGGGCGGCCGGCTCGTGAGCGCCGGCAGACGTGATCGCAGGAGGCCATGTGACCATTGTCGCGGGCGTGGATTTCGGGACCCTGAGCGTCCGGGTGTCGATCTTCGATGACACGAAGGGCCGGCTGGGCTCGGGGACGGCCGAGTACCCCCTGAACCGCAGCAAGCAGGACCCGGACCTCGCCACCCAGAAGCACGACGACCACATGAGCGCGCTCGTCGCGGCCACGCGGCGAGCGCTCGAGTCGGCGTCGATTGACGGCCAGCGCGTCGACGCCATCGCCCTCGACACGACCGGGTCGTCGGTCGTTCCGGTCGGCGCCGGCCTCGTGCCGCTCGACGACTACTATCTCTGGTGCGATCACCGGGCGTGGCGGGAGGCCGCCGAGATCACGGCCAAGGCACGCGAGGCCGGGCTCCCCGCGATCGACTGGTGCGGCGGCGTGTATTCGTCCGAGTGGGGATTCTCGAAGCTGCTCCACTGGCTCCGGCACAACCCGGAGAAGCGGGACCGTCTCGTGACCGCGCTCGAGCACTGCGACATGGTCGCCGCGACCTTGTGCGGCATCACCGATCCGGACGAGGTGCCGCGAAGCGTGTGCGCAATGGGTCACAAGTGGATGTGGAACCCGTCGCTCGGCGGGCTGCCGCCCGACTCGTTCCTGTCGTCGGTCGATCCCCTGCTCGGGGGCGTCGCCGGCAAGCTCGGCGGACGCTACGCCACCTCCGACCGGATCGCGGGATCGCTCAGCGCGCCGTGGGCCGCGAGGATGGGGCTCCGCGCCGGCATTCCGATCCCGGTTGGCGCCTTCGACGCGCACTGGGACGCCATCGGCGCGGGCGTGCGACTCGGCGACGTCGTGAACGTCATCGGCACCTCGACCTGCATCATCGGCCTGAGCGATCGCGACACGCTCGTCCCCGGCGTCTGCGGCGTCGTTCCGGGTTCCGTGCACCCGAGCTACACGGGCATCGAAGCCGGGCTCTCGGCGACCGGCGACATCTTCGATGCGATCGCCAGGCGGGCCGGAAGCACGGTGGCGGAGCTGTCGCAGCGAATCGGCCGGTACCGCGCGGGCGAGACGGGCCTGCTCCGCCTCACCTGGGACAACGGCGATCGCACCGTGCTCGTGAACCCGGAGCTCGGCGGCGTCACGCTCGGCTGGAACCTGACGCACACGGCCGAGGACGAGCTCTTCGCCGCCATCGAGGGCACCGCCTTCCACACGCGCGTGATCCTCGAGCAGATGGAAGAATACGGCGTGCCCATCCGCCGGGTGATCAACGGCGGCGGCATCCCGACGAAGAACCCGACGCTCAACCGCGTCTACGCGAACGTTCTGAAGAAGCCCATCCTCGTGCCCGACCGGGAAGTCACGAGCCTTGGATCGGCCATCTTCGCGTTTCTGGCCGCCGGCGCGTTCCCCACGCTCGAGGACGCGCAGGACGCGCTCTGCCCCACCCACACGATCATCGAGCCGGACCCCGAAGCCGCGCCCGCCTACGACAGGCTCTACGGCCTGTTTCGCGACCTCTACTTCGGGATGGGGCGGAAGAGCGCGGCTTCTGCGCCACTCGGCCACGTGCTCCCGGCATTGCGCGAGATTTCGGCTCGCGCGAGGCGGCCATCATGACGCTCGAGGAGTTGCGCGCGGAAGTCGTCGAAGCCAACCTGGCGCTGGTCCGAAGCGGCCTGGTGATCGAAGCGTTCGGCAACGCGAGCGGGATCGATCGCGGCCGCGGCCTCGTGGTGATCAAGCCGAGCGGTGTCGACTACGCAGACCTGACGCCCGCCGCACTTGTCGTCACGGACCTCGATGGCAGGACGGTCGAAGGGTCGCTCCGGCCCTCGTCCGATCTGGCGACGCACCTCGTGCTCTATCGCGCGTTCGAGCAGATCGGCGGCGTCGTGCACACGCATTCCGCGTACGCGACCGCGTGGGCGCAGGCCGGCCGGGAGATTCCCTGCCTGGGCACGACGCACGCGGATTATTTCCCGGGATCGATTCCGGTGACCGAACCGATGAGCGCGGAGGAGATTCAGACGGAGTACGAGAGGAACACAGGCGAGGCCGTCGTCCGGCGGTTCGGCGGCCTGGATCCGCTCGTCACGACAGCGGTGCTCGTGCACGGGCACGGACCGTTCTGCTGGGGAGCGGACGCCGGGGCCGCGGCCCACGCCGGGTTCATCGTGGAAGAGATCGCGCGGATCGCTTTCTACACGTCGGTCCTGCACCCGCTTGTCGATCCGATCTCCCCGGCCCTGCGCGACAAGCACTTCTCTCGCAAGCACGGCCCAGGGGCGTATTACGGGCAGAGGAAGAAGTAGATCCGGCTGGCGGCGCGGGTGACCGAGCGTCAGGCACCTCGGGCGGTGGCAGGTTCCCGAGCAAGCGGGAGTCGTCAGCGAGGCCACGCCCTTCGCTTGCGAGCTTCGCCCGCGCGTCGAGGGCCAGACTCGACTAGTTTGACAATACCTGCTGGCCGACCGAGTGTGCCTGATGCTCGGGCAGGACCCGCGCCGCCGTGAAGGCGACGAATCGGCGGCAAGACTGTCATCGCTTCGGCTCGAGCCTAATCTCGAAGAGCTTGGGCCACCACTTTCCGGTCACAAACAGGCGGTCCTTCGCGGCGTCGTAGGCGATGCCGTTCAGGACGTCGGTGCCCGCGCGCTCGGCTGGAGTCAGAAGGCCCCTCAGATCGATCCGCCCGGCGACCTGCCCGGTCCGCCGATCGATGATCGCGACTTCATCGGTCTGCCAGATGTTCGCGTAGATCTCGCCCTTCACGAGCTCCAACTCGTTCAGGTTCTCGACGGGACGGCCGTTCTCGGTCACCTCCAGGCGGCCGGTCTCGCCGAGCGACTCGGGGTCGAGGAAGCGGAGCGTCGGCGACCCGTCGCTCGCGATCAGCCGGTTGGCGTCGCGGGCCAGCCCCCAGCCTTCGCCTCTGTACGGATGCGTCCGCTGCAGGTCGAACGTCTTCAGGTCGTAGACGAACGCGATGCCCGATCGCCAGGTGAGCTGGACCAGGCGGTCGCCCCAGTCCACGAGCCCCTCGGCGAAGTGTTCCGCGTCGACGCTTCGCTGCTGAACGACCTCGCCCGTTTCGAGACGCACCTTCCGCACGCTCGAATGCCCGTTGAGGCCCGTGCTCTCGAACAGGAATCCGTCGCGGAAGACCAGTCCCTGCGTGAACGCCTGCGGATCGTGCGGGAAGGCGTGCACGATGCGGTAGCCGTATCGCTGAGTCGAAGGCATGGACGGTGGGGCGCCGGGACTTGCCTGACGGCCTCGAACCGACGCCACAACGATCGCGGCCGCGGCGACAACGCCGAGCCACACGAGCGGAGCGCGTGATCGCCGCCGGCTGCGCCTGTCGGCTGGCCGCTTTTTCATGGGTTTACGCCGATTCTAACAGCCTCGGGCGGCCTCCGGCGTTTTCCGGAGGCCGGATCGGGCGATCGCACCCCCGAATCGCCTGCGGGCGACCGCTGCCGGGTAGGGTCGGACGCCTTCTCCTCCCCGCACATTTTCCCCTGGAATTGGTGCATCGGCCCGATTTTCATTCGGCAGGCGCTGCCGTAGATTATGTCTAGACAGTGAGACGGGGGTTCGGAACAGGGAGGAAGGAAGGAACGTCATGGCAACCTACAAAGGCGGATCGAAGGTCAACCACGGGTTCTACTGGAGCCTGCAGGCGTGGGAGATGGCGATGGCGCCGGCGGAGGGAACGACGCTGCCGGGGAAGGCGGATTGGAGCTACATCCGGATTCCGACGTTCTGCTTCCTGCTGATGGCGCCCATCATGGGCGCGCTCTACGTCATCTTCCTGCCGGTGGTCGGCTTCGCGCTGCTCTTCAGGCACCTGGCGTCGATCGCCCGCACGCTGTCGATGGATGCGTTCATGGGTGTCGCGGTCGCGGTCAGCCCGCACTGGGCGCCCGGAGAGGCTTACCTCGCGAGCCGCAGGAAGGCGAAGGCCGACAAGACGGCGGCGAGGGCCGCGGCCCGGCGCGAGAAGGAACAGACGGAAGAGTAGACCAGCCGGCCCGATCGACGGCCGGATGCGGATGACCGGGCGGTGACAGGGGGCGGATGCCGGATGGGGGCCCGGCAGACGTTCCTTGCACCGCCCGGCCTGTTGTACGGCAGACGGAGAACGGCCGTTGGCGACTGCCAGCTCGCGGGCACGGGCGACCCACCGGGTCGCCCCTACATCATCCCGGCCTGTTGTACGGCGATCGGTGGCGTGCGGCGTCGGGGCGCGGCGGCGTGCGGCGTGCGGCGTCGGGGCGCGGCGGCGTGCGGCGTGCGGCGTAGGGGCGACCCGGTAAGTCGCCCGCGATCGGTTACTTCAGCGCGATCCGCTCGAAGGCCACGAGCGTCGGATTTGCGTTGCAGGCCGGCTTCGGCTTGGGGGCGCCGCCCTTCACGGGAGGCGCCACCGTCTTCAGCGCCCTGACGACGCCGGCCACTCCCTCCGCCAGCGACGAGGTCGCCGTGATGAGATCCGACATCGTCTGCGTCGGTTCGGCATTCACCGACGCCAGCATCCCGTCCTTCAGCGATGCACTGAACTTCGCCGAGCTCAGCCATCCCGACGCGTTCTGAAGCAGCATCGGCCTGCCCAGGTCCGGAAGCACGGCGATTTCTTCCTTCTGGACCGTCGGGACACAGTCCTCAGGAGAGGTGCCGACCAGGGTCCCCTGCTCATCGGTGAGGAACGTGAACGCGAATGTCTGCTTCACATACTGCGGGGGATAGAAGACGATCCCGTTGAACGTGCTGCCGGGGTTCATCGCGCTGGCAGGGAGCATCGTCGTCTTCACCTGGCCCGCGCAGCCTGCCGCGATCACGAGCGCCGCCGCCGGCATCAACAGGCGCGTTGTCGACCTCATGGCTCACCTCCCGTTCCGCGACCGCCGAAGGAGCGGGCGCGGACGCCAGTCCTGCTGCCGAACCGCCCTTCACCGGCGAGTATAGACGGGCGCCGGCTCACCCGGGAGCGCCGGCCGACAAATGTTGTGCAACGCGGGCCAACCCGTAATACTGGCTCACAGACCTCATCGAAGTCTTCCAACCGGCCGACGCGTTCCGGAGTGTTCTCCCTTGGGCGTTCGTCTTTCCCTCCCTGGTGTGATCGATCGCGAGAAGAAGACCGTGCAGGCGATGGTCGAGATCTACTGCGCCGGCCATCATGGCGCCGCGGGCGGTCTCTGCGCGGATTGCCGCTCGCTGCTGAACTACTCCCACGATCGGCTGGACAAGTGCCCGTACGGCGAGCTGAAGCCCACCTGCAAGGAATGCCCGATTCACTGTTACCGGCCCGATCCCCGCGAAGCGATGCGCGTCGTGATGGTCTACTCAGGTCCACGCATGCTCTGGCGCCACCCCTGGCTCGCGTGTGTTCACTTCTGGCAGGAGTGGACGCGTAGGAAGCCCGGCAAGCCTCCTCGAACCCATCGCCGTTGAAGGGCGGCCCGCGCAGGCCCGGCGTGTGGTCGCGCCGGTCGGCCCGCGCAGGCAGGCGCAAAGCGGCGTATGCTACTGCGCGTCAGGACCTGGCTTCAGCGACCGCCGTCGCTCGACAGGAGCGCAAGACATGGGTGGATCCTCCGACGGTCCGGCGACCCCGCCTGGCGAATCTGGCGCTCCAACGTTCTCAACACCATCGGACGGCTCCGGCACGCTGAGCATCCGCGAGGTTGATTCCGGGCGTGCCCCGCTCGGGCCGGCCCTCTCACCCGGACAGATGCTGGCGGCGCGGTTCAGGATCTGCGGTTTCATCGCCCGCGGAGGCATGGGCGAGGTGTACGAGGCCGAGGACCTCGAGCTTGGCGAGCACGTCGCCCTCAAGACCGTGCGCGCCGAGATCGCCGCCGATCCCGCCGCGCTCGAACGATTCAAGACAGAAGTCCACCTCGCGCGCAAAGTTACGCACCCGTCCGCCTGCCGGATCTTCGACGTCTTCCGCCACCAGGGCGGGCCGGGCGCCCCCGGCGTCACGTTCCTGACGATGGAGCTGCTTAGGGGCGAGACGCTGGCGGATCGGCTCGCGCGGACCGGCCGGCTCTCACCGATCGAAGCGCTGCCGCTCGTCGAACAGATGGCGAGCGCGCTCGAAGCGGCCCATCGCGCCGGCGTCATCCATCGTGATTTCAAGTGCGCGAACGTGATGCTCGTTCCGGGCCGTTCCGGAGCCGGCGAGATGCGCGCGGTCGTCACCGACTTCGGCCTCGCTCGCCGCGATCCGGCCGTGGAGGGGTCGATCGCCGCGCTGACGACGGCTGGAACCGTCGCGGGCACGCCAGCCTACATGGCGCCGGAGCAGATCGAGGGCGGCCCCATCACACCGGCGACAGACATCTATGCGCTCGGCGTGGTGATGTATGAGATGCTCACGGGGCGGCGTCCCTTCGAAGGCGAGACGCCGATGGCCGCCATGGTCAAGCGGCTGAAGTCTCCCCCGAGCTCACCTCGAGTCCACGTCGCCAATCTCGATCCGGTGTGGGAATCCGCCGTCCTGCGGTGCCTCGAGGTCGAGCCGGCGAAACGGTTTGTCTCAGCCGGCGATCTCGTCAACGCGCTCCGCGGCGGCGAGATTGCAGCGGCTCGAGCGCCGTGGTTCACACGTCGCCGGCTCGCCCTGATCGCCGTGACTGGCCTCGTCATCGCCGCGGCCGCGATCGGCAGCTTCGGGTGGTGGATGGTGAAGCGCCAGGGCGCGCCGACTGCCTCGACGCGCGTGTCGGGTACGGTGGCAGCGGTCCGCCGATCGGTTGCGGTCCTCGGCTTGAGGAACCTGACCGGCCGCGCCGAGGCCACGTGGCTCGCCGTGGCGCTCGCCGAGATGCTCACCTCGGAGCTCGGCGCCGGAGAAGCCGTTCGGACGATCCCCGGCGAGGTGGTGGCGCGGCTGCGCGCCGAGGTTCCGTTCGCCGACGTGGACAGCCTGGCCCGCGACACGCTCGCGCGCATTCGCGCAAGGCTCGGCAGCGACCTGCTCGTCATCGGCTCGTACACCGCGCTCGGGGACAAGGCCGGCGGGCAGATCCGGCTGGACGTCCGGCTCCAGGACACGGCCCTTGGGGAAACGGTTGCGTCGGTGAGCGAGACAGGGACGGAGACGGCGCTCTTCGACCTGGTGTCGCGCACCGGCGCGCGTTTGCGCCAGAAGCTCGGCGTCGGCGATCCGTCCGCGGCCGAGCGCGACGCCGTCCGGGCGTCGCTGCCGCAGAACCCGGAAGCGGCGAAGCTCTACGCCGAGGGCCTCGCGCGGCTGCGCCGCTTCGATGCGCTCGGCGCGCGGACCCTGCTCGAGAAGGCGAAGGCGGTCGATCCCTCGCACGCGCTCACCCGCGCGGCGCTCTCAGACGCGTGGTCGCTTCTCGGCTACGACGCGCGCGCCCGGGAGGAGGCGAAGAGCGCCGTCGACCTCTCCACCTCGCTCGCGAGGGAGGACCGGCTGTCGATCGAGGGACGATTCCGCGAGGTGAGCCGCGAGTGGGACAAGGCGATCGAAATCTGCAAGACGCTCTTCAACTTCTTCCCCGACAACCTCGAGTACGGTCTTCGGCTGGCCTCCGCCGAGCAGTCGGGCAGCAAGGGCAAGAATGCCCTCGACACGCTGGCGGCGCTTCGAAAGCTCCCGCCGCCCTCCGGCCAGGATCCCCGGATCGACTTCACCGAGGCCGTCACGGCCCGATTCCTCTCCGAGTCGAGCCGCGGCCAGCAGGCCGCCTCACGCGCGGCCGCTGCAGCCATCGCGCTCGGCGCGCAGCATCTCGTCGCTCGCGCCCGGTTCGAGGAGGGGTCGAACCTGCAGAACCTCGGCCGGATGGACGAGGCGGTGAAGGCGCTGGAGGAGGCGGAGCGGCTGTTTCGCGAGGCCGGCGATCGGCGCGGCATGGCCGGTTCGATGAACAACCGCGCGCTCGTCATCGCGGGCCGCGGCGACCTCGACGCGGCCGAGAAGCTCTCGAAGGACGCGCTCGCCGCCTATCGCGAAATCGGCAACAAGAGCGGCGAGGCGCTCATGGTCGGCAACCTGGGCAACTTCCTCTACTTCCGCGGTGATCTGGCAGGCGCGCGGCGGCAGTGGGAGCAAACGCTTCCGATCTTCCGGGAGATCAACGAGAAGAACGGCGCCGCCCGGATGCTCAACAACATCGCCAGCGTGCTTGGCGAGCAGGGAGACATTCGCGGCGCGCGGGAAGGATTCGAGCAGGCGCTCGCGATCTGGCGGGAGGTCGGCCAGAAGAGCGGGGTCGGCTCCTCGCTCGGCAACATCGCCCGGAGCTGGCATCAGCAAGGTGACCTGGCCGCCACCGAGCGAAACTACGCCGAGGCGATGGCCATCTGGCGCGAAATCGGGGACAAGCAATATGCGACCGCCGACGCGCAGGGGTACGGGAAGCTGCTCCGCGACAAGGGCGACCCGGCCGGCGCCCGGGCGTCCTACGACCAGGCGCTCGCGTGGGAGAACGAGATGAAGCAGGAGGGTGGGGCCGCCGAAGTGCGCGCCGCCATCCTCGATCTCGACATCGACTCGGGGCGCGCGATGGAAGCCGAGGCGCCGGCGCGGGACGTGCTCGGCGTCTTCCGCAAGCTCAAGTCCGCAGGCGGAGAGGCGGACGCGCACGTGCTCCTCGCGCGGATCGCCGCCGCCCTCGGCCGGAGCGCCGAGGCACGAAGCGAGGCGGATGCCGCGCGCGCGCTCGCGGCGAAGGAAGAGAACCGCGAACATCGCTTCGCGATCGAGATCGCCTGCGCGCGCATCGCCGGGCTCCTCAGCGAAAAGGATCGGACGCCGGCCGAGGAGTCTCTGCGGCGCATTCAGTCAGGAGCGACTCGCGCGGGCCTGGTCCCGCTGGTCTTCGAGGCCCGGCTGGCCTTGTGCGAAATCGAAGCCCGATGGGCGCCGGCCCAATCAAAGGATCGCCTGCGCCAGCTTCAGAAGGACGCGCAGGCAAAGGCCTTCGGGCGAGTCGCCGCGCGCGCGGCGTTGGCGCTCAAATGACCCTCCGGCGAGGCGGAGTGGAGTGAGTTTCACCATGATTGCGAATCGCTCGCTGGCGCTTGCCTGGATTGGTGTGGCGGCGCTCGCCTTGACCGCGCAGATCGCCTGTTCGAACCGCGAGGCTCGGCCACCGGCGGACCTCGTGCTGCTCAACGCGAATGTCTACACGTTCGCGTGGGACGATCCGTCGCCTGACGGCACTCCCGCCGCAAACGCCCCGCACTCGCAGGCTGGCTGGAAGGCAGACGCGCAGGCGATTGCCGTCGGCGGAGACCGCATCGTGCTCGCCGGGTCCAACGATCAGGTGTCTGCGTTGCGTGGCAGCGCGACGAAGGTCGTCGATCTCCACGGCGTGACGATCATCCCCGGCCTTATCGACGCCCACGTCCACATCGTCGAGCTCGGCCGCATGCTCGAGCGAGTCAATCTCGTCGGCATCGCGACTGAAGCCGAGGCCGTCGAGAAGGTCGCGGCGCGCGCGGCGACGCTTCCGAAGGGCGAGTGGATTCTCGGGTACGGATGGGACGAAGGCGCGTGGGCGAATCACTACCCGACGCTGAAGCTGCTCTCGGAGAAGGTCCCCGATCATCCCGTGTACCTGCGCGGCCTGCACGGCTATGCCGTCTGGGGCAATCGGCTGGCGCTCGAGCGCGCGAAGATCACCGCGGCGACGCCCAATCCGAAGGGCGGCGAGATCCGGAGGGACGCCGGAGGCAAACCGACCGGCATCCTGGTGAACGAAGCTGTCAAGCTGCTGGAATCCGCGATCCCGCCGCCGACTCCGGACCAACTGGACGCGCTCGTGCTGAGGGGGCTCCAGGCGATGGCCGCGGCGGGCTACGTCGCCGTCGAAGAGGCCGGCGCCGACTCGGCTGTGATGGACTCGTTCGAGCGGCTGGCCGCAGCCGGACGGCTGCCCATCCGGGTCGTCTCGATGCTCTCGGGCCGGGACCACGCGCTCCTGAGGAAGTGGCTGGCGAAGGGGCCTGATGGTCCATCGGCGCGCATGTTACGCACGGTGGCCGTGAAGGTGTTCTTCGATGGGGCGCTCGGATCCCGCGGCGCGCGGCTGCTCGGAGACTACAGCGATCGGCCGAAGCATCGCGGCGTTGCGGGTCCGGAGGCCGGATTCGACGCGGCGCTCACCTCGGACCTGATGCGGGCCGGCTTCCAGGTGGCGATTCACGCGATCGGCGACTCCGCCAACCGCGAGGCCTTCGATTACATCGATTCCATCGCCGCACGCTCTCCCGCGGTCCGGAACTCGAGGCATCGCATCGAACACGCGCAGGTGCTCGATGTCGCTGATGTCCCGCGCTTCGTGAGATCGAACGTCATCGCCTCGATGAACCCGCCGCACGCCGTCGAGGACATGGGGTGGGCCCAGGATCGCCTCGGGCCTGACCGCGTGAAGCTCGCATACGCGTGGCGATCGATTCGAAAGGCGGGCGCGCGCCTCGTCTTCAGCTCGGATCTGCCGGGGACGAACTACGACATCTTCTACGGGATGCACTCGGCCATCGCGCGACAGGATCGGAACGGCAAGCCCGACGGAGGGTGGCACCCCGAGCAGAGGATGACCGCGGAGGAGTCGCTTCGGGGCTACACGACCTGGGCGGCCTGGTCGATGTTCACGGAACGCGAGACCGGAGTGATCCAAGCCGGCCGGTTCGCCGACCTGACCATTCTCGACATCGACCCGCTGCAGGTTGGCGAGAAGGATCCGGCGCGGCTGTTGAGCGGCCGGATCAGGATGACGATTGTCGGCGGGAGGATCGTGCACGACGCGTCCACGATGCTGCGCTGATCGTTGACGGCACGATTGTCGGCCGCGGCAGGTCAGCGCTTCTTCTCCGGCTTCGCCCGCTCGACGTAGCTGCCATCCTCGACGAGCACGCGGATGATCTCGCCCTTCGCGATGAATGGCGGCACGAGCAGCGTGAGGCCGTTTTCCAGACGCGCGGTCTTCCGCACGTTCTCGTTCCCCTGCGAGTGGACGGGCTCGGCCGTCTCGGCGACGCGCACCTCGACGATATCGGGAAAGACGATGCCCAGCGGCTTGCCGTCGATGAGCTCAACGGGAAGCGACATCTCCTCGCGAAGGAAGTCGGCGGCCTTGCCGAGACGGCTGCGCTCGATCGCCACCTGCTCGAACGACTGCGCGTCCATGAAGTAGCCCATCTCCTCGTCGGTGTACAGGAACTGCATCGTCCTGCGCTCGGGCTCGAGGATTTCGACCGGTTCGTCGATGCGGAATCGCCGTTCGCGCGGCGTTCCGGTTTCGGTGTTGAGCAGCTTGGAGTGGACGGCGCCGCCCATCTTTCCCTGGCCCGCGTGGTGCTCGGCCGCAAGGACCTTGTAGAGAACGCCTTCGAACCTGATGGCCACGCCGGCCCGCAGCTCGGATGCTGGCAGCATGCGATGAGTCTCCTGGCCGATCGGAGGGACGGCCAAATGGTGGGATCGGGCGGCTCAACCTGTCAAGCGGCGAGGCGTTCGGGGAGCCCAAGGGCGCGGCGGTTCTGCTTCAGTATCCCTCGACGCGAAGCCCCGGCACGCGGCGGTAGTGCTGAACGTTCCTCGTAACGATCGGCATCTGATACGCGAGACCGGTGGCGGCAATCCACAGGTCGTTGCCGCCGATCAGCATGCCGTTTTCCTGCAGGTGCCGATACGTCCGACCATATTCCCAGGACACGTCGGCGTTGAACGCGAGGATGTGGAACGGCGCGAGGAATGCTTCCCACCTGTCCCGTTCGCCGAGCGACGCGCCGGCGGCCAGCTCGCCGGCTATCGTGAAGGTGATGTAGAGCCGCGCGTCGTCGTGTGACTCGAGAAAGGCGATCGCCGGACCGGCTGATCCCCGGTTGTTCTCCCGCTCGAAGTCGACGAGGAACGAGGTCTCGAGGATTAGCCCCCGGCCCACTTGTCCTCCGGCGGAGCGTCGCGCCGCTTCAGCGCATCGATGCGGTCGAGCTCGTCGTTTGAAAGGGCGGGGCCGTGCGTCCGTCGGGCGACGAGCAGTTCGCGCGCGGTGATCGTGTCCTCGGGCCAGGTCGCCCGCAACACGACCTCGCTGAACGACTCGGTCGGATACCGGCGTGCCGCCCGCAGGCGCTCGTAGGCTTCGAGCTTGAGCGAGATGGTCTTGACGCTCATCTGTGCATTATGCACATTGCACAGACTTAGCGTCAAGTGCTTCTGACGTAATGACTTGCATGATTCGGTCGAATGCCTGCCTACTTCAGCCAGGTCTCGGCGAAGGCCAGGAACGAGTTGCTGCTCTGACGCGCGCCTCGCATCCGGGGAACCGCGGCCCCTGCGGCGCGCTTCCCGTTGACGATCACCTCGGCCGTCTTCGCGGGAACGAACGTCGAGAAGATGGTGTACTGATTGTGCGGCGCGCCCACTTTGCTTTCGATCGCGAACGGCTCGTAGAAGTCGCGCCACACGAGCTCGATCGTGTAGCCGTCAGCCTGTTGCGAGCGCCAGGACTATCGTGACACGCGAGACCGCCCACCGGCGTGGCGCCATCGGCCGCCCGACCTCTACCCCACGGCTGGCTCATGGAGCAGGAATTGGTACTGATGCGGCGCCATCCCGCCAACCGGCACTGACGCGCGCCAGGTCAGCGCCGCCCTCTGCCGCCGCGGCGGCGTCCCGTTGTTCACCGCCGGCGTACACGAGACCACCAGTTGCGCGTTCGTCACCGGCGCAAAGGTCGTCACCACCCACCTCGTCGCGTAGGTCCCCACCGTCAGCGTGGCCGCACTCGGCGTGAGATACCCCGAGCCGCTCGTCACGCGCAGCTGCACGAACTGCCCGCTCGCCACCGATCCCCTGCCGCTGTGAACGGCCGTGGAGCCATTGCCCGAAATCGATCGTCTTCTGGCGATCATCGTGAAACGTCAGGCGAATCCAGTATCCCCCGCGATACTCGGCCCGAATGACCGTCGGGATCTGGTTCATGGCGCGCTCACTCCAATGGAGGAATGCGGCGCAGCTCCTGAGAACACGACGGGGGTGACGGGGCGCGCGAAGCGGCTTCATCGCGTCGGCCTGCCGGCTTGTGGCGGATCGACAGTACCCGTAGGATAGTGGCGTGAAGGACGTGGCGGCGCTGCTCAACCGGATGCGGCAGGCCGGGGTGATTCTCGACTACGCCGTGTTCGGCGCCATCGCCCAGATGCGATACACAGAGGCCGTGGTCACGGTCGACGTGGACGTGCTCGTCGCGGTACCGGAGCCGGATCGGCTCGACCTGCTCGGGCCCATCTACGAGTTCTGCAGGGAAAGTGGCTACGAGGCGGACGGGGAGGCAGTTCGTGTGGGCGCCTGGCCGCTCCAAGTCGTCCCCGTCTTCAACGCGATCACGGAGCATGCGCTGGCGAAGGCCGAGGCGGCTGATTTCGAGGGCGTCGAGCTCCGGATCGTGTCGGCGGCCTACCTCGCGGTGATCGCTCTGAGCCTGGGCCGCGCCAAGGACATGGCGCGAGTGGTGGCGTTGCTTGATTCGGGAGCGCTCAGCCGAAACGAAGTGGCTCAGTTGGCTGCGCAGGAGGGAATAGCTGACCGCTGGCAGAGGTTTGCGGCGAGGTTTTTCGATGATGAACCTTGAGAAGCTCCTCGAACGCCAAGCGGCGTGGCAACGATCGCGGCGCACCCTTACCTGGGCCGAGAAGGTCCGTATCGCCGAGCAGGTCCGCTCCTCGCTCGATCCGTTGCGCGCAGCGCGATCCAACCGGCAGGCCGGCCGCGACCTCGCGCGCGGCGGCACGGCCAGTCCCCTACTCCCGGCCCGCCGTGGCTGAAGTCGGGCGTCGGCGCCGCCGTGTTCACGGGCCAGGACTCCGAGGAAATCGCAATCGTCGGCCGGCGGGCCATAAATGCCGCCTGTTCGTCGTGGCGCAGCGGTAGGCCGGCCGAAATCGAACGCGCGAGCCCAGCCTACTTCAGCCAGGTCTCGGCGAAGGCCAGGAACGAGTTGCTGCTCTGGCGAGGGCCGCGCATCCGAGGGACTGCGGCTCCCACCGCGCGCTTGCCGTTGATGATCACCTCGGCCGTCTTCGCGGGGATGAACGTCGAGAAGATGGTGTACGGGTTGTGCGGCGCGCCCACCTTGCTCTCGATGGCGAACGGCTCGTAGAAGTCGCGCCACACGAGCTCGATTGTGTAACCGTCCGCCTTCACCGTCTCCTTCCACGCCGTCGCCGTATCGCCGCTCCGCTCGAACTTCGCGCGGCGCACCGGGAATGGCTTCTCGCCGTACGCCTTGTCGAAGGCCGTCATCAACTGCGTCGCGACGTATTCGGCCAACTTGTCGTTGTCGGCGAACGCGAGGCGGATGTCGTCCGGCGTCGGGCCGTCGCCATTCACGTCGCTCGTCACGAAGCACACGTGGCCCTCACCCGCCGGGCTCTGGAAGACTCGCCAGAAGCTCACGTTCGTCGACGGCGCCGCGCCTTCCTTCGCGACGAGCCTGATGCCGGGGTTCTCGCCGATCACCGCCACCTTGCCGTCGCGGACATCCGACGGGGTCTGCGAAAACGCCGGCGAACACGCGAGCACGACGACGACGCACGCGAGACGTCTCAACATCGGCAACCTCCGGGTCTCGCCGGGGATCATACCTCCGCGAGCGGGCGGCGAGGCTCTCGCCCGCCACGAGCTCCAATCCGTCTTCACGCTCACCCGGCCGACGCCGGACCCGATCGAAGCGATTCCGCAATGATGGGGAGCGCCTTCTTCATCTCCGCCATCGTGCCGAAGCTGAGGCGCATGTGACGCTCGAGCCCGGGGAACTGCCGGCCCACCGCGACGCCCTTCTTCACGAGCTCGGCTTTGAATGCCTTCGAGTCGCGCCTGATGTTCACCATCATGAAGTTGGCCTCGCCGGCGCTCATCTCGAATCCGAGGTCGGCGAAGAACTTCCTCGTGTAGGCCTTCACCTCGCGGTTGCGCTTCACTTCCTCTTCGATGTGGCCGATGTCGTTCAGGCCCGCGACCGCGGCCCGCAGCGTCAACTGGCTCGTGTTCGAGCCGAGGTTCCACGCCTTGATCCTGTCGAGCGTTTCGGGGCGGCCAACCATGTATCCCAGCCGCAGTCCGGCCATCCCGAACACCTTCGAGAATGTCCGGGCCACGACGACGCGGGGATTCGTCACGGCGATGGGCATGAGCGATCCGTATGTGGGGAGCTCGACGTACTCGAAGTAGGCTTCATCGACGAGAATCGTGGTCTCCGGCGACGTCCGGTTGACCGTCTCGACAAACGCCGTCGCGTCGCTCTTCGAGTGGACGGTTGAGGTCGGATTGTTCGGGTTGCAGAAGAACACGAGCCCGGCGCCCTTCGCAGCCGCCGCCATGCGGTCGAGGTCGAGGCCGAGGCCCGCATCCACCGGCACGAGGTTGACCGGCGACCCGATGAACCTGGCGAACTCGCCCGGTGCTTCGAAGGTCGGGCCGGCTGCGATGTACGCCTTGTCTTTCGTGGTGAACGCCTGGACCGCCGAGCGGAGGAGCTCACCCGAGCCGCAGCCGAGGATGAGGTTCTCCGGAGCGAGGTGCTGGATCCGCGCAATCGTGTCGATGACGTCGTCCTCGGCGAGAACCGGATACCGGTTGGACTCGTCAAGATGCGCGCGAATCGCCTCGAGGGCGCTCTGCCCGGCGCCGATCGGATTCTCGTTGCTGTCAATCCGGATCATCCCCGGCTGCGCGGCCAGCCGGCGGTCGGCGCGGCGCTGCGCCTGGCCCTGGAATGCGGAGGCCACCGACGCCTCGCGGCCACGCCACGAGATGGCAGGAAGCACGGGAATCGCCAGCGCGCCGGCACTGCCGGCGCCGAGCATCGTCAGGAATCCGCGGCGGGAGACGGCCATCAAGCTCCTCCTGAAGTTCCCTAATAGTAGGACCAGTGACCGGCGTTCGTCGACGACTGATACCCTACCGTGGTCCGCTGCGCGCGGGCTGCGTCACGAGCGCGTTGAACAGGAACTTGTAGGTGCCATGCGTCTGGGCGCGGTTCTGCGTCCGGAATCCGATGAGGACCACGCGGCCCTGCCCAAACGCGATCGACGCCATGGCCGTCTTGCCGGCGATGTACTTCTCCCCGTTCAGCCACCCGCTCCGCTCGACGTTGCGTTCGGCGTAGCGGACGACGATGTCCTGCCGGTCGTTGAGATCGGTGGCGACGACGTCGAATGCCGGGCTGTAGTGGAAGAGCACCAGCCCCTCGGCCGGCATGCCGTAGGCGAGCGGGTTCGTGTTGTCGATGGTCACGCGAAGCGTCGAGCCCGGACAGAAGAAGTCCCTCGTGCTCAGTCCGTCGACCACGTTGCGCACGGGCAATCCCAGCCGGGTGATCGCGAAGTCGGTCGCGCCGCCAAGGGTCACGAGCGTGCCGCCCTTCTGGACGAACTCCCTGATGGCCGCGACGCCGTCGTTGCCGAATCCGCTCCGATACTCGGGCGGAGTCGTGTCGGGCACGGCGGCAAACCCGCCTCCGCGGCCACCGCCCCCGCCGCGGCCCGCGCCCGGCTCGCCCGTGATCGTGCCCGTCGAGTCGTCGGCGAACACGAACACGTCGTAGCTGGCGTTCAGGTTGCCCTTCTTGATCTCCGCGTCATAGACGTTCTTGAACTGGAACGCGAACTGCTCGAAGATCCAGCGCGTCCATCCTTCGTCCATGTTCCCGCCGCGATAGCGCTGGTACATGCCGATCCGCAGGCGTTTCAGGTCGTGGGCCGTCTTCGGGTCCGCGTCGAGCGGGGCAAAATCCACGCCGGTCGGCCTTCGCGATCGCGGCGAGGGCATCGCGGGGCGCGGAGGCCGGCACGACGAAGTCGCCAGCTCGAAGCCCGCCCGCATTCACGTCCACGCGCCGGACTGGAATGTTGCGCTCGAACAGCAGGTTCATCGCCTTGAAGGCGTCGTTCAGCCGTCCGTCGAGGATGTAACCCGCCGGGCCCTTCGACACCGTTCCGGCTGCGGCCATGGGGGCCGCGACCTTCGCGAAGTCGGCCTTCACCGCGTCATCGAGCGGATCGACCTTGATGCCCATGTATTCGGCGAGCACGTCCTGGCCCATGTCGTACGGCCGGATGGGCGTCCCGTCCTGCTGGCGCGTCCACTCGTTGTCCGGGTAGTGGGTCTCGCCGAGCAGGTAGCGAATGAGCCCCATCTTCGGCTGCGCGACGGAGACGTAGAACGAGCCGGGCGGATAGACCGTGCCGTCCGGCGTCGCGAAGCCCTTGGCCGACTGCAGCACCTCGATGCCCTGGGCGAGCAGCGCATTGATCAAGGCTGTCGCGCGTCAGGCGGTCGTGCTGTGTCGCCGAGATGGCGTACGCGGCGGGCTTTCCGGCCGCGCCGCGCTCGGTCTGCCGCGTCGCCTTGAGATAGGTGTCCCAGACGATGGTCTCGGCGTTGCGCGCCACGCAGTCGAGCAGGGCCCAGGCGCCGACCTTCTGCCGATCCACGATTCCCCTGAGGGTCCACCAGCCGCCCGGCCAGGGATTGGGGAAGTTCATCTGCTCGGACCGCGGGCGCTGCAGGTTGCGCGCGCCGCCGGTCAACTGGCTCGGGTCGATGTAGAGCGGCGTCGCCAGCCTGGCGCTGGCGGATTCGGTGAGCATCCCTGCGATGTTGTGGAACGGCGTGATCCAGTGGAAGCCGAAGTGCCCCCAGCCCGAATACTGCCCGTCGTTCATCACACCCGAGAGTCCGGCCTCTTCGGCCCTGTTCGCCATCTCGGCGCCGTACCAGGCGGACTCGCGCCAGACGAGCGGATCGGCGAGCGGCCGGATCGGTTCGGCGTAGGGCGGGAAGAAGATGCGCGCGCCGTAGCTGCCCATGTGATGAAAATCGAAGTAGGCCTGCGGCTTCCACTCGGTGAAGAGCAGCCGGCCGACATACTGCGACTCCTTCATGTTCATCGTCATCGCGTCGCGGTTGTTGTCGTGGCCGATGTACTTGTTGTAGAGCCACGGCAGGCCCGAGGCCTCGTATTCGGTGCCGAGGTACTTGTTGTACCAGTCCGTCACCATGATCTGGCCGTCGGGATTGAAGGATGGCACCAGCAGGAAGACGACCGTAGTCGAGGATGCGGCGTGTCTCGGCGTCCTGCCTCGTCACCAGGTCGTAGACCAGCTCCGGTGACATCTGGGCGCCGCCGATCTCCGTCGCGTGCATGCTCATCGTCATGCAGACGACGGGCTTGGTGGCGGCGGCGATTTTCTTCGCCTCGGCCTCGCCCAAGCCCCGCGGGTCGCTGAGCTTGAGCGTGTTCAGCCGCAGGGTTTCGAGGTTCTTCTGGTTGGCCGGCGAGGTCACGATGACGAGCAGGAAGGGGTTCCCCATCTCCGTGGGGCCCATGTCGATGACCTTCACCGCGCCGCCGCCCTGCTTCTCCAGCAGGCGGTAGTACTCGACGAGCTTGTCCCACCGGGCGATCTTGCGATCGGCGCCCATGCGGAAGCCGAAGAAGGCTTCGGGGGTCGTGACCTGGCCCTGGGCCTGGCCTGTGACCCGGGTCGGAGCCGGGACCTGGCCCTGGGCGTCGAGGACGAGGGAGCGCCCGCCCGAGGCGAGCAGCACCATGATTACGAGCGGGACGAGCCGGCCGGCGAGCAGTCTCTTCATGTGTCGCTCCGTGCAGTAGACGCGGCGAGGTGCGCCGCCGCCGTGCGACATGATACTCCGCTCTCGCATCCGCAATCCGCCACAGGAATTCAGGAGGCCGCGGGATCCGGCGAGATGTCTACGCGGGCAGTTCGGCCAGGAATTCCTCGAGCGGCAGGATCTCGACGCGGTCGAGTCGTTGGGCGCGAGCGCCGAGAAACACGACGATCCGCCGGGTGAGGGTTCGGGCGTGATCGGCGAACGCCTGGATGCCCTTGAGGTCGCGCACGTCGACCTGGCGCGAGGCCTTGACCTCGATCGCCCAGTGCTCGCGGCCCACTGACAAGACGTAGTCGACTTCTGCACCACGCCTCGTGCGGAAGTGGTGCACCCGGACATCGGGCCAGATCGTGCCTTCGCGCCGCCGGAGCTCCAGTCCGACCAGGTGTTCCAGGAGGAGTCCTCGCTCGTCGTCGAGCGGGCGATCGAGCGGACGGCGCAGGATGGCGTTGCGCACCCCCAGGTCAAAGAACAACAGCTTGGGGTGAGCCACGAGACTCGCCCGGTCGGAACCTCGCCAGGCCGGAATGCGAAAAAGGACCAGCGTGTCTTCGAGCACATCGAGGTAGCGTCGAGCCGTCTCGTAGCTGACGGCGGCATCACGCGAGAGCGCGTGCAGATTCACGACACGCCCGGAGGAGGCGGCGGCCAGGTCAAGAAGGCGGGAGTAGTCGCCGATGTTGCGCACGAGCGCCTCGGCCTGAACTTCCTCCCGAAGGTAGGCGTCCACGTAACCCCGAAGAATGCTCGCCCGGCTCTGGGGATCGCGGTCGGCGTAGATTCCCGGGAGCGTGCCGTGCGCGAGGACGCGGTCGAGATTGAAGTCCGATTGAAGCTCGGCGACCAGCAACGGGTGCAGGTAGTGCAGCACGATCCGCCCGGGCAGGAGGTTCGCGTGGCCCCGCCGAAGCTTCCGTGCGCTCGATCCGGAGAGCAGGAAGCGGAACCGCCGCGGGCGGGCGTCGAGGATCGCCTGCACGCCGTCGAGGAGCGCGGGGACTCGCTGGATCTCATCGACGAACACTGTCCGGGTGGTCGAGGGCGCCGCGGCAAGCTCCGCTTCGAGCCGCTCGGGTCGCGCGACGTACTCGCGGAACGTGGCCAGGCTCGCCAGGTTCAGGCTGAAGTCCGGCTCAAGGGCACCGAGCAGCGTCGATTTGCCAACCTGTCGCGGGCCGAGCAGCAGGACCGAATGACGGTCCTCTTTCAGCCGGGGCGCGAGGGCCCTTTCATACACGTGGGTAAAATAGCGTCTTTTTTACCCACTAGCAAGGACAATGTTCCGGCGGCGTTGCCATGACCAGGCTAGAATGTCCCCGACCGATGGAGTGAGGGAGAACATGCGGCATCGATGGCTGAAAGGTCTGCTCGCCGCGTCGGCGATCACGCTGGCGGCGGCCGTTATCCTCGACGCGCAGGATCCCGCGCGCGGGCAAGCCGCCGGCCAGCAAGCGCCGCAGACGCCCACGTTCCGCAGCGCGGTGGAACTGATTCCCGTGAACGTGTCGGTGCTCGGACCTGATGGCAGACCCGTCGTCGATCTGAAGAAAGAGAACTTCACCATCCTCGAGGATGGCGTCCCTCAGGAGCTTCGACACTTCTCGCTCGAGAGCATCGTTGCCGAAACCTCCAAGGCGAGCGGGAACGAGGCCGTCGGGCGCCGGATTGTCCCGGCACTCGAGCTGGTACCCCAGGAGCGGCGAGTCTTCCTCATCGTCCTCTCCACGTGGCGCGGCAACGACATCCAGGGCCCGAACAAGGGGCTCGACGCGCTGCTGGAGTTCGTGAACAAGCGCCTGCTGCCGCAGGACGTGGTCGCCGCCATGGCGTACAACCGCGCCACGGTGTTCACGACCAACCACGCGGCGCTCGTCGAGGTGATCGAGCGTTATCGGGCGCGGAGCGACAAGATCGGGTCGGCACTGGAGGCGTTCTTCTCGGGCCTTCGCGCGGTGTACGGCAGCGGGAAGATACCGTCCGACACCCAACGCGAGATCGACGAGGTCTTCGACGTGCCGGGAGCCTCGATGCGGCAGCTGCCCGCGATCGATGCGCGCCCGATCCGGAGCAGCGCGACGCCGCCGATCCCGGCGATCCCTGATTCCGAGACCGCCCTGGAGGACTTCGCCAAGGCGGATGCGGGATTCGACCAGCGCGTGGCGAGCTCCCTGAAGAGCATGGGCGGGATGTCTCAGATCTTTGCGGGCGTCGACTACATGCGCACCATGGCGGGCCAGAAGCACCTGGTGTATTTCGGCCCGGGAATGGCCGTGCCGACGACCGACGATGATCACAGCATCGCCGCGATGGCCAACGACGCGCGTGTCGCGCTGGACATGATTCAGACCGGCGGCATCGAAGGCTTTTCGATGTGGCGCGGCACGCTGGCAGCATCGCCCGGCTTCGGCGAGAGCTTCAACTTCGCAAGCATGCGGAGCCTCTCCAGGCAGACCGGCGGCCAGGCATCCATCACGGAGTTCACCAGAACCGCGCTCGACCGCGTCGATGCCGCGACGCGGACTCAGTACCTGCTCGGGTACTACCCGAAGAACACCAACTGGAACGGCAAGTACCGGCGCATCGAGGTGAGGGTGAACCGCCCCGATCTCGAAGTGGTTTGGCGCCAGGGCTACTACGCCCGTCAGGCCGCCACGCCGTACGACGCGAGGGAATTCCTCACGGCCACGCGAATCGCGACTGCTGCGCAGTATCGGGTTGCCGTGACGGACATCAAGCTGAAGGCGGCCCTGCGCGGCAACGACGTGACGCTCACCATCGACATCTCCAGGGTTGCCCTCAACCAGGTCGGTGACAGAAGGGTCGGCCAGCTTCGCGTCGCCACCTTCTACGGGGATGCGCGGCAGAAGATCATTGATGAGAGCTGGAGCACGCTCGACTTGAACTTCACCGATGAGGCCTTCAGCCGGTTTCTGAAGACCGGCATCGAGTACCGCTGGCAGGTGCCGGCCAACCTGAAGCCGACATACATGCGGGTCATCGTCTACAACTACGACGCGGACGTGCTCGGCACGGTGGAGACGAAGCTGCGGTAGCCTGACGGCTGGCCCTGAAAGGCGTGCGACGGGTCGCCGCGGCGCTAGAATGTCCACGCCCCATGGAGCGACCACGAATATGCGACATCGATGGCTGCAGGGACTGCTCGCCGCACCGGTCATCACGCTTGCGGCTTCGGTCTTCTTGAGCGCGCAAGATCCCGCCTCGCTTCGAGGCGACGACCCGCCCGCCGGCGCGATCTGGGTCGACAGCCTCGATCTGAGCAATGCGCCCGTCCGCCGTCCGCGCGCTGCCCCCGCGGGACGGCAGGCGGCGGGCCAGGCCGCACCGTCAACGCCCGCGCCTCCCCCGCTCACCTACATGCTTGGCGGCGTGACTTACGCGCACGGCATCGGCATCACGGTCAACGCCGATGTCGCGATCGATTTGAAGGGCGCGGCGACGCGCTTTGTGGCGATGGTCGGTCTCGACGAGGCGCCAACGCCCGGCCGCGCCGGCGGTCCGCCCACACCGCCTCCCGCGCAGGGCAGCGTCACCTTCGATGTGTGGGTCGACGGGAAGCACGCTGCCGACTCGGGCCTTCTCAGGCGCGGCGACGCGCCGAAGCTCATCTCGGTCGATCTGCGCGGCGCGAAGCGCATGTTCCTCGCCGTGAACGACGGCGGCGACGGACCGCAAGGCGACGTCGCGGACTGGGCCGGCGCGGCCATCGTGCTCGCCGCAGGTCCCGCGGGCGGCCAGGGCGCTGCGCAGAAACCCGAAGTGATCGCGCTCACTGCAGAGCCGGCGCCGCCCATCGCCTCGAGCCGGACCGCGGCGCCGCGGCTCAACTACCCGCGCGTCACCGGCGCGACGCCAGGCCGGCCATTCCTCTTCACGATCCCCGCGTCGGGCGAACCGCCGCTCATCTTCGACGCGAAGAACCTCCCCGCGGGGCTCTCGCTCAATCGGACGACGGGAATCGTCACCGGATCGCTCCAGTCCGAGGGCCGCACGGTGGTCGGCGTCACGGTGTCGAACGCGAGGGGCAAGGCCACCGGCGATCTCACAATCGTCGGCGACAAGGACGCGCTCGCGCTCACGCCGCCGCTCGGCTGGAACTCCTGGAATGTCTGGGGCGGCATCGTCGACGCCGACAAGGTCCGCGCCGCGGCCGACGGCATGATCTCGAGCGGACTCGCGGCTCAGGGCTACGCCTACATCAACATCGACGATGCGTGGGAAGGCGGGTGGAGGAAGCTGCCAAACGGGCGGCACGATGTGCCGGCTGGACGTGATGCGAACGGCGAGATCGTGACCAACGAGAAGTTCCCCGACATGAAGGGCCTGGTGGACTACATCCACAGCCTCGGCCTCAAGGCCGGCATCTATTCCGGGCCCGGTGCCACGACGTGCCAGGGACTGGTCGCGAGCGGAGGGCACGAGGAGCAGGACGCGCGCACGTTCGCCAAGTGGGGCATCGACTACCTGAAGTACGACTGGTGCGGTACCCCAGGCAACGCGCAGAGCCCGCTCGACGTGCTGAAGAAGCCCTACGTCCTGATGCGCGGCGTCCTCGACAAGCTCGATCGCGACGTCGTCTACAGCCTGTGCCAGTACGGATGGGGGAAGGTGTGGGAGTGGGGCGACGGCGTCGGCGGGAACCTGTGGCGCGTGACCGGTGACATCACCGACACGTGGCCCTCGATGTCGGGCATCGGGTTCCAGCAGACAGGACACGAGAAGTTCGCCGGACCCGGGCACTGGAACGACACCGACATGCTCGTCGTCGGCAAGCTGGGCTGGGGGCGATCGGAGCCGCGGCCGACGCGCCTGACGCCGAACGAGCAGATTACCCATATTTCACTTTGGGCCCTGCAGGCGGCGCCGTTGCTCATTGGCGCCGACATGTCGCAACTCGACGAGTTCACGATCGACCTGCTGGGGAATCCCGAGGTGCTCTCCGTCAACCAGGACGTGCTCGGCCGGGCGGCCGGGCGGCTCTTGGGAGATGGCCGGATCGACATCTGGGCGCGGCCGCTCGCGGATGGCACGCTCGCGGTCGGCTTGTTCAACCGCGGGCCGGAGCCGACGACGATCACCGCGAAGTTCTCCGATCTCGGTCTGACGGGCAGTCAGATGGTTCGGGATCTCTGGCTGCACAAGGACCTTGGCCGCGTCGCCAACGCGTTCTCGGCGGCGGTGCCGCGGCATGGGGCGGTGTTCGTCAGGATTGGCTCGCCGAAGAAGTGACGGGGGAAGGTCAGACGGTCGCGGAACATGCGTAGAAGGCGGGACGATGCGGACAGACAATAGGCGACATTAGGGCACCGGGCGACTGCCCGGTCCCGGCCCGGCGCAACATAATGCCCCTTCTCAGACCCTGGGATTCGGGATTCCGCCGCTCCTGGGGCCGGACGGGCTGGCACTGTGACACAGCGACCGCCTGGCGGACAAGCGCCTTGAAGGCGGACTCGTCAACTTATTCTCCTTCGTGGATGTCGATCGCGCGCCGGGCGTTTCCGTCGAGACTCGAGTTGAAGAGACGGACGGGTCCTTCAGAGACGCGCCCTTGGGGAAGGTATGCTTCACCACAGTCTTGTAGGACTCGCCCGTGCAGATGATGCCGTCGTGGGACCAGATCGGAGTGCCCATCCACTTCCACTCCTCGACGACGTCCGGGTCGGCTTCCTTGATGAGGGTGCGCATTCTGCTAAGGGTTTCCCCGCGCCAGTCCCCGAGCTCGGCGATCCTTTTAGAGACGAGCTCCGATGCCGACTGGCCTTGGCTCGCGGCGGACCGGTCGACGTGTTGGCGTCGGCCTGCAACGCGCGCACGTGGACGTGGAGTTCGCTGGCCAGCCGGGCGAGCGGCAGCTCCGTCGGTTGCGCATGATGTTGGACAACCGCCCGGACGCGGCCCCTCGTCGATGAGCGAGACTGGCCGAGTCGGCCCACTACTCGTCGGCTGACGTCGCGTGCCAAACGTCATGAGAGATGAGGCGGGCCTATTGCGGGAGGTTCAGGCGACGCAGCAGAGCCTGGAAGCGGGGCTCGGAGCGCAGGCGATCGAAAAAATAGGGGATGCCAAGGTAAGGCAGAACGGGATCGCGCACGTCGAATCCCTTTTCCAGCCAATCGAGAGCCGGCCCATTGTCCCCCGCGTCCAGATACAGGTTCGCCACGTCGGTCGGAAGTGCGAAGGAGGCGCGAAAGCGAGCCGCAAGCGCCTGGGCCCCTCGCTGCATCCCTTCCGTGTAGCGTCCCTGGGCGTAACCCTGATCGAGCGCCTCGTCGACGGCACGATCATCGTAGATGACCTTCATGTAGGCCTTCGCTGCCTCAAGTGCCTCTTTCCGCCTCCCCTGGACGGAGCGTGCCCACCAGATCACCTGCACCGCGGCCGGATTACCAGGCACATTGCGCGCCGCGGCGACCGCATCGTCGTATCGGCGGGAGAATATCAGGTCTACGGCATACATGATTTGAAAGAGAGGATTGAACGGATCCAGCGCCAGCGCCCGCTCGATCTGAGCCATGGCCTCATCCGAACGCCGCATCATGAACAAGTAGTGCGAGTAGAATGCCCGCGCATCCGGGAGGTTGGGATTGAGGTCGATGGCCCGCTTGAAGGCCGCTTCGGTAGCCGGCCAGTTCCAGTCGGTCCAGGCGTAGATGACCGCCAACGCGCAGTGCGCTTCCGCAAGGGTATCGTCGAGCTCGAGTGCCTTCAGCGCGGCCGCCTTGGCCTTCGGCGCGGCCTCATGAGGGGGTGTGAATCCCATTTGTTGACGAGAACTCCAGACGAGGGAGACGCCGGCATAGGCCAGCGGATAATTCGGGTCCTTCTCCAGCGCCAAGTGGAAGTATTTCAGCGAGGCGTCGAGGTCGGCAGACGTAATCCCGTAGGAGAGCTTGAGACCCTTGAGGTACGCGTCGTAGGCTTCGGGGTTGACGGTTCGGGCGTTGGCCAGTAGCGACTGCTCCCGCGGCAGCAGCTTCAGCGCCAGTGCTTCGGCCACCTTCCGAGCCACGTCGCTCTGCAGCGCCAGGATCCCGCTGATCTCCCGGTCATACGTCTCCGCCCACAGCTGCGTCTGGTCCCGCACCTGGACGAGCTCCGCCGTGATCCGAATCCGCCCCCCGTCCTTTCGAGCGCTCCCCTCCAGGACATACCCGACGCCCAGCTCCCGCGCGATCTGATCGATCGGTTTCTCGCTCTTCTTGTATTGCATCACCGACGTCCGCGCGATGACGCTCAGGCCCTGCGGGTGCAGCCGTCCCAATTGTGCGATCATCTCCTGGGTCAGCCCGTCGCTCAGGTACTCCTGCTCCGGGTCTCCCGTCAGGTTTGCAAACGGCAGCACCGCCAGCTTCACGGTTTTCGCGGGGCTGCCCATTCTTCCCGTCAGCCAGCCCCGCACCCCACCCGCATCCACGCCGACCAGGATTCCGGCCAGCACGACGAGCGCCAGCGCCGCCGTCGCTACTGCCGGCCACCGGCTGTGCGCCAGCCGGTAGCGCCAGCCCACCCAGGGCGACACCGTCCCCGTCACCACCGCGCTCAGCGCGTCCCGCAACTCCCCCGCCGCCTGGAACCGTTTCCCAGGCTCCTTCTCCAAACAGCGCCCGATCACGGCTCCGAGTTCCGCCGGCACCCCCGTGGGCAACGGCCGCGGCGCCTGACTCAGTATCGCCGAGGTCAACTCATACCCGCCCTGTCCCTCGAACGGTCTCGTCCCTGCGACCATCTCGTACAGCGTCACCCCCAACGCCCACAGGTCGCTCCGCGTGTCCACCGGCTTCCCCCGCACCTGCTCCGGCGACATGTAGGCCGGTGTTCCCATGGCCGCCCCGCTGCGAGTCAGCGCCGTGACCGTCGCCTCCTCGGCGTCCACGCCGCCGGACACCATGGTCATCTTGGCCAGCCCGAAGTCCATCACCTTGGCGTGCCCCGTCTCGGTCAGCATGATGTTGCCGGGCTTGATGTCCCGGTGGACGATCCCCTTGCCGTGGGCCGCTTCGAGCGCTTCGGCGACTTCGATGGCTATCTGCAGGGCCTCCTGAACGGGTACGGGCGGCCGGCCGGTTGTCTCCGCAGCGATGCGGTCGCAGAGCGACTGGCCCTCGACGTACTCCATCGCGATGAAATCCTGGCCTTCGGATTCTCCGACCTCGTTGATGTGGCAGATGTAGGGATGATCCAGGGCGGCGGCTGAGCGTGCTTCACGGATGAAGCGCTTGCGGGCGGTGTCGTCCTGCTGCATGGCTGCGGGGAGGAATTTCAGGGCTACTTTGCGGTGCAGGGAGGTATCCTCGGCCAGGAATACGACCCCCATGCCGCCCTGGCCGATCCTCTCCAGAATCCGGTAGTGTCCGAGCGTCTTACCGATCACCGGGAACTCCTCACCCCTTCGGACGATGGACCGAGCCGGGCGGTAGGGACGTCGCAGGCGCGCCCATTCTAACGTGGTGACGGAGAAGTACGCCGGAAGGATTCGGGCACAGTGGCCAGGTCTTCATCGGCCGTCCTCATCCAGGTCATGCCGAACGCCAACCTATGCCCGATGCGATCCCGGGCCGGAATCGCCGAGTTATCAGGCCGTTCGGGACGATAGGCGATATTAGGGCACCGGGCGACTGCCCGGTCCCGGCCCAGCGCAACGTCATGCCCCTTTTCAGACCCTGGGATTCGCGATTTACCGTCCGCTGCGGCCGGTGCGGCTGGCACCGTGACCCAGTGCGCCGGCCGCGGCGTCGTGCCGCCGGCCCAAGCGGCCTGTGGCGCGATCGGCTCGAGCGAGCGCGTACGGCCGCGGGCACCCGTTGACATGCCCGCGCGACAGGCGCAGCGTCTGAGCAGAAGAAACGAGCCCGGAAACGCGTCACTGCCGCACCGCGCGGCGGAATGGATGTGCGCAATGTGGAAGCCAGTTGCTCGAACCGCCGCCATGGCGTTGCTCCTCGTCGCCGTGGCGTTGGTGGCATGGTCGCAGGCTACCGTCAAGAGAATGGAGATGCGCGCCATCGCCTCTGTGAACGGCAAGGACGTCTACCAGGCGTATTGCGCGTACTGTCATGGCGACGATCTCCGGGGCCGCGGCCCGGGTTCGGTTGGCGTGAGAATCCCACCAAGCGACCTCACGACCATCGCGTTGCGCAACGGCGGCAAGTTCAGCGCGGGCAACGTCGAGGAGAACATCAATCGCTGGAAGCGCGTGCCAAAGACCATGACGGACTTCAACGCGACCCAACGCGCGATGAGTACCGGGCAGGACAACGAGTACTCGCTGCCAATGCCGGTGTTCGGGCCGATCTTCGCCAAGCTCTACCCCCAGGAAATCCGCGACAGGGTCGTCCGAATGGCGAACCTGGTGTCCTACATCAAGTCCAAGCAGGTGAAATCGCCCTGGCCTGACGATCCGAAGTAGCGCAAGAACGGTTAGCTGATGACGACAGGCGATATTAGGGCACCGGGCGACTGCCCGGTCCCGGCCCAGCGCAACGTCATGCCCCTTCTCAGACCCTGGGATTCCGGATTCAGCCGTCCCGGGGCCGGATGGGCTGGCACTGTGACACAAAGCAGATGAGCGACGCCCGAACGCTACGCCGCGCCGATTGCGTGTCAAACGCTCGATTCGCGCGAGCACCGCGGCGCCGCGAAGACCTCCGGCGCGATGCTTCGCTGGGTGACTATCTTCCCCCGTCCACCCATTGAGCGTGAGGTCAGCACGGTTCCAGCCAATCCTGCTTGGGACGCAGAGCGACTTTCTGATTACCCGCGTCTTGCGTTTCCGTGAAGTCCGGCGGGGCTCTGCGGGAGCTGGCGTGGTCGCGACGTGAGCACGGCCAGTCGCTCCAGCAGTTCGAGCGGTTCGAAGAGCAAATGTGTCGTCCCGTCAGCCCATCGGTGGCGAAGCTCGAGCATGGCATTCCCGTCGGGCGTCATTCGCAGCCGCTCGTCAGCAACGGGTGGCTTCGTTCGAAGGCTCAAGCCTCGGGAATCATCTCGATCGAGACATCGTCTACAGCCTGTGTCAGTACGGATGGGGAAAGGTGTGGGAGTGGGGCGATGAAGTCGGTGGCAATTTGTGGCGCGTGACCGGTGACATCACCGACACGTGGCCCTCGATGTCGGGCATCGGATTCCAGCAGACGGGCCACGAGAAGTTCGCCGGGCCCGGACACTGGAACGACACCGACATGCTCGTCGTCGGCAAGCTGGGCTGGGGGCGATCGGAGCCGCGGCCGACGCGCCTGACGCCGAACGAGCAGATCACCCACATTTCACTCTGGGCACTGCAGGCGGCGCCGTTGCTCATTGGCACCGACATGTCGCAACTCGACGAGTTCACGATCGACCTGCTGGGGAATCCCGAGGTGCTCTCCGTCAACCAGGACGTGCTCGGCCGGGCGGCCGGGCGGCTCATTGGCGACGGCCGCATCGACATCTGGGCGCGGCCGCTCGCGGATGGCACGCTCGCGGTGGGCCTGTTCAACCGCGGGCCGGAGCCGACGACGATCACGGCGAAGTTCTCCGATCTTGGTCTGACGGGAAGCCAGATGGTTCGGAATCTCTGGCTGCACAAGGACCTTGGCAGCGTGAGCGACCAGCTCTCGGCGGCGGTGCCGCGGCACGGCGCGGTGCTCGTCAGGATTGGCACGCCGAAGAAGTGACGGGGGAAGGTCACGCCGCTTCGTCGGGAACACGCCCTCGATCTTCGGGAGGCCGTGCCGCATCGAGCCGATCCCTTGCGGGCTTGAACCTTGGCGCCTGGATAGCTCAAGCACCGTCATCGAGCTCGCGCGGCGGGAAGGTCAGACGGTCGCGGAAGATGCCTAGAAGGCGGGACGATGCGGAGAGACGATAGGCGATATCAGGGCGCCGGGCGACTGCCCGGTCCCGGCCCAGCGCAACGTCATGCCCCTTCTCAGACCCTGGGATTCGGGATTCCGCCGCTCCTGGGGCCGGATGGGCTGGCACTGTGACACAGCAGCCAGGTTGGCGGTGATGCTTGCAGCGTCTTCCGGGGCGCTCTCGGTGTCTGGCCAGGGCGCCTCCCCGATCGCAGCGTACCTCGCGGCGTCCGGCCGGCCGCCGATCGAGTATGTGCTGGCCAAGGCCACGTCGAACGGGTGACCATCCTCGGCGAGGCGCATTGGATCAAACAGGACGCCGACCTGGTCGCGGCGCTCGTGCCCGCGCTACGGACGGCGGGGATCGATCTGGCGTCCGAGCTCTTCCCCGAATCGGCGCAGGCCCGCATCGACGCGTTGACCAACGCGGCGTCGTGGGACGAAGCATCAGCGAACATCGTCATGCGCGCAGCCAACTGGCCGTATGTCGAGTACCGGAACATCCTGCGCGCGGCATGGGCCGCCAACCAGGCCGGCGAGCCGCGGATCAGAGTCCTGGCGCTCGGCCCGCCGCCGAACTGGCGCGAGGTCCTGGGCCCGCGCGGCCAGACCTATGACTCGTTCATGGCCGATCGCGTGGCAGCGCACATCACACAGACGCGGCTGCGGGTGGTCGTGTACTGCGGCCTTCACCACGCCTTCACGCGCTACTACCAGGCGGAACTGAGCATGGCCGGCAAGGCGCAGGGCTACATGGACCGGACGGGAAACATCCTGTCGAGACGGTACGGCGAGGACGTGTTCCTCATCGCGCTTCACAAGCCGGTCTGGTGCGGCGACCCGGAGAAGCCGTCGAACTGCCTGCCGTTCAGCGGACGGATCGACTGCGCGGCTGCCGCCGTTGGCTGGCCCGTCGGCTTCGACGTCGTGGGTTCACCGCTCGCATCGCTGGCCTTCGAGACCGGCGACTGCTATCTGCGCGGGCATCCGGGACTCCGCTTCGGCGATTACACGGATGGGTACGTCTGGTCGGCGTCGCTCGAAGGCATCCGTCTGGTGTCTCTGATTCCGCTCGAGGACTACGCGCCGGACCCTGCGTCGCGGGCTCTGATCGCGCACGAGAACCCGTTCACAGACGATGCGGATGTCAGTGAGGCGCGTTTGCGCGAGATCTGGGCGTCGGATACTTCGAAGCGGGACAACGTGCTGGCCGCGAGGGGCTGGTCACATCTCGCGGGATGGAAGACAGCGTGCCGGTAAGGGCGGCCTGAGTCGCGCTACGACGTGGGAAGCGTGGTTCTTGAGGGTGACTCGTTAGCTCGCCGCCCTAAACACGCCAAAGGCGAGCGAAGGATGGCGGGGTGTGTGGGACGACTTTCGCAACTACCTCACTGGAGCGGAGCCTGGTCTGGATCCCGATCTTCGATGAAGAACCCACATCCCCACGACGAGCGTGCGAGCATAGCTTATCCCATTCCGTCCATTTCGGAACGATGGCCGGCATTACGACGATAGCCGGCATTAAGGCGTTGCGCCACAGCCGCGGAAGCGGTCGGGCGCCACGCTGAGGGAAGATCACTTCTCAGACTCGCAGCTCCCCCCTCAGCGACAGGCCTAGGCAATCCGTCGCGGCAGCGCCGCCCGGATATCAAGGTCGACTTGCCGAACTGGCATCAACAGGCCTCCCACCAAGCTCATCCCTGTAACGGTGGTATCGATGTCGGAACATGTCACTGTGACATTCGTATTCACGAAAGACGCGACATTAAATCCTGGAATGGCGGGCAGTGCCGCAGTGATAGCCGCATTGATCCCGGCATTCAGAGTGGCGAGAACACCGCGAATGGCACCGCTAATTGTCGCCTCACTCACGCAGAGGTTGGCAACGAACGGGTCCACCGTGAAATCTTCGATTGGACCGCGTACTAGCCGTGCTAAGTTCGAACTCGTGACCGGCTTCAAGTGGACGTCAAAGGAAACCCGAACGGGAATCGGACCCGCCGTGCCGCGCGCCACAACGTGTATGCGGTTTGAAGAACTGATCCGTCCGCCCAGGGACGTCACGCCGGCAATCGCCGGAGCGCCGGCAATAGCCGCAACCACACTCGCTTGCGTGATCGGCGGGGGAGCTGGGTTGGGCTGCGGCAGGACAAAAATCGCGATGGGACCGTTAAGGTTCGTAGGATTAAACGGCGCTGAGCGAAAGATAGGTTCAAAGACCGGCACCTGCACGCCGCCGACGGAAACCGTTGCCGCGACGCGCTCGGCGAGGATCGACAGGCTTGGCAGGCTCTCCATGGTATTGCTGTTGAAAGAGAACCTGCCGGCTGCATCGGTGGTGTCGACCAGCGTGGGAATTTGTGCGACCCCCGGAATTTCCGCCCGCAGTGTGACTCTTCTATTGTTAGACGGAGTAAACGAAGCCGGATTCGCAGCCGCCAGATTCAGCGCCGTTGGATCGGCAGGTACGACAACTGAAAGCAAGAAAGCTTGTTGATTGGTCACCCGGTTGACCGTCCCTGTAATGGCCAATGCACCCTCCTGAGGTGTCCGGATCGTATCACTATTTGTCGCGTACCGATTCGTGTCGCGAGCAAGCTGACGATAGGCGATATTAGGGCACCGGGCGACTGCCCGGTCCCGGCCCGGCGCAACATAATGCCCCTTCTCAGGCCCTGGGATTCGGGATTCCGCCGCTCCCGGGGCCGGATGGGCTGGCACTGTGACACCGCCACAGACGAAGCGCCGGTTGCGAAGCCGGTTCGACGGGCGATGTGTTGGCCATATCAGAACAATACGCTCCTTGGCCGGTTGTTCCCGCTATCGGCCGACCACAACCTTGAAGCCGCCATACACCATGCGTTTCATGTCGAACGGCATGTCTTCTGGCGAGGTGAAATCATTCATGTCTTTCATGACCTTGGCGTTGACGCGATCGCGATGCGCCCGCGACTTGAACACGATGTACGAGAACACGGCTGTCTCGCCGGGCTTCAACTTCAGTTGTCGGGTGAAGGGGACGCCGAACTTCACCGCGAGGTCGTCGCCGATGCACTCCTTGTAGTCGATTGCCCCGTGCTTTTTCCACATCTTCTCTCCCAATTTGGCCATGCGGACATACGCTTTCAGGTTCTTCTTGGGCACGGGCAGGACAAATCCATCGACGTACGCCATGGGATCCTCCTCTGCGGCTCGTAGTGCGTTGAGGGTTCTGCGACAATCTGTCGGTCAGATGCCGTCACCGGTCTCCCGCCGAAATCGTGGCGCGCACGACTCCGTCGCGGTGTCGCGCAGGCGCAGATGCAGAAAGAGCGGGACTCCGAGAAACGTAGCACGGTTGATGGGAGGGTTGTCCAGAGAGAAACGCGTCACCGGGCGTTCTCTGCGATTCGCGCCTTGACGAGCTTCCGCACCAGCTCCGGCAGCTTCTGTCCTTTGGCTGAATACGCGATGAGTCTCTCCAGACGCCTCATGCGGGTCGCTTCCTTCTTGGCGCTGACAATCCACCATCCGACGGTCTTGCGATAGGAAGGAGACTGCGCCTGAAAGAAGCTCCACGCGGCCTTCGTCTTCTTGAGCAACCGAGTGTACGGTTCCGCCAATTCCGCGCGCCGTTGTTCGTAGGAATAGATGCCCGACTTGTTCTCGGTCCTGGCCTCGAAGGCTCTCATCCCGGCCGGTTGCATTTGACCGTCGTCGATGAGGGCTTGTGCACGCGTGATGTTGATGCTGCTCCACGTGCTGCGGGACTTGCGAGGGGTGAAGCGAATCGTGTAACTGATGTCGTCGATGCTCTTGCGGATCCCATCAATCCAGCCGAAGCAGAGCGCTTGATCGACCGACTCGGGCCAGGTGAGGCTCGGTTTCCCCGATGCCTTCTTGTAGAAGCCGACGATCAGTTCGTTGGTATCGGTGTGATGTTTCTCGAGCCACCGGCGAAAGGTCGAAGGCGTGCGAAAGAAGGCGGGCTTCATACCTACTTCAGCCTTTCCTGCTGGATCTCCTGGGGTATCGACGTAGCAAGTTCCGGACGACAGGCGATATTAGGGCACCGGGCGACTGCCCGATCCCGGCCCAGCGCAACGTCATGCCCCTTCTCAGACCCTGGGATTCGGGATTCCGCCGCTCCTGGGGCCGGATGCGCGGGCACTGTGACAGCCTCGTGATCTTGCGTGACTTCGTGATGAACAGTCGTGAATGTGAACAGTCACGAAGACGTGACGCTCGAACGCGGGATCACGGGCGCTCCAGCAGCCGCAGCTCGTGAATCGACCAGAAGAACCGATTCGCCGAACCCAGCTGGCGCAGCCGCAGCGCACCCGCGTGATTCTCCGGAAGGACGATATCGATGAACGGATACTCGTCGCCGGCGATCAGGCCTCGGGCGAACATCGGCAGCACGGATCCGAGAAATACCGTGCGGGACTCTCCGCCTTCGATCACGTCGACCGCGAGGTCGCGCGGATAGTCGCCGAAGCTGCGGGCGCCCAGCCGCAGACGGACCACCCGCACATCGCGTGGGCGATCGAGCTCCAGTGCGAGCCACTCGATGCCTGATTGACGGGCTCCCGTCAGCCATCTGCTGTCGACGTTGCCGTCGAACAGCAGCGGCAAACGATCGTTGCCTGCCGAGGCGCTCGCGCGCATGGATGGCAGGGGCACTTCCGTGAGTCCTGGAGGCACAGCCGCGAGTCCGAGCGGAGTCAGCACGGCAACCGTCGTGTCGCCAATCGTCCTGCGCATGACGATCTGCGCCGGCTCGCGCTCGAAGACGGCGAGCAGTGCGTCGGCCAGCGCCGGGTCCGGAAATGACGCGCGATGCACGACGATGTACTTGACGCCGATTCCGCGCAACATCTCGACGGCGTCGCTCTGTCGGTCCGTTTCTCGAAACGGGGAGTGCCCGTCACGGAGCCAACTCGACAACGGCGACAGGTAGCCGCTGTGACCGTTGACGATGCGGTGCCCGTGGACGAGTGTCATGTACTGATAGGCGAACTCGCGCTCGTCGCGATCGGTCGAGGTCGGCAGTTCCATCACCGCTCCGGGCGGCAGACTGTCGAGATACGCGTAAGCCTCTCGCTGCTCTGGCGGCCCGTCCTTGTGAAAGACGGGTGCTGTGATCGGTGCGGCCCATCCTTCGGCCGCGATGACCGCGACGACCAGTGCGACGGCCGCCGGCCGGGTGCGCGACGACAACCGGTCGAGGACCCACGCGGCTCCGAATGCCGCGAGCAGCGCCAGCGCAACCTGGACGACGACCGCCAGGCGCGCGGGCGCGCGCAGTCCGTCCAGTCCGGGCACCACCTTCAGCAGTAGCGCGTACGGCCCCGGCACGCCAAGGCGGTGCCCGAAGGCGGAAGGTTCGGGACCGAGGGACAGCAGAAACGCCGCGGCCAGCACGCCTCCATACAACAGGACCGCGGGCGAGCGGCGGCGGACCGCAATCGCGATCGCGGCAAGTGCCAGAGCGACGGCGCCCGGAAACAGCTCGTGCTCGCTGCGCCCGCTGCCGCGGCTGCCCCAGAGGCGCAAGCGCGGTGCGGCGCTCAGGTAGTCGCCCACGTCCGCGCTCTGCTTCACAATGTCGTCGCTCGACCGCTTCAAGCCTTGCTGGGAGCGAACCTCGTAGTACGCACGTGCAACGGGCACCATGACCGCCGCGACGAGCAGCAACGCAGGCACGGCGTGCACGACGAGCCGGCCGATCGGCGTCCTCGTGCGCCAAGCTTCGACGACGCCGGCGATGCCGAGTGGCAGCAACGCATAGTAGGAGAAGTAGGAGGCGGCCAGCGCCTGCAGGAGGAAGAAGACGGCGCAGGCCGACAGGTATCGGGCCGCGCGCGTCGCGACATAGCGGTGAAGTGCCCAGAGGCTCAGCGGCAGCCAGCCGGTCATGAGCAACTGCAGGTGCGAGAAGTGCGCCGCGCGAAACGGCTGGCACGCGAAAACGACAGCCGCGATGATCGCGGCATCGCGGCGGCCGGTGACCTCGCGGGCGAGCACATACATCCCGGTGCCGGCGAGCACGAATGACGCCATGAACGCGACGTTGTAGACGAGCACGGGGTTGCGCGTCAGCCACTGCAGTGGCGCGGTAAAGATCGCGATGCCGAGCAAGTGGTCCGCGTATAGCAGCGTGTGGGAATACGGAAAGAAGCTCGGCGCGTCCCAGATTCCACTAAGCCCGTGGCGGATCCGGTCCGCGTCCCAGGCCAGCGTCCAGGCGTTCAGCACGGGATCGCCGGCATCCGCGGCAATATGCGTGGGCAGGTTGACGACAAGCGGATACGTGGCCGCGACGGCCAGGCATGCGAAGCCGATCCCCACCCAGGCGGCCTCGGTCGCGCGTTTGGACATCGGCGGTTAGAGTAACTTGAAATCCCACTCGAGCCGCGCCGAATTCACGGTCGGGCTGGTGAAGTCACCCTTCACACGCTTCGACACGCGGCCCTCGGGGCGCCGAACCTCGATCATTTGGGCACAAACAGGGCAGATGAGGACGAAGCCGTTGATCAAGACTCGTCAACGGCCTCAGAAATCGTGGATCTGTGAAGAGATTACGGCCTGCCAGCCGTAGCTCTCGGCGGCGACAAAGGGCAGCCCGCCTTCGCCAAGGCTACGGCGGGCAACCTCTGCCTGCGATCGAGAGCGGAGAATGGGTTTACCATCCGTAGCTCGCGATGCAGAGTCGAAGGACCTGCGCTGCGAGCGAAGGATGGTGGACGGCACAGGACGATAGGCGATATTAGGGCACCGGGCGACTGCCCGGTCCCGGCCCAGCGCAACGTCATGCCCCTTTTCAGACCCTGGGATTCGGGATTCCGCCGCTCCTGGGGCCGGATGGGCTGGCACTGTGACACAGCTACTTCGACGCGGGCGCCAGTCGCCGCATCACACTCTTTAGATCCATATTGGTCGGCACAACTAGTCGCCCGCTGCTGAACTCCAGGCTGATGTAGTCCGCTTGCTCCTCAACGCTCTTCGGGACCAAGAACCGTAATTCGGGAAGGGGCCTCACATCGCCCGGCACGTTGAAATCAACGCGCATCGGCCGCACAATTCTGAGGAGCACCCGTCGATGACTCGGCTGGATGCTGTCGTCGAACACGCCAGCCGTCACGACGGCATTCCTCAAGCCCGCACGGACGTCAGGAATACGGTCCAAGGGAACCACCAGCTCCAGCGATGATCGCAGCACATACTCGTATGCACCGTCCGGCGTCTCGAACCGCTCCAACACACCAAGCATCTTGAACATCCTGAGGTCAAAGTCGAGCTTTATGACCCTAGGTGGCGGCTCGTTCGACAACCGGGGTCGAGAACTGGCCACGCGAGCCCCGTGAGCGCAGCCGCCCGCGAGACAAATGCAGGCCACCGTGATAGACAAAGAAGTAGTGCGCTTCACGCACACTCCTCTCTTGGAACGTTCTGAGACATATGATTGGCTCACTGCGAACGAAGGAGAATCGACGATAGGCGATATTAGGGCACCGGGCGGCTGCCCGGTCCCGGCCCACCGCAACGTCATGCCCCTTCTCAGACCCTGGGATTCGGGATTCCGCCGCTCCTGGGGCCGGATGGGCTGGCACTTTGACACAGTAGGTCTGCGTCTCCATGGCCGGTAGTCAGTGTTGCAGTTCAAAGTTGATGTCACGGCCGTACCCCTATTACTGTTTGCTCCGCCCTGTGGTTCCGCATTCTGTCCGACCCGGCCTCCGTATTTCAGAAGCGCACACTTCCCGGGGCGGCGCGCAACGCGGTGATTTACCTCCCTTTCCCTCGCAGATCGGATGGATCTGCTCTGCGAATTCACAGATTTGGCGCTCGACGCCCACCCGTCACTGGTGAATCACCGTGCCGCCTCTCATCCGCGATGTCTGTAAGCAGACGGGTGTTCACTCCGTGGAGAGTCACGAGCCCGTTCTCCAACGGCACGATGTTGTCGGCCCTCGATCGCCCGCTCGGCGTCTGCCCGGTGCCCGCCATTCGCGACAATCCTGGGGGAGCCACGCGGCGGCGCTTTCCGTTGTAGGATGCAGCAGCCGCTCACGAGCGCTCCAATCGCGCAGCCGACTCCCCCTGCCGGCGGATCGTACAGGACGATTTGAGGAGTTCTTCACATGGAAAGACAGCTTCTGCATCGGAATCGCCGAATGGGCTCGTGGTCTTGCGCGGTGGTCGTCGCGGTGATCGCCGCAGTGGTCGTCGTGCCGGACGCCTTCGCCCAGGAGCGCGCCAACCGCTTGATCTCGCTGCTCGAGGCCGGCAAACCAGCTATCGGCGTCTGGACAGCTGCCACCTCTGCCCCGCGCATCACGAAGGTGCTGGCCACCTCTGACGCCGACTACATCGTCGCGGACATCGAGCACGAGGTGTTCGACTTCCCTGCGCTCAGGAGCTTCCTGCTGGGCGTGCAGGATTTCAGCCTTCGTTTCCGGACCGAGGCCCGGAGCGCGCCGGTGGTGCTCGTGAAGCTGGCCAACCGCGCGACCTGGGATCCGCGGTACGAGATTGCCGAATCGCTAAAAGTCGGGCCTGCGATGGGAGTGTGGATTCCATTCGTCGAGAACCGTGCCGATCTCGAACGCGCGATCTCCGCCGTCCGCAACGCCGAGACCTCCGCCCTGGCCGGCCTGAACATTCCGCGCGAGCGGCGCGATGTGTGGCCGCTCAACCCCAAGGGTGAGCTGTTCGTCGTCGCGATGATCGAGAACGAGATCGGCGTGCGCAATGCGCGCGAGATCGTCGAAACCCCCGGAGTGAGTGCGGTGGAATGCGTGCACATTCCGGAAGCGGACGCCGCGCGCATTCTCAAGATGTGCCTCGACCGGAAGGTCGTGGCCGCGGTGGATGCGACGCCAGCCGACGTCCAGGCGAAGATCGCGGCCGGTTACCGGATGCTCAGCGTCGGGTGGGACTACGCGCTGCTGCAGCGTGGGCTGACGGATACCGTAAAGGCGATGCGCAAGTAGAACGGACCCGGGCGCGCCCTGGCGACCCCTGGCAGATGCCATCCTGCCGCCGAACGACGACATCATGAGAAGGGGTCGGAAGGGATACTCCACAGGGCGTCGTGCAGCTCACGGTATGGGCATGGTCGTCGCCCTCCTGAGCGCAGGCCGATGGGTCGCGCCGATCGAGAAGGGCGCGCGCAATGCCGCCGGGCAGGTTGGGTGACGGCGGAGATGATCGTCCTACTTCGGAATCACTCTGTACAGGCCGCCCGCATTCGAGTCCTGAATGAGCCAAATCGCGCCGTCGGGCGCGACCTCGACGTCGCGCACGCGGAAGCCGACGTCCCAGCGATCGGCCTGCGAGGACGATAGGCGATATTAGGGCACCGGGCGACTGCCCGGTCCCGGCCCAGCGCAACATAATGCCCCTTCTCAGACCGTGGGATTCGGGATTCCGCCGCTCCTGGGGCCGGATGGGCTGGCACTGTGACACAAAGCAGATGAGCCACGCCCGAATGGTACGCCGCGCCGATTGCGTGTCAAGCGCGCGATTCGCGCGAGCACCGCGGCGCCGCGCAGACCTCCGGCGCGATGCTTCGCTCGGTGACCATCTTCTCCCGTCCGACCAGTGGGCGTGAGGTCAGCACGGTTCCAGCCAATCCTGCTTGGGGCGCAGATCGACTTTCTGGTTACCCGCGTCTTGCGTTTCGAAGAAGTCCGGCGGGGCTCTGGCGGGAGCCGGCGGCGGAATCTCGTCTGGGAGGCCGAGGTGGCGAAGAATGCGCGCAACGACCGCCGCCTGATCGATGAGGGCGATGAGCCGCATCGCTGCCCCGCAGTTCGGGCACGCGAGCACGTCGAAGCCGAACGTGCGTCGCATCAGGTCAGCCCAAGACCTCCCGTCTCGTATCGGCTCGGCTGAACACGCCGGGTCGTCAGGCCGTCGAGAATCGTCTGTCGCCGCTCCGCCGATGGCTCGCTCGGGTACAGCTTCTCGTTGCGGCCCGACGACCCCGGGCTCGCCAAGTCGAGCGCGGGCAGAGCACACCGTGATACGGAATGAGGCTGACGCGTGGTCGCGGCGTGAGCACGGCCAGCCGCTCCAGCAGTGGAGGTCGATCTCGCGAAGACACCGTCGAGCACGAGCGCGTGTACGTGCGCATTGAGATTGAGCGCGGCGCCGAACCGCTGGAGGATCGCCACGGCGCCGCCGCGCGGCAGCGCTCATGATCCCAGGCCAGAAGATACCGGACCCGCGGTGGGAAACTGATAACCCACTGACGAACGGGTACGGGCGGGAACACATCGTCCACCAGGTGCGCCGTTCGCTCCGCCATGTGTCGTCCTCCGCATCTCGACGAGTCCACGATCAACCTGCTGGGGAATCTCGAGGTGCTCTCCGTCAACCAGGACGTGCTCGGGCGTGCGGCCGGGCGGCTCATTGGCGACGGCCGCATCGACATCTGGGCGCGGCCGCTTGTGGATGGCACGCTCGCGGTCGGCCTGTTCAACCGCGGGCCGGGGCCGACGACGATCACGGCGAAGTTCTCCGATCTTGGTCTGACGGGCAGCCAGATGGTTCGGGATCTCTGGCTGCACAAGGACCTTGGCCGCGTGAGCAGCCAGGTTTCGGCGGCGGTGCCGCGGCACGGCGCGGTGCTCGTCAGGATTGGCACGCCGAAGAAGTGACGGGGGCTTTGCGAGCCGGACTCGGCCATTTGGCCGACGGAATCCTCGGGCCACGGCCTTGTTGACATAACCTACCGTTAGGTTTTAGCATTGGGCTGTGACCTGGGCCGAAGTTATCCGCAAGCTGAAGGCCGCCGGTTTCGTCGAGATTCGGTCCGGAAAGGGCAGCCACCGGCTGCTCAAGCACCCGACGACCGGCAAGGAAGTCTGGGTAGCCGTCCACACCAGAAAGGACGCCGGCCGACTGGGAAATCGAATCCTGCGCGAGGCGGGTGTCGAATGACTGTTCACTATCCGATCGTGATTGAAACAGAGGCGAGCGGGGCCGTGAGCGCCTACGTGCCGGGCTTGCCGGTCTATGCTGCCGCCGACAGCCACGCAAAAGCCGAACGCGCCATCAGCGCCGTATTGACCGCCTTCCTGGAAGCCCACCCGAGCAGCCGGTCTAGCGCGCAGGTACGCGTGGCCCGCGTGTCCGATCGGCAGAAGAAGCGTGTCGACATCGTCGGCGTCGCAGCGCTCATCGGAACGCGACGAAGCGCAGCCAAGGCACGCGCCTCGCGCGCCAACGGCAGGCTCGGCGGACGACCGCCGAAGAAGGCGACGACCGCACGTCGCTCGAAGCCAGTCGACTGAAGGTCGTTTCCAGCTTGCGACTCTACGTCCCACCGCGCGGACGCTGCCCTCCACTCACATCCGCCGGCATGCGGACAATGTCGCGCCCGGTGGCCCTCGATGTCTGACGGCCGGCTTTATCCGGCCGCTTTCTTCACGAGCGCGCTGATCCTTGCTTCTTCGGCGGCGGTCATCTCCGTCAGCGCGAAGGCGGTCGGCCACAGGGCGCCATCGTCGAGGTTCGCCTTGTCGCTGAAGCCGAAGGTGGCGTACCTCGTTTTGAACTTCTGCGCGCTTTGGAAGAAGCAGACAACCTTGTCGTCCCTGGCGTATGCGGGCATCCCGTACCAGAGTTTCGGCGAGAGGGCGGGCGCGCTGGCTTTGACAATCGCATGGAGCCGCTCGGCCATGCGGCGATCCGGTTCCGGCATCTCGGCGATCTTCGCGAGCACGGAGCGTTCCTCGTCCGCCTTGCCTCCGGCCGCCTTCAGCTCCTGGACGCGTTCCCTCATCGCGACTCGTTCCTCGTCGGTGAACCCCGTGAACTTTTTGCCGGTCGCGGCGGTGCTCCTGGCGGACTTCTGCGTGCGCTTCGCGCGGGCGGGATTGCCCTGAGCGTTCTTCTTCGACATCAGCGTCTCCTCTCAGTCAGTCTTCCGCCGCCCGGGCGGACATGGGAGAACTACCAGAACCTGACCGGTCCTTTGATCGCACCGGACAGAATGGCGTTCCGAACCTCGTCGATCGAGGCCAGGCCGCCTTTCGAGAGGCCGCCCCACTCGAACCGTGTCGCGGCCGGCGTCCAGTGAAAGAGCGCCACCAGCCACGTGTGGGCGATGCCGCCGCGCTCGTAGTAGACGAGGCAGTGATCGATCGAGCACCCCGCCGCGACGAGCCGGCGTATTGGCAGTTTCGGATTGACGATCACGCCGGTGGCCTGAAAGCTGGCTCCGGGCTCGGCGATGTCGAGTGACTGGCTGCCGAACAGCCGCTGCAGCCCGTCCCGGACGCCCAACGGCAGCCCTCTGATGGCGGTGACGATTTCGAACCGCTCGTCCTTCAGGTGGGCCCGCATCGCCCCGGACAGTTCTGCGGGGGCCGCGGGCTGGCTCCCGGCCGCCACGGCCGCCCACACGCTCATGCCGATCGCGCAGAAAGTTCTCGTGTAGCGCATCATGCCTCCCGGAGACGGGCTCGCACGGACGGTGCACACATCGTAGACTGGGCCTATGACCCCGCGCGCGCAAGCCCTGCTTCGCGAAGCGTTGGCGTTGCCGACGGAAGATCGGGCCGACGTCGCTGCCGAGTTGCTTGCCAGCCTTGAAGAGGCCCCGCCGGAAGATCCTGCCGAGGTGGAAGCTGCCTGGGCCCAGGAGATTGAGCGTCGTGCCCGTCGCGTGTTGAGCGGCGAGTCCGAGGGCGAACCCTGGGAGGACTGCGATCGCGCATCGCGCGGCGATTGACCAAGTGACGGGTCGGAAGGTCCGGCTTGAACCTGAAGCCTCCTCGGAACTCGAATTCGCGGGGATTTGGTACGACAGCCCGCGCCACGGTCTCGGTCGCGAAAGCATCGAAACGGTCGATGCGGCACTCGGAGAACTCGCAAGGTGGCCGGAAAGCGGTAGAGTACCCCTATGGAACTGGCTATCGAACTCCCAGCCGCGCAGGCCGCCCGTCTTCGCGAGGAAGCGGCTCGGCTCGGCGTGCCCCCTGCCGAACTGGCACGCGCCGCCGTGGCCGATCTACTCGCGGCCCGAGACGACGACTTCCGAGCGGCCGCCGAACGCGTCATCAAGAAGAACGACAAGCTGTACCGGCGTCTCGCCTGATGCGCTACCTCAGCCTGGGTGAGGTCGTCGAACTACACCGGTCCATCGTTGACGTCTCGGGGGGCGCTGCCGGTGTCCGCGACCTGGGGGCACTTGAATCGGCCCTGGCGCAACCGCGACACATGTTCGATGGTGTCGACCTCTACCCAACGCTCGTCGAAAAGGCCGCTGCGCTTGGGTACTCGCTGGTGCAGAACCACCCGTTCCTGGATGGCAACAAGCGAATCGCGCATGCCGCCATGGAGACCCTCCTCATCTTGAACGGCTTCGAAATCGATGCCTCCACCGACGAGCAAGAGCAGTTGATGCTGGGTCTCGCCGCCAGTCGCGTGTCTCGCGCCGAACTGGTCAAGTGGCTCCGCGACCACACCATAGGCCTTCGTTAGCGTCAAGTGGCGTTGAAGGTGTCCAACTTGTGATTCAGTCGCAGCCGGCGCGCAACGAGCCTTCGACGATGTTGGCTCCTTCGAAGGCGCCTCGGCTGTCGGCTGCAAGCCGTTGTTGGGCGGCGCTCACCGCATGAGATTCCGGTCGATTCACAGGTGCTCCCGATGCTCGGCCGCCGGCTCGAAGAAGATGGGCTGCCCTACCGCGAGGCGCCCGCGTCGGGTGGTGGTGCCGTAGACCCCAGCCTTGTTGTCCCTCACCCGCACAATCGCCTTCAGCACCTCGGCGGCGGGGCGTGCCGAGCCAGGGTCGAGGTTCACCATCGAACAGCGCTCGTCGCGATTAGTGATGCCTATGGCGGCGGCCTCGTTGGTTTCTCCGAACGAGAGGACGCCTCCCACCCATTCGTCCTCCTCGAAGGGGACTGATCGCAGTGATGCAATCAGAATGTTCGGTCGGAATCTTCGGACGTCTGGGCGCTGCGCCGTGAGCCTCCCGATTTCGCCGACCGTGGTGGATGTAATCACGGAGATGCTCGCTTCGTCGAAGATGCCACGGTTGAGGTACATCATCTCGACCGGTGAACCATGGCGGCGACCGACCTCCGTCGCCAATTCTTGGCCGAAAACAGCCAGCTCTTTTCCTTCTGGCGTGCGAACGTGCGTCGGGAGGTTTCCACCGACGGCGGGTCCCCGCCGCTGTGGAGCAAAGAGCAGCAGCTCTGGAAGCTTGGTGGCGGACAGCCAGGGGAAACCGCCGCGATCGTCAACCCGACGGAAGGCCAGGCGCCGGTCGCCGTCAAGACCGTGCCAGCCCAGGTCGGCGACCTCGAGAAGCTCGCCGCTCATGGACTTCACTGGGTACCGGAAGAGCGCCTCTACTTCACCAATCTTGACAGGCATACTCGATCTCGTCCGCCCAACGATCCGCGCTGAGCCGCAGCGCGATGGCCGGCAACGCACCAGCGCGCTGTCGGCTCCAGCGCGTTGTTGGGCCGCGGGTGTCGTCGGCGGTACGTCCGGCCTACTTCCTTACCTGCGAGCAGACTCCCGCGAGCAGCGCCTGCAATGATGGGTTGGGCAACGGTACATCGCACTGCAGGTACTGAACCAATTCCGCTTGTTGGCCTACGGCGACCGCAACGGGATTCTGCAATGGCGTCAATCCTGGTTCGACGTGTGTGGCCGCGACCAGCCTCGGGCCGGATTGGCTGTCCACGTCGTCGACAAGCACTACATTCGATTCCCCTAACCTGATTTCCTTTCCAATCAGGCTCGCCACGTTTCTGACGCGATCCAGTTCGATGGTGAAGTCCATCCCTCCGTAGTGCATGCGGACCAAATCGCGCGCCTCGTTGCCACCGCCCCCGGACGAATGGTAGATCCCGCGAGTGAACCAGCCAGGTGTCCCGCGCCAAAGCACCAGTAGCGACAACTGGCCGTTTCGCGTGACGTACGTCGCGACCACGGTCGGCGACACCGGTCCAGAACTACTCTTGCCCTCGAACGCAGTTCGCCGCCCACCAGAAGCGGCTACTTGCTGGCCGTTGACCGCTCCCTCACCAGGGAAACACAGCGCAGCCACAACCCCAACCATCGCTGCCTGTACGACGTTCATCGGCGCCTCCCCCGTGTCATCGTCGGTCCAACGCCCGGCCTTCACCCGCGCCGGCTCGCGCAGGCGACAGCCGGTGTCGGGTGCAAGGCCTTGTTAGACCGACCCTATCCTGCCTTGCGCAGTTCCTCCCGGACAATCCGTCTGATCGTCGCCGCATCGACGCGCTCGCCCGCTCGTCCCAGGTACTCTCGCAGGGCCTCATTGATCATCGTCTGGTAGCCCTTTCCGGCGCCGTCCGCGCGAGTGCGAAATGCGGCGAGGATCGCGTCGTCCAGGTAGATCGTAATCCGGGTCTTTCCCGTCTGTCGAACGACCGGACCGCGCCTCGCGTTGCTGAAGTCGTATTCCTTTCGCATACTGCTGTCTCTCGTGCGGAGTGGCCAGCCGCGCTGAGATCAGGCGCACTTCCTCCCCGCGATACGTGTACACCACCACGACGACGCGCCCCACGACATCGAGGCCAACAGCGACAAATCGCTGTTCGTCCCGCGCCCGGCGATCCTCCTGGCTGAGTCCGTTAGGATCGAACATGACGGCCTCAGCGTCGCTGAAGTGGATCCCGTGTTTCTGGAGATTCCCCGCCGCCTTCTGGGGATCCCACGTCACCCGCATCTGTGTATCTTATGCATATATCAGACGGTCGTCAAGAAGCTCGTCCTTGGCGGTCTAACGACCTGCCGCTCAGCCGCGAGCGGCGCCCTGCATCGGTCGGGTCACCTCGCGTACACTGAGCCGCTCGTCGGCTGCAGCGGCGTGTTAGGCTGCAACCGTCATTGACGTTCATTGGCCTTGTCGAGCTTCTTCGCTGCAGAGGCCCACACTTGGTGGGTGGCTGAGTTGGAGTCGATTTGATCCTCCAGCGAGATCGGAGGACCGGCCAGATCATCGCCGGCCATGGCTCTTTTCAGCAACTCCCGAGATTGCCGCCTATATTCCTCGGCAGATAGGCCTGGGATCTTGTTGATATCGTAGGCCGCCACAAGACGGTGGAGGTCAGGCGTGGACACGTTGATGTATCCCATCTTCGGCTCGTGGCCCATGCGCTGGGTCTCCCGAGAGCGCGCGTCCCAGATAACCAACACATCCCGATAGGCCGTACACATCTCAACGTACCGTGCGGCGATCGCCCTCTCCGGCTCAAGCCTCGCCTTCTGCACCGCGAGCGCCGCCTCAACGTCGCACGCCTGGGCTAGGTCGCGATACTTCACCTCAGTGATGCCGACGGTCGCCGCAGTCCTCAGGCCCTGGCCGGCTCGCCTCACCGCGTCGAATTGTGCCTCATCAAGAGTCACAGCAGCAATCGTCGAACCATGAGGCCCGCATGCTCCCGTGAGCCCAATGGCAGTGAGTGCCAAAGCACGAACGGCTTTCTCCAAGTGTCGCATCGTCGCAATCTCCCTCGGGCCTGTGTCTTGCGGCCTAACTTGTTACTCAGCTGCAGCACAATTCGGCGCCGTCCGCTGCGTTATGCTGCAGGCGCCGCAACGTAACGCCGCCAGCACACTCCGCCAAGATACGCGCTAAACGACGAGGACTGAAGACGATCCGCGGGAAAGCCTGGTCGACGATACGTTGTGGCGCTCGCAGGGTAACACGGTCCGCACGCAAGAGGATCGGGCCTTGCGCGAATTCGCGGGTTGTATTGAATTCGCGACAACGGCTGGCCGGGGACCGAACGACACGAGGGCGGCAGGACGTGCCATCCTGCCGCCCTCGATCTTGCCGTGCCCGCGCGCGTCGCCACAGGCGACGCAACTATTCCACTGAGTGGGCCGCGACTCTACTGCGTGGGCGCCGACGCCGTCTTCAGCTCAGGCTTGAGGAATCGCTTGAGAAATGTGTCCATCCGATCGAGCGTGTACATCCACCGGCTGTGCAGCATCGACTCGTGCGTGTCGTCGGGGAAGACGATCAGCTCGAAGTACACGTCCCGCTGCCGGAGCAGCTGCACGAGGCCCGTCGTCTGCTGGAACGCCACGTTGCGGTCGTCATCGCCGTGCACGAGCAGCACGGGCGATTTCCAGCCCTCGATCGCGCCAATCGTCGACGACTTGTAGGACACGGCCTCCGGGTCGAGCGAGCTGCCCCAGAGGTGCACGCCCGCGAGATCGACGCCGGCCTTGAAGATGTCGGAGTTGCGCGCGAGCGCCTGCGAGGTCAGCACGCCGCCGTAGGAGAGCCCCCAGATGCCGACGCGATTCGGATCGACGTCCGGCCTCGACTGCAGGTACTTGCCGCCCGCGACCACGTCCTGGTACTCGGCGTTGCCGCGCTGGCCGGTATTGGGAGCGGTGCGGAACGAGTTGCCGTAGCCGATGCCGCTCCGGTAGTTCACCGACATCACGATGTAGCCTTCGCTCGCCAGCCACTGATTGATCGCGTAGGCCCAGTGATAGAACTGCATGTAGTGGTAGCCGAGCAGCATCTGCCGGGCCGGCCCGCCGTGCACGAAGATGATCGCCGGCCGCTTCTCGCCCGGCTTGATGTCCTTCGGCAGGAAGAGCTGGTTGTGGATGTCGAGGCCGTCGGCCGCCTTCGTCATGACGAGCTGCGGCTCGACCTGCGCGTCCATCGGGAACAGCTTGCGCGAGGTCGGGAACACGATCTTCTGCGCCGCTGGCGTCGAGGCAAGCGTCCAGATGCCGAGCGACTGCGGCATCTTCCAGTCCGCGCTCATCGTCGCGAGCAGTTTTCCCGAGGAGAGCGGCACGGGCTTCGTCTCGATTCCCGCGCCCGTCGTCACCTGCACCGGCGTGCCGCCCGCCACCGGGACCTCCCAGATATGGCGATGCTCGATGTCCTTCGCATTGGTGCAGTAGTAGAACGTCTTGCCGTCGCGTGAGAGGGCGATCGAAGTCGCGTCCTCGATGAGGCCGTCGGTCGTCGTCAGCAGGACTGGCCGCGTGTCGGTGCTGGCAATATTCAGCGAATAGTAGCGATCCCATTCGTCCGGAGCTGCCGCCGGCTGTCCCTCGGCCGCCGCCGCGCCGCCGCGCCCGCCGCGCCCGCCCCCCGGCAGAAATCTGAACACGATGTAGTCGCCGGCAAGCCTCAGGTTCTGAGCGCCGCTCATCATCGGATCGTTCGGCTGGGCGTGCCACACTTCTCGTGCCTCACCCGTTGCGATCTCTCCCTTCCAGATCGAGAACGTGTAGCCTCCCCTGAACGCCGAGCGCGTCAGGCCGGGCACCTTCGCGGCTGCCGGGCTCTGTGGCTGCGCTGCAGCCGCTCCGCCGCCGCCGGCCTGGCCGCGCCCTCCGCGTCCTGCCGCCGCGCCGGGCTGTGCCGCTGCGGGACCGCCCGGCACGCCGATCCCGGCGCCTCCCTGCTGCGCCTGCTGGCCGAAGGGCAGCCCGGGCCGGCGCACGAACACGATGCTCTTGCCGTCAGAAGTCCACATCGGGGTCGAGTCGAAATCGACGCTCGGCGACATGTACGTCACGGTCCGTGTCGCCATGTCGTAGACGACGACGAAGCTGTGGTCGGTGCGGGTCGTGACGAAGGCGATCTTTCTGCCGTCGGGCGACCACGTGGGCGCGCTCTGCACGCCCCACTCCTTGATGAACGGCTTCTCGCCGCGATCGATTTCCGCCGCCGGGCGGATTGGCGTGACCTTCGCGCGGTAGATCTGCCCTTCCTTCACGAAGAGCACCGAGCTGCCGTCGGGCGCCAGCTCGCCGTTCACGGCCTCGACGACGCGGAAGGCCGGCCCGCCGATCGTCTTCGCGGCCCAGATTGCGCGCTCGGGCCCGTTCGGATCGGCTGACGGGTTGGCCACCCACCCGTCGCGGTTGAGCGCCGACCCCCGGATGAACATGACGGTCGAGCCGTCGTCCGAAATCCTGACGCCGGAAGTGTCGATCCCGTTGTCGGCCAGGAAGCTCGTCAGCCGGACGGGCACGAAGGCGGGCCCCACGGCGGTGTACGCGTTGCGCTTCCCCTCCTCGAACGCCGTCCAGGCGACGCGATCGACGTTCTTCGCCGCGACCAGCTCGAGGGGCGACGCCGGGCTCAGGTACCGCTGGTACGCCGGCACCGGCTTGGCCGGGGCCTGGGCGCTCGGAACGATCTGGGAACTCAGGAAAAGGGTTGCGCCGAGCGCCGCCGAGAGTGTGAAACGAGAGACGCGCATGCTCGTTCCTCCAGGAAAGAACAGTGTTCGTGACGCGCGGAGCGTACCACAGGTGGGGGCGCGACAGAGAGGCGACAGGCCATGTCACGGGCGACCCACCGGGTCGCCCCTACGGCGAATCGACCGTGATCCGGCCTGAAGCCTGGTGCCTGAAGCCAGGGTCCTTGGGTCAGTACCTCCACGACAGATCCCCGCCGGCGGGCGCCGTCAACAGCATTCGCTCGACCATCTTCGGCAGGATCCGCTGCTCCACCCGCTGGCCCGCAAACTCGGGTGCGCCCGAATAGCAGTGCGGCTGGCGCTTGCCGATGTCGAAGCTGCCGGCGTAGTACGGGGCCTTCGTGCCCTCGAGGAACTCCTGCAGCTTGAAGGCCGCTTCCTCGAGCAGGTAGGTATCCTGGTCGCCGATGTAGACGTGGATCTTCCCGACGAGCTTCGGGCCGAGCATCTTCCAGTCGCGCTCGAGGACGTGGCGGAGGTCGTAGTTGTCGCGCCAGTAGGTGACGACAGACTTGTCGATGACGCCCGTCCACTTGTCGTAGAGGAGCTTCGGATATCCGTCCGGCCCGACGGGCCCGAACACGCTCATGAAGATGTCCATCTGATCGCCCGAACGCCCGCGGGTGCCCAGCACCTGCTCGAGGCGGCTCGCGTCGAGCTGCGACATCGAGATCTCATCGTCCAGGCCGCGCTGCCACGCGCGCGCCGGCGTCTTCTTCCATTCGCTGTTCGAGTAGAAGGCGTTCTCGTCCTCGTAGATGTTCACCATCTGGAAGTAGCGGAAATCCACCGGGTCGGGACAGAAGGTCCAGGTGCCGTTCAGGTTGTCGGGATAGAGGACCTGCCATGCCAGCGACTCCCAGCCGCCCGTCGATCCTCCGTAGGTCATGCGCGCCCACGGCCGCCCGATTCCGCGGAACTGCTGCTCGACGCGCGGGACGAGCTCCTGCCAGAGCGCGTCGCCGTACGGGCCGTTGTTGGCGGAGTTCACCGCATAGGAGTCGTCGTAGAACGGGGTTGGGTGCTGGATGAGGACGATGATGACGCGTCCCATGCGGCCGGAAATCCAGTCCTGGTAGAAGCGATAGGCCGCCTGCTGTTGCGTGAGGACGCGGCCGGTCGCGCCAGCCTCGGGCGGCTCGTCGCGGAATCCGCCGAAGGTCCTCGGAAAGTGGCCCTGGTTATAGATGACCGGATATTTCGCGTTCGAACGTTCGGCCCATCCCTCGGGCAGGAGCACGACGGCGCCGAGGAAGATGTCGGTGCCCCACCATCGGCTGAGGATGTCGCTCCTGAACTTGACGTGCTTGACGTACTTCGAGTCCTGCGGCGGTTGAATGGGCGGGTTCTTCTTCGCGAACGCGATCCTGGCCGTGCCGCCGAGTTTCGGGTCGATGTGGAGCTTCGCGACGTCGCTGACGAGGTTCCCGGGAGAGGTGCGGTAGTTCTGCCCTTCCCACTGATCGAGGTGGACTTTGAGCGTGTGGCCGTCGGCGCGCTTCACGGTGGTGTACACGTTGAACACCGCCTGGGCGAAGTAGTCGCCCGGCGGGAGATCGCGCAGGCTCTCGACCGGCCATCCGCGCGTGGAGGCGTCGATAATGGCGGGCTGGCCGGGCTTCAGGCCGTCGACGTCGATGCCGAACATCGGCTGCGCGTTGTTGCCGCGCATCTGCGCGTTCATCGGCGGAGGCGTCTCGCGCCTCGAGATCACGACGAGGATTCGGCCGTCGAGCGGCTTCGATTCGAGCGTGGCCGGGAACGACACTTCGATGCGAAGCGGGCGGGCCGATTGGGAGTCGAGTGTGGCAGCGGCGGCAGCCAGGCCTGCGGCCACGAGCAGGGCGACAGTGAATTTCGAGCGGATCATGCGGGGGAGTGTATACCCGCCGCCTGCCGCGACGCGCCTCTTTTCTATTCGTAGTGCAGCGCGTGGACCGGGTCCAGGCTGGCCGCGCGCATGGCCGGGTACACGCCGAACACGATGCCGACCGACACGGAGACGAAGAAGGCGAGGAAGATCGACATCGCGCTGACGATCGTGGACCAGCCCGCGAAATATCCCACCAGCTGCGACAGGGCCGCGCCGAGCAGGATGCCGACCGCGCCGCCCGTCGTCGTGATGAGCGCGGTTTCGACGAGGAACTGCTTGACGATGTCGAGCTTGCGGGCGCCGATCGCGCGGCGCACGCCGATCTCGCGAGTCCGCTCGAGCACGCTCGCCAGCATGATGTTCATGATGCCGATGCCGCCGACGAGCAGCGAGATCGAGGCGATCGCGACCATCACGACCTCGAAGATCCGCCGTGTCCGCTGCTGCTCGGCCAGCAGGTCGGCCGGCACGATCACGCTGAAATCGCCCGCGCCGCGGTGCGAGGCGTCCAGCAGGCCCCGCAGGACCGCCCCGGCCGTCGTCACATCCGCTTCAGGCGTGAGGCGCAGGTAGAGCCCGTCGATTTCGTCCTTCCGCCAGCTCTGCGAATCCTCGATGCGGAGCATCATGGCCGTCAGCGGAACGTAGATCACGTTGTTGCGATCCTGCGCCGGGAGGCCCGCCACGTCGACCTCGGCGCCAAGCTGCGGCCCGACGGTGCCAATCACCTGGAACCACTGCTGGTTCACCTTGACGAACTTGCCGATCGGGTCGTCGGGCCCGAAGAGCGAGGCCGCGGCGGCCTGCCCGACGACCGCGACCGCCGACGCGGCGTCGCTGTCGAGCGCGTCGAAGAAGCGGCCGCTAGGGATCCTCAGGCCCGCGAGTTCCGCGTAGGTCGGCGCCACGCCGAAGATGGCCGGCGTGTCGACCATCGGCCTCGGGAGCATCTTCTGGGGCGTGAGCCGCTTCCGCGCGCTCGTCACCACGAGGTGCTCGAGGTTCGCCTCGATGCCCCGAAGATCCGCGAGCGTGAGCCCGGCCGACAGCTTGCGCGTTTTCTGGAGGGTCTGATCGTCGGTCGCCTCGCGCGCCTCGACGATGATGTTGTGCACGCCCAACTGCTCGATGAAGGCGATGACTTCCTGGCGGGCGCCCGCGCCGATCGACAGCATCGCGACGACCGCGCCCACGCCGAAGATCATCCCCAGCATCGTCAGGAGCGATCGCAGCTTGTGAGTCCGCAGGTTGTCGAGGCCCTGCGCCAGCTCGCGCCGGACGTCGAACGCGCGCCGCAGGCGGGGGATCAGGTGTTCGAAGCGTGGTTCGCTCACTTCGGCCCTCCCGTCGGCGTCGGCGCAGGCTTCGCTTCCCCGGTCACGGCGGCGGCAACCTCGGGGTTGACGAGCGCCACTTCCGCCCCTTCGGCCACTCCCTCGATCGCGATCCGGCTCTCCGATCGGTAGGTCGTTTTCACCTCCCGCGCGTCGAAGCGGTCGCCGACACGCAGGTACACGACGGTGTTGCCGTTCTTCTGGAACACGGCCTGTCGCGGAATCGTGAGCACGTGGCCGATCTCGGACCCGGTGATGACGATGCGCACGGTCGTGCCGGCGCCAAGACCGGAAACCCCGTTGTCGGGCTTGAGCGACACGTCGAACTGCCTGAGCGGCCCGGTGTTCTCGCCAGGCCGCGAGGCGCTCCCGGCGATGGCCGAGACGTGTGCGCTGAACGCGCGGCCCGCCAGCGAATCCGACCGCACGGTTGCCGCCTGGCCGACGGCGATGTTGGAGCGCTCCTGCTCGCTGACCTTGGCCCTGATCTCCATCTCGCCGGTCGCGAAGACGTCGATCACGGGGCGGCCGGACGCGACCGTGTCGCCCGCCCGGAATTCAGGGAGCGACAGGCCGGCGAAGAACATGCCGCCCATCGCGTCGCGGTTCTCGCGGACGACGACGAGCCCGTCGATTGGCGCCAGCACGTCGAGGCTGTCGATGATCTGCTGCGACCGCTCGGCGGAGAGGCGCGAGCGGTTGCGCCGCTCTTCGACGACGGCCACGCCGGCCCGGCCGGTGATCGTGCGCGACAACGCGTCGTGATCGAGCTGCGCCAGCCGGCGCCTGTTCTCCTCGAGGGCGAGCGCCCGCTTCTTGAAGTCGATGCCGCTGATGAGCCGCTCGGGCATCTTCGCGTCGAGCTCGGCGCGGCGCACGTCGAACCGCGCGGTCAGCAGGCCCACCTGGTCCGCCGCGATCTGCGCGTCGAGATCGGCGCGCAGCCTGACGATCTGCTGCTCGGATTCGGCCAGCTCGGATTGTGACTGTTCGACCGAGTAGAGCTGGTCGGCCGGATCGAACTCGATGATGACGTCGTCCTTGTGCACTGCCGCACCGGTTTCCGCGATCCGCACGACGCGGAGGGAGGATCCCGCGGCCGGCGCGGCTAGCGTCACGACGCGGCCGGCCCGCATCTCCCCGACCGTCCGCACGTCGAGCCGCATCGGCCCGGCGACCACCCGTGCGGTCGGTACCCCACGGGCCGGCGCCGAAGGACGGTTCATCCGCGTCGTCGCCACGGCGGCCAGGCCGGCGGCGGCCGCCACGACGACTCCAATCACGAGTCCGCGCTTCAGGGTCATCGAATCAGTCCACGTGTCATTTCGCGCCGGCCGGTCCAGCGGCAGCCTTGGTCTTGAGGGCCACCCGGTCGCCTGCGTCCACGCCCGAGGCGATCGCGATCTGCTCCCGGCCGCGTTTGAGGACCGAGACGGGCGTCGCCTCGAACTTCGATCCCGCACGCCGAAAGACCGTCGGGTGGCCGTTGACGAGGGAAACGGCCTCGACCGGGACGATCAGGACGCCGGGCAGCTTTCCCACGGCCACGCGCACGGCAGCCGTCATGCCCGGCTTGAGCTTCGTGTCGGCGTTGGTGAGGTGCAGCTCGACGTCGAAGTCGCGGGCCGGCGGCCACGAGCTCGAGAAGTCGATGCGCGCCAGGAGCGAGATCGTCGAGATCTCCGCGCGGTAGTCGCGGTCCGGAATCGCGTCGAGCCGCACGGTGGCGACCTGGCCGAGCGCGACGCGGCCGCGATCGGATTCCTCGAGCCGCGCCGCCAGGTGCACCGCCGAGAGGTCCGGCAGCTCGACGATGGTGGCGCCGGGCCAGACCCGATCGCCTTCGTGGAAATCCTGGCGCCCGGCGTTCGCGGTGCGATTGTTCTGCATCACCGTGACGGTTCCGGCTGACGGGGCGCGCAGCTCGAGCGATTCCAGGCCGCGTTCGATCCGCGCGAGGTCCTGCTGGATCCGATCACGGCGCCGCTGCCGCGATGCGAGCGTCGTGGCGGTGGCCGCCTGGTCCGCCTCGTGCCGCTTCTCCGCCTCTTTCAGCCGCTGCTTCGCATCGTCGAGGGCCAGCACCGCGCGTTCGTGGTCGAGGCGGGCGATGAAGTCGCCGTCGAGGACGTCGAGCGACGCGCGGTCCACGTCGAATCGCGCCCGAAGCAGGCGCGTGGTGCTCTCTTCCTGGGAGATCTTCACCTGCGCGGTCGCCTGGTCGATTTCGGCTTGTGCCTGTTTCAGCTCCGTCTTGCGATCCTCGTAGGTGCGCTTGAGCGAGGTGCTGTCGAACTCCACGACGAGATCGCCCGCGGTGACCGCCGTGCCGTTCTTGACGAGCCGGATGATCTGCAACTCGCCGGCCTGCATGGGCGCCGCGAGGGCGACAGACTTGAGGGGCCGGACCTCGCCGCGCAGGTCCACGATGTCGATGAATTCGCCGCGGGTGACGACAGCGGTGGCGACGCCGTCGGCGCCGTTCCGGCCGAACGCGCCGTAGAGCACGACGCCGATGGCAGGCACGGCCAGCACGGCCGCGATTCGTGCGGGGCGACGCCAGCGACCGAAGCGGTTCATCACGTTACGATCCTCCAGCCGCACGCCGCGCAATCACGGCACCTTCGTCGAGGCCGGACGCCACGACGGCCTGGTCGGCGCTGATCGGCCCGAGCACGACGGTCTTCTTCTCGAACCCGCCGCCGGCGCGCGCGAGGACCGAGGCCTGGCCGGCCTCGATGCGCACGGCCTCGCGCGGCACAATCAGGACGTTGTCGCGGCGCTCGACCGCGATGTCGACGGCGGCCGAAAGATCCGGCATCAGGCTCGCGTGCGATCCGTGGACGGCGACGACGGCGACCAGGCCGCGGACGGTCGGCGTGAGCGAGCTCGGTACGGCGAGCGGCGCGACCTGATCGACCCGGCCGTCGAATTCGAGGCCAGGATAGGCGTCGAGCGAGATCCGGGCCGGCTGCCCGATCGCCACCGAGGCGGAATCGGTCTGGTTCACGCGAACCCGCACTCGCATGGAGGTGGGATCGACCACGCTCACGACCGGCAGGCCGGGCCGCACTTCGTCGCCTTCCTGGACCTGGGTCTGCTGGGAGCCCCTGAAATTGGACTGCAGGACGGCCAGGCCCTCGAACGGCGCGTAGAGCGTCATCTTGTCGGCGTTCTTCTCAGCGTGCTCGAGCGCGTTGCGCGATCGGTCGCGGCGGATCTCGAGGATCCGCCGGTCCGCTTCGGCTGCCTTCCGCCGGAGGGCGAAGGTCGTGGTGATCTCGGCGAGCCGCGCCTGGGCCTGCTCGAGCGCGAGCGTGTTCTTCTCGGCTTCGATCCCCGGCAGGAACTTGTTCTTCAGCACCTCGAGCTTCGCCCGCTCGACATCGTTCTCGGCGGCGTTCAGCCCCGTCTCGTCGGTCGCCCGGGCCGCGGCCTGATCGGCCTGCTGGCGCTTGATTTGCTGTTCCAGGTCGAGGAACTCGGCGCGCCGGTCGAAGGCGGCGCGAGCCTGATCCTGCCGATCGAATTCGACCAGCACGTCCCCGCGGCGCACCTTGGAGCCGCCCTTCACGAGCGTGGTGATGACCAGGGTCGACGAGGACTGGCCGGACATCCGCGGGACGATGGCGGCCGACGCGCGCATGGCTTCAGTGTTGCCCGCGACGCGCACGCGGCGCACGAAGGTCCCGCGCTTGACGGTCACCGTCGAGGACGCGTCCGACGCGGGCGAGGACGAACCTCTTGCGGCGGGAGTGCAGCCCCCGAACGCCATCCCGATCGCGACGCAAAACCCTATCGATATGAAGCCGGATTTCAGCATGAATTGGGATCCTACAAGGAAGGCTGATCCGCGGACACATTATAGACGGAGAGTCGCGTCAGTCGTCTGTTCGATCGACGATTCCGCCCTGCGGCCGTCCACTGCTCTGCTCCGGCCGCCCGCGGGTCTACGATCTGCCTTCACTTCCAGGCAGAGATGTCGCAGTTTCTGCCATCGACGAGAGCGGCGACCGGCGTTCTTCACGAACATCTGGCGTGTTGTTGCACAGGCGTCGGCCGAATTCGACAGCCGGTCAGGAAAAGGCCGGCCCTGGCCCGAATGTTGCGAGGCTGAATCTCAGCCAGGGATCTCGAACGTGACGGATGGAGGGGTTGGTTACATGTTGACTGCGACGGCCGAGGTATCATACGATAATTATCGTATGAGCAAGCAAGCGATTTCCGTCACGCTCAATCCTGACAACCTGGTCTGGCTCAAGGGGCGCTCGCGGGTCGAGGGGCTCGGCAGCATCAGCGAGTGCCTCGATCGCCTGATCACCAGGGCCCGGTTCGGACGGGACTCACCCCCGCCCGTCCATACGATGAAGGGCGCGCTGGCGGCGCTCGCGCCCGCGATCGCGTCCGGCGGACTCGGAGTGTCCGAGGCGATCTGGCAGACGTGGCGGAAGAGATGGGATTCGCTGGTCGACGGACTGGACACCGAACCGTCCGAAGGCCGCAAGCCTGCGCGGGGCCCGGCAACACGCCTGGCGACCGCGCGGGCCGACGGTCCGCGGGAGCCGCCTGCTCCGAGGGTACCCCGTGGGTAAGCGGATCGACGCGGCGGTCTGCGACACCCATGCGCTCGTCTATTACGCGGTTGGCGGTCTGCGGCTTGGCAAAGAGGCGGCCGCGATCTTCGACGCCTGCGAGACCAGGCAGGCGATCGTCTACGTACCGGCCATCGTCGTTGCCGAGTTCGCGCTCGCGTTCGGCAGGGGGCGATTTCGACTGCCGATGCCGCTCCGTGAGTTCTTCGAAGGTCTCGTCGCCAACCCGGCCTTCCAGCCCTACGATCTGGCGGCCGAGCAGGTGTTTCTCGCTACCGAGGCGAGCCCGAACGACGATCCCTTCGATGGCCTGATCTGCGCGGCGGCACGGCGTCTCGATCTTCCCCTCATCACGAACGACGCGGACATCGTCCGCTGGGGACGCGTCCGCGTCGTCTGGTAGGGCGAGCCGACTGGCACATTGATTTCCGCTCGGGCGTGCCCGTATCATCGTCGCACCTGCCCGATCGTAGCTGCCGGTTGTCTTTCCGACTTGGACGTCCTTCGCCGAGGAGGTCACGTGAAGACGCGCGTTCGTCTCATCACGGGCGTCGTGCTGGCGGCGTTCCTGGCGTCTGCGCCCACCGCTCAATCGCAACAGGTCAGCGACCCGAACATCAATCTCGCCGGGCTCTGCAAGGTGTGGGGGCTGCTGAAGTACTTCCATCCGGACGTCGCGAGCTCGTCCGACTGGGACGAAACGCTGGTCGCCGCCATTCCGAGATTCAAGCTCGCCGCCGGGCAGTCCGGGTTCAATCAGGAAGTGGTCAACCTCATCGGGGAGGCCGGCCTGGCGCGCATCCTGAGGGAGCTTCGGGTCGGCATACCGCGCGAGGCGGCGGCGCTCGGCCCGGCGTTCCGCTGGATCGACGACGACGTGGCGTTCGCGCCCGCGACGCGGACGCTGCTGAAGGCCATCGTCCTCGCGCACCGGCCGGGCCCGAACAACTATGTCGCGCCAGGGGGCGCAGGGAATCCGGACTTCAGCAAGGACCTCGGTTACGCCAGCCTGTCGACCTCCATCCCGTCCGAGGAGATCCGCCTGGTCGCGCTCTTCCGCTACTGGAACATGGTGCAGTACTACTACCCGTGCAAGGACGGCATGGACCGCGACTGGAACACCGTGCTGGCGCCGATGATCCCGGTGTTCCGCCAGGCGTCGACCGACGTGCAGTATCACCTCGCGGTGGCGCAGTTGACGGCCAGCATCACCGACGCGCACGCGGCCACCTCCAGCGGCGTCCTGACCCTGTACTGGGGCCAGCTGTACGCGCCCCTGCGGCTGCGCCTCGTCCAAGGACGGACCGTCGTCACGCGCGTGTACACGACATTGCTGGCGCCGGGAGTGGACATCCTGGTCGGTGACGTCATCACGCACATCGACGGGATCTCGGTCGAAACGCGGCGCGCGGAGATGGCGAAGTTCGTGAACGGCTCCAACGCGGCGTCCCTGGAGCGGAACAGCCACAGCAACCTCGTGAGGACGAATGCAGCGAAGATGATCCTGACGATCGATCGCGGCGGCCCCGCACCGTTCGAGGTCACCGTCGACTGCGTCGGCCAGAGCGTGCTCAGTTCTGCGATCGCGGATTTCGAGGCCCAGGCGGGCGCCTGGACGATCCTGAAGAGCAACATCGGGTACGTGAACATGGGCCAGCTGCAATCCGCGGACGTCCCGTTCGTGATGGGACAGATGAAGGACACCCGCGCGATCATCTTCGACATCAGGAACTACCCGCTGGGAACGCTGTACGACGTCTCGAACTACCTGAACCCGGCCACACGCCCGTTCGTGAAGTTTTTCAACCCGGACTACGGCCACCCCGGCTCGTTCATCTGGACCAGGAACTTCGTGACTGGACCGGGGTCTCCGGATGCCTGGTCCCTTCTCCCGACACCGGCCTTCACCTATGCCGGCGTGGTGGTCGTGCTCGCCGACCAGGAGACGCAGAGCCAGGCGGAGTACACGGTCATGGCCCTGAAGACCGCGCCGAGCGTCATCGTCGTCGGCAGCCAGACCGCCGGCGCCGACGGGAACGTCTCGCTGATTCGCCTGCCGGGTGGGCTCTCCACCCTCATTTCCGGCCTTGGCGTGTTCTATCCGGACGGCCGGCCGACGCAGCGCATCGGCATCGTGCCGGACATCGAGATCAGGCCCACCATCAGCGGCCTGCGCGAGGGCCGCGACGATGTCTTCGACGAGGCCGTCCGCCTGCTGCGCTGAAGGTTCGGCTCCGGCTCGCGATGCGAGCCCGGGAGCGCGTCAATCACGAGGTTTGCGCGGGGGACACGCCGTGAGACATGCGAAGTGGATTGCCTTCATCGCGGCGGCGATCGTTGTCTGCCCGGCCTCCTCTTTCGCGGGCGGACCCGGCGTGCTGGGGGGGCTGACGCGCGCCTCGTTTGCGGCTGACGGCTGGTCGAGCACGACGGGATTCGAGGCTGGCGTGTTCGTCACGCTCGGCCGCTTCGGCCGATTCGAAGTGCAGCCCGGGATCGAGTTCGTGCGGAAGGCCCCCGAACTCCGGATTGGCGACGGCATCGCCACCATCGCATCGAAGGTCATCCTCGACTACATCGAGCTGCCGCTGCTGCTCCGTGTGAACGTGCTGCGGGGAAGCCGGCTGACGCCTGTCGTGTTTCTCGGAGGCTTCGGGGCGTACCGGACCCGGGCGCGGGGTCGCACCGGGATCGGTGACGCGTCGTTCGAAGAAGATCTGAACGACATTGTCGCAAGCTGGGATGCGGGCATCATCGCCGGGGCCGGAATGCAAATCCGGACCGGTGCGGTGACGTGGATGGTCGACCTCCGCTACTCGCACGGACTCAAAGACATCGGCAAGGATGAAAGCACCATCGACTGGAAGACCCGCACGCTCACGGCGCTGGCCGGAGTCTCGTGGTCGCGATGAGGCGCCCGCCGACCGTCTGACGGCTCGCCTCGCGCTCACCGCGTTCTGCTTGTCCCGGTCTCGGGCCGGCCGTATGCTGTGCACGGATTCTGGAAGGCGGTGGCTCCCATGTCGGACGCGATGCTCGACGTCTCGGCCCTCGGTCCCTACACCGTCCTCGACAAGATCGGCGAAGGCGGGATGGGCGCCGTGTACCGGGCCCGCGACACCCGGCTCGACAGGCTCGTCGCCCTGAAGGTCCTCCTGCCGGCCGATGCCGCCGATCCCGTCCGGCGGCGCCGTCTGCTCGACGAGGCGCGAGCCGCCTCGGCGTTGAATCATCCCAACATCGTCACCGTGTACGACGTCGGGTCCGCCGGAGGCGTGGACTTCATCGCCATGGAGTACGTCGCCGGCCGATCGCTGGCTCAACTGGCGTCGCACCACGCCATGAAGGCGGACGATGCAATCGCCCACGCGGTGCAGGTCGCCGACGCGCTCGTCGCGGCGCACGCAGCCGGCATCGTGCATCGCGACCTGAAGCCCGCCAACGTCGTCGTCACCGACGAGGGCCGGGTGAAGGTGCTCGACTTCGGGCTCGCCCGCCGCGTGCTTCCCGCCGGCGCGGCGAACGGGACTGCCCCGACCGTCACCGTGGACGTCGAAATCTCGGGCACGCTGAGCTACATGTCGCCCGAGCAGATCGAAGGGCGGCCGGCCGACTCGCGCAGCGACATCTTCAGCTTCGGCGTCATGCTCTACGAGATGGTGACCGGGCGGCGGGCGTTCGAGCGGGAGTCGGCGGCCGGGGTCATTGCGGCGATCCTCCAGGAGCCGCCGCCGTCCACCTCCGGCGTGCCGGCGCCACTCGCGGCCGTGCTGGCCCGCTGCCTGTGCCGGAATCCGTCGGGACGGTTCCAGAGCGCGAGCGAGCTCAAGGGCGCGCTCGAGCAGGCGCGGCTTGGAACGACGCCCGCGGCAGCGCGGCCGACGGTGGCCGTGCTGCCGTTTGCGAATCTCACCGGCGCGACCGACGACTATTTCGCCGAGGGACTCACTGCCGAGATCATCAACGCGCTCACCCGCGTGCCCGGCCTCCTCGTGACCGCGCGGACCTCGTCGTTCGCGGCGCCAGGGCGCTGCGGCGATCTGGCGGAAATCGGCGCGAGGCTCGGCGTCGGCCACCTCGTCGAAGGGAGCGTGCGGCGCGCCGGCCCGCGCATCCGCGTGACCGCGCAGCTCGTCCAGGTGAGCGACGGGTGCCACGTGTGGAGCGAGCGCTACGACCGCGAGCTGACCGACGTCTTCGCCATCCAGGACGAAATCGCCGGAGCGATTGCCGAGACCCTGCGCGCGCGTCTCGTTCGTGAGAGCGGCCTCGCCCGGCGGCCGACGACGGATCTGGACGCGTACAACCTGTACCTCGAGGGGCGTCATCACTCCCTGAAAGGCACACCGGACGAGCTGGCGCGAGGCAAGGCCTGTCTTGAAGAGGCGGTGGCGCGCGATCCGCGGTTCGCCGTCGCCTACGACGCGCTCGCGGAGCTGTACTGGTATTTCGGGTTCTACGGAGCGATGGCGCCAAAGGACGCGTTCTCGATGGCGACGTGGGCCGTGCTGCGCGCGCTCGAGATCGACGAGACCCTGGGCGAGTCGCACGCGCTGCTCGGCATGCTTCGCAAGGAGCTCGACTACAACTGGCCGGAGGTGAAGCGCGAATTCGACCGCGCGCTCCAACTGAATCCGAACTCGCCCGACGTCCGCTTGCGCTACGCGATCAGCGTGCTGCTCCCGCACGGCCGCCTGAAGGAAGCCGCCGTCGAGCTGCGATCGCTCGTGCAGGCCGATCCGCTTTCACCGCTCATGCACTGGTGGCTCGCCGTCATGCTGATGTTCGACCGTGATCTCGACGGCCTCGCGGTCGAGGCGGCGCATTTCGTACGGCTCGAGCCGGCCCACCCCTACGCTCACTTGTCCCTCGGGTTCGGCCAACTGCTCAACGGCGATTTCACGGGCGCGGCCGCGTCGATTCGGACGGCCGGCGAATACTCGGGGCGGGCGCCGCAGGTGCTCGGCTATCTCGGGTTCGCCGAGGCCATGTCCGGGCACGTGGAGGAAGCTGCGGCGCTCTTCGCGGAACTGCATCAGCGCGCGGCGGCATCCTACGTGCCGCCCTCGGCGTTCGCATGGATCCGGCTCGGCCTTGGAGATGCCGACGGCGCGTTCGAGTGGCTGGAGCGCGCGATCGAGGTGCGGGATCCCTGGATCATGCCCATCCGCACGCACCCGATGCTCGATCCGCTTCGCCCGGATCCGCGGTTCCAGCTGCTGCTCCGCAAGATGAATCTGGCGGATGAGGTCCGGTGACCAGCGCGCCGGAACACGGACAGGGCCGCGTGGAACGGCTGAACTATCGTCGCGCAAGGGAGGGAAGTCAAGGCGACGGCCGTGCTACGCTGGCAACGCTATACTGTTCGCGGAAGGGCGTGCGATGGACTTCGAGGCAGCACAGCAGGTGCTCGCGGCGCTCGAGCGCGAAGGCGTGCGGTACGTCGTGTTCGGCGCAGCCGCGCTCAATCTGCTGGGGTTGGCCCGCTTCACCGAGGATCTCGACCTGTTCATCGAGCCGGACGAGGCCAACATCGATCGACTGAAGCGCGCCTTGCGATCGGTCTACGACGACCCGTCGATCGAGGACATCTCGGCGGCAGACTTGCTGGGCGAATACCCGGCGGTGCAGTACGTCCCGCCGGCCGGGTCGTTTCATCTCGATTTGCTCACGAGGCTGGGCGACGCGTTCCGGTTCGAGGATCTGAAGGCGGTCCGCGTACCGTTCGGTCCCCTGAAGGTCAGCGTGGCGACGCCAGAGACGCTGTACCGGATGAAGCGCGACACCGTGCGGCTTAAGGACCGGGCTGACGCCGAGATGCTGCGACGGCGTTTCCATCTGGACGAGGACCACTGATGCCCGTCTACCGGTTTCGCTCAGTCGAGGAGATGAACCAGCCCCACTGGCGCGAGCCGGGGGACCCGGAACTCCTTCGAGCCATCGCCGCCGTGTGGTCGTTCGGTCAGCGCACAGGTGTCCGCCAGTTCCCGCCCGGCGTCTACAAGCATCGCTCGATCGAGAGCCTCAACCGGCAATCGGAGGAGTGGGCGGCCGCAAACTTCGAGAACTTCCAACGCGCTTCGCCTGAGATTTGAACTGCTCGCGTTGCTGGCGGACCCGCGCAACCCACGGAGATTCACACGACTGCAGGCTTCCATCCTGTCATCTGTACGCTGTACCCTGTGCCCTGTAATCTCTGTTCCCCTTCCCGTCCATCGCCCCCGCCGGCAGCGCGGACTGCTTCCCGAGCGCGCGACAGAAACTCTCGATAACGAGTGCGGAGATCCCTCCCACGACGAATGCAGATTCAGCACTCGATCGTCAGTGAGACCTCAGCCGAATCTGCGACGCCGGGGCTGGAATTCCCCGTGGAATCGGTCGATGGCGCGGGCCGCTGGCGGGCACGAATCGTGCGAGACGACGATGTATCATGGACTTGATGCTGCGGATTCCGCCGCTCGATCGCCCGGCGACATATGAGGATTTGGAGAAGGTCTCCGACCTCATGGTGGCGGAGATTGTCGACGGTGAGTTGCACGCGTCGCCGCGACCGGCGCCACGACATGCCAACGTCGCCTCCTCACTCGGGGTTTTCATCGGGGGGCCGTTTCACCACGGCCGAGGGGGCCCCGGCGGCTGGTGGATTCTGGACGAGCCGGAGCTTCATTTCGGCGGGAATGTGCTCGTGCCCGATCTGGCCGGCTGGCGACGAGTGCGACTGCCCGGCCTGCCGGCCACCGCCTACTTCTCGATCACGCCCGACTGGGTGTGCGAGGTCATTTCGCCGTCGACGGCTTCTCTGGATCGTGTGAAGAAACTCGCCATCTATGCGCGCGAGCAGGTCAGTCACGCATGGCTCGTCGATCCCGCTGCGCGCACGCTCGAGGTGCTGCGTCTCGACGCCGGACGCTGGACGATTCTCGCAACCCACGCGGGTACCGACGTCGTGCGCGCGGAGCCGTTCGCCGAGATCGCTCTGGAGCTCGCCTCGCTCTGGGCCGACGAGCAAACCTGACGCTGCGGGCTCACAATCGCCGGCTATCCTCCGCACGCCCGCTCGACATCCTCGACAGACTTCGGAATCGGCGTCCCAAGCACGCGGTTCACGTTCAAGGTCACCAGCACGTCGTCCTCGATGCGGAATCCGCGAGCTGCGCGTTGAGCACGGCCTGGTAGATGCCGCGCTGGCGTCCGCTGAACTTTCCGCCGACGGGAATGGTCCTCGTGATGTCGCTGGCGATCCTGTTCGGCGTTTCGACGCCCGCATCGAGCACCATCACATCGCCGACAGCCATCTTGTTCAGGTGGAACGGGTTGTGGAGCGTCTCGGCATGCACGGAACAGATCGGCGGGAACGAGAACCCGCATCCGCGCGCGACGACGATGCAGGTGATCTCCGCGACGATGTCGTATTACCGGTTCAGCTCTGCGGTCGGCTTGGGCAGCAGGAACCTCACGGCGTGCTCGAATCTGGCGGCCCAGGCGGATTCGTGGTGTCGAGCGCCCTTGTCTTCGACGACTCGAAGGTTCAGCCGCGGTCGATCCGTACGCTGCCGGAGCATCCGGGCCATGAGGCGCACGTCCCGGACAAGGACGCGTCCCTCGGCGGTCCCGACGTCCAGGTAGATGCGCCCCGTCCAGCGGCGCGGCGCGATCGTTTCGAAAATCGCCCGCCGGCCAAACCAGAGCGCGGGACTCATCGCTCCGGCGAACCCGAACACATCCGGGTGCCTGAAGAACCCGTACAGGCTGATCAGGCCTCCGAGCGACGACCCCATGATACCGGTCTGTGCGCGCTCGAGCCGCGTCCTGAAGCGCCGGTCCACTTCCGGCTTCAGCGTGCGCACGAGGAAGTCGAGGTACCGGTCGCCCCGCCCGCCGCCCGACTTCGGCTGACGGAACGGGCTGTACTCGTCCGCACGAGCCATGCCGGCATTGGGGATCGCCACGACGATGGCCTCGATCCCTTCCGGGCTCAGGCGCTCCATCGTCTCGTCGACTTCCCACTCTCCCGCGAACGATGTGCCGGCGTCGAACAGGTTCTGGCCGTCCTGCATGTAGATCACGGGGTACCGGCGGCCGCTCCGGCGGTATGAGGGCGGCAGGTAGACCTGGACATCCCGCGTATTGCCGAGCTCCGGGCTGACGACATTCGCGATGACGCGGATGTCCCCGACAATGGCCCCGGAAGCGGATCTGGTCCGTATGCGGTTGTCTTTCATTCGTGCGCCCGCTCCAGAGTGCACCTCCAATCGTACCGCATCGGATCGGCGCGCGGATCCGAACGGCATCCCGCTCTTGCGGGTTCTGCAGGACGGCCTCCTTCCGCTCGGGTATCATGCTGTCGAGGGGCGACCTCGAGACAGCCGACCGCCAGGAGGCCAACGATGGGACACCGATACACGATCGGCGTCGAGGAAGAATTCCAGATCGTCGACCCTTCGACCTGGGAGCTGCGTTCGCACGTCAGCCAGCTCGTCGCGCCAGGCGCCACCAATCTCGGCGATCAGATCAAGCGGGAACTCCACCAGTCGATTGTCGAGGTGGGCAGCAAGATCTGCGAGAACGTGAACGAGCTCGAGGCCGAGGTGTTCGGCATGCGGCGCGAGCTGACGAGCGCTGCCGAGCGGCAGGGACTGGCGATTGCGGCGGCCGGGACGCACCCCTTCTCGCACTGGATCGACCAGGTGATTTCCCCGGGCGAACGCTACGACACCATCGTCGACGAGCTGCAGCAACTGGCGCGGTCGCTCCTCATCTTCGGTTTGCACGTCCACGTTGCGATGCCCGATCGGCAGACGACGATCGACCTGATGAACCAGGTGCGCTACTTCCTGCCGCACCTGCTGGCGTTGTCGACGAGTTCGCCGTTCTGGGTGGGACGGGAGACGGGCCTCAAGAGCTACCGCACGTCGATCTTCCGGCGGTTCCCGCGCACCGGGGTGCCGGACCATTTTGGATCCTGGGGTGAGTTCGAGTCGTATATCGCCCTGCTCGTCGAGCTGCACTGCATCGACAACGGCAAGAAGATCTGGTGGGACGTCCGGCCGCACCCGCAATTCGGCACGCTGGAGTTCCGCGTGTGCGACGTGCCGACGCGCGCCCGGGAGACCGTGGCGATCGCGGCGCTGATTCAGGCGCTGGTCGTGAAACTTCACCGCCTCTACAGCCGGAACATGGGCTACCGCATGTACCGCCGGATGTTCATCGAGGAGAACAAGTGGCGCGCCGCCCGCTACGGCCTCGACGGGAACCTGATCGATTTCGGCAAACGCGCCGAGGTGCCGATGCGGCAGCTCGCGCTCGAGCTTCTGGCCTTTGTCGACGACGTGCTCGACGAGCTGGGGAGCCGGCGGCAGGTGTCGGGCATCCTCGACATCCTCAAGGACGGCACGAGCGCCGATCGTCAGCTGCGAGTGTTCAAGGAGACGAGCGACCTCAAGGCCGTGGTCCGGCACCTCGTGGCGGAAACCCGGGCGGACACCTGACGGGGAAGGCGACATCGTCCGGAGCGCGGACCCGGCACGGGCGAAGTCGTGGCGTGGACTTCGGCAGGGACGGCCCGAGCGGCACCAGGCGCGGGGAAGGGAGTGCAGTCATGCTTCGCGTCGGATTGATGTGTGGAAGGGAGTACAGCTTCCCGACGGCCTTCCTCGATCGCGTGAACCAGGTCGGGGCCGGCGAGGGCATCACGGCGGAGTTCGTGAAGCTGGGCGGCACGCCGATGGGCGAGGCGCCGGGCTATCGCGTGATCGTCGACCGTATCTCGCACGAGGTCGACTACTACCGGGGCTACCTGAAGCACGCGATGCTGGAGGGGACCTACGTCATCAACAACCCGTTCTGGTGGACGGCAGACGACAAGTTCTTCAACTACTCGGTCGCGGGGAAGCTCGGCGTGACGGTGCCGAAAACCGTGCTCCTGCCCCAGAAGGCCTACCCGGCTGACGTCGACCTCACCTCCGAGTCGTTGCGCAACCTGGCGTACCCGATCGACTGGGACGCCCTGCTCGATTCCGTGGGGCGGCCGGCGATTCTCAAGCCCTTCTCCGGAGGCGGATGGAAGCACGTGTACAAGGTCCACACGCGCGAGGAGCTGCTGGCGGCTTACGACGGCACCGCACCGTATTGCATGACGCTGCAGGAGTTCGTCGACTTCGATCACTACGTCCGATGCTTCACCTTCGGGAAGACGGAGATCATGCCGGTCGCCTACGATCCGCGCCAGCGCCGCTACCTGGTCATCCACGACTATCTCGATGCCGAGGTCGGGTCGCGAGTGGTGCGTGACGCGCAGACGATCAATCTCGCCCTTGGCTACGAGATGAACACGGTGGAGTTTGCGATCAAGGACGGCGTGCCCTACGCGATTGACTTCCTGAACCCGGCCCCGGACTTCGAGCGCGACCGTATCACGCCGTTCTACTTCGACGCGGTGGTGGAACGGATGGCGGCGCTTGTCGTCGATCGGGCGTTGCACGGGGCCCCGAGCCGCACGTGGCCGGACTGGCCCGGGATGATCGATCAGCTCCCGGATCGCTTAGCGGAAAGGCGGGCGAGCGTGCGGTTCCCGACGCGGTGACACCGATGCATCCCATCGAGGCGTGGCACGCGCTGCTCGGACCCGATGAACGGTCGGCCCGGTTCTTCGCCGGCTGGTCGCGGAAGCTGCGCGAGGCCAAGCTCACCTTCGGCGATCGCGTGCACTGCCCCTTTCTGCGGCCCCTCTTCGTCACGGAAGAGGACGAGGCGCGGATCCGGGTCTGTGCCGAGACGGTGGCGGCCATTGGCGAGCGGGTCGCCGCCACGGCCCTCGTGGACCGTGCGCTCCTCGACGCCGTAGGCCTGCAACCCGAGGAGGAGCGTCTGGTGCGGATCGAGCCCGGGTATGCGCGCGCCAGCACGGCTTCGCGCCTCGACGCGTTCCTGCTGCCCGAAACGCTCGAGGCCGCCGAGTACAACGCGGAATCGCCCGCCGGGTTCGGCTACTCCGAATCGCTTGCCGAGTTGTTTTCGCAACTGCCCGTGATGACCCGCTTCGCCGAAGCGTACGAGGTCGAGACCTACCGCCTCTCGGCCGCGATGCTCGATGCCCTGCTCGCGAGCTACCGTGATTGGGGAGGCACGGCGTCGCCGCCGCTCATTGCGATCGTCGACTGGCGCGAGGTGCCGACCTGGACGGAATTCGAGATCCTGCAGGCGCGATTCACCGCATCGGGCGTGCCGACGATCGTCTGCGATCCCCGTGACCTCGAGTTCACCGGGCGGACGCTCGGCGCGCAGGGGCGGCGGATTGACCTGGTGTATCGCCGCGTGCTCATGAACGACGTCCTCGGGCGGAGCTGGGAATGCCAGGCGCTCGTCGACGCGTACGAGGCGCGCGCCGTCTGCGTCGCCAACACGTTTCGCTGCAAGGTCCCCCACAAGAAGGCGTTCTTCGCCGTATTGACCGACGAGCGTTTTGCGCCGCTTCTCACGCCGGTCGAGCGAGCCATCGTCGGGAAGCACATCCCGTGGACGCGCCTGGTCCGCGAGGGCCGCACCACGCGGGGCGGCGCCGCCATCGATCTGATCCCGTACATCCGCGGCGAGCGGGAGCACCTGGTCCTCAAACCGAACGATGAATACGGCGGAAGCGGTGTGACGCTCGGATGGGAGCAGAGCGCTTCGTCCTGGGACAACGTGCTTCAGGCCGCCTTGGCGGCGCCGGCCGGAACGTGGATCGTGCAGGAGCGCATCCAGATCCGGCGCGAAGTCTTCCCCTGGTTCCAGGGCGGCGACGACGCGGTGTTCAAGGATATGCTGGTTGACATGGCGCCCTACTTGTTCCGGGGGCGGCTGGGAGGATTCCTGACGCGCCTCAGCGCGACAGGCCTGGCAAATGTCACCTCCGGGGGCGGGCAGGTGCCGTCCTTCAAGATTCGGGAACGGTCTCGGGGCTAGCGTCCCCGCCGTCCCCGAATCCGTGACTGGCTGGAGCGTTCGCGTTGCCCTTCGATTGCCAGGCCCGCCAGCAGCTCGGCGCCGAGGCGTGCCCAGGCCACTGTCCGGCTTCATCCCCCGTGTTCGAGCTTCACACGGCCCGGCGTGCGGGTGAGGCGCCGCCCTCCGATGAGCGCCGCGTCGACATCGCGCTGCTCGACATGCATCACGGCTGGCCCAACCTGGGCCACGACGCGATCGTCCAGGCGATTCAGCACGCGGTGTGCGACCTCAGCGCCGAACTGGCAGCGAGGCGGATCGGCGTTCGCGTGATCTCGTACGACGTCCGGCGCGGGCTGGTCATTCCGGACATGCCTGGTGACCGGCACATGCTCTACATCGGGACCGGGGGTCCCGGCCATCTCGACCCTCGGGAGAACGACGGGGCCCGTCCGGGCTCACAGGGTATCGCCGAGAATCCCTCCTGGGAGGCGCCGCTCTTCCGGCTGTTCGATCGGATTCTCGATTCGAACGACGCCGCACTGCTGGGTGTCTGCCACACCTTCGGCGTGATGTGCCGGTGGCTTGGCGTCGCCGACGCCGCGCTGCGCGGACCCGAGAAAGGCGGCAAAATCGCGGGCATCGTCGACAACACCCTCACCGATGCGGCCCTGCAACATCCGTGGTTCGCGCGTTTCGCGGAGGAGCTTCCGGGAGGCCGGCGCTTTCCAGTGCTGGAGAATCGCCTCTACGATCTCCTTCCGCGACCGGGCGCGGCAGGACGCGTGACGGCGCTGGCGACCGAGGCACTCGGCGCACGCGGCCCGCGAGGCGAGGCGGTCACGATGATCGAGGCCGCGCGCGACCGCGATGGACGGGTGCCGAGGGTGCTCGGCGTCAACAGCCACCCGGAGGTCGTCCACCGGCCCAGGCAGCTCGCGGTCCTCCGGCGGAAGTTCGAGCGCGGCGACGTCACGCGCGAATGGTACGAGGAACGCCTCCGAACACTGACCGAGCCCAGCGGCGACCGGTGGGGCGATCAACTGCTCCACCTCACGGCGAGCTACGTCTTTCTCGCTCCCCTCAGGCTCCACCTGTTCCGGCAGGTCCGAGCGCGCGCCCAGGCGTTGGGTGCGCCGCTCGACACCGTCGAGGCACGGCTGCCTCTGACCTACACGCTGCGCAGGCCGTAGATCCCGGTCGAGCCTTCGAGCGCCGCACGTGAGCTGATCTCGCTACCACCGCGACAGGTACTCCCGCAGCTGGCGCCGCCAGAAGGGCCAGTCGTGTCCGCCGTCCGCCCCCCAGTCATCGAGCGCGTGGGCGATGCCCTTGCGCAACAGGATTCCGGAGAGCTGGTAGGTCGGGCTGCTGTCCTCCCAGGGCCCGTGACCCGTCACCAGGTGAATCTCGCACGCCTCCAGCTGCCGCCGGATCTCGGGGTCGTCCATGTTGGCGATGTAGTCGACTGGGTTGTTGAAGTAGAAATTATCGTCGTAGAACCCGTCCATGAACCGCCGCAGGTCATAGACGCCCGAGATCGCGTAGCACCGCCGGAAGACGTCAGGGTGCTTGAAGAGCGTATTGGCCGCGTGGTACGCCCCGAGCGACATGCCGGCCGTCGAGATGCCGATGTCGGCGGATCGGCAGTGGTCACGAATGAAGGGCACGACCTCGAACCGGATGCAGGCGTCATATTGCGCCTGCCGGTGGCTGCGGTGAAACGGGTGGGCATGGCGGTTGTAGAACGACTCTCCGCTGTTGGTGCTGACTGTGAATAGCTTGAGCCGCCCGGCTTCGATCAGCTCGCCAATGGCCCCGATCATCCCCTGGTTCTCGAACTCCCACTCGTCTCCCCCGCTCGTTGGAAACGCGAGGAGCGGCGGACCCCAGTGTCCGTAAACGCGCACACCGAGATGCGATTCGAGCCTCGTGGAGAACCAGCGGTGGTGTTCGGGGAGCATCATGGAGCTGCTCTACCCCCCGCACGCCCGCTCGACCTCCTCGACCGACTTCGGAATCGGCGTCCCAAGCACGCGGTTCCCGTTCTCGGTCACCAGCACGTCGTCCTCGATGCGGAAGCCGCGGTCACCGCGGTACTTCTCGACTTCGGCGTAGTTGATGAACGCCTCGTTGCGTTTCTCGGCCTTCCACTGATCGATGAGCGCCGGGATGAAATAGACGCCCGGCTCCACGGTGAGCACGAACCCCGGCTTGAGCGGCCTCGCGAGTCGCAAGTAACCGAGGCCGAACTGCTTGCTGCGCTCGATGCCCGGCTCGTATCCCACGAACTCCTCGCCGATGTTCTCCATGTCGTGCACGTCCATGCCCATCATGTGGCCCAGGCCGTGCGGGAAGAACAGCGCGTGCGCGCCGGCGGCGACCGCCTCGTCGGCGTTGCCCTTCATCAGGCCGAGCGCGGTGAGGTCTTTGACGAAGGTCTTCGCGGCGAGCAGGTGCACGGCCTTGTAGGGCACCTCCGGCTTGATCGCGGCGATCGCCGCGAGCTGCGCGTTGAGCACGGCCTGGTAGATGCCGCGCTGGCGTCCGCTGAACTTTCCGCCGACGGGAATGGTCCTCGTGATGTCGCTGGCGATCCTGTTCGGCGTTTCGACGCCCGCGTCGAGCACCATCACGTCGCCAGCCGCGAGCGTGTTGAGGTGGAACGGATTGTGGAGCGTCTCGCCGTGCACGGAACAGATCGGCGGGAACGAGAACCCGCATCCGCGCGCGATCACGATGCGGGTGATCTCCGCGACGATGTCGTACTCGCGCTTGCCGGGCTTCGCGGCAGCCATCGCCGCCAGGTACATCTCGCGCGTCACGCCGAGGGCGGACTCGATGTCGGCCACTTCCTCGGCCGACTTGATGTTCCGCTGCGCGACGATGGCGCGATGGAGCGGCTCGGACCTGTAGGCGCGCACGACCGACGGGTCGAGCCCGAGCAAGGCGCTGATCTTGATCGTGTGCTCCGGGCGGTACGGCGCCAGGAAATGGACGCGCCGGCCCTGGCCGACGGCCGCTTTCAGGCGGGCCGCCAGATCGGCCATCGGCGCGGCCGACTTGATGTCCGCCGCCTTGCACCGGTCGGCCATCGTCGGCTGCGGCCCCGTCCAGACGATGTCCGCCACCGTGAGGTCGTCGCCGAAGAGCGTCTCGGTGCCCTGGTCCACGTCGATGACGGCGGCGAGCCCCGGATAGTCCACGGCCCAGTAGTAGAGGAACGAGCTGTCCTGCCGGAAGTGATACGTGTTGCCCGCGTAGTTCATCCCGACCTCGTCGTTGCCGAGGAAGAGGATGAGCCCCGAGCCGACGTCTTTCTTCAGGCGGCTGCGCCGTTCGCGGAAGATGGCGGGATCGAACATCAGTCGTCTCCTTGGTGCGCGGCCCTGGCGCGCGAGCCAGACCAATGGCTAGTGTAGCGCAGGCAGAGGGAGTCAAGAACCGGACAGGTTACAGGCGACAGGCTGTGCGCCGGGTCTGCCTTCGACTGCGCTCGGGCCAGGGAAGACCCGGCCTACATCAGAACAAAGACTCGGCCTACATCGGAGGGCGACTAGCGGTTGGGAATCCACGTGGCGCCGGCGTCGGTCGTCGAGAAATGGCGGCCGTCGCGCGTGGCGAGGGTGGCGCTGCGCTCGTCGACTCCTTCGATCGCGACGACGTCGAGCGGCATGCCGAGGTGGACCTTCCGCCACTCGACGCCGTTCACGGTCACCATCACCACGCCGTCGCGCCCGCCCGCCCAGCAGACCTCGCGGGTTGGCGCCGACGCCGCGAGCCAGCGGCCCGAGCCTGCCGGGAGCTGGCGCTTCCAGCCGCGGCCGCCGTCGGTCGATTTGGAGATGCCGCCGTCCGCCTCGAGGCGCCAGAGCGTGTCGGCCCCGGGCGAGGCGACGACGATCGGCAGGCTTGCTTCCTTCAGTGCCGTCTTGTGCAGGACCGCCCCTGCGACGACGGCACCGGAGGCGTCCGCGCCGCGCGTCACCATCGTCTCTCGTCCCAACCCCGCCGCGGGAGGCGCAGCGGGCGGGGCGGCCATCGCCGCTCTAGCCTGTCCCTGTTCCGGTGCAGCTTGTGGCTGGGGCTTCAGGGCCGCAGCGTCCGCAGCGGCGGCAGCGGCGGCAGCCTGTCCCGCGGTCTGCGGCGACGCCGCCGCCAGTTGTGACACCGCCGCGCCGACGGGCGGCTGCTGAACGGCCGGCGCGACGGCGGCGTTCGCCGCCTGCCTGCGCTCGGCTTCAAGGCGATCCGTCATTCCAGGAGGCGCGGCACCGGCCTTCTCTTCGGTGATTCGTGAGGCGAGCGTCCGCTCCCGCTTGGCCGCAAACTCGGCGGATCCGCCGGTTCGGGCCCCGCCCTCCGCCGTGACGGATTTCGGGCTGAGAACCGTCAGTTTCTGTTCGTCCGCCCGCGTGGCCTCCTCGGGAGGCTTGCTGGCCTCCGCCCCCGTGATGGGCCCGGCCGGGCGATCGGCGGCCTGCTCGTTGGAAGCGACGGCAGAAGCCGGCTCGCGCGGAGGAGCGCTCGAAACAAACACGTTGGACGGGGCGATCACCGGCCGAACGGCGAGATAGAGGACGAGGCCCGAGGCCGCGATCACCGGGATGAGCCACCGCAGGTGCCCGCCGCGAAGCCAGGGCTTCTCGGGTTTCGTCCGGGATGCGGCGATCGGCGCCGATTCGGCGAGCGAGGCGAGAATGGCCTGGCAGCGCTCGCAGTCAGCGAAGTGGGACTCGAGTGTCGCGCGCTCCGACTCCGAAACCGATCCCTCCTCGAAGGCCGCGATCACGGCAGCGTCCGGGCACGCGGAAGCGGCGGCACGGCGCGAAGGCGTCAGCGCCTCGCGCAGCAGCCGGTCGACTTCGGCGTCGCGCTCGTCGTTGGTCGTCACGCGGAACCTCCCACTCACTGGAACGATCTCGGAGGCATCCCTTGCACCATGCCCGGGCGACCGGGTATCACGCGATCGACTCGTGCGGGCGACCCACCGGGTCGCCCCTACTGCTCGGCCCTAACCCCTGGCCCCCGATCCCCCGTCCGTGTCGGGAAACGGCAGCGCCTTTCCGATGTCGAATTCGGGATCCGAGCGGCCGTACTCGAAGCAGACGGCGACCTGCTCGTCCGTCAGATGATCGACGTCGCGAAGGCGGCGTTCGATGGCCGCCCGCAACTCGCGCCTCGTGCGTTCCAGTTTCCGCGAGGCGGTGGCCTCCGATTCCCGAAGCACTTTGCCCGTCGCCAAGAGTTTCAGGCCCTGCGTGTAGTACAGCGACAGGCGCAAGCGATCGCGAGGCTCGAGCGCGGCGAGCGCGCCGGCGAGCGCCGCTCGCACGAGCGCCAGATGCCGGGCCCGATCCACATCCGGCGGGCCGGGATCGATCCGTGGCGCGAGCGCCGGCGTTTCTTCCTCGTCCGGAAGGGGCTCGGTCCGCCGCTCGTCGCGCACTCGATCGACGATGCGCTGCGTGATGACAGCGCGGAGCCAGCCGGCGAGGGAGCTGCGTCCGTGGAAGTAGTCGAAGAGCGATCGGCGCTCGCCATCTCGCACCTCGAGGCCGAAGAGATCGCCGTAGAGCGAGATCGCGAGCTCGCGCGCGACCTCAGGGGGCGCCGACGCGGACGCCGCCCGGAGGAGCACGGGCCGGAACTCGCGAACGAAGTGCTCCCAGGCTTCCTTCCGGGCGCGGGCGCATGCGCAGGCGAGCGCCAGATCCTCGAGGTGCAGCGATTCGAGATACTGGTCGATCTCCCGGCTGGTGGGCGACTGGCCGCGGAACCGGCCCGAGGCGCTGCGCTCGAGCGCGGCGTGAAAGTCGTGCTCCGAAAGCGACCAGCGGACTGCATCGGCGCGGGCGTACAGACGGCGCGCCCGGCTGGGCGCAATGCGGATGCTCGCAGGGTCGGGATCGTTCGCCATGGCCGTGGCAGCTTGATCCTACACCCGGGGAAGGTTACGGGTTACAGGTTACAGGTTGGACGGCACTGGGAAAGGCGCTAGTGTGTGGCCGCGCCGACCGGGGGCCTCGTGATTCCGCGCGCGGGAAGCATCCCTTCCTCGCGCTCGTGGAACTCGCCGAGAGAGATCGGCACGGCAACCTTCAGCATCAGCGTGAACACCAGGAAGCCCAGGGCGAACACGCCTGCCGCAACGCGAAGTTCGGTGATGGACGGGTAGTACTCGTAGATTTCGCCGAGCGTGTCGGGCGTGAGCCCCGGGATGATGAGCCCCATCCCCTTGTCGATGTAGCAGCCGGCGTAGGTGGCGAGGCAGCCGACGTTCAGCGTGATCCAGTTCCGCCGCGACTTCGGCGAGATGAACAGCACGAACGCCAGCACGTTGAGCGCGACGGCGCTCCACGCGTACGGCACGAGCGTCCGGTGCTCACCGACTCCCATGAACCAGTACTTGGTGTAGAGCAGGTGCTCGGTGTTCGAGTAGAACTCCTTGAACGCCTCCGCCCCGTGGAGGAACAGGTTGAGGAACATCGCGTAGGCCATGAGCTCCGCGATTTTCCAGATGGCCTCGTTCTGGATCTCGAAACGCGTGAACCGCCGCAGGAGCTGCAGCACGATCAGCAGGATCGCCGGGCCCGAGCAGAACGCCGAAGCGAGGAATTGGGGCGCCAGGATCGACGAGTTCCAGTAGGGCCGCGCCGCCAGGCCGTTGTAGAGAAACGCCGTGATGGTGTGGATCCCGACCGCCATCGGGATCGAGAGCAGCACGAGCGGCACGACCAGCTTCTTCTCGTAGGGCCGCCCGAGGAACGCCCGGTACAGGATGTGCGTCACCACCGCGAAGTTCACGAGGAAGTACAGGTTCAGCACGATCATGTCCCACGCCAGGATCGAACGCGGGAAGTTCAGGAAGCCGAACGGCGGGATGAGGTGCCAGAACCGCTCCGGGTGCCCGATGTCCACCATGACGAAGAGCTGGCACATGATGATGGAGCTGACCGCCAGCAGTTCGCCGTAGATCACGATCTCGCGGATGGGCTTCCAGGAATAGATGTAGGCCGGAATGACGAGCACGACGGCGGCTGCCGCGACGCCGACGAGGAACGTGAAATTCCCGATGTAGAACCCCCAGCTCACCTGGTCCCGCATGGCCGTCAGCACGAGGCCGTGGTCGAGCTGCGCCACGTAGGCCTGAATGCCTGACACGATGAGCACCGCGAGGAAGACGATCCACGCCCAGTAAGCCCGATTGCCGCGCAGGACGAGCGTCAGGCTGCCGCGTACGAACTGGGGAAACAGGCGGAACAGTTCCACGGGATCCTCACGTGCTGTAGAAGTAGAAGAACTTCGGCAGCGTGTTCAGGTCTTCCTTCAGCACGAGCACCCGCTTGTGCTCGATGATGTAGCGAATCTCGCTGTCCTTGTCGAGCAGGTTGCCGAACTTGCGCGCGCCGGCCGGGCACACCTCGACGCACGCCGGATAGCGCCCCGCGCGGGTCCGCTGGATGCAGAAGGTGCACTTCTCGACCACGCCCTTCGGCCGCGGCCGGTTGCCGAGGTAGTGCGTCTTGGGATTCAGCTCGCCTTTCGGGATTCCCGGCTCGGCCCAGTTGAAATGCCGCGCGCCGTACGGGCACGCCGCCATGCAGCAGCGGCAGCCGATGCACCAGTCGTAGTCGATGACGACGATGCCGTCGGGTTCCGTCCAGGTGGCGCCGGTCGGGCACGTCTTGACGCAGGGCGCGTTGCGGCACTGCTGGCACGCGACCGGCACGTAGAAGTGGCCGTCGCGCGGCACCTCGTTCGGCTGGTAGTACGGGTCGGCGTGCTGGAAGTTGACGCCCTCCTCCTTGTTCATCTCGAAGACGCGGATCCAGTGCACCTGCGGGTCGCGCGACTGGTTGTTCTCCTCCACGCACGCGTACACGCAGCGGCGGCAGCCGATGCAGCGCGAGATGTCGAGCGCGTAGGCGAACTCCACGCCGGGAATCGCGGCGTTGTCGGCCACCGTCACGGCGGTGCCGTACTTCTCGCTGTATTTCCGCTCCATCTCCTGGAGCGCGGACTTCAGCCGCTCGCGCGGCACCTCACGAAGGCGCTTGGGACCGCACGCGGTCAGCACCCATCCGGCCGCGGCGGCCGCGGCGGCGGTCGTGAACTGCCTGCGTGTCAGTCCCTGGCCATTCCGCTTCGGGTCCATCGGGATCTCGCTTCCGGCCTTCACTTCGGCGGCCGCGCGGGTCGCTGTGGCGCCGGCTTCGGCTGGAGCGGCTTGAATCGCGGCTGATGCGGGTTATGGCAGTGCGCGCACAGGAGGTATTTCTTGTGGCCGTTCCAGTCGCCGGTCCTCCGGCCGTGCACGCCGGCGCGCCAGTCGCGGAACTTCTCGCCGTGGCACTGCCCGCAGAGCCGGTACGACTCGTCGAACGAAATGCGCTCCCCGCTGGCCAGGTGGAGCCGATCGCGATCGTCCGGATCGTGGCAGTCCAGGCACCACCGGCGCTCGCCGCCGTGGTTGAGCTCGATGTCGGGGTGCATCTCGGACAGGACCCGCGGCGTGCGGTTGACCTTCAGCTCCTTGTGGCACGCGGAACACGGGAAGATGCCCTCAGTGAACGGAGGCGGCGGGACTTCCACGCGCTCCTCGGCCTGAGGCGGCGCCGAGGGCCGCTGGGGCGGCGCGGACGGCGGCGACTGGCTTGCCGAGACGCAGATCGCGGCGGCGGACGCCGCCAGGGCGAGGGTCAGGGGAATGAACGGTCGCATGCGATGGGCCCCGGGCCGCTACGCGGTGCGCAGTTCGACCACGCGGCTCATCTCGCGAAGCCACATCGCCTGGAGCACCTGCAGCCGCTGGCCGATCACCGACGCCAGGTTGCGCGTCACCACGTAGGCGAGCTCCGGGTGCGTCTCGAAGAATTCGAGCAGCGCCCTGCGCGGGATGGCGAGGACTTCGGTTTCGAGCGGGGCGGTGGCTTTCAGCGTGAAGCGGTGCGGAGGGATGAGGGCAGACCATCCGACAGTCTGGCCCGGGAGCCGCTCTTCAACGAGGATGTCCTCATCCCGACCCTGGACCTGCATGGGGAGCGTGAGGGCTATTCGTCCCCGGGTAATCAGGTACAGGCTCTCTGCGTCAGCGCCAAGGCTGAACAGTTCCGCACCGCTCGACAAGTGAAGCTTCGAACCAAGCGCGACCACGGCGGCCGCCTGCTCCGGGGCCAGGTCCTTCACGAGATCCGGCTGTCCGCTGGTCACGGGGGGCTCCTGTCTGAACGGGTTGGGGGCTAGCTTCTCGCCATCAGTTCGTGCTGGAAGCCGGCAGCCGAAACCTCCGAATCCACGAAGCGAAGCGCCCCATGATGCGCTCGCCTCACGGCCCTATTGGGGGCTGCCAATACTCTTCCGAGACCGGCCGTGCAGGTCCTCGAGCCTCCAGCCGCCAGCCTCCAGCCTTCTCGATCAATCCCGGGGCTCGTCTTTCACCCGTGCCCCGGGCACGCGGGCTGAAGCCCGCGCGCTATGTTCCCAGCGCGCACCCAACTCACCCGAGCGCTGGGGTCAATGCACCAGGGGCGACGTCGTCCGGCTGTGCAGGGATTCCGCCGTCGGAAAATCGAGGAACGACTCGGCGGCCGCCTGTTCCAGCCGCACGTGACGCTCGATCTGCGACAGCAGCACTTCGATCGGCACTCGAGGCCTGGCCGCCTGCGGCAGTGGGTTCCCGATCGGCTTGCCGGTGTCGACGAAGAACCGGGGAGCTTCCATCGGCAGCGCCAGCACGGGGCGCTGCTCGGGCTGCGGCGTCTCCCGCGGCTGCTCGCCGCGTGTCGCCGCGCCGAACGCAATGGCCATGACCGCGAGCCCGAACAGGCTCAAGCACAGCGCCATCAGGAACATCACCATCGTCGGCCTCCCTCGTGGTCCGCAAGAGAGCATTCGCGATGCCATTCACTGACCGCAGGAAATTCGCGTGTTTTCGCCGATCTGACGCGTGGAGAGAATCTCGACCTGCCAGGTTGTCAGGTCTGGACTGCCAGGAAGTCAGTGGAGCGTCGAGTCCCCGCCCTTCGTTTCACTGCCTGGAGCCTGTAGCCTGAAGCCAGAGGCCGCCGGTGCGAAGCGCGCGGTCAACGAGCCTGCTTCGACGGGCCGCGTCAGCCACATGAGTTGGCTCCGCAGGTCCGTCCGTTGTGACTCTCGCCGTGGCAGACCATGTAGCAGCGGACGCTTCCCCCGCCGAGATCGTCGATCCGCAGGATGCCGTTCACCGGCGTGAGGAATCGCGTGTCGAGGTTGATCAGGTACTTATTGCTGGTGGTGTTCCCCTGCGTGCTGCTGATGCCGTGCGGGTCGTGGCAGAGGGAACAGGAGCCGCGCTCCTCGAAGGCGTGTCTGTGCCCGCTGAATGACGCGCTGCTCAAGACAACGGTCCGGCTGTGGCACTTGTAGCAAAGCGCGTAGGCCGCCGCGCTCTCGGTGGTTGACGAGAGGTCCGCGTCGTAGCGGGCAACCAGCAGGTGTTTGATGTTCGATCCGTGAGGGCCGGACGGCCCGGTCCCTGGCGTCGGTGCCTTCGGACCCGTGTCGTTGTCGTGGCAGTCCGTGCACGTCATGATGCTCGACGTCGTCCAGCCGTTGATCAGGCTGGGCACGGACGCATTTCGCCCAGCGGCAACAATCGGATGGTACGAGGGGTTCCCCGGCGCGAACATGAGCCGCATGTTGAACTGCACGGCGACGCGGACCGGGTAGGGACCGGCGGGCGATCCGTTCGGCTGCGGCTTGTTCGCCGAATCCGCGTGGCACTTGAAGCAGATCTCGTACTCGTTGACCGAGGGCGGCGTACCGCTCGGCAGCCTGAGCGCGCTGTTGATGTCGATGCCCCACACGCCCGCGACCTTCCCCGAGCCCTTGGGCGCCGCCGCCGTGGCGGCGTAGCTCGCGTGGGGATTGTGGCAATCGGCGCACTCCGCGTGCCGCGCCGCCGCCGACGATGATTCCGGCAACCGGTAGGTCGTACCGGTCGGCGATTCGGACTCGTCGTGCACCGAAGGCGTCATGCTGTAGGTCGGATGCGTGTAGGTCTTGAGGAACTCGGCTTCGATGTTCCGTCCGATCCCGCTGCTCGTGTGACACTGCTGCCCCGCCGATCCGCAGGTGGCCTCCTCGACGGCCTTGAGCCCCCGCGGACCCGAATTCGACGTATGAGGCCGGTGGCAGCTTTCGCAGCCGTTCGTGTCGACGGTCGCATATCCCGTGTGAGCGCCCTGCGTCGCGGTATACGCCTTGGTCGATGTCTTGTGGGTGCTGGGATTGGCCGCCCAGTACTGCTGGTTGTGACAGATCACGCAGAGCCCGGACGCCGAGTTGTTCACGACCAGGAACTTGTGCGTCGTGGGATCGACGTCCATCTTGTGCGGGTCGTGGCACGAACGGCATTGGAGCTGGCCCGCGGTGTCGAGCTTCACCGGGCTTCCGGCCGGAGGGTTGACGATCTGGCCGCCGGTCAAAGGCACGAACGAGATCGGATGACTGCGGCGAAGGTCGGTCCCGAGCATGGACGGCCCCGTCAGCATGCCCGAGACGCTCACGCCCGACATCGCGAAACGCCCGTTGTTGATCGTGTTGCCGATCGCGACCGTGCCGTCGTGGCACGCCAGGCAGAGCTTCGAGGAACCGGTCGGCACGCCGGCCACGGCCTTCATCGTCGTGCTCGAGTAGGGCTGATAGGTCACGCCGGTTGAAAGCGTCTGGTTCCACAGGGGCACGACCGGGTTCGCGTTGTGCGGCGTGTGGCAGAAGACGCAGATCTCGGCGACGGAGACCGCCTTGACCGGGCCCGGACCGCTCGTCGAGAGATTGTGCTTGTTGGTGACGGCCGACACGCCGGTTTGCGCCGGCGCCGCTGAAGGCAGCACGAAGGTCAGGAGCAGCGCTGCTCCGAGGGTCCGCCGGCTCACTGTTTCGCCTTCAGGTATTCGTACACCTGCACTCGCTGGTTCGCCGAGTCGGCCACATAGACGAAGTCGTCGCCGATCGCGATCCCGGAGGGCAGCCAGAGTTGCCCGTCGCCCGATCCCGATCCGCCGAAGGCGAGCAGCAGCCGTCCGGACTCGTCGAAGATCTGCACGACGTCATTCATGCCTTCGACGACGTAGATATGTCCCGCGCTGTCGAGGGCGACGCCTTTCGGCTTGTCGAAGTCGCCGGCCCCGTCGCCGAGCCTGCCGAACGAGCCGAGGAACGCGCCCTCCGCGTCGAAGGCCTGCACCCGGAAGTTCATCGTGTCGGTGACGTAGAGCCGGCCGTCGGCGGTGCGGGCGATGTTGGTCGGGAAGTTGAACAGTCCCGGGCTCTCCCCCTGCGCGCCGAACGAGCCGAGATAGCCCCCGGCCAGGCTCACCATGACGACGTTGTGCTTCATGGTGTCGACGACGTAGAGACGATCGGGGGCGGCGACGATCCCGGTCGGCCGGACCAGGCCGGCCGCTTTTCCGAGCGTCCAGAGCACGCGGCCCTTGAGGTCCAGGCCGGTGACGGTGCCGGCCACCGAATCGGTGACGAACATCCGAGAGCCGGTCACACTGATGCCGATGAGCGACTTGGCGTTGAGCGTGATCCTCGAGTGGCCCGGCCTGGCGAGATCGTAGACGTGAATCGTGCCGCCGAAGGTGTCGGCGACGTAGAGCTTGCTCCCCGGTCCGACGGCGACGCCGTACGGCTGCTGCATGTGAATCGGCTCGGGGGCGCCGACGAGCAGCCGCCAGACCTTGGTGAGGACCGACGGGTTCCCCCGCGCCGACATCGGCTCGAGCGTCCGGACGAACCGGATGCGTGCGGGCTCGGGCGGGGCCGGCCAGACGATCCTGGTCGGTGTGGACGCGGCGCGGGCGGGGCCTGGCGCTGCGGGCTTTCCGTCGCCGGCCAGGCAGATTGGTGCCCCGAGGAAGAGTCCCAGGGCGAGCGCGATCGCGGCCGCGCGAAGGACATCGCGAGGTGAGTCCATCGTGAGACCTAGAGGCTGCCGCCGAACTTCCGCGACACTCGCACGAGCACCTGGTGGCCGCGAAAGCGGTAGGGGCCGCTGAGCTCGTTGGCCAGCAGGTGCTGCTCGTTGTGCCGGTACTCGAGCGCCAGCCCGAATTGGCGGAGGCGGTATTCGAGTTGCGCGAATCCGTACAGTGTGCGCTGATCCAGCCTCGTCAGGGAAGCCGTCGTGTCCCCGCGGCGTATCCACGCCGAGAGGTGGAGCGATCTGAGCAGCTGCGACTCGAGCGAGGCCCCGGCGAAGATCGCCTGGTCGCGGCCGAAGGTTCCGTCGTTGCGGAATCCGCCGGCGTTGGCCGAGACGAGGGTGTTCGCGTTGAGCCTGACCGAGACGCTGCCGCTGAAGGAGCGCTGCAGGTTTCTGGCGTAGGTGGCCGCCCTTCCGCGCTCCACGAGCGACTGCTCGGCGTTGAGGTTGAAGGTGAACCGTCCCGCCTGCGTCTGGATGGCTGCGTGGCCCCGTTCGATGTCGTAGTTCCCGAAGTCGAGGATGTCGTCGCGATTCCGGCTTCGCTCGTATCCGCCATTCACGGAGAACCACCTGGCGCTGACCGAGAGTCCGCCGTTGCCGGCCCACGACTTGAGCGTGCCGGCACGGCCGTCGGGAGTCGAACTCGATCCGACGCCCGCCAGGTACCCGATGTTGCCCTCGAGCCACTTCACGCCAGCCCGGTAGCTCCCGCCGACGAGCCCGCTCCGAGTGACAACCGTTGTCGGAACGTTGCCGAGGACCTGTCCGCGCACGCCGTAGGTGCCCATCGCGTTAATCGACAGGCCGCGGACGAGCTCGACGTGTGCCGTTCCGGTCGCGAGCCGCGCGTTGGTGGTGATGCCGGTTGACTTCTGCCGGTCGAGGTTGGCGGTCACATCGATCCCAACCCTCGGGGTCGGCTGGTAGCTGACGGTGTTGACGGCATAGACCGTGTCGAGCTTGCCGCGGACGAGCGGCTGATAGGCGTCAGTCGGCGCCGGCGCCGATGGCACCTCGAACATGGAGAATTGGGTCCGGCGTCCGATGCGCGTCGAGGTGCGCAGGCCCTTGACGATCGTGGCCCCGAGCGAGTAATCGAGATCCGCGATCTGCTGGTCGAACGAACGCGACAGCGGCGTTTGATAGTTGTTCCGCTGGTAGCGCAGCGACTGCTGCGTCGTCGCCGTGTCCTTGGAGACGGCGAGGTGCAGCTCCTCGTCGCGCTGGTCTCCGCGGTACGGCCCGCCGGTCACGACCGATTCGCCCTTGCGATAACCGACGTCGAATCTCGGCAGGGAGCCGGCGTTGAGCTGCCAGCCCAGCGCGAGCGTGCTCGTCCGCGTCCGGAACTGCGGCGAGGGTTCGCCGGCGGGCACGACGATGCCGCCGCGAATGCCGTCGGTCGAGGGATAGTCCCCCGCCTCGGCGATGTTGTCGCGCGACGCCTGCACGAAGAACGGGAACCTGCCAGCGGGAAAGAGCGTCGCCCCGAGCTTGTAACCCAAGTTCTTCTGACTCCCTTTCTGGCTGACCTCCGGGCTCAGGAAGCTCAGGCGCCCCGTACGGAAGGACAGTTCGGTGTTGAATTTCAGGAATCTCGGGCTGAAGAGCGGGGAGGCGAATCCAATCGAGTACCCCTGCCAGATCGACTCGTTGTGCTGCGACTCTCCTGCCGAGACGCTCGCGCCCCTGCCGGCCGACACCTCGGCCAGCCCACTGAAGGTCTGGCCCTGCGCCAGCGCGGGAAACAGAAGGAGGAGCGACACGACCCAAACCGGACCAACGCGCTTCATCACCGATCTCCAGTCGTACCGGACGGACGAACCTTGGGCAGTTCCGTGCCGCCACTGATGACAATCTTCGCGCTCGCGCGCAGCCCGGCAGTCCAGGAGGCCTTCATGTCGGCGCAGCGTCTGGCCGACAGGTCCTTCCGGACGGCCGTCGAGACATCCGCGAACGCCATCTGTTGGGGGGGTCGAACGGAGGCGAGCTTGATAATGTGAAACCCGTAGAGGGACTGCACGACGCCGCTCATCTCGCCGGGCTCGAGGTCCTTCGCGGCTTGCTCGAACTGGTCGTTCAGGCTGCCGCGGTGGACGAGGCCCATGTCGCCGCCGCGATCCCGGCTTGCATCGGTCGAGTGCTTCCTGGCCGCATCCTCGAACGACAGGCCGCCTTGAAGCGAGCGCAGGAGGTCCTCGGCCCGGTTCCTCGCATCGATCCATTGCGAGGACGGCGAGCTCGGATCGACGCCGATCGTGATGGCGTAGAGGTGAAGCGTCTCGGGCACGACGAACCGGCCGGGGTTCCCGGCGAAGAATCGCGCGGCTTCCTCCGAGGTGACCTGACACCGGGAGGCGACCGCGTGCTCGTAGGCCATCTTGACGACGAGCTGCCGCCGGATTTCCTTTCGAACGTCCGACATCGACACGCCGGACTGCCGGAGAGCCTGCTCGAACTCGCCGCGGGTCTTGAAGCGCGCGATGGCGCGGCCAAGCTCGGCGTCGATCTCCCGTTCGGGCGGCGCGAGGCCGGCCCGGACGCCGTCCTGGTAGCGCAGCTCATCGTCCACGAGGTCACCGAGCGCCTGGCGCCTGAGCTCGTCGACCTTCTCGGCGCTGACGTTCCGGTGGAACGACTCGAAGGGAATGAGGCGGTGGAGCGCCGCGTCGAGCCGGTCGCTCATGATCGGTACGCCGTTCACCCGTGCGGCTTCGACGGGCCTCGTCCGCGAAGGCGCGTGCGACGCCATCATCTGCCCGGCGGAAGCGCCCTGGCCGAGGATGAGGAAGGTCGGGATGAGCAGCAGCGTCTTCATAGGCAAGAGAGGGAGGCGGAGATTCCGCCTCCCGTCACAGACAATGGGACCAAGAGCTGGTGAACCGGAGCACCCGCTCCGGTGCTTACTTGATATGGCAGGTCAAGCAGATGGCGCTGCCGGTGTTCGCTTTCCGGAGGAAGTTCCCGAGCGAGTTGTTGTGCGCGTTGTGGCAACTGGCGCATTCGACTGTCGCCGTCGCCGCCGACGCCCCGTAGAGGGGCAGTGGATTGGTGGTGCCGACGGTGATCTTCACGCCGCTGACGACCTGCTGCACGAACTCCGTCGGGGTGGACGCGCGGGCGGTCTCGTAGACGATCGTGACCGGGTGATCGTTGCGGAGGTCGGTGCCGACAAACGGCAGGCCGCCGCTCATCAGGTTGTTGGTGCCGCCGCCCGTCGACGCGTAGGTGGACTTCGCCCCGGTCTGCCGCGTAAAGGCGACCGCGGGCGTGAACGGCAGGCCGTTCACGTTGAGGAGCACATCCATCGCCAGCGTCCCGTCGTGACAGGACATGCAGGCTCCCGACACGCTGGCCGCGACCGCCGTGCCGGTCGTCGTGACGTTGGATGTCGAGCTCGAGTAGAGCTGATAGGTCGTGCCGGTCGGCGTGCCGCGGTTCCACAACGGGATATTCGTGACGCCGCCGTGCGGGGTGTGGCAGAACACGCAGGTCTGGCCGTTGATGGTGGCGTTGGTGTTCCGCACCGCCGATCCATTGCTCAGATCGTGCGGCCCTCCGGCAATCACCGGCGTGTTCTGCGCATACGCGCCCGGGGTGATCGCCAGCAGTGCGATTCCCGCAAGGGTCAGAGCTTTCTTCACTCACGTCCTCCTTGATTCCGGCGGTCCGCTCTGCGGACGTCCGAGACGTCCGAGACCGCTGTCTGGAGCAGGCTGACGTCGTAAACGAAGATGAGTACGGGAACGTCTGCCCGCGCCTGGTTGTGCTGTGATGCTCGCGCCTGCCTCGTTTCAAGATCCGCGCCGCATACCGTTTCCCTCCTTCTTTGCGTCGGTTGCTCGTTTTTCCCGTCGGCAGTGTGCTCGCACGCGCCCTGCCGATTACAATCGCGACGTCCGGCTGTCGGTCCTGTCTCGCCCGTCCCCCGCTTCAGGCCATTCAGCACGGCCTCGCCGCGGTGCCGCCGATCTACCTGGCCGGCGCCCGAAGATACTGAAACACCTGCACCCTGGCGTTCCCCTGGTCGACGATGTAGATGCGATCCCTGCTGTCGACATTCAGACCCGCGGGCAGGAAGAACTCTCCAGGTCCTTTTCCGGCCGCGCCCACGAAGAGCAGCAGCTGCCCGGCATCGTCGAAGATCTGGAAGTTGTTGAACGACGTGTCGGCCACGTAGATGTGGCCCTCGCCGTCGACGCCGATGCCCTTGGGCCGGTTGAGCGAACCGGGCGTGTCGCCAAGCGTGCCGAACACGCCCTGGAAGCTGCCGTCGGCCTCGAAGATCTGAATCCGGAAGTTCAGCGTGTCGGCCACATACAGCCGTCCCCTGCGGTCGACGGCGAGATTGGTCGGGAAGTTGAACTCGCCCTGCTCCCCGCCGCGGCGGCCGATCGTGCGGACCTTCGAGCCGTCCGCGATCGAGTAACAGTGGATCTGGTGCCTGGTCGAGTCGGCGACGTAGAGCAGCCCGCGCCTCCCGTCGATGGCCAGCCCGGCGGGATTCTCGAATTCTCCTTCGCGGCCGACCGCCATGGCCAGGCTCCCGTCGGGCGCGTACCCGAAGACGCGGTTGAGCGTGGCGTCGGCGACGAAGATCCGGCCTTTCGGGTCCACGGCGATGCCGGTGGGCTTCGAGAGCGCTCCGGATCCCCTCTCGCCGATGAACGACAGCGCCTTGCGTTCTCCGTCGAACACGAACACCCGGCGAGAGGCCGTGTCGGTCACGTAGAGGCGGCCGTCCTCCGCGACCGCCACACCGTAGGGCTTGACGAGGCTGTCAGGGAACTGGGGAGCGGTCTCCTCCTTGCCGAATAGGAACGTCTTCCAGGAGCCGCTCTTCTTCCGCTTGAAGTCTTCCGCGCCGGTGTAGGTCGCGATGTACCGGATTCGCGGTGTCTCGGGCGGCGCCGGCCAGACCATCGGCGGCGCCGCGCCCGTCTTGACGGCGTTGGCCTTCGGCGCCGCGGCTGAATCCTGCGCGCCAAGTCCCGGGCCGGCCGCCGAGACGATGATCGCGGCGGCCACGACCGACATCGACAGGCTCTGACGAAGGGGGCTCATCGAACTCCTCTCAACACGATGCCGGCGTCTTCACCGGGACCGGCTCATTCGCACGTGCCGCGCGACTAGATGTACGGATGGCACGAGATGCACGTCCGGCCGACCTTCAGGCGAATTGCCGTCCCGCGGCCCGCGGGGAATTGCCCGGTTTCCGTCTTGTGACAGCTCTTGCACGACAGCCGCCCATGGAACCCGTCGAAGAAATCCCCCATGCCCTTGTGGTTGTAGGTCAACAGCGTGAAGGACGCCGCCGAGTGACAGGTTTCGCACCCGGCATCCACCTGGCCGAGATGCGGGTCCTTGTGGCAACTCACGCAATCGGCCGGCATCGGCGTCAGTTTCTTCGCCGTCCCGCTTCCTGCCGGAAACGTTCGCGTCTCCGACACATGGCATTTCACGCACTCAATGGTGCTGTGCTTGCCCGAGAGCTTGAACTTCGTCCGCCCGTGATCGAACTTCGACGCCGCGAACTTCGCGGCATCGATGGCGTGGCAGCGCTCGCAGGTCGTGCCGACCTGGCCGAGGTGCGGGTCCGCGTGGCAGAGGCTACAGGCCATCGTCAGACTGGCCGCGCGCGGCGGCGTGACCGGCTGTCCCACTCTGGCCGCCTGGATCTCGGCTGGCTTGACGTGGCATTTCACGCACGAGGTTCCGGTATGCCGGCCCGCGAAGAACTCGGGCGATCGAGGGTGGGTGAACCCTGTGGCTTTGAAGGTTGCCGAGTCGTGGCACGAGTCGCATGCCTGGCCGTAGTCGCCCTTGTGCTGGTCCTTGTGGCAGCCGACGCAGGCCGGGCTCACGCCCCCGAAGTCGACGAGCTTCCGGACGAGCGGCACCTCCTCGGACGCGATGCTCGTATGGCATTTGCGGCACGCGAGCGGTTCGTGTTTGCCCCTGAGCGCGAAGGGCGTCGCCTTCGCGTGATCGAACTTCGCGCCCTTGAACGAGGTCTCCGTATGGCACTTGCGGCAGTCTTCCTTCACGCTGTCTCGGTGCACGTTCGCGTGGCAGTCCTTGCACTCGTTGTGGTCGCGCGCGCGGGTGACGCTCGCGGGGTGGCATTTCGCGCAGTCCACCTTCGTGTGCGCGCCGGCGAGCGAGAATCCCGTTCTCTCGTGCTCGATCGTGCGCGTCACCCATCGCGCCGTCGTATGGCACGTCGTGCAGGCGGGCCCCAGCTCGTGCCGGTGCGGCGTCTTGTGGCACGACGAGCACAGGTCGAAGCGCAGGCCGCGGAAGACGCCCGACACGTGGCACTTCTCGCATGCGACGGTGAGGTGCGAGCCCGTCAGGAGGTACTTCGACTTCCCGTGGTCGAACTGCTTGCGCGTCTCCTTGAGGCCCACCGCGACCGAGTGGCACCGCGTGCAGTCCGCGCCGAGCGTGCCCTTGTGGACATCGTTGTGGCACGCGCCGCAGGCGGGCCGCGCGTCGAGAAACGTCCGTTTCTTGTGGCATGCCGAGCAGTTCTCCGCGACCTTGACGTGGCGGCCCTCGAACGCGTACCCGGTCTCCAACACGTGGTTGAACGTCCGCGGATCGATGCGTCGAAGCTCGGCGTTGACGCCCCGGTGCTCGACGTGGCACTTGGTGCAGTCGTTCGCGACGTCGCGGTGAACTCCGAACCTGCGCGCGATCCTCTCGGCGATCGGTTTGTGGCACTCGAGGCACTTCGCCGCCGACAGCTCCTTGCCCACCTCGTGGCACTTGGTGCAGTTGGTGACGCCTTCGAGCTCCGCGTGCGCGCCGACGAGCGGCCCCGGCGAGAGACGCAGCTGGGCCGCGCCCGCCGAAGGCGTCACTCCGATCAGCACGGCGACGATCGCCAGGCTGGCGAGCCTGAGAGTCCGTTTCGAGGCCGTCACGCGCCTCACCCCCGTCCTTACGTGCTCGGCGCGACCGATCGGCTCTCGGATGCGGGCCGCACAAACGGCGGCCACGACGCGGCAGCTGGCTTCTGGACTTCGAATCCCGGCAACTCGAGAACGCCGAGCGGATCGTTCATCGCCTCGACGGCCGGCTCCACCCCGGCGTAGTGCAGATGACCGTACTGCTCGTCGTACCAGCAGCTGTAGTGGTGCGCGGCCCAGTGCCGATTCACGAACCCGGAGAGCATTCCGCTCAACCCGACTCGCGTGTCCGGGTTCAGCGTCGCCATGAAGATGTGACCGAACATCAACGGCGTCGCGGTGAGTGCCATCGACACGTGGACCATCCACGACAGGTACGCGACCCCGGGGAGCCAGATGAGCAGGCCCGTCACGAGGTAGATCGGGTAGGTCGCCGACAGGAAGACGAAGTTGATCTTCTCGCCCGCGTTGAACTTCTCCTGGTCCGGCAGCTCGATCCGCTTGTTGAACGTCGCCGGCGCCATCAGGAACAGCCACTTCAGGTCGTCAATCCTCCAGCGCCAGGCCGTGCGCAGGTTGCCGAAGTGGAGGATGAGATCGTGCCGGTGCCTGATGAAGGAGGTCAGCGGCAGCACGAAGAGACAGACCCCTGACACCCGGTGAATCCACGACACGAGCGCGCGGTACGGCCGCGTCGGATCGGGGTTGTAAACCGTGACGAGAATCAGGGCCGTCGTGTAACAGACCATGAAGGGGATCGCGATCGACCAGTGCAGCTGACGCTCCGACGGGCGGAATCGCAGGATCTCCACCGGCAATGAGCGCAAGCGCACGGCGTTTCCGTTGGTCGACGGAACTCGAGCGGACAAACTTCACCCCCACCCGGTACGTTCGATTGTATTGATGCTCGCGCGGGCCACGATGCAAGGCGCGATCCATCCCAGAACCCCTGGCCATTCGAGCCGCTGGTGGACCAGAGCCTGCGCCGTTGATTCCTTGAACAGTCAACGTGATGCGAGTTCGCTGGCGAGCCGACGAGGCGCGACCTGACAGAACCACCACCGCGTCCGGCTCGATGAGCCAGGCCTCGAGACGACGGCGGGCGCACGATCTGAGGCACGCCTGTGACAAAAATGAAACCACGAGCCGCGGCTGGGGAACGCGCGGCGCACGGTTTGACGGGCCCACGGTTTCTCTGTCAGTATTCGGCCATCCCGACATCCTGATGCGCATCTTTCCGCGGTTCACCAGCATGACGGTCGGACTGGCTGCCGGCATCACTGCCGCCGTGGCGGCGGCGGTGGCCGGCGGCGCCTATGTCTATTCCGCGCATCACTTCCAGACGCTGCTCGAGACGGCGAGGACGACGGCGCTGGCCGAAGGCGAGCTCATCCGCTCGGCGCTCGAACACCAGATGGTGGAAAACGAGCGGAGCCTGATCGCGCGGATGATCGAATCGTTCGGTTCGCAGCCCGGCGTGGAGAGCGTCGCGCTGCTCGACAAGAACGGCATCCCCCGCTATTCGAGCTCGCCGCTCGCGCCCGGCAACGACCTGACCATCGGATCCCCGACCTGCCAGTCGTGCCACCAGTTCCCTCCTGAACAACGGAACACGTCCCGGGTCATCGAAACCAGGGGGGGAACGGTGCTTCGCACGGTCGTCCCGGTCTGGAATCGGGAAGCGTGTCATCGCTGCCACGACGCGAACCGACGCATCAACGGGATCCTCATCCTCGACGTGAACGTCGGCGCAATCCGTGCGTCCATGAACCAGGACCTCCGCTGGATGGTCGCTGTAAGCGCTTTGCTGACACTATTACTTGTGGCAGCCATCGCGACTATCGTGCGGCTTGTGGTTTTGCGCCGGTTGCAGCGTTTCGAGACGACGGCGCGCCTTATCGCCGCGGGCGACCTCAACCGCCGGGTGCCTGTGGGAGGGAGCGACACGATTTCGTGGCTCGCCAGTGAGTTCAACACGATGGCCGACTCGGTGACGGGCCTGGTCAGCGAGGTCAGGAACCAGCGCGAGCGGCTCGAGACCATCATCAACAGCATGGACGACGGCATCGCCGTCTTCGACAACGAGCGCCGGATCATCGCGGCCAACGACGCGTTCCTGCGCCGAACCGGGCGGTATCGCGACCAGGTGCTCGGGTGCAACTGCTGCGACCTCGGACCCGGCATGTGCAATCTCGCCGACTGCCCCACCCTCGGGTGCCTCGAGACGGGCGAACGGCAGGTCCGCATCCTCGAAAGGCGAACGACCGAAGGCCAGCCAGCCTGGGAAGAAGTCCACACCTCACCCATCAGAAACCCCGACGGGAAGGTCGCTCATGTAGTCGAAGTATGGAGGGACATATCTGACAGAAGATCTGCCGAGGCAAGACTGGCAGAGTCCCACAGACTGGCATCTCTCGGACTACTTGCGTCAGGTTTTTCCCACGAGCTCAACACGCCGCTCGCGACGATCCTGATGTGCGTCGAGGGCATACTCCGCGACGCGAAGTCCGACGGCGGCGACGGCGATCACGAGTGGGAACGGGTCGCGGACAACGCGACCATCGCCCGCGATCAGGTCATGCGATGCCGGGGCATCACGCAGCACTTCCTCCGGCTGTCGCGCGGACAGGGAACGCCGGGCGACATTGTCGATCTTCACGCAGCGCTTTCGGCCGTCGAGCGGCTCATCGAGCCGACGGCTCGCGGCCACTCCGTGAAGATCGAGGTCGCCGTAGGGCCGCCGGGGCTCAACGTGCGCGCGGATGAAGCAGAACTGCAGCACGCCTTGGTCAATCTCATTCTGAACGCCATCCAGGCCTGCAAGCCCGGCGGGCGCGTCGTCGTCTCGACCGAGCCGGGCGATCCGGTGCACGTCCGCGTCACTGACGATGGGTGCGGCGTGCCTCCGGAGTTCCAGAAACGGATCTTCGAGCCGTTCTTCAGCCTGAGGCAGGGCGGCACCGGTCTCGGGCTGTTCCTGTCGCTGAACTTCGTGCGCCGTTGGGGCGGCGACATCAACCTGACCAGTGTCCCCGGGGCGGGTTCCACCTTCGAGGTGGTCCTCCCGGCGTTCTCGAGCTCCTGATTGCTGACTGCCTGCCCATGAAATCGAAGGTCTCGCTGCTTCTGGTCGACGACGACGCCGCGTTCCGGCAGGTGATGGCAGCCGAGCTGAAGCGCTTCGGCCACGAGGTGGAGACGGCTGCTTCGGGCGAGGAAGCCATCCGGCGCATCGCGGAGGTCGAGCCGCAAGTCGTCGTACTCGACTGGCAGATGCCCGGCATGAACGGGCTCGACACGCTGAAGGGCATTCGCGAGCGCCATCCGGCGGTCGAGGTCATCATGCTGACGGGGCACGGGTCGATCGACACCGCGATCGAGTCGATCCGCGTCGGCGCGTTCGACTACGTGGTCAAGCCGTGCCCGCTCGACGAGCTCGAGATCAGGATCGAGCGCGCGGTCGAGCGCCAGGCGCTGCGGAGGCGCGCGAACCTGCTCGAGCGCGGCCTGACGCCGCCCGATCTCGGCAGCTCGTTTGTCGGCGAGAGCCCCGGGTTCCGGAACGTGCTGGGACTCATCGAGCGCGTGGCGGCCACCGATTCGACCGTGCTCATCACGGGCGAGACCGGGTCGGGCAAGGAGATGGCCGCCAAGCTCATCCACGCGCGCAGCCCGCGCCGATCGCGGCCCTTTGTCGTCGTTGAATGCGCGGCGCTCCAGGAGAGCCTGCTTCAGAGCGAGCTCTTCGGCCACGAGCGCGGCGCGTTCACCGGGGCGGACAGGGCGAAGCCGGGCTTGTTCGAAGTCGCTCACGGCGGGACCATCTTTCTCGACGAGATCGGCGAGGTCAGCCAGACGACGCAGGTGAAGCTGCTGCGGGTGCTCGACACGTCCACGTTCCGGCACGTCGGGGGAACCGCGGAAATCCGCGTCGACGCCCGGGTGATTACCGCGACCAACCGCGACCTGACCTCGATGGTTCGCCAGGGGCAGTTCCGGGAGGATCTCTACTACCGCCTGAGCACGATTTCAGTGAACGTCCCTCCCCTCAGGGAGCGGCGATCGGACATCGATTTGCTCGCCGCGCATTTCGTGTCGATCCTGAACGATCGGTTCGGGTTCACGAAACGCATCGGGCCCGCGGCGATGGACATCCTGCGCCAGCACGAGTGGCCCGGCAACATCCGCGAACTGCTGCACGTCGTCGAGGCTGCGCTCGTGGTGTGCGAGGACTCCGAGGTGCTGCCCGAGCATCTGCCGGCGTCGGTTCGCGCGCCGATTGCTCCATCCGTGTCCCGCGAGGCCCCTCCCGCAGGGCCGCTTCCTTCGCTCGAGGAGATCGAGCGCCTCCACATCGAGACGGTCCTGAGGTCGACCAAGGGGCACCGGGGGAGCGCCGCGCGGATTCTCGGCATCAGCGAGCGGAATCTGTATCGGAAATTGAGAGAGTACAACTTGCTAGGGTGAGTCGAGCTGGCTACAGGCTTCAGGCTAAAGGCCACAGGCCGGGTCACGCCGTGCGCCGTGGCGTCGCCGAAGGCACAAAGCCCGGAGCCCGAAGCCTGAGGCCTTGAGCCCTGGATCGCGGGCGTCCGCCCCGTTACTTGACTGCCGGCGCTCCAGATCAGTACCGTCTTCCGACGGCGGCGGGCGCGAACGTCTATCGCCCGGGCCTTCCGATGGAATTTGCCCCCCTGAGAAGGAGCGGTTGCATGAGCAAGGCACGTCCGGCAGTACGAATGTCCTGGGCGCTGGCAGTCGCCGCGCTGCTCGTTGTCGCCTTCGCCTCGGATCTCGCGGCGCAGGCCCTGGCGCCCGAGGTCCTGAAGGCGTTCAAGTTCCGCTCGATCGGCCCGACGCGCCAGAGCGGGCGCTTCGTCGACTTCGCGGTGCCCGAGAAGGAGCCGTGGACGATCTACGCCGCGACCGGGTCTGGCGGCCTGTGGAAATCGGTCAACAACGGCATCACGTGGGCGCCGATCTTCGACGATCAGCCGGTCATCTCGATTGGCGACATCAGTGTGGCCGCAAGCGACCCGAAGATCGTCTGGGTCGGCACCGGCGAGCACACCTCGTCCCGGAGCACGTACTGGGGCGACGGCGTCTACAAGTCCGTCGATGCCGGAAAGACCTGGACCAACATGGGCCTCAAGGACTCCCACCATATCGGCCGCGTCATCATCGATCCGAAAGACCCGAACATCGTCTACGTGGCGGCCCTCGGGCACCTCTATTCCGAGAACGCAGAGCGTGGCGTGTTCAAGACGGTCGACGGCGGCAAGACGTGGGTGAAGTCGCTCGACGTCACGGCCGACGGCAAGGCCATCGGTGCGTGCGACCTCGTGATGGATCCCGCCAGTCCGAAGATCCTCTACGCGGCGGCCTACGACAAGGAACGCAAGCCCTGGACCTTCAACCTGGCCGGGCCGGGTAGCGGGATCTACAAGACGATCGACGCGGGCAAGACGTGGACCAAGCTCACCAAGGGGCTTCCCGGAGGCATGCTCGGGCGCATCGGCCTCGACATCTACAAGAAGAACCCGCTCATCCTCTACGCGAACATCGAGAACGGGAACAAGCCGGGCATGTCCGATGCGGATCGGCTCAAGGAGCTGCGCGAGGGCAAGGCGAGCTCCGGCATGATCGGCGAAGAGGTCTACCGGTCGGATGACGGCGGAAAGTCGTGGAAGAAAGTCAGCCCGGAGAAGCAGACCGTCGGCGGAGGCCCGGGCTACTACTACATGCAGATCCGCGTCGACCCGAACAACGCGAACCACCTCTACGTCCTGACCGTCGGCGTGACGCATTCGACCGACGGCGGGAAGACCTGGTCCTCGCCCTTCCGCTTCGGCGGCGACAACCACGCGCTGTGGATCGACCCGGCGAACTCGGATCACATGCTCCTCGGCTACGACCACGGCATGGGGATCACCTACGACGGGGGCAAGAACTGGTATCACCCGGACGAGCTGCCCCTCGCCCAGTTCTACCAGGTCGGCTTCGACAACCAGTGGCCCTACAACGTGGCCGGCGGGCTGCAGGACAACGGCTCGGTCCGCGGACCGAGCACCAAGCGCAACGGCGGGCGCATCGTGTACGAGGACTGGCAGTCGGTCGGCGGCGGCGACGGCATGTTCAACGTCTTCGATCCGAGCGGGCGGATTCTCTACAACGAGTCGCAGCAGGGCTCGATCTCGCGCTCGGATCTCTACACGGGCGAGTCGAAGAGCATCCGCTACCCCGACAACACGCTGCGCTACGCGTGGACGGCTCCGATCGTCGTATCGCCGCACGATGGCAACGTCATCTACCACGGCTCGAACCGGCTGCTGAAATCGACCTACCGCGGTGAGACCTGGGCCTTCATCAGCCCTGACCTGTCGACCAACGACAAGTCGAAGCTGACGACCGGCAAGGGTGGCGACGGCAATATCCAGTACTGCACCATCACCGCGATCGACGAGTCGCCGCTCGTCCGTGACCTCATCTACGTGGGCACCGACGACGGAAACGTGCAGGTGACCAAGGACGGCGGAAAGAGCTGGACGAAGCTCAACGACAACATCAAGGGCAATCCCGGCTACTACGTCAGCCGCCTCGTCGCGTCGCGCCACGCCGCGGGCACGGCCTACCTCACCTACACCGGGTATCGCAACGACGACTTCAAGCCGTACATCTACAAGACGACGGACTTCGGCCAGACTTGGACGCCGCTCTCGGGCAACTTGCCCGACAAGTCGGTCAACGTGATCCGGGAAGACCCGTACAATCCGAACCTGCTCTTCGTCGGGATGGACTGGGGCGTGTATGTCAGCATCGACGGCGGGAAGACGTGGACCGAGATGAAGAACGGGATGCCCACCCAGCCCGTTCACGATCTGCAGATTCACCCGCGCGAGCACGACCTGATCGTCGCGACGCATGGCCGAGGCATCTACATCACCGACATCTCCGCGCTCGAGCAGCTGGGAGACAAGACCCTCGGGCAGGATTTCGTCCTGTTCGACGTGGAGCCGAAGGTGAAGTGGGTCGTGCGCCGGCAGAACGCCGCGGCGACGACCAACTTCGACGGCCAGAGCGAGCCGGCCGGAGTGATGATCAACTACTTCCAGCGGGCCGCGGCCGCCGGCGACGTCAACGTGAAGGTGATGCAGGGCTCGCGGGTCGTCGCTGAGATGGCGAAGGCCCCGAACGCCGCCGGCATGAACCAGGTCGTCTGGAACATGCGTATGGCGCCGATCACCATCCCGGGACAGGCGGCGCCGGCGACCGGCCGGGGCGGACGAGGAGGCGGCGAGGGCGCGCCGCCTGAGGGCTTCGCGGGCGGCCGGGGCGGGGCGGCGGCGCCGCCGTACCCGACCTTCGGCGGCTCGATCGTCGCTGATGTCGGCGAATACACCGTCGTCGTAACGGCTGGCGGGAGGACGTTCACCAGGCCGGTGAAGATCCTCGAGGACGCCTGGTTCGACAAGCTGTTCTAGAGCGATTGTCTGTTCGCGTGTGACGGCTCGGCGAGAGCCGGGCCCGCGTGAGAACGTTGGAGGCGGGCGCATCAGAGGATGCGCCCGCCTCGGGGTCGTCGCGCTTGACCGTACCGGCGCTCTTCTGTCCTGGCTGTTATCGAGCCCACTGCCCGCGCAAGACCAGGTGGTCGACCGGCGGCCTGGCGGATCTCGAGCACGCCAGATCGATCCTGCCGCTGACCGGGCCGTTCAGCCGGATCGCGGCCACCGGCGGCGCCCGCCGTACCAGGGCTTCAGCCGCCAGAGATTCCAGCCACTCTCCGGACCCGTCCAGATTGACCCTGGCGCGGCGTCCGTCGCGTGTGGCGAAGACGCCGATCGAAGCGGGTACCCAATCGACAGCCGACAGACGAAAGTGGACCTCGATGCATGAGGCCTTGAACCCGCCGGGCGCGAAAAGCGTGATTGAGCTGCCTTCGCCGGTGAGCTCGGCCGGAGAGGCGCCGATCCGGAATGAGGAATCGCCATCAGCGGCCTCACACGTCCCGCCTGACGGGTGCGGGGCGTCGCCTCCTCGCGACACGATCTCGTAGACGGCTCCGTTCCGCCGCTCGAACACCAGCCTCAGCGAAGCCGGGTCCGCGCGAGGAACGGCCCCCACCAGGCTGACGACCGTCTCCACGTGCCACGTCCGCAGGAGCCACATCGCTTCCGGGTCGGGGAAGCGGTGCAGAACGCTGGTCGCGTAGCCGAACCACGGCGGAGCGATTCCGAGACTGCCGTTGACCACCGGCCGCCCAAGCTCTTTCGCGATCGGAATCATCAGGACGCCCGACAGGGTGTTCCATCTCATGTAGGGGTGCACGTAGAGTGCGCCCCTGCCCTTGGAGGTCGACGCGAGGTCGATGAAGTCCCTGGGCGCTTCGACCGGAGAGGTCGCGACGAGGTCGCGGTTGTGCATCGTGACCAGCGCTGCGCCAACGATCGCGGCTGCCACGATCGTCCGTGTGATCGGACGGCTCGATCGGAGCGCGATCCCGAGGCGCAACGTGGCGTAGATCGAGACGAACAGGAGCCCGAAGATCCAGATCCGTTCGAACTCCCTGATCGAGGCGAGCGGAGGCAAAATCTGAAGCAGCAACTTCATCAGATGGGTGGCGAGGAGGCTGTTGTTGCTCGCGTGGATCGGACCGAACGACATCAGGCACAGCATCACGCCGACACCGCCGCTCAGGATCAGGCCGACAGGCGCGAGGCCGGATCCATTGGTGGCGAGCGGAAGCGTCGCCTGCCTGCGCCAGAGCAGCAGCAGGGCCAGGTAGCATGCCGCGTTGAACGCGACCGTCAGCACAGAAACGGCGGTACTCCTCGGGAAGTAGGCAGTGCCAACCAGGATCGCGACTCCCGACAGGAGAGGCAGCCACAGGAAGGCCTGATCCGGCACGTCGATCCGCCCCGTCTCTGCGGAAGCGCCAGGCTCCTCCCGGCGACGCCGAATCATCAGGAGTCCAGCGAGCAGCGACAGAGCGGCTGCCGGCCCGATGCCGGCTCGCGCGGCGACAAACCCGGGGACGTCCCCGATCGGAATGGGCACCTGCATCGGGTTCCAGCGCTTGGTCTGCAGGAAATCGCTGCGTTCGTATGCCTTGAGGTCCGCCCGATCCAGCAGCCACGGCCCCGTGGCCGCCACGTCGACCGCTGCAGCCAGGAGGATTGGCAACACGCAGGCGACCAGCCGAGGGCGACGCGGTGCGACAAGGAGCATCCTGACGAGCAGCGGGAGGAGGAAGATCGCCGCCATCGCGACGATCACGCCATTGACCATCCCGCAGAGGGGATACAGGGCGGCAAAGGCGAAGAGCGCCACGCTGTGCCGGGCCCGAAGGGTCTGCCACGCCCTGAGGAAATGGTAGAGGACGGGAATGACCAACGGAATGCTGAGGAGCTGGAGGCGTTCGATGCCGGTCAGCAGATCCGCCTGTGAGATACAGAGCACCGCGCCCGCCACGGCAAGGGCCGGGGTGATCCCCATCAGCGTGAACAGCTTGAACGCGTAGAGCAGCGAGACGAACGCCAGCGTCCAGCGCAGCACTTCGAAGATGTCGACGTCGTTGAGCGGGGTCAGAACTCTCAGAGGCAGGCCGAGCAGGGCGTAGCCGAGGAATGGCTCGGTCGTGCGAAGCTGATTCCGGTCGGGGAAGAGGACGGCCGTGTCGTAGTACGACCCCGGGTGCGTGAGGAGCCGGTCCATCCCGGCACCGACCAGCAGGCACTGCTGGATCGCGTCCGGATCGCGGTCGACGATCGTCAGCGCCGTCTTCTCGCCGAGAGCGAACGGCGCCACGCCATACGCCGCGACTCCAAACAGGAGCAGCACGAGCGCGAACTCGCGCGAGGTGGTGCGACGATTGCCGGGCGTCATCCTGTTCCCACGACCCTCGAACCGCAGGGTTGGCACGAAGTCCGGAGGATATCCCTCGACCGAATGCGAGTCCAGCGCGGGTTGCGTCCCGGGTGATCGCGAGGGAAGAGACTGATTCGGCGATCAGCTCGTTCGCGACAGGACGTGTCGGTGGGCGGCGAAGGCGGGCCTGAGATCGTCCGCAAGGCGTTCGAACAAGCCCTGGAGTTCGGCGTAGATCCCGGCGTGGTCCTTGTCGGGATCCACGCGCGTAGATCCATCAACCTCGACGAATCGATCGACCAGGCCCTCGATTGCGACCTGCCGTCCACGAACAAGTTCCGATACCCAGAACCCGTGCAGCGCCGCTCCGTAGGCGGCTGCCTCCTCGCCCGCGAGGCACACGATCGGACATCCGAACACACCGGCGGCGATCTGCCGCCAGACCGGACTCTTCGAGCCGCCGCCGGTCAGCCGGATCTCGCGCGGCACGATCCCCAGTTCCCGCAGCCGGCGGAGCCCGTAGTTCATCCCGATCGTGACGCCTTCCATCGCCGCGCGCGCCATGTGCGCCGCGTCGAAGGTCCTCTCACGAATGCCAACGAACACGCCGGTCCCATCCGGGCAGTTCGGGGTGCGCTCCCCTTCGAAGAACGGAACGAGCAGCAGGCCGTCCGAGCCCGGCGCAACCGAGGCAGCCGCGCGGGCGAACGCTTCGTGATCGAGGTCGAAGCGCCGCCGGACCATCTCGGTCGCGGCGGTGACGTTCATCGTGCAGACAAGCGGGAGCCATCGCCCCGTGGCGTCGCAGAAGGCTGCCGCCTCGCCGCGCGGATCGACGACAGGCGTGTAGGAGCACGCGTAGATGGTGCCCGAGGTCCCGAGGCTCGCCGTGACGATTCCCTCGCGCACGCTGCCGGTGCCGATGGCGCCCATCATGTTGTCGCCGCTGCCCGAGACGACGACCTCAGGCGAGAAGCCCCAGCGACCGGCGAGCTCGGGCCGCACCGTTCCCGCCGGAACTCGCGAGTCCGCGAGCGGGGGGAGCCGCGCCTCGAGCCGCGAGTCGATCGCGTCCAGCACGTCGCGCTTCCACGCGCGGGAGCGGATGTCCATGAGCCCGGTGCCCGAGGCGTCGCCATGCTCCATCGTCTTCCGCCCCGTCAGCCAGAACGCGAGGTAATCGTGCGGCAGCAGGACCGTGGTCAGGCGCGCGAAGTTCTCCGGCTCGTGGTCCTTGAGCCAGAGGATCTTGGAGGCCGTGAATCCAGGCGGGATCGTATTGCCGGTGAGGGCGATCACGGCCTCCGGCCCGCCGAGGCGTGACGTGATCGTCTCGCATTCAGCAGCGGTCGTCGTGTCACACCAGAGTTTGGCCGGCCTGATGACACGGTCGTGCTCGTCGAGCGCGACCAGCCCGTGCTGCTGGCCCGAGATGCCGATGGCCGTGACGTCGCGCGGGTCGATGCGCGAATCGCTGACGACGCGATCGATGCCGGCGGCGGCCGCTTCGACCCACGTTGACGGGTGCTGTTCCTTCTGGCCGGGAGCCGAGGCCGGCAGCAGGCCGTACTGCACGGCGTGGCTGGCGAGCACGCGGCCCGACTGTCCGTCGACGAGCAGCGTCTTGGTGCTCTGGGTGCCGCTGTCGATCCCGATCGCGTAGGTGGTCATGCTGTGTGGCTGTGGAACGGGCGCGTGGGGACGAGTATATCGACATCCGACAAGGCCTGAAGCCTGTAGCCCGTAGCCTGAAGCCTTCCCCGTGTGTCACACTTGACAGCCACCGTCCCGGCCGTCGCGCAACTATCACCCTGGAGCATCCCGTGTCATCACACGATTCGCGCCGCATGACCCGGCGCTTCTCGCTCATTCTTCTCTCGATCGCATGCATTGCGACCGCCCTCGCCGCCGTGCTCGTCCGCGCGCAGGCCACTCCCCCGCCCGTTCCCGCCGTCTACGCCAACATCTCGGCCAACGCCGAGGGCCAGCTCGTTTACCAGCCCGAGGGTGCCGCGCCCCTCGTCGCTCGCGATCGCCCGCCCGTCTGGACGCTCGGGCAACTTCGCGGCTCGCCGCGCGGCACCGACAACGGCATTGCGCTCGACTTCGGCAGGCCGGAATTCACCGGCACGTTGATCTTCGGCCTCGTACCGTATGCCGACACGCGGTATCCGCAGCCCGTGTTCAGGACGACGACCTTCATCAAGGAGGGCAAGGCGGAAATCAATATCAAGGGAACACTTTCCGGCACCTACGACATGGTGGGCTGGGCAACGAGCGCTCGCGGGGCGATTGGCTACCGGATCGTCGGCCCGGACGGATCGATGATCCATGACGGCCGCGTGCGCTTCACCGGGACCGGCCCGTTTGCCGTCGACGTCGCGCTCTCCGAAGGCCCATTCGTCTCGAACGTGACGAGCACGAGCGCGATCGTCTGGTTCGAGCTCGACCGGCCCGACGCCTGCTCGGTCACGATCGGCACGCGCGTCGTCGCCTGCCAGCCCGATCGCTTGCGCCAGGAACTGCTCGTCGATCGACTGACTCCGGCGACCGATTACAAGTACACGGTGAAGTACGGCCAGAACGAAGAGAGCTACGGGTTCAGGACCGCGCCGCGCGAGGGCGCGCGACGGCCGTTCGTGTTCGGGTACTCGAGCGATTCGCGGGGCGGCCAGGGCGGCGGCGACCGGAATTTCTTCGGGCCGAACGCCTACATCATGCGACGGCTCATGTCACTGGCGCTCGACCGGAAGGCGGCGTTCGTCCAGTTCACGGGCGATCTCGTCAGCGGGTATGTCGGCAGCCCCGAGGCCCTGCGCGTGGAGTTGGCGAACTGGAAGCGCGCCGTGGAGCCGTACGCGCACTGGATGCCGGTCTACACGGGCATCGGGAATCACGAGGTGGTCCTCAAGGAGTTCTTCGGCGAGGGCGGCCGATCCATCCGCCTCGATCGCTTCCCGTTCGACACCGAGTCGACCGAGGCGACGATCGCCTCGGCCATGGTCAATCCCGAGAACGGCCCGGCCAGCGAGGACGGCGCGATCTACGATCCCAATCCCGCGTCGGTCGATTTCCCGCCGTACCGCCGGAACGTGTTCTCGTTCGTCCATGACAACGTCGCGATGGTGGTCCTCAACTCGGACTACTGGTTCGCGCCGGCGATGGGCCCGCCGCCGCAGCCCGGCGGCAACGTCCACGGCTACCTGATGGACAACCAGCTCAAGTGGCTGGCCCAGACGCTCGACCGCCTGCAGGCCAACGCGGCGATCGACCACGTGTTCCTGACGGCTCACACCCCGGTCTTTCCGAACGGGGGGCACGTCGGCGACGACATGTGGTACGGCGGAAACAACGGCCCCCGGGCCGTCGTCGCGGGCAAGCCTGTGGCGAAGGGCATCATCGAGCGCCGCGACGAGATCCTCGCCCTCATCGACAGCCACCCCAAAGTGCTCGCGGTGCTGACGGGCGACGAGCACAACTACAACCGGCTCCGAATCGATGCGAAGGTGAACATCTATCCGCAGAACTGGACCGGCGCGAAGGTGGCGATCCGAGGCGGGTTCTACCAGATCAACAACGGCGCGGCCGGCGCGCCCTATTACGCGCAGGATCTGACGCCGCCCTGGTCGTCGTTCGTGAAGGGATTCTCGACGCAGAACGCGCTCTGCCTGTTCTACGTCGCCGGGCGGGCCGTCCGGATAGAGGTCGTCAACCCCGAAACGCTCGAGGTGCTTGACCGCGCGGTGCTTCGATAGGGCGCGCACCCAGGCCACAGGCTACAGGCGTCAGGCCGGATCGCGATCACGTGGAGCGCTGGGGGCGACCCGACCGGGTCGCCCCCAGGTCGTCACGGCCTTCGGCTTCAGGCCTTCGCCGTGTCAAGGCCTGTAGCCGAGGCCTGCAGCCTGTTCGTGCTCTCCTACTTCTTCACCCTGATCGCGTAGTCCGGCCAGCAGATCATCGGCCCCGCCGCGGGCCAGCTCTCTTCGTCAGTCAGCCCGGGCCGGGGAGCGGCCCCGGCCGCCACCGGCGCGGCCGGAAGGAACTTGGGATCGAGCGCCTTGGCAATCTGATCCCGCGCATCCGCGAGGTGAAGCTGCGTCGCGCGATCTGTCGCCCTCGCTGAGGCCGCGCCGAGTTGCGCGGCTAGCGCCCTGAGCTCGCCGCGGATGACCCCCCGCGAATCGTCGGTTGCCGGCGCCCGCCCGTTCAGCCGGTCGTTCATCAGATCGAGATACGACCGCTGCAGCGCGCGGCGCGAGGCGTCGATCGCGACCGCCGGCCTGTCGAGCTCGCCCCAGATTCCCTTGCGCACGTCCGCCAGGAAGTCCACGGCCTTGTAGCTATTGGCCTTGTCGATCGATTCCTGCTCGATGAGCCGGGTGAACCGCGCCGGGTTCATCAGGCCGTTCAGCACGCGAGTCTGCGCGGCGCGAATCCGCTCCAGCACGCCGGACGGCTCGATCCGCCGCAGGATGTCGGTGCGGATCAGGAACTCCGGCGTCGCGAACGCCTTGTCACTGAGGAATCTCACGGCGGCCGCCTGCCGCTCGCGGGGAACGGGCGTGAAGATCACCCCCTGCTGCCCGCCGTATTTCTCCTGCGACATGAACCCGCCAACGATTGGTACGACGTGGTTCAGCTCCAGCGCCCACTGCCCCACGAGCCGGTCGTACAGCTCGGTGAGGTCGTCGAACGGTTCGCCGGCGTGCGTGGTGGCGGGAATCAGCATGCCCGCCACGCGCTCGAGGTTCTTGATGCCGAGGCCGGTCGCCACGACGGCGTCGGCGTCGCCGACAGCCTCGGTCTGATCGCCGGGATCCGATCCGCGCTGGTTCGGCGTCGAGAAGCGGAGATAGGGCGTCCCGTCCTGCACCCGGGCCCACTCGTCGAGCGTCTTCTTCTCGTCCTCGGCGCTCTTCGCGCCGGGAATGGGCTTGTACCCCCACATCGTCGCCCACTTGTCGTAGGGGCCGATCTTCGGGATCAGATCCTCCACGTCGATCCGATCCTCGGGCTGCGCCACGTAGTTGAAGCGCGAGTAGTCCATCAGCGTCGCGACGTGGCCGTTCTTCTTCACCCACTCGCGGTCGCGCACCTTCTCAACCGGGTAGAGCGAGCTTGCCTTCATGTTGTGCTGGAAGCCCAGCGTGTGGCCGACTTCGTGCGCGACGACGTACTCGATGAGACGGCCCATGAGGTCGTCGGGCAGCGGAAGCTTCCTGGCGCGCGGATCGAGCGGCCCGGCCTGCAGGAAGTACCAGTCGCGGGCCAGGTTCATCACGTTGTGGTAGAGCTGGACGTCGGCCTCGAGGATCTCGCCCGTGCGCGGATCGTGGATGTGCGGGCCCGACGCGTTCTCGGTCGTCGACGGCAGCCACCGGATCACGGAGTACCGGGCGTCCTCCGGGCTCCAGTTCGGGTCTTCCGCCGGCGTTGGCGCTTCCTTGCCGATGATGCCTTTCCGGAATCCGGCTTCTTCGAACGCCGGCTGCCATTCCTCGATCGCCCGGATGATCCACGGCACCCATTTCTTCGGCGTCGCCGGATCGACGTAGTAGACGATCGGCTTGATCGGATCGGAGACGGCGGCGTTCGGATCCTTCTTCTCGAGGCGGTAGCGCGTGATGTACTGCCGCTCGGGAGCCTTGTGCTCGTCTTTGCCGTAGTCCATCTGCGTCACGGTGAAGTAGCCCACGCGCTCGTCGAACAGGCGCGGCATCATCGGCTTCTCGGGCAGCTTCACCATGCTGTAGTGCATCAGGATGGTCGCGCTGCCCGGCCGCATGCCGGGGGCCGCCACAGGGCTCGGCGGAGCCGCGGCCGAGGGCGTCGCCTCCTGCCGCGCGGTAAAGGTGTGGGTGGCTTCGACCTCGATGTTCTCCGGGAAGGAGACAACCCGCTCGATGAACGACCGGTTCGCCTCGAAGGAGGTCGCGCGCAGGCGCGTCCGGGCGTTGAACTCCTGCACCTCGGTCGTGAAGAGCCTCGTGACATCGATGACCGGCGCTTCGTCCTTGCCGACGGCCTCGACGTTGAACGCCATGATGATGGCGTCGTTGTTCGCGTCTCGCACGGCTCGCGCCACCGGCAGCGAGGGATCCGCCACGACTTCATACGACACGCTGCGCAGGAGCACGCGGTTGTCCTTGCGCTCCCACCGCACGACGCGGTTGCCCATGGCCTGCCCGCCGTACCCGACACCGATGGCCGTCTTCGCGATTTGGCTGACCCAGAGGAAGTCCTTGCCGAGCTCCTTCTTGGGGATCTCGTAGAAGACGGATTCCCGGATCCGGTGCACGGTGAAGACGCCGGGCGTGCTCTTCGCGTCCTTCGTGATCACGCGATCGTAGGGCCGCGGTTCTGGCGGACCCTGACTCGCTGCCGCGCCGCGACCGCCGGCCGGCTGAGTGCCTTCCTGCGCGGGCTGCTCGCCAGGCCTCGGCGCCGGGGGCTGGCCGGATCCGGGCTCGGCGGGCATCGCCACGGGGGCCCCCGACCTCGGGGCCGCGGGTTTGGTTCCGGGCTTGGCACCGGCGGGCGCCGCGACGGTGCCGCCGGCGGTCGGCGGAGCAACTGGCGGCTGGTTCTTTGGCGGGGCGCTCGCACACGCGGTGAATGCCGCGACGACCGCAATCGAAAGGATGCGTTTCATGGACACGATCTCCAGGAGGCTCTTCGTTCGGGAAAAGGTTCCGGCAGTCTGACCGGGGCGGCTGGGGCGTGTCAAGAACGTCCCGATCACATACGGCTGCGGGTCGCAGGCCGCTCACCCCGCGCGCATGTGCCGGCGGCGGAAGAGCCATGTACCGAGGACGAAGTACACGCAGGTCAGCAGGAGGATGGCGCCGATCTCGAATGAGAGATCGCGGAGTCCAGCGCCTTGATTGAGGATCCGGTTGAACGCCCGCACCGTGAGGCTCGTCGGCAGGATGTCCGTGAGGTTCACGGCATGACCGGCCAGGTTGAACAGCTGAATCTTCGGCAGCGGGATCATGCCGTCCGAGAAGAACATCAGGATGAAGAACGGGAAGCAGCCAACGGTCAGCAGCTCGAAGATCGTGTTCAGGAACGCCGCCACGAGCACCGAGATGGCAACGACGCCGAGCGTCGACAACGCACCGACGGCCATCACCGCGACGAGCGAGCCGGACGGGTGATACCCGACCGATGCCGCTGCCAGGTACGAGAGCAGCAACGCGACGGTGCCGATGAGCACCTGGTTCGTCGACACGGCCGCCAGCAGCTCGAATGTCCCGAGCTTCGACAGCATCAGCCGCCCCATCGTGCCCCGGTCCACTTCCTTGATGAGCGTGGCCGCCGCGGTGAAGAGCACCATGATCAGGCCGAGCACGAGCAGCGCCGGCACGTAGAGATCGAATTCGGTCGGGCTCGCAGAGCCGCCGACTCCTTCGACACTGACATCGAGCGGCGGCCTGGTGTGGGTCCTCGCGTACCCGTACTGGAGCGCCACGTAGTCCGAGAACGCCATCGCGACCGCGGATCTCGGATTGGTCTCGACGCCCAGGTTCAGAATCCTGGGGGGCTCCGCGCCTTTCGCACTGGCGGCATCGAGCGCCTCGGAAAACCCGGCCGGGACCTCAACCAGCAGGTCGGCTTCGCGGTTGGCGACGCGCCGTTTCGCCTGCTCCAAGTCGTCGACCTGTTCGAGGCGGAACACCGGCGCGCCGCTGGCCTGCCTGGCGTCTGACCACGCCCTGACGAGATCCGCCGCCGCCGGATCGTGGTTCAGAACGAGCAGCGTGTAGGTGGCAGGCGCCGATCGGAAGTAGCCGTACATCAGGTACACGAAGAACGGCGCGAAGATGAGCGTCAGGCTGAGGATCTTCCACTCGCGCAGATTCTCCAGGAACGTCTTCTTCAGGAACGCGAGCATTTTCATTCGCGCAGTCCCCTTCCGGTCAGGCGAATGAACACGTCTTCGAGCGTCCGCTTCCGCATCCCGAGGCGCTCGATCTTCACGCCCAGGCTCGCGGCCGCCTGCAGCACCTCGGGCACGAACGCTGCGCCGGAAGCCGCGGTGAACTGCAGCACTCGGCCCGCCGCCACGACGAGACGCCCCTCTCGGCGGAGCTGGTCGAGAAACGGCGCCATCGCCGGCTCGACGCCCCGGTCCGCCTCGATTTCCATCACGTCGCCCTCACCGAGCCCGGCCTTGATGGCCTCGACCGTGTCGAGCGCGAGGACGCGGCCGCGATCGATGATGCACACGCGATCCGAAAGCTTCTCGGCTTCGTCCATGTCGTGCGTGGTGATGACGATCGTGCTGCGTCCGGAGAGCGACCGGAGGTAGTCGCGGACGAGCACCCGGCTCTGCGGATCGAGCCCCGCCTGCGGTTCGTCGAGGAAGACGATCTCCGGCTCGTGGACGAGCGCCAGGGCGATATTGAGCCTTCGCTGCATGCCGCCCGAGAGCGTCCGCCCGAGCCGGCTCCCTTTTTCAGTTAGCCCGAATTCCGAGAGGAGGCGATCGGCGCGTTCGCGGGCGAGGCGGCCGGGCACGTCGTACATCCGGCCCATGAATTCGAGCTGTTCGCGGCAGGTGAGCGTTTCCCAGATCGCGATGCCCTGCGGCGAGACGCCCACTGAAGCGCGCCCGATCCGGGGCGTGGCTCCGCCGAACGACTCGATGCGCCCGTGATCCGGCCGCATCAGCCCGCACAGCATCTTCAGGCTCGTCGTCTTGCCCGCGCCGTTCGGGCCGAGGAAGCCGAGGATCTCCCCGCGGCGCACCTCGAGCGACAGGCGATCGACGGCCAGGAGGTCGCCGTACCGTTTCGTGATCTCCTGCGCGCGCAGGACGATCTCCGCCCGTGCGTCATGATCGGGCATGCTGCCGGATCTTGCCTGTCAGGACGCGGCGGACGCAAGTGAGGAGTTGCCTGCCGCCTTCTGCCCACCCGTTCGTCTCGAGGGGCCCGCGGCGGTACAATTGGCAGAAGACACATGGCTACTGCATCTCCCACGACCGCCCAGGCGCCCGGTGCGCTCATGACGAGCAGGCGCGTCGATCCCGCCCTCGACCTCTTCTCGGAAATCGCGCGGCTGAAGCGTTCGATGAATGCCGTCGTCCTGGCGCACTTCTACCAGGAGCCGGACATCCAGGACATCGCGGACGTCATCGGCGACAGCCTCGCGCTGGCGCAGGCGGCGGCCAAGGCCAGCGCCGACGTGATCGTGTTCTGCGGCGTGCACTTCATGGCCGAAACGGCGAAGATCCTGAACCCGGACCGGCTCGTGCTTGCTGCCGGACCTGGCCGCGGGCTGCTCACTCGCCGACAGTTGTCCGGCCGACGCGTTCGAGCGGTTCCGGCGCGCGCACCCGGATCACTTCGTCATCAGCTACATCAACTGCAGCGCGGCGGTGAAGGCGCAGAGCGATCTCATCTGCACGTCCAGCAACGCCGAGCGGCTCATCCGGCAGATCCCGGAATCCCGCCCGATCCTCTTCGCGCCGGATCAGCACCTCGGCCGCTACCTCATCGGCAAGACGGGGCGCGAGATGCTCCTCTGGCCCGGCGCCTGCTCGGTGCACGTCACCTTCTCGGAGCGGCTGCTCGTCCGGTTGAAGGCGCAGCACCCGGACTCGCTCGTACTGGCGCACCCCGAGTGCGAGGCAACGGTCCTCCGTCACGCCGACCACATCGGCTCGACGACGTCGATCTTCGAGTACGCGAAGAAGAGCCCGGCCCGGAGTTTCATCGTGGCGACCGAATCGGGCATCATCCACCAGATGAAAAAGGCCTGCCCGGACACGGAATTCATCCCGGCGCCGCCCGACAACGGCTGCGCCTGCAACGAATGCCCGCACATGCGCCTCAATACGCTCGAAAAGGTCTACCTCTGCATGGTTAACCGCACGCCGGAAATCACCATGCCCGAGGAGCTTCGATTGAAGGCGCTCGTGCCGCTCGGGCGGATGCTCGAGATGAGTGCATCGTAACGGCCGGGTCAAGGCGCCCGATGAGCATCGATCCGTTTCACAGCACGCTGGCGCGGGTCTCCGATCGCGCGGAGCTGACGCGGTACATCCGCGCGTTCCTGCACGAGGACCTCGGCCCGGGTGACGTCACCTCCGAGTGCGTGGTCCCCGCCGGCGCCCTCGCGCGCGGATCGATCGTGGCCCGTCAGAATCTCGTCGTGGCCGGGCTCGAGGTCGCGCGGATCGTGTTCCTGGAGCTTGACGGCTCCCTCGAGGTTTCGACCGATCTGACCGACGGCACCGCCGTCACCGCGGGCCAGCGCCTGATGCGCGTCGGCGGCGCGTCGGCCTCGATGCTTGCCGGCGAGCGCCTGGCGCTCAACCTGCTCCAGCGCATGTCAGGCGTGGCCACGCTCACGCGGCGCTACGTCGATGCCGTCTCCGGAACGGGCGCGTCGGTGTCCGACACACGCAAGACCACGCCGGGATTCCGGGTGTTCGAGAAGCTTGCCGTGCGGGCGGGCGGCGGCCGGAACCACCGGATGGGGCTCTACGACGCCATCCTGATCAAGGACAATCACATCGCCGCATCGGGCGGCATCCTCGCCGCCCTGCGCGCGGCGAAGATCGGCAACAGCCGGAATCTCCCTATCCAGGTCGAGATCGGTTCGCTCGACGAGCTGCGCGAGGCGCTGTCGTTCGGCGTCGACGCGGTCCTGCTCGACAACATGCCGCCCGCGAGGGTCGCGGACGCCGTCCGCATGATTCGCGCCGAAGAGCGCGGCGCCTCGTGCTGGATCGAGGCATCGGGCGGCATTACGCTCCAGACGATCCGGCAGTATGCCCAGGCGGGCGTAGACACCATCTCGATCGGCGCGCTCACGCATTCGGCGCCGTCGGTCGACATCGCGCTCGATTTCGACTCGCCCGGACCCGGGCCCGAGGGAGTCCATGGACCGATTCGAAACTGACGTCCTGGTGATCGGCAGCGGCCTGGCGGGCTGCTCGGCCGCGCTGGCCGCCTCGCGCGGAGGCGCGCGGGTGGTCGTCCTCACCAAGGCCGCGAAGCCCGACGAGAGCAACACCTGGTACGCGCAGGGCGGGATCATCTATCGCGGATCCGGCGACTCGCCCGGCCGGCTGGCGGCGGACATCATGGCGGCCGGCGCGGGCCTGTGCGATCCCGACGCGGTCGATCTGCTGAGCCGCGAGGGCCCTCGCCTGGTCGAGGACGTGCTCATCAGGGACGCCGGCGTCCCCTTCGACCAGCATCGGGACGGCAACCTGGATCTGACGGCCGAAGCGGCGCACTCGATCGCGCGCATCGTCCACCACGAAGACTCGACGGGGCGATCGATCGAGCAGGCGATGCTCGCCGCCGTGCTGCGAGAGCCGAAGATCACGGTGCTTACGCGGCGCAGCGCCATCGACCTGCTGACGCTCTCCCATCATTCGCGCGTCCCGCGCGACGTCTACGCGTCACCGACCTGCGTCGGCGCGTACGTCTTCGATCAGGAGACTCGGCGGGTCCAGCCGTTCATGGCCAAGGAGACCGTGCTCGCGACCGGCGGGCTCGGGCGCATCTTCCTGCACACGACCAACCCGACCGGCGCCTGCGGCGACGGCGTGGCCATGGCGTACCGCGCCGGCGCGCGCTGCATCAACATGCAGTTCGTGCAGTTTCACCCGACGACGCTCTTCCTCGGCGACGACCGGTTCCTGATCTCGGAGTCGCTGCGCGGCGAGGGCGCGCGCCTGGTCGACGCGAACGGCCGCGAGTTCATGCTGGACTACCATTCCGACGGTTCGCTCGCGCCCCGCGACGTCGTCGCCCGCGGCATTCACCAGATGATGCACGAAACGGGAGCGGCCTGCGCGTATCTCGACATCACCCACAAGCCCGCGGACTGGATCGCCAGCCGGTTCCCGCAGATCCACGCCCGGTGCCTCGAGGCCGGCCTCGACATCACGAAGCAGCCCATCCCCGTGGTCCCCGCGGCGCACTACAGCTGCGGCGGCGTGGCGGTCGACCTCTGGGGACGGTCGAGCCTCCGGCGTCTTCGTGCGGTCGGCGAGGTGTCGTGCACCGGCCTGCACGGCGCGAACCGGCTCGCGAGCACCTCGCTGCTCGAGTGCCTGGTGTGGGGGACCCGGGCCGGCCAGCAGGCGGCGGAGGAATGTTCGTCGGCCGACCACTACTACCTGCCCGAGATCTCCCCATGGCAGTACGAAACCGAGCCGGTCGACCCGGCGCTCATCGCGCAGGACTGGCTCACGATTCGACAGACGATGTGGAATTACGTGGGACTCGTGCGGTCGAGGCGGCGGCTGGATCGGGCGCAGCAGATCCTGCGGGAGCTCCACCTCGAGATCGGGCGGTTCTACGCGCGGTCGGAGCTCTCCGACGCGCTCATCAGCCTGCGCCACGGCGTGCAGGCGTCGCTCGTGGTGCTCCTCGCCGCACTCGAAGCGCGCGAGAGCCGGGGATGCCACTACAGGGTGGACTGAAGACGGAGCCGGGCTACAGGCTACGGGCTACAGGCTACAGGCCGGATCACGCGAGACGGGCCTCATCTCAGCCGGGCTACAGGCCTTGTCTCGCGCTCGTTGCCCACCTATTTCACGAGCACGGCCGTGTGGCTCCGGGAGAGCTTGGGGCCGGGGTGAATCGCGAAACCGGCCGCTTTGGCCGTGTCGAGCAGCTTCTGAAACCGCTCGGCCGTCACGTGGCCGCGAGGCTCGGCCACGAGCACCTTCCCGCCCGGCGCAAGTGCTCGTTGCACGTCGGTGAGGAATCCCTTCGCGTCCGGCACCTCATGGACCATGAAGAAGGCCAGCGCGAAATCGATCCGGCCGGCGAGATCCTCGACGCCGAGATGTTCATCCTCGACGAGCCGCGTGTCGATTCGATCGGCCACGCCCGCCCGCTTCGCGCGGCGGCGCAGTGCGCCGAGCATCCTCGACTGGACATCCACGGCGACCACTTTCCCACGGGGCCCCACCCGCCGCGCGAGCTCGATCGTGAAGAATCCCATCCCCGGGCCCGGCTCGAGCACGGTCATCCCCTCGCCGACAAACGGACCGACGATCTTGACGGGGTCCTGCCACAGCCGGCGAAGCGGCATCGCGAGGACATATCCAAGCCACCAGGGACACACGTGGTGTGCCATCTTCAGCCCTCCCAGAGGTCGACAGCCAGCGGCCGGGCCGCTGTGTAGCGTTCAGATGCCGAGCGTCGTCAGGTAGCGCGGCGCGCGGCGCGCTTTGGTGGCCTGCTCGAAGGCGTAGGCGTAACCGATGAGCCTCGCCTCGCTCCAGGCCGGCCCGACAAATGACACGCCGACCGGCAGCTCGTGCACCAGCCCCATCGGCACGGTGATGCTGGGATATCCGGCCACCGCCGCGAAGGTCGTGTTCCCTCCGGCGACGTGATCGCCGTTCAGGTGATCGGTCGGCCATGCGGGCGCGTTCGACGGAAGCACGATCGCGTCGAGCTTGTGCTTCGCGAGCGTCGCGTCGACGCCTTCGGTTCGGGACATCTTCACGCACTTCGCTCGCGCGCTCCTGTAGGCGGCCTCGGTCAGCGGCCCTTTCTTCTCGGCCCGCTCGAACAGCTCCTGTCCAAACCACGGCATCTCGCGGGCTTTCTCCTTCTCGTTCCACGCGATGAGCTCGGCGAGCGTCTTCACCGTCGCGCCGCCGCCGAGCGCCGCCAGGTACCGGTTGAGCCCGTCCTTGAATTCGTAGAGCAGCACGTCGAGCTCGGCATCGTCGAACTTCCCGGCGCCCACGATGTCGGCGTGATCCTCGATGACTGCCCCCGCATCCTTGAGCGCCGCGACGGCCGCGTCGAGCGCCCTGTCGACGTCCGGGTTGAATCCCGCGAGATTGCGGGCCACGCCCAGTCGAACGCCCTTGAGGCCACCGGCAGCCAGCCCTTTCGTGTAGTCGCTCTCCACATGCCCGGCGGCCGCCCTGGTCGCCTCGTCTCGGGGATCAACGCCGGCAAGGGCACCGAGCAGCGCAGCGGCGTCCGCAACGGTGCGGGCCATCGGGCCCGCGGTGTCCTGCGATGCGGCGATGGGAATGATCCCCGACCTGCCCCACAAGCCCAGTGTCGGCTTGATGCCGACCAACCCGTTGATCGACGAGGGGCAGATGATCGATCCGTCGGTTTCCGTGCCGATCCCGATGAGGGCCAGATCCGCGGCGACGGCCGCCGCCGTCCCGGAGCTCGAGCCGCACGGGTTGCGATCGAGGACGTACGGATTGCGCGTCTGCCCGCCGCGTCCGCTCCAGCCGCTGGTCGAACGGGTCGATCGGAAGTTCGCCCACTCGCTGAGATTGGTCTTGCCGACGAGCACGGCGCCCGCCGCGCGCAGCCGCTCGACGATGAAGGCGTCGCGCGCGGGCGTGCTGCGCTCGAGCGCGAGCGAGCCGGCGGTGGTCTTGCATCCGGTCCGCAGTGTCGATGTTGTCCTTGATGACGACCGGGATACCGTGAAGCGGCCCCCGGAGCCTGCCCGCTTTCCGCTCGGCGTCCATGGCGTCGGCGATGGCGAGCGCTTCCGGGTTGATCTCGATCACCGCATTGACCGCCGGCCCCTTCTTGTCCATCGCGCCGACTCGCGCGAGGTAGCGCTCGGTGAGCGCGTGAGAGCTCAAGGCACCCTTCGCCATGCTCGATTGCGCGCCGGCGACGGTCAGCTCGAACAGATCGTCGGCTGGGGGAACGCCGGGCGCGATGGCCGGGCCTTCGTGGGTAGCCGGGCGCGTGTCAGAGGGCGGCGACGGGGCCTTGCCGGGCTCGGCGGGGCCGCAAGCGGAGGGCAGCGCGAATGCCGCGCCGGCAGTGAGCGCGCGCGCGACGAACGTGCGACGATTCACGTCGCCGCGCGAAGCGCCGAGATCGTTGTCACCGCTGACAGGACGCTCTTCGTTGCGGGCATCGTCTGTTGGACGAGCGGACATGGATTCACTCCCGTGATGGCGTCGAAGCCGCAGTCGGTCCATTCAGAACGAGCATATCCCTGTCGTGTCCGCTCTAGAAATCCACTTCCGATGCGAGCACTGCCCTGGAACGACGTCAGGCGCGCGGCGGCTGTTTGCGATTCGTGGATTTCCGGCGTGGATTTCCGGCGTTGCGGGCCTGTCGCGACACGTCCATAATGGCCTTGACGGTGGCGGCGACATCGGTGTCGCGTTGCGATATGCGGGCGGAACGGGGACCGGATGGCCCATTCGGCACGCGGGACCCCGGAGGAGTCGTGATGGCGCGTGACGAGGCGGCCTCGAGCAGGATCTACGTCCCCGATACGAACGTCCTCATCAACGATCCCGGATCACTCAGGAAACTCGGCACGGGCAACACGGTCGTCGTGCCCTACCCGGTGCTGCGCGAGCTGGACACCGCGAAGACCGGCCTGAACGGCGTCGGCCGCGCGGCGCGTCACGTGACGCAGTGGCTCGACGAGCAGCAGGAAGGCCGCGATCGCCTCGAGCTGGCCGCCGGCATTCCCCTGGCCGACGGCGGGCGCCTCGTCTTCGACGACAACGCGGCGTACCGCGAGGACATGTGGGACGGGTACGATCAACGGAACGAGGACGATCGCATCATCCTCGCCGCCCGGAAGTGGCAGCGCCAGCACCCGCTGGCGCGCACGGTGCTCGTCACGCGCGATGTGGCCATGCGGGTCCGTGCGCGGGCGCTCGGCGTCATCTCCGAGGACTACCGCGACGACAAGCGCCTGTCGTCGGTCGACGAGCTGTATTCGGGCTGCGCCACCATCGATCTTCCCGATGAGCACCACACTCTGCTGACCGATCTGCACCGCGAGAACCGGCTCGAAGCCCGGCGGGTGCTCGACCTGGCCGAACCGGTTACGCTCTACGCGAACCAGTGCTGCACCATCAAGACCGTCTCGTCCGGAAAGCTGGCCTACACGATCTACAAGGCGGGCGACGCGCCGTTCTTCCGGCTCGTCAAGCGCAGCGAGAGCCAGCGCGGCATCGGCCCGCTCAACCCGGAGCAGGTCTTCGCGCTCGCGCTCCTCAACGACCCCGACATCTCGGTGGTGACGCTCGCCGGCCAGGCCGGCTCCGGCAAGACGCTCATGGCGCTCGTCGCCGGGTACGCGCAGCTGCGCGAGACCTACGCCCGCCTGATCGTGTACCGCCCGAACATCGAGCTCGGGCAGTCGCTCGGGTTCCTCCCCGGCACGCTCGACGAGAAGTTCGCGCCGTGGACGCGCCCGGTGTTCGACAACCTGGAGCTGATCCTCCGCGGGTTTGCGCGAGGCCCGTTCGACCCGGACAGCCCGAAAACCCACGGCAAGGGCGCGAAGCGGGACGCGGTCGAGCGTGACGATCACGATCTGACGGGCCTCATCGAGGCCGGCGTCCTCGAGGTCGCGCCGATCGCCCACCTGCGCGGCCGCAGCATCCACGACGCCTACATCGTCGCCGACGAAGCGCAGAACATGAACCATCACGAGGTGAAGACGCTCCTGACGCGAAGCGGGCAGGGCACGAAGGCGGTGCTGACCGGGGATCCGGATCAGGTCGATCTGCCCGACGCGGGCGCCACGACCAATGGCCTCACCCACGTGGTCGAGCGGTTCAAGGGCCAGCCCGAGTACGGCCACCTCACGATGACGACCACCGTCCGGTCGAAGCTGGCGGCGCTCGCCGCGAACCTGCTGTGAGGCACGGGCGACCCGTCGGGTCGCCCCTACGGAGACCGACGCCACGTCTCCGGCCGGCGCACGCCCAGCAGCCGATCGTTCTTCTCCTGGACGGCACGCACGACGAGCGGGCGGTTCGTGTAGAGGGACCGGCGCTTGTAGCCGTCGACCGCGATCGCCACGTGCGTGATGAACCCCGAGACGAGCAGCGCCGCCGCCACGATCCGGATCGACCGCCTCGTCATCAGCCTCGCCCAGCACGAGCACGCGTAGATCATCACGACCGGGAAGGTGACGTAGATGGCGTGCGACGAAGGGCCTTTCACCGAGAACGCGAACACGACCCACATAAAGATGCCGAGCGCGAGGACGAGGCGCTTGAGGCCTGGCTCGGGCCTCTCGGGCCGCCTCCTGAACAGCTCGACCAGGAGGACCACGGGCTGGATGAGGCCGCACACACCGGCAAATACCGCGAATGGGGCGGCCCACAGGTAGTCTGAGAGAAACCGCAGCCGGTCCGGGTTGGTCGCGCCGATGAACCGCGGCAACTCGTACGAGCCGAGCGACAGGAACCGGGCGGCCAGCTCCGGCAACCGGAGGATGCGATCGGGCACGAAACGCAGGTTCGATCCGGCGTCTGCCGCCGGCGCCAGGCCGAATTGCACGAAGGTCGGAACGAGCGTCAGACCCGCCAGGATGGCGCCGCAGCCGAACCACGCGGCGCCCCGCGCCGCGGCCCGCCAGTCGTGCCGCGCCTCTTCGACAAGCACGACGAGGACAAACGGGATCATCAGCGAATAGGAAAGGTGCAGCTGGTAGACCCACAGCAACCCGAATCCGGCGAGGAAGTACGACAGTGGCCGCGGGAGCGTCCTGATCGTGAGGAACGGCAGGAGCTCGACGATCGCGACGAAGAACAGGATCGCACCCGTCAGGACGTACGACGGATTGACGATGTGCGTCGAGTAGTTGAGCGTCCACGGGCTGAAGAAGATCCACGGCCACAGAAACCACGCCGGCAGCCCCGGCTCGCGGCGCCCGATGTACCACGCCAGCAGGCAGAGCGCGGCCAACGAGAGCAGGTTCAGCAGCACATACGGCGCTTCCGGCTGCGCGACGAGCCAGAGCGGCGCGGCAATGAGCAGCCCCTGGAGCCCTCCCGGAATCTGCGTCTGCGTATAGACGACGTCGGGGCCGAAGTAGGGCCAGGCGCCGGTCGTGTAGTAGTTGAGGCCGATGAGGAAGATCTGCAGCTCGTCGCCCGCCCAGAATTCGCTCATGAGACCGAAGGCCAGGCGCAGCGCGAAGGCAATCGTGAGGAAGATCGCCAGGGCGCGCCAGCCCGGCCTGAACCATCCGGACAAAACGTCGTGGCGGGCCGCGTTGGGCGCTTCGTTCATCGGTTGCTGACGAGCACGACGCGCTGGAGGTCGCGCGCAGGGCTCGGATAGAGAAACGTGCCGATGCGAAGCTGGCCGGTATTCAGATACCGCGCGTCGGCGACGCGCCGGTACCGCGTGCCGCCCGACTCGAGCCGCGCGAGCACCTCCGCGTCAACAACGGCCAGCATCCTCCGATCCGACGCCAGGACGCGCCGCACTTCGTCCTCGGTTCCGCCAAAGGCCGTCTGCGATCGCGTGTAGAACCCGAGGTTCCTGGTGAACGCGCCGCAGGCGCACACGGTTGCGCCAGCGTCCCGGGCCTTTGCCGCAGCGGCGATCCGTTCGACGGCCTCGGGCCTGCCGACGCCAAGAACGGCGTGCTGGACGGTCGCCAGCATGATCGCGGATGCGGCAACGAGCACGAGCGGAATCCGCCGGGCCGACCCGAAGAACGACTCGACCATCGCGAACAGCCCCGCGGCGAGGATCGTGGCCGGCACCAGGCGGCTCCAGTGGCTCGACACCGACGCGAAGAGCGGCCCTGCTCTCCACATGAGCAGCCCGGCGGCAGCCACGATGGCGCCGATCGCGCCACCCGCGGTCCGGAGCGCCGCTCGACGCCCGCCAGGAGCACTGTCCCGGGAGCAGGCCACGAGTGTCCGCCCAATCAGCACGGCGACCGGGACCAGGCACGGCAGGATGTATCGCGGCTGCTTGCCGACCGACACGGAGAGGAGTGCGAGCGGCACGAGCGTCCACGCCGAAAGGCGGAGCTCGGTCGAGGATACCGCGCGGATGCGGCGCAGGGATTTCCACACGGCTGGAAGCCACAAGAGCAGCACCGGCGACCACGGCAGCAGGCCGCCGAGAAGGATCGGCACGTAGTACCAGATCGCGCGCGGCTCGTTGTAGGCCGGCGTCGCGAATCGCTGGAGGTTCTCGCCAACGAAGAACTGATACAGGTAGCCCGGTCCGCGCGTCCACGTGATCGCGAGGTACCACGGTGCGGCGACGATCATGAAGAGCCCGGCACCGATCGCCAGGTCCGCCAGCTTCAACGGGAACTCGTACTGTGTGCGCCGTCTCGCCGCTCGCCACCGCTCGCCCGCCATCAGTGGCACGACCACCGCGATTGGCAGGGCCAGGGCGATCGGGCCCTTCGCGAGCATCCCGAGTCCGAGCGCGGCGGCGGAAACGAGCAGAAAGGCACGACGGCTCAGGCCGGGGCCCGTCGCCGCCCGGGCACCGCCGCCCGTGGCGCTGGCGCGAGTGGCCTCGATGCCCGCCCATGTTGCGAGCGAGATGAAGAACGCCGTCGGGACGTCAGGCAGCGATTGCCGCGCCAGGGCAAAGGCTCCGAGGCTGGTCGCCACCACGGCTCCCGCGAGCAGGCCCGTCTCTTCGCCGTACCAGCGCCGCCCGCACGCGAAGGCGACCCACGCGAGTCCGAGGCCAGACAAGGCGGCGAAGAACCGTGCCTGGGCCTCGCCGACGCCGGCGACCGAGAAGGCCGACGCGGCCAGCCAGTAGTAGAGGATCGGTTTCTGAAGACGAGGCTCGTAGTTGTAGTGCGGCGTGACCCAGTCGCCGCTCTCGACCATCTCGCGCGCCGACTCGGCATAGAACGCCTCGTCGGTATCGGCGATCGCGGGGTCCCCCACGCCGAGAAAGAACGTGAGAAAGCAGAGCGCGACGAGAGCCGGCAGGCGCCACACGGAGGGTAGTGTAGCGCATCGCTCTCCCGGCACCGTGCCGGGAGAGCGATGGGCCACAGGCTTCAGGCTACGGGCTTCAGGCCCGATCACGCGACCACTCTTCCAGCCGCCACCCTTCAATCTCGCCGGAGTTACGCTATCCTGTGATTCGCCCCAGGAGGCTTCCTATGAAGAACCGTCTCGTCGCCATCGTCGTCGCCGCGCTCGTCGCCGGATCGTTCGTGTTCGCCCAGGGTCCCACCAAGTACGGCAAGCCGCTCACGCTCAAGGAAACCACGAAGATCTCCGACATCCTCTCCCAGCCCGACAAGTACAACGGCAAGCGGGTCCGCGTCGAAGGCACGGTCGCCGACGTGTGCTCGATGGCCGGGTGCTGGATCGCCATCGCCGGCGACAAGGAGTCGCAGGCGATCCGCTTCAAAGTCGACGACGGCGTCATCGTGTTCCCGATGACGGCGAAGGGTCTGCGGGCCGTTGCCGAGGGCGTCGTGTCGGTGTCGCTGCTCTCCGAGGCCGATCAGATCAAGCAGGGCGAGATGGAGGCCAAGGAGCACAACAAGACGTTCGATCCGAAGACGGTCAAGGGTCCGAAGACCGACGTGCAGTTGAAGGGCGAGGGCGCGGAGATTTACTAGGACGCGCCGTGCCAGAGAGCGATTCGCGGATCTTCGGCCCCCCGTCGCTTGGCCGCCGGTTTCAGCGCCTTCGCGGCAGCACCGTCCAGGCTGATCTGCGGCCGCTCGCTCCGGCGCTCGCGGAGGTCAACGCTGCCGCGAAGGGCCTCGCGGGCGCGCCCGACGAGGCCATTCGCAGAGAGGCCGTTGAGCTTCGCGAGGCGGCGGCGGGCGGATCCAGTGAATCCGCGCTGCTCGTCCGCGCGTTCGCGCTCGTTTGCGAGACGGCGTTTCGGCAGCTCGGCCTCCGCGTGTTCGACGTCCAGGTGCTCGCCGGCATCGCCCTCCACCAGGGCCGCATTGTCGAGATGCAGACGGGTGAAGGCAAGACACTCGCCGCCGTCGCGCCGGTCTTCCTCGATGCGCTCGGCGGCCGCGGCGTCCATGTTTTGACCGCCAACGACTACCTGGCACGGCGCGATGCGCGCTGGATGGGCCCGATCTACGAGTTCCTCGGCCTGTGCGTCGGCTTCGTGCAGGAGAAGATGCCGCGGCAGGAGCGCAGGGCCGCCTACGCGTGCGACGTCACGTATGTCACCGCCCGCGAAGCGGGCTTCGACTTCCTGCGCGATCACCTCTGCCTCGAACCGGGCGATATCGTCCACCGGCCGCTCCGCCTGGCGCTCGTCGACGAAGCGGACTCGATTCTCATCGACGAAGCGCGCGTCCCGCTGGTCGTCGCGGGCGACGAAGAGCTGCAGTCGGCCGGGATCGATCGGATGGCGTCGATCGCCCGCACGCTCGCGGCCGGCGCCGACTACGACACCGACGAGTACGCCCGCAACATCAGCCTCACCGAGGCGGGCGCGCTTCGCGTCGAGGGGATTCTCGGCTGCGGCAACCTGTTTGCGCCCGAGAACCTCGCGACGCTCGCCGAGATCCGGAACGCGCTTCACGCCGAGGTGCTGCTGCGGCGGGATGTCGACTACATCGTGCGCAACGGCCGCGTGGAACTCGTCGACGAGCTGACCGGCCGCGTCGTCGACAAGCGCCAGTGGCCCGACGGCCTGCAGGCCGCACTCGAAGCCAAGGAGGGCCAGCGCCTTCAGCCGGAGGGGCGCATCCTCGGCTCGATCCCGATCCAGCACTTCCTGCAGGCCTACCCGAGGCTCGCCGGCATGACGGCGACGGCGCAGGGTTCGGCCCACGAGTTCAACGAGATCTACGGGCTCGCAGTCACGGTCATCCCGACGCACAAGCCGTGCGTGCGCGTCGACCATCCGGACGTCGTGTTCACCCATCGCGCCGCGAAGGAGCAGGCGGTGGTTGCGGAAATCGCGCGGGTGCACGCGACGCGCCGGCCGATCCTCGCCGGAACCGCGAGCGTCGCGGAGTCGGAACGGCTGGCCGCGCGGCTCCACGAGGCCGGCGTGCCGTGCCAGGTGCTCAACGCGAAGAACGACGAGGCGGAGGCGGCGATTGTCGCCGACGCGGGCGCGCTCGACGCCGTCACGATTTCGACCAACATGGCGGGACGCGGGACGGACATCCGCCTGGGCGGCCGCGACGAGTCGGATCGGGACGGGGTGGTCGCCCTGGGCGGGCTCTATGTCATCGGCACCAACAGGCACGAAAGCCGCCGCATCGACGATCAGCTCAGGGGACGAGCCGGCCGCCAGGGCGATCCGGGGATGTCGAGGTTCATGGTCAGCCTCGAGGACGACCTGCTCCAGCGCTTCGGCCTGCGCGGGCTCATCCGAAGCTCGGCCTGGCCGCCGCCGCAGGACGATCCCATCGACGATCCGTTGCTCACGCGAGAGATCGCACGCGCCCAGCGCATCGTGGACGGGCAGAATTTCGAGGCCCGGCAGACGCTCTGGCGGTATTCGCAGGTGCTCGAAGGCCAGCGCCGTCATGTGCAGGAGGGCCGGCAGGCCATCCTGCGAGGCGATTCGGACGAGAGCCTGCTCGCCGAGGAGAGGGTCGACCGCTGGACTGCGCTCGCCGAAACGGTTGGACTCGACTTGCTGCGCCAGGTCGAGCGCCGGCTCACGCTCGTCGCGATCGACCGTTGCTGGAGCGATCACCTTGCCGAAATCGCTCGCATCCGCGACGGCATCCACCTCGTCGCGCTCGGCGGCCTCGACCCCTACGAGCAGTATCACACCCGCGCGCGCGAGGCGTTCGACTGGACGCTCGGCCGGATCGACGAGGAAGTGGCCAGGATGTTCGATGCGATCGAGATCACGAAGGACGGCGTGGACTGGCGCAAGGCCGGTCTGCTTGGTCCCTCGTCGACCTGGACGTATCTCGTCACCGACAAGCCGTTCACGACCGATCCGCTGGCCGTCCTGACCGCGCGGCCGTCGCTCGGCATTCCTCTCGCACTCGCCTACGGGCCGCTCTTCATTCTCTGGGGCATCTTCAGCCGGTGGCGAGCGCGCCGCCGGAGGCCCCCGCCGAAGATCGCCTGACTCCGCCTACTCTTCCGCGACGCAACTGTAGCCGATGCAGTGACAGCCGAACTCGACGGGGGTACAGGTTGCCCTGGTGCATTTGTGCTGCGCGGCAATGGCGCTGCAAAAGGTCTGATTGTTGACCTCGCCAAAGTCCTTGGTGGTTCTTGCGGGACACCAGCTCGCGCCGACCAGTGCGGCAAGCGCCACGGCCAGGAGCGCCGCCTTGCCGAGACGCCTCACGATGATCATCGCCTTCATGTTCCAGGCCCCCTTCCAGATTGCGAGAAGCCTTCGGCTTGCTCGCCCGTCCTGAGGTTCGACGCTCGAACGCTCCGTGGCACGACCGAACCGAGAAGACCGAGGCTGTTGACGGCAGGGGCACGCGCGATGGCGACGGGCGAAACGGCGGGGGCGCGGGCGGTCGCCTCGACGGACCGCCGGGATGCGGCGTGGCACCGAGCAGCATCTACCTGCAGACCCGCCTTGTCAACTCGGGGTATCGCGTCATGCTACCGGCTCCAAATGTGCTGACAGCGCGGGCACTGCATGGGATATGGCCCATATCGTGCGGCGATCGCTGCGGTCGTCAAGGTCACACGCGGAGGGATGAACGTGTGCAGGCACGCTGGGCATTTCGTCGGGCCCATGGGCACGTCCTTGACGCGATCAGCACCGCGACGCGCGAGCGAGATCGCAAGCGCCAACACGAGGAGGAGGGCCACCCCGGCAGGAGCACTTCCGAAGAGCACGGTGAACCGGAGCGACACGAACGCGTCCGACAGGCGCCGGTCCATGGCCATCGCGTCCGATACGGTCACGCGATGGTCGGTGGAAGCGACGGCGTGGCGGACCTCGGCCACGCCTCTTGACGAGCGCACGGCGATTTGCAGCTCGCTCAACGCAAGTGGAGTCTGAGAAAGCGACACGTAGAGATGCGGCTGATTGCCGCCAGTGAACGACTGCTGGACGTTCCCAACGACGCCAACGATATCCCACGGCGTTCGCGTATGCTCCAGCAGGACCCTCCTGCCGATGGGATCTTGACCCGGCGTGATGCGGCGAGCAAAGGCCTCATCGATCACGACTACTTGCGGCGAGGCCGCGTTGTCGGAATCACCAAGACTCCGGCCTCGAAGAACCGGGATGCCGAGCACCCCAAAGAAGTCAGGGCTGACCGCGACCAGAGCCGATGTGTCCGGTTCGGCGCCCGGCGAGTCTGGCCGCTCCATTTCGAGCGCCACCGTGGCAGGCCTGCCAACGAACGGAAGAGCAGTCGACGCGCAAACGCCTTGCATTCCGGGCAGGATCTGCAGGCGTTCTTTCAGGCTCCGAAGAACACCGTTCCGCTGAACCGGGTCGGCGCCGAGATCCGGCGGGAGGCTGACCCGCATCGTGACCACGTCCACGTTGTCGAAGCCCAGGTCCGTCGGGCGGTAGCGCAGGTAGTTCGCGGTCACCAGGCCGGCGGCGACCAGCGCCGAGAGTCCGAGCGCAACTCCGGGAACAGACCGGAGCGTCAGTCGAATCCAACCGCGACGGCCGACGGGCTGCGAGCGTTGATCACCGTCTCTCGAATCTGCGCTGCTCGGTGGTTGTGGTGCAACCTGTCCCGCGAGAATACCCACACCGGCGACAACCGACACGTTCATCAGACGGAAGTTGATCAGCCAGACCAGCAGGGCATCGGGTGAGACGTCAGCAGGAAGCAACGCCGAGACCTTCATTGCAATCGCGATACGGGCGACCTCGGCAACGAGTCCGACGATGCCGCCGAGCGCGGCTCCGAGCAGGCCCCCGCGAACCGAGCGGGTCACGACGACGGTCACGGCCGCTATCGCGACGGCATCAAGGAAAACCAGGGCAGCGACGATCATCGGAGACCTCGTCTCGGTGGCACACGCCGACTCGGGAAGGTGCAGACGACGATCCGTGACTGCGATCGGCGCGGGATCCTCTCGCCTGTCGCTATTCTGCCCCAGCTTCGGTCCCCGCGTTCATCAGTCTGTCGCGGGACTTCCCACGGGCAGATGATTGTTGACGGGTGCCTTCGGAGGCTGCTGATGGACCCTGGACAGGCCGTCAGCCAAGTCTCTCTTGACTCCACCAGCCCGTCAGCCTAGATTCGTCGCACCTCGCGAGGCGCGGCCCCAACTGCCCCCGCGGCTCTACTGATCTACCGGGCTGGACGGCTCGACAGCCCCCAGCTGAAAGGAGCGATCGACATGAAGACGTGGCGCCGGAGTGCACTCCTGGCAGCTGGCGTGGCGTTGCTCGTCGGAGCGGTGGGATGCGGGAGCAGTGGTCCAACCGGGGACGTCGGCACCTTCCAGGTGCAGTTCACCGACCTCTACATTACGGTTCAGAACACCGCCGGGCTGGCGATGAACGACATCACCGTGGAGATCCATCCGTCGGGAAGGCCGAACGTCTACTCGGCGAGCATCCAGCGGCTCGAGAACAGCGACAAACGCGACATTTCGCTGAGCGGGTTCCGGGATCGCGAGGGCGCGGCGTTCAACATGCGCCAGTCGAAGCCGAAAAGCGTCGTGGTCACCGCCAAGGACCTGAACGGCAGGAAGGTCAGCGTCGAGATTCCCTGGAAGTAACGCCTCATCGAGCGACCCGAAGGTCACGGAGCGCACATGCCGAACCCCGCGACGAGCACCGCACAAGCGGTCGAGCCTCAGAAGTTTCCGGTCAAGATTTGGCTGATCTCGCTCGCGGGGTGGATGTTCGACTTCTACGACCTGGTGCTCTTCTCCTTCCTGCTGGTGCCAATCGGCCGCGAACTGCACCTGCCGACCTCCGAACTCGCGGTGCTGCTCGGGGTGGCGCTCGGCGCGTCCGGCATCGGGGGCATCCTGTTCGGCTACCTCGCCGATCTCTACGGCCGCCGCACGGTCATGACGTGGACGATTCTCGTCTACTCGATCGGCACGGCGTTGACGGCCTGCTCCGTCGGATTCTGGTCCGTGCTGACCTTCCGCCTCCTCACCGGGCTCGGCGTCGGCGGTGAATGGGCGGTCGGCCACGCGCTGCTCGCCGAGAGCTCGCCCTCCCGCATGCGGGGCCGGGCGTCAGCGGCGCTCCAGGCAGGCGAGCCGATGGGCGTCGGGCTGGCAGCCGTTGTCGGATTCCTGCTCGCGCCGGTGATTGGCTGGCGGTTCGTGATGCTGCTCTCGGCCGCCACGGTCCTGCTCGCCTATGTCGCTCGCCGCCATCTGCCGGAGTCGGCGCTCTGGGCCGAGCAGAAGGAGAAACATCTCTCGCCGGTTGCCGCGATGCGCCTGTTGTGGCAGCGCGGCCTGGTGTCGGTTGGGCTCCGCGGGTTCGTGCTCGGCGTCTTCAAGCTCGGCACCTACTGGACCTGCTACACGTGGCTGCCGAGGTTCCTCCAGGAAGAATTCCACCAGCCGATCGGGCGTTCGACGCTGTGGATGCTGACGGCGCAGCTCGGCCAGTTCCTCGGCATGCTGTGCTTCGGCACGCTCGCGGACCGCTTCGGCCGCCGCGTTCTGTTCACGGCGTTTTCTCTGCTGACGGCCGCCGCGCTCTATCCGCTGGCCTTCCACTGGCAGTGGCTCATCACGCAACCCGGGCTCTTCTGGGGAGACCTGTTCTGCCTGGGCCTGGGCTCCGGGTGCACGGCGGGTTTTGGCGCGCTGCTCGCCGAGTTGTTCCCGACCGACATCCGCAACTTCTCCATGGGCGCGGTGTACAACACGGCGCGCGCCGTGCAGTTCTTCGCGCCGATCGTCGTCAGCCAGTTCGTCGTTTCCTATGGCCTGAGTGGAGGGTTGAGCGTGCCGCTCGTGCTCGCGATGGCCACGGCCACCTGGGTGTGGACGCTGCCCGAGACGCGCAACCGCAATCTGAAGGCGATTCCGACGAAGGCGTGAAACAGGAAGGCCTCAGGCTACGGGCTACAGGCTACAGGCCTTGTCCAAGGTATCAGCGTGACTGCATGCACGGCCTGAAGCCTGTGGCCTGAAGCCCGAAGCCTGGGGCGTGTAGCCTGAAGCCTACTTGTTTCGCTCCGCGAGCGTCGCGGTCGTCCAGAGCTTCAGTGGATCGAGCGGTTGGAGGCGCTCGCCGCCGCGGGCGCTGCCTCCTCCGAATCCGCCTCGCCCGCCCATTCCTCCACCGATCCCGCCGCGCCCTCCAATCCGTCCGCCTCCGCCGCCAATCCCGCCCCCGCGGCCTCCCGATCCTGCGCCGCCGCGCCCGCCGCGTTGTCCGGCTTCGCGCTTGGGAGTCGTGAGCCCGATGCCGACGATCCGGCCTGCTGCCGTTCCGATTCCGTACTCATGCGCGTCCGAGTGCACGAGCGGGATCTTGAGCTCGTAGGTCACCATGCCCTGGCGCACGCCGCGTGAGATCTCGATGTCGGAGACGGCCTTGAGTTCGAGGCGCCGGAGGTCGTCTTTGCCCGGGCCCACCAGCTCGAACCACGTCACGGGCTCGTTCAGGCGTTCGAGCAAGGCGGCCTGATCGCGCTGCTCCCCGCCCTCGCCTTCGCGCCCTTCCCCGGCGCCTTCCCCGCGGCCCTGCCCTCGCGGGCGCATCCCGCCCGCCATGCCGATGTCGGCCTGGCCAACGCCCGGCACGACGATGCCGAAGGTCTCCTTCTTCTTCCCGCCCGGATCGATCCACAGCGTCAGGCCGCCGAGCAACTGGAGACGGCGCCTCGGCTCGCTGCTCGAGATCACCGCGTAGAGGAACTCTCCGTCGTTCTGGACTCCGATCGAGAGCTGGCCGTCCTGCATGTAGGTCGTGTGATCCTGCCACTCGTCGTTGAGGCCGTCGATCTTCAGATCGCGATCGCGCCATGCGCTCTTGAGCGCGGGCGGAGCGGCGGCCATGCCGATCGCCGTTGCGGCAACGATCGCGGCGACGACCATCGGCGCCATCGCCGGTTTGCGGATCCCGGAATACCAGCCCCGGATACTGCGTCTCATCAACATGCTCCTTGCGGGTCGAACGGCAAGGCACCGGTCCCGCGCGCAGGCGTCTTTATCCAGCTTCCTCCAGTTTAGACGCCCGGCCCGGGTCAGGTTGCGGGCATTTCCTGTGATATTTGTGTGACGGGCGGCAGCCGGGCCGGTCCGCATTCGCAGTATCATGCCCCGCGATGAGGAGGTGTCACGGGTGACGCTCGTCGACATGTTCGTGCGGACGGCGAAGGAACACGGCAGCAAGGTCGCCATCATCGACCGCGCCACGGAGCACCGCGTGACCTTCAAGTCGGCGCTGTTGCGCTCGCTCATCCTCGCGAAGAAGTTCGAGGTCTACGATCCCGGGTTCATCGGGATGATGATCCCCAACTCGGCCGGCGCCGCCCTCGCGGTGCTCGGGGCGGTGATGAGCGGCCGGACCCCGGTCATGATCAACTACTCGACCGGGGCGATTCAGAACTGCCTGATGGCCCAGAGCCGGCTGGCGTTCCGGACGATCATCACCTCGCGCGCCCTGCTCGCGAAGCTCAAGCTCCCGGCGATCGACGGCATGGTCTTCCTCGAGGACGTCGCCGCGGGCGTGTCGGCCCCCGTCAAGCTCGGGGCCCTGCTGAAATCGTCGCTCCCGGCCGATCGCATCTGCCGGTCGCTCGCGCCTCTCGAGCCCGGTGACACCGCGGTCATCCTGTTCACCTCGGGAAGCGAGCGCGACCCGAAGGCGGTGCCGCTCACCCACCGGAACCTCGTCGCGAACATCGAGGGCATCGTCCAGGCACTCGACATCGGCCCGAAAGACACGATCATCGGGAACCTGCCGATCTTCCACGTGTTCGGCCTCAACACGAACCTCTGGCTCCCGCTCACGACCGGGATGACGCTGGTGACCTATCCGAGCCCACTCGAGTTCCGCGCCATCTGCAAAGCGGTCCGCGACGAGAAGGCGACGATGCTCGTCGGGACGCCCGCATTCCTGATGGGCTACCTGCAGAAATCCGAGCCGGGCGATTTCTCGACGCTGCGCCTGCTCGTGACCGGCGCGGACAAGTGCCCGGAGTCGCTGCGCCGCGGATTCTGGGAGGCTCACCAGATGGTGCTGCTCGAAGGCTACGGCACGACCGAGACGAGCCCGGTCATCTCGGTCAACACGCCGAACCGGAACCGTCCGGGAAGCGTCGGGCCGGTGATGCCGAACGTCCAGGTCCGGATGGAGCACTACGAAACGGGCGAGGTGTGCCAGGTCGGCGAGATCGGGAAGATCCTGGTGAAGGGCGATTCGGTCATGCCGGGCTACTTCGATGATTTCGAAGGAACCGCGCTGCGCATCCGGCACGGGTGGTACGACACGGGCGACATGGGCTACATGGACTCGGAGGGATTCCTGTGGCACGTCGGCCGGCTCGCGCGATTCCTGAAGATCGGCGGCGAGATGGTGTCGCTCGTGAAGGTCGAAGACGTGCTCGAGCGCGCGCTGCCTGCAGGGGTCCTCTGCTCGGTCGTCGAGGTGCCCGATGCGTTCCGCGGTTCGAAGATCGTCGCCGTCGTCACCGAGGGCGTCGACGAGAAGGAGGTGCTGCGGCAGATGGCGGGCGAGCTGCCCAACATCGCCCTGCCCCGCCAGTTCGTCGTCGTGCCCGAGCTGCCCCGGATGTCGAGCGGCAAGATCGACTTCCGGACCCTGACCGAGAGCGTTCGCCAGATCGTGCAGAAGGGCTGAGCGGGCCTGCTGAACGCACGTTCAGGGTCGAACAGAGGCCGGAACATCCAAACGAAAACCGGGGCGCGGGCTTCCTGCCTGTCCGCCGGCGAAGACGCCGCTGCTCCTGCGGCATGACGCAGGAGGGCCACAGCGGGGCGCGGCTGCGCCAGGACCTCGTGACTTTCTTCGAGATTCTGCATCACTTGGATATGGTCTCCGAGTTGCATTACGCTGACAAAGCATCAATGGACCACATGCGGGCTTTCCGCGGAGCGGACGCGGTCCGCTCCTCGCGGCACATGGGCGCCTGGCTGGCACTTGGCGCGGCGGCGATCGTCGCGCTCGGGGCCGCCTCGTGCGTCAAGGTCTACCCGGCGACCGATCTCGGGACCTCGCCCCTGGCGACCGGGCCGTCGGGCACGGAGCGGACCCTGTCGGACCCGATGGCCTACGTGCAGGACATCAAGCCGTTCTTCGATTCGGACTGCGTCTTCTGCCACGACCACTCGCGGCCGTCCGGCGAATACTCAATGACGACCTACGCGGAAGTCATGAAGGACGTGCGTCCCGGAAGCGCCTCGAGCCGGCTGGTCGTGCTCTCGCAGTCCAACGGCAGCATGTACCGCTACTTCACCGGCGATCGCAAGACCAAGGCCGCCATGGTCAAGAAGTGGGTCGTCACGGACGGCGCGGCGGAGACGCGATGAACCTGGCGGCCAAGAGCACGAATATGAACAGTAATCGCAAGCAAAGCCGTTGGAGACGATCCTTCGCAGTTCTGTTCGCTGTGCTGCTCGCGGGCGCGTCCGCGGCGGCGGGCCCGCTCAAGCCGGGCGATCCGGCGCCCGCCTTCAAGCTGCCGGCCTCGGACGGCAAGGTCGTCTCGCTTGACGACTTCAAGGGCAAGGTGGTGCTCGTCGATTTCTGGGCGAGCTGGTGCGGGCCGTGCCGGCAGGCGTTTCCCGCTCTCAATGATCTCTACGGTCAGCTGAAGGCCCGCGGGTTCGAAGTGATTGCCGTGAACCTCGACGAGCAGCGGAAGGACGCCGACGAGTTCCTCTCCACGCGGCCCCACGAGCTGACGGTGGTCTTCGATCCAAAGGGCACGAGCGCCGCCAGCTTCCGGCTCGGCGGCATGCCCTCCTCGTTCGTCATCGACCGGGATGGCCGCGTCCAGTTCACTCACACGGGATATACCGCGGCCACGCTGGCGGAGTACCGCCGCGAGGTGCTGTCGCTGCTGCGTGACGGCTCGCCCGCTGGCCGATACCAGGAGGGGGTTTTGGCTCGATGAAGAAACCGCTGGCAGTTTTCCTCGCGGCCGCGGCGCTCGTCGCGGCGGTGTCGCTCACCTCCGCGTGTGCGACCGTTCAGCCGTGGCAGCGCGGGCGGCTCGCCGATCGCTGCATGTTGTTCGACGCCGACGGGCCGATGGCGGAATACTCCGCGCACTGGCAGTCGGCGCGCGAGGCCGCCGCAGGCGGAGCCGGCATCCAGAGCGGCGGGTGCGGGTGCAAGTAGGAGGTCCGCTGGTGCGCGCCGCCACAACCCTTCGAACGCTCGGCCTCACGTCCGCAATCGTGGCACTGGGGCTCGCCGGCATGCCGGCCGTCAATCGAGCCGCCGACGAGATCAATCTGCACTTCCACGCCTTCCAGGACACGCGCGGCGTCACGGTGCTCTCGCCCTCCGGTGATCTGTCGAAGGACTTCACCGATCGCACCTCCCTCCGGGTGAAGTTCGGCGTGGACTCGGTCAGCTCGGCCTCCGACTCCTGCGCCCGGTGCCACGACAACAGCCCCAACGACCTTCGCCGGTACGTTTCCGCCAGCATCACCCGCAAGTTCGGCGACACGAAGCTCAACGTCGGAGGCGAGCTGAGCATCGAGAACTTCTACGGCTCGAACACGCTGATGGCGTCCGCGTCGCGCGATTTCAACAAGGGCAACACGACCGTCGCCGCCGGCTATTCGCTCTCCTGGAGCCGCCCTCAGCTGCATCCGACCAAGACGACGAAGAACCAGTTGTCGCACGATGTTTTCGTGTCGATCACCCAGACGATCACCAAGTCGACGATCGTGCAACTCAACTACGAGTACAACCTGATCTCGGGGTTCCAGGCGAGCCCGTACCTGCGCACGAAGGTCAACGGGCTGATGCAGGTCGGCAACTCGCCCGATCTGCGATCGCGCCACGCGATGGCGCTTCGATTCCGCCAGGCGCTTCCAGGCAACTCGTTCCTCGACGCCGACCTGCGTCACTACTTCGACGACTGGTCGATCAAGTCGAACTCCGTGCAGGTTGGGCTCTCGCACTACGTGTCACCCTCGGCGCTCCTCGCCGTCTCCTATCGCCGGTACACGCAGACGGGCGCGTATTTCTACCAACCGCAGTACAGCGGGATGCCAGCCCTGTTCACGGGCGATTTCCGGCTGGCGCCGTTCGATTCGAACCTCTACGCCGGTCGCATCACCATCACCCCCAGGAATGGCCTGTTCGGCCTGCTGCCCTCGGGGACGGCCGTGTCCTTCGAGTATCAGCGCTACGTCGCCAACACCGGATTCCAGGCGGCGATCTTCTCGACGGGGTTCCGGATACCATTCGGGAAGAAATGACTCAGGCCGGCGGCGTACAAGGGCGACCCACCGGGTCGCCCCTACGACGATCCCCGGCTGTCTCTGCCGTTGCTGGCGGCGTCGTCACGCTCGTCCTCTGCAGCGCGTCCCTGACGGGGGTCCTCGCACAGGCGCCCCCCGCGCAACGGACCGATCCCGCCACCACCCGGCAGTTCCGCTACATGATGGGCACCTCGATTCAGGTGCAGGCGTCGGGCGCGGACGAGAAGACGCGCAGCGAAGCCATCGAGGAGGCATTCGCGGCGATTGCGGAAGTCGATCGGCTGATGAGCAACTACCGCGACGACAGCGAGCTCACCGCCATCAACCGCGGCGCCGCGAAGGCGCCGGTCAGGGTCAGCGACCCGATGCTCAGCGTCCTCGAGGCGGCGCAGGTCGTAAGCCGCCGGAGCCGCGGCGCGTTCGATGTCACGGTCGGGCCTCTGATGAAGCTCTGGGGGTTCTTCACCAGGAAGCCGCATCTGCCATCAGAGGCCGAACTGGCGGCCGTGAGGGACCTCGTCGGCTACCGCAAGCTCGTCATCGATGCCGCCGCGCACAGCGTGCGGTTCGAGCGCGAGGGGATGGAGATCGATCTCGGCGGCATCGCCAAGGGCTTCGCCGTCGAGCTGGCGGCTGGCGCGCTCAGCCGCCGGGGCCTGTCCGGGCTGATTGATGCCGGTGGGAATCAGTACCTGGTCGGCCTTCCGCCCGGCAAGCCGTACTGGTCGGTCGGCGTTCGCGATCCCGTTGCCACCGACGCGATGCTCGGCACGCTCGACGTGACAGGCGGGTCGGTTTCGACCTCGGCCGGCTACGCGAACTTTCTCACGGTTGGCGGGAAGAAGTACGGACACATCCTCGATCCGCGGACGCTTCGCCCGTCGGAGACCACGCTCTCCGTGACGATCGTGGCGCCCGACGGCACGATGGCGGACGCCGTGACGAAGGCGGCCTTCGTGCTCGGCCCCGTCGAGGGGTTGCGCGTCATCGAGTCGTTTCCGAACATGTCTGGCGTGATCGCGTACCGCGACGCCCGGGGGCGCACGGCCATCACCCTGTCCTCCGCGCTCAAGGACACGTGGCACCCGGCGGGAAAGTAATCGTGCCAAGATAGCGTCGCTGCCCGCGCCCGCCCCCTCGTCCGAACGATCGGCAATCGACGGCATTCGAGGTGTCAGACATGAAGCGAGCATTGATCGTCCTCATCGTTGCCTGCACAACGCTCGTCGGGCACGCGGCCCAGGAGAAGAAGGGCCTGAAAGTCTTCGTGTCGGTGGACATGGAGGGCATCTGGGGCGTCGTGCACGGCGAGCAGGTTTCGCCTGGTCCCGACTACGGCGCGGCCCGCAAGTGGATGGCCGGCGACGTGAACGCCGTCGTCGAGGGCCTCATCGGCGCCGGCGCGTCGGACATCGTCGTCAACGATTCCCACGGCAGCATGCGCAACATCGTTGCCGACGATCTCAACACGGCCGCGTCGCTCATCACCGGCTCGCCCAAGCCGCTCTCGATGATGCAGGGAATCGATTCGTCGTTCGACGCGGCGGTGTTCGTCGGTTACCACGCTCGGGCCGGATCGGCGCCCGCGATTCTCGATCACACGATCTCGAGCGCGAATGTCCGATCCATCAGGATCAATGGGAAGGAACTGCCGGAGATGGGGATCAACGGGGCGATCGCTGGCTACTACGGTGTGCCGGTCGTGATGCTGAGCGGCGATTCGGAAACCTGCGCGCAGGCGAGGGCGATCTTCGGCACGGAGTTCGTGACGGCGGCCGTGAAGGGCGCGATCGGCAGGACCGCGGCCAGGCTGCTCCCGCTCGGCGAGGCGCGCAAGCTGCTTAAGGATTCGGCCCAGGCGGCGCTCGCAAAGCGCGGAACGATCCCGGCGTTCAAGCTGACCGCGCCCTATTCATTCGAGCTGGAGTTCCTGACGAGCCTGCAGGCGGAGATGCCGTCGCTTGTCGCCGGGGTCAAGCGGACAAACGCCCGCACCGTCACATTCGGGTCGGCCGACTACATCGAAGGATTCAAGATGCTGCGGGCGCTCATCGCGCTCGCCGGCTGAGGTCCTCAGCCTCGGGGCGGAAAAGCTTTTCCTCATCCCCGCGTGACTCGCAAGAGCGGACCGGGCTTGCATCCCTCCACGCGAGCGGTCACGAGGGCCCCGGGCTGCTGCAGCCGCCTCGCTTCACTGCACTGGCGGCCGCATCGGACGCGAATCGTCTAGCGGCCCTGAACGGGCTCGTTGATGGCGACGATTCTGAGGGTCCCCTTGCTCCCGACCGGGCGGCACACGATGCGGCCCCTGTCGATCACCACGCCTCCGGAGCTGGCCGTCACCTTCTCGATCGTCGTGGCAGCAATCGACTGCCTCACCGAGTCGTCGAGGATCTGACGGTAGCGCGACTGGAATTCGGCGACGTTCCGAATCGTCACCGACCGGCCATCGAGCCACGCCTGCATCGGAAAGTCGACGAGCGTGGCTACCTTGTGCCGGTTCCCGATTGCGACGGCTTCCTGCAGGGTCTTCAGGAAGATTTTCACCTGGTCCACGCTCGGTCCGCCGGACCCGATTGCGGCGCCGGACTGAGCCGGGATTGCCCCGATGGCGTGGACCTGACCGATGAAGATGACACAGACGACGAGGATGAGCAGGCGGGACGTTGTGCGCACGGCGGCACCTCGCGTTGTCGGGGGCGGTTGTTGCTGGCCGAGGACCGTCGGCCGGCGGAGGAGGGCAGACCCCAGAATAGCGCGATTCAGTCCGCGGGTCACTAGACGCGACGCGGAGCCTGGGGCGCGGGCTACAAGTCCCTTCTTCCAAATTGCCAGTACGCGAGGAGCGAGAGTCCGGCGACTGGAATCGCGAGCACGGCCAGGTCGAGTCCGGTCGACGCGGTCCCGTTGGCCACGGCGATGCCAGAGTAGTAGTGGAAGGGAGAGATGAAGCGCAGAGAGGCGGCCGGCTGCCAGAGATCGGCGACGACGCTGAGGAGATAGAGGAACACCGTTGCCAACGCCGTTGCGCCGAAGGCATGCCCGCGCCGCCGACCGAACGCGGCTGCCGCCGCGCCGGCCGCGGCAAAGCACCATCCGAGCATGACGAGGTGCGCCGCGAGGTTCGCAATCGTCGAGAACGAAGGCCATCGGGCGTCGGCAGGCGCGAAGATCGTCATTCCGAGCCACGTCATGCAGACCATCGCCGTCGCCGTGGCCAGTGTCAGCCCGAACGACAGCGCGAGACTCCGGGTCACTATGCTGTGCCGCGCGACGGGCCGCGCCAGCTCGAGGTCGAACAGGCCCCATTCGAGCTCGCCAGCCGGCTCCGTGGCCATGTATGCAGCGGCCAGCACGAAGGTCAGCACGGCGACGGGATGGAAGTAGCCGAAGGTGACGACACCCGGGAACGAAGCCAGCGCCATCATCCCGGGCCCCATCGAGCGCTGGAGCGACGCCGGCACGAGCGAGGCGAGCGTGTCGAAGGACTTCGCCGACTGGTAGACGGTTGCCGTGAGGACCATGATCAGCTGGAACGCCGCCAGGATTCCTGTAATGGCCGCGAACCCCACGGCGCCGCGGGCGAACGACCTCCCGACGAGTGAGCGGACGAGCATGGGTCGCATCATGAGTCGGCGTACAGGCGAAGCACGTAGTCCTCGAACGAGAACCGCTGAATGTCGATGTCCGCCACCGGCAGGCCGTTGAGTGCCTCGAGAAGCGGCGCGATCGATCCGCCAACGTCGACGACCACGCGCCGGCCGTCCCGCGAGACGAGGGTCATGCCCGGCGCAAGCGCGATTTCTCGCGAGGGCGGACTGGAGAAGTCGACGATCACGCGGCGCGGAAAGGCGTTGCGAATCTCGGCCACCGTCTTCACGTCGGCGAGCCTGCCCCGCCGTATCAGGGCGACCCGATCGCAGGATCGCTCGACCTCAGGCAACACGTGCGACGAGAGGAACACCGTCGTCCGTCCCTCGCGCCGGAGCTCGTCGATCGTCTCGGCGAAGGCCTCGATCATCAGCGGATCGAGGCCGGTCGTCGGCTCGTCGAAGATCACGACGGAGGGCCGCCCCATCAGCGCCTGGACGACTCCGAGCTTGCGTTTCATCCCGTGCGAGAGATCGCGCAACTTGCGCTGGAGGTCCAGCCGACTGACGTCGAACCTCGCAAGCAGACGTTCGAGAACGCCCCGGTCGGGCGGCTGGAACGCGAGGCTGGCGAGGTACGCCAGATAGGCCCGCCCCGTCATCTCGGGATAGACCGCCAGCTCACCTGGCAGGTAGCCGATGAGGCGCCTCGCCTGCAGGCTCTCCCGGTGACAATCGAACCCGCCGATCGTCGCGCGCCCGCGCGTCGGTCGCAGCAGGTCCAGCAACAATCGGATCGTCGTCGTTTTGCCGGCGCCGTTCGGCCCAAGGAAGCCAAGCACCTCGCCCGCTTCGACCTCGAGCGTCAGATCGTCGAGACCGACGACCCTCCCGAAGTCCTTGGTCAACCCGATGATCCGAATCATCGCGGCCATGGGTATTTCAGCGCGTCGCCGCGGACATGGAGCCGGCGGCCGAGAGCCTGCGCAGCGCCGCTGAACCGACGTCCCAGATGGGGTTGTCGCTGCCCTCGCCCTCGAGGACGACATCACCCGGCTCGGACGCGAACTCGAAGTCGCCGTCAGCGGCCTCGGTGCCGACCTGCCGCTGCCGCAGCACGAAGGAGACGTGGTACTGCCTTCCGAGCAGGGTCCCGCGTGTGTCGACTTCGACCAGGTGGTAGTCCTGGGCGTCGACGACGATACGCGCGCCCTGGAGGTCCCACGCGCTGGCCGGGTCGGCCGGAACAGACGGCGTCTGGACGATGAACTGATTGCCCTCGGGCGACTTGGCCAACGTGAGTCCGCGGGAACCGGACGCCTGGACGATGCCGAGCCAGGTCCGGAGGAGCGTGCGCGCGAGCTGGGGAAACGAGAGCCGTGGTTCCGGGGGGAGTGTGAGCCGCGCGACGTAGCGGTGACCGCCGGCTCGAAGGACGACCGTGCGAGTTCCGGCAACCGGGTTCTCGGCCATGCCCGCGACGAGGGATCCGTCCGCGGCGTACTTGCCGATCAGAAACCGGCCCCGATCGTGGTCGATCGTGTGACGGACGGTCAGCGTGTCGTCGCCCGAGAGCCAAGGGGAGTTGACCCCTTCGATCCGGACGTCGTACTCCAGCCGCTCGACACCCGACGTCGCTCCGAGTGCCTGGACCGAGCGCCCGAGCACGACCGACGCGGAGAGATCAGTCGGCGCGCCGAACCTGGGGAGCAAGGCGAACACGACGAGGGCGATGGCCGCAACGGTTGCGAGCGGCAGCGCGATCCGGCGCGGCCAGAGTCGCGGAGCCGCTACTGGCCGGATGGTCGTCGCGCCGGAAGCACGTTCCGCGCGCTCGATTCCCGCCATGACGCGGGCGCGGAGCCCGGGCGGCACGGCGGTCCCATCGACCATCGCCGCGAACGCGGCGACAGAGGCGCGCCGATCCTCCAGGCGGCGGCGGCACGACGGACAGGTCTCGAGATGGGTGGCCTGCGAGGGCGAGACGCCCTGGTCGGCCATCGCTTGCAGTTCAGTGTCCGTGCAGCAAGAGCTCATGATCCTTCACCATCACGTGCCGGCATTCGCGCTGCCATCGGCTGACGGCGCGCGCCAGCAGTTTGCCAACCGACTGTTCCCGGATTCCGGCTGCCGCCGCGATTTCCCGGTAACTCATCCCCCCGGCGCGAAGTGCGAGCAGCACGCGGTCGCGCCGATGCAGGCGGCTTGCTGCCGCGCGCAACTGGACGATTCGCTCGCCTGCGCTGAGGTCGTCTGGAGCGACGCCGCGGTCGTGCTCGGGCCCGAAGCTCAGCCATCGGCGCCGCGCGCGAAGCGCGTCGCGGCAGGCATTTGCGGTGACGGTGAACAGCCACGACTTGAGGTTGGTGGCGTCACCCTTCCCGCGCAGGTGCTCGAGCAGGCGGAGGAACGCCCGCTGCACGGCGTCTTCCGCGGCGTCCCCGTCGTGCAGGATGGCCCGCGCGAACCGGTAGAGCGCGGCGCCGTGGGCGTCGAACAGGCCGGCAACCTCACGCTGAACGGAGTCGTTGGTGGAGCCGTCCGGGTCGATCATGGCCTCCCGTCGAACCCGGGACGAGGCGGCCGGATGTCGCCGCGGCCGTTCGGGCGTCCTGGGAATGTAACGCTGGTTCCGGCGATTTGTGACACCCTGAGACTTGACGGCTCGCTTCGGCTATCCTATCGCGGCGCGAACGGGCCCGCTGACGGGAATCATACGGAGGATCGGCATCATGGCGGTTGTTCTCGACGGATCGCATCTCACCATCGAACAGCTCGTAAGGGTCGCGCGACAGGGCGAACAGGTGGCGCTCGACGGGGCGGCGCTCGAGCGCATCAAGGTCTGCAGGGCCATGCTCGAGCAGAAGCTTGCCGCGCGCGAGATCATGTACGGCACGAACACCGGGATCGGCGAATTCTCGGAGAAGGTGCTCGGCGACGAGCAGGTGAAGGAGTTCCAGAAGTACCTGATCTACAACCACGCCGCGGGGATCGGCGATCCGGCGCCCATCGAGCACATCCGCGGCGCGCTCCTCGGGCGCATCAACGTCCACGCGCATGGCAACTCGGGCTGCCGGCCCGAGATCACCCAGACGATGGTCGAGATGCTGAACAAGGGTGTCACACCGGTCGTCTGCCAGAAGGGATCGGTCGGCGCGTGCGGGGATCTCGCGCCGATGGCGCAGGCGGCGCTGCTGCTCCTGGGCGAAGGCGAAGCGTTCTACAAGGGCGAGCGCCTTCCGGGCGCCGAGGCGATGAAGCGCGCCGGCATTCCGGTGCCGGGGCTGCAGGCGCGCGACGGCCTCGCGGCGATCAACGGGTCGAACCTGCTGACGGCCATGTCGGCGCTCCACATCTTCGACATGGAGCGCTGGCTCACGCAGGCGGAAATCGCCGCGGCGATGTCGATCGAGGCCCTGCTCGGGAACCTGAAGCCGTACTGCGCCAAGCTTCACGAGCTGCGCGGCTTCAAGGGAGCGATCATCTCGGCGAACAACATCATGAAGGTTCTCGAGGGATCGGACCTCACGACCGGCAGGATGAAGACGAAGGTGCAGGACGCGTACTCGATGCGCTCCACGCCTCAGGTCATCGGCACCGCGCGCGACGCGGTGGCCTACGCGCGAGCGCAGGTCGAAACCGAGCTCAACGGCGTCGGCGACAACCCCATTTTCGTGCCCGAGACGAATCTGACGCTCACCGGCGCGAACTTCCAGGGATCGCCGGTGTCGCTCCCGATGGACTTCGCGGGCGCCGCGATCACGATGGTCTCGGTGCTCTCCGAGCGGCGGCTCAACCGGCTGACCAACCCGGCACTCTCCCAGGGGCTGCCTGACTTTCTCGCGCACGATCCGGGCTTCTACTCGGGCCTGATGCTCAGCCAATACACCGCGGATCACCTGATCGTCGAGCAGCGCATGCTCTCCGCGCCGGCTTCGATCCAGTCGATTCCGGCCGCCGCCGACCAGGAAGACTTCGTCTCGATGGGCATGAACACCGCCCTCAAGAACGGCCAGATCCTCGACAACGCGTGCGGAGTGCTCGGGATCGAGCTGATGGCGGCCGCGCAGGCGCTGGACTTTCGCACGTTCACTCCCGGGAAAGGCACGCAGAAAGCCCGCGAGGTCATCCGCCGCCACGTCGCGCACCTGGACGCCGACCGGCCGCTCTTCAACGATCACAACGCGATGAAGGCGCTCGTCCGGTCGGGGCAGATTCTCGAGGAAGTGGAGGCCCTGGTCGGGCCGTTCGCCGGGTAAGACCGTTCGTCATCGTCAATCGGAGGTGGAGATGATCGTGAAACGCACGTCCTTCCCGTTTGCCGTTGCCGCTCTCATAGCCGGGGCAGGCCTCGTCGGCATCGCCCAGTCGCCGCCCGCCACGCAGAATCCGCCGGCGGGACAGAAACCGCCGGCCGGCCAGGCGCAGGGCGGCCGTGGGCGCGGCCAGAGCCCACGGCTACAGGTGCCAATGGATCCGGATCGGGCCAGGCAGCTCTACGTGTCGAAGGACCCGAAGGACCAGTCGATCGGGACGGACTACAAGGCCCAGGAAGACGCCCGCAAGGCCACCGATGCACGGTACCCGGATCTCTGCAAGGGGACCATCGACTATCAGAAGGTGTCGTACCGAAGCAGTGTCGGCGACATCGACGTGCCCGCGCACCTGTTCCAGCCGATCCAGAAGCGCGGCGCGAAGGGCCACGCGGCCCTGGTCTGGGTGCACGGCGGCGTCCACGGCAACTGGGGCATCACGATGTTCCCGTTCGTGAAGGAAGCCGTGGCGCGGGGCTACGTCGTGATCGCGCCGGATTACCGCGGCAGCACCGGGTACGGCGAAACGTACCATCAGCTCATCGACTACGGCGGATATGAAGTCGATGACACGGTGTCGGCTGTGGAGTACTTGAAGACCCTGCCGCACGTGGATCCGGCGCGGCTTGGCGTCATGGGCTGGAGCCACGGCGGGTACATCACGCTCTTTTCGGTGTTCCGCGACAACACGCCGTTCAAGGCGGCCGCGGCGATCGTTCCGGTGACGAACCTGGTGTTCCGGCTGAGTTACAAGGGCCCGAGCTACCAGTGGGACTTCGCGACCCAGAAGCGCATCGGCGGGCTGCCATTCGAAAAGAACGAAGAGTACATCAAGCGGTCGCCGCTCTACAGCGTCGACAAGCTGAAGGTGCCGCTGCTCGTGCACGTGGCGACCAACGACACGGACGTGAACTTCGTCGAGGATCAGCAGATCGTCGACGCGCTCCGCTCGCGCAAGCCCGACTTGTCCGAAACCAAGGTCTACGTCGATCCGCCGACCTGGGGCTCGAGCGGCGGGCACGCGTTCAGCCGGCGGGTGGATGCAAAGACCCTGGAGCGGGTGGATTCGCCCGAGCAGATCGATTCCTGGAATCGCACGTGGGTCTTCTTCGAGTGGAACCTGCGGCCGTACGAGGACCCGTCGAAGCCTCCGGCGGCACAGAAGTAGCGGGACGATCGATCGCGATCGCCTCGGCTACTTGAGCACCTTCCGCAACGTGGTGGCCGCCCGGATTTCCGGGCGGCCATCGATCGTCACGACCACCCGCGCCTCGATCGTCACGACCACCCGTAACTCGAAATCACCCGGCGGAATCATCGCAATCGGGATCTCCCCCGAGATCATGCGGGCATCGTCCGAACGCGCAGGCGGGATGGTGGCCGGCGTCGAAATGAACGCGTTGCCTCCGGGCGTCGTCGCCAGTTCGATCGTGGCGGCGACATTCGCCGCCTTCGGCGCGCCGTACAGTTCGAGATAGGCGATGGCCGAAGCGTCCGTGCCGAACTGCAGCGCCGGCGTGAACCCGCGCTCGCCGGCCCTGCCGAGGACGAGCGTGCTGTATTTCACGCCCTCGGCCTGCGCCAGATCGACGACGACCGCGAGGTCGACGGCGCCGCGCCGGCCGTTCGAGTCGATCGCGGCGACGCGGAGCCGGTAGGTTCCGTTCTTCGCGGTGATTGCCGAGATCACCGTTCCGCTGGCCAGACCGTCCGATGGCGCCGTGGACTGGGCGATGATCTTGCTCCTGTCGTCGTAGAGGCCGATGGCGCCCGAGGCCAGCTTCGTGCCGGGCTCGATGGGCTCGTAGATCGTCACGAGCTTGGCCTTGTCGCCGCTATCGCGCGCCGCGTAGGTGGCCGCGCGAAGCCGCAGTTCGCGGTACGACGTGCCAACGCGCAGCATGTCCATGACCGTCGGACCTTTCGGACCGCTCGAACGGGTCCCGCCCTTGCCGATGGCGACTTCCGGCTTGGTCCGGATCTCGACCCTGTCGCGGGACGGTTTCAGGTCGACGCGGTAGCCTCTGTTCGTCCGTTCGGAGGCTTCGGGATCGAACGTCAGCACGTAGTAGGCCGATGTCTCGAGCAGCAGGCGATCCATCAGCGGCTTGCTGGTGCCGCCGAGGCGGATGAGCTGGTTGCCCGTGAGGCCGGAAAGGTGCTCGAGGCCAGACACCTGGTCGCTCGTCGCCGCGGCGCTGACCGTCGAGTCGTCGGGGACATGGGCGACATACAGGTCGATCGGCGCCTGGAGCGCCGCATCCGCCGTTTCCTCGTAGTTCTCGCGGCGAAGCTCGCACACGCCCGACGAGGTGCCGATCCGCGCGGCCTGGGTCATGGCCGGCGAGAGACCGCCGGAGATGTAGACCATGGTCGTCAACGATTCCCAGAGGTAGCTGTCGAACACGCCCTTCAGTGCCTCGAGCGTGACCACGCTCCGGCAGACGGCGTCACCAGTTGATTCGCCTCTCGGCCCCTTGCCGCTGAGCGGACCGACTGCGGCCTGGAGCGCGGCCCGGTCCGTCGTCGGGCTGATGCTGACCCCGCCGCGAGGCACGGCGACGAGGCCGATGCGATCCTGCGGCGGCGCGCTGGCGAGCAGCGACGTCAGGGCGTCGCGCACCGGCCGCTCCCGCCCCGCGGCCATCGACTCGTCGTCGACGAGCAGCAGGAGGGTTCGCGAGAGGTTCATCGCCTCGTTGGTCGCGTACGGGGCCGGCATGGCCGGACCCGGCTTGCGGTCGGCCGCCCCGCTGGCGAATTGAATCAGCTTGAGGGAGCGAATCGCCCGCGCGCGGCCCTGAACCTTGAGCGTGAGCTCCTCGGGCTTGATGTCGAGGACCGGGTGCCCATCCGGCGTCAGGGCGCGGAAGATGATCGTGACAGGCGGCATCGGCGTGTCGCCCTGGACCCGGGCCGGCGGAGCCGCAGCCGCGCCAATCTTCAGCACAACAACCGATGAAGCCATCGCGGCCAGTGTCAGGAGTCGGAATGATGAAAAACGCATGGCGAGAGGATAACCCGAATCTGCCAACAACTCCCAGGCTACAGGCTACAGGCTTCAGGCCGGGTCACGCTGCGCCGCTGCATACCGCCCAGGCTTCAGGCTCCAGGCCCGGCCGCGATCGGTTTCTTGCGCTGCAATCGCCGACACGATACAACTACCGAGCGCTCGCGCGTCTCGCGACGAGATTCGGGGAAGGGAGCGGCCGGAACATGAAACATCTAAAGGTCTTCGCGCTTGGAGCGGCGCTCTGCGCGCTGCAGTTCGGTGGGATCCGGGCCGCCGATCAGGCGCCGCCGGCAGCGACGCAGCAGGGCGCCGGGCAGAAGCCCGCGCCTCCTCGCGGCCGAAGCATCACGCTCGGCGACCTGACCAGGTTCGAGACCGTCGATGGAGGATTCCTGATCTCGGCGGATCCCGACCAGGTCCGCGTGACGTTTCTCCGCGACGATATCTTCCGAATCTGGGTCGGCCCCGACGGCAAGTTCACCGAGGCGCAGCCCACGCCCGGCGACGCGCAGATCGTGGCCTACACGGGCGCGCCCATTCCGGTCACCTCGCGCGACGCCGGCGACTACTTCCGCATCGAGAGCAAGGCGTGCGTGCTGCGCGTCTACAAGAAGCCCCTGCGCTTTGCGCTCTACGACAAGGACAACGCCGTGCTCGTCTGGCGCGAGACGCGCCCGCTGACCTACGGGCCGTCGACCGTGCAGACGCTGCAGCGGGGCGAGGCCGAGCACTTCTACGGCGGCGGGATGCAGAACGGGTACTTCTCGCATCGCGACACGACGATCAACATCCGCCTCGTGACGCGCGGATGGGGCGATGGCACCTCGCCCAACCCGGCGCCCTTCTACATGAGCACCGCCGGCTACGGCGCGTTCCGGAACACGATGGCGCCCGGCAGCTACGACTTCCACTCGCCAATTGCGCTCTCGCACGACGAGCCGCGGTTCGATTGCTATTACTTCTACGGCCCGTCGCTCAAGAAGATCCTCGACGGCTACACGCTCATTACGGGCCGGCCCTTCTTTCCGCCGCGCTGGGGATTGGAGTTCGGCGACGCGGACTGCTACAACAAGACCGGCAAGACCCCCGATGTCATCCACAAGGTCGCGGATGTCTACCGCGCCCACGACATGCCGGGCGGCTGGATCCTGCCGAACGACGGCTACGGCTGCGGGTACGTCGAACTCGACACCACGATCCAGGAGCTGCGCAAGCGCGGATTCTACACGGGGCTCTGGACCGAGAAGGGCCTCGAGCGCATCAGTCACGAGGTGAGCGTGCTCGGATCGCGCGTGATGAAGCTCGACGTCGCCTGGGTCGGCCGCGGGTACCAGTTCGCCTTCAACGGCATGCGCGACGCCTTCGAGGGGATCGAGAAGAACAGCACCTCGCGCGGGTTCGTGTGGACGACCTGTGCGTGGGCCGGAGGCCAGCGCTACTCGACGATCTGGTCCGGCGACCAGGCGGGCAACTGGGAGTACATCCGCTTCCACATCCCGACGGTCATCGGGGCCGGGCTCTCGGGGTTCAACGCCGCCACGGGCGACGTGGACGGCATCTTCGGCGGCGGCGCGCAGACCCAGGTGCGCGACCTCCAGTGGAAGGTCTTCACTCCGGTCTGGATGATCATCAGCGGCTGGTCGAAGCAGACCAACCTGATGAAGCAGCCGTGGATCTTCGGCGATCCGTACGCCGCCTACAACCGCAGGTACCTGAAGCTGAAGATGCGGCTGACGCCGTACCTCTACACTTATTCGCGCGAGGCCTACGACACGGGCGTGCCCACGGTCCGCGCGATGGTGCTCGAATTCCCGGACGACCCCGTGACGTGGTCGAAGCGCACGCAGTACCAGTTCATGAGCGGCGAGTGGTTCCTCGTCGCACCGGTCTACGAGGACTCTCCGGTCCGCAACGACATCTACCTGCCCGCCGGAAAATGGATCGACTACTGGGACGGCACCGAGCATTTCGGCCCGACGACGCTCAACGCCTACGCCGCGCCGCTCGACAAGCTCCCCCTCTTCGTCAGGGCCGGCGCCATCGTCCCCATGTACCCCGAGATGCTCTACGACGCGGAGAAACCGAAGGACCCGGTCACCTTCGACATCTATCCGTTCGGCAAGTCGAGCTTCAGCCTCTACGAGGACGATGGGAAGACGCAGGAGTATCGGGCGGGAGCATTTGCGCGGACGCCGATCGAAGTGGAGGCGCCGAAATCACTCGACGTGGCGGGCAATCAGATCGTGGTTCGGGTCGGCGCCGCGAAGGGCAAGTACCTGGACATGCCGGCCGGCCGATCGTACCTGGTGGATGTTCACGTGCCGGCGAAGCCGGCGAGCGTGAAGCTCGGCGACCGGGCGCTCGCCGAGGTCGTGATGACGGGCACCGACCGCGCCGCGCGCGACAAGCTCCGCGCGGACTTCAACGCGGCAGAGGAGGGCTGGTACTTCGACGCCGCGGATCGGCGTGGCGTGCTGCACGTCAAGACGAAGCCGCAGCCGCTCGCGAGCGCGTGGACGGTCCGAATCGGGACGTAGGTGCGGCGGCGTGCGGCACGGTCCTGTCAGTTCCGCGGTCGCGGCGACCGTCAGCGGCCTTTGATGAGGTCCCTGTAGTCGCGGATTCGCCCGCTCGCGGCGCCGTCGAGCAGGTCGTCCACGCGTTGCACGACCGAGGCGCTGTGGTAGCCCGGTGTCGTGTCGACCCACCCGAACATGTTCGGAAACACCGACCGGATGATGAGGCTCCTCCCGGTGTGCGGAAGCCGCGCGAGGTTGGTGATGAACCGCTGGAGCTCTCCGTGGTTGGACAGGTAGAACTCCACGTTCGAGGTGTAGATCGCCGACAGGTGATCGCCGCGCTCGTTCATGAACCGTCCGATCGCGTCCATCGCGACGGTGCCGGCGAGATTGCCCACGACCGGGACCACCAGGTCGCGCTCCTCGAGCGACCGCACGAACTGATAGTCTGATTCGCTCGCCAGGTAGTTCCAGCGCCGGCCAGTTCTGTCCGTCTCGAGAAGCAGCTCGCGATAGGTCGGGTAATAGCTGCGCGGCGGCCGGCCGGCCGACTCGAATCGCAGTTCGAGCCCGCGGTCGATGAATACGCGGTGGAAGCGGTCGATGGTGGCGAGGTCGTCTTTCGAGAGGGGCACACCGAATTCCCTGATGACCGCGTCCACGCGTTCCCGAAGCGCAGCGGTGGCGGGCGACGGCGGCGTGGCGTCGACGTAGGACGCGATCCGCTCGATGTCCGCCCCGGTCCACGCGTCGGCGGGACCCGGCGCGGGCCGTCCGAACAGGAGGCTGAGGTACTCCGCCCGATTGCCGGACAGGTGGAAGATCGCCTTGAGCAGCAGGTGCAGCAGCAGGTTGTCGCGGCGAATGTCGATGATGAAGGCGATCGACGGCCGGGTGTGCGCGATGTACGAGAAGTTCTGGTCGGGTCCGACCCCGAGATACGCGCCGCCGCCGAGTCCCGCCTCGCGCAGCGAGGGGATCACGTGCAGGTACGATCTTTCGTTCGAGATCAGGTTGTCCGAGTTGAAGTAGCCGCCCGGTTCCGAGAGTTCCGCAATCTTCTCGGCAAACGGCGTCTGCGACTGGACTCGCGACAGGCCGCCGACCTCAGCCGACAGAAGCACGGCGGCCGCAAGCGCAACGAGGCGGCGCTGAACTGGGGGCATCTCGCCATTATAGGACCGCGTACCGTTCCTCGTGGATCCCGCGGGCGGGGCCGGGCGAGCGCGTCCCCGGATCGCCCGCTGGAGTTCCCAGGAACTATGACGGCTGGTCGCTCGAAGGCCGCGGGACGCTGGCCCAGAGTGCCCGCAGCAGTTCCTCCGCGTCGCGGCCGGCGCACAAGTGGTACTGCCACCACGGGTCGGCCGTGGACACCGCCGAGCGCTCGCCAAGGCGCGCGACGGGCGAGAGAGCGGCGGAGATATCGGATCCGGCGAGCGCGAGCTGGCTCGATGCGAGCAGCGCGGATTGCGCGTCGGGAAACAAGGCGAGCGCGTCGTGGTATCGGCGCGACGCTTCGTCGGCCTGCCCCATCGCCTGCGCCACCCGGCCCGCGAACAGGTGGGCGTAGAACGCCACGATCACCGGCGGATTCCCAGCTAGGGCGGTCGAGAGCTCCGTGGCCGCTTCGTTGTGCCTCTTGCGCAGCTCGAGCAGCCGGGCGAGCCGGACCCTCGCCTCGACGAGCCGGGGATCGATACCGAGCGCGCGCCGGAACAGCCGCTCCGCCTCCGCATTCGTTCTCTCGGCAGGAGGAATGCGAAGCGGCGCTGCCGAACCGGGCGTCTGCCACGTCGAAGCGGACCACGCGGCCGAGGCGCCGGGACCTCGGCCACCCAGTCGCCCGGCGACCACGTCGCGCTCGGAGATCAATGCCTGGTGCATCGGCAGCCCCAGGATCTCCGCGTAGCACCCGCGATCGAACAGCACCCGCGCATCGTCGGGAAACAAGCGAGCCGCACGGTCCAGGTGGGGAGTGAGGTCGCCGAAGGCCCCGCTCGCGAACATGTACGCGGCCGTCGCGCGGTACCAGGCGGCGACGAACGGGTCTTTCGCGGGCCCCGGTGGAACCAGGTCGAGCAGGCTCCGCGCAAACGGCCAGTTCCAGCTCGCAGTCACTTCTCCGAGCACCTGGCCGTCCTGGTTGAGGACGAGCCGGCTCTGCGTGAGCAGAGGCGGGGCCGGCTCGTCCCTCTGGAGTCTCATCGGCGTCACCGTGCCGCTCCCAAACCTCAACTCTTGCACGTCGGGTGGCGTCTCTTTCGCCGCGCTAGTCACAGGGACCGGGAACCGATCCCCGTACGCCGCTACGTCGGCATGGAGAACGGCGGCCCGTCTCAGGAAGGAACCGGCGTCGGGAATTCCTGCCTCGTGACCGATGGCCAGGATCGTCTTCTCGGCGCCGCCGCTGCGCGAAAGATCGAGGACGACCACCTTGCCCGCGAGCACGTCGAGAAACAGCCGCAGGCCGGCGTTCAGGTCCTCGCGTGTCCTGTACGAGAAGTTGGCCACCTTCACCACCGGGTCGTCGGCACGCCCGGGTGTGTGGGACCTGACCGCAACGACCCAGGACCGGAGCGCATCGACCGTCGCGGCAGTAATGTCTTCGGGACCATCCGCGCTGCTTCGCCCGAGAGGCAGGAGGACGAGCAGGCTTGCGACGACCGCGGCGGCCCTCGTCGGGTTCACTTCGCGGGCTCCACGCCGATATAGACCTGGCGCGCCTTGACGGTCAATCCGCGGCGCCTGACCCGGACGTCGAGCCGGTGCACGCCGCCTTGCGCCACGCCGGCGGGCGTGTACGCGAGGATGTAACGGCTGCGAAACTCCTGCAGGATCCGCTGAAACGCCCCGCGCAGGTCCGCGTTCGAGGCGACGCGCATCGTGTCGCCGCCGGTCGCCCGGGCCAGGGCCTCGAGCGACGATGCCCGCCGCGCGTCGGCTGAAGTGACAGCGTAGATCACGGCGTTCGATCGCTTCGCGCTCTCGACGACCTCGTCGGGCCGAAGCCAGCTCGAGATGTCGGCGCCGTCGGTGCAGATGACGACGAGCGACCGCCCCGGTTGCGCGAGGGCGGTCATCAGGGCCACGTAGACGCCGTCCATGACGGAAGTCCGGCCTGACGGCGTCAGGCGGCGCAGCGCGTCCCGAACGGCGGCGAGATCGGTCGTCAGCGCCACTCTTGGCACGACGGCGTGACTGAACGTCGTCAGCGCGGCGCGATCGATGGGCCGGAGGCCGTCGAGCACCACCTGGCTCGCCGCGACGAGATCGGCCTGGCGCGCGCCAGCCGTGCTGCCGCTCGTGTCGAGCGCGAGCACGACGTTCAGCGGGACGTCGACCGCGTCGACAAGCTCGATCGACTGCGGGACGCCGTTGTCGCGGACATCGAAATCCGGCGCGCCAAGCCCGCCCACCGGTTTGTGCCCGTCCGTCACGAGCACGTCCACGCGGACGCCGAGCGTACCCGACCGGAACGAGGGCTGCTGGGATGATTGAAGGAGAACCGCGAGCGGCAGCGCGAGCAGCGGGGCGAGGGTGCGCGGAAAGTCGGGCATGATGGCCCTGGTCGGCTGTGAGAATCCTAAAGTACTACTTCAGACTTCTCAACTCTGCGGCAGGCGAGCGGGGCATCCTCCCCGGCGACGATGAGGAGATCCGCTACATCCTGGTGCTCTTGAGGCAGGCGTCGAGGAGCGCCTTCTTCGCGCGGCCCGGGCTGTTGATGGTCGTGTAGAACTCGTTCATGAACGAGCGCACGCCCTTGCGGCTGCCCTCGACGAGTCCCGGCACGGCATCGATGAGCGCCGTGAGTTCCGCCCGCTTCTCCCGGAACTTCTGGAGGAAGACCTCGTACCGCTCCATCGGGCGGCAGGGGCCCCGGAAGAGCCGGTCGCGAACGGTCTCGATGCCAAGCCGCTTGTCGGGCGCGGCGTAGAGCGGGTCCACCAGGCCGGTGCTGTCGAAGTCGTACGCGACGGGATAGCGCATGCCGTCCTGGCGCTGCACGAGCTTCACGTTGTGCAGGTTGGCAATCGAATAATCGGTGTTGCCGAACATCCACTGCAAGAGCGTCATCAGCACCAGCGTGTCGTCGTCTTCACCCGCAAACCGCTGGCCCATGACCTCGGCCACCCGGCCCTCCATCCGGCGCGCCACGTCCTCGTCGTTCTCGACGAAGAACGCGTACCGCGAGGTCGTCGGCTTGCCGGATACGGCGTCGACGTAGGTCGCCTTCGCAAGCCGCGCTCGGAAGGAGTAGGGCGTGAACAGGCCATACATCCGGTAGGCGAGATACTCTTTCAGGATGTACTGCTCGTAGGTCGAGTTGTCGATGCAGTGCGGCACGAGCTTCAGCGACTCCTGCCCGGCCAGCGGGGTTCCCTTCAATCCGCTCTTCGGAAACTCGATCTTGATGGGCGGGAAGTTGCAGGTGGTAACCCTGAGCCGCAGGGCGCCGCGCGTCCGGATGCGGACCGGAATCGACTCGTCGCGGTCCGATTCGCCCGCGATGACGAGCGTGGCCGGATGCTCGATCGTGCTCTCGGGATCGCGATCGCGCGTGATGGCCTTGAAGTCGGCGCGAAGCGTGAACGCGATCGGATCGGCAGACCGGAACAGCCTTCGATTCTCGGCCTCGACGCGGCGCTTGCCAAGCGTCGCCGTGTCGGGCCACGGCGCGCCGAGGGATGCCAGGGCCTTCTGGCGTTTCTGGGCGTCGGTCAGTGGAGGCTTGGTGGTCTGGGGTTTCTGCGCCGACGCGAGGCAGGTCGCCATGCCCAAGGCGAGAACGATCCCTGCCAGCAACCTGGCCGCCGTTCGACGCGTCATTGTTGGATCCTCTCGCCTCATCGGGCGACCCACCGGGTCGCCCCTACGATGGCACGCAGCCGTCTCGTAGGCCGGATCTTCTGATCCGGCGATCTCCGCCGGGTCTAAAGACCCGGCCTACATCAGATAACGGCCTGAAGCCCGGGTGTCATCTCCCGATCGCCAACCCGTCCTTGCGCGGATCGGAGCCGGCCATCAGCACGCCCGTTACCGGATCGATCAGGATCCCCTGGAACCCGCCGAACGCGCCGCGGCGTTGCATCACCTGGTGGCCCATGGCGGCCAGGCCCTTGCGCGCCGCGGCCGAAATCGCGGACTCGAGTGCGACGCCTCCGGACATCTCGCGGAAGCGAGGCGCCTCGCCGGCCTCCTGCACGTTCATCCCGAAATCGATGATGTTGGCGAGCACCTGCACGTGACCCTGCGGCTGCATGTCGCCGCCCATCACGCCGAAGGAGAGCCAGGGCTTTCCGCCTTTCAGCACCATCGCCGGCACGAGCGTGTGCATCGGCCGCTTGCCGGGCGCGATTCGATCGGGATGCCCCTCGTCGAGTCTGAACCCGGCGCCGCGATCGTGCAGCACGATCCCCGTCTCGCCGGCCACGATGCCCGAGCCGAACGACTCGAAGAGCGACTGGATGAGCGAAATGACGTTGCCCTTGTCGTCGGCGGCGGTCAGGTAGATCGTGTCGCCGCGATCGTGGCCGTCCGTGAAGTCGTCGTACCGCGGCGCCGCGGTCTCTCCCCCCGCGCCCGGCGGCATCTTTCCGGGCGTGAAGCCCGCTGCGGCCTTCGCGGGATCGATCTCGCGACGGCGCGAGGCCGCATAGTCCTTCGAGAGCAGCGTCGCCAGCACGGCGGGAGGCACCGACCGCGGATCGGCCAGATACGCGTTCCGATCCGCAAAGGCGATGCGCTTGGCCTCGACGAGCACGTGCAGGTACTCGGCCGTGTTGTGGCCGAGCGCCTTGAGGTCGTAGCCTTCGACGATGTTCAGCATCTCGAGCGCGGTGATTCCCTGGTTGTTCGGCGGCATCTCGAAGACGTCGTACCCGCGGTAGCTGGTCGAGATCGGCGCCACCCAGTCGGAGTGGTGCGCGGCCAGGTCCACCGCCGTCACGTGGCCGCCTCGGCGCGCCAGGTCCGCCGCGATGGCCTTCCCGATCGCGCCCTTGTAAAACGCGTCGCGGCCGTCCCTGGCGATGAGCGCCAGCGAGTCTGCGAGCTTCGGGTTCCTGAAGATCTCGCCCGTCCGCGGCGCGCGGCCGCCCGGGAGGAACACGCCGGCCGCGAGCGGGTCCTTCGCAAGCACGGACTCGGCTTCACGCCACTGGTCGGCGATGATTTCGGACACGGCGTAGCCGTCCCGCGCGTATGCGATCGCCGGCGCCAGCGCCTGCGCGAGCGTGATGGTCCCGTATTTCTTGAGGAGCGAGTCCCAGCCGTCGATGACGCCCGGCACGGTCACCGGCAGCGGGCCACGAATCGGCACGTCCTTCAACCCGAGCTTCGCGAACGCCTCGGGTGTTGCGCCCTGCCCCGCCCGGCCGCTCGCATTCAGCCCCTGCAGCGATTTGGTCTTCCCATCGAACACGATGGCGAACAGGTCGCCGCCGATCCCGTTCATCGTTGGTTCGACGACGGAGAGGACCGCGGCGGCGGTCACGGCAGCATCGACCGCGTTTCCGCCGGCGTGCAGCACGGCCAGGCCGGCTGCCGAGGCCAGCGGCTGGCTCGTGGCGATGGCGCCGCGGCGGGCCATCACGACCGATCGGGTGGCCCTGGGGTTGGCGGCAGGCCGATCGCCGGGAGATTGCGCCAATGTCATGGCAGAAGCGGCTCCTACGAGGACGAGAACGGGCAGCACGCGCATGGTGGACTCCGGATGGACGGGCCGCCAGGGCCGTCCGAGTGTCGCGATGATCGGAACGGTCAGGCGCTTATCTTAGCAAACGGCGAACCTCGGGCATCGGCCGGGCTCGTTGGGCCCGTTAACACCTCGCCCCTCGCGCCCGTCCATCTAATCAAGCGCATCACTTCACCGCTTTCGCATGGCCGGCCGCCTCGACCGGCTGCTGGAAGGAGTTCCCATGTCCACACGTCGCCTCCAGGTTGTTGCCGCCGCCGTTCTGCTCGTCGGCCTCGCCGCCAGCCCGGTCCTCGCCGGGCCGCCGCTGCTCTGCCACCCGTTCAACATCGGCCCGGCTCCGTCGCTCCCGTGGGACGGATCGCACGGCTGGAGTGACGGCCGGGCCGACTACAACGTCACGAGCCTCATCGCCGACACCGAAGCCCTGCTTGGCCCGTCGGTTCCGATCGTGGTCCGGATGGAAACGCTTCGCCGCGCCGCGATCTACGCGAGCCGGGACACCCAGGTCGCCGCGAAGCTGTTCGTCAGGCTGATGGACCGCGCGACAAACACCACCGGGTCGGGGAAAGCCGATCCGCTGCCGTATTTCGACGCGGCTTACTACGCCGAAGCGCTGAAGCAGATCGGGGCGCTCGGCTCGATGCCCGAGTTCAAGAGCCGCGCGCCGGAGATCAGGGCGATCGCGGCGGGCACCGACGGCTACATGATGGTCAAGAAGTGCCTCATGATCCGGCCCGGTGACGCGCAGCTCGAATTCGGGGCCGCGCTCATCGCGTCGGACAAGGACCGGGCGGCCTACGAGGAGCACGCGCGGAAGGCTCGCGCGGGCGCGAAGGACGACAAGCTGCTCGCGGTCAACATCGACCACGTCTCCTGACGGGGCCCGCGCGCCTCGCCTCACCAGGGCGAGCTACGCAGCCTCCACGTCCGAAACCGCGCCGCATCGCCGAGGCCCAGGTTGTCCCACCAGGCATCGAGTGCGGCGCGGTCCCCTGCCAGTACATCCTCACGCCTGATGCCGGATGGCGGCGGCGCCAGCACCGCCAGGGCGTCGAAGATCCGTTCAGCCTGGGGCCGCTCGACGCGGGTGAGCAGGTGCCAGAGCGTCAGCGCATCCTCGGGACGCGCCTCCGAGATGACTCCCTCGACGGCAATCGGCTGCGGGGCGAGGTTCCCGTCGAGCAGTGCGAGCGCCCGGACGAGTCCCGCGCTCGCTCCCTCGAAGTACGGCGTGCCGGGACCGCGGTTCCTGCGGGTCTCGCACGCGGCTCCAGCGGGAACTCGCGATTCGCGTCCGTGAAAGTCGAACCCGACCCATCCCGCCGTGACGCGCAGCAGGCCGTCCCCGCTCTCGTCGACCTCGATCGAATACGCACAGCCGAGATCGACGGCCGTCGCCGAAGGCGTCTCGACGTGGAACTGGCCGGGCATGGCCCAGATGTAGGCGTGAAGGATGCCCTGCGCGAGGTCCAGGCGATGCTGGCCGCGCGGTGTCGACAGGATCCGCACGCGCGATCGCGGCCCGATTTCGACCTCGCCAACCTCGTCCGCCCGCAGGCGGGCCGACGAGCCCGAGTCGGTTTCGAGCCACTCCTCCGTGCGCAGTCCCTGGGCGCTTCGTACCAACCCCGATCCGACCGTCGGCGCACCCTCGATCGGCTCGACCCTCCACACGTCCGGAACGCGTCGCAATGCCGCCCATTCGCCGGCAATCAGGACGAGGATCGTCGCCGCCAGGGCGAATGAAGGCACCAACAGCCGCCGCCATGATCTCGCCGGAAGCGGCCGCGGAACGTCGCGACGAGGGAGATCGATCAGGTGGCGTCGGTGGCGGGCCGGGGCAAGGAGCGACTCGAGGCGCTCGATTTCCGGATCGGGCTCCCCTGTTCGATCCCACAGGTAGTCGTCACTCATGGCTTCCCGCCTTCCCCTCCCACGCGTTCACGCAGCAGTTTCATGCCGCGATGGAGATTCACGCGCACCGAGCCCGGCGAGAGCCCCGTCCGCTCCGCGATCTCCGGACCGGTCATACCCTCGACCAGCCGCAGCGCCAGCGTCTCGCGATAGGCTTCCGGCAGGCTCCGAATGATCGCCAGCACTTCCCTCGCCTCGGCTGCGAGACCGTCGCGTGCGGCAGCATCGTCTGGCAGGGCGGAGGTGGCTGGAGCCCGGCGGTGGTAGTCGATCGCCCGGTTGCGGGCGATCGCCGCGAGCCAGCCCGCGAACGCGCCCGTGTCGCGCAGCGTTCGCAGCCGTTCGAGGGCGGCGAGGAAGACGTCCTGCACGAGGTCGTCGACCTCGTCGTAGGGCACGCGCGCGACGAGCACGCCGTGCACCATCGAGCCGTAACGCTCGTACAGCAGGCCGAACGCCGCGCGGTCTCCCCCTCTGGCGGCCTCGACGAGCGCCGGATCGTGCCCGGGCGGAGCGGACGGCACGCGGTCCACGATACGAGACTGCTTGATCGAGAGGCCGAAGGTCAACGGTTGTTCAATTGGAAGACGGAGGGGAAGCCGAGAGTGTTAACGAGGGCTACAGGCGACAGGCTTCAGGCCACAGGCCTTGCCTTTGTCGCGCGGTAGCGAGGGAGAGCGGGTGACCGAGCGTCAGGCACCTCGGACGGTGCGCAAGTTCCTGAGCAAGCGGGAGTCGTCGGCGAGGCCATGCATTTGGGACGCGAGCTTCGCCCGCGCGTCGAGGGCCAGACAGAAGTGCACTGAGACAATACTTGCGGACCGGACGAGCGTGCCTGATGCTCGGGCAGGACCCGCTGGTGGTGAGGCCGGCTCCGCCGGCAGGCCCGAGGGTGGGCCCGCCGGCTTGTCGAGCCGGGCCAGTTGCGCGACTACTCGGGGTGGCCTCCTACTTCTTCTTCGGCCCAGAAAGGAGCGCCTTGAAGCCCGCATCGTCCGTCTTGAAGTCGCGCGCGGCCTGGCCGACCCGCGTGATCCGGACGCTCAGGATCGGCACGTCCTTCTTGAGACCCGCCAGGTAATCGGCTCCGGCGATGACCTTGCCGAGCGCGGTGTATTTCTTGTCGAGCGTCAGGTCCTTCTGTTGCGTCAGGTAGAAGGAGTTCGGCGCCTGGATGCCGAGGATGCCCGGCGCGTCGTGTTTGAGCGCCTTGTTGGTTGTCTTGGGCAGCGTCTTTACGGCCACCGTCTTCTGCACGTCCGAGGCGATGGTCGCGCTCACGATCCTGTCGACAACCGCGATGACTTTCCCGACCGGCGGAGCCTCCGGCCCCGCGCCGCCGCGCCCGCCTGCGCCGCCGCGCCCGCCGCCACCCGGACCAGCCGCCGGGCCGCCGCCCCGCCCGCCCGCGGCCGGAGCGCCCCTGCCCTCGATGATCCGGATGAAGTTGGCCGCCTGGATCGGCGCGTTCACGAAATCAATCGACGTCATCACGTGGACGGGCGCGCTGGCCGGGCCGAAGGTGATGTCGGCGAAGATGCCGTCGGGCAGATAGACGCCCGCGCGCGTGAGCGGTTTGTCGAGGTTCGCCACACCGTAGGCCACCACCGCCGTCGCGAGCGCGGAGTGCTGCTGGTGTTCGTTATACGGCACCAGCTCGCTGTAGAGGTCGTTGAGCGTGTGCCACGCGTAGTTGTAGGTGTAGCTGATCTCCTTGCCGTCGGGCCCGGGCCTGGCAGAGGTGCTCCCGAAGCGGAGGGTCGGGATGCTGAACATCTGAAACGCGTTCTCGTCGGTGCTGCTGGCGGTCGTGGCGTGCGCCCGCGGCACGCCCCGCACGAGCTTGAAGGGCCACCTGGGATTCAGGTTGGCGAGCGGGGCGGTGATCCTCTGGAAGTCGCCGAACCAGGTCTCGGGCACCGTGGCCCCGGTGACGGCATACGGTGTGGTGTCCCACTCGTTCATCAGGACGATCTTGTCGTGCATCTCGGGATGCCGCTTCAGGAACGCTTGCGATCCGACGAGCCCGTTCTCCTCGGCCGCGAAGGCCACGAACACGATCGAGCGCTTCGGCCTCGCGCCGGCTGCCTTGATCAGGCGCATCGCCTCCACCGCGGTTCCGAACCCGGAGCCGTCGTCCACGGCGCCGGTGCCCGAGCTGAAGCAGTCGTAGTGGGCGCCGAGCACCACGTACTCGTCGGGGTAGGTCGTCCCGCGCAAGGTGGCCACGACGTTGTGGTACTTGATCGGCCCCATCTTGAACCAGTTGCGGATGTCGAATTCGAGCTCGACCTTCTCGTTCTTCTCGGCGAGCGCCTTGATCTCGTTGTACTGCGTGTCGAGCAGCTTGATGTCTGGCAGCACGGGCAGCGTGTCCCATGACGCCGCGTAGCCGTCGAGCATGCTGAGCGGCGGCTCGGAGTTGCCGGGCTGCGCGGGGGCCGGCGGCCGCGCCGACTGAACCGTGCCGAGCGCGCCGGCGGCGATGAGCGCCTTCGTGATGGGCGGAATCGCCACCGAGTCCAGGTACTCGGGCGATCCGTCCGCCAGCTTCGTGCCGCGGCGGCCGTCCCGGCCGAACCCGGAGCTCGCTCCCGCAATGAGCACCCACGCGCCCTTGAGCGCGGCCGTGTTCGCGTTGATCTCGGCGAGCGCGGCCTGCACCGCGGCCTGCTTCTTCTCGACGATGTCCTTGGGGATCGGATTGCCGCCGGTTGCGCGCCCGGCAATCGAGAACGGATCGGCCTTGAGGACGAACACCGGGCCGCGCTGCACGCCCTTGGTTCCGGCCGTGAAGCTCGGCGTCCCGAACCGCAGCGGTTTCTGGGCCGGCGAGAGCATCCTGCCGAACCAGGGTCCGCGGTTGAAGCCGACCGGGATCTCGCCGACCTCCTCGAGCGCGGCCTCGAAGCCCCACTGCTTGAACTGCCAGGCCAGCCACTCTGTCGCATCGGTGTAGGCGTTGGTGCCGGTCTCGCGGCCGCCGAAGCGGTTGCTCGCGTAGTCGTTCCAGGTCATGACCTGGTTGTCCTTCGTGCCGAGCTCGATGATCTTCTGGACCACCGGATCCGCCTGCGACTGCGCGGACGCGCGAAAGCCCACGAAGGCCGCGGTGGCGGCAATCAGGACGACGACCAACCATGACGCGTGTTTCCTCATCGATCCTCCCTACCCTCGAATGAACGCGGGAATCCTCGAGCGAGTATCCGGGCAGCCATTGCGCTCGCGCGCAAGGGTGAACCGCCGCACGGTAGCATACGCAGGACGGGGCGTGCTGACAACCGGAGCGGAACGGAACGGCGCGCGGGTACAATACACGTGATGTCGGGCAGCCTTCGGCTTGTCGTCACCGATTCCGGCCTCGGCGGCCTCTCGGTCTGCGCCGAAATCGAACGAAACCTCCGCCTCTCCGGCGCCGCCGGCCCGGCGCGGCTCGTCTACGTGAACTCCTGGCCGGAGGAAAGCGGCGGGTACAACTCGATGCCGACCCTCTCCGCCCGCGCGCTGGTGTTCGACCGCGCGCTGGCGACGATGGACGGCCTGCACCCCGACCGGATCCTGATCGCCTGCAACACGCTGTCAATCCTCTACCCGGGCACCGCGCACGCGCGGCGCAACGCGACACCCGTCCAGGGCATCGTGGACGTCGGCATTCAGTTGTTCGCCGACGAGCTCGCCGCGTCGCCCGAAACCAGCCTTGTCCTTCTTGGGACCCGCACGACGATCGATTCCGGGGTACACCGCGACGGCCTCATCGGCCTCGGCATCGATTCCCGAAGAATCGCACCGATCGCGTGCCACGGCATGGCAGGCGCGATTGAGGCCAATCCGCGCGGAGCGGTGGCCGCGACGCTCATCGAGCAGTACCTGTCGGCCCTGTCATCGCTCGAACTGCCTGGGACCGCTCTCCTCGCCGGCCTGGCGTGCACGCACTACGGGTATGTGGCCGACGCGATCGCTGCATCGCTCGAACGGCACGGCGGCAAGGCCGTTCGCGCGCTCGATCCCAATCACGCCATGGCCCGGTCGATCGCGCCGCCGCCTGCGGCTGAATCGGCCCCGGACGTGGGAGGCGACATCAGCGTCGAGGTCATGTCGAAGGTGCGCCTTGCCGAGGACACCCGTCGCGGGATCGGCGCCCTGATCGAATCCGTGTCGCCGGCGACCGCGCGGGCGCTAGCCGACTACAGGTATGTGCCGGATCTGTTTTGAAAGGGGCTGACAGCGTGACGAGGAGTCGCCCGTGAAGGTCCTGTTGCTGACCGGGCCCGGGGGCGACGCGCAGGGCTGGGGCGACCTGAACGTGACGCGGTCGGTGGCCGCGGCCGCCAGCGAGTCCGGTCACGAGGCGTCGATTGAATACGTCGAGTCGGAGGCCGCGTTCCTGGCCGTCCTCGATCGTGGCGGGTTCGACATCGTCTGGAGCGCGCTCTATCACATCTCCCCGAACGAGAAGTTCATCGGCCGCAACGCCGCGGGCCTTTGGGTAGCCGATGAACTCGACCGCCGCGCCGTCCCGTACATCGGGTCGAACAGCCAGACCATGAGGGACATGATCGACAAGTACCACACGCACCTGTCGCTCGCGCGACACGGCGTCCCGGTGCCGTCGCATGCTCTTGTCCGCACGGGAGACGACGTGTCAGGCATCAGCTATCCGGCGTTCGTGAAGCCGATGTGCGAGTCCCGCTCGGTCGGCATCACGGACCAGAGCGTCGTCGATTCCGAGGCCGAGTTGTGGAGGCAGGTGGCCTATATCGAGCGGGAGTTCGACCAGGCGGCGCTCGTCGAGGACTTCATGCCGGGCGACGAGTACACGACGCTCGTCGTCGGCAACGGCAGCACGCGCGAGTCTCTCGCCGGGCTCGTGACGGTCGAGGAAAAGTACTACGGGAAGCACAAGGTGCTCAGGAGCGACCTGCGCGGCGTCGGACTGACGCACATCGATCCGCCCGGGGAGCGCGAGGCAGAGGCCGGATCGCTCGCCGCCAGGGCGGCGGATGCGATGGGCTGCCTCGATCACGTGCGCATCGACATCAAGACGGACGCCGCCGGAGCGCTCCGCATCATGGAAGTGAACGGTATTCCCGGCCTCAAGCCCCACAAGAGCTGGGGACCGCAGCTCTACACGCTGCACCATCGATCTGCTGGAGGAGAGACGGAGGATTACCGCCGGCTGGTCGCGGCGATCATCGACGCCGCCCGCCGGAGATACGGGATGTAGTTCTGAGGATCCTCCGGCTTCGGGCTCCAGGCTCTGTCGGATGTAGGCCGGGTCTTTCCCGGCCCGAGCGCAGCCGAGGGCAGACCCGGCGTGAGGTGACTGGCCAATGGGAGGTCGTTCCGCGAAGCGCCCCACCCGCGCGACACGACATTCACACGTGCTCAAGGACACGGCGGAGAAGAGCACGACCGTAATCGTTGCGGCGGACTGGGCGCCCATCCGCGCGTTCGACGCGCCGTTTCGGAAGGATCCCGAATCGGTGTACGGCGATCTGCTCCCCGTGCTCCGCAGCGCCGATCTCCGCATCGTCAATTGCGAGTGCGCGCTGACGACGGCCTCGAAGCCCGTCTGGAAGAGCGGCGCCGTGTTCAAGGGCGCACCGGCACACGTCGATGGATTGACCGCGGCGCCCTTCGACGTCGCATGTCTCGGCAACAACCACGTGCTCGACTATGGCGTTGCGGGACTTCGGCAGACGCTCTCGTTGCTCCGTCGCCACGGCATCCGCACCGTCGGAGCCGGCCTGACTGAGCGAGAGGCCCTGGCGCCTCTGTCCCTTACTTCCCGCGGCGTCCGCATTCACATCGTCAACATCAGCGAGGGCGAAGATCTCACCGCTTCGCGAGGCGGGCCCGGCGTCGCGGGTTGGGACATCCCTCGGGCCATCGCGACGATCGAGCGATGCAAAGCCAGTGGCGGCGCGGTCATCGTCATCGCACACTGCGGCCTCGAGTACATTCCATATCCGCCGCCGTATGTCGTGGCGGCATTCAGGGCGCTGGTCGAGGCGGGCGCCGACTGCGTGATCGGTCATCACCCGCACGTGCCGCAGGGGCTGGAGTTCCACAGGGGACGGCCGATCGCTTACTCGCTCGGCAACTTCGCGTTCTACCAGCTGACCGACCTGCACCATCGGAAGACCGGATACTGCGTGGCGCTTCAGCTCGACGCGGGCGGCGTCTCGAGTATGGCGATCTGCCCGTATCGCATCACCGAAAGCGGGCTTCAACGGCTCGCGGGGAAAGACGATGTTGCGTTTCGCAGGAATCTCGTGAAGATTTCGCGTCCGTTCAGCTCGCCAGCCGGGCCCGGTCGCGCGTGGCAGGCTTACCTCGCGTACTACGGTGCCGCGGGATTCGCCACCGAGGTCCGCGGGATCCTGGATCGGATGGCCGGCGAGCCGCGGAAGGCCGCCGCAATGTTCCGGAATCGCATCACGACGATGCAGCACGTCGAGTTGTGGAGGGATTACCTGACGAGGGCGATGCAGGACCGGCCCGCGCTGTACTCTCGAGAGGCCTACGAGATGGCGGCGGAGTATTTCACGCGGACCGTAAGTTCGTAACTGGCGCGCGAAGCGCGGGTCCGTCGCCGGGTCTGCCCTCGACTGCGCTCGGGCCGGGAAAGACCCGGCCTACATCAGACAAGGCCTGGAGCCTGAAAACCCGGGCTCCGTCGGACAGAGCCTGTAGCCTGAAGCCCTTCCTAGTTCACCCTTATCGCCACCACCTGCTGCACCGTGTCCTCTCGGATCCGGCCGCGGATCTGGAGCACGTAGGTGCCAGCGCCAAGGCTGCCGACAGGCAGTTCGAACCTGGTCCGCCCGTTTTCGAGCGGGGGCGCCGACAGGGCCGTCAGCTCGCGGCCCTCCGTTGTCAACAGGTGGACTTCGACGACAGGCGATTCAGCGGCGCTCGTCGCGTAGCATTCGACGGCGACCAGCACACGATCCGCGCGGCTGAACTGCCGGATCGCCGAGGGGACCGGGTCCCTGGCCGATTGGAGCGCGCGGAACTCCGAGAAGGATCGCGCGCGATAAAGCTCCGGCGTTGACAGGGCGAGCGACGGCGCCTTCAGGTCGGGCACCGTGATCGGCTGCGTCCAGTCGTCGACGATGGTGCCTTCGATGTTGCGGACCTTGAACTGAAGAAACGCCGGGCGCGGTTCCAGCGCGAACGCCGCCTTCGTCTTCACGGCCTTCCCGGCCAGCATGCCGGGGAGATTCTCGGGCGGCAGGATCGGCTTGCCCGCGGTCTCCGCCAACACGGCGACGTCGACGCCCGCGACACCGGCCGACTTCACCAGATCGGTCGGGTCCCAACTGACGTTGACGGCGGTGCGCCCGTCTGGGCTGCGCGAGAATCCGATCCAGACTTCGACCGGCCGCTTGCTGGAGATCGATTCGGAGAGCGACCTGAGTGCCCCGGCCAGGTCGGGGTCGATGACCTTGTTCGCGGCCTCCGCTGCGGCGGCCAGATCCTTGGCGCTCGGCGCCCAGTAGCCTTGCCTCGACAGCACCTTCATGCCCGGGCGCTTGATCTTCACGCTGATCTTGTGGAACTTCCCGTCGTCCTCGGTGCGGGTGGGCGTGTAGCCCAGGACGTAGTAGGCGCTGGTGTCGACGAGCGCCTTCTCGAGGCCAGGTTCGAAGTTGTTGGTGTTGTAGACGGCGCGTCCGCCTGTCTCCGCCGCGAGCTGGAGGAGTGTGTTCCGATCTCCCGCCCGGAATTCGAGGCCAAGGCCGCGGGGATCGATGGTGTAGACGCCGACGTTTCCCTGGTTGGCCGCGTTGGTGACCTGCCGCAGATCTCCCTGCAGGTTGATCCCGCGCGACGGGAAGAAGGTCCGCGGGCCCTGGCTCACGAACACCACGGTCTTCCGGCCTTCCCGCAGGCCGCCGAGCCTGACTACGAGCGCTTCGAGCGCGGAGAAGGTGACTTGGGCGCGGATGCGATCCACCTCGCCCGAGCGGAGCTGCGCTTCTTCGATCACGCTCTTGATGGGGAACAGCTCACCCTGGCGTCCCTCGAGCTTGCGGATGTCGTCGACGAGATCCGACTTGGACCGGGTGAACTTCAGCGCGCTCAGCGGCGTCAGCGGATCCATGAGCGCGACGAGATCGGTCGGCCAGAGGCGGCCGATGAACTCGGTGAGGCCTTTCCGCAGCGGAATCATGATCTGCGGGTCCTTGTCGACGTGGTAGTCGTCGAAGAAGATCGCGAGCACGCGGACGTCTTCACGCGCGGCCTCGGCCTCGGCTTGCTCCTGCGATCGGATCGCCAGCGAGCTTTCGTCGCCGGCCGGACGCCTGCCGTTCAGCTCGACGAACTGCGCCTGCTCGACCTTCTGGGGAACGCCGTCCTCTTCGACTTCGAAGTCGCCCGCCTGGAGATCCGCGACGGGCTGATCGTTCCTGCCGACCACCGTCAGATCCACGCGGACCAGCTTGACGCCGCCGCGGAAGATCGGCGGCTGCTGTTGCTGTGGCGGTTGCTGGGGTTTCGGCGGCTGCTGGGCGGACTGGGGCGTGGCGGTCCCGCCCGCGCTGGAGACGACCCATAACATGAGCGCCGCCCCAGCCGCGCCGGCAATCCGCAATCCCATGGTCAGATTATAGGTCCCCTGGCGCCGGGCCGGCCGCAGAGCGGTCGCCGATGAGGCCGCGAGCCAAGTTCGGCTATGATTGGCACGCTCCGCCAGGCGTTCATCTCTGGAACTCGAGGCACATCATGATCAACTCCGGATCGGTGGCGGCGCGAAGCCGGGCGGCGCGCGCCAACCATCGTCTCATCCTTCCACTCGGCCTCATCCTCATCGCGGCGGCGTGCACGACGACGACGCCTGTGACGCCTCCGATCACGGTGGAACCCGTTTCACCGGCACCGGCAGCCAGGCCGGCCGCTGTCCCCGTCACCGCACCTTCCACGACCTCCGTCACCGCGCCCCCGTCGGCTGCAGCCACCGCGCCTGTGCCCACACGCACCCCGGCCACCGCGAGGCCTCCGGCCCCGCCGCCCCTGCTCGGTTCGGTCTCGCGCGGAGAGCTCAAGACCTACGCGTCATGGACGAGCCTGTTCACCTCGGCCTACTCGCCCGATCCCTCGGCGGTCGCGACCATCAGGGCGAATTCGGATGGGGTGTCGGTCCTGCTGATTCTGGGAACGTGGTGCGGCGATTCGAAGCGCGAGGTGCCCCGGTATTTCGCCATCATGGACGAGGCGGGGATCGGCGACGCGACGCTCACCTCGGTCGGTGTCGACCGCACCAAGAAGGACGCGGGCGGGCTCACCGAACAGCACGCCATCACGCGCGTGCCGACGTTCGTCTTCTTCAGGCACGGCCGGGAGATTGGCCGCGTAGTCGAGAAAGTCCCGGCCGGCTCGACGCTCGAGGCGGAAATCGCGAAGATTCTGAGCGTCAAGTAGCTCCTCCCGTCGGAGTCTGACCCTTGTGGCCAACGAGCGACTGATCCTGCTCACCGGTCCCGAAGCCGGACGCGTGTACGAGATCGACGGCCCGCTCACGATCGGCCGCAATTTCGACAACCCCATCCGGATCGACGACCGCGGCGTGTCGGGCCGTCACGCCGTCGTCGAACGCGACGGCGACGCGTTCGTGATTCGCGACCTGAACAGCCACAACGGCACGTGGGTGGGCGGCGTGCGCGTGACCGGGCGCCGCCTGGCGCACGGCGACTACATCCGCATCGGGCACCAGGAATTCCGCTTCGAGTGCGGCGCGTCGCGTCCGCCGGAGGGGGCCGAGGATCCGACGGCCACGTGGCGCGGTGTGCGGTTCGAGGACGGGGTCCAGGGCGCGTTCCGCGCGACGAGTGCGGAGAGCCTCTACAGCACGATCTTCCGGTCGGCGGCCGACGGCGCGACCGCGCACCAGTTGAGCGAGGCGCAGCGCCGGCTCGAAGCCGTCTACAAGGCCAACGAGATCATCACCAGCGAGCGGAACCTCGATCGGCTCTTCGAGCGCGTGATGGATCAGATCTTCGCCCTGGTGCCGGCGCACAACGGCGTCATCCTCCTCAAGGATCAGGATCCCGATGAGTGGAGGCAGGCGCACGTCCGCACCGGCAGCGAGCGGCGCACCTTCACGGTCAGCAAGACCATCGTCAATCGTGCCTATTCGCACAAGGAAGCGATCTTCACCTCCAACGCGAAGAGAGACGCGCGGTTCGAGTCGGGTGCCAGCGTCCACGACCTCAACATCTCGTCCGCGCTGTGCGCGCCGCTCCTGTACCAGGGCGAACCGCTCGGCGTCGTGTACGTGGACTCGCGAGGCGCGGGGAGCGCCTTCGCGGCGAGCGACCTCGAGCTGCTGGTGGCGCTCTCCGGCCCGTCGGCGATCGCCATCAAGAACGCGCAGTACCTGAACCAGATCGAGCAGTCGTACCAGGACACGCTGGTGCTGCTCGCCGACGCGATCGAGCTGCGCGATCACTACACGGTCGGCCACACGTGGCGCGTGACCAACATCGCCATGCTGATGGCCCGCGAGCTGGGATGGAGCGAGGCGAAGATCGCGGAAGTCGAGATGGGCACCGTGCTGCACGACATCGGGAAGATCGCGGTCGACGATTCGATCCTGGGCAAGGCCGGCGGCCTGACCTCCGAGGAATTCGAGCGCATCAAGGTCCACCCGAAGCGCGGCGCCGACCTGCTCAAGGATGTCGGGTTCCTCAAGCCGCTCATCCCGTACTGCCTCTATCACCACGAGCGCTTCGACGGACGTGGATATCCGTTCGGCCTGGCCGGCGACCGGATTCCGATCGAGGGCCGGCTGGTCGCCGTCGCCGACACCTTCGATGCCATGACGAGCACTCGTCCGTACCGCCGCGCGCTGGACCCGGAGGAGGCCGCCGTCGAGCTCGAACGGTTCAGCGGTTCGCAGTTCGATCCCGCCTGCGTCCGGGCGCTCGTCTCGTGCCTGCGCGCGGGCAAGATCCACCGCGTCCTGCAGGGCCACGCCAGCAAGGACGGCAAGGCGATCTCCTGCCCGTTCTGCAGCACCTACCTCCCGGTGGCGGAACAGGCCGGCGCCGGGGACGGCTTGACCTGCCACGTCTGCCGCCGCGCGATCCGCCTCCGGATGGAGAACGACGCGCTCTTCGGCGAGCTGCTGCCCCTGCCCGAGGCGCCGAAACCCCACCGATCGTAGAATAGGCGTTTTGGGCCGCCCTCGCTCGGCCGCGGCGAGTGAACCCGGCCCATCTCCATCTTCGAGGACCCGATGCCAGCCCTGATCGAAGCGATCGCCATCAAGCGGAAGATGTTCTTCGAGTTCGAGCACGCGCCGTACCTCTGCCTCGACGTCCAGATCTCCACGCCGACCGCCCGCGGCGGCCAGACGCTCGTGAGGGTCAAGATGAGGAACCTGGTGACGCGCGCCGTCTTCGACAAGACGTTCAAGGCGGGCGAGAGATTCGCGGAGCCCGATCTCGTCGTCTCCCCCGCGTCGTACCTCTACTCGGACCCCGGCGGCTTCCACTTCATGGACCAGGAGAGCTACGAGACGATCACGATCGGATCGGACCTCATCGGCGACGATCGGCAGCTGATGGTGGAGAACATGATCGTCCAGATCCAGAAGTACAACGGCAACCCGATTGGCATCGAGCTGCCGCCGATCGTCGAGCTGGAGGTCACCTACACGGAGCCCAGCGTGCGCGGCGACACGGCGAGCGGCAGCGTCACCAAGCTCGCGACGCTCGAGACCGGGCTCGAAATCCGCGTGCCGCTCTTCATCAAGCAGGGCGAGAAGGTCAAAGTCCACACCGAGACGCGCGAGTTCTCCGGGAGGGCGTAGGAGGCCGTCGAGCTCCGGACCTACTTCTGGATGCCGCCGCCAAGCTCGGCCTGCCGGATCCGCTCGAGGTGGGAGCGCGCAGGGTCGATTGCCGGGTCGAGGCGCAGGGCCTCCTGGAACTCGCCCGCCGCCTCGCGGAGGCGGCCCATCACCTCCAGGGTCACTCCAAGGTTGTAGTGGAAGTCCGCCTTCGACGGGACGAGCCGCACCGCCGCCTGGTGCTGCGCGAGGGCCTCCTCCGCCCGCCCGAGCTGCAGCAGGGCGCTCCCCGCGTTGGTCCGCGCGAGCGGGTCGTCCGGATTGAGGCGCAGCGCGGCCTCGAACTGCTCGAGCGCTTCGGAGGGACGACTCGACTGACCGAGCGCGATGCCGAGGTCGTTGAGCATCTCGGAGGTGGCCGGGCCGATCCTGACCGCCTCGCGCTCCTCGGCGATCGCTTCGTCGAGCTTGCCGAGCTTCTGCAGGGCCCGGCCGAGGCAATGATGGGCCTCGGCCGGCAGCTCGGCGGGGTTCTTCTGCAGCGCAACCCGGTACTGCGCGACGGCTTCCTCGAACCTCCCCAGATTCTCGAGCGCCGCGCCCAGGTTGTGCTGCGCCGGCGCGTAGTCCGGCTTGAGCCTGAGAGCCTCCTCCGTGTGGAGGATCGATTCCTCGATCTGCGCAGGCGGCCCGAGGAGCAGGATCGCCGCGAGGTTCGTGTGGGCGAGCCAGCATTCCGGGTTCCGGGTGATTGTCTCCCTGTAGAGCGTTTCCGCGCTGACATATTGCCGGCTCTGCTGCCAGGTCAGCACGCCCAGCACGACGCCCACACCCGCGGTGAGCGCCACCATCACCCGCCCCGGCCGGTTGCTCGCCCGCTGCGCGAATCCTGCCGCGGCCGCCGAGACAAGCGTGATGATGCCGATGCTGGCCAGATACTGGAAGTGATCGGCGACAAACGAGAACAGGAACGGATAGACGTCGACAAATCCGAGCGCCGGCGCCAGCGTCACGACGAAGAACAAGGCGGCCGCGAACGGCGCCCTCGATCGCCGGCGCCACCACCATGATGCCGCGATCGCCGCGCCAGCCGACAACGGGTAGAGATACTGCCACCACACCTGCTGGCTGATCTGCCACCGGGGATACATGAACATCAGGTTCGCGGGCCAGACGAGCTTCGCGGCGTAGAACCAGATCGCCCGCCCCGCGACCAGGAATCGTTCGACGACCGTGAACTGGAAGTCGGCCCCGCGCGCGCCGATGACCGCGCGCTCGAACCACGCCGTCATCAGGCCGGCCGCGGTCCCGATGAGAACGAGCGGCACGACAGGCATGACGTCCCGGCGCCATTCCAGCGTGCCGCGGCGCCACCAGATCACGACGAGCATGGCGACAGGCAGCGTGGCCGTCACCGACTTGCTGAGAAGCGCGAGGACGAAGCACAGGACCGCGGCGGCGTACAGGTTCTTCCTGCGGCTCTCGTCGAATCGAAGATACGCGAGCGCCGCGGCCAGGTAGAACACGCCCGACAACGTGTTCTTCAGCTCCGTCATCCACGCGACCGACTCCACGTGCACCGGGTGGAGGGCGAAGATCACGGCTGCCAGCATCGCGCCAGGCACCGCCAGCCGCCGCAGGATGAGGCCGAGCAGGCACGCCGAGACCGCGTGCAGCACGATGGTCACGACGTGATAGCCGAGGGTTTCACCGCCGAACAGGCGGAACAGGATCCAGAACGCGGAGTGGACGAGCGGGTAGTACTGCTGCGTCGCGCCGATGTCGAACCAGATTCGCCACAGGCCCGCGAGCGGCCTCAGCCCCGGCCGCGTCATGTGCATCTCGTCGTCCCAGAGGACGCTGCCGTGCCAGGACGGCTGATAGGCGATGAGGGCGATGAGGACGAGCGCAGGAAGGAGAAGCCAGATGCGAAACGGCGCTGACTTGGCCGTGGGCCTCGATCGAGACGAAGACCGGCCGGCGCGGTTCCTGCGCGACTGGCCGTTCGTGGTTTTCCTGCTGCTCAATTGGCCGTTCCCCGCGTGAACCGTCCGGACTGCTAATCGCCCGGGCTAGTAGAAGGCACGCAGGAACGGAGTGTCAAGGCTGGAGCGGCGGCCGGAGGACAGTCGTGCCGGCAGGAGATTGGCCGGCGCCGGACGCACCCGCGAAAGCAGGACTCCGGCGCCGTGCGGACAGGCACGATCGACTACTGGACGGTCAGCGCCGCCGCCATCCCGAGGCCGTGGATCGTGCAGTGATAGGCGATGTTCCCCGCGGCGCTCATCGTGATCGGGGAGCTTGTAGCTCCCGGAGCGATGCTCCCGGTGTTGAATTGCCCAGAGTTCCCGGTCGCGGTGTGCGGGACGCTGTCGTCGTTCCGCCATGCGACGGTCTGGCCGACCTTCACGCTCGCTCCCGCGGGCGAGTAGGTCATGCCTTGAATCGATATGATCACGTCGGCCGTGCCGCCGCCCCCGCCGCCAGGGGCCGGCGCCGGCGAGGGCGCCGGAGCGGGAGACCCGTTGTTCGAACCCTTGGAGCACTGAACCACGAAGAGCGAGAGACTGATCAGAACGACGCTCACCGTTGCGAGCTTGGCAGTTTTGAAGCGCATTGCGCCCACCTCCATTGACGGACCGTTGTTCACAGGACAGCGATTCCCACAAGAGAGCCAAAACCGTGCCGTGCCAATCGCGCTGATTTGTTCGAGTAAATCGTCCGATCCCCCGCCGCCCTGGCCCGAACCTCGAAACGGCTTACGAGAGACGTAAGGCGCAGCCGCGGCCCACCTCACCCCGGGATTCCGAGAGGTACAAACGCGGCGGCCGTGCGCGCCGTGATATGCTCCCGCCCGCCGGTCCTTGCCCCCGTTCGGCATTTCCCTTCTCGCGAGTTCCCCAAGTTTCCACTCCGGGAGTCATTGCTATGAGATCACTCGTCGTCGCGCTCGTGCTCGCACTCGGCGCCCTGCCCGCCGTAGCGCAGCCGAAGACCTCCGCGCCGACCTCGGCGCAAGGGCCTGCCGCCCTCGCTCCACTGTCCTTCGCGGATTTCCACTCGCTCGCCTTCGCGGCGGATTACCTCAAGCGGGTCGCGGCGGCCCGCCCCGCGATCGCGGAGTTGCTGGAGATCGGGCGAAGTCCGGGCGGACGGGCGATCCAGGTGCTGGTCGTGTCGAACCTGAAAAAGGGCGTGGCCATGGACGCGCTCGTGCCGCTGCAACACCCGCGCGTGCCGCCCACCAACCACCTGACGCCGATGAAACCCTACATGGGCAAGCCGGCGCAGTGGATTGACGGCGGGTTCCACGGCGACGAGCGCGTCGGCGCCGAAGCGTGCCTCTACATCATCGACAAGCTGGTGTCGGGGTACGGCACCGATCCGGAACTCACCGCGCTTGTCGACGGCAACACCTTTTACATCTGCCCGGTGCCGAACCCTGACGGCTTTGCCAGCCTCAGCGACGGCAAGTCGGGCAAGGCCGACGGCGCGATGTCCGCGAACGGCAACTTCCCCGAAGGCTGGTGGAAAGACGACAGCACGCCGGGCGGGTACGGCGAGTTCCCGTCCTCGACCGCCGAAGCGCGGGCGATCCTGGAGTTCTTCACCAACCACACCAACATCCTGCTCGCCCAGTCGTTCGACGCCGGGAGCACGGTGACCTATCGGCCCTTCGCGCGGTGGCCGGAGAGCCGCGTGGATGGCAGGGACATCGCCGTCCTCGATCGGCTCATCGGGAAGAAGTATCTCGAGCTGATGGGCGAGGCGGTGCCCGCCTCCTGGACCTCGCCGCTGCCCGATCGCGCCTCCGGCGATCCGTCGCAGGGGGCGCCGCAGGGAAGGCGGGGAGCCGCCGCGACCCCGCGCGGCGCCGGGGCGCCCATCGCGGAACAGACCGCGGCGAGAGTCGCCGCGCGATCCGTCGAGCAGGCTCGGCTTTGGCGCAGTCCCTACAACAACGAGCGCCAGACGCCGGCCGGTTACGGCGTGTTCTACGACTGGGCCTTCGGCCAGTTCGGCGCCTTCGCGATGAGCACCGGCCTTGTCGACACCGGCAAGGAGAACCTCGCGAAGGCGTGTGAGACCGCCTGGCAGTTCGAGCGATACAAGGCGACGCTCCTGCCGCACGTCGCCATCACCGACGCGTCGGCAAAGGTCCTCTACACGAGCAACCAGGCCACGCGGGCCGCGGCGAGCCAGGACGGCTCCGCGGTCACAATCAAGAAGTCGGGTGCGCCGGGCCGGTACAAGGTCGTCCAGGTGACGGCGACCATCGAGAATTCGGGCGTGTTGCCGACGCAAACCGCCGGCGGGACACTGCTCAGGGGCAATCGCGAAGACGTGATCTGGCTTCTCGGCGCCAACGGGAAAATCACGTTCCTCGAGGGGACACGCTGGCTGAGGCTCGGCGTGCTGCAGGGAACGCTCGCGCTGCCGCCATCGCCGGGTGCGGCAGCGGCGGCGGCGGCCGGGCGTGGCGGCGGAGGAGGCCGCGGCGGCCGGGGAGCCGGCGCCACCTCGGCGCTGTCGCAGATGCGCCAGCAGCGGCCCGACCTCGCCGCGGATCGGCAGACCGGAAGCCGCCGGATCGTGTCGTGGCTTGTCGCCATCGAGGGGGACGCGCCGCTCAAACTTGCCGTGACGTCGCAGAAGGGCGGCACCGCGGTCCGTGACCTGGCGATCCAGTAACTCGAGGAGCATGACCGATGCACACACACCACCTTCGCAACTGGCTGCTGGTGCTCGCCGTGATGCTGCTCGCGTGCAGCGCGTGGCTGGGCCCGGTGGGCGCTCAGAAAAAGATCGTCCCCAGTCCCGCGGGAAACCACGGCGAACTGGATTTCCCCATCAACTGGAAGCAGTACTTCAGCTACGCCGAGAAGACCACGATCCTGCAGGGGCTGCAGAAGCAGTACAGCCAGCTCGCCGATCTGTCGTCGATCGGCAAGAGTCGAATGGGCCGCGAGCAGTGGCTGCTCACGATCACGGCCAGGTCCACCGGCGCGGCTGACTCCAAACCGGCGCTGTGGATCGACGGGGCCATTCACGGGAACGAGATCAACGGCGTGACCTGCTCGCTGTACCTGGCGTGGTACCTGTTGACGCGCTACGACTACGACCCGTATGTGAAGGACCTGGTTGACCACCGCACGTTCTACGTCCTCCCCGGGCTGAACGTCGACGGCAATGACTCGTACGCGACCGAGCCCAACACGGAGAACAACCCGCGCGAGCCGTACCGGCCGGCGGACGACGACGGCGACGGCCTTTACGACGAAGACCAGACGGAGGACGTCGACCTCGACGGAGAAATCTCGACGATGTGGGCGGAGGATCCGGCGGGGACCTTCAAGCTCTCGGCCGACCGGCGGCGGTTCGTGGCGGTGACGGACACGAGCGATCCGGCGGCTGCGTTTCCGGCGGATCGGCATGGAGGGCTACGACAACGACGGCGACGGCCGGATCAACGAGGACGACCTCGGCGGGCCCGATCCGAACCGGAACTTTCCGTTCGGCTGGACGCTGCAGGACGGCTGGCCGTACCCGATGTCCGAGAGCGAGACCCGGAACGTCTTCCAGTTCCAGTTGAAGCACCCGAACATCTTCGTGAGCTTCCACTACCACAACACGGGCCGCCTGATCATGTTCATGGCGCCGCCCGACACGCGCGCCGGCCTCACGCCGGAGCAGCGCCAGGCCGACGAGGCGCGCGTGGCGGCGCAGCTCGCGGAGCTGCGGAAGACCGACCGCTACGCCCAGCTCTTCTCGCGCCAGGTCGCGCCGGACATGCAGAACGACATGGACTCGCAGACGGCGATCGTCACCGAGGGCGCGCACATCCTGAAAGACTACACGCCGACCTTCAGCGGGCTCTCGGGCCAGGCCCAGGCGGCCTCCTACAGCATGATCGGGGCGTTCTCGTATCTCATCGAGCTCTGGGGCCGGCCTCCGCTCGCCGACGCGGATCGCAACAACGACGGCTCGGTCGACGACAGCGAGTTCGTGTCGTGGATCGACACGGAGATGACGGGCGAGGGGTGGATCGCGCCGAAGAAGTTCAAGCACCCCGATCTCGGCGACGTCTGGATCGGCAGCACGTCCAAGAAACACACCGGCCGCACGCCTCCGGCGCCGTACATGGAAACCGAGGCGCTGCGGCAGGCGCATTTCGCGCTGTTCACGGCCACGCAGTTCCCGCGGGTCGAAATCGAACAGGTCACCGTCACGCCGGCGACCGGCGATCTGTTCTGGGTCGAGACGACGATCCGCAACGATCGGCTGTATCCGACGTTTTCCGATCGCGCGCTCCAGTTGAAGCGGGCGGTGCGCGACAGGGTCACGTTGTCCTCGTCGCCGAATGTGAATGTCGTCGACGTCCCCTCCCGCGTGGTCCGGCTCGACCCGCTGAACGACCAGACGGCGTTGACGGTCCTGAACGGAAAGACGGCTGAGTTCCGGCTGCGGGGCCGCGATTCAATCCGCTACCGCGCGCTCGTGAGAATGACCGGGACCGACGGCTGGGTGGAGCTCAAGACCGAGTCGAAGTTCGGGGGCACCGACAGCAAGCGCGTCGTCATCAAGGTGAACTGAGCCGGGCCGGCGGATTCAACGCTTTCACTGCTGCAGCCGGATTCAGCGCTCCGGCTGCAGCAGCTCCTTCAGCTGCCTGGTCCGCGCGGAGGTGGCCCGCGCTACCGGTGCATCATCCCCTTGCCGAGCTCGTCGATCGCCGCGCGCACGCCCTTCGCCAGTGTGTCGGCGGGGCCCGTGCCGAAGTAGTGCAGGAAGATCACGAGCGGCTTGACGTCCGTCATGTGGTGATGAATCGCCACCACGTCGAGGTTGTTCGCGCGCAACGCCCTGAGCACCTGCGGCACCTCGGCCTCGAGCATGGCCACGTCGCCCGCGACCATCGCGTCGTCCATGGTGCCCGAGAAGGCCGCCCACGTGTTGAGGCCCATCCGCGCGTTGATGACAGCGCCCTGCATTCGCAAGTCGACGTCCGGGCGACCGATCGTGATCTTGTAGACCGGCCCGAGCTGCTCGCCCGAGTGCCCGACGATCTTCGCCAGGACGGGGCCGTCGAGCGGCGTGTCGGAGGAAGCCGATCCATTCGGCGGCGGCGGTAGGTCGGCCGCCGGCGGCGCGGGCAGCCCGGTCGACCGCGCCATCGACTGGCTGATGAGGTCCATCGCCGGCTTCAGCTTCGCCGCGATCGCGGCCGCCGTGCCCATGCCGTGCACGTGCATGTAGAACACGCGCGGCTGTTCCCAGAAGAAGTGATTGTGGAGCGCGGTCACCTCGAGGCCCTCGTTCAGGAGGGCGCTCATGACCGGGTTCACCTCGTCCTCGGTGAGCACGAGGTCGCCCATCATGACCTCGCTCGTGCCCTTCGCCTTCGTGAACGCCACCCAGCCGCCGAAGCCGAATGGCGTCGGGACCGGGCGGCCGTTGATCGTGACGCGCAGGTCGCTGCGCGGGATGTTCACCTTCAGCACGTTGTCCTTGAAGTCGCCCGTCCTGCCGAGCATCGACAGGACGCCCTGGTAGTCGGCCGGAATGGCCTGGCCCCGGCTCTCCGCCGGCAGAGCGATCATCGTGACGGCCAGCGCGGCCACCATCCGCCACGCGTGGCACGGGCTCCTCATGGTTCCTCCCTGATCCGGCCAGCCCCGGCCGGATCAGCCCAGCAATCGGGCTCTACGGGTGAGACGCCGCGCAGGCGGTCCCCGGTGCAGGGCGCGGCGGAGTGCGCGGTGTGATCAGGAGTCCAGGCAGTGCCTGACGGTCGCCAGGATCAGATTGGCTTCGTACGGTTTCTGGACGAAGGTCTGGCCTTCCTCCATGGCGACCTCGCGGCCGGCGAGATCCGCGCTGAACCCGCTCGTGTAGACGATCTTCAGCCCCGGGTTTCGTTCGCGAATCCGGGACGCGAGGTCGCGCCCGCTCAAGGCATCCGGCAGGACGATGTCGGTCAGCAGGAGGCGGATCTCGTCCCGGTGGCGTTCCCAGGTCCCCAGCGCCTCGACGCCATTCCGGGCTTCGAACACCTTGTAGCCGGCCTCTTCAAGCACCACTCGCGTCAGCTTCCGGACGTGCGTGTCGTCTTCGACGACCAGGATCGATTCCGATCCGCCCGCGGCGGCCAGGTTCAGCGGGGCATCGGCTGCTGACTCGTCGCCTGGGATTGCGGTCGGAAGCAGGATCTCGAACGTCGTGCCCTCCCCGGGCTGGCTCCTCACGGCAATCGAGCCGGCGTGCTGTTTCACGATGCCGAACACGGTCGCCAGGCCGAGGCCGGTACCCTTGCCAGGTCCCTTGGTCGTAAAGAACGGCTCGAAGATCTTCGGCAGCACGTCGGGCGGGATCCCGCTGCCGGAGTCGCTGACGCGCAGCGTGACGTAGTGCCCGGGAGCGACGGTGGCGTGCAGCCGTGCGGGTTCCGTCCCCACCTTCGTGTCCGCCGTTTCGATGACCAGCCGCCCGCCGCTCGGCATCGCGTCGCGGGCGTTGACCGCGAGGTTCAACAGGAGCTGATCGATCATCCCCGGATCGGCGCGTATGACGAGCGGCGACGGGTGGAGGCGCAGCTCGAGCTGCACGTCCTCGCCGATCATCCGGCCCAGCATCCTGGTCAGGTTGGTGACCTCGTCGTTCACGTTGAGCACGCGCGGCTGCATGACCTGGCGCCGGCTGAAGGCCAGCAGCTGCCGCGTCAGGCCGGCCGCCCGCTCCGACGCCAACTTGATTTCGCCGAACATCTCGCGGACTTCATCGGAGAGGCCCGGCATGATCGACGCCAGGTCCGACTGCATCATGATGGCCGCCAGGATGTTGTTGAAGTCGTGCGCCACGCCTCCGGCCAGCTGCCCGATGGCCTCCAGCTTCTGAACCTGGCGCAGCTGCTCTTCGCTTTCGCCGAGCGCCTGCTCAATCCGCCGGCGATCCTTCTCCCGTTTGTCCACTTCGAGCGCGAATCCGATATCGAGCGCGAGGCTGTCGAGAAGCGCGATCTCGTCGTGGTCGAAGAAGTGCGGCTCGGCTGCATACATGTTGAACGCGCCGGCCGTGCGGCCGTCGACCTTGAGCGGAAAGCTGCCCGACGAACGATATCCTCGCCGCAAGGCCTCGTCGCGCCAGGGCGCGAACGCTGGATCTTCGGCGATGTCGTTGCAGACGGCGTGATCGCCCGAAGCCACGCAGCGCGAGGTCGGCCCGGCGGCGTACGCCGTGTCGCGGACCTCGATCGAGATGGTGTCCAGGTAGCCGTCGACGACGCCGGCCGACGCGACGCGGCCGAGCCGGGTCCCCGTCTCGTCGAGCATGCCGACCCACGCCATGCGGAACCGCCCCTTCTCCACGGCGAGGCGGCAGGCGTTCTCGAGCATCGCCTGGGAGTCCTTCTGGCGCATGATCTCGTGGTTGATGGAGCTCAGCACCGCGTGAGTCCGGTTCAGGAACTCGATTCGCTGTTCGCTCCGCTTGCGTTCGGTGATGTCCGTCAGGAAGCCGACCGAATTCCGGCCGTCGGGCAGCTCCACCGTCGTGACGTTGACGTGCACGGGAAACTGCGAGCCGTCCTTGCGCAGGCCGGTGGCCTCGTACTCGGAGGGGACCGGAACGCCGCGTGAACGCAGGCGGGCACGCTCCAGGATCTCCTCCCTCGACTCCGGCGACCACTGTTCCCCGAGCGAATGGCCGACCAGCTCGTCTGGACTCTGGAATCCGAACAGCTCCAGGAACTTCCGGTTGGTGTACTTGGTCACGCCGTCTCGGCTGATGCCGATCGCCATCGGCGCCCGCTCGATCAGCGTCCGGAACCTCGCCTCGCTCTCTTCGAGCGCCGTCTCGGCACGCGTTCGATCCGTGACGTCCAGGATGTTCCCGACGATGGCGGGGCGGCCGTTGAGTTCCATCCGGGTCCCGAGCACCTCGATGTGGTTGACCTCACCGTTCTTCCGGATGCCGCGGAAGGTGTAGTGCCGGACCTCGATCTCGCCGCGGAGCCTCCGCTGGATGTTCTCCGCCACGCGCGCGCGGTCCTCGGGATGGATAACGAACAGGGGGTCCTGTCCGACGACCTCGGAAGGGTCGTATCCGAACGTCTCAGCCAGCGCACGATTGGCGTACACGAGCTTGCCGTCCTGGATGATGTAGACCCCGGCGAGCGATCGCTCGACGACCGTCCGGAAGGGCGCGCCAATCGTCAGCGGCTCGCCCGGCTTCGATCGGCGTGGCTTTCTCTTCCGGGGTTTCTGCGCGCGGCGGGCCGGAGGCGAGGACCGCGCGTCGGCGGATGGAATCCTCGGCATGTGTTCCCCGTCGCGTCGAGGGGCTGATGGCTGGATCCGGTTGCCGGGGGCCGGGACGTCCTGACACGTGAATTCTGCCAGAATTCAGGGTCGGCGGGCCTGCCAAAAGCGCGCGCGCGGGAGAAACGCTGTCATCGAAAACCTGAATGGGCTCACGCGATGCGGGCAGCCGTCGAATCTCTGACCAAATCGCGTTAGAATTTCACGAAGGCTCAAACCCACAACTCGACGCCTCCGCGCCCAACCAGCGTCGCTGAGGCGTTCGGTCCGCCTGGAAGGTGGACCGGCGTGCGAGGACGAGCGAGACCTCGCGACGGACGGCGTGTCTCGCGCCTCAGCCACCAACGCCAGCGTTCCGGCGCCACTCGACGGAGGCGCCAGACACCAGGAGGTCGACATGACTTGCCGGAAGACGTATGTCGTCGTCGCGGCCGTGCTCTTCGCCATCGTGTGCGGCGCGCCAGCCTGGGCCCAGAGCGCTCCGGGGAGGATTACCGGGGTGGTGCACGACAGGACCGGCGCCGCGCTGCCGGGCGTCGCCATCAGCGCGACGGCGCAGGCCACGAAGGCGTCGCAGAGCACGATCACCGCCAACGACGGTACCTACGCGCTCTCGCTCGCGCCGGGCAGTTACACCATCGCCGCCTCGCTCAGCGGCTTCCGCAGGGGCTCGCAGCAGATCGAGGTGGTCGCCGACTCGCGGCGGCAGGTCGACTTCTCGCTGGAGGTGACGCTGAGCGAAGAAGTCACCGTCACGGCCATGAAGCGCGAGGTGACGCTCCTCAACGTGCCCTTCTCGGTGGCGGCGCCGACCGGAGAGGTGCTGCGTTCGCGCGGCGTCGACAGCCTGGAGGGCGTGGCGGCGAACGTCGGCGGGTTCACCGTGCAGAATCTGGGTCCCGGCCAGAGCCAGATCGCGATGCGCGGCGTCTCCGCGGGCCAGATCGTGCGCGATCAGCCCGGCGTGAAGGAGCAGGTGGGCGTCTACCTCGACGAGTCGGTCATCTCGCTGTCGCTCTTCACGCCGGACATCGACCTGTTCGATTCGGACCGGGTGGAGGTCCTGCGCGGTCCGCAGGGGACCCTGTTCGGCGCGGGCTCGGAATCCGGGACTGTGCGGTACATCACCAATCAGCCCGAACTGCGGAAGCTCAACGGGACGGTCGAGCTCGAGGGCAGCACCGTGCAGCACGGGAACCAGGGCGGCAACGCGAAGCTCCAGTTCAACGTGCCGGTCGGCGACCGGACGGCGGTCCGCGTCGCGTCGTACTTCGACCGGATGCCGGGGTTCATCGACGCGGTGCAGCCCGACGGCAGCGTGAAGAAGCACGTGAACGACGGCTACAAGACCGGCGTGCGGGCGACCTACAAGATCGCGCCGAACGACCAGCTGACCATCACGCCGCGCTTCTTCTATCAGAAGATCGACATGAACGGCTGGAACCGCGCCGACGCGTACAACATCCTGGCGAATCCCTACACGACGACGCGCACGCCCGTGACGCTCGGCGATCGAGGCCAGTTCACGCAGCTCAAGGAGGAGTTCACCGACAAGTTCGCGCTCGGCGATCTCACCATCGACTACAAGCTGGCCAACGGCTTCACCCTCACGTCGGTCTCGTCCTACAACGATCGCGACATCCTGGTGATTCGCGATGCCGGGGCGCTGACCTCCAGCATCACCGGGGGCAGCCTCGGCCTGCCCCAGAATGTCTACACGCTCGCCTCCCCGCTGAACGACGCCACGAGGGCGAAGGTGTGGACCGAGGAGTTGCGGATCACGGGCGCCATCGACCGTCTCAACTGGGTGGCGGGCGCCTTCTACAGCCACACGGACCGGCACTACGCCCAGAATCTGCTTGTCAACGGGTTCGAGGCCCTCACCGGCATCTCGACGCAGGGCTTGCGCGCCCCGAAGGACAGCCTCTTCTGGTCGGACCTGAGCTACAAGCTCAATCAGTACGCCCTCTTCGGTGAAGCGACCCTCGTCGCAACCCCGGAGTTCAGCGTAACGGGCGGCCTGCGCTACTACCATTTCAGCGAGGACAAGCAGCAGATCTTCGACGGGATCTTCGGCAACGACAACAACGGCACCTCCCTCGTGTCGCAGCCCGGCACGACGAAGGCCGACGGGGTGGCGCCGCGCCTCATTGCCAGCTTCAAGATCTCGCCGGACGTCAATCTGAACGCGCAGATCTCTCGCGGGTTCCGGCTGGGCGGCATCAACGATCCTCTCAACGTGCCGCTCTGCACGGCCCAGGACCTCGTCACCTTCGGTGGACGTGAGACGTGGAAGGACGAGAAGACCTGGAACTACGAGATCGGCCTGAAGACCCGGCTGCCGAACGGCGTGGGCACATTCGGCGTGTCCGGCTTCTACATGGCTGTCCGCGATCTCCAGGCGACCGTGACGGCAGGCTCCTGCTCCTCCCGGGTGGTCTTCAACGTGCCGAAGGCGCGCAGCCAGGGCGTCGAAGTCGAGTTCGATCTGACGCCGGTGCCCAATCTCGACCTCGCCCTGTCCAGCAGCTACAACGATTCGTCAATCCGCTCGACGCTCACCTCGACCGACGCGAGCGGCGGCGTCAGCGTCGTGCCGGGCATCCAGTCCGGCGAACGGCTCCCCACCGTGCCGCGCTACCAGTTCGCCGCCGCGGCGACCTACCAGTGGGAGGTCAGGCCGGGATCGATGGCCTATGTCACGGCCACCGATCAGTACATCGGTTCGCGGTTCACCCAGGTGGGAGACGGCGATCTCGGGACGCTCGACCTGCTCTCGTTCGGCTCCGGCACGATCGGTGGACCGCTGAGCGAGAGCACGTTCACTTACGATCCCAAGCTGCCGGGCTACAACATCGTCAACCTGCGGATTGGGGTGCGGCACGCCAAGTGGGACATCAGCGCGTTCCTGAACAATCTGACCGACGAGCGCGCGCTCCTCTCGTTCGACCGTGAGCGGGGCACGCGGGCGCGCATCGGGTATCTCGTCAACCAGCCGCGGACCTTCGGGATCTCGACCCGGGTGAGTTTCTAGGACGATCGAGCCGAGGTGGGGGCGGCCTTCGGCGCCGCCCCCACGCTCTCATCACCGGACCGCCACGTTCAACTTCACCCAGATCACTCGTCCGGGCTCGTTCACGCGCATGGTCTGCACGAAACCAGGCACCATCGATCCGGCCTGGCTGATGTGCTCCGCATACGTCCGGTTGAGCAGGTTGTCGACGCCGGCGCTCAGCAGGAACAGCTTCTTCAGGCGATAGCCTCCATTCAGCGAGACGACCGCGAAGCCCCTGGTCGGGCCAAGGTCCTGGCCGTTGCTGACGATGTTGCCCGAGCCGATGTCGACGCGATCCTGCGCGCCGGCGAGCCGCGCGAGCGCTCCGAAGGACACGATCCTGTTGTCGTAGTTGAGGCCGAGCCGCGCCTCGGCCGGAGGCTGCTGGGCGAGCGGCTTGTGGTCGGTCCGGTTGTCGGCATGGACGTACGCGAGCGTGACGTCAGCCTTCAGATTCCGTGAGACGCTGTACGCCACGTTCGCTTCTCCGCCCGCGGTCGCCGCGTTGACGTTGCGCGTGACGGTTGGCGCCGGCTTCCACCGGATCAGGATGTAGTCGCTGACCCGGCCGTAGAAGGCAGCCACCGATCCAGACCAGGCCGACGATCGCCAGACGAGCCCGGTGTCGATCTGCGTCGTCTTCTCGGGCCGGGTGGACAGGAACGCGCTCTTCAACGTGACGGGGTCCTGCTTGAGCCGCTCCCAGTAGTCCGGAGTCCGCTCGATGTGTCCCACCCCGAACGAAAAGCGGCCTGACACGCCGAACCGATCGATGTCGTGCTCGTACCGCGCGAATCCGCCTGGCAGCGTCCGGCGGTCGCTGGCGCCGAGCGTGTCGTTCTTGAGAGGCGACGCGCCTGGGCACATCGACGTCGCCACGCACGCCCGACTGTCCTTCGCGTCGTGCCAGTCGCTCCGCACGCCGCCGACCAGCCGGCTGGCGGTGGTCAGGGCGTAGGTGGCTTCGCCGAAGAGGCCGATCTGCGTGAAGCGCACGTCCTCGTTCCGGGTGGCCGACGAGTAGGCGGCAACCGCCTCCTCCGGATTGAGCTTGCCCATGGCGCTGCGTGCCGAATGGACGTTGCGCTGCGCGTCGGCGCCGATGACGAAGATCGCGGAGCTCTTCACGGCGAGCGTCATCGCGGCACGGCCGCCGAAGGTCGCCCGATCCGGGTTGTTCGCCGAATACGCCGTTCCGGGCGTGCGCAGGTTGAAGTTGTCCATCACGTGGTCGATGTAGTTGTAGTAGGACTGGAATTCAATCCGCTGCAGGACGCTCGTGGCGAATCTCCGGTCGAACTTCACCGCGACGTTCTCGCGCGCGAACTTCGACCCGTCCATGCTTCGATCGGCGTAGGCGGCCCGGCCGTCGCTCCTGGCCACCGAGATCTCCAGGGAGGTGGCCTCATCCGGCGTCCATCCGAAGGCCGCGTTGACGCTCCACCGCGTGTACGCCGAGTGCACGGCCGCGCCGTTGCCGTCCTTGTAGTCGTCGGTGTGCGATCGGGTCCCGCCGCCCTGGATGTAGAAGCTCGGGATCGCGGCGCGCACGTCGAACATTTCGTCGTGGCGGCCGAAGGCCCCAACCGTGATCGAGCTTGCCGCCGTGACGCCCGGCCTCGCGGCCCGCGTCATCTGCCGCTCGAAGAGCACGGTCCCTGCCGAAGCGCCCGCGGCGTACAGAACCGTCTGCGGTCCCTTGAGCACCGTGATCCGGTCGTAGGCCGCCGGAAAGACGTACGCCGTCGGCGGATCCATGCGCCCGCCGCAGCCCCCGAGGATCTGCTGGCCGTCCAGGAGCACGCTCAGCCGCGATCCGGCCATCCCCCGGAGCACCGGGTCGCCGTCGGTGCCGCCTTTCCGGACGATCGAAAACCCCGGAATCGTCTTCAGGTAGTCCGCGCCGTCGTGCGCCGGGATCGGCTGGCGCGGCGCCTTGGGATCGGTTTCGACCGAGAGCGGGCTGATCATCGCCGGCGCCGTGACGACGACCGCGGCTTCCTCTCTGGCGATGAGCAGCGCGAGATCCGCGACAAAGTCACGACCCGCCTGGACGACCAGGTCGTCGCGTGTCGACTTCGCGAACCCTCTGGAGGTCGCGGATATCCGATATCGCCCCACCGGCAGGTTCTCGAACGCGAAGCGGCCCTGTTGATCGGTCGAGGCCGATCGCGCCACGTTCGATTCGATGGCCCGAACCTCGACACGGCCGGCCTGGATCACCGCTCCGCTCTGATCGGTCAGCACCCCCACGACTCGACCACTCGCTGAGCCCGGCGCCGGCTGGGCCTGGCCCGGCGTTTCCTGCTGCACGGACGGCACGTTCGATCCTGCCGCCCCGGCCGATGCCCAACAGACGGCGAAGAACAATGCCGCCAGCATGGGCCACATACGACGTGTGCGTTCCCGCTTCATATGATTTCCACCTCGGTCCGGCTCGCCGCCCGCGGGCCGAACGCGCTGATGATCGAAAACGACCGATGAGGAGCCGCGCATCGACGCCTGGCTCCGGTGCCCGGGCTTGGGTTCGAAGGGTCCAACCCCACGGGCAACGCGCCAGAGACCTACCTGGTCGACGCGGGACTCAAATGACGGAAGGCGTGACGGGGGCGGGGGCCCAGGGTGGAGGTGAGATTGGGATGGGGGCACATTCAGTGAGGTTCCGGACGGCCACAGCCAGGTTCGTCGGGGGGGCGAAATCGATGACCCTCGCCGTGGCCTCCGGCATGATCGCCACCTGGTCGACGCTGGAGGCCGGTGGCGGAGCTTCTCGTTCGCAGCCGCCTTTGCAGTTGCATGGGGCTGATAGTCCAGCGTTTCGATTGCACATCGGGCACTGCTCGCCCGATCCCTTCCGGCAGCACGCGCACTGAGATGGCGCCGGACCATTCGACCAGTAGATGCCCGCGGCAGGGAGGACCGCCGTTGTGACCTGGACAGTCATCAGCAGGAGGGCCCCACGCGCCAGGAAGCACCGGATGATCTGCATCTCAGATCCGATCGGAATTGGTCCGACGCAGGTTCAGATTAGCGATGGGTCCGGCGGCGCAGAATAGCCACTTGGTACTCTGTGGGGGAGTACTTCGGTGCCACTCCCGGAAGCACCCTTCGCCCGACGCGGCTCGCGGGCCGCTATCGCCCTCGCGGGCAGGCGGTTGCAGCCAAGGGGGCGCCCTTCACCCGACAATGCTGTAGCGGTACCCGCTCTGGTGCAGATCACCTTTCCGGAACCGATCGTGGCGGAAGATACTGACGTCGTACGCGTCGCAGCGGCCGTCGAGGACGAGGTCGGCGACGATCCGCCCGACGGCCGGGGCGATCTTGAATCCGTGACCGCTGAACCCGACGGCACAGAAGAAGCCGGGGACGGAGTCGATCCGGTCGATGACCGGCTGTGAATCGGGCGTGACGTCGTAGAGGCCGGCCCAGCCCTTCCTCGTCGTTCCGCCCTCCATCACCGGGAACCGCGCCATGATGGCCGCGGAGGCCGCGACGATTTCGTCGTGCGTCGCCTTGTCCTGGTAGGAATCGGCGTCGACCGATCGATGGTCGTCCTGGACCGACCCGACCATCATGCCGGCCTCGCCATCCGGCTTGTAGTACCAGCCAGCGATGAGGTCGCCCCAGACTGGCGTCGGCTTGCGCCACGCCGGCGGGCGTTCCATCACGACGACCGGGTGGCGCGTGACGGTGATTGGAATCTCGATTCCCGCCTCGGCGGCCAGCTTCGCGCCCCACGGACCCGTCGCGTTGACGACGGTGCGAGAGGCGATATCGCCCTTGTCGGTGGCGACACCGGCGATCTTCCCGTCCTCGATGCGCAGCCCGGTGACGGTGGTTCGCTGGAGGATCTCGACGTCGAGGCGCCTGGCCGCGTCGGCGAAACTCGAGGCGGCCAGCGCCGGATCGGCGTAGCCGCCGTCCGGATCGTAGGCTCCGCACGCGATGTCCTCGTGGAAGAGCTGCGGGTCCATCGCCTTGAGCTCATCGGCCGACAGCAGCGACTCGCGGATGCCGATCCGGCGGTGCATCTCGACGGTTGAGCTGAGCACGGGCGCGTTGTCGGCGGCCGTCATGAATACGACGCCGCACGGGACGAACCCCGCGTCGCCGCCGACCTCGTCCTTGAAGCGCGCGAACACCTTGACGCTGTCGCGCGCCATGGCCGAGAGCGTCTCCTGCGTGTAATGCTGCCGCACGATGCCGCTCGAGAGCCCTGTCGGGCCCGAGGCGATGTGCCCCTTTTCGATCAGGACCACGTCCCGGGTCCCGCGCCGCGCGAGGTTGAAGGCGATGCTGCTGCCGTTGACTCCCCCGCCCACGATGATGACGTCCGCAGTTCGAAGCATGATCACGCTCCACGTCTTCCATGGCCCGGCACAGGAGCGACCGCCTGCGCGGCAGCCTGATCGGACTCGTCCACGCGAATGAACAGCCAGAGCGCGGCGCTCGCGAGGCCGAAGAGCGCGCTCGTCTCTAGCGCGAGGTTCCAGCCGAGGTGTTCCACGAGATAGGGCACGAGTGACGCCGACGCCACGCCGCCAAGGTTGCCCGCGGTGTTCATGATGCCGCCCGCCGTCCCCGCGTGCCGGCCGACCCGGCGGCCCTTCCTGGCGGAGAGCACGTCGCACAGGTGGCCGGCAAGGGGCACGAGGATCAGGGAGGCGACCCAGGGCAGGCTCGAGACGGCGCCGCTCTTCAAGATGCTGAAGTGGCGCTCGTCGACGAGATACAAGTAGAACCAGTACACGAACACGGCGAGCACGTAGCTGTCGAGAAAGTAGCTCGCCGAGATCAGCAGCATGTTCCGGTTGCGCAGAAGCGGCCAGTGGATGACCCCTGTCCGGGCGGCCCTCGCCGCCTCGTAGGCCGGGTCTTGAGACCCGGCGTCTCTAGACCCGGCGTCTCTAGACCCGGCGACGGGCCGCGTATTGGCCGGGCCTCTCGACCCCGAAATGTGACCGATGTAGACCGGGCCTGCCGTGCCTGGATGTAGGCCGGGTCTGCGGTGTCTGATGTAGGCCGGGTCTGCGGTGTCTGATGTAGGCCGGGTCTGCGGTGTCTGATGTAGGCCGGGTCTGCGGTGTCTGATGTAGGCCGGGTCTTTAGACCCGGCGACAACCGACGACGGCGAGCGACTTGCACGTAATCGCTGTCGACGTGGCCCGCCCTCATCGACTCGAACCGGACCAGTACATCGGCTTCCGGCGCTATTACCTCACGATATGTACGTATCGGCGCCGACGTCACTTCACCGAACCGGGAACGATTACGATGACGCTGTTGCAACTTCTGCGTGTCGCCGTCGAGGAATCGTTTGTCATTCTCGCGTACTGCTTCATGCCGGACCACCTGCACGCCGTCGTCGAATCGCGTTCGGAAGCAGCTGACCTCCGACGATTGGTTCGCCTCTTCAAACAACAATCTGGATTCGTCTTTGCTCGGACAAATGCCGGCTATCTCTGGCAGCAGTGCTTCTTCGAACGGGTACTGCGCGGTGACGAGGATCTGCCTGCGCTTGTGGTCTACCTCATCGAGAATCCGGTTCGCGCGGGTCTCGTCCGCGCCGCGGCCGATTTCCCGCATTGGGGATCGCAGGCCTATTCGCGCGAACAGCTTCTTGATTTCGTGGCTCGTGCTCGCCGGGTCTGCCCTCGACTTCGCTCGGGCCGGGGAAGACCCGGCCTACATCTGAACCGGACACACATCTGATGACCCAGTCTCGTGCTCGCCGGGTCTGCCCTCGACTTCGCTCGGGCTAAGGAAGACCCGGCCTACATCTAAGTCCGGCCTACATCTGAACCGGACACACATCTGATGACCCAGTCTCGTGCTCGCCGGGTCTGCCCTCGACTTCGCTCGGGCCAGGGAAGACCCGGCCTACATCTGGAAACCCGGCCCACATCGAATCCCGAAAACGATGTCTCTGGTGAAGGCCGGCTCTTCAGAGCCGGCGTGCGTGGCGCGGCCCCCGGCGTGGTCGCGGTATGATTGGTGAAACGGGACAACGATGATGATGGTGATCCGGTGGATTGCGGCGGCGAGTCTCGCCGCCGGCGCTCTCGCGCCAATCTCGCATCCGGTCGATGCCGGGGCGATACCAACGAACGGGCAGACGCACATGTTCTCCGAGAGCGACGCCTACGATCGGTTCATGGGCCGCTGGAGCCGCCGTCTCGCGGGGCCGTTCCTGGACTTCTCCCGCGTGCGCGACGGTGACGCCATCCTCGATGTCGGCTGCGGCACCGGCTCACTGAGCTTCGCGGCCGTCGATCGCGTCCCGGCGGGCACGGTGACCGGCATCGATCTGTCGCCAGCATACGTGTCGCGCGCAAAGGCGGCCGCGGCGGGGGGCCGCGCGGTATTCGAAGTCGGAGACGCGCAGGCGCTGCGCTTTGCCGATGCCACTTTCGACAAGACGCTGTCCCTGCTCGTCCTCAATTTCGTACCGCAGCCCGCCAAGGCGCTTCGCGAGATGATCCGCGTCACCCGCCCCGGCGGCATCGTCGCAGCCGCCGTTTGGGACTATGGCGATGGAATGGAGATGCTCCGCATCTTCTGGGACGAGGCGGTAGCGTTCGATCCGGCGATCGCCGGCCGCGACGAGCGCCACATGCCCCTGTGCCGGAAGGGCCAACTCGCGGCGCTCTGGCGCGAGCACCGGTTGTCCGACGTCGACGAGCAGCCGCTGACGGTCTCGTTGAGCTTCACCTCCTTCGATGATTACTGGCTGCCGTTTCTCGCGGGCCAGGGCCCGGCCGGCAGCTACGCCGCCTCGCTTTCTCCTCAACGTGCGGATGCGCTCCGAGAGCGGCTGCGCAAGCATCTGCTCGGCGGATCGCCGGATCGGCCGTTCGCCCTTCAGGCCAGGGTGTGGGCGGTTCGCGGAACGGTGCCCCGCCCGGCGAAGTGACGGAATCCGCTCCGGGCTCCGACGACCGTGGCAGGCGCGGGATCCGAACGGCGTGTCGGCCGACGATCAGCGGTTCCTCCAGTCGCGCAACTTCAAGGTTGCATATCTCCGCGTGGCGATCTATATTAGCAACCACGAGGTTGCATATGGAGACACCGGTTCCCGATCGCATCGAAAAGCAGGTCGTCCTCCGCGCGCCCCGATCGCGCGTGTGGCGAGCCCTGACCGACTCCACCGAATTTGGCACCTGGTTCGGCGTCAAACTCGAGTCCCCGTTCGCCGAAGGGGCGACCCTCCGCGGGCAGATCACGTACCCGGGGTACGAACACCTGACCCTGGAAGTGATCGTCGAGCGGATCGACCCCGAGCGGTACTTCGCGTACCGCTGGCACCCGAATGCCGTCGATTCAACGCTGGACTATTCGCGCGAGCCCACGACCCTCGTCGAGTTCCGCCTCGAGGAGACGCGGGAGGGCACCAGGCTCACGATTACAGAATCCGGCTTCGACCGGATTCCGCTCAGCCGCCGGGCGGAGGCGTACCGGTCGAATGAAGGCGGCTGGTCCGAGCAGGTCAAGCGCATCGAAGGTCATGTCTCGAAGACGTAACTCCGCGGCAGTTGCCTTCGCCGAGGCGGCGCCAATCTTCGCCGCCCTCGGCGAGGCGACCCGCATCACGCTCGTCGCCAAGCTCTGCACCCGCGGCCCGCTCTCCATCACGCGGCTCTCTGAAGGCACCGGCGTCACCAGGCAGGCGATTACCAAGCATCTCCACGCGCTCGAGCACGCGGGCGTCGTGCACGGCGCACGATCCGGCCGCGAGCGCATCTGGGAGATCGAGACGAAGCGCCTCGAGAAGGCCCGCCGCTGTCTCGATCAGATCTCGGACCGGTGGGACTCTGCGATCGCCCGGCTCAAGGCGTTCGTCGAGGAACACCCGTAGCGCCGCGGAGGGATCCTGCCTTGTTCCTGCTGAACGAGATCCTCCTCGCGTTGCCCGCCCTGCTTTATTCGGGGCTGCGGCTGCGTTGGCTCATCGACAGGGCGCTCTGGAAGAACGTCTCCACCGTTCTCTTCCTCCTCCTGCTGCCGGTGTATCCGCTCGCCGACCGGATGGCGCACAGCGCGGGCGCCGGCGATTTGCGGGTGCTCATCTCGGCCGGCTACTACGTCCTGCCGTATCTGCTGTACTTCATGCTCGCTGTCGTACTGACCGACGCGGCCCTCGGCGGGCTGCGACTGCTCGGAGCCGTACAGCGAGAAACGCTCCAGCGCCCGAAAGTCCGCCATGCCAGGCTCTGGGCCATGGTGCTCGTCCCCGCCGGCATCGTCCTCGGCGGCATCCTCAACTTCGCCCATCTTCAGGTCAGCTCGTACTCGGTCGAGATCCCCAGGAAGGGGTCGTCACTCGAGAGGCTGCGCATCGCGTTCGCCTCGGACTTTCATCTTGGCGACCTGACGGCCCCCGGGTTCATGCAAGGATTTGTCGACAAGGTCAACGCGCTCCGCCCCGATCTCGTGCTCATCGGCGGGGACGTCATCGAGGGCGACCGCCGTGGCGAGGCAGCGGAGGTCTTCGCCTCGCAGTTCCGCCGCCTGCGCGCGACGTATGGCGTGTTCGGCGTCCTCGGCAATCACGAGGGATTCGGAGGCGGAAACCGGGACGCGTTCTTCGCACAGTCAGGGATCACGCTGCTCAGGGACGAGGTCCGCGAGATCGGCGGCGCGTTCCTGCTCGCCGGGCGCAACGACGGCGGGCGGCGCGACCAGGCTGCGAGACGCAAGTCCGTCACGGATCTCCTTCGCGGCGCGCCGGCCCATCTCCCGCTCATCCTCGTCGATCACCGCCCGACCGACATCGACGCCGTCAGCCGCACCTCCGCCGACATCCAGTTCTCCGGCCACACGCATCTTGGACAGCTCTTTCCCGTCAACTTCATCACGTCGCGCCAGTACGAGCTGACCTGGGGGTACATGAAGAAGGGCCACACGCACTTCTTCGTCAGCTGCGGGGTTCAGTTGTGGGGACCGCGCGTTCGCACGGTGGGCGTGTCCGAGGTCATGAGCGTGGACGCGATTCTGCGCGGGCGGTGAGTCGGTCTCAGGGGGCGCGCTAGCCCGCCTTCTCCCGGGTCAGCAGATCCTGCAGGGCGCGCACCAGTGCTGCCGCCGTGAACGGCTTCTGAAGGAACAGGGTCTGGCCGGTGGGCCCGGCGACGACCTGTTCCGGCAGCGCATCGACCGCATAGCCGGAAATCAGCAGCGTCCTGATCGCCGGCCGTTCGGCGACGATTCGGGTCGCGAGCGCGTGCCCGTTCATGAGGGGCATGACGACGTCGGTGACGAGCGCATCGATCGGCCCGTCGTGCTTCGTCGCGATGTCGAGCGCGTGATGGGGGTCGCGAGCGTCGAGCACGACGAATCCTTCGTGGCCGAGGACCTTGGAGATGAGCGCGTGGACGCTCGGTTCGTCCTCGACGACCAGCACCGTCTCCCGCCTCCGGGCCGGGCTCGCGACGACCGCCCCTCCGACCGGCGGATCGGCTGGCCGATTCGCCAGCGGCAGGAAGATGCGGAACGTGGTCCCCGTTTCGACTTCGCTTTCGACCTCGATGAACCCGCCCGACTGTTGAACGATGCCGTACACGGTTGACAGGCCAAGGCCGGTGCCCCTGCCGAGCCCCTTCGTCGTGAAGAACGGTTCGAAGATGTGCGCCTTCACCTCGCCGCTCATCCCGCGGCCGTTGTCGCTGACGGTGAGCAGCACGAAGGGGCCCGCCTTCGCTCCCGCGTGAGCTGCGGCAAAGGCCTCACCGACGACGGCGTTGCGCGCATCGATCGTGATGTCGCCGCCCTCGGGCAGGGCATCGCGGGCGTTGATGGCGAGGTTCATCAGGATCTGAACAACCTGGCTCGGATCCGCGAAGACCGGAGCGAGATCCGGGGCGGTCGCGGTCACCAGCCTGATCTGCTCGCCGATCGTCCGGCGGAGCATCGTCTCCGCGTCGGCGAGCACGGCGCCGAGGTCGAGGGCGCGCGGTTGAAGCATCTGCTTCCGGCTGAACGCCAGGAGCTGTCTGGTCAGAGACGCCGCTCGATCGCCCGCCTTCCTGATTTCGGTCACATCCTGCCTGACGGGGCTGGCCGCGTCGAGTCCGTCGAGCGCCATGTCGGCATAGCCGTTGATGGCCGTCAACAGGTTGTTGAAGTCGTGAGCGATGCCGCCGGCGAGCAGCCCGACCGCTTCCATCTTCTGCGCCAGGCGGAGGCGTTCCTCGCTCTCACGCAGCGCCTCTTCGGCACGCTTCCGTTCCGTGGCATCCCGGGAGATGCCGAAGACGGCGGCGATGCCGCCGGCCTCGTCCCTGAGCGGCACGAGCTGGGTGCCCTCCCAGACCTCGCGGCCTGCATAGCGGCCCGAGGCCTCGCGGTACAGCGTCTCCCCCGTGGCGAGCACGTGTTGGACGGCGGCGACGTGGGTTTGCGCAATGGCGGGCGGGAACAGGTCGTGAAGCGTTTTCCCGACGGCCTCGGCCGGTGACAGGCCGAGCCCCTTCGCGCCGAACTCGTTGACGTACTGCAGGCGAAGATCCCGTCCCAGGATGTAGATCGAATCGTGAGCGGATTCGGCCAGCGTCCGGTAGCGAGCCTCGCTCGCTCGAAGGGCCGCCTCAGTGCGCTCGCGCTGGATCGCCTCGCCGACGATGCGCGCGGCAACGACCAGCGCTTCGATCTCGGCCTGCTCCCATCTGCGCTCGGTCGTGCACTCGTCGAACCCGATGAAGCCCCACCACTGGTTCTCCACGAAGATCGGCACGGCCGCGATCGAGCGGATCTGCTGCGCCCGCAAGGCCGCCTGCTCTGCTGCCGGCAGCCCGCTCACGAGCCCGGCAATGAACTCGCCGCGTTCCAGGGTCTCGACCCACCTCGCGAATCCCATGGCCCGCAGCGGCAGGTCCCGCAGGGCTTCATCGGGACGCGCCTCCACGCCGGCGGCCCGCCACTCGTACCTCCGGCTGATCAGCGTGTCGTCCCCCGGCAGCGTCCCGCATTCGAAGATGATGACCCGGCTGACCTCGGTGGCTTCGCCCAGCCGTGCCAGCACTTCGTCGATGGTCTGCCGCCAGTCGCGAACGTGGAGGAACCGCTCGGCCGCGAGGCTGACGGCATTCAGGATGGCGTCTCGCCGGCGTACGGCCGCCATCTCGCGGAGCATTCCGTCCCCGCCCGGTTCGGCGCGCCCATCCGGGGTGTTGGGGGGGTCGCTGGTTCTGGACACGGTTCCGACATGCTACACCAAGCCGTGGAGCTTCGACCACGGCGTAAGGCGCTGCAGGTGAATCATCGGAGATTGGCCGCCATGTCCGTTAAGTCCGTCCACTGCGATCGGATTCCGCGTGATGAGGAACCGCGCGGACCGAATAGAATGGGCGCTGGCAAACCGCCACAACTCTCCGGAGGCGCGATGAGGCCCCTGCTTCGGACACTGCTCTGTCTCGCGGCCCTTCCGTCTGCGCACGCCGCGCAGCAACGTCCCCTGGCGCCGAACGAGGCCGGGACGATCAAGCCGTTCGTCTTCCACGCGACGCCGGCGAACATTCGCGCGTCCAAGGCGACGCCCGAAGAGCTGAAGGCCGGAGAGGCCTCTGCCCGGAAGATCGCCGAGCTCATCTCGAGTGTGCCGACGCTCAATCCGCCAAAGGGCTACAACGGCGTGCTCGTCGGCGTGCTCATGGACCGCGACCTCACCCAGCTGCGCATCCGCCCGGTCGCACCGCTCGATCTGTGGGTGCGATTCGGAGCACCGCGCGCGGCGGGAGACGAGGTGAACTTCCTGCATTTCTACATCAACGATCTGCGGCCGGTGATCCTCGATCACGTCGGCACGCGCAAGTGGGAAGACGCGCGAGGCGAGATCTACCTCGAGCCCGCTGCGACAGGACGCGTGGGCGGCTTTCCGATGTTCAACGACCTGCTCGTCATCTCCAGGCCGGGAGACTCGATCTGGTCGCCAGTCTCAGTGGAACGCTTCTCCAAGGTGGTTGCGGCCGCGTTCAAGATCGATGCGGACGATGCCGAGAAGAGGCGGGGCCAGGCGAAGAAGGACCTGGAGTTCTTCCTCTCCGAGCCGGAGAAGCAGAAGCGGCGGGCCGAGATCGACGCGGCACGCCAGCGATCCGACGCGGTGAGTGAAATCCATCGCCTGGAGTCGTTCTTCGCGGAGGACGAAGCCGCCATCCGGCGCAAGGTGGACCCGAAGCCGGCCGACCCCAAGGACGTGCAGTGGTATTTCGGGCCCATGAATGCGTATCGGGACCTGCAGGCCCTGGTTGCCGGCCTGGATGCCGCCGGCCGCAGCGCACCGGCGTGCGTCACCGGAGCGGAGAACTCCGAACGGTGGAAGCTGAAGATCGTCCCGCCCGACACTCCAGGCTGCCGCCGGATCGTCGAAGCCAACCTCGGCCTCTTCAAGCCCGGGCTCCCGCGCAGCGCGATTCAACTGATCACCGTGGAGGACATCGATTGGTGCCGAAAGGAAGTCGCGTCGCACAAGGAGCGGACAATCGGTGACTGCGCTGCGAATCTCGAGGTCATCCGCCAACTCGACTGGCAGCGTCTGGCGGCCTTGCTGGAGAAATAGAGGTGATGCCATGGCCCCTGTCGCGCGTCTCGTGATGGTGTCGGTCCTGCTGCTCGGCGGGATGACGGCGGCGCACGTCGCGGGGCGCCAATCCCCGCCTGCCCAGGGCGGCTCCGGGCCAACGCCCGGCGCCAACGTGGACGTGACGGTGACGCCGAAGGTCGTTCTGACAGGCCAGAAGGTGACGATTGCCGGTTCGACCGGGTACTCGGAGAAACAACACCAGGCATCCATCCTCGTCCGGCACGCGTCGGGCGCGCCGAGCGCGACGCTCTCGGCCCAGGTCGATTCGAAGCGACAGTTCAGCGTCACCTTCAGCGACACGAAGAAGTCCGGGAAGTATGTCGTGACGGTGACCTCTCCCGACGGAAAGGGAAAGGGCACGGCCGAATTCCGCGTGGATTCGATCTCGGACCTGGCGCAGGAGGTCGAGCACCTCGCCATCGAGATCGACAAGCGCACGAAGCAGATGGCCGCGTTCGTCAAGGACACCGCCGTGTCGCTGCCGGCCTCTCCCGAGCGCGAGACGATGATCGCCAAGGCGCAGCAGCTGGACGCCAAGGCCCGGACCGTGGATCTTCCACCCTTGAAGATCCTCGGGCTGCTCAAGAACCTGGTGCCGAAGTCGCAGGTGGTCAACCTCCCGGACGTGGAGATCATGGGCGAGCTGCGCGACTGGGTCCCGGAGGCCGAGGAGGGGATCGAGGTCATCGATCGCTCGCGAATCGGCGAAAAGCCGGCTCCGATCTGCGAGACGATCAATACGGCTATTGAAGGCGCGAAGTTCGCCGCCTACGCGTTCACGATCACCGGGAACCTGCTGTCGACGCTCGGGAAGATCGCCGTCGACAAGGGCGTGCCCGCGATGGTCGAACACCTTGGGTACGAGGGCGCGGAAGCCTACGCGTCTTCGTCCGCCATCAAGGCGGCGGCCGAAGGCCTGCACGGGCTGCACGAGGTGACGAAGTCGGGCTACGCCATCGCGATCGACGGCGTGGAGTACCTGACCAAGTGGCTGTTCGGCCGATACTGCGGGTCCTTCGACGGCCCGCTGAACGTGTCGATGACGATGGTGTGGAACGAGGGCATCAGGCCGTGGCTCAAGTACGGCGTGACGCTTGAAGGCCGCTTCAGGCTGCGGTTTCCGAAAAACACACCGCCCGGAAAGCCCGTGTACATGACGGGCGAGCTGGAGGGCAACGCCACCCACTTCTCGTTCTGGGAAGACGTCATGCTGATCGCGAGCTTGCCGAAGACCACCGTCGTGCTGCAGCGGGTGTGGCTGCCGCCGATGGCGTTCGCGAACAGCACCGCGTCGCCCATCGATTTCGGCATGGTCGCGCGGGCGGCGACGCCCGCGTATTTCAACGTGCCCGTGGTAGCCGAGATGACGGGGGAAACCATCAAGATGCAGTACAAGGAGGCGAGGGTCGACTTCTCGAGAGTCGTCCAGAACCGCCTCCTCTTCGTCGTGATCACCCCGCTCATGCCCGACTTCAAGGTGTTCACCTTCCCGATCCAGAAGGGGTACTGGATCCTGTCGAAGGGCCTGAACGATCCGTGCATCCTGACCGTCAAGCGCTCAGCGGAAGGCGAACAGATCTCCTACGTCACGAAGAACCATCGGGAAACGTCCGACAAGGGCGTCGTCGTCGACTGGACGATCGACGTGAAGGCTAAGAAGCTGGGCGAAGGACACGAGAAGTAGCGTTCTGTGCGACGGCGCGGCGCTCGGGGAGGGGCCTTGACCGCGTCCAGGGCCGCTCGAATCCGATGCCGCCGGAGCTATACTGAAATCGTGGTGAGGGCGGTGGCTTCATGGCTCGCCGTAGTTCTGGTGGTGCTGATCACGGCCGATCCGATGTGTTGCCCGGACGGCTGCACGATTGACAGCACGGCGGGAGGCTCGGCGTGCCTCGCCCGTCCGGACGCGCCTCATGCCTGCTTTCTCTGCGCCTCCGGCGCCGAATTGACGCCAGCCCAGCAGGCCCAGGCTGCGCCATCCTCGCTCGGCCGGAGCATCTTCGCCACGCTCCCATCACCGCCATCGATTCCGGTTCGGCCCATCGACCATCCTCCGCGAGCCGCGTAGTAGGCTGAAGACATCCGCTCCGAATCCGACTCATTTCACAGGCATCGAGTCCTGCATGCGACTCAGTGCCCGGAGAGTGTCCATGCGCCGACGTGTCGCGTTCGCGTTCTGTTCCGCGCTGTCGCTTTGCGCCGCCAGCGCGTCCGCACAGACCCCGCTCTCGCTGGAGGACGTGCAGGACCTGGCGCGGCGTCAGAATCCCGGCGTGGTGTTGGCCCGTGCGCGCAAGCTGGAGGCGGCCGGCCGTCTCACGACGGCGCGCTCCACCCTCGCGGCCAATCCGGATCTCGACGCGTTTGTCGGACGCCGCGGTCCCGCAGGCGATCCGACGATGGACCTCGAGGCATCGGCGGTGCAGCGATTCGAGATCGCCGGCCAGCGCGGTTTGCGCATCCGGGCCGCCGGAGCCGGAGTGGATCGGGAGTCCGCGGCCATCGAGGCCACCTCCGCCGACGCCGTGGCCGAGGCCACCCGGGCCTTCTACGTCTTGCTGCACGCGCAACACGCCGAGGCGCTGGCCCGGAGCGCGGAGTCGGTCGCATCCGGGATGCTCGACGCCGCGCGTGTTCGCTACGAAGCGGGCGAGGTTCCGATTCTCGATGTCAACGTGGCGAGAATCGAGCTGGCCCGCACCCGCCAGAACACCTTTGGTGCGACGGCGGACCGGGAACGGGCGCTTGGGAACCTGCGGGCCATCGTCGCCATGACGGATGAACGTGCGACTGCCGCAACTGGCGCCTGGGAGATGGAGGCCGGCGGCGACCTCACCGCACTTCTGGACGCTGCCCTGGCCCGTCCCGAAATCCGCGGTCTCGCCGCAGAGGTCGCCGCTGCCGAGGCCGAGTGGCAACTGGCCCGCACGCGGTCCACACCCGACCTTGTCGGAGGTCTCGGAGTCAAGCGAGAGGAAGGGAGAACGGCGGTGGGGGCACGCGTCGGCCTCTCGATCCCGTTGTTCAGGCGGTCCGCCGGGGACGTGGCCGCGGCGGAAGCGCGCCTGCAGGCGGCGCGGGCCGCATTGACGGCAGAACGCACGATTGCCCGGGGCCGCGTTCGCAGCCTCCACGCCGTCCATCTGGCCGCGCGCCGGGCCGCGGACGTCTTCGGGGCCGAAGCCATCCCGTCGCTCGAGGAAAACGACCGCCTCGCGCGCGAGAGTTACGAGGCCGGCAGGATCGGGCTCATCGAGTATCTGATCGTCCGCCGGGAAGGGGTTGCGGCCCGGCAGCAGCAGCTCGGCGCAGAGCTTGCCGCCACGCTCGCGGCGATCGATCTCCGTGCGGCGTCCGGCCTCATCCGTTGAGTCGTCGGAGGAACAGCATGAACGCACCAGGTCTGACCATCATCGTACTGGGCTGCACCCTGTCGCTCTCGGGCGGGTGCCGCAACCAGCCTCCCCCGCCGCCTTCCGAGGCCTCCCAACCGCACGGTGAGGCCGGCAGCGCAGCCGGAGTGATCGTGGTGCGACTGTCGGAGGACGCGATGGCCCGGGCCAATCTTCAAACCGCCCGGGTGGAAGCGGCCGCGCTCGACGCGATCGTTCCGGCTCCCGCCGTGCTGGAAGTCGACGCCGAACGCACGGCGAGCGTCGGTCCGCGTGTCACCGGTCGCATCTCGACGTTGATGGCCAGCACCGGCGACCGCGTCCACCCGGGCACGGTGTTGGCTACCATCGACAGCGCGGAGGTGAACATTGCGTGGGCTGACGCCACGGCGGCCCGATCGGCGGAAGACGTGGCGAGGCGGAACTACGAACGGGAACGATCGCTGCTGGAACGCCGGATCTCGGCCGAGCGCGACGTTCTCGGCGCCGAGGGCGACCTCGCGCGCGCCACGGCACAGCGGCAGGCGGCCGAGGCGCGGCTCCAGGCGCTCGGTCTCTCCGGAGATGCCTCGAAGGCGCGTTCCGGCGTGCTCGCTCTCTCGTCGCCCATCGATGGAACCGTCGTGGAGCGAACCTCTGCCGTAGGCGCTCCCGTGTCCCCGGCGGACGTGTTGTTCCGGATTGCCGATCTCAGGTCCCTCTGGCTGGTGGCGAGCGTGCCCGAGACGCGGGCGCGCGCGGTGCAACGGGGCCAGGTGGTCGAGGTCGCGCTCGACGCCCTGCCCGAAACGCCGGTCGAGGGGCGCGTCTCCTACGTGGCCGAGACCGTCCGCCCCGACACCCGGACGGTTGATGTCCGCGTGGTGGTGCCGAATACCTCCGGGCGGTTGAAGCCGGGGATGTTCGCGCGCGCGCGGATCCGGACGCGCGAACCCGGCAGCGGAACGGCGGCCGCCGGATTGATGACGATCCCGACCATCGCCATCCAACGCCTGGCCGGATCGGCTGTCGTTTTCGTGAAGACCGGCGAGCGAGAGTTCACCGCCAGGACCATCTCCGTCGGCGAGGCCTCCGGCGATCGCACCGTCGTCGTCGATGGCCTGAACCCTCGCGACATCGTCGTGACGCACGGGAGCTTCATCTTGAAGGCCGAGGCCGTCCGCGGGCAATCCGCCGAACCCCGCTAGAGGATCAGATGCTGGAGCGACTCATCCGCGCCTCGTTCGCCGCCCGTGCTCTCGTGATCATGCTGCTCTCGCTCGGCGTTGGAGCGGGGGTGGTGGCTTACGGCCGGCTCTCCACCGACGTCTTTCCCGATCTGACCGTGCCGGTCTTCAACGTCATCACGCAGAACACGGCGATGGCGCCGGAGGAGCTCGAGCCTGCCGTGACGCTTCCGGTGGAGACCGCACTCAATGGACTGCCGGGAGTGGTGCGCGTGCGCTCGGTTACGCAGCTGGGCGTCTCCCAGGTCACCGTCGAATTCGCCGGCGACATGGACTACTGGCGCGCCCGCCAGCTGGTGTCGGAGCGATTGAACCAGGCCCAGCGCGACCTTCCCGCGGGTACGCGACCGCCGCTCGTGTCGAGCCTCACCAACCGCCTCAACGAAGTGTTCGAGTACCTCGTTGAAGGCGACCTGGACCCCATGGATCTGCGCGACATCGCCGAGTTCGATCTCCGCTACCGGATCCTCTCCGTCCCTGGCGTCGCGAGCGTCGAACGCCTCGGAGGGCAGCTGCGCCAATACCAGGTGCTGCTCGACGCCGGGCGCATGCAGGCACAGGGCGTCACGCTGGAGGAAGCGATGCGGGCGGTCGGCCGGAGCAGCGTGAACGCGCCAGGCGGATTCGTGAGCCAGGGGGCCACCGAATTCAGCATTCGCGGGCTCGGCCAGATCCGGTCCATCGACGACCTGCGCGAGTCGGTCATCAAGAGTCGTGGCGGCATTCCGGTGAGGGTGCGCGATGTCGCAGCGGTCGTCGAAGCGGGCGCGGTCCGCCGCGGGCTGGCCGACGCCGGCGGCCGCGAAGTCGTCAGTTCGCGGGTGATCAAACAGTTCGGCGCGGACACCGTGCGGGTAACCGGCGGGATCAAGGCGGCGCTGGAGGAGTTCCGGCAGACGCTGCCTCCGGGCGTCAGGATTCGCACCGTCTACGACCAATCGGAGCTGATTCAACACGCGCTCGGCACCGTCGTTCGGGCGATCCTGGCAGGCGCCGTCCTCGTTGTGCTCGTGCTGCTCGTCCTCCTCGGCGAAATCCGGTCCGCCCTGGTTGTCACCGTCACCCTGCCGCTCTCGGTCATCCTGGCCGGTGTGGTCATGCACGCCGCCGGTGTCGGGCTCAACACGATGACGCTCGGCGGACTGGCCATTGCGGTGGGCATCCTCGTCGACGCGGCGATCATCATGACCGAGAACATCCACCATCGCCTGTCGATCGGAAACGAGGATCGTACTCTGGCGGTGCTGCGTGCGGCCGTCGAAGTCGGGCGTCCGATCGCGTTCGCCACCGCCATCGTCATCGCGGTGTTCACGCCGCTCTTCCTGATGTCGGGCGTCGAGGGCCGGCTCTACCATCCACTCGCGGCCACCGTCACGGCCGCCATGGCCGCATCGCTCCTTCTCGCGCTCACCTTCGTGCCGGCGATGTGCTGGTGGTTCCTCCGGCGAGTCCCCGCGCGGCGCGAAGGCCCTCGGGCCGAGGCGGCAGATGAGAGTTCGCAGGACGTGCGCGTGATGCGCATGATCAAGCGCGCCTACGTCCCGGCGCTCGATCTCGCGTTCCGCCACGCCTGGCTCGTTCGAGGCATTGCGCTCCTCGTCACGGTTCCCGCGTTCGTCGGGCTCCTGCGCGTCGGCACGGAGTTCATGCCCGAGCTCGACGAGCGCGCGCTGCTCATCCAGACCATGCTGCCCGGCGAGGCGTCTCTCGAGGAAGTCGATCGGGTCAACCGGCAGGTCGAGCGCGTGATTGCGGATCACCCGGGCGTGGAGTCGGTCTCGCGGCGGAGCGGCCGGTCCGATGAAACGGAGGACCCGATGCCGCACGTCCTGAGCGACATTCTCGTCACGTTGAAACGCGCGGCCGGAAGCAGGCCCACCGAAGCGGTCGTCGACGAGCTGCGCGATGCCCTCGCGCAGGTTCCCGGGCCCACGGTTCTGTTCACCACGCCGCTCGGAATGCGCATCGACGAGGGGCTCGGCGGCACGCCGGCCGAACTGAGCATCAAGGTGTTTGGCCCGGACATGGAGACGCTCAACCGGAAAGCCGCGGAGATCGCGGCAGTCGCACGCGAAGTCCGCGGCGTGACGGACCTTCGAATCGAGGAGACATCCGACGTGCCGCAGTTGCAGGTTGCGCTCGACCGGGCCGCCGCCGCCAGGCTCGGCGTGACGGCGGGTGAGCTGGCCGAAGCCGTCCAGGTCGGGCTGGCCGGTGAGGAGGTGGCGACCTTCTGGCGCGGCCAGCGGAACTACGCCATCCTCCTGCGAGCCGGGGAGGGCTTCCGGCGCGATGCCGAATCCATCGCGGCCTTGCCCATCGCTGGTGCGGCCGGCCCGGTGCAGATCGGCCAGATCGCGCGCGTCGAGATGCGCGAGGGCCCGGCGATCATCCGCCGCGAGAACATCCAGCGCCGTGTCGCGGTCGAGGGCAGCGTCGAAGGCCGCGACATGGGTTCGACCATCGTCGAGCTGCAGCAGCGCATCGCGAAATCTGTTTCTCTCCCACCCGGGTATCGAACGGATTTCGGCGGACGGTTCGAGCAGCAGCAGCGGGCGTTGCGCTCGCTGCAAGTGGCCGTCGCACTGGCCGTGGCGCTCGTGCTGATCCTGCTCTTCGCCGCGCTCGGCTCGTATTCCGAGGTCGCCGTGATCCTGCTGACGCTCCCGGATGCGTTCGTCGGCGGCATCCTCGCGATGCTGCTGACCGGACAGACGTTGAACGTCTCGACCGGCGTCGGGTTCATCGGCCTGTTCGGGATCGCCGTTCAGAATGGCCTCGTGCTGATCTCGCAGACGAGAGGCCTCACCGGGGCGGGTGTCCCCTTCGACAAGGCCCTGCGCTCGGCGAGCATCGGCCGCGTTCGGCCGAAGTTGATGACCGCGGCCTGCGCGATGCTCGGCCTGTTGCCGCTGGTGCTGCTTCCGGGTCAGGGCAGTGAGCTCGAACGCCCGCTGGCCATCGTGATGATCGGGGGACTGGTGACATCGACCATCTTCACCCTGCTGGCCCTTCCGACGTTCTACTCCCTTGTGGCCGACCTGCGCGCGAGACTCGGTTTGCGGATGGTTCGGTGATGCGGCCTCCTCGGTCATCGCGCGGGCGCGCCGCCAATCACCGCCAGCACGGCCTTCCAGTCGGACTTGTGCAGCGTTTCCCAGACCCGCACATCGGCGATCGAGCCGGTGGAGGTTGGCGCGGGCCGGTCGGGATTGAGTTCCGACGAGTAGTCGAACTTCAGCATGACGAGTTGGATCGCCGACCTGGGCGCCGCCGGATCGGCCCAGGTGTAGCCGGCCTTCACGAGCGCGCGGCCCTCGCGGCTGCCGATCGGGGCCAGGTACGGCTCGAATGGACTTGTCCGCGGCGGCAGGTATCGCGCTTGCATCTTGCGCTGCTCGGGCGACATGGCAGCGAGCGCGGCCTCGTGACGCTCCACGAACTGCCTCATCATCGGAGCCTGCGGGGTCTCGTCTGCCTGCTTCTTCCAGTTAGCCGTGGCCGCCAGGAGGAACTCCTCGCGCGTCACGAGTGCCCACGGCGGAGCGCCTGTTCGCGAAAGGCACAGGAGCTCGGCGTCGTGTTCCAGGCGGTAGATTGGAATGCCGCCGACCTCTCCCCTTCGCTCCGGTTCGAGATAGAACGTGCCCTCCTGCCGAGTGAGCCCGCCTGTCGAGAGGTTGACGTAGACGATTACGCTGAAGGTCGCCTCGTACGCGACGTGCGATCCACCGGATCGCGGCTTTGAGAGCGCCGGGTAGTACCAGAGCGTCCCCTGCGACTGCACGGGACCGCGGGCCGGGCCGGCCTGCTGGCCGTCAGCACGCAGGTCGCCGGTGACGGCCACGCCTGCCGGTACGCGCAACACGGCCTGCGCGGCAAGAGCGTCGCGAAGTCGAGTGAGGTTCTTCCCGACCGCCGCAGCCTCGGCGGCGGACAGGCCGTGCTGGGACGCGCCGGGTGGGTGCACAGCAATCGTCGTCGTGCCAGGCCAATCGTGCTGGTAGATGCCCTGGCCCGAAAGAGAGGATGTCAGGGCCAGCAGGCACAAGCCGCAGGCATTCGCAACAACGCGACGCATGGAGAACCTCCGGGTATTCGGCCGGGCGCGTCTTTCGGGATGAGACGCGTCGCCCGGTCCCGATTCTGGCGGTCGGAGCGCGAGAGGTCGCGCTCGGTGGTCCGCCGCTCCTACTGGACCCCGAACTTCGCGAAGTTACCCAGGACTTCGCGGGCCGCCGATTTTGCCACGGCCGCGCTGATGAACCCGTCGATGGTGATGTTGATGGCGGTCGTGGGATTGTGGGCGACGCCGACGAGCTGCGCGATGTACTTCTTGCCGCCGAACTCCTCGCAATCGGATGAGATCTCGTAGTACACGAGCGTCGCGGCGCCGGTCTTCTCGGTCGAGACCTTCGCCCCGCCCCCCTTCAGTTTCCTCGCGAGCTCCTGCTGGGCGTTGGTCACCCGCTGGCTCTCCTCCGAGTCGATCTGCATCGTGAAGATTTTGGTGGCCTGACCCTGGTAGCGCTTGACGTCGAACGAGATGTGTCCAGGGTACTTCGTCGACTTGTCGCAGGGGTTGTCGAACGGCAGTCCACCTGCCGCGAAGCCGATGACAATGTCGCCCGCGACATTGAACTGGCCGGTCACGTTTCCTGCATTCGCCGGCATCAGCCGCGCCAGCGCCGGCGGACACCTGGGCTGGCCGGACACGAGCGACCACGAAACCGCGAGGCAGGCTGCCACGATGACGGAGACGGGACGAGGCCTGAAGTTGCGCATGGGGTTCCTCCAACGCCGGGCCTGATGACGCCGTGCGCGCCCATCATACGTGACCGCCGATGTCGCTGCGAAGGAGCTCCCCCTCTCGGGCGCGGGGGCGAAATCGGCGCGTCGAGCGTCATACCTGCCGAGGGTTCTCTCACATGACTGACGATCTCAATCCGCACGCGAGGGAGATGGCGGACGAGTCGATGGTCCGCAATCTCGCCGCGCAGGCCGAGGCCATCTGGCCGCAGGAACAGTCATTCTTCGATCGCTACGCGCTGCCGGCCACGCCGGAGTTCCTCGACGCGGGATGCGGCACCGGCGAAATCTCGCTGCGTCTCGGGCGCAAGTTCCGGCACGCCCGCCTGCTTGGCGTCGACGTGATCGACGACCACCTGGCCCGCGCCAGCGACCGCTGCGCGGAGTTGGGCAAGCGCGCACGCTTCGAGCACCGGAGCATCTTCGAGCTGGGGCTGCCCGACGCGGCGTTCGACCTGGTCCTGTGCCGGCACGTGCTGCAGGCCGTTCCGCATGCCGATCGCGCCATTGCCGAGCTGGTGCGAGTGACGCGCCACGGGGGCTGGATTCACCTGATTCCCGAAGACTACCTGATGATTCATTTCGAGCCGCGGCGCCTCGACCCGGACGATTTCTGGACCGTCGGGCCGCTGCAGTTCGGCAACGCGCTCGGAACGGACATGCGCATCGGCCGCAAGGCCTACGGCATCCTGCGGCGGCTCGGCCTCACCGACATCACGATCGACTACGTCGTCGTCGATCCGCTGCGGGTGCCGCGTGCGACCTTCGCGGCAATCTGGCGCGCGTGGCGCGACGGTTATGCGGACGCCGTGGCGGAGAACACGTCGATTTCGCGCGAGGTGTTCCTGGACCAGTTCAACGATCAGATCGCCACGCTCGAGGATCCGTCGGGCTACGCCGTGTGGCACGTGCCGGTTGTCGCCGGGCGCGTGCCGTAGCGCGGCGGCTTCCGCCGGGTCTGAAGACCCGGCCTACATCTGGTCTCGCAGCGTGGGGTTGTAGGGCGTGGGCTTTAGCCCCGCCGTATGCGCGGGGCCTCGGCCCCGCGCCCCGAATCAGCGAGTGGGCGGGCTGAGTCGCTCCAGCTCGGCGGCGGCGGCGTCCACGAGCGCCGCCACCCGTGAAATCGCCCTCGCCGCCCGCGCGATCTCGGAGTCGACCGCTCCGTACTGTTTCTGCTCGATCGCTTCGCGCACGCCTGGCACCGTCTTGACGTCGTACCCAGTGTAGAAGCCAGGTGCGTACAAGAGGTGGCGATACCACTCCCGGTGCGGCAGGCCGGACGGATCCAGCAGTTGTCGCTCGCTCTGGATGAGCTTCGCATTCACCGCGCGAACGGCGGCGGCGTTCCCGGCGAGCCGCGAGGAGGCGGCCGCCAGCGCCTTCTTGTATCGTTCGGCGGCCGCGGTCAATGCCGTCGAGGCGTTCTCGAGGGGCGCGAAGTTCAGGGCCGGCGGCACGGCTTCGACCTCTGGCGCGATGAGCGGTCTTTTCGGGTCGCGGATGGCCGCGAACACGCCGTCTTCGATCTGGCTGTTGCGCTCCTGCACCTCGTCCTGCCGTCGTTTCAGCAGCGCCTGCAGGTCATCGACGTACCCCTTCACCGTATCCGCCAGGCGTGTGAACTCGAACGGGAGGACATCTGCGTCGGCCAGGCGAATGACTGCCGTGCCGACCGTTTGCGCGGCCAGCCGTCCGTAGGCAAAGTCGGTATCGCTGAAGTGCGTGTAGTGGTAGAAGTCGTCGTAGATTGAGTGGTAGTTGCCGCTGTCGTCCTCGCCTCCGTAGCCGAGGTTCAGCGTCGGGACGCCGCTGTGCTGGAGGAACGGCGTGAAGTCCGATCCGGATCCGAGCGCGCCGATTCGCAGATCGTCGCGCGTGCGCGCCTCGCGCCGCTCCTCGGTCGAACCGTTGGCGATTCTCGCCGCCTGCAGCCGCTTCCACGCGCTGACTCTCGCCTCGGGGTCCTCCACCGATCTCGCGACGCTGTTGATGAACGACTCGAGCGTGTGCGAACCGGCCATGCCGAGGTAGCCGCGGCCGTTGCCATCCGTGTTGAGGTACACCGCAGCGTGTGCCTCGAGCTCGGCGGCATGCGCCTCCACCCACTCGGTCGAGCCGAGGAGCGCGGGCTCCTCGCCGTCCCACGCCGCGTAGACGATCGTCCGTTTCGGCTGCCATCCCTGCTTGCGCAGTTCTCCGAGCGCTCGCGCCTCCTCGAGTTCCGCAGAGATGCCGCTGACCGGATCGCTCGCGCCGTTCACCCAGGCATCGTGATGGTTGCCGCGGATGATCCACTCGTCGGGATACATGGAGCCTGGCAGCCGCGCGATGACGTCGTAGATCGGCGTAACGGTCCAGTTGAACGCGAGCTTGAGGTGCACGGTCGCGGGCCCTGGTCCGATGCGATACGTGATCGGCAGCGCGCCTCGCCAGTCGGCAGGCGCCACACGGCCGGTAAGCGCGTCGAGCAGAGGCTGCGCGTCCCCGTAGGAAATCGGCAGCACCGGGATCTTCATGATCGTCGGCGCGTCAGCCACGGCGAGCCGCTTCGCGTCCGGCGTCGCGCCGGCACCGGGCGTGAGCGGGTCGCCCGGGTAGACCGGCATGTCCATCACGCTGCCGCGCTGCACGCCGTCGCGCGGCCGCATCGGGCCTTCCGGAAATACCTCTCCCCCGAAATACCCATCGTCTCGCGGATCGGAATAGATCAGGCACCCGAGGGCGCCGTGTTCGGCGGCAACCTTCGGCTTGATGCCGCGCCACGACGCGCCGTACCGCGCGATGACGATGGCGCCCTTGACCGAGATGCCGAGGCGATCGAGCTGCTCGTAGTCGGCGGGGCGGCCGTAGTTCACGTACACGAGCGGCGCCGTCACGTCGCCGTCGGCCGAGTACGCGTTGTAGGTGGGAAGCTGCTCGGCCTTCTGTCCGGAAGTGGGATCCACCGGCACGGAGGGTTCCTCGAGCCTCGCGACGAACTTCGAGGGCGCGACCATCTCCAGCAGGCGCGTCTTCGGCGTGGGAAACAGGACGTCGAACCGTTCGATCTTCGCGTCCCAGCCCCACTCCTTGAACCTCGCCAGCAGCCACTCCGCGTTGTCCTTGTCGTATGGCGAGCCGACGTGGTGCGGCCGGGCGCTCAACCGCTCGTCGTAGCCGCGGATGTTGGCTGCGACCGGCAGGGCACGGAACGCCGTTTCCCACCGTTCGCCCGCTGATGCCGCGGCCTGCGGCGACTGGGCGTGGGAACCTGAGACCGCGGCAACGGTTGCCGCGAGCGCGATGAGGAACCGACCGCCTCGGAATATGGTCATTGAGGTACTCCCTCCTGCATTCTCCTGTCGGGGACAGCCTTAGGCAAGCTTGCTGATTTTCGTCAGGGTGTCATCCTCGATCTCGTTTGGGGGTGAGACTCGGGCGGGATCGCAGCGCACTCGTGCTATTGTTCCGCGGATGCGACCACTCCTTGCGTTGTGCGGCCTCGCGATTCTCCTCAGTGTGCCCGTTGCAGGCCTTGGCGTCCCCCCGAAGGCCGCCGACGACTGGCCGCAGTGGCGCGGGCCGAATGGCGCGGGCATCGGTGAGGGCACGTATCCCGACCGCTGGTCGCCGACCGAGCACATCGCGTGGAAGACCGAGATCCCCGGCAAGGGCCACTCGTCGCCGGCGGTGTGGGGCGACCGCGTGTTCATCACCACAGCAATCGAGGGGGCCGTCATCCCCGGTTGGAAGGCGCCGGTGCACCTGGGCTTCGACAGGAAGCCCGGATACGTGAACGAGAACAGCACGGGCGTCGGGCACATGCTGACGCTGAAGGTCTACGCCGTTCAGGCGTCGACCGGGAAGATCCTCTGGGAACGCACGTCCTTCGAAGGGCCGCCGATCGACGATCGCCACAGCTCCAATACCTACGCCTCATCCACCATCGCCACCGACGGGAAACTGCTCTACGCCTCCTTCGAGTGGGCCGGGCTGTATGTCTACGACATGGCCGGCACGCTGAAGTGGAAGGCTGACCTCGGCAACATGCTCAAGGCGGGACTCGGGCCGGGAACCTCTCCGCTCATCTACCAGAATCTCCTGATCATGCAGTGCGACCAGGAGATGGGTGACGGATCGTTCATCGCGGCGCTCGATCGCACGAACGGGAAGGAAGTGTGGCGCGTCAACCGCACGACCAGGCGCAGTTGGGCGACGCCGATCGTCGTGACCGCCGGCGGGCGCGATGAGCTCATCGCTTCCGGCGCGGAAGCCGTCATGGCCTACGACCCCAAGACCGGCCAGGAGTTGTGGAAGGCGCCTGGCACGGTGAGCCACCCGATCCCGAGTTCGGTCACGGGCAGCGGGCTTGTGTTCGCCAGCGCGGGCAGCCAGTCCAAGGTGCTGCTGGCGATTCGTCCCGGAGTCCAGGAGGATGTTGCCGTCCCGCGCCTCGCGTGGAAATACAACAGGGGCACGGCCTACGTCGCCTCGCCGATCTTCTACGACGGCTACCTCTATCTCATCAGTGACGGCGGCATCATGACGTGCCTCGATCCGCAGACGGGCGCCATCCAGTACGACAGCGGCCGGGTTCCGGTGCCTGTGACGATCAGATCGTCGCCCGTGGCGTTCGGCGGCAAAATCCTGATCACGAGCGAGGAGGGCGACACCTACGTCATCAAGGCGGGGCCGAAGCACGAAGTGCTCGCGACCAACTCGGTCGACGAGCCCGTGTGGGCGTCCCTCGCGCTCGCGCGCGGCATGGTTTTCGTCCGCGGCGACCGCCACCTCTTCGGGATCCGCTGACCCGTCTCGATTCAGAGCCCCTTGCTCTCGGAGACGCTGCCCGCGGGGTCGAAGCCGCAGCGCTCGCGGATGCGCTGGCGGAACCGGTCGCGCTCCTCGGGCGTCATGTGCTCCCAGCGTTCGGCCACCCGATCGGCCATGCGATCGGAAATGCGGCTGCGGATCGAAGACCCGGACCGGGAGTGGCCGCGGAACCCGAGCCGGCCGAAGAGGATTCGGCTGAGCGCCAGGATGCCGACCGCCTGCCAGAACGTGATCTCGCGCACGCCGACGATCGGCGGCAGCAGCCAGTTCCACAGCAGCTTCACCACCTCGCCGCCGATAAAGATGAACAGCGGGATGGCCAGAATCGCCAGCGGCGCGATGAAGAGCATTCGCCTTCTCATGATCTGATCCTCAACCTTTCGTCAATTCGTCGTAGATGCTCTGTAATCGCCTGCGCAGGTTCAGCACCGCATAGCGCTTGCGCGAGAGCAGTGTGTTGATGCCGACACCGGTCTCGGCGGCCAGCTCCTTGAAGCTGCGCCCTTCAAGTTCGTGGGCCACGAAGACCTCGCGCTGCTCCTTCGGCAGCTCGTCGACCGCGAGCGCAATTTCGTCGAGCAGCACGTTGCGCGCGTAAAGCGCCTCCGGTCCGGCATCGGGTGATGGCAGCAGGTCTTCCAGCTGCACCAGCTCGTCGTCCTGGTCCACGATCGCGGCGTCGCTGAAGCGCTCCGGCCTCTTCTTCCGGAAGAGGTCCGTGATGCGATTGCGCGCGACGCGAAAGAGCCAGCCCGTGACGTGCTCGATCGGCATCAGCAGGCGGCTGGCCTCGACGAGCTCGTAGAAGACGTCCTGCAGGATGTCCTCGGCGTCGCGCGGGTCGGGCACGCGCCGGCGGATGAAGTTGCGCAGCCGGGATTGCTCCCGCTTGACCACGTCGGAGATCCGCTGGTCCTGTTCGAGCGCCATCGGCTCCAGCCCTGGGACCCCGGCGCCCGGGTTCCGCGCGCCGGTGTGGAGGATCGCCGCGTCCTTCATCTACGGATGTAGACGAAGACGGGGGTGCGGATATTGTAGGGTGGCCAGGTCCTCGACGGGTTGACATCGCCCGGGCTGCCCGGCACAAACCGCCGAGTGGAATGCGGAGCCCGATAGCGTGTTCAGTTGCTGCCTTGAAATGCCCTAGTACGCGCGCTTGGCGTTGAACAATGCGAGAACGGTCTTCCAGAGGATGGCGACATCCGTTCGCCAGGACCGCTGGCGGATGTACTCGAGATCGGTTTCGATCCACTGGTCGAAGTTCTCACTCGCGCGACGACTGACCTGCCAGAGGCACGTGATCCCCGGGGTGACCTGAAGCCTTCTCCTTTGCCGCTCGGTGTAATGCGCGACCTCGGTCGGAAGATGGGGGCGGGGACCAACCATGGCCATGTCGCCGCGGAGCACGCTCCAGAGCTGCGGCAGCTCGTCCAGGCTCGTTCTCCGAATAAACCGGCCGACGCGGGTCACACGGGGGTCATCCCGGATCTTGAACAACGGATAGTCGGCTTCGTTCTGGGCGAGCAGCGTCGGTTTGATCTCGTCCGCTTCGACGCACATCGACCGGAACTTGAAGAATGTGAAGGGCCTTCCCCCTTTGCCGACTCGCGTCTGTCGAAAAATCGCGGGTCCCCGAGAGTCGAGTCGGACCAGGAGCGCGATCATCGCGAGCAGCGGCGAAAGGACGAGGAGGCCGGCGCCGCTCAAGACGAGGTCGAGGGCACGCCGCCAGACCTCGGACGTGGACCGGGACGAGGTCGTGGAAGGAACCGACACAATTGGTGCCGCTCCGTCGAGCATCACTGGTCACCCTTGCCCCGATTATCGCCGCACCAAACAGGTTGTCAATAGTAGAACCGTTCGTGTAGAACCGTTCGAAGAGAACAGGCTCAGGCTGGGCCCGATCTGACGGAACGCGTGCGAAACCAGTTTCGCTGGCGGTCGTACGAGACCGTGCGACCGCCGGCTCGCTGAATCGCATCGAGGACTTCGTCGCAGGAGAGCGGACAATCGTACACGGCAAACATCGCATCCAACGTGTCGAGCTGGGCCCATTCAATCAACTGGTCGCCAGAGAGCGGCAGAATGCCGTCATAGTCCCAGATGGGCAGGAGGTAGTCGAGCAGCAGACGCGATCGGCCTGGAAGGAAACGCTTCAACCGTTTTCGTAACGCGAGCAACCGGCCGGTGTGCCTGCCCAGAAACGCTCCGAACGACTCGAAGGTGAACAGTCGAGGAATGATCCGGCGCCAGAACATTCGGGGGGCCAGTCTACCCAACCGGCCGAGTGAATAGATGTCGAAGACGACAAGACCCTCCGGTCCAACGCAATCGTGGAGACAGCCGATGCCTCGAACCGGATCGGGCGTGTGCTGCAAGACGCCACGGCAGAAGACGAGGTCGAACCGGATGGCCATCCGCGGGAGATGAAACAGATCAGCCTGGGCTGCGGCCAGGTTCTCGGCTTTCAGGGCCGCGTTGACGAGAATGGCCTCGGAAAGGTCGATGGCGACGACCTTCTTCGCGTGGCGGACGAGATGCTCCGTGAATCTCCCCGCTCCAGCGCCAACTTCGAGAACGGCCTTTCCCTCGAGCCACGAGAGGGGATGGCCGATGAGCTGTTCCAGCATGTTCCTGGAAATCAGGGTTCCATTGGCGGAGTCAAGCTGCGTCCGGCGAAAGGCCGCCCATTGCCTCGCGAAGTTGCCGGCGTAGTGCGTTCCGGAAATGAAGCTGGGCACCTCTACCGGATTGGCGTCAGCCGATGGGCGGTGAATCGAGACGGGCGGATCAAGGAAGTACTGTTGCCAGTCTGGCACAGGCTCACCCTGACGCGGTCGCGGCCTGGTTTCGTGACCGATGGCGGCCCATCCAGAATCCGAGCACTGCAAGCGTCCACAGCGGAGTCCAGTGCGTGCTCCGCCCGCAGGCCGCCCGCACCTCATCGATGCCCCGTGGATCCACTGCGCCCGACACTCGCAGCGAGTCCAGGGCGGCGTCGACCAGACCCCGAAGCGGGCCGTGAATCCATGCTCCGAAGGGAAGCGTGAATCCTCGCTTCGGAAGCCTCAGTTGAAGGGGGTCGAACAGGTCGGCGCACATCATCCGGACAAGGCACTTTCGGGGTTCGCTCGAGGGCATGAGCCGATCGCCCGGAAGGCGCAAGGCCCATTCGGCCAGATCCCGGTCCAGAAACGGGAGACGAATCTCAATCGAGTTCGCCATTCCATACACGTCGGCGTCCCGAAGAAGCGTATTGACAAGGTAGTGGGCGGACTCGAGCCGGCAGACGCCGGCGACGACATCATCGCCTGCGAGGTCGAGATCCGTGGAATCTGGAAGTTGAAGCAGCCGCGGATCGCAGCCGAGGGCAGTCAGCCAGGCATCCGGCAGAATCTGGCGAACGTGCCGATACGCGCTCCGAAGGTCCGGCTCGCAAGAGGCAAGGTCGCGATATCGGGCTTTGCCAGCAGGGGACATGCCGAAGGTCCGGATCGCGTTCCACGCCTCCCGCATGACGCCAGGCAGCCGGTCGAAACGAGCCGCGCGCTTCGCCCAGACGGGCACCTGCCGGAACGTCGGATATCCCCCGAACAGCTCATCGGCGCCCTGGCCGGAGAGCGCAACGACGATGCCGGCATCCCGGGCGGCCCTTGAAACCATGTAGGTGTTGAGTCCGTCCATCGCCGGCTGATCGATGCAAACGATACCCTGTTCGATCCACTCCAGTGCCGTGGTTTCCCGGATCGGGCAATGACGGTGTTCGACGCCCATCCGCCGCGCGACCCGAGCGGCGGATGGGGCCTCGTCTCCCGCCGGGTCGTCGGGGAATCCCACAGTGAAGGCCCGCACGTCGGCCGTGGCCTTCTTGGCCAACCCCAACACCGCCGTCGAGTCCAGGCCGGAGCTGAGAAAGACGCCGACCGGGCGATCGCTCTCGAGATGACTCGCCACGGATCGCTCCAGCAGGTGGCGACCCTCGGCCGCGAGGTCCTCCATCGGTCGCTGGTGATTGCGTTCGTCGGGTGGAGGGAAGGTCCAGTGTTTCCCCGTGCGCTCGACCTCGCCCGACCTGGTGACCGTGATCCAGCCCCCGGGCGGAACTGAAAAGACGCCACGGAGTATGGTCAACGGATCCTGAACCGCCCCGAACGCCAGATACGCCGTCAATGCCTGCTGGTCGATTCGGCGATCGACCAGGCCGGAGGCCCCCATGGCGCGGACCTCGGATGCGAACAGACAGCCGGGGATTCCCTCCGCATAGTAGAGCGGCTTGATTCCGAACGGATCTCGCGCGAGCAGCAAGCGCTGCTGGCGAGCGTCCCAGATGGCGACGCTGAACATTCCGCGAAGGTGATCGAGAAACGAGAAGCCCCAGTGTTCGTACGCCCGCAAGATGCTCTCTGTGTCGCTTCTTCCGCGGAATCGAAAGCCGGACGAGGCGAGCGCCTGACGGATCTCCGTGGAATTGTAGATTTCACCGTTGAACACGAGGATGTCGCCCGTGTCGGGATTGGTCATCGGCTGGCGCCCCAGCGGGGACAGGTCGATGACGGCCAGGCGGCGACTCCCGAAGGCGACCACGGAGGTGTCGGCGCGGATCAGGGTCTGGCTGAAATCATCGGGCCCGCGGTGAGCTTGGGCCGACAGCATCGCCGCAATCGCGTTCTGCGCCCGGTCCTCGGCCAAGGCGCCTACGAATCCGGCGATGCCACACATGTCCGGGTGCGAGGCGCGGAGGAGCCTGGGATCAGGCTTGGGGTCGCGCGGGCTGCGGGTGGGTGGAGTGTTCGATGCGCAGCACGTGTCAGCGCGGGTGCCAGGTTCCGCCTGAGGTTGCGCATCGTGTCGTTCCTCCGCGCGAGAATAACATCTAAGCATCCATGCTGCCACCAGTCCGGCGGGCAGGCGGCGTTCACTTGCGCCGGCTCAGCCACTGGTGCGCCCAGAGTACGAGAAACCGCGGGTTGTCGCCCAGATAGCGCTTCCAAAGCCGGGTTGGTTCCAGGCCCAACCGGAACAGCCATTCGAGACCCGCCCGTTGCATCCAGCGCGGCGCGCGGGGAATTCGGCCCGCGAGAAAATCAAATGCCGCGCCGACACCGAGCAGGATGACGCCGGGAAGGCGGTCTCGATGCGCCGCAATCCATCGCTCCTGTTTCGGCGATCCCAGCGACACGAACAGCTCATCAGTTCCCGCGCCCAGGATGCTTCTGATGTCGGCCTCGTCTTCTTCCGGACTCAGATTCCGAAACGGCGGGGAGATGGACCCGGCGATGTCCAGCCCCGGGAACTGACCAAGCAACCTCGTCCTCAGCCGTGCCAGTGTCTCCTCGGTGCTTCCATACAGGAAGATCCGGTGGTGAAGGCGGGCCGCCTGTTCCGTAAGCCCGAGCATGACGTCCGGACCGGCCACGCGCTCCTGCCCGGCGACTCCGAAGGATCGAAGGGCCCACGCCACCGGCATTCCGTCCGGCACCGCCAGATCAGCCGAGTTCAGCGATTGCATGAACTCGCCGTCTCGACGCGCCGTCATGATCGAGTGCACCGGCAGGAAGTACACGCTGCGTCCGGTCGATCCCCCATGGCCGGCCACCCGATCCGCGATCCACTGCCGACACAAGGTGAGTACCGCATCGCTCTGGACCGCGCTGATCTCAACGCCGAGTATCGCAAGCCTGGGCGGGGTTGGCCCGTGTGAAGGCATGGCGTCACTTCCCCGCGTCGGCCGTGGTGTCGCGTGAGGCCGGCGCCCTGAGATACGAAACGAGCTGTCGGGCGCAGATCCGATGTCCCGCCTCGGCCCAGTGCGATCCGTCGGCCGCGCGAACAGGCTGACCTGCGCCTTCCGCGGCTCGAATCGCCTGCGGGATCCCGTCGACGAACTCCATCCCGCTCTCCCGCGCAATCTCGGCGAGCGCGGCATAGAAGGGTGGTCCATCATCGACGCTGAACGTGACGACGCGTGTGGCGATCGAGCGCCGGCGGACCATCTGCATCAGTGCCGACGAGGTTCTGACCGAGCGCTGAAAGCCGGCGTGGGCTGCTCCCTCACGCGCAATGACCGCCTCGATGGTCTCGCGTCGACCCGAGATCAACAGGTCGGCCCGCTGGAGTAACGCGTACCCGGCCCTGGAGTATCTGCTCGCCAGTTGCTGCAGGAACCCGAATCGACTGGGGACAGCGAAGTACACCCCGGTCTCCGGCAACCAGTACGGACGCCGGCGGCCGTTATTGTTCAGGAGGCTCCCCCGCTCGAGCTCTTCGTCGTTGTTGATGAAGTCGTTGGTCGAGAATTGCCAGATGACGATGTCGGGACGGATCACATCGAGCACCTCGTCGAGGATCAGGTACTCCTGAAGCGTGCCGTATCCGCCGCAGCCGTAGGCGAACACTCGCACCTGAAGCGCTGCCTGAAGAATCGCCGCATAGGTCTTGTCGTTCGAGACCTCGACGGCCTGTGTGAACGAGTCGCCGATGACCAGGATGCTCGTCCCGCTCGGCGGTGCAGGACCCAGCGTCCGAAAGCCGCGTTGGTCGGTGTCCACTCGAAGCGCGGAGGCATGCCCGGCATCGTTCCTGGCCGCGGCTTCGAGATGGTAGTTCTCAGTCGCCCGCCAACCCAGACGATCGTCAAGACGCAGGCTCCCCATGGCAATGCCATGGGCGCGCAGCCACCCGTGATGCGTTCGAACCGCGATCTCGGCGGTCCCGCAGCACACCGCCATGCCGAGGAACACCAGAATCAGTGTGCGCCGCCGCATGCGAGTGTTCCGGTGGAGTGCCGCCGCCCCGGCTCGCGGATCGCCGCGTCGTAGATCCGGATCAGCGTCTCGAAGTTGTGCTCCAGGTTGAACGACTTCAGGTATTCGCGCCGGGCGGCCTCGCCGAGCCGGTCGGCAGTCACCGGATCATGAAGCGCGGCGGCGAGTGCGCCGGAGAGCGCATCGACATCACCGGGGGGCACCAGCCAGCCGGTTTCGCCGTGCCGAACGATCTCCTCGAGCGCGCCGAGGCGTGAGGCGATGACGGGCCTGCCCACCGAGAGCGCCTCCGCGGCCGTCATGGAGAAACTCTCCGGCGCGATGGAGGGCAGGACGACCGCTCGCGCGCCGGCCAGCAACCGGTGAATCTCCATCGGCGACTGCTCACCAACCCACTCGAGATCAGGAGCGCCGATCCCGAGGTCGCTCGCTCGCACCCGGAGCACGCCGCCAGAAGGCCCGTCTCCCGCCATCACGAGGCTCGCGTCGCTGCGGTCGGACACGCGCGACCAGGCATCGAGGAGGAAGGCCAGGCCCTTCTCTTCCGAGAGCCGTCCCGCGTAGAGAATCGTCCTGGATGCGCTCGGCCGCGCGTCGGCCGCCCCGGCGTCCGGCACGACGTTGGGTTTGACGATGATGCGAACCGGATCCATGCCGGCGGCGACGAATCTCGAGCGGCTGTAGGCGCTCGGAGTGATGAAGGTCCGCACGTGGCGGATCCAGGTCCCGCGGGCCCTGTTCTCGAGGATCATCCGGAAGACGACCGTCGACGCGATCGCGGAGTTCCGGTAACACCGGTGGATCACGCCGCGCCAGGGAGCTCTGCCGATGCAATCTTCACAGACCTTTCCGTTGCGCAGGAGCAGCCCGTTCACGCACAACAGGCGGAAGTTGTGCAGCGTCTGTACCGTCGGCACGCCCGCATCGTTGCACGCGGCGTGAACGGACGGCGTCAGACTCATCCAGAAATTGTGGACATGCGCGACGTCGGGATGAAACTCGCGGCACATGCGCCGCACCGACGCATACGACCTCCGCGACCAGCTCGAGTCACGGACGAGCCTGACGGTTTGGGCGGCGCCGTGGGACTCATTGCCCGCTTCCAGCACGCAGACGTCGATTCCGTGCTCTCGGAGCAGATCGGCCTCCGCGCTGACTGCCACATCCTCCCCACCGGAGCGGCGATACCGATTGTGGAGGAGGAGTACTCTCACGACAACCGCCCTGACGTGAGGTCCCCGCAGAACCGGGCGGCTTCAGCGGAGCGGAACCACGCAGTGGGACGCCGTTTCTGGCGCCTCAGCCGGTATTCCGTCAGCAGCGCTCCGCTCCAGAGTTTCCTCGCCACCCTCTTGCCCTGCATGATTCCGGAAAGAAGGTCGAGAGCGCCCTCGGGCAGCATTGGCCTCGTCCACTTCCTCTGCACCTGAATCCGCTCCCGCCGGCGGGTGCTGGCGTCGAGGCTCCGGTTTCCCTGGTGCCAGCGAAAGGCCGCCATGGGCCGGTTCAGATACCCGAAGCGGTAGCCTCGGCCGGCGAGCCTGACGAAATAGTCGAAATCCATGCACACGCGATATCCAGTGTCGAGCAGGCAGCCATCATCGATGACGCGCCGTCGGAAGAAGGTGGCGGTCGACGGAATGTAGCACCCGTAATGCAGCAGAATCCGGAAGTCGAATGGGTGCTCCACCTTCGCGCGAAGGAACGAGCCGTCGCGGTCGACAAAGATGCAATAGCCATGAATGACGTCGACTGCTGGGTCTTGCGAGGCATACTGCGCCACCGCTTCGAAGGCGCCCGGAAGGTAGTAGTCGTCGGCGTTCAACCACGCGAGCCAGTCCCCGGCCGCAGATTTGAGGCCCTTGTTGATCGCGTCGGACTGGCCTTCGTCCGGTTCGGAGGTCCATCGGAGGTGTGCGTGATTTCTGAGTGTCTCGATCGTGTCGTCGTCGGAACACGCGTCGACAACGATGTGCTCGAAGGGCTCGTACCCCTGACGGCAGACGCTGAGAATGGCGTCGTCGATGAATGCCCCGTGGTTTCGGGACGGCGTCACGATGGAGATGAGCGGTCGCGGATTCACCCTGCAAGCACCTTCCGATAGACATCGGCCGTTTGCGCCGCGACACGAACCGGGTCGAAGGCCCTTGCCTTCTCACGGCAGCGCTCGCCGAGGTTTCTCGCCAGGTCCGGGTCCCTCAGAAGGGTCTCGATCCGGCGAGAGAGCGTTTCGCGATCGCCCGGCGTTACCAGGAAACCGTTGACGCCGTCTTCCACGTAGTCAGGAATCCCGCCAACGGCGTAGGCCACGACAGGAGTGCCGGTGGCCATGGCCTCGGCAAGCGCCATGCTGAAGTTCTCGACATACGAAGGCAAGACGAAGCAGGCTGCGTCCTGAAGCGCTGCCGCTGCCTGTTGCTGGGAGCTCCATCCGAGGAACTCCACATCCTGGCTGGGCATCGCCCGGCGCGCGTATTCGAAGCAACGCAGGGCGTAGGCCGCCCCCCCGGGTCCGCCGGGCTTGCCGAGCACGGTCCAAGTGGCGCGCACTCCGCGCTCGCGCAAACGGGCGGCCACTTCGAGGAAGTCGGACAGACCTTTGTGGGGCCCGATGCGCGCCGCGAACACGACCTTGGGACGGATACCCTTCTTCTCCACGTCGAAGAACACGCGCGCCACCGCGTTCGGCACGTGATGATACGTGGCTTTCGGCGCAATCCCCTGAAGCGCCCTTTCGACGTAAGGGGAGATGGCAATCACATGCCGCGTTTTTCGAAGCGTCCACGCCTCACACCAGCGGGCGACATGCAGCGGAGAGCTGAGAGGAGGCCTGGCTACCTTGTGGACCTCGCGCAGAAGCCCCGCGATCGTCAAAACGTTCGGAAACCGGGTGGTCACCGTGGCCAGGCCCCACTGCCCTTCTGTTCCCCGGCCGTGCACCAGGTCCGGTTGCAGTTCCTCAAGGTAGCGGTGGATAAGCGGCACCCGTGGAACATACCCGAACTGCATGCCGGACAGCCTGGAGACGCGCAGAAAGTGGACCCGCAGTCGATCCGAAATGCGGTGGACCGTCCGGTCGCCGAGCATCCGGGTCGTGTTGACAACGTCGATGTCCACTTCGTGATTCCGCTGAAGCCCCTCGATCAGATTCACCATCGGGTAGGCTTCGTTGTGCCAGGCCGCGTCGATGCCCAGTCGGTCCGCGAACGGGTAGTCGAACAACATGGCCACTTTCAACATGGCGGGGATCCAGGACGGCGGCACGCGACCACGACGATGATTTCCGGCAATCGACCTCGCGGTTCGTTGACGGGCCTGAGCTGGAACTGGTCGCGGTCCGCCGAAGGACGTTCACGGTGAGGGAGAATCGATCGGTAGGCGCCTCGTACCGCCGTCAACAGGCCGAGTGACTGGAGGGCCTTCTTGGTCAGCAGCCGGAACGCCCGAGTCCAGGCTGAGATCGGTGCTGTCACCGGCCGCCACTTCTGACCGAACACCTCCTGGATGATGAATCGCCGCCCGACCATCTCCAGGAATCGCGATGGGTACCATTCCCTTCGGTGGTGGGGATTCTGAGGTGAGGGCCACAGCGGCGACGAAACCCACTTGTTGGGTGTGCTGACGACCAGGCGCCCTTCCACTTTCAGCACCCTGGCTATCTCCTCCAGCAGACCATCGGGGTCAGGCACGTGCTCGATCATCTCGAGGCACACTGCCGAGTCGAAGCTGCCGGATGTGAACGGGAGATGGCAGCCGTCCGCCTGAACGAATGCAACCTGCGGTCCGCCGTATGTCTCCGAGGCGTAGCACAGCGTTTCGCGGTGGTAGTCGACGCCCACGACTGAGCGGGAATTGACGGGGGGGCTGACGAGCAGCGGCGCGCCATATCCGACGCTGCAGCCAAGGTCGAGGACCCGGCCGCTCACGCGGGACCCCGCCCACTGATAGCGTGCCACGTATTCCGCCTGACCCCCGCTATCGGTGAGGGCCGGGATCATCCTCTCGCTGGCGCCCGACACGGCATCGAGGTTGACGATTCGGGTGCGGGTCGCCTGGTCGAGCCGTCTCATCGAGACCTCCTGAGCCAGCTCAGGCCGTCCCGCAATTCGGGCGCACCCGTCGCCCACAGCGCAGCAACGTACACAGCGACGGTCACCGCAATGGCCGCCACTCCGTGCAGTGGCCGTGCCGCCAGCAGGGCCACTGCCGCAGCGCCGCCGGCACGCAGGGCGGCGGCCCAGGGAAAGGCCCACCGCAGCCCCGCCATGCGCACGGACGCGCCTCGCGCCGCCGCCAGAAAGACGCCATAGCTCGCGACGGTCGCGCAGGCTGCGCCCGTCGCACCGTACTTCGGAATGAGCACCAGGTTCAGGACCTGATTGGCGACGGCCGCCAGCGCGACGAGCACGGCCACCGTCATCGTCTTTTCGACCAGGTACAGTCCGAGGGCGTACAGCTGGCCGACGCCCCATACCGCGGAACCGACAGCGACGATGAGAATGACATGCGCCTGTCCGGAGAACCGATCAGTAAGCATCCACCGGCTGATCTCAGCCCCTGAATGCGCCAGCACCGCGAGGATTCCGCCGCATGCAACGAGGTACAGCGACGCCGCCTGGAAGAGGGCGCGCTCGGCGCTCGAGCGTTCCCCCCGCGCCCATTTGGCGACCGCCAAGGGATACACGGCCAGCATGAGGGGGGCGAAGGCGAGACCGGTCGCTTTCTCGCCAAGTGCGTAGTTAGCCGAATAGACTCCAGCCTCCGTGTCACTGCGCAGGATCGCCAACAGAAACCGATCGCACAGTTGGAGGGCCTGGGATCCCAGCCCCATCAACGGGATCGCGACGCTGAAGCCGGCGAGGCGCCCGAGCATCGTGCGGGTTGGCCAATGCAAGAACGCACCGAGCCTGATGAGGTCCCGCTGAACGGCCCAGAGAACGGCCGCCGTCAAGGCGCTCGCGGCTGCGGCGCCCCAGAGCAACGACTCCAGCCTCCCGGTCAGCCAATAGAGACCGGCTGCGAGCCCGAGGTGGGCGGCGACCGCCGCGGTTGAGATCCACGTGTATGCGGAAACCCTTCCGCTTGCGCGCAGCACTCCGCCGAGTGCCTTGCTGACGAGAAGGACCGTGAGCAGCGTGAGTCCGGCCGGGATGAACGACACTTTTCCGGCCCACACCAACAGCACAAGCACGAGCGGCGCTCCAGCCGCGATGCTGGCTGCCGTCAGCGCAGCGAGGCTGGACCAGAAAGCCGGCTCCGTTCGGTTCTGGGGAAGATACTGCACCGGAGTGATGCCGAGCCACTCGCCGGTCACCTGGGCGCCGACGGTGACGGCGCCCATCGCGAGGATGTAGGACCCGTAGCCTGGCGGCGAGAGCATCCGCGTGTAGATCAGAACGGCCAGAGCACCGACCACGGCCGACGCCACGGTCAGAGTCGAGTACGCGAGCGAATCCTGGACAAGCTGCCTCATCGAGCCAGATTCCGCTCCAGCTCGCGGCTCGCTGGCCATCATGCGGGAACTCTCGGCGCGTGAGAATCCAGTCGCATCAGACTTCCGATGATGAACGAGAAGAGCACCATGTTCTGAAACTGACCATAGGGCCAGGGCGAGAAGACGAATCCGTTGACCAGATGACCCAGCACAAACCCGATTGACACCTGACAAAGCGTCCGAATCGGCTCGGACCGCGAGGAGTGTTGCAAGGTCCAGAGCCATCGAAGCAACCCTGCGTGAAACCCGAGATAGGCGACGAGGCCCGCGAAACCGAACCGCAGCCACATGAACAGAATTGCGTTGTGGACTTCCCACGACTCTTTCTTCCAGTTCCGGATCCGGTCGGTCTTGATTGGCGTCCCGACGCCGATGCCCAGCACCGGGTGCGCCTCGATCTGTTCCACCACATCCAGCAGTTCTCCGATGTGGTCCTGGTTGGTCTGGCCGTATTCGGATCGGTCGGCGAAGACGCTGAAGCTCTCCATGCGGCGCAACAAACTGCCCTGGAGAGAGACCGCTGCGACAACGACGGTCAGAACGAGGAGGCTTCCCGCCAGGATGAGTCGTCGCGGCCTGAAGGCCATCGTCACCGCCACGCCCAGTGCAAGGGCGACCCAGCAGGAGCGCCGAAGACTCAGCACGATGAGAAAGCTGGCTCCGACACCCAACACGCCCCACCAGGTCCTTGCTCCGGAACCGTTCTGCGAGAGGCTGCGCAGTCCAAGCAGCGCGGCGAGCGTGACGGCGCTCAGCGTCGGCCCGTCGAAGATGGGCGTCGCGACTCCAGGGACGGCGGCGCCCATGAGTCCGCCCGCGAGCGCATACGATCCGAGGGCGTAGAAGATCTTCGCCCCCATCACGACCGAGAAACTCACGATGGCTTCCTGAAGCGCGGCGACGCTGGTGATCCAGTAGGACCAGACGATGGCCAGTCCGATGCCGAGTACGATGTTCCGCCATTCGTAGAAGAGCTCGGATCCACCCGCGAGCGCTCCCCGCCCGAGTGCGACCGCCAGCGCGCCGAAGAACAACCAGAGCGGATACCTCACCATTGCCGGCAGGCGAGGAATAGTCCGTCGCGCCACCAGGATGACGGCGAGGTGCACGTAGGCGGCCGAGATCACCAGGAGATCAATCCAGCGGAATTGTCCGAGGGCCTTGTCATAGAGCGGGGAGTAGGGACCCTCCGGGTTCGAATACTCGCGGAACAGCAGCAGGATCCAGATCGACGTCACGACCACACGTCGCAGGACGGCCGATCCTCCCTCCGAGGTGATCGCCGGCCGGACGGTCGTCGAAACCGGGGAATGCGTGGTCGTCGGCATGGTGGTCAGTGCTCCCGGGCTCCTCGGGCAGCTCTTTCATACACGGCCAGAATGGCATCGCCCCTGCGAGGCCAGACGTATTCGCATTCGATCCGCCGGCGGCCGGCAGCCCCCATACTCTCCCGCAGGAGATGATCGGCCGCAAGGACCCTCAACGCGCCGGCCAGGTCCGCCACGACTCGATCGTGCGGCCCCGGAGGGACGGAAATGCCGGTCTCGCGTGTGACCTGGAGTGCGGGGCCTCCGACGTCCAGGCATACTACCGGTCGCGAGCAGGCCATCGCCTCCAACACCACCCAGGTCGCCGGATCTCGAAGACTCGGATGCAGCAGGATGTCGCAGGCTCTGATCTGCTGGAGCAACTCCGCGCGGGGCAAGGGACCGACAAATTGGACGTTGGACGCGATCCCCAGATCGGCGGCGAGCTGCTCGAGGTGGGCCCGCTCGCGTCCTCCGCCCACGATGCGGTACTCCGCATTCGGATACTCCCGTGCGAGACCCGCGAACGCCCGCAAACCCAGAGCATGCCCCTTGAAGTATTCCAGGTTGCCGCAGCTGATGACGCGAATGGCGTCGCCGGCAACGGAATCGAGGTGGTGGTTGCCATCCGGCGTTTCCACTCCGACCGCGGGGAAGACGATGGCCTTCTCCCGGAATCGCGCCGGAAGACGACCGATGGTGGACGGCGTCTGCGCGAGGATCATCGATGCGCGCCGCATGGTCTTTCGCAGCACAGGATCCACGCGGCTCAGGTCGCCCACGGTCTGCTTGCAGAACTCGCGTAGCTTCTGCGTTGTGTTGAGCCAGTCGGACAGCCCCGCTGGAAGGCGCTCGGCCCCGCCGACAGGCCCCCACAGGAACGGCGCATCAAGGAGCCCGACGAGGGGAGCCATCCAGTAGGCGCTGAACGTCAGATGGTGAACCAGCTGAAAGTGAATCTGCTCGTGCGACCGTCTGGCGCGCCGGTACGCGGCGAACTGCCAGGCCATGTAGTACGCGTGTACTCCACGCTGCCCGCGCTTCCAGAAACGCGCCCACCGAGGGAAGTCCTCGTAGAGAAAGTGTAGTCGCGGCACCGGATCGCGCGCGAGCGCCGCTTCGATCGCCGGACCGTTGGCCGTTCGCGTGAGGACCCAGACCTCGTGCTGCCGCGCCGCCTGAACGGCCCAGTTCCATCCGACGCCGGGCTCGGAACCCTTCCCGGGCTCGCAGGCGTAGGCGGAGATCAGGACATTCATTGGGGCATGTCCTCCGCAAGCCGGCTGAGCATCCGAACACGCCGCCGCTGAACGCGCCGGTGCGCCCGCATCGAAGCGGCGTGGCTCAATCGGGACTCCCTCCCGATCACGTCGCACAAATAGACGGCCGCCACCGGGCCAGCCCATGCGGCCCGGAAGCGAAGTTCTGGAAATGCCGAGCTGAGTGACCGGGCAGCTCCGAGCAGCCGGTCGAGCACCGTTGCTTCGCTCCCGTACCGCACGAGCAACTCCACCTGGCCGACGAAGTGGAGCAGGTCCCATCCGGCTAGTCCATCCCGGACGCCGTGTTCCCAGTCGAAGACGAACAACCGGTCGCCATTCACCTGGCAGTTCCAGGGTGCGAAGTCGCCGTGAATTCGCGCGCAGGGAAGCATCGCCCGACCGAGCGCCTGACCTGCCCGAGAGAGGGCGTGTTCTCCCGCGGCGTATGACGCGGAGTCCAGGGATTCTCGAGCCAGCCTCCAGCGCGCGATCGAGGCATCAACCTCTGAGCCCGCCTCCCGGTAATGAAGGCTCGACTGCCAGAGCGCGCTCAGGAACAGGGCGTGAGGTTCCACGAAACGCACCGGACTTCGAACCCCGGGACCGGCGCTCTCCAACATCAAGAACGAGTCGGCGTGTTCGACCGTGGCAATGACGCGGGGCACGCTCGCCGGCAAGACGCCCGCGGCAGAGAGTTCCTGCAGAAAGGCGGCTTCGTGCTTCAGTTGCTGCGCTTCGACGGAGCTGCAGCCGACCTTCAGGTAGCCGAGTGTCCCTCCGTTACGCCGCATCACCTGGGCAACGGCTCGATCACACCCCGGTCCGATCTTCACGGCAAAGGTCGCATCGGCCTCGCCCGTTACGGCGTCAATCCACTCCCGGAGTGGCGCCAGGCTGGCACGCGCGACGCTCTGAGGGTCCCACCCGCGCCATCCCGCCCGGATGGCCAGCGTCAGAAGTTGCTTGAGCAGCCGGCCCGAGAGGCTGTCCGGCGTGTACAACTGCATGCCCTCGAGCGACGCGGCGGCATGATCGATCGGCAACGCCCACCTCGGGCGTCTCAGGCTCGGCAGGACGGCAAACGTCTCAGCCGCCCCTCCGGCGGGATGGATCGAGCCGGCTGTCGCCCGTCCGGAGAGCATCCTGATCAGCTCGCATGCCCTGAACCCCGCTGCCGGCGCGCTGTCAGCGAGATCCAGGCTTCTCACGGCTCGTCACCCTTCGCTCGAGACGCTCGACGACCAGGCGGCTCGCTTCCACTGCGACTTCCGCGGGCGTTCGGGAGGCGTCGAGCACCGTCCATTGTCGACTTTCAGCCAACCGCCTATACGCCTCGCACTGACGCTCGACTTCGGCCAGCGGAACTTCCGGCTTCCGCTCCCACATCACGCGCGCCGGGGCGTCCAGCACGAAAACAAGATCAGGGGACGGGATCACCGTGCTCAGCATGCGCGGCAGCCAGCGACCACCGCTGTAACGATACCGCTTCGTGTCCACCATGAGGTCGTAGAAATACCGATCGAAGAGAACAAGCCCTGATCGGACGACGCGGTGTTTGACGACGAGGTATCCCAGCCAGTAATCCAGCACGACGGCCATGAGTTTAAGGGCTGACATGAAGCGACCCCGGGGCGGATCCCCATGGGGATCGGTCACCGAATCACCTCCCGGCCGTCCCCAGAGAACGGTGGGACGCCAATGAAACACCTCGTGCCGCCGGAACGCGCCGGCAGTCCGCGTCACGATGCCGGCGATGAGCGTGGATTTCCCTGCGCCGTCCGGTCCAAGCACCGACACGGTGAGCCCGGTTGGATGACACACGCGGGTCCAGATGCGCCGGATCTCCGCTGCCCAGTAACGGACGGGATTCAGGGGATCCCGGCGGAACGTCTGCCAGCGAACGGCGCGTCTCAACTCGGGAACGGCGGCTTCGAGATCGTTCCAGCGCTCCGATTCGATCCAGCGCGAGAGCTTCCGGCTCCATTCGTCGCCAAAGAACCTGCGGGCCTCGTCCTCGGCTGCGCGAGGCTGCTCCAGGAACAGCTCGCGAAGGCGCCGCCGCTGCTCCGGCGGAACAAACCCCTTGTCGTACACTTTCTTGAGCAGCAGGTAGATGAACTCATGCCTGCGCGCGACGACGTGCCGGGTTCCGACGTGCTGTGCGGCCTCGAGCAGCTCCGAGCCCCGGAGCAGCACCCGGCCGTTCCACCGGAAGTCTGTCGTGACATCGAGGATCTCGAATCGGTCGTCGCCACCGGCGCGGGCGGTGACGACAAACGCCGTTCCCGTCGCTTCGTATTGCCAGATCTGCGCGATCGTGTACTCCGCCGACAGGGCCCGCCTCAGGGCGCCCAGCGATTCCGGCGCCGCCACGATGTCGGTGTCAGCGGTCCGGTCTGCGGCGGCATGGAGCAGGGCGTACCGGACGCCGCTCCTTTCCAGGAAATCCAGAAGGTCCTGCTGCATATCCCCTATGTGAGCGACTGGCGCAACGAAGCTCCAGCGGCCAGCCCGTTGCAGACCGACTGGGCGATTCCCTGATCCTGCACTCGCGTCTCCCAGCGGGCGAAGCGGCCCACTTGAACAACGCCGGACGCCTCGAGTGCTTTCAGGGCCCGGATTCGCCACTGGGATCCCGGCCTCGTCCATGTGTACGCCACGTCAACCCAAGTCGGGTCGACGATGTCGGCGTGGCGGATCCATCCCCAGTCCGTCAGTTCGCCGACGACCGACCCGCAGATTCGGCCGAGCTCGACTTCGTCCGGCCGGTCGCCACCCCGCCGGGCGACCTCCACGTAGAGGCCGATTCGCTGCGGATCTTCACGGCATGAGGCCGGCAGGAACATGGGATCCACGTGACTGTAGAAGCCGACACGATGGAAGCCGGACCGGCTCTCCGGCACGTACACCCACTGCGCATCCGGGCACGCGGTTCCTCGACCCGCTCCAATGTTGATCACCACCACGGAGCTATAGGGTTCGCATTCCTCTGAGAGTCTCAGGTCCGCAATTCTCACGACCGTCGAAAGAGGGAGCGTGGAGAGAATGCGACGGAAGCCTTGTTCCGCGCCGTCAGCAAAGCGAACGACCTGACGTTCGAGGTTGATACCGGCAACCGTTCGATTGAGGTGAAGACGGCACGCCGTCGCCATCTTTCGAATCAGCAAATCCAGGCCGCCGACGGGATAGTGAAACTCGGTGTTGTATCCCGCGCCCGCATTCGCGGAGGCGAGCCCTTCGGCCACAAGCCGCAAGTCGGCAGGCGACTTTGCCTCATCGGGTGCTGCCACCTCTTGCCACAATCCGGCCGTGTATAGGCGGTGGAACGGGTCAAAGAACAATTCGCAAAGTGTGTCTCCAAAAGTGACCCTCAACCACTCGGCGAGCGTCTGCGGCTGGTTGCCTCGGCTTCGTGCGGCCTCGATCTCCCGCAGGACGGCGACTCCGGTGTGTTGACCGAGGTACCGGAGGTGGTATTGAAGGGGGTAGGGGACGACCAGATCCCGTGACGGCAGAAAGACGACGGCCCGGCGAACGTAGGTCCGCCATTCCACCATCGACCTGAACAGATGCCACACAACGGGATCCGCACCCCAGACCCAGTGGCCACCGCCGACCTCGAAGCGGTAGGCTTCGCCGTCGTCAGGAGGCGCCGGACGGCGGAGTCCGCTCACGGATTCGACGTAGTAGGAGGCACATAGTCCGCCGGGCCACGGATGGGACTCGTAGACGCTCGCCCCTGACGCCATGCCGGCAGCCAGTCCGGAGACGCCGCCTCCGACGATGAAGTGCGCACTATCCGCTGCGGGGCACACGCCGCTTTCTCCCGAGGACGTGAATGTCCGAGCAGAGACCCGGCGCCAGGCGGAACAGCGGGTCCAGTAACGAAAGGACATGAGAGGCAACGGCGCCGAACCTCCCCCTCTGAACGAGGCTGTCGAGGCCTAGGAAGTTGCGGCCGATCGTGTCCGTCAATTCGAACCCGTTCCACTCGAGCAACTGCTGCAATTCGCGAACGATGGGCTCCCGGACGTGGCCTCGATACTCGGGATCCCCCCCGAAATACCACTCCCGCAACGGCGCCTGGTTGGTGTTCCCGAAGAGCACCGACAGTCTCTTTCGGAGGTTCACGGCATTCGGGCCCCCCAGCAGGAGGAGTCCGCCGCCTTTCAGGACGCGGTGAATCTCGCCGAACAGCCGCCGCGGCGAATGGTGCCAATGCTCCAGGCTGTGCAGCGAGATGACGGCGTCGACTGAGGCCGCAGCCAGCGGCAGGTCGACCGAAAGCAGATCCTGCTGATGGACGACGACCCCTCGGCTGCGGAACCGCTCGATGAGCAGCTCGGTTGGCTGCCTGTCGCCATCCACGCCGCCACCGCCGCGGAAGTCGTCGATCATGGCGACTTGCAGGCCCACCTCTCTCAGCATCAACGCCAGCCAGGAGATTCCACCACCGAGATCTACCGCCGACTTCCCCGGTACCAGGACGCCCGCCCGATCCAACAACTCCAGGTAGAGCCAGTGTCGCGCGTCAATTCCATGCTTGCGGCTCAGTTCTCCAAAGGGATGGCCGTCGTAGACGGGAAGGACGTGTTCCAGGAACACCGATTCGAAGTGGCTGCGGGAGAAGGTCGTGCCCGTCATCGGTGGGAGGCCGAGGAAGGTGTTCCAGCGAGCGGCCTCGCCCGGTACAACAGTTTCAGGACTGCCTCTCCCCTGGCGTGGATCGACCACGTCAGTAGTGCCGCCGCCCCGATGCTGGTCATCGGAATGGCCTCGATCGAGAGCGGATCCCAGGTCCGATTCCAACCCCATCGGAGCGTCCGGCAGGTCTTGAATCCCTCGACCAGCAGGGCCCGGCCAATGGCGGCGCTCATCGCGCCCCCCGGCGCGGCGAAGTGGACGGGCCGTTGGCCGGTGAGGAGTTCAATCCGATCGGCAGATTCACGCAACTCCCGCCGAACGTCGTCCTCGCCGGTTCGATCCAGCCGCTCGTGACGGTGGGAATGAGAACCGACGATGTGGCCCTTGGATGCGAGAGAAGCGACCTGGTCGTTCGACAGGCGGCCGGGTCGGCCGATTGCCGCCGTCGGTACGAAGAAGACCCCGCGAAGCCCGAACGACTCGAGCATCGGCGCGACGGTGCGCGCGTGATCGTCGGTGGCGTCATCAAACGTGAGCAGGAAATTCTGCCCTGCTGGCGGTGGGGATCCGAGAGATTCCGGATTCACGACGCTGGCCGCCTTCCGGGAAATCATCCGCAGGTGCCGCTCCAGGTCGCTCGGCCGGATCGACCGGAAGTCGCTGCGGGGATCGTCCTCCACGACGTGAAAGACGAGACAGGTCAACATGGAACGGTCGCGACGAACAGGACTTCTCTCGCACCCAGATCGGCTTCCGACAGGTGACGAACGCTGTGATGAACCGGGATTCGCCGCAGCTCCCGCGTGTCGGCGTCTGTCGGTCCCGTCACATCGAACCTGACTATGTCGAAACCGGCTGTCTGAAGCAAGGTTCGGTAGCGAGATGGGGTGAGCCGATTGAAGCTCATCAGGCGTGAGTTGACGAGGTGCTCCCACACGAACTCCGAGTAGCGCCATTTGTTGTAGGGGGAGAGCTTCAGGTCTCGGTCCGACCATACGTCATAGCATTTCACCGTGGCCATCAGCAGATCTCCCTTGCACATGACAGAGGCCAGCGCCCGAAAAAGCGACGCGATCGATTCCGGGTCCATGTGCAGCAAGACCTGTGTGCAGGTGATGAGCTTCCAACCGCGACTGCCGTGAAAGTCCGCCGGCGAGTACGGCGCGACGTACTCGATTCCCATTCGCTGCAGGTAGCCGACCAGGACGTCTCGTCTTTGAGGCGCGGGGATTTGCCGTACTGGTGTCGGACCGTGGAAGGAACCGATGACCCGATCGAACACGCGGGCTGTCTGCGCGACCGCACGCAGTTGCAGGTTGCGCCTGACATCGTACAGCCGTTGCCGGTCCGTGCCCAGGCTGTAGTACAGGAACGGGACGGTCGGCATCCAGCCGGACCCGATGTCGAAATGGGTCATGGCACGCGGATCGAGATCGCCGAGAATCTCTCGAGCCAGCAGCAAGTACCGCCACCCGACGCCGATCTTCTGGAGCGCGGTCCCGGCATCGGGCAACGCGTTGCCCGTGACGCGGCGCTGGAGGAGATGGTAGAGCGGAACGCCGCCCGGTGCGACGCTGAGGATCTTGAAGGCCGCTGCCTTCAGAATCCAGTTCGAGGTCATGGCGCGCTAGTCGCGAGAGAACCGGCTGTATTTCCGGTAGAACTCGACATCGCTGCCGGCGCCATCGGGAGTCCAGTTGTTCAGGATGCTCCCGAGCAGGAGCGTGCCGTCCTCGATGAGACGCTCGACGGCCGCTCGGGCGATCGCGCGCGTAGTCTGGCCTGACCGCAGTACCAGGACCACGCCATCGGCGAGGCGGCTGAGCAGGCGGGCGTCGGCGACCTGAAGCATTGGGGGCGTGTCAATCAGGATGACGTCGAACCGCGTGCGAAGCTGACCGAGGAGGGTTGGTAGCGCAGGCGATTGCAGGGCATCCGGGGCGTCCTTGTCAACCGGCCCGCTGGGCAACACGAACAACTTCGGCACTTCGGTTTGGAGCAACGGGAGGTCCGACAATGATCCGGTCCGAAGCACGCTGACGACTCCCTTTTCGTTGGGCAGCCCGAAGATCGTGTGGAGCCGGGGACCGCGGGTATCACAGTCCATGAGCAGCACCCGGCAGTCCATTCGGGCGAGGGCGATCCCAAGGTTGGAAACGCTCGTGCTCTTGCCGTCCTGCGGGCCGGGACTGGTCACGACGACGACGGTCGGCCGGGTTCCGGCGGCAAACCGCAGTGACGCCGCTGCCGAGCGGAACGACTCAGCAAGGAACGAATTTCGCCGGCGCCAGGACGCCAGTTCGACCTGGCTGCCTTCTTCGTCGGTGTCAATGCGGTGCGGCGACAGGCGGCCGCCCAGGAGCCCGCGCCGTCTGGCGGGTTGCTGGTCGGTGCGCGCCGCCGGAATGGCGGCCAGCACCGGGAGTTCGAGGTACCGCGCCAACTCGGTCGGTCCTCGAAGGGTCCGGTCGCCATAGGCGCGAACGACGACCCACGACATGCCGAGCACGAACCCGCCAAGCGCGCCGAAGAGGAGGTGCAGCGCCACCCGCGGCTTGTACGGACGCGCGGGAGGCCGTGCCGCATCCACTACGCGGAGATTCTGCACGGGCGTCGCAGCCGCGATGCGGCTTTCCTGCACCTTCTGCAGCATGGCGTCGTAGACGTGCCTGTTTGTGTCAACCTCGCGCTTCAGAATGCCGTACTGGATGGCTTTGGTGTTTTGTTCGCTGACGAGCCTCGATTGGTTCTCGAAGGCCGCGGTTGCCAACTCTTCTCGCCGCTTTGCCGACTCGAACTCGTTCTGGATTCGCCGCACGATATCGTTCCGTCCGCGGTTGAGCGATTTCTCCAATTCGTCGATCTGCGCCTGCAGCTGCTTGACCTTGTAGTAGGTCGGCTTGAAGGTCGCGCGGACTTCCGCAAACTCGCGCCGCAGATCCGTCAGCTTGATCTCCTGCTCGCGCCGTCCAGGGCTGTCCAGCACCTCGGGCAGCGAATCAGCGGGACTGGAAGCGATCAGCTCGTACTGAGACTGTCGCTCCCGCCGCTCCGCCTGCACCGCGGACAGCTCCTGTTGAAGCTGCCGAAACTTGTCGTCGAGTGGGCTCTGGTCTTGCGCCGTGAACATCAAACCCGATGCCTGCGCGTAGTCCTGCAGTGCCCGCTCTGCCTTTTCCAGCTTGACCCTCAGATCCTCGAGGTGCCGGCTGAGCCACACTCCGGTGTGCTGCGCGATTGCCCAGCGGTCTTCCAGGCTCTGCTCCGTGAACTCGCGGGCCAGCGCATTCGCGATGGTCGCCGCCACGGTCGGATCGGGCGAGTCAAACTTCACCTGGATGATGTGGCTCGTTCGAGACGCTTCGACCTGCAAGTCGGCTTTCGCCTTGGACGCGAGCGCGTCGATCGCCCCGCCGGCGGACGACTGCGGATTCGATCCGAAGGCGTTGAGCCAGCGGGAAAAGTAGTCCGTCCTTGCGCCGATCCTCGCCCGCTCTTCCGGGCTGAGTTTTCCGAGCACGCGTTTCAAGAGCGAGTCGCTGCTCATGACTTCGACAAGCGCCTGCTGGTTGGACTCGGACCACCAGGGCCCCGCCGAAGACGTTGGGTTGACGTCGCCGGCGTTCAGGAAGTTCTCGTTGACGCCTTGCAGCTCGAGGACCGCGCGCGCTTGATAGACGGGAGTCTGGCTGAGTCCCAGGAGCAATGCCAGCGCGCCAACGAGAGCGGTGGCCAACAGCACCCGGCCTCGCCCGCTCCACAGGATGCGTCCGAGCCGCAAGAACTCCTGACCCTCCGAGACGGGTCGCGAATAGAACGGCGTTCGGTTCGCAGCGACTGCCGCGGGCTCCGGTGTCGAGGCCTCGACGTTGCGCGTGGAGAGGTGTTGGTCGTCCATGGAACCCGGGCTAACGGCGCCAGATGATGATAGCGGTTCCGAGCTGGATGGCCGCTTCGACCGCTTTCACTGCGGCGGCCTTCAAGGTGTTGTGGGGAATGTACAGGATGTCGTCCGGCTGCAGAGGAACGTCACGGGCCTTCCCCTGAAGAATGACGCGCGCATCGACGGGCAGCTGCTCTCGCTCCGAGCTGTTCGGTCGCACCCTGAGGATGCGCGCGCTCCCGGGCGCCGCCATTGGTCCAAAACCGCCCGCCAGCGACAGGGCCTGCAGCACGGACATGGTCTCCCGTTCTCGCAGCACGAACCCCCCGGCCTTGACGACGTCGCCCATGACGTAGACCAGTTCCGCCCGGGGCACCGAAATCACGTCGTTCGGCATGACCCAGACGTTTTCCTGCGGATTGCTGGCGTTCAAGAGCGACTTCAAGCTGATGTGTGCGACGCTGTACCGTCCTGAGGCGTCCGGAGCCGCCGTCGGCAGGGGAATCGGGCCGTTGGATGTGTTTCTGGTAATTCTGACGGTGTGGCCCGCATCGTCCTGCAGTCCCTGCGCGAGTGAAAGCACCTCGAGAATCGTCATGTTGCCCTGAAGCTGGTGCACGCCGGGGCTTCTGACAGCGCCGATGACCGAAACCGGGCGGCTTCGGAATGCAATGACGTTCACCGCAACCTGGGGATCCTCCATGAACTCGCCGAGCTTGGCCCTGAGTTCCTTTTCCACCTGTTCGACGGTCTTGTCGGCCACGTGGATTCTGCCAACCAGGAGCAGGCTGACGAAGCCAGCGGGTTCAATTCGGACCGTCTGGTTCGATGGCTCGAGGCCCGGTACTAGGACGGAAATCTCATCGCCAGGACCGAGCGGGTAGGCCGGCGGCGCACTCGCCGGGAGCTGTACGTTCGCCGGTGGCTGCGCAGCGGCGACAATCGCGCAGGTCAGCAGAAGCGGGATCAGCAGAAGCGTGGCCGGCGTTCGCAGGCAGGCTGACATGGCGCGTCGACCTCCACGGCGACTGAGCGCCCAATCGGACCCGTTGAAGTCCAGCCCTGGTTCGTGGATGGGCGGACCAACGCCATCTCGAGAGCTGCGGCGGCCGAAGTTATCGGGGCAGGCAAAAACGTGTTCATTATCCTCACGGGATGGCGTTTGTCAAGCTGAGCCCAGGCCTGTAGGGAGTACATGATCTGACCGCTCCCGAGAGCAAGTGAATTGACCGCTTTCGCTGCGGACGATACCCCTGGTAGCCGAGGAGGCCGCCATGGGGTATCCGGAGTCCGCGTGGGAGCGGGTGATGACGATCCGCGAAGTGATGTTAAAGGCGATCAGCGGGGAGTGGCATTGGTTCCGTGCGGCGGAGGTGCTGGGGTGGTCGCCCCGGACCTTGCGGCGGTGGCGGGAGCGCTACGAAGCGCAGGGGTACGCTGGCTTGCTCGACCAGCGGCTCCATCGGCCCTCGATCCATCGGGCCCCTCCGGGCGAGGTCGAGCGCGTGCTGCGGTTGTATCGCGAGCGGTATCAGGGCTTCAATGTCCGGCACTTTGTCGAGATCGCCCGGCGGGAGCACCAGGTGACGCTCTCCTATAGCTGGATCAAGCAGGCGCTGCAGGCGGCGGGCCTGGTGGTGAAGCGTCGCCCGCGCGGTCGGCACCGCCGTCGGCGCGCGGCTGCTTCGGGGAGTTGCTGCATATCGACGGCAGCCCGCACGCTGGTTCGCGCTCGCCCCCGAGACGCGGGCGACGCTGATCGCGGTCCCCGATGATGCCACCGTCGGTGTTGTATGCGCAGGACGCGGAAGCACCGCGGCGATTATGACCGCGCTGCGCGGCGACGACCTGCGCCGCGAAGTCGTCGTCCGACGCCATCTCGATGGGCCCCCAGCGCCTCGGCCTCTTCGAGTCAACCGGCCGGCCTGCGGATGCGACCGCGCCTTGCACGGCAAGACGCGCCGGCCGCGTACGAGCCGCTTGGACCGGCCGCACAGAGCGCCGGCCGGCCCACAGCACCCACAGGCGGGCACGGCGACACTCTAGCGAAAGCGGTCAGATCACTTGTCAAACGCAGGCGGTCAATTCACTTGTCAACAACAGCTGAGCCCAGGCCTTGCGGATCGCCAAGTCCTGCCTGATGAGCCACTTGCAAGCCCCCACGATCGCAAAGCGTCGCGCGATCGTGGGAGGCGGCCAAGCCGTGGTCAGAGACCTTCTGAGGGACGGTTCGCATCGATGTACCACCGATAGGTGGTTTCAATGCCGGCTCGCAGTTCGATCCGATGACTCCACCCGAGACCATGCAGGCGCGACACGTCCAGGAGTTTGCGCGGTGTCCCATCGGGCTTGGACGGGTCGAACTTGACCTGCGCCTCCGGGTACACGACTTCGCGGATCATCTCGGCCAGTTCTCGAATTGAGAGATCCTGGCCCGAACCGATGTTGATATGCTGCGCGTCCTCGTAGTGCCGCATCAGGAACACACAAGCGTCGGCAAGATCGTCGACGTGGAGGAATTCGCGCCTGGGGGATCCCGTGCCCCACACGACGATGTCCGTTGCCCCTGCCATCTTCGCGTCGTGGAATCTACGCATGAGGGCTGGCAGGACATGAGAGCTGGTCAGGTCGAAATTATCGCCGGGGCCGTAGAGATTGGTCGGCATCGCGGAAATGAAGTTGCATCCATACTGGCGCCGGTACGACTGACACAGCTTGACGCCCGCGATCTTTGCCAATGCGTAAGATTCGTTTGTCGGCTCCAGCGGGCCAGTCAGAAGGGACTCCTCCTTGATGGGCTGCGGACACTCCCGCGGGTAGATGCACGAACTGCCGAGGTAAAGGAGTTTGCTTACGCCGTGCAGGTGGGCCGCGTGGACCACTGTGGCGTGAATCATCATGTTGTCGTAGATGAACTCCGCGGGTCTCGTCGCGTTGGCCAGAATCCCGCCCACCGTGCCAGCGACCAGGAATACGAACTCCGGCCGGTTCGCTCGAAACCAGTCGCTCACGGCCGCCTGATCGCGAAGATCCAATTGCTCCCGTGTCGCAAGGAGCGGGTTATCGAAGCCCTCGCGATCCAGGCATCGCAGAATCGCCGATCCGACAAGGCCCGTGTGGCCTGCGACGTACACTCTCGAATCACGTTTGAGTGGTGTCATGCCGGGACCTCAAGTACTGAAATCGCTGTTCGCGAGGCTGGACTCCCGGCATGCACGCCGATTGTGGTTCGTGCAGAAGCCCGGAACGCGATTGGTTCTCGTGACGGTTGGCGCTCACGTGGACCGGCAAGCAAGCCGCGACCGACAGCCCTTCGACGTGCACCCGGTCATCATACACTTGCCCATCCGCACGCTTCCCGGGTAGGGCACAGGCATTGGCAGCCTGCGCGCCAGGTTCGCTGCGCGCTACAGCAGGGCGATTATCTGCACCCGCCTCGGCGCCCGACGCGTCCTATCCCTAGGACCCTCCGCGGCGAATCCGGCGGACCTCGGCACTGCAAGCGACGAAGGAACCGCCAAAACAGAACGGAGCGTTTGTCATGCCCACGATCGGAATCATCGGCGCCGGGATGATTGGAAGCCAGGTCGCCCGGCTCGCCGTGGCGCACGGATACGATGTCGTCATCAGCAATTCGCGCGGGCCAAGAACGTTGACCGCGCTCGTGGCCGAGCTTGGGCCGAAAGCCCGGGCCGCCACCGCCGTCGACGCGGCGAAGGCTGGCGACATTGTCGTGGTGACGATTCCGCTCGGGAAGTACCGGGAGGTGCCGGTCGAACCGCTCGCCGGCAAGATCGTCATCGACACCAACAACTACTACCCTCAGCGCGACGGCCACATCGCGGAGCTCGACAACGAGTCGACGACGACCTCCGAGCTCCTGCAGGCGCACGTGCCGAAGTCGAAGGTCGTCAAGGCGTTCAACCACATCTACGCCGCCCACCTCACGACCGACGGACGACCCGCCGGCACGAAGAACCGGCGTGCGCTGGTCATCGCCGGAGACGATGCAGAGGCCAAGGCAGCGGTGAAGCACCTCCTGGATGAGTTCGGATTCGACACGGTTGATGCGGGTCCTCTGAAGGAGAGCTGGCGCATTCAGCGCGACACGCCCGGCTACGGTCCGCGACGAACGGCCGAAGAACTGCGCAACGATCTCGCCGCCGCGAAGCGGTACGCCGACCAGTAGCCTCGAAGCGCGCCGGCCGCGACCCCGGCGAGGCCATGCGGCAATTCGGGCGGCGATAGAACCCGCCGCTGGAACCCTCCGTCAGTTGTGGCCGTCTAGATCCCCAGGGCCAACCCGTTGAAGGAAAAGAGGGACTACATGTCGAAGGTAGTGAGATTCTGCGGCCTGGTTGCCGTTACCGTCGTTCTGGTTGCGGCGCAACCGCTGATGGCGGCGGAAGGGATCAAAGGCAATCTCGTCGACGTCAGGTGGCTCGAAAAGAACCTCAAGAATCCCGAGATCCTGATCCTCGACGCGTCACCCGCGCCGATCTACGCGGCGCAGCACATTCCCGGCGCCGTCAGCGCGTTCGTGCTCGTTTATGGCACGGAGGACAGGCCGGTTGCCGAGGTGGATCGGGTCTTTCAGTCGTGGGGAGTCAGTCCCGGAAAGACGATTGTCCTCTACGATCAGGGCGGCACCTACATGGCCACTCGTGTCATGTTCTCTCTCCTCTATCACGGCTTCCCCGCGAAGGACCTCGTCATCCTCGACGGCGGGCTCTCCAAGTGGCAGGAGACAGGCCTGCCCGTCACGAAGGATGCCCCGCCGGCCCCGAAGAAGGGCACGTTCAAGATCGGGAAGTACAACGACGATGTGAGAGTCAGGCTGCCCGCGGTCCTCGATGCAGCGGGAGACCCCGCCACTCACGCGCTGGTTGAGGCACTCGATCCCGACTGGCACTTCGGCGAAGTGCTCGTCTTCAACAAGGCCGGCCATATTCCAAACGGGATCCTCCTCCCGAGCGCCGATCTGTTCAACCCGGACAAGACCTTCAAGTCGCCTGAAGAACTTCGGCGAATGGCCGCCTACCTGGACCTCAAGCCCGAGCAGGAGATCTACACCTACTGCGGGGGCGGAGTGGCCGCCAGCGGTCCGTTCTTCGCGTTGAAGTTCATCCTGGGCTATCCCAAGGTGAAGCTGTTTCCCGAGTCCGAACTCGGATGGCTGAGCGACCCACGCGAGCTTCCGTACTGGACTTACGATGCCCCGTTCCTGATGAGGGACGCAAAGTGGCTGCAGTGGTGGTCCAGCCAACGGCTGAGGACGTTCATCAGCGCACCGATCACGATCGTGGATGTGCGGCCCGCGGATGCGTACGGGCAAGGACACGTGCCGTTCGCCGTGAACGTTCCCGCAGAGGTGTTCAGGAACAGTCTCGGGAGTCCCGACAAGCTGGCGGCAGTGTTGGGAGCTGCGGGCGTGGACACGTCTCTCGAGGCGGTCGTGGTGTCCGGCGCGGGCCTGACGAAGGAGGCCGCCCTCGCGTTCGTCGTGCTGGAGCAGCTCGGTCAGAAGAAGGTGTCCGTCTTCATGGACTCCATGGAGCGATGGGCACAGCAGGGGTTCACGGTGGCCAAGCAGCCGACGGTCGTCGGCCAGAAGAAGGCGGCCAACGATCTTGCTGTCCCCGCCACGAAGTATTTCGCGAACGTCCGCAAGGACGTGATGATCGCGGATCCGAAGAGCTCGCGGGGGAGCTATCCGAAGGTCTTCATCGCGTCCGGCAACGGCGCGCCCGCGAAGCCTCCGGACGGTAAGGTCGTCCAGGTGCCGTACACAAGCCTGCTCAATCCGGACGGCACGCCGAAGGCCGCGAAGGACATCTGGAACATCCTGGCGAAGGCCGGCGTGCCGAGGTACGCGGAGCTGATTTGCGTCTCGGATGATCCCGGTGAAGCGGCCGTGAACTACGTCATTCTGAAGCTGATGGGCTTCCCGGACGTGAAGGTGCTGGTGAGCTAGCGTCAGGCTGCTGATTGCGCCGCCTGGATTGGCGTTCCGCGCAGTGGACGAGCGTCCTACGAGCGCGGCGTCTCGTGGTCGGTCAAGACGGGCATGAACGGCACCCATGGACCGACCTCGCTGAAGTATTGCTTCGCCATGACGCGCACGACCTGGGCGATGTGACCCAGATCGTGCACGACCCATCCGGCAAGCAGGTTCCGCAGCGTCACGGGCCCGAGCCTCGGATGCACGCCCGGCAGCTCGAGGTCTGCTGCCGTCAGACGCCAACTGCGCAACTGGTCCAGGTTCGAGGCCCGCAGCTCGCCGAACTCCTGCAGCAGCGATTCGAACGTGCGGCCAGCATTACGCGAATGATGCCGGAATCGATCGTACGGATCGAAGCGCGGGTCCGGCCCGCGCGCCAGTATGATCCGCGCGCGCGGGATCCAGTCCGTCTCCTCGCCGTCGACGAGGTGCCCCACGACATCGAAGGGGCTGAAGGTCTCGGGGCCCTCGTTGCCTCTGATCCAGGGTTCCGCGAGGCCGCCGAGCAGGGTCGTCAGCGTCGCTGGAGTGCGCGCGAGCAGGTCGGTTGCCTGGTCGAGATCGAAGTGCATGTTGCCTCTCCACGAACCCCATCGAGGAAACCGGTGCGAGCCGGACTACTGCTGCGCGAACTCGGTTGTGGGCGAATCCCCTGGTCATTTTCCCGCGAACCAGCTCGCTGTGAACAGGGTTTTCGGATGGATGGAATTTCGGATGGCCGATCGAAGAGCACATCACGCGTGTGCGAAGGACGGGAACGGCGCGACACGAGGAAGGGGCCGGCGACGTGGCTGACGGCGCCCGCCGTTTCTATTTCACTGCCGCACTCGCATCAAGGCGCTTCAGGTCCGCTTCGGCCGCACGGTACCCCCACGCCTGGGTGTAATGGGAAGCGATTGCGCGGTTGAAGTACTCCCGCGCACGAGCTGTTCGACCATTCAGCAGGTGCCAGACGCCGATGCTGTATCCGACAGCCGCCTCTGAAGCCGGCCCTTCCGCGGACATGGTAGCCGCCACTTCGGCTTCGCTCCGAGTCCCCTTGAACAGCCCGATCCGATCCAGATAGTTGCCGGGATGTCCCTCCATCGCAGCGACCGTCACAGCCGAGAGCAGCTTCCGGCCATCGTCTCGGCGACCCGCGCGCAACAGGCTTGGCAGCAGCCAGGCCTGGCATTCGATTCTGAATGCTTCGTCCCCTGCGTTGGCGACACATCCCTCGTAGGTCTTTGCGGCGTTCGCGAAGTCGCCCATCAGGTAGTAGGCGAGGCCCAGGTGGTAGTAGACGCCGCGATCTCGCGGAGCGATTGCGACCGCTCGCTGGAGGTCGGACAACGCGGGCTCGACCTGCCCCAGGTTCAGGTGGTAGTGGCCGCGATCCCGGAGCACTTCGGCCCGATCTGGCCGCAGGCGAAGCGACTCCGTGCAGGCGCCAATCGCCTCGGCGTACTTCCGCACCCCGGCGAGCGATCGGCACCTCAGCAGTTGCGTCCCGGCGTCGGCCGGGTCAATCGCGTTCGCCTTCGCGAAGGCCGAGAGCGCATCGTCGTGCTTCCGTAGCTGCTGCGCCACGACGCCTTCGGCAATCGCCGGCGCCAGGAGCGACGCGGGCGCTGGCTCTTCGCCCGTTCCCGCCCGTGACGGAGGCTGGACGCGGGTGAGCGCCGCATGAGCGCGCGCCGCCATCGCTTCCTGGTGGGCCGCGAGGATATCGGGCGACGGGCCCTTCGCGAGCATCGTTTCGGTCTCTTCGAGAATGCCCTTCTCGACGCCCACCAGACCCGGGAGCCATCCGGTCCCGGCGGCGTTGTCGAGTCTCGTGATGTCGAGGTATTCAGCACGCTCGCGGGACTTCAGCGGCCGCAGCAGGTTCTTCAAGCGGGATGCTTCGACGGAAATCGGTGCGTCCTTGCCTTGCCACAGCGCACTGGGAGGCACGCCCGCTGCCGCCCACAGCGGCACCGCGATCGTGGTGACGGGTTCGCCAAGCGCTACCCACATCGTGGACCGCGCTGGATCCTCACCAGACCGGACGCCCTGCATGACGACGACGGCGGCGGTGCTGGGCCGATCGATGGTGTAGTTGGAGTGAATCCAGTAGGGTGTCTCGGCCGGAAGCCGTTTCCATTCCTCGCGCGAGGGATGATGAAGCAGCGGGTGACTGAGGTCGCGCGCGAGCACGCGGAATATCGTGCCCGCATCGAGGCTTCCGTCAGGAATCGTGCGCAGGATCTGGTCCTCGCGGTCGAACCGGAGGTACCCCGAGCCGTCGTTCTCCGCCCCGCTGCGTGAGAAGTTGGTGTTGGGCAGGCGCTGCCCGGGAAACGACGCGGCGTCGTATCTCGTGTAGCCGTGGTTGTGCGTCTCGATGATCGCGGCGCCGCCCTCCGCGTCGATGGCGAAGAAGTTGGTCCGGACGCCGAGGCGCTTCCCCTGCCGGCGGGCAATCATGCGCTCGAGATCGCCCACCGTCCGGCAGGTACGGAGGGCCTCGGCCATGACGACGCCTTCCTGCTCCTGCAATTCGCCGGAGGGTTGGGGCAGATTGTACGACGCCGAGTTTGCGATGGCGAACCCGACGGTGTTCATCCCGGCCCACGCCGCGCGACCCGCCGTGTCGTCGGCATCGACCAGCGCGAGAAACGTGTAAGGGTGCTCCCTCACGAGGATGACCTTGTTCGAGAGCGTGCCGGTATCCCGGTTCTTCCACAGGATGGGACCACCAGAGCGCGTGGCGAGCCCGGCCGCGACGAGCGTCGTGCATTCCTCCGTGCCGGATCCTGCCGATCCGGAGACCACGACACCCGCCGCGACGAGCGCAATCACGAGGAGACGGGCGGTTGAATGGCGCGTCACGATATCGTCCCTGGTCGCTAGAACGAATAGGTGACGCCGAACTTCGCGACAAACGGCGGCACGATGCTCGTGATCTTGTTGAAGTTCGCGCCGGACCGCGCCGTCACGCCGAGTTCGACGTTGGTATTGGTCACATTGAAGAAATCCAGCTGGATGGCTGCCGTGCCCGGCCCGATCTTCTGCCGCTTCTCGAGCCTCAGGTTGAGGATGTTCTGCGCGGGCAGGCGCCGCGCCGCCGCATCTTCCATGAGCAGGATGACCTCCGAGAGCCGGGTGAGGCCCGTCGTGAAGCGCGCCTCCCTGGCCCACACCGCGCCGCTCTGGCTCGTGAACATCGCGGCAGCCTGGATCTGCCACGGAAGTTCGTAGCTGCCCGACAGCTTGAATCCCCATTCCCAGTACTTCGACTTCGGCTGGAAGCCGGCGGCGTTCGGATCCTGCGGGACGCCGTTGCGCCACATGTCCGTGTAGGTGGCCAGAAACGACCCGACGAGCTGCCAGCGATTCGACAGCCGTTTCTGGGCGGCCAGTTCGATGTTGTGGTAGAGGTTCCGGAAGCCGGATGTGTTGACGTCCTTGTTCTGAACGAACGCCGCCCCGGCATATGCCGCCGCGTAGTCGTAGTAGGTCACGGCGCCGCCATCGTCGGCGGTGCCGACCACTCCGTCGGGTCCCGGGTCGGTCGTCGTGATGGGAATGTTGAACGCGTCGTACGGCCGAAGCACGTTCACGTTCTGGTACCGATCGACTTCACGCCGGTAGATGTAGCTCACACGGCTGGAAAAGCTGGACGCGAGTTGCCGCTCGACCGACACGGTGAACTCGTGGGTCTTCGGCTGCTTCAGGCCCGGGTTCGCCACGGAGGACGATGCCCCGGTCGAGCTCACGAAAGTGCCGAACTCGCCGTCGTCGTAGTTCTTGTTGCCGTTGATGTCGTTCCACCGGTAGGTGGTCGTGTTGGCCGCGTTCCTGTTGTAGGTGTCCCCGTAGGTGGCCTGGGTGGCGAAGTTGAACCACCCGTAGGTCGCCTTGAGCACGGTGCGATTGCTCTTGTCGAGCGGCAGCGAGAACCCCACGCGGGGCGCCCAGTTCTTCCAGGTGAGCACCTCGGTCGACGGGAAATCACCGGCCGGGTAGAAGCGTCCGACGGGCTTGGACTGCGCCGGCAGGAAGAGGTGGTACCGTTCCCAGCGGAACCCGAGGTTGAGGGTGGCACGGTCGCCGAAGCGCCAGGCGTCCCGCAGGTAGACCGACTGCGTGGTCATCTTGTCGAGCGTGTAGTAGGGGTAGTTGTAGACGACGACCTGGTAGGGCGCGCCGCTCTGGAATCGGAGTTGATAGTCGGCGCCGTCCGATCGCGCGTCCGCATCGTAGGTGCGGGTTTCGTCGGTGACCTCCGCGCCGAGCTTCAGGTCGTGCGATCCGCCCAGCGCGCGCGGGATGTACTGCGACACGCTGCCGTTGTACTGCCAGCGGCCGCGGCCGCCGACGTAGGGCGAGGTGTTGAACCGGCCCCAGTACCGGAGCGTGACCGTGTCGTAGGAGGGAGGTGCATCGGTGTGGTTCAGCGCATCGGTCTTGTATTGCCAGCGCCCGACGAACGCGTTCACCAGGGTGCGGTCGGAGACCATCCAGATCCATTCGCCCTTGGCGGCGAGCGGCTTGAAGATCTGGTGCCACGTCGCTTCCTTGTAGCGGTACGAATCGGCGTTGCGCTCCGGGTAGTCCTTCGTCTGGTACTGCGCGAAGCCGCTGAACCGGTGCTTCGGTGTGAGCTGGCCGGTCATCTTCCCGGTCGCGTTCCAGACGAGCACGTTGTATTCACCAGACACCCCGGGTGACGTGAAGTAGCCGAGGACGCCCTGGCGAATCCGCTGGTTCCGGTACGACCCGTAGAACCACAAACGCCCCTTCAACATCGGCCCGCCCAGGTCGACGTTGCCGTCGTGGTAGCTCTTCAAGGGGTTGCCCTCGGTGACGCCGCGAGCCCGCAGCGCGTCGGTCACGTTGTTCGCCTGCAGGCGCGGCGACTCGAACGAGTACATCGCCGAGCCGTGAAACAGGTCGCCGCCCGACTTGATGATGCCCAGGAACTGGGTGCCGGGCACCGCCATCTCGGCGTCGTTGCCCATTGCCTTGATCTGCACCTCCTGGAACGCGCCGTAGTCGTAGTAGAACCCCGCGCCGCCGGCGTCCTCCCGGGTATCGACCCCGTCAATCGATGGCTTGTTGCCGCCGGTCGAGGTGCCGTAGTTCGAGTAGTTCTGCTGCGTGCCGGCGGCCGTCCCGCCCACATCCGCCCCGGTCACCCGGATGCCCGGCGCGAGGCTCATGACCTGCCACATGCTCCTGGAGGTCGGCAGGCTCTCGAGCGCTTCCTTTCCCAGGTTCGTGCTGACGGCCGTCGTGCGGATGTCGACGACAGGCGAGGCTGCGGTGACGGTCAGCGCTTCGGTGACGGACCCGACCGTCATGCTCTCATTGACCGTGGCGACGAAGCCGGTATCCAGCCGCACATTTCGTGTGATGGTCGTGAAGCCTGGCAACTCGAACGTTACCTTGTAGTTGCCGGCCGGCAGCGCCGCGAACCGGTATCGTCCTTCGTCACCCGTCGTAGTGCTCCGGTTCCCGCCCTGCAGGGCAGTGCTGGAGAGCGTCACTGCCACACCGGGCAGCACCCCGCCACCTTGGTCGACCAGCTTTCCCTCGACTCCCGAGCGGTCCGTAGTCTGCGCCTGTACGGCCCAGGGCGCCGAAAAGGTGGCGACCAGGAGGGCCGCCGAAACGATAAGAGTGCGCGTGCGCATTGATATTCCTCCCATGACCAGGCTCCTTCACCGCCTTGCAGTTGCGCCGGTACTTGCTCGCGCGTAACGTGCATCCGCCTCGCCGTCAAGGCAAGCGACATCACGCGGCACGGGGTTCATGCCGCCTGATGTCGTGATCGCTGAGGCATCGCTCGGGCGTTCCGGCTGAACGGCGGTAGGGGTAAAATGCAGGCTGTGAAATGACGTCCGATCCCGATCCCACTGAGCCAGGACAGGTTAGCCGAATTTCTGAACCGCAGGATGGCCGCGCCGGCGACCGCCTGGACGGATGGAAGGCGATCGCCGTCCATCTCGGTCACGACATCAGGACCGTCCAGCGCTGGGAATCGAGCGAAGGACTTCCCGTTCATCGCCTGGAACACAAGCAGCGCGCCACAGCCTACGCGTTCACCGGCGAGCTCCAGGAATGGATGGCGAAGCGTGTCCCCCACCTCGGGGAGGGCGATCCGACGACTGCAGCCCCCGCGCCGAGACCCGGCCGGCGGAGGGCGCTCGCCGGAGCTCTCCTGCTGGTCGTGGCCGTCGCCGCCGCCCTGATCGCGTTCGGTCAATTCGGTTCGAGTCCAGCAAGCCAACACAACGATACGAAGGACCCTCAGGCGTATTCCGCCTTCGCCGAGGGCAATGCCCTTTACGCATCCCGGCAGTACAGGGACGCGGCGATTGCGCTCGAGCGTGCCGTGTCGCGCGATCCCGAGTACGGGGCGGCCTGGGCCTCGCTCGCCAAGACCTACGGCCGACTCTCCCAGCCGATGTGGGCGGGCGGGAAGGCTGCGAGCGACCGCGCGACTGAATCTGCCATGCGCGCTGCCAGCCTGGCGCCGGGCGCGGCAGAGACCCACATCGCGCTTTCACTGGCTGCCCGTTCGAGGGGTGACGTCAAGAACTGGCGGGCGGAGGCGCAACGAGCCGTCGAACTGGATCCCCGCGCGGCCGAAGCACTCGGCCTTCTGGGCGACAGCTACAGCGCATACGTGTACGCCTGCCATCGGGACCAGAACCCGGCGTTGGCTGAAAGCTATTACCGGCAGGCGATGGAGCTCAAGCCGAACCTGATCACCGCGGCCAGCAATCGCGCGCACAATCTGAGACGGATGGGGCGCTATCCCGAGTGCGTGGATCTGATGAACCGGACGATCCGGGCGTTTCGGGACGAAACGCCGCTCATCGCCGAGCGCGGTGCGTGCCGGCTGCTGGCAGGCGATCTCGCCGGCGCGACGGAGGACATCGCCCCTCTCCGCGGCAACCCCAAGATCGCGCCCGCGGGCGCCCTGGTCTACCTCGGGCTGCTCGAACTGAGGACCGGACGCTCCGAGGAAGGCATTCGCGACCTCGAGTCGGTCATGCAACTCGATCAGAGCGCTCGCGCCGAGCTGATTGTCGCCGAGGCGTACGGGGGAGGCGGCGACATTCCCCGGGCGGCGGCGCATCTGAAGCGCGCCTTCGATCTCGATCCGTCCTGCGCCACGATGGTCGCCTCGTCGGTCGCCTTCAAGCCCATTCGCGATTCCGGGCCGGTCACCTCTCTGCTCTCCCAGTACGGCATCCGCTAACGACGCGTCGATCGGCTAGTACCCCCGCGGCTGCCCGTCGTGCCGGGTGTCGGCTACACCGATCCACGTATCACCGCGGCGCACGATCATGTACAGCCGCGCGTACTCGGGCGACGGGGGCACCGGGTCGTAGCCCATCGCACGGATGTCGCGCAAGCAGTGCGGGAGGGAACCCGTGCTCGAGCTGCACCCGGGCATTCTGCGCGGACGGGAACATCCGGGGCATCTTCACCGCGTCGATCGGGTCCATGCCGTAGTCCAGCGTGTAGACCATCACCTGGACGATCTCGGTCGGAATCCGTCCGCCCCCGGGCGCTCCGACGACCATCTGCACGTTCCCGTCCCGCAGCACGATGGTCGGGGAGATGGTCGTTGTCCGGATTCTCCAGCGGCTCTTCGATGGCGCGTTGATGTTGGCGTCGGTGAAGCGGAATCCGGAATCGTTCAGGAAGAAGCCGCCGACGAAGCCGCCGCTGCCCCAGACACTGCTGTTGGTCTGAGTCAGCGCCACGGCATTCCCGTCCTTGTCGACGACCGACATGTGCGTGGTCTCGCCGCCCGCCTCGTCGAGGCGCTCGCCAATCACATCCTGTGATGCCGGCCACGGCGCTGGTCGACCGGGAGGAATCTCGGGCGCGGGGCCGTAGGGATCGTAGAGGCGACACTCGCCCGGCGGCTGCGCCTGGTCGAACGGCGCCGCGCTCGCTGGCGCGATCGTGTCCGGCGCAGGCCGGGCGCCGACAAGGGCCCCGCGCTCCGCGGCGAAGGCCGACGACGAGATCCCGCGCGCGGGGACCGGGACCCAGTTCGGATCGCCGTTCCCGCGCGCATCAGCCTGGCCGACGCGAAGCGCCGACGCCAGCACGTTGAACGCCTCAGCTGAGCGGTTTGGCAACCCGAGCGCCTTGAGATCGAATGGCTCCAGGAGCTCCAGCGTGTGAAGGACCTGCATGCCGTTCTCGGGCGGAGCAGCGGAGAGCACGGCTCGGCCCCGATAGTCAGTGCACAAGGGCCGCTTCCACTGCGGCTGGAAGCTGGAGAGATCGGCGAGAGTTGCCGGGTGCTTCCCCGCGTTCAGCGTGGCGATGAGATCCTCGGCGGTGGGTCCGTCATAGAACCCCTTCCGCCCGTCGCGCGCCACGCGCCGCAGCGACTCGGCGAGTTCGGGATTACGGAGCGTCGTACCCGGTGCGAGCGGCTTGCCGTCCGGAAAGTAGAGGGCGTAGGCCTTGGGGAACGGCTTCATCTTGGCCGCGCCGGTGTTGATGAATTCCGCGAGGATCTGTCCGACCGGGAACCCGCCTTCGGCCAACCGAATCGCCGGGGCGAGAACCTGCTCGCGCGTGAGGGCTCCGAATTTCTCATGCAGGGTGAGCAGCCCCGCCACACCACCGGGGATTCCAACGACGCGCAGGTCGCCGGGAACCGGCCGGCCTGGCGCCCCGCTTTGCTCCTGTCCGGGTACCGGCGCGGGCTGGCCTTGCTGGCCGCGGCCCTGTGCCGGCGCAGCCCCGGGCGCAGGCGCCGGTTCCGTGTGGCCCCGCCAGGAGTCGGCCGGCTGCGCTGCGTAGAAGTCCAGATACGCGGGTTTCCCTTCTTTTTTCATCCACACGACGGCGGCGCCACTGCTTCCCAGCCCGGACATCTGGGGCTCGACGACCCCGATCGCGAAGGCCGTGGCGACGGCGGCATCGACCGCGTTCCCTCCGGCGCGCAGCATCTCCAGGCCCGCCTCGCTCGCGAGGCCGTTTGCGGAGGTCACGACGCCGTTTCTGGCCTCGACGCGGTTCTGCTCGTCGGCGGGTGAAGGACCAAAGGTGCGCGCCGGTTCAAGTCGCTGCTGCGCGTCAAGCGAGGCGATCGCCACCGCGCCGATCGCGGCGAGCACGGCCATCCGGACAATCGGACCACGTCGACTGGTCGTTCGCATGCACCACCTCACGGTTGAACGGACGAGGGAATCATCGGCTCAGCGCACATCCTGCGGCGGAGCGGGCCTGCGGAGGGGCTCAGGGACGTGGCGCGGCGTCACGACCTGGCCCGATCTGACCAGCAGCAGCCCGTCTTTCATCACCAGGTCGATCCGCTGGAGATCGTCGAGGTTCACGTCGGGTTTCCCGTCCACGACGATCAGGTCGGCGAGCTTGCCGGCTTCCAGACTCCCGAGCTTGTCGCCCATGTCGAGCAGGATCGCGTTGGTGATCGTAGCGGCTTTCAGCGCGTCCGGGATGGAATATCCGCCTTTCACGAACCACTTGAGCTCCGCCAGGTACAGGTTGGGAATCTGCCGGTGTGCGCCGCCGATCGTGTCGGTGCCGATGCCCATTCTGATCCCGGCGGCTTTCATCTTCTTGAAGATGTCGAAGTTCGACTGGCTCGTCATCGAGAAGCGTCGCGACGTGGATCCGAAGTATCCGCCCGATTGATCGAAGACGTTCTGGTAGACCTGCAGTGTCGGGATGGCGCCCGTTCCGCGCCTGGCCATCTGCGCGATCGTTTCGTCGGTGCGCGGCAGCGGGTGCTCGATGGTGTCGACGCCCGCCTCCACCGCCATGGCCGTGTAGATGGTCTCGCAATCGCAGGCGACCTTCAGTCCGAGCAGGTGGGCTTCATCGACCGCTGCCGCGACCTCGCCCGCGGAGAAGTGACTGGCGATCTTGATGACGCTCGCGCCCTCCTTGAACGTCCTGCGAACGGCGGCACGCCACCCGTCCGGCCCGTCCGTCTCCCACGCGTATTCCGGACCGTGGTTGGGTGTAACGGGACGCTCGGTCGCGTGTCCGCCGGTGCCCGTGATGATGTGGCCGGCCGTGAACACGCGCGGCGCGGGAATCTCATGCGCCGCGCTCCACTCGCTCAGGAGGTAGGGAGCCTTGCTGACGCCGTTCATGTCGCGGACGGCGGTGAAGCCGGACTCCAGGTAGTAGCGGAGATTTCGCTCGCCCCGCAGCACGCCCGCGCCCTCACTCGCCTGTTCGTCGATGGGCGTTCCGGGATCCGGATAGGTCAGATGGACGTGCATGTCGATGAGGCCAGGCATCACCGTCTTGCCCGCGACGTCGATCACCTGCGCGTTCGCAGGCCAGCGTTCGACGCCCGGCGGCAACACGGCCGTGATCACGTTGCCTTCGACGACCACGGAACCGGCGCGAACCTCTCCCGTGACCGCGTCGAACACCCGGCCGCCGCGAAGCACGATCGCGGGCGTAGTCGAAGAGGCTGGCTTGATCGGAATGCGGCGCGGATCGTCGGTCGTGCGTTCGGTCGGCGCCAGCACCGTGCGGCGATCCTGCGGCGCCGGACCGGTTGCTGCCACTTTCGGCCCGGCCAGGGCCGCCACGCCGATGACGGCCGATACGATTAGTGCGGGCGCCAGGCGCCCTCGGACTTGCCCTGGACCGTGCGCGGTCCCAACCTCCGTCGAATGCCTGGCGTTGCGCATGTCGTCCCGTTCCCTTCGATGCGGCTGGTGTCTGCCGGTTCACTCGGGTCCATCGGAGCCCCTCCGGGCGCATGGCCCCGCTTGGCCGGGCTCACCTTAGGGCCCGATGCCGGGCGGTGGCAAGCGGCATCACGCGACACGGCCGTGCTGTCGCGTGATGTCGTCGTCGCCGGGGTGGTTCTGGTTTCTGTCGCCACGAGGGTCGGGGGACTAGAATGACGGCAGTCCGATGACGGCCGATTCCACCAACTCGATCGATACCAACGGGAACGACGAACGACCGGGCGGCGAGCCTGGCGTACGTCTGGACGGATGGAAGGCCATCGCCGCCCACCTTGGCCGCGACATCAGGACCGTCCAGCGTTGGGAACTGAGCGAGCATCTCCCGATCCACCGGCTGGAACGCGGACAGCGCGCTACCGCCCATGCGTTCACGGGTGAGCTCGACGACTGGATCGCGAAACGGGTTCCCCAGCCCGGGCCGGGCGTGCCCACCTTCGTCGCCCCGGCGTCGAGATTCCGACGGTGGACGGTGGTCGTGGGAGTCGTTGTGCTTTCGGGCGCGGTCATCGCGGTGCTATTCGCTGTCGGAATTCTGGGTCGCGGCCGGAGCAGTCAACACGTCGATACGCGGGATGCTCAGGCCTACGGGGCGTTCGCCGAGGGGCGCGCCCTCTATGCCTCGCGGCAGTATGCGGACGCGGTGGCGACACTCGAGCGCGCCGTCGCGCGCGATCCCGAGTACGGCGCGGCCTGGGCCGTGCTGGCGAAGGCTTACGCGCGGCTGGCCCAACCGATGTGGGCGGGAGGGAAATCGGCGCGCGACCACGCCACCGAGGCGGCGATGCGCGCTGCGCGCCTCGCCCCAGGGGAAGCAGAGACGCACGTCGCGCTCTCCCTGGCCGCCCGCGCACGGGGCGAAGTCGATCCGTGGCGCGCGGAAGCGCGTCGCGCCCTGGAGCTGGACGCCCGCACGGCCGAAGCCTTCGCGTTGCTCGGGGACTCCTACAGTGCCGTCGTGTATGCCTGCAATCGGGATCAGGACCCTGAGCTGGCGGAGTCCTACTACCGCCAATCCATGGACCTGATGCCGAACTCGACCGTGACGGCCAGCAATCGCGCGGGCAACCTGAGGCGCCTGGGGCGGTACGCCGAGTGCGTCGAGATGCTGAACGCGAATATCCGCGCGTTCCGGGATGAGACGCCGCTCCTCGCGGTTCGTGGTGCGTGCCGGCTCATGCTGGGCGACATCACCGGCGCGCGCGAGGACATCGAACCGCTGCGGAACAACCCCAAGATTGCGCAGGCCGGTTCCCTCATCTATCTCGGCCTGCTCGAGCTGAAGGACGGCCGCACCGAGATCGGCATTCGCGACCTGGAAGGCGTCATCGCGCTCGATGCGAGCGCGCGCGCCGAGCTCATTGTCGCCGAAGCGTACGGCGCCACGGGCGATGCCGGCCGCGCGACCCTCCACCTCAGAAAGGCTTTTGGACTGGATCCGTCCTGCGCAGGACTGGTCGCGACCTCCATCGCATTCAAACCCATCCGTCAGGCCGAGGGCGTCAAGGCCCTGCTCGCCAGGTACGGCATCCGCTGACGAGACGCGCGGACTGACAGGCCCGTCTTCACACTTCGAAACGCTCGGACTGCTCCTTCATCCGTTGGATCAAGTCCCGGAAGCGCTCGTCGCCGTGAAGCGATGACAGGACCCATGATTTCGACACCGGGACGTGGTAGCTGACCCCGCGGCGCCGGGCGTCTTCCAGCCACCGCAGTGCCTCCTCCTTTTCGCCGACGAGGGCGTAGCACTCGGCGAGGCGCACCGCGAAATAGTCATCGCCCGTAGCCGCATCCGTCAGCCGTTCCGCCGCCGCCAGCACGCCCGCCTTGTCCTGACGGAGCGCGCTCGCCAGACAGAGAGCGAGGCGCCCGAGAGGCGCGTCCGGCAGGTCCGCGAATAGGCTGTCGAGAATCGGGAGCGCTTCGTCGACACGATTGACTCCCGCGAGCTGCCACCCGTAGAGACCGCGCGCCATGGGGTTGTCTGGCGCCATCTCGTAGAACGCGCGGTACGCGCTGGTGGCCTCTTCGAACCGCCCCTCGTCGTTGTCGGCCCAGCCCGGCATGCAGTGGTTCACGAGGGTCAGCGGATCGACGTCGAGAAGCCTGCGAATGACCGGGCGCGCAGCGGCCGGTCTTCCGACTTCGAGGTAGACGTAGGCCAGCAGCAGCAGGGCTTCGGCATCGTTCGGGTCGGTCGCCAGAACCCTCTTCAGCTCGCGCGCCGCCTGCTGCAGGTTTCCGCGCTGCTTGCTGATGGTGGCGCGCAGGAGGTACGCGTGCGAGGATTCGCCGTTCAACGCGGCGATCTTCGCCGCGCACCGCTCGGCCTCGCTCAGGCTGGCCTCGGGCGCAATGCCGACATTCACGCGACGGCAATACGCTATGCCCATGGCCGCATAGAGCAGCTCGTTGTCACCGACAATCTGGAGGCCCTTCTGCGCGAGCTCGATCGCGCGAGCGAGTGATGCCTCGTCGAACTGGGACATCTCGTGCCGCGCGCGCAGGTAGCAGTCGTAGGCCGCTATGTCGGTGAGGGGCCGCGCCGCCATTCGGGCGTGCTCCTCGGGCGCCAGTTTCACCTGCAACGCGTCCACGATGGCTCGTGACACCCTCTCCTGGATGTCGAAGACATCGTCGAGCGTCCCTGAATACTTCTCAGCCCACAGGTGCGCGTCGCTGCTCGCGTCGATCAATTGCGCCGTGATGCGAACGTGGTTCGCCGCACGGCGGACGCTGCCCTCGAGGACGTACCGCACCTTCATCTGCCGCGCGATTGTCGGTACGTCTTTCTTCGAATCTCTGAGCACCATGGCGGAGGTCCGCGAAATCACGCGCAACGAGCGCACCTTCGAAAGGTCCGCGATGATCTCTTCGGTCAATCCGTCCGAGAAGAAGGCATCGTTTGGATCGGGACTGAGATTGTCGAATGGGAGGACGACAATCGAAGCCTCCTCGCTGGAGGCCATGCCGCTTGCGGGCGGCGACGACTCGCCCGCGCGGCCGAGCCGTTCGAGATCGACGCGGAGTTCCGTGGCTGATTGGTACCGAAGGCGACGATCCTTCTCGAGGAGCTTGCCGACGATGCGGTCCAGGTCCGGCGGGATGCCGGGGTTCCGCTCCGCGCAAGGCGTCGGCACTCTCGTGAGGATTTCGCCCGCGATGGCGCCCGACTGGGTATCTCCGAAGGGATGCGCGCCGCTCATCAGTTCGTAGAGGACGACGCCGAGCGAGAAGAGGTCGGTCCTCGCGTCGAGCGTGTCTCCTCGGAGCTGTTCCGGCGACATGTAGGCCAGGGTCCCCGCGAACGTGCCCGGCGCGCCAACGGTCGCAGTCGGCGCAGACGAGGCGGCCGCCAGCTCGGCAACTACCTTCGCGATGCCGAAGTCGAGCAGCTTAACCGTTCCGCGGAAGGTGACGAAGATGTTCTCCGGCTTGATGTCGCGGTGAACGATCCCTTTCGCGTGCGCCGCCTCGAGGGCATCGGCGAGCTGGCCCACGATCTCCAGGATCGCCGGCGTGTCCAGCGGCCGCTTCCGCAGGCGCGATCGCAGCGGCTCCCCTTCCAGCAGCTCCATCGCAATGAACGGACGGCCTTCGGCGGCATCGATGTCGTAGATCGTGCAGATGTGCGGGTGGTTGAGCGAGGAAGCCGCGCGGGCCTCGCGTTGCAGGCGATCCAGGGCGTGAGCGTCACTGGCGAGATGTTCAGGAAGGAACTTGAGCGCGACGGGCCGCCCGAGACGCGTGTCCTCGGCCTTGTAGACAACGCCCATGCCGCCCGACCCGAGCTGCTCGACGATTCGATAGTGCGAGACGGTGCGGCCGACCATCGACGCTCCCCTGGTGAACGCGGGTTCGCGGAAGGGCGACGAGCCATGCGAGGAGAGGGAGGCATTATAGCGCGGTGAGGCGCAAGTACATCAGCGCCAACGAGATCGAGGCTCGCGTCCCGGCTCTCCGGCCAGGATTCGATCGGCGTCCACCATGAGAATCTGAATGCCGGTCACTACGTAATGTTCGTATTTATTAAGTAATACGTCTATAATTAAGCGTAATAATGCTTGATTTAACGGAGTCGCAACGCAAGGCCAGGACTCGGCTGAGGTCGGGACCGAGGCGCAGGAAGCGATCGGACGCTGGACGATCGAGGCTTCCTGTGATGGTGCTCGATGAGCTGCGTCGTTCGGCGCTCGGGCTGGAGCGGCCTTCAATGGCGGCCCTCCAGAGGCGGGTTTCCGACCGCTGCAGAGCCGCCGGGCTGAAAGCGCCGTCTCGCGCGAGCCTCTACAACGCGTTCTCTCTCATCGACGGGCACTCGTTCGTGATCGCGTCTCTGCCGCCGGCGGTTGTCGAGACGCTTTACAACCTGGATCGGAGCGGCGTCGTGCCCGGCCATCAACTGGCGTTCTACTGCTTCAACTACGGTTCGCTCGGCGCGGTGAGCTACGCGGCAACGCTGCCGTGGCTGGATCTCTATCAGGCGGCGCGGCGCCGTGGCTGGCGCCCGCGTAGCCAGGGCCTGCTGCAATCCGTCATGCGCGTGCGAGGGATCTGATGACGGCACCGTACGATCCGATGCAGGTGATGCCCGGGCCGCTCGCGAACGCGGTTGCCGATCTGCCCTACTGGTTTGTCATCGGCGGCCAGGCGGTGCGGTGCTTCGCGCCCTACCGGCCGAGCCGGGACGTCGACTTCGGCATCGGCTCCTCGCCGAACATGCAGGAGCTCGTCGACGAGCTGGGGCGCCGCGGCCAGGTCGAGATCCAGGAGAGGAGCCGCGACACGGTGCACCTGCTCTGGGACGGCATCAAGGTCTCCGTGTTCGTGCTCGACTTCCTCCTCGCGCACGTCGAGGCGCGCCGCCTCGACGTTCCGGGCCTTCTCGCGACGAGGCTCCACGCCATCCTCGACACGGGACTGCGCCGCGACTTCTTCGATCTCTACGTGATGCTGCAGCAGCACGGCCTCGGTATCGCGTCTGTTCTGTCGGCGATCCGCACAGTCTACGCGGGCGAGATCGACGACGGCCTCATGCTCCGCGCGCTGACCTACTTCGACGACGCCGAGCGCGAGGCGGCGCTGCCGGGAGAAGGCCGCTCGGACTGGGCCGCGGTGAAGGATTACTTCCTCGTGCAGGTGGGAAGCCTGCTGACGCCTCCGCTGCGCAGGCTGGAGATTCAGGCGTGCGTCGTTGACGTGAACCTCTCGTGACCGCTCACCTTTGCCGGTTCCCTGAATCTCGACACGGCGTTCGCTGAGCGGGGCCACAGGGCAGCCTGGCGCAGCCTCGGCTATAATCCGCCTGCCCTGCCGTCAGGGCTCAGTATCCCACCCGTCGGCGTCGTCGACGATTCGCTACCTCGAGTCGAGAGGAGTGCTCGCCGCACTGCTCGAGCAGGACGCCGCAGCGATCCGCGCCCTGCGGGCTCCCGGCCGGCGTGTGACATCGGCGCTCACCTTTGCGGAAGCCTACCGCGCGCTCCTCCGGGCGCGTATGGCCGGGCGCCTCACGCCAGTCCAGGTGCGCGCCGCGCGGCGGGCGCTCGCCGCGCTCGAACGACGATGCACCGTCCTCGCCGTATCTGACGCCGTGCTGGCGAGAGCCGGACGGCCGTTTTCCGTCGAGCCGATCCGGACGCTCGACGCCATCCACCTGGCGACCGCAGAACTGCTCGGCTCGACGCCAACCCTGCTCACCATCCTCACCCGAGACGACCGGATCCGCGACAATGCGATGGCGCTTGGTTACCTGGTCGGGTAGCGCTCATCCGGAGTTCGTGCGCCCCCCCGCGCCGTTTCACGCGAGTCCACGCTGAAGCACGACCGCGGGTCAGCAAAGCCGGCTGGTTACTTCAACCCCTCGATGAGGTGGAGCTCCGACAGCCAGCGGACGACCGTACGAATACGCCTCGCCGTCGGGAGTCATCAGCGCCCATATGCGGAAAGGCCGCCCGTTGCCATCCGCCGGGCTGATTTCGCGGACCGCCGTGCGCGCGCGGTCCGGTCGTCCACCCGGTAGATCTTCAGGGGAAGCTCGAGGCGATCGTAGGCAAAGAGCGAGTGCCCGTCCGCGCCCCACCCGGCGACCTCCTCCCCGTCGCGCAGTCCCTTCAGCGGCCGCGGCTCACCGCCCGCTACCGGGTACGCGAGGGTCTTGCCCTCCGTCGAACCGCCCGCCGTGCCGAGAATGAACGTCCCGTCCGGCGGAATGGCCGACGGCTGCATCGCTGTGACGCCTTCAGGCGTGATCGGCCAATGCTTCGTCCCGTCTCGACCGACGAGCCAGATTCTGTCGCTGTGGGACGGCTCCTTCCCCGTGACGACGACCACGCGATCATCGGGCGGCAGCAGGCCGGAGACATTGCTGATGATGATATCCGGCATGGGAATCGTCTCAGAAGACCCGGATGGAATCGGGTACAGGACGATGCCCGGCGGGCTGTACCCCTTGACCGCGATGATCCGGCCGTTGGCGGAGAATTCCCCGATGGAAAACCCTCGACCGAGCTTCATCGGCGGTTTCCCGCTCGTCTCTCGAAGGTAGAGGTCTACCGAGTCCGCGGACTCGACGCCGCCGCCCTCTTCGGCGATGAGGATCCAGCGGCCGTCTCGGGAGAGTGCAGTGGCGATGGAAAAATCGAGCCACGACAACTCGCGATCAGCGCCTTCTCCGCGCCCGCGGAAGAAGTTGCGACCCACGGGAACGTCGACTCCCACCAGCACCCGGCCCTCCCTCGACACGTCGAGCAGCCGTGTCGAGACGGGAGCTCTGTAGAGCGGCCTCTGGCGGCGGGTCAGGGTCACGGCCCACAACTCCTGCGTCATTCCCGTCCTGTTCACGCCGAACCAGATTTCGTCTCCCCGCGGCGCCCAGGCCAGGCAACTCGGGTAGCCCTTGATGAAGTTGTCGGCAAGGACCTCGCGCTTGCCCCGCCTGTCCACCACGACGACCGAACCGGCATACTCGTCTGGAGACTCAATGAACGCCACGCGGTCGCCCGACGGCGAAACGCGGGGACTGTAGATACGGCCTCCGGTCGAGTACAGGACCGTGCCGCGTGGAACTCGAGCTGATCCGCCGTGTCCGTCTCCCGCACGACCGCCATGTCGTTGCCGTCCGGCGACCAGTCGGCGAACGCGATCTGCGTGTCCAACTCATGGGGCGTGCCGGTGGCGTAGGGAACCACAGCCAGCCTCCCTACGCGCGCGATGCTGTCTCTCCAGAGGCGGGTGTCCAAGGCCAGTGCCAGCTCGCTTGTCGGGCCGATCGCCAGCAGTTCTGCCGAGGCGTGGCCGAGGGATTGCGACTCGGGGGTATCGATACGACGGCTGAAGATCTCGCTCGGCCCGCCGTCCCACTCCGCGCTGTACACGACCGTGTGCCCGTCGGGTGCGAACCGCGCCGCGCTCACCCAACCGCGCCGGTAGGTCAGGCGCTTGAACGAGAGCGGAGACGCTGAGTCGGTTGGCCGAACAAGTCCGAGTACCAAGCGGACGCCGCGCCGCCTACGACGACCGCGGCCAGGATCGTGGCCGCGGCCAGCGCCAGCCCGCGCCTCCGACGGGCTCGAGGAACCGTCGCCGGCTCCGCGCTCCCGCCCTTTGCCTCCTTCAGCCAGCGCAACTCGTCGGCGAGGTCGTGCGCGGAATCGCAGCGCAGGTCCGGGTCCTTGGCCAGGCACCGGCGCACCAGGCGGTCGAGGGCGGGCGGCGTCACCGGCGCATGGTGCTCATCGGCGGCGGCTCAGTGTCATGATCGCCGAGATGATGCTGGCCGCAGTGGCGCCCGTGAACGCGCGCGGCCGGTCAGCAATTCGTAGATCACGCACCCGAATGCAAACAGGTCCGTGCGGGCGTCGATTTCCTTCCCTCGAGTTGCTCCGGCGCCATGTAGGTACCGTCCCCATCACGGCTCCGGGCGTCGTCGAGGATCCGTGTCGGCGGCTAACGCCCACCGCCGGGTACGACGACCGCGGGCGAAGCTTCGCCAGCCCGAAGTCGAGCAGCTTGGGCTGCAACCCCGCGCCCGACTTTACCAGCATGATGTTGGCCGGCTTGAGGTCGCGATGGACGATGCCGTGGCGGTGGGCTTTCGCCAGGGCGTCGGCCACTTGCGCGCCGATGTCGAGCGCCTGTTCGAGGGGCATCGCGCCCCTGCGCAGCCGCTGGGCCAGCGTCTCGCCCTCCAGAAACTCCATCACCAGATAATCACGGCGCTCTGATGTCCCCGCGACGGGCTCGGATCCGATGTCGTGCAGCGTGCAGATGTTCGGATGACTCAACGCGGAGACGGCCCGCGCTTCGTGCTCGAAGCGCCGACGCCGTTCCGGATCACTGGCGAGGTTCGCCGGCAGCACCTTGATCGCGACGGTGCGCCCGAGCCGCGTGTCGCGCGCCTTGTACACCTCCCCCATGCCGCCGGCGCCGATCGCACTGTCAATCTGTACGGCCCCAGCCGCGTCCCCGGCTGCAGGGCGGACGCGTCAGCCTGCCAGGCAGGCGCGTCGAGGAACTCCGCCGCGCGACTCTGGCCCGCCAGGAGCGACTCCACGTCGCGGCGCAGCGCCGCGTCGCCGCCGCACGCCGAGTCGAGAAATGCCGCGCGATCAGGCCCGGCCTTCGACAGCGCCTCGGCGCACACCGACTCGATTTGCTGTCGGCGTTCGGTATTCACGCGTCCGCTCGGGACCGCACATCCGGCGCGTGCCGGAGCGCCTTGAGCAGCCACAGCTTCGCGAGGTTCCAATCGCGCATCACCGTCTGCGCCGAGACGTGCAGGGCTTCTGCCGTCTCGTCAAGCGTGAGGCCGCCGAAGTAGCGCAATTCCACGACTCGGCTCTTCCTGGCATCGACCCTCGCCAGTTCGTTCAACGCGTCGTCGAGGGCCAGCAGATCGACGTCCGGCGCTGGCGACACGACGAGCCGTTCGTCGAAATCCACTCGCACCACACCGCGCCCGCGCTTCAGCGAGCCGCGCGCCCGCGCGGCGTCCACCAGGATGCAGCGCATCGCCTGCGCACAGACGCCGAAGAAATGGGCGCGGTTCTGCCACGGCATGTGCTGCTCGTTCACCAGCCTGAGGTACGCCTCGTGAACGAGCGCGGTTGTCTGGAGGGTGACGCCGGGCGACTGCCCCCGCATGTGGGCGTGAGCGAGGCGGCGAAGTTCGCGGTAGACCAGCGAGACGAGCCGTTCAAAAGCAGCGTCGTCGCCGCCCCGCCAAGCCACGAGCAACCCGGTCACGTCCGAGGGCGAGGGCTCAGGCATGTGACCCCCTCCGCGATGAGTGGCCGCCATCTTACACCCGCTTTGGTGCCGTCGTGGGCCGTTGACCGCGCCCATGGTAGCTGCGGTCCCTCCTTTCCGTTTGCTCAGGTGACCGGGTCAACGACCAGGCCCGGCACGGAAGGGGGGCGCCATGCAGATCACGAGTTCGCTTGGAACGGCGGTGATGGTGTCGATTGTGGCCGCTTCTCCCTTATTCGCTCAGGGACGCGCCGAGGGCAGCATCGGCAGCGGATCCCGTAGCGCCGCGCACGTTCGGGGCCTCGATTCCATGGCCGTCACGCTCCTCGACGAAGGGGCCGCGCGTTCCGCGACGTTCAGAAGGCTGGCCGAACGCCTCGAGAATCTCGACGTGGTCGTGTGGGTGACGACCGGTTTTGTGTCGGAAGCGCCCGCCAAGGTGGCGATCGTGGGAGCGGCACACGGTTGGCGTCTCCTCCGGATCACCATCAGCGTCCAGAACGTTCGCAACCTGCTGTTGGCACATCTCGCGCACGAGTTGCAGCATGCGGTGGAAATCGCCACCAATCCCACCGTCGTCGATGCCGCGACTCTCCAGCAGGACTACTGGACGCACGGCAACCAGGTCGGGCAGAACGGCTGGTGCACTTCCGCGGCGCAGAAGGTCAGGGCAGCGGTCGCCTTCGAGGTCGGCAAGAACCGGTGAGGTGCAGGCCCTTCGCCCGCGACCTCGGGGTTGCCGCCTGCGAGGAGGACTGGCTTCCCGACCGCGGTCGTCGCGGCGCCACCCGACGCGGTGATGCGCTACTTGCCCATCGGGACCTTCGCCTTGAGTTCCTCGAACCAGTGATCGACCAGCATGATCGCGGTCGCGGCGGAAGGGGGGCGGGTGGCCAGTGGCCCGACGACCAGGAATCGACTGCCGTCGGGAGACACGACGTACCGAAGACTCGTGGCTGGCGACCGGCCGGGGCAAAGGCCCGCCCCGGCCGTTGCTCACGCTCGAACCGTTAGGGCCTGTTAGCAAACAACGGTTACAGGGTTTGTTTGCTTACAGGCCCTTATGGCGGGCCCACACGCTCAACTAGCGACTGTAATTCAGCTGCAGCGCCCTACTTCTTGGTGTTCTGCTCGACGATCCACTGGGCCACGTGGGGCATCACGGTCGGGTAGTACTCCACCGCGCAATGTTCACCGAGGCCGAGCAGCCACAAGTCGCCAGTCTTCGCCGCCTGGTAGGTCGACATCAGGTCCGCGACGGGGCTGCCGGGATCACGCGTGCCGTTGGCCACGAGCAGCGGCCCGTTGATGAGCTTGTCGCCGGGTTTTGCGTCGGGCACGAGCGAGTTCTTTCCGCCAATGTGCATCGCCCCGCAAAAGGCCACGATCGCCGTGATGCGCGGATCGTTGCGCAGCGCCGCGCGCAAGGTGGCTCCCGCGCCGTAGCTTTGCCCGAAGAGGCTGATGTGACTGGTATCGAGATCCGTCCGCTTCAGGTAGAACTCGAGCATGGCAAAGTGGGCGTCCGACTTGGTATCGCGCTCCCATTGCCGGCTCTCGCCGAAGCCGGGCAGGTCGAAGGTGGCGACGGCCAGTCCTTTGGCGAGGAAGTCCATCACGGGGCGGTAGTGGTTGGCCTTGTACTGGTCGACGCCCCCGGCATAGAGGACGAGCGGCGGCTTCGCCACGCCGACCGGTTTGTGCAGATAGGTCGTGATGAAGCCGTCCCTGAACGGCACCTTCACCACCTCGAGCGGCACGTCGAACAGCTTGCCGCCCTTCTGGTACGCGCGCAGCTGCTGTTCGTAGTCCTTGGCTTCCTCCGCGTTGGTGACTCTCGGGAACCAGCCGAGCGCGTAGTAGGCGACGGCCGTCATGTAGGCGTCGAGGGCGGCACGCCGTGGTCCGGTCTTGAGGAGCGCGTCGCCGCGGCTTTCGTAGTACTCGCCGAGGACGCGCCACTCATAGACCCAGGATCCGGGCGCATCGCCATCCTGCTTCGTGATCCGCGCGACCGTCTGGCGGATGATGTTCTCATCTCCGCCGAGCGCAATCGAGTAGGCGCGAACCCGGCGCTCTTCGAGCACCCCGTGCCCGTCCTTGATGTTCGTGGTGTTCTGGGAGGGCTGGGCAAAGCCGGGTGAGGCCGCCAGCAGTGAGAACAGTGGCACGGCCAAGCCGATCGCCAGTGGTCCGCAGAGTGCCCGCGCAAGGGTCTTCCTGTGAGGAGGCATGAGATCGTTCCTTTCGATTGTCCGGTGAGCCAACCGGCGGAGTATAGCACTCGATGCGCCGCGATACAGAGTCCTTCCGTCAGGACCTGAACCTGTGCTGGGATTTGACGATCAGCGGATTGGGGTCGCGCTGCCGGCGGTCCTCGACGAAGGGCCCGGCGGAGAGGCGGCCGATGGCGCGCCCTCCTGGCCGACGCGTCGTTTTGGGCTACTTTCTCTCGAACCGGGCGGCCAGCATGGCGGCGGCCTTCGCGGGCCCGCCCTCGGGTGGAAACTCCAGCTGGATCACGGACCCGCCGCCGAACAGCTCGACGCGAAGGCGGTTCGACGAGGCGTCATAGACCTCCACAGCACTCCTTGCGACGCCTGCGATCGCCTCGAGTCGTTCGCCCACCACTCGAAGTTCGATGCGCCCGTACTGCGCATTCTCGAAAACGCCCGCGTAGTCCGCGAGCGGGTGGGGCAGCTTCTGCTGCCGCGCGGCCCTCGTCGCCCGTTCCTTTGCCACCTCCGCGGGCCCCTGGGCCATGCGTTCCCGCAACTGGGCCACTCGTGTGTCGAACCGCGCCGCAGAGTCCGCCCTCTCGAGCAGCCGATTGTACACGGCCATCGCCACCACCTCGGCGAGGCTCGATGCGGCGCCGCCGCCGTTGACGAGCGCCACCACGCCGAGCTTCCGCTCGGGCATGAACGACACGTGGCTGTAGTAGCCCGCGAACCCGCCGAAGCGATGGAGCACGGTTTCCCCGTCATACGTGCCCACGTCCCAGCCGAGCGCCCAGCCGGTCCGGTGCAGGAACGCGAATTGCCGATCCTGGGGCACCTGGGTCTTCTGTGTGCTCGCGATGACTTCTGCCGGGATGACCGTGCGGCCGTCGATTCTGCCGCCGTTCAGCTCCACCACCAGCAGGCGCGCGAGGTCGGCCGCCGTCGAGAAGTGCCCGCCGGCCGGGCCCATGTTGGCGTCTTCCTTCGCAAGCGGGACTCGCTCGAAACCGTCGGGGCCCATCTCGTAGGGCAGCGCCACCTTGTCGGCCGGTACGCGCGAACGCCACGGGGTGGTGCCGGCCATGCCGATCGGGGATGTGACCTCGTGTTCGACGATCGTTTTCCAGCCGTCACGCCCGGCGGGCGCGAGGACGATCCCGAGCAAGTCGTACCCGAGATTGGAGTACTGGAACGCCCGTCCGGTCTTGGCCACACCGTGCGTGCCGAGCAGTTGGAGGAGCTGGGCGTTCGTGTACTCGCCGGTGAATGCCACGCGGATCGACACCGGACCCTGGCCGTCGATGCCGTGGGTGTGCGTGGCGAGATCGCGCACGCGCACCGACGCCGGATCGATGCCTGCTGGAAGGACGATCTGCGGCAAGAGGCGCGTGACAGGGGCGTCGAGGTCCAGCGCACCGCGTGCGGCGAGCCTGGCGGCGGCAAGAGCCGTCAGCGCCTTCGTCGTGGACGCGATGTAGAAGCGGGTGTCCGCCGAAACGCGCCTCCTGCCTTCCCGGTCGGCATCGCCGAATGACCCGACCCAGGCGGTCTCGCCGTCCTTGACGACGGCGATGGCGAGGCCTGGCGACGCACCAGTCTCGAACGCCTTGCGCACGAGCGGCTCGACCTCATTGCGAACCATGACGGCCCGGTCGGGCACTTGGGCCGCTACCCCCGCACCCGCCAGCGCCGCCAGACACACTCCAGTGACAAGAACGGGGAACCGGTATCGCGTCATTCGACACCTCGCGCTTCGCTATTGTCCGACAACCGCGTACTGCTAGAACGCAGTGGCGGGTCCGGCGGTTCCCCCCACGTCATACCGCGATCGCCGCCCCTTCGATCGCCGCTGCATTCACCGGGTAGAGCCGGCACGCCGTTTGTGCGGCGGCGGTGACACCACCCCGGATCGCCAGTCCCGGCGAGAGGACACTTTCAGCCGAACCTGGTGGTTTCTCGCGGCAGCAGCAGGCCTGGTGTCGGGCACACCACTTGCACAAGGCCCTCGGCAACTCAGACGAGCCTTACGATGCCACGTCAAACGCTTAGCATCTTCGTGTACCTGTTGTTCCTCTGCCTGGTTTCCGGAAGCGCCGCGGCTCAAACGGCCGTGATCGCAGCCGGCCCTGGCCACGACCAATCCGCGTCGACCTGGAGCGCCGAAGCCGGCTACGAATCGCTTCGGATGCGCGACGTCGCCAGCACGATGCGACCGATCGACGCCTCTCCCGTCTCGTGGACCGGTGATGGGCCTGCGCTCGCGGTTCGTTACGATCGCGCCAGCACGCGCCGGCTCCACCGCTTCGAGCTGTCGTTCTCGACCTCCGGCCACTTCGCGTACGACGCGGTCGTTCGAACTCGCGCGCGCCCGTCCTCCGATCGGGCCTCGCGCTCGGCCGGGAGCTACGAGTATCGGCGGTATCTGCTCAGGAATCTCCTGATCGACGGATTCGACGTCGGAGTCGGCGCACATCTCTTCGGCGAGTACTTCTCGTTCGCCCGTCACCTGGATGCTTCGATCACGATTGACGAGCACGAAGCGCACGCCGGGTTCGGGCTCGTCGCTTCCGCTCGCGTTCATCGATGGACGTGGTTCGACGCGGAATTGGCGTGGAGGAACGGCGCGTTTCTCAACCGCAATGGCGAAAGGCACAGCGTCGACTCCCGGGCGTCGTACGACACCTCGGGCGGCGGCTGGTCCACGGATCTCCTGGCGGCCGCGAGCATCCGGCTGTCGGGCAGAACGTCGGTTCTCGCGTCGTACCTCCACAACGCGCAGGCCCGCTACGCGTCACACGACACGAGCTCATTCGGCCGGAGTCGATTTCTGGTGGGGCTGCGATATGCGAAGTAGGGAAGAAGTGGCGGCTCGTCTCGCGCTGGTGGCGTTCTCCATCACGCTCGTCCAGTGCGACCTGCTGCTCGGGCCGCGGACGCCGGACAAGAACTGGCGGGTCTACGACAGCGCGAGATTCTCGTTGTATGTGCGTCCAGGCTCGTTTGCCGAGCAGAACGTGGCCCGCCTCGCGGAACTGCTCGAGGATCAGGTACTCGACCACCGTCTCGTCCCTCGGCCTGATCTACACGGGTCGCGTCTCCGGATTCCTCTACAACTCGGGTCTGGAGGCGAACCTGGAGTCGGACCACAGCGGGGTCGGCTACCCCGACAACGAGACGTTCAGGGCCGTGTGTGTGCCGCCGCTCAACGGTAATCTGTTCGGGCTGCTGGCGCACGAGGCGAATCACGTCATCGAGCAGAATGGGCTCGGGCGCCCAGGCACCGCGTTTGTCAGCGAGGGCCTGGCCTCGACGGTGCTGTCCGAGACCTTCTACCCCTACGGCAAGACGCTGCTGTACGAGTGGACACGCAGCCACGCATCACAGATCCCGCCGCTCTCCTCGCTCGTGGACGACTCGAAGTGGGCCAGTTTTCCGGAAGAGGCCGCGTACAAGTCCAGCGCGTCGTTCCTCGCGTACCTCCTCGAGACGAGCGGCAGCGAACGGCTCCGGCAGCTCTACTACGTAACGTCGGCCGACTTCGCGAAGCGCTTCCAGGACATTTACGGGCGCTCGCTCGCCGACTTCGAACGCGACTGGAAGGAGTTCTGCGCCAGATACGCGTTCAATCCGACTCCACCGGCGTCCCGATGACAGGCGGCACCGTTCTATCTACTGCCGCTTCAGGATGAAGTGGTCACCGCCCGTGTCGAATCGCAGTTCCGGAGCCGGTCCTCCGCTCGCGCTCGGGCGGAAGGTGAGAAGTGAGCTGTTTCTGCGGAACGTCCAACCATCGACCCATGGCAGCGGACCTGCCGGAGCGCCGTTGACGGAGAACGCGATCCCCTGTGGAGTCTGCGTGACCTCGATAACCATGTCCTTGCCGGGCCCGGGACCCTTGTAACTGCCGACCAACAGCGAGGCGTCACCCGTGAACCGACCGGCCGGGCGCGGCGCCGGCAGCACTGCGGCCGCCAGACGCTCGGTCACCGCCGTCATTTCGTCGGGCTCGCTGTTCGTCAAGACGACCACGGCCAGTTGCGCCTCGGGATACCACCTCGTCACCGACGAAAAGCCGAAGCCGCCGCCGCCATGTCCGATGAACCTGAGACCGTTGCCGTCCTCCGCGACGACGAGCCCCATCGAGTACCGCAGGCGTGTGCCGTCATTGAGCGTCGCCGGCTTGATCATCTCGCCGTACGACGTCGGCGTCAGCACCTTGCCCCCGTGCAACGCCTTCAACCAGGTGATCACGTCCTCCGCCGTCGAGCAGATCGCACCCGCGGCATAGGTTCCCGTGTGCACGATCGGCGGTACGAGAATGGGCGTGCCACTCCGCATGCCGTACCCTGAGGCGCGTCGCGCAACTTTCTCCGAGTTGTTGCAGTACATCGATCGCGTCATGCCCAGCGGCTCGAAGATCTTCCTCTCGATGTAGTCCTCGTACGTCATCCCGCTCGCCTTCTCGATAACGAGACCAAGCAGCCAGAAGTTGGTGTTGCTGTAGATCTCGCTCGTCCCCGTTGGGAACATGAACGGATAACGGTTGATGACCTTGTAGACGTCGTCGCGAGTGGCCGTCGGGTTCCTCATCAACTGCATTGCGCGAAGCTCCTGCATACTGCCGAGCTCGGCGATCCCGGACGTGTGACCGAGGAGGTGGCGCAGCGTGACCTTGTTGCCACGGGTCTCGAAGTCCGGCAGCCACTTCGTGATGTCGTCGTCCAGGGTGAGCTTTCCCTGGTCGCGCAGCTGCAGAATCGCCGCCGCAGTGAACTGTTTGGTGTCGGAGCCGAGCGGGACAACGGTGTCCACGGTCATCGGCACGTTGCCCTCGACATCGGACTTGCCGTACGCCTTGAGGAGCAGCGTGTCCTTCCCCTTGACGACGGCGGCTGTGATACCGACGGCGCGATTCTCGCGAACGCCAGCGCCGGCAATGGAGTCCAGGCGCTGGATCAGGTTGTCCTGGGCGTCGGCGGGCGTGAGGGCGAGGAGGGCGGTGAGAGCGGCGAGTCCTGCAACGAGCGATATCTTCATGCGGGCGGTCTCCTTGTAATCGCTTGCTACTTTACATTACAAAGGACTCTGTGTAAACTCGTTTCGTATGCGGATCCTCCGGGCGGCCCATCTCGGCATGTGCTTCGGCGTTCGCGATGCCATCACGCTTGCGCTCGAGCACGCGGACGCCGGCCCGCTCACCATCCTCGGCGACCTCGTCCATAACCCCACCGTCCTCGGCGCCCTCGAGGCGAAGGGCATCGCGGTCGCGCAGGACGTCGGACACGTCAGGACGCCGACCCTGATGGTGACGGCCCACGGCACCTCCGAGCGGACGCTCGCACGGACCCGCGCGATGGGACTGAGGGTGGTCGAAGCTACATGCCCGCTCGTACACGTCGCGCACCGCGCCGTCGCGGCCCTCGCGCGCGACGGCTACCACGTCGTCATCGTCGGGCAGCGCGACCACGTGGAGGTGCGCGGTCTCACAGGCGATCTCGATCGCTTCGACGTCGTGGTCGATGACGCCGACGTCCTTGCGCTCGAGGAGCATCCACACATCGGTGTGGCGGCCCAGACGACGCAGGCGGCAGAGAAGGTGCGGCGGTTGGTCGACCTGATCCGAAGGCGATTCCCGCAATCCGACGTGCGTTTCATCGACACCGTCTGCAAGCCCACCAAGCAACGGCAGTCGGCGGCAGTCGAAATGGCACGCCAGGCCGACGTCGTCATCGTGGTGGGCGGAAGGTCGAGCAACAACACGCGCGAGCTCGTCACCACTTGTGCGCGCTACTGCGCCCGCGTGCATCACGTGCAGACCGACGCGGACCTCCGGCCTGAATGGTTCGATGGTGCAGAGGTCGTCGGGCTGACGGCCGGCACTTCAACGCCCGACGAGGTCATCGACCGCGTCGAGGCTCGAGTCCGCCAGGTCAAGGGCGCTGGCCGGCCGAAGCCGCGACCGCCCGCCTTCGCCGATGCGTCGGCGGACAGGCAGTTCGCGTCAGGAGAAGACCGGCGATGAACGGGCACCTCTCGAACCGGGCGCGCTGGACGATTGTCACGGCTTTCGCAATCGCGATGGCCTGCGTCGAAGCCGCCAGCGTGTTCTACATTCGCGCGCTCGTGGGTCGCGTGGACCCGTACCAGCCGGATCCGTTGCCGCTGAACGCGGCGCTCGGGAACGTCGAATTGTGGCGCGAGGCGGCCACCCTCGTCATGATCGCCGCGCTCGGTGCGCTCGCGGGCCGGACGAGGCGAAGTCGCCTCGGTTACGCGGCGCTGGCGTTCGGCGTCTGGGACATCTTCTATTACGTCTTCCTTCGCCTCTTCTCAGGCTGGCCGAGGACGCTCGTGGACTGGGACATCTTGTTCCTGCTGCCGCTTCCATGGTGGGGGCCCGTGCTCGCGCCAGTCAGCATCGCGCTCGTGATGATCGTGTGGGGCACGCTCGCGACGCAGTCAAGTGAACGTGCGACCGCCGCGCGCTGGGCGTGGGCGCTTGCGGGCGTCGGGATCGTGCTGGCGCTCGGCGCCTTCATGTTCGACGCCGGGCGGGCGCTGCCGGGCGGCCGTGAAGCAGTTCTGCAGGTGCTACCGACAACGTTCAACTGGCCGCTGTTCTGGGTCGCCCTTCTGTTGATGGCGTCACCGGCGCTTCGTCAGGTCGCCTTCTTACGCGGGAAGAAGCCGGCATAGACGCACTCCGCTACTTCACAGTTATTCCGTTAGGCAGCTCGAACAGCGACGGGTTCGGCTCGCTTCTGTTGATGCCGGTCAGCCGATAGATCGTTTCGCCGGTACGGGGATCGGAGTGCCTGGTCATCACGAGCACCTTCAGATCCGGCGAGAACCACTCTTCGGATACCACCGAGATCGGCTGTTCGTTGCCAATCACTCCGGCAGCGATCACGGTGGTCGTGCGGGTGCCATTGGCCAGGACGCCTTCAATCGGCTGCTGACCGAGGTCCTCCTTGGTCGTCGACATCGCGTTTACGGCGTCCTGCTTCTGCTTCAGAGCCGTCTCGATCTTGACCTTGTCCGCCTCATTGCCGGCCTCGCCCTCGGAGGCGGCCCTCTTCAGCTTCGTCTGCAGCTCCAGCTTGACCTTGTCCGCCTCGGTCAGCTCGCCGCTGCGTGAGAAGACGGAGACCGTCCCGCCGCCCCCTGCTCCTGCCGCCGCGCTCTTGTCCGTCACCAGGGTGAACACCGAGTTCAGGTAGGCCGTGTTCGTGTCGGGATCGACGACGTAGCTCTTTCTGCCGGTAGGGTCGGTGAGGATGACGTCTGCCACCTGGCCATCGGACCCAATCGTCTCGCGTCGCGTGCGGCCCTTGCCGTCGCGATAGATCCGCGCGGTGGTCCGGCGGACGATTCGATTGCCGTCCGCGAGCACCTGCACGTATTCGGTCACCGCCTCGCCCGAGTACGGAGCGCCGACGACCGGTTTCGCCTCCACCGACACACTGAGCCTTCTGGTCTTCTCCGGCATCACCTGGATCTTTTCCTGGTCAGCAACGATCTTCTGCTCTTCGGTCACAACTCCCTGCGCAGAAGCCGCGGTCGCCACCCCGATTACCGCCAATAGCGCCACCGTCAACGTCCTCTTCATTGCTTTCTCCTTGAACCTGAATCCAGGCTCACAAACCTGATGGCCCTGGGTTGATTGTCCTGGCCCACCAGAACGTCAGCTTCAACGATGCCCGACGTCACATCGGGATCGACGTCAAAGCCATACGCCGCGAGCATGCTCGTCGCCAGTTCCACACGAACGATGCGTCCACTCTCGAGTCGGGGCAGGCCAACCGCCAATGGCAGCGTCACGAACCGAAGCACGCCCTCATCCTGGTTACGATCCACCCCGGTGTCCACGCGTCGAAGTGCGCCGCTCACACCGGGAGTGGCCGCCCGTAGCTCTTCGTATGGCGCGGCCGGCCCGTTTCGCGGTTGTGTCTCTCTCGAATCTCCACGGGCGACTGGATTGCTCGCGTGCGGCGCCAGGCTGGCCGACGCCGACCGGACCTCCGCAGCCGGCCACCATCGCGCCGATCCCAGCCACGCGCCGGTCGCAACCACGAGCACCGCCGCCGCCGCGAGCCACAGGCGCGCCGCCCGTGTCGAAGGGTGCTGCGCCAGAACATGAACAGGCGTTGGCGTGGCTTCTTGACGCTCGGCGAACACCTGCAACAGATACTGCTCGATGGCCGCCGTCCGAGACGAGCTCGGTACCGAATCAGCCACGGCTCTCAAACCCGCTGTCAAATGGCGCTCGCGCTCGAGGCGATTCGAGCACCTGGGGCACTCCCGGAGGTGTTCGCTCAGTCGCGGGGCAACCGGGACGCGCCGCGAATCCTTGCGTGCCAGATCAACGATGTCGGCCTCGAACTCTCGGCAGGTCATGCGTAACACCCCCCGGGGGTCACCTCGCCCGCCTCGGCCTCTCGACCCGCGGCGAGAATCTTGGAGGTCAGCAGCGCGCGTGCCCGGTGCAGCCGGGATCGCACCGTTCCGACAGGGCAATCGAGCGCCTGCGCCGCCTCCTCGTAGGTCATCTCCTGCAGATCGCACAGCACGAGAGCTTCACGGTATGCCAGCGGCAGTGTATACACCGCCCGGCGCAGCGCCTCAATCTGCTCGGTGTGAAGCAGGCTGGCGAGCTGGTCCAGGGATCCGGCATCATCGGAGGTCGGCTCGAACTCAGCCGTCAGCACGAGAGACACCAGCCGGCGATCGCGCTCCACGCTCTGCTTCACGCAGTTTCTGGCGATGCCGCAAAGCCACGCCGCCACGCCCGATCGACCAGCCTGGTAGCGCGCCGCGTCGCGCATCACGATCAGGAACACATCCTGGACGATGTCGTCGGCGGTCGAGATCGAGCCTGTCATGTGCAGCGCGAACCGAAACACCACCGCGTGGCATCGCTCGAACAACTCGGCGAACGCGGGGCCATCTCCGCCGGCAATCCGCGTGAGCAGCTCGTCATCTGGAACCCGATCGGCCGGCGATTCGACGGTCATGTCCTCCCGGTACGACGCGCTCTGACAGTATTCAGTTTGAAGGCCGACGAAGTTCCAAGATTACATGGCTGGGTGCGGGAGGCGGCGGACGGCTGGGGGGAAGGTGGCCCGACAGAGTCCTTCCGTCAGTACCTGAACGTGTACTGGAACTTGACGATCAGCTGATTGGAGTCGAGCTGCCAGCGGTCCTCGACGCTCCGGACGTTGTGGTTGTAAATGACGAACAGGTCGCCGAGCGGCCTGTAGGTCCATCGCATCCGGCTGTTCGTCCCGATTGACCGGCTGACCGAGTCGTACTGCACGTAACTGGACACTTCAAGGTTCGGCGACACGTTGAACCGGAGCCGCGTGCCGACCAGGTTCTGGACGAAATGCCCGGCGGGGAGGCGGCCGATGTCGTGCTCGCCAGAAAACTCCACGGTCAGGAGCGCCGTCGGGCTCCAGAAGCCGTTGACGATGATCTGATCCATCGTGCCGTTGTAGAACGTCCCGAACCACCACATCGCCTCGCCCCTGAGCTTGCGCTTGGGCGAGGTGATCACATAGACGCGGTAGCGGTTGAACTGATAGTGGCCCGGAGCCACAACGACGCCGGGTGCGACCGCGAAGGGCTTCTCCAGGCGCTGGCCCTCCGGCGCCACGTCGATCTCCAGGCTGTCTCCGCTCTCGAAGAGCCCCGAGATCGGCGCGAGGAACGTGCGCCAGCTTTCCCACCGGCCGTTCAAGTCCCAGATGACGTTGGGGTGGAAGTCGATGAGGACCTGCCGGATGTTCCACCGTCCTGGGCGCGGATGGTATGACAGTTTCGAGTCGAACACGTAGACGCCGGTCCGATCGATGAATCCCAGGGACGGATCGAAGTTGGTCCCGACTCGCCTGACCCTTACCCAGGACGGGTACCTGTCGTTTGGATACTCCACGGACGCGCCCGCAGCACTCCGGTCCGTACCCAATCCATCCCGCCCCATCGTCATGGCCCAGAGGCCGACGAAGAGATTCTTGTCGCCGCCGAGCTTCGAGGTCTTGTAGGTGAAGTCGGCGCCGGTCAGCCAGCTTCCGGACCTCCCGAGCGGATCGCCGAAGGTCGCGATCATCCCGACCGACGACTGCGCAAACACGTTCTGCTTGAGCCGGACGACGCCGAGCGTCGTCGCCGGAGCCAGGCCGGACACGTCTTCGGTGCGTGCGACCTGCGCGCCAAGATTCATCTGGCCGAGGCGGCCGTTGACCTTGCCGCCGGCCGCGATCGGCACCTCCCTTCCGGATACAAGTCCCAGGCGCCGGCTGTAGTACGGAAGAACGGCGCTGCCGAGGCCCATGCCGAACGCGAAGATGTCGGAGCCCTCGAGGAAGAACGTCCGCTTCTCGGGAAAGAGGATGGGAAATCGCGTGAAGTTCGTCCTTCGCGTGTCCACCTCCGTCTCGGCGAAGTCGGTCTTCGCCGTGACGGAGGCCGACAGGTTCGTCCCGATACGCTCCGTGATGTCGAGGCTGGGCTCGAGCGACCGGCTGACGCGCGCGCCGGCCGATGGGACTCCAGTGCTTCCGACGATCGCGGGGCGGACGCTCAGTCCCGCTCCGAGATCGAAATCAGGGAGACCGGTCAGGAGTCCCGCGAGGTTGGTCTGCGTGACCTTGTAGTCGGGGCCGAAGCCCGCCCACCGATCGACTTCCTGAAGGCGCTGGACGCGCCGTTCGACGTTCAGGTTCCACGCCTTCAGGCCCTTCTTGTAGCTCAGCGTCGCGACTGGAATGCGGATCTCGACCGACCACCGGCTCTCGTCCACGTGCGTGGCGGCCTGCCAAAGCCCATCCCAGTTGGCGTTTTCGGAGCCGCTGCTGGGATCGACCAGGGCGTCGTAGCGCGCCCCGCCCGGGTTGACGGCAAAGACGTACCCGAACCGGCCGTCTCGTGACGTGTCGAGGACCAGTTTGACGTAGTCCTCGGCTGCCAGCGAGGCGTCCCGCACCTTCGTGTGGCTGACGATGCCGCGGGGGTCGGAGTCGGCACAGACGATGCCGATGGCAACGACGCTGGGGCTGACGAGCACGCGGACAGTCGTTCGGCCTGCCGGGACTCCTCCCTGTGTCGGTTCCGACATCGTCAGGTTCTCGATCGCCGGGGCAGCGGTCCAGGCCGGCTCGTCGAGGACGCCGTCGATGCGGAGGGAGCCGGAGAGGAGGCCGGCTTTCAACGACGGTGGTTGGGAGCGATCTTGCGTCGGCGGTTGGGCGCGGTCCTGGGCGGCCGCTACGTCTGCGCCGACGCCGAGGCCGACGATCGCAGCGGCGGTCGCGAGCGCCACGCGCGCACGTGTCGCGGGCAGAGATGTACGCCGGCCGAACGCTGGGAGGGGGCGCATCCGATTGTCGAGTTCCTGGTGAAGCGCACACTCTACCCCAAAATCGAGGCGGAGGAGCTTATTGTTGCTTCAAGACACGATCGGCGATGATGAGGGTCGCCTTTTTCAATGGCGCTTCGTCGCGTTTTCCATTGAGCTGCAAGCTCAGGAAGCCTTTCGGGCCGCAGCCTTCGAGTTCCCCTGAATTGATCGGTCCCACGATTTTCGAAAACTTCCACGTCGCCACGTCGAGGCCCTCGACCTTCTCGTTTCCACCGTTCTTGCGCACCCCTTCGCAGAGGGATGTCTCGAACGTGTTTCCTTTCGCGTGCGCGATGAGAAGCACGTCAACGTCCTCGGACGTCGCAGCGCTCCACTTGCAGGCGCCACCAATCTGCGGCTCCCCTTTCTCCACGGCATTGCCGACCGCAGCGGCAACCTCACCCTGCGAGATCAGCGCGCAACGGTCCACGCTGTTCGATGTCGCGGTCTTCACCGCCGCAGCCGTGGCGCTTTGTGACGCCTGCCGTGGCGTCGATTGGGAGCAACCGATCGCGGCTGCGGTCGAGACAACGAGGGCCATGACTCTCAAACAGAGCTGGGGGTGTCTCACTGCTGCCTCCCGTGTTTGCGGACCAGTCGAGGATACTGCGGAAGCTCCCTGGGAGGCAGGGATTCAAACCCCGAAAGGCCGGTTCAGCGGCAGAAACCGTGACGTCGAGGATGATCGGTTGCCGAGGAGGTGGCCAAGCCACGGGCCGCCTGACTGGGCTTCGCCGGAAAGGCGTACTTCATGCCGTGACGCAGGAATTCCGCGACTGGTCGGAGCAGCGGTCGCCAGGAGCCAGCACGCTGGTCTTTCTTGGCGTTTTCGGGGATCCCTGCCGTGAACGGCATGCGGTTGGGCGTGTAGGTGCCGACGTGGAGGGGAAGCCCGGGGCCCGCAGCCGGGTGAGACAACACACCGTGGGACCACGTCGCCTCAGCACTGGATTTCGGCGCGCCTCGGCACAACCTACGTCTCACGAACATCGACTGACCAGTGTCCGTTTTCGAGACGGTTGGAGTGATCCGTTATGTTTCGTGGACTTCGCGTCCACTAGGCTGCGCGCTACCCTAGGGCTCCCCCACCCCACAACTTCACATCAACTCTCCCAGCGCGGCATCGTTCTGGTCGTAGCCTTCGACAACCGTCTTCGCGTTGGTGCTCTTCAGCGCTTGCTCCAGGAGGCGAATCTCGCGCGCGACTCGGGTAACCGCCTTGTCGAGGAGCCTCACGTCGTACACGGGCTCCTTCACGATTTCCTTGTCGGCGGTGGCACCGAAGAAACGCCGCTCTCGATGCGCGTTCCCGTCGCGCAGCGCGATCAACTCCTCGTGGCGCTTCTTGAGCGTCTTCAGCCACGCAAGCCCCTCATTCAGCGTGATCTGCGCCATGTCACTCCCTCCGTTCTCCTCGCCGTCGCGGAGCCCAACCACGACGACGACGATGCCATCGTCACTCGACGACGATCAACCGAGAAGATCGTGCCAAGTCGTATCGTCCCTGGTCTATAGTGAGCGCGAGCGTTCAGGCAATGAGTTACTGGTGGGTCAACCAGAACCAGACGTACCGGGCCGAAACCCGCGGGTGCTTCATGTGGTCGCCGAAGCAGAACGCGAACGGCGCCCGCAACCAGTTCTACGAGAACATGCGAGAAGTGTCGCCCGGCGACGTCGTGTTCTCGTTCTGCGATGCGCGTATCAAGGCCATTGGGGTGGTGGCTGGGCGAGGACAGACCGGCCCAAAGCCGGATTTCGGTGCCGCTGGATCGAACTGGTCAAAAGAGGGTTGGTACGTTCCGGTCGAATACTGGACCCTGGACAATCAGATCCGGCCGAAGGACCACATCGCCATCCTGCGTCCGTTCTTGCCGTCCAAGTACTCGCCCCTTCAGGAGACCGGTGACGGCTTACAGTCCGTCTACCTCGCCCGGCTGAATGAGGCACTCGCGGACGTGCTCATTGGGCTCATTGGTCAAGCGTACTGGGATGCGCACGCGGCAATAGCTGACTTCCAGCGTGCGCCTGACTCCCTCGATCTCGACGACGCGGTCACCGATCGAGAGATCGTAGGCCCGACATTCCGGGAGCAGGTTGTCCGAGCCAGGCGGGGCCAAGGCGTATTCAGATCCAACGTACTCCTACGGGAAACGCGCTGTCGAGTCACGAGGGTGGATGTGCCGCGGCATCTGAATGCGAGTCACATGAAGCCCTGGCGCGATGCCACAGACACCGAACGTCTCGACGGAGCCAACGGCCTGCTGCTGTCACCTCACATCGATCACTTGTTCGATGAAGGGTACATCACGTTTTCCACGAGCCAAGAGTTGGTGATCGTTCCAGAGGTCAGAGACAAGCTCCTGGACGCCTGGGGCATCGACGCCGGCGTGCGCGTCGGCGAATTCTCAAGAGAACAGAGCGCCTACCTGGACTACCACCGCGTGAACGTGTTCAAGCATCAACTCCTCGGAAGATAGGCGGCCACGACTCGTCCGATTGAGCTGAATGCTCGGCGCGCGCGCCGCATGCCGACCGCGCGGCGCCGAGAGTCAGTCGCTTCGCATCAGACGCTGTATCATTGGCCCGACTCGCGTCCTGCTCACGGGAGTCGCGTTCGTGGGGCCGGCAGCCGCTCAGTTCCAATGGACGCGGGTGTCACTCGAGGCACTCTTCCCGCGTGCCCCTGCCGCCCGGCAATCGGTTTGCGCTCGATGAGGCCAGGCGGGCGGGGCTGGAATCGGTCCTCCGGCGAGAGCGTTTCGCCATCGTCGCCACGGAAGGCAAGAAGGTGGAGCTCGCCATCCTGATTGGCGAAGGCGGCACGCTCACCCTTGAATGCGAATCGGAGAGCTGTCTCGGGGACATGGACTCGCTCGTGGCCACGATGGACTTCCGGCGCCTGGACGAATTTGCGGGATTCAATCACCGAAAGGCGGCACCGCGCGACAGGAAGTAGCGCTCGGGCTCCGTCAACGCCCGACCAGCTTCTGCAGGTGCTCCGGATAGCGGGCGCCGTGAACGTCGATTTCCAACGCCGCGCGGTCGATCTCGCGCAGGTCGTCGGGCGACAACGGTACCGTGACCGCGCCGAGGTTCTCTTCGAGCCGATGACGCTTCGTCGTGCCCGGGATGGGCACGATCCACGGCTTCTGCGCCAGCAGCCACGCCAGCGCGATCCGCGCCGGCGTGGTCGTCTTGCGCTCCGCAAACGTCTTGAGCCAGTCGACGACCGCCAGGTTCGCCCTGCGGTTTTCAGCGGTGAAACGCGGGACGATGTTCCGGAAGTCACCGCTGTCGAACGTCGTCTTCTCGTTGATGTTCCCGGTGAGGAACCCCTTGCCGAGCGGACTGAACGGCACGAACCCGATGCCCAGCTCCTCGAGCGCGGGCAGCATTTCCTTCTCGGGTTCCCGCCACCACAGCGAGTACTCGCTCTGCAGCGCCGTGACCGGCTGGACGGCATGCGCGCGACGAAGCGTCCCCACGCCCGCTTCCGAGAGGCCGAAGTGCCTGACCTTGCCTTCCTGGATCAGGTCCTTCACCGCTCCAGCGGTGTCTTCGATCGGCACGTCCGGGTCCACCCGGTGCTGATAGAGGAGGTCTATCCGATCGGTCTTCAGTCGTTTCAACGATGCGTCGGCGACTTCCCTGATGTGCGCGGGCCGGCTGTCCAATCCCGCCGACTTGCCATCCTCGAACTTGAACCCGAACTTCGTGGCGATGACGACCTGGTCGCGGAACGGGGCGAGCGCTTCGCCGACCAGCTCTTCGTTCTTGAAGGGTCCGTAGGCTTCGGCGGTATCGAAGAACGTCACGCCACGCTCGAACGCGGCGCGGATCATCGCGATCCCATCCTGCCGGCTCGTCTCGGCCCCGTAGCCGAAGCTGATGCCCATGCAGCCGAAGCCGAGAGCCGAAACTTCCAGGCCGCTCTTGCCCAACAATCGCTTCTGCATTGCTCAATCCTCCCACGGGCGCAATGTGGCCTGATGCCCATTATCTTCCGTTCCTCCCCATTAGGTCAGGCGACCCGGACGCCTTCGAGGAGTCGGTCGAGCGAGGCCTGGGGTACAGTGATCAGGTGACGAAGAGGTGCCGACCGGGCTGGAGGCCGTTGGTGTCCGCTCAACGGCGTCCGAGAAGGGATTCGTATCGATGAAAAACAGATTGAAGCTGATCACGACGATAGTTGCGCTGTCGGTCACTTCCGTCTTCGCGGCGGACTGGCCCTGCCTGTATGGACCGCGCAGGGACCACACCTCTGAGCAGAAGGGGCTTCTGCGGAGCTGGCCTCAAGGCGGGCCGAAGGTGCTGTGGACGGTCCCGATGGGCCCGGGCTTTGGCGGACCCGCTGTCAGTCGCGGCCAGGTGTATGTGTTGGACCGGGACGAGAAGGTCGGCGACACGCTGCGCGTGCTCGACCTGGCCAGCGGCAAGCCACTGTGGACGTTTGCCTACGAGGCGCCGGGCAGCTTCATGTTCACTGGCTCACGGACCGTCCCGACGGTGGACGGCGAGCTCGTCTACACGGTCGGACCCATGGGGGACTTGCACGCGATCAGCACGACGACACGGAAGCCCGTCTGGCGCAAGAACATCTGGAAGGACTTCGGTGGCGGCGCGCAACTGCCGCAATGGGCGATCGTGCAGAATCCGCTGATCCATGGTGATCTGCTGATCGTCGCGCCGCAGACCTCGGAGGCCGGCGTCGTGGCCTACGACAAGCTGACCGGCGCGATCAAATGGAAGTCCGCCGCCCTGTCCGGCATTCCAGGGTACGTCACGCCGTCGGTATTGAAGGTGGCCGGCGAGGATCATCTCGTCGTGATCACCGCGGCGGCCGGTCGCGGCCGCAATGCCCGGGACGGCAGTGTCAATGGTCTGGATCCACGCACCGGCAAGGTGCTGTGGACCTACTCCAACTGGCAGTGCATCATCCCCGTGCCCCAGGCCGTCGCTGCTGGCGATGGACGCGTGCTCGTCACGGGTGGGTACGCGGCCGGTGCGGCGATGATCAGGGTGAACAAGAAGGACGATGGCACCTATGGCGTGAGCGAAGTGTTCAAGAATCCGGATTTTGGTGCCCACACCCAGCCGCCCGTCTATTACAACGGATACTTCTACGCTCACTACACGACCAATGAACGCAACGATGGACTCGTCGCCATGGCGATGGACGGCCAGATCAAGTGGAAGACCGACCAACAGCCGCCGTTCGTGCGCGGCGGCTCGATTCTCGCCGACGGCCTGATGCTGATGACCGACGGCAACACCAAGCTCTATCTCATCGAGCCGAGCCCAGCCGGGTTCAAGCCGCTTGCGAGCGCCGTGATTCTCCAGCCGGGCGAGAATTGGGCGCCGCTGGCGCTCGTCGACGGAAAATTGCTCGTGCGCGGCCAGAAGGAGCTGAAGGTGCTGCAAGTCGCGCAATGAGCGGCGCCGCAATCCGCATGATCGCGGCCAGCCGTCAGCGGCCGAGGAGGATCGCCCGAAGTCTATGGACTCCCTTCAAAAACAACGAGCGGAAAGCGTCGTGAAGGCCCACATCGGCTGGTTCCAGGACCTTCGGAACGCGGTGGAGACCGGGCAATCCAATCTGGCGCCTGGGACAGTCGCCGAGGACACGGAATGTGAATTCGGAAAATGGGTGCATTCCGAACTCGGCGCGTTGTGTCCTGCCCGCCTGTTCGACGAGATCAAGCGGATTCACGCGGACTTCCACCGGGAGGCCGCGGCCATTCTGACCTTGGCGCTCAGCGGCCGTCAGGCCGAGGCTCGAGCCGGACTCGTGGCGAGCTCAGCGCTTGCCGGCTTGTCGCGGGCCCTGATTCAGAAAGTCCAGGAACTCCGCTGACGATCGCCAACGCGGCCGCGCGCGACCCGATGTACGCTTTGGCGGATGCGGTGTGATGAGCTTCGACTGACCGGATCGGGCGGTGCCAACCGCGTCATGGAGGCGGAACTGAAGCGCCTCGTGATGCGGTCGCCCTTCGAAGTCCGGGTCCCGGCGCCCCGGCGCGAGGGTGAGGCGACGCTCCTCTATCCATTCGATGCCCGCATCGGTTGGGTGGCCGCGTGTCATCACCGGACGTCCTCGCGAATTTCGTGGGATCTGTTTTCCAGCACCAGCGTGCGGCTGGAGCCACTCTACGAGGAGCTCCTGCCGGCCCTGAAGTCTGACGATCGGCTGCCCGCCGCACGAACCGTACGTATCTCTGTGGATCTCGGATCCGCGCACGATTTCGAGGCGGGTCCGCTCCAGTTGCGCGGAGTGGTCAAGAACGCGCTGGTCGAGGCGCTCGCCTCACGCGGGGTGACGGCGGTCGTCGACGCCGACTCTCCGGACGTCGTCTTCGTCGCGCGTCGCGCGGGCACACCTGAGAGCCGCCGGACCGTCGTCGGCATCGACATCGGCCTCGGCGCACGACATCGCCGGGGTGCGCGCGTCACGGCCGGTCCCGCTCCGCTTCGCGAAACCCTCGCGGCGCAGTTGATCATGCTGTCGCGGTGGGATGCGCGAACCGAGCCTCTGGTGGATCCGATGGCGGGAAGCGCCACCATCCCCATCGAAGCCGCGGGCCTGGCGGTCGGCGCCGCGATCCGGCGTCCGGCGGATCTTCCGTTTCGGCACTTGAAGGCATTTGCCGGCCTGCCGACCCAGGCGCCGATTCTCTTTCCGGGCACCGTGCCGCGCATCCTCGCGCTCGATGTCGACCAGGAGCGCATCTCCACCATGGTGGGCAACCTTCGAGCGGCGGGCCTGACCGGGTCGTCGCACGAGGACTCGATCGTCATCGGGCAGAAGGACATCCGCGCGCTGACGCCCGAGTACGTGGCCAGCATGCTGCCGCGAGCGTCCCCGATGAAGCCGGGCGTCTTCTGCTTCAACCCGCCGTACGGCGTCCGCATCGGCGGAGAACAGGGCGAAGCCCGGCTGCTCGACCTCTATGCCGGCATGGGACGCGCACTGGCGCGGTTCAAGGGCTGGCGCGCCGCGTGTTTCGTGGCCAACGCGCGGTTCGTCCTCGCGTTCGGGCACGACCCCGCGATGACCAAGCCGGCGACGAACGCAGAACTGCCCGGGGCGTTTCTCCTGTTCCACCTGTAGTCGATGAGCGCCGGCCGGTGTCATTGGCCAACCCAGTACGTTCTAGGTGGGCACGCCGGCCGGGGGGATCTGGAAGACGACCAGCGCCGGCGTCTCGTGGTTCCCGATCTTCGGCCAGTTCACGCAAGTGGACAGCATCGTCAATCGAGGATGTTGCCTGAATTCAGTTCCTGGAGGAACCTCATGACGGGCCAGATGTGGAGCGGCCCGTCTTTGAGTTGCACCGATCCCGTGTACACGCCATGCCCTGACTTCAACGCTCCCTCATCGATCAGGCTCTTGAGGGGATCCGTACTCGCCGCCACGTGGCGGCCGCCTTCACTTCGATCCCCACTGCGCGCGGGCCACGGGTCCAGACGAAGTCCACCTCCGTGCCGCCTGGAGTGCTCCAGTAGTGCAGGTGCCCTCCAGGTTCCGGGATGCCTCCGTATGAACCCGCCGGAGAAGCCCGAGCGCATACCCGGTCGACGCCGATGTCATAGCCGTTCTGAGGCCGTCAGGGAACGAATGCGGTTGATCGCGCGGCCCGCGAGGAGGTTGACGTCCAGGTGTTCAGTTTCGGCGCTCGAACCGCTCAAGGCGAAACGATAGGCGTTCCTGTGGTCCGCAACGAGCGAGTGCACCTCGTTGAGCAGGTCCGGCATCCGCTGTACGTCATCGATCGCGACCCAGCGTCCGCGCGGCGTTGCCTCGACCTGCTGCCGGAACGACTCTGGCTGCCGGCCGAGCGGCAGCACTACTTGTGTGCGCAGGAGGTCGAACCAGAGCGCGTCGGGCAGCACGTGCTTCAGCCACGTCGTCTTCCCGGTTCCGCGCGGCCCGAACAGGAAGAACGAGTGGTCGGGCAGGTCGTATCGACGTGTTAGCGTCGACAGCATACAAACGGTAAATATGCTGACGGTCTATACACCCCTCTCGAGTGGCGCGTTCCCTGCTCGCGGTCGTCGCACGTCGTTCAGTCACGACTTACCCGGCTCGCTGTCAGTGATCGGCCGAAACGCCATGGTCTCAGACCGACTGGTGGCGGGGCGGTGCCTGCTCGGGCGGCGGTCGAACGGTCGAGACAACGCCTGATGGCATCGTCTCGGCGCAGGGCGATGTATCGTCCGGCCTTCGGATCATCGCGGCTCTCGGCGCGCGAGGTGTTGATACGGTGGCAGCGTCTGGAGGCGTGGGTCGTCGACCGGCGCGCCCATCGTGAAGTGGTAGAGCACCTGGAACCGGTCCCCGATGAGCTCGAACACCCGGTGTATGAGGTCGTCGAAAAAGCAGCCGATGCCGGTGCCACGGAGACCGTTCGCTTCGGCCTCGAGGTAGAGGACTTGACCGATGACGCCCGTCTCCCAATACAGGCGGCGGTAGTGCCAGGGGCCGAACGCCTCGAGGGACTCCCGGTACTCGGCGAGCATTGCCGCCAGGAAGACCCCGTCTGCCGCGATGTCCTGATCGCAGCTCGTCTGTTGTGCGACGCGGCGCGCGTCCCCGGACGCGAGGAAGAAGAGGGGCAAAGCCGCCGGACACCCCTCTGCCCGCGTCCACGCGAACGCCCCATTCATCGCTCGCTCAAGCGCCTCTCTCCGCGCGGGATCTCGCAAGAGGACGTACAGGCCGGGAGTCAAGTCCGCTACGCGGTGGACCAGTAGCAGGAGATCCACCGACGGGGGCCAGGGCAGCGTCGTGAACGGGATCTGCCGTGAACCCGGCGTGACCTTCAACAAGATCTGGTAGAAGACGCTGCGCGTGAGGCCCGTCCGACCGTCAAGTGCGAGCGCGCTGCGCCGCTGGTGGATGATGTGTCGAAGCGCGAGCGCCGAGTCGCCAACCTCGAGGGAGGGCTGCTCGAAGGCGCCCCTCAACCAGAATGCCTCGCCGGGTGGCGAGCGCTTCTCGGTGGCAGCGGCCACCTCATCGATGACGGGCCACAGGTGATGATCGCGGCTCAGCCGATTCGGCACTCCAGACCAGTGCGCGCTATGAACCGCATCGGATACCGTACTCGGAATAGCGAACCGCCGCTGCTCGTCAATCGCGAAGCTCGCTCCTTGGGCGAAGACGGCCATGAGGCAGTCGGCGTGCTCGGCCTCGACCCCGGCCTGAGTGTGTACACCGAGGAGGACCGACAGCTCGGCATCGGTGACGCTCTCGAGCAGCCTCGTCTCCCAGCCGAGCCCGGCAGCGGACACGGCCACGCTGCCGATCGCGTGCCCGACATCGTGATGGCAATAGCGGAAAGCCCGCTCGCCATACTTCCACGCCTCGCGCCAGTGGATCGAGGTGAGGCCCACGAGGACGGCGCGCGCAGGGAGTTGCGCCGCAATCTTCAGCCACGCGCCCTCCGACATTTCGGCTCGAAGCTCGAGCGCGTGTTCCAGCGGCGCGTAGTGGAAAACGGCAGGTCGCGGATGAAAGCCGGCGATGGGCCCGGCGACGAGATACCCCTCGGTCGGGTGAAGATTGCCGCTCGACGGATTGACCCGGAGGGCCCAACGACCCGCCCCGGCCTGCTTCCACGCGGAGAGCGCGAGTGCATCGTGGAACAGCCGAGAGACGGAGAGGCGATCGAGCGGCGCTGGAGCGATGAGACCGGGCGTGAATGCGGCCTCGTAGCGCGGGTCCCGTCCGACCGTGACGAGATCCAGAGGCAGCACAGGGGCGCCTTCGAACCGGCGGAACGGGTCTGGCTGCGTGTCCCAGTCCAGGTAACCGAGAGCGGGCGCAAACGAGGACGGACGGTGCTTCGACCGCTCGTGGTACGCGAGTGTGATGTCCAGCGCTGATCGCCCTCCTCGTGTCGGTTCGACCTCCGGCGGTGCATCGTCTCCGGATCGCGGGGCGAGACTCATCCAGCGCGTCCTCTTGTCGGCGGATCCGACCGGCGGCGCGTCGGATCTGATGGTTCAGGTCGGTCCTCCAGTCCACGTGCACCGAAGAGACCGCCCGCCGTGTGTGTCCAGGGAACGAGACCATTATGGCCGGGCAGGGCGGGAGACTCAAACGGTCTCAGCCATCCGACTGAGCGTGGGAAGAGCCGACAACAAAAGGAAATCTGATGGAACTGGTGAGATTGGCTGGGAGACAGGGATTCGAACCCCGATATCCTGGTCCAGAGCCAGGTGTCCTACCGTTGAACGATCTCCCAGCACGGGCGGGTCACGATAGACCGAACTCCAATTCTACCAAATCCGAAGGCGTCACGGCGAGTCGCAGCAGCGGTCCAACGGCAATTGACGAACGGCCAACGGCCGGATCACGCTTCCAACAGCGCCGCTGCTGAGCAACGGCAGCCGGAAAGGGCCGTCAGTCATTTGCCGGCTGCCGGAGGCGCCGTATTGCGCCTAGAATGTCCCCGAGCCAAGGAGGTTCTCATGCGCGAAGTCGTGGCCGACAAGAAGCTCGTCGCGTATTGCGGACTCTACTGCGGAGCCTGCGGCTCGTACCTGAAGGGCCGCTGCCCCGGCTGCCACGAGAACGCGAAGGCGACCTGGTGCAAGGTGCGCGCGTGCTGCCAGGAGAACCAGTACTCCTCCTGCGCCAGCTGCTCGGAGTTCGCGGACCCGAACAACTGCAAGCTGTTCAACAACGTGATCTCGAGGATGTTCGGCCTCGTCTTCAACTCGAATCGGCAAGCGTGCATCCTGCAGATCCGCAAGTCCGGCCTTGACGGCCACGCGGCCTACATGGCGGAGCGGAAGATCCATTCGCTGCCGAGGAAGGGGAAGATCGTCATCGTGTAGCGGACGGCGCAGACGGCGCCCTTCGACGTGGCTCAGGGCGTGGTGAGCCAGTCGAACCGCGGGGCTGCCTTCGACTTCGCTCAGGCCAGGAAAGCCCGCGCCCTACACCCCGGAGTTCTTCAGGAAGTCGATGCAGGCGTCGATCCTCGCGACAGTCTTCTCGCGGCCCAGCAACTCGAGCACGTCGAAAACGCTCGGGCTCACGGCCTGGCCAGTGACGGCCACGCGCGTCGGGTGAATGAGCGCGCCAGCCTTGACGCCCCGCGACTCGGCCAGGGAACGCAGCGCGACTTCGAGCGCCTGCGCGTCGAACGGAGCCACAGCAGCAAACATCTTCCGCAACGCTTCGAGATGCCCGACGACCTCGGGCGCAGCCAGGTGCTTCTTCACAGCCTCCGCATCGAACTCGACGGAGTCCGCGAAGTACGGCCGGCCCTTGTCGACGAAGTCGGTCAGCCGCTTCGCGCGAGGCTTCACGAGATCGATCGCCTTGCGGAGCCACTCGCGCCCATCTCCCACCGACCCGCTCCGCACTCCACGCGCGGGCTCGCGCGAACCGGCCGCCTCGGCGCCGCGCTCCCCGCCCCACTCCTCGCGCCACAATCCCGCCTCGCGCAGAATTGGCTCGATCCGCCTCGCCAACTCCTCGGCCGAAAGCGCGAGGATGTGCTGCGCGCTGAACCACTCGAGCTTCTCGGGATTGAACACGGCGTTGCTGAGGCTGATCCCCTCGAGCGAGAACGCGCCGATGAGATCGTCGCGACCAAAGAGCTCCTGGCTCGTGCCCGGCGACCAGCCGAGCAGCGCAAGGAAGTTCACCATCGCTTCCGGCACGTAGCCCTGGCGCGAGTACTCCATCACGGAAGTCGCGCCGTGGCGCTTGCTCAGGCGCCGCTTGTCCGGACCGAGTATCAACGGCACGTGCGCGAACGCCGGCACCTGCGCCCCGAACGCGCCGTAGAGGAGCACCTGCTTCGGCGTGTTCGAGATGTGATCGTCGCCGCGCACCACGTGCGTGATCGCCATGTCGATGTCGTCGGTCACGACCGACAGGTGATAGGTCGGGTGGCCGTCGGATCGGAGCGCGACGAAGTCCTCGATGTTCGCGTTGTCGAACGCGATCTCGCCGTGCACGAGATCGTGGAACCGTGTCGTGCCAGCTGGAACCTTGAAGCGAATCGCCCGCGGCATCCCCGCCTTTTCGCGCGTCGCGATCTCTTCAGGCGTCAACCGCAGGCATCTTCGGTCGTAGGTCCACGATTCGCCACGCGGGCTGTCGCCCTCTTCTTCGTCGTCGTCGGGGCTCACGCTGCCCATCGACGCGGGGTCTGAAGACCCCGCGCTACGAGAGAGGGAGGACGCCCGCCCTCGCGTGTCGCCAGTGCAGTAGCAGTAGTAGCCGTGCCCCTCGCGGACGAGGCGCTCCCCCATCTCGCGATACCTGGCGAGGCGCTGCGACTGGAAGTACGGACCGTGCGCGCCCCCGACCCGCGGCCCTTCGTCCCAGTCGAGGCCGAGCCAGCTCAACCCGTCGAGAATCCCGTCGACCATCTCGGCGGACGATCGCTCGACATCGGTGTCTTCAATGCGCAGGACGAACACTCCGCCCGTCCGCCTCGCATACAGCCAGTTGAACAGCGCCGTGCGCGCGCCCCCGACGTGCAGGTAGCCCGTCGGCGATGGCGCGAATCGCACTCGTGGAACGGTCATGAATGGGATTATGACCCGGACAGGGTCAAGGGAGGGTACGGCCCGCCTTCGCCCCTCGACTTCGCTCGGGGCTTCGGCGCGGCATCCGCCGTAGCTCGCACTCGATCAACCGCGAACGAGAGGCCCTTCGACTCACATCGTTCGCTCAGGGCATTCTCCATGGGCTGGCCTGCCATGAGCGAGCCTTGCGGCTGGCGGAAGGGTGGAGTCGGGCGAGTCGAATGGCGGTGAGGCAGGGATTCGAACCCTGGGTAGAGCTTTTAGGCCCTACAACGGTTTAGCAAACCGCCGCCTTCAGCCTCTCGGCCACCTCACCGCGGCAAGAGACCCAAGTATACGACAGGCATCGAGTTACGGGAAACACGCTTAAGGTCGAGTTCTCTCGGAGTTTGTCCCTGCCATCTCTCGAAACCCATCGCCCGACGGCGGCGATCGGGCCTTCGAGACCGCTGAACCGAATGGCGCGGTTCTTCTCGCTGACAGGCATGCCGGCAACTGATTGTCGCGGGCCGCTTTACTCGCCGCATGAGCCGGAGTTCACCTCTGTCGTCGGTCGTGCGTTGAGGTCTCGAAGCACGCGCAGATTCGACGCGCGAACTGGCCGCCGGTAAGAGCCGGTTTATCAATCCGGCGTTCTCGCCAACACGGTGGGAGGCGTCTTTCGACATCCAGAGGAGTCTGGCCAGTGGCTGGGCCAGGCTTCGTCGGCAGAAATGGGCACCGCACGGTTTCGTTTTGGAGTAACGTGCAGACTTAGGTGTGTGCTGGGCTCACACCTCCACATTTGGGCTAGCGATTGGCGATGACAGTTCCATTCTGGGCGGCAGCGCTCTCCCGCCAGGACGGCACAGCCGCGGACGGCTTCCATCTGCTCTGGTCGGCGCCTCCCACGGCCGGCTACTCGATCACCGGCTTCGACATCCAACGCCGCGTCACGCGCTGGAAGCCGTCGCTCGACTGCTACACGCTCACCCAGGCCGACCTCGACGGGCTGCATCGCGTGCTGCGGTTCGTCTGCCCGGTGGCTGCAGTGGCGGTCAACGCCGCCGCGTGTCCCACGCTTCCCGGCGATCCGCCCGATGATCCATACGTCGATGGCGAGGGCGACGGCCAGCCGGGCTCGCGCTCGTGCGTGGAATTCACGAAGCTCGCCGTCGATCCGCCGACGGTCGCCGACACCGTCGACGGCCTGACCCTCGAGGCCCACGGGGCGGACGGCGCGCCGCTGCCCCATGCGCGAGTGCGCGTGATGGGCGGCATGCGCGGCGTCGACTGCGGCTTCGCGCTGGATATCGGGCTTCCCTCGCCCTCGGGCCGCGTGTTCCTCACGCTCGTGTCGTTCGCGCGGCCCGCGCAGGTGACGGCATTCGCGGCTGACGGCAGCGCCATCGCCAGCGCCGCCATGCAGGCGCCGTCGAAGCAGGTCGAAACGATCGCGCTCTCCGCGCCGGAGATCGTGCGCGTGCGAGTCGAGGCGCCGGGCGACGAGACGCTGCTGCTGCGATTCTGCTGGGAGGCCGGTGCATCGCCAGACACCAAGTGCTTCGCGCTGAATCACCTCGCGATCGGCGCGCACCCGAACCCGCTGGTCACGCCGCTCGGAACGCTCCAGGTGCTCGACGCGGCCGGAGCGCCGGCGCCTCAGGCCACCATCAAGCGGATGAACGCGGTCATCGGACTCGACTGCCAGCGGCTCGTCCGCGTGCGGGTAGCGCACCCCGCCGGCCGTATCCGCCTCACGCTGATGACGCTCGCAAAGCCCGCCACGGCGAGCGCGCTGGCCAAGGACGGCCGCGTCCTGAGCACCGCGACGACGCGCCAGCACGGGCGTCCGGAGACGCTCACGCTCAAGGGCGCCGGCGCCGCCACGATCGAGATCGTCGCGCCCGCCGGCGAAACGCTGCTGCTTGAGCTGTGCGTGGCCGCACCGGTCGATCGCGCCGTCGGCGACACGCCGCGGCGTCGCACGCGCGCCGCCGCACGAGTGACCGCTGCCGGGCACGCGTCGGCGTTGGCGGCGCCTGCCGCCGCGGCCACTCGCGGCGAGCTCACGCACGGCACGTCGACCTCGCTCGGATCGCGCAAGCCGACGTGCCTGCGCTACGACGTCCAGCTCGGCGCCGCGCACAACCTGGTCCAGGTCACCGCGCAGGCGCCGGCGGTGCTCGCCATCGCGCTGCGCGAGAGCAAGGCGGTCGATTCGCGATTCCTCACCAACGCGAACGGCGTGCAGTCAATGTCGTTCGAGGGACGGTCGGTCGACGAGGTGGTGCTGTACACCGGCCAGCCGCTCGGCGGTCTCGCGATCTGCGTCGACACGCCGCAGACGCCGGACGAGGAAGACGCGGACTGGAACGGCGTGCCGTACATCGCGAAGGGCATTCAGCTGCCGGTCCGGGCGGTGAACGGGTCGCTGGCCTCTTCGAACGACGAGATCACGCTCGCGCAGTCGCGGTTGATCGCCGGCGAAGCGCTCGACGCGTCCGCATTCGCCAGCGTCTCCGCCACCATGAACGGCGCTGCCGGCGCCGGGCCCGCGGCGCCGGTGTGGTTCACGACCCGGCTACGCAAGCGCCTCCAGGATCCGTTCATCGAGATCCGGCCCTGGCCGTACGCGCTCGCGATGACCGTCGACGCAGCGTGGCGGAGAGCGCTCGGCTTCGGATTCCTCGACAAGGGATCCGGGCTCACACCGGGTACGCGCTACGACTACCGCATCACCGGCCACTTCCTCCGGCGCGATCTCGAGGAGCAGCTCTACGGGTTCCACACGATCCCGTCCGGCACGCAGCTGCCGGCGACGTTTCATCTCGGACCGATTCGCCTGACCAGCGCGCAGACGATGACCGTCGCCCTCTATCCGGAGGTCCCCGACACCGCGCTCGAGCGCACGTCGCGCAAGGGCCTCGCCATCCCGCCGGCGCCGCCGCTCGGCGGTCCCGGCCTGACGATTGCCTTCGACGCGCCGGTCGTGCGCGTCGTGCTCGAGCTCGAGCCGGCGCTCGCCGGCACGCTCGCCTACATCGGCAAGACGCCCGACTTCTACTACGGACTCACCGGGACCGCCTATCCCGGCACGATCCCCGCCGCGCCGCGCGTCACGCTCGACTTCGCCGAGCCGATCGACACGCTCGAACTGCGCGGCACCGGGTTCCTGTACGGCGTACGAATCGTCTCGTCAACCGACGATCCCGACGACGTGCTGGCGCGATCGACGATCGTGCCGGCGGTGCAGTACGCCGCGACGCCCGCGCCGGCGCCGCCGCCCGCACTCGGCACGACCAATCTCCAGCAGCCGATCGTTCCGGGCGATCCGGCGGTGACGACGCAGACGCCGCCGCAGGCGCTGGGATTCCGCCTGCAGTGGGTGCCACCCTCGCCGGGCTCCGGTGCGGTCGCGCCCTGGCCCTCCGACCTCGGCGCCGTGCCGCCGTCGGACGTCGCCGCGTTCCTCCTCGAACGGCGGCGCGTCGACACCGCCGGCGCGTTCGAACCGGTCGGAGAGCAGAAGCCGCCCACCTTGTACTTCGGCAACCGCGGCGCGCGCACGGATCCGCCGGCGCTCTACTTCGGCATCGACGCGCTGGCCGCGTTCCCGGAAGTGCCGCCGGTGCACGCGCCCGTCGATCCGTGGATCACGGTCGACGACGTGCTGCTGTCGGAGGCGAATCCCGGCGGTCCTCCGCCCGGCAGCACGCATCAGTACCGCGTCTACTCGGTCGACGCGATCGGCCGCGCGTCGGCGGCGCCGACGGTCGGATCGGTCGTTCGGCTCGAAAAGCACGTCGCTCCGCCGCGGCCGCCGGGCCCCGAAGCGCCGCTGCCGGCGGGCGTCGTCCGGCCGTCAGGCGTGCGCGCGCGCGTCCTGCAGTCGACCGATCCCGATCTGCCGGCCGACGACGTCGCGCTGCTGGGCGCCAGCGCCAACGCGATCGTGCTGGAGTGGGGCTGGACCGCGGACGACCGGGTGCGCGATCCGTACGCCACGGAGTTCCGCATCTATTGGCAACCGCACGCGCCGGACCACGTGCGCGGCACGCTCGTGGCACCCGCGACGCTCACCGGCGGCGTGTATCAGATGACGTGCACGCTCGATCAGCCGGTCGCCGCCGACTCGATGAAGGGCCAGTACTTCCTCGCGCCAGACTACCCATTCAAAGTCGCCGGCCACGACGCCGGCACGAACATCACGGTCAGCTTCGAGCCGTCCGTCCTCGATCCGGGCCGGGTGCCCGGCGCCGCAGCGTTCGTCTTTACGCCGATCCTGAACGGCGCTGAACTGCGCCCCGGCGCGTGGCAGGAGCGCAGCGCGGTCGTCCCCATCGCAGCGGGGCCGGCCGATCCGGCGCCCTACGTCTTCCGCGATCGGCTCGTGCTCGACGCGACCAACACGAGCGCGCGCGTCTGGGTGGGCGTGAGCAGCGCCGACGCCCAGCCGTACATCGCCGACGAGCTGCCCGCCGCCGCGCAGAACGGCGGCCGCCCCGGCAACGAAAGCAGCATCGTCCCCGTCGTCGTCGAAGCGCGCTATCTGGGGCGGCCGACCTTCGTCGTGCCGCCGCCGCTTGCGGCTGTTCCCGAAGACGTCAGCCCTGAGCCGGTCGGGCCGACCGTCGCGGCCGAGATCAATCTGCCGGCGCTCCTACCCGCCGTTGCGATCCCGGCTGGCTGTGGGGTCATCGTCGATCGTCTGGCGGTCGGCGCGCTGGTCGCGGCGGTGTCGCGGCGGGCGGACGGGACGATCGGCGTGCAGTTCCCCGACGAAACCTCCGACAGCTACACGCTCGGCAACCCGGGCGATCAGGCCGCGTTCCGCGCCCAGATGGCGACCGGCGAACCGGCCCGGGTGGAGAACCGCTTTCTGATGGACGCGCTGCTGCGGTATCCGGCCCAGTTCGAAGCGTTGTGGCAGCGCGCGCTGCCGGATAGGGTGGCGTTCGCGGCGGTCTCCGACACGCTGCCGTCGAAGCCCGAGCGGTGGCTGCACCGCGTGCGCCTCGCCGATCCTGCGGGACACGTGTCGGCGGGCTCGGCGATCGTGCCGCGCGTGCTGCGCGTCGCGTCGATGCGCACGCCTGGCGCGCCGGCCCTCGTCGTGACGAACAGCACCACGGACACGGTGACCGTGACCGGCCGCGTCAGGGATGCGTTCGATCTGAAATGGCTGGTGCTCTTCACGCTCGCCGTGCCGGACCCGAGCCCAATCGACGGGCGCATCCGCGACAAGGCGCAGCTCCTGCGCACGCCGGATCGCCGCGACCTGTATCCGCTCGACGGCCTGCGGCTGCGGCTCGCCGACGGCACGCTGCTCTCGCCCGCCAGCGCGATCGACATTGCCGCAACCGGGACGGCGGACGCTCCCGACGTCGTGGTCAGCAGCACGATCGCGCCCGGCTACGGCAAGCGCGTGTCGGTGTGGGCGGTCACGCTCACGCGCGACGGCATCCCGTCGCGCTTCACCGGACCGGCGACCGCCCTGACCGCTCCGGCGCCGCTCATCGTGCCGCCGCTGACCGTGGTGGCGTCGCCGGGGAGCGACACGGCGTCGTGGCCGCTCGTCACGGCGGCGGCGGAGATTTCAATCGAGCGTTCCGTTGATGCCGGCGTCACGTGGGCGCGCGTGTCGCCCTGGCTGCCGGCGACGACAACGACATTCGTGACGCCCGGCGCCGGCGCGCGCGTCTACCGGCTCGTGCTGCGCGGCACGCGCGGCCAGGCCACGGCCACCGGCAACGCGGTCGCACCAGCCTGAGGACCACGACGTGCCTGCATTCATCTCGCCCGTCGCCAATCCCGGTTCGTGGACCTTCACCACGGTCGACGACGTCGTCGTGCCGTCCGGCCTGCGCTTCGCGGGCTACCGGTTCCGGGGGCTGCGCGCGACGCTCGCCGCCGGCGACAGCGTCCAGGTACCGGCGACCGGCATCCTGCGGCAGGCGACCGACGCGGCGTCGCGCGTCTTCGTCGAAGTGCAGGTGATCCCGTTCCCGATCCGGCGCGTGGCGGTCGCCATCCCGGGCGGCCTGCCCACCTTCTATCTCGTGTTCGCCGACGCGGCCGGACTGACCTTCATGGACGGCGACGGCGCGCTCGGCGGCAGCGCGCTGCGCAGCGCCACCGCCGTCACGATCGTGATGGCCGGGCAGGATCGCGCCGCGCTCGATCCGGCGCTCTGGGCCGCGCAGATCTCGATGGCGATCACGGCGGGCGGCGGCGACGCGACCGCGTGGGGTCCGTTCGCCACAGCGGTGGCGGCCGCGATCGGCGCAGGCAACGCGGCGCCGGTGCTCCTATACGACCACGCCGGCCGGCTTCGCACCTCGGGCACCGTAGACATCGTGTACGGCGCGCCCGGCGCCGGCACCACCTACACCGTCGACCTCGATCCGGCGGACGGGGGCGACCTGCAGCGAACTGTCGCGCGCGTGCAGCCTGTAACAGGCGGCGTGCCGCTGGCATCGCTGTGGGGCGGCGGCGCCACGTCGTTCCGGCTGCGACCGCAGTCGGGCGGCGCCGGCGCGATCCAGCTGGCGCGGCTCGACGACGGGCTGACCGGCGCCGACGAGATCGTCGTCACGCCGGCCGACCGCAGCGTCGCTTTTACCGATCTGTTCGACTGGTTCGCGCCGCAGTATGCCGCCGGAGCGGCGACCGATCTGCAGCGCTTCTGGCGCGGCAACCGCGTCACCCCGCTCGTCAACGGCCCGGCCTATTTCGACGACTTCTTCGCGCGGATGAAGGACGCGCAGACGCCGGGCGGCGGCGTCGTGCTGACCGGCTGGGCGATGTTTCCGCAGACGAAGTTCGCGAAGCGCCAGCTCGGCGACGATCCCGAGGACACGCTCACGCTGCCCATGGCGGAGGCGCAGATCGGCACCGATCTGATCCCTTTGACGATCGAGCAGGCGGCGAGCCGCATCCAGCTGGCCGGCGGCCAGGCGCGCTTCCTGCCCGCCAAGTTCTACACGATCGACGGCGGGGCGACGGTCGGCTCGGCTGAAGCGCTCGCGTTCCACCTCCTGATGGACGCGATCCTGATCCTCAACGCGTTCGGCGTGAAGGCCGCGAAGACCGATGCCGCCGGCGCCATCCTGCTCGTGGCCGCGTGGATCGCGGCGACCATCTACACGCAGTACGTGATCGACAACGACGCCAAGCCGATCGAGCCGAACAAGGACGCCGTCAACGTGCTCGGCGCGATCACCGGCGCCAGCAGCCGCTACGCGCCGTACCCGGCGCGCGTGGAGGACAACGTCCCGGCGCCGCCGCTCACGAGCTTCCCGTTCAACACGATCTTCTCCGCCACGCGCCACTTCGGTATCTACCACCAGAAGCTGTCGGTCGTGAAGACAGGCGCGGGCCACGTGGGCTACTGCGGCGGGATCGACTGCAATCCCGATCGCCTCGACGACGCGGATCACCTGCTCAAGGCGCCGTTCCACGACGTGCACGCGCGCGTCGAGGGGAACGCCGTGCGCGATCTCGCGATCACGTTCGACGATCGCTGGCAGCGCGACGGCGGCGGCATGGCGCCGGCCTTCGCGGTGCCGGCCGCCGATCCGATGCTCGCGCCGGGCACCGACATCGTCCAGATCGCCCGCACCTACTTCGGGCCCGCCACCGACGCCGCCGGCGTGGCGCGCGGCTTCTCGTTCGCGCCCAACGGCGACCGGACGATCGCCAACACGATGATCCGCGCGATCGAGCAGGCCGAAGAGCTGATCTACATCGAGGATCAGTACCTCACGCCGCCGCAGGTGTACCAGGACGCGCTGGTCGCCAAGGTCGCCAACCGCGAGATCAGGCAGCTCGTCATCACGGTGCCCGGTCTGACCGACCAGCCCTTCGGCGTGTCGTTCCGCGACGGGTTCGTCAGCAGCCTCGTGGCGGCCGACGCCGGTGCGGGGATCGTGCGCATCGGCTTCCCGCGGCGCCGTTTCACGTCGACCGACAACCAGCTGCGCGCGTCGTCGGGCAAGATGCTGCTCGGCCAGGATCTGCCGGCCGCCGGCGGCACCAATTACCCGATCTTCCTCGGGCCGCCGTCACGAATTCCCGACGTGCCGTTCTGGGTGTCGATCGAAGGCGAGCTCGTCTACGTCTACGACGAGTCGTCCGCGCCGAACCCCGACAGCGATCACATGAAGGCGTTCCTGGCGGAGCGCGGCGACGCGACGAACATCGTCGCCGGCGGCTCCGCGCCGGCGGGTGCGTCTCCCCGCGCCCACAAGGCCGGAGCGGCCGCCACCGCCGTCGATCTCAGCAACATCTACGTGCACGCGAAGATGATGATCGTCGACGACGTGTTCGTCGGGATCGGCTCGGCGAACCTGAACAGGCGCGGGCTGTTCTACGACGGCGAGATCAGCTGCTTCACGATCGCCGAAGGGCTGCGCACCTCGTTGCGCAATCCGGCGCTCGCGCTGCGCCGGCAGCTGTGGGCCGAGATGTTCGACCTGCCCGCCGACCTGGCGGCACCGCTCCTCACCGATCCGATGGCGGCGGCGCGGCACTTCGCGCGATCGCCGTTCGCCGGCAACCGCCACGTGCCGCTCGACGCGCAGCCGCCCAACCTGATGCTCACGTACGCGCCGGGCGACGGCGCGGTGGCGGACGTGCTGACCGGCCTCGGGTTCATCGTCGCGGCCGCGAACTGGCCCACCATCTTCACGCAGGTCGTCGACCCGACCAGCCGCACGGTGAATGCGCCGTGACCATGCCGCTGACACTGTTCGACCTGTTCGGCGAAGCCAACGCGGACGGCGTGGCGGCAACATGGCCGACGCGCGTCCAGCCGTTCACCGGCCTCATCGGCCAATGGCCGCCGCCGCAGCCGGCGTTCAGCCAGTGGCTGGCCGCGCTGAACAACACGTTCGCGTTGTCCGACGTGCGCACCGGCGCCGCGAACGATCGCGTCGCGGTCGAGGCCAGGCTGACGTCGACCGGGCTGGCCGCCTACCCGGCGGGGTTCCCGTTCGTCCTGTCGTCGATGCCGGACGTCGAGTTCCGCGTCCAGTACGCGACCTCGGGCGAGAATCAGATCCAGCTGTTCGTGTCGCAGTCCGATCGCGGCCTGGAGCTGGTGCTCGAGCGCGTTCCGGTTCAGATCCTGCTGCCCGCCGGCCTGATCACGCCGCACCCCGACGATCCCGACACGAACGAGATCGGCGAGTTCCGGCCGGGCCACCTGGACGATCTCAAGATCAGCTTCAGCGGTGACGACCCGGTCTCGATCTTCGTGCACGTGCGCGTGCACATGACCGAGGACGGCGAGTTCGACGTGCGGCCCGCCGTGCCGATCTCGTTCGGCAAGTGCACGTTCACGGGCATCCCCTGCCTCGCGCTCCACGACGTGCAGCTCATCCCGTCGCCCGGGATCGCGCCGCGCAACGTGCACTGGCTGCGCCACCAGGTCACGCCGTGGACGCCAGAGCTGGTCGGACCGCTCGAGGGCTGCTTCAGCGTCCGCTCGGTGCACGTCGATCCCGACACGGCGCCGATCAGCGACGCCGCTCAGTGGCTGAACTCGCACCAGAGCCCTGGCGACCAGAGCGTGACCGGGCCGCCGCAGGTCACCGGCGAGAGCGACGCGCACGCCGAGCTTGTGCTCGACGATCTGGTGGTCCCGTTCTACTCGCCGTGGGTGCTGCCGATTCCGCGGCACGTGACGGTGGGCGTGCGCCGCCGCGTCCTCGACAAGGACGACCCGAAGCAGGTCTTCACCTTCGACAACGCGCCAATCCGCGCCCATTTCAGCAGCAGTCCCGCGATCGGAATGATGGTGGAGGACTTCTTCTTCCGATCGAGCGCGAACGAGCTCGGCCTGACCTTCGACGCCTCGGTCGTCTTCGGCCAGGCCAGCGACGACGAGAAGCACAGCGACGCGATGGCGCTGGGCATCACGCTCGAAGAGCACTACACGGTCGGCGTCACCTACAAGCGCGACTTCAGCAGCACCACCGGCATGCCCGAGCCGGGCACCGGCGCGGCGGCGACGATCAACGCCCTGCTCCATTGGGAAATCGCCACGGTCGTCATCGACATCATGACGATCAAGCTGGGGTTCTCCTTCGGGCGCTTCATCGCGGAGCACGCCTCGTTCGGCGACAGCGCCATCGCGACGGTCGATGTCTTCGTGTCGATGCCGCCGACCGGCTCCGGCTTCATCAAGCTCCGCTCGCTCAACGGCGAGGACGTCAAGTTCATCATCGAAGGTCTCGGGTGGCGGCTCGGCTCGGTCCACTTCGAAGGCGTGTCGATGCCCGACGGCGTCGTCCTGATGATTGCCGACAAGTTCGGCCTGGTGCTGCAGGAGATCGGCCTGCGCGCGGAGAACAGCGCGACCTACTTCAGCATCTCCGGCGGGCTGATGATCGAGCTGCCATCGGGCTTCAGCGGCGGCTTCTTCGTGAAGCGCCTGCGCTTCCGCATCTCCGGCAACCCGAGCGCGCCGCCGTTCAAGCTCGACGGCTTCTTCATCCAGATCAAGACGACGGTCTTCCAGATTGACGCGGGCGGCTACTACACCGAGACGACGACCGGCACGCCGCCGAGCCAGGTCACCGTCAAGGAGTTCGGCCTTACCGGCTCCGTCGCCTTCAGCATGGGCGGCGTCGACTACCTGTTCGGCCTCGACTTCATCGTCGGCAGCGTCCGATCGACCGCCGCCAACTTCGAGTACCTGCTGATCCAGGCGTTCTACCACGCGGCGATCGAGTGCGCATACATCGAGCTGGCGGGCGCGCGCGTGCTGTTCGCGCGCAACATGAAGCCGAAGCTCGCGCCGGTCGATCAGAACTCGCGCGAGCTGCGCTACTACACCTGGTACAAGAACAGCGATCCCCTGACCGTCCCCGGCGAGCGGCGCCTCGCGGCATGGCAGCCGATCAACGACGCCATTGCCGTCGGGATCGGCGCGAGCGTGTCGATCGCCGGCTGCGGCTCGGTGTTCGAGCTCGGGGCGTTCATCCTCTTCGTCTACAGCCCCGACGAGAAGGCGCTGCTGATCGTCGTCGAGGTCCGGCTGCTCGGCAGCCCCAAGCCCATCGGCTATCTCGCGATCGAGCTCGACTTCGAGCACGGCATCTACCACGGCGTGCTGGGCGTCGCGCTCAAGCTCTCCACCTTCGTCGACGATGCGCCGGACTGGATGGACAGCATCGGCCAGCTGACCGGCACGCTGTACGTCGGCAACCAGCCCGGCACCTTCGCGATCGGCCGCCTCGCCGATCAGCGCAGCTGGCTGACGATCGCGTTCGACTGGGAGATCTGGCTCGTCTCGCACTTCGGCATCGGCCTGTGCATCGAATACGTCGACGGCGGCCCGCGTGGCTTCGGCTTCTTCGTTCGCGCCGACGGCGGCATCGACGCCGGCATCGTGCAGGTCAAGTACTACGCCGGCCTCGGCCTGTCGCTGACATTCCTCGACACCGCGTCGAACGACTTCGCGTTCGTGATGTACATCGAGGCCGGACTCAAGATCGTCCTGTTCGGCTTCCTGAACTTCGGCGTCAGCGCCAACGCGACGTTCCGCAACGTCGGTTCGCGGCCGAGCCACAGCGAGCTGGAGCTGCAGGTCAAGCTCGAGACGCCGTGGTTCCTGCCGGACGTCACGTGGACGCTCGACGTCACGTCGGGCAGTCTCGCGCCGTCCGATCTCGCCACCTCGACGTCGCCGCTGACCGCGGGCGGCGGCTCCGACGGCGCCACGCGCAAGAGCTCGATGCTCCACGTCGAGCCGTTTGCCGCGTCGCATCCGAACACCCGATCGTCGGGCACGTATTCGGTCAACGAGCTGAAGGCCGGCCCGGCCAGCGAAGCGACGAGGCTCGCCAATTTCGCCGCCGACACGGCGGTGGAGCCGGTCGCGATCGACACGACGCTGATGATCGATTTCGCGGTCGCGGTCAACGACCAGCTGGCGCTCTCGAACGACGTGGCTCCCCACCTCGGGGACAAGTCGTCCGGCGACCTGAGCCTCACCTACGACCTCGTCGAGATCGCGGTCCGGCGCCGCGCCCGGTTCGGCAGCGACCGGACATGGCACGCGCTCGACTCGATCGTCGCGCTGCCGCCGGACTTCAGCGACCCGAACGGCGTCCAGCTCACGGGCACGCTCGCGGCCGAGACGATCAAGGCGTGGTGGGATCTCGACGCCCGCATCGCGGGACAGCCCGCCACCAAGCGGCTGCTGTTCAACTCCGAGACGCCCTTCCAGTTCGCCACCGCCAACCCGGCGGCCGACGAGGAGCTCGTTCGCGACCAGCCCGAGTGGCCGTGCTGCCACGACCGCAAGGATCCGATTCCCGTTCATCGTCTCGACTGGCTCGCGATGCCGCTCGGCCTGTCGCTGTCGGGGCCGTTCGCGTTCTCCGCGAGCAGCAGCCAGTGGACGTTCGTCGCACCCGCCCATGCGGTGGTCGACCTGCTCGGCAGCGCCGCGCCGCCCGACGGCGCGATCGCGCTCGTGATCCCGGCGCGCGCCGGCGTGCTCGCGCGCATGGCGTTCGACGAAGACGTCGCCTACTGCGCGGTGCGCCTGGCATGGCCGTCGGCGGCCGGCATGCTCTCGTTTGTCGCCTACGACGCGGCCGGCACGATTGTCGGCACGAAGACGCTCCCCACGGTGCCGGCGAGCGACTTCCAGAGCGTCGTGATCGGCGCGACCGGACCGATCCGCCGGATCGAGCTGCGCGCCGCCTACTCGTCCAACTTCGGCTACTCGACAAGCGCGATGGCGGTCGGCCCGTCGCGCGCCCGACCGGCGATCGAGATCGAGAGCGCGATGTACGTCGGCCTCACCGACTACCTCGACTTCGCGCGTACCAGGCAGACGTGCGACGATCATGCCGACGGCTTCACCGACGGCTACTCCGGCAAAGGGAAGCTGTTCTTCCTCCCGAACCACGACTACGAGGTCAGGCTCACCACGCGCGTCACGGTGGCGCACCCGACGACGACGCCCGATTCGGCGGACGTGCCGGAGTTCCTGTACTTCCAGACCAAGGGGCTGCCCGGCCTGAACGCGGTGCAGCGCGTCGGCCAGGAGATCGAAGCCTACGTGCAGTCCACCTACGGCGGCGGCCGCGGGCTGCTCTACCGCCGCGAACCGGCGGTGCTGTGCTTCAAGGAGGATTTCTTCGTCGCGGTGCCGCTCGCGCTGCGGCCCGCCGGCACGTCGGCCGAGCACATCACCCTGCTGCGGATGCAGCTGGTCGCGCGGCCGGACGTCGCCGCGACCGCCGGCACGCCGCTCACGGCCACGAACGACGATTGGATTGTCGCCAACCGGCGCGTCATCGTGCCGCCGCGGAAGCACGACTGGGAGATCCGCAAGAGCTCCGGCGTCACGCTTGGCACGCCGATCACCAGCGTCAACCCGCTTCGGCAGCGGCTGGCCGGCCTGACCCAGCGGCCGAACGCCGCGTGTCCGCTCCCCAACCCGCTCGACGTCGTCGGCACCGCGCTCATCGCCAACCCGCAGGGCGACTCCGACCCCGACGATCCGACGCGCGAGCTGTGGACGGCCGGCGCCGCCTACACGGCGAGCGTCCGGGTCGAGGGCGCGCCGTTCGTGCAGCGGCAGACGTTCGAGAGCGCCGACCTCACGGCCTTCGATCGGTCGGTCGACGCCGGACCCGGCGACGCCGGCGCGTGGACGGTCGACCAGGGCGCGATCGCCGTCGCCGCCGGCACCTCGCGGCGCTTCGCGATCTTCGGGGACGCCGACTGGAACCATGTCTCGATCTCGGTCAGCATCGCTGCCGGCGGCTCCGCGGCCGGCGTCGCGATCGCGCTGCCGGCCACCGGCGCGCCTTCAGAGGGACTGTTCGCGTTGATCGAGCCGGCCGTGGGCGGCGGCCGCCTCGCGCTCTACGCGCGATCGACCGGCGCCGAGATGACGGAGCTCGCGCAGGCCGCGCTGCCGGCGGGCGATCCGAACCTGCCCGCCGCGCTGCTCCTCTCGGCATTCGACGACAAGATCCGCGCGACCGTCGGCGACGTCTCGATCGAGGCCCCTCGCGGCGAGCGCCGCGAAGGGCGCGCCGCGCTGGTCGCCACCGGCGCCGCCGCGTTCACGAACCTCAACGTCGCCGGCCTCGAGCTCTACGCGTTCCCGTTCGCCACCAGCCGCTGGCGCTCGTTCCAGGAGCACGTGCTCAGCTGGCCCGGCACGATCGACGCGCTGGCGCCGAACGCGCTCGGACCGGGCACCACGACGGGTACCGTCGCCGGGCTCTGGGCCGCGACGCAGGCCGATGCCACCGCGGCGCTGGCGCCGGCCGCACCGGCCGCCGCGCGCGACGCGGTGTTCGGCCGTTGGGTCCACGACCTCGGGCTGCCGCTGAAGGACGAAGTGTCTCGGCTCGAAGTGAGCGCGTTCCAGTCGGGCGGCCACACCAGCTGTCTGCTGCTCGAGTCGCCGGAGCCGATCGACTTCACGGCGGAAGTCAGCGCGACGCTCGAGCACCGCGTCTTCACGCACGGCAGCGGCCTCGGCGGCATCGTCGTCGCGGGCACGCAGGGCACGCTGGCGACACCGCGGCGCACGCCGCTCGACATCCGCGCCGAGCTGACGCGCGCCGATCGTGCGGCCGCCAGCCGCACCGATCGGCGTGGGCCGGTTCCACCCGCGCCGTCGGTCCGCATCTTGGACGTCGCGCGCCACGCCGCCGGCCTCGACGTCGAGCTCGCGATCGACGGCGTCCGCGGCCGGTCGCTCTCGAGCGGACGCGTCATGTTCATCGAGCGCGCGGAGGATGCCGCCAGCGGCCAGTTCCGGGTCTACGCGGGATCGATTGAGCGGACGGCGCGCGGCGCGCGGGTCCGCGCGCTCGAATCCGATCGCGTCACCGTGCTGCGGCCGCACGACTCGGTGCTGACCGCCGACCTGCTCGATCGACTCCAGCCGGGCGGCTTCGCAGTCGTGGTCTCAGGGATCGTCGAACTCGGCGGGACCGTGGTGATCGGCGCGGGTTCGTGGCACTACGAAACGGTGCCGGTGCAAATCATCCAGGATGGGTCCGCGCGGCACGCGCTGATCGTGCCGATGGCCGCGGGCGGGACGCCGGTGGCCCTGAGCGGCGGGACCTATCGACTCACGCTGGCGATCGCGCGGGCGCGCTGGCCGACCACCGCGCCCGCCGACGACACCAACCGGTATCAGGACAGCGCGACCGTGTCGTTCACGCTCTGAGCGGTCGCGCTCATTTCGCGATCCCGAAGCGGTAGACCTCCGACCACGCGACGGCCGGATTGTCCATCTGACACCAGACCTGCTTGTCCGACGCGATCGCGGTCAACGCCACGGCGAGGATCTCCTTGCTGATCGCCTGCCGTCCCAGAAACCAGTTCCAGTCCCACGAGCCGTCGGCCGCGCGCAAATCCAGCTGCGCCCGTCCGTCGGGCGTGACGCCGGCGCGCCGGATGTTGCAATTGCCGTCGAACATGAAGCCTCCTTGTCGAGCGCTCGCCTACGAGAGCAGCAGCAGATCGGTGGCCGCGGTCGGCGGGACCGGCAGCGGCGGCCCCGGCCATCGCCGGTAGCGCCGGCCGTTGATGGTGTAGTCGAGGATGTAGTCGGTGGAGGCTGCCGGCGTCGTGTGATCGCGCTGATAGCTGCGATAGTCGCCTTCTTCCATCCACTTGGTCAGCCAGTAGCCGGTCTGGGGGCCTGCGTGCAGGAGGATCTCGCCATTGATCGGATTGATCAGCGAGCACTCCATCGTCGCGCCGAGCTCCGGAAACGGCCACCACAGATCGTTGTCCGCGAAGTTCGAGACCGCGTTGAGCACTTTGGCGGCGATGTCGCCATGAAGGAACGACAGCGCCGACGCGGACGGGCGCGCCCTGCCGGGAATGCGGCGGTAGATGCCGACTTCCGCGCCGTACCCGCCGGGAAAACTCGTCACGCCGAACACGCCGAGGAACTGGGGACAGTAGCCCTTCCACAACTGGATGACGACCGCCTGGCCGTCGATCGTCGTGTCGATGACGTCCGTCGCGTAGCCCGGCCACTGCAGCGCCCAGAAGCAGGGAAACTGCTGGCAAAGGATCTTCCACCTCTCGGAGGTCTCATCGAACATGTGGCCGGACTCCGCGTAGCGGATCGTCGGGGTGTTCATGTTGATCGCGGTGTTGGACGCCCAGAGCGCGCGGTTCGCCGCGTCGAAGACCACCAGGTTGCCGTCGTCCTGCACCAGGAGCGAGGCGCCCGGATGGCCGTCTGTGCCGGTCGCCCAATACGGAGTGCCTTCGGGAGAGTACGTGACGAGGTTGCCGTCGCCCTGCATGATCGCGAAGCCGCCGGACCGGCCGAGCGGCGGCGAGCTCCACACCGACAGGCTCGCCTGCGTGCGGTAGAGCCCGAGCCCGCCGTTGCTGAACATGCGGAGGGTGAACCAGCCCAGGTTCGACACGAGCTCGTCGTCAAGGTTCAGCCGCTGGCCGGTGGTGAGGCGGTCCATTCGTGGGCCCCCGATTGCACGCTCTGCGTGAATCGCGCGCGGAGGAAGCTGCCAAACTGGGTGTTGCCCTAGTTCCTAGTCTAAGACCAAAAGGGCAGTCAGATCGATGCCCCAGAAGCAACAGGCGCCAGCTCGACTGATTGCGGAGCTAAGGAAACGGAAGGACTTTAGAGGAAGATCCACGATGTCCAAGAGGCGAGAGCCCGTTTAGGAAACCGCCGCCTTCAGCCTCTCGGCCACCTCACCGGACTGGTTCGCCAGACAGCACGACGGGCCCGCCGAAGCCTCACGTGGCATCAACGGGCCCGCACGGCCTGAAAAGTCAGGACACCGCAGATTACCGCTTCTTGCCGGCCTTCTTGGCAGGCTTCTTCGCCGCCTTCTTCACAGCCTTCTTCACAGCCTTCTTCGCGACTTTCTTCGCGGCCTTCTTGGTTCTCTTCTTCGCGGCCTTCTTCGCCACCTTCTTCACGGCCTTCTTCGCGGGCTTGGCGGCCTTCTTGGCCGGCTTCTTCGCGGCGGCCTTCTTCGCAGGCGCAGCCGTCTTCGCAGGCGCAGCCGGCTTCACAGGCGCAGCCTTGATCGCGGGCGGGGCCGGCTTCACAGGCGCAGCCGGAGTCACAGGCGCAGCCTTGATCACGGGCGGGGCCGGCTTCACAGGCGCAGCCGGAGTCACAGGCGCAGCCTTGATCACGGGCGGGGCCGGCTTCACAGGCGCAGCCGGAGTCACAGGCGCAGCCTTGATCACGGGCGGGGCCGGCGGCTTCGGTGCCGGAGCGGCAGGCGCCGGCGGCGCGACCGGTGCGGCGACGACAGGCGCGGCCGGTGCCGGGGCGACCTGCGGTTTGGCGGGTTCGCCTGCGGGCATCGGGGGTTTCTCAGCGTCGAATACCATGAACCTCTCCTCCCAGATAAACGCCTGAAGCTTCGGATCACGCGCGCCAGGCTCGATGCGCAGAATCCATCATCGCGCAGTATAGGAGCCGAATGCGCTGGCTGCAATAGTAGATCGAAGCGATCATTCGGTTGAAACGACATCAGGTCGCCGGCTCGCGGCCGGCGGCCCGCGGCCCTGCACCCGGCTACGGACCTCCGACGGAGAGCCTCCGCCCGAAGCGCGCGGCCTGGAGCCTGAAGCCCGGAGCCCGAAGCCGCCGGTTCGGATAACATGACTCCCGATGAAGCCGCTCAAGATTGGCATCAGCGGCGTTCGCGGGGTCGTCGGCGAAACGCTCTCCCCCGAGCTCATCGTCTCCTTCGCACAAGCCTTCGGGACCTACCTCGATTCGGGCCGGATCCTGGTCGGACGCGACTCCAGGCCCTCGGGCCCGATGGCCCGATCGGCCGTCATTTCGGGCCTGCTGGCGGCCGGCTGCGAGGTCATGGACCTCGGCCTCTGCCCCACCCCGACGCTCCAGCTCGCGGTTACCTGGCTCGACGCCCGCGGCGGGATCGCCATCACCGGCGGCCACAATCCGGCCCCGTGGAACGCGCTGAAATTCGTCCGCGGCGACGGACTCTACCTGAACGCCACCCAGGCCGAAGAGCTGCTCGACATCTTCCACCAGGGCGAGTTCGCCAAGGCCGGCTGGGACCGCATTCGGACGTCGGTCGCCCATATCGACGCGGTTCCCCATCACCTCGAGGTGCTCACTCGGGTGTTCGACTCGGCCGCCATACGCGCGCGCCGACTTCGCGTCGCCATCGACTGCTGCAACGGCGCCTGCTCGTCCATCAGCCCGCGCTGGCTCGATTCGCTCGGCTGCACGGTCCTCGCGGTTAACGACGACGTGACCTCTCCGTTCCCGCACAGGCCGGAGCCGAACCGCGACACGATGGCGCAGCTCAAAGCGGTCGTGCGAGCCGGCCAGGCCGATATCGGATTCGCCCACGACGCCGACGGCGAGCGCCTCGGCATCGTGACCGACCTCGGCGAACCGCTCTCCGAGGAACAAACGCTCGTCCTCGCCGCGGACATCACACTCCCCTCCTCTCCCGGCCCCATCGTCACGAACATTTCGACGACGATGGCCGTCGAGCGGGTGGCGGAGAGATACGGGGCGATGGTCATTCGAACGCCCGTCGGGCAGGCGTTCGTGTCCGAGGCGATGCTCGAGCACCAGGCCGTGATCGGCGGCGAGGGCAACGGAGGCGTGGCGGTGCCGCGGGTGCAGTGGACGCAGGACGCAATGGCGGCCGCCGGTCTGATCCTGGAGCATCTCGCGCGGCAGGATGGGCCGATTTCGTCTGCGGTCGATCGCCTGCCGGTCGTGGCGATGGTCAAGCGCGACATCCACGTGGCGCCGAGCGCGCTCTATTCGGTGCTGCAGCGGTTCCGCGACGAGGTCGAGCACGAGGAGAAGGCGAAAATCGACCTGAGCGACGGCGTGAAGCTTAGCTGGGCCGACGGCTGGGTGCACGTTCGCGCGTCGAATACAGAGTCGCTGATCCGCGTGATCGCGGAGGCCGACACGGAACCGCGCGCGGCGCAATTCATCGATTGGGCGCGAGATCGGTTGAAAGGAGTTTGAGCTGCGTTTCTCGCAGGCCGGATCATCAGATCCGGCCTCGTCGTCGGGTCTAAAGACCCGACCTACGTGACGACCTCCGGGACCAGCGTCGTCGCAAAAGTGACACGGCCCGAAGCCTGTAGCCTGGAGCCTGAAGCCCTTGTTGCTCGCGTCCGCGTGACACGGCCTGAAGCCTGGAGCCTGTAGCCCGTAGCCCTTGGGTATCTCAGATATGCCTGCTATTCCGACCCTCAAGATCAGCATCTCCGGCGTGCGGGGAGTTGTCGGCGATTCGCTGACGCCGATCCTGTTGACGAGGTTCGCGCAGGCCTTCGGGACCTACATCGGCTCCGGGTCGGTGGTGGTCGGCCGCGACACGCGCACTTCGGGCGAGATGGTCCGCCAGGCCGTCTTCGCAGGCCTGCTCTCGAGCGGCTGCCGCGTCCTCGACCTCGACATCTGCCCGGTGCCCACCGTGCAGATGGCCGTCCGCGACCATCACGCGCACGGCGGCATCGCCATCACCGCGAGCCACAATCCCGCCGAGTGGAACGCGCTCAAGTTCGTCGGGCCCGACGGGCTCTTCCTCGGCTCGGGCGCCGCACGCGAGCTCGTCGACATCTACCACCAGGGCGACTACGTCCGCGTCGCGGGCTCCGCGATAAGAAACGTCGACCACGTCCCTGGCGCGATCGAGCGTCACCTTTCGGCGATTCTCGAAGCGGTCGGCCCGCTCCCTCTGCGCGAGCGGCCCCTGCGCGTGGCGCTCGACTGCTGCAACGGCGCCGGCTCGCTGATGGCGCCGCAGCTCCTCGACCGGCTCGGCGTCGAGACCTTCGCGATCAACACGACGCCGAACGGCATGTTCCCGCGGCCAGCCGAGCCCCTTCCCGAGAACCTCGGGGCCTTGTGCGACACGGTTCGCGCCCGCTCGTGCGACATCGGGTTCGCGCAGGACATGGACGCCGATCGCCTCGCGGTTGTGTCCGAAAACGGCGAGCCAATCGGCGAGGACTACACGATCGTGCTCGCCGCATGGCACGTGCTCAGCCAAGAACGCGGCCCGGTCGTCGCGAACCTCTCGACGACCCACGCGCTCGACGATGTCGCTGTGCGCCTCGGATGCACGGTCGCGCGGACGCGGATCGGCGAGGCGCACGTGACCGAGCGCATGCGCGCCGACCACGCGGTCATCGGCGGCGAGGGCAACGGCGGCGTCATCTATCCCCGCATCAACTTCGCGCGCGACAGCCAGGTCGGAATGGCGCTCATTCTCCACCTGCTCGCCGCGTCGCAGAAGAGCCTCTCCGCGCTCCTCGCGGAGCTTCCCAGCTACTCCATCGTCAAAGAGAGGCTGACCTGCCCGTCGAAGAAGCTCCCGGAAGTGCTGCGCATGGTCACGCGCGAGTTCGCCGGGCGCCCGATGGACACGCGCGACGGCGTGAAGGTGCTGCTCGCGGACGGCTGGTTCCACGTGCGCGGATCGAATACCGAGCCTATCGTGCGGGTCGTCGCGGAGGCCGGATCGGCCGGCCGTGCCGCGGAGATCGCATCGGACATCCTCCGCCGGGTCGAGGCCGTCGTGCGGGCGTAAGATGGAACAGGTGTTTCCCGACGAGCGCATCAGTCAGAGCGAGCTGATGGATCAGCCGGAGCTCGACCGGCGCGAGCACCACCACGCGCTCTCGAGCCTGGGACGAATGCACACCGTCTGCCGGAGCGTGGCGAGGCTGTGGCCCCCGATCCGGCGGGTTGCCGCCAGGATCTCAGGGCGGCCGATCCGGTTGCTCGATCTCGCGTGCGGAGGCGGCCACCTGGCGGTAGGACTCGCGGGCCGATGCGCGCGCGCCGGCGTCGCCGCGGACATCGTCGGCGCGGACGTGAGCCCGGTCGCGATCGACTACGCGAAGGCGCTGGCCGCGAGATCGCACTCCTCCGGCGTGTCGTTCGTGAGGATGGACGCGATGAACGGGCCCTTGCCGGAACTCTTCGATGTCGTCATCTGCTCCCTGTTCCTCCATCACTTGAGCGAGGAGCAGGCAGTCGCGCTCCTCCGCCGGATGAAGTCCGCGGCGCGCCATCTTGTGCTCGTGTCCGATCTTCGCCGGACCAGTCTCGGATATGCCGTCGCGTGGGCCGGGACGCGTTTTCTCTCGCGCTCGCACGTCTTCCACTCGGACGGGCCCGCGTCGGTGCGGGCCGCGTTCACCACGAGCGAGGCCCGCGCGATGGCCGAGCGGGCGGGCCTCTCCGGGGCGCGCGTGACCGAGTGCTGGCCCGAGCGGTACCTGATCGAATGGACGCCCGATGGAAGAAGTTGACGACGCCCTCCCCGGAACGATCGATGCGCCGGAAGCGGCCACGCGCTCGTGGGATCTCATCGTCGTCGGAGCCGGACCGGCGGGCGCCGTTGCCGCAGCTAGCGCCGCGCGCGCCGGCCTGGACACGCTCATCCTCGAACGCCAGCGGTTTCCGAGGCAGAAGGTCTGCGGCGGCTGCCTCAATCACGCGGCCGTCGTCGCGCTGGAGCGCGCGGGGCTCGGCGATCGGCTCGACGAGTGCGGGGGTCAGAGAGTCGATCGGCTCACGCTCGTCCATCGCGGCGTGGAGTCGACGATCGCGGCGCCCGGCGGACTGGCGATCACCCGCCGAACGCTCGACCGGATGCTCGCTTCGGCCGCTATCGACTCGGGCGCGCATTTCCTTCCGGAGACGAGCGCGCTGATCCTTCCGGACCCCCCAGGCGTCCTACCAGACAGGCGGAGGATCGAGCTTCGCGCACACGGCTCGCCGACGCGAACCGTCGAGACGCGCATGCTGGTGGTCGCCGACGGTCTTGGCCACCCCAGCCTTCGAATGTGCAGCGAGTTCGAGAGCCTCGTCGAGGATCGCTCCCGGATCGGCATCGGTGCCGTCACGGACGCCGGGCTGCTTGACGTCGAGCCAGGCGAGATCCTGATGGCGATTGGCGAATGGGGCTACGCGGGCGCCGTGCTCGCGGAGGGCGGGCGGTTGATCATCGCGGCGGCGATCGATCCCGAGTCGATCAGGGAGCGCGGATCGGTCGGCCGGAGTGTGGCCGCGGTGTTCGAGGAGGCCAGGCTCGACTCGCCGCCGGAGCTGCGCGAGCTCGCGTGGCAAGGTACGCTGCCGTTGACGCAGAGGTCCAAGAAACTGACGGGGTGGAGGCTCGTCGTCATCGGCGACGCGGCGGGCTACGTCGAGCCGTTCACGGGAGAAGGGATGGCCTGGGCGCTGGCTGAGGCGGCGGCCGTCCTGCCGTTCATTCGAATCGGCGTGGACGGATGGTGCGCGGAGCTGGATGGCGCGTGGCGCTCGACCTACCGGGCGCTCGTCGGCCGCCAGCAGAGGGCGTGCCGATGGCTCTCGGAAGCGCTTCGCTCGCCGGCGCTGGTACGTGCCGGATTGGGATTGACGAGACGGTGGCCCGTGCTGGCCCGGCCAATCGTCGCAAGGCTTGGAGCGTAGCGCCGGTTCTGCCCCTCGAGGCGCACTGATGGGACTCATCATCGAAGGCATCGGAACGGCGGCTCCCCGCGGCATGGCTACCCAGGAACAGTTCGCCGCATCGGCGGAGCTCTTCGGACCGAGGACGGACGAGGAACGTCGGCAGATGCGCGCGATCTACCGTCTGACTCGCGTCAAGACTCGCCACAGCACCGTCATCGACGGCGTCGACGCCGGCGGGGCGCCGACCCAGTCGTTCTTTCCGCCGAGGCGCGACGACCAGGACAAGGGGCCCTCGACCGCCGAGCGGATGACGCTGTACGAACGGGCGGCGGCGCCGCTCGCGCTCGAAGCCGCGCGGTCGGCCATGGCCGAGGCCGGGCGACGGGCGAGCGAGATCACGCACCTCATCACGGTGTCGTGCACGGGTTTTGTCGCGCCGGGTTTCGACGTGCAGATGATCCGCGAGATCGGGCTGTCATCCTCCACGCCGCGCGCTCATCTCGGCTTCATGGGATGCCACGGCGTCTTCCATGCGTTGCGCGCGGCACGGGCGTTCGCCGATGCCACCCCGGGCGCGCGCGTCCTCGTATCGGCCGTCGAGCTGTGCTCGATTCACTTCCAGTACGGATGGTCGCCGGATTCGGTCGTCGCCAACGCGCTCTTTGCCGATGGCGCGGCCGCGGCGGTCGTTTCCGCGGCGAACGGCCATGCGGCGGATGGGCCCGCGGCGGGCGGCACGGACTCGAGCGATGGCGCCGGGCCCGCAACCGACGAGCGGCCGTGGGAGCTCACGATGTCGGGCGCCGCGCTGCTCGAGCATTCGAGCGAGGAGATGACGTGGCGCATCGGCGATCACGGATTCCAGATGACGCTCTCCTCGCGCGTCCCCGGCCTGATCCAGAAGTCGCTCCGGCCGTGGCTCGACTCGTGGCTCGGCTCTCGGGGCCTCTCCGTGGAGCAGATTGCGACGTGGGCTGTCCATCCCGGCGGGCCGAGGATCCTGGAGTCGTGCGCCGAGGCGACGGCCAGCTCGAAGCAGGAATACGCGGCGTCACACGAGGTGCTCGCGGAATACGGGAACATGTCGTCGCCGACCATTCTCTTCATCCTCGACCGCCTCAGGCGTCGTCGAGCGCCGCGGCCATGCGTCGCGTTGGGATTCGGACCGGGGTTGAGCGTCGAAGGCGCGTTGTTCACCTGACGGGCGGGATGACGTGGCACATCCAACTGCACCTCCGTGCACGGTCGTGATCATCGGCGCGACCGGTGATCTGGCGAAACGCAAGCTGCTGCCGGCGCTCTACAACCTGGCGAGCCGGCATCTCCTCCCCGACACGTTTGGCGTGGTCGGCGTCGGCCGCGCGGCGGGCAGCACCGCGTCGTACCGGGCCAAGGTCTGCGAGGACCTCGAGACCTACGGCACCAGCGGCACCGAGTCCGCGCTATGGCAATGGCTCGAGCCGCGCGTATCGTACGTGTCCGAGCCCCTGCGCGACATGGAGAGTTTCCGATCGCTCGCGGCGAAGCTCGCGAACATCCGCGCTTCGATCGGCCAAGACGGGGGGATCGTTTTCTACCTGGCGACCCCTCCGGATGTCGTCGCCAATCTGGTGAACGGCCTGGGTGAAGCCGGGCTGCTCCGGGAGGAGGCTGGCAGCTTCCGGCGTGTGGTCGTCGAGAAGCCGTTCGGCCAGGATCTCGGCTCGGCGCTCCTGCTCACGAAGCAGCTCCAGGCGCGCCTCGAGGAGCATCAGATCTACCGCATCGATCACTACCTCGGGAAGGAAACCGTTCAGAACATCATGGCGTTCCGGTTCGGCAACGGGATTTTCGAGCCGATCTGGAACCGCCGCTACATCGACCACGTGCAGATCACGGTCGCCGAGACCGTGGGCGTCGAGAACCGCGCCGCGTACTACGACAGCGCCGGGGCGCTCCGGGACATGGTGCAGAACCACATGTTCCAGCTGCTCGCGCTGACCGCGATGGAGCCGCCCTTCTCGTTCGAGGCCGACGCGGTTCGGAACGAGCGTGTGAAGGTGCTGCACGCCATTCACAGGCTCACGCCGGACGAGGTCCGCCGGAGCGTGGTGCGCGGGCAATACGCCGCCAGCTCGACGGGCGGCGACACGACCGTGGGTTACCCGTCGGAGCCGGGCGTGGCGCCGGGGTCGAACACGGAAACCTATTTTGCGGCGAAGGTGCTCGTGGACAACTGGCGATGGGCCGGCGTGCCGTTCTACCTGCGGACCGGTAAACGCCTGCCCCGCCGCGTGACCGAAATCGCCGTCCAGTTCAACAGGCCCCCGCTCTCGCTCTTCCGGCAGACGCCGATGGAGAGGGGCCTGCCGCCCAACCAGCTCGTGATCGGCATCCAGCCCCGCGAGGCCATCGCGCTCGAGATCGAGGCGAAGGTGCCGGGCGCCGACATGCGGCTCGGCACGGTGAAGATGTCGTTCAACTACGCCGACTACTTCTCGGTCGTTCCCGAGACCGGCTACGAGACGCTGCTCTATGACTGCATGATCGGCGATCCGACGCTCTTCCACCGCGCGGACATGGTCGAGGCCGGCTGGGCCGCCGTGGATCCGATCCTGCGCGTGCTGGCGGACGAGCCCGGGGCGATGCTGTACCCGTACCCGGCGCTTTCGTGGGGCCCATCGGAAGCCGATGCGCTCCTCGCGGCCGACTGCCGCCAGTGGCGCTTCCCGGATGCGTGACCATCACGCGAAGAGCGACTCTGTGAGCCCTGTCATCCGGCGGTTCCCCTCGCTAGAGAAGCTGACCGCGGCTGCCTCCGAGCGGGTCGTGCAGGTCGCGCGCGACGCCGCGCACAAGCGCGATCGGGCGATGATCGCGCTCTCGGGCGGGTCGACGCCGAAGTCGCTCTACGAGCGGCTGACCGAGGACTCGACGATCCGCGCCAGTATGCCGTGGGCCGCGCTTCACGTGTTCTGGGGCGACGAGCGTCACGTGCCGCCGTCGCATCCGGACAGCAATTACGGGATGGCGTTCCGGGCGCTGATCGATCGCGTGCCGATTCCGCCCGATCACATCCACCGCATCCAGGGCGAATGGCCGGACGCTGAAGCGGCCGCAGCCGATTACCAGGTCACGCTCAGGCACGTGTTCGGACTCGACCCGGGTGTCGTGCCTGCCTTCGACCTGATCCTGCTCGGGCTCGGGCCCGAGGGACACACTGCCTCGATCTTCCCGGGCTCCCCCGCCATCCGCGAGCCGCTCAGGCTCGTGATGGCGCCGTGGGTCGAGAAGCTCCGCCATCATCGCATCACCTTCACTTCCCGCGTCCTGAACGCCGCATCGACGGTCATCGTGCTAGCCGCCGGCGAGGAGAAGGCGGCGGCCGTCAAAGCAGCGCTCGAGGGCCCGGAGGATCGCGACGGCGTGCCCGCGCAACTGCTGCGCGATTCGGCGGGATCGGTGGAGTGGTTTCTGGATGAGGCCGCAGCCGCGAGGCTCATCGGCAGATAGGAGGAGTAGGTTACAGGTTACAGGGGACAGGTTACAGAAAGCACGGAGTGGATCGTACCGGGACAGCGTGATCCTCTATAACCTGTAACCTGTAACCTGTAACCTCTAACCTGTTACCTATTACCTGTAACCTACTGTCCTCTCTCGATCGGATCCGCCGCGACGCGGAAGCCCACGCTGAACCCGCGATCCTGGGGCGCGTGGGTGTAGCGCAGCCCGCAGCGCGCGCTGTTCGCGTCGAAGTAGAAGCTGCCCCCGCGAATTACCCGCCTTGTTCCGGCGTGCGGGCCATGCGGATCGGTGGTGTCCGCCGCGGCGTACCCGCCGTACCAGTCGTTGGTCCACTCCCAGACATTCCCGTGCATGTCGAACAGCCCCCACGCGTTCGGCGGGTAGCTGCCGACCTGCCTGGTCGAGCCACGGCGCGGCGGGCCGAACTCGCCGTCCTCACCCGCGTGCGAGGGCAGGGAATCGATGTTCGCGGCGGCTGCGGTCACCAGTGGTTCGATGCGCGAGGGATCCGCGGTGCCCGAGCGGCAGGCGTACTCCCATTCCGCCTCGCTCGGCAGCCGGAACTTCAGCGTGGTCGACTCCGAATTCAGATTGGACAGGAACCGGTTGACGTCGTAGAAATCGACGTTCTCGACCGGGCACAGGCTGCAACTCGCGACGTGGCTGGGAAACGTCGTCATGACGATCGCCCACTCCGCCTGCGTGACTTCGTGCTGCCCGAGCATGAACGGGTGCGAAATGGTGATGTGACGCTCCATCTCGTCGGGATTGCGACCGGGCTGGTTCGCCGGGCTGCCCATGGTGAATCCGCCGGCAGGAATCACGGCAAGCCGCATGCCCGTGCGGGGCTCGATGACCATTCGCGGCGGCCCCGGTGCGACCAGTGTCGAGGAGAACACGGCGATTGTCGCCAGCGTGATCAGCACGAGCGCCAGTCCGTGTACGGTCTTGACCATGGGAAAGCTGCACGCTCGAAGCCCGGCAATCCGCACCACCTCGCCCCGGGCCCGGGAGCATCGACGCGATTATACGACGAGCGCTGGGAGTGGCGGCGCCCGCGCCCTACATCGACGGGATGGCGCTCACGTTCCAGCCCCCGCCGATCGCCTTGATGAGGGCGACGCCCGCTGCAATCCGCCGCGACCGGATGGTGAGCGCCGTGCGCTGATTCTGGAGCGCTGAGTTCTGGGAGGTGATCACCTCGAGATAGGTGGTGACGCCGCCCATGTATCGTTCAGTCGCGAGCCTGAGCGATCGTTCCGACGAGGCGACTGCCAGGTCCTGGACCCTCGCCTCTTCGGCCAGGATTCGCAGCGTCGACAGGTTGTCTTCGACCTCGCGGAACGCCGACAGGATGGTTTCTCGGTACTGGGATTCGGTGCGCTCGTAGGCCGCGCGCGCCTGATCGGTGGCGGCTCTTCGCCGCCCGCCGTCGAAGAGCGCGACGACCGCACTTGGCGCGGCGTTCCACAAACCGCTCGCTGTCCTGAGCCAGTTCCCGAGCGTCGATCCTTCGAGGCCGCCCGTTCCGGTGAGCGACACCGTCGGGAAGTATGCCGTCCGCGCCAGACCGAGTTGCGCGTGGGCCGCGGCCATCCGCCGTTCCGCCGCGGCCACGTCCGGCCTCCGCTCGAGGACTCCTGACGGAAGCCCGGGCGGGACGAGCGGGATCGACGAGGTCAGCGGCGCGGGCGGCAGCGAGAAGGTCGCCGGCGGCTGGCCAGTCAGCGTGGCGATGGCGTGCTCGAATTGCGCGCGCCGTACGGTCAGGTCGATTGACTGCGCGCGCGCCGTCTCGAGCTGCGTCTCGGCGAACGCGACGTCGACCGCCGACGCGATGCCGCCCTGGTACCGGTTCGTCGTCAGCTCGAGGGCACGCTCGTAGGCGGCGACGCTCTGATCGACGATCTGCTTCTCCGTATCGAGCGCGCGAACCTGGAAGTAGTCCAGCGCGAGCTCGGCATGGAGGCTCAGGCTGACCGTCTCGACATCGGCGGCGCTGGCCTGCGCCGAGGCGCTGCTGGCGAGGATGGACTGGCGGACGCGGCCCCACAAATCGAGCTCGTACGACGCGTCGGCGCGCAGCATGTAGTCGGAGAAGTCCGGGTTCCTCGAGGGGTTCGGCCTGTTCTGCGACTGGCTCGTCGCGGTGATGGACGCGGCGCCGTTGACGGCGGGCAGCTTCGCGGCCTGCGCCGTGCGCACGAGCGCGCGTGCCTGCTCGAACTGCGAGAAGGCCGCCTTGAGCGAGTTGTTCGAGACGGTGAGCTGTTCCTCGAGCGCGGAGAGCTGCGGGTCCTCGAAGATCTCCCACCACTTGCCGCGGAGCACGCCGTCGGAGGGCTGCGCGGACTTCCAGTTCCCCATCTCCTTGTAGGAGGGCGGCAGCGGCGCCTCGGGCCGCGCGTACCGTGGCGCGACGGCGCAGGCCGCCGCGATCGACACGCCGGCCGTGAGCCCGATCCAGGCGCACGCGCGCCGCGCAACGTAAGCGCCTTGTTCGCGCGGCGCCCGCCCGATCACGACGACGCCTTCCCCGCCGCAGGCGCGGCCGCCGGGCTGGCGACATTCACCACTTGTCCCTGCACGAGCGCGTCGGGCGGGTTGACGATGACTTTCTCCTGCCCGGTCACGCCCGACACCACCTCGACCTCCGTCCCGAAGTCCCGCCCGAGCGTCACCGGCACCAGGGCGACCTTGCCGCCGTCGCCGACGATGGCGAGCCGGAGGCCGTCGCTGCGGAACATCAGCGTATTGACCGGCAGGCGGAACGTCGACTGCGCGGTGGGCAGCTTGAAGTGCACCTGCGCGTAGGACCCCGTCAGCAGCTCGCCAGCCCGGTTGTCGACTTCGAGCTCGACCGGTAATGTCCGCGACGCCACGTCGATCGCGCGGGCCGTTCGAACGAGCGTTCCGGCCACGCGCTTGCCGGGAAACTCGGCCAGCGTCAATTCGGCAGTCAGACCCGGCGTGGCCACGCGGGAATACACCTCCGGGACGTTGACCGTGACGCGAAGCCGGTCGGTCGCCGCGATGTGGAAGAGCTCACGCGCCGCGCCGCCGCTCGCCCCGGAGTCAATCAGCGCGCCGACGTCGGTATTGCGGACGGTGATCACGCCGTCGAACGGCGCGTAGATCTTCGTGTATGCCTGCATCTGCTCCAGCCGCTGCACGTTGTGGCGGGCGGACACGACCGCCGTATTGCGGGCGTCGAGCGATCCGGCGGCGTTGTCGGCATCCTGCTGCGAGACCGAATCGGACTTCCTCAGGCCCATGTAGCGGTCGGCGGTGATCTGGGCGAGCTTCGCATTGGCTTCCGCGGTCGAAAGGTCCGCGCGCGCCTGCTGCAACTGCTGCTCGAGTTCCGGGGCGTCGATTTCCGCGAGCAACTGGTTCGCCTTGACGCGCTCGCCAAGCTCCACGAGCCGCCGCTTCAGATAGCCGCTCGTGCGGGCGTAGATCGGTGCGTCGACTTCCGCCTGCATGGTGCCAGGCAGCACGATCTCCTCGGAGGGCGCGCCGAGTGTCGGCATCACGATGGTGACCGTCGGGACGGCCATCTCGGCGGTCTCGCGCTGGAGCTCGGCCATCGCCGTCGCGCGGCCGTTGATGCCCCAGAAGGCGGCCCCGCCGATGACGACGACGCCGAGGATCGCCAGGCCGATCGTGCGCGCGGTTCGCCCTCTCGCCGATCCCGCCGATTCGTTGACTGCCATCACACTTCTCCGCCTCGGTGCGTCTGCCGCACCCTTCGTCTTATGAGTTCGCGACGCCGGGCGCCGGTTCGCCAGCGCCTCGATGAGTCCGGTGCAGCACGCCGAAGACCGCGGGCACGAAGTACAGGGTCGCTAATGTCGCGAGCGTGAGGCCGCCGACGACCGCGCGGCCGAGCGGCGCGTTCTGTTCGCCGCCCTCGCCAAAGCCCAGCGCCATGGGCAGCATCCCGATGATCATCGCGAGCGCGGTCATCAGCACCGGGCGGAACCGGGAGAACCCGGCGTCGATGGCGGCCGCGATCGGGCTGGCGCCGCGCGCAACCTGGTCCTTCGCAAAGCTCACGACCAGGATGCTGTTCGCCGTGGCCACACCGACGCACATGATCGCCCCGGTCAGCGCCGGCACGCTGATCGTGGTGTGCGAGAGGAACAGCATCCAGACGATGCCCGCGATCGCCGAGGGCAGTGCGGTGATGATGATGAACGGATCGAGCCACGACTGGAAGTTCACGACGATGAGCAGGTACACGAGGATGATCGCCAGGATGAGCCCGCCGAGCAACCCGGAGAACGACGAGTTCATCGTCTCGATCTGACCGCGGACGATGAGCTGCGAGCCGCGGGGAAGCGTGCGTTCACTGGCGTCGAGGATCGGCTGGATCTCGCGGGAGATCGACCCGAGATCGCGGCCCTGCACCGACCCGAAGATGTCGATGACGGGCTGCGCGTTGTAGTGCGACACGACGGCCATGCCCTCGCCGCGCGTCATCGTGGCAAGGGCCTGCAGCACCTGCGGGCGCGAGCCGGCGGATCCGGTGATGGGAATATTGCCGAGCTGCTGCATCGAGGCGAGCCGGTACTCCGGGGTCCGGATGGACACGCTGTAGCTGACGCCTGTTCTCGGGTTCAGCCAGAAGGTCGGCGTCGTCTGCTGGCTGCCGCTCAGCGAGAGGAGCAGGTTGCTGGCGACCTCGCGCTGCGTGAGGCCGACCTGCGCCGCGCGCGTCCGGTCCGCGTCGAGTTGAATCTGCGGCTGATCGAACGCCTGGTGAATCCTCAGGTCGACCAGCCCGGGCACCTTCATGAGCCTCGCCAGGAGCCCGGCGGCGAACCGCCGATTCGCCTCGAGATTCCTGCCGACCACCTGGATGTCGATGGGGGCGGGCAGCCCGAAGTTCAGCGTCTGCGTCACGATGTCGGCCGGGATGAACGCGAATGAGACGCCGGGGAACTCGCGGACCAGCCGGAGCCGCAGGTCGTGGATGTAGCGGGCGGTCGGCCGGTGTCCTTCCTCGAGCGACACGAGAATGTCGGCGTCAGCCGAGCCGATCGGCGCGGAATTGACATAGATCAGGTTGAGCGGCGAGTACGGCAGCCCGATGTTGTCGATGACCGTGCCGATCTCGCCGGGAGGAATGACCGCGCGAATCGCCTGCTCCACGCGGTCGCAGACGATGGCCGTCTCCTCGATCCGCGTGCCCGTCGGACCGCGCATGTGAAGCTTGAACTGGCCGCTGTCGACCGCGGGGAAGAAGTCCTCCCCCACCCACGGCACGAGCCCCAGGGACCCGACGCAGCCCGCGAGGAACACCCCCACGAAGGCGCGCCTGTGCGCGATCACGCCTTCGAGCGATCGCCGGTACGCGTCGCGGAGCCACATGAACCCGGCGTCGATCCACGCCTGGAACCGGACGAGCGGATTGCGGCTCGCGCGCCGCGCCGCGTGATGATCCTCGGCGTGCGCCTTCAGCAGGTACTTCGCCATCGTGGGGACGAGCGTCCGCGAGAGCGCGAAGGACGCCAGCATCGCCAGAACGACGGCCTCGGCGAGCGGCACGAAGAGATAGCGGCCGACGCCGGTGAGGAAGAACATCGGCACGAACACGATGCAGATGCAGAGGGTCGACACGAAGGCCGGGACGGTGATCTGCTCCGCGCCGTCGAGGATCGCGGGCTCGAGGTCCTTGCCCTGCTCGAGGTTCCAGCTGATGTTCTCGATCGCGACGATGCCGTTGTCGACCAGGATGCCGATCGAGAGCGCCAGGCCGCCGAGCGTCATGATGTTGATCGTCTCGCCGAGCGCCCGCAGCATCATGATCGAGGCGAGGATCGACAACGGGATCGAGACGACGATGATGACCGTGCTGCGCCAGCTCCCGAGCAGGAGCAGGATGAGGAGCGCCGTCAGCGCCGCGGCAATCGCGCCCTCGCGCACGACGCTGTCGATCGAGGCGCGCACGAAGAGCGACTGGTCGGCGAGCAGACTGACAACGAGCTCCGGCGGGAGCCCCGACAGGATGCGCGGCAGCTCCTTCTTCACGCGGGCGATGATGTCGAGCGTGGACGCGTTGCCGCTCTTCTGGACCGAAAGCATGGCGGCCCGCTGCCCGTTGACGCGCACGATGTTCGTTTGCGGCGGGAAGCCGTTGCGGACATGCGCCACGTCGCGGATATAGATCGGCGACCGCCCCACCATCTTGATCGGCAGGTCGTTCAGCTCCTCGACCGTGTCGGGGCTGGCGTTGAGGCTGACGTCGTGCTCGAAGGACCCGAACTTCACGATTCCGGCCGGGAGAATCAGGTTTTGCGCGGCGAGCGCGTTCGAGACATCGAGCGGGGACAGATTCTTGGCCTGGAGCGCCGCCGGATCCAGATCGACCATGATCTGGACCTGCTTGCCGCCGTAGGGGTTCGGAATCGAGGCGCCCTGAACCGTGGCCAGCTGGACCCGCAGGAAGTTCGAGCCGATGTCGAAGAGTTGCTGCTCGGAGAGCTTCTCGCCCGACATCCCCAGCGTCAGCACCGGCACCGTCGTCGCGCTGTAGACGATGATGAGTGGCGGGTTGGTCGAGGGCGGCATCGACCGGATGTTCGATTGCGAGCTGGCCGCAATCTGGCCAAGCGCCGTGTCGATGTTGACGGTCGGCTGGAAGAAGACCTTGATGACCGAGAGGCCCCGCAGCGAGTGCGACTCGATGTGTTCGACATCGGCGACCTGGACGGTCAGCGCGCGCTCGTAGTTCGAGACGATCCGGCTGGCAATCTCCTCCGACGACAGGCCCGAGTAGGTCCAGATGATGGCGATGACCGGGATGTCGATGCCCGGGAAGATGTCCTTGGGCGTGCGCAGGATCGTCAGCGGGCCCAGCATCAGGATGATGAGGGCGACGACGACGAACGTGTAGGGCCGCTTGAGGGCCAGGCGGACTATCCACATGGTCGGAAATCGCGCGCGTCTGGTAAAGTGATCGGACCACTCTACCACGCGGACCATGGGATCGCGAGAACGGATCTCCCTGTGGTCAAGGTCGGGATGTGGGGAGGCTCGGCCGGTATCCCGCGCGGAAAGCTAGGGTTTGAGGGAGGCTCGGCCCCCAGCCCCCAGCCTATCTCCGGACGAGATACGCGAGCTTCACGAAGAACCCGTCGCTCGCGCGCTTGAGTCGCGTGCGGGCAAAGGCGGGATCCGCTTCGAGCGAGCTTCCGTAGCCGAAGAACGCGACCGTTCCGGGCGTTGGTTCGAAGGACACGAGCCAATCGGTGCGCAGGCCGCGGAAGCGGGTCGCGAAGGAGGGCCGCCCGTTCACGACGAGCAGCGTGCCGGCGAGCGGGGCGAACAGCGAGTCTTCCCGCTCGTCCCGGTACTCGGCGATGACCCTGAAGAAGAGCGACCGCTTCGGCTGGTACTCCGCCTTGACTCGCGGGATGAACGTCCTCGCGAATTCGGACCCGTTCCCCTTCCTCGAAATCAGCGAATACGTCGTCGTCGCCTCGATTCGGATGGAACCGGTCGGGCGAAGGGCGACCGTGCCTGTGACCCTGGTTTCGCGCCCGGCCGCTGCCTCGGGAAAGATCGCGACATCCGACCGTTCCACCTCGACCTGCCCGTTCGCGAAGCGGTACATCGGCGTGCTGAGAGAGACTGACCCCGACATCATGCCGGAGAGGCCCCGAATCGGCGTGAAGATCTGGAGGCCGCCTTCCGGGCTCCAGATCTCGTAGCCGGCGTATTCTCCCGGTTCGAACCGGACGAAGTTGCGGCTGAACCTGGACTGCGCCGTCCACCCGCCTCGCATCTGGAGGCTCATGTGCCCGCCGTCGCTGCCCTCGATTGGAGACAGGCCCGGAACCCATCCGTACTTCCAGATGCGCTCCGGCCCGAAGAAGACGGTGAACTGCTCGATCAGGGCGCCGCGCGCGCCGTAGAGCGAGAAGCGGTTGGTCGCGTGGAAATTGACAATGTTGTTGCGCGGGACGTAGCCGGCGAGCGCGGTGAAAGCGCGGCCGAACCCGGTGAGCTTGTAGTTGAAGCCCCACGCGCGGCCCGTGCGATCGAACTCCGCGAGCCAGACGGGCGCGCTCGCCGAGGCGCCGTTCTGCCCGGTCCACGACTGCCCGATCTGCCCTTGCACGTAGTAGAGCTTCGCGAAGACGATTCGCGCGTCGGCGGCGGCCACGCGGTTGTAGCCCGACGAAGTCGTGCGATCGGTGTAGGTGAAGCCCGCGAGCGAGTTCTTCCCGAGGTCCCGGCGCAGGCGCGCGACGTTGAAGAAGGCGTCGCCCTTCGGGCTCTCGTCCTTCGCGGCGAGGTAGGCGAAGCCGAACGACCCGATCTTCCCTGAGTACTTCGCTCCGGCCAGCGGGTTGACGATCTGCCGCGTGTATACGAGCTGGTTCGGCGTGGCGAACAGCTCGATGCCCTCGAGAAAGAACGGGCGCTTCTCGGCGTAGAAGAGTGCGAAGCGCTCGTTCTGCGTGACCTGGCTCGCGTCGGACTCGACCTGGCTGAAGTCCGGGTTGATCGTGGCGTCAATCGAGGTGCTGGTGAAGCCGAGCCGGAGGTTCACTCCGGGCTCGAACGCCAGTTTGTCGCGCGTGAACGCCCCTCCGGCGTCCACCCTCCCGTTGCTCGCCGTGGTCGTGAACGGCTGGACTTCCGTCACGACGCCGCGCTTCAAGTCGTGCAGGCCGTCGATCGCGCCCGCCTGCGCGAGGAAGCTCGAGCTGGCGCGCCGCGTGTCCGTCCAGGTGTCCTCGTACCCGGTGCGCTGGACCTTGCGAAGGATGTTCAGGCCCCACTTCTGCGCGCCTGTTCCCGGGTATCTCAGGCTCTTGAACGGGATGCGCACCTCGACGATGAAGCCTTCCTCGGTGAGACGCCCCTTCGAGTCGAAGTGATAGTCGGGGTTCCGGTCGATGTTGCCGCCCCACATCGTGCCCGGGTTGAATGCGCCTTCGCTCAGCACGCCGTCCTCCTGCGCGCCGAGAGGATTGACGCCGAAGAAGAACGCGCGCCGCCTGTCGTTGAAGGTGTCGAGGTAGATCGAGACCGTGTCGTCGCGGCTGAGATTGTCGCGCTCGGCGAGGGTGGCCCGAATCGAGCCCGGGTCGCGGTCGCGCGCGATGATGCCGAAATGCAGAGCCGTCGGCGAGTACCACACCAGGACTTCGGTCTGCTCCTCGGCCGGGCGGCTGTCCACGGGCCGGTATTGCGAGAACCCTCCGAGCCGCGCGGCCTGCGACCAGGCGGGCTCATCGAGATTGCCGTCCACCTCGACGACCGCGTCGATCCGCGGAATCGCCACGGTCGGCGATCCCTGGCCGGCGATGACGCTGGAGGGAGGAGGTGGAGGATCGGCCGCGAGTGCAGGAGAAGCGATGGAAAGCGTCTGGACGAACACAAGGAGTGCGAGCACGGTTCACCGTTGATGTCTCAGGTTCTTCCCGCAGGGGCGGTTCGCCGGGAAGCGCGCCGATCGGGCTCGCTTCCTCGGCGTCTAACGGACGTCGAGCAGGTCGACGTCGAACACGAGTGTTGCGTTAGAGGGGATGACGCCGCCGCCGGCGCCCTGCGATCCGTATCCGAGGTCGGGCGGGATGATGAGCCGCCGCTGGCCTCCGACCTTCATACCGACAATCCCGCGATCCCAGCCGGCGATGACTTTGCCGGCTCCGAGGACGAAGGTGAACGGCGTCTTGCCGAACGACGTGTCGAACTGCGTGCCCTTGTTCTCCGGCGCGGTCGCGCTGTAGAGCCAACCGGTGTAGTTCACGGTGACGGTCTTGCCGTTTGTCGCTTCCGCGCCCGAGCCGGTGCGGAGGTCGTTGGTGGAATAGGGCGCGGACGGACCGGCCGGCGTCTCGGGCTTATCGCACGATGAAACGAGGATGACGAAGGGAGCGAGGAGAAGAATGCAGGCACGCTTTCGCACGATGAAACCCCCGATGCCGAAGGTGCGTGGCCGGACCAAGGACCGCAGGTTCGCCGGAGGCCGCCCGCCCCGCGACACGCCCTGCGATCTTACCCTGATTGGCGGTGGTTTGAGCCGGAATGGGATTGAGGGAGGCCCGCTCGATGAGTGGTGCGGGACCGGCGTCGAGCGGTCACCGGCTCGACAGGCGCGTTGACCTGTGGAGGAGGCGTTCGGCGGTGTGCACTATTGAACAGACCGCGTCGAGGCTTCCGGTTAGCATGGGTGGGGCGTTCAGGTGCCCCGCGCCGACGGCCCGCGCTGGGCCCGGCGGGCGGGCAGGGGGCCGTGGAGGTGAGCGTGCAGTACCCGATCTCTCAGGACAAGACCGGCGAGTCTGGCGCGCCGACGGCGTGTCCGGCTTGTGGATCCGCCGATCTGACGACTGCGAGCAAGTCCTTCGACGCCTCCACGTACTGGCGGTGCCGTGCTTGCGGCGAGATCTGGAACGTGCTTCGCCGTGAACGGCCGCCAGGGTGGTCGCGGCGATGGTGAAGTCGATCAATGGCAGGAAACGTGAAACTCAGGAGACGACATGGCAACGATGAAGGGCACGATCAAGCGATTGGTCAGCGACAAAGGGTTCGGCTTCATCTCGGCGGATGATGGCCAGCAGTACTTCTTCCACCAGTCAGCCTGCGGCGGCCAGGGCGAGTTCGACGTCATGCACGAAGGACAGGCCGTGACGTTCGACATGGGGCAGGGACCCAAGGGACCGAGAGGAGAAAACGTCAGGGCCGCTTGATGTCCGGAGGCGGGCGCGAGCCGAAAACGTCGGTTGGCGAACAGGAAGGAACCCGATGGCGACTTACGTGAATCGTTGGACCGTCTCACTCGGTTGGATGACCGTGATGGGGTTCGTTTGGGCGATTTTCGTTCCGGCTCACCTCTCGGGCTTGCTGTTCGCCGGCCTCGCGCTCGCCGGGCTCTTCGTCTCGATGTTCGGCTCTGCCCTCGTCGCAGACAGCCAGGCGCCGGAATCCGTCACCGCGATTCTCGCCAAGCTGGAGTCGGACGCTACGGCCCGTCCATCACACCTGAATCGATGAGCGGACAAACCCGATCGCCTCACCGACGATGACTCCCCTTGCGGGGGCTTGCCTTTAGACCCTACCAGACGCCGCGCACCCAGACATCCACCTGGTGTTCGACCCGGTCGTCAACGAGCGGCACCGCCATGCCGCCCTGATCGTCGCCGTCGACGCGAAGGCGCACGTCTCCGGTCTCGCGCGCCGTCTGGTGCACCGTGATGTGATAGACGGTCTCGCGGTAGCGGTAGTGCACCGTGAAGTCCTTCCAATCCTGTGGCAGACACGGCTCGATCCGCAGCCGGTCGCCCTCGAGCTTCACACCGAGGAGTGACTCGAGGATCAGCCGATACATCCAGGCGGCAGACCCGGTGTACCACGTCCAGCCGCCGCGCCCGACATGCGGCGCCGCGGCGTAGACGTCGGCCGCCGCGACGTAGGGCTCGACTTTGTAGGTCTCGATTGCCGATGGCGACGAGCCGTGGGCGATCGGGTTGATCAATCCCCACACCTCCCACGCACGCCGGGCGTCGCCGAGTTCGGCGAAGGCGATCGCCGCCCAGATGGCCGCATGGGTGTACTGCCCGCCGTTTTCCCGCACGCCAGGCACGTACCCTTTGATGTAGCCGGGGTCGAGCGCGGAGGTGTCGAAAGGCGGATCCAGCAGGAGGACGAGCCCGTCTTCGCGACGCACCAGATGCGCGTCCACCGCGTCCATGGCCATGCGGGCGCGCGCCGGATCGGCGGCCCCGGAGAGGACCGACCAGCTCTGTGCGATGGAGTCGATCTGGCACTCGGGGTTGCTCGACGATCCGAGCGGCGTCCCGTCATCGAAGTAGGCGCGCCGGTACCACGATCCGTCCCACCCCGATTCCTCGAGGTGCAGCCGCAGCTCGGCTGCCGCCACCAGGCAGCGATCCGCGAAGGCGGTATCGCCGTGCCTCCGGGCCAGGCCCGCAAACGGCGTCAGCACGGCGTAGAGGAAGAACCCCAACCAGACACTTTCGCCACGCCCCTCCGCGCCGACCAGGTTCAGGCCGTCGTTCCAGTCTCCGGATCCGATGAGCGGCAGGCCGTGCGTGCCGAAGTCGCAGGCCCCTTACGATCGCACGCACGCAGTGGTCGTAGAGGCTGGCGCGATCTTCGGACGTGCCCGGCAGGTCGTAGTACGAATCCTCCTCGGGGTTCACGGTGCGGCCTTCGATGAAGTGAACTGCTTCGTCGAGCACCCCGGTGTCGCCCGTGGCCGTGACGTAGCGGCACGTCGCCAGCGGCAGCCAGAGGTAGTCGTCCGAGCAGTGCGTGCGCACGCCTCGACCGCCGGGTGGATGCCACCAGTGCTGCACGTCGCCGTCCGGGAACTGCCGCGATGCGCACAACAGCAGGTGCTGCCGGAGAAGCGGCGCCTCGGCGTGGACGAGCGCCATCCCGTCCTGCAACTGGTCGCGGTATCCGAACGCGCCGCCCGCCTGGTACGAGCCGCTGCGCCCCCAGAAGCGGCACGCCAGGGTCTGGTAGAGGAGCCAGCCGTTCGCCAGCGTGTTGAGCGCGGCGTCAGGTGTCTCGACGTGCACGGCGCCGAGCGTGTGGTTCCAGTACTGCCAGACCTGTTCGAGCGCCTGCCGCGCGGCTGCCGCTCCCCGGAAGCGTCCAAGAGGCCCGCCGCTTCGTCTCGATCTCGCCCTGCGCCGAGCCTGAATGCGATTTCGCGTTCCTGTCCGGCGTCCAGGCCGAAGACCACCTGAATCGCTGCGCACGGATCCATGGCCGCGCCCACGCGACCGGAGAGCGTCGATCGCATCATCGCCGCCGGCCGCCGAAGCGACCCGTTGCGGCCGATGAACTCCGTCCGGTCGCCCGACACGCGCCGGCTCGCATCGTCCACGTGGAAGAACGCCGTGCGCCCGGCGAACTCGGCGTTGTACGCGTTTTCGGCGAAGAGTGCGCCGGTGTCCGAATCGATCGTGGTGACCACGTGGGGGGCGGTCTTCGCGCGGAGGTCTCCGAGGACCCACTCCACGTACCCGGTGGCCGACAAGCGGCGCGACCTGCCGGACACATTGCGGATCTTCAGCACCGACCACTTCACGGTCGCCGCCTGGTCCACATACACCCACAGCTCCGACGCGATGCCGTTTTCGGTGTGTTCGAAGACGCTGTAGCCGAATCCGTGCCGGCTCGTGTACGGACTCTCGCCTCCGGCCGGCAGGGGCGTCGGCGACCAGAAGCGGCCGCTTTGCTCGTCGCGGATGTAGAAGGCCTCTCCGCCGGCGTCGGTCACGGCATCGTTGTTCCACGGCGTCAGGCGGAATTCGTGGGCGTTCTCGGACCAGCTGTAAGCCGAGCCGCTCTCCGATATGACCGTGCCGAATCCCGGGTTCGCCAGAACGTTCACCCAGGGCGCCGGCGTCACCTCTCCCGCGCCGGTCGTAATGATGTACTCGTGGCCATCGGGGGTGAAGCCACCCAACCCGTTGAAGAACACCAGATCCTGGCGAGGCGATGGCGGGGGCACGGAAGCCGGCGAAGGGTGGACCCGGGTGGGTGTGAACCGCGGTGGCAAGGGGTCCACGGAGCGGCCGCCGATCTGATCCGCCAGCGAGCCGCGGCTGTCGGTGATGATCGCCCTGGCGACCGACTGGAACAGTGTCCGGTCCTCGCTCGAGATCTGCTCGGCCGGGCGGACGAAGATCCCGCCCGGGCGATCCCGCGCGCTCGTCTCGACGCCCGCCGCGATGAGGCCGATGATCTGATCCTGGAGCACCTGCCGGTACCCGGCGCGATCTTCGTTCCAGATCACGAGGTCCACCGCCAGCCCCTTCAGGCGCCAGTAGGCGTGGGCCTGCACGAGCTGGCGCACCAGATCGATGTGGGCCGCGTCGCCGATCTGCAGCAGCACGATCGGCAGATCGCCGGACACCGAGTAGCCCCACAGCCCGGACTGCCCGCGCCTGTTCCTGGCGATGATGTTCGCGTCCGCGCGAAGCGACGGGTTCGCATAGATGACGGACCCGGCAAGCTTGCAATAGAGCTGCGCGTCCGCCTCGCTGGTGTCCAGTTGCCGGAGGAGGACCTGGGCATGTGTCGAGGCCAGCGCGAACACGCGGTTGGCGAGTCGCCGGTCCTGGTACTTGGTGACGAGGCCCAGGCAGGCCGCGCGCGTCTCGGCCACACCCGAGACGAGGTCGATCGTGATCGACTCGTCCGGCTCGAGCAGGTAACGGCCCCGGATCGCGACGACGGGATCGAGCACCGAACCCTGGCTGCCTGACAGGGGTCCGGTTTCGCGCATCGCGCGCGGGTCCGCCGGCGTTCGCCCGCGCCCGATGAAGCGTGACCGATCCGTCTCGTACGACAGTGCGCCGCCAGCCGACGCGCCGTGCGCAACCATGAGATGGCACAACCAGGGCGAGGTCTCATTTCTCGAGCGCGGGCGTCTCGTGCAGAGGATGGCGCGCTGGTCGCGGACGATCTCGGTCTGCACGAAGAGGTTGCTGAATGCCGGGTGCAACGCGTCGGCGGCCGGCGGGGCGAGCGACACTTCCGCGTAGCTCGTCACCTCGATGATCCGGCGCGAGCGGCCGCCGTTGGTCAGGCGCAGCCGGCGCAGCTCGACATCGTCCTCCGGCGACACGGCGATTTCGGTGTAGCTCTCGATCTGGTTCGTCCGGCTGCGGAACTCGGCGCGAGCCTCGGAGAACACCGCCTCGAACCGATCTGCAGGCTGCGCCGACGGCTGGTGGGTCGCGGACCAGAAGGCGCCGGTGGCGACGTCCCGGATGTAGCAGAAGGTCCCCCAGTTGTCGGCGGTCGTATCCTCACGCCAGCGGGTGACGGCGAGATCCTTCCACCGGCTGTACCCGCCGCCGGCGTTGGTGACGACGACGTGATACCGGCCGTTCGAAAGAAGCTGCACCTCCGGGATGGGCGTGTCGGGTCCGCTGAACGAGCGCACCGGGGGTTCCGCGCCGCTCGGCGCCGTGCGGGCCTCCGAGGCGGGCGTGGCCGGCGAGAAGAACGCGCTCGCGCGAGGGATCCGCTCCTGGAGCAGCAGCGCCGTCGCCTGGAATGCCGGGTCGGACGCGAAGCGTTTCTGCATCCGGCCGCCGAGGAGCACGTGCGCGAGCGAGAGCAACGTCATGCCCTGGTGATGAGCCATGTAGGAGCGAACCACGACGTGCGACTGACCGCGCGGCAGCCGTGCCGGCGTGTAGTCGATCGCTTCGTAGAAGCCGAGGTCTCCTGCGAATCCGTCTGCCGCGAGCCGCTGCAGGTTCGAGCACGCCTCGTCGGGCGACACCATCAGTGCAAGCGCTGACGCGTAGGGCGCGACCACGAGATCGTCCGCGAGGCCGCGCTTGAGGCCGAGGCCGGGCACCCCGAATGCCCGGTACTGGTAGGTCAGCCGGCCGTCGAGCTGGTTGTACCCAGATTCTGAAAAGCCCCAGGGCACTCCGCGGTGCCTGCCGTATTCGACCTGGCGCTCGACCGCCGCCTTGCACGTCTGGTCGAGCAGCGTATCCTCGTAGTTCGGCATCACCACGAGGGGCATCAGATACTCGAACATCGAGCCGCTCCACGACAGCAGCACCGGCTCGCCCGCGACCGTCGAGAGCAGGCGCCCGAGCGCGAACCAGCTCTCCTGCGGCAGGTGGCCCTGCGCGATCGCGACAAACGTGCAGAGACGCGCCTCGGAGGCCAGCAGGTCGTAGTAGCTGGAATCGCGACGGCGTTCGGCGACGTTGTAGCCGATCGACAGGAGCTGGCGGGTCCGATCGAACAGGAAGCTCCAGTCCATCTCCGCGAGATCGATCGCCTGCGCCGCGAGGCGGTCGATCATGGCCATCCGTGCCCTCGCGGGGCCGGCGCACTCGCCGTCGAGCGCCGCCAGCTCCCGCAGCGTCGGGATCGAAGCGAACGCGGGGACATGCCCCTGCGGAGCGGTCGATGCCGTGTGCGAGGTCCAGGGGGCCACCGACGCCAGATCGTCACACGCGTCCCGGCACTGGTCGGCAAGCGCCGCGGCCCAGGCTCCGGCCTCACGCTCGGTTGCCGCCGCGGGCGCCATGGCCAGGACGCGGCTCTCGGTGACGAGGCGGTCGAGGATCAGCCGGCCGTCGGCGACCGTTGCCGGAGGGGATTCGCACGCCGCCTCGAGCGTATTCCGCAGGCGCTCCATGGCGGCGGTCGGTGCGCCCTGACTGGCGGTGGCCACGAGCTCGAACGTGTTGCGCAGCCCGTCGAACGCGTGTGCCGGCAGGATCGGATCGTCTGGAAGCGCGAGCAGCCCGGGCCGGAGCGTGAGGAGATGGCCGGCCAGGTTGCCGCTGTCAACCGAGGAGACGTACCTCGGCTCGAGTGGTGCGAGCGACCGGGTGTCGTACCAGTTGTAGAAGTGGCCGTGGTGCCTGTCCATCGCCGCCATCGCCTGGAACGCGCGCGCGGTGCGGTCCACGAGCCGACCCGCCGAGATGAAGCCGAAGTCATACGCCGCGAGATTGGCGAGCAGCGCCAGTCCCATGTTGGTCGGCGAGGTGCGATGCGCCACGCCGGGAGCGGGCGACTCCTGATAGTTGTCCGGCGGCAGAGCATGATCGTCCGGACCGATGTAGGTGTCGAAGAACGCCCATGTCTTGCGTGCTATGCCGCGGAGAAACAGGACCTGATCCGCCGTCAGCTGCACGTCGCGCCGCGTCATCGGACGGCTGATCAGCCACGTGATGAATGGAGCGGCGAACCAGAGGAGCAGGATGGGAGCGGCAGCGGCGAGGCTCTCCGCCCGTGTGGCCGACAGATACACGGAGGTCAGGCCGGCAAGCGCGGGCGCAATCCACATTCTCGTCAGTGCGCCGGAAAGACCGTGGCGCACCCGTCGTCCCTGTTCAGCCGACGGCGTCCACTGGAGGAGGTGTCTGCCTGTAATGAGGGTTCGCGCCATCGTGCGAAGGGCGGCGTCGACGCTGAAGAGTGCTTCGTAGGGGAGACACGCGAGGGTCAGAATCGCCTGCGTCACCTGTCGGCCGATCGCGCCCGCGGTGGCGGCGAGATGCCGGGTCACCCGCACGTCGGCCGGTGTCCGGAGAACACCGGGCAGCGATGCGACCAGGGCCGGGAGCAGGAGGCAGCCCACCCCGAGCAGGGTCCATCCCCAGGCGGGCGACAGCACGGTCCACGCGAAGAGGAGCAGGCCTACCAGGGCGGCGGGCGCCAGGCTGCGGCGCAGGTTGTCGAAGAGCTTCCACCGGGCGAGCGCGGGGAGCGGATTCCTGGCGCGCCGCCCGTCGCGACCGGGGACGCCCGGCAGTAACCAGCGCCACAACTGCCAGTCGCCCCGGATCCATCGGTAGCGGCGCCGAGCGTCCTCGTCATAGCGGGACGGGTACTCCTCGTACACCTGGACGTCGGTCGCGAGCCCGGCGCGCGCGTAGCACCCTTCGAGCAGATCGTGGCTGAGGATCCGGTTCTCCGGAAAGCGGCCGCCCACGCTTCGGTCGAATGCATCCACATCGTAGATCCCCTTGCCGATGTAGGAGCCTTCACCGAACACGTCCTGGTAGACATCGGACACGACGCGTGTATAGGGATCGATGCCGGCCTCGCTGGCCCACATCCGCGCATATCGTGACCGGGTCGCGCCGGGCAGGCTGATGGCTACGCGCGGCTGGAGAATGCCGTACCCGTCTGTCACGCGCTGCGCCCGCTCGTCGTACCTCGCGTGATTGAGCGGGTGCATCATCGTGCCGACCAGGAGGCGGGCGGCGTCTCGCGGGAGCTGCGTGTCCGCATCGAGCGTGATGACGTATTTCACCTGCCGGAGGATGCCGGTGTCCCCGACCACGCGTGAGAAAGAGCCGTTCGAGTGGCCGCGGAGCAGCGCATTCAGGTCGGCCAGCTTCCCGCGCTTGCGTTCGTAGCCCATCCAGACGCGTTCCGATGGGTTCCAGCGCCGCGGCCGGTGGAAGAGGAAGAACGGGCCCCGGCGAACCGGCGCCCCACCCGGGACGGCATCAAAGACGCCGTACTTGTCATTGAGTTCGCTAACCCGCTGCTCGGCGAGACGCACGAGGGTCTCGTCCTCCGGGAGGATTTCCTGAGATGCATCTGACAGGTCCGTCAGGAGGCCGAAGGCGACGTGGGCGTCCCGGTTGCCGAGGAATCGCACTTCCAGCGCCTCGACCATCTGCTCGACGTTCCGCGCGCTCGTCATCAACGTCGGGACGACGACCAGGGTCCGCGAAGCCTCGGGGATGCCTGCCGACAGGTCCATCTTCGGCAGGGCACGAGGCGTCGCCAGCCGGGGCACCAGGGCGTTCACCACGGCCACGCCGACCTGGCTCGCGCAGAGCAGCAGCAGAAGTCCGAGCACGCCGAGCAGCCAGCCCGCCGCGCCTTCGGACTGCACGCGTGCGACGAGCGCCGCCGAGGGCAGCACCGTGAGGACGGCGATGCTTCCGAGATAGAGCGTGAGCGGGTGTCTGAGGCACGCTCGCCGGAGAGTCTCGGCGATGGAGAAGCGCGCACGCGCCGCTCGTTCGAGATCGGCGCGCCCCTTGTCGACGAGATAGAAGCCGACGTGCGCGGTTTTCTTTTCGAGGGGCGCGGTCGCGTTGGCCTTCCGTGCGAGATCGATCGCGCTCTGCGCCACCTCGCCTTCCGTCATTCGACTGTGCTTCGCGATCTGCTCCACCACGTGGCGATACTGGTCCCGTGTCGCGAAGTCCATCAGGGGATACGCACCGGACGGGTCCTCTCGCAGCGTCCGTTCCACGCCGCTCTTCGCCTCGACGAAGTCGCGCCAGTCGGCGGCCCCAAGGTACCTCAGACTGCTGATGCTGTTGCTGATCGAGACCTGATCGGCGGCCTGCTGCTGGTTCTCCGATTGCACCAGTTGCTCGATCGTCAGGCCGTCTTCCGACAGCCGCTGTTCGATCCAGGTGAGCGGCAGGGCCAGCGCCGGGCCCTTGCCCTGCAGGCGCCGTGCGAGTTCGGCGACGAACGACCCGACCATCGGCGGTTCCCGCCGCGCCATGTCGGCAATCACCAGGATGAGGCTCTTCGGGTCCTTCTGCGCGATCGCCGTCATCTGGTCCGCCCAGTAGTCGGCGTGGTTTCGATTGACCCGGTCGGCTCCGATCCGGGCGGCCACGCGGCGGAGGTTCTCGAGCAGCGCCAGGCGCACCATGATCGGAATCGCCCACAGTTCGCCGATGGTGAGCGGCGTCACCGCCTGGTAGGCCGTCACGAACCCGCCGAGGCCCCCGGTGTCCAGGCGGCCATCGCCGTGCGAAATCGTCTCGAGAGCGATGTCGTAGACCCGTGGGAGCGCCGCCGACGGGCCTTCGGAAAGACATGGCAGCTCGCGGCTGTAGCCGGCAGGCAGGTGCCGCCGCGCCGTGCGGATCTGTTCCTCGATCAGATAGAAGTTGTCGAGCAGCCACTCGCCGGCCGGCGTGATCCGGCGGTCGTCGTTGACGGCCTCCGTCACGAGCGCCCGGACGGCGACGAGCAGCGCTTCATTCTCGGCCAGCCGCGTCAGGAGCGCGTTCGATCCGTGTCTCGCGCTCAGATGGTGCGACTCGGCGAGCACCTTCCCGTGCTGCTCCATCTGTTCGCGGCTGAAGAGGTCTGCGCGCAGCGGCGGCGCCTCGCCTGCGAACGGCGCCGGGAAGTCCGGCCGCCGCGTGATCGCATCGCGCAACGAGCTCAAGGGGTCGCGAATCGTCTTCGGGCTGATCTGCACGCGAACGTTGGTCCTTCCGCGAGAGGGGTATCGCCCGACCGGACTCGCGATCCCAGGTGGGTGCGGCAATGCCAGCGGGGCGCACACATCGTACTGGCGGCGCCGGCGGAAGGCTGTTCATTTCTGCACACACGATCCGCCGCGCTCGTCGTTGTAGCGGTAACCGGCTGTTCACAAGGGGACAGACGCCGATCGCCCCTCACGCCTAGGATGCTTCCTGGTGCCCTGGATGGTCGACTCGAGGCACTGGAGTCCGCGCTCGACAATAACAGCGTTCACGGAGGTTCACACATGGTTCGCAATGTCGCCGTCATCTGTGTTGTCTTCGGCATCGCCACCCTCGGCGCTCAGAACAAGGAGCAGAGTCGCCTCGAGAACTGTGGTGTCGTGATGGAGGAGATCCTCGGCATTCCGGAGAACATTCCTCAGGACCTTCTCAAGAAGGCCGAGTGCGTCATCGTCATCCCATCGACGTTGAAGGTGGCGGTCGGGCTCGGCGGCAGCTACGGCCGCGGCGCGATGATCTGTCGATCGGGCAAGGCGTTCGACGGGGCCTGGGGCGCTCCCGCCATGTATGCGCTCGAGGGCGGCAGCTTCGGGTTCCAGATCGGCGTGGAGTCCACCGATCTCGTGCTCCTCGTCATGAATCTGCACGGTGTGGGCGCCTTGCTCAACAGCAAGGTCACGCTCGGAGGAAGCGCCTCGGTCGCGGCCGGGCCCAAGGGCCGCTCAATCGAAGCGTCGACTGACGCGACGATGCAGTCTGAGATCCTCAGCTACTCGAGGACGCGGGGACTCTTCGCAGGCGTGTCGCTCTCGGGCGCCTCGCTTCGCCCCGACAACGACGCCAATGAGCAGGTCTATGGCCGCAAGGTCACCGCGCGACGGCTCGTCACGGGGGCGGCAACGGAGGTTCCAGCGTCAGGCCGTCGCTTCGTAGACGTGTTGCAGAAGACCGCACCCCACAACATGTCATCGACGGGAACGGAGCGTCGGTGACAGCGGGATCCTGATTGTGTACCCAGCCGACTTGGCACGCCTCGAGATCGGATCCAACGCGTGGCCGTCAGACGGCGCTCTTCGGCGGCTGGGTTTCCTGCGCTTCCTGCGCTTCGTGAACCGCGTCCTTGACGGCTTCCTTCACTGACTGCTTGACGACCTGCTTCATCGTGTCCTTGACGTCCTTGTCGTTGAGCACGTCGTCCCCGGCCTTGACCACCGCCTGCCTCACCGCCTTCTTCACGGTCGAGGAAAGCGACTGCAGTTCATGTGTGAAGACGCCGACGGCCTTCGCGATCTCCGCTGGGGTCGCGCCGGATGGTTTCTCGGCGGGCGAGTCCGCCGACTCCGGCGGACCCGGCGTTTCCTTGGCCCGCGTGCCGGGCTTGCTCCAGTCCGACTCGAAGGTATCGAGGAGCCGCTTCACGGCTTTCGGATCCCGGACGATCAGGCCGACCTCGCGGCGCGAGTCCAGTTCGGCCGCGCGAAGGCTCTGGCTACCGACGAAAGCCTGGCGCCGGTCGCGGATGATCGTTCGCGTGTGGAGGCGCATTCCGGCCAGCTTCTGCACGTCGAACGAGACCCGGCCGGGCACCCGCCCGATGACCTTGACCTCCACGCCCGCCTTCACGCGCTCCTGCAGGATCTTCAGCATCTCGCGGTCCGAGATGCCAGGGTCGTAGATCAGCAGCTGCGTTCTCGCCTTCTTGAGGAACGTGCCGAGAACGGGCCGGGCATTCGCGGGGCTCACGACGAACGTCTCGACCTTCGGCACGTACCGGGTCCGAGTGCAGTCAGCCTTGAAGAGCCTCGCCGCTTCCTTCAGGCAGTCCGGCTGGCTCGTCACGATGCCGAATCCCCGGCTGTGATCGATGTCCAGGCGCGTGAAGTTGAACGAGAGGACGTGCAGGATCCGGCGATCGATCAGGATGTATTTGCCGTGGTACCGGACGAGGTCGTCCGAGGTGCGCGCGACGATGATCCCGGCCTCGAGGAACCGGAGCTCGAGCTGCCGCAGGCTCTTTTCGCCACCGCGATTGGCAAACGCGATGAGCGCGGTCACCCGGACGCCCCTCGCGGCTGCTGTCGTGAGGGCCATCTCGACGTCCTTGCGGTCGAGACGGAAGATCGCGATCTCCACGCTCGTCCTGGCGCTCTTGATGGCGGAGAGCAACGGCGCGACACCGTCGCTAGGTTCGATGATGAGCCGCATCGTTCAGGCCTCCCCCGTCCTTGGTCCGCCAACGTCCAGCCGGATCCAGGCGATCACATGGCCGCGAGCGCGGCGATCCGGAGCCGGATCGTCGTCGTCAGCGTCTCGACGTCGCCCGCCTCGTACGCTGCTGAGCGGAAGGCGTCGCGGATCTGGTCCACCGTGAGCTTCGACAGCCGCTGCCCCAGCCATCTCGCGTCCGCGCGCGGGATGTGTTTGGTGATCTTCTCCATCCTGGTGCGTTCACTATAGTTGGACGGAGCGAAGACCCAGACCAGGAAGAAGGGACGGCTGTGGAGCACGAAGTCGATGAAGTCTGGAGAGACCTTCGCCACGAACTTCGATTCCCGATAGTCCTTGGGCACGCCCTTGGTTTGCGTTCCCAAGCGGCCGGTCTTTCCGAACGACGCGCCGACGTCGCTGACCACGTAATGGCGCTCGCCGTCCACCGCGTAGACGGTGTTGTTGACCTGCTTCAGGTCCCAGCTGTTCATGAGCGACATCATCACGCGCAGGCCGTTCAGTTCGCGCTGTCCGACGAATGGATTGTCGAACCAGTCCCAGTCTCCCAGTTTCTCGGCAGAGGCTCCCTTCCGTTCCAGGCGGGCGCCGTGGACGATGTCGTCCGAGGACACGAACTTCTCGCCACGCGCCAGGGTCGGCAACCCCTTTACCGTGAGCTCGGCCAGGTAGTAGTCCTCGTCGGCAAAGTAGCCCGCCGCCCAGAGGAATCGTGTCGCGGCCACTTCCGACTGCGACTCATGCCCCACCTTGATCTTCCACGTGAGGCCCTTCCCGTCGGTCACTTCGAACTTCGGACTGAACCCGGCCCGGTCCTCGCTGACGAACGTGAAGGTATCGGCCGGGTCCGGCGCGTGCGCCTTCCCACCGATCCCATACATCAAGTCCATGGAGGCCGTGTCGCCGGGGTCCTGCCATATTCGTTCCGGCAGGTTGGCGGCGGCGACCTGCGCAGCCGTGGTGTCCTTCTTCTGAGCAGTGACGCCGGCCGACAAGGCCGCCAGGGCCAGCATCAGAGTGGCGCACAACGTGCAATGGATTCGTCGCATGGTCATGATCCTTCAGTCATTCCGTTCCCGCTCACGACGCCGCGGCCATTGGCGTCACCTCGCCCGCTGTCGCTTCCGCGGGCGTCTGGATTCGGTTCAATTCCGCGTACACGCCGTCCAGGGCGATGAGCGCTTCGTGCGTGCCCTGCTCGGCCAGTTCGCAATCCTTGACGACGAAGATGACATCCGCGTGGCGGACCGTGCCGAGGCGATGGGCGATGACGACCGAGGTTCGACCCTTCATCAGCCTGTCCAGGGCTTCCATGACCGACTGCTCGGAAACGGCGTCCAGCCCCGCCGTCGGTTCGTCGAGAATCAGGATCGGCGTGTCGCGGATGACCGCGCGGGCAATCGCAATGCGTTGGCGTTGACCGCCCGAGAGGGTGACGCCGCGCTCACCGACCATCGTGTCGTAGCCCTCGGCCATCGCTTCGATGAATTCGTGCGCGTTCGCCAGCTCGGCCGCGCGCCTGATCTCGGCGGGCGACGCGCCGGGCTTGCCGTAGGCGATGTTCTGCCAGATGGTCGCGCGGAAGAGCAGGGTGTCCTGCAGGACGAAACTCATCTGATCGCGCAACGACTTCAACCGGTACCGCCGGATGTCCGCGCCCTGAATGAGCACCCGTCCGGAGTCCGGATCGTAGAACCGCGGAATCAGGCTCACGACCGTCGTCTTCCCCGCGCCCGACGGACCGACAATTGCCGCGACCTGCCCCGCTTCGACCTTGAAGCTGACGTCCTTCAGAATCTCCTTGCCGGCGCCGTAGCTGAAGCTGACCCGGTCGAACTCGATCTCGCCGGAGAAGGCCGGCGCCCTTCGCGCCCGGGGCGCATCGCGCACGCGGCTCTCGATGTCGAGCACTTCCTGGACGCGTTCGTAGCCGACGATCGCCTTGGACACGGTATCGGTCATCTTCGAGAGATCGCGCATGGGCTTGTACATGTTGCCCAGGTACAACAGGAACACGATCAACTCGCCGACCGTGAGCTCATTGGCCAGGACGAGCCGCGCGCCATAGCCCAGGACCAGGCACGTGCCAATCGCGACGATCACCTCGACGACCGGCGCCAGCCTGGCCTTGATGCTTCGGGCTTCCAGGCCGGCCTCGACGTTGGCCAGGCTCTCGGTGTCGAACCGCTCCTGTTCGTAGTCCTCCCGCGCAAAGGCCTTGACGACGCGGATCGAGGTGAGCACCTCCTCCACGACCGACAGCAGCTCGCCTTCTTTCCTGCGCACCGCCCGCGAAGCCGCCTTGATGCGCCGCGTGTAGCGGTAGACCACCAGGAAGAGCACGGGCATCACCGCCAGGGCGATGAGCGTGAAGCGCCAGTTGAGGTAGAACATGACCCCGATCATGCCGATGAGCGTCAACACGCTGACGATCATGCCGAGGAGCGCGGAGTCGATGAAGCTCTGGATGACTTCGATGTCGCTCGTGACTCGCGTGATCATGTCGCCGGTCCGGGCCTTGTCGTGCTCCTCGAGCGACAGCCGCTGGATGTGGTGATAGAGCGTCCGGCGCAAGTCGTGCCCCACCCACTGGCTCACGCTGGTCGTCAGGTACTTGTCGAAGTACGCGCTGAGGGCGCCGATAATCGCGATGCCCGCGACGGCGGCCACGGCGAAGTTCAGCACGGCATAGGGGTTGTGGCCGAAGATCCCGGTCACCGTGTGGCCCAGGAGCCCCGGCAATGGTTTCGACTGCAGAACGTTATCGACGATGATCTTGATGGGCCACGGCTGGAGGATCGCCGTGAGCGTTTCGCCGAGGACGGCGATGAACGCCAGCGTCAGACCCTTCCAGTAAGGCCTGACGAGATCGATGATCTTGATCGCCCGGGGAGCGGCTCGAGAGGAGTGAGGCGTGGCTGGCTTGTCGGGCATGCCCGCCTACCACCGTGTTGATCGAGGAAGGCGCGGCGGGACTTGCGGCCTCGGGCCAATGGTCCGGTGAATGACACCGGAGTCGACGACCAACCCGGTCCGCGACGTCGTGGCGAAGTGCATGGCGTCGCCGGCGATCTCAATCATCATGAACGAGCGATCGTCGTCGTATCCCTTCGCCGTGATCTCGGAAACCACCAGATCCCCCGCGCGCAGCTGGCCGGACGCCCCTTCGGTGAAGTAGTAGATGCCATGCTGCGGGCGTACGCGCTCGTAGACGTGATCGTGGCCGGCGAACACTATATCGACGCCGTAGGTGACGAAGAGCGGCTCGAGCACTTTCCGCAGGCCGATATCGGGGCCATGGGACCACCCTGATGAGTAAAGCGGATGATGGAAGTAGCAGATCTTCCAGTCTCCGTCGCCGGCATCCCGCAACTGGGTCTCGAGCCAGGCGGTCTGCTTCGGGTCCATGTCGTTGCTGTCCAGCGCAAAGAACCGCACGTTGCGTTTCCTGAACGTGTAGTAGTTCGCGTCGCCCATGTTGAAGGGCTTGTAGAACCGTTGGTTCGACTCGTCGTGGTTTCCCAATGTGGCGAAGAATTCCACGCCGTCGTCCAGCAGTTCCTTGTAGGGGATCGCGAAGGACTTCTCGAAATCGGACGGCTGGCTTCCCAGGTAGTTGTTGTCACCGACGGTGAGCACGAACCCGAACGGGAACATGGCGCGTGACTTCACCATCTGCTGGGCGACATCGAGCTGCGTCTCTTCGCCCGTGCCGAAATCGCCGATCACGGCGAAGCGGACCGAGTTCGCCTCGAGCGGGAAGGCAAAGTCAGTGGCTCCGCCGACCGCGAAGGCCAGCGCGGCGACGGTTGAAAGAGCCAGCAAGAACACATGGCGACGTCGCATGACGGTGTCCAGTTCCTAGGCTGCCGGAGACCGGGCTGAGCCGATCGAGGCGTTGGTCGACCGCGTGCGACGACCGGAGGGCGTGGCGGCGGATCAGCGGGGCCGAACATACGCCGGCCCCGCCCGCAAGCGTTCTGAACCCGGGCCTTGCGGGGTTCTAGCGAGCGATCAGGATCACGATGATGATGATGAGCAACAGCGTCGTCGTCCCGATCACGATCGTGGAGGAGCCGCCGGCCAACTGCGCATCAACCGCGCGCGCCTGGCCAGCCAGGCTTGCCAGCTCCGCGCTGTCGAGCATGGACACCGCACCTTCGGCGCGCGTCAGGCTCAGTCCGAGGCGGTTGGCCAGGTTCTGAACCTGAGCGTTGTGCAACACGCCAAGCACCGCGTCACGATTCTGCTGGTCCGCCAGGGCCTGGCCGACGACAGCCTGACGCATGGCAGCGGGGTCGACAACGTGCCGTTCCTGCGCAAGAGCTGACGAACCCCACAGGAGCGAGGACACGACGAGCGTCACAACGGTCGTTCGGATGCGCATGACAACCTCGAGACCATGAATCGCCTGGCGATCGAACCAGACGTCAGCAGCATAGCGGGGCTGACGGCGCCGCGCTGTCCCGAACAGCACACGCGAGGAACACTCACCGGGGCCACGCTCCGCCCCAGCTGGCTGAGAGCGTGGTGCCCCCGCCGCGGAGGCCGCGGGCGACGTCGATCCGAATGGCGCCTCCATGCCCTGCTGCATGCACGCGCAACCCAACCCCCGCGTCGACATAAAGCGGCGAGATCTCCAGCCCGTTCAGCCGATCCCACGCTCGCGCGGCATCGACGAATCCGGCGATCGAGAGGCCTCCCCCGACCGTGCGCACTACGGGCCGCACGTGTTCAACCGAGCCATGCACCAGCTCGCGGCCGAAGGCCGGGCCTGTCACGACGCCACTCGTGTGCAGAGGGTGCGCACGAAGCAAGGCATGGCGCCCGTGGCCGCTGCCGGCGCCCGGCCACAGCGCCAGCGGCGCCGCACGGCTGGCGACCGAGATCTCGGTTACCGCGGACCAGGATGGAATCGCCGCGTCGGCGCTCGAGCGCCACGCCGCCCGCAGGCCGCCCGTACTGAAGCGATCACCACCGGCGATGGGCGCCCACCAGCCGGCGGAGGCAGCGAGTGCGAGCCGGTCACCTGCCAGGCGCACGTCACACGTGCTCTCCACCGACAGATAGTCGCGGGTATCGAAGCGGCGCTCTTCGCGACCCCCGTATTCGCGCAGGCGGTCGAGCGCGGCGCCGATCTGCCAGCGGAGCCAGCTCGCGGACCAATCGGCAAGGTGCAGCGCGACGCGGCGGCGCTCTTCGCGCAGCAGCGTGACGTCGGGAGACGAGGGCGTCGCATCGTACGACTGCCGCTCCCATAAGCCGTCGACCGAGACGATTCCTGGAAGCCACGGTGGCGATGGAATCGCCAGCCCGAACGCCACGCTCGGCCGCCCGGCAGACCACCGCCACCCGGCGCTCGCCAGCTCACCGGCACCGAGCGGTCCAGCCACAGTGACACGCAGCTCGCCGTTCAACAACGCGCGCGCCGCGACGGCTGCAGCCGCTCGCCACCCGCTCGGCACCACCTCGCGCTCGTCGATGAAAACGTCGAGCCTGGCGAGCCCGCCGTCGATCGGTTCGTACCTCATCCGCGCACTCGAGGCGACCGGCAGATCGCGCAGCCGGCGCAGCGCCCGCCCAAACGCCTCGGCTGTCAGCTCCTGTCGGGGTTGCAGCCCTGCAGCCCGGACGATGACCGGATGCCTCGTCCGGTCGGCGCCGTGAATCTCGGTCGTGTCGAGCCGCGGCTCACCGGTATGGTTCCAGGCGTCGAGCGCCCCCATCAAGTCGCCCATCAGGTAACGGCTGGTCGCGATGAGCCGCCAGGCGTACGCGTCACCCGGCGCGAGTCGAACAGCGGAAAGCGCCAGCCGCTGCGCCTCGGGCCAGCGCGACTGCGAGAATCGCAGCCCCGCCAACTCCCGCCACGAGGCGGGATCCTCCGGGCAGAGTTGCGTCGCGGCGAAGAGCCCCTGCTCTGCACCGTCCCGATCGCCCGCAAGAGCCATGTCGACGCCGCGCGCCACCAGGGCGCCGCACGGCGCCTTGTTGGCGTCGATGGCCATACCAGTTGACGCGTCGGTCGCCCGCGCAGCGTCGTCGTGAGGACGGTATCCGCTCGGCGGAAGCACCAGCATCATCCACCGTCCGGTGGCCGCCCACGCGCGATCGAAATCCGCCCAGCGCAGTACTCGAAACGGCGCCCGCGCCGGGTCGTGCAACACGACCTGCTCGTCGGTGCCGCCGACGATAACCACGTAGTGATAAGTGTGGGGGCCGACCTCGATGAGCGCGATGAGGGGCCGGCCCCGATCGATTTCCGATCGCGTTCGCGTGTGAGCGGCATCCTCACCCGCGGGCACGACGAACGACTGCCAGCCCCTGTCACGAACCGCTTTCACCAGGGCGCTGGTGAGAATCCCTCCGTCATTCGCGCCGGAGAGCGTCGCGAAGTCCTGTGGAAACACGCCGCGCTCGCCCCAGTATCGAAACACCATGGCGATCGCGGCGCCCCCGCACAGCTCCGGCGTCTGAGACACGTAGGGCACGTCGAGCAACGGGTGGACGTCGGGCTGCCGGGGCGCGCTCGCGGCGATTCCCCGCCCGGCCAGGAAGACCGTCGCGCTGACCAGCAGCACGCCGACAGCGCGCCCGACCGAGGACATGTTCGACATGATGAGCGGCGAATCTCCCTGTCTCCCGAGTGACAAGAGGATCTCGGTTGCGGTTCGGGCCGCCGTGCTTCTCGTGAGTGACGCCTTGATCGGGTCAGGGAGTGGCGGCCGGACGCGCGACTCCCGGTGCGGGCGTCAGGCGAAACAGGTCGGCGTAGAGGTCGGCGATCTTGGCCTTGACCCCGGCGTCGGCCTTCGCAAGCTCCGATGTGATCTCATCCCGGTGGCCGAGGACCGCTTGCAGCGACTGCGTCATCGACGGATCGGGAGGATCCGCGATTGCCGTCCGCACGCCATCGAAGAACGGCGTCGCCAACCGGGCGGCGAGACCATAGTTGTCCCGATTCACTTCATAGCTGACCATGCCGAGCTGGACCTGGAGCGTGGCCAGCGTCAGTTTGTGTGAAAGCCGATCCTGTTCGGAGCGCGCCGCGCGGGCACTCTGCGAGGCGGGCATGTACCCGATCAGGAACGCGCCCATCAGGGCGAGCACGATAATCCCGAGCTTGGCCGGTTTCGAGATGGCCATGGCTTCCTCCAAGGTATCCTCACACCCTGCCGTTGCGGGTCTTCGTCGAACTGATCAGCAGTCCACCGCCGACGACCGCCAGCACGACGCCCGCCCACACCGGCACGGGCACCTGTTTCTTTTCGCTTATGGTGATCTCCAGCGGCCCGAGCTTGGCGTCGTGAGTCTGCCTGGTATAGCTGAATCCACCGTACGCGAGCGCCAGGATTCCGATGGCCAGGACGACGATTCCGATCATCCGCATGTCAGTCTCCTCACCGCGGGCCGCTTCATGAAGTCCTCCGCGGCCCGCCCTCGAGCGGCAACCACGACTCATCGCCGGTAGAACAGGTGCATGAGCGCCACGAACAGCGCGGCGCCGATGATTGACCACAGCACCGGGAAGGGATGTCCGCTGATCTGGACCACGAGCGGTTCCGAGAGGTGGAGCTGGGCCGCGACCCAGGGCCCGATGAGGGCGCCGATGAATCCGAGCGCGGTGGACACGATGAGCCCGCCGCGGGCTCCACCAGCCACCGCCCTGCCGATGCCGCCACAGACGGCCGCGATGACGACGAGGACGATGAGCCCTGGCAACGTGTAAGTCATGGTCATGGGACGTGGTCCTTTCGCAGATGCCCGAACACACGAGCCGGCGATCCTCTCGGATGACCGGCTCGTGTCATTGCCGATTCGAAGCGCACTACCGGCGGAAGTGCACCCGCACGCCGGCCCACACCAGGTAATTGTTGCCGGGGTCGCCGATCTGGTCGAAGAACAGACGCCCCTCGGCGAGGAAGTACACCGGGTACCGCTCGCTCTTCGACAGCGGAATGCCGAAGTGCAGGAGCCATGCCGGCGTCCAGGTATCACTGTGCGTCAGATCCCAGAGCGAGAGGCCGGTGCCGATGAAGACGCCGCTCGTCAAGTGCTTGTTGACCTCGGCGTCGACGAAGAGCTCCGACTCCTTCACCTTGTCCTCATCGCTGACCAGACTGATCCCGACGCCGACGGCCCCGGCCAGTTCCCAGTCGTTCCGGAACCGCTTCGCGAGCCCGAACTTCACACCGAGGAGCGGAGAGCACTGGGCGAATTCCAGGTCCGTGCCCTCGATCGGTCGCACGCGACGATCCTTGCCGCCGAGGACGTCGAAGAACACCCCGATGCCGCCGGCGGGTTTCTCAATCGTGACACTCGCTTCGCATGTAGCGGTGCCCTCGTACCGGTAAGCGCCAACTTCGACGGCCCGCGGCGTGTTCACCGTGGCCGTTCCGTGGTAGATGCCGGGCCTGCGCACCGTGAACTTCCCGTTGAGGCTGCTGTCGAGCGTCAGCTTCTGCGGCACGCCTGTGCCGGTGTCGTCACGCAACTCCACCGTGACCGCGGGAGCAACACCGCTCGTCCCGGTCGTGCTGTGTGTCGCATCGACGTTGATCTCGTAGGCGCCCTTCACAGGAATGAACGTCAGCGCGACGCTGCAGGTCGGACCGACCACCTGCAGCTGCCTGGCTTCCTGCTGCACGGGCGGACACATCTCCACGCGGATGCTTCGCCGCGACACGGGATAGGACCTGCCCCTGGTATCGGTCACGTCGAACGTGTAGTCGCCGGGCGCGGTGGAGGTGATCGTCCATGAGGGCGCCGTCAGCTCACCCGCTGGCTTGCCGTTGATGGCCACGCTCACCCGCTGCACGCGCTCGAGGTCCCTGCTGACCGCCTTGATCGTCGCACGCAGGTCGCCTGTCTTCGGGTCGCACATCCGGTCGACGGACACGTTGACCGGCTCACCCTCGATCTCCTTGACCGACATGAGCGACAGGTTGGAGCACTCCAACGGCAGGATGAACGTGTAGATCTTGTAGTCGTTGGTGACACGGAACAGAAACGCCTTGAACGGCTTCTTGCCTGCCCAGCGGACGAGTTCGAGCCGGCCCGGCGTGCGGTTTCCCCTTCCGGCGTTGGGCCGATAGGCCATCCACAGCAGGGTCGATCCTGGCTGGAAGTCGCACGCCACGATGGTGCCGTCGGCCGGCGTCGCATCGTCGCAGGAGCCACCTGTGACAGAGGACGTGGCCCCCGCGAGCGTGGCCATGACGGAGTCTGCCACTTCCGGAATGCCGCTCTCGCGCAGCACCGTCCGGATGTCCTCCGCCATGCCCTTTCTCGCCGCCAGTTGTTTCAGGCTGGCGGCCGTCCTCAAGGGTGGCGCGTAGAACGCCGTCGCCCCGCCGAGCCGACGGGCGTCGTGCATGGCGGTCGCACTGCCGCCCTGCCCTGCGGCCACTGCTGCCTGGGCCAGCCCGAGCGCCAGCGCCAGCCCAAGTACGGCGATGTGCCTCATTCCTGTTCCAGTCATTTGAGTCCCCTCAGCTAGCTACGGCATCCACTCGAAGACGTTATGAACGGCACCACCTTACCAAGCCGCTACCGCAGCCGTCTGTTCAAGAACGCACAGGTGGAGCCATGTTTTGGGTGTGTTCAGGAGTGAACAGACGTCCGCGCTCGTCCGCGGCATGCTGTTGGGGCAGGAACCGGAAGGACACACCACATGCCGTCAGGTTGGCCATGAACCCGTCGCGTCGGGTTTACGAAGACTCGATCCTGGGGGGCGCCCCGGATGCAGGCCTGGACCTGGGCGAGGGACTGATCTCCCTGCAACCCTCAGCCGACACGGAGCGCTCGAAGCAAGCCGACATCGTCCGCGAGCGGATGCGGGCTCTCTTTGCACGTCTGCGCGTTGCCCGGCGCCTGGCCGCCCGGCTGACAGCCACGCGGCGGCGCCGTGTCGTGCTCCTCTGCGTGGCGCTGTTTCCTGTCGGGATGTTCCTGTTGGCGGCCGCGTGGATGATCCACCACGTCTACTTCGACCGCACGGGCCTGCCCGAGCTCGCGTCGTTCATCCGATTCGAGCCCCCCACGACCGGGGTCGTCCGGGACGCTCGAGGCACGGTGCTGATCGAATTGGCGCGCGAGTACCGACACGTCGTGACCTACGACGAGGTGCCGCTCATCCTGCGTCAGGCGATCCTGGCGGCCGAGGACCGGCGGTTCTTCTCCCATTCCGGCGTGGACTACCGCGCGCTGCCGCGGGTCATACAGAAGGCGACGGGGCGCACGCTCTCGGAATGGTGGAAGGGCGGCAACGGGTTGCGGCTGCTGCTCCCGCAGGGAGGTTCGACGCTGACCCAGCAACTGGTCCGCGGCTACTTCCTGCAGCACCTCACGGGCCGCCCCGACGGGGATCCGCTCTTCCACGCCGGACTGGCTCCGCCCCGGCTCCTCTCCATCGTCCTGGGAGCCTCCGCCGTGAACAAGCTCCTTCGGAAAATGGAGGAGGTGCGCCTGACGCTCTGGCTCGAGACGGAGATGCGCCGGAAATACGGATCGAAGGAGCGGGCCAAGCAAGAGATCTTCGCGCGCTACGTCAGCTTCATCTACCTGGGCAACGGCCGCTACGGCTTCGCCGCCGCATCCGAATACTACTTTGGCAAGGCCCTGTCGAGCTATACGCAGGAGGACGCGGGCAACGCCGCGCTGCTGGCTGCGATCGGCAAGTCGCCCCGCGACTACGCCCCCGTGGCCGGCAACAGGCGGCCGTTGGACCGTCGCAACCTGATCCTCGCTCAGATGGCCCGCATCGGGTACATCCCGGACAGTCTCGTGAAGCGCTGCCAGGCCGAACCGATCCGCGTCGCGCCCCTCAGCACGATCCAGACCGACGCCCCGGCGGCGATCGAGCACGTTCTCGACGAGCTGCCCCGGCGTGGCGGCAGCCAGCTTCGGCGTCGAGGATCTGTTCCAGGGGCGGATCATCGTCCGCTCGACGGTCGACGCGCGCGTGCAGACGATCGTGAACGACGCTCTCGAGCATGGCCTGGCCCTCTACGAAAAGCGGCACCCCAAGGCGAAAGGCCTGATCCAGGGCTCGGTGGTCGTGCTCCGCAATGCGAGCGCGGCGATCCTGGCCGAGGCCGGCGGGCGCCGGACCTACCAGGCTCGCGACACCCGCTACTCCGACTACAACCGCGTGACGGGGTCACTGCGTCAGCCTGGCTCCGCGATGAAGCCGCTCGTGTACCTTGCCGCGTTCGAGTCGGGGCTGGAACTCGACACGACCGTGCCAGACGAGCCCATCGAGGTGCCGCTCGGAGATGGCGGCGTCAAGTGGATCGCCAACTACGACAACCAGTTCAAGGGCCCGATTCCGGTTCGCCAGGCCCTGGCGGAGTCGCGCAACGCGGTGGCCGTCTGGATCACGCGTGAGATCGGCGTCGGCACGGTGATCCGGATCGCGCATCAGATGGGCATCCGCACCCCGCTGCAACCGTACCTGTCCACGGCACTCGGGGCGTCGGAGGTGCGACTACTGGAACTGGCGGACGCCTATCGCGCCATCGCCTCGGGCGTTCTCGCGGAGCCGTACGTCATCGACCGCGTTACCGACCTCTCCGGCGACGGGCTGTACGAGGCGCCGCGAGGCGCTCGGGAGATCAGCTCCGCCGCCCTGCGCTCGATCCAGGAGGGACTCCGGGGCGTGATTCGTCTCCCCGACGGCACCGCCCACAGCCTCGACGCCCGCGACTTTCCGATCCCGGTGATGGGTAAGACCGGGACGACGAGCGATTTCCGCGATGCGTTGTTCGTCGGCTCCACCTACGGGAAATCGGGGATCACCGTGGCAGTCCGGATCGGCTTTGACGACAATCGCCCGCTGGGGTCGAGGGAGACCGGCGGGCTCGCGGCGCTGCCGATCTTCCGCGAGATCATGTTGCGCGTCTACAAGGACCGGCTTGTCGGTCGGGCGCCGGACTTCCCCCGCGAGATCGAGGACGGGATCGACAACTACCTGGCGATCCTGGCGGCGCCCGAGGTGATCGGCGCCGTGCGGGCGGACCTGGCACGGACGCGACACGCCTTCTGATGCACAGTGGAGTCAATCATGATGAAGATCGTCCCGACCTTCGCTCTTGCGCTCACGATCATCGGTGCCGGCTGCACTCATCGCGTCGATCTCGAGAAGGTTCCGGTCGGCACGAAAGTCGACATCACGCGACAGGACGGCGGCGTGCTGCGCGGCACGCTCACCGCCCGTGACGACAAGACCCTGACGGTCACCGTCGGATCGGCAAGCCGACCGATCCCCCGCGATCAGATCGTCGCCATGCAACCGGTGGACGGGTTGCCGGCCGCGCTTCCGGCTCTGGCGAAGTTCCGCGAGTTCAGCCTTCTCGAGGGCACGAGGCTCGCCGTGCGGCTGGTCTCGTCGGTCGGCTCGGATTCGAGTCGCGTCGGAGATCCGGTCGAGGCGACGCTCACGGACGCCGTCGTCATCGACGGCACCGAGGTCCTGCCCGCAGGCGCCGTCGTCAGCGGCGAGGTCGGGTCGGTCCGGTCCTCACAGGCGGGACGGAGCGGCGCCAGTGTGGGGCTCGTGTTCCGCACGGTCTCGATCGCGGGGCGCGACGAGCAGTACCCGATCGAGGCAAGGGTCGCGCTGATGGCGCCCGCGTCGAAGAACAACGATGTTGTGAAGATCGCGATCCCGGCGGCCGGCGGCGCGATTCTCGGCGGGTTGCTGGGCGGCGGGAAGGGTGCGCTGATCGGAACGGTTCTTGGCGCCGGCGCCGGAACCGCCGTGGTGCTGACCTCGCACGGACCGCAGATCCGGCTGCTGCGCGGCTCCAGGCTGTCGCTTCCGCTCGAGCAGGCGGTCGAGGTTCGCGTGCCGGTCGTCAGGTCGTAGCCCCGCTCGCGGCTGACGGATCGAGGTTGAAGATACCGGCCGTCCACGCTGAAGTCCACGCCGACTCGCCGGCGGCCCGAACGACGACAGGCCGCCGGCCCGGGTTCACTTCTTCACGGTCTTCGCGATATCCGCTAGAGCGTCGGCGGCCTTGTGGCGGATCTGACCCGCGGCCTCCCGGACCTGGCCGGTGGCTTCTTCGATCTCACCCTCGACCCTCAAGTGTTTGTTGTGAGTCAGATCGCCGGCCGCCTGCTTGACTCGACCCTTCGCCTGCTCGACCTTTCCATCACGTTCGTCCTTGTTCCACATCTGCCATCTCCAGTCTTGAAAGCACCCGGGGCCCAGGCCTCGCGCGCGGCTCCATCCGCCCGCGAGCGCACGAGACGCGAGCAAGACAGACTCTGACGTCAACGCAGTCCGCCCGGGCTCGTCCGCCGATTTCTCGGGTCGCCGGACATGATCGTCATCTCCGTTCCGCGCTGCAGATCCAGATGGTCCCGCCCCTCGATGATGACGGTGCCTGCGCCCCCGCTCGCGCCGATGACCGCGCCGATCACGGCGCCCTTGGATCCGCCGGCGACCGCGCCGATGATGGCGCCGAGCGCCGCTCCGAATATGCCGCGCTCCACCATCTTCTGGGTCTGGCTGTCGCGAGCGCCCACCGTGCCGTCGCGATCCATCCTGACCGTTTCGCCATCAGGCGAGCGGATGCCCTCGATGGTCCCGTCGAACTGGTACGAGCTGCCATCGCGAAGGCGAATGCTCTGGAGGTTCAGCGTCATCCCGGACCGGCCGGGGGCCCGCCTCGACTCGTTCAGCGTGGACACGAAGCCGTGAATGACCGCGCCTTCGTACTGCGATGGACTGCGGGCGGTCATCGTGTAGAGGGCCCCTTCACGCAGATCCGTCGTGCTCAACGCGTTGTCCAGAGAGGCCACGAGCCTGGTGCCGTCCGGCACGACGAAATCACTCATCGCCGGGCCGGTGGAATTGTCGGGCCCCGGCCCGGCGCTGGTGTCGATATTCCACCTGGCGTCGGCCGACACCCGTCGATAGAAGCTCCGGACCGTCACCGGTCGCTGGAGGTTGTCATCATCGATCGTCCGCGTCATCTGCAGGCTGCGCCCGTTGCCGGTCGGATCGAAGGTCACCGTGAACGCGCTGCCTCGATGGCCGCTGGTCGCCACGACCAGGCGTTCGCCTTCGAAGGTGGCGCGGGTGTTCATCGTCCGATCATCGGACCACCGCTCCGAGCGGACGTTTCCATCCACCTCGAAGGTCACCCGCTCGGCGCGTGACGATGCCATCGTCACGATGTTCCCGTTGCGTTCGATCGCAATTCGAGCGGGCGCCTCCAGGCGGGCCAGGAGTCGCTGCGAGAGACGCTGCCGCTCCCCGGCGGGAGTCGCACGGGCAGCCAGGTCAGCCGCCCGCTGCGGATTGTCGCCTCGATTGATCTCGAGTTGATACGTGCCCGTCAGGCGATAGCGATCGCCGGCCGTCTGGTCGATCCAGCGATCGGGCAGCTGCTGGCGCGCCATCCCCATGCCGGTAGTCGCGGCCGCCAGGCCAACTGCAAGAACAACCACGTACTTAATCTTCGTCATCTGAGTCCTCTCACCATCAAAGAAACGACTGCCCCCGAGAATGCGTGCCGATCGCGAGCCTACCAGTCGGGCCTCCGGGCGTCTGTTCAAGAACGCACAGCTGGCGGGCCTGACGGGAGTGTGCGTTATGGCACAGACAGCGTTCGAGCGATCGCCCTACGCTCTTCAACAGGAGTCGCAGGTCGGCTTCGGTCCGCGGTGTGGTCGCGAAACGAACCTGCGCAAGAATTGAGAGTGTTGAGATGCTGTATACCTTAGCTGTGATTCTGCTGATCGCGTGGTTGCTCGGGGTCGTCGGGACCTACACGCTCGGCACGTTCGTCCACGCACTGCTGGTTGTCGCCATCGTGCTCTTCCTCGTCGGGATGGTGAGCGGCCGCCGCAGGCTTGTGTAGCTGAAGTACCGCGGGCCGGCAGCGTTCGCGACGCGGCCGGCCCGGCAGCCGGGCTTCTAGCGAAGCGACTGCAGGTTGAGGATCACCGACAGAACCCCGCCCATGACGGAATATCGTCCGGTCGCAAAAGCGCCGTATCTGTAACGGCCGTAGTAGCCGTCTTCGTAGCCGCGACGGAAGCCCTCGCGGAAGTAGTAGTTGTATTCGGCCCGGTCGACGTAGAAGCCGCGGTACCCGTAGATCCCGTCCTGATACGCATACGAGTCGCGGTAATTGAATGCCCAGCGGTCCTGACGGTCCGCCCGTCCAGCCTGCATACCCTCTTCATAACCGAAGTTCACAGCCTGGCGGAGCACGTCGGCGCCGTACTCGTTCGTCTGGTAGTAACGGCCCGCGCGAGAGTACCGGTAGCTTGCCGGAGTGTAGAAGTAGGGATCGGCGCCGTAGTTGTAACTGCCGGCGTTCTGGATGCTGAGCTGCTGGTCGCGCAGCCGCACGCTGTACTGCTGCTGAAGATTGTACTGCGCCGTTCTGTGCTGGCTCTGCAACTGCACGGCCAGCGCGGGCGCTTGTCGCTGTTGCTCGACCATCTGATCGCGATACTGCGCCAGCTGCTGCTGTTGCTGGCCGATTCGCTGTTGCTGCTGCTGTTCCGGCAACCGCTGCTGCCGTGCCACTGGCCGCGGCCGGGCCTGCGGCTGCGGACGCGCCTGCGGCTGTGGCCGGGCTTGCGGCTGTGGCCGGGCTTGCGGCTGTGGCCGGGCCTGCGGCTGCGGCCGGGCCTGCGGCTGCTTCCTGGCCTCCACCTGCTTCCTGCCTCTTCCTGCTTCCTGGCCTCTTCCTGCTTCTTGGCCTCTTCCTTCTTCTTCTGCTCCTGCTGTTTTGGCTTCTGTTCCGGCTGGTCCTGCGCGCCGGCAGGAACGAGCATTCCGGAGAACGATACCGCGCCCATCACCGCTGCCGCGATGAGCATCCGGTTCAATGAACTGACACGCATAGCACACCCATCCTTTGGACCACCGTTTACTCGTATTGACGATGAGATCGTTCGCCACGACGCGGCGGGCGCGCCCTGGTAGCGAGCCTCAACTCAACATCCTACGAGGAACGGGCGGGTAGGTCTGTTCACAAGTGGACAGCGCGGGGAGATGCGGGTGCGCGACACTGCAGGTGCCCACGACGTGCGTGATGACCCACCTGCTCGTGCGGCCCGGAGACGAACGACAACCACGCGCAGGCGGTTCTTGCGATGCCGGCGCGGAAGCACTGGAGAAACATCAATGAACGATCAGGCGAATCAGGCTCATGACTTTCGCTTCCTGGCGGGACTCGTGATGGGCAGCGTCGTCGGCGCGGGCCTGGCGATGTGGATGGCTCCACGGGCGCGTGGGGAAATCAGGGCGCGCGCGGTCGACTCGGCGAAGCAGGTCGGCGACGCCGTGGCCGAGGGCTATCAGGGCGCCAAGCTCCGCGTCGCGGATGCAGTCGAAGGACTCACCCGCAAGGGGCAGAAAGTCCGCGACGGCGTGTGTGACAAGGTCGTGCGCGGCGCACAGAACGTCGAACGGGGCGCGCGTGAGGTTCAGCGATACGCGACCGACGCCAAAACTGACACGGTGGTCTAGGAAGGAGAATTCCGATGCTCACTCTTCTGATTGTTATCGCTGCGCTCGTGATGCTGGGGTCGCTGCCCAGGTGGCGGCACAGCCGGGAATGGGGATACGGGCCGAGCGGCGGCATGGGGCTCGTGTTTCTGGTGCTGGTCGTCTTGCTCCTGACGGGGCGGCTGTGACGATGGTGGGAAGCCCGGGTGGGCCGACATCAGCCGCCTGTGAGGCCGGTCCAGTCCTCCGCACGCCGACGCCGTCATCACGACGGATGAGTGTGCTGACGGTGCGCGTCGGCGTGGTCGTGGCACTGCTGGTCGCGCTCGCTGGCGGTTGGCTCTGGGGCGCCTCCGGCAGGGCGGAACTGGTTCGCGCGCGGCGAGCCGCCGAAGTGCGCAATGACCTGCTCGAGGCGCGCATCTCGCTGCTCGGCGCGCGCGTGAACCTCTATGACGCCGACTTCGCCGAGGTGAACCGGCAATTGGAGCGCGCCCGTGAGTTTCGCCGTGCGCGCCGGCGCAAGACGTGGCGCCGTGGGTCCGACCGCTGAGCTGCAGCTGCTCGACTTGGCAGAGCTTCGGCACCGAGCTAGACGAAGCGCAGCGGCTGGCCGCCCGGCTCAGTCTCGGCGAGGGCACAGCCCCGCGTCCCTACAATCCGACCTGGTCAGCAAAGAACGCCGCGACGCGCTGAACCTGGCCGAGCCGGACGAGAGCGTTCCGGACACCCGGGGGACCGTGTTCAAGACTGGACAGCGCCCTCAGGCGGGCGAATGCGACACTCCCGCCATGTTCGAACTAATCGTCACGGTGAAACGCGGCTCGGCATCCTCGCTCTTGCCCACGTGGTCTCGCTATCCGGACGTCGCCTCAGCCCGGTTGGCGGCGTCGGCACTCCTGCGCGAAGAACGTGTGCAGCGCATCCTCATCGTCCGTCGCGGAATCGCGCCCGGGTTCTGCGAGTGGCTGGAACGGTAATCTCGCCATTCCCATCGCCATTCTCGCGGTAGGCCTGCCAATCGCGCTCGTCGTCCGGCTCGTGCTAGAGGTCGTCCGGGCGTTGTGAGCCGGGATTGGCTGAAAGCGTGGCGGCCGGGAGGGCGTGCCTGCGGATGTCGTGCCGGCGGAGAGCGCGGGGTGGAGGCGTTGCTCGAGGGCGAATCAGTCGTGCAGGACGATGCTCAGCAGCGAGTCGTTGATCTTGAGGTCGCCGTTGTATTCGATGAAGCCGAGCTTCCTGAACTTGTTCATGAAGAAGTTCACGCGCGAGCGGGTCGTGCCGACCATTTCCGCCAGCAGCTCCTGCGAGATCTTCGGCAGCACGTGATGCGGGAGCTTCGGCTTGCCGTAGCGGGCGAGGAGGAGCAGGGTGCGGGCTAGCCGTTTCTCACTGGAATTGAACAGCTGGTCCACCAGATCGGCCTCGATGCGGATGTTTCGCGCCAGGACATAGGCGAGGAACCGATCCGAGAGGGCATGCTGTTCGTGAAGCAGCCCGATCATCCGCTGCTTGTCGACAACGAAGAGGACGGTGTCGCTCGTGGCCGTTGCGGTCGCCATGCGCAGGGGCTGGCCAGCCAGGGCTCCCTCGCCAAAGAACTCGCCGGGCGCGAGCATCGCCACGACCGCTTCCTTGCCTGCGTGGGAGAGGACCCGGAGCGCTACGCCGCCCTTCCGAATGTAGAGCACGGTGTCGCAGGGGTCGCCCTGCTTATAAACGACTTCTCCGCTTCGACGCTCGACGACCGTCCCGTCCACACCACCCGACTCGAGGAAGGCCTCGAGGTCGAACAGTGGCTCGTTCGGGGGTCTCACACGCGCTAATTGTCTGGCCATGGCGCGCTCCTGGAACTGTGCCTTCGCCCGCGTCAACTCGACGCCACGGGTGACGTCCGCGAGGCCATACGAAACTCGTTGGGATTATACCACTCGCCTGCAACTCACACGGCGCCACCACCCGCCGATCACCCAGGCTGGCGCGGGGTTTTTCCCGTCCGGGCAAAGCGGGGACGTTCTCTCTGGCCCGGACGGCGCCATTATCGCTCGACTGAAACCGTCAGTATCAACTGTTCCAAAGGGAACAGACTCGCGGGGCGGGCCGCGCCTAGCATAGTCCCCGTGCCGTGCAAGCCTCGGCCGAGCCAGGTCATCCGCGCGCCGCGCCGGAGCAGGTCGTGGGGCCGCGCGGGCGTGTCTGGGGGGAGGAATCGAATTGACCACCACGCGGATTCTGGCAATCGTGCTGGCAGCGACCGCGTTTCTGTCGGGGGCGGGCGTTGTCGAGGCACAACCCCCGGCCGCCGCTCAACCCAGGGTCGAAGCAGCGGCCCCGCCGCCAGCAACGGGTCCATCGCCCGACGCTCGACGCGCCGAATCCAATGCCTCGGGCAGCTCACAGCTCGATTCCCCAACGAGAACGACGAACCTCATCAACTTCCTCGTCCCGGTCCTGGACATCGTCGGATTCGATACCGCGCTCAATCGGCTCGATTTCCACTTCGGTGACAGGCCGGTCTACAACGTCTCGTCCGCCACGATTAAGAAGAACGCCAGGGCGAAGTGGGTCGTCGACACCGACAAGTTCGAAATCAACCAGTTCTACCATCCGTACCAGGGGGCCTTGTACTTCGGCTTCGCGCGTTCAGCCGGCCACGGCTACTGGGCGTCATTGGGTTACGCGTTCGGCGGCAGCATGCTCTGGGAGATTGCGGGCGAAACCGGCCCGCCCTCGATCAACGACCAGATCACGACCGGCATCGGCGGGACCTTCCTGGGCGAACCGCTCTTCCGGATGGCGACCCTGCTGCTCGAGGGCGGAGACGGCAAGCCCGGGTTCTGGCGCAACCTGGCCGCGGCGGGCGTTTCTCCGCCGACCGGCCTCAATCGCCTCGCGTACGGCAACCGCTTCGACACCGTCTATTCGAACCGCGACCCGGCTGTCTTCACCCGTCTGCGCCTCGGCGCGAGCATGAGCGACAGGGCGTCCCAGTACGGGGTCTCGGAGGTCGTCCAACGCCGGGAGGCCACCGCGGACTTTCACATGGCCTACGGGCTGCCCGGAAAGCCGGGCTACGAGTATGCGCGCCCATTCGATTACTTCGACTTCCAGTTCACCGCGGTCAATACGAAGGCGATCGAAAACATCATGAGCCGTGGCCTCCTCGCCGGAAGGCGCTACGCGTCGGGCGACGCCTATCGTGGGGTGTGGGGTCTCTACGGCACCTACGACTACATCTCACCGCAGATCTTCCGCGTGTCGTCGACCGCGCTCTCTCTCGGCACCACCGCAGAGTGGCAGCCCCTTGGAGCGGTGACCATGCAGGGGACGCTTCTCGGTGGGGTCGGCTATGGCGCGGCCGGCACCACGCGCAGCAGCAGTGCCGAACGCGACTACCACTACGGCCTCACCCCGTCAGCTCTCCTCGCAGCCCGCCTGCTCATCGGAAGCGTGGCCAACCTCGACATGACGCTGCGCGGGTTCTACGTGAGCGGCCTGGCCTCGACCGAGCGCCGGGGATCCGAGCAGGTGTTCCGGGGCGACGCGGCCCTGACCGTGCGCGTCTACCGCCGCCACACGATCACCCTCAAGTACGTCGCGTCCCGCCGGGACGGGTACTCTCCGAACAACGCCGACCGGCACCAGACGATCGGCACCTACAGCATCCTGTACGGGTTCATCAGTGATAGGGCGTTCGGCGCCGTCAAGTGGCGCTCGGGGAGCGGCCGCTAGCAGATCGAGCGCGAGCTCATGTGCTAGTCGTGGAGCACGACGCTCAACAGGGAATTGTTGATCGTGATTCCGGCGGCGCCGTTTCGCTCGATGAAGCCCAGCCGCGTGAACTTGTTCAGGTAGGTACTCACCCGAGTGCGAGTGGCCCCGACCATCTCGGCGAGCGTCGCCGGCGACATCCTGGGCAGGACCCGGCGCGGCTTGTCCTGCGTGCCGTAGCGCGCGAGCAGCAGCAGCGAGCGGGCCAGGCGTTTCTCGGTCGAGTTGAAGAGCTGATCGAGCAGGTCCTCCTCGATGCGGACGTTCCTGCTGAGCATATACGCGATGAAGCGGTCCGACAGCGCGTGTTCCGCGTGGAGCATCCGGAACATCTCCTCCTTGCCGATCACGAGGGCCGTCGTCGGCGTGAGCGCCGTCGCGGTCGCCATCCTGACCGACTGCCCCGCCAGGCCTCCCTCACCGCAGAAGTCGCCCGGTCCCAGCATAGCGACGATGACCTCGCGGCCCGTCTTGGAGACGACCGACAGCTTCACGCCTCCCCGTTGAATGTAGATCACGCTGTCGCCCGCGTCGCCCTGGGAGAAGATCGTCTCCGATCGCCGGTACGTCGCGATCTCTCTCGCCACCCCTGTCGATTCGAGAAATGCCTGTACGTCGAAAGGTCCGTTCATGGTCTTGACTCCCATACCGCCATGATCGCATTCGGGCCTGTCCGCGCGATGTTCAACATTGGACACCGCCATCATGACGCGATTCGGAAGAACGCACCGGCATCGAGGAGGCCCGGACGGCGGCGGACGCACTCCTTCGCGAGGAACGCGTCCAGCGCGTCATCATCACGCTGGACGAGAACCCCCGGGGACTTGTCGAATGGTGCGATCGGTCATCACCGCCAGACGAGTCGTCAGGCCGCCGGAAGGATCTTGGCGGTCGCTTCCGCCCCACCAGCCGTGATGGGCACTTTCACCGCGTCTTCCATCGGATCCTTGAAGGGCACTTCGATCCGCAGCAACCCGTTGATGTAGGTGGCTTCGGCCTTGTCGGGCTTCACCGGCCAGCCCAGCGCCAGTGCCGAGACGTATTCGATGTCCCTGGCCGGCGCCAACAGATAGACGCTGTCTTCGAGAATCTTGACATCGACGGTTTCCGTAGCCGCCCCCGGGATGGCGAACTCCACGATGAGCTTGTGATGCTCATTGTCGGCGTAGGCGACGGTATCGGGCGCAACCTTCATCCGTTCGACCTGCATTTGACACACTCCTCAGCCCCAGCTGTTCCGTTCGACTGTCGCTGGGGCGACGGCAGTAACGTAGCAGCTGAGACGAAGCGTGTCTGTTCGATTCTGCACACTCGCATCGGTCCGGCCGACTCCCCCGCCTGCGGCGCGGGTCGGACGAGCATGGTCGGCGCAAGGAGTATCGGCCAGAGTGGATGGTGTGGTTGTAGACGCGCGGGGAGCAACTCTGGTGCAGGGAGAGGGTTCCGTCCGCCTTCGCCCTTCGGGCTACGGCGGACAACCTTCGCCTGTCACTGGCTTGCCAACCGAAGCTCACCGAGGAGAGTGGCAAGCCGGAGGTGAGCGAAGGTGGCCCTTCGACTCACTTCGTTCGCTCAGGGCATTCTCCGTGGTCTGGCCTGCCATGAGCGAGCATAGCGACCCGCGACAGTGGGATGCCAGGCGAGTCGAATGGCGGAGGGAGAGGGATTCGAACCCCCGGTACGGTTCCCCGTACAGCGGTTTTCAAGACCGCCGCCATCGGCCGCTCGGCCATCCCTCCGGACCGCTTGCGATTATACGACGGTCGCTGCGGAGGAGGCTCTGCGGAACCGAACCGGGCGGCGCGTAGGCGGTCGACTCGCGGCCCCGCTCGCGCTCGCCGGCAAAGCGCATCTCCGGGGTTTCGGTCGGCGGAAGGGCTGGGTCCCCTACCCAGCCCGGATTTCGGCCCCTCCGATGCGCTTTGCAGACTTCCGCCGTCGGCTCGGCTCAAGGGGCTCGCTTCTCGACCGCCTACACGCCGCTCGCGCGTGTCGTCTTGAGCGCGCAAGCAGCCGCTGACTGATCTTCCGCCTACTGGGCCGGCTCGATGACTTCCATGCCCCGCATGTACGGCCGAAGCGCCTCGGGGATGACGACGCTGCCGTCGCGCTGCTGGTAGTTCTCGAGCACCGCAATCAGCGTGCGGCCGACCGCGAGGCCCGATCCGTTCAGCGTGTGCACGTACTCGGCCTTCCCCGTCCCCTCGGGCCTGAACTTGATGTTGGCGCGGCGGGCCTGGAACGCTTCGGTGTTGCTGCACGATGAGATCTCGCGATACGTGTTCTGCGCCGGGAGCCAGACTTCGATGTCGTAGGTCTTCGCCGACGCGAATCCCATGTCGCCCGTGCAGAGAAGAACCGTCCGGTACGGCAGGCCGAGCCGCTTCAACACCTCTTCCGCGTTGGCGGTCAGCGACTCCAGCTCGTCGAATGACCGATCGGGCGCCGAGAACTTCACGAGCTCGACTTTGTGGAATTGATGCTGGCGGATGAGCCCCCGCACGTCCTGCCCGTAGGATCCGGCCTCGCTGCGAAAGCACGGCGTGTAGGCGGTGTATTTGATCGGCAGCGTCCGCCCGTCGAGGATTTCGCCGCGATGGAGGTTCGTCAGCGGCACCTCGGCCGTCGGCACGAGATAGAGATCCCACTCGCCCGCGATCTTGAAGAGGTCCGCTTCGAACTTCGGGAGGTTGCCGGTGCCGGTCAGCGCGGCGGCGTTGACGAGGAACGGCGGATCGACCTCGGTGTACCCGTGCTCGCGCGTGTGCAGATCGAGCATGAACTCGATGAGCGCGCGGCTCAGGCGCGCGCCCGCGCCGGTCAGCACGGCGAATCTGGCGCCCGACATCCGCGCCGCGCGCTCGAAGTCGAGGATCCCGAGTGCGGGCCCGAGATCGACGTGCGACTTCGGCGCGAAGTCGAAGCTCCGCGGATCGCCGTACCGCCTGACTTCCTGGTTCTCCGCCGCGCCCGATCCAACCGGAACGGTCTCGTGCGGGAGATTTGGCAGCACCAGCAGCCCCTGCATCCGGCTCGCTTCGATCTCCTCGAGCTCGGCCTCGAGCTGCTTGATCTGCTGCCCGCGGGCGCGGTTCGCCTCGAAGAGATGGCTCGGATCGAGACCCTGCTTCTTCGCGCGCGCCACCTCCTCCCCCGCTGCGTTCTGCTGCCGCTTGAGCCCCTCGACTTCCGGGATCAGCTGGCGGCGCCGCGAGTCGAGGGCCGAGAGCTCGTCGAGTGCGGGATCGAGCTGCACTCCCCTCTCGCGCATCTTCTGGCGCACGACGTCGAGGTGGTCGCGGACGAAAGCTGCGTCAAGCATATGAATCAAATCGTATATCCAAACCTCGGGGTCCTGCGATACGATCCGGCCCGGGGGTAAGCCACGTGAGCGATCAGGTTCGAAAAGTCGTCTTCCCTGCCGCCGGCCTCGGCACGAGGTTCCTGCCGGCCACCAAGGCCCAGCCGAAGGAAATGCTCCCCCTGGTCGACAAGCCGATCATCCAGTACGGCGTCGAGGAAGCCGTCGACTCCGGCATCGACAACTTCATCATCGTCACGGGCCGCGGCAAGAACGCGATCGAGGATCACTTCGACGTCTCGGTCGAGCTCGAGTCGTTCCTCGAATCGCGCCACAAGAGCGATCAGCTCGCCGAGATCCGCAAGATCTCGAACCTCATCAACGTCGCCTACGTCAGGCAGGGCGAGGCGCTCGGCCTCGGGCACGCGGTGCTGGTCACGCGGGAGCTCGTGGGCGACGAACCGTTCGCCGTCGTGCTCGCCGACGATGTGATCGACGCGAAGCCACCGGCGCTCAGGCAGATGATCGACGTATTCGACGAGGTCGGCGGGCCGGTGCTGGCCGTCGAGCGGGTGCCCTCCGAGCAAACGCCGCTCTACGGCATCGTGGATATCAAGGCGCAGCGGGAAGGCTTCTACGAGGTGCGCGATCTCGTCGAGAAGCCGGCAGCGCGGCGAGGCCCCGTCGAATCTGGCTATCATCGGGCGGTACATCCTGACAGCGGACATCTTCGACGCTCTGGCGGCTACCGCAGCGGATCGAACGGGTGAAATCCAGCTCACCAACGGATTGCGGCGCCTGCTGAAGAAGCGGCCCGTCTTCGCCTGCGAAGTTAAGGGTGTGCGGCACGACACCGGCAACAAGCTCGGCTATCTCAAGGCCGTCGTCTACTTCGCGCTGCAGCGGCAGGATCTGGCGGGAGAGTTCAGGAAATACCTGAAGGAACTGACGCAGTAAACAGCAGGGCTTCAGGCTGCAGGCTCAGGCTACAGGCCTGGATGTCCCCAGAGTCGGCCTACGTCAGGAACGGGCTACCGGCTTCAGGCCTGAACCGCCTCAATCCTTCTTCGGGTGTCCAGAAGAATCGCTCGAGCCGGAGGTCGACGCGCTGTCTTTCCCGCTGCTCGACGAACCGTTCGTCTTCGACTCCGTCGAAGACGACGAGCTCGTGCTGCTCTTCCGAATCGGACTTGCCCGTGCCGTTCTTGTCGGCGGATGAATCGGCGGGGGGCGTGGTCGCGCTCTCGGCCCCCTTCTTCGCGTAGTCGGTCACATACCAGCCGGTGCCCTTGAAGTGGATCGCCGGGGCGGACAACAGCTTGTGCACGGGTCCGTTGCAGCGCTTGCAATGATCGACGGCCGAGTCCGAGAACCGCTGAATCACCTCGAACCGAAGGCCGCAGGACTCACATTCGTACTCGTAGAGGGGCATGACTAGTCCAACGCGCTGCCGCCGGCATCTCCCAGCAGCAGCTGCCGGTGGGCCCAGAGCGGGGCGATGCCATTCGCCAGGAACGCGTCGTGAAACGCGCGAAGCGAGAATTTCCCGCCCATGAGTCCCTTGTAATCCTCGCGCAGCTTGAGCAGCATCAGGCGGCCGATCGCATAGACGAGGTAGGTCGGGTCGAATGTCCCGCGCTCGGCTTCCCGCCTGGCGCTCCCCTCTTCGAGGAACGCCTCTTCGCGGAAGAAGCGGACGCCCTGCTCGACCGACAGGTCCTCGGCGTGCAGCCTGATCGCCACCACGAATCGCGCGAGGCGCACCAGCGCTTCGGAGAGCTGGCCCAGCCGGATGATCGTGTTCTGCCGCTCGAAGCCGGCCTCCATCATCATCTGCTCGCAGTAGTGCGCCCAGCCCTCGACGCAGGACGCCGGAGCGAACATCGTGGAGCGACGGGCTTTCGATGCGACGTGCCGCAGGTGCTGGTAGTGCAGGTAGTGGCCGGGATAGACCTCGTGCATCGAGATGGACCACAGCGACGCGGTGCTCAAGTCGCGCAGATGATCGTCCTGACGCTCCTTCGGCCACGCGGGATCCACGTCGGTCAGGTAGTAGTAGGCGCGCGACGGGCGCGTCTCGAACGGACCCGGCGTCCACATGCTGGCGAAGGTCCAGCGATAGAACTCCGGCGTCGGGGCCACCACGACGGGCTCGCCCGCCGGCACCGAGACGAGGTCGCGCCGCTCGATGAAGGTCAGCAGGTCCTTGAGCTGCTGCCCGGCGGCGGCCACCACCTCGCCCGCGGCCGGGTGATCCTGCTTGACCTTCCGCCACACGTCGATCGGTTCACCCCCGTCGAGCTTGGCGGCAACCCGCCGGAACTCCTCCTGCACGACGCCCAGCTCGCGGAGGCCGATGTTGAGCAGGCGGTCGAGATCGATGTCGAGGCCCTCTTCCAGCCGGATCTTCTCGACGAACTTCTCGCGGCCGAGCCTGAAGGAGGCCTTCGCCTTCGGCGCCAGCTCCCTCTCGAGATAGTCGATGTAGCCCCCGAGCGCATCGGTGGCCTCGGTGGACGCGTCGGCCAGGTCGCCGAGCAGGTGCAGATCGTCGACGAGGCTAAAGGCGCGGGGCATGTCGTGCTCGATGAACCGGAGCGTCCCGCGCAGCGTTTCGAGGCCGATCCGCACGAACAGCCCGGGCGGATCCTTGATGTTGTCGCGCGCGGCCTGGACGAACCGGGGCGCCTGCCGGAGCTTGGAGAGGACCCGCCTGGCCCGATCCTCAACCGGAGCGTGGTCGAAGAGCGCCTGCGCCGCGAGGCTTGCCGCGAGCGTTTCGCCGTAGAACTGGGGGCTCCGCTCCCAGGTCCGGACCTTCTCGAGGTCGAACATCCGCGCCTGGATGTGGGAGGCGAGGACCGCCCGCTCGACACGCTCGATCGGCGTCAGCGAATCCGCGGCGATCGAGGAGAGGCGCCTGGCAAACGCCGCGAGATTGTGCACGTTGGATTCGACGGCCGTCCGGCTGAAATCCTCCAGGTGATCGTCGAACTGATGGACGCCGTCCAGCGCGGCCCCGGTCGGGCTGGTTTCGTAGAGATGGGTCAGGTACCCATCGACGAAATGATGAAGCGGTTCCGACGCGATCACAACATCTGCAATGGTACAATAACGGCGGGCGTCATGTCCGAACCATCCACCGGAACGCTCTTCCTCGTCTCCACGCCCATCGGCAATCTCGAAGACATCACGCTGCGCGCGCTGCGCGTGCTGCGCGAGGCGTCGCTCATCGCCGCCGAGGACACGCGGCGAACCTCGAAGCTGCTCAACCACTACGACATTCGCACTCCGACGACGAGCCTGCACGAACACAACGAGGCGCGGAAGGCGGCGATGATCCTCGGAAGGCTTGCCGCGGGCGAGCGCGTCGCCATCGTCTCCGACGCGGGCACGCCCGCGGTGTCGGACCCGGGCTTCGCGCTCATTCGAGCCGCAATCGCCGCAGGGCATCGTGTCGAGTCGATTCCCGGACCGAGCGCCGTCCTGGCGGCCCTGGTCGCCTCGGGTCTCCCGCCGGATCGGTTCGTCTTCGCCGGGTTCCCTCCCGCCCGCGCGGGGGAACGGGCGTCTTTTTTCGCGACGCTTCGCGGCGAAACGCGAACGATCGTGTTCTTTGAGGCGCCCCATCGCATTCACGCTTCTCTGGCCAACGCCCTAGAATTGCTCGGCGACAGGCAGGTCGTCGTCTGCCGCGAACTCACGAAGCTCCATGAAACATTGGTCAGAGGACCTATTTCGTCTGTGCTTCCACAACTCGGTTCGCCTCGCGGCGAGTACACGGTTGTCATGGAAGGCGGCAAAGACGCTGATCTAGTTGAAAACGCACCAGTTCCAGACGACAAACAGCTGTACGATGAGTTCTGCCAATTGACCAAATCTGGGGAGGCGCGGCGCTCAGCCATCTCTGAATTGGCCCACAAGTACAGAATCCCCTCTCGACACGTCTACCAGGCCGTCGAGCGGGCGCGGGAGTCTTGACCGCATCCATCGGGTTCTGCTAAGTTAGCCGCGCTCGCTGTCAACTTCGGTTTCTGCGGTTCCCCCCGGCACAATCCCAGGGAGAGGAAGCATGGCGAAGCAGCGAAAAGCACCGACCCGCCGCGCCGTCTCGAAATCCAGGCCGAAGTCCAGAAAGCCCTCAGCGGTAGCCGTCAGGAAAAAGGTTGGTCAAAAGACAAAACCAAGGCCGGCCCCACCGGTCGCCTCGCGGGTCCCTCCCCCACGAAGCACGTATGCGGAGGCAATCGCGACCTACGAGCGCGGCTTGGCTGCCATTCAGAGGAGACAGTACGGGCTCGCCGCCGACACCCTCCGCTCGATTCTCGAGCTCTATCCCGAGGAAAAGGAGCTCCACGAGCGGGTGAAGCTCTATCTGCGGGTATGCGAGCGCCATCTCGAGCCCGTCGATCGCACGGCCCGGACGCCTGAAGAACAGGTCTACGCTGCCACGCTCGCCGTCAACGAGGCGGCCTACGACAAGGCCGTCGAGCTGGCAACCACCGCGCTTGGTACCAATCCAGACATGGGGAACGCCGAGTACATTCTGGCAGTAGCCCTAACGCTTAAGGGCGACCTGTCGCCCGCATTGAGACACCTCGCCAGGGCCATCGAGTTGAGTCCCGAGAATCGGGACCTTGCCCGCCGCGATGCTGACTTCGACGCGCTTCGCCGGACCGACGAGGCCCGATCGCTGCTCGCGAGCCCGGTTTCCTCGACTGCGCGGAGAGATCGCGCGCGGCCAATCAATGCACGCACGCGCGGAGCCGCGAAGTAGGGTTCACTCTTCGAAGCCGGTTCACTCAAGGTAAGCTGACAGCCTGGGGCGGCGGTTCCGCGCTCTTCTCTCCGGCGTCGCTCGCCGGATGCGGGCCGGACTGGAATCCCGTCCTCTTTCCGCAAGGTGGCCCGTCATGGGAAACGCTCAAAAGCTGGAGTCGCTTGCCGCGGCCGGCGTCACGATCATCGATCGGCCGTCGACCTTCATCGACGATGAGGTGATGGTCGGAAGCGGAACCACGATCCATCCCGGCGTGACGCTGCAAGGCCGCACGAGCATCGGCTCGGGATGCGCGATCCAGTCCTGGGTCCGGATCGCCGATTCGCACATCGGCGACCGCGTCATCGTCGACAACTTCTGCGTCATCGTCGAAGCCCGGATCGCCAGCGAGTCGAAAGTCGGGCCCTTCGCCCACCTCCGGCCGGGAACGGACGTCAAGGAGGGCGCCCGCATCGGGAATTTCGTCGAGCTGAAGAACACCGAGTTCGGCGCCGGCTCGAAAGCCAGCCATCTGTCGTACCTTGGCGACGCCACGATCGGCTCCCGCGTGAACATCGGCGCGGGAACCATCACGTGCAACTACGACGGCGCGCGGAAGCACCGCACGACGATCGAAGACGGGGTCTTCATCGGGAGCGACTCGCAGCTCATCGCACCGGTCCGCGTCGCGGCAGGCTCGTATGTTGCCGCGGGCTCGACGATCACGGACGATGTGCCTCCGGGCGCGCTCGGCATCGCGCGTGGCCGCCAGCGAAACGTCGAAGGCTGGGTCGAGCGGAAGAAGAGAACGGGCAAGGGGGAATAGGTTACAGGGTACAGGTTACAGGTAATAGAGGATCACACTGCCCGCGTGACGCTCTGTAACCTGTACCTACCTGTAACCTGATTTCGAAGCGAGAGGTTTCCGCATGTGCGGCATCATCGGCTATCTCGGCCACCGGAAGGTCGTCCCGGTTCTGCTCGACGGATTGCGCCGGCTCGAGTACCGCGGCTACGACTCCGCGGGCGTGGCTGTGGTCCGCGACGGTGCCGTTCACCTCCGCCGAAGCGCCGGGAAGCTCGCGCGCCTCGAGGAAGCCGTGGCGGCCGATCCGATCGACGGCGAGTACGGCGTCGGGCATACGCGCTGGGCGACGCACGGGCGCCCGACCGAGGAAAACGCCCATCCGCATCGCGACTGCTCGGGCCGCCTCGTCGTCGTCCACAACGGCATCATCGAGAACTACCAGGACCTGAAGCGGCAGCTTCAGCAGCAGGGCCACGTGTTCGTGACGGAGACCGACACCGAGGTGGTCGCGCACCTGGTCGAGCGAGAGGCGCGGAGCGGCGTGGGGCTGGAGACGGCCGTGCGGCGCGCGCTCGGGGAGCTGCGAGGCCTCTTTGCCATCGTGCTCATCTCCGCCGACGACCCGGACACGATTGTCGCGGCCCGCAACGGCCCGCCGCTCGTCGTCGGGATCGGTCCTGGCGAGTGGTTCGTCGCCTCGGACATTCCCGCCATCCTCCAGCACACGCGCGACGTGGTCTTCCTCGACGACCGTCAGATGGTCGTGCTCACGCGGGCGGGCGCCGCGTTCTCGGCATTCGACGGCACCAGGCTGTCGCCAGCCCCCCGGCGCGTGCTCTGGGATCCCATCCAGGCCGAGAAGGCGGGCTACAAGCACTTCATGCTCAAGGAAATCTTCGAGCAGCCGTCGGCAGTGCGCGACACGATCCTCGGGCGCGTGTCGCACGACACCGGCCGCGTGTTCCTCGACGAGATCGGGCTCGGGCCTTCAGAGCTTGCGCAGATCGACAAGGTGACGCTGCTCGCGTGCGGAACATCGTGGCATGCGGCCCTCGTCGGAAAGTTCCTGATCGAAGAGTTCGCGCAGGTTCCGGTCGAGGTCGACTACGGGTCCGAGTATCGCTACCGCAAGCCCATCGTCGGCAAGCGGACGCTCACGGTCGTCATCACGCAGTCGGGCGAGACGGCGGACACGCTCGCGGCGTTGCGCGAGGCGAAGCGGCAGGGCGCGAGGAGCGTCGCCATCTGCAACGTGGTCGGGAGCATGGCCACGCGCGAGACCGACGGAACGATCTACACGCACGCGGGGCCGGAAATCGGCGTGGCGTCCACCAAGGCGTTCACGTGCCAGTTGGTGGCGCTCGAGCTCCTCGCGCTGTATCTGGCGCAGGCGCGCGGCTCGCTGCCACCCTCCCAGATCGCCGAGCACATCGACAACCTGATCCAGCTGCCCTCGGCGCTCGAGCAGACGCTCAAGCTCGGCCCGCAGATCGAGGAGATCGCGCGGCGTTTCTACACCCGGGCGGACTTCCTGTACCTCGGCCGCGGCATCAACTATCCGATCGCGCTCGAGGGCGCGCTGAAGCTGAAAGAGATTTCCTACATCCATGCCGAGGGCTACCCCGCCGGCGAGATGAAGCATGGGCCGATTGCGCTCATCGACGAGAACATGCCGGTCGTCGCCATCGCGCCATCCGATCATGTCTTCGAGAAGATGGTCGGCAACATCCTCGAGGTGAAAGCCCGCGGCGGAACCGTGGTGGCGCTGACCACGGAAGGCGAACGGCATCTCGACGACGTCCTCGATCCCGCCTCGGACGTCGTCCTGCGGCTCCCGGCACTCAACCCGGTGCTCACGCCGGTCGCTTACGTGTTGCCGCTGCAGCTGCTCGCCTATCACGTCGCCGTCCGGCGCGGCTGCGACGTCGATCAGCCGAGGAACCTCGCGAAGAGCGTCACCGTTGAGTAGCCGGGAAGGTTATAGGGTACAGGTTACAGGGCACAGGGTACAGCGAGCCCGCAGCGAGGCGTGCGGTGGAGCGGCGTGATTCTCTGTAACCTATAACCTGTAACCTATAACCTGTACCCTGTTACCTGTACCCAATGGATTTCCTCGATTCCCTGAACCCAGAACAGCGTGAGGCCGTCCTGCACCGCGATGGGCCGCTGCTCATCCTGGCCGGCGCCGGCTCCGGAAAGACGCGCGTCATCGCGTTCCGCGTGGCGTACCTCGTCGGCAGCGGCATCGCAGACGCGTCGGAGGTGCTCGCCGTCACCTTCACGAACAAGGCCGCCGAGGAGCTGCGTGCGCGGGTCGAGTCGCTGCTCGGCGAATCGTGCGGCCGCCTGTGGGTCTCCACGTTCCACGCCTTCTGCGCCCGGCTTCTCCGCCGGGAAGCGCCGGCGATCGGCCTGCCGCGGGAATTCGTCATCTACGACACCTCCGATCAGCTCGCCGCGGTCAAGCGGGTGCTGAAGGACCTGCAGATCGACGAGGGTGACGTCCAGCCACGGGCGGCGCTCTCGCGCATCAGCCAGTCCAAGAACCGGATGGAGACGCCCGAGGACGCCGCATCGAGCGGAGGCTACCGGGACGAGCGGTTCGCGCGGGTCTACAAGGGCTATAGCGACGCGCTCCGGTCGAGCGGCGCGCTGGACTTCGACGATCTGTTGCTTCGCGCGGTGCAGCTCCTCGAGACCGCGGACGAGGTACGGCAGCGCTACAGCCGTCAGTTCCGGTTCATCATGGTCGACGAATACCAGGACACCAACCGCCCGCAGTACCAGTTGATGTCCCGCCTCGCCGAGGTCCACCGCAACCTCGCCGTCGTCGGCGATCCGGACCAGTCGATCTACAAGTGGCGCGGCGCCGACATCCGGAACATCCTGGACTTCGAGAAGGACTTTCCCGAAGCGCTGGTCGTGCGACTCGAGCGCAATTACCGGTCGACGCAGATCATCCTGGATGCGGCGTCGGCGGTCATCAGCCGCAACGTGGATCGGAAGGAGAAGCGGCTCTGGACCGAGCGGAAGGGCGGCGAGAAGATCGTCTACGCCCGATGCGGCGACGAGCTCGAAGAAGCGGACTTCATCGCGCGATCGGCGCGCGAAGCGCTGCGGTCCGGGCCCGACGTCACGGCGGCGGTCCTCTATCGCACCAACGCGCAATCCCGCGTCCTCGAAGACGCGATGCGGCGGGCGAATCTCGCCTACCGGATCGTCGGCAGCGTCAGGTTCTACGAGCGGAAGGAAATCAAGGACACGCTCGCCTACCTGCGCCTCCTCCTCAACCCGCACGACGATGTGAGCCTGCGACGGGTGATCAACGTCCCCGCGCGGGGCATCGGCAAGAGCGTGCTCGACGGTGTCGAGCAGGCGGCGGCCGATCGCGCCGCCGATTCCGCCGGCCGGGAGGCGCCGCCGCTGCTCGCCTCGCAGGCTGCGCCGGCGCAAGAGCCCGCGTCGCTCTGGACGGCACTCGTGGCCGCCGTCGCGGCCGGGCGATTTCCTTCCCGCGCCCGGGCGTCGCTCGCCGCGTTCCGCGACCTCATCCTCTCGCTGTCGGACACGGCGCGGCGCGAGCCCGTTTCCACGGTGATCGGAAAGGTCCTCGACCAGTCGGGCTACGTCCAGGACCTGCGCGAGGACCGGAGCGAGGAGGCGGAGGGCCGCATCGAGAATCTCTCGGAGCTCGTGTCGGCCGCCCGCGAGTACGAGAGCCGCGATCCGGAGCCGTCGCTTGCCGCGCTTCGTCGATCGACTGTCACTGCTCTCGGACGCGGACGAATCGGAGGGCGCCGCCGACGCGCGCATTCTGCTCATGACGCTGCACAGCGCCAAGGGCCTCGAGTTTCCGGCCGTGTTCATCACCGGGCTCGAGGAGGGGCTGTTCCCCCACTCGCGCTCGAGCGACAGCGACGGCGAGCTCGAGGAGGAGCGGCGGCTGTGCTACGTCGGCATGACGCGAGCGCGCAGCCACCTCGTGCTGACCAGTGCGAGTCGCCGCCGGGTGTTCGGCGAATACCGGGCCGCTCGGGCTTCGCGGTTCATCGATGAAGTGCCGGCGGACCTGGTCGAGCGCGTGGATTTCGTCGGATCGGGCAGCTACTCGGGCGGCCGCGAGGGTTTCCGATCGTCGTTCCGCGCCGAGCCGTATCCCCGCGCCGGGCACGGGCGCGTCCGGGAGTCCGAGCCTGCCTACAGGTACGAGGACGAAGATCAGTCGGGCTCCAAGCTCCGCCCCGGCATGCGCGTTCGTCACCCGCAGTTCGGCGTGGGCACGGTCCTCGACGTCGAGGACCTGCACGACGACGTCAAGCTGAGCGTGAGGTTCGCGACCGCCGGGGTGAAGCGCCTGCTGGCGAAGTTTGCGCGCCTCGAGCGCGCGTAGCCTGTACGATTCCGGCGGAGACACCTGTCGGCCACGTGGTAGCGCGGGCGCCATCGACAGTTCTGCGGCAAGCCAGGTCTGATGCGCGGCGTGGGGGTCGCCGCCTCCCGGGGCCTGTCGGTCGAGGCCCCGGGGTGCGGTCCTGGCTGAAAGAGGCCCGTCCTCGGGCCGGACGATCTACTTCGCTTCCTTGAACCCGGTGATGATCCAGCGGCCGAGGAGATCGGTGCCGTCGGCCCTCTTCATCCGGGCCTGCTGCATCGTGAAGACGAACGTCTTCTTCACGCTCTGCGCGTCCGGGCTCCGGACCGTGCCTTCGATCGTGATGTCCTTGGTGGCGATGACGCCGTCCATGGCGGTGACATCCACCGGGTTGCGCGGATCGAGCAGGCTCAACTCGACGACGTTACGTCCCTCGTTGAGAGACTTGCGCGCCTCGGAGAGCTTCTTCGAGCTGGCCGCCGATTCCTCGCGCCACTTGGTCCATTCCTGCTGGATGACGGCATCGCGCCCGGCGGCCCGGCCGCCCTTGGCTTCGATTTTCAGCACGCGATCGATGGCCTCGGAGTTCTTGTCCTGGTACTCGGTCTTCCGCTTCGAGAAGGCGGAATCCGCGTCGGCGGCTTCCTTCACCGCGCCGGCGCGCTGCTTGAATTCCAGCGTCTTGGTCTGCTCGGCTCCCTGGTTGGTGATGCTGAAGCCCCCCATCTGCCCGTCCTTCGTGGGGTCGAAGGCCACGGTCGCGAAGTTGCCGAGCGTGACGTTGTCGCGGAGTTTCGAGGCCGTGAAGAATTTCTGGAGGATTGGATACTCCTCCCCTCCGCCGCAGCTGGCCACGACGAACGCCGCGACCAGGATCACCGGCGCGAGCAGGAACCAATTGGGACGTTTCGCCCGAAGCATGCCAGCCTCCTTTAGTCAGGGATGGAGTTGTCTTCCTCTTTTTCAGCCAGTCGTGCCACTGAAACCACTCGGTCGTCGGGTTCGATCTCGATCAGGCGGACGCCTTGCGTCGCCCGGCCGATGGCTCGAATGTCCCCCGTCACCATGCGCAGCACCTTGCCCTGCTGCGTGATGAACATCATCTCGTCTTCGTCCCGGACGTACGCGATCCCGACAACACGGCCATTTCGGTCCGTTGTGTGGATGTTAATAATACCCACACCGCCCCTCGACTGCACGCGGTATTCGTCAAGCTCCGTCCGCTTGCCGTACCCGTGCTCGCAGACGGTCAGGAGCGTCCCCCCGCCGGCCTTGACCGCCTCCATCGCCACGACTTCGTCGACCTCCCGGAGGCTGATGCCCCTGACGCCGTATGCCGTCCGGCCCATGGGGCGCACGTCGCCCTCGGGGAACCGGATGGCCATGCCATCCCTCGACCCGAGGAACACCTCTCCCGACCCGTCCGTGATTTGTGCGGCAATCACCGCATCGCCGGCCTCGACGCCCATGGCGATGATGCCGCCCGCCCGCGGGTTGCTGAACGAGGAAAGCGCGGTCTTCTTGACGATCCCCTTCCGGGTGCCCATGAAGACGAACTTGTCCTCCTCCCACTCGCGCACGGCGAGGAGGGCCGCGATCTTCTCGCCCTCGGCCATCGCCACCAGGTTGGTCAGGGCCCGCCCGCTGCCGTCGGGCCCGACGTCGGGAATCTCGTGGACCTTGAGCCAGTACGCCCGGCCCCGGTCCGAGAAGATCATGATGTAGGCGTGGGTCGACGCCGTGAAGAGGTGCGCGATGAAGTCTTCCTCGCGGAACCGCATGCCGATCCGGCCCTTGCCGCCCCGGCGCTGGTTCCGGTAGTTGGTGATGGCGGTCCGCTTGATGTAGCCGGTGTTGGTCACCGTGATCGCCATCTCTTCGTCGGCAATCAGGTCCTCGATCCGGAACTCGCCGCTCTCGTCGGTGATCGTCGTCCGACGCGCGTCGCCGTACTTCGCCTGGACCGCCCGCAGCTCCTCCACGACGATGTCCATCAGGAGCGCGTGGTTACCGAGGATCGCCGCGCAGGCGGTCGATATTCTTGCGCACCTCGACCAGCTCGTCCTCGATCTTCTGCCGCTCGAGGCCGGTCAGCCGCTGGAGCTGCATGTCGAGGATGGCCTGAGCCTGGATCTGGCTCAACCCGAACTGCCCCATCAGGCCGTCGCGCGCTTCCGCGGGGGAACGCGAGGCGCGGATGAGCGCGATCACGGCGTCGATGTGGTCGAGCGCGATCTTCAGGCCTTCGAGGATGTGCGCCCGGGCCTCGGCCTTTCGCAGCTCGAACTCGATCCGCCGGCGCACCACCTCGCGGCGGAAGTCGATGAACAGGTCCATCATCTCGGCGAGCGACAGGACGCGCGGGCGCCCCTCCACGATCGCGAGCATGATGATCCCGAAGGTCGACTGCAGCGGCGTGTGCTTGTAGAGGTTGTTCAGGACGACATCGGGCATCTCGCCGCGTTTCAGCTCGATCACGATGCGCATGCCTTCGCGATCGGACTCGTCGCGGAGGTCCGAGATGCCTTCGAGCGTCTTCTCGCGGACCAGGTCGGCGATCTTCTCGATGAGCTTCGCCTTGTTGACCTGGTAGGGAATCTCGGTGATGACGATCGATTCCTTGTCGCCCTTCTTCGCCTTCTCGACGCTCGTCCGCGCGCGCACGGTGAGCGATCCGCGCCCGGTCCGGTACGCCTGCACGATCCCCATCCGCCCGACGATGGTGGCGCCGGTCGGGAAGTCGGGGCCCGGGATCGCGCGGACGAGCGCCAGCAGCCGTTCGTCGCCGGTGGCATCCGGATGCCCGATCATCCAGATGAGGCCGTCGATGACCTCGCCGATGTTGTGCGGCGGAATGTTGGTCGCCATTCCGACCGCGATGCCGGCCGAGCCGTTGACGAGCAGGTTCGGGAACGGCGCCGGCAGGACGGTGGGCTCCTCCGTCGTCTCGTCGTAGTTCGGGACGAAGTCGACCGTCTCCTTGTCGAGATCGGCCATCAGATCCTCGGCGGGCGCGGTCAGCCTGGCCTCGGTGTACCGCATGGCCGCCGGCGGATCGCCGTCCACCGATCCGAAGTTCCCCTGCCCGTCCACGAGCGGGTAGCGCATGTTGAAGTCCTGCGCCATGCGGACCAGCGTGTCGTAGATCGGCCGCGTCCCCGTGCGGGTGGAAGTTGCCCATCACCTCGCCGACGATCTTCGCGCACTTGCGATAGGCCCGGTTCGACGCCAGGCCCATCAGCCGCATGCCGTACAGCACGCGCCGGTGTGACGGCTTCAAGCCGTCGCGCACGTCGGGAAGCGCCCGCCCGATGATCACGCTCATGGCGTAATCCATGTACGAGCGCTTCATCTCGTCTTCGATGTTGACGGGGATTCGCGATGCCGCCAGTTCCATTCAGTCTCCGGGCGTTCGGCGATGCGCCGGCTTCAGGCTGGAGGCTTCGGGCCTTTCACACGCAATCAGCGTGCACGGCCTGTAGCCGGTAGCCTGATGCCTGTAGCCTGCTCATGTCTCTTCGTCCCTACACGTCCAGGTTCTTCACGTCGAGCGCGTTGTCTTCGATGAACTTCCGCCGCGGCTCGACCTGGTCGCCCATGAGGGTCGTGAACATCAGGTCCGCTTCGGTGTGGTCTTCGGCGCGCACCTGCAGCAGCGTCCGGTTCTCGGGCTTCATGGTCGTCGTCCACAGCTGCTCGGGGTTCATCTCGCCGAGGCCCTTGTAGCGGTTGATGGCCACGCCCCGCTTCCCTGCCGCGAGGAAGAGCGCGAGCAGCTCGTCGAGGTTGGCGACCGGCATCGCCGCCTGCTCTCTCGACGCCGGCGAGACCGCCGGCTCCTCGCCCGCGCCCTCGGCTGCTGCGGCCTTGCCGCCGGCCGCACCGGCGGCAACGGCCGCGCCGCTCTCCCCAGCCGGCTCAACGTCGTCGCGGGGCGCGTCGGCGGCGTTCGTCGCGCGCGTGAAGACCGTCATCGGACCGCGAATGCCCTTGATGTCGCGGTAGGCGGTCACCAGCGTGCGGTATTCCCCGCTGCCGATGAACTCCGAGCCGATCGTCGTGACCCGCGAATAGCCGGCGGCGCGATCCTCGATCTCGAGCGTGTAGAGGTTGTGCTCCTCGTCGAGCTGCACGGTGACGTTCCGGCTGTCGGTGGCGAGCCCCTTGGCGAAGGCCTCGATGGCCGCCAGGTCGAGGAAGAACTTCCGATCGCGGACGTCGGCATCGAGCAGCGCCATCAGGATCTCGCGCGAATAGCCCCGCCGCTCCACGACCTGGAGGTACTTGCCGAAGGCCACCAGCCGGTGCAGCAGGTGCTCGAGATCGGCGCCGGCGATCTCGCGGCCCCCGGCGAGGCGGACGACCCGGCTCTCGCTCGCGCGGTGAATCAGCCAGCCGTCCAGCTCGCGCTCGTCCTTGATGTAGGTCTCGCCCTTGCCCCGCTTCACGCGGAAGAGCGGCGGCTGCGCGATGTAGACGTACCCGCGGTTGATGAGCTCGGGCAGCTGCCGGTAGAAGAACGTCAACAGCAGCGTGCGGATGTGCGACCCGTCCACGTCCGCGTCGGTCATGATGATGACCCGGTGGTAGCGGAGCTTCTCGATGTCGAAGTCCTCTTCGCCGACGCCGCACCCGAGCGCCGCGATCATCGTCTTGATCTCGTCGCTGCCGAGCATCTTGTCGAAGCGGGCCTTCTCGACGTTGAGAATCTTGCCCTTGAGGGGCAGGATCGCCTGGAAGCGCCGATCCCTGCCCTGCTTGGCCGACCCGCCCGCTGATTCGCCCTCGACGATGTAGAGCTCGCACTGGGCCGGGTCGCGCTCCTGGCAGTCCGCGAGCTTGCCGGGCAGGGAGCTGTTGTCGAGCGCGCCTTTCCGCCGGACCAGGTCCCGCGCCTTTCGCGCGGCGTCGCGCGCGCGCGCCGCGTCGACGCTCTTCGCGACCACGCGCCTGGCGACGGCCGGGTTCTCCTCCAGGTATGCGCCGAGCTTGTCGTTGACGATGGCTTCGACGATGCCCTTGACCTCGGTGTTGCCGAGCTTGGTCTTGGTCTGTCCCTCGAACTGCGGGCCGCGGGATCTTGACGCTGACGACCGCCGTCAGCCCCTCGCGGATGTCGTCGCCGCTGATGCTCTCCTTGAGGTCTTTCGCGAGGCCGTTCTTGGCCGCGTAGGCGTTGATCGTCCGCGTCAGCGCCGCGCGGAACCCCGAGAGGTGCGTGCCGCCCTCGTGCGTGTTGATGTTGTTGGCGAACGAGTAGAGCGTCTCGGTGTAGCCGTCGTTCCACTGCAGCGCGATTTCGGCGATCGTGCCGTCCTTTTCGCCGCGCATGTAGATGGGCCGGTCGGTGACGCCCACCTTGTTCTTGTTGAGGTGGGTCACGAACGACACGATCCCGCCTTCGTACTTGAAGTCGTGACGCTTGCCGTCGCGCTCGTCCTCGAGCGTGATGTGCACGCCGGGGTTGAGGAACGCCAGCTCGCGGAGCCGCTGGGCGAGCGTGTCGAAGCTCAGCTCGAGGGTCTCGAAGATCTCCGCGTCCGGCTTGAAGCTGACCTTGGTGCCGCGGCGCCGCGTCGTGCCCGTGATCACCAGGTCGCCCGTCGGCTTCCCGCGCTCGTAGCTCTGCTGGTAGACGGACTGGTTGCGCCAGATCTCGAGGTCGAGCGTTTCCGACAGCGCGTTCACGACGGACACGCCCACGCCGTGGAGCCCGCCGGACACCTTGTAGCTCGCGTTGTCGAACTTGCCGCCGGCGTGCAGCACGGTCATGACGACTTCGGCGGCGGACTTCCCGCTTTCATGCAGGTCGACCGGGATGCCACGGCCGTTGTCGACGACGGTGACGGAGTTGTCGAGGTGGATGCGTCACGACGATCTCGTCGCAGAAGCCGGCGAGCGCCTCGTCGATCGAGTTGTCGACGACTTCGTAGACGAGATGATGGAGGCCGAGCGGGCCCGTGGACCCGATGTACATCGCCGGCCGCTTGCGAACGGCCTCGAGGCCCTCGAGCACCTTGATCTTGTCGGCCCCGTAGTCGGCGACGTCGCCGGCATCGCCGGGCCCGGCTTGCGCGATGTCCGTCCGGAGCGGAGGCCCGGCAGATTCTTCTGCGGCGGCGTCCGCGGTGTTCGGCTCGATGTCTGGTTGTGGCGCCCGGGTGCTGTCGTCTGGTATCGGTGTTGAATCGAACTGCTGCATGTCGCCTTTCAGATCCTCATCGGCATCACGACATACGTGTAGTCGTAATCCATCGCGCCAACGGGCTTCATGACGGTCTGGCTCACTTCGTCCTTGAACTCGATGGCGATGAGGTCGGTCTGCACGGCGTTGAGGAATTCGAGGACATACTGCGCGTTGAACGAGATCTGCAGCGCGGGTCCGCCGTACTCCACCGCAAGCTGCTCGTGCGCCTCGCCGAGCTCCGGGCTGTTGGAGGCGACTTCGACGCGGCCGCTTTCGAGCGTGAACTTGATCGCCCGCGATCGCTCGTTCGAGAGGAGCGCCACGCGCCGGATTGCGCTGACGATGCGTTCGCGTTCGAACTCGATCCGCTTGTCGTTGCCTCTTCGGAATCACGCGCTCGTAGGCCGGGAACTGGCCGTCGATCATCCTCGACACGAGCATCCGCCCGTCGACCTCGAAGAACAGGTGGTTCTCGCCTCGCTCGTAGGTGATGTCGCCGTCACCCTCGGCGAGCAGCCGGCCGAGCTCGGCGAGCGTCTTCTTCGGCAGGATGACGCGCGTCTCTTCCGTCTTCTTGCCGCCTCCCTCGCGCGGCGCGCACACGAAGGCCAGGCGGTGCCCGTCTGTCGCGACGAGCGTGATGCTGTCGTGCTTGATGAGGAAGAGCGCCCCGTTCAGGAAGTACCGCGTGTCCTCGCCGGTGATCGCAAACTGCGTCTTGGCCACCATCTCCCGCAGCGACTTGCGGCCCAGCTTCACGGCGCCCTCGCCGGCGGGTTCCGGAATGGTGGGGAAGTCCTCCTTCGGAAGCGTCTGCATCCGTGACTCGAACCGGTCGGCGGCGATTTTCACGCCGCCCTTGTTCTCCTCGATGCGGATGTCCGTCTCGGGCAGCTCCTTGACGATTTCGTAGAGCTTCTTCGCGGGGAGGGTCAGCGATCCGCCCGTTGCGATCGAGGCGGCACACTTGCTGCGCAGCCCGACCTCGAGATCGGTTGCCGCCATCCGCACGTCTTCGCCCTTGGCTTCGAGCAGGACGTTGGCCAGGATGGGAATCGTGTTCTTGCGCTCGACGATGCCCTGGAAAAATTGCAGCTCTTTCAGGAGGTCGTTCTTGCGGACCACGAGTTCCATAGTTGTCCTGACCTTCAAGAGGCGGCCCGTAGATGCCGGGCAATAGATCCTAGGAGAAGGAACAAGAAGAGACAAAAGATTATACCGGAAGAGATCCCGTGTTGAAAAGCAGACAATGCAGCCGCAAGTAGTTGAAAAACAGCTACTTAGATGGGGACAAAACCTGTGTGCCTGGCGGTGGGAAACTGCCTGATGAACCGCACGCGAGACACCGACAACTTGGCTCCACAGGAGCCCGTCCGAAGCGCTGTGGAAATCCCCGGAAATCACTCCCGGAGTGATTTCCGAGGTGTGGAAAACCGGGGAGGCGATCCCTGGAAATCACTCCGCGGAGTGATTTCCGCGCGAGGGACCGAGACCCCCTGGGGTCACCTGAGGGCGTCGGTCAGGTTGTTGAGAACCGTGTTGAAATCCCGATCCTTCTTGCGCAGCGCCTCGATCTTCCGGATCGAATGGATGACGGTCGAGTGATGCTTTCCGCCGAAGCTCCGGCCGATCTCCGGCAGCGACGCGCTCGTAAGCGCCTTGCAGAGATACATGGCAATCTGGCGCGGCATCGCCACCGACTTCGAGTTGTTGCGCGACCGGAGATCCGCCGATCTGAGCTGGTAGTAGTCGGCCACCGACTTCTGGATCATCTCGATCGTCACCGCGCGCTCGTCGTGCCCGATGACGTTCTTCAGCACGTCCTGCGCCAGGCCGATCGTCACCTCGCGCCCCGTCAGCGACGCGTACGCCAGCAGCCGGATCAGCGACCCCTCGAGCTCGCGGATGTTCGACTTGATCTTTTCCGCGATGTAGATGGCCACGTTGTCGGGCAGCGGCACCGTCTCCGCCTCGGCCTTCTTCTTCAGGATGGCGACCTTCGTCTCGAGATCCGGAGGCTGAATATCGGCGATCAGGCCCCATTCGAAGCGGGATCGCAGCCGCTCCTCGAGCGCGGGAATCTCGTTGGGAGGGCAGTCGCTGCTCAGAACGATCTGCTTCTGCGAATCGTAGAGCGCGTTGAACGTATGGAAGAACTCGTTCTGCGTGCCCTCCTTGCCCGCGAGGAACTGGATGTCGTCGACGAGCAGGACGTCGACCGATCGATAGCGCTCGCGGAAATCGATCACGCGATCGTTCTTGACCGCGTTGATCATCTCGTTCATGAAGCGCTCGGTCGAAATGTAGGTCAACTTGAAATGCGGGCTCTGCCTGAGCACGTAATGACCGATGGCGTGCATCAGGTGGGTCTTGCCAAGACCCACGCCGCCGTAGATGTAGAGCGGATTGTACGAGCGCGACGGCGACTCCGCGACGGCACGCGAAGCGGCCTCCGCGAACTGGTTCGACGGGCCGACGACGAAGGTGTCGAACGTGTATCGGAGATTCAACCCGACCGGCTTCTGGCCCTCGGGCGGGGCCTGCGTTTCCGACATGGCGGCAGCCTCGTCTTCCAACGAGGTGATCTGCGGCGCGGCCTCGATGGTGGAGGCGCCGTCGGATCGGCCCTCGGTCACGAACACGACGCTCAGGCCCTCGCGGTGGACCTCGGCGAGGGCTTCTCCCAGGACGCCCGAGTAGTGTTTCGTCAGCCAATCCCGGAAGAGGGGATTGGGTACCTTGACAGTGAGCGTCGGACCATCGTCACGGACGAAAGTCGTTGGCTTGAACCAGGTATAGAAGCTATGCCGGTTGATCTTGGTCTCGACCCGGCCAAGGATATCGTCCCAGACATTCGGGCTGCTCATGGCCGCCTCTTGAGGCAAAAACGCTTGCAGGTCAATAACTTACGAACTTTCGCCCCGGTGGAACGGCCCGTTTGACGTGGAGCTTCGCGGATCCTGCCCGATTTTCCGCTGAGATGGCCGGATCGTCACCCTTTCGCCCTGCCCTGTTTTCCACAATGTTTTGCACAGCTGTGGAAAAGTGTGGCATCCGGTATGCCATCAACGCCCCCTCTCGGCGGGGTCTCCGATAGTACCGGAGAAGCGGGAATGTAGCACACAGTTGACGCTCGTCGCCAGCCCCGATAGTATTAGAAGTTCTATCTTCTGACCTTCTGACGATGAGGATGGCCAGACCGGAGCGGTCCTCGTCCCTTGAGGCGCAGGTGCCCGAATGAAGCGGACGTTTCAGCCGAACAATCGCCACCGGAAGAAGACCCACGGCTTCCGCGTGCGCATGAGCACGAAGAGCGGGCAGCAGGTGCTGTCCCGCCGCCGGGCGAAAGGCCGCAAGAAGCTCTCGGTCAGCGACCAAGGCAGATAGCGACAGGCCGGGGCGGCCAGCCTGGGGCGAAGGAGCAGGCCGTGAGTGACGCGCCAGGACCGGCAGGCGGGGCGAAACCCCGGCGCTCCGAGCGGCTCCTGCGCGACGAACACATCCGGCGCCGCCCGGACTTCCAGCAGGCCTACACGAGCGGACGCCGGCTGGGCGGCCGGTTCATGACGGTGTTCGTCATGGCGAACCGCCTCGAAGTCGGCCGGCTCGGCATTGCCGCCACCCGCAAGCTGGGCGACGCCGTCCGTCGAAACCGGGCCAAACGCCTGGTTCGCGAGCTTTACCGGCGCAATAAGATCGCCCCAGGGCTCGATCTCGTGGTCATTCCCAGGCGTGAGATGTTCGATGCCGACTATGGCCGCCTCGAAGCCGATTTCAGAAGCCTGTTGCGACGCGCATCCGGCCGATAGCGCAAGAGCGCGCAGGAGCGCAGCCGCCGCCATCGCGCTCGCGCTCCTCCGCGCCTACAAGCTGCTGCTCTCGCCGCTCTTCGCCGGCTCCTGCCGCTACCTGCCGTCCTGCTCGGACTACGCCGCCGAAGCTGTCCGGCGCCACGGCGTCGTCGCAGGAACGTGGCTTGGCCTCAAGCGGCTTGCGCGGTGCCACCCCTTCGGCGGCTCAGGCTTCGACCCCGTCCCATAGTTGATTTATGGAAAAGCGCGTCCTGATTGCGTTGGTGTTGTCTTTCCTGGCCCTGTACTTCGTCCAGTCGTTCCTCGGCCAGCCGGCGCCGAAACGGCAGGCCGCGCCCCAGACCCAGCCAGCCACACAAGCAACCGAACGGCCGGCCGCCGTCACGGGCAGCCCGACAGCCGCACCCGAGGCCGGAAAGAGCGTGTCCGCCGCGCCGGCGTCTGCGGTCGCGCTTCCGGCGCCAGCCGAAGGATTCGCCGCCGCCGTCGAGCAAGACATCGTCGTCATGACGAAGGTCGTGCGCGCCGTTTTCAGCAATCGCGGCGCGCACCTCAAGAGCTGGGAGCTGAGGAACTTCCTCGACGACCAGAAGCAGCCGGTCGAGCTCGTGCCGCGAAAGATGCCTGCGGGCGCAACGCGGCCGTTCATGCTGAAGCTCGATGACGCCAACCAGACGACGGAGCTCAACACGGCGCTCTTCCGCCTGAACGGTGAAGGTCGCAAGGAAATCGACGCGACACGATCGCCCGCGCGGATCATGTTCGAATTCCGTGACGCCGCCGGGCTCACCGCGCGGAAGACGTTCGACCTCTCCCCCGACTCGTACGTCCTCAAGTTCGGCGCGGAGGTGACAAACGGCAGCCAACCGGCGAATGTCTCCATCATGTGGGGACGGGGCCTGGGGGATGCCGAGACCAGCGTGGCGAACCGGTACCTCCAGAAGCCGCAGGGCATCCTGATGCTCGACGGCAAGGTCGAGCGGCTGGACCCCTCGTCGATCTCCAAGCAGCCCGTAAGGGAAGGGAACATCCGGTTCGCCGGCGTGGACGATCACTACTTCGTGGCCGCCGCGCTGCTCGGGTCGACGAACTCGCGCATCGAGTTCGCGAGCGAGGTCGTGCCCGATCCGGCCGTCAAGGAGGGGCGCCAGTTCGCCTCGTTCGTCCTCAATCCGAAGGGCCAGGCCGCCGACACGAAATTCTTCTTCGGACCGAAGAACTTCGATCTGCTGCGCGAGGCGGACCCGGAGTTCGTGCGCGTCATCAACTTCGGCGTGTTCGCGTTCCTGGCCGTGCCGCTGCTGCACGCGCTCAACGGGGTGAATGCCTACCTGGGCAACTACGGGTGGTCGATCATCGCCCTGACCGTGTTCATCAACGCGCTCATCTTCCCGCTGCGCCACAAGAGCGTCGTGTCGATGCGGAAGCTGCAGGACCTGCAGCCCGAGATCAAGGCGATCCAGGCTCGCTACGGGAAGCTGAAGACGACCGATCCCGCGCGGCAGAAGATGAACCAGGAGATGATGAGCCTCTACAAGGAGCGAGGCGTCAACCCGGCGAGCGGCTGCGTGCCGACGCTGCTCACCATCCCGGTGCTCTTCGCGTTCTACTCGCTGCTCTCACAGGCGGTCGAGCTGCGAGGCGCGCCATTCGGCCTGTGGATCAAGGACCTGTCCGTGCACGACCCGCTCTACGTGACGCCGATCCTGATGGGCATCACGATGTTCGTGCAGCAGAAGATGACGCCGTCGACCATGGACCCGGCGCAGCAGAAGATGATGATGCTGATGCCGGCGGTATTCCTGTTCATGTTCCTCTGGGCGCCGAGCGGGCTCGTGATCTACTGGTTCGTCAGCAACCTGCTGGCGATCGCGCAGCAGTACTTCACGAACCGGTTGATTGGGCCGCCCAAGCTCGTGCCGCGACCGGCCGCCGGGCGCACCAAGGCCGTCGGCTCCGGGAAGAGCCCGGGGGCGGCGTAGCGATCGATTGGCGAGCCGCGGCAGGCGGATGTTCACGCATGAGGGCGAAGAGTCGACCATGGCTGAGGAACAGAGCAAGCACATCGTGGATTTCGTCGGCGCCATCACGCAGTCGATGGGCCTGAACCTGACGGCGAGCGTCGAAGAAACGCCGGACGGCCCGCGCGTGAACCTCGAAGGAGAAGGCGGCGACCTCCTCGTCCGGCGACGCGGCGAGGCCCTCAACGCGCTCCAGCAGATCGTGACGGCCGTCTTCCGCGACGATCTCGAAGAGGGCCAGCGGGTGAGCGTCGACTGCCTGGGGTTCCGGCGCGACAAGGATCTCGAGCTGAAGAAGATGGCCGTCTTCCTGGCGGAGAAGGCGAAGTCGAGCGGCTCGGCGCAGGAAATCGGGCCCCTCAATCCCTACGAGCGCCGCCTGGTGCACATGGCCGTCGCCGAATGCGAGGGCGTGGACTCGGAGAGCATCGGCGACGCGTTCATGAAGACCGTCATCATCAGCGCGCGGAAATAGCCTTCGGAAGGCCCGCGCCGGCACGGACGGCAGGACCGCGCCACGAGGCGCGAGGCGTGTTTTCCCCAACCGACACCATCGTTGCCATCGCCACACCTCCCGGCCGTGGGGGCCTCGGGGTCGTGCGCATCAGCGGCGCGTCCGCGCTCCGGATCGCAAGCGAGCTCGTCCAGGCGGCCGAGCCGCTCCGCCCCCGGCATGCCACGCTCGTCCGCGTCGCCGACGCCCTCGGGCACGCCATCGACTCGGTCATCGCAACCTACTTCGAAGGGCCCCATTCGTACACCGGCGACGATGCAGTCGAGTTGAGCGCGCATGGCAGCCCGGTCGTGCTGAGGGAGATCCTGCGCGCGGCCATCCGCGCCGGCGCGCGCCTGGCGACGCCAGGCGAGTTCACGCTGCGCGCGTTCCTCAATGGCCGGATCGATCTCGTGCAGGCCGAAGCGATCGGAGACCTGGTCGACGCGGGAACGAGCGCCCAGGCCCGAGCCGCGTTCGATCAGCTCAACGGCACGCTGACGGCGGCCATCGGCCGCCTCGACGCGCAACTGATGGAGGTTGTGGCTCGTCTCGAGGCGTCGCTCGACTTCCCCGAGGAGGGCTTCCACTTCGTGAGCGCCGTCGCGGCGGGAGAGGCGCTTCGTGACGTGCGATCGGGCCTGGAGGCCTTGCTCGCGGACGCGGGCCGGGGACGGCTGATTCGCGAGGGGCTCCCAATCGGGATCTTCGGCAAGTCGAACGTTGGTAAGTCCAGTCTGTTCAACTACTTAGTTGGCGCAGAGCGCGCGATCGTCACCGAGGTTCCGGGCACGACTCGAGACTGGATAACCGAGAGCGTCGAGTTCGAAGGCCTGCGCCTGGTGCTCATCGACACGGCCGGCATCCGGATGACCGACGATGTCGTCGAACAGGAAGGCGTGAGGCGATCGAGGGAGGCGCTTGTTCATACAGTTGTATCAATCTTGATACTCGATCGATCCGTCCCGCTGGAACCCGTCGATCGCGAGCTCCTCGCGGCGGCCGGCCGCGCGACGAGCCTGGTCGTCGTGAACAAATGCGATCTTGCCCCCGCGTGGGATACGGACGAACTTGGCCTCGAGCGAAGGCCCGCCTGCGTGTCGCTCCTGACCTCGGATGGACTGCCGGCGCTGCGCCAGGCGCTGCTGGACGCGCTCGGCGTTGCGGACATCGGGCACGAGGTCCCCATGGTGACCAACCTTCGACACGAAACGCTCCTTCGCGAGGCGCGCGACGCGGTCCTCCGGGCCGAAGAGCGACTCGCCGACGCGGGCACCCGCTGGTCGGAGGAATTCGTGCTGGCGGATCTCCAGGGAGCGAGGTCGGCGCTCGAGGAAGTGACGGGCAAGCGCACGAGCGAAGACCTGCTGAGGCACATCTTCGAGCGGTATTGCGTGGGCAAGTGAGTCGGGTCACCGGGATGAACGAAGGTGTTTGACGTTCTGGTCGTCGGCGCTGGACATGCGGGGGTCGAGGCCGCGTGGTCGGCGGCGAGGATGGGCTGCCATACGGCGCTCTGTTCGCTGTCGAACGCTACCGTCGCGCACATGCCCTGCAATCCGGCGATCGGAGGCACCGCCAAGGGGCACCTCGTGCGCGAGATCGACGCGCTCGGCGGCCTGATGGGGATCGCGACCGACGCGACGGCCATCCAGTTCAAGCTGCTCAACCGGAGTCGAGGGCCGGCGGTCTGGTCGCCGCGGGCGCAGGCCGACAAGTCGCGGTATGCCGCCTGGGTTCGCGGCGCGCTCGACGTCACCCCTGGCCTCGAGTGGATCACGGGTAAAGTCGGCGAAATCCGCGTCGAAGGCGGCCGCGTCGCAGGAGTCTCGCTCGAGGACGGGCAAGTTCTGCGCGCCCGCGCGGTCATCGTCACGACGGGCACGTTTCTGAACGGGCTCATCCACGTCGGGCCGGAGCACTGGCCGGCTGGCCGGGTTGGGGAGGAGGCCTCGCGCGACTTGAGCGCGTCGCTTTCGAGCCTCGGCTTCCGGATGGGGCGGCTCAAGACCGGGACGCCTCCGCGGCTCGACCGGCGCTCGATTGACTTCGACGAAGCCGTGCGAACGGGCGCGTTCCGAGTCGAGTCTGGCGACGCGGACCCCGTCGCGTTCTCGTTTCTCTCCGACGCCGCCTCCATCAGACGGGACCAGATCGCCTGCCACCTCGTGCACACAACCGAGCGCGTGCACGAGCTCATCCGGGCCCACATCGGCGAGTCGCCGCTCTACAACGGCCAGATTCGGGGCATTGGGCCGCGCTACTGCCCGTCGCTCGAAGACAAGGTCATGCGCTTCCCGGAGCGTGAACGGCACCAGATCTTCGTCGAGCCGGAAGGTCTGGACTCGGTCGAGACCTATTTGAACGGCTACTCGATGAGCCTGCCGCGGGGCGTGCAGGAGGACCTCGTCCATGCGCTCCCTGGGCTGGCGGACGCGGTCATGATCCGGCCCGGCTACGCGGTCGAGTACGACTTCGTCCAGCCGACCGAGCTCCGGGCGAGCCTCGAAACGAAGCGGTGCCCGGGCCTGTATTTCGCCGGCCAGATCAACGGAACGTCCGGCTACGAGGAGGCGGCGGCACAGGGGCTCATGGCCGGCATCAACGCGGCGCGCTCGGTCTGGCGGCTCGAACCGCTGGTGCTGCGCCGGGATGAGGCCTACATCGGCATCCTCGTGGACGACCTGGTGACCAAGGGCTGCCTGGAGCCGTACCGCATGTTCACGTCGCGGGCCGAGCACCGGCTCCTGCTTCGGATCGACAATGCGGATTTGCGGCTGACCCCGCGCGGACGCGAGTCGGGCCTGGTGGACGATGCGCGCTGGGAGCGCTTCGAGCGGAGACGATTGAGGCTCGGCAGGAACCTGGCCGCGCTGGACGAAACGGGCGTCCGGATCGATTCTGGCGATCGTGTCCCTGCCGCGCAGTGCCTCAGGCGCCCCGAGGTCCGGCTCGAGGAGTTGTGGCGCCGGGAGGGCCTGCCGCTCGAGGTTTCGGCAGGGGAGGCCCAGCTGGATCTTTCTTCTGCTGAAACGATCGTCAAGTACGAGGGATACTTGAAGCGGCAGGCTGCTGACGTCGAACGATCCTGGAAGGACGAGCGCCGGCCGATTCCCCGCGCGACGAGTTATGCGGGGATTCCCGGCCTGTCGCGCGAGATGGTCGATCGGTTCACCGAAGTTCAGCCGGAAACACTCGGGCAGGCGGGGCGGATTCCCGGCGTGACACCCGCGGCCGTTGCCGTCGTTGCGGCCTATCTGGGGCGCTACCAGCATGACCTCTCGCGAGTTCAACGACCGCCTGTTGAAGAGAGCCCGGCGGGCGGGCCTGTCACTTGACCCGCGGGTAGGCGAGGCGCTCGCCGCCTACTACCGGCTGCTCGAGCTCTGGAACGCCAAAGTCAATCTCACCGCGTACTCGCTCGCGGATCCGCTGGATGAAGCGCTGGATCGGCTGCTCATCGAGCCGCTCGCGGCCGCGCGGCACCTCCAGGCCGCACCGCGCCTGCACCTGATGGACATCGGATCGGGCGGCGGCTCTCCGGCGATCCCGCTCCGCATCGCGATGCCGGCGATGACGCTTGTGATGGTCGAGTCGAAGACGAGGAAGGCGGCGTTCCTTCGAGAGGCGGTCCGGCAGCTCGACCTCGCGAACACGTCCGTCGAAACGGTGCGGGCCGAGGATCTGCTGGCCCGTCCCGATCTGCACGAAGCCCTCGACGCGGTGTCGGTCCGCGCGGTGCGCATCGACTCGAAGCTGCTCGTCAGGCTCCAGGCCTTCCTCAGGCTCGGCGGGCGGATGCTGCTGTTCCGCGGGGCGGGGAACGACGCGCCGCCGTCGATTGCCCCGCCGCTCGTCTACGAAGCCACCTTCACGTTGGTCGAAGCGCTTCGAAGCCGGCTGGTGGTGCTCAGGAAGATGCTGTAGCAGGCCGAGCCCGCAGGCTTCAGGCTACAGGCTCCAGGCCTTGTCACACAGAGCATCCTGATGCACATCCGCTCCGCAGCGTGGACGGCTTGTTCCACGTGGAACAAACATCCGGAGGGAGGCCTGACACGCCCTGAGAACCGAAGCCCGATTCGTGTTATCCTCTAGTCTCACACGGCCGACGTTGTTGTTTCTGTTGAATGACCTAAACACGAAGCCGTGTGCCGAACGGCACGGCCAGACCCCGTGGATCCGTGAATGCGCCGTCCCGGTAACCCCAAGCCAATGAGCAAGATCCTCGCGATCGCGAACCAGAAAGGCGGCGTCGGCAAGACCACCACCGCCATCAACCTCGGCACCTCCCTCGCCCTCGCAGACAGGCGCGTCCTCCTCGTCGACATCGATCCCCAGGGGAATCTCACGAGCGGACTCGGCATGAAAGGCCAGCAGGCCCCTGGCGGCACCATCTACGAAGCCCTCATGTCCGACAGCGAGCCCGATCCCCGCCTCCACATCCTGCAAACCCAGGTCGCGGGCCTCGAGCTCATCCCCGCGGACCGTCACCTCGCCGGCGCCGAAATCGAGCTCGTCCAGCTCGACGACCGCGCCACCCGCCTGCGTCGCGTGCTGCGAACGATCCGGAACGACTATCACTACGTGTTGATCGACTGCCCGCCCTCACTCGGCCTGCTGACGCTCAATGCGCTCGTCGCGGCCGACGCCATGCTCATCCCGCTGCACTGCGAATACTTCGCGCTCGAAGGCCTCGCCGATCTGATCGAGACGCACCATCGCGTGCGCGAGGAGCTCAATCCCGCGCTCGAGATCGACGGCGTGCTGTTGACGATGTACGACGATCGGACGAACCTGGGGCAGCAGGTCTCGGCCAACGTGCGCGAACACTTCAAGGAGAAAGTGTTCGACACCATCGTTCCGCGCAACGTGCGCCTCGGCGAGGCGCCGAGCCACGGGCTGCCGGTGATCCTCTACGACGTGAAGTCGCGCGGCGCCGAGAGCTACCTGGCCCTGGCGCGCGAGATCCTCCGGCGCAACGGCCAACCCGCCTGAGGGCGGTGACGAATCGAAAGCGAGCGGCCATGGCAGAGAAACGACACGCGCTCGGACGCGGCCTCGAATCCCTGATTCCCGGCTCCGCCGGCCCGGCGGCGCGCTCGGGCGCATTCGAGGTGGACATCGATCTGATCGCGCCGAGCCGCTTCCAGCCGCGCGGGCGCGCGGCGGCCTCGGGCCTCGACGAGCTGGCGGCCTCCATCCGATCCTCCGGCCTCATCCAGCCGGTCATCGTGCGCAAGGCCGATCACGGGTATCAGCTCATCGCGGGCGAACGGCGATGGCGGGCCGCCAGGCTCGCCGGCCTTCACAAGATCCCCGTCATCGTTCGGGACATCGCGGCAGGGCAGGACCAGCGGCTGCTGGTGATGGCGCTCATCGAGAACATCCAGCGCGAGGATCTGAATCCGATCGACGAAGCCGCCGCCTACCGGCGCCTCATCGACGAGTTCCACCTCACGCAGGACGCCATCGCGACCTCGGTCGGCAAGGACCGCGCGACGGTGGCGAATTACCTTCGCCTGCTGAAGCTCCCGCAGGAGGTTCGAGACGAAGTGCTTGCCGGGACCATCTCGATGGGGCACGCTCGCGCGCTGCTCGCGCTGGAAGGGGAGCAGGCGCAGCGCAACCTGGCGCGCGAGATCATCGCGCGCGGCCTCTCGGTGCGCGAAACCGAGCAGATGGTGAACCAGGCGCTCTCCGGCGGGAAGGCCAGGCCAAAGGCCTCGCCGAAGAAGACACTCGACGCCGACACCCGGGCGGCCCTCGAGAAGATGCGGATGGCCATCGGCGCGAAAGTCGAAATCACCCGGCGCGGGAAAGGCGGTACGATCAGGATCCCGTTCAAGAACGAAGACGAGCTGCAGCGGATCTACGAGATACTGACGGAGAAGTAGGGTACAGGGAACAGGGAACAGGGTAGGAACAGGTTGTAGGTTACAGGTTATAGGTTACAGGGAACAGGGAGCGCGCGAGGAACCAGCGAGACAAGGCCTGAAGCCTGGAGCCTGTAGCCTGAAAGCACCAGCCGAACGAGAGAGCACCGTATGTCCAAGCGCCTGACCGAAATGGTCGCCTGCTCGGGTTGAGCGAGCAAACTCGCCGCAGGCGAGCTCGCCCAGGTTCTGGGCGACATTCCCGCTCAGCACGACGATCGGATCCTGGTCGACTTCAGGACGTCCGACGATGCCGGCGTGTATCGCTGGGAGGGCGGAGGCGCGCTCGTGCAGACGGTGGACTTCTTCACGCCGATCGTCGACGACCCGTTCATCTATGGGCAAATCGCGGCGGCCAACGCGCTCAGCGACATCTACGCGATGGGCGCCCGGCCCAGGACGGCGCTCGCGATCGCGGGTTTCCCCAAGAAGGACCTGGAGCCGGCGACGATTCGCCAGGTCTTCCTCGGGGGATTCCAGAAGCTCGAGGAAGCCGGCGTCGCGCTGCTCGGCGGACACACCATTCAGGACCCCGAGATCAAGTTCGGCTACGCGGTGACGGGCGAAGTCGATCCCGACCGGATGCTCACCAACGCCGGGGCCCGCGCCGGCGACGAGCTGTACCTGACCAAGCCCATCGGTACGGGCGTCATCGGCACGGCGATCAAGTTTCAGCGCGCGCCTGACGTGCCGATGCAGGCGGCCATCCGCGCGATGGTGCGCCTCAATCGCGACGCCGCCGACGCGCTGCGCGGGATGCCGCCCGGCGCGGTCCACGCATGCACCGATGTCACCGGCTTCGGCCTCATCGGCCACGCGAGCGAGGTGGCCCAGGCGAGCGGGGTCACGCTCCGCATCGAGGCCGCGCGGGTTCCCCTCATCACGGGCGTCCTGGAACTGGTCCGAGCCAATCAATCAGGCGGGCTGGTCACCAACCAGGACCACTTCGGACCGCACGTGCGGGGCGCCGACTCGATCGACACGGATCGCGCAAAGCTGCTCTTCGATCCTCAGACTTCCGGCGGGCTCCTCATTGCCGTCGCACCCGAACACGCCCACGCGCTCGTCGGCGCCCTCGATTCGAAGGGCGTCCCCGCCGCGCGGATTGGAGCAGTCATCGCACCAGTCGCCGGCATCTGGATCGACCTCATCTGAGACGGGTCGGCAGCGTTCCGCCGTCGCTTTGTCACGCGCTGCGGAGCGACTGCCACGGAGCGGCCCCGCCGTCGCAACGCTGGGCGTGTGAGGGCCGGTTCCGGCCGGCGTTCGTCTCGCGTCCCGGCCGCGTCCTCGCTCGACTGTCGCAACGCGCGCGCCCGCTCGCGCTCGCCGGCAAAAGGCATCTCCAGGGTGCGGTCGGCGGAAGGGCTGGGTCCCCAACCCAGCCCGGATTTCGGCCCTTGCGATGCCTTTTGCAGACTACCGCCGTCGGCTCGGCTCGAGGGGCCCGTTCGGCGGCAGACCGCCTCACGCGCGTTCGCGACAGTCGGGCTGCGCCGCGTTCCGTGCTCGCAGTCTGCACTGGTTCCGGCCGACAGCCGTGCAGCGGCCCGTGCGAGCAAGCCGATCACGGTGCCAGCAAAACGCGCCGTGAGGGCCAGGGTCCACGCTGGGTTGGGGACCCAGCGTTTCCGCCGACATGCCCCGGCAAGGCGCGGTTTGCCGGCTTGCCGAGCCCGGGACGCGGAACGGTGGCGGACGGAACCGTTGAACCGTTCCCGCGATCGACAGCGGAGCGGCGACAAGCGGGACGCGAAGCGACCAGCAGGCGCTGCCAACGCAAGTGGCAGGCAGATGTAGTCGCGGCTGATCAACGCCACGATGCGCCAATCGCACCCCACGCGCTGGCCCGAGGCGGTTTTGATCTGCTAGAATCCCCCTTTTGGGGTTCTGGCGAAACACGGGGCCATTGGAGAGGCGTGTGCTTCCGAACCTGTCGGTCGTCGCGGTCATCGCGGCGGTGCTCTTCCTCGCCGTCGTCCTCGACCGCGTCCTGTTCAAGCCGCTCACTCGGGTGATGCGGGAGCGGGAAGACGCCGTGAAATCCGCCCTCCAGCTGGCAGAGGATGCCACGGCCAAGGCCGAGGCCGCGGGCCGGGACCTCGACGCGAAGGTCACCGCCGCGCGCGCCGAGACCTACCGGCAGATGGACGAGCGCCGGCGCGCCGCCCAGGAGTACCGGAACGATCTGATCGGGAAGACGAAGCAGGAAGTCGACGCGTCGCTGGCGGAAGCCCGGGCGAAGCTCGACGAGCAGACCACCGAGGCCCGCGCGCGGCTCGACAAGGATGCCGACGCGCTCGCGTCACAAATCGTTCAGAAGGTGCTCGGCCGCAGCTAGCGGACCGTCGAGCCGGAGGAACCACGGACACATGGGCGTGCGCGCTCGTCGACGCCGGGCCGTCACGGCACTTCTCGCGGCCGTTCTTCTCTTCGTTGCGCCTCGCGCAGAGGCCCAGCACGCCGGGGGAGCGGCGCCTGCCTCATCCGGGACGACCGCGGCCGCGGCGCAGCCGGCTGGCGAGGCCGAAGCCGCGGGCGAGCACAAGAGCGAAGGGGCCGTCCCGACGCTGGCCCGGCTGTTCAACTTCGCGCTGCTCGTCGGCACCCTCGTCTATTTCCTGCGATCGCCGCTCGCGAATTACCTGAAGAACCGCAAGGCGCAGATCCGCGCGGACCTCGTGAAAGCCCAGGAGATGCGGGCGGCGGCCTCAGCGCAGATCGCCCGGATCGAGGCCCGGATGCGCGCGCTGCCGGCCGAGCTCGAGGCGCTCAAGAAATCCGGGGCAGAAGAAGTCGCTGCCGAGGATGCGCGAATGCGCGAGGCGGCAGACGCCGAGCGCAGGCGGTTCCTCGACCAGGCCGGGCGCGACATCGATGCGCGGCTCAAGCTGGCCGAGCGCGAGCTCGTCAGGCATGCCGCCGAGCTGGCGATTGCCATCGCCACCGAGCGCGTGGCGAGGACCATCACTGCCGCCGACCAGAATCGGCTCTTCGACCGCTACGTGGCGCAGGTCGGGCGGTCGAGCGCGACGGCGTCATGACCGCGCGAACCTCCGCCAATCGCTACGCGCGAGCGCTGCTCGATGTCGCCATCAAGGAAGCCGATCCGCAGCACGCCGAAACCGACCTTGCCGCTATCGTCGAGGTGCTCACGGGGCACGCGGATCTGTGGAAGGTGCTCACGAATCCCTCCATTCCGTCGCCGAAGAAGCGCGCCATCGCCGCGGAGCTCCTCGGGCGCATCTCGGTCGGCCCGGTCGTCGAGCGGCTCGTCCTGCTCGTCGCCGAACGCGATCGGCTGCGGCTATTGCCCGAGATCCTCGATTCGTATCGCAGCCGGCTGCTCGAGCATCAGAAGGTCGTCCGTGCCACGGTGACCTCCGCATTGCCCCTCGCCGACGCGCAGGTTCGCGGCCTGGCGGCAAGCCTGGTGAAACTGACCGGCCGCAAGGTGCAGATGTCGGTCCAGGCCGACGCCGGCCTGTTGGGTGGCGTCGTCACGCAGATCGGCAGCACGGTGTACGACGGGAGCGTCAAGCGCCAGCTGGAGAAGATGAAGGCGCGGCTGGAACGCGCGTTGTAGCAAAGCCGGAACGTCTCAATCATGAACATCAAGGCCGAAGAAATCTCCAAGATCATCCGGGACCAGATTGGCAGCCACGCTGTCGATGTCGACGTCTCCGAGGTTGGAAGCGTCGTGTCGGTCGGCGACGGCATCGCCAGCGTCCACGGCGTCGAGAACACGATGGCCGGAGAGATGCTCGAGTTCCCGCACGGTGTCTACGGCATCGCGCTCAACCTCGAGGAGGACAGCGTCGGCGCCGTGCTCCTCGGCGAATACCACGCCATTTGCGAAGGCGACCCGGTGAAGCGCACCGGGCGCATCATCTCGGTTCCCGTCGGCGAGGAGATGCTCGGCCGCGTCGTCAACTCGCTCGGTCAGCCCGTGGACGGCAAGGGGCCGATCGTCACGAAGCAGTATTCGCCAATCGAGCGCATCGCGCCCGGCGTCGTCGATCGGCAAGGCGTCAGGGAGCCGCTGCAAACCGGCCTGAAGGCCATCGACTCGATGGTGCCGATCGGCCGCGGCCAGCGCGAGCTCATCATCGGCGACCGCCAGACGGGGAAGACCGCCATCGCCGTCGACACGATCATCAATCAGAAGGGCGCCGGCGTCGTCTGCATCTACAACGCGATCGGCCAGAAGCAGTCGACGATCGCGCAGGTCGTGAAGACGCTCGAAGAGTTCGGCGCGATGGAGTACTCGATCGTCGTCGCGGCCTCGGCGTCCGAGCCCGCCCCGATGCTCTACATCAGCCCCTACGCCGCGTGTGCGATGGGCGAGTTCTTCCGCGACTCGAAGCGCCATGCGCTCTGCGTCTATGACGACCTGACGAAGCACGCGCAAGCCTACCGCGAGATCTCGCTCCTGCTCCGGCGCCCGCCCGGCCGCGAGGCGTACCCCGGCGACGTCTTCTACCTGCACTCGCGCCTGCTCGAGCGCGCGGCCAAGTTGCGCATCGAGCTCGGCGGCGGATCGCTGACGGCGCTGCCGATCATCGAAACGCAGGCCGGCGACCTGTCGGCCTACATCCCGACCAACGTCATCTCGATCACCGACGGCCAGATCTTCCTGGAGACCGACCTGTTCCACCAGGGCGTCCGCCCGGCGATCAACGTCGGCAACTCCGTGTCGCGCGTCGGCGGAGCGGCGCAGATCAAGGCGATGCGCCAGGTCGCGGGCACGCTGCGCCTCGACATGGCGCAGTACCGCGAGCTCGCCGCCTTCGCGCAGTTCGGCAGCGACCTCGACAAGAGCACGCAGGCGCAGCTCAACCGCGGGCGCCGGCTCGTCGAAGCCCTGAAGCAGCTCCAGTACCGCCCGCTGCCGGCCGAGAAGCAGGTGGCGATCATCTTCGCCGGCACCAACGGCTACCTGGACGCGGTTCCGGTCGAAAGCGTGCTCGCTTACGAGGAGGAGCTCTTCCGGTTCCTCGACACTCGGCGGCCCGGCATCCTGCGCGCGCTCGAGGAGAAAAAGCAGTTCGACGATGCCCTGAGGAAAGAGATGCACGGGGCGCTGAAGGAGTTTGGGGAGGCTTACGTCGCCGCTCGTAAATAGGTTATAGGTTACAGGTTACAGGGAATAGGGAGAGGGATGGCGGAGGTTCGGTCGCATCGCGATTTGATCGTGTGGCATCGGGCGATGGACCTCGCGGTGGAGGGCCATCAACTCAGCCGGAAATTCCCAAAGAGCGAATCCTACGGCCTTACGACACAGCTCGGGCGCGCGCTGGCTTCCGTTCCGGCGAACATCGCGGAAGGAAGTGCAAGGGGCTCGCGAAAGGACTACGCGAATTTCCTCGCGATCGCGAAAGGATCACTGATGGAAGCGGAGACGTTTCTCACGCTGGCGGTGCGGTTCAACTACATATCGGCAGGCGACGCGAACCGGGCGTTTGATCTCGTGACGGAGATCAGCAAGATGCTGACCTCGCTGCGTGCGAAGCTGCTGTAGCGTGCTGTCTGTAACCTATAACCTATAACCTATAACCTTCCATGCCATCTCTGATCGACATCCGCCGCCGGATCCGCGCCGTCAAGTCGACGCAGCAGATCACCAAGGCCATGAAAATGGTCGCGGCGTCCCGTCTCCGGAAGTCGCAGGAGCGGATCGTGAACGCCCGTCCCTACGGCCGGGAGATGCTGCGCGTCCTCCAGGACCTCGCGAGCCGCACCGATCCGTCGGCGCACCCGCTGCTCGCCGAGCGCGAGGAGAAGAAGGCCCTGGTCATCCTGATCACCGGCGACAAGGGGCTCTGCGGCAGCTTCAACACGAACATCATCAAGACGGCAAGCCAGTTCATCCTGGCGGAGGATCAGAAAGCGATCTCGCTCGCGCTCGTCGGGCGCAAGGGGCGGGACTTCTTCCGGCGCCGCGGCTTTCCATCGGGCTACGAGCTCGTGAACTTCTTCCACCGGCTGCACTTCGACGCTGCGCGCGAGATCGCGCACTACGGCGCGGACGAGTTCACCGAAAGCCGCGTCGACTCGGTGTATCTCGTCTACAACGAGTTCAAGTCGGTCCTGCAGCAGAAGCCGGTCGTCGAGCGCCTGCTGCCGATCCCGCGCGCGACGCTCGCCGACGAGGCGCCTGAAGCGCGAGTGGATTACCTCTACGAGCCGAGCACGGCGGCCCTGTTCAACACGCTGCTGCCGGGGTATGTCGAGGTGCGGATCTGGACGGCGCTTCTCGAGTCGAACGCCGCGCAGAATGCGGCGCAGATGACGGCGATGGATTCGGCGACGAAGAACGCCACCGAGATGATCGACGCCCTGACGCTCTACATGAACAAGGTGCGCCAGGCCGCGATCACGCGGGAGATCATCGAGGTCGTTTCGGGCGCGCAGGCACTCTAGAAGCTGCGCCGTAGGCCACAGGCGACAGGCTTCAGGCCTCAGGCCATGTCCAGCAGCCTGACGCCGCCTGTAGCCTGTAGCCCGTAGCCTGTAGCCTTTGTGTGAATTCTATGAGCACAGCAACCGCGAAAGAGCACCTCGGCCGCGTCGTCCGGGTGATCGGGCCGGTCGTGGACGTGGAGTTCGAGGACGGATACCTGCCGCCAATCTACAACGCGCTCCGCATTCACTCGGAGGGTGCGGCAGGCGGGGAGGCGCTGGACATCATCGCCGAGGTCGAGCAGCACCTGGGCGAAGCCCGGGTCCGGGCCGTCGCGATGAAGGCGACCGACGGGCTGCAGCGCGGCACGTCCGCCGAGGACCTCGGCAAGCCGATCAGCATGCCAGTCGGGCCGCAGACACTCGGCCGCGTGCTCAACGTGCTCGGCGAGCCCGTCGACTTCCCCGACCTCCCCGTGAACGCAGCCGAGCGGTGGCCGATTCATCGTCCCGCGCCCTCGCTCGAGGACCAGTCGACCGACCTGCAGATGTTCGAGACGGGCATCAAGGTCGTCGACTTGCTCGAGCCCTACCTGCGCGGCGGGAAGATCGGCCTCTTCGGCGGCGCCGGCGTCGGCAAGACCGTCATCATCCAGGAACTCATCCACAACATCGCCCTCAAGCACGGCGGCGTGTCGGTGTTCGGCGGCGTGGGCGAACGCACGCGCGAGGGCAACGACCTGTGGACCGAGATGCAGGAAAGCGGCGTCATCAAGGCCGGCGATCCCGAGCACTCGCGCGCGGCACTCGTCTACGGACAGATGACCGAGCCGCCGGGCGCCCGTCTCCGCGTGGCGCTGAGCGCGCTGACCGTCGCCGAGTACTTCCGCGACGCGGAAGGCAAGGACGTGCTCCTCTTCATCGACAACATCTTCCGCTTCACGCAGGCCGGCTCGGAGGTCTCGGCGCTGCTCGGGCGCATGCCGTCGGCGGTCGGCTACCAGCCGACGCTGTCCACCGAGATGGGCGAACTGCAGGAGCGGATCACCTCCACCAAGAAGGGCGCGATCACCTCCGTGCAGGCCATCTACGTGCCGGCCGACGATTACACCGACCCGGCCCCGGCCACGACCTTCGCGCACCTCGACGCGACGACGAACCTCTCGCGCGCGATCGTCGAGCTCGGGATCTACCCGGCCGTCGATCCCCTCGCGTCCACCTCGCGCATCCTCGACCCGCGCGTCATCGGCGACGAGCACTACCAGGTCGCCCGCGCGGTGAAGCAGATCCTGCAGCGCTACAAGGACCTGCAGGACATCATCGCGATCCTCGGCATCGACGAGCTGTCGGAAGACGACAAGATCACCGTCGCCCGCGCGCGCAAGCTGCAGCGCTTCCTGTCGCAGCCCTTCTTCGTCGCCGAGCAGTTCACCGGCATCCCCGGCAAGTACGTGCCGGTGAAGGACACGATCCGCGGCTTCAAGGAAGTCTGCGATGGCCAGCACGACGGCTTGCCCGAACAGGCGTTCTTCATGGTCGGCACGATCGAGGAAGCCATCGAGAAGGCCGAGAAGCTGAAGTCTGTGTAGACTGACCATGCCACTGCCATCGACGCTGACGCTCGAAATCGTGACGCCCGATCGGGCCATCGTCCACGAGGAGGTCGACGAGGTGCAGATTCCGGGGTCGGAGGGCTACCTCGGCATCCTGCCCGGGCACACGCCGCTTCTGACGAGCTTGAAAGTCGGCCAGTTCTGGTACCGCAAAGGCGCCGAGAAGTTCTTCCTCTCGGTCGCCTTCGGCTTCGCGGAGATTCTCCCTGACCGCGTGCGCGTGCTGGCCGACATCGCCGAGCGCGCCGAGGAAATCGACGTGTCCCGCGCCGAGGCTGAGAAACACCGGGCCGAAGCGGCCATCCAGACGGCCGCGACCAGGAAAGACCAGATCCAGATGGAGCACGATCTCGAACGCGCGCGGGCGTCACTGATGAAGGCGCTCATTCGCCTGCAGGTCGCAACCAAGGCCAGAATACGGCACTAATGCGCCTGATCGCAGCCGCGCACTCGGATGTCGGGCTCCGCCGCGAGGCCAACGAGGACAGCTTCGCCGTGCGCCCCGACCTCGGCCTCTATGCCATCGCCGACGGCATGGGCGGCCACGCGGCGGGCGAGGTCGCCTCGCGGCTCGCTATCGAGGCCATCGAAGCCACCATCGCGGACACCGCGTCCGAGGGCCGCGAAGCCACGCTGCCGGGCGTGTACAATCCGGCTGTCGGCGCGGCGGGATCGCGGCTGACCCTCGCGCTACAGCGCGCCAACCAGGAAATCGGACGTCAGTCGGAGCTGCGGGCCGACGCACAGGGCATGGCCACGACCTCCGTCGTCCTGCTGGTCCCGCCCCCGCACGCCGGGGCGCCGGCGGCCGATGACGAGACGCTCCGCGGCGTCGTGGCGCACGTCGGCGACAGCCGGATCTACCTGTGGCGCGACGGCCTGCTCGATCGGCTCACGCGCGATCACTCGTGGGTCGAAGAACAGGTGGAGGCCGGCGCGCTCTCCACGACCGAGGCGCGCCAGCATCCATGGCGCAACCTCGTCACGCGGGCGCTCGCCGGCGGGCCCGATCCGATCGTGGACCTGCTCCCCGTCTCGCTCGAGTTGCACGATCGGCTGCTGTTGTGCTCCGACGGCCTGACCTCGGTCGTGGCCGACGAGGAGATCGGAGACGTGATGGGCCGCCCCCGGGACGGGGATCTCGAGGGATTGTGCCGGGCGCTGGTCGCAGCGGCCAACGCCGCGGGCGGACCGGACAACATCACGGTGATCGTTGTCGAGGTGGTGTAGGGTGCTGACCAACCTCAAGACCCTGCTCAAGTACCGCCCGCTCATCCAGGCGCTGGTGGCGCGCGAGCTCAAGGCGCGCTACCGGGGCACCGCCTTCGGGTTCCTCTGGTCGTTCATCAACCCGTTACTGCTGCTGCTCGTGTATTCGTTCGTCTTCTCATACATCCTGGTGAGACAGCCGAGCGGCGATCCAACCGTGGCCGCCCGGCAGCCGAACCTCGATCACTACGCGCTGTTCCTCTTCTGCGGCCTCCTGCCGTGGACGTGGTTCTCGTCCTCTCTGCTCGAGGCCGCGAACGTCCTCATTTCCGGCGGCAACCTGATCAAGAAAGTGCTGTTTCCGGCTGAAGTGCTGCCGATTGTCACCGTCGTCGCCAACATGGTGCACTTCCTGTTCGGGCTGCCGATCCTGATCGTGTTTCTGATCTTCTTCAAGGCGCCCCTCCAGATCTCGGAGCTCGTGTGGTTCCCGGTCGTCATGCTGGTGCAGCTCGTCCTGACGCTCGGCCTGGCGCTCATCGTGTCCGCGCTGACGGTTCACTTCCGCGACTTCAAGGACATCCTGTCGAACCTGGTGACGTTCTGGTTCTTCGCGACGCCGATCATCTATTCGATGAACGATGCGCCGGCGCTCGGCAGAACCGTGTTGAACATCAACCCGTTCACGCACCTCGCGGTGTCGTACCAGGAGATCCTGTACTTCTCCGGGAACTTCGGGCACTGGAAGTGGCTGCTGGCGCTCCTTGTGGCGTCGATCGGACTGCTCTTCGTCGCGTACTTCTTCTTCGATCGCCTGCGCGACTCCTTCGCGGAGGAAGTGTAGCGATGCCGGCCAGCCACGCCATCGAAGCCAGGAACGTCACGAAGATCTACCGGCGCTACTCGCGCCGCCGCCAGTTCGCGACGCTCAAGAGCGCGATCCTCTCGGGCACGCTCATCGGCGATCTCGCGCCGAACGAGACCTTCGCCGCGGTACAGGACGTGTCGTTCGAGGTCAAGCGCGGCAGCACGTTCGGCATCGTCGGCCGGAACGGATCGGGAAAGAGCACGATGCTCAAGCTCGTGGCCGGCATCACCAAGCCGACGACGGGCACGATGACGGTGGGCGGCCGCATCTCGGCGCTCATCGAGCTTGGCGCGGGGTTCCACCCGGAGATTTCCGGGCGCGAGAACGTCTTCATCAACGGCATCATGCTCGGCCTCACCAAGCGCGAAATCACGCGGCGCTTCGACGAAATCGTCGAGTTCGCCGAGCTGCAGGACTTCATCGACGCGCCCGTGAAGAACTATTCGTCGGGCATGTACATGCGCCTCGGCTTCGCCGTCGCGATCCACGTCGATCCCGACGTGCTGCTCGTCGACGAGGTGCTGGCGGTCGGCGACGAGTCGTTCACGCACAAGTGCCTCGACAAGTTCGCCGAGTTCCGCCGGCGCGGGAAGACGATCCTGCTCGTGACACACTCCCTGAGCCTGGTCGAACGGTTCTGCGACGAGGCCATGTGGCTCGACGCGGGCCAGTCGCGCGGCATCGGCGATCCGAGGCGCATCGTGTCGGCCTACATCACCGACGTCGGCCGGAGCGAAGAGGCGCACCTCGCGTCGATGGAAGCGAAGGCGAAGCAGGCCGCTGCGCCCGCGCCCCCGTCGCCACCCGCGCCCTCTGCGCGGCCGGCGGAACAGGAGATCGCGCCGCCGCTGCCGAGCCCCCGCGCGGAGCACGACCTGGCCGGGCCGCTCGCCGACATGTTCAAAGCAGGCGAGGGGCGCTGGGGATCGCGCGAGGCGGAGATCTACGACGTGCAGCTCTACGGTCCTGACGGCCAGGCGGCGCACGTCTTCGGCACCGGCGATCGCATCGAGGTCCGGCTGAAGGTCAGGGCCGCCAGGCCGCTCGACGACTTCGCGGTCGGGATCGCGATTTTCAACGTGGACGGGCTCTGCTGTTTCGGCACGAACTCGAACATCGAGGAACTGGAGCCCGAGGAGTTCCAGGGCGAAGGCGAGGTGCGGTTCTGCATCGAATCGCTCGACCTGGTCGAGGGCTCCTACAAGCTGGACGTGGCGCTGCACAAGAGGGACGGGTACCCGTACGACTATCACCGCATGCTCTATTCGTTCCGCGTGAAGTCGCGAATCAAGGACGTCGGCATCTACCGCCCGCGCCACACGTGGACCTTCACGCCGAACATCAGGTTCAAACGATAGGGAAAGGTGAAAGGGAACAGGTTATAGGTTACAGGTTACAGGGAGCCCGCGGCGGGGTGTGCCGCATGACAGCGTGATCCTCTATAACCTAGAACCTGTAACCTGTAACCCATAACCTACGATCCGAGGTTCCTCCGTGCCAGTGATGACGACCAGTGAGGCGGTGGCCTGGCGACAGGACCTCGGTCGGCAGGGCAGGCGCGTCGTCTTTACCAACGGCGTCTTCGACATCCTCCATCCCGGCCACGTCCGCTACCTCGCGGCGGCCCGGCAGTACGGCGACGCGCTCGTCGTCGCCGTCAACTCCGATCGATCGGTGCACGCCATCAAGGGGCCCGAACGGCCGATCAATCCCGAGGCGGAGCGCGCCGAGGTGCTTGCGGCGCTCGCCGTTGTCGACGCCGCCGTGGTCTTCGACGAGGATACGCCACACGCGATCATCAGCCTGCTCCAGCCCGACATCCTCGTGAAGGGCGCCGATTGGCCCGCCGACCAGATTGTCGGCCGTGACATCGTCGAAGCCCGCGGCGGGGTTGTCATCCGCGTCCCGCTCGAACAGGGCTACTCGACGACGAAGATCCTCACCAAGCTGAAACCACGATAGACCCCGGATACACCCCAGCGGGCGACCCACCGGGTCGCCCGGTGGAAATCGCGGCGTGCGTCGTAGGGGCGACCCGGTGGGTCGCCCGGTGGAAATCGCGGCGTGCGTCGTAGGGGCGACCCGGTGGGTCGCCCGGTGGAAATCGCGGCGTGCGTCGTAGGGGCGACCCGGTGGGTCGCCCGAACTCGGCCTGCCGCAACGATCCGACCACGGCGCCGAAATCTTGAGTACACTCAGAAGTGGATCCGGCCGTGGGTTCGGATCGACCCGAATTGGCATGCCGTCGCTGAAGCTGCAGGAACTCCTTCGGTCCGCCGCCACCCGGTCAGGGTTCGGCGCGCAGGGCGGTCGTGTGTCCGGGCTCACCCCTGCAGCCAAGGCGCTCTTTGCCAGCGCCGCCGCTTCCCGCGATTCTCGAGCCGAGGTCGTCGTGATCGTCGTTCCGGCCGACCGGGACGTCGACGAGATGACCGCGGACGTCCGCTTCTTCCTCGGGGGCCTCGAAGGCGCGACCACCGCCGAACTGGAACAAGTGGTCCTCCCGTTCCCGTCGCAGGAAGTCGATCCCTACCGCGGCATGACGCCGCACATGCGCGTCATCGCCGCGCGAGCACGCGCGCTCTATTCGCTGGCGGCCGGTCACGCGCGCGTCATCGTCGCGTCGGCGACCTCTCTCGTGCCCCGGGTCGCTCCGCCTCCGAAGATGGTGGACCTGGCGCTCGAGTTGCGCCCGGGCCTGGAGATCGATCCGTTCCACCTCGCCGAGAAGCTCGTCGAGGCCGGGTTCACGCGGCAGGACCCGGTCGAAGAACATGGGGCGTTCTGCGTGCGCGGCGGCGTGGCGGACATCTTCCCGGCCGGCGACGACCTGCCCGCGCGCCTGGAATTCGTCGGCGACACCATCGAGATGATCCGCCGTTTCGATCCGACGACGCAGCGGTCCGTGGAGACGATCGAGCGCCTCAGGATTGTTCCGCTTCGCGACTGGCTCGAGGAGCAAGGGCTCGGGGACGAAGAGAGCACTCAGCTGGCTCCAGGCTCCAGGCTTCAGGCTTCAGGCCTTGCGGCGCTGCCACGCAGCTCGGAAACGCCTCTCGCCGGGTCTAAAGACCCGGCCTACATCCCGTCACGAACGCCGGCCGACATCTCGTCGAGGGGCAGCGACACTGAGCTGCGGAATGATGTAGGCCGGGTCTTTAGACCCGGCGCGCCTGATTCAGGCGGCGCCGCGGACCCGACCGGCCACTCGTTCTTTTCATACTTGTCTCTCGGCCGCCGCCCGGTCGTCATCGTCTCCGAGCCGGATGACGTGCGCGAACGCGTCCAGGCCTGGCTCGCGCAGGTGAGCGAGAGCTACGCCGAGCGGATGGGGCAGGGCGCAAACGCTCGCGGCTCGGCCGCGGGCAACGCCAACGCGGCATCGTTCCCCGCGCCGGAGTCCATCCTTACGCCGTGGTCCGAGATCGAGCAGGGGCTTGCCGGCTCGACCGCCGTCGAGGAGCTCGACGTCGGGGCAGGCGCCACGCACATCGCCTGCCAGCCCGCGCTGTCGTTTGCGGGCCGCGTGCCCGAGTGGGTGAGCGAGGTCAAACGCGCCCGCGATCGCCAGGATACCGTCGTATTCGCGGCCCTGACCCCGGGCCGTGCCGAGCGCATTGTCGAGGTGCTCGCGGACTACGAGCTGCGCGCGGTGCAGATCGATCGCGCCGAAGACGCCTACGCCGCCAACGTGCTGGTCACAACCGGTGTCCTCTCCCGCGGCTTCCGCCTGCCCGACGCGGGGCTGCAAATCTACTCCGAGACCGACGTCTTCGAGGAGGAGCATCGCCAGAGCGAGCGCAGAAGCTCGGCCTCGCGCGCATTCCTTTCCGATTTCCGCGACCTCAAGCCCGGCGACTTCGTGGTCCACGTCGATCACGGCATCGGCGTGTTCGTCGGCCTGCGGCAGCTCGGCATCGGCGCGACGACGGTGCAGGCGCCGGCGACGACCACCCCGCCGGGTCTAAAGACCCGGCCTACATCTGAGAGCGCGACCTCCGGGCCGGACGCGCCGGGTCTGCCCTCGACTTCGCTCGGGCCAGGCAAGACCCGGCCTACATCGGAGATCGGGGCGCCTCCCGCCGCGAACGACATCCCTGTCCAGGAATTCCTCGAGCTGCGCTACGCCGGCGACGACAAGCTGTTCGTTCCGGTCGATCGCCTGGACCTCGTGCAGAAATACACGGGCGGGGCCAGGCCGTCGCTCGACCGGCTCGGCGGCACGAGCTGGGACAAGGCCAAGCAGCGCGTCAAGAAGGCGATGCGCGACATGGCCGAGGAGCTGCTCAAGCTCTACGCCGCGCGCAAAGCCATCGCGGGCCACGCGTTTCCGGCCGACACGCACTGGCAGGAGGAGTTCGAGGCGGCGTTCCCGTGGGAGCTGACGCCTGATCAGCAGGCCGCCGTCGAGGACATCAAGCGCGACCTCGAGACGCCGACGCCGATGGACCGGCTGCTCTGCGGCGATGTCGGGTACGGCAAGACCGAGGTCGCGATGCGAGCCGCCTTCAAGGTGGTGATGGACGGCAAGCAGGCCGCCTTCCTCGCGCCGACAACCGTCCTCGCCTTCCAGCACGTCAAGACGCTCAAGGAGCGCTTCGGCGCGTTCCCCATCAGGATCGACTCGATCAGCCGCTTCCGGACGGCCGCCGAGCAGAAGGAGGTGCTGGCCGATCTCGCCGCCGGCCGGATCGACATCATCGTCGGCACGCACCGCTTGTTGTCGAAAGACGTGACGTTCCGCGATCTCGGCCTGCTCGTCGTCGACGAGGAGCAGCGATTCGGAGTTGCGCACAAGGAGCGCATCAAGCACCTCCGCAAGCGCGTCGACGTCCTGACGATGACCGCGACGCCGATCCCGAGGACGCTGAACATGTCGCTCACCGGCATCCGCGACATGTCCATCATCGAGACGCCGCCGAAGGACCGCCTGGCCATCCAGACCAACGTCGTCAAGTTCAACCAGCAGGTGATCACCCGGGCGATTCGCAACGAGCTGGCGCGCGGCGGGCAGGTCTACTTCGTGCACAACCGCGTCGAGTCGATCTACTCGATGGGGCAGCTCATCACGCGGCTCGTCCCCGAGGCGCGCATCGTCGTCGGCCACGGGCAACTGGGTGAGCACGAGCTCGAGAAGGCGATGATCGGGTTTGTCGGGCACGACTTCGACATCCTGCTCGCGACGACCATCGTCGAAAACGGGCTCGACATTCCGAACGTGAATACGATCATCATCAATCGTTCCGATCGCTACGGCCTGGCGCAGCTCTACCAGTTGAGAGGCCGCGTGGGCAGATCGGATCGGCCCGCGTACGCCTACCTGCTCGTCCCGCCGGAAGACAACCTTTCGCCGGTCGCCAGGAAGCGCCTCGCCGCGATTCGGGAGTTCAGCGACCTCGGCAGCGGCTTCCGGGTGGCCGCGCTCGACCTCGAGATCCGCGGCGCCGGCAACCTGCTCGGCGGCGAGCAGAGCGGCCAGATCGACGCGGTCGGCTTCGAGATGTACATGAAGCTGCTCGACCAGACGGTGCGCGAGCTGAAGGGGGAGGAGATCGAGGACGAAGCGCGCGCGACCGTGAATCTCGGCATCGACCTCCGCATCAGCGAAGACTACGTCCCGGACATCTCGCAGCGCCTCGTGCTGTACCGCCGGGTGGCGTCGGCGAGGAACGATGCGGAGCTCGACCGGGTCATGGATGAAATCCGCGACCGGTACGGACCGCCGCCGGATTCCGTGCTGACGCTCGAGGCGTTCGGCCGCGTCCGCCTCCTGGCCGACCGGCTTGGCGTCGAATCGCTCGACCGCCAGGGCTCGTCGGTCGTCCTAAGGTTCAGGGACGACGGGAAACGTGCGCCCGACCCCGCCAAGGTCATCAAGATCGTTCGTAACCGGAACGACGTGCAGTTGATGCCGCCATCGACCATCAAGTTGAAGCTCGGCGCGAAGCCCCCGTCGATGGCGGGGCGGGAGAACCAGGACGGCCGCGGGGGCGACGCGATGCCCAGTCAGGCTGACGCGTCCAGGGTTTCCGCCAGGCGAACCGGACCGCAACCCGGCGTGATGCCGACCGTGCCGAGGGTGTCGAAGTCGTGGTGGACGACGCGAGCGACTTCGGGCGAGGTGAAGCCCGGGTTCACGAAGGACGAAATCATGCGGCCGCCCAAAGAGGATCCGCGTGCCCCGGGAGGGGTGCTGACGCTCGTCGGCTCGCTGCTCGGTTCGTTGGCCCAATGATAGACTAGAGGTTTGCGATTCACGCGGGCGACCTGACCGGGTCGCCCCTACGAGCCGCTCTCGTAGGCCGTGTCTTGGGGATTCCGGATGGGCGACGATCGACGAATCACTCCCGGAGTGATTGTAATTCGAGATTGCACGACATGAGAACGATGGCCTTGTCCTTTGCAGCACTGGTGTTGACCGCGGGGGTCGCCGCGGCGCAGCCGCCTCCGACTCAGCCGCCGCCTCCGGCCCAACCGCCGCCCGCGCAGACCGCGCCGGCCTCGCCGCAGGAAGTCGCCGCGCCGGCTGCGCCGATCGAAATCCTCGAGCAGATTCTCGTGAAGGTCAACGGCGAGATCATCACCAAGACCGACCTCGAGGGCCGGCAGCTCAACGCGATCCGCGCGCGACGGCAGCAGCTCTCAGACGAGGAGCTGCGCAAGACGATCCAGGAGATGACGCCGGACATGCTGGTGGACTCGATCGACGAGCTGCTGCTGCTCCAGCGGGGCAAGGAGCTCGGCTTCAAGCTCAGCGACGAACAGTTCAAGCGCGTCCTCGAGAACATCCGAAAAGAGAACAAGCTCGAAACCGAGGAAGCGTTCCAGGCCGCGCTCAAGCAGGAAGGCATGTCGATGACCGACCTGCGGAAGCAGCTCGAGCGCCAGATGATCGTGAACCAGGTGCAGCAGACCGAGGTGCAGAGCAAGATCGGCGTCACCGAGGAAGAGGCGAAGAAATACTATGCGGAGCACTCGAACGAGTTCACGACGCCCGCCTCGCTGACGCTGCGCGAGCTGGTCGTGAACGTGCAGACAGACGGCAAAGTCCTCAACGTCGGGCTGGACGAAGCGGCCAAGGTGAAGTGCGAGCAGGCGCTCGCGCGGGCGCGGGCGGGTGAGTCGTTCGAGAAGCTCGTCGCCGAGCTGTCCGAGTCGGCGTCGAAAGCGAACGGAGGCCTGGTCGGGCCGCTCCGGCCCGACGAGCTGAGCGCGGACATTGCCAAGCTGCTCACGCCCCTGGCGGTAGGTGGCGTCACCGAGGTCTTCCGGACCGCGAAGGGGTGGGCGATCCTGAAGCTCGAATCGAGGACCGATCCCGTCGTGCTCGGGTTCGAGCAGGCGCGCGACAAGATTGGGGACAAGGTGTACGAATCCAAGCGCCGGGTCGAAGTGGACAAGTATCTCGAGAAGCTGCGCGGCCAGGCGATCATCGAGTGGAAGAACGACGACCTGCACAAGATCTACGACGCGCGCGTCGCGCAGCTCGCCAAGGAGCTGGCCGCCGGCAGCGCCGCCCAAACAACCGGGGATCTGAATAGAAGACCGGGATTCGGATTTGTGTGGGCGGCCCTACCCGGCCGCCGCGGGTCCCGAAGATGTAGGGCGACCCTATCCGGTCGCCGCAGGTCCCAAAGATGTAGGGCGACCCTATCCGGTCGCCGCAGGTCCCAAAGATGTAGGGCGACCCCTTTAGGGGCGCCGTGTGTCGCGACGCTTCAGCGTCGCGACGACGGGCGCGGGCTTAAAAGCCCGCGCATACGGCGGGGCTAAAGCCTCCGCCCTACATCGAGCCGCCCGACGCCCATCAAAGGTAAAATTGCTCCGTGGAGAGTCCGGAGAGCGGTTCTGCCGTCCTCGCGCCCGCGCGCATCGATGCCGCGCCGTGGTTCGCGCTCTGGGTGCGATCGCGTGCCGAAAAGGCCGTCTTCGACCAGCTCACGCGGAAGGACATCGAGGCGTTCCTGCCGACCGTCAACCGGTGGAGCCGGTGGAAAGATAGGAAGAAGCTCATCGCGTGGCCGCTCTTTCCGAGCTACTGCTTCGCGCGATTCGATCTGCGGAACATGCTGGACGTGAAGAAGTGCGCCGGCGTCGTGTCGATCGTCTCGTTCGAGGGCGCGCCCGCGCCGATCCCTGCCGATCAGATTGTCGCCGTCCAGAGGCTCGTGGCGAGCGAGCTCAAGTACGACCCGTGCCCGGCCCTGCACGAGGGCGACCTGGTGGAAGTCCTGCACGGGCCGCTCAAGGGCGTGACGGGACGGCTCATTCGCAAGGGCCCGAAGACGAAGCTCGTGCTCTCGATCACGATGATCAACCGCGCCGTGGCCGTCGCGATGGATGTGACGGATGTGAGAGCGTACTAGGTTACAGGGAACAGGTTACAGGTCATAGACAGTCACGACGGCCTCGTGATCCTCTGTACCCTGTACCCTGTAACCTATAGGCTGCACCAATGTCCTTTCCCCCGCTGAACCCCCCGCTCGCGCTCGCCCCGATGGCCGGCATGACCGACACCGCGTTCCGGCGTCTCGTCAAGCGTCACGGCGGATGCGGCCTGGTCGTGTCGGAGATGGTGAGCTCCGAAGGGCTCGTGCGAGGCGCGGGCCGGACGCTCGAGTACGCCGAGTTCACCGAGGAGGAACGGCCCGTCGCCATCCAGATCTTCGGCGGCGACCCGGCGAAGATGGCCGAGGCGGCACGCGTCGTCGAGCAGCTCGGCGCGGACTTCGTCGACGTGAACATGGGCTGCCCGGTGCCGAAGGTGTCGAGGAACAGCGCCGGGTGCAGCCTCATGCGTGAACCCGTTCGCGCGGCGGGCATCGTGGGCGCCATGGCGAAGGCGGTGAAGATCCCCGTGACCGTGAAGATGCGCGCCGGATGGAGCGACGATGATCGGAACGCGCCCGAGCTGGCGAAGATGGTCGAGCAGGCCGGCGCCTCGGCCGTCACCGTGCACGGGCGGACCGCCGCCCAGGCCTACCGCGGAACCGCCGACTGGGAAGTGGTCGCGCGCGTGGCGCAAAGCGTCCGCATCCCGGTGTTCGGAAGCGGCGACCTCGTGGAGGCCGATCAGGTGGTACGGGCGCTCGGCGTCACCGGCATTGCCGGGGCCTTTGTCGGCCGCGGCATCCTGAGCAACCCGTGGCTGTTCGCGCAGACCGCGGACCTGCTCCAGGGACGGCCCATGCGCGCCGTCTCGCCCGAAGAACGCGGGCGCTTCCTGCTCGAATACCTGGACCTGCTGCTCGACGAGGGCGCCGGCGAGGCGGCGGGCTTCAGGCATGTGGCCGCGGGCGCGGTGGCGCCGAGCGCGGCGACGGGCCGCGCGCGCTGGGTCGTGAACAAGCTTCGCGCCCTGAGCGCGTGGTACACGAAGGGCATCGATGGCGGAGCCCATCTGCGCTACGCGATCAACCACGCCGAATCTGTCGACGAGCTGCGAGAGATCGTCCGGCGGGCCTACCTGGAGGGAGCGCCCCTGGCGCCAGTCACGGGATAGCCGCTGTCTTTTCGCCCGCCTGTTTCCCCCGTCCTTTCGCCCGCGTATTGACAGACAAACGCAGTCGGGGTAAATTGCGACGATCCTCTGAGACGGCTCTCCGTTGTAGGCCTCGCTGGTGGCGGTAGTTGAACGGGTCATCGACGCTTTCACGCCCCTCGCGGCCCGGAGAGGTCGCTTCTCCATCGGAATTCGGACGGGAACGGAAACGGTGACAGGGCTGGTGTCCCTCTAGCAGCCAGGTGCCCTTAGCGCGATCGCGCTGGAAGCGCGTCGGCCGGCTATCGCTGTTGTCAAACGAGAGCCGGTCGCCGCGACTCGGGTTCCAGGCCAGACGGGAATCCCTGTCAGCGAATCCGCCTGGCGCACCTCTGTCGAATCCCTCGCCGAAACTGCCGCAGGAGACCTGACTTCGGTCCGTCTCATCGCTCGATCAACCGATTCACGCGGGTCAATTCGCCTCCCCTGCCAAGGCCGAACCCTGCGAATCGATGCAACCGGTGTCGGTGGAGTGGGTCGACGCACTCGTGCGTCAATCACTGGGGTTGGAGCCGTGTCGTCATCACTGCCTGGCAATTCACAGGGTATAGGTGCAGACAATCAGCCACCGTTCGTGACGCGACCGTCGAGCGCGCGGTTCATAGGGTCGAGCCCGGCGGTCAGACAGTTGAAACGGGAGATCGAGCTGGCGAGCCGGTGCGACGCGAAAGTGCTGATCACCGGTGAGAGCGGCGCCGGCAAGGACGTGACGGCGCGGCTGATTCACGACGGCAGCTCCCGGCGAAACGCCCGGTTCTCGGCGGTCAACTGCGGCGGGATCCCCGACTCGCTGCTGGAGTCGGAACTCTTCGGTCACGCGCGGGGCAGCTTCACGGGCGCGTATCGCGACAAGCCGGGACTCCTCGAGCTGGCGAGTCGACGGCACGTTGTTCATGGACGAGGTCTGCGAGATGAGCCTCCGGATGCAGGTGCTCCTGCTCCGGTTCCTCGACACGGGGGAGATTCAGCCGGTGGGCTCCGAGCAACTGGAGAGGCGGCTGGACGTGCGCATCATCGCCGCGACCAACCGGGATGTCGACGCGCGTGTGGCCTCCGGCGAGTTCCGGCAGGACCTGTATTTCCGCCTGAACGTCTTTCCGATTCAGGTTCCGCCGCTGCGGGCCCGCCTCGAAGACGTGCCGGCGCTCTTCGAGCACTACCTGCAGTCGTACACGCAGCGACGGGGCGTGCCCGTGCCGCGGCTCGAGGCGGGCGTGCTCGAGCGGCTGCAGAAGTACGACTGGCCGGGGAACGTGCGCGAGCTCCAGAACATGGTCGAGCGCGTCGTGTTGCGGCTCGACGGCGACTCGGTCGCCCTCGACGATCTGCCCGCGCCGCTCGGGCCGACGGCCATTCGCCTGCATCGCCCGTGGCGCCGAGGGCGAGATGCTGCCCCCTGGAGCGCGAGTTGCTCGCGCGGATGGTGGAGGACGGGCAGTGCTTCTGGTCGGTCGTGCACCAGCCCTACTTGGAGCGCGAGTTGACCCGCGCGACGGTCCGAGAGGTCGTGCGCCTCGGACTGGAGCAGTGCCAGGGCTGCTACGCGTCGCTGACAGAGATGTTCAACATGCAGGCCGGAGACTACAAGCGGTTCATGCGCTTTCTCCGCTCCCATCACTGCCATGTTCCGCTTCAATGTTCCGGGCAGAGCTCGGCGCCGCCGCAGGTTCCGAAGATGCAGGGCGACCGATCATTTCGAAGAAGTAGGGCGACCCCTTCAGGGGCGCCGTAGGTCGCGATGCTTCAGCGTCGCGACTCCGATCGGGCGGTCCTAAAGGGCCGCCCGTACGGCGGGGCTGAAGCCCGCGCCCTACAAGGTGTTCTGGCGCTTCGGTGTGCCGCCCGATGGGGGGAGGAGCCCCTTTGCCTTCGCGAACTCGGCGAGCGACGCCCTGGTGTCGCGCTTGAGCTTGCGGAAGATGTGGTGCAGATGCGTCTTGACGGTTCCAATCGAAACAAACAGCGTGGCCGCGATGACCTTGTTCGATTGCCCGGCTGCCGCCAGCCTGAAGATCTCGATTTCGCGAGCCGTCAGAACCGACGCGATCTCCCGGAATCCCGCCTCGCGGTGCAAGAGCTTCTGCACGACCCGCCCCACGGTCCGGCCATCCAGCCACTGGTCGCCCCTGCTCACGCTGCGAATGCACTCGGCGTAGAGCTCCCGGGCCGCGTCCCTGGGAATCACGCCGGAAACCCCGAGCCGGATGGCGCTCAGCAAGTCTTCGTCGTCGATGCCGGCCGAAAGCAGAACGACCCGGGTCTTGTACCCGCCGGCGGCGATGGCCCCGAGAATCGCTTCACAGGAGGAGCACGGCGGTTCGATGTCCAGAACCAGGACATCCGGATGGTGTTCGGCGAGCGCGGTGAGCGTGGCGCTTTCGGAGGGGCTGGTGGCGACGACCTGGAGGTCCGCCTCGCGCCGGCAGAGCGATTCCAACGCTTCGATCACGAGCGGTTGGTCGCACGCGAGGACCAGTGAGACAGCCAAGACAGTCCTTCCTGTCGAACGGGACGGCCGAATCAGACGGCTTACGCGGGGCAGACGACAACGGCCGCGGCAAAGGGGGTGCATGTATCACTTGTGATACATGTTTGAGGGGGCCCCTGGATCAATATCACAGGGTGGACAAGAATGTACCCCCTCGATGGATTGCCCGGGCCTGCCGAAAGCACTATTCTCGCCGTCCTGATCTAGTGTATCGGGCTTTTGCCGGTGAACTTCAACGCGGGCAACGACTTTCCGGCTGCTGATTCGGTTGGGCCCAGCCCGGGATCAGCGCCAGAACGGGTGACTGAGTAGGCCGTTCGCCATGGACACTCCTCCCGGCGCGCGTATTCGGCGGCAAGAAGTGCGGATCAGTCTCTCCGTGCCGATCGAGCTGGCGACAGAGACGGGCGTGACCCGCAATGTCAGTATTTCCGGCGTGTACTTCGAATGCCAGGGTGGCTACGAGGTCGGAGACAGCATCACGTTCGCCCTCGTTCTGGACCATGCCGACCCGCAGGGCCAGCTTCGGGTCCACTGCCGCGGGACCGTGTTGCGTGTCGACCCCGCGCCGACAGGGATCGGGATCGCCGTTCAGATCGTCGACCGGTGGTTCGACCCTGCCGTACGGACGAGTGAAGGAGGGCAGAGATAGGAAGTCTCTAGCCGGCAGAGGCCAGCCGGCAGGGCCGGTTTCCAGACGCGTGGGGCAGCCGAGGAGACCGCGGAACGGGGATCAGTCGGGTGGGATAGTCACATTCATACGTCTATCACTGGGGTCGCAGCCGTGTGGTCATCATGCTTGGGTCCGGCGCAGGAGTTCAGCGGAAGCCTTCAATCGACCTTCTTGACGGGTCCGCCGTGTGTGCGGTTCATCGGTTCGAGCCTGGCAGTCGAAGGGCTGAAACAGGAGATCGAGCTGGCGAGCCGGTGCGACGCGAAGGTCCTGATCACCGGTGAGAGCGGGGTCGGCAAGGAGGTCGCGGCGCGGCTGATTCACGACGGCAGCGCCCGGCGGAACGCGCGGTTCTGCGCCGTCAACTGCGGCGGGATCCCCGACTCCCTGCTCGAGTCAGAACTGTTCGGGCACGCGCGGGGCAGCTTTACGGGTGCGTACCGCGACAAGCCGGGGCTCCTCGAGCTGGCGAATCACGGCACGCTCTTCATGGACGAAGTCTGCGAGATGAGCCTCCGGATGCAGGTGCTCCTGCTCCGGTTCCTCGACACGGGGGAAATTCAGCAGGTGGGCTCCGAGCAGGCGGACGGCGGCTGGACGTGCGCATCATCGCCGCGACCAACCGGGATATCGAAGCGCGGGTGGCATCCGGCGAGTTCAGGCAGGATCTGTATTTCCGCCTGAACGTCTTTCAGATCCAGGTCCCGCCGCTCCGGGCTCGCATCGAGGACGTGCCGGTGCTCTTCGAGGACTTCCTGCGCTCCTACACGCAACGGCGCGGCGTGCCCATGCCGCGGCTCGGGCCGGAGGTGACCGATCGGCTGATGAGCTACGACTGGCCGGGAAACGTCCGCGAGCTGCGGAACGTGGTGGAGCGCGTCGTGCTGCGCCTCGACGGCAACAAGGTCGGGTTCGACGACCTGCCCGAGGCGCTTGGCCAGGCGGCAACGCGCCCCCACCCGCCAGGTGCTCCGAGTGAAATCCGCCCGCTGGAGCGCGAACTGCTCGCCCGGATGATAGACGAGGGTGAGTGCTTCTGGTCGGTCGTGCACCAGCCCTTCATGGAGCGCGACCTGACTCGCGAAAACGTCCGCGAAGTCGTGCGCCTCGGCCTGGAGCAGTGCCACGGCTGCTACACGTCGCTGACCGAGAAGTTCAACATGCAGGCAGCGGACTACAAGCGGTTCATGAGTTTCCTCCGCTCGTACCACTGCCACATCCCTCTGCAGGGGTTCCGCGAGAATACGGGACCCACGCCGTCCCCCCTGACTCACAAGCTGGCAGAACGGGATACGGTCGCCGTGTCCAGCCTCAGCGGTTCGTAGTCGCGATGTCTCACGAGCCGCCAGGGGCACAATTGTCTGACTTTAGTCTGCCTATTAGATGACTTTGGGCTGCCGATGCGAGGCGACTTCCGCACGGATTCCGGCGACTTTGTTCCGACATTTATTGATGATTGCGGCGATTTCGCCTGCAAAGTGGAGCGATCTCGATGTCGGCCTTGGAGACGAGTTGAAAGCCCGGCGACTCGAAGCGTCCACCGCGAAAACTGGCGTTCGCCTTGCGTATTTGCGTCGTGCCGATTCGGCCAAACGTCCCCCCTTTCGGCAGTCTTCGCCACCCGCAGCGTGCCGCGAGTGTCGGGCGCGTCGCCCGACCACCGGATCGCCGGTTCGCACGGCTCGGAAACTGGCGTGGCGCGGCGAGGGCCCCAACGCAACGTGGCGGTGAATGGCGGCGACGGAGGGATCATGCGTCTGGCCGACCGGAGAAACGTCGCGCGATTCGAAATCGTGGGTGAGCTGTGGGCCTCGGTGGAAACCGTCGAGCCGCTTCCCGTCAGCGACTTCGGACCCGAAGGGGTCCAGGTCGAAGTCGGCTACCCGCTCCCGCTCGGCTCGGTGCACACGCTGCGCCTCATCCGCGCGGACGACGAGACGATGATCGCGGCCGTCGTCAGGCACCTCAGGCCGCTCGGTGCAGCATCGGGGAACCACCGCTACGCGGTTGGCTTCGAGTTCCTCAACCTCAATTCGGAGACCAGGGCCAGGCTCGACCGGATGATTGCCGGATCGGCCACGGCGCCTGGCTCGGACGAGTCCTGACGTGGAAGTGAACCTCGCTGAGCGTCGTCGTTCAACCCGCACCGCGGTCTCGGACGGGACCGTCGTCGTGCAGGGAGTTGCCCTCTCGGTTCGGCTCCTCGACATCAGCACCGATGGCGTGCTCATGGGGTGCCCGTATCCGGCCCGTCTCGGGCCTGCGCCCCGGCTCGTCGCCAGGCTTGGCGGCAGGCTCGTCGAGGCAGACGTCGAGGTCCGTCACGTCTCGAGCACGTCAGACCCCCAGGACGGCGGCTATCGCATCGGGGCGCGATTCGTGAAGCTCGAGCCCGATGATCGCCTCGCGATCGATGGCTTTTTGACGGGGAGCAAGGTGTGACGAGAAACGGCCACGGCGAACTCATCGGTCACAGCCCGGTGATGATGGCCCTTCAGGAGGAGATCCGCCGCATCGCGGCCTCCGAAGCGAAAGTGCTCATCACCGGCGAGAGCGGCGTCGGAAAGGAGCTCGTGGCGCAGGCGATTCACGCGGCGAGCGAGCGCGCGGGCAAGCCGTTCGTGACGGTCAACTGCGCCGGCCTTCCCGAAACGCTGCTGGAGTCGGAGCTGTTCGGCTACACGAAGGGCAGCTTCACGGGCGCCTACCGCGACAAGTCCGGCCGCATCGAGATGGCGGACACGGGCAGCCTGTTCCTCGACGAGATCGGCGAGATGAGCCTGCGGATGCAGGGCATGCTCCTCAGGTTCCTCGAGACCGGCGAGATCCAGAAGGTCGGCACCGACCGCATCGAGCAGACCGTCGACGTCCGCGTGATTGCCGCCACCAACCAGTCGTTGCCGGAGATGGTGGCGCAGAGCCTGTTCCGCGAGGATCTCTTCTATCGCATCAACGTGATCCACCTGGACGTGCCGCCGCTCCGGGACCGGCGCGAGGACATTCCGCTGCTCATCGACAGGTTCTTCTCGCAGCTCGGCCGCACCAACGGCGGCCGGCCCGCCATCAGCCCCGAAGCCTACGCGGCGCTCTCCGAGTACCGCTGGCCGGGCAACGTGCGGGAGCTCGCGAATGTCGCCGAGCGGATCCTCGTGTCGGCGACCGGGGCCGAAATCAAGGTCGACGACCTGCCCCTCGAAATCCGGACGCAGCGCAGCATCAGCCTTCGGCCCAAGCGGGAGCGTCGCCGCACCGTGGCCGACGACCTCTACAAGCGGATGGTCGAGCACGGCGAGTCGTTCTGGACGGCGGTCTACCCGCTCTACATGCAGCGGGAGATCACGAGGGGAAACTTGCGCGAGCTCGTCTCGAAGGCGCTCGAACAGTCCCGGGGCAGCTACAAGATCGCGACCAAGCTCTTCAACATGCACCCGAGCGACTACAAGCGGTTCCTGAATTTCCTGCGGAAGCACGAGTGTCAACTGCCGTACAGGGAGTATCGGTGAACGCCTGGAGAAAGCGGCCTGGCGCGGGCCCTGTGCGCCTGGGGCCGAGCGTGAACATGAAAAAGCTCAGATTCGGATTGGTTGCGGTGATGGGGATAGCGGCCCTGACGGTAGTGGCGGTCGCGGCCCAGTCTCCGGCACAAAACGCGCCTGCGCCAAAGGTCGCGACGCCGCCAGCGGTTCAGGTTCCATTGCCGCCCGACTACGTGATCGGCGCAGAGGATGTCCTGGTTGTGACCTTTCGGCGCGAGACGGGACATGTCGGGCGAGGTCACCGTGCGCCCGGACGGGAAGATCACGCTGCCGCTGCTCGATGACATCCAGGCTGCCGGCCTCACGCCGGAGCAGTTTCGCGACAAGGTGAACGAGGAAGCGAAGCGACTTCGTCGAGGACCCGAGTGTCACGATCATCGTCAGGCAGATCAACAGCCGGAAGGTGTTCATCACCGGCCAGGTGGCGAGGCCTGGGGCGTATCCGCTCGGGAACAGGTTGACGGTGGTTCAGCTCATCGCGATGGCGGGCGGCCTGTCGGAATATGCGAAGTCGAAGGACATCGTCATCATCCGGGAGCCCCCGGCGGGCCAGGCCGGTCCCGCCGCGAAGCCAATCACCTTCAAGTTCAACTACCAGGCCGTGCAGAGCCTGAAGAACCTGGCCAGCAACATCGATCTGCGGCCCGGGGACACGGTGATCGTCCCGTAGTTATGCATCGATGTGCGCGCACCAGCGGCGTTGTCGTACTCGTTGTGGGCATGATGCTCACGGCGCTGCCGGTGTGTGCGCAGGCGAGGCGTCCGGCGCGGCCGTATCGCAGCCTGTTTGGAAACGTCGATGCGAATCGGCCGAGCCTTCACTCCATGGATCTGACGGTGTCACTGAACGGAGCGGCGGACGATGGGCTGGCGTCGCCCGCGTCAGCGGACGGCGCTCCGCCCTCGAGGTTCCAGGGCCTCTACTCGGCCGTTGCCCGACTGAACTATGTGCTTCGCGGCCGACGTCTCGCTGGTGACGCGGCGGGGTCGGTCAACCTCCCGTACTACGCGGGGTCAGGAGACCAGCTCAGTGCCTTGGGTTACGGGGCCAACGCAAGCCTGAGTTACACGTCTGGCGCAACGACGGCGAGCACCTCCGGCAGCTACACCTACTCTCCCTACTACTCGATGGCGCTCGACCCGGCCGCCGGGCCGGGGGCCTCGGCTCAGCCTTTCGACTCTGCGTCCGCACGCAATCCGAATCACACGAACTCCGCGGGTGCGACGCTCACGCGCCGCCTTGGCCGCCGAACGTCGGCCTCTCTCGTGTACGCGTTCAACGAGTCGTCGCTCGAGAGTCCAGCATCTGTCAGCTTCGCAGCCAGGATGCCCGCATCGCGGCCGACCGTCAGATGTCTCGACGGTTCACCCTGCGCGTCTCGTATGCGTACCGCGAAGCTCGATTCGCGGACGATGCGGCTCAGGCTACCGACAGATCGCACGACGCGGACATTGGGATTGGATACACGCGCGAGTCGCCGCGCGGCCAGGCGACGACAATCGACCTCAGCCTCGGCTCGTCGGTCGTCCGTCGCGACGGCGCCCGCCCTGCACGCCGGGTGGCGCGGATCCGCGCGCGTATCGCGTACCTTCGCGCCCGGGTGGACCGCTGGCGCCGGCTTCACCCGTTCGCTGCAGTTCAACACTGCGCTTCAGACGCCGATCTGGGCTGATATCGCGAACGTCGGACGTCTCTGGTCAGTTGGGCCGAAGGGTGAATCTCTCGCTGGCCGCTACCTACTCGAACGGCCAGCGCGAGAACCTGCGTGAACGAGGATTTCAAATCTACTCCGGCTCGGTGCGGGCTCAAGTCGGGCTCGCCTCTTTCGTGGCGATCGACGCCCAGTACATCTACTACCGGTACGATTTCCCGACAAGCTACCAACTGCCGGCTGGCGTGCCGCTTCAGATGAACCGCCAGCGCCTTCAGATCGGCGGCCAGCTTCTGGCTGCCGCTCGTGCGCGCCGGGGCCGGGCGCGAGCGGGGAGTGGCTGTCAATCAGTGAGGTGAATCGTGCTGCCGGGTAAGAAGTACAAGCCGGAAGACATGCTGTGGGTGGTGTGGCGGAGGAAGTGGGCCGTCATCATTCCGTTCGTCCTGATTCTCGCCGGGACCGTCGCCGTTGTACGGACGCTCCCCAACCGCTACCTGTCCGAAACCGTCATCCTGATCGTCCAGCAGCGGGTGCCCGAGAGCTACGTGCGCGCCACGGTCACCACCCGCATCGAAGACCGGATGCGCTCGATCCAGCAGCAGATACTCAGCCGGACCCGGCTCGAGGCGATCGTCCGGGACCTCGACCTCTATCCGGCCGAGCGACAGCAGCTTCCCATGCAGGATGTCGTCGAGCGAATGCGCCGGGATGTCGTCGTGACCGTCGTCCAGGGTGACGCCTTCCGGATTGCGTTCACCTACAAGAACCCGAAAGCCGCCATGCTGGTGGTTGAGCGGCTGGCCTCGGAGCTCATCAACGAAAACCTCCAGGATCGCGAGGTGCTGGCGACAGCCACGACCGACTTCCTGCAGTCGCAGCTCGAGGACGCCAGGCGGCGGCTCGCCGAGCAGGAATCCAAGGTGGCCGAGTTCCAGCGCCGGCACGCGGGGGAGCTGCCGTCGGAGCGCGACGCGAACCTGCAGGTCCTGCACAACCTGCAACTGCAGGTCCAGGCTCTCCTCGACTCGGCGAATCGCGACCGTGACCGAAGACTGTTGCTCGAGCGGACGCTCGCGGATCTGGAAGCCACCGTGCCGGCGGCGCCGCTGCCCGCTGTCACGCGCGCCGGGAGCGACTGCAGATACGGTGCTGCGCCTCTGACCACCGCAGAACGGCTTGATGCCGCGCGCGAGACGTTGAAGGCACTCGAGTTGCGTCTCACGCCCGGACATCCGGACGTCGTCTACATAAAACGTCAGATCACGGGTCTCGAGGCAAAGCTCAAGGCTGAGGCGGCCCAGCCGTCCTCGCCGGCTCCACGCACGGTACGCGCCCGGACACCTGAAGAGGCCAATCAGTTGCGGCGAATCCAGGAGACCAGGCAGGAGCTGAACGGCGTGATCATCGCGCTGGCCTCGAAGCAGGGAGAAGAGAAGCAGCTTCGGGATCGGATCGCCGCGGTGGAGAAGAAGGTGTCCGCGACCCCGAAACTCGAGGCCGAGCTGACCGCGCTGACCCGCGACTACGACACGGTGCGCAGAGGCTACGAGAGCCTGCTCGCCAAGCAGGAGGACTCGAAGGTCGCGGCCGCCCTCGAGCAGCGACAGATTGGCGAGTACTTCAAGGTGCTCGATCGCGCTCGGCTGCCGGAAGGTCCGGCCAGCCCGAACCGGCAGATGCTCAACCTGGTTGGCGCCCTCGCCGGGCTTGGTGTGGGGCTCGGCCTGGTTGCCCTTCTCGAGTACAAGGACATGGGATTGCGATCCGAGGAGGACGTCATCAGCGTGCTCCGGCTCCCGGTGCTGGCCGCGATCCCTGTGATCGAGACCACCGAGGATCGTCGCCGTGCGAGACGAAGACGGGTATTCGGCCTTGTTGGCGCGGCGGTCGTGGTGGTCGCGTTGGCCGGCGCGGCCCTCCTCGGGTGGACAAACGGCCTGATCAGGCTGCCTGCGTTGCTGCGGTGAACATGTACGAAGCATTCTACGGCCTGCGCGAGCGGCCATTCGACCTGACGCCGAACCCGACGTTCCTGTACCTCTCCGGGGGCCACCTCGAGGCCCTGAGTGTCGTGCACTACGGCATCGTCGGCCGCAAAGGGAATCACGCTCGTCATCGGCGAGGCCGGGACGGGCAAAACGACGATCATCCGTGCGGCGCTCGAGTCCGTCTCTCGTCCGGACGGACGCTGCGTCTACCTGAGCAACCCGACGCTGACCCGCGCCGAGTTCTACGAGTTCCTGGCGATGAGTTTCGGCCTGAGCATGGCGGCCGCAGCCTCGAAGGCGAGGTTCCTGCTCGAGTTCGAGCAATTGCTCCTCGGCAGGAACCAGTCCGGGGTGTTGACGGCGCTCGTGATAGACGAGGCTCAGAGCCTGTCGCTCGAACTGATGGAGGAGGTCCGCCTGCTGGCGAACCTCGAGACCCTGAGAGACAAGCTGCTGCCCGTCGTGATGGCCGGTCAACCGGAACTGGCGGACGTGCTCGATCGGCCCGAGTTGCGGCAACTGAAACAACGGGTCGCGCTGCGCGCGGACCTGTCCCCTCTCGGATTGAACCAGACGGCTGCGTACGTGGCTGGCCGGATACGGAGAGCCGCCGGCGATCCGCTCGAGGTGTTTACCAGGGAAGCAATCGAGCTGGTTCACGAGCGATCGCGAGGCATCCCGCGTACCATCAATGTCGTCTGTGACAACGCCATGCTTGCCGGGTTCGCCGCCGCAGTGAAGCCAGTTGGGCCCGACATCATCGAGGAAGTGTCGCGCGACTTCCGGCTCTTGACCATCCGGCGTCGCAGGCGGAAACGGCCAACGCTCGCAAGACGTTGGTGGGCGGCGACGCGTCAGATCATCCCTGGCGCTGGGACAGTGGTGCCTCGAAACCGGATCCGGCCCACAAGGCGTTCGTTGCCGCGGCCCAGGAGTGGATGCGATGAGCCGCCTGCACGCCGCCCTCAGCCGCGCGACCGATGGAAAGGCTCCGATTGTCCCGGCCAGCGTGGAAGCCGTGGCCGAGCGAAGGGCAGGAGACGAGCCAGCCAGGGTTCTCCGATCCCTGGAAGCTGGACGCCGAGGAACCGCCGGCACCCTCGAGCGCCGCGGAACCACACGGCGGCCCGGCCTCGCAGCGATCCGATCGAGGGTTTGCCTCGTCGGCCGTGAAGTCCGCTGACCTCAGCGCGTCTCGTGAAGGGGAGAAGCTGGTAGGTTCCGCGACTCCCGAGAGTCACGAATCGCTGGCGGTGGCTGCCGAACAGTATCGCAAGCTGGTCGCGACGATGCACCACGCCCAGGCGGAACGGGCCGTGAAGGTGATCATGGTAACCAGCGCGAACCCCGGCGAGGGCAAGAGCCTGACCGCGAGCAACCTGGCGCTGACGCTGAGCGATTCGTACCAGCGGAGAGTCCTCTTGATTGACGGGGACCTTCGAAGGCCGTCGCTTCACGACACGTTCGGGATCCCGAACCAGGCGGGCCTGACCGATGGCCTGGCCAGGCACTCCAAAGAACAGATCGTTGTCCGCGAGATTAGTCCCAGGCTGGCGATTCTCCCGAGTGGAAAGGCCGTCGACGATCCGACCGGCGCGCTGA